>NZ_WXYO01000010.1 GCF_009901585.1 Poritiphilus flavus | reverse complement strand
CCCCAACCCATTTATTCGGTCCTTAATTCTTTAATACTTTAACCTTTTTAAGGCCTGTTCCTATTACAAGATCAATCCTGCAATAGTAACGCTGTCTGCCAATATGTCAATGAACCTTTTTCTATTCCTTACTCGCCTCCAAAGCGCATCACTCTAAAAGCGGGTGCAAATATAGAGGACTTTTTTTGTCTGCACAACCCCAAAAGCAAAAAAATATTTATCCCTCTGAAAAAAAATAATAACACTTTGAAAATTAACTTATTACACCCTTCAAAATCGCGATAAAAAACTAAGGAACTATCTACAAAACTATAGGGACCTAAGGACAGCCATCCCTACAAATCAATCTAAAACGAAGATTAGTACAAAGTCAGGTACATATAAAGTACTGAAAAACACTAAGAAAAGAAATTCCAAACCAGCCCAAAACGGATCACGAAGTCCCGATACGGATAATTAGGGGCCGCGTAAAAGGTATTCCCTGTAAAAGAAGAATTAAAATGTTCCGCTTTCAAATACACCCTGGTCTGCCGGATCTTGGCGTTGATAAAGAAATCGAGCATCGGAAACCCTCCCAGTTCTTCCCTGTTCTGGATATAGAACTCTCCCAAAAGCGGATTGTAGGCATCCATAGTATACTCTGTAAAGTACTTAAAGGTAACACCTGTTTGTATATACATGGCCTTCTTAAAGACATCACTTGAAAAATACAGAGTATTTCTTGTCACCAGTTCAGGAACATTAAGTACCGTATTCGTTTGCGACACATTCTGATACATCACCGTATTATTCAGGGCCCATTTCCCCAAACGAAATTCCTTGTTGTACTTTAGTTTAAGGTGGTTTACACTATTGCCTTCCTGTTTGGGTGTCACAAAGGCGTTCTCCTGGCCTAATTCTATCTGTTCTGCAGTGGCGTCTGAAGAAAAATAGGTGTAGTTATCTATAGTGGTGTACTTCGCGCTCAGATTGCCCCAGAAGCTTGACTCCAATTTAAACTGCAAACTGTTCACGCTTTGATTTTCAAAAGTTGCTGTATTCTGCCAGTTGTAATTTTGATATTCGGATTGATAAAGCAGGAAGTTGAAGTCCGGCAAGCGCGAAGAAGAATGGATACTAGCCGTAAGGTGATGCTTATCATTGATCACATAACCGGCCGAAGCATCCAATATGGAACTGGTCAACTCCCCGGAAACCGTATAAGCCCCCTTGCCATTGACCAGAAAATCACCGATCTTTTTCGCATATGAGGCACCTACCATAATTTCTTCTCCCTCCAATTGATTGTCTATCTGCTGCCCATCACCGGTCAGCAGAATACTGTCAAAAAAGTAATTGTAGTTATACAAGCCTGCATAACCTTTTAACTCTCCCAGTATCCTGTTGGAAAAAGTGGCACTGACCTCATTGTACATGATTTTGAGACTGGCCTTGTCATTGATCGGAGTAAGGATCACACTGTTTTCATCTCCAAAGAAGTCGTTCCGGGCCGCTTGCATGAACTGATAGAACTTTGTCTCGTAGTTGAACTGGTGTCCAATGGCCAGGGCCGTGAGTTCTTTCTGGCTGGAATCTTTAACCTTCCTCAACAGTTTGTATTGGTGTTCCATGAAATAGCGCTTTCCCAGTATCTTGCTTGTCGCGTCTGTTAACACAACATCAATCCGGGACCGGTCCTGAAATTCGGGATCTTCGGATTCAAATTGAAGTTCCTTATCCAGCAAGCCGCCATTCTCCTCTGTGTCAATATCCTGAGCAGCTATATGACCCCTGATACTGTATCTGCCATTTGCGGTAAGGTAATTAAACGTAGTCCTGAAGTTGCCGGACTCCACCTGGTTGAATTGATATTTACCAAGGGAACGGAATCCTTTGTATGCAATGGAGAAATTGAGGCGTCTGGAGGTGTTAAAGGTCAACATGGCATCTAATAACTGACCCTGCTCAAAAGTGGTCTTAAAGAACAGCTCCGTCATCGGTGTCGCCACATTGAAGTATTCAATATCCTCAACCTCCAGATAGTTGAAGTGCCTTGCAGTTGCTCCCAGGCGAGGAAAGGGATTTACTCTTTCAAAATCTACACCCAGGTAGTTGTAAGGTTGCCCTACATTGGCAAAGGGCATTAATTCAAAATCATCTTTTTTAATATAATTATAGCGGTATTCCTTCTTTATTGTTAAGGTGGTATCCAGGTAGATGGTATCCCTGCTATGCGAAATGATCTTGTAATCTTTTATGGTGATCTCCGCTGATTCCGCAGGTAGTGATCTTACTCCTTTTATGGCAGGTGGCAGGGAATCGGTAGCCCTTTGAGGCGGAATGGAATCTTCCTGAGCAAATAGGATTTGGCTGCAAATTGCCAAAAGCAATAAAGGGAGATATCTCATTATTCGGTCTTGATCGAGCAAAGTTAAATTTTTTGTTGCTAATGAAATGTGAAAGTTTAAGTAAGATTTTGCGAACAAACTCAGGACAACGGCCATTTTTGTTAAAGTTCATAGCCCTGTAAAGTAGCGTAATTGGTCTTAAAAAATTGAATATTCACGGTTTTTTCAGCATCTTTACCAAAATTCGATTGATGACTAAGAAAATAATACTACTGAGCCTCCTGGTAGGCCAGTTTTCGTATGCCCAATTCAATTCCAGCGCACCATGGATGAAGAACCTGGAGAAATCCAAATCCGCTGTTGCCAAAAGCCAACAGCAGCGCTATACCCTGGATGAAATCTCGGCGGCATTCCACGAATACTGGAAGGGTAAAAATCCTAATGAAAAAGGCAGTGGGTATAAACCCTATATGCGCTGGGAGAACTACTGGAAGCACTTTGTTGATGAAAACGGTTACATTCCAACCTCCAAGGAACTCTGGGATGCCTGGGCCAAAGCCAGGAGTAACGTATCTAAAACCAATCCGACAAGTAATTGGACGCCGTTGGGACCATTTGAATCTGGCACCCTATCCATAGGCCAACCTGGTAACGGGCGTATCAATGCGGTCGCGGTAGATCCCAGCAATGCGAATACCTGGTACGCAGGTGCTCCCGCAGGCGGGATCTGGAAGTCTACCGATGCTGGTGCTACCTGGACCATTCTTTTTGACGATTTTCCACAGATCGGGGTCTCCGGAATCGCTATAGACCCTAATGATTCGGATGTTATCTACATCGCCACAGGAGATGATGACGCGGGAGATTCCTACAGCATAGGCGTGTTTAAATCCATCAATGGCGGCGACACCTGGAATGCTACAAGTCTTAATGCCAATATCACTGACTTTAGCTGGAGTATGAATGAGATCTTTATTGATCCAACCAACTCCAACATCGTTTGGGTGGCTACCAACAGAGGCCTTTATAAATCCATAAATGCGGGAGATACCTGGGAGCTTACCTTTGACAGCCTGGTTGACGATTTCAGGTTAAAGCCCGGAGATCCGAACACGATATACGTCGTAACCGAAAGTACCTTCCATTGGAGTACGGATGGCGGGGACACCTTTGAAAGAGTAAGAGAACCCTTTCCGGACGGTGCAGGAAGAATGGTTATTGGAGTAACGGAAGCGGATCCCACGGTAGTATATGTTTTGGTCGCAGACACTCAGGCTAATGATTCTGCTTTCCTGGGGCTGTTCAGATCTGACGATAGCGGACAATCCTTTACCCAAACCCTGAATACCACGGATCTCTTTGAGAGGAATCAGGCCTGGTATGACCTGGCAATTGCAGTTTCACCTACAAATGCCGATGAAGTTTATACTGGAGCGATCAATATATGGAAAAGCACCAATGGCGGAGACTCTTTCGTTCGCCTGAACGACAATGACAACGATACAGGGCCGGCTTACACCCATGTAGACATCCATACCCTTAAGTTTTTTAATAATGAACTTTATGTGGGCAGTGATGGTGGTTTCTATGTTTCATCGGACGGCGGAACTTCTTTTACAGACTATACAGACGGCATGTCTGTGACCCAATTCTACAGAATATCCATAGCCAAAAACGACGCCAGCAGGATCAGCGGAGGCACTCAGGATAACTCTGGCTTTGTTTATAACAATCAGCAATGGAATATATACACCGGGGCAGATGGAATGGACTATGAAATTGATCCTTCGAACAGCAATGTGGTCTATGGTTTCATCCAGTTTGGTGGCGCTCTTTTTATTACCAGTAATTTTGGACAGAATATCGGTGCCATTGGCGCACCCAGGGATGATGACGGAAACGTAATCTCAGGGGAATGGATTACCCCTCTTGCAGTAGGCAGTGATGGTGAAGTCTACGCCGGTTTTGACAGGGTATATCGTTTAGCCGGGAATGCCTGGGAGGAAGTATCCAGTTCGTTCACAACCGGTGAAATAGACGACCTGGAAGTTGATCCCAACGATCCTATGACCATCTACGCTGCAGAAGGAAACAACCTTTACCGCAGTCAGAATGGCGGTATTACCTTTCTGTTTTTAACGACTTTCGCTGCAGATATATCCGATATTGCCGTAAACACTACAGTTCCCAACACGGTCTATGTGACCACCTCCAGAAGGGTTGGGATCTCCCAGAACTTCCAATTCCCGGATCGTGGAGTTTTTAAAGTGACTATAGACGGGAATACCGCAACCGAGGAAAACATTACACTTAACCTTCCTACGGAACTGGGCTTTTTCTCCATTGCCCATCAGGGAAGGGACGATAATAACCCCATCTACGTGGGCACAAGTGTGGGGGTCTATCGCCTGGATGATACACTTACAGAATGGGAAGAATATCTTACCAACATGCCAGGTACGGCAGTAAGTGACCTTGAGATCAGCCTGGACGATGAGCTTATTGTGGCCGGCACTTACGGCAGGGGAGCATGGCAATCTCCAATCCCCATCCAACCACCTAATAATGATGTTCGTTTGGTATCATTTACACCCACATCGGGAACTGTGCTTTGCGGAGAAGTTTTTCCTGAAATAGTTGTGGAAAATCAGGGACTAAATCCCATAACGCAGGTTTCTGTTACTTACACTATCAATGGGGGTACACCTCAGAATTTTGACTGGAGTGATACGACACTTATGACGGATGACCAGGCTACAATTGCACTGCCATCTCAAAATTTCGACCCCTTTAGCACCGTAGAAATTGAGGTAAGTGTAACCATAACCAACGACGCATTCGACGATAACAACAGCGCAACAAATACATTTTTTACAAGTGACTTTGGCGTGGGAGATGCTATAAATACCTTTGAGACTGCCGATGAAAACCTGCTCACTTACAACGAAGGAGGAGGAACGAGTGCCTGGGAAAAAGGAGTCCCTCAGGGTACGCTACTGAACCAGGCAGGATCCGGCACACAGGTATATGGCACTAATTTGGACGGTAATTACCCGGATCAGACCAAATCCTATCTGGTCAGTAATTGCTACGAGCTCTCTTCTATCCTGGCCCCGGTACTCCGATTTAATATGGCCTATGACCTGGAGGAAAACTGGGATGTGGTCTATGTGGAATACTCCACGGACGAGGGAGCATCATGGAATGTTCTGGGGAATGTGAACAGTCAGCCAAACTGGTATACCAGTGACCGAACCAATGCCACCTCCGGATCAGAAGATGATTGTCAGAACTGCCCGGGAGCCCAATGGACAGGAACCAATGCAACCGTAACCGAATACGCATATGATTTTATCGGGAATGCGGCTCTGGGTGAAACAGACCTTACGGCAGAGCCAAATGTGCTCTTCAGGATCGTTTTCCATTCGGATGAATTCGTCAACCAGGAAGGGATTATCATAGACGACATAGTGGTTGAAGGATTCCAGGACGATGATGATGATGATAATGATGGAATTCTGGATGTAGATGACAATTGTCCGCTTATCGGTAATGCCGCTCAGCTGGATACGGATGGCGATGGATTGGGAGATGCCTGCGATACGGACGATGACAATGACGGAATACTGGATGGTGAGGACAATTGCCCGCTTACGCCTAATGCGGATCAGGCAGACGCGGATAACGACGGCATAGGGGATGTATGCGATAATGACGCAGACAATGATGGTGTCCCCAACAATATAGATCAATGTGATGATACTCCGGTGGGTTCAGTAGTAGATATTGACGGCTGCGCCATATTCTCTCTACCGAACACGAATTTCAGGATATTAAGTACTGGCGAAAGCTGTATTTCCAGCAATGATGGTAGTATTACCATAGAAACCGAGGAATCTCTGAATTATACCGCTACCCTTAGCGGAAATGGAGCCGATCAAAATGAGAGTTTTAACGATTCCGTAGCATTGAGCGGGTTATCTTCCGGGGATTACACCGTATGTATCACTGTTGAGGGACAGAGTGGTTATGAGATTTGTTTTGATGTAAATATCTCAGAACCAGAAGCGTTGTCAGTAACCTCAAAGGTAAGTTCTGTGAATGACGAGGTATCACTCGAACTGGATGGTGGTAAAACCTATATAATTCAACTCAATAGTGAGGTATACCGTACTTCGGAAAGTAGCATTACGCTTCCGCTGACCAAGGCGAGTAACCAACTTATCGTACGTACCGATAAAGACTGCCAGGGCACCTATGAGCAAACTATTGTGCTTAGTTCCGAGCTGTTTGTTTATCCCAACCCGGTTGCTGCAGGTACTGTATCAGCCTTCCTTGGGGAAACAGGTCCAGCCACTGTCGATGTTGCCTTGTATAACATCAACGGGCAGCGGATTTTTGCCAGGCCATACGAAACACAAGGTGGCGAAGTAGTGCTAAGTGTTGATAATTTGCCAGGTGGGATCTATCTACTGAATGTCAGAACAAAGACCGCCCTGTTCAATTTTAAAATTGTTAGAAGATGAAAATAATATCAAGAATATTAATTCCATTTGTTTTGGTTTCCTGCGGAGGAGGGGATTCTGGCGGTGATGGCAATCCCAATCCGGATCCGGTGCCTGCTCCCCAGGCCGCTACGCTGATCTTTCCGGACAATAATGAGGAATGCAATGAAGGTGAGAATATAAGTGGTGAGGAAAGCAGGGTTACCTTCCGTTGGAACGCCTCGCAAAATACAGATAGCTATACCGTTAATCTAAGGAACTTAAATACCAATGCCAGCTCACAGGCTTCCGCCACGACCAATGAAGCGGATGTGACCATACAGCGGGGTACTCCCTACGAATGGTTCGTGGTATCCCGGGCAAGCGGAACCAGCGAAACGGCTACAAGTGCAACCTGGAGGTTTTACAACCAGGGTCCTGGTTTGGAAAATTATGCCCCATTCCCTGCTCTGGCGGTCAATCCTGCCAGGGGTTCAACGATAAACGCCAGCGGAATGCTTACCCTTGAATGGGAAGGTAATGATGTGGATGACGACATTGTAGAGTACGAGGTATTTTTCGGGACAGACAGTAATCCGGAAACACTGCTCGCCACTACTGCCGAAACCACCCAGGAGGTTGCTGTGACTACTAGCCAGGTCTATTATTGGAGGGTACTGACACGGGACTCCCAGGGAAATACCTCCCAGTCGGAGATCTTTGAATTCAGAATAGAATAAGATTACATATAGAAACAATAAAATAGAAGGCTGTTTAGCCTTCTAATAGCTAATTCAAAACTTTTAATATTACATTCATGAAATTAGAACTTGTCCCGGGTCGCATACTAAAGACCTGCTTTATTGCGCTTGCGCCAATGGCCGTTTCTGCGCAGATTAATTTTACTAATCCTGAAGGGGTCCCCATGAACTTTCTCACAAAGAACAAGACTTATGAGGATGTGAAAGCTAATGGTTCCCCATATCTCAATGATGAATTCAGATACGGGCGGGTATACGCCTACGACAGTCTGAAATTAAAAGGCGAGATGCGGTATAACGCCTATAAAAGTGAGATAGAAGTTGCAGAAGATGACGACTCTTATTTCTCCTTATTAAAAAGGCCTTACATCAGCGTTGAGATAGCGGATGAGCGGTTTGAAATGATGCCTTACACGGATGAAAATGAGTTAAGCAGGGTCGCTTACTTTAATCCTAAGAATAAAGGCGAAGCCGTTCTTTTGTTTAAGCCTGAGATTAAGCTTAGAAAGGGTCGGGTGCCAAATACCAGTTACGATCGATACGTACCTCCGACTTATATAGACATTAGTTCCTATTACCTCAAGATGGGGGATGAGCCGGCGCGTAAAATACGCTTAAAGAAGAAAGATCTGGTCCAGGCATTGAAATCTAAAAAGGACTCCGTACTTGTATATATCAAAGAAAGCGATCTTAAGTTAAGCAAGGAACAGGATGTTATAAAGTTGCTCAATTATTACAACACTCTTTAACAACACAAAACTTATCATAAAAAAGGCCTCCGAATCGGAGGCCTTTTTATTCACTCAATTATTCAGATTGATCTTATTGCTTAACCAGGTTAAAAACGTGCGGGTTACCCGCAATGTTCGCACTAAAATCAAGCGTCATTTCAATAATACCTACGCAAGTCAATACCCTTCCACCGGGCAACAGTACGTAGAAATTAGGACCAAAGCTAACCTGTGAATTAATTCCATCTTCATTAACCCCTATGATACTACCGGTTTCCGGATCGATAGTCAGGATCAGGTCATCGGCTCCTTCGTTGATGTAGGTACCATCAATTATAGTAATCTGGTTTGCTCCAGGGCCAAGCACAACCTCTCTGGTATCATCAGTTTCGCCAAAGAAATCGGCAAAAGTAGAATCCACAACTTCATAAGATCCGGCCAGGGCCGAAATATCCACGGATGGACATTGAACGTCAAGGCCAATGGCTAATTCATCTATACTGGTCTCAAGGATCTCAGCGCTTTCAACTGATACCAATTTAAGCACTAGGGCATCCGAGGCGCCAGGCAAATCGGTACCAGGCACTGTGGTAATAGTGATCTCCGTTGTAAATGCACCCGCGTCGATGACCGGACTCAGGTTATCAATGGTATAAAAAGATGGGTCCAATGTTGATTTGGTAGCATCGACCTCTAGTTGCACCGACCTGGGTGAGCTAGATAGGGATGATACTCCAACACTTATCTTACTATCTGTATTTTCCGCTGGGTTGAATACAATTCGCGGTGCTTCATTGCCCCCTCCGAAACCAGCTATAGCTCGTCCGTTCTGGGCATCAAACTGAATGATCTCATTTTCCTCGCAAGACAACACCAATAAGGCCCCGAAGAGTAAACAAGAAAATTTATATATTATGTTCTTCATCATTTTGGTCTTTATTATTAGTATCCGTCGTTTTGTTCCATATTGGGATTCGCATTGATCTCAGAAAGAGGAATTGGCAACTGGAAACGGGTATCACCGGCAGACAGTGTTTGTACCTCCGCAGGTGTTCCGGATCCGTCTATAATATCTCCCGCAGTTGATCTCTCAATGTTTTCTCCTCTCCTTTTTAAATCAAAGAAACGATGTCCTTCAAAAGCCAACTCAACCCTTCGATTAAATTGAATGGCGTCTTCGAGAGCCTGTCCGGTTTCTCCACCGGATACAAAACTTGCAAAACGCTGAGCTCTTAGTTCATCTAAAGAGGCCAAAGCAGCCGCTTCCTGACCCAATTCAAACTGGGCTTCAGCTTTGTTCAGCAAAACTTCAGCAGCACGGATTACTTTGATATCTACCCGTCCGTTTACCTGTCCGGCTTCTCCTAAGAACTTTTTAACGGCATTATAGTCATTACCCTGGTTAGTACCTACAAATTGAAGTACATTTCTCCTAAGATCGTCAGGATCTATACTGCTCCAAAATTCGAATTCTATAGCGTATTCCGAGATCACAGCATCAGCGCTAGACTGGCTGTATAATACCCCAACGTTGTTATTGGTAGTCTCTGTTGATGTATTAATGGCCAACTCAAATACCAATCCCGCACTGCTAACGTCTGTAAAAACGTCCTCTAATTCTGAGGCGGTAGCCAATTGCGTGGTCACCTGATTCGCAGCATCAATGGCTTTTTGGTATTCCCCATTGTACAGGTACACTCTGGAGAGTATACCGTAAACTCCGTTGCGGTCTAGTCTACCTTCTCCGTTACCTGTTCCTATTATCTGTGCCGCCGTTTCCAGGTCACCAATAATTTCAGCATAATTGCTTCCAACGGTTTCACGCGAAGGTTGCGCAAAAGGATCACCTGTATCACCATCTTCTACCTTAAGGTATACTATCCCTGGCGACCCATTGGCATCTCCACTCTGTGACGGGATCTTAGCATAGGTACGAGCAAGATCAAAATGCGCGTATGCCCTGGCAGCTAACGCCTGCCCAAGAATGTTGTCTTTTTCAGGGCCATCCGCCAGGTTATCAATTTGTCCGATTACCAGGTTTGCCACGTTTATCGCCTCGTAGCATTCGCTCCAATACAACTGAAGAGCTCCTGCGGTATTCGGCACGTAACGGTAATCGTAATAGTCTTCATTCGACGTTCTACCTGTTTGTACAAGTACTACATTATCCGACAGAATATCAGGGATGCCCTGCATGCCTGATCCAGGATTAGCGTAATAATTTACCAACTGGCTGTAAATCCCATCCACCCCATTCTGAAAAGTGGAGAGGCTGTTGAAAAATGTTTCGGGATTTCCCTCAATAAAGGGTTGCAGCTCATTTAACTCATCATCACAGGCAAAAAAGCCCAGTGTGAGTACAACTAATAAGATTTTTATAATTCTATTTTTCATCGTTCAATTTTTTATTAAAATCCTACCTCAATTCCGAAAGTATACGACCTGACTTGAGGGTAGCTAAACAAATTAAACTCCCCTTGTACAAAACCTTGATCTCCAGGCTCACCAGATTCCGCTGATCCTAAACCGATCTCAGGGTCTCCATTGAAGTTTGTTAAGGTCCAGATGTTCTGACCTGTCGCAAAGATCCTTAGGTTACTAATTCCAAAGTCTCCCAGAAGTTCTCTCGGGAAGTTGTAATCCAGTGTCAATGTCCGCAATCTTAGGAAATCACCTGGCTCCAAAAATCTTGTTGTACCTGCCTGATCTGCCGTATTCTGAAATCTTGGGCTAGGAAGTACGTTCTGATCTCCGGGCTCTTTCCAGTAATTAAAGGCTTCAACCCTTTGGTTACGGTTGATATTACCAATGGCGATCCCTTGCTGACGTTGTATATTCAGAATGTGATTACCTTTTCTATACACAAAGTCACCTCTTAGGCCAAAACCTTTATATCTGAAGTTGGTAAAAAATCCACCTTCAAAATCCGCGATCGGAGACTTATCATCAAGTAACACCTGAAAGTTATCACTGTACTCATTAGTAACATTTCCATCCGCGTCCAAATACAGAGGTTCACCGTTCGCGGGGTTCACACCGGCGTATCGAACCAAATAATAAGAATTCAAAGGAGCTCCTTCGCGAAGGATAATATTTCCAAAGGTACCTGTGATGATATCCTCCCCATTTACCAACGAAACTACTTCGTTGTCCAGGAAGGTTACGTTACCTCCTAGAGACCAAACAAAGTTTTCGCTGCGAATGACATCTGCGTTCAAACTAACTTCTATACCACTGTTCTCAACTTCACCGACATTTGCAAAAATATCGTCCAATTCGTCCCCTACTGTGCTTGAAAGCGGACTTGCCAACAACAGGTCTTCGGAGTTCTTCTTAAAGTAGTCAACCACACCATTGATACGGTTGTTGAAAAGACCAAATTCAATACCAATATCCAGGATGGCCTGAGACTCCCATTGAATTTCAGGGTTTCCTACTCCAACCGGTATGGCGGTCGTTAAACCGTTATAGGTATTGAAATCAAGTAAATTAAGAAACTCATTGTCCGGAATGTTCTGGTTACCTGACGTTCCGTAAGAGGCCCTAAGTTTCAGATTGTTAAAAATAGACCCTTCCATGAAGTTCTCATTGGCAATGTTCCATGCCGCACTCGCGCTGTAGAAATAACCGTACTTGTTTTCAGGACCAAATCGAGAAGAACCGTCCCTCCTAACTGATCCGGAAAGGATATATTTTCCATCGTAATCATAATCTACGAAAAGACCCTGAGAGAAAAGAATCCTTCTGGCTTCTTCAGAACCAGCAGCTGTAGGTTCCGCAGCAACTTCCTGATAAGGGATATCCGGAGAAGGGAAACCCCTACTGGTAGCACGTAGATCTGTTCTAATATTCTCATTGTATTCCAAAAGAAAACTTGCAGATACGTTATGTACTCCATTGAAAGTATCTGAATACGTAAAAAGGTTGTTTACGTTGTATTCAAAATCAAGATTGAAGTTATCTGTCTGTGTACCTGGGAAATTTGCATCTCCAATAAAGCCTTGTAAAACACCGCCGGCGATCGAACGACTGGTCCGGTTGAACCTATTGCTTACTGCACCTACAGAAAACCTGTTTGAAAAATTATCTGAAAACCTAACGTCTGCAGAAAGGTTTCCGATGATAGTGAAGTCCCTTCTGTCTTCTGGCTCTGTCTGAAGTGCCAGTGCAATCGGGAAACCTGTAGTTGTAGGGTTGTAGATCGGATCTCCCTGAGAATCCCTTTGAATATTTCCATCACCATCTCTTAGGAAGAGCGGATCCCATGGGTTGTAATCATACATACCCCTGAACGGGTTTTGTACGTTGTTCCTATCCCTGGGAAGGTCTGTCGTACTTCTCGAAAGCGATATGTTTGCTCCAAGAGTTAACCAGTCCTTAGCGTTATAAGTGGTATTCAAACGAGCTGAAACCCTTTCAAAACCTTTAATACGATCAATGATACCAGTATTCTTGTCGTACCCCAGGGAAAGAAAATACGTGATATCTTCATTACCACCGGAGACGGTCAAGGAGTTCGACTGAATTACCGACTTTCTCAGTAGTTCTTCCTCCCAGTTGGTATCGAGACCAATTAGCCTGGCTCGCTCTGCATCGTCTGCATTGGCCCCTGGCAAACTGGTAGCCGCGTTTACACCAAGTTCGGCATACTGTCGCTCCAGCTCCAGTTTCTGAGCTGCGTTCATAACGTCGAACGGATCCGGAATTCGCTCACCGAAACCATAAGAGGAACGGAAGTTTATCCTGGCATCTCCAGATCTACCTTTTTTGGTCGTAATTAATACAACCCCATTTGCACCCCTGGAACCGTATTTGGAAACGGTAGCCGCATCCTTCAGAATCGACAAGGACTCGATATCGGCAGGGTTCAGGTTGTTAATAGGATTGAAGTCCCTTTCAGTATCGATAGGTATTGGTGTACCATCGATGACGTAAAGCGGAGTGGTCTGAGCGTTAATAGACCCAACCCCCCTGATCTGTACAAAAGCAGTGTTACCAGGCCTACCATTGGCAGCCGTTACCTGGACACCAGCAGCCTGACCCTGCAGTATGTTGTCAATACTGGTTGAGGGCACGAATGCTTCTATCGCTTCTGTTTTTACGGTGGAAACTGCCGAGGTGGACAATTCCCTGGATTTGGAACCATATCCTACTACAACTACTTCTTCAAGAGTTTCAGCATCTTCCTGCATCTGAACATCTATAACATTAGAAGCTCCAATCCGAATAGTTACTGTACTTTGTCCTAAATAGCTGAATTGTAGTTGCTGCCCTTCACTGGCAGTGATGGAATAGTTTCCATCGAAGTCGGTTTGTGCTCCGGTGGTTGTTCCCACAACGACAACCGAAACTCCGGGTAATGGTAGGCCATTTTCATCCGTCACATTACCCGTAACAGTTTTCTCTTGAGCAAAAGAGAAAGTCATGCATAACACCAAAAGAGGTGTTAACATCCAAGTTAACTTTGATCTCATTTAATTAGATTTTTGAATTAGCCAGCTCCAAAAGTCTTAATAATAAGTTAATTATGCAAGCATAATACCCAACTCGGCCACTCTCTTGTTAAAAAAATGTAAGGAATTGAAGATTCTTCAACATTTGATTTTATTAATTAGCATAACATCATAATTTTAACAATTTTCATTGAAGTTTAGATGCAGAAACCCATGGAAGCAAGAGTAATATTCAACAAAAATGCTTGAAAATCAATATAGTACGTCATTAGAAGCAGGTACAGATGAAGCAGGCAGAGGTTGTCTGGCCGGTCCGGTAACGGCTGCTGCCGTAATCCTCCCCAAAGCTTATGAAAATGCGGAATTAAATGATTCCAAAAAACTTACGGAAATTAAACGCAAAGTGCTCAAAGTCGTTATTGAGAAGGAATCCCTGTATTTTGGGGTAGCCCATATTTTTCCCGATACTATAGATGACATTAACATTTTAAACGCCTCTATCCTCGCGATGCACCATGCGCTGGAAAACCTGGACTCCCAACCTGAATTCATCCTTGTAGATGGAAACAGGTTCAAGGTCTACAAAGACATACCGCATAGATGCATTATCAAGGGAGATGGAAAGTATATGAATATCGCGGCCGCCTCTGTGCTGGCAAAAACCTATCGCGATGCCTATATGGCAAAGATACACCTGGAGTACCCAATGTATAATTGGAAACAAAACAAGGGCTACCCTACTAAAGAACACCGTGAGGCTATTCGCAAATACGGGCTGACCAAATACCACAGAAGGAGTTTTAAGCTTCTGCCGGATCAGCTAAAATTGGAATTTTAAACAAAGGCAAATCGGTTTCCGGACTTTTCCGAAATTAAGCATCCAAAAGCTAATATTGTTCTAAATTTGCTCCAAACAAAGGAAATGAAGTACTCTATTCTGGCGCTTTTGGTTTTCGTTTTGATCCTATCCTGCCAAACGGAAAAAGCCAGTTCTGCCACCGAACTTGATTTCTGCCCGGATAGCGCTACGGTGGTCATTAAGATTAACCACCTCTCTAATTTTAAAAGTCAACTCAAGAACAACAAACTACTGGAGCGGCTTGGCAATACAGGAATCCACTCGGAAATTTCAGAATATTTTGCGCTTTTAGATCTCCTACAGACCGAAGAGCAGGGATTGTTGGCGCTACAAAAAAGATCGGATAGTACTACCAACTTCCTTTTTGTCACCCGCGAGCAGGAAGGGATCCTTGATCTTGAAGATCGCGAGAACAAAAGCATGGAGTCCATAACCATAGACGGGTTAAGCTTTCAGAAGTACCAGTTAGATAAAAGGATCTTTTTTAGCACACTCCGTTCCGGGTACCTGCTGGTCTCATCTTCTGCGGAATACCTTAGATCTGCGCTCGACCAAATGGGCCGGAAAGAAACTGACCCGGCATTTAAGGGTCTATATCGTGCGTCTGACACTGTGAAGGTGGCCTCCGTATTCATCAAACCTCAGAATCCGGGGATCTTCACCGAAAATCTTTTCAAGGAAAATTCATCCTTGAAGGAAGACCTCTTTTCGGGTTGGACATCGCTTGATATTACCAATGGACAAGACTACCTCGGATTATCCGGACTATTCACCACAACCGAAAACGAGTCAGCCTCCCTCAATCTATTCCGGGATACCAAACCGCTTTCCAGTATTATTCCCTCACTTGTGCCGGGAAGTGCAGAGGGCCTTCTGGCCTTTTCCTTTGGTGATTATGTGCAGTTTGCTAAAAATCAAAGCAAGTATTTCAATCACAAAATACCAGGAGATACGCTTTTCAGGACTTCCGAAGAAGTTGGGATATTATATCATGGGGGCAAGAAGGCCGTGGTACTTCAAACTTATGCCAGCGATGCGATTCTCGAATTTCTTCAGGGGCTGGAGACCGGTCTTTCCACTTATCAGGGAAGCGATATACACGCTTTGAGAAAACACGATTTTCTGGAGAATTACTTTAGCCCTATTATCACTGATTTTGAGGCTAACTACACCACTGTGGTTAACGACGCCTTTATCTTTACCCAAGACCTGGAGCTGCTTCAGTTGATCCTAAGGAATATTAAATCCAAGAGCACATTTGATCAAACAGCCACCCTTCAGTCGGTATCTGGCTCTATGGCCGATGAATCAAGCGTGTTATTTATAGCGAGGTCAGACGGATACCAAAGTCTCATGGAAGAGGAATTTTTAAGTGAATTCCTGGGAGACCTGAAGGCTTCGGACCTCAAGGACTACACCATGGCAGGGCAACTCATCGCGGATACAGGATTCCATCACGCTAATCTCGTCATACAGAAGATAACCGCTCCAGCTAAGGAGAACACTACTTCACAAGCTTTTACAGTCCGATTGGATGCTCCCATCGCCACCGATCCGCAGTTCGTACTAAACCACAGGACCCGGAGGAAAGAGATCGTTGTACAGGACGAATCCAACTTTCTGTATCTCATTTCCGGAGAGGGAAAGGTAATTTGGAAAAAACAACTCGAAGGTCGAATACAGGGTAAGATCGAACAGGTAGACATTTATAAGAACGGCCGACTACAATTGGCCTTTACAACCAGCAATCAATTCTTAATACTGGACCGCAATGGTAAAGAAGTAGCTCCTTTCACAAAAAAGTTCGAGGGAGGAAACCTTAATCCACTGGCCGTTTTTGACTATGAGGGTAACCGGAATTATCGTTTTGTTGTCACACAGGGTAGAAAAGTATTTATGTACAACTCCAAAGGACAGATCGTAAGCGGTTTTACCTTTACAGAAGCAGATAGTCCTATCATACGCAAACCGGAGCACATACGGATACGCAACAGGGATTATCTGGTCTTTATGACAGAGGAGCAGCAACTTCTTCTTTTAAGCCGGGTAGGAAAAGAACGGATAAAGGTGACTGAATCCATTGAGTTTTCAGATAACAGGGTTTATCTCTACAAAAACAACTTCATCACCACAGATAAAAAGGGGAATCTCATCACCATTTCCGAGAAGGGAAAACTAAGCAGGACCAGGCTCAATCTGGCGGAAGACCACGGTATTGATGCTACCATAAAGACCCTGGCTGTAATGAACGACAATATTCTTAGCATTAAGGGCAAAGAGGTGTCTTTGGAATTGGGAGTATATACAAGGCCCCGGATATTCTATCTGTACGATAAGATATACGTCAGTGTGACGGATCTGCAAAGTGAACAGGTCTACCTCTTTGACAGTGCCGCCAAAAGCATTCCATCATTCCCGGTTTTCGGTTCGTCAGAAATAGACCTGGACGATCTGAATAACGACCGTAAACTTGAATTAGTGGTCCGCGAAGGGGAAGACCAGCTTTCCGTGTATAGAATGAATTAATACATTATCCCTGTAAATCCATACACTTAATTATACCAATTGTACAATTTTCTGCCCTCTGCGGGCTATTTTCCCTAATTTCCAGAGATAAATGACTGCTACAGCCCTATTTTGAAGGATTTTTCCAGCTTTTTTTGAAATCGTATAGTACGGAATTTCCTTGCCAAAATTGTACATTTAAGAAACACTATAAACACACTACAGACCATGAAAAGAATTGTACCCCTCTTACGTATATCCATTCCCTTCTTTCTACTTCTCCTCGCAGCTCCCGATGCGCAGGGACAGCTGTTGAAAAAGCTCAAGAAAAGAGCTGAACGGGCCGCGGAAAGAACCGTAGAACGACGGGTGGACCAGGAAACCAGTAAGAAGACCGATGAGGTCCTCGATAGCATTCTGGAACCTGGAAAAAAAGGAAAAACACCTACCGGTAAGGACGGCCAACCGTTGCCCGGAGGAGATAATCCAAACAATACCGGAAACGACGGCCAGGGAGGGCCGGATGCCAATGCCGGTGAGAGTGGCCCTGAATCCATCACTGTCTATAGCAAATTCGACTTTGTTCCCGGGGACCAACCCATGTTCTTTGATGATCTTGCCTATGACTTTGTCGGAGATTTCCCGGCCAAATGGAATACCAATGGAAGCGGGGAGGTAGTTACCGTTAATGATTCGCCTGAAAAATGGCTGGAAATGGTACCAGGATATAATATCTACTATATTCCGGATGTACCCACCCTACCGGAAGAGTATACCATTGAATTTGACCTGTTGGCCGTGGGCCTGGACAGGCAGACCTCATCAACAGCCATCCTGGATGTGGTCTTAAGCGATGATAGCATGTTTAAGAGAGGGGCCAACTTTGTACAAGCCAAACTGCCCTTCTGCCAATATGCTGCTATCGGGATCAATATGGAAAACCACATCAACAATAAACGGGTGATCTACAGCACCGTCAGGGCAGATGTAAGGGATGAGGTCATCAACAGACCTCATGTCTCCATTGCGGTAAACAAACAGCGCTACCGCCTCTGGATCAATGAGGAAAAGCATGTAGACATCCCCAGAATTGTTCCTACGGGGGCTGTACTGAGTACGTTAAAATTCGGTATCAATAACTTTAAAGATGGAAAAGAACGCCTGTTTATTACCAATCTCAAAGTAGCCAAGGGCGGGGTAGATCTGAGGCGAAAACTACTTAGTGAAGGACGTATCTCTACCAATGCCATTTTGTTCGATTCCGGTTCCGCTAACCTGCAACCTCAGTCCATGGGCGTAATCCGGCAGATCTCCCAGGTATTGCAACAGGATGGGAACATCAAACTCAATATTATCGGCCATACCGATTCAGACGGGGATGATGCCAACAATATGTCCTTATCCAAAAAACGAGCTGATGCCGTAAAAAGCGCTCTGGTCAATATCTACAATGTAGATACTAACAGACTGACCACAGAAGGAAAGGGGGAAACTGAACCTGTAGGAGACAACGGAACCAGCGAAGGCAAAGCCCAGAACAGAAGAGTGGAATTTGTAAAAATTTAAGTTCTAAATAAACCGGTTAATACCTTATTAAGCCCTATGAAAAATGTATTTATTACCCTTTGCCTGATTTTCCTGGGTTCGTCCTACGCCCTTTCTCAAAACTGTAGTAAGTATTACCTTATTGAGGAGAATGCGACCTTCCAGTATACCATGTATGGAAAAAATGGGAAATCTGATGGCACTATTGACTACAGGGTTTCCGATGTGAATTCTGATGGATCCGTTACTCACGCCAAAATGAACATGAAGGTTAAGGACAAAAAAGGTAAGAAGGTGGCGGAATCGAGTTATAACCTTAGTTGTAGTGGAGATAAGGTAACGATCGATTTTGAATCCCTGCTTAATTCTGATATGATGGCACAATTCCAGGATATGGAAGTAGAAGTAACCGGAACCGATATAGAACTTCCAAATGAGTTGAACGTAGGTCAGGCATTACCGGACGCAAGTGTTTCCATGCAGGTAGCCGCGGGTGTCACGAACATCAATATGACGGTGGATATGGTGAACCGAAAAGTAGAAAAAAAAGAGACCCTGACCACTCCTGCCGGCACCTTCGAATGTTACGTCATTTACAGTGACAACAAGACCAAAATGATGATGGAACGTAATTTTCCCTCCAGAATGTGGCTAACAGAAGGTGTTGGAATGGTCAAGACGGAGAATTACAATCAGGGTGGTAAATTAGTTAGTAGTACCGTTCTAACGGCTTACAGCAACTAAAAATAGGCGGCTCGGCCGTATTATCAGGACTATAGCATTCATTGTTATGACGGCTGTGATCCGGTGTAATCCTGCCCACGGCTTTGTTGTTACAGGCGTACCAGGAGATGTTACATTTGTCCTAGTCGGAAGCTGCGATATTTTGTACTATTAAGGGTAACCAGATACTCCCAGAAATGCGTGTTCTTTTTGGCGTTTTGTGTTCGATGCTTTCCCTAAGCATCCCGGTTAATGCCCAAACCGAAAGGATTGAGGATTCGGTGAGGACAGCGCGATTATATTCTGAATTCGACTCCATTATTCATTCTGACGCCAAAGTTGCGAAGCAGTATATAGACAGTCTTGAACTGCTTGCCCAGAGATCTCATTATCGGAAAGCGCTTTATTTTTATCAATCCAGCCAGGCATATTACCTCTTCGTAAAGTCTAAATTGCCGGCATCCATGCGGCTATACGAAAAAGCCCTTGAAACTGCCCGGACCCTGAATATGGATAAAGAATGGGTTAAGACCAGGATTTGGGTGGGCAATCACCACTTCTTTAACAACAAAAGAGAACAAGCCCGTTCTGCCTACGAGGAGGCACTGGCCACCTCAAAAAAGATCAACTTTCCTGACGGCATCGCCAACGCTTATTTTGGTCTGGCCTCGCTAAAGGATGAAGGTGATCAGGTGATGCGCTATTTGCTACAGATAGATTCCATGTACACGGCAAATAAGAGCTCCAGTCCAATACTGGCCAACGCTCTGGGCCACATTGGAAAGCTGTATTTCGAATCGGATAATCACCTTATGGCTAAATCTTATCTAAAGAAATCCATAAAAGTCGCTAAAGAGAATAACTACATCCCCGGAATTATAGGTTTCAAGATATTCCTGGGGGATATCGCCGTAAAGGAAGACAGCCTGGACCTGGCCAGGACATACTATCGCTCGGCTTTGCATGGTAAAGCAGACCAGAACGACTCCATCAACCTGGCACATGCCATGGTGAATTTAGGGGAACTTGAATATAAATTAGGCAAGCTAGCAAAAGCGGAAGAGTACCTTATCCAGGGCTTAGAAACTTTCCAGAAATATGATGACTTTGTAAATACCACTTTTGCCAGCCTGATGCTTTCAGAACTCTATTCAGCGAAGGGCAACAGGCCTCAGGCTCAGAAGTACCTGGATTACGCCCGGGACAATCCAAAATACCTTTCGGAAGCAAAATACCAGCTAAGGCTTCTCCAATCCGAAATACAGTTTCACGAGCAGTTCGGTGAGTTCCATCAGGCCTACCTAAAGCAGAAAAAACTGGACAGTCTCAGAGCCGATCAAATCGGGAAGCAGAACGCAGAAGCCTTTATGGCATTGGAACAGGAACACAACGCGGCGAAAAAGGAACAGGAAATAGCCTTACTTAAAACAGAAAACGCCCTGGCTGCACAGCAAAAAAGGAATCAGCTTAATCTCCTGCTGGCAGGCATGGGTATACTGTCCGTGGTAGGTCTGTTTTTTTTCTTCCTATTCAGAAATCGTCAAAAGACAGCGCAAAAATTAAGGGAATTAGACAGGGTGAAATCTGATTTCTTTGCCAACATATCCCATGAATTCCGTACTCCGCTGACCTTGATTAGCGGACCTTTACAGCAAAAACTAGAGAATAATTCTTTAGGCCCTGCCGAGCGGGAAGAACTCATGCTGATGCAGCGCAACTCCCAAAGGTTGCTACGTCTGGTTGACCAATTACTGGCACTATCCAAATTGGAGTCTGGCAGCTATCAATTGCGAGTAGGGCAAGGAGATCTGGGAAGCTTATTAGGTTCCATAGCGGAATCATTCAGGTTTCCGGCGAAACAAAATAAAATTCAATATGAAGTAAATGTTACCTCCATGGATTCGTGTTGGTTCGACAGGGATCTCATTGAAAAAGTAACAGTTAACCTGTTATCCAACGCGCTGAAGTACTCTCCGGTATCCGGAAGCGTTCAGCTGAAAGCATCGCAAAAGGGAAAATTTCTAAGGTTGGATGTTGAAAACACAACTGGTGACCTGGACGAAAAAAATCTCGAAATGCTATTCAGCAGGTTCTACCAGGCCGACCACCGGGCTGAAGGGGCCGGCATTGGCCTGGCACTTGTGAAAGAGCTGGTGGAACTGGCTCACGGTAAGATCAAATTAAAGCTAAAGAAGGATGGAAAGCTTAGGTTTAGGGTACGGCTACCACTTGCTAAAAAGTATTTCAGGTCTGAAGAGATTTCTGAAGACGTAATCTTACCTCAAAACCCAATTCCTGAACTGGTGTCTCATAAGGCCGGGGAAGTAACAGAAGCTGGAACTTCCGAGGAAAAGCCCATTCTGCTTGTCGTTGAAGACAATGCAGATGTACGGCAATTTGTAAAGAAATCCTTTTCTGGTGATTTCAAAGTGCTCGAAGCGGAAAATGGGGTTGATGGTCAGCACAAAGCAGTGGAAAGCATTCCTGATATCATTATATCGGATATTATGATGCCTGAAATGGACGGGCTTGAGTTATGTGCTTTACTGAAGCAGGACGAGCGCACCAGCCATATCCCTGTGATCCTGCTTACAGCAAGGGCCGGTGAGGAAGATCAATATAAAGGTTTGGAAAATGGCGCGGACGACTATGTCACCAAACCCTTCAAGCTAAAACTACTAAGAAGTCGCGTTCATAACCTGATCAGTTCCCGCAAACTTTTAAGACAGCGGTACAGCCAGGAGATCGTCCTGAAGCCAAGGGACATTGCCATAACCAACCTTGACGAACAATTCCTCAGTCGGGTTCAGGAGGTATTGGATGTAAATCTGACCAACCCCGTCTTTACTGTAAAAGAATTCAGCGAACATATGGGAATGAGCCGTATGCAGCTTCACCGAAAGCTCAAGGCACTAACCGGTTTCGCCACTTCCGAATTCATTCGTTCGCAACGTCTGAAAATGGCTGTTACACTATTAGAAAAAAGTGATGTATCCATTTCCGAAATTGCCTATCAGGTAGGCTTCAATGATCCCTCCTACTTTGCCAAGTGCTTTAAAGAGGCCTACGGATGCAGTCCAAAGGCGTATTTGTATGCCTAAATCAGATCTAACACACTGATTATCATAGATTTTCATCTATGTTACATATTTTATAGAGCTGGATACATTTCTTTTAGCCCGCTGCTTTATTCCTGCTTACATTCCATAATACAAACTACTCTCCCCCTACACCCAATCTAAAACTTCTTCAGCGAAATGAAAAAGAAGCAGTATGAAGGAAGTATCAAAAGGTTACCGGCGAACGATATCTATTTAAATGTGACTCACCTGGAAAAAGGGAATTACAAACTCAAAATCATCCATAACAATAAGATCATTAAGTGTACAAAATTCACTAAACGCTAAATAGAAATTTAACTTCAAAACCAGTAGAAAATGAAAAAAATCGCCATCTGTATTCTGGTTGCCCTTTTTGGAGGAGTCGCACCAGCACAGGGACAACTGTTGAAGAAACTGAAGAAACGAGCAGAACGGGCCGCGGAAAGAACCGTAGAACGACGGGTAGACCGGGAAACCAGCAAGAAGACCGACGAGGTCCTGGACAGCATTCTGGAACCCGGAAAAAAAGGAAAAAAACCTAAAGGAAAGGACGGCCAACCGTTACCCGGAGGAGATAATCCAAACAATACCGGAAACGATGGCCTGGGCGGTCCGGATACCAATGCCGGTGAGAGCGGCCCTAAATCCATCACCGTCTACAGTAAGTTCGACTTTGTCCCCGGAGACCAACCCATGTTCTTTGATGATTTTGCCTACGATTTTGTTGGGGATTTCCCGGCCAAATGGAATACCAATGGTAGCGGGGAAGTAGTAACCGTTAATGATTCGTCCGAAAAATGGCTGGAAATGGTACCAGGGTGGGATATCTTCTACATCCCGGATATTCCCAACCTACCGGAAGAGTACACTATTGAATTTGACCTGCTGGCCCTGGGCCTGGACAGGCAGACCTCTTCAACGGCCATTCTGGATGTGGTCTTAAGCGATGATAATATGTTTAAGCGAGGAGCCAACTTTGTACAGGCTAAACTACCCTTCTGCCAGTATTCTCAGATAGGGATAAATATGGAAAACCACATCAACGGCAAGCGGGTTATTTACAGCACTATCAATGCAGATGTACGGGAGGAGGTCATCAACAGACCCCATATTTCCATAGCAGTCAACAAACAGCGCTACCGCCTTTGGATCAATGAGGAAAAACATGTGGACATTCCCAGAATTGTTCCTACGGGGGTCATACTGAATACCATCAAATTCGGTATTAACAACTTTAAAGATGGGAAAGAACGCTTGTTTATTTCCAATCTCAAGGTAGCCAAAGGAGGGGTAGACCTTCGCAGAAAATTGCTCCGTGAAGGACGTATCTCTACCAATGCCATTTTGTTCGATTCCGGTTCGGCCAACCTGCAACCGCAGTCCATGGGAGTGATAAGGCAGATCTCACAGGTGCTGCAGCAAGATGGTAACATCAAGCTGAATATTATAGGACATACCGATTCGGACGGAGATGATTCCAACAATATGTCCTTATCCAAAAAAAGGGCAGACGCGGTAAAAAGCGCACTGGTCAATATTTATAATGTTGATGGCAGTCGACTAAGGACAGAAGGCAAAGGCGAGACCGTACCGGTTGGAGACAACGGAAGCAGCGAAGGCAAGGCCCAGAACAGAAGAGTGGAATTCGTGATAATATAGTCCTATGAAAAAGTATATTCTTATTCAAATAGTTTTGCTCTGCCTTATTGGATTCTCTATTCCTCAATCCGCATCATCTCAGTATATATGTGAGAGTTGCGAGGCATATAACTTTACTTCAACCGGTATGGTAGACCATGACGGCCTTAGCTCGACAGGAGTGGACGGCAGGGAATTCGACCTGCTTTCCTTATACAAACGAGGTGGGCGTACTACCCCCGATTGCCTGGTATTTAAAAGCCCGAACAATATGGATCATGTAGTGGTACCGGGACATTGGACATGCACTCCTCCCGGTTGGCGTATGAGGCAGATAGAAGCCAACTTTGAAGCCATGATCAAATCCCGTGGCAAGTTTAGTGAATATGGCAATGTACGTAAGAAATGGTTCTTTTTCCTGGAAGGAAGGACTCCGGATCAGGACGCCCAGGCCTACATTTTTGAGGACCAGTGCTGGATGCGATCCGTTGCCTGGGCAGAAGATGGAAGCCTGGATGATTTCAAGCAAACCGTTGCTCACGAATGCGGCCATTGCTACCAGATAGAGAATATGGAAGGTGAGGATTATTTCTACCACGCCTGGTTAGATGAGGCCAATGCCGAGTTTCTTTCTACCCTGGTGTACCCTGCCAATAACCTGGAACACTATTCCGCCGGGGACTTCGACCTGGACGATACCATATTTAAACAGGCCTATAAGTTTAACGTTATGCTGCAACACTATGCAAATCAATTCTCCATAAGGCAAACAATGTTATTAGTAAGGCAATCATTCAAGGTTAGCCCCGGCCGACTGACGCGGCATTATAAAAGCGCTGGCTTTGATCAGATCCTGCACGAGGCCTATTTTACCCACTTTAAGGGAGAGGTGGAAGACTCCGGCGGAGGTTATGTGCCAAGAGAAAGGGAAGTAAAACTGCGCCAGGATCCCGTAGACATGATCCCCGGACCGGCACAGACGGTAGACCTGGACTCCATTCGTCCACAAAGGCTCAACGTATACGGGCTGAAGTTACCTCCGGGATATGACCTGACCATAAACCCACCTGTAAGCAGTAGTGCCCCGGCATATTTCTCTTTAAAAGCAAATGAGCTGGAAATCCTGGACTGGAACAGACAGGTAAAAATTAAAGGTGAATGCGACGAGGAGGTCCGGGTTATGATACTGTCTACACATATGAACCCCAGGACCGTTAGAGGCACTAAAGTCACCTATAAGCTTAAAGAACGCGAAGGATGCTGTAGTGCAGACCTTGTGGTAGAGGAAAATCCAACAGAAAATGAATTAGACGGTAAATTCGCCTTTGATTACTATATAGAATCCACGATAAACTATAATACGGACGGCGAGAGTAATTCCCTCAACATGAATTATTACGTTAACTCCAAGGACGGTTCCATATTACTCCCTGTCTCTTTTCTTAATGATAATTTCGGAACTTCTTCCAACCGTAGTTTGGAGGCCAACGCAGTGATCTGGCTTGCCAATGGACAACTGGTGGGTTATGTTGATGATCTGTATGAAGGTGTAAAAAGGGCGATAACCATTGACCTCAACCAGACCCGTTCAGATATTATGGGAGTGCGAATAGTGAAAGTGGCCGAGCTGCTCAGGGAAGGCAGGAGCAGTGGAATATCTCCGGCACCACTTCCTGCCGGTAGCCGATGGATCGGAAAATCCCGGGCTTATGCCTTTAATCAACAGGAAAGGTCAGATCCAGGCAAGATCAACAAAGTTACCGCTTACATCAGCAACGAGTCCGTACCCTTTAGCAGTCCTATGCCTTCCTTTGGCTTTATGGCCGGTTATATCAGGGATGCAGCAGGAAGCAACAAGAACCTGGCGTATACCCGTTTTGACCTTCCCAATGGAGATATGTTCGAGGTTCACCTTAACCATATGGAAAAACTCTGTGCCACCTTTGACGGGGCGGGCTATAAAAAGATGACCCTTGGAGCCAGTACAGGGGCCATAGCCGCCATGACGGAGGCAGAGCAAAACGCCTTTGCGGATAGCCAGAACGAACTCAACAATCAGATGCTGGCAATGCTCAAAGATATGGAACGCTGTAACGGGGATAAAAGATGCGAGGCTGAGGTCACTAAAAGAATGATGGCTATTCAGAGACAGATGCAGGACGCGGTTTACGATCTTCCTGAAGATCCGAGCTTATCCGGTACAGCGGCCTCAGATCATCAATTACTGGAGAGAGACATACGCGATCGGATGCGTCCGATCCAGGAACAGATTATTGACACTGAAGTTCGTTGCGACAGATTGAGCAGGCAAGATGCGGCCTGTGGAGGTTGTATGAGTCTGGCCGTTGAACGATGCAAAGACGACCTCGAGGACCAGAGGGAGCAATTGTACGCTCTGGAGTGTCAGCTTGCCAGATTAAAAGGTTTGGAAGATCTGATGGACAATTGTCCACGTTAATATTAAATCCAGATAATTATGAAACTTAAAAAAATTTATGTCCTTTTGCTTTTATTGCCCTTAATGTCATTTTCACAGGACCTGGAACTCGGTGTGCATGTACTCCCTACCTCTGTGATTGGCGATAGGATCATGTTCAATATTACGGTTAGAAATAAGGACGAGGATCCCGCGAAGGGGGTAAGAGTAAAGGTCAATATGCGATCTGGTCTTAAGTTTTCAAGCTTTACCCCCAACACCCAGGATTTTGATCCTGAAACCGGGATCTGGCGCATTGGTACGGTAGACCGTTACAAGGCCAAAGTGCTTGGGGTAATCGCATTTTATGCCACAAAAGACGATGCTATCTTATCTGCTGAGATCATTGCCAGTTCAGGGATAGATCCGGACAGCACACCGGGTAATGGCATAGACACCAATGGCAATGGGATTATCGTGCATGATAAAGGTGATGAAGACGATGGGGATGCAGCCCAGAACGGACCTTATAATTAGTTTATACGGTCTTTTCTTCTCGGATTAGGGTGGCCTTGAACAGGGATTCAAAGTGGTTTAGAAGCTTTTGTTTGACCTCTTCTTCGTCTACCCTCTCCTTGCCTAACTCCACGTTCAAAGAGGTTACTGATTTGTCTTTGATGCCGCATGGGATCATCAGGTCAAAGTAGCCCAGGTCCGTATTGATATTAAAGGCAAAACCATGCATGGTTACCCAGCGGCTGGCCCTTACGCCCATAGCGCAGATCTTTCGGGCAAACGGTGTTCCCACATCAAGCCATACACCGGTTTCTCCGTCTGAGCGCTCTCCTTTAATTCCATAATCTGCCAGGGTAAGGATAACGATCTCTTCTAAAAACCGCAGATATTTGTGGATGTCCGTAAAAAAGTTGTCCAAGTCCAGGATGGGGTAACCGACCACCTGCCCCGGTCCGTGATAGGTAATATCTCCACCCCGGTTTATTTTGTAGAAGGTGGCATTCCTGTCTGCCAATTGGGATTCGTTCACCAGGAGATTAGACAGGTCTCCGCTTTTACCCAGGGTAAAAACATGTGGATGTTCAACAAATAATAGGTGATTAGGGGTGCTTAAGGAAGTGCCTTCCCTCCTGTTCTTTATTTTCAGGCCAACGATCTCATCAAACAGCTGCTCCTGATAGTCCCAGCAAGCCTTATAATCCATGTGGCCAAGATCCTGATATCGTACCTCCTTATTCATCCTGCAAAGATACGAAGAGCTTTCCAGAGAAGCTATTTTTCCAATTCTACTGAAATGTTCAGAGCTTCCGGATCTTTCATATAATCCAGGAACTTTACGGTATAGATCATGGTTTTTCCGTCCGCACTGAAGGTTGCCTCCTCTGCTGAGGCAGACTTTACCCTTTTTGGAAAGTGGTATTTCAGGGTATAGGTAGATCCGGACAGGAACATTTCCGCACCCTGCAGGCTATCCAGGCTCATCTGGTGCAACACGCTATCGGTGATCCTCGCGGTTCTCTTAAAGGTATTATCTTTAAAGGTGTAATTGACTTCGGAACTTTGGTAGTCCGAATTGATTGGGCTGTCTTGTGCGCCGGAATTCGGGCCTATGGCGCTGGCATTCTGAAAGGCGTTAAAGGCGTCACTAACCTCACCTACCTCTTTAAATTCGCTATACATATCAAATTTCATCACCCCGGTTTCCGGGTTCATGATCATATGCAGATTAAAAGGTTCCAGCTTTTTGAGCTTCGCCTGTTCCTCCGGGCTAAGGGTCGCGATGCTATCTTTCTTTTCTTCCAGGAAATCCTTAAAAGATATAATGGAATCCACTGGCTTTTCATTGGTTTGGGCCATTTCCTCCCCTGCCATCTCCATGAGCTCGGATCCGTCAAAATTGATCGATATTTTACCGGAACCGTCTTCCTCAAGAAATATCTCCTCTGTAAAATTGCATGCCGCTGCCAGGGCAACCACTGCAAGTAGCACCCAACATCTGATCTTATACATACTTCTGCCTAATTTGGATTATTTAAAATGATTAGCGCTGCAATGACCCCAGGCACCCAGCCACACAAGGTTAAAAGTAGTACAATTAAAATAGAACCACAACCTTTTCCGATAACCGACAAGGGCGGAAAAAGTATCGCGAGTAAGACTCTCCAGAAGCTCATAACGTAGGTTTTTGATGATGATGTACTTATGTGACGCTAAAAAAGTAATTCTGTTACACTTCATCATACCTATAAATATTCTGTATTTTTAGTGATAGGATGAAACTTACTTCTGAAAAGATCACACTGCGCAAATTTAGCGAGAAAGACGCCCCCCGGCTGGCATTATTGTGCAATAACATAAAGATCTGGAACAATGTACGCGATTACCTGCCCCATCCATATTCCGAAAAGGACGGTCTGGCTTTTGTCCGCGCCATAAAGGATGAGGATCCCCAGGCCACCTTTGCCATTGACTACGAGAATGAACTTGCAGGCTGTATCGGCATCCAACCTCAAAAGGATGTATATCGCCTGACGGCAGAAATCGGTTTTTGGATAGGAGAGCCTTTCTGGGGTAAGGGCATCGCTCCGGTGGCTATAAGATTGGTTGCTAAATATGTGTTTGAAGAACTGGGACTCGTCCGTATATATGCCTGCTGTTTTGACTTTAATACTGCTTCCCAAAAGGCGTTGATCAAAGCCGGATTTCACCGCGAAGGGGTAGCGGAAAAAGCCATCATTAAAAATGATCGCATAGGTGATGAGATCCGCTTTGCCATGATACGGAAAACAGCAGATTAAGCCTTCAAATCGGCCGGATTAATACCTTCTGTTTTGTTTAAATCATTCCATTGATAGATTTAGCCATTGTGGCTATATTTGCAGCTTAAATCCTTTTGAATATGCAGCTTTCTGAACAAGAAGTCGTAAGGCGAGAAAAATTGACCCGTTTGCGGGAGTTGGGAATCGATCCCTACCCGGCAGCGGAATATCCTGTTGATGCCACTTCCGGGAGCATAAAACAGGATTTTGTGGAAGGCGGGAAGGTGGTGATCGCAGGAAGGTTGATGTCCAGGAGGATACAGGGGAAGGCCTCTTTTGCCGAACTACAGGACAGTGAAGGTAGGATACAGGTTTACTTTAACAGGGATGAGATCTGCCCGGGTGAAGACAAAACCCTTTATAACGAAGTCTACAAAAGACTTTTGGATATAGGGGATTTCATTGGAGTAGAAGGAGAGCTTTTCATCACAAAAGTGGGAGAAAAGACCGTACTGGTCAAACACTTTACACTGCTGAGTAAAGCTTTGCGTCCCTTACCACTACCAAAAAAGGACGCGGAGGGTAACTTATACGATGAATTTAACGACCCTGAACTCAGGTACCGCCAACGCTATGTGGATCTGGTGGTGAATCCGTCGGTCAGGGATACTTTTGTAAAGCGCACCAGGATTACCAACAGTATTCGGGAATTCTATAATGAAAGAGGTTACCTGGAGGTGGAAACGCCTATTCTACAGCCTATTCCAGGTGGGGCTACCGCACGCCCGTTTGTCACCCATCACAATGCCCTGAACATCCCGCTATATTTGAGAATTGCCAACGAGCTCTACCTGAAAAGGCTCATAGTTGGTGGCTTTGATGCAGTTTACGAATTCTCTAAGGATTTCAGGAATGAAGGGATGGACCGAACCCATAACCCGGAGTTTACGGTTATGGAACTCTATGTGGCCTACAAGGATTACAACTGGATGATGAGCACGACGGAGCAATTACTGGAAAAGGTAGCCATAGACGCTACAGGATCAACCCGGGTTCCGGTTGGTGATGACGAGATAGAATTTAAGGCACCATATCCCAGAGTCCCTATACTTGGGGCGATCAAGGAACACACAGGTTACGACGTATCGGAAATGGATGAGGATGAATTAAGGGAAACCGCCAAAAAATTGGGTATAGAGGTAGACGATACTATGGGGGTAGGTAAGTTGATCGATGAGATCTTTGGCGAGGCTTGTGAGCATCACTACATCCAGCCGACGTTTATTACAGACTATCCTAAAGAGATGAGTCCGCTTACCAAAGAACATCGGACTAATCCAAGGCTAACCGAGCGATTTGAGCTTCTGGTCAACGGTAAGGAACTCGCTAATGCTTATTCCGAGCTGAACGACCCCATAGACCAGCGCGAACGTTTTGAAGAGCAGTTAAGGCTGTCCGAAAAAGGCGATGACGAAGCCATGTTCATAGACCAGGATTTCCTGCGGGCCCTGGAATACGGTATGCCCCCTACCAGCGGTATTGGAATTGGCATAGACCGCCTGGTGATGTTGCTCACCAACAATTCTTCCATACAGGAGGTGCTTTTCTTCCCTCAGATGAGGCCGGAGCAAAAACAGCTTCAACTTACGGAAGAGGAAAAGACCATAGTGAATCTTCTTAAGCCAGAGGGACAAATGGAGCTCGGTACCCTTAGATCCCGGACCGGCCTAAGCGGCAAAAAATGGGACAAATCCATGAAGGCCCTGGCCAAAAACGGCGTGATAAAAGTACAACTGGAGGGTGAGGCTAAAACCGTTACCCTGAAATCTTAGATTTCAGCAGGTAGACCTCCATCCCTGAGTTCAGGGCTTGTTTTGTTGCCCGACTCCTGATCAAAACCTCAGATTTTATAAGTATATTTAGTCTGCTGGTCTTTATTTTACAGGGGGAATGCAAAAAAAGATAACCGTCGCGCTCTTTGGGGTTTTGCTGATATTGGCAATCATCCTGCTATGGAATTTCCTTAAACCCTCAGATCCGGTAGATTTTAGCGCGGAAATCAAACCCATTTTCAACAAACACTGTATCTCCTGTCACGGAGGGGTGAAAAAAAATGGCGGACTAAGCCTGCTCTTTGAAGAAGATGCGCTGGGGCCTATGGATTCCGGAAAGGCCGCCATCGTCCCGGGAGAGCCCGGAGCAAGTGAACTCATCAGGAGGATAAAAGCCCATGATCCCGAATTGAGGATGCCTTACGAGAAACCCAGACTAAAAGATGATGAGATAGAGTTATTAAGCCGTTGGATAGACCAGGGAGCCCCCTGGGGTAAGCACTGGGCCTATACCCTTCCGGATAAGGTAGATCTCCCTGAAATTACTCAAGAAGCCGGCTTTTTGCCTGAAAAGGATCAGGATTTCCTTCAAAATGGAATAGACCAATTTGTGCTAACCCGGTTAAAAGCAGAAGGATTGCAGCCAAATCAGCAGGCATCCCGGGAAATACTTGCCAGGAGATTGGCTTTAGACCTTACAGGATTACCCCCTAATGCGCAACTTTTTGATGCATGGTTGGAAGCTGAGCTACCATATGAGGGGCTGGTAGATTCTTTACTGGCTTCAGAAACCTACGGGGAAAAGTGGAGCAGTTGGTGGCTTGATCTGGCGCGATATGCAGACACCAAAGGCTATGAAAAAGACCTTGGGCGTACCATCTGGCAATACCGTGACTGGGTGATAAGGGCATTTAACAAAGACATGCCCTATAACCAGTTCACCCTGGAACAATTAGCCGGCGACCTCTTACCTGAACCCTCTATGGATCAGTTGATAGCCACGGCCTTTCACCGGAATACCATGAACAACGATGAAGGGGGTACCGAAGATGAGGAGTTTAGAGTTGCCACTGTGATAGACCGTGTAAACACCACCTTTGAGGTCTGGCAGAGTACAACTATCGGGTGCACCCAATGCCATAGCCACACTTATGATCCCTTCAGGCACGAAGAGTATTACAAGCTTATGGCCTTCTTCAACAATACCCGGGATGAAGATACCCCGGGGGAAGAACCTGCGCTAAAATTCTACGAAGAAGAAGATCTGAGAAAGGTTGAAAAAATAAAGCAGTGGGTGGCCAAATACGGTTCTGCTGAAAGTGCGAGGAAATACCGTGATTTCCTATTGTTTAACGAGCCAATCTACCAGGCCCATACGGCAACCGGGTTTAAGAACGGAGAGCTATCAGATACCAAGTGGCTCTCGCTCTGGGACGACGGCTCCTGCCAGGTAAAGAACGTCCATACACATGGGGCTTCTTCGCTACTCTTGAACTACTGGTCTAATCTGAATGGCACGGAAATGACCATAAGAAAAGACCATGCAGGGGGTGAGATCCTGGCACGCTTCCGCATAGACAAAACCAGGGGAAGAATAATCCGTAAGATCCCCTTCAAACCTACAAACGAAGAACTTACGCTTTATTTTGAAGCCAACAATGACGGTATTCCCAAGGAGGCCGGAACTAGTTTCATAGTTTGGTTTGGTTTTATTGAAGACCTTCCGGGAAAAGGAGAACCCGGTTATACAGAGATTGACAACTCTTTCTTAAAACTGCTAAATACCCAGACGCCCAGCCTTCCTATTATGGCTGAAAACCCACATTATATGGGGCGGACAACCCAGGTTTTTGAAAGGGGTAACTGGTTGTTAAAGGCAGATACCGTAAGCCCTGCAACCCCGCAGGTTTTAAACCCCTGGGATCCGGAATGGCCAAAAAATCGAATGGGGCTGGCGAAATGGATCGTTAGTACAGAAAACCCTTTGACCGCCAGAACCCTGGTTAACCGTGTTTGGCATCAGTTTTTCGGTCGTGGGATGGTGGCTACTTTAGAGGATATCGGGAGTCAATCAGACCCCCCCTCCCACCCGGACTTGCTAGACTGGCTTGCCCTGCGGTTTATGCACGAACATCAATGGAGTATTAAAGGCCTGGTAAAGGATATTGTAATGTCCGGCACCTATCGACAGGATTCTGAAAGTAGCCCGGAGCTATACGAAAGGGATCCGGATAACGAGCTGCTAGCCAGAGGCCCAAGGCTTCGGTTAAGTGCCGAACAGATCAGGGACCAGGCCCTGGCCGTTTCCGGTCTGCTCAGTGACAAAATGTACGGGCCCGGGGTTATGCCACCTCAACCTGAAGGCATTTGGAAATCTGTTTACAACAGTCAAAAATGGGTAGAGAGTAAGGGAGAAGACCGCTACAGAAGAGCAGTTTATACCTATCTGAAAAGAACAAGTCCCTATCCTTCATTCGTGACCTTTGACGCCGGTAGCCGGGAAGTCTGCATGGTTAGGAGAACCGTTACAAACACCCCACTTCAGGCGCTGGTTACCCTTAACGATCCGGTTTACCTGGAAGCTGCACACCAAATGGCGGTTGCCAACGCCATCCCGGATGATCCGGACGGAACCATTTCCAGACTCTATCAAAAGGCAACTTTTAAGAAAATTGACGATCAGAAGCTCGGGGTTCTCAAAGAACTCTATACAGTATCACTAAAAGAATTCAGGGCAGATGAAACATCTGTTCAGGGTTTTTTATCCCTGGAAGCCCCTACCGAACCCGAGATCGCGGCACTTACTATTGTGGCAAATGCCATTATGAACCTGGATGAATTCCTGACGAAATCTTAACGATGGACCCTATACAAAAATTGATCAAGGAGAAAATAGAAAGAGAACTGCAGGCAAGGACCCGAAGGCATTTTATCAAAGAATGCGCCGCGGGCATGGGAGGCCTTGCATTTGGTTCCTTATTCGCAGCCTGCGATCGGAAGAAAGCAGTACCACAACCTACAGGAAGAAAGCTGACCGAACGCGACCTTAATCCGCTTTCCGTATTACCTCCTCCGAATATGTCCAGGATAAAATCTGTAATTTATCTTCATATGGCCGGCGCTCCTTCCCAGCTGGAGATGTTCGATTATAAGCCTCAGCTGCAAAAACTGCACGGTAAGCCTTGTCCGGAATCTCTGCTTGAAGGTAAGAAATTCGCCTTTATCAGGGGGATTCCCAAACTACTGGGGCCTCAATCTAACTTTAAGCAGGAAGGTGAATCCGGGAATTGGGTTTCGGACTATCTTCCACATTTTAGAAAGGTGATAGACGAAGTGGCTTTCCTGAAAGCAGTGCATACGGACCAGTTCAACCATGGCCCGGCCCAGCTATTCATGCATACGGGAACACCACGTCTTGGGAGGCCAAGCCTGGGTTCCTGGGTTACCTATGGCCTAGGATCCGAAAACCAGAACTTACCGGGATTTGTAGTGCTGATCTCAGGGGGTAATGACCCAAGTGCCGGGAAAAGTGTTTGGGGAAGTGGCTTCCTGCCTTCAATTTACCAGGGGGTGCAATGTCGCTCGGAAGGAGATCCTGTGCTTTATATTGAAGATCCGGAAGGAGTTTCCCGGGATATGAAAAAACGCACCATAGAGGCCATAAACGCCATAAACAAGGAGGAATATGCCAGGTATGCAGATCCTGAGATACTCGCCAGGATCAATCAGTACGAAATGGCTTATCGCATGCAGATCTCCGTACCTGAGATCATGAATATCAATAAGGAACCCAAACATATACAGGAGATGTACGGTGTGGTGCCGGGAGAGGAATCCTTTGCGAACAATTGTTTACTGGCAAGAAAGCTGGTAGAAGACGGTGTGCGCTTTGTGCAGTTGTACGATTGGGGATGGGACAGTCACGGTACGGACCCCTCCACAGCAATAGACCTCGGATTCAGGAACAAATGCCGGGATATAGACCGCCCTATGACAGCCTTACTGCTCGATCTAAAACAGCGAGGGCTACTAGAAGAAACACTGGTAGTTTGGGGTGGAGAATTTGGCAGGACCCCAATGCAGGAAAACCGAGAGGGAAAAGAAATGGGCTATATGGGCAGGGACCATCACGGAGATGCCTTTACCATGTGGATGGCCGGAGGAGGCATAAAAGGAGGCGCATCATGGGGTACCACCGATGAAATTGGGTTTTCCGCGGTAGAAGGGCGGGTTTCGGTACACGATGTTCATGCGACTATACTACACCTGCTGGGCTTTGATCATGAACAATTCACCTATAATTTCCAGGGAAGGCCATTCAGGCTTACTGATGTGGAAGGTGAGATAATCCATGAAATCCTTTCTTAATGGAGGGGTTTATGCAATTTTTCGGAAGGCTGCATCCGGTATTGGTGCACCTCCCTATAGGTTTCATTGTTTTTGGTGTGCTATTGCTTTGGACAGATCGAAAAAAGAAGCGATATGAACAGGTCATTGCCCTGGCTTTCCTCTGGGGTGCCATAAGCGCTCTCCTGGCTTCCCTAACAGGCTATGTACACTACAGACAGGAAGGTTATTCGTTTTCGTCCGTACAACTTCACCTCTGGACAGGTTTGATCACTACGGTCTTCTGCCTTTTGGTCTATCTGAGAGTAATAGAAAACTCATGGGTAAAGCTGTTGAGGGGTGCTTCACCGGTTGCTCTGTCTATTGTTTTGTTCCTGCTTATCTCAGTAACAGGGCATTTTGGGGGAAGCATTACCCATGGGGCCGATTTTCTTATAGAGCCGCTACCGCAATCCCTCCAAAGAACACTGGGATACGAAACCTTTGAAAAGAAAGAGATAGTGCTCAATGAGGAAAACTGGCAGCAACTCATTTTTTACGACAGTCTTATCGATCCGATGATACATAACTATTGTGCCAGTTGCCACAATCCAAGAAAGGCCAAGGCTAACCTCATTCTCACCGAACGCGAAGGAATTCTCAAAGGAGGAGAAAATGGAGAGGTAATAGTGTCCGGAGACCTTGAAAACAGTCCGCTCCATGCCAGGCTGATCTTACCCAAATCTCATGAAGATCATATGCCGCCGAGTGGAAAATCACAACCCTCCAAAGCGGAGATCAACCTCATCAGACAGTGGATCCTTAGCGGGAATTCCTTTGAGAAAACCCTTGGGGAGGCCGGTCTTAAAAAATCTGAGCTAATTACCTTTTTCAGAAAGGATTCCTTAGCAGGTTATCCCAAAGTAAATCCTCCGCCATTGTCCCCGGACAGTCTGGAGTTATTTAAGAAAAGTCGCATCCATATCAGTAGATTAAGCGCCAATTCAGAACTTGTAAGGGTATCCATGGTCAACAATCCTGCATTTCAGGACATGGATTTTGATCCGCTGCTCGGTATTGCCCAAAACATTGCGGTCCTTGATCTTGGTGGTACAGCCGTAACCGACAGCATTTTTGGAAAATTAGCGCAATTACCACACCTCACCGTCCTTAAACTGGACAATACAGGGGTAACCGGTGCACAACTGGAAAAGTTACAGGAACTGGAATATCTCAAATCCCTTAATTTGACAGCTACCCCCTTTGAAATAAACAATTTAGCGGCCTTAAATAGTTTCAAAAGTCTCCGGACAGTCTATCTGTACAACAGCCCGTTCACCGAGAAAAGCGGGGTGGAATTCCTCTCAAACAGCAATATTTCTATAGAATATGGCAATTACAGCCTGCCGGGCATCCCTTCTGACTCCATATCTTATTGATAATCAATTTCCTACAAAGGCTGCAATTCATCGAAATCCTGTTAAAATTTGAAATAAACGGAGTTCTGGAGGCGTTATTGGGTTAGAAACCCAAATCTTGCCGCTTATGAAGCATTGCTACTTTCTATTCCTATTTATTTTCATACTACATTCCTGTTCAAAAGACAGTCCAGGAGAAGAACCCGGCAATCCGGATTCAAATCTCAGGGCCTGTTTCACAGTGAGTAGTGAGACCATCGCCGTGGGTGAAGTCCTGAAGTTGGTGAGTTGCTCCGAGGGGGCTACCTCATTTTTGTACGACTTCGGAAATGGCGAGACCAGCCTAAAGGAGAATCCTGAAATTATTCTCTCCGAAGGCGGAAATTACACCATCAAGCTAACGGTAAAGGACGAAGAGGAGAATACAGACTCTTTTACCAAGGCTGTAACGGTCACAGAACCGGTGGAATTCAACTACATTTTTCCGGAAATCCCAACCGGATTTACAGCTATTCCTCTGGAAGCAGGTATCAACCCTGAAAATGGTTCCCTGTACTTTGTTGAATTGCTGGAAGACAATGTGGGCTCAGGCGGATCCAAGTTCTACTACAAAGAACTGGATCAGAATTATCAGGCAACCTCAACCTACATTGCCGATAAGCCCTTTAGCTCTAATAGCGCGTTTGTCAATTTCTATGCAAGTGGTAACAGAAACCTGGTATTCTCACGAACCCTGGATGGTTTTTACGGGACCCAGGAATTGACCTACAACAGTGTCTGGGGATTTGTAAACGCCATTACCTCCGCTACCAAGCACAGCAACGGCTTTATTCAGGAGGGTGTAAATTCTCTCTATTTTGGTACGGAAGAAGACGCGGGAATTTACAAGGCTGCGGTTGAAACCAGGAACGCCAGTGGGGATGCCTTTCAGGTAAGCTTAAACACCTTCGGACCGGCAGATTCCATGATAGGTGATATGATAAAAGTAAGCGGTGGCTACCTGGCATTTGGAGCCGCGTTTACCAAGAATACCGGTGTTCCTTATGTGAGCGATTACACTCCCTTATTGATTTTCATGGACAATAGCCTCACGGTTACCTCCCATGTTTTATATGAGGATTCTGAACTGGTTGCCAAAATAAGCTCTTTTAACGACCTGAATGGCTCCTATCACCTGGAACAACTCTCTAACGGCAATATTGTGATGTATGCCAATGGGGAAGTTATCGTGTCGGATGCCTCGGGTATAAAATTGAGTAGCACCTATTTTGAGGATACCAGTAATAACCAGGCTTTGATTGGGCTCGGAGATTCCTTTGTACTTTCAAGCGACAGTTACCTCAGAAAGTTCGATTCCGATGGTATGCAGCAAAAAGAGCTTAAATACAACGGGAATTACCTGCCTGAGATACTGGAAATTGAAAACAAGCTATTCTTTGTGGCCGGTTATGACATAGAGGGAGAGGTAAAGTTATTTTACGGCTCTTCGGACAAAGATCTGAACCTTATCAACCTCAACCAGTAACAACCCGGACATTGGTATAGTGACATTATTTTTAAAACTAAAGCAAAAAGTATAGTTTAGGGTCCAAATTAGTGTTCATGACCCTCAGCAAGAGAATTGGCCTGCTTTTGGGCCCACTGCTTTTTTTATTACTTATCAACATCCCGGACCTTATACCTGGCAAGGAATACGCCAATGGTGTTATTGCCGTAGCCGCCTGGATGGTCCTATGGTGGATTACCGAGGCAGTATCCATTTCAGTCACTGCCCTGCTGCCCCTCGTACTTTTTCCGATACTCAAAGTGATGCCTATAGCGGAAGTCGGGGCGAACTATGGCAGTCCAATCATTTTTCTTTTTTTCGGAGGATTTGTGCTCGCCCTGGCACTGGAAAAGGTCAACCTGCACAAAAGGATCGCCCTGAATATTATCAGGATCACAGGCACCACCCCGAACAAAGTCGTTCTCGGTTTTATGATCGCTACGGCCTCCTTAAGCATGTGGATCAGTAATACGGCCAGTACGGTTGTAATGCTGCCAATTGCCATGTCGGTCATAGGCTTATTGATCAATGACGAAGACGGATTTACAAAAGACGATAGGAATTTTGCCTTGAGTGTCATGCTGGGAATCGCATTTTCCGCGAATGCCGGGGGTATCGCTACGGTTATAGGCACCCCGCCTAACTCGGTTTTGATCGGATTGTTGGAAAATGAATACCAGATAGAAATATCTTTTTTGCGTTGGATGACTATCGGCCTGCCCTTCTCCCTCATTCTACTGAGCATCTGCTACCTGGTTCTGGTAAAGTGGATGTTCCCGAACAAACATTTAAAATTCAACGCCTCAAAAGAGGTTATTGATCAGGAGTTGAAAAAACTGGGGCCCACTTCCCCTAAGGAAAAAATGGTCCTGATCATTTTTGGAGTAACCGTATTTCTCTGGATATTCCGAACCTTAATAAACAGTATTTTCCCTGTGCTGGGACTTTCGGATACCATTATCAGTATGATGGCGGCCGTGGCCTTATTCTCCATTCCGTTTAATCTTAAACGCGGTGATTTTATTATTGACTGGAAGGACACTCAAAGGCTTGCCTGGGGAATTCTAATACTCTTTGGAGGCGGGTTGGCATTGGCCCGAGGAATGGCTGTAAGTGGCATTGTAGACACGGTTTCTAACGCCATAGCCTCCAGCGAAATAAGCATTCTGTTTACCGCGGCCTTGCTGATCACGTTGATGTTGTTTATGACAGAACTGATGAGCAATGTGGCCCTGGTTGCTGTGCTGGCACCTGTGGTAGCGGGCATAGCCATTGGCCTGGAAATTCCTATACTATACCTCCTGATTCCGGTAACTATCGCGAGCAGTTGCGCCTTTATGCTCCCCATGGCCACTCCGCCAAATGCTATAGTCTTTGCAAGCGGTTATATAAGGGTACATCAGATGGCCAGGGTTGGTGTGGTACTGAATCTGATCGCGGTTGGCTTGCTAATACTGATGTTCCAGTTTGTACTACCTTTACTTTTTTAATATCGAAAAGCGCTGACTCCAGAATTCTTCAACAGGTTTCACAAGTACGTGCAACACTAAGGAATGATTACAGGAATAATAAAGCCCCGACTTGCGTCAGGGCTTTATGGCTAACTAATCAAATAATCCGATAGAAAATGAGAAAATGTTCTATCCACTTATTTATCGCGAGTAAGGGTCAAAACCCTCGGGTAAATAATCTAAGGTGTCAAAATCCAGCTCTACTTCATCTGCTTCTTCTATATACTCTATAGCATTCAGGTCAAAGTAGGGCTCGTAAGGGTCAAATCCTGCTGGCAGGTAGGCAGCTGTGTCAAATCCTAAGGCAAGCTCAGATTCCTCTTCTATGTAGGAAACCGACATGAAATCTTCGGGAGCCGCGTACGCATTGAATCCTTCAGGCAGATGGCTTTCGGTAACTATACCGGTGAATGGATCTTCGTTTTCCTCTATATAATTTACACTGCTTAGATCTACATAGACCTTATAAGGGTCAAAGTCCGTTGGCAGATAATCCGCGGTGTCGAATCCAAGGTCGAAATCTGATTCCTCCTCAATATAGACGATCTCACAAAGATCAAGTTCTACAGGCTCTGCCTTCGCGGTCCAGCTTACAAGCTTTGGAGCCACAATTTCCGGCGATTCAACACTTGCCAAAACCACAGGCAAGCTTTCCAATTTTGTGTTTTCTAAGGGTGTTTTATCGGAAGTGCAATCCTGAGATGCTTTTCCTTCTTGCGGTGTGGTGACAGTGCCCAGCATTATCATTCCACATATTAGTAACAACTTATTCATTTTGATTGATTGATGATTGATTGATGAATTGTTTATTGTTTGCTTATAAGACTGTTCAAAAATTAAATTGTTACAGTCTTGTGCTTTGTTTAACATCACAATTTAAGACCGAAGTAGGTGGTGTACTACAAAAAAATGTAGTTTATAATTCTGATTTTCAATTATTTATAGAATATAAAATGTAAATAATAACAATTGTATGCTTATGATTTTGTTAACAAAAGAATTGTGCATTTTTTCAGTTCTTTGACAAATTCAAAATTTCAAAACGCTCTTTTTATGGCCAAAACTACCCTTTGTAAGTTACTCGTACTTTGCTTGGTTCTAAGTTTACCTTCCCAAACCGAAGCACAGATATTCAAAAAGAAAAAGAACAAAACGGAGCAGGCGTCCAAGGACTCCAAGGGCAAAAAAGACAAAATAAAAGCTTACGATAAGGTTATCACCAAAGATGCTGTAACAGACAAGGGGCTGTTTGATGTACACGTGGTCGATGACAAACACTATTACGAAATTCCTGATTCACTTTTTAGCAGGGAAATGCTCATGGTGAGCAGGATATCTAAAACAGCTTCCGGAATAGGTTTTGGGGGAGGCAAGATCAACACCCAGGTCTTGCGATGGGAGAAAAAGCCTAAGAAAGTCCTTCTGAGGGTCGTTAGTTATGGTGTGGTAGCTGCGGATTCGCTTCCTATACACGAAGCTGTGGTCAATTCTAATTTTGAACCGGTATTATTCGCTTTCGATATCAAAGCCTTTAAAAAGGATTCCCTGAATCCGGCAACAGTGATCGAGGTAGACGAACTGTTTACCAAAGATGCCAAAGCGCTTGGGATGCCGGAGTTCTATAGAAAACGTTACAAGGTGTCTCGACTTGATGAAAAAAGAAGTTATATAGAATCGCTGAAAAGTTATCCTCTCAACCTGGAGGCAAGGCATGTAAAGACCTATCTCGCCAAAGAGCCGCCCTCTAACACCAGCCTGGGTTCTATTTCTATTGAGATCAACAATTCTATGATCCTATTACCTGAAGAACCTATGAAAAGGCGCTATTTCGACAGAAGGGTAGGATGGTTTGCCCGCGGGCAGACGGATTACGGTTTGGAGGCCCAGGAAAGCAAGACGGTTAGATTCCTGGATCGCTGGCGGCTCGAGGTTAAGGAAGAGGACATGGAGAAATTTAAGAATGGAGAGCTGGTGGAACCTAAAAAGCCCATAGTGTACTATGTTGACCGGGCCACTCCCAAAAAGTGGATACCATTTATCAAACAAGGCATTGAAGACTGGCAGGTGGCTTTTGAGGGTGCCGGTTTCAAAAACGCCATTCTGGCCAAGGACCCACCCTCACCGGAAGAAGACCCGGAATGGTCTCCGGAAGACATCAGGTATTCTGTGGTTCGCTACCTGGCTTCTCCTATACCCAATGCCAATGGACCTCACGTAAGTGATCCGCGTAGCGGGGAGATCCTGGAATCGGATATCAATTGGTATCACAATGTAATGACCCTTTTACGTAACTGGTTTTTTGTACAAACAGCTGCCATAAACCCGGACGCCAGGGGTGTGGCTTTTAAGGAAGAAGTTATGGGCCGGTTGATCCGCTTTGTTTCGGCTCATGAGGTAGGACATACTTTGGGCCTGCCACACAATATGGGAAGTAGCGTAGCCTATCCGGTAGATTCGCTCCGATCTGTAAACTTCACTAAAAAATACGGGACGGCTCCTTCCATAATGGACTATGCCCGATTCAATTATATCGCACAACCGGAAGACGGTGATGTGGCATTGATGCCGGATATCGGTGTATATGACAAGCACTCCATAAGATGGGGCTACAGGCCTATCCCGGACAAGTCTGCAGAGGAAGAGAAACCAATTCTGGATCAGTGGATATTGGACCATGCGGATGACCCCATGTATCGCTTTGGTCATCAGCAGATCGGTGATGTTGTTGACCCCAGTTCCCAAACCGAAGACCTTGGGGACGATGCGATCAAAGCCAGTGATTACGGCATTGAAAACCTAAAACGCATCGTACCTAATTTAACGGAATGGACTGCCGAAGACGGTAAGAACTACGATGATCTGGAAACATTATACGGACAGGTAATCGCCCAATTCAACCGATATATGGGTCATGTCTCTAATAATATCGGAGGTGTTTACGAATACCATAAGACTTATGATCAGGATGGGGCGGTCTATACTCATGTTTCTAAAGAGCATCAAAAAAATTGTCTGAATTTTGTCCATGAGCAGTTGTTTCAAACTCCCGAATGGTTGTTGGATAAGGAGTTGTTCTCCAAAATTGAATACTCAGGATCCGTAGAGCGTGTAAGGGCACTTCAGGTTCGTACGCTTAACCGAATATTGAGTCTTGGTAAAATGGCAAGGCTTATAGAGAATGAAACGCTAAACGGCTCTGAGGCCTATTCCTTGAGCGGTATGATGCAGGATCTGCGAAACGGACTTTGGTCTGAGCTCCGAAGTGGGCGTAAAATTGATACCTATCGCCGGAATTTGCAAAAGGCGCATATAGACAGACTGGAATACCTGATGACCGCAAAGAATCAGGCGAAAAAACCGGAAATCAGAGGCTACCAGAAATCCACCGTGGTAAATACCAGCCAATCGGACATTCGTTCAGTAGCCCGTGCCGAACTAAATATTCTGCAAGGTAGAATACGCGGCGCCATATCAAGGACTTCGGATCAAATGAGCAGATACCACCTGCAGGACGCTTTGGAGCGCATCAATCTGATCCTAAACCCGAGCTAGGGAATAAAAATGTTACCGTAAAAAGCGCTTTTCATCGATGATCAGCGCTTTTTTTTGCCAAAAAAATAAGGGTTTTCCAAGCCTAACCACATTTTTTTGAGAATTCACCCCATGAAGGGGGGCTTTTACAACATAGATATTGGAAAAAGCCCTATTTATGGGTAATTTAGTGATGTAATTAAAACCCCCGATCCATGAAAACCTATAAAATAAAAAGTCTTGCCTATTTCGTTTGTTTCGTAGCGGCCCTTTTCTTTTACTATAACTACAATATAAAACTGGAAGCGGAACAAATGGCGAACACTAAAAAAGAAACCTTTGCAGAGATACAGACAGAAGACCTGTCTTCAACAAATTTTTCAGATGCAGATGAGGTAAAGCAGTAATTTCGATTAACCTTTATATTCTTAACAGACACCCGGGGTGCGAATAGCTTCGCACCCCGGGTGTTTTGTATAATTCCAACTCAGCAGGTCCTAAAAGTTAAATGCATCATAAATTCTCTTTGTTGTTTAAACCTTGAGGCCTTGTAAAGGTCTAAAGGTTGAATCAATAAAATTTAAACAACATGAAAAGAGTTTTAGTTACCGTATTCATGCTGATCGGTTTAGTTGCTTTTGGGCAAAGAGGCGAGCATAGCATGGATCACAAGAGAAATTTAAAGGACCTGAGTCCGGAGCAATTGGCTACACTGCACACCAAGAAATTAACCCTGGCCCTGGATCTTTCCGACGCCCAGCAAAGGCAAGTACAAAAACTAAGCCTTGAAAAAGCCACGGAGCGAAAGGCTAAGATGGAATCCCGTAAGGAAGCCAGGGAAAATTCAGAGGATAGTAAACTGAGTACTGAACAGCGTTATCAACTTCAGATCGAGCGTCTGGATAAGGCGATCGCCGAGAAAAAAAAGATGCGTTCCATACTTGACGACGATCAATATGCGAAGTGGGAAAAGATTATGGCCCTCAAGAGCAAACACCGCAGGCAGAAGCACGGAAAACGTAGTAGGTAAGCATACGATGGAGGCTGTCTAAAAAGTCTGTACATGCCTTGGTCACATCGAGCGCCCGCCTGAATGACTTAGTCGGGCAGGCAGTCGAGATGTATTAGATATTCAGAACTTTAATAAGTTCTAGACTGCCCGGGCGGATGCTAGAACGGACGAATTACTCTTTTTATACAGCCTCCTTACATTGACAGTTAAGGTCAATCAGACTAACAAAAGGAAAATTGAAAGTTAAGCTTCAGCTAAGTGAGTAGCGGGCATACCTTTTCCAAAGCCGCGATAGTTTCATCCAGGTCTTGATAACTCAGAGCGTCATTGAGGAAATAACTTTCAAATGCGCTGGGGGGCAGATAGATCCCCTGCTCCAACATACCGTGAAAATAGCGCTTAAAGGTATCGTTATTCCCCTTGGCAGCAGACTTAAAATCCTTTACCGGTTCCGCTGTGAAATGCACGGAGATCATACTTCCAAATCGATTTACCTGGTAGGGGATCCCGGCAGCGGTTAAAACCCGGTCAAATCCCTGGTGCAGGTAATGCGTTTTTTCAGCAAGACTCTCAAAAATTTCCGGTTTGGAATTCAGGCTGTGCAACATGGCATAACCGGCGCTCATTGCCAGGGGATTACCACTGAGGGTTCCTGCCTGATAAACCGGACCTTCAGGAGCCAGATATGCCATGATCTCAGATCTGGCCGCAAAGGCTCCAACAGGAAGTCCCCCGCCAATAACTTTTCCGAAAGTAACAATATCCGCATCTATCCCAAGGGTTTCCTGTGCTCCACCACGACTCAACCGGAACCCGGTCATGACCTCATCAAAAACCAATAAGATCCCTTCTGCTGTGCAGAGCTTCCGAAGTCCTTCTATAAATTCTTTTTCCGGAATTATACAACCCATATTACCCGCTACAGGTTCTATGATCACAGCCGCAATTTCTCCCTTGTTCGCCTCTACCAGTTTTTCTACGCTCCCGAGATCGTTATAATCTGCCAATAGGGTATCTTTCGCAGTGCCCTGGGTAACTCCTGGGCTATTTGGACTACCGAATGTGACCGCTCCACTACCTGCCTGGATCAGAAATGCATCTGCATGGCCGTGGTAGCATCCCGCGAATTTTATGATCTTGTCCTTGGCCGTAAATCCCCGGGCCAGGCGAATGGCACTCATACAGGCTTCTGTACCGCTATTGACAAAACGGATCTTATCTATATTAGGGACCATGGACACGGCCAATTTCGCCAATTCAGTTTCTATGGCCGTAGGCATTCCAAAAGAAGTACCTTTTTTGGCTTTTTCTGTCACCGCCTCTATTACCGGTTCATAGGCATGACCCAAAATAAGCGGTCCCCAGGAGGCAATGTAGTCTATGAGCCTGTTTCCGTCCTCATCAAATAAATAGGCACCCTTGGCATGTGACACAAAAATCGGGTCGCCCCCAACAGCTTTAAATGCTCTGACAGGGGAATTTACACCCCCGGGAATGTATTTTTTAGCTTCAGCAAAAAGCGCACTGCTTCTTTTATACTGCATATGTTCTATTCGGATTTTATTTTGAGTTCCTGTCCTATGGACAAAGTACTATCTTCCATGCGGTTCAATTCCATTAACTCTTCCACGGAGACCAGATACCTTCTGGAGATGGAGTAAAGGGTGTCTCCGGCTTTCACAATGTAAACTTCAGGGCTTCGTGTGATCTCGATCTTAGATCCTCCATATTTTTCACGCATTACGGCCCGGTCGTATTCGTAGAGTTTGTATTGTTCTATAAAGGAGATCAGTTTTTGTGGATAGCGCTTGTCCGTGGCATAGCCGGCCGCCTTAAGTCCCCTGGCCCATGCCTTGTAATTGTCTTTTCGCAGCTCAAACAAAGAGGCGTACCTGGACCTGGATGAAAGAAATATGCTGTGATCCCTGAAGGAATACATAGGGTGATTGTATTTTCGGAAACACTCGCCCTTCTCGTCATCATCGTGATAAACAACCTGCCCGTCCCAGCCCTTATGACATTTTATGCCGAAGTGGTTGTTACTACGCGTGGTGAGTTGGCCCCTGCCAAATCCACTTTCCAATATCCCCTGGGCCAGGGTTATGCTCGCAGGAATGCCGTAGGCCTTCATCTCGAACTGGGCGATCTCCGCGAAGGTGTCAATGTACTCTTCTACAGAATTGATAGGGAATTTAACGAACTTGCCATTGTCCTCGGGCATGGGATATAATTTATCATCACTATCCTCCGAAGTATCAACTGTTGTAGTTTTTGGCGTGGGTTTGTATCGCTTGGAATAGGAGGTTCTCTTTTTGGTACCGCAACTACCCAGCAGTACGGCCAACAGGGCCAGAGTGCATAGTCTTCTCATACCTCGATCAATGGTAAGTTTTTCATTTTCAATTTTGTATTCATTCCGTCTATCCCCTGCAGGCCACCCGTATGAATGGCTAAAATCTTCGTATGGGCTGCAAAGAAATCCTTTCTTATAAGGTCCAGTATTCCAAACATCATCTTTCCTGTATAAACGGGATCCAGTGGAATTTTAGTCTGGCTGTAGAAATTATTTATAAACAGTACCAGCTCCTTATTGACCCGTGCATAACCTCCGAAATGGTAGTCTTGCTGCAATTCCCAATTATTTCCGGCAGTAAATTTACGAATATCTTTATTCAAAAAATCCCCGGCTAAGGCGGGAAAACCCAAAATAAGCTGATGCTCCCATGAGCTATTTACGATCCCGGCCAGGGTCCCCCCGGTTCCCACACTGCAACAGACCACGTTGAATTCCTTATCCTCATCACTAAGTATTTCCTCGCAGCCCCTGATAGCCAGCTCATTGGTGCCGCCTTCAGGCAAGAGGTAGTATTTACCGAATTCCGCCCGGAGCCTTGCATGAAAAGCCGGATCATGCCTTTCGCGATAGGTAGTACGACTTACAAATTTGAATTGCATGCCATCCTGCCGGGCCTTTTTTAGAGTGGGGTTCTGCTCCCATGCGGAAACTAATTCCTCACCCCGAATTATACCTATGGTTTTGATACCATTATCCTTCCCTGCCCTCGCGGTTGCCGCAATATGATTGGAGTAAGCTCCGCCAAAGGTAAGAAGCTGTTCGTGGCCTTGTTCCCGGGCACTGAGCAGATTGTATTTGAGTTTTCTGTACTTGTTTCCGGAAAGGGCCGGATAAAGAAGGTCTTCCCTCTTGATTTGGAGAGAAATTGACTTCTGTTCTAGAATCGGGAGTTGGATCTTTTGTACTTCGGCCTTCAATGATTGAATATCAATTATGGCTCAAAGGTATTTAAGAAAACTGAAAGGTCTTCGCCTTTCGATGTAGTCCAATTGTTTCTCGTTGTGGTAGGCTTCCCTTTCAAAGCTGATATTCTGATAGGCCTTATAGCTATCCAAATAGATTGCAGAACGTATCAGCCATTCCAAAATGTAAAAGATGTAAAAGGGTAGAATAAGCATTTCCAGTTGCTGTCTCAAATGGATGCGCTCATGGTTGATGAGTACCGCGTCTTCCTTTAAATGAATGTTTTTAAGAATAATAAAAGGCCATATAGAAAGACCTACGTAGTTTTTATAGAAGAAATGTTTGATAACTAATATCATACGCTATTCTCTAACGCTGTTCTACAAAGATAATTGTTAATTCCCCTCAAATTGTTATCAACAGCAGTTTATTACGAACAAAATCAGAAATACCTTATAATGCCAATTATAACGTTAAAGCCGGTATTCTGACGGTTTGCCTGCCTGATTATTAACAATAAAGCCGTATTTTTATATTTATGAAGAAGATTCTGCCGGTAGAGGAGGGTGACTTCTACCTTTCCAAAGAAGGCTATCGGGTTTTTACAGCGCAATACCATCTGAAAAGAGGTTACTGCTGCGAAAGTGGTTGTAGGCACTGTCCTTACGGCTATGATAAAAAGAGGGACTCCCTATAAAAATCATGGTATTCGGCATGATATTTGATACCCTCTATGTAAAACAAGTTGTAAATAAACCCAAAAAATTGCGATATGAAAAAATTTAAGCTCTTAGCTCTTCCGGCCCTTATTATTCTATTCATGAGTTCCTGTTCTTCGGTACGTGTTTTAGCGGATTACGACCGGGAAGCAGACTTTGGCACTTACAAAAGTTACGCTTTCTATAAAACAGGTATAGACAAGGCACAAGTCTCTGACCTGGACAAGAAACGTATCTTAAAGGCCATAGAATCTGAATTGGGCTCACGTGGGTTTGTGAAGTCACGGCAGCCGGATATTCTTATCAGTATTTTTACTAAGGAGCGAGAGCGCGTCAACGTCTACAACAACAACTGGGGTTGGGGCTGGGGCTGGGGCTGGAACCCTTGGCTCTGGGGTGGACCCGGATGGGGAGGCAGTAATGTCACCACCAGCACCGAAGGTTCATTGTACATAGATGTCATTGACACTCGCACCAAAGAATTGGTATGGCAGGGCCGCGGCGTCGGAACCCTTAGCAATACCGGAAATATCGATAGAAAAGAAAAGCGCATACGGAAATTCGTATCTCAGATCCTGGACGAGTACCCGCCAGACGCTATCGCATCTAACTAATAATATACAAGGCCCTGTTTCTTTAGATCAGGGCCTTTTTTGTCTCTTTACTCGAAGGCAAGCCTGCTGCTGAATCCATCTTCAAACACATACTTATTCAGGCTGATCCGCCCCGAATTTCGTATCTTTAGAGCACAAAATTGAGTTAAACTATGTCTTACGAAAGCAACCCCATCTTAGACAAGCTTCCCGAGCATTTAAGGCAATACATCAAGCCTCAGAATTACGAGGATTACTCCGCCGTGAATCAGGCTGTTTGGCGTTATGTAATGCGAAAGAATGTGGATTACCTGAGCAAGGTAGCCCATACTTCTTACGTGGAAGGACTCGCTAAAACAGGCATTTCCCTGGACCGAATTCCCAATATGTATGGAATGAACCGGATCCTTAAGGAGATCGGCTGGGCCGCAGTGGCGGTCGACGGGTTTATTCCACCGTCAGCTTTTATGGAATTTCAGGCCTATAATGTGTTGGTGATCGCCTCGGACATAAGACAGTTGGAACATATAGAATATACCCCGGCACCGGATATCATCCACGAAGGCGCAGGGCACGCGCCCATCATCGCCAATCCGGAATACGCTGAATATCTCAGAAGATTTGGGGAGATTGGCTGTAAGGCCATTTCCAGTGCAAAGGATTACGAACTTTATGAAGCCGTAAGGCATTTGTCTATCATTAAAGAGGCTCACGGAACTCCTGAAGCGGAAATAAAAGCCGCCGAAGCTCATATAGAGGAACTTCAGCAAAATATGGGTGAGCCCAGCGAAATGGCGCTTATCCGGAACCTGCATTGGTGGACGGTAGAATACGGGTTGATCGGCAGCCTGGAAGCGCCTAAGATCTATGGGGCCGGACTACTGTCTTCCATAGGTGAAAGCGCCTGGTGTATGACGGATGAAGTGCGGAAGATCCCCTATTCCATAGAGGCGGCACATACCTCTTTCGACATCACAAAACCTCAACCTCAGCTATTTGTAACCCCTGATTTTGCCTATCTGAGTGAAGTATTAGAGGAATTCGCCAATACGATGGGACTTCGGAAAGGCGGACTTAGCGGCCTAAAAAAACTTATAGCATCCAGGGAGTTGGGTACTGTGGAATTGAGCACAGGGCTTCAGATTTCCGGTAAGTTCTCTGAGGTCGTAGAGCATGAAGGAAAAGCGGTTTACTTGCGTACTTCAGGTGAAACAGCACTCTCTTATCGCGAAAAGGAACTGGTAGGGCACAGTAGGCAACACCATGCGGATGGATTCGGCTCCCCTATCGGAAAGCTCAAGGGCATCAATATTGCCATAGAAGACATGAGTCCTAAAGACCTGAAGGCCTACAATATTTTTGAAGGAGAGACCAAAACGCTGGAATTTGAAGGAGATATCACTGTAACCGGCAAGATCATTACCGGTACCCGTAATTTACGGGGTGAGATCATCCTGATCACCTTTACGGACTGTACCGTTACCCACGGGAATAAAGTCTTGTTTTCTCCGGAACAAGGGCTTTATAATATGGCGGTAGGAGAAAAAATCGCATCGGCCTTTAACGGACCCGCAGACCTCAGTAGTTTTGACCTGATTACCCATGAGATCTCCAGTACCACTATCAAACCAAAACTAACGGATTCCGATAAAAAACTGGAACAGTATTACCAGCAGATCAGGGACTTTAGGGAAGGTGCCAACAGGACCATCTCAAGGAACAAAGTCTTCAAGGAAGTGCGGGAAAACTATCCGGATGACTGGCTGCTACCTGTGGAACTTTACGAGTTGGCCAAAAATAACAACGACGCGGAATTTGCCTCGGAGATTGAAGAACATCTGGAAACCGTTAAACAAAACAATCCGAATGTGGGGCATTTGATAGACGATGGGCTAAACCTGGTGAATGTCTCCCTGACTGCCAGGGAATCTTAAATTCTCCCGTACCGGTACCTTTTTAAATAAAGCTAAGACTTAGCTAATCCTGCTTTTGATGTATTTGATCTGGCCGTTGTGATTGGATTCGTGCTCTACAACATGGAACCACTTACAGTAATTATTCGTTGGCTTTCCTGCAAAGAATTTGGTAGACTTCATTAACCAGCTATCATCAAGAGATCTTAGTTTTACAAGACTGGCTTCGCGGACCTCTGCCAGTTGGTCCTGATAATAGCTTAAAGGATGCCCCTTTATCTTTTTGCGCGCTTGCGCTCCCAGGTTCATGGCCATATCCCATCGCTCTATGTCCTTTTTATCAAAATCACCCCAATCGCGTTCGTCAAATGTATGGATCTGATAATAGCGCTCAGTAGCCGCAAGGTGCAGTAACATAGCTCCAATGGAATTGGATTCCTCATCGAGAAGAAAATCCAGATCCTTCTGAGAAAGGCTATTTACCGAACGAAGCACGGTAGCCCTCATCCAGTCCATCATTGAAACCAGAATACTGATCTGATCCGAATAGCCTTCCCGTTTTCCGAATTCATGAATATTATCGGATAATTCAAGCGAATTTTCCCCTGCAAAACCCATGGCGGGTAGTAAAAGCCCGGCACCTAAAGTCCCCGATACCTTGATAAAATTTCTTCTTCCCCTTACATTGCTTTGTTCCATAATGCTGTTTTTCAGAATATAAGGACTATTTCTGAATTGCAGGGATGATTTCGGAAAAAGCTGGTACTAGTCCATCAGAAAGAATTCCGGAACGTTTCGGTCCACAACCTTACCCTGATAGCTCAAGGTCCAGCCCATGGTATTGGTCAACACATAGAACCTTGACAATTCACTGAGAAAGCGGTTTTGGGCGTTAGACAACATGGAAGAGGCCTTCACCTTTTTCAAAAGTGAGGCGTTTACAGTGTTCTTGATGGCGTTGTAGTCTTCAGCATCGAAGGGGTTAAAATAATCCGCACTAACATCGTAATATTCAAAATCCGGATGCACTTTGATCTCCGGTTCCGGTAGCTTCAGGATGTGAAGGGTTTTGTTGGCCTCATCCACCTCAAATTCAATCTTAGCCAGGTCAAAAGAGATGGTAGCCTCCGCGTTCACAACCACCAAGGCCTTTTTATCTGCCTTGAGGAGGGATCCGAAGAGTTCCCGGGAATCCCTGTAGTTATAGACTTCAGCGAAATGTCCTTCTGTAACTACCAGTTTGGATACCTTACTGATCTCTTGCTGGATAAGCATGCTGTTCTCCCTTAGAATGGCTCGCTCCTCCATGTCTTTGGAACAGGAGCGGACTACAAAGACCGCAGCAAGGGTGATCACAATACCAATGAGTACCTTTTTCATAAAACAGTTTAAAAGCATTCAGATCTAAAACGATAAAACCGGGGATTGCTTGTAAAGCCGGAAATCTTTACTGATCAAATTGCATAAAAGGATAATCCTGCTTTAAATACGAAATTTTTGCCTCGATCGATTTCCTGAAGTCTTTGTAAGCCTTCGAATTGGTATTAAAAGGCTTGTGATCAAGACCCTTTTGCACGGCTGCAACCTTGTCCATAACCGGCTGGGCAGAATCGGCAATCCAGCATTCCACGAACTTTTCCCAGATGTAGTTTACAGCCAATTCATTTGGGTGCACCATATCCGCTTTGTAAAAGCGGTAGTCTCTTAATTCGTCCATCATGATCTCAAAAGCGGGAAAATACGAGACCCTTTTCTGGCTTGGGTCATCAAGCAACTGATGTACGGCCGTCAGCAAATGCGATTTACTCCGTTGATTTTCTATAAAGCCGTCTTTCAAATGCCTAACCGGGGATACGGTAAAAACTACCTCAGCCTTATTGTTCAATTGCCGTATCATCCTAAGCATGTTGTGAAGAGATTCAAGCACTTCATCAACAGCCAATAGCCGTTTATCAAACTCTTTTTGAGGAACCTTGTGGCAGTTCGCTACGGCATCCCGAGTTTTTTTAAGCTCATAGATCCAGGAAGTGCCTAAAGTGATAATAACATGGCTGGCGTTTCGCAACTGCTCACGCGTTTGATCAACTGCCTGATTTAACGTTTTCAACAGACCTTCAGCATCGGAAGAACTTAGGTCGGAATGCGCTTCAAAAGACTTCCACCGCTCGTTGGCGAAGAAAATATCCCCTTTAGAGAAATTCTGCTGTTCCACTGCCCTGCCCAAAAGGTTTTCAATGGCCAGCGGATGAAATAGTATTCCAAACGGGTTCGATAATGTACGAAACTGGTAATAGGAGAGTTTGTCTGCCATGTGTTCAGCAAAGCAGGATCCAAGCATCAGCAAATGGCTGTCGTAAGTGATCTGCTGATCTGCCCTGGATAATTTTAAATGGGTTTGCAGTTCCATCCCTATGCCTGTAAACTTAGTCGCAGTTGCGAATATTCTCGAGTACGGAATTATAGTCTCTTTCGAGTTGCGCATCCAGTTGCTCCATGAACTCCAGAACCCGTAGCAGTCGCTTTATATCTCCTTCCTGAAGGGCATTGGCGGCCTTGGTCACCTCGTTTTGTACCAGTTTCTGCACATTGTACATTCCTTCCAGAAGGTAAAGGCATTCATATCCGAATGCTCCGGTAATGCCTGTTGTCTTAGAAGTTTCCCAGGCGATTTCGGTAAGTTCCATAAGCTCCAGGTTAATAAAGGTATCTCCGTCGTAAATATATTTCTTCCCCTGGTGTAATACGGAGTCCTGCACTCTGAAAAATCGCGGGTAATCCTTTTGGAATTGGGTGATTTCTTCAGATGTAGCAACCGTTCCGAGACCGCTAACCTGCATTTTCCTATAGGCATCAATCGCTTCTTTTACGCTGTAGTTCGCCTCCCTGGCATTCACCAATTCTTCCAGGTTGTTGCTTACTTCTTCCTCGATTTTCTGAAGTGCGATCTCTTTATCCGCATTTCTCGTCCTGGACGTATTCCAGTTATTGAACCAGATGGCCAGGTTGATCCCTATAAAAATTAGGAGTACCTCCCCAATTACGTACTTCCAGTTGAGCTTTGCAAGATTAAATCTTCTCATTATTCAGGTATAAAGTCCCTGGCGCTTTCCAAAGCTTTGGGTATGCCTGCAGGATTTTTTCCACCCGCCGTTGCAAAAAATGGCTGGCCACCGCCTCCGCCCTGAATATGCTTCCCCAATTCGCGCACAATGGCACCCGCATTCAGTCCTTTGTCAGCTACCACTTTCTTTGAAATATAGCAGGATAACAGGGCTTTGCCATTTCGTTCTGAAGCCAGAAGCAGGAAAAGGTTATCGTGCTTTCCTCCCATCTCAAAAGACAGATCTTTGATCCCTGCCGCATCCAGGTCTACTTCACGCGCCAGAAATTGAAGGCCCTTAATGCTCTCGAGCTCTTGCTCAAGGCTTGACTTCAGGCCCTTGGCCTTGGCTTTTTGCAACTGCTCAACCTCCTTTTTAAGTTTGCTGTTTTCCTCCAATAGATCGGTTACTGCCTTCAAAGGGTCTTTGGCCCCTTTAAAAAGCATTTTTATACCGCCAAGGGTCTTGTCATTGTTGGCGAAGAGCTCCTTTACCGTATCGGAAGTAATGGCTTCTATTCTTCGTATCCCGGCTGCGATCGCTCCCTCTGAGGTGATCTTAAAATGCCAGATATCCGCGGTGTTAGACACATGGGTCCCTCCGCAGAGTTCTATGGATTGCCCAAAACGGATGGTTCTTACAGAATCGCCATATTTTTCTCCGAAGAGCGCAATAGCACCTTCTTCCCGGGCCTGCTTCATCGGAACATCGCGATTTTCCTGCAAGGGTAATTGTTCATCTATACGGGCATTTACGAAATTCTCTACCATCCGTAATTCGTCCGTTGTCAGCTTGGCAAAATGCGAAAAGTCAAATCTGAGATACTTGGAATGCACTGCGGATCCCTTCTGTTCTACGTGGTTTCCAAGTACTTCCCTCAGCGCCTGGTGCAGCAGATGTGTGGCGGTATGGTTGCGGGCCGTGCGCATTCTTTGACTTTTGTCTACCACTGCCCTTAAGGTCTCCCCCGGATGCTTGGGCAGGTTTTTGGCAAAATGTATGATCTCGTTGTTCTCTTTCCTTGTGTCAAGGATATAAACCACATCACCATTAGGTACCTCCAGGTATCCCTTGTCACCAACCTGGCCGCCACCCTCAGCATAAAATGGTGTAAGATTGAAAACCAATTGGTACTGATCTCCGTCCTTTTTGGTCTTGATTTTTCGATATTTTACCAGCTTTACGTCGGCCTCCAGGGTGTCATACCCCACAAATTCCTGTTCGGCATCCTCCACCAGATGGGTCCAGTCTTCCTTGGAAACTTCTGATGCAGCCTTAGACCGGTCTTTCTGCGCCTGCATCGCCTTCTGGAATCCCTCTTCGTCCAATTGAAAGCCTTTCTCTTCCAGGATCAGGGCAGTAAGGTCTATCGGGAAGCCATAGGTATCGTATAATTCAAATGCCTTTTGTCCGTCTACAGTTTTGCCTTTGGTAGTACTTACCACAGTATCCAACAAAACCAGGCCTTGTTCTAGGGTTTTCAGAAATGAATGCTCCTCTTCCCGAACAACATTCTCAATAAGTGTCTTTTGCTCCTTTAGCTCGGGGAATGCCTCACCCATAATATCAGCCAGAACTTTTACCAAAAGAAAAATAAAGGGCTCATTGGTCCCAAGAAAGGTAAACCCGTATCGAATTGCCCTTCTCAGTATTCTTCTGATGACGTATCCCGCACCTGTATTACTGGGTAACTGCCCGTCTGCAATGGCAAAGGCCACGGCACGAATGTGATCCGCTATTACCCGAATGGCGATGTCGGTTTTTTCAGATTTACCGTATTCGGAATTGGTGATCGTCTCCACCTCTCGAATAAGGGGGGTAAAAATATCGGTATCGTAATTAGACTGAACCCCTTGTAAGACCATACAGAGCCTTTCAAAGCCCATTCCGGTGTCTATATGCTTTTCAGGTAAGGGCTCCAACTGCCCATTGGCCCTGCGATTGTATTGAATAAACACCAGGTTCCATATCTCAACCACCAATGGATGGTCCTTATTGACCAGTTCTGCCCCCGGGGTCTTTTGCTTTTCTGCTGCGGATCGGATGTCAACATGGATCTCAGAACAAGGTCCGCATGGCCCCTGGTCACCCATTTCCCAGAAGTTATCCTTCTTATCACCCATAATAATACGGTCTTCCGGAACTATATCCTTCCAAAGCTCATATGCCTCCTTATCCATTTCAAGCTGGTCCGCATCATCACTACCTTCAAAAACGGAAACATAGAGGTTATTCGGGTCAATTTTACAGACTTTAGTCAAAAACTCCCAGGCCCAGTGGATGGCTTCTTTTTTAAAGTAATCACCGAAACTCCAATTCCCAAGCATTTCGAACATCGTATGGTGATAGGTATCTTTACCAACCTCTTCCAGATCATTGTGTTTTCCGCTTACCCTAAGGCATTTTTGGGTATCTGCTACCCTGGGGTTTTTAGAGCTGCTGCTCCCAAGAAAAAACTCCTTGAACTGGTTCATACCGGCATTGGTAAACATCAATGTCGGATCGTCCTTGATCACCATAGGAGCTGAGGGTACGATTTTGTGGTTTTTATCCCTGAAAAAGTCTAGAAAATGGGTTCTAATTTCCTTGGAAGTCATACAAAAAGGCAAGGTTTTGCAAATTTTAACAAATTATACAAAACAATTTTTATATTTGTTTGTTCTGATAAAACGAAAGCACAAAAATAGGACAAAATCCCTTCATGTCTAAAGTAAAGTATTATTACGATCCGGACACCCTTTCGTACAGAAAGATTGAACCGAAAAAATCGAGAAGATACCGAAATATTTTTCTCTTTCTTTTGGGTTCCGCCCTATTCGGTTTTTTGGGATTGACCCTATTGCTCAATACCAATTTGCTGAACACGCCGAGGGAACTTTCGCTACAGCGGGAAGCCAAGAATTACGAACTGCAGTTTGAGCTGCTCAACAAGAAAATGGAGCAGATAGAACAGGTGTTGGCGAATATTGAAGACAGGGATAATAATATCTATCGGTTGTATTTTGAAGCGAACCCCATTCCTGAGGAGCAAAGGCGCGCTGGATTCGGAGGGATAAATCGATACAAGTCCCTGGAAGGCTTCAACAATTCAGAAATGATCATATCCACCACCAAGAGGTTAGATATCATACAGAAACAAATGGTCATTCAGTCCAGGTCGCTGGATGAGATCACCAAACTGGCGGAGGAAAAGGAAAAGTTGTTGGCAGCTATACCTGCCATACAACCACTGAACAACGAAAACCTGACCCGTATGGCCTCCGGTTTCGGCTGGCGATCGGATCCCTTTACCAAGGCGCGAAAAATGCACAGGGGTATGGACTTTACCGCTCCCAAGGGAACCCCGATATATGCCACGGGTGATGGCAAGGTAAAGAGAGCGGATAATAAGTCTTCAGGCTTTGGAAAACACATCAGAATAGATCACGGCTACGGCTATGTGACACTTTATGCCCACCTGAGTAAATACAACGTCAAGCGGGGGCAAAAAGTAAAACGCGGAGACCTGATAGGATTCGTAGGAAGTACCGGCCGTTCAGAGGCGCCACACCTGCATTACGAAGTGTGGAAAGACGGAGACCGGATAAATCCGATTAACTTCTACTATGGAAGTTTGACCCCCGAAGAATTTGAGAACATGCTCAAATACGCCAATCAGGAGAATCAATCACTGGATTAATGCATATAGATTTACCCGAAAAACGGTATTATGGAATTGGCGAAGTTGCCAGGGCTTTTGATGTCAATACTTCGCTCATCCGCTTTTGGGAAAAAGAGTTCGATGTTATCCAGCCCAAGAAAAATGCCAAGGGAAACCGAAAATTCACCCCAAAAGACATTAAGAATCTACAACTGATCTATCACCTGGTCAAAGAGCGCGGTTTCACCCTGGAAGGCGCCAAGATCCACCTTCGGGAAGAGCGGCAGAAGACCTTGTCTAATTTTGAGATTATTCAGAAATTAGAACGGGTAAAATCTGAGCTTATCAAGATCAAGAATCAATTGTAATACTACACTAACCTAAAGAACACTATCATGAAAAAATGGTTAATTCCAGTAATTATCCTATTGGTATTAGGCTTTGCTATTTATCAATGGGCCGTAGGTTTCAACAACACTGCAGTTACCTACGAAGCAGACGCCAAAACCGCCTGGTCTAATGTTGAAAGTTCTTATCAGCGACGAAATGACCTGATAGGGAACCTTGTAAAGACCGTACAGGGGGCGGCAGACTTTGAAAAGGAAACCCTGGAAGGGGTTATTCAGGCGCGTGCTGAAGCGACCAAAACCACTATTAATGCCGGCGATCTGACCCCAGAGAACATGGCAGCATTTCAGGAGGCCCAGAGCGGGCTTACCGGTGCTTTAAACAAGTTGATGGTCGTAGTTGAACGCTATCCGGACCTCAAGGCGAACCGTAATTTCATCGAGCTGCAATCCCAACTGGAAGGCACTGAGAACAGGATCAATGTAGCACGTGACCGCTATAACGACAGGGTGAACACTTACGACATCCATACTACCAAGTTTCCGAATAAACTACTTGCAGGTTGGTTCGGGTTCGAAGAAATGGCCAGATACCAGGCTGCACCCGGTTCTGAGCAAGCCCCAGATGTAAATTTTGATTTTAACTAGATATGCCATCCTCACAGGTAGAAGCATTTTTAACAGCTCAGGAGGAGCAGGAAGTAGTATCTGCCATTCTTGAAGCGGAAAGCAATACCTCCGGAGAGATACGGGTGCACATTGAGGCTCATACCGACCTGGAACATCTGGACAGGGCTAAACAATTGTTCCACCTCCTAAAAATGGACAATACCAAAGATGAGAACGGGGTATTGATCTACGTGGCTGTAAGGGATAGAAAGTTTACAATTTACGGAGACCGTGGAATAGACCGGGTAGTTCCGGAAAACTTTTGGAACAGTACCAAAGACCTTATTCAGGATCATTTTCAGCATGGAAGATTCAAACAGGGGCTGATAGAGGGAATACTGCAGGCAGGCAAGGAATTGCAAGCCCACTTTCCATGGGAACACGGAGACCGCAACGAATTGAGCGATGAGATATCCAAGGGCTGATCTTCTCTTTGTACTCCTTTTTCTAGGAGCGGTGTTTACGAGCTTCGGACAGTTTGAGATCCCGGAAAGACCCTCAGTTCAGACCAGTGTTTATGACTATGTAGACCTGTTAGCGGAAAGCCAGGAAACCGCACTAAAACAAAAGCTTATCCGTTATTCGGACAGCACCTCTACTCAGATCGTAGTAGTTGTAATAGCATCTACTGAGGGCGAGAATATCAACTACCTGGGAGCTCAATGGGGCCAAAAGTGGGGTATAGGCCAGAAAGGCAAGGATAATGGGATCTTGATTATCCTGGCCAGCCAGGACCGGCGTATCGCGATCAATACAGGTTACGGAGTTGAGGGCTCTTTGACAGATGCCATGTCCAAAAGAATCATAGATACGGTGATCATCCCTGAATTTAAAAAAGGGGATTACTACGCGGGGTTGGACAAGGGTGCTGAGGCAATTTTTAAAGTCCTCACCGGAGAATTCAAGGAAGACCGCAGCTTTGCAAAAAAAGACAAGTTCCCGTTCAGAGCAATTTTGCCTATTATCATCTTCATTATCATCTTTATCATCCTTGCCACCAGAAACAACCGGCGAGGTGGCGGCAGAGGTGGTAGAAGAAGGTCTGGTATAGATCTTTGGGATGTAATTATCCTGAGCAATATGGGCCGTGGAGGATTTGGAGGTTCTTCCGGCGGCGGAGGAAGTTTTGGTGGCGGAGGCGGTTTCGGAGGTGGCTTCGGAGGCGGCGGCTTTGGTGGAGGCGGAGCCTCAGGAGGATGGTGAAGTCAGTACGCAGTTGGCAGTGAACAGTGAACAGTACTTCTTCGCTTAGACTGTTGAGGATCAATTGGGCAGTTCACATTTACAATTCAACGCATACATTTCAGAACCCTTTTCTTTTACTTCAGCTTAAACTTGTACTTGTACTTTAACCCTGTCATTCTGCTTTTAATTTACAGTGCCAAAGACTAATTTAACTCTGGGGTGGGGTTTGGAACCCCAAATTTCAGTGAACAGTGAACAGTCCCGATAACTATCGGGAGTGAACAGTCTTCCCTCGCCAAAGCTCTTGAGGATGTATTGTTAGTTGACAGTTGATAGTTGATAGTTGATAGTAAGCTTGCTGATATTTCCGATGCTTTGTGTTTAGTTGTCTCAATACTACTGAATTTCTACGGTTTTCATTACCGATACCAGTCTTCCCTGTTCATCAAAGCCTTCAACAAATACTTTCACGCTATTTTGCCCACTTTTCAAAAACGAGAAAGAAGTAGTGCCGTCCTGCCCGGAAACCAGGTCCGGCAACCAGGCGATAGAACCGTAATTTTCCAGAGTCTCAGGGGAGAGCGAGGTATACAAAGGTTCGTAGTACTGGGATGGCTTGGCGTAACCTTGCTTTATAATTGTGCTTATGTACTGAGCCGGTAAATTGGGGTCTGTATAATCCCCGTTGCGGAGGATTACATTGACATATTGTTCCTTAAAGGTATCAAATACCACGGCTTGCACCCTTACGAGTGGCATGGAAACCAATTCACGTCCATGGACTGGCAAGCCATCAATGTAAATGGGTATAAATCCCCTCAAATGCCCCTGGTTGGCACGAATCCTCACCTGGTTGTTGAAGATCTCCACCTCAAAACCCAAACTTCTCAGATAGTTGTAAACAGATCTGTATTTTAGCCTGTCCTCATCCGTGATTATTGTACCTTCATCCGTAGCCAACTGGAATAGATATTCCTTTTCTTTTTGGCTGTTTTGGGCAAATACCTCCACTTCCTTAAGCCTGATGAGATTTCCCGCGGCTACTCCCCCATTCGCAAATTCCACCTCATCTTCCGGAAACATATCCATTTCATTATCCATCAATCTGAGTTCGGATAAACTGAGGAAATCCTTATCGGCCCTGGGTAAGAAGGTCAGATCCAACCTGGGTCTTCTAAGCTTGCCCTTATCATTAATGATCGCAATATCTAAAGACTCGTTCTTAAAAAGCGGAGCTTTCAGCAGCAGGTTTTTATTCCTGTCGAGTGGAGCAATAATGAAGTTTTCTGAGCCAGAAGTTCTCAGCATTACATTCTGCTCCCTGGTCAGATCCGCATTGATAATCTTACCGCTTATCGTAATTTCTTTTTCGAAGTCGAATTTGTATTCCGGCCTATAGTTAAATATTCGATCCCAATCGTAATTAGACCAGCCCTGAACGATCAACAAATGGTCCAGCGCAAGCATTTTTGCTCTTAAATTCTCAAAATAATACGCCGGATTCTCAACCGGATGCCGGAGGTAAGGTTTCAACCAAAAGGATGACAAAATTGAGTTGTCCGAAGCCTGGACCCTGGTGGCTTCAGGCAATACCGAAGCACTTAATCTATAAGAAGCCTTGGTTTTCTCAGCAGCTTTTGGTGAAATAAATAAATTTACACTATCCCTGTCATAGTTTTGAGCACTTACATCTAAATCCAGCCTCTTTAGATCTATATCGTTGAAGAATAGTCGCCTTGAAATTGGATTTAAGCTTTCATCAAAGAGCGTAAGTTGATTTAAACCTTTAGGCAATTCGCTTTTCCTAAGCCTGATAAAATGATTGGAATGCTCAAGAACAAACTCCTTGATGATGAGCTCCTTGTTTTTGTGAAATGCCAAATAGCACTTTTGCCCAGTTCTCTCGTCCAGAGTTGCACGATTTGTACTGATGCGCATGAGCAGATAAACGGGATTCATCACCTTGAGGGATAGGGACAGACCCTTGTCCCTGGCAAGTGGCAGCGACTTTTCTACAACTTCCCCGTTGCCCAGATGAGCCCTTAAGCTGTAATTTCGGCCATCTTCATAATAGAAACGGAACTTTCCAAAGCCAAGGTGATTATTCAGAATATCGCTAACCACGGCCTTGCCATTATTATCCATCAACTCCGCATGAGCTACCTGCACTCCTGTTCCCTGATGCTGCATCAACTTAAATCCAACCGTGTTATGAGTGCCTTCAACCAGGTGACCACCCTCAGGTAAGATCTGAAGGTCAAAACCCAGGCTATTGTCATGCTCATTTGCAGCTGATTTGCGGCCCAGTATTCGTATTGACTTTGTAAAGGAATTGGATACCGCAAAATTCTTCATCCAGTTTGAATAGGCCTTCAGGTAGTATTTATCTTTGATAAAGAGCGAATCGATAAGAAAATTTCCATGGGTAACGCCTTGATTAACATGCAAGAGCTTTTTCTTGATCTCTATTCCCTGCTCATCGTAGATTCCCACATATAAATTCCTGGTGCTGTCCGACGGCTTTTCAGTTAACTGGTTAAGGACATAAGCCGCAAACCAGATGTGCTCTCCCTCAATGTAGGCAGCTTTGTTTGTCTGCAAATGGAATAACTCCCTATGAGGTGTAAAGAATTCGGCATGGGCTTCTTCAAGGGTAGAGAGCTGACCACATAGGCTTGTACTGTTGAGAAGAAGGAAGAAAAGAAAACTTGCGACAGGTACTCTCATCAGGCTTTTTCTTAAAGGTATTTCCTATTTCAAAATACAACATTTAATGCAAGGTTGATAATAGAAAGGGTAAAATTCCTGCTGTTAATGCCGAGATCTAAGGCCAATCAGCCGGAAATTTGAAGACCGCCAATCACAGACTTATTTCTTCCTCATAAAAATGGTAATGGGGACTCCGGTGAAATCGAAGTTTTCCCGAAGCTTGTTTTCCAGAAAACGCTTGTAAGGGTCTTTCACATATTGTGGCAAATTGCAAAAGAATGCGAACTGCGGGTATGGGGTAGGCAACTGAGTACAGAATTTTATACGAACATATTTCCCTTTGTAGGAGGGTGGAGGAGTATGTTCTATGATGGGAAGCATAATGTCGTTCAACTTACGGGTAGGGATCTTTTTAGACCGATTTTCATAAACCGTAACCGCGGTTTCAATGGCTTTGAAGATCCGCTGTTTGGTTAGCGCAGAAATGAATATAATAGGAACGTCGGTAAAAGGCTCTATGCTTTTTTTGATATTCTGGGTAAATTTCTTGACAGACTGGGTTTCTTTCTCAATCAGGTCCCACTTGTTAACCAGGATCACAATCCCCTTGTTGTTTCTCGCGGCCAACCAGAAAATGTTCTCCACCTGCCCGTCAAAACCTCTTGTTGCGTCTACCACCAACAAACAAACATCCGCATGTTCAATGGCCCTTATAGAGCGCATAACCGAGTAGAATTCCAGGTCTTCTTTTACTTTGGCCTTGCGCCTGATCCCCGCGGTATCTACCAGGTTGAACTCAAAGCCGAAGCGGTTGTACCTGGTGTCAATACTATCCCGGGTGGTTCCAGCGATATCCGTAACTATATAGCGGTCTTCGCCTATTAGCGCATTAATAAAGGAAGACTTTCCGGCATTGGGCCTCCCGACCACTGCAAAACGCGGAAGTTCATCGGCTTCTTCAGTACTCTCAGGTAGCACCTCCACCAGGGCATCCAGTAACTCTCCGGTGCCACTTCCATTTATGCTGGACAGCGAATAGTAATCTCCAAGGCCCAGGGAATAGAATTCCACAGCCTGCTCCTCCCTCTTGGCGTTGTCTACTTTATTGACTACTAGGAAAACAGGCTTGCTAACCTTGCGTAACAGGCGGGCTACATCTTCGTCCATTCCGGTAATTCCGGCCTCTACGTCCACCATAAAAATGATCGCGTCGGCCTCTTCAATGGCCAACTCAACCTGTTTGTCTATTTCCTGTTCAAAGATGTCGTCACTTCCCAATACGTATCCCCCGGTATCGATCAGGGAAAACTCCTTTCCGTTCCAATCGCTTTTGCCATAATGCCTATCCCGGGTTACGCCGCTTACGGCATCAACAATAGCCTCCCTGCGCTGAATCAGGCGGTTAAAAAAGGTGGATTTGCCCACATTGGGTCTCCCTACTATGGCTACTATGGCACTCATCTTATAAAATCAGGCCACAAAGGTAGTATTAATAGGCTAACTGACCATGAGCTTGCGAGCCATTTGGAAAATCAACTATGGGCTAAAAGGTGATACGGGTTCAGGCGTCCACTACATTCAGTAGGTAGGGTACTTTCCCTGCGGTAAGGTACTTTTCCCCAACAGCACGTATTCTTACAGCTTTGGCCGGGGAACCATAGGCCAGAACGTGACTGTCAATATCATCAATGACGAGTGATCCTGCACCTACCACAGTATGTTGCTTTATGGTAATGCTTTCTATAACATTAGCTCCCAGACAAATAGCTGAGAATTTGCCCAGCTGTAAGTTTCCTCCTGTACACACACGGGGGGCAAGGCTGGAATACTCTTCCATTTTACCATCGTGATCCAGGGAGGAATTTGTATTGAGGATGCAAAAATCCTCAATTTGGCAGTTGGCATTTACGATAGTCCCAGGCATGATCACCACTCCTTTCCCTATAGTAACGTCCTTACCAATAATCGCGGTGGGATGAATGGCGGTAATGAAATTAAAATTGGGAACGATCTTGGATATTTTGTCTGCGATGATCTTCCGGGTCCAGTTATCCCCTATCGCAATAATACCACCATGAAGATTGAACTTTTCCATGAGCACAGGAAGGTCGTGCTCATTACCCAGGATCTCATAGCCGTTTTGAAGCCTGCCTTTTTTCTTGAAGGAATCTACAAAGCCAATGACCTGGTATTTGCCTTCCTGTTCAATACAGTCTAATACGACACTGCCATGACCGGAGGCACCAAATATGATGATGTTGTTCATAGTGTTTGGGGGATTTGGAGCAGTTTATCGATAAAACTATGCATTTCATCGATAAATCAAATATAGGAAAAGTAAACAACTATTAAGTAAAAAGCTACATTTTTTCGATAAAGGGTTTTTGACAAGTTGTAATTGATTGAAAATTTGATGATTAAAAATCATTAAAGGCTGCTTTTAGGTATTGTAGCATCCGAAACAATCCTTTATTGTCTCAGAAAAGTGTATCTTTTAGTAAGAATAAGCCGTGATGAGTACTTTACCCAATTCCGTTGTATTGCGGCCCAGATTTCAGCTGGAACCTGGATCGCCTAAAGAGTCTGTTATCGAGGCCTTTGAAAACGCTGAGCACAAATCCTTCCTGATCCGTCGGATAGATGATCATGTTTTTATCAAATTTGTGGATAAGCACCGAAATTTCTGGTCTCCGCAGTTACAGCTGGAAGTCAATGAGTTAGACGATAAATCATCCCGAATTTACGGCCTGTTCGGGCCAAATCCTACCCTTTGGACCTTTTTTATGTTCCTGCACTTTGGGGTGGCTACTTTCTTTATCATCTTGGGGATCTGGGCGTATTCCAATGCAGCATTAGACCATCCTTACGGCATCCAGCTTGGCGCTATGGCATTCCTGGTTTTGATATGGTTTGCACTTTACTTTTTCGGCCGGTCTGGAAAACGCAAAGGCAGGCCTCAGATGAATCAATTGTACGATTTTATGCAGGACCGGTTAAACACCTTATGATTTCTTTTGATCGTAGCCGAATCGCCGCAGCTGCTGTGTATTGCTTCTCCAGTTTTTGTTCACTTTTACATATAACTCCAGATGAACCTGTTTCGCGAAGAATTTCTCCAGGTCTTTACGGGCTTCCACCCCGACCTTCTTAAGTGCCTTTCCCTGGTGACCTATGATTATCCCTTTTTGGGAGTTGCGTTCCACCATGATCAGGGACCGGATACGGATGAGCTTTTCGTCTTCTAAAAATTCCTCGGTTTCTACTTCTACCGCATAGGGTATTTCTTTTTTATAGAATTTCAAGATCTTTTCTCGTATCGTCTCATTTACAAAAAAGCGTTCCGGCTTATCCGTGAGTTGGTCTTTAGGAAAATAGGGTGGTGATTCCGGTAGCAGCTCAATGATCCGTTGAAAAACTTCCTTGATATTGAAATTCTCCAGGGCCGAAATAGGGTGGATCTCCACCTTCGGTAAACGCTCCTGCCAATACGCCAACTGTTCTTCGAGGAACTGCTGATCTTTAGTGTCTATCTTATTTAAGAGCAATAATACGGGTATCTTGCTGTTCTCTATCCTTTTGAAGAATCGATCGTCCTTTAAACCCTTTTCCCCAATCTCTACCATATAGAGCAGCACATCTGCATCTTCAAAGGCAGATCTCACAAAATCCATCATGGAATCCTGCAGCTCATAGGCGGGTTTGATAATACCGGGAGTATCGGATAATACCATCTGGAAATCCTCGCCATTTACAATACCCAATATCCTGTGGCGGGTAGTTTGTGCCTTGGACGTGATGATGGACAGCTTTTCACCCACAAAAGCATTCATCAAAGTAGATTTCCCCACATTGGGGTTTCCAATAATATTGACAAATCCAGCCTTATGAGCGCTCATTTTTCAGTTTTTTGAAATACAGTTTCATCTCGGCATTTACTTTGGGTGCCAAATACAGCACGGCCAGCATATTTGGAATAACCATTAACGCATAAGCCAGGTCAATAAGATTAATAACTAGCCCTACAGAAGCCACCGCGGCAAATGTAATAGTAGCCACATAGTAGAAATTAAAATACTTACCAATCTTAGGGTTGGTGAGGAAAGACAAGCATTTAACACCGTAATAAGAATAAGTAAAAAGCGTGGAGAGCGCAAATGCTGAAACGATCAGCATCAGGAGTACGTCGCCAAAGCCGAAGAGTGATTTTTTGAAGGCTATAAGCGTCATCAATATGCCGTCGCTTTCCGCCTCCAGGTAGGCCCCGCTTAGGATAATAACCACAGCTGTCAGGGTACACACTATGATGGTATCAATGAAAGGCCCCAGCATGGCCACCAGCCCTTCCTGGACAGGTTCTTTGGTTTTGGATTGTCCGTGATACATCGGCGCACTTCCCAGCCCGGATTCGTTGGAAAAGACCGCACGCCTAACCCCAAGTATTATAATTCCCCAGAAGCCGCCTTCTATGGCTGTATTGAAATTAAATGCCTCAGTGACGATCAGTTTAAGGCTGGGCAGTATTTCACCTGAATTCATGACCATAACTACCAATACTGCCAGAAAATACAGTACTACCATAAAGGGAACGATGGCGGTTGCCACCCTGGCAATCTTTTGCAAGCCTCCAAAGATCACAAAGGAGGTGATAATGGAAAGCGTTATCCCTATGATAAGTTTCCAATACAATTGAGGATTCGCGGAAGTACCTCCGAGATGGACAATGCTATTATCCGGGGATACCACTTCCATAAAGGTTTGGGTAAACTGGTTTACGGTAAACACCCCGAGGAATCCCACAAGCCCGGCAACACAGAAAAAAGAGGCCAGAGGTCTGGCTTTTTGCCCTATTCCTTTGGTGATGTAGTACATGGGGCCACCCTGTAATTCTCCGTGGGCGTTCTGATCCCTGTAGATGATGGCAAGGCTACAGGAGTAGAATTTTATGCACATCCCTATAATGGCAGTAAGCCAGATCCAGAAGATTACGCCGGGCCCACCCCGATAAATTGCTATGGCTACGCCGGAGATATTTCCGAGTCCTACCGTTGCGGCAACCGCGGCAGATAAGGCCTGAAGGTGACTTACTTCCCCGGGATCGTCCGGGTTGTCGTGTTTCCCAGCGGTAATACCGATGGCATGTCGGAAATAGCGATAGGGAATACCCCTGGAATAGAAAACCAGGTATAATCCACCACCGATCACTAAAAAGAGCATTACCCATTCCGCATAAGGAATCAGGGCAGAGAGAAAATCATTAATAACGTCCATATCAAAGCCCGAAGTTATGCAATTTAAGGTTTGGGTAGTTCGGCCAGCTTAAATTATTATGGGTATAGTTTGGATTGGTGAAGAAAACCGTTGTATATTTGCCGTCCACATCGCGGGGTAGAGCAGTATCCTGCGGCAGGCTCAGGACAGGGTACCTACTCATCCTGAGAAAAGAAACAAAAAACACGGTCGTAATAGACTGAAAAACATACATCGCGGGGTAGAGCAGTAGGTAGCTCGTCGGGCTCATAACCCGAAGGTCGCTGGTTCGAGTCCAGTCCCCGCTACTAAGAGAAGCCATCAACGAAAGTTGGTGGCTTTTTTATTTCGTAACAGCCAAGCTTGCTTGTGCTGTGGAGCAATAAAAAGACCTATTTGCGCCAGCAAATAGATGGCTTTTCTTGGTAAAGCCACCCCAAAGGCCCTTTCCGAGCAATGCGAGGAAAGAATCCAGTCCCCGCTACTAAGAGAAGCCATCAACGAAAGTTGGTGGCTTTTTTATTTCGTAACAGCCAAGCCTGCTTGTGCTGTGGAGGAATAATGTGTTCAGTTGGCAGTGGGCAGTAATCAGTTTGCAGTGAACAGTAATCAGTAAACAGTAATCAGTGAACAGTAAACGGTTTTCCTTACTCAACACTCAAAACGTTTAAACTTATACTTACACTTGAGCTTATACTTGATCTTAATCCTTTCTGCTCTTAAATTTCAGTCCCAGGAATTAACTTGAATTTGGGGAGGGGTTTAGAACCCCGGTGAACATTTGGCAGTGGGCAGTAATCAGTTTGCAGTGAACAGTAATCAGTGAACGGTAAACAGTGAACAGTTTTCCTTGCTCAGCACTCAAAACTTTTAAACTTATACCTACAATTAAACCACAGAATCTTCTTGCCCCTCGCTACCGCGAGATTGCATCTCGTGGTTCGCTTAATAAACTTATAAAGATAAAATCGCCCACCAGTTGAAAACTGGCGGGAGCGTTGGGAAAAAAATTTTCATTGTGGTATTTTAATAAGTACAGGTTGGTAGCCGTAGACGCCATAAATAATGCAAAGGCATGTGACTGGCACGAAGTTTATTAAGGAAACAAAGGATTGATAAGACAAAACTGGCAGACAATACAGTTCCATTTAAGCTACAGAACCTTCTTGCTAACTAATGCTTAAAAAAGTTTTAATTGGATAAGATCCAATTAACGACTTCACAGTTTTACTACTTCAGAAATCAACTATTCAAATTCCTCCTGCTTATCGGTTCAGATAGACTACCCCCTGGACTGATGGCGTTGTCCCATCTCCGAAATCTATGGTGTAGTAGTATACCCCGTTGGGTAATTTGCCATCTGCCAGGATAAGTCCACGGTCCGCGTTACCGTCCCAGTCAGCCATACCGATGTTCCCTTGATATACCAGGGTGCCATTTCGATCGTAAACCGACATGCTGTAGTTAGGGTAATCATTCCGTAACCAGGAAATGGAGAAAGTATCATGGATCCCATCACCATTCGGCGAAAAGGCAAGTTTATCTGCCTTCGGTAGTTCATCACAATCTTTCATTGTGATCCTTACTAGGACTTCAATCCGCTCGGATATACATCCATTATCATCCTCTAAGGCTCCGTAGTACAAGCTGCCGTCTACAAGTGGAATATCGCTTGCCAATTCCGTGCTGCTGTTCTCATCCTCATACCAGCGGATGGTGCCATTACCTGAGGCCGCCAAATCAGATACAATAGGGGTCTGCAAAATACAGAATTCCTGTTCGCTGACTGTCTTCAGGACAGGGGTTTCCAGAAGAAAGGCCTTGGTGGTGCCTGTTACGGTACAGCCATTTGCCAGGGTGACGGTAACCGTGAATTCCTCCCCGTCCGAGACATTGGTAGCCTCGGGATCTTGTATGTCAGGGTTGTTAAAAACGGCATCTCCATCGCTGCTCCAGGACCATGAGAGACCAAGTCCACTGATCTCGTTCAATTGCAAAACGGATCCCTGACAGACCGGTCCGCTATTGGTAACAAGGACCATAGGTGCAGTTAAATTCAGAACCGTTACCGTAGCGGTACAGCTGGCTGTGTTGCCGCCATCGTCCGTAACGGTCAGGGTTACAGTGTTCTCTCCAACATCGGAGCAGCCAAAATCAGTCCTGTCCAGAGCAAGTGACACTGTATCACCATTGCTATCAAAGGAGCCATTGTCTATATCCGCTGCCGCGATGGTCGCACTACCCTTCGTGTCTAGCTCCACAGTGATGTCCTTACAAAGGGCCGTAGGGGCCGTATCGTCCACCACAGTCACCGTGGTCTGACAAGTCGCAATATTATCACTGTTGTCGGTTACGGTAAGGGTCACTGTGTTCGCACCCAGGTCATCGATCGTAAAACTACTTGGGAATACCTCCAGACGGACTCTTCCACAGGTATCACTGCAACCATTGTCCACAAGATTGGCCGTTATGTTGGCGTTCCCATTGGCGTCCAGTTCGAGCGCTACTTCCTGACACTGGGCCATTGGTGGGGTCAGGTCCCGAACCGAGACTGTAGCCGCGCAGCTAGCCGAGTTGTTGCTGCCATCAGTCGCCGTTAAGGTCACTGTGTTCTGCCCTATATCGGAACAACTAAAATCCGCACTATCCAGCGAAAGGAATAAGGTTCCGCTATTATCGGAAGAACCGTTGTTTACGTCGGCTACCGCGATGGTCGCTCTACCCGTTGCATCCAATTCTACAGTAATATCCTGGCAAGAGGCCGTAGGGGTTGTCGCATCCACAACGGTCACTGTGGAGGTACAAGAGTTCGTATTCCCATTGGGGTCTGTCACCGTTAGGGTCACCGTGTTCGCACCCAGGTCATCGATCGTAAAACTACTTGGGGATAACTCCAGGCTCACACTTCCACAGGCATCACTGGAACCGTTGTCCACAAGGTCGGCTGGGATATTGGCTTCCCCATTGGCGTCCAGTTCGAGCGTTACTTCATGGCACTGGGCCATTGGAGGGGTCTGGTCCCGAACCAAGACCGTTGCCGTGCAGCTAGCCGCGTTGTTGCTGCCATCGGTCGCCGTAAGGGTCACTGTGTTCTGCCCTATATCGGAACAACTAAAACTGGTCTTGTCCAGTATAAGTGATGATATGCTACCACTATTGTCGGTGGAGCCATTGTCTATAACCGAGGTAGTGATGGCCGCGCTGCCCGTCGCATCCAATTCTAAAGTAATATCCTGGCAAGAGGCCACAGGGGCCGTCGCATCCACCACGGTCACCGTGGAAGTACAAGTGTTGGTATTCCCATTAGGGTCGGTCACCGTAAGGGTCACAGGGTTCGCCCCCAGGTCGGAGGCTGTAAAACTGTACTGGGATAGCCCCAGACTTACACTTCCGCAGGCATCACTGGAACCATTATCCAATTGGCCTGCTGTTATGCTAGCTGCTCCATTGGCGTCCAGTTCGAGCGTTACTGACTTGCATTGTGCCGTTGGCTTAATAGTTTCTGCAACATCGCCGATGATGTTGAGGGAAAGTGCATCCCGCTCAGTGCCGGCTGTGCAGTAGACCAGCCCGGAGGCATTAATGGTGGGGGTGTTCGTGAATCCCTGGTTGTACCAACCAATTAGCGTGTCGTCCCAGTTTTTCACGGAGAGCCCACTATCGTTGAGCATACTGGTCCCACTAGTCAACTTCCCCAGATCCCAGTTCCCTAAGTCCTGGTCAAAAGCACTTGCCTCATAAAACATCCATCGCATATCTGTTACGCTGGCCGTATTCCACGAACCAATGTCCTGGTTAAAGGAGCTTGCCCCATAGAAAAGGCTCCACATGTCCGTCACCTTGGCGGTATTCCAATTGGAGAAGTTGCCCGTAGATGTCCCCTTGAGGGAACTGCAACTGTGGAACATGGCCGCCATAGTGGTTACATTGCTTAGATCGGGAGTGTCGCTCGCCAAAACGTCCAGATTGGTACAGCCGTAAAATGCCCATCCCATGGAACCCCATGATATTCCACTACCCCACTGATCCACGGACAGTATCTTGGCTTTATCTCCCGTATTGTTGAATTTTATACTCAGGGTCCCGGATCCGGCATTGCGAAGGGCCAGTTGAATCTCTCCGGAAGCGTGACCATAAGTTGTAATATCTATAGTGGTGGTACCGTTCTGGTTGAGTAATTCGTAACTACCATCATTGCCCAGATCCACGTCATAGGTACCCGTAGCAGGGATAGTGATGGAATTCCCGTTGGATATGCCCGAATTGGTAGTATCCCATGTGGTAACAAATACGCTTGCAGGGTCCTCTACGGTCACCGTCGTCTGGCAACTGTTCGTGTTCCCGTTGGGGTCGGAAACAGTCAAGGTCACGGTGTTCGGTCCCAGGTCGGAGGCCGTAAAGTTGGTCTTAGACAAATTCAATGAGACACTTCCGCAGGCATCAGCGGATCCGTTATCCACCAGGCCGGTTGTGAGTACTGGTACTCCATTGGTGCCGATTCTGAGGGTAGCTGCCTTGCATGCAGCCGTTGGGTTGATATTGTCCTCTACGGTCACCGTAGCTGAACAGCTGTTGGTGTTGCTACTGCCATCGGTCGCCGTAAGGGTCACTGTGTTCTGCCCTATATCGGAACAGCTAAAACTGGTCTTGTCCAGTATAAGCGATGATATACTACCACTGTTGTCGGAGGAGCCATTGTCTATAACCGAGGTAGTGATGGCCGCGCTGCCCGTCGCATCCAATTCTAAAGTAATATCCTGGCAAGAGGCCACAGGGGCCGTCGCATCCACCACGGTCACCGTGGAAGTACAAGTGTTGGTATTCCCATTAGGGTCGGTCACCGTAAGGGTCACAGGGTTCGCCCCCAGGTCGGAGGCTGTAAAACTGTACTGGGATAGCCCCAGACTTACACTTCCGCAGGCATCACTGGAACCATTATCCAATTGGCCTGCTGTTATGCTAGCTGCTCCATTGGCGTCCAGTTCGAGCGTTACTGACTTGCATTGTGCCGTTGGCTTAATAGTTTCTGCAACATCGCCGATGATGTTGAGGGAAAGTGCATCCCGCTCAGTGCCGGCTGTGCAGTAGACCAGCCCGGAGGCATTAATGGTGGGGGTGTTCGTGAATCCCTGGTTGTACCAACCAATTAGCGTGTCGTCCCAGTTTTTCACGGAGAGCCCACTATCGTTGAGCATACTGGTCCCACTAGTCAACTTCCCCAGATCCCAGTTCCCTAAGTCCTGGTCAAAAGCACTTGCCTCATAAAACATCCATCGCATATCTGTTACGCTGGCCGTATTCCACGAACCAATGTCCTGGTTAAAGGAGCTTGCCCCATAGAAAAGGCTCCACATGTCCGTCACCTTGGCGGTATTCCAATTGGAGAAGTTGCCCGTAGATGTCCCCTTGAGGGAACTGCAACTGTGGAACATGGCCGCCATAGTGGTTACATTGCTTAGATCGGGAGTGTCGCTCGCCAAAACGTCCAGATTGGTACAGCCGTAAAATGCCCATCCCATGGAACCCCATGATATTCCACTACCCCACTGATCCACGGACAGTATCTTGGCTTTATCTCCCGTATTGTTGAATTTTATACTCAGGGTCCCGGATCCGGCATTGCGAAGGGCCAGTTGAATCTCTCCGGAAGCGTGACCATAAGTTGTAATATCTATAGTGGTGGTACCGTTCTGGTTGAGTAATTCGTAACTACCATCATTGCCCAGATCCACGTCATAGGTACCCGTAGCAGGGATAGTGATGGAATTCCCGTTGGATATGCCCGAATTGGTAGTATCCCATGTGGTAACAAATACGCTTGCAGGGTCCTCTACGGTCACCGTCGTCTGGCAACTGTTCGTGTTCCCGTTGGGGTCGGAAACAGTCAAGGTCACGGTGTTCGGTCCCAGGTCGGAGGCCGTAAAGTTGGTCTTAGACAAATTCAATGAGACACTTCCGCAGGCATCAGCGGATCCGTTATCCACCAGGCCGGTTGTGAGTACTGGTACTCCATTGGTGCCGATTCTGAGGGTAGCTGCCTTGCATGCAGCCGTTGGGTTGATATTGTCCTCTACGGTCACCGTAGCTGAACAGCTGTTGGTGTTGCTACTGCCATCGGTCGCCGTAAGGGTCACTGTGTTCTGCCCTATATCGGAACAGCTAAAACTGGTCTTGTCCAGTATAAGCGATGATATACTACCACTGTTGTCGGAGGAGCCATTGTCTATGGTCGAGGTGGTGATGGCCGCGCTGCCCGTTGCATCAAGTTGTAAGGTGATGTTCTTGCAACTGGAGGTGGGAGCAATCTTGTCTTCAACGGTTACTGAAGAAGTACAGCTATCCTTGTTCCCGTTAGGGTCAGTAACTGTAAGCGTAACCGTGTTTGTTCCAAGATGGTTGGCTGTGAAATTGCTTTGGGACAAACTGAAGCTAACGTTCCCGCAGGAATCATTCGAACCATTGTCAACAAGGGAGGCGTTCAGGCTGGCACTGCCACCCGTTCCCAGTTGGAGGGTAGCTGCCTTGCACTTAACGGTCGGTTTGGTAGTTTCGGCCGTATCGCCGCTGACGTTAAGGGAAAGAGCGTCTCGCTCAGTACCAGCAGTACAGTAAATTAGCCCGTTGGCCCCTATGGTTGGCGTGTTTGTAAATCCCTGTTTATGCCAGCCGATAAGTGTCTTATCCCAGTTTTCGACGGAAAGCCCACAGTTATTGAGCATATTGGCACCACTGGTTAAATTTCCCAGGTCCCAGTCTCCAAGATCCTGGTTAAAGGAGGTCGCCTGGTAAAACATCCACCGCATATCCGTCACACTGCTGGTGTTCCACGAACCGATGTCCTGGTTAAAGGAGCTTGCCCCATAGAAAAGGCTCCACATATCCGTCACATTCGCGGTGTTCCAACCGGAAAGGTTGTCTGCAGAGGTCCCCTTGAGGGAACTGCAATTGTGGAACATGGCCTCCATAGTGGTCACACTGCTCAGATCAGGGGTATCGCTCGCCAAAACGTCCAGGTTTGTACAGCCGCGAAATGCATTTTGCATGCTGCTCCAGGATATCGCACTGCCCCATTGTTCTATCGCGAGTATTTTGACCTTATCACCACTATTATTGAAATTTATCCTGGAAAGGGAGCCATTCTCGGAGATGGCGTTTCGAAGGGCCACTTTTATTATACCGGAACTATATCCGTATGTGGTCACATCTACGGTAGTGGTCCCGGTTTGCTCCAATAGTTCATAAGAGCCATCATCCCCCAAGTCCACATCATATATCCCCATGGCAGGAATAGAGATTGAGCTCCCCCCCGAAGTACCGGATTTGGTCGTATCCCAGGTTGTGACGAAAGTGGTTCTGGGATAAGCCTCCACAGTCACTGTGGCATTACAGCTATTTGTATTCCCATTGGTATCGGTTACCGTCAGGGTCACCGTTTTCACACCAAGGTCATCAGTGCTAAAGTTGCTTTGGGACAGACCAAGCGAAACAATCCCGCAGGCATCACTAGAATCATTGTCAACAAGAGTGGTGGACAGGGTGGCGGTATCGTTGGCATCCAGTCGAAGTGTCACCGCCCGGCACATTGCCGTCGGTTGGACCTTGTCCTCCACAGTTACCGTGGCGGAGCAGGTCTTAGTGTTGTTGTTAGCGTCAGCCACGGTGAGGGTCACTATGTTCGCCCCAACATTGGAACAGCCGAAACCGGTTTTATCTATCAGAAGTGACACTGTTCCACTGTTGTCTGAAGATCCATTGTCAACGTCCATAGCAGTGATAGCAGTAGCACCCGTTGCGTCGAGCTGTACCGTGATGTCCTTACAGGATGCCACCGGTTCCGATCTGCTTAACACAGTCACCGTAGTATCACAAGTGTCTGTCTTGCTACTATTGTCGGTCGCCGTCAGGGTCACAGTGTTTGCACCAAGTTCGGCAGTAGAGAAGTCACTCTTCGACAAACCTAGAGAGACGCTCCCACAGGCATCGCTGGAACCATTGTCAACAAGATCGGTCGTCAGAGTGGCAGTGCCATTAGCGTCAAGTTCGAGTGTTACCGCCTCCTTGCATGCGGCCGTTGGCGGGTTCGCCTCTACACTATCACCAGTAATGTTTAGGGAAAGCGCGGCACGCTGGGTGGCAGCCGTACAATAGACCAGGCCGGAAGCCCCGATTGTAACGGTATTGGTAAAGCTCTGCCCGTACCAACCAATAAGCGTGTTGTCCCAGTTACTAAGGGAAAGCCCACAATTGTTGAGCATTGCCGTACCCTTGGACAGCTGTTCTAAATCCCAGGCCCCCAGGTTCTGGTCAAAGGCGGTTGCTCCAGAAAACATCTTGCTCATATCGGTTACACCGGATACATTCCATGAGCTTATGTCCTGATTAAAGGAACTGGCGTTCATGAACATCGAGTCCATATCCGTCACCTTGCTCATATTCCAGGAGCCGATGTCCTGGTCAAAGGCACTTGCATCCTCGAATACGGCATACATACTGGTCACGTTGCTCGTATCCCACGAGCCAATGTCCTGATTAAAGACAGTAGCGCCTTCGAATATGAGAGCCATATCAATCACAGCGCTTGTGTTCCAGGAACCAATGTCCTGGTCAAAGGCACTTGCACCTCTAAAGATGCCACCCATGTTTTGCACCATGCTCGTATTCCAGGAACCGATGTCTTGGTTAAAGGACGCGGCAAATCGAAACATCTTGTGCAAATTGGTTACGTTGGCCACATCCCAGGAACCGATGTCCTGGTCAAAGGCACTTGCGTCTTGGAACATGAAGCTCATAAGGGTTACCTTGCTTGTATTCCAAGATCCGATATCCACATTAAATTCGCTTGCTCCCTCAAACATACTGCTCATATTCGTCACTTTGGCCGTGTTCCAGTTGGAGAAGCTGGTCGTCCCCGTAAGTGAGGTACAAGCGCGGAATGCGCTTCCCATATTGGTTACATTGCCGAGGTCCGGAGAGTCGGTCGCCTTCACCTCTAAATTGGTACAACCATAAAATGCGCCCGCCAAGGTGCTCCAGGAAATACTATTGCCCCATTGGTCGACGGAAAGCAGTTTCTGTCTGTCACCTCCATTGTTGAAATGTATCCTGGTCAGCGTCCCGCTTCCAGATATGGCATTTCGAAGGGCCAGCTGTATTTCCCCGGAGGTATAGCTGTAGGTAGTGACATCCACAGTGATGGTTCCGGTCTGGTCCAGCAGTTCATAGCTTCCGTCATTGCCCAGGTCCACATCATATGTCCCGGTGGCAGGGATGGTAATAGATTTGCTGTTGGACGTGCCGGACTTGGTCGTGTTCCATGTGGTGATAAACAGGTTTTCGGGATCCTCTACGGTCACCGCGGCCAGACAGGTGTTCGCGTTCCCATTGGGATCGGTCACCGTAAGGGTCAGCATATTCACGCCTAAGTCGGAGGTAGTAAAGCTGCTCTTGGACAAGCCCAATGAGACTTCGCCACAGGCATCGCTGGAACCACCGTCCAATTCCGACGCGGTAATCGATGCGCTGCCTCCTGAATCCAATCGTACGGTGGCACCTTTGCAACTGGCTGTCGGCTGGATCTTGTCCTCCACCGTTACAATGGCGTTACAGGTTTTTGTGTTGTTGCGACTGTCGGCCACTGTAAGGGTTACTGTGTTGTCCCCCACATCGGAACATCCAAAAATCGCTTTGCTCAGGGAAAGGGAAACCGTGCCACTATTGTCAGACGAGCCGTTATCGATGTCCGCCGTTGTGATCGTCCCGCTGCCTGTCGCATCTAGCTGTAGCGTCATGTTTTTACAGGATGCTATGGGCTCAGAATTACCTACTACAGTCACTGTTGCGCTGCAACTCTCCGTGTTCCCATTGGGATCACTCACCGTTAGGGTCACCGTTTTGGAACCAATATCAGCGGTTGTGAATTCACTCTGCGATAAACTTAGGGAGACGCTCCCGCAGTTATCATTGGATCCATTGTCAAAAAGTTCAGTCGTAAGAGTGGCCGTGGCGTTGTTATCCAATTCCAGTGTTACTGCCTTGCAGGCGGCCGTCGGCTTGGTAGTTTCCACGCTGTCCCCAGTAATATTTAAAGTCAGTGCGGCACGCTGGGTGCGGGCTGTACAGTAGACCAGCCCGGAGGCGCCGATAGTAGGTGTATTCGTAAAGTTCTGGGCGTGCCAGCCGATCAGTGTAGCGTCCCATTTACCTGATGAGAGCCCACTGTTATTGAGCATAAAATCGCCACTGATCAACTTCCCCAGATCCCAATCACCTAGGTCATGATCATAGGCGCTTGCGTCCCGGAACATGGAGTGCATATTGGTCACATTGCCGGTGTCCCAGGAACTGAGGTCTCTGTTAAAAGCGGTTGCCTGAAAGAACATTCCGCTCATATCATTGACGCCACTTGTGTTCCAGCTACTGATGTCCCCGTTAAAAGCCTTGGTGTAGGCAAACATGCCGGACATATCGGTCACGCTACCCGTGTCCCAGCTACTCAAATCCTGGTCAAAGACGTCCATAGCCCGGAACATATTGACCATATTGGTCACCCCGGATACATTCCACGTGCTGAGGTCCTGGTCAAAGGCGGATGCGAACCGAAACATCCAGCTCATATCTGTCACACTGCTGGTATCCCAGGAGCCAATATCCGCATTAAAGACACTTGCAGCGGCAAACATGTAGCTCATATCGGTCACACTGGACACATTCCAATTGGAGAGGCTCGCTGTACCCGTGAAAGAACTACTACCGGTAAACATCTCACTCATATCGGTCACCTTGGACACATCCCAGGAACCAATGTCCGCATTGAAGGTTCTTGCCAGATAGAACATCCTGGACATATCAGTTACAGTAGCCACATTCCAACCAGAGAGACCTGTAGTCCCCTTAAGTGACGAGCAACTATTAAACATCCTGGACATATTGGTTACACTGCTCAGGTTAGGGGCGTCGGTAGCCTTGACCTCCATATTCAAACAGCCATGGAATGCATCTTCCATGGTACTCCAAGTGATACCGCTACCCCATTGGTCCACAGAGAGTAATTTTCGCCTGTCACCACCATTGTTAAAGTGTATACGGGTCAGACTCCCCTTACCGGAAGCAGCACTTCGAAGGGCTACTTCTATTTCCCCAGCAGTATGGCCATAGGCTGTAACGTCTATAGTAATTGTACCAGTCTGGTCGAACAAGTCATAGGTACCGTCATCGCCCAGGTCCACATCGTAAGTTCCTGTGGCGGGGATAGTGATAGAATTGCTGTTAGAGGTGCCATGCTGGGTGGTGGTGTCCCAGGTGGTGATAAATACCCCTGATGCATGCTCCACCACGGTGACCATTGCAGTACAACTGTTTGTGTTCCCATTGGGGTCAGTTGCGGTAAGGGTCACTGTATTCGTACCCAGATCAGAAGTTGTAAAGCTGCTGTTGGACAGGCTTAAAGAGACGTTCCCGCAAGCATCGTAAGACCCCTTGTCTACAAGATTGGCCGTCAGGGTGGCTGTGCCATCGGTGCCCAGTATAAGTGCTGTCGCCTTGCACTGTGCCGTCGGTTTAGTCGTTTCGGCAATGTCACCGGTAAAATTGAAGGTCAAGGCGGTACGCTCGGTGCCGGCCTTACAATAGACTAGTCCAGAGGCCCCGATAGTGGGGGTGTTGCTAAAGTTCTGGCTATACCAGCCGATCAGGGTGTTATCCCAATTAGCAACGGACAGACCACTGTTGTTGAGCATATCGCTACCATTGGTCACATTTCCCAAATCCCATGTACCAAGATCCTGATCAAAGGCAGTGGCCTGATAAAACATGCCTTCCATATTGGTAACCTGGCTTGTATTCCAGGAACCAATGTCCTGGTTGAAACCAGATGCACCAGAAAACATTGATTTCATGCTGTTCACCTTAGCCGTATTCCAGGAACTGATATTCCCGTTAAAATTAGCCGCCCCATGAAACATCCCACTCATATTGGTAACCCTACTAAGGTTGGGAGTATCTGTAGCCTTAACATCCAGATTACTACAGCCATAAAATGCTCCCTCCATAGTGCTCCATGAAATACTACCCCATTGGTCTACGGAGAGTAGCTTATCCTTGTCGCCGGTATTGTTGAAATATATCCTGTCCAGAGCCCTGAGTCCTTGGACGACGGTAGCCCTGCGAAGAGCCACCCTAATCTCCCCGGCGGTATAGCCGTAGGTAGTGACATTGACGGTTTGGGTCCCCGTCATGTCGAACAGTTCATAGGTTCCATCTGCGCCCAGGTCCACATCGAAAGCCCCTAAGGCGGGTATGGTGATGGAGTTTGCATCAGAAGTTCCTGGTTTGGTAGTATCCCAGGTAGTAATAAACTCACCTTGGGCAAACAGGTTTGTGGTCATCCATAATATGATGAAACAGGAAAGAATAGGTCCCTTCAGGCGCATCTGATAGTTTGTTCTCATTATGGATCAAGGTGTTTGAATGAAGTAATCGACTGCAAAAAATCGAGCGGAATCGCGACATGGGATAGGGATTTCCCAAATCCCGCTTGGAGGGTCAAGTGAACTGGTTTTAGTTTCGGATCCCGGAAATAGAAGTAAAAGCGTTCCGGGTAACCCGAACATCGTACCCTGGACAACATTCTGGACATTGTTTTCCTTTAATTTCCCAAAGACAGGTCGTCTCTTAATATTCTAATCTTCATTTCTCAAAATCATACAACCAGCCAGATCAGCTTTACTAGAAGGGGAAATGTTCCAAGGATAGCCTGGCGGGAAGTTCCTGGGAATTTTTCTTTGCTAACACCATCAATCAATATTAAATGTAAACTTTCAGTGGTGTAAAAGTACTCCCTTGGAACCAAAACCGCACCAATGATGTAACAAGTGTAGCTATTTACGAATAAGTGGGCATAAGAATGGTTTTACACAATTCTTATGTACCTGGTAGGGGAATTGACAGCTCTTTACAACCATCAACAACATATAACAACCCAATTTATGTTTTCGGTTTTCAAGGAGACAATCCAATAACCTGAAATACTAAATTACACAGAGTTTATTAGATAAACCAAAGCCATTGCATAGGCGGGTTCCCATTGAAATAAGTGTTTGGATCCGAAGTCCAAAAAAGGAGGACCCGGCACGTTGGTCATACCATTGGTGCACGAATCCTCTAAGAAAACATTTAAATAGGTCCAGTTATGGGATTTTAATCTAGGTTGGTAGAACCAACTTGTGAAGAACGATATGAAAATGAAACTAAAAGTTGTAAAGCTAAATGCAATATGGCATCCCTTTAAACTGAACAATTCGAAATTAAGGAAAGTCACCAAAGGAAAAAAAGGAGAATGCATAAGTGGTTTATTGAAAAAATAAGTGTAGAATACATTGATATAGAAAGATTCTTTACAAGAACATTTTGGGCGGGAAATAGTTTTTTTACATCATAATATTTGTAGGTTCTCTCCAAATTGGTTGTCTATCACCCTCCTCCATAGTTCAATATCCTTTCACTAATAAGCAACAAGCTGGAACTCTGACAAGTGTAGCGAACGGATGAAATAGGGTATTTCTATTTAAGCCGCCGGAATTGTGCAAATAATTGAGTAGGAAAAGCTACAATTTTCACAGGGCACCCTAAACTATTGAATCCCTGTAATTGCTATAGGCCTGTCGAACAGAATTGTCAATGTTAGACCCTTAGTTGCAATTTTACAGTTTTACAACTTCACAGCTTTACAGTTTCAGATCTTTCCGCCTTATCGGTTCAGATAGACAACCCCCTGGACCGGTGGTGTTGCTTCATCCCCAAAATCTATGGTGTAATAGTACACACCGTTGGGCAGTTTACCGTCTCCCAGAATAATTCCCCGGTCCGCGCTGCCATCCCAGTCCGGTGAGCTGATGTTCCCTTCGTACACCAGGGAACCATTGCGGTCATAGACAGACATTCTGTAGTTAGGGTAGTCATTCCTCAGCCAGGAAATCGAAAAAGTATCATTGACCCCGTCACCGTTTGGCGAGAAACCAAGTTTGTTCAAGTCCGGCATGTCTTCACAGCCCTGTATGTTGATCCTTACCACAACTTCGACCCGTTCGGAGATACAGCCGTTGTCGTCTTCCAATACCCCGTAATATTGGGTGCCATCTTCCAGAGCGGTATCGCTCGCCAGTTCCGCTGTGCTGTCCGCGTCCTCGTACCAGCGTACGATGCCATTGCCCGTGGCTGAAAGATCGGATACCCTGGGGGCTTCCAAAATACAGAAC
>NZ_WXYO01000009.1 GCF_009901585.1 Poritiphilus flavus | reverse complement strand
TTCCATAGCTCAGTGCCAACTGAGCGAAGGTGGGCTTTTCATTCTTCCTCAATAATTCCCTTTTGGGTTAGCAACAGTGGGCTTCGGTGGACGCAGTCCACATCAATTGCCGAAAATATTTAGAATCAATGGATTAATTCCATAGCTCAGTGCCAACTGAGCGAAGGTGGGCTTTTCATTCTTCCTCAATAATTCCCATCTGGGTTAGCAACAGCGGGCTTCGGTGGACACGGTCCATCTCAATTACCCAAAATAACCAAAATCTATGCGTCAATTCCATAGCTCAGTGCCAACTGAGCGAAGGTGGGCTTTTCATTCTTCCTCAATAATTCCCATCTGGGTTAGCAACAGCGGGCTTCGGTGGACACGGTCCATCTCAATTACCCAAAATAACCAAAATCTATGCGTCATTTCCATAGCTCAGTGCCAACTGAGCGAAGGTGGGCTTTTCATTCTTCCTCAATAATTCCTATTTGGTTTAGCAACAGTGGGCTTCGGTGGACGCAGTCCACAATTTCCAATCTTGATCAATTATTCTTCAACCGCATGCTTTTTACATTCTAAGAATTTACATTCCAGCTCTATTTAAACCTAACGGGATGAGAACCTGGACAGTTTATATTTTAAGATGTAAAGACGACACCTATTATACCGGATGTACCAGCAATTTTGAAGCACGTTTGCAAAGACATCAAAACGGTCATATACACTATACCAAAACAAGACTTCCAGTGGAATTGGTGGTTAAGATTGATTTTACGAGCAGACATAAGGCATATTTCTTCGAAAAGTATTTAAAGTCAGGCTCCGGAAGAGCCTTCACCAACAAACACTTCCTTTAACCTCCTGACTCCACAAAAGCCAGTAGGCTTTTAGTAATCAAACTATTCCACCCTAAAATGCCAAAGCCGGCCCTTGGAGACACCCTGCCGGGCATCCTTGGCCACTACACGCCAATAGTATTGTGTTCCTGCTGCTACAGGTACTTCAAGCTTGTTACCATCCACATCCGTTGTATACAGTTCCGGTGGGTTGGCTGCACCAAAATAGATGTCATAAAGCAGTTCGTCACCATCAGCATCCGTCGCCTGCCAGGAGAGTTCTACCATACTTCCGGATACCGTGCTACCCAAGGCAGGTAATCCGATCTCAGGAATTGTAGGTAGGCTGTTGGTGCCGGCCTCAGGCTCCGTATAGAACGTTCGGGAAGGCGAATAACTGCTTTCGTTCCCGCTACCATCCTGAGCACTCACCCTCCAGTAATAAGTGGTTCCGGGTTCCAGAGTAAAGGTGGCTGTTGTGCTGCTTACCGTATCGCTGAAGTCAACGCTGCCGAAGCTGCTGTCTTCCGAGACATCGATCTGGTAACTGATCGTTCCCGAACCCTCATCTGTGGAGGCCTCCCATTGGAACTCCAGTTCGTAATGGGTACAGGCCAGATTTGCCGTGGGAAAGGTAAGGGCGGGCACTGTGGGAGCATCCACATCGGGTTCCTCCCCATTACCGGATCCGCCACAGCCAAACATCATCATGGCAGGGGCCATTAAGTATATTAGTGTCTTTTTCATTCTTTTATGATTTTGAGGGTTATGGGTTCTTTGCTGCCCTGGACTTTTACCAGGTACATTCCACTGGGTAATCCCGCCAGGGAGATTTGAACATTTCCACTGCTAGCGTCGTACTCCTCTTGGAAAACCACAGCGCCATTCATTTGGTGAACGGACAGGGTACAGCGACCCATATTTGAAGGAAGGGTAACCGTGAGTTCGGAACTCACCGGGTTCGGAAAGGCTGACACTTGACCTGGCAGTTCCACAGGTATGGACAATGTGCCCTCACAGGGAAGGCTGGAAGTTACCTCCACCTGATCGCCGTCTGCGACATCTACCGTAAAGTCGGGTGTGCTGTAGGTGGCTTGATGATACCCGTTGACCGATACCTTAAAGGGTGTGGTACCAGAGAGCATGGCCACGCTCATCCTGGCCTTGGCCGTTCCATTCCGGACCACAGATGTGGTTCCTTCAAGCGTAGTTCCTTCTGCTACTGTCGCTTCAAAGCACTGTTCACAGTCCGGGGCGCCTTCAAGGCCAATACAGAAGGTATAGGTCCCCGGGGCAAGTTCATCCACAAGAAGCTGGGAACGAAAGCTGTAGTCGGTGTCAGCAATGGAAATCGTATAATCCAATTCTGCGGTGGCCTGGATCTGAATGCTCCCGTTTTCCTTGCCGGAACAGGTCTCGTCAGATACCAGGATCTGGAAGTTGTTCGCGTCCAGTTCCGCAATCGCACAGGCCTCTTCCACGATGACCACTCTGGTTTTCTGATCAGCGGCATTGCCCGCGGCATCACTCACATCATAGGTCAGCTCGTAAGAACCCAATACGTTGGTGTCCACGGTATCTCCTCCTATCACGATGTCGCTACTGAGGTCTCCATCAATGTCGTCCGTGGCTGTAGCCCCTGGTTCCACATAAGTGTCCCCCAAAGCAATATAAATGGGATTATCCCCTAAAAGCGTGATTACCGGTGCCGTTTCGTCCACATCGGTCACCGTGATGGCAATGTCCTGAACATCGGTCAGCCCTGCTAAATCCGTTACCATGACCTGGATATTGTAAATGTTGTCCGTATTGGCGTCTTGAGGGTTTTCGAAATCAGGGACGGTATTAAAAGTGACCACACCTGTGGCTACTTCTATCCCAAACAGGTTGTCGTCCATGATTCCCATCAAGGTATAGCTGAGCCCCGAGCCTTCCGAATCCCTATCATCAGTGGCATTAACATCAATGGCCGCGGTCTGATTCTCCTCCACGGATGCCGTCGCCGGACTAGTAATCCTGGGAATAAGGTGGTTGCAATTTGCCGTCTCACCACCATCGGTGATATCCCAACTATAGGTGCCGGTCAGGATCCCCCTTTCATCTACAGCGCAATATTGGCTGTCGCCCGCATGGAAATTTATATCGGAGGGGATGTCATCGATTCCATCATCCACCACTCCACTGGTGTCCGTACTCCAACCGATCAGGGTGGCATCATAATTGGCAGCTGATAATCCTGTCGACACAAACATATTGCGCATTCCAAGAGAAAAACCTGAATCAACGATACTTCCAATGTCCCAATCGCCCAGCTCCTGATCGAAAGATACTGCACCGCGGAACATACTGCTCATGTTGCCCACATTACCCACATTCCAGTCGGAGAGGGCCTGGTTAAAGGAGGTTGCATTCAGGAACATCCCCGACATATTGGTCACACTGCCTACATTCCAACCGGAGAGGGCATGGTCGAAAGAGGTTGCTCCATTGAACATCCCCGACATATCGGTCACGCTGCCAACATTCCAGCCGGAGAGGGCCTGGTTGAAGGAGGTTGCTCCATTGAACATCCCCGACATATCGGTCACACTACCCACATTCCAGCCGGAGAGGGCCTGATTGAAGGAGGTTGCACTCAAGAACATTCCTGACATATTGGTCACGCTGCCCACATTCCAGTCGGAGAGGGCCTGATTGAAGGACGTTGCTCTGGCGAACATCCCCGACATAATGATCACACTGCCTACATTCCAACTGGAGAGGTCCTGGTTGAAGGACACTGCGCTATTGAACATCCCCGACATATTGGTCACACTGCCCACATTCCAGCTGGAGAGGTCCTGGTTGATGGAAAATGCTCCATTGAACATATTATTCATGTTAGTCACTGCCGACAGGTTTGGCGCATCCATTGCCGTGATCCTCAAGGCGGCGCACCCCATGAATGCGTCTTCCATGGATGTCCACAGGTTGTCTCCCCATTGCACCACCTCCGACAGCTTATCGGCATTCACAGTGTTTTTCCGGAAGTAGATGCGGGGAAAGGCTCCATCAATAGAGACCTCATAGGTGCCCGCACTGGCATAGGTATGAGTCGCATCGCCGGTAAGGCCAGTATCCTCGGTGCCATCTCCCCAGTCAACACTATAGTTGTATCCCGTTCCGGTCGTAGGGATGGTAATGCTATTGTTGCCCAGAGTTCGCCATTTGGTGATGAATGATCCACAATGGGGGTCAAGTCCACCATCGGTGATGATCCAGCCATAGTCGACACCGGTCAGGACCCCTCTCTCATCTACGGCACAATATTGGCTGTTGCCCGCATGGAAATTTATATTGGAGGGGATGTCATCGTCATTATCATTCAGGGAACCACTAGTGTCCGTGCTCCAACCCGTTAGCAATGCATCATAGTTATGCCTGGACAGCGTAGCACTGGTAAACATATTTAGAGCGTTGACCAAACTGCTGAGATCCCAGTTGCCCAGATCCTGATCGAAAGAAGTTGCATCACCGAACATAAAACTCATGTCTGCCACATTGCTCACATCCCAACTGGAGAGGTCGCTGTCGAAGGCAAATGCACTACTAAACATCCGACTCATGTCAGTCACATTGCCCACATTCCAGCTAGAGAGGTCCTGGTCAAAGGAAACTGTACCATTGAACATACCGCTCATGTTGGTCACACTGCTTACATTCCAACCAGAGAGGGGTTGATCGAAGGCATATGCGTTACTGAACATCTTACTCATGTCCGTTACTTTGGCCACATTCCAGCTGGAGAGGGGCTGGTTAAAGGCAAATCCATCACTGAACATATTACTCATGTCCCTCACATTGCCCACATTCCAGTTGGAGATATCCTGGTTGAAGGAATTTGCATTACTGAACATCCCACCCATATCCGTTACATTGCCCACATCCCAGTTGGAGAGTGGCTGGTTGAAGGACTGTGCGTTGCTGAACATATTATTCATGTCCGTCACATTGCCCACATTCCAGCTGGAGAGATCCTGGTTGATACCAGCCGAATCAAACATCTCCTTCAAACTACTAACGGCCGATAGGTCCGGTGCATCCGTTGCCGTGATGTTAAGGTTGCCGCATCCTCTGAATGCGCCTTCCATGGAGGTCCATGGGTTGTCTCCCCATTGCGCGACTTCCGAGAGTTTAGAGTTATACGCTCCGTTGTTGTCCTTTGCGAAGTAAATGCGGGGAAAGACCCCGGTTATGGAAACTGTATACGTATTAGCAGTGGCATAGGTATGGGTCGCATCACCGGTAAGACCCGTATCTTCAGAACCATCCCCCCAGTCTACGCTATAGTTGTATCCTGTTCCTATTGTTGGGATGGTGATGCTCTCATTGTCCATCGAGGTCTGCCATTTGGTGATGAACTCCGTGGTACCATTTTGCGCCTGTCCCTTCAGCGTGCCCAAATGGAAGGCCAATAGGGTGAAAAGGGGCCAAAGCCACGCCCGTACCGTCCTAGAGCAGTCCGAAAAGGCCCCTGGATCGGTCGGGTATTGGAATGGGTTGCGGTCAGCGTAGTTCTTTTCCATCATTCTTATTTTTTTATGTTGCTAATGGGTGTTGCTTGTTTTGAGGATCATGACCCATACAGGAAGGATGATCCACTGGTGCCGTACAGGGTCCCTTAGGGACTGGCCCCAAACGGGCCTTGTAAAAATGCCTGGATACATTAAAAACCGGATCAAGGGAAGGGGTTTCCCATGGTTTCGGGCCGTAGGGATGATCTGCTTGTTCCCTATCCGCCATAAGGGCGCACAATGTGCATGGGCAGGAAGGTATATGGATGATATGCACCTCTTATTCAGAGTGCTGAAACGAAGTAAACCGCTCCCATCCGCATGGGAGGTATTGGGGTAACTGCATTTGGTATCAACAATAAACACCTGGTCTTTGTTCAAAAAAAATTAACGGTCGAAATGAACTGCGTCCGTATCGGGTGCGGTGCCACGGCATGTCGCTCATATCCAAAAAGGCCCTTGGAGCATCCAAGGACCGGTGCACAATCAACTGATGGACTAAAAACGATATTTCATTACCAAACACTTATTCCACCCTAAAATGCCATAGCCGACCTTTGGAGACACCCTGCCGGGCATCCTTGGCCACTACACGCCAATAGTATTGTGTTCCTGCTGCTACAGCTACTTCCAGCTTGTTCGCCTCCACATCCGTTGTATACAGTTCCGGTGGGTTGCCTGCACCAAAATAGATGTCATAAAGCAGTTCGTCACCATCAGCATCCGTCGCCTGCCAGGAGAGTTCTACCATACTTCCGGATACCGTGCTACCCAATGCAGGTAATCCGATCTCAGGAATTGTAGGTAGGCTGTTGGTGCCGGCCTCAGGCTCCGTATAGAACGTTCGGGAAGGCGAATAACTGCTTTCGTTCCCGCTACCATCCTGAGCACTCACCCTCCAGTAATAAGTGGTTCCGGGTTCCAGAGTAAAGGTGGCTGTTGTGCTGCTTACCGTATCGCTGAAGTCAACGCTGCCGAAGCTGCTGTCTTCCGAGACATCGATCTGGTAACTGATCGTTCCCGAACCCTCATCTGTGGAGGCCTCCCATTGGAACTCCAGTTCGTAATGGGTACAGGCCAGATTTGCCGTGGGAAAGGTAAGGGCGGGCACTGTGGGAGCATCCACATCGGGTTCCTCCCCATTACCGGATCCGCCACAGCCAAACATCATCATGGCAGGGGCCATTAAGTATATTAGTGTCTTTTTCATTCTTTTATGATTTTGAGGGTTATGGGTTCTTTGCTGCCCTGGACTTTTACCAGGTACATTCCACTGGGTAATCCCGCCAGGGAGATTTGAACATTTCCACTGCTAGCGTCGTACTCCTCTTGGAAAACCACAGCGCCATTCATTTGGTGAACGGACAGGGTACAGCGACCCATATTTGAAGGAAGGGTAACCGTGAGTTCGGAACTCACCGGGTTCGGAAAGGCTGACACTTGACCTGGCAGTTCCACAGGTATGGACAATGTGCCCTCACAGGGAAGGCTGGAAGTTACCTCCACCTGATCGCCGTCTGCGACATCTACCGTAAAGTCGGGTGTGCTGTAGGTGGCTTGATGATACCCGTTGACCGATACCTTAAAGGGTGTGGTACCAGAGAGCATGGCCACGCTCATCCTGGCCTTGGCCGTTCCATTCCGGACCACAGATGTGGTTCCTTCAAGCGTAGTTCCTTCTGCTACTGTCGCTTCAAAGCACTGTTCACAGTCCGGGGCGCCTTCAAGGCCAATACAGAAGGTATAGGTCCCCGGGGCAAGTTCATCCACAAGAAGCTGGGAACGAAAGCTGTAGTCGGTGTCAGCAATGGAAATCGTATAATCCAATTCTGCGGTGGCCTGGATCTGAATGCTCCCGTTTTCCTTGCCGGAACAGGTCTCGTCAGATACCAGGATTTGGAAGTTGTTCGCGTCCAGTTCCGCAATCGCACAGGCCTCTTCCACGATGACCACTCTGGTTTTCTGATCAGCGGCATTGCCCGCGGCATCACTCACATCATAAGTCAGCTCGTAAGTACCCAAAACAGCGGTGTTCACGGTATCTCCTCCTATCACGATGTCGCTACTGAGGTCTCCATCAATGTCGTCCGTGGCTGTAGCCCCTGGTTCCACATAAGTGTCCCCCAAAGTAACATACATGGGATTATCCCCTAAAAGCGTGATTACCGGTGCTGTGGTGTCCGGTACTCGCACGACAACTTCCCTTACTACTTGAGTGGCGGCATTGCCCGCGCCGTCGCTCACATCGTAAGTCACCTCATAGGTGTCGGCAATGCTGGTGTCCACGGTATCTCCTCCAATCACGATGTCACTACTGAGATCTCCATCCCTGTCGTCCGTTGCCGTTGCACCTGCTTCCACATAAGTGTCCCCCACCGTCAGATATACGGGATTCTCGCCTAAAAGTTCGATTACCGGTGCCGAAATGTCCGGAGCGGCCTTTGTCCTAAAGTTCCAACTGCTGTTGTCCTGAATGCCGTCATATTCGTTGCCATAGATGTCCTGGATAACCTCTGGACCGATATGCAGGTAATAGTCCGTGTCATAAGCAAGGTCGCTGCCTGGGTCAATGGTCACAGTGTTACCGTCGAAGGATACCCGTTGTTGTTGAACTTCCACATCGATCTCTAATACGGGGGAATCATCATCATCTGCACGGTAAATTTTTATATACCCTCTCCCGGCATAGATGTTCTCATCAAAGGTAAGTGTTAAATTTTCAAGAGGATCAATATCTATTCCATCGTCTACAGGGAAAAAATTGGGTTCATTAACGTCGTAGTCATATACAAGTTCTAAGGTATTCGAGGCCAATGAGGAATTTCCGGCCAGGTCTGTAAATGCACCGGCCAGCAGCTGAATTTTTGCAATATCACCATGTACATAGGCTTGCAATCCTTCGAGGTAGATTTCGCCCTCGAAGTAATCACCGAACAAACATTTTTCTACATTGACGAACGACCCGTCCAGATCTGAGTTGAGGTTAGCCAGGGTTTCATTGGCAGTTACAAGAACGTAAGACTCTTCCGCATACTGTATTTTTCCAGCGGAGGCGTCCTCAGACAGATCAGGAAGGACCAGGGTGATTTCCGGTGGTGTGACATCGTAGGTGAGCGTAAAGGTCGCTGGCATGTTGCGTTTGCTTTGATCAGTGGCTGTGGCCACATGGGGGGGTATCCAAATCTGGGCCACTGTACCATCTATAGCTTCTCCGTTTACAGTGGGTGCCTCCATGTCCACTTCATATACGCTGCTGGAAATTTCAATGAAATTGTTTAGGGAAGTGGTCTCCGAATACTGGATATCACTTAGATCAAAACCAGTTACTCCGGTTGCAAATCTAATTTCCAAAGTAATCTCGTCCTGGCTATTGATATGAGACGGCCCTGTAATGCTGATGTTCAGTGAGGTATCGTACCCTACAGAGATACTATTGGCCAGGTTTTGGTAAACGCCCGCATCATCTATGGCCACATTTTCCGGCACACTTATGGTGATGTCTCCCCCTGTAGGCCTCACCCAACTTGTATAGGTAGTGGGGTCCTCCGACTGAAATTCGAGGAGTTCCGCATTGGTGACCTGGACGTCCGACTCTTCAAAGCCATTGACGTCTGTAGAAAAGGTTATTGTGATGGGAAAAGTACCCTGAACGTTGCCTCCTACAAACTCGAAAGGTTCGCTCACCATACCCGGTGTTATATAAACAAATGGCCGTGGACTTTCGGTTACAGTCACTGTCCACAACTGTTCCACATAACCTTTAGGCGAGATTACCTTATAGTCAACAGGGCTGGTAAAGTCGTTGGAAGTAATACCACTTTCCTGAACGGAGTTATTGACCGTAACAGAGGTCCCGTCCGAAACCGTAAAGGTTGCCACAAGATTAGCCAGGTCAGCACCATTGACCACGTCTAATTCCACGGTATGGTTTACCACATCTATGGTGGCAATTCCGAGCTGTTCCGCAAAGCTAAAAGCGGTAATATCTACAGGAGGGTCTATCACACGGACGGTACGAGTTACCTGAGCGGCATCGTTTCCGGCCGCATCGGCGACATCATATGTCACGGTGTATTCGCCTACAGTATTGTTGTCCACATTACTGCTGTCAGCGATGACATCAGCGCTGATATCCCCATCCACATTGTCTGCTGCACTGACTCCGGGGTCCACATAGGGCTCACCCAATTCCAGAGTTAGTGGATCATCTCCCAATAAGGTGATTACAGGCGGAATATTGTCTACCACATTCACAGTGGTGGTGCAGGTGGCGGTGTTGTTGTTGCCATTGGTCACGGTTAGGGTCACCGTAGAAGTGCTAACAGTCGTGAAGTCACTCTGGGACAGGCTTAGCGACATCCCACAGGCATCGCTACCATTGTCCACAAGATCTGACTTAAGGGTAGCCTTACCGTCAGTGTCCAATTGGAGTGTTACCGTCTGCTGGCATAAGGCCGTAAGCGGGGTATCTGACAGGATATCGCCGGTGATATTGAAGCTCAACTCAGCACGCTTCGTACCAGCGGTACAGTACACCAGTCCGGTAGCACCAATGCTGATAGTATTAGTGAAGCCCTGGCCGTGCCAACCGCTGAGGGTGTTATCCCAATTGTTTATCGAAAGTCCACTGCCGCTAAGCATGTTATTTCCGGCGTTCAAGCCCGTCAGGTCCCAATTACCCAGGTTTTGATCAAAGCTGCTGGCATCCATTAACAATACGTTCATATTGTCCACCTTGCTGGTGTTCCAGGAACCGATGTCCTGATTAAAGGCGCTTGCCTCCCAAAATGTACCAACCATATTTACTACATTACTGGTGTTCCACGAACGGATGTCCCCGTTAAAGGCACTTGCCCTCCTAAACGTACTAACCATATTTTTCACGTTACTGGTATCCCAGTTCCAGTTGGAGAAGCTCGCATCCCCCGTAAGCGATGTGCAATCAAAAAACATGGTATCCATATTTTCCACACTACTTAGGTCGGGAACGTCGGTTGCCTTAACCTCCAAATTGGCACAGCCCCAAAACGCACGGTCCATGGACCCCCATGCGATATTTCCCCATTGGTTAATTTCCTTGAGCTTCAACTTGTCTCCGGTATCGTTAAAGTAAATCCTGGGAAAGTTACCTGAGATTTTCACCGTATGAGTACCAACGCTACTGTAGGTATGGACAGCGTCTCCCGTATTCCCGTTGGTTGTGGTCCCGTCACCCCAGTCTACCGAATAATTGTAACCGGCACCCGTTGTTGGAATAGTGATGGTTTCGTTGGCTGTAGTTGTTTCCCAACTGGTAATGAACTCGTTTTGGGCATGCAGGCCTGTGATGATCCAAAAACAACCAAAAAAGGCAAGCAAGGCTCCCTTTAGACCCATAAAATGTTTTGTTCTCATGATATATCAAGGTATTTTGTGTGAGGTGATGGCACCGTGAGGGTTCATCTTCCCTTTCAAGCAATTATGACAGTTTTAGAAGTAAAAGTATCCCCTTCCCGTCAACCCTCGAATTACAATGTAACAAGCGCAGTCTATTCATGTAACAGTCGTGCCTATTTGGTAATAAGTGGTATTTTACGAAGAACTGTGTTTGAGAATAGGGATATCCTCCTTAATAAAAAAGAAGCTCTCCCTACTTCTCTTTCGACTATGGAATTTCATGGAATACCAGTATCTTCGAAACCAGCAACAATACTCCATGTCTAAAGGCAAATCCTGGTTACGGACTCTTATAGAAGTCATCGAAGTCTTTTTTGATAGCGCTCAACGCAGTAAAAGAGGTCGCAGCTGGCACCAACATGTAGTGCCTTATGAAGCCGGGTGGGCAGTACGCAGAGAAGGCAACAAACGTATCACCAGTAAGCATCGCAAACAGAGTACGGCCATACGCAAAGCCAAAACCCTGGCCAGAAAATACAAGGCCGATGTTATTATTCATAGAGCTGGTGGCGGTATCCGGGAGCGGATTTCCTATGATGACTAAAGAATTTCAGCTGTTTAAGGCTAAACGCAATGGACCGCACAGCCATTTAATCGGAGGTGGTACTGCTCCTCGCTCCTGCACCAGTATTCACCCTGGCCTTGCATGATTAAAAATAGCAATCCAAGTAAAACACTCACCACCAGACATTTCCTGTAATGTGATTCTACCTCAGCCCCAAGTGTAGACTCCCTCCCAAATTTTTGGTCTAAAGCCCGCTTTTCTCGATTTATGGCCTATGGAAGGTCAATAAACGATCAAGCCTACCTCAAATCGACAATTTTAGTCGACCAGCCCTTGGATAAGGACCTTTGAAGCAAAATAAAACCCATGAAAAACCTGCTTAAAGCCTTTAAGAACGAATTCCAGGGAGATAACTTACTGGCTGCTATCAGCTGCCTCATCCTTTCAATTACTATTTACTTTATTATGGGGGTGGTGGGGTATATGTGATCTATAGAAACATCAAATTCATCGTTTATTAATAATATTTAATGGGAAATGAATTCAATTAAGAAAAATCTACTGTGATGTTTTTCAGGATGTTTTTTCGATCTTAAGATTTCCGTGAACTTTTCGAAGAGCCAAAAAGGAATCCTTAATAGACCAGTAAATAAACTATTTAAAAATTGGGTTCGGGAGTTTATACCTCTGATTTGGTCTACTTATTCAATCCTATTTTAGTTTTCAATATGTCGAAATAATTCTACATTGATTGGTTTAACCAAAAAAACCAAGTAATGTATCTAAACCACTTTCTTTCGCATTGCAGAACAGAAAAAAAATTAAGTAAAAAAACAATTGAGGCCTACACGTCAGATCTCAAACAATTTAAGAAGTATATCAATGAAGAATTTGACATTCAGGATTTCAGATTAATTCGAAGAGAACATATTAAGAAGCATTTGGTTAACATCAATAAATACGCTCCCAGAACTGTCAAAAGAAAAATAGCCACTCTTAAGGTATTTTACAGCCACCTTCTCTACGAAGATTGTATTTCTGAAAATCCTTTTGATAAAATTCGTATTAATATACGGGTCCAAAAGTCACTTCCGTCGGTGCTGTCATTGATCGAGGTTACTGCCATACTGAAACAACTTCAATCTCAAAAATCAGAAGCTCCAAATAATTCAATGCGATATCGGCAAGTTATTAGAAATATTGCTATTGTGGAGTTGTTATTTGCTACTGGAATTCGCGTTTCAGAACTTTGTTTTCTAAAAAAATCAAACATCCATTCTGACTTTAGCACAATAAAAATCCTTGGTAAGGGAAATAAAGAACGTATCATCCCTATAACCAATTCAGAGACTATAAGTGCATTAAAGGATTATTATTGCTTATTTCGAGAAAAAATAGATCGAAACTCTTTCTTCTTTATCAATCGTCTGAATCATCGTATTTCCGAACAATCCGTTCGTCATCTTATCAAAAAAATATCTCAAGACTCCGGCATCAATCGGGGTATCACCCCTCACGTTTTCAGGCATACTTTCGCTACTCAGCTATTAGAGGCCAATATCAATATTAGATATATTCAAGAACTCTTGGGGCATAGCTCCATAAACATAACCCAGATCTATACGCATGTAAGTCATCAGAGAACCTCTGAGATCCTTAAACTAAAGCATCCTCGGAACCTTATATCCTATAATTAGCTGTGTGAATGACGGATAACTAATTATTATGAAGTATCTCACTCCAAATTTTTGGAATTTATTTAGGGATACTGAAGGGAAATTCATTGGAAAAGAATTCGAAAAACTTGTACAAGATGTTCTAAAGCTTAGATTTGGTGGTAATTGGGAACAAACTCCTTTATCATGGGACGGAGGAAAAGACTTTGTCAATCTCACTTATGACGGAAAGTCAAAAAGTTGGGCAGAATGTAAGATGTATAAAAAAAGTCTTACCACAAGTGATTTCGCCAAGACTTTAGTTATGGCAATCAATAACTCCATTGATTCCATAATAATTATTTCCTACAGCCCTCTAGTCAAAAATGCCAGAATCCATTTAGGTGATTTCGCAGCTATTACGCACAAGAATGTCCAAGTTTTTGATGACACTAAATTTGAGAACCTAATTTTTAGTTGTTTTAGAGAAAAGGAATTTGCGAAATACTTTCCTGATTTTGAATACAAAAAGCCAATCGATTTTACTTATTCAACTTACACTTATTACAATTTTGTTAGTAGTGACATTACCATTGAATGGTCTCAAATAAATGAACTCCCGGCACTTCAAAGAGAAATAATAACCAAAAGAAATAATCCTTGTTTATATGAACTTTGTTTTATTTCGAACCTTACAGAAGAGGAACATTTGACCATTGATTTCTCTTCCCTCTTTAATGAAAAAGGACAACTTGATTACAGATTCAATTTTGTTAACCTACCCGCCATATTATCACAAAATCGTAGGATAAGGAATACTGATTTATTAAAGGGAATACTTCAAAATACCAAATATGAACGAACTCTGCGGCCAGGACAAATTTTTAGTTTAAAGCTTTACTTCATCCCAGTAGACATAGGCGAGCTAAAAATTCCTTCATTTAAGTTTCAATTCGGTGGAATTCAAGAGAACTTTACAAGTAAGAAGTTGATTGTTTCCAACCTCTCGGCCCCACCTCTTATTGGCGGTCTAATACACGAAACTATTCATAGAACCGACCAAGTAATTTCATCAAATAATAGAGTAGTTTTTCAAATTGTAAGTGGTGATAGTGGTGTCGGTAAAACAAGATATGCGAAAGAGATTATTGATCGACTTTTGAAGTATAATTTTCATGTGAACTTACTGGACGGAGCAACTAGCAACTGTGAAACACATGCGAAATTTATTGTTGAGCTATTAACTCAGTTATACAAACTCCCAAATCCATATAATTTTGAAAACAAGGATGTAGCCTTCAATGTCTATGAAAAAGATGGGTTTTACTCTAAACCTGACGAACTTGTTTACTCCACACTAAAGCTTTGCATTCAAAACCAACAAATTGAGCCAAACCTATATGAAAATGAGCTAATACCCCTCTTACATAAGCTTATTTTGAGTAGAAGGTCCGCTTTAATCATTGATAACGTACAATCTCTCGATGAGGAATCAATAGAATTGCTCAATAAATTAATGGTACTTAACCAAACAATTGGTCAAAATTTTGTGATGTACATTTTCAATACTGAGGTTATGGACTACAATTCGAAGCCAGGTTCTTTTTACAATCAGCTTCATGACAAGACTTTGTATAAAAGTAGCCTGGTAAGAATCAAAAGTTTTAAACTTTCTGAGGTAACGCTTTTTGTTGATTCAACTATTAGATTGAGAAATAATCGGTATTTCAGTAAGGAGCATAAAAATCTATTTCAACAAATAGTAAAAAGTATTCCAGCGAAGCCCTTTTACCTATCCCAATTTATTGATTTACTACTGCAGGATGAGGTAATTTCCTTGGAAGAAGGGGATTTTTATATAAATAATGTTGTTGAACTCAATAATAGACTTATATCGATCTCAAGGAAGGAAACAGATATATTAAGCGCTCGACTATCAAAATTAACACAGGAACAGAGACAGGTATTAAGTGTTATTTCATTTTTTGGAGAGTTGGACAGTATGATTCTTAAATTATTACTTGATAAAAATCTTGAAATAACCAATTGGCTAATTGAGGTCAACTTTCTCAAAAAGGAATATGAAAAACTAAAGTTTGTACATTCTTTAATGGATGGATTTTTCGTTGGCAAAGTTGAAGAACAAAGAGCATACCTTACTTCTGAAACCAAGAACAAGTTCCTTAAAAATGAGTTCTTATTAAAGCATTTTCCACATGTTCTATTTACTATATCCCCTCAAATTAGTTTGTTTGATAATGCTGTGGCAAAAATTGACAAATTGTCCGAGTTGTCTAAAAGAAATCAATTCTACGCAAATAGTATTTTGAAGTTCATTTACTTGTCTAATGAAGAAGTAAAACCCGATCAATATTTATATGCCGTAATTAAGGTAATATCTTTTGCCAGTTTCAATGACAAAAAACTCTTTTTAATTAAGTTGCTTGAAATGTGGGGATATTTAAAGGATTATATACCGCCAGATGATATTCAGGCCATATTTTACATAGAAATTGCTAGGGAATGTGGCAGCTTTTTTGCGGTCCATGGGGAACATGCGAAAAGCATACTTTTTTTGGATGAAGTAATTGAAAAAGTAAAAGGTTTTAAAGGGGACAATAGAATAAGGGATAGATTGATTGCAAGACTCACGAATAGAAAGGGAGTCTCTTTTAAACAAGCTTTTGATTTTGACAATTCAAGTAAATCGTTATTGCTGGCTCTTGATTTTTCCATCCAATCCGGTAGCATTATCGAAGAATACCTTACATACATAGACTTGGGGTACATATACTATGGAAGAGACACTGAAAGGACTAAAGAATATTGGAAGGCAGTTCATAGAATGTCAAACCAAATCGAAGAGAAAATTTTTAATAGCGACCCCGAAACCGGATTGGCATGTATTTTAATTAAATCACTGTATAATGGCATAATAGGTGAGTTTGAAAATTCTATAGTACTAGCAAACAAACTGATATACCAATCGCGACACCATTGTTCTACTTATTACGAGTTACAGGGACTTAGGGCAAAAGCTTTTTTTGAGTATAAAACGGATGCCTCAATGGAAAATTTAGAAAATCAGTTGAATAAATTAATTCATTTAAGCTCAAAAGCAAACTTATATAAGTATCACGTCTTTGCTTTTCATTTGTTAGCCATCGTTTATGAAAGATATGGTAAATACGAAAACGCAAAAAGACAATATCAACATATTTTAGAAGAGATTAAAAACGAAGAAAAATTTGGCCGTTCGTTAGAGATATGCTTACTTATTTCGGATTCAATGAAATACTACAACAAAAACAAATTCAAATATCCTCTTAGCTCACATGAAATTTCCTTACAATGTGGAAACTCAAAGTATCCTCTTAGAACACTAGGGATTCATTCGCCGTTTCAAGAAGAGGAGTATTGTTTAAGCCTGGCCTAGTTTATTTTCTTTAAAATCCCTATACCTAATAACATTTGCATGTCGATCTACTATAATATCAGAATCAATGTTCCTTCGAGAAATCCAAAAGTAATTATCCTTTAAGCTAATGAATCTATCTACGAAGTAGATTATAGGAACTCCAATTCGCATAATATTGTACCCAAGAATTGCAAACAAATCCAAAAAAAATGAGTCACGATTGGCAGGAGCGATTCGAATAGATTCATATTTTCTTATTCCATTCGAAATAATTATATCCTCGTAAAATTTATAGTTGGCAATGGATAGCAAATTGCAAAAAAAGTATTCTTTAGATTTATCATCTGATGTAAGCGAATAATCAATTGAGCTCTTAATATAGTGAGCCGCATCATTTTTTAGCTCAGTGGCATTTCTTTTAGTAAACACGCTTTTAACATCAGATTTCAGATTATAGTTTTTATACTCTCTTTTCAACTGATAATAATCACCTCCAATATGGTACGCTTTGGTTTCAGCCGAAGCTATAATTTTAAAACCCTGCGCTTTAAGTCTAAGACAGACGTCGAGATCGGAATAAAGTGTTTGAAATGGCTCATAAAATCCACCGATAAGTTCAAATTGTCTCTTATTCATCAATAGCAAAGCTGAACAGACCATCTGCACATCTCTATCTGTTTGTGTAAGTGGATGTGTGTCAGGTAATCCAGCGTGAATATGAATGTAGTTGTATTCGGAAGAGGCAATACCAAAATCTAACACTGTATTATCTATATGGTTTAGTAATTTGGCTCCCACTGCACCAACATTTTCTTCTGAAGAGAAGGATTTCCAAATTCCTTCCAACCAACCATTGGATACAATAATATCCTGGTCGCATACAATGATATGGTCATGTTTTGCATGTTTTACAGCTTCATTAACAGCCCTGCCATAACCCAAATTTTCATATTCATGGACATATTTTATTCTTTCAGCATGATAATTTAAGGTATGGAATTCCTTATTGGAGTTGTTTATTAAAACTAAAATTTCATCTTGCTTTCTTATTGTGTTAATAAGGGAGTCTAGACAAGCTTTGATGAAATTCTTTCCGTTGTGATATGGTACTAAAATTGAAAATGATGGAGGTGTTTTTTTTGAATGCACCATAATAATTAGTTATCCGTTGTTTATCAGACCAAACTATAACGATAGGTGGTCTAAGGTTGAATTATTAGAGTTTATATCTCTCCAAACTTCACGCGCTACAAAAGAATGTTCACCCTTTCCATAAAGCATTTCTCTTAATTTTTTGAGGTATTTATCTCTTGATGCCTGATTATCTGCCGTTACACATTTACAGTATATAGTATAGAACTGATCAATTTTGCCTTGACGCTTTTCCACTAATTGTTCTCTAATGTTGAGTGCAAGTACATTGATTGTCATTTCTCCCTTTTTGTCTTTATCTAGTGGAAAAAGAAAGCCTCTTAATCCCTCATCATCTTTTAATTCTAACATTATATGTTTGCTAGGATCCTCAACCAATGGGTTTATTAGTAAAGGATATTCTTTATCTATTCCAGCTTGATTTACAGCATATTCCCCTTCCACCGGAAACCTGTTGTGCTTTCCTATCTTTTGTTCTTTTTCCTTTTTTGCCTGATTACATAACTGACAGGAAAGCAATAAGTTAGAACAATCATAGCTCAACCAATAATAGCCCTTATGGTCCTCAGGCCCATTCCCGTAGTCTACTTTTATTGGCACATCATTTTCATCGGTGACCTTGAGTTTAGGCCTAAAATGTTCAATATCTCCTCTCATAAAATCTGAAACAAAAACCTCGCAATAGGCACATTTACCATTAAAGAGCCCGTCCCTTGCCTTATAGTATCTTTCCTTTATTCCCTCTCTTTTATACAAGTTCTTTACTTTAGGTTTCTCGCCTCGTTGGACTTGTTCTTCAATCTCCCTCTTCGCCTGTTCGCAATCTTGACGCCAATTCCTCCACTCCTGTGAATCAGGCCATGAAACATTTATTCTAATCATTATACTTAGTGTTTATCCTCCTCGAAAAGTTCCTTTAACTGCTTTTTCAACTCAAAATCTAACTCATTTGTCATTTTCCTTCCCATGTCACGTAATACTTTCGAAACTGCTTTCTTTACATCTTGCTCCAAATCTGTTTCACCAAATTGCATAATTGGTTCTAGTTGGGCTTTGAGCTCATCGTACTCTTCCTTTTCCAACTTTTTTAAGCTGGTTTTGTTACTTAACTCATAATAACGTTGAATGGAATGTGAGCTACCAGGGCTTCTGCTAGTGGCCATTTCGAATACAGAGGTTAATATTTGATCTGCTCGCTTCCCACGTAAAGATTTAGTGTCAATATCCATATAACTTATTTTTCCCTCATATTTGAATAGACTAATAATCTTGCTATCAGCTAAATCCGCTCCACCTGCAACAACCAAGGGAGTATGGGTGGTTGTAATGACTTGTATTTTTGGAAACTGTTTGCAAATACGTTGAATTATGTACCTCTGCCATTTTGGATGTAAATGCTGTTCAATCTCGTCTACCAATAGGACACCTGCTGGGGGACCATTGGAAGTTGAGATCCGTTCATCCATAATCATCCAAGATATAAGGTCCAAAATCCATTGAGTAGTACTTCGATATCCATCACTTAAAGAAGAAAAAGGAATATCCCCCCATGGACCTTTAAATAAGATTCCTTGCATTGCATTTTCAATTTTATCTTTTGACTCATCCAGGAGTAAAATATTCAGAAGTTTAGATTGAATCATATCCTTGAACTCCCCACTTCGCAATAATGCCAATTCAGGATTTTGTAGAATATGGTCATTATCAAATAAGCCCAATACGGCTTCTCTCACCCCATAACCTTTATAACTAGTATGTCCTGATCTAGACCTGTTTGTACCATACCCACAAATAAAGGCAGGCCCTACCGGCAGTGCAATCTCCTGCTTTATCTTTTCCTCATTCTCCTTGGTTAAAGAAATAGATTTTAAAACACGATGTACTTCCTTTGTTTCACTATTTATCAATATTGCTTCTATGCTCCCTTTTTTTTCACCATTCTTTAATAATTTGCCCTCCATTTCCTTAATTAAGGAAACCGAATCACTTTCATTACAGAAAATCAATGCAATAGCCTTTAGAATTGTAGATTTTCCCATGGAATTATCACCTAAAATAGATATGGACTGAGCGATAGACTTTTCTTTTGAAGTATTTATTATCAAATTTGAAAAGCACCTTATATTGTTCAACTTCAATTCCTTAAGATATAATGCGGGAAGACTTGGCATTTTTTCATAATTGCTTCCGGGATAATTATTAATTTCCGATTCACTCAAGCTGTTCTTTTTTTCCTCTTTTCGTCTTTTGGATTTATAAATAATTCTTTTAAAGGAATTTCGAATAAAAATTGATAAGCGCTTAAAGTAAAAGGTTACAATTAAGCCAAATGCAAAACCTGTTATCAAGGATATGTTTGAAGTGTCTAAAAGAGTTTTTTTTATCAATTCGCTAAAAGATTCCATTACTTAATTCGGGTTTGCATTGCTATGTAATTCTTGAAAAGGCGCCTAAAGATTCAGTGCTTTCTCAACTTTCTCATTCGTTTTACACTTTGATTAATTTAAATCCTTAATATCCTAGTTGAATCTATTCTCCCAGCCAGAATATAATATGGATCATTCAGCATACTCTTCCAAACTCCTAAGGCCTTAAAAAACATATTGTAAAGCATGCCGCCCTCCCTAATATCTTCCTTATGATTGGTAATTAAATGTGCAATCAAATTATAGCAGGCCGTAAACTCACCACATGCCACAACTGCATCTAGCATCCCTCTTTTTCTTTCTTCTTCACTGAACCAAAGAGTAGTGCCAAGTGATGCCGCATATTTTGCAACCTTTTTCATATTCTCGGTTATTTCTCCGGTAGTTTCTTTAATTAACTCCCATTGGTTTTGTCCTTCCGGTTTGTTCTCCTTATTTTGGCACCTAAGCTCATAGATAGCTGAAGTCGCAATCCTATTCCAGAATTTGCTATAAATGCTTTCATAATTTGACCTTCTTGCGCTTTTTAAGAAGACCTCAGTAGTCATTTTTAATAAGGAAGTAATTCTATCAAACACATAGTATCCAAATCTTCTTGGAGGTATTCTCAATTTATCTAATACGCCCATCTCTTTTTTCAACATCTTGTTAGCAAAATAAAAGAGGTATTGAAAGGCGGCCATAATGGTTACCAATAAGACGAATAGTGCTGTCAAAATGAAATATTTCTGGAATATGAAATAGATGGTAAGTGAAAGAGTTAAAAACAATAAGGGCAGGCTTGTCATATACGATAATATTTTTATAATACTATTGGATTGAGCAAACTTGAACGGTTCGCCTGGATATGGTGAGGCCACATCATTCAGAAAATATAAATCATATTTCTTGGAAGACGAAAGTATACTGGAAATACCTTGGTTGTCTATAATTCCTCCATCCATTAGGCCTATTTCCGCCATTCCCATTTTTTCCCTAACAGCTTTAGATACGAAATCATTCGGAAAACCAATAGGTTCAAAACCGCCTGGAAAAGCTGAGGAAGAAGCTAGTATATCACCAAGCTTTAATTTGTTCAAATAAGCCTTCAAATCATGTCCTAAATCTTGAATCTTCTTGTTCCCCAAAAGACCTCGTGTATTTGTATTTTGAAACCGAAAACGCATTGAGTGGGTAAAATCGGTAGTGTTGAAAACAACCCTTTCTAAATGCGTATCATTGTTTTCAATAGCATTTTGAACATCCCCCAAGGTCATTTGTCGAGTGAAACTATTGTACTCAATTGCAAAAGCATTGATTGGGTTTTTTCTCTTGTGAATATTTTCGCTTCGCTTCCAAATCTTTCTTTTTTTGATATGCCTAATCGCGTTTGAGGCTAGTTCGTCTTTTTTCAACCAATTAAAATAGTCCTTAAAAAAGGTGTCAAAATCCTGCTTTGCAGCTTGTGATTGGGCGTATTTCACTCCAGTAATTGTTCCCCCAGAAACAGTAGAAATCACTTTTACTTTTTTTAGCAAACCGATTTTTTCAAAAAATGACAATGTTCCCAAGGAAAAGCAAGCCGCTCGATAACCCCCACCTGAAAAGCAGAGTGCAATTTCTTCAATACCCTTAAACTTTTCTTTTGGTTTTTTATCTCTCTCAGTTTTGATTTCAGTGGGCATTGGACAATTTATATTGATTAATCAATTTGATAAGATATTGGTATATTTCAACCATGGCCAACGTATCCAATTTGCAATACGCCAACAGATCTTTTCTTATTCGCTCTGTTTCATTATTAGGAATATCATTTCCAAGGACTAATCTACTCCAGATATCCATGGCCATTGTGCCGTCCTGAACTTGAAGGTTGTCGTAACTTAATTCAGGAATCAATACCGGAAGTACTTTTTTTATGGAAGAGGAGCCAGCAAAGCGATAGTCGATATAGGCTGTAGTAAAAATCTCTTCCAAATCGAAGGTGTTTCCACTAATGTAATCCAAGTAATTACTATGTGTAGGAAGCAGTAACGCCATCTCTTTGTTTCTTGAATTTTCAAAACTGGCATGCCATGAAATAAAGGTACCTTGTGTTCCAGTAAATTCTTTCATTCCTTCAATCATTCCATTAGGCATCTCCATTTTATCTCCCAAATACTCAAAATGTTCCATGTTACCATTTTCAGAGAGAGTATGAATACTTACTTGAAAGGGAATGTGCTGATGAGGCCCAATTCCATCTAATTTAGGGATGGCACTTGAATATGTTTCGTAATCATAAAAATGTAAAGGAAACACCAATCCATCCAATTTCCTTTTGATTGTCTCAATTTCAATTTGTGGCTGTCTTTGCCTAAACGAATTGACCTGAGATTTTTGAGAATTGTTCAGAGCATAATTATCTGGAACTTCTGATAAGCTTTTATGACCCGAATCAAGTAACTCCGTCAACTTTTTCTCGGTAATTCGTTTGATTTCATGAACAGGATGCTTCGGCAATTGAAAATTGAAATAATCAAAGTTATCGCAATGATTACTTCTTGTTTTTCTTAAACAAGAACATTGATTTTTGTCAATCTTGCTCAATTGAATATATTTTAAGGCTTCATGAATCTTGCGTGAAATAACGGGGAACTCCTTAGTAACCTCATTTGTGACTTCCGTTGTTTCCAACAATTCAGATGGTTTAATTTCTCCTTGCCTTCTATATCCCTTGTTTAAGTGTATTATTGAGACCCTGCTGACATATAATCCATTTTTCTCTAAAACGTACTTCTGAAAACATGCATCAAAAATGTGGTTATGGCTTTTTTTAGTACTTACCCGCAAAGAAGATTTTATCTCAAATAGATGCCAAGTACCGTCGGATAATCGCTCCAAAACATCAACACGAGCAAATCCACCTTCCAGCGTCTCAAAAGCAGCTTGAAAAAAATGATTATATCCTTGTTGCAACGTTCGAAGAGTCACTTTCACACCATTGTCATCTGGCAATTTAATAGCATGCGGAAACAATTGCTCTGCATAGGCCTCAACCTCATAACCTTCATCAATGATTTTTTGAAGAAAAAAGGAAAGTTTACCTTTTTTAGCTTCGTCTGGTTTGTTTTTTGTCAACCAAAGGGACTCAGGACATCTGAGGTAATGGATAAAGTCGGTTTTGGTTAAGAGTTTCAATGACTTCAGTTTTTGTATCACCTAAGTAATAGCACAAGCCAATTTTACATTGGCTCTTCAATAAATCTATACACTAGTAAAGACTTGTTTGATTTCTTAAATGTAGTAATGGAGCTTTTTCTCCATTAAATAAATTCCTTTTTCTCTATAACCACTTCATGGTCTGCATATTCGTCTTGGTCCTGATGCCTATTCTTGGCCCGCACGGCTTCCAATTCTGTTTCAAAACTTGCAGAATAATCTCCCTCCAAGCAAATAACCCTATATGGTTTTTTTAAATCAAGTTGGTATCGTTCTTTTACTTTCATGTAGCTACTATTTTGGTTTATAATTGAACTCAAACGGTAATGTCAAACGCAGACCTACACTATTCCTGCTTAATAATGAAAGATCAGATTCTGCGCGGTTACCTATATCATTAAGGCTATAAAACAATTCCGCATTTATATATGCCCCCTCCTTCTTACTATCGCGATAGGTAAACAATAGCCCTATTTCACTATTCCATAATGGTTTCAGACCCTCAGTCAACTGTGCGTTAGGATACCAATGCAATGCTGCAAAGTTCCCATCGAACAAAAAATAATAAACATCAACAAAGCAAAGGGCACTCGTAATGTCTTTTTGATAATTGCCAGCAAATGCTTTGGATTGAGTTCTTACTATTCTCCTGCTATCCGTACCCTCTCCTATCACTTCTTCGTTTTCAAAGTTGACCAGGGATAACGAGGACAAGTTATTGTCATATCGCAAAGTAACTCCTGCACTTATCAAATACGAGTCCCACTTTTTATTGTAATTGCGATTATGCCAAAAATATTGAAGGGTTATATCATACCCTGTGTAGTTTTCTTCTATAAGTTGATTTGAAAACTCCTCATCGATATTAATAAGATTAAACGTTTCCCTACTAATATTTGCTCCTATTGAAAACCAGCTAAACCTAGACCCAAAGGACCTTATACCTTCTTTATAAAGTGCTTTTAGTTTTTTTACTCTATCATCATTTACAAAACTCTCTTCCCAAGCTTTATTAACTTCCAATTCAAGAGAATCAATACGTTCCTGAAGCTCTTTCAGGGATGCTTTTAATGCTTCCAATAATTCATTTTCCTTTTCTAACCAATCCAATCTTTTTAATGATTCCAACCTTTTTTTCAGCTCTTCTCTTTTACTAGTCAATTTCGGTTTCTCAATTCGTGAATCATTAATCTCTTTATCATGAACTAATGAAAGTCTTCGCTTTTCACAATCTTCCGTATTGCAATTTTTAATTTTTGCCAACTCCTCTTTTTTATTTTTCTGATAAGTACTATTGTCATTTTCAAACTCCAGGAGTATTTTATTTATTCTTTTTAATTTTGTCTCCGTTAAATCAAATTCATATTTAAGTCCACTTGTTTGAATGTTTTCTTTATACTTCTCATAGTATTTTATTGATTGATCAATTGTTGAAATCTGCTTTTCAATCTTCTTTTTCTGCTCTTTTAAAGGCTTAACATTTTCTCCTGTTCGTATTTTTCGTTTCAGTGCCCTAGCGTCTTCAATAATCTTTTTTTTCTTCGCCCGATAAATCTTCCAGCTAGAAACATCATATACTAGAGCTTTTATTTTAGAAGCATCAATAAAATGGTATTGAGCACCCAGAGATACATCATAGTTTAACTTTCCGTTTTCTGCTAAGTTTAATGTACCATCGGTAGCCTTGCCATTAACCCTAAAGGTCAATGCATTTTGCTTTCCGATAAAGCTTTTTACAAAGGTTGCACTAGTCGCCTCAAGATTAACAGTTGCATAATTACCAATTGAATTATTGGGTAAGTCAGAAAAAAGTGAGGTGAACTCCCTATTAAGTAATAATTCTATCTCCTGGTCATTTAAACCTTCTTCTGTTGGTTTTCTATTACCAACCTCCTGCGAATAAATTGAAAAGTCAAAAAGAACAATTAGAAGAAAGAGTATGATGTCCCTCATAATACCTGCTAGTTTAAATGATATAATTATTTTACGTGTTTTGCTTTTGAGAATGGGTTTTCAATTTTTTCTTCTGAATCCTGGAAATAACAACCTCCTAAGAATAATCTGCTTTTTATTTCAAGTTTTACATTATTCTTATCAGACTCATGGGAGAAATCATAATCTATATCAGCTTTCTGATTAACCTGGACAGTTCCAATTTCTCAATTCAAAAAACTTAGATATTCAGAATTTTTAGCTATCCCGTCAATAGATTTTGGCTAGCTATCCCATCGAAAGCTGAATTTACGTCTATAGACGACTTGGACTGCCTATATTCCAAAAAGGTGACTATTCGGTTTCTAAAGAACTGTGCCTTTTATCTGTAATAAGGGTTTCCCTAGAAATCTTTTTTGGCATAACTCGATATAAGGTTTAAATACTTCTTCATTTTTTCCATGTTATATTTTAATTTGAAAAGAACTTCTACCTTTCGGTATAAAGAAAAAACTCATCTTCCCATTACTTGATTTGGCCCTTTTTTCAACATAGTCTTTTAGCTTCTTCATATGCTTAGATTCGTGACCATAAGTATTATTTTCACTACTATTAAACCAAAGCTTAAATTCATTACTTACCTCTTCATTGGCGCTCCTATTTTTGGCAATTCCTATTCTCGAATCAATAATAATCTTCACGACCTCTAAGTCTGGATTTTCATGTGATCCATTGCCACAAAAAACATAATTGTCAGCAGTAATTGATTTGCAAAAAGACAAATCTATATTATGTTCAGAACCGTGATGCTGAACTTTTAGTAAATTCAGATGTAGGAGTCCATTTTTATCAAGTTTCCCATTCGCTTTCAAACCTTTCAAAATGTCTTTTGCGTGACCATCCCCTGTAAATAAAGCAGTTTTCCCATCTTCTTCTATTAAAAACATTATTGAGGCTAGATTGGGAGTCGAAACCTTACTTCTTATACCTAGCTCACTTAAACTTACTACTTCAATTGTATCTGCATTTCCTAATAAATCAGAATCCTCCTCTGCCTTCCTCCTAAGCCGAGCAATAGCGCTTCGGCTTTCTCTTAGCCATTTGTTCCACTCATTTCTTAACTTATCCAAATCTTCTTTAAAAGGACCTATTATAGTAATATTGCTTCCACCTATTGCCTGTTTTGCTGAACTTCTATTATAATAAACTAACTTACCATTGAACTCTTTGTTCAATGGTATATGTAGCTGAGATGGTTTTAACCTATTGGAAAGAAGTATCGCTTCTCTTTTGCTTTGAAATAAATTAGAATTTGACATATCAGACAACGAATGAATAGCTGAAGCTGCGGCTAACATATCTTCGATTCTACCATCATTCTCTAGAACACTATCATTAAATGCATTATGCCAAACTGATAAAACATTAGGAGGTTTGGGAAGGTTGGGTTTCTTAAACCTTCGATTGTTCTGTGTCCTTTGGTAATCGTAAACACGCCATTTCAAAATATGCTTCATCATCTCAAGGATTCCTTGTATGTGATCCTGGTCAATATGTGATACACATAACAGGTCAAGCGTCTTACCTTCAAGAAATTTGGAAACGTACTTATTATATGACTTAGCCATTCCCCCATCAATCAGAATCATCTTATCATCTTTCCCTTGATAAAGCATACAATCGCCTTTGTCAGATTGAAAAACTCTAACTACCATCTTTTAGTAATATCAGTATTCTTATTAATTTTTTTTGCATGCTCAATGCAAGCCTCTACATCTATTACACCATAACCGGAATCGGTATCCCAATCATAACTCATTCCTGGTAAAGGCCTAGCTGTACATTTAAGAATGCCGATTATTTGGGAAGCTGTTAAGTTTCTTTCTTCCTTAAACATTAGGCCTATTACTCCACATACAAACGGACTGGCCATGCTAGTCCCAGTCATTTCAATCCACAAATCATCGTAATCAAATCCATTTGCTGCTTGAATGTTTGTTCCAGGAGCAGCAACCTCCGGTTTAAATCTTTCATCTCTGGTTGGTCCAGGACTACTGGAAGAATTAATTGCATTATTAATTAGATTCAAATTTGCTACACCTACCACTTCGTTGGCACAAGCCAGCGAACTTATAGAATAATCATTCACATTGGAAGTATCTGTAAAGTATGAAGGGAAAAACCATTTTGTGCCACCGAAGAAATTCGATTCTTCATATTGAAAAACGTCATCTCTTTCTATCCACCCATGAAAACTACCATCTCGAATTTGCCTCCCATATAAGCGTACCTTCCACATTCCGTTAGGCACCCCTTTTATATTATTTCTGTCTTCTAAGTCAGGCGTAAGGTAAACAGCAATGTAATTGCTGCCATTTGACGTATGATAAAGTTCATTATATATACTAACAAAACTTAAGTCTTTTAATTGAAAATTTTCTATATATTCTCCCGGTTCAATTGGTCCAATCCATTCTTGACCTGGTGGTTTAAGCGAAATGGCAAATCGATCTTGTGAACTATACCATATTTCCAGTTCATTTTCTGAAATATCTACTATGCCATCTCCCTTAACAATCCATTCGATGTCTTTCTCCAATCCATTCGCCGGTATTCTTCCAGACGTATGAATTCTTCCCATGTAGTGACCTAAATCTTCTTCGTATTCTGGATTTTCTTGACCTGCATTCCCTGCAGCTACGCAAACACTTCGCCCAGGGATTTTTAGTTCAGAATCAATCCATCTGCAAACCGGAGCCGATCCATCGTGGGCATGACCATTAGTACCTAGGCTAATATTTATTGACACCGGCAATCCCATTTCATCACCGAGGCTCAGCAGATAATCAACTGCATTTGCTAATCTCGTTGAATCATAAAATGATTTCCTTCGATCAAAATCTCTATCGGTTAGATGTATTAAAACACCCGCAAGCAAGGAATTAGGACAAACTCCCGAATTACCTCCTGCTATACTAGCCACATGAGTACCATGAGATCCTGGGATCATCGTAGATTGAGGCTCCAATTCATAAGCTGGAACTTTATATTCATTTGAACTTTCGATTGCGGAATTCATTAGTTCATTTGTAAGCTCCGATCCATATCCAAAGTTTCCTCCTCTTGGAGAATCTCTATGAGTTCCTCCTTGGTCCCAAATGGATATAAATCTGGTACTACCATTTTTATCCAAAAAGTCCGGATGTGCAAAATCAAATCCTTCTACATCAATAATTCCAATTAATACATTGGAAGAGCTACTCTGGTCATCAACCAAAAAAGGAGGGGAAACTTTTAAATTTTTTTTTGTTGGTTTTCGTTTTCTTGGTTTAGGTATCTTTAATGTTTGTCCTAATTCAACATTAAAAATGTTGTTGATCTCTTCATCCTTTTCTAGTAAAAGATCTAAGTCTCGAAGACTTATGTTAGCAATTACAATATTTCCTTTTCGATTTAATTCCCACTTTTCTTTCCTTATTTTATCAACAACCAAAGGATTGTATTCAATGAATACATTTAGTTTTACATCTGACCATGAGTTATAAATTTCTTTTTTGCTAGCTCCTTTAGATTTTAGTTGACCACCTGTAATTTCCATTTTTTCGCTTTCAAACTTTTTTTGCGTAAAAATTGGTGATGAATCTAATTTCATTGATTTCCGGATACCTAAAGAACTACTCAATTCAGCCCGATTTCTATTAACATTTGGCCCTGCATTTGAATACATCCTAATTTTCGCTTGACACTTTTTTGATGTTATTGAAGACTTCATAGATTTTTTAAGCAGTATTATGGGATCTATTATTTGTTGAGTTTAACGAATCCACTAATCAGGCTAAAGGCGACTAGAAAAATAGAGCCTAATGCGGCGTTGTAGTAATCAGGAATCAATGATGCCCCAGTAGTAACATAAGACCATATTACGAAGGCAACACTAGAAATAATCAAGTGTATTTGTTTTGGTTTCCCCTTTTCTGCTTGGTAGTTGAGATATATTGGAGTAAGTAAAAAACAGAAAAAGAATACAATCCAAGCAACCGTAGTTTCATTTTTGGAGAGAATTCCTTGTGTAGTTTCATCAATCAATGGTACAAAACCAAACATTGTTAAATATCCCGCAATTACTTCAGCAGGTATCAAACTTGAAACCTTTTCCAAGTAACCTTTTATATCTTGGTTGTTACTTACTTCAGGCTCGTCGCTATCTGCCGCGACGATTGGATTTCTTGTTGGAATCGTGACTTTCTCATAATACAGTCTGCTCATTTCAAATGAGTTTTAAGGGTTAGTAAAGAATAGCGCCACAAGCAGATAGGGCTCAGCTCAGCCATAAAAATTAATTGTATAGTTCTTGGGGAGGGGAGACCGAAAAATAATAAAAGACATTGTACAAAATCCTTAGAAAAACTGGTGTTCTCCACAGTTTTGAACTGAATTTGGAAGGAGTAACCCATTCCGTGAGAATAAATTCTCAAAGGTCTGTAAATCACTTATTAGTTCAAGTTTCGAAAGGTAGATTATAGCTCCTCCGGTACCCTCCTGACGCCCTCAAAAAAATGCCATCTTGGTTTTGAAAGCCATTTATAACTTACTAAGTGCTTATTAGGAATTAGCTAGGTTATCCCCCCTAAAAAACCTGATGTCTCCAGGCAAAAATCCAAACAGACCTTTGTCTCATATCAAAAAATGATTTGGTTATTGAAAACAATTAATATCGGGGAGGTACCTTTGCAGGAAGAAGGCAGTTTCCTAATGAAGTAAATTTTGGGGGTAGTTGATTGATCACAATGTAATGATTTACTTTCAACTTTCATTATAGAAAAACCATAGAAAATCAAAGGTTTTTCTTTAGTTTACATTGTATTTTTCCCATGGAAATTCTATGGTTTTTCTATAATATCTGAAATCTCATAGTATCTCAGGATTGATGATTTTAAACAGTTATTAGAGCCTTTCACCGGGGAACAAAACCTCAATCCACCTTAGTAACACTACCCGTAGCACCCAGCTCTCCCTGTTCGTTCGACGCGTTTGGCCAATAGTAGTTGTAATCCATAGTCGTGGCCGAAGTTTCTATCAATTCCACAAAACCCTGGTCAGCACATACCGTGTTGAAAGTGATGGTCTCCCGGAATAGCAAAACCCCATCACCCTCTTCCAGCAGGGTGAGAAAGCCACCACAATCCAGCGAGGGATATTCAATTAACTGCTCATTTTCTGCCAGGGTGATCTTAATCGTCCAGGAAATGCCAGGTTGCATGCCGCTGCCTTCCCAAACTCCTAAATTGGAGTTCAATTGCGAAACTTCAGCCTGTTCTGCTTCAGATTCCCCTTCATCTTCGCTATTGCAACCAAGCGCAAGCAAAAACAAAGGAAGTATCATATACTTTAGTATCTCTTTTTTAAATAATTTCATAGCCGTTATTATTTTATCTCTGTTAGGATCCGAAACTAAATACTTACACCCTGTTTTCCTTACGGTTTTCCTCATTGTAAAACACCATAAACACGGCTTGCCTAAAAGTTTGTAAAGCCCGTTTGTAATCCTCAAAAGAAGCCCCTAGATTTACAGAAAGCTTTTCCTAGCACAGTACCGGAATGAATATCAGAACAGAACGGAAAATTAGATTTTGGCTCTCTACCCTGGCCAAGGTATTGATCATTGCGCTGGTCATTTTTAAACTCATTCCATATCTGACCAAAAACTTTGGAGCAACCAATCCCGAAGAACTCTTAAAAGCAAGTCAGGATACCCTTAGCACCCCTACCCCAATTGAGGGGCAACATGAGAAAGCCGTAATGCCCGAAGAGAAGCCGGCAGACGAGCAGCCAGATACACAGCCGGATAATTTCGTCAAAGAAAAAGCGGATATAACCTCCGCGACCCCGGCGGCAAACGAAATTGTGGAAATCCTGCAATTCAAGGGAAAACCGCTGGCTGGCGCCTATTTTACCATCAAGCAATGCAATGAATGTACTTCAACCGTTTCAGGGCCGGATGGGAAGACAAGGGCCCTCATACCTCAATCCCTTCTCGACTCAAACCGGGAGTACGATTTCTATGTGTTCGTTGCAGACACCCTACTCTATCACCGGTCTATGCGATTTTCAAACCTGCAATTCAACACCTATTAACAGCCCTATGCAAACACTCAAAGCTTTCTTCCTGTGTTTCCTATTTTTTACAGCCAATGGCATGGGCCAGGAACGTCGGGATCAGCTCGTGGGCAAAGTGGTTGACGTAAACAACAGGGGTATTGAAGGTGTCTCCGTGCAGCTGGTTGCGACAGGAGAAATTCAGTTTACAGATGGCGAAGGAAAATTTAAGTTTTCCAAAAAGGGCGGTTTTGTCGTCGGAGAACCGAGCTATTCCTTTGTTTTAGAAATGGATGGCTACCGCACAGTTGGTCCCACAACGAATATTGTGGTATTCGGTTCCGGGGCGATCAATAATTTGGTCATGAAACGGGTACTGGACAATCTTCTATGGATCACCGTGGTCGATGGAGAAACCGGGGAATTCCTGGAAGGCGTAAAGGTAGACATCAAAGGACGCACCAAAACCACCAATGAATTCGGGAAGGTCAGCTATGATTTTAGCGCCTATGGCGTCTCCAGTTTACAGGCATCTTTCAGCAAAACCTGTTATAAAAATCAGATCCTTGAAGTGTCTGATAGCGGCGATGAAAAAGTGGTTTTAGTACCCAATTGTAAGACTGAAAAGGCCTCAAAAGGAAATTTTGATGTGCTGGCAGCCACTGAAATTCTGGATAGGGCCATGGCAAGCCGTGATGGCAGCATTCGTGGGCAAAATGAGGCGCTTGAAGGCCTTATCAGGAACGGCTATAGCTATCAGAACGCCAATTTTGATGGAATATCTCTTGCCGGAGCCCAGTTACTTGCCACCAACTTCAAGTCGGCCACCTTTGAGGTCTCGGACCTCAGAGGCACCCATTTTACCGGTACCACACTTGACCAGGCAATACTGAACTTTGCCATGGCAGAAAAAGCCTCCTTTAATAAAGTAGTTGCCCGCGAAACCAGGTTCCAATATCTTCAAGGCAAGGAGGCCACTTTTGCGGAAGCCGATCTTTACAGAAGTTCCTTCTTTCTATCAGATCTAAGCAATACAGATTTTTCTAAAGCCAACTTAAAAGGGGCTTGCCTCGCGTTTTGCAACCTTAGTGGCGCCAACTTTGCCGGTGCCGATCTTACAGATGCCATTTTATACGGCAGTGTACTGGATAAGGCGGATTTCACCAATGCCATCATCCAAAATACGGATGTTACTGGTGCTGTTGCCAACTCGGTGGGGTTTTCAAAGGAGCAAAAAAGGGAATTGCGCAGAAGTGCTCCCTTTCAGTACCCCATTCGGCTGGAGATCTTTGGTGAGACCAGGGAATCCGCACGTTATGATTATAAATATCCGGATTTCAGCGCCGAGCAATCCAAACTTTCACGGCTACCATTAAGTATTCCAGGGAGCTTGAAATTCAGGGACGCGGATGCCCTCAAACCTATAGGGGTACTCAGAAGGTATTCCCGCGAAGGGCCGAATTATATCAACGCTACGTACCGTTTTGAAGCCAAATTTTGGGACCACGCCCAGAGAGGCAACAAATTGCTAAGTAAACTGAGAAATCATATTGATTTTATAGATGCAAGCATCAAGCAAATGCAAGCCGTTGAAGGTTCCGGCGAAGAGCTTAAGGCAATTTTAAGTACCCTTGAAAAACAGGTCTCAGATACACGCTATAAAGGTCCATTGCATTGGGATGCGGATTCCCAAAACGTCCTCATGCTGGCCCAGGGGGTGTTGAGACCAGAAGAGCTGAAACCTTATGATTGGAAAAGCCTGGCCTTGAGCAGGTGCGCTGTAGATAAGTCCGCGCAATCCGGAAAAAACAGCTGGAATAGCTTCTATCCGGAAGGAACTGCCTGTGGGTTTCTGCCTCCGCAACATGTTGAGTTGTACAAAAAATGGACATTGGCAAGAGCGGCAAGGCTGCGAGTAAAACATCTGGATGTACCCTATCGCATCAACAGCTATAAACTGGGAAGGCTTCAAAGCGCAGGGACCTCCCTTCCCGGGAAGAACCAACGCTTCTTGTTCAAAAAATTCAAAGGGACTTATAAAGCACTTGCCTATTTTAAGAGCAAAGACATGCCATTTGAGGCACAGGAGTTTTACCTGCATCTAAACAACCGGAATCTTCGATCCTTTCTGAAATTACCCGAAAATACGGATCGCTATTATATTACCCTCGGGGACAATGAAATTCCAAAACCTCCCAAAGGCCAATACAGCAGCGACTATTATTTTGATCTGGTGGTCCGCTACACTTTTAAGGATATCAGTGTTACGACCCTAAGAAATTCAAAACTGTATGTGCTGGATGTTGTTCCCACTAGTGCCTATATCCTCAAAGAAGGCAAGGTCCTCTGGGAAAGTCCAATAAAGGTTGGACCGTTATTGGATGATGGTTATCGGGATGATTGAGGCCGGATTAATCAAATCATATCCAACAATTCATCATCGTCGTCCAGCAATGCCTCCTGTTCTTCAGTGAAGTCCTCCAGAATTCTGCGCTTCATATCCTGGATCTGATCTACCCCTACCAGCAGTAGCCCGAAAGAACCAAAGAAACGAAACAGTATCGAAGCCCTTTTTTCTTTTTGTATCACCCTCTTGATTTGCTGATCAATATAACTCTCCAATTCCGTCTTCAGGCCTTCCGCTTCAGACCTTTTGTAGAAGCTCGCAAGACGATCATCCACCAACTCTCCCAAAAACTCCCCCAAAGACTTTCCATCCAGCTCCTGCAGGAGCTTTTCCAGTTCTGTCTTCTGGGTCTTTAAGCGTTGTATTTTGTTCTGAGAACTTTCAAACAAGGTTGAAACTACGGCATCTGAAGGTCGATGCCTATAAAAGTGTTCTTCGATGTTTTTACTATGCTTCCGGGCAAATTCCGCAAACAACTTTTCTTTTCCTTCAAAATAATAGAAGGTGAGGGCGTTCAACGTTTTAAAGGAGGGGCGGTATACCTTTCCGGTCAAGGCTTCTTTCCTGAGAGCTTCCCTAAGTTCAAAAGCGCGTTTAATGGTACGGGCATCAATATCCTGACGCTCTTCAACACCTTCCACCGCAATAGTGTCATAATCCACCTGAGCTTCCTCTGCCACGATCAGATCCACTAAATACATAAAGGCGGGAAGATACTCTTCTGAAAGTGTGCTGTTGGCCATGGCTCAAAAATAACCAAAAACCCTATACCATTTCTTTGAATCCTATCGGTCATGACCCGTCATGACCGGTCATGACACCTAAATCCGGCCCTGTCTCAGCACCTTGCAGTGTAATTCTTTAGTACCGGTACCTCAAAAGGATTGCAGAGAGCGCGCTCATTTTTTAACGGAATTATTAACGAAAAATCTTTAAAAAATGAGAAATGTATTCAAAGTTCTGGCCGTAGTATTGATTATGGGATTGTCTTTAACTTCTTGCACAAACGACAGTTTTGCCGAAGATCGCAACTTGTACGAACAAGGTACAGAAGGCAATGATGGCTCCGTAGAAGACAAGCCAGAACAATAGCCAAAAGATCCACAAATCGCAGCCTGAGCTGCGATTTGTTTTTTTTGATACATTTACAAAAAGTGTGCTTGTGTATCGCCTGATCCCCCTTATAGTCCTTCTTTACTGCTGTTCTTGTTCGAGCCCAACCCAAACAGCAAAAGCAGCTAAATCAAATATCCCCAAGGATGTTATGGCCGCCTATCAATCAGCCATCAATGACAGCCTGCCGCTGCATCAAAGGAAGGAACACATTAATACTGCTCTTGCAAAAAGCCAGGGAAAGGACTCAATTCACGGACAGCTATTGTATTCTAAATGCAGCCTGCACTACGCCCTTAAAGAGTATGACAGCCTGTACATCACCGGAAAAATACTCACTACTCACTCCCAAAACAGTAGCAACTTTCTAAGCCTGGGCAAGTACCAGCACCTGATGGCTTATTACCACGGCCGCGTAACTCATGACACGGATAGCGCTTTTTATTATCACAACCAGGCAAAGAACCAATTCATTAAAATAGAAGATAGCGCGCGCATCGGGAGAAGACTACTCAGCATGAGTATAATTCAAAAAAACCGGAACGACCATTTCGGCGCTAAAGAAACGCTTACCGAGGCATTGGGTTACCTGGACGAGAGCCTGGACAAGAAATTCATCGCTTCGGTTTACAACGAACTAGCAACTAATCACGGAAAACTCCTTAACCATACGGATGCCATAAATTACTACACCCTAGCTATTAAGACTACCGCGAGTCCCAACGACCGGCAGATCTATCAGAACAACCTGGCTACCATCTATATGGAACAAAAGGAGTACGAAACAGCCCGGTCTATCCTCCTAAAATTGCTGGACAGTATACCAGCTAAGAGGTCTGTACATTATGCGCGAGTCCTGGATAACTTAAGTTACACCAACTGGGCATTGGGCAATCCCGAGGCTACGAATGGTCTTCACAGAGCCCTTCAAATCAGAAAGGAAGTAGATGATCTCCGCGGGCAAATGGCGAGTTACACCCATCTGGCAGAAGCTTATCTCAATAAAAGACCCGTCCAGGCCAGAGGCTATCTGGATACCCTGATACAGATCTCCAGACGTCTGGCAGTGCCCAGGGCAGAGATCGACGCTTTAAAATACCTCATGCGACTAGAAACTCGAAATGACGATCACAAGCTCCGCTATATCTCACTACAAGACAGTATGCACAGCGTAGACTTGCAGGTAAAAACGCAATTCGCCAAGATGAAATACGATGATCGGATTAAGCAGGAAGCCATTTTAAAACTTCAGGCGACCGAGGCCACAAAAAATGCAGAATTGGCTGAGCAACAGACCCAGAAAGTCATCTATCTTTCATTGGGTAGTATTCTATTAGCTCTTAGCGGACTGTATATCTATTTCATGCTTCAGCGTCATAAAAAGGAAAAAATGCAGGAAATCTATACCACCGAAAAACGGATTTCCAAAAAAGTCCATGATGAGCTGGCTAATGATATCTACGGGGTGATGACCAATCTGCAGCACAACAGCGGTTCGGAAAGCCCTGAGGTGTTAGACACCCTGGAACACATTTATCAGAAGACACGTGACATTTCCTATGAAACCGGAGACGTAGACACGCGGAATTTCCATCTCAGCCTAAAAAAGCTTCTAGCTCAATACCAGAGCCCTACCACCAATATTGCAGTCATGGGACTGGAAGAGTCTGTTTGGAAAAATACCGCGGACTACAAAAAAATTGCCGTTTACAGGGCCATCCACGAGCTAATGGTCAATATGAAGAAACACAGTGAAGCCTCCCTGGTTTCCTTAAGTTTTCAAAGGCGGCACAATCAAATTCACATTCAATATGTTGACAACGGCATAGGAATGAAGCCTGAACAAAAAAAGGGAAATGGTTTGCGGAATACGGAAAACCGTATTCGGAACATTGATGGAACACTTATTTTAGCCCCTGAATTTAACAAGGGGCTGAAGGTAAGCATACTGTTCCCGAAATAATCTTTGCTCATGCTAAAAAAGGTTCTGGTTGTGGAGGATTTAGACAGCATAGGTTTCGGTATTGCCCAAATGCTGAAACAGCAAGCCAGGATTGAAAATGTAACCCAGTCCCTTTACTGCGATGATGCCTATCTGAAATTCCTAAGGTCCGAAAAAGACAACGACCTGTTTGATCTCTTGATCACAGACCTCTCCTTTAAGGAAGATCATAGAGAAAGTAAAATAAAATCCGGAGCAGAACTCATCCAATTGCTCAAGGAAAGGCAACCTGAACTAAAAACCATAGTGTATTCCGTCGAGGACAGATCCATAAAAATAAAACAGCTGTTTGAAGACAAAAAGATAGACGGTTATGTGGTAAAAGGACGTCACGGATTGCGAAATCTTGTCGAAGGCATATCCGAAATCGAGAAGGGAAATACCTATGTTTCCCCGGAACTTTCAGGTTTCATGTCGCAAAGGGAAGTATTCGAAATAGAGGATTATGATTTGATACTTCTTTCTCACCTTTCCTCGGGATTGACACAGGAACAAATTGCCGTAAACTTCAAACAAAAAGGCATTTCTCCATCCAGTGTAAGTTCTATAGAAAAAAGGCTTAACAGGTTAAAACTGGAATTCAAGGCCAAGAACGCCATACACCTTGTAGCAAGCGCGAAGGATTTAGGGCTTATTTAATAGAAAAATCTTACAACTTTTACCGCTTTTACACCGCTCTCATGCCCTTAAGCGTTTTTTATAGACCCCTTGACCAAAAAACGGTTATTAATAAGGTCAATTACGGGATCCCGTAAGGAAATGAAGCTTACCAAACTTAGGTTTGCTTAGCTGGGAGACAGGCGGAAAACCAGTCTCGTTTTTCCATTATCAAAAGAAATTTTCAAACAAGCTATCAAACCACAGGTTTTTATGAAACGCTTTTTAGCTCTGGTCTTTTTGTTATCAGGTTCTGCAAATGCCATTGGGCAAACTGCCTCCAATGAAGACCTCATCAGGAAGTACAAATCCCAGGTTGAATCTACCAGGGAGATTACGGATTGCGGCCATGCGTTTGACGGCCCCGCATATGTCGTAAAACAGGCAGAAAACAACACCCTGGACAGACTACTTGTGCTCACCGAAAAGCAAAAGGCTGAAATTGGAAAACAGAACTACGTACAGCTTCAAAAAAACAATAAGTTCCTAAAAAAGCACAAAGACCTGGCAAAATTGAACGAGATCTTCAAAAAACTGCTCAGCCGCACCCAAGGCAGCAAGACCACATTTAGCCTTCACCTCATTGAATCCAAAGAAATAACCGCTTTTACAACAATAGGTGGCTATGTATATGTGTCAACCGGTCTTCTGGATTTTATACGGTCTTATGATGAATTGGCCTTTATTCTTGGGCACGAGATAGGCCACCAGCTAAATAGACATATGGAAAGGAAAATCCTGAAAATATCAATGGTCTCCCGCTTCCTGAGTTTCGCTGATATGGAAAGCTTTACCAAGATGGCTACTGATGTCAACAATGTTGTCAGGGCCCCTTTTGATCAGATGGATGAATACGAAGCCGACAAATACGGTTTTGAAATCGCGAAGAGCTGCGGTTACGACCCGCAAAGGTTTTCGGATTTTTTTATTCGGATGGAGAAATACGAGAATACCAAGATCATCGACAAGCTAAAATCTACACATCCTTTTTCGAAAAACAGACGGGCTTGTTTGGAGAATTACCTGTCTAAAAAGTAGCATTATGGAAGAAAAGGGGCTATCCATCAAGGCAGTAGGGATCACTAAAAGATACTCCAAAAATAAAATTGGCTTGCAGCCCATGTCCATGGACATTAAAAGCAAGAGCTTCGTTGCGCTTATGGGTCCATCGGGATGTGGGAAATCTACTTTACTGAAATGTTTGAATGGGGATAACCCTGCGACTTATGGGGAAGTCTATATACACGGCCTTTCGCTTTTGGACCATTACGATCTGGTAAAAAAGAACATTGGGTACGTCCCTCAGGATGATATCATACACCGGGAGCTCAGCGTCTATAAAACACTCTTTTACTCCGCCAAACTCCGCCTTCCGGATGGCACTTCAAACCAGGAGATCGACAGGCGTATAGATAAGGTTTTAAAAAGTCTGAAATTAGATCAGCACGATCAGGGTGACACCCCCGACCAAAAGGATATTAAAGCAAAAAAGGTTAAGGAGCTCTCCGGAGGACAAAGAAAAAGGATCTCTATCGCTGTAGAACTGTTGACCGAACCCTCCATACTGTTTTTGGATGAACCTACCTCCCCTCTTGACCCGGAAACCATAGACAGTTTCCTGAATAGCCTTAAAGAGCTGGCAAAGGAAGGCACAACCATCATCATGGTCACCCATAAGCCGGAAGACCTAAACTACGTAGACGAGGTAGTGTTTCTGGGTGTTAAGGGACATCTGGTATTCAAAGGTCCACCGGCGGACATCCTCAAACACTTTAATGTAAGTAGCATTATTGAAGTGTATAGCGAAATGAGTGATTTGAAGGCGGTTAAAAAACTTTATCAGGCCCCTTCAGATACCCTGCCCTCAACAGACTCCAATCCAAAAATTAGCCGAAGCAAAGCAGATTCCAGTCTTCGTCAGCTCTACTGGCTGGCAAAAAGATATCTGAATATTAAGACCAATGATTCTGGCAATTTGTTTCTGCTCTTGCTGCAACCCCTGATAGTTGGCGGATTGGTGAGTTTGGTATTCAGTGAGTTCAGAATCGGCGTACTCTTCCTGACCGTCATCTCAGCGATTTGGTTTGGGGTCAGTAATTCCGCAAAAGAAATCGTTGGGGAACTGCCCATTTATAAACGAGAGCGGATGTATAACCTCAACATCAACACCTATATCCTTTCCAAGTTGATAGTACTCGCATTAATCGCGCTGCTACAGGTGCTGATTTTCACCACGATTATATATTTTAATTTCAGTTTCAGGGCCGTTTCCGAATTTCCGGATACCTATCTCAGACCTTTTGCATTTAGCGTAGCATTCCTTTTTTTTATCTCTTTTTCGGCCAGCCTGATCGGCCTTTTCCTGTCCTCTTACTTCAGCAATACCGAGAAAGTTATGACGGTTGTCCCTATCACCCTGATGCCACAGATCATGCTGGCCGGAGTGATGACCAAACTGGACAGCAGGATAGTAGAGATCTTGAGTTTTTTCACCCTGGGCAGATGGGGAACCGAGGGCTTTGCCCGAATGCAAGACGGCTATTTTCAGGACCGCGATATGGAACCGGAGAGTGTTATTATCCCCGAATTCAATCCGGATGGTTACTACAAAAACGATTGCAAATGTGAAACTTCCGGGGCTCTGGAACAGTTAGGACTTTACGACGCCGATCTTATTGATAAAGGGGTGCTGATCGGGGATGTATTCAATAACCAATATGCCAATCTTATCGCTGTGGGTCTACTAAGTGTAATCATGTACCTGCTCATCTTCATATCACTCAACAAGAAAGACAGTCTATGAGCACAAGGGCCTTAATACCGATTTTGCTCATTAGCCTATGCTGTTCCTGCCGGGTACAGCAGCCTGTTTTAGCGGACAAGGTTCATCTGAAAATTAACACCTTGGACTCCCTCATCAGGTTTTCTGTAGACACGCGGATGTACAACCCGAATGGTTTTAAATACCTCCTGAAGGAGATCTTGTTCGATATTTCTTATGAGGGCGAAAAATTGGGTAGCGGTACGCTGAAAGAAGAAAAAATGATCTATCCCAGGGATACCGTCCCACTCTCCTTCAATTGCTCTCTACAGTTGAATAATCTCCATAAAAAACACCATCAGATGTTGTCTGCTGACACCGTCCATCTGCTGCTTGAAGGTGAAGCTCTTGCCGAACATCCATTGAAGAAGGTCAGGAAAAGTTTCTCGGTCAGCCTGCCTTATGATATGAAAGATTTTATTACCAATACGGTGTTTAACGATGATCTTTTTACCGAAAAAATAGAGATCCAAAATTTGACCTCATTCAAATCCTATGGCCTGAACAGATCCGACGTTCAGTTTAAGATTGGTTTCAGAAACAAGCAACCCTTTGACCTTAGATTGCAAAGATTCAATATGATTTTCAGGCTAAAGGAAGGTCAGCGGCCAATTGCACAAAGCAGCCTGGACACCCCCATTAAACTAAAGACCAAAGAGACTGTTGAACTCCCCCTGAATACCGAGTTGTACAACCTGAATGTCCTGAAAAACCTGGGAGGAATTTTCCTGAATGCGGCACCACTTGAGTTGATTGGAGAAGGCAGTGCAATATTGAATATTTCAGGTTATGATTTTGAGATCCCCATTCGCAAAGTATTTGTAACCCAAACGGACTTATTTCAATGGTAGTAGAACATTTATGGGCTCCGGGCCCTTCGGATAAAGGAATTGGTAAGGAACTTACAATACTGTTCAGAGATGCGTAAATCAAACCCTCAAATACCTAACAAGAAGAGAAGAAAGAAGAGTAAACTACCGGTTCTTGTATTGGGGAGCATCCTAATACTATTGACAGCCGCTTATTTCTATTTCTCCATATCCCAGTCTGTGGATGCCCTGGCCCTTGCAAGACACGGTAAAAAATGGGGATTTATCAACAAGGAAGGAGAAGAGATTATTCCTTTCACCTACGATATGGCCTGGAAAATGTCCGAAGGCCTGGCACTGGTCAAAAAGAATGATAAATGGGGATTTATCGATAAGAACAATGAGATCAGGATCCCCATGTTCTATGAAAACGCCCATCCGTTTTCGGACAGCCTGGCGGCCGTTAAGCTAAATGGAAAATGGGGGTTTATTAACCGACATGGATCATTTATTATCGAATCCGATTATGAAGAGGCCATTCCATTCTCCGAAGGGCTGGCACCAGTAAAGAAAAACAACAAATGGGGATTTATCGATAAATCCGGAAATGTGGTTATCCCTTTTGAGTATTCCAGCGCTTATTTGTTTTCAGAAAAACTGGCACCTGTAGGGGTCAATGGATTAGAAGGTTTTATAGACCCTGAAGGAAACATAATCATCCCACCACATTACAACTATGCCTTGCCTTTTTCTGAGGGATTAGCAGCTGTAAACCACAATGGAAAATGGGGATTCATAGCCAAAAATGGCAGGGTAATCGTAGAACCGCAATTTGAACACACCTGGGGGTTTTCCGAAGACCTGGCCCCTGTTAAAATAAATGGTAAATGGGGCTATATAAACCGTAAAGGCGAGCAGGTCATTGCACCAAAATACGAAGATGCGTTTGTCTTCCTCAACGGTCTTGCTCCTGTAAAAATGGACGGACAACAGGGCTTTATTAACAAGGAAGAAGAAGTAGTCATACACTTTAAATACGATTATGTAGACGCCTTCTATGACATGGAATGAATTAGACGCAAGAATAAAATTCAAAACTGATTAACTATGAATTTGACAACTATGAAAAAATATCTCATCCTATTGTTAATATGTACAGGGCTGTCATACGGACAACACTCCACCATTGGCATTCAATCGACCAGGGCGCTTAATCTGGAAAATGCCGTTGAAGCAGAACTGGTATGTCAGAAGATCAAGGAAGTAATTCTGAGTACAGGAACTTATGAGATCCTGGACAGAGAAGCTCTTGGCCTTGTAATGGACGAACAAAACATACAAAAAAAGATTACCTCAATAAACGCGGATGTTGTCGCCCAGGGCAGGATTAAAGGGGCTGAGTTTATCATTGCCAGCAAGCTCTTCAATGTAGCCTATAAAAAGATCAAACCATCAATCTTTGAAAAACCTATCGAGAGTGTCCTGGGCAGTGATGAGGACAAAGACTCAGAGGTTGGTTTGCAGAGAGCTGTTTTCAGCTTCTCTGTGGACATACTTGATACTGAAACTGGAGCCACCTTAAATACCCAAAAATTTTCCATTGGTACAGTCTCGGATAATCTAGGAGGGATAACCAAACCGGAAGCATTTCAAAGTGCCCTAAAGGCAAAGTCCCTGGAAGGCAAATTAAGCCAATTCTTAAATGAATCCGGAGGAGGGGCCATTAAACTCATCTCAATAGAAGAGGAAAAAGGCGGTTCAGCGGCGATTGTACTCATTAACTCAGGTTCTTCCACGGATACCAAAAAGAACAAAAAATTCAAGGTCTATGAAATTTCTGTCCTGCAGATCGATGGTGAGGATACCATTAGAGAGAAATGGGTGGCAGATCTTAAAGTGACAGCCGTAGAAGGTGAAAAATTGTCTACAGCCAAGGTAGACAAAGGCGGCCAAAAATTAAAAGAGCTATTTGAATCCGGAGCAAAACTAATCTGTAAATCGAAGTGATATGAGAAAATCTATTGGCCTTGTTATTTTCATTCTTCTCCTTTCCTGTAAAAGCGCGGGAAGCCATACTGACCTAAGCTCAGCGCGGGTCAAATATCTGACCAGTCAGGGGAGGAATTCCTTAACAGTACAAAGTACAGATCTTGGAAATAATCAGGACCAGGCCATATTCAATGCCAAGAAACTGGCATTTCAGAACCTGTTCTTCCGGGGTATTTCCGGTTCGCCTTTTAATGACCCCCTGATCGGAATAAATGAACGGCAGGGCTATAAGGCAAATGAGACTTACTTCAAGGAGTTTTATTCCGGCCGAATGGAATCTTTTATTCTCAGCTCCAGTGAAAATCTGGAAAAGGTAAAGGGTGGGCAGAAACTGGCAAAAGTCACCCTACAAATTAATTTAAGGGCATTGCGAAAAGACCTTGAAGACAAATCAGTAATCAAAAAATTTGGTTTATGAAAAGCAATAACAAAATGCTGAAAATGGCCTATTTGCTGGCCATTATGGTTACCGCCAACAGTTGTGCTGTCTTGGCACAAACCGATTGCTCTCAGCAGAGCATCAAAACCGTTCAGCCGAGCATCATGGTTTTACCCAGAACAGACAGGGGTGAGGACCTGCGAACCATTATGGATGAGCAACCCGAAGTTCGCGTGGCTATTTCCAAGGTAAAACAAGCCTTTGACGACAGGGCCTATACCACTTTGGATTTTGAAACCACACTAAATGCAAGAATGCGAGGAGAGGTTGTAACGAAAGAATCTCAATCGGAATTTAAAAATAGAATTTTCAACAACATTGCCTCGGATATTGTTGTGGAAATTGATGTTATCATAAGTCAAATCGGCAAGGATCACAGAGCAACGCTTGTGCTTGAAGCCAATGTTACCGACAACGGGAATTCCATGGCCAGTGTCCCCATAGAAGGAAATTGGTTTGAAACATCTGACAAAATTCTATTGATAGGTTCCGCCCTAAAAATGAAGAATGATCAAAAGGAACTTCTACTGGATGAGTTTCTGAGAAAGATGAATGAAAAATGGGCTGAGATGCGTGAGACCGGAAAAACGGTCAGAATGGAGTTTAGCCTTGCAGGAGATGCGGAGATTAATATGAACCAGGATGTGCCTTCTAAAGGTGAAAAACTGAAGTATGTAATTGAAGATTGGTTAGAAGCAACAGCTCTAAACAACTATTACCTAATCTCCTTTGTGACGGAGACAAAACTTATGGTTGAAGATTACCGCTATTCTGTGCGAGATCCCAAGAATTGCACCAACATGACCACCAGGAAAATTGAGCGACAACTTGAGCGCTTTTTTGACCGGATTGATATCCCAGCCAAGTTCGACAATAGCCGGGGAACCTTATACATTACCATTTTATAGAATACAATATGAAAACAAAAGCCCATACACTCATAATATATTTCCTTACATGCATTTGGGGCCTTACAGCCCAAAGTCAGGACAGTGCAGAAAACGATCTGAATATCTCCGTGGTGGTTCCCCTACAAATTGAAGGGCTTTCCATCGCGCAACTTTCCAAGATTGAATCAAAACTACTTAGAATGGTTAGCAATTATGGGATTGCCGGAGAAGGATATACAAATAAGTTCATTCTATATCCCAAATATGAGATCTATGACCACAAAGTGGTGGAAGGCTTACAAAATGTGCATGTCATTGATGCGGAATTAAACCTGATCATTAAGGAAGTTAAAACCGCTAAGGTTTATAGTGTCTATCAGCAGGAAATCACCGGAGATGGGTATTCGAAAAAAGAGGCCATTAATCAGAGTATTTCCAGGATCAAGACGAAAGGTGATAAAATTCAGAACTTTTTAAGCAACGCTAAAACCAAAATTTTGAATTATTACCGTGCCAATTGTGATCGGCTCTATCAGGAAGGAAGCACTATGGTCCGGCAAAAGAGATACAATGAAGCTATTGCGCTGTTGTATCCCGTTCCAAAGGAAGTTGGAGGAGACTGTTACGACAAAATCCAGCGAAAATTAGACGAGGCCTATGACGGCTACCTGAATCAGACCTGCGAAAAGAATCTTTTAAGGGCGAAGGCGGAAATATCAAAAAACAATAATGAGAATGCCCTGGAAATATTGGCTTCTATTGAAACGGAATCTAATTGTCATTCCTCAGCTCAAGAATTAAGGACTAAAATAGAAAACAAAGCCACTGCCAATTCGGATGGCGGTGCTACCGGACCTCTTAGTGAGAAAGGTGTAGGCACAAATCGGGAAATTGACAATAACCAAAATCCGGCTGTATCCGCTGCCCCTGAAAACACCAGATCAGCAAATGCCAGCCAGCAAAGGATTAAAAGAAGAAGTGGGATGAGAGCAGTAGCGCAGGCCGAATTTAGACGCACCAGACATCAGGGAGAGGTAGACAGAGCAATGAGTGAGGGTTGAGTAATTATTGAATCTGTCAGTGATTATGCAGCAGCATTCAGAACCGTACATATTCTAATGATGACTTTTAGAAATCGCAGTTTGGTAAAGTCCCTCAGCATAAAAGTCTGCCCAACAGCTAACAAAACCGAAGTTTCTTTAAATACCCATTTTCAGGGTATTTAATAAGAAGATATAAAATCGGGAGGAATTCGCTTCAAGTTGAGCTTGAATTCATGGCTGGTAGACGAAATCATAGTTTGAGGACAAGACAGCGAGATGTTATTAACCTGCTTCGCAAGCTCAACGCGCACTTCTATGTCTGAACTTCAATCCTGAAATATTAATAGGTGTCTCCGTAATCCTGCCTTTTGACCAGGAAAATGGCGTCCAAATAAGGTCCTGTACCGACATTGTGTCCCGCAGAATCACCGATATCCCGAAATTTAAGATAAGACTCCTCTGAGGTCGCTTTCACAACTTTATAAAAGGTTTTCCACCGCGTATTAACACGTTCACGCCCATCGGCTTCCACAGTATCAATAGGAACTCCGTTCCAGCTTATTTCCATTCTGTTGTCTTCCTTCACCCTTCCTGGCCTTGGTGAAAATGCAAAAGATAGCACATATTCGGTATCTGGTTCTGTTAGAACCTTTTGGCGGATCCAGGAGTTGGATTTGCCAGAAAGTTCAATGAATTGCTTTCCGGTCTTCGCTTCCCCCTGTCCTAATTTAAAAGACTTTAAGTCAAAGTTTATTCCATCCTCATTCTCCCAACTAGGCCCCTTAATAGTATCGGTTGACTCCCTACCCAACTCACTGGTCAAAAGATAATTATTGTCCGGTAATTTAGGGAATTCAAAACTTCCGTTGCTCACCCGGTTAATGGACCCGCTTAATATCTTTTTCAAAGCAGGACGAAGTCTTTGATCCTTGTAGTAAGCTACCAAGTAGTCAGACCACATTTTTGCTGCACTATTTTGAACATGCCCTCTCCAGTAATAGGCAAGTGCATAATTAGAATCGTTTTTAATGGCATTGTCCAGATAGGTGCGCGCGTCTTCATTGGACACCCTCTTCCTGAAGTAAAGAAATCCGAGATGTGCGTTGTATTTTGCATTCTCGGGCTCCTTATTGATCCTGTCTTCATAGTGCCCAATATCGTTGAGTCTCACATTGAAATCACGAATCTCACGAAGGTACCTTCTCGATGGATTATCGGAATCCAATTCATACAGTTTCAACACATTAAACCCTTCACATAAGGTCTCGGAAAGAGGAAACGATCTCGTAGTGACTTCCCCCGACTCCCTCGATATCGAATCCATTTTGATCTTTCGAAGTAGCTCAAATTCGCTGTCGTAGTCCGACTTGAAGTACCATTCGATTTCAAGGTTGTGAAATCCAGTGGTGTTGCTATCCGGTTTCATAGAGAGCGAAAATCTTTGGGGTTTTAAGCCGGCACCAAGGACAATCGAATAGTCCTCAACATCTTCTTTCTTTGAATCAACCAGTCGGAGATTGCCGTATTTCAATAGCGACTTATCTATTGACCTCAGGCTATCTAGCTTGGCTGTGTACAGCGGTTTATCGTATCCGATGCCATACGTATTGCCAAAACCACTATTCGCCCTCTCGTCATTCATGATAAGCCATTTCAGATCATCTCTCTGATCGAGTCTGTCCAAGAGGCTACTCAATCCAAAGATTTGGTCTTTAATGGTGGACCATTCAGACTCCAGGGTGTTATCCATGCGTTCATAAATTTCCTGGTTACTGGGATTTATAAGACTCTGGTAAAAATTGAAGCCGTAAACCAAAAGTGCCAGCGCCATTGGATACCCTACCCATTTTATTGCCATCTCTCTATTGATATGCTTCTTTGCAGAGGTTAGAATAGGTTGCACCAGGGTATCGTGGCTTATCTCAAAATACCGGCTTCCCAATCTTCGTTCAAAACGAAGCAAGCGATATTCGACAAGCTTATCCAAAGTGTCCTTTTCCAGCTTAAATCGATTGTAAATATCATCTTCGGCAATACTCAGGCGCCTGCCAGTCTGGCTGATCAGGCCGCGTTCACAAAGTTTCCGAACCCTTCCCCTGATTTTCCAATTGACCCTTTTGAGCTGATCGTCATAAAATTTCAGCAAGATTCTTCGCATTCCCTGATCCCCTCCAAAATCTTTTTTCGTAATGGTAATCGGTTTGTCGTTGTGCATCTTGCGTTGTTTTAACAACACTTTTTCCTCTATATTCTGACAGAGCAATTGCAGTTGAAAAGGTTCGATCTTCTCTTTGGATTTGCCCAAGATTTCAAGAAGCTGCGGCTTCACACTTTTCCAACCTCTTAAATAGCTCCACCAAAGGGAAGCAGCGGAGACAAAAGTAATTAGTGTCAACAAGGAATAAACAATCAACAAAGGCCATGGGATATCAGACCTGGTATAATCTGTCAGTATTACCATCAAAATATTCAAAAAATGTGCGATAGCTATTGGCGCTATGGCCTTCTTCGGAGGAACTGGATACTTTACGGAAAGACCTACGAAATAAGCGAAAATGATAAGAATATTCAATAAAAAAACTTGAGGGCTAAAGTCCATAAGTTTAGAGACCAGGATACTGAGGATGACCCAACCAAAAAGGTAAAAGTGAGGTTTCCACAACCATCTTTTATCTTTGAGAGCCTCTTCTGATGAAGGTAGATCATCAGTGCTAAGTTTTTCCTTCCGACCTTTTCTGTAGATCGCACTTATAAGCAATACTAAAATGAGTACCAATACAAGGGGCACCATGACGATTGATACCAGGGCACTGTTATCAGATTGCAAGACCTCGTTAGACAGGCTTGAGACGTAGATCAATGTGCAAAACCAGGCGTACAAAAGTATGATCGGAACCAGGGTGTTCCTGCCCGCAATAGGCCTGCGAACGGCCAATGTCATCGCAAAGGCAGGAATGATCAACCACACCGTGATCAGCACAGTGAGAATGCCCAGGTCATCCCCCAGAAAATTGGCCAACAAGGCAACAGGAAGCAATAGTGCTCCAAATAAAAACAATAGCCACTTCGGCCATTTCGGATCCCAGGTCTTGGTTATTATCTTCAGCCTTTCCTTAAGATCTTTTTTCATGAGAAACTTGGTAACCGCTTTGATGGCTCCTTCAGAATAATTAAAACTATGTGATGATAAATTCTCGTCATCCAGTTTTGCCGGGCTCTCGATGGCGCTGATCGCCTGCTCTTCAGTCAACTCTCTTAATCGAAATCGATTGTGTAAAATGGACGGAATATCCTCTGAAATCTCTTCCAGTTGTGCCAGAAATTCTTCGCGCAGACTGAGTACCACCTTTACTTTTGGAGGGCTTTCAGACAGATATTGCTTTGTATCCCCCTTCTTGCCTTGGGACCATCTTCTTCTGGTCCTGCCCAAATCCGCAATCTGTTTGAAAAAATCTTTGCGCTGATCCTCATTGTACCCAAGGGTGAAGATTTCTTCGAATTGATCAAAAACCAATACGGGCGTCAGAAGCTTATCGTCACTAGTCCACAATTCTGCTGTCTTCAAAAACTCCCACAGGGATTCTTTATTTCCGGGATTGTACTCTACATTCTTCCTACTTGCCAACTCAATGATACGTGAATCAATGGTTTCAAGAATACCATCCGAAGGTGCATTTAAACGAATAGAGACTGGGAAATAGCCTTTGTCGTATAGTTTTTCAAAAACACCGGCATTCAAAAGAGAAGATTTCCCAACTCCTGATTTAGCGAATAGCACTATAATATTATGGGAAAGGATCAGGTGTAATAATTCCTTTTGTTCTGCGTTTCTCCCGAAGAACAATTTGCGTTCCAAGGGACTGTCCTTAAACGGACGAGCACCCGGATATCTGGTGTTCTTCGTATTAGTCATAGTCTGTATTCCTCTTATCTTTTAAGGCGTTCCCAATCCCGGCGTATGTCCTTAATCAAGCCCTTAATGTTACTTATATCGGTAAGGTCCCTGGTTTGATATTTTCTTAATTCTTCCAGGGGTTCACTGTCATCGATCAGGACAGGAAAGAGATAATTAAAGCCGGCACGAACCTCGTCGGCCAATCGCAGTGCAAGGTTGATCTCCTTATTGACATAGCCCCTTACCTTGCCTGCCATAGCCTTACTTTGCACCACTATGAAATAGTCTATATCCTTGATAGTTCTCTCTAGAACGAGATTCCAGTTATCGCCAGACCTTATTCCCTCTTTGTCTATCCAAGGATTTAACTGGCCCTTTTTGAGACTCCGATAAATATCCATAGCTTCTTTTTTGTCTTCGGATGCGTGGCAAATAAATACGCTAGGAGCTCCTGGTATGTCTATCTCGTCGTCTTCATGGTCCGGACGGATCCCCGTTTCTTCCTCCTTGCCTTTCAACTTATTCTCGCAAAGCTTCCTCAACTCACTGATAAACTCATCCAATTTGCGTTCAGGGTAGATGATGTTCAGTTTGTTTTTAAAAAGAACGGTTATACGGTCTGAATCGGATTTGTCATCTGTCATCATTTTTTCCAAGGCAACTGAACGGCGCGAACGGCCCTTTTGCACTTCTTTACCACCTAGTAAGGTATATAGCAGTATACGCAAATACCAATTCTGAAATCCGAACCCTAAAAAGACAAAAGAGGTCTTTTCATCACAGAATCTGCTGCTAATATTACTTTGTAGGGCCGGGGTTTGAGAGATGATGCTTAATAAGTAATCGAGCAGGTGTATTTCGGAGACCACCACCGAATCCCAATTGTCCGAACTACCATAAAGGTAGAATAGCATCGGTTTTTTTTCATCTTCCCATCTAGCCTGATCGCGTTTTCTTCCTTTGTGATTGTAAAAGTCTACGTAAAAATCCTTATCAATTTTCAGATCCTTCCTCTCAAAAGCTCTGATCAATGACTTATCTGGCGAAGCATTTATTATCAAATTAAAGGGTATTGCGGCCAGATCATCATATACCGGCCTTTCATCGCAGTTTTCCCTAAAAAATTCATCTGCTTCAAATTGAAGGGCATCTTCGGGCTCCTGGTGTAAAAACGCTTCGATTACCTCCTCGAGATCATCCTCATTCCCAATTTTAGGATTGCCGTCAATTTCTCCTACCAAATGATTGGCAAAGTGACTGGTGATCGGTTTTGATTTGCCTTCTATCTCCACGGAAGCCATATCCGGACCAATTACGAGGATACAGTTGCCTGAGATAATATTGTTTACGAGAATTTTCCAATCCCGTCCCTTCATCTTAATAGTCGAACTCATATAAAACGCGTCGTAACTTTTAGTACATCTGACATATGGTCTAACAGTGCTCTGAGCAACTTCTGGTAAGTTATTTTAAGGGCATGTAAACCTTTAAACCAAAGGGGGAGTAATTAAATGTAAGAAATTACGCTCTATTTATCAACTCAATTGATCTATTTATGCCTTGAGATGACTGAGGATGCAATTTCTTGGAAGTCCGATCCTTGAAACCTGAAGTTCTTTAAATACCTCAAGTTCCTATCAAAGTATCGCAGGTCATATTAAGAAAAAAACCTTTTGAAGACCTTTATTTCGATCGTTATTTAAATCGGTAATTTAATAGAATAAAGCCAGGCCGTTTATCAACTTTCTCCTCCCCCTACCAACCATACAGAAAATTCGTGCATTTATACAAATTCAAATCCCTCATTTAGATTTTTTAAGGTATCTTATCAGGTGGAACGGGATAGCCGTTTTCTCATATCCAAAACGCATTGCATCGAACAGGACCCTATGGCCCACAAACCCTTGATGATGAAATTCTCCCGAAATCACCCAAAGGAACATTCCCACACAGCTAATAACTCAAGCCTCGTAACTTCTGGCCCGTACTTCCTGCTATTTCTTTTTCTACTGAGCTTTATACCTCTCCAGAGCCAGGTAAAGGTCCTCGAACGTGCGCGTGTGGTGAACCTGGCGGTAATCGATTCCAATATCAGGCTTACGCCTACCCAACCCGAACAACCCGTACACCCACCCAAGATCGCACTGATCATAGGGAATGCCAGCTATAGCGAAGGGAACGAAATTGACTCCCCGGAACACAACGCGGATACTATGGCCGACAATTTCAGAGAGCTGGGGTTCGATGTGATGCTGCTCAAAAACACCACTCGCCTCGACCTGCGTAAGGCCATCATCCAATTCATCCGCAAATCACGGCATGCACAGACCACCTTCTTCTACTTTTCCGGGCACCTGGTAAAATCTGACGGAAATAACTTCCTGGTCCCAACGGACGCTACCCTTGAAGACGAAACAGTACTAAAGGATCAGACCATCCCCCTGGATTACCTCATCAGAAAACTTAACCGAAAGGCCAGGAACCGCATCGCTATAGACGCCTGTTACCCCAACAATTTTGGGATTGGCACCCAAAACCCAAAAGAAGAACTCTGTTTTAGCCCTCCCGCAAAGTGGCCGGATGATACCTTTATCAGCTTTAGCGCATACGAAAACCAACTGGCGCCTGTGGTAGCTGGAGACGATATCAGCCTCTTTTGTTACCTCTTCGCCTTCAACTTACAGCAGCAGGTGGTCTACAATACTTTTATGGATACCAAAAAACTGGTTAAGAAATTCTCTTCAGGCAAACAAGACGTTTATTATTATGGGAAAATGAGTCAAACGGAATATTGGGGCCCTTATCAATTCCAGATATTGGCCCAAAGCCAGGCCAGTTACCCCAAATTCTCCTGGCCACCACCTTTCGCCTCCGCCTCCGAGCAGATAGATGAGGCTTTCTTTGCCGACAGCCAGACCCTTGGTGACATCAACAAAAAACTATTGCGCTCCCTGGACAACCAGGGCTATTTTGATACCAGCCACTACGCCATAGAGGAAGGCCAAACCAACGGCTTTGCCATCGCTACCCGACTGGAACAGATCAACGATGATGCGAGCTCCCTGGATGGAGACAACCGCTGGAACAAATCCCTGATCTCAACTACGTCCGACTTTTCATTGACACAATACCTCAGATCCCTGTTTTTCCCCAGGGAAGGATATTTTAGGGTGATCGTCTTCGCCGTGGTCAACCAGCCCTTTTCAACCAGTGGCGGAAATGCCTCGAGAGAAGAAGTGATCACCTGGGTAAGCGGCGGGGCAAGCGACCTTGAAGAAACCATCGCGGGAATAGATGCCAGCGGCTATAAAGTCTATGCCCTGATATACGAATACCGCCTGCCGGAAAACGATATAACCGCAACCATTGAGAAACCAAGCGACCATGCGGGCAGAATACATTTAGAAAAATCAGGGCTCTGGGCCCAACTAGCCGGTACTGAATAGAAACCGTGAGACGCTTAAAGAAAAGACTTTCCCTCATACTGCTGACCGGACTTGTTCTGCTGTCTCTGATTTTGCTGGGGCAGAGTTTCGGAAACAAGTATGCCAACCTGACTTACCTGGCCTGGTTGTGGCTAATTGTCCTATACGTAGCACCGCTGGTGTTACTATTTAAGAGTCCCACCTCAGGGAAAGCAACCGGGACCATCCCGCTCACCGCCCTGACCAGCCTTTTTGTCCTGGTCTCCCTTCTGGCCATTTTATTGCAACCCTTTGCTGTGGATTCCTGGGCTAATGATTCGGAAGGAGCCCATGTAACCCGTATTCGAACACTGATGAGTTCGCTTTACATCCTCATTCCGCTGGAGTTGCTCATACTATTCCTCATACGTAAGTATTTCAAGGCGGAAACCAGAATACTTACCCTACCCGATACCCCGACGGCCTTTATTTCGTATAACCACAAGGACCATGATTTGGCCGAAAACATACAGAAAAGGCTTGAGGCAGCCTCCATTGAAGTCATCATAGATCACGAAGACATGCAGGCTGGAGAGAACATTGAGGGTTTTATACAGGACTCCATCCTGGCCTCCACGGTTACCATATCCCTGGTCTCTAACGCCAGCTTGAGTTCCGGCTGGGTGGCCATGGAAACTATAGATACCTTTTTCCTGGAACGCTATCTAAAACATCGAAAGTTCGTAGCCTGTTACCTTGAAGACGACTTTTTCAAAGACAATTATGTAATTGAGACTGTTAAAAAGATAGACGAGCAGCTTGAAACCAAACTAAAGCACAAAGCGGAGCAGGACCTGCTCAACATCGATTCCAGAAACCTCAACAATGAGATCACAAGACTCCGAAAACTCAGGAATGAAATAGACCAGATCGTCTCCAGACTAAAAGGCAGCCTTAGCCTGGATGTACGGCCAGCTACATTCGATCAAAGCATGCAGCGATTGATCGAAATGATCAAATCAGAAGATTGAGATCCCCTGCGGAATTACAACTCTCCTCTGCCTCTTCTACCATACTGTAGAGGGTATCCATAAACCGGGTTAGTGTTAAAAGAAGCTAAAAGTGCAGTTAGGGCCACCGCTTTTTTGGTAAATTAGGGTGTCCCTGGATCTTAGAAGGAAGCTCTTTCAGGGCTTTTACGAGACAGTTCTATTTTAACCTGCTTCGCATCACAACTAAATAGAACCTAATCATGAAAAGAAGACATTTTATTGAAACCCTCGGCGCCGGAGGCCTTTTGCTTAGTGCCTCTCCGCTAATTTCCTGCTCAAATACTTCCCGGCCTTTAAACATCCTTGTTTTGGGAGGTACTGACTTTTTAGGGCCTGCTATTGTAAAGGCAGGTATACAAAAAGGGCATAAGATTACCTTGTTTAACCGCGGCATCACCAATCCAAAACTCTTTGCGGAGCTTCCGCTGATCAAGGGTGATCGCGAAAAAGGAGCCGGGGCCTATCGGGCGTTGCAAGAACAACGATGGGATGCGGTAATAGACGTATGGCCACAACAGTCCGGCTTGGTGGATGAAGCTACCTCCGCCCTTCAATCTCATACCGGTCACTACCTCTTTATCTCCAGCGTGGCGGTGTATAAAGATTTTAATGAACCCTTCCGCGCGGAGGATTATCCGGTTGTCACCTTACCTGAAGATCGAAGCAGTTGGGGTTATTCTGAAGAGAAGGTCGCTTCTGAGGCTTTAGTTTCAGAACGTTTTGCCGATAATCATACCATTCTGCGTCCCGGCCCTATCAAGGGATGGCGAGACCCTGCCTATGACTTGTTGTATTGGCTGATAAAACTGGAACGTAACGAAAGTATTTTGGCGCCTGGAGATGGCAGTGACCCGGTTCAGTTCATCGATGTAAATGATGTTGGGCGTTTCGCGATCACAGCTGTGGAGCAAAAGGAGATAGGCAAATACAATTGTGTTGGGCCAGCAGAAACCCTTTCCTGGAAAGCATTCCTGGAGGCCGCTAAAGCGCACCTGGGATCCTCTTCTGAATTGGTTTGGTCAGACCGGGAGTTCCTGAGTCAGAACAAGGTGTATGCCTGGGAAAGCCTTCCCCTTTGGGCCCCGATTACCGACGACTACTTCATGAAAATAGGCAACAGTAAGTCTGTAGCCGCAGGATTCACCTATGCTTCCCTGGGAAAAACCATTGAGGACTGCCTTCAATGGCACCGGGAAAACGGGGATCCGAATATCACTTTCGGACAGGGAGATCAACCAATAGGAATATCAAGGGAAAAAGAATTGGAAGTCATAAAGATCCTAAAAGGATAGTTCGTCCAGAGCCCGGTTATTTCACCTCCAATAACTTCTTTAAACGCCTCTGAATCGTGTCGTTCTTAAGCCTGGCCTCTAAGGACAGAATTGCCGATTCGGACAAATAACGACCCAAAGGTAAGATGGGGGTGATAGTTTTGGTACTGTCTCTTGGGGCTTCTATTGGTGTTCGTTTAGACTCGATCATATAGTCATCGCCGAATAAGTTGAATAGTTCATTGGGATGAGCGAAAATAGCATTAGCGGCTACCTGCGGAGGCGCCAGCAACTGACTGGAATACCGAAGCGTGTCTTTGGCACTTTTTGGTTTAGTTATATTGCGTATCATCAAAACCCGGATATCCAGCTTAGGTTTAAGATCCTCGTATTCCTGATCTACAATCCCTTCAAAAGCCGCGACAAGACGGGTAGTTAGCGTCCCGCCAATATTGTCGTAATAGCCGGCATCCGCGTATTGACCTACACCCGGGACACGCCCAACAGGACTGATATAAGGAAAACGCGCATTGAGCAACATGCCGGTATTGATCCTAATGGCCTTCTGCTCTTTCATTTTGTTTGCCGCCCTCTCGTAATTTGCCAGAAAATCCCTGAAAATATGGGTCCCAAGGGAATCTTTTACCAGGTTTACCGGGCTGATCACCGCGTAGTTCCCGCTTTGAAGGTGGGTGGTATTTACCAGGATCACAGGAGGTGTTTTTCCACTCTTGCCCTTGCGGGGTATAAAACTGAGGAATTCCCGGTTTATCGATGGTGCTATAGTGCCGTTGAAAGTTTCTGAATATCGGGAGGCCCACTCGCCTTCCAACAGTTCAGCCCTGTCCTTAAAACTAAAAATACCGGAAATGCTCTCGGCCAGGTCCCTGCCCAACAGGGAGGCGATTGAAGAAGATAAATAGTTCTGGTCGTAAACCGTACTGGCTTTATAGCGATATACGCCACTGCTTTTTAAGTTTATAGTGCGATCCTTTTGGAAAGCCTCGTAAGCGGCATTGTAAAACATATTGTTACCAACATTGCCGCCGGATGCCCCCGTCATGGAAAACAAATAGGTATTGAAATAATCCGGATTGGTCTCGTACAATTTACTGTGTATCAAAAAAGACCACAATCCGGCGCGTGAGCCTCCTCCTTCCGCGGCCACAAAGATCACCGGGAATTTTGTTGACGCTGCAATGGTATCACGCCGGTCTTCTATCCAGGAACGTATGTGTTCCTTTAGACCCGGGCGTTCATTTACCGAAATTGTCCTTTTGGTGCTGGACACCTCATAATGGTTAAAATCCTTCCTGGCTGCCGTAATTCCTCCCCAGATAAACAGCAGGAATACCACTACGGATAACAAGGGGATCTTTAGCTTGGCCCCCAATACCTTGATCGCCTGGGCCACGCTAAACAAACCGATAAGGAAAACCAGGATAACCGTAAGCGGGTTTAAATTGCTGGAATACCCGGGTACCACAAGAAATACCAAATACAAAACAAAGGCGATGGCTGTAAGGCCGGCAATGAGAAAAACCCCTACGTTCTCCTTAAACCATAATATGAGCCTGGAATAAGAGACTGATACGATGAAAAAGAAGAGACTCAACAGCAAAAAGGCCCAAAACAAGCGGACGATGTCCTCATCCGAACCTCCCCTGTTGAAAAAGCCAAGTATAATAATGATCAAGAGACAAATTACCGCCAATACAAGCGTTATCACTCCCTTTCTATCCCATTTTTTCATGAATCTGGCGAACCATTGACCTATATCCTGATAGAGGCTGAGCAATAGGAGAAACAGGAAAATAGTCAGACCCCATCCAGCACCTATGAATATGACTTTGCCGGTAATGGTGTTGAAGGTATGTTCTACGGCAAAGGTTGTAATCAGCAACAATATGGTCCCCAGAACCTTTGGGAGCATACGCTCCAGGTACTGGTCTTCGGTCTCCTTATCGTCATAGTCGGACTCTTCGCCCTTGCTGATCGCTTTTTCCTTACTATCCATAGGCACATAGGCCGCTTTGGAATTGTTTCCATTCAGGTAATCATTCAGGTTACTGATCAGAAAGGCCAGTACGGTTAGGCCAGCGAAGAAAAACAGCATTTCCTTAAAGTGGTCCCTGGGCTGGTTCAGGACCAGGAGCAGGTCATTGGTCTGAGGAAAATTCCAGAACATCAAATACACCAAGCCGATAATAAGCACAGGGATAATGTGCTTCCTTAATTCCAGCACGATCTTAAAGATCCAGCTTACAATGGACTGGAGAAAACTGCCTTGGTTTTCCATAAATCGGTTATTGGTCGTTGATTATTTTTCCTACAATTTACTCAATAATCCGGAGACCACCTCTTAGGCCAGAGGGAACAGGCATTTAGGGATGAAAATGATGCCACAGGATCTTTGAGGTATCAAATCAGCTTGTTCCATCCACACAAAACTTCCTGCATTCTATACAATTTATCCTACGGATCGTAAAATAAATCCATACTTTGAAGGAAATAAAGTGCCCCCCTTGTAAGTCTTATCGCTAAGTCAATAACCTGTATGCCCATGCCTTTTAGCGCAGATCATCAGCATTATCCCAAGGAAGGTGATACCACTACTACCTCAAGGGATGAGACTATGAGCACCGGGGCAAACACGAAATCCAACGAAACCCACGGCAGCCAGACGGAAATCGGTGATTACAATGTGCTGATACTGGAAAAAGACATTCCTATGGTATCCCGCCTGGTCATTTGGTTAAAAAGGGTGTTTCCGGAGATCCAGGTAGTTGCGGTGATATCCAGCCTCTCAGAGATCCCAACGGTCTTCAGAAATCATAAACCGGATCTGATCTTTTGCAAAGCTACCTATATACAAGCCATTAAGGCTTTCCTGGATGAAACTGCATTACCGGGGATAATTTCCTTGTCTGAAAGCCCGGAAGACGCTATAAAAGCCCTAAGACAAGAAAATTATGGCTTTATTTCCCTGCCGCTAAAGGGCGAGGAAGCCAGCCTCTCTATCCGTTGTGCCCTAAAGAAAGTAGAACGCCATAAGAAACAGCTGGAAGCGATTAGCGAAAGCTCAAACCGAAAAAGCAAATTGATCGGTGTACCTACCATTGACGGCCTGGAGTTCATCAACTCAGAGGATATCATCCGCTGTGAGGGGCTTCAAAAATGCACCCTGATCATCACCACCGCCAGAACACATATCATCAGTTCTTACAGTATCGGCAAATTTCGGGAACTCCTCAAAGGCTGTGGTTTTTTCCCTTGTCACCGCTCCCATCATATTAATCTCAAATTCGTGAAAAAGTACTCACGCGAAGGCTATATCTTCTTCAGCTCAGATTCCAAACCGGTTCCACTTTCCAGACGGAGAAAATCTGACTTCCTCCATCAGATCAGGAGCTAAAATCCCATTCACATCAATTTTACATATACCGTTCCGCGACAGGCCAAAAAAGGACTGATGCGATAGCTATTGACCTGGTTTAAGCCACCAAAGACCATTCATGCCAAATATACTACCGTTCGTACCAATTACAGTACCGCCAGGCAAACGTAGCTTGATATGGGGGATACGCAGGCCTATCTTGATATAAAAATTGGCCAAACCACTGTATGACCATAAAGAGGATTTTTTTTGCCGAGGATATCGGAAGTCGTGAATTGGATTACAGCAAACTTGATACAGATGTGATCGTCCACTTAGAGAATGGGGATCATTACAAGGCTCATTTTATCAGCCTGAACGAATTGGTAGACGCGGTAGAGGAAAGCTATCGGAAACGGAGCGAAATGGCAAAAAGATACTATTGGTCTAAAAATATGGTAATCGTCAAGGATCTGAAACGCGAAGAATTGCATCCAATGATCACCGATATGATAGACGAAGGTGACTTTCAACTCATATTTGAAAAACTCAGTCCTTAATAATGATCGAACAGACCCTGCAATTCATCAGAACACAGTTGAGCAATGACCCCACCCTCAACCTAAATGCCAATGATATCATTGCAGATAACCTGCATACACTTCACAACGATCCGAACAAAGAAGGGCTGTTCCTGTCCCTGGTGAACATAGAAGAAGAGGCCACCATGAAGAACAAACCGAATTACATCCGCATAAACAATCAATTGCGGCGGATGGAACCTCCTATCGTTCTGAACCTATTCATACTTTTTGCCTTTAAACTGGAGACCTATACCACCAGCATCACCAAACTGTCTCAACTCATAAGTTTTTTCCAAACCAACAAGTGGTTCACCTTTAACAATGTGACAGACACTCAACTTTTCAACCCGCCCATAGACAGACTGATCTTCGAGATGTACAATGTAAACTTTGAACAGCTGAATCATATCTGGAGCGTATTGGGTGGCAATCACTATCCGTCTGTGCTCTATAAGATAAGAGTAGTTAAAGTACAGCGTAACGAACACGCTGAAGCCCCGGAGGTGAGCAGCATAAGCCTGGACAGTCAATTGAATTTGAAATCATGAGTTTTACGCTAACATACCAACGCCTTTTTACCGTTCGGGTTAAAGAACAAACCACCGATATTGCGGTAAGGGGATTGCGGTTTAGCCCTACTCAGGCCTGTAATGAACTGCTAAACCGTTATCAGCTGGTATTTAAAGAAAGGGACAATGGTTTTGATATTTACTACAAAACCTTCCCGGAAGCTTCAGTCCCCATTCAGGCAGAAATCACGGAAAAGATCAGGTTTTCTTTTGGCATTGAGATCACAGACCCGGCCTTCATTACAAAGTATGAGCCTCAAACCAGCGAAGTGCCTCAATTCTACCTGGATAATTTAAAAACTGACGGCGGTATTTCTCCGGGCCAGAACCTAACTGCATCCACCAGCCTGGGAACGGCAGACCTGGCTTTTATCAAACAACAGTCTTTTGATCAACGCACAGACTTGCCGACAACAAATACGCCGACAGAATGGCGTCTTAAAAAGAAATTTACACCACAGGATGTATTACAGACCATCCCAATAGACCCGCCCACATCCCCAAGTATGCCTCTGATCTATGTGCGGATCAACGATCCCATAGAGCAGGAGAGTGATTACATAGCAGATGAAGGGCCTTATTTGCTTGAAACAGACCAGGCAAGTCCGGCGGCAGCCACGGTTTACCTGAGCAACAGTATAAAACAAAGTGCTGCCAACGGCGTATTGGACATTTATTGGAACAATTCTCAATCTACTGCCCCGGCAGATACCGGAAAGGCTTATCAAATCATTTTAAAACTGAAATAGTAATAAAACTCCAGAAATATGAATTACAAGACACCCGGCGTTTACATAGAGGAAATCAGCATCTTCCCTCCCTCTGTAGCCCAAGTAGAAACGGCGATCCCTGCATTTATCGGGTACACGCAAAGCGGGCCCACTACACCAAAAAAGATCAAATCCCTGGTGGATTATGAGGCAGTTTACGGGGGTCCGGCCCACGAATTGCCTGAATTCTCCATAGATGCTTCAGGAAACATTAGCGGTACTATCCCCGCCACCCCGGTATACAAACTTTATTACGCCCTGCAATTGTACTTTGCCAATGGCGGAGGGCCTTGTTATATTGTTTCTGTAGGTAACTACACCATCCCTGCAAACGTCAACGATATTGACAATACCGCGCTCACCGGTGGACTTGCCCTGCTAAAAAAGGAGGATGAACCCACAATGATCGTCTTCCCGGATGCTCCCGGGGAAACGGACCTTTATGTAGCGGCCATGCAGCAGTGCGCTGACCTGGGAGACCGCTTTGCCATCTGCGATGTGACCCCGGTAGCGGACGCCACAGATCCGGCGGGAAGCTCTGCAACTCCCTTTAGAAATGCCATAGGAACCAGTAACCTGATGTATGGAGCGGCGTACTATCCGAACCTGGAAACATCGCTTACCCATATGGCCGCAGACGATCAGATAGATGTGGATAATGATGGTACAGCAATGAAGTTGCGGCATACGGAAGAAGCTATCACAGCTACTCCGGCCCTTGCGGATGCTTCGCTCTTTCACGCAGACAATGGATCTCATAAAGAGAAGTATTACGAAATCAAAAAATCTATCGCGGACGCCACCTTGGAAATGCCGTGCAGTGGAGCTATCGCTGGCGTTTATGCTGCCGTGGATAGCAGCCGGGGAGTTTGGAAAGCTCCGGCCAATGTAAGTCTCAATCTGGTTAAAAAACCAACTGTACACCTGGAAAATGTAGAGCAGGACGGCCTGAACGTAAGCGATACCGGAAAATCCATCAACGCCATTCGCTTCTTTACAGGAAAAGGACCCCTGGTATGGGGGGCTCGTACCCTGGATGGAAACAGCAATGAGTGGCGATACATCTCTGTAAGACGGTTCTTCAATATGGTGGAAGAGTCCGTTATGAAGGCCACGGAAAGGTTTGTTTTTGAACCCAATGACGCCAACACCTGGATAAAGGTCAAATCCATGATCGAGAACTTCCTGGTACTTCAATGGAGAGCCGGCGCCTTAATGGGTGCCAAGGCCGAACAGGCCTTCTTTGTAAAGGTCGGACTCGGTGAAACCATGACGGAAGACGATGTACTCAACGGCAGAATGATCGTTGAGATCGGAATGGCAGTCGTACGGCCGGCTGAATTTATCATCCTACGTTTCTCTCACAAAATGCTTGAATCATGAATTACAAAACTCCCGGTGTTTACGTAGAAGAAGTCTCCTTGCTGCCTCCATCGGTGGCACAGGTAGAAACTGCAATTCCGGCCTTTATCGGGTACACGGAGAAAGCAGCGGATGAAGACGGAAATTCCCTGCTTAAGGTTCCAACTAGGGTTAAGTCCCTGCTGGAATACGAGGCTTACTTCGGAAAAAGCCATCAACAGCCAATACTGGTTACCCTGGCAGACCAACCACCCTTTCAACCACAAAGTGTTGATTTTAACGGAGGTGAAGTTCCTTACAGGATGTACCAGGCCTTACAAATGTACTTTGCCAACGGAGGCGGCCCATGTTATATCATATCAACAGGCGACTTTGATTCCACCACACCCACTCCCAGTCTGGACGCCATAGACGATTATACGGAACTTAAAGAGGGCCTGGATGCTGCCCGGAAAATAGACGAGATCACACTTATTCTTTTTCCCGAAGCAGATAGGCTAAGCATTAATCAGTACTACGACATTTATAAAGACGTACTTTCTCAGTGCGCTGATCTCAAAGACCGTTTCGGGCTTTTTGATGTATTGCCTTCAGACACGGATGCCAGTGGTTTCCGGGATAATATCGGTGTAAACAACCTGAGTTATGGGGCCGCATATTACCCCTACCTGGATACTAAAATCGTGCATCCGCACTCAGACAGTACCGTTACCCTGTCTCATGGAGCGACGGATGCCTTCAATGGTCAAACGCTTGCCGCCCTTGGTACAGTTGCAGAGGCACTGGCCCACCAGGCCCAGGTGGTAGCGGCCAAAGCTGTTGCAGACCAGGCTGTGATTGACGCGGGTCCCCTGCCTAAGACCGGAAAACTGGAACAGTACAGGATTGCCCTAGGGGCTGCCCAAAAGGCACACAAGAACGGTGAAGACGCTCTACTGCTGGTAACGGACGACACTTTCACTTCAGCGGAACTGACTGCTGCCAAAGCTACATTGGACGATGTTATCGGGAGAAATATCTCATCATCAACCAACAATACGGACATAGAAACCGCCATAGCAGACCTTGCTGCTTCCTGCGCGGACAGTGAAACCGCGGCCGGTAACATTCTGGCCCAGGTAAACACGGATCAGGGAATACCTGCAGCCAGAAATACCAATATCGCGACCTATTTTACGAATGCTTTTCTGGCCGAAGTCAATACGGCCCTGAGCGAATTCACGGTAGCTATGCCTCCTTCTTCTGCAGTCGTCGGGATATATGCAAGGACGGATAATACCCGTGGCGTATGGAAGGCTCCTGCCAATGTGAGTATTAACCTCATCAACGGGCCAACAGTAAAGGTAGACAATACGGACAATGACAATTTTAATGTGCACCCCACAGGAAAATCCATAAACGTTATCCGCTCCTTCACCGGAAAAGGAACACTGGTATGGGGAGCCAGGACGCTGGACGGAAACAGTAACGAATGGCGGTATATCTCCGTACGCCGATTCTTCAATATGGTTGAAGAATCTGTTAAGAAGGCCAGTGAGCAGTTTGTTTTTGAGAACAACGACGCTAATACCTGGGTAAAGGTAAAAGCGATGATAGAAAACTTCCTGATCCTCCAATGGAGGGCGGGAGCGCTTATGGGTGGGAAACCTGAAGAGGCCTTTTTTGTGAAGGTAGGCCTTGGGGAGACCATGATCCAGGACGATGTATTGAACGGAAGGATGATCGTTGAGATCGGAATGGCCGTTGTACGACCTGCAGAATTCATCATACTGCGATTCTCCCACAAAATGATGGAAGCTTAATAAAACAAAACTTTAAATCCTTATAAAATGAATGAGTATCCTTTAGTAAAGTTCCATTTCCAGGTAGACTGGGGCGGAACAAAGATCGGCTTTACCGAAGTATCTGGTTTGGACATGGAAATCGAACCTATAGAGTACAGACACGGTGCCAGCCCGGAATACCACAAAACGAAAATGCCGGGCATGCAAAAGTTCAGCAATATTACCCTTAAACGTGGATCTTTTGCCAGTGATAACCAGTATTACGAATGGATGAATACGGTGAAACTGAATACCATAGACCGTAGAGACATTACCATAAGCCTGCTGAACGAAGAGCATGAGCCTACCGTGGTCTGGAAGGTAAAAAACTGCTGGCCTATGAAAATCCAAAGCACGGATCTGAAAAGCGACGGGAACGAGGTGGCTATTGAAAGCATGGAGCTCGTTCATGAAGGTTTAACCATTGAGTACGTATAAGCATGGAGATCTATCCGCCGGTAAGTTTTTATTTCAGGGTTTCTTTTAACGGTATTGGTTCTGGCACCATTGACACACAATTTCAGTCTGTGGCAGGACTTTCCGTTGAAATGCAAACCGAAACGATCGCGGAAGGCGGAGAGAACCGGTTTGAACATGTTTTACCGATTCGGTCCAAGTACAACGACCTTACCCTGAAAAGGGGGTTGTTTAAGGACTCAGAACTCATCAGTTGGTGTTTCGATGCTTTTGAATCCACCATAATCAACCCGGTAAGCCTGGACATCTCAATGCTCAATGAAGAGGGAGATCCCCTTTTCACCTGGAACGTGGTTCACGCCTGGCCCAAGAAATGGAGTGTAAGCGACCTCAATGCGGAATCCAGTGCTATAGCCATTGAATCCCTGGAATTGTACTATCGATATTTCAGAGTATCAAAAAGCTAAGATATGCCCGTAGAGATCAATCAATTACATATCAAAGTAAATGTAAGCAGCCCGGAAAAGCAGGAAGAAATACCCTCACAGGGCCAGTCCAAGAAGGACCGTGAGGGGATTATAGCGGCCTGTGTCGAAGCTGTTCTCGAGGTATTGAAACAAAAGGAAATGCGGTGATATGAGTTTTTCTATGAACGAAAAAATGACAGTTAGATCCTATAGCGATCCGAAATTCGAACAGGAATTAAAGGACGTTGAGCCTTTTGTAGTCCATGTGAATCCGGAAAACTATACCCAGTCCACTCAGATCAATTTTTCTGATGAGCAGGCCCAGGGTACTAGTGGAAAACAGAACAACCACAACAATACGGAGCCTTTAAAAATGACCTTCGATTTTCTGCTGGACCGCACCGGGGCCCTTGGGAACGAATCCGATGCGGAAAACGGGGTGAAAGAAGACATCGACCACTTTAGAAAGGTGGCTTTAGATATGGAGGGCGAGATCCACAAACCCAGATATCTGAAACTTTGCTGGGGAGCCCTGATCTTTAAATGCCAGCTGGAGAAACTCGATATTGAATACAAGCTGTTCAACAAGGAAGGGAAACCACTCAGAGCCACCCTCAAATGCGAATTCAGAGAATTCAAGGAAGACGAACAACGGGTTAAGGAAGAAAACAAACAGTCTCCGGACCTGAGTCATGTTCGCATCGCTGAAGCCGGAGACAGTCTTCCGTTAATGTGCTTCAAAATATACGGAGACTCCAAATACTACCTGGAAGTAGCCAGGGCAAACGAACTCACCCATTTTAGAACACTAAAACAAGGGCAGCGACTGCTCTTTCCACCTTTAGACAAAACGGTTAACTGATGGCAGAAAAACAGACCATATCGACCTCCCAGCCCTCAGATTCGGTCACCTTTACACTTCTAAGTGAAGGTACAGCGTTGCCGGATTCCATTGCGGTGCAAAGCATTGCGATCTGGCAGGAAGTAAACCGGGTTCCCAGGGCCAGGATCGTAATCCTTGATGGTTCTGCTGCCGATCAGACCTTCCCCACAAGCGAGGAGGACTTTTTTATTCCGGGAAAGGAACTCGAAATACAGGTTGGTTATCATTCAGACGAGGAAAGCCTGTTCAAGGGAATTGTCGTAAAGCACAGTATTAAGATCAGAAGTAATGGAAAAGGGCACCTGGTAGTAGACTGCGCGCATCCTGCCGTAAAAATGACCAAGGTTCCGAAGAGTCGTTACTTCTATGACAGTACGGAATCTGATGCCTGGACTACAATTGTCGATGAATACGGGCTTAGTTCGGATATAGCCAGTACCGACTTCAGCCATAACGAACTACTTCAATTTGAGTGTACGGACTGGGACTACATCGTATCCCGGGCAGAGACCAATGGACTGTTTGTTATTGGAGAGAAGGAGGATTTAGTCATCCAACCTCCGGATTTCGGACAGGAAGCCACCGAGGCGGTAAGCTTCGGCTCTACTTTGCTTTCTTTGGATGCTGAGATCGATGCTTCCACCCAATTAAGTTCGGTGACCGGGCAGACCTGGGACTATTCCAAGACAGAAATTACGGAAATAGAAGCCACTGCCGGAAACACGGTTTCTCCAGGCAACCTGGATTACGATTCACTAAGCGAAGTTTTTAAAGAAACCCAACTGCTGTTGCGAAATAATGCCAAACAGCCGGACGAGGTCTTACAAAAATGGGTAGACGCTACCCTTACCAGGTATCAGCTGGCCAAGGTAAGAGGTCGGGCACAATTCCAGGGAATCCTGGAAATGAAGGCCGGAAAGATCATAGAGCTTCAGGGGCTCGGAGACCGTTTTAACGGCAAGGCATTCGTAAGCGGTGTAAAGCATGAGATCAGCAATGGAAATTGGCTGATCGATGTTCAATTTGGTCTGGATCCCACACCTTTTGCCAAACAGGCGGATATCAGTACATGTCCGGCAGCCGGCTTACAAGCAGCCGTTAGTGGCCTTCAGATCGGGATTGTTACCCAAATTGAAGGGGATCCGGAAGGAGACGAGCGAATATTGGTCAATATTCCCCTGGTCAATGCCGACGATAAAGGGGTTTGGGCCCGAATGAGTACAGCAGGTGCAGGAGATAGCCGGGGCATTGTAAACAGACCTGAAATTGGGGACGAAGTACTGCTGGGATTTGTCAATGACGATCCGGTAAACCCGGTAATCCTTGGCAGTTTACATAGCAGCAACCTTCCTTCACCTATAGCCGCCAGTGATGATAATCACGAAAAGGGGTGGACCACCCGTGGTGGCATTGAGCTTAAAATTCACGATGAAGAAAATTCCATTCAGATTAAGCTTCCGTCAGGCAAGGAATTGTTTATGTCCGATGATGCCGATGAGATCAGTATCAAGGATGATCACAACAATTCGATACTTCTTAACAGTGACGGCATTACCCTGGAAAGCGGGAAGGATATTATTCTGAAGACAGGTTCCGGAGACCTGAAGATGGAAGCCATTAACCTACAGGCCTCGGCCCAGTCAGGTGTCAAAATGGAAGGCAGCGGAACCGCTGAGATCTCCTCTTCGGGATCCACAACAGTTAAAGGAAGTATAGTACAAATCAATTAAGATGGGAGCACCGGCCGCACGAATAACAGATATGCATATTTGCCCAATGATGAATCCCGGGCCCGTTCCCCATGTAGGTGGCCCTATTCTGCCGGCAGGAGAACCCACGGTTTTAATAGCAGGAATTCCGGCGGCAAGAGTGGGAGATATGGCCACTTGTACCGGGCCCCCGGACACTATCGTAGCAGGTTCTTCCACCGTGATGATCGGAGGTATGCCGGCTGCCAGATTAGGAGATTCAACTGCCCATGGCGGCACTATTGTCGGCGGGGCACCCACAGTTTTAATCGGATAATATGAAAAGTGAACGCCCATTTACCGGAACAGGTTGGAGTTTTCCACCCGCCTTCAGCAAAACTGAGAAAAAGGTGCTGCTTACCAGTGACAGGGAGGATATTGAAAAGAGCCTGGAGATCTTGTTAGGAACCATAAAAGGAGAACGGGTAATGCAGCCTTCCTTTGGCTGTAACCTGGACGAAATGGTCTTTGAGTCTTTCAACCTGACTATGAAGAACTACCTCATGGACCTGATCAGTACAGCCATATTGTACCACGAAGCGAGAATAGAACCTCTAAAGATCAGTATAGACGAAAGTACAATCCTGGAAGGAAAAGTATTGATTGTTATTGACTACATCATCAGAGCCAGTAATTCCAGGTTCAATATGGTGTATCCCTTTTACATCAATGAGGGAACCGAGATCCCGAAACCCCTTAGCAGTCAGACCATATGAGTGCAGAATGCAAAAATACCAATCCTTTGTCCCGGGAGGGTACTACCCAGGTACGCAGGCTCATAGAAGCCCTGCTTCCTGAAAATGTAAAACTACACGAACTCACGGTTGAGGACTGGCTGTCATTTGCCAAAGACTATGCCTCACTGATCAACTACTACAAGAGTTCAGATCCGGAGCTACCCGATGGGGACTGGGATAACTTCTTCCCTGAAAAGGATGAGATATCCAATTTTCTCAACCTCAGTATCGACGGGAATACTGAGCCGCACCTGGCACTTTTTATCGCATTTCTAAAACTGCTCTACTATCCGCAAAAAAGCCTGAACGAAATCCCGAAAAGGCACCTGGACTTTTATTACGGTGAAGTACTAAAACTCAGTCCAAGGGAGTTTTCTCCGGATACGGTTCACCTGATCTTCGAATTAGCTAAAAATGCCGAAACGGAACTCGTGGCGGACCAAAGCGCGCTTGAAGCCGGAAAAGACGAGGAAGGAAACAAGCGGCAGTACCGGACAGCAGGAGATTTTGTAGTTAACCAGGCCAAAATAGGAAGCCTTCACAGCCTGTTTACAGACGAGGACGGCCAGCTGCGATATGCGCTTCAGCCCAATACCAAAGATGGGCTCGAAGAACCGTTGGAAGGCGATCTGAGCTGGTCTGCTTTTGGAGACGCATTATGGCCACTGGCTGAGCTGGAGTTTGCCTTAAGCGGAAAGATCTTTGATCTAAGGCAGGGTGAACGGGTATTGAATTTCAATTGGGAATTCGATAAGGATTTTAATTACGATGGCCCTATCTATGCCTCTTTGACCACGGAGGAAGGCTGGACAGACCCTCTGGTAGTTGATGTGAGTGGCCCCAGGCATAACGAATGGAAGGTGTTGATCTCAGCTGAGGAAGCCTCCATCAGCCCCTATGTGGAAGAGATCCACCTGAAAAGACTGCAAACCGAACTTCCGGCAATAAAATTCCTAATGGAAGACCCCTCAGCCTATAAACAGGCACGGGACGTTGTGGTTTCCAAAGTAACCATTACAGCTACTGTAAGTGGGGTAACAGATCTGATCATAAAGAATGAACTCGGACTACAACCCACAGACAAACCTTTCATGCCTTACGGTCCCAGACCTAAGAAAAATGCAAGCCTCAACGTGGAATGCGGGGAATTTGACGGCAAGGAGATCGCTTCATTTGACCTGGCCTTCAACTGGCTGAACCTTCCTCCCAATTTCAGCAATCACTATTCGCATTATGACGATGCCATTTTGGCTCAGCAACAGGAGGAATTGAACAACCTTGGCTATCTGATGCCGTATTTCATGCTGGAAGGAGACACCCCATTCTTTAACGAATTCCAGAAAACGCCTATAGACCTGACCAACACTCAGGCAGATACCCGACGGGAAACCTTTAAATTTTTGGTTAGCTCACCCTATTTCGAAGGGGAGACGGAATTTGAAATGTTTACCGGCTTGCCCCAGGTACAGAAAAACGCCGCCAAAACGCATTTAAAGGGGGGTAATATCAGGCTTCGTCTCAAAGAATCATTCTATCACGATCTCTACAGCGATATCTATGTTTCCGTGATTACCAAGAACATGTGGAGCGGAGTTGACCCGGACCAACTCCCCAACGAACCTTATACCCCTTTGGTGGACTCCCTCAGCCTGGGCTATTCGGCAATAGCCACAGTGAGCCTGAACGAAGACGGTTTGGCGGGGGATATGGTGGAATTTCATCATCTCAATCCTTTTGGCAGCTCTCAGGTAAGCTCAAAAACCACCATCTTAGCCGATCATCCAGGGCACAACCTGTATATCGGTCTTTCCGATGCTCATCCGAGGGATGTTATCTCCCTGCTTTTCCAGGTATCTGAGGGCAGCGAAAACCCTGAGTTGAGTACTTTCGCCCCGGGGCAGGAGATCCGATGGTCCGTACTCGCGGAAAATGACCATTGGCAGCAACTGGGAGAAACCGATATTATCCTGAACACAACTAACAACTTCCTGCGTTCAGGGATAGCACGTCTGAGTCTTCCCGGAGAAAGTACCGATTCTCATTACCTCCTGGGAGATGGCATGATCTGGCTCAGGGCACAGCTATTTAAAAAGCCTGAGGCGATCGCTCGCTTCATAGGAGTCCATAGCCAGGCTACCACAGCTATTTTTGAAAATAACAATAACAGTCTGGAACACCTGAATTCTGGCCTTAGTCCCGGTGAGATCAAACAATTGGCTAATAGAAAATCAAAGATCAAGGGGGTACAACAACCTTACGCCTCATTTGATGGGAAACCTCAGGAATCCGACCAGGATTTTTATCGAAGAACAAGTGAACGACTCCGTCACAAAGACAGGGCCGTGACCATTTGGGATTTTGAGCACCTCACCCTTGAGGCTTTCCCACAAATACACAAAGTAAAATGCCTGAATCACACCCGCTTCCATAACAACAAGGTACAGGAACGGGCTCCCGGTCATGTAACCCTGGTTGTGGTCCCGAAGATCAGTGATCTAAGCGCGGCATTTGGCCTGTACCCAACAGTAAGTCAGAACACCAAGGACGAAATCCAAGCCCATCTGGCACCAAAACAGGGACTCCATGTGGATATGAAAGTGGTTAACCCGATCTATGAGTTGGTTGAATTTGATTTTAAGGTTCGATTCTACAAGGAATACGATTACAATTTCTTCCGGGCTCAGCTGGAAGAAGAGCTTATCGCCCTGCTTGCGCCCTGGGCCTATGACAGCAGTGCAGAGATCAAGTTTAACAATTCGATCTACAGTTATGACGTCATCAATTTCATAGAAAACCTGGAATATGTAGACTTCCTGGAAGACTTTAAGATGTATCACAAGCCAACGGGAGAAAGCTGGGAGATGAAAAGCAGGATCTCACCCAGCAATGCCATGGCGGTATTGGCTCCCAAACAGACTCATACCATTGTAGAAGCTCAAATATGTTAGTGTAAATGGAGACAACGATACCGAAACAGATCAACACGCTAGACGATAAGGATTACACATTCTTACGGCAGGTGGGTATGCAGCATATTGAATCCATGGCCCATAAACTGTGGACGGACTACAATGCGCACGACCCGGGCATTACCTTCCTGGAGGTGCTTTGTTATGCCATCACAGACCTGGGCTATCGCATAGATTTCCCCATACCCGACCTGGTTGCCCGTCCGCAGTCTGAAAGCACTGAATTGGAGGACATTTTCCCTACGGCAAAAAGCATCTTCACCACCAAGCCCATTACGGAAAGTGATTATCGGAAACTTTTTATTGATATTCCAGGGGTAAAGAACGCCTTCATCAGGAAAAACCTGGAGGCCAAAGTACATATGCACTGCTCCCTGAAAGACGAGGTTACACCTCAGGACCCTAAGGGTAAGCTGAGTTATGAGAGTGATCTATTGCCAGATTACGAAAAGAAGGACACATTTATTCTGAAGGGCTTAAACGATGTCTTTTTTGAACTCGACAGTAATTTTAAGCAACTTGAAAAAGACGATCCTGTACGTATGGCAAAGGTTCAGGAAGTAAGCGATGCCATATTCAATAGCTATCACAGCAACAGGAATTTATGCGAAGACCTGGTTAAGGTTGAGGAAGTAGGTGAATACGAATTCCAGGTGTGCGGAGATATAGAAATCGATAAGACCGCAAATGCGCAGGAGGTCGTCGTTGAAATTCTCTTTAGGATACAGGAGCACGTATCTCCCTCGGTTAAACGCTATACCCTGGATGAGTTGTTGGCACAAGGCAAAACTACAGATGCCATATTCAACGGACCAGTGCTGGAGCACGGTTTTATCACAGATGAAGAATTGGAGAATGCCAACATTAAGACCGAAATACGGCTCTCAGACCTGGTACAGATCGTTATGGAGACCCCTGGGGTGGCAAGCGTTAGAGACCTGGCCATTATGTCTTGTCCCTGCAATAAAGATGATGGGGATAGTCCTGAAGAAGAATGCGAACCTGAAGAAAATCCATGGAAGATCTGTTTCCCACCCGGTTTTGATAAAGTGATCAAACTCTGCCTGAAAAACAGTGTTTTGAACATATTTAAAGATGTAATCCCCATCAACATAGACCCTGCGGAAGTAGCCCTGGCTTTCGAAGAAAAATTCGAGGCGCATAACGAAGCTTTGGCTCTGACTTATGACGATATTGACATTCCGGAGGGCAGATACCTGAACAATGGAACATATCACAGTGTACAGAACGACCTGCCCGGTATTTACGGCATTGGGCTTGAAGGACTCTCGCCCAGGGAATCCAAAGAAAGGCATGCACAAGCCCTGCAGTTAAAGGCCTATCTAACCTTCTTTGATCAGATCCTCGCAACCTATTTCAGCCATCTTCACAATATTGGGAAGCTACTTTCCGGAAATATGCAAGGCAGTAACACTTACTACCTGGACGAATTGCAGGATATCAAACATTTGGAAAAGGTGCTCAAAAATGATGTAGAGTACCAACAAGAGGCCTTTTTGGCCTTAAACAAGCTGGACAATTACATTGATCGGAAAGGAAAACTCCTGGATCATCTGCTGGCTCGATTCGCCGAGAATATGAATGAATATGTATTTCTGATGATCGATCTGTTCGGCCTGGAGACCCGTGAAGCAAGCCTCTGGCACAAGGCCAGATTGCTCTCCGAATACGGTGATCTTGGTTACCAACGCGCAGGAGCTATGAACTATCTGGATGTCCCCGATGGTATTTGGGACACCTCAAACGTTTCAGGATTACAGCACAGGATAGCCAGATTATTGGGGGTCAGGGACTTCTCCAGGCGCGACCTTACTTCCTACAATTTTGAAATATTCCCCGAAGCAGATGCCGATCCTACTGACGAATGGCGGTGGAGGGTCCGGTATCCGGACAATAGCATCGTATTTACAAGTAACCGAAAGTACGACACCCGGGAGGAAGCCGAATCCCAACTGTGGAAAGCCATTCCCCTGGCATGGGACACCGATAATTACCAGTTGCAGCCTACTGCGGATGGTACACAATGGTTTTTTAATCTGCTGGATAAAAGTAAAGAGATCGTTGCGAGGCATGTAAAATTCTATGCTGATAAATCTGAAGCGGAAAAAACGATTCAGGATTTTGCGGCTTATATGTTCGATAAGGTTACAGATGAAGGATTCTTCTTGTTTGAAAACATTTACCTCAGACCAGATGCTGCCGATCCGTCAGCGACCCAAAAATTTATGGACATCTGTGTGGATGAAAACTGCGAGCAGTGCAAACCTGAGGACCCTTATTCATTTAGATTGACCATTGTTTTCCCGGGCTGGACCCGTCGTTTTTCCAATCTGCATTTTAGGGAATTCGCTGAACAGTTAATCCGATCCGAAGTCCCGGCCCATATCCTGACCAGGATATGCTGGATCGGTTCATTACCGGAAACGGACAGTGAAGACCCGCCTCCAAGCCAAATGGAGCAACTGGAAGAACTATACCGAAAATGGCTGGAACATCGAATGCAATCCCCTTCAGACCAAATGAACAATCCATTCCTCAAGCCCCTGGTAAAATTGCTCCATACCCTGGACAGTATTTATCCGCATGGCACTTTACACGATTGTAACGAAGACGGCAAAGCTGAAACCTCTATCATATTAAACAGATCATCCCTTGGAGAATTAAAAAAGAAAGAAAATGGCAACGAATAGTATATTAGACAAGCAAACTCCTATTTATCATCGATTTGTAGACAATCAGGTACTTACTGATGATCAACTGAACGCGGTCCTGGATCATGTCAATTACCAGGATAAGATCAGCCGTACGTCGCTGGCCGGTGTGGGTATTGTATGCGGATTGCAGATCAGTGTAACCGGAAACAACATCAGATTGAGCGGAGGTATTGCCGTCACCACAGATGGTGACCTTCTCAAGAAGCAGGATACCGTCTACAAGGGATTTAAGCTTTTTAAAGATGAGAACGTAAAATACAACCATTTTCTAGATGGAGAAACGGTGATGGAACTCTACGAACTGGAGGAAGATACCGCGCCTTCGGACGTTTTTGCACTGAGCCAGTTTCAAACCAGAACAGGTATTACCAAAGACCAAATGGTTGCCTTACTTTACCTGGAAGACTTTTTAAAGGAGGAGGAAGACTGTTCCCCTGTAGATTGCAATGCCCAGGGCCGTGAAGTTGCCCAAAACCTCCGTGTCCTGGTAACTTCCCTCAGCAATGCGAAAAAAATTGCCGAAAAGGACAGTATCCTCAAGGGTTTTCTCGATGCTGCAGAAGGGGATGTTCTGGGGAAGATAGATGACTATCTGCCCAAAAAAGTGATCATCAATACCGGCGTGGCTGCCTCTTTGAGCAGCCTGAAGAATGCCTACTTTGTGCAATTCGACAAGCTATTTAACCGTATTCTCCAATTGGGCCAAATGAGCATTTTCAGGGACCTGGTCGCGCTTTCCGGCCATGATCTTGAAAAAGATATTGGCAAACTGAAGCCGCACGACCTGAACTTTCAATACCTGTACGACTTCTACAAAGATCTGGCAACCGCCTATAACGAACTATTGGAAGCGCTGAGCAAGGATTACGGTATTTGTTGCCCGGATCCTTTGGCCTTTCCCAAACATGTGATCCTCGGAGAAGTTCATTCGGAGACAAGCAGTATCAGGCATGCCTTCTACCCCTCCCCGACCCATCAGCAGGAACAAAGCCTCAAGTACTTTCAAAAGCTTTTTGAAAGAATGATGTATATGATCAAACACTTCCTGGTTTCGATCACCAAGGATACCCGGATAACACCTTCCAGAAATGGCCATTACACCTTAGGCGAAAGGGCAATACCTTTTTATTACAACATTACATCCGCATCGGCTAAGGAAGATCTTCCGCCTAACTGGAATCCTGAAATGCGGAAACGCCCCCTGAACTACTACAAGGTGGGATACCCGACCGCAGACTTCAATCCACTTAATTATTGCCTGGAAGACCACGATTTTTACAGGATAGAAGGTCATGTGGGTCTGGAAGTACAATCCGTAGTAAAAGAATTGCAAAACTTAAGGGCTCAAAATGGCCTGGCCTTTGATATTGTACCTATTGCGGTAGGAGCTCTTGCCGATGAAGACACCATAGATTACGACAAATACAATGTGTTTTTTGAAGATCTACAGGTAATCCTTCAGGCCTGGAATGAAGAGCAAAAATGTATGATCTCCGGGAGCAGTAAGTTCCTTACGAGATTTAGCGCAGTGGAAAAAGGTGCCCACCTGGATTACAAGATGTTTGCCACGGATGCCCTGGTAGCAGAGAACAACACAGATTCCGGCCAACCCCTGGCCGGAGGCGGTACTTTCTCCGGGCTGACAGCTTTTACCCCGGTCACCAGATTCGGAGAAGGAGTCCTTGGCCGGGCCGGAACTGAAAAAGCCGTTGCCGGGACCTTTGCAAGAAGGGCCGCGAAACCAAAGCGAAATGCGGTGATGGACAATATGGATAGTAGCGAGGGCAGCCTTGGAGAACTATATGTAAAAAATCTAAGCACCTCGGATGGCGGCAGTGATTTCCAGGTGAAAATTGACGCTGCTGTAAAGGATACCATAAAGGACTGGGAAAATGAGTTCCAGGTGGCAGTTGCCGAGATCCCGGGAGATCTCCTTGGTAAACTTAAGGTTAGTGAAGACAGCAAACTCATAGACATTAAAGATTTTACCGAGGAAAACCTTGCCAAGTATATCCAGGCTCTGCAAAAGCAATGCGATGCAGCTAAAGCCGCCAAAAAGAAGCTACAAAACCAGGTGAGCAAAAAGGACAGCGCCATTTCCGGAGCTACTTACCTGGAGAATTACTTCTTTGTGCTCAACAGAATAATCTCGTCCTGCTGCCTGGTTGAAAGGGTAAAAGTGCTATATGAAAAGATCCTTGAGAGAAAAGAGGAACTGCTGCGCAAAATGTTACTTAAGGAATATGTGAAACCACATCCTGGATTGGAGCACAAAGCCGGGGTTGAAAGAGGAGGGACCTTCATTGTATTGTATTACTCCTCCCTTAAGCCGAAACCCGCTACAAGTATCTCCGCCTCCGATGTCCTTACAGGAATAAGGCCTGTGGAAACCTCCAGGGATATAAGGAACATAACAGGTACACCAATCGGGAGATTTCAGCCAAGATCACTGGTTGCGGAATCGGACATAAGAAGATTAACCGCTATAGGAAATCAACCCTCGATCAGGGATCTGGCCCTGGAGAACCTGTTGCTTGAAGGCAGGTTTGGAACGATAGCCAATCTTTCCCATGGAACTGTGATAGGAGATCTATGCCTGCCTTATATCTGTTGCACAGATACCCCTGCAACCACATTTGTATTCCCCGATCAGGAAACCTTCATCTTTATCGCCAAGGATCACCTTTGCGTTCCGTTTGAAGGACAGGGAACTCCGGAGCAAATGGAAGTAACGCCAGTAGACGGCGTGGTTACCGCCCATGTTGATAATGAAGATCTGGCGGAAGTGATCGTTAAAAAGGAGGGTAACTTCTTCTTTGACCCGAACCAGGTTCCCGAAAATCTTTTCGGTAAGACCATAAAATTCAGAGTAAATGGCCAGAACGTTACTGAAGAACTGGTTGTGTTGAGAAAGCCAGATGCCAGTTTCGCCATAAGTGAAAAAGTGGACTTCAGGAATGACAACACCAGCGCGGTCATTACGATCAAGAATACGAGTAAGGATATTGACGGACAAGAATTTAGCTGGGACTTCGGTCAGGGAGGAATTGTTAAGCAGGATGCACTGGAATTTACCCACAAATACGCCGTAACTCCCGGAGGTACCTTCAGTTTCGACATTAAATTGACTGCGGAAAACGGCAGATGTACGGATACAGCTACCCAGACCAAAGTGATCAATGTCCCAAAAACAGGAAACGAACCCGTAAACTGTCAGAAAGAAACAGCTGACAAGATCAATACTGCAAAACTCGCGATAGAAACAGATCTTGAGAAGCATCCCTCAGCCCTGAAAAACGGTGCGGTATTCTACCAGGAGAATTTTACTCCGCTATACAAGATCCTGCTTACGGATATAGAAAGTTCATTAAAAGGGGAGTTGGATAGCCAGCTGTACAAGGGCATCCAAACGCTGCAAAGGTCTATTACAGAACGATTGACCGTAAACTTACCATTGAAAGAGCAGGAGTTTACGCTACGTCTGTACTATGAAAACATGTTGCTTTACTTCTATCTGCAGCTATGCAGAGAAGGAAAGATTACAAGTCGAAATGGCATCCCTCAGGACTGGGTAAGTTTCACCAAAAACGCCGTAGACACCTTTATAGAGCCGTTAAAAATGCTGTTTGAGCTAAACCCCATCCCTACACGCTTACTGGAGATCAGATCCGAAACTGACGAGCGACTTAGCGGTGGTGTCAGGAACAACCTGGACGAAGTATTGGAAACATTTAAAGGTACTTTTGGATAGATCGAAGAGACATATCATTAACCGCATCAACCTGACCTTTGATTGCAGTTCCGAGCAGCTACCCGCATTGCAAGCCCTCGGTCTGGCTGATGAATTGCAGCATTGTCTCGAAGATATTGCGCCCTTTCTTGATGAAAGATTTGGGCAGGGTGTTACAAGGATCCCCGAACTGTCCCTAAACCTGGATCTGAATGCGGACAGTCTTTACAAGCTGAGAAAATCCCTTTCTGAGCAACTGGTCACAGTCTTACTGGAATTAGGTACTCAAAGGGATAATGCCAATTCTGAATGGGTAATATCAGATAAAAGCGTATCCCCGGAGATGGCCTTCTTTTACTTCCTGAAGCACGGAGAAACGCCCTGGTTCTCCTTGAAACCGGAGCCGGAAAGGGTCGACTTCTCAAAGGACAGGATCAAATCCGATTTCATTGAACTATTGACCAATGAGGCTGTAGCCAGGGAGCGATTAGCGGATCAGGTACCACTAAAACTATTGTATGACATATTGTTGAAAACCCTGGGAGAAAAACCCGTATTGCCATTGTTTAGCTTCCTGGAAACCATAAAACGGGAATCCCGGAATTACAGCAAACGATTCGCAGCCGGCCATCGGTTAAGGCAACATTTTCTCAAATCCTTTTTGAATTATGCCTTTTCCTTAGAGGTGGGGAATGATTGGAAGGACCTGGCAGCATCAGTCTGGCCTTCTTTTAGCAAACAAATTAAGGAAGAGTGTAATGGAAATCATCTGCTTTTTCTTGAATTCCTGCAAACTCAGCTTCCGGAATCATTAAGTCGAAAGAACAATAAACACGGTGTGGATCTATCCGGTTCAGAAAATACTGAAAGTAATACCCCCAAAGAACGTGTATTTGCAAATCAGGGAATTAAGGCAGAGAGGGATGATTGGCAAGCCGAATCTAAAGACCGCAGGCAACTGGTTTACAATGCAGGGCTTGTATTACTGCATCCTTTTATAAAACGTTTATTCCTAAAGGTAGGATTGCTGGAAAACGATCAGTTTATCAGCACTGCACATCAGCAAAGAGCATTATGCCTGATGCATACGCTTGCGACAGGAAGTACGATATTCCCTGAAGAGGAACTGCTATTGGCCAAAGTGCTCTGTCATTATCCTGTTCAAAAACCACTCCCCAGGGAACTGCCCATAAGCGAATTTGAGCTGGAAGAAATAAATCAACTATTGGAATCTGCGGTGGCCCACTGGGGAGCATTGAAAAAAACAAGTATAGATGGTTTGAGGATCAATTTCCTGCAGAGAAAGGGTACCCTGGAACAGGATGGTCCGGGCATTACGCTCTATGTGGAAAAACATACGGCGGACATTCTTTTAGATCAGCTTCCCTGGGGGATATCCATAATTCACTTTCCCTGGTTACCTAATGTATTAACAGTAAAATGGCGTTGAGATGTTTTCAAAAAGAAGATTCAGGAGAAGAAACAAACCACGTGCCCAAAATTTTGTGGAAGGGAGCGAATCCCAGAAGGAAACCCCTTTTATCCCTCCGGTTCAGACTAAACTGAACATTGGAAAGCCAGGCGATGCCTATGAAGTAGAGGCAGACCGAACGGCTGACGAAGTGGTTAACAGAACCTCTTCCGAAGGTCAAATTCAAAGGATGGGGACAGAGGAAGAAGAAGTCCAGGCTAAGCCCCTGGCCGACGGACTGACCCCTTTTGTACAAAAACAGGAGGCCGAGGAAGAAGAACAGGTTCAGATGCAGGCCGAAAAAGAAGAAGAGGAACAGGTACAGGCACAGGAAGAGGAAGAAGAGGAGCAGGTTCAGGCACAGGAAGAGGAGGAAGAGGTCCAGGCTAAAAGCCTTGGAAGGGGTGCAATTAGGCCTGATTTTGAGGCACAATTGGCACAGCAAAAAGGTCAGGGTCAAAAACTGGATCCCAAGGATAGACTACAACTTGAAAGTGCCTTTGGGGCGAATTTCGCTAATGTTCGCATCCATACAGACGGCACCGCGCATGACCTCAACAATCAAATCAACTCCAAAGCATTTACCCATGGATCCGACATCTATTTTAAGCAGGGTAATTTTGATCCAAATTCCAAAGCAGGCAGGCACTTACTGGCCCATGAGCTAACCCATACCATTCAACAAGGTGCGGTTAACCCAGGCCTTAAGGGAGGTAAATCCATGACTCCAGCCAGTGTTCAAAGGGTGCCCATTGATTACAGGGCCCTCACCTGGGATGACTTTAACGGCCCTGTGGACGAAACTTCCAAATATTCTGCGGGAACTGCTACTACCGTTAAACTGGACATAGGCAGCGGATATATGAGTGCCAATGCGGAGTGGGACGGAACTACCGTCAAAGTAACTATCTCCTTCGATCCAACCAAAGTATTCCTAAAAGGCATCATGGAAACGGATGAGTCCTGGAAGAAAAAGTGGGTAACCGATGATGAGGCTGCTAAGCAAAAGTTCGGAGATAACGTCAATTTTAACACCAAAAGAGACATTCTGCTCTCTCACGAGCAAATTCATTTTAAGATCACTGAAACCATAGCGCGAAGTTATCAGGATGAAGCGAGGGCGGCCATTCCTGCTTCTCCTTATGTAGAAACAGGAACCGCTGAATCGCAGGAGGCGATGAACGCTTTTGTGGATTCGGTTTTGAACAAAAAAGCCGATGAAATCAACGCTGCGATAGATGCCATTTATGCGAAAGCAAGTGCAGAAGAAGATGCTGTACAGATCATTTACGACAAGGGAACTGTGCACAGCAAAAAGCTTAAAAAGCAGGAGAAATGGAAAACTGATTTCGATCAGATGCTTAAGGCGGCCAGGGACCAGGCCAAAGCAGAGGCAGCTGCTCAGCAACAGGCTACGGAATGACCGGCCATTTGAAATAATGATTCATCCGATCCATGCGCACCAAAACCACTGCCATAACGCCCGCCAAGAAAGTAAGTCGTCACCCCGTCTTTACTCCCAGGGAACGCAGTGCCCCTTTTATACCTTCCGTACAGGCAAAACTTGAGGTAGGATCCCCGGACAGCATTTATGAAGCCGAAGCTGATCAAATGGCGGATCAGGTCGTTGGTGTTTCGGCCTTTCACACCACTGATACTTTCGTCGCACCCGGCATCCAGACTGCCCCCAGGACCGCGGGTCCCGGAACAGATAAAGACCCGGATACCCTGATTGCCGATATTATGCCACCCAGACCAGGAGAAGATAGTGAAGTAAGTTCCGATAAAGAACCCGAAAAGGACCCGCCGGAGGAAAGTCCTGAAACTCAGGAACCCCCGGTTCCTGATGGAAAAGCAGAAAAGCCGGACAAGGCTGAAGCTGGCGAAAAAGAAGAAAAAGCTGCTGCCGAAGGTGAGGAAAAAGAAGAGGAGCTAAAGCAGGAAGACGATTCGCCTGAGGTAAGCCCTGAGGAAGCCGCTGCCTTCCAGGGAGAGGCCAATATGGAACCTGTTGCTCCCATCGAGATAAGTCCCGAACTCAGCAATCAATTTGTTCAAACCAAGGCTCAGGAAAGCCTTCAATCCGTTGAAGAAGAGGAGGAGCAAGAACGGGAAACTGAACAGGAAAAAGTCCAGGCTAAATTCTCCGCTACAGATGATGAGGAGAACCAGGAAGGTACACTTCAAAGAAACGGATCCGGGAACACGGAGGCATCCGCTGCAGTCGGCAGAGGGATCTCCAGCAGTAAATCTTCAGGAGAACCCATGCCTGCGACCACCCGGGTATTTATGGAATCTCAGTTCCAGGCAGATTTTTCAGAAGTAAAGATCCATAATGACAGCAGCGCCGCTGCCATGAACAACGATCTCCATTCGAGGGCTTTCACCCATGAAAACCACATTTACTTTAATGAAGGACAGTACAATCCAAACAGCAGGGAAGGTCAGCGCCTTCTGGCCCATGAGCTAACACATACGGTACAACAAGGAGCAGCGGTTCGCAGGAAACCGCAAATATCCAATACACAGCCCAAAGTTCAACGGCTAGGGATCAGTGATGCCCTGGATTACTTCGCGGATAAGGCTAACAACATCCCGGGATACCGCATGTTCACCATCATACTGGGTGTAAACCCCATCAATATGAGTTCCGTGGACCGGAGTGCCGGTAATGTTATCCGAGCTATGGTAGAATTCCTGCCTGGAGGAAAGCTTATCACGGATGCCCTGGACAACCATGGGATCTTTTCCAGGGTAAGCAGTTGGTTCAAAGAACAAATGGACAGTTTGAGTATCACTGGCGCTTCCATTAAAGATGCTATAGACCAATTCCTGGACTCGCTTAGCTGGTCTGATATATTTGATCTGGGCGGTGTTTGGAGAAGGGCCAAGCGAATCTTTACCACTCCAATAAAACGCCTTATTTCCTTTGCCAAATCGTTGGTAAAACAGATGATGGATTGGGTAAAAGAAGCTATACTCCGGCCCCTTGCCCTACTCGCAGAAGGTACCCCGGCCTATGATCTCTTAAGGGTTGTTCTGGGCAGTGATCCGATAACTGGAGATCCCTATCCACCTAGTGCTGAGAACCTGATCGGAGGTTTTATGAAGCTGATCGGGCAGGAAGAAGTCTGGGAAAACATTAAAAAAGGTAATGCTATTGAAAGAGCTTTTTCCTGGTTCAAGGGGGCGCTATCCGGACTTATGACTTTTGTTTCCAGCATTCCATCCACCATTATCCAAACGCTAAAATCCCTGACCTGGAAAGATATTGTATTAGTAGCCGGAGCCTTTGAAAAGATCGGGAAGGCTTTCTTAAATATCGCAGGCGAATTTATGTCCTGGGCGGGCGGCACTGTGCTGCAGCTGCTGGAGATCATTTTTTCTGTGGTAGCGCCAGCCGTGGTACCCTGGCTTAAGAAAGCAGGAGGTGCCTTTAACAGCATACTTGAAAATCCAATTGGCTTTGTAGGTAATTTGGTAGAGGCAGCCAAACAGGGTTTCATGCAATTTGCAGCAAACATTGGCACGCATCTCAAAAAGGCCCTGATCAACTGGTTGATGGGTTCCCTGGCCGGCGCCGGGATCTATATCCCTCAATCTCTTAGCATCAAGGAGATCATAAAATTTGTGCTATCGGTCCTTGGTATTTCCTGGGCGAATCTGCGCTTAAAACTGGTTAAACATCTTGGGGAACCTGCAGTCAAGGCCTTGGAAACCGGTTTTGAGCTGGTGACCATCCTGGTGACCAAAGGGCCATTGGCCATGTGGGAACGTATAAAAGAGCAGTTGAGTGATCTGAAATCCATGATCATCGGTGAGATCACATCCTGGGTAGTGACCAAAGTGGTTACCAAGGCGATCACCAAGCTGGTGAGTAGCCTAAACCCGGCAGGCGCGGTTATACAGGCCATTCTTTTTATTTACGATACCGTAACCTTCCTGATCGATAAGATCGCTCAGATCGCCCGGGTAGGTATGGCGGTGCTGGACTCTATGGCCGCTATTGCAAACGGAGCAATTGGCGGTGCGGTTAAAAAGGTGGAGCAAACCCTGGCCGGCATGCTTACCCTGGCCATCAGCTTCCTGGCAAATTTCCTGGGCCTTGGAAAGATCTCCAAGAAGATTGTAAGCATAGTTAAAAAGATTCAGAAGAAGGTAGATCAGGCGATTGACAAGGTAATTGGTTGGATCGTTGGCAAAGCCAAGGCATTCCTGAAGAAATTGATTACGGCCGGCACTCCTAAAGATCCGAAAGCACGCCTGGCCAAGGCCATGAAAACAGCAGTAGGCGCAGTAAATCGTCTTAAGGGTAAGGGAATTCAAGAGAAGCTCATCACACCTATACTAGCCGGGATTAAGGCCCGGTATCAGCTTAAATCCCTGGTAGCCAAGGTAAAAGGTAAAAAATGGGTGATCATTGGAGAGGTAAATCCAAAGGATGAGCAACCCACAAACAAGGAACTGAGTTCTTCCGAGGAAAGGCTATTGGCCGTTGCAGAAATAATCCTGGAGGCAACTTCTACCAGTAAGGTCCTGATCCCTGAACAACCCAAAGAGAAAAAGGTCAAACTGGTGGCATCCGACGTACCCCTAAACAAAGCAGTACTGGCAAGCCTAATAAGGAGATCTTCTTTGAGCTCTCAACAAAAGATAGATAAAATTAAAGAAACCAATAAGGCTATAGACGATGCCGGAGCTTCTGAATCCGAAGCTCAGATCTACTATTACTTAAGAAAGGCACAGAGGATCGTAAACGATATATACGCTGCTGAAGTAGCGAGTGTACCACCCAATCTGGAAGCACACCATATCGATAGGGTTGGAGAAAACCCAAATACGTTTGAAAAGACCAAAAAGAACCGTATTAGGATAAAATTGAAAAAGAAAATAAAAAGCCTGCCTCAGGCTGAACAAGATCGGATGGCTGCACAATCAGAAGCCGACCAAAAGGCTATTTTATCCCTATGGGTAGAGCAAGTTTACGAACAGGAAGTTGAAGATAAAGGAGATGAGCTTCTGGACGAAATCAGCCTGGTAATCGCCACACGAGAAATACACAGGGGTAAAGGCGATAAAAGCATTCATGGAGCCGAAAGGGCGGCCAAAAAGAAAGAAGAAGCACTTTATACGCCAGAACATACATTAGATGACTTTAATTCCGGAGAATATGATTAAGCCAAAAACTACAACGGCCTTAATAAATAAACTAAAAGAGGCCATAAAAAACAGATTAACGCATGATTGCTCTTTAAACAATCAAAAGCCTTCCGATTTAAATAGAGATATGCATTGTGATTTACTTCTGGCTCTCGCCATTGTTCCGCATATCCAACCGGATTTCTTTACCTCAATCCTTCAGGAATTCATGCCTCAGGGCGGCGAATTCCCGGAATTTGGAGGGGTAAAGGGAAAAAACCACCGAGGTGTTATTCCTACAGGGGAAACTGCCCAGTTTATACTGGCAGGGTCAGATCCTGAGGCAAGGATTGCGGTCGCGGCCATGCTGGCAGAATCAGCGCCTTTGGTTAAAGAGGGCATTCTTTACCTGGAAGCAGTTCCTGAAGGTGAACCTCAGATGAGCGGGAGGCTACTCATGACCCAGGATTATGTGGATTACTTCCTGACAGGCGAACGCAGCAAACCCAGGTTCAGTCCTGAATTCCCGGCCCGGGAAATATTTACCGAACTGGAATGGACAGACCTGGTGCTGACGGAGGAAGTCAGAGAGCAAATTGAAGAATTGCGGATCTGGATCGCTCATAATGATATTCTCATGCAGCAATGGCAAATGGCCAAAAAGATCAAACCGGGATATCGCGCCCTGTTTCACGGTCCCTCGGGTACCGGCAAGACCCTGACCGCTACCCTATTGGGCAAATACACCAAAAAGCCGGTTTACCGGGTAGATCTATCCACCGTGGTTTCCAAATACATTGGCGAAACGGAAAAAAACCTTGAGCGACTGTTCCAAAAGGCCAGAAACCGTGACTGGATACTATTTTTTGACGAGGCGGATGCTATTTTCGGGAAACGTACAGGGGTAAAGGACGCGCATGACCGTTACGCGAACCAGGAAGTCAGTTATCTGTTACAGCGCGTTGAAGATTTTGAGGGGCTGGTAATCCTTTCTTCCAATTTTAAATCCAATATTGACGAGGCCTTCCTTAGGCGTTTCAATGCCATCATTAAATTCCCCTTTCCGAATAAATACGAACGGCAGCTGATTGCTCATAAGGCATTCCCGGAGAACATCCGATTTGAGAAACGCAGTGATATTCCGGCCCTGATAAGTGATTACGAACTGAGCGGCGGAAACATTATCAACGTAGTGCAGTACGCCTGTCTAAAATCCATCTCAAAACGCAGTGATGAGATCTTTAAGGAGGATGTACTTAAGGGGATCCGTCGGGAAGTGGAAAAAGAAGGGAAGGTATTCTCTGTTTACGCTTAAAAGTCGTATTTCTTCTCTACGGCATATCGTAATAACTCTCCCGGGCCGCTAAGTCCGAGTTTGCGGATCATATTTTTGCGATGGGTATCCACAGTGCTTTTCCCGATATAGAGTTCGTCGGCTATTTCGCTTGAGGTCTTCCCCCTACCGATCAAACCAAGGATCTGTTTTTCCCTTGAAGAAAGTATGCTTTTCGAATGGTTCTTGTCCGCTACCGGTAAATGTATTTTTTTGTCGAAATAGGTATTCCCGCCTGCCACGCTTCTGATGGCTTCCAACACGATCTTGAGGGAAGAGCTTTTAAGGATATAGCCAACAGCTCCCGCATCGAGCATTTGTTTGATCGCCTCTTCCTGGTCAAACATCGTAAAAGCGACGACCCTGGTAAGCGGTCTCATAGCAAGGATTTTCTTGGTCACTTCTATGCCGTCTATCTTCGGCATCCTGATGTCGCAGAGTATCACCTGCGGTTCTTTTTGCTTTACCAGTTTAAGCAATTCTTCACCATCATTGGCGTAACCCACCAAAGCGATGTCATCCTCAAACTCTATATAGGAGGCAATCCCATCGATTAAGGCCTGATGATCTTCAGCTATGGCAAGATGTATCATACCGGAATGTCAATTAAAATTGAGGTGCCTTTGCCAGGCACACTGTCTACTGTAAAACTACCTTCCAGGAATTCCACCCTTTTTTCAATACTCGAAAGCCCCATTCCGCTTTTAAAGGCCCCAAAGCTGCTTCCTTTGAATCCAACGCCATTGTCTTCCACAATGATGTTGAGATTGTCCTCGTGCTGGGTGAACTGAATGGAGGCCCTTGTGGCTTTCGCGTGTTTGATGATATTGGCCACCAATTCCTGGATCATCCTGAAGATAGCCAGTTCCAATGAATTTTCCATACGTTCTTCCATACCGTAATCCTCCACAGTTACTTCCAGGGCATTGGTGCCGCTGATGGTATGGGCCATTTTTTGCACCGCCGGAAGCAGGCCCTGATTGGCCATTACCCCTGAATTTTTAGAATGTGCTATGCCTCTTATTTTCTCATAAGCCTCCTCCAGGAGTTTCTGCGCTTTCCGCAATGCCGGGTCCTCCCTGTCACCCTGGATATTGTCAAAATGGAGCCTGACCGTAGCCATGAGGCTTCCAAGATCGTCATGTAGTTCATTAGCCACACGTTGTCTTTCTTTCTCCTGGCCAGTGATCATGGCATCTATATTTATCAATTCCTGTTCTTTCAGCAGATTTTCCACTTTTTGTTGTTCCAGCAATTTTTCCTGCTCTGCCAATTTCTGCTTTTTTGCCTTGTTCTGGTATAACAACATCGCGATAAGGCCGCCAAAGAGTACTACAGCCGCGGTTCCGAGCAACAGATACTGTTTTTCTCGCTGTTCCTTTCTGATATTGGCCTGTAAAACCTGATTTTCCTGCTCTTTTTTAACGTTTTGGTATTTAGCTTCCAGTTCGTCAAAAAGTTTCTTGTTTCTGGCATCCAGTACAATTTCGCTTTCATAGTTGTGTATCCTTAGATTGTTGAAAGCATTATTAAAATCCCGATTAACAGAATCAATAAGGGCCTGATAATAGTAAACGAAGCGATAGTTCTCCTTTTCAAGATTGTTGCGGTGATCAGTATCGATTTGATCCAGCGCGTACTGGGCATTCTTAAAATCCTTATCCAGTACATAGTTACGGGCCAGACTGATATAAGTGTTCTTAATTTGGGTGGATGCAAATTTGTACGGGATCTTCTTGAATTCCTCCAGGGCCAGCTTGCTCAACGAACTTGCTCCCCCAAAATCTCCCTGGGCCTCAGCATAACTATCCAACAAATAGAATATTTTACCATTGATCATATGGTGAGGACTGCTCTTTGCAAAATCCAGAAGTTTTTGGGCGGTGTTCTTATCCCATCTTTCTACTTCAATGTATTGGAAATCGAAAATCAGTTTGTAATAGGTATAGGTGATGTCTTCCAGTTCGTCATACTTGTGTTGCTCATACAATTGCAAATAAGGAGAAGCCGTATTGTTACGGAGGAGATAAGACTGGCGGTTAAGACTTAGAAGGCCTTTAAGCGCTTCGCATATCAGTTTCTTATCTTTTTTTTCAAGGGCAATATCCAAGGCGCTTACATAGGCATCCTTAGCTTCCGTATTTGAATCATCGTGTTTATAAAACAGATAATCTCCATAGTTGAGATAATACAGAAAGCGGGCCAGGGAAGTCGGCAATTTGGATGCTTCGAAATTCAGTATTTCATCATGGCGTCCTGAACTGATATCGTACTCTTTCAAAAAATCTAAGCGCCACAGAATCAACTGCTTTTCATCCTGATGGTATTGGTCAAGGTTGATGGAAACGGTATCCAGCTCGTAAAACCGGAATCGGTCTATAAGAGCTGACGGATTTTGGGCGCCTGAAACAAAGGCGCCCAAAATTAGAAACATAAAGGATATTCTATACTTCATTTATTGTACGTCCACAATGGCGCTGGTAGGCTTGCAGGGGTGATAACTTCCCCGCTCTTCGGGACCGCCACCGCCATCTTGGGGTTTATTAAGGTCAATATTTATTTTACCAAGTTGTTTCGGATCGATACGTTCAAAAGCCGCTAAATCCCTCAGGCGGGTTTCGCCTACTGAAGTTACAAAAATTTCATCCCCGTTTCGTTCCATAAATATTTCATCTACAAAACAGCAATTGGTCATATCATCCGGATCAAAGATCTTTGAAATACCGGTATCCACCGGAATGAAGAAAGCCTCTGCCTGAACAATGTCACCGGTTTTAAGCACTATCTCCTTCTCAGGCTTGTAGTGATCCATGACCTGATTGGTTGCCATCCCCTGTAAACCTACCTGGATCTTGTACTTCTGGCGGTTGGGGTACCTGGGATCCTTGTAATCCGGATCCGTAGCGTCTTTTGCTGACTGGAAGAAATCTACCTTTCCTGTCATGCCAATGGTAACACCACCTGAAAAATTCTGCAGATACAACTGCACCCTGTCCACCTGAAACGCGTCTTTGTCAATCTTCTTTCCTAAAAACTTCGCATAGATCAGATAGTGGGTTCCGTAATTTGTCTCAGAAAAGATGGGTTGCCAATCAGCGATCTGGGCCTTTTCTTCAGCAGTTGGGGTATCACTGATGTTTAATGTCTCAAAAGCAGCTATGCCTTCATCTAATTTCAAATTATACTTCAAATTTTCATGCATCGGTATGGGTTTTAATGGTTACACAATTATACTTTGGTCTAAATTTTCGGGGGTACCAAAAAATTGTGGGGTTTGGTGGTAGCCCTTTTGCTTATTGGGCAAATGGTTTTTTATATAATCCAAAAACTCTCTGAATGTCAGTTTTTGGGATTGTTGCAAGGATTGAGACAGATAATATGTAAAGACTCCTCTCATTGTTCCGCCAATTGCGTCTCCGTAGGCACGCTCCGATTGCCGGCAGGAGGTCAATACTACATGATTCTGATGATCTGAGCGCCATGGACTCGGGACAGAGGACCCCTGAAGTGTCGCTCCCCCGGAGTGGCAGGCATCAATGACGGTAACCAAACGGCTATGCGGATTCAAGTGGGATTCAAGAAGCTGACGGATTTCAGTGCTGTAAATCACATCGTCACTGGTTCTAAGACCTTCTACCAGCTCTTGCTTTCCGCCTTCGTCCACAATAAATTGTCCTCCATGACCGGAGAAAATGAAAATTCCGTAATCTCCAGCCTTCAGCGCAGATAAAAAATCCCGGTAGGAGTCGAGAATTGACCTCTTTGTAGTTTCCTTTACCTGGGTAAGCATGCGAATACTTGAGACGGGAAAGTCAAACTTTTGCATTAAAAGATCTTTCCAATCCCGGATATCCTGCAGGCAGGAAATCAGGGTATTGGCATCACGGTAATAATTAATTCCGACAATTAGGGAGAGACGAGTCATAAATATGAAACAAGTAAGACTTTTAAGTTCAGAAATACTATCCCCATTGATAGGGATTTTTATATTAAAATGCTCAAAATGAAAGAATAAAGAATTGAAAATGTAAGTAATATAATACTTTTTACATATTCTATTTAGGAATCAGCGGGTCTTTGAAATACCCAAAAGAACTTCTAAGCCAATTTAAGGAACACCGCCCATATTATTAGAAATATCAAGGTTTTTAATTATGATTTTCGACACCTTTTTTAGGCTTTCCATGCCGTATTTGTAAACGAATTACAATTTTGTTGAATTTTCTCACGGATTTTCTTAAAAAATACCCATTGTTGGGTATTGATCGACCTCTGTTTCAACACTATTTTGCGTCCTATATACAAAGCAATTTACTTAAGCGATCAAAATGAATTATTCCCCGATGTCCTTTCTTCGATGGTTTCATCATACTATCGTCCGATACCTCATGAACAGCGATCTGAATACCCATCTGGAATGCGGGCTCCGGGACAAATCGCCAAAGCTAGTTGCTTTAAACACAAAATATTGAGTTAGTTAAGTTGACCTAGTTAAAACCCGGCATTGCCCTACAAAAAATGTCGGGTTTTTAAAGAGTTTTGCTATGAAAATTGAAAACAAATTAGAAATATTTGCACATTACCTCAGAAAGGATAAAATTGAGGCTATAAAAGAAGCATATGAGTTGACGGAGTCGGAATTGCGATTTTTAATTCGTTTGAGAAGCAAATACAACCGAAACCAGAAATCGTTATTCAATAGCCTGATGACATAACCATTAACTCGTAATACCTTAACCCTCCATGAAAATGTACACTTTTGTTTCGGGGAACTCTTGGTGATACAGAAAGTGGAGGGTTTTTTCTTTCCTTTTAATTAGGCAAGCAGGCAACATTTATTGCAGCTTCCTTCATTTTTATTTAAGAAAATCCTTGGGGTTACTCCCGGACAAGATGCTTTGGAAAATCTGTTACCTCGGCACATCCGATTTGCTCCATGATCTGTTTCAACTGTGTTTTCAGTAAGGCAATAGTGTGATGGCCGCCATGCTTCCCAAGGGCGGAAACGCCGTACATAAAAGAGCGTCCCATAAAGGTAAACCGGGATCCACTGGCTATGGCCCTTGCAACGTCCGGTCCGGAACGCATTCCGCTGTCCATCATCACAGTGATCTGATCCCCGTATTTTTCCGCGATCCTGGTCATCGGTCTTATGGTAGACTCCCCGGCATCCAACTGTCGGCCGCCGTGATTGGAAACAATTATGCCGTCCAGACCCAACTGTATGGCTTTAAGGGCATCTTCTTCGGTGGCCACTCCTTTTAGAACCAGTTTGCCCTTCCAAAGGTCTCTTATCGGTGCGATTTTTTCAAGGGTCATACGCTTGGAGAAGGTCTGATCCATAAAACTTCCCAATTGCTGAAGATCCAGGTTTTTGGGCATATATGGTTTGAGCGTAGCAAACTGAGGAACACCGTGTTTCAGGGTTTGCAGGGCCCAGCCAGGCCTGCCCAGCATCTGCATAATATTCCTGCCAGTCATTTTTGGAGGCATTGCCAATCCATTTTTAATGTCTTTCGGGCGGAAACCAAAGGTGGGCACATCACATAGCAGGACCAGAACGGGGCAGCCCGCGGCCTCTGCCCTCGAAATGATGTCGTTCCGAACTTCCACCTCGCTGGGGTGATATAGTTGAAACCAGGCTCTGCCTTCGGTAAGCTCGCTGATCCGTTCTATGGGACTGGTGGTAACCGTACTCAAAATAAACGGGATATTGTGCTCAAAGGCGGCGCTAGCGAGGATTTCAGGAGCGTTTGGCCACATGAGTCCCTGAAGGCCTATAGGAGCAATACCAAAGGGTGCGCTATAACGGTGACCAAATAAATCGGTTTCCAGCCGGGCTTCTGAGAAGGTATCCAAATATTTGGGTTTCAATTCAACCTCCCTGATCTGAGCGGTGTTTTTGTGAAGGTTGACCTCTTCGTTGCAGCCTCCGTCCAGATATTCAAAAGCAAAACCGGGTATGCGTTTCCTTGCCCTTGCCCTCAGGTCTTCCACCGAGGGATAGCGAGGATCGAAATCTGGTTTGCGCAATCTTCCCATCGTATAACGGTCTCTTCAGGTTTTAGATACTGCTTCCAGGGCTTCAGCAGGATAAGGAATTGGAATACCCGTTTCCTTATCACTTGGCATTTGTGCCTGGACATTCTTCAAATGATCGGATAATAGCTTTGCCAATTCCCTTACTTTCTCAGGTTCCGCTTCTGCCCTATTGTCGGTTTCCCCAATATCCTCCGCCAAATTATAAAGTTCCATTCGCTGATCTTCGTGAAAGTAAATGAGTTTCCAATCTCCCTGGCGAACCGTACTGGATGCCCCAACTCCAGGTCCTGATGGTCCCCATTCATTTGGATAGTGCCAAAAAAGAGGTCTTTCTGAAGATAGGGCTTTTTCACCTAGTAGCTCGGGAATAAAACTCTGACCGTCTACCTCCTGAACCAATTCCAAATCCACTACCCCGGCTATTTCCAGAATAGTAGGAAAGAAATCTTCAATGATCACTTGCTGGTTGGAAACCGATCCCGGCGCCACTTTACCAGGCCACTTCACCAGCATGGGTTCGCGGATCCCGCCTTCGTAAGCTGAACCTTTTCCACTGGCCAAAGGGCGATTGTGGGTGTGTAACTCTCCTCCCCTTGCCACAGCGCTCAGGCCACCGTTGTCCGACATAAAAAGGATAACTGTATCATCACTTAGATCCTTGGAATCCAGATAATTCATAATATCGCCAAGGCTTTTGTCCATTCCCTCTATCATGGATGCATAACGCGCTTCAATGGAATCCAGTCCCTTTTCCAGGTATTTTTGAAAATACCTCTTATCTGCCATGATTGGCGTGTGCACAGTATAGTGAGCCATGTAGAGAAAAAAGGGCTGCTCTTTTTCAACCGCGACGTCCAATTCCTTTAGAGCTTCAACCGTCAACGCCTCGGTAAGATTTATTTCTTTTCCGTGGTATTCTTCAAGTCCGGGTACCGCCCAGACCGCACGCTTATCCTGGCCATTGCCAAAGTTTTCCAATCCGTAATAGCTTGCCGGTGCTCCTGCCGCATGTCCGGCGATATTCACCGTAAATCCCAAATTAAGCGGATCTTCCCCTACTGTTCCAATGGCGCCAAAATGAGCCTTGCCGGTATGAATGGTATAATATCCCGCATTCTTAAGCAATGAAGGGAAAGGCGTGGCATGGACCGCTTTGGGATCGGTACCACCAGGATCAATACCATTCACATTCCACTGAGGGAAGGACAAGTTTTCATGGTTTGTCTCCATAGGCTGCAATTGATCCTTTCTCAAGGTCCAGTTCGTTACCCGATGCCTTGCGGCATTCATCCCCGTTATAAGGCTAATGCGGGTAGGTGAACACACTGCCGTGGCATAGGCCTGGGTGAATTTCATCCCCTCAGCGGCCAGTCTTTCCATGTTTGGAGTATGGTAGCGCTCGTTAAATGGGGTCCTGGCTTTCCAAAAAGGAACAGAAGTATCCTGCCAACCCAGATCGTCCACAAAAAACAGTACGACATTAGGTGGCCGCTTGGCTTCTTTTTCAGGCGGCTTGCAGCCCGGGAGAAGTAGGGAGCACAGTAACAGTATGCAAACTGTATACCTCATTTATAAGTTTTAATATGAAACCACATTTTGTACAGAGCTTCCCAGGCCCTCAATTCCCAGTTCCACGGAATCACCAGGCACCAGGTATCTGGGCGGGTCCAGTCCCAGGCCTACACCCGAGGGGGTCCCCGTAGAAATAATGTCGCCAGGAAGCAAGGTCATGAATTCACTGATATAACTGATGAGCTTTGGGATCCCGAATACAAAATCCGATGTATTGCTATCCTGCATGGTTTCTCCATTTAGTTTTAACCAAAGTGGCAGCTTATGAGGATCAGAGATTTCATCCGTCGTAGCCATAAATGGGCCCAAGGGAGCAAAAGTATCACAACTCTTTCCTTTTACCCATTGCCCCTGACGCTCCAATTGATAGGCCCTCTCACTATAGTCATTATGAAGAAGATAACCCGCCACATAATCCATGGCGTCCTCTTCGCTTACGTAAGAAGCTTTTCGGCGGATAACAACGGCCAGTTCCACTTCCCAATCTGTTTTCAGACTATTTTTCGGAATGACGAGATCGTCATTAGGTCCTACAATGGCAGTTGTAGCCTTAAAGAACAATACGGGTTCCTCCGGAATTTCCATGCCGCTTTCCTGCGCGTGTTGCGCATAATTGAGTCCGACACAGATTATTTTTGAAGGCCTGGAAATAGGAGGTCCCAGGCGGGTATCCGGAGATACCACCGGGCAATTGCTTTGATGGTCACTGAGCCAATCTCGCAGACGGGAAATCCCCTCTGTACCAAAAAATTTCTCATCGTAATCCTCTCCGAAAGTGGAGACATCCAGCCAGCTTCCATCCGCATCCTGAATCCCGGGTTTTTCGGCCCCGTTTTCACCGAATCGTATTAGTTTCATATGTTATCCGTTTAATTTGATATAGCCTCCATCTATGGGAAAATCGGTTCCCGTGATAAACGAAGCTTCGTCTGAACAAAGGTATAATGCAAGGTTGGCCACTTCTACCGGGTTTCCCATCCTTCCTATAGGCTGGGTTTTGGATAGCTTTTGGAACATTTCCTGTTCCTGGCCTGGGTAGTTTTGTTTGAGGTAACCATCTACAAATGGTGTATGGATGCGCGCAGGTGAAATGCTGTTACATCTGATCCCGTATTCCAGATAATCCTTCGCCACAGAATAGGTCATGGTGAGCACCGCGCCCTTGGTCATTGAATAGGCAAAGCGTTCGGCAATTCCGAGGGACCCTGCCACAGAAGCCATATTGAGTATCACTCCTCCTTTTTCTTTCATATGAGGTATGGCCGCATGAACGCAATTATACACCCCCTTAATATTTACGCTGTAAAGCCGGTCCATGTCCTGTTCGGTAGTCGCTTCCACATTCCCGATATGAGCAATCCCGGCATTGTTGATCAGAATATCGATCCCTGAATCTCCCACAATAGATTGAATCGTTTTTAGAACGGCATCATGGTCGCTTACATCACAGCTATGCGGAATGGATACAAATCCTGCAGCATTGATCTCTTTTGAGATCTCTTCTGCCGCCTCGATATCCCTTTCAAGGATATTCACAGACGCTCCCTGTTCAGCCAACGTACTGGCTATTGCCTTACCAATACCACTGCCCCCGCCTGTAATAATGGAGGTTTTTCCTGCCAAGCTGAACTTCATATCGAGAGATTTTCATAAAAATAAACAATCAGTATTACTTTCAAACGATTACGGCATTTTTATATTCACAGCTTGCCATAATAGCCATTTTCTGATCAGGATTTGAATAATTTGGACTAACTTTAAGTTCTTTTACACCACAATTTTGTACACCATTGTCGACATAGAAACGACCGGTACCGGAATACAGGGAAACCGGATCACTGAAATTGCCATTTTTAAGTTTGATGGAAAGCAGGTGGTTGAGGAATTTACATCCCTGGTTAATCCGGAATGTGAGATCCCCTATTTCATTACCGGACTTACCGGGATAGACAATCATATGGTGCGTAATGCTCCCCTACTCGGCGAGATTGCCAATGAAATTGAGGAAATTACCCGGGACTGCGTATTTGTGGCCCATAGCGTTAATTTCGACTATAATGTGATCAAAAATGAACTCAGGGGAATTGGTATTGATTTTGTCCGAAAAAAATTGTGTACGGTAAGACTCTCAAGGCAATTGTTACCTGGCTTCCACTCTTATAGCCTTGGGAAACTGTGCTCTTCCCTTGATATTCCCATTACAGACCGGCACAGGGCTCGCGGAGATGCCTATGCTACAACCCTGCTTTTTAAAAAACTCATAGATATGGAAGGTGCAGAGACTGTTTTCCGGACCTTCCTGAATGCACGTTCCCAAGAGGCCACTCTTCCGCCGGGATTATCACGAGCAGTTTTTAACAAATTGCCCTCCAGGCCGGGAGTCTACTATTTCAAGAATAAGAAAGGAGAAATTATCTATGTGGGCAAGGCCGTAAATATCAAAAAAAGGGTGCTGGGACACTTTTACGACAAAGCGTCCCGGGAAATGGAACTCTGCCGGGAGACTTCGGACATCGCGTTTGAGTTATCCGGCAGCGAACTGTTGGCCTTACTCATGGAGTCCGGAGAGATAAAACGGCATTACCCAAAATTCAACAGGGCACAGAAACGCCCGGTACAGCAGTACGGGCTATTTAGCTATGTGGATAGGAAGGGTATCCGTCACCTGGCATTTAACAAATTAAGGCATGTTCCCCAAGCCTTGTTTATTTGTTACAACACTACAGATGCCAGGCTGTTTATGGAACAACTCTGCGAGGCGTATAAGCTCTGCCCCAAGTACTGCCATTTACAGGAACAGGTTAAGCACTGTTCTCACTTCAGACTTACCAACTGTGAAGGCATTTGCCGGGAAACAGAAGCTATTTCAGCCTATAATGAGAAAGTAGAAATGGCTATCCGGCATTTGAGTTCAACTAAAGAAGATTTCCTGATCAGGGAAAAAGGAAGAAACCCGGATGAAGATGCTGTTATTCTGGTACAAGAAGGGAATTACAGGGGATATGGCTTTATCTCTAAGGAACTGGAAATCCGTTCACTTGAGGATATACTTGCGCATATCAAGATAGAAAAGAATACACCGGAAACTACAAGACTGGTTGAATCTTATCGAATAAAACATCCTGAGAACGTTTTTAGCCTGTCACTAAAGGAAGTAGGTTGATCTGCCTACTTTTTCATCTTCTTATACATTCTGATGATAAAGAGCAGCCACAGTATAAAAATACAGGTGATAAAGACAGTATAATACGAAACAAGGTCCATGGTCTACAGCTTTAAAGTATGATTGACCGTTTTAGGATGGTCTTGAAACCGGGGATAGTTTCGGGGCCTAGCCGTTAGAGGTCCAAATCCTGGCAATAGATAGATATCTTCCCGGCTTTGTCAAACATTTCTTACTAAGTTAGGCAATCTGAGCCAGTTTAACGTTAAAAAATTGTGATTTCTTTAACATTTTCGACGAACTACCGACTTTTCGAAGCTCAAAACGCTCTCTTGCACCGTAAAAGCTGACAAATAAGCCCTAAATAACTCAATTTAGGCCTGATACTTCAGGATCGTTTTCTTTTTACACCACAGCTATTAATTCCCAAAGCGCCGTAGAGCGGACAAAAACTTACCAGAGAGGTCAGCGCAAATACAGCGGCAAAGGTAAGCGCAATATACCCCCAGCTACCTGTTACGTAATCAAGATATACCAATAGTACGGCGACAAGAGCTAAAACAATTCGGATCACGCGATCCAGGGCGCCCATATTCGTTTTCATATTCGATCACTTTTGCGAGAGACCGGATTTAAGGATCTCCCATCGATTTAAGGGATCAAGTTAGTTTTAAAGGCGCCAAATAACCATGATATCCATCAGTTAGAGCGTAGATGGGCAGACGTAGTCCGTCAGTTCCATACCGGCAGCCTTCATAGCTGCAAAACCACCTCCTATATCAATGAGATTATGAATTCCCCTGCTTTTTAGAATGGAAGCGGCGATAACTGAACGATAACCTCCTGCACAATGCACATAGAATGTTTCATTCTCCGGGAATTTACTCATATGGGTGCTCAGAAAGCTAAGAGGAGTGTTTATGGCGTCTACCAAATGCTCGGAGCCGAACTCACTTTCTTTACGGACGTCAAAAACAGTAGCTGGAGTAGTCTGGAGTCGCTTTTTAGCCGAGCTGGCTTCAACGGATTCTATGCTGTCAGTATCTTTGCCGGAGGCTTTCCAGGCTTCAAAACCGCCTTTGAGGTATCCCAAAGTCTGGTCAAATCCTACCCTGGACAGGCGAGTAACCGTCTCTTCTTCCTTGCCCAAAGGGGTCACCAACAGGATGGGTTGTTTTACGTCGGCAACAAGAGCACCTACCCAGGGGGCGAAGTCGCCATTCAGGCCTATAAAAATAGAACGGGGAATATGGCCCTTAACAAATTCATTCTGATGACGTACGTCTAGTACTAATGCTCCTGTTTCGTTGGCTATTGCTTCAAATTTCTCGGCAGGTATGGCCCGGGTTCCTCTTTCCAGGACGGTACCTATATCTTCATAGCCTTCTTTGTTCATTTTTACATTCAAAGGGAAATACTTTGGAGGTGGTAACAAACCTTCCGTGACTTCACTGATGAATTCATCTTTTGTCATATCTTCCCTTAAAGCGTAATTCATCTTTTTCTGATTGCCCAGAGTATCAACCGTCTCTTTCATCATATTTTTTCCACAGGCGGATCCCGCACCATGGGCCGGGTAAACGATCACCTCGTCACCCAAAGGCATGATCTTGTTTCGCAGGCTGTCATACAGAATACCTGCCAGGTCTTCCTTAGTCATATCCGCGGCTTTTTGAGCCAGATCAGGACGGCCAACATCCCCTAAAAACAGGGTATCTCCTGAAAAGATCGCATGGTCTTTCCCATCCTTGTCTATAAGCAGATAAGTAGTACTTTCCATAGTATGCCCGGGTGTATGCAATACTTTTATGGTGATCTCCCCCAGTCTGAATTCCTGACCGTCGGTGGCTATGAGCGCATCAAAAGAAGGTTTGGCTTCCGGCCCGTAAACGATGGGTGCACCGGTAGCTTTGGCCAGGGATAAATGCCCACTGACAAAATCCGCATGGAAATGCGTTTCAAAAATATATTTGATCTCCGCGCCATCTTTTTTAGCTCTTTCCAAATAAGGAGCCACTTCCCTCAGCGGGTCAATAATGGCCACTTCCCCATTACTTTCAATGTAGTAGGCTCCCTGGGCGAGGCAACCTGTGTAGATCTGTTCAATATTCATTTCCTGCTTCTTTATTTTTTTGCCAAAAGTACGGCTTATTCTTTACGATTCCCTTTATTCTGATGGGCAAGCCTCGATCCTATTTCAGAAATGGCCTTCGGATTGTCATAATAAGCGACGGCCTCCTTGGTTTCCACAAACAAGCAGTCCGGGCCCAATTCTTTAATGATCCCAGAATTAAAAATAATATCCCTGGCGGGGCCTATTGCCCCTGCTATATAGAAATTGATGTTTTTCGCGTGTAGCTCCCGAATGACCCTGATGAGCATTTGGGTGGCGCTGGCATCGATATAATTGATGGCCTCCGCATTGAGAATGACAGCTTTAAGCGCAGGGCCCTTCTTTACAATAAATTTTGACAGTTGATTCTTAAAGTAGTTGGCATTCCCAAAATACATTTGAGAATCAAAACGTACGATAAGCAGATCTTCCCGAACCTCAACTTTATCATCAAATCTGTTGATATTCCTGTAATAGTCAGACCCTTTAATGTTACCCAAAACGGCAAAGTGCGGCTTAGATGTACGGTAAACCATTAAAAGCAATGAAAACAGAATGCCGATCAATATGCCTTGTGTTATCCCCAAAAGCAGGGTCAGTAGAAAGGTCAGCAACAAAACGGCAAATTCGTCCTTACGCCGTTTCCAAAGATCCGCTGCGTAGGCAAGGTCTATCAACCGGATCACTGCCACGATGATAATACTGGCCAAAACGGCGTTCGGCAGAAAATAAAACAGCGGAGTAAGGAACAAGAGTGTTATTACCACCAGAATTACCGTAAACAAAGCAAAGAGATTGGTCTTTGCCCCGGCTTCGTAGTTAACCGCCGAACGTGAGAATCCACCGGTAACCGGGTAGGATTGAAAAAAGGAACCGGTCATATTTGCCGTACCCAGAGCCAGTAGCTCCTGGTTGGCATCCAGGGTGTCTTCGTCGTTCTTATCAGCAATGCCTTTGGCGATGGATATGGCTTCCAGGTAACCGACCAGTGCCAGGGTCAGGGCGAATGGCCATAGTTCCAGAAACAATTCCATGCTGTATGTTGGGACCTGAAATACAGGCAGTCCGGCAGGTATACGACCCACCACCTGGACTCCATGACCTTCCAGTTTAAAGAAATAGACTGCGATTATACCTAGTATTACTACCAGTAAGACGGCTGGAATCCGACGACTTAATTTTCTTAGTGCCAAAAGCAGCACTATCCCCAACAGCCCAATGGAGAGGTCAAATACATTCGTCGCTTCCAGTTTTTGGGCAAGACCGTAAAGTATAGGATAAAAGGAGGATACCCCGTTTAGTTGAACTCCTAACAAATGCTTCAACTGACTTACAATGATGATTAAGGCAGCTGCCGAGGTAAAGCCGCTTATTACGGGTTTGGATAAAAAGTTCACTAAAAAGCCCATTCTCAAAAGGCCAAACAGGAACTGAATAGCCCCCACCAAAAATGCCAGAAAAATAGCGGCCACAATATAGTTCTCCGGCTGAACCAGCCCTAAACTTCCAAGGCCAACTGCTACAAGAAGTGAATCCAGTGCCACCGGGCCTATAGCCAGTTGCCTGGAGGTTCCCATAAGCAAATAGATCAGCAAAGGTACCAGGGAGGCATAGAGTCCATATTCGGGAGGTAGGCCAGCCAGCATGGCGTAGGCCATACCTTGAGGGACTATCACCACACCTACGGTTATACCTGCAATAAGGTCTTTGGGTAGGTCCGATAGCTTATAGCTGCGTAACCAATGTATACTGGGAAGAAATCCTTGCATCGGCCCAAATTTAGCATTTAATGACTAAACATGGGTAACCTGTGTTACGCTCAGCAAATGTGATTTAACTTTAGTGTCCTTACTGCTGTTTGAAATATTCTTTCTTGTAGAATTCACCTAATTCCGGGGTAAGCAAGAGTACCTCGGGCTTGTCTTTTCGCAGCAATACCTGCCAGTTATCAAAAACTTCCCAGGCTTCGTTCTTAAAAATGATTTCCCCATAAGCCTCGATCAGCTTTTGCCTTATGCGATCTTCTTCGCCCTTCCCGGTTAGAATCCACACCACATTCAGTTGTTCATCCCCGAATCGGGCCTCGAATTTCCTGGGGAATCCCGCGTACTCAATCCCAAAACAGTCCAGCTGTAGTTGGGCATTCGGGTCGCTACCGTCCAGTTTCATGGTATTAGTGAACATGGAAGCTTTCTCAAGTACTGGTTGGAGGTCTTCAAGCTTTCCACCCATTTTCACAAATTCAGGTACTTTAGCGGAGGTCTCGTAGGTTTTAGGCTGTCCCCCATTGGAGGGCAGGTACGGATTGTCCCAGGTAAAAAGGTTCGGATGGGCTGCCTCAGGGGTCAGGATCCAAACTTTGTCTTCGGCGGGTTTGGTCACAATGTAGTCCTTCCAGTAAGCCCCATACCCCATATAGGTTTGAGCAGTATCCTTTCTATGTCCGGTGAGCGCTTCCACCGCGTTCCCATAGGCCTGGATATAGGACAGTTTATCATCCGCAAAGGTAAACACCACCTCCGCGATGGTTCCGGACTGGGTTTGATAATTCTGACAGACCACATGGGCTTCGCTGGACTTTGATAGTGGAAAGCCTGGGCTTTCTACCTCAATAAGCTTGATCTGCTGTGCGTAAGGTTCCATTTTGGCTTTGCCACTTGCCAGGGATTCGTATAGCTCCAGGCCGTGAAATAATTTTTCGGTTTGCGCATAGCTCATCCCAGGAATACTTAGGCAAAAAAGTACTCCTAATAGTAATAGTGATCGCATGAGTTCGTTTTTAGATTGATTTCTCAAAAGACGAGCAGAAATCGCAGTTGTTACAGTGGATTGGGGTGAAAAATCAAAAAACTTAGAGTTGCAACAGTTTGATCGCATGACGCTCCATAGCAATTTTACCCTCCCGCTCGAGCCGCTTTAGCAATCGGGAAACCACTACTCTGGAAGTATGCAGATCCAGCGCCACTTCCTGATGTGTAGCGTGGATTACATCGTCATGGGTAACCATGGCCCTATCCTGTAGGTATTTTAACAGCCTTTCGTCCATTTTCATGAAGGCCAGCGTATCCACGGTCTCCAGAAGTTCGGTCATCCTGCCATGGTAACTGTCCAACACAAAACGGCGCCAGCTTTGGTACTTTTCCATCCAGAGTTCCATATAAGCGACTGGGATCATCACCAGCCGCGTATCTACTTCGGCCACAGCCCTTATCTCACTTGTTCCACTGCCCATGCAACAGCTGAAGGTCATTGCGCAGCTATCACCTTTTTCAATAAAATAAAGTAGCAATTCGTCTCCGTCCTTATCTTCCCGCAGGATCTTAATGGCTCCCTCGAACAGCAATGGCATAAAACGGATCTCCTGATTCAGGTCTATCAGAATGTCTCCCTGTTTCACTTCCATTAGCCGGCCCACTTTTTCAATTTCGCTCAGCAGGCTATCTTCGAAGACGTAACCGTAATGTTTCTCCAGATCAGCTTTCATCTGTTCGCTTTGGATTCAACCAGACTTTATAGATAGCCGGGGGTTGCAGCAGCTGCTCAAAACCCTCATGTAATTGGCTTTGAGGTACAGCATAGGGATAGAAAGTGATGGGTTCTATGCATACCATATTGCTCACCTCGGTCCACAGCATAAAATGTTTAAAACCCTGCGTCCTTATTTCTAAATGGTTTTTATCTTTTAACAAGACAACATTAGTTTCAGGGACCTCCAGTGCCCTGCTTCCAACTGCCAGTACTTCCTCAAGCGAAATACGCTTGTTCTCAACGATTATTTCCGGTTTCTCAGTGTGAATTTTAAATGCCGGATGATAGCCAAGCATATAAGGCATTCCCGAAGGGCCTGAGATCTCAAATCGCACTTCCAGTCCATCCTTCCTCAAGGTAAATTCTTTTATAAATTCAAAATCATAAGGCCATTCCAACCACTCCACTTCAGACTTGGCGGGATATTTGGAGTTCCGAACCAATGTTCCTGCGGTATAAAGCTTTCGGAAAACAGCGGTGGTTTCCGTATTTGAGATCAATTCATAATCCAATTCCCTCAAGAGGCCGTGTTGATCCTGTATCGCTCTGCCCGCATCTACCTCTACCTGAAAACCCGCTTCGGCTGTTGGTCCTATTAGCGGAAACATTTCCGTATCAGAGCTTCGCCAGCCGGGGCTGCCTTTTTGGTGGATAAATTCATGTCCCCGTTGTTGGTAGCCTGTTAATTCTCCTCCGTCTATCTTTACTTCCTGATCTTTGAGTTGTAATTGAACCATCATTCAGGAATTGATCAGGCGATAAATCAGTATGGCCGTTCTCTTGGTCAGGGCCTCAATGGTATTCAGGTTTACGGTCTCCTCGGGAGTATGGGCACCAGTTCCCATGGTACCAAGCCCATCCAGGCAGTCTACATATTCTGCGACAAACGAAGTATCCGCGGCTCCTCTTTTTCCCGGGTCATAACCGAATACCTCCCCCTGACCGAGATCCAGACTTACGCGGTTAAGATCTGCCAGTAATCTTTGATTTCCTTCCTTCGGGACCATAGCGGGATAGCTATCCGTAAAACTGATCTTTGAAGAGGTTTTTGGCAGACTGTTTGCCACAATCTCCCTCATTTTGGCCCTGGCGCTTTCTTTCTGTTCTTCAGAGATAAACCGAAGGCCGCCACGTACCGTAGCTGTCTGGGCAACCACATTGCTTTTGCCAAAAGCAGTGGCAGAGCTGCTCGCCTTATCAAATTCAGTAAAGGTTCCGCCCATGATAATTCCGGGATTGAAGGTCAAAAACTCCTCACCTCTAACTTCTTCGTAGAATGCATTGAGTATCCTGGAAACTTCAAAAATGGCCCCTGCTCCAACGCGGTCACTAAAAACCCCTGAAGAGTGAGCCCTTTTCCCTTCAACCTCCACCATCCATCCGGAAGCTCCTCTACGGGCCACTGTCGCATAATTAAAGCCGGTGGATGTTTCAAAACCCAGGCCTATATCGCTACGCTTTGCAGCATCGATAAGCGGCTTTCTGCTAATTTCCAGCGGTTTTCCTGTGCTTTCCTCATCGCCGGTAAACGCCACAATAATCTGTGCATCTTTTAGCAGTCCGTTTTCATGCAAGGCTTTAAGGGCGTACAGTACAATAACATTACCTCCTTTCATGTCGTTCCCCCCCGGGGCATGGGCTATGCTGTCATTAACCATTTCGAATTTCTGGAATGGGCTGTTTTCTTCAAAAACCGTATCCAGGTGCCCAATAAGAAGTAATTTTTTTCCCTTAGTACCCGTAGTTTCGGCAAACAGGTGCCCTGCCCTGTTCATTTCCGCGGGCATATCGATCCATTTTGTCGTGAAATCCAAACCTTCAAAGGCCTCAGCGAACACTTTACCTACCTTCTGAACGCCTTTGGCATTTAAGGTTCCGCTGTTAATGTTAACTACCTCCTCCAGGAAAGCTATGGCCGCCTGGTTATTTTTTTCGATGGATTTGACGATCTTTTTTTCTGTTCTGGAAAGTTTCTGGGAGATGGCCGGACTGCAAAAAAATGACCAGACCAAGAGGGCCAGAATGCATTTAATTCTCATAAAAAGGGTTTTTGACAAGATACCAAATCTATTCCAAAAAGCCCTGTTCCTTCATCCAGTCGTCATTAAAAATTTTGCCCACATAACGGCTTCCATGATCGTGAAAAAGGACGACGACAACATCGTCTTTGGAGAAATGTTCTTTAAGTTGCAAAACTCCCTTTATGGCAGCTCCGGCAGAGTTTCCCAGGAACATCCCTTCTTCTCTTGCCAGCCTTCGGGTGTATACCGCGGCATCAATATCCGTAACCTTGGTAAAGCCGTCTATGATCTTAAAATCCACATTTTCAGGAAGAATATCTTCCCCAATACCTTCGGTAACGTAGGGGTAAATCTCGTTTTCATCAAATATGCCTGTCTCGTGATACTTCTTGAAGACCGAGCCATAGGTGTCAACACCCCAAACTTTAACATTGGGGTTTTTGGATTTCAAATAACGCCCAACACCTGAAATAGTGCCCCCTGTTCCTACTCCTACCACAAAGTGGGTAACTTTTCCTTCGGTCTGCTCCCAAATTTCAGGACCAGTGCTGTTAAAGTGAGCTTTGGTGTTTGAGGGATTGTCATACTGGTTTACATACCACGAGTTCGGGATCTCCGTGGCCAGTCTCCTGGCGGTTGAATAATAGCTTTGAGGGTCGTCCGGGGCCACATCCGTTGGGCATATATAAACCTCACTGCCCATAGCCTTTAGTATGTCAATCTTTTCCTTGGATTGTTTATCGCTGATCACACAGATCATCTTATAGCCTTTGATAACGGCTGCCAGGGCCAGGCCCATTCCAGTATTGCCGGAAGTACCTTCAATTATGGTTCCTCCTGGCTTAATCTTCCCTTCGCGCTCGGCATCTTCCACCATTTGGAGAGCCATACGATCCTTTACGGAATTACCGGGATTAAAAGTTTCGTATTTGGCCAACACCAAGCAGGGCAATTCCGCTGTGAGCTTATTGATCTGCACCAGCGGCGTGTTTCCAATGGTCTCCAAAATGTTTTTGGCGTATTTCATAAACGTTTCAGGTATTAGCACAGAGAACCGGCTACTGTTTTGCGCCTGCAAAGGTACAGCTAATTAATGGGAAATGATGCGCTATGAAGACTGATTTTGACCTCAGCAAGAACTATACTCACTCAAATTTGATAGCTTTTACAGGACTGATCTTAGTTATTATGTAAGAAGGCACCAAAAGCATTAATAGGCACAAAAGCAATACTCCAAGATTTAAAAGCAAAACTGAAGGGAGATCAACGTGAACAGGAATATAATCAATGTAGTATTCCTTGGGGTTTGGAAATTTGAAAATACGATACCGATGTTGGACCCAAATGATCCCAAGTCCGATGATATTACCCCAGAGCAATCCCACGCTGATCAGATAGGCGGCATTGTACAAGAACACCTTTCGGATACTCCAGTTGGCACTTCCCAGAGCTTTTAAAATACCGATCATCTGTGTTCGTTCCAGGATGAGGACCAGCAGAGCCGTGATCATATTTATGCCACCAACTATGATCATGATACCGATGATCAGGGCAATGTTGAAATCAAACAGTCCGATCCATTCAAAGATCTGATAATATTTATTCCGCAGGGTTTGGGTATCCAGGTCGGACAGGGTTTTGCCGTAGATCTCCCTGCTCTTCTCCTCCATATCGTCAAAATTATCCAGGAAGACTTCGAAATTACCTATCTGATCCGACTGCCATTTGTTCATCCTTTGAATATGCCTGATATCGACAAAAATATAGGTATCCAGTTCCTCAAAACCACTGTTGTAGATGCCCTTTATGGTAAACCTGCGCTGATTGGGTTTTGTAGGGTCTTCTTCTTTAGGAAAGAAGGCAAAAAAGGTGTCCCCTAGTTTTAGTTTTAGTCGATTGGCCAGCAAACTAGACATTAGTACTTCCGTGTTCAGCTCTCCGGAATAATCAGGAAGACTACCTTCTTCCAGAAATTCCTCCATCACGGACCATTGATAGTCCTTCCCTACTCCTTTTGCTATAAAGCCTTCAAAGGTATCCGCAGTTCTGATGATTCCGGCCTTGGTGGCTACTGCCTGAACATGCGATATTCCATCAACCGATTTAAATTCCGGATAGAAGTCCTGATCCGTTGAAACCGGATTTACGGAGATATCCGAATTGTTGGTATCGTAATTATAGATCTGAATGTGCCCGTTGAAGGCCGCGACCTTTTCTCTTATTTTATATCGCAGGCCCACCCCGGTTGCCATAGCGGCCAGCATCATAATAATGCCTATTGCTATTGCGGCAATGGCTATTTTTATAATTGGAGCTGAAATACTAATTTTATGCTCCTTACCGGTTACAAGGCGCTTGGCGATAAAGAATTCGAAATTCAATTCATGGCATTTTTATCCAGCATCAAAAATACATTATTCCTGATTATATTACTTTCAGCTTGTGGAATCTCTGAGCGGAAGAAATCTCCTGAAATTGCAAATAACAAGGAGGAGATCCGGATCTCGGAACCCCGTGTGATCGTTGCCTCAAACCGGACTGAGAGCTATCTGCCTATACTAAAGGATAAAAAAATAGGGGTGGTGGCAAACCAAACCAGCGTTATTTTTAAGGATACACAATCAACTATCTATACCCATTTGGTAGATTCTTTACGCTCTCTTAAGGTAGATATCCGAAAAGTTTTTGCACCGGAACATGGATTCCGCGGTAAAGCCGATGCAGGAGAACACGTTAAAGACGGGATTGATACCAAAACCGGACTACCTATTATTTCCCTTTACGGCAAGAACAGAAAACCAAGTCAGGAACAATTAAAAGGTTTGGATCTTGTATTGTTCGACATTCAGGACGTGGGGGTGCGTTTCTATACCTATATCGCAACACTGCAATTGGTGATGGAAGCCTGTGCCGAACAGCAAATTCCGGTGATCGTGCTGGACAGGCCTAATCCCAATGGACATTATGTGGATGGACCTACCATGGAAGAAGCGCATACAGGATTTCTGGGAATGACCCCAATTCCTCTGGTCTATGGCATGACGATTGGCGAGTATGCCGAAATGATCAACGAGGAAGGCTGGATGCAGGACAAGATCAAAGCGGACCTTACGGTGATCCCAATGGAGCATTACACCCACCATACACAGTATTCCCTGGCCATCAGGCCTTCTCCTAACCTCCCTAATGATAAAGCTATAAACCTATATCCAAGCCTGGGGCTGTTTGAAGGCACCAATGTAAACGCGGGCCGGGGTACCGAATTTCAATTTCAGCGCTATGGGGCTTCCTTCCTGGATTCTGTCAATTACGAATTTAGCTATACTCCGAGGCCCAATTTTGGCTCTAAGAGTCCAAAGCAAAACGGTTTGACCTGCTTTGGAAAAGACCTGCAGCATGCCCCACATATGAGCGAAGTTTCTCTAAAATGGATCATTGATGCCTACAATAACAGTGCGGATAAATCCCTTTTTTTTAATACCAGCGGATTCACCAGGCATGCCGGTACTGAAAAGCTACAACAGCAAATTGAGGCCGGCCTGACTGGGGAACAGATCAAAGCCAGCTGGGAAGAGGACCTTCTTGGATTCAAAGCGATCAGACAAAAGTATCTGAAGTATCCGGATTAGCCGCCTTAACGGAAGTTACTGGTTTTCCATCCGAAACTTCTACAGTAGTTGGTCTGCGATATTTGTGAAATGGCTGTTTTAAGAGACCAATAATGCTGCCGTTCTCCTTACGATCCGGGAAGGTATCCACCCCGTAGACTATGGAATCCCTGTCCAGTTTCATAAAAGTACCGAACATACGGTCCCAAATGGAGAATATATTCCCGTAGTTAGAGTCTGTATAAGGTAGCACGAAGTGATGATGTACCTTGTGCATATCCGGAGAAACAATCACCCAACTCAAAAGCTCATCGACTTTTTTAGGTAACCTGATATTCGCATGACCGAACTGTGTAGCCACCAACGAAAGTGATTGATACAACATGACTATCCCGATCGGTGTACCGACAACAAAAACGCCAAAAAGGGTAAAACTAAATCGGATCAAACTCTCCAGCGGATGATGCCTGTTGGCCGTTGTAGTGTCCACTTCATGGTCGGTATGGTGAACTAGGTGTATCATCCATAGCGGTTTAACCTTGTGTTCCACATAGTGTGCCAGGTAAGCCCCGAAGAGATCCAACAGCAGAACACCCAACAAGATATAGAGCCACAGAGGCATTTCTGGCAGCCAGTTGATCAGTCCGAAATCATTTTCCCCTACCCAATCGCTGGTCATAAGTAATAAAAATGCCAGGGCGAAATTGACGATAATGGTGGTGAGGGTGAAAAAGAAATTTGGAAGGGCATGCCTCCATTTCCTGTAGTTGAATTTGAAAAGGGGAACAGCACCTTCGAGCAACCAGAAAAACGTAATTCCCAAAACCAGGATCAGGCTTCTGTGCGTGGAAGGAATGTTTTCAAAATAGTTCAGAATTGTCTCCATGAGGTAAAGATAGGGAAATAGTAGGCAGTCTGCAGTGGGCAGTTGACAGTAATCAGTGAACAGTAACCAGTGAACAGTAATCAGTAAACAGTGAACAGTAATCAGTGGGCAGTGGGCAGTGAGCAGTGGGCAGTGGGCAGTGAGCAGCTCCTTTATCATCTTCAAACCGTTATTTTACAATTTCACGATTTCACAGTTTTACAATTTCACATTTTTTTGCCAGTACTACCTCATTTAGAAATCAACAATCACAACTCAAAACCTTACAATTAAACTTAAACCTGCACTTGTACTTATTCTTTATCTTTTCTGCTTTTAAATTGCAGTAATAACCTCTAACTTAAGTTTGGGGTGGGGCTTAGAGCCCCGGTTTCAGTATTCAGTTGGAAGTCCTCCTTCGCTAAAGCTTCGGAGGATGAATGCATTGAGCTATTATGTCAGGTCGAGCGCAGTCGAGACCTAATTTAGGATAGTGTCATAAACTGTCCCAATAGCTATCGGGAGTAATCAGTAACCAGTGAACAGTAATCAGTGGGCAGTGCGCAGCTCCTTTTAGCACCATCAAGCACTTACTTTACAATTTCACGATTTCACAGTTTTACAATTTCACTTTTTTTTGCCAGTCTTGCCTCATTTAGAAATCAACACTTAAAACCCAAAACCAATTAATTAAACTTGAGCTTGTACTTGAACTTAAGCTTACATCATAAAATTCAACCTACCCCGTTCAAATTATTTCCCCTCAACCCGCCTCCGTAATTCTTCCACAATATTGAAAGCCGCGGGGCAAATGGCTACATTCTTCAGGGTTAAGTTCGATATCTGTTGAAATTTTTTTCGGTTAGTATGCGGGAACTCCCTACATGCTTTTGGCCTTACTTCGTAGATCATACAACGGTTATCCGCATCCAGGAAAGTGCAAGGTAGCTGCTGAAGAACATGATCTTCCTCTTCATCTACCCTGAGGTAGCTGGCAATGAACTGTTGCGGTTTCATCTTGAGGAATTTTGAGATCCGCTGAATATCCTTTTCCGTAAAAAGCGGTCCTGTGGTCTTACAACAATTGGCACATTGCAGGCAATCCGTCCTGCCGAATTCGTCCTCGTGCAGGGTTTCCATAAGATAATCCAATTGTTTTGGAGGCTTTTTCTTCAAGCGGGAGAAAAACTTCCTGTGCTCTTTATTCTTTTCCCGGGCCTTTGCCGGTAATTGCTGTATTATTTCTTTCATAAGAGGATCATCTCAGAAAAGCGAAGGCGGCGAATCCTTTATTATCTAGTGAAAAAACCTCACTTTTGTGCAAAGTACAAAAACTATGGCCGAGGATATCCTTGGAGATGCAATTTGGGATTATCACAGCGGAAATTACGACCAAAAAGTCGTCATTCATTCCTCCCTCGACGAGCAGGATATCTTGCCAATTCCTTACCTTTTCCGCGACTATAAGGCTATGCCTGTATTGGAACAAAAGGCCTTGGAACTTTGCAAAGGTAGCGTGTTGGATATTGGCTGTGGTGCCGGAAGTCATAGTCTTTACCTGCAGGAAAAGGGCCTGGATGTGACCGCTTTGGACAGATCAGCCAAAGCCATTTCCATCTGTTCGATGAGAGGTGTAAAAAAAACGGTGCATGAAGCTATTTTGGACTTTTCCGGTACAAAATTTGATACCTTACTTTTGCTTATGAACGGTATAGGTTTGGCTGGCCGGCTGGAAGATCTTGATGAAGTGCTGGTACATCTGGGATCACTGCTAAAGGCAGGCGGTCAAATCTTATTGGATTCCAGCGACATCATCTATATGTATGAATCGGATGATGATGGAGGCTACTGGATCCCCGATGCGGAAGGTTACTATGGGGAAATGACCTTCCAAATGGAGTATAAAGGAAACAAAAGTGAAACCTACAATTGGTTGTATATTGATTACAATACCCTCCAAAGAGCAGCCAATGCGAATAATTTGTCGTGTGAACTTGTAAGCAACGGTGAACATTACGACTATCTAGCAAGGCTATGTCCTCTGGTATAATAGAGTTTTGTGGTTTTCGTTTATACTATAAATGTTGATGTGATGAAAAAAATCCGATTGGTGATTATGCTTGCTGCAACGGTAATGCTGTTGGGCTGCTCAAATAGTGACAATGGAGACGGTTCAAATCCCCAGCCTACTCCTATTGATAAAAGTGCCAATCTGCTCGGTACCGGAGATTCAGCCAGCGATTTTCTTTCAAATGAGAACTTCAATAACCTACATGTAGAAATTGGCTATGTCCGAGGATTTCGACCCACTTCGGAGGCCATGGATAATTTTGTGACCTTCCTGAGAGATAGAACCTTTAAGCAAGACATTCAGATATCTTATTTGGAATTGGATTCTCCGAACGAGAATGACCTTACCCTGCAGGAGATCGCGGATCTGGAAGAAGAGAACAGAACAGCATACAATGATGGGGAAACCCTGGCCGTATATATCTATTTTGCAGACGCACCAGATGAGGACGATGACCCGGATGAGGGCCTTGTTACCCTGGGCGCGGTATACAGGAATACCTCTATGGTGATCTTTGCCCAAACGGTAAGGGATCTGGCATCGCGAAGTGCCTTGCTAACAGTGAGCGATATCCAAAGTGCTACCCTTAATCACGAATTCGGTCACCTCCTGGGACTAGTAGACCTTGGTACGCCAGAGATCAATGATCATGAAGATCCTGACGCCGCAAATCACTGTATTGTAGAGGGTTGCCTGATGCGCGCAGAACTGGAATTCGGGATGGGAATGGTAAGTATGCTGGAAAGTAAGGCCGCTAAAGGACAGGCTGTGATACCCCTGGATGCAGAATGTATCCGTGACCTTCAGTCCAACGGAGGGCGTTGATCTTGTAAGTTTTAAGTTCTAAGTTTTGGTGCCAGGTATTGGTAAGGTCTTCCTGATCCCGGTCTTAAACTTATACTTGTACTTAAGCTTAAACTTGAACTTAGACTTAAACTTAATTCCCTAAGGAATATTCAAATACTTATGGGTTTGTAGAGAGACCTTCCACTTGGGGTTTTTCATAACGTAATCTACAATTCCCGGTGTCACTTTCTCCCTAACGCTCCACTCCGGTTGCAGATACAGTATGCAGTCTTGTCCAACTTTGGCTGCCTGTTCTTCGGCAAATACAAAATCGTGTTTATTATAGATAATCACCTTTAGTTCATCAGCCTGGCCATATATATCGGCTAAAGGTAGCTTATTCTTCTTGGGAGACAAGCAGATCCAATCCCAGATACCTGTCAATGGGTAAGCCCCGGAGGTTTCAATATGAGTTTGGAGGTTTTGGGCCTTAAGCGCTGTAGTAAGGGGTTCCATATTCCAGGTAAGGGGTTCTCCTCCGGTTACTACAATGGTATCCGAGTATTTTGCAGCATTCATAACTATGCTTCCTATGGCCGTAGGAGGATGCGTTGCCGCATCCCAGCTTTCCTTGACATCGCACCAGTGGCAGCCCACATCACAACCCCCTACACGTATAAAGTAGGCGGCGGTTCCTTTGTGGTAACCTTCACCCTGAATAGTATAGAACTCTTCCATTAAAGGAAGCATTTCTCCCTGGTCTACCAGGCTCATAACTTCGTCCGTAATCATGGCGCAAAGATAGGCTTCATTAGTCCCAATTCCCAAAGAAGGTTGTTCAAATAGCATGAGACCGCATCAGGGCCCAAAATGGGTCAAACTTTGGCAAATCCCTTCTCAACTGAGAAAAATTCTTCTATTTTTATCCAAAAATAACCAGCATGAGTACCAAAGAGGCTTTTTTTGCCCATATAGAGAAGGGATATACCGCCAAAGGAGATACTATAACCATGGGGGCTGCTATGTTAGAAGGTGAAGCAGTTACCAACGCCCTTGTAAAAGTTCCGCTAAAGACCTTAAACCGCCATGGATTGATCGCGGGGGCCACCGGAACAGGTAAAACCAAAACGCTGCAGGTCATAGCGGAAAACCTTTCGGACAAAGGCATTCCGGTATTGCTGATGGATCTTAAGGGCGACCTAAGCGGACTGGCACAACCCAGTCCGGGACACCCAAAGATCGATGAAAGGCATTCGAAAATAGGTATACCTTTTGAGCCCAAAAATTTTCCGGTAGAGATCCTGTCCCTTTCAGAGCAGGACGGTGTAAAGCTGCGGGCTACAGTGTCTGAATTCGGGCCGGTATTGCTCTCCCGGATTTTAGATCTCTCAGTGACCCAGGAAGGTATAGTCGCCGTGATCTTTAAATATTGCGATGACAATAAATTACCTCTTTTAGACCTGAAAGATTTCAAGAAAGTACTGCAATACGCTACGGATGCGGGGAAGAAGGAATTTACCAAAGACTACGGCAGGATCTCCACAAGCTCCACGGGTACTATTTTAAGAAAGGTCATTGAACTTGAGCAACAGGGTGCCGACCTTTTTTTTGGAGAAAAGTCCTTTGATGTAGACGATCTTACCCGAATAGACGAAAATGGCCGGGGATATATTAACATCATCCGGCTTACGGATATTCAGGACCGGCCAAAGCTATTCTCCACATTTATGCTGAGCCTGCTCGCAGAGGTGTATTCAACATTTCCGGAACAGGGAGACAGCGACCGTCCGGAACTGATCCTGTTCATAGATGAAGCCCACCTAATTTTCAAAGAAGCTTCTAAAGCACTTTTGGAACAAATTGAGAGCATTGTAAAGCTAATACGGTCCAAAGGAGTGGGATTGTACTTTGTAACACAAAACCCAACAGATGTGCCGGACGCGGTCCTTGCTCAATTGGGTCTTAAGGTACAGCATGCTCTTAGAGCTTTTACCGCAAAGGACAGAAAAGCTATCAAACTTACTGCCGAAAACTATCCGATTTCAGAATACTACGATACCAAGGAAGTGTTGACTTCCCTTGGAATAGGTGAAGCGCTTATATCTGCTCTGGATGAAAAGGGAAGGCCAACTCCCCTGGCAGCAACCCTTTTAAGGGCTCCGATGAGCCGAATGGATGTACTGACGGACAGTGAGCTGAATGCTGTTATCGGCAGCTCGAACCTGGTAAAAAAATACAACGATGTCATTGACCGGGAGAGCGCTTATGAAATGCTAAATGAGAAGATAGAAAAGGCCGAAAAAGAAGCGGAACGCGAAGCAGAACGCAGCAGTTCCAGAAGAACCACAAGCAGCAGAAGACGAAGTACCAGGCAAAATCCGGTGATCAAGGTGCTTACAAGTGCTACCTTTATTCGCGGGGTACTTGGTGTGCTGAAAAAAGTGATCCGATAAGCCTAAACCATTCTAAACTATATGAAAAAACTATTCCTGATCTGTTCCATTCTGATCCTGATATCATGTCAGAAGGAAGTGGATACCACTTTCCTGATTGGTAAAGAACATGTGGGAAAGCTGAAAAAGAATACACCCCTAAAAGACCTGGAAACAATCTATGCTCTGGACTCCATAGTACGCGATACCTTATCCAGCAGAATAGGATCCGCTAAGGGAAAAGTCAGGATATACGAAAAAGGTGGTGCCCATTTGCTTACACTTACCCCCTCTGCAGACAGCCTTCCTGTGATTGAGAATATCCGTATTTTTGACCCGAGATTCAAGACGGATAAAGGGATTGGTGTCCAAAGCAATTTTAAGCAGATCAAGGATGCCTACCCCTTGAGAAAAGTGGTCACTTCCATGAACAATGTGGTGATCTTTCTCAAGAACAGCGATATGTACTTCACAATCTCAAAGGAAGAACTTCCTTCCAGTCTTCGCTATGCCGCCAGTACAAATATTGAAGCGGTACAGATCCCGGACGAGGCCAAGGTGAAATATCTGATGGTTGGCTGGGATTGACCTGTGTGGGAATTAAGGCAAGTACAGATCTCAACTTATTTTTGGAACCCCTGTTGGACTAACGAAAAGGGAGCTATTCCGTTAATTTATTCTTAAGGAGGTGAAAGGGCTAAGGCCTATTGATTACATTGTAGTAAAACCGCCAACCGATGAAATCTACCTCTTTTGTCCTCCTCTTCCTTATTTTTTCAGGAATTCTTCAAGCGCAATTCAGCTATGAACCTTCGGCCGAACATCCCTTTGGATTACCCAATCCTGAGGCACCTCAGCAGATCCTGGATTTTGCGCCGCTTATTGGGGAATGCGATTGTAAATCCGTTAGTCGGAATCCGGATCAGACCTGGGCTGAAGCTGTGGATATGGTCTGGCGTTTCAAATATATCATGAACGGCATGGCGGTTCAGGATGAAACCCTGAAATCGGATGGTAAGCATGCCGGTAGTATCCGTCAATTCATAGCAGACAGTACACGCTGGTACGTGCACTATTACAATTCCGCTTTACCCTCAACCGTATTGCCCGCCTGGGAAGGTGTAAAACAGGAAGAGGGAAAGATCGTCCTGTACAGAGAACAAAAAGCGCCTAACGGAATGGAAGGCTTTTACCGACTTACGTTTTCCGATATGTCGGAAACCGGATTTAAATGGGCGGGGGAATGGGTCAATACGGATGAATCCATAGTCTTCCCTACCTGGAAAATAGATTGCACAAAAAGAACCGGCACAAACGATACAGCGGAAAAGGAAAGGCTTATGCAAGGGGTCCGGGAGTTCTCAAAGGCTTACATGGCCGGAGATTACGATGCCATAGCCGATGCCTATACGACTGATGGCAAAATATTCCCGAACAATGCGCCGATCATCGAAGGTCGGGAAGCCATTAAGAAAAGATGGATAATACCTGAAGGTTCCAGGATACTACATCACGAGATCAACCCTGATGAGATAAGATTTCTTGGAGATTATGCCTACGACTACGGTACTTACAATGGCAAAACCCTTACCAAAGGCGGAGAAGAAATCCCCTGGCGCGGGAAGTATGTTGTGGTATGGAAAAAAGTGGGTGAGGATTGGAAAATGTACCTCGACATCTGGAACCGGATAGCAGACTGATCATTGCTTGGAGTACCGGCTACGGTTCGCCATGATCATATCGCTATAAGTTGTAACCCATTCCGTTAATTCCAGAAGCTTTTCAAGGTAAGAATGCCCGAAATCCGTGAGTTGATACTCTACCCTTACGGGGACTTCAGGATACATCTTCCTGTTTAAGTACCCGTCGCCCTCAAGAAGCTTAAGTCGTTCGCTAAGGACTTTGTTAGAAATTCCATATACCTTCTTTTTCAGTTGATTGAAGCGCAAAACCGGATAGTAGCCCAGATAAATAATGATCAGTATACTCCATTTGTCCGATGCCAATGCCATTACGTCCTTAATCGGGCAATACTCAGGATGATCCTTGGGGTTAATATGACCAAACATTTTTTTGATCTTTTTGGCCGTCATAACCTTCTGATCCTCAGTAATAGTTTCCATTTCCATACCTGCTTTGGCATTTGACACCCCTTTTATTTTGAAAAAGGATGTTGTAAATTAGTCTATAATTAAGAGTAAGTTACAAAAAGTTACTTGTTTTAAAAAATGAAAAAACAGCTCAAAAAACTGCTTCCGAGGTTCTACGGCTTATATTTCAATAGCCTTGCGGTTATTTCCAGGAGTGCCGCTGCAGAGAAGGCTTTTTTTACATTTTGCAAGATCCGTAAAGGGCGGGTGCTACCTCAGCAACAAGACTTCCTCAATAGCGCGAAGAAAGAAACCCTGGAGGTAGAAGACCGCATATTACAGGTCTATCACTGGCCTGGTGCCCGGGAGACAGTGTTATTGCTGCACGGATGGGAAAGCAATACCCACCGCTGGCGAAATCTGATCGGATATCTCCGTAAACAAGAATTCAATATAGTCGCCTTCGACGCTCCCGGACATGGGTATTCTTCAGGTAGTTGGCTTCACGTACCGCTCTATACCCTCTGTGTGCAACAAATGATCATCAGACATAAACCTAAATACCTGGTGGCCCATTCTGTCGGTGGTATGACGGCCATGTACCATCAATACCGTTATCCGGATTCGCCAACAGAGAAGATCGTAACCATAGGAGCTCCTTCCGAATTTCATGAGATCATGGATGAATACCAACGTATTCTTAAGCTAAGCGATAGGGTTATGCACGGACTGGACAACTACGTAAAACAAAATTTTGGTTTTCAGATCAGGGATTTTTCTACCTCCCGCTTCGCACAAACCAATCCCAAAAAAGGACTGTTGTTTCACGATAAACTGGATGCCATTGCTCCCTTCCATGCCTCGCAGAAAGTGCATGCCAGTTGGAAGGGAAGCGAGCTTGTGGCTACCCAGGGACTGGGGCACTCCATGCACCAGGAGGAGGTAAATCTGAAGATCCTGGATTTTCTGAATTCCTGAGAATCCTGTACCTTTCAACTTTAAAATCCGCGCTGGCTTAGAAACTTTATCCGGCGCTTGTCATCACATACTAATATCAGAAAACATCCAATGTCCAAGATAACACCATTCCATGTTGCCATACCCGTTCATAACCTCAAAGAATGCCGTACATTTTACAGGGAAGTGCTGGGCTGCGAAGAAGGCAGGAGTAGCGATCATTGGGTTGATTTTAATCTTTTCGGACATCAATTGGTAATTCATTACAAACCCAAGTCAGAAGAAGAGTTACACGCCAACCCAGTTGATGGAAAACAGGTCCCGGTGCCGCATTATGGTGTAGTACTACCCTGGGAGACCTTCGGCAGTTTTTCTGAGGAACTCCAAAAAAAAGGGGTTGATTTCATCATAGAACCTTACATCCGCTTTGAGGGCCAGGTAGGAGAGCAAGCCACTATGTTCTTTTTAGATCCTGCAGGTAATGCTTTGGAATTTAAGGCGTTTAAGGATATGACGCAGTTGTTTGCAAAATGAATGGACAGGGTCCGAGTTTTCAACTCCTAGTGATATAGGATCTCAGTGGCAAAAACGGATTCTCCCTGGACAGTTACCCTCTTTCGTATAATGGACACCTCCACGGTATCCGATAGTTGGCTGCCCTTGTCTTCCAGGCCTACCGCCATTTTCAAAAACAAGGTATCACCAAAAGTATCCCCGGACAGTATTTGAAGGGATTCCAAACGGGTATTTTTGGTTACGCTCTCCTTAAAGAAATCAAGATCGGAGCCTGAAAGCTGAAATTCCGGAAACTCCTCCTTAAGTTTAATTTTCTCCAGGTCTTCCTGTAGTTTCCTTCTCAAAACTTCCTTGTAGGCATCAAGGTGATCCTCAGGAATGATATCATAACCCTCTTCTGCAGGTTCCAGGGAGATATTGGAACTGCGTGCGCCAGGATCTCCTCCGCAAGAACAGAGCATGGTAAAAATGCAGCCGAAAATCCAGTTTCTCAGTTTCATTGTTTTATCCTGAATTTTAATTTTACAAGCTGGCCGTCTTTATACGCCGTTTCTATAACCTCCAGCTTTTGAAGGCTTTGGGTTGGTGTGATCAATTTCTGTATGAACTCCTCCTTATTATAGATCTCCACACCAAGTTGAAAAGGGAGCAATTCAAAAATAAGTGCATCATCCGCTATGAGTCGTTGCAACTCGGCCCTTCTCCTTTTCCAATCCTTTACATTCCTGTTGCTGTAATAATCGAGCATTAGGGCATAATCATCTGTCCTGAGCCTGACTTCCCGGTCTGAATCCCCGGAGAACGAACTGTAGATCGTATCATTTTTATGATAAGGGGATTGGGCTATGAATCGAATATACTTCTCCCTGCTCGTCCACGAAAAGCAACCCAGGCTATCGGATTTCAGGTACCTGGGCGATTCCTCCTCGTTCAGAATGATCACGTCTATAGCAATTTCAGTGATGGCTTCTTTCTTGTCGGCATCAACGAAGCAGAAATAATAAGTGTTCTTCCTAGGTATAAAGGCATATACCCCGGCAATCAGGATTGCAGCTGTCAGTACCATCCAGAGAAGCTTTTTGCGATCGCTTTTAGGACGGTAGACCCCGGATTGCATGTATTGTCCTAAATAGGCATTCCACCCCTGATATCCGGCATAATTAGATAAAAGATCCAGCACGTCTATTCTTGGCAGTTTTGCAGGACGGTTTTTGGCATGACTATAGAACCACTTTTCGCTGATACTACCCCCTGCTTTCTGCCTTAAGTCTTCCTGGAAATCCTGTATAACCTTGCCTTTCCACTTGGAAATATCAGGATCAGCAGAAGGATAATCAACGCGAAAAGCTATGGCAACCTGTTCCAAAAGCTTGCGAAACGCACTGATTTCCTTCGACCTATTTTTCATTTAAACTTTTATTATTCAAGTAGTTATGAGTTTTACAATTCCTTTTACAATTGTTTTACAAGGCATTTACAACCCTCTCTACATGGCTACTCATAGGTTTGTTCGAACAATTTTAAGATTAATTCATTATGAAATCAAACATTTTTGTGCTTATGGCGGCCATAAGCATGCTGAAAACAGGATGCAATGGAAGCACCGAAACGAACGCTATTGAGGTCAATATGGATAGTGTTGAAGAAACTTATGAGGCCAAAAGTATTGAAGAGGCAGAGACTTTTGATCCGGAAATCACTAAAGATGTCAGTGAAAACCTGAAGATCATAAAGAATGCCAGTTGCCGATTCAAGGTTGCTGATGTGGACAAGGCCACTTCATCGGTTAAGGATGTGCTGAGAAAGTACAACGGATATGTTTCGGAAATGCGTTTTCAAAATACCCGCTATCAGCTGGAAAACCGCCTCAGTATGCGAGTTCCCGCCAAGGAATTTGAGGCTGTAATCTCCGAACTGTCTGAAACGGCAGAATACATAGACTTTAAAAACGTTTCAACCACGGATGTTTCGGAAGAATATATTGACTTGCAGACCCGCTTGAAAACCAAGATGGCTGTAAAAGAGCGATATGACGAGATCTTGCGTTCCAAAGCCAAGACTGTTGAAGAAGTGCTTTTAAGCGAGGAAAAACTACGGGTATTGCAGGAAGAAATTGAAGCTGCCCAGGGCAGGCTTAAGTTTCTTAGCAATAAGGTAGCTCTGAGCACTATCCAACTAGATCTTTACCAGACCGTAGAACACCGTGACGTTCCAGAGGAATACAACCAAAGCTTTACCTCAAAAATGAAGGACAGCCTGGTATTTGGTTGGAGAGTTGTAGAAAAAATGTTCCTGGGATTGCTGTATATCTGGCCATTTGTTCTTTTTGGAACCGGACTTTTTATCTACTTAAAATACATTCGTAAGTCCTCCAAATAGCAGAGTATGAAAAATAGAGGCTGACTGAAAAGATCATCTTGTCAGTTCGAGCGTCCGCCCGGCTAAGACATTCGGACGGGCAGTCGGGAACTTATCAAAGTTCTTAACTCAACCACATCTCGACTGCGCTCGATGTGACCAAAAAAACACGAACTTTTTGGTCAGCTTCCCTTATTTACCGGCCTACAAGCCCAATTCTTCCATTTTCTTATCCGCTCTTTTCTGGATCTCATCCATCCGTTCTTCATAATCAGGATCGCTACTGCATTTCAAGGCCAATTGAGCAGCCTGGTTGGTCCATTCCATCGCCTTGGTCCCCATTTCCCGATACTCCTCGGAAGATACCATGGCCATGGTATTGTCTTTGTATTTCTCCATCATGGCGAGGTAATCATCCATCCACTCCTCGTATTCATCCAGGAATTCATCGCAGTCAGCAATGGAGCCCGAGCTCTCAGCGTCAGATCCTTCAGCTGCTTCAGACTTTATTTCAATAGTTGTCTCCTCAGAATCGTCAGAGGCTTTTTTCTTTTTCTTACAGGACAGGGAGAGTAGCAAAAAGGCACACAAAAGAGTACTGAGAACTGTTTTCATAATATAAAGTGTATTGGATTGATCAAAGTATTTTACTATCAACTAAAAATACAGCTAAATTCCTTTAAAACAGCTTGTTATGAACGCTTTTTTTCAATTGCAACTGACCTTCTTCCGGCTGGGGCGACGGACTCGGTCATCAGAACGCCTCAACTGCCTGCCCTCCTACTGAGACCAGGAAGTGGGTTGCCGGTCCCAGCGATGTTCTCTGAGCACTGAAAAAAGTTCTTCGGACAGGCCCTGACCGTCGCTGGTAGCAGTATTTGCCAGGACGTTGCTCGCCTTTCTCATGCCCGGGATCACTGTACCTACGGTCTTGTTCATCAGAATGAAACGCAGGGCCATTTCGGCCATAGTCATGCCTTCGGGTACTACAGGTCTAAGGCGATCTGCCCTATCCGCACTGGCAATCAGATTTTCCGGAACAAAATAAGTAGAACGCCAGTCGTCTTCCGGGAAAGTGGTTTCCTTTGTGATATTTCCGGTAAGTGTTCCTTCGTCAAAAGGGACTCTGGCGATCACACCTATATTAAGTCGCTCGCAAATCGGAAAGAGTACATCCTCCGGTGCCTGGTCAAATATGTTATAAATAACCTGAACAGCATCTATAAAACCGGTTTCCAGAGCTTTGATCCCGTTCTCCGGTTCCCAGCGATTCATACTGATACCCATGGCGGCGACCTTACCGGAGGTTTTCAGATCTTCCACAGTTCTCTGCCATTCTTCCCTGGAGGACCACCCATCGTCCCAGGTGTGGAATTGCATCAGATCAATTTGTTCCAAACCAAGGTTTTTCAGGGTTTTCTCGGTGAATTCTGTAATGTGTCCTGGCGGATAAGATTCCTCATAATTGTATTCCGGCCTGGCGGGCCATTTAAAATTCATGGGTGGGATCTTGCTGGCGGTAAAGAGTTTGCGGTCCGGATGTCTCCTGACGAGTTCTCCCAACAATTTTTCACTATGCCCTTCTCCATAGCCCCAGGCCGTGTCAAAGAAGGTCACACCGTTTTCAACGGCAAGATCAAGGGATTTGGCGGATTGTATATCGTCAGACTCCGTCCAGCCTCCCATGCCCCACATGCCATAGCCGATCTCGCTAACGGACCAGCCTGTTCTTCCAAATTTTCTGTATTCCATAGGTATTTATGCCTTAATATGATAAATAATCTGCCCTTCCTGCTCAGTTTTCTTACCCCCGTTCTCTAAAATTGCCGTTTCAGCTATAGCGAGGATACGATCGATAATATCCGATATATAGGTTAGATTGGGAAGTCCGTCTCTCGAATAGTTGATATACTGGTTGTTGAAGGGTTGCTCCCATTTTTCGTTATAACCCATTTCATGAGTAAGTTCTCTTGGAATACTCTTGGCGCCGTTCAGCACTCCCATCAGCCCAGCACAGGTGGCGCCCTGATTATCGCAGTCGTATCCTGCGGAAACCGCGATTCCCGTAGTTTTAATAAAATCACCTTCCCCGTAAAGTACGGCCATGGCTCCGCAAAGTCCGTTCACCATGGCTGAGACTTCGTGGAACCAGGGGTTCTCCACCACTTCGGGATATTTCAGGTAGTTCTTTTTGATCAGCTCCCTGGTGGTTTTCCAGTCCGGGTTATCCTTATGCCATTTTTTTACATCTAACAGCCCCTGCCTGAAGGGACTGTCTTCAGGGATATAGGACAAGCCGATATCATAGAGTTTTGAGACATCCTTTTCGAAAAATGCCGCGCTGTACATTGCCGCGTAAAAGATGGTCGGATGCGTGCCCCAATCGTCGCTGGTGATCCGTGAACTCCAGTCGGCACGCTCCACAGCCTTGTCTGTCATTCCCGGATAAAAGGCACTCCAAATTTCATTCACCAACTGCGGGTCTATGGCAAACCAATAGGGGTTATTCTCTTTTTTCCCGGTCTCCGGGGCTACCAGGCCCTCTTCCATAAGGTCTCTGGCTTTGCGGTTACTTACCCAGATAAAGCGATTGATATGGTCTTTCCAGGCCTGGGTGATCTGCTCGTAATTGATGTCCAGGCCGTGTTCTTCTACGGCATGAAGGGTAACAAATTCAATATCCGAATCATCGTCGCTCCAGGCTCCACCCAAAGCATCGGCAAAAATATTCACATTTCCCCTCCTATCTGTATGATTCATTTTGATACCTGTGGAATCCGTTACATTGTAATACTTGTCTATAAATACCGGCGCTGGATCTTCGCTGAATACAAACTCAAAAGGGAAACCCATGTAGTTACCCACCAACTGACCCAACCAGTAACCCTCAATTTTACTGCGAAGCTCTTCTTTACTGATAGTCTGAAATTCCTGGGCCGAAAGGGAATTAGGGATTGACATGAACGCAAAGGTTAACAGGCAACAAAAAAGAAAGGGGATTTGATATGATTTATTGATTTTCATCTTTAAGAGTTTGGTTTTTAACGGACAGACCATTGCTTTCAAATATACTAAAAACTATGCCCTCCCCGGTCTTCGCAGAAAGGCGGCAGGAAGGCTTAAACTTAGGATGTAGTTATATTGATTCAGACGTGCTGATCGATCAAAATCACATTCCCATCGGGGTCGCTAAACATAAAACCAGCAGGGCCCGTAGTGCTTTCGTCTATTTCGTTCTGGATTTGGATGCCCTGGGTTTTCAATGACTTCTGAATATCCCGAATATCATCGTAATTCTCCAGGGTAGCCGCATTGTGGTCCCACCCGGGATTAAAAGTGAGGATGTTGTTTTCAAACATACCCTGAAAAAGCCCCACCAGGGTTGATTCATTTTTCATGATAAGGTAGTTGCGTTCCAAATCGCCGGCAAAAACCGTAAATCCGAGCTTTTCGTAGAATGCTTTGGATACATTTAAATCCTTTACGCTGAGGCTAATCGAGAAAGCGCCTAATTTCATAGTGTCAAAAGTTTTAGTTTTTACATTAGGAAAGGTTTAAAGACCGACAGAAAAATATAAAAAAAGCGGATCTCAGCCCAGGGACAGGCCTTTTTTCTTTACCCAGAAATAAGCAAAAATGATATTCGGAACCCAACAAAGCCATGCCACTATTTTATAAGCGGTAATGAATCCCAATCCCATACTCAGCAAGGGCAGCCAAATACGCAGGGTAACCGCGGCAAAACAAGCCGCATAGCTATAGATCATAAATCCTTGATGCAATTTAAGGTCACCCTTTCTGATCGCCATATAGGCCTTAAAAGTAGTGTACAACCATATGATACCCAAGCTGATAAAGCCGGCAGCCGTAATAAAACCCCCTGTAGCGTAAAACCCGATATAAACTGCGCAGGTACCACTTACAAATGCGGACAGTACATAGACCTTCCCCAGGGTTCGGTGCCAGTTCAGATAGGCGGTACGCCATTTTTTGCTAAACTGTGTCCAACCTACCAGCAGCGCTATCCCCCCAAACAATATATGCCCGTAAAAGCCCGCATTCCAGAGAATATCACCCAGTAATTCCTCGCTTTTAGAGGCCAGAAGGCCAAATTCCCTATCTGTAAAAAAGTACATCAATGGGTAAAGTCCGATACCCACGGCGGCCACCGCGAAAACGATCCAAGCGAACTTATTCCTTCTGCCTGCACTACTCATAACGCCAACTTTTCAGATCCGCGCCGGGCGGTGCGCTCACTGCGATCCTTTTCATGATCTTAGGAACGTACATACTGTTATACCGCAATCTGCTGAGATGATTCGGGAGCTCGGGGTCTCCGTTCCAGCAATGTTCCGCTCGATCTCCATATAGAACTTCACCCTCGTAATAGGGTTCGGAAGTATTTTCCAGAAAGTCTTCCATCAGATACACTGCGTTGTTGAGATAATAATTGTCCATATCCCCACAATAGATGTGTATCTTTCCCTTTAGCTTATCCCCGAGTTTATCCCAGTCCCTTTCCAGAATATAGCGGAGATCGTAATTCTCTTTCCAATATTCGGCTACCTCCCGGTTTATCACCCCGGTTTTCTTGTCCCATAGGCGTACGGGATATCCATTCTCTCCCTGGGGAGAATAGGTGGCTTCCCAAATATCCCATTGCTGCCCGGAGCGGCTTTTATCTCCCAATACCAGTTCCAGTTGATTGTATTCCCTTACCGTAGTCTCTACATGACCCAGGTAATCCCGATGTCCGGGTACTTCCAGGGATTTATGATCGCTTTGGTAGAAATACGCATTGTCATCCTCATAAATGTTGGTCAGGCAATAAGCCCTAAAATCAATCGGGTCCGGGCAGGCTGCAAAACAACCATTGTACTCTTCCGGGTATTTGACCTGCACGGCTAAAGCTTCCCAACCCCCTGTAGAACCACCATACAAAAAGCGCGACCAGCCCTCTCCCATGCCACGGAACTCCTTTTCTATATACGGAATGAGTTCATAGGTGATCGCGTCACCATAGGGCCCCTGGCTGGCTGAATTTACGGCATATGAATCGTCATAATAAGGCGTAGGGTGCTGGATCTCAATGATCAGGAATCTCGGAAAATCGGGTTCGTTCCAGCGTTTATAGAAGTCATATGCCTCCTGCTGCTGTATAATGTTATATCCGGTTACATCAAACCTGGCCGAATAGTCCGGTTCCAGGTCCGGGTCAGGTGGTGTAGTCCGGAACCCGCCAAAATCCGAAGGAAAGTGACCGTGAAAGATCATCAGGGGATAACGGGCCTCCGGATGCTCTTCAAAGCCCTTTGGCAGAAGAATATGAGCGCCCAAATACATATCGCGGCCCCAAAATTCTGATAGCTTTTCCGATTTGATCCGGATATGCTTTATCCATTCAGTATCTTCCGGCTCCTCAATCGGAGGGATCACCTGGTCCATTTCCACCAAAACATCCAAACTTCCACCCTCTTTTATCTCTATTTTAAACGGTTTGCTATACAAATTTCCGGGAGAGCGGTTCCACTGCTGCCCTTCTCCGTTGTCCATTGGTAATTTCACCGTATGGCCTGTACTGAGGTTGAAGGTTTCGTATACGTGCAGTAAGGCCTGAACATTGTATTCTCCAGGCGGAACATCCGCCAGGCTTTCGTATGGAAAACCCGGGATTTCAGTACCAAAAGAGACCTGTTGGCCGGGCTTCATTCCTTCTACATTCTGCCCGAAAATGATCTGTGTATTCAGCCCGGGATTGATCTGGAATCTGGGTTCGGCTTCCTCATTGTTCGAAAGCATGATCAGCAAACGACCGTCCAGGGCCTCGGAGCTGGTCTTTTTAGGAAATACAGCCTGGATATTGATATATGAAGGATTTTCTGTCGCGGTCTGACACGACAGAACAAGGAAGCTGGCTAATAAAAGTAGTAGTATTACAGACCTCATAGGTTGGTTATTTTATGTAAAAGGTAGGAATTTTGAGGGTGGAATCAAACAAGTTTTAGGGCCGATTTTGCCTGGCCTTTAGATCGTAAGCCTTGATTTTCGAAAGTCATTCTCATACCAAAGCCTGATTTAAAACGTTGAAATACTAGTTCAACTTGGTAAGGATACCTACTAAATTATTGAGTGATGAAAAAGTGGATCGGAGCTGCGCTGCTTTTGGCAGCCATAGTTGCTATGGGCAGTTGTACCAATGATGAAGACGGGACAGGAATAGACCTGTTGACGCCTTCTGACAGTACTTCTGCTAAGTCTGCCCCAGACCAGTAAGTCTTAAAAGGTTCTTATTTTATCCAAGCCCGTGCCTTTCGCGGGCAAGAAGCGTATTTTTTAGCAGCATGGCAATGGTCATAGGCCCGACACCACCTGGTACGGGGGTTATAAAACTGGCCTTTTTGCTGACCTCCTCAAAGTGTACATCCCCAGTGATATAATAACCGCGTTCCCGGCTCTCGTCAGGTACTCTGGTAATGCCCACATCGATAACTACAACCCCTTCTTTAACCATATCTGCCTTGAGGAAATTCGGCACTCCCAGAGCGGAAACTACTATATCTGCCTGCAGGGTAAGTTCTTGAAGGTTTTTGGTTCTGCTGTGGGTAAGCGTAACGGTGGCATTGGCGGCCTTGCCCTTCTGACTCATCAGAATACTGATAGGCCTTCCAACAATATGACTACGACCGATCACCACGGTGTGTTTGCCCTCAGTTTCTACCTCATAACGCTTTAAAAGCTCCATAATTCCAAAGGGAGTGGCTGGAATAAAGGACTCCATATCCAGGGCCATCTTGCCAAAATTGGTAGGGTGGAATCCGTCAACATCCTTATCCGGATGGACAGCCATCAGCACCTTTTGTTCATCGATATGACGGGGTAAGGGGAGTTGAACGATATATCCGTCTATCCCGGGGTCCAGGTTGAGATCTTCGACCTTCGCCAATAATTCCTCTTCTGTAGTATCTTCCGGAAGATGGATTAAGGTGGATTCAAAGCCAATGCGCTCACAGGAACGCACTTTGCTGCCAACGTAGGTCAGGCTGGCGCCATCATTCCCTACCAATACCGCAGCCAGGTGAGGTACCTTCTCCCCTCTTTTTTTGATTTCAGCCACCTCCGCAGCTATTTCGTCCTTGATCTGATTGGAAATCTTCTTACCGTCGAGTAGTGTCATAGCAGTAAACAGTAAACAGTTTTTAGTAAACAGAGATGGGGTCATGATTGATAGACACCCAGTCTCCCTTCTTATTGAGTAACAACTAAAATTATTCTTCCAAGGATGATCAACAAAATACTGATTACTGTTCACTCCCCGATGGCAATCGGGACTGTTCACTGATTTACCTCATATTCTGCATCATCTGCATCATTTTCTTGCCGCCTCCGCCTTGCATCATCTTCATCATTTTGCTCATTTGTTCAAACTGCTTAAGCAGCTGATTTACCTCCTGTATGGTTCTTCCGCTTCCTTTGGCAATGCGTTTTTTCCGGCTGGCATTCAGCTTAGAGGGGGTGGCCCTTTCTTCCGGTGTCATGGAGTAGATGATAGCCTCTATATGCTTAAAGGCATCATCGTCTATATCCAGGCCTTTAAGCGCTTTACCCGCACCGGGGATCATCCCCATGAGATCCTTCATGCTACCCATTTTTTTGATTTGCTGGATCTGCTTCAGAAAATCGTCAAATCCGAAACGGTTCTTGGCGATCTTCTTTTGGATCTTCCGCGCTTCTTCCTCGTCAAACTGTTCCTGGGCCCTTTCCACAAGAGATACTACGTCTCCCATCCCCAAGATCCGATCAGCCATACGAGAAGGATGGAATACATCTATCGCATCCATTTTCTCCCCGGTACCGATAAATTTGATCGGTTTATCTACTACGGATTTGATGGATATCGCCGCACCACCCCGGGTATCCCCATCCAATTTGGTCAGCACTACTCCATCAAAATTGAGGACATCGTTAAAAGCCTTGGCCGTGTTAACGGCATCCTGTCCGGTCATGGAATCCACCACAAAAAGGGTTTCCTGAGGCTGAACCGCATCGCGAATACTGGCGATCTCATCCATCATTTGCTGATCAACCGCCAAACGACCCGCGGTATCTATAATGACTACGTTGTGCCCGTTTGCTTTGGCATGGGCCACACCGGCCTTGGCCAGCGCTACAGGATCATTGTTCTCACGGTCCGAATATACCTCAACCCCGATTTGTTCACCTACCACGTGCAACTGATCGATAGCCGCCGGACGGTAGACGTCACAGGCTACCAGCAGCGGATTCTTGGTTTTCTTTTTCTTGAGAAAATTGGCCAATTTGCCGGAAAAAGTGGTCTTACCCGATCCCTGCAGACCAGACATCAGGATAACGGATGGGTCGCCCGAAAGGTTGATCCCTTCCGCATCTCCACCCATGAGCTCCGTAAGCTCGTCCTTGACGATCTTTACCATCAGTTGCCCTGGCTGTAAGGTGGTCAATACATTCTGACCCAAGGCCTTTTCCCTGACCTTGTTCGTAAATTCCTTGGCTATTTTAAAATTGACGTCGGCATCCAGCAATGCACGCCTTACCTCTTTAGTGGTCTCGGCAACATTGATCTCCGTAATCTGCCCGTGCCCCTTGAGCACGTGCAGGGCCTTATCTAACTTTTCGCTTAAATTATCAAACATACATTTACCGTATTTACGGGGAAGTGCAAATTTAATAATCTCTGGGGGAAGAGCGAAAGGAGGAGTATGAAATATAAAATTAAAAAGGGCAACTTCTCTTGGAAGTCGCCCTTTTTGAGCAAAATAGGGGGCAAATAAGGTATTTTTACCGGCCTTCTTTAGAAGGTCCTATGGATTTTTCTCGAAAACCAGGCTGGAAACTGTTCCATCACCACTTTCGTCTATCAGTTCTAGCCTGTCCGCGGTAAGAGAAACAAAGTACCAATCGTCCGTAATTTCTCCGAGCGGATCTTCATCACCCAGATTCAGGTATACTTTAAGTTTTCCATCGCTGTTGCGGATCACTCTCCAGATCCCGTCCCTAACAGGCATATCGTTAATGGATACTTCAAGCCTGTGGTTTGGGTGGAAGTAGAAGGTATAATCTCCGTAGTTAGCCGTAGCATTCACTTCTCCTTCTTCAAAAAGAGCTATCATCCATTCTCCGCCCATCAGTACGTTGCGGATCTCCATTACATCACCATCGTTATCTTCACAAACTCTTTGAAGTACCAACTCGTAATCGATGTCTTCGACTTCGAATTTTAATCTATCATCTCTCAATTCACTTATTGGCCATTCGAAGTTTACGGCAGGCTCATCTCCCATAGAGATTGCCATTACCAGCCTACCCTGTGCATTGGTAGTGATCTCCCAGGTTCCTTCGGAAGTGGTGGTTCCATCGCTCAATGTTACCACGCCACCGGCCAAGAATTGGAATTCAAATCCGATCAATCGGTCTATTTCTTCTCCCTGGTTTTTCACCTTCTTAATGATCCAGACACATTCCCTAAGGATATCCCTAAGACTGTCAGGAGGGGTATTGAACAGGTCACAAGCGATATGCATCAGTATCTTGTTTCCGCCTTCTTCGTAAAGCTTGATCACACCTTCTCCAAGTTCATAGACTACCCATTCCAGGTTGAAATCAACCAGTACATCAAACTCAAGCTTAAGCAATACTCCGCGGTCAGAGATTCTGGTAGACCACGTTCCTTCAAGGCTGTTACCCATTCGGTCTTTTACGACCACAGTACCGTTTTCATTGAAGTTCATCACGTACTCGAAATACTGATCTGTCTGATTGACTTCGTCACGGATCACTTCTTTTACCAACCAAGGACACTCAGCAAGCAGGTTATCCAGGCGCTCTTTGTCAAAATCATCATCATTATGATCGTTATCATCATCTTCGTCACAGGCGTTCCTTGCACTTTCTATAGCATTAGCTAGTTCCGCATTGCTGTTTACCTGGATCTCAGTACCATCGTACTTCACCAAAGTAATCGGGAATTCAATGCTAACCAGGTCGCTATCATCCAACCCGCTCATAAACTGTCGCAGGTCTTTGTCACTTTCAACAGTAACCGTTCCAGTCTGTACTTCATTCACGTCAAAAGTGAAAAGCGTAATAGGGTATACAAAATCAATACACTCAATATCATCATCATCTCCTCCTTCAATACACTCTTCAGCAAGAGCTCTGAGGTCTTCTATCCCTTCAATTACCAGCTCCCGGAAGTCTCCCAGAGTTACTGTAATAGGAAAGATGATCTCCAATATATCATCATCCGTTTCCAGTTCATCAAAGATCTCTTCGATCAAATGCAGGTCTTCTCTGGAATCCAGGGTAATCTCAATTCCGTTTACATTGACCGTATAAGGGAATTCAATAGAAAAACAGCTGGCACCATCAACGATATTGTCAAAAGAACCATCATTGGTGCAGGTATCTTCGATCAGCTTGGCGGTAGAAGAACTCGCGGTGATCGTCTGAGGATCATCCGGCTGCGGTAATTCCTCAAATTCCTCCTGACAAGCAGTAAAGATCAGCGCCGTCATAAGTAGTAATGCATACGCTGAAGATTTAAAAAACTTTTTCATAACGATTTGGATTTTTTGTTGTTCGTACAGTTCTGAAACAATCATCTTTTAAAATACCCTACTATTTTTTTAACTTTTTTTAAAATATCTTTGGGAAAACACCAACACTCCTCAACCTGTAAAATTATGGATAACGTCTGTGAGGAAGAAGTATTTAGCTCCCTCTTTACCGCTAATTCTAAAACGGTCTTTAACTATATATATTATAAGTTCGGGAATGAGGAAAAGGCTTATGACGCGGTTCAGGAAGCCTTCGTAAAACTTTGGGAGAACTGCGCCAAAGTCAGCCCGGAAAAAGCCAAATCCTACGTCTATACTGTAGCGAATAATCTCTATTTGAATGTGATCAAGGCAGAAAAGGTGCGACTGAAGTACAGAGACACCTCCAATGACAGATCCAATGAGTCTCCGGAGTTCCTGATGGAGGAACAGGAATTCAAGGCAAAACTGGACCGGGCTTTGGACAGCCTACCTGAAAATCAGCGTACGGTATTCCTGCTAAACCGTATTGATGGCAAAAAGTACTCGGAAATAGCAGAAATGGAAGGAGTTAGTGTCAAGGCTATAGAAAAACGCATGCACCTGGCGCTGAAAACGCTTAGGGAGCAGATTGATGGGATATAGTTCAGTGGGCAGTTTGCAGTAAGCAGTAAGCAGTGAACAGTGAACAGTGAACAGTGAACAGTGAACTAAACGAATAAACAAATACACGAATACACGAACAAACAAATACACGAATAAACAAATACACGAATATATCATAAAACGAACCTCTGGTTCGGTATAAAATGCAGATAATCAAATAAAAAAGTAGGGTTTTTTAATATTTAGTTGTTATATAGGGGTAAAGCCGGAATTCAAAAGCCGGGATTTCCTTAAAATGATTTTACAAATAGTTGATTTTCAAATATTTAATAAAATCTAAAAGGAAGTATAAAAATTAGAAAGATGAAAGAGAATTATTTGGCAAAGTGGCTGAACAACGAGCTTACGGAAGCGGAGTTGGCGGAGTTTGAAAAGACTGCCGAATATGCAACCTATAAGCGAATCGCAGAAGTTTCCGGAGAACTGGAAGCTCCTGAATTCCATTTGGCTGCAGCTTTCGAAGACATCAAGAAAAAACAGTCCCAGAATACACCCAAAGTGGTGCAGCTTAACCCTATGCGTAAGGTATGGCGTATCGCCGCTGCTATAGCTGTGATCGTCGTGGCTTCTTATTTCTATGTGAACAGCATGGATGAGACCGTGAGCACCCAATTTGCACAACGTACGGAGGTGGTACTACCAGACGCCTCTGAAGTTGTGCTGAATGCGGATTCTGAGGTTTCCTACAGTGAAAAAAAGTGGGATCAGGAGCGAAATATATCCCTTAAAGGTGAGGCCTTTTTTAAAGTGGCCAAGGGTAAGAAATTTACAGTTTCCACAACAGATGGCACCGTTGCCGTACTTGGAACACAATTCAATGTGGAAAACAGAAAAGGATTCTTTGAAGTGACCTGTTTTGAAGGTTTGGTTAGCGTTACCTTTAACGGGAAAGAGACCAAACTACCTGCGGGTACTTCCTTTATGGCTATAGATGGAAAAGTGATACCTTCTGAGGCACCCAACACTGCTGCTCCTTCATGGATCAACAACGAGAGTTCTTTTAAAAGTATACCTCTTGCCTATGTACTGGATGAGTTCCAAAGGCAATATAATGTAGAAGTTGAAACCGAAAATGTTGACTTAGGACAACTATTTACAGGTACTTTTAGCAACACAAACATAAATTTGGCGTTACAAAGTATTAGTACACCTTCCCTGATAAAGTTTAAATTAGAGGGGAACAAAGTGCTATTCTATGCCGAAGACGCTCCTTAGCAAAAAACTACTTTTATCGTTCTTGCTTTGGTCTGCCCTCTATTGGGGTTGGGCACAGGATGCACCTACCCCTTCTTCCTTAAACATTATCGCCTACATTCAGCAGCTTGAGCGGGATTTTGATGTAAAGTTCTCCTATGTGGATGAAGATCTGCGCCCTTTGGAGATAAAAGTCCCTAAGAGCGGGGTACTGGAAGAAATACTGGAAGACATTCGGAACCAGACCCAGCTTCAGGTCAAAAAGCTAAGTGAGCGGTATTATACCCTTTCCAAAAGCATTACCGTTGATATCTGCGCAAGGATACTGGATAATTTTGAGCAGAATAATGTTACCGGCGCGTCTGTGGAGGTTTTGGGTAGCAGTATCGCCACAATTACCGACCTGGACGGGAATTTTATGCTTACGAATATCCCCAGAAAGGCATCGATCAGGATCCGACACCTGGGTTATAAGACCAAATATGTTACTGCCGAAAACCTGGTAAGCAAAAACCCCTGTCAAACCGTACTTCTGGGCTTAAATTACCAGCAACTGGACGAGGTGGTGGTCTACAAATTCCTGACCACGGGTCTGGTAAAACAGTCTGACGGCAGCATTGAATTGAATACCGCAGAATTTGGCATATTACCCGGATTGATAGAACCGGACGTTCTTCAGACCGTTCAGGCCTTGCCAGGCATAAAAAGTATTGATGAAACCGTATCTGACATCAATATCCGGGGTGGAACCAATGACCAGAATCTCTTATTGTGGGACGGGATAAAGATGTATCAGTCCGGCCATTTTTTTGGTTTGATTTCCGCCTTCAATCCCTATCTCACCGATAAGATCCGCATCATAAAAAACGGAACAAGCGCAGAATACGGTGACGGGGTAAGTGGAATCATCGATATGCGCACTCAAAATGAGATTGCAGACCAGGTTTTCGGGGGTGCCGGCTTCAACCTGATCAGCGGGGACCTCTACGCCCATATCCCCCTTTCCCAAAAGCTAGGGGTACAATTCTCTGCCAGGCGTTCCGCTACCGATTTTTTTACCACTCCCACTTATGACGAATTTATATTCCGGGCCTTCCAGAACACGGAAATTAAAGTAGATAACAGTCAAAATTCCGACGTTCGCATAGATACCGATGAGCGCTTCTACTTTTACGACTTTACCGGAAAGATACTGTACGATTACAATGAAGATCACAAAGTGCGGGTGAGTTTCATCAACATCAATAATTTGTTAGACTATACCGAAACTGCGGAGAATACCGGAAGAACGAATCAAAGTAACCTGGATCAGACCAATCTTTCGTTGGGTGGAAGTCTGGAAAGCAGATGGACAGACCGTTTCTCTACCAACTTAAGCGGTTACTACACCTTCTATAGTCTGGATGCACAGAATATCACAGCCAATGGAGTACAGGGGCTGTTGCAGAAAAACACCGTAAAAGAGACCTCTGCTAAGCTAAATACAGTCTTTGTGCTTAACGATAATCTGAGTTTTGGTAACGGCTATGAGCTTACAGAGGTGGGCATCACTAATGAAACCCGGGTTACCCAACCTCCTTTTGAATCTGAACTTACCGATGTAATAAGAAAACATTCCGCCTTCAGCGAGGTGAACTATATCTCGGAAAATGAAAGATTGAGGGCTCAAATAGGCGGACGCTTCAATTATATTGAAAATATCGCCACTTTTTCGGACATTGTCATTGAACCCAGACTTAATGCCAGCTATTTACTGACGGATCATCTGAGAGTGGAATTACTGGGCGAATTCAAAAATCAAACCACCAATCAGGTCATAGACCTGGAACAAAACTTTTTGGGAATAGAAAAAAGAAGGTGGGTACTGTCCAATACAAAATCGGATACCCTGGTCAATGGCAGGCCTGGAGAAAGGGCACTGCCCATAGTTACCAGTAAACAGGGTTCAATAGGTTTTCACTACGACCGCGGGTACTGGTATTTCGGGCTGGAGGGATTTTACAAAGTAGTGGACAACATCAGCACGGCAACCCAGGGCTTCCAGAACCAGGACCAATTTAACGGAGAGATCGGCATGTACGAGGTTAAAGGAGTAGAATTCCTGCTAAACTACAAAACGGAAGATTTCAGTAGCTGGGTGAGCTATACCTACAATGTAAACGACTATACTTTTGACGATATCGTCCCACCGATGTTCCCCAATAACCTGGATGTGCGTCATACGGCCACCGTGGCCGCCAATTATACTTATAACGATTTTAAGTTCGGTATTGGCCTGAACTACAGAACAGGAAGACCTTTTACAGAGCCGTTGGACGATCCGAATTCCCTGGACACCACGGTATTTCCAAACAGGATCAATTACCAGGACCCTAACAGCAGCCGTTTGCCCGATTACGTCCGTTTAGACGCTTCTGCGATCTATAAGTTTAACATCAGTCCAAGGATCAAGGCTACGGCCGGGGCCTCCATCCTCAACATTCTGGATCGGGAGAACATTTTGAATACCTACTATCGCCTCAACGATCAAAACGAAATTGAGCGTATAGAAAACAAATCCCTCGGACTTACACCCAATATCAGTTTCCGGGTGAGTTTTTAAGATCTTCTCAGCTTATCAATAACCAAAACATGAGGAAAGGTAATCGCAATGATGAAAGCGAAAAGCATCGGAACTACCTCATCAAAGGCCTTGGAAAAGAACAGAAACAGACCAAAAAGAGACACTACGGCCGCCGCCCAATACCAGAAAGAAGTCCTGAAGTACTTAAAAAAATTCTTCCAGCTAAGCTCTCCATACAGGTATTGTATTTGATCACTTAAGGATGGAACAGAATGCCAAATGATAAAATAGATTGCGAAAGACCAAAGCAAGGAGGCAGTATTAAAGACTATATAAAGCACCAGCAATATGAGCAGTTCACGAAAGCGGGTTGAAACTTTTTGTTTAAATTTTAAAATATATTGTAAAACAAAAGTGATCAGTAAGATGAACAGCAGACTACGCCATATTGCCGCAGGCACAACAAAATCAGTGAGCTTAAGCAGAATGTTCTCAACCTCTTTTCCATGCGCGTGGAACAATATGGTGAGGACCAGCAGACCGTAATTCACGTAAAGCGTCGTTTTTGAGATCCTACTGCCACTAAGACCGCCATTCCAGTGTTGTTCCCCAAAATGATAGGCGCTAAAAATCAGAAATACCCCTATCAACACTAGTGGCAAAAACTTGAGTAATGCAATAACCATGGCAATAAAGCCCAGGTAGCATAGCAACACTTTCATCATTCCTGGAGCATTCTCGTTATAACTTGTAGCCCGGATCAACTTAATATCATTGGAGCCGTGTAAAATACCAAAGGACAAGATCAATACATAGGCCAAAACTTCCTCTGTTGCCTTATTGAAGTATACTGAGATCCACAAGGCAAAGAAAGTGCCCACAAGCATCCAATTTTTCAATTTGACAATTTCAGGTAGTTGATTTTGCATTTTGTTTAACAAAATTTCTATAAAATTAAACATTTTTTGTTTAATTTTACCAAGAATAAATTAAACAAATCAAATATTCGAGTAAAATGGAAAAACTTACAGCTAGTTTTTCGCTTGTGGGCAAAATTGCCACAGACGATTATGTAGGCTTTACATTCTTTGTAGGATGTATGGCTATGATGGCCGCCTCGGCCTTTTTCTTTCTGTCAATGAATAGTTATGACAGAAAATGGAGAACCTCCATCCTTGTTTCAGGTTTAATAACCTTTATTGCAGCCGTTCACTACTGGTACATGAGGGACTACTGGGCTGCAAACGCAGAGTCCCCCACCTTCTTCCGCTATGTTGACTGGATCCTTACCGTTCCGTTAATGTGTGTGGAATTCTTCCTCATACTTAAAGTGGCCGGCGCTAAGAAGGCCCTTATGTGGAAGTTAATCATTCTTTCTGTAATTATGCTGGTATTTGGCTACTTCGGCGAAGCCGTTGACCGTGATAATGCCTGGCTATGGGGTCTTCTTTCAGGAGCAGCTTACTTCGTAATTGTTTACGAGATCTGGTTGGGCTCCGCCAAAAAACTGGCTGAGTCAGCTGGTGGTGCAGTACTTTCAGCCCATAAGATGCTCTGCTGGTTTGTACTGGTTGGATGGGCTATTTATCCCGTAGGGTATATGGCCGGAACTCCGGGCTGGTACGAAGGGATCTTCGGCGGCATTTCAATGGACGTAATCTACAATATTGGTGACGCCATTAATAAAATCGGCTTTGGCCTGGTAGTTTACAATTTAGCGGTAACAGCTACCGCTAAGGCTGAAGCCTAATACGCTTTAGTTTAGTTGTTAGTAGTAGGGGCTTTTGAAAAAAGGCCCCTTTTTACATTCTGTCAGGCACCTGAATCCCCAGTAATCCAAAAGCATTTTGAATCACTTGTCCCACCTTTTTAGACAGCAAAACTCTAAAGATCTTTTTTGCTTCATCCGTTTCCCCGAGGATAGAAACCTGCTGATAGAAGGAATTAAACTCTTTTACCAGGTCGTAAGTATAATTGGCAATAAGTGCCGGACTGTAATTCCCTGCAGCCAATTGGACGGTCTCAGGGAACGTCCCGATCTGCTTTAGCAACTCTTTTTCTTTGGGATGTAATTCTAAGGACGTATCGATTGCCCGTCCGAACGCCTTGGCCCCATCCGTACCGGAGCGGGCGGGCGGGTAGACGCTCGATGAGACATCGCCTCTATCAGTCGCTTTTCGAAGAATTGATTGTATCCTTGCATAGGTATATTGAATGAACGGACCTGTATTCCCCTGGAAATCCACAGATTCTTCAGGGTTAAAGAGGATTCGTTTTTTAGGGTCAACCTTAAGGATATAGTATTTCAATGCTCCCAGGCCAATTATGCGGTAAAGTTGTTGTTTTTCCGTTTCCGAATAGTCATCCAGCTTCCCCAACTCTTTTGAGATCGCCTCTGCGGTCGCGGCCATATCTTCCATGAGGTCGTCCGCGTCCACTACCGTGCCTTCCCTGCTCTTCATTTTACCCGAGGGTAGATCAACCATTCCATAGCTCAGGTGGTACAATTGTTCTGCCCAGCTAAAGCCGAGCTTTTTAAGTATGAGGAACAGCACTTTAAAGTGATAATCCTGCTCGTTACCCACAGTATAGACCATGCCTGTAATATCCGGGTAGTCTTTCACCCTCTGAATGGCTGTGCCGATATCCTGGGTCATGTATACCGCGGTACCGTCTGCCCTGAGGACGATCTTTTCGTCTAATCCCTCATCTGTGAGGTCTATCCAGACGCTACCGTCTTCCTTTTTAAAGAAAACCCCTTTCTTCAACCCTTCTTCTACAAAGTCCTTCCCAAGGAGATAGGTATCGCTTTCGTAGTAGAGCTTGTCAAAATCCACGCCCAGGTTTTTATAAGTCTCGTTAAAGCCATCATACACCCAGGAATTCATGGTTTTCCAAAGCTCCACCACCTCAGGGTCTCCAGACTCCCATAGGCGCAGCATTTGCTGTGCTTCCAATAAGATCGGGGCTTCTTTCTCCGCCTTTTCCCTGGAAATCCCGGAAGAAACCATGTCAGAGACCTCCTCCTTATAAGCCTTGTCAAATGCGACATAGTAGTTCCCTACCAGCTTATCACCCTTTAAACCACTACGCTCCGGAGTTTCTCCATTACCCCATTTTTTCCAGGCCAGCATACTTTTGCAAATGTGGATGCCCCGGTCATTCACAATTTGGGTTTTGTAGACTTTCTTGCCCGAGGCTTTGAGTATTTCTGACACCGCATAACCCAACAGATTGTTACGGATATGACCTAAATGCAAGGGTTTATTCGTATTCGGAGAGGAATATTCCACCATAACCGCATCCCCAGATGCCGTGGAAACATATCCGTATTCAGGATTCTCTAAAATACTATTGAAGAACTCCAGGTAATAGGCATCATCTATGACCAAATTTAGAAACCCCTTGATGACATTGAAGTCCGTAACCTCATTAAGCTCAGATCTCAGGCGGGCACCGATCTCCGTTCCTATCTTTTCCGGGTTACCTTTCACATAGCGGAGCATAGGAAAGACCACCAGAGTAATATCACCTTCAAAATCCTTACGGGTAGGCTGAAATTCTACCGTTGGGAGATCAACCTTAAAAAGGTCGGCTACGACTTCCCTGACCTTATCTGAGATCACATTTTGAATGTCCATTTATCATAGGGATTGAAGCTGCAAAACTACATAATTTTTGGGCTTTTAAAGATAGGCGCATACAGTATTAATCCGTGGAGAGATTTCCGTAACTTTATACAAAAGAAAACTATGAAATATTTGCAAGGAGCCAGCTGCAGAAATCTCCGGGAAACACCTAATGCAAAGAACGAATATAGCAGTTTGATCAAAGGGCATTCGCCCAAAATCCATGCTGCGGACTGATATGCTGGTAAACGTTTCCTATAACAACAAAGAGATCACCCGCAAAGTGGATGAGGAAGTTGGAAAACCTTTCCCACTCAAGCAACGATGGGCTCTTGGAGGCATAGGTTCCCCAAAATTGATGATCACCGAGGCGAGTGTGGAGATCAGAAATCTACTGATCCTCGACAATAATCTGAACAGCTGCAATATAGAAATGAGGCCCAGGGGTATCATTGTCAGATTTCGCTCCCTGCTGGAAACCTATGCCCTGGTCATCCCCTTTTACAAACTATCCATTTATAAGGGAGACCTAGCCATTTATTCCATTTACAGGGATCATTTTTTCATTAAAGTACGGGCAGATACCAAGGCCATCCAGAAGTTCTTTAAAAAATTACTGGATTACAAAGCGGATAATTCACCAACATCCATTGAGGATTTGTAAATAAATAACGCAAATGAAGATCCTATTAACCGGTGCCAATGGTTATATCGGCATGCGATTACTCCCCCTGCTTCTGGAAGCCGGGCATGAGGTGGTATGTGCGGTAAGGGACAAGGAACGCCTTTCCATTGACGAGGAGACACGGGCTAAAGTAAGGATCATTGAGATCGATTTTTTAAGGCCTGTCTCGCAAGGGCATATCCCATCGGATATTCAGGCCGCCTACTTCCTGATCCACTCTATGGCAACTTCCACCAAAGACTTTGATGAAATGGAAGCCAGGACCGCAAACAACTTTAACGATGCGGTTAAAGGAACAGCTATAAGGCAGGTAATCTATCTCAGTGGGATCGTTAACGACCAAAACCTCTCCAAACACCTGTGGTCCCGTAAAAATGTGGAACAGATCCTGGGTGAAGGAGATTACGCCCTTACCGTACTCAGGGCTGGAATTATCGTAGGCTCGGGAAGTTCTTCTTTTGAGATCATCAGAGACCTATGCGAAAAGTTACCCATTATGATCACTCCAAAATGGGTGCTGACCAAGACCCAGCCTATCGCCATCCGTGATGTCATGCATTTTTTAACAGGGGTACTGGGAAATACTAAAACCTATGATGATTCCTTTGATATTGCCGGTCCGGATGTACTGACCTACAAGCAAATGTTGCAGGGCTACGCAAAGGCCCGGGGATTCCGAAATTGGATCTTTACGGTGCCCGTAATGACGCCAAAACTCTCTTCCTACTGGCTGTATTTTGTGACTTCAACCTCCTTTAAGCTGGCATTAAACCTGGTTGACAGTATGAAAATTGAAGTGATAGCCAAAGACAACCGTCTGGCGGATATTTTGGAAATACGAACCCACACCTACCAGGAGGCCATCGCAATGGCTTTCAAAAAGATCGAGCAAAACCTGGTCGTTAGCAGTTGGAAAGACAGTATGGTCAGCGGTAGGTTTAAGAAAAACCTGGAGCGTTATATTCAGGTACCCAAGTTTGGCGTATTAAAAGATGAAAAAAAGATCAAGGTAAGTAACCGGGAACGGGTGCTTGAAAATATCTGGAAGATCGGAGGGGAACAGGGTTGGTATTACGGAAGCTGGTTATGGAGGATACGGGGTTTCATGGATAAGCTGATAGGAGGGGTCGGACTGAGAAGGGGCCGCACCCATCCGGACAAGATCTTTCCTGGCGATGCGCTGGACTTTTGGAGGGTACTGCTTGCAGACAGGGAAAAAAGAAGACTTCTGCTCTTTGCGGAAATGCGACTCCCGGGTGAAGCCTGGCTGGAATTTAGAATTGACGACAACGACGTATTACACCAAACGGCCACTTTCCGGCCACGCGGCTTAAAGGGGCGGTTGTATTGGTATAGTGTGCTTCCCTTTCATTATTTCATCTTTGAAGGGATGATCAGAAACATTTCCAAATCTTAAAATTTCTGCAAAAAAAGTAACTTTTTTAGGCCAAAGGCGTCTTAGTACCGTAATTGCATTTAAAATCTGTTGTTATGCGCACTAACCTCTTCAGGCACCTCTTGTTTCTTGGATTTACCACTGTTCTAGGCACTGCAACCTCTGCCCAAACCCTGAGTTCCAGACTGGTGGATGCGAAAACCAAGGAAGCTATCCCCTATGCCACCGTACAGTACGAGGAAAACAAGGGGATCATCAGTAACGAGGAAGGGAGATTTAGTCTGATCCTTGACGAGCTGAGAACAAAACCGGATTCCCTGGTGATCTCCAGCATGGGTTACGAGCGGACCGCTTTACCTACAGACCAGGTATTGGATTCCGTGATCTTCATTGCTCCAAAAGCGATAGAGCTAAGCGGAGTTTATCTTTTTGACAAGGAACTGGAAGCAGAGGAGATCATTGAAAAAATGATTGAGCGTTTACCTCAAAATGTAAATAAGGATCCCATCAAGCAGCGTTACTTCCTGAGGCAGTCCATCTTTGGAAATATACAGAAAGTAGATTTCGGATTTGAGAAATCATCTATTGAAGAACTGAACGAGGCATTGATAGACAGCATTGCAATGGCCATACCCCGAAGTTCTTCGCATTATTCGGAAACCCTGGGCGACTTCTATAAGACGAAAGAGGAGTATAAGGTGAATGTTCTGAAAGCTGCCGAGCTTTATGACAAAAAGAATATTGGCTCTTTTGAAGATCTCGGTAAACGTATGGAAACCATGTTCAAGCAAAACGTAAAACCGGATTCATATTTAAAGATAAAGTCGGGTATTTTCAGTCAAAAGGTACAGGTAGATTCCATTCTAAGTGATATGGAGGAAGAAGAAGCAAAGAAGCTGGCCGAAGAGATGGAAACAGACACGGTCTCCGGTGTGGCGGATAGTCAAAAACACATTTTCGACGAGTTACTCGGGGAGCTGTATTACAAGGAGGATACCAAATTAAACCTCATTGATAAATACAGAAAATACGAGTACAGGATTGCTGGCTATTCAGAGATCGATGAGGAAGGGGTCTATGTAATTGAATTTATTCCTAAACGAAGCGCCGACTTCAAAGGAAGATTGTACATCAATATAGAAGACTTTGCCGTGATGCAGATCGACTTTGAGAATCTCAGGAACCTTAAAAATTTCAGGTTACTGGGTATTTTTTATCGCGAAACGCTGTATAAGGGTACCATGCGCTTTGGGAAATTAAGCAATGGGAGATACGACCTGAAATTCGCGGACCTTAGTTTTGGTCGTTGGTTCCGCTTTGATCGCCCCCTGGATGTTATTGAAAAGAACAAACACGTAAAGGGCCGAAGAAAGCAGAACGAACTTAAGCTCAATATTGACTTTAGAATGGCCAACACTAATAAATGGGAGTTGGTGGTGTTTGAAAACGAATTGATAAACCAAAGCGGTTTTGACAACTACACGGAGGATAAAAGTGTTAGGGCAACTTACATGGCCCAATACAATCCGGAATTCTGGGAAGGCTACAACATCATGGAGCCCAATAAGGCCATTCGCGAATTTAGGGTGTCTGCCGAATAAGGCGGGTACCATTAAATCCGCTATCTTTAGGATCGAATCCTGAAAGGCATATCATCAGATCCTTTATAAGACATCAACAGCTACTCAGCATATCTATCGGTATTCTGTTTGTGTTGTCCTTAACGGCTTTTGTTTTCACAGAGTCAAGTTATAAGGTCATAGAGCAGGCTTCTGTTTGGGTTCGGAATTACTTTGGCCACTTTTACCTTTATCTCGGACTGGGTTGTGTACTCTTGCTGGTAGCTTTTGCGCTTTCCCCACTGGGAAAACTTAAACTTGGAAAAGCGGAGGAAAAGCCCGAGCATTCCCTTTGGGCCTGGATCTCTATGCTTTACAGCGCCGGGATGGGTGCCGGAATATTGCTAAGGGCAGTCCAGGAACCGGTATTTATGCAGCAGAATCCACCTTTTAAAGCTTCCTGGGAGCCTGAGATCCTGGCCCTTGAGTTTACCTTCTATCAATGGGGATTTACTGCCTGGGCCTTTTACGGGCTTTTTGCCATGGTAGTGGGTTACGCCCTTTTTGTGAGACAAAAACGGGTAAGTGTCAGTGCATCCATAGAAGATGTTATTCATAACAAAGCCGCACGTAAAGGGATTGATGTAATGACCATCATTACTACAGTTTTCGGCTTAATAGCTGCGGTTGGGCTTGGCACTGCGCAGATAACCGGAGGCCTTAATCATCTGGGCGATGATAGCTACGGATTGGCAACTACATTGCTACTGGCCACCCTGATCTCTTCCCTGGCATTTATATCTGTCTGGAAGGGGGTTAACAAGGGTATAAAGATCATCTCAAAGATCAATATTGTTATCACCCTGATCCTGTTGCTTTTCGTCTTTCTGACCAGCGATATGGGCGCCATATTGTTGTCATTTGTAACGGCCACCGGGCGGTATTTACTGGATTTCATTCCCATGAGCATTGCCTACGGGAATTACGATCCGGGCCTGGAATTCTTAACGGACTGGACTTTCTACTACTGGGCCTTCTGGTTGGCCTGGGCTCCATTTACAGGTATCTTTATAGCCCGTATTTCAAGAGGGCGGACCCTAAGACAGTTGCTGTTGGGAGTTATGATAATACCTTCCATCGGGACTTTTTTCTGGTTTTCCGTTTTCGGGACATCTGCCTTCCAGATCATTGAGGGTTGGGGGCAGTACCAGGGGGAGTTTGGCAATGTGTTTTCTTCGATTTTTGTCTTTTTCGAAAACTACCCTTTGGCCACAGGTCTTAATATCATAACTATTGTCTTATTGATCAGTTTCCTGGTCACCTCAGTGGATTCCGCAGTGTTCGTCCTTAGCATGTTTACAGATCGCGGCAGTCAAAAACCTAGAAAGCAGCATCGATTGATCTGGTCGGTGTTTGTTTTGATGGCCACCCTGGCATTAATCGTCCTTGGCTATGCCAGGCCAGAAATAGATGTATTGGTGGCTGCTCAAAAACTCCTGATCATCACATCACTACCCTTCTCCCTGTTTATGGTGGTTATGACCCTGGTTTTTCTTCATAGTATAACTTTTGGAAAACACCAAGGTTAGCCTAATATTTCCTGAGCTAACAATAAAAAAATTATCCAATGGAATTGAAGGGGTTTGCCTCTTTAGGCCCTGGGTAAAAATACCTCAGCGATCATGCAACGGGCACTACCGCCGCCACAGGTCTCAATGGTATCCAGTTTACTGTGGATTATAGGATTGTAAGATTCCAACCTCACCAGTTGATCCGGAGTAAGACTGTGATAGGCTTGCGAACTCATCACCAGAAAGCGTTTGTCATCCGATCCCGCCACCTGAAGCATATTACCCGCAAAGTGCTGCGTTTGTTCTTCCGTAATGGCTATTACTTCCTTCCCATCTTCCTTCAGGTTCCTGACCACATTCTTTCGCTCCTGCTTGTCGTCTATAGCGTCCAGGCAGATCACCGCATAGTCCTCAGCCAGGCACATCATCACATTGGTGTGGTAAATGGGTAATCGCTCACCATCTACGGTTTGGTTTGCCGTAAAGATGACTGGCAGGCAGTCAAAATCCTCGCAGAATTCAATGATCAGCTCTTCATCCGCCCTGGGGGAAAGCGCGCAATAGACCTTTTGGTTTACGCGGTCCATGATAATACTTCCGGTACCCTCCAGGAAGACCCCTTCTTCTTCTGCAGAGGTATAATCAATGACGTTCTCGATCTTAAATCCCTCGCCTTCCAGGATCTCAAGAATATCTTCCCTTCTTTCCTGTCTTCGGTTTGGGGCAAACATGGGGTAGACCACCACCGTCCCGCTGCTGTGAAAGGAGATCCAGTTATTCGGAAAGATGGAATCCGGTGTGTCCGGTACCAGGCTGTCTTCCACCACTATTACATTCACACCCTTATCCCTCAGCGCTTTGACCAAAGCATCAAATTCCGCCTGGGCTTTCGCATTAATAACTCCTTCCTGGAGGTCCATTTCCTCCATAAAATAGTTGTTTACCGCGGTTTGCTCATTCATGCGGAAGCTTACCGGGCGAATCATCAGAATACTGTTAGTGATCTGTTTCATTAGGGCCATAAAAATTGGCGGTAAATGTAATCAATTCGAATATCATTTTGTAACAAAAACAAACTTAAGGTATCTTTAAATCAAAACCGGAAAGATGCTCTCCAGGTATCTTGGAAAATACAATGACAGCCTGTTGTTTCTGGTGCTGATCCCCGTGATCAATACCATAAACTATCATCTCACTTATTCCAGAATTCGTTGGGATTGGTACACTTATACTACCTACGCCATAGATACGGCATCAGGTTTTATAGCCTGGTGGATCATTCGCAGGACCATACTCTGGCTGGATAATTGGCTTCCCTATTTAAAAGCTCCGGCGAAACGCATTGGGCTTCAGATACTGTTCACCAACCTGTTCGCCCAGGGCTTTATCATATTGCAAACGGAAGTTGTAAACGCCCTCTTCGGAGATGGCCCCTTGCCAACAAAATTTTACACCTATAACCTCTTCATTTTCTTTATTTGGATCCTGGTGATCAACGGTATTTATATCGGGATATATTTTTACGATCAATGGCGTAATACCATGTCGCTGCGGGCTAGAGACAAAGCGATCAGAGAAAGGGGGTTCGAAGTACAACTTGGAAAGTCCGTGACCACCCTGGGCTTTGAGGATATCCTTGGCTTTTACGTGGAAGATGGAGCAACATATCTTAGGACGAAAGAAGGTCGGAACTATGTCCTGGAGGGGTCTTTGAATAAGATCATGCCACGGCTTCCGGAAGAGTCCTTCTTCAGGCTCAATCGGAAATTCATTGTGCACCGGGATCTCATTAAGGGTTATCAAAGGGAAGCAAATGGAAAATTGAGAGCAGAATTACTAAAAGATTCCGGTTTCCCGGATCATCTGACCATCAGCAGGCTTACTGCACCCGATTTTAAAAGATGGTTTCGGAATGCAGTTCAGGCAGACTGAAATGCAAAAACCACATTTCAGAGCAGAAATCACTACACTTCAACAAAAAGTAGTCTAAAAACGGCCTGTTTTTGGGGCTGAGCCTGCAAATTTGCCAAAACATTCATCATGAAAAAAAGAACAATTATCACAATTCTTGCCGCATTGATCTTTCATTTCGGCTATGCTCAGCAACAGGAATTCCCTGTGGAAAGGCAGCAGGCGATCAAAGAAATCTTTAAAAAATATACGGATTTAGGTATTCCGGGTCTTGCCCTGACCGTCTACAACCCAGGAGTGGGTTATTGGTCGCATGCAGAGGGGTATGCGGATCTTGAAGCGCAAAAAGTGTTAGGCCCGGATCATCGCTATTTTTTGCAAAGTGTAAGTAAGACCTATATGGCCGTAATTATACTTAAACTATATGAAAAGGGTAAGTTAGGCCTGGACGACCCGATTGTGGACTATCTGGACCTGCCCTGGTTGCAAGCCATAGAGGGCAGTGAGAAAATAACGGTTCGGATGCTTTTAAACCATACTTCCGGATTACCGGAATACAGCACGGATCCAATTCTGGTCTCCAGGATCGTCCAGGATCCGCTATCCGTTCTGAGTCCAGCTGAAATGCTGGCTTATATCAAAGGCAAAGAACTGGAGTTTGAACCCGGCAGCCGCTATACCTACAGAAATACAAATTACGGTCTGCTTTCCCTGATTGCCGACAAGGTAACCGGAGACCATAAAGCCTTTATGAAGAAGGTGATCTTTAAAAAACTGGGTTTAAAGAACACCCTTTATCTAACTCCTCAAAACCATACCAAAGACCTGAACCTTGTCTCGGCTTATTGGGATGTATTGCTTGAAGGTATTCCGGTAAACATCTCCAAAATGCAACGTGCCAATGTGGCTTCAATGCGCGGGGATGACGGAATGATAACCTCCACACTCGAGGCTGTTAACTTCCTGAAAGGCCTTGTTGAAGGTAAACTCCTAAAGCCTAAAACCCTGGAGCTTATGCAGGAATGGGTTTTGGATGAGAATGGTGAGCGAAGGTACGGGCTTGGCTTAACCTACTACGATCTGGATGTAACCTTTGGAATAGGGCATTCCGGAGGAGGGATCGGAGCGGGTTGTGTACTGATCTACCTTCCCGAACTCGATTCCATTTTATTCCTCGCCACCAATTTCAATACCATGATGGAATCCCCAATTCGGAAAAAAGCCGAAAATCTGCAGATGGAGGTATTGCAGGCACTTTTCGCAGACCCTTCTGAACCTTAGAAATACTTGGAGATCGAGATACGAAGGAAACTGTCGTCCCTGAAATTCGAAAGTATCAATTCGTTGTCTTCGATATCAGTGAAGATCCGGGCCTCGATCTCGGCGGTCCAGGTGCTGCCAAAGCGCCTGGATGCCTCGAGGCTGAAGATCTTACTACTTCCATCAAGGTCTGCAATTCCACCAAGCAAAAAAGAGGTGTCCTGGGTATCATTAAAAGCGATCCTGCTTCCGAAAAATATGTCATTCTGAAGCGCTGTCAGGGCTAATTCATCTCTTTCATCGTAGAGATATTCACCCAATAATCCAATGTCCAGGCCATTGCCATCTATATTGCTAAAGGTATACTCCAGGCCCGCTACCAGAGCCACAAAATCCTGTGCGTCCGCATGCCTGTAAATGGACTCCAGTTTCCAGAGAAAGGCTCCGTGAGTGATCTGAAGGTCCAGCCCTGATTGATGGATCACAGGGTAAAAGGCGTTGATGTTCCCCTGGGCGTCAAAAGTAAAAAGAGGCTCCCTGCCGTTCCCGTAGAAATGGGAAAGCCCGAGGTCAAAGATCCCAAAATAGTGCTTCCAACGAACGGCCAGATCCTGCCGCCACTCTTCGGCCCCGCTTTCGTAGCCCAGATCATCCTGGTTGATGACTGTACCAAACCTCAATCTACCGGCTTCGCCCGCGAAAGTTCGTTTACGATGGTAAGGCAGGTAAAAGAAATCAAAAGTACCAACCTTGTCCGTTACCCAGGAAAACTGTACCATTGGCTGTCCCAGCTTTTCTTCTCCATCAAAGGTTTCCACCGCATCGGTCTGATTGATAATATCTACCAGGTGATTGCTCTCAGCAACACCCCAGTAGATCTTTTTAAGGCCCACGCTCAACTCCCAGTTACCCTTTGCTTTGAGGTAATAGAGTTCACGTATATCCCAGTGGGTCCTTTCGTCATCCCTGTCCAGCCTCAGAAAACCTGTAAAATTTATGCTTTCGTAACCTTTGTTCCACTCCAGGGTGTATTCCGGGCGGAAGGCAATGGAAGGATAGTGATCTTTCTGACCTTCAAATTGCGCATCATTGTAAAAGTAGCGGTATTCCGTCTCCAACTCCAGCTCAAATTCTCCTTCAGGTTTGGAAGCCTTTTCCCCGTCGTCCTGCCCGGAAGCAACAGTCAAAAAAAACAGGCCAAGAATCCATGGAAAGATCTTATAATTCTTCATGGTATATCTTCTATCATAAGGAGGGAACCAGTTGCCGGTAAATTTCCCGGCAACCAGTTTATCCTTCATTTTTTGAATTAGCCCTGATCTAATTTCCGGCCCGTTTTAGCGCTACTTCAGTGAAATCGTCATCCGAAAGCGCTGTTCCGAAATCGTATTCGCTGAATCTCAGCAATGTTTCTTTATTGCTCTGGTGGTTTACCATCTCAAAAGTAAGGGCCCTCCAAAACTTGTCTTTGTACAGTTTATAGTCACTGTAGGTAAGGGTCTTAAGCAGGGCATTTTTACGGTCGTAGAATTCTACCTTTTCCAGGCGATAACCTTTGTCTTTATTATAAGTTACTATACGCCTGGTATAACCAGACTTCGGATCAACGGGATCCTGTTCCACTAATAGCAGATCGCCATTCTGTTCCAGGAATTTGTAGGTGTATTTCTCTACCTCCTGTGAGGATAGGTCTTCGTAAGCAAACTCACTTCCGACAAAGGGTCCGGATTTGTTATTGGAGGAGATCCGCTTTACCCTTTTGATCGATGGAAGGTACAACCACTGGTCGTCCGATCCTACTTTGTGAGTAAAAGTAAGAGTGGCCGTTCCTTTAACGTCTTTTGGACTATTGAAAACAATCAGGGATTTATCCCCGTCTTCTGTCAGTTCCAGGGTCCTTGTGGTCAGGAAGCGCTCACTAGTCTGGCCATTCTTGTTCTTAAGGGTCATCTTTAGGTCTACGATAGAACTACCGAATCCCAAATCAGCCTTTTCCGCTTCTTTTGCAATCTGTAGTCCTTTTTCTTCCGGGGTCTGTGCACTTAATGTATTAGCTGCAAATAGCGCTGTTGCTGCAATTACTATTCTTCTCATGATTATGTGTGTTTTTTTATTATTTATTTAATTGAATTTGGGGTTGTAATTCTTTAACCTCATCCACTGCTTCGCTTTTTTTACTGATCAGGATGAGCAGTGAAGGAAGCAATATGAAATCGATGATCAGGGCTGCGGTAATGATAATCACTGTAATCCGGGCCATATAACTGTTCAGGGCGAAGGAAGATGTGGAAAGTACGGCAAAGCCAGCCAGGAGCACGACGGTAGTTGTCACCAAAGCCTTTCCTACTGTCTCAAAAGCGTAAACCACGGCTTGCCTGGCATCGTAACCCAACTCCCGCCGGGCTCTAAGGAACTTACTCATAAAGTGTACTGTGTCATCCACAATAATCCCCAGGGTCATCCCGAAAACAATTACCATTCCCGTGTTTATCTGCCCCTTGTAGAGCGCCCAGATTCCAAAACCGACCAGAACAGGGGTAACATTTGGAATAATGCTTAACAGTCCTAACCTCAGGCTTCGCAGGGCGAGAATGAGTACCAGGGTGATAAGTACGATCGCGAATACATTGCCTTTGAACATGCTTTCCGCCTGTCTGAAGCCCAGTTTTGAGAACATCAGGGTTGGACTCACACCCAGGGATTGCATGGCTTCCGGGGCGTTGTCTTTCAACCATTGCTCTCCTCTTTTAGAGAAGGCGATCATCTCTGCACTGGAAATATTCTCGATAGTTACGGTTACACGGGTTTCAGATTTATCCACATTGATCTGGTTATTCAGATCTAACCCGAAAGGCAGGGAGAGCTCGTACAAGAGTAAAAACTGTGCAGCTTCCTGCCGGTTGTCAGGAACCCTGTAGTAAGCTGTTTCATCTCCGTGCATAGAGCGGTTAACCCTTCTGGCCACCTCGCTAAAGGCGTTCACATGGACTACTTCGGGTTGCTCGTTTAACCAATCTTCAAACTCGTTGAGCTTTTGAAGATATTCAGGGTTGTTGATCCCACCGCTTTCACCGCTACCTATGGAATACTCAATATTGTATATCCCTGTCAGGTTATTGCTGATGTAATCCGTATCTGTTCTGAAGTCGACCGTCTCATCAAAATAATTGATAAACTCATCATTGAAAACGTTCCTTGTGGCCATATAGGCCAGCACTGCAATGATCGTAAAGCTAATTAAGGTTAGCCTTGCAGGTTGCCTGGAGACGAAATACCCCAGTTTGGTATACCAGCCGATCTTTTGCTCTTTTTCAACATCCCTTTGCCTCACTTTTACCGGAAATATGGCCATCAGGGCAGGCAGAGTGGTGGTAGAGTAAAGAAAAGCCATAGTCATTCCGAAGGCAGTGATATTACCCAGGTCCCAGAAAGGAGGAACCTCTCCAAAATTCATGGTCAGGAAACCAATAACAGTTGTTAAACTGGTGATCAGCACCGGCATAAAGTTCAGTCGCATGGATTCTACAAGCGCTTCTTTTTTGCCCAGTCCATCCTTTCGCATTTTCTGTAACATGGTAATGAGAATATGGATACTGTCTGCCACCGCCAGGGTAAGTACCATGGTCGGAAAGACAGCGGAGGGCGGTGTAAGCTTAATTCCCATGATCCCCACAAAGCCTACGGCACTGATTATGGAGAATAGAACCACCACCAGGGTGGATATGGTACTGAAAAAGCTACGGGTCAGGATCAGGGTAGTCACTATCACGATGAGAAGCATGACCATGGTAAGCATCAGATCTCGCTGAGACGACTCAAAGAAAGCCGTATTCAAGGGGACCAAACCGGAAGAGTGTACTTCGAATTGGGGGTTCTTTTCCTTAAAAGCCGCGATCATGTCCCTGGTAAACTTGGTAACTTCAGGAATCTCTGCAGCACTATCCAGTCCGGGTAGTCTCACGGTAATATTTACGGCGGTTACACTTCCAGCCTCGTTTATGATCCTGTTTACCAGCAGGGGTTCTTTGAGCGCGGTTACCCTTATCTCTTTGATCTCAGCTTCTGTTTTTAAACTGGTTTCGTAAGACAGGTCATCCACGTAAAGATCATCTCCATCGGCCCGGGTGTGCTGGAAATTGGTAATGGCATCCACCCTTGAGGAATATGGGGTATTCCAGGCTTCGGCCGTCAGTTCTTCAATGGCAATAAGGTTTTCCCTGGTGAAAACATCCCCATTGGAGGGAGAGAGGACCAGGATTACATTGTCATCTTTGGTGTATTTCTCCTGGAGGGCGTCAAAGGCTTCTAATTCCGGGTTGGATTCGCTAAAGAAAACGTGATAATCCCCATCAAATTCCATTTTGCCCTGGGAAGCCAGACCAAAGGCAAGTAAGATGGTTCCGATAAAAACGGGCCATTTGTAACGGATCACAAATGAAGCCCAATTTTTGGCAAATCGATTTGTGGCATTTCCTGCTTTTTTAAGTGCATTCATAGTTTTTAGGATTTATAGTTGACCAGTCGTATACTCAATTGGTTAGACCGACGTGTTAATCTTATGTTCTTAAGACGATTCAAATTTTCTTTACTGGACAGATTCCGGAATTATTTTTCATTTAATAATTGACCGGTCATCTAGTAAAGGTCAAAAAAATTTTATTTTAATAGAAAATTCCTGAGCATGGTCATGAAATTGTCTATTGGATAAGCACTTTTCATCTCCTTCATGGTGGTCATAGCTCCTTTTCCGGCATCTTCGAAAAAGGCTACAACATCAGCCGCATTCAGCTTAGGGTCTATTTCTCCTTGTTCCTGGGCTTCTTCCACAACCCCGGTGATAAAGGATTTTACTTCTTCCTCGTTCTTCCAGATCGCCTCACGGATATTCTCATTGTGTTCGGCCATCTCTGAACCCAAATTACAAGCCAGGCATCCCATTTTGCAATTCAATTCTTCCTTCAGCACCTTGGTTCTGTACTCATAGAAGTCTACAAGTCTTTGCTTTGGAGATACTTCTTTATTCATCAGATACTCCTTAGCCGGAACAAAATGCGCCTTGAAATACATCTCTATAGCCCGGATCGCGAAATCTTCTTTGCTGTCAAAATAGAAATAAAAAGAACCTTTTGGTACGCCTGCGGCCATCACAATGTCATTCACACTGGTGGCATTATACCCCTTAGACCAAAGGAGTTCCATACCCTTCTCCAATAAAAAATCAGCCTTTATTTCGTGTTTGAGCGTTTTCTGCATCATTCTTCCATCTTGCGGACCAAAAATATGACCAGTCGTCTAGTAATTTCAACTATTTGATGTTAAAATTTTCTATAAGGTCTTAAAAAAGAGCGTAAATAACTAATAATCAAATGAATGCATTTTATTAAGTCTGTTGACTTGAACTGCATGGGATAAATTGCTATTTTGCTTGCTTTTGTGGAATAACCCCCTCACAAAACCGTTGCATGAAATTGAAAAATAACCTTCGCACAGAGACCGGATGGGAAATTATTGAGAATTCTTTTGACCCTGACCAATTGGTGACCACCGGGAGCAATTTCATGATCGGGAACGGTTACCTGGGGTATCGCGGTACTTTTGAAGAATGGGAAGCCCGGGAGTACGTGGCCTGTGTGGTTACCGATACCTGGGACCAGGCTGAGGGAAGCCAGTGGAGCGAACTCTGTAATGTGCCTAATGGGCTTTTCACCCAACTCTTCGTGGATAACGATATGTTCTCGGCTTTCAGCGGAAAAACAGAGGATTATTACCGTGCCCTTGACCTCAGGCATGGACTCAATCAAAGAAAACTGACATGGAGATCTCCCAAAGGCAAAAAAGTAGCCCTGGAGGTTGAGAAATTTGCCAGTCTGGTAAACCATCATCTCATTTCCATGTCGTATCGCTTCAAGGCATTGCACAAAGGAAGATACCGCTTACTTACCGGTATAGACGGAAAGGTGTGGAGCATTAATGGAGAACACTTCAAATCTTACACTCCAATACAGGAAGAGAACCTCATTGGATTTAATCTTAAGACCAGTGAATCCGGGAGTCAGGTCGTGGTTTGCGAAGGGCTGAAGATCAATGGTGGGCACGTACTTGAATCTGAAGTGATCGAGGATTCCAGGCGAATTCTACGGGAGTTTGTCTTTGAATTAGAAGCAGATGAGGAGATTCACATTCACAAGCTGGTTTCAGTCACTCATGCCAATGAAGTGAAAAATCCTAAAGAAGTAGCCCTTGCAGAGGTAGAGGAAGGTCTTAAACAGGGCCATGATCGCCTGAAAAAAGCGCACCAATCGCAGTGGGATGATTTCTGGACGGTCTCGGATATCCGGATATCCGGAAACGAGGAGGCCCAGGTACTGGCCCGGTTCAATTTATACCAGGCCTTTATTGCCACCCCAAGGCATGCCAATCTTCCCATCGGAGCCAGAGGCTTGTCATGCCAGGTATATCAGGGAGCCGCTTTCTGGGACCAGGAAACCTTTAACCTTAAAATGTTTATCTACACCCATCCTGAGATAGCACGCAGGCTGGTTACTTATAGACATGATACGCTGGACGGTGCCCGTAGAAAGGCCAAAAACCTGGGTTATTACGGGGCTTTTTACGCCTGGACAAGTGGTAAGACCGGAGATGAACTCTTTCCGGATTACTTCTTTACGGATGTGTTGACCGGAAGAAAGATCAGGAACCATTTTAATTGTTGGCAGATCCATATCTCTCCTGATGTGGTCTATGGCATCTGGTCTTATTATGAGGCGACTGGCGACTGGGATTTTATGCTGAACCACGGTGCTGAAGTTCTTTTTGAAGTGTCTCAGTTCCTGGTATCGCGCGTCCATTTCAAAAAAGACAAGAACCGCTACGAGTTGATCCGTCTGTTAGGGCCGGACGAATACCACGAAAATGTGGATAACAATGCCTATACCAATTACCTGAGCCGTTACGCTCTGCAAAAGGCCGTTATCGTTTATAGGGAAATTACCCGAAGAGCACCGGAGCGGATGGAGGAACTAGAGCGGTTGACAGGGATCTCTGAAAATAGTCCGGAAACCTGGAAAGAGATAGCTGATTTGATCTATATCCCTGAAGCTGATACAAAAACAGGGGTCATTGAACAATTTGACGGCTATTTTCAACTGGAGGACGTAAGACCGGATCAGGTACGTAAACGACTCATAGATCCGGGTGAATATTGGGGATGGCCTAATGGAGTGGCCATCGCTACCCAGGTATTGAAGCAGGCGGATGTTATTCAGTTGCTGGCATTGATGGGCGGATTCCCTGAAAAAGTGCTCACTGCCAATTATGAATACTACGAACCCAGAACAGAGCATGGCTCTTCTTTAAGCCCCAGTGTACATGCTTTGGTAGCCGTTAAAGCCGGCCATCATGAAGAAGCCTATCGCTATTTTCTGGAAGCGGCCACCATTGATCTTTACAACGCCAGTAAAAAAGTACTTAGTGGAGGTTCTTTTCTCGGGGGGATCCATACGGCTGCTGCGGGTGGCGTCTGGCTTATAATTGTTGAGGGCTTCGCCGGATTTCAGGTAACCGAAGAGGGTATCCGTTTCAAACCCGCCTTACCTGAAAGCTGGAACAGCCTGGCATTCTCCCTGAAGGTTAAAAACTGCCTTTTAGATATACAACTCAACCCATCGTCCATCACCGTAAAAAGCACGGCACAGAACGGGGATAATATAAAGATCTTTGTGGATGACGAGGTTGCCCTGCTTCAGCCCGGGCAGACAGCCATACTCTGAAAAACTGGATCATTCCCTGATCAGCGGAAGGGTGCTGCATCTGAGCAACCCCTCCTGTTTGCCAATCTCAGCGTATGGGATCTCTTCTACCGTAAAGCCCTGAGAACGCAGCCAGTCGTTGAGCCTGGTAAAACTCCTTTCGGAAACGATAACCTCCGGAGATATGGAGAAAACATTACTGAACATCTGGTACATCTCTTCGCGGTCAATTTCAAATACCTTGTCCTTCCCGAAATAATTCAGCAGCCATTCGTATTCCTCCTCCACCAGGAAACCGTTTTTATGTAAGATTGCCCGGTCCCGGCCAACCGGTTGAAAACAACAATCCAGGTGCAACGCGTTCTCCCTGGCATTGGTATTGGATTTTCTCAGTTCAAAGGCCTTTACTTTTTTATGTGGAAACTGCTTTTTTAAGTATTCAACCGCTGCTTTATTAGTTCTTGCCGTTATATAGTCCGGATAATCCGGACCGGTATAGGTTCCCACAAAAATATGGTCGTTCCAGGGCATGACATCTCCTCCTTCCACGTGCACCTCTTCCGGCGGGCTAAGAATGCAGTCCGGAGCAATATAATCCAGTACATGCAATATCGCCTCGAATTCCTTTTCGCGCTCCGGCAGTATATTAGCCTTGATCAGCTTGTCTTCTATTACAAAAGCGATATCCCGCGAAAATATCTGGTTGCAATCCTTCAATACTTCAGGTCGGAAAACCTCTACCCCATATTTCATAAGGACCTCGGCAAACGCGTCCATCTCACGGACCATATCTTCTTCCCTGGGATAGGTTCCAGCCAATATGTGTTCCAGGGATTTGGGGTCGTAGGCCTCCTCGGGAGTCGGGACGGGACCGGGGCTTTCAGCAGTCCCCAGTAGTACGGCTTTAAGCCTGGATGTTTCGTCCCTTACGTTTAGATGCAACATAGATTTTGTTTGCGCAAATATAGAAAAATGAAGTGCTTGGAAGTCAAAATAGAAGTTGTCTAAAGAGTTCTGTTGGGAATTTATCAGTTCGAGCGCCCGCCTGAATGACTTAGTCGGGCAGACAGTCGGGATGTATTTTACATTAGGAACTTTAATACGTTCTCCACTCCGCTCGAACTGACAAAATGCTCTTTTAAAGGCCCTCCAGAACTTAATTCAAGGGATTATCTTAGATCCACAGCCACAAATGGCCTGTGGTTTTCTCCAATATAAACTTGTCTTGGCCTGCCTATGGGCTCTCCTCTCAATCGCATTTCTCTGTATTGGGCGATCCAACCGGGAAGCCTTCCGAGAGCGAACATTACGGTAAACATATCAACAGGAATTCCCAAGGCCCTGTAAATGATCCCGGAGTAAAAATCCACATTCGGATACAGTCTTCGATCCACAAAATACTGGTCCACCAGGGCTTCTTGTTCGAGTCCTTTCGCAATGTCCAGAATAGGATCTTCCACACCGAGATCTCCCAGCACTTCATCTGCCGCCTTCTTAATAATCCTGGCCCTTGGGTCAAAATTCTTATAAACCCTATGCCCGAATCCCATTAGCCTGAATGGATCGGATTTATCTTTGGCCTTTGCCATGTATTTCTTGGTATCGCCCCCGTCCTGGTCAATAGCCTCCAGCATTTCCAGTACGGCTTGGTTGGCCCCACCGTGGAGCGGGCCCCAAAGTGCCGAAATCCCGGCAGAGATCGATGCGAACAATCCGGCGTGAGAAGATCCAACGATCCGAACCGTTGAAGTGGAGCAGTTTTGTTCATGATCCGCATGAAGGATAAGTAATTTATCCAGGGCCTCTATTACAATCTTGTTCTCTTTATACTCTTCATTGGGCCTCCTAAACATCATTTTATGAATGTTTTCCACATAACCCAGGGAACTATCACCATAGTCCAATGGCAAGCCTTTTTTCTTGCGAAGTGTCCATGCCACCAATACCGGAAATTTAGCCAGCAGGCGAACAATAGCGTGGTACATATCGCTTTCCGAAGAGACATTCACTGATGAAGGATTAAAAGCGATCAGGGCTGAGGTAAGTGAAGACAATACCCCCATAGGATGCGCAGACTTGGGGAAACCATCCAGGATCTTTTTCATTTCCTCGTCCACATGAGATTCCGCTTTGATGTCCGCGTGGAATTTATCCAATTGTTCCTTATTGGGAAGTTCTCCGAAGATCAACAGATATGCTACTTCTAAAAAATCCGCTTTTTCAGCCAGATCCTCGATCGAATATCCCCGATATCTGAGAATACCTTTCTCCCCATCTAAAAAAGTTATGGCGCTCTGGCAGGAGCCTGTATTTTTATACCCTGGATCTAAAGTGATCATTCCGGAGGAGGCACGCAGTGTTTTCACATCTATGGCCAGCTCATTTTCAGAGCCCTCGATCACCGGAAATTCATACTTTTCACCATTAAATTCTAAAGTAGCTTTATCTGACATTTGTTTGATTTTGTAATTTTTGAACAGACCCTAAATTTACGAAAAACGAAGGACGTTAACAATTCCGTTTTTTCATTTAAGGCTTTATTAACAGCCTTCTTGGAGCTTAAAGGGCGTAAAGAAGTTTATAGTAAGCGTCTACGGATTTCTCCCAGGTAAAACGAACTTTTTTGGCGTTAGCCCGAATTTCGCTCCAGGTTTTTTTGTCGTTTAAAAAGATATCCAAAACCTCATCAAAGGACTTCAGCATATTACTGATCTTTTCATCGTAGGTGTCGCCATCAAACTTGAAACCGGTTTTCATATGAGAAACCGTATCTTTTAATCCTCCGGTATTATGGACCAGGACCGGATGGCCGTTTCTCATGGCGAGCATCTGACTGATTCCGCAGGGTTCAAAGAGGCTGGGCATAAAGTAGAGATCCGATTCGAAATAGATGGAGTCTATAACATCTTCGGACTGGCCGTTGATGAAAATGAAGTTCTTATTTTCGCGGCTCATTTGCCTGAGGAACTTTTCGTATTCCGGAGCACCGGTACCCAGGAGCATAAAAACACCGTTGATCTTTTCCAGTTTTTTAAGGATCTCCTCAAGGGCTTCGGGAGATCTTTTAAAGAAGTAAAACTTCTGCTCGGTAAGTCGGGCCACACTGGCACAAATAAACTCAGGGGGATTGACCAGAAAAGGAACTACCTTCTCTCCGGTATGGGCTAAAAAATGCGCTTTATACTTTTTGGACTCCTCCTGCAACCAGAGGAATATCGCCTTAATGATATTTCTGTAAATAGTGCGCTTTTTGGCTCGTCTTATATTCTTGTAATTGCAGCCGTTTAGTATACCAAACAACCGTCCTTCATTATTGGCCTGTTGCAGATCTTTTTCAAGGCCTTCTCCCCCGATAAATTCCGGTGGAGCGCTGGGTAAGAGAATATCTTCCTTATAGGAGGGGGATACCGTATGTACTGCATCAGCAAGCCGAATTCCCACGGCCATCAGATTGATACAATCCTGGTATCTGTAGTCCAATAACTCCGCTGCATCATAATCCACCTGGGGGAACCAGTTGGTAACGGAGGAGTAGTTGTCATCAAAAGGACGTATTCCCTGTATGGCCAGGTTATGTATGCTGTAGACAAAACGCAATTCCTTAAGTACGCTGTAGGAATTGTGGTATCTCCTCAGAAAAAGCAACAAACTGGTATGCCAATCGTGCAGGTGTACTACGTCCAGTTTGCCGAACACTTCTTGTTTGATCGCCTCGGCCACCGCTGTACAAAAGATAAAATACTTGATGGCATCAGTATAAAAGGGTTCCGTAGGATCGTTGTGGTAAATATGAGCGATATCTCCCGCCTCAATTTCAGGATGATGAATTACGTAGTGCGTAATATTCCGGAATTCTTTTTTGGGGGGTACTTCGTATAGCTCCGCTGTATAGGTAAATCCCCTTAACTGAAAATTGAGATTGGTCCTAAATGTACCGTTTACATGAAGCCTGGAGTAAGCCGGAACCACTACATGAACCTTATCCCCTCGCTCAGATATCTGTCTGGGTACATCCCTGACCACATCACCCATTCCGCCAGCCTTGCATTCCGGGATAGCGTCATTTTCGGCGGCTACGAAGAGGAAGTTATTCATGGTTGAGGCACGGTTAGGATTGTTGTTTTAAATTAGGTAAAGTTTACCATCAAACCAAAAAAAGGGCCTCTCGTTTTTCCGAAAGGCCCGGTGTTTTTTAGCTTTTACTGTTTTACTTTGAACGCTTTTTCTTTGGGGTAGTAAGCAACATCCCCAAGCTCCTCTTCAATTCGCAGTAACTGGTTGTACTTGGCCATCCTGTCACTCCTTGAAGCGGAACCGGTTTTAATTTGACCGGTGTTTAGAGCCACAGCCAGATCTGCAATGGTATTGTCTTCGGTTTCCCCTGAGCGGTGAGACATTACCGAGGTGTAGCCGGCATTCTTGGCCATATTTACCGCCGCAATGGTCTCTGAAAGCGTTCCAATCTGGTTCACCTTGATCAGAATGGAGTTAGCGATGCCGTTCTCTATTCCTCTTGAAAGTCGCTCCACATTGGTCACAAACAGGTCGTCACCGACCAACTGAACTGAATCACCCACTTTGTCGGTAAGCGCCTTCCAGCCGTCCCAGTCGTTTTCGTCCATCCCATCTTCAATAGAGATTATGGGGTATTTTGCGCAAAGGTCTGCAAGATACTGTGCCTGTTCTTCTGAACTGCGCACAGCACCTTTGTCTCCTTCAAACTTAGTGTAGTCGTACTTGCCATTTTCGTAGAACTCTGCAGATGCACAATCCAGGGCGATCATCACGTTATCTCCCAGCTTGTATCCCGCCTTATCTACTGCCTTTCCAATGGTATCCAGGGCATCTTCGGTTCCGTCCAGGGTTGGTGCAAATCCTCCTTCATCGCCAACCGCTGTACTCAGCCCCCTATCGTGCAGTACCTTTTTAAGATTGTGAAAGATCTCTGTCCCCATTTGCATGGCGTGGCTAAAATCATTTGCCTTAACCGGCATGATCATGAATTCCTGGAATGCAATTGGAGCGTCGGAATGCGAGCCACCATTGATGATATTCATCATGGGAACCGGAAGGGTATTGGCGCTCACACCACCGACATAACGGAACAAGGGCATGCCCAATTCGTTTGCCGCGGCTTTCGCTACGGCCAGGGAAACTCCCAGAATAGCATTAGCCCCTAATTTGGATTTGTTGGGAGTTCCGTCTATTTCTATCATTTTTTGGTCGATGGCATTTTGCTCAAAGACCAACATCCCTCGTATGGCTTCAGCAATGGTATCATTAACATTATCCACGGCCTGGCTGACTCCTTTGCCCATATAGGCACTACCTCCATCCCGGAGCTCTACGGCCTCGTGCTCCCCGGTTGACGCTCCGGAAGGGACGGCCGCCCTGCCCAAAACACCGTTTTCGGTAAGCACATCCACCTCTACGGTTGGGTTACCTCTGGAATCTAAAATTTGTCTCGCGTGTACGTCTATGATACTACTCATACTGTAATTTTTATGATTGGAAATTTGATAAGTCGCGAGTCAGAGGTACGAATATCTGTTTTTGAACTGCTTCACATTGCTGCTTTTGAGCCCCAAATTTCGTACGTGAAACTTCGCATTTTTAATTCGGTAAATATACAAAAGGAGGGCCGTTAGACCACAGCCCTCGCGAAGTAATTACAGAAAATAACAATTCCTTAAACCTCTGTTACAGCCCTTGTGGTTTCCATGGATAAAGGACCGATAACAAAGTTGGCTTGCCAACTTTCAGCCTACAGGAAATACGACTCAGGTAATTGATTTTCAATTACTTGATCTGAGCCGTTTTTGGAATGCTCTTTAAACCAGGGTGGTGTTATTCACACTGGAGGCGATCAACTCAAAGAACTGATCAAAGAGATAAGTGGCATCATGCGGCCCTGGACTGGCTTCCGGGTGATATTGTACGGAAAACACATTTTTGTCTTTCATCCTTATTCCCGCGACCGTATTGTCGTTCAGATGCACATGGGTTATTTCCAGATCTGCATTGGCCTCTGTTTCTTCCCGATTAATCGCAAATCCGTGGTTCTGAGAGGTTATCTCTCCCTTTCCGGTTTTCAGGTTGATCACCGGGTGATTGATCCCGCGATGTCCATTATGCATTTTATAGGTAGATACGCCGTTAGCCAGGGCGATCACCTGGTGTCCCAGGCAGATCCCAAATAAGGGTACATCTTCTGCTATGATCTGCTTTGCAGTTTCAATCGCTTCCTTTAGCGGTTCCGGGTCCCCAGGGCCATTGGAAATGAAATAACCATCAGGTTGCCATTCTTTCATCTCCTCGAAGGTGCTGTTATAGGGAAAAACCTTGATATAGGCATCACGCTGGGCAAGGTTACGGAGAATATTCTTTTTAATTCCGATATCCAGGGCGGCTATTTTGTATTTCGCGTTTTCATCTCCAAAGAAATAAGGCTTCTCCGTGGAGACCTTAGAAGCAAGCTCCAGGCCTTCCATACTGGGTACTTCCTTGAGTTTGGCTTTCAAGCCTTCTATATTATCTACCTCCGTAGAGATCACGGCATTCATGGCGCCATTATCCCTGATGTAACTCACCAGAGCCCTGGTGTCTACATCGGATATTGAAAACAGATTGTTTTTATCCAGGAATTCTTCGAGTCCCATATCCGCATCCGGCCTTGAATACTCATAGCTGAAGTTCTTGCAGATCAGTCCGGCTATTTTCACAGAATCGGATTCCACCTCTTCATTATTGGCTCCATAGTTGCCAATGTGCGCATTGGTGGTTACCATCAACTGTCCGAAATAGGAGGGATCGGTAAAGATCTCCTGGTAGCCGGTCATCCCGGTATTAAAACATACTTCGCCAAAGGCTGTACCTTCTTTGTCTCCAACGGCCTTTCCGAAGAAGATGGTTCCGTCTGCCAATAAAATCAGCGCTTTTCTTTTGGATTGATACTTCACTGTCGACTTTTTTTTGATAAGAAATTCATATTATTTACTGTTAATCGGGTCTTTTGAAACCTATTGGGAAAGCGGATACTTCCACTTGTATTTACGCAATTGTCATTTTTACATCTAAGCAAAACGGCCGGTTCTCATTCGGCAGGACTTTGCTTATTCCAGTTTATAAATCTTACACCCAGATTTCAGAGAACAGTATGAATTCTCGTTTCACAAAGAAACATAAAAAAAGGATAGTCAGTTAAGACTACCCTTCTCTAAATTTCCCAGAATTTATGAACATTCTATTCTTCTGAATCATCAGTCTGATTTTCGGTTGTTGCTACAGGAGCCGTTTCCGCTTTCTTACCCCTTCTACTTCTACGAGTAGATTTCTTCTTCTTAGGCTTACCGGCATTGTACAACTCGTTGAAATCCACCAACTCTATCATGGCCATATCCGCGTTATCTCCCAGCCGGCTTCCCAGCTTGATGATACGAGTATAACCTCCAGGCCTGTCTCCTACCTTGTCTGCTACAGTCCCGAACAATTCGGTTACCGCATGCTTATCTCTAAGGTTCCTGAAAGCGATACGCCTGTTGTGCGTACCTTTTTCAGCAGACTGGTTGTTTTCAGCCTTGGATTTGGTGATCAATGGTTCTATAAATTGCTTTAAGGCTTTTGCCTTGGCAACGGTGGTATTGATTCTTTTATGTTCAATCAAGGAACAGGCCATATTGGCCAGCATCGCCTTCCTGTGCGCCGTTTTTCTTCCTAAATGATTGACTTTTTTTCCGTGTCTCATCGCTCTTTATTGTATTTTCATTTAAAGGATCCTCGGTTCAAACCGCAATCTTCAGTAGAAAAACTAATCCTTATCTAACTTATATTTTGATAAATCCATTCCGAAATTCAATCCTTTGTTGATCACAAGCTCTTCCAGCTCAGTAAGTGATTTTTTACCAAAGTTCCTGAATTTCATCAGATCGTTCTTATTGAAGGATACCAGATCTCCAAGGGTGTCTACTTCCGCCGCTTTCAGGCAGTTCAGTGCCCTTACAGAGAGATCCATATCAACTAATTTAGTCTTAAGCAATTGTCGCATGTGAAGAGACTCTTCATCGTAAGTCTCGGTCTGTGCGATCTCATCCGCTTCAAGGGTAATACGCTCATCAGAGAAAAGCATGAAATGGTGGATCAGTACCTTGGCCGCTTCGGTAAGCGCATCTTTTGGATGTATTGATCCATCCGTAACGATCTCAAAGATCAGTTTTTCGTAATCCGTCTTCTGCTCTACCCGGAAATTCTCAATGCTGTACTTTACGTTCTTTACCGGTGTAAAGATGGAGTCAACAGCAATGCTTCCCAGAGGCGCATTAGATTTCTTGTTTTCTTCTGCAGGTACATAACCCCTGCCTTTTTCAATAATGATCTCCATATTGATACTCACCTTGGGGTCCATATTGCAGATCACCAGATCAGGATTCAATACCTGGTATCCGGAAATAAACTTCTGGAAATCCCCGGCAGTGAGTTGCTCTTTTCCGCTTACAGAGATTGAAACAGTCTCTTCATTAACGTCTTCAATCTGCCTTTTAAAGCGAATTTGCTTGAGATTTAGAATAATTTCAGTTACGTCTTCAACAACACCTTCAATTACTGAAAATTCGTGTTCTACCTTGTCTATACGAACGGAAGTGATCGCAAATCCTTCCAGGGACGAAAGTAATACTCTTCTCAATGCGTTACCGACAGTCAATCCGTATCCGGGTTCCAAAGGGCGAAATTCAAACTTCCCTTCGAAATCGGAAGAATCTATCATGATTACTTTATCGGGTTTCTGAAAATTAAATAATGCCATAGTCGGATCTGTGTTGTTTATTTAGAGTATAACTCGACGATTAATTGTTCTTTTATGTTTTCCGGAATCTGAACTCTTTCAGGAACGGTCACAAAAGTACCTTCCTTTTTTTCAGTGTTCCAGGTGATCCATTCGTACACCGCGCTATTTCCTGCAAGGGCATCCTGAATGGACTGTAGGGATTTGGACTTCTCTCTTACTCCGACAACGTCTCCTGCCTTAAGGGTATAGGAAGGAATGTTTACCAGTTCTCCGTTTACGGTAATATGTCTGTGCGAAACCAGTTGTCTTGCTCCTCTCCTGGAGTTGGACAATCCCATTCGGAATACCACGTTGTCCAGGCGGGATTCACATAGTTGAAGAAGTACCTCACCGGTAACTCCTTTACTTCTGTTTGCTTTGGCAAAGAGATTCCTGAACTGTCGTTCCAAAATCCCGTAGGTATACTTTGCCTTTTGCTTCTCCATTAACTGGATCGCATATTCTGATTTTTTACCACGGCGTCTGTTATTTCCGTGCTGTCCCGGAGGGTAGTTCTTTTTCTCGAAAGACTTGTCATCTCCGAAAATCGGCTCGCCAAATTTACGAGCGATCTTTGTTTTTGGTCCTGTGTATCTTGCCATCTTCTATTAATTTGGAAGTGCGATTATGAATTAAGGCTTATCCTTCGATAATCGTAACTACACTCCCGGTGAAAACTATTATTAGGAATTAAATAAAAATTATACTCTTCTGCGTTTCGGAGGTCTGCACCCGTTGTGTGGAAGTGGGGTCACATCGATGATTTCCGCTACTTCGATACCGGAGTTGTGAATTGAGCGAATTGCAGACTCCCTTCCGTTTCCGGGTCCTTTCACGTAAACCTTTACTTTCCTCAACCCTGCTTCATGTGCAGTTTTTGCACATTCTTCCGCCGCAATCTGGGCGGCGTAAGGGGTGTTCTTCTTAGAACCCCTGAAGCCCATTTTACCGGCAGAGGACCAAGCGATAACATCTCCCTTCTTATTGGTCAAAGAAATAATGATGTTGTTAAAAGAAGCTGTAATATGCGCTTCTCCCACAGATTCGATGATAACCTTGCGCTTCTTTGTTGTTTTTGTACCTGTCTTAGCCATATTTTCTAAGCTGTTGCGGATTTATCCGTACGAATTATTATTTAGTTGCTTTCTTCTTATTAGCAACAGTCTTTCTCTTTCCTTTACGCGTCCTGGAATTGTTCTTGGTGCGTTGTCCTCTTAACGGAAGGCCGGATCTGTGACGAATACCGCGGTAGCAACCAATATCCATCAGTCGCTTGATATTCAACTGTGTCTCTGAACGAAGCTCTCCCTCAATCTTAAAGGCAGATACAGCGTCCCGGATTCGTCCGATCTCATCGTCATTCCAATCAGAAACTTTGGTATCTTCACTTACCTTGGCAGTCTCTAAGATCTCCTGTGCCCTGCTTTTGCCAACACCGTAGATATAGGTCAAGGCAATAACACCTCTTTTTTGTTTTGGGATATCAACCCCTGCAATTCTTGCCATAATTACCCTTGTCTTTGTTTGAATCTGGGATTCTTCTTATTAATCACGTACAGTCTGCCTTTTCTGCGCACTATTTTGCACTCGGCACTTCTTTTCTTTATGGATGCTCTTACCTTCACCTTTTCGTTTTTTTAATATCTATATGTAATCCTAGCCTTAGTCAGATCATATGGACTCATCTCCAGCTTCACCTTGTCCCCGGGAAGCAATTTGATATAGTGCATACGCATCTTCCCTGAAATATGTGCAGTTACCACATGCCCGTTTTCCAGTTCTACCCTGAACATCGCATTGGACAGGGCTTCTATGATACTGCCATCTTGTTCTATTGGTGCTTGTTTGGCCATAAATTATGCTACTTTTCTATTCTTACCGGTTTTCATGAGTCCATCGTAATGCCTGTTCAACAAATAGGAATTTACCTGCTGAACCGTATCGATCGCTACACCTACCATGATCAACAGGGAAGTTCCGCCGTAGAACAAAGCCCATCCGGGTTGTATGTCCATCAATTTCACCACTACCGCTGGTAATACCGCAAGTAGTGCAAGGAATATGGAACCGGGTAGTGTGATCAATGACATCACCTTATCTAAAAAGTCCGCGGTTTCCTTTCCAGGACGTATCCCTGGAATAAAGCCTCCGCTCCTCTTAAGATCGTCTGCCATTTTATTGGTCGGTACCGTAATCGCTGTATAGAAATAGGTAAAAATAATGATCAATACCCCGAACAATATGTTGTAGGCCAAACCAAAAATATCCTGGAATTGTACTTCCATCCACTGGCCTACTGCCGTATTGTTAAATGTTCTACCTAACAAGCCCGGCGCAAACATGATCGCCTGTGCAAAGATGATCGGCATAACCCCGGAAGCGTTTAGCTTTAGGGGGATATACTGCCTTGATCCCGCAATGTTTTTCTCATATCCGCCAGAGGCCGTTCTCCTCGCGTATTGAACCGGTATTCTACGGGTGGCCATAACCAGCAATACGCTGGCTAATATCACCACGAACCACAGTATAACTTCAATAAGCATGAACATCAGTCCACCGTTGTTATTCGTAGTCCTTGAGATGAACTCTTGAACAAAGGATTGAGGCATAGTCGCGATAATACCGATCATGATAAGCAAGGAGATACCATTTCCGATACCCTTGTCCGTGATCTTCTCGCCTAACCACATCGCAAAAACACAGCCTGTAACCAGTATTATAACCGCTGGTACGATGAAATTCAGTCCTTTACCTAAAAGGAAGGCACTGTCGGGAACACCCAAAGCGCTAAGACTATAAAGATAGGCCGGAGCCTGAACGATACAGATCCCAATCGTTAACCATCGAGTGATCTGATTCTTGGTTTTTCTACCACTCTCACCTTCCTTGTCTAACTTTTGAAGATAAGGAACGGCAATACCCATTAACTGAACCACAATGGAAGCCGAGATATACGGCATAATTCCAAGTGCAAATACGGAAGCGTTAGCGAATGCTCCTCCGGTAAATGCATTCAATATTCCCAGAATACCCTGTTCGGTATTGGAAGAGAGTTCAGCCAATTGGGAGGTATCAATACCCGGAAGTACGATCTGGGCTCCGAATCGGTACACCAAAAGCAAGCCAAGGGTAACGATAATCCGCCCCCTTAACTCTTCAATCTTCCAGATATTTGATATGATCTCAAAAAATTTCTTCATAGTCGCTGTTTCCTTATAAACTTATTGCTTCACCGCCCGCGGCCTCTATGGCGGCTTTGGCTGTGGCAGTAAATTTATGCGCGGATACTTTTAGTGCCGCTTTTAATTCACCTCCACCGAGGATTTTTACCAGGTCACTTTTTCTAGCCAGCCTGTTTTCTATCAGATTCTCCAGAGTAACTTCTTTCTTCACCTTTCCTTTGTCTGCCAACTCCTGTAACTCATTCAGGTTGATCCCGCGATACTCTTTTCTGTTGATATTCGTAAAACCGAACTTAGGCACACGTCTCTGAAGCGGCATCTGTCCTCCTTCAAAACCTATTTTTCTGGAGTAACCAGAGCGCGATTTCGCACCTTTATGTCCTCGGGTTGCGGTTCCGCCCTTACCTGATCCCTGGCCTCTACCTATGGTTTTTCCCGGCTTCTGTACTGCGCCTTTGGCAGGTTTCAAATTGCTCAAATCCATTTTACTTCTCTTTTTTAAGCTTCTTCAGTAGAAACCAAGTGTTTTACTTTGTCTATCATGCCAAGGATATTCGGAGTATTTTCATGCTCCACCACCTGGCCAATTTTTCTCAAACCAAGAGCTTCCAGAGTTCTCTTCTGGTTTTGAGGTCTTTTTATGCTGCTTCTTACCTGTTTTACTTTGATCTTTGCCATAACCTCTTAGCCTTTAAAAACTTTTTCCAAAGAAATACCTCGCTGATTGGCAACAGTTCTCGCATCTCGCAGTTGCAGTAAAGCATCAAAAGTAGCCTTTACTACATTGTGAGGATTAGAAGAGCCCTGGGATTTGGACAATACGTCCTGAACTCCAACAGCTTCGAGAACCGCACGCACAGCACCACCGGCGATAACCCCGGTACCGTGAGAGGCGGGCTGGATGTAAACTCTGGCTCCGCCGTACTTCCCTTTTTGCTCATGAGGGAGTGTTCCTTTATTCAGTGGGATACGGATCAGGTTCTTTTTGGCATCCTCAATGGCTTTGGCGATCGCTGTTGCCACCTCTTTGGATTTACCCAGTCCGTGACCTACCACTCCGTTCTCATCTCCTACAACTACAATAGCAGAAAAGCCGAAAGCCCTACCACCTTTGGTAACCTTAGTAACCCTTTGTACTCCAACCAGTCGGTCTTTAAGCTCAAGACCTCCGGGTTTTACCAATTCTACGTTTTTGTATTTCCCGTACATATTTTATTAAAATTTTAGTCCGGCTTCCCTGGCACCATCTGCCAATGCCTTAATTCTACCGTGGTAAAGGTTTCCGCCCCTGTCAAAAGCAACAGTCTCGATACCTGCTTTCTGCGCTTTTTCAGCAATGGCTTTCCCTACTTCAGCAGCGATCTCTGATTTGGTCCCTTTTGCCTTGGCCAGTTCTTTGTCCCTGGAAGAAGCGGACGCAAGCGTTTCACCCTTGGTATCGTCAATGATCTGAGCGTAGATCTCTTTGTTACTTCTAAACACAGACAATCTTGGTCTCTCCGCGGTGCCGAAGGACACTTTTCTGATCCTTCTGCGGATGCGCAATCTTCTTTCAGTCTTTGTTAATCCCATAATTCAGTTATTAAGCGGATTTACCTGCTTTTCTTCTTAGTTGTTCTCCAACGAACTTAATTCCTTTTCCTTTGTAAGGCTCCGGCTTGCGGAAAGACCTTATTTTAGCCGCAATCTGACCGACAAGCTGCTTGTCATGAGAGGTCAATTTGATGATAGGGTTCTTTCCCTTCTCAGATTTGGTCTCTATTTTAACCTCAGGTGCCAGATCCATGACTATATTATGTGAGAATCCCAATGCCAGATCCAGTTTCTGTCCCTGGTTAGAAGCACGGTAACCTACACCTACCAATTCCAATTCTTTGGTCCAGCCTTTTGTTACACCTTCAACCATATTATTGATCAAGGATCTGTAAAGTCCGTGCTTGGCTTTGTGTTCTTTGGAATCAGAGGGTCGGCTAATCAGGATCTGTCCGTCCTCAACCTTTACTTCTACTCCTGAGAATTCCTGGCTTAACTCCCCTAATTTTCCCTTTACAACAACAACATTATCCTGAACCTCTACTGTGGCTCCTTCTGGTATTGCGATCGGGCTTTTACCTATTCTAGACATTTCTGATCTCTTTAAATCTTATTAATAAACGTAGCACAGTACCTCGCCACCCACGTTTTCTTTCTTGGCTTGCTTACTCGTCATCACCCCGTGAGAGGTAGATACAATAGCAACTCCTAATCCGTTAAGGACCCTTGGTAAATCATCAGATCCCGCATATTTCCTAAGACCTGGCTTACTGATGCGCTGGATCTTTTTGATAACCGGCTCTTTGGTCAGCCTGTCGTATTTCAGTGCGATCTTGATGGTTCCCTGTACTTTGTCTTCGTCAAACTTGTAGCTGAGAATATAACCCTGATCAAACAAGATCTTGGTGATCTCTTTTTTCAGGTTCGAAGCAGGAATCTCCACTACCCTATGACCGGCACTGCTGGCATTTCTAATTCTTGTCAAATAATCTGATATAGGATCTGTAAACATCTTCTTTCCTATTTAGTGTTTTACCAACTCGCTTTTTTTACTCCCGGAATCAATCCCTGATTGGCCATTTCCCTGAAGGTTACCCTGGAAATTCCAAAAGTCCTCATATAACCCTTAGGTCTTCCTGTTAATTTGCATCTGTTGTGCATTCGAACAGGTGAGGCATTCTTTGGCAACTTTTGCAACGCCTCGTAATCGCCGGCTTCTTTCAAAGCTTTGCGTTTTGCGGCGTATTTCGCTACCATCTTTGCCCTTTTTCGCTCACGGGCTTTCATTGATTCTTTAGCCATACTAGTTCTTTTTAAAAGGTAGTCCTAATTCGGTTAATAATGATTTTGCTTCCTTGTCAGTATCAGCGGAGGTCACAAAAGTGATATCCATACCGTTGATCCTGTTAATCTTGTCTATATTGATCTCAGGGAAAATGATCTGTTCTGTCACCCCGAGATTGTAATTACCTCTTCCGTCAAAACCGGTTGCTCGAATCCCCTGGAAATCCCTTACCCTGGGAAGCGCGGTGGTTACCAAACGATCCAGGAACTCGTACATACGTTCTCCTCTAAGGGTAACTTTAGCCCCAATTGGCATTCCTTTTCTAAGCTTGAAGGCAGCGACATCCTTTTTAGAGATCGTAGCCACAGCTTTTTGTCCGGTGATCAGGGTCAACTCATCCACTGCATGATCTATCAGCTTTTTGTCCGCCACTGCGGCACCAACACCACGGCTAACCACGATCTTTTGTAATTTGGGTACCTGCATCACGTTCTTGTAACCAAACTCATCGGTAAGCGCTTTGATTACGCGCTCTCTGTATTCTTTCTTTAATCTCGGTACGTAAGCCATAACTAAATTACTTCATTGGATTTCCTGGAAACCCTTACTTTTTTACCATCCCTTACTTCGTAACCTACTCTCGTTGTCTCACCTGATTTGGAATCGATGAGGGAAAGGTTTGAAATATGAATAGGAGCCTCTTTTTTTACTATACCACCCTGTGGGTTCTGTGCACTGGGCTTCTCGTGCTTGGAGACCATATTCGCTCCCTCCACGATCGCCCGGTTCTTGGCGCGATCTACGCTTACTACTTTGCCTTCAGTACCTTTATGGTCTCCGGCAATGATTCGTACGGTATCTCCCGTTTTTATCTTTAGTTTCATCTTCTCTATTCTTTTACAGCACCTCGGGGGCCAGTGAAACGATCTTCATAAATTGCTTATCCCTCAGCTCTCGGGCAACAGGACCGAATACCCTGGTTCCTCTCATCTCGCCGGTAGGGTTCAACAATACACAGGCGTTATCGTCAAATCGGATGTAAGATCCATCAGGTCTTCTAACCTCTTTTTTGGTTCTTACCACCACCGCTGTAGAAACAGCACCTTTTTTAATACCTCCGTTTGGAGTGGCTTCTTTAACCGTAACCACGATCTTATCACCTACTGAGGCATACCTTCTTTTGGTACCTCCCAATACGCGGATGGTAAGCACTTCTTTTGCCCCTGTGTTATCCGCTACCTTTAGTCTGGATTCTTGCTGTAACATAATTATTTGGCTCTTTCTAATACTTCAACCAACCTCCAACATTTGGTCTTACTCAACGGACGTGTCTCCATGATCCGAACAGTATCCCCGATATTGCAATCGTTGGTCTCGTCGTGTGCAACATATTTTTTAGTTCGCAATACGAACTTTCCGTACATAGGATGCTTTACGCGCTTTACTTCGGAAACCACTATTGATTTCTCCATGCGGTTGCTGGTTACAACGCCTACCCTTTCCTTTCTTAAATTTCTTTTTTCCATAAAGCAGAACCTATTATTGGTTTTCTCTATTAGTTAATTCAGTTGCTAGCCTTGCCACCGTTCTTCTCGCTTGCCTGATCTGAAGCGGATTTTCCAATGGGGTTACGGAATGAGCCATTTTAAGGTCAGCGTGTTGCTTCTTAAAATCGGCTATCTTTTCCTTCAACTCTTCTACCGACAATTCTTTTATCTCAGATTGTTTCATCTTTCCTTGCAATAAAATTATGCGGCTTCGTAATCCCTAGCCACTACAAATTTTGTTTTAACCGGTAATTTCTGAGCAGCCAGTCGCAAAGCTTCCTTAGCTACATCCATGGGTACCCCAGCCACTTCGAACATGATCCTTCCTGGCTTGACAACGGCCACCCAATATTCCGGAGCTCCTTTACCTTTACCCATACGCACCTCAAGAGGCTTCTTGGTAATTGGCTTGTCCGGGAAGATCTTGATCCACAACTGCCCTTGTCTTTTCATATAACGGGTAGCTGCTACCCTCGCTGCTTCAATCTGGCGCGAAGTAATAAAACTGGAATCCAAAGATTTAATTCCGAACATCCCATTGGAAAGTTGATGTCCTCTCCCGGAATTTCCTTTCATACGGCCCTTTTGCGCTTTGCGAAACTTGGTTCTTTTTGGCTGTAACATCTTAACTTACTTCTTTAATTATTTTCTACGACGCGGTTTCTTACCTGAATCCTGCTTCCCTTTTCCCTGGCTTTTAGACATTCCAACCAGCGGGGAAAGCTCTCTCTTACCGTATACTTCGCCTTTCATGATCCACACCTTAATACCCAATCTTCCGTAGGTAGTATGTGCTTCGTGCAAAGCGTAGTCAATATCGGCTCTAAAGGTTGAAAGTGGAATTCTTCCATCCTTATAGGATTCTGAACGCGCCATCTCAGCTCCGTTCAAACGTCCTGAGATCTGGATCTTGATCCCTTCTGCATTCATTCTCATTGCCGCCGCAATAGCCATCTTGATAGCCCTACGATAAGAGATCCTGTTCTCTATCTGTCTTGCGACACTGGCGGCAACCAGGTTGGCATCCAGTTCCGGTCTTTTGATCTCAAATATGTTGATCTGTACTTCTTTGTCCGTGATCTTCTTGAGCTCTTCTTTCAACTTATCCACTTCCTGGCCTCCTTTACCGATTATGATACCGGGTCTGGCAGTAGTGATTGTAACTGTGATCAGTTTAAGGGTTCGCTCAATGATCACCCGAGACACACTGGCCTTAGCCAGACGGGCATGAACGTATTTTCTGATCTTGTCGTCCTCGGCAAGCTTATCTCCATAATCATTCCCTCCGTACCAGTTGGACTCCCATCCTCTGATAATTCCCAGGCGATTCCCGATTGGATTTGTCTTTTGTCCCATAATGCGCTGTCTAGCTTTGAGTATTATTATTAGATCCCAATACCAGTGTTACGTGGTTGGACCGTTTTCTTATTCTATGAGCCCTTCCCTGAGGAGCTGGTCGTAATCTTTTCAACATACGTCCGCCGTCTACCCGGATCTCTTTGATAAAAAGGTCTGCGCCTTCAATATCCGCATCTTCGTTCTTAGCCTGCCAGTTGGCAATAGCAGAAAGCAACAGTTTTTCCAGTCTCCTGGAAGCTTCTTTCGGGTTGAACCTCAGGATGGCAAGTGCTTTCTCAACTTCCGCTCCTCTTACAAGGTCCGCTACCAATCTCATTTTCCTGGGAGAGGTAGGGCAGTTATTGAGTTTTGCAAACGCCAGATCTTTCTTCTCGGCTTTAATTCTTTCAGCCATTTGTTTTTTTCGAACTCCCATAGCTTAGCTTACTTTTTACCTTTGTTCTTTGCACCCGCGTGTCCTCTAAAAGATCTGGTAGGAGAAAATTCTCCGAGCTTGTGCCCAACCATATTCTCAGTGACGTAAACAGGGACGAATTGTCTTCCGTTGTGAACCGCTATAGTCTGACCTACAAAATCCGGAGTGATCATTGAAGCTCGTGACCAGGTCTTGATCACTGACTTCTTCCCAGACTCCAAATTCTGCTGGACTTTCTTCTCAAGGCTGTAATGAACGTATGGTCCTTTTTTTAATGAACGTGCCATTTCTTTCTACGTTTTTATTTCTTTCTACGTTCTATGATATATCTGTTCGTTTCCTTGGTCCTGGAACGGGTTCTGTAACCTTTTGCAGGTACTCCGTTTCTAGACCTTGGGTGACCTCCGGAAGCCCTTCCTTCACCACCACCCATCGGGTGATCCACAGGGTTCATGGCTACTGGTCTTGTTCTTGGTCTTCTACCCAGCCATCTGCTTCTACCAGCCTTACCTGATACGATGAGCTGATGATCTGAGTTGGAAACTGCTCCAATGGTCGCAAGACAGTTAGACAGTACTAATCTGGTCTCTCCGGAAGGAAGTTTAACGGTCGCAAATTTTCCTTCTCTTGCCATCAACTGAGCAAAGGTTCCGGCACTTCGAGCCATCACGGCTCCCTGACCCGGCCTTAGCTCAATACAGGAAATGATAGTTCCCAAAGGGATCTCCTTAAGTGGTAAGGCATTTCCAATCTCAGGAGCGGATCCCGTTCCTGAAGATACTTTCTGCCCTACCTGCAATCCGTTTTGAGCTACGATATATCTTTTTTCACCGTCCTTGTATTCCAACAGTGCAATAAACGCGGTTCTGTTGGGATCGTACTGTATAGACTTTACCTCAGCGGCAACATCCTGCTTATCTCTTTTAAAGTCGATAATACGATACCTTCTTTTATGACCACCACCACGGTAGCGCATGGTCATCTTTCCTTGACTGTTTCTACCTCCAGACCTTTTTAACGGAGCAAGCAAGCTTTTCTCCGGCTTATCAGCAGTAAGCGCGTCAAATCCGTTTACTACTTTAAAACGCTGTCCTGGAGTTATCGGTTTTAATTTTCTAACTGACATCTTAGGTCTTTATAGATTACTGTAAAAATCAATTACATCTCCATCCTCAACATCGACTATCGCTTTCTTATAAGCGTTTGTCTTTCCGTGCTGAACACCGGTTTTGGTGTAACGGGTTCGTCGGGTAGGACCGTAATTCATAGTACGAACTTTCTTTACAGAAACACCGTAGGTTGCTTCAACAGCATCTTTGATCTGCAACTTGTTCGCTTTAGGGTCTACAATAAACCCATAGCGATTGTACAGCTCGCTGTCTGCAGTCATCTTTTCTGTAATAATTGGTTTTATCAACACGCTCATGACTTTCCTATCGGTTTAAGTTCGTTTCAATTCCTTCTAAAGAACCCTCGAGAAGCACGATATTGTTTGCGTTCAATATTTTGTAAGTGCTTAATTCTGAGTTAGTTATAACTTCGTAACCTTTCAAATTACGCGACGACAAATATACGTTATTATTTGAATCGCCCAACACAAAGAGGGACTTTTTGTTTTCGAGGCCCAGCGACTTCAGAACAGCAATAAAATCTTTGGTTTTCGGACTTTCGAAATTGAAATCCTCAACCACGATGACTGCCTTTTCCTTGGTCTTTAGACTTAGGGCAGATTTACGTGCAAGCCGCTTCACATTCTTGTTCAACTTCTGGCTGTAATCTTTTGGCCTTGGCCCAAAGATCCTACCACCTCCTCGAAAAATAGGAGACTTGATACTACCCGCTCTCGCGGTACCCGTACCTTTTTGCTTCTTGATCTTTCTGGTACTACCTGCAATTTCCGCTCTTTCCTTGGTTTTGTGAGTACCCTGGCGCTGGTGCGCTGTGTACTGCTTTACATCAAGGTAGATGGCGTGATTGTTCGGCTCTATTTTGAAAACAGCGTCTGAAAGGTCTACCTTCCTACCTGTATCTTTTCCTTTGATATCTAAAACTGCTACCTTCATAATGGCTACTTCTCAATAGTTACGTACGCATTTTTATGACCAGGTACACAGCCTTTGAGTACAAGCAGGTTCTTTTCAGGAACCACTTTCAAAACCCTGAGATTTTGAACCGTTACTCTTCCGCCGCCCATTCTACCGGCCATTTTCATCCCTTTAAAAACTCGTGCAGGATAGGAAGCTGCCCCGATAGAACCTGGAGCTCTTAATCGATTGTGCTGCCCGTGTGTAGCCTGTCCGACACCACCGAAGCCATGTCTTTTAACCACACCCTGAAATCCTTTTCCCTTGGAAGTCGCAGAAACATCCACAAACTCTCCTTCTACAAACAGGTCTACCCCAATGGTATCCCCTAATTTGTGCTCACCTTCAAATTCCCGGAACTCAACGACTTTCTTTTTGGGAGAAGTGCCCGCTTTTTTCATATGGCCCATTTCAGCCTTATTCGCGCGCTTTTCTGCCTTGTCATCGAAACCGAGCTGAAGGGCATTATACCCGTCTACCTCTTCGGTTCTGACTTGGGTAACTACGCATGGCCCCGCTTCGATAACAGTACATGGAATGTTCTTTCCATTCTCATCGAAAATGCTGGTCATGCCTACTTTTTTTCCAATTAACCCAGACATACTTAATTATTGATTATGAATTACTAACTATTTAGTTTTTAATTATTTCTTTTTATTCGGACAAAAAAAACAGGGCCAAAAATAATCCGACCCCGAATTTATTTTTGTTACCGTTTTTCCTTCGCGAAACGCTCCGGACATGTCCACCGCTTCTTACAGCGGCATTTCACTTACACCTTAATCTCCACCTCAACGCCACTGGGAAGTTCAAGCTTCATAAGTGCATCGATGGTTTTGGAGGAAGAGCTGTATATATCGAGTAAACGCTTGTACGCGCTCAACTGAAACTGCTCTCTGGATTTCTTATTTACGTGCGGAGACCGCAATACTGTAAAGATCTTCTTATGCGTTGGCAACGGAATAGGTCCTGTAACCACCGCTCCTGTCGTCTTTACCGTTTTTACGATTTTCTCCGCGGACTTATCCACCAGGTTATGATCGTACGACTTTAATTTTATTCTGATTTTCTGACTCATCTCCTAAATTTAAGCGGTTACACCTTTGGTTGCCTTGATCACTTCTTCAGCAATATTTGTCGGAGTCTCTGCATAATGTGAAAACTCCATAGTAGATGTTGCCCTACCTGAAGACAAGGTCCTCAGTGCGGTTACATAACCAAACATCTCTGAAAGCGGTACCTCAGCTTTGATCACCTTGGAACCTGCCCTGTCGTCCATGTTGTTAACCTGTCCCCTTCTTCGGTTAAGGTCTCCAACGATATCTCCCATATTCTCTTCAGGGGTAAGTACTTCCAGTTTCATGATAGGCTCCATAAGTACGGCTTTCGCGGCTTTCGCAGCATCTTTGTAACCCAGTTTGGCAGCCAATTCGAAAGAAAGCGAATCGGAATCCACAGGGTGGAAAGAACCATCTTTAAGCGTAACTTTCATGCTATCCATTTCAAAACCAGCCAAAGGCCCGTTTTTCATGGCTTCCTTAAAGCCTTTTTCCACAGAAGGGATATATTCTCTTGGGATGTTACCCCCTTTGATCTCGTTTACGAACTCAAGACCTTGAGTTTCTTTATCAGCCGGCTCCATGGTAAAGATGATATCCGCGAACTTACCTCGACCACCGGTTTGTTTCTTGTAAACTTCCCTGTGATCCGCACTGCGCGTAATAGCTTCTTTGTACTCTACCTGAGGCTGCCCCTGGTTAACATCAACCTTGAACTCCCGCTTCAAACGGTCAACAATAATATCAAGGTGAAGCTCTCCCATTCCTGAGATAATGGTCTGTCCGGATGCCTCGTCAGTTTTTACCTGGAAGGTTGGATCTTCCTCTGCAAGTTTGGCAAGAGCCATCCCCAATTTATCCACATCGGCCTTGGTCTTAGGCTCTACAGCAATACCAATTACAGGATCCGGGAATTTCATGCTTTCCAGGACAATTGGGTGTTTCTCATCAGATAAGGTATCCCCTGTCTTGATGTCTTTAAAACCAACAGCTGCCCCGATATCTCCGGCAGAAATGGACTCCACGGCGTTTTGCTTGTTAGAGTGCATCTGATAAATTCTGGAAATACGCTCTTTGTTGCCGGATCGGTTATTCAATACGTAAGAACCAGCATCCAGTTTCCCGGAATAAGCTCTAAAGAATGCCAAACGCCCTACAAAGGGATCTGTGGCGATCTTAAAAGCAAGAGCCGCAAAAGGTTCTTTAGGATCTGGTTTTCTGGCGATCTCCTGATCATTTCTCGGGTCGGTACCGATGATCGCTTCTTTGTCCAAAGGAGAAGGAAGGTAACGGCAAACCGCATCCAATAAAAACTGAACTCCTTTGTTCTTAAATGAAGACCCGCAAATCATAGGGATGATACTCATATCCATCACCGCCGCTCTCAATGCCGCATGCACCTCATCTTCTGTGATGGAATCCTCATCTTCAAAGAATTTCTCCATGAGGTTCTCATCGTATTCCGCAACAGCTTCTATAAGCGCTGCACGGTACTCAGCTACCTCATCCTTCATTTCTTCCGGAATGTCGATGATCTCAAATGTAGATCCCATATCCTGCTCATTCCAGACGATAGCCCTGTTCTTCACAAGGTCTACAATGCCTTTAAAGTCTGCTTCTTCACCAATCGGTAGTACAATAGGTACCGCATTGGATTTGAGCATATCTTTTACCTGCTGACAAACAGCCAGGAAGTTAGAACCCTGACGGTCCATTTTATTTACAAAGCCCATTCGCGGAACCTTGTAATTATCCGCAAGTCTCCAGTTAGTTTCGGACTGAGGTTCAACACCGTCAACAGCGCTAAAAAGGAAAACCAGCCCATCCAATACCCTCAGCGAACGGTTTACCTCAACGGTAAAATCCACGTGACCGGGAGTATCTATAATATTAAAGTGGTATGGCTTGGATTCCGGAATCATTTGCCCGTTCTGGGTTGGAAAGTTCCAGGTACAGGTAGTAGCTGCCGAAGTAATGGTAATCCCGCGCTCTTGTTCCTGCTCCATCCAGTCCATGGTTGCAGCTCCGTCGTGAACCTCTCCTATCTTGTGGCTCACCCCGGTATAAAAGAGGATACGCTCGGTGGTGGTAGTTTTACCAGCATCGATATGCGCTGCAATACCTATATTTCTAGTATAATTTAAGTCTCTTGCCATTGTCTGATTAGAATCTAAAGTGGGAAAACGCTTTATTGGCTTCGGCCATCTTGTGAGTATCAACTCGCTTTTTAACCGCGGCGCCTTCTTCTTTTGATGCTGCCAAAATTTCGGCTGCTAATTTTTGTGCCATTGATTTTTCGTTTCGCTTACGCGCAAAGCTGATCAACCATTTCATAGCCGTAGATATCTTACGGTCTGGTCTGATCTGCATAGGGATCTGGAAAGTGGCACCACCTACCCGTCTGCTGCGAACCTCAACGTGCGGCATTACATTAGATAAAGCGTCTTTCCATAATTCCAATGCGGATTTCTCCTCATCGGTCTTCTTTTCTTCTACAATATCGATAGCATCGTAGAATATCTTGAAAGCAACCGACTTCTTACCATCCCACATCAACATGTTTACAAATCGGGTAACCAATTGATCATTATATCTGGGATCCGGTAATAGCGGTCTTTTCTTTGCCTGTCTTTTTCTCATCGCTTCTTCTTAAAGTTTAGATTACTTCTTAGGGCGTTTTGCACCGTACTTAGATCTTCTCTGTGTCCGGCCTGCGACACCTGCGGTATCCAATGCACCTCGAACGATGTGATATCTAACACCTGGCAAATCCTTCACCCTTCCGCCTCTTACCAATACTATCGAGTGCTCCTGGAGGTTATGCCCTTCGCCGGGAATGTACGCATTCACCTCTTTACCGTTGGTTAACCTTACCCTTGCAACCTTACGCATTGCAGAGTTTGGTTTCTTCGGTGTAGTGGTATATACACGCGTACAAACTCCTCGTCTCTGAGGGCACGAATCCAAAGCAGCCGATTTACTCTTCTTGGTAATTGTGGCCCTTCCTTTTCGTACTAATTGTGAAATTGTTGGCATACTATTATCTATGTATAAAATACTACCCTCTTTTAAGGGCTGGCAAATGTACTAATTATTCGTTATAATTCAAATGGTTCCGAATTAATTTTACCTAATTTTTACAGAAGCCCTCTCACTCCATTAAAATGCTACTCTTATACCTTAATATATATAGCATTTTGAAGCTTTTTAATTTCCACTCGGACTCAGACTCCCTTCAGGGCATAAACTCACTTTTCAAAGCCGCGAATTGACACGGATCGGATCCGCAAACTTCCCGGCTGAAAATTGAGTTCCGGAATTAGATACGGATGGCCAGCTAACCTGGCCTTTTTGCGGATGATTTTTTTAGGTATGAACACCGATTTAGAGAATTTTTACTCAAATATCCACCCTTGTAGTAAAAGTGGTGTTAATTTTTTTTTGCAAAGTCCACAATTCAACCCTCGCTTTTAGGGTCTATTGATAATTGCAACAGGCCAAAATCGAGTCATTTTGATTTTTTTAACATATACCCCCCTATTAGGTGTAACAAATGGTCGATTATTTGCATTTTACGGGCATTTCACTCTTAAAGTTTTATTAAAATAAGTTTGGATTATTAACACGAAATTATGATTTTCGCAACTAGCTAATTCAAATAATTAAAAAATGAGAACAAAATTAAATGGAATCTCAACGCTTCTATTGGCGTTGGTTGTGCATTTGTCATTTGCGCAAGACAAGACGATTTCAGGTACGGTGACGGATCAAGACGGCCTGCCCCTACCTGGTGTAAACATCGTTGTAGAGGGGACCACTACAGGTACCCAGACCGATTTCGACGGAAATTACTCCATAAACGGAAGCGTAGGGCAGTCTCTACTCTTCTCGTACATCGGACAGCGAGACGTCCGAAGGACTATCGGTGCCGCAGATGTCATTAATGTACAAATGGAGGAGGACGCACAGGCGCTGGAAGAGGTCGTCGTGACCGCCCAGGGTATTAAAAGAGAAAAGAAAGCTCTGGGTTATGCCGTGACCTCCGTTGGCCAGGATCAAATTGAGAATCGGACCGAAGGTGATGTTGCCAGGGTACTAGCTGGAAAGGCAGCCGGGGTCCAGATTACATCGGCCGGTGGTGCCTCAGGATCCGCGACAAACGTTACAGTTAGGGGTCTTAGCTCCTTTAGCGGAAGTAACCAGGCACTGTTCATTGTAGATGGGGTACCCTTCAGTAATGATACTAATGCCGCCGGTGCTACAAACGGTCAGACAGCTAGCTTCATTAACGGTAACACAGGATCTTCAAGGTTCCTTGACCTGGACCCTAACAACATCGCGAGTGTTGAGGTACTTAAAGGTCTTGCCGCGGCAACCCTTTATGGTACACAGGGAAAGAACGGGGTAATACTGATCACAACCAAGGCCGGAGCCGCAACAGGCGGGGCTAAGAAAACTGAGATCACCGTAAACCAGTCGTTCTTTAGCAACGAAATGGCTTCAATCCCTGATTACCAGGATCAGTTCGGTAACGGTTTCGACCAGAACTTCGGATGGTTCTTTAGTAACTGGGGTCCAAGTTTCGACCGTGAAGGTGTATCCGGTTGGGGAAGGCAATCCGCGATCGACGATCAGGGGACACTAGAGCACCCTTACTCTTCTACTGCGGTTAGAGCAACCCGGGAAGCTTTTCCTGAACTTCAGGATACCAGATACGCGTGGAGGCCCTACGATTCCGTAGAGGAATTCTTCCGCCCAGGTTATGTGACCAACACATCTATTAACATTGCCGGCTCTACTACAGACGGTAATACAAACTACAATGTAAACGTAGGTTACCTGAACGATAAAGGATTTACACCTGGTAACTCATTAAGCAGAGCTAACGTTTCTATCGGTGGTCGTTCCAGACTATCCAACAAGTTTACTATAAGCGGTACCATGAACTATGCCCGTACAGATTACCGAACTCCTCCTATTGCATCCAGTAGGGGTAACGGAACAGACGGACTTTCAGTTTACGGTAACGTTCTGTTTACACCTCGTAGTGTTGACCTTATGGGGCTGCCATTCCAAAATCCGGTTGATGGTTCCAGTGTTTACTACCGAAATGGTAATGACATCATCAACCCGAGATGGACTGCGGCAAACGTTACCTTACAGCAGCTTACAAATCGTTTCTACTGGAACGCTCAGTTATCTTATGAGATCAATGATAACCTTAACCTTAACTGGAGAACAGGTTTAGACTTCTATAACGAGCGTAACATCAATGGTTCTAACAAAGGTGGGGTAGAATTTAACCAGGCGATCTTTGGTTTCTACGATACCTATGATAACAACAATACTATCTGGGAGCATTTTGTTTCCATTAATGGTAATTATGACCTATCAGAGAAGTTGGGTCTTACCTTTACTGCTGGTGCGACATCCAGGCAGGATTTCTTTGATCAGCAGGGTACGGCCAGTACAGGTCAGTTGGTATTCGGGATAAAGAGGCATTTCAACTACGCCAACCAGGCCCCGATCCAATTCTCCCAGAAAAGGAATATCGTAGGTCTACTGGGTCAGGCTACCCTGGATTATGACAATATGCTTTTCCTTAACCTTTCTGCACGGACTGACTGGGTATCTAACCTTACTTCAGAAAACAACAGTAAAACGTATCCGGGTGTTAGTGTATCCTTCCTTCCAACGGCGGCCTTTGATGGTCTGCGTTCGGAAAACGGGATCAACTTCCTGAAGTTAAGAGCCAGTTACGGTACTTCGGCAACCTTCCCAACAGGGTATCCTACTATTAACGTAGTACAGCAGAATACTCAGGTATTCGACAACGGTACAAGTATCACTACCAACCAGGTAGATAACTTCCGTGCGAATCCAGACCTTAAGCCAGAACTTCTGGAAGAGTTCGAATTAGGATTTGAATCCAGACTATGGAAGAACAGGATTACTGTAGATTTCACTTATTTTGATAGAAGGACCAACGACCTTATTGTTACAGAGCCGTTGCCACCTTCTACAGGATTCTCTTTTACTCAAAGTAATATTGGTGAGATCCAGAACGAAGGTATAGAAGTTGATCTTGGGGTGGATATCTTCAAATCAGAGAACTTCAACTGGAATTCCAGAGTGAATTTCTTCACCAACAACGAGACGGTGACTCAGCAGGATCAGGATGCAATATTCTATGCGGGTAGTTTGGCCGTAGGTGGTAACCTTGACAGAGGTTCAAACGCCGCGATCGAAGGCGAGTCTCTCGGTACTATTGTAGGTACGGCGATCGGTAGAGATGCTGATGGCAACTTCCTGATCGATTCCGGTGGTAACTTCGTAGAGGTGGAGCAGGATGCTGATGGAAATGTGCCAATTGTAGGGGACGCGATTCCTGATTACACCATGAACTTCATTAACACATTGCGCTATAAAAACTGGAGCCTTGGATTCCAGGTGAATCATGTAAAAGGAGGTGATATCCTTTCAAGTACGGTAGCTGTACTGCTGGGTAGAGGATTGATCGTAGAAACTCAGGACAGGTTAAATACTTATATCCTGCCAGGTATTGACCCGAATGGAAATCCTAACAACCTTCAGATCAATAACTCTACATACTTCTTTAGCAACCTGTTATTCGGGCCTACTGAAACCAGGATCTATGACGCTTCAGTTATCAGATTACAGGAAGTATCACTTGGATATACATTCCCATCCAAATGGTTAGATAAAACACCTTTCGGATCCTTGAAGATTACCGCTCAGGGTTTCAACCTCTGGTATGATGCATACAACACTCCAGATGGTGCAAACTTTGATCCTAACGTACAGGGTGTAGGTGTTGGTAACGGAAGAGGGTTCGATTTCATCAACGGGCCAAGCTCGAGAAGATATGGAATCAGTATTCAAGCTTCTTTCTAATTAAAAATTGTTAGTGATACAGAATTATGAGAAAAATATTTAAATATTTCACAGTTGTACTTATCGCGGGAAGCTTTGTTACTTCTTGTGAAACGACAGACCTGGACCTAAGAGTGAGTCCAAACGACCTTGCAGCAGATCAGGCAGATCCTAATTTGCTGTTGAATTCCATCCAGCTGGCTTACGCTGTTAATATGGATGACATTAGTGATAATGGTGCGGAGTTGACCCGTATTGATTATTTCTTTGGTAGGATATACTTCAACGAACTGCCAGGGGATACTTTTGATGACATTTGGGCACGTACCTATAGTAGTGAAGACCTTATAGAGGGTGATGGATTGCTTCAGGAAGTGGGCATTTTCACGAATGTCAATAACCTTATCGAGATCGATCAGACTTCAGACATTGATTACTCCTTCCACATAGGAGTTGCAAGAGTGCTACAAGCGCATATGTTGTTCCTGCTAGCGGATTACCTCGGAACTGCGACCTGGAGCCAGGCGGCTAATCCGGTAGAGTTCCCAACACCAATGTTAGACACAGGAGAGCAGATCTACACAGCAGCCTTTGGCCTTTTGGACGAAGCTGAGTCCTTGCTCGCTTCAGGTCCGGCTACTCAAGGTGCTACCGATCTGTTTTACGATGGAGATACTGATCAATGGATCAAGCTGATCAATACCATAAGACTTCGTTCTTATTTCAATACCGGAGATACTGCTGCTTTCAACAGTATCATCAGCGGAGGCAACTTCATTTCGGATTCCGAAGATGATTTTGAGTTCCAGTACGGAACCAGCGAACTGCAGCCAGATAACAGGCATCCTGATTATATAGACGACTATACGCCAAGTGGTGCTAATATCTATCAGTCTAACTGGTTGATGGAAACCATGTTAGAGCTTGCAGATCCAAGGATCAGGTACTACTTCTACCGACAGGTAGATGCTACTCCCGGAGCTACAGGTGTTCCTCCAAACGAAGAAGATCTTGCCTGTTCACTGGTAGTTCCTCCTCCGCATTACGATGGCTTTACTTATTGTAGCGTTGCTAACGGCTATTGGGGACGTTCTCACGGTAATGACGAAGGTACTCCTCCGGATAACTTCAAAAGAACCGCAGTTGGGGTATATCCTGCAGCAGGTTTATTTGATGACAGTAGCTTCGGCGAAGTAGGTCTTGGACTTGGAGGTGGCGGTGCCGGAATAGAGCCGATCCTCTTAGCCTCATATGTGGATTTCATGAGAGGTGCGATGGCAGCCAGCGCAACAGAAAAAGCTGCCTTCCTAAGAGCGGGAATGGAAAAATCTATTGCCAAAGTACAAGGTTTTGGAGCGCTTGACGGAAGTGCGGACAAATCTTTTGAGCCTTCTGAGGCGGATGTAACCGCTTATATAGACGGAGTGATTGCAGATTTCAACGCGGCAACCGGAGATGATCAGGAAAATATCTTTGCAGAGCAGTACTGGATCGCACTTTACGGCGGTGGAACCGAGTCTTACAACTACTATCGTAAGACAGGCTTCCCAACAACCGTATCTCCTAGCTGGGAACCAGATCCGGGACCATTCCCAAGGACTTTCCTGCTACCACAGAACGAGGTTCTTACTAACCCGAATCTGTCGCAAAGAACGGATTTGAACACTCAGGTGTTCTGGGATACCAATCCGGCAAGTCCAACATTTCCACCTGCTAACTAAATAAATGATTGAGATGAAAAAACATATAAACATTTTAAAGTCATCCGCAATAGCATTGGCAATGTTAATGATCGGATGTGAAGATGGTGATCTGCCATTTGATGATATCACAGCTGATGTTACCCGAGGGGCTGTCCTCAGAACAGTTTCTCAGGAAGGTACCTTCTTTGACAGAAACGACACCTCTACCTCCTGGAGCCTTGAATTTGAGGAGCAGGATCAGGAAGATGGCGCATTACTGGAGAAAGTAGATCTATTCGTCGGCTTTGACGATAATACGGAAGGCAACGGAACAGTTGCACCGGCTGAAGTCCTGGTACAAACGATCAATGCTTCGGAATTCCAAACTGGTGAGTTTGGACTACCCAGAGCAAGTGTATCAAGCACCTTCGCCGAAGCCCTGTCCGCACTCGGACTGGTTGCTGGTCAGTTTGATGGAGGGGATGCCATTGAGTTCAGGCTTTTACTGACACTCACGGACGGCAGAACCTTCACCAATACCGACAACACCGGTACGATCACAGGATCCTTCTTTAGTTCACCCTTCCTTTACAGACTGGTTATAAAGTGTGTACCTACTGCTCCTGTTCCAGGTGATTATGAGATAAACATGAACGACAGCTTTGGAGACGGTTGGGATGGTGCTTTTATCACTGTAACTATTGATGGAACAGCCACTGAGTACACCATCGATGACGGTTCAGAAGCTTCTTTCGATATCAATGTTCCCGTTGGAACTACTGAGCTGATATTTGAGTACACTCCCGGTAACTTTGAAGGTGAACACACTTATGATATTATAGGGCCGACAGGAGATCTGGCGGTTGAAGATGGCCCTAGTCCTAATCCGGGTGTAATTACACTGAGTATTTGTATCTGATTTAGGAAAAATTGAATTTGCTTTAAGGGGAGACCGCCTGTGCGGTCTCCTTTTTTTCGCAACTTTCACAAAATCCCAGGTATCCCGGGATAATTGTTAATTTTGCGATCAATAAAATTTGCTTTGCTGAAGTGATTATGACTGTAAGACTGTTCTTTTATATACTTGTATTGCTGCTTACCTTTTCTGGCTGTAAACGCAATGATGCCGTTACCGAAAATACCGGGCTGGAAAAATCAACCGAGGATAAACAACCTCCCCTTTTTAAAAAAATAGCTCCGGAAAAAAGCGGTGTGGTCTTTTCTAATCAACTTACCGAAAACCTGGAGACCATTGAGAACCTCTTTAACTTCGACTATTTTTACAACGGTGCAGGTGTAGGTATGGAAGACCTTAACAATGACGGCCTGCTCGATATCTTTTTCTGTGGGAATCAGGTGGAAAACCGACTCTTTATGAATAGGGGCGATATGACCTTCGAGGATGTCACTGAAAAGGCTGGTATCAATTCGGGGAAAGTGTGGTCTAACGGAGTCACCTTTGCGGATGTAAACCAGGACGGCTGGATGGACGTCTATGTATCTCAGGGCGGACCCAATCCCAGACTGGAAAGGAAGAACCTGCTCTTCATCAACCAGAAAAACGAGACATTCCTGGAACAGGGCGCATCTTTTGGGCTTGATGATATGGGGATAAGCACCCAATCTACCTTTTTTGACTTTGACAGGGATGGCGATCTGGACTGTATTGTAATGAATGAAAACGAACTATACGGTGTAGATCCTATAAGCCTTTACAAAATGGTGGGCCAGTCCCCGGAGACTGAGTATTTTAATTCTTCGCATTTGTACAGGAATGACAGTGGTAAGTTTGTAGATGTGACCAAAAGTTCCGGGATTGAAAGACCGATCTTTGGCCTGGGCCTGATGGTGAGCGATATTAACAACGACGGATGGTCCGATATTTACATCGCCAGTGATTACTACATTCCGGACGCGCTTTTCATCAACAATAAGAATGGCACCTTTTCGGACAGGATCAAAGACTTTACCAACCAGATCTCCTACTACGGTATGGGAATGGATATTGCGGATCTTAATAACGACGCCAGACAGGAGATCTTTGTATTGGATATGGCCTCCAGCGATCATTACAGGGCCAAAACCCTGATGGCCTCCATGAATACCCGCCGTTTTGACTATCTGACCAAAGAAGCCGGTTTTCATTACCAATACATGTTCAATTCCCTGCAACTCAATCTCGGGAATGATCAATTCAACAATATCGCTCAACTTACTCAAACGGCAAAAACAGATTGGAGTTGGTCCGTGTTGATGTCTGATTTTGATCAGGATGGGTTGAAAGACATCTTCGTAACGAACGGATATCGCAGATACGCCCTGGACAACGACCTGCAGCAAAAAGTCTATCAGGCCAAAATGCGTTACGGGCAGAACATGCCCCTGGAATTGAAAAGGGAGCTTTACAATGCCATGCCATCCGAAAAACTACCTAACATCATGTACCGCAATGATTCCGGGCTTCGTTTTTCGGAAGTAGCCAGGGATTGGGGGTTGGCCGACTTTTCCTTTAGCAATGGCGCAGCAACCGGCGATCTGGACAACGATGGTGATCTGGACCTTGTGGTAAACAACATGGACGAAGGTGCCTTTCTATATCAGAATACGGCTACAGAAAGAGGCTTGGGAAATTACCTGAAGGTCAAGACAGACGGTATGACATCCGAGACACCGGCCAGGATCACAATTACATACGGTGATAAAACCCAGTTCATAGAGACCAAAAGAGTACGCGGATATATGTCTGCGCATGATAAAGTGGCTCATTTCGGCCTCGGCAAAACCAGTCAGGTAGATACCCTTAGGATTGAATGGCCGGACGGAAAGCTTATAGAGAAATACCATATTCCCGCAAACCAGTTCCTCACTTTTAACAAAGCGGACGCCAGGTCTAAATCATCCGACATTCCGGCCAGCAGCACCCGTTTTGTTCAATCAGACCCTAAGCGTGTTAACCTGGATTTTGAGCATCGGGAAAATATTTATGACGACTTTGAAAAAGAGATACTGCTGCCCTATAAACAATCTACCTTAGGTCCATCTCTGACCAGCGGGGATGTCAATGGGGACGGAAAAGAGGACCTTTATATTGGAGGGGCTTCCGGCCAATCCGGGCAATTGTACGCCCAGACCAACAGCGGCTTCGTAAAGATCACCTCATCAGCCATAGAAAATGATCAGCTTTATGAAGACACCGCCGCTACCTTCTTTGATTTTGATGGCGATGGGGATATGGACCTCTATGTGGTAAGCGGGGGGAATGAGTTTGAGGCCTTCTCCTCACTGTATGCGGACAGGATCTATCTCAATGACGGCAAGGGTAACTTTTCCAAACTGAACAGCGAAATACTTAGCAGGTATCCAAAAAGCGGTAAATCTGTAATAGCCATCGACTTTGACAAGGACGGGGATGAAGACCTGCTGGTAGGAAACAGGATTATCCCAAAGAATTATCCAAAGCACGCTGCTTCTACCTTGCTTAGAAATGATAATGGAGCCCTCACGGATGTCACCGAATCGAATGCAGCGGGACTGGCAGATTTTGGGATCATTAACCAATTGATCGTGTCTGATTTTGACAACGATGGCTGGGATGATTTCATTGCTGTCGGAGAATGGAGCCCAATAGGCTTTTTTCAGAATAAAGAAGGCATTTTTGAAAGGTTTGTGGACGAAGACGGCATCCTGGATTCAAAAGGATGGTGGTTTTCAGTGGCTGAAACGGATGTCAACAATGACGGTCTTAAGGACTATGTTTTGGGAAATGCCGGCCTGAACATAAAGTTTAAAGCCGGAACTGAAAAACCCTTTAAGGTATATGCCACGGACTTTGATGAGAATGGGACCAACGACGTGGTTTTGAGTTCAAAATACAAAGGGACCTACGTACCGGTACGCGGAAGGGAGTGCTCTTCGCAGCAAATGCCATTTATCAAAGAAAAGTTCCAAAGTTATCAGGAGTTTGCAAATGCTTCACTTGAAGATGTCTACGGAGGTAAATTAGAGGATTCTTATGCCAGGGAGGTTACTGAATTCCAATCCGTTGTTTTGATCAATCTGGGAGACCTTAAGTTTGAAAAGAAAGCACTTCCTGTAGAAGCCCAACAACACCCTATTTTGGCTATTGAAGCCAGGGATTTGAACCAGGACGGGTACGAAGACCTGGTGGTTGCAGGAAATATTTATGAAACAGAGGTGGAGACACCTCGCCTGGACGCTATTTCAGGTACCGTTTTATTCTCCGACGGAAACAATGGCTATATTTCGGAGGACGCTTTCAATTCGGGCTTGTATTTACCTGGTAATATCAAGGATATAAAATTCATAGAACTCAGTGGCTCCAAATACCTTCTGGCGGCCAGAAATAATGGTACTCCCCTGCTGTTTGAGCAAAGGAAATAATTGGTGAAAAACCACCGTATTCTTTGCGTTAATCCGTATATTTGATAAAATTTGAGACATGAAGAGATACATTAGCTTTTTCGTTATGGGACTTGTTGTAAGTGTTGCAAGCGCCCAGTATTCCGGTCAATTAGCCACTAACTTATCCGCAGGTGGTGACACCCAGGGAATAGCTTCTGCGACCATCGCGAGTTTATTGGGCCCAATTGTTGAAGCCGACGCAAAGCGGACCCTGGAAGTTGAAGAATTTCAGGGATCTCCATATGTGGACGATAATTTCAGGCCCACCACTATCTTCTATCGCGACGAAGAGGTAGGTTCACTTTTTTACCGCTATAACGCGCTGAATGAGGAAGTAGAAATTAAGCAACAAAACCTTCTGGAAGAGGGTATCAGAGCCCTGGGCCGTGATAAGAATATCAGCATATACAATAACGGTAAGCCTATGAGCTTTAAAACCTTTATCGATCGAAAGGGTAAAACCACCAATGGATACCTTACCTTACTTCACGACGGAGAGACCTTTGACCTTTACAAGCGAACACATGTAAAGTTTACAGAGGGTAGCCCGGCACAGAATTCCTTTGTCAAAGCCACCCCTAACAGGTTTGCCCACTTCGAGGAGTACTATATGCAGAAGAATGGAGTAGATCGGATTGATGAGATATTGCTAAAGAAGAATCAACTGATCAAGGCAGTGGGCGGTGATAAGCAAGCACTTAGCGGCTATATCAAGGACAACTCGCTTGACCTCAAAAACGAAGCGGACCTGATCAAGTTCTTCGCTTACCTGAAATAGTATCATTTTACCTTAAAAAATAGGGAGAGACAGTCTGGTTTTTAAGGGATTAGTAACGTAAGTTAATGTATCCCGTATGAGGCGTTTATCTCGTTTGCTGTGTTCTCTGGTCATCGTTTTGGCCATTTCCCTCAGTACTTTGTCCTGTTCCAGTGACGACAGTCCTGTACCCGAACCAGAAGTTATACCGGATCAGGATACGGGCATGGATGATCCGGATCCGGAGGAGGAGGAAGAGGAAGACCCTCTGGGGGTCATCGAAGCGCTGAATCCCGAACTTACCGCAGATAATTACGTCCTTGTGAACGATGCGGCGGCTAACCGGGTTTATCTTATGGATAAGGAAGCTAATTTGCTGCAGGAATGGGAGCTCAGCAACAATATCGGTAACGACGTATTTTTACTTCCCAATGGCAATTTACTGGCCTCTTTGGAAGCAGATGACCCTAAGATAACCCTTGGTGGCCAGGGCGGAAAACTACAGTTCATCGCTCCGGATAACAAGATTGAATGGAATTTCAATTACTCTTCAGAAGATGCGGAAACCCATCACGATGCAGAACTTTTACCCAACGGTAACGTCATAGCCCTGGTGTGGGAAAAGCGCAGCCTGGAGGAAGCGGAAATGGCAGGATCTGATCTCGGTATTGATCTCTTTCCGGAGGCTGTAATAGAGGTAAACCCGCAAACTGATGAGATTGTCTGGGAATGGCATGCCTGGGACCATCTGATACAGGATATTGACGATACTAAAGAAAACTTTGGGGTGATCTCTGGAAATCCACAATTGATTGACCTTAACTATGTCCCAAATGAGAAAGGCGATATTATGCATGCCAACGGTATCGCCTATGATGCGGTGAACGACCTCATCTTTATTAGTGTCAACTTCTATCACGAAGTATGGGTGATAGATCACAGCACGACCACGGCAGAAGCTGCCTCCGATTCCGGTGGGAATTACGGCAAAGGAGGCGACCTGATCTATAGATTTGGAAATCCTGAGGCCTATAAGAATACTGCAGGAGAGCGTTTGTTTTACAACAATCATTTCCCCAATCTTCTCTCCGGCGAAGACCTCGGAAGAATGCTCATATTCTCAAACCGTATGGCGGAAGAGGTTGATCAGTCCATAGTGTATGAACTGCAGATGCCGGAAACCTTCAGCTTGGAAAGCGGAGTGGATAACGAACCAGAGGTTGTATGGAGCTTTACTGACCCTGATCTTTTTGCTCCAAGGGTTTCGGGAGCCGTAAAACTACCCAATGGCAATGTGATGATCACCGAAGGTGACTTTGGGATTTGGGAAGTGACCCGGGATGGGGAGGTGGTCTGGAAGTTCAGTCAAAACGGATTCTTCTGGCGGGCTTATCATTATGACAAAGATGCTCCGGAAATCCAGGCATTGGGACTGTAATAGGGATCAATATTCGTATATTGCCCCATTCTCAGGAAAATATTTCCTAATACCTTAGTTCAGCAAATGAAAGAACACCATAGGATTTATGGCATAAGGGCTATTATTGAAGCAATCAATGCGGAAGAGCCTGTAGACAAAGTATTTATTCAAAAAGGACTCAAAGGAGAGCTATCCAAAGAATTGGAAACCCTGGTTCGCCGAAAGGGAATAAGTACCTCCTATGTTCCTGTAGAGAAGCTAAATCGCCTTAGCACGGAAAATCATCAGGGGGTTGTTGCCAGCATTTCGCCCATTGCCTTTCACCAGTTTGAGGATCTGGTTGAAAAGGTGATCGAGGAGCGAAAACTTCCCTTATTTCTCCTTTTGGACCAGCTATCGGATGTTCGCAACTTTGGGGCCATTATCAGGACGGCAGAATGTACCGGAGTAGATGGGATCATTATTCCAAAACACGGCTCTGCCCCGCTTACCGCAGATACCATAAAAACTTCTGCAGGCGCCGCTTTTAAAATACCTATCGCTAAGGTTGACCACCTCAAAGATGCCATTTTTTATCTTCAGTCATCCGGGCTAAGTGTTGTCGCCGCCACTGAGAAAACCAAGGATACGTTGTACGACATTCCGTTAAATGTACCTCTGGCCATTGTCATGGGTGCAGAAGATAAAGGTGTTTCTCCATCGGTGCTAAAAACTGTGGACCATATGGCCAGACTTCCCATGTTGGGAGAAATCGCTTCCCTTAATGTTTCCGTGGCTTGTGGGGTATTTTTGTACGAAGTGTTACGACAACGTTTAGCTTAAAACACCTTCTTATTTCTCATCCGGTGATTTCCTGTCTTTCTTGTAGTGATAGGTGATCTTAATTTCAGCATTCGCATCGCCGGTTTCCTCATCAATATTCTCAATAAAATTCCCGTCTTCGTCAAAATGTTTAAGAAAGTCGTCCTGTTCCTCGTTGTAGTCCTCTTTCTCCCAGACATATTTTACGGGTTTGGGTACGCTTGTTTTAACAAATACGGCAAGTAACAGGCCGGTAATAAAACCACTCAAGTGTCCTTCCCAGGATATCCCTTCTTTTATAGGAAAGATATACCAAAGTAAGCCCCCGTAGAGAAAAACCACCATCATGGAAAGTGCCACCAATCTGTAGTGTTTGGTAAAGATCCCTTTGAAGAAAATAAAGCTTGCCAACACATAAATTACCCCGCTTGCACCTATATGGAACGAAGGCCTTCCGATTATCCAGGTAAGTATCCCTGAGAACAGAATGCCAATCAACACAACCCTTAGGGCAACATCCCGGTAAAAATAGAAGAGTGATGCCATTAAAATCAACAGTGGTAGGGTGTTATTGTATAAATGCTCCAGGGAACCGTGAAGTACCGGACTTAAGAGAATACCTTTCAGCCCGGATAGTGTTCTGGGATAGATCCCAAGATCATTCAGATTTACCTGAAATCGGATCTCAAACCAGAAAACAGACCAGATAAGCAATATAGACAACATCGGGGCAATGAGCACCCGATTGGAAAAGCGGAAATATCTCTCGTCTGACACAACCTGAATTTACAACTTAGAATGCAATTAGTCGGCCACAACCCTTAAACCTGATAAATTGTCATTTGCTTTTTTGGGAAATCTGCCGTCCATCCTTAAAAAATAAGGGGTTTAGCGAAGGAGGTTTCACCACAATGTATTCGAACAGATTATTGAACTAATCCCGCAGCCAAAGCATTAATTGAGGTTCATTTCTTAATTTTACGCCATGAACGAACCACTGGCAGAACGCGTACGTCCAAAAACGCTTGAGGATTATATCAGCCAGCCCCATTTAGTGGGCAAAGAGGGTTCGCTTACGCATCAGATAAAGACCGGACAGATCCCCTCCCTTATTTTCTGGGGTCCGCCGGGCACCGGTAAAACAACCCTTGCCCAGATCATTGCCAATGAAAGCCAAAGACCATTTTACACGCTCAGCGCTATAAGCAGTGGTGTAAAAGATGTTCGGGAAGTAATAGAGAAGGCCAAGCAAAGCGGCGGTTTGTTCACCGCCAAAAACCCTATTCTGTTCATTGACGAAATCCATCGTTTCAGCAAGTCTCAGCAAGACTCCCTGCTTGGTGCTGTAGAAAAAGGCTGGATCACCCTCATTGGGGCCACCACGGAAAATCCGAGTTTTGAAGTTATCCCGGCTCTTCTTTCCCGTTGTCAGGTATATGTTTTGAATTCCTTTGGTAAGGAAGACCTGGAGGCCTTGCTCAATAGGGCCTTAAGGGAAGATGAGATATTGAAGTCCAGGCAGATTGAAGTGGAGGAAACCGAGGCACTGCTCAGGCTGTCAGGTGGGGACGGGCGTAAACTTCTCAACATTTTTGAGCTGGTTGTAAACTCCGAGGAAAAAGACCCCATACGTATCACGGATGAACTGGTAATGCGTAAAGTGCAAAAAAACACTGTGCTCTATGACAAAACCGGAGAGCAGCATTACGATATTATTTCGGCCTTTATCAAATCCATACGCGGCAGTGATCCTAACGGGGCTGTGTATTGGCTGGCCAGGATGATTGCCGGAGGTGAAGATGTGAAATTCATCGCCAGACGCCTGGTAATACTGGCATCCGAAGATATCGGATTGGCAAATCCAACCGCCCTGGTCATCGCGAATGCTACTTTTCAGGCGGTAAGCACCATAGGATATCCTGAAGCCAGGATCATTCTGAGTCAATGTGCGGTATACCTGGCTACCTCTCCGAAGAGCAACGCCAGCTATGTTGCCATCAAAAAAGCACAGCAGAAAGTGGAGGAAACCGGCGACCTGTCCGTTCCATTAAACCTGCGGAACGCCCCTACCCGACTCATGAAAGACCTGGGTTATGGGAAAGACTACAAGTATGCACATGACTATACCAATAATTTCGTAGCGGAAGAGTTTCTGCCGGAAGAGATCTCCGGGACGTCCTTTTACATCCCCGGCAAAAATTCCAGGGAAAAAGCCATCAAAGAGTTTTTAGAAAACCGATGGAAAGACAAATATGAGCTTTAGAATTTTAGCTTGAGTTCTTTCGCTTTAAGTTCGCCTTCTTCGTAGTATTCAAAAATCCACTTTCCGCCTTTTTGGTAAACCATGCCCCTTACTTCTTCATTTTCCGCAAAATATACTTGCGGCATGGAAGTTCGCATTAATTTTAGCCGGATCTTCGGAGCGCTGTCTACCAGCTGATATCCGTTTGCCAATTCCTGGGCATACCAAACCTCATCCATTACGGTGATCTTAGCCGGATCCAATGTGGAAGTTGCGACCATAGGGCTGTCCGCCTTTGTCATGGCAGAAGGCTGCGGTGCCTTGTTCTCATAACTTTGTTCCTCCGGTGTCGCTACCTGTTTTACCACCGGATCAGCTTCGGTTGTTGCTTCCTGCGCCACTTCTTTAGTCGTTTCCTTTTCCAGGTTTTTGATATCGTTCTTAAAGCTAACCGTTATAGGTGCAGGGTCTGCATCCTTGTTTTTTGGGGTATACACGTATTCCATCCCGTCAAAGGACTCTAAGGCATTTTGAATGGCTTCACTATAGGACGCCTTATACTCCTTCTCCTTACTCCGTCCTTCTTTGGTAATAAAAACCTCTTTACCCTCGCAATTTTCGAATGTCAGGCTTGTCTTTGTCGCAAAAAGCGAAGAATTGTCCTCTAAGTGCGCTACAACGCCAAGGCATCTGTCACTGGCAAGATCTGCCGGAAGGTCACCTTCGTACACTGCATTATAACCTCTTTGCGTAAGCAGATATTTAATAAGGGTACTTGTCTGATGTTGATTTTCATTTTTGAACGCTGAGAACTTTTTAGGGACGATAACGTACTTATAAGGATCAAGAGGAGACTGTGCTTGACTTAGGAAGACTCCGGCCATGAAGGCACAGAAAAAAAGCTTTTTCATGAAGGGTATTATATCAATTCCGATCCCAAGATATAATATTTAATCCGAATTGAAAAGAAGCGTAATTGCTGTCAGCAATATTTTGATAGGCCAATAAATTATCGGCCATTAGGTATAGGTTAACCGGTCCGGCCTGCATATTTAACCCCAGGCCAACATTGGTAAATGTGAACTTATCAGCGGTGTAAGTAGCCTTCAAAGAAAGCGCCCTGCCGAAACGGCGCTGGTAGAATGCGGTCACCGCGGCCTGTGGCCCTCTGGGACGGTTAATTACAAATAGCTGGCCTCCAAGACTGTTCCTGTACCTGATACCACTGCTGCGGCTTCCTGAGACGCGATAATCACAGTTGCAGTTTTCAGCTGTCCCGTCTGGTTCGCCAAAGCTGTACCGGATGGACCCGTAGAGTTTAGTTGGCCTGAAATTGATATAACTATTCGTGTTATCCTCAAAGGGAACAAGTTCTTCTATCTCATCTACCAGGTCTTGCCAGAAATCCCCGCTGGGATTTACAAGGGCATTGGGCAGAATGATCCGTACCCCTTCGGTTGTGGCTTGTCCTTCAAGCGTATAATTTTTCGGGTCGGAATAGTGGTAAATAAAGCCTATATCCAGCACACTACCTGTGATGGTGGTCTGCTCATTGAGGTTGTAACTGAAACCCAAGTCAAGTCCGAGCCCGAGGTCACCACCCAAAAAGCCCCTTTTAACAAAAACATCCCTTAGTCTGGTACCGTTGTCTCCCGGTACGTCGTCGTCCAGGGCTTCTTTGATCTCCTCATATCCGGAGGTACGCAATTGCATATCGGAGACCAGGGTACTGCTTAACAAATTCTCCTGACCCTCATTGGTAACAAAATAACCTTCGTTGGCCGTACTGTTGAAATCCAGGATCCCTGAATAGATCTTAGCGCGTGCTCCTACCGTAAGATTAGGATTGACCTCCCTGTTGATCCCAAAATGAAAGACATTTAATATTTCACCCCTTAATTTCAGGTCATCCAACCGATACCGTCTTCCCAACTGATTGGCATTACCGTCGTAGCCCAAAAACGCCAGGTCCTGTGGCCAGTAATTGACAAAATCCGTCTCGTGATAGATCCCAAAGGAATAGAAGTCCTTTGGGCGGTTGGCGGGCCTAAAACCTCCGCTTAACAGTTCTATCTGAACTGTTGTTCCGATCATATCCCGTGTATTCAGCCCGTAAACCGCACGTTCTCTTACCTTGTCATTAATATCAAGGCCGTCATCAGCGAATATGTCATGTACACTCAACCCACTCGTACCCGCCTGTACGGAAAGTCCGGACAATAAGGGAACCCCCGCATACCATTTGAAGTCGGTTTGCATTCCAGGATTGACCATCAATGCCTGGGGTATTTCTACAAAATCGTATAGAAGCTGTTTATTCTGAGCAAACAATCCTGAGCACCCTATAAATAAGGCAAAACAAAATAGATGGATTCTTTTCATTTTAGGCGAATCCTTAATTGGGCGCTTGAACGTAAGATTATTTTAGGGTCGGGGAGACTTGAAACACTGGTACTATCACCCTGGTTTATCGCGTTTACCCTGATCGCCGAGGTATTCGTAATAATATCAATACTTCTTCCCGTTGCTCCCCCGTAGGCCACTTCGCGGCGTAGTACCGCTGTGGGTGCGGGTGGAATGGAGAAGGACTCGGTGTCCAGAATATTCCCCGCAGCATCCAGAAATTGGAAAGAGACATCTATAGGTTTGCTTGTGGTATTTTCCAGTTCGTAGATCACCAGGCCTTCCAAAACTCTTTCTGCCACAAAATCCTCATTAAAGGCATCGAAATTGAAATCGCCTGTAAAAAAGTTTATGCCAGCCGCAAGGTTTATAAGGTTTTCCGGAGATTCAATGTAAATTATACTCGCTTCGACCGTAGGAGTGATGTCAAGATCGTCAAATTGATCAAAATCCTGTTTTTCCGAACAACCACTGAAACTGGCAACAATTGTTAATACCGCAAAGAGGTATAGAAGGTTTTTTTTCATTGTAGAGTACCTTTAAAATGATCGTGTTCGGGTTGACATCCATTTTTGGGTAAATGTTACAATCTAATTTCATCTTATATAACTCTACAAATAGTTTTTTATTTCACTAAGGTCCTGAATGATTTCACAGTATTCGTGCAGCGGTTCGTCTTGTGGGTTAAAATGCAGGGTATGAAAGCCCACAGCTTGTGCCCCAAGTATGTCTGCTTCCAGGTTATCGCCTATCATCAGGGAGTTTAGCGCGGAGACCCCGGCCTTCTCCAAAGCCAAATTAAAAATTTTGGGATTTGGTTTCTTTACCCCTGCCATTTCTGAATTCACGACCTGGTCAAAATAATCCAGAATGTCCGCATTCCTGAGCTTCTTCTCTTGTATCTCCTGGAAGCCATTGGTAACAATATGAAGCCGATAATTGGGTTTCAGATATTCCAGAATTTCAATAGTGTTTGGAAAGAGGTTGTTATAGGATGAAAGATGCGCTATGTATTCCTGAGCCAAAAGGTCGATCGTGTTGTCGGATATCGGATAACCCAGGGCATCAAAACTACGTTTTAATCGCCCATATCTCAGCTCAGACTTAGTGATGCGCTCCTCACGGTACAACTTCCAATACTCTTGGTTAAGCCGTACATATACCTCTAAAAAGTCGGGTAGATTAACCACAATATTTTGGGCTTGCAGGATCTGCTCAAAGGTAAGAGCAGAATTTTTATCAAAGTCCCACAAGGTGTGGTCAAGGTCAAAAAATATATCGGTTACTACGCCTTTAAACATGGTATTTCTGTATCACTTTGTTATAGAGGTCCATCCAGTCCACTTTGTGATCCCCACCCAGCAATTCATTGGAAAAAATGGCAATAAAATTTCCGTTCACCTGCTTTATCTGCCGGTACATATGATCCATTTTTTGCATGATCTCCTCCTCCGTATTAAGCGTGGTAAGTGCATAATCGTGAACCGCAAACGGGTGGACCTTAATGGGTTGTTGGGTCTCCAGGGCAATGTCATAAAAATAGAAAGGGCTACATGTACCTGCCCTAAAGCCAATTGCATGGGTATAGCCCATGGTGTAATCGTCTGTAAATTCGGTTTCTATCAGGTTTCGGTAGGTAGCAGGTATATCCACTCGATTGTAACGCAACCTGGAATACTTTACCGGCCTGTTGATCACCTCTGAAAGTCTTTTCTTTTCGGTCTTAAGCAATTCGTTATTATTGAATGAACTGTAGGATGCCGCCAGGGAGACAACCCCGTAGTCTGCCACAGACTTGATCAGGTATCTGAAGTTATTGTTGTTGGGGGATACGTTCTTGTCATAGGTAGAATAGGAAGCGAACTGAAAAAAGAACATCGCTTTTACACCGTATTTCTTATGAAGATCGATCAAGGGATAAAAGTTGTCATAAGGGTCCTTTCTCGCGTTGAACCATACCAGTATCCTTTGCCCTACCCTTTTGAACTTGAAAGTTCCCAGATCTAGCAATAGCCCCCCCAAACCTCGAAACAACCCCCTGTTTGAATAGCAATGAGAGGTTGTCACGTCGATTATGGGTTTAAAAGTGTAAAACCTGTCGCTGGCTATAATCTGAGGAAATCGATTTACCAGGCTTTGCTTAAGCTTAAATGCCCAAATATCGATTACAGGTAGGTGCAGAAAGCCATTTTTGCTCGCGAAACTTTCCCCTGGCGGGAATCTGCCGTGAAGGTCCTTCAGATGTGGAAGGTATTCTTCGTACCTGCTGATCAGATAAAAGCTGGCGGCGAAAATATCGTAAGGCAGGTTGCTTCGCTCACCAGTGGTAAAAAAGCAAGGTATCCCTTCCCAGTCACCCATTGTAATATCGAAATCATTAACGCCCTGTTCAAAAAGTAGATCCGTGCTTCGAACAAAAAACTCATTCTGCAATGGCTGCTTGGTATAGGTAATTTTTGGTCCGGTATGTTTGATGAAATCCTCGACCTTGGTAGCAAATGTCACATCTATCCCCAATACCCTTGTAAAAAGATGCCGCATTATGTAGCTGAAGCGTGGCGTTATTTTATGGGTATAGATCAGTAACATAGAATGACGAAAAGCCAAAAGTACAAATTCCCGACCCTACCGGGCAAACGGTTTCAGAGCATTCCACTATCTGCAAAACTAAAGTATTGCTGTTGGCCCAGTATGATATGATCCAGGATCCTAATATCCAAGGCCTCGGAGGCTGTTTTCAACTTAGCGGTAATCTCTTTATCGGCCCTGCTGGGCTTTAAGGTGCCAGAAGGATGGTTGTGGGCTAAAATAAGGGCAACCGCCCCGTACTCAAGGGCTTGTCTCATGGCAAGGCGGATATCTACCAATGTGCCTGTTATGCCTCCTTTGCTCAGCTGGCCAATATGAAGTACCCTATGGGAATTATTGAGATAAACGATCCAGAACTCTTCGTGGGCCAGCTCACTTAGCATTGGAAAGAGTAATTTGTAAGCATCTGAACTGCTGTTGATTCGGGAGACCGCCTTGATATCTGTTCCCTGCCGTCTTCGGCCAATCTCAAGGGCCGCGGCAATAGTTACCGCTTTTGCTTCTCCAATGCCTTCAAACTGCATAAGTTGGGCAACAGAAAGCCGCCCTAAAGCCGCAAGATCATTATCTACTTCCGCAAGTATCTTTCTTGCGAGTATCACAGCATTTTCCCGCTTGCTTCCAGAACCGATCAACAGCGCCAGCAGCTCAGCATTGGATACTACTGAGCGTCCTTTCCTGAGCAGTTTTTCCCGCGGCTTGTCATCGTCAGACCATTGCTTTATAGTAAAAGAAGTAAGCTGTTCTTGCATACTCTAAAGATACGTAACTCACAAAAAAATTGTACATTTCTCACAGAAAATACCAGGAAAATATGCAATCAATTTTTGATGATTCTGTCTACCAGGAAGTTGTGACCCGCATAGACAATTTGCGTCCGGATTCTCCTGCGAAATGGGGTAAAATGGATGTGGCGCAAATGCTAAATCACTGCCGGAATCCGCTGGCTGTGGGCCTGGGAAAACAGGCCTTCAAAAAGCCCAATTTCTTTATGAAACTGCTTTATAAAAGTTTCAAGTCTTCCTTGTATGATGACAAACCCTGGAAGCCAAACCAACCTACTGCAAAGGAGTATAAGGTAGTTACGCCAAAGGATTTTGCTGAAGAAAAGCCAAAACTCCTTGAACTGGTAACGGAATTCCATCAAGCCAAGAACAAAACTTCCTGGGATCCTCATCCCGCCTTCGGAGATTTTACCCATGAGCAATGGGGGAAATTGCAATACAAACACCTGGATCATCACCTCAGGCAATTTGGCGTTTGAGGAAATTATGATTGCTAAGTTTTAAGTTTTAAATGGCGTGGAATCCCATGGGCTTGGTTAAGGAACAGGTCTATTTGGCTTTAGAACTTTTCTACCTCCGCTGCAACGGCTGATAAGTCTAACCCTCCATAATTTCCGGAACTCATCAACAAGAGAACGGTATCGTTAAAAGACTGCTCGAACAAAAAGTCACTAAAGCTTTTTGGGTCTGTGTATACCCTTAGGTCCGTTCGTCCGAATGCCCGCATAATGTCTTCGGCATCCACTTCTTCCAGCCTTTTGATCCTGATGGCTTCAGGGGAATAGAATACTGCTGCCTCATCTGCAGCCTCCAGGCTGTCTTTATACTCCTGCAGAAATTCCGAATTGAGGCTGCTATAGGTATGCAATTCCAGGCAGGCTAACAGCCTTTTGTCCGGGTACTGTTCTTTTACGGCTTGTGTAGTCGCTGCCACCTTACTTGGAGAATGGGCAAAATCCTTATACCCCACAGAAGTGGCTCCCGCCGCGATCTTTTCCAACCTCTTTGAAGCCCCTTTGAAAGAGGCAATGGCCTCATAAAAATCGTCTTCATCAACTCCCATTTGCTGACAGATCCATTTTGCACCAGCCAGATTGCTCAGGTTGTGTTTTCCGAAGACTTCTATTGGCATGGGGCCTTCCGGGGTTTGTAGCAGTGTGGTTCCATCGGAAACCGAGAATTCAGGCGTTACATACGGAAACTTCCGAATGGCTTTATCCGAAGACTCCACCAGCTTTTTCAGCTGACTATCTTCCTCGTTATAGGTGATGCTTCCTCCCTGTACAATACTGTCAATAAAGATCTGGAATTGTTCTACATAATTATCAAATGTGGGAAATACGTTGATATGGTCCCATGCGATCCCACTGAGCAACGCGATATTGGGCTGGTATAGGTGGAATTTAGGGCGTCTGTCAATCGGAGAAGACAAATATTCATCCCCTTCCAAAACAATGAAATCATTGGTTTCAGTAAGATGTACCATCCGGTCAAAACCCTCCAGCTGGGCACCTACCATGTAGTCTGTTTCCTTTCCGTGATATTGAAGTACATGCAATATCATCGAAGTAATTGTGGTCTTGCCATGGCTCCCTCCGATGACTACCCTGGTTTTGTGTTGTGATTGCTCGTATAAAAATTCCGGGTAGGAGTATATCTTTATCCCTAATTCCTGTGCTCTGAGAAGTTCAGGATTATCCGGCTTGGCATGCATTCCCAGGATCACTGCGTCCGGTTTGCTGTCTATGCGTTCCGGAAACCATCCCATCTTGGCAGGCAACAATCCCTTTTTCTCCAGTCTTCCTCTTGAGGGTTCAAAAATGACGTCATCACTCCCCGTGATCTGATAGCCCTTTTCGTGCAGGGCCAGGGCCAGGTTGTGCATAGCACTGCCCCCGATTGCTATAAAATGGATGTGCATCTAAACCGAATTATGGCGTAAAGATAGGGATTGAAAAGTGCCCGGCAAACCGCTTTTAGGGTGCTGAGATTCTTTTTATCTTCGTAAAAACTTCGGGAGATGGATATCAAGCTTTCTGAAATTAAATCAAAGGAAATTATGCCCGGCTACCACGGAAAAATGGTTCACGGGGAAAACATGTCTATGGCTTTCTGGGAGGTGGAAGAAGGTGCGGTAGTACCTGAACATTCCCATATGCATGAGCAGATCATGCAGGTATTGGAGGGTCGTTTTGAATTTACTGTAGGCGGCGTTACCAAGGTATATAGCCCGGACGAACTGGTGGTGATCCCAGCCCATACCCCTCATGGAGGTAAAGCCCTTACCCCATGCAGACTTCTGGACGTTTTTAGTCCGGTACGCGAAGAGTATAAATAATTAAATCAGCTGTATTATGTTGGTTTCCCTTAAAGGCAAAAAAGCCCTGATCGGGGGTAGTAGCCGTGGTATTGGCAGGGCCATTGCAGAGCAATTGGCTGCCAGCGGAGCAAGTGTTACCCTCATGGCCAGGAGCGAAGATAAGCTGAAAGCGATTGTGAAATCTCTACCCTCAACGGAAGAACAACAGCACAGTTATCTAAAGGTAGACTTCTCGGGATTTGCCGAATACCGGAAAACCATGGAAACTTATTTTGCCGAAAATGAAGTTGATATCCTCGTGAACAACACTCAGGGACCGGCAGCCGGTGGTAGTCTGGAAAAAGAGGTTGAAGATTACCAGGAGGCCTTCGACCTGTTGTTCAAATCCGTAGTCTTTACTACCCAACTGGCCTTAAGGCATATGCAGCAACAGTCCTGGGGAAGGATTATCAATGTGGCTTCAATTTCTGTAAAAGAACCCCTTTCTTATCTCGCACTTTCCAATAGCATCCGCGCAGCGGTGGTCACCTGGTCCAAGACTCTGGCTACCGATGTTGCCAGGGACGGGATCACCGTTAACAATATACTTACAGGTTATTTTGATACGGAGCGAATAGCAGATCTGAATGCTAAAAAGGCCGAGCAACTCGGTATTGCTGAAAGTGAAGTGCGGGCCAATATGGAAGAGCAGGTGCCCATGAAACGTATTGGTGACCCCCGTGAGTACGGTTATTTGGTCGCGTTTTTGGCCTCTGAGAAGGCCTCCTATATCACCGGGATCAATATTCCCATAGATGGTGGGCTGCTTAAATCCCTCTAGTCTAGGGCGATAAGATCTTCTCTTTTTCCTCCAGTGCCGGACCAAAAGAATTCTTCAGTTTCAGTGCATTTTCAATACTTGCTAATGCCTTGTCCGTAGCACCGTTTTTCCGATGTAGTTTGGCCATTCTATAATGCGCCCACTCCAGAGGTACACCATCCAAGGCAGTATAGTTCTCGATGTATTGCCGCATATGCCATATCCCCTGCTCTATTCGGGTTCCGTAGGTGCCACAGATCTTCCCAATCTGATAATGCAATTGGTTGCGGCTTAGTGTTTTGAAATTCCCGAGTAACTGAAGGGCTTGCATATATGCCTTTTTTGCCTGTTCCGGTTTATCATCATACTCGTAAACATAGCCCGTGGCGAGGTAGCCATCCAGGGTAGAGATAGATTGTAAGCGCTTGGCGTATTCCATCGCCCTGGAATTACTGCCACCCAAAATCCCTGGAAGGGAAACATAGAGATCCACCAAGGCCCAATAAGCTTGAATATGCCCGGGGTCTATTTCTACGGCGCGTTTTAGGTTTGACTTTATTTTGCTGACCAGGGTCAGTGCCCTGAATTTGTTGCCATTCTGAGCCTTTTTTGCAAGGGAACCACCATATTTAAAGCTGTAATCCGCATTTTGAGGAAAGGATTCTGACAATTGGGAATAAACTTCTATGGCTTTATCCCATTTTTGCTGAAATCCGTAAACTTCCCCCAGCCTGTCCTGTAATTCAGGGGTTGAATTGTTTTGAACAGCTTGAAGCAATAAGGACTCCGCCGCTTCAAATTTACCCAAACTTATGAGCTCTTCTATTTGATGCAGTTCGGGAGATTTCTGAGCCGATAAGCCGGTAACGAATACCAGAACTACTAAGAGAAACCTCAATTTCATAGCGCTTAATTCTTTTCCTTTTTGGTCGAAAACTCTTTTGATTCCTTAAATGCCTGGTTAATTGAAATAATATAATGCCAATCAACCTATAAAAATCGACCGGACCGGCTTTAAAAGCAGGTTGTTTGGATCACTATTCGAGTCTGGTTTGGCAGAAGTACTAGAACTTTAAATTTTTGTGATTATTTCAACAAAAGCTTATAAATTTTACCATATTGACGGTTTTTGCGTACATTTATTGTGTTAACAACTAAACTAAAACCTATGAATTCTAAAGTTTTTATGGTCATCAGGATCCTTCTTGGCCTGTTTGTCCTGGTCTTTGGCCTGAACAAATTCTTACAATTTATTCCAATGGGAGAACCTAGTGACGATGTCGCTGCCTACTTCGGGGCAATGATGAGCACCAATACCCTTTCGCTCGTGGCTATTGTGGAGATTGTAGCGGGCTTAGCCCTGATCTTTAATAAGTACGGAGCATTAATGGCCTTAATTCTGATGAGTGTTTCCGTAAATGCAATACTCTTTCATATTGCCCTTGCACCAGAGGGTATAGGAGGAGCGGTTGCACTCATTGTACTAAATATAGCAGTACTTTTTGGGTACAAGGATAAATACCAGAGTTTACTCGCTGGTTAACTGATTTATATCCCTGAAACAATTTGTGGACGGTCCCCTCAGGGGGCCGTTTTTTTTTGGTATTAAAGGCTCATCTTGTCTTTAAAAATGTAGGATTGCCTACGGGATACTTCTACCTCTTCCCCATTGGTCATGGTCAACTTCAGCTTTCCATTGAACCAGGGAACCACTTCCTTGATGAAGTTAATATTGATGATTTGCTGTCTATTTGCCCTGAAAAAGTTGGCAAGAGGAAGTTTTTCTTCTACCTGGTTTAAAGACTTGTACAACATTGGTTTCTCTTCCTTAAAAAAGACACGGGTATAGTTTCCGACGATCTCAAAAAGGAGGATTTCCTCTATGCGTACCAGCCAGCATTTTTCACCATCCTTAATAAAGATCTGGCTTTTATCTGTGAGGCGCGATTCATGCCCGGAGCTTTTAGAATCCATGGCTTCCAGTCTGGCCTCAATTTTTTCCATCGCGACAGCAAATCTCTTTTCATTTATTGGCTTTAGCAGATAGTCCAGGGCATTGTACTCAAAGGATTTTATGGCGTATTCGTCAAAAGCGGTAGTAAAAACCGTTATGGGAACCTCATCCAGCATTTCAAGCAGTTCAAAACCATCTTTCTCCGGCATATTGATATCCAAAAAGATCAGGTCTGGCCTTGTTTCATTTATGAGCTCATAAGCCTGATCCACATTTTCAGCCTCCCCGACAAGCGAAATCCGGGAATATTTCTTGATCATCTCCTTTAGCTCGTTCCTGGCAAGTCTGGAATCTTCAACAATTACCGTGTTTATTTTGCTCATGATAACGGAATCTTTATGGTTGCCACTACTTCTCCGTTTTCTTCTTTTAGCCCAAAAGTGGCCCTTTCGCCATATAGCAGCCTTAATCGCTGCCTTATATTTTTTAGCCCTAATTGCGTGGTATTCTTACCCATTTTCAAGCTTCCTGTATTACTAACGCGAATGGTCAGTTGATCTTCTTCAACATTGGTCTTTAGCGCAATGGTCCCGCCTTGCTTGAGTTTGGATATTCCATGTTTGGTTCCGTTCTCTACCAGCAGTTGCACTATCATTGGGGGAATACTGAGGTGTAGAGATTTTGGGTCAATGTCTTTCTCAAAGCGAAGCCTGTCCTCAAACTGAATTTTAGACAAGTCAATATAGTTCTCCACCATCTCCAGTTCCTGTTCCAGGGCAATGGCATTCCCGTCATTCTGGGTAAGTGAATATCTGAGCATTTCCGAAAGTTTGGTCAACATATCCCTCGACTTCTCAACATCCTCCAGCATCAACCCCCGGATATTGTTCAGACTGTTAAACATAAAATGCGGGTTGATCTGGCCCTTGAGGGTATTTAACTGTGCCTGTTTCAAGGTTGTATTCAGTTCCAGGCGTTCTATGCGGTCTGCATTCAGTTTAAGCAATAGCTTTATGACCAGGTAGCAAACCACCCAAACGAAAATAATAAAGAGGGAATTAACAGCTATGAGCCAAAAACTGTTATAATTCTCAAGTATTTTGATTTCAATCTCATCTACGGTCGGCATGTACTTTCCATAGAAGAATCCTGCAGCGAAACTCATAGAGCCGTAAAGAGCCGAGCACAAAACAGTAGAAATGGCAATCTTAAGGATTTCCTTAAGTCCAAACTGGTCAAAGAGGTTCTGTTTTTTAAGGTAATTTCTAAGTAAGGAGGTAGTGAAAACACCAATAAAAATTCCGGAAAGAATAGAAAAAATGATGAATTCAAGACTGACTTTCGTGAAAAGAAAAAAGGAGAATGCATTTATAAATCCCCAACCCAGAAATTGAAGGAGCCAAAATATGCGATTGCGCTTGGTTGCAGATAATTCCATAACATTTGGCGGAAAGCCTCAAATATAGGGTATTCCAGAATCAATTAACATTAATTGAAAAGATAATAGAGGCCCTTACCAACAAGGAATCCCAAGCCAAACATTATCAAGACCACTGAGGTGAATACAGCAAAAGATCTCAACGATAATTTCAGGGTAGCGGTTTGAATTCTCATATCGTACTTCTTAAAGGATTACACTTAAAAGTAAGGTGATTACCAATTTTGCTAAAGTGACCATAACTTTTGGATTTAATGGTTTCTATCTCATTTCTTATTCAAATATATACTGTAATCAGCGGCCGGGAAACGGTATTATGACAAGCGGTAAAAATGTAATAGCGAACGGTTTGGTGTCAGTGGGCAGTTCGCAGTAGGCAGTTGGCGGTTGGCGGTTGGCAGTAGGCCGTTTGCAGTAGGCAGTAAACAGTAAACAGTTTGCCTTACTTAACACTTAAACTTGTACTTATACTTGTACTTCAACCTAATCTTTGTCTTCTCTGCTTTTAAAATGCAGTACCAAGGATTAACTTGAATTTGGGGCGGGGTTTAGAACCCTGGTTTCAGTGGACAGTTGCCAGTTGGCAGTCCTCCTTCGCTAAAGCTACGGAGGATGAAATCAACAGGTAGGAGGTGGTTTCACGGTTTTACAATTTCACATTTCCTCATTTTCACATTTTCACATTTTCACATTTTCACATTTTCAAATATTCAAATTGACAAACCATCAAATCACCTTTTCTGCTTTTACATTGCAGTGTCCGAGGTCAATTTAAGATTAGGGCGGGGTTTAGAACCCTGGTTTCAGTGGACAGTTGCCAGTTGGCAGTCCTCCTTCGCTAAAGCTACGGAGGATGAAATCAACAGGTAGGAGGTGGTTTCACGGTTTTACAATTTCACATTTCCTCATTTTCACATTTTCACATTTTCACATTTTCACATTTTCAAATATTCAAATTGACAAACCATCAAATCACCTTTTCTGCTTTTACATTGCAGTGTCCGAGGTCAATTTAAGATTAGGGCGGGGTTTAGAACCCTGGTTTCAGTGGGCAGTTGGCAGTTGGCAGTCCTCCTTCACTAAAGCTACGGAGGATGAAATCAACAGATAGGAGGCGGTTTCACAGTTTTACATTTTCACATTTCCTCATTTTCACATTTTCAAATATTCAAATTGACAAACCATCAAATCAACAAATCACCTTTTCTGCTTTTACATTGCAGTGTCCGGGATTAATTTAAGATTGGGGCGGGGTTTAGGCCCCCGGTTTCAGTGGGCAGCGGGCAGTTCGCAGTTGGCAGTCCTCCTTCGCTAAAGCAACTGAGAATGATGTAGGTGGCGGTTGGTTTTTCGCTATGTCAGGTCGAGCGTCCGCCCGCCCGCCCGCTCCGGTACGGATGGGGCCAAGGCATTCGGACGGGCAGTCGAGACATAATTAGGTTGGCGGACAGTCCCGATAGCTATCGGGAGTAAACAGTTTTGCTTACTCAACACCTAAAACCTTTAAACTTAAACTTGTACTTATACTTGTACTTATACTTGTACTTATTCCTGTACTTCAACCTGATCTTAGATTTCAAACAAAAAAAGGGAGCCTCTCGGCTCCCAACTCAAACTGTGTATGAATTATTTAATTAGTCTCTTAAAGGTGTTGTGATCTCCTGCTGGCCCAGGTGCTTGGCGTAAAAGCCCATCATAGCCTTATAAAGATGGATGGAGTTTTCTTCTTTGCCAAAACCGTGACCTTCGTCGTATTTCACCATATAGGGCACATCAAATCCCTTGGCTCTCAGCGCACTCACGATCTGGTCAGACTCGTCAATATTCACCCTGGGGTCATTGGCACCCTGAACCACAAAAAGCGGCTTTTTAATACGGTCTATCTGATATACCGGAGATACTTCTTCCATAATAGCCTTTTCTTCCGGAACATCTTCATCATACCAGATCTCTTTAATGATCTTCAAATATGGCTTCCAGTAAGGCGGAATGGTTTTCATGAAGGTAAAGAGGTTAGATACTCCTACATAGTCCACACCGCAGGCATAAAGGTCCGGGGTTTTGGTAAGTCCTCTCAGTACAGCGTAACCACCATGGCTTCCACCGTAAATCGCGGCCTTATCCTTATCTACCCAACCCTGGTCTATCACGTATTGCAGTCCGTCTTCCACATCGTCCATGGCCTTTCTTCCGATCTGCTTGAATCCGGTTTCCAGAAATTCTCTTCCGTATCCTCCGGAGATCCTGAAATTAACCTGTAAAGTTGCATAACCCCGGCTTGCAAAAAGCTGAGCTTCCGGATTGAAACCCCAGGAATCCCTTATCCCCTGTGGTCCACCATGTGGATTCACGACAACAGGTACTTTTTGGCCCTGAAGGGCTGCCTTTGGAAGGGTAATATAACCGTGAATAGTCAATCCATCCCTGCTTTTGAAACTTATGGGCCTCATTTCAGCCATATCCTCCTCTTTTAACTGAGGCATCAGGTTGTATAGTTCCGTGAACTCGTCTTTCTCCGCATCATAGGAATAGTAAACTCCGTATAGCCGATCACTCTGTACAAAGATCAGGTACTTGCTCTCGTCGTCTGTAGCATCGGGAATAGAGTACTGCTTACCTTCAAACTTGGCAGTGATCTTGTTGTGTAGCTTTGTAAAGTATTCGCTTACCGGAACGATCACGTTTCTTTCTCCTTCATAGCTGAAGTAATCCAACTCCCAATCCCTGTTTCGTGAAATCCCAAGGTTAGACACATCGTACTGATCATTGGAAAATACCTTTTCTATGATCTTGTCTTCCTTCAGATCGTACAATACAATTTCGGCCTTGTCATTTTCAAGGTTAGAGACCATATAGGCATCATGTGGATTTTCAGTAGCGTAGTTGAATTGAAGAATTCCAAAGGAGTCCTTCCAATTCAGGCTTTTAAGAAGCTCAAACTTACCGGGCTCCTTGGCGTAATAGATATCCTGCTCTACCCCATCACGGATCCTGGTGAAGGATTTCAGCTTACCATCCTTGTCAAAATCATACCCTGCTATAGGGTTTGCCGGGTCGTCATTCGCATAGAGTTGTTCCATTTCACCGTTGACCACATTGATCTTATAGGGTTCAAATACTTGCGGATTGTTTTTGTTCATCAGTACGATGATGTGATCTTTATCATCCTTAAGCAAATCACTGAATTGAGCTCGGATGCCGTCAAAAGGAGTAAGGTCTTTTTGGTTTGATCCGTCCAGATTCACCGCGTATACATGATAATTTTCATCTCCACCTCTGTCCATAATATAGACCAGGCGCTCATTGTTGATCCATCCGTAACCTCTTACGAGCTCCTCCTTTTCTTCAATAACCCTTTTGGCTACACCGGAAGCCACGTCTTTTACATAAATATGGCGTTTTCCGTTCTCATCCTTTTCCCGGTAAGACATGTATTTCCCATCCGGTGAAAATCGGAAAGTGGAAGCTTTAGGCTTGGCAAAATAGTCTTCTACCGTATATCGGTAGTCTCCCTGATCCAGCTTTGTAAGTGCGTCCAGTTCTTCATCTGAACTGGGTAATTCCGGGTTTCCCGGAATGGTTTTCTCTGTTTTTTCGAGCACCAGTGGAAATTCCATTCCTGCCTGATAAAATGTACCGTTAAGGGTAGACCCATCCAGGTTTCCAACGTATTTAATGCCCGCTTGCTTGAAAACAATAGTAAGTTCGTCATTCGCAAAAGTGGTCTCGTCCATTGGAATATCAGTAGCTCCTTGCGAGGGGCTATCCATGGTTGATGAGTAGGTTCCATCTTCCATGGAAACATTAAAGATCAGGGGCATTTCTGTTCCCTGAACAGAAAGATTGCCTTTCCAGGATCCCTGAACGTCCTGGCCATAGCTGTACATCCCCACGAAAAACAGGAATGTTGCCATAATTTTTGATGTAGTAGTGTTTAATTTAATCATAGATATTCTAAATATATAGTTGATAATAGGAAACTCTTCCTCGAGAAATAAGACGACTCCAAATGGGATTTGTCACAAATTGGTCGCCTTTTTCCGGATAAATATATGTGGATACTTGGGTTTGTGCTTCAAAAATATGTCAAACGGTAAAATTGTGTTATTGAACGGCAAATCATTTTAAAGGCCTGTTGAGAACTAGCTTTATTGTCCGATTCGGAAGGCGGTTATGAGTTATTTGGTTTTCGGAGGGTATTTGGCAAAGACCTTGGCAACCAGATTCCGTAAATTTTGTTCTTTTACGGATGGAGATGCATTTTCCCGGAAAGCGCTTTCGCTCACCGCCTGCCAAAAAAGCTCATCTTTCTGGCTGTCTACCAGATCAAAGACAATTTCCAGTTCCATATTAGGGCGTCCTACAGGCAGACCTATGGAAACCCCGCCGCCAACATTTCTTCCAGTCCCTCCAACCCCTACTCCAACACTGCTGTTTTGAGGGGTTCGAAAGGCCCTGCTTTGGATGTTTATAAAGAAATCCGGCTCTTCTGAAAACAGTATTCCTTTCATTTGCATGGTGGAATCAACGGCTTTTAACAGCCTTTTGGCATCCAGTTGGCTCAATCCGGTGTCCATCTGTGGATAATAGTTGTAAGTGGTATAGTTGGTGAAATCCGTCTTCTTGTCATAGTCATAATTCACCCTTACGGCTGTACACGAAAGGCAAAATATCAAGAGAAAACCAACTGTTAAATATCTCATTACAAACTAAAAGATTCCTATAAAAATAAGGAAAAAAGAAGGGAGATCAGAAGTAATCCGCATTTATTCGTTCAACATCGCCCAAAGCTTATCCTTGAGCTCTGACAAACCCATTTGGGCCACTGAAGAAATGAATAGATAAGGGGTCTGTAAATCCTTATCCAACTCCTTGCGCATTTCCTCCATAAGCTCATCATCCAGCATATCGCTTTTGGAAATAGCAACCAGGCGCTGTTTGTCCAGAAGTTCAGGATTGTACTTTCTAAGCTCGTTAAGCAGTATATCGTACTCTTTACTGATGTCTTTACTATCGGCCGGTATCAGGAAAAGCAAACTGGAATTCCGCTCAATATGGCGTAGAAAATAATGCCCTAATCCTTTGCCTTCCGCCGCACCTTCTATGATACCCGGGATATCTGCCATCACAAAACTCCTGAAATCCCTGTACTGTACTATACCCAGATTCGGTTTTAGAGTGGTGAACTCGTAATCGGCGATCTTGGGCTTGGCTGAAGTCAGTACAGAAAGCAGGGTAGACTTGCCGGCATTAGGAAATCCTACAAGGCCAACATCAGCCAGGACTTTGAGCTCCAGTGTTATCTGCATCTCCTTACCAGGGATCCCGGGTTGTGCATATCGGGGAGTTTGATTGGTAGGACTTTTAAAGTGCCAGTTACCCCGGCCTCCTTTACCCCCGTCCAATACGATCTTTTCCTGACCATGCTCTGTAATCTCAAAAAGCACCTCGTTAGTCTGGCTATCCCGTACCACCGTTCCCAAAGGCACCTCAATAATCTCGTCCTTTCCATCTGCTCCTGTGCTTCTGTTCTTACTCCCGTGTTCGCCGTGGCCCGCTTTGAAATGCTTTTTAAATTTAAAACTAAACAGGGTCCAGAGGTTCTTGTTCCCTCTTAAGATAATATGTCCTCCTCGACCCCCGTCTCCGCCATCAGGGCCGCCTTTAGCTACGTACTTCTCCCGGTGCAGATGTACAGAGCCCTTGCCTCCGTTTCCGGAAGCCAGGTGAACTTTAACGTAATCCACAAAATTGCCTTCTGTCATATCTCAGGAATTTGCTGCCTTAGCCCTTTTTATCTACGAAAGTTTTGAATTGATCAGATAGGTCACACCGTTTGACTCTTCCTCCAAAGCCCAGCTGGTGGCCCCGGGTGATATGAATTTACCCCCGATCTTCTCCACAGCCTTTCGTGATCTTTGGTTGTACTTGTTCACGTAAAAGATCACCTTGTCAAAATGGGTAAGGGCGTAATTGATCATCAGTTTCTTTACTGCACGGTTGTAATCTCCACCCCAGTACTCGCAAGCCAAAAAAGACCATCCAATCTCTATGACACCTTCATCTTCGTCAATAATCTTGTAGCGCGAGCACCCTATGAGCTCGCCGTTGGCCTTCAATACGATCTTAAGTGCTGCTCCGGAAGCGATGGCTTCTGCAAAATAGTTTCCAAACCGATGCCTTTGATAGCGTTCGGGCTCCTGGTGTTGTTCCCAAATCAGCGGATCTGAGGCAACCTGGTATAAAGCTTCCAGGTCCCCTGCCTGCAGCGGGGCCAAAAGTATACGGTCATCCACTAGGACAGGCTGGAGGTTAAAACTCATCTTAACGGTAAAATTTAATGATGCTCAGGAAAGTGGATCAGGCCACCTGAAGTGCATCGATCACTTTCTGTAACCTTTGGGTGATCTCTGTAATTTCCCCTATACCGTCCACGCTTTGAAATTTACCCTGTTTCTCGTAATAGGCCTTAAGCGGTGCGGTTTTTTGATTGTATTCTTCGAAACGGTTACGGATCTTTTCCTCGTCCTGATCGTCCGGCCTGCCACTTTCCTTGCCGCGATCGAGCAATCTTTGGATCAGCACTTCCTCGTCTGCTTCCAGTGCGATGGTCGCATCTATCTGCATATTCTTGGACTCCAGGAAGTTATCCAGGGCTTCAGCCTGCGCTGTGGTCCTGGGGAAGCCATCAAATATAAAGCCACTGGCCTCCGGATTGTTATCAACCTCGTCCTGCAACATTTTAATGGTCACCTCGTCCGGCACAAGGTCTCCCTTGTCCATATAAGACTGGGCCAGCTTTCCGAGTTCCGTTCCGTTCTTAATATTGTACCTAAAAACGTCCCCGGTGGATATGTGTTTTAGATTATATGTCTCCTTCAGAAAATTGGCCTGAGTACCCTTGCCGGCACCTGGCTTTCCGAATAGCACAAGATTTATCATTTGGTTCTGATTTAGTTGGTATACTTGTCTTAAATTCCTTCCCAGTTCACGATAATCCAGACCATAACCCACAATAAATTTATCGGGGATCTCCATACCGAAATAATCAATGCTGTACTCGCCATTATAGAGCTCAGATTTGAAAAACAGGCTGGCAATTTTGAAGTCCTTTACATTGGTATTGGAAAAAAGATGTACCAGGGCCCTTAGTGTTCGCCCGGTATCTATGATATCCTCCAGAATAATAACGCTCCTGCCCTCAATGCTCTTAGGAACGTCAAGCAAGGTTTCCACGATTCCGGTAGAGGTCAGACCGCGATAAGAGCTCAGTTTTACAAAAGATACTTCACAGGGGTGAGGATAGTACTTCAGAAAGTCTGAAGCAAACATGAAGGCACCATTCAAAACCCCAACAAAAATTGGCACCTGATCCTTATAATCTTTGGCTACCTCCTCTGCAATCTTCTTAACCGCTTCAAGGATCTGCTCCTCGCTAAGGAAGGGAACAAACTGTTTGTCGTGCAGCTTAATCAATAGTTAATTTTTTCTGGAACTGCGAAGATAACACTTTGATTTCTCTTTTTTATGCCTGTCTTATCGGATTCTGATATTTCGGTGTATTTTTGTGCTCTGTCTGGCTTCATGAAGGCCGTAATGCGATCAAATGACTTACTTTTCTTCTGAATTTAAACTGGGGATCCTTGGCGGGGGCCAACTGGGAAAAATGATGCTTTACGTAACCCGCAAATGGGACATTTATACCCGTGTAATGGATCCTTCGGAAGATGCTCCCTGCCGGATGTCATGCAATGATTTCAGGGTTGGGGATCTGATGGATGCAGAAACAGTTTACGATTTCGGTAAAGATCTGGACTTACTAACCATTGAGATCGAGAATGTTTCAGTAGATGCCCTTGAAAAACTGGAGCAGGAGGGCGTTAAAGTATACCCCCCTTCCAGTACACTGCGGACCATTCAAAATAAAGCTACTCAGAAACTCTTTTATACGGACCATGACATCCCTACAGCTCCCTTTTCGCGTTTTGCCTATACAAGCCAGATTGAGGACAGTCTCAGCAACGGAGGATTACAGTTTCCCTTTGTGTGGAAAAGTGCTCAATTCGGCTACGATGGTCAGGGCGTAAAAGTGGTACGCTCGCTGGAAGATCTTAAAGGTTTGCCTAATGTGGAGTGTATAGCGGAGGAGTTGATACCCTTTAAAAATGAGCTGGCAGTGATCGTGGCGCGTAATTCAACCGGCCAGGTAGTTAACTATCCGGTTGTAGAAATGGAGTTCCACCCGGAAGCCAACCAGGTAGAATACGTGATCTGCCCGGCAAGGATTGATCCGGAGGTAGCCAAAAAGGCTGTGGAAGTAGCACTAAAAGTCTCAAAAGGCCTGGGACATGTAGGACTGCTGGCGGTAGAATTATTTCAGACCCAGGAAGACGACATTCTGGTAAACGAAGTGGCCCCCAGACCACATAATAGCGGGCACTATAGCATTGAAGCCAGTTATACAGACCAGTTTGAACAGCATATTCGGGCTATTCTGGGCCTACCCCTGGGGAATCCGGAGAGCAAACTTTCCGGAATTATGGTAAATTTGGTGGGCGCCGAAGGATTTCGTGGCGATGTGCACTACGAAAATATGGAGGAGATCCTTGAAATAGACGGAGTAACGCCCCATGTTTATGGCAAAAAGCAAACGAGACCGTTCCGAAAAATGGGGCATGTTACCATTGTAGATACCAATATGGAAAGAGCCCGAAGTACGGCGGAGAAAGTTAAGAAGACGGTCAGAGTAATCAGCAAATAATCAAATTATGGGTAAAGTAGCTGTGGTTATGGGAAGCACCAGTGACCTTCCGGTCATGCAGGAGGCTGTTGATATTCTCAGGAGTTTTAATATTGAGGTGGATGTTGATATAGTTTCTGCCCACAGAACACCGGACAAGCTGTTTAGTTTTGGCAAGACAGCTCACGATGAAGGATATGAGGTGATCATTGCCGGAGCTGGAGGCGCGGCACACCTGCCTGGGATGCTCGCTTCCTTATCACCACTTCCCGTGATCGGTGTACCCGTAAAAAGCAGTAATTCTATCGATGGCTGGGATTCCATACTTTCCATACTTCAGATGCCCGGAGGCGTTCCTGTGGCCACAGTAGCGCTCAATGGCGCCAAAAATGCCGGTATACTTGCTGCCCAGATCATCGGAAGTAACGATCTCACGGTCAGAAACCGCATTATTCAATACAAGGAAGGACTCAAAGAAAAAGTCATCAAGGGAGCCGAAGAAGTCAGTGGTAAAAAGCAGTAGAAGCCTCCGGACATAAGCAGATTTGATCTTTTCCTTAACTTCAACTTATTCAAGCATGAATCCACTTTTAAAACCTTTTGATACGGCCCCGTTCTCTGCCATCCAAACAGAACATTTCAAACCTGCCTTTGAACAGGCAATTGCCGAAGCCAGGGCAGAAATTGATGCCATAACGGCAAATCCGGAGCCCCCTTCCTTTAGTAACACCGTTGAGGCCCTGGACTTTGCAGGGCAGCACCTGGACCGGATCTCCAGTGTCTTCTTTAACCTGAACGCGGCAGAAACCAATGAGGAGATCCAAAAAATAGCCCAGGAGGTTTCTCCCATGCTTACGGAATTCAGCAATGATATTACCTTAAATGAAGGCTTGTTCCAAAGGATAAAGGCAGTTTATGAGCATCGGGAATCCGATCAGTTGAGCGCGGAACAGCAGACCCTGCTGGACAAAAAATACAAGAATTTCAGCCGGAACGGGGCAAATCTCCCTGAAGAAAAAAAGAAGGAGCTAAGGGAAATCGACGCGGAGCTGGCTAAACTAAAGCTAAAATTTGGCGAGAATGTGCTGGCAGAAACCAATAAGTTCCAAATGCAGCTGACCAATGAAGAAGACCTGGATGGTTTGCCTGATGGTGCCAGGGAGGCTGCGGCTCAACTCGCCAAAAGTAAAGATATGGAGGGATGGATCATTACCCTGGATTATCCCAGCTATATTCCCTTCATGAAATACGCGACCAATCGGGAATTGAGGAAAAAACTTAGCATAGCCTTCGGAAGTAAAGGATTTCATGGAGATGAACTGGACAATCGCAAAAATATTCTCAGGATCACCAGCCTGCGTTATCAAAGGGCCAGGTTGTTAGGATACGATACCCACGCGCATTTCATTCTGGAAGAGCGCATGGCCGAAAGCCCGGAAAAGGTATATGATTTTCTCAACGAACTATTGGAAAAGGCTAAGCCCGCGGCGCTAAGGGAGTTCGAGGAACTCGAAAAATTTGCAAAAACTGAAGACGGTCTGGAAGGTCTTCAAAAATGGGATGGCGCCTTTTATTCGGAAAAACTAAAACAACGGCTTTTCAGTCTGGACGATGAAAAGTTAAAGCCCTATTTTAAGCTTGAAAATGTAATTTCCGGAGTATTCCAGGTAGCGGAGAAGCTTTTTGGGTTGAAATTCGAAGAGGTTTTCGATATTGAAAGGTATCACGAAGAAGTTAAGACTTACAAGGTATTTGATGAAACGGGTTCTTTCATTTCCCTGTTCTACGCGGATTTTCATCCCAGGCCGGGTAAGCGAGGAGGCGCCTGGATGACCTCATATAAACCGCAATACAGAAGCAGTGGAGAAAACGTAAGGCCACACATTTCCAACGTCTGCAATTTCACAAAACCAACCAAAAGCAAACCTTCCTTACTGACCTTTAACGAGGTAACTACCTTATTCCACGAATTTGGTCACGCCTTACACGGTATGCTTGCCAATACCACCTATCCAAGTCTTTCGGGCACTTCGGTTTATTGGGATTTTGTAGAATTACCCAGTCAGGTTATGGAAAATTGGTGTTACGAGAAAGAGGCTTTGGAATTATTTGCCAGACATTTTGAAACGGATGAGGTAATTCCTATGGAATTGGTAGAAAAGATCCGGGCAACAGCAAACTTTCAGGAAGGTATGGCCACGCTCAGACAATTGAGCTTTGGACTGCTGGACATGGCCTGGCATGCGGTAGATCCTACCTCAATTGCTGATGTAAAGGCGCACGAACTGCAAGCTTTTTCAGGTACCCAACTGTATCCGGACAGCCCGGAGACCTGTATGAGCACGGCTTTCTCACATATTTTCCAAGGCGGTTATTCTTCAGGTTATTACAGCTACAAATGGGCAGAGGTATTGGACGCGGACGCTTTTGCCTACTTCAAGGAAAAAGGCATATTTAGCCGGGAAGTGGCCGATAAATTCAAGGAACAGGTTCTTTCCAGAGGTGGAACCGAACCACCAATGGTATTATACAAAAGATTCAGGGGTAGTGAACCAAAAATTGAGGCCTTGCTGGAGCGTGCCGGATTACTGGGCAAAACGGCTTAAGACTGCCCAATTGCCTGAGATTAGTTCTGTAATGGGAGGAAATAGGTCGCAAACTGCAACGCCTTGCCTTATTACATTATCGTAATTAATTCAATGGTATACACCAGAGTAGAATCCGCTGAGAGAAATTTTGGGTATGTTTCCCTTTTGCTAAGCTCAGGCGGAACGACCAGTTTACGTACTTCACCTACCCGCATACCCTGTACTCCCTGATCCACCCCGTCGATAACATGTTTTTGTCCCAAAGTAAACTTGGGAAGGTTTACTCCACGGTTTTCGGTTGAATAAAGCAGGGTTCCATCCATATATTCCAGCTTTTCCTTAATAATGACCTCATCACCGATCTGAGCTGCTTTACCTGAGCCTTCTTTCAACACCTCATAGCGAAGTCCGGAGGTAAGGGTTACCTCTTTGCTACCTGGATCCTTACAGGCAGAAAGTGCAAAAATGACGAAAATAAAGAGTGCGGTTTTACTCCATAGTAACTTCATAAAAAATGCATTTTAGAACAATTCGGCTAATTTATTTGATTTTTTATAAACGCATCGTACCCGCCAATAAGATCTACAACCTCAAAACCGAGTGAATCCAAAACCGCCGCGGCCTTGGAGCTTCTTCCACCTTTTTTGCAGTAGAGAAAGATGGTCCGGTCTTTAGGTATGCTGTCGAAATACGATTGAAATCCATCAGCTAACCAATTGACATTCCGTGCGTTCTCCAAATGCCCATTGGCAAACTCCTCCGGAGTGCGAACGTCTACAAGCAGGCCACTTTTAATATCTTTTTGTGAAAATTCTGTGATAGGTTTTGATTTTATTTGTGTGCAGTTCAGATGAATTAACACCAAAATTACCCATAGATACTGTGTTTTCATTGGAACGCTGTTTCGTGTAAAATTAAATATATTCACTAAATTCATTTACTTTTGATAGCAACAAAAAATAGCATGACGGCACATCAATTACAGCCCGATACCTGGGTGGACGTTTATGCGGACTACCTCTTCAACTATGCAGTGACCAGGGTTAGCGATTCGGAAATTGCCAAAGACCTGGTTCAGGAGACTTTTTTGGCCGGACTCAAATCCGCAAAGAACTATAAAGGCTCCGCCGCGGAGCGTACCTGGCTTATAGCCATATTGAAGCGTAAGATCATTGATTATTACAGAAAAATAAATTCCAAAAAAGGCAAGGCAGAGGTAAGGATCGGTTATAGCTCCTCAAGTGAATCCGAAGGAGATTGGCTGGAAGAACAAGTGGCAGACCCCTTTAGCCTGCAGGAAAATGACGCCGTGGAAAATGAGGAATTAGGCATGGCCATTCAATCCTGTATTGCTAAATTGCCAAAAAAACAGTCTCTGGTTTTTACCATGAAAACTGTTCAGGGAATAAGTACTGAAGATATTTGTAAAGAACTTGGAATTAATCCGTCTAATCTGTGGGTAATGGTGCATAGAGCACGGACAGCCCTGATGGGATGTCTTAATGAAAATTGGTTCAAAATATGATTTCTTGCGACGAAGCAGCAATAATTTGTAATAAAACACAGTATAAAGAGGCAACCTTTTGGGAACGCTTAAAATTGCGGTTCCACCTGTTTATGTGCAAGACCTGTTCTGCATTTACAAAGAAAAACACACAACTTACAACCCTTTGCCAAAGGGCGAATCTACAAGCGCTTTCGGAAAATGAAAAGGCGCAGATGAAAAAACGCCTGGAAGAAAGGCTTTAGGAAAACTTCCACAGCAACCAGATAATCCCTAACCAGAGTATAGGTATAGCTTCTACCCATAAAGAAGCGAAATACCTGGATTGGTCGCGCCTGGTTACTACCAACATCAGAGCCAGGATCAGGAAAAGGAATGCCTTGGCTATAAGTTCCAGGGCGTGGAGATCGTCCTTTAGGAAAGTCAAAAAGAAAAAAACTACCGATACTCCTATGCCGAATACCCTGCTTCCGGATAATCCAAGTCTTTGCGGAAGTGTCCTTAGTTCAGGTTGATCGTATTTGAGGTCTCTCACTTCAAAAGGCACCAGTAACACGAGCACCAACAAAAACCTTTGAACTCCCTCAACTGCCGTATCCCAATCTATGGGATGATCAATTGACAACACGGGTAGGAAAACAGTAGTCCCCGACCAGATCAAGGCTACCAGAATGATTTTTAAAAGTCCTAAACTCCTGAGTTTTTGTCCCTGCGGTAAAAGAGGTAGCGCATAAAGCCCGGTCAGCACAATCAGGACACCAATGCCTATCCAGGTCTTTAGATTCAAAAACCAGGCATGATAGGCCGCAAAACCAAGAGCAATAAAGCTAAAGAACTGGATGTTCTTGTGATAACGATTAGCCACCAGAATATACTTCTCTGCTTCTACCCCGTATTTGATGAAATTATAGCTCGCAATCGTCCCGGTAAGTACATAAAGAGCCAGATGCTCATCGACCCGGATCTGCAGGAAAAATGCGGTGCAATAGATAAGGCAGAAAACGGCCAGCGCCACATGAATGCTGGCATCGAGATAAAAATCCAACACGCGCCACAGTATCTTCATAAAGCAAAAGTAGCCAAACTGTTCATAAGCCCTGGATTTGGTTAAAAACTTTAGTTGCCATGTATGCATAAAAACTCCATTTTTTGAAGAATTAGCAGTAATTTTGTTAGTTAAATGATTAAATAAAATTGCTCGCATCATGAAGACAGACGTGTTTGCATTGCGCCATATAGGCATACGCGAAGAAAACCTACCGCAGATGCTTGAAACTGTGGGAGTTGAGAACCTCGAACAACTGATCTACGAAACCATTCCGGACGATATCAGGCTCCAGAGGCCACTTGGCTTAAACCAGGCTATGAGCGAATATGAGTTTTTGCAACACCTTCATAAACTGTCCGAAAAAAATAAGGTCTTCAAGAGCTATATAGGCCTTGGCTATCACGAAAGCCTTACTCCACCGGTTATACAAAGAAATATTCTCGAAAACCCGGGTTGGTATACGGCCTATACACCATACCAGGCGGAGATCTCACAGGGACGCCTTGAGGCGCTCCTAAACTTTCAGACCATGGTCTGCGACCTCACTGGAATGGAGCTGGCCAATGCCTCCCTCCTGGACGAAAGCACGGCTGCCGCGGAGGCGATGACCATGTTATTCGACCTTCGGAGCAGGGCCCAAAAGAAAGAGGAGGTTTTGAAATTCTTCGTTTCCGCCGAAATCCTTCCTCAGACGCTAGCCCTGCTACAGACAAGATCCAGACCGCTGGGAATAGAACTGGTAATCGGAGATCACGAAAAATTTGAATTCGGTACGGAATTCTTCGGGGCCCTGCTTCAGTATCCGGGAAAACACGGCAAGGTATCCAATTATGCCGGGTTCATAGCGGAAGCAGCACGGCAGGAAATAAAAGTTGCCGTCGCCGCCGACATATTGAGCCTTACTATGCTTACCCCACCAGGGGAAATGGGAGCGGATGTAGTTGTCGGGACTACCCAAAGGTTTGGGATCCCATTGGGTTATGGTGGACCACACGCGGCCTTTTTTGCAACCAGGGAGGCTTATAAAAGAAATATTCCCGGAAGGATCATCGGGCTCACTAAAGACAGTGATGGTAAACCTGCATTGCGAATGGCCCTGCAGACCAGGGAACAGCATATCAAAAGAGATAAGGCTACAAGTAACATATGTACAGCCCAGGTACTTCTCGCAGTAATGGCCGGAGCTTACGCCGTGTATCACGGACCCAAGGGATTGAAATATATAGCGAATAAGGTGCACGACCTGGCGAGGAAACTTTCCGGCACCTTGGAATCTTTAGGTTTCCAGCAATCAAACCCGGTGTTCTTTGATACCCTGCTCTTTGAGGAGGTAGATGCTGTAGCCCTGCGTAAAATAGCGGAGAAAAGAGAGATCAACCTAAATTATATCGATGAGACAAGCGTCTCTATCTCTTTGAACGAAGCCACTTCCGAAACTGATGCCAGGGAATTGGTCAGCTGTTTTGCAGAACTTGCCGGTTATAAGGAAGATCCATCATTTTCAGGAGGAACAGAAGAGGTTATACCCTATGAACTCAGTAGAACTTCTGCCTTCATGCAAAATGAAGTTTTCAACACTTATCATTCAGAGACCGAGCTGATGAGGTACCTTAAGAACCTGGAACGAAAGGATTTAGCGCTAAATCACTCCATGATCTCCCTGGGATCCTGCACCATGAAACTCAACGCGGCTTCGGAAATGCTTTCTCTGAGTTCTCCCCAATGGAGCAATATCCATCCTTTCGCCCCGGTAGAACAGGCTCAGGGCTATCAATACGTCTTAAAAGAGCTTGAAAAGGACCTCACGACAATTACCGGTTTTGCCGGCACCTCCCTTCAACCTAATTCAGGTGCCCAGGGAGAGTATGCAGGCTTGATGATGATCCGGGCCTATCACGAATCCAGAGGTGAAAGCCAAAGGAACATCTGTATCATTCCTGCATCAGCGCACGGTACCAATCCGGCTTCAGCCGTAATGGCCGGTATGAAAGTAGTGGTGACCAAGACAGATGACAAAGGAAATATAGACGTCGCGGATCTTGAAGAAAAAGTACAACTTCATTCTGCCAACCTTGCGGCACTTATGATAACCTACCCTTCAACCCACGGGGTTTTTGAGTCTTCCATACGCTATATCACCAAATTGATCCACGACAATGGCGGGCAGGTCTATATGGATGGGGCAAATATGAATGCCCAGGTGGGGCTAACTAATCCGGCAACCATTGGGGCCGATGTATGCCATCTGAATCTGCACAAAACCTTTGCAATTCCACACGGCGGGGGAGGCCCGGGAGTGGGTCCTATCTGCGTTGCAGAGCAATTATTGCCATTTTTACCTGGAAATCCCCTCATAAAGACCGGTGGAGAGCAAGCCATACCGGCCATATCAGCAGCTCCCTGGGGGAGTGCCCTGGTTTGCCTGATCTCTTACGGATACATCAAAATGCTTGGCGAATGGGGACTTACCATGTCCACCCAAATAGCTATTCTCAATGCGAATTACATTAAGGAACGTCTTAACGGTAAATACAATGTATTGTATTCCGGAGAACAGGGACGGGCGGCACATGAAATGATCATTGATTGCCGACCCTTCAAGCAAAAAGGTATCGAGATCACGGATATTGCAAAGCGCCTTATGGATTACGGCTTTCACGCCCCGACCGTTTCATTCCCGGTAGCCGGCACCCTGATGATAGAACCAACAGAAAGCGAGAGCCTGGAGGAACTGGACCGATTCTGCAATGCCATGCTTTCTATATGGGAGGAAATTGACAACATCTCTGCAGAACAGGAATCCGATAATATCCTTAAGAACGCGCCTCACACCCTGGAGATGGTGACTAACGATCAATGGCCGTTCTCCTATAGCAGGCAACAAGCCGCCTTTCCACTTCCCTATGTTTCGGAAAACAAATTCTGGCCCAGCGTCAGACGGGTGGACGATGCCTATGGGGATCGTAATTTGATCTGCACCTGCGCGCCCATAGAAGCCTATGCGGAAACCTAAGCTATAATTGGCTTAAGAGCTTAATTCATTAGGGTTTTCGAATGCGCACGAAGCGATTTTGTACGGTATTCTTTACAATTAGAACTTTTGGGCATCGTAATTAATATTATGCATGCATAATATTTTTTTAGCTTTTGGCTAACTTGCTATTACCGAACCAAAAGCAGGCTACGATGAAGACAGCAATCACAGGAACAGGATGCTACATCCCGTCCGAAAGAAAGCCCAATGAAGACTTTGAATCCGCGCACTTTGTGGATTCCGGGGGAAGGCCTTTTGACAACCCGACCAGTGATATTATCCAGAAGTTCAGCGACATTACCGGTATTCAGGAAAGGCGTTATGCCAGTAAAGAACTGAATACCTCGGATATAGGTCATCTGGCGGCCGAAAAAGCCTTGGAAGATGCGGGTATTGACCGCGAAGACCTGGACTATATCATATTTGCACATAATTTCGGCGACGTCAATTTCGGGGAACTTCAGGGGGATACGCTGCCAACTCTGGCTACAAGGGTTAAGCACCTGCTGAAAATAAAGAATGTAAAATGCGTGGCATACGACATGCTGTTCGGCTGTCCAGGCTGGGTAGAGGGAGTTATCCAGGCACATGCGTTTATCCAAAGCGGAATGGCAAAGCACTGTTTGGTAGTGGGTGCTGATACACTTTCCCGGGTAGTGGACAAGTATGACCGGGATTCCATGATCTTCGCGGACGGTGCGGGAGCCGCTGTAATTTCCGCCTCATCAGAAACAGGAGGGATCATAGCACATACTTCGGCCACTTACGCCAATGGAGAAGCTTATTTGCTTCGATTCGGAAATTCCTTCAAAACAGATACCAGCGAGGACACCCGTTTCATCAAAATGAATGGACGTAAGATCTATGAATTTGCAGTCACCCAGGTTCCCAAAGCTATGAAAGAATGTCTGGAGGACAGCGGGGTAGATATCTCTGAGGTAAAGAAGATCTTTTTGCACCAGGCAAATGAAAAAATGGACGACGCAATTGTTAAGCGCTTTTATCGATTGTTCGGGATGAATGTGCCTGAGGGGATCATGCCTATGAATATCCAAAAACATGGAAATAGTTCTGTAGCCACTATCCCCACCTTGTTCGATATGGTGAGACGAGGAGAAATTGAGGGTCAGAGTGTACGGGAAGGCGATGTAGTGATCTTTGCAAGTGTGGGTGCCGGAATGAATATCAATGCCTTTGTGTACAGATGCTGATGCAAGATCCAGGTGTAGCAGTTCACTGATCATAAATCCATCGCTGCCTTTTCTCCAACCACATATTTTGGTATAGAAGACCGTATTATAAGCTGATTGTTTAAATTAGCTGGGAAATTTCTGCAAGTCTCAGCTATACTGCTACCAAAGCATGCCGATAGCCCTGAGCATTCAAGGGCCAAAAGAGCGATAATGTCTGACAAATCAAGTACAACCATAATTATTCCTACCCACAATGAAGAGGAAAACCTCAGCTTGTGTCTAAATTCCTTCGTTTCCCAAACTCAACAACCCACTGAACTCATTATAGTAGACGACAATTCTACGGACGGCACTTTTGAGATCGCCAAGGGCTTTAGTGAAAAACACCATTGGATACATCTTGTTCAAAACCACTCTTCAGAACTTCATATTCCAGGAAAAAAGGTGGTGGATGCCTTTAATAAGGGATTGTCGCACTCTAAAAACAAATTCCGGTTTATTGGAAAATTTGACGCCGATATTGTACTTCCGGGCGATTACTTTGAAAAGATATTAAACCACTTCCATTCAGATAACCAACTTGGTTTGTGTTCAGGGCTACTGTTCATCGAAAGGAATGGTAAGTGGGTATATGAGGCGATCTCCAATAAATCTCATGTTCGCGGACCGATTAAGATGTATTCGGCAGAGTGTTTCAAGAAAATTGGCGGTCTCAGGGCTTCCATAGGGTGGGACACCCTGGATGAGCTTTTGGTGCAATACCACGGTTATTCCGTTCTTACTGATCACAGCTTAACGGTTAAACACCTGCGACCCACCGGCGGCTCCTACAGTAGCAATACAGCCAGGTTACAGGGCACAGCATTGTACAAAATGAGATATGGGTTATTGCTGTGTCTTATCGCTTCCCTCAAAATGGCATGGCAACGAAAAAAGCCTGCGGTATTTATTTATAATTTACAAGGCTATTGGCGTGCACAAAAGGATAAGATTCCCTTTATAGTCTCTGAAGAAGAAGGTAATTTTATTCGAAAATACCGGTGGACCAAGATACGGGCCAAGCTATTTTAGCACCTGTGAAACAGGCATTCCCGTAGCTCCGTTTGGAAAAGCGATTCCGAGTAAGGCAGATATGGTAGGGGCTATATCCGAGATCTCCGTTCGCTCCACGGTGCTTCCCTGTCTAATACCATTACCGAAAAACAACAGAGGTACATGGGTGTCATACGGATGTGGACTGCCATGGGTGGAACCTGCCGCACGGTATTCGATAAAGCCCGGTTTCAATACCATCAATACATCTCCCGAACCCGCATGATTATAACCCTTCTGGAGCAAATACGGTATGCCGGCCGTGAACTGAGAAGACTTCATCTGATGGGCGGTATACACTTGGGAATAGGGGCCATAGGACAACAATTCTGCCGCTAAGGTCTCCTGCACTTTCGAAAGTTCCAGATCCAGGTTTTGTACAACACGCCTGTCCAGAAACAGCTGATCATTTGAAATATTCATCAGGATATCCGTCGTGCCATAGGAATACTTCAGGAATTCTTCCAGTTTTAGCTTTACTTCTTCCTCCCGCATAAACCCGGCCGGGAATTTCCTGGCTTTCAGAAATCCGGGAGCCGGTATCGCACCGTGATCCGCGGTGAGAAAAACCGTGTAAGCTCCTGCCCCAACCTTCAAATCCAGCGTATTCAACAACCTTTCCAGGTCCCGGTCCAGACGTATATAAGTGTCCTGGACTTCTTTGGAGTTCACCCCGTATTTATGGCCGACATAATCCGTGCTGGAAAAACTGACAGCCAGAAAATCCGTTATAGGATCCGTCCCCAATTGCTCGTTCTGCAAAGCTTCAATGGCAAAATCCGTAGTCAGGCTATTCCCAAATGGGGTATATTTCAGGATCTCAAAATCCCTTTCCTTGCTCAGGAGATTGGGCGTGCTATGCGGAAATACCGGGCTGGCTTCATCTTCAAAAACGCCTTCGTACGGACTATTGTCCGGGGCACTTTCAATATACTCTGAGATGTTCTTATAGGTGTTCCATGCCTGCTTATAGGCTTTGATCTTGCCCGAGGCATTGAAATTGATCACCCATTGCGGAAGTTGGTTCATATAATAGGAACTGCTGATCCATTGGCCCGTGTCCTCCCCTTCAAACCAGTAAGCCGCATTGGCCATATGCCCTCCCGGCAATACGGCACCGCGATCCTTAATGGCTATAGCGATCACCTTGGAGCGCTGCTGATAATGCAGTCTCAATTGGTCAGTAATGGTGGTCACCTGTAAACGGTGAGGTGACATTTTTCCCGCATCCGAATTCGTTCCAATCGTATTACGACTATCGTCCGAAGCACAATAGACTTCTTTCTCCTGCTGCCTGTCATACCAATCGTTGGCAAGGATCCCATGATTGGCAGGAGTAGTCCCCGTGTATACGGAGGCATGACCGGGACCTGTTTTGGTCTGAGCGTAATCAAAATGGTTATTTTTACAGTTAAAACCCTCTGCTACCAGACGCTTGAACCCACCATTGCCATAGTGGTTCCAGAACCGGGTCAAATAGTCATAACGCATCTGATCAACCACGATCCCGACCACCAATTTTGGCCTGGCGAAGGGTGGCTTAATCTCGATGGATTGTTCCTTGTTTTTGGATTTTCTTTGCGGCAAGGCAGGGCTTACCATAAAGGCTGTGAATATCACAGCAATTATCAGAGTGATTCTCTTGTGGATCATGCCAATATTATTGAGACTAAAAATAATTAAATAAAGCTTTAAAATTTTAGATAAAGATCAAATGAAGGCTAATATTATTATTTTTACGGACTGAAGTCGATACCCTTTTCATGAATTATATCGCATCAATTGGGAGTTACGCAATAATGGTCAAAGAGGTCTTTAAAAAGCCCACCAAATGGTCCGTTATGAAGTCTTTGATCCTTAAGGAGATAGATGAACTGGTATATGGCTCTATGGGGATTATTATTTTCATCTCCATTTTTATTGGTGGGGTTGTGGCTATTCAAACAGCACTGAACCTAACAAACCCCTTAATTCCCAAAAACCTTATTGGATTTGCCACCCGTCAGTCCGTTATCCTGGAATTCGCGCCCACTTTTACCTCCATCATAATGGCCGGAAAGGTAGGTTCTTACATTACCTCCAGTATTGGTACTATGAGGGTTACTGAACAAATAGACGCCCTGGAGGTTATGGGTGTAAATTCATTGAATTATCTGGTTTTTCCTAAAATAATCGCCATGCTGCTCTATCCCTTTGTAGTTGCCATAGCCATGTACGTTGGTATTTTTGGTGGCTGGGCAGCCGGTGTTTTTGGCGGGCATACCTCCAGTGCTGATTTCATACAGGGTCTTCAACTGGATTTTATACCCTTTCACGTGAGCTACTCCTTCATTAAATCCCTGGTTTTTGCCATTGTTATCGCCACAGTGCCTTCTTACCACGGCTATTATATGAAAGGCGGGGCACTGGAAGTGGGTAAGGCCAGTACAACCTCCTTTGTCTGGACCAGTGTGGTGATCATTATATTGAACTTTATATTAACCTCTCTTTTACTGGGCTGATGATAGAAGTAGAAAACTTGCATAAATCATTTGGAGAGGCCCATGTACTCAAGGGGATCAGCACCAGTTTTGAGAAGGGCAAAACCAACCTCATCATAGGACAAAGTGGATCCGGTAAGACCGTATTCCTCAAGTGCCTGTTGGGTCTGTTCACTCCGGAGGAGGGTAAAATAGCCTATGAAGGGCAGGTCTATTCCGAACTCAGTTTAGATGAAAAGCGGGACCTTCGCCAGGAAATGGGAATGGTATTTCAGGGAAGCGCCCTGTTCGATTCTATGACCGTGGAGGGAAACGTCATGTTCCCGCTTGAAATGTTCACCAAACAGTCCAGGTCCGAAATGCAGGATCGTGTAGACTTTGTTTTAAAAAGGGTAAACCTGATCGACGCGCACCACAAATACCCATCGGAGATTTCCGGAGGTATGCAAAAGCGTGTCGCCATTGCGCGGGCCATAGTAATGAACCCCAAATACCTCTTCTGTGATGAACCCAACTCAGGACTGGATCCCAAGACAGCCATTCTTATAGACAATCTCATCCAGGAGATCACCAAGGAATACAACATCACCACGGTAATCAACAGTCACGATATGAACTCCGTGATGGAGATAGGAGAAAAGATCATTTTCTTAAAAGACGGCTTCAAAGAGTGGGAAGGCAGTAATAAAGAGATCTTTAAAACGGACAATGCTGCTGTTACCAATTTCGTCTATTCCTCAGAGCTCTTTAAAAAAGTACGCCAGATGTACCTGGAAGAACGTAACTAGTTTGTTACTTGTTTTAATTGGATCTTATTGTTTTTGGTTCTAAGCCTCAACCATTCCTGTAGTTTTTTCATATCGTTTGAGACCTTATTCCGGTCAGAATCCTGCTTCCATTTTACCTCAAAAACAGGGAGCGTATCCCATTTTTTAAAGTCCGTAATAATAGTCTGGGCGTAGGAAAGGCTCGCGAGGTTTTCGTAATTGGTCAGGGCCTCGGCGCTGATATCCTTCAGAGGTATTTGATTGGCTGCTATCTTGCTAAGGCTGGCCAACTCATCCTCCAGAAGACGGATCCGTTCATCTTTATTTAGCAATTCTGCCTTTTTGCTTTCGTACAATTCATTGACATATTTCAATTGGTCTGCGGCCTCGTTGTTTGAACCCTGGATCACTTTCAGTTCGGCGTTTTCCAGCTTGTCATAGCTATTCTTCTGCCCCGTCCAGGTAGCAATAACGTTTTCCGGAATGGTCTCATTACCCATAAATACCAATTCAATCAGGGGGTTATCCCCATCGTTGTATTCAAGGTCTGTAAAATCTTCAAGGAACCGGCCTTCACCTGAGAATTGATATGGAACTACATTTTCTTCAATAAATTCATTGGCCTGTTTCTTGAACCGGAATTCTTCAAAAACATCGTAAAAAATAAGCCCTGAAGGTATCATTACGGCCAGGGCGGTTACTGACACCAATCTGGCGATCAATCTTCTTCTCCTCGAATTAGCGTAGCGCACCATCGGAAAGCGCAGCAATTTTAGCACCAGAAAAGTAGCGAGGCCTATAAAAATAGTATTGATGCCAAAAAGCAGCAATGCACCTCCGGCATACTCAAAATTGCCAATTGCCAATCCAAATCCCACAGTACATAAAGGGGGCATCAGGGCGGTTGCAATCGCAACACCGAAAATAACTGTTGCAATAGTTCCTTTTTTTGCCCTGGCAATAACCAGGGCCAGGCCGCCAAAAAATGCGATAAGTACGTCGCGGATATCCGGTTTTGTTCGTGCCAGCAGTTCCGAAGACTCATCCTGAATTGGAAAAAAGTAAAAGAACAAAAAGGCCGTAAGCACGCTTAAGACAACCATAACAGCGAGGTTCTTGAGGGAGCGGCGCAATGTGTCGATATCGTTTGTAGCCAAAGACATGCCCATCCCCAGAATAGGCCCCATCAATGGTGAAATTAACATGGCTCCGATAACTACAGCAGTGGAATTGGCATTCAGACCAACAGAAGCGATAAAAATGGAACAAACCAGGATCCAGGAGGTATGTCCCTTAAAGGGAATGTCTGCTATAATGGCCTCTTTGGTGGCTTCCTGGTCCGTGTTTTTACGGATGTCGAGCAGTTCGGAAAGAAACTTTCTGGCGCTTCCCAACAGCCCCTGAAAATTCTTTTCAACCTCTTCAATACTTAGTTTTTCTTCTTCCTCGGGGCTGTAGTTTTCGTTAGTTTCATTCATAATTAAGCGTAATGATCTCCAAACTTATCTTTTACTTCGGCCAGGATCTGCTTGATGTCCTGTTCCTTGGATTTGGGAAATATCAATAGAACTTTTTCATTGTCTACCACAATATAATCATCCAGGCTGTCTAATACCACTATTTTCTCCTTGGTTGTCCGTACCATATTGCCATGGCTTTCTTTGGCCAGCATCTTTCCGTTAACCAAAGCGTTGTTATCTTCGGTCTTGTCCAGTTTCTCATAAAGCGCTCCCCAGGTGCCCAGGTCGTTCCAGTCAAAACTGGCGGGTAGTACATAGATGTGTTTTGAGGGTTCCAATATGGCGTAGTCAATGGAAATATTCTCCGCCTTGGGGTAGTTCTCAACGATAAAGTCCCATTCTTTTTCAGTATTGCATACCGGAATACCTGCTTCGAACAAGGCGTACTGATCTGGTTGATGTGTTTTGAATGCATCGACGATAGTCTCTACGCTCCACATAAAGATGCCGGCGTTCCAAAGAAAATTACCCTGTTCAATAAAGTGTTTCGCCGTCTCATAATTGGGCTTTTCCCTGAATTTCTCCACCTTGAAGAGTTCGTCCGACTTTTGCTGGGTAAACTCAATATATCCAAAGCCGGTATTCGGAAAGGTAGGCTGTATCCCAAGGGTGCACAGCACACTTTCTTTTTCACAAAGTGCGAAACAGGTCTGTACATCTTTGGCAAAGGCCTCTTCATCTTCTATCCAATGGTCGCTGGGAGCCACGATCATCTGGGCATCAGGGTTTAGTTTTTGGATCTTTATAGCCGCGTAGAGGATACAGGGAGAAGTATTTCTCATAGCTGGTTCCAGGACAACCTGCTCCTGGCCGATCAGTGGAAGCTGTTCCAACACCAGGTCATTATACCTTTCATTGGTGAGTATCAGGATATTTTCCGTCGGAATGAATTTGTTCAGCCTTTTAAAAGTCCGCTGAATAAGGGTATCTCCGGTTCCCAGCATGTCGTGAAACTGCTTGGGATTTTTAGTTGTGCTTGTTGGCCAGAAGCGTGATCCCACCCCTCCGGCCATGATCACTGCATAATAATTTTGATTCACCTTTTAACTGTGGTTTAATGGTTAGATTTCGAATTAATCGCTTATAACTTCAACTTCCGCATTGGGTTGAAAAAGATATAGCTTTCCACTCTTTACTTCCAAACATTCATATCTTTTTACCCTTTTGTTCCCTTTTCTGAAGAGTTTGCCATTGTACAATCTGAACAGAGACCCGTGGGGTACCTCAAAGACATAGGTCTTGTTGGAATCCGAATCGTATTCCTTTAATGCAATGGATAAATTAGCGTCGGTGCTGCTACTCGCTTTGGGATTCTTAAAATGCCTGGCCAGTAAGGGCAAGAGTTTAGCTGGAAAAATTTCAGGTCTTATATAAGGCAGCATGAGCGACTGAAAGGTATGCTTCCATTCCCTGCCATGCGGCTTAATATGACGCCCGTATTTCTGAAAAGCCACAAGATGGGCGATCTCATGGATCAGGGTAATCAGGAATCTGTATTTGTTCGATGTGGCATTTACGGTGATCTGATGCGAACCGTCCGGCAATCTGCGGTAGTCTCCGTGTCGGGTAACCCGCTGGTTTACGATCTTCAGGTTGACCCCGTAAGCCTTAATCAGATCAAAACATGGCGAGGCCGCTCGCTCAGGCAGGTATTTTAGGAGCACCGTATCCATCCAAAACAAAAATACACGATACGACTTTGGTTTGAACAATATTAAGTTGATTTTATTTGAAATATGGCTTAACTTAATTCCCGTCCGGGAAAGGACAGATCATTTGGCTGAGCCTATGCAGGTAGCACTAGAAAAGTACCATCCCTATATCAGGAAGATCTGGGTTTTGGAAAACAAGACCCAAAAGCTTAAGAAGAACACCGGTATTATGATAGGTGATGGTCGTTTTGAAATGGTGTTCGTTACCGGAAAGGGATACCGTACCATCCGGCCTACGGGAAGTGATTTTTTCTCAGAAGGCATATACCTTGGCGGGCAAATGGATAGGCCCCTGGAATTGGAAATAGAACAAGACACCAGCCTGCTTTCCATTAAGCTGGAACCCTGGGCGGCCGCGTCGCTTAGCGGATTTGATTTCAAACAAGCACTGAATAGAACTGTTCCTCTCGGGGAGATCAACCCGGAGCTAAACCGCCAACTGCAATACCTCTTACCCTCGAGTCAATTGGACAAGATCCTTGAACGGCTCAGTATTGCCCTGGCGGATCCCATATCATCACCCAAAGACATCCAACTGGTAAAAAGCTGTTGCCAGATTTTGGATTCCGGCTATGCCGACTTCAAAACAGCAAGGGATCTCTACTTAAAGAACAACAAACTGTCTACGCGTTCCATAGAGCAGAAATTCTCCCGGACTATCGGTTTAAGCCCCCAAAAGTACTCCAACGGGATTCGCTTGCGGAAGGTTTCGGAAGAACTCAAATTTGGAGATCCTTCAACTTCCTACATATCCCTGGCTTATAAATACGGGTTCTTTGACCAACCACATTTTGTGAACCTGTTCAAGGCATACTGGGGTTTCTCTCCTAAGAAGATCATCAATAGCGACACCTTTATTACCAACCCGGAAGAATCTTTGCGCTATTATACAATGTAATTTCTTCCGGCCCCGCTATTTTTGACAAAAACGGTTATGCGCTTAATATACCTGTCACTTGTTTTTTTGACCTTGATAGCCTGTAAGCAAAAGCAGCAGGAACAAGAAGCAGTTGAGGCTAAACAACCGGCCTCTATCCACTATATCACACAGCAGGGCTCAGCCTACGAAAGGGGTTATGAGCACGGAAGAATCCTCAAAGACGAAATAGGGTCCCAAGTGGCCAAATGGGAAAGTGCCATGGGTGCTGAACTGGGTATTCAGAGAGACAGTATGTTGCTTATCGTCTCTAAACACAGCCAATTCCTGGATGCCGTTCAACGAGAAGCTCCGGAACTGTTAGAAGAGATAAATGGCATTGCAGACGGGGCTCAATTAGATCGAGATCTTATACTGTGCTACAATTTGGGGGAAGAGATATACAATTTCATTACAGCTGGTTTCGAAAGCTGTTCCACCATCGCTTACCAGGGAAATTCCGAAAACTTTGTAGCCTATAACCAGGACCTCCCGGATTTTCTTCACGGTCAAAACAGGCCAATTATACTGGCGCATAAAGATCATTATGTCTTTACGATGCCAGGCAGTATAGGGTTAAGCGGGGCTTCTAAAGCCATTGCCCTGAGCTGCAATTCCCTGCCCATGCTTAGGATGGATAAGTCCGGGCTACCACTTTCTTTTGCGATAAGGAAACTGCTTGAGGCTCCCACAATGTCAGAAGCCGTTAATTTTATTGAAACAAAACCCCTGGCCATTCCCCAAAACCTGTTACTTCTTTCACGGGATGGAGTAGTAAATTTTGAGATCTCAAAAGACACCATCGTAAAGAAAACCCCTGCGGCATCCGGCTTTTTTAGTCATACGAATTTCCCTATAGGGAATCGCGATTACAAAATAAAGGGCTACCAAAACCGATTCTGTCTGCGCTTCCAATATCTCGATTCCCTGGTGACCCGGTTTGAGGATGGCATGGAGCCCAAGTTGAATAGTTTCTCCAGGCTGGAAGAGGTCTGTTCTATCTTGCCTATCCATAACCAGGAAACTTATCTCAGGTATGTTGCCAGTTATCCGAAACAAACTCAGGAGGCCGCTCAGATCACTTTTATTAACCCGGAGAGCCGGGAACAGTTAATACTATCTTTTAAATAATCATAAATGCATACATCACATCTCAAAACCATACTCCAGACACTGCTGGCTGCATTATTTCTCAGTACAACATTTGCCCAGGTATCTGCGATCGCCTATCCCGTGGAAGACATCAGCATTGACGGTTCACTCAAAGAATGGCCCGATGAGCTACCCTGGTATATTGTGGACAACAAATACGGCCCGGACAATGAAACCAGGGAGGATTTTGCCGCCCGTTTTTGCGTGGGATACAACGAAGTAGAGAAAGCGCTTTACCTAGGGGTCGTGGTCATAGACGATGAGCATATAGGAGCAAACGGAGAAAGCCATATGACCCAGGACCACGCCCTGGTCTATTTAGACCGTTACCACCAAAACAAAGGCGGTGCCCCTTTTTTCTACGTTGGGGCCGAAAAGCACCTGGAACTGGTTAAAAAACATCCTTTTTGGGACCCACATCATGCTGATGTATCCCTGGATAATGCCAAAGTCGCGGTTAAGCATCAGGGGAATCAGACCTTTTACGAATGGAAGATCAGATTAGGAGATAAAATAAAAGCAAATACCGTTTTGGGCCTGGATCATTTTATCATTGACCAGGATCCAAACCAGCCAAATCAGCTCAATGTGTTATGGAAAGACGGCTTCCAAAAAAGTAGCGGGAGCCAACGATTAGGAGACGTCATGCTATTGCAAAGCAATGCTTCTGTGGGAAGTATTGAAGGTAATTTGAAGCTGCCTGAGGAGGTCCGGATAGACGAATTCAGCCTGCGGGGTGTTGAAAACCCTGATTTTTGGATAAAAGTAAGGGTAGATTCCACGGGATACTTCAAGGCGGTACTGCCGCAGGGTCCTTACCTTATAGAACCCAACAGATGGTACAGCTCACCCATATATTCGGTGGGATTTAAACAGAATACGAGAAAATTGCAATATGAACTACCCCAGTCCATCTCGGTTGTCGCAAACCAGAATACTACGCTGGATACTATAAACGTAGAGGTAAAACCTCATCCAAAGACACAAGGCTCTGAAATGCTTTTTGGAGATGGCAAGGACCTGGCCCGGAGTACTGACGAATTCATAAAGACCTGGATGGATTACCTGAATATACCTGCGGTATCCGTAGCGTTAATTCAAAACAACAAGCTGGTCTACGACAAGAATTTTGGATATAAAAATCTGGCTACCGCTGAACTGACGGATCAGAATACGCTTTTTGAGGCGGCATCTATCTCTAAATCGGTTTTCGCGGTGATGGTTTTGAGGCTTGCCGAGCGCGGTATAATTGATCTGAACAAACCCCTGTACGAATACCTGCCCTTCCCAAATCTGGAAGGAGACGAGCGTTATAAACTGCTGACGGCAAGGATCGTCCTTAATCATCAGAGCGGCTTGCCGAATTGGGCCTGGGGCGGACCAGGGACCTGGGAATCCGGTGGCCCGATCTCCCTGAACTTTAAACCGGGAACCGCCTTTGGATATTCTGGCGAAGCCTTTAACTACCTGGGGAGGGTATTGGAGCAAATCACCCAAAAGAAATTGCCACAGATCTTTAAAGAAGAGGTAGCAGGACCTTTTAAGCTTAAGAACACTTTCTACAACTACGCGGACAGCCAGGAAAAAAACACGGCCATGGGGCATTATCAGCAGTATCCCAGCTATAAGGGAAAAGAGTATATGCCAAGCCCGGCATCCAGTGTAGTGACTAACGCCCACGACTTTCAACGATTCGTAATTGGCTTATTGAAAGAGAAACATCTCAGTAAAAGGTCTTATGAATTGCTCTATACCCCTCAAACCGTATTGGAAGCAGATCAGAAGATCTACGACCCGGACACCCCACAATACATCTCGCACGGTTTTTTTGTGCAGGAGACTGCCAAGGGAAAACTACTTGCTCATGGCGGCAATAACGGGGATTACGATTGTAAATTTGCCTACAATCCTCAGCAAAAAGTTGGCTACATTGTGCTCACCAATAGTAACCTTGGAGACGAGTTCTCACGAATGCTGGAGGAATTCCTGTTTCATTGACCGGCTCCCACTGGCATTATTACCCGTAATTCAATACCTTTAGGAGTACACCGAACTTTGATGATTTCCATGGGGCACGAATACGTGCCATCCTTACCCGCAAAATAACTACTATCATGACCACACTTTTACCTTATATCGCTTTTCCCGGAACCTGTAAAGAAGCCATGGAATTTTATTCGAAAACCTTTGGCGGTAAATTAGTTAAGCTACAGACTTTTGCAGAGGCCCCAATGGAAGTCCCGGAGGAAGTTGGGCATAGGATATTTGACAGCGAAATGATAGCCGGAAAATTGCGTATTAAGGCCTCAGATGATCTTCCGGGCCATGAAGTACAGGCAGGAACGAATATATCCCTATTTGTAAGCTTTGCCGATAAGGCTAAAAAGGAGGAAATATTTGCGGCGCTTTCGGAAAACGGAAAGGTTCTTTTCCCACTTACAGAAGACTTTGGCATGCTGAAAGACCCTTACGGCATTCAGTGGATGTTTGTAAGCGATAAAGCGCAATAGTTCGGGATCAGGGCGTACTACTGCTCACCTGCAGCAATTTGCCATTGTAATGCTTATGTCCCTTAAGTGCAAAATCCTTTATATAAGTGGCCATTTCCAAAGCGGTAGTCGGCGCCTGGTAACCGGGAAAGGCTTCGGCCAGCATCTCTGTCTGCACGGCACCCAGAGCCAGCGCATTAAAGGAAGGGCCGGTTTCTTTAAATTCCTCAGCAAGCAATTCTGTCAGAGTAATCACGGCACCTTTGCTGGAACTGTAGGCGGCAAGACCCGGAAACTTCATACTTCCCTGTACCCCGCCCATGGAACTGATAACCACTACATGAGCGGTTTTGGGCATGTACGGGATTACGATCCTGGTTAGCTCTGCCAGTCCAAAAACGTTCACGCTGTAGACCGACTCAAAATCTTCACGGCTCGTCTCCAGGAAAGGCTTATTTTCCAGTTTTCCGGCATTGTTGATCAGTATGTCCACGGCCTCCCAATTCTTATTTAAAAAGCTTTGCAGCTTTTCCAGATCAGCGGAGTTACAAATATCAAAAGGGAAGCTGGAGATGTTTGGATGTCCCAAATCTGCAATAGGTCCATCATTCCTGGATAAAGCCAGTACCTGATGTCCTTCTTCAGCGAAAAGGCGCGCAAGTTCGTATCCTATACCACGGCTACAGCCGGTAATTATGACATTGGCCATAGGTCTATTTTATTTCCTGAGTTGCAGCATTAGTGATGCCTTCCACTACCGGGATCATTTTATTGACTACTTTGGCCATATGATCCAAATCCATTTCTGAAACCTCATCTCCAACCCCGTGATAATGGATAAAGTTGCTAAAATCGAAGGTGCAGAAGGTATGCGAGGGAACCTGAAAAACTTCGTAAAACGGATAGTTGTCCGATCTTTTGAATAACCCTACTTCTTTAGATTTTGGAAGGAAGCCAATCAACTTTTCCCCAGCATAGTTATTACTCACTTCGGCCAGGTTAGATCTATCGTAGCCGGTGATATAAATAAAATAACTCTTACCTCTCATAGGAACTCCTGTCATTTCAAAGTTGAGCATGGTATAGAGGTTCAACTCCTGTTCTTTGAGCTTTTCCGCAAGGTGTCTGGAACCTAACAGTCCCTTTTCTTCGGCGCTGAAAAAGGCAAAGATCAGGCTGCGCTTATTGGACTTTCTGTTCCCAAAATATCGGGCGAGTTCCAGTACGGTGGTAGTACCGGAGGCATTGTCATTCGCCCCGTTCGCGATTGCGTCTCCGTTTACGGGTTTTATGATGCCGATATGATCGTAATGCGCCCCGATAAGGATAAACTCTTTTTTCAATTCGGGATCGTTTCCTTCCAGAACCCCAACTACATTGTAGGCCGTCTTTTTAAAATTGGAAAGCGTGTCTCTGTAGCTCTCAAAATACGGGCTTATGTTGTTTTGTTCGAAGATCCCTTCGATGAATTCGGCTGCTTTTGCTATTCCTTCAGACCCGGAATCCCTTCCTTTCAGATCATCCGAAGCCAGGAAATTCATGATCCCTCCTATTCTGGTGGTATCCGTAAATGGCTTTGGACCCGCTTCAGGTTTTACTTCAGGCTCTGCCGGCATTGAACTTGCCGGACCCTTAGGTGTATTATCCGCTAAGGTTACGGAGGAGCCGTTTACGGTGGCCGGGTCTGTAGTTTTAATGGCGCCGGAACCGCAGCTGATCAGCAGGAGGAGAACGAAACCAAGAATACTGTTTTTCATTGAATTGGATTTTATGGAAAAAACAAAGCACCCTTTATAATACAGGATGCTTTTTATTTATTCATATGATTTATAGTTCGATTATGCCAACATAGTAACCGGATTCTCCAGGTACGCCCTTAAGGTCTGTAAGAATTGAGCTCCTGTCGCGCCATCGACTGTCCTGTGATCGCAGGCCAGGGTAACTTTCATAGTGCTACCAACCACAATTTCACCGTTTCGTACCACAGGTTTTTCTACAATCGCTCCTACTGACAGAATAGAGGAATTCGGTTGATTGATTATGGAGGTGAATTCCAAAATTCCGAACATTCCCAAATTGGAAACGGTAAAAGTACTTCCTTCCATTTCGGCAGGGGTCAATTTTTTGATCCTCGCTCTTCCGGCCAGATCTTTTACGGCACCACCTATTTGGGTAAGGGTCATCTGATCCGCGAATTTCAACACAGGAACAACCAGTCCGTCTTCAACCGCTACGGCCACGCCCACGTGTATGTGATGATTGTACCTGGTGGTATCTCCGTTCCAGGTAGTGTTCACCTGCGGGTGTTTCTTCAAGGCCATGGCACAGGCCTTAACCACCATATCATTAAAGGATACTTTGGTATCCGGTAATGCATTGATCTGTGACCTGGAAGCCTTGGCGTTAGCCATATCCACCTCTATGGTGAGGTAGTAATGGGGCGCAGTAAATTTAGATTCACTGAGACGTTTGGCAATTACCTTCCGCATCTGAGAGTTTTTAACCTCTTCAGAACCTTCTTCTCCTACCGGAAGCTGTACAGGGGCCACAGCAGCCGCGGGCGCCGGAGTTGCAGATGCTGCCTGTTCCACTGCCGGTGCAGGAGCCACTTCTTTTTGTGCAGGCTGATAATTCTCAATATCGCGTTTTATGATACGTCCGCTGTCTCCAGTGCCTTTGACATCATTTAGGGATATGCCTTTTTCCTCGGCCATTTTTCTGGCCAGTGGGGATACGTATATTCTTTGTCCGTTGCTGGAACTGGGAGCCGCCGCGGTTTCCGCAGGGACCGCCGCTGCAACTGCTGCTTCAGCCACCGGTTTTTCTGCTGCTGCTTCGGCAGCCGGTTTTGCATTCAGGACAGCGTCTACATCGGTACCTTCCGGGCCTATCACGGCCAAAACTTCATCCACCGGGGCTGATTCCCCTTCTTTTATTCCAATATACAGAAGGGTGCCTGAGTAAAAGGACTCAAACTCCATAGTAGCCTTGTCCGTTTCTATCTCTGCAAGGATATCCCCTTCTTCAACACTGTCTCCAACTTTTTTCAGCCAGGTAGCGACGGTACCTTCTTCCATAGTATCGCTAAGCCTTGGCATTTTGACTACTTCCACACCTTCGGGAATCGGGGCGGATGCGGCCTCTGCCGCGGCTGGTGCAGGCTGTTCCGCCGGCTTGGCTTCCTCTACAGGAGCGGCTTCGGCCGCAGCAGGCTCACCAGAACCGTTAAGCAGTCCGGAAATATCCTCACCTTCATCACCAATAATAGCCAAAAGAGAATCAACCGGAGCCCCATCTCCTTCCTGAATACCTATATGTAACAGGGTACCCTCGTGAAAGGACTCAAACTCCATCGTAGCCTTGTCCGTTTCTATCTCGGCCAAGATATCGCCCTCTTCGACTTTATCCCCAACTTTCTTAAGCCATTTTGCAACGGTACCTTCTTCCATGGTATCGCTCAATCGCGGCATATTGATTACTTCAGCCATTTCCTATAATTTGTGTTGTAAAAATGGATAGTCTTCCTGCTCGTAAACCATATCGTAGAGTTGTTGAACTGGTGGGAATTCAGATTCCTCCGCAAACTTCTCACACTCTTTAACCCTTTCCTTTACCCGGTCGTCTATCTCTTTGATCTCTTCATCAGAAGCATATCCTTTTTCTTTGATTACTTCCAATACCTGAGTGATCGGGTCTATCTTTTTGTATTCTTCTACTTCTTCTTTAGTACGGTAGTGCTGGGCGTCAGACATGGAGTGCCCTCTGTACCGGTAGGTCTTCATCTCCAGGAAGGTTGGTCCTCCTCCGCTACGAGCCCGCTCTATGGCTTTGCTCATCTCTTCGGCAACGGTCACAGGATCCATACCATCTACAGGGCCACAGGGCATTTCGTATCCCAGACCCAATTTCCAGATCTCCGTGGAATGCGAGGTTCTCGCCACTGAAGTCCCCATGGCATATCCGTTATTCTCACAGATAAATACCACTGGCAACTGCCAAAGCATGGCCAGGTTAAAGGTCTCGTGGAACGAGCCTTGTCTTACGGCCCCGTCTCCCATATAACAAAGGGTAACAGAATCTCTCTTGAAATACCTGTCCGCAAATGCCAGGCCTGCTCCGAGTGGAATTTGCCCTCCAACGATACCATGCCCGCCATAAAAGCGATGTTCTTTATTAAAAATATGCATAGAACCGCCCATTCCCTTGGAAGTACCGGTTACTTTTCCAAACAGTTCTGCCATTACTCTCTTTGGGTCTACTCCCATGCCAATAGGCTGTACGTGGTTCCTATAAGCCGTGATCATCCTGTCCTTAGTAAGATCCATGGCGTGTAAAGCCCCGGCCAATACTGCTTCCTGGCCGTTATAGAGATGTAGAAAGCCCCTGACTTTTTGTTGGATATACACAGCTGCCAGCTTATCTTCAAATTTGCGCCAGAACAGCATATCTTCATACCATTTCAGGTAAACTTTCTTGGTTATTTTTTCCATTAAATCCTAATGTTATTAGTATTCTACAAATCCCACTACCAGCCCTTTTCAGCTAAGCTATCCGTAATGAGGAAAAACAAAAATACACATTATATCAATAGTGAAAAAGATTTGTCAAAAAAGCTTAAAGCCTATAACAAAACAGGCATTTTCTGGTAGGAAAATAAGTTGTTCAAATCTTACTCAAGGTAGGAACCGTCAAAGCTCAGAGGAAGAATGTCGGCTATGGAATTACACTTGTATACCACCCCGGAGGCTCCCATCAGAAGAAGTGCGATCGGGCTCTTATGGCGTTGTTCGTACTCGGCTATGGACTGCCTGCAATTACCACATGGCGCCGCAGGATCTTGAGAACCAACATTTATGGCCACTGTCTTTATCGCGGAATTAGGATAAACAGCACCTGCCTGAAAAACAGCTACTCTTTCAGCACAGAGGCCTGAGGGGTATGAAGCGTTTTCCTGGTTGTTGCCCAGAACAATCTCCCCATTGTCCAGAAGTACTGCCGCACCTACCTTAAACCTGGAATAGGGTGCATAGGCATCCTCCCTCGCTTGCACCGCGGCCTGCATTAAGGATCGGTCTTCGGCCGAAAGTTCGTCCATATTGTCGTAAACTGTCAATTCAAAACCGAGCTGGCGTTTCTCCATAAGTAAATATAAAATTCCTGGGCCGTAAAAAAAACAAAACCCGCCATGAGGCAGGTTTTGATGTTATTGTGATGGGAATCCCAATTAGTCGTTTATAAATTCTTCACCCAGCAGGAAGGTAAGAGAAAAACGCAGGGTATTTTCCAGCGGGTTTCTCACCTGAGAACTTGAGAACAGGTAAGAAAGATCTATTTGGGCTGCACGGAATTTGAATCCTGCACCCAGCGAGAAGAACCTTCTGGAACCTTTATCTTCACTCTCATTGAAATATCCTGCACGTACCATAAAGGCATCCTGGTATACGTATTCAGCACCCAAAGCCCAGGTGATCTCTTTGAGCTCTTCGCTAAAGCCGTCGGGGGCATCGCCGAAGGACTCAAAAACTCCATTTAAGAAGGTGATATTCTGATATTCTACGTTATCATCCGCGTCTACATCGCCATCACCGTCAAAATCCCTTGGTGTTGGCACCAATAGTTTGTTAAACTCTAAGGTAAGGCCAAGGACATTATCCTGATCAAAAATGAAGTCGAAACCTCCACCGAATTTCAGGTTAGTGGGGAGGAAGTTTTCCTGTCCTCCTTCATCGTAAGAGATCTTTCCTCCAAGATTAGAGATATTGAATCCGGCTCTCCAACGCCCGTCAAAGCTGTTATATGCGATCTCCCTGGAACGGTAGTATCCGGCAACATCCACGGCAAAGGCGCTGGCTGCCTGAGAATCAACATCACCAGTTTCTGGCAGTCTCAGGTTGGATCTTATAAAACGTCCGGCCACAGCCATAGAGAACTGATCACTGAGTTTCAGGGAATAAGACCCGTCTATCGCAATTTCATTGGGCTTAGCCACGGTTCCGATATCGTTCGCGAACTGTCGCAATTCAATCTCACCCAAGGTAAAATAACGAAGGCTAAAAGCAAAGGCGCTTCGATCGTTGATCTTGTTGTAATAGTTACCACTGAGCAGGGCAATATCCGTGATAATACTCTCTAAATAAGGGGTGTAGCTAACGCCAATACCCATTTTCCGTTCGGCAAAAGCGAACTTGGCCGGATTCCACTGCTGCGAAAAGGCATCAACAGAGGTGGCGACTCCCATATCGCCCATACCAGCCGCTCTCGCATCTGCAGCAATAGTAAGGAAAGGGACCGCTGTAGTTATCACCCTGTCTTCTTGTGCACTCACTTTAAACAGTGAAACCAGGAAAGCAAATAGCAATAATTTTTTCATTTTTTTCCGTAGGATTAATTGGCTCAAAAGTCTCAAATAAATATCGAATACTCAAAAATATTTAGCTGTAATACTTTAAATACCGTATTAGATGTATGACATGTAAACGGCCTTTTTGGGAATATCTTATACAAGCTTCCTTAATTATTTTTTCAATAATTATATAAAAAGGTGGAAAGTACTCCATAATCTGGGCTGATCAGGGCTATTTAAGGGTGATTTTCAGGCCGTCGCCCGGGCTTCACCTATACCCGTTGAAAAATGTGCCGTGGCGGTAATACTAGAATAGGTTTTGAGTCGTTATGAATTTAGAATGCGATCTTTAGGTGCCTCCCTTGAATTTTGGGGCACAAATATTTTTTAGGTAATAAAATATTATGGGCAAAAGCTCGTTTTATAAGCCGAAAGACACAAAAACAATTTAATAAATGAGGACAGGCGTTGATTAAAAATTTTTAGCTTGTCTTTGAATTTAAGTCCTAAATACAAATGAAAAAACAATTTATTAAAGTTGTACTCTCTTGTGCAGTGATTGCGGGAGGCCTCAGCGTTTCAAGCTGTAAAAAGTCCGCTTCGTCATCCTCCAAGAACACCTCAAGAGCCACAGGTTGGAAGATCAATGCCAAGGAAGGCGGCTTTCAGTATAATTCTGACTTTAAGGAACAGGAGACTGCTCCCGGACTTGTTTTTGTTGAGGGTGGTACATTCACCAAAGGAAAAGTTCAGGACGATGTGATGCACGATTGGAATAACACCCCAACTCAGCAGCACGTACAGTCTTTTTATATGGACGAAACCGAGGTCACTAATGTAATGTATCTGGAATACCTGGATTACCTTAAGAGTGTTTACCCTCCGGAGAATCCAAAATACACGAATATTTACACCGGTGCTTTGCCTGATACCCTGGTATGGAGGAACAGGCTTGGTTTCAATGAGACCATGACCAACAACTACCTGAGACACCCTGCTTATGCAGAATATCCTGTAGTTGGTGTGAATTGGGTTCAGGCCGTTCAGTTTGCCGAATGGAGAACGGACCGGGTTAATGAGCATATGCTGGAAAGAGAAGGTTACCTGGCCAAGGACGCCAAATACAAGGCAGTAACCGGAGAAGTAGAAGGTACTTTCAGTACTGAAGCTTACCTTAACCGCCCGGAGTCTGTATACAACGGACAAATAGATTCGTTACAAGGAAATAAGAAAAGAGATTCCATTTCTGTATTCGCTAAAAGAAGTAGTGGTATCATTATGCCTGAATACCGACTGCCTACTGAAACAGAATGGGAATACGCGGCAGCCGCGCTTCAAGGATCCAGAGAGTACAACAACTACAGAGGTAGAAAGAAGTACCCATGGGAAGGAGACTACACCAGAAACGGACAACGTGTAGGTAGAGGAGACCAGTTGGCTAACTTTAAGCAAGGAAAAGGAGATTACGGCGGGATTGCCGGATGGTCTGACGATGGTGCCGATATCACTGCTGAAGTGAAGTCTTACAAGCCTAATGACCTTGGTCTCTACGATATGGCAGGTAATGTTGCCGAATGGGTGGCTGATGTATACAGACCAATAGTTGACGACGAAATCAGTGATTTCAACTACTACAGAGGTAATATCTACATGAAAACCGCCATAGGTGAAGACGGTAAGGTAAATATCCTTAGAGATAGCATCGTTTACGACACCCTTCCGAACGGTAAGGTGGTTGCTGTGAACTTACCAGGTGAGATCAAAATGGTTCCGGTTGACGAGCAGGAGACCTACCTGAGAACTAATTTCAGCTCCAGTGACAACAGAGGTTACAGGGATGGAGATCCAGGTTCTTCAAGGTTCTTTGACCGCTTTAGCGATGAAGAAGAAGAGGATCCCCGGAAAATGTACAACTCGCCAAAACACAAAGTAGAGCGGGATTCTACCGGAAAACTGCTTCGCCAGTATGATACCAGCAATAGCAGGACAACCCTGATCAACGACGAGGTTAGGATCTATAAAGGTGGTTCCTGGAGAGATCGCGCTTACTGGTTAGACCCGGCTCAAAGAAGATACCTGCCACAATACATGGCGACAGATTACATAGGTTTCCGATGTGCGATGTCCAGAGTAGGATCTAAGTCGAAAACAAAGAACAAGACCATTAGAGGCAAAAAAGCCCGAAGAAAATAAGACTGTTTATAAAAGCAGAACAAAAGCCCTGTCGGATTCGTCAGGGCTTTTTATATTTACGGCCATGACCACCGTTGAAGAATTACACAAACGCTTTCTGGAATACCCTCTGGTGTCTACAGACAGCCGTAAAATTGAAGCTGATTGCATTTTCTTTGCCTTAAAAGGGCCCAATTTTGATGGCAATACTTTTGCCCGGGAGGCCCTAGAGAAAGGAGCCGCCTTTGTGGTTATCGATAACCCGGACTACCATTGGGAAGGCAAAACCCTGCTGGTAAAAGACGTATTGACCGCCTTGCAGGAATTGGCGAGGTATCACAGGCACTACTGCAATGCCAGGGTAATCGCCCTTACCGGAAGCAACGGGAAAACCACCACAAAAGAACTTATATATTCGGTACTCTCCGGAAAATATCGAACCATTGCCACTAAGGGCAACTTAAACAACCATATTGGGGTTCCGCTAACCTTGCTTTCCATACAGGCCGATACGGAGTTTGCAATTATCGAGATGGGTGCCAACCACCAGAAAGAGATTGCCTTTCTCAGCAATATTGCCGAGCCGGATTTCGGATATATCACCAATTTTGGAAAAGCGCATCTGGAGGGCTTTGGAGGTGTAGAAGGTGTGATAAAGGGAAAAAGCGAGCTCTATGATTTTCTGACCGCCAACAACAAGCACGCTTTTTTGAATGCGGACGATCCTATTCAGGTAGAGAAACTGTCGGGATACGTTCGAAAAATTGGCTTTAGTCAGACTGACCCACAATACTTCAATATCCGCTTTTTGCGGGCAGACCCTTTTGTCTGGCTGGAGATTGAGGATACGGTGATCAAAACACAGTTAATCGGGGAGTATAACTTTTCCAACTGCTGTGTGGCGCTGCTCATCGGAAAATATTTTAATGTCCCTCTGGAGAGCATGAAAGAGGGTATTGAGAACTACGTTCCGGAGAACAACCGGTCTCAGGTGCTGCATCACAAGCATTTCAAGATCATCATGGACGCTTACAATGCCAATCCCAGCAGCATGAAAGTTGCCCTGGAGCAATTCGGAAAGATGAAAGAAGATCCCAAAATCGCATTTCTGGGAGATATGTTTGAACTGGGTGAGGACGCGGAAAGGGAACACCAGCAAATTGCCGAGCTGGCAGCTTCTCTGAATTTGGAAGAGGTATTCCTGGTAGGTGAAAATTTCTATAGGACCCAAACGGAACTTCAAAAGTTCCCGTCCTTCGACTCCCTGTCATCACATCTTAAAACTTCTCCCCTAAGCAGTGGCACTTTACTTATAAAGGGTTCCCGCGGGATGGCACTGGAAAGATTGCTGGAAGTACTTTAGTGGCTAACTCCAGGCGCAAAAAACGGACTGTTTCAACTGGAATCCTCCCCTTCTCAACCTATGGCACTAAAAAAATTTAAGGATTATTGAAATGATCTATGGCTTCTTACGACTATTGCTTCAAATTCAGTTAATAAGCAATGGAAACTGCAGTAAAAGAAAGCGTAATCATTTTTGACGGAGAGTGCAACCTCTGCAATGGCGTAGTTGGTTGGCTGCTGCGCTTTGCCCCTGCCGATGTGTTCCGTTTTGTGGCCTTCCAATCAGCAGAAGGAAATAGAATTCTAAAGGCGCATGGTTTTCCAACTGAAAGCCTGGAAACGGTGATCTTATTGGATGAGACCGGGGTGTATACCCATTCAGACGGCTTCTTGCGTATCGTTTCCAAAATCCCAAAGTGGAGATTGGTTGCGGCCTTATTGGCCTTTATACCCAGGATTATCAGGGACAGTATTTATCATATAGCATCCAGAAACCGTGTAAAGTGGTTTGGTAAATCCAAAAGCTGTACGGTTAGTTTTAGATAAAATATCCTCCTAAGATTAAGTTGCTATGAAAAAGAGGATTAGTGAGGCCTCCCGGGAACGGGAGGTTTTTTTATTACTATGCGCTATAGCAGGGAGAACGCACGGATTATAAATCCGCGCGGTCATTTCTTGGAAAGTTTAAGTTCAAGTTTAAGATTAAATCTAATTGTTCGGGGATTTTGCTTTGCGCTGTACGCTATACGCTCTCATCCTCCGAAGCTTTAGCGAAGGAGGACTGTTTACTGTTTACTTCCTTGATTCGTTCTCGACTCCATCTTCACCAAAGTTTCGATGGGCACGTGCGCTCGAACTGACAAGACTTACAACCGCAAACTGCGTGCTGCCAACTGATATCATCCTCTACAACTTTAGCGAATGAGAACTGTTCACTGTTCACTGATTACTGATTACTGTTTACTGTTTATTACACAAAGACCAGCGGTACCGCGGTTGTAGATTTTAAGTGCTAAGTGTTAGGTTAACTTTTACCGAAAAACTTGGCATTTAAAACTTAACATTTGCCACAGGATAAAAAGGATATTGTAAAAGAGCTGTTAGAGTCTTTTCTGCTCAAATGTGATTTACAAAAACGTATGGCATAAAAAAACCACTCCGAGAGTGGTTTCAATCTTTTAATATTTATTTCATCATAGCTTTAAATACACAAAGCCTACTACTAATGGCAATAAAGCCCAAAGTATCTGCCAACTGACTTTCATTTGTTTAGATACAAACGATGCTATGATTTGAATAATTCCTATACCACTTATGATAAAAAATAAATAAGTTGGATAAGCTCTGTCAACGTACATTTTGATACTCAAAATAATTCCCATTACTAATAAGAGTAATCCAAAATATCGAAGAATTAAATTTTTGTTTTTCATAATAGTTTACTTCTTTTTATCGTCCTCTATAGGTGTTGTTGTCGTACTACTTCCACTCGTATTAACATCTTTCTCCATTGGTGGGAATAGTGAAAAAGGACCATCTCCTGTTTGATTAGGGTTACTTCCATAAATCAAATATGATTTTCCGTCTTTTTCATTTGTGATAAAGAACTCATACGCAGGAAAGCCATCAGTTTCCCCTTTAAGTTCAAAACTAAAAGAACCATCCTCATTCTGTGTTATTGTAACACCTACGTCATAATTAATAGCTGGTGCACCACTAACTAATTTATTTGATGCATCTACTTCCATATTAACAGTTGCAGTATTACCATCCATTGTATATGTTGGTGTTGGACCTGCTTTCCCTGGTTCAGAAGTTTCGGCTACATTTCCGTTTTTATCATAACCAGTAGTTGAATTAGCCCTATTACTTAAAGTTGTTGCATTACCATTGTCAATATCAACCCTTACTTTTTGTTCCGTTCTATATGCACTTGTATTGAGTTGGTAATCACTTCTATTATCTCCCGCAAAAGATTTGGTCTTTGAAAAAGGATTAGGATTTGCTAACTTCTCATCAGGTATAAACGCTCTACCTGTAACAACAAAAGGTTCCAAGCCTTCAAGTTCTCTTGCATCAATAACCCTATTACCACTAAAAACATAAGGCCCCCAATCCATATAATCTTCCGTAAGCGGGTCAACATTAAAGAATCGACCTATTGCAGGGTCGTAATTTCGATATTTAAAAGACAACCAGTTTAATCCAAGTTCTTCGTTTATCTCTTGACCTTGGAATGTCTTGTACTTGTATTCTGTACCATTTACAACATTATTATACCCTTTATGTTCAAGCCCAAAAGGATAATAGTTGTTCTCTTCGACTATTTCGTCAGTCACTTGCCGAATTCTTAGGTCATCGAACCAAACTGTGCCTCCGCCATTGTTATCAATCCTTAAGTTCAATTTGGCGATATTGGAGGGAACAGAAAAGGTTTTCTCGAGGTATACCCATTTATTCGTGGTGGTGCCCCTTACATTAGCTACTTGCGTATAATATCCTGTTTCGTTCTCAGTCTTCATAAAGAGAAAGATATCCGCGGATGGACCATTGCTATAATACCATCCGGAGAATGTATAATCCGTAGACACGTCATGGTCAATATAGGCCCAGGTATCATTCAAAGAGACCTTTTCGCCAGTTGATGTCTTCACGATCTTAGCAGAATAGTTACCTGTATGGGAGAAGGTATCATCATAGGCTGTGATGCCAGACCATCCGGTTGCAAGTTCGATACCATCCTCAAATATCACTCGATCTGAGACCATACCATCCTGGTTTATATCTGAATAAGACAGCCGCACGTTCCCTAAATGGTCTTTATACTGGTAGATGTAATCATAGCCCCCGCTACCATCGGGTTCTACATAGCCTTCCGGCTGATTAAAGAACTGCAAAGTACTGCTCTCATAGATGTAGTTACCCGCATAATCAGTTGTCACAGAACTTACCGAAGGTTGTTCCACTACCTTGCGTAGTTTTACCCCCGCAGCATCGTAAATATATGTAATCTTTTTCTGATCGCTGTTATCAAACTTTATTTGTATAGGTAGGTTTAGATGGTTGTAGCTGATCCCATCTGCACTACTGGTACCAATACCCTTGTTCAAATCGCGGACCATATTGCCATTGGCATCATACCAATAGTCCTGGCTGTCAGCTGTGCTGTCTTTGAAGCCATAACTGTCGTTCCCATCGTCCCGAACCTTGTAAAGCTTGTTACTTAGCTCGCTGTTGTGGTAATCATAGTCCAGCACAT
>NZ_WXYO01000008.1 GCF_009901585.1 Poritiphilus flavus | reverse complement strand
TTGTAACCACCGATACCTTTACCTACGATGCTTTGGGCAGGCTCTTAAAACAAGAACAGACCCTGGGCAGCCATACCGAGCTGTTGGCACACAACACCTACGACGGTCTGGGGCAACTGGTCAAAAAACAGGTGGGCAATACGGCGGCCTCTCCGCTACAAGTAGTAGACTATAGCTACAATGTCCGGGGTTGGCTCAAACAGATCAACGATCCTTCCAGTATGGGCAGTGATCTGTTCGCTTTTGGGATCAATTACAATGACACCCAATACGGAGGAGCGTCCCTTTACAATGGCAATATCGCGGAAACCGCCTGGAAAACGGCCAACGACAATACCTTACGCTGGTACCGCTACAGCTATGATGCCTTAAACCGTATTACCGGAGCCATAGACAACAGCACAAACATGAATTACCGTCTCTATGGGGTTACCTATGACAAGAACGGTAATATCCTGACCCTCAACCGCAGGGGACAGTACAATGCCGACGCCACAGTTTTAAGCCATATGGACAAGTTGGAATACTACTACGACAGCGGTAATAAACTGACCAGGGTAAAGGATAGCGGCCATGCGGTATACGGCTTTAAGGACAGCACTGCAGACAACCAGGATTATTGGTATGATGCTAATGGCAACATGGTCCGCGACCTGAACAAAGGCATTGGTACCAGCAGTGCAGATGGGATCACGTATAACCACTTAAACCTACCTATACAAATAAAGTTTGATAACAGTGATCAGAAAAAGATTAAATATATTTATGACGCCACGGGGGTAAAACTACGCAAGGTAGTGGAACAACCGTCGGTAAGTTCTGTGACAACTGATTATGCGGGGAACTATATCTATGAGAAGGGTAACCTACAATTCTTTAACCACCCTGAAGGCTACGTAGAACCCGATGGTTCCGGTGGCTATGATTATGTTTACCAATATAAAGATCATCTGGACAATATAAGATTGAGCTACACCGACGCGAACAATGATGGGAATATTGAAACCAGTGAGATCATCAAGGAAACGAATTACTACCCTTTTGGATTGTCTCATAAAGGTTACAACGCAAATGTTTCTACTTTTGGCAACTCCATAGCGAAAAAGTTTCAATACAATGGCCAGGAATTTGATGAAAGCCTAGGATACAATACTTACGACTTTGGAGCTAGACACTACATGTCGGATTTAGGGAGATGGGGCGTAATTGACCCGAAGGCTGATGATATTCTACAGGTGGATATCAGTCCATATAACTTTAGTTGGAACAACCCCACAAATATGAATGACCCAGATGGAGAATGCCCTTGGTGTTGGGGGGCGGTAATAGGGTTCGCTGTTGAATATGCTACTCAGGTGACGGTCAATTTGGTTGAAGGGCAAAGCTTCGGAGACGCATTAACCGATGTAGATGGTGGTAAGTTGCTTTTGGCCACTGCTACTGGAGCCGCTACCGGTGGCCTTTCAAGTATTAAAACCGTTGGTTCGGTATCCAAGGCGTATAAGGCAATAGCTGTATCTTCCACTGCGGCAGGAGGAAATGTTCTCAAACAAGGGATAGTTGATAAAAAGAAGACAGTAGATCCATTGGAAATGGCAACTGATGCGCTTCTTGAAAATATTGAACTGCCAAAAGTGAATCTTCCAAATGTAAAGGAAAACAAAATTAAGACTGCTGAACGACAACTTGACAGGGCGGAAAGGGTCGCTGGCGATAATCCTAGGCCAACAAGAGAAGAAGCAGTGAAAGAATCCAAAAAGAAAGTTGAAAACTTGAAAAATAAAAAAGAGACCATACAAAATACCAACAAAGCGATAAATGATTTCAAAGACGCCTCGGCTAAAGAAACTGCCAAAAGCGGTTTAGAAAAGGCATTGGAAGATTATAGATTTAAAACAAAGCAGTAGAGTCTTCAAATTACCTGTAAAATGATAAAAAATCGACTAGACATTGTTTTTGTAATAAGTGTGGTAATAATGGCTGTGATTTCATGTGTGATAATTACAAGAACATTTGAGAAGAGGACGGTTCAAGAGAGAAACGAAGAAGTTTTGGCAGAAATCCTCGAAGCTCCAAACTCATGTGATAATTTAGGTAGAAGACCACCCTACAGTAAGATTAGGTATAACAATCGAGTTTATATTAAAAAAACCAGCAATCGGTTTTGCCATCTTGTCTCAAATCGTGATAACGTGAAAATGTTGATTAATGAAGAAGGTAACGAATTACTTTTCCCTAACGAATATGACCCTGCACAATTTCTTTATGGGGGGGCGCTACTGCTTATAGCCGTTATTATTTTCGTTAGAAAGTTTTGGTTATAAATTCATACCATGATTTTAACCCCGATGGTAGTGGGGGCTATGATTACATCTACCAGTACAAAGATCATTTGGGGAACATTCGGTTGGCCTATGGCGATGACAATGGTGACGGAATCATTACGGCATCCACTGAGATCCGAGAGATTAACAACTACTATCCTTTTGGATTGAAGCACCATGGGTATAGTACTATTCAGAATGGCAGGGATCATAAGTATGGGTTTAACGGAAAAGAGGAACAGGATGCGTTAGATCTAGAGTGGTTAGACTTCTCGGCCAGGAATTACGACGCTAGTTTAGGTAGATGGATGAACATCGACCCTTTGGCAGAGGATATGCGTAGGTACTCCCCTTACAACTTTGCCTTCAACAATCCTATAAGTTTCATAGACCCTGATGGGATGATGCCTTTTGGAACAGGCGGATTAGATGGAGATAATAATTATGATTTTATTGGTGCCGTAGATTTTAGATCAAATCATAAAACTTCCACAGTTGTTGATAGGACAGGAAGGATAATTGATTATAAAGACGATGGTGACGACAATATTTACCTGAACGAAAGAAGTGCGAAAAATGTTATAGGCAAAGAACAAAAAGGGAAAACATATGAGGTAGGTGAATATTTGGAAATGGACGATTTGTTTTCCAGTTCATTGGAGAGACTACCGGAAGGGTTCATTCTTGAGATAGATAAAGATAAGGCCTTAGAATTTGAAATATCACCTTTGATAGGGGGGTTGAAAAATGCAGCAAGGTATTTTGTTTACTTATCCAGAGGAGCGAAAGGAGTTAAGTATGTAGGTATAACTAATAATTTAGCTCGAAGGGGTGCTGAACATCTAAGAAATAAAGGTATTGCTATTGAAAAACTGTTGGAAAATCTAACAAAAGCAGATGCACGTGCGGTGGAACAAGCTCTGATAGAAATTCATAAACTTCAGAAAAATGGAGGAACACTTATTAATAAGATTAATAGTATCTCAAAAAAGAACCCTAAATATGCAAAAGCTTTAGAACGGGGACATGAATTACTTAAATCAATAGGATATCAATAAATATGGCTAAAAGAATAAAAATTAACTTAGGTGATATATTCAAAATACAAACAAAAAAAGGGTATGCATTTATGCAATGCGTACACTCCGATAAATTAGAAGGAGAAATCATAAAGGTTTTTTACAAAATATGGGACAATTCGGAACAAACCATAGATGATATTCTTAAAAGTGATTTTTTCTTGGTTGGCTTTCCACTAAAATATGCTCTAAAACAAGGAATAGTTGCTTTAGTTGGGAATTCAGATATAGGTTTTTTTGAAAAACCAAAATTTATGCGATCACCTCATCAAATAGGGGAAGAAAAATTGGGTTGGCATATTATTGACACCGCAACCATGAAGAGAAAATTAGTAAAAACACTCAATGATGAACAAAAAAAACTTTCTCCTTGGGGCATATGGAACGATACTTTATTGATAGAAAATTTGGATAGTGGGTGGAGATTAGAGGAATGGATTTAACCAGATAGTGCGGATTTGTAACCGAATGGCGAGGATTTTCATCTGAGGCTGACAAGTCTAATCCGTATAATCCGAGCGAATATAAACCCAGATAGCTCGGATTTCCACAAGAGGAGGACAAGTGTAATCCGTGCGAAAATAAACCTAACCACCTCCATTCAGCTTTGGCTAGTTTAAATTATGGGTTGGAACTTAAATAGACAGATTACTGTACAAAAACCACAGCAGCACTGCTGTGGTTTTGTTTTTTCTTAGGTTTACTCTCACAAGACCATGTGGCACCCTTCTCCGAAGTATAGACGGATTTTGTTGGCTCGACGCAAGGCTGGCAACCGCCAAAATACCTACGGAGAAGGTGTCCTTTATCCATTGCTTTTGCAGCATCCGACGAGCCCGATAGTTATCGGGGGATAGTAATGCACGGCAAAAAGGGACAATTAGTCACTAATTTATGAGGCCCTGGTATCCATTATAGCTTTTCGGAAGAAAATAGCGTGCAGCGCTAAGCGAAAACCCAAGAAATAAAACTTAATTTTAAACTTTAACTTAGACTTTCCAGGACTTTAACTTAAACTTACCCAAAACCTAAGTTAAACTTTCCGAGACTTTAAGTTAAACTCTTCAAGACTTTAAGTTAGACTTTCCAAAACTTAAGTCTATCTACATCCAAAGTGTTAAGTTTTAAGTACCAAGTTTCTGGTAAAATTCAACCCAACACCCAAAACCTAACATCTAACACCCAACACCCAACTCTTAACACCTAAAATTTACAATCCATAAGTTGGATTTTTTATCTTAGATGAAAAGCATTCAATTATGCCAGCGCTTTGTAAGCCGTTATTTTTTCTGATCTTGTTGTTGTTCTTCGTGGAGCCAGCCTTTGCACAGGAGCTAAGAGATTTTCGCTGGGAGAACCGCATCTTGCTTATCATGGACTCCGGGAAGGATATCGCTGCAAGACAAAAGCAGTTAAAACTACTTCAGGATCAAAAAAAGGAGATGGAAGAGCGGGACTTGCTGGTTTTTGTTTTTACAGGAGACAGTGTGCTGGCGGCAGATGGTACAAAGACAGCAATTGAGATAAATAGCATTGCGAGTAAGTCTTTTCAAGGGGTCATCCTGATAGGTAAGGATGGTGGCGAAAAGTTCAGAAAGGCATTTCCAGTGGATCCGAAGTTGATCTTTGAGCGTATTGATGCTATGCCTATGCGCCGGGCAGAGATCAGGGCTGGCGGGAAACCTCATTAGAGCGTTGGGCGGCCAGGGCATCCAGGATCTCTAGTTCTACTTGCTGAGAATCCCAAATCTCCTCAATATCCGGCATTTTCATGATCTTTTGCATAATGGCTTCCTGCGCATCTCCAAGAGCCAGGGCTTCCGCATAGGGCCGGTCAGAAAAGGTTACCCGGGAGTATACAGGGATCCACTTATCCGGATGTCTCTCGGCAAAGCGCTTCTCTATTTTCTTCTGAAGCAAAAACATGGGATCAGCAGTCTTACTGCTCATTTCAATAAAATTCCTGTAGCTCAACTCCGCAATCGCATCCGCGTTGGGTTTCCGGTCTTCCTGATATGCTCTAAAAATGGCTTCCCAGTCATCACCATAGCGGCCTATCCACTGATACAGTTTGTAAATATCCTCAAAACCGGCATTCATTCCCTGACCGTAAAAAGGCACGACTGCATGGGCAGAATCGCCTACAAGGGCCACCTTGTCCCAATAGGTCCATGGATAGCATTTCATAGTAACCAAAGCACTGGTGGGATTTTTGAAGAAATCCATCGCCAGATTCTCAATATAGCCGGAAACGTCCGGGAAATGGGTTTTGAAGAAGGCCCTGGCCTCTGATTTATCAGTAATACTCTCAAAAGAGACACTACCTTCAAAAGGCAAAAACAGGGTACAGGTAAAACTACCATCTATATTGGGCATGGCGATGAACATGAATTTACCCCTGGGCCAAATATGGAAGGAGTTCTTATCCAGCTTGTGCGATCCGTCCTCATTCGGGGGAATGGTCAGTTCTTTATAGCCCACATCGAGGAAATCCTGTGAGTAATCAAACCTACTCCTTCGTTGCATTTTATGCCTGATCCGTGAAAAGGCTCCATCACATCCAAATACCAGGTCGAAACGGTATTCCTGCCACTCCGACTTTTCAGATTCCCCGGTAAACAGTTTGGCCTGTGGAAGTTTAATGTCCCAGACCTTCTCGTTGAAACGGAATTGAACGCCAGCCTCTTCCGCCAGGTCGATCATCTTGCGATTGAGCACCCCGCGGGAGATGGACCAAATGGCCTCCCCTTCCTTGCCGTACTTTTGATAATACACCGGATTCTCACCAATATGCATGGCCCTTTTGTCCAGAGGGATAGCGATCTTTTTTATGATATCCTCTATTCCCACCTCCCTTAGGGCTTTCCAGCCCCTATTGCTCATGGCAAGATTGATAGACCTTCCTGAAAACTCTACGGTACGGATATCCGGACGACGGTCAAAGACTGTGATTTTGTGGCCTAATTTCCTGAGGTAAATTGCAAGAAGAGAACCCACTAAGCCAGAGCCCACTATTGCAATGTCTTTAGGGATTTGCATCATGAAGCGTTCTGTAGGTGCATAGGTCTTAAAATTAAAAAATATCGCGACGCGCCCAAGGTTAATTTAATCCTTTTTTAACATTACCCTAACGACCAGAGGTGATCCTCCCTGCGTATATATATTGAATTTTCCGCTTAGGCGTCCATATATATCCAGGAAGTCCTTTACGACTATAAGTAGTGAAGGACTTTTTTTGTGCTCAGAATTTACTTAAAGGATTATTCCAGAACAGCGTCTACAATTCCGTATTCTATAGACTCTTCAGCTCCCATCCAATAATCGCGGTTGAAGTCTTTCATGATCTTCTCTATAGTCTGCCCGCAATTATCAGCCAATATCTTTGCACCGATTTCCCGGGTCTTGAGAATTTCCCTGGCTTGTATTTCAATATTGGAGGCCTGTCCCCTGGCTCCACCACTCGGCTGATGGATCATGACCCTGGCATGGGGCTGGATGAACCGTCTTCCCTTCTTCCCAACAGAAAGCAATATGGAACCCATGGAAGCGGCCAATCCTGAACATACAGTAGAAACCGGGCTTTTAAGTTGTTGTATAGTGTCGTAAATGGCGAAACCAGAGGTTACATAGCCACCCGGGCTGTTTATGACCAACTGGATTTCCTTATTGTTTAACATATCCAGATATAACAGACGATCTATAACATGTTTTGCGGAGTCGTCATCAACCATGCCCCATAGAAATACTTTTCGCTCCTCCAACAGTTTTTCGTCTATCGCTTCCTGAACTTTTCCTTTTTTTGAACTCATTTTTGCGTTTTGGTTAAAGACCAAAATTAATCAAATTATCGGTATAAATAATAGCTGGAAAAAAGTAATCCTGCCAATAACAGACCTCGATGTCCGAATAGCTTCTCAGGCCAATGTCGGCTCTATTTATTTGCTTAGACGCCCCCCCTTAAGAGAATAAAAAAGGGCAGGCCCGCTAACGACCCACCCCAAGCAGACAACAACAACTAATTACGACACCACGTCACGATTTCTACCTTTTTCTCCACAATGTCTTCTATGGCGATTATTGATTTCCCCTTTTCAGTTTTCAGAGTCATACTGATATTGTCTCTGGCCTCATGCATAGATCGTGAAAACCCATAGCATTTGTTGTAAACTACTTTGGCATACCGACCATAGAGAAATTCAAATAGCAAAGGGTTATTTTGGGATACGATCTCCTTTACCAATTCCTCATCGCTGAGACCTTCAGAGGATTTTTGCAGTTCCAATATTAACTTTGGGTTGGTCGTTTTACCTTTAGGCACTCATTATGTTCCCGGGTCACTTTTTCTTTCAAAGTTTTCCAAATGGGCAACATTTGCATAAAATTGGTCTAAATTTGAAGTTAGGATGAACAACATCCTACATATTGCAATCCTCAATTAAACAAAAATTATGCGAAAATCCATTACTATACTGATCGTGATCCTTGCCTTGTCCTACTCCTGCAAGCAGGAAAAAGCAAAAAAACCAGTATCAGAAACACCGGAGCCCACAGTTTTAGAAAGAATTGCCAATGCTTATGGTTATCAGGACTGGAATAAAGTAAGCGAGTTAAGGTTTACCTTTAATGTAGACCGGGATACCGCTCATTTTGAACGTAAATGGATTTGGAAACCTCAACAAAACGAGGTGACCGGCATATCCCTGGGAGACACCATAACTTTCAATCGAAATGCCCTGGATAGCACTGCCATGAAGGCCGATGCAGCCTTTATCAATGACAAATTCTGGTTATTGGTGCCCTTCAACCTGGTTTGGGATGCAGACGGTTTTACCTATGAGCACCAGGAGACTGCAACAGCACCTATCAGCAAGGAAAACAGCCAGAAACTAACTATTGTCTACAACAGCGAAGGTGGATATACTCCCGGAGATGCCTATGATCTGTATTTTGGAGATGATCACAGGATCACTGAATGGGTTTTCAGGAAGGGAAACCAGCCAGATCCTTCCATGACCACTACCTGGGAGGACAACGTGGAAATGAATGGTATCCTAATTTCAAAAATGCACCAAAAAGCGCCTGAAGATGAAGATTTTAAACTTTACTTTTCCGGAGTAGAGGTCAAAACAGCTAATTAGCCTCGTTGGCGTCTTCTAAGAAAGAAAGCGGCTAAAAATATAAGCAGGGCACAACCCAAAAGGGTATAAAATGTGCTGGTCAGGGAGTATCTTTCCGAAAGCATTCCCAATAAGGGGGGCGCACATAGAAAACCGGAGTATCCTGTACCCGCGATAAAGGCCACTCCCTGGGAGGATTCTACCCCCTTTACGTTACCTCCAATACGGAATATCTCAGGTACAATGACCGAAAAGCCGAGACCGCTAAGTCCAAATCCGGCGATTGCCAAATAGGTATTCGTACTTAAGACAAGCACATAGCCCAAAATAGCTAATATTGCGCCCAGGGTAACAATACGCAAAGAGCCAATTCGGTTACTGATGCCGTCACCCAGAAAGCGTCCCAGGGTCATGGTTGTCTGAAATCCCAGGAAACCAGCGCCCCAGAGTGCTTCAGGCGCCAGACTGACTTCCTTGAGAAAGAGGCCGCTCCAATCTACAATTGCGCCTTCACTGCCCATAGCAACGAAGGAAATGATTCCGAGTAATAGCAGAGGTTTAAAGAGTTTTAAGTTAAAAGGTTCTTTCTCAATTGGGGCCGCCTGAACATGCAGATAGTTCTTGTAAAACAAAAAATTTACCCCGAATACCAGGGCTACCGCGATGGCCATATGCAGGGCCGGGTTCCCTAAAAAAACGATTGCAAAACTGCCAAGGCCCGCAATTACCCCACCCAGGCTAAAAAAGCCATGAGAAGCTGACATGAATTTTTTCTTATCCTCCTTTTCCAATTCAGTCACTAAAGTGTTCATGCTGATATCCGTAAAACCATTGGTAAGTCCGAAAAGGAAAAGCGAGATCATCAGGGTATAATAACTGGGAGCGATCAGCGGAAACAAGGCCGAAAGACAACTTAAAATTACCCCGTACCAGGTGGCTTTCCCTACCCCTACCCGGTTAATGATCCATGAGGCCATGGGAAAAACCGTAAAAACGCCCAGGGAAAGGAAAAATATGGCTATCCCGAGCTGCGACTTATTGATCTCCAACTGTTCCTTGACCGTAGGGATGTAAATCGCCCAGGTTCCAAATAGGATATTAAGGCTGGCAAACACCCATGCAGGACCAAAGTATCGGGGGTTGGTAAGAATTAGTTTTAAAGAATTCAACAGGGTTTGGCTTAAAGGTTAGCAAATATACAATGTGGCACTGTGGATTCAGAGATAATCTCTCTTCTTCACACAAAATAAATAAGCAAGCCCCAGTTCCGATAAGTATATTTATTCCATTTTTTGGTTGATCTATTCCCAATTACAAGAAAATAGCTTAAAAAAAGATAATTTTATTGTATGAAACCCATATTCGAAAGCATTGACCTTGCCTCGGACACATCCCTGAAGATTGCCTGGTACGATCACAAAAGCTCCTGCGATCTTATGGACTGGCACATTCATCCGGAATACGAATTGGTCTATATTAAGAATGGTTCCGGAACACTTAGTGTTGATACGGAAACGATTTCTTACCACAACGGGGCCCTCATTTTTTTGGGGCCCAACATCCCTCATGCCGACTTTGGAAACCGGGATTTCCCGGATAATCTGGAAGTGGTTATTCAATTCAATGAAGAATTTGTACAGCAAAAACTCATGAATTTCCCGGAGTTCCGGTCTTTCAGGAACTTTTTGCGTTTAAGCAATAAGGTTTTACTGTTTGATCAGGATCTGAAAATGGAATTGGCGGAAGCTTTCGAAAGTTTTCCATCCCTGAACAGCACCCAAAAGATCATACGATTTTTACAGATCCTGGAGGCCCTGGCAGACAGGGATCGGTACAAGACCCTGTTAGATAGGGTAACCCTCATTCCCTGCAGCCCTAAGGAAGTAGGCAGGCTGGAGGCCATATTTAATTATGTCAATTCCAGTTTTGAAGGTGAGATCTCTACGTGTACTGCGGCAGCCCATGTCGGGCTCACAACCAACTCCTTCTGTCGCTTCTTCAAAAAAATGACCGGGAAACCATTTGTTCAATTCCTTAATGAATTTCGAATTAATAAGGCCGTGGAGCTTCTGGAAGATAAAGACCTAACCATATCCGAGGTGATGTATCGCTCAGGCTATTCGGACGCTTCCTATTTCACCAAACAGTTTAAAAGGAATAAAGGCAGTACTCCTTCTTACTACCAGAACAGCCTGAAAAGACTGGCTTAAACATTTTGAATTTCCGTATACGCTATTTGGAAGAAACGGAGCCTGGTATCAGGATCCCGTTGGCTATCCCAAACTATCAACAGTAGACAGCTTCAGGATTCCCTCCTTCAGGATCTGGCCAAATTGGTACATATCCTCATAGCTGCAGTAAAAAGGTGCAGGTGCAAGCCGGATCACATTGGGTTCCCTCCAGTCTACAATTACTCCGTTTTTCATGAGGTAATCAAACAACGGCCTTCCCTGCCCATGAAGCAGCACGGACAACTGACAGCCTCTTTCTTCCGGGGTGATGACTTCAAAAGAACCAGAAACGGTCTCGGCGACTTCCCCCAAAATGAATTCAAGATAGGCCACGATCTTTTTCCGCTTTTCAATGAGTGCGGGCATTCCTACTTCCTCGAACAGCTTCAGCGATGCCAAATAAGGTGCCAGGGCCAGTACCGGAGGGTTACTGATCTGCCAGGCATCTGCATTGGAAATAGGTTCAAATTCCGGTTTCATCATAAATCGGGAAGCCTTCTCAGTACCCCACCAGCCCTCAAACCGTTGAATATCTTTTTTCCCCAGATGATCTTCATGTACAAAGATGCCCGAGGCATTTCCCGGACCGCTATTCATGTATTTGTAACTACACCAGGCGGCAAAATCCGCACCCCAATCATGCAGTGAAAGGGATATATTGCCAACTGCATGAGCCAGGTCCCATCCTACCGCGGCACCCACGGATTTACCCGCTTTGGTAATGGCCTCCATATCGAAGACCTGGCCGTTGTAGTAATTTACTCCGCCTATCAGTACCAGGGCTAACTCATCCCCAGCTTCCAGGATTTTGTCTATCACGTCCTGGGTGCGCCAAAAATGCTCTCCTTCGCGCTTTCTAACCTCTATGAGGGCATGCTCCGGATCCAGGCCATGATGCCTTAACTGACTCTTAAGCATATATTGGTCTGAAGGAAAGGCCTTTTCTTCACAAAGGATCTTAAAACGCTTGTTGTCTGGCCTGTAAAAAGATACCATTAGCAGGTGAAGATTTACGGTGAGCGTATTCATAACGGAGACCTCGGAGGTCTTCGCTCCTACCACTTTAGCCAGAGGAGCAGCCAGCCTTTCATGATAATCCCACCAGGGTTTTTCCGCATAAAAATGCCCTTCCACCGCCAGTTCCCGCCAGTCCTTCATGATCTCATCAACATAGTCCTTACTGATCTTGGGTTGCAGACCCAGGGAATTACCGGTAAAGTAGATGACCTGCTTACCCCCCACCTTAGGAAAATGAAACTGCTCGCGGTAAACCCTTAACGGATCATTTTGGTCTAAGTCCTGAGCAAAATCCAGTTCATTTCGAAATTGCATAGTAGTGTTTTGTTCAAAATTACGATTTAGTGTGCTATTTAGCCCGATCGGACTGTGAATCGCGGTTCTCATCTGAGATGCGCATCTCCAGCAATGCACTTTCGAAACCTACCTTTTCATAAGCCCTTACCGCAGGCAAATTACCCGGATAAACCGTAAGTCTTACCTCCTGTAACCCTTTTAACCGGGCCCATTCTACCAAAGCGTTAATGATCAGGCGATTTACTCCTTTACCCCTGTACTCGGGTACGGTGTACATAAATCCCAAATAGGCATAAGTATCGTGATCCAGGTAGGATCTGGCCTCTTTCTCTTTGGCGTATCCCGAACTAATGATCTTCCCCTGGTGTTCTGCCACTATCAGCTCTACCTCCGGATCTGTTATAAAGTCTTTAATACTGTAATAACTGACCGGGTCATCCTTAATTGTACTGTCAAAAGGCCTCTCCGCCTTGATGAGTTCCTGCTCAAAACCCAAAAGCACTTCCAGGTCTTCCAACACCGCATTTCTCAAGCTAATTCCTTCCATAGCAGTACGACTAGAGATACCTTCCGAAGGTAGCATATAATTCTATATTTTTACTCAAAAAAACAGATGCATTTTCTTTCCGCCGCTCTGGAAACTTACATCACCGAGCATTCCGAAGAAGAACCCGAATTACTTCGGCAACTTACCCGGGAAACCCATCTTAAGGTGCTGCGTCCCAGGATGATAACCGGTCATTTCCAAGGGAGGGTTCTCAGCATGTTATCCAAGATCATCCAACCAAAATACATTCTGGAAATAGGCACATATACGGGATATTCCGCGCTTTGTATGGCAGAAGGGCTGCAGGAAGGAGGACAACTTCACACCATTGACATTAACGAGGAACTTGAGGGGATCCAACGTAAATATATTGGCAAAAGCGAATTCGCGGATCAGATAATCCTTCATACCGGAGATGCCCTGGAAATCATCCCCGAACTGGATGTCACTTTTGACCTGGTATTTATTGATGCCGAAAAAACGAGTTACCCGGATTACTTTGAAAGCGTGCTCTCCAAAACCCGTCCGGGAGGGGTTATACTATCCGATAACGTGTTATGGTCAGGAAAGGTGGTAGAGCCTCCGGAAGAAAAAGATGCGGCCACCCGAATCCTGCAGGATTACAACAGAAGTTTGAAAGAAGATCCGAGAGTAGAAACGGTAATTTTACCGATCCGGGATGGTATTACGCTGAGTCGGGTGCGATAAATCGATTATAGATCCGGTAAAACAAGAAAGCCATCAGTAGTCCAAACCCTAAACCGCAAATGATGTCCAGGAGATAATGGACCCCGACATAGATCCTGCTATAAGCGAAAACGGCGGCCCAGATGTAAAAAAGCCAGACCCATTTGAGTTTTTTCCTTACGAAAAGTACCAGTAAAGTGACCATGCCAAAGGAAGTGGCGGCATGACCTGAAAAGAAGCTATAACTTTCAGGATCCCTTAATACCCGGATCATCCCCTCCAGGGCGGGTTCGTTATTTGGTCTTAAGCGCATGACAGATTCCTTCACCAAATGGGTAAGCAAAAGAATTACCATAATAAGGGTGATTAAGCTGACTATTTTGTACAGTGCTTGTTTTCTGTTGTGGGTGATCCCAATCAGCAGTCCGAAAAGAATATAAAAGGGAATGGAGTTAGTAATGTCGGTGGCCAACACCCAAAACGAGTCAAAACCCTCTTCTCCAAGATTGTTTAGGTAAATTAAGGTTTCTTTATCCCACTGAAGTAGTCGCTCAAGCATCAGAAGGGGTTCTATTTCCGCTTTATTGTGCCTGTAACATCATCAACATTCTTCTTTACATCATCCAGTTCCTTCTTGATATCTTCGGCAAAACTGGTATCTATGCCCTGTTTTTCAGCGCTTTTTTGGATTTCTTGTTTGATATCTTCGGTGGCATCCTTTAGCTGGCGCATTCCTTTACCGAGCCCTTTGGCAATCCCGGGGATCTTGTCTGCCCCGAAGACCATGACCACAATAAACATGATGAAGAAAATCTCAGCCCCACTGATAAATAGAAATCCTAAAAAATACATAGTACAAATATAATCAAGAATACGTGTCAAATAAAAAAGTCCTGACACCAGGCCAGGACTTTTTACTTAACCCTATGGGGTTTATTTACCTTTTATGTTCTCTTTGAACTTGTCAAAATCTGATTTTTCTTCCTTCTTGGGCCAGGCATTGTTGGTAACATCAATGTCTGCTGTTTCCGCTTTTGGGTCCACAACGATTCCGACCAACTCAGATTGGGAAGAGATAACGCGTCTTACCTCAGCGTCGTTCTTTCTCCAGATCTCAGGCGGATAGGTAACGCTTTCTGTGGTTCCGTCAGCATAGGAATACTCCACGATCAAGGGCATTGGAATTCCTCCCGGCTTATCAAAAGTAACTTCGTAGAAGTATTTGGGCTCTTTTACAGTAGCCCTTTCCTCTTCGGTCATGTTATCCATCATATAAGCGTTAAGCGTCTGAGAACTCTCTGATGGTGATTTACCTTTGAGTTCGGGATCGAAATCTTCGCTATCTTCTTCTGCCAGGTATACCAGCGGTGGCAAATCTGCTTCAGTAAGATTCCTCGCACTCATGTACTCCTCCATTTCTTTGGTTGGCTTATTCGAAACGTAGTACTTCTTAACACCTTTAACTCCTATATCCACATAATCCGTAGTATAGAACCAACCTCTCCAGTACCAGTCAAGATCTACGGCAGAGGCGTCTTCCATAGTGCGGAAAAAGTCTTCCGGCGTAGGGTGCTTGAATTTCCAGCGTTGGGCATAGGTTTTAAAGGCATGATCAAATAGCTCTTTACCCATTACCGTTTCGCGTAGGATGTTGAGCGCTGTAGCCGGTTTTCCATAAGCATTTGGCCCCAGTTGGTAAACATTCTCCGGGTTAGACATAATGGGTGCCAATCCGCTTTGATCTCCGCTCATATAAGGGACGATCTTAGAAGGCTCTCCCCTTCTAGAAGGATATTTGTTATTGGGAGCGATAACATCAGGGTTTGCATCCCCGAATTCCTGCTCTGCGATGTACTGCATAAAGGTATCCAAACCTTCATCCATCCAGCCCCACTGACGCTCGTCTGAATTAACGATCATTGGAAAGAAATTGTGGCCTACCTCGTGAATGATCACGCTGATCATACCATACTTAACACGGTCCGAATACGTTCCGTCTTCTTGAGGCCTTCCGTAATTCCAGCAAATCATGGGGTATTCCATTCCCTGGTTCTTGGCGTGAACCGATATCGCTTTGTGATAAGGGTAATCAAAAGTGTGTTCTGAATAAGTTTTCAATGTACTTGCAACCGCCTTGGTAGACAATTCCTCCCACAGTGGATTGCCTTCTTTGGGATACATGGACACTGCCATCACATCCTTATTGCCAATCTTTACCGCCTGCATATCCCAGATGAATTTTCGTGAAGTTGCAAAACCGTAATCCCGGACGTTTTGCGCCTTGAATTTCCAGGTTTTCTTTTTCTCGGAAAAGCCTTTTTCAGCAGCTTCAGCTTCCTCCTGGGTTACAATAAGAACAGGTTTGTCGTAAGACTTTTTGGCCTGATCGTATCGTTTCATCATATCCCTTGAAAATACCTCTTTCCTGTTCTGAAGAACTCCTGTAGCATCCAGAACGTGATCTGCGGGAACGGTGATATTTACTTCGTAATTTCCGAAAGGAAGTGCAAATTCACCACTTCCCCAGAACTGATGATTTTGCCATCCTTCCACGTCGCTGTAAACAGCCATTCGGGGGAAGAATTGAGCGATCACATAAGCCCTGTTCCCATCCTTGGCAAAGTACTCGTATCCGGAACGAGCACGATTCACTGTGTGATCCGGGATATTATACCACCATTTCACAGAGAAGGAAACCTGAGACCCACTGCCAAGCGGAGTGGGGAGGTTAATGCGCATCATAGTCTGATTGATGGTGTAAGATAAAGGTTTGCCGTTGGCATCCTTCACCCATTCAATATTAAATCCACCGTCAAAAGTTTCAGTTAAATACTGATTAGTGAAGGTGCTGGTCCTATAGGCAAGAGGTACACCGCCTCCGTTTCTCAAGGGCGATTTTGAATCCTTTGCCCGGACATTCTGGTCCAGCTGTACCCAGAGAAATTCCAGGTCGTCTGGTGAGTTGTTATAATAGGTAATAGTCTCTTCTCCATAGAGCTTGGCATTTTTGTCGTCCAGCTCAATGTCCATTTTATAGTCTGCCTGTTGCTGATAGTAATCAGGGCCTGGAGCTCCTGACGCGGAACGGTAAGTGTTTGGGGTAGCAAACTCTTCATACATCTGCTTGAACCTGCTCTGGTTGTAGTGACCAGGTTCCTTTTCCTTTTCCGCCTCCTCCTGTGCGATGGCCGTGGCTCCGACAAGAAACAAAAAAGAAGCAAAGAAATACTTGATTCTGTTCATTTTTATCTTAATTTTTAGTCGCCGAAAAGTAGCGTTTTTTTTAATGATCTGTTAAAGAATGCTATAAGTTTAACATTCCTTTATTATTCTCCCGAATCAGGACAAAACTCTTTTTTATTCCGTTGATTTTGAAGTGTACAATATTTTGCTGTTCGTCAAAAAGATCCGTCAACACCTCATTTTGAATTTGTATTGATTTTACCTTATCAAATTCCAGTTTGGGGAGTTCCAGGTAACAGATCATTACGTCGTCATCATACTGTTTTCCGAGGTAGGTATACGCCCTGTTTTCCCCGTTTATTTCTATGGCAAATTTCGCCCTCAGGTATTTTTCAATATACTGCTCTGCCAATTCATCTTCATCAGCTGTGGCCAGGTTCATTTTCACGCCATATCGCTCTTCGATCACCTGTTCAAAATCATCAACAAATATCCTCGTGGTTATCTGCAGGGCATCTTCCTTTTCCGAATAGTTGACATTGGTAACGCTCACATAGAACTTGTGCGCGCTAAAGGCCAGCAACGGTATTACGAGCAATAGCAGTGATTTTTTGAGAAAACCCATGATTAAGTGCATTTTTGGTAGGCAAAAATATACAAATGGCATGCCAAAAAGAAGTCAATCCAGCGCATTGTTCTTTCGGTAGGCTGTGCTCTTCTTTTTTAAAAACTCCCATATCTTAAGACGATCATGAGTGTCTACCACCCCACTAAAACTGGAATCCACCTCGCAGTAATACATGAAATCCTCAATCTTTTCCTTTGGGATCAGCAATTCCTGAACAAACAGGGAGTCTACATAAAAATTGCGGACCCGCCCCGTTCTGGCATATATTTCGTCTCTTGCCAGGCGTTTTTTGAGCATTTTGGTGCGCCCGGTAATGGCGTTCAGAATAGGATTTAAAGGTACTATACCCCCTCCGGTAGTAGCCTCATTCAGCATTCTCTCGCTCTGTGTCCAATCCCGGGCATAGGCATTTGGCAGGCCCAGGGTAGATGCCGTAACCACCGGATCTGTTTTAAGATTTTGCATATCCCTGGCAATATCCCCTGAAAGGTCGTAGGGCCTTACCACTACCTCATCCAACTCATTCACGAACTGTTCGAGCGAAACCACCATACCTTTGCTCTCCAAAATGGAGGCGGTGATCACCAATTGTTTCTTTTTGTACTGAACCGCAGAAAAGCGGATAGTATCGTTCAATCTGACGGAAATACTAAAATTTCCGTTGGCATCCGTTATAGTGGCCTTGTTAGATGTAATGTTCATCACGTGAACATCCTGAATTATTTTACCCTGGTGCCTGACGCTTCCCTCCAGGCTACGTCGAAATTCGTTCTGCGCCAGTGCAGGGATAGAAGTAAGTAAGAATAAAAGAAGAAATAATCTATTCTTTGGCATTCCGCTCCTTTAGGTAGGACTTGCTCTGGGTGACCAGAAAATCGATCAACTGAAATTCGTTGTCCTTTTTTAAAAGGGTTTGAGAAGGGATATTGTTGTCACAATACAACAAAAAATCATCGATATTGTCTTGTGGGATCCTTAGGTCCAAAACAAAAAATTCGTCGTCATAAACCTGCCTGAGTACTTCACTGATCTTCAGGGGAGATCTGGCATCTTCCTCTCCTTTGTCCTTAGACATAAAGAGGGCTTTGAAAATATTTACAAAATTGACTCCATCCTGCATACCGCGCACCGTAGGATCTAAAGCCACGTTAACCACTTCCGTGGTTTGATCCGTCTCGTATTCGTATTGCTTGAACTCCTCATTCTGCAATTCGAGGAATTTCTTTTGATTTTCGGGACTCACTGTCACCTCGTCCAGTTCCGTCACCTTTTCGTTGACTTCTACGACCAGCCTGTTGTTCTCCAGGATCACATCGGTGATCTTGATCAATTGGATCTGATAGTTTACGGCTGTAAAAACCAATTCATCATCCACCTTAACCGAAATGGCAAACTCTCCGTTATCGTTGGTAATGGTAGCCCTTTGAGAGGTGGTGTTGATCACATTTTCATTGGCAACCGGACTATTTCGGTACATTACCTGGCCCCGGAGGATCCTTCTGTCTTCCTGTTGTGCCAATATTCCGGTAAGCGAGAGTGAAAAAAAGAAAATGAGCAATCGTGTTTTCATAAGCGTTCGGTTGAGCTCGAGGTATCTTAAAGATACTATAAAGAAACAGGAACTTGACTTCATAAAAAAATTTGACGGCATTAAACTTATGTTAATGTAAGCATCTAACACCCTGCTTAGAAAGGGCTAAAATAGAGCAGAATACCGGCTTGAATGCCTTTACTTCAACTACTTAGGTATATTTGTAGTCTTTTATCCCATAAAAGCGTATTTAAAAGCATAAACTTAGAGATGTAGCGATATAATTCTATTTTTGTCAGTCCTGTTACCCAAAAACATAAAGCGTATCGCCATGAGAACAAAACTCCTCTGCGCCCTGGTTGGATTTTGCTTTTCCAGTGTGCTCACAAGCCAGATCAAGATTGGAGACAACCCCCAGAACATCAACGCTAATTCGGTGCTGGAACTGGAAAGTTCTAGCAGAGTTCTGGTCATTTCGAGAATGAGCGAACAACAGATGAACAGTATCACTCCCTTAGCTGGAGCCATGGTATATAACAACGATGCCGGCTGCGTTTTCTACTACACCGGTTCGGCCTGGGTTAATTTATGCGATTCGCTTCAATTACAGTTTACAACGGATCCCATCGTAAATCCGATAGAGACTATTGTGATCACAGAGAACGGGGACACGGTTAACTTTGAGGTGGGGCAGATTGAGGGTGCTAATATTGTGGATTTCAGTATTAACAGCGATGATATACAAAACAATTCCATAGACTCCGATAAGCTGGCACCGGACTCCGTGGGCAGCGAGGAATTACAGGATAATACCATTACGGATGCTGAGATCGATTACAACCTGGTAACCCTGGCGGATTTCTTTAACGATGCAGGATACATTACCTCAGCGGATATTATTAGTGGGGATACCGGTAATGATCTTATAGCCGGAACAGACAACGGGGTGTTTTTCGACTCAGAAGCCCTGGAACTGGCTATTCAGGCGAACACCAACGCCATAGCTGCAGATGCCGACACCAATGTTGGTAACGAGTTACAGGATCTTTCCATAGTTGGGGATCAGTTATCCATAACAGGCGGTAACACAGTTACCATACCCACGGCAGATGGCTCTGATACGGTGATCCAGGCGGGGACCGATATAGACGTTCAGGGTTCCGGGACAGGAGTAGACCCTTACATCATCACAAATACCTTTACCGAAGCAGACGGTAGTACTTTGAACGAAATTCAGAACATCAACGAAGTACTTAATGACGGGAACAATGCCGGAGGACTGCAGATCAAAAATATCGGGACCCCAACGGATCCTGCGGACGCAGCGACCAAGGCCTATGTAGACGCCAGTGCGGGAGGAGGAGGCGATCCTACAGATGAACTGATCACCAGTGGCCAGGTGATCGGTACCGATCTGGTCATAAACGAAGGGAATCCGAACAACCAGACCATCATTGACGTCAGCGACCTGATATCTAACGGTTCTGAGACCATAATAAATGACAGTCCCACGGTAACGGTAGCAGGAACTGGAACAGCATTGGATCCCTATTTGCTTACCAGTACAGGAGGGGCGGATGGCTCGGAAACCATAATCAATGACAGTCCTACCGTAACCGTAGCCGGTACAGGAACAGCACTGGATCCCTATTTGCTTACCAGTACAGGAGGAGCAGATGGCTCTGAGACCATCATCAACGATAGTCCTACAGTGACCGTAGCAGGGACAGGAACAGCACTGGATCCCTATTTGCTTACCAGTACAGGAGGAGCAGATGGGTCTGAGACCATTATCAACGATAGCCCAACAGTAACCGTAGCAGGGACAGGGACCACGCTCGATCCCTATGTTTTAACCAGTACGGGAGGGGCGGATGGCTCGGAAACAATAATAAACGACAGTCCGACAGTAACTGTCACAGGAGCAGGAACCACCCTGGATCCCTATGTATTGAACAGTCCGGATACCTCGGATGGCTCGGAAACCATTGTTACCGGAAGTGCTTCCGTGGGTGTCGCCGGGATGGGAACATTGACAGATCCGTATGTGCTTACCAGTATGCCCAGTGTACAATCAGGAGCCACATTAGTAGGAAACGGTACTTTCGCCAACCCGCTTGACGTGGCGGATGATGGAATTACAACAATTAAGATATTAGACAATAACGTAACACCAGCGAAAATAGCTGAGGGAACCAACGGGCAAGTATTAACCACAGACGCTGCCGGAGATGTCATCTGGGCTGACCCGGTTTCCGGAGCAGTTACTACAGGAACCACCATTGATGGGGATGGTAGTGCGGGAGCACCACTTGAACTGGCAGACGATGCGGTGACTACAGTCAAGATCTTGGACAATAACGTAACACCCGCAAAAATAGCAGAAGGAACCGACGGACAGGTTTTGACTACCGATGCCGCAGGAGATGTGATCTGGGCTGACCCGGTTTCCGGAGCAGTTACTACAGCAACCACCATTGACGGTGACGGAAGTGTGGGAGCGCCGCTCGATCTGGCAGACGATGCTGTTACAACGGTCAAGATTTTGGATGACAATGTTACGCCGGCGAAAATAGCTGAGGGAACTGACGGACAGGTGCTGACTACGGATGCTGCAGGAGATGTAATCTGGGCAGATCCCACAGGGGGAACGGTCTCTACCGGAACTACGATTGACGGGGATGGAAGCGCAGGAACTCCCCTGGAATTGGCAGATGACGCGGTTACCACCATAAAGATACTGGACGATAACGTTACTCCGGCAAAAATAGAAGAAGGTACGAACGGACAGGTATTGACTACCGATGTTTCAGGAGATGTTATCTGGGCGGATCCTTCGGGAGGGGTCATTGGAACAACCGGAGGCATCTTCTTTGCCGACGACGTTACAGGTGCGGCTACAGAAGTAAGTACAAGCCTTAAATGGGATATCACTAAAAGGTTTGGAACAGGGCAGCTCCAGGTAGGATTAGATGGCGGTCCTGAAAACAACATAGCGAAAGTGCATATCATGGAAGACCGCGATGGCCTGGTTGCCCATCCAATTATGATCCAAAATGAATCCGGAGACGGAGTTACAGGTTCCGCTGTGGGTATTTTATTTGCAGTGGATGAATTAAACAGTTTTGGCAAGGGTAGTTTGGTATATGAAAGAACCCTTCCTACTCCTGGCTTTGCAAGAGGAGATTTTCATTTTTTACAAAATCAGGTTGCAGATTTTAGCGAACCTGATCTGGGAGACGCCGTAATGACCATTCAAAACAATGGCGAGGTAGGCATTGGCATTACTGATCCGACCTCATTGCTCCATGTAAATGGGGATTTGAGAGTGATCAACGAATTCCGGGATACTGATGGGGATGCCGGTACGGCCGGACAAGTATTGAGTTCAACCGGTACGGGCACCAATTGGGTTGCTGCCGGAGGTGGCGGAGCACCCCCAACGGATACGGATACGGACGACGGCCTTACAGATTATAGTGCTACAGTAGGTTATGATATCAATGTGGACGATACTACCATTGAGATCAATGCAGATGCTCTCCAGGTTAAGGATGATGGAATAACTTCCGCAAAGATCAATGATGGAACGATCGTGGCGGCAGATCTGAACCAGATGGGTGCCACAGATGGACAGGTGTTACAATGGGTTGATGCTTCCACTGCCTGGGTGCCAACAACACCCAGCGGGGCAATTACCGGCACTACAGGAGGTGTATTCTTTGCGGATAATGCCGGAGTCCCAACGGACGACACCACTCAGCTGTTCTGGGATGCAACCAACGAAAGGCTTGGGATAGGCACTAACACCCCTTCGGACAAATTACAGGTAGTAGGAACCGTACGTTCTCAAGGTTACCTCACAATCAATGGGGGCGCTGGGGTGCCAGCTTATACCTTTGACAATAATACTTTCACTGGCATGTACCTTCAGGATGGAGCCGGTGTGCTTGCCTTTAGCACCAACGCCATAGAAGCTATGAGGATAAACACCAGTCAGGACATGGGTGTTGGTATTGATCCCGTCGAAAAATTACATGTTGATGGCAATATCAGAGCCGAAGGCGCATTTATTTCAGCAACGGGAACCATTCTGCCGCCGGATTTTGTATTTGAAACCTATTTTAACGGAAGCTCAAAGCTGGATGAGAACTACCGCTTTCTTCCTTTGGAAAAAGTTGAGGCTTTTGTCAGGACCAACAAACACCTTCCCGGGATACGATCCGCCTATGATATCATGGAAAGTGGTCAATGGGATCTTACGGAATCTTCTTTCAACAACCTGGAAAAGATCGAAGAGCTTTTTCTACATACAATAGCGCAGGAAAAAAAGATAAAAAAGCTGGAATCCGAGAATACTGCACTGGCTAAAGAACTGGAAGCTATCAAAGGTGACCTGGAGGTCATCAAAAGCCTTTTAAAGGAGCGAAAATAAGCCTGAAATTGATGAGACCTGCAATAATTCATATCGCTTTGCTTCTGGCATTTGTCTCCGGACTGAATGCCCAGACCGCTTTGTATAATACGGGTAACCTGCGGATACACTCCCAGGGGCAGATAGGCTTTCATACCAACCTTATCAACGACGGAACTATTGAAGACAATGCGGGGCTTGCCGGTTTTTACGGCTCGGCACCTCTGCAAGTCTCAGGGGCCTTTATGACAACCTTTTTTGATGCGGAGATCCTGAATGATGCCGGAGTAGACCTCAGTACTTCCATGAATATCGCTAACAATGCGAGTTTTGTGATTGGCGACTTCCGTACGCCACGTATAATGGATGCCATATCCTTGAATTTCCTGCAGAACGCCTTTGTAATTGGGGAATCCAATGCTTCCAAGGTAGACGGCTACGCCACAGTAAGTAATCAGGAAATGTTTTCTTTTCCTGTAGGGGATGGTACCGAACTCCGGTCCCTCATCCTAAACTCCGATGGGGTAAATACCCTTGCCAGATGTGCCTATTTCAGGGAGGATCCGAACAGCCCTTCAGCCTTTCCGGTTTTTAGTACAGAACTTAAACCCAGGGATATAGAAGCGGTAAGCACCTCAGAATTCTGGCGCCTTGAAGGCAGTTTACCGTCCACGGTAAGCCTTAGGTGGAACCTGAGAAGCAACCTTGTTCAGATCGGGCAGGGTGATGTGAATAGGGTAACCCTTATGGGCTGGGGCAAGGCGGCAAACCGTTGGTTAAATATCGGGGTATCTTCTGCGGTAGGAGATCTTACTGACGGTGGTCTTATTTCCCTGAGTTTCGTTCCAGACGACTATGAAGTCATCACCTTCGGAATTCGCGCTGAACCTGAAGAGTTCCTTACTCTGGACAACTACATAGTCACTCCCAACAATGACGGTATCAACGATGTTCTCGAGATCGAGGAGCTGGAAGAATCCCCCAACAACCGCATTCAAATATTTGATCGCAACGGCTTGAAAGTCTTCGAAATGACCAACTACAGGAACGAGTTTAACGGGGTTTCCAATGTAGACAATATGGTGATCAACAGGGAGGCGGGATTGCCGGAAGGAATCTATTTTTACGTGATCGTTTTAAAGGACCTGAACTTAGAATATCAGGGATTTCTATACCTGGATCGATAGGACTTTCCCATACCTCTCATCGATTAACTACCGGTTTTTCAGATCATTGGAAGGCCAACTTCATTTTACCACAAGCTAGCCCGTCTTCACAACAAATTATGGAGGATATACAAGCTATAGGTTAAATTTGAGTTTTGTAAGAAGTTTCCCAAATCTTATAAACCTATGAGCTTAAGAAAATTAGCCTTTATCGCATTGGTTTTTGCCTCTTTCAATGGGTTTGCCCAGTTGAAGATCGGTGAGAACCCTAATCGCATAGATGCGGCATCCATTATTGAGCTGGAAAGTACGAACAAAGCCTTTGTGCTCACCCGGCTGACCACTTCACAAATGAACGGCATTCGTCCGCTGAACGGTGCCCTGGTGTACAACACGGATACCGGATGTATCCACTACTACAATGGTAGCTGGGCAAACCTATGTGAAGGTTCTGCCCAAGGCAGTTTTAGCTTTAGGGATAATGGGAATGGAACTTTTACGATTTTATATTCAGACGGAACATCTTTCACGTCGTCAGACCTCACCGGCCCACAAGGTATCCAGGGTGAAAAAGGTGACAAAGGAGATCAGGGCGACCAGGGCCCACAAGGGATACAAGGTGATAAAGGAGATCAGGGCGACCAAGGCCCACAAGGGATTCAAGGTGAAAAAGGTGACCAGGGTCCTCAAGGAATTCAGGGCGAAAAAGGCGACCAGGGCGATCAAGGTCCTCAAGGAATTCAAGGTGATAAAGGTGACCAGGGCGATCAAGGTCCACAAGGAATCCAAGGCCTGAAAGGAGATCAGGGAGATCAAGGCCCACAAGGTATTCAAGGAGATAAAGGAGACCAGGGTGATCAGGGTCCGCAAGGTATTCAAGGAGATAAAGGTGACCAAGGCGACCAAGGTCCACAAGGAATTCAAGGAGATAAAGGTGACCAAGGTGATCAAGGACCTCAAGGTATTCAAGGTCTAAAAGGTGACCAGGGAGACAAAGGAGACCAAGGCGACCAGGGACCGCAAGGCATACAAGGCCTTAAAGGAGATCAAGGCGATAAAGGAGACAAGGGAGACCAGGGTGACCAAGGACTACAGGGTATTCAAGGTCTAAAAGGTGACCAGGGTGATCAAGGTCCGCAAGGGATTCAAGGTGAAAAAGGAGATCAGGGTGATCAGGGTGACCAGGGACCTCAAGGTATTCAAGGTTTGAAAGGTGACCAGGGTGATCAAGGTCCGCAAGGGATCCAAGGTCTAAAAGGAGATCAAGGCGATAAAGGAGACAAGGGAGACCAGGGCGACCAAGGTCCACAAGGTATTCAAGGAGATAAAGGAGACCAGGGTGATCAGGGTCCGCAAGGTATTCAAGGAGAAAAAGGAGACCAAGGCGACCAAGGTTTACAAGGAATTCAGGGTGAAAAAGGAGACCAGGGCGACCAGGGTCTACAAGGGATCCAGGGTGAAAAAGGAGACAAAGGTGATCAAGGAGATCAAGGTCCACAAGGAATCCAGGGAGAAAAAGGTGACCAGGGTAACCAAGGACTACAGGGTATTCAAGGTCTGAAAGGTGACCAGGGTGATCAAGGTCCACAAGGGATACAAGGCCTGAAAGGAGACCAGGGCGACCAAGGCCCACAAGGGATACAAGGTGAAAAAGGAGACCAGGGTGACCAGGGGCCTCAAGGGATCCAAGGTCTAAAAGGAGACCAGGGAGACCAAGGTCTACAAGGCATTCAGGGTGATAAAGGAGACCAGGGTGACCAGGGACCTCAAGGGATCCAGGGAGACAAAGGTGATCAAGGAGATCAAGGACTACAGGGTATCCAGGGCGAAAAAGGAGACAAGGGCGACCAGGGTCCACAAGGAATTCAAGGTGAAAAAGGAGACCAAGGCGATCAAGGCCCTCAGGGGATCCAAGGTCTAAAAGGAGACAAAGGTGACCAGGGAGACCAGGGACCACAAGGGATCCAGGGAGACAAAGGTGATCAAGGAGATCAAGGTCCTCAAGGAATCCAAGGAGAAAAAGGTGACCAGGGTGACCAGGGGCCTCAAGGGATCCAAGGTGTAAAAGGTGATCAGGGTGACCAGGGGCCTCAAGGGATCCAGGGCGAAAAAGGAGACCAGGGCGATCAAGGACTACAGGGTATCCAGGGTGAAAAAGGAGACAAAGGTGATCAAGGAGATCAGGGAATTCAAGGTGTAAAAGGAGATCAGGGTGACCAAGGTCCGCAGGGAATCCAGGGCGAAAAAGGAGATCAAGGCGACCAGGGACCTCAAGGAATCCAAGGTCTGAAAGGTGACCAGGGCGACCAGGGACCGCAAGGCATACAAGGCCTTAAAGGAGATCAAGGCGATAAAGGAGACAAGGGAGACCAGGGTGACCAAGGTCCACAGGGGATACAAGGAATCCAAGGCCTGAAAGGAGACCAGGGTGACCAAGGCCCACAAGGGATCCAGGGCGAAAAAGGTGACCAGGGTGACCAGGGACCGCAAGGGATCCAGGGAGAAAAAGGAGACCAGGGTGATCAAGGTCCGCAGGGTATCCAAGGTGAAAAAGGTGACCAGGGTGACCAAGGTCCACAAGGAATTCAAGGTGTAAAAGGAGATCAGGGTGACCAAGGTCCACAAGGTATTCAAGGAGAAAAAGGTGACCAAGGCGATCAAGGACCTCAGGGGATCCAAGGTCTAAAAGGAGACCAGGGTGACCAGGGACCACAAGGAATTCAGGGTGAAAAAGGTGACCAGGGCGACCAGGGACCGCAAGGCATACAAGGCCTGAAAGGAGACCAGGGCGACCAAGGTCTCCAAGGGATCCAGGGAGAAAAAGGAGACCAGGGCGATCAGGGTCCACAAGGTATACAAGGTGAAAAAGGAGACCAGGGTGACCAGGGGCCTCAAGGGATCCAGGGTGACAAAGGAGACCAGGGCGATCAAGGTCTCCAAGGGATCCAGGGAGAAAAAGGAGACCAGGGCGATCAGGGTCCACAAGGTATACAAGGTGAAAAAGGAGACCAGGGTGACCAGGGGCCTCAAGGGATCCAGGGTGACAAAGGAGACCAGGGCGATCAAGGACTACAGGGTATCCAGGGTGAAAAAGGAGACAAAGGTGATAAGGGCGATAAAGGGGATCCCGGAACTGATGGCACTGAGGTTTCCGGAACTGCCGGGTCCGTATTCTTTGCCGGTTCAGATGGAAAAATTACTGAAAACAACAGTCAATTGCACTGGGATGTTACCAATAACCGACTCGGAGCAGGCACCAACACCCCCTCCGAGAAAATGGATGTTAATGGTAATCTGCGTGTACGATCCCTAAGCACGGCAACTAGTTCGGACGATCTTCTGGCAGCAGACGCAAACGGGGTGCTGCAACGTTCTAAAATAAACTATGGCGGTAGATGGACGAACACGGATACCTCTACCAATCTAAACGTAAACAACACGGTCTTCCCCATCTTTGGAAGTGAAGACTACAAAGACGACGGCAACAACCTCTATCAGGTTAGCGGAAATACGCTTATCGTAAAAGAAGCCGGAAGATATGATATACGGGCAAATATCTCACTTGTAGGTATTAATTCCGGAAATAACCGCCAACGAACTAATGTAAATGCCAGGATTGCGGTCAACGGAACTGTGGTTGGGGCTCTTGGCGCCTCAGGATATATCAGGCATGCAGGTAACCACACCCAGTCCAGTATCCACGTAAGTGAAATATTGCAATTGAACGCCAACGATGTGGTCAGTATTATCGCTACCAGGGAAGCCAACTCCGGTACAGTGAATTTCAGTGGCTCAGGGGAGTCCAGCGTTATGATCAACAAGCTCCGATAATCCTCGAATGAAAAAGATCCTGTACATAGCGTTTTTTATAGCGGCCTTGCCGCTGTTTGCCCAGGAGGCCATTCACAACTACGGCCCTATGCAGATGCACGGAGATATCATGGTCGGAGTACATTCTGATTTTATAAATGATGGCGTTTTTGAGGAAAACCAGGGATTAATTGGCTTTTACAACGAATTTGATCCGCTTACCATATCCGGTAGCCTGCCAGCCATTTTTTTTGATGCGGAGATCATTGTTCCCAGGGGCCTGATCCTTGAGAACAGTATCGGGGTTACCAACAACGGAAACCTGATTGCCGGAGACATTATCACGCCTCGTTCCCACGGTTCGGTGTATTCCAACTTTTTAAACGATTCCTTTTATACCGGCGAAAGCGGAGTTTCTAAGGTAAACGGATACGCAGCGCTTTCCAATAAGGACTCTTTCGTCTTCCCGGTCGGTGAAGGTAAAAGGCTACGTCCCTTAACCATACATTCCATGGCCATTAACGCGATGGCAAAATGCGCATATTTCTTTGAAGATCCGAACAACCCAAAGGCCATTAGCGGCATATTCAATACGGAAAAGAAGGCTACTGAATTCATTTCCATAAGCGATAAGGAATTCTGGAGACTCGAAGGTGATGTACCTTCAGAAGTAACCCTGAGCTGGGATGCCTACAGCAATGTATCAGCTTTAGGAGAAAAGATTTCGGATCTCAAGGTAGTAGGCTGGAGCAAGGCGGAACAGCAATGGGTCAATCTGGGAAACACCTCTGTGGAAGGAGGGCTTGAGAAAGGATCCGTGACCTCTGCTAACTTTGTTCCAAACGATTATGAGATCCTGACCCTTGGAGGAAATGATGATAGTACAGAGACTTTTGAGACCCTTGAACTTGCTAACTATTATATGACACCCAATGGCGATGGGCAAAACGATCTGTTAGAACTGGACGGACTGGACAGATCTCCGAATAACAAACTCCAGATTTTTGACAGATATGGTGTTTTGGTATATTCCAAAGACAATTACAGGGGTGAGTTTGATGGAAAGTCGAACCGGGAAACTACCATAAAAAGGGGTTCAGGTCTCCCTGCAGGCATATACTTCTACATCATCACCTTTAACGACCTCAGGAAAAAGCATCAGGGTTATTTATATCTTTCCAATTAAAATTATCTCCCTGAGACGCTTCTGGGAAACTCCTGTGAAGGGTTGTTGCCCGTAATAATCCCTTTGTCTTAACAATCTTTGCTATTTTCAGGCTAAATTTGAACTAAGAGCGATTGCAAGTCATAAATTTTAGTTAGTGATAAAATAGACTGCTCGCCTCTTCGTTTCAATATGTAGTACCAAAACCCATCTGATGCACAGAAGATCTTTTATTCAAAAAAGCGGTTTATCCGGTCTTGGCCTTGCCTTGATCCCTTCCATTTTTAGTTTTCAGGATATTGAATACTCCGTTTTGGAGCTTATGGGAAAGGCCAATATCGATCTCTATGGGAATGGCTACCAAATGCGAAAAGAAGCGCAAGAGGCTTTTGAAGCCATGAGAAAGGCGGCCTATGGTGCCGGAATTGACATCAAACCGGTATCCAGTTTTCGCAGTTTTGCACGGCAGGCGGCTATATTCGAAAGAAAATATGAACGATACGCCATAGAAGATGGTATGAAGCCCCTGGACGCTATCGATAAGATCATAGAATACTCTACCATCCCGGGAACGAGCAGACATCATTGGGGCACGGATATCGATTTGATAGACGGTAGCAAAAAAGTAAGCGGAGACGTGTTGGTAAGCGAAAAATTTGAAGCTGGTGGGCCGTTTGAGGATTTTAAGCTTTGGATGGATGAAAACTCCAAAAAATTCGACTACTATCTGGTCTACACTGACAATCCCAAAAGGAGGGGCTTCAAGTACGAACCATGGCATTACAGTTATGCTCCACTTTCCATTCCCATGCTGGCCGCGTTCCGAAGAAAAAACATACTGCAACTCCTTGAACAGGAAGAGTTTTTGGGTAGCGAGCATTTTACTACCGGTTTCATTAAAACCTATATCCAGGACAATATTTTAGATATTAATCCAGAACTTTTATAAGCATTTTTTGTACTTTGTGTTTTACAGAACACTAACAAATTATGAGAAGAGGGAGCTGGAAGATCAGAATCTTTATCGGGCTTGCTATTGTAGCTTTCGCATTTATTCAGCGATGTAACAACAAGGAAGAGAATCCGTATACCGGCAGGGTACAGAACATCAATATGACTGCCGACCAGGAAATCGCGATCGGTTTGCAAAGCGCTCCGGAAATAGCCCAGCAGCACGGAGGATTGTATCCGGATGAGCGCCTACAGACCCTGGTAGACGCTGTGGGTAACAGATTAGTACAGCATAGCATTGCCCGCGAGACTCCTTATCGCTACGAATTTCACCTGTTAGCAGACGACCGTACTATTAATGCCTTTGCACTTCCCGGAGGGCAGATATTCATCACTTATGCCCTATTTTCAAAACTGAATGAAGCCCAGTTGGCCGGAGTATTAGGCCATGAGATCGGTCATGTGATAGGGAGGCATTCAGCAGAAAGAATTGCTGAGAGCAACTTCTGGAAGACGGTTACCATGGGTGCCACAGTAGGTGCAGACGCGGGTGGTATAGTTGGAAGCATTGGTCAAAATACCCTGTTGAAAAATGGGAGAGGTGACGAACTGGAAAGCGATGACCTCGGCATTCTCTTTATGATACAGTCCGGATATGAGCCGGAAGAGATGATCAAAGTGATGCAAATTCTAAAGGCGGCGGCAGGCCCGAACAGGGCTCCTGAATTCCAAAGTACCCATCCTGATCCGGATAACAGGATCCAAAAAATACGAGAATCCATCAAAAGATACCGGGGTCAATAGGCAGATATAATCGTTCAGCTACCTAGGTTATCCCCTTTTTTTTCGTATCTTTGACGATATTCCAAATCTTCATACGCCCCTGATTTAACCCTTATAGCTTTTTTAATTTATTTAAAGAATACTATAATGGGAACACTTACACATTTTAAAAACCTTTACACGGATGCTTTTGACAATTGCAAGCCGGAGATCGCTGTGATTATCTTAAAAGTATATTCTGTATTCTGTGCGTTAATGCTTTTAATGGCTGTATATGCCTTTATGGACAGGGCATTGAACGGATTTGAATTTTAGTTATTTTGAATTATTTACTCTTTTGCTTGAACACTATAGGATGTAAATAGCCAAAAATAAAACCCTGACGGTACCGTCAGGGTTTTTTGATTGATGAGCAAACCCCCTGTCAACTCTTCATAGCATTTTCTATCACTGCAAGGGCATCTTTAGCCCCGGAAAGCTCAGCGTGTTTTTTAGCTGTAAAGCCCTTGTCGCACTTTGCTTTCAGATCAGCACCATTGGCGATCAGTAATTCCAAAATTTCAGCTTTGTTGTAACGAGCGGCAAAAATGGCAGGACTCATCCCCAGGGATTTTTTATTGACGTCCTCTCCAAGTTCTATCATTCGTTTTACGGTGTCATAGTCTCCTTGCATAATAGCTTTGCAAAAAGAACTAGGTGCTAAAGGTTTCAGGGCTTCAGTAATTACAGCTTGCTCATTTTCTGTTCTGTTCTCGGCGTAAACACCGCTAACCGCCAGGAGAAAAGCGGCAGCAATCAGGATTGTTTTTCTCATGATGAATAAGATTTAATTGATGAATAGATTTTGATTATATAAATATAGACGCCATCTATTCGATTTTGTTTCACTATTAACAGTTAAATAACTAAAGTTTAACAAAATCCCCTTTCCAAACGTTAATTCCTTTAACAAGCCAAAAAATCGCAAAACCCTTTAAAAAAAAGGGCTTAAGAATAATTGCTTATCCTGAGGAATCACAGTATTTTTGATTTCCGCAAAATTTCATTATGAATAAAAAAGTTCTGTTGATGATCCTTGACGGATGGGGAAAGTCTCCTAATCCTGAAGTATCTGCCATCGCTCAGGCAAACACCCCTTTTGTCGATTCCCTCTATACAAAATACCCTAATGCAGATCTGCTGACGGACGGAATGAATGTAGGCCTCCCTGAGGGGCAAATGGGAAACAGTGAAGTTGGCCATATGAATCTCGGGGCCGGTAGGATAGTCTACCAGGACCTCGCTAAAATAAACATTGCTGTTAAAGAGAATACGCTAAAAGACGAGGCCGTGCTTCAGCAGGCTTTTGCCTATGCCAGGCAGCAGGATAAGCCGGTACATTTCTTAGGATTGGTTAGTGATGGAGGAGTACACAGCCATATTAACCATCTTAAAGGACTTATTGCGGCTGCGGAGAAGTCCGGGGTATCCAGATCCTTTGTACATGCTTTTACTGATGGCCGGGACGTGGATCCGAAAAGCGGAAAGGCCTTTCTGGAAGAGCTGGAGGCCTACTGTGAGGACAAAAACACTGAGATCGCCAGCATAGTTGGCCGCTATTACGCCATGGACCGGGACAAGCGATGGGAGCGGGTGGCAGAAGCATATCATCTGTTGGTCAATGGAAAGGGTGAGAAATCCGACAACCTATCCAAGGCGGTTGAAAAGAGCTATGACTCCGGAGTTACGGATGAATTCATCAAACCCATTGTATTAACGGATAGCGAGGATTCACCTCGTGCTACTATCGGAAATGGGGATGTGGTTATATTCTTTAACTTCCGTACAGATCGCGGTAGGGAACTTACTCAGGTACTTAGCCAGCAGGACTTCCACGAATACAATATGCACCAACTGGACCTTTACTATGTGACCCTCACAAATTACGACGATACTTTTACCGGAGTAAAAGTGGTTTACGAAAAGGAGAACCTGGAGCAAACCCTTGGAGAGGTATTGGCCGCTGAGGGGAAAAAACAGATACGGATCGCGGAGACTGAAAAATACCCGCATGTGACCTTCTTTTTTAATGGCGGTCGTGAAACTCCCTTCGATGGTGAAGAACGCATCCTTTGTCCTTCCCCCAAAGTAGCTACCTACGATCTAAAACCCGAAATGAGCGCCTACGAGATCAGGGATGCCATTGTTCCGGAGCTGGAAAAGGAATCCGCTGACTTTGTTTGCCTGAATTTTGCCAACCCTGATATGGTGGGCCATACTGGTGATATGCAAGCGGCAATCAAGGCATGTGAAACAGTGGACAGCTGCGCGGAAAAGGTAATCACCACGGGATTGGAGCATGGATATGCAACAATTTTAATTGCGGATCACGGTAATTGCGATACGATGATCAACCCGGATGGCAGCCCGAATACGGCTCATACCACTAACCCGGTTCCGTTGATCATTGTGGATGAAGATATCCAAACCGTGAGAGATGGGGTTCTGGGAGATATCGCTCCGACCATTCTCAAACTGATGGGCGTACCACAGCCCGAGCTGATGACCCAAAAGCCGCTGATTTAGAAACTGGTATTTTTTTCGGAAATTTAGGGATGTCAAGACTAACAGGTGCTTAGCCTTACAGTAGTTTGATCTAATAACCAACAGCTTACCCCTATGATTCTGGAACGAAAAATCCCTATCGGTTACATCCTCGGTAAAATTAAAATAGATCTGCTTGTAGTGGTAGTTTTCTCTACGGCAACCTCTTTGTTATCCAGTTATTTACAGGATCTCAATATTCCCGTCACTATTGGGGCGTTCCTGGGTACTGCAATCGCCTTGATCCTGTCTTTTAAGCTTAGCCAATCTTACGACCGCTGGTGGGAAGCCCGCAAGATATGGGGGGCCATAGTCAATGACTCGAGGACCTTCGTATTGCAACTAAAGCACTTTTCCAAAAATCCGGAAAGTGCGCTGATCTCCCGTATGGCCTATCGCCAAATGTCATGGTGTTATGCCCTGGGAGCGAATCTTAGGGGACTCAAGATAAATACTGAAGAAGATCCCTTTCTTGAAGAACTTGAGAGGCAGTTGTTAAAGGACAGAATTCATATTCCCCTGGCGCTTCTGGATAATCATTCAGCAGATCTCAATACCCTTCACAGGGAGGATCAGCTCAATGATTTCCAACAGGTCCAGATAGATAGCACGCTGCTTAGGTTGTGCGCGTCTATGGGAAAGGCAGAACGCATAAAAAATACCTCCTTCCCCAAAACCTATCGCCTAACCCTGCATCTGTTCATCTACATATTTCTGGTTATGCTTTCTTTCTCACTAACCGAGCTAACCGGGTTTATTGAAATTCCGCTTCTGGTCTTTATCTCTGTTCCCTTCTTTCTTTTGGAAAAGATCGCCCTGAATATTCAGGATCCCTTTGAAAACCGTCCAACAGATACTGCCATGACAAGTATCGCCAGGACCATTGAACGAAATATCAGGGAACTTTTGAAGGAAGAGGATATTCCTGAACCTTTAAAACCGGAAAAATTCTATATGCAGTAAAGCCAGAGGGCTAGGTCAAAAGCGCATTGCTAAAGACCTTTATTATAGACATTTAACCCAATTTCAAACGAAAGTCATACCTTTGTCAGCCTATGGTAAAACTCAAGACTGCGGAAGAGATTGAATTGATTCGGGAGAGTGCCCTGATCGTATCCAAAACACTGGGGATGCTGGCCTCGGAAATCAAGCCGGGGGTCACTGCATTGTACCTGGATAAGCTTGCAGAAGACTTTATCCGGGATCATGGCGCCAAGCCCGGATTTTTAGGGATGTACGGCTTTCCTAACACCCTGAACATGAGTCCAAATGCCCAGGTAGTACACGGCATTCCCACTGATGATCCTTTGAAAGAGGGGGATATTATCTCTGTAGATTGCGGAGCCCTTAAGAACGAGTATTACGGGGATCACGCCTACACTTTCGAAGTAGGTGAGGTTGCACCGGAGGTAAAGAAGCTGTTACGGGTTACCAAGGAGTCCCTGTACATAGGTATACGGGAATTCAGGGCCGGAAACCGGGTCGGAGATGTGGGTTATGCTATTCAGACCCACTGTGAGAGCCACGGATATGGTATTGTACGGGAATTGGTTGGCCACGGTCTTGGGAAAAAGCTGCACGAAGGTCCGGAAATGCCAAATTACGGGAAAAGAGGACGTGGTAAGAAATTCGTCGATGGTATGGTGGTGGCCATAGAACCTATGATCAATATGGGTACCAGGCGGATCAAACAACTTAAGGATGGCTGGACTATTCTCACTGCTGATGGTCTTCCCAGTGCACACTTTGAGCACAACGTAGCCCTGGTTAACGGCAAACCTGAATTGCTATCTACCTTTCAATATATTTATGATGCTCTGGGCATTGAAAGCGACGAAGAAAAAGAATTCAGAAGGGAAGCATTCGCCTGACAAGATGCTATACTAACAGTTTGTCCAATTCCCGGATCACATAGCCGCGATCCCGACTAAACGTTCTGAGCAAGTAGTAACAGCTTGAAAAAGATCTTTAAACTAATACTAAATCGCTTTCCAAGGCCATTGCTCATCAAGCTGAGCTATCTGGCGAGGCCTGTACTGGCATTTTTTATGAGGGGTAGGAAATATACTGACCCCATCGATAACAGATCATTCCGAAGCTTCTTGCCCTACGGTTATGAAAAGCCAAGAGAAAATGTGCTTTCACCCTCCACCCTATCCCTGGAAAGGCATCGTTTGTTGTGGCTGTACCTGAAAAATGAGACTAATTTCTTTAGCGGCCATCACAAGCTGCTTCATTTTGCTCCGGAGCAGGCACTCTACAAGCGTTTTCGGAAGCTTAGAAACCTGGATTATACGACTACCGACCTAAACTCCCCTCTGGCGGATGTAAAGGCAGATATTTGTAATCTTCCCTTTAACGATGGAAGTTTTGATATCATTCTATGCAATCACGTATTGGAGCATATCCCGGATGACCGGAAGGCGATGAGCGAATTATACCGTGTCCTGAAACCAGGAGGTTGGGGAATCTTCCAGATACCACAGGATCTTTCCAGGGACGCCACTTTTGAGGATGACAGTATCACCGATAAAAGCGAAAGGGCCAGGATCTTTGGACAGTATGATCACGTTCGGGTATACGGAAGGGACTATTTTGAGAAACTAAGGCAAGTGGGCTTCGCAGTTGAGGAAGTGGATTACACTGCCACTTTAGGGCCTGAAGCCGTTGAAAAGTATCGATTAGCAAAAGGCGAGATCATTCCTCTTGTCCGAAAAGTATCATCTTAGGATGCGCTCTTCAAAACCCGTGGTGAAAAACTCCTGGGTCTCCCCCTCTTCATCCAGATAAATGATATAGGCCTCCAGGTCTTTGGATTTGGAAAGCAACGCTATGGAACGGTCCAGTTCCATGGCCATAAAAGCTGTGGCATACGCATCTGCCCTGGCACAGTCCTCCGCGATCACACTGGCTGCCAAAACCCTGGAATTCTTGGTAAATCCGGTTTTTGGATCTATAGTATGCACATATTTCTTACCACTTATGGAATCTATCCGGAACTTGCGGTAATTCCCGGATGAGGCCAGTGCCTCATCGCTAAGCTTAAGGGCCAGTTTGAGTCGTCTTGCATCTCGGGCCTGGGGGTCGTCTACCCCGACTACCCATTCCTTTTTTTTCAGTTTGTTCTCTCCACTACTAACGATCTCTCCGCCTACTTCAACCAGAAAGTTCTCTATCCCTTTGTCCTTGAGCATAGCCGCTAGCCGATCAATGGCATAACCTTTTGCCACGGCGTTAAAATCAAATTGGATAGCCGGATGTTCTTTGATGATCTCATCGGACTCATTCAGTCTCACCTTTTGAAATCCCACATACTCCAGAAGACTATCCACTTTAGCGCTATCCAGCTGAATCTGCTGCCCGGGACCGAATCCCCAGGCATTGACGAGCGTACCCACTGTAGGGTCAAAATAGCCATCTGTTTCCTCAAAGACCGATTTGGATAAACGGAATACATCCCGGAACATATGATCTACCTCCAGGGTATCTCCACGGTTGATCTTAGAGATGTCGGAGTCTGGAATATAGGTAGACAAGGATTGATTCACCACATTAAAAACCGAATCGATATCCCTTTGGAAGTTGAGTTCTTCCGATCCCAGGTAGGTGATATTGTATGAAGTTCCCAGTGCCCCTCCGGAATTGCTGTTCAAAATCCAATCCTGCGGTTCACGACAGCCAGTCAGGAACATAATTAATCCTAAAACCAGGGCGAAGTAGTATCTAAACCTCAATAAGCCCGTCATATTCAACAATATAGCTTTCATTCAAATATACCGGGAGTTCCCGGTTTTCCGCATTAGACAGGCCTACTCCCGCATAGTAGGTCCGGGCCTCGTATTTGAGGGCATGGGCCTTAACTTTTTCCAGTAGTTCCTTATCGTATTCTTTTGGATCATCAGGGTATGCCACGCTCCTGACGACTATAAAGTGCAATTCTTTTTCCCTGAGACACACAAACTGCGGGTTCTTTTTAGGTTTACTGTTGACTCCCATGAATTCGTAACCGGCAGCTTCCAGTTCTCTGCCTACTATATTCATCGCCAGGTTGTGCAATTCCTGCTCCGTCAGTGCCTGCATTTTATATGGTATTAAAAAACCGATATTTTTTGGATACCGGTTTTGTTTATTGTGACAGACGATTTATCCGCCAAAGTCATCAAATCTGATGTGCTCGTCCGGGATTCCGAAGTCTTCTCCCATTTTCTGTACAGCCTTATTCATCAATGGCGGGCCACAGAAATACAATTCAATATCTTCAGGGGCTTCGTGATCATTCAGGTAATTGTCGATCACACAGTTGTGGATAAATCCAACAAAACCATCGCCTTCACCTTCCAGATTCTCTTTTACCTTCCAGTTATCCTCTTCCAGCGGCTCGGATAAGGCCATATAGAACTTGAAGTTCGGAAATTCTTCTTCCAACTGCTTAAAGTGATCTATATAGAACAGTTCCCGCTTAGAGCGCCCTCCGTACCAGTAGGTAACCTTTCGATTTGTTTTAAGGGTCTTAAAGAGGTGATACAGATGTGAGCGCATAGGAGCCATTCCGGCACCACCCCCAACATACAGCATTTCCGATTCGGATTCGTTTATAAAGAACTCTCCGTAAGGTCCTGATATAGTAACCTTATCTCCTGGTTTTTGTGCGAAGATATAGGAAGACGCCACACCTGGATTTACATCCATCCAACCGTTCTTAGAACGATCCCATGGTGGAGTCGCGATACGTACATTAAGCATGATCTCCCTTCCTTCAGCTGGGTAAGAAGCCATAGAATAAGCCCTTTCCACAATCTCTGAATTCTTCATTACCAGGGGCCAGAGATTAAACTTGTCCCATTCCGTTTGGAACTTATCCGGAGTTTCATGTTCATCCGGGTGCGCGGTAATATCTATATCCGAATACTTAATTTCACAAGGAGGGATCTCAATCTGTATATATCCTCCCGCCTTATAGTTCATATCCTCCGGGATCTCTACTACGAATTCCTTTATAAATGAGGCTACGTTGAAATTCCTGACAACCGTGGCTTCCCACTTCTTGATCCCGAAAACTTCCTCCGGGATAGTGATATCCATATCCTGCTTTACCTTAACCTGACAGGCCAGCCTTGCTCCTTCGTTCAATTCACGCTTGGAAAAGTGTGGCGTTTCTGTAGGCAGTGCTTCTCCTCCACCGGAGAGCACATGGCATTCGCACTGGATGCAGGTACCCCCGCCTCCGCAGGCAGAAGGTAGAAAGATCTTTTGATTCCCCAGGGTAGACAGCAGGGAACTGCCCGAAGCCACTTCAACTTGCTTCTCACCATTAATAGTTATGGTAACCGGTCCTGAGGGGGATAATTTTTCTTTGGTAAACAACAATAGGGCCACTAACATCAATAGTAGGACCATAAAGGCGATCACCGTAATAACAATAGTACCAACTGTGCTTGTAGCTAATATCATGGATTTGCGTTTAATGCTTCATCAGTATAGGAAACCGCATTTTCATCGATCTCCTCTTTCTCTTCTTTTTGAACTTCTTCTATTTTCTGAGCAGTGGTTTCTTCTTCCGCGGCGGCACCGTCATCTCCCCCGGTAAGCATTCCTCCGAAACTCTGAAAACCAATACCCATCAAACCTGTAATAATAAAGGTAATTCCCAGGCCTCTCAAAGGAGCGGGGACGTTGGAATATCGAATTTTCTCGCGGATCGCGGCAATGGCAAGAATGGCTAAAAACCATCCGATACCAGAGCTTACCCCATAGTTAAAGGCGAGGCCTAATGTTGGGATCTCACGGGCTTGCATAAAGAGAGAGCCTCCCAGGATCGCGCAGTTTACGGCGATCAGCGGCAAAAAGATCCCCAGAGAATTGTAAAGGGCTGGTGAGAATTTCTCAACAACTATCTCTACAAGCTGCACCATGGTGGCGATTGTTGCGATAAACAGAATAAAGGATAGAAAACTCAGGTTGTAATCCGCGTACTCAGGTCCTAACCAGGCAAGCGCGCCGTCCTGTAATAAGTATTGATCCAGCAACCAGTTCAAGGGAACGGTAACGGCCAATACGAATATCACCGCAGCACCAAGACCTACGGCCGTAGCTACCTTCTTGGAAACCGCCAAATAGGAGCACATTCCCAGGAATACGGCGAATACCATATTATCTATGAAGATGGACTTAAAAAATAATTCTACATGCTCTAACATATGCTTTCCTTTATCTTCTGATTAATTTTCTTCTATCAAGGCCCTATTTTTAGAGCGTTGTACCCAAATAACAATTCCAACAACAATCAATGCGGCTGGCGGGATTATCATAAACCCATTGTTCTCATAACCTGTTGCGTACAGTCCGGTTTTTTCAATGGGGTTCCCCAATACCGGGATGCCGAAAAGGGTACCGGATCCTAAAAGCTCCCTGAAGAAGCCTACAATGATCAGAATTACACCGTATCCCAGGGCGTTTCCAATGCCATCGAGGAAGGACTTCCAGGGGCCATTACCCAGGGCAAAGGCCTCAAATCGTCCCATGATGATACAGTTGGTTATGATAAGCCCTACAAACACCGCAAGGGTCTTGCTTAAGGTGTATGCGTATGCTTTTAAAACCTGGTCTACAATAATTACCAGAGTGGCCACTACGATCAGCTGTACGATGATCCGGATCTTTGAAGGGATAATGTTCCGCATCAGGGAGATTACCACGTTTCCGACGCCCAAAACGAAAATTACCGAAAGGGCCATTACCAGGGAAGCCTGAAGTTCAGCTGTAATTGCCAGGGCAGAACATATCCCCAAAACCTGTATGGTAATCGGGTTGTTATCCGCCAGTGGATCCAATATCAGATTTGCATCTTTCTTTGAGAGTAGTGCCATCTTATTTTGCTCTAATAGTTTCTAAATAGTCTCTGTAAAGGTTTATACTTTCCCGTATCATGGCTGAAACTCCATTTCCGGTTATAGTCGCACCCGCAAGGGCGTCGACCTCATTGTCATCTTTTATTTTGTTCACCGGATCGTTATTTCCCTTGGCCACGTTTATTCCGGCATATCTGGATCCTGAAAGAATGGATTCTCCTTCAAAATCGTCCATAAAATATCGTTGTTTGATATTAGCGCCAAGGCCAGGGGTTTCTCCCTTGTGATCAAAGTAAACTCCTTGTACCACCATATTCTCATCCAGGGCAACAAATCCCCAGATCGCGTCCCAGAGCCCTTTACCGTACATTGGGAGTATGTAATATTTTTTACTGTCTTTTTCGCCTATGAAAACCGGAAGCCGGGGTGTGTTTCCAGCCTTGGCAACGGCCAGTTCCTTTTTAAGGTCAATCAGGTAGGCTTCGTCGTCCTGGGTGATCTGATCCCCGTTGATGACCAATTGTTCTTTGATGTATTTGGAGAACTCTCCTTCTACCCTATCGGTCGGAATGAAATTAACGCTGCCTTCATCTTCATTCTCATTTACCCCCATTGCATAGAGGATATTCTGCTGTTTTTCAAAACGCTCATTTTCTTTGATACGGTCGCTTAGTCCGGAAGCCAGGAAGGCCAGTATGGTTCCTACCACGACTACCATCAGCATCGCAAAAATTACCGTATAAATGTTCTTTTCCGTATTTATCGCCATGATTAAACTGTTTCTACTTTTGGAACTTCAGCCTGCTCAGTATCCTTCGGAAGGATAGTAGCGTGCTTCAATCTTTTCATCCTTCTTCTGACATTGCCTCTTACCACGTAATGATCTATGGTAGGTGCAAATACATTCATCAACAGAATCGCCAGAAAGACTCCTTCCGGATAGGCCGGATTGAATACCCGTATCATTACCGAAATAAATCCAATCAGGAAACCATAGATCCACTTGCCACGATTCGTCTGAGCCCCTGTCACCGGGTCGGTGGCCATGTAAACGATACCAAATGCGAGTCCGCCTACCAGCAAATGCTGCCAGAATTCAAAACTCATAAGTCCGTAAAACTTACTTCCGGTACTGATCCATCCGGCGTCGACCACTCCATTGAAGATCAACCCCATGACCAGGGAACCGATCACGGCACTTACCATGATACGCCAACTAGCGATCTTGCTAAAGATCAGGAATAGTCCTCCCAGTAAGATCAGAAAGGTTGAGGTTTCACCTACGGAGCCAGGGATAAACCCAAAGAACATATCGGATAGCGAATACTCATAACTTCCGTTCTGAGCCAGATAACCCAAAATGGTTTCTCCGGAAATGGCATCCGGTGTACCTGTTCTTTCTACCGCACCGTGAACCCACACTTTATCGCCACTCATCCATGTAGGATATGCGAAAAACAGGAAGGCCCTTATGGTCAGCGCGGGATTGAGGATATTCATTCCCGTACCTCCAAAAACTTCTTTTCCAATCACTACTCCGAAGACTACGGCTACTGCAAGCATCCAAAGCGGGGTATCTACGGGTACTATCAGCGGAACCAGCATTCCCGTAACGAGATAACCCTCTTCCACTTCATGACCCTTGATCACCGCGAAGATGAATTCGATCAGCAGACCCACTCCATAGGAAACAACTACCAGCGGCATAACCAGCTTGAATCCAAGCCAGAAATTTTCCCAGGTCAGGAAGTGATCCCAGATTGAAAATGCCTGAGGGAAACCGTTTATTGCAGAATAGTGCTGGTAACCTGTGTTAAAAAATGAAAACAGCAACACGGGGATCAATGCCATGATCACCGTGTTCATGGCGCGTTTGAGATCATCTGCCACCCTTACATGGCTCCCGGAATGCGTAGTTTCATTCGGAGCGAACAAAAAAGTGTGGAAGGCATTAAATGCCGGTGCCATTTTTTTGCCCCTGTAGTGGTGCTTTAGAATATGTAAACGTTTCTTGAAAGTCAGTCTTTTATCGCTCATTTCTATCCGATTTCTTTGTGGAGTAAGTCCAGTCCTTCCCGAATTATTTGTTGATGCGGTTGTTTGGAGATGCAGACAAATTCTGTCAGGGCGAAGTCTTCAGGTATCACTTCGTAAAGCCCGAGTTGCTCCATCTCATCCAGATCTTTTACCATACAGGCCTTGAGGAGTTGCAAGGGATATATATCCATTGGAAATACCTCTTCGTAGTGCCCCGTAATGACAAATGCCCGGTGTTCACCGTTAGTGTTAGTGGTAAGGTTGTATTTCTTTTTAGGTTGCAACCAGGAGAAGGTCAGTGCCCTGGTGTTTGATATTTTATTGAAGATGGGTTTGTTCCATCCGAAGAACTCATAGTCATCTCCTTCAGGGATTGCCGTAACGGTTGTATTGTAAAAACCGAGATAACCATCCGGTTTTACGGTTGAACCTGTCAGTACATCCCCGTTGATAACCCTGAAATTATCAGTATTCACTCCACTGGCATACAGAAAAGTTGCTACTTCAGCACCTATTTTAGTGGTGTAGTACTTTGGTTCTTTAACGGATGCCCCGACAAGCGCAACAGTTCGCTCCGCATTGAATTTTCCGCTAAGCATGGTCTCCCCAAGGATAACAAGATCCTGTGGTGAAATGGTCCATACCAATTCCCCTTTATTGATAGGGTCTATCTTGTTGATCTGCGTCCCGACCAGCCCGGCTGGATGAGGACCGCTTACTTTGTGCAGTTCTATACCGTTAAGGCCCTGTAATGGTGAATCACCTGACTTTCCTATCGAAATATGGATCTTACCCGGGGTAAGTTTTCCCAAAGCGGTAATAGCCGCCTGCAGGAATTCTTCTTTCCCTTTGAGGCTGTAGTTGAGGTCTGCGGCCAGAGGTGCCGTTACATAACCAGAAATAAAAATGGCTTTAGGTGTGGTTTCCGGATCTGCGATCAGATCGTAAGGCCTTTGGCGTATAAATGGCCAGCATCCGGATTTTAGCAAAAAGGACCGAATGGCATCGGATGATGCCGTTGCCGGATCCAGTTTATCGTGCGTAATGAATTCCTGGCTTTTGTCTGCCAGAATCTTAATTGTCAGGATCTTTCTCCTGGCCCCTCTTACTATTTCTATCAATTCTCCACTGACGGGAGCAACGAAAAGCATGTTTTCATTGTTCTTGTTGTAGAAAATCGGTTCTCCGGCTTTGATCTCTGCGCCCTCTTTAACGAGCATTTTTGGGGTCAAACCGTGAAAATCGAGGAGGTTGATTGCGTAAACGTTACTTAAAGCAGCTTTGGAAGTAGTATGTTCCGCTGCACCGACAAGGTTTATGTTTAAGCCTTTTTTAATTCGGATGTCTTTGGACATATTAAGGTAGACCTTAGGTTATCAAAATTTCCAGCAAAAATACCAAAGAAAAGAAAGTTTTCATAATTATTGTCTAGAAATTTGGGGTTTACATCGATAGGAATTTTAAGGGCACGCTTTTTGTTTACCTTTGCCTATTAAAAGCTCAAAAAATGCCCGTAAATCTTAAACAGCTTCTGTTGTTTTTTTGTTCTATTTCGCTGTTTTCACAGGTGCAGGTAGAGGTGGATGCACCGGCAAATATCAAGTCGATTATTTTTAAAGGGCCAACTGAAGATCAATTTCCCATTGTTCAGTTAGGGGAGACTATATACCTGGAGTTTGACGATATACTTGCCAACGAACAGGATTACTACTACAAGATCGTGCATTGCGACTACGACTGGACGCCATCCGACCTTTTAAAATCACAATATCTCATCGGTGTAGATAACCAGCGAATCATCGATTATGAGAACAGTTATACCACCCTGCAACCCTATTCCAACTATCGCCTTACCATTCCTAACGACAACGTACGCCTGAGAGTGAGCGGGAATTATGTGCTGGAGATCTATAACATGTTTTACGAGCTGCAGTTCTCCAGGCGATTTGTCGTCTACAAGGATATTGTCAAAGTAATTGCCACTACCAGGCGTTCAAGGGACTTTGATTTTCTGAATGAAAAGCAATCCGTACAGTTCACGATCAACTCAGCGGGCTTTCAATGGGTAAATCCAAAAAGGGAGATCAAAGTGGCTATTTTGCAAAACTATCATTGGCCTACAGCGCTTTACGACATAAGGCCACAATACACCCTGGGCAACGAATTGACCTATCGCTACGATCAGGAAACCGCTTTCTTCGGAGGGAACGAATACCTGAATTTCGACACCAAGGACTTGCGGGCTCCCAGCGCGGTGATATCACATATTGAATTCAAGGATGTGTATCATCATTATCTGTTCCGCGACCGGTTCCGGAGTGAGCTACCTTATACCTATTTCCCGGACGTCAATGGAGATTTCGCCATACGTACACTTCAGGGTGAGGATGTCTCCCGGGAGGCGGAATATACCGATGTGCATTTCAGCCTGCCGTATACGGAACTTATTGGCCTCAATGAAGTTTATGTATTTGGCAAATACAATAATTACGGCTTAACCGATGAAAATCGCATGACGTACAATGAGGAAACCGGTAACCTGGAAGTAAGGATCCGTCTCAAACAGGGCTTCTACAATTACAAATACGTGATGCAGACGGAAGGTGGAATTGTGGAACTCAATACGGTTTCGGGGAATTTTCACTTTACCGAAAACAACTATACCATTCTCGTGTATTACCGTGACTTTGGCGATCTCTACGACAGCATAATCGGTATTGGAAGCACGAATTCCAGGGATATTACCAATTAGCGTATCTTTAGCTTATCCAGGAGACAGGGATAAATGGAGGATAAGCCAACCATAGTGCCCAAGGGCAGATACCAACTCAAATACAGAGGGACCAAATGTTTGAATTGCGGTCACCCGTTGGATATGAGTGACAAATTCTGCCCCAGCTGCTCCCAAGCTAACAGCACCAAAAAACTTACACTCAAGGATTTTTTTGATGAGTTTTTCTCCAGCCTGATCTCATACGATTCCAAGCTTCTAAAGACGTTGAAAGCCATGCTTTTGAGACCGGGTAGAATCACCCTGGATTATGTTTCCGGAAAGCGGGTCTCTTATACAAATCCCTTTCGATTTTTGCTCAGCCTGGCGATTGTTTATTTTCTAATGCTGAGCTTTAGTGGAAATTATGATGCGCTGGACCGCTATGGGATGGAAAATACGGACGGTCAACTGGTCATGGATGGTCCAATGAATTTTACAATGTCTTCAATGGCCGAAGAAGCGGATGAGGCGGCAGGGGTCATAGATTCGCTTAGATTAACTGAAACCGCCAGCAGGCAACAAGAGCTGGAAGCCAGGCGAGATTCAATCAGGGCTTCAGATCCTAAGGCCTATTTCACCTCATTAGGAGATAGCACATTGTTAGATCGTATTGGTTATAAACGAGATCTGTTCGTAGCTTTGATCCAAAAGGATACGCTGTATTCCTTTGAGGAAATTAACTCTAAATACGAGATAGAAGACCGCTATGAGAATCGGGTCGCCTTTGGTATGGCAAACAGTATTCTCAAGGTATCTCAGGAACCGGGGAGTTTTGTGAATTCCCTGATGGCCAAGTTACCCTTTGCCACTTTTTTCTTTCTACCCGTCTTTGCTTTATTCATCTGGTTGGTTTACATCAGAAAAAAATATACTTACACCGATAATCTGATCTTTAGTTTTCATAATCAGTCTTTATTATTTATCTTGCTCATAATTAGTTTCTTAGTGGATTCTGTTTTTAATATAGACAGTTCCTGGTTGTTCTTTTTGATTTTCGCGTTTTACTTGTACAAGTCCATGCGGAAATTCTACGGCCAGGGAAGATTTAAAACTATATTAAAATACGTGTTCCTTAATACTATTTTTTTTATTTTAGCGAGCGTGGCTGCTCTGGTACTTTTGCTAGGCAGCGCTTTCACATATTAGGTCCAGACCATGATTACACAAGTAACCAAAGGCATTAAAATTTCAGTAGATACCAGTTTTGAAGGAACTTTCTTCAAAAATTATAAAATGCATTTTGCTTTTGGATACACTATTACCATTGAGAATCAGAGTAAGGATTCCGTACAACTCACCTCAAGGCATTGGCAGATCTATGACGCCTTAAACGATTTTGAGGTTTTGGATGGTGAGGGTGTTATCGGTAAGAAACCTGTGATACGCCCTGGTGAATCACATACTTACAGTTCTGGTTGTTTATTGGCCTCTCCGATTGGGGCTATGAAGGGTCATTACAACATGGTAAATTTCTCTTCCACTGAAAAATTCCGTGTGTACGTTCCCACTTTCAAGTTCAGCGCGCCCTTCGCATTGAATTAAGATAAACCCTTTTTGTATTTGGTTTAGCATTCCTCCTGTTGGGGGTATTTTGTGTTGGAGGAAGTTTAAGTACAGGCTTAAGTTTAAGCTTAAGATCAAGTAGAAGTTCAAAGTTTTAAATGTTGGGTGTTGGGTTTTAAATGGGGGAACTGTTCACTGATTACTGTTTACTGCTAACTGTTTACCGTATTCATCCTCCGAAGCTTTAGCGAAGGTGGACTGCCCAAATTAGGTCTCGACTCCGCTCGACCTGACATGGCGAACTGCCCACTGGAAACTGGCCACTGCCAACTGGAAACTGCCTACCGCCCACTGCCAACTGGAAACTGCAAACTGCGCACTGCCTACTGAAACAGGGGTTCTAAACCCCTCCCCAAAGTTAAGTTAATTGTTTAGACTGCAATTTAGAAGCAGAGAAGGCGAAGTTCGGGAATAAGTATAAGTTTAAGTACAAGTTTAAGTTCAGAGTTTTAAGTTTTAAGTGTTGGATGTTAAATAGGGAGATCTGTTCACTGATTACCGTTTACTGATTACTGTTTACTGTTTACTGTTCACTGATTACTGGAAACTGCCAACTGGAAACCGCATACTGACAAAAACCCTTTCTTCACATCAGCCATTTCACTACCTTTGAGCCCGACTAATTTTAAATAAAAACAGATTATGGCGAAAGGTTTTTTTCAGGTCCCTACGGCCGTTAACGAACCCATAAAAAGCTATGCCCCCGGCAGCCCGGAAAGGGAGGCGGTATTGCATCAATACCAGAAGTATTTCAATGGGAATGAAGACATTCCACTCTATATCGGAGGCGAGGAAGTGCGTACAGGAAATACCAGGACAATGGCTCCTCCGCACGATCATCAACACCAGGTAGGTCAATACCATCTGGCCGAAAAAGAACAGGTAGAGGCAGCGATCAGCAATGCCTTGGAAGCCCGGTCGGCTTGGGCCGATCTGACCTGGGAGCAGCGCGCCGCCATATTCCTGAAAGCGGCTGAACTGGTAGCCGGGCCCTACAGGGCAAAGATCAACGCGGCCACGATGATCGCACAATCCAAAACCATTCACCAGGCAGAGATCGACTCTGCTTGTGAATTCATAGATTTCCTGAGATTTAATGTGGAATACATGTCACAGATCTACGAAGAGCAGCCTGAGTCTGCGGAGGGGATCTGGAACAGGGTAGAATACCGGCCACTTGAAGGATTTGTCTATGCCGTAACCCCTTTCAACTTTACGGCTATCGCGGGGAATCTGCCGTCAAGCGCAGCCATGATGGGGAATGTTGTAATCTGGAAACCCAGCGATAGTCAGGTTTTCTCTGCAAAGGTGATCGTTGATGTATTTAAAGAAGCGGGTCTTCCCGATGGGGTGATCAATGTGGTATATGGAGATCCGGTGATGATCACAGAAACCGTTTTGTCCAGTCCCGATTTTTCAGGAATCCATTTTACAGGCTCAACTTTTGTATTTAAGGAATTGTGGAAACAAATAGGCAACAATATTCATACCTATAAGACCTATCCGCGTATTGTTGGAGAAACAGGCGGAAAAGATTTTATTGTTGCACATCCAACGGCCGTTCCCGCCCAGGTGGCCACGGCAATTACCCGAGGGGCATTTGAATTCCAGGGACAGAAATGTAGTGCAGCTTCGAGGGTTTATCTTCCGAAGTCTACAGCTAGCGAAATACTGGAATTGGTAAAAAAGGATATCGCATCCTTCAATCCCCCAGGTTCACCCGAGGATATGAGCAATTTTATCACTGCAGTGATCCACGAAGGATCTTTTGACAAGCTTGCCGGCTATATCGATCAGGCAAAAAATGATAAGGATGTAGAAGTGATTGCAGGAGGGGGATATGACAAGAGCAAAGGCTACTTTATAGAGCCAACAGTTTTGCTTACAACAGATCCTAACTATACTACTATGGAGACCGAATTATTCGGACCTGTAGTTACCGTATATGTCTACGATGATAAGGACTGGGCACAAACCCTGGAGCTGGTAGACAATACTTCAGAATATGCGCTCACAGGTGCCGTACTGGGTACAGATCGTTATGCGATCGACCAGGCCACCAGGGTATTACAGAATGCAGCCGGGAATTTCTATATCAATGACAAACCCACCGGTGCGGTTGTAGGACAACAACCTTTTGGCGGGGCCAGAGCTTCGGGAACGAATGATAAGGCAGGCTCAGCACAGAACCTGCTACGATGGGTGTCTCCAAGGCTGATCAAGGAGACGTTTGTACCGCCTACCGATTACCGCTACCCATTTTTGGGATAAGTATCCTTATACCGGATTTGTAAGAACCAAAATAGAATGCCCCTGATTGCTTAACAGGGGCATTTTGCGTTCAATGCTAATTGGTACAAAATCGATCGGAAGTTGAAAATTCAAACCAAAAAGATTACGCCATATGAAACGCATCTTATTACTCAAAGGAATAGCTATACTGCTTTTAAGCCTACTTTTTAGCTCGGGCTGTCAGGAGCAGACCCGGCCAGATCTCGATGCAGAAAAAGCAAAGATCCTGGAAATGCATCACGCCCAGCGAAACTACCATTTTGAAAAAGATTCACTGGCATTCGCGGATCAGATGTCTGAACATTTCATTTCAGTAAACCGGGGTATCATCAGCAGGCCTACACGGGAGGAACTTCTCGCCAGGTACAATCGCTACTTTTCTTCCGTTGAATTCCTAAAGTGGGATGATGTTTCGGACCCTGTAATCCGCTTTTCGGATGACGGCAGTATGGCCTACACTGTAGTTGATAAAATCGTAAGAGTACGTTACACAGATGCGGAAGGTAATTCAGAAGAAGGGGAAACACATTTTGCCTGGACTACCATCTACAGAAAGTATGGAGACCAATGGAAAATAGACGGGGTCACCTCAACAAATAAACCTGAAGCAGACTAAGTGCTTAGGCGTTAAAGTTTTGATAAGATCACAGGCCTTGAGAATTTCTTAACAGACTTTGGCACTACATTTATTAAACTTTAATCCGCGCCGAAAATATACGGCCATTCGTCAACAGAAAACATCATCATGAAAAAGATCCTGAGTACACTTTTGCTGCTGCCCTTATTCGCATTGGCCCAACAAGGTCATGAAGAAGTCGGTGGCATGACCATAAGCTGGAAATACACCGATAGTCAAATACATTTTCAATTAAACGCTCCCAATGACGGTTGGGTGGCCCTGGGCTTCAATAGCAGGAACGATATTAAAGACACCCACCTTCTGATGTTTGCCACCAAAGACGGAAATGCGGACTACCAGGAACTCTATGTAAAGGCTGCCGGCAATCCTGTTCCCGTGAAACAGCTTTTCAACAAGAATACACAGCTGAGCTACAAGATCTCTGAAAATGGGAAAAATACCGCTGTAGATTTTAGCATAGACCTGCGTAGCTATCCTGAATACAGTACCAGTATAAAACAAGGTTCTGAGGTATGGTTGATCTGTGCCTATAGCGAGGACGATGATTTTGCCCATCATTCCATGATGCGAAAGCACATCAAAGTCACGCTCTAGTGCAACATCTTATTAAAGATGGTAATTTCACCTCTTAGGTGATTGAAGAAATTGCCGCCAAAAATACAAGTGAAATAGTATCCATCCACAGCAGTTCTTTTATAAGCCGGTACAACCAAAACCCGTGGAATTGAAATGAAACCCTTTAAATCCATTCAAAGTCCGAGAACGCTTATCCGAAGATTTCGGGTTGATGACAAGCCAGACCTGATAAGCTTGCTTTGCGATAAGGAAGTCACAAAACATATGGCCTTTCCTGATGAAATGCTCACCCCGGAAGGTGTTTCAGAACTTTTGGACATTACGATTACTTCCTATACATCGCCAGAGCCACTGCTATCTTTTGCTATAGAGGATATTAAGTCTAAGGCTTTCCTGGGCGTAAGTGGTTTTACAGTTTTGACCGACAATGAGATCGAAATATTCTATGCTTTCCTACCGAAGTATTGGGGAAGAGGACTTGCTACGGAAATCCTTGAATATCTTAGCAATTATGTTTTTGAACAAGACCCGCGACACACAGTTGTAGCTCCGATTACCTGGAATAATCCTGCCTCCATCAAAGTCGCTGAAAAAAACGGTTTTAAGAGCCATGGGCTTAAGGAGGATCCGAACTACAAAGAACCCGTATATATCTACAAGAAAAAAAGGTAGTTTTCAGGGGAAAAAAGAGCCAAATGCTCCCTAATTCAGGTACTATCCCGAAAATACCTACGTTTGAACGGTTCTATTTCTTAAGCTGGAAAATCTGTGCGAATTTACAGTGTAATCGCATTGGCAGGAACATGCTGGTGATCAACACTATAAAGATGAAAACGCAGTTACTCAGATTGATATTTTTGCTTGTTGGTCCGGGAATCTTCGCCCAGGAAGCGGTCAACACTTTTGTAGAGCAGGGTATTCAATATCACGATCAGGGAGAATATGATAAGGCCATCGAAACTTATCAAAAAGCCCTCGAACTAGTTCCTCAATCCGCCCTGGTAAACTATGAACTCGCATTGAGTCATTTCGCCAAAGGTGACTATGAAAAGGTGATCGCCTACTCCGATGTTGTTTTGGATCAGAATGGAGACCATATGTTGCAGGCTTATCTGACCAAGGGTTCGGCCCTGGACGTAATGGGTAAAACCAAAGAATCCATCAAACTTTTTGAAAAAGCCATAAAAAAGACCGAGGGGCACTACCTGCTGCATTACAACCTGGCGGTCAATTACTACAAGCTGAATGAACTGGAAAAGGCCGAGGAAATGGTGATCAGGGCCATAGAAAGGAACCGGAATCATCCCAGCAGTCATTTAATGTTGGCCAATATACATCACCAACGGGGGAATACAGTGCAGACACTACTTGCCTCCCATTATTTTCTATTTCTGGAACCCGATACTCCAAGAGCTGTTGAGGCCTATCACATGCTTCAGCAAAATTTCGGTGGAAATGTCTCCAGGGACAGTGAAAAACCAAATACGATCAACATTCTACTGTCTCCAAATAATGACAGTCAGTTTGGGGCCGCTGAACTGATGGTATCCATGCTGGAAGCTTCGAGGGGTCTTGAAGAAAATCAGGGTAAGACGGAGGACGAAATGTTTATCAAAAACACCGATTCATTCTTTACTGTATTGGGTGAACTGAAAAGAAAAAAGGACAAGGAGATCTGGTGGACGTTCTACACTACATTTTTCTACGAACTGGCCAAAAGTGATCATATGGAAGCCTATTGCCACTACATAGCCCAGGGTTCAAAGGAAAATTCCAAAAAGTGGTTGATTGAAAACGGAGCTAAATTGATGGAATTTGACGGGTGGTTGAAGGAGTTGTAGGATTGGAAGTTTAAGTCTAAGTTCAAGCTGAAGTTTAAGTATAAAGTGTTGAGTGTTAAGTTTTGAGTGTTAAATTTTAAATGTATAACTGTCAATTTATCAGCTGAAACGCAGTGAAAGTGTACTGTTCACTGTTCACTGATTTCATCCTCCGAAACTTTAGCGAAGGAGGGCTGTTTATCGATTACTCCCAATAGCTATTGGGACAGTTTATGGCACTATCCTAAATTAGGTCTCGACTGCGCTCGACCTGACATAATAACTCAATGCATTCATCCTCCGAAGCTTTAGCGAAGGAGGACTGTTCACTGTTTACTGACTACTGTTTACTGATTTCATCCTCCGAAGCTTTAGCGAAGGAAGACTGTTCACTGTTTACTGACTACTGTTTACTGATTTCATCCTCCGAAGCTTTAGCGAAGGAGGACTGTTCACTGTTTACTGACTACTGTTCACTGATTTCATCCTCCGAAGCTTTAGCAAAGGAGGGCCGCCAACCGCCAACTGACCAGGGGTCTAAGCCCCACCCCAAAGTTAAGTTAGTCGATTATACTGCAATTTAAAAGCAGGAAGCTGAGGATGAGATAACGATTTCATTTGAAAACCTGGAAAAGGCAAAAATCAAATATTCCTTAAATTTCGGGTTCTTAATTGATAAGACCAGCAAGCGTGAATCAAAAAATAGGGTTAAGGGAAGCGATGTGCATTGGGATGGGAGGAAACAAGATCGTCCAAATAACGGGTTGTCTACTGTGTTTACTGGTTTTTTTGTTGATCAGTCAGCAACTTATCTCAAATAGAACCGGGGTTATCGTAGCGGTGTCTATAGTAACTGCTTGCTTTTTAAAGGAATTCATCTACAAGAACGCAGCAAATTACAGGACAAAAAGCTGATGTACAGCTTATGCACTATTTGGAGTTGGTAAACCGTGTCGTGAATACAAATAAACAGCATTAAATTGAAAAAAATTAGCATCAAAAAGGGTGAATTCCTGCAAAAGAGTGGCGACCTCAACACCAAAGTATATCATGTTCAATCCGGCTTGTTAAGAAGTTACATTATAGATGAGAAAGGAAAAGAACACATATTCTCATTTGCGCCGGAGAATTGGGTAATAGCAGGCAGCCTGCCCCCTGAAGTTCCGGCAGACCTGTACATTGACGCTATTGAAAATTCCGTGGTCCTTGTTGTGAATAAAGATATACGGTTAGAAGGTAAGAATGCGGGAGCACTGATCAGAAGGATTGCGGTATTACAGAAGCGTGTAATCATGTTGATGAGCGATTCCGCACTAAAGCGATATGAACATTTTATCCAAACCTACCCCGATATCGTTAAAAGGGTCCCACAAAAAATGATCGCCTCCTACCTTGGGATTACCCCGGAAGCCCTGAGCAAGGTTAAAAATGAAAGAAATCGCAATCATTAAACCTGATTTCTTAATCTAGATTAATGCACACTTTTTATGCAATTCCGAAATTGAGCGCTTAAACCATTCCTATGAAAAAGCTGGCACTACTTTTTAAACTTTCAGCAATCTTATGGATCATTTGGGGTCTCGTCCACATACTAGCCGGGGTAATGACCGTAAAAGGAATTCTAACCGACGACATTTCAGCATCTGTGGCAGGTATCGCAGATGCAGTAGACCCGAGCAGCCTGCAGATAGACTACCCTAAGGCCTCAGGAGCCATTATCGGGCAACACGGTTTTAATCTATTTTGGATCGGCTTAGTTACGTTTATCAGTGCCTTCTACATTTGGAAGGGAAACAAACACGCCATTTTCCTTGCTGCAATTGTCGGCGGATTAGCGGATCTGGGTTACTTCCTGTTCATGGATCTGGGTGGATACGTCAAATTCGTGCCAGGTACCGTAATGACCCTGGTTTCATCGGCTGCGATCATTCTAAGTTTCTACGCTTTTTACCGCAATAAAGGCAAATCGTCTGAATAGAAGCTCCAAACTACCAACTGCTAACTGCCAACTGCCCACTGAATTTATCCTCCGATGCTTTAGCGAAGGAGGGGTGTTCATTAGTAACTTCCCATATTAGTTCTCGACTGCGCTCGAACTGACATCGTCAACATTAACTGCTCACCGCCAACTGCCTACTGCCAACTGAATTTATCCTCCGATGCTTTTGCGAAGGAGGACTGCCAACTTAAATTATCGTACCTTATACAGTTGAGAACGAACCCGGGGTACCGGTAATAAACTACGTTGACATGAAAGTCGACTTTTTTGCGATAGTTTTTATTTTCCTGATCCTTATCCTAACTGTTTATTTTCCTATTTCCGGATATCGGGGAATGAAGCGGCTCAAGTCGCAACTTACTGCAGGAAACCATGAAGAAAAAGCACGATTCTACCACCGGACCATAGCGGGGTCCTGGGTACCCGTGATTTTAGTATTGTTACTTATCCCCATAAGCAATGTAAACCCAGGTGATCTAGGCCTGAAATGGATCCAAATCGATACTACTTCGGTCTCCAAATGGATTGTTTATCCTTTAATTGGGTTTTTCCTGCTGTATCTGATCTATTTGTTGTATTCGCTCTTCGTGATCAAATACGACAAGAAAAACCGGGAGAAAGTGGCTAAAACCATTCCCGAAGATACCCGTTTCCTTTTGCCGGTTACTCCAAAAGAAAAACAGCTTTGGACAAGGGTTTCCATCTCTGCAGGTATCACGGAAGAAATCGTTTACAGGGGTTATCTTTTCTTTGCTTTGGCTGTTGTTTTTCCTTCGCTATCCATAATTCACATCCTGCTTATCACCACACTTATTTTTGGAATGGGACATATATATCTGGGCAAAGACGCTATAAAATCTACCTTTCTCGGATTGCTGTTCGGGGTTTTTTACATTCTTTTTGATTCGGTAATTCCAGTGATCATTTTACACATCGTTCAGGATCTTGTAGTCCGGGATATCTTTCAGGAAGAAGAAATCCTCAATGATTAGACCCATAAAAACACGCTTATGCGGAGATCCTGTGTTTTTCTAATTTTATGCCAATGGAAAGGAATTAATCGAGGGCCGTTTTTACTAATGATCCAGGATTCCTGGATGAAAAGTAGAACTCTACATTCCATGAACCTTTAAATTAAAAACTATGAAAAGGCATATATTTATCGGGCTTTTTGCCCTTGTTTTTCTCGCTACTGGATGTGGTAACCGAAAACAAGCCCCGAAAGCTGAGATCGATCAAGAGGCACAAAAGTCGACTCCCGAACGATACGTTAAAGACAACATCCTGATCTCAAAGCTGCTTCCTAAGCTGGAAATAAAAGTAGCCGAAGAATTCGATTATGTTGGCACTTTTGAATTTGAAATCATTGCGAATTCCGAAGAATACCCGGAAGATCTGCGAGGCAAGCCAGTCGCGGCCGGAGATCGCTATGTTTTTGTATCTGCTGATGAGGGTAAAAAAGTGCAAAAACTCTTCATTCTTCAATTCGAGGGCTTTTTGCCGGATAACGACTTCATCTATAATTACAACTTCAGCCAGGCAGAAACCATTGGAGTGAATAAATATCGCCATAATACCTGGTTTTACGACAGTGCAAAACTGGCAGAAGAAAATCCGAATAACGAAGGTGCTAAGACCAGAAAATTTCTTAATGAAAAAGGATATCAATTGGAAGATCAGTTTATGATGTCGCGTTTCGTAGGCCTTGCGAGTGAGGATCGGAAACACGAGATCATTCTTTTTTATATTGAAATGCTTAAAAACAGTACCGGTATTTCGCTGGATGAATATGAAAACTCCATCAGTCCGGAAAAGGCGGATTCTCTTCAAAATACCTTTGTGGCCAGGTCCAGAAGCAGTTTTAGCGTTTTAAAGGGCTAACCGATTGCCAAAGCAGCCTGTTGAACCATAGCCAGACATGAAAGTTTTTCCTACTTTTGGGCAACAGTCCCGGGAGGCTAAACCAAATTCATTCTGATCACTATGAACCTGGAAAACCTGGCCCTTAACATCAAAAAAGCCGAGAACGGGATCTATTATTCCACAACGAGCTCAGCGATTTCTTACCCGGAGGAGGGAAATGATAACTTCATGCAGATTGAAGAGGATAGTTTCTGGTTTAAACACCGAAACAATGTCATTGCGAAGAGTGTTAAGAAGTACAGTGCTGAAAGGCCATTTTTCGACATAGGAGGTGGAAACGGTTTTGTCTCCAAACGATTGCAGGATGACGGATGCGATGTTGTACTTGTAGAACCTGGCGCTTCCGGTGCTGCCAATGCCAGAACACGGGGTATTGAGAAAGTACTCTGTTCTACCCTTGGAAACGCGGGCTTCCAGAAAGAGAGCATCGACTCAGCAGGCCTTTTTGACGTGGTAGAACACATAGAAGATGATGCTGGTTTTCTAAAAAACATTCACAGTTACCTGAAAAACGAGGGTTTGCTCTATCTTACTGTTCCGGCTTTTAATATTCTATGGTCCAATGAAGACAAGGACGCCGGACACTACAGACGGTACTCTTTAAAAGCAATCCGGGAACTATGCCGGGAATGCGGTTTCGAGATAGTTTATTCCTCCTACATTTTTTCCATACTACCTCTACCGATTTTCCTATTCAGGTCTATTCCCAGTAAATTGGGTTTAAACCGGAATTCGGATGATCTCAACAAGCACAAAAAGGAACACAGGGAAAGCAAAGGGCTGCTAAGCAAGATAATCAATAGCATATGGGCATGGGAACTAAGGCAGGTACAAAGGTCTAAGAAGATCCGGTTTGGCAGTAGCTGTTTCGTCATTGCTAAAAAGCAACAGTAACTTACTGATCAGGCATCTGTAAACCAATACAAATCGCAGTGAAAGTGAATGCAACATCCACCAAAGTAACAATTCATATGGTTGCCAGTCTGGATGGCTTTATTGCCAAAAAGGACAACAGTATAGACTGGATGAAATCTTCCGACAACTACGAAAAAGGTATAACCCTCACTGAGGAGAAAATAGTGGAATTTATCAACTCCATAGATTGTTACGTCATGGGCTCAAAAACCTATGAACATGCCCTTGAACTGGGATGGCCGTACGGAGAGGTGCCGGTCTATGTGCTCACCCAAAGAAAGCTGAAGGCAGAGCGAAAAACAGTAATATTCTACCAGGGAAATCCGCAAGAGCTCATAAAAAATACATTGGGCGCTAAATTTCAGAACATCTGGATGGTGGGAGGTTCAATGCTTACAAAAGCCTTTATTCAACAGGATCTGGCAGACGAAATCATCTTGTCTGTCATGCCCGTTATCCTGGGTGATGGTAAGCCCTTCTTTGATTTTATTGGGAAAGAAGTTGAGTTGCATCTTAAGGATGTAACCGCTTACAAAGATGGAATGGTAGAATTGTGTTACGAATTGAAAAAAGAATAAACCAATGGACAACAGGCAGTAGCCGGGAGACCATTTCCTACTACCAGATATGGTTTTAGTTTAAATTAAATACAAAGCAGTAATGTCCGTTTACAAAAAAATTGCCAAAATAGGCCCCAGGTTTTTTGCCAGAAATACACTTTTCAAATACGGTTTTAATTACTCTCCCATGTACCGTAGAAGTACAGGAAGGATAGTTCAGGTTTCTAAGGATTTGATGCACATAAGGGTCAAATTGCCCATCAGCTGGAAAAACAGAAATTATGTCAACTCCATTTTTGGGGGAAGTATGTTCTCCTCGGTAGACCCCATTCCCATGGTACAATTGATCAATCTGATCGGTGAAGATTACGTAGTATGGGACAAATCCGCGGAGATCTCCTTCCGCAGACCTGCAAAAGAGAGCCTGTTCGCGGATTTTAGGTATACGGACGAAGAACTACAGCAAATCAAAGACAAGGTAGTACGGGAGAACGAGATCGAGATCGTTAAAACCACCCGCCTGACCGATAGTGAAGGGAAACGCCTCTACTGTGAAGTAAAGAAGACCATCTATATTGCAGACAAGGCGTTTTACAAACAAAAGATGAATAAAGCCCGCCAAACCAGTTAAAAAAGAAGTATAGCTTATGCCCAGGGTGCAATATACCATCTACGTCGTTGAACTTTCCAAACGGGTATTTACTGAAAATTACCGGTTTCGGGCAGCGAACCCGCAATTTAATGGGGTCTTGCAGTGCCTTTATGTCGGCATGACGAGTAAATCACCAAAAGAAAGGTTTGAGCAGCATAAAACCGCTTACAGAAACAAAAAGGGCCACAATCTTTCGTCCGGTATCGTCCGGAAATACGGCACCTACCTAAGGCCGAGTCTCTACAATCATATTAAACCGCTAAACAGCAGAAGCGAAGCACTCAGAATGGAAAAAGCGCTGGCACTGGAATTGCGAAGAAAGCGCTACGCGGTTTGGTACAATTAGCCTTAAAAATTATTTGATGCCAACGCTTGAGAATTAGTTGTACTTGCCGGTTCAGGGTGTATTCTTCCCGGTTTTTAGTGACCACTCAGGTTTTGACTACAAGAACCGTTGATTTGGTTAGGAGTGTCCTTTACTTTCCACAGAAATTTGCTAAAACAAAAATTCATAAAGCTGGAAACAAATAAAATTACTTTAGTAAAAGAAGGAAGCCGGGGCCTTTGATTATCTGATCAATAATGCCGGTACCAGCTGTGCTCAGCCTTGGAAGACACCGCTGGAGTTCCGTCATTCCTTTGATCAAGGTTAGAATTAGTTCTGCTCAGGGCTTATATTTGGTATTGATAAGATACTATCAAGTCATGAACAAACTAATTTTCGCCCTGATCGCCATTTCTATTATCTCTTGCACAAACCAAAAATCAGATAGCACTTCGGTCAGCCGGGATTTTGAGGAAGATATGCTCCAGTTAAAGGAATACTTCCACATTCCAGGTTTAGCTATACTGGTAAAGAAAGACGGAAAAACGCTGTATGAGAATTATTTCGGATATGCCGATCTGGAAACCCAGCAGCCACTGGATTCAACCTCAATGTTTCCCATTGCATCTATAACCAAAACCTTTTCCGCAGTGCTATTGCAACAACTTGTGGAGGAAGGAAAATTGGATCTTGAGGAACCTATCAACCTTTACCTGGAAGGCTCTTCCCTTTCCGATTCCATTAAAATTAAGCATGTGTTATCCCATACTTCGGAAGGCGAGCCGGGTAGCTTTTTCAATTATAGTAGTCGATTCTTTTTGCTGACCCGTGTTATCGAAAAATCGGCTTCGGCCAGCCTGGTGGAACTGATGAATTCTAAAATCATCGATCCGCTGAATTTAAAGAATACCGTCCCGCTGATAGATCAAACCGTTATTGCGGCACGGGAAGACCAGCTGGCCAAACCCTATTATTTTTATGGTGAGGTAGAAGCCGGGCATTATGATAGTGGCCTGAGCGCTGCTAGCGGACTGGCCTCCACCTTACGAGACCTGGCCCGTTTTGACAACGCCCTCGATTCAGACCAGCTAATATCCGGGGAAAGCAAGAACCAGATGTTCTCCCCATTCAATTCGGATTTGGCTTTTCCCTATGGGTATGGAATTTTTACACAAAATTTCACTGCTAAGGAAATCAAATGGGGCTACGGGCAGGAAGACTGTTTTTCCAGCTTGTTGCTGAAAGTCCCGGAGGACAATATTACACTTATACTATTGGCTAATAACAACCTGATGAGTGACCCTCCACGGCTGATCAACGGCGACCTGAGCTATTCGCGTTTTGCCTTGAGTTTTCTAAAACACTTCGTTTTTGAACTCCCTGAAACTTATAAGAGTATGGATTATACCAAGCCGGAAAGCCTGGATATTGAACAAATCCAGGCAAACCCGGATCTCGGAAAGCTATACAGGCAGGAATTACTTGCGAATGCCATTGCTGCAAGTTTTATGGGCCAGGTAGACAGTTTGGAACTCCAAAGAAGTAAAGAGCTAACTGAAATTGCACTTCGCGAATTTCCGGATTACGCGCAATACGGAAACCAATCCCTGATGAGGCTTTTAATGGTACTGGCCAATTTTGGAGGATATGATGAATTTGACGAAGCTTTTGTAGATCTCGGGAACCTTTTGCTTGAAAAGAACCAATTTGACCCCTACACCAATGTTTATCTGGGTTACTATTATCAGAACAGGAACCAGGCCGAAAAGGCATTCCAATATTTTAATACTATAGCCGAAACACCAAATCTGCAGCCTTTCTGGTATTCCATAGAGGCATTTGATTTTTTGGGTGATTACTACAAAAATGACAATCCGGAACTCGCCAGGACCTATTATCAAAAAATTGTAGATATTGGCTGGAATATGGGCGGAAAACTTGACAAGGCCAAAACAGAGTTGGAGCGACTGTAGGACAATACAAAAACTCCCAGGCTAATTGTGGAGCAGTTTCATGTCAATTTAATCGTGAGGTATCAGCAAACTTAATGACCGTGAAAATAGCCGTACATCTGATAGATGAACAGCACTATACCCGCTATGACCAGGTAATAATTGGCAGCCTTGTAAAACGCCTGGTAACTTTTCAGCTTTTGCCATCTGGTTATGATAAAAACAATGGGGATCAACGCCAGGATCTGCCCAACTTCCACACCCACATTAAAACTGATGATCTTTAACAGGAATTGATCTGTCCCAATATCGAAGGATTGCAGTCTGGTGGAAAGGCCAAATCCGTGAATAAGGCCAAATATGAAAACCATCAACAATAAATTAGGTGATTTTACTTTGAACCATTTTTCGAAACCACCCAAATTCTCAAAACCTTTGTACAAAACACTCAGGGCTATTACCGCATCAACCAGATGTTCATCCGCTTTGATCCCCAAATAAGTTGCACTGATCAGGGTAATACTGTGCCCGATGGTAAATACAGTGATGAACTTTACGATATCCTTAAACCCACTCAGATAGAAGATCACCCCGGCCAGGAAAAGCAGGTGATCATAACCAGTGACCATGTGCTTGGCGCCTACATAGATGTAGGTCAGAAGTCCTCCGTTACTCAGCATTTCCTGGTCCGAAGAAGAGACTCCGTGGGCAAGGAGTACCAAAGGGCATAGCAGTAATACGATTACTACGGAAGGTTTAAATAACGATCTTTTCATTTGGCTTTACGGTTAAACCAAAGAAACAGGCCTCCAAATACTAGCAGACTGGCTATCCAGTAAACATAGGACGGGATTTCATGGCTGTGTTCTTCATCATGCTCGTGATGGTGATCTTCACCCTCTGCGTGACTGTGATCTCCCTGCCCTACAGCAAATGTCAGGGTAGCCCAGTTTGATTCATGAGTCAGGCCCTCCTCTTTGGAATGTACCAGATGTATGGTACGCAGATACCAAACCCCATCCGAAGTGAGTTTTACGTTGATCACACCTGCGGCATCAGTGCGTAATTGAGTTACAGCCTCATGACTGTGTTCTTCTTCAACTGGTTCCGCTTCCTGATCGTGGGAGTGTGTATGGTCTGAAGTTTCACCGTGATCATGACCGTGCTTGTGACTATGTTTTTTAGCATCGTCTTTGTCGTGCTCATGACCGTGTTCATGACTGTGTTTGTGTTCGCTATTCTTATCGTGATCATGGGTATGCTTGTGGTCTGCCTTGTCACTGTGCTCATGATCTGCTGAATGACTGTGCTCATGATCTGCTGAATGACTGTGGCTATGGCCCTGCTCCGATGTTGCCGCGTCCGATCCGGTATCATGACTGTGCGCTTCTTCCGGCTTCTCAGTTCCGTCTGCTTCCGCAGTATCGTGGCTATGACCCTGAGCTTCATCCAACCCCACGTACACCAATTGATCTGCCAGGGGCTTTCCCTGCCATAACAGTTTCACCTGCATCTCATGTCCCGCATGGATCTCGTAGGGATTACTTAAAGGAATAAATTCAATTGGGTAATCCAGAGCAGTCTTCCAGTCGTCCGTTTTCTTATCCCCTACCTGGAAAATTGTTTTGACGTGTTTGGAGTACTTTTCCACAGCATCTTTATCCAGCGCATTATTGTTTTTGCGCCACTCCAGCATGTCCAGTACGCCATCGTGTTCCAGGTACTTGTTGAAATCAGCGGCGTTCATCTCAATATTCCGGGCTAAGGTTGATACCCCGGCAATCCAGGTACCTTCAGCTCCTGTTTTAAAATCGAGTATAGTTTCGTTATCCGATTCCCTCCACTGAGTAGAATCCAGGACAAATCGTTTGTCTTCCCCCAAAAGGCTTACATCCAGCATGCGGTTGCGGTCTATAGTATTTTCGCTTTTTTGGAAAGTACCATTGAACAATCGAATAGATGCGGAGGTGTTCGCGGGAAGCACATAATCGTCCAATTTCAGGAACATATCGTGGCTGGAGAAGAGTAGGAATGCAAAGAGGGCAATGCCAATTTTTTTCATAGAAACGCTTTAAGTTACTGGCTCGGTTGTTTCTTCTGGCAATTCAGGAATCCCAAATGTAATCAAAATATACATCCCGGCAGAAAGATCTCACGGATCAGAGCGGGAATAGATCGCAGTTCATCGAAAATCCGTAGCGTACTCCAAAGTTCCGATGCTTTATCGTACATCTTCTACCTGCTTGCAATACTATCTTATCCCTGATGAAAGCCCGACATTTGGGTAAGTTTTGCTACATTTAAAGACGAATCCGGTCTCACTGGAACGAATAAGTTCCTGTCCGGTTAACAACAACCTATACCTCCTAAATGAACGCTGAAACAAGTCTGTCTGAACTCATCAGTGGAATGACACCACAATTGAATCCCGGGGAATATGTCTTTATTTCGACAAGGGATATTAGCAGTATTCCGAGAGATGAAACCATATGCGAATTCAGGGAAAAGGAGGCGCACACTGTGGTGATAAGCAGAAAAAAGGCGGAGGAAATGGGCCATAGCTATGAATATGTAGCTTCCTGGATCACCCTTATGATCCACTCTTCCCTTGAGGCTGTTGGGTTTACCGCGGTCTTCTCAGCCGAACTGGCCAAACACGGTATTAGTTGCAATGTGATCGCGGGCTATTATCACGACCACATATTTGTGAATAAAAAGGAGGCGGAAAAAGCTATGCGAGTGTTGACAAACCTTTCTAAAAATTACCATTAGACCGAAGTTTATGTACAAATCAAAAAACGGTCGTTTGTTTTTGAAAATCGCGGCAATTTGCTCATTTGCAGGGGCCTTAACCACGGCATTGCTCATTTTCCTTCCGAATCCTGAAGCTCCTGATTTTGAAAGCAGGGTAATGCTATTTGAAAACAGTCTGTATCTCACCAAACTGTGGATACTGTTCCTTCACCCACAGCTTAATCTGATCGCCAGCCTGGGTGTGGCCTTCCTTTTGTTGAAAAAATACCCCTGGCAGATCATCTTGGGAACCCTTTTTTTGTTGATCTGGGCACTGACCGAAATGTCTCAGCAGGCCTTACTGATCGATGCCCTGAACCAGATATGGCGCCCGGGCTACATGGCAGCGGCGGGAGAGGCAGATAAAACGGCCTATGAAACCCTGATCCAGGCTGCGAATGGGATTTCTGACAGCAAATACTTTTTGGTTATCTATGGATTCGGACTCGGAAGTCTCTTTTTTGGCCTCGCCTTTATAAGGGAAGAAGGTTTTGGCAAATGGATCGGTTGGGCACTGGTTTTCATCGGACTCCTGAGCCTTTCGTCTTTTGGGCGATATTATTTAGGGTTGAGTTTTTTGAACCCTCCGGTTAACTTCTCTTACACCTATATCTATCCTTACTTACAACCTTTGGTCCGCATTGCCATAGGTCTTTGGATCTTTAAAGCGATCATGAGATCACAGGATTCCTGAGATCAATAAATGTTCATGAAAATCCTATCTGAATCCAACCTGGAGCGAACCTGACTTGCCAAAAAGCCTGGCCCGCAATTGCCTCCAGGGAATGGTGTAACTTCAGAGGGTGATATAATCAAAGCAGTAGCCTTAAAAGTTAAATAATACGGGCTTAGCAACAAAGCAGATGTCTAAGCGTTCTTCTTGTGAAGGGACAGGAAAATACTTACATTTGAACTGCCCAAAACAAATACCAGAAGTTCCCTGAACAAATAAACAAACTGCGATTCTGCTTACAAGGAAATGGCTATGAAACTTACCAAGACTCTTTCGCTTCTACTGATATTCTTATGTTTGATTGGCTGCCAGGACGATGATGGAGAAGTACCTGAGGTAATCATTTCGGGAATAGCAGAGGTTACCGCTGCTACTGCCCAGGTTAGTGCCAATATCACCTTTTCAGGCTCCTCACCGGTGAACGAATACGGTATCTGCTGGAGTACCACAAATCCGCCAACGGTATCGGATAACTCCACGGTTAACCAAAACACCTGGTTAGGGGAGTTTACTGAATCCATAGCTCCACTAACCGGTGCTACAGAGTATTTTGTTCGAGCCTATGCGGTTAACGAAGAAGGAATAGCCTATAGCCAGACGCAGAGCCTTAAAACCCAGGGGGCTCAACCTACCATAATTAATCCTTCTGTCCTGAAAAATTGTCCACCTCTGGCTACCATAAGGGCAAGGGTGCTCTCCAACAAGATCTCTACCGATGTGTATTTTGAATACGGGACCACCACCGCATATGAATTTGGAAGGATAGGGGAAGTCTCCGATATTGGAGAAAGTGAGGCAATTGAGGTACCTTTAGAAGGACTCATTCCGAATACCACTTATCATTTCCGGGTGGTGGCAGAAAACTCCGCAGGAACCACAGTAAGTGAAGACATCTCCTTTGTTTCGCAATATGTACTCGGACAGGAACATATAGGTGGTATCGTAGCCTATGTGGATGAAACCGGTTTGCATGGCTTCGTATCACGTACCACTTATGAAAACGGTTCTTACGATATAACTTTTATAACCTCATGGGGACCCAATGAGGTTACCGGTGCCACTGGTCTGGAAATTGGGGACGGCAAGCCCAATTCAGAAAAGGCTATGGAGATCAACGGAACAACACTCTCCCATATGTATTTTATTAGTAGATATGGGCATTCTGTAAACCCGGACTGGTATATGCCTTCCATTGAAGAGCTCAAGATAGTCCAACAAAATATCTATGAGAATGGATTTGGAGCATTTCCCGGCATAAACTACTGGTCTTCCTCAGAAGTGCATAAAGACTCCGTATTGTGCCTCAATTTTGCCAAAGACAGCGTGTTTGTCGGTCCAAAAAACAAGCATGACCACGTAAGTTTAGGCATCTCTTATTATTAGGCAGCTCTTTTTGATCCAATATCCGGTCCCTAATTCATAATCAGGGCTGGATACGCTATTCAAATTCCGCATTTCTTCAGCTAAAATGGCTACCAAAGCCAAAGATTTTTATATGGCCCGATTTTTCGGTCTGTAAGACGTCGATCAAATCCGGTTATCGTCCAATTTTGATTGCTTAATAGCCAGTTTTTTTATAGATTTAAAGGTTAACTCCTTCCGGGCCCTACTATAACGAAAATGAAGCGATTATTGCCCTATATTCTGCTTATTCACTGGCTGTATGGCTGTCAGAAGGAGGCTGTGGAGGTTGACTACGAAAAGCCGTATAACGTTATCCTTATCGCAGGGCAGTCCAACACCTACTCAGGTGTCGGTTTAGATTCAAAATTCGACCACAGTCACGAACAGATCAAACAGCTGGGCAGATTCGGCTCAGACAACTTGAGGGTAATAAAAGCGCAAGAACCCTTGCAACATCACTCAAAAGCCAAGGGAAAAGTAGGATTTGCCATGACGTTCGCAAAACTCCTATTCGACCATCTCAAGGATGGAAGTGACATTCTGATCATACCTTGTGGCCATGGAGGGACCGGCTTTACGGACAGGAAATGGAATAAGGGAGATGAGCTGTATCAGGACGCTATAGCCAGGGTAAAACTGGTTTTACACGAATACAAGAACAGCGAGCTAAAAGCCATACTATGGCACCAGGGAGAGCGCGACATAGGAAATGGCAGTTATCAGGTACACCTGGACGATTTTATACAAAATTTCAGGCAGGATATCGGCCAGGAAAACGTTCCCTTCATTCTGGGGGGGATGGTACCATTTTGGGTAGAACAGGAAGAAGCCCGCCAGAAAATTCAGGAAATCATTTCGGAAACCCCGGAACGCCTTGGCAATGTTGGGTACGTAGATCCTGAATATCCTTTCCTGATAGAAAAAACAAACAATTTTCACGACGAGGTGCATTTCGATGCCAAAGGGCAACGCGAACTCGGGCGAAGGTATTTCAATCAGTTTAAAGCCATTACCGGGAAATAGCCTCCGGCTTGCATCTTCTTACTTCGGCCACTGGGGAACCCTTTGAAACATTTCTAAAAGAATTCCACAAAAATATTTGCGTAACCGAATGATTACATATATTTTTGTAACCAAATGGTTACCTAAATGAGAAGAGACGTTTTCCAGGCGATTGCAGATCCGGTAAGAAGGGACATTATCCGGCTACTCGCCGAGCAACGTCTTACGGTCAGTGCCGTAGCAGAGCAATTTGACGTCAGCAGACCAGCCATTTCCAAACATCTCAAAATACTGAACGAATGCGGGATAATCAGCATTGATCAACAAGGTAGGGAGCGGTATTGCGAAATTCAACCCAGAAACCTCATCCCCGCCTTTCTGTGGATACAACAGTACCAGAATCTTTGGGAGGACAAACTGGATTCCTTCGAAAACTATTTAGACCAATTACAAACCGGCATGCGACAGCAGCCTAAAAATCGAAAAGATGAATAAATCAGACGACCTGAGCAACCGAACGCTAACCTTAAAAAGAACCTTTAAAGCCCCCTTGAAACTGGTTTGGGAAGCCTGGACGCAAGCCGAACATATTGCCAGTTGGTGGGGTCCTAAAGGTATGAAAACCCGGGTCATAGAACACGATTTCAGGGCGGGTGGTCAATGGAAATACGCCATGACCATGCCTAATGGAGATGAATTTATTTCTGAAGGGCAGTACCTGGAGATCGTTGAAATGGAAAAGATAGTCACAACTGCCGATTTCAAACCTATGACCGAAGGGGTGGAATTGCATATTCAATTCGAAGCAGCGGGTGATAATACCCTTTTCACCTTTGACTGTGTTCACGAAACTGAAGCATATTGCAAACAACAGGAGCAAATGGGCTTTTACAACGGTTGGGCTTCTGTATTTGACAACCTTTCAGAATTTGTTGAAAATAGGGCAAATTAGGTTCTGACACAGCGCATAGCTGCCAGGTAAGCAATGTTAAAGGTCTTGTCTGCCTGAGAATTTTCCATAATTTTATTCTGCAAACTGATTACTCACTTCATCAAACAGAATGAAGTGATCACTGGCGAAATATGAGGCATCTACAGTTAATACTGCTGATCTTTCTGCTCGGACTGCAGGCGGTGGCCGGCCAGGAGCCCGTTACGGACCTGGATGGTCTGCACCAGCTCTTAAGCCCGGGAGATCGGGCATTCAAGCTGATGAAAACCGTTACCAAATACCAGGAGAGCCAGACTCCAAGAGTTCCCGATGAAAATGGCATGCAGCGGGAATTACCCCTGGATTTCAGGGAAACAGGAGAATTCATTTCAGTAGAATTGGAGCCTGCGGCCACCTTAAAACTCTCTACAACCTACACGGATTCTTCTGTAACCATAAAGGCGCTGGAGAATACCTTCTGCCCTACCATTTCCATCAACCTTAAAACACATGTCGCCCTTATAAAAGACCAGCATCTGAAGTCTGTAGAGAAGATTTCTGTAGAAAGTAAATCCAATCTTTTTCAGAGTGCCTGGCATGGCTATCAGTGGCAGGCGGAGACCAAGGAGCGAAACACTCTGAGCCAGCACAGGATCACCATAGGCAAACTGGAGGAAAATGGAGCGGTTTACCTGGAAATAGTCTGGCTGGAAGGTGGTCAGCGCTTTCATTATCGCCTTTTGGGCTAAAAGTTCTTCTTATTTGATCTTCTCCTGCTCTTTTAATGCTGTTGACACAGGGTTGTCAGTCGTCCTCCATAATTTTGAAAAAACAATCCATATTATGGATAAGCTAAAGGAATTTACCCTCCCGGGATCTCTGGCAGGATTTTTCACTAAAAGTATACACAAACCTGAGAGATGGAAGAACCAACATCTGTGATAGAACTGCTTTCCTCTTCCCAAAACAGCAGGGATCAGGGCCCGAATGAGGAACTAGCCGCACGAATAGCCGGTGAAAATGACCACAAGGCCGTTAAGGAACTCGTAGCGCACCTCTCAGATAAAAGCAAAGCCATACAAAACGATTGTATTAAAGTTATCTATGAGATAGGCGAGCGAAACCCTAAGTTGATCGCGAATTACGCTCCGGATCTCCTCCCCTTGTTGAAGAGCAAAAACAACCGCCTGCAATGGGGTGCCATGACCGCCATCTTTACGATTAGCTCTGAACGCCCGGAATGGGTCTATGCGGCCCTTCCAGAAATTCTCGCCGCCGCGGAGCTGGGTTCAGTGATCACAAAAGATAATGCAGTAAATACCCTGATCAGGCTATGTACCTATGAAGCCTATGCGGACAACTGCTTCGACCTGCTAAACGAACAGATCCTAAAAAGCCCGGTGAATCAACTACCTATGTATGCAGAAAGGGCCTTTACGGTTATTACCGCAGCGAACAAATCCATTTTTGTCAAAAGCCTGAATTCCCGTTTAGCAGACATTGAGAAAGAATCCAAACGGCAAAGAGTGGAGGCCGTCCTGAGAAAAATCCAAAAACATTTTCCGGACTCATAGCGCCAAGGTTAAGTCTGCAATTGTCAAATAAAGCTTAAATTACAGTTAGAAAGAGGCATACCTCATCAAATTTTCGAAACTAATTTAATGCACCAGGTGATATGAATTCGGAGGAATTAACCAAAATGTGGTTCGATAAATGGGAGAGCGGGGATTTTCTGAACCTGCCCATTTCCAACAACTTCAGACATACCAGCCCTTATGGGACTATAGAAGGCAAAGAGGCTTACATTAGCCTGGTAGATGCCAACAAGGATAAATTTCTGGGTCATCGGTTTGAGATCAGGGATGCTATTTACCGGTCCGACTCCTCCTGTGTGCGATACACGGCGATCCAGGGCGATTTCAGGCTGGAGGTGAGTGAATGGCATTATTGTAAAGACAGGATGATTGACGAGATAGTGGCTTACTACAATATTGAAGGAGAGATCAGCGAAGAGCGAAAACTTACAACACCTGGTGAATCCTGAAAAGCTGACTGATACTTTTTAAATTCAGGCATAAGTAGTTAACTTTCCTTCCATGGGTGAAATTGTTAAAGTAATTGACCAGGGTGAAATTAGTAGGACTGTGGAGCTGGCTTCAAAGATCTGGAACGACCATTATGTGCCTATTATCGGTCAGCAACAGGTAGACTATATGCTGGAGAAATTTCAAAGCGAACCCGCAATAAAGGAACAGATCAATTCCGGTTACGAATACTTCCTACTAAGAGATCACGGGAAAGAACTGGGCTATTTAGGCTTAATCCCGGACCACCCCAAGGGTAAGTTGATGATAAGCAAGATCTATCTGGATAAGTCTGCCCGGGGAGGAGGATATGGTGGGCAATTGCTTTCATTCACTCAAAATCTGGCTACTCACAGGCAATTCTCCGCCATCTGGCTTACCGTAAACAGACATAATAAAAATACCATTGCGTGGTACGAAAAGAAAGGATTTGTAAAGACACAGGAGATAAAACAGGATATCGGCAATGGTTATTTTATGGACGACTATGTTATGGAAATGTCACTGCCTTCCGATACGGATTAAACAAAAACCTCCGAAATACACTGCCTGGCCGCAACTTTTAAGACAATTTGCGTCTTTTTACAAAACACCTGGCTATGAAACTGATTTACCTTCCAGTAATTTTGTTATTTCTCCTTTTGGCATGTTCGGATGACGACGATAATACTGTTGTCTGTGGAGTGGTCTCACCGCTTACGGACCTACCCTGGTTGCGCACAGAGATTGAGAACAGGTTAGAGGAAGATTCCGAGGACCTGGTCTACTGTTATATTACAGAGGCTACCTACCGGGGCCAAACCGTATTCCTATACTGGGATTGTAACCCCACAATCAACAAGGTTATTCCGGTATATGATTGCGAAGGATCCTTCCTCGGTTCCCTGGGCCAGCAGATCGACGCTGAGGAAATAGAAGAGGAATGCGTTATCTGGAGGGCTCCTGGCTTTGTATGCCTTATTGATTTTGCCTGTATTCGGCCGGACTAGGGTTATCGGGTTACGGGCGGTATTTCAGAGGCAGATAAACCACTTTTTTGGTCTCGAAAAACGCTTCCTCGAAATAATCTGATAATTCAAAGATCTCGGCATTTCGGTAATCCTTTAATTCCTTGCTGAGATCACCTCCTTTCAGGTATAATATCCCGTTCCTGCGTTCGTGTACAGACTCCTTTTTAATACGCCCCCGAACCCATCGGACAAAGGTTGGCATAGCCGCTACCGCACGGCTGACAATAAAATCAAAACTGCCGTCCATCTCCTCTACCCTGCCATTTATTACGGTAACGTTAGAAAGTCCCAGTCCGGAAACGACTTCCTGGACCACTTTTATTTTTTTCTCGATGGAATCTACAAGTGTAAAATGGGCCTCAGGGAACAAGATCGCCAGAGGAATTCCCGGGAACCCTCCTCCCGTACCAACGTCCAATATCTCAGCACCGGCCTTAAATGCTTGAATTTTAGCGATCCCGCAGGAGTGCAGCACATGGCGCAGGTAGAGTTCATCAATATCCTTGCGTGAAACTACATTGATCTTCGTATTCCAATCCTGGTAAAGGGCTTCCAGAGCGAAAAACTGCGATTTTTGTTCTGCTGATAATTTGGGAAAATATTTAAGGACTAATTCAGCCGTCATACGTACCTTTGTGCTTTTCGCAAAAGTAGTACTTTCGCATGGGAGTATTAAATTGCAATTTTAACCGTTATATTTATAGCCTAGCCGTCAAAACGCGTTTGTATGGATAATAAGACCATTAGGTTCTCGAGAAAGGACTCCGCCCAGTTTTTCAGAACATTAAACAGAAGGGTAAACGAATACTTCAAGGAAAACGGAATAAAGAAAACAGGCAATTGGAGGCTTTATCTAAAGACGGCGGTAATGTTCGCCTTATTTCTTACCCCCTATTTCCTGATCTTAACCCTTAATCTTCCGAATTGGATCAACCTTCTGCTTACCATGGTCATGGGCGTTGGCATGGCAGGAGTTGGTATGAATGTTATGCATGACGGGAATCACGGGTCCTATTCAACCAAAAAGTGGGTGAACAAGATCATGGGAAGCACCATTTATATATTGGCGGGCAATGTCTACAACTGGCAGGTTCAACACAATGTACTGCATCACACCTATACCAATATCCACAACCACGATGAAGATCTGGAGGCTGGAAAGATATTGCGGTTTTCCAAACATGCCAAGTGGTATCGTTTTCACAAATTTCAGCACTATTATTCTGTTTTCCTATACGGCCTGCTCACTTTTAACTGGGCGGTGACCACGGATTTCATGCAAATGTATCGCTACACCAAGCGCAAGCTTTCATACGGCAGGTTTCCCAATCCCTTTGTGAACTGGAGTGTATTAGTAGCCACCAAGTTGATCTACGTTCTCATATGGATAGTTATCCCAATGTTGTTTCTGGATATTGCCTGGTGGAAGATCCTGCTTGGATTCTTTATTATGCACTACGTAGCCGGGGTAATCCTGAGTGTGGTATTCCAGTTGGCGCATGTTGTGGACGAGGCGGAAACCCCGCTTCCGGAAAAAGATGGCTCCATGAAGAATACCTGGGCCATTCACCAGTTGGCCACTACAGTAAATTTCGGGACCAAAAACCGTATTGTAAACTGGTTCACCGGCGGGCTCAATCACCAGGTTGAACATCATATTTTTCCAAATATCAGCCACATACACTACACAAAAATTTCGAAAATTGTGAAACAAACGGCAAAAGAGTTTAATTTGCCCTACAACGAATACAAAACCACCAGAAAAGCTATAATTTCGCACTTCAAGCATTTAAAGGAGCTCGGTAAAAAGCCGGTGCTGCAATACCAGTAAAGGAATTTGAAAATGAGTAACCAACTGTCCGATAGAATAAAGAACATGTCTACATCGGCCACACTGGCTATGGCCGCAAAAGCGAGGGAACTAAGAAATGAAGGTAAAGATATCATAGGTCTAAGTTTGGGCGAACCGGATTTCAATATCCCGGATTTCATCAAGGAAGCCGCTAAACAGGCGGTAGATGACAACTACAGCAGCTATTCCCCGGTAGACGGTTATGCGGATCTCAAGCAGGCTATCTCCAAGAAATTCAAAAGGGATAACAACCTGGACTATTCCATAAAACAAATTGTGGTCTCTACGGGTGCAAAACAATCACTTGCCAATGTAGCCATGATCATGCTAAACAAAGGAGATGAGGTTATCTTACCAGCTCCGTTTTGGGTGAGCTATAGCGATATTGTAAAACTGGCCGAAGGGGTTCCTGTTCAGGTTCCCACCAGTATCGCCACGGATTTCAAAATGACTCCGGAGCAGCTCGAAGAAGCCATAACTCCCAAAACCAAAATGCTATGGTTCAGTTCTCCCTGTAATCCCAGCGGATCAGTTTACAGTAAGGAAGAACTGGAAGGCCTGGCAGCGGTTTTGAGAAAATACCCGGACATCTATGTAGTCTCAGACGAGATCTACGAACATATCAACTTCAAAGGCGGGCATGTGAGTATAGCCGGAATTGACGGTATGTACGAGCGTACCATAACTGTGAACGGGGTATCCAAGGCCTTTGCCATGACGGGATGGAGAATAGGCTATATCGGTGCGGCCGAATGGATCGCAAAAGCCTGTACAAAATTCCAGGGCCAGGTAACCAGCGGCGCTAATGCCATAGGACAACGGGCTACGATCACTGCCCTTGAGGCCCCGGTAAGCAAGATCCAATTTATGATCGACGAATTTCACAAGCGTCGGGACATTGTGCTTGGACTTTTAGGTGAGATTGATGGATTTAAGGTCAATGTGCCAGAGGGTGCATTTTACGTTTTTCCGGATATCTCCGATTTCTTTGGAAAAACACTTCAGGGAGTCACTATCAATAATGCCTCGGACTTTTCAATGTACTTATTGGAAAAAGCGAATGTAGCCACCGTAACCGGAGAAGCTTTCGGAAATCCGAATTGTATAAGAATATCCTATGCTGCTTCTGAAGAAGAGTTGCGTGAAGCGATCGCAAGGATAAAGTCTGTACTATAGTCTAGGTCCGTTTCCAGAAATACGGAGTAAGCAGGATCAGCACTGTAAAGAGCTCCAGCCTTCCCGCGAGCATCAGAAATGCACACCACCATTTCCCTAACATAGGCAGGCCGTTAAAATTGCTGAGCGGATTCAGGCTGCCCAGTGCCGGGCCTACATTACCCAGGGAAGAAGCGGCTCCTCCTACCGCGGAAATGTAGTCCAGTCCCATAAAGCTCAGGACCAGGGCCCCGATAATGAACAACAGCATGTATAGTACAAAGAAGCCGATGATATTATACACGATATGCTCCGTAACCGTTTTATTATTGAAACGAACCGGTATAATGGCATTCGGGTGCAGGGTACGCTTAAATTCCAGTAAACCGTTCTTGATGATCAGCATATGGCGCATGACTTTGATCCCACCGGCCGTAGAACCGGCAGACCCGCCGAGGAACATCAAACCGAAAAAGAATACGGTAAGGAAGGGAGTCCATCCTGTAAAGTCGGCCGTCACAAATCCTGTGGTCGAAACTACGGCAACTACCTGGAACAGCGCATGCCGGAAAGCGCTTTCGCCTGGCCCGGAAACCATGGGGTGGTATTCAGAGACCGGCACATTGGCCTTGGTATAGATCACCAGGGCCGCTATAATGGTAAATATCAAAATAAAAATACCATAGGTCTTAAACTCCTCATCGCGCAGAACGCGCTGAACTTTTCCTTTGAATGCGAAATAACTCAGTACAAAATTGCTCCCGGCCAGGAACATAAAAAAGATCACAATATATTGGATAAGAGGCTCTCCGTTCCAATACGCCAGGCTAGCATTTTTAGTGGAAAAACCACCTGTGGAAAGCGTGGCCAGGGAGTGGTTCAGGGCGTCAAAAAAAGACATTCCCGCAAGCTTTAAAAGTAGGGTCTCAGCCGCCGTATATCCAAAGTAGATCAGCCAGAGACGCTTAGCCGTATCCGTAATCCTGGGGTGTAACTTATCAGCGCTTGGGCCCGGAGCCTCTGCCGCGAATAACTGCATCCCCCCAATTCCCAACAAAGGTAAAATGGCTATGGCCAGTACAATGATCCCCATACCTCCTATCCAGTGTGTAAGGCTTCGCCAGAAGAGAATACCTTCCGGTAGGGCTTCAATATCCTCCAGTATGGATGCCCCAGTAGTAGTGTATCCGGACATTGTCTCAAAAAAAGCATTGGTAACATCAGGGATGGCTCCAGAAAAAATATAGGGCAGTATCCCTGAAATGGACATCACCAGCCATCCAAGGGTGACGATGATGTAACCCTCTTTTCGCTTTACCTCTTTTTTATGGCCCCGGGTATAGAACATGGCCAGAACACCCACAAAGAGGGTAGTAATAGCCGCCAGGGTGATATCCAGAGTGACCCCGTCATTATAAATACCACTGACCAGGGCTGCCAAGAGCATAAAAGCGCCGTTGCAAAGCAACAGCAGCCCCATAAGATGAAAGATTATTTTGGAGTTAAGACCCATACTAGAGGAAGAGCTTTTCTATACGCGGAATGGATCTCGGCAAACAGCAGACCACCACTCTATCCCCCTCTTTAATTTCAAAATCCCCCAGGGCAATAATCCCCTTGCCATCGCGAATGACACCGCCTATGATGGCGGTCCTCGGAAAGTCTAACTCTCGAATGATCTTACCGGTTACCTCTGAAGTGGCTTTCACGATAAACTCCAGTATTTCCGCATTGAGATTATTCAGTCGGGTAAGAGCCACCACCTCACCCTTTCGGATGTAGCGGAAAATGTTGTTGGCTGCAAGCAGTTTTTTGTTGATCAGGGTATCCACTCCGATGGACTGGGATAATTGAAAATAATCCATATTCTCAACCAGCGCTATCGTCTTCTTGATCTTTTTGGACTTGGCAACCAGGCAGGACATAATATTCGTCTCTGAATTCCCGGTAACCGCGATAAACGCATCCATGGAATCCAGGCTTTCCTCCTCCAGCAACTCCACATTACGGCAGTCCCCGTTGATCACCAGGGCATTCGGCAAGCCATCTGCAATTTCAAAGGCCTTGGCCTTGTCCTTTTCTATGAGCTTTACATTGAATTTCTTATCGCAAAGGTCGCGGGCCGTTTTGAAACCAACCTTACTCCCTCCCAGGATCATGACGTTTTTGATCTCTTCCTTCTTTTTTCCGGTAAGCTTATAGAGTTCATCCACTCCGGTGCTGTCCGTTACAAAATAAACCTGGTCTCCATCTTTAAAAACAGTGTCTCCCCTGGGGATCAGGGTATACTGGGTGCCTTTGCGTTGCAGAGCTATGGGCATGAAATGCAGCCCAGGAAAGATCTGCGCCGCTTCTTTGACCATTTTCCCAACAAATGGAGCTGATTTAGGAAGGGATACCCCAACCATGATCAGCAGACCCTCCTCAAATTCATAAGTATTGTTGAAAGCGGACTGATTCAATAACAACTGAATTTCCGATGCGGCAAGCTCCTCAGGGGAGATCAGCTCATCAATACCCAATTCGGGAAATTTGATCAATTCCCGATTGTCTACAAATTCTGTGTTGGAGATCCTGGCAATGGTCCTTTTAGATCCCAATTGCTTTGCCAGCATGCATAAAGTAATATTGGTAGTCTCAGAGGCGGTTACTCCAATAACCAGGTCCGAAGTCTCTACTTTGGCATCCCTGAGCACGGAAACAGAAGTGGCATCACCTCTCAGGACACGAATATCAAGATGGGTATCCGCGTGGGCCAGACTTTCCTTATTCGTATCTATAAGTGTAATTTCCTGAGATTCGTAGGAGAGCAGTTTCGCCAAATGAAAGCCTACTTCACCGGCACCTGCTATTATGATCTTCATCTATCGAGTACATTAATTTTCATAGGCCGAACCTGTGGGGAACGGATTTGGACCCTGCCGTTAAGCATTCTATGCTCATCCAGTGAGGGTTAGCAAAGTTTTGCGGGAGCAAAATTACGCAAATTTCTGTTGTAAGCAGCTAATTTTTAACTGCAAATGCACAGGCTTGAAATTGCCGCTTTACTTATCTATTGTAGTATCTTTGCCAAAATTTTATAGCAGTGGCTAAAAAAGTTACCCCCTACAAGGATTCCGAGCTCGGGAAAAAGGAGCAGGTGACCAAAATGTTTGATACCATCTCCGGCAGCTACGACGGTCTTAACCGGGTCATTTCCTTCGGTATTGACGTAAAATGGCGCAAGCGAGTGGTTGCACTGGTTAAAAAAGAAAATCCCAAGTCTGTGCTGGATATCGCCACCGGAACCGGCGATCTTGCAATTCAACTGGTCCAAACCGGGGCCGATAAGATCGTAGGGCTGGATATTTCACCGGGTATGCTGGCAGTGGGTAAAACCAAGGTCAACGAAAAAGGATTGGACAATACCGTGGAAATGCTGGTAGGAGACAGCGAAGCCCTGGCCTTTGAAGACGGCAGCTTCGACGCCGCCACTGTAGCCTTTGGAGTACGCAACTTTGAGAACCTGGAAAAGGGGCTATCGGAGATCTATAGAGTATTGAAACCCGGGGGAACACTAGTAGTACTGGAGACCTCAGTACCTACAAAAACACCTTTTAAACAGGGATATCGATTTTATACCCGCTACATACTCCCGCAAATAGGAAAAATCTTCTCAAAAGACCGTTCGGCATACGCCTATCTCAGCGAATCAGCATCGGTTTTTCCATATGGTAAGGAATTCAACAATATTTTAGGCAAAATCGGGTTTATAGCTATGGAGAACCGGCCACAGACCTTTGGAGTGGCCACCATCTATATAGCCAGAAAATAGGAATGAAATATTTAGTGTTTGCCGTATTGGGCCTCGCCCTGCTTTTACCGCTTCCCTCTGCCGCACAGTTTAATGAAAAGCCCATCATTAATCTGGAGAATGAGGACAAAGCATTTTTGAATTGGGGATATTATCTCGGTTTCAATCAATACGACTTCAAATTTGAATATGCCAATGACCTTCCGGATATTCTGGTCAATAAGACCCTGGGCTTTAATGTTGGTCTGATCGGAGAGATGCGTATCAACGAGTTCCTGGACCTGCGCTTTGAGCCCGGGCTCTTCTATACCCAAAGAGATCTTGGCTTTCCCGGATTTGACGATGCCAATGACGCTATTCGCGAAGTGCGGTCAACCTACATCAACTTTCCGCTGCTACTGAAAGTGAGTACCAGGCGTCTGGGCAACTGGAAACCCTTTATTATTGGAGGAGTCTCAGCATCAATGAACCTGGGAAGCAATGAAACCGCATTGGACGATAACAGTAGTGGTACTTTTAGAATGAAAAAAAGTGTTTTCAACTACGAGTTGGGGTTCGGAATCGATTTTTATACGGAATACTTCAAATTCTCGCCATCGATACGGGGGGTTTTTGCTATAAATGACGAACTGGTTAGAGACAATGATCCGAACAGTCCCTGGACCGGGAATATAGATGCCATGGTAACCCGGGGCATCTTCGTGAACTTTACTTTTGAATAACCCCCACCCTTTTAATCTCATTCATAAATATGGCCGCGGCCGTGGCCACGTTGAGACTTTCAGCGGTATTTTCTCCAAACTGGGGGATCCCGATCTTTTTATGGATAAACGAATGTAGCCCGGAGGATATGCCATTGGCCTCATTTCCCAGCAGTAAGATCCCGGCTTCCGGCCATTTCTCCTCGTACACACTATGGCCATTCATAAAGGTTCCATATACCGGTAGATGGGTATCTCCAAAGATCTCTGACAGATCTTCATAAACCACATTTACCCTGCTAATGGAGCCCATTGTCGCCTGAAGCACTTTGGGGTTGTAGCAGTCTACCGTCTCCTTTGAGCACAGCAGCTGAGTAATCCCAAACCAGTCACAAAGGCGGATAATGGTCCCCAGGTTTCCGGGATCCTGTACTGTATCAAGAGCCACTATCCATTGATCAAAGTTCAATGGCTTTGCAGGAGGGATCTCAAATACACCCAATACCTCGTTAGGTGTTTTGAGATTGCTTAATTTCCTGAGTTCCCCAGCCGAAATTTTTTCCAATTTATCGGTCTTTTGTCCAAAAAGTTCCGGATTGATCGCAAATACCTTATACGCTTTAAAAGAGGAGTCTAAAAGCTCATTTACCGTCTTTATTCCTTCAACTACAAACAGCCCATGAACATTTCGGTACTTTTTTTGTTGTAGGTTTTTTATAAGTTTTGTTTGACTTTTAACAACCATTCAAATAATGTATTTTTGGCTTCTATGAACACCCGTTGGCGTTTTAACATAGGCATTACAAAAATAGGGGTATTATCGCTAGCTGTTATAATCACTTCCTGCAATGCGCTGAAACGGGTAGAGGAAGACGAGTTGCTACTTACCAAAAACAACGTCTTTGCCGATGAAGAGAAGGTAGTGGATGAGGATATCCAAAGTCTGATCGCACAGGAGCCCAACAGCCATGTTTTTGGTTTCCCACTGCGATTACACCTGTACAATCTGGCCAAAAAAAACCCGGATTCTTCATACCAGGCCTGGTTGCACAGAAAACCAAAAAGAGAACAGCGCTGGATAAATTTACTTTCCAGGAAACAGGTAGACAGGCTGGGGGAATCCTTTGTTGTAAAGGGGGCCAGCGAATGGCTAAAGAGTATCGGGGAACCACCCGCTGTTATTGATACGGCAAGAGTCCGGAAGTCCCTCCAGCGGCTGAGCGCTTATTATGGCAGTAAGGGGTACTTTAACAATACCACCAGTTATGATTTGGTTCCTACCGGGAGAAAACAAAGAGCGGAGGTCAATTATAATGTGGCACTGGGAAAACCCTATTATATCGATTCCCTGTCCAGACAGATCGCCTCTCCGGCAATTGATTCCATATACGAGCTGCACCGGGAGGACTCCTTTATCAAGGAAGGGAAGCAATTTGACCTGGTCGATTTCAACCTGGAACGCGAAAGGCTGACCAGCCTGTTCCGAAATTCGGGGGTGCATAATTTCCAAGAGAGTTCTATAACCTATGACATTCTTAGGGATACTTCTTTGTTACGGGACGATCAAAAAATGGATGTGGAACTCAATATTGACAACCTGAGAAGCCGTGGAGATACCATTGTATCTTCAAGGGAATACAAAGTTCACTATTTTGAAAAGATAAACATCTTTGCCGATTATAATTTTGATGTGGACATCAACAGCCTGCAGTCCCTTGATTATGAAAATTACACCATTTACTATAAGGACAAGCTGCGGTATAAACCCAAAGCCCTGACAGATGCCGTTTTTATGGATAAAGACAGTCTCTACCGGGATCTGGACAGGCTAAGGACTTACAGGCAGATCACTAACCTTAATACCTTCAGGTATCCGAACATTGAGTTTATAGAAGATCCTACTCAAACCAGACTCATTTCAAATATCTACCTCGCTCCCAGGCCTAAATATTCCCTTGGTCTTGATCTGGACGTAACCCATTCCAACATTCAGCGTCTGGGCGTGGGTTTCAGCACCTCACTGATCACCAGAAATGTCTTTGCCGGGGCAGAAACTCTGAGCCTCTCAGCAGGGGGTACATTTGGGTTGCTAAGCGATGAGTCCCTGCCGGAAGATTTCTTTTCAGAGATCAGGGGGGATATCAACCTGACCTTTCCAAGGATCTGGTTCCCATTCCTAAACACCAAAAAGATCATTCCTTATTATATGCTTCCCCAGAGCCGAATTGCCACGGGAACGAGCTTTCAAAAGAATATAGGATTAGACCGGCAGACCTTTAACAATGTTTATGGCTTTAATTGGTCTCCAACGGATTTTAAAAGGCATACGGTGGAGTTGTTGAATATACAATACGTGAGGAATGTAAATCCGGACCGTTTCTTTAACGTCTATCAAAGCACTTATGACCGATTGGATGAGATCGCGGATGATTTTGAGGACGAACCCACTTTAAGCGATTTTTATCAAACCCCTGAGGGCTCAGACGATCCCCGGTTGATCATTCCTGAAGGGACCACTGGTTTTACTGAGGCCATTTTGGACGACGGTCTTGTACCAACTGATTCCGAAACTTTCCGGGACGTGAGCAGGATTGAAGAAAGAAGGGTTAGGCTTACCGAGAATAACCTGGTATTCGCCAGTAATTACACCTTTAGTAAGAACAATCGGGTAGACATTAACGACAACAGCTTTTATCAATTCCGATTTAAACTGGAAAGCGCCGGTAACCTGCTGGCGGGAGTTTCCAATATCATTCCTTTTGAAATGAGTGACACAGGGGATCGCCTGGTATTTGGTGTGCCGTTCTCCCAATATGTAAAAACGGAATTCGACTATATCAAGCACTGGGACCTGTCCAGAGGGCAGGTGCTCGCCTTCAGAAGCTTTTTTGGGGTCGCGGTACCCTATGGCAATTCAGACAACATCCCCTTTATCCGTAGTTACTTTGCAGGTGGATCTAATGACAACCGAGCCTGGAACCCATATTCTCTTGGACCGGGAAGCACCAGGAACGTCAACGATTTTAACGAAGCAAACCTCAAGATCGCTTTAAACCTGGAGTACCGCTTTCCTATTGTGGGGGATTTTAAAGGAGCTTTGTTTGCCGATGCGGGAAATATCTGGAACGTTTGGGATGATGTGGACGATCCGGATGCCACCCTCAATGATTTCGCTTCCCTTGCGGATATAGCGCTGGGAACCGGAATGGGATTGCGCTATGATTTTACCTATTTCGTGTTTCGGGTAGATTTTGGATTCAAGACCTATAACCCCGCTCTTGACCCTTCCCGTAGATGGTTTACAGACTATAATTTTGCCAACGGAGAACTCCAAATAGGGATAAATTATCCTTTTTAGACCTAATTATTTTATTACTTTTGCCTCATCTTTAATTCAAACCAATAGACCTGAAAATTATGTCCCATTCGATAAAATCCGGAGTTGCAACCGGCGATGAGGTCCAGGAGATCTTTAACTATGCCAAGGAAAAAGGATTTGCGCTACCGGCTGTAAACGTTATCGGTTCAAACACTATAAACAGTGTTTTGGAAACAGCTGCAAGCATCAATTCCCCTGTTATCATTCAGTTCTCTAACGGAGGTGCCCAGTTCAATGCCGGAAAAGGGCTATCCAACGAAAACCAAAAGGCTGCCATACAAGGAGCAATTGCCGGGGCAAAACATGTCCATCAGCTTGCCGAGGCCTATGGAGCAACAGTTATACTGCATACAGACCACTGTGCCAAGAAATTACTGCCCTGGATAGACGGGCTATTGGACGCCAGCGAAGAACATTTTGCAGCTACGGGAAAATCTCTTTTCAGCTCCCATATGATCGATCTTTCCGAAGAACCTATCGAAGAAAACATAGAGATCTGCAAGGAATATCTGGCCCGAATGAGCAAAATGAACATGACCCTTGAAATAGAATTGGGTATCACCGGAGGTGAAGAAGATGGAGTTGATAATACGGATGTGGACGATTCCAAACTGTATACCCAGCCTGAAGAGGTGGCTTATGCCTATGAGGAGCTATCTAAAGTGAGTCATCGTTTTACGGTCGCGGCCGCTTTTGGTAATGTACACGGTGTATACAAGCCAGGTAATGTAAAACTTACCCCAAAGATCCTCAAGAATTCTCAGGAATACATCACGGAGAAATACGGGGTGGAACACAACCATATCGATTTTGTTTTTCACGGTGGTTCCGGCTCAACAGTAGAAGAGATAAGGGAAGCAATAGGCTACGGTGTCATCAAAATGAACATAGATACTGATCTTCAGTACGCGTTCATGGAAGGTGTACGGGATTATGTCCAGGATAAGGGTCCTTATCTGCAATCTCAGATAGGTAACCCTGATGGTGCAGACCAGCCCAACAAGAAGAATTACGACCCTCGTGTTTGGCTCAGAGAAGGCGAAAAGACCTTTGTTGAAAGGCTCAAGAAAGCTTTCGAAGACCTAAACAATGTAAATACGCTTTAATAAGCTGACAACTTTAACAGGTTTCCACTATGACAGCATGGTTCAAAAGAAAGGAGAAGGGAATTCAGACCGCTACTGAGCAGAAAAAAGACACCCCTAAAGGCCTTTGGTACAAATCGCCTACGGGGAAGATCGTCGAATCCGAGGAACTGGCCAAAAACTTTTACGTTAGCCCTGAAGACGATTACCACGTAAGGATTGGCAGTAAAGAGTATTTCGAGATCCTTTTTGACGATGACAAGTTCAAGGAACTGGACAGCAAACTCTCTTCAAAGGACCCACTGAAGTTTGAGGATACCAAAAAATATTCGGATCGGCTGAAGGCGGCTCAAAACAAGACCGGCCTGAAAGACGCCGTGCGCACCGCGGTTGGAAAATCCATGGGAAAAGACCTGGTGATCGCTTGCATGGATTTTAGTTTTATAGGCGGATCCATGGGAAGTGTAGTAGGTGAGAAAATTGCCAGGGGCATTGACTACTCCATTAAACACAAGATCCCTTTTCTTATGATCTCCAAGTCCGGAGGGGCCCGAATGATGGAAGCAGCATTGTCTTTGATGCAGCTTGCTAAAACATCTGCAAAGCTGGCGCAATTGGCAGAGGCGGGAATACCGTATATATCGCTTTGTACAGATCCGACCACAGGTGGGACCACAGCTTCATACGCCATGCTGGGAGACATTAATATTTCGGAACCAGGAGCCCTGATAGGCTTTGCAGGCCCTCGTGTTGTAAAAGAAGCTACCGGAAAAGAATTGCCGGAAGGGTTTCAAACCGCGGAATTCGTTCAGGAACACGGATTCCTGGATTTTATTTCACACAGAAGCGATTTGAAAAGGAAGATCAATCTTTATATCGACCTTATCCAGAACCTACCCATACGAAACTAAAAAAACCCTAAGACCGGGGCTGACCGGCATTAGGGTTCTCAACAGATTCAAAGCAATTTTATTTGAGAAATCTTCTGAGGAAGATCTCTTCCGTGCTGCCATCCGGGTAAGTCAGTTCCCCTTTGGCATCGCAGGTCCCATCGCCAAAATCGAGGCTGGCGGTAAGATCGTTTCTGCTGATCTCGAGAACGCCGCTTACGATAAACCTACAGGCCATTTCACGTCTTAATGGAGTAATAACCTCCCTGACATGGGTATTTCCCTGCTGCCCGACATAAGTTGCCTTACCGGTGATGAGAAAAACATTATCTCCCCAAAATCCACTACCAAAACCTTCTATCCATTCACGGGTTCGGTTTCCGTTAAAACTGGCAGTGGTTCCATCAGGCCAGGTTCCACTGAAATCAGCCATGGCATCCGACTGTGGATTTCCATTTTCATTGGAACGCACACGCTCAATCGAAGCTGATCCTTCTACCGCAACACCATTAAACGTGAAGTTTTCCAGGGACAGGCTCAATGACTTGGAAGCCATTTCCATATCCTTCAGATAACTAAGGTAAATGATACCGCTTAAGATATTTCCATTGGGAAGTTCACAACCTTCTCCAAAATCAATGGTTTTCTCTTTGGTAGAATCCGTGACCACAGTGGTAATGGTAACGCAATCCGGAAGGAAGTCCGAAGCATAACCTTTTGAGCTAACAGAGATCTCATCCGTGGCGTAAACATCCTCACCAATACTTAGGATCTCTTCGGAGATCTGCTCGGATTCATCACTTGCCTGAAGTTCTGCAACTTCAAAAGTTTGCTGTTCCTGGATCGGATCATCAGCAGTTTCATCTCTATCACATGAGGCAAAAAAGATGGGGGCCAGCAGCACTAGAGCCGCAAAGTTCATTTTTTTGAGACGCTTTTTCATAATTACACTTTTTTTAACGTTTGTGTTGCTTTGACCCCCACAATCGGAAAAGGTTTAATTCTGCCTCAAAAAAAATTTATCTTCGCCCTGTTATAAAATAATTCTTATCTTTGCGCCCTGATTGAAAATCAATCAAATACATAAAAATCATTTAATATAATATTGGAATGTATTTAACTAAAGAAATCAAAGCCGAGATATTTAAGAAACACGGCGGATCCGAAAGCAATACCGGATCAACAGAAGGTCAGATCGCATTGTTCACCCACCGGATCAATCACCTGACAGGGCACTTAAAAAAGAATCAAAAAGACTTTAATACTGAGCGTTCCCTGGTTAAACTGGTAGGAAAGCGAAGAAGTCTTCTGGATTACCTGAAAAAGAAAGATATTGAGAAGTACAGGGCTTTGATCAAAGAACTGAACATCAGAAAATAAATCTTTAAGGGGAAGCTTTGCTTCCCCATTTTTATACATACCAAGTCCTCTTCAGTGAGGCAAATACAAAAAGCTTACACTTAGTTTTTCATTGGTCCACCACAACAACACAACAAAGGCCGTCAACTAAGACGGCAGACCATTGTTTAACAAACCTGTTCTGTACAGGTACTAAGAAAAACTTATGATTCCAAAAACTTTTAAAGAGGTCATTGACCTCGGTGACGGTAGGGAAATTTCTATCGAAACCGGAAAACTTGCCAAACAGGCACATGGTTCTGTTGTGGTTCAGTCCGGGAAATGTATGCTACTATGTACTGTAGTTTCTAATTACAAGGCTTCGGATGTGGACTTTCTCCCATTGACTGTAGATTATCGTGAAAAATTCGCCGCTTCAGGACGTTATCCTGGCGGTTTCTTCAAAAGAGAAGCCAGACCAAGCGATGGTGAAGTACTGACCATGCGACTTGTAGACCGTGTATTGAGGCCATTATTCCCGAAAGATTACCACGCGGAAACCCAGGTTATGATACAGCTAATGTCTCATGACGAAAATGTAATGCCGGACGCTATGGCCGGCCTGGCTGCTTCTGCCGCCATCCAACTTTCTGATTTTCCATTTGAATGCCCTATTTCGGAAGTCCGTGTGGGCAGGGTCAATGGAGCGTTGATCATCAACCCGACCAGGGCTCAACTTGAAGAGTCTGACATTGATATGGTAATCGGGGCTTCTGAAGATTCTGTAATGATGGTAGAAGGAGAGATGAAAGAGATCTCCGAGGAAGAAATGGTAGAAGCCATCAAATTTGCGCACGAGGCCATAAAAGTACAGTGTGCCGCCCAGGTGAGACTGGCTGAAGCCTTTGGTAAAAAAGAAGTACGGGAGTACGATCCTGAGGCCGCAGATGAGGAGCTGGAGAAAAAGATCCACGAAATGTCCTATGACAAGATATACGCCATTGCAAAAGCCGGTTCTTCAAAACAAGAAAGAAGTACGGCCTTCTCAGACCTAAAGGATGAGATCCTTGAGACCTTCAGTGAAGAAGAACAAGAAGAACTTGGAGACCTTATCTCTAAGTACTACTACAAAACTGAAAAAGAAGCGGTCCGAAACCTTACCTTAAACGAAGGACTACGACTGGATGGAAGGCAAACTACAGAGATCAGGCCTATTTGGTGTGAGGTGGAATACCTGCCATCTACCCATGGTTCGGCCATCTTTACACGTGGAGAGACCCAGGCGCTGGCCACAGTTACGCTTGGAACTTCCAGGGAAGCCAACCAGATCGATATGCCTTCTTATGAAGGAGAGGAAACGTTCTATCTGCATTATAACTTTCCACCTTTCTCTACCGGTGAAGCCAGACCAATAAGGGGAACTTCCCGAAGAGAGGTAGGACACGGAAACCTTGCTCAACGAGCTTTGAAAGGTATGATCCCTGATGATTGTCCTTACACCGTAAGGGTGGTATCTGAAGTGCTCGAGAGTAATGGTTCCTCTTCCATGGCAACGGTATGTTCCGGAACCATGGCACTGATGGATGCCGGAGTACAGATGAAAAAGCCGGTTTCCGGAATTGCAATGGGATTGATTTCCGACGCGGAAACAGGGAACTACGCCGTATTGTCCGACATTCTGGGTGATGAAGACCACCTGGGTGATATGGATTTCAAGGTTACGGGAACCCATGAAGGAATTACTGCCTGCCAAATGGATATTAAGGTAAAAGGACTCTCCTACGAGATCCTTGTTAAAGCCCTGATGCAGGCAAAAGACGGAAGGTTACATATACTGGAAAAACTTACCGATACTATAGCACAGCCCAATGCAGATGTTAAGCCGCACGCTCCGAAAATGGTTACGACTACCATTCCAGGCGAGTATATCGGTGCGCTGATAGGGCCGGGAGGATCTGTGATTCAAGAACTTCAGAAAGAGACCAAAACCACTATAGTGATCAATGAAGATCCGGTTACGGAAGAGGGAATCGTAGAGATCCTCGGTGTAGACCAGGATGGAATTGACGCTGTATTGGCAAAAATAGACTCCATAACGTTTAAACCCGAAGTTGGAAGCGTTTACGAAGTGAAAGTGATCAAGATACTGGACTTCGGTGCTGTAGTGGAATATGTAGAGGCTCCGGGCAATGAAGTACTGCTTCACGTTTCTGAATTAGCGTGGGAAAGAACTGAAAATGTTACCGATGCCGTTAGTATGGGGGATGTTTTTGATGTAAGGTATTTTGGTCTCGATCAGCGAACCAAGAAAGATAAGGTATCCAGAAAGGCGCTGTTACCAAAGCCGGAAGGATACAGAGAAAGGCCTCCAAGAGATAACAGGAGCAGGGGAAATGACCGTAATCGAGGTGGTAACCACCGAAATCGGGACAGAAAACCCAGAAAAGACTAATTTTTCAATAAGGTCTTAAAAAGCCCTGGAAACCAAAATTTTTGTTAAATAGCAGGTTTCCGGGGCTTTTTTTTGCCTAAAAGCAGCCCGGATTAACCGAAAAATCAAAATTTTATAACTGTTTTGTAACATTTGTCCCTTTTTTACGTATAAGTATATGCAGTCAGGAACTATAAACTTAACAGAAAGGATTTTAGATGAGGCAACTTAAAATCACAAAACAGGTAACCAACAGGGAAACCGCGTCGCTGGACAAATACCTTCAGGAAATCGGTAAGGTAGACTTGATCACAGCGGATGAAGAGGTAGAATTGGCGCAGCGTATCAAGGCCGGTGATCAGGCCGCCCTCGAAAAGCTGACCAAGGCTAACCTGAGATTCGTGGTCTCTGTTGCAAAACAATACCAAAATCAGGGGTTAACCCTGCCCGATCTTATCAATGAAGGAAATCTTGGTCTGATCAAAGCCGCTCAGCGTTTTGATGAAACCAGAGGTTTTAAATTTATCTCTTATGCGGTATGGTGGATCAGACAGTCCATTCTTCAGGCTCTCGCAGAGCAATCGCGTATTGTAAGGCTTCCTCTGAACAAGATCGGATCTATCAATAAGATCAACAAGACATTTGCATTTCTTGAGCAAGCTCATGAGCGGGTACCTTCTGCGGAAGAGATCGCGAAAGAGTTGGATATGACCGTAGAGGACGTTAAGCAATCCCTAAAAAACTCAGGAAGACACGTTTCTATGGATGCCCCTTTAATAGACGGGGAAGATTCCAATCTTTACGATGTTCTTAGAAGCGGGGAATCTCCTAATCCGGACAAGGACCTCTTACATGAGTCCCTGAGAACGGAGATAGAAAGGGCTCTGGAAACCCTTACGCCCAGGGAGGCTGACGTGATCAGGCTCTATTTCGGGCTTGCGGGACAACATTCCATGACCCTTGAAGAAATTGGAGAGACTTTTGACCTTACACGTGAGCGTGTACGTCAGATTAAAGAAAAGGCTATCAGGAGGTTAAAACACACTTCCAGAAGCAAAATATTGAAGACATACCTTGGCTAAAACAAGGCACAAATTAACATGTTAAATATTCTATAAATTGGATTTATGGTATAAAAATTGTAATTTGTGAAACGTAACAACAGTTTATCATGACTGTTCGTTTTTTGATTGATGAATAAACTCCGGCTGATTACCGGAGTTTTTCATTTTATATACCCTCCTGCGGATTTTCCCGATTGGCCTGGTTTTACAGCATACCGGCGCTGAATATGACTCAGAACCCGGCGGGATTCCCTATATTTATGGAAAACAACTTCCAACGCCGATGTTTACAAGGAATATTAGCCCGATTTTGGCTTTTTTAGCCCTTTTTTTACTCTCCTGCGAGCAGAAAACCACAAAAAACAAGGATTCCGAAGAAATTGAGATAAGTTTTGACTTGCCGGAAAACTTTGAGCTCGATGAGCTTTATCACCCCAGTGCTTACGGACAAGGTTCCTGGGTGGCCCTTGCGGAAGGTCCGGATAGCCGGATCTACGCCTGTGATCAACGCGGAAAGATCTATCATTTTATCAAGCCAGGCGAAAATGAAGTACTAAAACCCAAAGCTGTTGACAGCGTTTCCCTGGAAATTGGAGAAGCCCACGGCCTGTTATGGGCCTTTAACAGCCTGTATGTAGCGGTAAACAAAACCTGGGATGAGTCCATACCGGAAGAAGAGCAGAACGGAAGTGGTATTTACCGACTGACAGATACGGATGCGGATGGGGAGTTGGATTCGCTGACCCGACTGTTAAAACTGGAGGGAGCCGGAGAACATGGCCCGCACAGTTTTGTGCTAAGCCCGGATGGCAAATACATCTATTTTATTGCTGGAAACCACGTTCTATTACCCGAAGCGCTAAAGGAAAAAAGCAGACTCCCTACAAATTGGGGCGAAGACAATTTGTTTACACCCTTCCTGGATGCCCGTGGCCATGCGAACGAAATCAAGGCCCCAGGGGGTTGGATTGCAAGATTTACTGAAGAAGGTAACGATTGGGAATTGATCTCCGCGGGGTATAGAAACCCTTTTGACCTGGCCTTTAATCAGGACGGGGAATTGTTCACATACGACGCGGATATGGAGTGGGATATCGGGATGCCCTGGTACCGCCCAACCAGGATCTGCCATGTGACCAGTGGCAGTGAATACGGCTGGCGAACCGGATCCGGGAAATGGCCGGATTACTACCCGGACAACCTTCCGTCTGTCCACAATCTGGAACAAGGATCCCCTACTGCGGTGCTCTCCGGGGCCGGACTCAACTTTCCGTCCAAATACAAAAACGGACTTTTTGTAATGGACTGGAGCTTTGGAACGGTCTATTTTGCCGATCTGATCGCTGAGGGCAGCACCTATACGGCTGAAAGGGAAGAATTCCTCACAGGCGTTCCACTGCCTTTAACAGATATGATCGCAGGTTCTGACGGTCATCTGTATTTTGCCACAGGAGGAAGGGGTTTGGACTCTCACCTATACCGTCTGCGTTATGTAGGACCAGAAAATTCCACTGAGATCGCCAAATCCACCGAGGAGCAGGAGGAGCTTCGAAAATTGAGACATCGTATCGAAAAATATCACTCCCAGGCGGATAAAAATGCCATCCCCCTGGCATGGGATAACCTGGACCACCAGGACAGGTTTGTTCGCTATGCTTCGCGCATTGCCCTGGAAAACCTTCCTACAGCAGACTGGAAACAGCAATTTTTAGCTGAACGGGACCCCCTGAAAGTAATTACAGCTGGTGTGGCCATGGCGAGACAAGGATGGAAAGAAAGTCAAAGTGAACTACTAAGCCGACTTAACAGTCTGAATTTTAACGAGTTGACAGAAAGCCAAAAATTGGACCTGTTGCGAGCGTATTCACTTTCTTTTATCAGGTCCGGGCAGCCGTCGGTGGCAGATGCACGAGCGGTTATTCAGAAATTAAAGCCCCATTTTCCGAATGAAAACAACGCCATAACCAGAGAAATGGCTCAGATCCTGGCATTTCTCAATGCTGATGGGATCACCGGTGAATTGTGCGCTTTATTGCAAAAACACACCCGTGAAAAGACGGTCATAGACCGGAAAATGCTCTCTGAGGAAACCACGATGAGAAGCGAACATTACGGCCCGCTTATCCGGGAAGTTCTGGCAAAGATGCCCCCAAGCGAAGGCATATATTACGGTGTACTGCTAAGTAATGTATCCGAGGGATGGACAAAAGATCTAAGAGAAGATTATTTTCAGTGGTTCTACGATGTGCTAAGTGCCAAGGGGGGTATGAGTTTTAAGGCATGTATGGAAAATGTCAGGCTCAGGGCACTAAGTCATGTTCCTGAATCTGAAGTAGCTTATTTTGAGGAGCTTACCGGCGTTTATTCACCAGAAACCGTTGTAGCAGACCTGCCCCAGCCCATTGGCCCGGGATCTGAGTACAGCGGAAGTGATATGAGCGATATGCTGTGGGGCGATGGAATGAAGGGCCATAAGGCAAACTTTGAGAATGGTAAGCGCGCTTATGATGCGGCTCTCTGCATTTTATGCCACCGCATGCGTGGCGAGGGTGGTGCCACAGGGCCGGACCTGAGTCAGATCCATACTAAATTCGGTAGATACGATATGCTTTTTGCCATTTACAGCCCTAATGATGAGATCTCCGATCAATATGCCTTTACGCTATTTCATATGGCAGACGATAGAAAAATCGCCGGGCGTATCTTATCCGAGGATGCAGATTCCGTGCAGGTGGCGCCTAACCCATTGAATCCGGCATATTCGGTGAGTTTGGACAAATCTGAGATTTCCAAAAGAGAGCTTTCTCCGATTTCCCCCATGCCTTCCGGGCTACTGAACCGCCTGAATAAAGAGGAAATCGCGGATCTGTTTACCTATCTGCTAGCCGGGGCCGACGAAAACCATGAATTGTACCAGGACGAAGCTGGTAGCCAATAGCCGCGGAAGAACAAAATACAGGTGGATCGCAGGGCGACGTCAATGGTCTTGTACTATGAAGGTAGAAGATGTCAATTCACTACCTTTGCAGGATAAAAGCGGTAATTATATCCTATGAATAAACCCAAAATTGCGCCTTCGCTCCTGGCGGCAGATTTCGGAAATCTGCAAAGGGATGTGGAGCTTGTCAACCGGAGTGAGGCGGATTGGCACCACATAGACATCATGGATGGTGTTTTTGTACCGAATATTTCTTTTGGAATGCCCGTACTCAAGGCTATCGCCAGTCATGCTACAAAACCCCTGGATGTTCACCTGATGATCGTTGACCCCGATCGCTATATTGACACTTTCGCGGACCTCGGTGCCGCTGTACTTACCGTTCATTATGAGGCCTGCACCCATTTGCACAGAACCCTTCAGGCCATAAAAAACGCCGGAATGCAAACCGGTGTAGCACTTAATCCACATACGCCTGTTTCCCTGCTATCGGAAATCATTGAAGATACGGATCTCGTATGCCTGATGAGCGTAAATCCGGGCTTTGGAGGGCAGTCATTTATTGAGAATACCTATCAGAAGATCAAAGAATTAAAGGAGTTGATACAGCTGCGCAATACCGAAACATTAATAGAAATAGATGGAGGTGTTAATGCGGATAATGCCAAAATGCTGGTCGATACCGGGGCAAATGTGCTGGTAGCCGGTAGTTTTGTTTTCAATAGCTCTGATCCTGAAGAAACCATTCGTCTTTTAAAACAAAAAGTGAGTTAATGGAGCGCTTAGATGTATTGATAGTAGGAGGAGGCCCCATAGGAATTGCCTGTGGTCTTGAAGCAAAGAAAAAAGGATTGCGCTATCTCATAGTTGAAAAGGGCCCAATTGTGAATTCTCTTTTCAACTACCCGATCAATATGCAATTCTTCTCTTCTTCAGAGCGACTGGAGATAGATGAAATACCTTTTATAAGCAAAGAAGCCAAGCCAAAGCGGAACGAAGCCCTTGAATATTACCGGCGAATTGTGACCTCTAACCAACTGCGGATCCATCTTTTTGAAAAAGTTGAAGATGTCAGCAAAAACGAGGACGGATTTACCGTAAGATCCGATAAAGGCCTCTACACTGCGGACAATGTCATTATCGCTACCGGCTTTTACGATCTCCCCAATATGCTCAATGTACCGGGCGAGAATCTACCCAAGGTTTCGCATTACTACAAAGACCCCCATTTTTATGCAAGTCAGAAACTGGCCGTGATCGGGGCAAGTAATTCCGCTATAGACGCGGCCCTCGAATGCTGGCGTAAGGGTTCTGAGGTCACGCTGATCATTCGCGGTCCGGAAGTGGGTCAAAGGGTTAAATACTGGGTTCGGCCTGATATCATAAACCGTATCAATGAAGGAAGTATTCAGGCGTATTACAACTCAAACGTAAAAGAGATCCGGGAAACCGAACTGATCATTGAAACTCCGGAAGGAATTGTTCATCTGGAAAACGATTTTGTGCTGGCACTAACCGGGTATATGCCAGATTTTGCCTTTTTGGAAGCCCTGGGAATACAACTTTCCAAAGACGAAAAAAGACTGCCGAATTACGATCAGGATACCATGGAAACCAATGTACCCGGGCTTTACCTTGCCGGGGTGATCTGCGGGGGTATGGAAACCCATAAGTGGTTTATTGAGAATTCCAGGATCCACGCCAAGATCATCGTGAGCGACATCCTGCAAAAAAAGGCCCAGGAAACACACAGCTAATAAGGCCTGTTATAAAGTTTTAGAGTTCTTATTCCCAATATTTTTGGTTTTATAGCAAGGGGTGTCGCCTAAAGTAAGTCTTCTGGTATGGCCCGAATCAATCCCCGTTAAAATTCCTTACATTTAAGGAGAGTAACTTGGCCATCCCAAAATGAATACCCTTACCAAATACTGGTTCCTGGAGGGCTTTGACCTTTTTCGAAAGTTGAGCATGCCGACTATGATGCGGATATGCAAACTGCTGGAGATGGAAAATAAGGATAAAGGAGAAGTCATAAGCCTGGGTGACAGGGATCGAAAGAATATATTCTTCCTGAAAAAGGGGACCGTAAAGATCATAGATACTTCTACTGACACCATCAAATACATTGTAAAAAAAGGGAATCTCTTTGGGGAGTTGGCACTTTACGATGAAGAGACTGCTTCCAAGGAACAGGCAATAACCCTTGAGGATTCTATCATATGCTACATTGAGGCTGATATGATGGAAGATCTGATGAGCCGGTACCGCTCTCTCAAAAACGGTGTTTTAAAGATATACGGCCTTAGAATAAAGCGGCTGGAAAGAAGGCTTCAAGACCTCTTGTACAAGGATAGTGCAACGAGGATAAGGGAATTTGTCTTTGCTTATATTCAGGAGTTCGGGCAACCTTTGGACGGCAGGCTGGTTGCCAAAAACCTTCTTTCTCACCAGGATATAGCCCATCTTACCAATACCTCAAGGCAGACCGTAAGTAATACGCTGAGCATACTACGAAAAGATAAACAACTGGATTACGATGCCCGAATGCTATCTATCCCTATGCCGGGTTCCCTGGCGAACAATAATTAATCATAAAAACTGCGAAATATGTCGGAACAACTCTCAAAAATGACGGAACAACACTGCTCCAATCCACCAGCCAGGTACGATGACCTAAAAGCCTTATTTCTGAACTGCACCCTAAACAGAACCCCGGTATTATCCCATACTGAGGGACTAATTGGGGTTGCCCAGCGTATTTTCGAAGCCAATAGTGTAAGCACTAAGGTAATACGCCCGGTAGATTATGATATTCCTGCCGGACTGGGCCTGGACATGTCTAAAACCCCGGAATGGGACAAAGACGATTGGCCAATGCTACAAAAGGAGGTGGATGATTGCGATATTCTCATCCTGTGTACTTCGGTCTGGTTAGGGGAGAAATCTTCCGTTTGCAACCGGGTGTTGGAGCGTATGTACGGCTATACCCATCAGTTCAATAAGAAAGGTCAATACCGGGATTATGGTAAAGTCGGGGCCACCCTGATCACCGGAAACGAGGACGGTGTAAAGCACTGTGCGATGAACATTTTGTTCTCCCTTTCCCATATCGGCTATACCGTACCGCCACAGGCTGACGCAGGCTGGATGGGCGAGGCAGGCCCAGGGCCTTCGTACCGGGACGAAGGTTCCGGAGGACCTGAAAATGACTTTACCAACAGGAATACCACTTTCCTGGTATGGAATTGCATGCATCTGGCCAGAATGCTAAAAGATCAGGGAGGCATTCCAGCCCATGGAAATCAACCGGATGAATGGGAAGCAGGATGCCGGGCCGGCTTTGATAGTCCTGAACACAAACGCTAGAAGATCCTGGGGCCTTATTCCAGAATTCCTAATTCGAATACAATGAGGCAGCATAAAAAACTGAATTCTCTTTTACTGTACTGTTCGCTGCTGTTGTTTACCCTTTGTGGATATTCACAGGAGGGATGGATGGCAGGGGCAGCTCCTTCCCTGGAGCTGGAGTATGGCCTGGTCGGTGTGAATTCAAGGTTATATTACGGGCCTAATCCCAAGGTTTGTTTTGGCCCGGAATTCACTTTGTTTCCCTATCAGGCTTTTGAAGAGAATTACGACATCAGTATTGTAGACCTGAATTTAAACGCTCACTACATCTTTGAGCTTTCCCATAAGTTTGGCGTGTACCCGCTGGCAGGTATCAATCACACTACGGAACGGGAAAGGTTTATTGACCGATCGGAAACCAATTCTGAAAACGCCTTCGGTTTGAATTACGGCTTGGGCTTCCATATAAATGTGAACCAATTCTTCATTTTTTCTGAATTCAAAGGTGTGACAGGCGAACTCAACGGGGAATTTTTGACCGTAGGGGTCATCTTTTTGATTTCAAAAACACAACAAAAAGCGCATTGAATTATGGAAGAGGGATTAAAAAATGCCGTTAAAGAAGTGCATCTTGCTGCACAGTACCTGGCTACGGCGGCCAAAAGTTTTACAGTGTCTAAGGAAGACGACAGCCACACCAATTTAGGTTTCAATACTGTTGAGGGATCCCTGGAAACATGGCCTTTAGATGATCAGGGACTTAAACTCAAATTTGAATATAAAGCATTTTCGCTTAGTCTGGGGAGTGATGATAAGGACCTGATGTCTTTTGCCCTGGACGGGCAATCACATGAGATGGTAGTCGATTGGCTTGGAAAAGCCGCTACCGGCCTTGGGATGGCGGAGTCCTACGATTACGACTTGCATTACAGTCTTCCTTACGAAGGCCTGACAGCAGATTTCAAGCACGAAAAGCCTTCCGAAAGGCATCTCGGAGAGCTTTTAAGATTGCGGAATATAGCCCATACGGCCATGGAGAACCTGGTAGCCGAGCATATGCTGGAAACAAATATTCGCATATGGCCTCATCATTTTGATTCAGGTGGCTATGTAGTCATTCCCGAGGGAGTGGTTTCCGGAATTGGATTTGGTATGGCCGTACCTGATACACTGATTGACGACTTTTATCTCTATTGTAGTGGTTACCATGGACATCAGGGTCTGGATACATCTTCATTTAAACCTTTATCCATGGGGAAATGGCTGAACGAAGGTTTCAAGGGGGCTACCTTGCCACTGAGTGCTGTGGGAGCTGAAATGGCACGAAGCTTTTTCGAAGAAACGATCAATGCCTATATATCCTTATAACCAAAGGACAGCCTTGATCCTGGATCTTAAAGAACGATATGATCACAATATGCAGGAACACTTTAAAAACAACGAAGCCTTAAGCCTGGAAGCCTTCCGGGATATGGATTATACGGCTATTGAGAAATACCAGTTACCCATTGAACTTATGATGGAAAACGCCGGTCTGCAGCTGGCCCGTATTGTCACGCGTAATGCCAGGGAAGATAGTATTATTTGTATTGGAGCCGGTAACGGAAACAATGGTGGAGGTGGCCTGGTAGCGGCTCGGCGGCTCTCAGGATGGGGATATCAGGTTTACCTGGATCTGCCGGTGGAGATCACCAAGCCGCTTCCGAAAAAGCAACTGCAGCGAGCCCTGCTTTTTGGGGCCAAACAAGCGGTGCCGGATCATACGGATATCTGGGTGGACGCCTATCTCGGCTTTTCACAAAGGCTTCCCTTATCCAGGGAATTCACAAAGGCCGTTCAAAGGGCTAATGCCTCTGGCGCTAAACTAATTGCCCTGGATATTCCTACAGGTATTTCGTCCAATACCTATCAACCCCGGTTCCTGGCAGACCAGGTTCTTACGCTGGCCGCACCAAAAAAGATCCTGAATGTTTTACCAAAGTCAACGGAAATTTTTGTAGCGGATATTGGTATCCCCAGGGAAATGTATGAGCATTATAAAATTCCGTCCCCGGATTTTTCGAAACATCAAATTCTTTAATTTAATTGAAAAGTATCTCAAATGGAAAATAAGGTCAGTTGGCATAAGGTATTGAACAGCAGAGAGGAGTTGGCCGAGGGCCGTGTAAAAACGGTAACGGTCAGCCATAAAGGAATCTGTCTCACGCATTTCGAGGGAAAGATATCGGCACTAGACAACAGATGTCCGCACCAAGGAGGGCCACTGGGAGAAGGTTCCATTGAAAATGGGCTCCTTCGCTGCCCCTGGCATGGTTGGGACTTTCATCCCTGTACGGGAAAACCACCTGGCGGGTACGACGACGGCGTGGAAGTCTTTGAAGTGAAAGAAGAACATGACGGTATTTACGTAGGTGTACCGGAAGAAGAAGAGCACAAGAAAACCATCTCGGACATCATGGTGGAGACTATGGTCAATTGGGGGGTAACCAAGGTATTCGGCATGGTCGGGCATTCCAATCTTGGTTTTGCTGACGCCATGAAGCGACAAGAGCAAAAAGGGAAGTTGGAATTCTTTGGTGTCCGCCATGAAGGAGCAGCGGCTTTTGCAGTGTCCGCTTACGGGAAGTTAACCGGAAAACCTGCGGCGTGTTTTACCATCGCCGGGCCAGGAGCGACCAATTTATATACCGGGATGTGGGATGCCAAGGTAGACCGGGCTCCATTTATGGCTTTGACCGGACAGGTAGCCACACAGGTAGTAGGAACCGGAAACTTTCAGGAAGTAGACCTGGTTCAGGCTTTTAATACCGCGGCAGAATTCAATCATCGTGTCCAAAGAGACAGCAGGCATGCGGAATTGATGTCGCTGGCCGTAAAACACGCCATTTTAAAAAGAGACATTTCTCATCTGACCTTCCCGGACGAAGTACAGGAGATAGAGGCAATGGAAAACGCTAAGCCCCTTGGGCCCGAAGACCGTATTACCGGTCTGGATATCGCACCGCCTCAGGCAGCAGTTGATAAAGCACTCAGCCTGATCAAAAACTCCAAAAGGCCCCTGATCATCATGGGGCACGGGGCCAGAGCCCACAAAAAGGCCGTGGTAAAATTTGCTGAGGACCTCAACGCTCCTGTGGTAACCACCTTTAAAGGAAAAGGACTTATAGCCGATAGTCATCCCCTGGGCTGTGGTGTTCTTGGGCGAAGTGGTACTCCTATAGCCTCCTGGTTCATGAACGAGTCCGACCTTCTTATCGTTTTTGGTGCGTCTTTCTCTAATCATACCGGGATCACCTCAAAAAAGCCCACAATACAGGTTGATTTCGATCCGATGGCGCTCAGTAAATTCCATAAGGTGGATGCAGCGGTTTGGGGAGAGATCTCAAGAACCCTGAAAATCTTTGAAGCCGGTTTAAAAGGCTATCCCGAGTTTCCGGACCAAAGGAAAGAGGTGGCAGAGCGTTGGGCCATCTGGCGTAAAGAAAAGGAGAAAAGGTTGGGAGAAACATCAGAAACAGGTTTGAGTTCTATAGCCGTTTTCGATGCCATGAATAAGCTAAGCCCCAAGAACGCGGTAATGTGCGTTGATGTGGGTAATAATGCCTATTCTTTTGGGCGCTATTTTGAACCTGAGGAGCACGACTTCCTGATGTCCGGATATTTGGGATCTATAGGTTTTGCACTTCCTGCTGCCATGGGTGCCTGGGCGGCTGTTGGTAATAGCAGACCTGTAGTGGCAGTAGCCGGAGATGGAGGACTTTGTCAATACCTGGCCGAAATCACCACGCTGGTCAAATACAATATGCCTGTAAAAGTCATTGTCCTGAACAATTTTGAACTAGGGAAAATTTCCAAGGAACAAAGGGCTGCGGAACTGGATGTCTGGCAAACATCGCTATCCAATCCTAACTTTGCGGAGTATGCCGTTTCCTGTGGTGCCTGGGGCAAAAGAGTAAGTCAGGCTTCAGAGCTTGAGGCCGCTATGAAGGAACTGTTCCAGCAGGAAGGTTGCGGTTTGCTGGAGGTTATTACAGACGTCAGCCTGATATAAAATACCGGGACCTGAATCCGCAACGCGTCATCAGATCCCGGCTTGTTTGTCCCCGTTTATGGTTTCAGATGGCCAATTTGCTGTCCGAGCTGAACGCTTATAGAACTTAACCGGTCTTTTTCAAATAATAATAAAACCGTAGATCCGCCGTAGGCAAAATGCCCTAATTTATCACCCTTGTATACCGCAATGGGAGCATCACCATCTATATCCTTAAATTTTTCCTCGAAAACTACAGAACCTATGGTCTGCAAACCAATGGGGATCATGGCAATATGCCCGAATTGTTCGGTTTTTATGATATAGTATCCATGCCTGAAATCCTGGAAAACACTGTAATCCTTGTTATAAGCGACATTCCCATCGTTGATCATATCCAAAATATCCGGCATACCGAATAAGCGATCTCCGGCATTTTCCCTGGATTCTACCATGACTCCCGAAATCGGGGCGTGGAAATGGTGGTAATTCGTCGGGAGAAGAAATACAGCCATGGCCGTTCCTCCCACGAAACGCTCACTGTATTTGGAATTATCCAGCAATTCGGTCAGGCTTAAAACCATGCCTCCTTTCGTGGGTAATTTGGTGTCAAGACTTAGATCGTTATTGATCATATTGATCACCCCGTCAGCAGGGGAAACCAATATGGAATTATCATCAATTGCCGTAATAGGCCTGGCTCCGGGTTTCAAGTCCCTGATAAAAAAATCATTGAACGATTTAAATCCCCCTTCCGGCATCACGTATTCCTCATTGTTGAGATTCGGATTGTTAAGCCATGCCGATATCGCCTGAGTGGAAGCAGGGCTGTCCATATAAGCCCCTTTTTCCATGGCGAACTCCAGGGACCAACTCAGGCCAGGCTCCTCTTTTATAAATTTCATCCCATACGGATTCTTGTAGTATAGAAATGAAAATTCAATGATACGATCCAGACCGTTCTCCGTATTCGGCAAAAAGTAGAACCACTCATTGATAAAAGAGTACAGGTCTTCTACGGTACGCCCTTTCCAGGGGTTTGAAGCGCCCCCGGGTAATTCCTGAACGTTCGCGAGCATCAGATCCGTATTTTGTTTAAAAGCCGGATGGGTTTCATATAACGCCTTTAGTTTTACCACAGGTTTACAATCTTCCTGTGCGCTTAAACTCAGTAAGCCCAGAATTAAAGAGCATAGTAAGAGTAAAAAAGTTATTCCAAGTTTCCGTTTCATCGTTTCTCGATTTATATTAATTAGTGATAGACTTAGCTATCCCATTAAGTTGTTTTTAAAGTATTTGTATTAGTCCGTGACGTAAGTGCTGCTTTCCGGGGGTAGTTCTATTCCCAGGTAACGCTCCTTGATAATATTAAAATGCCGCAATTCATGCCCGGCGATATGATAGGCCAATGCCCGGACCGTCCTACGGTTGACGAAACTTCCATCGAAATCTATCCCCTCTCCACCTCTGAGGAAAGCCTCTTCCGGCAGGTATTCAAAAAGAGAGATTGTAGCTCTGCGTACCCATTCATATTCCTCGAATATGCTTTCCAGGCTTCTTTCGTTCGCTCCGGAATATTGGGTATAGTGGTTTTCGTCAAAACCGTGCAAGGGTGTTTCATCGTTCCTGGCATATCGCAAAGCCCGATACGCAAAGATACGTTCGTCGTCAATCAGGTGGACCAGGATCTCCTTAATAGTCCATTTACCAGGCGCATACCTGTGGTAAAGGGTTTCTTCATCCAGACCGGATACGAATTCCCTGATCTCCTTAAAATTGTCCCAGAGTTGCTGTAGAATATTCCCATCACCCTTCAGCAAATCCATATAAATGCTTGAATAGGCAGGGTATTCAGATGTCTTCGGTTTTTTTATCATTCTCATGTGCTTCTATTTAAAGTTCTTTGCCCAAATTTTTGCCCAGCTCCCCAAAGGTTCGATCAGTTCAAAGAGTTCTTCGCCACTTTTGGTGAGTGCATATCCTTCGAGAGTCCGTTCAATCAGGTGGCAATCCTTAAGTTCCTTTAATCTTTTATTCAGGGTTGTGGGCGAAATAGATTCGCAATACTCCTGTAATCTCCTGAAAGTGCTGGGACCAGTGTAAAGGTGCCAAATGATTCCCATGGCCCAGCTCCTACCCAATAGGTCTAAAAGTGCCATGATTGGTTGTCCTGTTTTGGAACCTCGGACGGGTTTTCCCGGGATTGGTAAAGCCATACCACTACATATTTTGTAGCAATACTACATAATATGTAGCACCTTACCAAAAATTTTCAAAAAGACTTTCAGAAGAAAAGCACTGTGTTCTAACTCCCTGTTTCTAAATGGAATTACTTGATCTGTTCATCTGTAATCCTTGCGCTAAGCGTGGCCATTTCAAAAGTCGCCCTCCAAAAATTATAGGAATTTCCCCAAGAATCATCAGGATCGCCCTGACGTGTAAAGCTCTCCATGTCTGCCGTGAGCTGTTCCCTTTTAGACTGACTGAGCGCTTCGGTAGACAATACAACCACAATGCCTGTAAACGCTTTTTGAGCATCCTGAGCAGAAGGTAGTCTTTCCCCGTGTTGCGCAATCAGTTGGGCCGCGGTGATCTCTGTGATGGCGTCTGCCGTAAATTCACCAAAAACTGCCGTACTTTGAGGGTTTTCCGCCACCATTACAGTTTCAAGATCATCAGCTTCAATGAGACCCATGGTGTATAATTCCAGGTTCCCGTAAGGAACGGAATTACCACCGTTGGCAAAGGTCCCAAATCCGGTTTGCCCATTCAGCAGCCCCCTGTAGGTGTTTCCACCAAGGTCTTCCAGGGCATCAAAACCACCTAATTGACCTCCGGCACTAGAGTATCCCCAATGGCCACCAACAGTGGTAGCTATAAACCCGTGATTTGCCCAATAATGAGCTATTTCGTGCAAAAAAGGGCCATTGCGTACGTACTCTGTGCGTGGCATATGAATAAGAGATTTCAGTTTTCCAGCTGATCCATAGGCCGCGGTATTGTCCCACAAAGAACTCCCCAATCCGGAGACGCCGCTTTGAGCTGAAGAAGATCTGCCATAATAGAGGCCGGAGGGTTGCTCCTCCTCGACAGACAGTATGAAAATAAAATCAAAATCATCTTCAAAATACTGGTATACCTTGTTTGAAACCATTTGCAGATCACCATTACCTTCCAGAAATGCCTGATATTCGGCTGCAGACACTATCATACTGCTAAACATTCTGTCTTCATCCACTGTAAACCCATCTTCAAGCTCAATTGAACCCTGAGGGCCGGGGTCGTCTTGTTCAGCATCTGTATCTTCATTTGCATCATTATCATCTTCGGTATTATTCTCTGTGATCTCCGTGCCGTTTTCAGAATCCGTACTACAGGAATTAAAAACGACTACGGACAGAAAAAGGAAGGTTAGCATTAAAAGCCTTCTGATTCCGAGAATCTGGAAAGTTTTGATGTAAGACATATGCAAGCTTTTTGGGGATTCAATTAGTTATAACGGTTTTTTGTACTTGATATTTCACCGTTTATCGAATCGTTGGGCTTGCTATGCCCTTTACTATCCAGTAGGAATGAAACCCGCAACCAAAGCTACGGGTTTCGGGAAGGGAAAACCTCTCGGCAACTACAGCATGGACTCTGAGTTATTCCAAGTGATAACCTGTACCGGTCTTCCCTGGATATATGTAACCTCTCTCAAAGCTCTACCTTCTTCCTGCCAAAAGAACCATTTTCCGGTTCGTCTCCCTTCTTCGTACTCCCCCAAAGCGATTTTCTTTCCTTCTTTGTTATACATCACCCATTCTCCGTGAAGTTTTCCATCCAGGAAATGTCCGGTATGGGATACCAGGCCATTATCGTGAAAATAAGTGCCTTTAATGTACCTTCCTTTACCCTCGAATATGGGCTCTGTGTCTTGGGCAAATATCCCTATGTTTAAGAGGACTGCTGCCACTAATACTATTGCTTTCATATCTTATTTGTTTACTTAATTAATTTTACTCTTTTACTTAAATCTTCTCTGACCTGCCCAGCGAACCCTTTTGGTTTTAGCGTACTGGGAAAACATTTCCTGCCTTTTGGCTTCAGTTGGAATTGTCATACCTACTCTTTTCATGATTTTCAACTTTTTTGTTAAACATTGATTCTATTCGCTTTTGATCGATTTACAGAACTACCAGTCTTACAAGCGGTCCTGTGTTGTGATTCCGGGGGCAAAGGAATGACCAAAGCAAGAGCAGTACTATCAGGATTGTATCAAATACTGTAAAATATGTATGGATGGAAAGCGGGAAAAACCCAAATGAAAACCTGGTCGCGTAAACTATAACTGAGGTCGCATTAGCTGGATTTATTGACTTCCCGCGGGGAATAACCAAAAGCTTCTGTAAAACATTTGGTAAAATAGGAAGGGCTGGAGAAGCCAACCTCATAAGCGATATCCGATACTCTGCCCACTCCTTTTTCCAGAAGTTGTTTGGCGCGCTCCAGTCGGTATTTTCTGATGAAGAGGCTTGGAGCCTGGTTCGTAATAGAGAGCATTTTGCGATGTAGTTGAGACCTGCTCAGGCTCATTGCAGACGCCAGATCTTCTACTCCAAAAGTCTCATCTCCCATCTTTTCTTCTATAAGGTTTACGAGTTTTTGGAGAAAAGCCTCTTCCATAGAGGTAACCGCGATTTCCTTAGGGGTTATCAAGGCCGTCTCAGCAAAACGCTTTTGGAGTTTCCTGCGAATCAGGATCAGGTTTTTTACCCGGGCCGCCAGCTCAGCTTTATTGAAAGGTTTGGCCAGATAATCGTCGGCTTCAATATTCAAACCCTTTATCTTGTCCTCCTCCGAGGCCTTGGCAGTTAGTAGAATTACGGGTATATGAGCAGTAATTTCGTTCTTCTTGATCTCTTTGCACATTTCGGTGCCATTCATTCTGGGCATCATAACATCCGAAATAATAAGGTCCGGGACCTGTTCCCTGGCTAATTCAAAACCTTCCAGCCCGTTTTCAGCTTCAAGAATGCGGTAATCAGCCTGCATCAGGCTTTTGATATAAAACCGCATCTCTTTGTTGTCCTCAACGATCAGCACAACTTCTTCGTGTTCGGAGGCTATGGTTTCGGAATCCTCGATCAACCCTCCAACGACCGACTGCTTTTCCGGCACTTTTACAGCTTTAAAAGCCGCAAGCTGATGTTCTTCATAATGTGCTTTTCCCAGCGGCAGTTTTACGGTAAAAAGCGTTCCTTTGCCCGCTTTGCTTTCCACCTCAATAGTACCTCCATGAAGCTCTACCAATTCTTTGGCAAGCGACAGACCTATGCCTGTTCCCTCATATTCCCTGGATTCACTGTGATCTGCCTGATAAAAGCGATCAAAGATATAGGGTAACTGATCCGGATGGATCCCTATGCCGGTGTCCTGGACGAATAGTACCGCCTGTTCTTCGCCGCGTGTCAAACGTACTTCTACTTTGCCTCCGGCCCCGGTAAATTTAAGGGCATTTGACAGTAAATTGACCAGGACTTTTTCAAGCTTATCCGTGTCGTAAAAGACAAATAAGTCATCAGTATCCGATTGATAACTCAACCGGATATTCCGTGAAACCGCAAGGGAATCAAAGGATTTAGTTAGGGTGCAGACCAAATCCGCGAGGTTTTGCTGACTTACCTGCAGATCTAACTTTCCGGCCTCTAATTTGGAAAGGTCCAGCAATTGGTTAATGAGTCTTAGTAAACGCTTTGCATTGTTATTGATAAAGGTTAGCCGATTCCGTTGCTCCGGCTTTGTTGAAGCATCCTCAAGCAGGTCGTTTGAAGGCCCTAAGATCAGAGTCAGGGGTGTTCTTAATTCATGAGAGATATTAGCAAAGAATTTATTTTTTACGTCGTAAAGGTTTTGTATCTCTTCTGCCTGTCGCCTGGTTTCTTTGACCGCTTCAGCAATTTTGCCTTTCAGCATAATGTTTCTTTGTCTTAGCTGTCTGCTTCTCCAATGCGAAAAGGCATAAATAAGGAGGACAAGGCAAACCAGGTAAATTGAGATGGAGTATGCATTCCAGTACCATGGCTGCCTAACCTTAATACTGAGAGCGGCGACGGGGCTTTCAACAAAGTAATCATTAAGCGCTTTTACCTTAAATGTATATTCTCCGGGAGGAAGGCCGGTATATTCCTTAGTATGCTCCGGAGAAGGCGGAGACCATGCCTTATCAAAACCTTCAAGTCGGTATTGATACAATTTGAATTCCGCGTCTTTATAATTAGGGGCGGCATACTCAAATTTCAGTCGGGCATTGTTAAAGGGTAATGCGTTTAAAACCGTGCTGGCATTTATTTCATTATAGATAGTATCGGAAGTCACCACCTCTGTGATCATTACATTCAGGTTCCGTACGATCGTATTTGCCTTGTTAAGGTCATAAGCAACTATGCCTTTTGAACCACCGAGGTAGGCCATTTTTCCGGAGGCGTGAAAAGTCAGTGTGCTAAAGGGGTCTTTATAGTTTTGTACAGCCTTACTCAAGGCGTAGGAACGGTGGGAATAGCCATCCTTCCCAGCTTGCACTTCTATTAAATGGGTCTCCAGGCTATCTTGTTGCCTAAACCAGGCCCTGCCATTGATTTCACTTTCCTCAGGGAACATCCCCTTTTCGTTAAAACCAACATAGGGAGTAAAATCAGTCACTTTACTAAAACCATCAGTTTTAGGATCGTAGAGGAATACTGAATCCTTTTGCGACTTGAAAAACAGTTCATCATGGATACTGAATGTCCTGTTGTATCCGCTCGGAACACCGTCTTCCAGGTTATAGTTATCTACGATGGCATTCTCAAGGTCGATAATGCCTTCAGCAGAGATGCTATATTTCAGTCTGTAGAGGCCATTGATATTTGTAGTGATCCAGATAACGCCCGGTCTAAGCTGTACAAGGGTTCGCGCCTGACCGGAAATACTTTCCAATTGTTGGTGCACCTTCCAACCATTGTCCTCCCATCTTAGGTGAAAAAGCCCGGTGTCAAAGAGTACAACCGCAGACCTTGGGTCTTCCCGTAGTGGAAGAACCTTGTGGTTTACTTCACTGTTGTTGACGGCAGAGTCGTCTATAATATTGAGAGATCCCGATTTGTCAATCGCATAAAGTTCATCAAAACTGTTGGCCACAATGAGTTGCCCCTGTAGCGTATCCAGGTCTCTTATAATGGACTTGATGTTCCCAAAGGGTTTGAATTTGCGTCCGTCCTCCACCATCAATCCAGCTGTAGTACCCACATATAGTTTTCCCGCGAACTTTTGAATATCCAATATGGTACCGAGAAGTCCGGAGTCCTGGGTATAGAAAGAAAGGGGAGATCCCAGGTCGAGGCGCGCGATACCGGAATCCAGGGCAAACCACAGTGATCCTTCGGAATCTTCATAAATATTCCGTATCACATCGTTTCCCAGACCGATATCTGAGGTCAAATAATACCGCAAGTCGCCTTCTTCGCTTAAGATCACACATCCCTTTTTAATGGTTGCAATAGCGAAATCCCCGGACCTCAACTTCAAACCAGTGTTAATACCTGCATCATTGAGAATGGAGCCGGCCTGATTTTCGAAAGGATTTACCTCATTACCGCTAAAGTGCATCAGACCATTATTTTTTTCAAAGATCCAACCCTCGTTCAATGGTAACATAAACTCTGTAGCGGCGGATTGGAACAGCTCTGTATGCGGGACCCTGACCATTTCGTCATTGGAATTAATAAGGAGCAGACCTTCGTCCGGGATATTCAGATACAATTCATTATCTACCACCAGGAGTTTCCAGATACGGGAATCGGGATTCCAAATTTTTGAAGTACCATCCGGAGAGATCCGGATGACAAAATTGTCTGTTTGAAAGAAAACATTATCCTTATGCACCAAAGTGGTCCATACTCTCCCAAATGCGCCAAGTGAATCAGGAAGATGTTCTATATAGGACTTATACTTATAGGTTTTACCCTTCCTGCTAAACACGCCGAACTCATCGCCTCCACCCACATAGATCTTATCATTGTCGGTGGCCAGGGATCGGATATGACCGTCATTCGGCATTCGTTCCAAACCCCATTCCTCCCCATCAAAATGCAAGAGGCCCCTGCCATTGGCAAAATACATGACACCTCTGTTATCCTGAGCAACGGCCCAATTCTGACGATGACCATTGAATTCTTCAGGTCCGTAATTCCTCAGATACGGAATTCCGGATTCCTGGGCAAAACCACAAAGAAAAAATAATGATACCAGTATCAGTATATAGGGCTTCATAAGATACAAGTCTAAGTTGCTGATTCCTTGCCCCGGGGGAAGTGGGCGCGTGTTACACCGGATCTTCGAACAGATCTAGCTGATAAAATTACTGAAAAGAAGAATTGATTGTATCCTTTTTATGTAAGGAAAACATAATGAATCGTATAAAACGAGCGGCCATATTGTTAAAATCTGGGTGTCTTTAGGGTTGTTGCGGAATTCTACCGATCACTAAAACAAAAGCCCTAAAACCGGCTTAAGGGCAACCTTAAACGAAGTCCGGTCTGCAGGTCCGGAGCATTGTTTACCACCATATCTTCCTGAAGGTAAATGGAAAATTCGATCTTTTTGGTAAAAGAGTATATCAGGGACCAGTAACTCGGGAATTTGTACAAGTGCCTGGAAGCTTCATGCCATCGCTTAACCCGTTCCACGCTATAGGGCACGTAGTATGCCTCTTCCTTTTTCTTGTTATAAGGTGTTTGTATCCTGTAGTTCAAGCCAATGGAATGTGTGCCCCCTCTTCTGGTCTGTCGGTTGAATTCCAAATGACCTTCAAAACTGCCAAACAAACGGCTGGTGCCCAGGTCTGTCTGATCCTCGGAAAAAGACAAGACACTCCGCCGTAGCAGGTTGAGCCCGAAACCGGTAAGGAACTGATGACGTTGCTTCAAGGAAAACGCTTTTACCGTAGCAACGGAAATGCCGAGGTCCAGGGAACGATTATAAGGGCTAAGATTGGTTCCAAGATGTAAACCCATATTGGCATAAAGCTGCTTTGAGGGAAGAAAATCAGGATAGTAATACAAGGCGGTTTCGATTCCCGAAAAGACAAATTCCCCATTGTTTATTTCCAGGCTATTCCCATTGCGATCCGTATAGGCTATCCCGGCCTCATCCAATCCCTGTACTTTTCTACCGAAAGGGTCTTCCCCTCCTATACCAGAACTGTGGATAAATTCAATAAAGCGATCTGCAGTAAATACGCTAAACAAAGATGTCCCGTCTGACAACAGAAAAGAACGCGCCGTCAGAGACAATTCGTATTTACTACCCAATGGAATGCCAGCGTTTATCCTGAAATCCTTTAGGATACCATCATAGGCAAAAGTATAGGAATCTGAAGGGCTGCCGTCCGGATCAAATTCAAATATGCGGTCGTAAAATTCAATCTCACTGATCTGTTCTCTAACAGCAGAATTCTCTGGTAAATAAGTAGTCACCGGCTGACCCCAAATGTTGCCGCTGCTAAGGTTAATATCCAGGGTTGGCCTGAGATCCGGCCTGATCTTAAAATTGTGTGGCAAGGTATAAAACAAGACCCCAAAAGGATGGGTGGCCAATGTAACCGGCTTGCTAATGCCGTTTTTTAGTGTTTTGACCTCCTCTGTCCGGCTGTTTTGGGGAAGAAGTTGTTGTGTAAAATGCAGACAACATACCACAGCAAGCAGGTATCGACAAAATTTGTCCATATCACTTGCGAATTGGTTTGGTAAAGCAATGCATAAAACTAATAAATCGCTGTCTTATAAGTAGTTAAGAAAATCCTTCCAGATTTGTAATACTGGATTTTGAAGTTTTTAAGGGAAGGGTGACGCGATATAAAGTCTAAAGGCGGGCAATTGGTTCAAACCAGATCCTGATCAAATCCTCCAATATACTTCCGCAACTCACTTTTGCTGGTTACTTACTACCAATACCCATAAAATAGCATAACTCCTATTTTTGGGAAAAGCGCTATTCCCAAACCTCTGTTTTTAGCCAGTCTATTGCATCCAGCAGGTAGGACAGATATTCGCAGGGAACAAAATGGGTCAGGCCAACCGCTTTTATCAGGGTAATATCACTACCGGCATTCATGGATAACTGTGCCAGGGTTTCGGTATTGGTATACGGGAATATCGTATCATCCTCACCATGGATGACATAAAGAGGGACATCAGTTTTCTTTACCAGGCCTTCCTCTGTATATGAAAGTCCGTAAAAGCTGGCCATGGGTATGCCAGCGGAAAACACTTCAGGAAACAAATCGGCAAAAAACCAACTCCCTGTACCTCCGTCGCTATAGCCTACCGCAACCACTCTCTGCGGATCCACGCTCAGGTGCTCAATAGCAAAATCTACCAGGTTTAGCACCTGTGAGACGTTTTCATTGTGATTCCACAATCTGGCCTGTGAATTAGGGCTTATCACATAGGCCCTGGTGTTCTCCAAAGCCGGCTCAATCAGACATTCTGTCCTTTTATGCGCATTGGCATCCGGGGTCAGCACCCCACCGTGGAGGTTAACGAAAAGAGGAAGTAGTTCACCTTCCTCCACTTCCGGTACAATGACCCTAAAATCCCAGCTCTGATTGTGTAAAACGTTAAGGGTAAAGTCGTTCACCCCGGTGTTGAAGGACAATTCTGAAAAGGCCCTGTTGACATCTTCAATACTCAATTCGGGGATAACGTTCGCCGGATCGTCATCCGTTTCCAAAAAACTCTCACTACACCCAAAAAGAAAGAGTAAAAGAATGGAATATACCAGCAAAGCTCCGTTTTTGAGTCTCATGTTTCGTTAAGTTTAATAATTGGCCAGGCTTCTACTTTGCCTAAAATTGCGAAAATCGTTTTAAAATAGTGATTATAACGATATCCATAGCATTAAATACTGCGAAGAGTTGTTATAAATCAAACAGCTTATTTATTACAGTTTAGAATTTCGGTCACCAATCTTACTATTAGAATGAGAGCTGTTCAAGCATGCGTTTGTACAGCTTGTGGTTCGGACAAACATGAAAACCAAGCTATGTTCATCCGGTTTAAGTATCCCGGCCAAAGGGATTTCATATTTTAGAGGAACTGTCTCCATGCGATTTATGGATCAGATGGAATACAGGCAATCATCTAAAAAAAAGAAACCAATGAAAGTAACAGCAGAACACAATGCACGGATAGCAGGATTGACTTTTAGTTCGGTTTATCCGCATTACGTAAATAAAATAGAAAAAAGGTCAGACAAAAGAAGAACTGCACCAGGTGATACACTGGCTGACCGGCTTTGATTATGATAAGTTACAGGAGTTGATCGATGAGAAAGTAACGTTTGAAACTTTTTTGAGCGTACAAACCTGCATCCTAATGCGCAGCTGATCAAAGGGGTAATCTGCGGTTATAGCATTGAAGAAATTGATAACACACTAACCCGGCAGGTCAGATATCCGGATAAATTGGTTGATGAATTGGCGAAATACCGTAAAATGGAGAGGATCTTGCGCAAAGAAGGCCAATAATTTTGGTTATCAATAGGTTAGTGATTCTCCAGCTATAGAAACATTCCCTGCGCTGAAATTTTAACACAACCATGGCGTCTTTTTGACATCTAAGAGGAAAGTCAAACAACAAAATCATGTCAAATAAACTGTTTCTTATAGCCTTCTCTCTTTTATTGTCACTTGCACAAACTTCCTGCAACAGCGATGACGACAATGGTAATGAAGATGGCAATGCCAGATGCGAAGGTACTATTTGTACTGCCATATTTATCCGGATCAATGTATCCCTTACGGACCAGGATCAGAACCCTGTCGCACTGGATTCCTTTACGGTTACCAATTTGCAAAATGGTGAAGATATGACCGTATCCCTCACCCCCTCAGAACTGGCTGAAGCACAAGAAACCGGTCTGTATCCACTGACAGAGGACGGTAGTTTTGGGCTCAACGAAGAACGGGAAGTACAATTCAAGGGGTTTATCAATGACCAGGAGGTCTTAAGTAGCGATTATATCGTAAGTACGGATTGCTGTCATGTTGGATTAGACTCCGGAGACCTAGAGCTTACCCTTTAAGAGTTATTCCCTTTTTTATGGCTTTAAAGTGAAGCAAGATCTTGGCGCCTTTTCACCTAATTGCGTAGCTAAGCAGCAAGATTTCATATCGTAGTCTATGTGCTAATTCGCATTTCCAGACAACCCTTTGCTGCTTTTTAGCGTCCATAATTATAGAACCCTAATGGGATATTATGGAGGGATCAGGTTCAAGATCAAGTATAAGCTTAAGTTCAAAGTCGAGGTCATTTAGGTTTTTTGTCATCCTGGGATGTTTGCTGCTCACCCTTATGGCGGTCTTTCACGGAAGCGGATTGAAATTCGTGACCGCCTCGGTAGTCGAGTCTAATTCCGAAGACTTTATCAAAGATATTTTTCCCGTCCTGTTTTTACATACTTCTATGCATCTGTTGGGACTGGCGGTATTTGGATTGTCTACCTTGTGGATGCGAGAGGGTCATAATACCGTTTTGGTAATTATTTCTTCTTTAATTGCCGTCAGCGCTTTTGCCGCTTTTTATTTGGGTGCTCTGATCCCTGGCATACTACTGCTGACTGCCGGCTTTTGCTTTCTAATTGCACGCTACAGGAGCTAGTAAAAACGACTTTTGGAGGTGGTAAATCCCAAGTGGCTGTAAATCCAACTCAAAACATAGAATCCAATTTCTAAACTGGAACCTTTTACTATAACGCCTTCCCAAAGCTTGAAACTTTACATGTTCTTTTAAAAGTATCCTGATTTGAAATGGGTAAGGGTACAACAGCCGAGCCACTTGTAACGGATCCACCATTGTCTTTACCGAAAAAATACCTTCTTCCACTCCGCGGTCTGATTCCTATTATCATCATTTATGCGCCTTCATCCCCATTTATTACGGGACTATTTTTTTGATGTAAGAATTTACTGAATTTAGGTTGCCCATGTATACACTTGAACATCGTGTGCAAGCTAAATGAATATTAACAAAGCTTTTATTGGTCAGATTCAGTCCTGCCTTATTCCAATCCGATAGTTGTGGGGCGAATAGCAGCCGTATTCCTAAAACTTTAGCGTAATGGGCATAAAAAGAAGCGTCGATTTTTTAAGTAATGCCAAAACTAAAAAAGTCTCATATTGGACTCTTACTGGAATTTACATTTTTATTAATGCTCTTTTTATATGTAAATACGGAGAAAGGCTAAATTTCAAAGTATCTATCGTTGTTCTTTTGATCTTAGTTTACGGAAGCTTTATTGGGTGGGTGGCTTTTGTATTTAAGAAGAAAAAGTATGTTCCAACGCTTAAAAGATCTGTGCTGAGCGTTTTATACTGGCTAATAGTCGGGGTATTCACTGTTATATTTTCTGTGGTCGTTTTCAGTGTAGACGGTGAGAGTCTTAGTGTAGATAGGTGGTCGGCCCTGGAATTGACCGTTCAAGGAATCACTGAAAATAAATATCCATATTCCCGAACCGACCATCTAGGTAATATGAGCTCTAATTTTCCCGCTTTGGGGTTCCTGGGTTTACCGTTTTATTTGCTTGGTGATGTAGGGTATTTACAGGTATTGGTTTTTGCGTTATTTGCATTTTTTGTGTTTCAAACATGTAGCAAAAGAGAAACGTCTTTTTGCATACTGTTGCTTTACCTATCTTCCCCAGCATTGATTTGGGAAATCATTGCGAAAAGTGATTTAGTGAGCAATCTTTTTCTTGTTTTTCTTTTTATAGCCCATTGGCGAAAAAGATACCAAGGGGAAATACTCAGGAATCCCCTTGCATTTGGAGCCTCGGTCTCGTTTTTACTATTGACGAGAGCGATCGTTATTATTCCGCTGATGCTCATTTTTTTTAGGGATATATGGCAAAGTAAAATGAGTACTAAAATAAGAATTGGGATATCGGCCGTGTTAATCGGTATCCTAATTTGTCTGCCTACATTTATATCAGCTCAAGATTGGGAAACCCTGATAAAATTTAACCCACTCTCGCTGCAGGCAAACAAGGTTCCTATAATTTCTTATCTGCTACTATTCCCTATTTTTTTTATTCCCTGGATCACAAAAAAATATAATGATCACATATTGTATAGCGCTTTGATCATTTTTGCGATACCCTTAATCGGAATGCTTTATACCATTGTTCAATTCGGGGGTCATTTGACTCTTTTCGAGTCCAAATTTGACATTTCTTATCTTAGTATGTGTATACCACCTATCCTAATTTGGATAAAAAATAGTCTGGATTGAGAGCTTACGGCTTAAAAAGTATCAGGCACAACATCTGTGTTATTAATGGCAGGTCATTTTTAAAACCTCTCAAACCACATAAACTCTGATTACTCCTTACTGCCAAATCTAAGTCAGCTATAAATAGCAGTAATTTGTTAACTTCATAGCTGTAAACTTTTAAGGGTTAATCTTGCTGAATTTGAATTTTTACAATTCCACAATTTTGCGAAGAATTATGAAGTATTGGCCCTGGCAGCGGTAAAATCTCAATAATTATGATATGAAAAAATCTAAGCTCCTAAAAGTATTAGGCCTCACCATTGTTCTATCGCTAAGCCAGGGTATTGCAGCGCAGGATGCAGGGATCAAGGATCTTGATTTTTTGATCGGGACCTGGGAAACTCGCGAGGATAATGTAGAAGAGGGTTGGTGGGAAACGTCCACCAGGGAAATAAACTATGCCTTGAAAGAGAATTATATTGAAATAAGGGCAAATTCCATAGACTCCAATGGCCGGGAACGAGAATATTTTTGGTATATCAACTATAATAAGAAAACCAAACGCTTCGAAATGGTATCGATGTTTAGCAATTGGTATCAATCGCAGTTCGATATTTTAGAGTGGAACCGTAAAGAAAGAAAATTGACCATTCGTAATGAGCCGGACAGTGAAAAAGAATTTCGCATTAGGTTTGGCGAAATGGTATTCAACGAAAGCTTTGATGAATATACCTGGAAAGGTGAGAACAAATACGGAGACCCAAACAAGCCGAGTATCTGGAGGTACGTTGAAACGGGAGTTCGGATAAAGTAATACATACAAATACCAAAGATAGCGCCGCCTTGTCAACAAGCTTTTGTTGGCAAGCAGGCTAAACGACTTTCTAAAAGATGAAGATCTTATCCCGGGGAGAATATTATGGAAATCAGGATGCGGAGAACTCCTTTAACGGGGTGCTGCTGTCTGAATATACCTATCTGACAGACAGCACAGATTGGCATTACCATGAAAACCCCTATTTTATGTATGTCCTAAACGGTAATATGAAGGATTGCAATACCAGGACTAAAACACTCTGTCCTGCCGGGAGTCTGATGTTTAACAATTGGCAGGAGCCGCACTATGGTTCTAAGCACTCTAAAAAGGCCAGCGGATTTCATCTGGAATTTGAAAAAAAATGGCTTGAAGAACACAGCATTCCCTTACAATTATGGGAAGGCAGCCAGCGCATTCAAAACCCGAAATTGCACCTCCTTTTTGCCCATCTCTATAGTGAATTTCTGCTCTCGGATGAGTTTAGTGAAGTATCTGTGGAACTTCTATTGCTTCAAATCTGTGAAGCCCTGAGCGACTTAAAACGAGCTAGTTCGCTTGAAAACCCCGTCTGGATTAACGCTTTAAAAGAATTACTGCACTATGATACCTCCAAATTGAGCCTGAATTATTTATCTAAAGAGCTGCAGGTACATCCGGTACACATATCCAGGGTAGCCCCCAGGTATCTTTCCATGAGCCTTGGGGCCTACATCAGGATTGAGAAACTCAAGAAGGCGCTTCCTCTTTTATTGGACTCAACGCTGACTTTAACTGAAATCAGCTACCAGGTCGGGTTTTCAGATCAAAGTCATTTTAACCGGGTGTTCAAATCCCATTTCAATATGAACCCCGGCCAATACCGGAAAATAGTCCGAAAAAACCGCTGATGTTAATTTCGTCCAATTTCCAGTATTCCTGACACGCTACCTTTACTGCCTAAATCCTTATTACCATGCGCAGATACCTCAATATCTTAGTATTTCTTTCTTTGACTGCAATAATCAGCTGCGCACAGGACTACGAACAAGACTATCAGGGCGAATGGGTAGGTTTCTTACCAGATAAGTACAGCTTTAATTTTACGGTTAACCTGGAACGATCGGAGGGCAATAAGTATCATCTCAAAATCTCAAATGGCAAAACATTGATAGAGGAAGACATAGTGTCCTCCGGTGAGGATCATTTGCAATTCAATATAGATCAACAATTGTTTTTCAATCTTGAGTATAATCAGAGCATGCAGGCCCTAACCGGGTTTATCCGGAGCGGGAGATTGCTCTATCATGTGAGCCTGGCCAATAATGGCGATAACCAATTCGCCGGAGACTGGAACCCATTTATGTTTAACAATGGCTTACAGTCAAGGGATATTATGCTCTATGTAGAAGCCACAGAAACTGTTGGTCTGGCCGCCTATCCTTTTTTTGGAGACCAAAGGTTCAGGGGAACCTGGACAAGTGGTTTTAGGATGATGGAAGACACCCTATTCTTTAGAGACAGCAATACCGGCTTTAACTTTAGGGCCAACTTGTTAAAGAATTCGATTGAACTTGAAATTCTATTAACCGATGCGCTGGTTTCGAAAACTAGCTTAACACATACCGATGACGGTTGGGAATACCAATCCAATCCGGAGGAACAACCTCAGATAACGGATACACCCGTCCAGTTAGACGATGGATGGACCTCCGCTAATATTGCCGAACATGGTATCGATGAAAGTGAACTTCTCAGGCTGCTCGACAGTATTCGCTCCAAAACTTTGGTCAATACACATAGCGTACTGATCGCAAAGGATAACAAACTGGTATTTGAAAATTATTTTGAGGGATTTAATGCCCATATTCCACATGATTTACGCTCTGCCTCCAAGAGTATCTCCTCTGCTATGATCGGTATCGCCATGGAAGATAAATATCTACAAAGTGTGGATGAGCGCTTGTACGATTTTATTCCAAGAGAGTACCAATACACCAAGGATTCTGTTAAATCCAGGATAAGGCTCAGGGATCTACTGACTATGAGCTCCGGATTAGACGTTAATAATCTGGCACAGGAAGACTACTACCAAAATCCTGCTAACCCCAAAAGCTGGCTTCAAACCGTTCTGGAGGCTCCAATGGTAAAGGAACCCGGAACTTACGCGGATTATGGATCTGCTAACCCTTTCTTGTTAGGGATCTGTTTAAAAGAACGCCTGAATAAGCCCATGGAAATGTACATGGACGAAAAGCTATTCGCGCCTTTAGGGATAAGCAATTATATCAATCAGACGGACGACTCTGAGATCCACCCTTATTTTGGTGGGGGCATGCTCCTGACTCCTCGGGATCTGTTAAAATTCGGGCAACTTTACCTGGACAAGGGCAAGTGGCATGGAAAGCAGGTTATCTCCGAAGATTGGGTTACGGAATCCTTTGACAAGCACGTTCAGTTACAGGATGTAAGGGACAAGAATCTGTACGGTTATCTATGGTGGCACGATACTTATTTGATCCGTGGAAAAGCCATAGAAACTATAGAGGCCAGGGGAGCCGGCGGACAATTTATTTTTGTAATTCCGTCCCTGGATTCTGTGGTGGTCATCACTTCGGGAAATTTTAGAAATGGCAAGGGTAATCAAGCCAGAGATATTCTGAAGGACTATCTGTTGCCAGCTATGGTAGATTAAGCCGGTTTGTTGTATCCGGATGTTAGGAAGGGTGGAAGACAATTTGAAGATTTGAAGAAATGTAAAGTTGTAAAACTGTAAAATCGAGGAATTGTGAAATTGAGGAATTGACTGCCCACTGCTAACTGCCAACTGCCCACTGCCCACTGATCTCATCCTCCATAGTCTTGGCGAAGGAGGACTGTTCACTGCATACCGAAAATTGGCTCGCCAATTTTCATGGGGTTATCAACCCCACCCCAAACTCAAGTTAATCTTTTGCACTGCATTTTTAAAGCAGAAAACGCAAAGATCAAGCTTAAGTTCAAGTTGAATTAAAGGGTTTTGAGTTGAAAGTGTTGAACTTTAAATGAGAAAAACAGTCAAAAAATGTAAAATTGTAAAATTGAGGAATTGAGGAATTGACTGCCCACTGCTAACTGCAAACTACCCACTCACTGATCTCATCCTCCATAGCCTTGGTGAAGGAGGACTGCTAACGGCATACTGAAAATTGGCTCGCCAATTTTCAAGGGGTTATCAACCCCACCCCAAACTCAAGTTAAACCTTGGCGCTGCATTTTAAAAGCAGAAAAAGCAATGATTTAATTTGAAAATGTGAAAATGTAGCAATTTGAAGGTTGGGAGAAAGGTAAAGTTGTAAAACTGTAAAATCGAGGAATTGAGGAATTGAGGAATTGAAAGTTAGTAAACCTGATCCATTAGTGCCTTAAGGATAGTGTATCTAACATCGTATATCGTACTTTGTACATGTGCTTTACGCATTACGCTATACGCTAAGCGCAGGCCATCAACGAACAACTAACAACCATCAACTATTAGGAAAAGGACTGCCAACTGCCCACTGTTCACTGATTACTGTTCACTCCCGATAGCTATACTTTATAAACCATGTTGGCTGTTGGCATTAGTTATTATCTTTTTCAATATTTTCAATTAAACGCCTAAATGCTTGCATATAGACTACATATTCTTTGTCAGTCGCTGATTTCAAACCTTTTTTAGCATACTTAACCGCATTCTCCTTATTACCTAATCTTCTTTCAATTAAACTTAATCCGTAATAACTTCTGCACATCACAATTCGTTGACCTAATTCCTCGGATAAATACCTGGCCTTATCAAAATAACGCTTTGCTTCGGGTGTTTCATCTATATCAAAATGATATTGTCCTAAATTACATAGTGAATGCGCTTCCGTATAATTACTATTAATTTGTTTTCCATGATTGTATGCGCGGGTATAATGGAATAATGCTGAATCCAATTTGCCGCTTCTCATCAGCTCTGCTGCTTTATGAGTATCGTTCCTGATCATTCCAACAGTATCCGAAATCGAAAATGAAATCTTTAGTCCTTTTTCAAAATATTTAAGACTTTCCTCATTTTGTCCTTGAATTTGTAGAATTGAACCAAGTCTATATAGAACTTTCGATTCAAGTTCCAAAAGCTTTCCCTGCTTTGCCTGAATTAAAGAAGAATCCAAATAGGCCTTTGAGATATTTAAAGCATCCTCTTGTTCAAAATAAGCCCATTTGAGATAGTTTATATCTCCCAAACCATAATATGCTTCACCTAAATGTTCTGAATCCGCATTTTCTTTAGAGTTCTCTATAGCCTTTTTGAAATTGGTTTCAGATAAATCATAGTCTTCCAAGAAAAAATAATTTTGCCCTAAAACCAGATAATAATATGAGTTTTGCTTGTCAGAGGTTGTTCTTTGTAGTTCAATGTTGGCAATATCGATCGCATCTTTCCAATTACCCTGAATAAAAAGTCTTTCGATAATAGGTTTAAAACTTGATTTATTTTTGATGTCAGCTGAAGACCTGGTATTACACGCAATGCAAAGCACAAAAAATAGCAATAGATAGATTAGATTAAACTTTTGTGAATAGACTCGCATAATATTTCTGATTAACCTGTCTAATTTCTTAGTCCAGTCTGCTGCTACACCAAAAATAACTTTTTTGGGCTGTTCAACGAAAACCATATCGCCTGAATATCTGCGATTTACAGACTTTTTGAATTCAAAATTACATTTCTCAGTTATCGTGGGAAGATTACTCGTATCACTCGTTATCCTTGCCGCTCATAGCTACAAATAGGAAACCGCAATTGTCAACCTTAAATGTGGGATAATATTATTTACCGCTTTACATTTGAGTTTCTTAGACTTTTCTTGTTTTATTCTTGAAAAATCAAGAGTCTGCGATTACCAGCTAAAATTTAGATTTTCCTTTTTTGATTCGCTTTCTAATATTATTAGCGCTTTACGACTATCTGCTTCTGATAGCGATTTCCCTGAACATCGTATGAGTTGATGAAATAGGTGCCGGGCGGTAATTCACCTGTGTTGAGCAAATAGGTGCTATTTGCAGACATTCCCATGTCTGTATAGTGACGTACTAATCGACCCATTACATCAAAAACCTGAATCTTCAACAGTTGAACCGGCTTTTCGAAATTTAAGGAGGTCGTAGCCATTACAGGGTTTGGGGCGATGCGCATGGTATTATCGCTAATCGGTTTACTAGATGCCAACTTTGCAGGAGCTCCATTGTTGCTGCCAAGAATCTCTATGGCGTTGATTATCGGATGGCGTACGCCCCCATCGGTAGTTAATGACGAGAAGTCTATATCCAAAACCCCTCCTGAAACCGTTACATTGTGCGTTCTGACCAACATGGCCTCTGAACCGACCAGGGAATAGACATCCAGATTGTCTTCTTTTAACTCGCCCTCGATGCTGACATCAAAAACCCGTCTACCTATACCGGGCAATCCACCACCCGTAGCACCGAACCAAAGCTCGGCAAAATGAAGGTTAACGGTATATTCTCCATCAGGTACTGGAATATTGTAGCTCATTTGTTGTGAGGGGCTGAACCGGAAGGATTGATACGGTTCCGGCAAACCGGTTTGCGGCCTAACCAATGTTCTTCCCGTATCAAAATAGGAGTCGGCCATAAAGGCCTCACTTTTATATTCGACTTCAGATCCCCCTGTATTAATACGCAAGACGAAATCATTGGTGTCTGGGCAATCCTCTCCATCAAGCGATTTAATTTCATAATCAAAAACGACATCAGAACTACTACCAATAAAACCCCAATGAATAGTTACGCGATAGTTTCCGGGAGCTAAATCCGCTGCGAAGGGCCCTCTTAAAAGTGGATCATGGCTCCAAGTAGCATCATTATCTGGTATGCTTCCACCGGTTAATATGATTGCACTTCCATCGGCCGATGTACAACTTGTTGCATCCGTTATTCTTAAAACGGTGAAAATACCATCTTGTGCATTAAAATTAGCGGTAATCGATTGACCCATTGCACCACCTTTATTGGCAGCGGAATAAGGAGTTGCAGTCAACGTATATGCGCCCGGCGGCAATATATAATCACTTCCTTCAAAAAACAATTGAGAGTCTCCCGGAACATCATTTATCGTTTCCTCAAGGTTTATTCGGCCCTTTAGTTCAAAGTGGACACTACCTACACCTTCATTGACATTGGCCACAAACCGACTATTACAAGTAGTACAACCGGAATACATCAATCTGCTTCCTGTTAAATTAATACTACGTGAAGAACCATCATCTAAAATCAACGTCAGATTTGATATAATAGGATCTACCGGGCCGATCGTTTTGCCCAAAATCTCAATGGCATTGATTATGGGGTGACGTTCTCCTCCATCAACATCCAAAGAAGAAAAATCAATACTCATTGCCCCGTCTGTCACGGTTACATTGTGCGTTCTGACCAACATGGCCTCTGACCCGACCAGGGAATAGATATCGAGGTTGTCTTCTTTTAACTCGCCCTCGATGCTGACATCAAAAACCCGTCTACCTATACCGGGCGATCCTCCACCCGTAGCACCGAACCAAAGCTCGGCAAAGTGGAGGTTAACGGTATATTCTCCATCAGGTACTGGAATATTGTAGCTCATTTGTTGTGAGGGGCTGAACCGGAAGGATTGATAAGGTTCCGGCAAACCGGTTTGCGGCCTAACCAATGTTCTTCCCATATCAAAATAGGAGTCGGCCATAAAGGCCTCACTTTTATATTCGACTTCAGATCCCCCTGTATTAATACGCAAGACGAAATCATTGGTGTCTGGGCAATCCTCTCCATCAAGCGATTTAATTTCATAATCAAAAACGACATCAGAACTACTACCAATAAAACCCCAATGAATAGTTACGCGATAGTTTCCGGGAGCTAAATCCGCTGCGAAGGGCCCTCTTAAAAGTGGATCATGGCTCCAAGTAGCATCATTATCTGGTATGCTTCCACCGGTTAATATGATTGCACTTCCATCGGCCGATGTACAACTTGTTGCATCCGTTATTCTTAAAACGGTGAAAATACCATCTTGTGCATTAAAATTAGCGGTAATCGATTGACCCATTGCACCACCTTTATTGGCAGCGGAATAAGGAGTTGCAGTCAACGTATATGCGCCCGGCGGCAATATATAATCACTTCCTTCAAAAAACAATTGAGAGTCTCCCGGAACATCATTTATCGTTTCTTCAAGGTTTATTCGGCCCTTTAGTTCAAAGTGGACACTACCTACACCTTCATTGACATTGGCCACAAACCGACTATTACAAGTAGTACAACCGGAATACATCACTCTGCTTTCGGTTAAATTAATACCATGTGAAAAACCATCATCTAAAATCAACGTCAGACTTGATATAATAGGATCTACCGGGCCGATCGTTTCGCCCAAAATCTCAATGGCATTGATTATGGGGTGACGTTCTCCTCCATCAACATCCAAAGAAGAAAAATCAATACTCATTGCCCCGTCTGTCACGGTTACGGTATGCGATTTTACGAGTATGGCCTCCGCACCTACCTCAGCATAGACATCCAGATTGTCTTCCGCTAATTGTCCTTCGATATTCACATCGAACACTCGTTTACCTACGCCACCGGTACCACCTCCCGTAGCACCGAACCAAAGCTCGGCAAAATGAAGGTTAACGGTATATTCTCCATCAGGTACTGGAATATTGTAGCTCATTTGTTGTGAGGGGCTGAACCGGAAGCTTTGATAAGGTTCCGGCAAACCGGTTTGCGGCCTAACTAATGTTCTGCCGGTATCAAAATAGGAGTCGGCCATAAAGGTATCACCGTTATAGTCGATTTCGGAACCTCCTGTGTTGATTCGTAATTGAAAACCGCCGGGAGGGCAATTGTTCGGATCTATCCCGATCGTATATTCAATAGTACGGGTACAGCCCGGTTCATTGCCAACGGTTACCTCATATGTGCCGGGCTCATGGTATCTAACATAATCTCCATGCTCATCACGTTCCCAATTGGGCGCATCTTCATCGCTAATGGCCAAAGTGGTAATTAGAATTGCATGCCCACCTTCGCCATTACAATCAGCGTCAAAAGCCTCCACAATAGACCTATCAGTGGCTTCCTGACAGTAGCCCGCTATTTCAAAGGTCAATTCGACAGGGGTTCCGGCAACCCCCCCAAGATTGTCTTGGCTATAAGGTACGGCCGAAATGGTAAAATCAGCGTCAAAAAAAGTGGCGCCCATATAGTCTCCAATGGGCAAGTCCTGGAAAAAGGCATAGGGTAATAAACTTTCTGTCCGGATATTGTTAAGTTCCTGTACATTCCCGGAGGAAGTGATTGATAATTCGACGCTCTCCACATCCGTCGACGTATTCGCCCGTATATCCAGATGCAGCGTTGGTAATTTATCGATATCTATTTGCATACCATCTTTCAGGTCAAAAAGATCTTCATCGGTATCGGCATTGATCAAGGTAAAGGTAATATCGGATTGAGGTGGTGTTTCTCCTGAAACGTGCAAAGCCATGGGTGTCGAAACCGTCTGTGCGCCAGAGGGATCTGTCAGCCTTAAACGGATCAGATGATTCCCTCCAGGCAAGTTGACCGTGGTGAGACTGCTCTGATCAGGTGGAGTGTCATATACTCCGTCATTGTTGAAGTCCCACTCAAAGGAAAGTGGGGTGTTGCTATCAGGATCTCGGCTATGGCCAGCGTCTAAACTAAAATTATCTCCAGTTTCCCCAATGGGAGGGATGAAACGCATGTACGGCCAGGGTGCTCGATTGATTCCGGTCGCTGGGGTCACCTCGACAGTATTTTCCACTTTATTCCCTTCTTTGTCATACAGTTTTAAACGGAAATCCGTCATTATGCCTGGATTGAAATAGGGAATCGTTATCTGCCCATTGAAGCTAGTGCCAGAAAGCACATTTTCAACACTATAACCTGGAATGCCGAACAGATGAAGCATTGATAGGCCATCTGAGTCGGAAGCTGTTATATTGAATACCAATTTTCCGTCTTGTGGTGCGTTCGATTGTAGGGTAAAAGATACATTATCTACCCGATTACGTTGCTTGCCTGTATTAAAGTAGTGGTTGGTGTTAAGTGCTTGTGCACTGGCAAAGGCAAGCCGTGTATAGTCATTTGGATACTGCTTTGGATACAGGTGGCCACGGACACCTCGAAAACCGTTACCCATAAGGTTACCATGAAAATTGGCATCATTTCTAAAATCGTGATGCCCTATACCAAATGCATGCATCAATTCATGCCAGAATGCACCCACCGTAACCGATGCGATGGAACTCATGGTAGAGCGATCCCCGGGGTGAAAGCTTATACTCTGTTTTAAAGGATAGGGCCCTATTTCCGGGATGAGCATACCATCGTAAGGCCGGTTATCGGTTAAGGCACCATGTGCAACCGGGGTAAGAAAGGTACTCGTCATCGTTGCTACCCCGGGGTCATCTGCATTGCCAAAACTTGCACCCAGGGCACCGCCTGCAATAATTGAGCTATTAGGCTGCTGCATATGTGTTTCCGACACCAAAATCCATATTTCACCTCTTTGCCATACCCCAAGGCCAGCATTAATTGCTGCGCTTATTTTATTGTTCCAGGCATCTATATCGCTGTTCCCCTCAATCTGCGCATCCGTTTCAGGAATATGGACTACATGGATCAAAGGGGTTTCCCCATCTGCCTTCGTCTCGTAGCGAAAAGTTTTTGGGGGAAGGCCATTATGGGCCATCTGCTTCTTAAAAAAATCACGGCCCGTCCTGATGATCAGTTGAAGGGCCTCTACCCCTTTGGCCTGTGGAGTACGGTTGGAAGGAATAAGATAAGCCACACGCACGGTAGATTCCTCCAGGACCTTAGTTGTTAAGATTCTCTTTTCGGCAGCTAGAAGCCAAGCAGGATCAATAGGAGCGTCACAAGTAAGTGGCGGCAGGGTCTTTTCCTGTAAATTTGAAGCATTATTATGTTGGGCATAAATTTGAAAAGAAAATAGGAATATAAGGATCGCTGAAAAAGTAAAATTTTTCATGATTGTGGGTTTTGGTTATAAAAAATTGCCAGCCGACGATTTTGACCGAAAATACCTACATGAACTTGAGATACAAAACTCAGGAATGTGTTTTGAAGCCGAAATGATCTGAATCAGTTGACGGAATTTTAATAGAAGTGTAAGAAAATCAGATCTTGTTCTTCCATTTCCATGGCTACTACCTCCAATTTCACGTAATCGTCGATAGTTTTTTTATATTCTGATGTCTTCTATAGTCTTCATCAAAGCCTTCACGACTATTCTAGAGGTCGTTCATGGTCAGTCTCTGCCCTGATAAAATTTCATTTTACATGAGGATTACTCGTTTCATTAGTGACCCCGAACATTCAAGGTTCAAACTTTTTGGTTCAGGATTTAAAATCAATTGGAGAGCTTTCAAAAGATATCCCTGCTTTATTAATTACTTGTTAGTTTTATTTTTCTCCTATATCAATTTTTAAAATCCTTTTAGGGTATAGACCGAGTTGTTTATCATAGTATTCTTCAGATATAATAGGTGCATTTTTAATGACAATATTATTATCATAATTATTGGGACTCATAAATATTGAATCTTCAGATATTGTTTTGTAAGCTATTCCTAATGGATATTCTTTATCTTTTTTTCTCATTTCTTCTTCATCATCTCTATCAATTAATAACTGAATATTTTTAAAGAAAGGAGGTAACGATTTATGGTAACCAACAACATCTTCTCCTTTTTCCTTACATGAATTAAGTAAATTCTCAACATTTTTAGAATGCATCAAATATCGTATTGGAAAAGTGTTTTTACGGCAATGTATGCTTTCAAAATTCTTATTTCCTCTTACGTTAGAATCCAACAACTTCAAAATATTCTCAATAGGACTACATGTCCAACCAAATTGTTCTATCTGATACTCTTCTTTGTTTTGATGCCAGAAGGAGTGCAAATCGTCGTTATTTCTTACTCTTACGTAATTGTAAAAAGAATATAAAGGAATTGCATTATTTTTTTCGGCATACCTTTTTAAAATATCTACTTGTCTTTTTTGATTTGGTTTTTTGCCAGATTTATAGTTTAAAGACTTGTAATTAAGGGTCTTAGGGTCTATTTTTTTAGCTTGAACAGCATAACGCAGCCACCCCGTCTTTTCATTTCCTATCCACCATTCCCAATCAGTTCCTTTTTCCGGTTCTTTAATTTTTGGAGTTTGTACGACTATTATATTCTTATTTCCAGAACGTAGTATTTCCAATAAGATAATATCAGTTATGGTTTCTTCCCCCTGCCTAATACTCGCTCTACTTGTGTCCCTTAGTCGAAACCATACATCCTGCGATATTTGTTCAAATAATTTGTAAATCATAGATAATTGTTTCTTTCTTAATAATAGAATTAGATAAATGAAAATAAATAAACCAGACAAATTTGTCTGGCATTATGGACAATTTTGTCCAACTCGTGACCCTCACATGTTTGGCTTCCAGAGCAAAGCCCTGCTTAGCGAAGGCAGGATTATTCTTGATCCTATGAGCTCAATTACCAAATCGATAAGGAAGCGTTTGAATTGCAAGCTTTTTACAGGGAGAAGCACTAAATTATAATTGGGGAGGGGATGGCAATCCCCAACATCAAACTAATTAAATCCGGGCGTGATTTTCTGCTTGTGGTGACCTCTAAAGACTTGTCCGGCATAGCTAAATCCTGCTTAGCAAAGGCAGGATTACTCGTTTCACTCGTGATCCTCAAAGCTCCGCTTTGAAAATGCAAAGCCGCATGCCTTCACCATGGTCTTAATTGCTTTGATCTGCCCTGATAGAATTCCATTTTACATAAGGATTACTCGTTTCACTCGTGATCCTCACTGCACTCCCCTTCGCAAATGCAAAGCTGCATGCCTTCACCATGGTTTTATTGCTTTGATCTGTCCTGATAAAATTTCATTTCACATGAGGATTACTCGTTTCACTCGTGATCCTCAAAGCTCCGCTTTGAAAATGCAAAGCCGCATGCCTTCACCATGCTCTTAGTTGCCTTGATCTGCCCTGATAGAATTTCATTTTATGTGAGGATTACTCGTTTCACTCGTGATCCTCAAAGCTCCGCTTTGAAAATGCAAAGCCGCATGCCTTCACCATGCTCTTAGTTGCCTTGATCTGCCCTGATAGAATTTCATTTTATGTGAGGATTACTCGTTTCACTCGTGATCCTCAAAGCTCCGCTTTGAAAATAGACCAAACAAAAAAACGCTCAAGCAAGCTTGGCGTTTTTTCTTATTGATCTATTTATTCGTGACCGCGGGAGGATTCGAACCCCCAACCCTCAGAGCCGAAATCTGATATTCTATCCAGTTGAACTACGCGGCCCGATTTTAGCGAGCGCAATTTACGCAAAAAGAACTTTCCAGGGCGAATAAAATGCCCTCAATTCGTATTTCTTTTTTCCGTATCCTAAGCGTCTATGCCAATTTGCTACGAACGATGGCTGAGATTGTTTTCCCGTCTGCCTGTCCGGCCAATTCCTTGGTAACAATCCCCATTACTTTTCCCATGTCCTGCATGCCACTTGCCCCAATATCATCTATAGTCTGGACAACTACTTTCTCTATTTCCTCTTCGGTAAGCTGCTCGGGTAAGAATTTAGCAATTACTTCTGCCTGTGCCAGTTCCGGGGCCGCGAGGTCTTCCCTGCCCTGCTCTTTGAAAATAGCTGCACTATCCCTGCGTTGCTTCACCAGTTTCTGAACCAGTTTTACCTCATCCGCTTCAGATAGTCCATCACCGGCACCCTTTTCGGTTTGTGCAAGTAGCAGAGCAGATTTTATAGCCCGGAGTGATTCCAAAGCAACGGTATCCTTAGATTTCATCGCCGCTTTCATTTCTTCCATTACCTGTTGTTGTAAACCCATAACACCTTGATTTTAGCGAGGCGAAGATAAAAAAATAAACCTGAAAACTCAGTTAGGTTTCCAGGTTTAAACTCGGTTTGGGGGGACTATATCAAAAACTGGCTAATCCACATTTCCGTGCAAAAAGGAGTTGTTGGAACGCAATTGCATATCCCCGTTACTGTCTTCGCCAAGTGAGGTTTTAGAAACCTTTCCTTCGTTAGGGTTTTCATTGAGATCTACGCCCTGCCGTTTATACGCAGGCTCCTTTTCTATTTCGTCAATATTACTGACGCCATTCTGAAATTTGTAATTAAAGTCCTTAAGTTTTCGCCTTCTTTCATCAGCCCTTTCTTTCAAAAGCTCTTCGATGGAGCTGTTCATCGGATCAACCTCTTCATTTGCAGCCTTAGGTTCTGCATTGCCCTCCTCGCTCAAGGTTTTCTTCTCAAAGACCAACTCATCTTCCACGATCTTTGGTTCGTAGCCTTCTGCCTTGGATTTGGCCCCGGTAAGCTTGCTTTCCAGTTCCATATAGTCGTCCAGACTGTAGCGAGTCTCCCCTTCCTTCTTGTATTCCAATACAGGTACTACCTCAATATGGTCTTTCACATCCAGGTCCATCACTTCCTCGTCAAGATTGAAGGTTATCACATTTTCCTTTTCTTCTTCCAGTTCTTGCTCCCTGGATGATAGGGGCATATCAAAACTAAAAGCCATCTGATCCTTCTCTTCCTGCATAGAAGTGACCACGATCGGGTCTACCACCTCTATATCGTTCAGAGTGTCTTTAGAATCTATGATGATGAACTCATCCTCAGCAACCTCTTCGGCCACCACTTCTTCGTAAAACACATTGAAATTCCGGATGAAATTCGTAGTCGGGATAAGTTCTACCTCTTCTTCCTTTTCCAGGTCGTGCTTAACAACCGGCTCAAAAACTTCCTCTTCTTCAGTTACTAAATGATGTACAATAGGCTTTTCCGTAAGGTCTTGAACCGCTTTCTGCTCGTCTTCCAGCGTATGGATGATCTTCTTGGTCTCCGTATTTACAATATCGTCCTGCTGATCCACATTAAAACCCGTTGCTATAACTGTCACGGCTATAGCCTCACCAAGGTTTTCATCTTCTCCTACTCCCATAATGATATTGGCCCCATGTCCGGCTTCTACCTGGATATGATCATTGATCTCACCAATCTCATCTATGGTGATCTCCTGAGATCCTGAAACGATCAGTAACAATACGTTCTTGGCCCCGGTGATCTTATTATCATTCAGCAAGGGAGAATCCAGGGCTTTCATTATGGCTTCCTGCGCCCTGGAAGAGCCGGCGGCAATGGAAGAGCCCATAATAGCAGTTCCACTGTTGGACAGTACGGTCTTCGCATCCCTAAGGTCAATATTCTGAGTATAGTGGTGGGTTATCACCTCGGCGATTCCCCTGGCTGCCGTGGCCAGTACCTCATCCGCTTTGGAGAAACCGGCTTTGAAACCTAAGTTGCCGTACACCTCCCGCAGTTTGTTGTTGTTGATAACGATAAGGGAGTCTACATTTGCCCTCAATTTTTCTATTCCTATCTGCGCCTGCTTACAGCGGTTCTTACCTTCAAACTGGAAAGGCATGGTAACGATCCCTACGGTAAGCACGTCCATTTCCTTGGCCTGCTTAGCGATTATGGGAGCAGCTCCTGTGCCGGTTCCGCCTCCCATTCCGGCGGTGATGAAGATCATTTTGGTAGAGGTGTCCAGCATACGCTTGATCTCTTCCATACTCTCCAGGGCAGCCTGCTCTCCAACTTCAGGATTGGCCCCTGCTCCAAGACCTTCGGTAAGGGAAACGCCTAACTGGATTTTAATAGGGACCGGACTGTTCTGCAGCGCCTGCGCGTCCGTATTGCATATCACGAAATCCACTCCGTTTATTCCCGCCTGGAACATGTGGTTGATGGCATTACTTCCGCCACCGCCTACGCCGATCACTTTAATTACATTGCTTTGATTCTTAGGTAAATCAAAGGCTATACTGTCAAATTCGGAGTTCTTGCTCATGTCTATTTTGTTACTGATTATTGTTGAACTTATAAGTTAATGGGGTTATTCTGCGTTATCTAAAAAGTCTTTCAACTTCTCGGACCATTTATCAAAGACAGATTTGCGCTCTTTTTTCTGTGGATTGGAGTTCTCTAAAGGACCTTCAAGGACCAACTCCTTCTCCGCCAGTTCTTCTTCCTCTAATTGCTTTTGTTTGTGTTTATTTTCTATGGCATTCATCAGCAGCCCAACGGCCGTTGCATACATAGGGCTTGCGATCTCTACATCCGAGTCACCGGCAAGGTGCTCGTTGGGGTAGCCGATCCTGGTATCCATTCCGGTGATGTATTCCACCAATTGTTTCAGGTGTTTCAACTGGCTTCCTCCTCCCGTTAGTACGATCCCGGCGATAAGCTTCTTTTTCTGTTCTTCATGACCGTAGTTCTTGATCTCCACATATACTTGTTCCACGATCTCCACAACCCGGGCGTGTATAATTTTCGACAGGTTTTTCAGGGTGATTTCCTTAGGCTCCCTTCCACGAAGTCCGGGAATAGATACGATCTCATTATCCTTGTTCTCTCCTGGCCATGCAGATCCGAATTTCATTTTGAGGAGTTCAGCCTGTTTTTCTATGATGGAACAGCCTTCCTTGATATCCTCAGTGATGACATTTCCCCCGAAAGGGATTACCGCGGTATGCCTGATGATCCCGTCCTTAAAAATGGCCAGGTCCGTGGTACCTCCTCCTATATCTATCAGCGCTACACCGGCTTCCTTTTCTTCCTGGCTGAGCACCGCATCTGATGAAGCAAGGGGTTCCAGGGTGATATTGCCCAGATCCAGGCCGGCACTCTTGATGCAACGCCCTATATTTTTGATAGAGGATACCTGACCCACTACCACATGGAAGTTGGCTTCAAGTCTACCTCCGTACATCCCTATAGGTTGTTTGATCTCCGCTTGCCCGTCTACTTTGTATTCCTGTGGCAATACATGTATGATCTCCTCTCCCGGAAGCATCACCAGTTTGTACACCTGGTTGCACAATTTATCCAGGTCGTCTTCATTGATCACTTCTTCCGAGTTGGCCCTGGTGATATAGTCGCTGTGCTGCAGGCTGCGGATATGCTGCCCGGCGATACCAACCACTACAGAACTTATTTTTAGACCGGAATTCCCTTCGGCCATCTCAACGGCCTGCTGAATGGATTTTATGGTTTGGGTGATATTATTGACCACACCCCGGTGAACGCCTAAACTCTTAGACCTACCAATACCCAAAACCTCAATTTTGCCGTATTCGTTCTCCTTACCGATTATGGCTACGATTTTCGTTGTGCCTATATCTAATCCTACAGAATATTTGCCTTGTTCCATATGCGATCTAAATTTTGGTACAGACGACCTGATTATTAAATTCCAAGCTTACTATTTGATAATCCTCCAATGTTTTGTCCTTTGTGGCCTTGGCGTAAAAGGCTTTAAAATTGTTGAACTTCTTGTCCAAATCCTCTACATCTCCCAGGTTGACCACGAAATTTTCCAATCGGAATTTCAATTGATATTTCTCATCGTCCTCAATATGGATCCCGATCACGTTTTTCCGTAAAAAATCATCCTCATTGATGTGCTTTAAAATCACATACACATCCTCAAGGCTTTTTCCGGTGATTTTTCCGGTAATTATTGGGACCCTGGCGGAATGATTTTCGGATAGAGGCATGCGTTTGCCTTCCTCATCAAGGTAAAATTTTGAATTCCCCTCTATTCTTCCGATTGGTTGCCGCTGAACAATTTTAGATGTAAGTTCTCCATTTATAGTAAGATAAACTTGGGCACTTTTCACCATTTCATTGGTCTCAATGACCTTTTCTATAGTATTCAAAACTAATTTTTCTTTGGGCACATTTCGGAGGCCTCCGTAATTTTGTATTAACAATTTATTAACCATTACCTCAGTCAGATAAAGGTTCTCCGCCCCAACGAACCTTACAGTGATACCGTGTACGGCTCGTTCCGCATTTCGCTTGTTAGAAAAAGCATAAAGACCTGTAATACAGATTATTAAAACAAATAGTTTTATGATATTCCAATTAAATCGCATCTTCAAGTTCACTTTGTATTCGAGTTATTTCCAGTCCGATATCGCCTGCTCCCATGGTTACTAATACCTCGGGATTTTCCTGCTTTATTTCCTGGATCATATTTGTTTTTTTGATCAATTTTTTTCTGGGATTCTGTATTTTTTCAAGTAACCAGTCCGAACTTATCCCTGGCAAGGGTTCTTCTCTTGCCGGATAGATATCCAACAGCAAAACCACATCAAAACGCTGCAGGCTTCTCGCAAAATCATCAGCAAAATCCTTGGTGCGTGAAAAGAGATGAGGTTGGAAGACGGCGACCACCTTTTTTCCAGGGTGCATTTCCGCAATGGCGTCGTAAACCGCATCAATTTCCGTGGGGTGATGGGCATAATCATCAATAAAAACCAGTTCTTCTTCTTTGATCTTGTAAGAGAAACGCCGCTGTACGCCCTTGAAATTTTCTAAGGCCTGAGCAAGGCGGTACGGTGGGGCACCGGTCTGTACCGCCATTGCAAAAGCCACAAGGCCATTCAGCAGGTTATGCCGTCCTGGCTTGTTAAATTTCACCCCTTTAAGCAATGTTTCGGGGGTTCCCAGATCGAATATGTAGGTGCCATGTTCTATTCTTAAATTCCGAATGCAGTAGTCGGAATCATCCTCAATACCATAGGTTATACCCTTGAAAGGCAGGCCATTGCGGATAAAAAGTTTTCCTTCCGGTTTTAATTTCCCAATAAAATCCCTGAAGGACTGCATCAGGCTTTGGTGATCTCCATATATGTCCAAATGATCAGCATCTACTGAGGTAATACAGGCTATATCCGGTGACAAACGCAGAAAAGAGCGATCAAACTCATCCGCTTCTACCACGGTGTATTGATCACCTTCAAAAAGGAAGTTGCTGTTAAAGTCTTCAGAGATACCCCCCAGAAAGGCCGTTAAGGGTGTATTCGTTTCCCTGAGCAGGTGTGCCAGTATACTGGAAGTGGTAGTCTTACCATGGGTTCCGGCAACAGCAAAACAAAAGGTATCCTTTGTAATGATCCCCAGTACTTCCGAACGTTTTTTGATATCAAATCCTTTATCCCGGAAATACACCAACTCTGAATGTGAGTCAGGTACCGCAGGGGTATAGACCACCAGGGTATGTGCCGTATCCCTGAACTCAACAGGGATCTCCTCAATATCCTCATTGTAATGGATGGACATGCCAAGATCTGAGAGTTCCCTGGTCAAAGGGGTCTCGGTTTTGTCATAACCGCATACCTCTTTCCCCAGCAGTACAAAGTATCGTGCCAGGGCAGACATACCTATCCCACCTATACCGATGAAATAAACCCTATGTATATCTGCAATACGCATTACTTGCTGCTTAGTATTTTTTCAATTTCATCCGCAATCCTGCGGGTAGCTTCAGGTCTTGCCAACAGTTTGATGTTAGCACTCAACTTCGTCATCTCCTCTGGTGACCCCAGCAAGGCTGAAAAGCGTTCTTCAAATTCGGCCTGAAGTTCCTTTTCACTGATCATTAAAGCTGCATCCTTATCTACCAAGGCCTGGGCATTTTTGGTCTGATGATCTTCAGCCACGTTGGGAGAAGGAATAAACAGTACCGGTTTGCCCACAATACAGAGTTCCGATACGGATCCTGCCCCCGCCCTGGAGATAATTATATCTGCTGCTGCATAGGTCAGGTCCATTCGATTCAGAAAATCAAACACCTTTACCGAAGCGCTGTCGTATTTTTTGTATTCCTCGTAATACAATTTCCCGCATTGCCATATGAGTTGTACTCCCTCCTTTTCAAAATAGGACAGCTTTTCTTCTATGAGCATGTTGATCTTCCGGGCGCCAAGACTACCTCCAATGATCAGCACAATGGTTTTATTAGGATCTAGTCCAAAAAAGTCCGCTGCGGTCTCTTTGCCGCTTTCAGAACTCACCAACTTAGCGCGAACCGGATTCCCGGTCTTTGAGATCTTTTCCGCAGGGAAGAATTGCTCCATCCCGTCATAGGCAACAAAAATCTTAGAGGCCTTTTTAGCGAGTAGTTTGTTGGTGATCCCGGCAAAAGAATTCTGTTCCTGCAACACATATGGGATCTTTCGGCTACCGGCAACCCGCAAAACCGGGCCACTTGCATAACCTCCGGTTCCGATGACGATGTCCGGTTTAAACCTCGATACAATTTTTCTCGCTTTCATTAAGCTGCTTATTACTTTTAAAGGAAACATCAGGTTCTTTAAGGTCAGTTTCCTCTGCAATCCGCTAATCCATAATCCTTCAATACGGTAACCCGCCTGGGGTACCTTTTCCATTTCCATCCTGTCTTTAGCCCCGACGAACAGGAATTCCGCTTCCTTATGCCTTGCCTTCAGTTCGTTGGCAATAGCGATGGCGGGATAAATATGTCCGCCTGTTCCTCCTCCGGACAGTATAAACCTATAGTTGGCCACTCAAGACTTCTAAAGGGTTAGACTCGTCCATTTCTTCCCTGGCTTTTTCGGGAAGTCCGTTATTTCTACTGGCACTCAACACAATTCCTATGGCCAGGCATGTCATCCATATCGAAGTCCCCCCGCTGCTGATCAGTGGCAAGGTCTGCCCTGTTACTGGGAAGAGCTCTACGGCCACTGCCATATTGATCAATGCCTGAAACACAATAGGAAGCCCCACACCCACTACCAGGAGTTTTCCAAAAATGGTCTGGTTGCTGTTCGCCACTACCACTATCCTAAACAGTAGTAGCAGATAAAAGAACAACAGGGCAAAACCTCCTATCAGACCGTATTCTTCAATAATGATCGCATATATAAAGTCCGACGAACTCTGCGGCAGGAAATTCTTCATAACGCTCTTGCCGGCTCCGTTACCCACCAATCCGCCGCTTGCTATAGCGATCTTTGCTTTTTCTATCTGATAATCTGCCTCCGTATCCGCAGGATCCCAAAAGCTCTCCACCCTGCTTATCCAGGTATCCACCCGGTTTGGAAAAAGATCCGGAGCGGCTTTGGCTGTAAGCACAAAAAGCGTTAAAGCAAGTATACCTGCAGCCACCATGCTAAAAAGGTATTTAAGGGGATATCCTCCCAGGAAACACAATACCAATACCATAAAAAAGAGAATGGCAGCGGTAGAGAAATTCGCGGGTAGAATAAGCGCGATTACCAGGGCAACGGGTACCCATAGCGGTAATATACTTTCCTTAAAACTGATTTGCCGGTCCTTGATCTTGGTCAGGTATCTGGCCACGTAGATCATGAGCACCACGGCAGCGAGGTTGGAGGTTTGAAAAGTAAATCCAACCAGGGGTAGCCTTATCCATCTACTGGCATTCGCTCCGTCTATCGTGGTACCCTGGGCCAGGGTATATATCAACAAAACCAGAACTACCGGCATAGCGATAATGGACAGGCCTTTGAAAAAATGAGTTGGGATGCGGTGAATTCCGTAAATGATCCCAAAACCGAGGAACAATAACAAGCCGTGTTTTACCAGATGCCCCATAGTGGTCCCTGTACCCACCACATAGACCAGATTGCTGCTGGCGCTGTATACGGGCAAAAAGGAGAATAGCGCTAAAAGCGCCACGACTCCCCAAATGGCTTTGTCGCCTTTTATATTTCTTAAAAAGGCTGTTATCCTCATAGATTCTTTATTGCTTCCTTAAATTGGTTCCCACGATCCTCATAATTGTTAAACAGATCAAAGCTTGCACATGCGGGGGACAGTAAAACAGTGTCACCTCTTTCAGCTATCTTGTAGGCTACCTTAACTGCCTCACTCATGGCATAAGTCTCCACCAAAAGCTCTACCACATTGCCAAAGGCTTCTTTTATCTTGCTATTGTCCAGACCCAGGCAAACTATGGCTTTGACCTTTTCTCTTACCAGGGGCATTAATTCTTTATAGTCATTGCCCTTATCCACGCCTCCCACGATCCATACGGTAGGTGTGCTCATGCTGTCAAGAGCATAATAGGTAGCATTGACGTTCGTTGCCTTAGAATCATTGATGTATTGTACGTGATGAATTTTCAGAACCTTTTCCAGCCTGTGTGGGGCCCCTTGAAAATTGGCAACACTGGCCCTGATGGTTTCCTTTCGGATACCCAGTAAGGTAGCTGCTGTAGCCGCTGCCATGGTGTTCTTCAAATTGTGTTTGCCCTGTAAGGCCAATGATTCCGTTTTCATCGTCGTTGTCTTATTAGCTGTTTTGATGCTGATCTCGTCATTTTCAACATCTGCTCCTTCTTCAATCTCTTTCTCAAGTGAGAAGGGCAGTAATCCTGGATTGACTGGGTGTTTCTTTAACCATGCTGTGATCACCGGGTCATCCGCGTCGTAAATCAGATAGTCTTCTGAGGTCTGATTTTCCGCGATGCGGAATTTTGCGGCTACGTAATTCTCAAAGACGTAAGCGTATCGGTCCAGGTGATCCGGTGTAATATTGGTGATCATCGCAATGTGTGGCCTGAAACCGTCAATACCGTCGAGCTGAAAACTACTGATCTCCAAAACGTAGAAATCATAGGAGTTTTCGGCTACCATCCTGGCAAAACTGTCCCCGATATTGCCGGCCATCCCCACATGCAATCCTCCTTCGCTAAGGATGTGATAGGTTAGCATGGTGGTAGTGGTTTTGCCGTTGCTGCCTGTTATGCCAACTATGGTCGCATCCGTATACCTGGAAGCAAACTCTATTTCGGAAATCACCGGTGTTCCAAGCTCATTTAGCTGCTTCACCAGGGGAACGGTATCCGGTATGCCCGGACTTTTCATGACCAGGTCCGCATTGAGGATCTCAGCCTCGCTATGGCCTTGTTCTTCCCAATCAATCTCAAAATGTTCAAGAACGTCCTTATACTTTTTTTTTATTTCGCCATTGTCGGAAACAAAGACCTCAAAGCCTTCTTTTTTTCCAAGTATGGCCGTCCCTACTCCACTTTCGCCCCCTCCCAGAATGACCAACCTTTCCATCTACCTTACCTTCAGGGTCACTATGGTAACTATAGCCAGTAAAATGCCTATGATCCAGAACCTTGTGACTATTTTACTCTCGTGATATCCTTTTTTCTGGTAATGATGATGCAGGGGAGACATGAGGAAAACCCTTCTGCCTTCGCCGTATTTTTTCCGGGTAAACCGGAAGTAGCTTACCTGAATCATCACGGAAAGCGATTCCGCAAAAAATATCCCGCACAAAAGCGGTATTAATAATTCCTTTCGTACGATCAGCGCGATAACCGCAATTACACCTCCTATCGTCAGACTACCGGTATCTCCCATAAAAACCTGGGCGGGAAAAGCGTTATACCACAAAAAACCAACCAGAGACCCCACAAAAGCAGCGATAAAAACCACGAGTTCACCTGCCCTTGGGATAAAGAAAATGTCCAGATAGTCGGAGAAAATGATGTTACCCGAAACCCAGGCGAAGATCCCCAGGGTGAGTACGATTATAGCTGAAGTGCCCGCAGCCAGGCCGTCTATCCCATCCGTGAGATTAGCGCCGTTGGACACGGCCGTAACAATGAAGATCACAATAGGAATAAATAACAACCAGGCATACTTTTCCGCTCCTTCTCCCATCCAGGAGATCAGCGAAGAATAATCCAGTTCATTGTTTTTAAAGAAGGGCACATTGGTTTTGGTGGATTTGATCTCCAGTCCCTCAACCTCTTCTACCGTGTACTGTTCAGTTATAATGGTTTTGTTCTTCTCCTTCATGGTGACCTCCGGATGAAAGTACAGCGTAGCACCCACCATGAGGCCAAGCACAACCTGCCCCAAAACTTTGAATCTGCCCTTAAGTCCTTTTTTGTTCTTCCTGAAAATCTTAATGTAATCGTCAATAAAACCGATGATCCCCATCCAAATGGTAGTGACGATCAGTAGGAGCACATATATATTGTCCAGTCGGGCAAAGAGCAATACCGGTATCAGCGTAGAGAGGATGATAATGATCCCTCCCATAGTTGGTGTTCCTGATTTTTGTTGCTGCCCTTCCAGGCCCAGGTCACGGACCGTTTCCCCAATTTGCCTGCTCCTGAGAAAAAGAATTACCCGTTTTCCGTATACCGTAGCCAAAATGAGGGATAGCAGAACCGCCATGGCCGCCCGGAAAGTGAGGAACTGGAACAGGGTAGCTCCGGGAAACTGGTATTGTTTTTCCAAATATTCAAAGAGATAGGTCAGCATATTTTATTCTACCAGTTATTTGTTTAAGCTTGTCAGTACTTCCTTAACAATTTTAAAATCGTCAAAGTCTACTCGTTTACCATTGGTTTCCTGGTAGGTCTCATGTCCCTTCCCGGCTACCAGGATGATATCGTTGGCAGCTGCAAGTTGGCAGGCTGTTTTTATGGCCTGTTTGCGGTTCTCAATTGCCAGTACCTTGTTGGAATTTTGAGGCTCCACACCAGCTTCCATCTCTTCTATGATGGCGTTCGGGGGCTCAGTTCTTGGGTTATCCGAGGTAAAAATGGCCTTGTTGCTCATCTCCGATGCGATATGACCCATTACCGGACGCTTAGACTTGTCACGATCACCACCACACCCCACTACGGTGATGACGTTTTCATTTCCAGTCCTCAATGCATTGATTGTATCAAGTACATTTTTTAAGGCGTCCGGCGTATGGGCATAATCAACAATAGCCGTTATTCTCTCCTTGGAGATATAATATTGGAACCTGCCATCTACATTCTCCAGTTCGCTCAGCAAACGGAGAATTTCCAGCTTTTCCAGCCCCAAAAGGTCTGCGGTAGCATAAATGGCAAGGATGTTATACGCGTTAAATCTTCCTATCAGTTTGGTCCAAAGTTCGTTTTCTTCAATCTTGAGAAGTTGGCCGTTAAATTGGTTTTCAAGGACCTGTGCACGATAATCGGCATAGGTCCGAAGTCCGAAGGTGTATTTTTTGGCCTTGGTATTCTGCAACATCACCAGGCCATTCTTGTCGTCTATATTACTTAGGGCAAAGGCCTTTTTAGAAAGCTCGTCAAACAATTTCTTCTTGGTATCCCTGTACTCCTTGAAGGTCTTGTGATAGTCCAGGTGGTCATGGGAGATATTGGTAAAAATGGCCCCTTCAAAATAAAGACCCTGGGTCCTTTTTTGATGGATCCCATGGGAACTCACTTCCATGAAGCAGAATTCAACCCCTGCTTCGTTCATAGTGTACAGGTGTTTGTTTATGGTGATGGCGTCGGGAGTAGTATGGCTGGTTTGATGCTCCTCATCGTCCACCATGACCTTAATAGTAGAAATAAGGCCTACTTTATAACCGGCCTTCTTGAAAAGCTGGTAAAGCAGGCTGCTCACTGTTGTCTTCCCGTTCGTTCCGGTAACCCCGACCAGCTTGAGGTTTTTAGAAGGATTATCAAAGTAATTGGAAGCCATGATGGCCAGGGCGCTCTGAGCGTCCCGTACCTCAATATAGGTGACCCCGTCCTCGATCTGCTCCGGAAGCTCTTCGCACACGATAGCGATCGCACCGGAACTTATCGCATTGGCTATGAACTTGTGCCCGTCCGTTACAACACCCCTCACGGCAACAAATACATCACCCTTACCTACCTCCCGGGAATCAAAACAAATGGATTTGATCTCAATACCGGTTGGCCCGCTTACCGCGCTCAAACCCACACCGAATAATATGTCTTTAAGGACTTTCAAGATAAATGCAAAACAATTTTTTTAACTCGTTTCAGATCTGTGCCTCTCGGAACAGACTGCTTTTTAACTTTACCATTTCCTCTCACCTCAACTTCCAGTCCCAGATTCTCCAGGATGGACACCGCATCCATACCGCTCATACCTTTTACATTGGGGATCTCGTTATGTTCCTTCCGCGCTTCCGCATAGTAGCGCTCGTACTCCGTTTCCAAATCTCCTGTAGCGGGTTGCAGTGATTCCACCTCGTCTATAAGGGGGTTATTAGCATATATTTTTTGTGCCACCGATTTAAAGACCGGTCCGGAAACATCAGCACCGTAGTAGCCCACGCTTTTATCGGGCTCATGGATTACCACAATACAGGAATATTTAGGATTCTCGGCGGGGAAGTAACCCGCGAAAGTGGAGATATACCTGAGCTTATCCGGATCCTTGGTGACATAGTTCTTTTGAGCTGTACCAGTTTTGCCAGCCATTGAAAAATTAGGGGAATAGAGCTTGTGCCCCGTACCTCTTTCGCTTTCCACTACGTTTTTGAGTAGCTGCTTTACCTGGTCAACGGTTTTTTGGGAACAAATGGCAGGATCCAGTACTTCCTTGTCGAACTTGTGAATAGTCTTGTAGCCTTCCTTAACCTCTTTTATCAGCCTGGGCCTCAGCAATTCGCCGTTATTGGCAATGGCATTGTAAAAGGCCAGGGTTTGCAATGGCGTTAATGAAACTTCGTAGCCATGGGACATCCAGGCCAGGGATATTCCGGACCAGCCTTTATCTCCCGGATATCGTATTACCGGCTTGCCTTCACCCTTAATAGGCATGCCAAGTTCCTGATGCAAGCCCATTTTCATAAGACGGTCTACAAAGGCCTCGGGATTCTCCTTATAACTATTGTGGATGATTTTCGCGAAAGCGGTGTTGGATGAAACCTCAAATGCCTCAGAGACTGAGATTTTGCCATATCCTCCGTGTTTGGAATCCCTCACTATTCGATCGTAAATTCGCCACCGGCCCTTTTCGGTATCTATAACAGCACTGGTATCAATTACCTCGTCTTCCAGGGCGGCAACCAAAGACATCAGCTTGAAGGTTGAGCCAGGTTCGTGAGATTCTCCAATAGCGTAGTTAAGGCGCTCATAGTATTTGCCTTCCGACGTTCTTCCCAGGTTGGATATCGCCTTTATTTCACCGGTAGCGGTTTCCATGACAATAACACAGCCATGGTCTGCCTTGTATTTCTCCAACTGACCCAACAAGGCGTGATGGGCGATATCCTGAATATTGATATCAATGGTCGAAACCACATCATAGCCATCCTTGGGTTCAACAATATTGTTTAAGCCTATAGGTTTCCATTGCCCCTTGGCAATCCTCTGCTTGAGCCGTTTACCTTCAATTCCCCTTAAATAATCACCAAAGGCGCCTTCCAGCCCTACACGGGTGGCATAGCCGTTCTCATCAAATCGCTCATAGCCCACACTGCGTTCAGCGATCTTTCCCAGAGGATGTTCCCTTACGGTTTTTTGCTCTACTATGAGTCCGCCTTTATACGGTCCTTCTCTGAAAAGCGGGAAGTCCTTAACCTGCATGTATTCTGAGTAATCCAGGTTTCTTGCTATAAGGGCGTAGCGGTTCTGGTTGGCCCTGGCTTTGCGCAAGACATTTTCATAATGTTCCGAAGATTTCCCTAAAAGATCCCCCAGAGCCCTGGAAAGTGGCCCAACATGGGATTCAAAGGCTTCGCCATTAACAGTGACCGCGTCAAAACGTATGGTATACCTGGATACTGAAGTAGCCAGCAAGCTGCCGTCGTCTGAGTATAGATTTCCGCGGTTGGGTTGGATGGTAAACATCTTTTCGGTTCGTTGCATGGCGATTTCCTTGTATTTATCTCCATGAACCAACTGAATAGTTACCAGCTTTATCCCGACGGCTATTGCAAAAAGGAAGAGGCAAGCGGCTACGACGTACAAACGGGTCAATATGTTCTTTTCAGTGATAGCCACTTATTCCTTATTGGATTTTACTTTAATTTTTTTTGGTGGTGTTTCCGAGGGATACAACTCGTCTTCCTTGAGTATTTCCGTGATCTTGGATTCCAGTTTCAATCTTTGAAGATCTGAGCGTACATCCACAAATTCGTTTTTCAATTCCTTGACTTCCTCACTCAGGGCCGCTACCTGGTGCACTTTCTTATCGGCACTGTGCGAACTTGCAATCATAACAGTGGCGAGGCCTGAAGCGAAAATGATGAACAGCCAGTTCTTAGGCGCGTCTCCACTTACAAGGAACTTCCCTTTTAAAATGTCTAAAAAACCTTTTTTCATTCTGTTCGTAATTCTTTATATCCTGATAGCTATTCGCAATCTTGCACTGCGAGCACGATTATTTTTTGCAATCTCTTCGGCTGATGGTGTGATCAATCCCCCTATTTTTTTGAAAGGAACCTCCACATTTCCGTAAAAATCCTTTTCCGGTTCCCCTTCGAATTGACCCGCGCGTATAAAGCGTTTTACCAGTCGGTCTTCCAGGGAATGGTAACTGATGATGCTTAACCTGCCACCTTGTTTTACCAGCTCCGGGGTTTGAAGCAGAAATTCCTCGATAACGACCAGCTCCTGATTTACCTCGATCCGGATGGCCTGATAGATCTGCGCCAGGATCTTATGGGACCTGGCCTTTGGAAGTAAAGGATCCAGTACTTCTTTGAGCCTTGCCGTGGTGGATATAGGAGATTTGCCTCTTTCTTGTACTATCCTTTGAGCTATACTACCGGCATTCCTCAACTCTCCATATCTGAAGAGTAGTTTCCGCAGCGCTTCGTGAGAGTAGGTATTTACCACCTCATATGCGGTAAGCTCAGTTCGCTTGCTCATCCGCATATCCAGCTCAGCGTCGAAACGAGTTGAAAACCCTCTTTCAGCAATATCAAACTGGTGGGAGGATACACCGAAATCTGCCAGGATGCCATCAACCTTCAAAATGCCATAGAACTTTAAAAACCTTTTGATGTACCGGAAGTTTTCATTGATCAGCGTAAACCTGTCGTCCTCCAGCTTGTTTTCCAACGCCTCCTCATCCTGATCAAAAGCGATAAGGCGACCTTCCGGGCCCAATCTGCTTAGTATTTCTTTGGAATGTCCACCACCTCCGAAAGTGACATCCACATATATTCCATCTTTTTTGATATCGAGTCCATCTACAGACTCCTTCAAAAGCACCGGATTATGATAGTTCGTCTCCATCGTCGCCCATTACCTCTTCTGCTAACTCCGCAAAATTCTCGGCGGTTTCTTCCAGGACCTTTTCATAACTATCCTTGTCCCAAATCTCAATGATGTTAATCGCTGAACTGAGGACGACTTCCTTGGTTATTCCGGCAACAGACATCAGGTTTTTGGGGATCAAAAGACGACCTGTACCATCGATCTCGATAGGCTTTACTCCGGCAGAAAACCTTCGAATGAAATCATTGTTCTTTTTCTTGAACCTGTTTTTCTTATTCATTTTCTGCATGAGCAGATTCCATTCATCCATGGGGTATAACTCCAGGCAGGGTTGGAAAACCGACCGTTTAATAACAAAGCCCTTGTTGAGAACAGGGGCCATTTGATTTTTCAAGGTAACAGGTATCATAACCCGTCCCTTGACATCGGCTTTGCAATCGTATGTCCCTATAAAATTTGTCACCTGAAATTGGCTGGTTCTCAATTATAAACTCAAATATAGAGAATTTATTACCACTATTTACCACAAATTACCACTTTGTTGATAATTTTAGCGGATTTAGAGGCTTCAGCCTGAAGAAATGCCTTTAAAATAGCCTCGGATGTTAGTGGTAAAAGAAGCCATGACAGCTTTGGAAATCCCTTTTATTAAAGGAAACCTTGATACTCACAAAGGTATTAGTATTATTCGGAAATGCCTATATTTGCCAACTGATAGCCACAAGCTAACCTTAAATGGAAGAAAAATTAATTGCCGACGGAAAATACAGGTATATTGAGGTAGGAGAGGGTACTCCGATGATTATACTGCATGGACTCATGGGCGGCCTGAGTAATTTTCACGGGGTAACGGACTATTTTCCAGAAAGGGGATATAAGGTGCTTGTGCCCGAGCTACCGATCTACGATATGCCCATGTTAAAGACCAACGTCAAGAATTTTGCAAAATTTCTTGAAAAATTCATCGAATACAAAGGTCTTAAGGATGTTATACTACTCGGAAATTCTTTGGGAGGACATATAGGTCTCCTACATACCAAACTTTATCCGGAAATGGTAAAAGCCCTGGTCATCACCGGAAGTTCAGGTCTGTACGAAAGTGCCATGGGCGATGGGTACCCGAAGCGCGGAGACTACGAATTCATAAAGAAAAAAGCACAGGACGTTTTTTACGATCCTGCCGTGGCTACCAAGGAGATCGTCGATGAGGTTTTTGCGACGGTAAATGACCGTATGAAACTGGTAAAAACCCTGTCCATAGCTAAAAGTGCCATCCGCCATAATATGTCAAAAGACCTGCCTCATATGCAAACTCCTACCTGCATCATTTGGGGCGAAAACGATAATGTTACTCCTCCTAATGTAGCGGAAGAATTCCACGAACTACTACCGGATTCAGAACTCTTTTGGATACCAAAATGTGGCCACGCCCCAATGATGGAACATCCGGACGATTTCAATACCATTCTGGAGGCCTGGCTTAAGAAGCGAAATTTCTAATCTCACTCGGGACATGAAGATAAAGTCGGCAGACTTTGTTATGAGCAACTCCAAAGTGGAGAGCTGCCCTAAAGAACCCTTACCGGAATATGCATTCATAGGAAGGTCTAACGTGGGAAAGTCTTCCTTGATCAATATGTTGACCCAAAGAAAGAACCTGGCCAAAACCTCCGGAAGGCCTGGAAAAACACAACTGATCAATCATTTTAAAATAAACGGCAATTGGTTCCTGGTAGATCTGCCGGGTTATGGTTACGCCAGGGTCTCCAAGAAAGCAAAAAAAACCTTTCAGAAGTATATCACGGATTATTTTAGAAGACGCCGTCAGTTGGTATGCGCATTTGTCCTGATTGACATCCGGCACGAACCCCAAAAAATAGATCTGGAGTTCATGCAATGGCTAGGAGAAAATATGATACCCTTTTGTATTGTATTCACCAAAGCAGATAAACTTAAGCCGGCAGTAGTAGCCACTAAAGTGGATCAATACCAAAATGCATTGCTTCAGGATGTTTGGGAGGAAGTCCCCTCATCTTTTGTTACGTCCTCCACTAAAGGCACAGGCAGGGATGAGCTTTTGAGCTATATCTCAGAACTAAACCGGCAATTTTTCGATTCGGGTAGTCCGGTTTAAGCACCGGCCAGGCTTTGCTGCAATGCAGTGATCAGTTCTTCAGCGGATTGCAGTTGGTTTATGCTGTCCGTACCCAGCAAGACGGATAATTCCTGCCCGTCATCAAACAAAACGATCGGAAAAGTAAACTTGGGTCCGAATTTTGAAGCGTACTGCTTGCGGTATTCGTCCCGGTGAAGGAACTCCATCTTCAGCTCGCTGCTTTCGCGGAATTCCTTCCATTCTTTGTTCTCCGAAAAGATGCCGAAGGTAATATCACACAGATTACAATCATAGGTAGCCGGGCTCAGAATTTTATGCGCACTGTCTAAAATGGCATTTCGGATTCCCGAATCCGCGTTGTAAACAAATAAGAGTTTTTTATGATCTTCGTATTCCATATAAACTGTATTCCTGTGTCTCTTTATCCCAGACGTAAATTAATACATTGTATTCAAAAGGCTATCTGTCCCATTGTATGCTGCCTCCTGCTGATCCTCTCAGCATGTAAGTCCGCGAATGTTGGAGAGGCTTACAATCTTGAACAAATAAAAATTGTACCTCTAAGCTCTAAGAGTTTTATACACATATCTTACCTGTATGCGCCTGGTTACGGAAAAGTGGCCTGCAATGGCCTCGTCTATGTCAACGACAGAAAAGCAGTAGTAATGGATACCCCACCAAATATTCCGAGTACACAGGAATTGATCCGATGGATTACCAAGGACCTCGGGGCCGAGATATCCGCGGTAGTGATCAATCACTTTCACAATGACTGCCTGGGTGGACTAAAGGCCTTTCATGAGCTGGATGTTCCCTCCTACGCCAATGAAGCGACCATAAAATTAGCGGCTGAAGGGTCGGAAGTTGTTCCAATTCATGGTTTTTCCGGGACCCTGGAACTTCAGGTCGGGGATAAAACCATCATCAATGTCCATCCCGGAGAGGCCCATAGCAAGGACAATATTGTAAGTTACATCCCGGAGGAGAAGCTGTTGTTTGGTGGCTGTATGGTAAAATCATTAAATGCCCAAAAGGGCAACCTTGCAGACGCTAATACCGAACAATGGAGCCGGACCATCGAAGCGATCAAAAGAAAATTCCCGGAAATAGAAATAGTGGTTCCGGGACATGGTAAGGCCGGGGGCACCGAATTACTGGATTATACCTATCAACTTTTTTCGCTGGACTGACATTATTAGTATCTTTCTGTTTAAAAGCCGATTCTCCATGCGAAACATTACGCTGTTAGTACTCCTATGCTTATTCCTGTGTTGTCAGGAAAAACAAACAAATGACAAAAACTTTTTAAAAGCCCCGTTTACAGAGCTGGACACTCTTGCCACGAATGATTGGTGGAATCGTCCGGGGAACGAGATAATAGACCTTAACGTAAATCGAGACAGCGTGGTGGCTTTCGGACTTTATACCGTACATAAGGGTGTCCTTAAATTGTCCGCACAGCTTTATCCGCTATATCCCGAAGAGACCCGCGAAGTGCGATTAGCCCTCTGGAAGGATGGGCAATGGGAGGAAATTCAAAGTAAGGCAGTGAATGAACTTGGATGGAGCGCTTTGTTCCGGATCGCGGACTGGGACCACTCCAAAGATGTAAAATACCGTATTCTGCACGGGCCAAAGGCCTACTATGAAGGCCTTATACGTAAAGATCCCATAAACAAGGACGAGATCGTACTGGCAGCGCTTTCCTGCAACTCCAACAAGGATAGGGGTATGCGGGAAAACTATGTCAGGAATATTAACTACCAGGACCCGGACCTGATCTTTTTTGCCGGCGATCAATCCTATGACCATACGGAACATACGGCTGCCTGGCTCAAGTTTGGACTGCAGTTCCGTGAAACCTTCAGGAACAGGCCATGTGTAAGCATTCCGGATGATCACGATATAGGACAGGGCAATCTCTGGGGAGAAAACGGCAAGGTATCAGTAAGCGCAGGAAGTCCTGACGGGGGTTACAAATACCATCCGGAATATGTAAAAATGGTTGAACGATGCCAGACGGCGCATCTCCCGGACCCTTATGATCCGGAGCCCATCAACCGCAGTATTGGGGTCTACTTTACGAATCTGGAAATCGGGGGCGTTGATTTTGCCGTTATAGAAGACCGAAAGTTTAAATCCGGCCCTGAAGGAAAGATTCCACAGCAAGGTCCCAGACCAGACCACATAAGAAACCCGGAATACGATCCCGCTTCTATCGATTTGCCCGGACTGACACTTTTAGGAGAAAGACAGCTCAAGTTCCTGGACGATTGGGGATCGCGGGATACCGCGCTGATCAAGGCCGTTTTATCTCAAACCGGCTTCTGTGGCGGGGCGCATATTCACGGTTCCCTGGATAACAGGCTACATGCCGACCTGGATTCCAATGGCTGGCCACAAACAGGAAGAAACAAGGCCTTGCGCCTTATCAAAAAAGCGAATGCCGTACATATTGCCGGAGATCAACACCTGGCGACGGTAATACAACACGGTATTGACGAGTTCAGGGACGGGCCATGGGCTTTTGTGGTTCCGGCGATAGTAAACGATTACTATAGCAGATGGTGGTGGCCTGAAGACGAGCGGGCAGGTACCAACCCTAATGTGAATACGAATTTACCCTGGACTGGTGACTACAGGGATGGTTTTGAAAACAGGATCAGTATGTGGGCCTATGTAAATCCTGAAAGCCCTTCCAAAGGGGGCGGTTATGGTTTGATCCGTTTTCAGAAATCGAACAGGGAGGTAACTTTTGAATGCTGGCCGAGGAATGTGGATGTACGAAATGAAGATGCCGCTCAATTTGAAGGTTGGCCAATAACGGTATCCCTCGATCCCTGATAGACGGATCATAAGCAAACAGCAAAAGTAAGTACTTACTCACTATTTATGATCAGTAAAAAAGAGAAAATCCTGAATACTGCCCTGGAGCTGTTCGCTTCCGAAGGTTACACGGCCGTTTCTACACGTAGGATCGCTGAAAAGGCCGGTGTGTCCGAAGGTCTCATTTTTCGTCATTACAAGAGTAAGAAGGGTTTGTTGGACGCCATAAAAGTGCAGGCCGGTGAACGAACGATCAACCTCTTTGCCCCTATCATCCTTCAGGCAGACCCCAAAAAGGCCATACGGATGGCCATCAGCCTGCCTTTTGAAATTCCCGCTAAAGAATATCCGTTTTGGAAACTACTGTTCAAGCTCAAGTGGGAAACGGATTATTCTGAGGATAACAAAATGCAACCGCTGATCAACAAACTGAGCTGGTCATTTTCGCAACTGGACTATAAGTCTCCAAAAAAAGAAGCGGAAATTCTTAGTCATATTATTGAAGGGATCTCCACGACCATTCTGCGGGATGGTAAAGAAGCGCAAATGTCATTAAAACAATTCCTGATCCGTAAATACGGTTAAAGCAGATTTGCTAGTGTATCAAAATTTTCGTACATTTTAAATATCCAAAAGACATGAGTGATCACTCACTCACTTGTTTATAAGCCCGATAAACATGAGAAAATATCTGGCCTCATTGACCTTTTTATTTGTCACCATCCTGGTTTTGGCAATGGCCTACCCCATAGCTGAATCGGAGTATACGCCGGTCCCGGAGGAGCAGGAAGAGGCACCGCTCACGGACTCTGAAGCTTTTGATCAAATGATGGCTGTGCTTACTCACAAACGTTGTGTGAATTGCCACCCTTCGGACAATTCACCGAAGCAGGGAGAAGATAGTCATCCACATCGTTTTGGTGTATTAAGAGGGACAGACAATCACGGAATGCCGGCCGTACGCTGTAATACCTGCCACCAGGCAGAAAACAATTCCTTTTCCGGAGTCCCGGGAGCCCCGGAATGGTCCCTGGCTCCAATGAGTATGCAATGGGAGGGTCTGAGCAGGACGGAAATCGCAAAAAGCATGCTGGATCGCGCTAGAAACGGGAACAGATCTCACGAAGACATAATGCATCACCTTACGGAACACGAACTCGTACTATGGGCCTGGGAACCAGGCGTAGACGCGGAGGGTAGACCCAGGGAGAAACCCCCGGTACCCAAAGAAGCCTATATAACAGCCGTAAAAGCCTGGTTTGATAGTGGTGCGATAATTCCTGAAGAGTAAATCCGATAATCTGAGCAAATGAAAATATCTTTTAAGTTGAACAAAAGCCCGCAAACCGTGGAAGTAGCGGATGGCAATACCCCTCTTCTGTGGATTATCCGGGATGTCCTGGACCTCAAGGGCACCAAATTTGGCTGTGGGAAGGCCGCCTGTGGCGCCTGTACGATACACGTGAATGGTGAGGCAGTGCGTTCTTGTTCCTATGCCGTAAAATTCGCGGAGGGAAAGGAGATCACTACCATTGAAGGCCTGGGATCCGAAGCAAACCCGCATCCTGTACAACAGGCATGGATAGAGGAGGTAGTTCCGCAATGTGGCTACTGCCAGCCAGGATTTATGATGGCCGCAGCCGCCATGCTGGAGAAAATCCCACAACCAACAGATGAGGATATAGATAATAATATTATAAATATTTGCCGCTGTGCAACCTATTATCGCATGCGCAAGGCTATATACAAGGCCGCGGAACTGCAAAAGGAAGCGGCCCGGAAAATCCCTTAGCTATGGGCAAAAAGAAAGTATCAAGACGAAAGTTTCTGATCCGGGGTACCCTTGGAACCGTCGGTGTCCTGGCGGTAGGGGCATACCTCTTCCGCCACCCCATCCGCCGGTCTATTTTGAGTTTCGCAAACTCGGCAGACCTTTCCTATATAGGGGAGACAGACGATCCTATACTCTGGTTTGAAATAACTAAAGACAACCTGGTACTGCTGCACAGCCCAAAAGTAGAAATGGGTCAGGGAACCTTTACCGGATTGGCGCAAATTGCAGCGGACGAGTTGGATGTCAATATGGAGCAGATCAGGGTTGTTCATGCTCAGACAGCTTCCGGCAATATAGACGGATTCAGTACGGGTGGCAGTACTTCCATTTCCAGTCTGTGGCAACCCTTAAGGGAACTTGCAGCCACTATGCGGGAAATGATCAAAATAGAAGCCGCAAAAAAAATGGGGGTTGATGTTGGGAGCCTGTCCACTTCACAAGGCAGTGTTAGCAGTGGGGGAAATTCTATGACCTATGCGGAAATTGCCGATGGCGTCACCGAATGGGAAGTTCCGGATACCCCACAGTTAAAGGAATTAAAATCTTATCAATTCATAGGCAAACCCGTTCCCCGTGTTGATCTTAAGGAAAAAGTATTTGGGGCGCCTATCTTCGGTATGGATGCTGGCATGCCGGATATGCTATACGGAACCGTAGTCCGCCCAAGTAGTATTGGCGCGCGCCTCGGAGAAGTGGATGCCTCAGCGGCAGAAAATATGCCTGGGGTGGTAAAAGTGATCCGGGAGGAGGACTTTGTGGGGGTGGTAGCCCAATCTTACCCGGAGGCCGAAAAGGCCAAAGAGGCCATCAAAGTAAACTGGATTACCGAAAAGAACTGGCAAACCGAAGATATAGAAGCCATGATCCAGGTGGGTCAGGGGGAACCCCAAACCATCCAAAAGGAAGGAAAGGCCAAACGCATACTGGAGAGTTCGGATCAGCTGATTAGCGCGGAATACTCAAGTCCGTTAGGTGCCCATGCCCAATTGGAGCCCAATGGGGCACTGGCCTATGTGGACGGTGATAAGGTTACCGTTCACATTTCCACTCAGGTGATCGGACTAACCAGAAAGGAAGTGGCAGACCGGCTGGACCTGGATCCGGAACAGGTCAATATTATCCCTACCTATCTGGGAGGAGGTTTTGGAAGACGTCTTCATACACCTCATGCCGTGCAGGCCGCTCTAATGTCTAAAGCCGTGGGAAAACCGGTAAAATACTACTTCAGTAGAAAGGAAGAATTTCAGCACGACATGTTCCGGCCTCCTACCCATCACCTACTAAAAGCTGTTCTTGGAGATGACGGTTTGATACAAGCGCTGGAACACAATTTTTCCAGTGGGGATGTAGGTTTTGGGTCACCACTGCTTCCAGGTATCGCCGAACCCATCCTTGGCGCGGATGTAGGTGCTATACGAGGAGGATTCAACCAGTACGGAGCTATTCCGAATCATCGGGCCGTTTGCTGGAGGGTAAGGCTGCCATTCGCGACCAGTTGGTGGCGTAGCCTCGGACTCCTGGCAAATACCTTTGCTGTAGAGAGCTTTATAGATGAACTGGCCTTGAAGGCTGGCAAAGATCCGGTAGAATTCAGGCTGGCGCAGATCCAGGATGATGAACGTGGCCACCGGCTGAAAGAGGTGATCAAGGCCGCAGCTGAAAAAGCGGGTTGGACAGATCAGGTGGTCAATGGAAAGGCAATGGGCTTCGCTGCCTCTACGGATGCAAATACCCCTTGTGCCCAGGTTGCCGAGGTATCCATTGAAGGAAATGAGATCAAAGTTCATAAAGTCACCTGTGCCATAGATCCGGGCATGGCAGTAAACCCGGATCAGATCCGGGCTCAATGCGAAGGTTCCATTATTATGGGCTTAAGCGCCTCTATGTTCGAGCGTATGCAGGTTGAAAATGGGGAATTACGCCCCGTGATTTACGGTCCATACGCCATGGCCCTGATGAAACACGCTCCCAAAGAAATAGAAGTAGTGATCCTTGAAAATGCGGATAAACCCGGAGCGGTTGGGGAACCACCCCTTGGACCCATAGGGGCCGCTATTGCCAATGCGGTTTTCCGTCTTACCGGCGAGCGCCTTAGAAGTATGCCGCTGGCATTGGATCAGGCCTGATTATCCACTCCATTCCCAAGAGCTATAGAAGCTCCAAAACCTAAGGGAACGTTAAATATTTTGTTTAGTTCGTTTAACTAACTATATTTGTCCCAAGTTTAATTTTAAATCCAATACAATGAAAAATGCCACATTCTATCATGCCGGATGCCCGGTATGTGTCAACGCAGAAGAAGAGATCCTAAATCTTGTAGATCCCAGAAAGGTCCGGGTCCATACCGTTCACCTGGGACAGTCAACAGATCAGATACCCGTAGCTGAAGGCCTTGGGGTACAATCGGTACCAGCACTCGTAATAGACGATAATGTTTTGCACATCAATTTCGGGGCTGCGCTGGAAGACTTAAAGTCTTAAAATTTTTTACACCATATAGTTAGTTTAACTAATTTTAATTATCATGAAAACAACTTTAATCCATTTTGCCTTTGTTCTTCTGCTGAGTCTGAACAGTTGCTATGGGCAAAAAACAAATGAATCACCGGATTTTCAGACAACGGAGGACCTAAAAATCACAAGTGCAGAAGTCAATTACCAGCCAGAACTGGAACTATTGATCTTCTCCATAGAAGTAAAGGGTAATGCCGGCGCCAGTGTACCTGCCAAGGCGGGACAAATGGACGGAGCCCCTGTTTTAGGCTATGTTTTTCCTACCAGTCTTTCTTCGGAAGACGTGGGGTTTTCTAAAGTTGAGGGTATTGTTGCCCTCGCGCTCACTTCACATCCGGATTTTGACGATACCCCGCTTTGGGACGAAAACGCTAACCAGGTTTATGACGATGATGGCGTAATCTGGCATCCCCACTGGGTGGTACTCAGAAAGGATGAGCGAGTAAACGGCGGCCTGTCAGTGATAGAATTCAAAAAGGCCGATACCTCGGTAACGCTGCCTACTACCAATCCGGGAATGCCCATGTATATGGATTCTCCAGGTTTTCCAGTTATTACCAGCGGAAATACCATCAAAGTGGTCGTCCCGCAGTATCGTATGAACAATAGAAAGCATTTCAGTTTTGATGCGGTTACCGCATATATGCAGGTAAACACTTCAAACGCTGATCTGCCTTTACTAGGGGTTTATAGCGTGTACAGTGTCGCTTCCGGCGATCTGTCCCTCCCCTACCGCGTCAGCGGACTTTAGTCTTATTCATTTTTAATTTTACCCTAAACAGTTAGGTAAGCTAATTGTTTAGGGTTATTTTAGGCCGATGGAAACATTTGATCCACATCACCAGTCCCGGCATATTGAAAGCAAAATCGTGGTCGCACTGGAGCGCATCTCAGAGGCTTTCAAAGTTTTGCTCTGGAAAAAAGGGAAGGAATACGGCCTAACTCCTCTGCAATTGCAGTTGCTGCTGTTCGTACGTTTTCATCCCCCTGAAAAATCCAAAGTAAACTACCTTGCCCGGGAGTTTAATGTGGCTAAGGCTACCATTAGTGAAACGGTACGCCTCTTGGGTAAGAAAGAATTGATTACAAGGATGCGTGACCCGGGTGACAGTAGAAGTTACAGCATTCACCTTAGCGAAACAGGCCTTGAATTGGTCTCGAAAATTTCGGACTTTGCCTCGGTTATTGAAGCCCCGCTCAAGGATATGCCCCAAAGCAGGAAAGAGGCTTTTTTCCATGAGCTATATTACCTCATATCGAGGCTTTCGAGTGACGGGGTCATCTCGGTCAACCGTATGTGTGTATCCTGTAAATTTTTCGAAAGATCTGAAAACGGCACCTATTGTAGATTCCTGGAAAAAGTACTTAGCCCCGGAGACCATAGGATCGACTGCCCTGAACATCAGCCAGTGGGTTAAGATCGCTATTTACCCAATTCCAGCTTTTCTGCGAAATAATCACAAAAATCCTTCATGGTGGCCGTCATTTTTTCATCCTGGGTAGCCTTCATAAAGGTATCAGTGAGCGAAACCAACGTTTGATGAAAAAACACCTTCATTTCGTCCACAGGCATATCCTTGGTCCAAAGATCTATTTTCAGGGACTCTTGATTCTTGCTATCCCAGACAGACAGCAACATGGCTTTGGCCTCTTCATTGGTCACTCCACCATCCTGAGCAGACCAGCTCAATTCTTCGGGGACCCTGTTCTCATCAAGACCTACCCTTAAGACGATCTCTGAAGTATGTAATACCGACATTATCTATTTTTTTGGTTTATAGTTTGCTCTCTTAAAAATTTCTTCCTCTGGTAAAGCGAGTATTTGTTTAAGCTCCAGCTCATTCTTATCCGCGAAAGCCCGTACGATCTGCCATCCCATATAGCGCCCCAGCCTGCCCGGAGATTCGTTATCCAGTTCTAAGCGGAACTTGGAAAAAGGGGCCGGATCCAGAAATCGGGGGCCCAGTTTGAGATCTGTACTGTAAAGTAGCTCCTTCTCGATAAAATAGCGCCAGATCTGCTCTTCATTTTCCCTGGCCCACTCCAATTGTTCCGGAGTATAGCCTATACGCTGCGCCTCAGTGGCACCCGGCAGTAATTTGTCCTTTAGGTAAAGTTCTTTACCGTAGTAAATCATACGTGCCAGGAAACTGCGGTCCGATGGATATCTCACTACGGATTTAGCAAAGGCTGAGGCCAGATCACTGGTAAGGTATTGCTTGTCCATACCGGCAGCGATATAGCGGTCGATACCGCGGTAAAACCCGTGTTCACTTCCGAGATAATTGTCAAGCCCTATTAACAAAAGCGTATCCGCCAGAATAATTCTGGCTTCATAATCTACATTATTGATCAGGGTGATCACCTTAGGCGTAGTAGACTGTGGAAAGTAATACTTACTGTGTTTGAAGAATTGGCTAAGCAGATCTTTTTCTTGCTCAAAATCCTCAAACAACTTCTCCGATTCCTGAAACAGTTGTAGGTGAAGGGTGTCTTCCATCTTGGCTAGCCAGACGCTGTCGGGTCCCGGGAACAAATAGGGATACCTCGCTTTCAGTTTTGGAAATTCCTCAGGTTCAGCCCTGGAAAACTCCTGATCAAAGCGCAGTACTTCCAGATCGATCTCAATTCCCGCAATTTCGGACACGGTTTTATCTTCTTCCCTGCAAGCGGCAAAAACCATTAAAAAAACTATCCCGAAAAAGCCCGTCAGGTAGCGGTAAAGTAATTTATCCACTATTTTATTATTACGTTCCTACACCTTATTTTTACGGGGGCAAAGTTAGTAGTTTTCAATCTAATAGAGAGGCTATATGAATACAGAAAAAGTAACAGACTACATAGTAACCTGGCTTAAGGATTATGCCACCAGGGCCGGCATGGAAGGATTTGTGATCGGGGTTTCCGGAGGTATTGATTCTGCCGTAACCTCCACGCTCTGTGCGAAAACCGGTTTGAAACTGCTATGTGTTGAAATGCCCATTCACCAGGGTGCCAATCAGGTCTCCAGGGCAGCGGATCACATCGCCTGGTTACAGGAAAACTATAAGAATGTAGACAGGATACCTGTTAACCTTACTCCTGTTTTCGACAATCTGGTAGCAGCATTGCCCGCTGTGGAGAATGAAGAAGAACGCTTCATGTCTCTTGCCAATACCCGGGCACGTCTGCGGATGACCACATTGTATTATTTTGCAGCACTGAAGAAATACCTTGTAGCCGGTACGGGAAATAAGGTTGAGGATTTTGGCATTGGGTTTTACACCAAGTACGGGGACGGAGGGGTGGACCTCAGTCCGATAGCCGACCTCTTGAAAACTGAGGTCTATGAAGTTGGAAAATTCGTCGGTGTTAGTGATGCGATTATCCAGGCTCCACCCACTGATGGGCTTTGGGGAGACCACAGGACAGACGAAGATCAAATAGGGGCTTCATATCCGGAACTGGAGTGGGCAATGCGTATGAATGACTTGGGAAAAACAGCAGAAGATTTTAGCGGGAGAGAACAGGAAGTTTTTGTTATATTTAAAAAATATAATACCGCAAACCAACATAAGATGATTCCTATTCCAGTTTGCGAGATACCTGAAGAGCTAAAATAACCTCTTAACTAAAAATCAGGTATTTAAGTCGAATAAAGTCATAAAAATTCGTGTTAATTAAGAAAAAAAGTACATTTTTGTTTCTGAAATTAGATAATTTAACCCTACATTGCATGTCAGTATTTTTGGACGCGTTAGGCGTTAAAAGTCTAGAAAAAAAACCACAATGATCAAAGTACTAATTGCAGACAACCATCCAATTGTGAGAATGGGAATAAAGCAGGTGCTCAATTCTGCTTCGGATTTTGAAGTAATTGAGGATGTTTCCACTACTTCAGAGCTATTCGAAAAATTGGAAAAAGTTACCCCGGACGTTGTAATGTTGGAGATGGATATTCCAGAAATCAACGGTATTGCAACCTTAAGAAAGATCAAACAAGAGTTTCCCGACATTAAGGTATTGATCTACAGCGGACAATCTGAAGACGTTTATGCGCTGAGCACAATAAGAGCTGGAGCTTTCGGATATCTTTCTAAAACCGCAGACCTGGATTATATCATCAGTGCTGTGCGAAAGGTAAGCGAGGGAAACATGTTCATCACCAACGAGTTGGCACAACGCCTTGCTTTTGATGAAGGAACACAGAAACCGAGAAGATTCTTTAGAAAACTCTCTACAAGAGAGGTTGAAGTATTGAAATTGTTAGCCAGCGGAAAGCGAAACAAAGACGTGGCACTGGGACTGAATTTGAACGAGAAAACGGTAAGTACGTATAAAGCCCGTTTGATGAAAAAACTCAATGTGGACAACCTGGTAGACCTGTTACAGCAGGCCAAAGCCCTGGAGTTGTACTAAATAGTTCTAAACACATGAAATACAGAGCCCTGGCAGATAGCCGGGGCTTTTCTTTTGCCTTGAGCTTAAGACAATACCCGGTTGAGTTTTTTGTTTAAAAGTGTATTCAGTTGGAGGTAATTCATGATCTCTTCCAGGGTCTCCCGGTGGTCTTCAGAGGAACCTTCCGTATTTTGCTGAAGTGAGTGTATCCTTTTCTTAATGAGGTAACATCGCAGCGTAAGTATGGTTTCACTTACGAGTTGCGAAACCCCTGCTTGTTTTTCCTTTGGGTAAATATCCTTTCGCTCCCATTGGTGCAAGGTATATCTTTCCTCCTCCATTAAAATTGAAGATACTTCCTCTACCAGTTCCCTGTCCAGATCGGTTAGAAAAGTATTGATGGAAAAATCCTCGTTCTCACTTAAACTGGAGATCAATAAATAATAGATCGTTCTGAATTTTTCATGGGTGAGTTCGATCTCATCTTCCTGCAGGTCCAGGAAGATCTTTTCGTAGACCTTAGCAGCCATACTTTCTGGCTCCAGAACCAGGTCTCCTGCCTCGTTCTCGCGGAGTAGCAAATCCTCAAACTCTTCCTCTTCATTGCCGTAAAGCAGGAGGACCTCTATGATCTTTCGTTCCAGTTCGTACTGCAGGTCTATTTTTTCCTGAACAGGTTCCGATTTCACCACCTCAAAGGCCTTCTGAGCTTCTCTGGCCTTTTTTCCAGCATCAGACAATGCTTTTTGCCCGATCTGAGCCAGCGTATTGAATAAGACCTGTTCAGAGATATTCATGATTTGGGCACACTCCTGGATATAAACTTCCCGTTTTATAGTATCCGGTATTTTGGAGATACTGTTGACGATATCCCGAATGGTGTCCGCTCTTTTTATAGGGTCATTAGCAGATTCCTCCGCCAGCAGAGAGGCTTTGAATTGGATGAAATCCTTGGAGTTCTCCTGTAGATAATGCTGTAGTTCTTCCAGGCTGTTATTTTTGGCGAAACTATCCGGATCTTCTCCTTCAGGGAAGGTACATATCTTCACATTCATTCCCTGCTCAAGAATGAGATCCACTCCGCGCAAAGAGGCTCTAAGCCCTGCGGCGTCCCCATCAAAAAGGACGGTTATGTTCTTCGTAAGTCGGTTTATCAGGCGGATCTGCTCCGGGGTAAGTGCTGTACCACTGGACGACACCACATTTTGGATCCCGCGTTGATAAAACTGGATTACATCCGTATACCCTTCCACCAAAAAGCAATTGTCTTCTTTGGCAATGGCCTTCTTCGCAAAATAGATCCCATATAGGACCTTGCTCTTGTGATAGATCTCACTTTCCGGGGAATTCAGATATTTTGCAGCCTTTTTGTTGTTTCCCAAAATACGACCTCCAAAGCCAAGTACCCTGCCACTCATAGAATGTATGGGGAACATAACCCTGCCTTTAAAGCGATCGAACTTTCGGTTACTCTCTCCTTCAGCGGCCCCTTCCTTAATGATGGTTAGCCCGGTTTTCTCCAGATAATTCAATTGGTAGCCTGCTTCAAGTGCAGCCTTGGTAAAATCATCCCAGTGATCGAGGCAGTAACCCAAACCAAAAGACCGGATCGTCTCCTCCTCAAATCCCCGTTCTTTAAAATAGGACAGGCCGATCGCCTTCCCCAATTCCGATTCCCACAGATTATGCTGAAAATGGTCTCTGGCAAATTCAGAGACCAGGTACATGCTTTCCCGCTCATTGGCTTCCTGCTTTTGCTCATCTGTACGCTGGGTCTCCTCTACCTCAATATTGTACTTTTTAGCCAGGTACTTGATAGCTTCCGGATAGGTAAAGTGTTCGTGTTCCATAAGAAAGGCCACTACATTACCTCCTTTACCACTACTAAAATCCTTCCATATTTGTTTTACCGGGGAAACCATAAAACTGGGAGTGCGTTCGTCCGTAAACGGACTCAGCCCCTTGAAGTTCGCTCCTGATTTCTTTAACTGCACAAAATCCCCGATCACCTCCTCAAGGCGGGCAGTTTCATATACTTGGTCTATAGTGCTCTTTGAAATCAAAATTGAAGCTTCTGTAGCAGGTAAAAATAAGAAAACCAATGCGTTTTAAAAAGTGAAGATCCGGAGTGGATTCCTCCTAAATCCTTAAATTTATGATCGGTTTTGAAACCCTTATTTCTATGATACTTTTCTTTGGCACAAGGCCCGGAAAGCAAAGAACAAGAATCCTTACACAAAGTATCTGCCCCTTCTGTGAACAAAAGGGCAGTTTACAGGCAACCGAGGTCCCGAATTATTTCCACCTGTTCTGGATCCCACTGTTTCGCGTCCAAACCAGTCGATTTGCCTCCTGTTCGCATTGCAAACGAACATACTATAAAGAAGAATTCACAGCAGAAATGGAACAGGAATTCGCGAACTTCCAGTGATCCAATCACAATATAAAAAGCCACCCCGCGATATGAAGGAGTGGCTTTCTGGAAGAAGTGATTGGTTACAGATCGAACCGAAGGCCCAGTGATATATTTCGTTGTTCCGGTGCTGCCCCATCCTTAAAGATGGTATTCAGGTCGTATTTAGCGTAGAGTAAGATCCCTTCAACCCCAACATAGGCACTAAGCCCGTAAATAAAGTCGTTGGTATTAAAAGCCCCCTTCACCTTGTCTTTTATCCTGTCACCATCAAGACGGTATTTTAGTTTTTGCCTGGTTCCCAGGTTGAACCCGGCATATCCTCCCAGGCCCAGTCTGAACTGTCTTCTCAGGGAGTATCTGATCTTGTCTTCGCTTTCAATAAATCTGGAAGGGCCAAATTCCAGGTGGAGGGGGAAAACCAGGTTATCCATCCTCAATTTGGATTTTTGCAGTTCGGCGATTTCAAAATCCTGAAGGCTGGTCTGCCCACCTTCAGAAACAAAATACATATTGTCTTTGGGCTTAAGTCCGTTAAACTGAAAGCTAAAACCGTAGTTGATGCGCATAAAGTTGGTATTTCGAAAAACCCTTGTTCTCCAGGCCCAACCCAGTTCAAAAAAGCGGCTTCCGCCCACTTTATAGGGAGTATCGTCCAGGGATTGCCCTTCTATAATAGCGTTATTCAGACCCACGGCCACCACCAGGTCCGAATAGGTGCGGCGGTCGTATTTAGCCCTTCTGTAACGGGACTCAAAAGGATCCCAACTCCTCTCATTAATGGTAATTCTGGCGCGCCTATCCTCCTCATCGATGTCAAAACGATCCCGGTTGTCCTTTAGCACATCCCCCTTATTGCGTTCCAACAAGGCAATCCGGTTATCCAGTATGGCCAGACGATCTTCGATATTCAGAGCCCTTTTCCTTGCAGCCTCCTCCTTAAGCCTGTCTGCTCTGACCAAACTGATCTCACCCGCCTCCAGTCGTTCGTTTATCTCCTCTATTTCCTTTTTAAGAGCCTCTTTTTCCTGAAGCATCACTCGCTCCTTTTGCTCTTTAAGCCTGGCAATTTCCCTTTCATAGTCTTGCTGGGCCGTTGCGTTTTGCGCAAGAAGTGTAAGCAAAATCAGTACTATGAACCTACTTAATGTTCTCATATTGGTGTTTTTGATTTTCCACCATCCCGGTAAACTGTTCCGGAATGTTGGCTGATTGATGAATAAAACTCTCCTGTTCTTCACGATCTAATGAAGAATTATATATGCTTTTCCCGATGTGTTGGATTAGTTGTTACGGTCAGCAACAGCTGTGCGTACCTTTATAAAACCTGTTTTTAATTTTTCAAATATCCGGTCCCTGAAGGTTTGATCCAGTTCCGCCTCCACTTCATTCAAGAGGGCTACGGCATCCACGCTATTGTCTTTCCTAAAGATCCTTTCCTTTAATAGCTCTTCCTGCGCTTTTCGCAGAAGGGAATCCACCTCGGCATCGCTGACTGTACCGTCGTTCTGTTCCAGGAGGGCCACCTGGGAAACCACTTCGGCTACCTTAGATGCGATTACGCTGTCCTCCTCGTCCAGCAGGGAAATATCTGTTCCTAATTCAACCGGAGTTTCGGTTTCCACTACCGTTGCTATTTGCTGATTATCATCCAAAATTTCATCCTCTTCATGCAATTCCCCGGTTAAGACCTGATTCTCTTCTGAAGGCTCTTCAGTTTCGGCCAGTACAACCGGATTGGTTTCAGCTGTCTTTGGCGGAATATCCTGAGGTGCTTTGGCTTCAGCCGGCGCCTCCTCATTCAGAGGAGTATTAACGATCTCCTCGGTTCCAACCGCCATCTCCGGCTTATTTAGCAGCACCATTGAACCGATAATCAACCCGATCAGGACGGCCGCAGCGGCATACCATGGTTTAAAGCGCTTTGGCGATTTTTTCTGATGATCTATACGTCCGGCCACTTCAGTCCACGCCCGATCAGACGGCCTGATCTCCCTGGACCCTAACTTCTCCCTGGCTAACTTTTCCAACTCATTCAATTCCATGCTTCAATTTTTAGACTATACTTTTATCGCCGCTCTGTCATTCAGTAGGTGGCTATGCTTTGTTCGATATATTTCTCGCTTCCCTCATCTCCAGTGCCCTTAATTTATCCCTCAGCATCCTCCTGGCCTTGAAAAGCTGGGACTTGGATGTATTTTCAGATATAGAGAGCATTTCCGCAATTTCCGCATGTTTATACCCTTCCACTGAATAAAGGACAAAGACCATCTTATAACCCTCAGGTAAGCCGTCAATCAGGTATTGCATATGGTTCTCATCCAAAGGCTCTCCTGTCGGAGTTGTTTCCATATGGTTCTTTTCAAAGACCTCATCGTCATAGACCACGAATTGCCTTTTGCGCAAATGAGAAATACATTCCCGTATCATGATCCTTCTTATCCATCCCTCAAAACTGCCTTCGTGCTTAAATCCTTCCAGGTGCCTAAAGACTTTTACGAATCCTTCTATCATAACATCCTCAGCAAATTGAAGATCCTTGATATACTGACGGCAAACACCTAACATTTTGGGTGCAAAAGAGTCGTATAACCATTTTTGGGCCTCCCGGTTTCCGGAAATTGCCCTTTTGATCAGCACTTTCTCATTCTTGTAAAACGGAATGATCTTCAACGGATTGATTTTTTTCATTTGGTCTCTACTAAAAAGACGAGCTAATACTGAAAATAGTTGCCCGGACCCCGGATTTTTTCTAAAGCCCGATAAGGTAATCGCTATTTCTTGCGGTCTACGACGTAATTCACCATCAATTTAAGTGAATCCTTATAGGCCGAAGGGGGGTAGGTATCTAATAAGGATAGTGCAGACTCCTTGAATTCGTGCATTTTCTTCTCGGCATAGGTAAGACCTCCCTTTTGTTTAACGAAAGTGATCACCTCTTTTACCCTCTTTTTGTCCTTATTGTGGTTTTTGACCGAGTTAATGAGCCATTTTTTCTCTTTTTTGTCCGCCTGGTTGAGCGCGTAGATAAGCGGGAGGGTCATTTTTTGTTCCTTGATGTCAATTCCCGTAGGCTTGCCTATCTTTTCTTCTCCGTAATCAAATAGATCGTCTTTGATTTGGAAGGCCATCCCACAGAGTTCACCAAATTTTCGAAATTTTTCCACCTCCGGGGAATCCGGCTTAACGGAACATGCCCCAATACTACAGCAGGCAGCGATAAGCGTGGCCGTCTTCTGCCTTATGATGTCGTAGTAGACATCCTCGGTAATATCCAACCTCCGGGCTTTTTCTATCTGTAACAATTCCCCCTCGCTGATCTCCCGCATGGCCACTGAGATAATTCGCAAAAGGTCAAAATCCCCGTTGTCTACTGAAAGTAGCATGCCTCTGGCCAGTAAAAAATCCCCTACCAGAACGGCTATTTTGTTTTTCCACAAGGCGTTGATGGAAAAGAATCCCCGTCTTTTGTTGCTGTCGTCCACAACATCGTCATGCACCAGACTGGCGGTATGGATGAGCTCAATAACCGAGGCCCCTCTATAGGTGCGCTCATTCACTTCGCCCTTATTGAGTAGTTTGGCGGTAAGAAAAACAAACATCGGACGCATTTGTTTTCCTTTCCTGTTGACAATGTAATAGGTGATCCTATTCAGCAGGGCAACTTTAGAAGACATGGACTCGTAGAACTTTTCTTCAAAAAGTTCCATCTCCTTATCTATAGGCTCTCTTATTTGAGCAGCGACTTTCAATCAGGTTAGTTTTTCGAAACGTTAATCTGGTCCGGTAAAATTAGGGAAAATAAAGAGGTTAATTTAGGATTTATTGGCCAATTGTCCGCAAGCGGCATCAATATCTTTACCGCGGGATCTTCGTACCGTAACAATAATTCCGTGAGCCTCCAGAGAACTAACATATTGATCTATGGCTTTGTCTGCCGCCTGCCGGAAGTCTCCGTCCTCTTCTATGGGATTGTACTCGATCAGGTTCACTTTGGAAGGCGCGAATTTGCAAAACTCCAGCAGGGCGTCAATATCAGCCTGGCTATCATTTATGCCTTCCCAAACCACATATTCATAGGTGATCCTGCTTTTGGTTTTCTGATACCAGTAGATAAGCGCTTCCCTCAGGGATTTAAGGTCGAAGGTAGCATTGAAAGGCATTATGGAAGTACGTATCTCGTCTATGGCCGAGTGCAGAGAAACGGCCAGTTTGAATTTCACCTCATCATCTGCCAGTTTTCGGATCATTTTCGGGACTCCGGAGGTAGAGACGGTTATCCTTTTGGGGGACATTCCCAGTCCTTCTTTTGAGGTTATTTTGTCTATGGCCTTCAGGACATTATTGTAGTTCATAAGCGGCTCCCCCATCCCCATAAAAACGATATTACTTAGGGGGCGGTCAAAATACAGTCTGCTTTCCCTGTCAATAGCCACCACCTGATCGTAGATCTCATCCGGATTCAAATTTCGCATCCGCTTCAACCGGGCTGTGGCACAGAACTTACAATCCAGGCTACAACCCACCTGGCTGGAAACGCAGGCGGTGGTCCGGGTCTCCGTGGGGATCAGTACGGATTCTACCACCAGGCCATCGTGTAAACGTACCGCGTTCTTTATAGTGCCGTCCTGGCTTCTTTGCATTTGGTCAACCTCTATGTGATTGATCACAAAATTCGCTTCCAGCATTTGCCGGGTAGCCTTGGAAATATTGGTCATGGAATCAAAAGAATGCGCAGACTTACGCCAGAGCCATTCGTAAACCTGGTTTCCTCGAAAGGCCTGCTCTCCCTGATCCTCAAAAAAATCACGGAGTTGTTGCTTGCTCAGCGCTCTGATGTCTTTTTTCTTTTTTTCCATATTAAAGACAAAAATCCTGCCGCACTTTAGTAGATCATGTGGACAGGATTTTCAATATTATGTACAACTTGCCGCTTACAGGATGAGCATAGCATCGCCATAAGAATAGAAGCGATATCCTTCCAGAATAGCCTCCTTATAAGCCCTTTTCATAAGATCGTGCCCCATAAAGGCAGAAACCATCATCAAAAGCGTAGATTTCGGCAAATGAAAATTTGTAACCATGGCATTGGCTATGCTGAAGTCATAGGGAGGAAAAATGAACTTATTCGTCCACCCGTCAAAAGTATTCAGCATATGTTCCGAAGAAACCGCGCTTTCCAGGCCTCTCATTGCGGTAGTCCCTACAGCACAAACCTTGCGCTTGTTCCTTTTCGCATTGTTTACCACCTCAATGGCCCTTTCTTCGATCACCAGCTCCTCACTGTCCATTTTGTGTTTGGAAAGGTCTTCAACTTCCACAGGGTTGAAAGTACCCAATCCAACGTGTAAGGTGAGCTCGGCAAAGTCAATTCCTTTGATCTCCAATCGCTTCAGAAGATGTTTAGAGAAATGCAGGCCTGCGGTAGGGGCGGCAACCGCACCTTCGTGCTTCGCGTAGATCGTTTGGTAACGGTCTTCGTCCTCTGGCTCCACGTCCCTTTTAATGTACTTGGGAAGCGGCGTCTCTCCAAGCTCTCTCAGTTTTCTTCTAAAGTCTGTGTAAGACCCGTCGTAGAGAAAACGCAATGTTCTTCCCCTGGAAGTGGTATTGTCTATCACCTCAGCAACCAGGCTCTCATCATCTCCAAAGTACAGCTTATTTCCAATACGAATCTTCCTCGCAGGATCTACCAGTACGTCCCACAATCTTTGTTCTTCGTTCAATTCGCGCAGTAGGAATACTTCAATCCTGGCTCCGGTTTTTTCTTTGTTACCGTAAAGCCTTGCCGGAAACACCTTGGTGTTGTTCAGGACCATAACATCCCCTTCATCAAAATACTCGATAAGGTCTTTGAACATACGGTGTTCAATTTTACCGGTCTCCCGGTGAATCACCATTAGTTTGGATTCATCTCTGTTCTCAGCCGGGTACTCAGCCAGAAGATCTTTAGGTAACTCAAAATTGAAGTGCGATAATTTCATCTATGTGTTTACTTTTTGGATTTGTGATCTGTGGCTTGCCATTTGCGCAAAGACTTTTCCGCCTTAATGCTTTCAGATCCGGATTTTTGCGGCTGCAAATATACAATCCCGAGATAGGGGTTGTCAAGTAAATGGGGTAATAATTGAGCTTAAACCTCCTTTATCTGAAAAGCCAGCCGGTCCAGGTCCTTCCAAAAGTCGGGATAAGACTTGGAGACTACTTCTGCATCATCGATGATCAAGTCCGTACGAAGGGCCAACGGAGCAAAGGCCATAGCCATTCTATGATCGTTATAGGTCGCTATGCTCACTGCTTTATTTATGCTTGTCGCGGCTTCCAGCCTAAGGCTTTTGTCCGTAACAGAGATATCTGCACCTAGTTTGCCCAACTCATTTTTCAGGGCCTCCAGCCTGTCCGTTTCCTTTATCTTCAGGGTGTGTAATCCGCTAAGATGGCAGGGAAGTCCAAGGCCAAAGCAAGTTACCACCAGGGTCTGCGCCAGGTCAGGCGCATTGCTAAGATCCAGGTCGATTTTGGAAGGCAGCGGCCTCGAAGTCTTTGTTAATACTATACTATTTTCCTGAAATTGGGTGTCTACTCCAAGTGCTTTGTAGAGATCCGCCAGTATACTGTCTCCCTGCAAACTGTGTTCCCGGTAAGCTGAAAGCCTGATGGTGGAACCGGCTTCACTTAGCGCCAGGATACTGTAGAAATAGGAAGCGGAACTCCAGTCAGATTCAACGACCAGTGTTCTTGGAGAAACGGTATCAAGCGGGGCGACCTTAATGATATTTCCTTCGAAAGAATGCCCGACCCCAATTTGTTCAAGCAGGCCAAGGGTCATTTTGATATAGGGTATTGAAGTTATGGTTCCGATCAATTCCAGTTCCAATCCCCTTTCCAGGCGCGGAGCTACCAATAGTAAGGCAGAAATATACTGACTGCTGATATTGGCCGGCAAACTCACCTTACCCCCATACAAGCGTTTTCCCTTGATCTTGATCGGAGGGCATCCTGAAGTCTTCAAATAGCTGATATCTGCTCCCAGATCTTTAAGGGCTTCAACCAGGACCTCTATGGGACGTTCCTGCATACGTTTGGATCCGGTGAGCACTACTTCTTTCCCTTGCTGGGAGGCAAAATATGCGGTTAGAAAACGCATGGCTGTACCGGCATGGTGGATATCCACTTCTCCGCTTGAGATCCCAAGTCCCTTTTTCATCACCCTGGCGTCATCCGAATTGGAGCAATTATCGATACTCAGATCAGGATAAAGCGCCTGGAGAAGCAACAGGCGATTGGATTCGCTTTTCGAGCCGGTAATTTCAATATCGGATTTTAAAACCTTTTCAGCTGGTCCGGAGAGATACAAGTTCAAAATACCTGGGTTTAAAAAAGAAAGCCCAAATATAGTACTATTTGAGCTTTTTGTTGTTTTGATGGCGCTGATGATCCCGTTGGGTTTTGAGGGCCAATTTATGATCAAAAGCCTTCTGTAGGTCTATCCCTGTCTGATTGGCCAAACACAAGACCACAAAGACCACATCAGCAAGTTCTTCACCCAGGTCTTTTCGCTTATCAGAATCCTTTTCGCTTTGCTCTCCATACCTCCTGGCAATGATCCGGGCTACCTCCCCTACCTCTTCAGTAAGCTGAGCCATATTGGTAAGCTCATTAAAATAGCGTACGCCATGCGCCTTTATCCAATCATCTACCGCCTGCTGAGCGTTCTGTATGTTCATTTTCAGACGTTTTGGACAAAACTACCTTTTCTGATTCTTTTTCCACTATTTTACTGAACAATTCTTTCACCACCGCATAACTTTCAGCAGGTATCAGGGCTTCATTGATCTTGAGATCCGCCATAACCTGTATCTTATTCCCTTTTTGAGCCAGACGGTACACAAAACTACCTGCATTTTCCGGCAAGCTCATTTTTATGCTTTCAGGTAGAAAATCCACCTCATATCCCTGTGGTATAGTGATCGTAAACATACAATTGTCCCTCCATGGATAGGCAAAGTCTATAGGAAACTTCCGGTCTTCCAGTTTGAACGGATTCTCTGTCATAGTGTGGAAGAACAAGGGAGAAAAATAGATCTTATCTCCTGTAACGGCCAATTGATCTTCCATATAGAAGCTGAAGTCTTCCGTGATTGGTTTCCCAATGGTGTTCCTGTTCTTAATGGTATAATCAGACACCTCAATCCCACCATGCTTATTCTCAAACTTTTCCAGGTAATCTTCCTCGCTTACCTTGTTGTATATGTTTCGGAAGTTATAGGCTCGGTATTCCGTATAGGACTTACGCATTTTACCTTCTATGGTACCATCCAGATTTAATTGTATATCGGCCATATTCCCTTCTCTGGAAAGCGATCTGGGACGTACCCCTACAGAAACATGTGTGCCATCTTTTTTGATTACCCTACCCATCCAGTTAAGCGCTCTTATTGGCAGCAAATTGGGTTTGGTGTATTTGTTGGAGGCGTCGAGAAAGAGCATGGACTCGCCCAACTCAAGGGCAACCACCACGTAGTTGAACCCTTCCCGGGTTGGGAAAAGCGGTATGCCATTGTCTCGGGTACTGATGAGTACAGGGTTGGCTTCCAGACCGGCCTCCCTTAGCATTGCGGCCAGCATCAGGTTAATATCTGCCGTATTCCCTGATTTTTCCTTATAGGCTTCTTTCACCCCGTTATAGGTGTAATGACTATTGAGGCCATTCCAACTCATACGCTGTTGTACATGATGGAAAATCGCGGCTGCCAGATCCGCATCGCCCTGAACGTTTGCCATGATCTGTGCCAGATCGTCCCTGAAGTATTTGGAAAGAGCCAATTGTTTTCCAAAATAATCACTCTTGTAGATCTTTTCGACCACTTTTTCCCAGGTAGTGCTGTAACTCTCTCTGATGGAATTTGGAAACTGGACATATTGCAGTTCGTAGTTAACCGCCGCCCGGTAATTGTCCATATCATTCACATAGGGCTCTTCCTTTAGTGCCGGAACATCCTCCATCAGAAATTGAGTGGTATTGAGAGTGTAGTCAATAGCTTCATTGCTAAAATTGGTCCTGGCATGCATTCTGTTACCCGTTCTCGTTTTTGATGTATAGTTTATCTTGGCATTACTCTTGGAGTATTTGGGCATTACACCCAGGTATCCCTTAAAATTCGGTTTAAAAGAAAAGTATTCCGGAATGGCTATGGAAACGTCCTGATACTTTACCGGGATATCCAGTTGCAGAGCTATCTCATCCACACTATACCAAAAAGGTGAATCCAGACGGTATTGGTACTCAATAACACAGCCTTCCTTTACATTAGGCATGGTGAATTTCTCCTGGTCGTAATATTTATTGACAGAACTGGTAAAGCTTTCGGAACTCTTTAATTTGGTCTTTACAATTTCTCCTTCCTCCAGGGTATAGGTATAACCCTTTAGTCCTTGCAACGCCTCCCTGGTACTACCATCGTGATAGAGCGCTTCGCTTATTGTGGCATAGTCAAACCCGTTCTTATTGTAGATCTTGATCCGCTCATGAACATGGGTCACCAGGTGAAATCCGTCATTTTGGATATAGTTGAATTTGTGGCTTATATTCCTGAAGAGGACCACAGCCGAAGCCGAGGAGTCCTTTTCGTAAAAGGCTTCTGAGAGTTCCGCTTTGGAAACCTTTCCGAATTTCACTTCCTGCGCCAGGCTTAGGGAAGCGGTAAAAATGCATAGGAGCAACAATAGGTTTTTCATAAGTGTTTTGTTTATTGGTTTGGTGATTTGTGGTTATGTTTTGGAACGTATGAGAACGATCTTGGCATTGTCGTTGGCAGCTACCTGCTTGCGAAAAGCGCGATAAGCCTTGTATTTTTCTTTGGAGTAATCCCCTTGCTTAATAAACAGGCTACGCTTGTACAATATGGTTCCGGACTCCTCTTCATGGATCAATTCGGTGAGATAATGTCCGAATTCGGTCTCCACCTTAACCGGAGAGGGCATCGCCTCAATACTGTAGCCTTCAGGCAGAACGATTTCAAACTCGTCCTCGTCCATATACCCCCTTTGTATCTCAAACGGAAGTTTGCGGGTCCTGTGACGGTTTGGCACATAATCATTGCGGTTAAAGGCATTTGGAGTAAAGAGTATTCTCTCCCCGCTGTTAGAAGCGTAATTCTCAGCTATAAGCGTCACGTTTTCCTCAAATAACACACTGTCCTGGTCGTTCTTGAAGCTGTAGCTTTCCAGCTTCAGATTGTTGATATTCCCCCAGTATTCCTTGTAGTGTTTATCGATTTCTTCCGGGGTGTCGTCTTCGATCTTAAAGTGGTTGTCATACTGTGTTCCCCTGGTCTGTATACTTACCTCAGCCTGAATTCCGCCCTGCGCGTTCAAACTAAGGCGGGCCCTGGTATGTTGATGGTTCTCTTTGTTAAGATAGGACACGGTTTTCACGATCTCACCACCGTCCGGTTTCACAACAAGAACCTTCCTGTCGTCCGTAAAATCCCCCACAAAGCCAAAAGGATGTACCTGGGAAGTACAATCTACCCAATAATACATATCATTATAAGGAATGGCGAGAATAGCATGATTACCCTGCACCAGGTCCGCGAAATCCTCTTCAAAATCCACTTTGTCCGGACCGGCCTGCACGTGTACGTAATAAGCATCCACTCCTACTACAGAAAGCAGGGCTTTAGCGTAATTAGACAGCCCTTTGCAATCTCCGTATTTTACGCGGTCTACCTCCATAGCGCTAATGGGCTTGAATCCGCCTATTCCGATCTGAACGCTGATATACCTGGTGTTCTCCTGAACGTAATCATAAACAATCTTAGCCTTTTCCAGGGGGTCTGTAACTCCCTTCATCAGGCCTCGGATCTCAGTTTTGGTATGTTCCGGAAGTTCTGTCTGTTCCTTTAGGAGATGGTTATGTATCCACACTCCAAGATCATCCCAGCTATCAATGGCTGCATCATAGCCTTTAAAATGAAATTTGGGTAAGCGGATAGCCACTTTAGGGGCGATCTTGCGAAAGGAGGGGCTTAGACTTTCTTTTTTTACAGCAGGGATATTTCTGGCGGTAAAGCTGGTAATCCCAGGAGTTTCAGTCCTGGTTACCTCAATTCCCTCAAGGTGATGCTCTTTTACGATGGGTTTTAGTGATTCATTCCCATAGGAAACGCTATAAATACTCTTCTCTACACTGGCCGTATATCCCGGTAAAAAGTACCAGGAAGGAAACAATCCGGTATCCGAAGTTTCCACTTCGTAGGAGAATTCCAGGGTATAAGGGTATTGAACCGGGGTATAGTTGTAATAGAGTCGCCGGTCGTCCACATAAAGTGAAAATCCGTCAACAGCGCTAACATCCTGGAAGTCCTTTCTTTTGATCCGTTCCAGTTCCTTTCCATTGCTGTCATACACGTATGCCTCAATACTCTTAACTTTCCTTTCCTTGTCATAATGCACACTCATGTTCGCATGCTTATTGCCCAATTCGTTCAGGACGGTCACGACCTGTTTAAAAGTGGAGCGCATATCACGACTGGAATTGAGATGGATCTTCATTTCGTCCAGACGATATACCGCATTAGCATTCTTGAGAAGTTCCGGACTTATAGCGCTAATACGATAATCCGCTTCCTGACCGAAAGAAATCAGGCTACAGAAAAGCAGTAGGTAGATGTAGAAGGGACGCATTCAGTTTGTTTGGTTCGAAAATCAACGCAACAAAGCTGTGTTAATTCCTACAATATTATTCAAAAAAATCGATAAAAGGTGCTATTCCTTCTTTTTGGTATCTATACAAATCGTCACGGGGCCGTCATTGAGCAAAGCAACTTTCATATCCGCCCCAAAGATCCCTGTTCCTACTTTTTTGCCCAGGTCCTGCTCCATCTGACCCACGAAAACTTCGTAAAGCGGTATGGCGATATCTGGTTTCGCCGCTTTAATATAAGATGGCCGGTTGCCTTTTTTTGTTGAAGCGTGAAGGGTAAACTGACTCACAACTATGGCCTCTCCATCAATATCCAGAAGCGAACGGTTCATAACCCCCTCGCTGTCGTTAAATATCCTCAGGTTGACTATTTTCCTGGATAACCAGCTTATGTCTTCGTTGTTATCGGCCTCCTCTATCCCCAGTAGTACAAGAAGGCCCATTCCGATCTCTGAGATCCTTTTCCCCTCAACGGTTACACTGGCTTCTGATACCCTCTGGATGACAGCCCTCATGATTCCGCATAATTATCTATCCGGTAGCTGTCCTCTTCGTTCGTGATCATTTGCAGATAACTGCGGTACCTGCTCCAGCTTACCTCGTCCTCCTCCAGGGCCTGTTTAACGGCGCACTTTGGTTCGTCCAGATGAAGGCAATTATTGAATTTACACCCCTCCTTAAGGCGGAACAGTTCGGGGAAGTAGTCTCCGATCTCGTCCTTGTCCATATCCACTATCCCAAAACCCTTGATCCCTGGTGTATCTATGATCCTGCCACCAAAACTCAGGTCGTACATCTCGGCAAATGTGGTGGTATGTTGCCCTTGTAGGTGTTGTTCGGAGATCTCTTCGGTCTTTAGGTTGAGCTGGGGCTCCAGAAAGTTGATCAGCGTAGATTTTCCGACTCCCGAATGCCCGGAAAACATACTGGTCTTTCCCTCCATCAATTGCTGTACCTGATCCACGTTTTTCCCGGTCTTTGCCGAGATCCCTATACAGGTATACCCGATCTTCCTGTAAAGGTCTGCAAGATATTTCGCCTCAAGCATTTCCTCTTCGTCATAGGTATCCACTTTGTTGAACAACAATACGGCTGGAATATCGTAGGCCTCAGAAGTAACCAGGAAACGGTCAATGAAGATGGTATAGGTCTTAGGGTTATTAAGGGTGATCAATAAAAATACCTGGTCTATATTGGCAGCGATAATATGGGTTTGCTTCGATAGTTTGACGGATTTTCGTATGATATAATTCTTCCTGTCTTCAATTTCATTTATTATCCCTATGGTTTCATCCCCTATGGTCTCAGTGTCAAAACGCACAACATCCCCAACGGCAATGGGGTTTGTACTTTTAATACCCTGAATGCGGAATTTGCCCTTAATTCTGCAGGTAAATTGCTGGCCATCGTCTGTCCTGACGATATATTGACTTCCGGTAGACTTGTAAACCGTTCCCTGCATTAATTTTTCTTGTTTTCTTCACAAAGAAACAACAATCCGCTAAGCTATCCGTTATATTTGCCAAAGACAATGAACTATTTAAATTTCCAACTAAAATTTCCATTATGAAAAAAATCCTTTTTATCGCGTTCCTTGCCCTGGCTGCAACCTTAGACGCTAACGCTCAACAGTTTAAAGTAATCACCAGTGTGGAGTCCATTGTACCTAACGGTCTGGGTAGATCCAGGATCGTCAATGCTTTGGAAGACAAAGATTACAAAGAATACACCAGCGTGCAGACCGAGGACGACAACACTCGTAACAAATCGAACCGAAAAGAGATCCGGGTAAAGAATTTTGAAGAAACCAAGTTATTGAACTTCTTTAATATTGGTGGAATTCGCTTTCAGAACATCGCGGCAAACGATGCCCTTATCACTTCTATGATCAACTCTATGATTGCGGACGGATGGGAATTGGCTTTTGTTACCAGTGCAGTTGAAAGTGCAGGCGGAAAAGGAGATAATCAGGGTATTTTTATCACCCGTTACATCTTTAAGAAATAGAATAAAGATCTGAATACAAAAAAACCCCTGAAATTCAGGGGTTTTTTATTGCCTTTTAAGGGCTTAGAAGTCCTTTATAAATATTCTGCCACCGGCAAAGGTATTCTTATTTATCTGAGAGGGATTTCCATAGACGTAAACATCACCTCCGGCCCTGATATTGATATCTACCTTCTCTGAGGCATAGAGTTCCGCCTCGCCCCCAGCGGATATTTTAATACTGCTGGCCTGGGTCTTGAGTTCCCTGCCTTCGAAAATTCCACCGGTGTTCAGTACTATGAATTGGTTGGTGGCCAGTCCGGAAGTCTCAATGATGCCTCCGGTAACCGCCCGTACATCCAAGTTCTCTACATCCAGGCCTGCTTTGATCATAGCACCTTCCTGGGTACGCAGTTCTATTCGGTTCTGTTCGATGAGTTCATTACAAACGATCTTGGCCCCTTCATTGCCATCAATGATATCCAGATCGGTATAGTAAACCTCAATAAAGGTATCCTCACCCATAAATCTTTTGTCCAGATGCATTCGTAATTTCAGCGTCCCATTCTTATTGACAAAACGAATGTCATCCACGTTTTCCCCTTTGATCAGTATACGATTCTCGTCAGACTTGATCAGATTCACTTCGATCAGGTCAAAAACCTTTATCTCATTAAATTGGCCCACGTCTTTATCGATGATACGTTGGGAAAAAGTAGTAAATCCGGCAAGGAGGAAAAGGAGTGTAAATATTTTTTTCATTTCTTTTTGATTTAGTGTTTTTCTAAAAGATGCATACGCTACGGATTTGTTACAATTTCATGCATTTTTTTTGCCAAAAAATCCAATAAAATGAGCCTCTGCCTAAAACATGCTCCGTTCCGCACCGCAAGAGTCCGGCCGTAAAGCCAGATCAGTTGGGGGATAGCCAGAATTATTTCTTTTCGAACTTTAGATTTTTTACTCTCCCGGCGGCCAGTGTAAAACCCGCTGGTTTTCCATCCGGGGCGGAGGTGAATTGAAAGGTGCCGTAATCGTCATTTGTGAACAGGTTTGCCACTATGGGTTTCAGGAGTGACTTTTTATTGTCATTGATATAAAGGATCAGGGAATCGTTCTCAAGTTCAAGAGAATAGAAGATGTCGAGTTCTTTGCTGAAATATCTCCCCTCATAGCCGGAAAGCGCTTCATTAGTATAATTTACTGGTTGATACGCGTTAAAGTTCGACGGATCTCCGTCATTTACAGTAACCTGCATTGTGCGTTTCTCTTTGTCATCAAATCTAATAATTACATCAGCGCTTACGTTGATCATCTTAAATTCCTTCTCACTAAGCGGCATCAATGCACTTTCACTATTCGCATTGCGGTAATATCTCAGGGTATCATTCTTTACGTAGATCCTTCTGGTGTAGGCATCGCTTTCATTCCAATAGTCCCCGGTGTATTTTCCGAGCTTTTCGAGGCTTAGTTTGATGAAGGTATCCTTGTTATTGCTCTTTTTTGACTCACTGGCATTGGTAGCCGCCTTCATAAAACTGTCTTTGAGCATAACATCTGCCACCTGGTTCGCCATTTCCCATGGACTGGCATCAGCCCTGTTGGCAAAAATCGCTATGGACAGACGCTGATCAGGGAAGCGCAATAATTCTGCCCTGAACCCTACAAACGCTCCGCCGTGCCTAATGGTCTTTAAACCCTTATATTCTTCAATGTCCAAGCCGGAGGCATAGCTTATTACTTCGCCGTCATTGAGAACACCCTGTTGAGTCATCATATCCCAAAATTCCTTGCTTAATACGGTTGAATTGTAATACGCATCATCCCATTTTTTGATATCCTGAATACTGGTAAAAATTCCTCCATCACCGATCATGTTTAGGGTGGTCATGCTTATTCTGTAGCTACCTTCGCCAGTCGGAGCATATCCGAATGCCCTGTTCCTGACGATTTGCTTATGATCATTATGAAAATGGGTGCTGTTCATGTTGAGAGGCTCAAAGATCTGCTCCCTGGCAAAATCAGCCATATTTTTCCCGGAGACCTTTTCTACAATCTGGCCCAACAGCCAATACCCGGAATTGCTGTATAAGTATTCCTCTCCCGGATCAAAGTTCAGATCGGTCTGATTGATCAGCCATTGCATAATTTCCGCATCCTCGTAATAATCATCCCCTCTCAACCCCTTTAAATAGGACAACGCCAGGTAATCTCTAATCCCACTGGTGTGATTGAGTAAGTGTCTTATCGTAATTTTGCTGGCATAATCGGGAAAATCCGGATACAGATCCTTTAGGTTGTCTTCCAGACTGAGCTTTCCCTGTTCCGCGAGCAGGACGATGCAAGCCGCGGTAAACTGTTTTGAGGTGGAACCTATTCTAAATACCGTTTTGCCGGAGTTGGGAATGCCGTATTCCATATTTGCCAGGCCATAGCCTTTGGAATAGATCAGGGAACCCTCTTTGATGATTCCCAGGGAACAACCCGGCACCTCTGGGCTATCCCATTGGGAAAAAATACTGTCGATTGCCTGACTTTCAGTTATCTGGCCAAAGGACAAGCTGGAAATAGCAATAAGTACCAATAGAAGAAGCGTCTTTTTCATAGATTGAGTTTAAGTATTAGTGATGCAGGAGGTACGGCACCTCGCTCTCAGCATGGAACTGACCTGATATAAAACGCCACACCCGAAAATCCAAAAAGGCCTTTCGGGTGTAGTAATAATGTTAGCTATCACATCTGCCCATCTTAAGCTCCTAAAGATAGGCAAAGTCATGCACTTATGAATTGATAATCTTCTCCTGGTGGTTGATGGATTCCTGGTGAATCGCCTTGAACATACGCAGCACGAATTCTTCGCTCAGTCCCCTGGATTCGCCCTCGAGGATCATCTTCCCAAGGATAGAATTCCAGCGGTTGGTCTGAAGTACTGCAACGTTTCGCTGCTTCTTGATCTCACCGATGCTATCGGAGATCTTCATACGCTTGCCCAGGGTTTCAATTAGTTGGTTGTCAATGATGTCTATCTGTGCCCGAAGATTGCTCAATTGGCTCTTGAATTCCGCTTCCGTGTCCGTTTCTTTCCTTATCCTTAGATCTTCCATAATCTGTACCAATCTTTTAGGGGTTACTTGTTGTGCCGCATCGCTCCAGGCATTGTCCGGATCGCAATGGGTTTCAATCATCAGACCGTCAAAATTCAGGTCTAACGCGGTCTGGGAGACATCCAGGATCATATCGCGCTTCCCGGTAATATGAGATGGGTCGTTGATCAGGGGAAGGTCCGGGAACCTGGTCTGCAATTCTATGGCCAGTTGCCACTCCGGAATATTCCGGTATTTGGTCTTCTCATAGGTGGAAAAGCCTCTGTGGATCACTCCCAGTTTCTTAATGTTTGCAGAATGCAGGCGCTCCACCGCACCAAGCCAAAGCGAAAGGTCCGGATTTACGGGGTTCTTTACCAGCACTATTTTATCGGTTCCCTTAAGGGCATCCGCAATATCCTGAACTATAAAAGGGCTTACCGTAGAGCGGGCTCCGATCCACAACATGTCTATATCGTGCTCCAGGGCCAGGTCTACATGCGTTTTATTGGCTACCTCGATCGCCGTCTTCAGCCCTGTTTCCTCCTTTACTTTTTGCAGCCATTTTAGTCCTATGGCGCCTACCCCTTCAAAGTTACCAGGTCTGGTCCTTGGCTTCCAGATGCCAGCGCGATAGTAGTTCACGTCGGTGTCTTTCAGTTCATGGGCTATTTGCAATACCTGGTCCTCAGTTTCAGCACTGCAGGGCCCGGCAATGACCAAAGGATGCGGTAAATTCATATCGTCTAACCAGGTCCTTAATGCTTTTGAATTCTCCATTTCTTGTTCTAGTTTTTGTTCTGTGGTACAATACCTTTTAAGATCTCTTTTATTTTGTTCGTGTTATTCATTTCTCCGTAGATACCCTCGTAATCATCCTGCAACAGTTTCTGTTTGAATTCCTCCAGGTTCCGGATGTACTCCTCAAGTGTTTCCAATACGTTTTCCTTATTCTGTTCAAAAATAGGGGTCCACATATCGGGTGAGCTTTTGGCCAGGCGCACAGTACTTTCAAAACCACTGCCGGCCATATCGAAAATATCCCTTTCGTTCTTTTCCTTTTCTATGACCGTCTTGCCCAGCATAAAAGAACTGATATGGGAAAGGTGGGAAACATAGGCAATGTGCTTGTCATGCGCCTCAGGATTCATATACCGAATACGCATTCCCAGCTTTTTAAAGAGCTCAAGCCCCCTTTCCTGTAATTTAAAGGCGGTCTTTTCTACTTCACAGATGATATTTGTTTTCCCCTGGTACAGTTCATCGATTGCTGCAGTCGGGCCGGAAAACTCCGTACCGGCTATGGGGTGGCAGGCCATAAAATTCCTTCTTTTGGGATGATCTGATAGCGTGTTGCAGATTAATGCTTTGGTAGAACCCGCGTCTATTACCAGGGTGTCGTCCCCTACCTTATCCAGGATCTTTGGCAATTCCCTTACGGAAGCATCTACAGGGATACTTACCAGCACAACATCGGCTTCTGAAAGCTGATCATAGCTTGCTTCCTCATCCACCAGTCCCAGTCGCAGGGCTTCGTTCATATGGGCAGGGTTGTCGTCCAGGCCGTAAATCCTGACATCTTCCTGAAACCTCCGGATATCCCTTGCCAGGGAACCTCCAATCAATCCTATACCGATTACAAATACATCCATACTAGCTATTAATTCTATTTATGGCCTCCTCTATTTTGGGTTCCTTCACACAGAGGGAAAAACGGATAAAACCTTCCCCATTATTACCAAAAACAGTACCCGGGGCCACAAAAAGGTGTTTGTCATAGAGCAACTCATCAATATAAGATTCTGAGCTCGCTGCCCCTGTCGGCAGTTTAGCCCATACAAACATCCCTGCCGCAGAACTGTCATAAGTACAACCCAGTCTGTCCGCCAACTCAAAAATAAGGCTGCGTCTGGAAGTGTAAATACGATCTTGCCCGGCGTACCAGGAGGCGCTGCTGCCAAGAGCCGAAATCGCGCCTTTCTGCAGGCCGTAAAACATGCCTGAATCCATATTGCTTTTTACCTTAAGTATGGCATTGATATGTTCGCTGCTTCCAAGAACCATCCCTATTCGCCATCCGGCCATATTAAAGGTCTTACTCAATGAATTCAATTCCAGAGCCACTGCTTTGGCGCCTTCTACCTTTAAAAGACTGGTGGGCTGGTCATTGAGAACAAAACTATAGGGGTTATCATTAATAACCAGAATATCGTTTCGCTTTGCAAAGCCAATTAAATCAGCTAATTGTTCCTCACTGGCTTTGGCTCCCGTAGGCATATGCGGGTAGTTTACCCACATCAACTTAACCCGGGAAAGATCCTCCTTTTCCAGCCCGTTCAGGTCTGGCAGCCAATTGTTTGCCTCTGTGAGGTGATACTTTCTTGGTATGGCACCTACTAATTTGGAAACGGAGGTATAAGTAGGATATCCCGGATCCGGGATCAGCACCTCATCCCCTTCATTCAGGAAAGCCATACTAATATGCATAATACCCTCTTTAGAGCCCATCAGGGGAAGCACTTCAGTACCCGGGTCTGCCTGAACTCCAAACATTCTATTGTAAAATCCACTAATCGCGGTTCTGAGTTCGGGTAAACCCTGGTAGCTCTGATACTGGTGGGCACTTACAGCGGACATGGCCTCCTGTAAACTGGAGATAACCTCTGGCGAGGGCGGAAGATCCGGACTGCCTATACCCATATTGATAATGGGCTTGCCCTGGGCTGCCAATTCCCTTACCTCTCTCAACTTCCTGGAGAAGTAGTACTCTTCAACGGTATGTAATCGATTTGCAACAGGGATCATAATCTCGCATTTTTATATTCTCCTAATACCTTAAAATCTTCAGCCATGATCTCTAGTAGTGATTTGGCCTTGGCGAAATGATCATAAGATTCAAAGGTCACATCTACAAAGAAGGAATACTTCCAGGGTGTTTCTATGATTGGTAGTGATTGTATTTTGGTAAGGTTCAAATTGCAATCACTCATTACATTGAGTACAGTTGCCAGGCTACCCCTTTTATGATCTGTAATAAACCTCAGCGATGCCTTGTTGATCTCTTCCCGTGGGAGTTCCTTGTTCCTGGTTTTGACAATGATGAAACGCGTAGCATTATTCTTAATAGTCTGGATTTCCGGGGCGATAATTTCCAGATCGTACAGTTTTGCAGCGCCCTTGGGCGCTATGGCGGCAATTCCTTTTAACTTATTATCCTGTATACGTTTGGCAGTTTCCGCGGTATCCACATCTTCCACCATCTTTATATGCGGTTGAGTTTTCAGATACTCCCTACACTGTAATAAAGCCATGGGATGTGAATGCACCTCGGTGATCTCGCCCAGACTTTGCCCGTTCAGAACCATGAGGTTGTGATGAATATTCAGGTAATGTTCTCCGATAATGTGCAGATTGTTCTCGTAGACCAGGGCGTAATTCGGAATTATGGAACCGGCAATAGAATTCTCCAGGGCCATAACCCCCTGATCTGCCCTTTTGCTGATCAGTTCATCTACCAGACCGTGGAAGGAGAGGCATTCCACCAATTCAATGCCATTCCCGAAATACTCTTCGGCCACCTGATGGTGGTTAGATCCCTTAATACCCTGTATGGCGATCTTTTTTTTCAATATGTTGTTTTTACCGGCCACATGCGCCTTTAATACTTAGTTTATCCCAAAAAAAAGTCCCGTAATTCACGGGACTTCATATGCGATATTGTTTCATGCACACTAGAACAGTCCCGTACCCCTCTTAAAGAAGAAGTAAAAGTAAAAGCTGTTCCAAAAATATGTGCGTGTCATTTTCCTTTATTTCAGGGGCTAATGTAGCTATTAATTTTAAAATTCAAATAATATGCCTTCCTTTTTTTGAATCTTCCGCAAAATTTGGACTACGTTGCGGATTTTTTTTGAAAACGCTGATATTATTGATAATAGTTCATCGATGAGAGAACGTTTCATCCTCCTGAAAATTGTCCTTTTCCATGTCTCATCTTGTTTCCATTGTTTATTTTTACCAAAAAAAGTGAATGTCCATATCGGTAAAGAACATTAGCAAATCCTTTGGGTCCCAGAAAGTACTGAACGAGGTTTCTTTTGAGATCAGCAAGGGGGAAATTGTAGGTTTCCTGGGGCCTAACGGGGCAGGGAAATCCACCCTAATGAAGATCCTTACCACTTATAGTGCTTCAGATTCGGGAGAAGCCAAAGTGAACAGCTTTGACGTGGTCTCGGAGCCCAGAAGCGTTCAGAAAAGTGTTGGCTACCTGCCGGAACATAACCCGCTTTACCTGGACCTTTACGTAAAAGAATACCTGGCCTTTAATGCAGAGGTGTACAAAGTTCCCAAGTCGCGCATAGCCGAAGTTATAGAGCAGACCGGGCTTAGTCCTGAAGCGCACAAAAAAATCGGGCAGCTTTCCAAAGGATACCGTCAGCGTGTTGGTCTGGCCGCGGCACTGTTGCACGATCCGGAGGTGTTAATTCTCGATGAGCCTACTACGGGCCTGGATCCGAACCAATTATTGGATATTCGCCGGCTAATCCGTAAGATCGGCAAAGAGAAGACCATTTTACTCTCTACCCATATCATGAAAGAGGTAGAAGCTGTTTGCGACAGGGCTATTATCATCAACAAAGGCAGTATAGTGAGCGACAAAAACCTGGATGACCTTCGGCAGGAGGAAGAACAAATTATTGAAGTGGAGTTCGATTACCGGGTGGAAGAAGTTCTGCTTAAAAAATTACCCAATGCCACCACAGTGAAGAATACGGGTGGCTTTGTCTATGAAATAAGCTTTGATACGGACAAAGACATGAGGCCGGCAGTATTCGACTTCGCTCATGACAACAAGCTGAAAACCCTGCAGCTAAGCAGAAAGAACAAGAACCTGGAAAGTTTATTTACGGAACTTACTTCGGATTAGAGATCAGCAAACTCCATTTACTGAATTCGGTCCAGGTTGTCATCCACTTCCTTGTTCCTGTACTCATTCGCTTTGCTGCTTCCGAAACTGTACTGCAGGCTAAGGGCAATCTCCCTTGCATCTCCGAAGTATATCCCCTCCGCCACAACTCCGGCGATATTATAACTTTCCCGGTAGTTTTGCCCCCTGGTGATATCGCTCAAGCGCAGGGAGCATTGAAGTTTCTTAAAGAATGTTTTGGAAAAGGCAGCCTCCAGGACGAAAAGCCCATTTCTTTCGTAAATGCCCTCTTTTCTTTTGGTCAATCCCCAGCCTCCGACGGAAATAGTAGTATCCCTGGCAATTTTGAACTGATGATTGGTGTAGTAATAAAGGTATGGCCGGGAATCACTTAAGGCTGCTTCCGGATCCCGGATCCTTCTGTATAACAAGGAGACCCAGTTTGTAGAAGTCCATATTTTGTGATTAAAAGGCAATCCCAGGTTGATGTCCAATCCGGTCTCTCCTTTAAAATTTGTTGGGGCAAGGACAGCCCTGTCTGCCTGTTCGTCATAACGGATACTGTAATAAATCGGGTTATCCTGTTCTGAATAGCGCAAACTCAAGCTTTTGTCTTTCCATTGAAAATTGACTGACCATTCCTCCGTGATCGCGGGTAAAAGGTTTACGTTATTGGAGCCCTCCAGAAAGGGATTAATAAAAACCGTGATGGTACTGGTATTCCTAAAATTAGGCCTGCGGATCGTTTTGGCGTAATTGAGTTGAATGCTTTTGGTACTGTCCAGTTCAAGACTTGTGTTCACTCTTGGGAAAAAATTGGTGTTCTTCCGATCCAGGGCAAGCAGGCTATCATCTGTAAATTCACCCCTCGCCTCATTGGTTTCCACTCTCATACCTGCGCCGTAACTAAATCGTTTACCTTCGCCAGAAAACTGTAAATAGGCCGCGGTAGTTGTTTCGGAATAGTCGTAATTAACCACCTCATCCGATCCGTCATTGATATTAGAGATCCGGGTAAAGGCATCTGCATCCGCTTTGTTCAGGGTCATTCCAAACTCAGCCTTAAGCCCCTTCTTAAAGTTTTTTTCCAGGTCTACGCGTACGGCTTTGGATTCGATGCTATAGCGTTGGTTCCTGTTCTGTGAAGGAATAAAACCAGCATCATTCAAATTATTGTTTATGGCTGTTTGCAGTTTTTGGTCGTACCAGGTGTACTGGACCCCTGAAAACAATGTTAGATTGCTGGACAATCTATTATTGTAGTTAAAACTACCGCTAAAAAGGTCTCTGCTATTGTCATTCGTGGTCTTTGTAAGGATTCGATCTGTAATATTACCTTCCTGAAGCAGCGTACTGGTTTCAATTGGAAATTGGTCTGTTTGTCTTTGAAGATTGAGATTGAGTGAGATATAATCCTCCTTATTCAAGTCGTACAAAAGCCCAAGGTTACTGTTTATTTGCAAGCGGTCATTTCTTGGAATAAGTACCAGGTAATCCGTAAGTATATCCCTTTCGGGAATAAGGAATTCAAAACTATTGCTTTCCCAGGTTTGAAGGTCGTTCCTTGCCAGGCTGCCCTTGAGTGTAAGATCTTCTCCGCTGTTATTCGCTGTAAAGTTCAGATAATTATTAAAATTCCGCTTTTGTGAAGCCGTTTCCACAATACCGAGTTTTAGGCCTTTGCCAGTAGACTGCTTTGTGGTGATCAGCAATACTGTTCTACCTTCCGCCTCGTATTTTGCAGAAGGGTTATTGATCAGTTCCACACTCTGGATGTCACTTACAGACATGGCAGTGAGTTCCTCTACCGAGATCCTTTGGTTGCCCAGATAGATCAGGGGTGCACCCCGCCCGATCACATTGATTGAGGTTCTGTCAGGACTGAGTTGAACGCCCGGTAGTTTTGATAGTACTTCCAAAGGATCTGGGATAGCGGACAATACCGGGTTGGTAACATCCATACTTACATTCCCATTCTTAAAGCCAAATAAGGGTTTGGCAGCTACCAGTTCTACCTCTTTCAGTTCGGTCGCTTTTTCTTCCAGAACAATGCTCAGGTATTCGTTTTCAAACAAAGTAATTTCTTGTTCGTAGGAGGCAAAACCAAGGCAGGAGATCTTTAGTCGGTAATTACCTTTAGGGACCTCATTGAAGCGGAAACGACCTTCAAGAACCGCGGTATAAGCCACAGGCTCCTTTTCTCTTTGATCGAAAAGCAAGGCGTCACCTACGGATACCACTTTGGCCGTAGCCTCTGTTACCATCCCCTCAAGGGAAACGGTTTGCTGTGCCTGCAAGGTCGCACATAAGCTGACCCAGAATAATGCTGCCAATTTGTACGTCATAAACGTTTGGCAAATAACAGCTTTAGGGCCTTCCGGTAATGGGATCCTGGTTTGAAATTGGTACTAGTACGGGTACTAAATTGTCAGCGCGGCGATGGAATTCCAACTTTACCACCGCTGTGAGGATGTTATTTTTTCTGCAGAAGCTCTTTTCTGCTCCTCACATCAAGCTTCTGATAAATGTTGGTGATATGTGTTTTGACCGTATTAACGCTTATGAAAAGTTCATTCGCGATTTCCTTGTTGGTCTTACCTTCCAGGATCAGGCTACGGACATTGCTTTCCTGTCTGCTGAGCGGCACAGAAACCTCCTGACGCTTTTTCCGGGCTTTTAACATCAATCCCAATAGAAATAATACAAGGCCACCAAGAAGCAGATTTACCCATATGCTGATCTCATAATTCCTGGCTGTTTTGTTTCCTAAAACCAGCAATAGTCTTTGTTCTAAAAAGTAGTACTCGGCCTGATCTATTTCGCTTGATCTGAGTTCTTCAAGCAATCCCTGGTAATAGGTCGGGTTCTCCAGAATATCCTTGTTCAACAATTGCTTGTTCGCTAATTCCCGGATGCTGATCAACTTAACCATAAGGATCTGAAGAGAATCCTTGGCAAAAGACCTGTAAGCCTTATCTCGCCCGGATATTAGGTGCTCTTCCTTATCCTCACTGGCGTAAAATTCCCGCTCAAACCTTCGCAAACGCTGCCATTCCCTGTCGGCCAGATTGGTAGTGCGGTACTTGTCAAAGATGGCATCTCCCTTTTCAAAATGAAGCCTGTCTTTATTGGAAAGTAAGATCAGTTGATCGTGTTTAGGCAGCTGCCCGATCGCCTTCTTAATGGCTTTTATATGCAGGCGGTATACGGATTCCTTTTCTGGTAGCAGTTCCCGTTTAAATGAAAAATAACCATCCTGGCTTATAGGGGATACTGCAATGAGCCTGGTTTTGTCAATACGCTGTAACTCATTGAGCTCAATCCGGGAAAGGTAAACCTGCTTTTCCCACAGGGCCGGCTCTTTAAGACTGACGTAGCCCGTTATGACATCCTGCCCAAGTAGCGAAGCTCCAGTTAGTAGAAGAAAAAGAAAGCAAAAATGCCTGAGCATATTTCAGCGGATTTTACAGACTAAAGTTAGGGTATTCCCTGCTTAAAATCAATCGTCATTTGATCTCACAGGGGTTCTTTCAAAATGGCGATCATGGTTTGGATGCCCTCCCGGTAATTCCCCAACCGCAGATTTTCATTCGGGCTGTGTTGGTTATTGTCCCGATTCACTGTGGGTACTGTAACGGCGGGAATCCCGAGGGTATTCACAAATGGGGAGATCGGGATGGAACCTCCGCTCATACGGATCATTACGGGTTTCTCACCAAAGGTCTTAAACAAAGCCCTTTGAAGCCAAAGGCCAACATCCGAATCAAAATCCGTTCTAAAGGATTGATAGGAGATCTCTGTGGTATAGGTCGCGATCTTTTCATGGCTAAGCCTTTCCTCCCTGCTGGGTTCTCTGTCGATCACATAGTACCCCATGGAGCGAATGTGGTCTCCGATCAGCTTTAGCAGCCTTTCCGGGTCCGACTCCAGAACCAGTCGAACATCAATTTCCGCCCTGGCCCAGGCAGGTACAATGGTCCTCACTTTTTCGTCTATCCATCCGGACTGCATCCCCCGGATGTTCAGAGAGGGATATTGAATTGCTTCCTGATAATAGCTCCCGACTTTATCTGAATTTACTATCTGAAGCCGTTCTTTGATTCCATTTTCGTCGTCTGGTACGGCACGCAGCACCGCTTCGGTTTCCGGGCTTATAGAAATCCCATCGTAAAATCCCTCAAGGGTTACTCGCCCTTCATCGTCTTTCATTGAAGCCAGGATTTTGGCAAGTCTTAAGGCAGGATTAGGCGCGTAATTTCCAAAATGCCCGCTGTGTTGAGAAACCACAGGCCCGTAGGTAGTTAGCGTAGCTGTGGCTATACCGCGGGCACCAAAGGTTAGCGTGGGTTTATTTGAAATATGTCTGGGGCCGTCAAAGATAACCAGCATGTCCGCAGACAGCAATTCCTTATTTTGTTCTACCGCTTCAGGAAGGTTGGGCGACCCTAACTCCTCTTCGAAGTCCATGATGACTTTCAGGTTGAAATTTGGACTGTGATCCTCGTCTCGAATAGCCTCCAGAGCACTCAAAAACATGGCTACAGGGCCTTTGGCATCGCTGGCCGATCGGGCAAACACGCGCCAATCATCTTCGTATTCCGCAATCCGCTCCCAGGGTAACTCCTCCCATTTGCCGTTCCCGGATGGTCTTTTCAGAACCGGGATGTACGGACTCTGCTGAAACCAGCGAGTGCTGTCTACCGGTTGACCGTCTATCTGCAGATACACCAATACCGTTTTGCCAGCCCTGGGATGTTTGCGTTCAGCCAGTAGCAAGGGGGCGGTTTTTGTTGATATATGGGTGGTTTGGAATTCTTGTTTTTGAAAAGCTACCTCGCACCACTGGATGTTTTTTTCGATAGCTTCAGGATAAAAGGCGTCGTTAGGGATACTGAGTATTTCCTTAAGCACTGGAAAGGACCTCTGGCTGTATTCTTCTGCCTGTTTATCCCTATCAGTGCCGGATTGGGCCATGCATGTTCCTGCAGCAAAGATCAGGGTTAAAAGGAGGGTTAATTTTGGATTTAAAGGCATGATCACGGATTTTATAAGATTACGAAACAACATCAATTACAACATTTCCAGTTTTCTGACCTGTTTCTACATATTTGAAAGCCTGAGGGACTTCCTCAAGGCTGTACTTTTTATCGATCACCACTTCGTATTTTCCTTCAATTATCAACGCTTTAACCAGCTCAATACTTTTATCGATCTGCAAAGGTATCGGAAATCGCACCTTTTTGCCACCTGTTAAGGGGGTTAGCAGGGCGAGAACAGGGTTTTGGATCATATATCCTAATTCGGAGGAGATATAGGTTCCCTTTGCTTTTAAAAGTCGTTTGCACTTAAAAAATGAACTCTTTCCTACAGCATCAAAAACGTAATCATACTGCCTATCGCTTTTGGTGAAATCCTCTTGCTGATAGTCTATTACCTCATCAGCGCCAAGCTTTCTCAGCAATTCCAGGTTCCGGGTGTTTCCAACAGCGGTGACCCATGCGCCATAGGCTTTAAGCAACTGCAGCATCGCTGAGCCAATGGCTCCGGTTGCTCCATTTATCAAAACCCGTTCACCCGATTTAAAATCTACTTTGTTGACAAAGTTGTAGGCATAGTGAAGGCCTTCAATACCACCAATAACTTGTGCATAAGCTAAAGCTTCGGGCAGTTTTGCGATGCCTTTGTTTTCTGTAACGGTAAAATATTCCGCATAGGTTCCAAGGCCGCTGTCGTCAAAGCCAAATACCCTATCCCCTGGACGGAAACTATAGACTTCTTCACCTACAGACTCCACTTCCCCTGCAAATTCAGTGCCTAATACGGGTTTTTTTGGTTTGAATAGTCCGGTAAGAAAGCGCATAATAAAAGGTTTGGCCCGCAGCATCGCGCAATCGGTCCGGTTAACCGCAGTCTTATGTACTCTGATCAGCAATTCTTTTGGCCCTGGAGTTGGTTTTGGCAGATCTGACAGCAATAGAACTTCCGGTGGTCCGTATCTGGTATGCAATATTGCTTTCACCCTTCAATCATTCGATGGATCCCCTATTCCGTACCTCTTCCAAAACACAAGACATGGCCGTCAGGATCCCTGACATCGAAATCCCTCATACCGTAATCGTGGGTCTCCGGCTTAGATATTCGGTTCACACCTTTGTTCACAAAATCCTGGTACAGCCCGTCTACATCATAGACGAAAACATAGAGGTTGGTGTGAAGTCCATTGTTGGTCACTTCAGGATCCTGAAGGCTGAGATGCACATTGACATCCCCCCGCTTAAGTACGGCGTATTCTATTGGTTCCCTCCAGGTGAAATTGATGTTGAAGCCGAGTTTGTCACTGTAAAAGCTGAGGGATTCTTCCATATTGGATACGCTCAATATGGTAGCCGAATGCGAAAAGTTTTCCTTGTTTTCTGCCATAATCCGGGTTGTTTGCACTAAAAATAGTGAATTTCACCCGGAATTTGACTGGCAATCACACCCAATAAATCGCGTTTACAAGGCGATATAATTTTGGACAATTTGGAATTCAGGCTTACTCTTTCGCCCCCTTACTGATCAAAAATCTCACTACCTCATCATGGTCTTCTCTTTTGGCCATTTTAAGGGCGTTCCTTCTTTCGGAATTGAATCCATAACCGTCGCGTACCGTGGTATTAACATCCGCTCCTTTGGCTACGAGGTATTTTACAGTTTCAAGGTGCCCATTCCAGGCTGCGCGGATCAAGGGGGTTTCGTCTCCTCTTACGTGCCGGTTTACATCTGCACCGGACTCCACCAGGTATTTTACGACCTCAAGATGTCCGGATCTCGCAGCCATAATAAGCGGGTTTCCATCTCCATCGCTGGCTTTGTTTACATCCGCCCCTAGTTTTACCATAGCCATAACCATGTCCAGGTTTCCTTTGGCAGCGGCACGGATCAATCCGGTTCCATCTCCCGGGCTTTCCTTATCAATATCCGCAGAGTAGCTCATAAGTAGCTTCAATACCTCTATTTGGTCGGTTTTTGCCGCTATCAGAATAGGACTTCCGTCTCCATCCATGTCAATATCCGGGTCGGCACCTTTTTTGAGAAGTAGTTTTACTACATCAATGTTTTTTCCCCTTACCGCGGCAATAAGCGGTGTGCCGTCGTTCTGAATCCGGGCATTGACGTTGGCCCCCTGCTCTATGAGAAAGGATACGAGTTCCAGGTTGCCGGATTCAGCAGCGATCATCAGGGCATTCGCGTCGTTTTTGGCATAGAAAGACACTTTCGCCCCGTATTTTACAAGTAGTTTGGCAATATTGAGATCGCCCACGGTGGCTGCCACACCCAGGGGGGACCTCGGCTGATCCTCTCCATAGTAGGTACAATTTGGATTTTGGGATTGAAGAAGTCGTTCTACTTCCCTGGCGTCTTTAGACCAGATAGCCCTTAGAAGGTCGTCGCAATTGTCGGATTGGGAATTCAGGACCACGGAGAATAAGAGTGATATCAAAAGTGAAGCTACATATTTCATTTTATTAGGATTTTATATTCACTCCCAAACATAGCAAGGAAAATAAGTGGTTTTTTGTAAAGTAGATGAAACGGCGTTTTCCACAACCGGAAAGCCTTTTTGGCCTGCTTATCGCATTGGTCATCCAAAACTCCGGATAAATGGGTACTTATACCTTTTTTATCGATTTTGGGCTTGAGAAGTGTTAATTTTCTTTAATGTTGTAGTGATGAGCTCCAATAACGGATTTGTTGATCACATTTTAAAACGCAGGTGGTTATCCCACCTGGTGTTTTGGGGCGGATTATTCTTTATCCTGACCCTTCTGGCCATTTTGAATACGGGTGGAGTTAAGCAACAATTCATCAATTACCTGACCCTGCTTCCTTTTCAAATGATGGCTGCCTATACCCTGGTGTACTATCAGGTACCTAAGCTATTGCTGCGGAAGAAGTATCTTTTGTTTTTTGTAAGCTTCTTATTTTTCATCTACTTTTTTTCTGTCCTGGCCAGGCTTGGGATAGTGCATATCGCAGAACCCTTTATCCGAACGGATTTCGAACAGGAATCCGTAATGGAGATCGTTTCTGACCCCTATTACCTTCTGGCCGTCTACGCCCCGGCCATTTACGTTACCGCCTTTTTAATGCTTGCTGTTAAGATGATCCTGGAAAGGTTTAGAGAAAAACACGACCTGGAGGTATTGCGCAAAGAAAAAGTGACCAATGAACTGAAGTTCCTGAAAACCCAGATCCATCCGCATTTTCTGTTCAACACCCTAAACAATCTATACGCCCTGACTCTGACAAAATCCGACACAGCTCCTGTAATGGTCCTGAAACTTGCAGATATGCTGGACTATATCCTCTATCAGTGTAATGTACCACGCATTTCCATCGACAAGGAAATTGAACTTATCCGGAATTATATCGATCTGGAAAAACTGCGATACGGAGAGCAACTAGACCTGGATTTTAGCTATGATCTCGAAGACGAACAAGCCCAAATAGCTCCTCTGATCCTGCTGGCGTTGATAGAGAATGCTTTCAAACACGGTACTGGGGGGCAGTCTGGAAGGCCGGAGATCAACATATCCCTCAAAACTCAGAATGAGAGGCTAAGCCTTAGTGTTTTCAATACTAAACCCAAGGCAAAAGAGGAAAAAGTGGTCAAACCTGGCAGAAATTCCATTGGCTTACCCAATGTAAAAAGGCAACTGACACTGGATTATCCGAACAAGCACAATTTGGAGATCAGGGAAGAATCAGAGTCCTATCTGGCGGTATTAACTATTGATTTAAGCAAAGACTGATGCCTGTAAAATGCATGATCATTGACGATGAACCACTGGCTATCCAGGTTATTGCACAACACCTGGAAAAGATCGAAGATCTTGAGCTTAAGGGTAGTTTTCAGAAGCCACTGGACGCCTTTGAGATGTTAAAAACTCAGCAAATAGACCTCATCTTTTTGGATATTCAGATGCCGCTACTTAGTGGAATAGATCTGATTAAATCCCTACCGGACCCACCCGCTGTGATCTTTACAACGGCTCATAGGGACTATGCTTTGGAAAGCTATGAGTTAAATATTGTGGACTATTTGCTAAAGCCCATCAGCTTTACCCGGTTTTTCCGCGCGGTGAACAAGTACCGGAAGATAGCCCGGATCCCAGATCCGAAGGTACTTCCAAAGGAAACTGAGCCGGTGAACGATCACATTTATGTGAACGCGAATAAGAAATACGTCAAGGTATTGTTCAAAGAGATCACGCATGTGGAGAGCATTAAGGACTACATTCGCATACACACTACAGGAACATCCATTATTACCAAAGACAAGATCAGTGAATTTGAAAGAAAACTCCCGGATCAGTTTCTGCGTGTACACCGCTCCTATATCGTAAACACTACCAAGATATCTGCTTTTACCGCAAAGGATATCGAAATAGGGCGAACTGAAGTTCCGATTGGGGATAGTTATAAGAAAGCCATCCTGAGCATCTTAAAACGTCCTTAACGAAACTTTGCTCCTTGCTCTTCTAAAAAAGCGAGGATCCGCTTAACCTGTTTGTCTATGTCCTTAATTCCCTTTATAGAATAGATTAAACTTCTTTTTTTTCCGTCTGTTAACTTCTCATAAACAGCCTTTGCCTGTGGGTCCTGGGCCAAAAGTACCGTTAATACCTCGGGGACTTCAACACCCAAGGGCAAGGGGTTCGGGTCCTCGATTATCTCAAATAAAACGGTATCTCCAAGTTGTTTACCTAGTTTCTTCAAATTTGCTGTAGACAGAATGATAAAGAAATTCCCGTCTCCAAAATGATTCAGGCCGCAGGAGTAGGAAATGCTATCGTCCAGGGTACATAGGAGTCGGGTTGCGCGCTGCTTCTCAAACTGCTTTACAATGTCTTTATCAATTTTGAAGTAATAGTAGCCCCCTTTCCTTTTTTCGAGTTGTCTGACGGGTTGATTAAAGGTAAAATTGGGCATAAAAGATCCATTTTAAGGTTTGATGTAGAACCGGTTTATTTCATACCAATTTCACTTCTTCTTTTTGCGCTTTTTGGGAGGCTTGCACAATTTGCAGTAATCTGCCAGAGCCTCTATCTCCGTTTTAATGGCCTGGTGTTCTTGTTGAAGCACTTCCGACTTATTTCCAAAATCCGAGGCACTGTAAACCCGGGAACTAATTTCGTTTCTTTCTGCGATCAGTTTATCGAAATAAGGTTGGAAAAACCTCGGATCAGAGAAGGCTTTTTTGTTTTCGTAAAGCTCTCTTCTGATCTTTCTGGCATAGAGTTCGGAAAGATCGAAGTCAAAACGGACCAATTTTACTAACTGCTGTGCTTTAAGACTGTCCGGGGCCATCAGCGAAGCGGCATTCCTGTGAAAGTTACAGGAAACTTTAGAATTAAAATTCTTGGTGAACATAAAGGCAACATTAGACATTTGGAAGCCAAAATCTATCATTACCCCGGAGTGAACCGAAATATTGGAAAGGTCTTTATTTATCTGCGTGGTAGAAGCCTTAAAATCTTCTAGTTGGATCTGGTAATCCGACTCCCAGGGGATGGAAGCTTCCTGAGAAAAGCCAAAGGTACTGATGAAAATGAAAGCAATGAAGATCCTGTAAATCATGGGGAAACTGTTTTATTCAGGCCCTCAAAAATAGGTAATCCCTGGGAAACAGACCCGGTTTAGCTTCTATCCCGGATGGTGATAATTTTTTTGTCCCTGAACTCAAACTCTGAACTACCCTCTAGCTTTAAGGTGTCACCCACTTTCATTCCATTTGGGAGATCCACGGCCAAAACGGCTTCATAAACGATACGCACAACTACTTTTTCCCCTTCAAAATCCCAGCTATCAATGCTTTGCTCCCTACTGCTAAAGTATTGCGTCGCAGCTTCAGCTTGCTCGGTAAATGCATCCACGCCTTCTGTGCGGAGATCCACCTCACCCTGGCTAATATTTTCAAAAACAATATCATCGTCCAGGTCCCTTGTCATACCCTTAACATCGAAGGCATTGTATGCAAGGATATAGTGTTCAATAACTTTCTTTCGTTCTTCTTTAGTACCGTTTTTCATCTGGCAGCCAAGTGTAAATATCAAAATCCCTATTAATCCAAGAAATCTCATTGTGCATTTTCTCTTAATTACAGGAGATTACCGAACAATTTCAATGCTGTTTTCCTATGGGTCAAAACTGCTCTTCTGTTAGTTCCCTGTTCACATAAGCACCTGTTGCATTACCTGTGGACACCGCCTGTGCTACAGAACGAAAATAGCTAGTATTATCACCACAAGCAAAAATACCTTCCGCACTGGTATTTTGAAAGTCATCAATTTTAATATAACCGTCTTCAGTCAGCTCACATCCAAGTTTGCCGGGTAGATCCGTATGCTGTTCGAATGGGATACTGGCATAAAGAGCGTCAAAATGCTGCATTTTTCCTCCCTTGAAGTGCAACGCGCTTAAGTGGCCATGCTCATGCTCAATTTCAGAAAGCTTTTCCTCCACGATACGAACGCTGTTCTTCTCGAGTTTTTGCAATTGTTCCGGACTGAACTCAGCCCTGCCCATCGTAAGAATAGTAATGTCTTCGGTTAGATTATTTACCATGGAAGCCAGATGAAAGGCGCGGTCTCCATTAGCCATTATGGCGGTCTTCCGGCTACGGAACTCGTAACCGTGACAGTAAGGACAGTGGATAACAGAGATCCCCCAACACTCAGCAAACCCTTTGATATCCGGCATGATATCTTTGATGCCTGTGGCAAAAATCAGTTTTTTAGCCTGGAAAGCCTTCCCGGATTCCGTGCGGATCTCAAAACCATAAGTCGTCTTTTTCCCATCCGTAGCAAGTTCATTCAGGAAACTTACACTATCGTAAGCTTCCACCTGCTTCCTTGCCAGACGGGCAATATCGGAGGGTTTTTGGCCATCCTGGGTTAGAAAATTATGGGAATGCGGGGTTTGTCGGTTACAGGGCTTACCGCTATCAATTACCAGTGTTTTGCGAAGGGACCTACCCAGGGCCATAGCGGCAGAAAGCCCGGCATAACTTCCCCCAATGATTATTACTTCAAAAGTGTTTGGTGTGTTCATTCTTCGGATTTAGATGCGCTCCAGCCTGGCTATGAAGAAGGTAGCTTTAAGCTAATTTCCTATGAAGGCGGGTTTTTTCGTTTTTTTCTTGACAAATTTAAACATAGTTTTTATTATTGCAACATAGTCGCATTAATAAATTATGCAAAGAAGAAAAACCCCGACAAAGGAGGCCGTATTGAAGATTCTTAAGGACAGCGGCAGGGCAATGAGTCAGGAAGGTATTGAGTCTGAAATTAATATAGAGATCAACCGGGCTACCATTTACCGCATCCTCAACAGGTTTTGTGAAGACGGGCTGGTACACAAAATCGTGGCTGAGGACGGGAAGCAGTATTTTGCCTTATGTTTGAATTGCAGCGAAAAGAAACACCGGGACAATCATTTTCATTTTCGCTGCCTTTCTTGTCAATCCATAGAATGCCTGGAGGAGCCGGTAAACTTTTCGGTCCCGGCCGGGTATCAGGTGACCAGCCTAAACTGTGTGATCAGTGGGGTTTGCAAAGATTGTTACCAGCATACCCGCTTGTCCTGAAACTGAACCCGAAGTAACTAAAAGCCTACCTGCTGTAGTAACCACCGTTTACCCAAAAGGTCTGCCCTGTAAGCCATTGCGACCTTTCGGAAGCCAAAAATGAGACCAGAGGCACTACATCCGAGATCTCTCCAATTCTTTGGGCAACCGAAAACTTAGCCACATATGCCGCAGCACCGGGTGGTTCCTGGCTATGGAAAAATGGGGTATCAATAGGGCCCGGGCATACTACATTTACCGTGATTCCCCTACCACCTACTTCCCTGGCCAGGGCTCTGGCATACTCTTCCATTCCCGCCTTGGTGCCAGCATATGCCGAGTAATTAGGTGTAAGTTTACCAAAAAGAGTGGTACCAATATTTATGATCCTACCATTGTCCGCCAGTCTTCTGGATGCTTCTCGCATACAGAAAAAAGTACCCTTGGAATTGATATTTGCCAGGCGATCATATTCCTCTTCGGTCACCTCAGAGAGGGGCTTCTTAACGATCTGGCCCGCATTGTTAACGAGTATATCTACCCGGCCAAATTGATCAATAGCCGTATCGAATAACTTTTCAATATTGGAAAGCTGCCCGAGGTCGCCGACTGCAATTGCCGCCTTACCACCAGCTTTTTCCACCAAAGAAGCAGTTTCCTCCGCCTGATCCCGGCTATCCGGTTTATGATGATGCACCACTACATTGGCGCCAGCTGCTCCAAAGGCTACAGCGTAACCCCTTCCAAGGTTGTTTCTGGCGCCTGTTACAATGGCCACTTTCCCTTTCAGTTCATTTTCCGAAAACACCGCCGAGTTCTGCTTTAATGACACTCCCGGAACCAGGCCCGCCCCAAAAACGGCGGCAGCTTTGCCGGTATTTTTAATGGCTACCCTACGGCTCATAGCTGACTTCTCCATAAGGTTAACTTTTTACTTTTAGCATACCTTCAATTCCAAATGCGCTGTAAATACCATGGGTCATCTGATCCAACTGTGTATTGTAGGCAACCACGTGAGTTCCCATCCCCATATGATCCACTACTGTACGCATAGGTTTTTCTCCACTCGGAATGTCAACCAACTCAACAATGGCATCGGCAACCTTTTGGGGTCTCTGTTCAGGGTTACTTTCCAGGGCTTTTTCAAAGTTCTCGAACATCAGGCCGGGAGCATTCATAAATTCCCCATACGCTTCAACTCTGCTGGAATCGCTTGGTTTTTTGAGGTTATCCATAAAAGTAGTGGGGTAACCTCCTGGTTCTACGATACAACACTCAATCCCAAACTGGGACAATTCGGTACGATAGTTCTCTGCAATAGCTTCCAAAGCCCATTTTGAGGCATTGTAAATTCCATAGAAGGGTAAGGTTATCCTGCCCAATAAGCTAGAGGTAAACAGTACCAGTCCATGCCCCTGGCCGCGTAAATAAGGCAATGCCGCACGCATTACGCGTTGCGTTCCAAAGATGTTGACATCAAAAATGTACTGCATGTCCTCCGGAGTAAAGTGCTCCTGCATCCCAAGTACTCCTACACCAGCATTGTTAATGAGTACATCCAGGCCTCCCAGCGACTCAATGGCCTCTTCCACAGCACGGTTTACCTCATTCTCCTCTGTTATATCCATCTCCACCAGGACAGCGCCTGCTGCCTTTAGTTCTGAAGCAACTTCTGCGTTTTTACCGCTGGTACTGCGCATTGTTCCTACCACTTGATGGCCTTGCGCTAATAAACTCTTGGTCGTAAGGGCGCCAAATCCACCACTGGCCCCTGTAATAAAAATCTTCTTTGACATGATTCTTCTTTTTAAATTCATAATTACATTGCAAATCACGGACTATATGAGCAGGAACTACCTACCCATATTATAGGAAGAAGTACCAATTTCAAAGCAGAAGATGTTACTAGCTGTTTTTTCGATAAGTAGAGGGTGTTTGACCGCTGTAATTTTTAAAAAACCTGCTGAAATGATTAGGTTCACTATAGCCAAATCGAATACTGATCTCCTTCACAGTTAATGAGGTATTTTTCAAAAGGGATTTAGCCCCTGAAATCAATCTTTCAGCTATCCATTGATGGGCGGATTTTCCAGTTTTTGATTTTATGACGGTATTCAGATAGTTAGGATGCAAATTAAGCTCATTGGCATAATCCTGTACCGTATGGGTGTATTCAAATCCCGTATTAAGCAAACCATTAAACTGTTGTTCCAAAAGACGTTTGAAGGATTTGACGATCTGAGAGTTTCTATCGCCCTCCTCTATCGGATTGTAATCTTGCCAGAAATAAGCTTTGATCTTGAGTAACAGAACCACGAATAGATTTCCCAAAACTTTTTTTTGATATTTACCCGGATTCCGAAACTCTTTGAATATCTGGGTATAAAGGAGTTCGAACTCCGAGTATACCTCCTGGTCCAGGGTTTTGGGCGGAACGGTCTCCGCGAGCAGAAAGGGGAACTCCTTGAAGATCTCAGGGTGAACATTTTCCATCAGGAAAGTTTCCGTAAGGGTTATAATATAGGCGTCTCTGGATTGAATAATTTCAAAAGCCTTAATGTGCCCGGGATTTGTAAAATATACGGTCCGCGATTCAAAAGGATAGGTATTATCGTCTATGGTATAAGATCCCTTACCATCCTTAACAAATACGAATGAAAAGTAATCTGCCCTAAAAACCGGTGACTTAAACGGTAGTTTCTGATGCAGATCAGGAAGAAAATGGATGGTAAAATCTAATTCCTGCTCCAATGGCAGGTTTAGGGACCGGTAGAGGTCAGAGATATTATGATGAACAATCAGATCCATTTATTAACACTGGCCCTTTCACTTAAGGGGCGGCGGACAAATTAAATTAGCAACCGATACTGGTCTTCTTTCCTAAATTTAGAAAAACTAAGTGGAAACCGGAACTTATCTGGCAGTTAAGTAAGCTCACCGGCAATGTAACTTTTTTCAATAATCGTGGTCATTATAAAAACACCTTTTTTATATGACTTCTATAGCGAAAAAAGCCCTGATTTGCATAGCCATTGTGCTACCTCTTGCAGGCGGTGCCCAGTTGAGAGAGAAATTTCAGGCCCATGCCACCTACCTTGCTTCAGACGAGTTAAAAGGGAGAGGAACAGGTAGCGAAGGTATTCGGCTTGCGGCAAAATACATTGCAACTCAATTCAAAGAAATAGGCTTGGAACCCGGTTTAGAGAAATCGTATTACCAGGAATTCCCATTTCCGGAACAGCAGCAGCCAGAGGCCAATATTGTAGGGGTTATCAAAGGGGCGGCCACAACTAAAAAGTCCATAGTATTTACCGCTCATTATGATGCATATGGCGTGATAAAAAAGGAGGAGCAAAACGATTCCATCTATAACGGGGCCCTTGACAACGCCATCGGAGTAGCTGCACTAATTGAAATAGCCAGGCTGTTCGCTGAGCAGGAAGCCCCGGAATGCCATCTGGTTTTTGTTGCGACGGCGGCAGAGGAATTCGGCGCATACGGAAGTAAATTTTATGTGGAAAACCCGGTATTTCCCATTGAAGATATCATAATATGCCTGAACATTGATGGTTTCAATGTAAGCGGAGTGCGGGAAGACTACTTCGTTTTTCCCAAACGCGGTGTAGATTATGTAGACCAAATAGAAGCTATTGCAAAGCCTCTGGGGTGGGTCTACAAAAGTCCGGGTTGGGAAGACCAATTGAACACCAGTTTTGACACTGCCTCCTTCCTTCAACGAAGTGTCCCGGCACTGACACTCTGGACGGGAGACCAATTAAAAGGCGGTAAAACCGCCGAACCGATCCCCTTTGGGAAGATACACAGTCCGGAGGATGAGATCACTGCACTTTGGAACTGGGAAGGTGTAGAAGATCATTGCCTTTTATACAAGGCCATCGCGGATTACTTTCTTAACAACCCCAGCGACATAAAGGTCACTGAACCTTCTTTGTTTATGGAAAAATGATTCCAGTTGGTAGTAGGTAGTTGATAGTTGATGGTCAGTACTCAGCGTATAGCGCAAAGCGTAAGACCGATATATGAAGTACGGTATTAGATGTACGATATTAGATGTACGATATTAGATGTACGATATTAGATGTACGATATTAGATGTACGATATTAGATGTACGATATTAGATGTACCGATTTGCTCTTAAACGTACTTGGCAAAGCATTCAAGAATTCGTCTTAACATCCAACAGTTTAAAAAATCTAACAATCCAATAGTCTAATTCCACAATTCCTCAATTTTACAGTTTCACATTTCTTCAAATCTTCAAATTGCCTCTCTGCTTTTAAAATGCAGTAAGAACCAATAACTTGAAATCGGGGTGGGGTTTGGAACCCCGGTTTTCAGTAAGCAGTAGCCGGTAGGCAGTTGGCAGTTCGAAATGTCAGGTCGAGCGTCCACCCGGCCAAGGCGTTCGGACGGGCAGTCGAGACCTAGTTAGGGCAGTGAACAGTCCTCCTTCGCTAAAGCTTCGGAGGATGAATACAGTGGGCAGTTGGCAGCAAGCAGTAGACATAAAACGTATAGCGCAAAGCAAGGACTCTTCAAAGTTTAAATGCAACACTTAAAACTCAAAACCTTTCAATTGAACTTAAACTTAAGCTTACACTTCCGAATTAGCTCAGTGTTCCGAATCAACACCGTTACACATGCAAAGCCTCCACCACCTCATCCAGGGTATCCTGCACATTGGGATTCGTACAATTGATCAAAATGGCTACAACGAGTTGTTGCTCCGGATATATAAAGAAATTGCTATAGCCCCCAACTCCGTTGCCAACATGGCCGTAATAAGGCCTTCCCTTCTTGTCTTCGCTTACCTGCCACCCCAATCCATAATAAGTCGGCTGCCCTTTGACTTTTTGTGAACTAAGAAAGTCTGATAGCACTTCTTTAGAAGAGATCTTTCCTTCAAGATAGGCCTGACCCAATCTGGCAATGTCTTCAGAGGTTGATAGATAACCCCCTCCGGCCAGTTTGTAGGCGTTGTTTACAGTTACGGCTCGTCGGAAACCACTGAGGTTTCTGGAATAGAAAGTGGCGATACGGTCAGATCTTGAGTATTCATTGCTTTCGGAATCTACATTAGGAAGATCCTTTATTGAATGTTCCGGAAAAGTGTTCTGCATCCCCAGAGGTTTTAGCACCTTCTCCTCTACATAATCCGCAAAGGGCAGCCCACAGGCCTCCTGCATGGCCAGAGAAACCAAAACCCAGTCATAACTGTTGTAATGGTAGCCGGTACCAGGATCAAACAACAGCTCGTCATCCTGGAAAATTTCCAGGCTGTCCTTTATGGAGTAGGGCCTGTTCAGGGCGTATTCCTTTCCCTTGTATCCCCGTATCCCGGCAGTATGGCCCGCCAGTTGCCGCAAGCTTATATCAGCTTGTTTCTTTGGAAAATAAGGCAGGTGATCATAAACGGAATCGTCCAGGGAAATAGTGCCTTCGGCCACCATTTTGGCAAGGGCTGTTGCCGCAATAGGCTTAGACACACTGGCCGCCCTGAAAATAGTGGTTTTTGGATCTACATCCACCTTTTTGTCCAGATCTGCATAACCATAACCTTGCTGTATTAACAACTTCCCCTGTTTGAGGACCGTCACTGAAATCCCGGGAACGACTCCCTGGCTGGTCAGGTCACTTAGCAAAGCATCCGCCCTGGTGAGTCCGCGCAGTTTCTGATGATCTCCGATTACTCTTCTGAACGCCAGAAGATTTTTAAGGTATGAGACTATTGGGTTCAAAGGATGCTGATTCGTTTATGTGTTGAATTGTAAAATTGTAAAACTGTAAAATCGTAATTGTTCCTGTTCCAACTATAAACAGATTTAATCCTCCGAAGCTTTAGCGAAGGAGGACTGTTCACTGTCTACTGTTCACTGAAAATCAGTCTTCCTCTAAACAGCACTTCCACATCAACCGAGTCCGGCCTGTTTATACTGATCACATCTCCTGTGCCTCGTATCACTCCGGTTAAAGATTCCTGTGGGTTCACAAGGATATCATTACTCCCTCTGTGATTTATCCGGACATTCTGTGCCGTCAATTGTTGCGCCTCTACTCTCGAATCCCCGGCCGCGATAAAAACGGAGAAATCTGAAACATTTCCTCTTAATTGAAAAAAGTTTATGCCGTTTACTTCTATGGCCAACTCATCTGTATTCACATCCAGCTCAAAGGAGCCATCCGTGGTTTCAGTCTCTGGATTGCTAAAACTTTCGGAGATCAGGTCCAGGGAGTTATATCCCAAAATACCTTCACTCTCAACGGGCAGTCCTGTACTGCTGCGGATCTCCGTAATATTCGGTGCGGAGACATAGACTGTAGTAAGACCGTAATCCCGGAACAAGTTGCAATTGTTGGCATTTCGCAGTATAAGCCTTCCATCCTCCACCTCCGCGCTGACTTCATCCCTTAGAAACTCTCCGGTCTCAATCTCTACTTTTTGCTCATTGTCCTGCTTCAAGACCAGGCGCACCTTTTCAAAGACGGTGATCTTGTCAAAAGTACCTACGGTCACTTCTTCCCGAACAATATCTCCGGCATTCTGAAAGCAATCCGGAACATTGTCTCCGTTACAGGCATTTAAGGCGATCAATAACGCAGCCAGGGCAAACTGCCTGCCGGTTGTATGTCCCAAATTCCTTATTACGGATTTCATAGGTGTTTTATTCGTTTATTTGTCAATTCCTTTATTGGTTTATTTGTTTACTGTTCACTGTTGACTGTTCACTGAACTAACTAGGTCTCGACTCCCCGTCCGTACAGGCGCGGGCGGACGCTCGACCTGACATTTCGAACTGCCAACTGCCCGCTGCCAACTGCCAACTTATAGTATCCTCCGAAGCTTTAGCGAAGGAGGACTGTTCACTGCCCACTGCCAACTGCCAACTGAACTACAGTCTCACCCCCACGCCAAACTCTACGGCTTCAGCCTTGGCTGCGTGTGATTTCAGGGTAACAGCCCCGAACCAACGGTCACCGAAATAACGTTTAAGTCCAATCCTGTTATACATACGCCCTTCAAAATCAAAGGGGTAATACACATAGTATCCGAGTTGGGTTACCACACTCATTTTATTGATGAACAATTCGTGTCCAAGAAACAGCCCAACCCTTTTAAAATCAGTATCTGCATCTACATTCATTTCCGGAAAGGAAATGGCTTGAAACCGAATGAGTTCTTTCAGGAAATTTGAAAAGAAAATATCCGTTCCAATTTGCAAGGCACTCTTTCTTCCCAGACGCTTATCCGCATAAGCGGAAATGATGTAAAAGGGGAATTGTCCTGAATTGATCACATCACTTTCGTTCAGTCCTGTCCGGAATGCGATATTGTATTTTATCCTTTCGGTGATCTTTTCCGGCTTGTCCTGTACCAGGTAGCCCTTATCCCAGTCTTCCTCCAGGGAATAGACGATACCCGCATTAAAAGCAAACGTATTCGTTGAGGTATTGGGCGCTCTAAAATTGGCGTTGGAATAATGCACCAGGGAGATCCCGGCCTTTACCCCCAGATTGCGAAAAAGCTTCTCCTTATGATAGTTTAGCATTAGAAAGGTGGTACTCAGCAAGTGGGAACCATAAGCGTTATTACGGAAGTTTTCGTTCTTATCATAAGGGTTGGTGTTGTATGCAATTCCCTGGCCTATTCGAAATTGCAGATTCCTCTTGAAAAAATAGAAATTATAGTGAGCGTAGAGCCCAAAATTCTCTCCCAGGGTTGGATTGTTCATCCCCTGGTAAATAAATGAGAAACCGCTGTCCGGATAGTTATAGGATTGCTGCCAGGATTCCTCTCCAAAAGTCTTCTTGTTAAAAGACAGTATAAAACCCGCCGGATGGGCCGAGATCAAATGCGAAATATCCGTATTGTGAAGCAGAATTGAGCCGTAGAACGGGCTGGTGTCCAGGGTGTATGTACTTAGCTTTTCCGCTTGTTGCGCAAAACCGCAAAGGCTAAAAAGCCAGCAGGCCATATGGATTCTTAGCTTCATTGGGGGCAAAAGTAGCTAAAAGTTGTAAGTGAAAGGTAGTCAGTAATCGGCAAACGGCCTATTAAAATACGGCTTTTGCTATTTTCTTGATGTTATCCGACTTGCCCATGGAATAGTAATGAAGTACCGGTACACCAGCTTCTTTGAGCTCTTTGGATTGCGCAATGGCCCACTCTATTCCTACCTGCCGCACCTCCTTATTGTCCTTGCAAGCCTCTACGGCTTCAATCAACGCTTCCGGAAGGTCGGTCCTGAAAACTTGGGGTAGCAGTTGCATATGCCTTTTTACAGCAATGGGTTTTATTCCCGGAATTATGGGTACGTTGATCCCCATTTCCCTGGCGGCCTCTACAAAAGCGAAATACTTCTGGTTATCAAAAAACATCTGGGTAACCACATAATCTGCGCCCAGGTCTATCTTGTGCTTTAACCATTTGAGGTCTGTTTTAAGGGAGGGAGCTTCCATGTGCTTTTCCGGGTAGCCGGCCACCCCGATGCAGAAATCCGAACAGTTGTCTGTTTCAATAACTTCGTGCAGGTACTGACCGTTATTCAGGTTTCGGATCTGGCAGATAAGGTCCGAAGCATAGGCATGTCCGCCCTTTGTAGGTTCAAAATACTGCTCTTCCCTCATGGCATCTCCTCTCAGGGCCATAATATTGTCTATCCCCAGGTAATGACAATCAACCAGCAGGTATTCAGTTTCCTCCTTGGTAAAACCGCCACAAAGCACGTGTGGGATGGTGTCCACATCGTATTTATGCTTAATGGATGCGCAGATCCCTACGGTTCCCGGCCTCATACGCGTTAGTTTCTTGTCCAGCAGTCCGCCGCGGTCTATATAAACGTACTCTTCCCTGGAGGTGGTAACGTCTATAAAGGGAGGATTAAACTCCATCAGCGGTTCAATGTTGTCGTATAATTCCTGAATGCTTTTCCCCTTTACCGGAGGTATGATCTCAAAGGAAAAAAGTGTTTCTCCTTTGGCATTTTTAATATGGTCCGTAACCTTCATTTGGTATTTTAAATTCTCTTTTTATTATTTGGGCGTCCCCTGAAGCTCGCTTCGTTCGTTCAGGGACGGGCTATCCGCTTTATCCCTGAAGTAATGAAATTTACTTCAGGGGATGTCGCTTCTATCCCTTACGCGGCCTTTTGTTATGTTTTATATGCACCCACCTAACGATCAATTATCCACTATATTGGGTGCCAGCCATTTTTTTGCTTCGTCTTCGGCTATTCCTTTTCTGCTGGCATAATCAGCCACTTGCTCTTCCGTGATCTTTCCAAGACCGAAATACCTGGCTTCCGGGTTCCCAAAATAGTAGCCACTTACACTGGCTGCCGGCCACATGGCCAGGCTTTCTGTCAGTTTCACCCCAATTTGTTCTTCTACCCGCAGGATCTCCCAAATGGTCAGCTTTTCCAAATGATCCGGGCAGGCGGGGTATCCCGGAGCCGGCCGGATCCCCTTGTATTCCTCTTTGATCAGTTGCTCATTCGTCAGCTTCTCTGTTCCGGCATAACCCCAATGCTTCACCCTGATCTGTTTGTGCAGGTATTCCGCGAATGCCTCAGCCAGCCGGTCTGCCAGTGCCTTTATCATGATAGAGCTGTAATCGTCCAGCTGCTTTTCATAGGCTTCTGCTAATTCCCGTGTTCCAAAACCTGCAGTAACGCAGAAGCAACCCATATAATCCTGCAAACCGGATTCTTTCGGGGCTATAAAATCCGAAAGCGCAAAATTCGGAACCCCGGCCTTTTTCTTCAGCTGCTGGCGCAGGGTCCTGAATATGTGGCTGTTACCATCTACCTGGACTTCTATATCATCCCCATCTACAGAATTCGCAGGGAAAAGCCCAAAGACGGCCTTGGCCTTAAGTTGCTTTTTAGCTATTACCTCCTTCAGCATTTTTTGAGCATCTTCGTAGAGTTCGGTGGCTTGTTCACCTACAAGTTGGTCTTCCAGGATCTGGGGGAATTTTCCGTGTAGATCCCAACTTCGGAAAAAGGGTGTCCAGTCAATATAATCCTCCAGAAGTCCCAGATCAAGGTCGGGGATCAACTGAATCCCTGGTTCTGAGGGTTTCACAGGATCAAAAGCCGGCCAATCTATCTGAAATCGGTTGGCGCGGGCAGTAGAAAGGTCCAGGTATTCTTTTTGTTTACCCCTTTGAAGGAATTTGTCCCTGAATGCCTCGTAATCTACCTTGATAGACTTTTTGTAATCTCCCGAGGTTTCTTTATGCAATAAGTCTCCTACTACGGTAACCGCCCGGCTGGCGTCGTTCACATGAACAACCGCCGAATGGTATTGCGGATCTATTTTTACCGCTGTGTGGGCTTTGCTGGTAGTAGCTCCGCCGATCAGCAATGGCACTTGAAATTTCTGGCGTTGCATTTCCTTGGCCAGAAAGACCATTTCGTCCAGGGAAGGAGTTATCAGGCCACTTAGTCCTATAATGTCTACCTGCTCCTCACGAGCGGCCTGAATGATCTTCTCAGGAGGTACCATCACCCCAAGGTCTACGATCTCGTAATTGTTACAGGCCAGCACCACACTAACGATATTCTTGCCTATATCGTGAACATCGCCTTTTACTGTGGCCATCAGTATCTTCCCTGCGGCTCCTGCCGTACCCTCTGCCTTGGAAGCCTCAATAAATGGAGTAAGGTGGGCCACGGCCTTCTTCATCACTCGAGCCGATTTCACTACCTGTGGCAGGAACATCTTACCGCTCCCGAAAAGGTCTCCAACAACGTTCATGCCTGTCATCAGATGACCTTCTATAACCTCAATGGGTTTGGAAGACGCCAATCTGGCCTCTTCTACATCCTCTTCTATGTATTGATCTATTCCTTTTACCAGGGCCCTGGTAATACGCTCCTGTAAGGGCTCCTGCCTCCAGGAAAGATCAGCCTTAGACTCTTTGGCCTTACCCACTACGGTCTCGGCAAAGTCCAAAAGCCGTTCCGTGGCATCGTCCCTTCTGTTGAGGATTACGTCTTCTACGTACTCCAGCAGGTCTTTGGGAATATCATCGTAAACTTCAAGCAGGGCCGGGTTTACAATCCCCATATTCATTCCTGCCCGAATGGCGTGATAGAGAAAGACCGAATGCATAGCTTCGCGAACCGGGTTGTTCCCTCTAAAGCTAAAAGATACGTTACTCACGCCCCCGCTCACACTACAGTAAGGCAGGTTTTCCCTCACCCATCGGGTTCCCTCTATAAAGTCGATGGCATTGCGTTTGTGCTCTTCCATACCCGTAGCTACGGGAAAAATATTGAGGTCAAAAATGATATCCTCGGGAGGAAACTTAACCTGGTCGACCAGGATATTATACGAACGTTCCGCAATTTCAATCCGCCTTTCATAGGTATCGGCCTGCCCCACTTCATCAAATGCCATCACAATTACGGCCGCCCCATAACGACGAATGAGTTTGGCCTGACGGATAAATTCTTCCTCACCTTCCTTTAAGCTGATGGAATTTACCACGCACTTCCCCTGCACCACCTGTAATCCTGCCTCGATGATCTCCCATTTGGAGCTGTCTATCATAATTGGGACCCGGGCAATATCCGGTTCGGCTATGATGAGATTCAGGAATTTAACCATGGCCTCTTTACCGTCAATAAGGCCATCGTCCATGTTGATATCAATGATCTGAGCCCCTCCTTCTACCTGGTGGCGAGCAATTTCCAGGGCTTCTTCGTAATTCTCTTCCTTGATAAGCCTCAGGAATTTCCGGGACCCGGCCACGTTGGTCCGTTCCCCTACATTGATAAAATTACTTTCCGGAGTAACCACCAGCGGCTCTAAACCGGATAACTTTAGGTACCTGGTTTGGAGTTGATCGTTGATAGTTGATCGTTGATAGGGTTTATCAGTTATCATGATTTGTTCTTTTTATAATAATTGATGAAACCTTTTAACAATTTCTTACACTCAACAATTCGTTCAAATAGCTTATCAAATCTATCATTGCTTATAAACGCCTGATCGAAACCAAGGTAAAGTTGGGTTTCCAATTCATATAAGGAGCCTCTCGCAATATGCAGGAATTGAATAGTATCCGTTGCGGTTCGCCTGCCACAGCCTTCAGCAATATTAGAAGGAACTAAAATGGCCGATCTCCTTAGTTGCAAGGTCAACCCATATTGCTCATCTTTCGGAAACTCTTTAGTTAATGTATAAATCATACTAACAAGCGCTCTGGCCTTTTTCCAGACCTCCAATTCGGTATATTCCATATTAACAACTACTAACCTTATACTCCAAACTATCAACCATCAACCAACAACCAACAACTCCCTAGGACTATATTTCTCCACCTGTTGGGCGATAGCCTGGATGTGATCCGGAGTGGTTCCGCAACAACCTCCTACAATGTTTACAAGGCCTTTTTCCAGGTATTCATTGATTTGAGTGGCCATTTGTTCAGGGGTCTCGTCATATTCCCCGAATGCATTTGGCAGTCCGGCATTAGGGTGTGCGGAAATGGCCTTGTCTGATTTGGCCGAGATCACTTCCAAATGCGGTACCAGTTGGCTTGCCCCAAGCGCGCAATTAAAACCTATGGAGAGGATGGGAATATGGGAAACCGAGATCAGAAATGCTTCCGCTGTTTGCCCGGATAGTGTACGGCCGGAGGCATCTGTTATGGTTCCGCTTACCATGACCGGAATATCCACCCCTTTTTCTTCTTTTACTTCTTCAATTGCAAAGAGGGCTGCTTTGGCGTTAAGGGTATCAAAAATGGTTTCCACCAGCAACAGATCCGATCCTCCTTCTATGAGCGCCTCGGCCTGTTCTTTATAAGCCTTCCGCAGTTCTTCAAAGGATATTGCCCTAAAGCCAGGGTCATTGACATCCGGCGACATGCTTGCGGTTTTGTTGGTCGGGCCCATACTACCAGCCACAAAACGAGGTTTTTCCGGTTCTTTGGCTGTAAATTCGTCCGCCACGGCCCGGGCTATTCTGGCCGATTCAAAGTTCAGCTCATAGACCAGGTCTTCCATTTGATAATCCGCCATGGCAATAGTGGTACCGGAAAATGTATTGGTCTCTACAATGTCAGCACCAGCCGCAAAATACTTGCGGTGTACTTCGGCAATGGCCTCCGGCTGGGTCAGTGAAAGGAGGTCATTATTCCCTTGTAGCGGAGAGGGCCAGTCTTTAAACCGTTCACCTCTGAAATCCTCTTCGGTAAATTTGTACCGTTGTAACATGGTACCCATAGCCCCGTCCAGGACCAGAATACGTTCTTTTAAAATTTCTTCTATATGCTTCATAATTACTTTCGCGCCAGGGATTGAGGTTTTGTCGAAGCTCTCCCAACGCCCCGGAAAGGGGTTGGGAAGCGACTACCGAAAGCCCGTCCCTGAACTACGCTATAGCGAGTTTCAGGGGGCGCCCCATATTTTTGTATTATCAAGTAAGTGAAAAGAAAGACGGTGTCTTGATTTGCGTTATCTGCCCTTTCCCGGCTGCAGTCGATAGCTATCGATGCGGGATCGAGTAGAATTTAGCACCTTCTTTGTCCCGATTTCCGGGGAAAAGGGTTGCTAAGGTTTCATTGGGTCTATTCCCTCCACCTTTCTTGATAACAATTACAGATTGTAATGAACTCTGTGCAAAGTAAGTACTCAGGCTTATGAAAAACAAGCAAAATGCCAATTTTATATCCGGAGCTAAAAAGAGAAAACCCCTTGATCCTTTCGGACCAAAGGGTTCAGAGCTAATAATAAACTAAAAAACACTACATTACAATGCTCTGTACTACCTCTTTTTTGGCTTCTTTCTTAGAGCCATCAAAGCCGGTTACTCCACCAACTGTGGTATATTTCATCACATAGCGCTTGCCCGGATTAACGAGCTGGTAAGCACTCTGACACATTACCGCTGCTTCGTGAAAACCGGATAAGATCAGTTTTAACTTCCCCGGATAGGTATTTACATCACCCACGGCGTAAACGCCTGGAATATTGGTCTGGTAGTCATAAGAGTTGTTTACCTTGATGGCATTTTTCTCAATTTCCAGACCCCAATCGCCTATGGGCCCCAATTTGGGTGAAAGTCCGAATAGCGGAATGAAGTGATCCGTTTCCACATAGGTCTCCCCTTTGGCCGGATCGTTGTGTTTTATCACCACGGCTTCCAATTGCTCATCGCCATAAAGTTTTTTTACTTCGGCCTCGGTGTAGAGCCTTATTTTTCCCTGTTTTGCCAGCTCCGCGGCTTTTTCCACAGAATCCAGGGCACCACGGAATTCGTTTCGTCGGTGCACCAGGGCAACTTCAGAGGCCACATCGGCCAGAAAAATAGACCAATCCAATGCAGAGTCCCCACCTCCGGCAATAACCACTTTTTTATTTCTGTATACCTCGGGATCCTTGATCATATAGGCGACCCCTTTATCTTCAAAGTCGGCGATATTCACAATTGGGGGTTTACGAGGTTCAAATGAACCTAAACCACCAGCGATCACGACCACGGGGGCCTGGTGCTGCGTGCCTTTATTGGTGGTCACCACAAAGGAACCGTCTTCCTGTTTTTCCAGGGTTTCCGCCCGTTCTCCCAGGGTAAAACCAGGTTCAAAAGGCGCGATTTGCTCCATGAGCCGGTCTACAAGATCTCCTGCGAGGATTTCCGGATAGGCCGGAATATCGTAGATGGGTTTTTTGGGATAGATCTCCGAGCACTGCCCTCCCGGCTGGGGTAAGGCGTCTATCAGGTGTGTTTTCATCTTTAGCAGGCCGGCTTCGAACACTGTAAACAAGCCAGTTGGCCCGGCTCCGATAATTATGATATCTGTTTTGATCATAGTTTTCTACTCTTTAAATTTTTACGGCCTTGGTGGTCTCCTGCTCCTTTTTTAGATCTGCGGATACCTCTGACCTGCTTATTTGGGATTCGTTTTTATCTACCAGGGTCTTAGTGACCTCATTCATTTTATCTACTTTGTACTCAAAATCGCCTTTAAGTGTTTTTCTGTAAGCATTGAGATTCTGTACCATTTCATTGATGTTGTCCGGCAATACCTCCTCAAAAAACTGCCGTAGTCTTTTGGCTGTGGTAGGCGATTTCCCGTTTGTAGAAATGGCCACCTTTACATTGCCTTTGGTAACTATACCACCCATGTAAAAGTCGCAATAAGGTGGATTGTCCGCTACGTTCACCAGTTTGTCCAGGCCCCTGCAATCTTTATAGATCTGAATATTCAGTTCCGGCTTGTCTGTGGTAGCCACCACCAGATGCTTTCCCTCCAGATATTTGGTATCGTAGAAATCCGTAATCAAATCGGCCTTAAACCGCTTTGCCAATTCCAGGGTCCCCGGACGAAACATCGGAGATACCAGTGTTATATTGGCATCAGGGCTCGACTTGGTAAGGAATTGCAATTTTTCCTCGGCCACGTAGCCTCCTCCCACGATCAGCACATGCAGCTGACTGGTCTTTAAAAAGATCGGGTATAGATTATTGCGTTCCATTAACTAATTTCTTCTAAAATCAACTCCCGGCGGATGGCTTCTAAGGCCGTTTTATGGCGTACTACCTCCCCAATGATAATGATAGCGGGATTCTTCAATGCCTTGCTTTCTACCTCAGCGAGTATCGTATTCGCGGTGCCCAGGGCAATTTGTTCGTTATCCCAGGTCCCGTTTTGGATCACAGCAACGGGAATATCCGCTTTCCCTTCCTTTTTGAAAAGGGCAGTGATCTGGTCCAGTTTAGACATCCCCATGAGGATGACCACTGTTGCATTGGACTTGGCCGCCAGGGCCACATCGTCCGATAATTTATGTTCTTTTGTCGTCCCGGTAATCACCCAGAAACTCTCCGCAGCTCCTCTTTTGGTGACCGGGATATCTTGCGCTGCCGGAACTGCTATACAAGAGGAAATCCCAGGTACCATGGCCACTTCAAGTCCGTGTTCTGCCGCATAGGTCATTTCTTCGGCCCCCCGGCCAAAAACAAAGGGGTCTCCTCCTTTTAGTCGTACTACGTGCCCTTGGTCGTGCGCCCGGCTTACGATAAGTTCGTTGATCTGCTCCTGATGGTAACTATAGCAGCCTTTGCGCTTTCCGACGAAAATATGTTCTGCTTCCGGGGCGTAATCCAGCAATTGGGTGTCTACCAGGGCGTCGTATAAAACTACATCGGCCTGCTGCAGTGCCTTTACACCACGGATTGTAATGAGATCTACTGCGCCTGGTCCGGCGCCGATCACCGTTAATTTTGGCGATTTAGGCATAGGCCAACTCCTCCTTTCTGTGGTTTTCAATCTGCTTTAAAAAAGATTGGGCATCCGCTAAATAGGTCCTGGCAAAGTCTGCTGTAGGCTCATTTTCATTGAGCTGCAGTACCAGTTTTTCAAAAGAGCCTCCCAGATTCAGTTTTCCGCTCTCTACGAATAGTGCATCAAAATCCTTTACGATGCTGGCGTGAGTATTTGTTTTTACCTTCTCTGCCGTAAGCAGTGCCTTGGCTGAATTCACCATAGAAGCATAGGAGTGGTAGATACTTGCCGCCCACTTCCCTTCTTCCAGGGTTTCAGAAGCTTTTTGGATCTTCTCTTCACTCTCGAACAATAAGGTAGCTACGAGATCAATGACCACCCCGGCGCATTCACCAATACCAATGGCCTTCTTGTAGCGTTCCGTATTACCCCAATCTATAAAGTCTTCAGGTTTGAGATCCTCAATATCCGCAAGGGGTTTCAGGAGGTCATAAAAGTAATGTTCTCCTTGTTCCGCATAATAGGCATCGTAAGTCGCGCCCTTGCCATTGGCCTCAAAATCGTTCAGGATCAGGCGTAGGGCCTGAGGTCCTCTTTTACTTGGAACCTTAATGACTTTATCAGCGAAGCGTCCTTTACCGTTTCCGAGATTGCCGCCGCCCAGTAAAACCTGAAGGGCCGGGGCTACCAGTTTGTCTTTTGTACGGATAGACATTCCCTGAAAACCGATATGGGCCATATTGTGCTGCCCGCAGGCGTTCATACAACCGCTTATCTTGATCACCACATCAGGATTGCTTATGTACTGAGGGTACTCCGCTTTGATTATCCTTTCCAGTTCTTCTGCGATTCCGGTACTACTGGCAATACCCAGATTACAGGTATCCGTTCCGGGGCAGGCTGTAATATCCAGGGCCTTATTATAGCCGGCTTCGGCGAAACCAAGTTTTTTTAGTTCCGTATAGAAATAAGGCACCAGCTCTTCCTTTACGTAAGGGATCAGGATGTTCTGGCGCAAGGAAAGACGGATCTCCCCTGCGGCATACCGCTCAACCAAATCTGCCAACAATCTCGCCTTATCCGTATAAAAATCCCCGAGCAAAACTTTGATCCCTATAGCTACATACCCCTCTTGCTTTTGGGCTACCAGATTGGTTTGTTTCCAATATTCAAAGGCCTTCTGGTCTGTTATCCTCACTTCAGGAACTTTGGTTTCTAATACTTTGATTTCCGGATAGGATTCAAAGTCGATCGGGTAAGTCTCGAAAGGAACCGCCGGCCGGACTTCCTGAAGCAGTTCTCTGAAACCGTCCAGTCCTACATCCTTTAAAAGGAATTTCATTCTCGCCTTGGCTCGACTCTTGCGTTCGCCATAGCGGTCAAAAACCCGTATTACAGCTTCCATTAAAGGAACGATCTTATCTGTAGCCAGGAAGGAATACAGTTCATCCGCATGTCTTGGTTGGGATCCGAGACCACCTCCGAGCATTACTTTGAATCCCCGGACTCCATTTTCCAATTTGGCAATGAATCCCAGGTCGTGCATGTAAGAGAGTCCGGTGTCCGCGTCTGAGGCGGAAAAAGATACCTTGAATTTCCGTCCCATTTCCTGTCCAATAGGATTTCTGAGGAAGTACTCAAAAACTGCCTGAGCATAGGGAGAAACGTCAAAGGGTTCTTCCGGGTCTATACCAGCCGTTTCGCTGGCAGTTACATTACGAACGGTATTTCCGCAAGCTTCACGGAGGGTAACATCGTCTTTCTCCAACTCCGCCCAAAGTTCCGGGGTGCGCTCCAATTCCACATAATGGATCTGAATGTCCTGCCGGGTAGTGATATGCAGCCGTCCGGTGGAGTACTCATCGGCCACATCGGAGATCCTCCGAAGTTGATTGGCGCGTACCTTACCGTAAGGTAGTTTTATGCGTATCATCTGTACGCCTTGCTGACGCTGGCCGTAAACCCCACGGGCTAGCCTGAGGCTACGGAATTTTTCTTCATCAAGCTCTCCCTCCTTGAACTGGCGGATCTTTTTCTCCAGCTCAATGATGTCTTTTTCAACTACGGGATTCTCAATCTCTGTTCTAAAACTCTGCATAATTCAGCGTCTTAATTTTTAATATATTTTGCCTATAGATTTAATAGATTTATAAACGCAAAAACCTATCTTCCTTCGGCTTTTTTCTTCGTATTAGCCTGTCTTCTTAGCCATTAATAAAACCTACTCCTGCGGTTGCGTTGGTGTGCGCATCTATCAGGATAAATGCTCCGTTGGACCTGTTTTCCGTATAGTCGTCATAGAAAATAGGCTTACTGAGTTTTATTTGTACCTCGCCGATCTCGTTAAGACCCAATTGATTGTTGGCTTCAAGAACACCACTAAAATCCGTGGCGATATTATTTCTTATGACATCAATTTTAGACAGTACACTATTGGTGTTATGTTGCACGATGTATTTGGTGCCCGGACGCAATTGTTTGTTGTCCATCCAGCAAACGATCGCATTGATCTCTTTTTCCACACGAGGCAATTCATCCGTTTTCACGAGCATATCCCCACGGGTAATATTGATCTCATCTTCCAGGGTCAGGGTCACGGAACTTCCGGCCCCAGCCTTATCGAATGTTTGGTCAAAAAAGAAGATCTCTTTTATCCTGGAGGTCTTCAGAGATGGCAATACGGTAACCTCGTCTCCTACTTTTAGGTCGCCACCGTATATTTTACCGGCATAACCCCGGAAATCGTGAAACTCTTCCGTCTTTGGGCGTATAACCGTTTGTACCGGAAATCTGAATTTACTTTTATCGGACACATCGGCAATCTCTAATTTCTCAAGGTGTTCCAACAGGGTTTCACCTTCGTACCAGGGCATATTTTCCGATCTGGCCGCAACGTTGTCTCCTTTCAAAGCGCTAACCGGAATGTAATTCAGTCGTTGTTCCCCATAGGTGCTTTTTTCATTCAGCAGCTCAAAGTTTTCACGGATATCATTAAATATCTCTTCGGAATAACCTACAAGGTCCATCTTGTTAACGGCCACAATTACGTCTTTTACACGCAATAGATTATTGATAAAGAAGTGGCGGTAGGTTTGTTCTATCACACCTTTCCGCGCATCGATAAGAATGATGGCAACCTGCGAAGTGGAGGCTCCTGTGACCATATTCCTGGTGTATTCCACATGCCCGGGGGTATCCGCGATAATATAGCTACGGGTAGGGGTTGAAAAATAGATATGGGCCACATCAATGGTGATGCCCTGCTCTCTTTCTGCAACCAAACCGTCCGTTGCCAGGGAAAAATCCAGGTAATCATAACCTTTCTTTTCACTGCTCTTCCTTATAGCCTCAAGCTTGTCTTCGGTCAGTGATTTTGTATCGTACAACAGCCTTCCGATCAAGGTGCTTTTGCCGTCATCCACGCTTCCGGCGGTTGCTATTTTAAGTACTTCCATTGCCTTCTTCTAAAAATATCCTTGTTGTTTTCTTTTTTCCATAGCCGCCTCGGAGCGTTTGTCATCGATCCGGGCCCCTCTTTCCGAGATTTTAGAATCCCTTATTTCGGCCACAACCTTGTCAATGGTATCTGCATGAGATTCCACCGCGGCGGTACAGGACATATCGCCTACCGTTCGAAAGCGAACCCATCTGGATTCAACTTCCTCGTCTTCCGCACGAAAAACAATATCGTCCTGGGCAGACCAGATCAGCCCGTCCCTGAGGAAAGTTTCCCGTTCATGAGCGAAATAGATGGAGGGAATGTCTATACCCTCTTTCTGTATATAGCTCCAAACGTCTAATTCGGTCCAGTTACTAATGGGGAAAACCCTGACATTCTGGCCTATTTCAATATTCCCGTTAAGCATATCAAAAAGCTCCGGCCGTTGGTTCTTTTCATCCCACTGCCCAAAGTCATCCCGGACAGAGAAGATCCTCTCTTTGGCCCTTGCCTTTTCCTCATCCCTCCTGGCACCACCAATACATGCGTCGAACTTGAACTCTTCTATGGCATCAAGTAGTGTAGTGGTCTGGAGGGTATTCCTGCTGGCATATTTACCGGTCTCTTCCACCACTTTCCCCTGGTCTATGGAATCCTGAACATTACGAACGATCAGTTCCACCCCAAGTTCATTAACCAGTTCATCCCTAAAGGCTATGGTCTCCGGAAAATTGTGCCCGGTGTCTATATGCAGTAAAGGAAATGGTATCCTGGCGGGATAAAACGCCTTTTGCGCCAGGCGTACCAGGGTAATAGAGTCTTTCCCACCCGAAAAAAGCAGTACCGGACGCTCAAATTGAGCGGCTACCTCCCTTAAGATGTAGATCGCTTCGTTCTCCAGGGCATTCGCTTGTACCCTGCTGGTGATAGCTTCCGGTGAAAGCGGCTGTTTTTCCAATGCTAATGTTGTTTCTGTATTCACTATTGTAGGTTTTTATTAGGTATGTAAACCGCATTCTCTGTTTTCCAAAACTTTTGTAGGATCAAAATACTTGTGCTCGTTAGGCAGTTCGTTCTTGGCGAGATATGCATCTAATTCTGCATCGCTCCAGTGGTAAAACGGACTTACTTTGAGCACTCCATCCTTGCTTACGCTCAGCACGTCCAGAGTATCCCTCAGACTGGTTTGTCCTTTCCTCAGGTTGGTAAACCACAGATCCGGTTGGTGCTCTTTCATAGCCCTGCGAAAAGGTTCCAATTTGACCTGTTCCGTAAACAGGGCATGTCTGGGATCCTCTACTCCCGGAATTCCCAAAACCACATCACGGTGAGCCGATGTTTGAGCAGGTACGTACAGCTTGATATTCAAGTCAAGCCTCCTTTGTAACTCTTCGGCATGTTTGTAGGTATTTGGAGTATTATATCCGGTATCACACCAAATCACGGGAATGTCTCCCTTTACCTCAGTGACCGCATGAAGTATTGCGACCTCATAAGGCCTGAAATTGGTGGTAAGCACGGGTTTTTCCGCCTGGTTAATAGCCCAGGAAATGATTTCCTGAGGCTCCGCCCCTTTAAAGCGGGCGTTTAATTCCTGAAGTGATTCCTTGTTCAGTATCATAATACTTTCGCTCTAACTACTTACCCCAGGAGATGCTGTTCCAGATCCTTTCATGAAAAAAATACAACACCATTTTGGTCACTAATTCTACCAGGCCAATAGAAAAGGCCAGGGTCAGTGTTCCGGTAATAATCCAGGAAATGATGATGGTATCCAGTGTTCCAATCACTCGCCAGCTAATGGATTTGGCGATACTTCGTTTAGGATGTTCAGAGCTTCTGTCACGTTTGTAGTCGTTCCTGGAACGCTCTTTACTTATTACGAATTGGTCTGTAAGCATGTTTCGATTTTTAATTATCCCATAGATTTAATAGGATAAACAAACATAGTATTTATTTTTAATCTTAGACGTTAAAATTACCCGAATATTATGTTTATCCTATAGTTTTAGTAGATTTTTAAGATTTCCCCGGCTCTATTACCAATTTTGCAATAAAAGCACAGTATTGTTACGGAACTGATTGCGGACTGAGTTGATTTGATGTACTGCGATGTTCTAAGCTAGAGGACAAGGTCTGCCAGAGTAGTGTTCCGGTATACGTCCAGGGCGCTATCCCTTACCTGGATCATCAGTTTATGAACAGCGCAACTGGCTTCATCCGGGCAATCATCGCATTTCTCATAAAAATTCAGACTCACACAGGGAACCATTGCTATGGGCCCTTCCAAAACCCGCATTACCGCGGTCATAGGGATTTCAGAAGGTTCCTTAATGAGGTAATAGCCTCCGCCCTTGCCTTTTTTTGAGCCTAAAAACCCGGTTTTTCGAAGGCTTAGCAGAATGCTCTCCAAAAACTTCTGGGAGATATTTTCATGCCTGGAGATCTCGGCAATCTGAATGGGTTGGTTCTTCTCTTGAGACGCTAAATAAGATAGGGCTTTCAAGCCGTATTTTGTCTTTTTGGAAAGCATAGTACTAAGATAGGAAAAATAGAGCGATTCCCTTCTTAGTCGCTACCTAAAGCCTGGTCTATATCCCGGATAATATCTTCAATATGTTCCAGTCCTACAGAGACCCGGACCATGCCGTCTGTAATCCCCGTTCCAAGGCGTTCTTCCTCGGATAACTTACTGTGGGTGGTGGATGCCGGGTGTGTAACGATACTACGTGTATCTCCCAAATTGGCTGAGAGCGAAAGCAGTTTCACCCGGTCAAAAAATCTCCTGCCTTCCTTTAGCCCTCCTTTTACTTCAAAGGCCACTACACTTCCTCCGGCTTTCATCTGTTTTTTGGCCAGGTTGTACTGTGGATGTGATTTTAGAAAGGGGTACTTCACCCAATTCACTTTGGAGTGGGTTTCCAGGAATTCCGCCAGTTTCAGGGCATTCGCGCAATGACGATCTACCCTTACACTCAGGGTTTCAAGGCTTTTGGACAATAGCCAGGCGTTAAATGGAGAAAGTGCCGGGCCACTTATTCTGGCAAAGCGATAAATACGATCTATCAATTCTCTCTTCCCGACCGTTATGCCTCCTAATACCCTACCCTGGCCGTCCATAAGTTTGGTACCTGAATGGATCACAAGGTCCGCCCCGAACTTTATGGGTTGCTGTAAATACGGCGATGCGAAGCAGTTGTCTATTACCAAAATAAGCTGGTGCTTTTTGGCCACTTTTCCCAGGAATTCCAGATCCAGGATATCCACCCCGGGATTGGTAGGGGATTCCGCGTAGATCATTCGAGTATTTGGCTGGATGTATTCTTCGATCTTTGAAATTTCCTCCGTTCCAAAATAAGTATGTCTGATGTCCCACTGGGGGAAAAACTGGGTAAAGAGGCTATGGGTAGAGCCAAAAATGCTACGGGCAGACAATACGTGATCCCCACTATTGAGCAATGCCGCAAAGGTGGAGAAAACCGCCGCCATGCCAGAGGCAAAGGCAAATCCATCTTCAGCACCTTCCATCTTACATACCTTGTCTATAAACTCCGAGGTATTGGGATTCGCGTAACGAGAATAAATTGTTCGGTCCGTTTCCTCCGCAAAGGCGGCCCTCATATCTTCCGCATCCTCAAACACAAAACTGGAGGTAAGGTACATGGGACTGGAATGTTCCAGGAATTGTGAACGCTCTATCTGGGTTCGTATCGCTTCGGTTTCAAATCGGTTGTTTTTCATATTTATCTGTTGGGGGAACCAGGGGGCAATTCCAAATCCTCCGTTAAATCATTACCCACTCTTTACTGCTTACTCCCGATAGCTATCGGGACTGTTCACTGCAATTTTATCCTTCTCACCTTCCGTTCAGAATGACTGTCTTATTTCTAAATAGTTCTCTACTGCCCGTCCGAACGCCTTGGCCCCATCCGTACCGGAGCGGGCGGGCGGGTGGACGCTCGAACTGACAAGCAATAAATCTGCTTACTGTCTACTGGCTACTGTTCACTGCTTATCATCCTTTTTCCGCTATTCTTAAAATATCTCCAAAAACCCCTCTTGCAGTTACCGCTGCACCTGCGCCAGCACCCTGGATCAGCAGGGGCTGCTCGCCATAAGACTCGGTATAGATCTCAATAATGGAATCTGAACCTTTAACCTGGCCGAGCCCACTTTCCTTAGGTACAGATACCAGTTTAACATCCAGTTCTCCTTTGTCTTTTTGCAAGTTTCCATGAAGGTCCCCGATGTACCTCAATACATGTCCGGGCTTTTGGTTTTTCTTGATCTCGTGGAACATATCGTCCAAAACACCCAGGTTTTCCAGAAAATCCGGAACATCGCCTTTCTGCAGTAACGGGGGAATAAGATTTTGTATGCGGATATCGGCTAACTCGTTTTGAAGGTCTAACTCCCTGGCGAGGATCAGCAGTTTTCTACCGACGTCATTTCCAGAAAGGTCCTCCCTCGGGTCCGGTTCGGTATAGCCCTTCCGGATGGCCTCCTTTAAGACCAGTGAAAATGGTGTATCCACTTCCGAAAAGGTATTGAATATATAACTTAAGGAACCGGAAAACACCCCTTTTATCCGGGTGATATTCTCACCGGAAAGGTGAAGTAACTTGATCGTATCAATTAAAGGCAGACCCGCACCTACGTTGGTTTCATAGAGGTAGTTCTTCTGATTTTTAACCAATTCTTCCCTAAGCAACTGGTAGTAATCAAAACCGAGTGTATTACCTATTTTATTAGAAGAAACCAGGTCAAATCCATTGTCTGCAAAATCAAAATAATGCGCAACAAAGTCTTCACTTGCTGTATTGTCTACAGCGATAAGGTTCTCCAAATGATGTGTTCTGGCGTAATTGAAAATATCGTTGATCCCGTACGGTTTTCCTTTGCCATTCATCTGCGACCGCCAACTCCGGCTTATCCCATCCTTATTCAGCAGTAATTTCTTTGAATTGGCCAGGGCAAATATATTGAGATGAATTCCCTTTCGCTTTTCAATGGTCTTTGAAGAACTCAATATCTGGTCTACCAGTGTTCCTCCGACATTGCCGTGACCAAAAATGGCCAGGTTGATCTTTTTGCTAATGCCAAAGATCTGTCCGTGCATGACGTTAAGCGCTTTGTTCAGATCGGCTTTCCGAACCACCAGACCCACATTCTTTCCGGAAACCGTATTGTTAAACAGCAGCGGTACGATGTGGTTTTTGATCAAGGCGTTATAAGGCTTGTGAAAAGTGCTCAGGTCCTGCCCTACTATAGAAATAACGGATACATCTTCCACTATGGAGATGGTGTTAATGTCCTGGGCGTGGTAGTCCGCTTCGAATTCCGCTTCCAGGGCGGCTTTGGCCAGGCTGGCCTTTTTCGCGTCAACCACCAGGCCGATTCCCCTTTCCGAGGAACCCTGAGATATGATACCAACATTGATGTTATTCTGGCTCAGCGCTTTAAAGATCCGGGCATCTATTCCTACTTTCCCAAGCAATCCCCTTCCTTCCAGGTTAATAAGGGCCTCGTTCTCTATAACCGACAAGGATTTGATACCCTCCTTACTCGTTTTGGCGCTGATCACCGTACCCTCATTATCTCCATTAAAGGTATTCAATATGCGTAGCGGAATGTTCTTTTCTATTAGCGGAATGATGGTTTTGGCATGAAGGATGGTAGCCCCGAAATTGGCCAGTTCATTGGCCTCACCATAGGACAATTGCGAGATCCGCCTCGCCTCGGGAACAAGCTCCGGGTTGGCCGTAAAGATCCCGTCCACATGGGTATAATTCTGCAGTTCCCTGGCGTCTAGAAAGTTCGCGATCAGGGCCGCCGAATAATTGCTTCCGTTCCTCCCCAAGGTAGTGGTCTCGTTATTTGCGTTGGAGGCAATAAACCCGGTGATCACCGGAACACTATCCGATCGGAGTTTCATAAATTCCTTCAAAACGTTCTCCTTGGATTGGGTTTCCAAAACCTGGGCATCCCCAAAGCTGTCATCCGTTTTTATGAGTTTCCTGGAGTCGATCAACACGGCTTTTACACCTTTGCCTATAAGCAATTTGGTGATCAGCTTTGCAGAGATCAGTTCACCATAGGCCAAAACCTGATCCTTGATCTTTGCGCTGTAATCCCCCAGAAGGGCAACCCCTTCAAAGAGCTCCACCAGTTTCCGGAATTCGGCCGATAGGTTGACATTCTTGAAGGTGTGTTTTTGATATTTTTCGAAGGCTTCGAAGTCTCTTTTGTACTTTTTACCTGCTGCCGCTTTATCCAGAATGGCCTCCAGTTGATCAGTAGCTTTTTCTCTGGCCGATAATACCACAGCGATGTTCTCACCATCGGTCACCTTCTTTGTGATGATATCGAGAACCCTCCCTATACCTTCACCATTGGAGAGGGACTTGCCACCAAATTTCAAAATTTTGATGCCTTCGGCCTTATTGTGATGATCAAAAACGCTTTTTAGCAGTTGCTGCATTTGCTCGAACTCGATAAGAAATGCGTCATGCCCGTGTAGCGATTGAATCTCACCATAAGTGACATTGCTATTGGCCTGGGCTAAATGTTTAAAGGTTTCCTTATTCTCCCTCGCGGTAAAGAAGAGATCGGAATCTACCCCTATGATATGAATATTTGTATCGCTTTCCTTTAGTCGGTTAAAAGCCTCGTCCCCATCCCTGGTAATATCAATGGTCTTTAGCAGTTGGTTGGTCAGTTTATAAGCGGACAACTGAAAGCGTTCCTGTAGTTTCTTTCCATGGTGGATCAGCCAGCTTTCCACGTTGAAGATCTGAAGTTCGTCATTGGTACTTCTCTGGAATCGTTCTTTAAAGGATTCCGGGGTGCGGTAACACAGCATGGCGTGCATTCTGGCATCGTGCACCGGCTGTTTGGAGTTTACCAGGAATTGTTCCTGTATCTGGCAGTTGGCTATCAGCCAGTCTGTGGATTTCCAATCCGAAGCCACGGGAATGAGGTGAGTGGTTAGTTTAGGGTCTAAAGCCGCCATTTCCCAGGCTATTCCTCCGCCCAGAGATCCTCCTATGATGGCGTAAAGTTTATCAATTTCCAGTGCTTTAAGTCCAAGGAGGAAAATTTGAGCTATATCCCCTGCGACAAAATCCTTGTAATTATCTATAACGAAGCCGTCATAGCCATTTCCAGGAACATTGAAGCAGAGCACCGTAAATTTTTGTGTGTCTATACATTTCCCATCTCCTATCAGGGAGGACCACCAACCGTCTTTTCCCGCTACATTTGAATTTCCCGTAAGGGCGTGATTTACCAGGACGATAGGAGCTGAATATAGCTCTTTCCCAAAGATTTCATAGGACAATTCAATATCCTGGGTCACCCCGCTAAGCGTCTTAAAAGCCGGTAATTTTAGATGGTGGAGTAAGGTAGTAGCCTCTTTCATAGCTTTGCTGAAGGGATAAGGAGGTACCGCATTGCTGATTGCTCCGGGCAATGCGGCACAACCTAAGTGAATTTTACGTCAATACGGATTTGTCTATAGTCGCAAACGCCTGTTTCAGATCAGTTTTCAGATCTTCTACATCTTCCAGTCCAACGGAAAGTCGTATCAGATCCTTAGTAACCCCTGTGGATTCCTGGGCCGCATCGTCGAGTTGTTGATGTGTGGTGCTGGCCGGGTGAATGATCAGGGATTTGGTATCACCAATATTGGCTAAGAGTGAAAATATCTTCGTCTCATCCGCGATCTTTTTAGCAGATTCAAAGCCACCTTTAACCCCAAAGGTCACTATACTACTTTGTCCATTTGGAAGATAAGCCTCCGCATGCGCATAATACTTACTGGATTTCAGTCCGGGGTAATTCACCCAGGACACTTCGGGCTGATCTTCCAGCCACTGTGCAATGGCAAGGGCATTCTCACTGTGCTTTTGCATCCGCACTTCAAGGGTCTCCAGTCCTTGTATGATCTGGAATGCGTTGAAGGGGCTCAGGCAGGCTCCGTGATCCCGTAGACCTTCTATACGGACCTTTGCGATAAAAGCAGCGGGGCCCAGGGCATCGTGATACACCAAGCCGTGGTATCCGGGAGAGGGTTCGGTAAATTCAGGGAACTTCCCATTGGCCCAGTCAAATGTTCCGGCATCAATGATGGCGCCACCAAGCGCTGTTCCGTTTCCATTGATGTATTTGGTGAGTGAATGGATCACTATATTGGCGCCGTGCTCAATTGGTTTTAGTAAAGCGGGAGTGGCCACTGTATTATCAACAATAAACGGAACTTTTGCAGCCTTAGCTTCTGCGGAGATTGCCTTAAGGTCTAAAACATCCAGTTTGGGATTCCCAAGAGACTCCACAAAAATAGCCCTGGTGTTCTCCTGTACCGCCTTGCCAAAGTTAGCAGGGTCTGAAGGATCAACAAAGGTGGTGGTGATCCCAAGTCGCGGCAGGGTTACACTTAACAGGTTGTAAGTACCTCCATACAGGCTGTTGGATGAAACAATATGGTCACCGGCCTTTAACAAAACTAATAAGGCGGTATTCAGGGCTCCGGTACCGGAAGACGCAACCACAGAGGCGATCCCCCCTTCGAGGGCAGCCAGTCGTTGTTCCAGTATATCGTTAGTCGGATTATTTATCCGGGTATATATGTTTCCGAACTCCGCCAGGGAAAACAGATTGGCAGCGTGGTCGGCATTGTCAAAAACATAAGCAGTGCTTTGGTAGATCGGGACAGCCCGGGTACCTCCATTAACGGTGGTGTCATGTCCGGCATGTAGGGCGTTTGTAGAAAATTTGTGTTCACTCATGATACAGTTTTTTAATTAATGCTAAATCAAGCCAAAGACCATCACCTTTTAAGGTGACCTTTAACAATGAAATAAGTTATTAAGAAAAACTGTGGTGAACTTTACGCTTATGTTATCTGCCCTTTCTACACTTGTGGGAGAACGGATAGAATGTAGCACCTTCTCTGAATACTGGATTGAGGGATGAAACAGAGGGTTGCTAAGGCTTCACAGGGTCTAGTCCCTCCGCCTTTCTTGATAACTATTCAATATGTTTTTGAACTTTGGAGTAACAAATATAGGGAGCTGAATTTTGAAATTCCTAATCTTTTTGCAAAAAATTACAAGTTAAAGGCAGATTTCACCTGCTCTATCATATCCAACTTTTCCCAGGTAAAGAGCTCTACTTCCTTTTCTACCCGGCCATTATAGGGAGACTCAAAGACTTTTGTGATACTTCTTGGGGTTCTTCCCATATGTCCGTATGCGGCGGATTCCTGATAGATAGGATTTCTCAGTTTCAGTCGATCTTCAATTGCAAAAGGCCTCATATCGAACAGTTCCATTACCTTTTCAGCGATCTCGCCATCGCTAAGGTCCACATTGGATGTACCGAAAGTATCCACAAAAATGGATGTTGGTTCCACTACCCCAATGGCATAACTAACCTGTACCAGGATCTCATCCGCTACTCCTGCCGCAACCAGGTTTTTTGCCGCGTGACGAGCAGCATAAGCCGCGCTTCTATCTACTTTACTGGGGTCCTTCCCGCTAAATGCACCACCTCCATGAGCACCTTTGCCTCCGTAGGTATCCACGATGATCTTCCTACCTGTCAGACCGGTATCCCCATGTGGGCCACCAATAACAAACTTTCCGGTTGGATTGATATGATATTTGATCTCATCATTGAACAACGCCTGAATGCGTTCCGGCAACTCAGCCTTAACCTTGGGAATAAGGATGTCTATGATGTCCTTTTTGATCTTATTAAGCATACCCTCGTCATCCGGACCAAAATCATCGTGTTGTGTAGATACCACTATAGTATCAATTCTTACCGGTACGTTGTCATCCGAATATTCTATGGTGACCTGGGCCTTGGCATCCGGTCTTAGATAGTCGATCTGGCTTTTTTCTTTGCGAAGCGTAGCCAGTTCTTTCAGGATCCTATGCGATATGTCCAGGGCCAATGGCATGTAATTCTCCGATTCCTTTGTGGCATAGCCAAACATCATCCCCTGATCTCCGGCTCCCTGCTCTTCTTTTGTCCCTCTGTCTACCCCTTGATTAATATCCTTTGACTGCTCGTGAATAAGCGAGATAACGCCACAGGAATCTCCGCTAAACTGATATCCCCCCTTGGTATAGCCAATGGAGTTGATCACCTCTCTCGCGATATGTTGAAGATCCACGTAGGTCTTACTCTTTACTTCACCCGCCAGGATTACCTGCCCTGTGGTTACCAGGGTTTCACAGGCTACCTTACTTTCTGGGTCAAAGGCAAGAAAATTATCCAAAAGAGCGTCACTGATCTGGTCCGCGATTTTATCCGGGTGTCCTTCACTTACGGATTCTGAGGTAAACAAATATGCCATATTTCAAATTTAATTAGTCGGAAAAGTATTGAAAGGAGTTGCAGGAAATGCTAAAAAGTACTGGATCTGTTAAGACCTGGCTGTTTTAGCATTTTTTGTTGCCGTTCTTAGGGCTACAGAGGTTGCAATCAGTCAAATCTCTCCTCTTAAATAACGAGTGCAAAAGTATAAAAATAGTTTGGTTTCAAAACCAAATGGGATAATAAATTAACGTCTCGGTAACCGCTATGAACCAGAATGGCGGTAAGGCCTTTGTTTACTGGTCACGGAGAAATTCCTTGGTATTTCAACAACTATTTTTTCAGGTGCACTAGATACTTTGTATATTGTGTTCCTTTGACATTACGACACCAACTTAAAATTTCAAAGCCCTATGCACATTGCCGTAGCTGGTAACATTGGAGCCGGAAAAACCACCATAACAAAACTGCTTTCAAAACATTACAAATGGGAAGCCCATTTTGAGGATGTCGTAGACAACCCTTATTTGGATGATTTTTATACTCAAATGGAACGGTGGAGTTTTAATCTTCAGATCTATTTCCTGAACAGCAGATATCGGCAAATTCTAAAAATTCGCGAAAGCGGTAAGGACGTAATCCAGGACAGGACCATATACGAAGATGCTCACATTTTCGCTCCGAACCTTCACGCTATGGGTTTGATGACCAATAGGGACTTTAAGAATTACTCCAGCCTTTTTGAACTAATGGAAACCCTGGTTCAACCTCCGGATCTTCTGATTTATCTCAGAAGCTCCATTCCCAATCTGGTGAATCAGATCCACAAGCGGGGACGGGAATACGAAAATACCATTTCAATAGACTATTTGAGCAGGCTTAACGAAAGATACGAAGCCTGGGTACACAGCTATGAGAAAGGGAAGTTACTCATCATAGATGTAGACGAACTTGACTTTGTTGATAATCCCGAGCACCTGGGTGTGGTAATCAACCGGATTGATGCTGAGATCCACGGTTTGTTTTGAGGGGTGGACGGTTAGACGGTTAGACTGTTGGATTGTTGGACGGATAGATGGGTAGACGGGTAGATTGCTGGACTGGTGGATTGTTGGACGATTGGATGGTTGGATTTTTAGACGTGTGGATGGTAGGACGGATAGATTGTTAGACTGTTGGATTTAAGATGTTTATTACATGAAATAAAAAACCCCGGGTGATCCGGGGTTTTTCTTTTGTGAGTTGTAAATATCGCTATTCCTCAATTTGGTCAACTGTCTTTATCAGTTTGGTTTTGGTATCGGCTTCAGAACTCTTAAGTCCTTCTATCTTAGCATTCACCTCTTCTTCAGTTCCTTCGAACAGTTGCTCCTCAGTGCTGGTTTCCCCATTAAAAGTTGTTGTAGTGATTACAGTGGCTTTTACCAGTTCCTCTCCAGACTTCTCCATTTTTACCTGTATTTCCTTTTTGATGTCCTCTCGGTTATTTTCAGAGGCATAAGCCATCATACTATCAGCTGATATGGCAATACTTGGCGCAATTACCAGGGCTACAACAGACATCAATTTCAACAATATGTTTAGAGAGGGACCTGAAGTATCTTTAAACGGATCTCCAACAGTATCTCCCACTACCGCAGCCTTGTGTGCGTCTGTTCCTTTTCTACCCTGTTCTTCGATCATTTTCTTTGCATTATCCCAGGCGCCTCCGGCGTTAGACTGGAATATTGCCATCAGCACACCACAGGTAGTTACCCCTGCCAGGAGACCTCCCAGCATCTCGGCACCTCCAATAAAGCCAACAGCAACAGGTACTGCAATTGCCAACAATCCGGGTAGTACCATTTCTTTAATGGAAGCTGTTGTAGAGATCTCAACACATTTGTCGTATTCCGCAACCCCATCAGCTGCTTCAAAGATCTTTCTGTCTTCCTCTGAAGCCTTAGACATATCGGAATCGTACTTTCGCATTACCCCAAGGGCGGAATTCAAAGCAGGAATATCACGGAACTGTCGCCTAACCTCTTCGATCATGGCCATTGCAGCTCTACCCACAGCGTTCATAGACAAAGCAGAGAAAACAAATGGAAGCATACCTCCTACCAGAAGACCCGCCATGATATCCGGTTGAGATACATCAATAGCGGTAACATTCGCAGTCTTCATAAAGGCCGCGAACAAGGCCAGTGCGGTAAGGGCGGCAGAAGCAATCGCGAATCCTTTTCCAATGGCGGCAGTGGTATTACCTACTGCATCCAATTTATCTGTTCTTTCACGGACTTCGCCAGGAAGTTCTGCCATTTCGGCTATACCTCCCGCATTGTCAGAGATAGGTCCATAGGCATCCACAGCAAGCTGAATCCCGGTATTGGCAAGCATCCCGACCGCCGCGATCGCTATTCCGTAAAGTCCGGCAAAGTAGTGTGAAACCAATATTGCACCGGCGATAAGAATAATCGGTATAGCGGTAGACATCATACCCACTCCGAGACCGGCAATGATATTGGTAGCAGATCCTGTTTCAGATTGTCTCACTATAGAACTCACGGGTTTTGTACCTGTTCCTGTATAATATTCGGTAACCTTTCCTACCAAAAGACCTGCGACCAATCCGGCAATAGTGGCCCAGAATACACCCATAGAAGTATATTCTTTTCCACCTTCTACCCAGCTTTCCGGTAACATTTGCTGAATTATGAAATAGGAGGCGATCAGCATTAAAGCTGCTGAACCAAATTCTCCAATATTTAATGCTTTATGAGGTGAGCCACCATCCTTTACACGTACAAAAAAGGTTCCGATAATGGACATCACAATCCCGACAGCTGCCAGGGCAAGTGGAAGATAAACAGCTCCAAGTCCATCAAAAGCAGCCTGAAACTCTGGTATTCCTACAAAAGCTGCACCCAATACCATAGTACCTATAATAGAGCCGACATAAGATTCAAAAAGGTCAGCTCCCATTCCTGCCACATCTCCAACATTATCACCTACGTTATCCGCAATAGTCGCGGGATTCAGAGGGTGATCTTCAGGAATACCTGCTTCAACCTTTCCAACCAGGTCAGCTCCTACATCCGCCGCTTTCGTATAGATTCCACCTCCTACACGGGCGAAAAGGGCTATAGAAGAGGCTCCAAGGGAGAACCCTGAAAGTACATTCAATACTTCTGCTATTGCCCAACCTTGGCCGCTATAAACCATAAACAGACCGCTAAGACCCAGAACACCGAGGCCAACTACGCCCAGACCCATCACAGAGCCTCCTGCAAAGGCAACCTCCAGGGCTTTACCCAGGGATTGTCTTGCCGCATTGGTGGTTCTTACATTAGCTTTGGTAGCAACCTTCATACCGATGAAGCCAGCCAATGCAGAGCAAATTGCACCTACTATAAAGGAAACGGCTACCATGCCATTAGAACCTGCTTCTGAGGCACCCTTAAAGTATAGCAGTACGGCAACCGCCACTACAAAAACCGCTAGTATCTTATATTCGGCTTTAAGGAAAGACATTGCACCATCGGCAATATTCTTAGCGATTCTAGACATTTTTTCATCACCTTCATCCTGCTTGGCAACCCACGCATTTTTAATGAATACGAAAAGCAGGCCAAGAATTCCAAATGCCCATAAAAAGTTTACGATCAGTTCCATATTTGTTTAGTTATTTACGAAGTTAAAACGGGGGCAAAAGTAGTAAAATGGATTAGAATAAAAAAGCAATATCGTTCATGTGACATTGCTTAATTTTCAGGAATTTAGATAAAGTCCTATTTGATGCTCACCTCCTTGTCCGGAACGTCGCTTTCGGCGAATCTATTTACGCATTTTGCCACGATTTCTTTGGCTTCCTCAACATTGCCCCAACCTCCGACATCTACTTTTTTCTTTTCGAGATCCTTATACACCTTAAAAAAGTGTTCAATCTCTTTAATAAGATGAGGATTAAGCTCACTCAGATCTGCCACCCGGCTACCGATGGGATCTGAAACCGGAACACAAATGACCTTTTCGTCCGGCCCCTTCTCATCTGTCATATGAAAGACCCCAATGGGTTTAACCTCCATAACACAGCCGGGAAAGGTGGGTTCGGTCACCAGGACCAGCACATCCAGCGGATCGCCATCCAAAGCAAGGGTCTCCGGCACGAAACCGTAGTCTGCCGGATACATCATGGATGAAAAGATCATACGATCGTAACGGATCTTTTTAAGTGCGAAGTCGTATTCGTATTTGTTTCTGCTGCCTTTGGGAATCTCGATCAGCACGTCGAACGAGCTTACTTCTGATGGGGTCATAGCTATAGTTTTAGGCTGCAAAGATAGGGTTTTATCAGTGGGGAGTTGGCGGTAAACAGTAAACAGTGAACAGTAATCAGTAATCAGTGGACAGTCCTCCTTCGCTAAAGCTTCGGAGGATAAATCAGTGGGCAGTCCTTAATTAACGGATAGCGGATAGCTGATAGCAGATAACAGATAGCTGATAGCAGATAACAGATAGCGGATAGCGGACAGCGGATAACGGACAGCGGACAGCGGATAGCAGATAGCGGATAGCAGATAACAGATAGCGGATAGCAGATAACAGATAGCGGACAGCGGATAGCGGATAGCGGATAGCGGATAGCGGATAGCGGATAGCGGATAGCAAAACTAATAACCACGAATAAACAAATACACGAATTACAAAAAATACCAAATGATCAAGCCAATACCACAATTCTACATTTCCACATTTTCAAATCTTCAAATTAACAAATCCTCTTTCTGCTTGTAAATTACAGTGTCGGGCTTTAATTTGAAGTTGGGGTGGGGTTTGGACCCCAGGAAAATTGGGGAACCAATTTTCAGTGAACAGTGAACAGTAAACAGTGAACGGTGAACAGTCCTCCTTCGCCAAAGCTTCGGAGGATAAATCAGTGGCCAGTGGGCCGTTGGCGGTCAATTTCACAATTCCTCAATTCCTCAATTCCTCAATTTTAAATATCCTCAGAAATTAAATCCAAAGGTACCGGTGACACTAAATGGCCTGGCTTCCGGATTGTCCAGGTAATTACCCCTGAAGTTAAAATCGATGCGAAAGATCTTGAAGATATTGCCAATACCAAAGGAATACTCCCAGTAGATCTGGTCATTTGGGGCTATAAGTGGAATATTCGTAGGACTACTCAACTGGATATTCTCTTCGGACAGATCTCCCCAAACTCCTCGCAGGCCAACAATTTCCCGTAAATTGAGTTTTCTTAGTAGCGGGATCCTGGAGAACAATCGTCCGTTAAAATTGTGTTCCAGATGCAAGGATGCATAAGTATCCGTTACAAATTCGTAAAAGTCCAGGTTCGGAAAGGTATTATATATGGAAAACAGGGTCTGATTTCCCGGGATAACATTGAGAAGACCCAGAGGCACTTCACCAAAGGTTTTACCAACTTCAATGGTACTGAAGAGTCTGCCGAATCCACCGATCTGCCATGGTTGTGTATAAGAAAACTGCACTTTTTCATAATCAAAATCACTCTCCAGAAAACCACTGATGCCCTTGGTATAATTCAACAAAAGGGTGCTGTAATTGTCGTTTATATTCCTGCGTTCCACACCATAACCTATGGTTCGCTTTCCCGGAGTATAGATCAGGCTGGTGGTTATATCAAATTGTTTGATCTCTGAGGATATCCCTGTTGGAGAAGTGGGATCAATATAATCCAGGCTGAATGCTTCCGGAAGTGCCGAACTAAGCGTACGGAATGAACTGCCTACACGTACCCTGAAGTTCGTCAGAGGTTCCATTTCCACATTGAATGTGCTGAGATTAATATTGGTAAGCCGGTCATTAGCTCCAACCGTAAGCACAGCAGAAGAGGCAATACTACGGCCAAGAACGTCTGTCGTTGGATTAAGGGTAAGCCCAAGCTGTTCAATATCCCTGCGGTTCCCTCCGGAAATGATCAATCTGCTTTTACGGTCAAGGAGAAACTTTGCCGAAATACCGTACTTGAATTTCCTGTCGTCAAAACCGTAGGCTGTAAAGCCCTGTAGTCTCCAAAGGTCGTTTTGTCCGAAATAAGTCCGGGCGCCTCCACGGATGCGGACACCCTCCGCATCATTATAACCAAAAACGCTGTAGATATCCCCAATATCTATATTCCATTTGTCTATTTCTATGTAGCCTGATCCCAGTATACTTACGATGTTGTAATAGGTTTTGAACTTAGGTACGGTTTTCAGGGTATCCAGAAGTTTGTAAATACCCTGTTCGTCCTTATTCAGGGATTCCAGGCGTTTGTTGGCCCAAAAGGTACTATCCCGGCCAAACACAACGGGATCAAAAGGGTCTGATACCGTTTTGTAAAAATTACGGGGCTTGGGAATATCAAAGGTATAATTGTCAAAAACCGTGGTCCTTTTTCCGTATACCCCTCTGGATTGCTCTTTTTTATTGAAACTGAAATCGCTGAGCATATAATCTCGCTTCAACAGGAAAACGGAATCGCTTACCACTTCGAATTCCTGCTCTATATATATGTCCTTTACCCAGTTGATGTTGGCGCTTTTGGTGACCGCCAAATTGATCTTTTTTATGGCAAATGTGGTATCATTAACCCAGAAGTCCCCTTTAAAAGTTAGTTCGTTTTTACGGCGCGGGTAGTAAATAATATTGTAGCACCATTTGTTATCTACGAAAGCACTGTCTGAAAGCACATAATTATAGGTATCAATTCCTGTTCTGGAGAGCGGACTGGTAAAGCTTTTGTCAAAAAACTTGAGGTAGTTCTCATAGATATCGTAATCCGAGTACAGGTCCTCCACGAAACCAATAATCGCCTGATTGTTACTGAAGCCGGAATTCTTGTTCCCCAGAACCTCTTCTTTTTCCTCCTTGAGGGCATTGTCTCCATAAACCTTGGAGGCAGATTCGTTCAGAAAAAGAGGCAGGTAGGTTTTACCCGTGATCCGGGAGGTATCGAGATCAGCGAAGACAAACTCCAGCCCCTTAAACAACTTACTGTTCATCAAGGCACTGTCTATGGTATTCAGGTCGAACTCGATCTTCTCGTATTTATCGTACTGATACTGTTTGAATTTCCTGAGCCCATTAACCCTTTTCTTAGCCCATATCTTTTTAAGAATGTCAATGGCCGGATTGTTCTTTTTTGATTGTTTTCCGACATATACCACCACCTCATCCAGCTGTTCCTGCCCTTCGGACAGCACAATCCGCATATTGTAGTTTACCTTGGCCTTCAAGGCCATTTCCAGGGTTTCATAGCCGATAAATGAAACAACCAGGGAATCATAAGTAGATTCAGATTCCAAATAAAACCGGCCGTTATCATTAGTAATGGTGCCCTCGGTAGAATTTTTGAACAGTACATTGGCAAATGCCACCGGAGATCCCGAATCGTCCACTACAATTCCTCCCACCTTAGATTGAGCTGAGGCCAACAGAGATACGAGAAAGATCAAGGAAAAAAGGAATTGCTTCATAGGTCTTCCCATCCGGCAAATCGGGGTCAAGAGGCCTCCGGATACACGCGGATACTTTTTTTGGTATAAAGGTTTAGGGTAGTGTTACGTTCGAATACAAGCCTTTTAAACGACGACCACCAGAACGAAAATATCCCGCATTCAGAGCGGGATCAGATCAAATACTATTTCTGAGAGTATTTACCCAGAAACAACTACAGTATTTCATCAAAAACTTCGCCTTCTACATAGTCGACAAAGCGAATATACCTTACGCGAGTGGTATATGTTATTTATATAACACTTTCTTAACAGCTTTGATCACGTCATTGTGGTTGGGGAGCCATTCTGCTAGCAATACCGGAGAATATGGTGCCGGAGTATCCGCAGTATTCAGTTTAACCACAGGGGCATCCAGATAGTCGAAGGCCTTGGACTGCACCTGGTAGGTGATCTCAGTAGCTACATTTCCAAAAGGCCAGGCCTCTTCAAGGACCACCAGCCTGTTGGTCTTCTTTACAGACTTTAAAATCGCATCCTGATCCATAGGGCGTACAGTACGCAGGTCGATAATTTCGCAACTGATGCCTTCTTTTGCCAGTTCGTCCGCTGCCTTATAGGCCTCTTTTATGATCTTCCCAAAGGAAACTATGGTAACATCCGTTCCTTCCCTTTTAATATCCGCTACACCCAATGGAATGGTGTATTCCCCTTCGGGAACTTCGCCTTTATCTCCGTACATCTGTTCCGACTCCATAAAAATGACCGGATCGTCGTCCCGGATTGCGGATTTTAGCAAACCTTTGGCGTCATTAGGGTTAGAAGGCACCACCACCTTTAAGCCAGGACAGTTGGCAAACCAACTTTCAAATGCCTGGGAGTGCGTAGCCGCTAGCTGCCCGGCCGATGCCGTAGGACCCCTGAATACTATGGGGCAATTGAATTGTCCGCCAGACATTTGACGGATCTTGGCCGCATTGTTAATGATCTGATCTATCCCGACAAGCGCAAAGTTAAAGGTCATGAATTCGATGATAGGTCGGTTTCCATTCATTGCCGAGCCTACACCCACACCTGCAAAACCCAATTCGGATATCGGCGTATCCAATACCCGGTCCGGACCGAATTCGTCTAACATCCCTTTGGAAGCCTTATAGGCACCGTTGTATTCGGCTACCTCTTCGCCCATGAGGTAAATGGATTCATCTCTTCTCATTTCTTCGGACATGGCTTCCGCAATGGCTTCCCTAAACTGTAATGTCTTCATAAAAAGTGGTTCTCAAAGGTGTATATTCCAATGTAAAATGCGAACAAAAATAGGAAAAGTTTGCTCAAACTCAGAAATGATATCCGTAAAAAAATCTTCAAAATTTACTATGCATGCATAGTAAATTTGAAAATTATTGGCTATCTTAGCCTGCTCATTTGAAGACCTATAAAAAAGCAGTTTATATGAAGATTCTAGTTTGTATCAGCAACGTCCCGGATACTACTTCCAAGATCAATTTTACGGACGATGATACCAAATTTGATACCAATGGGGTGCAATTTGTCATCAACCCCAATGATGAATTCGGGCTTACCCGAGCCATGTGGTTTAAGGAAAAGCAAGGTGCCACTGTTCATGTTGCCACGGTTGGTGAGGCCACTACAGAGCCAACTATCCGAAAAGCCCTTGCTATTGGCGCAGACGAGGCTATCCGTGTAAATGCGGCGCCCACAGACGGCTATTTTGTGGCTCAGCAGTTGGCCGAAGTCATAAAATCTGGTGGTTATGACCTGATCATTGCCGGACGCGAGTCTATAGACTACAATGGCGGTATGGTTCCTGGTATGATCGCGGCCATGCTCGATATGAACTTTGTAAATACCTGCATCAGCCTGGAGATCGAAGGTGAGAACGCCACCGCAGTTCGGGAAATTGACGGGGGAAAAGAAAAGATCGCTACAAGCCTGCCGTTGATCATCGGAGGACAAAAAGGCCTGGTGGAGGAAAGTGATCTTCGAATACCAAATATGCGAGGGATCATGATGGCCAGGCAGAAGAAATTGAACGTTGTGGAAGCCGTTGGGGGAACCCAGGCCACCAAGGACGTGAAATTTGAAAGACCTGCGCCAAAAGGAGCAGTAAAGCTCGTGGATTCAGCAAACATTGATGAATTGGTTAACCTTTTACACAACGAAGCCAAAGTAATATAGTATCCTATGTCAGTATTAGTTTATACAGAAACAGAAAAAGGAAAGTTTAAGAAGAACGCTTTTGAAGTGGCTTCCTATGCCAATGCGGTCGCCCAGCAATTGGGAACCACAGTAACAGCTATCGCCTTTGGGGCTGATAATGCCGAAGAATTGGGCACCTATGGAGTTTCTAAGGTATTGAATGTGGCTGAGGCATCGCTTTCAGACTTCAATGCCAGGGCTTTCGCTCTGTCTATTGCACAGGCTGTCTCCTCGGAAGAAGCAAAGGTAGTTTTGCTCAGTTCCAGTACAGATTCTAAATTTCTGGCTGGAATACTGGCCGGAAAGCTTAGTGCCGGATATGCACCCAATGTCGTAGCCGCCCCTGAGACTACGGAGCCGTTCATAGTGAAAAGAACCGCCTTTAGTAACAAAGGGTTTGCACATACACAAATTGATACGGATATCAAGATTGTAGGGGTCTCTAACAATGCTTTTGGTGTTGTAGAAAATCCCACCTCTGCCGATGTAGCGGCATTCTCACCTCAGATCAATGAATCGGACTTCTCCACCAAATCTGTCGAAGTGGATAAGGTAGTAGGTAAGGCCACAATTGCAGATGCGGATATCGTGGTATCCGGAGGAAGAGGACTTAAAGGACCTGAGAACTGGGGACTTATAGAGGAATTGGCTGAAGTGCTGGGAGCGGCTACCGCCTGTTCAAAACCTGTTTCAGACCTGGGATGGCGACCTCATAGCGAGCACGTTGGGCAAACAGGGAAACCCGTGGCCAGCAACCTGTATATCGCCATTGGAATATCAGGTGCCATACAACATTTGGCGGGTGTAAGCGCCTCCAAGGTAAAAGTGGTCATCAATACAGATCCGGAGGCTCCATTCTTTAAAGCGGCGGACTATGGAATTGTCGGAGACGCCTTTGAGGTGGTTCCTGAACTCACCGAAAAATTAAAGGAATTTAAGGCCCAAAACGCTTAAATTTTGTTAATTTGTGCCCCTGAAGGGCTGTTCAAATAACTAGGAGACCTTCTTATTTGAACGGCCTTTCGTGGTTTAAAGCGTCTTATGAGTTTAGTGCGATTAAAAATAAAGGGAATATCTTACAGCCAAACGCAGAACGGGGCCTATGCCCTTATCCTCAACGAGGTTGAAGGAGACCGGAAACTACCGATCGTTATCGGTGCTTTTGAAGCCCAATCCATAGCTATTGCCCTTGAAAAGGAGATCAAACCTCCAAGACCCTTGACCCACGACCTTTTTAAGAACTTTGCTGATCGCTTCGACATTGTTGTAAAACAGGTGATCATTCACAAATTGGTAGATGGGGTATTCTATTCGAGTATCATCTGTGAGCGGGATAAGATCGAAGAGATAATCGATGCCAGAACAAGCGATGCAATTGCCCTGGCATTGCGCTTTAACGCCCCTATATTCACCTACAAAACCATTTTGGACAAGGCGGGAATTTTCCTCAAGTTTTCCTCTAAAGACAAGGATAAGGAAGAGGGTGATGACAGCATAGTGGTAGATGAAATATTGCAAGAAGGGGAAACGGTGGAGATAGACTCCGCTTCCTCTGCTCCATATAAGGAACTTAGCCTGGAAGAATTACATCAGGAACTGGACAAGGCCGTTGCCAGCGAAGACTATGAAAAAGCGGCCAAACTCAGGGACGAAATATCCAAACGCAAGTAACTAACCAAACCCTTATATGAAGTACAGATTCTGGCTGCTTCTTTGTATAATATGTTTCTCAAATTCTCTCCTGGCTCAGGAAAATGCTCCAATTGACAGTACTAGCGTCATTTCCCAGACCCACGACTTTGATTCGGCTATCCTTCAATCCAAAAAAGAAGCTGCCTCAATCCAGGGATACTGGCAACTCTCTGAAAATCTGGTCTATGAGAACTATCCAGACAGTATTTCAGCCAGCTTAGGCATAAGAAAAGGTTACGAGTTCTTATCGCTGAAGACCAATGGGGAATACGAAGCTCAAATTAATGGGGCCTTTAGCAAAGGATACTGGCTGATCAATAACAACCTCTTGCTTTTCAAGCAAAAAGATCCTAAGACCATAGATATCTACAATGAGATCATTGAGCAATCGGATTCCGTTATAAGACTAAAAAATGAGAACAAGGTGTTTGTTTTCATTTCGGAAGAACATCCGGACTACGCCGTTCTATCCACAACCAAAGACCAGATTCTGCCCAGTGAGGGTTTTAGTACCAAGAGTATTTTAAGAGGGATATTGGGGATGATCGTGTTGCTGGTGATCGCTTATTTGTTCAGCAGCAACAGAAAAGCCATTAACTGGCGGACTACCGGAATAGGGCTGAGCTTACAACTATTGATTACCATTGGAGTGCTGACTGTACCTTTTATCAAAGTGGCTTTTGAAGCCATTGGTCAGGTTTTTGTCAAGATCCTGGATTTTACGAAAGCCGGAAGTGAATTTTTGTTTTCCGGGATTATCGATGTTAATTCTTACGGTTTTATTTTTGCCTTCCAGGTACTTCCCACCATAATTTTCTTCTCTGCTTTAACTTCAGTCCTCTTTTATCTCGGGATCATTCAAAAAGTGGTAAGGGCACTTGCCTGGTTACTATCAAAAGCATTGGGGATCTCAGGAGCCGAAAGTCTTAGCGTAGCTGGAAACATATTTTTAGGGCAAACAGAGGCGCCTCTGCTGATCAAAGCCTACCTCGAAAAAATGAACAAATCCGAGATCCTCCTTGTGATGACAGGAGGTATGGCCACTGTGGCCGGCGCGGTACTGGCCGCCTATATCGGATTTTTAGGCGGAGATGACCCTGCTCTTAGGTTGCAATTCGCAAAGCATCTGCTGGCCGCTTCCGTAATGGCTGCTCCGGGGGCCATTGTGATCTCTAAAATGCTCTATCCACAGACAGAAGCCGTGAATACAGACGTTCACGTGTCTACGGAAAAGATAGGTGCAAATATTCTGGATGCTATTGCCAACGGAACTACAGAAGGCCTGAGGCTTGCCGTAAACGTGGGCGCTATGTTGCTGGTATTTGTAGCATTTATTGCTATGATTAACGGTATCCTCGGTTGGATTGGAGATTTTACCAGTCTGAGTGATTGGATTGCAGCCAACTCCATATATGAGGCCCTGTCCCTGGAAGCCATTCTAGGTTTTGTCTTTGCCCCGCTGATGTGGCTGATAGGTGTAGATGGCACAGATATTATGTTAATGGGTCAATTGTTGGGGATAAAGCTCGGCGCCAGTGAATTTATAGGATACATACAACTGGCTGAACTCAAAAATGTAGCCAGTGGAGCTCATTTCACTTATAACAAATCCGTTATCATGGCCACTTATATGCTCTGCGGTTTTGCCAATTTTGCTTCTATTGGTATCCAGATTGGGGGTATTGGTTCACTGGCACCCGGCCAGCGAAAAACACTTTCAGAATTCGGTATGCGTGCGGTATTGGGAGGTACGTTGGCGTCATTGCTTTCGGCGACCATGGCAGGAATGATACTGGGTTAAAACGACCGCGGTTAATAAAATTCTTGATAACTGGTCAGGATATTTGCCGGAAAAACTGGCACAACTTTTTACCTTAGCCAAACGAATATATTCTACCGTTTTCAATACTATTTTATGAAGCAATATCACGATCTGCTCAAGCATGTCCTGGAGCACGGATGCGAGAAAGGAGACAGAACAGGAACGGGAACCTATAGCGTTTTTGGCTACCAGATGCGTTTTGACCTCTCTGAAGGCTTTCCTATGGTGACTACAAAAAAACTTCACCTAAAATCCATTATCCACGAGTTGCTATGGTTTCTCAATGGGGATACCAACGTGGGTTATCTACAGGAAAACGGGGTTCGGATCTGGAACGAATGGGCCGATGAGAACGGTAATCTCGGACCTGTTTACGGTTATCAATGGCGAAACTGGAACGGGGAGGAAATAGATCAGATCCGCGAGGTGATACACACTTTAAAAACCAACCCGAATAGCAGACGAATGCTGGTTTCTGCCTGGAATCCCAGCGTCTTGCCGGATACCTCTATTTCTTTTTCCGAAAACGTCGCCAACGGAAAGGCGGCTCTCCCTCCCTGCCATGCCTTTTTTCAATTTTATGTAGCAAACGGGAAGCTATCCTGCCAGTTGTACCAGCGCAGCGCCGACATCTTTTTGGGAGTTCCTTTTAATATTGCTTCCTACGCGCTATTTACCATGATGATCGCCCAGGTTTGCGGTTACGAAGCGGGAGAATTCATCCATACCTTCGGCGATGCTCATATTTATAACAATCACATGGAGCAGATCCAATTGCAATTGAGCAGGGAACCCAGGCCGCTTCCAAAAATGATATTGAATCCCGAGGTAAAGGACATTTTCGATTTTAAATTCGAGGATTTTACGCTACTGGATTATAACCCACATCCACATATCAAAGGAGCAGTTGCCGTATAGGGCCAAATAGGCAAGTTTTTGAGCTTTTTAGCATCCTCAAAATGCGTATCTTTAAGCTAAAATCGCTTTCATGATACTTACCGATACGCTACTGGATTTCTTTCTGGAAACCCGAAAGCACAGCGAAGCACTATGTGAACCCCTGGAGATTGAGGATTACGTGGTACAACCTGTAGTTGACGTGTCTCCGCCTAAGTGGCACTTAGGGCATACCACCTGGTTCTTTGAGGAATTCATTTTAAAGCCATACTCCCAGGATTATCAACTTTTTGATGAGGATTTTTCCTTTGTTTTCAATAGCTATTACGAAACTGTAGGCAAAAGGGTGGTTCGGGCAGACCGGGGTAATCTGTCAAGGCCATCGGTACAGAAAGTTTATGAATACCGTAAATATGTTACGGAACATATAAGCCGCTTATTCACTGAAAAAAGCTCCAAAGAGCTGAACGAACTGCTCGAGATCGGGATTCATCATGAAAAACAGCATCAGGAATTATTACTTACTGATATTAAGTACATTCTGGGAAACAATCCCTTGCTTCCGGTATATTCTACCAAAGTTGAGGAACATGTGACTGAAAATGGCCTGCCGGAGTGGATCAGCATGGATGGAGGAGTTTATGAAATAGGGCATGATTCCGAAGAGTTTTGTTATGATAATGAATTGGGAAAACACAAAGTGTATCTGGAACCCTATGAGATTTCAAATTCCCTGGTGACCAATGCCGAGTTCCAGGAATTCATCGAGGATGGAGGATATCAGAAATTTGAACTTTGGCATGCCGAAGGTTGGGATTGGGTGAATGAGCAAAAGATATCAGCACCACTCTATTGGCACCGTATCAATGAAGAATGGCATCACTTTACTTTAGGGGGATTACAAAGCATTGTTCCGAACACCCCCCTAACACATATTTCATATTTTGAGGCTTTCGCCTTTGCACAGTGGAAAGGATGCAGACTCCCAACAGAATTTGAGTGGGAAGCCGCTCAACGATCTTTCTCCTGGGGTGAACGCTGGGAATGGACAGAAAGCGCTTACCTTCCCTATCCCGGATACCTAAAGGCAGAAGGAGCCCTCGGAGAGTACAACGGTAAATTTATGGTTAGTCAAAAAGTACTTCGAGGCGGATCTATAGCCACTCCAAATAATCACACAAGAGCGACTTATCGCAATTTCTTTCACCCCCAATTACGCTGGCAATACACCGGATTAAGGTTGGCCCGCTAATTCCGACATATAAGGCATGCAACAAAAAATAACCGAAACGTTTACAACGCAATTCGAGGCAGATGTTTTTAAGGGCCTCAGTGAGTATCCCAAACATCTTTCGTCTCAATATTTTTACGATAAGAAAGGAGACAAGTTATTTCAGGACATCATGAATATGCCTGAATACTACCTTACAAATAGTGAATTAGAGATCTTCAAAACACATAAAAAGGCCATAGCGGACCTCTTTGCTGAACGTGGTGAACCTTTTAACCTCATCGAGTTGGGTGCAGGAGACGGATTAAAAACCCGGGTCCTTCTGAAACAGCTGCTTGGCGATAACAATCACTTCACCTACAGCCCCATTGATATCAGTCAGAATGCCCTGGATCAATTAGAACATTCCTTATTAGAAGAATTTCCAGGCTTGTCCATTTCTCCGCATCGCGGAACTTATTTTGAAAGCCTTGAACATATCAATCAGCTGGATCAACAACGAAAGGTATTGCTATTCCTGGGATCCAATATCGGCAACCTTTTACATCCCCAGGCGGTAGACTTTTTAAAACAACTGCAGGAACTTATGCGGACAGACGACCTGCTGTTTGTGGGTTTTGATCAAAAAAAACATCCAAAGGTCATTCTGGATGCTTATAATGACGCTGCGGGAATAACGGAAGCCTTCAATAAGAACATTCTGCATCGGATCAATCGGGAACTTCAGGGGAATTTTGATCCTGATAAGTTCCTTCACTGGGAAGTATACGATCCGGAAAGCGGAACAGCCAAAAGTTACCTGGTGTCCCGTGAGGACCAGGAGGTTTTCATAAGTAAACTGGATTTGGATGTTAAATTCAGAAAGTGGGAGACGATACACACTGAGATCTCACAGAAATATGACGACGAAGTCCTGCACTGGCTGGCATCAGAGGCGGGGCTTTATGTTTCCGGTGAATTCAGTGACAGCATGGGCTATTATAAAGATTATGTTTTAAAGAAGCATTAATAATGAAAGCAATTTGGAATAACAAAGTGATAGCGGAAAGTGATGATACTGTTGTAGTGGAAAACAATCACTATTTTCCAGCGGAGAGTATCAGAAAAGAGTATTTTAAGGACAGTAGTTCCCACACGACCTGCCCTTGGAAAGGGGTCGCGTCTTACTATACTCTGGAAGTAGACGGACAGGAAAACCCAGATGCCGCCTGGTATTATCCAGAGGTAAGCGAACTGGCCAAGCCCATCAAAGGACGAGTGGCCTTTTGGAAGGGAGTCGAGATTGTCGACTAAAAGCCAGGGGTCCTCAATAGGGACCCCGACCTTAGATTTTTACGTTTTTTACTACAGTTCAAGAACGGCGTTCTCGGCACCTGCAAAATCGTTCCACTGATAGCGATCAGCAGCTTCATCATTTACATAATTACCGTCTACCAGGTACCTGAATTCATAGGTAGCTTCTTTAGGTAGATCAAAAGTACCTTTAAAGGTACCGTTCTTTAGTTTCTTCAAAAGACTGCCTTTAGGATTCCAGTTGTTGAAATCTCCAACTACAGCTACTTTTTTTGCGTCTTCAGCAGGAACAGTAAAGGTCACTTTACATACCGGCTTGGTCTTTAAATACTGTTTTGCTATTGCCATAATCTATCTGTTTAAAAATTTAAGGTGCAAAAAAAGATATTAAATAGCTCATTTACAATGATTAAACTCATATTTATCAATTTCCTAAAATAAGCCTGATGATAAGTTTACCTTCGCAAAAAAGCTAATTTATTTTTCAAGAGTAGTCAATCATTAGATCCCACTTTTTATTATTTCCGCAATTTGGTCTATCTCATTTACCGTATTGTAGAAGTGAAAACTGAGTCTGATCCCTGCACCTCTTTGAGAACATACTACATTATTATCTACGAGATGCTTGAACATTTGGTCTGTTCCGCGAATGTTAAATATTGTACTGTGATCTTTTCGTTTTACGACTTTTTCTTCCAACAAGCCTAGTGAAGCAAATGCCGACCTGGCGTGTTCTTGAAGTTTTTGATTCTGGGCTATAATCTCCGGCATTCCGATCTCCGACAAATTTTCCAGGGCAAACTTCAGACTTCCAAAATTGAAACTGTCCTGATGTCCCGGTTCAAAGTATTTGGAAAACCGGATATGGTTATCAAGTGCTTTCCGCTCCCCTGCGGTATTGTAACCCACAGCCTTTGGCTCAAAGCGGTGCGCGATTTCTTCTTTAAAAAGAAAAAACCCGTTGCCAAAACCGGCCAGTAGCCATTTGTAACTACTAGCACCCAGTATGTCTATCCCGGAGGTGTCAAAATCAAAATCAAAAGCCCCGCAAAATTGTGTGCCGTCTGCGATGATGATCAATTCAGGAAATTCCTGTTTTAAACTTTTCAGAAAATTCAGGTCAACGACGATGCCGTTGGTCCATTGTACCAGGCTAAGAGCGAATACATCTATCTTTTCCGCCCTGATCTTCTCCAATATGTTTTGTTCCAGCGATTCATCAATTCTCGCATAGACCAGCGGAAATCCTCGCATTTCAAAAGGCCAGTTAACTGATGGGTAGTCTTCTTCGAGAAGTAACACTTTACTACTTTTATCCAGGCCTTCGAGTAAAAAGTTCAAGCCGGTAGAAAAGTTAGGGACCAGAGCCACCCTGTCTCTTTTACAACCAAAAAAATCACCAACTGTATCTTTGGTCTCCGAGACCAGGTCAAAACTTTTCATTTTCATGATACTCCCGCCGATCAGAAAATCGAGGTCGTGTTCCTGGCGCCACTCCACCAATCTATCGCTCAACAGTCCGGTGGAGGCTGTGTTGGCATACAGGTATTGACTCAATACGGGATAGTGTTTTCTGATCTCTTGCATTATCGGCGATTTCGGTAAGTGCGAATTGGTTTATCTTTGTGGTTAAAGATAGCCATAAGCATGTTTTCCAAACAGAAAAAGAATGCGAAAATAGACCCTGAACAGCATGAGTTGCTGGAGTATGCCCAAAAAAGGGTGCGCCAGAAAAAGAGCTTGTTCATTCACTTCGTCTTGTTTCTTATTGGAAGCGTTTTCCTGGTGCTTATCAACAAAATACTGAAATACGGCGAGCAGTACGATTGGTTTGCCTGGGCTATCATCTTCTGGGGATTTCTGTTTGTTGTCCATCTTTTCAATGTTTTTGTTACTCAAAAATTTATGGGAGCAGCCTGGGAGAGGAAGGAACGGGAGAAACTGGTTCGGAAACAACGGGAAAAGATCGCTTCTATACAGAAGGAAATCGAGACAGAGTTTCCGTTGTCTAATGTCAATAAAAAAAAAGACCTGTGAGAAACCTCGTCATGATCGCCGCGGCCGGAGAGAACAACGCTTTAGGCCAGGACAACCAATTGCTTTGGCACTTACCGGATGATTTCAAGCGTTTCCGGCGATTGACAACTGGCCACAAAATGATCATGGGGAGAAAAACCTTTGAAAGTTTTCCAAAACCGCTGCCGGACAGGGACCATATTATCATTACCCGTGATCCCAATTACACCATAGATTTTGAAAGTTGCAGACTTGTTCATTCGTTTGAAGCTGCCCTAGGACTTTTAGGTAAAGATGAGACCGCATATATTATTGGAGGAGGAGAAATATACCGTCTGGGAATGCCATATGCTCATATGCTGGAACTTACCAGGGTGCATGCGGATTTTAAGGCTGACACATTTTTCCCGGAAATTGACGAAAGTTACTGGCGACTTATCAAAGAAGAATACCACCCGAAAGACGAAAGACACGCCTTTGATTTTACGTATCTTACCTATGAAAGGGTGGGTGTTGAAAACAGTAAACAGTAATCAGTCCTCCTTCGCTAAAGCTTCGGCGGATGAAATCAGTGGGCAGTGAACAGTAATCAGTTCTAATCTAACTATCTAACTGTCTAAAACTCTAACTATCTAATCGTCTAACCATCGGATCATCCAAAAGTCCAACAGTCTAAGTGTCTATCAACCTAAAATTCCAAAAACTCTGGTTGCATTATCCCCGGTACACCTTCCAAAAACCGACTTAAAACCGCGACATCGGAATTGGAGTAGAATTGATGTATGGGTCTTTCTTCGGAAGTATTCGACAAACCTTTCTTTTCGAGGACTTTTTTGGTTTGCCTGGCTACAGCTTCACCGCAGTCGATGATCTTAATGTCATCTGGCAATAACTCCCGTAGCTCCGGGATTAAATAAGGATAATGGGTACATCCTAACACCAGATGATCCATATTTGCGTCCAACATGGGCTGAAGAAATTTTTGAAGTAATTGCCTGGTCTCTTCAGAATTCACTCGCCCCGCTTCTATCAACCGAACCAGGCCCTTACCTTCTTGTTCTACTATTTCTATGTGATGGGCATGATTTTGAGAAGTGGTATTGAACAATTGGCTGCTCAGTGTTCCTTTGGTAGCCAAAACCCCAACGGTTCCGGTAGCGGATTGCAGTGCGGCAGGTTTAATAGCAGGCTCAATACCTATAAAAGGTAATTCATATTCGGCCCTTAGCTGACTAATAGCCGTTGTCGTAGCCGTATTGCAAGCGACGACAATAAGTTTGCAGCCGCGTTCTATCAGTAGCTTTGTATTCTTTCTACTGAGATCAATGATCTCCTGTCTTGACTTTTCTCCATAAGGCGCATTCTTACTATCAGCCAGGTACACTGAACTTTCTCCCGGAAGTAGTCTATGGATCTCCTTCCAAATTGAAGTACCTCCTACCCCGGAGTCAAAAATTCCTATGGGCCTCTTGTCCATAATGCTTTAAACTGACTTTAAGCGTTTCTTAAAAATAAAAAAACCGCACAGACAACAGGTCCTGTGCGGTTCCAAATATTTTATCTGAACATTAAAATCCCAGTTCCTGTTTAACAGCTGGCAGAAGGTCCGGGCCTTTGGCCACGATCAAACCACCTCCCTGGGTTGCATCAATTACGTAATCAAAACCTTGAGAAGCCGCGACTTTCTCAATGGCAGCCATCGCTTTCTTAGAGATTGGCTCGAAGAGCTCTGCTTGTTTTTTAGCCAATTCCTGTTGTGCAGCTTGCTGTGCTTCTCCTATATTCTTTTCAAAACCCTGTAGCTCAATAGCTCTTTTTTCGTTCTCCTCTTTGGACTTAGCCGAAGCTTCGCTTTGATATTGGGTATACTTGTTCTTTAGTTCAGTCATGGAACTTTCAATATCGGCCCTGTAGGTTTCCTGTAGTTTCTTGAGTTCAGCCTGCGCAGATTTCATCTCGGGCATTTCAGCCAGCAAGTCCGTAACATTGATATGCGCAACTTTGCTTTGAGCATTGACAAAACTGGTAGCGGCAATAAACAGAACTACAGCAACAGCTACTTTCTTTACGTGTTTCATGATTTCTAATTTACTATTTGAGTGTTAATTAATTTTAATTATTTGACCTAGTTGATGGTATCTTTCTTTTGCTCCGTTAATTTGAGCCTTTCTTCTTGTTTCGCTTTTCTACGGGCCTCCCTTTCTTCCAGGAGTTTTTTCCTTCTGGCCTCGTAGGCCTTTTTTCTTTCTTCCCTGATCCTCAGCTGTTCCGCCCTTCTTTCTTCAGCGGTTTTGGCCCTGGCTTCCGCAGCGGCCGCAGCCTTATCCTGTCTTTCCTTAAGCGCCGCGCTGATCTCTTCTTCCGGCTCCCCTTCGAACTCTTCCAGGGCGCTTTTGGCGCTGGCTTTCTTCTTAGGCTTGCTTATTCTCCTGGTCCTCGCGATACCTCTGAGTACTAACTCGCTGATATCGTGCCTTTTTTCGGAGTACAACATTACAACATCCGCAGATTTATCGAAAATAAAATCGTACTTTTTATTCGCTCCGATCTTCTGAACCTCGTTAAAAACCTGGTCTTGTATGGGCTGTATCAATAACCTTTTCTGAATCACAAGGTCTCCCTGAGGGCCGAATCTGTTCTGCTGATATTCCAGCATTTCCTTTTCCAGGATCTGGATCTCTTCTTCCCGCTCCGCGATCAACTCATCTGTAAGCAGCACTTTCTCCGCCATCAGATCTTTGCGCATTTGTTCCACTTCGCTCTGCTTTTGCTCGATCTCCACCTTCCATTTCTGAACTTTATTTTCGAGCTGTTCACTTGCCTCGCGGTACTCCTCCACATTTTCCAGGATATACTCCATGTCCACGTAACCTATTCGCACTCCGCGTTGCGCTAACGCGGCTGATGTAATGAACGTAAGGGCTACAAATACAAGAACTTTTTGTTTCATTTTTGAAATCGCTTTAAACATAGAAAATATCGTGCCAAAATTACTAAAACAATTAAAATGAGCGGATTACCATCTATGATTGCCCCCCTGGAAAGTTTATCCTTATCAGAATTGTTGCCCTATAATGAAGTGCGTCTGCCATCCGCTCGGTCCTTGTCCAACCGCAGATGGTCTCAGATCTTCATCAAAGCCGTAACCAAAGTCTATCCCCAGAAGACCAAAGGCTGGCATAAATATACGCAACCCCACTCCGGCCGATCTTTTTATTTGAAACGGATTAAACTCCTGAAAATTGTTGAAAGAATTTCCAGCTTCTAAAAAACCCAGCGCATAAATAGACGCAGAAGGTTTAAGAGTTAGGGGATATCGCAGTTCCATGGAGTACTTATTGTACACGATCCCCCCTTCCTGCTGATTGGTTATGGGGTCTACCGGGGTAAGTGAATTGTTCTCATATCCCCTTAACTGTATGGTTTCCCGGCCATCCAGGGTGAAGTTCCGGCCCAAACCATCACCTCCAAGAAAGAACCTTTCAAACGGTACCTTTCCCACATCGGCATTGTAACTACCTAAGAACCCAAACTCTATATTAGTGCGCAATACCAATTTCTCTACAAGACGTGTATACCAATCGCCCTTGAATTTAACCTTGTAAAACTCCAGCCATTTGAAGCGCTCCTGATCTACGGTTTCCAACTCGGTCAATTCCTCAGCCGTCAATCCTTCTGTGGCGCGCTTTTCACTTAATTCTTCACTTCTTTCCCTCAGGCTTTTGAAATCCTTATCGCTAAAAAGCGAATAAGGCGGGGTGAACTTTGCAGTCACCTCAAAAATGGACCCCGTAAGCGGGTATATCCTCCCAGGTCCGGCAGAACTCCTGGAAATCCCAATAGTATAAGCCAATGAGTTGGATGTACCATTCCCGAAATTAAAGAGTCCGGTTCGGTAGTTCTCAAAATCATAGAGCTGGTAACTCAGGGCATGGGATACGGTAAAGAAGTCGTCCGGCCACTGAACCCTTTTTGCAAGACCCAAGGAAATACCGGTGATGGAAAACTGCTGATCCCGGTTTACCTGAACACGCCCGGTATTGCTAAAGGAAGCGAGGAACTGCTGGGTCCTGGACAAAGACAGGTTAAACCTTACCGGCTTTTTCCCCCCAAGCCAGGGTTCGGAAAAATTCAGGCTGTAAACCCTGAAAGTACGGCTGGCCTGTACCCGTAAGGCGAAGGTCTGCCCATCTCCCATGGGAACAGGTTTATACGCTTTGCCGTTGAATATATTCTGTATGGAAAAGTTACTAAATGAAAGCCCAAGGGTTCCGATGAAGCCTCCACCGCCATAGCCCCCCTGAAGCTCTATTTGGCTGGAACCGGATTCTACCAGGCTGTAAGCCAGGTCTACCGTTCCTGAATTCGGATCAGGATTTTGGATGTCGGGCTTAATCTGTTCCGCATCAAAAAACCCGAGCTGCCCTAGTTCCCTTACACTTCGAATAATATTGTCTTTGCTGTATTTCTGTCCCGGACGGGTGCGCAATTCCCTAAATATCACATGATCGTTGGTTTTGTCGTTCCCGCTTACGGTCACATGGTTAAGAAAGGTCTCTTTTCCTTCTATGATCCGTATTTCAAAATTAATGGTATCATTCTGGGCAGATACTTCCACTGGGTTGATCTGGGAGAAGAGGTATCCGTTGTTCTGATATAGATTAGTAAGGTCTTCAGCGTCCGGTTTGGAATCGTCCGCAATTCGCTCTCTCAAGAGTACACCATTATAAGTAGAGCCTTTCCTGATACCTAACACCTGACCCAACTGACGGTCTGTGTAGACTGAGTTCCCCACAAAATTGATGTCTCCAAAATAGTATTTGTTCCCTTCTTCTACCTTTATGTTGATCTTAATTCTTTTGTCATTAATTACCTCAACAGTGTCGGCGAGCACCCGCGCATCCCTGTAACCATTCTCAGCATATTTATCGATCAGGGAAGAAAGGTCTTCGCTATAGTCATTTCGTATGAATTTGGATTTCTTCCAGAAACGGCCCGGTTTCCTTTTCTTGGTATTTTTCATGGACTTGCGAAGCTTGCGTGCCGAGAGCTTCTCATTCCCTTCAAAAGTGATGTCCTTAATCTTAACCTTATCACCTTTTTTAACGTTGATCACCATGCTTTGTGCATTGGTCTCCGAAGTGTCTTTAGCGGTAACAATATTAACTCTGGTGTTTAGAAAGCCTTGCTTTTTATACTTGTTTTGAAGGTAATTCTTAGTATTTGCAATAAGACTCTCAGTAATTTTTTTACCCTTCTTTAGGTCGGTTTCTTTAACAATGTCGTCTACTTTCCGCTTTTTCACCCCAAAAATGGTCACCTTGGACAGGGTGGGCCTTTCCTGAATGTAAAGTTCCAGGAAGATGGTTTCACCTTCTATCCTGGTAACGAAAAACTCAATATCACTAAATAACTCCAGCCCCCAGAGCTTTTTAATAACCGCGCTGATCTGATCTCCTCTGAAAGAGATAGGCTGACCTACCCTGAGACCAGTATAGGTTTTAACGGTTTGCTCATTATAGCTCTGTAAGCCTGTAACTTCCAGGCCTCCAAGTATATATTTTTTGTCTGGGTCGTAATTGACGTCCTGGGAGAAGGTGCTTAGGGTGAAAAAAAGTAGTAAGAGAGTTAAAAGGAGTTCAAGAGATATGAATCTTTTCATACCGCTAGTTGAGTTGTTCGCTAGTTTTTCCAAATCTTCGTTCTCTGTTCTGGTAATTCAATATGGCCTCTGCCAAATGGTGCTCACTAAAATCGGGCCAAAGTACGTCAATAAAATATAATTCTGCATAGGCTATCTGCCAAAGTAAAAAATTGCTGATCCGATGTTCCCCACTGGTACGGATTAGCAAGTCTACGTCTGGCAAATCATGCGTGTAAAGATGGTTATTAATAATGGTTTCATCAATTTTTTCAGGCGAAATTATATTATTTTTAACTTTGGTACTTATCTGCTTTACAGCGGTTTTCAGCTCTTCCCTGGCACCATAACTCAAAGCCAAAGTCAGGGTCATAGCAGTGTTTTTTGAAGTCTTTTCTATAACCTCCTGCAACTCCCGCTTTGCTCTTTTTGGCAGGGAGGAAATATTCCCTATCGCATTGAGTTTGATATTGTTTTCGGTAAGCGTTTTAAGTTCTTTTTTAAGAGAAGAAACGAGCAGGCTCATAAGCGTGTCTACCTCCAACTTGGGTCTTTTCCAGTTTTCGGTTGAAAAGGCGTAGAGTGTTAAATATGAAATTCCGAGTTTGGCGCAGTTCTCAACGGTCTGCCTCACAGCGCTAACACCGTTCTCGTGGCCAAAAACCCTCAACTTACCGCGTTGCTGCGCCCATCTGCCATTACCATCCATGATAATAGCAAGGTGCTCCGGTAAGTGCCCGCTTTTAAGATCCTCTAAAGTGCTCATTGTTCCGTATTACTCAAAACAGTCCTGACATGGCTTCCTGCCAAAGGTATAAGTTAAGGTAATTCCAGAGAAAACATACCAATCATCGCTAAAAATGTTACCAAACCTAAATTGCTCAAAATTAGAGCCTTCAGGATTACTGGCATCCAGATTATCGGTAAAGGTATAGCGGGCGCCGATCTCGGCTCCCAAAATTAGATATTGATTGATCCTTCCTTTTACACCCACTGTCATTGGTATGGCAAATGCTCCGTCTCTCTGATCTATGTCCTGCAGCTGACCGGCATCAAAATAACGAAAATCGTACCTGAAGTAAGTAACTCCGGTGTACAGATATGGCGTAAATGCAGGTCCCAGCTTGTGCAGGTTATAATTTACAAAATTAAACTCCAGTCCCGCGGAGGCTTCTAAAATGTTATTATCCACTTCGTAACCTCTTTGCCTCCTGGAAGCGATATCTGATTTGGAATCATCTGCGGTGAATTTCCCGTAAATCAAACTGGCTCGCCATGCATAACGCCTGCTCTTGTTCCACTTAAACAGGCCACCGACAGCCAGGCCGGAGGGCAATATGAAATTGGTCCTCCCTACATCACCAATATTGTTGGCAGCTCCTGCAAAAAGCCCTACTTCGTAGGTTTGCGCTCTTAGATCAACAAAAATCAATGTAAGGATTACAACAAGAAATACTCTCATTAATTCCAAAAGTTTGCAAATATAATAATTCCGGCTTTTTAACCATACGATTATTATATTCCTGTTCTCCTTTGATAAACAGCTTTTGGTCTTATTTATTGTTTTCTCCAGCCATCAATTACGCCTGTCCTGGCCCCACAGCAATTTGTTTCTAAGCGTTTTGAGAAAGCTCTCTGAAGTATATTCGATCATCTTAACGGTAAAACCGGCTTTTTTTATGATGATCTCCTGGCCGTTCTCCAGGGTGGCAATCCTGGAATCCAGGGAGACAAGGTGATTCATCTCTCTTCCGGATACTTTTAGCCTGATCTCCGTATCGTCCGATATTACTAATGGCCGGGCGTTAAGATTATGCGGTGCGATGGGTGTGATAACCAGCGATTGAGCCGTAGGGGTGATCACAGGCCCACCACAACTCAGGGAGTAGCCCGTAGAACCTGTTGGCGTGGCCACAATAAGACCATCCGCCCAATAAGATGTGAGGTATTCCCCGTTCAGGTGAGTCTCCACGGTGATCATGGAAGTGGTATCTTTTCTACTTACAGTAACCTCATTCAGTGCGAAATTCAACAGACCAAACTCCGGGATTTCATAATCTGCATGGACTTCCACCAGGCTTCTTTCAACAATGGTATAGGCACCTGCCTCAAATTCCTGTATCACCTTTCGTACATCCTCTTTCTTAAAGGTAGACAGGAATCCCAGTCTTCCGGTATTTACGCCAACCACGGGGATGCCGAGATTCCCAATAAAGGTAATAGCCCTGAGGATGGTTCCGTCCCCGCCGAAACTTACAAGCATGTCCATGGAGCTATCCAGGCCGTATGTATCTGTGAAAACGGGATAATCAGATATTCCTTTGGAGGCCTTCAGGAGTTTGTAAAAGGAAGATTCAATTAGGACGTGAGCCTTCCTCGAAGCCAGTTCTTCCAGTAATTCGAGAACGTAGTCAAGGGCACCTCCTTGTTGGGCCTGACCATAAACAGCAACTTTCATGCTACTATACGTTTAGGTATTTATCGAGGTAGTCTGACCTTTGCTTGAGGTCTTCCAGGAATTGGTCATCATTATTCCCAAACAAAATGTTGTAGTTGTAACGTCTAAAACTTTGTATGACGTCATTGAGATTCGTTGTACCTATTTTCAGGGTGATCTGTATCACCTCATTGCGGGAGTCCGTAATAAAGGCACCCAACAGTTTGGTATTATTGCTTTCCACAATCTGGGCTATCTCACTAAAAGAGTAATCCCTGATCCCTTTGGCCACAACCAGTATCCCACCAGGCTCGGTAAAAAATGGAGTATCAATGAAAACGCCAACAACATCGTTCAGGTCATAATAACCCTGTATATATCCATCATCGTCCAATACAGGAACAAGATTGGTCTCATTACGTGCGAAAACCTCAAGTACATCCAGCCAGGAAGTGCGCTTATCCACAAAAAAAGACTCCAGGTTATAACGATAGTCCTCTATGTTCTTTTCTTTTTCAAAGGTTGCCAGATCATTTTCAGACAGGGTTCCTGCAAAGCGTCCGTCTTCAATAATTGCCACATGAGAATAGGTACTGTTGTTAAAAAAAGTGATCACTTCTTTTAAGGAATCCTTTACCTCAAAGTACGGCACTGAATTGATTATATGTGACTGTATCTGCATTAGACCCATAACTCTCGCAAAATAGTAATTTTAAATATCAAAAGGTATGCCTAATTTGTATTTTTGCGGCTCATAAATTATCAATCCGATAAAATGACAAGATTAAGCGTTAATATAAATAAAATTGCTACCCTGAGGAACTCAAGAGGTGGCAATGTACCCGATGTGGTAGCTGTGGCTCAGGACATAGAGCGCTTTGGTGCCGAAGGTATCACTGTGCATCCAAGGCCGGATGAAAGGCATATCAGATATCAGGATGCCAGGGACCTCAAAAGCGTAGTCACTACCGAATATAATATTGAAGGTAATCCCATACCTAAGTTCGTCGATCTGGTACTGGAGGTAAAACCTACCCAGGTAACCCTTGTTCCGGACTCGGTAGATGCCATTACCTCCAACGCGGGTTGGGATACCCATAAAAATGCGGACTTCCTGAAGGAGGTGATCAGTACTTTCAAAGACGCCGGTATACGTACTTCCATCTTTGTGGACCCGGTCTCAAAACAGGTTGAAGGTGCCGCCAAAACAGGTGCGGATCGTATTGAATTGTATACCGAAACTTATGCAAAGACTTTCGTTAAAGACCCTCAGCAAGCTGTAAGATCCTTTACGGAGGCTGCCGTTGTGGCTAATGAGGTAGGCTTGGGGATTAATGCCGGCCACGATCTTAATCTTGATAACATCCGATACTTTAAGGAGAATGTACCCAATCTGTTGGAAGTATCCATAGGTCATGCCCTCATATGCGAGTCCCTGTACCTTGGCCTGGAAAATGTGATCAATATGTATTTACACCGACTTAAATAATGGAGATACTACATTCTAAAATACTGGGCAGCGGACAACCACTTTGTATTCTACATGGCTTTCTGGGAATGGCTGACAATTGGAAAAGCCTGGGGAATCGATACGCGACATCCGGATTTGAAGTTCACCTTATCGATCAGCGAAACCATGGCAGGAGCTTTTGGTCAGAGGATTTCAACTACAGTCTGATGGCACAGGACCTGAAGGCCTACCAGGATTATCACGGCATTCAGAGCGCCAATATTCTGGGGCATTCCATGGGAGGGAAAACCGCTATGCAGTTCGCCTGCGATTTTCCTGAAAGGGTTGAAAAACTCCTCATCGCTGATATTGCACCTAAATATTATCCTCCTCACCACCAACAGATCATCGACGCGCTGCTTAAAGTGCCTCTGGAAGAATTGTCCTCAAGAGGGGAAGCAGATAAGCAACTTGCCCTACACCTGTCTGATTGGGGAATAAGGCAGTTCCTCTTGAAAAGCCTTTATTGGATGGAACCCGGTAAACTTGGATTCCGCTTTAATCTTCAGGTATTACGTCATAAAATGGAAGAGATCGGGGAAGAAGCAGGTGGCGGCTGCCTTTTTGGATCCCAGTCCTTGTTTGTTCGCGGTGACCGATCGGAATACATCGCGGATGCGGATATTCCTATGATCAGGATGTATTTTCCGGATGCTGAAGTCGAAACTATTGACAAGGCCGGGCATTGGCTGCATGCCGAAAATCCGGAGCAGTTTTTCCAGGTGACCCAAAAATTTCTAAATTCCTAAAAAACGTCCCAATTTATTATGCATGCATAATTTTATAAGGCCTTTCGTTGTGGGTGTCATAATTTTCCTTTAATTTGGCCCAACCTAACAAACTAAAGGACTCTCATAAACTAACTCAAATTTTTGTATATGAAAAAGCTTTTGGCCTTGATGGCTTTTGCAGGACTTTTCCTTCTTTCCTGCAGTGATGATGACGAGGTGATCCCGCCCGAAGTAGTAGATCCCCCAGCCGTTGAATACACCAGCGGTAGCGCTAATTTTTCTAATTATGTCGCGGTTGGAAATTCGCTTACCGCGGGCTTTTCCGATGCCGCTCTTTTTATGGACGGGCAAACTGCTTCCATGCCTAATATGCTGGCTTCGAATTTCGCGCTTGCAGGCGGTGGAAGTTTTTCCATTCCATTTATGGCCGATAATCTCGGAGGAGCTACCCTTGGAGGCACCCCGATTTTGGGCAACCGCCTGATCCTGGATTTTTCTTCAGGTTCACCAACCCCGGTAGAAGTTAGTGGTATGGGAGCCACGGAAATCACAGAAACACTTTCTGGCCCTTTCAACAATATGGGCGTTCCCGGAGCGAAAAGCTATCATTTAGTGGCACCCGGCTACGGTAATGTAAGCGGTGTGGCCCTGGGCCTGGCGAATCCTTATTATGCCAGGTTTGCATCCTCCCCCACGGCAACGGTAATTGGAGATGCAGCAGCTCAGGCACCAACTTTCTTCTCCTTGTGGATAGGCAATAACGACATACTTGGTTATGCGATAGCCGGAGCATCAGGGGTAGATCAGACCGGAAATCCGGATCCGAGTAGTTATGGCCCGGCAGATATTACAGACCCTACGGCTTTCGCCGGCATCTATGACGGTCTTTTGGCAACCTTAACAGCAAGTGCAAGCGGAGGGGTCATCGCGAACATACCCGATGTTACTTCCATACCTTTTTTCACAACAGTTCCTCATAATCCGGTACCGCTTGATGCCGCTACCGCGGAACTTTTAAACAATGCCTATGCGGCTTATAATGCCGGAGTAACGCAATTAGCAGGACTGATGGCGCTTACCCCTCAGGAAGCCGAGGCCAGACAGATCTCTTTCAGCGCTGGTGATACCAACGCTGTAGTTATCATAGACGAGGACCTTACGGACCTTACAGGATTTAACCCGGCCCTGATCAATATGCGCCAGGCTACGGAACAGGATCTATTGATTTTTACCTCTCAGACTTTTATCGGGACATTGGCGAATCCAAACGATCCTACCTCCATCAACGGTGTGGCTGTGCCACTTGGGGATGAGTGGGTGCTCACTCCAGAAGAGCAGATCACTATTGGTAATGCAGTGATGGCTTACAATCAGAGCCTTGAGGTCCTGGCCCAGACCTATGACGTTGCCCTGGTAGACATGAATACGTATCTGGATATTGTAGACCAGTTAGGGGTTCAATTATCAGATGGGAGTACGGTATCTTCCACCTATGGTACAGGCGGCGGCTTCTCTCTGGACGGAGTTCATCCGTCACCCCGGGGTTATGCTCTCATCGCAAATGAATTTATAAAAACCATCAATGAAAAATACGGTTCCAACCTACCTGGAGTAGAGCCTTTGGATTATACCGGCCTTTACGTTAATTAGCAAGAAAATATTCTTTACATTTAAAGGTACCGATCAAGATCGGTACCTTTTTTCTTTAACTAAAAACCAAAAGGCATGAAATTCATTCTCAGAATCCTATTAAGCGCACTGGCCGTGGTTATCCTGGCAAAAGTGCTTCCCGGGGCAGGAGTAGATTCCTATACCACCGCCATCATTGTGGCCCTGGTGCTCAGTCTGCTGAACTTTATCGTAAAACCTATACTCATCATCCTTACACTGCCGGTGACTATCATCACATTCGGACTATTCCTGCTGGTTATTAATGCCATTATTATACTGCTGGCTGACCGCCTGATAGACGGTTTCTATGTAAATAGCATCTGGTGGGCCTTGTTGTTTAGCCTGCTTTTGTCCTTTCTCCAATCCATACTTTTTTCCCTGCTTAAAGACGGAAAAAAGGATTGAACTGAGCCTCGGAATTCCGGCCTCTAAAAAGTTGTTGAACTTCACAAAATACACTACTTTTGCAACCCGTTTTCAGACAAAAAAAACGAAACCTTAGGGCGGATTAAGGTTTAGGGTTTTAAGGAGACCTAAGAAAATAAAAGAGTGCGATGAATATCACCAAAGAGCAGATTGATGAATTGAATGCCATTGTAACGGTGGCAATTACCAAAGAGGATTACCATGAGAAGGTAGAGAAGATCCTCAAAGACTATAGAAGACAGGCTAATATTCCAGGCTTTAGAAAGGGTCATGTGCCTATGGGGCTGATCAAAAAGCAATACGGTAAGGCCGTTTTGGTGGATGAGGTGAATAAACTATTACAGGATAACCTCAACAAATACCTCACAGAAGAAAAACTGGACGTACTGGGTAACCCACTGCCAAAGCAACAGGACAATTTTAACTGGGATGCAGAAGAATTCGCCTTTGAGTTTGAGTTAGGGCTTGCCCCAGACTTTGAGGTTCCGTTGAAGTCCAAAAAGGCCATCACCCACTACAAGATCGTTGCGGACAAAAAAATGATCGATGAGCAGGTAGAGCGCATAAGAAAGCAATACGGAAAACTCAAAAGCAAAAGCGAAGTCGGAAAAAATGACGAGCTAAACGGTACCTTCAGGAATGAAGCTGAGGAGATCGAGAATAAAACCACCATTGAGCTGGATAAAATTAAGAGCAAAAAATCCAAAAGCCTGCTGGAAGGTAAAAAGGTTGGCGATGTGGTCACTCTCAAAACCAAAGATCTCTTCTCGGAAGACTATTTACTTTCAAGTGCCCTGGGCATAGCCAGGGATAAAGCGGAAAAGCTGAGTATTGAAGTTGAATTCACCATTGAAGAGATCAACGAGCGGGAACTGGCTAAAATGGACCAGGAGTTATTTGACAAACTTTTTGGAAAGGACGAAGTTAGTTCCGAGGAAGAACTAAAGGCAAAGATCAAAACGGATTCCGAAAAACAGTTTGAGCAACAATCAGATCAGAAACTGCTCAATGATCTTACGGAAAACCTGATCGAAAATACCAAGTTCGAGTTGCCGACGGAATTCCTGAAAAAGTGGATCCAGATGACGGGAGAAAAACCCCTGACACCTGAGGAAGCTGAAGATGAATACGAAAAGTCCGAAAAAGGACTAAGGTACCAGCTGATCGAAGGAAAGATCATCAAGGATAACAATATGGATATCCAGTTCGACGAGCTCAAGGAATTCACCAAGGACTTCATTAAATCACAGATGGCACAATACGGCCAAACCAATCCGCAGGACGAGGAGCTGGAGCCCATTGTGATGCGTGTGATGAGCAACCAGGATGAGGTAAAGAGATTATCCGAACAGCTGATGAGTCAGAAACTTCTGAACCTCTACAAGGAAAAGGCCAATTTGAAAGTAAAGGAGGTCACTTACGAAAACTTCGTCAAAGAGGTCTACGGGTAATTTTCCCAAATAAAATAAGTATCTTTACGGTGCCGAAAATTGTTTTTCGGCACCTTTTTTTTATCAAAAAACAGTCATAAAAAACATGGATTACGGCAAAGAATTCAAGAATTACGCTATAAAAGACCGAGGAGTTAACAGTTTGTATTACGACAGGATCATCAGCAGTATGTATCCTACGAATATGACTCCTAATATAATTGAGGAAAGGCAGTTAAATGCTATTGCTATGGACGTTTTCTCCAGGCTTATGATGGACAGGATCATATTTATGGGCACAGGTATCAACGACCAGGTTGCCAATATTGTCCAGGCACAGCTGCTATTTCTGGCCAGTGCGGATTCTTCCAAAGATATTCAGATCTATATCAATTCCCCTGGCGGAAGTGTCTATGCCGGCCTGGGAATTTACGATACCATGCAGTTCATTAAGCCGGATGTGGCTACCATCTGCACAGGAATGGCGGCTTCCATGGCGGCTGTATTGCTATGTGCAGGAGAGGAAGGCAAGCGCAGCGGGCTTACGCATTGCCGTGTGATGATCCACCAGCCCATGTCCGGAGCCCAGGGACAGGCAAGTGATATTGAGATCGCGGCAAAGGAAGTATTAAAGATCAAAGATGAATTGTATCAGATCATCTCCAAACATTCCGGTCAGAAATTTGAGAAAGTCTATGAAGACAGTGACAGGGATTACTGGATGAAAGCCGCGGAAGCACTGGAATACGGTATGATTGATGAGATCTTAGAAAGGGATAAGGATTAATTTCGACAAAATACACCCGATTACGGCTTAGACCGGGCTCCTCATAAACCAAATTTAGTTTTAAGCCGTTATAGATAAGAAAGTAAGGAATTATGGCAAAGGAAAATCTGGAATGTTCTTTTTGTGGCAGGAAAAAGCCGGAAACCAACCTGTTGATCGCAGGTTTGGATGCACATATCTGTGATCGCTGCATAGAACAGGCCCACGGCATAGTAGCTGAGGAATCACGGCAGTCCAGAAGTGACGACCTTTCCGCAGAGCTAATACTGAAAAAGCCCCTGGAGATCAAAGATTTCCTGGATACCTTCGTCATCGGGCAGGAGCGTACCAAAAAAGTGATGTCCGTTGCTGTTTACAACCACTATAAGCGTTTGTTGCAGCCCAGTTCCAAGGAAGACGATATAGAAATTCAGAAAAGCAATATTGTAATGGTTGGCCAGACCGGTACCGGAAAAACCCTTATGGCCAAGACCATCGCGAGAATGCTAAACGTACCCCTCGCCATTGTGGATGCCACCGTCCTTACAGAGGCCGGTTATGTTGGAGAAGATGTAGAGAGTATTCTCACCAGATTACTGCAGGCCGCGGATTACAACCTTGAAAAGGCGGAACGCGGTATTGTTTTTATCGATGAGATCGACAAAATAGCCAGAAAAAGTGATAACCCTTCTATTACCCGTGATGTTTCCGGTGAAGGGGTGCAACAAGGACTGCTAAAACTTCTCGAAGGTACCGTCGTGAATGTACCGCCCAAGGGAGGCAGAAAGCATCCGGACCAAAAATTCATAGAAGTAAATACAGAGAACATTCTCTTTGTTGCCGGAGGTGCTTTTGACGGTATTGAGCGTATTATCACCAGGCGGCTGAACATGCAGGCAATCGGGTACAGTGCTTCCAAAAGGGAGGAAAACCTGGACCAGGACAATGTGCTGCAGTATATCATCCCAAAAGATCTGAAAGAATTTGGATTGATCCCTGAAATCATAGGTCGTCTACCGGTACTAACTCATATGAATCCCCTGGACAAAAAGACGCTTAGAGCTATTCTTACCGAACCAAAGAACGCCATCATCAAACAGTACGAAAAGCTCTTTGCCATGGACGGGATCAGTTTTAAAATCACTGAACAGGCGCTGGACTATATCGTTGAAAAGGCTATAGAGTATAAACTAGGGGCCAGAGGTTTAAGATCTTTATGTGAAGCTGTGTTTACCGATGCGATGTTTGAATTGCCCAGCAGCGATGAAAAAGAATTTAAGGTCACCAAACCTTATGCGGAAGACAAGCTATCGCATGAAACTGTGAAAAAATTAAAGGCGGTATCTTAATACTGAAACTGCTTCTTCAGCACCCTCTCAAGCAGGCTTAAACAGACTTTCTGAATTATTTTCTCGTCTGAGTACAATTCATTCCCGAATTGAGGAACCACATCCATGGTCACGCCCAACTCTTTGGCCCAGGCGGCATCCGGTTTTTCTTCCTGATATTCCCCGAAAAGAAGGTTAACGGGGCAATCCGGTTTCTGATCCTGTAAGTGCAGATTGATCGGAGAAACCGCGTAAAGCGATTTCATAGGCAAACCTTTTAAGGCAGCTTCCCAACCTATAGTCCCACCTGCACAAAAGGTCAGGTAGTGACTGGGTTCCGTTTCTTTGCGCAAAATCTGTGCAATAGCTGTTTCTCTTCCTCCGTCGAAAAATGCTTTACAGAGGTTTTCACGGGTATGAACAACCACGTCCAGGTCTGCCAACTGCTGGCTATCGTAGTAAACTATATCAAAATATTGCTGAAGGTATCCGAGATAGGAAGTGATCCAGAGGCCTTTTCTGGCCCCCCACATGTCCGATAAAACAACTAATCTTTCTGCCATTGAAGTAGTTTTATTAATAAGGTTTGGTCAAGTTTCGTCCTCTAAGTTGGACAATTAACGCTAAATACGCTTATTTAATTGTTCATCGGGAGCAAATCATCGACGTAGTTAAGATTTATTGAGATTTATCCTACAACTTTAGGGCTTGCTGGTTGATGTAAAAATGAAGTAACAATATTACCTCAAATACTAAAACCGCTTTCCAATCACAAATCCGAAACGGGGGTAACCCCAGTCAATGTCATCTCCACTGTTTAGATTCCTTCCGAAGCCACCGTAGATCTCTCCTACCCAACCTTGCTTATTGAGGAATTTTCCGCCGACGGCAGTACCCAATCCCACAACCAATTGATTAGAGGATGTTTCTTCGCCGCTTAGAGTGTTTTGCTCGTATTCCCGTAGTGCATAAATAGCTGTATGAGCTTCCACAAAGAAACCTCCAGCCCTTTTCTCACCAAAGTAAAACCGATAATAAGGTGTTATACCATATCTGTAGTCCGCTTTACTATCAAACGCCAGGATGGCATCAATTCCCATGGCCGATTCATCGCTGATTATTCTTTCATATCCAAATTCCGGGACCCCGAGCAGGCCATAGGCTAGATTGAATTTGATTTCGTTGGCCCCTCCATAGGGTTCCATAGGTTGCTGAGCTGAAAGCAAACAAAAATTACTGATCAGGGCAATACACACAAACTTTCTCATGTCTCTTATTTTATGTTTCCCCAAACCTATTGAACCGTAAAGGTTTAGATGTCCGAAATCCTCCGGCGGAGAGAAATCAGGACAAGATTTTTGAGAAATTCAGTGTATTTCTTTTCTGTATGAAGTTGGCGTTAAGCCCGTGAATTTTTTGAAGGCCGAATAAAATGTAGATTTAGAGTTAAAGCCGCATTCCAGACCTATGGCTACGATGGTATAAGCGCTGAATTCATCGTCCTTAAGTAGCTTTTTGGCCTCCTCTACTCTCAATGTGTTGATATAGTCGGGAAAATTCTTTTCGGCCTGCTGATTGATGATCCTGGACAATGTGCTGGCCCCTAGATGCAGTTCCCCGGCTAGTTTTTCCAGGCTGAAATTCGGGTCCAGGAAACGCTGATTTTCAATGACGTACTCATTTACATCCAGGAAGGCCTTATCATCCTGTTCGTTTGGTCTTAGAGCCTCGCTCTTTTCCATCCCGGCTTGCACCAGATCTGAGCCAGACTTTCGGATCTTGGTCCGCAGTACAAGCCTGTCCTTTAAGAGCACATACTGAAAGAATGCCTGATATCCTACCCAATAGATCAATATGGAAGAAGCCAGCCTTAGAGGGTAATAGCTGTATGGTGGTTTGATGACGTCCGAGAACAAATTCAAAAGTACTGCTACAAACCACAGCAAGATCACCCCTCCCCCAATATTCATAAATCTCTTGGTCCACTTGAGATTGTCAAAAGCCAGGATGGGTTCATACAGATCCCCATACTTGTAAAGAATACGGAGGGCCTTAAAATACAGAAAGATTGAATATGAAAGCGTTACCGCATCCTCTATGGAATCGTAGAGCGCAATGGACCCCTCATCCAATGGCCCTCTGTATGCCAGGTATAAGACCAGGCTTCTGCAAACTACTTCAATTGCAAAAATGGCTATTGACAAGCCCAGAAACGGCCACTTTTTCTTTTCGATCCTGAGATAGTGCACCAGGAAGGCGTAAAACATGGGCACGATAAGCACATACCAGGGTAGCTTAAATTGGGAAAGAAAGAAACCCGGGCCTACCAGACCTTTATCTATCAACCAGGACTGAAAATTATTTAAGGAAAGGAATAGTACAAACAGGTTTAGGAAGAGTACTGGTTTTTCAATGCTTTTCCTGGCCAGAAAGGTAACAATGATGAAAATAAGCCCGTGTAACGCCCCTGCCAGCAGCAAAAAATTAAAGATGGCAGTTACATCCATAGGGTGCAGATTTCAGTGGAGCGGACGGTTTATTTATTCATTTCCAGGAGCTCTTCCACATACTCCCTTTCATTGGAAAGTCTGGGGATCTTGTGCTGCCCTCCTAATTTATCCTTAGACTTCAGCCAATCGTAAAAGAGGTTCTCCCGGGCAACGTGGACTTTAGGCATTTTCAGGGTCATATTGTTATAGCGCTTTGCTTCGTAGTCGGAATTCAGGGATTTCAGTGCATTATCCAGAAATTCCGTAAAGTACTCGATCTCATCCGGAGCCTTTCTAAACTCAATGATCCATTCATGTGCGCCCTTTTCTTTGCCCGACATAAATACCGGCGCTACCGTATAATCTTTGATCTCCGCCCCGGTTTTTAGGCATATATTCTTCAGGGCCTCTTCGGCATTCTCAATAATGAGTTCTTCCCCAAAGACGTTGATATGATGTTTGGTCCTTCCCGTGATCTTGATGCGGTAAGGTTTTATGGATGTGAAGCGTACCGTATCCCCAATTTTATAGCGCCATAGGCCTGCGTTGGTAGTTATTATGATAGCGTAGTTCTTTCCTGTCTCCACTTCCCATAACGGGATAGCCCTTTGTTCGTCAGCATTGTACAGATCCATAGGCACGAACTCATAAAATATCCCATAATCCAACATCAGTAAGAGATCATCGGCGTCATTGCGGTCCTGTATGGCAAAGAATCCTTCCGAGGCGTTGTAGATCTCGTAGTACTGAAAACTCTTCCTGGGCAAAAGCTTACGGTATTGCTCCCGGTAAGGATTAAAGCTAACCCCTCCGTGAAAGTACACCTCCAGGTTTTCCCAAACCTCAAAAAGGTGTTCTTTACCGGTTTCTTCCAGCACGTTGTTTAACAACACCAACATCCAGGAAGGGACACCGGCCAGGCTGGTCACATTTTCCTGTATACTTTCTTTGACAATAGCTCCCATTTTGGTTTCCCATTCACTCATCAGGGATATCCTGTTGCTGGGTGTACTACTAAGCTCTGCCCATAGCGGCATGTTGTCTATAAGAATGGCTGATAAGTCGCCAAAGAAGGTTCCGTTGTCCTCGTACAATTCCTTACTCCCACCCAACCTCAAACTCTTTCCTGTAAACAGCTGGGAGTTTTCATTGTTATTCAGATAAAGGCATAAAAGGTCTTTACCCGATTTGTAGTGGCAGTCCTCCAGGGCTTCCGTACTAACGGGAATGAATTTACTCTTGGCATTGGTAGTACCGCTGCTCTTCGCAAACCATTTGATCGCAGTGGGCCAAAATATATTCTGCTCCCCACGGCGGGTCCTTTCTATCAGGGGTTCCACCTCCTCATAGTCCACTACTGGCAATCTGTCTGCAAAGGTTTCGTAATTCAGTATGGATTCGAAATCGTATTTTTTACCTAGCTCAGTATCCTTGGCAATATCCAATAATTGATGAAGCACCTCCTGCTGTACCTCCCCCGGATATTTCAGAAAAAGCTCAATCTGATGATAGCGCTTTTTGATAAGCCAGGATGCAATGGAATTGAATAGCGGTATTGGCATTTTTAGGTATCTTTAGCTTGCTAAATTTAACTTTTAAAGTTAGCATTTAAAAATCGATTTAAACAAACAGAACACTTATGTTATACGAAGGGGTATTGCGCAAAATGCAGACTGAAATGGGTCAACCAATTCAGTATTACCTGCTTTTCGACAATGATTTTCTCAATTTAAACCAGGCGCTGAACAAAGAGCTTCACATTCACTTTATCAAGTACCAATGCCTGAATTGCGGTGAAAACAGGCCCATTTACCGACAGGGTTTCTGCCGAACGTGTTTTTTTGAAACTCCGGCTGCCGGGGATTGGATCATGAGGCCTGAATTGAGTACCGCTCACCTGGACAAGGAAGACCGAGACCTGGAATACGAAAAGAAAATGCAATTGCAACCCCATATTGTCTACCTGGCAAATTCAAGTAGTGTTAAAGTGGGCGTAACCCGAAAGTCTCAGGTTCCTACAAGATGGATAGACCAGGGAGCTCATGAAGCCATAGAGATCGTAGAAGTTCCCAACCGCTACCTTGCAGGCATCACGGAAGTGGCCCTAAAGGATCATATCAGCGATAAGACCAATTGGCGAAAGATGCTTAGGAATGACGTGAAGGACGAGGACCTGGTACAATGGCGGTCAGAACTCAAACCCTATATTCCAGAGGAGGCAGCGGATTATTTCCTTGAGGCGCGCTCAGAGACCCATATGGAGTTTCCTGTACTCAATTACCCTGAAAAGCTGAAAAGCCTCAATCTGGATAAGACCCCGGATTTTAAAGGGGTTCTAAAAGGCATAAAAGGGCAATACCTCATCTTTGAGGATAGTACGGTTTTCAATGTCAGGGGTAGCGAGGGTTACTATATCGGCCTGGACATCAATTAACTGAATCCTTTTTAGACTTTTTCTTCCTGGAAAAGAGTCCGCCCAGGACTTCCTTCGCGGCGTCTTTGATCGGATCCTTTGTTTTTACAGAATCCTTTTGAGCCACTGTACTGTCTTTTTGGGTTTCTGAGTCCCCTAGTATCCCGCCGAGCACCTGCTTTACAGCCGGTTCATCGCTTTCAGTAGTTGTAGAATCCTGAGAGGAGTTGTTAGAGGCCAGAAGTCCTCCGAGAAGGTCTTTGGCACCATCCTTTCCCTGATTGATCAGTTTTTTCTTTTGGATGTCTACCAACTGGGCTGTCAATTGCTTGACCCCTGAAGTCAGATCCGTGCTTACTTCCGGACTGGTATAACCGCCACCGATATTGGCAGTAACCGGTATAGTTAGGTTTTCCAGTTCCTGTTCGTCGATTTTGGCGATCAGGTTGTTTACTTCATTACCCAGGTATTTGGCAGGCACCTGCAAGGTAGCGGTATAGGCCAACTTTTGGTCAAAGCTATGCCCTCCTGCAACTTCTACAGCGATGTCATTATAGTTTATCGTAAAGGGTTTCACTTTTACCGTACCATTTTCAAAGGAAAGAGCGGTCTTAAGGTCCTGTAGGTTCAGGTCTTTGGTGTCTAAAAAACTCAGCTTACTGTCCAGGGCGGAAAGCAGTGGAGCTTTTTGGGCATCTACCTCTGTGGCAAAGATTTTCGCCAGCAGATCTCCGGATATGCTTGCCAGGTTAGGGGTCATATCTTCCTTTAGGTTACCGGAGATATTGATATCCGAAGTGATCTTCCCCTGTAGTGCGCTGGCAAGAGGTGCCAGGGTCTTGAACAGGTCCAGGGAAGCGAAAGACTGCCCGATATTCAGGTCGCTCATACTGAGATCCATATCAAAGCTGGAGGTCTCTTCTTTAGTAGATACGGAACCTGCCAGTCCTATGGAGCCACCAAAGAGGTCCGATCTGAGGTTTTGCAGCGTAACCGTTTCGTCTTTTACAATGAGGTTACCGGATACATTATTCAGGTTTAGATTATCGTACACCACTCTATCTGCTCGGGCTGCAATAAAGCAGTCTAAAAAAGCCGGGATCTTAATACGCTCCGAGGATCCGGAAGTTGTACCGGCCTCCGATTCGGGGACCTCCTCATCCACCATAAAATCAACAACCTCAAAATTTTTGGAATACATCTTAAAGTTCCCTTCTATCTTTTCGTCGTTGAAAGCAAACCCGAGTAAGTTTTCTAAGCTACCGGATACTCCAAAATCCGTTTGCCCAAGTTTCCCGTCCAGAGCATTTAAAATCACGTTATCAGGGCTAAACGTAATGTTTGCGCCCTGTATGTTAAGCGGAGTTTTAAGCTCGGTACCACTGTATTGGAAATCCCTGAGATTTAGTGTCCCGATGGTTCTGGTATTCTGATATTGCTTTTTCTCAATAGAAGCCATATCAAAAGCTGTGGAGACATCGGCAATCAATATCCCTTTCAGATCCATGCTTTCCGGCATGGGGTAGGCTTTGGAAATATTGGACAGATCCATATTACCCTTTAATTCCGCATTCACCCTGGTATTACCTGTAAGTTCCGTAATCCTTGAAGCCAGGGCAAAGTGGTCTTTATCGATATTAAAGGAAGCTTTTTTGATATCCACAAAAGTATCTTCCGTCTTACCGCTGTTGTTCTTTATTTCCGCATCTATGTTGATATTGGTAACGGCTTTAGGAAGGTCTGGATATTTGAAAGAGGCATTGTGCGATTTCAGGCTGATGTCCAACTTTGGGATATGAGTGTCATCCACCCTGCCGTTTATGGATCCGGCCACTTCAAAGTTCCCTTCGGTCTTTACTCCTTCTATACTACTGGTATAGTTTTCAGGGACCAGGGCCAGGAAGTTTTTGAAATCCGAGGAAGGGGTCTTAAAGCTCAAGGCTACCTCCTGATGATCCTCATGAAGTTGTACAAAGCCTTCGAAAATCAGCGGTAACTGGTTGATCACCGCTTCGTTCTTTAAAAAAGAATATTTGTTTTCCTTTAGATCTATACCAAAAAGCGCCTCCAGGCTAACAGGGTTCTTATCCAGGTAATTTGTACTGTCCATATTGAAGGAGACCAGGGCCGTAGTATTGGTCTGAAGTTCGGACTGTTCCAGTGAGAGGTCGCCACTGCCCTTGTGGTTCAATTCCACTAGTTCCAGACCAATGCCAGAAGCCTGGTCCAGGTATCGGATCTCGGAATCCCGGATCTCGTAAGAGTCCATGGCAAAGGTAAAACCGCTGTCTGAGCTCTCCTCTGTTTCGGTTCCCGAAGCAGTACCTATATCGTAGTTCGCATTTTCAGATTCATCCACTTTGATGTTCAGCCGGGCTTTGTCTATAAAAAGGCGTTTTATGCTGATAGGTTCCCCGGCACTTTTAAACAATTCTCCCAGACCCAATTTTAATTCCACAAGACCAGCGCTAAAAAGCGTATCCCCTTCAAAGGGTTGCTTATTGAGCAGGTATACCTCATCAATAGAGACTTCCGCATTCGGAAAGCTGCTGATAAGGCTCAAACTGGCTTCGCTAAAACCAAGCTCTCCATTGATATTTGAGTTGACATTGTTCTTGATCAGATCCCCTATCTTGGCTTCGAGAAGAAAAGGCAGGCCTATCAGGACGGCCAGGAACAGGAAAAGCAGGATTCCCGCGATTTTGAGAAGTTTCTTTTTCATGGTATTGAGGTACTGTTCGATAAGAACTTAAAAAAGCTCCAATTAGTATATAAAAAGTCGGGTTTCTAAGGCAGCTATAAAAATACCGGGGCTGGCAACCTCAAAAATGGGATTTTACAGGGCAATAAAGCACGTTTAATCCGCACCAATGGGAGTTATACCTGTTTCCAGATCAATTTCATCCTCCCGGCCCAAACCGAACTTTCTTCTAAGGATATATACGAAGAGATAGAGCAAAGGGGTGTCCAGAAATGCTATAAAAATCTTAAAACTTACACCGCTCACCACGAGACCATAGAACATGCTCCAGGGAAGTACCCCAAAAAGGCATAGCAGACCTACCACGGTAAATGTATCTATGAACTGCGATGAAAAGGTGGAAAAGTTATTGCGCAACCAGAGGTATTTGCCTTTGGTCAGCTTTTTCCAGAAATGGTAAATCGCAATATCTACATACTGGGCCGCCAAATAGGCCAGCATTGATGCCAAAACGGCTATGGGCGACAGGGCAAAGACACTGCTAAAGACCTCATCTCCTACCGGAGAGGAAGGGATGGCAGGTGCCAGGTCCGCTATCAATACGATACCCATGGAGAAAAATGAGGCAAATATTCCGGCCGTAACGATCTGATTGGCTTTTTTCCTGCCATAGATCTCTGAGATAATGTCCGTGATCAGGAAGGTGATCGGATAAGGTAATACCCCTACGGAAATCTCAAAAAGGGGGGCTCCAAAAACGCTAACATCCCCAAAGGGCTTCCAAAAGAAGAACTTCTGAAAGATCAGGTTAGAAACCACAAGGGAGGTAATAAAAAGGGCTCCCAAGTACAAATAGATGGTGTACGCCAGTTTTTTTTCTTTAAGCGTCATGCAGCTATTTAATGTTTAAAGTAAACGGCATCCGGGCCTGGATCCCTTTTTGTTCTATTGCCGATTTTACTTCTTTAAATATTTGATACATTTCGCTTCCGAGCTGATTTTGGACCGTTCTTTCAGCACTTTTCACACTCGCGCCTTCCAGGTCTTCCATAAACTTTTCAAAACCGGATTTGTATCTGGGGTATTTTCTAATGCTGTAGGCTTCCGTCTCCGCCAGTTCTGCAGCAGCGGCAATGGCGTCATCCAGGCTGCCCAGTTCATCAATAAGTCCGAGCCTTTTCGCATCAGTTCCGCTCCATACACGACCTTGTGCCAGGCTATCTGCCTCCGCAACAGTAATATTCCTCCCCTCGGCTACCCGCTGCAAAAAAGTGGTATAAGTAGCCTCAATGCCTTCCTGCACTACCTCTCTGAATTCATCTGTCATGGGTTCAAAAAGGGAGTAATCCACGGAGTTCTTATTGGTTCCTACCTGTTCGGCATTGATCCCGATGTTTCCGGCCAGTTCGCTGATGTTCGGGATAGTCCCAAAAACTCCTATGGAACCGGTTATGGTGGTAGGTTCAGCATAGATCTTATCAGCCCCGACGGCGATGTAGTACCCTCCTGAAGCCGCTACATCACCCATGGATACCACTACCGGCTTTTTTTCCTTGGTCAATTCAATTTCCCGCCAGATGATATCTGAGGTGAGCGCGTTTCCTCCCGGAGAATTCACGCGCAGTACCACTGCCTTCACCTTGTCGTCTTCCCTGGCTTTTATCAGGGCTTTGGTAATGATGCCCTGCCCTATAAAGTCCTGATCACCTTCGCCATACATGATCTCTCCCTGGGCAAAGATCACCGCAATCCGATCATTTCCCTTATATACTTTTCTGCCGTTGGAGCGTTCCGTATAGTCTGAAAGGCTGATATAATTGAGATCATTAACTTCACTGAGGTTGGTGGCAGTTTTAAGTTTGCTCTCATACTGGTCCAGGTAGATCAGCCCGTCTACCAGGCCTGAACTCACCGCGTACTCTGGTGTACGTCCTCCCAGGGTATCCGCTATCTGGTTTATCTCTGAGATACTCAGATTCCGGGACTCCGAGATATCAGCCAACATAGAACCCCACAAGGCGTCGATCAATTCCTTGATCTGAGTGCGGTTGGCATCGCTCATCTCATTATCGAGGAAGGGTTCCACCGCGCTTTTGTATTTGCCGTGCCTTACCACTTCCATTTTGACACCTGTCTTCTCCTGAAGGTCTTTGAAGTAAAGCACTTCAGCAGCCAATCCTTTGAAATCCATAGCGCCTACGGGGTTCAGGAATAAACTGTCTGCCACACTGGCAAGATAATAGTCTTTCTGAAGAAAAAAATCGCCATAAGCGTATACAAACTTACCCTCATCCTTAAAATCCTTCAAGGCATTCCGTATGGCTTGTGTCTGAGACATTCCGGCCATCAGAAAATTGCCATTCAGGCTTATTCCGCTAATATCGTCATCATCTTTTGCCACCTGTATGGCATGTATCACCTCATCCAGTCCCTGTCTGCGTTCCTCAAATAAAGAGAAAGGATCTTCACTACCATTACCAGTATAATCGCTTATCGGGTATGGCAAACGCAATTCCAGTATGGAGTTCTTTTTTACTACAACCCCGCTGTCCGCGCCAGCGATGCTCACAAAGATGAAAAACATCACAAAGACGATACCGAAAGCGATCAGGCTACCAAGGATTGCAGCTAGTAAATTTCTAAGGAATTTCACTTCAAGCAATTTATTATTAAACCCCAAAGATAACCAATGTCGGTTTCTTTTGTTTATTTTGTTTTACGAATATGCAAGAGCCTACCATCTCATATCTTTCCCTGGGCAGTAATTTGGGGGACAGACAAGACTATCTGCAGCGCGCCTTGTTTCTCATACAGGAAAAAACGGGCAGCATCCATCGTATTTCCAAAGTATACCAGACCGCTTCCTGGGGGTTTGAGTCGGCAGACTTCCTAAACTGCTGCATTTCCCTTGAAACCAGCCTTAGTCCGATTGAATTGCTGGAGGTATTGCTGGACATAGAACGCTTTTTGGGGCGTGAACGGGAACAAACGGCTTCCTACACGGCCAGGACCATAGATATTGACATACTGTACTTCGGGCAGGAAGTCATCAATACGGACGCCCTGACCATACCGCATCCGCAGTTGCATTTAAGACGATTTGTGCTTAAGCCGTTGGCAGACATTGCTCCGCAGTTTTACCATCCCGTTCTTAAAAAGGACAGCAGGAATCTGTTGCAGGAATGTAGAGATAAGATCATCCCATTTAAAACACCATACCGCCTGTTCAAGGACCGGTCTGCGCTGTTTACCGGTTTGAACTTCATCGCGATTGAGGGAAATATCGGGGCCGGAAAAACCACTCTGGCCAGGAAGATCGCGGCTGATTTCAATGCTAAACTGGTACTGGAGCGATTTGCGGACAACGCATTCCTGCCGAAATTTTATGAAGATCAGGCCCGTTATGCTTTTCCCCTGGAAATGTCTTTTCTGGCAGACCGTTTCCAACAATTTACTGACGACACTACCCAATTTGATCTTTTCAGGCAATTTATGGTGAGTGACTACGACATTTATAAATCCCTGATCTTTGCCAAGATCACACTTCCGCCAGACGAGTTCTCCCTCTATCGCAGGCTGTTCAATTTTATGTACCAGGAAGTAAAAAAACCACGTATCTACGTCTATTTGTACCAAACTACGGAACGACTGCTGGATAACATTAAAAAGCGCGGCAGGGATTATGAGCAGAAAATTTCGGCAGATTACCTGGATAAGATCAACCGGGGGTATTTTGATTTTATCCGCAGTTATCCGGAACAGAACAACCTGGTTTTAGACCTTAGTGAGCGGGACTTTGTCGGTAAAAAGGAGGATTATGAATTCATTCTGGGGGAGATCCAAAAGTTCGCATCCGGGCTTACTTTTTAAGAAAATATTAGCAAATTCCTTGCATAGAACAAATGGATTTATTTTATTGCATGCCCATTATTAGAGAAACTAACTAACTCAAACTCTATATATGTTGACCCTGACGCATCGCCGTCAGGGTTTTTTTATTTAGAGAAACTAACTAACTCAAACTCTATATATATTGACCCTGACGCATCGCCATCAGGGTTTTATTGGGTGATCTTTTTCCACATATCCCAGAGCACGATTCCCACGCTTACGGAGATATTCAGGGAGTGTTTGGTACCGTACTGAGGGATCTCCAGGGCTTCATGGCACTGGTCTACCACCTCCTGGGACACCCCTTTTACCTCATTCCCAAAAACCAGGGCGTATTTGGTGTCCTTCTGAACTGAGAATTCATTAAGCAGGGTAGCCTGCTCTGTTTGCTCCACAGCCAGGCAGTGGTAGTCTTTTTTTAAGTTCCGGACAAGCTCCAGGGTATCCCCGGCATATTCCCAGGCCACACTTTCCGTTGCACCCAGGGCTGTTTTGTGAATGTCCTTATGAGGAGGACGAGCTGTAATACCGCAGAGATATATCTTTTCAATCAGAAAGGCATCGGCGGTGCGGAATACCGAGCCGATGTTATTCAGGCTACGAATATTGTCCAGTACCACCACCACAGGCGTTTTCGCGGCCTGTCGGAATTGTTTCACATCCAGGCGGTCTAATTCGGAATTTTTAAGTTTTCTCATGCGCTCTTTAACAGCTTCCGATTTTTTTATCCAGAAATATTAACAAAGGTTCCCTGAGGGAAAGGAAAATGGTATTTTCGTTCATACTTCGTGAGCGTAAAAGTAATTGTTTTGGCTAAGACCGGGAAAACAGCGCGGGTTACTCCTCTAATGAAACAGTATAACACCATCAAGGCGAAATACCCTGATGCATTACTACTATTTCGGGTGGGAGATTTTTACGAAACCTTTGGGGAAGACGCCGTGCGTGCCTCTAAAATATTGGGGATCATACTGACCCATAGAAACAATGGTGGAGACCAGACGGAATTGGCGGGCTTTCCACATCACTCATTGAATACCTATCTTCCCAAGTTGGTTAAAGCCGGTGAAAGGGTAGCCATCTGTGATCAGTTGGAAGACCCGAAACTTACTAAGACCATCGTAAAAAGAGGAGTTACAGAACTGGTCACTCCCGGGGTGGCGCTGAATGACGACATCCTCCAGGCTACCTCCAACAACTTCCTGGCCGCACTGCATTTCGGGCCGAATAAATTGGGAATAGCCTTTCTGGATGTTTCTACAGGGGAATTCCTGACGGCCGAAGGGCAAAGTGAGCAAGTGGATAAACTACTACAGAACTTCGCCCCTAAGGAAGTATTGATCTCCAAACAACACCGGACGGATTTTTCGGAGCTCTTTGGTACATCCTTCCACACCTTTTATATGGAAGACTGGGTCTTTCAAGAGGATTTTGCCAGGGAGACCCTCACCAACCACTTTAAGACCAGTACCCTGAAAGGATTTGGGGTAGACCACCTTAACCAGGGTATTGTAGCTTCGGGTGCTGCTTTGCACTACCTTTCGGAAACCCAACACAGAAGATTACAACATATTAGTAGCCTTAAGCGTATCGCGGAGGAAGACCATATCTGGATGGACCGCTTTACCATTAAAAACCTGGAGCTCTACCATTCTACCAATGAAGGGGCGGTTACTTTGTTAGACATTATAGACAAAACCCGCTCGGCCATGGGTAGCCGTATGCTGAAAAGATGGCTGGCTTTCCCTTTAAAAAATCAGAAAAAGATACAATTCCGCCACCAGGCCATTTCCCATCTGTTGGATCAGGATACAGTGCTGGCCAAACTGCAAGGATGGATCAAGCAGATCGGGGACCTGGAACGACTCATTTCTAAGGTAGCCACGGGTAAGGTAAACCCCAGGGAGACCGTACAACTTAAAAACTCTTTGGAAGCCCTGGTGCCCATAAAGCAGTTGCTTTCAGAGCAGCAGAACGAAGCCCTTAAGGAGATAGCATCCCAGCTAGACTCTTGCGAGCCTTTGAGGAACAGGGTAAAGGAAATGATCTTTGAAGAGGCACCGGTGAACATATTAAAGGGAAAGACCATTGCAGAGGGCTATTCCAGCGAGCTGGATGAGTTGCGAAACCTGGCCTTTTCCGGCAAGGACCACCTGGACCAGATGCTAAAACGGGAGATGGAGCGGACCGGGATCAGTTCCCTGAAAATCGCTTCGAACAACGTTTTCGGCTACTATATAGAGGTACGGAATACTCATAAAGACAAAGTACCGGAGGAATGGATCCGGAAACAGACCCTGGTAAGCGCGGAGCGTTACATTACTGAGGAACTAAAGGAATACGAAACCAAGATATTAGGAGCTGAAGAGCGTATCCTGGAACTGGAACAGCAATTGTTTGCGCAGTTGGTGGTCTGGATGCAGGAATACATACACCCCATACAACAAACCGCACAGCAGATCGCCAGATTGGATTGCCTGTGCGGTTTTGCTCAGCTCGCTGTTGAAAACGGCTATACCCTACCCCTTATTGACGATTCTACTTCAATAAGTATAGAAAATGGTCGCCACCCGGTAATTGAAAAGCAATTACCCCTAGGCAAAAAATACGTACCGAACGATGTTGTCCTGAATCGGGAGACCCAACAGATCATCATGATCACCGGGCCGAATATGAGTGGAAAGTCGGCCATACTGCGGCAAACCGCCCTGATCGTGCTGTTGGCCCAAATGGGCAGTTTTGTTCCGGCCACTGCTGCAAGAATAGGTATAGTGGACAAGATCTTTACCCGTGTAGGCGCCAGCGACAATATCTCCATGGGGGAATCTACTTTTATGGTGGAGATGAATGAAACGGCTTCTATTCTGAACAACCTTTCGGAACGCAGCCTGATATTACTGGATGAAATAGGAAGAGGAACCAGCACTTACGATGGTATTTCCATTGCCTGGGCGATCTCCGAATACCTGCACGAACACCCGAGTAAGGCTAAAACCCTGTTCGCTACGCACTACCACGAGCTGAACGAGATGGCCGCTACGTTTGAAAGGATCAAAAATTTTAATGTGGCGGTGAAGGAGACGAAAGACACGGTGCTTTTCTTGCGCAAACTGGTTGAAGGCGGTAGTGAGCACAGTTTCGGGATCCATGTGGCCAAGATGGCGGGTATGCCAAACCAGGTGATCAGCAAGGCCAATAAGATCCTGAAAAAACTGGAGCAATCCCATTCCAGCGAAGAGTTAACGGATAAACTACAAACGGCCCAGGCAGAGATGCAACTGAGTTTCTTTAACCTGGACGATCCCTTATTGGAACAGATCAAGGAAGAGATACTACACCTGGATATTGATACCCTAACCCCGGTGGAAGCTTTGATGAAACTTAACGAGATAAAGCGACTGCTCAGCAAGAAGAAAAAGGCTAGCTCTTAGTGAAAAACCAGCTACAGCACTCAGAAGTATTTAGCTAGTAATCTCACTTTGTTTTTACAGAAAAGTTCTTTGCTTTTATTAGAATTGTATTAAATTTGCGTCCGCGTTCTCAGTGACGCCTGTTCTTTAACACACGCGAAAATAGCTTACTGTCGCTGATTGACATCAGGACAGCAGTGAGCGCCCATAATGCGAAAATAGCTCAGTTGGTAGAGCGCCACCTTGCCAAGGTGGAGGTCGCGGGTTCGAATCCCGTTTTTCGCTCTAAGTAGTTTTGAAATTCTGGGTGTAGTGACGGTTTATCCGTCGCGGGTACAGACGATTCTATGTCTGCATGCTGATAGGCGTTGCCTTATCAGCATTCGAATCCCGTTTTTCGCTCTAGGAAACGCTGCGGGTCAGCGTTTTTTTGTTCTTACAAGGTCCGAATGGACAGCCACGCTCGGGTGGTGGAATTGGTAGACACGTTGGACTTAAAATCCAATGGCCATTAGGCCGTACGGGTTCAAGTCCCGTCCCGAGTACAGATGAATGGAAAAACCAAAGCGATCGCTTTGGTTTTTTTATGGAGCAAACCGAATCAAGCTCGCTTGAGTGAGGTTTTGCGACATTAAAAAATAATCCTGGAGGGATTGGTTTTTCCATTCTCAAGATGTTCGGTCGGGACTCGCGAGGCCTTTAAGGGCGAGCAATTCCCGTTCCTGTCTAACCGGGTTTATTCGAATTCAACTACCTAACGCACCTTTTTCCATTCTCAAAATGTTCGGTCGGGACTCGCGAGACCTGCAAGGACGCGCAATTCCCGTTCCTGGAGCCTGGTGAAACTCTTTCAACTTCATTGACTGAAAGGACTGGTTTTTATATGTTATAGTGCCAGTTTTATCCCAGTTCAAAGGTGGTTATTCCATATATTTTATCCAGGGCTATTTCCGGAGGTTTCCCATAGTACATTCTGGCACATTCAAAAACATATTTAGCCTTATACTTCTTTACCAAATCAACTGCTCCGCCATTTACTACCGGAATATCGAGATAAACAGGCTGTCCGTTGGCTGAGCTTAGGCAAGCTTTATACAGCTCTTCAGCAATTTCATCATTATCCGCAAATAAGGGCCCTATCTTATAACCGGTATTAACCTTTCGGATAACTGCAAAACCCTTAACCAAATTACCTACTGAAAATTTAAATGCCTTGCTATAGGGAATAAGCAACCAGTTCTTTAAAAACGCTTTCCTATCATAGCCAAAACATTCTAAATCGTAATCAAGTAATGTTTCAAAATCTTCTGTTCCTATGGCTGATATGGCAGTACTAACAGCCATTTTTTGACCAAGCCGCTCATATCTTTCATCCCGAAAGGCAATGTTAAAGCCCCCTTTTTCATAAAAAGGCTGCATGTCAACCACCCCATCCATACCAATAGCTGCTCCGGTCTTAAGCCTTCCAACTAGCAGATCCCTTCTTAGATACCAGAGTTTTTTACCAATGCCTTGCCCGCGAAAATCAGGACGAACGATAAATAATCCCATGAATCCGAACTGACCATCATAAGAGATTACGGCACCTCCTGCTATTAATTCATTCTCCAGGTAGAATCCATAATAGCCATCGGGATCCGTCTTCCAAAACACCTCAAAATCATTTGCACCAGGATTCCATCCTTCTTCTTTTGCCCACCCAACCAAAGCACTCAGGCCACTTTTGTTGAGTTTTTTTAATGCCAAGCTTTCTATATTTATCAACTATTCCGCGTTTTATTGATATTACCGCTCAAGGCCTACAAGCTGTTATATGGAGGTAAGATACATTATAAAACCGCAAGGATTAAAAGAGTGTGATAGACAAATTTTTAAATAGCCATTTCCAGGGAGACGGTGGTTCCGGTAGATAGCTCGCTGTCCACATGAAGTTTGGCCCCTGCCATTTTGCTGCGTTCCAGGATGGTTCGCATACCCAGACTGCCACTCTCGCGGAGTTTCTCCCTGAAACGGAAACCTTTGCCGTTGTCTTTTACAATCATTTCTATAGTACCGGCCTTTCTTTCTATGTCCACCGATACCTCCCTGGCCCCGGAGTGCTTCACGATATTGTTCAATAGCTCCTGCATGATCCGGTAGAGTTGCAGAGATTTCTCATCATTAAGTAAGTCATCCACATCTTCAATACTATGGGTAAAAAAAATGTCTGTGTTGGCATCCACCTCATCGATGATCGCCCTGATTGCTCCGGAGAAACCCAACTTCTCTAAAGTGGCCGGATGCAGGTGGCGGGAAACGCTTCGCAGTTCCTCCAGGGTATCCATCGCCAGGGATTTTACTGCTGCATCCTCGCCGGACTTTGACCTTTTGGCCAACAGCATCAGCTTTTGCCCTACCCCATCGTGCAGTTCTCTGGCCACACGGGTACGCTCCTCCTCCTGACCCCTGATCAGGTTCCTGGAGAAGCGGGCCTGAGCCTGCTGTTTCCTTTTGGTGGCATTCTGTACCCATACCAGGTAAAGGATCGCAAGCACAGCCAGTATCCCCAAACCACCAAAAGTGATCCACATGTTCTGCGCCCGGTTCCTGGCGTTTAACAGTGCGATCTCCGACTTCTGGGATGCGATCTCCGAATCCTTCTTTTCTGCCTCGTATAGTGCCTGGTAATAGGAAAAACCGTTGGCCTTCTGGACGGTCTCTATGGAATCCTTTATTTTGTGATAGGCCTTTAGATGAGTATGGGACCTGCCCAAATTCCCCAAACTGTCGTACACTTTGGCCAGGAAGCCATGGGCCATATAGATGCCTTCATAGAACTGGGTGTCTTTTACATTGGCATATTCCCTTTCCCCCAAGGTGGCTGCTATTTGGTAATTGCCCTTTGCAAATTCATAATGCGCCATGGCCAGGTTGTATTCTTTTATTTCAAAGTATTCACTCTGCTTCCTCTGTTCATCCAACTCTTGCTTTACCTCTTCCGCCTTTTCCAGCATCCCGTTTTCGGCATAGCCGCCCAACTGGGACACCAAGGATTCCTGAATATCAAATTTATTGTGTTCTGGTATAAAGGTATAGGCCCGTACCGAATCAAGATATCTGAGATGTTCGTTTTGGCTCCCATGCAACATCTCGTCAAAGGCCTGGTTGTAAAACTGATCATGTATTGCCTCTATATTCCCATATTTCCTGGCCTCCTCTATGATTTCCATACGTATTTTCTTTGCTTCCGCCTGGAGTCCATTCTGGGAGTATAGTATCGACAAGGATTCCTTTGGCCGCCATGCCAGTTCAGGATTACTGTGGTCCTTTAGGATTTGATAGGCCTCCTCCAGTGCCGCAGCCGATTCCTGAAATTCCCCCATAAAGCACAGTATCGTGCCTATTTTTTCTTTAAAGATGCCCGGATCTGTCCGATCATTGGTCTGAAGAGAGAACTCGTAGGCCTGTTCAAGAAGATCCAGGGACTCTACATAACGGTGGAGCAGCATATTGCTGTATGCCCCTTCATCATAAAAGTCGCTCAGCACCATAAAATATCGGTCCCTGGGGATTCTGTCCCTTAAGTTATTGAATAACTCTATAGCCTCCTCCGGATTTCCCAAACCCACTGTGATATGATCCACCAGGGGTATGGCATGCTCCAAAGCCAATCGCGTGGAGTCAAGTTCCAGGGCGTAATCAATGGTGCTCCTGGCGATGGAATCGTACCCAAAATCAGTCCTGTCTTCAACCAATGTGGCGAGACTGTCCATCCACATCAGGCGTTCACCCGATTCGGAGCTATGGATCTTTTGTTTAAGGGACTGGACAGCACTGGTCAGATCCACCTCCTGCGCCGAAAGGGACAGGGTGAACAGACACAAAAAAAAAGAGCAAATTACTTTCATGACCTGGGGAAGTCTTGAGAAGTCAAATATAAGAAATTTGCTAAGGGAGGTCAGAAAAGAACCAGAACTTAATACTTTGACAATAAAAGATCATCGGCTATGGCTTTTATGGAGACGGTACTTTGTGGCGAGCAATTCCCGTTCCTTGAGCCCGGTGAAACTCTTTCAGCTTCGATGACCGATAGGATTGGTTTTTATACGTTATTGTGCCAGTTTTATCCCAATTCAAAGGTGGTTATTCCATATATTTTATCCAGGGCTATTTCCGGAGGTTTCCCACAGTACATTCTGGCACATTCAAAAACATATTTAGCCTTATATTTCCTTACCAAATCAATTGCTCCGCCATTTACTACCGGAATATCAAGGTATACTGGCTTTCCTTCGGCCGAGTTGAGGCAGGCCTTATATAATTCTTCAGCAATTTCATCATTATCCGTAAATAACGGCCCTATCTTATAACCGGAATTAACTTTTCGGATAACTGCATAACCCCTAACCAAATTACCTACTGAAAATTTGAATGCCTTGCTATCCGGAATAAGCAACCAGTTCTTTAAAAACGCTTTCCTATCATAGCCAAAACATTCTAAATCGTAATCAAGTAATGTTTCAAAATCTTCGGTTTCTATGACTGATATGGCAGTACTAACAGCCATTTTTTGACCGACCCGCTCATATCTTTCATCCCGAAAGGCAATGTTAAAGCCCCCTTTTTCGTAAAAAGACTGCATGTCTACCACACCATCCATACCGATAGCTGCTCCATCTTCAAGCCTGCCAAGGAGCTGATCCCTTCTTAAATACCAGAGTTTTTTTACCAATGCCCTGGCCTCGGAAATCAGGACGAACAATAAATAATCCCATAAATCCGAACTGACCATTATAGGAGACTATAGCACCTCCCGCAATTAACTCGTTCTCCTGAAAAAATCCATAATAGCCATCCGGGTCCGCCTTCCAAAAAACCTCAAAATCATTTTCACCAGGATTCCATCCTTCAGCCTTAGCCCATCCGACCAAAGTCTCCAAACCACTCTTGTTTAGCTTTTTTAATTCTAAGCTTTCTATATTTATCAACTATTCCGCGTTTTATTGATATTACCGCTCAAGGCCTACAAGCTGTTATACGGAGGTAAGATACATTATAAAACCGCAAGGATTAAAAGGGTGTAAAAGACAATTTTTTAGATAGCCATTTTCAATGAGACCGTCGTGCCAGCAGATAGCTCGCTCTCCACATGCAGTTTGGCCCCGGCTATTTTGCTGCGTTCCAGGATGGTTCGCATGCCCAGACTGGCACTGTCGCGAATTTTCTCCTTGAAGCTAAAGCCTTTCCCGTTGTCTTTCACCACTATTTCTATCGTACCGGCCTTTCTTTCTATGTCTACCGATACCGACCTGGCCTCTGAATGCTTCACGATATTGTTCAATAGCTCTTGCATGATCCGGTAGAGTTGCAGAGATTTCTCATCATTAAGTAGGTCATCCACATCTTCAATGCTATGGGTAAAAAAGATGTCTGTGTTGGCATCCACCTCATCGATGATCGCCCTCACAGCCGCAGAGAATCCCAACTTCTCCAGGGTGGCCGGATGCAGGTAGCGGGAAACGCTTCGCAGTTCCTCCAGGGTATCCATCGCCAGGGATTTTACTGCTGCATCCTCGCCGGACTTTGACCTTTTGGCCAACAGCATCAGCTTTTGCCCTACCCCATCGTGCAGTTCTCTGGCCACACGGGTACGCTCCTCCTCCTGACCCTTGATCAGGTTCCTGGAGAAGCGGGCCTGAGCCTGCTGTTTCCTTTTGGTGGCATTCTGTACCCATACCAGGTAAAGGATCGTAAGCACAGCCAGTATCCCCAAACCACCAAAAGTGATCCACATGTTCTGCGCCCGGTTCCTGGCGTTTAACAGTGCGATCTCCGACTTCTGGGATACGATCTCCGAATCCTTCTTCTCCGCCTCGTAAAGGGCCTGGTAATAGGAAAAACCGTTCGCCTTCTGGACGCTTTCTATGGAATCCTTTATTTTGTGATGGGCTCTGAGATGTTCATGCGACCTGCCCAAATCCCCCAAGCTATCGTAAACCTTGGCCAGGAAGCCATGGGCCATATAGATCCCCTCGTAGAATTGAGTGTTCCGGACATTGGCATATTCCCGCTCCCCCAAGGTGGCCGCGCTACTGAAATTGCCCTTTGCAAATTCATAATGCGCCATGGCCAGGTTGTATTCATCCACTTCAAAGAAGTCCTCGTTCTTTCTCCGCTCATCCAACTCTTTCTTGACCGCCTCAGCCTTGTCCAGTACCCCGTTTTCGGCATAGGCGCTCAGCTGGGCCACCAATACCTGCAGTTCGTGATACACATAATCCGTTTTGAAAGCATACACCCGGGTGGAGTCAAGGAATCGGATCCGTTCTTTCTGGCTACCATTGAGCATCTCGTCAAAGGCCTGATTAAAAAACTGACTATTTAGTACTTCATTTTTGTTCTTTTCGCTTACATATCCCCTGGCCTCTTCTATGATCTCCAAACGCATTTTTTTGGCCTCCTCCTGCAGCCCGTTCTGGGAGTATAGGATCGCCAGTGTCGTTTTTGGACGCCATGCCCATTCAGGATCGCTCTCCAATAAAATTTGATAGGCTTCCTGCAGTGCTGAGGCTGCCCCCTGGAAATCGCCCATAAAAGCAAGCACCTGGCCTATGAAATTTTTAGTAACGCCCATTTGGGTCCGGTCATTGGCCTGTGCCGCATAGGCATAAGCCTTCTCAAAACTATCCACAGACTTTTTAAGACGGTTGAGCATTTTATAGTTCCTACCGGCTTCTGTATACATACCGCTCAACTCTAAAAAATGTTGATCGTCAGGAACCTTACCCATTAAGTCGTTGAAAAGGTCTAAGGCCTGCTCAGGGTTTCCCAATTCCTGCATGATATATTGAGTCAGGGAGATAGCGTGTTCCAGGGCCAATCGCGTGGAGTCTCGCTTCAGGGCGTAATCAATCGTGCTCCTGGCGATGGAATCGTACCCAAAATCAGTCCTGTCTTCAACCAATGTGGCGAGACTGTCCATCCACATCAGGCGTTCACCCGATTCGGAGCTATGGATCTTTTGTTTTAGGGATTGGACAGAGCTTGTCAGATCCACCTCCTGCGCCGAAAGGGACAGGGTGAACAGACACAAAAAAAAAGAGCAAATTACTTTCATGACCTGGGGAAGTCTTGAGAAGTCAAATATAAGAAATTTGCTAAGGGAGGTTAGAAAAGAACCAGGACTTAATACTTTGACAATAAAAGATCATTGGCTATGGCTTTTATGGAGACGGTACTTTGTGGCGAGCAATTCCCGTTCCCGAAATTCATCTTCCATCACCCTTTTTATTAAATTTAGTCTCATATAGAAAAAGCATTATCGAAAAGCCTTTAAGCCTGATCACAAAATGGAACAACTCATCAAAAGCCTTACCGAACTGGAAAAACTAAAAACCGTTGAACGCGGTCTCAATGTGGGCAACAGGAAAGAGAGCAGCGCCGAGCATTCCTGGAGTTGTATGCTTATTGCAGATGTAGTCCTGGACTATATGGAGGAACCGCTGGACAGGCTTAAAGTTTTTGAATATCTACTGTATCACGATGTTGTGGAAGTATATGCCGGAGACGCCAAATTCAACAATCCGGAGGAGATGAAACTGAAACAGGAAAAGGAAGAAAAGGCGATCCAAAAGATCACTTCCTTTCTTCCTAATGCCGGCAGATTTGAAAAAATACTACACGAATACGAAAATCGGGAAACCAGGGAATCCGAATTTGCCAAAGCTGTAGATTGTATTGACTCCTGCATCCGGAATCTGAACGACAGCAATGCTTCCAAAGAGGATGGATTTACCGAAGACCTCATACGGCAGAAATACCATCCTCATGTTTCCAAATTCCAATTTACTCTCGAGCTGTTTGAGAATTTAATGCGGCAACTAATTGCATTGGAAAAAGTATGAAAAGTGAGTATTCCAGAAGGTTATACATCATTTACAGAGCGAGCTTTTAGGGTTTTCACTTCATTGGTCAATATTAACCCAATAAATAAGGTTACTATTGCCATAGACAAATAGGCAATAAGAACCTCAAAATTCAGATGTTTTACGATCAGGGCTGTAAAGGCCCAAACGACCACCAGTGCGTAGGCGGTATCCCGGTATTTCCAAAAAGTTGCCGCTGCGATCAAAGCGGCTACAGAAAGAATAAGCAAGGACCAGGAAACCTCAGAGATCCCGAACCCCTGCCATTGATAGAATTTCAAGGCCGTACTAACATTGAGGGCGGTTGCCAGGGTTATCCAGCCGAAATACAGACTAAACCCGATACGCTCAAACCAGAAATTCACTTTTGCTCCATTTGACTTAAGTTTTAAGAGCAGACCATTTATCTTAAATAGCGAAATCAGCATGAAAACGATAAGTAGTAAAGTTCCGATTTGCCAATCATAGGATGCAAAAACCAGCCACAGGCCATTGGCTATTACATTAAAGGAATACCAAACCCGGATCTCATTCCAGGATTTATCTGCTTCCTGCTTCTTAAGTAATTGAAAGATTGGAAACGCGATTAAAAATAGATAAATCGGAGCCCAAATGGTAAAGGCATAAGCCTCGGGTACTACCAGGGGAGCCCCATAACTACCGGCTTCTCCAACAGGATTAAAACCTATTATACCCGTAGATGTTAAAAGGTATAGGGTTACAAATACAAACATGGAACCCATTGAAAGATAAAGTGATTGTTTGCGTGACATGAGAAAAAAGTTTTAAGGTTAACCAGGGATTACTAGAATAATTATTTTTGTTTTGAATCAAATATAATATGATTTCGTATTTATTTACTACGTTTTCGTACTTTTGTGAATAATTTAAGATTTCAAATGCCTAAATATGAAGCATAATCTTTCGTATCAGCCCTTGATATTAAACTGGGAAAACTATCTGCAGTCTACCCGGGACCCCAGTCTTAGGGACTTCGCAAAGTATTTGTTGTTAAGCGATACAAAGACCTCATCAGATGCTTTCACAGGTCAAGAACCGGGTGATGAGGCATCGGCCGAAACGCGACCAAATCAGGAAAGCGCTCCGTATCTTACCGCAGAAGCGGCAGAACTGATTTTCAGGCTAAACAAATTCATACGGATCTATGGAAAACCTGTGTTGCAGGATGTTGGATTGAATTCTATGGATGAATTCGTCATTTTGGCCTTCCTTCTGGAAAATAGAGAAAGCCCCAAAAAGGAAATTATTGGCGAAAACCTTATTGAATTCACTACAGGCATGGATATGTTGAAACGCATGATCAAAACCGGCTTGCTGAGCGAGAGGATCAATCCTGCAGATAAACGCCAAAAAATAATATCCCTGAGCCAAAAAGGACAGGAAGTACTGTTTTTGATTTTGGAAAGATTCAAAAATATAACGGATGTCCTGGGAGATTTGGAGATAAAGGAAAGAGAAATACTGTTGAATACGCTAAAACGACTCAACAGCTTTCATACCTCCTTGCTAAGGAGTTAATTTCGTCATAACTGCGCTTAATTTCATCCCGATTCCTATGCAAAAAGAAATTCCATACGGAATAATTACCGATAGGTTAGTTATCCGCTGTTACCGCCCGGCAGACGCCGAATTACTTTTAGAAGCCATAACCAACAGCCTGGATAATCTAAAGAAATGGATGCCTTGGGCAAAGACGGAACCCAGTAGTCTGGAAGCCAAAAAAGAGTTGCTCCAAAAATTCGAACTGGACTTTCTCAAAAATATCGATTACAATTTTGGACTGTTTAACAGAAAGCAGGATGTTTTCATAGGATCAGCCGGATTACATACCAGGATCGCTCCAAATGCCAGGGAAATTGGGTATTGGATCAACTCAGCTTACCTCAATCAAGGCTATGCCACGGAATGCACTCATGCATTGATCAAAGTTGGATTTGAGTACCATGAGATAGACCATATTGAAATCCACTGCGACCCCAACAATGCAGCGAGCCAACAAATCCCAAAAAAACTCAGCTTTGAATTGGCTGAGATCCTCAAAAACCACAGTACCACTCCTGAGGGCAAGCCCAGGGATACCATGATCTGGAAGTTGACGCACGAACGCTACCAGGAAACATCGGACTCCTACCCGGAAATTGAGGTGTTTTATAAGGAAGATTTAAAAGGAAACTAGTAAGCAATACAGTTGATAGCTTAGGCGCCAATTGAATATCTCATCAACCTAATAGCCATACCTTTCCTACCAAATGTTAACAGCCTTATAATTCATGCCGTTTCCTCTTGGGAATGTTTTACATTTAGATCCCCCCAATGGAATACGAGGTCAATTCCCTGTATTTCTTAAACGTAGAACCCGTAATTCATCATCAAAAAATCCACAATGAAACAAATCACTATCCTGATCCTGGCTATTGTTGGCCTTCTTGGTTTTTCTGTCCAAGCGCAAACACAAAAAGATTCCCTGGAGATTAAACAAGTAGCCCTGGATTATATCGAATCTCAACATAATGCCAAACCGGAACAGTTTGAACGTGCCGCCCATCCCAGAATGGTAAAACGCACTTTTTGGACGGACAAAAAAACCGGAAAGGAGTACTTAAGGGAAACCTTTGCGGATGCTATGATATTGCTCGCGGAAACGTACAACAAAGATGGTGACCGTTTTCCCGAGAATCCTAAAAAAGAAGTAATCATTCTGGATATTTTTGATAAAACCGCTTCGGTAAAACTCGTTGCAGACGATTGGATCGATTACATGCATATTGTAAAACTGAATGGAAAATGGCAATTGGTGAATGTGCTCTGGCAATTCAACGATTCCGAAAGCCATTAAGAGAGCCTTTTACAACTAAGAAAAGACATCATCACAATGACCAACAAGGAAAACAAGACTTCCAAGGCCGGGTTTATAAGCTTAAAAACTGTCATAAGAACAAAAGACTTTGAGGCTTCCAAAGCCTTCTACACCCAAATTCTAAAGCTGGAAACAGTCCAGGAATATGACGACGGCGACGGGTCCAGGGGAGTTATTCTTCGATTAGGGCCTCCGGGCAGCAATGCCTTCCTGGAGATCTCCGAAATATCCGATCAGCACAGCTATTATCAGGCAGCGTTCAGCCAAAGTTTTGAAGATGATAAGACGGATATCCAAATAAGCACAGATGATGTAAATTACTGGGCGGAATTATTAAAGGAAAAATGGAGCGCCAAAGGTCCGGTCTTAAGGCCCTGGGGCTCTTACTACCTCTATCTGAGAGATCCGGATGGGCTACAGATCATAATTTACCAGGAAAAGAAAGTTTAAGTCCAAGATTAGGTTTAAGTTTAAGGATGGTTATTTAGAAGGGTAAACCGCTTAAAGAATGACAAAGAAAAACAGTGTATTTATTGCTAGCAGTATAGACGGCTATATCGCGGATAAAAACGGTGGACTAGACTGGCTCCATGCCATTCCCAACCCGGAGCGTGACGATATGGGCTACCTGGCATTCAACAAAGACATTGATGCCCTGGTGATGGGGCGAAGCACCTTTGAGACCGTTCTGGCGTTCGATATGGATTGGCCCTATACCAAACCAGTATTCGTGCTGAGCCATTCCCTAAAAGAGATCCCTGAAGCGTATCAGGGCAAGGCCTTTTTGGTAAAAGGTACTTTAACCGAAATTCTGGAACATATCCATAAACAAGGGTACTACAAACTCTATATTGACGGAGGAATCACCATAAGCAACTTCCTTAAGGAGGATCTGATCCACGAGATGATCATCACAACAATCCCGATTGTTTTAGGAGGAGGATTCCGACTGTTTTCCGAATTTCCGGACCGGCTGGAATTTGAACTGGTTTCCTCCAAAACCTTCTTGGGACAGATCACCCAGAATCATTACAAACGAAAAAGCTAAAAAACGAAGTCTAATCTATAAGCTGCTGGCCAAACAACGAAATGGAAATCGAAATAAGAAAAGCTACTTTAGAAAGTGGTCCGGAACTTTTAGAACTGTACACCAAGGTGGCTGGAATTTCTGATGGTATTATCAGAAATGAAAATGAGATCACCAAAGTTTTTATTGAAGATCTTTTGGGGAAGTCCATAGGCAACGGGCTCATCCTTACCGCCTTAATAGAGAGCAAGATCGTTGGAGAGATCCATGCATACACCCCGGATATATTTGCCTTTCAACATATACTGACAGACCTGACCATAGTGGTAGATCCGGCCCATCAGGGAAAGGGGATTGGAAGAAAGCTATTTGAAGTATTCCTGAATAAGGTAAGTTCTGAACTTACGCACATCAAAAGAATTGAGCTTTACACCCGGGAGTACAATAAGCGGAATGTGAAGTTTTACGAGAGCCTTGGTTTTATTAATGAAGGGCGGCAAAAAGACAAGATCTTCGTTTCCGCTTCCGAGTTTGAAACACCTTTGCATATGGCCTGGTTTAATTCGAATTACGGAAGGAAATCATAGATTTCCAATGGATCAATGGATTAATGTAGTAATGGATTAATGTAACAATTTGAGAATTTAAAAAAGTAAAATCGTAAAATCGAGGAATTGTGAAATTGACTGCCAACTGATTCATCCTCCGAAGCTTTAGCGAAGGAGGGCTGTCTACTGAAACAGGGTCTAAACCCCACTCCAAGCTTAAGTTAAGCCTAAAAGCTGCAATTTAAAAGCAGAAAAGCTATACCATAATTTGAAGATTTGTCAATTTGAAAATGTGATCGTGTATCAATGATCTGAGATTCTAAAAATCTTATAGTCTAGCGATCCAACAATCTAATGATCTAATGTAACAATGTGAGAATTTGAAAATGTAAAATCGTAAAATCGAGGAATTGTGAAATGGCTCGTGACTGGTGACTGATAACTGCCTACTGAAACTGGGGTCCAAACCCCACCCCAAATTCAAGTTATGCCTCGAGGCTGCAATTTAAAAGCAGAAAAGCTATAACATAATTTGAAGATTTGTCAATTTGAAAATGTGATCGTGTATCAATGATCTGAGATTCTAAAAATCCAGCAATGTCTAACCTTACGTCTGCCGTCAAAAGGAATTCTCTTTCAGGTAGGAGTCTAGTTAGAGAATATACCGTCTTAAATCAGAAAGCTTAAATGAAAGCACAAAAAATATACAATTCAATATCAGAATTCTTCCATTCGATCAACCTGGAAATTGAGCAGGACTTTGATTTTACCATTCACAGCCTGGACAGGCTTCACGGAGACAAGGCCATTTCATCGCCCTTTTTCAGGACCAATTATGTAGCCTTCCTGATCATTGAGTCTGGCAAAGGTCATTATACCATAGACGAACATTGGTTTGAGCTTAAACCCATGTCGTTTTATTTTACACTTCCCGGACATTTAAAATCATTTACAATTGAAGAAAACTGGAAAGGATATATGCTAACCTTTTCCCTGGAGTTTTTAAAATCGAATTACCCGGGCAGTGTGGAACAAGACTTTCCATTCCTGTTAAAGGAAACGGTACCGGTAATGTATCTTCAAGACCAGGATTATGCCCGGATCAATAGACTATGTGAAGTTTTTATCCAGGAGTACAACGGCAATTCCGCCTTTAAAAAGCGTATCCTTGCCAATCAGCTGGTTACTTTTCTGTTTCAAACCAAGGAATTACTACTGTCACATCAGGCCACCATCTCCATGGAAAACCGGCCTGCCGAAATTGTAAAATCCTTTCAGCTCGCGCTTAATAAAAACCTTTTGGATATCACCAGGGGCAAAGCGGAATTTATCTGGAATGTACAGGACTACGCCAACAAACTCAATATGCATCCCAATTACCTGAGTAGCAGTGTGAAATCTCAAACAGGTAAAACCGCAAAACAGTGGATTGACGAACGTATCATATCTGAAGCTAAATCCCTCTTAAAGAATACGGATATGTCCGTTTCAGAAATCGCGTACAGCCTTACCTATGAGGATAGTTCGAATTTTTCGAGGTTTTTCAAGAAAAAAACAGGACTTACTCCGGCAAATTATCGCAATTCTTAGAAATTGACTGTCAGACCTTCAAAACTGACCTAAAACCAGCTCCCATTTTACTCAACCTTTGCAGTGTAGTTAAAAAAATAATTCACTCAAAATTTTAGTAAAATGGAAACTTTAAATCAAACATTAAACGGAAAAGTAGCAATTGTAACAGGAGCATCTAAAAATCTGGGTGCCGAAACCGCAACGTATTTAGGAAGCATTGGAGCCAATGTAATCGTACATCATTTTAGTGATAGCAGTAGAGAAGAAGCCCAAGGCGTAGCAGAAAAAATCAAAGCTTCAGGCAACGACGCAAAAGTGGTGCAGGCAGACCTTAGAAAGGTATCTGAGATCAAACGCCTATTCGATGAAGCTGAAAACAGCTTCGGAAAAGTAGACATTCTGGTAAATACAGCCGGAACCATGCTCAAAAAGCCAGCTGCAGAAGTTTCGGAAGATGAGTATGACCAAATGTTCAGCATACATACGAAATCTGCATTCTTCCTGTTGAGCGAAGCCGCCAAAAGACTGCAAGACGGTGGACGAATCGTAAACATTTCCACTACCCTTACATCCGTAACAACAGGCCTTTACTCAGTGTATGCAGGGGCAAAAGCGGCTTCCGAGCAGTTTGTCAAAATGATCGCCAAAGAGATCGGTTCCAGAGGGATCACAGTAAATTCAATTGCACCTGGTCCCCTGAACACTTCATTCTTCTACCCTGTAGAAAACGATCACTCCATTGATTATCTCAAGCATATGTCTGTTCAGAACAGGCTTGGAGAGATCTCCGATGTCTTGCCAATGGTTAAGTTTTTAACCAGTCCGGATGCCGGTTGGGTAACTGCCCAAACCATCAGGGTAAACGGTGGAATGTTCTAAAATTCACTTCAATTAATACATAACCAAAGGCAGGATGAACGTCCTGCCTTTAAAAAACTATAAAATGATACCCACAGCAATAAACCTAGCAAAACTGAGTAAAGCACCTTTTTTTAGTACGCTCTCTCAAGAACAACTAGAACAGGTAGCACAGGAAGCACAGGAGTATTCCTTTGATGCAGGAGAAATCATCAGGAGCACCGATGAGACCAACAATCCATTTTGGATTCTTTTGTACGGAAGCTGGTCCATGAAGCGATATTTGAACTCTACCCAAAAGCCTGTGGTATATGAAACAGGTAGACTGGGTTCCTGGCACGGCGGGATCTCGTTAATCGATACCATTGCAACTGCCGAGATAAAAGCTACTTCCCATAGTTATATCATGCGGGTCCCTCAGGACTTAATGGCAAAGTGGATTAGGGATGGATTCCCGATTCAAGAGCATTTGCTAAAAGGGATTGCTTTTGGCGGTAAGCTTTTATTAGATCATTTCTATTCAAAAAAATGACTTTGGCGGGGCGTGAAAAAGGTTCTGTTTATAATGGGATAAACCGAATGCTATTTCGACAAACCCCCCGGATGGGAATCCTGGTCAAATCTCCTAATAATTAACAAACAATTTACCATGAGATCAACCTTCAGGTATTAAAAGTTTTATACTTTTCCTGGAAAAGAAAATGATTGAAATTAAAGACAAGAAAATTGTAATTGTAGGGGCTTCATCTGGAATCGGGCGGGAGTTAGCTAAGATCTGTGCCGGAAAAGGGGCGATTATCTATTTGGTAAGCCGAACTGAAAGCAAACTACTGGAATTGCAACAGGAATTGGGTGAAAAATCTTTTGTTCAGCCGATGGACATGCTAGATGAAACGGCTGTAAACGAAACTTTCAGGCAAATTGGTGAATTTGATTATATGGCATTGACCGCCGTGGCAGATGAGACCAAATTGTTTTCTCCAATAAAATCTATGCCTACGGAAATAGCCCACAGAGGAATGGAAAAGTTTTGGGGAACTTTCAATTGCTGCAGAGCCGCGGCAAATTATATCTCAAAAGAAGGCGCCATGGTACTTACCTCTAGTATAGCCATTTATAAACCATCTAAAAACGCTTCAATTATGAATGCTGCAAGTGCGGCGGTAGGAGTGTTTGCAAAGGCCCTGGCCCTTGAGATAGCCCCAACACGAGTGAGTGTCGTTGCACCAGGTGTTGTTGGCACTGGAGTTTGGACACAAGAAGAAACAGAAAACTACAAGGAATGGGCTAAGAAAACCTTACCGGTAGAACATCTGGGCACTCCGCAGGAACTTGCTTATGCCTATTATTCTATACTTACGAATCCATATATGACCGGTAGCATAACCAATGTTGATGGCGGTCTAACCTTGATCTAAAATGAGAGAACAGCGTGTTTTGATATTAGGCGGCACAGGTGGAATGGGTCTGGCAACAGCAAAAACACTTAGTGCAAATAATTTTGAAGTAGTAATTGCGGGCAGAAACAAAGAAAAGTTAATTTCAGCATCAAAAGCTTTGGGAGATCATAGTTCCTTTTCGGTTTTTGATGCTTCCAACGAGTCAGAATTAAAAAGCGCACTTATCCAGCATAGAGGGGTGGACCACATAATTGTAGCAATATCTGCAAACGCCAATGCGAGGGGCATAAATAACACCCTTGAGATGGAAGCCAGAAAGGCATTTGAAAGATTCTGGACCAGTTATAACGTACTACATCTTGCCCCGGAATATATGAATCGGAATGGTTCAGTAACTTTACTCTCAGGAAGTAGCGCCAAAACACCTTTAAGGGGTTACGGAGTATGGGGCACCTTGCATGGAAGCATAAATGCTTTAGTTAAACAGGCAGCAATAGACATAGCCCCAATAAGGGTAAATGCGGTTTCTCCTGGTGGTATAGGAATAAATACCGACAGACAACTAACAGAACACAAGGGACAGGTAGAGGATATTGCCGATATGATTTATGCCGTAATTAAGAACCCGGCGGTAACGGCCACCATAATTGATGTGGATGGTGGAGAAAGATTAGGAACCTGGAATGGATAGAAATTACGGATCCTTTATGTCATTTACCCATAGCACCTAACTCATTAGATTGAAACTCATATGGACTATCAAACCTACCCGCCTCATCCGGACTTAGCATCGCTAATCAGTTGTTACTGGACTTTGGAGGTGCCTGCGGACAACGACTCACAAAGACAGCGGATAGTACCAGACGGCTGTATTGAAATGGCTTTTATACTGGGGGATGACATTAAGCGATATACCACTGGTGATGAATTTATCCTTCAACCCCGGGCCATGGTACTGGGGCAGACCATTGAGCCCTTTTATATCCAGCCTGCGGGTTATGTCTACACTTTTGCCATCCGCTTTTACCCATATGGCTTTGCCAATTTTGTATCTGTACCTATCAAAAGTCTCGCGAACAAAGAAACCGCTATATCGACCCTATTCGAAGAGCATTCCGCAAATGAGCTGGAAAAGGCAATGATTCAGGCCACAGACGTGCACCAACGTATAGCCATTATTGAGGAATTCCTTTTGCAAAGACTCAACGACCAAAAAACCATAGACCAGATTGTGCAAAGCACAGTAGATACCCTGATCCAGACCAAAGGAAATGCCCCAATTAAAAGTATACTGAAAGAAGACCCATCTAAAAGAAGGCAACTGGAGCGGATGTTTGCAAAACAAATCGGAGTAAGCCCAAAACAACTTGCTAAGGTAATACGGCTGCAATCTGCCCTAAAATTATTACTTAACGATGAGCCTGAAAGCCTAACCAATATTGCCTACGAAAGTGAGTACTACGATCAGGCTCATTTTATAAAAGACTTTAAGGAATTTACAGGCAGCAGCCCCGGGGAGTTTTTGGGTAACGAAAAACTGGCCCTTTCTACCCTATTCTACAAATAAAAGTCTGACTGTCGCATTTTTACAATTCCCAGGCTATCAGAGCTAATAACTTTGACATATCATCACATCTGATATATGAAAAGTATAAGATTAGGCATAGTTGTCGTTCTGGTTTTTAGCTTCTTTAACTCATACGGCCAAAGCCAAGAGCCTTCCAAAACACCGCCACAAAGCGCCAAAAAAATGAACAGTTTTATTGCAATTTTTGAGATTCCCGCCACAGACGTAGCCAGGGCCATTAAATTTTATCAGACAATTTTAGACCTTAAGATCGAGAAATTTGAAATGCCCGGATTGGAAATGGGCATTTTTCCGTACGAAGATCAAATGGTTACCGGAGTGATCACCAAAGCGGAAGGCTACCTGCCCTCAGCGGATGGGGTAACCGTCTATTTAAACGCCGGAGATGATCTGCAACCCATTCTCGATAAGGTAGCACAAAATGGTGGACAAGTCCTGGTCCCCAAAACCCCCCACGCGGATGACAGCGGCCATTTTGCCCTTTTTCTGGATACCGAGGGGAATAAGCTGGGGTTGCATTCAGCCAATTAGTGAGGCAAGAGTGAGTGATTGCAATGAATCAATGTAATAATGTATCAATGTGAAAATTTGAAAATGGAATTATGAATTAATGATCTGAAATTCTAAAAATCTTATAGTCTAGCGATCCAACAATCTAATGATCTAATGTAACAATGCGAGAATTTGAAAATGTAAAATTGTAAAATTGAGGAATTGTGAAATTGACTGCCAACTGATTCATCCTCCGAAGCTTTGGCGAAGGAGGGCTGTCTACTGAAACTGGGGTCTAAACCCCACCCCAAGTTTAAGTTAAGCCTCAAAGCCGCAATTTAATAGCAGAAAGGCTATATTATGATTTGAAGATTTGAAAATGTAAAATCGTGAAATCGAGGAATTGTGAAATTGACTGCCAACTGATTTCATCCTCCGAAGCTCCAGCGAAGGAGGGCTGTCTACTGAAACTGGGGTCTAAACCCCACCCCAAGCTTAAGTTAAGCCTAAAAGCTGCAATTTAAAAGCAGAAAAGCTATACCATAATTTGAAGATTTGTCAATTTGAAAATGTCGCTATTGTCCAAAAGTCTAAACATCAAATTATCCAAGCTGTCTAGCCGTCTAACCCATCCAACCTTCCAACCAATCCAAGAATCCAACAATCCAACCTCCCAGCTATAGTCAATAGTATCAGTTTTTGCTAACTTCGTTATGCACGTTACAGGAACCCAAACCAGTAGGGTTTTCCGCATGCAACTACCCAATCGTAATAACAATGATGAGAAGTATATTTTTAGTTTTGGTATTTACACTATCACTACTAAGCTGCAACACGGCTCCTGTTAAAAGGCAGCAGCAAGTTGAGGTAGCCCGGCAGATGGGCGAGTTCGAGAAAATAGATGCGCTCTGGCTAATTTGGCCTGCTACAGATCATAAAAAAGGTGAATCCGTAAAAGAAGTTAGTATGAGGATCATTGATGAACTTCGTTCAGATCTGAAAATCGTAATAAGCTGCGCAGACGAAGAGGCACTGGTTGAGGCCAAAGCTGTCTTGGGAAAAAAATATACGAACCTGGATAATCTAAGCTTTCAACTCATCCCATCCGTTGAATTGTGGGCAAGGGATATGGGACCTGTTTTTGTGGAAACTGAAGATGGAAAACACGCTATTGCCGACTTTAATTTTAATTCCTGGGGGTACTCAGATACTTTAGACCTTAGCAGTAAGATCGAAGAAAAGTTTGATGAAAGGGTGGCAGAATTACTCGATTTGCCCATTGTTTCCAGTACTATGATTAGCGAGGGTGGCAATCGGGAACTCAATGGCAAGGGAACTTTACTGGTCACGGAAGTTGTTGAAATGGGTCGGAATCCGGAAATGACCAAAGTTCAAATGGAAAAGGAATACGAGCGCTTACTGGGTGTTAAGAAGGTGATATGGTTAAAAAATGGACTGCAAGAGGACCAGCATACATTTCTTGGCCCTTTGACCACAGTGGATTCTACCAAAGCCTATACTGTGGTTACCACAAACGGTCATGTGGATGAATTTGCCCGGTTTGTCAATGATTCCACCGTTCTCCTCGCAAGTATAGACACTACAGAATTGGAAGACCCAATCGCTCGTGAAAATCATTTACGAATGGAAGAAAACTTTGCAATACTATCTAAAAGTAATGACCAGGATGGCAATCCGCTGAACATTGTAAGGCTACCATTGCCTCAAACCATCCTAACCACCATGAGTCCGGGGGACTATGTCTATGATTATATCAAAACCCTGGAGTACCGCGACGGTAGTCATTTTCCCGACGGAGACACTATTACGGTGGTGGCCCCGGCCAGCTACTTGAATTTTATTATTACCAACAAGGTAGTTCTCGGTCAAAAATATTGGCGGGAAGGCATGCCTGATAAGATCAAAATGCAGGACAATGAGGCAAAGCGGATTCTTGAGGAAGTATTCCCCAACAGAAAAGTAGTGATGTTGGACGCCCTGGCAGTGAATTTGGGAGGTGGAGGATTGCACTGCATTAGTATGCACCAACCTGTTCTAAACACAAATTGAACGAGCAAGGTCAGATAGTGTAAAGTTTAAAATTACAATGAGATAATTTATCAATGAATCAATGTAATAATGAAGCAATTAGTCAATTCGAAACTTTGGCAATTTGAAGATTTGAGGATTTGTAAATTTGAAAATGTCTTAGTTGTCCAAGAGTCTAAAAATCTAAAATATCTAACCTTCTAAAAGTTCCCATGTAACAATATATCAATCTGGCAATGTGAAAATTTGAAAATGCATCAATGGTCCAAAAATCTAGCGATCTAAAGATCCAACTAACCCAAGAGTCTAAATATCCAACAACCCCAATGAGAATCATATCCATAAGAGAAAACCCAGAGTATAAAGACATCGCGATACGTTATTTTCAGGAGCATTGGAAAAGCGTATGGCCTGTGATATACGAGGACAGCATCAACCACAGTATCCATGCGCGGAATAACCTGCCTCAGTGGTATTTGCTGGAAAAAGAGGATGAGATCATCGGTTGCGCAGGCCTGATTACGAACGATTTTATCAGTCGGGGTGATCTGTACCCCTGGATCTGTGGCCTGTTTATCGCTGAGAACCATCGTGGCCATGAGTACAGTACGCTCCTAATAGATCGGGCAAAAAAGGATTCCAAAAAATTTAGATACCAGTATTTGTATTTGTGTACCGAACATGTCGGCTTTTATGAAAAATACGGTTTTCAATATGTTGGACAGGGTTATCACCCCTGGGAAGAGGCGTCCAGGATATACGAGATTGAGTTGTAGTTGAATTAAACTTCCAATGGCCAAACCGCATATAGCAGTATGAAACCCATCGATATAACGTGTGAAGATGGCATGGTCATTAAAGGTGACCATTTCCCCGCCCAGGCCGATAAGCAAAAACACAAAGTAGTCATTATCAATTCGGCTACTGCTGTAAGTCGGGGGCTTTATATGAATTATGCCCGCTATCTGGCGGCCAATGGTTTTGAGGTGATCACTTATGACTATAGAGGAATTGCGGATTCAAGGCCAGACAAGCTTAGAGGATTCCACGCTTCTTTTACAGCCTGGGGACAACTGGATTTTACAGCCGTCTTAGCCTATGCCAAAACCCGTTTACCAGACCATAAGATATTGATTATGGGACATAGCATTGGAGGAACCATAGTTGGTATGTCAGAAAAATGTAGCATAATCAGCGGCATTATCAACATTGGGGCACAAACCTCCTATTACAAAGACTGGGACAAAGATCGCTACAGGTTATACTTTTTATGGCATATATTATTCCCTGCCGTAACACAGGTTTACGGGTACTTTCCCGGTAAGAAACTGGGACTCTTAGAAGATATCCCAAAGGGTATTATAGCCCAGTGGAATGCGAGAAAAAAGGACCCGAATATGGTCCATCAAATGGAAAATGAAGGGAACCAATTGTTTTTTGACCGTTTCCAGGGGAAGCTTTTAACACTGGCCATAGAAGACGATGTTATTGGTACAGAAAAAGCCATTCAACGCGTCTATGAGCTGTTTACATCGGCCAGTACGGCAATCAAACACATCAGCCCCGATGCAATTGGAGCCAAAAAAATAGGTCACTTCGGATTTTTTAGCAGAAGGTTTAAACATAGTTTATGGGAACAGACTGCTGATTGGTACGAAAAAGTGTAAATTACTACTGTAGATAGGCCTAAAGGCGTAATCTCTTCGAAATGATTTGCTTTTTACGGTAAGCATAAATTGAAAAAATTATTTCCAAATGGAACCAAACCGGCAACTTAATAACTTTCTGGAACCCTATGACAAGGAAATTCAAAAGTTGACCCTGCAATTACGGGATTACATCACAGGGCTGGTTCCTGAGGCAAACGAACTGATCTGGGACAACTACAATGCCGTGGCCATCGCTTATTCCAAATCGGAAAAGCTAAAGGATGCCTTTTGCCATTTGGCAGTATATTCCGGACATGTGAATTTTGGGTTTAACCGGGGAGCAGAGCTTACTAAAACAGATATTAAGCTGAAGGGAACGGGAAAGTTGATACGGCATATTTCTGTAAAGGAATTTGATACCTTCCCCAAACAGGAAATTGAAAAAATGATATGGGAAGCGGTGGGGATCTCAGAGAGCTTAAATACCGAATTGATACAAAGTAACTCCAATCCGAGAAGTATTGTGATGTCTGTTTCAGCTAGGAAAATCAGACCCAAAAAGAAAGACAACTAGAAAAAACGCCCTATTTTAGTGGTCTGTCAGCCCGAAATTAATACTGCAATTATCTTGATGAACTACCTGCAATCCTCATATTATTTTGACTTTGAAAGCGAGCCTGTCCAGAAACTCATATCACCATTTAAAGACAAAACGCTCCCTGAGGCGGATCTGGCCATTGCGATGTATTTATATGTACGAGACCATTGGAAATACGACCCTTACACCATTAGTCTTTCCGAGCAGAATTATCGGGCAAGTACCATAGCACAAAAAACGACCGCTAATTGTGTTGAGAAGTCCATCCTATTGATCACCTGTCTTCGGGCCCTGGGTATCCCCGCGAGATTGCATCTGGGAAAAGTCAAGAATCATATCGCCGTTGAAAGGCTTATCGAAAAATTTGGCTCTAACGAACTTACACCTCACGGAATGGTCAACGTTTATCTGAACGATCAATGGCTTAAAGTATCCCCGGCATTTAACAAATCCCTCTGCAAAAAATTCAATGTTGAGCCCCTGGAATTTGATGGCAAGAACAATTCCTTTCTACAACAATACAATAGCGAAGGAAGCCGGTTCATGGAATATATAGAAGATTACGGACACTTTGAGGACGTTCCACTGGATTTTATGAAACGGAATATTAAGGAGCACTATCCTCATATTTTCGACACCAAAGAGCCTAAGACTGAGTTCAAACTCTAGGGAGGGTTAGATGTTTAGTTTATTGGACTAGTTAGACAGGTTGGATGGTTAGACAGTTTGGATAGTTAGACGGTTAGAGGACCAGATTCTTGGACTATTAGACGGTTGGATTGGTGGACGGTTAGATGATTGGACTGTTGGATGGTTAGACAGGTTGGATAGTTAGACGGCTGGATTCCTGGGCAATTGGTACATTCTCAAATTTTCAAATTATAGTATTTCTGCTTTTAAATTGCAGCTTAGAGGCTTAACTTAAGCTTGGGGTGGGGTTTAGACCCCAGTTTCAGTAGGCAGTAGGCAGTCACCAGTCACGAACCATTTTACAATTCTTCGATTTTACGGTTTTACATTTTCAAATTGACCAATCTTCAAATAATAGTATAGTTTTTCTGCTTTTAAATTACAGCCTCGAGGCATAACTTGAATTTGGGGAGGGGTTTGGAACCCCATTTTCAGTAGGCAGTTGGCAGTCCTCCTTCGCTAAAGCTACGGAGGATGAAATCAGTTGGAGGTAAACTGGTATTCGCGGTGGGCTCTAGGCAGTCCCAAATAATCTTTTGATTACTCCTTTTTACAATTTCACGATTTTACAATTTTACATTTTCAAATCTTCAAATTTTCACTTTACTACATTTCCACATAAGTATATTTCCACACCGGTACATTTCCACATCGGACTATGCCCCCGCCGGTTGATGCAGGTCATTTCGCAAGTTCTTCTTAGTCAGTATGTTTGTTTGCATCATTCATTATGATGGGGAAACAAATCCTTAATTTAAAACAACAACCGATGTCTGGAAAGTACAAAACCTGGTGCACCACTTCAAAATATTTACTGGCGTTCATTATAATATGCGGAGGCTTGCTTATAAGCAGTTGCGATGACCAAGCACGTGGATTTGCATTACCTGCGGGCGACATTGAACAAGGAAAAGCGACCTATAAACGATTAGAATGTAATGCGTGTCACAGTATCCCGGAGATTGAGTGGAAGGGAGGAATCGATAGTCTCCAAATACAACTTGGAGGTGAAGTAAGGACCATGAAAAGCTATGGAGACCTGGTAACTTCAGTTATAAATCCTTCTCACAAAATCGCATCGGGCTATAAAGAAAAAGACGTTACCGAAGAAGGACTTTCAAAGATGAAGAATTACAATGAGGTTATGACCGTTCAGGAACTTGTTGATTTAGTTACGTTTCTTCAATCAGAATATGAAATAAGTCCGCCTTCAACACATTACTCTCCTTATTATTGATTAATTCAGATGAGGAAGGAATACATGAAGTTCAAATTAAATAAATAGCAATGGGAAGAATAGAAGATAATAGAAAGTTCAAGAGAAAAACGGAACAGAAAAATCCCACGAATCCCACGGGAAACACAAATATTGAGACGAACAAATTCGATTTCAACGAAAAGACCATCAAAAAGCAACAGAAGAAGAAGTGATCGTTGGACGGTTAGATGGTTTGGATGGCTAGACCCTTAGATTGTTGGATGTTTGGATGGTTCGACGCTTAGATTGTTGGACTGTTAGACTTCTGGACGATTGGATGGTTAGACGATTAGACTGTTAGATGGTTAGACAACTGGATAGTCTGGATTGGTTAGACGGGCTAGACTATTAGAAGGTTGGACTAACCAATTGCTAAATTGGCACATTGGATCTTTAGACTTTTAGACCGTTGATGTATAATAACATTTTCAAATTTTCAAATTGACCAATCTTCAAATTATAGGATAGCTATTCTGCTTGTAAATTGCAGCCTCGAGGCATAACTTGAATCTGGGGTGGGGTTTGGAACCCCATTTTCAGTAGGCAGTTGGCAGTCCTCCTTCGCTAAAGCTACGGAGGATGAAATCAGTTGGAAGCAAACTGGTATTTGGCAGATGGCAGTTAGCAGTAGGCATTAGGCCGTCCCCAATAATCTTTTGATTACTCCTTTTTACAATTTCTCGATTTTACAATTTTACATTTTCAAAGCATTACATTGATTAATTGCTCAACTGTAACAGTGGAAAAAAGAACTTGTCTTTAGAAAAAAAATAATGAGACATCTTTACCCACTAGCCCTACTTCTTGCAATTATCATATCGTCTTGCCAGCCAAATGAAAAAGAAAAAAACAATTCCGTCAATGGGATCTGGGAATCCATAGGTTCTGGTTGGGTCTTGCAAATTCAGGATAGTGCGGCCTATTCGCTATACGATATCACTTCCATTTCCTGCTTGCCGAATAGAATTGGAGCATTCGAAGAGATCCAGGAGGTCCTGAAAATCAAAAATGATACACTTTCCCTTTTAAAGGGGGTTATGACCTACAATTTTGTTAGGCAAAACACCCTGCCCGAGGTATGTCTTAGCACTCCTGAAGCAGCCAAACAAGATGATCCGCTTTACAACTTTGAAGTCTTCGCGGAGACCGTCAGAGAGCACTATGCCTTCTTTAAACTAAACAACCTACGTTGGGATGAGCTGTATGAACAACAGAAAGACAGGCTGGCAAAGGATCCCACCGATGTAAAGCTATACCTGACCATTGAGGAAATCCTGGAAAAGTTAAACGACAACCACGCCTATCTGGAAGCGACAGAAGACGTATATGAAGCTGTTGATTCTTCTTCCGAAGACTCTAGTGAAACCAATGATGAACAGCTTCCCGAATATGGAGATTTTCAGGTGGCTCAGATGGTTGCAAAACATCATATGCAGGAAGAAATGACTGAAGACTCCTGGCTGATCCAATGGGGAAAATTAAATGAGACCACCGGGTATATACAGCTAAAAGCCATGTGGCTGTATGCCGATCTTGATATCCCCAAAGCCCTTATAGAAAAGCAAGGCTACGTAGATGCCTATGTCACCACATTTCACCAAATGTATGAAGGAGCCTATATTGAAAAAGAAGTTTTTGGGGTTAGAAAGATCATGGATAAGGTTATGGAAGATCTTTCACAAACAACGTCCATGGTCATAGATGTTAGGTTCAACGGTGGAGGACAAGATGCTGTAAATTTTGAAATATTACGTCGGTTCAATCCTGAACGCCGCAAGGTCGTTATGACCAGGTTGAAACACGGTAAAAAGTTCTCACCATTGCAATCCCTTTTTCTTGAGGCCTCACCTAAGGCCTATACCAATCCTGTTTATGTACTCACTTCCCAGCAGACCGGCAGTGCTGCAGAAGCCTTAGCGATCGGAGCTATTTCGCTCCCTCATTTTACAATTATAGGCAGCAATACACAGGGGGCGCTTTCTACGGCTTTGGAAAAAAGCCTGCCTAACGGCTGGGCCTTTTCCATTTCCAATGAAATCTATATGGATAAGGATGGTAATTCTTATGAAAATGTAGGTGTACCACCCGATTATAGACTAAATTATCCTGAGGATAGGCAGGACTTTTTTAGAAGTGTAGTGAACAATTTAGAGAAAGATAAAGCCGATATTTTAGAGGCCATAGAAGCATTGGATAAGTAAGATCCTCTTCAAGGATTTGCAAGTGAAATTAAATTTGTCAAAACTCCAGATATATTATTTGGATAGTGGGTTAGACGGTTAGATTGTTAGACAGTTGGATTATTGGATTTTTGGATGATTAGACAGTTAGATTACTGGACTATTGGATTGTTAGATGGTTAGACAGCTGGACGGTCTGGATTTGTTGGACGGTTAGATTATTGGACTGTTGGATTGATAGATGGTTAGACAGCTGGATGGTCTGGATTGGTCAGACGGTTAGATTACTGTACTATTTGATGATTAGATGGTTAGGCAGGTTGGATAGTTAGACGGGCCAGACTATTAGAATATTAGAAGGTTGGGCTGACCAATGCTACATTGCCAAATCGGTACATTGGATCTTTAGACTTTTAGATCGTTGATGTATAATAACATTTTCAAATTTTTAAATTGACCAATCTTCAAATAATAGTATAGTTTTTCTGCTTTTAAATTGCAGCCTTGAGCCTTAACTTGAATTTGGGATGGGGTTCGGACCCCAGTTTCAGTAGGCAGTCACCAGTCACCAGTCACGAACCATTTTACAATTCCTCGATTTTACGATTTTACATTTTCAAATTATCGGATAGCTTTTCTGCTTGTAAATTGCAGCTTTGAGCCTTAACTTGAATTTGGGGTGGGGATTGGAACCCCTGTTTCAGTAGGCAGTAGGCAATACGCGGTTGGCAGTCCTCCTTCGCTAAAGCTACGGAGGATAAAATCAGTTGGAAGCAAACTGGTATATGGGAGCGCGCATTTGGTAGTAGCCATTAGGCCGACCCAAATAAACTTTTGAATACTCCTTTTTACAATTTCACGATTTTACATTTTCAAATTAGCACATTGGTAGATTGTTACATTAATTTATTGGTAAATTAGAACAGCGTTCTGCAATATTCAACCTTTAAAAGTTTATGCCATGCCAAAAGAGTCCAGGGTAGCACCCGCACATATCGCCAAAGAAGAATGGATTAAGAATCAGGACCCGCCAAGAGGAGTCATGGAAGGCCATCTATACGGCATCAATTGCGTAGTCATCCGCTACAGCACAGACGAGATAGGAGTTGGCCCGAATCTTCATGTACATCCTTATGACGAGCTTTTCCATATTATCGAAGGACGGGCCGAGTTTACTGTTGGAAACCGAAAGTTTACCGCGGAAGAGGGCGCCATTGTCATAGGGCCTGCCAATGTACCCCATGCCTACAAGAACCTGGGACCAGGCCGGTTAGATTCTGTGGATGTACATATGAACAGTGAATGGATCCAATACGACCTGCCCCGTGAAGGGGAAGCGCTTAGCGCCCCTGACCTGGAGGGATAAACGACTTTAGTTTATGGATGAAAACTATGATTTACTGTTCAATTTTATTAAAGGGATCATTCCAATTCGGGACACCGAAGCCTGGGAAATCGCTAAGGCATTTCGTCCTTTGAAAATTAATAAAGGTCAACTCCTGCTAAGAGAAAATGAAATCAGTGATGATTATGTCTACCTTCAAAAAGGATTGATGCGAACCTTTCTCTATGATCTGGAAGGAAATGAAATAACCACAGAGATCTTCACTGAAAATAATATTGTATTTGAGATCACTTCCTTTTTCAACCGCGTCCGGTCTGATGCCAATATTCAAGCTATAACAGACTGTAGTGGTTTCCGTCTTTCCTATGAGGAACTAAACCGGCTGTTCCACAACAAACCGGATTTCAGGGATTTTGGGAGAGCAATTCTGGTCAAATGCTTTATAGCTTCCAACAAAAGAAACTATGCCATGATCAATCAGACCGCAGAACAACGGTACCAGCATTTGCTCACTTCCAGACCGGAGATATTGAAGTATGCGCCTCTAAAATATATCGCCTCCTACCTGGGTGTGACCGATAGTACCCTGAGCAGGATACGGAAGAAAACCCAATAGCTCCATTTCTTGCCTTTTGTCAAGTAGAGCCCATTTTTGGCTTCCTAGTTTTGTGGTCAAAAATCATATCAAATGGGAGCCATATCAATATATTCATCTGCCGGCCTGATTCTGACAACCTTACTTACTCTTTGGCTGTTCTATAAAGCTTCAAGCCATAAAAAGGTCATTTATGGGGTTATCATCTGGATGATCCTGGTTGGCATCCTTGGAATTATGGGTTTTTATCAGGAAACTGAAGTAATTCCGCCTAGAATTGTCTTCCTTCTCATGCCTGGAATAATTTTGGTAATAATACTCTTTTCATCCAAAAAGGCTAAAGCGTGGATAGATAAGCTGAACTTAAAATGGCTGACGCTCTTACATATAGTTCGCGTTCCGGTAGAAATTATCCTTTATCGCATGTATCTGGCCGGATCCATTCCCGTACTAATGACCTTTGAGGGCTACAATTACGATATCTTATCCGGAATAACGGCTCCGGCTATTTATTACTTCGTTTTTGTAAACAAAAAACTGGGGCGGAAAAGTCTTCTGATATGGAATTTCATCTGCCTGGCGCTCTTGCTCAACATTTTAACTATTGCTGCTTTAAGCGCTGAGACACCGTTCCAAAAACTGGCATTCGACCAACCCAATGTAGGGGTGACCCAATTTCCCTTCGTATGGCTTCCAGCCATTATAGTGCCCCTGGTCTTATTTTCTCATCTGGCGAGTATCTGGCAATTGACCGTTCGTAAGAGCTAGACGAGATAACCCCCCTTAAAACTTCAATTCTCAGAGTAGTCGATTTAAAGACAAAAAAGACCATTATTATTTCAATAAAAAAGACCGCTAAAAAACGGTCCTTTGTCAATATTGTTTTGTACAATGAAACATTATGTTAGTTCGTCACTTCCTTTATATGTTTTCATAGTTATCAGTTTTATATATCAATAATACTAAATATTACAAATCTTTACTAGTATAACTGTATATTTTAATATTTATTTTACATTGTTTTTTAATTCAAAACTCATGCCAAACCCTTGAAAAGGTAATATCACATCATTTCTGTGACTTCTGGAAATTTGATTTTTGACATCAACATGTTCCTCTTCAAAGAAATTAACATTTCCAATATTAAAAAATGAAACGCCAACATTTTCTGGAAATGAAATGACTACATCAATGCCCTTAGTAAATGTTGCCATTCTTATTAATTTGTAGTTTTCATTTTTCAGCGAATATCTCCGCTCAACTTTCTTATGAATTCGAAAAACTCTATTTCCATTTTCACTAATTAAAGGGACTTTGGTAACAACATAATTTTTGTTATCATTATCTATTTCCTCTGGTTCAACATCTTTGTCATTAACCGTATAAAAAATAATATCATTTTTGAATCCAGATTCTTCGTCTTCTTGGCTAATACTTAATTTAGATATAATCTCTGATTCATCGACGCTTTCGTCCAAAACAATATCATATTTGAATGTTTGAGTGTAACTAATTACAAAGTCATCGTTTATTTCCGAAATATTTATTGTAATAACAAAATCTCTATTATAGTGTTTCTTGGTTGTTGGAAGATACGTTTGTAATATTCTATTTTCTACCAAATCACTTAATTCCGGAAATTTCTTTTTATAAATTGCCTTTGAAGTGGCTTTCCAAAGCTCTTGTTGATTTTTTTCGCTACGATTCTCAATAAAGTCTGTGCCTAAAATTATTTCTTCAATTACACTTTTAAATATTCCCGTAAACTGAATCGATTTTAGTACCGCAGCAAAAACACCGGAGGATAAAACAGTAAAACTTAACTTTTCGAGTAATAAATTAACGTTAATGGAAAAAACACCAATTTTTGAAAGAATAAATAATAGAAATGCAACTATTATCAGGAGCCAAACCATATTGGCATAAATCCACTTTTGAACCTTTTTTATTTCTTCCATCTGACAAATTTGAATGAATATAACTTTGAATGTGGGAATTTACAGCAAAACATTTGATTTTATTTTTTTACATTGTACGCTGACAGTGACTATAGTTCATTAAGGCTTAAACAACAATTCTGAATTTTAAGCTTTATACCAAATTTAAGGTTACGTTGAAATGATAATCACATCCCAGTCCTTAACGAAACCATAGACAAAAACCTTAACTGTAATTTTTCTTTTCTCGAAGCCAAGGTTTTTTTGAAACCAATATCCAAAGGCACATTTTAAATTATCCTTAAATTTCACTTGGTTTTTAAGAAGAGGAGATAAAGACCATCTTACACTTTATTTTACCACATGCAGGATATGACAAACCTCCCAGCCTATCCTTTACGGCCAATAGAATAAAACATGGAAGATCCGAATACATTATTTACACTTAACAACGGACTTAAAATGCCCTCCATAGGCCTGGGGGTATTATTTGCCGAAAACAATGATGAAGTAGAAAATGCCGTACGCTCGGCCTTAGAGAATGGCTACCGGAAGATAGATACCGCTTCGGCCTATCAGAATGAGGAAGGTGTCGGCAAGGGGATAATTTCAAGTGGCCTGGAAAGAAAAGAGATCTTTCTAACCACCAAGGTGTGGAATACAGAACAAGGTTATGACCAAACCCTGAATTCCTTTGATGAGAGTTTGAGGCGTTTACAGACAGAATACATTGACCTGTATTTGATACATTGGCCGGTAAAGTCGAAATACAAAGAAACTTATAAAGCCCTGGAGAGACTATATTCCGATGGGAAAGCCAGGGCCATTGGAGTATGTAATTTCAGCATCCCGCAATTGGAAGATCTGATGGAGCATTCCCAGCTTACCCCTGCACTCAATCAGGTAGAAATGCATCCGCATTTGAGTCAGAATGCATTGCTTGAATTTGCGAAAAAACACCGTATTCAGCTCGAAGCCTGGCGACCTATTATGATGGGAGAGGTTCTCAGCATTCCTGAATTGGTAGAAATCGGTAAATTTCACTCAAAATCCGCCGTACAGGTAACTTTGCGGTGGTTGATTCAACGTGGCGTAGCGGTAATTCCAAAATCCGTAACACCCAAAAGAATAAAAGAAAACCGTGAAATCTTCGATTTTGAATTAAGCGCGGATCAAATGGCTATCATTGAAAGTCTTAACCAGAACAGAAGGCTGGGCGAAGACCTATCGCATATCGAATAACGAAAACCACTTAATGAATAAGAAACGAAACAAACGCATCCTGAGAATTGTTTTCCCTCTGGCAGGTATTATTTCCCTGTTTTTTGTACCCTGGCTTATCGTCAGGGCCTGGATGGCTCCTCTGCCCGATACCGTGCAGGAACAACTGGACAATGCCCTGAACTATGATCTGGATGGTACTATTGTATATGTGGATCAAAACGGGAAACCGCCGGAGTTTTACGCATCCGGATGGAACAATAGGGATAAAAAAATACCGGCAGACCCACACACGCTGTTTAAGATAGCAAGTATCAGTAAACTTTATGTAGCAGTGACCGCTGTAAAGGTTGTAAACAGTGGAGCCTTGTCTTTGGACGACAGCCTGGCGGATCTATTACCGGAATACTCCGGACGCATTGAAAATGCGGATGAGATCACCCTGAGATTGATGCTACAACATCGAAGCGGTATTCCCAATTATATGGACGACCCGGATTATCCCTGGTCCAGTCCGCCTAAAACCAATTTGGAAACCCTTGAATTGGTGCTGGACGCTCCGGCCGACTTTGATCCTGATGAAAGATACAGCTACTCCAATACCAACTTTCTATTGATCGGTGAAATCCTGGACAAAACCCTCGGCTATAGTCATCACCAATACATTAATGAGGAGATCCTGACCCCTCTGAAATTGAAAAACACCTACAATTTGCTTTCAGAGGTAAATCTGGATGAGGTAATGAGCGGTTATTTTATCGGTTATGAGCCGGATATCAAAGCCAATGATTTCATCAACCCCGGCGGTTCCATGGTGGCAACGGCAGAGGACGTGGGCATATTCCTCAGGGCTTTGAACGATGGCTCACTTTTGACTGAAAGTGAACAGAAGACCTATTCCTCTGTTTACGTATACGAACATACCGGATTGTTACCGGGCTATCAGAGCATAGCTAAATACCACCGGGATATGGATACTGTGGTGATCCTCTTCGTAAACACCAGCGGTGGAAATGCCTGGTCTATCGGGGAGATTGTATATAGCAAAGTCGTAAAAATTCTGAGGAAGCAATAAACCCGAATATTCAGACTTAAGGCCGGCATAGATTTTTAGCTCCTGTTTTCAGGCAACCGTAGAAATAATCACTGAAACCCGCCTTGTTCATAAGGTTAAAAACCGTTTCCATATCGTACTCCACGCGATGCATGGAGATCTTGTCATCATGCACTACGGCAAAAGCCGCCCTGGGGTCATTATCCCTGGGCTGCCCTACGGATCCGGGGTTGCAGTAAGTTTTATTCCCGTATTCCTCCAGCCGTTGTACATGGGTATGTCCAGACATGAAAATCTTTCCTTCTATACGCGAGAAATACGCTTCGGAAGGCTGGCTTATATATTCGTCAATAGGATCAGACCAGCCTCCGTGGACCATTTGGATATTTCCCACAAAGCGTTGAATGGCACTTTTTCGCAACCATTCCAGGTTTTCCGGTTTAATCACGCTTCTTTGATATTCAATACACTTGTTGGCACTATTTCCCCTGGGGCAAAAACCACCGCTCGCCAGGTACCAGTCATGATTGCCCATTAATGAAGGTATCCTGCGTTTCCGGAGTTCCTCAATGCATTCATTAATTTGCGAATAATAGCCTGCTACATCGCCCAAACAATAGATCTCATCAACCTTGAGCCTATCCAGTTCGGAAAGTACGGATTTAAGGGCCTCATAATTGCCATGTATATCTGATATGATTCCTATTTTCATTCCTTAAATATAAAGTCTTCAACATATCGAACTGCTCTGCCCTTTCGAATGGTGGGCTGTTCTGGTAATTTGTTATCCAGATAGTACTCAAGGGCCATTTCTGGCTCGTTATATCCAAATGCGCTGCGAATGGATGATGCCGATGAGATTCGTGGGTTTATTTCCAGGAGTTTGAATTCCCCGTCGTCCTGTCTAAATTGAAAATTTGTCGGACCAATTGGTTTAAAAATATCGCAAAGTGCAGATACAGTCTCTTCAATTAGTGGAGATTCTACTACCGTTGCTTTTTCGGTAAAACCCTGCTTAGACAACTTTCTTTTCATGGTCATAATGGCGGTGTACCCTCCGTTTCCATCACCAAATGCTGCTGTGGTATACTCTTCCTCATCATTTCCAATATAAGGCTGTACCATGAGTTCCGGACCAATTCTGTCTTTATGTAGGTTAAAGGTCTCTTCGTCCTTTACGAGAACGATCCCCCTGGAGGCTCCACCTACTCTCGGTTTCAGCAATAAGGGCAGACCTAAATTGTCTTCCAGCCAGGCAAAATCGGCAGAAAGGAAGGTAGGGATGGCTTTTGGAAAATTATGGTTTCGCAACACTTCGTAGAAGTCCCACTTGTCATTACAGAGCGGAATGAGCTCGCTTTTATTCATCACCACTGCTACACCGGTATCTCTTAGGGCCTGGATATTTTCATTCCAAATCGTTACATCATCCTCAAAACCCGGGAAAACGATATCGACCCTATGATCCCTGATAGTAGAGAGTAGCCAATCTATATATCCTTCGGAACGGCTTAAGGGGGCTTTTAAGACCAGATCGCAGAATCCGGGAGCGACAGAATCTTCAAAGATGGTAATTCCAATGACCTTATACGGCGTTTCAGACATTCTGATGGACCTGATAATACCATAACCTATAAGTCCATGAGCTCCGGAGACCAGCACGTTTTTCATTTCTTTTCTTTTCAATATGGATTATCTCATTTTTGTAAGAAATCTACATGTGAATACACCTGCCTACGAGCAATATGTCCGGGCTGCGGGCTGCATTGGTGCCTGGCCTGCTGCAACGGTATAGCGGGAAATAATCCTGGCAATCGTTATTCACAAAGAAGCCAAAATCCCGGTGCTTCTTCGAAACCAAATCCGCATAGACATCTACATCAACTATATATTTCCACACCTTAAAAGGAATGGTATCTTTTGAGAAACTGTTTTTGAACCGGAACAGTGAGTCTTGCCGGCTACCCACGCCTCCACCTAAATTTAGAACGGAAAAATCTTGCTTGGTTGCCTGTATTCTCACCTCATCAATAATAAGTTTTGCAGGGTTAAGGTGCCAGAAATCAGATTTAGCCCCGGCCAGATGATAGTGCACCAAACGATTTTTTTTCACGATCATAGCTCCGGCAATCGCTTTCCCTGTTTCATTTTCACGGGCCAGCCAGATCTCGGTCGTGAATTCCTCGCTCTGCATTAGGCCTTCAAAATAGGACTTAGGAAAAAAGTAACGGGGAGTGGCCTTAACGCGGACCATGGTCTCGTTATAGAGATTCATGAATTCCATCAAACCGTCCGGAGTATTCTCAATCTTTGCCTGGCAAAGACGTCTGGTCTTGTTAATGTAGGTTTTTAGTCTTTTCTGATAAGCTTTGCGTTGTTCTTCCAAGGGTTTTTCCAGATCAATGGTGACTATGTCTCCCATAGTGGTGGTTTCACCAATATTGGTAAGGCAGGTTTCCTGGTTGGGGACAAAGGGGTTTAGCCTGGAAAAAACAGAAACGATCCGCTCCTGTTCAAGCAAGTCCTGAAGTTCCTTTCTAAAGTTGCTGTTGTCAAAGTCAGGGCCTATATGACTTGTAATGGGGCCTGCGTAACCGCTAACTGAAGTAGCATCAAAATAATCAGTGCCGGGTACCTTCCGAATCAATAAGGGAATGGCAATTTTACTGTTGTTCTCCGAATAATACAGTAAAACAGGCTTATCTTCATCATTTCTGTCAAAATAGTGGTATTCATAGGTATGATAGAAATCTGAGATATCCATATTTTTCAGGATAACATCCCATCTGATTCTGTCGGTAATAAGTTGAATCATTTTGCTCGAGTATAGTTTGGTGTAAGTACATGGAATGTTCAAAGCTATGATGTAAAGCTATAAATTAAAATGACCGAAATCAGTATAGGCCATAGCCCGGAAAGCCCAAACTGTAATTAACTGGAAGTTAAGACTTTGCTAAGGTGGGAAAATTCAAAATGTCAAAATGGTCTCCGCAAAAGGTGTTGGGATATCAGAAATACACTCATAGCTTAACAACGGCAATTCATCTCCGGATCTACTTTTGGACAAAGTATTTCACAATCCACTATCTTTAGACAATAGCGGGGATACCCCGATCAAAATCCCGGAGTTTTACTAAAACACCATATGAAACAAGCCATTGTCCATATAGCCCTTGTAGTAAAAGACTATGACGAGGCCATTGAATTCTATACCCAAAAACTGAACTTTGCGCTGCTCGAAGACACTTATCAACCCGAACAAGACAAAAGATGGGTGGTTGTTGCCCCGCCAAATTCCACAGGAACTACGATTTTGCTCGCCAGGGCCTCAAAACCCGAACAGGAGGAATTTATCGGAAATCAGAGTGGCGGAAGGGTATTTCTGTTTCTGAACACCGATGATTTTTGGAGGGATTACAATCAAATGGTATCCAGGGGGATAGAGTTTGTCCGCGAACCCAAAACAGCGGATTACGGCACCGTGGCGGTGTTTAAAGACCTGTATGGGAATCTATGGGATTTGTTGGAATTAAAGCCTGACCATCCAATAGTGAAAAGAATGAAATAGATCAACCCTTTCGGAATGCGAGCATTGAACAATTTCAAATACCGACTTATCCAGGGCAAATTTCGAGGCCTGTTTTCAATATCCCTTGGGTTCCTTTTCTCCCTGTTATTCATTAATTGCAAAAAAGAGGTCGTAGTACAAAAGCCCAATATTTTGCTCATTTGTGTAGATGACCTGCGCCCGGAATTGCGCAGTTTTGGTGCCGAATACATCATTTCGCCCAATATTGACCGCTTGGCGCAAAGCGGAATCTCCTTTCGACGACATTATGTGAATGCCCCCAGTTGCGGCCCTTCTCGTTATACCCTGCTAACAGGTCTTTATGGCCCCAGGGGGAATGATGCCCTATTTCGCCGTTCAGTCAGGTTGAAACAGGGCAAGGAGCATATAAATCCCAGTATGCCGGAATGGTTCCGGACCCATGGGTATACCGCTATTTCCGTGGGAAAAGTGTCGCATCATCCGGGAGGGATGGGCGGAGCGGACTGGAATGACAGTACCCAATTGGAAATGCCAAGATCCTGGGACAAACAGCTTATGCCCAGTGGGCCCTGGAAACATCCACGTGGGGCGATGCATGGCCTGGCTCATGGAGAAATTCGGGTTAAGCCGAAGGAAATGGACGTGTATCAGGCAGTGGAGGGAGATGACAGTATCTATCCGGACGGGCTTATAGCCAAGGAGGCTTTGAAACAAATAAAGGATTTAAGTAAAGAAGAGAAGCCTTTTTTTCTGGCTGTTGGCCTAATAAAGCCTCATTTGCCGTTTGGAGCTCCAAAGGCTTACCTGGATCTGTATGACAGTGTACAATTGCCTGATATAAACCATCCCGGGAAACCAGAAGGCAGAACTACCTGGCATGGATCCGGCGAATTCAGGCAATATAACCTATGGGGATCAGACCCTAATGAAGATCCGGACTTTGCAGTTGCCTTACGCCGACATTATGCGGCCTGTGTAAGTTATGCCGACGCGCAGGTTGGAAAGATCCTGGAGGAACTAAAACGAATAGAGGCGGATAAAAATACCATTGTGGTGCTTTGGGGAGATCACGGCTGGCATCTTGGAGAACACGCGGTCTGGGGAAAGCACACCTTGTTTGAGGAATCCTTACACTCCCCTTTGATCATTCAATACCCGGATATAAAGCTGCCGGGAGCAGAAACTGATGCCATTGTGGAAACGCTGGACCTCTTCCCTACCCTCTGTGATCTGTCCGGGATTGCGATACCAGATTTTGTCCAGGGGAGTTCTCTAAGGCCAATGATGGAGGATCCTCAAGTAGCTGGTAATCCGGCTATCGCATATCACAGCAAGGCTACTACCATACGAAATAGCAGTCATCGCCTGATATTGCACAAGGATGGATATACGGAATTGTACGATCACGACTCCTCTGAAAAGGAAACCAGAAATGTCGCTGAGGAAAACCCTGAATTGGTGGAAAAACTAACACAAGAACTAAGGAAAAGACTGGAATAAGAATGTCGGGATTCAGGAAGTGAAATACAGTCACAGAATGCTAATCTCAATATATTTATGATATAGCCATATTTGTATAGCTTTTCACTCAACTATTTTGGGATCTCTACATCTAAAAAAGGAAATCAAACAATTGCATCAAAATGAAAAGAATATACCTGCTGGTCTTACTTCCGTTTTTAGTTTCCTTCCAATGCGAAGATGATTTGGATAATTCCGGTTTTGAAACGACTTATTTACTTCAGAATGAATCCGGTATCGATCTGATTTTGCTGAGCAATGGAAATAGCCTGGTAGACTTGGAAAGTCAATCCGAGGTATCCATAGGAAGTACCCTTAATTCAGTCACAGAACCCGTAGTACCCTCGGAATCCCTTATTTTTGAAGACATCAAACTGTACAGAACCGATGGAGATGATTTTATCCTGGTCTATGATCAGGAACCACTCGACGATGCTCTATGGATCTTTAATGAGCCGTCTGTAAACCGATATGAGTACACTTTAGTAATTACAGATGATCTGATAGACTAACTTGCACAACACATAAACAACCCTGTACCATGAATTTAGCAGTAGCCCAATTTGAACCAAAAGACGGAGATAAAGCCTATAATCTTTCAGTGATCCGGGAATTGACCAAAAAAGCCAGGGACGGTGGGGCAGATCTGATCAGTTTTCACGAAATGTCTATCACGGCCTATACTTATACCAAAGACCTCAGTCTGGAAGAAATTACTACCCTTGCGGAGGAGGTACCGCAGGGTGAGAGCACCCGGCAGTTAATGGCCATCTCCAAAGAGTTCGAACTACCGATTCTGGCAGGCCTGGTGGAAAGATCAAACGGAAAGATCTACAATACTTATGTCTGTGTCAACCAGGGAGATTTGGTCGCCAAATACCGTAAAATCCATCCCTTTATCAGTAAATATATGTCTGCCGGAGATGACTATTGTGTATTTGACTTACTTGGATGGAAATGTGGTATCCTGATCTGCTACGACAATAACGTAATAGAAAATGTCCGGGCAACCAGTCTTTTGGGTGCTGAGATCATCTTTGCGCCCCATGTTACCGGCTGTACCCCATCTGCCATGCCAGGAAGGGGATTTGTAGCCGACGAACTCTGGCAAAACCGTGAGAAGGACCCCGTTTCCCTTAGATTGGAATTTGACGGACCCAAGGGCAGGCGCTGGCTGATGCGCTGGCTACCGGGAAGGGCCTATGACAATGGGGTTTATTACGCCTTTACCAACCCCATCGGATACGATGGTGAACATCTTAAAAATGGTAATTCCATGATCTTAGACCCCTATGGGGAGGTACTAACGGAGGTCAGGTCCTTTGATGACGACATTGCAATCGCTAAGATCACCAAGGACAAGTTATCCCTCTCCGGAGGTTGGAGATACAAGAACGCCCGAAGGCCGGAGCTCTACAAAGATATTATCGGAAAAGAACACCAGTCAGAGACCAGCCCGGTCTGGATGAGGTGAATCGGTTGATTTTTAATCTGATCTGCCCGCTTTGGAGTGCTAAGTCCTTAACTTAAAAAATCTTTATAGATTTGACATATTATAAGGGTCAGTATTCCTTCGCAACAACCAACACCGCCAACCCATGATCAAATTCTTCCGCAGGATCAGACAGCAATTGCTTCACGAAAACAAACTCCGCAAATACCTTTTGTACGCCCTGGGGGAGATTTTCCTGGTGGTCATAGGGATACTGATCGCCTTGCAACTGAATAACTGGAATGAGTCCAGGATAGATCGCAAAAAGGAAAGGCAGGTGGTGCAAAACATATACACTGAACTAGACCAAAACCTGGAGTATAGTCAGAACATCCTGGCAGAAATTGAAAAACGAACTTTATCGGCTACCACCCTTATGGAACATACTTCCCGCGAAGTGCAAACTATAACCGCCAGTACTTTTGACTCCATAATGATTCAGGCATTTCTGTTTCCTCCCTATACCCCTATCAAGGCCGATCTGGAACGCGTATTGGGGTCAGAACAGATAGATCTTATAACATCTACTGAGCTACAGTATAGGTTATCTGACTATAAAACTTCCATTGATGAGGCAGCCCTATATTACCGGTATGCGGAAGACGATTTTAAGCTGTTGATCTTGCCTTATTTTATGAAAAATTACCCACTAAAAACCCTGCTCCTGGAATACGGGCTAAAGGTACCGCCCAGCAGGCACAAAACATTACATACGGATTTACTTGCCTCCAGGGAGTTTGAGAACATATTATCCGTGATCTTCGCGGATTCTGTTGGCCAGCTACAGGTGATCAATGCCAACTTAAACCTTATCCAATCTATCAAAGACCTTATTGAAAACCAATATCCTTCTGTTGTAAGTCGGACGGACGGGCAAAGCTAAGCCGTAAAAACCACAGCTTTACCCATATAAAATCCTTACTTTTAAACAGCCGGTTCTCTTGGAACCGGCTCAAACCGCTCATTTAGGTAAAAGAAATATGGCACCTCATTTCGACTTGAAAAAAGCGAACAGGTTTTTTCCCCATATCGTATTGGTAGGCTTGGGTATTGGCACGGCCAACTACCTTATGAACGGTCAGCTGAATTGGGTTCAATGGAGCATTCAATCCCTCTCCACAAGCTTTATAATCGGGTATACCCTGGTGATAATTGGCTTGAACAAGGCATGGTTCAGGCATAAATTCCATGCGGTTTGGCAACAGTATCTCCTGATCTTCCTGGTCTTTTGCCTGGCAGGTATACTGGCGACGGAAGTAGAGCATTTGATCCGTTCTGCAATATTTCAAAGTGAATCCTATAAGCCGTTTTCCAGTGGAAAAATGTATTTGTTCAACGCGGTGATCTCATCAGTATTAGGGTTTGCTTTTTTTATGAACAAACAACTTTTACCGGTTTCAGATGCTACCACATCGAAAGAGCAGTCTGATGATCAGGAAAGTTCCACAAACGAAGAGACTTCCTCACAGTCCGAACAGTCAATTTCCAGTATCCCGGTAAAGCAGGGTGAAAATATACTGTTAATCCCCATACAGGAAGTGGTGTACTTTGAGGCATATGACAACTATTCTTTTGTGTACGACCAAAACGGGGACAAAAAGCTTTGCGATTACTCCCTGGGGTTTCTTGAAAAAAGACTGGGAATCGAATTCTCCAGGGTACACCGCAAGTACATCGTTAATTCTGGTCATATCAAACAAATAAAACCTCACCTTAACGGCCGCTATCTGATCCTGTTTAGTCAGACTTCATTACCCGCTGTAACCAGCAGCAAAAGTTATTCTCCAACGATCCGAAAGCTGATCAAGATAGATTAGGTTTTCGTCTTCACTGTCGATGATTTGTAAAACCGCTCACTCCGTTTAAGGGGTCACTCACTGGTTTATATGGCTACTCACCATAAAGACCTTTGATAAAGGGCTGGTTTTCCTGTATTTGCAGTTGGATTTCTGCTAGCAAGACCAGCAGAGACCTATCGAATCTTAACATTTAAAACTGCATTAATCATGAGAACTAAATTATTATTTGGATGTTGCTTTGCATTGCTTCACATTTATTCCTGTGGTCAGGTTAACCACACAACCAAAGACAAAGATCCGGAGGACAATCATCCGGTACAGGAGCTATTCCTGTCTACCATTGAGGCATTCAATCAGGGGGATCTGGATCTATTCCTGGCCAATTTTGCCCCGGAAGTCAGAATGTACGGTACGGACGGCATTTATAAGGGACAAGAGGCCTTAAGAGAACGTTTCCAGGCAGTATTTGAACAGTTTCCCAATAAGCGGATGGTGATCCCGGAACTAAAGCTACAAATGCTTTCAGAAGAGGTGGTCATGGTGCACTTTGCATGGAAGTTATATCCTATGGGCCAGGGCCCAGCCTATTCAGGAGTAGGAACCGGCATATATACTCAAATCAATGGTAAGTGGATTGAGATCCTGGAGGTTGAAACAGTCACTGAGGTGGATGAAGCCCTGAGGCAACCACCCAAAGACTAATTTTCGTTCGCCTCTCAAAAAATCCCTAAATTTAGGAATCCCTAATTAGCAAACAACATGCCACAACATAGCATGGGTCCTGATCAGGCCCAGAGCCCCATCACGATGCAAGCAGGAATTAAGAAATACCGCTTTCTCCTGCTTGTATTTTCAATACTTTTTACAAACTATACCCATGCCCAGAATATTCAAAGAACAGCCTGCAATGGGGATATTACGAGGTTGGATTCATTGCTAAAAGACACTTCCATCAACGTTCGGGATATGCGTGGAAGATCTTTGTTACACTGGGCTGTGGCCTGCCGTCAGAAAGAAGTTTTTGATTTCCTGATCGACCAGGGAATAGAGATCCTTTCGGAGGATAACGAAGGTAAAACACCTCTTCATGTGGCTGTGCAGTTCAATAACGACACTTATTTTGAGATGCTGACAGGATTACTGGAGGATAATGGATGGGCAAAACGCTACGGGCCTTCCCTTATGGAAAGGGCCATTTTGAACAGGAACCTCTCCTTTGTCCAAAAACTGGCAACATACGGGGCTGATCTCAATACCCCTAATGAGCGCGGAAGTACTCCCCTGGAAATTTCCCGAAGAACAGCCGCGACAAGCATCTCCGAATGGCTGGTTTCCAATGGGGCAGACGAGAGTAAAGTTCGGGTCTTTGAAATGAAGGGAGCACATATGGGCCAGGATCCTCCGGGCTTAACCGCTAAACTTTTTGCACCTAATTTTATCTCCACAGAGGAGTCTGAATTCGGATCGGTCTTCAATGTGGATAATACCGAATTCTACTATGGGGTGGATGTTAATGGTAAAAACGAGATCCGTTATTCCCAGCTCGTGGATAACCGCTGGACTGCGCCGGAAACCATACTTTCACACGAGCGTTATGGCTATAACGATCCATTTCTTTCCCCGGACGAGCAACGGCTGTATTTTATATCTGAAAGGGCCATGGACGGCAAGGGAGAACTTAAGGATCACGACATCTGGTTTGTTGAGCGCAATGGAGCTGCCTGGTCCGATCCCATAAACGCCGGTCCGAATATCAATTCAGACGGCAATGAGTACTACATTTCGTTCACCACAGATGGCAGCATGTACTTCTCATCTAATTCCAATGCTCCCGAAGAACGAAAGCAATCCGATTATGATATCTATTATTCAAAAATGATCAACGGGGAGTTTCAGGAAGCGGTGGCCCTGGAGGATTCTGTAAATACTTCAGAATACGAAGCGGATGTCTTTGTGGATCCAGGGGAAAGATACCTGATCTTTTGTGCCATGCGTCCCGATGGATTGGGCCGGGGTGATCTGTACATCAGTTTCAAGCAGGCAGACGGTGGTTGGTCTCAATCAGTTAACATGGGGGAAAGGGTAAATAGCGAACATCACGAGCTTTGTCCTTTCGTGACCGCAGATGGAAAATACCTGCTCTATACCAGTGATCAGGATATTTATTGGATAGACGCAAAGGTAATTGAAGAAATACGTAATGCGCAGGACTGAATCCATAGCAAACAGGCTCAGGGAAGTGCTTCTTGATGGTCGATGGATAGCAAACACTAATGTAAAGGACCAAATAGAAAGTATTTCCTGGCAGCAGGCCGTTCAAAAGGTAGATTCGCTAAATACCTTAGCGGCATTGACCTATCACCTCAACTATTACCTTGGAGGAGTATTAAATGTATTCAAAGGGGGTGAGTTGGAGATCCGTGACAAATACAGTTTTGATCTGCCCCCTATAAGATCTGAAAGGGATTGGCAAAGCCTGATTGAGGACTTCCTTTCCAACTCAGAAGAGTTTATAGAACATGTAGCATCCCTTGAAGAGCAGAAATTAGATGAGCCTTTTGTAGACAAGAAATACGGAAGTTATGAGCGAAACCTGGAAGGTGTAATTGAGCACAGTTATTACCACCTGGGGCAAATGGCCCTTATCAATAAAATGATCCTTGGAGGCAACAATTAGTCTTAAAGAAATACGACAGTGATGAAACATAATGGTTTGACTTCTCTTTTTTTCGCCCTTCTGCTACAATTGAGTACTGCCCAGCAAGCCAATGTTTTGGAATCGGATGTCATTGGATTTAGTTCGCGTATTGAGGTAGACCGCTCCAGACCCTCAACCCGAGATGGTAGTTTCGGACGGCTCATACAGATCAATACCTGGTATCCTACCCAGGCGGAAAAGAAGGCTGAAAGGATGTTGTTTTCTGATTATCTCAGGATTAAAAGTGCTGAAATGGGTGAAACGGCCTCAGAGGAAAACTATAGGAAAACCGTGGAGGAGTATTATCAGTGGCCCTTATCACAGGGAGCGGATAAGGCCCTGCTGGATTCCATCGCCTCTGCAAAACTACCTATGAATGCGATAAAAAACGCTTCCATGGCGGAGGGAAAACATCCGGTTGTTTTGCTGATTCACGGCTCTGCGGTTGACTTTGCTTTTCTGGGAGAATCTCTGGCAGAAATGGGATATGTCGCCGTCAATGTCCCCATTAAAGGATACCGCCAACAGGAACTGGACGTGAACAGTATTGGCATGGAAACGGAAATACGGGACTATGAATTCGCACTATCCGTATTATCAGAAAACGAACAACTGAATTTGTCCGGTATGATAGCTATTGGCTTCAGTTTTGGTGGGCAATCCGCTTTGGGCCTGGCCTGTAGGAACCCTAATATTAAATCTGTGATCAGTTACGACGGAGGTATTGGCGATAGGTTTGGGGCAAGATTGCTCAATGAGAGTCACTTTTGTGCCCCGGAGAACGTAAAGGCGGACTTACTTCATATTTATGATGCCTCTTTTGCCCGGACCTATCTGGACAAGATAAAGAGTATGGTGTACGCCAAACGCACTTTAGTAGGACTTAATAAGATCGCGCACTGGCACTTTACTTCGTTCGGACATCTGGCTTCCTTGATACCAGGGCTTTTTGGTGAAAACAAATTCGCCTTGAACGGATATGAAACCATATTGAGGATCACCAAAGCATATTTGAATTCAGGATCTGAAAAGACCCAATCAGAACTCAAGTTTCCGGAGACTGAATTTGACTTGCTCCACAAGGTTGAGTATTTTGAACCCATTAAAACCGATTGACCCCAATCCGCAGCTGAATTATTTTCCACATGAAATAGTTCAGATAAGAATGGGGTTCTGAGAGCATTGGCACGAAAGGTATATGGAACTAGAATCGCTTTTTAATTATATTAAAAAGTTCATCACGCTGAGTGATGCTGAATGTGATGTGATAGCAGATCACGTCAAGCTGCGAGATTACCTGAAACACCAGTTCATTGTACAGCAGGGAGATGTTTGCAAATATGAATCCTTCATTGTAAGCGGTTGTGCCAAGACCTTTTTTCTGGATACCGAAGGTAACGAACACGTGGTTAGTTTGGCCATAGAAAACTGGTGGGCAGCAGACCTGGGGAGTTTTATTTCCAGGGAACCTTCGGATTACAATGTACAATGCCTGGAAAACTGCAGAGTAGTCCAATTCTCCTATGAGGCCCTGGAACAGCTTTATGAAAAGATCCCACAGATGGAACGCTTTTTCAGACTCATAATGCAGAACGCTTATGTGGCCGCTCAGAAAAGAGTGCTTAGAAACCACAGCCTGCCCGCTAAAGAGCGTTATCTGATCTTTCGAAAGCAATATCCCAACATTGAGCAGCGGGTACCTCAATACCTCATCGCCTCTTATTTGGGAATTACCAAGCAGTTCCTCAGCAAGATCCGGGCAGAAATTATACTGGAAGGCTGATCTTGTTAATCTAGTTGAACACCCTTTTTACTTCTAGCTGAATTTTTGGGGCGATCCCTTTTTGGAAATTTGTTCCAATAAAAATTCAAAAACAAAAATTATGTCCAATTTATTAGAAAAGATCAGTGATTTAAACGATATGGTACTCCAGGGAAAAGCCATGGAGGCCTTTGAAAAGTACTATGACGAAAATGTCGTCATGCAGGAAAACGAAAGCGAGCCATTTGTAGGTAAAAGTGTAAACCGTGAAAGGGAAGAAGAATTCCTGAATAGTATTGTGGAATTCAGAGGAGCAAAGCCATTAAAAGTCACCATAGGCGAAAACACAAGTATGGTTGAATGGCACTACGATTATACCCACAGGGAATGGGGTGTGCGCAATTACACCCAGGTTGCTGTCCAGGAATGGAAAGACGGGAAGATCGTCAAAGAGAAATTCTATTACAATAGCTGATCTTGAAACGCAGTATATTCAGTACGGTGGATTCTTATGCTCCCCTGGCCCTCAGGCTTTCGCTGGGAGTGGTGATATTCGCTCACGGCGCGCAAAAGCTTTTGGGATGGTTCGGAGGATATGGCTTTTCCGGTACCATGGGGTTTTTCACAGATACTATGGGATTGCCCTGGCTTGTCGGGTTTCTGGTGATCGTCCTGGAGTTTTTCGGGGCAGCGGCCTTGCTCCTTGGAGCGGTAACCCGGATCATTGCGCTCTCTTATATTTTCATGGCACTGGGAATCGCATTCTCCTCTCATATAGAAAACGGTTTTTTTATGAACTGGTATGGGAATCAGGCAGGTGAAGGTTATGAATTCTTTATTCTTTGGATAGGAATGGCATTCAGCCTGGTAATTTCAGGAGGAGGCAGTTATTCCGTGGACGGCAGATTGAAATTCAAATAAATACAAGAAGGTGTTTGATAATGAAATAGTGGTTCGAAGGTTTTATTTTCGGGCCACTGTTTTTTTTGGTTTTAGGATGAAATAGTGCACCAGCTCTAACAGGATTACAAAAAAAGGCCACCTCGCGATGACCTCTTTTAGGATAGATTGTGCTGTTAGAATTTAGTTCCCCTCGCTCAAGGAGAAACTTCCATCCCCATTGAAAGAACCAAGGGTTATGGTAACTGACCATACTCCAGAGATTCCGCTTTCCGTTACGCCAGAAATGCTATCAGGTTCAGAAGCTCCGTCCAAAGACCTGTTCAAAACGATATTACCGTTGGCATCCAAAACAATGATCGTGAAAGTACCTTCGGCTGAGGCTGTGATATCGGCATTGTAGTCTGCAGTAGTTAAATTGTTCAACCAGACGAAAGTCCTGGTAGCGTTACCACCGGTTCCCATAAAGTCTCCGTCCACGTCTCCGTTGAAATCATCCCCATTATCGAAAACCACACCGTTTACCCGTACCTGGGCCATAGTGTCGTCGTCGTCATCGCTACAGCCAACAAAGGCTGCCGATGCCATAACAGTAAAAGCAATAAGGTAAAACTTTATAGATTTCATAATAATAAGATTTGATTAATACTTGCTATAATATCCATATATAACGGGGTTTAGCCACGTTTATTTTATAAAGTAATAGCCTTGAAACCAATAATTTGGCCTTATTCAAAGAAAAAAATCAACCAGACATAGAGACTTAGGTAGCATGCAAAGAATTCAATTTTCAAGCCATATCCTGAAGTCTTTGGTCACCGAAGAGCTGGTGACAAGGTGTTCTTTATGGGCTTTTAAACGTATCGCAAGCCGATTTTTGGAATAGGGTTCGATTTTTTCTATATGAGCTATCCCTACAATTTGACTACGGTTAATTTTAAAGAAGTGCTTTGGATCGAGCTCATTGTTCAATACCCCAATACTCCTGGAGATGCTGTGTAGACCACCGTTGGAGTCAAAGAGCTTACAGAAATCCCCATTGGCCTGGATCAGGCTTATTTGGGATACTTCCAATAATTTGATCCCATCGCGCTTTTTTATGGCAAGGCGTTTTTTATAACTACCTCCCTTATCCTTAAGGGCTTCTTGCAGTTGCTTAAATATTCCCTTCTCGGGTGTTTTGGATTGAAATAATCTTTCGAATTTTCTCAGGGACTGTTTAAGTTCATCTTCCTGATAAGGTTTCAGGATATAGGCAATTCCGTTGGTCTGAAATGCTTGCAGCAAGTGCTCGTCATATGCGGTACAGAATATTATCGGAGCTTTTGTATCTACCTGGCTAAAAACTTCAAAAGCATTTCCGTCCAGAAGTTTAATATCCGATAAGATGAGATCGTAGTCCGGGTTTTCTTCCAATAGTTCGATCCCAGCCTTTACTGTCCGGGAACTTTCCAGGATAACCGATTCTCCGAAATAATCCACCAGGTATTTGACCAATTTCTTTTTGGCAGGAATTTCGTCTTCCAGTATAAGGATTCGCATGATATTATCAGTCTTATTTCACCAGATTCAGCAATGGCAGAATTACGGTATAATTATGCTCTGTGGCTTCAATGGCTACATTGCGGTCACTCAACAGTTCATAGCGTTTTTTGAGATTTTTTATACCAGTTCCCATGGATTCTGCACTGACTTCCTTTTTAGAAAGTGTGTTTACAATCCTAACGGCCTTTTTTTCGATTACAATTTGGGTGGTGATGGTATTCCCTTCCGATGCCTCATTGTGTTTCACCACATTTTCCAAAACTGTCAATAGGGCTCCGTTTGGAAGATAATTGGCCTCAGGCTCCTCTTTCTCCATTATTTTAAAACAATAATCGTTTTCAAAACGTGTCTCAATCAAATAAAAATAATTCCTTGCCAACCCCAACTCGTCATGCAAGCTTACCACCTCTTCATCTTTGGTATGGATCAGGTACCGATAAAGAGCGGCCAGATGTGAAATGTATTCTTTTACCTTTTCCTTTGGGGAGTATTCCACCAAGGCATCAATAGTATTCAAGCTGTTGTACAAAAAATGCGGATCGTATTGGGAGCGCAACACCTTAAGTTCCAAATCTTTTTGGGCGCTCTCCAGTCGGGCATAATCCAGCTTATTCTCATAGTACTTCTTACCCAGAATTATTCCCACCAGCATCACCGAATCCGCGGCGGAGCGATAAAAGTTATCAACCAGCATGACCCCAAAAGAAGGTAACTTCCAGGAAGGTTCCGCGGTATAATAATCCCGCCACATATCTAAAAAACCTACAACTTCCCAGGCTACAAAAGCCAGCAATATAAAAACCACATAGTTCTTTCGTACAACCAGATATTCATTGATCAACCATTTAAAGATATAAAGCAATAAGAGGTTCTTGATAATGAAACCCGGTAATCCAGTGATCATTTCGAAGGAGGTATAATTCTCAACATTCCATCGATACAACAACCATATACTGGCACCTGCAAAGTAAATCAGGATAAAGGTATAGTCGGATTTGTTGAACTTAAAACTATTCATGTCCGGGATTCTTTTTATCAAATTAGAACAAGATAGTATTTATCGGGGTCTATTCTGGGTTTAAGGCGTCATGGCCTCATCAAATATTGAAGTAATACCATGGGCAATGGAGACTGATTGCTATTGGTGAATATCACATATCCCCATTTGGTTTCCGGGGCAATCACAAAAATACTGGTATAGCCGGGATTGTTTCCTCCGTGTCCGTAGGCAGTCCCAAAAGGCAAAATTCCTTTTGCAAATCCCAGCGTCCAATCTGTAACACCTGCTTCCCTTTGGGGATGGTCATCGGGCAGTACGAATTGTGTTTTAAAAAGCTCCTTATAACCTTCTTCTGTTAATCCGTTTTTATCCAATAATGCGATCAACCATTTGGAAAAATCCATAGCCTCAGAGTGAATTGAAAAGGCCGAACCAAATATATTGGGGTCGTCGTGATGTTGATCTAGCGCCCTGCCATCTATGTAACCCCTGGCCTTGTTCCGCATATTGTGATCATCCTGAATAAATTTAGTGTACTCCAGGTTTAAGGGTCGCGCCACCCTTTCCTGGTAGGTCCTTTCCAATCCTTTATCGTCCGTTCCAAGAATATGGGCCAATACTTTTGCCAGGTATTGATAGCCTTCCCCGGAATATTGGAAATCCGTGCCCGGCTCAAAGGAGATAAAAAGCTTACCGCCTTCATGATCTGTCCTCCAATTCGGAAATCCGCCGGTATGCGAAAGTACCATCCTGGCTGTGATCTTTTTGTATCGCTCGTCATAGGCAATGTCTTCAAAGGGTAAATATTCGTAAAGCGGTTTGTCCAGGTCCAATTTACCTTCTTCCACAAAGCCCATCACAAAATAGGCGAACAGCGGTTTGGATAAGGAAGCTCCTTCAAATATTGTGCTGGCTGTGACCTTAACCTTCTGTTCTTTGTCTGCATATCCCCTGACCAGGTGATAGACAACTTCCCCTTCATTAATAATGGCAAGGGAGGCACCGGGAACATTTAGCGCCTCCATCTGTTGCTGAATAAAATATTCGATGGAATCCTTGGCAATTTCACTGCCGCCCGGGCCCTTTATAGTGTTGGAATGGGCAGGCTGTTGAGCGTGTCCCTGAATTAAGAACAAATGGAAGATAGTTATCCAAACTAACGGTGAAATCTTTCTTGCTTGAAAACCCATAACAGTCCTTTTTTTGATGTTATAGATGCAAATTGGTACTAAAGCCACGCTTCTAAAAAAGAGAAAAGCCGATTAGGGTCAATAACAAGTTGAAGTGGTGGAATTTCAGGTTTAAGACAACAGCGGGATAATCTCTTCGTCTGTGAAGAGCAAGGTCGGGGCAATCTGATATTAGTCATTGCCTGGCAGCTAATTTTCAACTAAAATATTCTCTCAGCTGATGTCCTATTATCAGTATTCACAACAAACTAATTACCATCATGGAAAAGCAGCATCCCAATATCGCGGTTCTCAGCAAAATGGATCTTACAAACCCGGATACCTTAGCTGAAGTAATAAGTGAGGATATGCTCTGGCATTATTTTAACCCGGAGTTACCCGAACTGCATGGAGATTATAGAGGCCTGAAGGGTTTTAAGGATTTCTTTATGAAAATGGGAGCCCTCACACAAGGCAAGTTCAAGGTCAACGTACAATCTGCCCATGCCTTTGGAGATGAGCTAGTCGTTACCCACAGCAAAAACAGCATGCTCCTGGACATGCGCGAAATGGTAGTGGATGCGGTGGTAGTTTGGCGCATTCTTAACGACAAGATCGTTGAGGGCTGGGATATTCCTTCAGTGAATACGGTAAAGGTTAAAGGTTGATAGACTTGGTATCCCAAACCTTATAGCACGGATTTCCACCGGAGGCGAACAAGGTATGAGCCGTGCTAACTTTATTCTTTAAATGGCCTTTCTGTTTGTTCATTTTGTCTTGATACAAATGCGAAGCATTCACGAATTCCTAATTACAAAATAGATAAGCCATGAGTAAAACGAACCAACCCGCCCGTACCGAACGGCACGTTCGGGCGGGTTGATTCGTTTCTTATTGCCTCCGACGACCCCGATAATAATCGGGGGAGAGGAAGGCACAGCAAAAGAAATGAATATACCATCTTGCGCTAACATGGGATAAATGTTCTTTTTTGGACATGCAAAGAAAATGAAAGGCCTGTCATAAAGTTTATACATGAGATAAATTCGGGCACGGATTGCAAATCTACTCCGACTGGCATCGCAAGCATAAATACTTTACGACTTAAACTTTTAAAGCAAGTCCATTAGCTTATCTCGCCCTGATAATATATTGGTAAGGAAGCAGGTCGACATTGATGTCAAAAGAAGTATATCCTGCCATTTTTAACTCCTGAATAACCTTGTCCTTTGCAATTTTATGATCCACCGGAGGCCCCACCGGCATATCAGCTTTAAAAAAATCAATGATGATGAGTTCCCCATCCGCCTTGGTTCCCTGCCTTACTTTTGTGAAATACCCGGGCCTGTTTTCGATATGGTGATAGGTATTTACAATAAACACCTTATCTACCTCCTGATCTTTCAATGCAGGTGAATCATAGGGTATTTTTCGGGTTTCAATATTCTTTAAATTATTCTCTTTTATGCGTTTCTCAATGAATGCCTGAAATTCATCATCCACATCCGCGGCAATGACTTTTGCTCCTCTCGCTGCTAATTTTACGGAGAAATAACCCGAACCGGAGCCAATATCCATGATTTTCTGATCCTGAATATCACCTAAGTATTCCAAAACTTTTTGTGGTTGTTGATACTCATCCCTTTCTGGCGACTCAAATCTTTTGATCAGGTCCTGAACGGAGGATTGGTGCATATACTCATTGGCCTTTCCATGTTTTGAATGCTTATCATTTTGTTGACCATGAGCTTCCTCTCGCGTTTGGTCCTTATCGGAACTTTGCTGACTGTTCTTGCAACCAATAAGCAGTAGCGCAATTAGCATGAAGGTAGTGAGTTTCATTTCGATTAGTTTTTGAGCTTTTCTCTTGCTATTTGTCCTTCCTTATCGCTGTTAATTGATAATGATTCATCTCCTGAATATCATTGAAAAAAGGGCGGACATGTCCTAAAAACAAAGCAAAATCCGGAGATTTTCTAAATCCGTTCAAGTGATCTTCGGTCGATGTCCACTCAATCCTGAGAATAAAACTAGTGGGTTCTTCCTCACATTGGGTCAATTCGTATCCCAGGCAATATTTGGAATCGTCAAGCTGTTTTGAGGCACTTTCATAGGCAGCCAAAAAGTCGTCTTTTCTTGCTTGTTCTATCTTATAGCGTATATATTCTACTGTCATAGTTTATCAATATTTTGGATTCTTTTATTCAGACTTTCTGGAGTCAAGAAATCCCTTGAGCGCAAGGCCACCACTGGCAACTGATCCTGCAGCACCCACCAGGGTCTGACCTGAAACTATCAATAATATCCCTGCGATAAGACCTATAGTGCCAATTATTAAACCAGTCATTCCCAAGTTCTTTTGATTTTTAGTCATAGTATTTAGAATTCTATGTTTGAACTTTAGTCTACATTGAAAAGGAGTTTAACTCTAAACATCCGAAGTCATGGACTAATTTACTAATTTAGGTGAGGATAGTCTTGACAAATGATATTCAACCAATACCAAATCCCTACCAGGCTGGAAAAGTATGTTAGCGACCTGCTATACCACAAAGACTACTTTCCCCAGCACGAAAAGGACAAATACCTGCCAGACGGGGCTATAAACATTGTATTTGAACTCACTGACAACCCCAAATACATTTATGACAACGAGAGCGGGAAAATCCAACAAGAATGTAGTGATGTCTGGTTTTCAGGGGTGCAAAAAGACTATATTACCATAAGCAGCCATCACGAGGAAATGATGGTGCTGGTCTTTAGACCTGGAGCTGGTTTTCCGCTACTACATACCTCAGTGGCAATATACACCAATCGCGTTGTTCCGGCGGAAGAGGTTTTAGGAGATCCAATATTAAAACTATTTCAAGAGCTCAAATTGCCGACTGCCCCTGAAGAAAAGTTCCTGGCCATAGAAAGATGGCTGGATGTTCAATTAAGGAAGGACGACTTTTATCTGGAAGTTATCCGTTATGCCATTGAGGCCATTGAGAACTCGCCCACCCAGATCAACTTATTAAAGCTTTCGGAAAAGCTGGGCTATTCCCAAAAACAGTTCATCCAGCACTTTAAAAAGTATGTTGGTATCACGCCAAAGCAGTTTCATCGTATCGTTCGTTTCAACGAGATCCTTTCGGCTGTAGAAAATGGGGAAGAACTATCCTGGACAGTCATCGCTGTAGATTGTGGTTATTTTGACCAGGCACACTTCATTAAAGACTTTCAATCATTTTCTGGTATTAATCCCACAAAGTACCTTACTGACATAGGTGACTACCCTAACTTTCTCCCTGTTAAATAGCTTCATTCTCCCTGTAAACCTATGCAGGTAAATTTTTTACAATATATCCACAACTAAAATGACGTGTTTTGTAGGGTAACATCAAACAACTACAAATGGAAAACATTTACATCAACCACATCGCAGTTTTTGTTTGCGCAATAGCCAATCTGGTTGTAGGGGCAATTTGGTATAGTCCGGCCTTGTTCTACAACGCCTGGAAAAAGGAAAATAAGCTCACGGACGACGATTTTGAGAATACCAACATGGGAAAACTATACACGCTCAGTTTTGTACTGGCACTGCTAATGTCTTATAATTTGGCTTTTTTCCTGGGTGACGACAAAACAGATTGGGTTTGGGGTATGTCTGCAGGTTTTTTCACCGGATTCGGATTCTGTGCTATGATCTTTACAACAATTGCACTGTTTGAGAAAAAGTCCTGGACCTATATCCTTATCAACAGCGGTTACATTGTCCTTTATTTTACACTGATCGGGTTCATCTTAGGCATTTGGAGGTAAGTTAATACAGCATGAAAAAAATACTTTTTACATTCGGCCTGGCTCTTGGGGTAGCCACTATTTGGGCTCAGGAAAAAATAGCCTACAATGTTTTGCAGGATGCCGCGACACAGGACTATGAGATCTATATGATGGATGTTGATGGTACCAATGCAAAGAACATTAGTAATTCAAAATCGGTGGATTGGGTGTATCATAGCTACGGCGGAAAAATCTACTTCCTTTCGGACCGGGACCAATGTTTCAGGTGTTTCTATCTCTATGAAATGGATGCCGAAGGGAACAATCTTCGCAAAATTGCCGATCACAAACTGGCAGACAGCTGGCTCAGCAGTAGAAAGAAAGGCAGAGAATTCATCGTAAAGCCGGCTGAGGAAAGTAAACCGACCTTCTATATCATTGATTTGAAAGGAGAGATCCTCGAAAAAATAGTGGTCAATCTGGCCTATGCCAATGACCCTGCCTTTTCACCTGATGGAGAACGCATTGTCTTCCGCGGCAGTGAAAAAAGTTCACCCAGGGAATTAGGTTTCACCGATGCTCTTTATGTGATGGATTTGAAGTCCGGGCAAATGAAAAAAATAAGTTCCCATCCGGATGAAGGCGCAGGCAAGCAATGGACCGGATATCTGGCGGCAGCGCCCAGGTGGAGATCGGATAACAAGATCTCCTTCGCCTCGAAAGTGGACAATAACTACGATATATATCTGATCAACCCGGACGGATCGGGTTTGGAATCGGTCACACCTTTGGAGAGCAATCAGGTATTTCACCATTGGAATAAAAAAGGAGAACTCATCTTTGAGGCTTCCATGAACAATCATTCAGGCTACGAACTGTATAAGCGCGGCTTGGATGGCAAAATCGTTCAACTGACCGATGACGAGGTGGAACAATATGCGCCGGTGTTTGTTGGATTGGAGTAAATGATGGAAAAAGGATCATAAATCCTGATAGTACGGATTACACTTGTAAGCTTTTGATGGAAATCCGTGCCAACCGGTTTAATCGTCCTTGGACTCTACAAGTGCCTTTTAAAATCCATCATACCCCCAAGCACCCTAAGGACAAGTATTCCAGGGCCTGTATTGGTATAAAAGATCACATGCGACTCGTACCGAAAACTTTTCAGCTCCTTCTGACCTTGCAATAAGAATATTCGCCCTAGTGAGGGATTGGTGGCCAACTGTTCAAAGGCATCCATTAGACCGTCCCGGTATTTCCGGGCTTGTCTGAGACCGAATTTGTGAATTGTATAATCTGCAATTGCAGCGATATCAGCTTCAGCTGCCTGGCTAAGCCGATATTTAACCATTTCCTTTGGTGTGTCGCTTTTCCGCTTCTTTCCAAATCTCCTCAACAGACTTGTCGCTTATTCCACTATCAAGCCCAACTTGAACCGCTGCCCGTAACTCATCCAATTTCTGTTGCTCCGCCTGGTCGCGGCGTACCAGATCACGTAAATATTCACTGTCGTTTGTGTAATCACCTTTTTCAATTTGCTTCTTAATCCACAAATCTTGTTGTTCTGTAAAAGTGATTGATTTTCTTATAGTTGCCATATAAATCGTAATACTATTGGTGCAATATAGCGTATTTTTGGTGCAAAACCAAGCACTTTAAGAATCCTCTATTTGAACTTTCTTTCCAATTCTTCTAGTTAGGACGCTTTTAAGTAATCAATATGATCTTCTAAAACCCTCTTAGAGATTTTCCTAAAACTTCTTAAAGGATTTGGAAGAACTTCCTAGGAGGGCCTAAGGAGGAGGAAAACTTGGATGCCGTTTTGCAAAAATCTATTCGCTCAAAGAATATAATAAAATTCGTAACCTTTCGCCTACCGGTGAGTATTATCTATAAAGTCTTTAATCCAAATACTAAGCTTTCACACGTCCTCTGAGAGAATCCTGCCTTTAAAAAAATGATGAAACATACAATCACGATTTTGCTTTGCATCGGTATTATACAATCAAGTGTATTTTCTCAACAGGATATGCTCTATTATCCGGTTCAAATGCATCATGACTTAAATAAATTTAGAGATGCACTAGAGTATGCACATCCCGGTTTTTACTCCCATCTATCTAAGGAAGAATTTGAGATCCATTTTACAACCTTAATATCCGAATCTTCAAAACCGCTAAGGAAAATTGAATTCTACAAACTGGTCCTTAAACTAGTTGCGCATCTGCATGATGGTCATACCCGGACATTCGCTTTGAATCATCTTCGTTCATATATTGGAAAACAAAAATTACTCCCATTTCACTGTTATATAAAAGATGAAAGAATATTTGTAAGCCGGTATATAGGAAATGGAGAGGTCAGAGACGGAGCGGAAATTATTTCAATAAATGGTCATAATACCAATTACATTTTGTCAAAGCTGATGGAATACTATTCGGGTGACGGTCAAAGTAAGGGTCCTATATATTACCGATTTAGTAGCCCGTTCAATTCTTTTTATAGAATTTTTCCATTAATATTCGGGTTTAATGAATCCTATGAACTCGTAATTAAGAATCACTTGTCAAAAGGAACTAAGAAGTTTAAGGTTAATTCATTAGAAGAAGGCACATTTCGTGAAAATGAGCTAAAAAAGTACGGAGACAATCTGCATCCAGCTGGCATGGCTGAAATTTTAGCCATAGATGCATATAACTTTCATATTGATCAGGAAAATAACTATGCATTAATGAAGATACATAGATTCTTTAAAGATGATTTTTACGAAGACGAAAACATATATTTCAATTTTTATAAAGAAGCCTTTGACAAAATCTCCAAGAATAAAATACAGAATTTGATAATTGACATAAGAGGTAATGGTGGAGGCAAGGGGAGTAATGTTGGAAAATTATTACAATATTTTATCTCTACCCCTTTACAACCGACATGGGAAATCTCATTGAATGGGGATGAACATTATTTCTCAAATATTACTCAAGATCAATTGGATTTAAACGCCTATTTCGGATTGAAAGAATCTACTAGCGGAAAAATGATAGTAACAAGATCTGATAATATTACGGAACTACAGACATTCAAACCTATTGCAGAAAATTCATTTAACGGAGAGATATATGTACTTATTGACGGGGGGACGCTGTCGGCGGCTAGCATGGCAGCTGGCCTCTTGCGAGAACATACCAATGCCATTTTTGTTGGCGCTGAAACCGGCGGTTACTCAGGAATGAGTAACGGAATCCGTCAATTGTCCATTCGCGGTGACCATACTGATGTGGGGATCAATTTTCCTTTATTACATTCTGAATTCAATGTAAATCCACACCTGAGAGATAGAGGTGTAACCCCTGATTATACTGTGGATGCCTCAATACGGGATATTTTAGAAGGGAAGGACGTGGTGTTGAAGTTCACCTTAGAACTAATAAAGCAAGACTAAAGCCGAATGTCCGCAGCACCGCTATTTCTGAAAAAACTTCGGCTTAATTGAGGGTTATCCTTCTCCGAAGTATAAGCGAAGAAAGCTTCGAATGGGACCCTACAGGATTTGGCCTGTAGGGCGAAGTTTCTGAGCTGGTTTTGCTGGCCCGACCGACGGAAGGGCACAGCAAAAATACATACGGAGAAGGTGTCCTTTTTGAATTCCTTTTACTGCATCCGACGACCCGGATAGTTATCGGGAGAGAGGAATGCATAACAAAAAGTAATAAATAACCAGATCGCGCGGATTTACACCAGAGGTGGACAAGTGTAATCCGTGCTTTTTCTATAAATCTATATCCTTCGCTCTTCTATAGCCATGTAGCTTCATACTGTTGTCCTGAATTTCCAAAATTGAAAAACTATTATTTTCCAGGCCCTGAAAATCAACCATCCCGTTTTGGGTGATATAGTGAATACCGTTTATAGTTCTCTGCCTTTCTTCATGTACGTGGCCCTGGAGAACAGCCAAAACCTTAGTAGAACTTTCAAGGAGTTTTTGAACCCTTTCATATTCATTAATATGAAATCTATAACCCTCCCTGTGGAACTCGAATAGCGGGTGATGGCAAAAAACCAGTGTGGCTTTCTTTGTTTCTTTCAAGTCCTCCTCCAGCCAATCCAATTGTTCTTCCGTCAGGTTGGGATCCTGCCAATCTGCCCCTTCCAGATAATATTGGTCCGTTCCGTCCTTGTTGAAATTGGCATCTAAAATAATGATATGCAAGCCTTTGAGGTCAAATGAGTAGTAACTTTTCCCTTTCGGAATGTCCGTATTTTCGATATTATCAAGAAACTGCGCCTTGGTAATACTGTCCACATCATGGTTCCCGATGCAATGGTATCGAGGGCCTTTGAAGCCGGAATAAACCAATTCAATTTTACGTAAGTAGCTAAGCGTTTTCTTGGTATCCTTGGTTTGGTCTTCATCTTTAAAATCCCCCAAATGGATAACAAAATCCACTTTTTCCCTGTTCATGACGTCCACAAATTCACGCATCTTATCCAATGCCCCGCGATAATAGCGAGTACCTCCCGAATCTCTGTCTGCATAATGAGAGTCCGTTGCTATTCCAATGCGGACCTTATCTCCAGGTAGATTGGCAAGGCTTGCATGGAAAGGAAAAACCATGGTACTCAATGTAAAAAGCCCGGTATTTTTAATAAAGACCCTCCTTGTTTCCATTCGCCTATATTGTTTTGACCATAATGTCTTTTTTGAACTTTATTCCGGAAAAGCTCATTGGAATATACATTTTCAAATTACAACGGTTTATTTGGGTAATCGATTCTTTACGGTTGCTATTTGCCCCATATGATTGGCCGAATGTTCCATAACATGATACCAGACGTAATGATAGTTGAGACCTTCTGCTATACTTGATGCGAACCAGGCATCATCTTTGGCTTTAAGTCCGGCCAGGGTCTTTTGGCGAACTTCATCCCATAGATCCAAATAGTACTGAATCGGTTTGCCCTTAAGAATTCTTTTGGATCCCTCATTAAGTTCCCCTGCCACACCTAATCGCATTCGCTCATCTTCTGTCCATTGCCTACCCTCCAAAGTCTCTATTTGGTAATACGCTTCCGTAGACACCAAATGCATTACCAATGACCCAATGCTATTGGCATCCGCATCATATAAAAAGTCTGTTTGCGATTGGTCCAGTTCTTTAACTTGATCGGTAATCCTGCTCTTTAGGTCCTCCAGCATATAGACCATTGTCCCAATTTGTGGAGAATAACCCTCAACAGACTTCATTTCGCCCTGGGCATTCGCCAAAACAAACGATAGAAATAAGATAAAAAAGCTCGCTTTATACTTTAGAGATTTCATAGTTCCATGTTTTAATAAATACTTCCAGATTTCATGATACTCTCACCAAAAACTGGAATACATTGAATGTGGTTTAGACTAATATTGCCTGATCGAAATTTATAAATAAACAAGATACAAATCAAAGCGATTGAGTTTGTTACCGTACATAGCAAAAAACTATACGTAATCGGAATATGGAGATTGAAAATGTATAAATGGTAAAATCGATTTAAAGCGAAAAGTAATTAATTTAGTCAATATAGTTTGGTTATTAAGGATTGTCATGGTATCGAGTAATTACCGGTAACAACGTCTATAGCATAATTCATTCTGACGATAAACCTTAGGAGGGAATCATAGCGGGACTGCCTGCTACAATATAAAGAAAACTTGTATTGGATTCGATTTTGGTGTAAATTTACACCAAAAAGAAACAAGGCCATGGCAAGACAAAGCATCACACTCACAGAACCCAACGACAAGTGGTTGAAATCACAAGTGGAAAATCAGGAATATTCGAGTAAGAGCGAGCTTGTGAACGATCTCATCAGACAGGCGAGAAAACAGCAGATCCAGATAGACTGGGTCAGGGCCAAACTCGAAAGAGCTGAAAGGAGTGGATTTACCAGTGACAGTAAGGAACAAATTCTGAACAAGTCAAAGTCGTTGCTCAATGGCTAAGTACCGACTGAGCAATGATGCCAAAGACGACCTGATCAGAATTCACCAATACGGCATCGAGAAATTCGGAATTCCTCAAGCTGACAAATATTTTGACTCGTTGTTCAAGCATTTCGACATCATTGCCGAAAGCCCATTCTCTTTCGAATCAGTCGACTTCATTAAGAAGGGATATAGACGTTGCGTTTGCGGAACGGATAGCATCTACTATAAGGTCAACGATGGAATGGTTGAGATAATGGCGATTGTCGGAAGACAGGAATTAAACAATATACTCTAAGGAGCTCAAAAAAATACTGTGGCCAGCAACGACTCCAATAATTCATCCTGATGATTAATATCAGGATAGGAATCATAGACAAGGCCTTTGGTGATCACTCAAATAAGAATTATGAAATACTTAATCATACTTTTTGTTTTTTCTTTTCTGATTGCTTGTAAATCCAAGCAGTCAGATCAACTGGACCTGGTTATTTCGAATGTCAACCTAATTGATGGAACAGGAATGCCAATGAAAACCAATGTCTCCATTGGTGTACGAGACGGGAAAATAGTTGCCATTGATTCGGCATTAATGAAAAGCACGGAAAACCTGATCGATGGAACCGGAAAGTTCCTCATTCCCGGACTTTTTGACTGCCATGTCCACAGCAGTGATTTTGAAAGAGACTTTCCCAAATTTGTACATTATGGAGTAACATCTATCTTCATTACCGGAGGAAGTCTCTGTACAAATGAATACTATGCTGCCATGCGGGCACATGGCAATCAGGACACCATTCCCGCTCCCCTGGTCTTTCATACCAGTCAGCACTTTACCATGGAAGGCAGACATCCTGTCAAGACCTATAAAGGTAACTGGGTTGATGGAAAAACGGTATTCTTAATAAAAGATACACTTCAAATTGAAGGATTGGTAAAAGAAGTTACACAATACCCTATAGTTGGAATTAAGCTCACCATAGAAGATGGACCTCACCCGCCCTGGGTAGAGCGAATGCCGCAAGCATTTATTAATAAAATTCAGAAAGAGGCGACCAAAAACGGAACGGATGTTTTCGCTCATGTAAGTGACAATACTGAATTAAATATGGCACTGGATGCCGGTATTAAAAACCTGGTACACTGGACAGGTATTGACATTGACTTTCAAAGAGACACGCTACTTATAAAAAAAATATACGAGCAGAAGCCTTCATTCGTCACCACACTCATGATTGATAAGGGCTTCCTATATCCCTTGTTTCCCGAGTGGGTGAATGCTGTTCGACAGGAAAGGGTGTTCGATGAAGCGGATCTCTCAAAAGCCAATGATCCGGGTTACATAGCCCGTTCCAAGGACAACATCAGCTTCTGGAAAGATTTTTTACAAAAGGAGGATGTACAACTCTCGGATATTGTTGCTTTCCAGGTTGAAGACATAAAAGTATTGTACGAAAATGGAATAAATTTCGCTTTGGGAACCGATACGGGTCCGTTTGTTTTACCGGGATATAGTTTACACGAAGAAATGCAATTGTTTGAAATGGGCGGAATGGACCAACTCGATATAATCAAAATGGGAACCTTGAATGCGGCTACAATGATGAAAGCTCAGGATAGTTTGGGTTCCATTGAAAATGGTAAAATAGCAAACATGATATTGCTAGACAGGAATCCACTGGAGGAAATAAGTAATACGATGGCAATTCACACTGTTATTAAAAGAGGTATAATTCAAAAACGAATCGAAGAATAATCGACCTCCAATAAAGACTAAGCGATATTAATCCATCCGCTTAAGTCTACCGAAGTGCCGAATGATCTTTGGAAAGGTCAAAGAGTCTATGGCTGATTTCCTATCCAATCCAAAGAACATATAGTACCCACTAACTTATTCACCACCTAGGCGTTCTACTGTGGTTAACTCCGGCGATCCTCCACGATTACCGCAGCCGGATGCAATGTAGAGCTGGCCTTCGAATCCCACCAGACCAGTTCCGTGTCGACCCTCATTCAATTCCGGAAAAACGGTCCAATTACCGGTTTCCGGGTCCAGGGCTTCTACCTCAGCATGTGCCTTTTCCTGAACGGTAGATTCCCCTCCCCCCACAAGGATTTGCCCCATATACAGAATAGCTGCAGTCCCGGCTCGTTCTGTAGGAATGGGATCTGAGGTGGAAGACCAATTGTTCGATGCTATATCATAGGCATCTACCTCAGCAATCGTGCCCCCAAAAGGTGTATCTGTAGAACCGGTATTCCGGCCAGCCAGCGCGTAGATTTTTCCCTTATGCAGCACAGCCTGAAAATGATCTCGCGTACGGGGAGCATCCACGAGGATCTCCCAGGAACCTGTTGCCGTATCATAGCTGTCTGCCCAATCCTTGTGATCTCCAATATGCCCGTTTTTAATGCCACAAAGCATATAGATCTTTCCATTATGCAGAATGTTGCCCGTAGAGGCCCGGCGCCGGTTCTCAGGAATTTCATCCCCCTGGGTCCAGGTATCGGTTTCCGTATCGTAGATGTAAATATGTGGTATGGGAGTTTCATCTGGCCAACCTCCGGTAAATGCGCCTAATATGTATATCTTGCTTCCAACAACCACAGGCTGGAAATGATGCATCTCCAGAGGAGGTTCCGGGCCTTCCGTCCAGGTATTTGTGCTGGTATCAAAAATGCTGGTAGCTCGATCACCTCTTCCGCCAAGAAGATAGAATTTGTCCCCTACTCGTGCAAACGCCGCTTCGTGACGGGCCACAGGCAGGCTGCCGTCTTCGGAGGTAACATAACGCCAGCTAGCTTCGGATGGACTTTCCGACTCTTCCATCTGTTGCAATTCCTCAGTATCAGAGCGGTTTTTCTGATCGTTCTTACAAGCATAAACATTCAGTAAGACTATCGGCAATAGTAGTACTTTCCAAATATGAGCCATGTCTTTAGGGTTTACCTCTAAAATTACCAAATTTCAGGGTACTCTGGTACATTTTATATTATACCTTGATAAACCTGCTAGCGCGGATTTGCAATCCGTACTAATTTTATCTTCTTAATAACTATTTTCTAATTGTTCTTTTGTTTCAAGACAAAAGAACGAAAAGTTCAAGAAGGTTATATAGGAAATTTTTGCCTTTGGCAAAACCACGGCTGCTGCTTACGCTCCATGCTCCTTTCCGCCTAGTTTATTTTGAGTAAAAAATAGGCTTTCCAAACTGAACGGCGGAACGCACTTCCGCTGGCAGCACCGCTATTTCTGAAAAATCTTCAGTTTAAAACCAATGAAAAAGCCTTAAGGGTGTTCCTTCATTTGCCTTTAAGCTGTCCTAATCTATTAATAGCGTTTTCATTTTCCGGATTAAGCTGCAGCGATTTTTCAAAATATTTGATCGCATTTTTATTGTCCCCTAGAAGGAGATAACCCTCTGCAAGACTGTCGAACAAATTGGCTGATCCAGGATAAATTCCCACGGCAAGATGAAAAACCTCTATCCCATAGTTGGCTTTATCTGGCTGTAATACCAGTTGCAGCCCAAGTGTGTTCAATTTTCCTTCCTCCAAAACAAATCCCGGGTTTTCCCTTTGGATCGATTCATATAATCCTTCAAGATCTTTATAAGCTCTCTTTGCTGCCATATCGTTAAAATCTTCAAATTCAACTTTTTTCATGGCGGGTTGTTTTGATCGTACGGAAATAATTCCCGAGGGCACCCCATTCTTAGCCGGCTCGTTTCTTAAAAAACCCTTGGACTCCACATCTTTGTTTAAATAGGCATTCAAAAACATCAGTGTGTAGCGGCACATCCATCTATAGGATTCAAGAATTTCAGTATCAGATTTGTCCTGGCGCAAATCCCGGGCTTGAAAAAGAACACCTAATGTAGAAAAATAGGAGTGTGTCAGGTTATTAAAGCGAAGACTATAGGCCTCGCTTTCCTTCAATTCATCAAAAAAGATGAAATCATTATTTAGGGAAGGATCAATTTTATCCTCCTTCATCACCTGTTCTGGAATTAATTTTTGCGCCATATGTATAAAAGGGACGTTCACCTTTTCGATAGAAAAGAATGGGGATTTCTTCAAAGTGGGGTATTGATATCTTACGCTTCCGTCCAGGCTGACATTTGCCTTGATCAGGCCATTACGGGCTTGAGCAAGTACGTTTGACAGGCCCCCAAAGCTAAAACCCATTGTAGCAATTGCATTTTTATCTATATGTTCGAGATTTAAACTTTCCTTGATAAGAAATTCTATGTCCCTTGCCTGAGTCTCCATATCATTTGCTGTTCCACCTTCAAAAAATCGGGTTTCGGCGCCCCTGCTAGGACTGGAAACTACGATGAAACCATGGCTGGCCAAATACTCGCAGAGGGCAAAGTTCTCAATTGACGATGCCTGATAGCTTGGTGCATAAATGACGGTTGGGAAACTTCCTGCTAACTCATTTGCTCCTAAAGTTGCTTTTACTTTCTCCTCCAAATGACTTTGATTCGTCTCGGTGTTGGGATAATAGAACCAATTCAGAATATGTTCATCGGGAAGGTTTTCCCATTCTTCCTCTTCTTTCAATATGTGCATATAGTCAAGAACGAGCATAGAAGAAGCCGTGCTGAATTCACCTTGAGCAGGGTACCAAATACTGATGGGAATTTCACGCAAGATACTTTCATTCGTAAAATCCATAATTCTCTTATAGGTCCGGGTACTATCTAATTTCAAATAATGACGAAATCCGACCTCGTATTCACCATATTCCAGAGACAAATTCTCTAAAGAAACTTGGGAATTACACAGAAAAAGGCTAAAAAGAAAAAGAAATGATGATAGTTTAGATTTGATGGTAACCTCGGAGCTCATGAGATAAATTTAGATATTTGAAATCAATGATTTGAGCGAATTACTGCAAATTTTGGACCGTAATCAAACGTTTATCTGAACTTTACAAAATTTTGAGGAATGGTCTACTCCAAAGATCTGGAGAAACATATATTCATTGATTGGTCAACTTGGTTTGCTTTTCGCCGGATCTACGCCATAAAAGGGTCACTATAGAAGCAGTCCCAAGTATGAAGGCAAAATATATGATGGATCCCCATGGTACCAAGGCCTGTATTTCAGGAAATGCCACCATTGCTGCGTTTCCCGAGGCGTGGAACAAAATAGAACCAAAGACACTTCTTCCCGTATTGCAAAAGATCCATACCAGTAGAACCCGGCCTGCGATGAGCGTCAAAAACTGGGATGTAAGAACAAATGGGTCGGGAAATATGTACATAAAGAAGGGCAAATGCCAGAATGCCCAAATAATCCCTAAAACAAACACCGCCTTAAGGGTACCAAAACGCTTTTCCATTGGCTCAAATGCATATCCCATCCAACCCACCTCTTCGCCTGCCGCCAAGAGAAAAATGAACGGAATAACCACTGGCAATGCCATTAAGGGAGTCAAGCTAGGTGGCATGTGAAATCCAAGTAAAACCAGGCTCACCAGGGAAAGCAGGAAGAGCAGAGGCTGCAACAGAACAATGGCGAAATACCAACGGCTTTTTTTGATCTTTCTCCAATCAAACGTCTTGGCGAGTAATGCCTTAAGGCCTTGATACCCATTAGTCCGAAATGTAAGAAAAGAGGCTGCTAGAATTGGCGTGAATGTGAACAGCGCAATGTAAATGGCGCCAATCTCTGGCCTTCCCAACACACGCTCATATGCCAATGCATTCAGGATATAAAAGGGCAATGAAAGAAAGAAGGTCAACAAAAAGAACCTGGTTGGGAAGCGGTTATTAGGACTTGGCTTTTTCATATGGACTTTTTTGAATTCTTCGATCGTTGAAAATACTCCTATGAGCGTCAAGGAAACGTAGCTATGGGCCAATTGGATCAATGACCACAAAAACTAAGATATCTCCAGCAAGAACCTTTTAGTGTAGGGTTTTGGGAAAGAATACTAAATGACATTAATCACTATGGATGGCAGGGATTTATCTGAGCATTAAAATAGATAGCACGGATTGCATATTCGTGCGGTCGATGGTTTAATTGGAGGTCATCCTTCTCCCAAGTATAAGCGAAGAAAGCTTCGAATGGTACCCTTTAGGATTTTGCCTTTAGGGCGAAGTTTCTGAGCTGCTTTTGCATGCCCGTCCTTTAGGCGGGCCATTGCGAAAATACATACGAAGAGGATGTCCTTTTTGGACAAGCAAGAAGGAATCAGTACTCCGATAACGCGAATCTGCATTCCGCATTTTTATTACGCTACGTATAACCCATACCTATTGTTCATTTTGTCTTGATACAAAACGAACCAAAAAATCAAGAAGGTTTTATAGGAAATTATTGCCTTTGGCAATACCGTGAATGCTGCTAACGCTCCATGCTCTTTTCCGCCTGGTTGATTTCTCTTATAAATTAGCTTTCCAAAGCATACGGCGGAACGCACTTCCGCTTGCAGCAGCGCTATTTCTTAAAAACCTTCGGTCCACTTTCATTCAAAAACTTTAACCGAAGACTAACCTTTTTGGGCAGCATAGAAGACAATCTTCGTAAAGAATCGCCGAAGCCTTTCAGCCTCCGTAGCCGAGCTACTTCGGCGAAGGAACCTGGAGGCGATTCAGAAGAATGGATTCGGTTTTAAAGCGATGCTTTAAAAATGCCTCTCCAAAAAGTCCCCTTTTTGGGGAAGCAAAAAGGAACAAATCAAATAGCCCTAAAATATCCTCAAAGCACGGATTACACTTATTCACCTCTGGTGGAAATCCGCATGATCGAAATGTTGAAATATAATCATTCCACAAAACGCCCATAGCAATTCTAAAACCCAAATAACTCCGGGATCCAAAGGCTTAATTCCGGGATATAGGTGACCAATATCAGCACCACCAACATCACTACAAACAGCGGCAGCAAGGGCCTTATGACCTTTTGGATGCTCAGGCCTGCCACTCCACAACCCACAAAGAGCACGGACCCCACCGGCGGGGTGCAGAGCCCAATGCATAAATTCAGGATCATAATGATGCCAAAATGCACGGGATCCATCCCCATTTTGGTAACTATGGGCAGGAAAATCGGCGTAAAAATGAGTACGGCCGGGGTGATATCCATAAAGATGCCCACAAATAACAAGATTAGGTTTATGAGGATCAGTATCACTATAGGATTATCACTTATCCCAAGCAAACCAGCGCTGATCTCCTGGGGGATACTTTCGTAACTCATCACCCAGCTCATAGCCACGGATGCAGCGATAAGAAGCATCACAATCGCGGTGGTCTTTGCCGTTTCCAGGAGTATGCCTGAGACGTCCTTTACCGTGATTTCCTTGTAGGCAAAGGCAAGTATAAAAGTGTACAACACTGCTACGGCAGAAGCTTCGGTTGCCGTAAAGATCCCGGCTACAATACCTCCCATGACCACAACCAGCAGCAACAAACTGGGAAATGCATTGAGGAAACGCTTTAGGAATTCCCGTATCCCTACTCCTTTTTCCGTAGGGTATTTTTTGATGAAAGCATAGACCCCGGCTACAGCCATCAAGGCCAATCCTATGAGTATCCCGGGTACATAGCCCGCCAAAAACAAAGCCGCGATGCTGATACCTCCACTGGCCAGGGAATAGATGATCAGTATATTACTCGGAGGGATGATCAGCCCCGTAGTAGCGCTGGTAATATTGACCGCCGCGCTAAATGATTTATCATAACCCTCTTTTTCCATCATGGGGTTCATAAACCCACCAATAGCGGAAGCAGCGGCCACAGCCGATCCGGAAATGGCACCGAAGAGCATGCAGGCAATAATATTTACAAATGCCAGCCCGCCTGGAAACGGGCCAACAATAGCCTTGGCAAAGTCTATCAACCTTCGGGCTATTCCACCCCGGTTCATCACCTGTCCGGCAAGGATAAAGAAGGGGATGGCCAGTAGTGCAAAACTATCCAGTGAGGCTGCCATACGCTGGGCCAGTGTAGTCACCGAAGGAAGAAAAGGCATGGACACCACCAGGGTGAGCAAAGCGGAGAGTCCAATGCTATAGGCTATAGGGACCCGCAATGCGAGGAAAACGACAAAACTGATAACCAGTATGAGGGCTTCCGTATACTCCATCTTCAGTTTTTAAGAGTTTTGCGTCTGGTCATAAAGAAACTGTCCAGGCTGTAATACGTTATCAGTAGGCCGGATACCGGTAAGGCGCTGTACACAAAGGCCAGGGGTATTTCAAGCGCAGCGGATCGTTGCTCCAGCAAATAGGTGAGATAGCAGAGGCGCATCCCCCCGATCACCATCACCAGCAAAGCGAAAACGACAATCGCGAAACTGACAATCCCTGAATATATAAGCGGGTTTCGGCTGACTACCTTAGAAGGAATAAGATCTATGGCCAGATGTAGCTCCTTTCCACTGGCATAGGCGGCCCCATAAAGTCCTAACCAAATAAGGGCATAGCTGGCTATCTCATCCGTCAGTGTACTTGGAGAACCCAGCAGATATCGGGAAATCACCTGCCATATCACAGAGAGTAACATAACTGTAATAATAAACAGTAGTAGTTTTTCCAGAACATTATTGATCTTCGCTCGCATCATTTGAGATTTTTTATGGCCTGCATGAGTTCAAAAGCTTCTGATCCCTCCTCAAACAACTCATTAAAGGCCGCTGTTTTTTCTGCAAATACCTCTTTATCCGGATAGTTGACTTCCACACCTGCCGCTTTAATGGCATTTAAGGCTTCTTCTTCCGCTGCAGCCCATACTTCTCTTTGGAATATGGCCGAGGAATTTGCGGCTTGTTGCAACCAGTTCTTTTCCTGTTCGCTAAGCCTTGCCCAGCTTTCGGTACCCACCAGCAGAACATCAGGAACGGCGGTATGCTCGTCCATGCTGTAATACTTGCAGACCTCGTAATGTTTAGAGGTATGGAAACTCGGAAGATTGTTCTCCGCTCCATCCACTACTCCTTGCTGTAATGCGGTATATAACTCTCCCCAGGAAATGGGAGTTGGGGCGCCGCCCAGCATTTCAACCATACTCACCGCCATATTGCTCTTTTGTACCCGAATTTTCAACCCCTCCAGGTCTTTCGGAAGCACTACAGGTCTGTCTTTGGTATAAAAACTCCTACTTCCCGCATCGTAAAAACAAAGGCCACGCAAACGGAAGCTTTCTCCTTTCAGAAGAAACCTTCTGCCTACTTCCCCATCGTAAAACTGGAAAGAATGCGATTTGTCCCTGAAAAGATATGGGACACTCAGCACCTTGTATTCGGTGACAAAATTTTCGAGCACGGCCCCGGATACCTTGGTAATGTCCAGGCTGCCGATCTGAAGTAATTCCAGGCATTCGCGTTCCGCGCCCAGCTGGCCGCTGGGATAGATCTTGACAACCAGCTTACCTTCGGATAGCTTCTCCAATTCCTCGCCCAGGTTGACCATAGCCTGGTGAACGGGATGATTCGTATCCAGGCCGTGGGCCAGTCGCAGTAATTTCTGCCTTTCAGTCTGTTTACAAGAGAAAAGGATCAGTAGCGGCAGTAACAGTAAATATTGGATTTTCCGGCCCAATTTAGGTTTTGATTTGTTGTATGATGGCTATGGTATTCTCAATATCCGAACGTAGTTTTTCATAATCTCCCACCTGGATCAGGTCTTTCTTAAAAAGCTGTGATCCAATCCCAACACAATGCACTCCAGACTTAAACCAGGTTTCCAGGTTTTCTCTGCTTGGTTTTACACCTCCTGTTGGCATGATACTCGTCCAGGGCATAGGACCTTTGACGGCCTTTACAAAATCTGGGCCACCTACCTGCTGTGCCGGGAATATCTTTACGACTTCCGCACCCAGTTCTTCTGCCGTGGAGATCTCAGTAAGCGAACCGCATCCTGGAGACCAGCTGATTTTACGACGATTACAAACCTTTGCCATTTCCGGATTCAGTACGGGCGAAACAATGAAATTCGCTCCTAATTGAATATATAATGAGGTAGTGCCGGCATCGAGCACCGAGCCTACACCCAGTATCATCTCTGGCGTTTCCTCGCTCGCCCATTTGTTCAGTTCACCAAAGACCTCATGAGCATATTCGCCTCGGTTGGTAAATTCAAATACCCGTACTCCTCCCTGGTAAGCAGCAAGCAGGACGTTTTTACAGGTTTCCGGATCCGCATGGTAGAATACCGGAACCAACCCGGTTTCTTTCATTTTTTGTACGACTTCAATTCTGGAAAATCTTGCCATGTTGTTTAGTTTGGTTAGCGGGCAACTCGCCCTGATGCATCTCCTCCCATGAGTTTTTCAACCTCATCGATGGAAACCAGGTTCGCATCGCCTTTTATGGTGTGTTTCAAACAGGAAGCCGCGACAGCAAAATCCAGGGCTTTCTGATCGTTACCTTCGTAGGTAAGCAGACCGTAGATCAATCCACCCATAAAAGAATCCCCACCTCCTACCCGGTCTACGATATCCGTGATCTGGTAGGTCGTGGACTCAAACAGTTCTTTGCCGTTGTAAAGCACCCCGGCCCAGGAATTATGCGAAGCGCTTATAGAACCTCTTAGTGTAATAATGATCTTTTTTGCTTTGGGAAATTTCTGCATCATCTGTTTGCAAACAGACTCAAAGGCGGCGGTACTAACCGAATCTCCCTGGGTAACGTCTACTTCTTCCGGATGCAGGCCAAAATGCTTCTCCGCATCCTCTTCATTGCCCAGTATAATATCGCAGAGGGCCACCAAAGGAGTCATGATCTTTTCGGAAGCCACTCCGTATTTCCAAAGCTTTTTTCGATAGTTAAGGTCAGTGGAAATGGTTATGCCCATATTACTGGCTACCTCACAAGCCTCCAGGCAGGCATCCGCGGCACCCTGGGATATGGCCGGGGTTATTCCTGTCCAGTGGAACCATCCCGCATCCTTAAAAACCTGCTCCCAGTCTACCATTCCCGGTTTTATTTCAGCCATGGCTGAATGGGCCCGGTCATAAACTACTTTGCTGCCCCGGGCGACGGCCCCGGTCTCCAGGAAGTAGATCCCCAATCGTTCACCTCCCCAAATAAGGTTTTCAATATTTACCCCCCGCTTTCTAAGCTCCATCATTGCGCATTGCCCCAGATCGTTTTTTGGCAATCTGGTGACAAAGTCAACCGGTATGCCATAGTTAGCCAGGGAAACCGCCACATTGGATTCACCCCCACCGTAAACCACATCAAAACTGTTGGCCTGGGAAAAACGTAAAAAACCTGGGGGTGATAACCTAAGCATGATCTCCCCAAAAGTCACAACCTTTTTCATATTAAGACGGAATGTATTACTAGTTTACACTTTTTCTTTGAGTTTGCATCTGATCTTCGGGAATAATTGCAGGTGCAAACCGATTTTTTGCGCATTTTTGACTACCTTGTGCAATCGATTGCACAAGGTAATGAATTTATGTCAAAAATAGATGCCAACAGCTCGCTATTTGCGCTGGATGATAAAGTGATTGTAATTACCGGAGGAACCGGTGTCCTCGGTTCGGCCATGGCCAAATATCTGGCAGGCGAAGGAGCAAGAGTAGTCATTATCGGAAGGTCCGAAGCCTCGGCCAAAGCCTTGCTTGATGAGATTAGTGCGGCAGAAGGAAAAACCACATTTATAAGTGCGGATGTAACTATGGAATCCGACCTCGAATCGGCCACGGAGGCCCTCAGGGCGGAATTTGGGAAAATTGATGTCCTGATCAATGCCGCGGGAGGCAATATGCCCGGGGCGGTAGTTAAACCAAACGAAAGTATCATGGATAGCGATACAGAGGCTGTACGCGGAGTAATGGAACTCAATTATTTGGGAACCTACCTGCCGATCAAAATATTCTTGCCACTGTTCCTGGATAATGGTAAAGGAAGTATCATCAATGTTTCCAGCATGTCTGCGGACAGGCCCCTTAGCCGGGTTATGGGATATTCCTCTGCCAAAGCTGCCATAGATAATCTTACCAAATGGCTAGCGGTTGAGTTTGCAGCAAAATACGGTGAATCCCTACGTGTTAACGCCATAGCTCCGGGTTTCTTTTTAACCCATCAGAACAAAGAGCTATTGACAAACCAGGATGGTTCTCTGACTTCACGGGGGCAGCAGATCGTTTCCAGTACACCAATGAAACGTTTTGGGGACCCCCAGGAGCTGCTCGGAGCTGTACATTGGTTATGCAGTGATGCCTCCAGCTTTGTTACCGGAACCATTGTACCGGTGGATGGAGGCTTTGGAGCATTTTCAGGAGTATAAATTTTCGCTATGAATCTATTCAAGCAATGTATGAGATGGTACGGGCCGGACGATGTGGTAAGCCTTTCAGATATCCGGCAGGCAGGAGTCACAGGTGTGGTAACCGCTTTGCATCACATTCCCAACGGTGAATTCTGGCCCAGGGAGGAGATCCGAAAGCGGAAGGAACTTATAGAAACCGCCGGCCTCAGGTGGGAGGTAGTAGAAAGCGTTCCGGTACATGAGGCCATTAAGACCCACAAAAGGGGCTTTCAGACCTATATTGACAACTATAAATTGTCTATTGAACATTTGGCTGCCGAAGGAATTAGCACCATTTGCTACAACTTTATGCCGGTTTTAGACTGGACCCGAACAGACCTGGCATTCCAGCTGGATAACGGAGCCAGGGCCCTGCGTTTCGAAAAACAAGCCCTGGTGGCCTTTGATTGTTTCATCCTCAAAAGGACAGGGGCCAAAGCCAGCTATTCCGCCGAGGAGTTGCGTAATGGAGAAGCTTATTTTGCAAGTCTCTCTGAAGACGATCAAAATACCCTGGTTAAAAATATCATCGCCGGTCTGCCGGGAAGTGAGGGTGGATATGGTCTGGCAGAATTTCAAACGGCCTTGGACAGCTACAAAGGAATAAGCGCGGAAGATCTGGCTTTGCATCTGCAATACTTTCTGGATGAGATCATTCCAATTGCGGAAAAAAACGCTGTTTCCATGGCCATTCATCCGGACGATCCCCCTTTTCCTATTTTAGGATTGCCCAGGGTGGTAAGTACCGCAAAGGATTTCTCCAGGATTCTGATGAATACCCCTGCAAAGAGCAATGGCATAACCTTTTGCACAGGGTCTTTAGGTGCCAGGGCAGATAATGAACTTCTGGATATGATCCGTGAATTTGGAGAAAGCATATACTTCGTCCATCTTAGGAATGTTAAACGGGATGGGGCGGACTTTTACGAGGCAGAGCATTTGGAGGGAGATGTTCCTATGCCTGAGGTCATGAAAGCATTTATTGAGTTACAGCAGCAAAGAGGAGTTTCCCTACCCATGAGACCGGACCACGGGCATCAGATACTGGACGATCTGAACAAAAATGCCAATCCTGGTTATACGGCCATTGGCCGCCTAAAGGGGCTGGCGGAACTCAGAGGTCTGGAAATGGGAATTTCAGGATTCAAATCCTGATGAACAACTTGGCAGGGGTTAGCAATACAATATGAACCAAAAAAAGGCTACCATACACGATATCGCAAGCGAGTTAGGGGTTACGGCTTCCACCGTGTCCAGAGCGCTTAGTGGAAATCCAAGGATAAGCCAGAACACCCGTAGGGCCGTTCTTAAGACTGCCAAAGCCCTTAATTACGAACCGAATCAGATCGCCTCTGCCCTTAGAAGCGGAAAAACACAGCTTATTGGTATGTTGGTGCCTATCATCAACCGTTCTTTCTTTTCATCCATAATCAGAGGGGTTGAAGATGTTGCCAACAAACTGGATTACCGGGTGATCGTTTCCCAGTCCGATGAAAAGCAGGAGAACGAGGCGGCCACCCTGAAAGCATTTTTAAACGCCAGGGTAGACGGCGTTATAGCGTCTATTGGAAAGCAGACCCGGGACTTTGATCACTACCAGGAAATACTGGATAGTGGCTTACCTCTCGTTCTTTTTGACCGGACTACCTCGGATCTGCAGACCGGGCAGGTGGTCATTGATGATTACGAGGGGGCCTATAAGGCCACAGTCCATCTGATTGAACAGGGCTGCCGGCGAATTGCTCATTTTACGGCCCGTAGAAAGATCGATATCTATAAAAAACGCTGCCTTGGGTACCTGGACGCCCTTAGGGACCACAATATCCCCATAGACAAGAAGCTGATATTCGCAGGAGACCTGCAATTGTCAGATGGGAGAAGACACACCGCCGAGCTCATAAATAAACAGCTGCCTTTTGACGCTGTTTTCGCTGCAAGTGATTATGCTGTAATGGGTGCTATGCAAGTACTTAAGGAAAAGAAGATCAGCATTCCTGATCAGGTTGCGCTGGTTGGTTTTCTGAATGAACCTTTTACATCTTTTACGGATCCTCCCCTAAGTACAATCAACCAATTCCCTATGGAAATGGGGAAGGCCGCCGCCCGAATTTTCTTTGATAGCCTGGAATCCGAGAGGGGAATAAGTGAGCAAAAAATAGTCATTGAACCGGAGCTCATCGTCCGGGCATCATCCGAAAAACGCAAAACAAATAGCTAAAAACATTCAAAATGGCCAGCAAAGAACAGCCCGGTTTTCCATCACAGATAGCAAAAGGTTTTATCCATGACGATTTTCTCCTGCAGACTGATTTTGGGAAAGCCTTATATCACAATTATGCCAAAGATCTTCCCATTATCGATTATCACAATCACCTTCCCCCACAGCAGATCTCGGAGAACAAGCAGTTCGACAATATTTCGGAAGTCTGGCTGAAAGGAGATCACTATAAATGGCGGGCAATGCGCACCCTGGGAGTAAATGAAAAATATATTACAGGCTCGGCATCAGACCAGGATAAATTCGTAAAATGGGCCGAAACGGTCCCTTATACGGTAAGGAACCCATTGTTCCATTGGACCCAACTTGAGCTGAAACGATATTTTGGAATAGATGAACTGCTATCCGGAAAGAATGCACTTGATGTCTATGACCATTGTAATTCGCAACTGCAACAAAGCGATTTCAGGGTACAAGGATTATTGCAAAGGATGCAGGTACAGGTAATCTGCACCACCGATGATCCTGCTGATACCCTGGAACATCACAGCAGCTTCAGGGAATCCGGGAACACCCTTAAACTGTTACCGTCTTTCAGGCCTGATAAAGCATTTGCCGTGCATCAACCTGAAAAATACCGGGCTTATCTGGTATTGCTGGGTAAAGCGGCGGGAAAAGAGATCAAGTCGTACACAGATCTCCTTCAAACACTTAAAGACCGCATTGAATTTTTCCACAGCCAGGGTTGCCGGGTGTCCGACCATGGATTAGAGAAAATGCACCGCTTCCAGTTGGGTGATTTCGATTGCGAAACACTATTCTCCAGGCTTTATGAAGGAGGTTCACTTAAACCGGAAGAGGCCGCGTATTTTTCATTTGAAACCTTGGTGCACCTGGGCCGGATGTACCACCAAATGGGTTGGGTGCAACAATTCCACCTGGGCGCATTGCGAAACACCAATCAACGGATGCTGACAAGACTGGGGCCAGACACGGGTTTCGACAGTATAGGTGACTTTTCTCAGGCCAGTGCTTTGGCAGGTTATTTTGATTTGCTGGACAGTTCGGATCAACTGGCGAAAACGGTTATTTACAATCTCAATCCAGCAGACAACGAGGTATTTGCCTCCATGATAGGAAATTACAATGACGGTAGTGTACGCGCTAAGATGCAGTTCGGTTCGGCCTGGTGGTTCCTGGATCAAAAGGATGGGATGGAAAAACAAATCAATAGCCTTTCCAATATCGGGCTGCTAAGTTGTTTTATTGGGATGCTGACGGACTCCAGGAGCTTTCTCTCCTTTCCGCGACATGAATATTTCAGGAGGATATTGTGCAACCTTATTGGCCAGGACGTGGAAAACGGAGAATTGCCGGCTGATGAAAAATGGCTGGGTCAGATCGTAGCCGATATCTGTTACCGCAACGCGAGGGCGTATTTCGATTTCTTTTAGGTTGTATAGGGTTTACTTTCCGTCAACCGCCTCAAGGTTGAGCACCTCTTCCAGGTATTCCATGGTTTGATCGCGCACGGATCCCAGGTCTTCGGAGGTGATATAAGAAGTCATCACATGATCGTTCACATTCGGAAAGGCAACCTTGCGTTTTAAGGATGGCGGGGTTCCTAACTGATCAAACATCCGCAAAATGGCCTCTACTGAAACCACCTTGTCCTGTATAGAGTCGTTTTTGTAGAAATAGCCCACAAAGGCAGGTCTGGTCATACGTCTAAAAGTATCTTCTGTCATCGTATGGTCCATAAGGGACTGAAGATGTGTGAGCGCTTCTACCCGGTACTTGGTGGTCCAATACTGGCTTTTCAGGGAGTCTGCCTGATATTCATGATAGTCACTGTCTTTTACCAGTTTGGCCAGTTGCAAGCCCCAGGGACCAGACAACAACTTGGCATTCTGGTCGTATATCTCAATATTTGGAGAATATAGCAATAGCCCGGCCACATCAGGGTCACTACCGGTTAGATGTAATGCCAGGGTACCCCCTGTAGAAGTGGCCATCAGAATTACTTTTTTTCCTAATCGCTTACCTATGGCAATGGCTTCCTTAGCCGAATTTACTACATCGTCTGCTGTAAGGTTTAGCATGGGTTCTTCTTCATTCAGCCCATGGCCAGCCAATCTCGGAAGATACAGGTTACATCCATAGCGTTTTGCAATTTCCCTGTGTATCGGGTCGCCTTCCGCAGTGCTTGCAGACCAACCGTGCAAATACACTATGCTGTATGGGGTTTGGGAAGGAACGCTGTCAAACCAAATGATCCTGGAGGCATTTCCTTCTTTGATCCTGGGGTTTGCATTCTCTTTATCCACGATCTGTTTCTCCAATTGCGCCAGATCCGAAGTAATTTTTGGAAGAGAGGTATTCAGGTTTGGCTCTTCTACCTTTGGTCCGAGAAAGTAAACCAGCAGTAACACAGCAAAGAGCAACAGCAGCCCTTTGAAAATCCCAAGAAGTACCCGCATATGAAATGTGATTTTTAAGCTTAGCCAAATATAATCATCTCAGGTCGTTTTTTGTTCAAAGGATTTGGAGGAAACTGCCGGGCTCTGTGGTTATATTCTATTCAATTTGCCAAACGGCAAGCCTGAATTAAGTCGCATTGCTTACCTTTAAACTCAATTAGCGGCTGATGAAAAAGAAAATTCGCATTACTTTCTTATCCTTGCTTTTGCTTCCTGTGCTGGTGTTGCTGCTTTGCAATCTAACCATAGAATTCTCCTCCAAAGGAAAACTCTATTCAGACCTGAACGAAATCCCTAAAAATAAGGTGGGTCTCGTACTTGGCACTTCCAGAATGCTGGCCGAAGGAGGAATAAACCCGTATTACGCCAATCGCATCAACGCCACCATATCCCTATACAAAGCCGGAAAGATAGATTTTGTTTTGGTAAGCGGAGATAATGGCAGCAAGTACTACAATGAGCCCACAACCTTTAAAAAAGATCTGATCAAAGGTGGTATCCCGGAAGAAAAGATCTATTTGGATTACGCCGGTTTCCGCACACTGGATTCCATGGTCCGGGCCAAGGTGATCTTTGGGCTGGACAAGGTCACCGTGATTTCCCAGGAGTTCCACAACGAAAGGGCCATTTACCTGGCTGAAAAAAAAGGACTTTCCGCTATCGGATATAACGCCAAGGATATTTCCGGAAGCAGGGGTTTTAAGGTGCACTTCAGGGAGTATTTTGCGAGGGTAAAAGTATTTTTAGACCTACTGCTTAAAACGGAGCCCAGGTTTTACGGAAATACAGTGGAGATTGAATAAACGAAGGCCTATTGAATGGAATGATTTCTAAGCGAAGTAGCGCATATATGGCATATCGTTCTGCTTTGAAAAAAAGTTTATTTTAGCCCGGACGAACCAAGCTGAAATGTCGAAATTCAAAACACTGCTTAAAAACCTGGGACCGGGACTTCTTTTTGCCAGTATGGCCATTGGAACTTCCCACCTGGTGCTTTCAACCAAGGCCGGAGCCCAATATGGCTGGATAATGATCATACCAATTATACTGGCCAACATCCTCAAATATCCTTTCTTTGAATTCGGGATCCGATACACCAATGTCACCGGGAAAAGTCTCATTGAAGGTTATTTAAATCGCGGTAAACTATATTTATGGCTGTATACCTTTATAACCCTGGTTACCACCTTCACTATTTTGGCCGCTCTCTATGTGGTTACAGCCGGTTTATTTATAAATCTGTTCAATGTTCCCGGGCTTTCAGTAAGTGCTACAGCACTGGGCCTGTTTGTATTTATTAGTGCCATACTGATCATTGGGCGTTATCGCTTCCTGGAAACATCCCTGAAGTTTGTGATCTCCATATTGTTTGTGGCCTTACTTGTAACCACGGCCCTGGTCTTATTCAAAGGGCAGATCACCCCTGTAGAAGACTTTTCCAGGCCGGAACTTTTTAACGAAATAGGCATATTGTTTCTGATAAGCCTGGTTGGATGGATGCCAACCGCTGTAGAGGCCAGTAGTTGGATAAGCCTCTGGACCTTGGAAAAGCAAAAGGTAACCGGAAGAAAGCTTCCTCTTTCCGAAGCCCTGCAGGAATTCAATTCAGGTTATTTGATGACAGCTTTGCTGGCAATTTTCTTTTTGATTATCGGGTGGATGACCCTCTATGGCTCAAATACAGAACTCAGCGGAAATGCGACAACCTTTGCCGATCAGGTAGTGCAGTTGTTTACTACCCATATTGGGAATTGGGCCTATGTATTTATCGCAGTTTCTGCCTTTGCCACTATGTTCAGTACCTGTATGACCGCCCACGACGCGATTGCCAGGGTTAGTATCGACATCGTCAGTCACCTCAGCCCTAAAAAAGTAAATTTCTCGGGTCGGAAATATTTCGCTCTAGGTGTGATCGTGCTGGCACTGGTAAACTTCATCGTACTTTCCGCTTTTAGCGCCAATATGGGAACTCTGGTAGCCCTGGCTACCTTTATTTCTTTTGTTTTAGCTCCTGTTGTGGGATATATGAACCTGAAAAACGTTATGAGTACAGACCTGCCAAAGCGATTCCATCCAAAGAAATGGTTGCAGGGACTTACTTATCTTGGAATTGTCTTCCTTTCTCTCTTTGCCATCTACTATTGCTGGCTGGTACTTTCCTGACTTTAGTTGATGGTTGATAGTTGATGGTTGATAGTGTTCAGGTTCAGGATTTCAAGTCTAAGATTGCCCGCATGAAATTCTAATCTAAAGGGCATTGTCCTTGATCTCCTTGACCACCTCCGGATTGAGCAAGGTACTGATGTCGCCCAGATTCTCCGCGTCCTTGCCGGCTATTTTTCGGAGGATCCGCCTCATGATCTTGCCACTTCTGGTTTTGGGCAATCCCGGAACAAACTGGATCTTATCCAATTTAGCTATAGGGCCGATCTGCTCTGTGATCTGCTGGTTGACTTCTTTCCTAAGGTTATCCCGATCCCTGCTTTCCCCGGTTTCCTTAAGAATGATAAAACCGTAGAGGGCATTGCCCTTGACGTCATGAGGGAAACCGACAATGGCGGACTCCGCTACGGCCGGGTGTTCGTTTATAGAATCTTCTATTGGAGCCGTACCTAAATTATGCCCGGAAACAATGATCACATCGTCTACACGGCCGGTGATCCTATAGTAGCCCACGGCATCGCGCAAGGCCCCATCCCCGGTAAAATATTTGTTTTCGTATGCTGAGAAGTAGGTATCCCGGTAGCGATCATGGTCTCCCCATATGGTTCTCGCCATAGAGGGCCAGGGAAACTTAATACAAAGACGACCATCTACCTGGTTTCCCTTAATCTCCTTGCCCTCTTCGTCCATCAGGGCAGGTTGAATGCCTATAAAGGGAAGTGTCGCATAGGTAGGTGTGGTAGGAGTCACATAAGGAATGGGAGAGATCATGATCCCGCCAGTTTCCGTTTGCCACCAGGTATCTACGATCGGGCTTTTGCCTTTCCCAATATTGTTGTTATACCAATGCCATGCTTCTTCGTTTATGGGTTCCCCTACGGAGCCCAGAACTTTTAAGGAAGAAAGGTCGTATTTCTCCACAAAGTCAAGGCTTTCTTTGGCCAGTGCCCTTATGGCTGTCGGGGCCGTATAAAACTGGTTTATCTTGTGCTTTTGAACTACTTCCCAAAAGCGCCCAAAATCCGGGTAAGAGGGTACGCCTTCAAACATCACCGTGGTCGCCCCGTTTGCAAGGGGGCCGTAAACAATATAGGAATGCCCGGTGATCCATCCTATGTCTGCAGTGCACCAATAAATATCGTCTTCTTTATACTGGAAAATGTTCTTGAAAGTATAGGCCGAATACACCATATAACCGGCACAACTGTGCACCATTCCTTTGGGTTTTCCGGTAGATCCGGAGGTATACAGTATGAATAAGGGATCTTCTGCTTCCATCAGTTCGGCATTGCAATCCGCATAGGCATCCTCAACAAGCGGCTCCAGCCATAGATCCCGACCGGATTTCATAGAAACCTCAGACCCTATTCTCTTGGCTACCAAAACGGTCTTTACCCCCGGGCAATCCTTGAGTGCCGAATCTACAATGCCCTTTAGGTCTATGGTCTTTGATCCGCGGTAAGAACCATCTGAAGTAACTACCAACTTGCAATCGCTATCATTGATCCTTGTAGAGAGGGCGTTTGAGGAAAATCCGGCAAAAACCACGGAGTGGATCGCACCGATGCGGGCACAGGCCAGAACGGTAATCGCCAGTTCCGGGATCATGGGTAAATAAACACAAACCCGATCTCCTTTCCCAATGCCCTGGTCCTTTAGAACGTTGGCCATTCGACAGACTTTCTCATGCAACTGTCGGTAGGTAATATGCTGGGCTTCTTCGGAAGGATCGTTAGGTTCAAAAAGAATAGCCGTTTTGGTGCCACGGGTAGGCAAGTGTCGATCCAGGCAATTCTCTGTGATATTTAGCCGTGCACCTTCAAACCACTTTACCTCGGGCTTCTTGAAATCCCAACTCAGCACCTTGTCCCATTTTTTGCGCCAAACAAAATGTTCTTCCGCGATTTCTTCCCAAAAAGCTTCAGGATCCCTTACCGATTTCCGATAAACCTGATAGTATTCCTCTAAATGCTTGATATGGTAATTACTCATGGCGTAATGATTATTTTGATCTGATAAGTGGATTAATGCGTGCTCGCTTCACCAGCACCACCGGGTATGCGAATGTCTTCTACGATCTGTTGTACTTCTTCGGGAGGTGGTGGCGTTACGGCCGAAACCGCTAGTGAAACTATAAAGTTAAGCAACATGGCTACAGTTCCAAAACCTTCAGGGGAAATTCCAAACCACCAGTCTGCCTTTCCTCCCCCACCAAACATATCGAACTTGAATTTCAGCATATAGAAAAGCATGGATCCTATCCCAATGACCATCCCGGCTATTGCTCCCTCTTTGTTCATTTTCTTGTGAAATATCCCCATAATGATCGCCGGGAAAAAAGAAGCGGCTGCCAGGCCAAATGCCAGTGCGACCGTGGCGGCAACGAAATCCGGCGGATTGATGCCAAAATATCCGGCAATACAAACTGCAACGATAGCTGAGATCCGTGCGGCAATAAGCTCTCCCTTTTCGGAAAGATCCGGCTGAAACTGTTTTTTGATCAAATCATGTGAGATGGAGGTGGATATTACAAGCAGTAAGCCGGCTGCGGTAGAAAGCGCAGCAGCAAGCCCTCCGGCTGCCACCAAGGCTATTACCCAATTAGGTAAGTTGGCGATTTCCGGATTCGCCAGAACCATAATATCCGGATCTACATTGAGTTCGTTTAGGTTTTTATCCGCCAGATACTGAATTTTACCATCCCCGTTCTTATCCTCAAATTTGATCAGCCCGGTGGTTTCCCATTTAGAGAACCAGGCTGGCATGTCTTCATAGGGTTGATCTTTAACGGTCTCGATCAGGTTGGTCCGGGCAAAAACCGCCACCGCGGGCGCGGTGGTGTAGAGAATAGCAATAAAAAGAAGCGCATATCCTGCAGATCGCCTGGCATCCCTTACCCTGGGAACCGTAAAGAACCGAACGATAACATGGGGCAGACCGGCTGTACCGACCATTAATGCTGCTGTGATAAAGAATACATCGATCAGGGGTTTGGATCCGTCGGTGTACTGGTCAAATCCTAACTCCGCAGACAGGCCGTCCAGCTTATCGAGCAGGGAGATACCCTCTCCGGTGACTTCACTGCCCATGCCAAGTTGTGGCACCGGGTTGCCGGTCATCTGAATAGAAATAAATATGGCCGGGACCATAAAAGCGAAGATGAGTACGCAATACTGGGCCACCTGGGTATAGGTGATACCTTTCATCCCACCTAAAACGGCATAAAACAAGACAATGATCATCCCAATGATCACCCCGGTATTGATCGGCACTTCCAAAAATCGTGAAAAAACCAGGCCAACACCCCGCATCTGACCGGCCACATAAGTAAAGGATACCAAAAGGGCACATATAACGGCCACTGTCCGGGCAATATTGGAATAATAGCGGTCTCCGATAAAATCCGGAACCGTAAATTTTCCGAATTTCCTTAGGTATGGGGCCAACAACAGTGCGAGAAGCACATAACCGCCAGTCCAGCCCATTAGGTAGACCGATCCGTCATAACCGTTGATAGAAATCAGGCCTGCCATGCCGAGAAAAGAAGCCGCGGACATCCAGTCCGCCGCTGTTGCCAGGCCATTAGCCAGGGGAGGTACACCCCCTCCTGCCACGTAAAAGTCTTTGGTGGAGCCGGCTCTGGACCATATGGCAATGCCTATGTAAAGCGCAAATGTTAGACCAACAAGGACATAGGTCCAGGTTTGAACGTCCATAATTCAGTTTAGTTTAGTTGGGTTATTCTCATTCGTCGAAGCCGTATTTGGCATCCAGGGCGTTCATTAATCGCACATAAACAAATATGAGTATGACAAAAACATAAATAGACCCCTGTTGGGCGAACCAAAAGCCTAACTTAAATCCTCCCAAGGGAATGTTATCGAGCACATCTTTTAGCAAAATACCAAAACCGTAGGAAACAAGAAACCATATGCTCAAGAGGACAGAAAGGTACTGCAGATTCTTTTTCCAGTATTTGGCAGCCTTTTTTTGTTTGTCCATAAACATAGTTTTGCCTAAATATAAGTATTCTGCAAGAGTAATCTCAATATGCTAGGAAAAAGTATAGAAATACGAACTCCGGGCTTGTTGTACGCGGTTAAAAGGGTTGGAAACGGTGGACTATTCCGCTAATTCATCCTCATTTAGGACAACTGCCAGATACCTTTCATTCTGTTTGTGCAACACTTCAATGCAGTATACCCCATCCCTGCAATTATTGGTGATCTGATTCTCACCATAACCCACGGCCTCCGAAATGACCACTGACGGGACATCTTTGCTAAGCAGGTAATTTTTAATGGCATCCGCCCTTCTCTGAGAAAGCCTCAGGTTGGTTGTCCTTCCTCCCCTGCTGTCCGTATGAGCTTCTATCCGCAGGCGGAGTTGAGGGAAATCCTTAGCGGCCTCAACAATCTTGTCCAGTTCAGCGCCTATATCTGCGGTTACTTCATAGGCACCCTTAGCAAAGAAGAACTTGTTCATTTTGACGACCGTTTTTTCATCCCGGACCCTGATCACATCCTCCAGTGCTGTAAGTTCCAGATCTAGCGGCTTACTTTGCTCCAAAGCAGTAACGGCTGCTTTATCATAGGTCTTACCAAATGAGGAATATCCGGGTTTGGAAATGCTTATCCTGGCTCCCGCCTGCCATGGAATTTCCATACGATAGCTTCCGTCTTCCCTGGAATAGACTTCCTGGACCAATTCATCTTCCGGATCGTAGACCCTTATCAATGCTTTTGAAACCCCTATTGAAGAATTCGCCTTCGTAAGCTCTCCCCTAAAAACCAGCGTTTTGAGTCCCGGTTTGGAATTGGACAGTATGCCGTAAATGTCGTCATTACCCATACCGCCTGGCCTGTTGGACGCGAAATAACCTATGTAGCCCTCTGCAACATTCTCTTTAATGATAAAGCCAAAATCATCTTGTTTTGAATTGATCCTGTCCCCGAGGTTTACGGGAATGCTGAAGAAGTCGTCCTCTCCGATCTCCGACTTATAGATATCCATTCCTCCAAGTCCGTAAAATATATCACTGGAAAAATAGAGACTTCCCTCAAAAATATAAGGGGCGATCTCATTTCCCGGCGTATTAATGCGAGGACCTAAACTTATCGGGGCAGACATTATAAGTCCGTTGTTGGTATTTACGTAGTACAGATCCGTACCACCAAGGCTGTCCTCAAAATTGGCAGCAAAATACAAACGGCCGCTTTCTGCATCGAAAAAGGGGTAATAAAAGGAAGTACTCAGATCCCTTAAAAGATATTGAAATGTTCCGCTACCGGTTAGCAGACCGATAGAAAGGGCGTTCTTGCCATTTTCATCAAAAGAGAGCTTGCCTTTGTTCGCGTTGGAACGGATGTAGAATATACCATTCAATTCTTCCGAATAATAGGGCGTAGCCTCGTGAAATTTTGATTTTGGAATACGATCAAAAGGATTGGGATTCAATATCTGTCCGCCAAGGCCCACTTTCCCGACAAAAATATCCAGGTAGCCCTCGCCAGTGGGAGCGTAGGTCTTCTTGTCATCCTGTGGACGTCCGCTGGAAAACAATACTTTGTCCCCATAAAAAGTTGGAGCGAAATCAGATTGGGGGCTATTGGCATTAATACTAAAGATATTATAGTCTTCTTCCTCCAGTTTTGTCGATCCAAGCAGGGTTGCATTGAAGGCCGCATTCTCTAACAATTCATCAGCAAGCGCGTTTTGTTTGGTAGCCAGAAAAGCCTTGGTCCGTTCAGGTCCGGAGGTCTTGGCCATAGACTGCAGCATCTTGTTAAAATGATGCGTAGACATGGTGGAATCTTTTCTGTAGACCTCCAAATAGGTCTCAGAGGCATTTTTATACCTACCCATTTTGAGATAAGAATCTGCCAGGTTCAGCCTTTGCTGGTTGGTCAGTGGCGCTTCAGTCATCTCCTTTTCATAGGCTGCTATAGCATCATTATAGGCATATTCAAAGAACAGAATATCTGCCTTGGATTGCTTTTTCTGGCCCTGTAAGGCTCCGGCAATCAATAGGACAATAATAACTAAAATCTTCCTGATACTCATAGTCTCAGCCTTTAGAAAAACCTCGGTGAATCTATCTGTTTCGGTTTACCCTTCCTGCTTTTGGTACCATCACCTCCGGAATCACCATCTCCCCTGCCAAAATAGAACTTGAGAATGACCTCATGAGAGCCGCTGTTAAATTCTCCCAAAGCGTTGGTATTGTAATCGTATGAATACCCTATAAAGGTACTATTTGAAATTTGAAATCCGGCCAATCCGCTGATTGCATTATCTACCCGATATGAGGCTCCGGCCGTAAACACATCGCTGATCAGAAAATTCGCGGAAACATTCGCATTTACAGGAGCACCTGAAATGTAGTTGATCAGAAAAGCCGGCTTGAATTTCAGTCCATCCGAGAGATTAAAAACATAACCCCCTATAAAGTTAAAATGCATTTTATCTTCCACTATGGTCGCGACGCGATCGTCATAGATCCCATCTGTTAGAAAATTGGGCACGGAAGCCCCAAGGTACCAATCCTCATCGTACAGGAAGAGGCCTGCTCCAACGGTGGGGTAGAATTCCCTGATAATACCACCGTCCAGGATGGGTTCCCCGGGATTTTCAAAGGTTCCTTTTGAAAAATCCACATTAAGGAAAGATCCTCCGGCATCCACCCCAAAAGACAGCTTGGCTGTTTCAGACACGTTTACCTGGAAGGAGTAAGCGGCATCCACGAAGGTAGAAGTGGTTGGGCCCAATTCATCACTTACCACATTGAATCCCAGGCCATTCTTCTCATTTTTGAGCGGAACATTAAGTCCGAACCTAATACTTCTGGGTGCCCCCGGGATATCTATCCATTGTGCACGATACAATCCGGTAATATCCGTGTTTTCCACAGTACCCACGTAGGCCGGGTTAAAACTTCCGATATTGTACATGTACTGGGTGTATTGCGGTTCTCGTTGTGCCTGTAACGACAGTGTCATCACCAGGGCAATGGCCATGAACAGAAGGTTGGATTTGCTAAGAGATCTACTTGTCTTTAAGGGCATTGCGTTCGTTATCTTATGAGCTGAATCCAGCCTTTAGTGGTTTGGGGACCCTCACCATTATCCAAATCAAACTCAAGAACATAGAAATAGGTTCCATCCGGAACATCGTTCCCATTGTTCGTTCCGTCCCATACAATCGCGTCTTCCTGGTCGCCGGCCATAAATATATCGTTGCCTTCAAATACACTTAAGCCGTATCGGTTAAAGATCTGTATGGAGTAAACAAGCGGAACCTTAGGTTTGGGGGTCTGATCCGAGGTATAATCCGTTCGATTGATCTTAAGCAAATCGTTGGTCCCATCCCCGTTGGGAGAGAACTGATTGTACAGGATCCCAACTTCCGCTTCATTAGGTGAGCTTACCACTACTTCTACAGTGGCCTCATTATTATCTCTTTTATCTTCTGAATCTCCTGGCGAAGAGCCGACAATGGTCGCGGTATTTGTAAATGTTCCCTCATTGAGAACATTGACCGTAATTTCGAGCACTGCTCTTTCGTTTCGGAGCAATTGCGGGATATCCCAAATACCCGTCAATTCATTATAAGTTCCGCGATCAGCCACCGCACCAACAAATTCAAATCCAGTATCGCTATCGGTAAGAATGAGGTCTCTGACCCGGATATTGGAGATCTCGTTACCCTCTTCTGAGGTAGACTTATTTTCTACCACAATGGTAAAGACCACCTGATCCCCGACCAGCGGAGCTGCGCTTAGGGCAGTTTTTTCTATCGCCAGGTCAATGCCATCCGGCACATCCACTTCTATGGTAACTGTAGCTGTGTTATTAGCTTCAACATCATCAAATGGTGATGACTCCAGCAGTACAGCGGTATTGGTATAGTTTCCGCCTTCTAAAACAAGGGCAGTAATAGTCAATTCCACACTTTGCAGCGGTACGATCTCAAAGATGTCCCAATCTCCGGTTTCCGGATCGTAGGTACCCACACTTCCGCTATGGGAAATGTACTCAAAACCGGATTCCAGCAGGTCTCCGACCTTTATCCCGCGTACGCGGCGGTCTGAGAGGTTATTTACGCCAATGGTAAATACCACTTCTCCTCCTACGGAAACAAGTTCATTATCCGCGGTCTTCGTGATTTCCAGATCAATAGGCGTATCGCAATCCGGGGTGAAATTAGGATCACAGGCATCCAGCGGATCTGTACCATCGGCGATCTCATCTCCATCGGTAATTCCATCACCATCGGTATCACAGAGCGCATTCGTATTATCCGGGATACAGGGATTGTCATTTGCCGGATCTTTCTGATCTACCACCCCATCGTTATCACTGTCCAAAACGTTAGAATCCAGGGCATCTATGATTCCATCCCCATCTTCGTCCAGGGGGTTTTCCAGGTCGGCACCCACTTCTTCACCATCCAATATGCCGTCTCCATCGGTGTCCGGATTTTGTGGATCCGTTCCCAGGTCGGCTTCGGGCCCATCAAATAGGCCGTCCATATCGGAGTCCACATCACAGTCGTTCACCGAAATGCTAACTTCAGAGAATTCATTTTCACAGGGGGCCATGGCTCCGGTAGTAGTAAAACGGAATACATAGGTTCCATCCGGTCTTCCTGTAAAATCAACTTCATTATCATCATCAGGATCTACCTGTTCTGGTCCTGAAATGAAGGTCCAGAGACCCTCATCCTCACCTTCTAATTGGTCGTCCAGGTCTACAATTGTTGGGCCATTTTCAGGATCGCTACAGCTGGAGGTATCCGTGGGAGTTCCAGACTGCGGTTGTGGTACTATGGTAGCGATAACCTCTATTCTCGGGGATGATGTACACCCATTGGCGCTGGCCTCTACAAAAAAGGAGGTAGTCTGCGCAAGTCCTATGGTAAAGGAAGTACCCGTAAATTCCGGTGTACCTCCGGTTGCCGTACGGTACCAGTTTACGTCCGGTGCATTGTTAGAGCCTGGAATATCCCCTTCGGCCATTAAGGTGACATCTCCAGGTCCGCATCTTTCTGCGTCTTCAGTATTTACGATACTTGGAGTTGGGTTTTCAACTAATGTAATCTCAAGTGTTGGGCTGGCGCAGTTATTAGTCGCATCGTAGAAAAACCCAAAATAGGTCCCGGGAACCGGATTATCTACCTGGCTGTCATTCCGGTGCCCACTTAATACCAGGGGATCCGGATTAACACTCCAGGTAAGGGTGGTTCCCGCCGGCGGGGTGGAATTCGTATAGTCGTTTAAGCTTTGCGTAATATCGTCACAGAATACTGTAGGTACACTGTTATCCAATACAGGTGCTACATCTCCGGCAACACAGGGATCACATTCCACCACCACGATCTCTACCACAGAGCTCTGGTTCACACATGGCGCCACTGCCGTATTGGTAGTATAGGTGTATTCGTAAGTACCTTCAACTCCATTATTAAAATTAACTACATTATTCCCATTCGGATTTTCAGTCGCCGGGCCTCCGGTTTGTACCCAGTTACCAGCGTCTACCGCCCCGGATAACAAATCATCAAGGTCTACCGTAGTAGGGCCGAAAGCACCATCAATACAGGCATTGCCGTTGGAAGGAGTACCTGCGGAGGGTGTGTTATTTAGGGTTAATGTAAGCTGTGATGTTGGACTGTAGCAATTGTTTGTCATATCCGCAAAGAAGCCGTAATAGGTACCCGCAGAAGTAGTTGGGCCACCATCCGGCAGCCAACCTCCAGTTATAGCCGGGTTTGAATTGGTACTCCAGACCAGGTCTGCACCGGCAGGTTCTGAGCCGGAAAAGTAATCATCCAGCATCACGTTCAGATTATCGCAGAAGGTTGTAGGGTTGCCGTTAAGTGTAGGGGCCGTATCCCCGGCTGCGCAGTCGTTATCTTCTATATCCAGATTTGCCGTTGAAGTCCCCAGGGCGAACTGTGGGTTATTCACTCCGGTGAGGGTAATGATCACATCCTCCGTACCCTCAAAGTCGGCATCGTCCACCACATTTATGACCACATCTCGAGATAAGATTGTCGGGTTTGGGAAATTTCGTGTCAGGTTAACCGTACCATAGTCCACTCCATTAGTTGCAGCACCTGTCAATGTAAAAGATACCGTTGCTGTACTACCGGTATTGTTTGCAGCACTCAGCGCAATCCGGAACCTGCCGTTTACAGTACCCTCTTCCTGACCTGGCTCTTCAACCGTTGCGACAGATACCAAACCTATATCATTATCCTGTATCGTTAATGTTGCCTGGTTATCAGCCCCTATGGTATAACCTGCCCCTGCAGCCAGGGTAACAATCACAGTCTCATCCCCTTCCACCAGGGCGTCATTAACTACACCGGAAAGATCAATAATTGCCTGAGATTCCGAGGGGAGGATAAACGCAATGCCGGAAAGCGCGGCATAATCCGTTGTAGGGGTTGCTGTACCTGCGACCGTATAATTGATTATAAGACCTCCCGGAATCGGTATGTCAGAAAGCACGCGAAAACTGCCTGCGGCAGGACCGGTTTCTGAGGCCGTATCACTAAAAGCCTCTATAGTAAGCTCCTGGGCAGAGGCCGTAAGGCCCAAAGTGACCAGAAAGACAAAAGCAAGTACTTTTTTTACTTTAGGGCTAAACCTTGCTAAGTAGTCGTTTCGTTCCATTTTCATAGACCGCCATTAGAATAGGCATTCTCTCCATTCATCAATAGCTAAGCAGGTTCGCAAAATTGGGGTTCAATAATACTAAAAAAAAAGGGCATAGAACCCATATTATGGGTTAAAGATGCCTTTTTACGGCAAAATGCAAGTTGGTGGCCTATTATTTACGAAATTATGGCAGAGGCGGACTCCACGGTGGGATCTATTTTTTTGACTAATCCCTGAAGCACTTTTCCTGGCCCAACCTCAATAAAATGGCTACCTCCGTCCTTTACCATGTTCCGGACACTCTGCGTCCATTTAACGGGTGCGGTCAGTTGCGCGATCAGGTTTTTTTTGATCTCCGACGGATCATTTACGGCTGTTGTAGTAACGTTTTGGTATACCGGACAAATTGGGGCCTTAAAATCCGTATTTTCTATGGCCGCGGCTAATTCTTCTCTGGCCGGTTCCATTAATGGAGAATGGAATGCTCCTCCCACGGGTAATATCAATGCCCTGCGGGCACCCGCTTCCTTGAGTTTCTCACAGGCTGCCTCAACGGCTGCTGTAGCCCCTGAGATAACCAATTGTCCGGGACAATTGTAGTTGGCGGCAACCACGATTCCTGCGGTTTCTTCACAAATCCTTTCTACGACCTCATCGTCCAACCCCAGAATGGCTGCCATAGTGCTTTCCTGGATCTCACAAGCCTTTTGCATGGCCAAAGCCCTTTTGGATACCAGTTTCAGGGCATCTTCAAAATTCAGGGTCTTATTGGCTACCAAAGCGGAAAACTCTCCCAGAGAATGCCCTGCAACCATATCAGGCTTAAAATCTTCCCCAAGGACCTTGCTCATGATGGCGGCGTGCAAAAAGACTGCAGGTTGTGTAACTTTGGTTTGTTTCAGGTCTTCGGCAGTACCTTCAAACATAATATCCGTAATGGAAAAACCAAGGATGCTGTTGGCATCTTCAAATAATTCTTGTGCTACCGGGTACTTCTCGTAGAGATCCAATCCCATTCCGACAAACTGAGCTCCCTGACCGGGAAAAATATAAGCCTTCATTCTCGTTTTTTTAGTTGGGCAAAAATAGGGATGTACAGGAACACGTACAAGTGTAAGTACAAGATTAAGTTTAAGTTGGAGTCTAAGTTTAAGTTTAAGTTGAAATTGAAGTTTTGGAATGTTTTAGGGATGAGCACTCTTATTTTACAATTGCTCATGTCCTACCGGGCACTCAGGATTCCTTGAACCAGCTGGAATACTTCACATAGTTGTTGGCGATACGGTCTATCTCCCCCTGGCTGAGTTCCGGACTGATATCCTTGATCTTTTTCGCAGGCATACCCGCAAATACAGTACCTGAGGGAATCCTTGTACCTTTGGTTACTACCGCTCCGGCCGCCACTATACTATTGCTCTCCACAACACAGTCGTCCATCACTATGCTACCCATGCCAATTAGCACATTGTCTTGTAAAGTACAGCCATGTACTATGGCATTATGGCCTATGGAAACATTATTTCCAATAGTAGTAGGCGATTTCTGGTAGGTACAATGGATCACCGCTCCGTCCTGGACGTTTACCTTGTTACCCATTTTTATGAAGTGTACATCTCCCCGCAGCACAGCATTAAACCAGATACTGCATTGATCTCCCATTTCTACTTCACCGACAATAGTAGCATTTTCTGCAATAAAACAGTCTTTCCCGATCTTAGGTGTTTTGCCGTTGAGTGATTTTATCATAAGGCAGGAGGTATTAGTTATGAGTTATGAGTTATGGGTCTTGAAGTACGAAGTTAGAAAGAAGGGGATATACCAGGCAAATAAATCAATTCGTATCCACCCTATTCAAAGTACGAAAGCAACTGCTTTTTCCTGGAAGCGGATACCAGCAACTCTTTGCCATTTGAGATCACCACACTCCCCCCTTTTCCCTTGCGATATTTTACCACCTCATTGACATTTACCAAATAGGATTTGTGAATGCGTGCAAAGGGAAAATCGGACAAGGTGTCTTCAAAATATTTCAGGGTTTTACTCACCAGTAATTTCTTGTTTTCCAGGTAGATCTCAGTATAATTATCATCCGCCTGACAATAGAGGATCTCTGACACATTCAGGACCTGGAAACCGTCTTGCTGGGGAAGGGTGATCTTTCCGTCCACCTTGTGTACCCTGGGCTTTAATACACGGTCTGCGAGCGCTTCCTCCTTATCTTTGATCTCCTTCACATAATCCACCGCTTTAATTAACTCGTCAATGTTAATCGGCTTCATAAGATAATAGGCCGCATGGTTATTAAGCGCATCCACGGCGTACTGGTTATAGGCGGTAACGAAAACCGTTTCAAAGGTACGGTCCGGAACCTGGTCCAAAAGGTCGAATGCGTTTCCGAAAGGCATCTCCACATCCAAAAAGATCATGTCTGGTTGTATGCTGGAAATAAGCTTTAGCCCTTCATCTATATTAGCGGCTTCACCCAATACCTCAACATCCGGACAATACTTATGAATGTAGTTCCTCAAAATGTCCCTGCTGTTCGCCTCGTCCTCAACAATTATTGTTCTCAATGCCATAACTTATGTCTGTATTAGTCGGGTAAATCAGGGTTAATCCTTTTTCAAGGTCAGAATTACCCGGGTCCCGGTGCTGTCCCCATTAAGATCACGTATTACTACGGCCACCTTGTCTTTGTACATCTCGTTTAGAATAGCAATACGTTTTTTGATATTGCCCATCCCCTTGGACTTTTGTTTCTTCTGATTTTGGGTTTTTAGAGCTGCTGATCTCTTTCTGCCAATTCCGTTATCCGTAATTGTTATTTCTAAAAAATCCTGGTTTTTCTTTTGCAGATCCACGCTCAACAGACCTTTTTCTTCTTTATAACGAAGTCCGTGCCAAATTGCATTTTCCAGGTAGGGTTGGAGTAACATTGGTGGTATCTCATAGGAATCTATATCCAGGGTTTCGTCTATATTGAGCTGGTAATCGAATTTATCCGGGAAACGGGAATGCTCCAGTCTGAGATAGAGTCTGAGCAGCTCAAGTTCCTTGGAAAGTGGGATAAAGTCTTCTTCCGAATTCTCCAGTACTGCCCGCATCAGGGTAGAGAACTCACTCAAATACCTGTTCGCACTCCTCTCGTCGTTCTTTGCGATATAATTGTTGACGGAGTTCAGGGCATTAAAAATAAAGTGAGGGTTCATTTGGGAGCGCAGGGATTTAAGGGCAAGCAGGTTGTTTGTCAGTTTCCGCTGCCTGTCACTACGGTAATAGAAAAAAGCCGCCAGGGCCGTAAGTGCCATCCCAAAAATAAGGGAATAGATCACCCATCGCTGTCGTTTATTGCTTTCCTGTATCAGTTGTTGTTCGGTCAGTGCAAGATCGTATTTGCTCTGAGACAATTCCCGCTCCTGTTCCAATCCGGTGATCCTGCTTTGCTGTGAGGCGATCTCCCGATTAAACCTGGCTGCCCTGGATATCTCCTGTTCCTTACGAATGTAAAGTGTATCCACGACGGCTACATATTTCTGATAAGTCTCCAGGGATTTCGTAAAATCCCCTTTTTGCCGGTATACCTCAGATAATTTTCGCGTGGCGTCTTTCTGGACGATAAGGTCGTCCTCATTATCCGCTTCACGTATACTTTCTTCCAGGTAAGGAATTGCCTCGTCGTATTTATCCTGGGCAATGTAGGCATTGGCAATCTTGTAGTTGATGCGTTGCGGGGTAATGGTATCCCTTGAGATCACATCCCCTTCGGTCTTGGCTACAGGAGCGGCTATGCTTTTTAGTTCGTCCAGGCTTTCCTTTCTGAGTTCTATCTCATTCTGATATTGGTTGGTTCGGTTGTAAAAATCCGCTACTTTTTCTTTTTCCTGCACGGCTCTTTGAGGCGCCTGCCGGCCAGCCTGGTTAAGGGAGCTGCCATAAAAGGCCTCGGCCTCCTGCAAGCGGTTGTCCCGAGCGTAGGCATCGGCTATTTTGGAGTTCAGATCGGGCAGTTTGGGGCTAACCTGGTTCTTGTTCGCAACAAGCAAACCCTGCTCGTAATAGGCAACGGCCTTTTCAGTATCACCAAGCCCCTTATAAGCATCGCCCAGGGTCTCATAAAGTTCAATTTTTTGAAAGGGCACCAGCGCCTTGATCTGGGTCAATGGCTCCAGGGTTTTTTCAGCTTCTTCGTATTCTTTATTCAGCACATATACTTTACCCAGTAGCAGGGCTGTCTTCGTAGATTTTCTGGCTTCAAGCGCATCCTTGTAATTTGCGATCGCAAGATCATACTGACCGTAATACTGATAGATCTCCCCAAGAAGGGTCAGGGACTCTCCCAGTTCCTTTTTGTAACCTCTTTTACCCAGGCCCTCAATGGACTTCGCTACGAAATCAATACTTTTTTTGATGTCCTTTTTTTGATAAAAGCTCGCTGAGTCCAGGTAGATCCTGTGCTGCTGCCTACTGGAGGAGGTGGACTTCTTATATCTTGAAGTGCTTGGCTCATAATCCTTTACCAGCACTAAAATATCCTCGTCGTTCAGCACAGTGTGACGTACAGTCTGTATATCGCGGCTTTCAAAAGTAAGCACATCTCCTATGCCCGCTTCTATCTCAAATTCTCCATTATCATCGGTGATGGTATAAGCCCCGTCGTCAGTTGAAACGTGAACTGCTGATATAGGATCTCTTGACTGCATTTCCCTTACAGCGCCTTTCAACAAAACCTTCTGGCCTCTTTGAATTGGCTGGGCCAATCCAGAGAAAGTCATAAGGAATAAGAAAACAAAAAGCAGTGTTATGCGCATCACAAATTCCATTAATCAAGGTAAACTTAAGGGATTTAAAGAGTTAAAAAAAATGGCAAATTCCCAAAAACCGCCCATAATTGCCTTGTTTTATGGGGCTGGCTCAGCCGTGTGGTCCGTTCACTCATTTAAACGGCCATTTCGCTCATTGTCCTTTTTAAAGCAAAAAGTTCTCCCCTAGTTTTACTTCCGATAATTCAACAAAAAAACGCCATGATGAACAAGAAATTAAAACAAACACGTATACAATTGAGCCTGGGCTTTTTTTTGGCAGTGGCCGGATTAGGTTACAGTTGTGAAGGGGTTCAACCCAAAAAGACAGAAAACTGTATAATCGCGCAAGCGGCACAGCCAGAAGCACATATAAAGAAACCCACGGTTAAGATCGCTCTTTTGCTGGATACCAGTAACAGTATGGATGGGCTTATCAACCAGGCCAAGTCCCAGCTTTGGGATATTGTCAACCAATTCACCTATGCCAAATGCGGGAATTCGGTAAGGCCGGACTTGCAAATCGCGCTGTACCAGTACGGAAATGACGGCCTCTCTTCCAGGGAAGGATATATTCAGCAAGTCATTGGTTTTAGCAACGATCTGGATGAGCTGTCCGAAAAGCTGTTTTCGCTCACTACTAACGGGGGTGAAGAATTCTGCGGGCAGGTGATACAAACTTCCTTAAGGCAACTGGATTGGGGAAAGAACCCGGACGATCTAAAAATGATCTTTATCGCCGGGAACGAACCCTTTACACAGGGTAAACTGAACTATAAGGACGCTGTGACCAACGCTATGGAAAAAGATGTGGTTGTAAATACGATATTCTGCGGTGCCTACGAACAGGGGATACACACGGAATGGAAAAGGGGGGCGCTAATGAGCGGAGGAGAATATATGGCGATAAACCACAACCGCAGGCAGATCCATATCGCCACGCCCTATGACGATATCATCATCGAACTTAACACAAAACTGAACAAAACCTACATTTCATACGGAGCTTCGGGTAAGGCCAAGATGCGTCTTCAGTCCGAACAAGACCAAAACGCCATGGCGTTGGAAGAGGCGGTTGCCGTAAAGCGGGCCGTGAGCAAAAGCTCCAGAATGTATAAGAACAAGTCCTGGGATCTGGTTGATGCCGCCGAAAGCGAGGATTTCCAGTGGTCTGAAGTAGAAAAAGAACATTTACCGGAGTCCTTAAAGGGAAAAAGCGATGCTGCTCTGGAAGCCTACGTTAAAAAGCAGCGCCAGGAACGCAAAAGGATACAGGAAGAGATCAAGAAGGCGAATATAAAAAGGGAAGCCTATATCGCAAAGCATCAGAAAGACAGTCGGGGTGAGTTGGAAAATGCTATGCTAAGTGCCTTAAAGCAGCAGGCTGCCAAGAAAAACTATCGCTGGGATTAACATAGAGTGAAAAGTTCAAACGCCATAAGTGATTGATTGTCGTAGGTTGGTTGGCGTTGAAGCATGGGTCTGTACTTTCGGGTACAGGCCCATTTGTTTTGCCTTAGTAGTTGGCAGCAGGACAATAACAGTCGTATCGGTTCTCCCGTTCGGGTCCAAAATCATACCCCAGGGTGATCTGATGGAAACCTCCGTTATCCAAACGGATATCCCCGGATTGGTAGGAATAGTTATAGGAGAACATAAATCGTTTATAATTAAAACCGACAATGGGTGTAAACAACTGCAGGCGTTGTTCCCCAAAATTCCCGGCAGTCTGGAATTGGGCCCCGTCAAAACTCCTTCTATAGGAAAGACCTCCCCAAATGGTACCGAAACTAACATCCCTGTACACCTTGGCGTTTACGTCTACTGTTTGTTCTTCTGTAAACTCTGTCAGCTGGAACATTACGGAAGGTTCTACCCGCCATTCGCTCCTGCCAAAAATATATCCGGCAGACAAGAGGTATCTCCTCAGGTTATCAATAACCGGTACATTGTCCGGGTCAGCTCTTCCCTGTCGGTATAAACTGCGCTCACTTTCTAAGAGGTTCAGCACAGTGGCATGGGCGTAAAACTCCTGGTAGGAATAAGAAATTCCAAGATCCAGGTTAAAATAGGTGGCATTGATCCTGTTTCCGGTTATCGCCGGATCCGGGATCACTGAGCGGAATTCGGTCTCATCCAGGCTACTTTGTAATATCGTACCGCTCAAACCAAAAGAAAGCTGATTCAATATCCTGAAATCCTCCCCAAATCTGAGATGATGGGCATAGGTAAGTTTTACGCCGGTTTGCGCGTGATAACCGTTGGCATCGTTAAAAAGAATGGCTCCTACACCGCTTTTGGTATCCCTTATCCGATAATGGGCGTTAAGCGTCTGCATATTCGGGGCTTCATCAACACTAAACCATTGCTGCCTCGCTGTAAGACGGATCTTTCCGCCTTCACCAATACCCGCCATGGAAGGATGGATCAAATAATAGTTGTCCGATAAATAGTCAAAATATACAGGAATACCCTCTTGAGCGCTTGAGTAAGTACAAACGATTATTGAGCTAATAATAAGTAGGAGGTGCTTTTTCATCCAAGATAGTGGGGTGTTGATAGCCATTTCTTCCAAATATAATGTATAACGGATGAATTGTAACATTATTATATCTACCATGTCTTGGAAATAGGTTGTATTTTTGCCCAAAACAAAGACTATGAGAGAGTACGTGATCACCGTGGCAGAGACATCCAACCCGGCAATATTGAAATTTGAGGTCAACCAGTTTCTTACAAAAGGATCAAACTACGAATACCATAATATCGACGAGGCCAAAAACTCCCCTTTGGCGCAACAGCTTTTCTACCTCCCTTTTATCAAAACAGTTTATATTTCTGGCAATTTTATCGCCCTGGAACGCTTTGACATTGTAGACTGGAAGGATGTTAAGGACGAAGTGGCCCAGCAGCTCGTAGAGTACCTGAATGCGGGACAACCCGTGGTATTAGAGGAAACTCAGGGTCCCACAAAAATTGCAGTTACCCTGTATGCTGAGGTAACCCCAAACCCCGCTGTGCTCAAGTTTGTCGCAAACCGAAAGCTGGTACCGGCCACTTTTGAGTTTAAGAACATAGAAGAAGCCGCTACATCTGATCTTGCCACAAAATTATTTCACTTTCCATATGTCAAGGAAGTGTTTATGGATGAAAACTACATCTCTGTTACCAAGTACGACGTGAAGGAATGGGACGAGATAAGCATGGAACTGCGGGAATTTATCCGGGAATTCATAGCAGACGGCAATGAGATCGTATCTTCAGCTTCTATACAAAAGAAAAAAGAGGAGGCAGAGGAGGAGGCTGGTCAGGGAGAGCAGCTTGACGACACTTCCAGGCAGATCATATCCATACTGGATGAATATGTAAAACCGGCCGTTGCCAGTGACGGGGGGAATATATTGTTTCAGTCCTACGAAGCGGAAAGTAAGACCGTAAGTGTTATTCTTCAGGGCGCCTGCAGCGGTTGTCCCTCGTCTACCTTTACCTTAAAGAACGGCATAGAGAATATGCTCAAAAACATGCTTGGAGACAAGGTTCAGGAAGTGGTTGCATTAAACGGCTGATTTTGCGCTAAGCACTTATTTTATTGCTTTTAATTTGCTAACTTTAAAAGAATCTAAAAACACAAAATCATGGCAGTTTTAAAAGTAATCGAAGTATTGGCAAATTCTGATAAGAGCTGGGAAGATGCCACGGCAAAGGCCGTCGCTCAAGCCTCAAAATCGGTCAACAATATTCGATCCGTATATCTCAACGAACAAAGTGCAACCGTAAAGGACGGTGAAATTGATGAATTCCGAGTGAATGTTAAGATCACCTTTGAAGTGAAATAACACTTTGATAAAAACGTATTAAAAGGCGCCAGCAGGCGCCTTTTTTGATGGCATTCATCTAACTTTGCATATGTTGCGATTTGCCATTGTATTAAGCTTATTCTGCATTCCTTGGACAGGGAGTGCTCAAAAAAACCCGGCTATGGAACCCAAACACTCCAATGCACTTATTCATGAAACAAGTCCTTACCTTCTACAGCATGCCCATAACCCGGTAAATTGGGTTGCCTGGAGCCCTGAAGTCTTGAAACAGGCTCAAAAAGAGGACAAACTTCTTATTATCAGTATAGGTTATGCCGCCTGTCATTGGTGCCATGTCATGGAGAAGGAGTGTTTCGAGGATGAGGAAGTGGCAGCGGTTATGAACAAGAGCTTTATCAATATTAAAATAGACCGGGAGGAAAGGCCGGATGTGGATCATATTTATATGGATGCCCTTCAAATGATGACCGGAAGCGGGGGCTGGCCACTCAATATCATTGCCCTCCCGGACGGCAGACCCATCTGGGGTGCTACTTATGTAGACAAAGGCAGGTGGATCAAGGCTTTGCAGCAATTGGCAGAGGTGTACCAACAAGAGCAGGAAAAGGTCATATCCTATGCGGAAAACCTGGCAAACGGCATCAAAAGCATTAATCTGGTCAAGGGAAACGACAATTCTGATCTACTCTCAACAGAGCAGCTGAAAAAATTGGTGGACGACTGGTCCGACTATTTTGATCGAAAAATGGGAGGATATAATCGGGCGCCGAAGTTCATGATGCCCGGAAACCTGGAGTTTCTTCTGCATTTCGGGTTTTCTACCCAAAACGAATCCGTATTGGAATACGTAAACCTAAGCTTGAAAAAGATAGCCCAGGGTGGTGTTTACGATCACATTGGGGGAGGTTTTGCCCGTTATGCAGTGGATACGCGTTGGCATGTTCCTCATTTTGAAAAAATGCTTTACGATAATGGGCAATTGGTAAGTCTGTACGCTAAGGCCTATGCCTATAGCGGGAACGAACACTACAAACAGGTGGTAGAAGAAACCATTTCTTTTGTGGAGCGGGAACTTATGGATGTGGATTCCGGCTTCTATTCTTCTCTGGATGCAGACAGCCTTAATGAGCAGGACATTCTTGAGGAGGGGGCATTTTATGTATGGCGAAAAGAGGAGCTAAAGGAGATTCTGGGACTACAGTTTGAGCTGTTTCAGGATTACTACAACATTAATAGCTACGGGCTCTGGGAAGAAGGCAAATACGTGCTAATACGCGATAAGGAAGAGCAGGAAATCGCTAAAAAACATCAGCTTACACCAGCCGAATTGAGGAAACTGATCACAAAGTGCAAAAGTCAGTTGCTGGAAGAAAGAGCAAAGCGAGCCAGGCCACGGCTGGATGATAAGATCCTCACTTCCTGGAATGGGCTGATGCTTAATGGTCTTATAGATGCCTACCGCTATCTCGGAAGTGAGCACTATCTGGATTTGGCCAATAAAAATGCGGATTTCCTCCGTTCCAGTCTCATGGACGATCAGGGGCGATTGTTCCACAACTATAAGAATGAGAAGGTTTCCATAGAAGGGTACCTGGAGGATTACGCTGCAGTTGCCAGGGCTTATCTGAACCTGTACGAAACGACGCTTGAAGAAAAATGGCTACTGACCTCCAGGAAACTGCTTGACTATTGTCTCAGCCACTTTTTTGATCCGGAAAGCGGACTGTTCTATTTTACTTCGGACACCTCTCACTATGTCATCCGCAAGACCCTTGAAACCCAGGACAACGTTATCCCTTCCTCCAATTCCATACTGGCGGAGACCCTTTACAGGATAGGGAAATTATACCCGGAAGAAAAATATAGTACGGTAGCAAAAGGTATGATGCTTGCCATGAGAAACTCCCTGGAAGACAATATTCACAGCCATGCGAATTGGGCGCGTTTGGCCCTTTTTATGGACAAACCGTTCTATGAAATTGCCATAGTTGGACCTGAATACAGGGAAAAAGCATCTGAATTCCATCACAAATACCTGCCTAATACCATCATAACAGCTACTGCAGAAGAAGGTGGTCTGAGCTTGCTAAAGAACAGATATGTGACGGGTAAAACCTTGATCTATGTGTGTAAGGAGGGGGCCTGCAGGCTTCCGGAAACCGAAGCCGAAAAAGCTCTGGAACAAATCCTTCAAAATTGAACAATTAAGCGCTTTATAGACTAATTTTGAGTTAATTCTCGATCCGTTAATTACTATTTTAATCTACCATGGAAAAGTTTACAAATTACAAGGAACATATAGATCAACTCATCAACTGGGCCTGGGATTTCTTCCCAAACTTAATACTGGCCATTATCATCCTGATCGTCGGTCTCTGGATCATTAAGTTCATCAACCGACTTGTACGTAAGTTTTTCGAAAAACGGGATTACGACCTCACCCTGGAGAGTTTTCTTCAGAGTTTTATAAAGATCGCTCTGAAAGTGCTGCTCTTTGTACTGGTGATCACGCAACTAGGGGTAAAGTCTTCTTCCCTGGTTGCCATAATCGGTGCGGCCGGACTGGCCATTGGGCTGGCGCTACAGGGGAGCCTGGCGAACTTTGCAGGCGGGGTTTTAATACTACTGTTCAAACCCTTCAAAATAGGTGATTTCATCTCCGCACAAGGTGTGGATGGGGTGGTAAAGGAAATCTCTATTTTCACTACCAAATTGAATACTTTCGGAAACCAGTTGGCCATAATTCCCAATGGACAACTTTCAAATAACAATATCATAAACTACAATGCTGAGAATACCCGCAGGGATAAGATTGATGTCGGGATCGGTTACGGATCGAATATAAAAAAGGCTAAGGACATATTGCTTCAGATCTGCGCTGAAACCCCGGGAATCTTAACGGATCCCGCCCCGGAAGTATATGTAGGCGAACTGGCTGAAAGTTCGGTCAACTTAAGTCTCAGGTTCTGGGCTGGAAACGATGATTTCTGGCCTGCGCATTTCCATGTTTTAGAGGAATTAAAGCATCGTTTTGACGAAGAAAACATCGAAATTCCATTCCCTCAGCGTACGGTACATCAGGTTGGTTAGATTTGCCTAATTCCCGGAATTTTAGTATCTTATTAGATAATATTTTAACGTAATTACACAATGAAAACTATCATATTATCTTTTTTAGCCTGTTTATCTACCCTGGCGTTATTTTCCCAATTCAACGGAAATCCGCAAACCGCCTATCACGGGCAGTTAGAGATCACTTTCTATGATGCGCCTACAGAGGGAACTCCGTATATGAATGAGCTTTACAAAACCGGCAAAACAACCATAAACGGCGGATCTGAGACCAGCAGACCTATGCGCTATAACGCGTTCAGCGACGAAATGGAATTCCTCAGCAATCAACAAAAACCCCTGAAACTGCTCAAACGTGAAAATATCGTGGTAGAGTTAGACGGGAAGACCTTTGAAGTACACAAATACCGCTATAAAGGGAAGTATCGCAGAGGGTATTTCAATCCGCTAAACAGCGGGGAGGTCGTACTGTTCCTACAGCCAAAGAAACGACTCCTGAAAGCGACGAATCCCGAGCACGGTTACGAGTCCATGACCCCCGCTAAGTACGAAGACGATTTTGAGTATTACCTGAAAATAGGTGATAACCTTTTTGAGAGGATCGATCTAAACAAAAGGGAACTCTTCTATTACTTAAGTGATGAGGCGTCTGCAGTGAAGAAGTTCGTTGGTGAAAACAAACTCAAACTAAGGAAAGAGAACGAAGTAGTAGCCCTCTTGAACTACTACAACAAGATCAAATCCGAAAAATCCAAAATGGACATCTCACCGGACGGATCTACCGCCAGGCCTTAGGATATTCGAAGTCTGTATAACATCTAATTGATCTACTTGCCCTTTCCGGTAAGAATGAAGTCTTTTAAGTAGTATGGCTCAAAATAGGCGACGTCTTCGAACGCCCTGTTCTCATATGCTTCAAAAGAGATCCTCCCCATTTCACGGGCAGAGGGAAAGACATCCGTATGCAATACAAGATTAGTGTTTTGGATCACTTCCCCACTTTTGGCAGCTCCGCTACCGATAAGATGCACCGGACCTCTTTCCAGATAATCGGAAAAAGAAGCCTCTGAAATGATCTCTGCCCAGGTACTACGAAGCTCATTGTACCGGGGATCAAAAACGGCCGCATAGACTTCCATACGCCTCGCATCCAATACAGGGATCAGGAATCCATCCTCTATCTGAACCTGATGTGCCAGGCTCAAAAGTGTAGGAACCGCTATCAAAGGAATATCCTGTGCGTAACACAGTCCTTTGGCCGCGGAGACCCCTATGCGCAATCCGGTATAGGAACCAGGCCCCTTACTCACCGCAATGGCATCCAGATCCGGGAAAGACAGGGATGCTTCCTTCAGCACAGCGCCAATAAAAAGATGCAATTGTTCTGAATGCGAATAATTAGGAGTGTTTTCCTCTTTAAGCGCAACGATCTCACCATCCACAGCAAGACTAACGGAGCAGTTAGTGGTTGCAGTCTCCAGATTTAAGATTTTAGCCATAAGGCAAAAATAAACCCTAAGATCAAAAAACCTTAGGGTTATCTGGTATTATTTTATTCCCTTTGTTAATCCAACGCGAGTGGGATTCCGAAGTAGAACTCCAGTATCTTAAGCCTGAAGATATAGTCGTATTTGGTACGGATCACATCCGCTTCCGCATTGTCCAATCTGGACTGCGCCTGGCTAAAATCGAATGCGTTCATCAAACCAACATCAAAACGGTCCTTGGCGTACTGGTAAGCTATTCTCCTGGCATCCAGGGTCTTTTGGGCTGCCTGATAGGCCTTATCAAAAGTGGTTACATCAACATAGGCCTGTTGGATATTGGATTCTAATTCCAGCTTGGTTTGCTCAAAATCCAGTTTCGCTCTTTCCAAACTGATCTTCTGACGCTGTACATTGTTTCGAGTGCTCCATCCGTTAAAAAATGGGACATTCAGTGAGAATCCATAAGCAAGACCATCAAAGATCCATAACTGATCTACAAACGGAATTACGGACAGATCGGTTACCGAAACCAGGTTTTGATCCGAGTATCTCGTGTTGTAGTTGACAAAGGCCGAAAGGGTGGGAAAATATGCTCCTTTTGCTATTTGAACATCTTTTTCTGCCACCTCCACATTGGCCTGAGAAAGCTTAATGTCGTTCCTAAAGGACAGCGCCTTATCGTATATAACTTTTGCGGAGTTATTTAAGATGTCCGAAGGAGGGATATCAAACTCTTCATCCGCAATATCAAAGTTTTCATAGTCCGTGATCTGCAGCAACTGAGCCAGATTCACAATGGAGATCAGCACCAGGCTTTCGCCATTGATCACCTGCTGTTCCTGGTTAGCCGCGGTAGCCTCAATTTCCAAAAGATCACCTCTTGGAGAAGTCCCGGCTTCTACTAATTCCTTAGTTCTTTTAAGGTCTTGCTCGGTGACGGCGTACTGCGCTCTGAATACTTTTAGCTGTTCCTTGTTTGACAACACCTGCAGATATGCATTTGCCACATTCAGGCGTATATCATCCTTCAGGTCATCCAGACGGTATTGATTAGAAATCGCATTGAGTTTGGCCCTTTGCAATTGCCTGATATTCCTAAGCCCGTCGAACATGTTAAGGGTTGAGGTCAGGTTTCCCGTAAAGTTAAGCTGCGTACTTACCGGTTCCTGGGAAGTAGGGTTAAAAGAGAGACCGAGGTTCTCTGTAAGCCTTGCATCTCCGTTTAAGGTTGGCAGCATGTTCCCGATGGCATCGGATTCATCGATCTGAGCGTTTTCCAGGTCCAGCTCAAATTGTTCTATAGTCAGGTTGTTCTCTACGGCGTAAGTAACACACTCTTCCAGCGTCCATTTTCTCAATTGAGCCGAAAGCATTCCCACGCTGCATAGGAGCAACAATACAGTTATCTTGATTCTCATAAGTCGTTTTTTGATTTTGAGATTTGTAATATGGTTGATTGATTTAATCTGAGTCGTCGTCACTCTTCTCCAGCTTGTTCCATACCTTGATCTTGGCATCTTCATCGACTCCGGAAACTACCTCCACATCAATACCATCACTGATCCCCAACTCTATATCCCTGCGTTCAAATTCGTTCTGGGCCACTTCTACTTCTACGAAGGGTTCTTCAGTTTCCTTGTCGAATTGAAGCAAGGCTTCTTTAATGGCCAGCACATCCTTTTTCTCTTCGAGCACTATGGAAGCATTGGCACTGTAACCTGCCCTGACATAGGTGCTGTCATTTACAACCAGGTCACCCTCGATTTTGAATTGAACAGCTCCTTCTTCTTCAACACCCTTTGGGGCGATGAACTTCAGTTTGGCGTCGAATTTGTCCTTTTCCAGGGCTCCGAGGTTTATCTCAAGTGGCATACCTACGTGAAGCTTGCCAACCTCGGCCTCATCTACCTCACCCTCAAAGATCATTTTGGTCATATCCGCAATGGTGGCGATGGTGGTCCCGTCATTAAAGTTGTTACTTTGAATGACCTGGTCCCCTTCTTTGATAGGGATCTCCAGGATGGTCCCGGAGACGGTAGCCCTGATGTTGGTATTGGCGGTGGCAGAACCTCCGGCAGAACCAACGCGAATGATCTGGTAGTCAGACTTGGCATTGTCCAATTCCTGAATGGCCTGGTCATATTGCAGCTGCAGATTATTGAAATCCTGGCTGGAAATCACTCCCTTGTCAAAAAGTGCTTTATTTCTTTTATACTCAATCTCGGTATTGCCCAGGGCGATCTCCGCGTTCCGTACCCGTCCGCGCGCCTGGTTTAGGGATTGCTCATTAGGTACCACCTTGATCTTGGCGATAAGATCCCCGGCCTTGACCTTGACCCCTTCTTCCAGAAAGATCTTGTCTATGATGCCGGATATCTGAGGTTTTATATTGATCTCATCTTCAGGGATAACCTTACCGGTGACAATCACCTTATTGATGATATCTTTTTTCTCAAGTGTTTCTGTCTCATAGAGTTGGGTAGGAGTACTGTTTTGCTTAATGAAATAAGCGGTGGCCCAAAGAATCAGGATGGCCGTTACCCCTATCAATCCATATTTTAGGTATTTATTCATTCTCTTTTTTTTGGTTATAACTAGCTATTTTGGTTGAACTATTACTCCTCTCTTAGTGCTTCTATAGGCCTTACTTTTACAGCCCGGTTTGCCGGGATTAAGCCAATCAATACGCTTAAGCCCACCATTAGTGAAAACGATATGGTAAATTGCGGTATACTGACCATGGGGTCTACAAACGGAAAGTCTTCCCCGCTACCCCAAAGTGAATCCAGCACCGCCAGTATTCCAACAGACATTGCAAAACCTATCAATCCTGCGAAGGCTGTAAGCACTATCGCCTCAACAACGATCTGGCGCCTGACTATTTTTGGCGTTGCACCCAGCGCTCTTCGTATACCTATTTCCTTGGTACGTTCCTTCACCGTGATCAATAGAATATTACTGATGGCAATGACACCTGCCAGTAATGTGAAGATCCCGACAAAGAAGGAGAACCCCTTAAGAACCAGCGTAAAACTGGAAATGTTATTGAAGATCTCAGACATATCGAACGAACCAATGGCCCTTTCGTCGTCCGGATGAATATCGTACTTGATCTTAAGCAGTTTCTTTATTTCATTTTCCACTATTGGCACTTCGGTATTCGGTTCTACAGCAATGGCCATCCATCCCATTCTATCCCCTGAATTAAAGGCCTTTTGGAATGTAGTAAAAGGAACAAAAACCGCGTTTTCGCCATCTATATTGATGTTGTTATTCGGCTTGTAGATCCCGACCACTGAAAAGAACACCCCATTGATCCTGATATCTTCACCTATGGCATTTTCCCCCTTTTCAAAAAGCAGCTTATAGGTTTCCTCCCCTATTACGCAGACTTTCTTTGAATCTTCTATATCTGAGTTATTGAGGAATCTCCCCTCTATCAGTTTCTTCTTGGTGATATTGTCTATTTCCGGATAATCCCCGTAAACGGAAGAACCGCTCTTTTGGCCTTTGCGATATACCGTAACCACATCCCTGTGATTCCCTAACTCTATACGCGGGGCCAAAACCTCTATCTCGGGAATATTCCGCTTTAAGATCTCGGCATCCTCTATACGGAAGTTTATCCTTCTACCTCGTTCAAATCCTTTATAAGGTTCCGATGTAGAGCGGCTCCATACAAAAAGGCTATTTGAAGCGGTACCAGCGAAGACCTTATCAAAACCGTTGCTCATACCATTGGCAGACCCCAGTAGCAGCACCAGAATGATCATGGCGAAGATCACCCCCAGCATGGTCAGGAAAGTGCGAAACATGTTCTTCCCGAGGGTGTGAAAGATCTCAATCCATAAATCTCTGTCAAACAACCACATACTATCAGCTATTTATCACTTAATGCTACAATTGGTTTAACATTTGCCGCCTTTACCGCAGGGATCAGTCCTGCTAAAACTCCTGCAATGATGAGGATGATCGTCGCTGTCACCACGGTAGACAGGTCTACGGACGGATTACTAAAAGCCGGTAAATCAAAATTAGGTCCGATTATCGATAATAATATCCAAGCAAAGGTCAATCCGATAAATCCGGAAAGCGCGGTAATGAAGGTAGATTCCAGCAATACCAGGTTAATGATCTGGCTGGGCTTGGCGCCAAGTGCCTTCCGCACCCCTATTTCCTTAGTCCGCTCTTTAATAGTAAATACCATAATGTTACCAATACCTACTATCCCGGCGATAAGGATCAAAAAACCTACCGCGATACTTATGGTACTTAATACCGCGGAAAAACTACTGATATCGCTAAAGGCCTGGGCATAGTTCCAGACATTCAGCCCTGACTGATCTTCCGGGGAGATCTTAAGCCTTCTTTTCATGAGGTCTTCCAACCTGCCGGAGAACTCCAGGGCTTTGGTAAGATCGTACTCCGAATTATAGGTCATGGCGATCTGGTTCACCTTTTCTGTATTTCCGTAGATCTGCTGATAGGTAGAGATCGGGGCGTAAATTCGCCTTTCCGCATTGTCATCCCCCTCATCGGTAAATATTCCAATAACCCGGAAAGACAAGCCGTTCAATTCGACAAAATTCCCCAGAGGATCCTCGTTCTTAAAAAGGTCGTCACCAACTTTTCTACCGATCACGGCAACTTTGGCCTTATTGGCCTGGTCGGCTTCATTGAAATATCGACCGCTCAGTATAACCGTCTTTTCTATGATCTGGTGATCCGGATGAACCGCCTGTAACGAATAAGAACCGGTCTCACCCTTATAGTGCGCAGAAGCAGACGTAAAGTAGCGGCTGCTGATATGTTCTATGTCTTTTGGGAAGCTCTTGCGAATGTAGTCGTAGTCGTCGTTCTTAAGCTGTATTCTTCTTCCTGCCTCAAAGCCGGCATAGGCTTTGGACGTGGTCCCCGGCCGGATAAAGATGGAATTCGTGGCATCGTCATTGAACTGATTGGTAAACCCGTTCTGCATCCCATTTACAGACGCCAGTAACATTACCAAAATAAAGATAGCCCAGCCCACAGAGAAGCCCGTCAGGAACGTCCGAAGTTTGTTGTTCTTGAGTGTGTGAAAGATCTCTTGCCAGGTATCTCTATCAAACATTTTGTGTTACCCTTACTTGTTTTATCTTCTTGTCTTCTACGATCACCCCATCCTTAAGATGTACTATCCTTTTACACATATGCGCGATATCTTCCTCGTGAGTGACCACCAGGATGGTATTCCCCTGGTCGTTAATCTTCTGGATCAGATCCATTACTTCGTAGGAGGTGGTACTATCCAGGGCACCGGTAGGTTCATCTGCAAGCAGCACCTTGGGTTCCGCCGCCATTGCCCTTGCTATGGCCACCCTTTGTTTTTGTCCACCTGAAAGCTCACTTGGCAAGTGAGTGGCCCATTCTTTAAGGCCCACCTGTTCCAGGTACTTCATGGCCTTTTCCTGACGCTCCTTTCTACCTATTTTCTGATAGTACAGCGGCAAGGCCACGTTCTCCAGGGCACTTTTATAATTTATCAGGTTGAATGACTGAAATACGAATCCTAAAAACTGGTTTCTGTATTTGGCCGCTTTGGTTTCATTGAGGTCCTTGATCGGCACCCCGTCCAGGTAGTATTCCCCGGAGTCTGCCACATCCAACATCCCAAGGATATTGAGCAAGGTAGACTTCCCGGATCCCGAAGAACCCATAATAGCGACGAGTTCTCCTTCTTTGGCAGTAAAGTTGATGCCTTTCAGGACATGCAGGGAATTACTCCCCATTTGATAAGACTTGTGAAGCTCTTTTATTTCAATCATGGTCGGTGTCTCTTAAATAATTTGGATTTAGCTCCCGTTATAGGACTATTAAGTTGCAAAAATGTTACAAAAAGTGAGCACTTTTTGTGTTAAAAAGGGCTATGTCCCAACTTCGGGCTCTACTTCATTCCACACTTTTATGCTGTCTTCAGAATCGACTCCGGATTTTATCTCGACAAATATGCCATCGCTTATCCCGAGCTCCACATCCCGGCGTTCAAATTGCTGGTCTCCTGTGGACACCTCAACATAGGGCTTTTTGGTTTCAGGATCAAACTGCACAAGGGCTTCCTTAACGGCCAGCACGCTGTCTGCTCTCCCCAAAATAATGGAAGCATTCGCGCTGAGTCCGGCGCGGATAAATACGGTATCCTGTTTGGAAAGGGTACCCTTGATCTCAAACTGTATCGCTCCGTTTTCCTCATTTCCTTTTGGGGCGATGTAATCCAGCACTGCATCAAACACCTGGTCTTCTATGGCTCCTACTGTAATTTCAAGTGGCAGGTCTTCCTTGATCTTTCCAACCTCCGATTCGTCCACTTTACCTTCAAAGATCATTTTTTCCACATCAGCCACAGCAGCTATGGTTGTCCCTTCGTTGAAGTTATTGCTTTCAATTACCTGATTTCCCACTTCAACCGGCACTTCCAGCACCATTCCACTTACCGTGGAGCGGATAAGCGTATTAGCGGCATTCCTGTAGCCGCTGGTGGTTCCGGTTTTAACGATATCGTAGCGTTTGGTAGCCGCCTGATAGGCCTGCTTTGCCTGGTCATTGGTTACCTGGGCCCGTTCAAGATCCGCTTGAGAGATCACGCCTTTATTAAATAGAGCAAGTTGCCTTTCGTAGTTGCGTTGCTGGTCTGCCAGTGTGATCTTCGCATCGTCAATCGCGTTCTGGGCATCGTTAAGCGCATTGAGGTTAGGCACCACTTTGATCTTGGCGAGCAGGTCGCCTGATTTTACGTAATCTCCTCCCTCAACATACACCTCTTCTATTACACCGGAGATATTAGGTTTGATGAGAACCTCCTCCAGGGGTAGTATACTTCCGGTAGCTACTGTTTTCTTTATGATAGTCTTTTTTTCAGGCTTTTCCACCTCATAGACCACCGGGTCCTCCGCATTTTTCTGATAGAGGTAGAACATAGCTCCTCCAAAAGCCACGACTATGAATATTAGGATGATAATGGTTACCGATTTCTTCATTACTTATATGGTTTGTTTTGATTGATGTTCTATTTATTCTGTTCTAAGTGCGTCAATGGGTTTTACTTTGATAGCGCTCTGTGCGGGGATGAAACCTGCCAGTAAGCCCGAAATCATCAATATCATGAGGGCTCCGGCCACCACTCCAACACTTACACTGGGGTTCAGGAACATATCTACGGGCCCAACGGCTTCCAAAAGGGCATTAACCCCGTAAATAAAAAGTGCACCAAATACTATACCGATCATTCCCGAAATAATGGTCAGGAAGATGGATTCCATAAGTATTTGCTTTTTGATGGACCAGGGTTGCTCCCCCAGGGCCCGCCTTATTCCAATCTCCTTGGTACGCTCCTTTACCACGATCAGCATAATATTACTCACCCCGATAATCCCGGATAGGAGTACCATGATCCCTACGATATAGGCTACACCCTTGAGAGCGCCGAAGAGGCTCTCAACACGGTTGTACTGCTCATAAAGGTCAAAATACCCAATCGCCCGCTGATCTTCAGGATGTACTTTATGCTTGTTCTTCATGGTTTGTATGATACGTTCCTTTAAAACGGATATGGAACTGCCGTCATTCGCAGTTATGGCCATCCAACTTACGTCGTTCCCGGTGTTGAAGGCCTGAGAAAAAGAGGTGAAAGGAACAAAGATCTCTTTTTGTGCTTCCTCACCATCGCCATCATTGCTATTTTTCTTATAGGTCCCTACCACCATAAAATTCACTCCCTGGATCTTGATATAAGTACCTAATACCTCTTCTCCTTTATCGTAAAGGTCGCTTTTAACCCCTAGCCCGATAACGGCTATTTTTCGTTTCTCATTGATGTCATTCTGGTTCAGAAAACGTCCGGAAGTAACGGTCATCGGATCCTGGTTTATGATCTCGGGATAGTCTCCGTATACGTTATAGGCCCCAGTTTTTATTCCTCGTACAACATTACTGGCACTTCGGAACCCACCCAGTCGGTTTCGCGGCGAAACAAAGCGAAGGTTGGGCACGTTATCGCGAATGGTCTGTACATCTTCCAGCTTAAACTCGAAACTACGGCCCTTCGGAAGGCCCATATACGCTTTGGTGGTACTGCGGGTCCACATGAACATGGTATTGGTGGCAATATCGCCAAAATCCTTTTTGATACCGTTTTCCAATCCTTTCCCAGCAGCAAGAAGAATTATAAGAATATAGATCCCCCAGCACACTCCGAAGGCTGTAAGGAGGGTCCGCCAGACGTTACTGGTGAGTACCTCAAGAATCTCTTTCCATCGATCTCGATTAAACATGTTCCTTAAATTCTGTCTCTAGTATTAAGATAATGCTATCAATACATTCCGTGTTTGGTCACGGAAAAACCTTATTCATCTTTTAGGGCCTCAATGACCTGCACTTTGGCTGCCCTCCATGCCGGGAAGAATCCGGCCAACGCTCCGGCGATGATCAGTACAAAAACCATAGATATGGCAATGTTGAAATCTACCGAAGGGTTTACCACATAATCCACTTCCACATTTGGCCCAACGAGTTCCAGCAGTCCCATACTGAAAATGAAACCAGAGAAACCGGCTATAGTAGTAACAAAAATGGACTCCTGAAGGATCATTCCAACTATAGACCAGGGTTTGGCTCCAAGCGCTTTTCTTATCCCTATTTCCCGGGTTCGTTCCCGGACCACAATAAACATGATATTGCTTACTCCCACTACGCCGGCAACAATGGTGCAGATCCCGACGAACCAGAAGAATATTTTTATATTTCCAGTTAGGCCGTAATACCTTTTAGCCTCTTCCATCGCGCTCCAAACAAAGATTCCGCTGGTATCATCAGGGGCCACGATGTGTACCTGCTTGAGGTAACTTTCCAGTTCGTTCTTAAAATTCACTGCCTGGGCTACCGCCTCGTCAAAATTTTCCATCGGAGGCAAGGTATACGAAAGGTTGTTAAGCCGGTCAGCGCCGTTAAAAACACGCTGGGCTGTGGTAATGGGAATATATATGCGTTCCTCTTCCCTTTCTTCCTGTTCCCAGAATACGCCAATGATCTTAAATGGGATGCCGGAAATATCGATAAACTCCCCAATCGGAGTGTCTAGATCCCCAAAAACATCCTTCTTGATCTTATTCCCGATGATGGCCACCTTAGCCGTGCCGATCTCATCCTGGTAATTCAGGAAACGACCTTCCCGCATCTTGGCATTCTCAATGAATTGGAACTGGTATGAAACACCCTGAATTCCGTAAACCAAAGCTTCTTTTCCGTAATTGACGGTAACATCCCTGACAAAGATCCGTGGAGATTTGTATTCTATAAAGTCTGCCAGCATAGTGGCAGAGTTTTCGTAGTTCTCATTTCTAAGTTCAATCCTTCGTCCGGGATTGAGGCCTTTGTATTCTTTGGTAGTAGTGCCTGGCCAAACCCAAACACTGGTAGCGGCATCCTGTTCAAATTCTCTGGCAATACCGTTTTGCATACCGTTACCAAAGCCCAATAAAATCACAAGAATAAATATGCCGGATGCCACGGAAAGCCCGGTCAAAAAAGTCCTCAATTTGTTCTTTCGGATGGTATCAAAGATCTCTTGCCATCTTTCAATATCGAACATTGGGTTGGTTTTAAATGATTGATGAAATACGCAATGTATTACAATAAGACTTTAAAGGAAAGGTATTGTTACAGTTATACCTTTAAAAAAGTGTTAAAATTCCCGTAAATCAAGACTTCATCTTGCGATAGACGAAGTAGAAAAGCACTCCCACAAGGATATAGGGAATGGCCATCAAATAGACGATCCCGTTATTGATCCCTTCAGCGATCGTATTGTTGTCCTCACTTTCCAGGACCGCGCGGCACATGGCGCATTGGGCCGAACTGACCAGCGGTAGCAGGAACATTACAGAAAACGTTACGATTATTCTTCTCTTCATTTTATTATTCGGCTATGACAATTTAAACATCTTAGCTCCGGTTTCTCCCATCATAGCACGCACTAATGCGCATAATATGGGGATATCATCAGGTACACGATCACTCCCGAAATGGCTACATAGAGCCAGATGGGGAAGGTTATCTTTGCCAGTTTGCGGTGGCTCTCAAACTTCTTGAGGTAAGCCCGGGCATAAGTTTTTAAAACCAGGGGGATAATCACCACAGAAAGTATAATATGAGAAACCAGTATAAAGTAATAGATATATTTTATCGCTCCTTCTCCACCAAATGGGGTAGGGTCTGAACTCATATGGTAGGCAATATACATGACCAGGAAGACCAGGGAAAAAGCGATGCATGTCACCATGAGATTCTGATGCAACTTCTGTTTGCCGTTCTTTATAGCCCAAACAGCAATGATAAGGAAAACTGCCGTTAAGCCATTAATACTTGCATAAATAGGTGGCAAGAATCCCAGCGGTTCCATATTAGGTATGCGTACCCTGAATAGCGCCATCACCACAAGAGGAACAACAATAGAAATTACCGTAATAAGCCTGTTGAACTTTTTTTCTGCCAGTTGTATGGAATTCGTATCACTCATTTAGCAATTTTTTAATGTCTTCCTTGAGGATGCTGATCTGTTCCTGCTCTCCTTCACTATTGGCTCCCTGAGCCTCAGTTATGGCTCCGCGGTAATAGATGATGGGATTGCCAAAATCATCATATCTCGATCGTATATAACCTTGCTTATCGATAAGTGCAAACAGTCCTGAATGCTCAAAACCTCCGGGCACATCAGGAGCTTCCGTAGCAAATATATTGAAACCGACATTGGCCAGCTCATAAATGGAATCTCTGGGTCCGGTCATCAGGTGCCAGTCCATATCCGTGATCCCGTATTCTTCCGCATATTCTTTTAGCACCCTGGGGGTATCGTACTCCGGGTTAATGGTGAAGGAAGCCACCCCAAAGTTTTCAAATTCTTCAAACTCATTCTGCAGTTGAACCAGATTCATGCTCATTATCGGGCATATGCTGGGGCAGGTTGTAAAAAAGAATTCTGCCACGAAAACCTTTCCCAAATAGTCCTTATGGGTAATCAACAGGCTGTCCTGGTTGATCAGCGCAAATTCAGGGACCTTTCGTTTTTCTCCGTTTAGGGTGATGAAGGCCAGGGCGTCCGCGTTTTTGCTGACATTCATCCGACTGTCCTGAACTATACTGTTAGCCTTTACCCTGTCTACGATACGCGGAATGAATATGATCCCAAATACCAGGACCACCAGAGACACCCAAACGTATGTATACTTCCGTTTCATTGCTTATTCCTGCAAACCGTTGTTTTCCTTTAATGCAAGGCGGTATTCTGCCAGGATGATCTTTACATCATCCTCCATTTTGTTGTTGAGATCCGCAACCGAGCTGGTGTTAAAGCCATACTTCAGGCCTTCGTCCTCATCTTTCTTTCGCCCCCGGAGATTTCCTTTCTTGTCTACAATAAAAACGTAGGGCGTACTTAGGTCATCCTCCAGCTTAAGATCTGTTTTTAAAGCACTGAACAAGGCATTTATCTGCTCTTTTTCCAGAAAAACGAAACGCCACTTACTGATATCCGTAAATCCACTGAGTTCTGTCTTTAACTCTTCAACGCCGGCTTCGGTGCCTTTGGGCATGGCCATGATCATCTGGAAATCCCGGAACTCGTAAAAGCGCTTATAGATCTTTTGGTTCAGGTTAAAGGCATTTCCCTTTTTATTGGTGACATCTGAACCCAAGAACCCCAGTATAGTGATCTTATCCTTAAAGGTCTCTTCCGGAGCCAGGCTATTGATATCCAGGATATCTTCTGTTAAAGTAGGTAACCTTCCAAAATTGTTAACTCCTGATGCAAAGAACAGGTACGCCACTATGGGTAAGACAAAAAGTACGACTAAAACGAAGGTCTTTTTCATAAATAATTCCCTGTGCAAAAATAAAAAAGACGGTTTTGAAACCGTCTTTTAATATTGTTAATTTCGTCTTAGAAATTCCATTTCACGAAGCCGTCCTTAAAGACGTTGTAAATATAATCTGCCTCAAAAAGCAGTATAAACACCAGGTAAGCCACAAGGAAGATCGGGGTCCAAACCACCGCTCTTCTAAGGGAACTTCTCTCGTCCCTCAGGTGCATGAAATCCCAGGCGATATAGTATGCTTTAACCAGGGTCAGGATGATGAATATCCAGTTGAGCAACTTCATCCCGATGAAGTAGTTTTGAGTCAGGACTTCCGGTTTGGTAATCCCCAGTCCTACTTCAACTGCCGTTACAATAGTCAGGAAAATCAGAACACCCCATATTTTTTGAGTGTTGGACTTAAATTTCAGCAGTCCTCTGAATATTTCCAGTTTATGTTCGTGCGCCATATCTATTTTATTTTTTTAGCTGATCCGCAAATATTTTTATACGAGGTAAAAGAAGGTGAATACGAAAACCCACACCAAATCCACAAAGTGCCAGTAGAGCCCAACTTTCTCAACCATTTCGTAATGTCCTCTTTTTTCATAGGTTCCCAGGATCACATTAAAAAATATGATGATATTGATAATTACTCCTGAGAAAACGTGGAAGCCGTGGAAACCTGTGATAAAGAAAAAGAAATCGGCAAACAATCTGCTTCCGTATTCATTTCTTACCAGGTTAGCACCTTCAACAACCAAAGCACCATCCTTGATCTTACTTAGGGACTCTTCCCTTGTCAACAGGGTTTTCTCTCCGGTTTCCGTGATAGTTTCCGTACGGATAAGGATATTCGGGTTGGCCTTAAGGCCTTCGGTTACCTCTTTTAAAGAATAAGAAGGAAGGCTGGCTCCCTGGTTAAACCAAAGACCATCATTGCGTTCCAGTTCCTGCCGCTCAGAAGGAAGCGTTTTGGCAAAATCCGCAAGGGCGGCTCGCTCTCCGGTATCTGCTTTTACGAATTGTAAGATCCGACCTCCTTTGGTTTCTACTGCTCCGTAGTCTCCGGTGATGAATGTCGCCCATTCCCAGGCCTGTGAACCAACGAAGATGGCACCACCGATTATGGTAAGGAACATATACAGTATTACGCGGTTCTTCATCATTCTGTGGCCCGCATCAACAGCCAGTACCATAGTCACAGAAGACATGATAAGGATAAAGGTCATAAAGGCCACGTAGTACATGGGGAAATTCCCATGAAAAAAGGGAACGTGGGTAAACACCTCATCGGCGATGGGCCATGTCTCAATGAACTTAAACCTGGAAAAACCGTAAGAAGCCAGGAACCCGCTAAAGGTCAGAGCATCCGATACCAGGAAAAACCACATCATCAATTTGCCATAACTGGCATTCAGAGGTCTGTTTCCACCACCCCAGACATTTTCTTCAGAACCCGCAGTAACAGTAGAATCCATATAAAAATTATCGTGTTAAAATATTACTCGCAAATTTACATTTTTTTCAACTATACAAAAGCCGAAACCCTATCAAAACGCACTTTCTTATTATTTATATTCAATAGAAATAAAAAAACAGCACCAGATAGATCCAAAGCAGGTCTACAAAGTGCCAGAAAGTGGCGCCCATTTCCATTCCCAGCATCTCCCCAGCTGTATATTTTTGCTTCATTTGATTGATCAATACCACCAGAACCGTAACCAAGCCGGCAAGGACGTGCAGAATATGCACAGCCGCGATAACGTAGATAAACGACACTGTTATATTGCTGGTTGGACCTGTAAAATAATAGCCCTGGGCAACCATCTGTGAGAATCCAAAGATCTGCAACACAATAAAAGTGATACCAAGGACGAAAGTAGCCATAAGCCAGTTAGTGGCCATTTTTGGTTGATCTTGCTTAACGGCCCTTTGCGCCAGCATATAGGTCAGACTACTAAACAAGATGACCAACGTACTGTATAAAAATGCAGAGGGAAGCTCAAAATCCGCCAGCCAGTCCTCCCTGGAACTACTCACAATATAGGCGCTTGTCCATCCGGCAAATCCCATAATGAGGCTCACGATCCCGAACCACAACATCATTTTGCGGGCCCGTGCCTTTTTTTCTTTTTCGCTGATTTGGGTGATATCCATATCCTCTTATATAAATTTATCTACTACATAAACAATCTGCATCAGGCTGATATAACTAACGCTGGCAAGCATTAACTTTCGCGCCGTGGCATTGTCGCGTTTGATATACAGAGCGAAGGCAAAGCGCAACATTACCAGACCCATTAAGAATACGATAACGGCCGCCGGAATGGAAAGTTGAAGTTTCCCGGTAATCCCGAAAACAGGAATAACAGATATTACCAACATCCAGATGGTATACATGATAATCTGCAGGGCCGTACCACTGTCTTTCTTTCCTGTAGGCAGCATCTTAAACCCACCTTTCTTATAGTCATCATCCAACATCCAACCCAGGGCCCAAAAATGCGGGAACTGCCAGAAGAACTGTATCATGAAAAGGGTTCCCGGCTCAATACCGAATTCATTGGTCGCTGCCACCCAACCCAGCATAAAGGGAATAGCACCCGGAAAAGCACCCACAAAAACCGCCAGAGGCGTTTTGGTCTTAAGCGGTGTATAAACGCTGGTATATAGAAAAATGGAAATGGCTCCGAACATGGAGGTCTTGGGATTGAGCAGGTATAAACTGAACACCCCTAAAACCGTCAGGGTAATAGCCAGGGTCATGGCACTGTTTACAGACATTCTGCCTGAAGGTATTGGCCGGTTCCTGGTTCGCTTCATCAGGGCATCCAGATCCCTTTCTATTACCTGGTTATAGGCGTTGGATGCTCCAACCATACAATAGCCGCCAAATGCCAGCAAGCTTAGGGAAACCAGACTGATCTGATCCGCGCCCAGGAGGTATCCGGCAAGGGCAGAAAATACAACACTAACAGCGAGCCTGGCTTTGGTTATCTCTGTAAATTCTGAAAATAGTAACGTAAGTGTTCTTTGTTTTGCCGTACCAACCGCTGTCTTCATGAAGCCTGGATAAGGCTGCAAAGATACGCCTCAAGCTCATTTTTTGCAACGAAATAAGCTTCTTTGTGCCATCTTTGTTCGTTAAGTCGTAGACGCTTCAACAAAACAATCTAGCGACTTATACGCCCTGTCGGAAGAGCTAACCGCTAACCTTAAGCGTCAGGTCTTTAATAAGAGCCTCCAGGGAGAATAAACCCCTGGAAACTCCTTAGGCTGTTCTGTCTATTAGGGCCGTTTAGTCCTCCAGCACAAAATTGATCGGAATACTAAAGGGAACCCTGACAGGAACCCCTTGTTGCTTACCAGGTGTCATTTTTGGCAGTTTGGAGATAATCCTTTCGGCTTCCTTCTCCAACAGCTCTGACGGTCCGCGCAGTTGAATATCCCCTACCTGCCCTTCCTTATCGATCTTAAAGACCACACTCACCCTTCCTTGCTGTCCTAAAACCCTGGCCCTTTCCGGATACCTGAAATTCTTCCTGACATGCTTCCTTATTTGCTTTTCAAAACAAGCCTTTCGCTCCGATTTTGGCACTTCTTCGCAGCCTGGAAATATCGGTACTTCTTCTACCACTTCTATAGGGATCTCTTCCGGAACCTCGGGCTCGACGTAATCAATCTCACCCGGGTCCAGGTTGGAAGGCTCGTCCGGCGGAATGGCTATAAAGTCTTCGGGTGGTACCACATCAACATGGTTCGGAACAGCTTTGATCCTCGGGCTGGGCTTCTGTTTCGCTATAATTTTTGGTTTCTCCGGCCTGGCCAAAATCACATCCGGATCAAAGATCACTTCTTCGGGTATGTAGGGCTCAGGTGGCAGTTCTTTTTCTTTATTCATGCTAAAAGAAGCTTCCAGGCCGATGTATACCAGCAAAAGAGCCAGTATCAGGCCGATCTGAAAACGCAGAAAGCCTCCTTTTCGCAAATTGGTTTCGCGCTTCCCTCTTCTGGAGGAAGCATTGCTTTTCTTGCCAGAATTGCCATTATTGGCACTCCCGGAGCTTTGGTAATTATCCTTCATAATAGTTTTGTTTTCCCGCCTCAAATGACGTTTTGAGCAAACGGATGTTATTATGATGATAAATCACAAGAAGTATGCCGCCAGGCGGCAAATGAACCCAGATTGAGTGAAGGTAGCTGTTCAGTTAGGGAACGGACTCGCCCCGACGATGAATGTCGGGGTTGACTAGTGGAACAAGTAATCCCAATGCAATGAAAAACCCCGACGATAAATGTCAGGGTAGGCTTGTAGATTGGATGATCTCAGTGCCATAAAAAAGAAACCCCGACGATAATCGTCGGGGCCTGCTAATATTGCAATCAGTAATATTTTTACTGCAGCTTAAAGGTAATCGGAATACTGAAAGGTACCCTTACAGCTCTACCTCTTTGCTTACCAGGAGTCATTTTAGGAAGCTTCTTGATTATACGTAAAGCTTCGGCCTCCAAATTCTTATCCGGACCACGGTATCTGATATTGCCGATACTTCCGTCTTTCTGGATAGTGAACATCACGTTTACTCTCCCCTGTACTCCCATTTCCTGGGCAATCTCAGGATAGCGGAAATTCTTACGGATATGTTTTTGCATCATTTCATTGAAACAAGCCCTCTTATCGCTGGCTCCTTCACAACCTGGAAAAACAGGTACATCTTCAATTACAGCAAAAGGAACGTCTACATCCTCTTCAACTTCCTCCACTTCAACATCTTCTACTTCCATAACTTCCTCCTCCTGACTGGTTTCAGTAGATTCGATAACAGTTTCCTCTACTTCTTCCTCGTCTTCCACGACCTCGATCACTTCCGGAGCCGCAGGTGGCGGTGGAGGTGGGGGAGTCTTGATTTGCTCTGTCATCGGTACTTCCTCATCCAGATCATCTTCTACGTTAAGCGAAATGTCATAATCATTCGTTTTGTCGTAGGTCTTCCATTCCAATGCACCGTAAACCAATGCCATTACAAGCGCCAAGCCTAAAACGAAATAGAGACCACTATTTCTTCTAAGATCAGCTTTTGGATTCTTTTTAGGTTCCATAATCTATTGCTTTAATGAATGCTAATTTAACTAATTATATCAGAAAAAAGCAATTAAATCTTCCATTTTAACTGCCTTTTACCGGAAAATAGATAATTTATTATAACTCCTCCGGTAATTGCCCCTAAAGTGTTTGCAAGGGCATCGGAAAACTCCATACTTCTTTCGTCAGTAAATGCCTCTTGAACCACCTCAATAATCATACCATACAATACAAGGACAAATACCATGAGGAAGATCCCTTTAGACATCTTGATCTTACCTCCGGTCAGCTCTCGTAAAAAGAGGCATCCCAGGAAGGTGGAAACACAATAAAAGCTAAAGTGAACTACTTTATCTATGTAGGGAATATCCAGTTTCGGGCTGTCCAGGGAAGAAAAGGAGACTAAACTCAATACTGTGATGAGTATCATCCAGCCCGCGAAAAATAGCGTATAACCGTATTTTCTAAGCACCTATCAATTCCTTGTAGGCCGCGTCGTTCAGGAGGTCCTCAGCTTCCGAAGGATCGCTGATCTTGATACGGATCATCCATCCTGAACCGTAAGGATCTGAATTCACCTGCTCCGGTTCATCTTCAAGCGCCTCATTGAACTCGATGATCTCACCGCTAAGGGGAAGAAACAGATCGGATACGGTCTTTACCGCTTCCACGGTACCAAAAACCTCATCCTTATCCAAAGTCTCATCAAGGGTTTCCACTTCCACATAAACAATATCGCCCAACTCACCCTGGGCGAAGTCCGTTATGCCCACTGTGGCCACGTCTCCTTCTATCTTTACCCATTCATGGTCTTTGGTGTATTTCAATTCGGATGGTATATTCATCTTACCCGCATTTTAGTATGCCAGCAAATGTAACGGATTCTAACAATCTTATCAAAAAAAGTCTGCCGTATTTATCCACCGGATGGATGGGGTTATTACAATGGTAAATCCGGGCGGTTATCAGTTCCCGAAGTTATACCTCAGCGTAAATCCTGTATTGATAGTGGTCTGCGGAAATGCTGTAGATACGGCGAATTGTGAGAAGGAATGATCGTAGAAGAACAAAGCGTTTAGATTCTTGCTCAGAGCGTAATCCGCGGTAAATTTGATAGAAAGAAGATTTTGCCCGGAGGTAATTTGGTTATTGTCAATATCCAGGTTTCTGATGATCGTAATATTATCCCTTAGGGTCACATCCGCCTTCAGGTTAAGGTCGCCTTTCAATCGTTGTTTCTGCCCCCCGATATTGGTCACGAACTTCACATCTTTAAAGCGGTATCCGAGCCCAAGCGTATACTCCTTTCCGTTGATCTCCGTTAGCAGATTATTGTCAAAACTCAGAGAGAGTGAACGATCCGTTCGAACTTCCGCCAGCACGCTCAGGGAATTCTTCATTTCAAAATCAACGCGCATCAGCGGATTGAACTGATCGGTTAGCACCACATTGTTAAAGATGGTCTCAGGTAACAAATCCTGTGTTTCGGGATCGAAAATGATGTTCTGACCATCGTCTCCTGTCTGTTGCAGGGTGAGGTTGGTCTGAAAAGAATTAATACTGTATGCCGCCCTGTACCCGTGGGTAAGGGAAAAGCGTTTGAATTTCTTTTTAAACCATTTATTCTTCATCAAACCGGTGTACTTGATATTCCAGTTCGGAATAGGGATCTCCCGGAAAGCGTCCAGATTCACCCGGTTTACATCCTGGCCGGTATAGGCTGCAAAAAAGGCGGGAAGCAGTACGTCCTGGCTGGTCTTTCCGTAACGCAGCGGAAAGCCATCCGCGTCTACCCCCTCGTCTGCTCCTCCTCTGTCGGACAGCAGCCGGTTCGCAATGGTAATACGGTTCGCTTTAAACTCCTCAAATACCTCGGAGCTCACCTCGTCACTTTTGCTAAAAGCCGTACCTATCATCATGGTGGAAATACTAAAATTCCCAAAAGTATTCGGTGTCTGCGGTATATAGGGTTCAGCGGCATTCGGATCTATCCTGAAATTCTCCTGCAGGCTACTGGAAAACTGCCGGTTGGCCGTAAGGTCTATGGTCAGATCCTGAACAGGCTGTGCCGTAGCCGTAATATCGAGCTGCCTGTTCGTTCTCCTAATGAACTGCTCGTTAAAGCCTTCAAAGGCCGTAAGCCAGCCATTACGGGCCGCTTCAAAGCGCACGTCCGCCTGACTTCCGAAAACGAAACCAAGCGTGGGCCTGCTGGTTCCAATAAACCCTATGGACTGAGTGTATCCCGGGAGAACAGTACCGTTATTCTCGCTGTAATTTACATTCAACCTCTTTACCATGGTTACGATATCTACAACGGTATTAAAGAGTTTACTTGTCTTTTTAGGCGTCTTTTCCCCAGAAGCCGGATTCCCTGCCTTATCCACTCTGGTAGGCGCGGCTGTGGTTCCCTTACCATCTATTTTTTTCAGCCCGATCTGGTCGTAAAACCGCTGCATGCTCATAGTAGCCGTAAGGCTGTGCGTATTGGCATTTTGTACGGTATTGATATTATCTCCGGTTGCCTGCCTTATCGCATCACCTCCCCTTTGCCAATCAAAATTACTGGTATAGGTATACTGTGCATTGATAAAGTCCAGGATGGGGATCTTGTTCAGCGGCAACTCGTAGTTCAACTGCATCTGCTGGGAATGACGGTTGGGCTCCCCTATATCAAAGAATCCGTCCCAGATGTCCAGGTCCGGATTGATCAGGTCTATGCCCTCAGCGTTCTGTTCCCCGGTAAGGTAGTTCCTGACGATATTGTTGTTGGAAGTGGTCAGGTTCAACCTAAGGGATTTGGTAATACTGTAGTTGAGCGCGTATTGCCAGTTAAAGAGGTAATTCCGCTGTTGCAGTACCGGCAATTCCAGTCTGTCCACTCCAGGTTCCAGTACGTCACGGAACCGTTGTTGATTGAATTGCCTGTTGATATCCGATTGCAGCGATATACTCGTAGGAAGCAAATTGAAATTCAGTTCTTTGAGCCATTGCCAATACTTTCCTCTGAAGATGGAGTCGTTCTTGGCAAAGGGGGCAACGGATGCCGGTTTGAAATTGTGGTTGTAAACAAAGCCCGTCTGTATGTTCTGATCCCTCAGCGAGGCGATCTCAAAATCCCGGTGGTCTGTTTCGTTATAGGAGTAGTTAAAGGTAAAGTTCTCGATGTCATAGAAATTGGCATCCGCCTCTTCTCCCCTGTTCTTCCTTACGCCTATGAAGTTAATGCTGGTCCGTTTGGTATAATCCTCCGCCTGCTCCCTGATCTCGTCCGCTTCTTCCGCTGTATTTGCGGCGGCTATACGGTCGTCCAGCTTCAGATCGTCATAAACCGGATCAAATTCCGGGGTGATCAGCTGTTCTGAAAAACCGAAGTTAAAGGGTATTTGCAGGTTCCACTTTTTAGGGAATAACTGTCCTATTTCCACATTCGTAACTACATCGTAGGCCACCGCATCTTCCCGGGCTCGCTCGTTGGGCATCTGGTCTATCGCCCCAAAACCGGACGTACTGGTACTGCCCGTGGCAGAAATGTTCGCAAAATCCGCCATATTCGCATCAATAGCGGCCACTGCGGCCCATCCGCCATTGTTATCCAGGCCGGCAAGCCGAAGTTCATTGAACCATACCTCTCCTCGTGCAGGGATATCGTCAATATTCTTTACCCCTACCATCATGCTGCGCACACTTCCAAGAGATGGGTTTCCTCTAATCCCTATCCGCATTTGTCCGGGTGTTCGAGGAGCAAATTCGTCTACTGGGATCACTTCACCATTTACCACTTCATAAAAGCTTATCGCGCCCAGGGTCTCATTTGCAATACCCACGGATTTAACCTTGGTCAGGTCGTTCAGGGCTATGTCTAACTCGTTTACAGCCGGCCAGATCTCCTCCTCACTTGTGGCTGTAAATGGAGTAAACTGCAAGGGGACCTCTATTTGATAAAAGTTCTCTGAAAAATCCGTTCCAATCCTCAAAAACCCTACCAGGGGAACGTCGTCGTCGAGATAATCTGAATCCAGGATCTTTTCGGCATGTAAGAACATTTTAATACGTTCGTACTGCCTCATATCCATATTTACATTCTTGAATACCCCCCGGGAATCCTCGGATTCCAGATTTTCTACCACAAAGGAGAGGGATTGCTCATTCTGGCGGACAATGGTATTGTTATTGTTCAGTTGTTCCCTGAATACTCCCGGAGGTAATACGTAAGGAATAGGTATCCTTCCGCTGTTTTCTTCGATATTCACCGTATTGACATCCACGATTGTGCCGTCGTCTATAGGATCATCATTATTGGTTTGCAGGGTTTTGGTGTAATTCCTCCAATCTCCACGTACGAGATCTAAAGTGGCAAATCGCAGGACCACGTTATCCGTAAAGCCCGTAAGGTACATCCGCATAAAGCTAACCGATCTGAAATCAGAGATACCGCCCACTGCCTCGGTAAAATCGCTCAGGGGGATCTTGTACTGAATCCATCGCCTGTTGAGCTGTCCACCGTTGGGCAATTCCGGTGTTACCCCCTCCTTGATGTCAGTAACATACTGATCATCAATAGTTGTATTTGGCCTAATCTGGATGCGATACTCGTAGTAACTTTCAATGGTGTTCATGGTGAGGTCCCTGTCTATGTCTTCCACATCTGGCAAAGTCGTGGAACCCCTGTTCGTGTTGGTTACCTCTACAGGGGAGTTCCCCTGAAGGTTGTTAAAATCCAGGTAACGCTCCAGGATATTCCCTTCGCGATTCAGGTAGTAGGTGTAATTATCTAGCGCAGGGTCATCTCCCGGACCGTAAATGGCTACCTCATCTTCATCGTTAAGCCCGTCCAGACCTATATCCTGCAGGCTCCTGTTGGTTTCATCAGCATCGAAGGCGTAGACGAGGGACTGGGTGGATGGCACCTCTCCCCAGACCGTGGTTGTGGTCAGGTCATTACTGTTCAGTCCCGGCAGGCCATTTTCGTACTGCTTTCTTCCGTCCTTCAGGATATCTTCTGAAATGTTACCCAGGTTGAGCACCAATTCTCCGGGGCCGGTCGCGATTCCGTCTACATAGGGATCCAATACCCAGAATTGTACGAATTCCACGTTAGACTGCTCAAAATTGGTACTGCTTAAAGATCTCATGATACCCGCCCACTTTTGTTCAGGGGCCAGGTTTTCAAAACTGTCGTTGGCGTTATAAGGTCCTTTGGCATTCGGATAATACGCCAAATCCAGGGTGTTTTGCACCTGGGTCTGCCCCTGGGCGATATCAATGGTCGGGAAGATCTCATCGATGAATACCCTACGGGTTTCATTCGTAGAAATATCGTTATCGCTAATAGTTGAAGGTCGCTGGCTGGTAAAGAAAATAGGGTCTATGGTGTACCAAGCCATTTTAGCACGGCCAAATCCAGTCTGGAAATTAGAGCCATCACCTACAGACAGGGCATCATCTACAGGTGTACTGGCCAGGGTCCATCCCAGGGAAGAACGGATATCGATCAGGGCCTGGGCCCCTTCAAAATCGTCGAGATAGGTTGTGGTCTCTCCACGGAAATCGGCATTCCTGGGTGAATTTGGCCTCAAAAACGCCACCTCACCTCGAACGGAGAGGTTCGATGGGGCATCTGTATCTATATTCGGGAGCTTATTCGCCAGTCTTGTCAGGAAAGGGATCTCGGTGGAAAAATTCCCGTTTAATCCGAAAATAGTGTTATTTACAGGTTCCAACCCAAAGTTGGCTTTTTGAGTCAAGGGTCGTTCGTTCAGGTTGAGCAGGGTAGCGCCCAAAAGGAACTCTTCATTGAAACGATGTTCGACATTTACCCCGGTAAACCTACGGGTCTGCTGTCCGAAAACCGCGTTGTTCTCAACCGAAATGTTGATTGGGGTATTAGAGGCCTGGAGGCTGGGGTCCAGAATTTGTACGGTACCAGCCTGGTAATTCACCGTATAGTCTATACCTTCCTGCAGTTGTCTTCCTCCTGCGGTAACTCTTACGGAGCCCCTGGGGACATTAAAAGCCCCAATAGGTATACACCGCCACTGCCTTCAGATTTGTAACGTCCTTTTAGTCGGAATCTGTTTTTCTCCGCGTCCTGCAAGGATGCGGCCTTTGTCAGGGCGTACATATTCCGGAAAACATACTTTTGCTGGTTCTCGTTATAACCCTGGTCATTGTCTACATCGTAGACTCCACCACCGAGGACATCAAACAAAAACTCCCCGAAAGGTTCTACCTTGGTAAAAATGATCTGTCCGTTCTGGGTATCTACGGTGAGTCCTGGAATAAAATCAAAAAATCCATCCCCTCCTGGCTGAATATCGTTATAAATATTTAGTCTATCCAGGTTAAAGACATCGATCAGTATCCTTTCCTGAAGGCCGTCCGGCCATCCGCTTCCCGGTCCTTCTACAACAGGAGTTATATAGTTTCTCGGAGTAGATTCCGTATAAAGGATGTTCAGTTTGAAATCCTCCTGGCTCAGCTGAAAGGCTCCTGTGGCATAAATGTTCTTCATCATAAGATCCCATATCGGATCTTCCACATTGGTAATATTACTTTTTAGAAGCTTAAGAACCAGGGTATTGTTGTTGATCTCCGGCGAATCTACCCCCGGGGCAATGGTGGTAGCGTCCAGGCCTCCGTTCGCGAATTCACCAACCTGGTATACCTCTCCGTCTATGGTGTATTGAAAGGCCACCGCAAGCACCTCGTCATTGCTCAGGCGCTGGTTCAGGGATATGTATCCCAACTGCTGGTTGAAGCTATAATCCCGTCCCTGGTCTAATTTGCGGGCATTTTCGAGTATGGCATAGTCAAATCCCTGGTTCACCTGGTATCCTGTACCAATGTCAAAGCCGTTGTCCACTGTGGCGATATCCCTGATCTCCTGGGTAAGTACTCCTCCACCGGTCGTGATCAGGGCCGGATCGAAATCGTTGGCATTGTTCCTTGGCAGGGCATTATTGGTCGCGTTGGTGTTGAAAAAGTTTGCCGGCTGTCCGTTCAATCGCCCGATTCTGGTATCATCCGCATTGAACTCTCCCAAATCCTGAATGGCGACTACGTTACGTACATTCAGGGTTTGCTGGCTGCGGTTGGTCACCCAAACCTCCAGTCGGGTAATCTGTATCTGGCTGTTTACAAAAGGATAGAACTCCAAAGCCCGATCGTACTGATCCCTGAAGAACTGTGCCAGGAAAAAGTGCCGGTCTTCGTCATAGTCCAGGGCCGTAAGTTCAAATTCATTTAGCGTCCCGCCACCCTGAGCTACAACGGTGTTGTTCTGGGAGCGTTGCTCTGAGAATACCGCGGTAACGGTGGTCTTACCAAACTGCAGTTGTGTTTTTACCCCAAATAAGCTTTGTGCACCTGTGATCAGTGAGCTGTTCAACGGCATATTCACATTACCTATTTCGATACTTCGGAGAATGTCGTCTTCAGTGGGCGTATATTCCAGCTTTACGAGGTTCTGAAAATCAAAGGTGGCTTCCGTATCGTAGTTTGCGGTAACCTGCAGCCGTTCTCCGATCTTACCCAGCATGCTGAGGCTTATGCGCTGATCAAAATCAAAGGAGAGGTTGGTACGGTTCCTGGGTGAAAGCGCTGGATTGTCATTTTTCTGCCATATCACACCCAGGTCCATGGCTACGGACCCTTGAGGAATTACTTCTATGGTATTCCCTCCGAAGATGGACTCAAAGAAACTGCTGTTTACGTAAAAATTGGGCAATAAATTCTTACGCGCTTCCTCACTCCCTTCTTTCTTACCCGAGAAGGCGTCTATTTTCTCTTTGAAATAGGATTTCATCCCTTCCCTGCGAACCAGTTCCAGGTATTGCTCAGGAGTTAGGATAATAGGGTAACTGATATCAAAATCGCCCACCGTTTCGGAATAGATGTAGCGATCAAGTTTGGGATCGTAGGTATATTTTGAAACGATACTTTCCGGGTTTTCCAGCAGTATCCTACCCAGTGCGAAGCCCGTTTGCACTGAATCCGTTGCCTGCTCATTCGTATCCTGGGCCCAGCTCAATTGAACTGTTCCGAGCAAAATAATGGATAGGAAAAAGAACTTAAATACGTGTGATTTAAGTATAGAAATTGCCCCTGTTTTCAAACTTCGTTACAAATTTTTCAGCGCGAGTTTTATAATCGCCTCAACGCCTAGCGTAGGATCCTGGGTCACAACCTTGTCTACAGCCTTCTCAGCCTGCTTTCTGACAAATCCCAGAACCTCTAAAGCAGATAACGCTTCTTCTTTACTTGTATTGTTTGAATTGATGGAAACTTCGTCAATATCATAGATTTTGAGAATCTTATCTTTAAGATCCAAAATTACCCTTTGGGCGGTCTTGGCTCCTATACCCTTCACACCCTGTATTATATGTACTTCCCCGGTGGCAATAGCATCCCTTAATTGTTCCGGGCTTAATGAAGATAACATCGTCCTTGCGGTACTGGCTCCGATGCCTGAAACCGAAATCAGCAGGCGGAAAATTTCCCGCTCCTGTTTTTCCGCAAAACCGAAGAGTGTATGCGCGTCCTCCCTGACCTGCAAATGAGTAAAAAGCAGGATGTTTTCAGCATCCGGGATAAGGGAAAAAGTGTGCAATGAAATATTTACAAAATAACCCACTCCTCCACATTCTATGATGACATGGGTGGGGTACTTCTCTACCAGCTTACCTTTTAGATGGTTGATCATATGCTAAAGCTTGTCTGTTTTCCGGATCAGGGGGTCTGATTATCGTTTTTTGTTTTGAGCACTTTTGGCCTTTTTCCTTTTCTCACGTTCCTGGGCATCAATCACGGCCACTGCCGTCATATTTACCATTTCCTCGACTGTGGCTCCCAGTTGCAATATATGTACAGCTCTGCGAAGGCCAAGCATTATGGGGCCCACGGAATCTGCAGCATGCAGTTCCTTTAATAACTTATAGGTAATATTGGCCGATTCCAGATTCGGAAATATCAGGGTATTCACCTTTTTTCCGGCCAGCTTGGAGAACGGGAATTGGCTTTGGTGCAATTCTGTATTTAAGGCGAAATCCGTCTGGATCTCCCCATCCACTTCCAGGTCGGGGTTTTCCGTGTGCAGGATATTAACAGCCTCACGGACTTTAGTGGCGTGGGGGTGGTTTGAGGAGCCGAAATTGGCGTAAGATAAGAGTGCCAGTACGGGTTTGAAGCCAAAAGCGGTGCCCAGATTGGCGGTCATTTGCGCGATTTCTGCCAATTCCTCTGCCGTCGGGTCAATATTTATTGAAGTATCTGCCAGGATCAGCGGTCCCCTGCTAGTGATCATAATGTGGGCCGTTGCCGCTTTTCTGACATTGGAGGCGCGTCCTACAACTTCGAAAATGGGTTTTACTACGCGGGGATAAGCCCTGGAATGTCCTGAGATCATTCCATCCGCGTCCCCTTCCAGTACCATCATCGCCCCAAAGTAATTTCGTTCGTGCATAGTAGATTGGGCATTGTACATGGTAGAACCGCTACGTCTCCGGTTTTGCCAGTACTTTTTGGCGTAGTGATTACGCTTTTCTTTGGCTTCGTTAGATATGGGGTCGATTATGGGAACATCAGCATCGAATTCCAGTTCTTTCTTGAGTTCAAGTATAGTTTCTTTATTTCCCAATAAAATGGGATGTGCGAAGCCTTCTTCATGGACGATCTGAGCGGCTTTCAGTACATCGATATGGTCTGCCTCCGCAAATACGATCCTTTTCGGATCCATCTTGGCACGGTTCATCAGCAGGCGCATCACCTTGTTGTCATCTCCCGACCGTTGCAGTAGTTCTTCCTTATAATGTTCCCAGTCCGTTATGGGCTCTTTGGCTACCCCACTTTCCATGGCTGCCTGGGCGACGGCAGGTGGTATCTCAGCAATCAATCTGGGATCGAAGGGTTTTGGGATGATGTAATCCTTTCCAAAGGTCAGCCTGGTCTCACCATAAGCAATATTCACCTGTTCCGGCACCGGTTCTTTTGCCAGCCTTGCCAGGGCCTTTACGGCTGCCATCTTCATAGCCTCGTTGATGCTTGTAGCACGAACGTCCAGGGCTCCTCTGAAGATAAACGGAAAGCCAAGTACGTTGTTTACCTGATTCGGATGGTCTGAACGTCCGGTGGCCATGATGATATCATCGCGGGTCTTACAGGCTAAAGCGTAGCTGATCTCGGGATCCGGATTGGCCATAGCGAAAACTATAGGGTTTTTAGTCATGGATCTGAGCATTTCAGGTGTAACGATATCCGCGATGGACAGGCCGATAAAGACATCGGCTTTTTCCATGGCTTCCTCCAGAGTGTCTATCTTCCTGTCTGAGGCAAACTCCAGTTTTTCAGTGGAAAGTCCTTCCCGGTCTTTGCGGATGACCCCTTTGCTGTCCAGCATCACAATATTTTCCCCCTTAGCTCCAAAGGCTTTGTAAAGTCGTGTACAGGAAACGGCTGCCGCGCCTGCTCCACTAATTACGATACGCACTTTGGCAATGTCTTTACCGGTAAGTTCCAGTGCATTCAGTAGTGCCGCCGCCGAAATGATTGCCGTACCGTGCTGGTCGTCATGCATTACAGGAATATCCAGTTCTTCCTTTAACCTTCGCTCGATCTCAAAAGCTTCCGGCGCTTTAATATCTTCCAGATTGATCCCGCCAAAGGTGGGTGCTATGATCTTTACGGTCTCCACGAACTTATCCACATCTTTGGTATCCAGTTCAATATCAATCCCGTCTATATCGGCAAAGATCTTGAACAACAGGCTTTTTCCTTCCATTACGGGTTTAGAGGCCTCCGGACCAATGTCTCCCAAACCGAGAACCGCTGTACCGTTGGAAATTATCGCCACGATATTTCCCTTAGCCGTATACCGGTAGACCTTATCGTTATCTTTTTTGATCTCCAGGCAGGGCTCCGCCACCCCCGGTGAGTAGGCAAGTGCAAGATCCCTTTGGGTAGCGTAGGGTTTGGTAGGGACCACTTTGATCTTCCCGGGCTGAGGTTTCGAATGGTAATTCAACGCATCTTTTCGCGTCTTTTCTTTGCTCATATAGTGGATTTGAAAAGCAAATTTAAGGGTATTCTCCTAAAAAAGCGGAGCAAAATGTCGGCTTAAGGAAAGCCTGTATAAAAAAGCACCGACAAAAGTCAGTGCTTTTTTGGGGAACAGCAATGGGCGACCTACAGGAATGAACCTACCACCAGCGCGGTAATGACCAATAGAATAATGGCCAGGTACCTGTAGTTTTTGTACCAGGGCAACACCTTGAGTTCTTCAGTTTCTTCTGTAAATAGTCTTTTCTTGTATGTGTATTCGGCGACTTTCTGGCTGTCCGGCAGACCTGAAGCCAGGCTAACCACAATATGTACCAGAAGGCTTAGTACAAAAAGTAAATTCGCCTTGGCCAGAAAATGAAATTCGTTTATGGCCGGGGAAATGTCGTATGCTGCCGACAATATCATAAATATAGCAAAAGCTCCACCTACCAGTAGGCTTACAAAGGCACCTGTACCATTGGCTCGTTTCCAGAAAAGGCCCAGGAGGAAGGCTGATACCACAGGTGGACTGGTAAATGCGATAACCAACTGCAGATAGCTCCAAAGGGAGTCGCTTACCTGTTCAATAAAAGGCACCCACATTGAGGCCAAAACAACCAATACCAGGGTTGCGATCTGACCGGCACGAACCAACTGCTTGCTGGTCATTTGCGGCCTGAGCTGTTTTACAAAATCCATGGTGATCAGTGTGGAGGCGGAATTGAAAGTCGCGGATACTGAAGACATCATAGCCGCGAGTAGTCCGGCCACTACCAGGCCGAGTACACCTGTTGGCAATAACTGAAACAGGAGTACAGGATAAGTCAAATTCGGACAGTCTGCAAGATTCTCACAATTACCTCCGTCCGCAAGTGGGTAATTCAGTCCTGAGATGTCCAAAGAGCTAAAAAGAATTAGAGCCAGAACTCCAGGTACCACCATGATAAAGACCACAGGTAATTTGAGAAGACCGGCAAAAAGCGCGCCCCACCTACCGTGATTCAGGTCTTTTGCACCAAGTACCCGTTGTACCATAAACTGGTTGTTCGCCCAGAAATAGAATCCGAGCAGTGGTACACCGGTCAGTAGCCCCCACCAGGGCATGAATTCATCATTATCAGGCCTTACCAGGCTAAACACTTCTCCGGAGTTGGCTGGGATAAATTTGCCTTCCGCCGCCCGGTCTCCAAAGTTCACTTCGCCTGCGGCCAGCATACCGTCCAGTTTAGACATCATGGCATTCCATCCGCCACCGAGTTGTTCAAATGCGAAATAGGTCAGCAAACAGGATCCAATAATCAGTAGTACTGCTTGTATCACCTCGGTCTGTATCACGGAATTCAATCCTCCGGGGATGGTATAGGCAGCCGCTGCAACGGCTAGCATGATTATGATATAGGTTGAACTAATATCCGGAAACAAAAGCTTTAAGACGATACTTCCAACATACAATCCGGCTGCGGTATCCACCAATACATTTCCGAGGATGGTTATGAATGAAAAATAGTATCGGGAGCGCTTGTCGTATCTCCGCTCTATAAATTCCGGCATGGTATATACTCCTGACCTAAGGTAAAATGGTAGGAAGAAGATCGCGAAGAATATGAGGATTACTACGGCAAACCATTCGTAGTTATACACGTTAACGTTCGTTTGGAAACCATCCGAAGCGAGTCCTACCAGGGTAGAGCTGGAAATGTTGGCAGAAAAGAGTGCGATCCCTACAATGGGCCAGGTCATCGTCCTTCCTCCTAAGAAGTAATCTTCAGAACTGCTTCGTTTAGATTTGGATATTCCGTAAATGATAATCCCGACCAGATATACGAGTATGACAACGATATCCAGAGTTTGCAATCCGCCCATAATTCAGAAGTTTAGTTAGTTTAGTTTTTTAGGTGAAATACTTCGAAATTTCCAAAAGACACTCCTTCAAATTCAGCAATAAACAAGTTTTGGCAATGAATCCTAGGAAATTCTCAATACCCAACCAAGTCCGAATATAGGATTTTTGCCGATTTCTTAAAAAATTCTTAAATAGAAAATAGGAAAATTTAACACCGCAAACGTTATAGTGATTGCCGGGATTCCATCAGGAATTCAATATTGCGTTTAAGTCCGGAAAACTTGGTGCGTTTCACGGCCGACTTCTGAAAAACCTTGCGAAAAACCTCTTCGGTAATTTCCTCCCAATCTCCTTTGCCCATGGAGAGTAATTCCGGCTTTGGCTCAAACAGGGGTTCCCGGTGCGGTTTGGAAAACCTGTTCCAGGGGCATACGTCCTGGCAAATATCACAGCCGAACATCCAATCCTCAAATTGACCGCTTAGTCCGGCAGGAATCTCGTTCTTTAGCTCAATGGTAAAATACGAAATACACTTGCTGCCGTCTACAAGGTAAGGTTCCACTATGGCTTCCGTGGGGCAGGCATCGATACAGGCAGTACAAGTGCCGCAGTGGTCAGTTACCGGAGTATCGTATTCCAGGTCCAGGTCCACGATGAGTTCCGCGATAAAGTAAAAGGAACCGACCTGTTGGGTGAGCAAATTGCTGTGTTTTCCCATCCATCCCAATCCCGAACGGGCGGCCCAGGCTTTATCCAGAACCGGTGCGGAATCTACAAACCCACGACCACCTACCTCGCCGATCTCTTCAGAAATGAAGCGCATCAAATTTCTGAGTTTTGCCTTGATCACATGATGATAATCCTGGCCATAGGCATATTTGGAAAGCTTGTAACTCTCTTTGTTTTGGGTGGCTGAAGGATAATAGTTCAAAAGCAGGGAGATCACGGATTTGGCCCCGTCTACCAATAAGCGGGGATTCAGGCGTTTGTCGAAGTGGTTCTCCATATAGGCCATTTCTCCATGCATTCCCTTTTTAAGCCATGCTTCAAGGCGAGGAGCTTCTTCTTCCAGGAAATCTGCCCTGGATATTCCACACGACAAAAAACCGAGGCGTTTTGCTTCGGTTTTTATCATTTGGGTATGTTTTTGTGCCTGGCTCAATATTATTTTCGGAATTGAGCTAATTTACGAATCTAAAATTTCAATTGGTAAGAACCGCTTTGGAATCTAATCGGGATCCAGCACATCTCCCTGGCATATTACCTTATCCGGAACTATATCGATATCCGTAGTACCGCCATAGGCCGGATCCATATCGCAAATGCACTGCGGAAGCACATCCAGATCCGGATTTCCCCCGAGCAACAGCTGCTCGAGATTGCTTTTGCATTCTACAATAAGTCCGGAACTAATCAGGGGTAAATTTAGCGGATTACTCAGTTGATTGGCTCCCAGGTTTAAGTACTTGAGGTTCTTCAAATTGGCAAATTCCGCTGGCAGATACGTTAAATCGTTAAAGGCCAAATTAAGATGCTCTAATTTTTTTAGACTGCCAATTTCGGCTGGAAGTTCTGTCAAATCGTTGTCTCGTATTGTTAGTATCTCAAGATTCTCCAGCATAGAAATTTCAGGGGGTAGAGCTTTAAAATTGTTTTGCGACAAATGCAATTCTTTCAACTTCGAAAGCTCCCCCAAAACCGAAGGCATTTCCTGAATTCTATTATAGCTTAAATCTAAATATTCCAGGGATGGTATCCTCCACAGATCCTCTGGAACATTCTCCAGTCGATTGGAAGTCAATCTTAATTCTACAAGCTTTTCCAGTTGCCCGATCGTCGAAGGAATCTCAACTATTTTATTTCGGTGAAGATTCAAAATTGTGAGGTTATTTAGCTCCCCAATGGCATCCGGGAGGACCGTTAACTGATTATCTGTGAGAATAAGTTTTTCCAGATATTTCAGGCCTCTTATTTCCTCAGGGAGCAAAGTAATACGGCGGCCTCTGGATTCAATATAATCAAAGAATTCCAACTCGATAATATTGCCATTATCGTCCAAAGTCACCCCGTCCCAATTACCTATATCCTCACTTTCATCCCAATCAAGGGTATGCAACGGATTCAGCTCTAAAATTCTCAACAGGATCTCCTTCTGACTCAGGGGTACCTCAACCGTCGCGAGATAGGAAACAGAACTTCCATTTTCTGCAGTCACCGTATATTCAACGGCTTCCGTAAAATCCTGTGGCCCTGTGGGTACTACCGTAGCGCCGGGTGAAACCTCCAGTTGTGGTTCCAGAGATGTAACCTGCGTACCAATAGGTAGTTCCGCAAATACCGATAGATTCTCCTGATCGATCTCCGCTGAAACATCCACTGTAACACCCTCTGCCTCCAGCCCGGGGAACTTGAAACTGGTAATTTGCTTTTCAGCACTCTTCGATTCCGGTTCGGGAGTTGGATTCTCCGGAACGGACTCAACCATCTGGACCTCAGATCCTGAATCGTCCTTGCTACAGGCAAATACAAGGAGTCCCAGTAACAGTACAATAATTGATCTTGCTGTACTTTTCATGATAGATGTTTTTGAATTATTAAAATTCCCCGGACAGCTAAATATTAGTCTTTAGCCGTATCCGGGCTGATCTTGTTAGCCATTTCCGAGATTGCATTCACAGGAAATCCGCCTTTTCTGGCATGTTCCTTTAGCAATTCTTCGTTTTCAGCTCTGTAGACGCAGTATACTTTGTTGTCTGTTACATAGCTGTGTAACCATTGGATCCCCGGGCCCATTTCTTCGAGTACCGCATTGGAGGATTTGGAAATTCCTTTCAATTCTTCCGGCGATAGTTTTCCCGCTTCGGGTATCTCCCGTTCAATTACATAGGTTTTCATAGTTTCTTTTTTGTCCATCATGTCTTTGTTCATTTCAGCTTTAATGGCGGCCTGATCCTGGGAAAAAGCCGTAAAACACATCAGTAATCCGATCAAAATCGTACAAAAGGTGATCTTTGTTTTCATCATTTTTCTATTTTAAAGATTAACACTTCAAAACTAGGCGCAGCGATTTCGGAACACTTCAAAAAATGATTCAAAAAATGGTAAAGTTGGTTCAGTCCTGCCCGGTCAATAGCGCACTGGGCCCAGGCTAAGACATGGTTTTCTAAAGCAAAAAAGTCAAAATGGAAACCTTAGATCTTTACGTAGGTCATGGGCTGTAGTCCAAATCGCTGTTGAAAGCATTTTGTAAAGTAGGAAGGACTGGTAAAGCCACAATCAAAAGTGGTTTGAGAAATATTCCTGTCTGTCCTGAGCAGTTCCAGGGATCTTTGCAGACGGTATTCTCTAAGCAATTCATTAGGGGAATGGGCGGTGAGTTCGGTACTTTTTCTATAGAGTTTGGATTTGCTCATCGACATTTTTTCACAGAAATCGGAAACTCCGAATTGCGGGTTATTCCAATGATCCGCAAGTGTATCCAGGAGCAGTTGCAGAAAGTTCTCATCTACAGGATCCATCCAATAGAACAAAGGTTTGTCATTCCTGCCTTTGCGCCCTTCATCCTTATAGATCTCACGGATAATAGATGCCATGCGGATCTGAGGACCAGTGCCATACGCACAGAGATACCTGGCCATTTTAACGGTATCTCCAAAGAGTTCAGGGCTTTTGTTCACCGGCATCCCGGCATTCAAACCCAATTTAAGTTCAATCAATTCTCCGGCAACGTGCAGGTCTTGTTGTACCGCTACCGCACAATCAACCGCCTGGGTCACTGAAACGAAAGAAGCCACAATATCCTCACCCTTAAGTTCTACCTCCCTGCCTTCGTGTACGGCCAACTGCTTACGTACAATCTCCCGAAAAAGGGCCGTTAGTTGCTTTGCCTTATCCTTTCCCAGACTGTTTTTAAGAAGCCGGTTGTCCTTAGCTTTGGCGATTAGAATTATGCGAAATGCAGGATCATTGAAGATCTTCAGGTCCGGATCCTGAGGATCGGTATAGCCTTCAGGGTCCGCAATTCTACCCAGGAAAGCTTCTACCACATTGCTGTTTACCTGCACGATCTCATGAGGCATCAGTCCATGCGCTCTGTCGTGCATTTTCTTTACAGATTCCATATCCGGAGCATCTATTAGGCAAAAGGCACTGCCTCTTTCTTCGTCCACCCAATAGGTCATACAGCGACATCCGTACTCATCCTGGATCTTGAGATCTTCCCGATGTGCCTCAGCAGCGTGCTTAGCCTCTATTCCAGGGACTATATGTCTATCCATGTAAATGGGCATGCGTATTGGGTTTTATGAATTGGCCTACTATAACAAACTGTTCATCAAAACAGTCAATAGCTTAAAGTAAGCCATCTTTCTCATCAAAAAATATAAAAAATAGATCAAATTTTAGAAGAAATAGATCAGGATTAGCTGGAAATCTGCACTTTAACTACGGAAATCAAGCGGGCCTTCTGCTAAATTCAACAGAAACACCAAGCGGTTTCAAAGTGATAAGGGGATTGACTTTTACATCCTTCATCCCCGTAGTCAGCTGATAGTGTTTAATCAGGTAAGATACCGCAAGAACCATTTCGTAAACTGCAAAACCCATTCCTATGCACATGCGGGGTCCTGCTCCAAAAGGATAGTAAATTCCTGCGGTCTTTTTTTTATGATCCCCCAGAAAACGCTCAGGCCAAAAAAGATCCGGTTTTTCCCAATACTCGGGATGGCGATGCAATTCGTAAAAAGAGACTCCAACGAGGGTATCTTTCCGTATATAATATTCCCCCATCTGGTCGTCTTCCAGGTTTTCCCTATCGGTTATCCAGGCCGGTGGGTATAGTCGCATGGCCTCGTCAATCACAGCCCTGGTGTATTTTAATTGCTGAATTCTTTCCAGGGATGAATGGCTGTTCTTTTCCACTTCCCTGATCTCCTCTAACACTTTCTCCTGAACTTCCGGATGCCGGGCCAATAAGTGAGAGGTAAAGGTGAGCGCATTGGCCGTGGTTTCATGCCCTGCAACAAAAAGTATGGAAATCTCGTCTATCAATTGCTGAGTGCTCATCGGCTCGCCACTATCCTCATAGCGTGTGTCAAGAAGCATATCCAAAAGGTCTGAGTGCTCTTCCCCGGAGTTTTTTCTTTCTTCAATGATGCTGCGAATGATCTGCTGACTTTCTGCCGCCAGTTCACGATGTTTTTTCACCTGACCGCTCAGCCGGAACCACCAGCCCTTATGAGGTAAGCGGACTTCCTTAACCAAAAATACCTGGACCTTTTCAATGATCCGCTGAAGCCGTGAAAGTTTCTCTTCATCAACAGAAAGGTGAAACAAGGATTTGGCGACCACCTTAAAGGCCAATTCATTCATAACCGGAAATACAGGGATCTCAACCGTACTATCCAGGTTCGCGAGTTGAGAAGCTATATTGTGTTCCATCCTGTCAATCAGCTGTACCATTTTGTCTTTGTGGAAGGCTGGCTGGATCAGCCTGCGCTGCTTAAGCCAGAAGTCGCCGTTTGAGGTAAGCAAACCATTCCCCAGGTACTTGGAAAGGTAGTTGGTCTGAATGGAGGATTTGTAGTAGTTCTTGTGGTTTTTCTGGAGGATGTGTTGCACCACTTCCTTATCCCTGGATAACATCAGGTGTTTCTTCCTCCCGATCTTGACGGAAAAAGTATCCCCATAGGTTTCAAAAAAACGGCGATGAAAGGGAATCGGATTTTTTCTTATCGCTTCGGCTTTAAGGAAAAAGTTAAGTAGGGGCAGTTTCTTTGGATAGCTATATGTTTTAGGGGCAGCCATAACTATCGTTCAAAAAAGTCCGCCCTGGGTGCCTCCTTTTAGTTTTCCGAGATGTTTGTAAGCCAGTTCCGTTACCTCACGCCCCCTTGGGGTTCGCATGATAAATCCCTGTTGTATGAGGAAGGGTTCGTATACCTCTTCTATAGTCTCAGCATTCTCAGAAACCGCGGTAGCAAGGGTGGTGATCCCTACCGGTCCGCCCTTGAATTTTTCAATGATCGTAGCCAGTATTTTGTTGTCCATCTCGTCCAGCCCATGGGTATCCACGTTCAGGGCTTTTAAGCCATATCGCGATATCTCAATATCTATATTCCCATTGCCTTTTATCTGGGCAAAATCCCGTACACGGCGTAAGAGTGCATTACTGATACGTGGCGTTCCCCGGCTCCTTCCCGCGATCTCTATGGCCGCTTCCTGGGTGATAGGAACTTTGAGGATGTCCGCACTTCTTTCCACGATAGTAGACAGTAATTCGGTAGTGTAATATTCCAGCCTGCTGGTTATTCCAAAACGCGCCCGCATTGGGGCGGTGAGAAGACCTGATCGGGTTGTAGCCCCAACCAGGGTAAAGGGATGCAGGTTTATTTGCACGGATCGGGCATTGGGCCCGGTTTCGATCATAATATCGATCTTATAATCTTCCATGGCGGAATAGAGGTACTCTTCTACTATGGGAGAAAGGCGATGAATCTCATCAATGAAGAGCACGTCCCGTTCTTCGAGGTTGGTAAGCAAACCGGCAAGGTCTCCCGGCTTGTCCAACACAGGACCGGAAGTAACTTTAATACCTACCCCCAATTCATTGGCCAGAATATGGGCCAGGGTAGTTTTTCCCAACCCGGGGGGTCCGTGAAATAAGGTGTGGTCTAAAGCTTCATTGCGCAGATTAGCCGCTTCTACGAAGACTTTCAGGTTTTCCAAAACCTGTGCCTGCCCCGTAAAATCATCAAAAGTTACCGGTCTTAAGGCTCTTTCAATATCTAATTCTTCCTGGGAAAAATTCTCGGCTGAAGGATCTAAGTGCTCGTTCATCTTCAAACAAAGATAGTAAAAAGAAATGCTGTTAAGGCTCGTGAACCATGGGATTGAACATGATAATTATCATCTTTTTTACAAAGATTTATCCCATACTTTGCACTGTATTAATAAGGCACTTTTAACTTTTAAGGTATTAATGTTCAACTCTCAAAACAGCAATTCAATGACAACTACTTTTAACCTTAAACAATACGGAATCAATACGGAAACCATTTACAGAAATAGCAGTGTACCAGTGTTGTACGAGCTAGGTTTGCGCCTGGAAAAGGGTACGGCCATCTCTGATGTAGGGGCTTTAATGACCTACTCAGGCCACAAGACCGGACGTAGTCCTAAAGATAAAAGGGTAGTAAAACATCCAGACTCTGAAAAACACATTGATTGGGGAGATATCAATATCGCATTGGACGAGCATACCTTTATGGTAAACCACGAAAGAGCGATAGATTACCTGAATATTTGTGATCACCTATATGTTGTGGATGCTTTCGCAGGATGGGATCCCAAATATCGCCTCAAAATACGGATCATATGTACCAGGGCCTATCACGCTTTGTTCATGCAGAACATGCTGATCATGCCAACTGCCGAGGAACTTGCCAATTTTGGTGAACCTGATTACGTAGTACTGAACGGTGGAGGTTTTCCTGCAAACCAGTACACTTCCAATATGACATCCAAAACCAGTATTGACGTAAACCTAGAACGCAAAGAGATCGTAATTCTGGGGACACAGTACGCCGGAGAAATGAAAAAAGGTGTTTTCTCTATCATGAATTACCTCATGCCACTGGAAAATGTACTTCCAATGCACTGTTCTGCCAACGTAGGAGAAAATGACGATGTGACCATACTTTTCGGGCTTTCAGGAACCGGAAAAACTACCTTAAGTGCAGATCCTAAGCGTAAACTCATCGGGGATGATGAGCACTGCTGGACAGACGACGGTACTTTCAATATAGAAGGTGGATGCTACGCGAAAGCTATCAATCTTTCAGAAGAAAACGAGCCGGACATCTATAACGCGATCCGCTTCGGAACCGTACTGGAGAACGTGGTTTACGACAAGAATACCAGAAAGGTGGATTACACGGATACTTCCATTACACAGAATACCAGGGCATCTTACCCAATTGACTTCATTGACAATATTCAAATGCCTTGTATTGCAGGACATCCGGAAAACATCATTTTCCTTACCTGTGATGCCTTTGGTGTATTACCTCCGGTAAGTAAGCTTACTCCGGAACAAGCCAGTTACCACTTTATCTCCGGTTATACGGCAAAAGTTGCCGGTACTGAAATGGGGGTAACCGAGCCACAGGCCACCTTTAGCGCTTGTTTTGGAGCTGCCTTTATGATGTGGCACCCTAACCGCTACGCGGAACTACTCGCCGAGAAAATCAAAGAACACAAGGCAACAGCCTGGTTGGTAAATACCGGATGGACAGGCGGTGCTTATGGTGTGGGCTCAAGGATGAAGTTGAAGTATACCAGGGCCATGATAGATGCCATTCACAACAAGGATTTTGAAAATGTTGAATTTGTACGAGACGAAGAATTCGGATTCCAGATCCCAACAACATGTCCTAATGTACCTTCTGAGGTCCTTATCCCAAAAAATACCTGGGAAGACAAGGAGGCCTACACAGAGGTAAAAAAGAAACTCGTCAATTTGTTTGTAGAGAATTTCAAACAATTTGAAGCCGGCGTAAATGAAGAAATCGTCAAAGCCGGTCCCGAGGTAGATATGTCACTACAGGTTTAGCTAGCTGCTAATCCATTTCTTAGGGAAACCCTGTCCAGAGTGGGCAGGGTTTTCTTTTGCATTCTTTATCTTTAAAGAGAAAACCTGAAAGACAAAAGATGCAGCATACGGATTATTCCCCCGGAGTACTTCAATACATTCCTTTCTTTTACGTGATCTGGTCCGATGACCTCTTGTCCGCCTCAGAGGTCTCCGTAATAAAAACTGCCGTTGCCGGAGATAAAACCTTAGAGGTAGAAGATCGAAAGTTGCTAAATAATTGGCTAAATCGCGGCAATCCACCACTGAACGGAGAGCTGAAAAACTGGCAACGCACCATTTCAAATTCCGGTATTGCCCTGGTGGAGAGTGATACCTATCCTTTGAGTACCTTCAGTCAAAAGATCGTATGCCATTACAATGCTGAATGCCCTTTTAATGACTACCTCAAGGATATTGAATTGAATCTGGGAATACAACCCAACCACTACAACCATCTTTTCGATGTGGAGGTGGTACACGAAAGAAGTTCAGGCTATTTCGATCCTAATGAGCTGGACAAAATCTTAAAAGGAGATTATTCCAGGGAGATCGACACTTTCCGCAATACCCTGGCGGATCCTTTGTTCCAATGGCAGATCTACAGGGACAAGGAGAAATTCCGGCCAAATGTGCTGTTGCAGTTAAAGCATCTGGCCAAAAAAGGATATGGTGCAAGGGCCTACCCCAGGGAATACGGAGGTATAGGCGATATAAACACCTATGCCGCGATTTTTGAGAACCTGATGTTTGCAGATGGCAGCCTGGCCGTAAAATTCGGGGTACAATTCGGCCTGTTCGGCGGAAGTATCCAAAAGCTGGGTACCAGACTGCATCATGACCGCTATCTGGCCCAGACCGCAAAGGGTGAATTACTCGGCTGTTTTGCCATGACAGAGACCGGTCACGGTTCCAATGTCCGCGGCGTAAAGACCACAGCCACTTACGAGCAGGAGACAGATACCATCGTAATAAACACCCCCGGAAAGAATGACAACAAGGAGTATATCGGTAACGCACTACACGCCAGTATGGCTACGGTATTTGCCCAACTGATCGTCAATGGAAAGAACGAAGGTGTGCATGCGGTCCTGGTTCCTTTAAGAGATCAATCCCATCAGGTACTGGAAGGTATCACCATTGAGGACAACGGATACAAACTTGGTCTTAACGGTGTGGACAATGGAAAAATCTGGTTTAGACAGGTTAGGGTCCCAAGGGAAAACCTGCTCAATAAATATGGGGAAATCACTGACGAGGGAACATATTACTCCAGTATCAAGAACCCGAACAAACGGTTTTTTACGATGCTGGGGACGTTGGTAGGTGGTAGGATATGTGTTGCCAAAGGAGCGTTGAGCGGTGCGAAAATGGCATTGGCCATAGCCGTAAAATACGGACTGAGGCGGAGGCAGTTCAATGACAATGTAAAGGTGCAGGAAGATCTGATCATGGACTACCCGAGTCATCAGCTCAGGCTTACCCCTGCGGTTGCCAAGTCATACGTATATCATATCTCCCTCGCCAGGCTCATGAAAGAGTACAGTGATGAGGGAAATTCCGATATGCGTAAGATAGAGACACAGGTAGCGGGCCTCAAAGCGGTAGTGACCTGGTTTGCAACGGAAACCATACAGGAGTGCAGGGAAGCCTGCGGTGGCAAAGGTTACCTCATAGAAAACCGTATTCCGGATATTAAGGGGGATACAGATATATTTACGACGTTCGAGGGAGACAATACGGTACTGATGCAGCTTGCCGCCAAAGGTGTGCTGTCTGATTTCAAGGCAGAATTCAACAGCGCCGGTTTCGCATCTGTTCTGAAACTTCTGGGGTCTCAGATCGGTGCAAAGCTCGCTGCCATCAATCCGGTTTATACCAATAAGGTAGACAAGGAGCACCTGTATAATCCGGAATTTCATCAGCACGCCTTTAACTACCGCACCAAAAGGCTAACCTATACCCTTGCCATGCGTATACGGGATTATATCAAAAGAGGAATGCCCTCATACCAGGCTTTTCTTAAGGTACAAACTCATCTGCTGGCCCTGGGAAAGGCCTATAGTTGTCAACTGGCGTACGAGCACTTTGTAGAATACAGCAGGGGAATGGAAGATGAAAAATACCGCTTGTTGTTCCAAAAGTTGGGAACGCTATACGCATTGCACGAGATCAGAACGGATGCCAGCTGGTACCTGGAACAGGGGTATTTAGGCAGCACAAAATCCAAAGCGATCAGACAGCGTGTAGAAAGGCTTTGTACGGAGCTCAGACCACATATTGAATCCCTGGTTGACGGTTTTGGTATACCGCAATCATGTCTTACGGCTCCAATCGCGAATTAATCGTTCCGTTTGTACAGTTCCGCGGTATCCAGGAATTCGTTGATGGATATTTTAGGGTCTCCGTAGAGATAAACCTTTGGAGAGCCCTTGGCAGAGAGTTCCAGGTTCTTATAAGCGTAAATTCGGGCACTGGATGTTTCTTCCAAACTTGCGTGAACCACTGCGGCTTCATAAGACTTTCCCTTAAAGTTGGAGCTTTCGTATAATTTCAGGTCCAGGGTATCCATAGTCCCTTCCATACGGGCAGAGGCATTCTTATGCATCTCGAGCCGGTTCTTCTCGCCTACCACATAAATGCTGGCATCTACGCGATCTTTTAGCACAACATTTAGGGAGTCAGTGTCCAGGTTAAGATCAGCCGAACTTATTCCCTCCATATTGAGATGGGTAACTATTGCACTGGCATTTAGTTGTAGCCTGGACGCGCCATAGGTATTGATGAAAAGGTCTTCCGTAGACAACATATCCTCATTACGCAGTATACCTTCTTTAAGGGTTATTCCACTCAATTCTGTGTATTGAATGGTAATTTCAAGCTTTTTCTTTGAGGTAACCTTATAAAAAGAACTGATGATCAGTGTACCGTCTTCCACTTTGAACTTTAGAATATCAATAAGGTTATCGTCCGCGGTAATAAGGTAACCAGGCGCAGTAGACTTCTGCAGGTCTACTTCAAGGTCGTCTTCAAGTTCAATGGCGTTAAAGGGTGGTAATGCCTCCTGTACTTCAATAACGCTACGGTTTCCTTTGATCTTGGGCTTGCGTTGGGCATTAACCAGGGTCAACCCCATTATGAGCATTGCTAGAGTTATACATTTCATTTTCATAAGTCTGGTGTTTAGATCTATAACGGAAAAAGCTGTACCTAAATATAAGACACAATGGAAAAATAAATGTCACTAAATTCCGCCTATAAAAAAAGCCCATCAAAAGATGGGCCATTTTATATGTTTTGAGAGCGACCTTAATGGTGCAATTCTTCCTCATCTTCCTGTAGCGGAAGGGTTTGAGGCACGAAATCCTGACCTTCAATGATGTATTCCCCATTTTCATAGGTCTTACTGTAGTCGTAAGGCCAGCGATGTACGTGCGGGATGGCACCAGCCCAGTTTCCGTGGAAGTGTTCCTGTGGCGCCGTCCATTCCAGGGTAGTAGCGTTCCATGGGTTCTGAGGTCCTCGTTTGCCGTAGAATATGCTACGTACAAAGTTATAGGCGAAAACCAATTGGGCCGCTGCTGTGATCAATGCAAAGACAGTCATCAGCACCTGAACATCCGTAAGTTCATCGAACATTGGGAATGCCGTATTTTCATAATATCTACGAGGTACACCCGCCATCCCGACAAAGTGCATTGGGAAAAATATTCCATAGGATCCTACCGCCGTCACCCAGAAGTGGATATAACTCAGATTCTTATTCATCATTCTGCCCTGGAACATTTTAGGGAACCAGTGGTAGACTCCCGCGAATAGACCATACAAGGCGGAGATACCCATAACAAGGTGGAAGTGTGCCACTACGAAATAAGTATCGTGAACGTTAATATCCAGCGTACTATCTCCAAGTATGATTCCCGTCAATCCTCCGGTAATGAAGGTAGAAACCATACCAATGGAAAAGAGCATGCCGGCATTGAGTTGCAGGTTCCCTTTCCAAAGCGTCGTAATCCAGTTGAAAGCTTTAACCGCAGATGGGATCGCGATCAGCAAAGTTGTAAATGTAAATACTGAGCCCAGGAAAGGATTCATCCCGGAAATAAACATATGGTGACCCCATACTATGGTAGACAGAAATGCAATCGCCAGGATGGAGGCTATCATCGCCCGGTAACCAAAGATTGGTTTCCGCGCGTTTACTGACATCACCTCAGATACCATCCCCATTGCAGGTAAAATAACGATATATACCTCGGGGTGTCCTAAGAACCAGAACAGGTGTTCAAAAAGTACCGGAGAACCACCCTGGTAGTGCAATACCTCTCCCTGGATAAATATATCCGATAAGAAGAAAGAGGTACCAAAACTTCTGTCCATGATCAGCAACAAGGCAGCGGAAAGAAGTACCGGGAAAGAAATAACCCCGATTATCGCGGTAACCAGGAAAGCCCAGATAGTAAGCGGTAATCTGGTCATAGACATTCCTTTGGTCCTCAGGTTGATTACCGTTACTATATAGTTTAGTGATCCCAATAAGGAGGAGGCAATAAATACCGCCATGGATACCAGCCAGAGTGTCATCCCCATACCGGAACCCGGCTGCGCCATAGGTAAGGCACTGAGCGGAGGGTATATGGTCCAACCCGCGGCAGCAGGCCCTGCCTCAACGAAGAGGGAAATTACCATGATCACACTTGAAAGGAAGAACATCCAATAGGATAACATATTCAAGAAGCCAGAAGCCATATCGCGAGCTCCGATCTGCAATGGTATCAGGAGGTTACTAAATGTACCAGACAAACCTGCTGTCAATACAAAGAATACCATGATAGTACCGTGTATGGTTACCAATGCCAGATAAACATCCGCATCCATAACCCCATCTGGCGCCCATCTTCCTAAAACCGCCTCAAAAATCGGGAAGGATTCTCCAGGCCAGGCCAACTGCATCCGGAACAACAGGGACATGGCTATACCTATGAAGCCCATGATCAGACCGGTAATCAGGTACTGCTTTGAGATCATTTTATGATCCTGGCTGAAGATGTATTTCGTAATAAAGGTTTCCTTGTGGTGGTGATGATCGTGGTCGTCTGCGTGATCATCCGCGTGATGCGCCACTTGTGCCTCTGCAATTGTAGACATAATCCTTTCTTTAATTTATTATTTTTCTTTTTATAGCCATTTTATTATTCAGCAGGTGCCATGGTTTGGCTAAAAGTCTGCTGACTTTCCATCCATGCATTGTATTCCTCTTCGGTCTCTACGATGATCTTCATCTGCATATTGTAATGCGATTTACCACAGATCTTATTACACAGTAATACATAGTCAAACTCCCATGGATCGGAGTTGGGTTCACCGTTCGCGGCTCTTTCCGCCCTTATTTTATTCGTCCGCTTCACCTTGTCTACCACATCAGGGTTCAGCCTCATTTGTTCTGTTGTTATAGTGGGGGTAAATGAAAACTCCGTTGTCATACCGGGTACACAGTTCATCTGTGCCCTGAAGTGCGGCATATAAGCTGAGTGCAGCACATCCTGAGAGCGGAATTTAAAGTTAACCTTGCGACCAACAGGCAGGTGAAGTTCCTTTACAATCACGTCATCCGAAGCGTTCGGGTCAGATTCATCCAATCCAAGAACATTCGCCCTGTTAATATCTATCATCCGTACGTTCGCCAGTCCAAGTACATTGTCTTCCCCACCGTAACGGGCGGTCCAGTTGAATTGTTGGGCGTATAGTTCTACGATAAGGGGATCGTCTTCATCATTGACATCCATGATATTCGTCCAGGTATACAGACCCCAAAGGATAAGACCGGCAAGTACGATAACCGGAATAATTGTCCAAATGAATTCCAGCCTATCATTGTCGGCAAAGAAAAGCGCTTTTTTACCTTTTTCTCCCCTGTACTTATAAGCGTAATAATGAAGTAACGCCTGGGTAAGGGTCTGCACGAAGAAGATAATCACAAACGAGATCAGCATCAGGTAATCATAATCCCCGCCATGGGCTGAGGCCGCCTCCGGAAGCAGTACTTTTCCGTATTTCCAAAAACTAAAAATAGTGATCCCGTAGATAAAGATCAGAAAAGCGAACATCAGATAGCCATTGTACTTGTTATCCGTATCGTTTGCTATTTCCGTTTGCGCTGTTTTTAACTGTGACAATTCGAACATTTTGGTCATCTGCCAAATTGCAATCGCCACTAGGACTAAAACAGTTATGGTCAATAATACAGTCATCTCGTAAAGCTGATATTAAACTTTTTACTTATTAATAATGAAATTGCCTACTTTCTTCAATAAAGGGGTTTCGCTTCGGTTGCAATGGTGCCAGGGTCAGTTCTCTAAAGACTATGAAAATGAACAGTCCGCTAAAGAAAAGTATAGAACCGATTTCCGGTAATCCAATATACCACTGATCCCCAACTGTTGCGGGCATGATCATATTAAATACATCCAAATAATGTCCGCAAAGGATCACGATTCCCGTCATTACTACAAACCAGTTAACACGCTTGTAATCACTATTCATCAAAAGCAGAAGTGGGAAAATAAAGTTCATCGCGAGCATCCCGAAGAAAGGCAATTTGTAATCCTCGATCCTGGTTACAAAATATGTTACCTCTTCCGGAATGTTTGCATACCAAATAAGCATAAACTGTCCGAACCACAGGTAAGTCCAGAAAATACTAATGGCGAACATGAACTTGGCCAGATCGTGAATATGGCTGTCATTTACATCGGGCAGGTAACCTTTGGATTTCAGATAAATGGTGATCATGGCTATAACCGTGATACCAGACACGAACATACTGGCAAATACATACCAGCCAAAAAGCGTACTGAACCAGTGTGGATCTACGCTCATGATCCAATCCCATGACATCATGGATTCGGTTACGAGATAGAACACCAGGAATCCGGCAGACCACCTGAAATTCTTTTTAAAGTTTGAGTTGTCATCAGACTCGTCCTGAGCCAGCGAAAGCTTTCTGGAATACTGACGATAAAATATCCATCCTCCCAGGAACAAAGCAGCTCTGATGAGGAAGAAAACAGGATTCAGATAACCTGATTTATTTTGTAGTAATTCGTCGTGGGCCACAACATCCGCATCCATCCAGGTGAACATATGATTCATGTGCATCACAGAAAGCACGAGTATCACAAAAACGATGATACCTCCAGGCACCAAATAGGCGGTTATTCCCTCCATAACACGGAATAACAAGGGAGACCATCCCGCCTGAGCCGCACGTTGTACCGCATAAAAAGCCAACACGCCCAAAGCGATCATAAAGAAAAAGAAGGCAGCAACATAAACGGCCGCCCAGGGACGGTTTTGCAGTTGGTGAAGTACATGCTCATCATGGGCGGCATCATGACCTTCACCGTGAGCCGCAGCGGCTCCTTGTTCCTCGGTCATTGCGTGTGTGGTGTCTTCTCCGTGAGCACCACCATGCCCGTCATCGTGAGCAGCAGCTACAATAGCTTTTGCTTCTTCAACCGTGCCAGGGGCGTTAACAAAGCCGATGCCTATCCCCAGTATTCCCAGGGCCATCAGGATGAAAGACCCTATCCTTAGTCGGTTTGAAAATGTGTACATATTCTAAACGGTATCTATTTAGTTAAGTCTTGTTTGAGTTTCATCACGTATTCGGAAACCTGCCAACGTTCAGTATAGTCGAGTTGACCAGCATACGAACCCATGGAGTTCAAACCGTAATAAATCACGTGATAGGTGCTTCCTACTGTTATATTTCGCGCAACATCGTCATAGCTGGGAACACCAAGTATCTTTTCTCTTTTCACCAAAGTACCCTGGCCCTTTCCCTGGTTTCCGTGGCAGATGGCACAGTAGATGCCATAAAGTTCCTTGCCTTTGGCCAGATTAGCCTCTGTTTGCAAAGAATCCAATGGGCTTGGTTCCAGTCTTGCCAGGTCTTTGCCTTCCAGATCGTTAGCAAACTTGTAGGGTACCCATCCTCTCGGGATGGTATTATCTGCCGGTTCAAGAGCCTCAATTCCTCCCGGATGAAACTGCATTTCGCCATAGGTCTCGTAGCCAACAGGCTCATACATATTGGGCATATACTGATAATTTGGGCGGTTGCTGTCCGCACAGGCAGCAAGGGCAATAAGTGCTCCAAAAACCAGGCTTAATTTTACAATATATCTCATTCCTAGTGGCTGTTTTTGATAATATTCAGTTCAACGGCACCTGTATCCAGCAGAAGTTCTTTTAGCTCCGCTTCATTGTCGTGCACTTCGATCTCCATCACAAATTGGTCGTCTGTAGTCTTAGGATCCGGATTCTCTGATTTCTTGAAAGGCCATAGTCTACTTCTGAGGTAAAAGGTGATCACCATGAGGTGAGCTGCGAAAAACACGGTCATCTCAAACATTATCGGAACAAAAGCCGGCATATTTTCCATATAGCTGAAACTTGGCTTACCTCCGATGTCCTGAGGCCAATCCGCTATCATGATGTAGTTCATCATGACGATGGCAACGGTCAACCCAAGACATCCGTACATAAAAGAGGTAATGGCAATCCGCGTTGGCGCCAGCCCCATGGCCTTGTCCAGTCCGTGAACCGGAAAAGGACAATACACTTCTTCTATATGGTGTTTTGCAGCTTTTACTTTTTTAACGGCATGCATTAGCACATCGTCGTCATCGTAATAGGCGTGTATAACTGTCGATGCCATGTCTCTACTTATCTTTGTTTAAAAACATTCTCGCCTGTCCGGCCCAGTCATCCCGCTGAGCTCTTCCGGGGAATTCCCCTGTCAGGTTATCCAATAGGTCGTATTCTGTCTTGGTCATTTTGCTCACCTGCAGGAAGCTAAAAATTCCCAATTTGTTTAGTGCTTTTTCCATCATTGGGCCTATCCCCTTAACCTTTTTCAGATCGTCCGGGGTATCCCTGTTTGTATCAAAACTACCAAGGGCACTGATCAGGCTCATCGCCGGAGCCGCCCCTGCGGGTACTGCTTCTTCTTCAACAGCTTCTTCTTCCTCCACCATGGTTTCTCTTACTGTGCCATTCTTGTTAATGGTATAAAGCGGCTTTCCGGCATCCCGAAGCAATTTGTATCGCTCTCCGGATGACTTTAGTATGGATTTTACCTCTGCCTGAGCAATAACCGGGAAGGTCCTTGAATACAAGAGGAAGAGTACAAAGAAGAATCCAATGGTACCAATAAAGATCCCGATATCTACAAAAGTTGGAGAGAACATGGTCCAGGAAGATGGCAAATAATCCCTGTGCAGCGAGGTTACGATGATCACGAAACGCTCAAACCACATTCCTACATTCACAACTATGGAAATAATGAATGAAACCAATATACTGGTACGTACTTTTTTAAACCACATCACCTGTGGGGATACCACGTTACAGGTCATCATCAACAGATAAGACCACCAGTAAGGTCCGGTCGCACGATTCAGGAAGGCGTATTGCTCATATTCCACTCCGGAATACCAGGCGATGAACAGCTCGGTGATATAGGCACAACCTACTATGGAACCGGTAATCATAATAATGATGTTCATCAACTCTATGTGCTGTACCGTAATATAGGCTTCCAGGTTACAGACCTTCCTCATGATGATCAGGAGGGTTTGTACCATTGCGAAACCAGAAAATATCGCGCCCGCAACAAAGTAAGGTGGGAATATGGTGGTGTGCCATCCCGGGATTACCGATGTCGCGAAGTCAAAAGATACGATGGTATGTACCGAAAGTACCAGAGGTGTTGCCAATCCGGCCAAAACCAGGGAAACTTCCTCAAAGCGCTGCCAGTCCTTGGCCCTACCTGACCAACCGAAACTAACCAGGCTGTAAATTTTCTTCTGGAAGGGCTTAACGGCCCTGTCCCTGATCATCGCGAAATCCGGCAGCAGTCCTGTCCACCAGAATACCAGGGAAACAGAGAGATAAGTGGAGATCGCGAAAACGTCCCAAAGCAAGGGAGAATTGAAGTTTACCCAGAGGGAACCGAACTGGTTTGGAATGGGGAGTACCCAATACCCCAACCAGGGTCTTCCCATGTGAATGATAGGGAAGAGTCCGGCCTGAATAACCGAAAAGATGGTCATAGCTTCTGCAGACCGGTTAATCGCCATTCTCCATTTCTGCCTGAAAAGCAAAAGTACCGCGGAGATAAGCGTACCGGCGTGCCCGATACCTACCCACCAAACAAAGTTGGTGATATCCCAGGCCCATCCTACTGTCTTATTCAATCCCCAGGTTCCTATACCTGTGGATATGGTGTAGACTATACAACCAACCCCCCAAAGAAAAGCGGCAAGGGCAATGGAGAAGACAATCCACCACTGCTTGTTAGCCCTTCCTTCTACGGGAGCTGCAATGTCTACCGATACCTCATGGTAGCCTTTATCTCCTAGTACTAAGGGTTTTCGTATTGGTGCTTCGTAATGCGACGCCATAAACTATTGTATTGATACGTTCTTTATTCTTGATTAAGCTTCGTCTGTGTTTCTAACTTTCACGTGATAGAAAACATTGGGTTTTGTCCCTACGCTTTCCAGAAGGTGATACATTCGATCGCTCTCTTTCAGTTCGGATACCTGGCTTTCCTCGTCATTGATATCTCCAAAGACAATGGCTCCCGTGCTACATGCACTTGAACAAGCCGTCTGGAATTCGCCATCCTTTATGGTTCTTCCTTCTCTTTTCGCATCCAAAATGGTCTTCTGAGTCATCTGAATACACATGGAGCACTTCTCCATGACACCTCGTGAGCGAACGTTTACATCCGGGTTGATCACCATTTTACCCAGGTCGTTGTTCATATAGAAATCAAACTCCTCGTTATTGTTGTACAGGAACCAGTTAAAGCGCCTTACTTTGTAAGGACAGTTGTTTGCACAATAACGCGTACCTACACAGCGGTTGTAGGCCATGTGGTTCTGACCCTGGCGACTGTGCGAAGTCGCGGCAACCGGACATACGGTTTCACAAGGTGCGTGGTTACAATGCTGGCACATTACAGGTTGAAAAGCTACCTGTGGATTTGCAGACGGATCCTCCATTTCCTCGAAGCCTGCTTTAGAACCAAAGGCCCCTGAAAGTCCATCTTTCTTTTCGTTATCCCCTTCAAAAGTATCTTCGGAAGAATAGTAGCGGTCTATTCTGAGCCAGTGCATATCCCTGGACAGCCTCACTTCTTGTTTCCCTACCACAGGAACGTTGTTCTCGGCGTGGCAGGCAATAACACAGGCCCCACATCCCGTACAGGCGTTGAGGTCTATAGACATATTGAAATGGTGCCCGATAGAGCGGTCAAATCCTTCCCATAGATCCACCGTAGTTGCCGGAACTTCCTGGTGGTCCAGGGAGACTACCGGTACCTTATTCCATTCCGCGTGATCTTTGGTATTGAATATCTCCAGGGTGGTTTCCTTGATGATATCACCCCTACCCATGAGCGTTTTGTGTAACTGTACACAGGCGAACTCGTGATTTCCCGAACTCTTTTCTATCTGAACACTTTGAGTGGAAGAGAAATTCTGATACAGAGGATAGGCGTTTACACCCACCTGCATCTCTTCTTTCATTCCAGTGGTCTTTCCATAACCAAAGGACAAACCAACCGTACCCAAAGCCTGGCCCGGCTGAATGATCACCGGCACCTTATCTATACTTACGCCGTTAACGGTAAGCTTGGCATAACTGCCGTCTAAACCACCGTTGGCTACATTCTTATTGATCAAACCTAAACTGGCTGCATCCTGTTTGGAAACGGAAACGTAGTTATCCCAGGAAACCCGGCTGATCGGATCAGGGAATTCCTGCAACCATGGGTTGCCCGACTGCTGCCCGTCACCCATTCCCACCTTGGAGTACAAGGTGAGCTCTATTCCTTCGCTACTGGAAGATGCAAGGCTTCTCACCGCATTGGATACCGAAGTAACATCAGCTTCGGCTGCGGTCTCATCTCCATCTTCTTCTTTATCCGTTTGAGCTGCAGCAACCGCCACAGGGTCATCAGCACCTTCTTCCATAGTATCTGAGGATGGAACAAACACTCCGTCGTGCAAGGCCTGATTCCAATCAGATCCACCTAAAATAAAGGTACTCCAGGTCTCTTTGATATACTCGTAATAGCTTTTGTCATTCCCCATCCAGGTCAGTAGCGCCGCTTGAAACTGTCGGGTATCAAACAACTCCTTGATGGTAGGCTGCATCAGGCTATAATGTCCTTTTTGAAATTGCGCATCTCCCCATGACTCCAGGAAATGATTGGCTGCTGCAGTATAGGTAGCCACAGCAGTGGTATCGTTCCAGTTCGTAGAGAACGCAATGGAAAGATCTACATTTTCAATTCCCTCTTTGAAATCAGCTGCATTGGGCAAAGTGTACATTGGGTTAACCCCATCCATGATCAGAGCCCCAACTCTCCCGGATTTCATATCTGAGATCAACTGGTTTACCTCAGCGTTATTACCCTGTCTGGTATAACGTGGAGATGTGGGCTCAAAAGCTTCGCTACCCAACATTTCGTTTATTGCCAGGGCCACTGCCTGCGCATTTACATCATCCAGGCCGGTAAGCACTACAGCTTTATTACCCGCTTTGCGGATCGCGGCGGCAATTCCATCGATCGCCTGGCTCAATCCATCTCCCAGGTCTACGGAGACATTACTGTTATTTAGTTTTCCGAACAAGGCAGCAAGCGCTTTTTTCTGCTCGCTGGGTTTAAGAGGTATTCTTTTATCGGCATTGGCCCCGGTAAGAGACATATTAGCCTCTAATTGAATATGCCTGGACATCTTTCCATTTTTAGGAACCCTGCCTTTGGAGTATCCCACATCAAAGCCTCCACCCTGCCAGTCTGCAAGGAAATCAGCTGCAAAGGAAACGATTACATCTGCCTTGGAAAGATCGTAATTTGGCAAAGCGCGTTCTCCGTACCTCGCCTCAAAAGCTGAAAGGGCAGCATCTTCGGAAATGGCATCATAGGTAACGTGCTTTATACCACCGAAGGCAGCGCCGAATTCACCAATCAGACGATCCGTAGATGGGCTGGCATAGGTTTGTGTAAGCAGCACGATTTGTTTACCCGATCCGTTTAGCGAACCTAGTTTTGCTTTCGCGGCTGCATCCAGCACATTCCATTCCACCGGCTCTCCATTGGCCAGCGGCCCTTGAATTCTTGTGCTGTCATAAAGAGAAAGCACAGAAGCCTGAACCCGGGCATTAGCACTTCCCCCGACCTTGGCATCTGTATTGTTCTCAACTTTTATCGGTCGTCCTTCTCGGGTCTTGATCAGGATACTGGCAAAATCAAATCCATCCGCAATTGTGGTGGCGTAGTAATTGGCTACTCCGGGAATGATCTGCTCAGGTTTTACCACATAGGGAATGGACTTACGTACCGGACCCTCACAAGCAGCCAGAGAAGCCGCCGCGGTGCTAAAACCTACGTATTTTAAAAAGTCCCTTCTGTTGGTATTACCTGAAGAGAGGTTTTCCTTATCACCAAGGAAATCGTCTACAGGAATTTCCTCCGGAAACTCATTCTGTCTTAGCGTCTCAACAATGGAATCGTTCGGATTTAGCTCCGCTTCACTCTTCCAGTATTTTTTGTTTGATGCCATACGTTATATCTGAATATTAGCTTGTATTAATAGTGACACTTACCGCATTCCAAACCACCCATTTGAGCCGCCGTCAATTGCTCGACCCCATATTTTTTGGACAGTTCCGCATGTATCTTTTCGTAGTAAGCATTGTCAGCTACGTTGACGTTGGTTTCTCTGTGACAGTCTATACACCATCCCATGGTCAGTGGAGAGTACTGATACATAATCTCCATCTCTTCAACAGGACCATGACAGGTCTGACATTCCACACCAGCCACAGTGACGTGCTGTGAGTGATTGAAGTAGGCAAAATCAGGCAGGTTGTGTATCCTTACCCATTCTACGGGCTCTGAGTCTCCAGTGTAGCGCTGGTTCTCTTCATCCCATCCGACAGCCTTGTAAAGTTTTTTGATCTCCCCGGTGTAGAATTCGTTGGTATAACCGTTTGCAATATCCTCTGCGCTGGGTCCTTCCGGATTCCCTTTGTACTCGTAAATGGATTTGTGACAGTTCATACAAACATTCAGCGATGGGATACCGGAATGCTTTGAAACACGCGCAGATGAGTGGCAATACTTACACTCGATCTTGTTATCACCAGCGTGAATTTTATGCGAGTAGTGGATGGGTTGGATAGGGGCGTAACCCTGATCCACACCAATTTGCATCATCCATCCATATGCGTAGTATCCCGCAGCCAGAATGAGGAATATGGAAGTCACCAAAACCAGGAATTGGTTTTTGGCGAAAGCCTTCCAGATTGGCATGCCCTTTTCGGCTTTTTCTCTTTCGAGATCAACGCCATTAGCCTCAGCGATCCTGCGAAGTGTTTTATTGACCAGGAAGAGCATGATTACCAGCAAACCAAAAACTACTGCCAGGGCACCGAGAATAAGCTCATTCGAAATTCCTGAAGATTCCGCTGGCGCACCTGTAGCCGCTGCTGTACCCGCCGGAGTAACAGGAGCAGGTGGAGGTGCCGCAGTATATGCCAGAATATCATCAATATCCTGATTGGAAAGTGTTGGAAAGGCTGTCATCGCAGCCTGGTTGTATTCCGCGTAGATCTTGTTAGCGTACGCATCCCCGGACGCTATCATTCCGGCACTGTTCTTGATCCAGGCATAGAGCCATTCTTTGTCAAGACCCTCTTCCTCTGCCAGGCGTGTCTCCACATTGGCCAGAGCCGGACCGGTCATCTTTCTGTTCAGCGCGTGACAAGCAGCGCAATTCTGATTGAACAGTTGTTTTCCTTTTGCCACATCTCCCCCCGCTGCAGCACCGGCATCAGCAACAGCCTCAGCCTCCTGAGGAGCAGCGTCTTCTTGTGCGATAAGTGGGGTGGAAAGGAGTAGGAAAACTACTAAACTTAATTCAAAAATTTTAGAAATTCGATGGCGGTACGGAACCTTTTTCATATTCAAAATATTTCTATCGAAATCTTGGCACGATAATTACGGTTAGAATAGGGTGATAAAGGTAATTTATCGGCGCACAAATTGACGACAAAAATACGACATAGACTTTATTTTGTAAATGTTAAGGGTTTGATAATTTCTAATTTATATCAATTCTAAATAAAGTGAAAAAGCCCGTATTTACTCGCCAAAAAATTACATTTGCAATAGCCTGAAAAAATGAACGTTAAAGAAGTAATGAAATCAATAATTCTCCCTCTAATAGCCATGTGCTTTTGTGTAGCGGTGACTGCCCAGAAAGGCACTGTTATTATTGAGCAGGACCAGAAAATATCCCAGTTGGTAGAACTCTATAGATCTGTGAATTCCACGGACAATTTTTACACCATCCAGGTTGGTTTTGGCACCTACAATACTGCTGAAGAATTGAAATCTGAAGTGGACGTGGATTTCCCTAATTGGAGTTCCAAAATCGTATTCGATTCTCCTACCTACAGAGTGCAGATCGGGAAGTTTAAGACCAAGCTTGAAGCGGAGCGTAAATTCCTGGAAGTTCGGGAAAAATATCCCGCTGCCTTACTTCTAAAACCCGACAAGAAAAACTAAGGCGAAGCCTTGATAAGACCTCGCCTTTCTATCTTCTGAAAAGTCTTGATTTCTCTTGATTGCCCTTGAACTATAGGGTCTTTTTAACTGCTACTTCCTGGAAGGCCTCCACAATATCATTTTCCTTGATATCATTGTAGTTTTTGATCTGCAATCCACAGTCGTACCCCTTGGATACTTCCTTCACATCGTCCTTAAATCGCTTTAAGGAAGCCAGTTCTCCGGTAAAGATCACCACCCCATCCCGAATGAGACGGATGCTTGAATTTCTGAAGATCTTCCCGCTGGTCACCATACAACCGGCAATTGTACCGATCTTGGAGATCTTGAAGGTTTCGCGGATCTCTGCAGTTCCCGTAATCTCTTCTTTCATCTCCGGGGAAAGCATTCCCTCCATCGCATCTTTCAGGTCGTTGATCGCATCGTAAATAATGGAGTACATCCTGATGTCAATTTCTTCCTTATCAGCAATATCCCGGGCGTTACCCATAGGTCTTACGTTAAACCCGATAACGATCGCATCGGAAGCGGAGGCAAGGAGTACATCAGATTCGGTTATAGCTCCAACACCTTTGTGTATGATGTTTACCTGGATCTCATCCGTAGATAATTTCTGGAAGGAATCCGTCAGGGCCTCTACAGAACCGTCCACATCTCCTTTCAGGATAATGTTGAGCTCTTTAAAGTCGCCCAGGGCAATTCGCCTGCCGATCTCATCCAGGGTAATATGCCGCTGGGTTCTGACAGTTTGTTCTCTAAGCAACTGGCTTCTTTTGGCTGCGATCTGTTTCGCTTCCCGCTCGTCCTCAAGAACATTGAACTTATCTCCTGCCTGTGGCGCTCCGTCCAGCCCGAGTATGGATATAGGTGTGGAGGGACCTGCCACTTTAAGTGGCTTACCACGCTCATCCTGCATGGCCTTAACTTTTCCGCTACAGGTACCGGCTAGTACATAATCCCCGATATTCAGGGTCCCTGCCTGTACCAATATAGTAGATACATATCCCCTTCCTTTGTCCAGGAAGGCTTCTACTACCGTACCGTTTGCCAGTTTTTCAGGATTTGCTTTTAGCTCCAGTAATTCGGCTTCAAGCAGTACTTTTTCCAATAGCTCGTTTACCCCTTCACCGGTTTTTGCCGATATGTCGTGAGACTGGATCTTACCTCCCCAATCTTCTACCAGCAGGTTCATATTGGCCAAACCTTCCTTGATCTTGTCCGGGTTTGCTGTTGGACGGTCTATTTTATTGATCGCGAACACTATGGGTACACCTGCCGCCTGGGCATGACTTATTGCCTCCTTGGTCTGTGGCATGATGTCATCGTCCGCAGCGATCACAATGATGGCGATATCGGTTACCTGGGCTCCTCTTGCACGCATAGCTGTAAACGCCTCGTGACCCGGGGTATCCAAAAAGGTGATCTTTTGTCCTCCATCCAACATAACACCATAGGCGCCGATGTGCTGGGTGATACCACCACTTTCTCCGGCGATCACATTTTCCTCCCTGATATAATCCAGCAAGGAGGTCTTACCGTGATCCACATGTCCCATGACCGTCACGATTGGTGCTCTTGGCTTAAGATCTTCCGGAGCATCTGCTTCTTCTTCTATGGCATCCTCTATCTCAGCGGTAACGAACTCTACTTCGTATCCGAATTCTTCAGCTACAATAGAAAGGGTCTCTGCATCAAGGCGCTGGTTCATGGTTACCATGATACCCAGCGACATACAAGCCGAGATGATATCCGTGGTGGGTACATCCATCATGGCCGCAACCTCTCCCGCTGTAACGAATTCCGTCACTTTGAGGATCTTGCTTTCCAGTTCCTGCTGCTCCAGATCCTTTTCGGTCTGTTGCCTGTGCTGGTCTCGCTTATCGCGACGATATTTTGCCCCTTTTCCTTTCTTGGATTTACCCTGAAGTTTCTCCAGGGTCTCCCGTACCTGCTTTTGAACTTCTTCTTCCGTAGGTTCTACCTTAGGAGTAGAAGAGAATCGTTGATTCTTCTTTCCTGCTGTTCTTCCACGGCCACCAGCCTGGGCACCGTTACTGCTAACGATCCGCTTTCTCTTTTTCCTTCTGTCCGTGGATTCTTCCTGCTTAGGGGCCTCTTTTTTCTTCTTGGGTTTATCGAACTTGGAGAGATCTATCTTATCTCCCATGATCTTTGGCCCTGAAAGCTTCTGGTACTGAGTTTCAATGGATTTAGGCTCTTCGCGAACCTCAGGCGTAGCTGCCTTAGCCACCTTCTTTTCTACAGGAGCTGCTTCAGGTTCCGGCTTTTCCTCAACCTTGGGTTCCTCAACTTTCTTGGGGGCCAGATCAATCTTACCCACTTGCTTAGGACCGGAGAGCTCTGCCTTGGCCTTGACTACTTCTTTGGCTGCAGCCCGTTGTTCCCTGGCAATTCTTTTCTCCTCCTGCTCTTGCTCCAGCTGTATACGAAGCGCCTCTTTTTCCTTGCGCTTTTCTTCCCCGACTTCCTGTGATGCAACTTTCTTGCTCATGTCCGTCTGGAACTCGTCCAAGAGAACCTGGTAGACCTCGTTAGAGATCTTCGTAGTAGGGCGTGCCTCTACCTTATGACCCTTGGAGGCCAGGAAGTCTACCGCCCTATCCAGCGAAATATTAAGTTCTCTTAAGACCTTATTAAGCCTTATGGTTGCATTATCTGCCATAAATCTGTATTCCTATTGTATATTAAATACGTTGCTAATATATAGCTTAATCTTCAAACTCCTCTTTTAGGATACGAACAACCTCCAAAATAGTCTCCTCTTCGAGATCGGTTCTTTTTACCAGGTCGTTAACGTCTTGTTCCAAAACACTTCTGGCCGTATCCATTCCAATTTTCTTTAATTCATCGATGATCCAGCTGTCTATTTCATCAGAAAACTCTGTAAGCTCCACATCTTCTTCCACACCTTCCCTGAACACATCGATCTCATATCCTGTAAGCTGACCTGCAAGTCGGATATTATGTCCACCCCGGCCTATTGCCTTGGAAACTTCCTCCGGCTTTAAGTACACCTGAGCGGTCATTTTCTCATCGTTCAGCTTTACCGAGGAAACCCTCGCTGGACTAAGAGCCCGGGTTACCATAAGCTGCGGATTGTTGGTCCAATTGATCACATCAATATTCTCATTACCCAGTTCGCGTACGATACCGTGTATCCGGGAACCTTTCATTCCCACACAAGCTCCTACCGGGTCGATTCGATCGTCATATGAATCCACAGCCACCTTCGCTTTTTCACCAGGGATACGAACCGCTTTTTTAATGGTGATCAAACCGTCAAAGACCTCGGGTATCTCCTGGAAGAACAATTGCTCCAGGAATACAGGGGATGTCCTTGACATAATGATCATGGGCTTGTTCCCTTTCAACTCCACACTTTCTATGATCCCTCTAACATTGTCACCTTTTCTAAAAAAGTCTGAGGGGATCTGCTTGTCTTTCGGCAAGATGATCTCGTTCCCTTCATCATCCAGCAATATAATAGCCTTATGTCTTATATGATGCACCTCCGCGGTGTAGATCTCCCCTTCGAGATCCTTGAATTGTTTGTAAATGGTGGTATTGTCGTGCTCGTGGATCTTGGAGATCAGGTTCTGACGCAAGGCCAGGATAGCCCTTCTTCCCAGATCAACCAACTTCACTTCCTCGGATACGTCCTCACCCACTTCAAAATCGGGCTCTATCTTACGGGCTTCGGCCAATGAGATCTCTTCGTTCGGATCTTCTACCTCACCATCTTCAACAACAACCCTGTTCCTCCATATCTCAAGGTCACCCTTATCCGGGTTGATAATGATATCAAAGTTATCATCAGAACCAAATTTACGTTTTAAGGCACTTCGGAAAACTTCTTCCAAAATAGCCATCAGCGTTACCCTGTCTATGAATTTATCATCTTTAAATTCCGAGAAAGATTCGATCAACGCAATATTTTCCATTTTACCAATCGATTAAAATTTTAATACAACTTTTGCTTCTTTAATGTCTGCAATGGAGATTTCCTGTCGCTTTTGAACTGTGACTTTACCCTTACCTACTGGTTTAGGTTCTCTTGTTTTCCATTCCAGTACGATGGATTCCTCCCCGGCTGCGGTGAGGTTGCCTTCGTAATTATGGTCTTCGGTGATTACCTTGAGTTTTCTACCGATATTCTTTTTGTACTGTCTGGCCAAAATAATAGGGGAGGTTGCCCCGGCAGAGGTTACCTCTAATGAGAAGTCTTCCTCCTCCCTGTCCAGCTTGTGTTCTATGGCCCTACTTACAGCCATGCAATCCTGAAGGCTAACTCCCTGATCTCCATCGATAACCACCTTGATCGTATGATCTGAAGAGACCGAAAAATCGATCAAAAAAAGTGATTCGTTTTCTGCCAGCGCCTGTTCCAACAGTACTCTGGCCTTTTCCTTCAACATAATTTCAAGTAATAAAAGAGGGGACAATTTGTCCCCTCATGAATACCTATATATCCTTTCAGTGGTGCAAATATACAACTTTTTTATTTGCGGCAGATCTGCCTGATACTTAAATATTAGCATCTGGCTTCGAAGCAATTAATTCGTACTTTTATAAGGACTTTTACTTCGGACCACCAAACCAATACTCATGGATATTTTTTCCTCTTACAACCTGATCATCGAAGCTTCGGTGATCCTGATCCTTTCATTCCTATTTAATGGAATTGCAAAGCGCACCAACATTCCTTCGGTACTATTACTGATATTCCTGGGGGTAATACTGCAGTTTGTATTGAAGTATATGACCTCCGAATCCGTTGACTTTTTCCCCGCTTTGGAGATCCTTGGGATCATAGGGCTTATTATGATCGTTCTTGAAGCTGCGTTGGAACTGGAACTTAAAAGAGAAAAGCTAGTCCCTATCCTGAAATCCATGGCCATTGCCCTTATAGGCCTGATTGCTTCGGCCTGGGTCGCTGCTGTTGTATTACATAATTTTATTCCGGGAATGCCTATGGCTTCAGCATGGCTGTACGCCACCCCACTCTCTATTCTTTCCAGTGCCATAATCATCCCTAGTGTAAGTGGCCTGAAAGCTGAAAAGAAGGAATTCCATATTTACGAAAGCACTTTTTCGGACATTATGGGAATTATGATGTTTTACTACCTGGCGGGGCAGATCAACCCTTCTGAGGCGAGCAGCGCCGGTGGTTTTGCGCTGAATATCCTCCTTACTATCGTAATATCGGTCATCGCCAGCTATGCGATCATACTTATCTTTCAACAAATAAAAAGTCAAGCCAAGCTTTTTCTACTGTTGGCCGTACTGCTTTTATTATACGCTATAGGAAAACAACTACATCTTTCATCCTTATTGATCATACTCATTTTTGGTCTCGTAATCGCGAATATGAAGCTTTTCTTTTCAGGTAAGCTGGCGCATTTCCTGGAGTACGATAAGGCCCATCGGATCTACCACGAATTGCATATTGTTACCCTTGAAACCGCCTTTGTGGTTCGGACCTTCTTTTTTGTCATTTTCGGGCTTACCATAGTTATTGCTTCTTTATTCAGTGTGAGCGTGGCACTAATAAGTATAATGATCATTGCCTCAATCTATGTGATCCGCTTCGTGGTCCTCCGCACCTTTATAGGTAGCGATATACTACCGCAATTGTTTATTGCACCAAGAGGTTTGATAACCATACTACTTTTCTACGCAATCCCCACAGAGGCCCAGATCAGTAATTTCCAACCTGGCATACTGCTTTTTGTGATCATTGGTACCAGCCTGATCATGACCTGGGCGATGATAAAAGATAAGAAGAAAATGAAAACAATTTTGGATCAGGTGGATGAGGAATACGAAGAGTTGGCCAATACAGAAATAGAGCAACTCTCCGAAGAATCGCCTGCGGACAACATGGATAAGGACGAGCAAATCGATCCCGAAACTGAACCACCGGATGAGCTCAGTGCGCAGTAAACAGTGGGCAGTGGACAGTGGGCAGTGGGCAGTTTGCAGGGAACAGTTCTCCCGAGGATAGTTGATCGTTAATAGTTGACCGTTGATGGTCTGTTTGGAGCGTATAGTGCAAAGCGCAAGACGGATATACGATGTACGATATTGGCTTTTAAACGTATTTAGCAAATAATTCAAGAATTCGTCTAATCATCCAATAGTCGAATTCTACAATTCCCCGATTTTACAGTTTTACAATTCTTCAAATCCTCAAATTGCCACATTTTCAAATTAATATTTCTTCTTCCTGCTTTTAAAATACAGCGCCAACAACCAAATTTAAACTGGGGTGGGGTTAGGTACCCCAGTTTCAGTAACCAGTAAACCATGACCAGTAACTAGTGGGCAGTTGGCAGTTGACAGTGGGCAATGGACAGTTTGCAGTCCCGATAGCTATCGGGAGTAAACAGTGAACATTCGGCACTAAACTGTATCTCACGCGAACTCAAAACTCCCAACTTAAACCCTTATACTTATACTTATACTTGAACTTGAGCTTATGCCTATTACATCAGTTTCACAGTTTCACAATTTTACAAATCCATATTCACACATTTTCCACCCCTTATCGGTTCAGATAGACAACCCCCTGGACCGGTGGTGTTGCACCATCCCCAAAATCTATGGTGTAGTAGTACACGCCGTTGGGCAGTTTACCGTCTCCCAGAATGATTCCCCGGTCCGCGCTGCCATCCCAGTCCGGTGAGCTGATGTTCCCTTCGTACACCAGGGAACCATTGCGATCATAGACAGACATTCTGTAGTTAGGGTAGTCATTCCTCAGCCAGGAAATCGAAAAAGTATCATTGACGCCGTCACCGTTTGGAGAAAAGCCTAGTCTATCTGCCTCAGGTATTTCTTCACAACCCTGCATGTTGATCCTTACCACAACTTCGACCCGTTCGGAGATACAGCCGTTGTCGTCTTCCAATACCCCGTAATATAAGGTGCCATCTTCCAGAGCGGTATCGCTCGCCAGTTCCGCTGTGCTGTCCGCGTCCTCGTACCAGCGTACGATGCCATTGCCCGTGGCTGAAAGATCGGATACCCTGGGGGCTTCCAAAATACAGAAC
>NZ_WXYO01000007.1 GCF_009901585.1 Poritiphilus flavus | reverse complement strand
CACCAACAGTTACATTTATAAGTGATGTAAGCGATGGGAAAAGCAACCCAGAAGTGATCACCCGCACCTATAGAGTGACGGATGCCGCGGGCAACAGTACGGATGTCACCCAGACCATTACCATAAACGATACCACCGCTCCTACAGCCAGCAATCCGGCAGCGATCAGTGCCCAGTGTAGTGCTCCTGCATCCAACATTGCGGTAGTGACCGATGAGGCCGATAATTGCGGCACACCAACAGTAACTTTTGTAAGTGATGTCAGTGATGGGAAAAGCAATCCTGAAACGATTACCCGCACCTATAGGGTGAAGGATGGGGCGGGGAACAGTACGGATGTCACCCAGACCATAACCGTAGAGGATACGACCGCTCCTACGGCCAGCAATCCGGCAGCGGTAAGTGTACAATGCACCTCCAATGTCCCTGCCACGGACATTGCGGTGGTGACCGATGAGGCCGACAACTGTACCGCCAGCCCAACGGTCACCTTTGTAAGTGATGTAAGTGATGGCAAGAGCAACCCTGAGGTGATCACCCGCACCTATAGGGTGACTGATGAGGCGGGGAACAGTACGGATGTCACCCAGACCATCACCGTAAACGATACCACCGCCCCTACAGCCAGCAACCCGGCAGCGGTAAGCGTACAGTGCTCCTCCAATGTCCCTACTTCGGATATTGCAGTAGTAACCGATGAAGCGGATAACTGTACCGCCAGCCCGACAGTCACCTTTGTAAGTGATGTAAGTGATGGTAACAGCAACCCTGAAACCATCACCCGGACCTATAGGGTGACTGATGAGGCGGGGAACAGTACGGATGTCACCCAAACGATCACCGTAGAGGATACCACCGCCCCTACCGCCAGCAATCCGGCAGCGGTAAGTGTACAATGTGTCCCAGCTACGGACATTACGGTAGTAACCGATGAGGCCGACAACTGTACCGCAAGCCCGACAGTCACCTTTGTAAGTGATGTAAGTGATGGCAAGAGCAACCCTGAAACCTTAACCCGGACCTACAGGGTTACCGATGAGGCAGGGAACAGTACGGATGTTACCCAGACCATAACGGTTAACGATACCACCGCTCCTACAGCCATTTGCAAGACGGCAGTATCGCTCCAATTGAGCCCCAACGGTACGGCTACCCTGGATACCTCCCTTGTGGACAATGGTTCCAACGATAACTGCGGAAGCGTCTCCCTAAGCCTGTCGAAGAGCAGTTTTATGACCACGGATCTTGGTGCAAACTCAGTGACCCTAACGGTTACCGACGGCACCACCACAAAAACCTGTACGACCACGGTGACTGTGGAGGATCCCACGAATTTTGTCACCACCTGGGACACGACCAAATCAGGTACATCCGATTCGAACTCCATTACCCTACCTTTGACAGGGACTTATGATGTGGACCTGGGCAATGATGGAACCTATGATTTATTGGACCAGACCGGAACCACTACCATAGATGTCACCACGTATAGTCTTACGGCCGGGGAGATACAAGTGGCCATTCGCAATGCCGCCTCAGGGAACGGGACCCTGAGCAGGATATATTTTCTCAATTCTGGCGATAATGATAAGTTGCTTTCCGTAGACCAATGGGGTAGCAGTATCTCCTGGAGCGGTATGGAGTATGCATTCTACGACTGTGCGAATTTAGACGTCAAGGCCACCGACGCCCCAGACCTAAGCGGTTTAACCAGTATGCATACGATGTTTGCAAACTGTACCTCACTTACGGGATTGACGGGTTTCTCTAACTGGAATACAAGCGGCGTGACCAATATGAGCTACCTCTTCTATGGAGCGAACGCCTTTAACGGGGATATTGGTGCCTGGAATACCAAGAACGTTACCACTATGAATGCTATGTTTTATAACGCATGGGTCTTTAACCAGGACATCGGTTCCTGGAACACGGCCAAAGTGACAGATATGAGCGGCATGTTTCATTCTGCAAAGACTTTCAATCAGAGCATTAATTCCTGGGACACCGGTAATGTGGCCAAAATGGACGCTATGTTTACCGCCGCATGGGTCTTTAACCAGAATATCGATTCCTGGAACACAGCCAAAGTGACAGATATGAGCCAAATGTTTTCTAACACAACTGCTTTTAACCAAGACATTGGTTCCTGGAACACGATCAGCGTGACCGATATGAGCTACATGTTTGGCGGTGCGAGCAACTTTGACCAGGACATCAGTTTATGGAATACCAGCAGCGTGACCGATATGGGTAGGATGTTCATTGGTGCAAGCTCCTTTAACCAGGACATCAATTTGTGGAACACCAGCAGCGTGACTGATATGGACTGGATGTTTTCTGGCGCAAGTGCCTTTGATCAGGATATCGGTTCCTGGAACACAAGCAGCGTAACCGATATGAGCCATATGTTCCAGGATGCAACGGCGTTTGATCAGGATATCGGTTCCTGGAACACAAGCAGCGTAACCGATATGAGCTATATGTTCCAGGATGCAACGGCGTTTGATCAGAACCTGGGGGATTGGGACCTTGGGCTGGTGACTGAAGGCAGCTTCATGCTCAACAGAAGTGGGCTCTCTGTTGCCAACTGGGATGCCACGCTGATCGGTTGGTACAACCAGGGCTTTACCAACACTACCACCATCGGTGCCTCCGGGCTGGTTTACTGTACGGCTGGTACCGAGCGTGCTGCACTGACCCTCAACATCACTGGAGACAGTGCAGAGACCACCACGCCAACGGCACAATGTAAGGCAGCGGTGACACTCCCACTGGGTACGGGCGGTACGGCCACCCTGACCACTGATCTTGTGGATAACAATTCCAGCGATGCCTGCGGGGACGTCACACTAAGTCTGTCCAACAGTAGTTTTTCAACCTCCGACCTGGGTGCGAACACCGTAACCCTTACAGTGACCGATCCCAACGGCAATACAAACAGCTGCACCTCCACGGTGACCGTGTTAGACGCCGCAACTTTTGTCACCACCTGGGATACGACCAAATCCGGCACCTCCAACAGCAACTCCATTACCATCCCCGCCACAGGGACCTACGATGTGGATCTGGGCAATGATGGCACCTATGACCTATTGGACCAGACGGGAACCACTACCATAGATGTGACCACATACGGCCATACGGCCGGGGAAATACAAGTGGCCCTTCGCAATGCCGTTTCCGGTACTGGAACCTTAAGCCAAATACAGTTTCAATTCTACAATGACAACGATAAGGCCAAGATCCTCTCGGTAGACCAATGGGGTAAGTCTATATCCTGGAACACCATGGTGAGTGCATTCAGTGGCTGTATCAATCTGGACGTTAAGGCGAGCGACGCCCCCGACTTGAGCGGCGTGACCAGTATGAACCAGATGTTTAGAAATTGTACCTCCCTTACGGGGATGTCAGGCTTCTCCAGTTGGAATACGGCCAGTGTGACCGATATGAGCTCCATGTTCTTTATTGCAACCTCCTTTAACCAGGACATCAGTGCATGGAATACAAGCATGGTTACCAATATGGAGGGGATGTTTGCTTATGCAAACTCTTTTGACCAAGACATAAGTGCCTGGAATACAAGCATGGTTACCAACATGGGAAGCATGTTTTTTAGCGCCCATACCTTTGACCAAGACATTGGTTCGTGGGACACAAGTAGGGTTACCGATATGGGTAGCATGTTCAAAAGTGCAACCGCCTTTAACCAGGATATCGGTTTCTGGAACGTAAGCAAGGTTGCTGATATGACCAGCATGTTTTGGAGTGCTACTGCCTTTGACCAGGACATCGGTTCCTGGGACACCAGTAGCGTGACCATTATGAGTCATATGTTTGGTGTCGCCAGAAGCTTTGACCAGGACATCAGTTCCTGGGACACCAGTAGCGTGACCGATATGGGTAGCATGTTCAATGGTGCCAAGGCTTTTAACCAGGACATTAGTTCCTGGAACACCAGTAGTGTGACCAATATGGGTGGCACGTTCAATGGTGCAACCGCTTTTAACCAGGACATTAGTTCCTGGAACACCAGCAGTGTGACCAATATGAGAAATATGTTCAGTGGTGCGAGTGCCTTTAACCAGGACATAGGTTCCTGGAACACCAGTAGTGTGACCGATATGAGTGGCACGTTCAATAGTGCAACCGCTTTTAACCACGACATAGGTTCCTGGAACACCAGTAGTGTGAATGATTTGAGCTACATGTTCTATGGAGCAAGCGCTTTTAACCAGAACATTGGTTCCTGGAACACCAGCAAGGTGACCGATATGAGCTGGATGTTTTATGGCGCAAGCGCTTTTAACCAGAACATTGGTTCCTGGAACACCAGCAAGGTGACCGATATGAGCTGGATGTTTAATAACGCAAGTGCCTTTAATCAAGAACTTGGGGCGTGGGATTTGGGGCAGTTGACAGACGGCATTCAAATGCTCAATGACAGTGGGCTCTCGGTTGCCAACTGGGACAAAACGCTCATCGGTTGGTACAACCAGGGCTTTACCAACACCCCCACCATTGGTGCCTCCGGACTGTCCTACTGCAACGCCGAAACCGAACGTGCCACGCTGAGCTTCAATATTGTTGGAGACAGTAAGGACTGTAGTGGAATCGGGCCCCCGGAACGTTTGTTTGTACAGAATCCGAATGGCGATGGTACCAACAGCAATGATCTTAATGGGCCACCGGATCTGGGCGGATCAGGATCCGTAACGAACAGCGATAAAATAGACAGTAAGGACTTTGCAGGATTGCCGGAGGTAGGCAACAGGGGATTCTCACCAAACGGCGATGGGGTCAACGATACTTTTTCCATTAGCTGGCTGAGGCGTGATTATCCCAATTATACCATGGCGATCTATGACCAAAATGGCACCCTGGTATACCAGGGAGACGCGGGGACACCGGACTGGGATGGCAGCGCTGCCGGCCAAAGCATTACCATGGGAGACGCCAAACTACCCTACGGAGTGTACTACTATATGATAGACTTCGGGGACCGCAGCAGACCAGCGGTTCAGGGAATCGTTTATTTGAACCGATAAATGAGGTCTATTCAGTTTAGTTGGACGAAGTATTAGAAGAGGTCTACGATTTTAGCAATAATTTAAATAAGGCTTTGATTCTGCATTGGATGTCGCTTTCTTTTTCAGGAATACCTTAAGATAATTTTCTTTGTATTCCAATTTAAGTTGTTCAACATGTAACCTTAAGCAGGCAATTACTAAATTTATAGGATCAAAATCCTATTAAAATGAAACGACTCTCTACATCCATCCTAATTTTGGCCCTTATAATTGGCTTTTCCTGCAAAGAAAAAAAGCCCGCTGAAGCAAAGCCGGAACCCTTAGCTGTAAAAGTTACAGGTTCGGAAGTTTCCTATGCCACAGATTCTACGAACCTCAAAGGTTATATAGCCTATGATGAGAATAACACGGAAAAACGTCCTGGAATATTAATTGTTCATGAATGGTGGGGACATAATGATTATGTGAGGGAGCGTGCAGATATGTTAGCGGATCTTGGCTATACTGCGTTAGCCGTGGATATGTACGGTGATGGCAAGCAAGCAGACCATCCGGATGATGCGGGAAAATTTGCAATGAGTGTATTCTCCAATTTGCCAGAGGCTACGGCGCGTTTCAATGCCGCAATGGAGTTGCTAAAGCAGCACGAATCTGTTGATGGCGATAAAATAGCAGCCATCGGATACTGTTTTGGCGGAAGCGTGGCTTTGACCATGGCCAATAGCGGTTCTGATCTGGACGCGGTCGCCGCTTTCCACAGTGGTGTTGCTCTGCCGGTTATGCCCACTAAAGATCTAAAGGCCCGTGTGCTGGTATGCAACGGTGCTGACGATCCTTTTGTAAGTGCTGAGTCTGTTGAGGCATTTAAGTCGGCCATGGATTCTATCGGAGCTTCCTATGAATATATCTCTTACCCTGGTGTTAAGCACAGCTTTACTTCTAAGGCCGCGGATGCCAACGCTGCAAAGTTTGAGCTGCCTCTGGCTTATGATGAGGAAGCCGACCAAAAATCCTGGGCAAGCCTGCAGCAATTGCTTTCTGAGGTTTTTTAATCAATACTTAGGGATTTAAACATACTATTCTTTCCACCCATACCGAACGGCTGTTGCCAATTGGCAAGGCCAACGTTCGGGTGGGCTGGTTTTATTTCCAGGTAAAGAAATCATGAAACCCGAACCCTTTTATGGATACAACTTATCTTCCTAAACAACTTCACGAAATATAGGCATTCAGACTATCGCCAAACAGCTTTCGATAAAATGGTAACAATATGATTTTCATCATGTTAAAATATATCGTTCGGTAGTACTTTCGTCCTATCATTAGCATATCACAGGAAAGTTCGCACCACTTCTTTGAATTCTCCTTCCGGACAACCCCCGGATTCAAACCGAAAATACCTGTCCTTAGAATTTACGATTAAACTACCTTATCATGAAATACAATACTATTATCATCGGAGGTGGCTTAGCCGGGCTTACCGCAGGGGCCACCCTCTCAAAATTTGGAAAGAAAGTACTGTTGTTAGAACAACACCATAAGCCAGGCGGTTGTGCAACTACGTTTAAGCGTGGAGATTTCATCATTGAAGTCGGACTACATGAAATGAGCGGCATGGTTGAGGGCGGCAACTTAAGGAGAGTCTTTAAAATGCTGGAGGTAGACAAAAACGTTCATTTTGAGCAAGTGCCGGAGTTTTACGGGGTGTTATCGGATAAAGAAGACTTTGTTTTTCCGCACGGTTTCGAAGCGGCGACCAAGGCGCTTATCGACAAATATCCTGAAGAGGAAAAGGGCATTAAGAAATTCATGAAATTGATTGCGGGTATTAGAAAGGAAGCACACAGCTTGCCTGGCAATCCTTTTGTTAGGAAATTGATCTATCCGCTAATGCCCTTGCTTTATCCAAACCTGGTAACGGCAACTAAACATACGGTTGCCTCATGGCTAAACAAGTACATCAAAAATGAAAACACCAAACTGGACCTCGTAGCACATATTGCTTACTGGGGAGATGACCCTAATACCTTGTCCATGTTTTATTTTGGTTTACCCTTTGCCGGCTTTATCGAGAGCGGAGGATACTTTATAAAGGGAGGTTCACAAAAGCTTTCGGATCATCTGGCAGAATATATTGAAGAACACGGAGGTACCGTACTATTGGGCAAAAAGGTGGAGAAAATCAATACCGAAAATGGTAAGGTCACAGGAGTCACATTTCGCGATAGTCTCAGCACAAATGGGCAGTCCATTACCATTAAGAGCGATAATGTAGTGGCCAATTGTGCCATACCCACAGTACCAGCCTTGTTGGATGAGCCCTACGCCAGCACACTCAGGGGAAAGATAGATCCACACCCCAATTCTACTTCGCTATTATGCATGTATTTGGGCTTTAAGCAAAAAGTAGCTCAATTTGGTGTAAAATACTATTCAAATTTTGTCCAGGGTGAAGATGTAAAAAGCCTAAAGGATGTGCATCCCAACCAGCTAGGCGACTGGAATAAACGCAGCTTCATCTTTGTCGATTATGACAAAGTCGACTCCGGGCTTGCACCATCAGAGAAATCTGAAGGTGTTATCTGCTGTGTAGCTTATCTAAAGAATTGGGAAGGTCTGAGCGATGAAGAGTACAAGTCTAAAAAGGAAAAAGTGGCTCAGATCCTATTGCGTCGTTTGGAAGAGAAGTTCCCGGGAATAGGGGAAAGCATAGAATATTATGAGGTCTCCACGCCAAAGACCATCAAGCGATATACCTCTAACCCCAGCGGGTCGGTTTATGGTTTTGCCCAAACTTTAGAATTAACCGCTTCCAGGCGATTTAGAAACAACTTTCTGATACCCAACTTGTATTTTGCTTCGGCCTGGGCCTTCCCCGGAGGCGGATTTGAGGGCAGCATAATGGCGGGATTTTTGGCAGCATTGCAAATGAATAAAGACAAGATCTGGTCTCAATGTGATAGGGAAAAATACAAGGACGAACGAGTGGTGAAGCTCATGGCATCGAAAAAACTGGATGATAAAAATTTAGAGTTGAGCTTTGAAAAGCCCGAGGGCTTTGAACATCAAAAAGGACAGTATGCCATTATGCGACTGCTTGACCCCAAGGAAATGGAATTGGATTTGCCCTATAGATGGTTACCCTTAGATTCCACTGCGGACGAATCTGATTTGAAGTTTAAAATTAGCCTGGAAGAGAACAGTTTTTCTAAAAGTTGTGAGCTTTTACAAAAAGGGGAGGAGGCATTGATATTAGGACCAATCAGCTAGGGAGATTTGCCTTTTACAACCACTAAAATTGGCATAGGAAAGCGGAAGGGATTAGAAGAGAAGGCCATACCTTATAAAATAGCGCTTCTGTTTAGTAGTATCTTCTTAGGTAAGTTGTATTTGAACATGGCCATAATGCTGCAAGGTTTTTCCTTCTATAAATCTTGGTTTAATTGCCTATTTTTAAAGGACAAACCAACCAGGTATGAAAGCCTTGACCGCTTTATTTTGCTGTGCTACTTTATTAGTGGTAACCATCCCAATGACGGCCCAAAAGAACCAGAAGATCGATAGTCTGTTAGAGGTTTATGCCAATCAACCAGAGGGTATTGAAAAAGTAAAAACTTTAAGTACATTATTCACCACCTTTTTGTATCAGGATCCGGACCTGGCGAAGAAATACGCGGAAGAAATGCTATCGCTTTCCAGAAAGATCAACTATGATAGGGGAGAAGCGCTAGGCCTTTATCATATAGGGGTGTGTTTTACGAATTCGAATAATGTAGATTCGGCCAGAACCTATTATCGGCAGTCGCTAAAATTACAGGAGAAGGTAAAGGACGAAAAAACAAGGGCGAATGCGCTTGACGGGCTGGCAATTTTAGCATATGACCAGGGTAATTATGATGAGGCACTGGAGTTGCTGGACGAGACTCTGGCTTTTTTCAAAACCACTCCCGTTGATTCTTCCAGTCTGGCTTCTACTCATTCATTCCGCGCTTCTATTTATATCAATCAGGGAAAGTTTAATATCGCGCTTAAGGAATGTATGGCCGCCCTGGATATATATAACAAATTTGATGATGAGATCAGGAAGGCAGATGCTTTGGGGGTATTGGCCAGTATAGAATCTTCACTCAATAATTTTGAAAATAGTATAAAGTACAACAAAGAGGCACTGGAGATCTATGAGGCCAACAACGATCTGTATTATTCTGCCCAGGCCCTGAACGATATTGGTAATGTTCATTATTATTTAAAGGAGTACCGGGAAGCTCTGGAACACTTTGAACGGAGCTTAGAACATTCTGAGGAAATAAATGCCAAAGCACTACAGGCTACCACACTTGGGAATATGGGAAAAGTATATTCCGAAAATAACCAGACAGACAAAGCCCTGACCTGCTTTACAAAGGGACTTAAAATTGTACAGCAGCTTGAATATCGTTTTAAGGAATGTGAGATCCTCAACGACATGGGAATCGCTTACAGTAAGGATAATCAACCTGACAATGCCATTCCGCTGTTTGATAAAGCCATAGCGATTGCCAATGAAATCCAATCTCCCCGAAACTTGGAGATCAGCTACTATCAAAAGTCACTAGCCTTTGCTAAATTAAACCAACCCGTGCTTGAATTAGACAATTATAAAGCCTATACTAAAATTCACGACTCTATTCTGAATCTTGAAAAATCTAAACAAATAGAGGAATTGCGTACCATTTATGATACCGAAAGAAAGGAGCAACAGATCGTACTGCAGGAAAACGAAATTGAGCTCTTAGGACAGCAGGCGGAAATTAGCAAGCTACAGAAACTACTACTGGGAGGAGGCTTAGGATTATCACTGCTGGTGATAGGGTTTGGCTTTTACGGATACCGGCAAAAAATTAAGCGAAGCCAATTAGAAAGAGAAAAGCTGGATGCCGAATTGGCATTCAAGAAAAAAGAATTGACCACACACGCCCTACATCTGGCCAAAAAGAATGAGGTGCTGGAGGGCTTAAAACAAAAGGCCAAAGCATTAAAGGCCTCGGAAGGTAGTGGCCAGGGATACCAGCAATTGATCCAGACCATAAACTTCGATCAGCATGACGACAAGAACTGGGAAAGTTTTACCCGCTATTTTGAACAGGTCCATAAAGACTTTGCGGGCAACGTTAAAACCCGGTATCCTGAAGTCACCAAGAATGAGCTCCGCTTTATGGCATTGATCAAGATGAACATGTCTTCCAAGGAGATAGCCAATATTCTCAACATCTCGCTTGCAGGCGTAAAAAAGGCCCGAAATCGCCTGAGAAAGAAACTGGATATTACCCCTGAAGAATCCCTGGAAGCCCTGATTATTTCGATTTAGGCCTATCGTTTCAGATCTGGAGAAGCTTTGAAACGTCCATAAAAAAAGGCCTTCTCAGCTTGTCACCCCTTTGTCACCCCTCGTTTTTTTTATACCCGATTTTCATCATCTAGGTTTGTCTCGTCATTAGTTTGACGCACATGTTTTGTGGAGCCTTGCACTGGTTCTGGCTGCAGACAAAACCGGTTGCAAGCAACTCCAGAAAACTAAGTTTCATCCGCAAAACCTGTATTATGAAAACGCTTAAAATACGATTTCCGTTATTCGTTTTATTCATTTTAACCCTTTCCGCGTCCTGCGAAAGCACCGAAGCCTGTGAAGAAGACAACATAGGTACTATTGCCCTTGAGAACAAAAGAACTGAAGGCAATTTACATCTTTACATTAACCCCGTCCGTATAGGATCTAATACTCCGGGAGATATTTCGGTACCACCGGGTGAAAAGGCCAGCATAGATATTCCGGCCGGATCACCCAATATTGTAGTAAGACTGATAGTAACCAGTTGTTCAGGAGAGCGATGTATGGTTCGGTCTACCCAACTGGATGAAAAATCTCTGGATGTCTCCAGCTGTGAAGTAGTAAACCTGGCCTATTAATCACTAAAACCTAGTATGATGAAAACGAAGATCACCAAAACCGTTTTAGTGCTGTTTGTTGCCCTGTTTACAAGCTCATGTATATCTAAAAAGAACTACGCCAATCGCGTAAAGTCCTGGCAGGGATCCAATGTAAATAACCTGATCAGTTCCTGGGGGCCGCCGATAGATGTATATACCATGCCCAATGGGAATATCATGTACACCTGGCTCTACACCAGTGATGGTTATGTAACCACCCGATACAATGAATGGCTGGACCAGATTGAGCAGCGCAAGGAAAGTTATTATTGCAAGACCACATTTACGGCAGACCAAAATGATTTAGTTGTGAACTGGAGGTTCCAGGGTAACGCCTGTGTATCCTTTAAATAGGTATGCAGTATCTAACATCAAGCACACCAAAAAGCCAGAATGAAAGTTTTGGCTTTTGGTATTATTGAATAAAATGTACTTCTTCTTTTCAGAAGGTTGGCACTCCTTTAAAAAAGCATTGAGGTAAATCCACTCCCAAATTTGTATCAAACACCTTATTACAGATACTGATCCTGAGTCTCATTTAGATAAATAGGATAATGGAAATCATCCAGTTTTTTAAGTAAATACAATAGTTTTTGTTTCTCCTTCTGATTCAAATTCCGGGCTACCAAATTCGCTGCCCGGCCTACCTTTTGATATCCCAATTGAATGGCATTTTTCCCATCATCCGTCAACCGCAAAAGTTTTCCTCTTTTGTCGTCCGGATTAGGAAATTCCTCGATAATCCCCTTTTCCAAAAGTCGGCGGATGACACCCATTCCTGTAGATTTGTCGTAGGCCAACATCCGGATCAGATCGGTCTTGCCAACCTGCCGCGCTCCATCGAGGATTACAGTAAATTTAAAATCCATATCTGTGGAAAAGGGCAATCCTTCCAAGGTCATTTTAATGTATGAATTGGAGTACCGGCTTAATCGACCTATATAGGCCGCCAACTCAGCTTCAATACTATGTCCGGTGATGGAATAGGTTTGTGTTTCCGAATTTTGATTTCTTCTGGAATCCAGCCAGTCCAAAAAGGTATTTAAGTCATTTTTCCCTTCCTGCTGCTCCTTTTTAAATTCTCCCACCAGTAGGACCAGCTCTTTGGTTAAACCGTAAACATCCATAAACAACTATTTAACACTAAATTAATTAAAAATACTATGTTTTAATATCTTTTTGTTTAATATTTGCACCTTAAAAATAAACAAAATGAAAAAGATAACCCCAAGCTTGATTACTTTCCTGTTCCTCTCAGTATTCCTGATTAACAGTAGCTATGCACAAGTTACAACAGATTTATTTGGTACGGTTACTGATGAAGTTGGTGCACCCGTAGCAGGCGCATCGGTATATCTGGAAGGTACAGCGAAGGGAGCACAGACGGATTTTGACGGAAACTATACCATAAAAGGAATCACACCAGGAACCTACAATTTGGTGGTTAGTTATATTGGATACGAAACCCAAACCCAATACAATGTCATTGTACGTTCCAAAGGGACGCCCAAATACAATTTCGTACTCAAAGAAGCATCAGAACAGTTGGATGAAGTAGTGCTTTCTAACGCCAATAAGATAAGTCGGCCGCGGGAAACGCCCTTATCCACCCAATCCCTGTCCGCGGTAGAAATTGCTACCTATCCCGGAAGTAACAATGATGTGGTGCAAGTAGCCCAGACGCTACCGGGAGTCTCTCCTTCCATAGGTGGATTCCGAAACGACCTTATTATCCGGGGTGGGGCACCGAACGAAACGGTCTATTATTTGGATGGTATGGAAATCCCCAATATCAACCACTTTTCCACACAGGGAAGCGCCGGAGGCCCGGTGGGATTGATCAATGTTTCCTTTATTGACAATGTTACCTTGTCTACCTCTGCCTTTGGCGCTCGATATGACAATCCGTTGTCCGGGGTACTCCAGTTCAGTCAACGGGACGGAAATAGCCGGAATTTCAATGGCAATTTTCGGGTAAGCGCCACAGAAGCTGCTTTGACCCTGGAAGGCCCTCTTTTTAAAAAGGCTGATGATGAATCCAGGACCACCTTCCTGGCTTCGGTGAGACGAAGTTATCTTCAATTTCTGTTTGAACTCGTCGGTTTGCCCTTAAGACCCAACTATTGGGATTATCAGTACAAAATCAACCATAAGATTGATTCCTATAACGACATCAGCTTAATCGGGCTGGGATCCATTGACGATTTTTCTGTTGAACCTCTGGAAGAATTTGATCCGGAGCAACAGGCGCAACTAGATCAAACACCATTTATTGAGCAACGGACCAATGCCATAGGCCTTACCTGGAAAAGGCGATTTAGAGATGGTGGCGGATTTATGGAAACCACCTTGAGCAATAATACCCTGGTAAACGATTTCACACGTTATGAAGACCCGGAAAATGAGACTGGAGTAATCTTTAGCAACGATGCGACAGAATCCGAGACTAAATTGCGTTACGCCCTGACCAGGTTTTTGGGAGACTGGAAATTAACCTCAGGCTTTAATGTGCAATATTCAGACTACGAAAACGAAACCGTGAACGTCACAGATAATATCACTTTCAATTCCGCCATAGATTTTTTCAAGTATGGTTTCTTTACCAACCTGACCAAGTCTTTTTTTAACGACAAATTAGATTTTTCCTTCGGGTTTCGATTGGACGACGATACTTTCACGGAAGAGGACAACCTCTTGTCTACATTCTCGCCAAGGTTGTCCCTTTCTTATGAATTCTCGGAGAATTGGAGGTTAAATGGATCGGTAGGGCGCTATTACAAACTGCCCCCATATACGATTTTAGGGTTTAGGGACAACAATGGAATTTTGGTCAACCAAAATGCGGAATACACCCTGAGCGATCATGTGGTAGTAGGTCTACAGCACTATTTCGGTCCGTCGTCCAGTATTTCCCTGGAGGGTTTCTACAAGCGTTATGATGACTATCCTGTTTCTGTTCTGGATGGAGTTTCTCTGGCCAACAAAGGGGCTGATTTTGAGGTGCTGGGTAGTGAAGATATAGAAACGGTAGGAAGGGGTAGGAGTTACGGTGCAGAATTGCAGTTCCAACAAAAACTCTCCAATAATTTCTACGGAATTTTTGCTTACACCTGGTTCTATAGTGAATTTACGGGATTTGATAGAGATAGTTACCTTCCCTCGGTATGGGACAGCCGTCATTTGATATCCTTTACGGGGGGTTACAAGCTTAAGCGTAATTGGGAACTTAGCGCGCGTTATCGTTTTGCAGGGGAAACACCCTTTGTGCCTACGGATCTGGATGCGACCCTGGCCAATTATCCCGAAGTGATTCTGGATTACGATAGACTTGGTGAGGAAAATCTTGATATTTTCAGCCAATTAGATGTTCGGATAGACAAAAAATGGAATTTTAAAAACCTGTCTCTCAATGTTTTTATAGAAGCCCAGAACGTTTTAGGGCAAGACAATCCCCAGCCCACAGAATACGGGCTGGACCGAAATGCCAATGGGGATATTGTGGAACCCAGGAGCCTGGTAGCCATTGAAAGCGATACAGGACAGGTGCTACCCAGTATAGGTATTGTTGTGGATTTTTAAGTTGAAATCTCCAGCAGCCAAATGCGGCTAGTAACTTTAATTTTTGGCAGCATACTTTTTGACGACTTCAGTATCGCCAAGGATCAGCAACCAGTCATTTCCAGCACCTGAATTGCCGGGCGGATCGATGGCATAGGGGTTAGATTTGTCCGTAATCACAAGACCGCTATCATGTTGATAACTGCTGGTACGAGGATTGTACCAAATACCCGAAAGCTGGCTTCCCTTAAGGTTGGCGACGTCCAGTTCATAGGGTGAATCACTGGCGGAGTAAATCAGTGCGAAGGATTGGTCTACCGTTGCGCTTGCCTGGATGTGGCTGTCATAGGAATCGGAATTCCCGGAGACTATCATCCCCTGATTGGGATAAAGCTTAAGCAAATCTCTTCCTAATCCATGAAGGAAACTACTTAGATACCCCATATGTACAGCCCCCTCGTAATCGAGTGCATTCAGGGCAGTTTCACTACACTCCTCACTAACACTCAAACCATCCCAGATTCCACCCGCCCCATAGGTGTGGCCAAAGCCACCTGCCAGAATTGTAAAATAGGCCCTTCTTCGTATGTTAAAAGACCCACCTTCACAGAAATCCTTATTGTTTTCATACCAGGCCTCAGAATCCAGGGTGGGTTTAGGAAGGCCTTCATATCGCTTGTTATAGTCAAATTCAATAGCTTCCCAAACTGTCCAGGAACGCTCATCATTTCTTGGTAGTTGCTCCGGGCAGCACCATTGACTGGTTTGCCAATTATTGAAGTCACAAATGTCCCCGTCGTTACTTAGGCTGGTTCCGCGTTGATAATCCGCATGGACGGTAAGCAATTTATCCCCGGTATCTCCTTCTCGAATGCCATTAACCAGGGCAATGAGTTTATCATCAGGGATTGCATTATCCCGATTGTGGCTTCCTGTTTCTCCCATGGTGAGCCAGACAATATTGTTACGATCTTTATAGCGGTTTCCTACCCATTTCCCATATTCAAAAAGATCTGCTGCAGAATACTTCTTCATCAGACCCCACCATCCCAGAGTTATTCCTACATAAAGATTGCTCTTCTCAGATTTATCCACGTACTCATCAAGATATTTCCACCACTGTTCATTGGGATTATCAGGCGTTCCTGGTCCATCACCATTATACAGTTTTTCCCTGCAGCTTACGAACATTATCGTAAAACCTTGTTCGCTTCGTTTCTTCAGAATGCTGTCAATAATGGAAGGAGAAAGTTTTGCAAAGAACCAGTTGGTATCCCCCATCCAAACGAAGGGTTCACCATCTTCCCTGACCAGGAATCTGTTGTTATCCGAGATCTTCAGTTTTTGCATTTGTGACCTGAGTTCAACCGATACCGTGAGCAAACAAAGGCATACAAGGACTTTAAGGAGATAAGAATACATCTTTCTTGTATTTATGAACCAAATTTTTGATTGAATGTACCTTTCTATTATTCGGGGTTCTGGTTGAGTCAGGTATATCGGGAAGTTTTAAAGATATCGATTTTTTCGAATCGTATTACAGACTTCCGGAACGGTAATTAGGAGCAATACAACATACTTGCTGTTTAAAGGTTCTGTTTATTTGTTCACCACGCAATTTCTCTTCTGTCCCTAAAAAACTTGCCTGTCAAATTCTCGTTTTCCAAAAGAGCTGCCCAAATAATCGTATCTGCACCTTCTTCTACGCTTCTGGTGGCACCACTACCGCCCATATCCGTACGCACCCAGCCCGGGCAAACCGCGTTTACCAAAATACGGTCTTTTTTTAGGGCCCCTGCAAACTGTAAGGTGAGTCCGTTTAAAGCCAATTTAGACAAACTATAAGCTGGAGTGCCACCGGTCTGGCTTGACAAACTGCCTGCGCCACTGCTAACATTCACAATCCGTGCTGATTCGCTTTTTCTCAACAGTGGTAAAAATGTTTGTATGGTTTGCCAGGGTCCAAGGGTATTTGTCTCAAGGGTTACACGTACTTCGTCCAAATCGGCATTTTGGACATTGTGCCAACTGTCATAATTAATACCGGCGTTATTGACCAGAATATCGAGCTTGCCGAATTCAGTTCTTACGAAATCAAAAGCGTTTTCAACACTTGAGATGTCGGTTACATCCAGTTGCTGATAAATTACATCGCCAAAAGCGGATAGCCTTTCAACGGTCCCCTGACCGTCACTTTCTTTTCTACTCGTGGCAATAACCTTTATTCCTTTTTGAAGCAGGCCTTTTGCCACCGCGTGACCGATGCCTCTATTGGCACCGGTCACCAGGGCTATTCTTGTTTGTATTTTCATGAGTTGCTGGAATCAAAGGTAGTATTCTCAGCGATTTCTTTCCAATGCTCCAGATCTGATAAGAGTTGTTCTGCATGAGTTTTTATGGCCTCTACGGAATCTGCTCCTAACTGTAAACGCAATGGTGTGTCTTCTGCCTGAAGTGCTTTGTCAATTGCCTGAGCCGCCTTTACCGGATCACCCTCTTGTGTTCTGTCCATACCTTTGGCAAAATCCCTTGTACCTCCAACAATATCGTCATAAGCTTCAATTTTAGGCATATGCTTTAGCGCGCTTCCGGCAAATTCTGTACGGAAAGCCCCGGGTTCCACGATCATTGTTTTAATTCCGAATGGTGCCACTTCCTGTGCCAGGGCTTCCGAAGCGCCCTCTAAAGCAAACTTAGAAGCGGAGTAAGCGCTAAAACCTCCAAAGCTCATATTACCTCCCATACTACTCATGTTTACGATAGCGCCAGAGCCTTGTTTCCTAAGCTGCGGTAAAAGTTCCTGAGTTACTGAGACCGCACCGAAAAAATTGGTCTCCATTTGCTTGCGGAATTCTTCCTCCGGGGTCTCTTCCAGAGCTCCTACAATGCCGTATCCCGCATTGTTAATGAGCACATCTACTTGCCCAAAAGCATCTAATGCTTCCTGCACACCTTTTTTAACCTGATCACGATTGGTAACATCCATTGAAATTGCTTTGATCTGTTCCGGGGAGGTTTGGGCCAATTCATCCAACTTTTCTTTTCTGCGCGCTGTAGCCACTACCTTGTATCCTTGTGAAGTTGCGTATTCCGCCATTGCTCTTCCAAAGCCAGAAGAAGCTCCGGTGATAAACCATACTTTGTTATTTTTTGAATTTTCCATTTTCTTATTTTTTATTGATTAACGATATCTATTATTTTAGTTTGTCTGCAAAAAAGGTACTTACTTTTTCTACTGCCGCATTTACTTGTGCTGGTTGGTCATAGTAGTCAAAATGGTATCCATCGCTCCAAACCAACTCCTTTTCACCTTGTAGATCATTATAGAAGCTTTTGGCATTGTCAGGCAAAGCAGATCCATCTGAATGTACCATCATAAAAGGAATTGTTATGTTTTTTGCCTTGCTCATCGGATCGAAATCCAACCAGGCTTCCCAACTCATTACTGCAAGCTCATTTTTCCATTCGGCAACACCTCCGCCACGGTTATTGTCCATGTAATATTCCATAGGCCCAACGTGCGATGCTGACTGGTCTTCATTGTGGTAGGCGAGAATTATATCCGTTTCACCGGTACTTGCGAATTTCTTTTTCGCCTCCTGGCCTTTTCTTCTTAGTTCATCCAGATTCTCCTGACTTCCATAGAGTAGGGGAAGCGTATTTTCATCGGGTAACCAGGCCGCTACGGTGGCTACGGCTTTTATTCTATCATCTTCGGCCGCCAAATAAGCCACATTGCCTCCGGAGGTACAAACTCCCAGGGCCCCGACATGGTCCACAAAGGGAAGTGCTAACAAGTAAGTAGTAGCTGCCTGTAAATCCTTTAACTTAAGCTGAGGATCTTCATATTGCCTGGGCTGTCCCTCACTTTCACCATAATTTCTGTAGTCAAAGGCCAGAGCAACAAAACCTTGTTCTGCCAATTTCCGGGCATAAGTCCCGGCCATTTGTTCTTTAACCGATGTAAGCGAGCCACCAGTGATTACAGCCGGATATTTTTTGGATTGGTCAAAATTATCCGGTGTGTATAGATGTCCTACCAGGGTGAGTCCATCACTTTGAAAATGTACCTTTTGTACATTGGTGTCAGTGTTTTTCAGGCTATGGTCAATTGTTGATTCTGTATTCTTTTGGAGAGTATGTTTTGCTTCCATGTCATTTAAATTTTGTGATTTGTAAATTTCTGTTGCTGATGTGGTCAATCCGGAAAGGAGGATTGCTGTAATGATAATTGTCTTTTTCATGCTGATATGATTTAGTAGTTCTATTTTTTTGTCAACACAAAGATCCTGTAAAGTACAGGCCTATGGATAACAGCTTTCAAAGTGATGATGACAAAAATCAAAGAATAGGCAGAAATTTTAAGCAAACTGAGGTTTTCCAATGAATTTTGCTAAAGAAAAGTACAGACCTTTATGGAGGATTTACCCGCTGCAAATACATTGAATAAGGCAGCGTAATCAGGATTATGGGCTATTGAGCGTTTTATACTGACCAGGGGTGAAATTGGTGTACCGTTTAAAGAAACTACTGAAGTGGGTGGCTTCCTCATAACCTAAGCGATATGCAATTTCCTTAATGCTAAGATCTGTTCTGCCAAGCAAGGATTTAGCCGTGAGGATAATCTTTTCCTGGATCAGTTGTTTGGCCGTGGAACCGGTTATTCTCTTAACCACGGCGTTCAAGTGATTCGGATGAATGGCCAGTTGTTCGGCGTAGTACGAAGTAGTAAAACCTTTAGCGTTAATTCTTTCGTTGTTTAAGCTTGTATCTATCAAGGACTGATAGCGGGAGACCAGGGTAAGGTCTGCCGTCCTGTTGTTCTCCGAAGCGCCAAGATCTTTCTGAGAATTTGCCGAGAATCGCTTGATACTCAATAACAATAGATTCACATAGCTTTCTATGAAATTGAATTTATCCGGATTGTCACTATCGTATTCCTCGTAGATCTGTTTGAATTTTCGATGAAGGAATTCAACCTTGTCTTTGGGTACGGTAATAGGCCTGACTTCATCCAGTTTTAAAAAAGGAAAGTCTAACAGAAATGTTTCGGCAAAATGGCACTGCATAAGATAGTCCTGGGAAAACATCAGATAGTAGCCGCTCCAATCATTTTCAATGTCCCATGATATCAATTGATAGGGAGAATTGAAGATAATATTGGCATCCATGGCTTCAATCCCATGCCAGTTGTGGGCGGTTCCCTGGAACAAAAGGCCGATAGCATAAAACTCATGCTTAAATGGCGCTACTTTGCGTTTAACCGTGGCCATATTTTCATCGAAGGTCCGGCAGAGAAACTCCTCGTGTTTGGGAAGCGGCACATTGATATGCCTGCAATAATCAGAAATGGTATCTATATATTCCAACCTTATCTACTTTGCCAGGATCGCTGATCACTAAAATAAAACTTAATACGAGAAGAGCCATATGTAAGCATAGAGACATATCATGAATTGACCTGGTTTACCGGCATTGGGGAAGCATTGGCTTGCTTGTAAGTTACAGAGCGGACCTGGCGTGAAAATAACCACGATCATTCAAGGCTATTACCAGCATGACCTTTGTCATTTTCAATAGTGGCTCCCACCGCTAATTTTATGTGTTGAAGTTAGTAAGTAAATAGTAGTGATAAAAGGAAATAAAAATCGTGAACCTGAATTATAGGATTTCGGCCATTAGGACGATTTTAATTTGCTCACAGAGCATTAAAATAGGGATCATACGAAGTTTATGCGCCATCTTATAGACAAGTATTCTATTTGGTGAAAAACTGGAAAATACTGATTGGGTAAGAGGGTTGAATGAAATCTTGTCAGCCTAAGTATAGGAAGTGACATTCTTTTGGCTAAAGTTCACAAACATTCAAAGAAGGTAAAGTTTGATTTTATAAAAAAACCACCATGAAAGGAAAATGGTATAAAAAGATCATTTGGACATTGATTGGTATACTGGCTCTATTCTTCCTTTTCGCTATTTGGTACAAATACGAATATTCAATGGAAGCAGTAGAACCTTACACAGTATATACTGAGACCCTTGAAGAAAAATTGATCATCGCTACACAGGGTAGTGAGTTTAAAAATGCTCTGGTAAATAGAATTATTGACCATTACAAGAACGATTCGGTGTTCATCAGAGTCATCGATGTTTCAGGTTTACCACAAATAAACACTTCACATTATAGTGCAATTTTGATCCTGCACACCTGGGAATATGACAAACCTCCGGAAGTGGTGGCCAGGTTCATAACTGAAAACGAAAAGGATATGGACAAGTTCGTTGTATTTTCGACCTCTGGTGAGGGGGATAAAAGGATCCAGGGGGTGGATGGCCTGGCAGGGGAATCCGTGTTGGCCGATGTTTCCGTCCACTCAGGCCAGATCATAAAGAAATTGGAAAGCCTGCTTGACCGGTGAAAACAAATGCTAACTTTCAAAAATTTCAATATTGCCGATTGGTTTTCGTTTTATCGAATCGCAGCTGTACCATGGTTACTCGTTTTGATTTGGTTGGATGAGCGACAGCTCTTCTCTTGGTTTTTGCTCATCAGCTATGCTACGGATCTCATCGATGGCTTTTTGGCCAGAAAACTGAAAATAAGCAGTGCGAAGGGATCCCAATTGGATTCAATAGGCGACCAGCTGACCTTTACAATGGGCCTTATCGGGCTTTGGGTCTTTGAAAACGATTTTATCTTAGAAAACCTGCTGCTCATTGCAATTGCATTTGCACCTTATATCGTACAATTCATCATTGCTTTTTCCAAATACGGCAAGGCCACGGCCTTTCATACTTATCTGGCTAAAACCTCTGCCGTAATACAGGGTGTATTCATTCTGGGGACTCTCTTTTTTGAACCTCTATATTGGCTTTTCTATCTCATGATTATCATTGGAATATTGGAAACCTTGGAAGAAATCACCCTGATCTTTATGTATGATGTTTGGGTAGAGGATGTAAAAGGTATCTACTGGGCGCTGAAAGATAGTAGAAGAAAAAGAACGCGTCCGGATAACCAAAACAGCAATTGATTATGATTGTATTTGTCTCAGGTCTGCCCGGATCGGGAAAAAGCTATTTTGCCATAAGGCTTGCCAGGATCATTGATGCTGAATACATCAACAGTGATGAGTTGCGGAAAAAACTATTTTCCAAACGCACATATTCCAAAGGGGAAAAAGCCAGGGTCTATGATGCGATGTTACAAAGTATGCAAGGAGCCATGAACCGGGGAATGAGTGTTGTATTGGATGCTACTTTCCATAAAAAAGAAATAAGGAATTGGTTTTTGCAAAAGACAAAGGGGAGTGTTTTTTTCATTGAGGTATGGGCCGATGAGGAAATTACCAAAGAACGATTAAAACAAAACAGGCCATACAGCGAGGCCGATTTTGGGGTGTACGAAATAATTAGAAAACAATGGGAACCACTTACGAAGCCCCATTTGACCCTACAATCTACCAATAGTAATATTGATGAAATGCTGCAAAAGGCAATGGAATACCTAAAAGATGACCCGAGAGCAAATAGATAAATTGATTTCCGGAGGAGAGTTTCCAGAAGCTACCGGACATCGGGAATTGATAGAGACCCACATCTCATGGGTTATTCTGTGTGATGATCCTGCCCTCCCTACAGGCGGGTTCGTCTATAAGATCAAAAAGCCGATCAAATATTCCTTTTTGGATTTTTCTACTGTCGAGCGGCGAAAATACTTTTGTGAAAAGGAATTGCAACTGAACCAAAGATTTGCCAAAGACATCTACCTCGAGGTACTGCCGATCCATTTGGTAAACGGTCGCTTTAAGATTGGGGGTAACTCGGGGATGGCCATCGAGTATGCCCTAAAGATGCGCAAGCTGAATTCCAAAAGGCGTATGGACATACTATTGAAGCAGAATAAGGTAGGCCCTCAAGACATAAAATACCTTTCCAAATGGATAGCTGACTTCCACAAAAAAGCCGCGGTAATCTACGGAAAGGACGTACTGGATTTAAAGGAAAAATTCAATGATCTCGAGGCAGAAAAGCGGTTTATCTCAGAAGAATTAGGTTCTGAAAGTGCCAAGATGATCGATAATGCGTTAATGGTCTCCGATATTTTTTTTGAAAAACATAAAAAGTTGATGAAAGACAGGTTGCGCTTAGGTTTTTTTAGAGATTGCCATGGTGACCTTCATTCCCGGAATATCTTTTTATTGCCAGAACCCCAACCTTTCGATTGCCTGGAGTTCAATGATGACTATCGCCAAATCGATGTATTGAACGAGGTGGCCTTTCTCTGTATGGATCTCGATGCTTTCGGTAAAAAAGAACTTTCAGATCTGTGTATCAGGTTCTACAACATTAATTTTTCTACCATGCGCACCGCTGAAGAATACCAACTGTTTATTTTTTACAAAGGCTATCGGGCTAATGTCAGGGCCAAGGTCAATAGTCTGAGAGCGATCAGCGCCAAGAGTGATACGATTAAAACGAAGGCATTACAGGAAGTTGAAAAATATCTGAAATTGATGAATAGTTACATGAATAGCTTGAATATTTGATTCTGCTATCAATATTTAGTTGCCAATTCTGAAAGATAAGGTTTCTTCCGCTATTTTCGTGACGTTGCTGTCACCAATTTCGGTATTTGTTCATTAATGCTACTCCATTATGATTCAGCTCATTGTTAAGGTTGTTTTTGGACCCTACTTTTAAACCACTATTACAAACCTAACATTGACTTTATCAGCAACTGCGAGCGAAGGCCTTGACCCACGCCCAACTCCACTCGAAATAAAATACCATAGAAATCTGGGGTATAACAATACAGTTGGATCTGCACCAGGTTAATTTCGGGATTGTGATTGCAAGGAGTCCTAAAACAAGAAAACGGTTAGATCTGGTATGAAACAATACTAAGATGAAAGCGATGATGCTCCATAAAATAGCGTCCCTTGAGGAAAACAAGCATCCTTTGGAATGGGTCGAAATCCCCGTTCCGGAGCCCCAGGCGGGCGAAGTTCTTATTAAGGTCTCTGTCTGTGGCGTCTGCCATACCGAGCTTGATGAGATCGAGGGTAGGCTTCCGCCTCCAAAGCTGCCGGTGGTATTGGGACATCAGGTTGTGGGGACGGTGGAAAAATTGGGAAACGTCACTTCCAAATTTACGATGGGTGATAGAGTAGGGGTGGCCTGGATATTCTCTGCCTGTGGCACTTGCCGATTTTGCAAAGAAGGTAATGAAAATCTTTGCGACGACTTCCTGGCCACCGGAAAAGATGTTAATGGAGGTTATGCCGAATATATGACCGTTCCGGAAAAATATGCCCATGCCATTCCCGAATTCTTTAGTGATGCCGAGGCCGCTCCTTTATTGTGCGCCGGAGCTATTGGGTACCGCTCCGTTCAGCTTACCCAAATAAAGGGTGGTGATACTTTAGGGCTCACCGGCTTTGGTGCCTCTGCCCATCTGGTGCTAAAAATGGTGAAATTCCGCTATCCTAACACGAAGATCTATGTTTTTGCCAGAAAGGAGGAGGAAAGGCGGTTTGCCGAAGAACTGGGAGCAGTCTGGGCCGGAGATACAACAGACGTTCCCCCTGAAAAATTACAGGCCATTATAGACACCACTCCTGCGTGGAAGCCCATGGTGGAAGCCCTTGCCCATCTTGAAAAAGGCGGCAGACTGGTCATTAATGCCATCCGCAAGGAAGAGGGCGATAAGGATTATCTGGCAAAACTTCGTTACCAGGACCATCTGTGGCTGGAGAAAGAAATCAAGACCGTGGCCAATGTAACTTCGATTGATGTGGCGGATTTTCTGCAGTTAGCAGCTCAGGCCAAAATAAAACCCCAATTTCAACTATTTCCGCTTAAAGAAGCGAACAAGGCCTTGTTGGAACTAAAAGAAAAGCATGTTCGGGGGGCAAAGGTTCTGCAGGTTTATAAAACCAGCTGTACAGACTGATTTTGATCATTTCAAATAATCCCTGGATAGCATAGATTTCGTTACTATTATGAATAACGACTCAAGGAACATGTTGAAGAGTTTTATTAGGAATTTAAAAGGTAAAAACTTGAGTAATCTATTATTTGAGAATCGTAATTCTCAGATTAAAATTGGATTTGAGACTAAAATAAAATACTATGTCGATATCAGATATATATAGTTCGGGAGAACACCAGAGCAACATCGCCCATTTTGCGGCCATAGTAAAGTTGGCGAACGCAGACGGCTCAATAAATAAGGAAGAAAAGGCTGTTTTAAAGCGGTTAGCCTTTAAGCTTGATGTTTCTAAAGATGAGACCAAGGACATACTGAAACATCCTGAAAAATATCCGTTGATCCCACCTTATAGTTTGGAAGAACGTATAGAAAGGCTCCATGATCTTTGCGCCATTATTTATGCCGATTATGAAATCGATATTGAAGAACGAAAGTTAATATATAAATATGCCTTAGGCCTTGGTTTTACCAGTACCAGAGCAAAGGAAGAGCTTGAAAAATGTGTCGAACAATTCAAGAAGCCTGCCTAGATCAATAGTAATTGCCGATAAAAACTAAAGTGACCTAAAGTAAGACCATCATTACGGGCTACCAGGAATTTAAAGTATGCAAAGATATACCCTCAATCTGGCGAATGTTTTTTATCTGATATTCATAGTTACCGCGATAATTTGGATACTTATTGTCGGTCAGGTCATCATCGCTCCATTGCTGTTCGCTTTTTTTTTGCCTTAATGCTAAAACCCATAGTTGCTTTTTTTGAACGAAAGGTACCTAGTCGTATTCTTTCCATCTTTATTGCGTACCTGGTGGCGGTGATTCCATTGTGCGGAGTTCTTTTTTTCTTTTTCAATCAATCACGAATTCTTTTCAATGATCTCCCTTCAGTTCGAGGGAGGTTGAACGAAATTTCGGCCTCCTTATTCGATTGGGCAGGTCAGAAGTTTAATCTTGATGCCGAATCAACATCTCAATGGATATCTGATAATATTATTGCGGCTTCGGATGTTCCGATCAAATTGATTCAGGAAAGTGTACAATCCACAGGTTATATTTTGGCCAATATAGGGCTGGTTGTCGTAATCACCTATTTTATGTTGTTGTATCGTACTGCTTTCAAGAATTTTTTTCTGGCTCAAATTAAACCGAAGAATCGGAGAAGGGTTATACAGGTCTTGGAAGAAATTCAAATGCTGGCCAAACGCTATTTGATCGGTCAGGGCCTTGTCATTCTAATTTTAGGTCTGTTAATTGGCACGGGCTTGTGGCTGATTGGGGTTCCGTACCCATACTTTTGGGGTTTTCTGGCTGGTTTTTTAGAGATTATTCCCTATGTCGGTACCTCAATAGGTGGTATTTTACCTTTTTTCTATATGTTGATGGTATCCGATAATCTATGGCAACCCGTAGGGGTAGTAGTGCTCTATATTGCCGTACAGCAAATCGAGGGAAACATCATTTCACCCAATGTCATGGGGCCAAGCATCAAGATCAATCCCTTTTTTATTATTCTGGGTCTTTTCGTTGGGGGAATCATATGGGGTATTGCGGGGATGATTTTGGCATTGCCAATATTAGCTATTTCAAAGGAAATTTTCAGAAGTTTTAAACTTACAGAACCGTTGAGCTATTTGTTAGAGGATGGACTCTCCCGGAAAAAGGGCGTTTTTCTTAGCCAATTCGACGAAGACAAGTATCGTCTTTTTAATTTATTTTTTGAGGAGCGTAAAAAGTAAGTGCTATCATCACATAATACTTCAAAGGACTAAGGGCTTTGGCTATAACCAATCTATTTGCAGTTACGAGAATGACCCAAATCATTGGTTAAAAACGTTCATCAGGATAATTTAGGTGTCTATGGCAAATTCGAGGTTCCGAAATTCGACGATCGCGCAAATGTCCCTGGCGAAATAAATTGAGCTGGTAAAAGAGTAATCAAAGCGATATGCATCGTTGATGATACTTCGAGATTAAAATAGCCCCGTAACAGATGAAGACCTTCCTGAAAATCACCCTATTTTTTATAGTTGTATTGCTGGCCTCTTTGCTGAAGGGGAATCATGTGCACGGTGATATCAAAATTGGTACTACCACCAGTGAAAAGGGTCGAGGCCATTTTAAACTAAAACATTCAAAGGCATGGACTATGCCTATGGATACGGTTCTTGTGCGCGACTATTTCAATTACATTGATTCATTGGTGGTTTCCTATGATTCGATTACCACCTATCCGCTATCGGAACATCTCTTGGTCCGTGCTAACCCATGGATTATTGATACTCTGGCAAATACTGACTATTACCGGATGAAGTCGCGCGATTCATTTGTATATGACCAAAAACAGCTTATCGTATTTAGGCCCACTGATTCTATCTTAATTCCGGATTCGCTGGCTGCGGTTCAACTATTGAATAGGATAAAGAGAACCATTATCGATTTGAACATACCCGAGTTTAAACTCCGCATCTATGAGGACTCGGTGTTGTTGTACACATTTCCGATCAGAGTGGGACAAAATCGAAAACGCTACCTGAAAATGGGAGGCCGTATTACTGATTTACGCACGAAACCTGGAAAAGGGGAAATAGTGGATTACAGACGCTATCCGGTTTTTTACAACCCCGTGGACGGGAAACAATTTTATCTCACAAAACGTGATGACGAAAAGACCACCCTGATGCCACAAATCCCCTGGATTGAAACGGAGATCAACGGAGTTCGAAACGGACAATTGATTCACCCCACAACTAACCCCAAGTCGCTGGGAAAAGCCTCTTCCAACGGTTGCATTGGTACCAGGGAGGCCGATGCCTGGGTTATTTATTATCACGCTCCTATAGGAACTGAGATAAACATTCGGTATGACTTAAATATCAAAGATTCTTTAGGCCGTGAACAAGTATTACAAGATATCTACAACTATGGACCTAAGAACTAGACGAGCTTAAGGAACATTCAATCTTAAACGATTAGCTAAGCAGTTTGATCATGAAGAAACGTAAATTCTCGGAGCAGACTGTATCTATTATCTTAAATATCAGAATAGAAGGGGAGAGTACCTTCAAAATATATTGAAAATTATCAATTGGGAAAAGGTAGAAGGTAGGCTGATTTAAGGATTTTTGTATGCCATAGTTCCTGTGGAGGCTGAATAACCATAAAGGAATCAGTCTAAAACTTTGACCTTATCTCGTTTTCGAAAAATCCGCGATAGGAATCTGATAGCATAGACCAATGCCATTTTTTGAACTGCTCCACTCAACCCACCTACGAGTTGTGTTGGATAGAAATTCGACTTGGCATGGTGCAGGTTGTACTTGAGATTTTCTTTGCTGATTTCTCTTTGAAGTCTCAAAATTTCTAGACGTTGGTCTATCTCCTCAAAATTATTGTACGTAATCGGCGCCATAGTTAATCAAAGTAATAAGATGAAAAGCGGCGTAGCAGAGGGCCATTCACTCTGTTCCTGAAGTAATAGCAAACTGCTGTTACCAAAATAAAGAACCCACCTGTGATCAAAAATCCATAGAATGTATTGTTTAACAATTGCCCGATGCCAAAGGATGTTGCAAGGGATAAAAGAAACAATGTTAAAAGCGCAACGGAGCCCACCAGCAATACCTTGGCGCCAGAGGTTATCGCGCGCATGAGCACCTTAAATACTCTTAGCTTTAGGTATTCCTCGCTATTTTCGAAATAAGACCTCAAATCGGCATCGGCTGCCGTGAGGTCTTTTTTTAATTCGTCAAGGACCATAGAGATTTATTTTTGTAATTGGGCGTTTTTCTTTTTCAGTTCTTCCAGTTTACGCTCCAAGTTCTCAATAATCTCGTCTGCTTTATAGCTCATGGTCGAGATTGCTTCATCCAATTTTCTATTGAATTTGTCCTTTTTTTCACTGGCTGACTTGGTCAACTCTTCTTTGGCGTGCGAAATACGTTCTGCGATGTCATGGCTGGTGTCCTCGACTTTTCGTTTGATCTTCCTTCGGGTTTCTTTGCCTTCGTCCGGCGCGTACAAGATACCTATTCCTGCTCCTATGGCTGCTCCGGTTAAGAGTGCTAACAAAATATTTCCACTATTGTCTGTCATGATACTTGGTTTTATTTAAGCGAATAATTATTTATTGTCCAAGGTACTTGGAAGGCCTATTTCCGCAAATGACTTTTGTCAGTTGCGCCACTTTTTTGGGTGACCTGCATGAATATAGATTATAGTTTTTTGCTTTGTTTCCCAGGGGCCACAATAATTGGATCTCTGACCCTTCCCTTGAGCCCTTAATATCGTGAAGTTCAAATTCACCAACAATTCCGAAGGCTGTTATCCGGATCTCATACAGATCCTTGTATTTATTGGAGAAGCCTCATCAGGATCGGGAACATCCAATCTTAGAGTATTGTCCTAAATGTTTGCTATTACCGGGATCATAACCTTGAAAGTTGTTCCTTTCCCTTCCTCGCTTGCAAAGTCAATCTCACCACCCATAAGTTCGAGGTAAAGTTTAACGATGGTAAGTCCGAGTCCTGTTCCGCCTATTTGATGTGCATTGCTTGCACGAAAAAAGCGGGAGAAAAGGTTCTTTTGCTCTTTCTCAGGAATCCCCATACCCTCATCTTTGACCTGAATGGTCAATTTTTCTCCATGGTTTTGTGTAGACAAGTATACCGTGGATTCCTGTGGGGAATACTTTAGTGCATTGGACAAAAGATTGAGTAATACATTTTTGGTCAAATGTGGGTCGATATTTACACCCGTGTGCCCGGTATGCATATGAACTACCCGCTGTCCTTCCTTTTGCCATGGTTGGACCTCCAACAGTATATCCTCAATGTATTCCGTAAGATTAAGTTCCATGGGATTCGTTCTGGTCTTACCGGACTCCATTTTCTCAAGTGAAAGAAAATCATCGAGAAGGGTTGCCATATTACTGACGGATTTTTTGATACGTTGGATATGCTTCTCCTGTTTATCAAGAGCCCCGATGTCCTTATACTTCCCAATTAAATTGAGGGAAGAGAGGATTGCGGCTAAGGGGGTTCTGAACTCATGGGACGCCATGGAAACAAAATGAGATTTTAGCTCGTTAAGTTCCTGTTCCTTCTTGAGCGCATTGACCAATTGGTTTTCAACAGATTTTTGTCGGGTAATATCCTGAATCACTCCAAATTGAGTTTTTCCTTTCCCATTGCCGTTATCAATTGGTGGCCTATGGATGGACCTGATATATTTTTCGTTCCCTTTGGCGTCAATGATGCCGTATTCGATGTCGCCCATGGATTCACCACGGTTGATGGCCTCAATTCTCCTGGAAATATCTTCGGGATCTTCAAAACGAATTTTTTCAAAGAATACTTCCTTTGATATTGGGGTGTTCTTTTCCAGACCATAGATTTCGTATAGCCCTTCGGACCACTTTACCCCTTCCTGAGAATCATCAAGGCTCCAATGCCCGATCTTGGCCAGTTTGTTCGCCTCGATTAGCTTGGCCTCGCTGAACCTGAGTTCTTTGGTACGTTGGGCCACTTTTTCTTCCAATTGGCTGGCGTATTCCTTGATTTGGCGTTCCTTTTCCTTTAGAACCCTCTCATTCTCCTTGATTTTTGTAATATCAACAAATGATACCAGGACCGTTTTCAAGCTATCTATAAACTGTGGGGGAACGGCCAGGCACATCGACAAATGCTTTATGTCGCCATGTGCTGTCTTCACCCGTATTTCAGAATCGAACTGCCATTGCCCTTCCGCCAAAGCAATAAGTTCTTCCTTGAACACATCCCAGGAATCGTCCAGGAATCTATTCGGCAAATTGGTCCTCAGTTCCTCCAGCGAACTTGCTCCGTAGAAATCAAGGCTCATCTGGTTTGCCTGGGTTACCCGAACCAAAGAAGCGAGTCTTTTGACTTCGCACGGGGCTGCTTCAAAATACCGCCTGAAATCGTTCACTCCCTTTTCCCTTAATTGGTCGACAAAATCCTTGACCTCGGAGAAGTCTTCTTCCCAGATAATTATGGGTGAATAATCGAAAAGTATTTCAGCCTTCGCACCGGTATCGAGTAGCTCTTTCTTAGCCTTCTCTTGTTCCGTGATATCGATAAAGGAGGCAGTTACGCATAGAGGGCGACCCCTGGAATCCTTGACAAGGTTCGCAGTCAGATATATGTCGAACAGGGTTCCGTCCTTCTTCTTAGCCCTGTCCTTCCCATACCAGCTCCCGGATTTTCGGACGGCATCCATGATTTCGGTGATTTTCTCCCGCGATCCTCCTAGTTCACCGTTGGATAAGCCTAGTATCTCACTTTCGCTGGCAAACCCCCAAAGTCTAACAAAGGCCGGGTTGGCATAGGTGATAATTCCCCTAAGATCGCTCATCGCGATTGCAGTATGTGAATGGTGAAGGGTTTCGTCCTTGATACTTATTTCTTTACCAAAGTCTTCGGTAAGCTCCTGTACGGTTCCTGAGATCCTGGTGACATTCCCTTCGGATTCCTTACTTGGCCATGCTTTTCCATAAACATATTTTAATGCCCCATCACTGAGTTTTATTCCAAAGTACAGTTCTACTTCCTTCCTGTGCCTGATCAATTGTTCCATGGAATGGTTAACCTTTCCCAAATAGGCTGGATGGACCAATTCCATGAACCTCTCATAGGTCATTTTCTCCGATTGGGGTTCCAGACCAAATATTCTATAATGCTCATCAGACCATTGAGTGGTATTGTCCACTAAATTCAATTCAAAGCTGCCTAGCCTCTCACTGGCAACATCCCGTCGGTCCTGATGTACCTTGATGGAGTTAAGATAATACTGGAATCGCTTCTTTTCGGTGATATCTTCCTGAATGATCGTGGTCTGCGACTTTGAATAGCCAAGGGGTTTTATGGTCATGGCAAACCAATGCTCTTCATTTCCAATGATACAGGGGTACTCCAGATAGAACTCGTCCTGTTTGCGCGAGATTACGGATTCCATTCCCCCGATTATCCGTTGTGCATGTCCATTCCCCGAACTTGCCATTTTTCTACATACCGAGAGGTAATTGTCGCCTATATCGACTGCACAAAGATTGGGGTTACCACGTTTTTTTACCAATTGTGCCCAAGCCCGATTAGTGGTAAGAACTTTTCCATTTTTGTCGATTACCGCTATTTTGAGTGCTAAGGAAAAGGGCCTGGTGGAGGTTGGATTATTGGTTGTTGGTTGTTCCATGAACAACAAAATTAGTTTCAGTATTACGCGTATTCTTCGCTATACGATCAGAAAGCAGTATAAAAGATTGATCCTAAATTGATTAGTTGAATCAACTTACTTTGTAATCTAGACGATGGGAGTCTCTTAAATTTATAAAAAAGTAAGGACTTTCATAGGTACTTTAACAGAAATTTCTTTGTCGGTCTATTGGCCGATTTTCCGGTAATAGAAGCTGATATGAATCATTGGTATCAGGAAGATAAGATCATAGATTTACTACAGCCGATTTTGGGATCACTAAGGCGAAGGTTTTGATTAACGTTTAATTCAAATTCACATGACGACCAAGGCACTACAAAAGCATAAGAAGGAAGATGATTTCACACAGTTTTATAAGAAACTTGAAGAGCTTGTTCCCGGGTTGAAAAAATTTGTGGCGGGCAGCCTACAAACCGCTGAGGACCAAGCCTTACTGGATAAGCGGTTTTATGATCCGGACGAGATCCTTGACGAGGTTTATCTGGAAACTTTTAGGGAGTTTTCAGGGCAAATGAACGAAAACGAGTTGCGAAGAGGACTCTTCAAAAAAGCGCTTCAAAGGATAGCGGCGAAACAAGAAGAGGAAGTGCCTGATGAGGTCAACACCCATGCCCTTTTGAAAGGGGAATTGAAGACTTTGAGCGAGGAATTCACCACCGATGCGGAGGGTGACCGGATCCTTATGGATGAATTGGACGATATCTCTTACATTCAAAAACAGGGCTGGTCCCCGGAAATTGTTTTGAACGATTCTTTGGAAAAGCAACTGGTACAAAATTTTGAACTTGATGAAGCTTCCTTACTATCGGATGAAAAAAGGAAGTTATTGGGGTTGCTGTACAATACTATACCCAAAAGAAGTAAATTGATAGTCGAGTTAATCGTATTCGGGCAACAGAACACTTCTGAAATATCCTGGATTTTGGAGGTACCGGAAGAAATAGTCAAAAGAATTGTTTTCAAAGTTGGTGAAAGATTCAGGCTTTTATAATGAGAGGTGGACTATTTAGCAATTTGATTGGAATAAATGATCATTACTACTTATGGGCTTATAAATACAGCAAATACGAGTTAGATGCTATTTCATAGGTTTCTCAGGGAGCTCAGGGACATGGGCGGACAGCTCCATAACCTCACCTTTTCTTAAGATGGTAACTTTGACTTTTTGCCCCTGTTTTAGTTCTTGTAGGTAAGACCAGGCATTGAGAATTTTTGACTCATTTGTCAAGTTGATGTTTTCCACTGCCAGTATAACATCCCCCCCGACCATCAAGGTTTCGCCATCCAACGAGATCCTGTAGTTACCGCCACATAGGCCAAGTGCATCACCCAGGGAATATGGGGCCACCTTTTTTACCAGGATACCGGCCGATTGCGGAAGGTTGAGTATCTCTGCCAACGGTCCGGAAACGAAATATGCATCGATCCCTGTCCAAATGACCTGCCCTTCGCCCAATAATTTTTGTGCAATATTGGAAGTAGCTGCAAAGGATATCCCCTGAAATCCATCGGAATGACTTAGGATGAAGCTTGCAATCCCAATAACCTCACCGTTCATATTGAACAAGGGGGCACCGGAACTACCTTCGTTCACGGCAGCATCTGTTTGGATGAATTCCGTTGTTAAAAACCCGCTTGACACGCTTTTTCTGGAATACTTACCACTCACATATCCAACGGAAAGGGAATGTCCCAAGCCAAATGGAGCACCGATCAGAAAAATCCTGTCCCCAATTTTTACCATGTCAGAGTCGGCCATGGTCACCGCGGTGAGCGGAGTGCTTTTTAACTTAGTAAGCTGCAGCAATGCCACATCGGCCATAGGGTAAGAACCTATCACTTTAGCTGGTAGTTCCTCTCCATCCGAAAATACCACGCTGATCAATGACGCTGTTTGCACGATATGGGAAGCCGTCATAACCGTGCCTTTTTCGGAAACCACAAAGCCTGAACCGAGACCTTCCACCATTACTGTGGTCTTCATACGACCTTTGCCCAAAATCTCAGGTTGCAATGTTTTTATCAGAACAACAGAAGTATTGGCCCTCTCATAAAGCTCGCTTATGCTTTGGGCAGAGCTGTATGGGAACCAGACAAACGCCAGGTAGATCGCGAGTAATTTATATTTTGTTTTCAGCTTCATTATTAGGAACGCTCAACTACAAAGGAAGTCATTGCCTCAAAGGTGCGAAATGATTGAAATCACGTTGCATGTGCGGAGGCCGAAACAAGAAGTGGGTTTTCGCTTCCCCAATATTGGTCGTGCTAATGGTAAACTTAGTTAGTTCGGAGTTCCATAAGTTCAATGCTCTAACCCCTGAGGGTCAATGATCATAGAAGGTCCAGCAAAAATGATTCCTAATGCTGCAAAGGCCAAAATTAGGTCTAATACCTCGGTTGCTTCTCATTAGGCTTTGTGTTAAGTTATTTCGAATTTCCGTTTTTCATCCTTACAGATCATTTGAATTGCCCATTTTCCGCTTAGAGCAGAGGGCGGCAGCCCACCACCAGGAAAAAGCCACTGGCCGACCATGGTGAATCTATCTAACCCATCTAATTTCATGGGTAGTGCTTCCATGATGTTTCCTCTGGGGGTAAATCCTTCATATGCCCCATTCCAAACTCCCGTATAGCGCACAGTGGTTTTAGGAGTGGCAATGTCAATTTCCTCAATTTTTTCACCAACACCTGGGTAGTGTTTTTCAATCAATTCAATTGCCTTTTTCCGGACTGCTTCTTTTTCGTCCAGGTAAGCATCTGCCTTTAGATCTTTCCATATCTCCCAGGGGGAATCAAAATACAATTGTATGGTACTCTTATGATCAGGGGCAAAAGTAGGGTCGTAGGAGGTTCGATGCATAATCTGGTAACGAGTTATTTTGGTCTTACCCACGGATATAGGTTCTTTGACAAAGTAATTGGTAGTATGGCATTTTGGTTGGATGACCTTGTTCACTCCAAAGCTGACCAGTACCATAGGCGTTAGTAATGGCCAGTTTTCATAAGCGTATTTTAATTGTTCATTCAAATATTTCCCTTTGAGCATATTAAATAAGACCGTTCGTCCATCGCAAGCCGAAATAATATGGTCAGCAAATATTTTGTTGCCATTTTCGAGGATAATGCCCTCTGCCTCATCATCTTTCACAATAATTTCTTTGACCCTTGAATTGAAAAGGAATTTGCCTCCTTCAGATTGAAACTTCTTAGCCATTCGTTTGCTCATCTCCAAAGAACCACCTTTCAGGTAACCCGCATTTTTAGCATTGAACCACCCGAACATGAGGATAAACCCCAGAGCTGAAAAATCTGGTGTGCTATAAAGGTTTTCTAAGAAAAACCTTAAATGGGGATTGGAAATTCTCAAACTGTCCAAAAGCTCTTTACTACTTTCGTTTTTGTATTTAAGCATTGTAGTGAAAAAGCTTCCCATTTGCCAAAGAGATTTTAGATAATCAGAAAATGTACGCATACCGGGCGGATCTTCAAATTGATCAACACGATCTCCTTTTCGCATCATTCCTATCATTTTGGTAATGCCTTTCTCATCTTCAGGTGCCATTTTGATCAAATAGGATTTCCATTCCTCCAAATCATTATAGATATAGAATTCGCCATGTTCCTCATCTTCCATATGGACAAAGGCCTTGTGGTTAATTATTTCCACGTCTTCATTGATTGCACCGGTTTCCCACCACATATCATTATAAACTCCGTGATCCGTGCCGATTAACCAATGCAAACAATAATCAAATCGGTAATTGCCTCTATCCCATGCGGTTAATTGTCCGCCAGCTCTTTCATGCATTTCCACAATGGTGGTGTCAAAACCATTTTTTTGTGCATAAATGCCTGCTGAAAGGCCTGCAATACCACTACCTATAATGAGGATTTTTTTAGTTTCCATAGTCTGCCAATTGTGCTCTAGCCTGAGGTATTTCAGTCGGCTGATTTATAAACCTATGCTTCAGTCCTAAAGCTTGCGCCTGTAGTGCCAAACGCTGATTATTTGCTTATTATCCACCTTTGTATCAATTATCACTCGTTTCCATTCCGAAACTCACCAAGGCCAGCTCCGCATCATTGATGTTCTCGATGCCTTGTAGCAAGGCATCAGCATTGAAGGAAATAGAATCGATCCCTTGTTTGACAAGAAATTTTGCGAACTCAGGATCATCACTCGGAGCCTGTCCGCAAAGCCCGATTTTGGTTTGGCTGCTCTTTGCCGAGGCAATGACCATTGAGATCATTTTTTTGACCCCAGGGTCGTTGACATCGAAAATGTCGCTCAATAGTTCGGAATCGCGGTCTACTCCCAAGGTCAATTGGGTAAGGTCGTTTGAACCAATGGAGAAACCATCAAAGTATTTCGCGAACTCCTCGGCCAGAATTACGTTATTGGGGATCTCGGTCATCATGTAGAGCTCAAGTCCATTGTCACCTCTTCTTATGCCATTGTCCTTCATCACATCGATTACCTTTTGCGCTTCTTTCAAGGTGCGACAGAAAGGGATCATGACCTTCACATTTGTTAAGCCCATATCTTCCCGGACCATTTTTAATGCCTTGCATTCCATGGCAAAACCATCTTCATATTTTGGGTCGTAATAACGCGAAGCGCCCCTGAAGCCGATCATAGGATTACTTTCCAAGGGCTCAAATTCATTACCTCCGATCAAATTGGCATATTCATTGGACTTGAAATCGCTCATTCTCACGATCACTTCCCTGGGATAGAACGCAGCCGCGATGGTACCCACGCCCTCCGCCAGTTTGTGGACGAAATAGTTCTCCTTATTGGGATAGTGATGGGTCAGTTCTTCAATTTTTTGTCTGACCGAAACCTTGGCTAGCTTATCAAAATGCTTCAATGCCATGGGATGTATCTGTATGGAGTTGGTGATGACAAACTCCAACCGCATCAAACCGATGCCCTGTGCAGGATAGAATGACAGTTTAAAGGCCTGGTCCGGGTCTGCGAGAATGAGCAGGGGTCGTGTCCTGGGTTTTTTAAGTAATGAGGTATCCACTTCTTTTTCTTCCCATTTCAACCGGCCTTCATAAACGATACCCGTGTCGCCCTCGGCGCAGGAAATGGTTATCTCCTGTTCATCCTTGATGGTCCTTGTAGCATCCTTGGTGCCGACAATGGCCGCAGCGCCCAGCTCCCGAGCAACGATGGCTGCATGGCTTGTTCGCCCACCACGGTCGGTAACGATCCCGGCAGCTTTTTTAAGGATTGGGTCCCAATCCGGGTCGGTCTTTTCTGTTATCAGAATCTGCCCTTTCCTTAATCTGTCGGATTCTTCGGGGGAATGCAGTACTCTTGCTGTGCCCGCGGCAATTTTATTGCCAAGGCCCATGCCCTTGGTGATCGCCTTGCTCTTCTCCAGCAAGGTATAGGTGGTTATTTTGAATTTATCCTTTATGGCACTCTGTACCGTTTCGGGCCTTGCTTGAACGATAAACAGTTCGTTAGTTTTACCGTCTTTCGCCCATTCTATATCCATCGGTCTTTGATAGTGGTCTTCAATGGTCATAGACCATTCCGCCAATTTCAGCACCTCTTTATCGGTCAGCACATATTTTTCCTGTTTTTCAGGAGGCGTATCAAGATTTACGGTACCACTTCCGGAAGCATCATAGACCATGGTCTTTTTCTTGCTTCCCATTCTTCGGGAAACAATGGGCTGTGGCATGCCTTTCTTCAAACTAGGCTTGAATACATAAAAATCATCGGGATTGACATTGCCCTGTACGATGTTCTCCCCAAGGCCCCAAACACCGGAGATCAAAACCACATCTTTAAAACCGGTTTCCGGGTCCAGGGTAAAGTTTACCCCTGAACATGCCAGATCTGCGCGAACCATCAGTTGCACCCCTATGGAAAGTGCGACTTTCGTCTGGTCAAAACCAAGGTCCTCACGGTATTTTATGGCACGATCTGTAAATAGGGAGGCATAACATTTGTGGCAAGCAGCGATCAGCTCCCCATAGCCTTTTACGTTGAGGAAGGTCTCCAGCTGTCCTGCGAAACTGGCTGTTGGCAGATCTTCCGCGGTTGCACTACTGCGAACGGCCAGGGAAATTTCCTTCCCATACTTTCTCACCAGACCGTCATAACCTACTTTTACGGCATCTTTGATTGTCTGTGGAAAATCCGCTTTGGCAATGGTATCCCGAATGGACTTTCCGACCTCCCTTAGATTAGAAAACTCCTTTTTATCCAGCCTTTTGATGTGCAGGGCTATTTCATCTTTTATTCCGGCTTCCTCCAAAAAGAGCCAATAGGCATCCGAGGTAGTCGCAAATCCATCGGGCACTTGAACGCCCTTCGGAACTAGTTTTTGGAACATTTCGCCCAAAGAGGCGTTCTTGCCACCAACGAGGTGCACATCGTTTATGTCTATTTGGTCAAAGCGTAAGAGGTAATTTTTCATGACGTTGTCTTGAAATTCAAAATTCCTGTGATCCGCGTAGGCAACCAATGATCAGGATCAGTGAGAGTGCGGAATGAGAGATCAGGGTGTTGATCTATGAAAGTGATGGCCTGGTGTCATTCTTCCCGAACCTTCCCGGTTATCTCAACGATCTTTATGCGATAAACCACCGGCGGGGGCCCTATGGAAATCAGTTTGCTGGAAAACTCATGGATAAACTGCAGCTGCTTTTCTTCCTTTTTGTTGATAATGCTCTTTACGCCTTTCACGAATTCGTGCAACTGACTCTTGGCATCAATTCCCTCAAGTTCCTCAAACTGCCCGTGCACCAGTACAGACTTCCATTTGCTGACGGATTCAATTTCATCGACCTCCAGGGAAACCGAGGTATTTTTTCGCATAGCCCGGATTTTATGTCCCTCTGCGGAATAACTAATGATACTCCTGGCATCCCGATCATGATAATAATAGGTAATGGGGATTATATATGGGCTTTTGCCCTGAACGAATGCAAGGCGCCCAATATAGTTGTTGCGCAGTAGTTCCATGCATTTGGTTTGATCCAGATCCTTTATCATAATGATATATTATGTATCTCGCCAATGTTTTCTATAAAGATAAACCGCACTGTAAAGCTGTTTCATGACGATAGTCAGTCCATAACCCTGGATTATTGCACTTTCTGTATTGGGACCAGGCGTTGCTTCATTTTATGCCCGATCGCAAGAAAACGATTACTTGTGAACCAGGCCATAAGAAGAATTTAAAGAGGATGGGGCGGCCTAAACGAGCTGTAATGAGCCAGGTCATTTGAACTGTCTTTAAAGCACAATATTTTTGACCTTGTAATTCCAAAAAAGGGACTATAACAAGATTATTCGATAACATAAATATCATTGTCATGAAGAAAATTATATTAGGTTTAATTGCCATTGGACTCACTGTCCAAACCTTTGGTCAGGACATAAAAACGGAAGAGCTTTCGGAAGTAGTAGTCTATGCAACCAATTATAAGTACTTGCATAGTCTGGCCTCGGAAGAACCAGGCCCTGTGCCTGTGGAGATGTTGGAACGTAAGGTAGCCGCTTTTGACGTCAAGGGTTCCGAATACTATCAGGACGATTACGGCCTGTACCACATCAACTTTTATATTCCAGAGGGTAGGATCCTGGCTGCCTATGATAAGGATGGCAAAATTATACTAACCGCTGAGCGTTTCAGGGATGTATCACTTACAAAATCGGTAAGGAAAGCGATACAGGAAAGGTTTCCCAACTGGAAGATCACCAAAGATATTTATTTGGTGAGGTACCATGAAGACAAGGGAGTAACCAAAATATACAAGATTAAATTGGAGAACGAGGAAAAGGTCCTAAGGGTAAAGGTGGATGAAAACGGAAATTTCCTGTAATAGGTGATATAACGATTTGTTTCCACGGCCTCTACCATGCGTCCAGAAATTCCCTAAGTGGCATGCTTTCTTATACCTGCCTACTTGAAGGTATAATCCTTTGGGGGACCGCGAAATATTGTCCTCTCCAACAGCAGTGAATAACAGCAAATCACTGAATTAGGTTAGTAGAGCCAATGCTATCCAAATTTTGTCGTATGGGGCCGTCTCCGTATGTAAGATCCCATCCCCAAAATTTATTTCATCTAAGTTTGTTCCTATCACATTACTTCCAGCTCCACTAAACTTAAACTGCCGAACGCGGATTTTAATCTCAATGACCCAGGTCAGTGCTGTTGTAGCAACCCTATAGTACCTTTCCAGGGATCAGCCCCGAGATCTTATGGTTTTGGGAACTCACTGACTTACAAACTAAGATTTCCTTAAAATGCATTTATGATGATAAACGTCCCAAAAACGGAACAAAAGAGAGTGACTTTTAAAGTGTACTCCCAAATAAAAGATATAGATAAGACTTTAAAAACCCTAAGGTGCAATAACTTTCAGAATTTAGAAATCTCCATTCTTGGAATACTGGACAAGCGGTTCGCCCTGGAGACGGAAAAAGGTCACAAAATCCCCTACATGGAAAACCTTTGGATAGATTTAACAGGTGCCCGCCCGGACATAGACTTTCTTTACAATCCTGAAATCGGCAACATATTTATTATCGGCTTCCTGGTCCCGACCTTTCTTCATGAAGTAGAGGGAAAATCACTTGGTGCAATTTCAATTGGTCCGTACGATATTTTTAGAGGTTTGGGAATTTCCTTATATCAGACCAACCGGATTATTAAGGCATTGGCTGAGGGCAGTTATCTGCTTATTGTCAGGGGCAACCTCTATGAGTCGAATATTCTTGAAGATATTATCAATGAATAGCATAGCCAGGTCTGTAATGGCATAAAGCTCAGCGACAGGCTTTTGGGTACCGGCTTACGATGGGTCATCTATTTTGGTGTACTAACCTAATTATTTATGGTAACTATATACAATAATAACCCATAAGGTCAAAAAAATATCATTCGTCTTTTTCGTCTTTCGCTAAATCTGAAAGGGTGTATCCGATTATTGCGCCCAGCAATCCACCTAAGAGTTGAGCTTCAATAATCCCAAGAATGGAAAGGATAGCTATTATGGGCAAAACAAGTACAACCGACATCAACTGTATAAATCGTTTGCCAAGACCTTTAGGTGGGTTATAACGTGTTCTATTCCTAAAACCTAAAATCAGGCCAATTATAGGTATTAATGCAAAGATCAATATCAGCCATGCCTGTGGTGAGCAAAAATCTAATTCCATAACCTAGTCTTTTGGCTTTGGAACTTTCGCTATCTTCTTCATTGCCGTGTGAAATGAAGCGCTACTATCATCATATTCCTGATGCGGATAACCATACTTTTCATTAAGGTCAAATAACCTCTGGTATAAATCTACGGGGTCTTGGGAGGTCATTACCCAATCTGAGACTAAATCGGCCATAACATTCATGTCGTCATTAAAAGTCATTCTTCCATCGCTTCCTCTTACACCGTCTTTGCTTTTCGCCTTCCCTCTATTTAGAAAAATGTTCTTCTCATCATAGATTATTTGACGTTCTTCAGCAAACGACTTTCCCTTTGGCAGAAATTGCATTAAAACTTTTCTAATACCTTTATAATACAACTGATACTTTTCTTCGGGGTCGTCAAAATGCTTATTAAGAATTTCTTTTAGTCTGTCAATTTCCTCAATTGAATGAGTACCCAGATCAATGGTAAGTTGCTTTTCTTTAGAAGCCTTCGCATCTTGTAGAATTTTGAGCTTTTCCAGATGCTTCTTTTCGTCAATTTCCTTTCTGGTTTTATTCTTTTTTTCCATATTCTTCTTTTAAATCAAAAATCTCTTTTAATCTTTTGGCTATAGCGGGAATCGAATAATCCTCCTTCCAAGATATGGGATTCAATCTCGCCACAGCCTTCTTATAATCAGGAAATTCAGTCCTGAATGCGCCATAGAAATCTTTTCCTTCGACTTCTTTCATGTGATGCTGAAACTTTGCATAGATAAATGACGGATGTACTTTGATTTTTTTAGCAAAATTTCTTACCAAATACTCTTCAAAAATTCTGGGCCGTATAAAATTTAGTTCTGCCTTGTCAACAAAATAATCGCTTGCAAATTCATTTGGAGCCTCTTCATCTATTAAGGTTATCTGATCCTCTCCTGATAGGTGATAGCCACTTTTCTTAACATCCTCTTCATCAAAAAGTACATGGTAAAGCTCGTGCAACAACGCCCACCAAATTGTTGGATATCTCTTAAAGAGGTCTGTAAGCACGATGCACGGTTTGTCCTTAACAAAAAAAGTTGCACCCCTTAGCTGTGAGGTGGTTAAATGATTTTGAAATATTACTGTAACCCCATGATTATACAATGCTTTACAAACAATAAAAAGACCATTTTCAACATCCTGGCAATAAGGTTTTATCTTCGGCATCAGATCCAGCAAAGCTTCTCTATGATATTCATTGGGATTGTCTATGGTTTCGAAGATATGAAAGGCGGCATTGACTGAAAAGTGACGCATCTTGTCAACAAAACTCCTTTTTGACTTGCTAAAAACGGCCAAAGAAACTCTGTCGATCAAATTTTCATAATCCGCTAATGTCTCAAAACCAAAAAAGGTCAATATTCTATCAATGATTGTATTAGTATCGGTTTTTGTCGTCAAGAATCCCTCTGAATACAGCCTGTCAACATCAAAGTTTTTCGCTACAAAAGATGCTTTTCGAGCCTCTGTAAGCTTTTGCACATTCTCTGGACTTTGCTTTGCTACCAAACTGGCCAGCATAACATTGAAGTCAATCTCAAGGTAATCCGCTATCTTAAGGACATTTATGAGATTTGGCTGTTTAGCGGTTCCTTCAAGTATAGGCATTAATGATTTACGCTCTATTCCTAAAAGCTCCCTTGCGTGAGTTGTGCTAAATCCATATTCCTTTGATTTTTTCTCAAAGAGTTTAAGAAGATCAACGGGTTCATAATCTTCAGAAAATGACTTGTCTAAAAGGCGGGTTATATCTAATTTTTCCAATTTTAGGGTAAATTTACCCTACAAAATTAAGCAAAAAATGCTTTTATGCCAACTTTGGGGCAAATTTACCTTCCAATAAGGGTTTTGTAATCCAGTTTCCTCTCGCAATTAGACAAGTAGAATTCAAACCTAAATGATTCTGAGATGCCTCTAGTGTTATACCTAAAAACAAACTCATCAACATATTTTGCAGGTGTTTTTTAGAAGCAAAATGATAAATGCCAAATATGCCTCTTTTTAGTAATGACCAAAATCCCTCGATGGTATTTGTGTGAATACGACCATTCACATACTCCCCTTTATTGTGTTTGACAATTGAATGGTCATATATTCTTTTCGGTCCATTATAGCCCAACCATTCATCGGTATATATTTTGGCGGATTCACGGACTTTTTTAATAATCTCTTGGATCAAGGTTTCTGCCTTAACGTCCTTCACGGTTGATGCAGTTAGAAGGCCGGAACGTTGAACCATACCTACTACAGGGGTTTTGTCAATTGCACTACGTCCTTGCGAGTTTGGCATTTTCTTATTGCCGTGTCGATTCTTATTCTTTCCACCCACATAAGTTTCGTCAACTTCAACTTCACCATCCAAGGAATCTGTAAAATCGTATGAAAGCGCATATCTGATCCGTTGCAGCATAAACCACGCGGTTTTTTGTGTTACATTCAAATCCCTGTGCAATTGAAGCGAGGATATGCCCTTTTATGAGAAGTGACTAGCCATATTGCAGTAAACCATTTTTGCAGTTTAATTTTACTGTCTTCGAAAATCGTTCCTACTCGAACGCTCAATTGCTTCCTACACGAAGCACACTTAAATCTTTTGTTCTTACCTTTAAGTTCATAGATTTTGTCATGATTGCAATGTGGGCAGATTGGGTTATCACCCCATCGTTGGAAAGCTAAATATTCCGCGCACTTTTCTTCTGTGTCAAAATATTTGATTAACTCTAAAATGCCTTTGAAACCCTTTATTTGCTGAGATTTATCCATTTTTAAAATGATTTATAGTTCAGATATAATCAAATTGGGTTATACAAGTATATAGTTACCTTATTTATTTCTCCAAGGCACTGTTGCCGTTATATGTTTTGACCTAGATCCCATAAAATCCTTTGGGGTTCGGTAATGCAACCGGTAAATTTTTCAAAATCTTCCCAAGGGTTCCCCATTTCTCTTAATCTTCCGAAAATATTGCTAATATTATAGGTTTGGGCATTTAGGCCCTTATCTTCCAGTTCGCCCCACCGTAGGGTAGTAGCCACCGGAGCATTTTCCACTGCCCGTACAGAAAATGGACAAACACTGGTCTGGGCGTAGGAATTCCTAAGATAGTCCAAAAAGAGTCTTCCCTTTCGCTGATCTTTTCGAATCGCGGTTGTCAATTTTTCGGGATTTTCACTGGCAAGATGTTTGGCAATTCCTTTGGCAAGATCATGGATCACATTAAAATTTTCGGTTCTGTCCAGGGGCACGACAACATGCAAGCCTCTGGATCCAGTGGTCATAACAAAAGTTTTTAGGCCCAATTTGTTTTCCAGAAAACTCCGGACAATTTTGGCCCCTTCCACGACCATATCAAAATTAGTTTCGGGTGGATCAAGGTCGAATATCATTTTATCCGGATAGTCCAGTTTATCAAGCGTACTAAGCGCGATATGGAAGGTAATGGTGCCTTGGCTCACCAGATACAACAAAGTCTCTTTACGGTCGCAAATGACATGATTCACCCAACCATTTTTCTTTCTTATTTTGGCCGTCTTTATCCAATCAGGAAAATATTTTGAAGCGTTTTTTTGAAAGAATCCTTCCCTGCTGATACCATTGGGAAATCGGTGTAATGTAAGCGGACGGTCACTGAGATAGGGCAACATATTGTTTGCCACAGCGTCGTAATAGGTTGCAAGCTCACCTTTAGTAATTCCAGATTCAGGAAATAGTATCTTATCGCTATGCGGTATTTTCTCCCAGGATATCAAACCGTGGGCTTAATCGACAAACTCAGGGTAGAGCTGTACTACAATATCGTTTTGTACCTGGGTTACCCCTGGGGCCTTGTATGCAGCTCTTTCGGCCAATTTCTTTTCGTGGTGCGAATGTACCCTGCCTTTTAACTGTACCGTGCTGCCGTCTACCTGTACGCGTATGCCCTTCGCCTCAAGCTCTGCGGATCGTTCAAGAGCATTTTTGATATCTTCAGAAATGTCACCGGGTAAAATAGTTGGGGCAAGCTCAATGTTGTTGATAACCCCTTTTACTCCCAAAAGGTTTTCTACCGTCCGTTTCGCCGCATTTCTTTGATAGGCCCAGGGGAGGCTTCCGGTGAGATAAATATGGCCGTTGTCTACCTTTACCATTATCTTTTCCTTGGGTACCGTGGCGTTCCATTCCAGGGCGCTTACCGCGGCCTTTGCAATTTCCTTGTCTGTTTTCTTATAGTCGTCGCCATATTTAACTTCAATGTCCTCAGCCACGGCTTTTACCCCCGAAACACTCTTGACGGCTTTTTCCGCGGCTAATTTTTTGGGGTAGGCATCTACAAAACCTGTAAGGGTTACTATACCATCTTCAACGATAACACCGATTTGAGTCTCGTCGATATCGGGTAGAAATACCAGTTCGTCCAAAATATCCTGTTTGATCTGTGCATCTGATTTCATGATAACTAATTTTTTGTTTAGTACTTACCAGTTATACACAAAAATACTACGACGGAAGAAGCCCAGTAATGATCTGCATCAGGGCACTTTGAATTTAAGGGTAACCAATTATGGCTCAATGTTCAAGCTGATCGGGCAATGGTCAGATCCGTAATACTCCGATAATATCTCTACAGAGCTAATTCTGTCAACCAAAGAATTGCTGACCAAAAAATAATCGATGCGCCATCCGGTATTTCGTTCACGTGCTTTAAATCGGTAACTCCAATAGGTGTAGGCGACTTTTTCCGGATGAAAATGTCGGAATGAATCCACAAATCCTGCTGATAGAAAATTATCCATACCATCAATCTCAATTTGGGTGTATCCGGCTGTTTTGTTGTAGTTGGCCTTATCGTTCTTTAGGTCAATGGCTCTGTGCGCCACATTAAAATCCCCACAAACAATTACGGGCTTCGTTTTTTCCAGGTCTTTTAGGTACATTAAAAAATCTGCATCCCATGTTTTGCGGTAGTCCAGGCGAAGCAGCTGTTGGCCCGAATTGGGCACATATACGTTAACCAGATAAAAACTTTCGTATTCAGCACATTGTATCCTGCCTTCGGTATCGTGTTCAGCAACACCCATATCTTGTGTTACCTTTACTGGTAATTCTTTGCTTAGCAGGGCAGTGCCGGAATACCCCTTTCTATCAGCAGCGTTGTAATTATTATGATAGCCATTAAGGGGAGACAATGCCGTGATAACCTCCTCATCCTGAGCCTTGGTCTCCTGCAAACAAAGAATATCAGGAGCTATCTTTTCGATGGATCTGTAAAAATCCTTTTTAACGATGGCCCGTATACCGTTTACGTTCCATGAAATGATTTTCATGTTTTTCTGTGTCAATGAATTTAGCCTTAATTCAAAAATACTGAATTAAGGCCATTATAACACTGGATGAAATATCAATTAATACACCATTTCAGCCTCGTTCTTAACGCTATAAACAACAGAGGTGAAATTTGTAGGTTTTCTCACCTCTTCCGATTTTATGTTTTAGAACTTTCCAATTACAAGGTCCTGTAATTATGAGCTAGTGTTGCTCTAAAACCATGAACTGTCTCAGAGCTTCCAGGGCTTCGCATCCGTACACAAGGGCCGGTCCTCCGCCCATGAGTATAGCCACACCGATAGTTTCTAAAATCTCTTCAGAACTCGCACCTGATTTCAGGGCGTCATGCACATGAAAGGCGATACAACCATCGCAGCGTACCGTAATAGCTATACCCAATGCGATGAGCTCTTTGGTCTTGGAAGTCAGTACTCCATCCGATATGGCTGATTTATGAAGGTCATTAAACCCCTTCATCGTTGTAGGGACTTTGGTCCCTAGATCCTCCATAAGTTTAGCGAGGTCGTTATAGTGTTTTGAATAGTCTTTAATCATGATATATGGGTTTTAGGAAATAAAATGCTTTTGCTCTTGTGAAATAGTTTCACTGACCATGTAAAACTGTTCAAAACTATAGGAAGTCTGAAGGCAAACCTATGATGTAGGTCATTCCAATCAAGTCGTCCACAGGCCCGGCGCTTGTAATCAAGATTCTAAAATCAAAGAAAATAATACAGTAAAAAAATGCAGATGTATAGTAAATAAGATGAACAGATCTTCCAGGACCTTTTTGATAATTAAAGCTTGCTTAATATCTTTTTGTCAATGTAAAACGTTCCAAATGGGATAAAACTAGCCATAATAACTTTCCATGTTGTTGTCCAGAATTTCCAATTACGCTCAACGCTAACGCTAAGTGCATTGATCGCATAAAGAAGGAAAAGCGCCCCATGCACTGGTCCAATTAATTTGGTCCAACCTGGATTTGCGAAACAGTATTTCATAGGAGTGGCAACGAATATTAGAATAATAAGAGAAATACCTTCAAAAAAGCCCAGGATTCGAAGCCTTCCGACATTTGTCTTGAACATATCTAACATGATTATCTGAAGTAAGGTCTATTGGCCATGGGCGAAAATGGCCAGGGAATTGCAACAAAAATGATGATCAGGGCAATTGAGAACCATACCAACATGATTCTGAATTTTTCCTTGTCGATAGATCTTCTTTTTGCCTTAGCAGAACCGATAGTCAATACAACAATTGCGGTTAGCATGAGGATCAGGTGTATAACACCAAAAAAAGTGGTGTCAAGACTGGATATTGCAGCATCAAGATTATTCCAAAAGTATTTTATTATAGGGCTTTGGGTATAAAGTAAAATTCCGATCATAAGTTGTATATGGGCAAAGGTAGCCGTCCAATGACGAATGGAGTTATCGACTTTTGAGAAGGTCAAATTTTTAAAGTATCCTCTATAAGCTCTATAAATTGCGTAAACAAGACTTAACAGCACAAGCCAGCGGGTTACAGAATGGATTATTATGAGTGATTGATACATTGTACTAGCCTTAATAGGATTTCATTATTCACCCAAATTTTACCGCTGCTTATCCTCGATGGTTGATAGAATTTGTTCCAGGAGCACATTGAATTCGATCGGATTCTCAAGCATCGGATAATGGCAACTTCCACTTATTTTATGCAATTGATAGTTGCCGGCGAGATATTTCCTTAGATTTTCCTCGCTTGTGGGCATATAGTCCACATGGATTAGGTGCAACTTCAAATTAAGTCCCCTTAAAAGCTCGGTCTCTCTTTTGGTGTAAGTAAAGGTGTTTTCAATAAGGGGTATACCCACTTCCGGATTCATTTCTCGGTAGTCCTTTAATAATCTTGCAACCAGTCCGGGATCAGTGCCTTCGGACAATAATGCCTGCCTCGCAAATTGTTCACAGGTATTTGCAAAATCGGTCCTTAAATTCGCTATTAAATGTTCTATAGTTTCCTGTGGCACTTCAACACCAACACTTTTCATATGATCAACTTCTATCAATCCAATGATTTGGGCAGGATCAAGAGCTACAGTTTCGAGCATCACATCCGAACCAAAGGAATGTCCAATCAAGACTACGTTACGGAGCGAAAGCTTTTTGATAAATTCGCTGATATCCCTGCCATATTCCTGTACGGTCCAATCTGTACGGTAATGGGAGGAGTTTCCGTGCCCCGCTAAATCCACCGCCAAGACCCTATAAGTTTTGGAAAAGTGAGACAGTTGTTCATTCCAATATTCCTTGTTTATAAAAGCCCCGTGGATGAAGAGTAGGGTAGTGTCCCCTTTTTCACTATCGTAATAGACTAAGTTTTCGCCGTTGATTTTGATGTTTATTGTTTTCATAGTTTGTGCATGTATCAGGGAAAAGCAAGTGGTACAAAACAGTAACGGAAATGTGTATAGTATTTTCTTCATTGCTGTTTTCAATTGAGGGTTTGTCTAAAGGCCATAGGCGAAACGTTCGTTTTGTTCTTGAACAGCTTAGAGAAGGAGGTAGGGTGTTCAAAACCCAGCTCAAAGGCAATTTCGCTTACACTGAGTTCCGTAGTGGAAAGTTTTTCCTTGGCTATTTCTATCAATTTATTATGAATGTGCTGTTGCGTACTCTGTCCACTCACTGCCTTCAACAATGCACTTAGGTAGTTTGGAGAAAGGTTCAAGTGCCTGGCAATCTCAACAACAGTTGGGATACCCCTGGAAAGCGTGTTTTCTTTTTTAAAATGGCCGTTCAAGATTTCCTCAAGTTTAATCAGCACCTGGTGATTGGTAATTTTGCGCGTAATGAATTGGCGTTCGTAATAGCGTTCTCCGTAATTGAGCAAAAGCTCTATTTGGGAGACAATGATGTTTTCACTGAACTTGTCCATATTAGACTGGTACTCCCTTTGGATATTCCGTAACAGATCGTCTATGATCCTTTCCTCCTTTTCAGAAAGGAATAGCGCCTCGTTGACAGCATAACCAAAGAAATCATAGTTCTTGATGGTCTTGGCCAGGGAAGTGCCCCAAAAAAAGTCCGGATGGACAAGCAGGAGCCAACCGGATGCTTCGGTCTTTATATTTTGGTTCACTTTAACCGTTAGAACCTGTTGTGGCGCAACAAATGTAAGTACCCCTTCGTCAAAATCATATTGCTGCTGTCCATAGTTGAACTTGGCGCTTACGTTCCGTTTCAGGCCAATAGAATAAAACTCCTGAACCCATTTGATTTGATGGTCATCCGCAGGATAACTCACCTTTCCATAATCCACGAGGCTGATCAAAGGATGTTCCGGTTTTGGTAAATTGCCATATTGGTGAAAATCGCTTATGGTTTTGAATCGGTACATTTTCTTATTTTACAGAGATGCGTCTTTAGGATAAAGATTTAAAATCCGGTTGAAGTACCCAAAACTTTGTTATCCTTAAGGGCCTTTTGAATGGTCTCTATTTTCTTGCCCGCGAACTGGTGGGCATCTTCACCCATAAAGAAATGAACTGGCGGGTTTTCCATTTCGCTTAGGGTGATTAGCACGTCTGCTGCCTTTTCCGGGTCATTAGGCTGGTTGCCGTCAATTTCTTTTAAGTGTGCCTGTTCCATGTCACGGGCGGCTTTATATTCCACTACAGGGTTCGCTGGTGTCTTGACTGAGCCTTTGGACAGGAAGTTGGTTCTAAAATATCCAGGATAGACCAAGGTGGTATATACACCAAAAGGTTTCATCTCCTCAGAAAGGGCTTCCGTAAGGCCCGCCACTGCAAACTTTGTAGAGCAGTAGATACCGAAACCTGCAAAGTTCCCCACATAACCGCCTATGGACGAAATGTTGAAAAAATGCCCAGACCGCTTTGCTCTCATTAAAGGTGTTACATTGCGAATAACGTTCAGAGAACCGAACACATTTACATTATAATTGTTCTTTACTTCCTGATCTGTCAACTCCTCCAAAGTCCCAATCTGGCTGTAGCCTGCATTGTTAACCACAACATCTATTGTCCCAAAATGAGAGATAACTTCCTCTATGGAACGTTTTACACTTGCGTTCTGACCCAAGTCCATTGAAATGGGCAGGAAATCCTTATTTTTCTCGCCAATACCTGTAATTAGAGCCTGCTTGTTTCTGGAGGTGGCCGCAACCCGGTAGCCGCTATCCAATAACTTCTTAACCAAATTTAATCCCAAGCCTTTGGATGCTCCGGTGACGAACCACACTTTTTTTAAATCCATATTGTATCAAGGTTTAAAACTTACGCTACAAAGGTTTTGAATTCCTTGCATTAATACCTTTCCAAATCCCTGGAATGCATAGCCAAATCTACTTTTTAGATTATATCTACGGTCAATTGAAGGATTGTCTAAACTCGGTAGGCGTGAGGTTGGTTTTTGATTTAAAGAACTTACTGAACGACTGTGGATAGTCAAACCCCAACTGAAATGCGATTTCACTGATAGTCGATTCGCTTATGGCTAATTTTTCCTTTGCCCTCTCAATGAGTTTATCATGGATGTGCTGTTGAGTGCTCTTTCCAGTCAGCACCTTCAGCAAACCGCTTAAATAGTTTGGTGAAAGGTTCAGGGATTCGGAGATGTCCAGGACTGTGGGCAAGCCCTTGGTGGCCAATTCACTACTACTGAAATGATTATTCAGTATGGTTTCCAATCGGGCCAGGATTTCATGATTTTCCTTTTCCCTTGTTATGAACTGGCGATGGTAAAACCTATCGGCATAGTTCAGCAAGGTTTCTATACGTGAAATGATTACCGGCTTGCTGAACTTATCGATATTTAATCCGCATTCTTCCTGGATGCCTTTTAAGACAGCAACAATGGTTTTCTCCTCCTGTTCCGAGAGGTGAAGGGCCTCGTTCACCGCATACCCAAAATATTCATACATTTTAATCCTGGCGGCAAGAGAAGTATCCCAAAAGAGATCGGGATGAATTAACAGAAGCCATCCCGAATGGGTCAGATCCTTTGTTCCCCGAATGGAATACACCTGATTTGGCGCGATAAAGACCATACTTCCCTTGTCAAAATCATACTCGCGCTGCCCATATATCAGGGTTCCGCTCACATTTGATTTCAGTGCAATGGAAAAGAAGTCCTGGATAAGATGCTCTGGTTCATCATCATTTAGCGAGGTAATTTCCTCAATACGGAAGACACTTATCAACGGATGTGACGGCCCGGGAAGTCCCCGGAAGCTATGGTATTGACCGATTGTCTTAAATCTATAGGGTTGCATAGTAAATACTATTCTTCGTTGTAAACCGCTGCGAACTCTTGGGCAAAATCTTTCATTTTAACCTTGCCAAGGAGCTCGGGTCTGTGCAATTTATAATCTTCATACAACAATCCACTGCGGATGGCAGCATACATTTCCACCATTCCCCTGGCAATTGCTGGTTGCATTCCAGTGCTTTCAAGACTTTGCAACATCTGATCATCTGTAATCATTACCCATTTTAGGTCTGGCTTACCGATTGCCGTGCCCAAGATCCTGACCAATTCTCCATAGGTCAGCTCTTCACTGGTAACGTATCTCACCTTTCTTCCGTATGATGAGTGTGTATTGATCTCCTCCGCAACACATTTGGCTATATCTTTTGGAGATACCCATGCGTTAACATTATCCGCTGCAAGGTTGCTTCCTATTATCCCTTGTTCCTTTATCAAAGGCACGAATTGGAATAGGTTGTAATAGATCTCCGTTGGCCTAATGTGCGTGACGGCCACATTTTCCGCTAAACTATCAAGGCTTTGTTCCACAAGGTATGTGCCTTCCAAAATCCCATTACCCTCATCCAAATGTGCACCTATACTACTGAGATTAACAACACGCCTAACACCGCTTATGCGTACAGCTTCGGCAAAGGTATTTCCAAGTTCTTTGAAATAGCCAGGCAAGTCAAGATCATGGTCAAAATAATTAGCCGGAGGAGACATTGTGTATACCACATCGGCACCTGTAAAACTGGAGGTCAAAAAATCGATATCCTGTAGTTTGCCAATAGCGGCTACTGCTCCCAACTCCTTTATCTCTTTTCTTCTGGAAGGATTACTGCTGATTATTGTAACCTTATGTCTTTCTTTGAGCAGTATCTGAGCCAAGGGCGTCCCAATTCTCCCCAAAGACCCTGTTAGTGTAATTTTCATATGCTTTTATTATTGCTACGTACAAAGGTCGTTATGTGAGAGATACCGTATGTGCCGAAATATATTTTTGTTGTGTTTAAATATCCGTTTTTCTCCTAGCAAGAAGTTTGCTGATGTCCCAATAAGTACCCATGCATGGTAGCGAGATAGTATACATCGCATGCAAAAAAGCGATTAGGTATAAGCGCATTTAAGAAGTACAAGGCAGAGAACTGACAATCATCAACGCACTACAATCACCTATTAGATCTTAAGTGTTGGATTGGTTTATGCTATATAATCTAACAACTAAAACTTAACACTCAACACTTAAACTAAAGCCGTTACCTAAGCGAAATGTGTTAAATTAGGGTCACACATCATATACCACTATGATGTACTCAAAAAAACTGCTAAGGTTTGTTATCGAATAAACAAAGAAGGTTACTTTTTCAAATTCTTCCCTTTGGTATAATTCCAGCGGTTTTTAGCGCCATCCACGTAATAATGGAAAAAGGCATTTTGGGTGATCATCCGGTGTATCCTTCAACCGGAAATCCATACGATGCAAATATTATAATATCTGTTTTAACCTCTCTTGCCGTAGGACTTACTATTGGAAGTTTTGAGGTACTTTATGTAAACAACTGGTTTAAGAATAGGAGCTTTTTTGAAAAGATCTTTTTCAAATCCGTGGTTTATACCTTTGCAATCATAGTTGCCGCCCTGATCATAATTGTCCTTGGCCATTCGGTTAACCAGGGATTGAGCCCATTCAGCGCTACAGTTTGGAGTTTTGTGCTGGCCTTCTTTAGCAATTTTGCTTTTTGGAGTATTATCTGCTTCTACTCCCTGGCTATTGTGATCTGTTTGTTCTATAAAGAAGTAAGTGATAATATGGGCCAGTCTGTTTCTTATAACTTCTTTACGGGCAAATATCATCAGCCGAAGTCGGAATACAGGGTATTTATGTTCCTCGATATGAAATCCTCCACCGCGCATGCGGAAAGACTGGGTAATATCAGATATTTTGAAATGCTCAAGGAGTATTATGACGATATTTCCCAACCCATTCTTAAATGTGGCGGGGAAATCTATCAGTACGTGGGGGACGAAATTGTAGTGACCTGGAAGGCAAAAAATGATTTTGCAAAGAGCGCTTTGGACTGTTTTTTTGATATGAAGAAAGCCTTAAGCGAGCAACACCCAAAATATCTTGCTAAGTACAATGTTGCTCCTACCTTTAAAGCTGGCCTTCATTATGGAAAGGTGACCACCGGCGAGATTGGATTGCTCAAAAAAGATATCGTTTTTACGGGTGATACCTTGAATACCACAGCCCGGATTCAAAGTCTATGCAATCAGTACGAGGCAGAATTGCTGGTTTCAGACGTTTTCCTGAATGCTATGAAATCCAAAGGTCGTTATGATTTCAAATCCTTAGGGGAGGTTCAATTAAGGGGGCGCAATCAGACCATAGGTTTGTTTAGTGTTCATCAAGTCAAGCTCAATCAATAGCATACCCATACCAATAGTTTGTTTTAGCAACTGTTGAGAAAGCATCTCTTTACGTCCAAATTTTAAGGTGAGGAATTCCTTTTTACGCAGTATAGGCGAAGTTTTCGTTTAAAATTTTCGAAGCCTTGGAGAAAATTTAGAAAACTGAGTCGGTTTTATCCCGAGAATTCGGGATAAAAATACCTTGTAAAAAGTGTCTTTTCTTTTGATTCGTTTTCTTTGGACAAGCAAAGAAAATGAATAAAGAACAATTTGTTTCCTTCCCACTTTATCACATATTTACATGTTTAACCAATATCTCTTATTTCTTAATCTTGGTTTGCCGAGATTTGGCTATCTGGTTATCTGAGCAGAGAGGAGACCTTCTTCATTACTTATCGGAGTATGAAGGCAAAAGTTGATAATGCAGTTCATTGAAAACTTCTTCATAAGACGTATACAATAAATGAAGGAACGTTTTAATAATTTTCGGAAAGCGTAAGGGAAGAAGCACATTCATTTACAACCCATTCTTCTTAGCATTGGAAGGCGTGTATAGCTAACTATCATCTTGTTTATCGTAATAAGGAAAAAGCATCATAAAGGACATTTTCGTAATTTGATAACATATACGCTACCCCTCAATTGATAATAAGGAACAAATGACACGATTTACTTTAAGAACATTACTAATCCCAACTTTGATGGCAGTACTAATTTGGAGCTGTAATTCTCCAAAGTCGGAGGAGGCAATCGATTCAAACCATCTGGAAATAAAACAAATGCATACGGATTATGTCAATGGCTGGCTGGAAATGGACGAGGAAAAGGTAATGGGTCTTTTAGAAGAAAATGCCAGAATTCAACCCAACAGGCTAAAACCCATAGAAGGAAAGTCAAACATACGGATGTTCTGGTTTCCGAAAGACAGCTCAAAAACAATCATAAATGAATACAAAACGGAACTAATAAGTCTGGAAGTAATGGACACTCTGGCGGTGTCTAGCCACACTTCATTACTGGATTGGACTTACCAAAAAGATACTATCAGCTTTGGAATGTTGCAAAAAGGTATAAACACCACAGTGTATAGAAAGCAAACGGACAAAACCTGGAAAATATGGAGGTCTATGTGGACAGATATTTATGCTGAAAGAAAATAAAATAGGTATCAATAATGTTTAAGCGTAATATTGGATAAGGCCTGGTCCACCATTTTGTCCAACTTCTGGCTAATGATAAAGCTCTTCAGAAAAATCCGCGAAAAAAGCCTGACCAACAACAGGTTAAGCAAATATCTTTTGTACGCGATTGGTGAAATTATTCTTGTGGTCATCGGTATTCTGATAGCAATACAGATTAATAATTGGAATGAGAACAGAAAAAAACTCTCTTTACTGAAATCCTATGAAGAAAATCTTATTGCGGAACTCCAGGCTGATTTGATGAGAATTAAGTCATTAAACGTATCAAACGAAAAGAAAAAGCAATCGATAAAAAAATACTTTGACTATTACAATTCAGAGAATCCTAAACCCGAAGTTTTACTACAAAAGATGGATAGTGTCAATACCTCAAAAAGAGCTTTTTACACGAATGCATATACGATAGAAGACCTTATAACAACGGGTAATTTGGCACTTTTTCCGGAATCTGAAAGGTTGGCTATATTGAAACTGAAAAATGTACACGAACAATATGCTTTTTATGAAGCTTCAACTATCCAGGACGTTGCATTATACGAGCAAGAAATAAAAAAGAATTTTGATTTGGTTATTTTGACCGGACTATCGGACAGGGTACGAGAGGATACCAAAATATGGCAGAAGGATATTGAATCTGTACAAATTAAAATACTTAATAATTCCCTGGTTGAAAGCCTAAAACTATTTGAGTTTCAATCTGAAATGTACGAGATAATCACGCTGGAAACGACAAAGCTAAAGACACTATTGGCCAATTGAATGACTTAAAATCCATCGATCAATGGGAGTCCTATTCTATATAGGCCTTATTATTGCTCCTGGTGCCTTAATTCTAAGGGCATTCACCTAAATGACGCAGCCAATCAACAAAAAACAAACTAGCTCCTGCCCAAAATGAAGTTTTCCTTTGAATCCATTCATTCCTCCTTCTTATTTTTTCTAAATTAGGGTCTTGACAATGCGAACCATATTTTTCGTTCCCTCTATGGTAGCTAAATAAACCACTACTATGAGACAGTTGCTATTAGTATTCGCGGGAACCTTTTTGCTTTCGTGTAATTCCACCAAAGAGAAAATTACAACAGACCAGTCCAGGCATGTCGGCCTTACGGAACTGGAAACAACTCACTCCTTTAAAACATTATACAGCAATGGGGCAATAGATCATGCTGAGAAACAAACTGCCTTAGTGCATGAGGCCTATGAATTCCTTTCAAAAATCATGGGGCCGAAAGAGGAATTTTGCCTACTGGTAGTTGCCGGAGAAGACTGGGAGAAAAATGCTTATTCCCCCGTGGTAGGCATGCCGGAATATTATAAGGGGAATCTTATCGTAGGAACGGAAAAAAATGAAATGGCCCTGGGTTATGGAGAAATGATTAAAAGTATGCCAGAGGAAATGACGGTCGATCTGATCAGAACGTATATCAACGATGAGGGAGAACTAGACATGGGACTTTTTTTTGATAAACTTTCCATCCATGAACTTACCCATAATTTCCAGGATCCAAAGAATCAGGAAGGCTATTCCATGAGCAGATGGCTGGAGGAAATCCATGCGAATATGGGATTATATGCCTTCTACAAGACCAAAAGACCCGAAGAATTACAATATGTTATGCATTTGGTTGATTTTAGCCTGGAAAACCCTCCACCAGCATTGCAGTACAGCACTCTGGAGGATTTTGATACGAATTACTTCACCATGGATCCGGCAAATTACGGTCAATACCAAATGAGATTTACCAAAGCCGGGCAAATGCTTATCGACTCTTTGGGAAACTCAATTCTAAAACCCCTGAATGATTTTCTGATCAAATACGATGAATCATACAAGGACAAGTTAACCGAAGAAGAATTTAGAGAAAAACTGGCTACTGAAGTAGATCCGTATGTTGTGGAATTGATGGACAGCTGGGAGTAGCAACTACTATTTGTGCACTGCCGCCATTGCGACGAAGACCGCTTCGCTTTATAGACAAATTGCAGAAGGTTCAAATAACCAATCACATTGACTCCCGTTTTTTTTCAGGATCTGCAAGCCGGTATTCGGAAGGCGTTAAACCTGTTCGTTTTTTAAAAGCTTTATTGAATACTGATTTGGAATTAAAACCAACCTCATAACAGATCTCTTTAATGCTCAATTTGGAATTAGTCAGGTGTAATTTTGCCTCCGTGACCCTGTGGTCGTTAAGCCAATCATTAAAATTCTTTCCAAAGCTACCGTTGATGATTTCGGAAATACGATGAGAGGTCAGGCCCGTGGCGTCCGAAATTTTAGCACGATCCAGATTGGGGTTCTTGTATTCTTTTTGGCGCGAAACGAAGGATTTGATTAAATCCAATTCAGACTGAACATCTCCTAATTCACTTCTCCTATATGGAATTCTTACCCTCATATCGGAAAAGGTTTCAGGCCTGATAATTATCTGTTTTATGGCAATAAGTAAAAAGGCAAAGCAAAACAGGTTATAAACCGTAGCATTGATCACGACTATGCTGCTGATCGAATCAAAATCAATACTCATCCAGATTGATTCGATGATGTAAAGAAGTATGAGGATCCCGAAGCCAAAGGCTGTGGTTTTCATCCAGTCCCTCCCTTTTCCCAGGGGAACAAACAGCCTGATCCTTATGGCTCCTACAAAGTATACCAACAGTACGGTAGTGTAATACAGATTGTAAAACCATTGAGGGGTTTCCAGGATATTCAGCCCATGCATAATAAATAGGGACCACAGGACTAATTCAATAGCTACCACGTGCCACAGGTAACCTTTGGTGGGCAAGTTGTGAAATCTTCTTATGTAGAAATAAAAGGTTGGACCATAGAGCACGACAACTGACAGGGAAAACATGGCGTAAAGACTTAAGCTCAAAACCCCTATCAGCATAAGTAGTCCACCTGTAAGATGAATGATCAGGTAAACCAACAGCACCAGAAGATACAGGTTTCGGCCACCTCTCCGGGCAGGTAAAATACTGAGGATAAAAACCAGTATTATCGCAGCGGTAAGCGAAAGCGCATTAATAATACTCGGCCACATAATCTGATTTATTTCAAGTATATCACTCCTTCAAGGTACACAATCTGGTACTAAATCATAAATCAATACCTAAAGCTGTAGATCGTTTATTTCCTTTATTCAATTGAAAACGAATATAGCGGGAATTGGCTTTAAAATTGAAGTTTTCAATAAAGGCCTCCTCCTTGTAGGTTTAGCAAAGATCTTGTAAAACTCCGATCATGCAATTTTTAGAGCTTGTACTATTATTCAGTACCCTGGCATTGCTTGTGGTCATTTGCTTTTTGGGTGAGCGTAGAAATATCCAATTACGACTTATCCAGGCCAGTCTGGGCATATTTATACTTCACATGATATTTGAAGTAGTAAGATGGCAAATGGTTTTTATCTATGTGGTATTGGTTGTTTTAGGGCTCTTGTTCTTCAAGAGATCGACCGCTTATTTGTTTTTTAGAATTTTGGGATTTCTTCTGGCCTTGGTGCTTTTGGTGACCTCTGCCTTCTATTCTTCTACCATGCCCATACTGAAATTGGATGAGCCCATCGGGAAGTATGCGGTAGGGCATACCTCGGTGACAATCTTAAACAAAGAAAGGGAAGAGCATCATACCAAAGACCCAAATGACAAAAGAGCATTACTGTTAGAAATATGGTATCCAGCTGTTCCCGGTCCCATGACGAAGGCAAGCACTTTATGGTCCGGGCTTTATTCGGGAGAAAGGGATGTAATAAGCTTTTTTACCAATTATTTACAGGAGATCAGTACGCATTCCTTTCCGAACCTAAGGCCGGCTCAGGGTTCTCGCCCGCTCATTCTGTTCAATCACGGCCTTCAAATGTTTGCTTCTCAAAACACTTTGCTGATGGAGCACTTGGCAAGTCACGGTTATATTGTGGCAAGCATAGGGCATCCTTATGAAAGCATTCGTGTTGATCTTGGGCGGGGTCGGGTAATACTCCCTGAGTTCGTCACAAGCTTTGAAAATTTTCAAAAGGGCATGCAATGGATTGCCGAAGCTTCCAGGCCCATAGAAGAGGCCCGGAAAAAAATGGCCTCCCTTGATGACAGAGCGACACGGGCAAAAGTACTGCTTACTTCCCTGGAAAAGGCGGACGCTATAAATGAAACGGTAGTTGAGTGGACGAAAGACAACCAATTTGTACTGAATTGGTTACTTTCTAGTCCCTCAAAATTCGATGGTCGAATTCCCGTCATCGATGCCTCGAAAATAGGGGTAATGGGCATGTCCATAGGAGGGGCTACGGCGGGAGAAATGTGTATTGTGGACCAGCGTATAACAGCAGGAATAAACATAGACGGCCTACAGTATGGGACAACTCAGAAAGATAGCCTGAAGGTGCCTTTTATGATGTTAAGCAGCGAGGACGGAGTAGGAATGAACGACTTCCAGTTTTTACAAAGCAAAGCATACTATTATGAATGCCATCTGACCGGAACACGGCATGCAGATTTGACCGATTTAGCAGTTATCTGGCCTATTCTTAAATATTATGGGCAATCTGGTGACTTAGAAGGTGAGCGAGTCATGGAAATCATGAATACCGCAATACTCAATTTTTGGGATCGCTATTTGAAAGGAAAGCAAGATATTGAGCTTTCAAAAACACACTTCCCGGAACTTAGGGTAGAAACGAATCTCAGCAAGTAGAAGCTATATCAAGACTTACTACGGACCCATATTTTGGAAGTTTAAGATTAAGCTTAAGTTCAATTGTAGGTTGTAAGTTTTAAGTTTTAGGTAAGAAGAAATTGTCTACTATCCACGGCTTCCTGCTGGCGCGAGCATGTCGTTAAGGCAAACCTTTGTGGGCACGAGCGTGACGCTCGCACCAGCCCGGGGTTAGTTTTTTCGCAGAGGTATAAATTTATACCCTATCAAATCCTCAATTGTATAAAACCCATACAAATTCTATGGTTTATGTATAACTGCAAAATCCTTGCAGTTTATATATTTAAGTACTCCAAACGATTGCCTGCCTACACTTTACTTTCCCCGAAAAGAGACCATTAAAGAGTTCCCATTTTGTGATCTTTGATTTAAGTTCCTACCATTAACCGGTACTCATCTCAAAGACCTAAAACAATAACCGAAATACTGGATATGGATACTCATGAATTACCTGTATCCACAAAGAATTAAGTCATAAACATAGCATTAGGTACTTTTGATAATTAAGGTAATATTCTAAGACTCACTTAATACTTTTCGTGTTAAAAATATATTTTTGAATTGGTCCCTTAAATATCGAATTCCTACTTACCTAAGAAATTGCTTCTGACTAAATAATTATGTCTAAAAGTTTGGATGAACAAGAAGAAATTCTGCTAAAAGCAGTAATCATAACTGCTATTCCAATTGAGTTTACTTCTATATGCGAGCATTTACGAGATGTTGTTGAGATCACTCATCCGAAAGGAACCGTATATGAAAAGGGGTTTTTTGATGGAGAAGAAAGATCTTGGGAGGTTGGTGTGGCACAAGTAGGGGCTGGTAATATTAAATGTTGCTTAGAAACTGAACGGGCAATTGATTACTTCAAACCTAGAGTCGTATTATTCGTTGGTATTGCAGGTGGTTTCAAGGATGACATAACATTTGGCGATATTGTCGTCGCTGAAAGAGCATATGCTTACGAGCATGGAAAAATTAAAAGTGGTAAAATGTTAGCAAGACCGGAGTCAGGAAAGTCGTCTTATGCCATGCTGCAACGAGCGATGGCCGTTGCAAGGAAAAATGATTGGAAAATAAGAATAAAAAAACCAGATGATATATATAACAATCCAAAAGCCGTGGTTAAGCCAATTGCTGCTGGAGAAAAAGTTGTTGCAGACTCTCAGTCAGAAGTTGCAGAACTATTAAGGTCACACTATAACGATACTGCAGCGATTGAAATGGAGGGCTATGGATTTTATAAAGCCATAGAGGACAATGAAGGTGTCCTAGGTCTTATCGTCAGAGGAATTTCGGATATGCTAGATAATAAAGAAGATCGGTATCAAGAATTGGCTTCTGTTAATGCCAGTGCATTTGCCTTTGAGGTTCTTTCAAAACTCAAAATATAAATCTAGAAAAATAGATTATGGAAAATATTGATGCAAATAAACCAAGAGTAATAATCGATTCTTTGGTGAAGGAAATTGAAGAAAACAAAACTAAAGTTAGAGGTAAAACTAGACCAATATATTTTAGAGATGATAGGAGAAGAAATATTGAAAGACAAGTATATTCTATACCTACGATATATTTAAAATTTCGAAAAGATAACGGAAGAATTGCTTCTGACATTCATTCATATGAACATAAGAAAGGTAAACTTGTGGAAGCAACTGATTTTGGTCAGGAAATTATAAGAGGGTTTTTAAGAGCAAAGGACGTTGAAAGAACAAAAGAATTGAAAAGAACAATTGTGGATAGGGGACAAGATGAACCTGCTGTAATTACTTGTGATGGATTTCTTATCAATGGCAATAGGAGAAAAATGGCACTAGAATTATTGTCAATAGAATATCCCTCTGAGTCCAGATATAGAACAATGGAAGTGGTAGTTCTTCCAGGTAGAAAGAAGAATGAAGATGATGAGACTCCTCCTACGTACTATGAAATTGAGCAAATTGAAAGTGCTTACCAGTTCCACACTCACGGCAAGTCAGAATATACCAATTTTGATAAGGCGATCTCCATTAGAAGAAAATTAGATAATGGAATGTCAATCGAAGAACAGCTGTCTTATGATGCAACCTTTAATATGCTTTCTACAACGGAGAAAAGGAAGAAAATTAGGCAGATTGAAGAAGATTTTTTAAAACCACTGGAATGTATAGACAAATATCTTGATAGATTGGGTCGAAATGGGTTATATAATACTATCGCAACGGCTAAGGGCTCAAACAAAGGTCAATGGCAGGCATTTATAGATTATTACAAAAGTATTGACAAGTACTTGAGAGATCCACAACGTCTACACAAATTAGGAATTTCTAAAAGTGAAAGAGGAGATGTGGAAGATGTTGCCTTTAAACTGATAAGGTCACAAAAGATTCAAGGAGTTGATAAGAAATCGCATGAATTAATGCGACTAATTCCTAAACTTCTTAATAATCCAAGTTCAAAAGAGGAATTACTAAGATTAAGGGATGAGATAAAATTGAAGTCCTATGGTGAGACAACAAAAGATGCAAAAGATGCAGTTATTAAAGATTTGCAATGGTATAGAAAGAATGAAGAGGATATAGTTCATAGAGTAAGAAAATCCTATAACATTTATTTAGGAAAAAAGGAAAGTGAAACACCTTTTGAATTACTTAAAGCTGCTCTTGCAAAGCTTAATCATGAAAATATGAACTTACAAGCTATAGGAAAGGCAAAACTTAAACCTAGTTTAAGAATGGCCGAACAGGTAGCTCAAAAAGCAGATGAAATAAAAAAGGAGATTTATTCTCTTATGAAAAATCATAAATAGTATTGTGAAAATTTCAATTTGTTCAAATATCGTCGTCATCCAGGATTTTATTGAATTAGAAGGTCATCAACTAGGTAATATCGAGTATATGGGCTTTTTCAGAAACGGCGACGGAGACTATGTTTCTAGTGGTAAGGACAATCACAGTTTAATAGTTGAAATAACGGATTATTTGGATAATGAAAATATCATTTATGAGCTATGTCCAAAGTGTTTGAATATAGTTGATGAACACAAAGAGCATGACAAAGATTTTAGAATATTAAAAGAGCGAGCTCTAAATTTCAAAAATGGTTCTTTTGATGTTGAAGAATACCATATGTTTATTCAATCATTGTCTGGAATATTGTTAAGGCCTTTGAAAGCTCATCAAGTAAAGGCGGCATATCATCTTTATATAATAAAGAACGGCGCAAATTTTTCTGTACCCGGTAGTGGCAAAACATCTGTAGTGCTTAGTGTATACGCTAAACTAAAGGATGAAGGCAAGGTCAATACATTATTTGTTGTTGGTCCATTAGCAAGTTTCGGACCTTGGCGATCAGAGTTTGAAATGGTTTTGGGTAAAGTTCCAGATTCAAAAGTATTAGCCGGAGGATCAAGGGAAAAGCGACAATTAAATTATTTCGATACGACAGAGAATAGTTCAGAGTTATATTTGACATCCTTTCAAACTCTTTTATTTGACCTAGACAATGTTAAACATTTGTTCGACCAAAACGGAATAGATGTCTTTTTAGTGATTGATGAGGCCCATTACATCAAGAGAATAGAAGGCCAATGGGCCAATGCTGTTTTAAGCTTAAGCTCATTAACTAAATATCGTTGTGTGTTGACAGGTACACCAATGCCTAAAAGTTTTATGGACTCTTTTAATCTTTTTGATTTTTTATGGCCTTACAAAAGTCCTATTGATGAAGATGCAAAAATTAGAATTCAAAATTTAGAAAATAACGGTCTATATGAAGAAGCAGGGGCAATCATAAAAGATAAAATTAATCCGCTTTTCTATAGGGTAAGAAAATCCGAATTAGGACTAGAAGAACAAGTCTTTTTTCCTCCAATAATGGTGGATATGAATCCGTATGAAAGAAAGATTTATAAGGCCATAAAGAATAGAATTGAAGACTATTCTAGAACCGACTACATAGATAACATTGAATTTGTCTCAAAATTATATAGAGGAAGGATGATACGGCTAAGGCAGGCGGCATCTAACACAGCCTTAATTAGTTCATCAATTGAAGACTATGAAGAAGACATTTTGGAAGATAGGTCGGAACTAAAGCAAATTGTATTTCAATATGAAAATATTGAGATTCCGGCCAAAATCTTAAAACTTATTGATTTAGTAAAAGGATTTCAAAGGGATAGAAAGAAGGTTGTCATATGGTCTAACTTTATTGGCACTTTAAGGCTTATAGAAAAACATCTTTTAAGTAACTCGATGAGATGTAAAATTATTTACGGCGGCACCCCAATAGAAAAAGAGTCGGAGACAATAGTAAATAGTAGAGAACAAATCAGAAATGAGTTCGTTGATGAGAATAGCGGTTTAGATATATTAATAGCAAATCCGGCGGCTTGTGCTGAATCAATCTCTTTACATAAGACTTGTCAAGACGCCATTTATTATGACTTATCTTATAACTGTGCTCAATATCTACAGTCATTGGATAGGATTCATAGAGTCGGTGGCTCAGAATTAAAAAAATCTAATTATTACTTTTTGCAATACAGAAGTACTATTGATATAGATATTTTTGACAACCTTAATCGTAAAGCAGAAAAAATGTATAGCATAATTGAAGAGGAATTTGGAATTTATTCACTTGACATGACTACAGGGGATGAAGATTTGGAAGCTTACAATAGATTATTTTAAAATATAGAAATTGAGCACTAAAACTAAAAAGACATATAAAAAAATTCGTCCTCCATTTGGATACTTTGGTTCAAAAAACAAACTAGCCATTGAACTTTGTAAGGACTTACCGCCCCACAATTGTTGGGTTGATGCTTTTTGTGGTTCCGCTGCCGTTACCTTGGCAAAACCCCCGGCACCAATTGAAATTATAAATGATATTGACGGTGAAATAGTTAATCTTTTTAGGCAACTACGTAATAATTCCAAAAGGCTTAAAAAACAAGTGGAATTGACCCCGTACGCCGAAGTAGAGTTAATTTTGGCAAGAGAAAGCAACGAAAAGTTAAATGATTTGGAAAAAGCTCGTCAGTTTTTGGTTAAAGCTATGATGGCAATAAATGGTTCCTTTGGCTCAAGTAAGGGAGGCTTTTCATATTCGGATTCTTACGTTCGAAATGAGAGAGAAGCAAGGGTAAACCGTTGGAATAATTTGCCTGAGAGGCTAGATAAGGTTGTTGAAAGGCTTAAGAACATCAGAATAGAACAAAAGGATGCTAAAAAGCTAATGGAAAGATTTGTCAATCGTCCTGCAACTCTTATTTATTTAGATCCTCCTTATTTGGCAGATAGAATTAATGGTTACCAAAATGAGGCAAATGATCCTAACTTTCACTTGGACTTGTTAAACGTGGCCTGCAGATCCAAATCTATGATTTTTTTAAGTGGTTATTCAAATGAGCTGTATGCGGAACTATTAACAGAAAAGAAAGGTTGGACTATGAAGGAGTTTGAAGTTACCACCCAAGGTGCAAATGGCCAATCAAAAAAAAGAACAGAAGTTTTATGGATGAATGAACATTTTACTAAATCCATGAACAAAACAAAAGCACCTATAATTCTCAGTGATAAAGAAATAGAGAATAACAAACTGAATCCTGAAAGGTAGACCATGTCAATGATAATTGAACCCAGGACTAAAAGCCGATGAAAGAATTGTGGCTCCTGTTAAACCAAAATATATGGAAGGAGATGTGCACCCAATTCTAGTATATTATGCTACTACCAATCCCAGACACTAGTTCCATATGACTGCCAGATTCACACTTAGAGATTTTCTTGTTTATTTTTCATCAGGGTCATTTTTTGTACTTCTGATGGATGTAGTATATTTTGATTTAATCTTGAAAATAGTCAGTGACTTTTTCAAGAATTATGAATTCTTAGATGGATTTGCTACTCTGTTGGGGATAATACTGGTTCCATTAGTTTATATTCTTGGCCACATTTTACATGGAGTAGGATTTTTATCACTAAAGGTTTACAAGGAATTTCATGAATTTCTAAATAAAAATCGATTAAGGAGGTTTCGATTAATCGAATGGATGAGAATAATACTTCATTTTTTTATGTATCGAGTGAAGGTCGTAAATGCGGTAATCAAAGAAATTAATGAAAATGGTACATGGAATAATGTTGAGCATTTCTGGGAAGACTGTGCTAGGTTGCAAATTAAAGATGATTTTGATTCTGCAAATTATTGGTATGCATTGAACGATCTATTTAAATCTATTTATACCGCTTCATTAATCGCATCAATATTGAGTTTTTATAATGACAAGTGGATTCTAGGATCAATTCTGTCAGGTTTGATGTTTTTAAGTCAATACCGTGCGGTCCAATTCGGAGATAGTTTCGTAAAAACGGTGAGAAGGTTAGCAAACGTAAGTAGTTAGGAAGTAAATTTCACTATTCTATCGATCAAACCTAAAATAATGAAGTCGTTTGATTTGAAGAAAATACCAGCCAACGACAGCCTTTTGCAAAGAAGGATAGGAGCGTATCACCAACAATTTAAAATAGAATTTAGTACTTCATAGTTTAGTTAACCCCTCCAACTTCTTAAAAACCAAAACCTTAAAGGTTGCACTAACCGGGACTTTGTTGTTTTCAATGAGCAAATGGGTTTTGCTTGCCTTGGAAACCCTGTCCAGATTGGCAATATAGGATTTGTGGGTGCGCTGGAAATTTTCGGATAACAGGGTGCTGATGTTAATTAGCGTTTCTGTGATAAGGTACATTCTGGAATCGGTGAATATTTTCAAATAATTCCCGAAACTCTGGATGTACTGGATGGATTTAAAAGGGATATTGACCGGGACACCATCGTGCTTTATTTGCAGCCCTTCATTCCCATTATCTTTTTCTGTTGGTGTAATTTTTGATGCTGCAACCTTGTTAATCGCCTTTAAAAAGCGTTCAATTTTAATGGGTTTCAGCAAATAATCTACCACATCGTAATTATAGCTTTCCAAGGCATACTCAGAATAAGCTGTAGTTAAAATAACCTTTGGTGGATGTATTAGCGAACGCAAAATTTCCATACCATTGAGTTCTGGCATTTGTATATCCAGAAAGATGAGATCAACTTCGTTTTGCTGAGTGAAATTGATGAATTCCAATGGGTTGCCAGTGCTCAAGACCAGTTCAAAGTTGTCTATTTTAGAACAATAGTCTTCTAGGACTTTACGAGCCAGTTCTTCATCATCTATGATGGCAATTTTTAGCATCAACTCTATGGTCTAAACGGTTAAATCAATAGCTAAATTTACGCGATATTCTTTTTCCTTATCCTCAATTTCCAATTCATGAGCATTGGGATATAACAGGTTTAAACGCCTTTTTACGTTTTCAAGCCCCAGCCCCTTTCTTTCAGATTCAACAACCGTGGAAGGCTTGGAATTCACTACAGAAAAATGAAGGGTGTTATTCTTTACAGCAGCAGAAATATCAATAGTACTCTCTTCATTGGTACTTTGGGCGCCGTGCTTAAGGGCGTTTTCTACGAAGGGGATCAGTAACATGGGGGAGATCCTTAAACCCATTAGCGCTCCTTCTATTAAAAATTCAACTTTACAGCGTTTACTCAGCCTTTTTTCTTCCAGTAAAAGGTAATTTTCCAAAAACTCAAGCTCCTCTTTTAATAAAACACTGTCTTTTTTAGAACTCTCTAACTGATATCGCATTAACTCTGATAGCTGCATGACAACCTCAGGAGTTTCGGGGGATTTCTGCCTGGAAAGTGAGTATATGCTGTTTAGCGAATTAAATAGAAAATGCGGATTTACCTGCTCCTTCAGGTAATTGAGCTCCATCTCTTTTTGCAGTTTTTCTTTCTCAGCATTCTCACTTTGGATGAGCATATTCCTTCTCAGAAAGAAAGCAGCCATACCCGTTCCGGTGGTATAGATCAGATAAAAGAACATCTTATAAAAACCAACTACGCTGGGCGACTTGTATATCTTTAAATAAGCGCCAAGAAACATGCTACCGATCAGCAGAATGCCATATAGAAAATACCTTCGCTTATCGTAGAATATCGGGATAAGAATAAAATGGTTGATCCATATGACCACCATAATGACCACAGCAAAGCTCAGTTGCCATAGGTAAAAGGCAGAAGCACTATCATATTGATCTTTGAATAACCAACTACCTGATATTTCAAGCATGGCGAACAATATAAAGGCGCCAACATTTATGAGTATGGTATTCCTCAAAGACTTTTTTAGCATAAGTGCTTTTGTTAAAAACCTATCAAAGATACTATCCTGAAATTCAAGACACTTCAATTTCCGTACGAAAGCCTTAAATCAATGACGAAATGCTTTTGTCATTTAATTCTTCCGTTGATCCTGTTTAAAGATTTTGACGACATTTATGCGCTAGTTTTAGCCAAAATTTATGGAAACAAAGGCTTGCCAGCCATCAGATCAAGGAAATATAAAAAAGAGAAGATGAATATAAAGAAGTTACTACTACTGGTTTTTGCCATCTCGTCACAGCTTGCTTTTACTCAAGAAAATAACGCAAACAACACCTTCGAATTAGCGCATACACAGGTTATCCCAATAAAAGATACCAAAGCAAACAAAAACTATGAACTTTATATAAAGCTGCCGGAAGGGTATTCAGAGAATACAGACGTAGCCTATCCCGTTATCTATTACACAGATGCCATTTGGCATATAGAAGTACTATCAGCGGCTACCGAATATATGCTAAAAGATGTGATCTTGGTTGGTATTTCCTGGCAATTAGACATCAACGAAGATCTTTTAAAAGAGCGGGGAAAGCATGTTAGCCGGTTTCGGGACTACAGCATGAAGGAACATGACAATCCTGAGATCCAAGCCAAATATCAACTAGGGCAAGCCAGCAAACATCTGGAGTTTATAAAGAATGATGTCATTAAATACGTAGACAATAACTATCGCACAGATCCGGACAGCCGCACCTATTTTGGTTACTCACTGGGTGGAGAATTTGGGGCTTATATCTTGTTAACGCAACCTCAAACTTTTGACAACTACATTATTGGTAGTCCATCTATAAAAAACGAAGTTCCCTATCTATCTGAACTTTATTCTAAATTTAATGCCTCCCGTACAGATAAAAACAATAGCTTAAATGCCAATGTGTTCCTTTCTTATGGCACGTTAGAAGAGGACGCAGCTAAGTCTATCGAGGATTTTTATAGCTTACTGAGGAAAAGAAGAGATGTAGGCTTGGCTATACATAAGGAAGTGATTGAAGGAAATCATGAATCCGGCTTTCCTATGACCGCCATACGCAGCATAGCCTGGCTATCCACCGCAATAAAGGACGGTTCTACCTTTAATACTGATGAATTTGCTTCTAAAACCCCACTACTAAATCAGGCATATATTAATCCAACTCCTGAGGACCGAAAAGACGGACTTTCAGTAGGGGAATTGGGCAAGGATGGTGGCGATAAAGCAGCGATTCTTAAGCTGGCCCGGGAGATTGCTAAAAGTCAGGATAGCATCTTCGATAGCTTTCTTATTATCCACAAAGACAAGCTGCTCTTTGAATCCTATTTCAGACGTGGCCGCAGCAATGTGGCACACCCTCAGGCCTCTGCTACCAAAGCCATGACCAGTTTGTTGCTAGGCCGTGCTATACAGCTGGGGTATTTGAGTATGGATGATCTGAACAAGCCCGTAGTGAGCTTTCTCAAAGAGCTGGATTCCTCAAAATTTCCAGAAGGTGTAGAAAAAATCACTCTTAATAAAGCCTTAACCATGCAGGGTGGGTTAGGCATTCCTGAAGACAAGTGGAAAGAATTCAGGGAAGACAATAGTTTAACCGGCCAAAAGATCGTTCAGGCCGTTCTTGAACATAGCGCGCCAATTACTCCAAAGTCTCAGGAATTCAAATATGGGAACTTCAATCCACCCTTCGTGATGCAAGTTATTGAGGCTGTTGTACCCGGTACTGCCGAAGATTTTATCAAAAATGAACTCTTTGATAAATTAGGTATTACAAATTACAAGTGGGAAACCGAATATGGCTTGCCTGCATCAGGATGGAGATCCAGCGTAACCTCCAGGGATATGGCTAAATTAGGTATACTGGTCAGGAATAAAGGCAAATGGAATGGCGAACAGCTGATTCCGGAGGACTATATCGCTAAAGCAACCAGCAGAATACTACTTACCGGAGACGATGATGTATTTGGCGGCGGCAAAGATGTATCTAAGCAGGGATACGGCTATTTCTTTTGGAATGCAGACCTTAAACATGGCAATAAAAGCTATTACAGCGCATCTGCCCAGGGTGGGGGAGGCCAGTATATTGTTCAAATAGACGAGCTGGATCTAATCGTTGTAGCCACTGGTCATAACAACGACGGTAACGGTATGTTGCAAATCATTGCGGAACATGTTCTACCAGGATTTGTTTCAATAAACCCATAAGGAATGATTCGGTTTTAAGAGCAATGACATAAACATGACATCTAAATGTCGTAAGAAATGCAAGCGGTATTGAATACATTTGCTTTAGAAGTAAAACTGATATTCATGCCCAATACATCGCTTGCCGAAAGATTAAAGTTTCACAGAAAAAGTAAAGGACTTTCTCAGGAAGAATTATCCAACAAAGCCAGTGTTACGGTTCGCACCATTCAACGTATAGAAAATGCCGAAGTTAATCCTCACCTGAATACCCTAAAACTGCTGGCGGTGGCTCTGGACATTGAGGTAAACGAGTTACTCCCTTTAGAAAATCCAAAAGAAGAAACCATCAAGAAAAAATGGCTTTTGTTGCTGCACGCGACTCCGCTAATCGGGCTTTTTATACCCCTATGCAATGTTCTTCTTCCGCTTTTCATCTGGATCCATAAAAGAGAGGGCAATCCCGTTTATAATCAGCATGGGGTTAAGGTTATTAATTTTCAGATTACCGCATTATTACTCTTTTTCCTGTCTTTTATCAGTCTGGTTACTGTAGAAAAATGGGGCTTCTTCATATTTATCGCTACCATACCCATTATTATTGTCATTGTGATGTTCAACATCATTTATGTGATTCGAAGTGAAAAATGCTACTACCCATTAGCTATACCTTTTTTAAAATTCAAACCGATTGAATCCATAAACACAGTTGCTTTGTTTTTACTGATTTTGGCTTTTAGCAATTGTACTTCAGAGCCTAAGCCACAAATAGAACGTCTGGATGGAAGTTTGATCTCCAAAGATTCCATAACGCTTAAGATCCAACAACTGGCGAGCGAAGCAAACGTACACGGAATGGCGGTTGCCATATTTGATAATAAGCAAGCCGTCTATAAAAATATCGTAGGATACAAAGACTTTCCGAATAAATTGGTCCTGACAGATTCCACAAATATCTATGGAGCTTCACTGAGCAAAGCGGTCTTTAGCGTGTTGGTGATGAAATTAGTAGAAGATAAAGTTATTGATCTGGACACGCCTCTGGAGTCTTATCTTCCCAAGAGAATCTATGAATATGAACCCTTAACCCGCTGGCATGATGATTATTCGGATCTGAAAAATGACAGTCTATATCCTAAGATAACCGCCAGAATGTGTTTGGCACATACCACCGGATTTCCAAATTGGAGGTTCTTTGAGCCGGACAAAAAATTGAAAGTCCTCTTTCCTCCGGGCACCAAATACGGTTACAGTGGCGAAGGTTTTGTCTACCTGCAGGTGGTTTTGGAAAAGATAACAGGAAAGGGCCTGGAAGAACTTGCCCAGGAAATTATTTTTGAACCCTTGCAAATGAAGAATTCTGCCTACCAATGGCAAAGCAGATTCGAAGAAGATTTTGCCTACGGACACATGAAGAACGGAAAGAACTATAACAAAGACATAGACAATGAACCAAGGGCAGGAAGTACGTTGGAAACCACAGCCGAGGATTACATCAAGTTTTTAACGGCTGTTCTCAATCAGGAGATTCTCAGTGAATCTTCGTATAAGGAAATTTTCAGTCCACAGATAAGAATTCATTCCTTAAAACACTTTGGACCGGATGCAGCAAAGACTACCAATAAATACGATAACATCAATCTAAGCTGTGGCTTGGGGTGGCTTTCCCTGGAAACCCCTTATGGGCAAGGATTTTCTAAGGGAGGTAATGGCAGTGGATTTCAACACTATTCCCTTATTTTCCCGGAATCCGGCAAAGGGATCCTAATTATGACCAATTCCGAAAATGGCGAAAGTATCTTTAAAGAATTATTGAATTACACATTTGCAGACCAGTATACGCCCTGGGAATGGTCTAATTATGTCCCATATAATCATTGAACGCCAAATCAGCAGGACTTATAAGTAAAATGCGATAAACGATAATTACTCCTCAAAATAATCCCGGCATTCAGGTACCTGGTGCAACCAGCAATTCCGATTGCCCCAGACTTCCGCGGATACGAAATAAACAGAGAAATCCGCGAAGAAACTGGTCTCTCCGAGCCTTATTTCCATTCTAAAAGATCTGGTAAGCGGTTGTGTAACATCGTCCGATTGGTGATGCAGCCTGAACAAAGGCAGAATCAAACCGGAAGTATAACTTTCTACCTCTCCATTATCATTGTAGACCGGTACTTCATCGGATTTGACGTAGAGTGAGGAATCCATCTCAAAATAACTGTCATATAGAAAATAGTTTACGTCAATATCCGGATTCCGAAGGGAAATGGAGATCCCGCCTCTTGCAGGCTCATCGGCTAAGCTATCCGTTACATCTGCCAGTATTTCAATTCTCTGAACCGTATCCAAAACAGCTTGTGGAACTCCCACATACAGTTCCGAAACATAGTATTGCTCATAGGGCGCCCATAGGTTTCCCTTTATGACTTCCCCTGTGAATTCCCTGGACAACTCCACCACTTCTACATTTACGGACAGCGTATCCATAGTAATGGTATCCAGTTCAACAGTGACTACAGAATCGTATTCTACCTCATAAATTTTTCGATACTCTGCAAGTGGGTACTGAGAAATAAAGAACTCGGAGTCTGAATTTTTACTTTGAGGGTCCGTATTGGAGCTGTAAGTGGTAACCCCTCCCTCAAAACCGGTCGAAGAAGTCTCAGAAAAACTAATATTCGCAGTTTTTGTTATTATGCTTGTCTCAGAATCCCCATTTTCGTTACTACAAGAAAACAAAAGAGAACCCAATATAGTTGAAACAAAAAGATACTTAAGAGGCGGTCGTAGGTTTAGCATGGTATGAGCGATTTGTTTACTCCTAACTTGTTTTTCAGCGCTAAATTGTTTCGCTTTGGGGTTTTAACATTTAGGCCACAATTAAGTAGTATAAATAAAGACCAAAGGTATCATTTTTAGAGTATTCGCGCTTATTTGTGGTGGTGTAATGTTTTGCTAGGCTCAAATTTAGAAGTTCTAATAAATACAGTTGCACTGGGTCAATTCGTTACCCCAACTGCCTGGTGCAGATACTGATCGGATCCCAAATTTTCCAGCATAAAATGGGCCACACTGGCACGGGAGATCATTTTGGTTAAAACATAATGCCCCGCTTTCACACCATGATAATAATTTGTTCTTAGTTTTCCGTTAGTCAATTGACCGGGGCGCACTATGGTCCAATCCAAATCACTTTCCATGATTAATTTCTCCTGTTTGGATTTGTCTAAAAAGTAGAAAAACAGAATTACAGGAATGGTAAATAGCGTATAGTATAACCCGAGCTTAAATCTACTGTCATTTATACCCAGAGAAGTAATACAAATAAATCGCTTAACTCCATTTTTGCGCATTGCGGCTATGATATTTCTTGTGCCTCTGGAGAGAATGGTTGTTTTGATAAAGAATCGTTTGTGGCCTAAGGCAGAAAGTACGGCATCCTGATCTTTAAAGGCATCCTCTATACTTTCTGCTATAAGTACGTCCCCTTTTACAAGGCTTAAATTCGGGGATTTGATTTTTAGTTTTCCGGGTTTTCGAACGACAGCGGTGATGTAGTGCCCTTGCGTAAGGCCTTGCTCAATTAATTTTCTGCCGGTTTTGCCCGTTCCGCCGATGATCAAAAGCTTCATGATAGAAAGTTTTGCGTTCTAAAGTTCCAACATTAGCTGACTTCATTAAATATTTTCTGACTGAAGTGTCAATTATTGGGGATGGGATGTGTTATAAAACAGTAGCCAATTAATAGGGGAGATGTCCAGGTATTTTGTTGTACGACGTTTATTTCCTTGAATTAATTCTATGAGCAATACTTATTTCGAGGAATCCGATCGCCAAATACAATAGATGTAAAAAGTGGATGGAACGGATAAAATAAACTTGAATAACTATCCAGGCTACCAAAAACAAGCCCAGCCAAAAGCCCAGCTTCCCGGCATATGGTTTGCCGGTGAAAGAAGACCATGCACCAACAACATTAAAGAGGCCATTAACTATGAAAAGGAAAAGCCCGGGGATAAGAAAGTTTTGGAAAGGGGAGTGCCGTAACAATTCTAAAGGCGCCCCTATGTCTGTTCCACTGGGATCGACTAAAACAGCAAGTCCGGCAGGAATGGCACCCAATGCAACGAAAGCCTGAATTAGCCCTAATATATTAGTCGCCTTTCTCATTAAGCTGCATATTAATTTAGAAATGCCAGCCTAACTTTACGGAAACCTCCGGTATGAATAACGGAGTTTCATATATGCTTTGATCTACCCTAACATCCTTATCGCCTGCAATCCTAAAGTGTCCAGCCACCCAGGGATTCAAATAAAAATTCTTGTGAAATTTCCACACATATCCTCCGCCAAGGGTGAATATAGTATTGCTGTATTCCGCGGTTTCCAATTCCGCGTCGGTCTGTATACTCGCGTCCCAATACTCCAGACCAGGTCCTATCCACCAACCTTGGAAGTCGGGTTTAAAAAAGTAATCTACAATTGCCGCATAGACCCTCATTTCATTATTGGTAAAACCGTCTTCCAGGATAAAGTCCGGGGTATCTATTTTTGTAATTACAGCCCTGTATCTAAAATGATCATGACCTACCCAGACCGAACCATAATATCCCTGGAATATATATGGTACCGCATCCAATTCAAATCCTACAGTTGTTTTTCTCGATTGCTGATCGGTCTCTTGCGCAGTTATAAAGGTCAAAGACAAAATGAAGAAAAGGAATGTTAGCGTTCTCATGATTTTCAGGTTTTTGATGTTCAAAACTATTCCTGAAAACGCTGGCTTACAATGATGTGTATCAGTCTTTTAGACTATATTTCTAAATTCCGGAAGTGATTATCCAGAGGATGATTTTAAGAGATGTCAGAATGTCCTTTGACAGAAGTAGCAAATGGAATTATTCGGATGTACTTGGGCACTTCATATAATACAGTTTGCCCCTTGCCAATTCTTTTCCATATCTCTAGTTTTTTGGCTATTTTGTCTATTATTTTCAACTGACTAATTCAATCCATTATGAGACTTTCCGTGATGCTCCCGGTAGTGGGGGCCTTTCTATTGACTTGTCCACTGTTCTCCCAGAATAACTCTCATGCCGAAGCCCTAAAATCTTATGAATGGCGGGCCATTGGTCCGGCCAATATGGGAGGTAGAGTGACCGATATTGACGGTATCCCAGGGGATGCCAGCACCTTTTACGTATCCGGAGCAGATGGAGGGATTTTTAAGACTACCAATGGGGGAGTGGACTTTACACCCATTTTTGAAGGGCAGCGCGCCTATTCCATCGGCGCCTTAACCATAGCCCCCTCAGATCACAATGTGCTTTGGGTAGGTACCGGGGAAGGTGATCCCAGAAACAGTGTGGGTTACGGATGGGGAGTTTACCGCTCGGTAGATGCAGGGAAAAGCTGGGTGCATCTAGGGCTGAAGGAAACGGAAAGAATAAAGCGGATCGTAGTAGACCCCAACAACCCGGATGTTGCCTGCGTTTGCGCACTGGGGAAGGAGTGGGGAGCAAATCCGGAAAGAGGGGTGTTTAAAACTACAGATGGCGGTAAAAGTTGGGATAAAATATTATACATAGATGAGGACACCGGTTGTGCGGATATCGCTATGGATAGGAGCAACCCGAGGATTATGTATGCGGGTATGTGGACTTTTAGGCGTAAACCCTGGCGTTTTGATGATGGGGGTAAGGAAACCGCTGTTTACCGAACTATGGATGGGGGAGAGACCTGGAAAAAGATAATGAAGGGATTACCCGAAACCCCAATGGCAAGACCAGGGATCCATATTGCTCAAAGCCAGCCGAACATCATCTACCTGATGACTGAGTTTCAGGGTGGGGGAACGGCCTTCCGGTCTGATGATCGCGGAGATAACTGGGTCATGGTGAACGACGACCCCAATATCAACTTCCGCCCTTTCTATTACAGTGATGTAAGGGTAGACCCAAACAATCCTGATATTCTCTTTTCAATTTCCGGCAGGCTCAGCAGATCCGTTGATGGAGGTAAAACCTGGGAACGGATTGCCACAACGGTGCATGGAGATCATCAGGCGCTTTGGATAGACCCCACCAACTCCAATCATATCCTGAATGGAAGCGATGGTGGGTATCAGATATCTCATGACGGCGGAGACAGCTGGGAAATCATCAATAATGTAGAATTGTCTCAATTCTATCAGATCTTCATAGACAACAAGGATCCCTATAATGTCTACGGGGGATTACAGGACAATGGCACCTGGGTTGGCCCAAGCAATTCCTTATATACCGCCGGAATATTGAAAAGACATTGGAAGGGGCTGGCATATGGGGATGGCTATTATGCCGTACCTATCCCCGGAAGCGAGCATGAGGTCTATGCCAACCTGCAAGGAGGTGTAATCTTTCATGTGGATTCCCGCCATGGCAATGTGAGGAACATACATCCCTATCCGAAAATCGTAGGATCTGCCGGAGATGCCATTGAAAATCACAAGTACCGCTTTAATTGGGATGCTCCCATCCTTATTTCACCACATGATAACAATACGGTTTATACGGGAGGAAATGTGGTTTTCAAGTCGACTGACAGAGGACATTCCTGGGAAGAAATTAGTGGAGATCTTACAACCAATGATAAATCCAAACAAAAGACTTCCGGTGGAGAGATCTATCAGGACAATACCGCGGCTGAATTCCATTGTACCATACTATACATTGATGAATCTCCTGTAGAAAAGGGGGTAATATGGGTTGGCACTGACGATGGTAACATTCAATTAACCCGGGATGGGGGAGTGAGCTGGACCAATCTCAAAGATCGGATCAAGGGACTGCCTGCTTTTGCCTGGGTATCTAAAATACACGCCTCGGAACACGATGCGGGTACGGCTTTTGTAACCGTAGATCAGCATAGATCGGACGACTTTAGGCCGCACGCTTTTATGACTTCAGATTATGGAAAATCCTGGACCAGGATAAGCAATGGTCTTCCTCAGGACGATTATGTAAAGGTGGTAAGGCAGGACCCTATCCATCCAAACCTCTTATATGCAGGAATGGAGCATGGGATATTCGCAAGCTGGGATAAGGGACAGAACTGGACCAAAATCAATAATAACCTCCCGAATGTCTCAGTGCGAGATCTAAGAATTCAAGCCAGGGACCGGGATCTGATTGTCGGGACCCATGGAAGGGGCGCCTGGATTTTGGACGATATCAGACCGCTTCAGGAAATAACGGATACCAAAGGGAAATCCACTCATCTATTCCCTGTCCGGAGAGCTACTCTATGGCATATGTTCTGGAGGTTGGAAAATTTGGGAGATCGTCATTATAGCGCCAAAAATCCTGAATATGGGGCCAATATCAACTATTACCTTGCTCAAGACCAAAAGGAACCAATAACTGTGGAGATTGTGGACGCTTCTAAGAACGTTATCCGCACTTTGCAAGACTCCACGGCGAAAAAAGGCATAAACAGAATCGTTTGGGATCTGGGCCATGAGGCTGCCACAAAACTGGAAAATGATACAGGAGGAGGGTTCTATTCCGGCCCCATGTATCCTTTTGTTTCGCCTGGAACCTACATGGCGAGATTGAAGGTGAATGGAGAGGTGCAAGAAACATCCGTTGAAGTTCGCGCTGATCCCAGAATGGATCTTACACCCCAGGACTATGACTCTAAAACAAATACACTGCTGGAACTTCGGGAGCTTTTGTCACAAACAAATACTATGATCAACAATACCAGCACTTATAAATCTCAATTAAAAGAGTTGAAGAACAAATTGGAACATAGCGAAGGCCCGGGCGTTGACAAATCTTTGTTTGAGGATATCAAAACGGCTATGAAGCGCATTTCTGATTTCCAGGATGATATTTTAAAAAGGCCACCTCCGGCTATGACCTATCGTCAAAGACCAAGACTGCGCGAAGAGATCCGTTCTTTGATGCGTGCCGTTAACAGCGCCACCGCCAAACCCACTCAACCACAGATTGCAAGATTGGTACAATTAAAGGGGGAGGTGAACGACGCGAGCAGTAGCTTGAATAAGATCATAAATACGGATATTAAAGGAATCAACACTAAAACTGAAAGCATCCCGCAGATCTCGGTAGGGAAGACCAGATAATATTTGGAATTATTTTTACAGATTTTCTCAAGGTATAGTGGAAAGCCTGTCTGAAGGACTTGGTTTCTAATTGGGCGGGCTTATGGTTCTTAGGAAGATACAACCAATGAATACAAAACAACCACCAAAAAGTTTTGATGAAGTCAGCATGACCTTCATAGCCTTAATATTCATTTCTATAATCCTTTCAATTTCCATTGCTTTAATGGCAGACATTTCTCCAAGTTCTGGCCATGGTGGTTTTATATACATCATTATTCCAGGATTAATAGGCTTATTATCATTGCTTGTTTATGTGGTCCTCATTGCGATAAAACCTAGGTTTAAATACATATTTGGAATTGCGTTTATCCTTGCAAACCTTATTGCAGGCTATGTTATGATGAATTCCACGTTTTAGCGATTATCCTGCGGATGTTTGCCAGTTTCAGCGAGATGGTGGACAATTTTGCTATTTTAGGAGTCCCAAAGAATTTTGATTGCATGAAGAAATCAGGATTTGATGGTTCAACCTAACCATAAACCATCTCAACGATATTAATAAACAATGATTCGAAATTTCCTATTCCTATTACTGATTCCACTACTAATAGGGGTCTCTTGCAAGACGGACAAAAAAGACAAATTCCAGATTGAACGTTCCAAGGAACTTGCCATTAAAAACAAGGTGCACAATCAATTACACGATATTGAAAAAGAGCAGGGTTGGACCTTACTTTTTGACGGTAAAAGCCTTGACGGCTGGCATCTTTTCAATAAGCCGGACTCCACCCGATTTTCGGCCTGGGAAGTACGGGAAGGCACTATTTTTTGCAATGCTACCGATGAATCTAAAGTCTTTGGGGATTTGGTTACCGATAAAGAATACGAAGATTACGAGCTAGTATTTGAATGGCAGATGGCCCTGCGCGGAAACGGAGGTGTTTTTATCAATGTACAGGAGTCTCCGCGGTATAAGGCTACCTATCAGACCGGACCGGAATACCAACTCCTGGAGCCTGCACATATGGATACAAAAACACCTTTAAAACGCCCCGGTTGCCTCTGGGGTATATCCCCTCAGTTGAACCAGGTTGAGGCCAATCCTACCGGACAATGGAATACCGCCAGGATCATTCAGCAAGATGGAAAGATCCAATTTTACCTCAATGGAAAGCTGACCGCGGAAGAAGATCTAAGGTCACCAGCCTGGACAACTAAGATTGCCAGCTCCGGTTTTAAGGACGCCCCGGCTTTTGGAAAGGCTACAAAAGGAAAAATCGCGCTTCAGAACTGGTATTTTGAGGCTTGGTTCCGCAATATGAAGATCCGTGAGTTATAACAATAATTGGTTCGATAGGTGAGTGCCGGTCTAAAATGTAACTTTTTTGCTATAAGAAGGCCCTATTTTCAAACGTTTTCCTGAACTAAGAACAACATACTCATCCCGCTTTTCTTTTTCTTTTGAAGCAATTTGGTTCTTGTTTACCAGAAACTTTCTATGGATCCGGATAAATTCAGGCGATAGTCGTTTGGCCATTACACCAATGCGCTCCCTTTTTATATAACTATCAGTCGCTGTATAGAAGTTGAGATAGTGCCCTTCAACTTCTATCCAATGAACCAGATCAACGCCGATGGTCAATTTTTTCCTTCCCTTATAGACCTGCAATTTCTGTGATACGGTGGTTCGGTAATACACGAAAAAGGTAGCTAATACAATCAAGATCAGATGGAACAGGGCCTCTCTTCCAAAGTAATACCGCACAAAATTGGCGTCCAAATACGAATCAAAAAAACCAACACTGTGGAGGATTACATTGGATACAACAAAGAATACGGCCAAGGTAAATAGTGCCAATCCTATACTCAGATACCAGTACCATTCCAAATAACGCGCCTTGAAGTATTGAAGCACTCGCACACAAGCGATCAACACGGGAACAAAAAGAAATAAAAGCACCGACAGGTATATGATGGTGGTCCAAACACTGTAGCTGCTGTGATTGCTATACTTTATAAAATTTTGGAAAAAGGCTATTATAAAAAAGACCAGCAACAACAGAGTTGAAAAGAGATAAAACCGCCTGTTATCGGAAATCAAAGGCATGAGAATGCAGAATTAATTCAACCTTTAAATATACCAAAAGCGTTTTTCATAGATCTAATCCTGACTGTTATCCAAATGCACCCTTAAAAAAAGTTTCAGTCAGTCCCTGGGATTGTAGCCAATCTGCCAGGTCATCTCTGTTTCCTACCTGGGCATGATGCAAAAGGGTAAAGCCATGTGGCCCAGGGGCCTTCAATAATTGTGGATAATCCGTGATGAGTTTTTTTACAAAATCATCATATCCTAAAAAAGCATAGTTAAAAATATCAAGTCGGGCCCCTTTAGCCACCAGTAGATCCGCAATATCCTTTCTTCCCATATGTGAAGCACCCCCGACAGCAGTTTCAAAATCGCCTTTTTTGAGTTGGCTGGTACAGTTTAAGAGCAGGGGGTATTTTTCAATGATCTTCTTTGTTTCATCCAGGCTTTTGTGGGCCGCAAATACAAACTCACTGATTAGTTCTGCATCAAATACCTCATTTGGACCATCCTTACGAGCCAATACTGTTATGGGAGCAGCCAGAAAAAGGCCACTCAGAAAGAGATTTTTTTTAATAAATGATTTCCGGTTCATGTTCCTTGGATTTTAATCGGGAAATTCGCGATTTATGAATTGGGCAGTCTTAAAATTCTGTGAATTGTCCTGAAGATGTTTCTCAGCGGCGTAAAAACTACATAGAGGTATTTTTTTATCCAAAAGCCCCAGGCGCTATTTCAACCATAGAAAATGATAGTTCAAAAAAATGTAGGCTGAAAATTGTAACAAACATTGTTACTTGCACTCAAATACATAAAATGAGACAAAATTATGAAAACCAACATCTTTAAATCAATACTACTAGTCGTATTATCCATCACCTTAACAAACAATGCTATAGCGCAAGAGAAGCTTACCGCAGAACAATGGCAGGCCGATCTGGACTATTTACAAGAACAAGTACATTCGGAATATCCCTTTTTGTTTAAAAAGATCACTCAGGAGGCCTGGGACAAGCAGGTTGCGGATCTTAGAGCCGAAATCCCAAGCCTGGCAGAACACGAGATCAAAGTAGGACTGAGCCGAATGGTATCTGCCTTTGAATACGGCCATACCCAAGTTCCATTCAGTACCCTGGCCAAGGATGCCGTCCTAGCAGTGAACCTCTATCATTTTAAGGACGGTATCCACGTTGAAGGAGTGCAAAAGGACGATTCTAAAGCTTTAGGCGCCAAAGTTTTGGCCATCAATGGAATGCCTATTGAGGAGGCCCTTTCCAAAATCAGGCCTGTGGTTCCTGCGGAGAACGAGCAATACTTTAAGGGTTACGGCCTGCGTTTCCTAACGGTTCCCAGCGTATTGCATGCGCAGGGTATTACTGAGACCTTACAGCAGGAGGTAAGCCTGAGCCTGGAAAAAGACGGGAAGCGCTTTACCCATAGTTTTTCGGCCATTCCCCTGGAGGATATGTCCCGCGATTATCTGTTTACCAAACCCAACGAGAACTGGCTTAGTGTTCGCGATGCAGCGGAAACGCCATTCTATTTGAAGCAACTTAATGACAAGTATTTTTATTTTGAGTTGTTGGAAGGGACAAAGACCTTGTACGTGCGCCAAAGCTCGGTATTCGATCATCCGGAAGAGACCTTAAAGGATTTTTATGCCCGCCTTTTTAATTTTATCGATACCCAGGGTGTAGAGAAACTGATCTACGACGTTCGCTTGAATGGGGGAGGTAACAACTACAACAATATCCACTTTATGAAGGGTATTATGGCCAGGCCTGAGCTGAACAAAAAGGGGAACTTCTTTTTCGTTATTGGCCGTAACACCTTCTCGGCCTGTCAGAACCTGACCAATGATGTGGAGACCTTTACGGAGGCCATCCTGGTAGGGGAGCCCACTTCGGAAAACAAGAACTTTTACGGTGATAACCAATTGGTGCAGCTACCCAATTCAGGGGTAAAGGCTTATTTGTCCTTTGCCTGGTGGCAGGACAAGCCGCAATGGGAGAACGCGGATGCCACCACACCTAATTTTTATGCCGAGCCCACTTTTGAGGAGTATCGTACCAATCAGGATCCGGTTTTATCACTTATTGATACCATAGACCCTGAAACCACAGTGATAGATCCTATGGCGTATTTTACACAGCTTTTTGGGGAAGGAAAGCTGGAGCAGCTTAAAACGGATGCTAATCGCATTATCCGCGATCCCAAATACCAACACATCAACTTTGAAAAAGAGTTTAGCCAGGTAGGGCAGATGCTGTTGGACCAGCAACAGTATCAGCCAGCAGCCTTTGTATTTGGTACTTTCGTGGAAAATTTTCCGGAAAACGCCAGTTTTTGGGAAGGCCTGGGTACCGCTTTAAAAGCTTTGGGACAAACAGAACAAGCTGAGGAAGCCCTGGCAAAAGCAAAGTCCCTGGAATAAGTAGTACTTTAATAGACATCATATTGAGATCAAGCGGGAATTGCAAATGCAGTTCCCGTTTTTTAATGTCTGATATTACGGAATACTTTATTCTGATAAAAAGCGTTACATAAATGTACTTATTTATGTAATCTGTGGTATTAAAAATTAGCCCTAATCCCTATATTTCTTAAGGTTTTGGACGCGACACACTACAGCTTTTTCATGAATACTTAAAAATTGCTAGTCATGACCCCAACAATCCCCAATCGGTTTTATGAATTAATTGCCAAGCTGCGATACACGAAATTTATGCTATTTGGCCTTTTTTGCCTCACCATCAGTTGCAATAGCTCGGAAGATCCTGGGTCTCCAATAGAAGAAATCGATCCGGACAATGAAACTGTGGATCCGGTAGGAGCCGCGCTCAACTATCGAAATCACTGTGGAGGCTGCCACGGGCAAAACCTGAGTTCATTTGTAGAACGCGAATGGACCTATGGCAATTCTTCTGAAGAGGTGTTTCAATCCATAGCCAATGGGTTTACGGACAATGGTATGCCGGCTTACGGGGCTACTTTTAGTGAACAGGAGATCCAGGATCTAACGGATTATATACTTTCCGAAATTGAAGGAAAAACGCTAGCCATGCTGGAGGAGGAGAACCCTGATCTATCAGGATTGATCTCCTCAGATGATCTTAGTTTTCGATTGGAAACCATAACGGATGAGATCCCTGGTATTCCCTGGGGGATAGAGCAATTGCCCAATGGCGAAATTTTGGTGACCGAGAGGGGAGGAAGGCTGTTTTTGGTACGGACCGATGGGCAATTGGTAGAAGTAGACAATCTTCCCGATATTGTTTCATCAGGGCAAGGGGGGCTATTGGACGTTATAATCCACCCAAATTTTGAAAACAATTCCCTGGTTTATTTGTCTTATTCAAGGGCTAATCCCAATAATTCATCAGAAGCGACCACAGCAGTTGCCCGAGCCGTACTCAATGGAAACAGCCTGAGCCAGGTGGAGATCATCTTTACGGCACTTCCATATCTGAATAGCGATTTACACTATGGCTCAAGGTTATTGTTTGATAACAATGGATACCTGTATGTTTCCGTTGGAGACCGCGGACAAAGAGACGTTTACCCACAGGCCTTGGACAATTCTCTCGGGAAAATACACCGGATTCGTGATGACGGTCAAATTCCTACAGACAACCCGTTTTATAACACTTCAGGAGCGGTAAATTCCATTTTCACTTATGGAACCCGTAATCCTCAGGGCATGAGTTTGCATCCGGAAACCGGAGCGATCTGGGAAGGTGAACATGGACCCCAGGGAGGGGATGAGATCAATCTTCTGGAAGCAGGAGATAACAACGGATGGCCTGTAATATCGTACGGTATCAATTATGATGGGACCACCTTTACCGATCTTACGGAATTGGATGGTATGGAACAGCCCGTACATTACTGGACCCCATCTATTGCTCCATGTGGAATGACTTTTGTCTCTGGCGATTTTTATGGAAACTGGACAAATGATCTGTTCGTCAGCTCACTTAAATTCGAATACCTGCATCGTTTAAAGATGAGTGGAAACGAAGTGGTTGGCCATGAAACGCTATTGGATGGTATAGGCAGAGTCCGTGACGCACAAATGGGTAGAGATGGATATCTGTATATTGCAGTACAAAGCCCCGGCAGACTTATACGGCTTGTGCCGGAGCAGTAGTCCCAGGTTTTTTTGAGGTTGTGATATATCCTTAAAACTCCTTCGCTACCGCGAGATTGTATCTCGTGGTAAATTCAACAGTAGAACGGAACAACCAATTCATATCTCTTAGAGCTTAAATAGCTGTTAGCGGATTTTCTTTTCCTTTTTGCTTCCCCAAAAAGGAAACTAAAAAGGGGACTTTTTGGAGAGGCATTTTTAAAGCAATGCTTTAAAACCGAAGTCATTCTTCTAAATCGCCTCCAGGGTTTCGGCGATTCTTTACGAAGCTTGCCTTCTATGCTGCCCAAAAAGGTTAATCCTCGAATGAAGCTTTTGAATGATAGTAAACCGAAGGTTTTTCAGAAATAGCGGTGCTGCGAGCGGAAGTGCTTTCGTCTTTTATGCAAATGAGGATTGATATCAAATGTTAGTTGAAAGAAATGGCATATTTTAGGTTTCGTAGTAAATCAAGAAAAGTTTGCCGTAGGAGTAGGAAGCAATCCATAGAGCATTTTGCAGAGCAAAAGCGGCCTGGATTGCGCGGCTGCAAACTTTTAGTAGTATTTCAAGAAAGCTAAAATCAGCCTAGCGTTTTTTCGTTCTTTTTTTGGCGATGCAAAAAAGAACATCAAAAAAGGATACTTAAAGAATAGAACTAGCACGAATTACCTACGTCCATCTCTGGTAGAAAACCTTGTTATCCGAAAGTCTAACTTAAAGTCTTGGAAAGTTTAACTTAAACTTTTTGAAAATGAGCTTTAATTTTCAATGCTCCTGTATTCGATACTTATTTAGGTCTGAAGTCGGTGTTCCCCGCATCCAAAACAAGGACCCAATCCTGGGTAGATGGTGATGTAAAATCAATACTGCTCTGGGTGGAATAACTGCCTTGGTAATCTACATTGCCATCAATAGGGTTATACCAATAGGCTTTAAGCGTTTTGCCTTTTAAGGTTTTTGGATCCACGGTAAAAGAACGTTGTGATGGCACATATGATAATGCAAAACCTCCGTCATCAGCTATCAATGAAGTTGCATAGTCATTGGTAGCGTAGGTGTTATTTCCCTTTACGATCAAGCTGCCTGAAATATCGGGTTTTACATTGGTCCATGGCAGGGAATAGAATAAATTCTTAAGATGCACCAGGGTTTTTGCACCTTCAAATTTCTGCAGATTCTCTTTCCATTCAGGAGGGATCTTCCAATTGGCCGAACCGTAGGCATGACCCGCACCTCCTGAAAAAACGGACCAGTAGGCTTGCTTTCGTATCTGCAATGGGCTCCCCATAGGGTCGTGCTCCCTTTCATAGGTGGATTCGCCAAGGAAAAATGGCCTTGTCGGGGTTTTTTGATACTCCGTATAACCTACCTCATAAACATCCAGTTGCTTCTTGTTCCATGCTTTCCTAAAACCCCGGAAGTAAGTGTAGATCATGGATACATCTAGCCAATCAGGATTGTCCCAAACATCAGTGCTGGAATGCGTAGATACAGCATGATATGTAATCAACTGGTGTGGGGCTTTAGCTTTTAAGGCTTTGGCCAATGCATCGTATTCCTCTACACTGGTTTGCGGGTCATTGTCTCCACCAATGATCCAAAATATGTTATCGAACTTCCCAAATTTTTCGGCCAGATATTCGCCAAACCATTGGCTTTTATCCGTTCCATTATTGTTGAGAAATTCATTACGGCCTCCATAACCTTCCCCGCAGCACCCAGCCCACAAGGGAACCATGGCAATTACCAGGTTCAGGGATTCCGCTATTTTGACAACTTCCTGAACATGTGCCATATATTCGTCATTTACCGTGCTAAAATCATTGGAGTCGGCAAAGGGTCGGCGTCCGGCCGTATCTGTGTTTCCGTCAAAGCCAGTGAGCATGGTCTGTACCACGGTAAATCCGCTTCTTTTTCGATCCTCAAGATAGTGTTTAGCTTCTTCAAGGTTTAGCTTTAAAAAAAGCATCCAGGCCGTGTCAGCACCATAGAAGAAAGTCTTTCCGGACTGGTCTTCTAAATAACGTTGGTCCTCAGAAATCGTGAGTGGAAACTGATATTCTTGTTCCTGGGAGCAAACCGTTGGTATCCATAACAGAAAAGCGAAAAGTATTTTAAAATGTGATGTTTTTATTGCCATGAATTCCAGAGAGATATTTATAGTTTAAATTCTATGATAAGAATGGAAATTATTAAATAACATCCTTATGTCCAATTTTTGTTGGACCTTTAAAATATCTTACTGAATGTTCTATAATGTACTGCGTTAGAGAAGTCGAAGGATAGGAGGGGAGGGTAATGCGACGCGCGCCATAACCATGGCGAAGGTGGGTGTGTGGAATGGGTAAACCTCATAATTTCTAATATTTTCGTATTCCATAAAACTTTTAAAATCAGGGGTTGCCTTTCTTTTTCTTACCCAATGAAACTTTATAATCATCTATGGTACCCCGTATTTTTAGATTGAGAAATTTGGTCTTTCTATCGGGGTCTACCTCTACGATTTCATCAACCTGCTCTTGAGGAATAACGGAGTCCTTCTTATTTCCAAAGAGTTTTTGCCAGGTGGCTTTTCGCACCGTTTTCCATGGTATGCGCAGGTAATAGTCAATATTTTGATCGCTGTCGTGGGTTCCTGACAATTCCATATGACCTAGGGTCGATTCAATGGTCATAGCCGGAATATTGATTTTCCCTTTATCAATGGCCAAACGATTTTGCAGGGTGTCAAACCGAACGTTTCGCAGGTTTTTATCTCCCATATAATCCGATAGTGCCAACATGGGGTCATAATCCTTTAGTTTTCCGTTCAACACTTTCACCTCCATTTCTATAGAAGATTGGTCCAAATCTGGCACCAAATCTGGGTATACTCGAATATTACCGCTAATTCTAGAGGTGAGTTTTCCCTGTAAATTTTCTGAAACAAGGTGGTCTTGCCCAAAATTTTCAAACTTGAAAAGTAATTTTTCCAGATCAACATTAGTTAGCACCAAATCAGGCTTCATATAAATGTGTTTCGGGTCACTGCCATTAAAATAGCCGTTTAAACGAATGTTTCCCCCCGCAGCATCCATGGCAAGGGTATCCACGTAAAGATAATGATCGGGTGTTGTTCTCAAATCCGCCTTGATGTTTTGAAAGTCTATCCTATGATATATGAAGTGCGCTATATCGGCTTTAAATCGCATGTTTGTAAATGGCAATTCATAGATATTGAAGGCGGCTGCATGTGCTGCAACATCTTGGGTAGTAGAACCCCCGGCTTCTATAGATTTTGGCGGATTTAGATCAAAATTAAACAGGGCGTCGTAATCAATGTAATCAGCTTGTATTGCCAGATAATTATCACGCTTTTTGATTGTCTGGTCTTTCCCTAAATAATAATTTAGGTTCAAGTTGAAGTTGGTCGATCCAATCTCGCCATGAAAATCATTGATCACTAGATGGTCATCTTCGTAACGGATGTTGCCCTTAAAGTCGTGAAAGCGTTGCGGATGGAGTTCCATCTTTGTGTCAAGCTTATCAAGAGCAATATCAATGGAATGTAATGAAGAGTCTTTATAATGCATCTTCGAGCTAAAATGCAGAGCCAACTCGTCAAAAATTTCATGTCTATACTCTTCCGGCACATAATTTTCGCCCTTGTACGAGAAGACATCTTCCAGTCGTAACTTTTTTGAGATAAGATTAAAATCCAGGGCTACATCGCCATTACGCTCGGGCTGCATCCAAAAGGCATAATCATGTACCAATCCATCAAAATGAAAATCACTATCGTCAATATAGCCCTTGAAGTCAACTATTTGTAGATCCCTATCATCCAGCAATACATCGGCATGAAAATCATGCAAATGATGCGGATAGTGCTTTAACTCAGCATACAGGCTATCGATAAAAAATTCCCCTTTCGGCAAATAGGCTGATTCGGTAAAGTCTTTGGCTGAGGCAACAAAAGAAAGTCCAAGGCTGAGATTTTCCACCTGTTCATCATACCCAATTAGGATGGAATCTTGGATTGAAAACCCTGTCAACTCTGCAATATCCAAGGATTTGGAGGTGATATCCAAATGCGCTTCTACAGGGGTGTTTGTATGATGTACAATAGCGGGTAAGTCTGACAGGAAACCACTTATGGAAACATCTGAATTCCCCATTAACAGATCAAATTGTTTGAGGGTAGCTTTCTTACCATTCATACGCAGATTCACATTTAGGGAGTCCAGGGGGACAGGAAGTTCTTTTGCTTCAAGGTGTAAATTCTCTACTTTCAGCTCCGCATAGTATGCCTGGTTTAGTTTTTGCAAAGCCATTTCAGGCTGGTCGATATCAACGATGTCATGAAAATTGATCTGTAGTGCAATATTCCCTGAGGCGTTCTGTACCTGTTGCAGTTCAAAGAAGTCCGTGATAAAATCAAGATTAAAATTTGCATCAATTTGCATATCAACTTCCGGAGCTTCAAAATTCTTAACAAGAAGTGCCCCTTTAAACTCACCTTTTTCGAGGGAGGCGGTCATATCGGCCAGCGAAAATTCCATGGTGCTGGCGTTACGGTTTGCACCGTTGGTAAAATGGCCCTTAAAGCCCATATTATCTATTTTTTTGGCACGGGCCGTGTTCTCTAAAAAAGCCTTTCCTGCACCAAACTCGGCATTGATGGCGGGCCGGTTTCCCTTGTTTGCAGGGCCTTTGATGGTGGCATTGAAATAGATTTCCCCCGCATTTTTGTATTTCTCCAAAAAGGGGATTACATCCGCTGGGGCAAAGGCAATAAGCATATCGAAATTGGGCTTGGCTCCTTTTATGGCAAGGTCAAGGTCTACATCGTTCTTGGTGTCTATGGACCCTGCAAGCTCAAAATCACCGTTCTCCATGACAATACCAGAGGGTGCTATGTCCAGTATCCCTGTGGATTCATTGAATACCAGGTCTGTGTGTATTTCAAAGTGTTTTTTGCGTATAAAGGAAGTATCACCATCTTTGATCACGTTCAGTTCCAATTCGGTATCAATGTGGCCGGCGATTATACTGTCTCGAATACGAAAGCCCGCTTTGCCGTCATAAATGAACTTTTCAACATCGGTATTGGTGGCTTCATCAAGCGTATGCAGATCCAGGTTTTTTAATCGGATCTTTTTTAAATGAATATTGGTGGTTGCCGCCCCATCCTCAGTCGTCGTGGCCAGGGAATTTTGGATGTTGGTGGTATTATCCTCGTGAATAACAATATTAAAAACGCCGTCTTCTACCCGCAAGGAGTGAATATCATAGTTACCGCCGATCATATCCCAAAGATTGAAGCCTACATAAATGTCCTTAACATCCATGATCAGGGGTGCATTGTCTGCCTTGGTCTCAAAAATTTGAACATCATAAAGTTTTATGGAAAGGTCTGGAAAATTGCCCCATAGCGACAAGTTACTATTGCCGATGGTTATTCGGCCCTTGTATTCTTGGTTCAGTAGGGCGATTTCACCTTTGATAATTTCAGATTGGTTGTTTTGCACATAAAGCAATAGGCCTCCTATGAATAAGATAGGCGCCAAGATGAGCACTAATAAAATCTGTTTCCAGTGCTTTTTAAGCCTCAAAACATATGTATTTGATTTAGAAGAAATCTAATGTTTTAGAAATAACGAATTTGTAGGTCATCGTATTGTTTGGAATTGAAATGAACCATAATGTACTGCGTTATGTAACTTTGCTTTGGAAAAAGCGAAAGTTCTTGCCACCGCGCCGACTCACCTAAATTTTTAAAGAATCTCATTCTTTAAAAATTATAGCGTCTGAAAAATTTCTTCTAAAAATCTTCTTTAAAAATGTAATGAAACCCGGAGGGTCCGCGAGCACTTATATCTCAAATAGAAGTGGAGCGAGCAAACACTTTTTACACTGCCCGGAAGGGGAGGGGAATGGGTGTGTAATGACCAATATCATTGTTTAAACAACTGAAATCGAGCAGCTTTAGGGTTTGGTTGAAAACTGGGCACTCATGAATAGGACTGGACGGTCTGGTGACGCTTTTAAGCGGAAGAAGCCTGGGATATCCCAGCGATACACGGCACTAAAACAGTAGAATCTTAAAAACAGGAACATGCGACAAGCAGAACAAGTAAAAGAAAAGACTTCGCATAAGATCGATCTTATGAACAAGCGTGTATTATTGGCCAAAAGGCCAAAAGGAATGCCTGATGCCTCAACATGGCAACTGGAAGAGCTGCCTGTTCCGGGTCTTCGCGAGGGGGAGGCCTTGATACAAACAGAATATATATCGCTGGACCCTGCCATGCGTGGCTGGATCAGGGATGCGAAATCATATTTGCCTCCAGTAAAATTAGGCGAGGTGATGCGAGCGGCTATCGTTGGTAAGGTCATAGCCTCCAAGAATCGGAATATGAAAGTAGGCGATTACTATACAGGATTCCACAGCGCGCAGCTATTTGTGGTTACAGATGGTAATGGTATGTTCCGAATAGATTCTAATAAGGCACCTTTAACAACCTATCTTAGTGTGTTAGGAATGCCAGGGATAACAGCGTATTTCGGATTGCTACGCATCGGACAACCCAAAGCAGGTGAGACCGTACTGGTATCTGGCGCTGCTGGCGCGGTTGGCAGCGTAGTAGGTCAAATTGCCAAAATTAAAGGCTGCCATGTCGTGGGCATTGCAGGTGGCACCGAAAAATGCGATTACATTGTGAACGAACTGGGCTTTGATGGTGCCATTGATTATAAGAATGAGGATATCACCGAACGATTGGATGTCTTGTGTCCAAATGGTATTGATGTATATTACGACAATGTAGGTGGTGAAATTCTGGACACCGCCCTAACGCGAATCAACAGGAAGGCTCGGATTGTTATTTGCGGCGCCATTTCACAATACAATAAGAAGCCTAAAGGACCGGATAACTATTATCTCATATTAGCTGCCAGAGCCAAAATGGAAGGCTTTGTTGTCATCGATTATTTTGGTGAAAGTGAAACGGCCAGGTTGGAGATGGGGCAATGGATGCGTGAGGGAAGGTTGCGTTCCAGGGAATTCATCGCTGAGGGCATCGAGAATTTTCATGAAGCTTTTCTGCGATTGTTTTCTGGAAAAAAAATGGGTAAACTCATCCTGAAGGTTGCTTAGTAAGCACTAACTCTTTAAGTTCCATTAAAACAGGACGGTAATTTTGCCTTTCCAAGTTTTAAGAGATTGAAAGCGACTTCCAAAGCAAAGTTCCCCTCCCAGATTTTCCTGATTTTTTTCTTTCCCTAAAGCTCTTTAAAAAGGTAATGGAATACTCTTTGCCCGAAGCGACAGTAGGAGAGTAGGGGAATGTGTATGGAATGGTTAAGAACCACAAATGTTCTACCTTAAGAGAAAAAGTTACTCATCTTTTTTCCTATTTCGTAAAGTTGTTGGGTACTTGACAAAGGTTTTCTTAAACCCCGTTATCTCGTCTTTTAATTTGGTATTAGCGTTCTCGATCAATTCGTTTTGCAATTTCATGATCTGCAAGAGGTCATTCATGGCGTTTAAGTTCTCCAACTGGCGATAGACTATTTGTTCTAGCTCTGCTTTTGTGTAACCGAAGCGTCCCATATTATACGATTTTAGGTTAAAAATTCCCGATTATAGGAACAAAAATACCGAAAATCGGATAAAATCCAAATCGAAAGTTTAGATTTTCGGAATAAAATTTCCGATTAAGTACCTTTATGTCTTGAAAATCAGATAAAATGACCGAATTAGGATTGTATCTTTCAAGAAAATCAGTAAACCGTTCCGATGTTTCTCGAAAGACAGGTATTAGTAAAACAAGGTTAAGCGAGCTGGCAAATAATATCAAGACAAAACTTCGGGTTGATGAACTTTATCTTATTGCTCTAGCTATTGATGTAGAGCCTGCAGAAGTTCTTGAGGAAGTCTGTAAAAATCTAAAACTAATTAGTGAATAATTTGAAATTATGAATGTTCGCTTTTTAGGACAAGGATATAATAGAGACGTAGGTAGTTCAGTTGCACAAGCACTGATAGATGCGTTCGGAAATGATTCATTCCATACTTTTAAATGTTTAGTTGCTTTTGCAAGTCATACGGGTGTATCTGGTTTAAGAGATCATGTTGAGAATTCTAAACAACACATAAATTCTTTTCGAGTAATTGTTGGTGTTGATCAAAATGGCACATCAAAAGAAGCTCTTGAATCTTTAATAGATTGGGGAGTTGATACTTTTGTTTTTTATACTTCACAAAGAATTATTTTTCACCCTAAGATATACCTGTTTGAAGGTAACAATGAAGTATTAGTAATTATCGGTTCTAATAACCTAACTCAGATGGGACTTGTTCAAAACATTGAAGGTTCTGTTGAAATAACCTTTAATAAGAACGATGTAGAAGGGGAAAATTTACTTGAACAAATTACGAGTTATTTTGATCCTATTTTAACTGGCGAAAGTGTAAATTTAGAACAGTTAACTAATGAATTGATTGAACAATTGGTAGCTGCCAATATTGTGAAAACAGAGGCTGTTAGAAGAGCTCAATATCACAAAGCTGCTAATGAACAAAATGATGAGAATCAAGGAGAAATTCCAAATATTAGGGAAATTTTCCCATCAATTCCGTTACAAGGTTTACCCGATGCATTCACACCAATTAGACAGGCTAGGAGAGGTGCGGGAGAAGCCAATCAAGAACAAGATGTAGAGAATAACCCTAATGATGAATTAGGTAATTTAGTTTGGAGAAAAAGTAATTTACCTGGTTCGGATGTTCAGTTTGCTCCTCCTGGAACAAACCCTACAGGGGGACTTAGACTTGTTCAAGCAAGGTATGAAGTTAGAGGACAGCGAATAGATCAAACCACATATTTTAGAAATCAAATCTTTGTTGGTGAAAATTGGAATGTGGCTAACCAGAATCCATTTAGGGAAGTTGCGGTAGTTGATTTCCGGATTATAATTCAAGGAAGGAATGTTGGAACATTTGCGCTTAATTTAAGACATAAACCTAGTGGTGAAGCTGGACAAAATAACTATACAACATTAATTTCTTGGGGAGATGCTTCTGATAGCATTCAAGCGGTAGATCTGAGAGGTATGACACTAGACTTGCATAGTCCGATTGCTGATAATCAACCATTCACTATTAACATTTACTAGTTGATTTTTTATTCTTCAACTTAGTTTTTAGTTTCAAAAACATTTGTTAAGTTTGGACATATTTTGTCCAAAATGAATAATAAGAAAACATTCGGAGAAACGGTTAAGAGTTTAAGGGAAGTAAGAAGGCTAACACTGAAGGATGTGTCCAGTAAACTGGATATTGATATTTCAACGTTAGGAAAAATAGAAAAGAACCAGAGATCTGCTTCAAAAGAACTAATAGCAAAAATCTCCCAGTTCTTCAATGTAGATGAAAAGCAACTTCATATTGATTTTTTAAGTGATAAAGTTGCCTATCAACTTGAGGATGAAAGATATGCAACTGAAGTGTTAAGAGTTGCCGAAGCAAAAGTGAAATATTTAAAGCAGAAAGATTCCAATGAAGCTCATTAAACATGCATCTAAAGACAAATTAAGAGGAGGATTCTATACTCCTGAACCAATAGCTGAATTTGTTTTAGAATGGGCTTTAAATGGTAGTACTGATAGTGATATTTTAGAGCCAAGCTGTGGGGATGGTAATTTTCTTAGATTGTTGAGAAATAAAAAGTTTAACTCGGTAACAGCAGTAGAGTTAGATGAAGAAGAAGCTCAAAAAGCTGGTCAAATTAACCTTAAAAACAGTACAATTATCAATGCTGATTTTCATACTTACTGTAATGAAACAGAAAACCGATATGACATAATTATAGGCAACCCCCCATATATTAGATATCAATATTTCAGTGGAGATCAACAATTTGAAGCTCAGAAGATATTTCATTACGCAGGCTTAAAATACTCTAAGCTGATGAATGCATGGGTTTCTTTTGTAGTAGGCTCTAGTTTGCTTCTTAAAGAAAAAGGTAAAATTGGCTTCGTTGTTCCTGCCGAAATATTGCAGGTCTCTTATGCTCAGGGGCTAAGAAAGTTTTTGGCTCGCTTTTATAATAAAATAAATATAGTCTCCTTCAAAAAGCTTGTTTTTCCTGATATTCAACAAGAGGTTGTTTTATTACTATGCGAGAAGAATAATACCCAAGAACATTTAATTGAGCATCTGGAGGTAAATGATGCCAGTGACCTAAAAAAGATTGACGTATCAAAACTGAGAAGCCCGAAGAAAAAAATTGACTTTGATTCTAATAAGTGGACATTTTATTTTTTAGAGCAAAGAGAAATTGATTTTCTTGAGGGTGTTCTAAAAGACAACAACCTTTCACGTATTGGAGATTTTGCAAAAGTGGAAGTTGGTATCACTACTGGATCTAACCCATTTTTTACTGTTCCAAAATCAACAGTGGATGCGTTTAATTTGCATGAATTTGCGAAGCCAATGGTTGGTAGGAGTGTCCAAGTTACTAGTGCGATATTTACAACAGAAGATTGGGAAAACAACTTAAATGTAGGGGCTAGAGCTAATTTCTTAAAATTCCCTTCTATAAAAGAAATAAATGGGAATAAGAAAGCTATACAGTACATAAAACAAGGAGAGGAAGCTGAAATTCATAAGGGTTATAAATGTAGAATTCGTGATGAATGGCAAATTGTACCTTCTACAAGAATTTCGGATGCACTTTTTATTAGAAGGAATAATTTATATCCACGACTAATAATAAATGAAGCTAATGCTTATACAACAGATACTATGCATCGTGTATGGGTTAAGGATGAAGTAGACATTCGAGCATTTATTGCTAGTTATTATAATTCAATGTCATTAGCATTCGCAGAAATATGTGGGCGTAGCCATGGAGGAGGGGTATTAGAACTTATGCCAAATGAAGCAGAAAGTATAATACTTCCTTATCATGTGAATAACGATTGTTTACTAGATGAGATTGATTCTAGGTTAAGAAACAAACAAGGCATACAAGAGGTTTTGAAGTTTACTAATCAACAAATTCTAAATGAGAATTTTGGGTTTTCAAAAGCTGATATAGAACTAGCAGATTCTATTCGAAGAAAACTTTCAACCAGAAGACTTACTAGAGGGAAAAAGTCTTGATAAGTATTATGTTAACTAGGTTGAGTAGAAATGAAGTGCGCTGGCCCGAAGAAAATGCGGGCCGGAGGTGCGGGAATGGACAAATACGTAGTAAATTCATCAAAGGCGTTTACGTTTTCACGCGGTAGCGTGGACTACTTTGATAGAATTTCAAGTATTTGGACAGGGCGCGTTGGAAGCATATTTTCTTCTTGATTTTTTGTTTCGTTTTGCATCAAGGCAAAATGAAAAAAAGCTGAATTGGAGCAACTCAGAAAGCAAGTGTATAGAAATTATCTCGCAGAGTAATTTTATACTCTTGCGCGTAGCTGGACGAGAATCTCATAGAAAAAAATTTAACGGAATTTCATCGTACACGCAAGTTTTATGCAGAGCTGGAAAGCTAGCTTTTTATGGCGTGGGCCAAGCGGCTGGGAATTGCATGTAAAATAAATTGCCTAAGCAATTTGATTTTATAAAGCAATAAGCGTTGGCGCGCGGCAATTTTACATAGCGACTAATTATAGGACAAATGAAAACGAGTACGTGCGCAGCACACCGCTTAGAAAAGTTGATTGACCCCAGTAGGATGTTGGTTTTGGAACGAAATGCTTCTGGGATATTTTACATAATATCATTATAGCTTACAAATGGCGAAAACCTCTAAAATTAAATTCTGAGACATTTGTATTATAATTTATATTATGTCAAATAGCATATTTTGGGTTTTCCCCTAGTCTTTGAACTTCTTGCACCTTACCCGCATAAATATGGCATTCCCGCCAGATACTTTTGGTTGTACCTCAAGCACACGAACCTTGTCTCCTCCACGTATTACCCAACCGCGGATCTCCTCTGTAAATGCATCCTCATCGTAATAAATGGTAAGATCCCAGGTGGCGATCAAGAGATCCCCGGGCTTTGGCCTGGAATATACCGCAGTTTGCTTCTGCGGGCTGCCATCCTCGTTAAAGGCTAAATACTTATGAAACTGCAGTTGGTCCTGGTTGTTCCTGTATTGTACCAGGACAAAATCCGGAAGCAGGCTGTCTATCTTTTGTAGCGCCTCCTTATAATATGGGGCTTCTTTGCCCTTCCTTCTAATGTAGTTGCTAAAAGATTCTACAGAAGCTTTCTTATTTGCGGAATCCCACTGAGGGTCTACCTCTCGCGCTGTTGCAACAGCTGCCGGAATAGCTTCCCGCCCATCTCCGGATCGTACAAGGAAAAAGGCGATAATTACTAATGCTATCACAAAGGCAGTAAGTAAAGCATACCTTAGAAAGCCTTTTTTGTCTTCCTTTTTAGGATTATCGTCTACATAGATCGGTTGATTTACCTCCTCTTTTGGCTGCTGTGGTGCTGTTTTAGGGCTTTCCGCGCTCTTATAACCCAGATCCGCAATCAGTCGTTCAAATGCAGCCTCTCTATCTTTCGTAAAATCAATGAATTGGTACCGAGCCAGGCGCATGGGTATTTCGCACTCTTCTATTTGTATGGGAATGATCCGTTTATTGAGGCGGATGGCATATGATGCCTCGTCTAAGACGTTCTGGGAGGCTACCGAGGTTTTAGACAAGACGATCACTAAGGTATCTGCGGCTTTTATTTCTTTTTCAATGGTATTATCCCAATGACTCCCGCTTGGGATATCCCTGTCAAACCAAACCGATACCCCCTGCTCTTTTAACCGGTTTACCAGGTCGGTAACGAAATCGATGTTTGCCCTGGAATAACTTATAAAAAGTTGGTTTTCTGCCATCCCCAGATCTTGGTGTTATTCTAACCTACTTATCAGGAAGAAGTTACGATAAAAAACCGGAGCATCGCATGCTCAATATCCCTTAATTACAAGACCCGATCTTGTTAAAGTATTCCCAAATTCCTATTTCCCTCGCAACCAAATGCAACATGAACTATCTTTGTCTAAGAAAATGGGTATTTCGTTAAACAAAATGAAATGCCATTGGATGCAAGTTCGACATATGGAACGTTCTTCAGGCAAAAGGTGTTGATCTTTGTGGCGAATAAGATTGCTATGAAGAGTTTTCGGTTTAGTTAGTTACCCTGTGGTTCAATTACCGCTTGGAGGCGTTCCATTTTTTCTACTTGTTTGGATGGTTAGATTGTTAGACAGTTGGATGGTTAGATTATTAGACGGTTAGACAGTTGAAAAATTGGATCGTTAGACTATTAGATGGTTGGATCATAAGATAGTTAGATGGTTGGACTGTTAGATCGATAGACGGACAGACAATAGGATAATTAGACATTGAACGATTCACTACCTGCAGTCATTGGCCTGCCCACTGCCAACTGCCTACTGCTCACTGAATCCAGGGTCCTAACCCCACCCCAATTTCAAGTTAACCGATAGTACTTCAATATCAAAGCAGAGAAGTTCAGTGAAGAATGCCGCGATGTAAAATCGTAAAGTTGAGGAATTGAGGAGTTGGATGATGGACGATTTCTCGAATTGTTCGATCAATACTATTAATGGCCTATATCGTATATCCAATATTGTATATCGTATATCGCCTTAAGCTTTATCCCTTGCTTTATTCATTGGCTATCAACAATCAACTATCAACCATCAACTATTTGTAGGACTGCCTACTGCCAACTGATTTTATCCTCCGAAGCTTTAGCGAAGGAGGACTGCCAACTGTTCACTGTTTACTGAAAATTGGTTCCCCAATTTTCCTGGGGTCCTAACCCCACCCCAGTTATAAGTTAACCGATGGCACTGCAATATCAAAGCAGAGAAGTACAATTAAGAATGCCGCGATGTAAAATTGTGAAATTGTGAAATTGAGGAATTGGATGGTTGGACGGTTTATCGAATTGTTCGATCAATACTATTAATGGTCTATATCGTATATCCAATATTGTATATCGTATATCGCCTTAAGCTCCAAACTTTGCACTATACATTGGCCATCAACAATCAACTATCAACCATCAACTATTTGTAGGACTGCCTATTGTCAACTGATTTTATCCGCCGAAGCTTTAGCGAAGGAGGACTGCCTACTGATCTCATCCGCCGAAGCTTTAGCGAAGGAGGACTGCCCACTGATACATCTCTTCGTATCTTCGTTGCATAATGCAACCGAAGCGTATATATCTCCTCATTGGTCCTAAAGGAAGCGGTAAATCTTATATCGGAGATTTGTTAGACCAACATTTTGGCATTCCGTTTATCCGGGTAGAAGACTGGGCCAGGGAAATTCCAAAGCCGGATGGCGGTTATACTGAAGAATACCTCTCAGAGGTTTTTAGCACTATTGAAAATGGTATCAGAGTTGAACTAGAGAAACATAATCAAGTCTGTTTTGAATCAACCGGCCTCTCCTCCCATTTTGATGCCATGTATAACAGCTTAAAGCAAAGCTTTAAGGTGATAACTATTGGAATAAAGGCCTCGGACACTCTTTGTTTACAGCGTATCCAGGCAAGAGATAGCTCAATCCATATTCCCGTAAGTGAAACTGATATTCAAAAGATCAATACTCTGGTTCGCGAGAGGGCGATCCCTACAGATCATACACTTGTCAATGAAGATACAAGTGAAAGGGAGCTGATTCAGGAGCTTGACCTAATTCTTAACCGTTCTTAAAGTGAAATTGTAAAATTGTGAAATCGTAAAATTGAGGAATTGAGGAATAGGACGGTTCGACTGTTAGATCGATAGACGGTTAGACAATTGGATAATTAAATAGTGAACTGTTCACTGATTACTCCCGATATTTATCGGCGCTTTTAACTGTCCTAAATAAGTTCTCGACTGCGCTCGAACTGACATAGTTTTCGAATCCCATTTCCTACGTAGTAGACCGTCGGACGTTCGATCCCAATGACTGCCACTTATTTCATCTTCTGAAGCTCTAGCGAAAGGGAACTGTTTACTGTTCACTGCAAACTGCCCACTGTCAACGCCCTCCTACACGAATACTCGCCAGTCCGTCTGCGGATTTGCTGATGACCCGGGTATCCAGATCCTGGGCTCGGATCTTGCCCATTCCATCCAGCCTCAGGTCTGTTTCATCTGCCTGGCCAGAGATTGTCATGGTGCAAAGTCCGTCCAGGGCAACTCTCAGGTAACCCACATTCACCACGATGTCTCCGCGGATAAGGCCGTCACCTTTAATTCGTAGGGATTCGCTTTCTACAGTGTCGTTGCTGTAAATGTAAATGAGGCCATCAACATCCATTTCGCGTATTCCGGGATGTTTTAGATACACATGGATCTTGGGCGCGGAACGGAAACGGTCGGGCTCGTAATGCTGAACATACAAGGTATTCCCTCGAACCTCTACCTTGTATTCATCCAGATGACTTTCCCTTTTGGCTTCGATCTCTACTTCGGCTTCTCTCCCCTGTTCTAAGAAAATGCGGATGTTGCCATCCAGGTCTACGTTCTCAAAAGAATCGAACTTAAATACCTGTTTCTTTTGGGCCATGGCTGCGCCGGCGGTAAGAAACCCTACTGCGAATAGTACTACTAGCTTTTTCATTTTCTGCTTGTTTTGATTGATCAATGAATAACCCCCTAATTATAAGACGCTATAATTAATAGACGGGTTGCCTGAGGAATTGTTACAGAAATTGGGAAGAATGTGGAAATGTGGAAATGTGAAACTGAGGAATCGTAAAATTGAGGAATTGGATGGTTGGATTGTTGGACGATTAGATGGTTAGAAGGTTAGACTGTTAGACCGTTGGATTGTTGGACGATTGGATGGTTAGACGGTTTGACGGTTAGACGGTTAGATCGATAGATGGTTAGACAATTGGATAATTAGACAGTGAGCGGATCACTCCAGGCAGTTATGGGACTGTTCACTGATCTCATCCTCCGTAGCCTTGGCGAAGGAGGACTGCCCACTGCGAACGGCCAACTGCCAACTGATGTTACCCGCCAAAGCTTTAGCGAAGGAGGACTGTTCACTGATTACTGCAAACTGTTTACTGAATCTCCTCCCCTTCTTCCTTTATCTCAGTAATCGTACCTTCATAACGGATGGCGAAGCGTTGGGAGCTGTTTACCAATATTTGGCCGACGCGATTCGGGTATAGCGTGGCGGTTACCTGGTAGGTTTCCGTTTTGTTGTTCACCTGAAAGCTTACGGTTTGACTATTCTTTTTCTCGTTCTTTACAACGCTATAGTCCTTGGCCAGGCCGTTAAACTGAACCCCCTGTGCGGAGTTGTACCCCCCTCCCATTTGTCGTTCTCCGTAATAGGGTAAATAAGCGGAAACACTATCCCCTTTAACCGTAAGATGGTTGTATTGCCCTTGTATATTTATTCGGTTTATGGTGCTTCCAATGGGTAGAAGGCCACTGCCGGCAATTGTGGTTAAACTCCCGGTAGTCATAGGGATCGCCCATTCCGCCTCTATGGTAAAGGCCTTGGAATAGACCATATTTTCCAGATTGTCTATATCCTCAAAGGTTGTCGACTTACCGGACCCACATCCTATAAAACAGCCAATTAGTGCTGCTACCACAACGATTTTCAAAAGCTTCATAGCACAGTATTTTATAACTATTTAAGTAGACTTAAGATAGTCATAATTTTAACTAAAATGTGGTAAAATTTTGATAAAAAAGCCCTTGATGCTACTTCTCGGGGTCCTGGTATTCAGCTTCCTCGTATGCGTTATCGGCCAGGAGATATTTTTGCAACCGTTTAGATTCTTTGCCCTGGTACAGGTCTTTAAGAAGCTTTAATCGTTTACTCTCCGAAATGTCAAGGGTATCTATAATAGCCTTCTTCTGAAGTATGGCCATCCTTCTGGCTTCTTTGTCGGCTATCAATCCCGGTTCAAACTTAAATACCAATGGGCCAGCCTCCTCTTCTGCCTTTTTCAAAGCATCTTTCTGAGGGGTTTGCTGTGCAGATAAGGTTGCGGCGCACAGAAAAAAAGCGCCACAGAGCAAATGGCGGGTTAATTTTTTCATGATCCTAAGCGTTCTAAGTCAAAAATACTTTCTTTTACCAGCTTCCCTCCCCTATTCCCGTTCAGATTCTCAGATTCTCGATGAGATTCCTTTGGGTGTCCTGATAAAAATCATTTCAGGATTACTTCCGTTAATCCAAATTAGCGCATTAAACAACTACACATGGAAGGTTCTAAAAAATACAAGGGCTCCAACGGTTCCAGCATGCTTTATTTTTTTGGTTTTATCGGTGCAGCGGTCTACTACATTCAAATTGCGGATGGCTTTTGGAATGGATTCCTCGGATTCCTGAAAGCCCTGGTATGGCCTGCATTTCTGGTGTACGACCTTTTGACTTATCTGGCAGGTACTGCCTAATAGATATAACGGACCTTGAGGTAATAATAGCCATCAGCCGTAACCGGCATGATCTGCAGGACTTCCACCTGTTCTCCCTGGTAAATGATATCTCCTGTTTGCATCAGATTCTGGTTGTAGACATACCTGTCTGCCATCACATATAGAATGTCGCCCACATAGGGATATCCACCCTCCGCTTTATTAAAGAACACCTGTCCAAAAGGATTTGAATACAGCACATATCCCGTTCTGGTCTCATTTACCGGTTCTTCATAAGGATCCGGCGTTGATGGCCCCGGATTGTTGTGTACCGGCTCCACATTGTTTTTATAGGGAGTTAAAGGGTCTTCTGTTTGGATAATGTTCGATTTTATTTCCCCTGGATCGATAGGATCCTCATCTTCATTATAGAATATGCCTACTAAGAGAATAAAAGCAACAATAGAAACTAAGCCTCCTAATAGAAACAAAACCAGGTTGTTAGACTTCTTCTTCGGTTTCCTTTTTATACGATGATGCCTGTTCTGATCAAATTTATCAGGATGATCAATATCATCAAGCAGTCTGTTGAAACCCCATTGCACTCCCTGAGTGAAATCCACATATTGATAACGCCTCAGGCGCATGGGAATATCGCACTCCCGCATCAGCACGGGGATAATCCTCTTATTCAGATCTATGGCCAGAGAAACTTCGTCCATCACATTGGGCGAATCTACAGAGGTTTCGGACATCACCGTGATCAATATGTCGCAGTCCCTGATTTCCTTTTCAATAGTTCGGTCCCACTGACTCCCCGAACGGATCTGGCTATCGAACCATACGTGCTTCCCCTTATTCCGAAGCCCGTTTACGAGCCGGGTTACAAATTCAAGATCATCGCGGGAATAGCTAATAAATATCTTTTCCTTAGCCATAAGAATTGATTTTTGGACATAAATGTCCAGGGGGAAGGGTTCACAACTTTTACAGAAAAAAGTTACAATAAAATTGGGTGAATTCGAAGTATTAGACGGAGTTATGTATAAATGGTGGGAATAAGGACATCTTTTGTGGCAGAATTTGTGTTGTCTAACTGCAACTATACAGCCTGCTAAACATCAATTTCACAGTTTCACAATTTCACAGTTTTACAGTTTCACAACTTTACAATTCTCCTACTCATACATGCACTCCAAAACCCAATCCCGGATGTCTTCGGCATAAGGCATGCGTTCCTTGGTTTCCGCATCGTATAGGCTGTGATTGGCATTTGGGTATACTTTGAACCGGATAGGGATCTCCGGCGACTTTTTCATAAGCTCAGCTAACTGGGCTTTGCTAAAATCAACCGCCATGCTCTGGTCTTTTCCTCCAAACAGCCAAAAACCGGGTGTTTCCATGCTTTCTACCAGGGGTCTGGAATCAAAACCGGCTTTCCCGGTAAAATCCGCTAAGCTCTTGTAAATTGAATCCAGAGTGATCTCCGGAACTTCTTCAGCTTTTTGCTGTAATTCGGTAAACAACAACTCCTGTCCTACCGTGCATAAAGGCCCTGAAAGTATAGCAGCGAATTTTAGGTCGTCAGACTTGCTCAGGGCAAGCGGGGCCACCCAACCACCTTCGCTGTAAGCCAATAATCCAACCCTTGCCGTATCAATTCGGGCCTGCTTTTTTGCCCAGGCCGATACAGATACCACATCATTACTTAGCCGCTCAAAAACATCCTCACTGTTTTCCGCAGTGACTTCTTCGTATACTCCTTCGGAATCTCCTGTCCCCCTTTTGTCAAAGAACACCACAGCAAAACCCTGGGCAGAAAACCGGCTAATCATTGGGATATAGGTATTCCAGCTTCCCTGGTTTCCGGATCCGTGGACTATGACCAGTACAGGGGGTTTCTTCTTAAGTGGCTTTTCAGGAAGTATCATCCTGGTCATTAACCTGGTGGAATCGCTTAAGACCTTGCTTTTGGTAACCGTACCCATCTGGGCGTTTCCGGTCATGACCACAAAGAGAACAGCCGCTATCAGGCAGCAGTGGTTTTTCATGTTTCAGGTGTCTAATGTAAATTTTATGTAAAGATGATAATTTTTCAAAAAAAAGCCATGATCTGCCATTGTGTTGCCTCATTTATTGGCAGGGGTTCGCTACTTTTGCCGAATGACCCAAAAACCTCGTTCCCAACTGGAATTTGTGGCCCTTATGGCTGCCCTGATGTCTATTGTCGCCCTGTCTCTGGACGCGCTGCTTCCTGCCCTGGATATTATTGGACTGGCCGTAGGCACCTCCAATCCTTCGGACTATCAATTGCTCATTACCCTTTTCTTTTTGGGAGTAGGTACGGGCCCACTGATCTTCGGTCCTATTGCAGATAGTATAGGAAGAAAACCTGTGGTCTACATGGGATTCGCTCTTTTTGTTGGAGCGAGTATGCTCTGCGTCTTTGCACAGAGCCTGGAAGTTATGGTTCTGGGAAGAATACTACAGGGTATTTCACTTTCTGCCCCAAGAACCATGAGTGTGGCCATGATACGGGATGTATATAGCGGAGACTATATGGCGCGGATCATGTCTTTTGTAACGGTTGTTTTTATCCTGGTGCCCATCATTGCCCCGGCCATGGGGAAAGCCATACTGGATTTCTTTGGTTGGAAGGCCATCTTTCATATTCAGGTTGTCTTCGCGATTTTGGTGACCATCTGGTTCTGGAGGCGGCAACCGGAAACCCTGGCAGAGGAAAACAAGACCTCCTTCCGGTTCAAGGTTTTTGTGGATGGCTACAAGGAACTGCTTAACTACAGGCAAACCGTAGTTTTTACGCTAATATGGGGTTTTGTAACCGGTTCCTTCCTGGTATACCTAAGCACCGCTCAGCAGATCTTCCAGGAGCAATATGAACTAAAAGAGGCCTTCCCATATATATTTGCGGCCCTGGCACTGACCATAGGCACCTCTACCCTCTTAAATGGCACCCTGGTGCTGCGATTTGGGATGCTGAAACTGGTAACGGTATCTCTTATCGCCTATGTACTAATCTCCTTGGCCTATGTATTGCTTTTCTTCCAGGGCGGAAACCCGCCTTTCTGGGTACTGTTGACTTTCTTTAGCCTACAGTTTTTCGCCGTGGGATTCCTCTTTGGAAACCTTAGGGCGCTAGCCATGGAACCCGTTGGGCATATCGCAGGTATCGCCGCAGCGATGACTGGCTGTGCCGCGACCTTGATGGCTGTACCGATTAGTGCTTACATCGGTAAGTTTGTTACGAATACGGTATATCCAATGTTCATGGGCTTCCTTATCTGTGGTTTGCTGGCCTGCGCTATTCTGGCGTATTATTACCGCCTAAGTAAACCAAGAAGGAAAATATCTAAAGCCTAGGGTTTCTTACGGTTCCAATTGGCCAAATACTCCCAGTCTCATTTCTGATTGTAGTTTCGTGGCTTTAGCCGCGGTTTCCAGCAACAATTGCTTATCGCTTACCTGCGCCTTAATGCCAACTTTGGGAAGGTAATCTTCAATGGGGATGGGCTCTTTGCCCCGGATGTATTTCTTAAGGAAAGGGCTTTGATCTTCACCGCTAAGTTCCGTAAGTCCGTTCAACACATCGTCAATGGTATAATGCTCATGAGTGCCCCCGTACTTTTTAAATATGCTGCGCATCAGATCGTCTATACTACGGGAATTTCCGCTGGCCTCCCTTATTACCGCGTCCTGAGCCATAGCGACAAATAGGCCTCCGCCGTAAATGATTCCCCAATGATCGTGTTTTTCTTCTCCCTGGGTCATGGAAATGGAACCCAGGCCGCTGTCGTTTATGTATCTCTGGTAGAATAAATTATTCAGCACCTGATAAAATGCATTATCATCTAACAGGCCTACCTGTCTGAGTGCCTTCAGGGTATAATAGTTTGTAAAGCCTTCCTTGAACCACTCGGTTTCCTGATCATCGGGAACTATGGATTTTCCATTCCAGAGGTGAAAGAACTCATGCGCAAAAATGAAGCGGGATATCATTTTAGACATGGCGTCTCCTCCTTCCTCTAACATGATGCTAATATTGGTCCCTATAACCTCCCCATCCGTCTGATCTGCGGTGTTGATGATCACCACGGCCTTTTCCAGGGGGTTATCCGGCGGCGGATTGGGCAGGCCTCCCATAATCTCGATATAGTAATCGAGTACTCCATTGGCCAGATCCTTATAAAGCGATTCTTCTTTGAGCACCTCACTTCCTCCAAGAGCAAAGATCAACTCAAAATCTTCCCGCTTGAAGCTCAGTTCACGATGTGTTCCGGCAAATAGCATCGATTGCATTAAAGAGGCCTGGCTGGGAACCTTAAAGGAAGTCTTCCTTTTGTTTAGTGGCTGCCATGGTGTTGAAACCTTCCAGGGATCGGGTAGGGTGAAATCCACACGAATATCCTCCCAATTGTCACTGTGAAGTATCAACAAGGCCCTTGTAGTGTAGAAAACTCCCCAGTCCGTGCTGTAGGCCACCCCATCCAGTCCCCCACTCCATTGCTGCTGCTCATGATCCAAATGAAGCTCATAACTAAGGCTGATCTCATCCTCAGTTTCTGAGGGTAACTTCCACATGGCGTCCTGGAGGTCTTCTACTTCCACTGTCTCACCTTTGCTGTCTGTAACCACAAGCTTGTGCACAAAGGTGGCCCATCGATCGGGCAGATCCGCAGCACCCTGGGACATATAAAGTATGCTGTCTTTAGGAGTGAAATCTGCTTTTACATAAGCGATTTTGGGATTATCTGCTTTTACACTGATTTGATAAGCGATATTACCCCTGGTCTCTATCTGGTTGTTTTGGGCAAGGCCAGCATTGCAGCTTAGCCATATCAGGATAAAGGTCCCGAATAGATCTGATTTCTTCATGAGGTTTTTTTGATTGATGATGAAATGAATTTACCCCAAACCTATGCCCTTCCGGCAGAAGTTACAACTCAAAATTGTTCGGATTTGCAAAAGCAAACAGCCTTTGGCGCTAGGCTAATTGCTCCAGATATAAGGTTGGAGTGGTTCCTTTTGCCTTCTTGAAGGCAGCATAAAAGGAAGAGGCAGAGCGGAAACCGGCTCTTTCTGCCAGGCCCATAATGGTAAAGGAATGATGGCTGTCGGATTCCAATGCGTCTACCACCTCCTGTACGCGAAAGCCATTGATGAATTCATTGAAATTCTTACTATATCTTCTATTGATTAACTCGCTTAACGAGGTATATGGCAATTCCAATAACCCGGCGAGTTTACGGATATTTAACTCAGGGTCCCGATAGTATTTTTGATCTATTATGTTCCGGACCAATTTTTCCTCATCAAGAAGTGGTAATACATTGGATGCGACCTTTTTCCTCCTCGCCTTGCCTGGTTTTAAAGAATTGTCTTTGAATTTTCTAAACAATAACCAGAAGGTAAGGCCTGAAAACAGCAAAGTTATATTCAAGTAGACGAAAATGGACAAGGGGGCTACAAAAATGCGGTAAAGGAAAAGGATGAGATTCGCTGCCCAAATAGAAATTATCCCACCCGCTATGAGCTTCTGAATGCCCAGATCCTGAGTGTGTTTCTTTTGAAATTCCCGGGCCACCAAAACGGTGTAAACTAAAAAGTGTACATTCCACACTACGATCATCGCCAGACTATCCATAATACTCTTTGCCCAATGCCCAATCAGGCTTTCTGGTAATATCAACTGTAAACTAACCAGGCAGAGATAGGCATAAAAATGCCACAAGTGAGGAGATCTGAGGTCTTGTTCCTCATTGGTATAATTAAATGATCTTATATACAAATACAGTATAGGGGCTATGGCAAAGGACAAGGCATTGCTGATGGATTCGAATCCGTAAAACAACTCGCTGTATCCTGTAAAATTAAAGATGGTATTCAGGATTACAGATCCGATAATAAAAAATAGTAAAGACAGCAATTCCGTAGCATTGTTTAGCGTTTGCCGCGGTTGGCGAACATACAAGTAAGACAGAAGAAAACAATTGCCTACTCCAACAGCGTTGATCAGAAGCGTAATATCTCTGGCGATGCTCAGTTCCATTGTCGTCTTTTTTTAAAAGACGAACCGGTCCCTGTTTTATAACAAAGACCGGTTCTTTTAATAAACAACATGGAGGTTAATCCACTAGTTCTTCAGCAGCCCCTGCCCCTCTATATAAGGTGCGCCTGCCGCTTTTAGTTCTGCTTCCAATCCAGGGATTGTAGTAGTTACCAATGTATTTAGCCTGGACTTAAGTTCTTTCAACTGAGCCTTGGCTACGTTCAGGGCCGATTTGTGCATCGGGGTCGGACCATAAGTGCTGCTCGCAAGCCCAACGAGGCCAACAAAAGCTCCTGATCCTGGATTTGGTTTGGATTTTTCCCCTACTTCACCTTTGGCCTTGTTCCCGTTAAGATCGCTGTCTATGGCCAGCAAGCCCCTACCGGTTTCATAGATCCTGGTTTCCAGCGAACTATTCGTGGAATTCGCTTTACGTAGCGCTCTCTGCATAGCTCCTACCTTCTGCTTGTTCTCAGTTAACACCAGTTGTGTGGCCTTGAGATCCTGTTGGAAGTTTTCAAAATCCTTGCGGAAGGCAATGATCTCATCATAGGACGCACCCTCCAGCGCTCCTTTGGCCAGCGGCACAACTTTGAAGGGTTTAGACGCTGCCAATTCTACCTGTTGTCCGTCTACTTCCTTATACAATGCCACGGAATAATCTCCCGGGGTAGCCATGATATTCAGATCAAAATAATCTTCCACCGGTTTAGGAGGTTCTAAGAGTTCCCCGCTTCTGTCAGGGACATCCAAAGGCCAGTTAACCCTGTTGAAACCTTTTTTGTTGGTACCCTTCACTACTTTCACTAACTGCCCCCGGCTGTCTTTTACTACCAGCCATACCACAGGTTTTTCCTGAGTTTTCTCGGCTTCCAATGCTTCCCATCCCGGAAATGGGATATTGGTCTTGCCCTTTTCGGCCAGCTTTCGTGCCGAAGCCTTAGAAGGAATAGAGTCTTTTAAATAGTAAGTGAAAACTGCTCCAAACGGTGGATTCTTAGCCGCGTATTCCGCATTTCCCTGACCGTAAACCTCTTGCTTGGGCACATACCAATAGGCGTCCTTTATATCAAACAAAGTGGCGTCACTATTTTGCACCTGGGAATTAAAGTTTCGCAGCGGCGTAATATCGTCCAATACATAGAAACCTCTCCCGAAAGAAGCGGCTACCAGGTCGTTTTCCCTTCGCTGTATGGTAATATCCCTAATGGAAATCGTAGGGATACCGCCTTTAAGTTGTTTCCAGTTCGCCCCTCCGTTTTGGGTCATATACACCCCAAATTCCGTCGCGGCAAACATCAGGTCCTTTTCCACATGGTCCTGCACCAGCCTCCAGGTCAACAGTCGCTTAGGAAGGTCTCCATTGATAAAGCTCCAGGTACGGCCCTTGTCAGTACTTTTTATCAGATAAGGTTTGAAATCCCCGTACTTGTGATTGTCCAGAGCGGCATAAACAGTGCCGGCATCAAAAAGGTCTGCCCGTACATCATTTACGAAGGCTGTAGAAGGTACCCCTTTTATACTTCCTAATTCAAATTTTCGCCAGTTCGATCCGCCATCTTCCGTAACCTGTAAGATCCCATCGTCTGTCCCGGCATAGATCAAGCCCTCCTGTAAAGGCGATTCGGCCAGGGAAGTGATGGTATTGTAGTTAGACATGGCATTGACATCCCAGGCATTGTCCCAGCTTTGTTGCCCACCCATGATTGGCAGCGCCAGCCTTTCCTGATCACGGGTCAGGTCCGAAGAGATCGCCTGCCAGGAATCACCTCGGTCTTCGGATTTCCATACGCGTTGTGATGCAAAATACAGTCGTGTTGGTTTATGAGGGCTCACCAGAATTGGAGCATCCCAATTGAATCGCTCGGCAGGTTCTCCCAAACCAGCTTGTGGCTGGATAAAAACAGTTTCTCCGGTGGTCTGATCCACTCTCCAAAGCCAGCCTTCCTGGAATTCCCCATAGGTGATGTCCGGATTCCCAGGCTCGATAGCGGACTGATGCCCGTCTGCGGTAAGTGTAATCCACCAATCCGAATTATAGATCCCTCCTTTATTTCGGGTACGGGAAGGCCCTCCGTGAGAACCGTTGTCCTGGGTTCCCCCATAGATATTGTAGAACGGAGCCGTGTCATCCACAGCAACTTTGTAATACTGTGTCAGCGGTAAATTACGAACATACTTCCAGCTCTTGGTCAGGTCAAAACTCTCGTAAAGCCCGCCATCCGTACCAAATAGCACATAATTCGGGTCCGAAGGTTTAAAGGCCATCGCATGGCTATCCACGTGTTTTTTCTCTTCGTTCATACTGACGAAAGTCTTGCCGTGGTCATCAGAGATCTTAACAATATTGTTCATCAGGTAGAGTCGTCCTTCCTGGTGCGGAGAGGCATACAATTCCTGGTAATAATGAGGCCCGGTACCGCCGGAAACCGTATTGGACTGCTTGGTCCATGAAGCCCCTCCATCAGGAGACATAAATACGCCTCCCTTAAGTCGCTCCAACTCTATAGCGGCATAGATCTTATCGGAATCAAACGGACTCATAGCCAACCCGATCTTTCCTATTTTAGCTTTTGGAATGCCCTTGCTCAATTTGGTCCAGGTCTCTCCCCCATCGGTACTTTTGTGAATGCCTGAGCCCGGGCCGCCGCCCAAATAAGCAGCCACAGTACGGTGTCTTTGCCAGGTAGCCGCATAGAGTACATCAGGATCCCTGGGGTCTATCAGCAGATCCGTTGCACCAGTCCATTCACTGTCGCCTAAGGTCCTCTTCCAGCTCTTTCCGCCATCCGTACTCTTGTAAACACCGCGTTCTCCACCTTTACTCCACAAAGGTCCCTGGGCAGCTACCCAGATGACATCAGAATTTTCCGGATGTACCAGGATCCTGGAAATGTGTTCGGATTGTTTCAATCCCATATTGGTCCAGCTCTGACCATCGTTATGACTAACGTAGATCCCGTCTCCAAAGCCTACGTGACGGCCGCCTACGTTCTCGCCTGAGCCAACCCAAACGGTATGGTGGTTATTTGGGTCGATGGTAACACAGCCAATGGAATAAGAAGCCTCTTTGTCAAATATCGGGGTCCAGGTAGTACCGGAATTGAGGGTCTTCCACACACCTCCTGAGCCAACAGCGACATACCAAACGTTCTCGTTTTCCGGATGTATGGCGATATCGGCAATTCGGCCAGAAGTTAAAGACGGTCCCAGGCTACGAAATTTCATTCCACCCAGGGGGTCGAACTTCTTTTCCTGAGCCTGAGCCTCAAAGCAAAATGTTAGAATAAAAGAAAGGATTAAGGTGCTTAAGGTAATTCTTTTCATGAGGGTTTTTAGTTTGAGTTAGCAGCTTGAAAGTAACCAAAAATTAGGTGTTGCCCAAGCAATATTTTCATTCGATTCTAAAGCTTATCTTGTGAACTTTCTCCGGCGATGGGTCTGAGACAGTTTCGTCTACGTCCCTGTCGAACAACCTATTGAGATTGTTTCCGGAAAGATCTTCAAGTCTTGAATTAATTAATAATTTATATTTTCCTTTTTTCCAATTATTTACGGGTATTATTTTTATTCCTTTTTCTTTTGAAATTAGATCGAGTTCCCCTTCTATCGGTTCTCCTGAATCGCTATAGACAGCAATAGACTCTTTGGCCAAAATTGCGTCTAAAGGCTCTCCAAAATTGAGTTTTAATACCCCTTTGCTACCGGATTTCGGAAGGAGGATTTCCCAGCCTTTAGGATTTGGTTTACCGACGTCCCTGCTACCGACGTAAAATCGCTTGCTGACGGATTCTTTAAGCGCATTTCCGTTAGCATCACGCCAACCCTGGTCGATCTCCAGTCTATATCGGTGTCCCTGCTTTATGGGTAAGCCCTGTTCCCTGTTCGGAATGAGATCGGTCTTAATGCGTCCGGGATCCAGCCAAAGCGTGAGGCGGTTGTGTTCCGCGTTCCACAATTCCGACTCCAGTTCCAGAAATACCTTGACCTCCTTCTGCTTGGTTTCATCAAATACACGTACAAAATCCAGAGCGTTTCCCACCTGTTGCATGGGCTGGGAAAATACCAGGTACATTTTTAGCAAATTCTCCGGTACGGTATCTCGCGTGGGATATATGTTAAGGATCTCGGGAGCGAGCTCATTTTCTTCGGACCGGATGGTAAAACTTTCCAGTGTCTCTCCAAGATAACGGATCTCATAAGTTTGGTTTTTGGAAAAGGGTACTACCGGCGTAAATGTATGCTTACCGCGTGATTTCGTAAGATCACCCAGTACAGGGAATCGCTTTTCGCCCTCAAGGAAAATCCCTAATTGTTCGGGACCGGCCCCTGAATTGAAGCTTACGGCGACCGCTTTCCCTTCTTTATATAAAACTTCAATATTTTTAGGTTCGATAGCCGATTGGCAACTCCAAAAGAACACAGCAAAACAAAAAAAGACCAAGACGAGCCTGATCTTTTTAAGGATTTTAATGGGACGAATTACATCCATTTTGTCGTTCTGCTTCTCAACAGTAAGTCTCCGTTCGCGGTACGTTGCAGGTAGACAACATTACCCGGGTCCAGATTATCCATTTGTAAGACATAGGGGAAAGGAAGGTTGTCATAAGGAACTCCAACAGCAACAGCGAATTCTTCAACCGGCTCGGTAACCGCATCCTTGTATCCGGCTATACTCTCGTGCTTGAACCTCATTACCGGACGGTTGGTGTTGCTCATCAGAAAGTATTGTTTCCCTCCTTTTTCATAGGAGATCATATCTACCGGGGAATTCCCCGATCCTAATTCGGCCACCGTCCTTCCTTTGGTATGCACACCATTTTTAAGTTCATCCAATGGGAACAACACCAATGGGGTGCAGGTATAACTGGCCATCAAATAATCCTTTCCTTCAATTTGGATGATGTCAAAGGTCTTTATGGGTGCAAAGGTTTCAAACTGTCCGTGTGCGGCGTGCCAAACCTCCAGGGTGGCGTAATCCTGGCTTTCTGAGAAAGGGAACGGGATACTTCTGAAAGTAGAACTGAACTCTTTATTGGAAAGTCCTGAAACCAGAACTTTGCCGTTGTGGTATTTTAAGTCGGAAATGGCCCAGACCCTAAGTGGCCGGTCTCTTCTGTCCTTGGCCTCTAGTCCGACCGGATCTACAAGACCGATCTTGGAATAACTGACGTTTTTCAAAGGAACGTTTTCCAATTTTTCACCCTTGAGCTTTAACAGCACCGGGGTACCATCTGTGGTGGAAACCGAGAAATAAATGGATTTTGAAATCGGGTTTACCGCCATATCGTAAATTTTGACATCATCTGTACTTGTACCAAGTGAAGCCGCGAGTTTTTTGTCAAACCCTTCGATGCGGATCTCGTCTCCCTTTTCTTTTGGAGTGATATCTTTAGTGTCAAGTGCATAGATGGTGGCACTTTTGGTATCACCCATAAAAAGTATGCCTTCAGGCCCAAAAGTGAGTTTGTTGATTGAAGCAATATCCGGATCCCCCAGTGTGAATCCTGCCTTAAGATCTGATGTGAATGTGTCTCTGGTCGCAGAAATGCTTAGCATTACCAAGGCAATAAGCGCCAGGCCTGCAATTAGTTTTCTCATTGGTATCGGATTAGTAGTTTCCTAAAAATATCGTTTTTTGAAAGTCGAAAAGAACCGGGAATTCCCAATTAACTTAACTTTAACGTGCTGTAAGTACAGTAGTTAACTTCCCAGAATGATTAGGCCAATAACTGGTAAGATCCGGTTGTCCGGAATTTCATTTGGTGGAATGCCTGATGTATTTTTCCACCACTACGGCGGTAATGATCACCAGGTAGAATTGACCCGTTAAACCAACCAAGATGGCGGCCTTCTGGGCAATTTGTGTAACAGGAACGATCTCCCCATATCCGATGGTCAATAGCGTGATATAGGCGTAATACATGAGATTATCCGCCCGTGTATCGAAACCGGCGTTATCCATAAGGATGCCGCTAAATGAATTCGGCTCCCATAGATCAATAGAGAGGAAAAGAAAAAAACCCAAAAAGCCCAGGGATATGTAGCCACTCATCAAACCTATGATCACAGTCTTGTTAACCAAACGAGCCTGCCAAACCTGTTTAATGATCTCCAGGGTTACGATTATGTGAAAGATAAAATAAACCGCCAGGCGGATCTGTATATAAGGTCCAGCCTCTTTGGAGAACATGCCGCCTCCAAAACTGACCGCAGCGATGAGGAAGAGGGCTATAAAAAACCACATCAACCCTTTCTTCTTTGAAATCAATAGTATTCCGGCTGCAATATTAAGTGAGAACAATACCGGAAGTAGAATATCTTCAAAAAAATTCAGGGGGAAAAACAAGGACCCAAAGAGGATCAGGATCTGGGTCCCTAAAAACAATTCGAACCGGTGTTCATACAATTTACGGATCATAACTCCCGGCTTATTCCTCTAACAAGCTATCATTGAAGGTGTAATCCTTGTAGCTCACCCTGAACAATACACTGTACAGTGAAGGTATAAACACAAGGGTTATTACGGTACCGAACAGCAATCCTACCATAATGCTAACAGCCATTCCTTCCCACATTTCTCCCCCACTTACATAAAGCGGGATGAGGCCTAATACCGTAGTAAAGGTGGCCAGTAATATAGGTCTGAAACGCTGTAGGCAGGCGGCTATTACAGCGTCTTGTTCTGATCTTTTAAGTTCGTTTTGTTCGATTTCCATCCGGTCTATCAAAACAATAGCGTTGTTAATAACGATCCCTGCCAAAGAAATTACACCCAGAAAAGGCATAAAACCGAAAGGCTCCTGAAAGGCCAGCAGTCCGATTACTACCCCGATGATACCCAGGGGAATAGTAAGAACCACCATTCCCATCTTTCTAAAGGAGTTAAACTGAATAATCAATAAAAGTACTATAATAAACGCTGAAACAGGAAGATAACCTATTACTGATCCCATGCTTTCGGCTGTACTTTCCGCATCACCCCCGAATTCGTAAGTATAGCCCTCTGGCCAGGTTTGCATCTGCTCTTCCAACCAGGGGGTGATCTCCGCCGTGATCGCGGAAGCGTTACCGTCTTCCCGCAATTCACTGGATACATTGATAGTTCTTCTGAGGTCCAGTCTTTTGATCTTAGCATACTGCCAGGCCGGGATTATGGAAGCCACTTGCAAAAGGGGTACGCTTCTACCCGTATTTTGAGAATAGACGTTAAGGGTTTCTAATGATGCAAGCGATTGTTGCTGTTCGCTATCACTCCGCATGAGTATAGGGATAGACTTGTCTTCTTCCCGGTATTCTCCGGTCTGAAATCCGTCTAAGACCGTTTTTAGGGAAGTCGCGATGTCCTGGCTGGTAACCCCGGCATTCTGGGCCCGGTTCTGGTCTATTTCTATAAGGAACTTTTTACTTTTAGGTCCCCAATCATCCTTAACGTTTTTTGTTCCATAAATGCCGGATAATTGAATTTTGATTTTTCCGGCTATAGTAGCCAACTCATCCGGGTTAGAACCTGAAACCTTGATCTCAATAGGTGTTCCTCCTCCTCCTGCACCAAGGGGACCAACTTTAATATCCGCATTGGGGAAGTTGTTAAAAGCAAAACGGTCCACACGTGCTATCATGGCATTGTTCTCATTGAACGAGGAAGTATTGACCAGGATATGCGCGTAATTGGAGTTGGCTTCATCCGGGTTATAACCCAGGTCATAAGATTCCGGTCCTTCACCCACATAGGAAGACCAGTCTACAATTCCCAAAGTTCTGCTTTCATTGGTTTGAAGCGAATCTGCCATATACTTTTCCAATCGCTCGACAACCTCGGAGGTGCGTTCTATTTTATTTCCTTCCGGCAGGTTGATGTCTACCGTGATCATGTTGCGGTCACTGTCCGGAAAGAAAATGAAGGCAATAAAACCAAACCCATAGATCGACGCAAAAAAGGCGATGAATATGCCAATGATAACTTTCCATCGATTGCCTAACGCCCAAAGGATCAGATTCTTATAGTATTTTTTTAATTTGGCAATAACCCTGTCCACCAAGCCTGGCTTTGCCTGACCTTTAGGTTTTACCCTGATAAACAGGTAGCAGAACATAGTGATCACGGTTAGAGCGATGATCCATGAAGACATCAGTGCTATGGTGATCACCACAAAGATGGGCCCAACGATATCTCCCATAATCGTAGGGGATAAATAAAATGCCAGGAAAGCAGCCGATGTGGTTAGTGTAGAGATCAATAAAGGCATCCACAATTCTGAAAAGGCCTGAACCGCTGCATCTTTAGAGTTGATTCCCTTCTCCATTTTTACCATAATGGTTTCAGCGACCACAATGGCGTTATCTACAAGCATTCCGAGAGCCATAATTAGTGCAGCCAGGGTTACCTGGTTCAATCCCATGTCTATGAGCCCCATGATCATCAGGGTCATTATCGTTACGATCGGGATCAGACTGGCGATCACAAATCCGGTTCGGATTCCAAGAAAAACCAGCATTACCAGCAATACGATGGTGATTGATTGCATCAGGTTTCCGATGAAGTTATCTACCTTATCATCTATATAAATGTCCAGGGAGGAAACCCGGGTGAGTTCCAGGCCCACAGGCAGCCTTCCCTGCCAACGCTCAACCACTGCATTAACTTCCTCACCTAAGAAGATAACGTTAGCATTCTCCTTAAGATTAACATGAAGTGAAATGGCTTCTTTTCCATTTACTCTTACTCTTTGGGTAGGCGGATCGATATAACCCTTTTTTATATTGGTGATATCTCCGAGCTTAATAGACTGCTGGCTTTGCCCATTCCCAACGGAGATCAACATGTTGCTGATATCGTCAACCGAGTTAAAATTCCCTGTTGGCTCGAGAATGATCCGCTCATCCCCCATATTGATCTGCCCTCCGGAATTCAAAATATTGGTGGCTGCAATACTTTGCTGGAGCCTGGAAGCTGATAGGCCGTACTCCTTCAGACGCGTATTGTCAAATTCCACGAAAACCCGTTCTTCCTGAACACCACCAAGCTCCACTTTGGCGGCATCAGGCAACTTGATGAGATCATCCCGAATATCATCGGCATACTCCTTCATTTCAGCATAGGAATAACCATCTGAGGTCAGCCCGACAACTATACCGTAAACATCCCCTATACCATCGTCGTTAAGGTTGGGATTGACACCTTCAGGAAGCCCTTCAACACTATTCAGCTTGCGCCTGAGCCGGTCCCAGACGGATTGCATTTTTTCTTCAGGAATTTCATCTTTTAATGTAACTGACACCACAGAAAGTCCTGTTCTTGAGGTACTTGTAACTTCTTTAAGTTCTGGAAGCTCCTGAGCTAACTTCTCGATCTTATCAGTTACCAACTGCTCTACTCTTTCCGGGCTCGCCCCAGGAAAACTGGAAACCACTGTAGCCACCCGAACGGTGTATGGCGGCATACTATCTCTGGACAAGCTGGAGTACATAGCCATTCCCAGCAGGATGATCGTAGCCAAAACCATCAGGGTTATTCGGTTCTTTTCAATGGAGAATTTCGCTAAATTCATTCGGTTGGTTCTAGTATTCCTTAAAGGTTTAAGCCATTAGTTTCAATGCTGATTTCCGGGTTTAACTGCAGCTACAACTTTACTTCCTGCCCGTCTAACAAGGTTTGCAATCCCGCGGTCGCGATACGTTGCCCTGAGGACAAGCCCGCGGTTACCACAAAGCCCTCGGATGTTAACTCGCCAACAGTTATTGGATGTTTTACCACCTTGGCGTCTTCCCCGCTTTCCTCGATCAGGAAAACAAATCGGCCATCACTATCTTCTCCCACGGCATGTGCGGGTACTACGAGTTCCTGCTGGCCACCGGGGCTGTGATCGGAGAAATCAAAGGTTACGTTTGCGGCCATACCGCTTTTTATATCATCGCTGGGATTGGTAACCATTACTTTCACAGGATAGGTGGCTGTATTTGCATCTACCGCCGGAGCAACTTCGGTTACCTTGGCATTGAACTCATTGTCGGGTAATGCGCTGAACCCTACTTTCACCTGCATCCCTTCACTTACCCTATTGATCACACTTTCTGGCAATCCCAACTGAATTTCCATTTCCGTACCGGCATTGAGAACGGCCACGGTCTGGCCTGGAGAAACGTTTTCGTCCACTTCCGCCGAAATGGAGGCGATTATACCGTCCTCAGGGGCATAGATATAACCGTATCTGATCTGTTCCTGCTGAATATCTACCCCGCGTTCCGCGGAGCGATAGCCTTCCTCAGCCGTTTTAAAAGAATTTTTTGCCGCTTCAAAGTCGCTTAAGGCCGCGCTTCCCTTTTCGTATAGGGATCGCACCCGGTTCAGGCTGAGCTTGGCTGTATTCATCTGAGAGGCTGCGCTATTGAGTTGGGTGACGGATTGCTCATAGGCCAAACGGGATTGTACATTGTCCAGCTTTGCCAGCAATTGTCCTTTTTTAACACGCTGCCCCAGTTTAATATTGAACTCTGTGATAATTCCGGTGTTCCTAAAACTGAGGTTTATGATCTTTTCCGTCTGAGCCGTTCCGCTGAAGGTCCTGACCTTCTCACCACCTACAAAGCCTACTACATGCGACTTCACCGGCCGAACGAATTTCACTTCTTTCTTTTCTTCTTCCCCACAGGACAGGATTAAAAGTGATCCTAAAAGGAATAGGCCAATATGTACTGTTTTCTTCATGGCTATGGGAATTATAAGACTTAGTTTCTACTGTTTAAATATTCAAAAAATCGCTGCCTGAACGCATTGTTGTCTTCTTCTGAATTCAATAAGAAGTAATACCCGAGGAAACGCTCCAATTGCAAGGCATTCAGCAGGAAATTGTACACGGCGTTCGTTCTTGCCAGTTGTGCATTCAGATAGTTGTTCTGAGCGTCCAGCAGTTGAACGATATTTACTGCCCCACTGGAATAGGCCGTCTGCGTAAGGTCCAGAGCCTCCTCCGCCGCTTCTTCCGAAACCTCAGAGAGGGAGATATTGGACAATTGATTTACCAGAGTGAGAACACCATTTCTAACATTGGCTGAAATGGCCAGGGTGGTATTCTCCTTGTTGATCTCTAATTGTTCCTTTTGTATGAGCGCCGTTTGGCGATTGATATTATTCAGATTCTGGTTGATTAATGGGATAGAAAGGCTCAATCCCAGGTTATAGTTGCTGTCTACCTGCGGGAAACTGGGAGGAGCAGTACTGCCAGCGCCTGAACGGCTAAAAATTCTGTTATACTGCCCTTGCAAGGCCAGGGTTGGAAGCAACCTGCCGTAGCTGTTCAGCTTTACATTCCGATCTGTTGCCTTGAGGTTGAAATCCAATGCCCGCAATTCCGGAGCATTCTGGTATGCCTCATCAATAAGGAATTCTATAAAGGGATCGCGGAGGGTGGAATCGTCCAGCAAAGAGATCAGTTGATCGTAGTTATAATCGGTAAAGATCTCGTCGTTCATATCTACGTCTTCCACATCAATTTCCATTCCTGTAGGATTATTAAGAACTTGATTTAAAGTGATATAACCCTGCTCCAGCTGATTCACTGCTTCAACCATGGATTGGGTATTCTGCGCCATCTGACTGCGGAAACGAAGTACATCAGACTTACTGGACTCTCCGGCCTCAAAGTTCTGCGTGGCAATCTCCAGGTTTCGTTTGGTCAGATCGAGATTCTGATTCTGGATCCGGAGGTTCGCTTTAAGGATCAAAGCGTTAAAATAAACGTTGGCAGCATCAAAGATCAAGTCTAGTTCAGTGGCATTGAAGTTGGCCTCCTGAGCTTTTAGCAGACTCTTTTGTATGCTGATGTTAGCATTTGCCGCTTCAGAGAAAATGGTCTGTTGCAAGGTAATATTCCCCGATGTGGAAAACTCCGGATTTTGCCCGTTAGAGACTTCGGCAAGGTCTGGATCTATATAGGTGCCCGTACCGGAAGCCGTTAGCGAAGGTATGTAATTACTTACTGCAGATTTTACATCCTGACCGCTAAGCTCCACGTCTTTTTGGCTGCTTTGCAAATTCAGGTTGTTTTTCAGGGCATCATCAATAGTCGTTAAAAGCGTATATCGTTTTTCAGAAAGCACATTAATAAACTCCCCTACGAAATCAGTATTCGCAATCAGGCTATATTTTATGGGAACTCCAATAGTTTCCATAGTATTGAAGTTTACCGTTAGTCTGGGGGTATAGTCTATGTAGATCGGTAAGTCCTCCAGAGGTGTTCCGCTGATGTATGCCTCAATATTCAGGGCTATTCTCCTAAAGAACTGGTCCAGATTATCACTGGACTGATTGGTAGCCATAATCCCGGACTTAACATCTTCTACCCCGTTTACGGTAAATGAGGGTAAATTACGTTCGATGAAAGCTTTGGCCAGCCGTTGGTTTTCAGCATCGTTCAGAAAAAATCCACCTGCCATATAAATAGCGTCTATACCTTCCAGATTATTAAGGATATCATCCACAGAGCGGAACGGGATCATTTTGTATTCCGCTCCAAGTGCGGAAACCTCTTTGTCAAATACTTCCTCTAGCGGCAGGATTTCCAAAAATGGGGCATCTATAGCGATCCCCAGATTTTTAAAGCTACTGAGTTCCTGGAATGTTTTCAGGTCTTCCTCAAAGGATTCGGACTCCACCAGATAAGTGAAATTCTCAATTCCGGAGTTGGTCTTGGTGAAATCAATCCCCGTCACATCCCGGTTAACCGCCCCAAAGAGGATGGTAGGTTTTTGGTGCTGGTCCAGTTTGGTGATCACTTCGTTATTGACCACCCCAAAGGCCAGAATGATATCTGTGTCGTTATCTAATAGGGTTTGATATTGCTGCCGGGCCACCTCCAAATTGTAATTGTTGGCCAGGATATACTCGTTGGGAAAACGCAGATCGGCATCCTGCCCTACTACAGCTTCTATCTCGGATGTTAGCTTTTCCAAAAGAGGAGCAACATTCGCCGCTCTGAAATCCACAAGAATGCCAATGGTATACTCCGGTTTCTGCTGAGCAATAAGCAAGAAGGGCAAAAAGATTAAAAAGAGAGAATAGATCCCCCGCCGCATTCGTTGGTTATAGTGCTCCAATAAAAGGTGATTAAGTGGTTATATAGATTCAAAAGATAGCTATTCTCATACAGTTATCATAATCCAAATCTCAAATTTTCTTTTTCCCCTGAAGTTTTTTGATCTCCTATTTAAGGACAATATTATAACTGGCTTTTGAAATTAAAAACCGATCTCTATTCAAACTTCATACCGCTACAGGAAAGGCTTCAGGCAGGAAGGAATTATCCCTTATGGAAATTTAGAACCAGTCCGGTATTGCGATCATAAACATATTGAAATCTCGTGATTTTGAATCGAAGTCCGGTATCCGTCATGAACTCCAAATGACTTAGAAGGAGAAGCTGCAATCGAACTATTTTGAACCAGTTTAAATAATAAGAAGTAACCGATTAATAAAGTATAAAATTTTGTTTGGGATTTTTTAATACGTAATTTATTACAAGAAAAATAACCACTTAATGAAGATGAAAAACTATGGTTTAGGGCTGTTTTTCATGTTACTACTATGGTCGCCCGCCATAGCTCAACTGACAATTGAAGCCGAAGTAAGACCCCGTTTTGAATACAGACATGGTTTCGGAACACTCTTTCCGGACAATGCGGATGCCTCTGCTTTCATTTCACAACGCACACGTCTGTATTCAAGTTTTTCAAAAGACTATCTTAAGTTATACCTGAGCATTCAGGATATTCGGGTTTGGGGAGACGTACCCCAATTGAACCGGGCGGACCGTAATGGACTTGGGCTGTTTCAGGCCTGGGGAGCAGTGGTTTTTTCACCTTCTGTTACTCTAAAATTAGGAAGGCAGGCCCTGGATCTGGACGACCAGCGGATATTTGGCAGTGTCGCATGGGCACAACAGGCAAGGAGTCATGATATGGCTCTTTTCACATATCATAAGAACGATTCAAAACTGTTAGCGGGGGCAGCATTTAATCAGGATGGTGAATCTAACCTCGGTAACGTTCTTACTACTGAAAATACATATAAAAGCCTGCAATTCCTTTGGTTTCACCAGGATTGGAGCGCACTTTCCGCCAGCTTTCTGTTCCTGAATAACGGACTGCAGTTTATTGATGATCTTATTCCGGACAACAACGAAACCCGATTTAGTCAAACTATTGGAGCCCATTTAAAGTCTAATAAGCAACTATTCAGTTGGTGGACCAATGTCTATTATCAGTTCGGAAAGGATGTCGATGATAACGATATAAGTGCCTATTTACTTGCTTTGGAAGCCAGTTACAAAAGCGGACCAAACTGGTCCTTGATCTTAGGCGGAGAACTAATAAGCGGAAACGATAACGGATTACCTGATAATGGAGAGAACAAGGCTTTCAATCCCTTCTACGGCACCAACCATAAGTTCAATGGATTGATGGATTACTTCTTTGTAGGCAATCACGCCAATAACGTCGGGCTCTTGGATGTGTATCTTGGTTCTGTAATTGGCCTGGGAGAAAAAGCATCTATCTACGCCCGGGTCCATAATTTTTCGGCCGCGGCCGATCTGCAAAATTCCGATTCCAAACAATTGGGTGTCGAGGCAGATTTTGTTCTTAACTATAATTTCAAAAAAGACATCAATATACAGGCAGGGTACTCTCATTTGTTCGCATCGGACGGCATGGAAGTACTAAAGAACAATTTTGATGGTAATGTGAATTACTGGGGATGGGCCATGGTAACCATCAAGCCAACGCTATTCCAAACTAAAACTGATTAGTTATGCCAATAAAGAGCTATTTGGTACATCCGAAGCAAGGAAAAAAAGGGGAAGTAGCGAATGCACTTTCAAATATGGATCAATGCGAGGTAATAGCCGCGAAGAACGAAGAGCTGCTCGTTTTGGTCACGGAGACGTACTCCGAAAAAGAAGAAGAATTACTAAGGGAGCAGCTTCAACAATTCAGGGATATTAAGCTGATGGCCCTTGTATCTGGTTTCAATACTCCAAAAAATACATAATTATGTATCAATCAGTGTTCACCAACAGGCGAGAATTTATTAAAAAAATGGCAGTGCTCTCCGCAATGACCGCTGCAGCTGGAATGTTTCCCGGGATCATCTTCGCTGAGGAACAGGAAAAGGGGATCCCTGATGGCGCCAATCTGGATTGGAAGAAAGCCCCCTGTCGTTTTTGTGGAGTAGGTTGTGGTGTTCTTATAGGTACAGAAAATGGAAAGGCAATTGCGGTAAAAGGCGATCCAAAATCCCCGGTCAATAAGGGATTGTGCTGTGTTAAAGGCTACCATTCCATTATGGCGATGTACGGCAAAGACCGGCTCAAAAAGCCCCTTGTAAAGAAAAATGGCCGATATGTAGAAACTTCCATGAAAGAAGCCCTGGATTTGGTAGCCTCTAAAATGCAGGAGACCATCAAAGAGCATGGTAAGGATGCAGTCTCCATTTATGGCTCCGGTCAATGGACTATTCCCGATGGCTATGTGGCTTCCAAACTGTTTAAGGGATGTATAGGCACCAATAATGTCGAGGCCAATGCCCGCCTGTGTATGGCCACAGCGGTAACGGGTTTCCTCTCCTCTTTTGGTTTGGACGAACCCATGGGCTGTTATGAAGATATTGACTACGCAGATACTTTTGTTTTATGGGGTAATAATATGGCAGAGATGCACCCCGTACTGTTTTCCAGATTATTAGATCAACGCCTGAAGCGTGGTGTAAAGATCATCGATTTCGCTACCCGTACCACCCGAACGAGCATGGCAGCGGACAAAACCATCATCTTTAATCCACAAACGGATCTGGCTGTAGCCAATGCCATTTGTTATGAGATCATCAACAACGGATGGATGAACACAGCCTTTGTAGAAGAGCATTGCAACTTTAGTAAAGGCCTGACCAATATGGGTTATGGTTTAGAGGACCATTACAAATTCACCGATAGACCAGAGGCCATTAGCTTCGAAGAATACAAGGCCTTTTTGGAGGATTATACGCCTGAAAAGGTATCGGGTCTATCCGGAGTTTCAGTAAAGGACATCAAATACCTTGCGGCACATTTTGGGGATCCCAACAAAAAGGTGATGTCCCTTTGGTGTATGGGTATGAATCAACATTCAAGGGGTACCTGGATCAATAATCTGGTTTACAATATCCATTTGCTCACAGGGAAGATCTCAAGTCCGGGCAACAGTCCCTTTTCTCTAACTGGTCAACCCAGTGCCTGTGGCACCGTACGTGAAGTTGGTACCTTAACGCATAAGCTACCCCATGGGGTAGTCGCCAACAAAGAACATCGGGAATTTGCCGCCAAGATCTGGGATGTTCCGGTTGAGAATATCGATCCAAAACCCACCTATCACACCGTAGAGATGTTCCGCGCTTTGGATAGAGGTGATATCCGTTTTATGTGGATACAGGTCACCAACCCTATGGTGACCATGCCCAAACTGAAACGATATCGGGATGGGGCAAAAAAGGAAGGTCGTTTTATTGTGGTTTCCGACGTCTACCCTACCCCTACCACAGATATTGCTGATGTGATCCTGCCCTCGGCCATGTGGGTAGAGCGGGAAGGTTTATACGGCAATTCCGAACGCCGTACGCAGTATTTTGAACAAATGCTGGAACCACCTGGTGAAGCCCTAAGCGATACCGTGCAACTTATTGAAGTGGCCAAACGAATGGGCTTTGAAAAGCAGTTCTACTATAAGGACGAAACCCATATAGAAGAGATATACTCCGAATATAGAAGACATCACGAAGGTAAAAAACACAATATGGCCCCGCTGGAAGTATTGAAAAATCAGCCTGGTGCTATGTGGCCTTATGTAGATGGAAAAGAAACAAAGTGGCGTTTCAACGCAAAGTACGACCCGGCCTGTACCAACGGAAAAGACTTCCATTTTTATGGCAAGAAAGACGGCAGGGCTGTCATATGGCAACGGCCTTATGAGCCCGCTGCCGAAGAACCTGACGCGGACTATCCATTCTGGCTGGGCACCGGTCGGGTGGTAGAACATTGGCATACCGGTTCTATGACCAGGCGTATACCGGTTTTACACCAGGCCATGCCGCATGCTTACGTGGAGCTGCATCCGGAAGATGCTGAGCGCATGCAAATAAGAACCGGGGACATGGTAAAACTGACAACCAGAAGAGGGGAAATTTCTCTGCCAGCTTCTGTTAACCAGCGAGGGGTGCCGGCACCAAGGCAGGTCTTTGTACCCTTCTTCGACGAGCAAATGCTGATCAATGACATCACCCTGGATTCCTTCTGTCCGATCTCAAAGGAACCGGATTATAAGAAGTGTGCCGTAAAAGTGGAAAAAGCTTAAGATGAAAAAACGATTAGGGATCTTATTGGTTTTCGGCATATTGTTTGTCGGGTTTTCCGCAAATTGGACCTATAGCTATTACCAGGGTCTGGAGGAAGCTTACATACCAATTATGGAAACCAAGGCACCTCCCGTTATCCCTTCGGAAAAAAAGGTGTTTGAACGATCTGAGTACGCCCTGGACTATTTGAATATGCCTCAGGATGAAAATCATCAAAGAACCCTGGAATCCTATTATGACAATCGGGCCTATCCCGGAGCACCTCCCAGTATACCACATCCGGTAAAGGAAAAATTAGGTATGGGCGGTAACATATGCCTGCAATGCCATCAAAATGGTGGTTTTGTACAGAAGTTTAACGCTTATGCCCCGGTAACACCCCATCCCGAAATGATTAATTGTAAACAGTGTCATGTGGAGCAGCAGACCAAAAACTATTTTGCCGCTACGGATTTCTACAAAAAACCCGGGCCGGCTGTAGGTGTAAATAGTGCTTTGCCAGGAAGTCCGCCTACAATACCACATCAATTACAAATGCGTGAGAACTGCCTATCCTGCCATGCAGGACCAGCTGCGGTAAAAGAGTTATGGGTAGATCATCCGGAACGCGTCAATTGCAGACAGTGCCACGTACCGCAACAGCAAGAGGTAGAAAATGTTGAACTGTTCGTAAGAGCAAATACTGTTGACCAATGAAAATAAAGCCTAAACTGTTCATTTTGGTCATTATATGTCTGTTGTCTTCTTGTAAACACAAGGAGAGTGGCTATCACAACCTGAAGGAAAAAATAGAAGAAGAAAGCAAGCACTATCAGGATCCCGGAATTTCGTCGGAAGTCTATATAGGGGATATTGAAACTATTGAAATTACTGAAGGAGAGCATACTTTTTTAATCCCGGAACGCAAAAGCCAGCTAAAGTCCTATGCCTGTACAGAGTGTCACTCTAAACCCTTAAGCGAATTACAACAGGCAAGGGACCAGCAACAGGCGCATTGGGAAATCAAGATCAAACACGCTAATTCACAGACCATGAATTGCGCCACCTGCCACAATCCTGGGGATATGAATCATCTAAATAGTCTGGCGGGAATTGAAATAGATTTCAATCAGAGTTACAGACTATGTGCGCAATGTCATAGTTCTCAGTTTGAGGATTGGAAAGGTGGTGCACATGGAAAAAATATTGGCGGTTGGGCTAATCCCAGAGCAGCTATGAGCTGTGTGAATTGCCACAACCCTCACGAACCGCAGATTGCCTCGAAATGGCCGGTTCGCTTTAATACTCAAAAAGAAATGGAAAGAAAATAGCGAGGAAATGGCTGAGAAGAAAAAGTGGTTTCAATTAGACCTGGGGTTAAGCAAAGCACAAGGCAGCGGAAGCTGTGGTTGTGGGAAGGACAGCGGTGACTGTGGATCACATTCAGATCACCCCGATAAGGAATACAGGCTTACGGCAGAGGAATTCGACGCGGCTGTTGAAAAGGAACTTATGGGAGAAACAGCTGTAAGCCAGACTCAAAAAGACGGATTCCAGCAGGTGTTCGACGTTAAGATGGACCGCAGGACCGCCTTTAGAAAACTCACCGCCAGTCTGCTCGTAGGCGCAGGTGCAGTCCATACTTCCTGTAGCCTGACTGCAGGTAATGAAACCAAAGAAAAAGCCCAGATAGATTGGGAAGAGCAATTTAAGGGCAACTACAAACTGATGACAAAGGAAGAAAAGCAGGCTACTGTTGATCGCCTGGTCCGTTCCTATCAATTGCGCAAGAAGAAGAATATCAAAATGTCTTCGGCAGATGCTTCAAAAGATGTGCTATTCGGATACGCCTTTAATATCTCTAAATGTCAGGGATATATGAATTGTGTAAGTGCCTGTGTGGAGGAGAATAACCAGGATAGAAACTCGCAAATGCAATACATACGTATTCATGAAATGAAAGACGGAGAGGGCTTCAAATTCAACGAGGCAGACGACAATTATTATCACGAAGTACCTGCAGAGGGACATTTTTATATGGGAACCCAATGTTTTCATTGCGATAACCCTCCCTGTGTTAACGTATGCCCTGTAGAAGCTACCTGGCGCGAAGAAGACGGACTGGTAGTCATCGATTACGACTGGTGTATTGGCTGTCGCTATTGTATGGCAGCCTGCCCTTACGATGGAAGACGCTTTAACTGGAGTAAACCGGAGGTGCCGGAAGACGAAGTAAATAAGAATCAACATTATTTAGGTAACCGAATGCGCAAGAAGGGGGTTATGGAAAAGTGCACTTTCTGTGTACAGCGTTCCAGGGCCGGAAAAGACCCGGCATGTGTGGAAGCCTGCCCAACGGGAGCCAGGATATTTGGCAACCTGCTGGATCCGGACAGTACGATTCGATGGGTTTTAGAAAACAAACAGGTTTTCCGCTTAAAGGAAGACCTGGGAACAGAACCCAAGTTTTGGTATTTCATGGATTAAAAGTGAAACGGAATGGAAACAATAAAAGCATTTATGAGTATGGTCAAAGACAGCCTGGGCTATATTACCCACGGCTCTAGGACCTATCATATTTGGATGATCTTCCTGACAGTGATCATGCTGATTGGCATGTATTGCTATTCGATTCAATTAGACGAAGGCCTGAGTGTTACTGGTATGACAGATAGGGTAAGCTGGGGGCTTTACATTTCCAATTTCACCTTTCTGGTAGGTGTAGCGGCCGCGGCCGTTATGTTGGTAATGCCAACTTATGTTTTGCACGATATAGACTTTAAGCAGGCCGTATTGATAGGTGAAGGGCTTGCAGTAGCCGCACTTATTATGTGCCTTGCATTCGTAGTTGCGGATATGGGTGGCCCTTCGGTCTTGTGGCATATGATACCCGGAATAGGTGTTTTTAATTTCCCAAATTCCATGTTAGCATGGGATGTCATTGTGCTCAACGGCTATCTCTTTATCAATATTTCCATTCCACTTTACATTCTGTTTCGCCACTACCAGGGAAAAGAAGCCAAAGCCAGCGTCTATATTCCCGGTTCCATTCTATCCGTTCTATGGGCAGTGGGTATTCATTTGGTAACCGCCTTTTTGTACGAAGGGCTTCAGGCGCGCCCCTTTTGGAATAACGCCCTCTTAGGCCCTCGTTTTTTGGCTTCGGCCTTTGCCGCGGGTCCCGCACTGATCATTCTGGTATTGGCAGCCATTCGCAAATTTTCCGAATTCAGGATAGAGGACAAGACCATTAAGAAAATTGCAATGATCGTGACTGTCGCGGCCCAAATCAATCTGATTATGCTGATCTCTGAATTGTTCAAAGAGTTTTATGCCCCCACACATCACAGTGAGAGTGCCTATTACCTCTTTTTCGGATTGGAGGGAAAGACGGCCCTACTGCCCTGGATCTGGACTGCAATACCACTGAATATTCTGGCAACGGTTCTGTTAACCTTTCATAAGCTACGCAACAATCTCAACGTACTCTATTTTTGCTGTTTTATTCTCTTCGTCGCCATTTGGATTGAAAAGGGATTCGGTCTGATCGTGCCTGGTTTTATTCCCGGACCTTACGGGAAAATTGCGGAATATACCCCAACATGGATAGAAATATGGGTAACCCTTGGAATATGGGCCTTGGGGGCGTTCATCTTTACAATGCTCGCAAAAACCTCAATTGGAATTGAATTGGGGAAACTGAGATACAGAAAGAAGGAGGTCCTGGATTCTGAATCCGTTTAAGAACATGACTAAATGGAACGAGAGTCAATGCGTTTTAGTATCTGAATCTCCTTTGGCCAAACAAACAAAGATTGTGATGATCCAACCCCTGGCCAATTCCTTATTTATCCTTGTTTAAAAAATAACTCTGCCTGGCTATCTCAAGCTCCTCGTTGGTTGGGATCACCAGGATTTTTACCTTACTGCCGTCAGATTGAATTTCTGCTACTCCGGAATCAAATTTTAGCGCTGAATTCAGCGAATCGTCCAGGGATATACCAAAGAAGTCCATTTCCTGGCAAACCCTTTTTCGTAGTTCGGCTGAATTCTCACCTATTCCAGCGGTGAAGATCACTGCATCCAAACCGTTCATAGCGGCCGCGTAACTCCCCAGATACTTCTGTATGCGATAGGCTACCATTTCCAGCGCAAGAATACAATCAGCATTACCATTATCAGCGCCTTTCTGAATATCTCGCATATCTGAGTGGCCTGTAAGCCCTAACAGTCCGCTTTTTTTCTGCAGTGTTTTGTTGATCTGTTTGGAAGACTGCCCAAAGGAATCCATCAGAAAAAAGATCACGGACTGATCAATATCCCCGGACCTTGTCCCCATGATCAGCCCATTGGAAGGACCGAAACCCAAAGAATGATCTATGCTCTTACCATTCTGAACAGCCGTCATACTGCAGCCATTACCCAAATGGATACTGATCAGTTTAGAATTCCCGGTTTTTAAATGCATATTGGCTTTTTCGGATACGTACTTGTGGCTTGTACCGTGAAAGCCGTAAACACGGAGAGAATGACTATCAGCAAGGTCCTTTGGGATAGCATATCGATGTGCTTTTTCCGGTATGGTTTGATGAAATGCCGTATCAAATACGGCAACCTGATCCGCATTGGTAAAAATCCTGGAGGCTGTTTTTATACCCAGTACATTGGCCGGATTATGCAAGGGTGCTAAGGGAGATAGCCTTTTAATACTGCGCAATACCTTAGGAGTTATTTTCGTGGGCTTATCAAAATTTTTGCCTCCGTGGACCACCCTGTGCCCAACTACCGCTATTTCGTCAGGGTGTTTTATCACTCCATTTTCAGGGTTAGTGAGCATATCGGTAATGATACTCAGACCGGCCGAATGATCTTCAATCGCCTTAACCTCTTCAAATTCCTTTATTCCGTTTTTGTAATGGACCCTCGCTTTTTTAGAGCCAATGCGTTCAACGATGCCTTTGCACAACACCGTTTCTGAGGGCATTTCAATAAGCTGGAATTTTATGGAAGAACTTCCCGAATTAATGATCAGAATTCGCATCTGCTTTATCTTTAATTTTCCTGGGCCTGAATGGCTGTCACTATCACAGTATTAAATACATCGTCTACCGTGCAACCTCTACTAAGGTCATTAACCGGTTTGTTCAATCCCTGGAGCATGGGTCCAATGGCGATAGCCCCCGTCTCCCGCTGTACCGCTTTATAGGTGTTGTTTCCGGTATTCAGATCAGGGAAGATCAGTACGGAAGCCTGCCCGGCCACCTCGGAATCCGGGAGTTTACTCTTCCCTACCAGGGGATCCACAGCGGCATCGTACTGTATGGGGCCCTCTATAGCAAGTTCAGGTCTTTGCTTTTTAACGATTTCGGTTGCTTCCCTCACTCTTTCCACATCCTCACCTTTTCCGGAACTCCCGGACGAGTAGGAAAGCATGGCCACCTTAGGTTCAATCCCGAAATTTCTGGCTGAATCCGCTGAGGAAATCGCGATCTCTGCCAATTGTTCGGCGTTGGGGTTGGGGTTGATGGCACAATCTCCGAAAACGGAAACCCTGGTTTCCAGGCACATGAAAAACACAGACGAAACCACTTTGATTCCCGGTTTGGTCTTGATGAACTGCAATGCCGGCCTTATGGTGTGTTGTGTGGTATGTACCGCTCCGGAAACCATACCGTCCGCATGCCCTTTATAGACCATCATTGTACCAAAATAGGAGACATCGTGAAGCAGGTCTTTGGCCATATCCATATTTACCCCCTTATGCTTTCTCAGTTCGTAGAAAGTGGAAGCGTAGTCATTAAAATTAGAGGCCTCAACCGGGTTGATGATCTCCAGGCCGGATATATCCAACCCCAGCTGCAGCGCCTTGTTCTCAATCTTCTTTGGATCGCCGAGCAGGGTAATTTGAACGATATCCAATTCCGTAAGCTCTACCGCGGCCTCCAGGATACGCGGATCCTCACCTTCGGGGAGTACAATGTGCTTTTTCTCCTTTTTGGCCCGTTGCATCAAATTATACTGAAACATTCTTGGCGTGGTGATCCCGGATTCAAAGGTGCTGAGACGGTCCAGAATTCGTTCCCCATCCACATGTTGATTGAAAAGCGAAATGGAAGTGGCTATTTTTTGTTTGCTTTCCGCGTATATTTTGGATTTTATACTACCCACCTGATAGGTCGCGTCAAACGTTCCCTGCTCAACAGAAATGATCGGTACGGCATTGTTAAAACCTTCCAGAAGTTTGAGTATTGAAGGTTCCGGAATAATGCCCCCGGTGAGGAGCATTCCGGAAATGGAAGGGTGATTCTCAGACAAATTCGCCTGCAGTGCACCCAGAATAATATCAGACCGGTCGCCCGGGGTAATCACCAGGCTCCTGTCCCTGAGATGGTTCAGGTAATTGTGTAATTGCATGGCCCCTACTCCAAAACTTCCGGTTTGGTTGTCAATATGTTCTTCACCAAACAGTATCTTTCCGTTCAAATTATGAACGATCTCCTTTAGTGTGGGATGCGACAGGTTTTTTACCCTGGGCACCGTAGCAATGATAATATTTTTGGACAGGGATTTGGCAAGGGTATCCCTGACCAACTCCAGGTTTTCCGGCCTTAGTTTATTGGCGATAACCGCAATGATTTCTATCCCTTTATTGGTGTAAGTGGTGACGGCGGATTCGACGTTGCCACAGAATTCCTCCAGGGTCTTTCCCCTTCCATTGTCTACAAGGACTACAGGGAAGCCCAGGTTTTTGGCTATATCGAGGTTAAGATCAAACTCCAGAACACTGCCTTCTTTAGAAAAATCGCTGCCTTCAACTAAGGTAAACTCGTGATCCTCTTCGACTTTTTTGTATTTGGCGATGATCTCATCCAGGATATCACCTTCCCGCCCGTTGTTGTAATATTCAATGACCTTACTCTGAGTAAGTCCGTAGGCTGATTCGGGTTCCAGGGCGAGATCAAAATGGGAAAGCACCGTTTGGATGTGATTATCTACTTCGCCATTTTGGGTATCATCAATCACTGGCCTGAAATATCCCACCTTGGCCATCTTGCCAAGCAATAATCGCATGAAACCTAAAACAAAAAGGGATTTTCCACTGTGAGATTCGAGGGCTGCTACATATACCGATTTGTTCATGCTAAAACTTTAGGAATACATGTGCGCAAAGGTATGAGATTTCAGATTTCGGTGAGCCCTGATTTTATAAATAAAAAGTTAAGTATGGGATTTTTGAAGGGTATTTTCTCAGTATACCGTTCAGCCAGGCTTTTGTTGGGAAAACTATGTTTATCTTAGCCGCTTAAAATCACTAACCATGTGGATCTGGGGCTCATTCATTAGCCTGATTTTCGTATTTCTCGCGCTAGACCTGGGGGTATTTAACCGGAAGGACCATGTTATCCGAAGTAAGGAAGCCGGGATTTGGACTGCTGTTTGGGTAACCGTTGCCCTTTCTTTCAGTGGGGTGATCTTCTGGTTATTTTCCGACGGACTTATTGAGAATCCTACCGGCCTGAGCCCGGGAGGAGCTGTACTAAAGTACATAACGGGTTATCTGATCGAGCTCTCCCTGAGCATTGATAATGTCTTTGTGATCGCTGTAATTTTTACCTCCTTTAAGATCCCACCCCTTTATCAGCACCGGGTGCTTTTCTGGGGTATTTTAGGAGCCATCGTCTTCAGGGCTTTGATGATCGTATTCGGAGTAGCGCTGATCAACAAGTTTGATTGGATCATTTATGTTTTTGGGCTGTTCCTATTGTACACGGCTTTTAAAATGCTGAAATCGGAGGACGATGATTTTGATCCCAATAAGTCCTTTGTGTTCCGCAAGGTAAAAAAGATCTTTCCGGTTACCGGAGCCATTCAGGGAAATCAGTTCTTTGTAAAGCGGATGGGGCTTTTAGCGGCTACCCCCCTATTCGTTGCTTTACTGGTCATTGAACTGACAGATATTCTCTTTGCACTAGACAGTATTCCGGCCATACTGGCTATTACCGCTGACCCTTTTATCGTTTTTAGTTCTAACATCCTGGCCATATTGGGATTGCGGTCCATGTATTTTCTGGTTTCCCGAATGCTGCAGAAATTCAGGTATATCAATTATAGCCTGGTGGTGATCCTGGCTTTTGTAGGACTAAAAATGTTGCTATCGGATTATATCCACCCCCCGGAGTGGGTATCACTAACGGTTATCGTAGTCTCCCTTGTGGCGGGGATAGTAGCCTCTGTGAGAATTCCTGAAAGAGTACTGGAGGAGTAACTTTTGGTGCTCTAACAGTGCATGCGCGCCATCCCGATATATTCAAACACATTGTCTTCCAACTCTTTGAACTCCTTAAAGCGGTTGACGATGTTCTCTTTTCTGATTTCAAGAGCTTTCTTCTGGTCTTTTAACATGGAAATTACCTCCAGATTGGAATTTCGCATACGTTCCAATCTGCTTTTCAGCGATTCCATGTGTTCAAACAAACTCAGGGTCTTTGGTTCGCAGACATACGAACTCAATTTGTCTTTAAGGCATAGGATTTGCGAATTGTTACGTTCTAGCCTTAGGATCATGGGCATAGTGTCCCGGTCTTTCCTGGAAGGATATTCCGCTGTCTTCATCAGTTAGGAGTTTTGGGGTTGTTCTACGCTAATGCGCACATTAAGTTACGCAATTTGCGCATAATTTCCTACTGCCAAAACATCCTAACCGATAGTTTAACGATTTGTTGGTATAGCTTTAACATTTTAAAGCCCGAAAACCTGCCTGTTTCCGGGAGCTAAGCACTCAGTCTTGCGGATCCTCTTCGAACTCTATGTCTGCGATCAACTTATCCCATTTCTCAGAGGACGGGGATTGATAGAGTTCCTTCAGGAGACGGCGCTTTTTACGTTCTGATATATCGAGGGTATCTATGATCTGCCTGCGTTTTTTGATCGTGGCAAGTCTTTGTTTCTTTAATTCAACGCGTTTTTCAACAGAAAGGATCATTTCCGGCTCATACCTTTCCATTACGGTCCTCTTTTTTACTTTCAGGGATTTATCGTCTGTAGTATTTGGATCCCTTTGTTGTGCGTTAACGGCTTGAAACGCCATGCAAAAGAAAAAGGCGCACCCCAGGGCTAAGAGTGAAGTTCTTTTCATTTTCAAATTAGTGATTTGTCCTCTTTGCAAATTACTACAAATTCTCCATACTACATCCCTGTATTTTAGTACATTAAGAGCTTTCCGTCGAGTTTTTTCACCAATTCGTCGTTAAATTCTTTTGTGCTAATTTAGCAAGGCCTCCGGGCGATAAAAAAAGAACTATGAAATTGAATTTTTTGCTGTTGCTGGCATTGCTCGTTTTGCAACCCACAGTTTTCGGCCAGAAAAAACTTGTTGCCAGGGATATCTCATTTGAATTTTTAGCCAAAGGAGTAGATGGCACCCTTGATGGTTTTACTTCAGATTCCAAGGTATATGCTGATGACCTGCCCGGCTCTGTTTTCAAGGGTTCGGTAAAGGTTACAACCCTCAAAACGGGTAACTTTTTAAGGGACTGGTCTCTGAAAGGCAGAAAGTATTTTGACGAGGACAACTTTCCTGAAATCAGCTTTAAGAGCAATCAGATAACAGTCAGCGGGAACGACTACAAAGTGAACGGAACCCTAACTATGAAAGGGATTTCCAAACCACTTACCATTGCCTTCCGGAAGCAGGGTGATCTGTTGACCGGCACAGCTACACTTAACACGGTAGATTTTGGAATAACCGTCCTGAAGAAGAAAAAAGAGGACAATAAGGTAAGGCTAAAACTGGTGTTTCAGCTGCAATAGCCTATAAAGCTGACTAAGACTCGAACAGCACCTCCATGGTTCGCCTGATCAGGTCCGGATTGCCTTTGAGCAAGTCTTCCCTGGTAATTTTATGCACTACATCCGGCAGAATTCCTAAATCTTCTATCGGCTCATTGTTCTTCCTGAGAATGCGTCTCACGGCAAAGTTGAAGTTCGCTCCTTTAGGCAATGGTTTTAATCCAAGTTGATCCAATCCTGCCCTGGCTGTCAGTCGTCTTAGCGTTTCATGGCTCCAGACATTAGCTCCACCTGCACCCGTGTTTCCATCGATCCCTATAACTTTTCCTAGTTTGTGATCCTGGAAACCGGCAGCGAACATATCCGCCGCGCTATAACAGAGAGCATCAGTTATCAGGGCCATAGGCAAGTTGCACAGACGTTCTATCTTGCTTTTATCCGCTACTTTAGTGATTGGATAGCCGTTGGAATAATAGTCTCCTGTACGTTTAGAAAGCGATATGGAGCGTGTCCAGTTAGACAGATCTATAATAGGGCTATCTACCCCATAATTTTCGCAAAGTTTCAGGGTTAGTTCGGAATTGATGAACTGGGCCTTCTGAAACTCCACTTCTTTCCCCACCAATCTCGCGAGCAGCATTTCGCTTGCCGTTATAAGGCCTCCGCCATTTCCCCTGATATCGAGTATCAACCCTTTAATACCGCGATTCTCTAATTCGGAGAAAACTTCTTCAAAGTCTTGCAGGAATTCCAAAGCGCCGGGAACCGCGAAGCTGTATATCCGGATATAGCCCACAGTACTATTTGCATTTTTCCCATCTATAATACGGCCTTTCATAGCCTTTGGGTAGTTGGTGGGCCTAACCCATTTGCCACTTTTTTTACGCCTCTTCTTACCGGAAACCCCGCTATACAAATTGGCTTTCATTTGGTTCACGGAAAGCGTATCATAATCAAATCCATGGGCAACCAATGTTGCACTTAATTCTTCCACGGAACTGTCAAAATAAGGCGGGTAGTAAGACACTAACCATTCAAATTCCAGATCTACAGGCTCCCCTATTTCATGGTCATAACAAGACAAGCGGATCCTAGACGCATCCGGCGGAGTGGTTGTACCTAATGATCTAACAGTTAGGGTATCCAGTCCACGGGCGATCCGGGCTTCTTCATTACTTCCGGACTGGTTCTCTGAGTTGAGCTCAATAGCCCGCTTTATCGGGATGTTATTCCAGTAGAGCACCTCAAGACCGGCTTTCAGTTCCGGAAAGTCCTTTTCCACCCCTTTGAAGACCGTAGTTATGATATAAACCGCATCCTCATCTTCAGGGGTGGCATAATATCGTTCGATCAGGAAAGGAAGGAATGCGAAACGATTCTTATAGGGGTGTGGGAGTATATAACGCGTATGCAAATCGCGTAGCGAACTAAAGATATCCAATAGTTCCTTATGAAAGTTCTTGTCGTCTTCATCAGTTGAAGTACGATACCTTATATCCCTAATCATCAATGATATACGATCTATTGGATGTATTGCATACATGGACTTCTTCAGCACTCTGTGGACGTAAGCTTCCTCCAGTATAGCCCTGGCCTGTTGCAGGATGAGTAACTTGTCCTCAACCGAGAGATTGCTGGCAGATTTCAAAAAGGTTTCAAGAGGCATAAGCTCGGCAAAGTTGTCCCATCTGCCATCCTCATCAGAATACATGCTTTGATCCAGGGATAGTGCAGGCCGGTCATAAAAGGCAGGCAGTTCTTTGCGAATGTAATCCGGTACCGGATGTTGAGCCATTCGATGGAAGTGCTCATCATCCTCCAAAACGGTAAGCAGATCTATGGGAATGGGTTCCGCGACCTCACTAAAGGGTACACTTGCCCCCCACTCCAGATGAGCGTCATCGTGATCGTGTCCGTCCAGGTCACTGTGAAAATCCGGGACTAAATACCAGTCCATATCAAAAGGATTGGCTGAAGCAGAAAGCAGGCCATCGCCATGGGCTGTTTCCAGATCCAGGGCCAGCTGCTGTATATTCAGAAGACCGGAGGAGATCCTGGTTTTAGCCTCGTTCAGGGTAATATTTGAAAGCCCTGTGTCCGTATTGGATTCCTTAAGGTAAAGGTATCTTTTTGAGGAATTGATTTGGAATTTTTCTATATCAACTGTATCAAAATTAAACTTCCTGAGGATGCGATTTTGTCCACAGCGCACTACTCCATTGACGAAAACGGCCACAAGACTGCGTTCGGTCGCCTCTATAAGTTTTTCATAGGCATCCCCCTTATAGCCACTGACTACTATGAGATCAGCTTTCATTCCCACGCTTAAGGATCCCAGAGCATTTTCCCAACCGAGAATCCTGGCCGGGTTTGAAGTAGCCATTCGAACCAGTTCTTCATTGCTGAACAAGGGCATGTCCGCATGATTCTTACTGACCAGGTAGGCCACTTTGAGTTCTTCCAAAAGATTCTTACTGCCACTGGGAGACCAGTCTGATCCCAGGGCTATCAGGATGTTATTGTCTTTTGCTGCCTGTATATCAGCAGTGGCTCCGTACAGTACCAGGTTACTCATGGGAGACCAGGTCATGGTTCCGCCCTGAGCGCCGTAAACCGCAAAATCTTCAGAATGAAGACCGGTACAGTGTATTCCATTCAGTTTATCCGTGATGGCCCAGCTACCATCCTGCTTCCGGAGGTTAGTAAAGAAAGATCGGGCTTTGTTATCAATACCTTCCGAAAGATGTAACAATCTGGTCTTTACTGTTGAGAGGGAATTGCTAAAAGCATCTGCCTGCCCGGGCCGGACATCCGCGATTCGGGTAAGAGCTTCCGGCAGTACAGCCTCATTGGTCTCTTCCACATTCCTGGTGATCCCGTGAAATATCCTTTTTGTCAGGCTGGAATTGGCAAGCGTGATCCCCTGGGAGGTAGTGACACCACCTATGAGTGACTTGCATTCCACATATCTGACGATGGCCTCGGGGAAACCCGGGGTCTTTCCGAGAGTTTGCATGGGTCCGGTAACATTGACCTTATATCCCTTTACCCTTTTCCACTGCTCGTGATTGGTATATTGTCTGTCGGCCACCCAATAGGGAAGAATATTGTAGGGAAGGTGATTGTGGAGTTCAATAAGCCCGGGGAAAATGGTGCCCCCTGATTTTATAACGTCCTTGCTCCCAAAACCTTCCGGGAACCCACCGCCCACGGGACGGATATCAACAATGTTTCCCTTATCAATAAACAGTCTGCCCCGATCTATCACGGTGCTGTTTTCATCAAGGGTTACTATTCTGCCCTCAAGGGCGTATTTCAAGTCAAAATGGGCATGTATCTGTTGGTCGGGCATGATTTATGGTGATTGCCAAATTATGTTTTTTACACGGTCTGCAGGGTCCCGGCGACTTCGTGTTCCGCCAGTCCCGTGCCAAAAGGGAACGTCATAAGGCAGGTCGAATCGGGGAATATCTATTGCGTGCAGCTCGTTATTCCAATTTCCTTCATAGGGAGTGAGGTCTACAAGTGAGGGATCGTCCGGGATCACAAAATCCGCGATTTGAGGCAACATCTCGTTCCAACTGGGGTGTGTAGTACCTTCCGGAGCCGTGGGGTGTACCAGATGGAAAACCGGAATTTCCTCTCTATTTTCCCAATTTTCCACGGCGTGTTTTGCACCAGCTCCGAAGGTAAGAATGGCTTGTATGGGGTTTTTTGCAATTATAGTGTCCATAAGCTCCTCCCGGAATTCCTTTAAGGGCGCTTCGAGTGAGATATTCCGCATTTCCGTATTGAACTGTCCTTTGATACTATAGGCAAAAGTGTTCATGATGGTATAAGATCGGGTGATTCCAATTTTACTGAGGAATTTTTGCAAGCGTTGGCCCGCAGAGCCTACAAAGGCCCTTCTCGCAATGGCTTCATCGGTAGAGGGGTCCTGCCCTATGATGAGCAGCCTGGCGGTATTGTCCAACCGACCGCGGTAGAGGACACCCCCGAAGCTGGTTCTAAAGCGTTCCGAAGGGTGATTGATAAAATAATCATCAGAAAGCCTGGCAAATTTTTTGACCCAGAATGCCGGCGGTCCGGAATCGTAGGTCTTGTCCAGAGTTGCCCTGAAAATATTCAGTGCATTGAGAAAATAGGGATTCGTTCCCAGGTCTTCTACGGTTGTGATCCCGAAAGCTTTCTCCAGGAGCATGGCATCTTTATCCGTTACTCCTCTCAGTACAGCTACCGGGAGTTCACAAATTTCTTCGAAAGATTTTTCGCTGTGTGCTTTATCGATAAGTTTTTCTAGTGCGAAGGGCATGGCGGGGGGTTTTTATGGATGATCAATTACTAGTTCACGCATGATAATTGGCATGACCATAATAAAGTACTTCATTTAGGAAACCGGAGCGAATTCTTTTGTATGTATGGTAGGATAAGTTGTATAAGCGGTCGGAATTTTTCCTTTTTTTAATGATCAGGCATCCGGGCCCTGTCAAATCCCATCCCACATAAATTAAAGCGTGAGCAGGGTTTAAATAGTTCAATTCGTCAATCGGAAAACTGTTCATAACCCGGTTAACAACTAACAGAAATCCCAAAAAATACCATTTGCTGTTATCCCTAACTTTATAAAAACTTCCAGTGATGAACGAACGATCCCAAAGTCTTCTACAGATTCGTCCGAATATTCCAAGTGCAAGAGTAAGTCCTGAAATGAGCGAAGAAGAGCGTTTTCAAAACGCGACTTTAAGGCCTATCATTAAATTTCAGAATGATCTATTCCTGGCTGCATTTAGAAACTACGTAAACAAGCACAAGGGGCATTTTTACGATCTGGGACTCGAGAAAAGGCTACTGTATATTGAAAATGCCATCCAAAAGGACATTAAGTTCAGAAACTCTTTGAAAGGTATGGTCATTGGGCAATTTACAGCCGAAGAGTACTCCGGTTATATCACAAATTCTTCAGCTTTAAACAAGCGAATGATGAATATGGTCATCGCCAGGCTTAAGGATCAGATCCAATTATTTGAAGAGCCGCTTTTAGTCTAGCAGCGATTCCCCGTTGAGGTTGGTGGTCAGTATGTCGCTCATCAAATCAAAATAAGGTCTGATGGCCTTAAACGAGCGGTTTACTTCATTCAGAAAATTCGGATCGGTGACTTCATCATCCGTGAAATTCCGGACGAAGATGAATTGTTTCTTTTTGATTAGGTCAATATTAGGATCTTCCTTACTAAAGCCCTTGGGAGCGGTCTTCACTTCCTCTCCCTCCAACTCGCCCCAAACAGACTTAAGTGGTTTGGCATTGATCACTTTGCGGAATTCCCCGGCATCCATCTCGAATTCTTTCCGGATCCTGAGCAGGTCATTCTTCTCCGGACCCCAGAAACCTGTAGCAATAAAAGACTCCCCAGGTCTTATTCGCAAATAGTAGCCTCCCCTGAGATGTGCGCCAGCCCTCGAAAACGAACCCGCAAAATGCGGTTGGTATGGAGTTTTGTCATGGGAAAATCTAACGTCCCTGTAGATCCGGAACATCTTCAATTTCTCAATATCGTCATGAGTATTCAACTCACTCATCAAGGCGTTAAAAAACTCTTTTGCCTCGGCCTCCCGGGCTTTGAATATCTTTTTATTGGCAGTGAACCACTCGCGGTTATTGTTCTTTTTTAACTGTTCCAGAAACTGGATTACTTCTTTTGAGATTACGGAAATTGCCATAAAACCTTACCCTAAAATTTTATGCTAAAGTTAACCTTTTTGTCCGATAGGCTTTGTAAATAATAGTTAATTTTGGATTTCAACTTAAGACTTATGGATACTTCATCAATCATCCAAAAGATAAAGGAAAACAAGAAGCAGCCAAACCTCAGGTACCGGCTGAAGAAGAAAACAGAAGCATTCACAGATCTATTGTTTCTGACACTTTTCGATATTGAAACCCCGGTTGCGGAGAACCTGGAAAAACTGGAAGTACAATTTGATGAACTGGTCAGCCTGGCTTGCTGGGACGTGAAAAAACCCTGTAAGCAGATCTGGCAGAATTATGTGAGTACACTTCCTCAGATCCTGGAGAAACTCAACCTGGATGCCGAAGCTATTGCGAGTTGCGATCCGGCCTCCTTATCCATAGAAGAGGTATATATGGCCTATCCCGGTTTCTATGCCATTGCCATTTACCGGCTTGCGCACGGATTTTACGGCAAAGGCTTTCCTATGGTCCCGAGACTGATGACCGAATACGCCCACCGGCAGACTGGTGTGGACATCAATCCCGGGGCACAGATCGGGGATTCCTTTTTCATTGATCACGCTACCGGTGTTGTCATAGGGGAAACTGCGGTCATCAAAAATAATGTCAAAATATACCAGGGGGTTACTCTGGGAGCGCTTTATGTAGCCAAAAACCTGGAAAAGACCAAAAGGCACCCGACCATTGAGGACAATGTTACCATATATGCTAACGCTACCATCCTTGGCGGGCAAACCGTTATTGGTGAAAATTCGGTCATAGGCGGGAATTCCTGGTTAACTTCTTCGGTTCCGGCTAACTCCACGGTTTTTCATACCCCGGAAATCAAAATAAAAACCTCCAGGCGTGTCTCATAGTTTACTGGATCTTGTAGGGAACACTCCCCTGGTGGAATCTGCCGTCCTGAATACCAATAAGAACGTACGGCTTTTTTTTAAGCTCGAAGGACATAATCCCGGAGGAAGTGTTAAGGACAGGGCTGCGTTGAATATGATACGAAGTGGCCTGGAGCGTGGCGACATAAAGCCGGGATCCAGATTGATAGAAGCGACTAGCGGAAATACCGGTATCGCGCTTGCTATGATAGCAGGGATCTACAAATTGGATATCGAACTGGTGATGCCCGAAAACTCTACCAAAGAAAGGGTACAAACCATGAGAGCCTATGGCGCAAAGGTTACACTTACTTCAGCGGATGTTGGGATTGAGGGCGCCAGGGACTATGCCGAGGCCAAGGTAAGGGACGAAGGTTATCAAATGCTGAACCAGTTTGCCAATGACGACAACTGGCGGGCCCACTACAAAACTACCGGGCCGGAGATCTGGAGAGATACCGAAGGAGGGATTACTCATTTCGTCTCTTCAATGGGAACCACAGGAACTATTATGGGTACTTCTACCTTTCTGAAGGAACAGGATGAACGAATTCAGATCGTAGGGGTGCAGCCTACTGATAATTCCAGGATCCCCGGGATCCGAAAATGGCCCGAAGCCTATTTGCCAAAGATCTTTAAGCCTGAAAAAGTAGATCAGATCCTGGAAGTCAGTGAGGCTGAAGCTACTGAAATGGCCAGAAAGCTGGCTAAAGAGGAAGGGATCTTCGCTGGAATGAGCAGTGGTGGTGCTGCCGCCGCGGCACTAAGGCTTGCGGAAACACTGGATAGCGGTACTATTGTTTCCATTATATGTGACCGGGGTGATCGGTACCTGTCATCCGACTTGTTCTAATTGGTCTCCAGCAATATGGCATTAATGGCATTTTGGTAAGCCTCATAACCTGCGAGGTTATTGTGCCCACCCCCTTCTATTACGATCATTTTTTTTTGCTTACCCGGAATGGCCTCAAAGAGCTTCTCTCCAGACTCAAAGGGCACAACCTGATCCCTGGTACCGTGCAATATGGTGATAGGACAATTAACCTGAGCCACGAATTCATAAGATCGCATAGCATAACGACTGAGAAGTTTAACCGGTAACCAGGGGAACCTGGACTTGCCAACATCTTCAAGACTGTAGTAAGGTGTTTCAAGTATTAGTTTAGATGGATTATTTAAAGAAGCTATTTTAGAGGCAATTCCAGTACCTAAAGAACGCCCGTAGACTATGATCTTATCTTCCGGGAATTTAGATTGGGCGTAGTTGTAAAACAAGGCTGCATCCGTATATAAAACCGCTTCACTTAGCTTTCCTGTGCTCTTACCGTAGGTGCGGTAATCCATCACAATCACTTCATATCCCTTTGTTGTAAAGAAAGAAGTGATCTGCCCCCATCTGCTAAGGTCTCCGGCATTTCCGTGAAAATACAGGATCACCCCCCTTGGGTTATCCAGTGTAAAATGAATTCCATTTAGCAGCGCCTCATCTCCGGCTTTCAAAAAAACCTCTTGAAATGGCTGGGTAAAGCTAAACTGATAGTCCGCAGGTAATTTTGTGGGCAAAAAAATGAGTCTTTCCTGTAATAAATACAACATCGCTGCAATAATAAGATACCCTGAGAATGCGGCTAGCCCAAACTTTTTCAACCTAGGCATTGATGCGTTTTGAGGAATGATTTACTTCAATACTCGATCCTTCAAGGTTTACTTTCTTTGGTTTGGTGGTTAAGATCGCGCTTAGCATTTTATGGTAAGACTCAAAATTGTTCAGGTTTTTATGCCCTCCTCCTATTACAGTGTAGAGTGTTGTGAGTTTTGGTTTGATCTTGGAAAGTTTTACACTGGTCTTATAGGGTATTAACTTGTCATCTGTGCCGTGAATAATATGAATCGGGCAGTTGACGTATTTAAGCCATTTGTAAGTGGGCATGGGAAATTTCAACAACAAGGAGAGCGGCATGAAGGGAATATATTTCTTAGCCACCTTCCTGAGGCTGTAATAAGGGGCATCCAGGATAAGCATCCTGGGATTGTTCATCGAAGCTAACTTGGCAGCGAATCCGGATCCCAGAGAGCGGCCGTATAGCACAATATACTTTTCCGCGACTTTCTCCCTGATCTTGTTATAGACCACCTGCATATCCCGCTTAATGGCCTTCTGGCTCCGCCTTCCCGTACTTTTTCCGAATCCCCTGTAGTCTACCATAATCACGTCATAACGGTGCCTGGTAAAATCTACCGCGAATTTGCCCCAGCCTTTGATGCTCTTGGAATTTCCCTTTAAATAAAACACAATCCCTCTGGGGTTTGGAGTCTTAAAATGGAGACCGTTCAAGGTTTCTCCATCCCTGGTTTCCACATTGTATTCCTCGATCACCTGGTTGTCATAATAAAACTGGAAATCCTTGGGTAGTTTTTCGGGTTTGAACATGAAATAATCCTGCAAGAAATACAGCAATAGACTAATGATCGCGTAGATCGCGAGAATGATCAGCAGAATGTAAGCCCAAACCGGCATGGAAGTCATTTATTTTCAATGTACAAAAAATCTCGGTCTTACAAAGGGTTGGCGTGAAACTCCAGCCTGGCCAGCTGCAGTCCGGATCCCGGTGCTACAAAAGAGAATTGCACATCAGAGTTGGGTTGAAGGGATTGCTTTATGGTGTCTAAACTAAGGGCTCCCCTACCCAATTCCACCAAAGCGCCCATGATCATCCGTATCTGATACCTCATAAAACCGGGGCCGCTTACCTTGAGCACATAACTTTTCTCCGGAAAGAAACTGGCCTGCATCAGGGTATTTTCAACCAGCTCACAGGCCGTAATTGTTCTCACAAATTGCTTGTTTTCGTTACTCCTGGTCGTATAGGCCCTGAGATCATAGGTGCCCGCGAAAAGTGTGGCCGCGTGCTTCATCAAATCAATATCAAGAGGAAAAAGAAAATTGGCCATTAGCGGAGCACAAAATGGGTGATTCTTAGAACCATAGGAGAAAAAGTAATGATATTCTTTAATTTTTGATTGGTTAATAATATTGAAGTTTTCATTAACTTCATCTATATTAATCAATTTAATATCAGGAGGTAAATTGCTATTCATCGTCTCCAGAAAGAGCTTCATATCCACCAGTGGGGCTCCTTTGAGAAATAGCTCAAAGGCAGCTTGTTCGGCAGAAACCTTGGCATCTGTCCTGCCTGCTCCAAGTATTTTGTAATCCCGTTCTGGCAGTGCGAATTTCAGGGTTTTAAGCAGCATTCCTTCAATGGTTTTGTATTCCGGTTGTTTTTGCCAACCACTATAGCGGAACCCCAGGTATTGCAAGCGGATCAGGTAATAGTATCTTTTATCCATAGTATAAATTTAAGGAGTAACTGATAAAATCGCTTCAGGGAAATTTACCGCTACGTTCCGGTAAGCTCATTTGGCGCTTTGGTTGGTATCTGAACGAAAAGCGGCAGCCATTCGCAATTTGTATTCTGTATTTTTTTGTACCTTAAACCGAACAACTAAACCAAATTTATATGACTGAAAAATCCAGCAGTAAGCCGCCAACCTGGTATTGGGTTGTAACGGTTTTGGCGCTATTATGGAACCTGGTAGGCGTTTGGGCCTATCTGGGAAGCGCTTTTATGAAAGATCAGATCAGGGCAGACCTAAGCCCGGAGCAGGCAGCATTATTCGATAGTACCCCCGCCTGGGTTACTGCAGCTTTTGCTATAGCTACCTGGGGTGGCCTTTTAGGATGTATTGCTTTGCTTCTTCGGAAAAAATGGGCAAAACCTGTTCTGACATTGAGCCTTTTGGCTATCCTGGTCCAAATGGCCCATGGTTTTTTTATGACGAATTCAGTAGAATTATACGGGCAGGTTCAGGGACTCATAATTCCCCTGTTCGTGATCATTGTTGGAATTGCCCTGGTGTTTTTTGCACGTTTGGCAGACAAAAAGCTTTGGCTGAGCTAAAACGGAAACTAACCAGCCTAAATCAGCCGGACCTGCTGGAGTTTTTCCAGCAGGTTTTTTATTGCTTAAAAAAATCCCTTTTTTTTCAAATTTGAGCTGATATTATGTAACATTTTTCCCTAAAGGTCATCTTACTTATTGTCTATCAATCAATAAACAACACCTCATGACCACCACAACCCCTAAAAAACGGCTGGAGATCGTTGATGCCTTACGTGGATTTTCCCTTGCCGGTATTGTAATCGTTCATATTGTTGAGAATTATGTTGGAGCTCCGACGCCTGAGGGCGCTATGGAAGCCACTCATCAGGGTATTGCCGACAACATTGTTGACGGCTTCATTTTTTTACTTTTAAGAGGAAAGTTTTTTGCCTTGTTCTCCTTTCTTTTTGGGCTGAGCTTCTTTTTACAAATGGATTCCGCCTATGACAGAGGTGAGGACTTCCGGGCGCGCTTTTTCTGGAGACTAATGCTACTGCTTGGGATCGGTTATTTGCATCATATGTTTTACAGAGGGGACATCCTTACCATATATGCGGTCCTGGGTATTTTTTTGATCCCTTTCTATAAGGTTTCCAATAAGTGGTTGATAGCCCTGGCATCCTTACTATTCATTGGTGTAGGGCGTTTTGTGATCTTTGCCATATTTAAGGATGCAAACCTGTTCTTTCCGGGTGAACTCACCCCCGCAAGTCCGCTTATCGCAAACTATTTTGAAATTCTGAAAACAGGAACAATACAAGAGGTCTTCTACTCCAACGCTACAGAAGGACATTTAATGAAAGCTGACTTTCAGTTGGGCATTTTTGGAAGGGCGTATCTGACACTTGGATTTTTCCTTTTGGGACTTATGGTAGGCAGACTGGGGTTGTTCAAAAACTTTATAGAACACAAAAAGCTGGTTAAAAATGTACTGCTTTGGTCAATCGCCTTATTTGTGGTCTCCATCGGACTTACCATTCTGGCATTTGCAAATCTTGGCCCCGAAGTGACTTTTGACAATTGGCTGGCTATGATAGGCCTGACAGCTTTGGACCTTAACAATATTGCGATGACCTTCATAATCCTGTCTCTCTTTGTCATTTGTTATCGAATGAAGAAACCGCGGAAATGGTTATCGAAATTCGCTCCTTACGGAAGAATGGCGCTTAGCAATTATGTTTTTCAAAGCATTGCTGGGACTTTTCTGTTTTTTGGCTGGGGATTGGGATATCTTGGAGAAATAAGGAACAGCTACACCTTCCTTATCGCCCTGGGAATCATCGTTGTACAAATGCTACTGAGCAAATGGTGGCTCCGCTATTTCTATTATGGGCCACTGGAGTGGATATGGCGCAGCCTTACTTATTTCAGGCGCTATCCTTTCCGTAAAAGGAAGATGATCGACAAAGCGGTAGTTTAAGGATTTCGGACTTACAATTAATAGGGTTTCGCCACAAGAATCAGAGGTTACTCAACATTGCGTGCGCTTCATCGATTTTTTTGAAATAAAGGTTTCACCGTAGTCGTTTTAGACTGCGTACAAGGTCCCCAAAACCTTGAAACCTACTTATATGAACTCGATCTTAAAACTATTTACCTTAAATAGGTGTCTGGCGTTGACTATAGGTGTGCTGATCTCGTTGATAGTACTAAACTTTTACGGGCTCTATACCAATAAGTTTTACCTGGTAAAGTTTGATAATTATATTTTTCCGCTGCTTACTATTATACACTTTACCTACCTATATGTCCTTAGATTTAAGATCAGGGAGGAAGAGTATACAGACCCTGCCATGAGAAACCTGGAATATGCTCTCTATGCTATTTTCCTGATATATCTCTTTAAGGCGAGCGATACATTTTACATTTTAATGAGCTATAAAGACTATGAGGACCATATTCTGCCCGGAACATTTCTGCCCATGGGGATCTTGATATTCTGCTTACAGCTCAGCCTTATGGCACTAACCGTATTAGTGATATGGCATCGAAAGAACAAGGTTGGAGACTACAATTTTGACAACATCAACGAAAATATAGATCCCTGGCCCTAAAGAAATTCATGTTATGGCAAAGTAAAAGACCTTGGAGCTTATTCCAAGGTCTTTTCATTTAAAACAAACAACAACCTAACAATTAAAGTGTATAGAACAGCACGGACGATCCGAACTTCCATACGATGTAAATTAAGCCAAAGAAAGTGGCATAAGTATCACAAAAGTTTAAACTTTTAAAATCTTCATATTTATTGTAGCATTAGGTCAGATCAGCGAAAACAAAAACCTTGGGAACGGGATCCCAAGGTTCTTCAGATAAACTAATGTTAATGGTTATTGCTTAATTATCTTTTTGGTATAGGATCTGCCGTTTTCGTCCCTGATCTGCAAAAAGTACATCCCGCTTGGAAGGGATTGGATATCGAAGGATGTTCCCTCATCATCTATTGGCCTTAGTCTCGCGGTAATATTATTGCCTCCAAGGTCGAACAGGTTAAATGAAGCCTTACTGGCATCCATTTCTTTAGAAACCACGTTCAGCACTCCTTTTGCCGGTATTGGGAAGAGTGTAACACTGCTTTTGCCGGCTTGCGCGTCTACGCGTTCCACCCTCACCTCGTTTGAGAGGTCATAACAACCGACAAGGTCAGTCAGCGCATTGTTTCCTGCTTCCAGTCCGGTGAGTCCGTCCGCATAGCTCAAATGCCATATCAGACATACACCAACTCCTGCTCCGTCGAAGTCTACTGCTTCCGGATTTGGTGGCAGGCCAAGAATGAGCCCTTCTTCATCGGTCACCACCCATTGGGAATTAGCGCCGCTGTTTCCGCTAACACTAACCCCGGAAACATTGTCGGGCACACCATCGCCTACAGTAAATTCAAAGGGACCACCGCTTATCTCGCCTCCTTCAGGCTGGTTTCGGTATACCCGAATATCATTAGAGAGGTCGTAATAACCCATAAGGTCCGTAAGCGCATTATTCCCTGCTTCCAGGCCGGTCAGGCCGTCTTCATAGCTAAGGTGCCAGATCAGGCAAACGCCAGGGCCGGCCCCATCAAAGTTTACAGCTTCCGGGTTTGGAGGCAGGCCAAGGATCATTCCTGCTTCATCGGTTACCACCCATTGGGAGTTGGGACCTACGTTTCCGTTAAGCGTGACACCAGAGACATTGTCCGGCTGGTCATCACCCACACAAAACTCAAAAGGACCCCCGGCGATTTCACCACCACTAACTGTTTTGCGTACTACGCGGACCTCATTGGAAAGGTCATAACATCCATAGAGATCGGTTAGTGCATTGTTGCCCGCTTCCAGGCCCATCAGACCATCGGCATAGCTCAGGTGCCAGATCAGGCAGACACCAGGACCGGCTCCATCAAAATCAACAGCTTCCGGTGCAGGCGGTAATCCTAAAATAGTTCCTGCTTCATCGGTAACTACCCATTGGGAATTAGCGCCACTATTTCCACTCAGGACTACGTTCATCACATTATCGGGATTTCCATCTCCAACAAGGAATTCGTATGGTCCTCCGGAAAGTTCGCCCCCTTCAGGTTGATTTCTGTATACAGCTATTTCATTAGAAAGGTCGTAATCTCCATCCAGGTCAGTAAGGGCGTTGTTCCCGGCTTCGAGTCCGGTTAGTCCATCCGCATAGCTCAAGTGCCAAATCAGGCATAGTCCTGGCCCTGCACCGTCAAAATCAACAGCGCTCGGCATTGGAGGCAGACCAAGGATGGTTCCCGAATCATCGGTAACCACCCATTGAGAGTTCGCCCCAATATTTCCGCTTAGTGTGATGCCAGAAACGTTGTCCGCCTCTCCATCTCCTACGCAGAATTCAAATGGTCCGCCGCTGATCTCACCTCCGTTCACTGTAGTCCGTACGACCTTGGCATAATTAGAAAAGTCATAGCAACCTTCTAAGTCGGTCAAGGCGTTATTACCCATTTCCAGCCCGGTCAGGCCGTCGGAGTAGCTCAAATGCCATACCAGGCAGACACCTGGTCCTGCGCCGTCAAAATTCACTTCTTCAGGATTCCCGGGAAGTCCCAGTATATTTCCTTCTTCATCGGTAATCACCCATTGGAAGTTATCACCGCTATTCCCTGAAACGTCTACCCATATATTATCCGGAAGGCCATCACCAACCAGGAATTCAAATGGTCCGCCAGTCACTTCTCCTCCCTCAGGCTGATCTCTATAAACCCTTATTTCATTGGAGAGATCGTAGTATCCATATAGGTCCGTTAGAGCGTTATTCCCGGGTTCCAGGCCTGTCAGTCCGTCTTCATAACTAAGGTGCCAGATCAGACATACACCCGGTCCTGCTCCATCAAAGTCTACCGCTTCCGGAGTTGGTGGTAAGCCCAGGATAGTCCCTGCTTCGTCTGTTACCACCCATTGTGAATTAGAGCCTGAATTGCCGCTAAGGCTTACTCCAGAAACATTATCAGGCACATCATCTCCCACGCAGAACTCAAAAGGTCCCCCGCTGATCTCACCGCCTATTACTTCAATACGTTCTACCCGAACTTCGTTAGAAAGGTCATAACAACCTTCCAGATCCGTCAGGGCATTATTGCCAGCCTCCAGGCCTGTAAGGCCATCGGCATAGCTAAGGTGCCAGATCAGGCATACACCTGGTCCTGCGCCATCAAAGTCAACCGCTTCCGGAGTTGGTGGCAAACCCAGGATAGTCCCTGCTTCGTCTGTTACCACCCATTGCGAATTAGCCCCTTTATTGCCGGAAACATAAACTCCCGAAACATGGTCTGCCTGGCCATCGCTTACTCTAAATTGAAAAGGTCCTCCTGAAATTTCCCCTCCGATAGCTTCAGAGCGATATACATCTATCCCGTTGGAAAGGTCGAATGTACCCCCGAGATCTCCGATGAAATTTCCAGGACTCAGGCCGGTAACCGTTCCAAAAGAAATATGATAAATTGTACACCAGGCCGGAAAATCAAAACCGAATTCAGATGAAGACTGTACCTTGATGATCTTTCCGTTTGCCCGCTCAGTCTGTATCCAATAGGTATTAAGGCCATACTCCCCGCTAACTTCAAAGTTGAGGAAGATCTCCTCCCCTGTCAGGCAAAGCTCTGTTTCGTCTTCTGTGCTAATGGTCCCACCGTCCAGTTCACGGCGAACAACACGAATGTCGTTAGAAAGGTCATAACAACCCTGTAGATCAGTAGTTGCATTGTTACCTGCTTCCAGGCCGGTAAGTCCGTCCTCGTAACTCAAATGCCAGATCAGGCAAACGCCTGGTCCTGCGCCATCAAAGTCAACCGCTTCAGGAGATGGAGGAAGTCCAAGAATGGTTCCGGCTTCATCGGTAACTACCCATTGTGAATAAGCCCCTGAATTGCCGGACAGTTCCACGGAAGATACATTGTCTGCAATTCCGTCTCCTACTATAAACTCGTAGGGCCCGCCGGTAAGGACTCCACCGTCTGGTTGGTTTCTGTAAACGGTAATGGAATTGGAGAAGTCATAACTTCCAATCAGGTCGGTTGCCGTATTATTGCCTGCCTCCAGGCCTAAGAGTCCGTCCGCATAACTCAGATGCCAGATCAGGCATACTCCCGGACCCGCTCCGTCAAAATCTACGGCTTCCGGAGTTGGAGGTAGTCCGAGAATGGTTCCGGCTTCATCGGTGACCACCCACTGAGAGTTTTCAGTATTGTTTCCGGTTAGTGTAATGCCGGATACATTGTCAGGTATACCATCACCCACACAAAACTCAAAAGGGCCACCGCTAATCTCCCCTCCGTCAATGTTGAGTGCTTCGGAAGAGGGTACCTCCGGGCCCGAAAGCGCAAAGGTATTGGAGCTAAAAAACAAAAAACAGATCAAGAACAGAGGTATCAGCCATTCCCAGAGGCCTGAATCCTGATCCGTAATCTTTTTCACGAGTAATTTTTTTCCCATTTTCTAATGTTTTAACAGTTTCTATCAAATTAACCTTAACTACATAACAGAAATGTCACAAAACCTTAAACTTTTCCGTGATTCTTGTAAGGGTTTTGTGATTATTTCGGACAAAAGTCATCCTGGAAGCCCGGTAATCCCAGTAATTTTTAGCGCTTTTGAAGAATTGGAACAGATCACCTAATTTTATAGAGGTGTGATATTTATGTGATACTTTTTAACGTTTTTCGTACCCTAGATTATGAAGAAAATCCTAATTATAGAAGACGACCAGGAGATCATCAAACTGCTGGAAATCCATTTAACCGATCTTATCTACTCAACAGATAAGGCAATGGATGGTGAAACCGGCCTTCAAATGGCCCTGGAAAATGACTATGACCTTATATTGCTGGATCTTACGCTTCCGGTCATGGATGGCGTTGAGGTCTGTAAAAGATTACGCACCCAGAAATCCACCCCAATAATTATGCTTACCGCTAAATCCGAAGAGATCGATCGCGTTCTTGGTCTGGAGATTGGCGCTGATGATTACATTACTAAACCTTTCAGTATAAGGGAGTTGTTGGCGCGAATTAAAGCGGTGATTCGACGGTCAAGCGCTCAACCCAAGGAAGAAGAACAAAGTAGTGCCCTCAATTTTGAGAACCTGCATATAGACATAGAAAAGCGAAAGATACTGCTGAACGACAAACGAATAGAATTGTCTCCCAAGGAGTTTGAATTACTGGTTTTGATGGCGTCTAATCCAGGGAGGAATTACTCCAGGAGCGAACTGCTGAACATGATTTGGGGATATAATTTTGAAGGTTACGAGCATACGGTAAACTCTCACATCAATAGGCTAAGGGCGAAGATCGAGTCCGATATGGCCAATCCGACCTATATACTCACTACCTGGGGCGTAGGTTATAAGTTTAACGAAGATATCGCTACATGAGCAACGCGGAAAAAACACTTACACCCCGTTTGGTAAAAAAGTTGTGGTTGGCTTTCATATTGATCATTGTACTGATGGGAGCTTCCTATGTTTTTATCACGGGCTACTTTGCCAACAGATACAATCAGGCCACAGCACAGCGGGTCAATGCAAATATTGCCAATCACCTGATCGAAGAAAAGTTTCAGAACGCCTCGCCTTTTTTGGAAGACGGTAGCCCGAACAAAGAACTGTTTGGCGACCTGATGCACGATATGATGGCCGTTAACCGAAGCATAGAAGTATACCTTCTGGATACCACAGGGGAGATACTCTATTCGGTGGTACTGGATCACAGTGACAATGCTCCGGCTAAGTTTGTCTCTCTGGATCCGGTGAATTCTTTTATAGCTGATAAAGGAGAAAACTATATCCTGGGCGATGATCCCCGGGATCCCGAAAAGCAAAAAATATTCTCCGCGGCCAGTTTTAATGTAGACGGACGCGAGGGTTACATTTATATTATACTGGCTGGGCGGGAATTTGAGCTTATCAGCGACAATCTGATGGGGCAGTATTTTGCAAAACTGGGTGTTGGCGCCACTATCCTGACCATGCTATTCGCCGCCCTTATAGGCATGTTAAGTATTTGGTTCCTCACAAAGAACCTACGACTGATCACTCAAACCGTTCGCAAGTTTCGTGAGGGCGACCTGGATGTCCGGATTGAAAATCCTGAAAAATCGGATATCGAAGTTTTTGCCTATTCCTTTAATGAAATGGCGGATACCATTGTGGGGAACATAGATAAAATGAAATCGGTAGACGCGTTGAGGCGTGAATTGATCGCAAACGTATCACACGACCTCCGAACCCCATTAGCCATATTGAAAGGTTACGTGGAAACGCTTCAGATGAAAAAGAGTTCGCTCAGCGAGGCGGAACAAGAGGAATATTTACAGATTACTCACGACAATGTAGATAAACTCTCAAAGCTTATCAACCAGTTGTTTGAATACTCCAAATTAGAAGCGGAACAGGTAACACCGGTTAAGGAACCCTTCTCCATAACTGAATTGTCTCATGACCTTATTGCCAAATTCAAAGTTATTGCGGAAAGAAAAGGTGTGCAGCTGGAACTGGATAATCCTGAAGAGAACAGTATGGTTTTCGCCGATGTAAGCCTTGTGGAAAGGGCACTTCAAAACCTCATAGAAAACGCGATTAAGTTTACGGAACCCAAGGGTAAGGTTGTTCTATCCCTGAAACGGAAGAACGAGAACGTTGAGATTAATATTACAGATACCGGGACGGGCATACCTCTGAGTGAACAGCCGTTTATTTTTGATCGCTACAAACAGGTGGACAAGGGCACTAAAAAACAAGGGTACGGGCTTGGCCTGGCGATCGTCAAAAAAATCATGGATCTACACGATACCACTATTACGGTTTTAAGCAAACCGAAAGAAGGCAGTTCTTTTATTTTCAATTTACCGGCTTATCAGGTATAATGGGAAAATAATTGCTATGAAAGGAAGAACCCTGACCAAGCGTCAGGGTTCTTTGATTTTATAAACGGCTGATATAGCTACCATAGACATCCTTGAATTGGTAGCCCTGAGTAAAGCGGTACTTGCTCAATTTTTTATGGGCAACCAGACCCCAAAGTAATATCTCCTTAAGGAAGTAACTGTCCTTTTTAGGAAAGTGGGGTTGATGTTCTTTTAATAATTGGTTCAGCGGTGGAATACTGTCCAGTTCTTTTTGGTAATCCTTATCATCCAGATCGTCCAATAGCTCAAACCCGTTACCTTCAAAAAACCAGTGAATCAACTCGTCATAGGGCGACTCCGCGTCTTTGTGTTCCAATTTGTTGATCTTAGGAAAGAAATCGGGGAATATGGATTTTACAGCTTCCTCGATCAGCAGGGTGGCCACGGTATCCGCACCTTCCTGCTCCCCTTCGTACACCAATTCTATCTTTCCTGTAATTGCCGGGACCAAGCCCATAAAATCACTTAATCGTACGGTCGTACGGTCTAGCCCCAGTCGTAATGCACGGCGTTCTGCCGTGCTGAGTAAGTTTTCGTAAGCTGTGATGCTTGTTCTGGCACTAACACCGCTTTTAGCGTCTACATACGGACTTTTTCTCGCTTCAAAACTGATCTGTTCCAGGAGGTTTTTAGCCAAAGCCGGAACATAGACCATATCTTGCTGGTCTTGCTCCAGCGCTGATTCCTGATCCGTGATCTTCCTGGCAGTTTCAATATCTTCAGGGTAATGCGTCAGTATCTGAGAGCCAATCCTGTCCTTTAAAGGTGTAACGATACTTCCCCTATTCGTATAGTCTTCGGGATTTGCTGTAAATACAAATTGCAGGTCTAGCGGCAAGCGCAGTTTGAAGCCCCTGATCTGGATATCCCCTTCTTCCAAAATATTGAAAAGAGATACCTGGATCCTGGCCTGCAGGTCGGGCAATTCGTTGATCACGAAGATACAGCGGTTAGCCCTTGGGATCATTCCAAAATGTATTACGCGTTCATCCGCATAAGACAGTCTGAGATTAGCTGCCTTTATAGGGTCTACATCACCAATGAGATCCGCTACCGTGACATCTGGTGTAGCCAGCTTTTCATAAAAACGGTCGCTCCTGTGAAGCCAGGAAATCGGTGTGGCGTCTCCCTGCTCTTCAATCAGTTCCCTGGCATATCGCGATAAGGGCTTAAAGGGATCATCATTGATCTCCGAACCTTCCACAATGGGGATCCATTCATCCAGCAGGTTTATCATTAGTCTGGCCAGACGTGTTTTGGCCTGTCCTCTCAGTCCTAATAAATTGATGTTATGCCTGGATAGTATGGCCCTTTCCAATTCCGGGATCACTGAGTTTTCGTAACCCCATACGCCTTCAAATGTGGTTTCACCATTTTTTATCTTAGCTACAAGGTTATGGCGTAGTTCGTCCTTGATAGATCTGGATATGTAGCCACTTTTCTTTAAATCACCTAAAGTTTTCAGCTTTTTGGTTTCTATTTTCATCTGTACGCTTTGTCCTCTTTAAGTTGTAAATAGGTTTATCCTCTTAATCGTTTCCTTCTGTTTTGTTCATAGTCTTCGAAAATCATTTCCCCCAACCCCTGAAGCCCGGTGAAAAGCGCCTTGCCTTTGTTCGCCTCAGTGAATTGGCGCACAAAACGCATCAGATAAGGGTCCTGAGCGATCATAAAAGTGGTAATCGGGATATGTAATTTCCGTGCCATCCTGGCCATATTGTAGCACTTTTCAACAATAAAGTCGTCCAGCCCTACACTGTTCTTATAATAGGTACCATCCGGCATCCTCAGGCAGCTAGGCTTTCCATCTGTGATCATAAAGATCTGCTTGTTGGTATTTCGCTTTCTTCTGAGCATGTCCATAGCCAATTGAAGGCCGGCAACCGTATTGGTATGATAAGGCCCTACTTTAAGATAGGGCAACTCTTTAATGGCTATGGGCCAGGCATCATTTCCGAACACCAGGATATCCAAGGTATCTTTCGGATAGCGCGTGGTGATCAATTCCGCCAGGGCCATGGCCACTTTCTTAGCAGGTGTAATGCGATCTTCCCCATAAAGGATCATACTGTGACTGATATCTATCATAAGAACAGTACTCATTTGTGCCTTATGCTGGGTGTCTTCTACTACAAGATCATTTTCGTCCAGCGAAAAGCTATCCATCCCATGGTTGATCTGGGCATTCTTTAGGCTTTCGGTCATGGAAATATGTTCCAGGCCATCTCCATAGCGGTATTCCCGGAACTCTCCGGTATGCTCGTCTCCCCTACCGGATTTTCCAGTCTTGTGGTTCCCGTTTCCGCTGCGTTTTAATTTGCCGAAGATCTGATCCAGGGCCCTTTTTCGGATGATCCTCTCCATCTTTGCTGTTATGGAAAGCGTCCCATTGCCATCGCCATCACCTTCCTCACCTTCCTGACCCTCACCTTCTCCACCTCCATCTTCAAATTCTTCCCGCAAATAGCCCTTGGCCTTGAGGTCTTCAATGAAATCATCTATGGTGTACTCGTCGTCCGTGAGCTCGTATTCCTCGTCCAACTCCCTGAGCCAATCCAGTGCCTCATCCACATCCCCAGAGGTGTGAGTGATCAGTTCCTGAAAAATTTCGAAGAGTTTTTCAAAAGGGGTCTGTTCCGGTGCTTCATAGGAAGAAAAGCGGAAGCCTTTTCTCGATATCATAGCCATCTTATAAAAATACTACATTTCGTAAAATGGCTGATCTTTTTAAGAAAACTTAACGATTTTGTTTAATGACGGGATTTTAGAACCCCCACAATGTCCTGCAAACTGTAGCCTTTAGCCTGCAAAAGTATTAACAGATGGAAGAGCAGATCTGCACTTTCATTGAGAAATAGATCGTCGTTATCATCTTTTGCCTCAATGACCGTTTCTACGGCCTCCTCTCCTACTTTCTGAGCAATTTTATTGATCCCCTTTTGAAATAATGAGGCCACATAACTTGGTTTTTGGGCCTGATCTTTGGATTCGGCAAGGGCTTTTCTATCTGCAATAATCCCTTCAAGCTGACTCAAAAATCCATAATTGGGGTCATTTTCCTCATTCCAGCAGGTATCACTTCCGGTATGGCAGGTAGGGCCCTGCGGAGTAGCATAAACTAAAAGCGCATCCGCGTCACAGTCGGCTTTCACCTCTACCAATTGCAAATAGTTCCCGCTTTCTTCCCCCTTGGTCCAGAGTCGCTGTTTAGATCTGCTGTAAAACGTGACTTTACCGCTGCTCCTCGTCAGGTTCAGGGCTTCCTCGTTCATATAACCCAGCATCAACACTTTTCTTGTCTCATTATCCTGTACAATTGCAGGAACCAGATTATCCGGACTTTTGGTAAAATCAATCTTCATATCTTAATAATTAAGTCTCTATAAATATATCTGCCAGGAATACAGTTCTCAATGATCAATTAAGCTCATTGAATTGGCCGTCAGATCCTAACCGGAATATTGTTGAGTTTAAGTGTTTCTTTAAGGTCTGCTATTTCAATTTCTTTAAAATGGAAGACACTGGCGGCCAAAGCCGCATCTGCTTTCCCATCGACAAAGGTATCCACAAAATGTTGCATATTTCCGGCTCCGCCTGAAGCGATTATCGGAATTTTAAGGGATTCTGAAAGCTGAGCCAAAGCCTCGTTCGCGAACCCGTTCTTTGTTCCGTCATGATCCATTGAAGTAAACAGGATCTCACCGGCGCCACGCTTCTCCACTTCTTCAGCCCATTCAAACAGATCAACATCCGTGGGAACCTTTCCTCCTACCAGGTGCACCTTCCAATTCTCACCTATCTTTTTAGCGTCAATAGCTACGACTATGCACTGTGATCCGAATTTGGCCACAAGTTCGTTGATCAGTTCCGGGCGCTTTACCGCAGAGGAATTTACCGATACTTTGTCCGCTCCGTTTTTCAGGAGGATGTTCACATCTTCTATTGAGGAGATCCCACCTCCAACCGTAAAAGGAATATTTACCTTTTCGGCCACCCGACGAACCAGATCCGCCAGGGTTTTTCTTCGTTCTTCTGTCGCAGAGATATCCAGAAAGACCAGCTCGTCTGCCCCTTTTTCCGCATAGATGGCGGCGAGTTCCACCGGGTCTCCGGCATCTCTGAGATCTACAAAGTTTACCCCTTTTACGGTGCGTCCGTTCTTAATATCAAGGCAGGGAATAATGCGTTTTGTAAGCATTTCTTGTGCTAATTTGGTGTTAAGTATCTGAATTTTTCACATTGAGATCGACCCCGTCATAAAAACCGAGGTCCGCATTCTTTAATTGTTTTGTCCAGAAGGCGATTTGTCCTGTATGATAGGAATAATGTTCCACAACATGCGTGATGATCCCAATTCCTGAAAAACTAAATCCCTGGACTTCCCTTGGCCTGATCAACTCTGATACCGGAGTATTTTCCATGACGGATTTGGCTTCTTCTACAGTATCCCTGAGCTTGGCGAACAACTCCTTTTTGTTCAGGCCTTCCCTGGCGGAGAATTCACTATCCCTATCGCGGGTGTCCTGGGTCTGCCCAAGCGATGCTATGGCATATTGCCTGATATTCCCGCAGAGATGTAAAATCAGGTTACCCACGCTATTTGAAATATTATTTGGCCTTGCCCAGACTTCTTTTTCCCCTATCTGATCCAGGCATATGCTGATCATCCTGCTGCTTTCATCCATGCGGTAATGCGCGTTTTTGACCATTTCTGACCGCATTTTTTCACTGATGTCGTTGTCGTTCATTGTCCTATAATGTATTGTTCCAGTTGCTTAAGGCTGATCTTATCTTCGTAAATGGCCTTGCCAATGATCACTCCTTCGCAACCCATGCGTTGCAGTTGAGGGAGCTCCCCGATATCTGATATTCCCCCACTTGCTATTAACTTTATTCCCGGTACCTCTTTGTCCTGTACTCCACTGGAAGTTATTTCGGTCTTTACTACGGCCGTTTGCTTCAACAATTTTGTGTAAAGATCAAATGAAGGGCCTTCCAGCATACCATCTTTACTGATGTCCGTGCAGATGACGTATTGAATCCCTTTTTTCTGATAACGCTTTACGAAGGGTATCAGTTGTTCCTCAGAGGCTTCCTGCCACCCGGAAATGGCTACAAGCTCATTATCAGCGTCTGCCCCCAGGATAATACGTTCCGGGCCGTAGTTCTGCAACCAGCCCAGGAATGTTTGGCTATCCTTTACTGCTATACTACCTCCTGTGACCTGAGATGCCCCGGAATCAAAAGCAATTTTAAGGTCTTCGTCAGATTTGAGGCCTCCGCCAAAATCGACCTTGAGATTGGTTTTTTGGCTAATCGCTTCCAGAATTTTATGGTTTACGATATGCCGGGATTTTGCACCGTCAAGGTCAACCAGGTGCAGGTATGTGATACCATGGGCTTCGTAAGCCTTGGCAACCTCCAGAGGGTTCTCATTGTAAACCTTTTTGGTACTGTAATCCCCTTTGGAAAGCCTTACGCACTTACCTTCTATGATGTCTATCGCCGGTATTATTCTCATATTCGTTTTATAATAAGGACAGGGTGTCCCTGGCCATCCACAAGCTGGAATCTCCTATGCTCTTAAACCCATATGCTTCGTAAAAGCCATGTGCGTCTTTGGTTTTGAGCGCAACCGTAGACGCATTCCTGATCGCATCGTGCTCCATGATGTATCGAAGGAGTTCCTTGCCATAACCCCGGCCCTGGAAGGGATCAAACACTATAATATCCATTAAATACGCAAAGACCGTTTTGTCTGTTACTACCCGGCCAAAACATACCTGTTTCCCTTCAACATATCCTCCAAAACAAAGTGAATTATCAACGGTTCTCTGTACCTGCTCCACAGTCCTTCCCCTGCCCCAGTAAGACTGGTTACTGATGTATTCATGGATTACATCCAGGTCTAATTCACTCTTGTCCGTAGAAATTCTCATGCTCATGCTCAGGTTCTTTCTATAAAGTTCTTCAATATCTCCGCGCCCACAGTACTACTTTTCTCCGGGTGAAACTGGGTCCCATAAAAGTTGTCTTTTCCCAAGGCTGCACTATAACGGAGTGAATAGTCTGATTCAGCAATGGTATCCTGGCACAAGGGAGCGTAATAACTGTGTACAAGGTAGATATACTGCTGCTCCGGGATGTCACGAAAAAGTTCCGTCTTCAGGCTGCTTATCTGGTTCCATCCTATCTGAGGTACTTTAACATTCCCGTTGAACCTGACCACATTCACGTCAAAGATGCCCAAACCATCGGTATTTCCTTCTTCCGAAAAATTGCACATGAGTTGCATCCCAAGGCAAATGCCCAGTACTGGCTGTTTTAGATCAGGTATAAGGGAGTCCAAACCACTGGACCTTAGTTTTTGCATAGCACTACTGGCTTCTCCCACCCCTGGAAATATGACCTTATCCGCCTGGCGGATCTCCTCGGCACTATGGCTGAGAACAGCATCATAGCCCAATCTGGCAAGGGCGAACCTGATACTTTGAATGTTTCCGGCTCCGTAATCTATGATAACGATTTTCATTTTGGATTGTTGAGTGTTAGATGGTTAGACTGTTGGATTTTTGGATTGTTAGACGGTTGGATATTAGACGTTAGATATTAGATGTTAGATATTAGATGTTAGATATTAGATATTAGATATTAGACGTTAGATATTAGATATTAGATGTTAGATATTAGATATTAGATATTAGATGTTAGATATTAGATGTTAGATATTAGATGTTAGATATTAGATGTTAGATATTAGATGTTAGATATTAGATGTTAGATGTTAGATGTTAGATGTTAGATGTTAGATATTAGATGTTAGATATTAGATGTTAGATATTAGATGTTAGATGTTAGATGTTAGATATTAGATGTTAGGTTAGATATTAGATGTTAGATATTAGAATTTATAGTTTACTTTTTGCTGTTTTTATTGAAGCGACGACAATTGCTAAAATCTCGTTTGCTTCTTTGTACAATCTTTGAATCTCCTTTTGATGCCCATCGGCTATTTTCTTAAAAATCTCCAGCCAGTATAGCGTTTCATCGGCCTCTTCTTCAACAATTTTTAGCTTATTGACAAAGTCGGCCGTAGACTTGGCCCTCTGAGCAGCTCTGTAATTTGCTCCAACTGAACTGGAACTTTTAAGCAATTGATTTACATAATTATTGTATTCCCTTGAATTCGGCAGTCTTGCACAAAACCTCCAACATTCAATTGCCAACTCTTGTGTTCTCTTTTCAATAATCGCCTTCATCTTTCAATACTTCAGTTGAATACTAATTCGTATATCTTATATCGCAAATCGTATATCGCATATCGCATATCGCATATCGCATATCGCATATCGCATATCGTATATCGCATATCGCATATCGCATATCGCATATCGCATATCGTATATCGCATATCGTATATCGCATATCGCATATCGCATATCGTATATCGTATATCGTAAATCACAACACTCCTTTGGTGCTGGGCAGGACCATTTTCTCAACGTCTCTTTTCACTGCCATCTTAATGGCTTTTGCGAAGGCTTTGAAAATCGCTTCAATTTTATGATGTTCATTGGTGCCCTCTACTTTTACGTTCAAATTGGCTTTTGCACCGTCCGTAAAGGATTTGAAGAAATGATAGAACATTTCTGTAGGCATATCCCCAATCTTTTCCCGTTTGAAATCCGCTTCCCAGACCAGCCAATTCCGCCCGCCAAAATCTATGGCTACCTGGGCCAGACAATCGTCCATCGGTAAACTGAACCCGTAGCGTTCAATGCCGAGTTTGTTACCCAATGCCTTGCTGAATGCCTCGCCGAGCGTGATCGCCGTGTCTTCAATAGTGTGGTGTTCATCCACTTCAAGATCTCCTTGTACACGGATCTCGAGATCCATTTGCCCATGTCTTGCCAGTTGATCCAGCATATGATCAAAAAAGGCCAGGCCTGTCTGTATATCACTTTTGCCAGTACCGTCCAGCGTTAATGAAATAGCAATGTCCGTTTCTTTGGTTGTACGTTTGACGGCTGTGGTCCGGGTCGGTAATTTGAGGAATTCGTAGATCTTCTCCCAGTCATTGCTTTCCAAAGCGATATAGGAATCGAGTTCATCTCGTTTCACTGTAATTTCGTCTGTACCCAACTGCGTATTGTCATTAATAAAAATACCTTTGGAACCCAGGTTCTTTGCCAGTTCCATGTCCGTAAGGCGATCCCCGATAACAAAGGAGTTCTCCAGGTCATAAGAATCGGAAAAGTAGGACCCAAGCATGGCCGTACCAGGTTTCCTGCTAGCTGCATTCTCTTCCGGGAAAGTACGATCGATAAATACTTCATCGAAAACTATACCCTCAGCGGCAAAGGTTTCCAGTACAAAGTTGTGAACCGGCCAAAAACTCTCCTCCGGGAAAACATCGGTTCCCAGGCCATCCTGATTGGTAATCATGACCAACTCAAAATCCAGTTCTTTTGCAATCCGACTCAGATAGCTAAAAACCTTTGGATAAAAAACCAACTTCTCAAAGGCATCTATCTGTTCGTCTTTGGTTTCGGTAATGATGGTTCCGTCTCTGTCTATAAAGAGTACTTTGCGTCCCATGTTTCCATTGCTTTACAAGTGGTGATTAATTTTTTATTTTCTTCGGGCGTTCCTATTGTTATCCTCAGGGTGTTCTCACAAAGCGGTTGAGAACTCCTGTTCCGAACCACCAGGCCTCTATCTATCATTTCGCGGTAGCGCCTATCCGCATCATCCACCTTAATCAGGAGAAAATTAGCATCCGAAGGATAAATTGAGGAGATAAAACCTATTTCAAGTAACGCTTTAGATAGTTTTTTCTTTTCACTTAAAATTGAGATAATTTCATTGGCTACAATGCTTTTGTTTCGCAAACGTTCATTCACTCTGGACTGTGTCAGGGTATTGACATTATACGGAGGTTTGATCTTATCCAGAACCGCAATGATCTCCGAGCTGGCATAAACAATTCCCATGCGAACCCCTGCCATTCCGTAAGCCTTGGAAAGTGTTTGAGTAACCACCAGATTAGAATAATTACTCAATTGCTTTGTCCAGCTTTCCTGAGTTGAAAAGTCGATATAGGCTTCATCTATGACCACAAGACCGGGAAATCCTTCCAGCAACTCCCGAATGAGGTCCGCACTAAAACAATTTCCTGTAGGGTTGTTGGGAGAACAGAGGAAAAGCAGTTTGGAATAACTGTCCTGAGCCTCTAAAACCGCATTTACCCTGGGCTGAAAATCCTCATTCAGTTCAACCTTTCGGTTCTCTATGGCATTAATGCCTGCAAGAACGCCATACATACCATAAGTTGGAGGCATGGTGAGGCAATTGTCTACATTGGGTTCACAAAATGCTCTGAAAAGAAGGTCGAGCACTTCATCACTTCCATTGCCTACCATGACCTGGGATTCTTCCACTCCACGGAAAGAGGCCAGTGCTTTTCTGATATCAGATGATCTGGGATCGGGATAACGATTGATACCTGTTTCAAAGGGATTTTCATTGGCATCGAGGAAAACCATTTCTTTATCGCTCTCGGCCTTAAAATCGTCCCTGGCTGAGGAATAAGGTTTTAAGCGTCTTACATTCTCCCTGACCAGATCGTTTATGTTAAAGTCTTTTTTCATTTGCTGTATCGCGATTAATGCGAATCTTTTATTAAAGGCTATTGAGCCTTAGGGTAACCGCATTCCTGTGGGCCCTCAGACCTTCTGCCTCTGCCATTACCTCAATTGAAGGGCCAATGCCCTGAATTCCCTCTTCACTGATCTTCTGAAAAGTAATGCTCTTGGTAAAACTGTCCAGATTGACACCGCTATACTGTTTGGCATAGCCATTCGTCGGCAAGGTATGGTTGGTCCCCGAGGCGTAATCCCCAGCGCTTTCCGGGGTATAATTCCCCAGGAAGACGGATCCCGCGTTGCGTACATTATCCGCATAATAGCCTTCATTCTTTGTACAGACAATAAAGTGTTCCGGCCCGTATTCATTGATAAGATCCAGAGCGGTCTTATCATCTTCTACATAGATCATTCTGCTATTGCCTATGGCCTTTTCCGCAATTTCCTTCCTCGGTAGCAGTTGGAGTTGTTCAACGATCTCAGTCTCAACAGCCTCGAGCAGGGCTGTGGAGGTAGTGAGCAAAATGACCTGGCTGTCTTCTCCGTGTTCTGCCTGGCTAAGCAGATCTGAAGCCACAAAGGTCGCGTTGGCTGATCCATCGGCCACGACCAGGAGTTCGCTGGGGCCAGCAGGCATATCTATGGCCACTCCATATCTGGTTGCCAATTGTTTGGCCGCAGTCACATACTGGTTTCCGGGCCCAAAGATCTTATAAACCGCCGGGATCTGTTCCGTACCAAAGGTCATAGCCGCGACTGACTGAATCCCTCCAATCTTAAAGACTTTTTCTAAACCACAGAGCTGGGCCGTGTAGAGAATTGCCGGGTGTATCGCTCCTGAACTATCGGGAGGTGAACACAAAACCACCTCTTCACAACCGGCGATAGCTGCCGGAACGGCTAACATCAATATAGTAGAGAAGAGCGGTGCCGTACCCCCCGGAATATACAAGCCTACCTTTTGAATAGCTCGTTTTTCCTGCCAGCATAAAACACCCCTTGTAGTCTCCACCTCTACCCTGGCTGTCCTTTGTGCTTTATGGAATTTTTCAATGTTTTCTTTTGCCTTATTGATAGCCTCTTTTAACTCCTCTGAAATCGAACTTTCCGCCTGTTCAAATTCCTCAGGACTTACCCTAAAATCGGTGAGGCTAACCCCGTCAAATTTTAAGGTATATTCAGCCACTGCGGCGTCGCCCTCCTTTTGAACACGGGAAAAAACGCTGTCAACTACTGTTTCAATATCCCTCATCTCCTTCAACGGACGTTTCAGGATATCTTCCCATTCGGATCGCTGTGGTTTGATGAACTTTTTCATAGTACCATTTTTTCAATAGGGCATACCAAAATACCTTCTGCGCCCGCGTTTCGCAATTCATCCAAAACCTCCCAGAACTTGTCCTTGTTTATTACCGTGTGTACACTGCTCCAACCTGCCTCAGCCAGCGGTAAAACGGTAGGACTACGCATTCCCGGGAGTATTTTGATAATCTGATCCAGGCTGTCATTTGGTGCATTCATCAATACGTATTTAGACTGACGGGCTGTAAGTACAGAACGTATCCTAAACAATAATTTGGTGAGAATTTCCTGCTGTTGTTGTTGGATCTTAGGAGAAACGGCCAATACCGCCTCGCTGCTTAACATCACCTCCACCTCCTTCAGATTATTCTTAAAAAGTGTGCTACCGCTGGATACGATATCACAGATGGCATCAGCAAGGCCAATATTCGGGGCGATTTCTACGGATCCGTTGATAATATGCAAATCCGCTGTAATTCCACTTTTGCTCAGATAATTCTTTACCGTATTGGGATAGGAAGTGGCTATGCGTTTGCCACGGAGATCTTCTATGGAATTGTATTCATAAGCTTTGGGAACCGCCAGGGATACCCGGCATTTTGAAAACCCCAGTTTTTCGGCTACCTGGATATCCTCCCCTTTTTCAATCAGCACATTCTCCCCGATTATGGCGATATCCACTACCCCATCCCTGAGGTATTGGGGGATGTCCCCATTGCGCAGGTAAAAGACCTCCAGTGGGAAGTTACGGGAGGATGCCTTTAATTGATCCCTGCCATTGTCAATGCCGATCCCGCAGTCTTTCAATATCTTCAGAGAATCTTCGTTGAGCCTGCCGCTTTTTTGTATGGCTATTTTGATATTATCCATATCCTTTAAAATTGCATTTTCCGCTTTTGCTAAGCTTTAAATTTCAAATAAAAAAACCCGCTTGATTGCTCAAACGGGTTAAATATATTCTTGGAATACAGCAATACATTTCTACCTCGCCCGAGCGCCAGTGCAAAAATGATGATGTGTATTGTTATTTCTCATTAGGCCGTAAAAGTAGGACTTATTTTGAATCCAAAAAAATTTTTCGCCTTAATTGTTTCCGAGTATCAGGGGAAGACCATCTCCGCTGGAACCTACTACAACCACTTTGGAGTTGGGAGATTCCGATAGTTTAAGAGTGGCTTCAATTCCCTTATCCTGAAGGATCTTATCCGTTAGGGACGCGCTCAGTATCTTGTTCGCGTCTGCCTTACCCTGGGCTTCAATCCGTTGTCTCTGAGCCTCTTTTTCAGCGGTTACCAGACGGAACTCATATTCCAGGGATTCCTGTTCCTGTTTGAGCTTTCTCTCGATAGCATCCTTGATAGTGGGTGGCAGGGTAACGTCCCGAACCAGCACCTCATTCAATTGAATGTATTGATCGTCCACGATCTTTTTGGTTTCCTCATAGATCTCTGCCTGTATGGCATCCCGCTTACTGGAATACAGTTGTTCCGGAGTATATCTTCCCACGACACTTCTGGCGGCCGAACGAATGGCCGGTAGCAGTATCCGCTCTTTGTATTGTTCACTCTTTTCCTTGTGTAATTTACCCAGAAACTCGTTTTTAGGCTGAAACCAGGCGGAGGCATCCAGTTGAATATCCAAACCGTTGCTGGAAAGTACTTTCATTTTTTCAAATACTTCCTGCTGCCTTACTTCGTAGATATAAACTTTGTTCCAGGGCGCCACAATATGAAACCCTTCGCTCAATGGAGGTTCATCCACAACTACTCCTCCACCGAAACGCTTCCAAAGCACTCCGGCCTCTCCCGCGCCGATATTGATAAACGATCTGAAAAGAAATATGACCGCTAGAATAATTACAAATACCACCGGAAGTGCTATTTTAGGTAATCTGTCCATTTTACATAGTTTTAAATTAGTCCGTTGTATTTCCTCAGTAACCATTCCGCTGCAAGTGCCAGAACTATGATCCCGAGGAGTATACGAAAATCGATCAAAGATACGACATTTTGGTCGCTTTTACGGATCGGGGCGAACCTATCGTTTTGCTGTAGATCGTCCATCAGGGCTCCCAGTTGATCCGCAAAATACAGTGCTCCACCAGAAGCTTTGGAAAGCCTCTCCAGTTTTCTGTAATCACTTGAGAGCAGTTGCTGTTCCACGTCGAAATCCAAAATGCGAAATTGACCGGATCTGGTGACCTCTGAATCGCTGACCATAACAGTAAACTGGTATTCCCCTGCAGGGAGCGCACTTAGATCTGCCTCGTAATACCCTTTTTTTAAAAGCATGGGAATCTCGTTGAGGCTGGTGTCCTCTTTTTGTTTTACCCTCAGACTTATGGTCGCATTAGGGTCAAAGATAAAGGCCTCATCAAAGTAGGTGGCTGTGAACAGGGCTCCCCCGGAACCGGAGGCATAACTGTTGCTGTATTCCAGGGACAATCTGCTATTGGGTTTAGTGGCAGTGAGGTAGCGAAGTAGTTTTCCGATCAGTTGATCGAAATTCTCAAAACTGCCTTCATTGCGATAGCTTTGCATACGCCATTTCCATATATGCTCCCCAAACAGCACCGCCTGCTTTTGCTGTCCCGAACTGAGAATAGCCAAAAGCGGTTCGTTGATCTCCACCCCTTTGATCACCTGACCCAAAAGGGTTTCATAGGGTCTGGTGATGAGTACTTCTCCAAGGGAAGTTTCCAATGGAGGAAAGTCTTCCACTGAAAAATCGCTTATATCAAAAAAACTAAACCCGGAGTTCACTACGGCAGTAACCTCTTCGTCCTGCTGATAGCTATTCTTTTCATAGCCGCCCCCCATACCGTTCAGGAAGCCCCAATCTGTCTTCGGCCCGGTTATGGTCCAGGTATTGACGGCTTTCTTCGAGATAAAATCGTAGATCCGTCTGAAAGAGGCATTGGGTTGAAAAAGTATAAAAAGATCGGCCTCCTCCAGTTCACTTAAGGATACATCTGGTTTTCTAACCGTTACGGAACGTTGCTCATTACTTGTTATGGCTTTACTCAGGGCACCGATATCCGGATGTGGAATGGATGAAACTATTACCACTTCTGTCTTTTCATCCACGATTTCAACTACCGCCACCCTGCGATTGTTCAACTTATTCCTTTCATTTTCCAATGGCTGTAAGGCAACGCTAATGTTTTTGGTGCCCACTGCACTGGCCTCGATCAACGCATTGCTCAAATGGCTTTTTTGATCAGGGGAAAAGTCAAGCCTTTCACGATACAATTGTTGACCTTCCATACTTATGGTTAACAGAGCGGAAGCCTTTCGTTCTCCCTGGTAGGATGTGAAAACCTCGATCGGAAACTTGTTCTTAAGAAAAGCGTAGCGATTCGTATTGACCTTATCGATCCGTAGATCCTCAAAACGGGTTGTGTCTCCCACCACCACGGGATAGATCGGGAGCGTACCGTTTCTACCGTAAAACTCATAATCCGGTCCATAGGTCTGATTGCCGTCGGTTGCCAGCACTACCGTGGTATTGTTTCGGCCATACACATCTTCTACCCCTCCAAGGGTCTTGCTTATGTTGGTTATTTTCTCATCGAAAGAAAGGCTGTCACGGGAATTCAGGCTGGTTCCAAAACTGTGAACATTGAGATTAAATCGGTCGGATAGCTCTCTGCTTTGACCAAATCTCCTGGAGATCTCAGCAATCTCCGAGTTCGCATTGGTACTGTTCACAGAAGAGCTGTTGTCCAGTAAGACAACCAGATCTGTTTTCTCAAGATTATAGACGGTTTTGACAATACTGGGGTTAATAAGCAACAACAGCACACCAAAGACGGCCAGGAACCTCAAAAAAGCCAATATCAGGTAGAATTTTCCGCCAGTTCGCGGTCTATAGAAATATTGAAACCATGCAATGGCAAGGGCGATGAGGCCGGCAAGAATAATCAGTAACAAGGTTCCGGTCTGCATCAATTAATAATCTCGCTTCTCAAAATCTTCATTCATTTTTTCTATTATCCGTCTGACCACAGCATACATTAGCCGCAATATCACCGCAGCCAGGATCAGAAGGCAGCAAAAGAATACCGTTTTCAAATGCTATTTCAACTTAACCGCAGTGCCATAGGCCAACATTTCCGCTGCGCCCTGCATTACCTGAGAAGTGTTGAACCGCACGTTTACCACTGCATCCGCGCCGAGGCGTTGGGCATCTGCCAACATGCGATTGATCGCCTGTTCCCTGGCATCCGCCAATAATTGGGTATACTCTGATATTTCACCTCCAACCAGGTTTTTCAGGCCCGCAAACATATCCCGCCCTATATTTCTGGCTCTTACCGTACTTCCTCTTACGGTTCCAAGAGTCGCTGTGATCTCTTTACCAGGGATATCTTCGGTGGTTACAAATAACATAGTGACAGTATTAGGTTAGCATTCCTCCATCAACATTCAGAACCTGACCAGTAACGTATGCGGACAGGTCAGATGCAAGGAAAAGACATGCGTTGGCCACGTCTTCAGGAGTCCCTCCACGCTTTAGAGGAATTGCATCTCTCCATCCCTGAACGACCTTTTCGTCCAGTTGCGCGGTCATTTCAGTTTCAATAAAACCAGGAGCTATGGCGTTACAACGTATATTTCTTGAACCGAGTTCCAGGGCCACAGATTTTGTAAAGCCTATCATTCCGGCTTTGGACGCGGCATAATTGGCCTGTCCGGCATTGCCCTTAACCCCAACCACACTGCTCATATTGATTATGGACCCTTTTCGCTGCTTCAGCATCGTTCGCTGAACCGCTTTGGTCATATTGAATATAGACTTTAGATTAATTTCTATAACCGCGTCAAAATCAGATTCAGACATTCTCATCAATAGATTATCTTTAGTGATTCCCGCATTGTTTATGAGAACATCAATCCCTTCGAATTCTTCCAGTACCTGAGCGATCAGTGCCTCTGCTTCTTCGAAGCTGGCCGCATTGCTTTTATAGGCTTTTGCCTTGACCCCTTTTGACGTTAGCTCTTTTTCAAGTTCCAGGGCCGGACCTTCGCTTGAACTGTAGGTAAAGGCAACATTAGCTCCTTGATCAGCAAAGATCTCCGCGATGCCCTTTCCAATACCCCGGCTAGCTCCGGTTATGATTACATTTTTTCCTTCTAAAAGCTTCATTCCTATGTTTTTATTGGTTTTTATTATTTGGCGGTAATCCAAATATAAGTGTTGTTTCAGATAAAGGCGAAAAAAAATCCCGGGTTGAGCGGGATTTTATCATAGAATTAACTATTGTTTAGCCGACCACTTCTTTTACTTTTTTACCGATCTCCGCGGGCGAGTCCACTACATGGATACCACATTCGCGCATAATACGTTTTTTAGCCTGAGCAGTATCGTCGCTTCCCCCTACTATGGCACCCGCGTGCCCCATGGTCCTTCCTGCAGGAGCAGTCTCACCGGCAATAAAGCCGACAATGGGCTTTTTGCTGCCGCTTTCCTTGTACCATTTTGCAGCATCGGCTTCCAACTGACCACCGATCTCTCCAATCATTACTACACAGGAAGTTTCCGGATCATTTATAAGCAATTCCACAGCCTCTTTGGTTGTAGTGCCAATAATTGGGTCTCCCCCAATTCCAATGGCGGTTGTGATCCCAAGTCCCTGGCGTACCACCTGATCCGCGGCCTCGTAGGTCAATGTTCCGGATTTTGATACCACGCCAACATTGCCTTTTTTGAATACAAAACCAGGCATGATGCCAACTTTGGCTTCATCCGGGGTGATGACACCCGGACAATTCGGCCCGACCAAACGACAATCCTTGTTTTGAATATAGTTGTAGGCTTTTACCATATCAGCCACAGGAATTCCTTCTGTAATCGTAATGATCACTTTGATCCCTGCACTTGCAGCCTCCATAATGGCATCAGCCGCGAATGCCGGCGGAACGAAAATAATGGTGGTATCCGCTCCCACTTCCTGTACAGCTTCTTCCACGGTGTTAAATACAGGTTTTCCCAGATGTTCCTGACCGCCTTTACCCGGGGTAACCCCCCCGACAATATTGGTCCCGTATTCGATCATCTGCTCGGCGTGGAAAGTTCCTTCGCTACCGGTAAAACCCTGGACAATTATCTTAGAGTTCTTATTGACTAAAACACTCATTCTTGATTGGTTTATGAATTAAGCGTGACAAAAATATGCGTTTAACTAGGATTAGAAAAGCATTCTTGTCGCTATTGTTTCTGTATTTGGTTCAGGATATCTGGTATCCGTTTTACGTTAGCCATTTGTTTAAATTTTTCACGGGCTTCCTCCGCAGGACTGCCTAAATAAGTTTTCCCGCCTTCAAGGGATTTGGAAATTCCGCTTTGCGCCAGAATAACCGCATTTTTGCCGATCGTAATCGCGCTGATGATGCCTACCTGCCCCCAAATGGTCACATCGTCTTCGATCACCACACAACCGGCGATCCCGGTCTGAGCCGCGATAAGGCATCGCTCCCCTATTGCGGTATCATGACCTACCTGTACCTGATCATCCAATTTACTCCCTCGTCCTATACTGGTATCTCCGGTAACTCCCTTATCTATACTGCAAAGGGCACCAATTTCCACATCATCCTCAACAACAACCCTGCCTCCGGACAACAGCTTATCAAAACCGTGGGCCCGTTTCTGGAAGTAAAAAGCATCAGCTCCAAGTACAGCTCCGGCGTGAATAATCACATTGTTACCTATTACGGCATTATCGTAAATGACAACATTGGGATGGATCTGGCAGTTCTTGCCAATCACCACATTATTACCAATAAACGCATTGGGCTGAATGATAGTTCCTTCTCCGATCTCAGCAGATTCCGAAATCGAAGCAGACGAAGGCTGAAATGGCCTGAAGTGATTTGTGAGCAGGTTAAAATCCCTAAACGGGTCATCGGAAACCAAAAGCGCCTTTCCATCCGGACAGCTCACCTCTTTATTGATCAGAATAATGGTAGCTGCAGAATTTAGGGCCTTGTCGTAATATTTGGGATGATCCACAAAGACAATGTCTCCCGGAGTTACAACATGTATCTCGTTCATCCCCAATACTTCAAAATCCGCTTCGCCTACATACGTACAATTAATAATACCGGCAATTTCCTGAAGTGTTTGCGGTCTGGGGAATTTCATTGGCTTTTCGTGCTGTTATAAAGGTTATTATTCTTTCGCCCGTTCCATATACGAGCCTTTTTCCGTATCTATTTTGATCTTATCCCCTTCATTGATAAAAAGCGGTACATTGACCTTGGCCCCTGTTTCTACCGTCGCCGGTTTGGTAGCGTTGGTTGCCGTGTTTCCTTTAACTCCGGGTTCTGTATGCGTTACCTCCAGGACCACACTGGCTGGCATATCCACAGAAAGTGGCAAACTATCTTCCGTGTTGAATATGATGGTAACTACCTCTCCCTCTTTCAAAAGTCCCGGGGCGTCCAGGGCACTTTCCTGAAGGGAGATCTGGTTGTAATCGTCCGTATTCATAAAGTGGTAGGTTTGTCCTTCCGAATACAAAAACTGGTAGGAACGGGTTTCTACGCGGACATCGTCAATTTTATGCCCGGCAGAAAAGGTATTATCCAGTACCTTACCGCTAGTAAGACTTTTTAATTTAGTTCGCACAAATGCAGGACCTTTTCCCGGTTTCACATGCAGGAACTCTACTATCTTATAAATGTCATTGTTGTGTTTGATACACAAGCCTTTTCTGATGTCTGAAGTATTTGCCATAAATCAATTGGTGCTGAAATACCCTTTCATGATCCCCCTTTGTGAATCCTTGATAAACTGAAGGATCTCATCACGCTCCGGAGTGGCTTCCATCTCTGCTTCGATGATCTGGGCCGCCTGGGTATTGTTATAACTTTTTTGGTAAAGGATACGATATATATTCTGTATCTCTCTGATCTTATCTGAATCAAAACCACGTCTGCGGAGACCTACGGAGTTTATCCCGACGTAAGACAGCGGTTCTCTGGCTCCTTTCACGTAGGGAGGCACATCTTTACGTACCAGGGAACCCCCAGTGACGAAAGCGTGATTTCCGATGGCCACAAATTGGTGTACGGCGACCATTCCGGCCAGAATCACAAAATCCCCTATGGTCACATGGCCGGCCAGGGTTGAATTGTTTGAAAAGATACAATTATTGCCTACTATGCAATCGTGAGCCACATGACAGTAAGCCATGATGAGGCAGTTCTTACCAATTACCGTTTTCATGCGGTCGGAAGTACCCTTGTGGATGGTTGCACACTCGCGAATGGTAGTGTTATTCCCGATCTCTACGACGGTCTCCTCACCTTTGTATTTCAGGTCCTGCGGCGGAGCAGAGATTACGGCTCCGGGAAATATATTGCAGTTTTTTCCAATACGCGCGCCCTCCATGATGGTCACGTTGGATCCTATCCAGGTGCCTTCCCCTATACGTACATTATTGTGAATGGTTGAGAAAGGCTCGATTACAACGTTCTTGGCGATCTTTGCTCCGGGATGGACGTAAGCCAGAGGCTGATTCATACTAATTTCCTTTTGTTTTTACGATCTGCGCCATCAATTCCGCCTCTGAGGCCAGTTTGCCGTTTGCGTAGGCATATGCCTGCATATGACAGATCCCCCTGCGTATAGGTGAGATAAGGTCGCATTTGAATATCAGGGTATCACCGGGCCCAACCTGCTGTTTGAACTTTACATTGTCTATCTTCATAAAAAAGGTCAGATAGTTCTCCGGATCAGGAACCGTGCTTAGAACCAGGATACCTCCGGTCTGGGCCATTGCCTCTACCTGTAAGACACCAGGCATAACAGGCGCTCCGGGAAAATGCCCTACAAAGAAAGGCTCGTTCATGGTAATGTTCTTTAAACCAACCACATGCGAATCTGAAAGCTCCAGGATCTTATCCACCAGGAGGAAAGGTGGCCTGTGCGGCAGCATCTGCATGATCTTGGTCACATCCATAAGCGGTTCCTTGTCAAGATCGTACTTGGGAACCTTGTTCCGCTTTTCAAGTTTGATGATCTTCGACAGCTTTTTGGCAAACTGGGTGTTTACATAGTGCCCGGGTTTATTCGCGATTACTTTGCCACGAATTCGGGTTCCAGCCAAGGCCAGGTCGCCGATTACGTCAAGCAGTTTATGCCTTGCCGCCTCATTTGGCTGGTGCAGGGTAAGGTTGTCCAGTATTCCATTGGGCTTCACAGAAAGCTTTTCTTTCTTAAATGCCTTTTCCAGTTTTTTCATTGTGGATTCAGAGATCTCTTTGTCCACATAAACAATGGCGTTGTTCAGGTCTCCTCCTTTGATCAAGCCATTTTCCAAAAGCATTTCTAACTCATGAAGAAAGCTAAAAGTCCGGGCTTCGGCAATTTCCGTCTTGAAATCCGAGATATGTTCCAGGGTGGCGTTTTGAGTCCCCAGTACTTTAGTCCCGAAATCCACCATAGTGGTTACCTGGTATTCGTCCGAAGGGATCACCGTAATATCGCTTCCACTGGCTTCATCCTTATAGGTGATCACGTCTTTTACCACATACTCTTCACGCTCCGCTCCCTGTTCTACGATCCCCGCTTTTTCCAGTGCTTCAACGAAGTATTTGGAAGAACCGTCCATGATTGGAGGTTCCGGGGAATCCAGTTCGATCATGACATTATCGATCTCCATTCCGACCAAGGCGGCCAGAACGTGTTCCGATGTCTGGATCTTCACGCCGCGCTTTTCCAGATTCGTTCCCCTCTGAGTGTTTATTACGAAATTGGCGTTGGCCTCAATGATGGGTTCCCCTTCAAGGTCTACCCTTTTGAAGGCATAACCGTGATTTTCTGGCGCTGGCACAAATTTCATAGTTACCTTTTCGCCCGTATGTAATCCTACGCCTGTAAGTGTAACTTCTTTGGCTATGGTCCGCTGTTTCATGTTGCTTTTTGCTCCCTTTTGCTCTGTTTTTCGATCTCTTCTACCCTGTTCACCAGTTTTGGTAAGTTTTTGAAGTGAACATAGGATTTGTTGTAGTCTCCGTAGTTTAAGGCCGGAGAACCTTGTAGTACTTCATCGTCCTTTACATTTCTGCCAATACCGGACTGGGCCTGGATCTTTACCCTGTCTCCTATGGTAATATGTCCCACAATTCCCACCTGACCGCCTATCATACAGTGCCTGCCGATCTTTGTAGATCCGGCAATGCCAGTTTGGGCGGCGATGGCCGTATGCTCCCCGATCTCCACATTATGGGCTATCTGTATCTGGTTATCCAGTTTTACCCCTCTTCTCAATATGGTAGACCCCAAGGTCGCACGGTCTATGGTAGTCCCGGCCCCGACATCCACATGATCTTCAAGGATCACGTTTCCGGTCTGAGGCACTTTGGTATATTCCCCATTACTGTTAGGGGTGAAGCCAAAACCGTCTGCACCGATTATTGCCCCGCTATGGATCACACAACCATTCCCTATTACCGATTCGGAATAGATCTTTGCGCCTGCAAAAACCACCACATCATTCCCTATAATTACATTGTCTCCAACGTATACATTCGGATAGATCTTTACATTATCACCTATGGTCACATCGTTGCCCAAATAGGAAAAGGCTCCCATATAGAAATCACTTCCGTGAATCGCCGAATCCGACATAAAAACCGGTTCTTCTATACCAGTTTTATTGTTTTTAACCTGGTTGTAGTATTCCAGGAGTTTGGAGAATGATTTATAAGCGTCATCAACCTTAATGAGGGTCGTAGACAAGGTCTGTTCAGGAACAAAATCCTTATTGACTATTGTTATTGAAGCCTCGGTGCTATATATATAAGGAGTGTACTTTGGATTGGCCAAAAAAGTAAGTGAGCCTTTTTCCCCTTCCTCGATCTTCGCCAATTTGTGAACAGCTATCTCTGGGTTCCCTTCTACTTCGCCCTCTAATATGCCGGCAATCTGACTAGCTGTAAATTCCAATACTTAAAAATTAGTGCGTTCCTCGATTGATGGACACAAAAGTAAGAAAAATTGTGTAATAGAATTCATGTAAAATTTAGAGAAGAATTCAGTACAAAAAGCCCTGACATCAAATGATCGTATAAGAATTCCTGCTTCAAAACCCCTGTCCGATTCCTATTGTTCAGTTTGTTTTTTTGGATAACATAGATAGTACTTGGTAACCGTTTTGGAAAGCGCTTTTAAACTTAACTGATCAGATGCGCGGGCGGCGTCGGTAAGTTTACCGTTGCTTCTTAGAATATTGATATTCTGTACCTGTTGGTTATAGGCCTTATTTTCTATTTGTCCTGAGAATACAAAGTAGGCCGTTTCCTCGTCGCTGAGCTTGTTCTCACTTTTGAAACGATCAAATTGTTTGGATATCTTCTTCTCTGAAATAGGTTCGTTCCGCAGCTTAATATTGAGCAATTGGCGGTTCAGTATGCGTGTGCAAAGATTTGAAAGCACGAAATCCGAATGTTGTTGCCATGCCTTGATGGCCCCAAGCACATCTATATCGTCCAACTGAGCGAAACGATGCAGTATGTTCTTGTCAAACCTGTCCCTGTCAATACGGTTGTTCAGAAAATATGAAAGGGTACTGCTTGCCGGTAATTGTTCGCCGTCTGCTGAAAGCTCTTTGGCACGTTGCAGGATCTTGATCAGCAATTGCTCCGCGACAATGCCGGTTTTGTGAAGGTACACCTGCCAATACATGAAACGCCTGGCCATAAGGAATTTTTCCACGGAATAAATGCCTTTTTCTTCAACGACCAGTTCATCGTTTACCACATTGAGCATGGTGATCAGGCGCTCGGCATTAATGTTACCCTCAGCCACGCCGGTATAAAAACTATCGCGTTTCAGATAATCCAGACGATCCATATCCAGCTGACTGGAAACCAATTGATTCATAAATTTCCTTGGGTAGGTACCATTGAAGATCTGCATGGCGAGGCGCAGGTCCAGATCCGTCTCCTCTTCAAGAGCCTCCATAAATTGAAGTGAGATATCTTCATGGTCTATCCCGTCAACAATACTGTGTTCCATGGCATGGGAAAAGGGTCCATGGCCAACATCGTGCAAAAGTATAGCGCTTAATAGTCCGTTGGCCTCTTCCTCTGATATGGGAATTGATTTGTCCCGCAGCACCCCAATCGCTAGTTCCATTAGGTGCATACTGCCCAGGGCGTGGTGAAATCGGGTATGATGGGCTCCCGGATAAACCAAATAAGAAAGGCCCATCTGAGAAATTCTTCGCAGCCTTTGAACATAGGAATGCTCTATAAGTTGAAAAATTTGGGAGCCTGGTATTCTAATAAATCCGTAAATTGGATCGTTGAAAATTTTGAGCTTACTTGACTTAACCAAAATCACCTTATTTACGTAGACAAAGATAATGAACAAGATCACAATTCTGTGGGTAGATGATGAGATAGACCTGCTAAAGCCCCATATCCTATTCCTGGAAGGCAAAAATTACGAAGTGGTAACCTGCAAAAGCGGGCAGGACGCTTTGGAAGAGATACGAAAAACACGGTTTGACATCGTTTTTCTGGATGAAAACATGCCAGGGATCACCGGCCTTGAGACCCTTACTGAGATCAAGGTATTGGATGCTTCCCTACCAGTTGTCATGATCACCAAAAGTGAGGAAGAATATATTATGGAAGAGGCGATTGGCTCCAAGATCGCTGATTATCTTATCAAGCCTGTCAATCCAAATCAGATATTACTTTCCCTTAAAAAGAACCTGGACCATTCCAGACTGGTCTCCGAAAAGACTACCGCGAATTACCAACAGGAATTTCGTAAGATCGCCATGGATCTTTCCATGGTAAACTCCTGGCAAGAATGGGCTGAACTCTACAAAAAGCTGATCTATTGGGAATTACAACTAGAGGAGATCGAAGACTCCGGCATGTTCGAGATCCTTGAATCCCAAAAGGTTGAAGCCAATAGCCAGTTCAGCAAGTTTGTCGATCGGAACTATGTCGACTGGTTCGACAATGGTGAAGGACCGGTGATGTCCCATACCCTGTTCCGTGAACTGGTGCAAACAGAGCTGGGAGAGGCGCCTACGCTGCTTGTTGTTATAGACAATTTGCGCTACGATCAGTGGTTTGCCTTTGAAGACGCGCTTAGCCCATTTTACAAGAAAAGGAAAGAAGTCTCTTATTACAGTATACTGCCAACGGCCACTCAGTACGCCAGAAACGCGATCTTTTCCGGGCTTACGCCTCTGGACATGGAAAAAAGACATCCTGATTGGTGGAAGAACGATACGGACGAAGGAGGTAAAAACCTCTTTGAGGACAAGTTTTTGGGTGCACAACTCAAAAGATTGGGGATGGACATCCGATGGGAATACCACAAGATCAGCAGCCTGAAACAGGGTAAAACCCTCTCTCAGAATTTTAAATCGCAGAAAGACAATGATCTCACGGTTATCGTCTACAATTTTGTGGACATGCTCTCTCATGCCAAAACGGAAATGGAAGTGATCAAAGAGCTGGCGTCTAACGATAAAGCATATCGATCTCTTACCCTCAGCTGGTTTAAGAATTCACCTTTACTGGAGATCATTCAGCAGGCACAGAACATGGGAATGAAACTCATCCTTACCACAGACCATGGAACTATCAATGTAAAGCAGCCTTCGCGGGTGATCGGCGATAAGGAGACCAGCTTAAACCTAAGGTATAAGACTGGACGAAGCCTGACCTATGAAGAGAAGGAAGTACTGGAGGCCAAGGATCCATCAAAAATCCACTTACCGAGTATTAATGTAAGCAGCTCCTTTATTTTCGCTAAAAATGATATGTTCTTTGCCTACCCGAACAACTACAATCACTATGTGAGTTATTACAGGAACACCTATCAGCACGGAGGGGTATCCCTGGAGGAAATGATCGTTCCTTTTGTAGTACTTGAACCGAGGTAATATTGAAGTTTTCCTGGCAATATGAAATGCCTGTCGATTAAGGTAAATTAGACAAGATTACCGGTTTTCAGGCTTTTAGTTATACCATATCAACCTTTTACAAAGTAACTTCCATCGAAGAGATGGGTGATCTGTCCGCCATTGCTTACGGCTACGGAAATGCTCACTTCAAGTTCAAAATCGTTTTTATAAAAATAGGTCTTACGGCTTCTGTCATAAGCTATTTTAGCCTTGTAATCTTTGAGTTGTTCCAATAAAAGATAGGCCGTCCGCTCGCCCACCCTGAGTTTATCGGCAAGTTCCATAGGAGAACCGGTTTGTTCCATTTTTATGAGAAAGTGAAGTAATTGAAGGCGCTCAAGGTTTTTAATAGAATTCATTGCTGGTCTGACATAAGTATTTGAAATCACCTATGCAGAATCCACATGTAGCCCGCACAGGCAGGTTCACAAGTCTGGTAAGTTTCGGGACTTAATAATAGATCAATTTTTTTATTTCGACAAGCTATTGCAGGCTATTTAAAAATAGAACTGTAGGAAATGGATGTATTTGTAAAAAAATCTATTCCAGCCATAGGTCAATGCAGTATATTTACCCCGAAGTTTGCGAGTTTAGGCGATATCAGACGACATAAAATATTAAGGCAAAATATGGCAGTTCAGGAAATGACATTTTCATTAGAGGAAATAAGAAATACGGCTAAAGAAATCATCCGTTCAGCTCCCGCCAGGGCACTTTGTTTTTACGGCGAAATGGGGGCGGGAAAAACTACGCTTATAAAGGCGATCGTTAAAGAACTAGGAGGATCAGAGGCCCAGAGTCCGACCTTCGGACTGGTCAATGAATATGAGGATTCGGAGGGTGGACTTTTAGGGTACCATTTTGATTTCTATCGCATAGAAAGCGAAGAAGAGGCCCTGGATCTGGGGTTAGAGGATTATTTCAGTCAGGATGCCTGGATTTTTATTGAATGGCCTGAAAAAATTCCATCGCTTCTTCCCGAAAATTGCATCCCTGTCTACATCCAGGTGATCGATGATAACACACGTGAAATTCGCCTATCTTAAGTTTTGTTAAAACGGCCATCATCGTTCAATCGGCTGTTTTATTGTAGAAATTTCGACGAATGGTCAAATAATCGACCAAAAGCTTGTTTTTTCCGATTAAGTGCATTATTTTGCCGATTATAAGACAGAATTTAGGAGATTTTTTCCTACTTTTGTTTTAGAAAACGTTTAACAAATCTTTAACTAAAAACTTATTACGATGAACACTAAGAAATTCCTCGCGGGCATTTGCACATGCCTGATCTTAATGGCAGCATCGTGTACAACAGACACGGCGGATGATCAAGCTTACGAACAAGGCGTAGACCGAAGTAAGATTACAATTAAAAACGTGGATCGAAGTAAAATTACCGTAAAAAACGCGGTTGACAGATCTAAAGTTCGCTCTTCCAATAAGAAAGGAAAATAGATAAGAATTTATCTTCAGATATAGATAGTATGGGGTGTTTCTAGAAGCGCCCCATTTTTTTTGTGCCATTTTGTCGATGAAATTTGAAACTTTATCGAATTTTAGTTAAAAAGTAGGAGAAAACTTATGTGGGCAATCATAATACCTCGTAATTCACGTTAGCAATTTTAAGAATCCCCAAATCAGCAATTGACCTATGGCTAATGCAAAAGATAAAAGTAGGAAAGCCCGCAGGCGATTATTTATTGAAACAATCATTGTCTTTTTGGTAATTGCGTCACCTTTTCTGTTCAAGGCGCATGAATATCTGCCAACCGACCCTGACGCTACTATCAGTCTGTTCGGACTGGAAATAGACCGAAACGGATTTGCAGATCTGAATACGTATTTCTGGTGGCTGCTTGGAAAGATCATCCCCCTTTACCTCCTTACTATCTGGTTTTTTACATGCAGGCACTGGTGGTATCACATTCTCCTTATCCCCATTTGTATGTACGCCTTCCAGATCTTTGAGGTGGTGTACTCGGACAACTTACTCATCGATGTAAAAAATGTACTGTGGTTATTACCAGTATGTATGGTCATCATTCCTTTTGTGTATTTCGTTAGGATCAAACTGTATGACAAGCACGTTCACGGTATAGACCTTGAGGCCATGGATGCTGAATTGCAGTACTACAAGAACAAGGAACGGGACGAGCTAAAGAAAGCCGGGATCAATATCCCGGAAGAACCCCTGACTTCGGCAGAAGAAGATCTTTCTCAAAAAACGCCTAACAGGGTTATGGACAACCTGGTAAAACAACTACGGCATTCGTTCAAAAGCCTTTTCTAGGTATTCCAGATTTAAAATAACAATATTCAGGATCCCGCTTATGGCGGGATTCTTTGTTATGGGGATAATGAAGCTGAGGAAGGGCAATCGCCCATATAATTTCGGCAAAAAATTGTAATTTTGAGGTTAACCCTTTGGTAAGGGATCTGAATATCAGCCTATGGACCAACCTTCTTCCCCGTTTAGCAAACAGCAACTGCTGCCACAAGAAGAAACCCTGGAAGTCTTAAAGCAAAAAGGTGAGCTTTACATCGGGCTGCCAAAGGAAAACCAATACCAGGAAAAGCGTATCTGCCTTACACCTGATGCAGTGAATGCCATTACAGCACACGGGCACAAAGTATTGATAGAGGCAGGAGCCGGCACAGGGGCTAAATTTTCAGACCTGGATTACACCAACGCGGGTGCTACCATAACCAACGACACTAAAAAAGTATTTTCCTGCCCGCTCTTATTGAAGGTGGAACCCCCTACCCTGACGGAACTAAAAATGATGAACCCTCAGGCTACTTTGATCTCCGCCTTACAGATCAAAACCCAGTCCAAGGCGTATTTTGAAGAATTAGCCAAAAAACGCATTACTGCAGTAGCCTTTGAATACATTCGGGATGAAGATGGAAAATATCCTGTGGTCCGCTCCCTGAGTGAGATAGCAGGTATTTCGTCTGTACTTATCGCAGCGGAACTCCTGGCGGCTACCAATCACGGTAACGGACTAATGTTTGGGAATATCAGTGGTGTACCCCCGGTAGAGGTGGTGATACTTGGTGCGGGAACTGTCGGGGAATTCGCCGCCCGCTCTGCCTTAGGGCTGGGTGCCAACATCCGGGTATTCGATAATTCGATCACCAAATTGAGAAACATACAGACCAACCTGAACCAAACCATTTATACCTCTACACTGCAACCAAAAAATCTGGCAAAAGCCCTGATGCGTTGCGATGTGGCCATTGGTGCGGTACGAGGCAAGGACCGAAGTCCTGTTCTGGTCTCTCAGACCATGGTGGAATCCATGAAGAAAGGCTCGCTGGTAATAGATGTTAGTATTGATATGGGAGGTTGTTTTGAGACCAGTGAAGTAACAACCCATGACAATCCCACCAGGGAGAAATTCGGGGTAATCCATTATGCAGTTCCCAATATCCCAGCCAGATACCCGAAGACCTCTTCGGTCTCTATAAGCAATATCTTCACACCCTATCTGCTAAAGATTGGGGAAGAAGGAGGCCTTGAGAATTCTTTGCGTTTTGACAGAGGCCTTCGCAACGGTCTTTATATGTACCATGGCATACTCACGAACAAGTCAGTAGGAGAATGGTTTGATCTGAAGTTCAGCGATATCAATTTTCTTATATTTTAAGTATGCCCCTTTTAAAACGCATTGGCTTATATCTGGTAGGTCTGTCCATTGGCCTTATATTCCTGACATTATTCCTCAAAAAGAAATCAGACCAAACCGGCACGGAATTCTGCTATTTGCCCAATTGCAGGGTACTTAAAGACTTAAGGTCCAAACCAATCAGCTATTCCGGAAGCGTTGAGGCAATGATGCAAGACCAGGTGCTGGACTCCGCGGTTATCGCGCGATTTTTGTCTGACGGAGACATAGATTTTGGACTTAGCGATACTAAGGCTGAGCCCTGTAAGACCTACGTGATCGAAGCGGAACTGCGAACGGGGTCCGGTAAACTAACCGTTTCCAATTGCCCGGATTCATTGGTGATCGATAATCTGGAACTTTCGCAATAACAGGTTTAAAACTTGTGAGGAGGAAATATCAACTTAAAACTATCAAAATTCAGATCAGATGAGAAGATTCAATGCAATTGCTACTGCGCTACTTGTGATATTGGCAGCCTGTAAAAATGGCAATAGTGAGAACAAAGTCCCGGGTGAGGAAAAAACCAAACTGTCCGTACCTCCAAAGATCGTGGACCTGACCCATAGCTTTTCAGATGAGACTGTTTATTGGGTTACCTCAAGGGAATTTGAATTGGATACTGTTTTTGAGGGGCATACAGACAAAGGATATTACTACTCTGCCTTCAACTTTACCACCGCAGAACATGGAGGTACACATTTGGACGCTCCTATACATTTCGCCGAAAACCGCCAATCCGTAGATCAGGTTCCGCTGGAGAAACTGGTAGGCCCGGCTGTAAAAATAGATGTTTCAAGTAATGCTTTAAATAATAGAGATTATTTAATTACCAAAGAAGATTTTATTGATTGGGAGACTAAGAACAATATGCAGCTTCCACAGGGTGTGATCGTGCTTCTGGAGACCGGTCATAGCAGATATTACCCGGACAAGGAAAAGTACCTTGGTACCGCAAAACGCGGCGAAGCGGCTGTAAAGAAACTGCATTTTCCGGGCATTTCCACCGAAGCGGCCAACTGGCTGGTAGAAGAAAGGAACATTAACGCCATAGGAATTGATACGCCCAGCATAGATTACGGGCAATCTGAGGATTTTGAGAGCCATGTGATCTTGCTGGGGCAGAATATTCCGGCCTTTGAAAACCTGACTAATCTGGAAGAACTTCCGGCATACGGATTCCAGGTCGTGGCGCTTCCGATGAAGATTGAGGGTGGCAGCGGGGCACCACTACGCATAATTGCTCTGTTAGAACACTGAAAAACAATTAATTGAAGCATATCATGTTCAAAGAGCAGGAATTTAGGCCCACTTTTCGACAAAAGGGATAATAAATACGGCGGTTTACAGTTAAATACTATGAGGATCAAGAAGTTAAACACAGCATAACCCAATATACTATAAACCCTTACCAATGCGAAAGACCTACCTATTGCTCAGTCTGCTTTTAGCGGTGACAACATCCTTTGGCGGCGTCCTGGCGGACAGTGATAAACTTATCACAGGTCCCGGAGATGACCCCATTTCTCTGAGCAAGAAGATTATTGCAGAAAAGCCGGAGCCCTGGCAAGAAAAGGCTATGAACTCCATCTTATCAACCTATGGCACTGGTTACAACCTTGTATCAAATGATGAGAAATACGTGCTCCTGGAATCGCCTGGAATGGCTTTCGACTGTTTCAAAATAGGGTTTGAAGATATGAGGGAAAGTATTCCCAAGGCTTTATTGATAAAAATGATGAACCAGGCCGTGGAAAACCCGGCGCCAACCAGTACTATGGTAGCCAAGGCTACTATAGATATCGGATTAAGGGAATATCAGAAAGCTTATGAGATCGCCGCTAAATTCAAGGAAACCAACTCGCTCAACTACGAAGAAGCCATTACCTTTCTGGAAAACCGTTATGGTTACCATAAACTGGATCATGCATTGAAGCTGGTTTCTAATGATTTAGGCCAGTCTGCCGCTGCAGACAAAAAATCACTTAAAAAGATATATTCCAAGATCAAGGAGATAGAAAAAAAGTATCCCAGTGAGATCGCCTGGAAAGATGCGCTTCCACTGTTGGAAGAATGGTATGGATTACTGGAGGGTTCCAATGCCGGTCTCAGTTCCATAACCGCCTATCGCGATTTCAAGAAGGCCATGGATAAGCTCAACCAAAAAAGGGTCAAAGAGCGCCTGGCTTACCGATCTACGATTAAAATAACCTATCCCAAGGCCGGGGTTACCTGGATGGCTCCGAGCGAAGTCTCCCTGAAATGGCAATCTACGAATATAGATCCTCATAAGAAGATCCGTTTTTTTCTGATCAAGGACGATGTGGTGATCCAGGATCTGGGTATTTATGATAACAGCAAGGCCGAAGACGGTATACGTCTGGACCGCGGTTTGCCCAATGGCAACAATTACAGGGTAATGGGTATTGAGCAAAATCCGGTAAATCGCTATCAGGTGGCAAAGTTTGCAACTCCGTTTTTTACTATAAAAAAGGCCCCAAGGAAGGAAAAACAACCCGTAGCGGCTACTACCCCTCCCGCTCCCAAACCAAAACCCATTCCGGTACCGCCCCCGGTTGAAACCGTCGAAAAAGAGGAGGTTCCGGCTGAACCGGTTGCGGTAAAAGAGGAAGTCCCATTGAGGATGGAATTTGACGGGCGTAGTATTTCTTACCGAAAGGAACTGGAGGTAAGCACGGATGAGATCCGGATTAGCCTTTGGGACCACGGCAGGAAGGATGGCGACCTGGTGTCCATTTACGTTAATGGGGAGGCGGTTGTCTACAAACATTCTCTGGAGTATCGCAAAAGTCATTTTGATATCAAATTAAAAAAGGGAACTCCTAATGACCTCTTTCTCTATGCCCACAACCTGGGCCGTTTCCCTCCGAATACTGTAGCTATTGAGATCGTAGATAATGAAGGCTCGGAGAATATTGTACTGAATTCCGATCTAAAAAGCTGTGAGGCGGTGTTGATCAATGTGAAGCAATAGGGCGGGTAAAAGTTTAGGATTAAGATTAAGTTCAAGTTTAAACTCAAGATTAAAGTTGGAAGTTTTTTAGGACTGTTGGATGGTTAGACGGTTAGATGGTTGGATTGATGGACGTATGGACGGTTAGACGATTAGACAGATAGATGGTTAGATTAATAGATGGTTAGACGGTTGGACAATTGGATGGTTAGACGTTTAGATCGTTGGATTATTAGATTATTGGACGGAGAAATGTTCACTGTTCACTGTTCACTGTTTACTGATTACTGATTACTGATTACTATGCATTGTTCACCGCCAACTGACACTGGGGTTCCAAACCCCACCCCAAAACCAAGTTAGTGGCTTTCCCTGCATTTTAAAAGCAGAAAGAGGGTATGTAGATTTGAAAATTTGAGAAAGTGACAATTTGAAAATGGGAAATCGGGAAGGTGTGAAATCGTAAAACTATAAAATTGTGAAATCGAGTATTTCAAGTTATGAAGCCGGGAAACTGTCAACTGATAACTATCAACGATCAACTAAATTGATAGACGGTTAGACAGCTGGATTTTTGTATGGTTGGACAGTTAGACGGTTGGATAGTTGGACGGTTAGAATATTAGACGTTACGACGACTGGACGGTTTCTTAATTTTTGGTAGAATACTTTTTCGTATAACCTACGATGCATATGATATATCGAACATTTGCAATATTTGGTCCATCAACGGTCAACTATCAACTATCAACCTTTGTCCTCCGAAGCTTTAGCGAAGGAAGGCTGTTCACTGTTTACTGATTACTGTTCACTGATTACTGGTTACTGTGCACCTACATTCGACCTATAAAACTCAATAATCCTTTCAGCCAACTCCTCTCCCTTATCTTCCTGAAGAAAATGTCCGGCGTGCAATACAGCATGTTCCTGTCCTTTTGCACCTGGCACCAGCTTTTGGAAGATCTTTTCGGCACCTCGCATTATATCGTCCTCACCCCCGAAAAGCGTTAGAAATGGTTTTTCCCATTTTTTGAGTTCTTCCCAGACCTCACGGTTTCTGATCGATTCCGGATCATCGCTTTCTATAGGCACTATCAACGGGAACACCCTGGCTCCAACCTTATATTCTTCCGATGGAAAAGGAGCATTATACGCCTGCATAACTTCTTCTGACAGTTCTGTCACCGTTGCAATATTTAGTATTTTCCCAATATTGAAACTCTGGGAGTGTTGGGTGTAATCCCTCCACTTGAGCCAACTTTCCGGCATTGGCTGCAAGCCGGCCGGAAGTGTGGTATTCGCTGCAACCGTCATAGAGAAGCGATCTGACATTTCTATCATTAATCTCAGCCCCAGTAGTCCTCCCCAATCCTGGCAGAATAACAAAATATTCTGCAAGTTGAGTTCCTGTATAAACCTGCTTAGCCAGTCCATATGATTTTGATAGGTAAAGTCTGCCTGGTCCACAGGTTTATCAGACTTTCCAAATCCTATAAGGTCCGGGGTGATCACTCTAAAGCCATTAGAAGCAAGAATAGGAATCATTTTGCGATACAGAAAAGACCAGGAAGGTTCGCCATGGAGTAATAAGGCGACAGGATCTTCTTTATTGCCTTCGTCCAGGTAGTGCAACCGCAAACCGGGTTCCACCTCCATATAATGGCTGGCAAAACTATAATCAGGCAGATTTTTGAATCTTTCTTCCGGGGTTCTGATCACTTTAATCATAACTGGTTCTTATTTATTCGTTGATTAACTACTACTACTGCTTTACGAAGTTACGCTGTTTGTTTCGGAATTAAGTCGAAGATTAGGTTGAAGTTTAAGTTCAAGATTGAAGTTGCAGGTGTTGAGTTTTTGGTTGTTGGATGGTTAGATGGTTCGATTGTTAGACAGATAGACGGCTGGAAAATTGGACGATTAGACGTTTGGATGGTTAGACGATTGGACGGTTGGATGATTGGATGGTTGGATGGTTAGACTGTTAGATTTATGGACGGATAGACGGTTGAACGATTAGATGGTTAGACGTTTGGATGGTTGGATGGTTGGATCTATGGACGATTAGACAGTTAGATGATTGGACGTTTGGATGGCTAGACGGTTGGACTGTTGGATGGTTAGACGGTTGGACTGGGATGGTTAGCTGTAAACTGTTCACTGATTACTGTTCACTGAGTTCCTCCTCCGAAGCTTTAGCGAAGGAGGGCTGCCTACTGAAACTTGGGGTCTAGACCCCACCCCAAATCCAAATTAATCATTAACACTGCATTTTAAAAGCAGAAAGAAGGCATGTCGATTTGAAAATTTGGAAATGTGGAAATGTAACAATTTAGCATTTTGAGAATTTGAAGATTTGAAAATTGGGTAGCCGTGAAATTGTAAAACTGTGAAATCGAGTATTTCAAGTTTTGAAGCCAGGAAACTGTCAACTGACAACTATCAACTAAATTAATCCTAACCGATTTCAACCCTTGGAGAGTTCTAACAAAACACCAAAAATTTGGGAAATAAGGCTTGGGACGGTGGTAGGCCTTAAGGTTTTCATTATTTTTTTATATCTTTTTAATGACCACAATACCAGCACTTTGGTTTTGTTACTAACAGTCCGGTGCATTACTGCTAAAACGGTGAAACCCCGGCTGTCTGATAGAAGTACTCTGATAAACGTTGTTCTTAATTAAAAATGTCATGATCAAAAAACTCCTGGCTATTTTAGCCCTGTTAGCTGTAGTTTTAAGCTTTTCTAACTGTAGTAGTGATAATGAGGAAGATGATGGTCTTGATTTTTCCGCATGTTCTCTTAATGGTCCTAATTTTTCCATATCTGAGGTAACCGGAAATTGGGTGGCAACCCAGGCCAATTTCGATATCCCGGGAACCACGCAACAGGTGGATGTTGTAGCCGAGGGAGGAACAGTGACCCTTAATGTACAGGCTGATGGTGGCTTTACCCTGGTTATTACTGAGGTTGGGGAGGCCGGCGAAACTACAACAGGAGACCTTGCTTTCTGCGAGGGTATCTTTACCGTACGCTATGATGATGCCCCGAACATTCCTGAGATACTGAATGCATCACTAAATGGCGGTATTTTTCAGATCACCGGACCGGTTGAATTTGACGTTGATGGAGATGGCAGCGATGACGAGGCTTTTGTCATACTGGTACTGGAACGTAGTTAACTAAGTACGCACCAATGCGATCAGAGGTTCCGCGAAGCAGTCTGTTCCTAAATCCCTATTTTTATTGCATAATGATTTACAGTGTCCTGGCCTTGGGGATATAAGGTGCTTGGGTCTGAATTTCTATTGTAAATAAGCATGCTAAACCATCTAAACTTTGCCATTATCGGGCTTGGAAGAGCCGGTCGATTTCATCTGGCCTCCCTGGAACAGTTGAATACATGTCGATTGAAATATATCGTAGACCCCAACATTGACCACGCTGATCAGATCGTTTCCAGGCATGAATACACCCTTCTTCCAAATATCGATGCGGTGCTCGAAGATCCCGAATTGGACGCTGTGATCATTTCCACACCAACGCATTTTCATTTTGATCATATCTGCAAGGCCTTAAAAGCGGGAAAGCATGTCTTTACGGAAAAACCTCTCGGCAAGTCCGTCAAGGACATTACCATTTGTTATGAACTGGCAAGAAAGCGACAGTTGGCTTTGCATTTGGGCTTTCAAAGGCGGTACGATAAAAATTTTATAGAACTCAAAGACAGTATAGGTGGTATTGGCCAGGTAAGAACTGTAAAAATAAGTTCCAGGGACAATCCAAAACCCTCGTTAGAGTACTTAAAGATCTCGGGAAATATTTTTCACGACATGCTAATTCATGATTTTGACATGTTACAATTCTTATTCGGTTATAAAGTTCCGGAATCAGTATTTGCATTCGGCCACGCTTACGATCCGGAGATCGAAAAGCTTAACGATTTTGATTCCGTACTGGTAACCCTCAAATACCCGGACGGCCTGTTATGCTCCATAGATACCAGTAGAACTGCAGTATACGGTTATGATCAACGGATAGAGCTCTTTGCCGAAAACGGTATGGCCATTGCGGAGAATGAAAGGAATAATACGGTAGAGGTCCACAAGAAAGAGGGTACATTCCGCAACCCGATCAATTATTCTTTTAACCTAAGATACCAGGAGGCCTATCGCAAAGAGATTGCCGAATTTATAGACGGCATCAGGAACAATGAATTATTCAACATCCCTAAAGATCAGTGCTTGCTAGCTCACCTGATCGCTGACGCCGCCTATGATTCCTGTGTTGGCAACACTTTGATTGATTTTCAAGAAAAATATGCTTCCGTATTGAGTGCCGAATAAATCACAAGTGCCCAAGGAAACCCGTTCCTGTTGCTATCTTTCGTTAATCCAGTGTCAAACCATTGGTTTCATCCAATCTGGCCATGATGCCCCATCCATAGAAAAAGTGGCCTACCCCGATTAAAAGTTCATTGTCTCCCTCCGCTAAAGGCAAGTCAAAAGAAGTGTTTTCCAGGCTACATCTGCCTTTTGGATACTTCTGTCCAGGAGTGCCAAAATAGTTTTTGTCCATATATAGCAGTTTCCCGTTAAGGAACACCCATACTTCGTCATTAAAGCCTAGTTTAAGGTTCCTTATCTGCTGTTTGTCCGATGAAATGTTGGTCTTTAACCAAACCAATCTCCTCCCTCCTTCTCTTTTTAAGCCGTATTCCCTACTTAAGTTAACAAGTCCCCTGTGTTCCACTTTAATAGGTTTCCAGCTTGTTTTGTCGTCCGGCAGATCAGACTTTTTAATTTCGTCATACATAGTGGGTACCTGGAGCACCAGATCGCGTCCGTATTCAAAATCAATGGGTTCACTAAACATCCAATTCCGGATATAACGGGTGTCCGTGGTAGTTGGGTCGTACCCGGGTTCAGCCGGAAGATCTTCCATAGCACCAGGTCTTATCCTGAAGTTAGCATAGATGACATTCCCGGTAAGTAGTACCAGCCCCTTATCCGATTTACTCTCTAAAACGGGGACATGTAAGGCAGGCTTATCCATATCATTGACGTAGACTTTCATCTGTTTTCCATGAACTACCAGTTTTACGTGGTTCCAGCCCTCCTGTGTGATCTTCGCGCCGGCCTGGTATTCATCAGTAAGATCCCAGGTAGTAGTACTATCTATAATGCTGGCGTATTGCAGGGTGGTTCTGGAAAGGGGACTCACCGGTCCGAAGGAACGGATATAGAAATTTTCACCTTCCAGTAGGTCTTCTGTCATTCTAAAGTTTATTCCGGGAAAACCGGTGCCGGCCAGTTCAACATCAAATTCAATGGTACCATTCTCAAAGATAAAATCCTTGAGTTTTAGAACGAAGTAACCACCATCCTTTCCTCTAACGGCTTGTATTCCTCTATTTTCAAAAAACTCAACAGTTCCGGGTTCGTATTCCCAGTGTTTGTCGTTCATTGGGAAACTGATTTCCTTAGTTTTTTTCCTTTTGGATTGCGCGTTAATTCCAGGGGTAAGTAATAGGAATGCGCTAATAATGCAAATTAATTTTTGTGTAGTCATCAATAAATTTTTTTCGGGATTTGTTTTTTAGGGTCAAATTAGCTCACATGGCTAAAACTCCTGGTTTCAAAGCTGTTCAATAAGGTGCAAATCGGTTCAGGAAGGGATAATGGAGTAATTGAGTAATTTGTAAAATTGGGGAATTGAGGATTCGATAATTAGACGGGTAGACTGGTTAGACGGTTGGATGGTTAGATGGTTAGACGGTTGGACAGTTAGATGGTTAGACGGTTGGATGGTTAGATTGTTAGATGGATAGACTGGTTGGATTGTTGGACGGTTGGATTGTTGGACGGTTGGATGGTTAGATTGGTAGACGATTGGATGGTTAGATTGTTAGACGGAGAAATGTTCAATGTTTACTGGATTTATCCTCCGTAGCTTTAGCGAAGGAGGACTGCCAACTGCCCACTAAATCCTCCTTCTCTTCCGCTCCTTTTTGATCAATTCCAGTTCCCTATTGGTTTGCCCGGCCACAGAAGTGTTTTCCTCAGCACGGCGGATCAGGTAGGGCATTACATCCTTTACAGGGCCAAAGGGCATATACTTGGCCACATTATAGCCTTTTGCGGCCAGATTGAAGGAAATATGATCGCTCATTCCATACAACTGCCCAAAACCGATACGTTCATCGTCATGGGGTATCCCTTTTCCCTCCATATGTGCCATAAGCTTATAACAGCTGGATTCATTATGGGTACCTGCGAAGAGCGAAATAACATCCAGATGGTCCAGAATATAGGAGATAGCCGCATCAAAATTATCGTCCGAAGCTTTTTTAGAAGCGCAAATCGGGGAGGGATAACCTTTGAGCTCTGCCCGCTCCCTTTCCTTTTCCATATAGGCTCCGCGTACCACTTTCATGCCTATCTTAAAGTTTTCCTTAACTGCTTTCACATGCAGTTTCTTTAGGTAGTCCATCCGGTCCCAACGGTACATTTGCAGGGTGTTGAAAACAATGGCCTTTTTGGAATTGTATTTTCGCATCATATCTTCAACCAGTCGGTCTGCAGCATCCTGCATCCAGCTTTCTTCAGCATCTATGAGCAGGGAGACATCAAGGTCGTGCGCCTTTTTACAGGTGGTGTCAAAACGGTTTACTACTCTACCCCACTCGGCTTCTTCCGAAGTAGTGAGCTTTTTGCCCTCGCTGATCTTTTGAAAAAGGGCGAAGCGTCCGTAGCCAGTTGGTTTGAAGACGGCAAAGGGCATGGCCTTTTTTTCTTTTACAAAGTCTAAGAGGTAAAGTGTTTTTTCCAGGGCATGGTCCAGAGGATCCTCGGTCTCTTTACCTTCCACGGAATAATCCAAAACCGAATATACCCCGCTTTCCCACAGCCGGTCTACCACTGGCATACAATCATGCTCGCTTACACCGGCGCAAAAATGATCAAAGACCGTGGCCCTTATCAGCCCGTCGACAGGCAGATGCGCCTTGATCGCAAAATTCGTTACTGCTGTACCAATGCGCACCAGGGGTTCATTGGCAATGAGTTTAAAAAGGAAGTAAGCCCGCTCTAATTCTGAATCTGATTTGAGTTTAAAAGCGGTCTCCGTATCTTCAAAAATACGATTCATAGACGTAAAAGAATTAGCAGTTCAAATATAAGTACTACGGATGAAGTTTTAGGTTGTAAATCTTAGGTTGTAGGAGTTAAGTTTTGGGTGTTAGGTTGTAAGTGCTAAGTATGGGAGAAGATGATAACCCTAAATTTAACACCGACCACCTTTTCCTTAGGGCTCAAATCACATCCCACATAGAACAATGCCAGACTAGCGCTCAATTAATTTATCCCCAATAATTGATTCATAGACATGTTTACGAAGGGCCCTACTTATTCTAATTTTTGTTTTTCCAATATGTATTAGGTTTCCTTCGATTTTTTTTACGTGTCTTACACCAACCAAATAAAACCTATGTACCCGTATGAACTTATCCTCTGGTAACTTTGCCTCCATATTGCTCAAAGAAACGAGCGTAAGGTACCTATCCCTGGAAGTGGTATTGATATAAACATAGTCGTTTGCCGTTTCTATATGCGTGATGTCATCCACGAAGACCTTAATGACCATTCCATCGGATTTGATAAAAATATGATCACTGTTCTCTTCCGTCGTGATCTTCTTATCCATTACGGTGTAAATACTGTTTAAAGAATTGAAAAGAAGGTGTGGGTTGATTTGGTTATTTCCTAATAATCCCAAAGCTAAGTCCGAGTGCTCCTGCCTTATTTCTGCTATCAGTCGCTCTTTTTTGAACCATTCGTCTACTAAAAACAAGGTCATGGATAAGCATAAGGTAATAATGACTTCTGTGATCACGGCGATTCTTCCTTTAAGGGATAGGAAAAATTCAGATGTTGACAGGTGTATGTCTCTAAAATGGAAAGAAAGATATTGCGAGGACGCAAGGGTTACCAAAATAATACTGCAGCCTAGAAAAAGCATATAAGCCGCAAGCCTTCTTTTCAGAAGAAACCTGGGAATCAAAAAATATAAATTAGCGTAGACAAGAATGGCATAAAGCAGAAAAGGAATGGCATTTGTCCTCAGGTTCTCAAGGAAGCTTAGGTTGTAATTCAGGTCATGGACGTTCCACAAAAGGAGGAAAAGCAACCAAAACAAAATATGTTTAAAGGCCTGGCCCATTTTAAAAGTAATTTGCTGTCTTTTCAAAAAACCCAGGAACAAAGTAATCAACCTACTTCAAAATTACGCCCTGTTTCACCTTTAAAACGATGCTTTGATTGATATTTGAGATATCACGAATAGGATTTTTATTGAGAACCAAAAAGCTCGCTTCATACCCTTCGTACAATTTGCCAACCTTTCGATTCGGGAATATGGTTGCGGTGGCATTCTCTGTCCACATTCTCAGTAGTTCCTGATTGGAAAAGATATTCATTTCATTTAAGAAATTAAACTCCTGAACGGAATTATCATTATACATATCAGAACCTATTGCCAACTTTAAGTCCGCTTTTTTTAGTAATTCCAGGTTGTAACGTACATTTTCAAGCAATTCGGGGTAATTCTTCTTCTCATCGTTCTTTTTTACAAGAGAAGCGGTTGTAACCAAGGTAATATTCTTTTTTTTCGCTATTTGGATATCCTCCATGGAAATGGGCTTGCCGTTATGTATTTCGGGCAGGTGCGCTATTTCATCCACTCCCGCCCTAACAGCAACTCTAAAATCATAAGCGGTAGCCACATGCGCACTGACCCTAAGTCCGGATTTGTGCGCTTTTTTTACAATGGCGGGAACCATTTCCGGTTTTAGTCCCTTCTTTCCAAAATAGGTAGTGTCGTTCTTACGTTCTTCGTATTCCTCTGAATAGAGCAGCATGATTTTTATAAAATCCGGTTCAAACGATACGATTTGCGCCCAGTTGTTTTCCAAATCATTGCGGTTATCAATAATAAAATAACCATGGGACTCAATTTCCTCCAGTGAATTGAAAAGACCATTAAAATATCCGTATTGAAAATACCGCTTTCTAAGTGCTATGGGGTGCCCCCCGCTTCCGGTAAGCGGAGCATGGGCCATCTTAACATCAATACCATCTGGCTTGTTGTAGTTATGCATCAAAGGGGCAATTCTTTTCTTTATGGATGAAAGAAGCTTAACATAATAAACTCCATTGTCTAAATAAGAATCGATTCGCTCCTCCAGCTTGTATTCACTTTCAAGATTGTGATTATGAGCTTCAGCAAATGGGGGAATTACGTATTTGGTGGATAAATCTACAAGGGTATCAACCTCGCTTACCTCGGTAAGATTTATTAACCCATTTTTTATCCATACGGTTTTCTTTTCAAATGTTTTGCCGTTATACCAGTTCCCGTTTACGAGCTCGATGGTCAAACTGTTGCCATTTTCCTTTGCGTATTTGGCATTCTTTACTAAGGGTAGAGTTGAAGAACAACCAAATAGCAAGAATATACACCATGAAAATTTCCTCATTTACTGCTGATTGATTCAAAGTAAAATAAGGGAATGTGCACAAAAGGTTAAAAATTAATAGCCGGGTTGAAGGTCATAGTATACGAAAAGCGGTTCATACTAGACAAACGGTAATTGAAAGCAGAAATAGATATACCCAAATTTGAATATTGCGGAAAAAGAAGTCCTTAGTGATAAATGCGCAATGGACTGCTTTACGATACTGATTCAAATCATTGTATTTAGGCCTTAATCTGAATAATTTCGGCAACATAAACCAAAAGGGCTAAACCCCACACTCCCCCACCATAAGTCGAAACAACAAAAAGTCTCAAAATTCAATGAACAACGGTCTTCCGAAAATATCCATACGCCGAGCCGCCATAGTTTCAGGTATCGCCATATTGATCATGACTTTGGCAGCAGTGGTCGCTACCGACCTGACCATCGGACCCCTTGTTATACCGGATAATCCATCTGTTACTGTTGATAATATCAATACAGACCAAATACTTTTTCGCATCGGTATCTTTAGCTGGTTGGTGGTATTGATTTGTGACCTGGTTATCGCATGGGGCCTCTATATATTCCTAAGGCCGGTTAATAAGTATATTTCCCTGGTATCCGCGTGGCTGAGACTGATCTATGCGGCGATTTTAGGCACATCCATACTGAACTATACTTCTGTACTCACACTACTGGATTCAGAATTTTACAGCGCGACCTTTGGGCAGGAATATGTAAAGGGGCAGATATGGTTTTTGGTAAATAATTTTGACACTTCCTGGTCATTTGGCCTGGTCATATTCGGGATGCATATATTCCTGCTTGGTTATCTCGGATTGAAATCAGATCTCATACCCAAGTTGCTTTCCGTATTCCTGATCATAGGTTCCGTAGGATATCTGCTGATCAACCTGTTCACCTTAATTATTCCGGAAAATCAAGAGCTTATTCAGATCTTACAATGGATCTTTATCCTGCCCATGCTGTCCGAAGTAGTATTAGGTCTCTGGTTGTTGATCAAGGCAAAAAGATTCCTGACTGTCAGTTAGTTTAAAAAATAGTAGATAGGATAATTTAGCAAGGCATTATGCTTGTCCTTACATTTCAAGCACGCCCCAATTGTAGTACCTTCTGGCTATAATTCTGACAGAAACCTCCCATAAAATCATTGATTTTGGTTATTTTATCCCATAATCTGGTTAACCAATGCCCTTCTTTGTAATACACCTTTGTACCAAACAATTTATTCAATCCAAAAAAATAAAGTCATGAAAAAATCAATAGTACTCTTTGCTATCTTTATGCTCACACTTAACTGTGGTCCAAAGACCGATGGAATGAAACCACTGCCTAAAGATGCTGTAGTAAGAATATCCCTGGGATACTACCCCTCCGAAAAAGAGGGTTTGGTTGAAGAAAAACTGCAGACTGTTTTCAAAGACAAAATAATGCCTGCTGTTAAGCGCTTGAACGGTAATATCAGCTACTATGTAGGCATGGACAAGCAAACAAAATCGATTACCAATGTGAGCATCTGGGAAAACAGGGAAGACGCGCTGCAGATGAAAAGTATGAAGGAGATGGCCGAAATGGCAAAAGATTTTAGGGAAATCGGTGTAGAATTTAAGGAGATCACAAACCATGAGATGATTTGGCAACTACCTGAATAGTTAAAAGTGATTTACATTTAAGGAAACGAGCCATTCAAAGGACTCAGCCCATTTTATAATGACCGCCGGAAAGTTTTACTTTTAGATAGTTTAAGAATTAATTCCCTACGCTACTATCCGTCTTTTAGTATTGAAATTCACTATCTTTAAGTATTCCCCCCTATTCATCAAGATTATTCAGAATGACTTCTTCAGATTACAAAGGTCAAGATGAGGTTTTTGTCGAAAAGCTCGAGCAAATTGTGCTTACCAATTTGGGGAATGAAGATTTCAATGTTGAAGAACTTGCCCAGACCTTTGGTGCCAGCCGTTCACTACTCCACAGAAAACTAAAGCGTATTAAAGGACAATCCGTAAGTCAATTTATCAGAGAGATACGGCTTAGGGAAGCCATGAAAATGCTACAGAAGGATGTTGCTACGGTTTCCGAAATTGCCTATAGCGTTGGTTTTAGCAGTACTTCTTATTTCAACACCTGTTTTCATGAACGCTATGGCTATCCCCCCGGAAAAGTAAAATATCAGACAACATTTGAAGATGTAGAGAATCCTTCTTTCACTAACCTAACTGAAAAATCAATTCACGCTAAGAAACGAAAGCTTGTCCTCAAAAACCCATGGATCACCGCAGTGGCACTAATAACCTTTCTTTTAGCAGGATTTTTGATAATCAAAGGATACACAGCAGGAGAAAACAAAACTGATGTATCCATAGCCGTTCTTCCGCTGGACCATTTATCTGAAGACGCCAGTCAGGAATATTTAACCGCAGGAATACACGATGCTTTGATTGGTGAACTTGGAACCATTAAGGGCTTGAGAGTAATCTCCAGAATATCTACACTTCAATTCAAAGATAAGGAGCTACCCATTGGTGACATTGCCAAACAACTGGGTGCTCAACATCTGGTTGAAGGCTCACTTGTATATAGAGGAGATAGTGTAAGAATGCAATTGCAGTTAATTGATGTCTTTCCAGAAGAAAAGCACATTTGGGCCAAGGATTACCATAACAATGTCAATGAAATTCTATCTATACAAAACGCAGCAATACAGGATATTGCCAACTCAATAGAGATGACAATTGGCCCGAAACAGAAAGAAGATTTTCAACTGCAGCACAAAACAAATCCTGAAACCTATAAGGCGTATTTAAGGGGAATGTATTACCTCACCAAATCCAATGCCGAGGACTTTCAAAAAGGGTTGAATTATTTACATGAGGCAGTAGAGATAGATCCTGCAGACCCTCTTGCTTATGCTGGTTTGGCAGAAGGATATGCGCTTTTGGGTCATGGCCCGGATCCTATGAATGCTCCTTGGAGGCGCGGAAAAGCTGCGGCGCTCAAAGCACTGGAATTGGACCCGAAATCCGCTAAGGCTCATTCTGCGCTTGCGATGATCCAACTCTACTATGAACGCGATTGGAGAGCGGCGGAACGTACATTTACCTTAGCAGAAGAACTGAATCCAAACCTTCCTTACAACCACTACCACTACTCCTGGTATCTCATTCTTTTAGGAAAATGGGAGGAAGCCCTGCGCGAACATCAATTGGCGAAACAACTCGACCCCCTCGCTCCATTGATAATTTCGGATATGGGCTTATTGCATCATTGGATGGGTAATCATGAACAAGCAATAGAGCTAACTAAGGAAGCTCTTGAAATCGACAAGGATTTCGCCTCTGCGTGGTCAACTCTAGGTGACATCTACATCACTCAAGGGAAGCACGAAGAAGGCATAAAGGCTATTCAAAGGTCTGTAGAAATCAACCCCGCCGGAAAGCATAACCTGGGAGTCGCCTACGCCAAGGTAGGTGAAAAAGAAAAGGCCCTGGAAATTGCCGTGGAATTAAAGCAAGGTGAAATAAGTACCAGGGAGGCCTTTGGGCTGACGGTCATTTATGCTCATCTCGGGGATTTCGACGAGGCATTCAAATGGCTATCTAGAAAACCTATGGACGTTTTCGCCCCCTGGCTCAGGGTTTGGCCTGGTCCGGAGGCATTTAGGCAAGACCCAAGATTTCAACAATTTCTTAAGGACCTGAGTTTGCCCCCTATTCCCAAAACTGAAACATAATTTAAACTTTCAACATAATTGAAACCGATATTTGAATGGATCACTACATATTCAAAATTGGTTTGATAAGCTTTTCCAGAACTTTGGAACAAGCGTTCGCTTAATGATTGGCCAATAATTTCTTAAATGTTTAATCGGGTTGTAAAGACCCTAAAATCAAATAATTATGAAAACGAAAACATTGTTTTCCTGGAAATTTATGTCCATATTTTTAGCAGGAATATCCATTATCACAATAATTGGTTGTAATGACGACGACGATCAGGATTATATTACCATCGATTCTGAAGCACAAGATGGCGAATGGGTAAACTTTATTGAAAACCTTTCGTTTGAATCCATCATCTTAACGGAAAATCAAGATGATCTAAAAAATGCCTTGCAGCAGGCAGCTGAAGGTGATTTGATATTTTTTGAAGACAGCGATCTCCAAAGTTCACAGCATCTGAGAAATTCCAAAGGAGCCTTCTTTTCCTTGACCGGGTTTGATGGTGAAGAAATCGCAATAAGCAATAGAACAACATCCAACCTTACTTCAGACTCAGGAAAAGGTGAAAAATCGGATAAAAACAACAGAAGTTGTCGCATTTTGGAAATTACCAGATCCTCTCTTTCTTCAGACATAGCGCATTATAAGATTATGGTTAGAATGGGCAGTGGACCCTTTGATGTAGTACGTATCCATAGAGTAGTAAGAGAATCCCGAAGGTTTAGACCCATCAGGACCGCAGGAAATGTATTTATGATCCATGGATCGTCACAAGATTTTGATGATATTTTTCTTCGTCCTGGAATAGAAAATCCAGATACTCAAAATTCCTCTCCGTTTTACCTGGCTTCCAACAACATAGATGTTTGGGGCATTGACCTGGGCTGGACAATGGTTCCCTTGGAAACCACAGATTTTTCATTCTTCGAAAATTGGGGATCTAACAAAGATACCGGGCATGTTTTAAAGTCAATGGCCATTGCGCGATTGGTCCGGGGATTGACACGACAAGGTTTTGGCCGAATGAATTTATTAGGTTTCAGCTATGGTGCGGCAGTTACGTACAATGCTGCCATAAGGGAAACCAAGCAGCATAGGATCTTGAGGGATATAAAGGGTATGATCCCAACAGACTTTACAATGGTTTATGAGCAAAATGATGACCCATTTGCTGCAGGTTCCTGCTCATTGTCAGAAGCTTCGGAAATGGCACATGCGACCGGAGGATACGCAAACACCAATGGAGCTGGATTTGCTGCCATAGGGCAAGCGGCTCTTGACGATCCTGATAGCGACTCGCCCTTTGCCCCGGGTTTGACGAATTATCAATTTGCAGTGGCAGCGGCAGCGGGGCCACAAACCAATGGTCCGGATTGGCACTTTTTGGGTGGGCAGTTTGATGGACAACTTCCAAGTGGGTTAGCATATACAGACGAGGAGCGATGGTTTAACCTATTGATCGCTTTGGCGCCCTATATGCCGACCTATATCACCGCAGAAGGATTCTCCATTTTTTGTCCCGAAAATAGGGAAGGTATCATCGCGGATCTGAACCAGGTTAAAATTCCGATATTATACCTGGGAGCCGCAGGAGGTTACGGTCAGGACGGAGTTTTCTCCACAACACTCACTTCAAGTTCTGATGTAAGTGCTGAGATCGTTACCAAATTTCCCAATGGGCCCCGTATTCTGGATTACGGTCATGCCGACCTGTTTATGGCCAATGATGCTCCTGAATTGGTATGGAGACCCTTAAGGGATTGGCTGGCAAACCATTAAACCTAAATATTCGACAAAAGAACCTCCTTAAAATGGAGGTTTTTTTATTGGTATTTATTCTACTGAGAGCAACTAGATGTTTTATTGGAGGTTTGAATGTTGAGTGTTAAGTTTTAGGTGAATGATCACTTAACACTTAAAACCCAACACTGCAGGCCCAATATCTTTAAATATTCGTACAATAGTCAAGGACTCCATATCGCCTATCCATCGAATTACGGGGAATAGTCTTATTTTTATTTTGAATGAAGAACTGCATCTACATCCTAGTCATTCTACTGACATTCTCCTGCCAAAGAAAAGAGGGCGAACCCAGCTTAGAACAACAACTTCTACAACTCAATGAAAGAGGCTTTTTCAATGGGGCCATCATTGTTACCGAAAATGACAGCATCATACTGTCAAAGGGCTTTGGTTTTGCAAATTTTGAGTCGAAAATTCCCTTCGAGACCAACACTTCTATGGACACGGGTTCCATCACCAAAACCTTTACTGCGCTGGCTATGTTGATGTTAGCGGATTCAACCCAAATTGATCTAAATACCCCTGTAAATGAATTTATTCGGGATTTTCCCTATGAATCAATTACAATTCGACATTTATTGGAACAGACTTCCGGAATTGCTTCGGAAGATGTTGTTTTTGAGCAAGCAGAAAAAGGAATTCCTCTAACCAATGAAACTTTTTTGGATTTTCTGCTAAACGAAAAACCAAAATTGGAATTCGAACCAGGCAGTCAATTTATGTATAATGGCACTAATCATCGTCTGCTCGCTATGATCATCGAAGAAATCAGTAAAGCTTCTTATGAAGCGTTCATCAATGCAAAGATTGCCCAACCGCTGGGCCTGGAAAATTGGTTTCTCAGATCGGCCAGATTGGACAGCCTTCCAAAAGACCGAGCCATTGGTTATACTGTCAAAGAAGGAGAGTACCACCCCTTTGATTCCGATGATTTCGAGGGGTTTTACGGGGATTGCAATCTGTTTTTCTCAACGGAAGACTTATCAAAATGGAGCAGGTCTTTCTTATCAAACTCCCTATATCCGGGAGATAAACTAACCACGGCCTTGAAATCTAAAGGTTCAGCAAGTGATTTCAATCTGCTTCATTGGTATAATCTTGATAGCCAAAAAAGGTATCATTTCACAGGTGATTGGAAAGGATTTTACACCATGGTGTATTTTGACGCAGACAAAAAAAGAACAATCACCCATTTGACGAATACCAACACACCACATTGGCTCAGGCCAGCGATTGTCAGGAATATAAATCTTTACCTGGATGATACTGGCATCTCTGATTGGGAAGCCCCAGAACCCACAAAGCTTTCTAACGAAGAAATAGTAGGTAGTTATCTTTTAAAGGGGAACCAAAATGCCAGGATTATAGAGGATGATGGGCTGAAAATTGATATAAACGACAGATCTGTAAGGCTTTTTAAACTAAGCTCAAATTTCTACTATGCCCCGGGAATTGATCAATGGATTTGGTTCTCAAAGGATGAAAACGCAAGGCTGAATATTCATTGTTCTTCGATTTATGAACTTATAAGAGGATTCAAAATAGTAGCTAACAACATCAATAACACTATGGAGGACCTATGACGAACGGCATATATACAATTTGCCAAATGAGTATCAGAATTTTGTTTTTACTCGTCCTTTTAACACTATGGGGTTGCAGCGATCCCTCTTATGAAATTATCCATGAAGGAATAACAAGAGACATACCGATTTCCTTGTTTTGATGGGCGTTTAAACAACGGCTACCTAAAACCAAAATCATTTAAATTGGCCACAACAATGGCCGAGAATCATCAATAAAAGAAGTCCTATCTTACAAATAATTCGTCCATCTTTAATTCAGTATGGCATAAACCAATGGAAATAACTTCGTCCATCATCAATGCGCTTATTGTTTACGGCATCTGCCAGGCCTTTTTTATTGCCATTATTGTCCTTAGGTCTAAAAACAAAACGCTTTTTAAGAAGTTGTTTGCGGCGCTCTTGATCGTTGAAGGTATTATTCTTTTTGAAAGGCTTCTGGTTGAAACAGAACTCATCAATTCCGCACCGCATCTGCTGGGCATCGCCTATCCCATCAGCTTCTTAAAACCTCCCCTACTCTTATTTATGGCCTTTTCCATTACCCGAAGGGATTTTGGCATATCCAAAAAGATGTGGTGGCATAGCATTCCATTCTTTTTGATTTTGTTGATGAACCTGCCGTTTTTCTTTTTAAGCGGGGCGGAAAAGCTGGCAATGGTTAAAAGTTTTATGGAGGAAGTCCCCTCCTACAGCAATTTCAGTTTTTACTTTACCCTGAGTTTTTTCGCCTATATCGGGATCTATGTGTATTTGGGGATCCGTAACCTCAACCGCTATCGCCAACAGGTTACCAATAACACCCTGGCAAACTGGTACAGAATTATTCTGATGGCCTATACCGCTTTTTTGAGCCTCCACCTGCTGTATTTCCTGCTCCAACCCATAGGTCAGCTGAGTCTTGCCCATATGAATCAGTTGAGTATGCTGGCCATGACCTTTATAATTCAGGCCATTGCATTCAGGGTGATGGATCAGTCGACCTTATTCAAAATGAAGGCTCCTATCTCCGGCAATCCGGAACGGCGGAAAGCCGATTTTGAAACTATCCTCAAAAAACTGGAAACCGATAAAATTCATTTGAACGAAGATCTGACCCTGGAAGCCTTCGCCAAAGAAGTTGAATTGCCGCAGGACTATGTTTCCGAATTGATCAATCAAAAAACCGGTTACTCCTTTAAGAAACTCATTAAAAAGTACCGCTTAACTGAGGCCAAGAAGATCATGGAAAACACTGATGGGCAAAAGCTAAAGCTGATAGACATTGCCTATCGATCCGGCTTTAGCAACAAGGTTTCTTTTTATCGCGCTTTTAAAGAGCTTGAAAAAACAAGCCCCTCAGAATACCTCCTAAAGCTTAGAAAATAAAAAGTTATGGTTTTTAAGGTTACAAAAGGGTTCTGAAACCTGAATGTCAAACAGAATTGATAAATATGTGCTGCAAAAATATTTAATATTCAAAGATGAAATTTTCAGGGCATATAGACATCAACAAGCCGGTAGAGGAGGTTGTAAATTTCTTCACGGATTCAAAGAACCTGGCAAAGTGGCAGGACGGTTTTGTAAAGAAGGAGCTGTTAGAGGGAAACGCATGGGAGAATGGCGCGGTTTCTAAAATGTACTACCAATACGGTAAAAGGGGTATGGAACTAACCGAAACCATCATCTCCAACCTACTACCCCACTCTTTTGAAGCCAGCTACCACCACAAGCATATGGACAATACCATGAGATCTGAATTCAAGCCTCTTGGAGAACTTGCAACACGTTACATTTATGAAGTTGAATATACCCGTATGTCCTTTGTACCAAAACTCATGGGCATTCTTTTTCCTTCTATGTACCGAAAGCAAGGCGAAAAGTGGATAAAACAATTCAAAGAACAAATTGAAAAGCTATAGTTATGTGGGAAGAAAATCTTAAGCGCTACGACGACTTGGTAGATCAATGCCCCAGATTTGAGCGAAAAGGTAAATCCATGCCCTATACCTCGGCCAATGGCTATATGTTCTCCTTACTCAATAAAAATGGGGAGTTAGGAATACGCTTTTCCAAGGAAGTTCAGAAGAAGTATATGGAAGCCTGGGATTCTACCCTCTTCAAATCTTATGGCTCCATCATGCACGGATACGTGCTGATTCCAGAAAGTATGTTTGATGAGCCGGAAAAAATCATCAATCTCCTGAATGAGGGTTATGATTATGTTATGGGGCTAGAGCCAAAGTAAAATCGGGGGTATTTGTACTCACTTGAGCCTTTTAGAGTGTTAAGTTTTAAGTGTTAGGTTTTAAGTTAAAGGGCTATTTGTTTATGTGTTTATTTGTTTATGATAGCTGAAAGCCTAGAATTTAACCCTTCAAATTCGTTTCATGATAAGTTTAGCTTAAAGCCCAGGTAAGATTAAGTTAAAGTTTAAGATTGAGTTTAATTGTGTGGGTCTCTCGCTGTTCGCTGTACGCTATACGCTTTGTTCTTCCTATAAATTGTAAAGAATGGCCCTGGATTTAAACCGAAGGTTTTTAAGAAATAGCGATGCTGCAAGCGGAAGTGCGTTTCGTCCGATTGGCTGAGATTTGCTATCGGTTCTCCCATTTATCCCATTCATAAACCTTATAGTTAGCCTTTCATTTTCTTTGCTTGTCCAAAGAAAACGAAACAACCCGCCCGAACGTACCGTTGGTACGGGCAGGAAGAAAAGACACTTTTTGGAGAGGCATTTTTAAAGCTTTGCTTTAAAACCAAAACCATTCTTCTAAATCGGCTCCAAGGTTTCGCCGATTCTTAACGAAGCCTGTTTCTTATGCTGCCCAAAAAGAGAGCCCTGATTTGAAGTATTTCGTAGGATTTAAACCGAAGGTTTTTAAGAAATAGCGGTGCTCCAAGCGGAAGTGCTTTCGCCCCAAGGGCTTTGGTTTTAATTTATCTTGTGCTAGTTGCAGGCCATGGCATATTTTAGGTTTCGTAGTAAATCAAGAAAAGTTTGCCGCAGGAGAATGAAGCAATCCATAGAGCATTTTGCAGAGCAAAAGCGGCCTGGATTGCGAGGCTGCAAACTTTTGGTAGCATTTCAAGAAAGCTAAAATCAGCCTAGCGTTTTTTCGTTCTTTTTTGGGCGATGCAAAAAAGAACATTCATTGATACAAGCAGTGGTTCGTATTACTTATGGCTTATCTATTTCATAATAAGGTATTCGTGAATGCTTCGCATTTGTATCAAGACAAAATGAACAAAAAGACAAATTTATCCAGGGAGCCAATAATAGCAAGAATTATAATTGTATGTCCCTGGTGAAAATATCTAGGCCAATGCCAAAAAGTGTAAGTTTTAAACCAATTACATGACATAAAAAGTATTACACTTGTATTTTCCCGTGCACTGGAATGCTAACAAACTAAGAGGTTGTGAAGATCAGAACATGAATAAAAACCCCTTGCAAGACTATATTCAAAACTTCGTTTCCTTAACTGAAGAGGAAGCAGAGCAATTTGTGTCCTGTTTTGAAGAGGTTAAGGTAAAAAAACGACAATTCATTGTTCAGCCCGGTTTTACCAACAAGCACAGATCCTTTGTGGTAAAAGGAGCTTTCAGGACTTATGCCGTGCTAGATGATGGACAAGAACACACCCTTCAGTTTGCCATAGAGAATTGGTGGGTGTCCGACTTTAACAGCTACCTCTATCAGCATCCTGCTACCCTGTTTATTGTGGCGCTGGAAGACAGTACCATTTTACGAATTGAATACTCAAAAGAGCAAGAACTCAAAGAAAGTAACCATAAGTTTGAAACCTTCTTCAGGATCATGGCCGAAAAAGGTCTTGCTTTTGAACATAGAAGAATCCTTTTTGACCTTACCCATGATGCAGAGGCGCGCTATGAGAATTTCTTATTGAACTACGCAAACTTCATACAGCGTGTCCCTCAGTACGCCCTGGCTTCCTACCTGGGCATGTCTACAGAATTCCTTTCGCGGATCAGAAACAAAAGGATCCGTAAGAAAAGTTGAACTAGATCAACCTTTTTTCTTGAACTACCGCATTTTTATTGCTTCCGCATCGGCGGACATTTGTCTTGTCGATTTTGACACACAACTTAATAAGCATAAAAATGGAACAATCATTAAATGAAATCCTCTCGGCCAAAAACGAGATGGTTAAAAAAGGTCTCATCGTAGACGCTACAGAAAAGTTTTTTGCTCCGAATGTCAAAACCATTGATTTTGATGGTACGGTGACACATGGCAAAGCAGAAATGGTAAACAAGATGCAGGGATTCGCTGCAGCTATTGCCAACGTAAACGGCATCACCCTGCACAATACTTCCCTGAACGGAGATGTGTCTTTTGCAGAATTCACTTTTGACTTTGACATGAAAGACGGCAGCAAGATCCTATGGCACGAAATACTTCGCACCGTATGGGAAAACGGGCAGATCGTAGAAGAACAATACTTTAAGTCTTAAAACAGTAAAAATGAAACTCGTAACTAAAAAGATACATGCCTATCTGGATTATCCGGTAGCCGTATCGCTTATGGTATTACCATTTGTTTTAGGATTGGGAAGCTCTAATCCACTTGCATTGTACCTATCCGTAGGTACGGGTATTGCTGCCTTTGTACTTACACTTTTAACAGACCACCAGCTGGGTGTTTATAGAATAATCCCTTATTCCGGACACTTGTTGGTTGACGCCCTTGTGGGAATCGTGTTTGTAATCACGCCCTTTGTATTCTCCTTTCAAGGCTGGGATGCCTGGTACTATTGGATAAACAGTGCAGCAGTATTAACCGTAGTAAGCTTGCATAAACCCGAAGAAGAAATTTAGTATAACAATAAAGTAAAACAACATATCATGAAATCATTATCATTATTAATCGCAGCTCTATTTATATCAACTTTAGGGCTTGCACAGGATTACAAATCCAATCACAATGTAGACGACAGTAAAATAGCGCTTCAGGGGTACAGCCCTGTATCCTATCTGGATTTAGGAATAGCGCAAAAAGGACTCAAAGAACACAAAACAACCTACCAGGGTCTTGCTTATTATTTTACCAGCAAGGAACAGCAAAAGACCTTTGAGGCAAATCCTACCAAGTATCTACCTCAGTACGGTGCTTATTGCGCCTTTGGGGTGTCTGTTGGTGCAAAATTCCGGGTAGACCCTAATAAATTTGTGGTTAAGGATGGGAAATACTATTTATTCCTCTACGATCTGGAAGTAGACGCCCAACAACTTTGGTTAGCAGGCAAACATAAAGAACTGGTAAAAACGGCAGATGCGAATTGGAAGAAAATGAGCAAATAATAATTTTTGGATTATCGTTAAAAACGCCTGGGGCTTGATGTCTTGGGTGTTTTTTGTATTCAAATAGCTAAGACAAATTATTCATAGAAAGCTAAACTCAACACCTAGAATTCAACACCTGGTATTCAAATCCTGAAAAGTTTACTTAAAGTCCTGGGAAGTTTAAGTTCAGGTTTAAACTATGGCCTTTGCTTTTCTGAATCTTACTAATGCTTGAGAGATTATCCAGGAATTTATTAATGTAAACTTAATACAAGTTATTTCCTAGATTGTAGGATTTTAATTACTTTATATATCAGAATAATGATACTATAATGAATAAAGTCCTTTTCTTAGTATTGAACCTTCTTTTTCTGGCGACCGCCTGTGACGATGACCCAACAACTACCTTACAAGATGTCAATATCGTCGCCCAGGGAGATTGCACGGTCGCAACTATGTCCGGCCTGAGTGCAACGTTGTGCATCACGGATGTAGCGGGTAATCCCCAGGATTTATTTGATCAGAACGAAAACTTTATCATCTCCTTAACCTTCCAAAATGATTCCGCAGAGCTGGTAAAAATAAAGGAAGAATATTTGGCTAATGAAGGTGTGTTGACGGTTATGAGTAACGAAAGTGATGAAAGTTTTGGAAAGCCTTTTACCTCGGCCTCCTGTCAGTTTGATGGGAATCCTTATATGGAAATTCCTCCGGGCGAATCCTATGTGGTCAGCAGCCCCTGGGTACTACAAGAGGGTGTGAGTATAATTGGGCCCATTTGCAAGTCCAACAGCAATGAATACCTGGCAACCGGGTCTTATAGGGTCGTGGTAACCCTCGACTTCGTCATGGAAATGGGTGGTGAATCCATTAATGTGGAAGGAGGCAATGCATTAAGTATAGAATTCAACATTATGTAAATAACATTTTTTAACCTAAATCCAATCGCTATGAAATCTTCAGCCTTACTATGCCTGTTTTCTCTTCTCTTTTCACAAATACTATCTTCACAAGTGGAGTCCAACTTTTATCCCGAGGGGAACGCAAGGGCCACCATTGCTTCCATGACAGCAGATTTTAAAGCCCAGAACAAAAGGGACATGCCGAGCTTTGACGTACAGGCGATGCTTCGTGAGGATGAGCAAAGAGCAAAGTCTGAAACTCCAAGACCCTACCGCTTCGGAAAAGGCTTTGACACCAATATAAACGTAAGCCTTGCAAAGGATGGAGAAGAAACGCAGGAAGGCCGCAGCTGGTCCATGGAGTTTTATTCGAGAGGTGCCATTTCTATCAATTTTGTTTTGGAAAGATTGAACCTTGCCAAAGGTGCCGAGCTTTACCTGATCAACGAAAGCGAAACTATGACCTATGGGCCTTTAACCAGTATGAACAACAAGATTGATGGCGTCTTTCTCACAGATCTTATCTTCGGGGAACGGGTAACCATGTATGTTACCGAACCCCTGGATGTGAAAGAAAGTTCTTCATTTACCATTAAAAGGGTGGTCCATGCTTATCGGGGACTAAGTGCAGGAGAAATGACAGGCGGAACCCCGGGAGCTTCGGAAGCGTGTAACAATGACCTCGCCTGTTTTGCGGCATGGATGCAGCCAGGCCGTTCGGAAGCCCTGATACTTTTATCAAACGGAAATGAACATTGTAGTGGCTGTTTATTGACTACTACAGACAACGCTTTTCGTCCTTTTTTCCTAACGGCCTTTCACTGTGCAGACTCAAACCAAAACGATGTTTTGAGTGCAGGGGAAAGGAATAATGCAGAGGATTGGATGTATAAATTCGGTTTTAGACAGGTAAGCTGTACTTCTACCAATTTCCACTACAATTGGACCACTACCAATGGAGCTACCTTCAGGGCCGGTTGGGGCAACACGGATTTCCTGCTTATGGAGCTTCAGAGTACCAGTGTAGTTAGCTACAGTGGAAATGTGACCTTTGCCGGCTGGGACAGGCGGGCAAACACCCCGACCAGTGGCGCTTCCATACATCATCCTGCGGGGGACATGACAAAAATTTCAATCGAAAATAATGCTTTCCAAACTTCAAACTGGGGCGGGGTCAATAACCATTGGCTTGTTAATTTCGATGACGGGGTGGTACAACACGGCTCTTCCGGTAGTCCGATATTCAATCAGAATCAAAGGGTGGTCGGCCAACTACACGGCAACCAAAATTATAATCCTTTTAATACCTACTGTAATCAGCCTAGAGGTGAATATGGAAGGTTTAATCTGTCGTGGACAGGAGGGGGCACAAACGACACCCGTTTGAGCAACTGGTTAGATCCATGTGGAACCGGGGCACAGACCACAAACACCATTTTGGCCCCTTATTTAAATAGCTATAGTTCTATCGGATGTACGGCAAAGAGTTACACGGTATATAATCTACCTGCGGGTTCAACAATTAGCTGGAGCAATAGCAGCAATTTAACCAGGGTCTCTTCACAAGGTTCAAATCCCGCAAGTTTCAAGGCCAACGGAACCGGGAGTGCATGGGTACGTGCTACGGTTACCCCACCTAACGGATGTGGCAACAGTTACGTCATAAATTCCAACACAACTGCAGCCGGTGGTACTACAATAACCATATCCATATCAGGGCCTGATTATCACGGATGGATCATTGCGCAGGCATCAGGAGGTTCCGGAACACATACCTGGACTTTGAACGGCAGCACCACATGGACATCCACATCAACTACTACCAGCCGTTATGTAGGCTGTTATGGAGGCTATCTAACCGTTCAAGCGGCGGGGAACTGTGGACCGGGTAGTGGTGGAACAGGTATTCCTTCCGGATGTAGCGGTGGAGGCTTTTATTTCTCGGTATACCCAAATCCATCAAACGACGAAATAAACATCGCCCAGGTACACCAACAGAAAAACAGTTCAAGTACGCCAATCTTGTCCTTGAGCAATGCATTAACGCTTAGTGTATATAATATGTCCGGGCAGCTGCTTAAATCCGTCAGAAAGGATGGTGGTCGGGAAACCTTCTCAATGAACGTGGCCGATTTAAAGAAAGGCAACTATATCCTAAAGATTACCGGTAAGGGAATTGATGAGACCCATCAGGTGATCGTCGAGTAGGCTATACCATAGTCTTGGAGAGTTCAGCTTAGGTTTTTGGAAAGTTTAAGTTTAATTATGTGGGTCTTTCGCTGTTCGCTATGCGCTTTGTTATTCCTATAAGTTGTAAAGAATTGCAGTGGATCTAATCTGCTAGCACCCGCACTATTTCTTAAAAACCTACGGTTCACTTTCATTCAAAAGCTTCAATCGAAGACTAGCCTTTTTGGGCAGCATAGAAGACAATCTTCGTAAAGAATCGCCGAAGCCTTGGAGGCGATTTAGAAGAATGGCTTCGGTTTTAAAGCGACGCTTTAAAAATGCCTATCCAAAAAGTGTCTTTTCTTTTGTTTCGTTTTCTTTGGACAAGCAAAGAAAATGAAAAGACAGCAATAGAGTTTATATGTGCAAAATAATAGCACGGATTACAAATCCGCGCTCTCTGTTTTGCTGGCCCGTCCGTAAGGCAGTGGACAGCAAAAATACATACAAAGAAGGTGTCCTTTTTCCATTGCTTTTTGGACAAGTAAAAAGCAATTAGTAATCCCTAAATTTATGCCTAAGGTTGACTTTAGTAAAACTGATAACGCGAATTTCTACCGAAGGCGCACAGGTATTATCCGAACTAATTTTATCCTTACAAGAACTATTTCTTGATATTCTTTTGTCTTGAAACAAAAGAATCAAAAGTTCAAGAAGGTTTTATAGGAAATTATTGTCTTTGGCAATACCGCGCATGCTGCTTACGCTCCATGCTCTTTTCCGCCTGGTGGGCTTCTACTATAACTTCACCTTTAAACTGAACGGCGGAACGCACTTTCGCTTGCAGCAGCGCTATTTCTTAAAAACCTTGGGTTCGCTTTCAATCAAAAACTTAAATAGAAGGTCAACCTTTTTGGGCAGCATAGGAGACAATCTGCGTTAAAAATCGCCGAAGCCTTGGAGGCGATTTAGAAGATTGGATACGGTTTTAAAGCAAGGCTTTAAAAATGCCTATCTCAAAAAGTGTCTTTTCTTTTGTTTCGTTTTCTTTGGACAAGCAAAGAAAATGAAAGGCCAGCGCGGATTGCAAATCCGCCCCCCATTGCTATTAAATTTTAAACCCTTTAACTTAGCACTGAGAACCTAACACTTAAAACTCCACATGGCAACCCTTCAACTTAACAGCGACCCCGAAGTAAAAACAGTGTTCGACAATTACCCGGATGACGCGAGGAAAAAAATGTCCGCCCTGCGAGCTCTTATACTAGAAACTGCGGAAGAAATGGAAGAAGTATCTCAGCTAAAGGAAACCCTTAAGTGGAATGAGCCCAGTTATATCACCAAAATTGGGAGCACCTTGCGGATCGACTGGAAAGCCAAACAGCCGGAGCAATACGCTATGTACTTTAGCTGCTCCAGCAGATTGGTATCCACTTTTAAAATGTTATATAATCAGACTTTTAGTTTTGAAGGAAACCGGGCTATTGTATTCCAAATGGACGACACCGCCCCCTACCCGGCCGAACTTAAAAACTGTATCATTGCCGCCCTTAGGTATCACAAGGTGAAACAACTGCCTACCCTGGGGATCTGAAAGCTATCCTTAATCCCTTTTAATGATCTCCGATGCGCCGGAAAGATCCTGCTTTCTAATAACCGCATCTCCCCTATAAGTCAGCGTACTGGAACCGGAAGCTTCCACATCTATGCGGTCACTAACGGACAAATACGCATCACTTGCCCCAGAAAGTTCAATATCAAGATCCGCTACCTGAAAATCCAGATCCTGCAGGGTGCTGCTACCTGCCAGTTCAGCCTCCAAAAAGGATGTTGAGCCGAAAATATCCGTCTTAGAGGCACCACTGGCGTAGACTTTAGTAACGTCTACATTGAGTTCCCCAAAAAAGTCCGAAGAACCGGAAAGCCTTATAAATACTTCCCTTTCAGACAGTTCGTTTTCCAACTGAATTCTGGAAGCTCCTGTAGCCCGGAAACGCTCCAGGCTGGAGGTAGTTATATAAAGGTTAAGGGTAACGTCTCCCCTGAGGTTCGTATTCGGTTTAATTCGTACATATAAATTGTCCCCATCCAGGGATACCAATATTTTGTCGTGTACATTGTCATTGGCTTCTATCTCTATTTTCTCCTCGGTGTCCGAGAAGGTTACAAAGGCCCTGAAAGACTGTGCCACTTCCAGGCCGGAAAAACCGGATATCCTTACTTCCCGGGTACTTACCGCATCCGAGACTCTTACGGTCTCCCGGTCACAGGAAGCCAAAAAGAGTGTGCAGATTATTGCATATAATGGTATAAGTTTCGTTTTCATTGTGTTACAGATTAGATTCGTATCGCATTTTTCTCCTTAGCTCCATTACGGGGATCCACTGAAAATTCACCGGGAACCATTCCGTTTCTTCCATCCTGCCGGCAGACTGCCCTTTTGCCGTAGTTTTCTTTATAAAAACCTCGTTATTCTCCGTGAACACGTGCTGGGCAGCTAAGGCGTGTTCCTGTTCTGATTTATTGATCATCGTCCAGTTTCTTTTTGTAACGGTTCCTACCCATATTAAATACGCCCACCTTAATGCCGATGCCTCCTGAAAATCCATTGAGTCGGGTTACGGAATCCGGGTTCAGATCAAACTTGCTGGAATGCCTGTAGCGCACCCCCGCTTCTATCTGCAGATAGCGAGAGATATTGAACAAAGCATTAATCCCAGGTTCGATAATAAAGAAGGCATCGGCGGTGTCAAAATCACGATCAAAATCTTCATCAAAAACCCGGTCGCCGTCTACGTAGGTCACACCCCCTGCTCCTATCAGCAAGGGAATGGAAAGGTTTACCCTGGATTTGCTAAAAAAGATAGGCTCCAGGTGCAGGCCGCCATATCCCCCAATAAGGTCGCCATTGTTGTTAAAGAAAGAATCCAGTACGTCCAGTTGAGAGTAGAAAAATACCCCGGACCAGCCTACTTCAAACTGCTGGTTGGCCACGTAGGCAATTTTTAATCCCCCCAGATAGGTCTCTTTTCCATCCACTTCACCTATATGGGTGGTAATCCCCAGATAGACCCCGTGGACCATATTTTTTCGGTCGTTAAAAACCAGATAATTGTCAGAATCCTGTGCTTTCAGAAAGGAGCTCGTCCCCAATAGAAAGAGCAGAAAAAGGATTGTTTGTTGTTTCATTTTAATTGGCATTTTTTTGATTGATATCTTAATAGACAAGTTGTGTTCTCAAAGGTTGCATCTACAGAGAATATTTTTAGGATTCTTTTAGGATGCTTCCATTTTTAGCGTTCATTGAGTTGTATGATGCCCTTCTTACCTTCAATAGAGATCCTTCCGTCCGGATTGTTACCGTAAACCGCATTTATTTCGCGGATCCTCTTACCGGAATCCAACACCCGGGAGTCTACATTCCTAAAAGTTTTAGGCATTCGCAACAGGCCTTGCTCCAGGGTGGCGTCAAAGTCAAAGGAAACCCCGGAGATATTCAGATTGATATCCGAAGATTCCTGTGTGATGTCTATGGCCACCACAGGGCCCTGGATCTCAGAAACCCGCATATCAGTTACCTTAAGGGTAAGGTCCACAGCATTCTGCAACTGATTGAGATAGATGGTAGTAAAGCGGATGTCCCCATCTATACTGCCTATCTCCTCAATAGTAATTTCGTCCTTACTGGAGTAGAGCCGCATTTTAGTGACCGCTTCGATTTTAACCGTACTCCCGCTGGTATTCAGGCGAAGGTCTGCCGATCGTTCCATATCCAGGCTGCCATTTTTGAGCCTTAAATTCCCATAGTTGATGGATTTTGCTCTAAGCTTTCCAAAGCTAACTGAGACATCGGCATTATTGAGGTCCCTGTTCAACCATACGTCCCCGTGTTGTACATCAGAATTCAGTTTTCCACTCCAATCCTCAATAATGAGGTCCCCGAACTTATTGCTGATCTCCAGTTCGGCATTTTCAGGCAGGTAGATGGTATAGTCTATTTGTATGTTGCTCTTATCAAAAGAAAAAGGATTGGCTTTATTAAAGTACCTGGCGATCACCCCCTGGTTCTTTTCCCTGATCTCCGAGGTAATACTCACAAAGTCGCCCGCGGTTTTGATCTCCGGTTGTATCCTGTCCAGCAAACTCACCGCGTTTTCCCTTTTCCGGTGGCTAACCGAGATATCTATGGTCACCAGCATGGCATCCCTGTCCCAGCCGTTGATAATGATATCGCCGTATTTATTGTCCAGGTGGAACTTGCCGCTGTCGGTCATATCAAAGTTCTCCTCTAGCTGCTTAGATACTTTTTCCTGTGCAAAGAGGGTCCCGCTCAACAACAGCGCCACACCCAATAGCCGCAGTTTTCTACAAAATATACACATCCTCATCGTTAGATTTTTTAGACTCGTTAATTTGCCTTAACAGATTCTCTATGAGTTCTATTCGCTTTTTATAATTGCTTACAATGGCTTCCAAAACCCTTTCATTATCCAGGTTTTTAGACATTTCCAGCTTTAGTATTTCGTATTCTTCGTCCAGCTCATCCATAAAGGCCAGGAACTCTTCCTTATCCTCAACCGAAAGTTGCGGATGATTCTGCACCAGTTGCACCTGGGCAGAGACCAGGTTCTGGTAGTACATATCTATTTCCAGCAACTCCTTACTCACGATCTGATCTTCCCCGGAAAAGCTATCCGGCCTGTTTATCAGGGTCAGGGCCGCAAACAGGCCGAACACAGCGATCACCGCTGCTGCAATCCTCCATTTTCTCGATCTCCACAACGGTATAACCTTTGGTTTACTGGCATCCAGCTCACTTTCAATGGCTGCCCACATTTTTGATCTGTCTGCTTTGTGTTGATCAAACTCTGCTCTGTTTTCATTTATGTACTTCTCAAATTCATCCATCATAATTCATTTACCAATTCAATAAGTTTTCTTTTGGCCCTGTGGTATTGAGATTTGGAGGTGGATACGGAAATATCCAATACCTCTGAGATCTCCACATGATCGTAACCTTCTATCAGGTACAGGCTTATAATTTGCCGGTAGCCGTTGGGCAATAGCGTAATCGCCTTTTTAATCCTGTTAATATCCATATGCCTGGGCTTTTCTACCGTTTCTTCTTTAATCTCTTTAAGGTGATAGGAATGTTGATCCAGGGAGGTTACGGGGATCTGTTTGAGTTTGGCGTAATTGATACTCTTATTGATCACAATGCGCTTTAACCAGGATCCGAAGGTGCTTTCATACCGAAAAGAATCCAATCTTTTGAAGGCGTCTACGAAACTGTCCTGTACCACATCCTCTGCATCTTCCTTTATCCCCAACATCCTCATGCTGATATTGTACATGGCATCCACATAGAGTTCATAAAGCTTGTATTGCGAAGCCCTATCACCAGATTTACTCTTCTCTACCAGGTCTCTGTGCCTGTAAGTAATGTTGGATTCCAATTAAATTCGGCTAACTAATAGTTGGTTAAAAGTACTTCCTTTTCAATAATAGACAGTTCAAAAATCAAAGGGTTGCACCAATAGGTACTGTTGTCCTAATTCCTGTTACATAACTACTCAAAAGTATAGCTCTGGCGCACCACCTGTGTTAGCCTAAAATAACCATTGGCATAGTTGTCCGGATTATCAACATTCACGCAGTTACCCCTTATGGCAACTGGTGTGGTGCTAAAAAGGCCGGCACCTTCACTCTGTTCGATCAGGATGCGGATAAAGTTGTGATAATCCTCCGAAATGCCGTACATCTCAATATCCACAATATCCCCCGTCACAAACTCTTCCTCATCATCATCTTCTTCCTTCTCAAACCACCAGCTGATCTCATTCCCATTCACAAACTCGTCATCCAGGTCTTCCAGTACCGGTAGCAAGTCTCCCCTTTCCTGGAAGGAGAACAAATAATAGTTATCCTCGTCTGCCGGATCGGTAAAGATCACATTAACCTCCAGGGCCTCGTCATCAAAGCCATCTTCCGTGGATTGTGTAAGATCTGTGATGTCAGTAACCGGCATCATAGTTTCAGTTGCACGATAGGTCTCTCCCTGGTATACCACTTCCAGAGTGTATTGCTGATTGAGTACTGGCACAAAACTCCCATTAAAGTATTCCCCATTGTTCTGATCTGCGAAGATGAACACGGCTCCGTTGCTATCATTGGTAACCCTTACCGTTGCTCCTGTTACCGCACTGTTCCGGTCTTCCTGAAAATAGGGTGTGGAAGTGCTCAGTTTTATGGTTTGTTCATTTCCTGCCGTGCCTTTTTCCCAATCCAGGGATGCTTCTATGGTAAGACGTTCCGGGGCCTCTTGTACTTCTACATCTATTACATCCTCACAGGAGGTGATCACAAGGACTATCAGTATGCCGTATATTTTTAATATGGTTTTCATTAGTTTTTAGAATTTGAAGTTATAGGTGACTGAAGGTACTATCCCGAAGATGGCTGTACGCGTTGCCTCATTGGCGCCGGTCTCTACATTTTGCCCAAAGGAAATAGAAGCCGCGTTCTTGCGGTTGTAGACATTGTAAATGCCAAACACCCATTCACCTTTCCAACGCGCATCTGGTTTACGATTAGGCCTGTAAGTGGCTGACAGGTCTAACCGGTGGTACGCTGGTAATCGATCCGAATTCCGGTCCGAGTAACTGGCAATAGACAATCCCTGGTACTCATACTGACCGTTGGGATAGGTAACCGGTCGCCCCGTTTGAAAGATCATATTGGCTCCAAGCGTCCATTTTTTGCTTAACTGATAGGCTGAAGTGAGCGAAAAATCGTGCGTTCTGTCAAAAGGCGTATAATACCAGTTGCCATCATTGATTCCTGGCCCTCCGGCCGTTCCGCCGGGGGTGCGCTGTTCGGATTTAGACAGCGTATAAGCCAACCATCCGGTCAATTTCCCTTCGTTTTTCCTGAAAAGGAATTCCAAACCGTAAGCCCTGGATTCTCCATTCAGGATTTCAGTTTCAATGGTGTTGTTCCCAATAAGGTCCGACCCATCTATATAGTCAATCCGGTTCTTAACGGTTTTATAGTAAGCCTCCACTTCAATGGAGAACATCTGATTATTCAAATCCCTGAAATATCCTATGGCGTACTGATCGGAGAGTTGTGGTTCGATGAATGGGCCACTTGGCGTCCATACATCCAGAGGGGTTACCGAAGTGGTATTCGATAATAAGTGGATATACTGGGCCACTCTGGAATAACCGGCCTTGATGGAAGACGACTCGTTCAGTTGATAGGCCAAGGCAGCCCGGGGTTCAAAATTCCCAAAACTTTTTATGGTCTCACTGCGCTTGTAATCCGTCTCCCCGATTTCTGTTCCCCTTTCGTAGATCTCCAAAGTGGGATTGTACACCACAGGCTGACCGTTCTCATAGAGCTTTATGGGTTGCCCCCCTAGCCTGTTAAAAGTGCTGTACCTTAATCCGTACTGTAGTGTAAGCTTCTCGCTTATTTTATGTTCTGCATCAATATACAAGCCGTTTTCCAGCCCCTTTCTTCTATCCAGGGAGAGGGGGTTTACCGCAGAAGTTTCTGAAGTAGGGCGAATTTGCCCGGGATCAAAGTCGTAATAAATGGAGCTGCCTCCAAAATCCAGGGTAAAGCGATCGTTTACATAATACTTCAGGTCGTATTTAATGTTGAAATTGTTGATGGAGGAGATCCAGTCGAACTGTTCAGAGGTAATGCCCAGATCATAATCGTATTTGCTGTAAATGAAAGAGGCATTAGAGAACAACCGGTCGTTGAAGATGTGATTCCATCTAAGGTTTCCTGAAAGGTTGCCGTAGCTACTGTTAAAACTACTTCCAAATTCAAATACATCCCGGCCGAAATAACCGGACAAAAACAGTCTGTTGTTGTCGTTCAGTTTATAATTAGCCTTTAGGTTCAGGTCGTAAAAGTTAGCGCTGTTCTGTTCGCCGGCCGCTTTTAGGAAAAGATGGGCGTAAGAACTTCTACCGGCAATCAGAAAAGACCCGTTACTGTTAAATAACGGGCCTTCAGCAGCCAGTCTGCTCGAGATAACTCCAACTCCACCTGTAAGTCCAAACTCCTTGCTATTCCCGTCCTTTTGCCTGATGTCCAGCACAGAAGAAACCCTACCTCCGAATCTGGCGGGGATCCCTCCTTTATATAATTTGATGTCTTTTATCGCGTCTGCGTTGAATACCGAGAAGAATCCCAATAAATGCGAAGTGTTATAGATAATGGCCTCGTCCAATAAGACCAGGTTCTGATCTGCTGCCCCACCCCGGATATTAAAACCGGCGGAGCCTTCCCCATTGTTAGTAACCCCCGGCAACAACTGTATGGATTTTATAATATCGGTTTCCCCCAGCACCACCGGCATTTGTTTTACCGTTCTGATGTTCAGTTTAGAGACACTCATTTCCGGTTTCTTAAGGCTTACCCGTTCAGGTTCTTCGGCGGTAACCGTGATCTCATCCAACTGAAGGGCAGTTTCACTGACCTCTATATCCATTTTCTGGTTTTTGTCCAGGGTGATCTCCATGCTGATATCCTCATATCCCATATAAGAGATCAGTAGGGTATAATTGCCTTTAGGAGCGGTAATGGAATAGAATCCGTACTCGTTGGTGATCACCCCGATGCTGGTGCCTTGCAATAAGACGGATGCCCCAAAAAGGCTTTCCCCATTGCTGGAGTCGCGAATGGTGCCACTCAGGGTGTAATTCTCCTGAGCAGAGCTAACTACTGCAAGCAGCAGTATTAGGATTGCAGTTAGTCTTTTCGTTCTTTGATTGTACATTTGAAGGAATTAATTTTAAGGTGTTTATTAATCTTTACAGGTTTCAGCTACTACTGACAGTTGGGATCTGAAAGGGTTGCACAGGAAGTTGAAATCCCTAAATTTTGACATAATTTTAACGGAATCAGGGAAGGAATTCAGGCTATCTGATTGCATTGTAAACCCTTTTTAAACGAACAATATGAATCTGGAACAGAACAAAGAGAACGCCATTGCCTTCTATAAAATGGCCTATGAGGGCGACCCCAAATCTGCGGTGGAAAAATTTATTGGGGCGGAATACATTCAGCATAACCCGGATGTAGCGGATGGAACCCAGGGTTTTATAGATTACTTTGAACGTATGCAAAAAGAGTATCCGGATAAGTCCATTGAGTTCGTACGCTGCATTGCTGAAGGTGAACTGGTGGCCCTGCATACCCACCAAACCTGGCCTGGAAATGACCAATACGTGACTATGGATTTCTTCCGCTTTGATGAAAATGGAAAGATCCGCGAACACTGGGATGCCATTCAGCAGATCCCAAAACAATCTGCGAATCCAAACACCATGTATTAAGAGCAAAAATCTAAAAAATGATCATCAGGATCTTTAAAGCCGTCGTTCCATTGGAACTTCACAAGGAGTTTGAAAAAAAATTCAAGGCAATCTCAGTACCTGTTGTAGAAAATTCCAAGGGCCTGATAAGCCTGGATATCGGTAAGCCAACAGCCTGGAACCCTAAGGAATTTGTGATGGTATCACGATGGGAAAGCGAGCAAGACCTTATTGAGTTTGCCGGCACCAGCTGGAATCAGGCGCATATCCCTAATGGGATGGAAAAGTATATCGAAAGCTGCACCGTAGACCACTTTTACGCCATTTGACTAGCTTAAATAGGCTCCATATAATTGCATTTATTGAAGTACTTTTATATTTTTATGCAATTTCTTTTATAAATGTGTTATGGACACCATAGACCAACTGGGTTACCTGGCCGTAGGTTCCCGTCTTCGCAGGATATACGAGCAACTACAAGCCTCCGGGGACCAGGTTTACAAGCAGGCCGGGTTCGACTTTAAGTCGAGCTGGTTTCCCGTATTTTATACTCTGGCGAACGCAAAATCCGCCCTAACCGTAACTGAAATAACTTCTCAAATTGCCTTCTCCAATATTACCGTAAAGAATATTCTACGGGAATTGGAGGGTCAGCAGCTAGTCACCATAGTTCCCAATCCGGCAGATAAAAGGTCCAAAATAGTGTCCTTGTCTGCTGAGGGCAAAAAACTGTCGTACAAACTAGAGCAGCTTTGGAGTTCTTTCGCACGAGCCTTAAAAGTGGTTTTTGAGACCGGCCATCCGGAAATGATGGATATTCTCGGGAGGATAGACCGTGAATTGGAACTGATATCCCTAAGCGATCGGGTTTTGGGCATGCAACACCCGGAAGTAAGCGTAAGAAATGCTTCCGATGAAGAGTTTTTCAAAGTAGGTCAACTTATGGTTGAAGTATACGCCCGCCTGAAAGGCTTTCCCAAGGAATGGGAGCAACCGGAGTACTACAAAATGCTGGCAAGCGTGGGAGAACTGACCAAAAAACCCCAAACTGAGATCCTGGTAGCGGCCACGGATGATGGTGATCTGGCAGGGGCAGTAGTATTTTTTGGGGATGTAAAGTACTATGGTGCCGGTGGCAGCGTAACAGAGGAAAAAGATGCCTGTGGCTTTCGCCTGCTGGCTGTAGATGAAGCCTTCAGGGGTCACGGAATAGGTAAGCTACTCACCAAGGCCTGTATTTTAAAAGGCAAGCAGATGGGGCTGAACAATCTCATCATCCATACCACCGCGGCCATGCAGACCGCCTGGAAAATGTACGAGAGTATGGGCTTTAAAAGAGCCCTGGATCTGGACTTTATACAGGAAGAATTACCCGTTTACGGATTCCGGCTAAGACTTAGACCCTAGATCTGTGGATTGAGCAGGGGTATTTTCAAAATCTCTCCTATCTTTAACGTCGTTCTGCACTTGCTAAAGGTGCCACCCTTGATCCAACAGATTTAGCAATCATGAAAATTGCCTACATATTGTTTAACGGTATAACCCTCCTGGACTTTATTGGCTTTTACGACCCGATCAAGAATATAAAGACCAAGGGGTTCCTCGAGGATCTTGAGTGGGACCTTTGTGCCATGGAGAAGACGATCAAAGACAGCTTTGGTCTGGAAATTACCGTAGACAAAATTAAACCCGATCTTTCCGGATACGACATGGTTTTTGTACCCGGAGGTTGGGGAACCAGACCCTTGCAGACAGATGAAGATTTCCTGGAATGGCTGCGAACTGCCAGTGATGCAAGTTATTTGGTATCCGTATGTACAGGTAGCCTGTTGCTGGGGGCAGCGGGTTTTCTGAAAGATAGGGTGGCGACCACCAATTTTAAGGAATACAAAACCCTGGAGCCCTATTGTGGAAGGGTGGCTAAAGCGAGGATTGTGGAAGCTGGGCGTATCATTACTGCCGGTGCGGTGGCTTCTTCCTTAGACCTGGGTTTGTATATTAGTGATAAGTTGATCGGAGCAGAAAAAACCGAGGAAATAAGAATAGGAATGGATTACCATCCGCAGGATTTTGAGGTACTGGTGGCCACTGCTGATGAAGATTGAAGCAGATATTTTAAAAAACTGTCCCCTTTTGAGTTTTGGAGCACGTCATAAGGATATAAAAACAATTTAAACCTTGTATTATGAAAGAATTTATGATGATTTTCAGCGGAGCAGATTACGCAGATCTCGGTTTGTCTCCCGAAGAATTACAAAACAGAATGGGAAAGTGGTTTGCCTGGAGCAACAAAATGGAACAGGCCGGAATTCTAAAGAGCGGTAATGCCCTTCATTCCCAGATGCGTAGAATTGTCGGGGAGAACCGCACCGTTACCGACCTTACGTCTGCAGAAGTCAAGGAAATTGTTGGGGGATACTATATTGTTGATGCGAAGGACTTTGACCAAATGCAGGAGATCGCACAGGATTTTCCGGATTTTGATCTTGGGGGTACTGTTGAAATTCGCGAGGTCATGGTATTTGACAATTAATGGAAGAAAAACTCATAGACCATCTTTTTCGTCATCACAGCGGAAAGATGGTCTCTGTACTTACAAGGATTTTTGGGCTACAGCATCTGGAACTTATCGAAGATGCTGTACAGGACACCTTTGTAAAAGCCAGCCTGGCCTGGCGAAAACAACTGCCGGACAAGCCGGAAGCCTGGCTCACGGCAGCCGCCAAAAACAGGGTGCTGGACATTTTCAGAAAGCTCAAAACCGAACAAAAACACCTGCCTAATCTACAACAAGGTGTGGGCGCGATCGCCATTCACGAACTCTTCCTGGATACCGAGATTGCTGATGCACAATTGCGTATGATCTTCGTTGCCTGCCATCCTGCCCTGGACCCCAGGGATAGAATATCCTTTGCATTGAAAACAGTGTCGGGTTTCAGCATAAGGGAGATCTCCTCTGCCCTGCTCACCAAAGAAGATACCATTCGAAAAAGGCTTAGTCGCGCCAGGAATGCAATTAAGAAATCGGACCTGAAATTCCATATCCCCCTGGGCAAGGAATTGCCGGACCGGTTGGAAAGCGTAATGGAAGTGCTCTATCTTATCTTTAATGAAGGTTTTCATTCTAACAAGGAAGACCGGCTGGTACAGGAAGAACTGTGTGTAGAGGCCATGCGATTGTGCCGCATGCTGCTGCAAAACGAACATACCCGAACTTCTGCAGGTTACGCCTTATATGCCTTAATGGCTTTTCATTCCGCCCGCTTGGATACCAAAACCAATTCTGAGAACGAACTACTGGACCTTAAAAACCAGGATAGAACAAAGTGGCATTTCCCCTTGGTTGAGTTGGGTAACACCATGATGAACAAGGCTGTCCAGGATCCTGTTTTTTCAAGTTATCACTACGAGGCTGCGATAGCCGCGGAGCATCTGAAAGCCAGAAGCTTTGAAAATACGGACTGGGAAAAGATCTTACATTGGTACCAGTGCCTTTACGAACTACAACCCATGCCTACTCACTTGCTGACCATGGCTGTGGTCTGCATGCAGAACAAGGATTATAAACAAGCCAGCAATTATCTGGAGCAGATAAGCCCGGAAGATCTGGCGCAACGTGCATACCTCTATTATGGAGCTATGGCAGACTTCCACACGGCCGAGAACAATATTGATAAGGCCTTAGAATTTTTGGACCTCGCCCTGGACTCAGTAACCAACACCCTGGAGCGGGAATACCTTCAAAAAAAGCGGGCTGTTCTGGCGTCCTACCCTCATTGATCGCCTTTAGACCAGGTTCAGACCAGGTATCATCCTCCCGAATACTCCAAAAAAATAGACTAACTTTAAGCTATTATGAGATCCTTGTTCGCAATAGCCCTATCGATTTGTCTGTTTTCTTGCAGTTCTCCTCAAAAAGAAAAACCCTTAGACAAAGAAGCTGTTACTGCAGAAGTACGTCAAATGCTGAAAGACTACCATGCAGCCATGGCTGAGGGCGGATTGCTTGCCGAATTTGATTACCTGGACGAATCTGAAGATTTCTTTTGGGTACCTCCCGGATATTCCTCTGCCCTAACCTACGATTCGGTACGGACCATATTGGAACAAAATGCAAAGACCCTGGATAAAATAAAGCTGGAGTGGGAAAGTCTTCAGGTACTGCCACTATCCTCCACCCTGGCCAACTACACCGGCATTGTTCGCAGTACCAGTAAGGATACTGCCGGTATACAAACCACGGTTGCCATCATAGAATCCGGTACCTTGATCAAACGTAGCGATGGGTGGAAATTGTTGAGCGGTCAGTCGGCCCTCTTGCCGGAAACGTCAGATAACTAATTCTAAACTTTCACATCTCTTTATAAGAAAGCCCCATAAGGATTTGCTACTTTGCATTCAGGCAAAAGAAGTCTTGAGCAACAAACCAAAAACATATTTCAACTGGAGTAGCGGTAAGGACGCTTCAATGGCACTTTACCATACCCAAAAGGAGGGTAAACTTGCAGTAGGCCGATTGATCACCTCCATAAACTCCCATCACAACAGGGTTTCCATGCACGGTTTAAGGAGGGAGCTTCTGGAGAGACAGGCAAAGGAAATTGGCATCCCACTTGATCTTATTGAGCTTCCTGAAATGCCCGATATGGAGGTCTACAACGCTAAAATGTCCGAAATGGTGAATAAGCTGTTGGCTGATGGCTATACGGACTGCGTCTTCGGAGATATTTTTTTAGAAGACCTGAGGACCTATAGGGAAGAAAAGTTAGCGCCGCTTGGCATCTCCAGCCATTTTCCGCTATGGAAAAGAAACACTACCGAACTTATAAAGGAATTTGTGGCATTGGGATTCCGGGCCACCATCATATGTATTCAGGCCAGTAAGCTGGACAAGTCCTTCCTCGGAAAGGAGATCGATGCGGATTTTCTCAGGAGTTTACCCGCTGATGTGGATCCCTGCGGGGAGAACGGGGAATTCCATACCTTTTGCTTTGACGGCCCCATCTTCCAAAATCCCGTTCCCTTTAGCATAGGGGAAAAAGTGTACCGGGAGTACAAAAACCCGGATGGGGAGGATGTGGAAAATCCCGATATGGGATTTTGGTTCTGTGATCTGATACCTAAATAACAGGTTCTGTAAAAAGACTTGAGAAGACGAATTAAAAATCCGGCTAAATGAATAAAATACTAGGTTTCCTTGCAATAATCCTTATCTGTAGTTGCGGTATGCAACAGCAGAAGAACACCGATTGGACCATGATCTATAAATGTGATAAAGAAGGCAACGCTCTGACAGGGAGTAAGCAAGCTCTTGTTGAGGCGATACGAAAAGGGGCTTCTGTTAAGATCGGTTGGGGTTTCAAAGGTAAGAAACACCGCATTGAACATCTCTCCGAACCTATCTGGATCGCTATTCTGGACGAAAAAGAGGTCATTGCCCATTTGGATCCGCAAGTTTTATCCTCAACAGACTGGGAGGAACTTACCGCCAGCTATAAAGACAGCACCCAATTGGTCTACGAATGGCGGGTGGTCATTACCACCAAAGGGGAGTTCGATGCGATCTGGTACGACAGGGAAAAGCATAAACTGAGTAGACGTTTTCCACAAAACCACCCCATAAGCTGGTTTATAAAGGATATGGACGAAAATGCCGAAGCTTTGCCTCTGTTCAGTGAATAAAAATTAAGGGCGAATCCGCATCGCTTACCTGCTGTTGAATCCGGAAAAACCGCTACCTTTAAACTATCGAAATTACAGCAGGGAATTACGTAAAACTTCCGAGACAGACTGCCGTATTATAAGTGCATCCATAAATTATTACGTAACACTATGAAGGCTTCCCTGTATATACTCCTCTCCGTCATGGGTCTATTTTCAATATTTAGCCATGCACAATCGCCTACCGGGGCTACGAACCGGAACCTGGTCAACAACAACTCTTACTCGAATTCCCTACTGGGTAGAACGCTCTGGGATGTAGCATTTAAGAATTACCTCACTCAGAATCAAAGGGAAAAGCTTTTTTACTTTGATAACTGGAAGAACGAAGCCATGATCAACACCAAATTCAGGGTCAAAAACGTGAATTATAGTTTTTACGATGAAGCTTTGGCCTACCAAATTTCTAAAGACTCCATTTATCTTTTTGACAATACCAATATAGACCACTTCGCGATCGGTCAGAAAAGGTTCAAAAAGTATTATCTGGGAAGCCAGGAAGGTCGGAAGTACCTGGAGGTGCTTTATACCTCTGCAGATGGTAAGTTGCAATTGCTAAAACGCACCCGCATTTCAGTTTCTGAGGGTGAGGTAGACCCCTTGATGGTCAAAAAGAACAGCTTGAAGATCGTAAGACTGTCCGATCATTTCCTCGTGAGGGATGGTGGCACACCTACGGAGATCAGGTTAAATAAGAAATCCATTCTGGGACAATTTAAGGATCAGAAGGAGCAGCTTGTCGCACACTCCAAAACTCATAAACTCTCTTTTAAAAAAGAAGAAGACCTGGTACAATTACTCGGATATCTAAATGAGTAAGTGAATCAGTAGCGAGATGGATTAAGATCTTTTTTAATATTTAGGATATTTTAGTCGCTTTTGTTTTAATCCCAAGCAAATCCCGCTTATTTTAGAGGCTAAAAGATCTTAGCTTGAAATCATCACCAGAGATACTTCAGATCGAAGCCAAAAAATTGATCGGCATGTCCGTTCACATGTCTTTGGCCGAAAACAAAACCTACCAATTGTTTAGCAGCTTCATGCCTAGAAGAAAGGAGATAAAACTCCTGAAAGAGGATGAGGTCCTGGATCTGCGGGTGTATTCCGCCGATTATTTCAGCGACTTTAATCCCGGGAATTCCTTTGTAAAATGGGCCCTGGTTGAGGTATCGGATTTCGGGCAACTACCGGAAAGTATGCAAACTTTTGAACTGGAGGGTGGTAGGTATGCCGTTTTCAAGGCAAAGGGATCAGAAGCCCCTGCCCTGTACCAACATATATTTACCAGCTGGCTACCGCAGTCTGTCTATGCCCTGGACGATCGTCCGCACTTTGAAATTCTTCAGGTTACCGGCAAACCCAACGATCCTGACGCGGATGAATTCTTTTACATTCCGATCAAAGCGAAAGAATCGCAATAGAAGTTGGCCGTTCGCAACACTTATCGTTGTGCACATGCGCATTTCCGGACATTACTTCCGCTCATGAAGTCTTGGCAACAAAATTCAAATTAAGTCGTTATTTTCACAATTGAATACCAAACTACCAATATGAAAAAAACCTTACTCCCCCTCTTATTCCTATTTACATTATTCGTTTCCTTCAACGCGCAATCTCAGGAAGTAACCATGTTCCCAGGGTTTTGGGATTACAAGTACTACCAGGATGATGAGCGAATTACCAAGAAAGAACTGGTTTCTTTACTGGAAACCAATGATGAGGCACTAAAGCATTGGAAGCGGTCCAGAACCTTTAGCCAGCTGTCTTATGTGCTTCTGGCCGCCGAAGTGGGATTTCTGGTATGGCAAATAGACCGCGCAAGAAACGATCTTAGTACAACCGGCCCCTTTATCGGCGTAATGGCCTCTTTTGGAGTGGGTCTTACCTTTGCCATCCTCAACGGTTCACAGAAAAGGAAGGCAGTACTTAAATACAACCAGGGCCTGGAAAAACCCACGGCATTTAAGATATTACCCTCCAAACGCGGTCTGGGGATTGTATTGCAATTCTAAAAACGGTTTCCGCTTAAAGCCGGGCCTGCTCAATTGAAGGAATACCATAATAGGACAAAGCATTGTAGAATTTAAGCAATCGGATAACGTCTGCCTCTTTTCTAAGGTTTAGCTTATACCCATCAATGTACTTCTCTAATGCCTCTCTTTGGTCACTCAGGGCGTTTAGAAGACTTTTTCGGTTGAGTTTAATTTTCTGAGGAATTCCATCAGACCACACCAGGTAATGGGAAGAAGCATTAACACATTGTAACCAACAATTACCCACGCCATGGGTGGTTTCTCTAATATTTACCAGCTTTTTTTTAGGCCTGAAATAAAGTTTCACAGTGCCAGCCTTCATCAAAGGGTTAAAGTAGGTAGCCTTTTCCTTACCCTCATCAATAGTTGTTAATACCTCATAAGGCTTATTATCAATTTCCACCTTGATCCGCGGTTCCCTTTTGAAATCCTTTCTTCTGTTATCCGTATCCAAATATTCTATTACTTCTCTTTCAGCATTAAATCGCATAGGTGCAGTAATACTCCATTTTCCTTCCAGGGATGCTGTGCCTTCCCGCCAACGGCTGTCCAGAAAGGGAGACCCGTATATTCCCAGAAAGTCCGCTTCTTCCGGAACTGAAAAGTCTATCCAATACAAAGCGTATCGGAAGTTCTTTTTAATACTGTCTTGTTCTACAACGTATTCCTGAATGTCTTGAGCGAAACTAAATCCGCATCCGATAAATATGAGAAGCAGCGTTTTTTTCATAATGTGTTTTTTAAATAGTGAATAGCCTCGGGGAAGGGTTTAAATCATAATTGTATTCATCGATCATGAGAGATCAATTAGCTAAAGCTGTGCCTGTTCTATAACCGGAATCTCATAATAGGACAGGTTGTTATAGAATTTCAGCAATCGGATGACGTCTGCCTCTTTTCTAAGATTTAACTTATACCCATCAATATACTTCTCTAAGGCCTCTTTCTGGTCACTGAGAGCGTTTAGAAGGCTTTTGCGATTAAGAGTGATTTCCCGTGGTTTCCCGTCAGACCCCACCAGGTAATGAGAGGAAGCATTAACACAATAGACCCAGGAAACCCATGGACTATTGGTAGCTTTTATTTCTACCAACTTTTTTTCAGGTCTGAAATAAAGTTTCACAAGGCCCGTGTTCATCAAAGGATTGAAATAGGCGACCTTTTCTTTTTCCTCCTCAATAATTGTCAAAACCTTATACGTTTTGTCGTTAATTTCCACCTTGATCCACGGTTCCCTTTTAAATTCTTTTCTTCTGTTATCCGTATCCAAATATTCAACCACTCCCCTTTCGGCATTGAAACGCATGGGTGCAGTAATGTTCCATTCTCCATCCAGGGAGGCTGTGCCCTCTCGCCAACGGCTATCCAGATAGGGCGATCCGTGTATTCCAACAACGTCCGCTTCTTCTGGAAGTGAAAAGTCAGTCCAATGTAACGCGTATCGGTAGTTCTTTTTGGTACTATCTTGTTCCACAATGTATTCCTGAGGGTCTTGCGCGAAACTAATGCCGCATCCGATAAAAATAAGGAGGAGTGTTTGTTTCATTTTGATGTGTTTTAAGGATGAATTGACAAAAGGGGAACATATATTTTTTCCACAAAAATCGTTCCAAATAAACCGTTAAATCCACTGTGATTGTTTTAAAACCTGGGGGTTGTAAAGCCTGGATAATCCAAACTTTCATTTGGGCATCGTAATTCTCATTTACAGCGGTAAACTGGTGAGATCCAATGCCGGAACTTTGACTTAGGACCAATAGTAAAATCCCGGATTTATGAATGATATTGTAAACAGCCAGTTGCCTGAACTACTCCTGGAATTAGAATCAAAATGCAAAGAGATCGGCTTCACTATGCCTTCAGACCGAAAGATCGGCAGTTTGTTGCGGACGCTGATCACTTCAAAGCCCAACGCTAATTTGCTTGAACTCGGTACCGGCATTGGATTATCCCTTTGCTGGATGGTAGAGGGAATGGATTCCGGATCCCGACTCACGACAATAGACAATGATGCTGAGCTGATCGACATAGCCAAAAACTATTTTGGAGCGGACCAACGCCTGAACCTCTTATGTACAGACGGTTCTGAATGGTTGAAGCACTACAAGGGCGAGAAGTTCGACCTGATCTTTGCCGATGCCTGGCCAGGGAAATACAGTGAAACAGAGATCGCATTGGACCTGCTTAAAGCTGGTGGGTTTTATGTGATAGACGATATGACCCTTCAACCCAACTGGCCCGAAGGTCACCAGGATAATGTAAACGCCCTTTTGGAATTTTTGGAAACGCGTAAGGACCTGGTGCTTACCAGGCTACATTGGTCTAGCGGGGTTATTATCGCCACAAAAAGGGAATAAAATTAAAGACAAGCAAAACTATAAACCCACTTCCATACGCTTCAGGAGCTTTTTTACGATAGTTTTTAAGCTTTCGGGCTCCAGGATCTTGGCATAATCACCAAACATGAGGTACCATCGTGCAAAACCATTCTCCAGGTCGGGGCACATAAAGGTCATTTCAATCCAATCTCCTTTGGATTTTTGGGATACAAAACCCTGATATTTTCTTCCGCTACCCATGAAACGGGCTACTTTCCGATCTACCAGGATTCGGACTTTGGTCCGGGGAAGATCTTCCGCCGGGGTCCGCAACTCCTGTAAAGACGGATGTTCCCGAAAGAATGCCGTTTGGGTCCTGGAGATCCCGGTAATACGGTCTGTCCTGAATTGGCGGTAATCCTCTCTTAAATGACAATAGCCGTAGACATACCAGTAGTTATTCTCATGAAATAAGCCCACGGGTTCAATGACCCTCATCACCGGATTCTCCACCTGCAGGGAACGGTAGTTGATCTGTACCTGTTTTTTTTCGGCAATACTTTCAAACAGCACTTCCAGGGCATTGGGTACATTATCGTCAAAGAGGTCCTGGGCCGGGTTGATACTCACCTGGGATTCCAGGGCTGAGATCCAATCTTTCTGTTGCCCCCGCAGTACGGACTTCACTTTGTACATAGCGGATTCGTGATGAGCTCCGAGTGTTTTATCCGTGAATTTCTGCATCAGTTTTTCGGCTGCTACAAAACTTCCGGCCTCTTCCCTGGTAAACATCACAGGTGGCAGGCGGTAACCTTCCATAATGGAATAACCAACCCCTGCCTCACTTACTATAGGTACACCACAGGCTTCCAGGGTTCGAATATCACGATAGATGGTCCGAAGGCTGACCTCAAACCGGTCTGCCAGGTCCTGAGCCTTGATGATCCTCCTGGACTGGAGTTGGATCAGTATGGCTATAATTCGGTCAAAACGCTTAACAGTATCCAATCCCATAAGTGAATGATAGATATCCCAAAGATACATTTTCAAACAAAAGCATCGGAAGGTCTTCTTCATGACTTTCAGCTTTTTTACAAATTAAAAGGACCGGGGTGACAACCCTATGGCAACAGGGGTTTTCGATAATTTTTTCACAAAAAATCGACCTTGATTTTTACTACTGACAAAGGGCTGTCACAAGCCACTTTTATCTTAGCATCAGAAATAGGAATCACAAAATGAAAACAAATGAGCACAACAACCGAAAAAAGCAAGCCGACAGCACAGACGATCTCCCCTGCGGAAATGTTAGAACACTGGCAAGGCCACCGAGGCTTAACCAGAAGAGTCATAGAAGCATTTCCAGACGACGCATTTTTTACATATACAATTGGGGGTATGCGTCCTTTCGTGGAAATGGTCATGGAAATGATGGCTATAGGAGCACCGGCTCTTAGAGAGATCGTGACCGGAGAGCAAATACATCTCAGGGAACATTTTGACCATGGGAACAGCAAAGCCAGGATCCTGGAGGTCTGGGATCAGCAAACAGAAGAGATCAACGAATTCTTTAATCAGATCCCATTAGAACGCTTCCAGGAAACGGTAACCCTTTTCGGGCAGTTTACCTTCCCGGTCTGGTCTCAGATCGCTTACGCCATAGACAACGAGATCCACCACAGGGGGCAGGCATACGTATACCTGAGATCCCTGGGAATAGCACCCCCGCTTTTTTACGAACGATAATTTGAAAATCAACCTATGAAAACAGTACTGGTATTTAAAACATCTGTTGCCCAAAAAAAGGATGTGAGTACACTCCGTCCCTTATTGGATGGATTGATCAATACATCCGGGCGTTGGAATTTTGACTTGGAGGACTGTGATAATATCCTAAGGGTAGAGACCTGGCGGATTGCACCACATACCGTAGTAAGCGCCCTTACAGGTCACGGTTTTAGATGTGAAGAGTTATAAATGGTTTTCTTCCATAGACGAAGGGTATCTGAATTGAGAATGTCACATCGAGCGTCCGCCCGGCCAAAACGTTCGGACGGGAAGTCGAGAACTCTTTAGGCTGCAGCAATTGAAATACATCTCGACTACCTGTCCGTGCCCAAGCGGGCGGACGCTCGAACCGGCATTGTATAGTTTTTCAGATACCCTTTTTTTATAATCTTTAAGGTATAAGTGTATCTTTGACTTATACCTATCTGCTTATGAAAGAAATCCAGGAACTTATCCAACAATTAAACCTGAGTCCTCATCCCGAGGGTGGTTATTTTAAAGAAACTTATAGAAGCGCGGACTCTGTTGAAGTTCAAAATGAACTGTGGCCACAGCCCGTGCAAAGAAATTACTGTACAGGGATCTATTTTTTGCTGACCTCCGATACTTTTTCCGCTTTCCATAGGATCAAACAGGATGAGCTATGGCACTTTTACAAAGGAGATGCCATCCGTATCCATATGATCGATCCGGAAGGGCAGTATTCCCATGTGGTTCTTGGAGGGGATTTTGAAAAAGGCGAAGTTCCCCAGTACGCCGTTCCCAAAGGCATATGGTTTGCAGCCGAGATGGTAGAGCAGGATTCCTACGCTCTGGTTGGATGTACGGTGGCTCCCGGCTTCGACTTTGAAGATTTTGAGTTACCCTCTCGAGAGAGCTTGCTGGAACTTTTTCCCCAGCATTCGGATATCATCACAAACTTAACGAGGGTCTGAAGCAATATCCAACCTAACTATGTCATCGATCATTAAGCCGCATGTTGCAAAATTCTATATGTATCTGCTGGTCTTAATGTGCGTACATTTAATTACCGCCCAGGAATCCTACCAGTATCGCAGTCCGGTTTCTTCCAACGACGGATTGGAAACCACTTCCCTGTTCTCCACACCAACAGATTCCACAAATCTTTATAAGTTATTTGATCAATTATTGAATGAAGATCACAAGATCCATTCCGCCTTATTGCTGATTGATAATAAATTGGTGCTGGAGGAGTATTTTGGAGGTTATGGGCCGGACAAAACCCATGATCTTAGGTCCGCGACAAAGCCAATTATTTCACTGTTGATGGGAATCGCCCTGGACAGGGGAATAATCGAAAGCATAGATGATCCCATTTCCAGGTATCTCAAAAACCCAATACCGGAAAAAAATATAGATCCCAGGAAAAATGAGATCAGCATCCGGCATTTGCTCACTATGAGCTCCGGTCTGGACTGTGATGATTGGGACAAAAGATCCGCTGGACAGGAAGACAAGGTCTATAGAAAAAAAGACTGGTTGCAATTCACCTTAAATTTGCCCATGGTGGAAGATCCGGGTGTCTCCGCCAGATACTGTTCCATGGGGGTGGTGCTGGCAGCTGAGATCATCGCCCAGGCTTCCGGAATGCCCATTGCGGAATTTGCAGATCGGTATCTATTCCATCCTATGGGTATCACCAACTTAAGTTGGGGGCATACCAGCACAAGTAAAGCCGTAATACCCTCTTCAAAGCGGTTGTATATGAGACCTCGAGACCTGGCCAAGATAGGTTTGCTGGTCCACAATAAAGGCAAATGGAATGCGGAGCAACTGGTTTCAGAGGAATGGATCGCATTGTCCACCTCCAAACAAACCACCCTTGCTAATCTGGATTATGGCTTCCTCTGGTGGCACATCCCTTTTAAGACTCAAAACGGAACGGCTAAGGCTATCACAGCAACCGGGAACGGCGGACAGTACATTTTTGTCCTGGAGGAATTGGATATGATCGCGGTCTTTACCGGCGGCGCTTACAATTCAGAAAAAAGCAAGGTTCCCTTCGCGATCGTCAATAATGTTTTTATTCCGCTGCTTGAAGACAAGGATCCCTAGAAGAATGCTCCAAATCCATCTACTTCAGATAAATTTCCCAAAAGTTATATATCTTGTATACTTTAGGCACTAAAGCCGGATTTAAACCAAAGCATGAAGAAAGAACAACTTGAAAAACTAACCACTGAAGAACTGAACAAACGACACAAGCAATTAAAGACCATAACCAGTTTTCTGGCCGGTATACTCATCTTTTTGTTTGGGGTTACAGCTTACAATACCTTTAGTACCGGTAAGTTCGATCCTATGCTGATCACTCCCATTGCCCTGGCCGCGATAATCCCGATCAATTTAAAACAGCTCAAGGAGATAAAACGCATTCTGGAACAACGCGAAAACCGGAATTGATCCTTTTTGAGTTAATAGCTTATCGGTCCGGAATCTAAACACTGTCAATCAGACGAGACGAGACAAAACGAAAAAATAGTGTGATTTTTTTACAGATAGGCGGTCTGACCGAAAAAATTCCGTTTATTTTGTGCTCCATAATAAAGGACCATGGAATCTATTGTTTCGTCCACTTCGGTAGTACACTTCGATAAGGCGGCTTACAAAGCCCTGAACGCGCATTTGGCCGATTCCAGCTATTCCAGGATCTTTATCCTTGTGGATGAGAACACTCATCTGCATTGCCTACCTCTATTTATACCTCAGATAGAAACTGAGTGCGAGATTGAGATCATAGAGATCGAATCCGGGGAGATCCACAAGAATATCCATACCTGTACACAGGTTTGGGAAGCCCTTTCTGAATTGGGAGCAGACCGCAAAAGCCTGATGATCAATTTGGGAGGTGGTGTGATTACCGACCTAGGTGGTTTTGTGGCTTGTGCTTTCAAAAGGGGAATTGATTTTATCAATGTGCCCACTACCCTACTGGCTATGGTGGACGCTTCTGTCGGAGGCAAGACCGGTATTGACCTTGGGCCCTTAAAAAATCAGATCGGGATCATTGAACAACCCGTAATGGTCATGGTCATTCCCGAATTCCTCCATACCCTGGAAAAGCGGCAAGTGCTCAGTGGCTTCGCCGAAATGCTGAAGCACGGACTTATTCAGAACGAGCAGTACTGGAACGCCCTTAAAGAGCTTACGACTTTTGACAGCCTGGATAAACACATTCACACTTCTGTCATGATCAAGAACAAAGTGATTACAGAAGACCCTAGAGAGCTTGGGCTGCGGAAGATCCTTAATTTCGGGCACACCCTGGGGCACGCTATTGAGTCTTACTTTCTTGAGAGCGACGCGCATGAAGCGATCTTACACGGCGAGGCGATATCCGTTGGGATGATACTTGAAGCCTATTTGTCCAATAAATTGACGGGGCTGCCGGACTCCCAACTAGAGGACATCAAGAATACCTTTTTGGAACGCTACCGAAAAGTAGATTTTAGCAATTCGGATATTGAAGTTATCCTTGATTTGCTAAAGTTTGATAAGAAAAACTCCCACGGCAACATCAATTTCGTTCTTCTAAATTCCATTGGTGATCCGGAGATTGACTGTGCTATTCCAGGCGAACTTTTCAGCGCTGCTTTTGCATACTACGCAGAATAAGAACTACGTATACTAAAATGTAGGTTTTGACAACTCTTTCCAAGCGCTAAAGGAAAAATACCTTAGTTTAGAAACCGTAATAACTATCCCGTCCCCAAACTGCCCGTCAGCCCACGGACAGGGTCAACTAACCTACTGATGAAACGTATACTTGTAGATTACAAAAAGCTGGATCACCATATCGCCACCCTGTTGATCGAAACCTATCCGGATGGATACGGAGATGACGATATCATCTCTTTCAAAAACGCCAAAGGAGAGTTTATCCAGGCTGTGGAATTACAAACGGAAGATACCTTGTACCTGGTTAAAATAAGCCAGAGCCTGTCTCATTTCATTTCCAATTTCGAAGATAATATAGAAAAGGAGCTCGAAATGAAGGAAGAGCGTATGGCCGAAGAAAAGGAACTGGAACTTAACCTGGAGCAGGAACTGGACGAGGAAGCAGATCCGGATTAGAGGTAACGTTCCCGCAATACATTGCGGTGATGTTTCTGGTGCCCGCAACAAATAAAGCCCAGTGCTCCTACACTAACAGGTACATCACTGGCCTTTCCTACCCTTTGCAGATCTTCTTCGCTAAATCGGGAAAACAATTTTGCCGTAGAATTCCTGATAGCTCTGTACTCTTCAATTACATCTTCTTTACTCCTTTTTTCCGCTCCTGAGAATGGAACGTACTTATCCTGGTCAAAGCCTGACAGGGGAGTCATATCATTTCTCGCGATTCTCAGTGCCCGGTATTGAAATACCCTTTCCGCATCCAGAACGTGCACCAATACCTGAGCCACTGTCCACTTGCCTTCTTCGTAGGCATAATGCCATTTTTCATCCGGGATGCTCGCGATGAATTCCGGGAAGTTGTTAAGTTGCCTTTCCAGTTGGGATTGCAGGTCCACCTCCCCCAGGGTATCTATATAGGTTTTGTAAAATGGATGGTAATCCCCTTCTCTGAGTTCTGAAGTTTTCATATACAAATATAAGAAGTCCCGAACACCGGGAAGTGATCGGGACCTTTAAAATCTTTGGTCAGTTTATTACAGTTCGTTGAATATTGTATGCATCAATCGTTTTTTATCGTTGATGCTCTCTTCCAAAGAGATCATGGTCTCAGTTCTGCTGATACCATCAATATCGTCTATCTTAAAAATGATGTTCTTGGCATGAGTAGTGTCTTTAGCCCTGATCTTACAGAAGATATTGAATTTGCCTGTGGTAATATGGGCCACCGTAACATTAGGTATCTGAGCGAGTCGCTCCAATACGAATTTGGTCTGATGTGTTTTTTCAAGAAATATTCCTACATAGGCGATAAATGCATACCCAAGTTTCACGTAGTCCAGGGTCAGTGATGAGCCCATTATGATCCCGGCTTCTTCCATCTTCTTAACGCGTACATGAACTGTTCCTGCGGATATTAAAAGTTTCTTTGCAATATCTGTAAATGGAGTCCTGGTGTTATCAATTAACATGTCCAGAATCTGATGATCTATCTCGTCTAATTTAACTTTGCCCATATTGATAAAATTTTAAGCCAAAATAAAACATTAAGAAAATAAACGCAATAAATAATGGTTTTTTTTGAAAAAAATGTAAAGGATTTGAGGTTTCACACAATTTACTTAAATAAGGAAATTATAGAGATCAAGCTCTTTTTTGAGTTGGTCGAGATCCAATGTTTTACTGCAGTCATATGTCTGGTGGCCAAAATGTTGGCTTAAAATCCCGGTCTCGGCAATTTGAGGATGAAACTGTATCTGCCGCCCTTCAAGCACCTCTTCATACCGAATACCTATACTGTTTGTGTCAGCAAATTTAGGATGTAAAAGCGGAGCGTTCCGGATTAGGATATCAAAGAACAACTTATTGTTTTCCGGAATACCAAAGTAGGTGTCTTCGGAATAGTCTTTATGTCTGTTCGCCGCGATTACCTCCAGTACCTCCACCAAAGCGTAAAACAGCAATTTCCTGGTTTCTTCCCGCATATAGTCTCCCGGATAGTGGCCGGCTTCAAACAGCAGGGTTGGGCTGCTTAGCATTTGAAAGCTGTCCCCTACGCAATTGGGGTTAAAAGAATCGTCGTACCTGCCAATCTGCCCGGGGATCAATTCTTCCAGTTTCAAAGCCATGGCTGCAATAAGTTGCATACTTATCTCCCGCGATTCCGTTATACTTCTGTCCTGGTCAGAGGCCGGTGCCAGGAAGGAAACCGTAGCCGGAAGTTCAGTTCTACCCACATTGAATAAGGTGCGCTGCCCGTGAAGGTTGAAACAAAAATCCGGTGATACCCGCTCATAAACCTCGCGTAGAATTCTGCTCTCAGGCTGACTCAGATCAATAGCATCCCTATTCAGGTCTACTTCATTTGCATTGAGCCGGGTATATCTGTGCGCACCATCCGGATTGAGGATAGGGATAATGAGCAATTGACACTCCGCTAAAATGGATGCTGAATCCAGCCCGGTTTGGTTGAGATAATTAATCAGGTCAAGTAAAGCCTTGGTAGTTGTGGATTCATTTCCATGCATCTGAGACCACATCAATACCTTCTTTTTTCCGGTACCGATCTCTAAGAGGTGTATGGGTCTGCCCTCTACAGAACGACCAATTTCTTCCATCCGGACATCGGCTGATACCCTGTCTAAAAATGGTATAATATGTTCTGTAGTAACATACCTTCCATGGACAGATCCTTCCTTAATAGAAGCGTAATCTAAAGCAGTAACATCCACATTCACGGTATTAAATATTCAGCAAAAGTACATCCTATTTAGATTACAATTGTCACTAAAAAAGTTACATTTGTAAACGAAATAAACTTGGTTTACCGGGTGATTTAATTACATTGGTAAACAATTTTAGTTATTTTGTATTGATCTGGAATGACAAGAATGTAAAGTAATAAAAATCAATATTTTAAATAGCTATAAGTAAAGCTTAAAATTAGATTTTTATACTCAAATAGGACATATGTTAGCAAAAAATCCGCAATTAGGCAGTAAAGAAAATTACAATGGTAAACACAGATGAATTTATTAAAAGACTGGAGCGGATAATGCAGCATTACGAACTGTCTGCCGCGGCTTTTGCGGACAGGATCCAGGCACAGCGTTCCAGCATTTCCCACCTGCTAACAGGCCGAAACAAACCCAGCCTGGAATTCGTGCTTAAAGTGGTTAAAACCTTTCCCGAGGTCAACCTGTATTGGTTGCTAAATGGCAAGGGTAGTTTTCCGGCCTCGTCCTCCCCTGCTCCAACTGTGACCAAAGCTGTCGTAAAGGAAGCGGAAAAGACAAAAGGCGATAGTACCATCCAAAAGATTGTTATTTTCTATTCAGACGGCAGTTTTGAAGCTTTTGACAAGACGTCGGACCAGTAGAAAGCCGTTCCGCTTTTACTATGGAATCTCTCCTCAATTTACTAATTTGCGGGCATGATCAAGAAAGGTTTCCTGCTACTGCTTATTCCAATGTGCCTTACCAACTGCTACGAACCACAACGGAATTGCGCGGATTTCAAAAACGGCGCTTTTAGCTTTACTACCCTTATTGACGGAGAAGAGAAAACTACCACTTTTATTCGGGAGGGGGATATTGAGGTCGATTTTTTTGAAGGAGGACGGGATTCCGCCTCGGTCCGCTGGATAAATGATTGCGAATACATCATCAAAAACCTTTCTCCAAAGAACAGAGCCGAAGAGCAGTCCATTCATATGAAAATATTGTCCACTTCGGAGAATTCCTATACATTTGAATACGGCATCGTCGGCGACAGCCGTAAATCCAAAGGAACCGCTGTAAAGATCACAGCGGAAGAGGCGATCCCGAAAAATTAAAATAGCTAACCATGTTTGAAATCTTCACCAGTCCGGATGCCTGGATTGCCCTGTTGACCCTTACTTTCCTGGAGATCGTTCTCGGTATTGACAACATCATTTTTATTTCAATTGCCGCCGGAAAACTGGAGAAGACCCAAAGAAAAAGGGCCACCAATATCGGATTGGTATTAGCCATGGCCATGAGGATCGTCCTGTTGTTTGGAATTACCTGGCTTACCAAAATGAAGAAACCCTTTATGATCCTGGATGAATCCTGGATAAGTGGTGGTATTAGCTGGCAGGCATTGATCCTGTTTGGAGGCGGGTTATTCCTTCTGTACAAAAGCACCAAGGAGATCCATGAAAAAGTAGAAGACCGCGGCCATGATGAACGCGAGGTTAAAAAGGGCCGTTCTACTTCCATGACCAATGCGATTATACAGATCACCATGATCAATATTGTCTTTTCTTTTGATTCCATTCTGACAGCCATCGGGATGACCAATGGGATCTCCCCCAACCCAAATGACGCGCTTATTCTAATGGTCGTAGCCGTGGTGGTCTCCGTGATCATTATGATGTTGTTCGCCAATCCTGTAGGAGAATTTGTGAACCAGCATCCGTCCATTCAGGTATTGGGGCTTTCATTCCTTATTCTTATAGGCTTTATGCTAATAGCCGAAGCAGCGCATATTTCGCATTTGGTAGTCTTTGATAACGAGATTGGAAGTATTCCGAAAGGTTATCTCTACTTCGCTATTGCCTTTTCTTTATTGGTGGAGTTTCTGGATATGCGCATGCGAAAAAATCGCAAGAAAAGAGAGGAATTAGCGGAGAATCAATAGTAGTTTCTCCCGCAAACAATATACTTCAGATATCAGGGAAACAGCTTAATTGGGCCTGCTGAACACCAACTCAGGGTTGCGCTCCTTTTCCTTGCGGAATTCCTCCTGCTGCTGTTTTACAGTAAGTGTGCTCCCGTCATGGCTCCAGCCAGGAGGGCCAAAGATATACATCAGCTTGTGTGAGAGCTTTTTAGACTTTTTAACATCTTTCCAAATATCTTTGTACTCATGCGTTAGGATAACCATGGGGTTATAGGAATTAGGCGCGTGGATCACCCCGTATTTTACGTTAATCGAGTCGTCCAGTTCCTTCCAGGTACCGAACATCTTATCAAAAATATTTAGAAATCCACCGTGGTTCTTGTCCAGATATTCGATGTTCTGGGCATGGTGGACCTGGTGCATGGTGTGTGTATTGAAGATCTTTTCCAGAAAGCCCAGCTTGGGAATGTAAACGGAATGCAATTGGAACTGCCACAGGGCTTCAATACCCAAACATACGATTACCATTTCGGGCGGGAAGCCAATTGCCGGCATCCACATATAAAAGAGTGGTTTATACAGAATCGTAAACCATCCGTTCCTTACTGCCGTACCAAGATTGAAGTTGTCCGAAGAATGATGTACAATATGTGCCGCCCAAAGCACCCTGATCTCGTGGTTAGCCCGATGGAACCAATAGTAGGTAAAATCATCAGCAAACTGGCAAAACAACCAGACGTACCAGGCGTAACTGAAGGATTCATATCCCAGTATATTCCTTCGGATCCCATCAATACCTTCAGGATTAAAGAATTCGTAGGTGTACTCAAAGAGCACTATGGCAAAAATGATCTTGAAAAGCGGTCCGAGGATAGCGGAGCCGACACCCATGAATCCACTGGCAAACAAGTCCTTCCATTCGTAGAGGTGATCGTCCCCATGGGTTTTACTATACGTCAGTTCCAAAAGAATAAAGGCAATAAAACATGGTACTCCGTATACCAGGGGGTTGGTAAAATCCATAGACTGTTTGCTAAATGCGCGTAAATATAGTGATATATGTTAATTTTATGTAAACGCGAATGATCAATTTGTTAAAACTCGAAGAACTGCAATAATAATCCATCAATAACCGTTCCGCCAAGGCTTTGTTTAAGAATTTAATATAGGTTTTTTAAAATAAAGAGGTCTGCCCTTCTTCGTCCTCCGCATTATTATCTGTTGGCTTTGGGGGTTTGTCTGAAGTTTTATTTGGATCAGGATCAGCCTTGGGTACAACGCTTTCTTCATCGACTACTTCAATTTCCTTAGCGTCCTTTACTTCCGGCTCCTCGTAGGGCAATGGTTCCAGGGCATTGATATTTTTTACTTTATCAGCCGTCAACTGATTACCTAAAGCTTTTATTCCCTTTATCGCGATAAATTCTTCTAATTCAATTGTTTGGTTGGGTTTTGCTTCCTTACCCCTGGGCTTTGAAAATTCAATTTCCACTACGGGTTTCCAATCCGTGGAGAACAATTCCAGGAAAGATTTTGGGTGTTCCGTAATGATGAGTTCCTCCTTGTTTTCCTTTTCTATCAAAAAGCGCTTAACGTAATAACGCTCCTTTTCTCCATCGAAATGGATGGCGGACAAGGGTTTGTTGGGCTTCCATTTTTCCAACACGATCATGTCATCATCAAAGCGCATGGTAATTTCCGGAATAACCGTTTTAACTATCCCCTTTTGATTGACAATGAGCAACATATCCTCACTGGTGAATTCCCCAAGCAACTCACCGCGCTCATCTACGTTCAGTCGGTTAACAGTATCGTCAAACCACAGCTTCCGCGGTTTCAATGTGGAAAGACCTTTTTCCTTAAGTTCAATTCGCTTTACCGAGTATTTGGTCACGATATTGCCTTTAGAGGCACGGCCTTTGATGAGCACATCCGCAAAGTCAAGGTCCCACTTCAGCTTTTTAATACTTCCCACCTGCCTGAGGTTGATAGTTACTATTTCAGCCTCACCATTGGGATTGGCGGAAAAGTAAAGCAACGCGGAACTGGCCTTTCCTGCAGTTAGATCATACATCTTATCCCGCGTAATTCCTGTCACATTGAAGCGTTTGATATAACTTGCCCCACCCCGGCCATCTTTGTAGATCATATTGTAGGTGGTGCGTTTGTCTTTTCTTTTGAATACCGCTACGTGAATGATATTCTTACCCACAAAGGTCTTGGCATCCACCTTAGTGACCATCATTTTCCCATCTCCGGTAAATACAATGATATCGTCAATATCACTGCAATCGGTCACGTATTCGTCCCGTCTTAAAGAAGTACCCACAAAACCTTCTTCCCGGTTGACATATAGTTTTGTATTCCTGATCACCACTTTGGTCGCCACGATATCGTCGAAAACCCGAATTTCAGACTTCCTCTCCCGGCCTTTACCGTATTTGGATTTCAGGTCCTTAAAATAGGCTATGGCGAACTCTACCAGATGTTCCAGGTTGTGTTTGGTTTTGGCTATACGTTCGTCCAGGCTTTCGATATGTTGTTGCGCCTTGTCCAGGTCGAACTTGGAAATACGCTTGATACGGATCTCCGTAAGTCTTACGATGTCCTCCTCGGTTACGGCCCTCTTTAAGGATTTTGTATACGGCTTTAAACCTTTATCTATGGCGGCAATAACCCCTTCCCAGGTCTCCTCTTCTTCGATATCCCTATAGATACGGTTCTCGATAAAGATGCGTTCCAGGGAAGCGAAATGCCATTGTTCTTCGAGCTCGGCAAGCTGTATCTCCAGTTCAGCCTTTAGTAGTTCCACGGTATAATCCGTAGACCTCTGCAGCATTTCCTTTACCCCTATAAAAAGAGGTTTGTTATCCTCAATAATACAGCCTAAAGGCGATATAGAGCTTTCACAGGAAGTAAAGGCGTAAAGGGCGTCGATGGTCTTGTCCGGCGAAATGCCATTGGGCAAATGGATCAGTATTTCCACCTCAGCCGCGGTATTATCTTCAATCTTCTTGATCTTGATCTTTCCTTTGTCATTGGCCTTAAGGATGGAATCGATCAGCGAAGAGGTATTGGTTCCATAGGGGATTTCACTGATCACCAAGGTATTCTTATTAAGGGTGGAGACCTTGGCGCGAACTCTTATTTTTCCTCCACGAAGTCCTTCATTGTAGTTCGTTACATCTATGATACCGGCAGTCGGAAAATCCGGAAACAACTTGAATCTTTGCCCCTTAAGATGCTTAATAGAGGCATCTATCAGCTCGTTGAAGTTATGCGGGAGTATCTTAGTGGATAGCCCTACCGCGATCCCTTCGGCCCCCTGGGCCAGCAGTAAGGGAAATTTTACCGGAAGGTTTACAGGCTCTTTTTTTCTACCGTCATAAGACAGCTGCCATTCTGTGATCTTAGGGCTAAAAACCACGTCCAGGGCAAACTTAGACAACCTGGCCTCTATGTATCGAGGAGCCGCGGCCCCATCCCCGGTGAGAATATTCCCCCAGTTTCCCTGGGTATCGATCAGCAGGTCTTTCTGGCCTATCTGCACCATCGCATCCGCAATACTGGCATCTCCGTGTGGATGGTACTGCATAGTATGCCCAACTACATTGGCTACTTTATTGTAACGGCCATCATCCAGTTCCTTAAGCGCGTGCATGATCCTGCGCTGTACAGGTTTAAAGCCATCTTCAATAGCAGGCACGGCTCTTTCCAGGATCACATAGGAAGCATAGTCCAGGAACCAATCTTTGTACATCCCGGTAACCCGCGTCAGACTTTCACCAGCATCACCGAGGGGCTGGTCCTGAGCTTCGTTCACTTCTTCATTTTCTTCCATAAAGAAAGATCCATATTAGTTTGGTTTATAGTTGATTCTCTTCTACTAAGTCAACTTCTACTTTAAGGTTTTCTATAATAAACTCCTGGCGGTCGGGTGTGTTTTTACCCATATAGAATCGCAGTAATTCTTCAATGGACATGGCCTTATCCAGCATAACCGGCTCCAATCTGATATCGTCCCCAATAAAGTGCTGGAACTCATCCGGGGAGATCTCTCCCAAACCCTTAAATCGGGTAATTTCCGGCTTGCCGCTTAGTTTGTCCATAGCCTCCCTCTTTTCCTCATCGCTATAACAATAGATGGTCTCCTTCTTGTTTCGCACCCTGAAAAGAGGAGTCTGTAGTATATACAGGTGGTTTTCCTTGATCAGCTCCGGGAAGAATTGCAAAAAGAAAGTAATCAGCAGTAGCCTGATGTGCATCCCATCCACATCGGCATCCGTGGCGATCACGATATTGTTGTATCGCAGGTCCTCCATGGATTCTTCTATGTTGAGCGCTGCCTGCAAAAGATTGAATTCCTCATTTTCATAGACGATCTTCTTGGACATTCCATAGGAATTCAGCGGCTTTCCGCGCAGACTGAATACAGCCTGAGTATTTACATCCCGGGATTTGGTTATGGATCCGGAAGCCGAATCCCCTTCCGTAATGAAGAGGGTACTTTCCAAACGTCTGTCGTTCTTCATATCGCCCAGATGTATTCTGCAATCCCGTAACTTTTTATTGTGCAAACTCGCTTTTTTGGCGCGTTCCCTGGCTAGCTTGCGGATCCCTGAAAGTTCTTTCCGCTCCTTCTCTGCCTGGATGATCTTACGCTGTATCTTTTCTGCAGTTTCCGGATTTTTGTGCAGGTAATTGTCTAACTGCTTTCCTACAAAATCGTTGACATAGGTACGCACAGTGGGCAGTCCGCCTCCCATATCCGTAGATCCGAGTTTGGTCTTGGTCTGACTCTCAAATACCGGCTCCATGACCTTGATAGATATGGCTGAAATAATGGACTTCCTGATATCCGAGGCCTCATAGTTCTTGCCGTAAAAGTCCCGTATGGTTTTTACAATGGCTTCCCTGAAGGCGGATTGATGGGTTCCTCCCTGGGTGGTATGCTGTCCGTTCACAAAGGAGTGATACTCTTCGCTATACTGGGTTTTGCTATGGGTTATTGCGATCTCGATGTCGTTCCCCCTTAGATGTATGATAGGATACAACATATCATCGGCGCTGTTATTGTCCTCCAACAGGTCCTTCAGACCGTGTTGCGAGTGGTACTTTGTGCCGTTGAAATCGATCGTAAGACCAGGGTTGAGGTACACATAATTCTTAAGCATACGTTCCACATACTCTGGTCGGTATTTGTATTTTTTAAAGATGGATTCATCCGGGGTGAAGGAAACCTTGGTACCCTTTCTCTTGGAAGTTTCCATAGGCCCCTCCTCACTGGTCAGGTTGCCCTGTGTGAATTCCGCCACCTTGATTTGGCTGTCCCTGGAGGATTCCACCCTAAAGAATGTGGACAAAGCGTTCACCGCTTTGGTACCTACACCATTGAGCCCAACAGACTTCTTGAAGGCCCTGGTATCGTACTTACCTCCGGTATTCATCTTGGAAACCACATCCACAACTTTGCCCAGCGGAATTCCTCTACCGTAATCCCGAACGCTGACCAGGTTGTCCTTGATCCGGATCTCAATGGTCTTTCCGGCTCCCATCACGAACTCATCAATGCAGTTATCTATAACTTCCTTTAAGAGGATATAAATACCGTCATCTGCCGAGGACCCATCGCCTAATTTTCCGATGTACATTCCAGGCCGCATTCGGATGTGCTCCTTCCAATCCAGGGAGCGAATATTCTCTTCGGTGTATTGTGATTGCGCCATATATTGGGGGTTTACCCCCGCTAATATAAAATTTCAGGGCAGAAATCAAAATCAGCCAAGGGGAAAGTAATTAACAATGAAAACCGCATTTTGTTGATAGCGGTCACCCGGGAAATCCCTAAAAACCCTCTTTAGCTGTGCCAGGCTGTAAATGAAAAATTGCTGAGGTACACAGGTTAAACATTAAACCTGAAATGCATCACGTCCCCATCTTTTACCACATACTCCTTGCCCTCTACCCTCATTTTTCCGGCTTCTTTTACTTTAGTTTCGCTGCCGTAAGTCAGGTAGTCGTCATAAGAAATAACCTCAGCCCGGATAAAGCCTTTTTCAAAATCCGTGTGGATCACTCCTGCCGCCTGAGGTGCGGTAGACCCGGTTTTAATGGTCCAGGCCCTTACCTCTTTGGGCCCTGCTGTGAAATAGGTCTGAAGGTTTAAAAGTGCATAGGCGGCCCTGATAAGTTTAGAAGCTCCTGGCTCATCCAGTCCAAGGTCTTCAAGGAACAACTGCCTTTCCTCATAAGTCTCCAGTTCGGTGATATCCGCTTCGGTACCTACTGCTAGTACCAGAACCTCTGCATCTTCCTCGGCCACTGCTGCTTTTACCTGTTCAACATAGGAATTCCCGCTTACTGCAGATGCCTCATCCACATTGCATACGTACAACACGGGTTTCTCTGTGATCAGCTGCAGGGGACGAACATAGTCGCGATAGTCATCGGCTTCAAGGTTAATGGCCCTTACAGACTTACCTTCTTCCAGGCCTTTTTGCAGTGCTTCAAGCACTGCAGCCTCTTTTTGAGCCTCTTTATTCCCGGTTTTGGCTGTACGTTTTACGCGTTCCAGCTTTTTTTCGATAGTTTCCAGGTCCTTCAACTGCAATTCCATATCAATGGTCTCCTTATCCCTGATCGGATCCACGGAACCATCAACATGCACAATATTATCGTTGTCAAAACATCTCAGTACGTGGAGTATGGCATCGGTTTCCCGGATATTCGCCAAAAATTGATTTCCCAATCCCTCTCCTTTGCTGGCACCTTTAACCAGTCCGGCAATATCAACTATCTCCACCGTTGCCGGGATGACCTTTTCCGGCATCACCATACTTTCCAGTTTTTCAAGGCGGGGGTCCGGTACATTGACAACCCCGATATTTGGCTCTATGGTACAAAAGGGAAAATTAGCGCTCTGGGCTTTGGCGTTGGACAAACAATTAAATAAAGTTGATTTGCCGACATTAGGCAATCCTACAATTCCAGCTTTCATTTCTAAGGTTTAGATATTTTACGCCTGTGTCTAACAAGGCCGCGTAAATTCGGCTGCAAAGATAGTTTTTACCAGTATATTTAAGGTACAGAAGCCAGATAAATGATACAAAACAAGATTACCCTTCAAGGATTTCCCTTTGATGAGAAGTCCTCTTACCTAAAAGGCTCCGCTCAGGCCCCTCCCCTTATCCGATTGGCTTACAACAGCCCTTCCGCCAGCTATTTTGCGGAAAACGGTCTGGAGATCCAACCGGAGTTGCTGGATGACAAAGGTGATTTTGAAATTGAGGAATATATGGATATTGCGGAGATCACTCTGGATAATATCACCAAAGACCGGCCTTTGATCACTTTGGGCGGAGATCATTCTATCAGTTATCCAGTGATCAGTGCATTTAACAAAGTATATGGAAAACTGGAGATATTGCATATAGATGCGCATCCTGATCTATACGATTCTTTTGAAGGAGACCCACACTCTCATGCCTGCCCATTTGCCAGGATCATGGAAAACGGTTTGGCTTCCAGGCTTACCCAGATAGGGATTAGGACGCTGAACACGCATCAGCGGGAGCAGGCTGAAAAATATGGGGTTTATATGATCGAGATGAAAGATCTGGACAGCAAGTCCCTCCCGGCATTCGAAGCGCCTTTGTACCTTTCTCTGGATCTTGATGCCTTGGATCCGGCCTACGCTCCCGGAGTTTCGCATCACGAACCAGGCGGACTCTCCACACGACAGGTTCTGGAGATCCTGAATAAAATTCAAATTCCCATAGTTGGCGCGGATATCGTTGAGTACAATCCGCAACGCGACATTCATGGCGTAACGGCCATGATAGCTTCTAAATTTCTTAAGGAAATTGCCTCTAAAATGTTGTGAAATAAGGACGTGAGCTTATGCTCTAATCCGGATGCATAAAGCGTTGTTTTCCGAGCAGCACTTCTTCACTCTCCACCCGGTCTTCGTCAGGAACACAACAATCTACCGGGCAGACCGCGGCACATTGAGGTTCTTCATGAAATCCCATACATTCCGTACACTTATCCGGCGCGATATAATAGATCTCATCGCTGATCGGTTCCTGAACCTCATCAGCGTTTACCGCCTTTCCGTCTGGCAGTACCACATCTCCGGTCAGGGAGGTCCCATCACTATACCTCCATTCATCCGCTCCTTCGTATATCGCGGTGTTTGGGCACTCCGGCTCACATGCCCCGCAGTTTATACATTCGTCCGTTATGATTATTGCCATAATTTTCTCTTTCCTTTAGCCCCGGTTTGATCCGGCCTACTTATTTTTGTACAAAAATAAACCCTAATACAATCCTGTACAAATATAATGGGCGACCAACAATTGAGAATACAAGCTTTTGTTAAACTGGGGGAATTATTTCGGGAATTTTGTGAATATGATAACGGAAAATCGGAAAAGGCCTGGGATAGCAACAGCCGATTTGAAGAGTTTGACCGAAAATTGGCTCTTGCGGAAGCCAAAAATGGCTGGTTTACACGAGAAAATGTCCTTTTCAGCCTGAAGCGTTGGACTGAGTTATTGAACCAGGACTCCCTGGAAGGCTGGTTAGCACCTTACGATATTTCATCCAACAAAGAAAAGGCCGTGGCAATGATCACCGCGGGAAACATTCCACTGGTGGGATTTCACGATCTGATGTGCATCTTGCTTACCGGAAACAAAGCACAGATCAAACTTTCTTCGAATGCAAATGTGCTGATGCCTTTTGTCGTGGATCAACTGCTTTCCTTTGAAACCTCCCTGGAAGGAAAAGTAAAATTTACCGAAGGAAAGCTGGACGATTTTGAAGCTGTAATCGCCACGGGCAGCAACAATACGGCAAGGTATTTTGAGTATTATTTCGGGAATCAGCCGAATATCATCCGTAAAAACCGAAACTCTGTCGCGATACTTAGCGGGAACGAAGAACCAAAACAATTAAGCGATCTGGGAGAAGACATATTCAGGTATTACGGACTGGGTTGCAGGAGTGTTTCCAAGCTTTTTGTTCCCAGAAACTATGATTTTGACCACTTTTTCCAGGGTATTTTTCAGTACAGCGATATCATAGACGGGCAAAAATACGCCAACAACTATGATTACAATAAAGCGGTCTATCTGATGAGTGAATTCTCTATACTCGATAATGGTTTTCTTATGCTGAAAGAAGATCAGGGCTACAGTTCACCAATTGCGACCCTCTTTTACGAATATTACGATTCTTCCTCGGAGCTTGAAGACCGACTTGAGTCGGATAAGGATCAGTTACAATGTGTAGTAAGGGATAGTTTACACGATAGTGATGTGCCTTTCGGGAGGACTCAGCATCCAAAACTTGACGATTACGCTGATGGGGTAGATACTGTTGAATTCCTGTTAAAAACATAACAGAATAATTCTGTTTTCACGATCGCTATTTAGTCATAATTTATGACCTTTAGCACCTAAATAAATCCAAATGAAAAAACACAATTTCAGCGCAGGTCCCTGTATCCTGCCTCAGGAAGTTATGGTTAAAGCTTCTGAGGCCGTCATTGAATTAGACGACATTGGGCTTTCGCTTATAGAAATTTCTCACCGCAGTAAAGAGTTTGTAGCCATTATGGAGGAAGCCAGAAGTCTCGCGTTGGAGCTTCTCGGCCTGGAAGGCAAAGGTTACCAGGCCCTGTTTCTTCAGGGTGGGGCAAGCACACAATTCATTACCGTGGCTTACAATCTCCTCGAATCCAAAGCGGGTTATGTGAATACCGGAACCTGGAGCGATAAGGCGATCAAGGAGGCCAGATTATTTGGAGAAATTATTGAGGTAGCATCTTCTAAAGACAAGAATTACAATTATATACCTAAAGGCTATGGTATCGCCAATGATCTGGATTACCTTCACCTCACCTCTAACAATACCATCTTCGGAACCCAGATCAAGGAATTTCCCACTACCCAGGTTCCGTTGGTCTGTGATATGAGTTCTGATATATTTTCTCGGCAGTTAGACTTCACAAAATTTGATCTGATATACGCAGGGGCACAAAAGAACATGGGTCCTGCCGGAACCACACTGATCGTGGTAAAGGAAGATCTGTTAGGCAATGTTAGCCGTAAAATTCCATCTATGCTGGACTATCAGGTGCACATAGGGAAAGATAGTATGTTCAATACTCCCCCGGTTTTTGCGGTATATGTTTCCTTGCTTACGATGAGGTGGCTGAAAGACATGGGAGGTATCCCGACTATAGAGGAGATCAACGAGAAAAAAGCCAATCTCCTGTATTCCGAAATAGACCTTAACCCAATGTTCCAGGGATTTGCAAAAACTGAAGACCGCTCTCATATGAATGCGACATTTACGCTAGCGGATGAGAGTGTTAAAGATACTTTCGATGCAATGTGGAAGGAGGCCGGAATTAACGGACTTAATGGCCACCGGTCTGTCGGCGGTTACAGAGCATCCATGTACAATGCGCTAACCCTTGAAAGTGTTGGGGTTTTGGTGGATGTGATGAGTGATCTGGAGCGAAAAGGTTGAATAGTTGAGAGTTGATAGATGAGAGTTTGGGATTAAGGGTCATTAAGTGATTCAAAATTGTATATAAGGGTTTTAAGTGTTAGGTTTTAAATAAACGGTTCCCATTCAGGGAAGGTTGATCTTTCCTGGCTAGGACCAAAATCGGTTTTTACCCTGTATGCCCTCGAGTTAATATTAATCAATCCGGATGCAGCCTGGAAATAAGGACATATCTTGATTGAAGAAAAGAGTTTTCAATTTTCACTAGAAATTATAGCCCTGGTAAAGGAGCTAAGGAAGAAAAAAGAGTATGTTTTTGCTGACCAACTACTAAAATCGGCTACCAGTATTGGGGCCAATGTCTGCGAAGCAGGTGCCAGTCAGTCAAAAAAAGATTTTATTTCAAAAATGTCCATCGCTTCCAAAGAAGCCAGGGAAACCAGGTATTGGTTAAGGCTAATTCTTGAAGCTGAAATTATTACATCGGATATGGAAAAGCCTTTGGAAGAAATTGAGCAAATTATCAGGATTTTGACTAAAATTGTCAAAACCAGCCAGTTCAACTTAAAATCTAAAACTTAAGACCTAAAACTTATAACTTAAAACCTGCAACCTAAAACTTATAATTTAAGACTTAAAATTAATAATGAAAATTCTAGCGAACGACGGAATTTCGGAAAGTGGTATAACTACGCTTGAGGCGGCGGGATACCAGGTGATTACGACTAAGGTGGCTCAGGAACAACTGGCCAATTATATCAATGAAAATGAAATTGTGGGCCTGCTCGTTCGCAGTGCCACCCAGGTACCAAAAGAGCTGATCGATGCCTGTCCCGGTCTAAAACTTATTGGAAGGGGCGGCGTTGGTATGGACAATATTGACGTTGTTTACGCCAAAGAAAAAGGCCTTCATGTGATCAATACCCCGGCCGCGTCATCCTCTTCCGTAGCGGAATTGGTTTTTGCCCACCTTTTTGGTGGCGTCCGGTTTTTGCACGACGCCAATAGAAATATGCCTTTGGAAGGAGACCAGAACTTCAAAGGATTAAAAAAAGCCTATGCCAGGGGAATTGAATTAAGAGGTAAGACCCTGGGAGTGATCGGTTTTGGGCGCATCGGCCAGGCAACTGCTAAGATCGCTCTGGGTGTTGGAATGAAAGTTAACTATTACGATCCTTTTATTGAAGAGGCCACGGTTGAGGTGCCCTTTTTTGATGGACAATCCGTTTCCTTTTCCCTGGAAAGTCAATCCAAAGAGGCAGTATTGGCCGAAGCGGATTTTATCAGCCTCCACGTGCCAGCGCAAAAGGACTATGTCATCGGCGCAAAGGAATTCGAACAAATGAAAATGGGCGTGGGCCTTATCAATGCCGCCCGTGGCGGGGTTGTTGATGAAGTGGCTTTAGTAGCCGCGCTGGAATCCGGAAAGGTAGCCTTTGCAGGCCTGGACGTCTTTGAATCTGAACCCTCTCCGGCGGTCAGGGTACTTATGCATCCGGGTATCTCACTCTCCCCTCACATAGGTGCTGCTACAGGTGAAGCCCAGAATAGGATCGGGGAAGAACTGGCCACTCAGATCATCACCTTGTTGGGTCAAAATAATTAATACAAAGTTCGGCTGGCATACACAGTTTTTCGTACATTACCCCTCTAATCTCTAAACACTAATAACATGTCAGGAATTTTAGACTTATTAAGTGGCCCTATGGGTCAACAGCTCGTCCGCGGGGTAGCAGGACAGACTGGTCAATCTACCGATAAGACGGGAAGCGTACTCAGTATGGCACTGCCGGTTTTGATGGGAGCAATGAAAAGGAATGCCTCTTCACCAGATGGCGCTCAGGGACTTATGAATGCCCTGTCCGGAAAGCATGACGGCGGAATTTTGGATGATCTTGGAGGCTTATTCGGCGGAGGAGTAGATCAATCGGTCATGGATGACGGAGCAGGTATCCTGGGTCATGTTCTTGGAGGGAAACAAAGCCAGGTACAGAACGCCTTAAGCCAGAAATCAGGAGTAGACGCATCTGCCGTGGGTGATATTCTTAAAGTAGCCGCTCCAATTCTAATGGGTTTCCTTGGCAAACAAACCAGACAACAAAATATCAGCGATTCCAATGGACTTGGTAATATGCTGGGTGGACTTTTAGGTGGCGGAGGATCCGGAGCACAGGAGCAATCCTTAATTGAAGCATTTCTTGATTCTGATGGAGACGGTAGTATCCTGGACGATGTTGCCGGTATGGTTCTCGGAGGAGGAAATCAGAAAAAGGGAGGCCTGGGAGGGCTTCTCGGAGGGCTTTTCGGGAAGTAACCCACTGCAAGCCTTAACTTTATTTAACAGAGCCGTTTGCCAACGCAAACGGTTTTTTTGTATCTTCTAGAAAACAATGAATGAATATGCAAAAGAGAATACTACTGTTGGGATTGATGTGTCTGATAGGTCTATGTTGGTTTACCGCTTGTACCGGAAGTAAAACAGTGGCTGACTCTGCCAAAAAGGAAAAAGCCGAAGATTACTTCGGGGAATCAGATAAGGTAGAGGATTACTTTAGTGAAGAGGAGAAAATGGTCTTTCAAAGGACCGAGAACGATACAGTTTCTATTTCAGGTGACGAAACGGAATACGAGATCATTATTATAGACCCCGGATTTAATGTCTGGTTGCGAAGCATAGCCAGACCGGAAGGGTACTATTCGCAGTCCTTTCTTGAGATCAGGAACCAGATCTACGTCATCAATTGGAACAACAGGGTGCTACAACCGCAGCAGTTCAGTCCAAGGCTTTACGAACTTCAGATCAATTATGACCCTACCATAGATTACGGTTATGAGTTGAATTACAAATTGTACAACTATTTTATTTACTTCCAGAGAAAATACGGACAGCGTCTGGGGCCCTTTGTCCCAAGGATATAATTGAATATCTTTGCGGCTCTGTAGTTTTAAGCATGGAGAAACTTAAAAAGCGTTGGGGGATTACCTCAAATTTCCAATTAATTATCATTTTTATCGTTTTTGCAATCACCGGTTCTTCATCCGTTTATGTGGCTAAGCCATTTCTCGAATGGATTGGTTTGGACAGGGAGGCTTTTGCTGCTGCATGGTGGGGAGGGTTTTTATACTGGACGCTGAGGTTACTTCTGATCTTTCCATTTTACCAGGTGCTTCTTGTTATTTATGGCTGGCTGTTCGGGCAGTTTCGCTTTTTCTGGAATTTTGAAAGAAAAATGCTGAAACATATGGGGCTCGGTTTCCTGTTTAAGTAAATTGTACATTCCTTAACACTGTAGTTGAGAGCAGATTCCTTAGATTTGCAAAATGGCTTCGGGAACGCGTACTTTTCTTCTTTTACTTTTGGCCAGCTTGATGATCTGCAAGGTCTCGGCCTTTCATATTTGCGATCACGAACATGACCAGGCCGATAAAACAGAGCATTGTGAACTTTGTGATCTAGCCATAGAAATACAGCAGGCTGATGCGGTCCAGGCTTTTTCGGACGGTACGGATCTCCAGGAGATCCTTCCGGAGAAACGCCTAAAGGCTCTCATCAGACCAGATGAGTTTCTATACATCCAAAACCTTTCATTTCGTCTTTACGGAAGACCTCCCCCACTGCAATGATTGTTAATTTCGCCAGGCTATTAATTCCTACTACAGGAAGTAAATTAATGATCTATAATTGTATATGAAATTATATCTAATTGTGCTACTCACTGTAGCATGCCTTATTTCTGTCAAAGCACAGGAATGCAATAACATCCTTATAGGTGAAGTTGTGGACTTCCACGACCAAAGCCCCTTAGTGGATGCCAACATTTCCATCGTAAATCAGTCCGGCAATGCCTTGTCCGACCCTAATGGAAAATTCTCCATAAAGGGCCTTTGCAACGGGACCATAGAGTTGGAAGTTTCCCATCCTGAATGTAAGACCCAGTTCATTGAAGTGGAGATCCAGGGGGACAGTTATGTAAAAATTACCCTGGAACATCACCTGGAAGAACTGGAAGAAGTAAAAGTTACCGGTAAGGTGAATGGAGAGAAAACCAATTCTGCCCAGGAAACGACCCTAACAGCCTCAGAACTCGAACGCTTTAGCAGTGCGAGTCTGGGGGATGCCTTAAGACAGATTAGCGGTGTTTCCTCCTTAAATACCGGAGCAAATATTGTAAAACCTGTAATTCAGGGTTTAAGCGGTAGCCGGGTATTGGTACTGAATAACGGAGTGAGAATGCAGGATATGGAATGGGGAGATGAACACGCACCGAATGTTGATATCAATTCTGCTGACAGGGTCACCCTGGTTAAGGGTGCAGCAGCCCTGAAATATGGAGGGGATGCTATAGGAGGCCTAGTACTGCTGGAAAAAGAACCCGTTCGGGCGGTAGACAGCCTTTATGGAAACCTTATTTTGAATGGAGTAACAAACGGAAGAGGCGGAACGGTTGGTACAGAAATCATTAAGTCGTATGAAAACGGGTGGTTCGCACGTGGACAACTATCCTATAAGCGATTGGGCGATCTTGAGGCTCCGGACTATGTGCTGACCAATACCGGAGTGGAACAACTGGGACTAAGTCTGTCCGTTGGCAAAAGGGACTTTCAACAGGGTTGGGAAGCCTATTATTCCTATTTTAAGACGGATATCGCCATTCTACGAGCCTCACACATCGGTAATGTAGATGACCTTATCCAATCTATTAATAGCGGCCAGCCAAGTATCATTGAACCCTTCTCCTACGACATAGTTGCTCCAAGACAGGAAGTTGGGCACCATTTAGGCAAACTGAATTTCTACAAAAGGTTTGAGGGGTCCGGAAGGTTATCCCTGCAGTACGATTTTCAACGCAATCAGCGGTTTGAATTCGATGTACGTGTGGGAGACGATCGCGATAAGCCGGCCATCGACCTCCGACTTACTACGCATACCCTGAACGCTGATTACAAACTGGATTCCAACAGTGATTACAAACTGCATTTTGGACTTCTTGGAAGGTATCAGGAAAACTTTGCCAATCCGGATACTGGCGTTCGCAGACTGATCCCCGACTATGAGCGATATGATTTTGGAGCCTTTATAACCACCGAGTACTATTTGTCTACCAGCTTTATAATCGATGCCGGCCTTCGCTATGATTTCAATAGGGTAGACGCCCAGAAGTTCTATCGCACCTCACGGTGGCTGGAACGTGGTTATGATCAGGAGTTTGAGGATTTGGTGGTCGAAGACCTGGGTACTCAGCTGCTTACCAATCCGGTTTTTAACTACTCGAATTTCTCGGCCACTGTAGGATTTCAGCACAACATAAGCGAGCTAAGCATGTTGCGCTTTAATTATGCCTTAGCTCAACGGGCCCCTAATCCGGCTGAACTTTTCAGCGATGGGCTGCACCACTCCGCGGCACGAATTGAATTGGGGGATTTGCGAATAGAGAATGAGACCTCACATAAGATTTCAGTAGCTTTGGAAAGGGACAGTGACCGTTGGGGATATAATATAGCTCCCTTTGCTAACTTCATCTCAGACTTTATTTTGCTGGAACCCTCCGGCGTGGAATTCACTATCCGTGGGGCCTTCCCGGTATGGAGTTACCGCCAGACAGATGCCAGAATACTGGGTGTAGACGCCTCGGCCTATTCGCAATGGCTTGAAAACTGGAGAACAGAACATCAGTTTTCCATCGCCAAAGGCACCGATAGTGAAAATGATATTGCATTGATCAATATTCCAGCCGCAAGATTCCGGAACAGCCTGATATACACCAGGGAAAACTGGAATGATCTGAGGATATCGCTGGAAAGCCAATATGTCTTCAGGCAAAACGAGTTCCCACCTAACCTGAACGTCTTCTCACCCATTCAGGATGAAGAGGTGTTATTGGAAATCAATACACCACCGGATGCTTATCACCTTCTGGGTCTGGATGCGGAAATGAAATTCGAGCTTTCAGATAAACACCGTCTTACCGCCGGCCTCAACCTAAGTAATTTACTTAATGTTTCTTATAGGGATTACTTAAACCGGCAACGGTTTTTTGCGGATGATCTGGGAAGAAATATCGCCTTAAGGTTAAAGCTCAGCTTTTAAATTGAACCATCATGGCATAAAGACCTTTTTTATTGTTTGAGTTAGTTAGTTTGCCGGGGGGCACCATGATAGGTGTCCTCCGGTTTTTTATTGAAGGAAATTAGCTGGGATATTGATCAGGGTAAATTAGGTTTTCCGCCTACTTCTAAAACCATAGATCAACTGCCCGAAAAAGCCTTTTGGAACGTTCTCGTCCCCTGGAAACCCTAAGGGAATTTTCCCGCTTGATTCAGGAATGTGATTGGTCCCGAAGAGGTAATCCCATAAACTGAGGCTAATTCCAAAATTGACCCCGTACTTACCTTCGGGAAGCACATAAGAATGATGGTAGAGATGCATCACCGGATTGTTAAAGATGTATTTTAGCGGGCCCCAGCTAAATTTCAGGTTGGCATGGTTAAAATGACCAATAGCGATTGCCATAAAATGCACTATAAAGGCCTGTTGCGGCTCAAATCCACCCAGTAACATTATTCCCAGGGTTTTCAGCGGCTTATAAAGGATGTTTTCCATCCAGTGATATCTGAAATGCGCCGCAAACCCCATTTCCTTAACACTGTGGTGGATCTTATGAAACTGCCATAAGAAAGGATATTTATGAAGCAATACATGGGTAAACCACTGGAAAAAATCCAAAACCACAAAGAATATCAGTAATTGTGCCCACATCGGGAGGGTATCCAATTGCATTAACGCCAGACTTTGGGGGCCGAGCCCAAAGCCGTCAAACAGCAACTCCAAAACTTTGTAAAACCCACTGATGGCCACGGTGAAAATGAAGAAATTAAAATACATGTAGAAACCGTCCAGCCAAAAATCCTTCCGGAATACGGACTGATCCTTTCGCCATGGAAAAAGGACCTCCAGGCCCCATATGACCAGGGAGATCAGGGTAAGTCCCCAAAAATAATTGGTGTACCAGGGAACCTCAAAGATCATCGACTTCCAGGTCCAGTTCAGATTAGCCAAAAAAGCATCTCCAAAGGCTTCCAGATAGGTATTCATCGCAGCAGAATTAGTCGGAACTGGCGTTCACTATCTTTTGTGTCTTGTCTTTGGCAAAGACATAAGTGTACAACCACATAATAGTAAATGTGGGGATCACATCCAATCCTGGAACGAGCTCTTCTATAAAAGCGACAATTCCAGCGGTTTGTCCGGCCTTTCCCTTGTACATCCGGGTCATGAGCCAGCCTGAGACAGGCGCCCAGATGACATCCGAAAATGCCCCCACGCCCGGGATGATCCAGGATACCATACCAAGGGCATCAAAAAGAATTCCTAATAGAAGATTTCGCAGTTTATGGTCTTTTGATTTTGACATGCCCTAAAAATACAGATTCCCGCAGAAGTAGCAATGCCTCAATCAAAAATCTAAAAAGAACTGGGATTACTGGATACTCCTCACTTTTTCCTCCAGAGGCGAAGGCTGAGGTGTTTGAGCGTTAGATTTGTAAAGGACTTCCCCTCCACCGCTGGACTGGGCAACCAGGCTTTTAAATTCCACCTGGGTCAGATCCACCACTGCTCCATCGGATGCTGAAACCTCAAAGGAAGCTATTCTGGAAAAATTCTTATCCAGAGAGGCCCTTCCGCCATTGGTGATTTCCATGATCTCCAGGGAAGGTGTGTACACCGTGATCAGTACCTGGGAGTAATCAGTTTGTCCTTCTGAAGACCTGATCTTAAGATTATTATGATGGATGTTATAGATGATAGAATTGATGAGCCCGGTATCCCCGGATATCTCCATTCCGTAGTCTGAAGACTTTACCACATGGATGTTTGCTCCTATGTTGCTATCAAGGCCATTGAAGCCTTTCAACGCTGTTTTGATCTGGCCAAAAGAAAAACCCGCCCATAGCAGCACTGCAACAAAAACAAGGTTTTTCATAAGGTCAGGTGTTGTTGTTATATTATAAAGACCCCGGAACCCGCTAAATGTTACAATTTTTAACAAAAAAAACTTAAGAAAGTTTGGAACTGATCAATTTTAGGAATTCCTCACGCGTCTCGATCTTTTCAAACTGTCCGCGAAAACCAGAGGTGGTCGTTACCGAATTCTGTTTTTGTACTCCCCGCATCATCATGCACATATGCGCAGCCTCGATCACTACTGCAACACCTTTTGGGCGAAGGGTATTATTGATGCATTCCAGGATATCATGGGTAAGCCGCTCCTGAACCTGCAACCTTCTTGCAAATACGTCTACCACCCTGGGAATTTTGCTGAGACCTACAATATAACCGTTGGGTATATAGGCCACATGCGCTTTCCCAAAAAAAGGTAACATATGGTGTTCGCAGAGGGAGTAGACTTCAATGTCCTTAATGATCACCATGTCGTCATAATCTTCCTTGAACATCGCCCCCTGTAATATCTCAACAGCATCCTGCTTGTACCCCTGAGTAAGGAAGAGCATTGCCTTAGCGGCTCTTTCCGGTGTTTTTGTTAAGCCCTCACGGGATACATCCTCCCCTATTTCATCGATAATCCCGGCAAAACGTTCCTTTACCTCGTTGGTGATCTCGATATTGTACTCTTCTAAATTCTGGTATGGCGACATAGAAATAACGTTAATGGGTTGTTCACAATAGCAGGCCTAAATTATTACAAAAAATCGGCAATACACGTTTTGCAAAATTATATAACACTATTTCACCATTGTTGTAGCCTATAATTAGAAATGTCCGGCTTAAGAGGATACATTAATTTTTGCCGTTTCTCCGTGAATGTGTACTTTCAAAGCCTAATTGAGCCGGGATGATCAAAGCGACCAATATCGAGAAAAATTACGGGGATCTACAGGTTTTAAAAGGTGTGGACCTCGAGGTAAAAAAAGGCGAGATCGTGGCAATCGTCGGTCCTTCAGGCGCGGGAAAAACTACTTTGTTACAGATCCTGGGAACCCTGGACACACAGTCCAATAAGGCAAATAGCAAACTCTCCATCAACGCTACCGAAGTAGGTGCTCTTAAAGATAAATCCCTGGCCAAATTCCGCAATGACCATATAGGCTTCATTTTCCAGTTTCACCAGCTGCTACCGGAATTTACTGCTCTGGAAAACGTATGTATTCCGGCATTTATAAAAAATACACCGAGAGCTGAGGCAGAGGCTAAAGCAAGGGAATTACTTGATTTCCTCGGCCTTTCGGACCGCTATGACCATAAGCCCAGTGAGCTTTCCGGAGGGGAACAACAAAGGGTGGCTGTAGCACGGGCTTTGGTCAATGACCCATCTATTATCCTGGCCGATGAACCAAGCGGTAATTTGGATTCTGAGAGCGCGGACCAACTTCACAAGCTGTTCTTTAGATTGCGGGATGAACTTGGTCAGACCTTTATTATCGTCACTCACAACAAGGAACTTGCAGACATGGCAGACAGAAAGCTCACCATGATCGACGGGCAAATGCAGCAGTAATATGCTTAAAGAAGTACTTCAATTTCTAAAGCACCCGGTTTACGAACCCGATGAGAACCGGGATTTGGGCTATCGGATCACCGTATTTGTAAGATTACTTATCCTTTCCCTGGCAATCAGCATCGTAATTGGAATTGTCATTGGAGGCCTGGAGTCCCTGGTAAACATAGATCTCGGACAACATGCGATGGATCTGTTACTCGAACAATATTCTTTGACCTTCATTGGTTTTCTCGCCATAGTGGTCGCTCCCTTACTTGAGGAGTTCTTTTTCAGAGGTCCCCTGGTCTTTTTTAAGAAAAGTAGTTTTTTCAAACTGATCTTTTACCTGTTTACCCTTGCTTTTGGGTTCTATCACATCACCAATTTTGAGATCACCACAACCATTTTGGTATTATCACCACTGCTCGTGGCCCCACAATTGAGTGTAGGCGTATTTCTTGGTTTTATCCGGGTACGGTTTGGATTGATTTGGGCGATACTTTTACACGCCTGCTACAATCTGGTACTGGTAGGCCCTATACTGTTGCTTAGAGTTTTAGATATTCCGTTAGAATGAAGCAGGCCGAACTCAAAACATTTCTGGATGCCAAGGTTGAACAATACAATCATCCCAAATTTTTGGAAGCGGACCCTATTGCTGTCCCCCACCAATTCCAGAAAAAAGAAGACATTGAGATCAGCGCGTTTCTGACCGCCACGATCGCATGGGGTAATCGTAAAAGCATTATTGCCAATGCCCAAAAAATGATGGAGCTGCTGGAGCAACAGCCATTCGACTTTGTTGCCAATCACACGGATAGCGATCTGAAACAACTACAACCATTTGTACATCGAACATTTAATAGCAAAGACCTGATTACCTTCATTAAGGGGCTACAGCACATTTACAAGCATCACGGCGGCCTGGAAAGCATTTTCCGAAAGCATTCCGGTCCGGAGAATACGCAGCAGGCCATTACCACTTTTAAATCCCTGTTTTTTGAGGTTCCGCATTTGTCCAGAACCACCAAACATATCTCTGATCCATCCAGGGGTTCTGCCGCCAAACGCATTAATATGTTTTTGCGATGGATGGTCCGGGATGCGAGCACAGGGGTAGATTTCGGACTTTGGAAATCCTTAAGACCCTCACAGCTATCTTGTCCGCTTGACGTCCATTCCGGAAGGGTAGCCAGAAATCTGGGGCTGTTGAAACGAAAACAAAACGACGCCAGGGCTGTCGCGGAACTAGACCATTCTCTGCGTAAAATGGATCCTTCCGACCCTGTGAAATACGATTTTGCCCTTTTTGGTCTGGGAGTGTTTGAGAAATTTTAGTAGGCAGGTATATTGGTGTCAGACAAAGTCTTGACAAAACTGACCAGGGCCTTTAATTCACTGTCCGTAAGATTTAATTCGTCAAAGGGAAGGGTCTGATGCTCCAGGTCAAAGCCCATTCCGCCACCTCCGCCCTGGTTATAAAAATCCATCACCTCCTCAAGGCTGTTATAGATCCCGTTGTGCATATAAGGAGCGGTAAGCTCGGCATTCCTTACCGTGGGGGTCTTGAACATCCCTTTGTGAATGTCTTTCTTCCATCTCCAGTAAAACCCATCATCATCGTCCAACACCTCATTAGCAGCAGTCTCAGGAACTCCGATCACTTCTTTTTCTGTTTCCTTGAAAAAGGGAGGTACGGTGCCATTGGTAAGGGGAATAAAATGACAGGTAGCACAGAGCGCCTTACCCATGTAAAGGTTAAAGCCCAGTTTTTCTTCTTCGGTAAAGGTGTCCTCTTCAGCGCGTATATTCCGGTCAAATTTGGAATCAAAGCCATTAAGGGTGCTGATATAAGAGGAGATGGCGCGTATGATCTCCCGGTTTTTCCTGGGCATTTCTCCGAAGGCCTTATCAAAAAGCTCCGTATAAGAACTGTCTTTTAAAATGGCATCGGAGAACTGGTGTACATTACTATTGAACTCCCTTTCATTAGTGAAAACCGAGCTGATCTGATCCAATAGGGTTTCTGAGCGCCCGTCCCAAAAGAAACTTTTTTGAAAGGCTGAATTGATCAGGGTTGGTGTATTTCGTTCCAGGGGCCGCCCCTGATTGTCCATATTTGTTACCATCCCATCTGCATAGGCCTTTTCGGGAATATGGCAGGAGGCACAGGCCATTTTGCCATCAGCTGACAAGTTGGGATCAAAGAACAGCTTCTCTCCCAATTGTATCTGTTCCACGGTAGCATTTCGGTTTATAACCGGGGTAAAATACAGCAGGTTGAAGGCGTCTTTTTCAAAAAAGGTAGGAGCGTCAAAATTAAAAGGCTTGTTCTTAACCCCTTCCCAAAGACCGCTTGTTTTGCGAATGGCAACCCAATTGCGGGTAATTGGGTTCATAAATTCGCGAATGAAGGTGTAACGGTCAAAAGTCTCAAAATCCTGGTTATCCTTTAGAAAGACCATAGCGGCATCCACGTTTTTAAGGAAATCCTTGCCCAGTTCCGGATCTTTTTCATCTATGATCCCGGCAATCGTATTTTGGTAGATATCTTTAAGACTTCCCAGGGAAACCATGGCCTCGTGAAATCCGAGATAACTTGCCGGAGTATCAAATCCGGAAATAGAAAGGCTTATTATGCGTAGAAGTTGCTGGTGTGTAGCGATAAAAAACCGCTGTGGGTTTAGTTTCCTCTTCTTGATGTTATTCTGAAGGTTTACCAACAGTCCCTTTGTTAACAGGGCTTCCCTGGTAAAGACCTCAGGTTCCACCCCACCCTCGTAAATACCTTCCTCCAGCTTTTGCAATCCAATAGGGTTCATCACCCTTTCGGTATCTTCCAGGAATACCGGTAATGCCGGTCCGTTAGCCCGGTGACCAACTTCGGGATTTAAATAAGAGGCATAGGGTTCTGCCTTCTTAAAGGCGGATCTGGCTTTCTTAAATAATATTTTGGCACTATCACTTTCAGCCGGAACACGGGCCAGCGAGTCTAGATGGCCTATGGCTGCATTGATATTTTGTAGATAATAATCCTGGGCATATTCCCAGGAAACCACTGCAGTTAGTCCCTGTTTGGGTTGATTCTGATCCTTACAACAAAGTACCAGGACCAATATGAGAACAAGAATGAGGTAGGCTTTGAAAAATTTGAAAGGCATTGAGCTCGATTGTGTAGTTGCAAAGAACCCCCATACATACATGGAGGTTCCTTGTGAATTATAATGGATTTGTTTTTACCTGGGAAGACCTTTAAGGATCACGATCTGTCCACCCTGATCATCCTCCCTTGCTCCGGCGGCAATGGCCGCGGCGTTGGTTTCCATGTCGTGACCATCCACATTTTTGAAATCATCACTCTCCCAATAGTGTGGCTGTAAATTCAATAGAAAGGTATCTTCCACACCAACTTTGTCAGAAATGTCGATAAGTGCTCCGTATTCTCCACTAAATCCGGTGCTTCCGGTTGGGTCCAGGTCTGCACGAACGATCATTTCCATTACCACTCTGGCGTTATTTCCATTAAGGTCTGTCTGATAGATATATGCTGCGTGACCCCGATCAAAAGAATTAGGATCTTCCTGCAGGTAAATAAAATTCTCAGTTACACAGATGTTATCCGGGCTTTGAAGCTCAGCCAGGTTACCATCCATATTATTAGTATCGGTATTCCCGCTAATGATCTGTGTTAACTTTCCGGAAAGTGGTGAAGCCTCATCAAACTCCAGTTTGTAGGCAGTACCCCAGTCGTTATAAGTTCCTCTTCCAGGCCCTCTTCCGGTTACCGCTACATATATATTTCTGGCGTTAGCGTCAGATCCTTTTTGGTAGTCAACGTCCTCTACCCTCATAAAAGCAGTAGCATTGACGGCAACACAGGCGTCTTCCATTTCGTCTTTGGTCATGGCAGCACCGTCAACGATCTCCACGAACTCAAAATCATAAGTTACCCCGAAATCCAGATTAGACTCGTTATAGGTAGTGGCCGCGGCTACATCCATTACTCCTCCGGCTCCATCGGAAACCTGAAGCAGTCGTAATACGTAGATCTTACCTCCGTCAAGGTCTGCATCTCCGTTTTCGGAGTAGTATAGGGTGATCTGTCCTTCAGAACCGCTGGAGTCATCGTCGCCGCCAACGATCACGGTACTGCCCGAATAAGCGCCTTGTGGAAGTGGTACAGCATTCTCCCAGTTGAATTCTCCCAATGCATCCAGACCAAAGTCTGCGGTTGGCGTCGGTGTCCCTATATAAGGATCTATACCCTTAACGTCGTAGTTAAAACTCTCCGAAGCTGAAAGAAAAAGATCCGTTGCTCCTCCGTGGATGGCAGACTCCCACATGGTTCCTGAGCACTGACGTGCAAAATCTGCTACTCCGGAATTTAGCAACCAGTCTCCCTCTGTAGGCGTAAGGTTGGCATCCATACGTATACGGGCTACCGCATAATCGTCCTCTGCATTTACAATATACATGAACCCGTCTCCGTCAGGGAGAAATCCGGCACCGTCTGTTGCTCCTACAAATTGAAAACCGTTATCGAGGAAATCCGTGGAACTGATCAGGGAATACGCCTTTACAAAACTAAATTGAGGTTGGATAGCCACTAACGGCTCTAATGCCGATTTGTTTTCAAACATGGTGGCTTCTGGCATAAAATCCATACCATCCTCGCCGTCAGCGCCGTCGGCACCATCCTGGCCGTCGACACCATCAACGCCGTCTCTTCCGTCTACCCCATCTTCTCCATCACAGCTGTAAATAAATAGCCCTAAAATTGACATAAAAAGGACTCTAAAGACTAATTTTTTGGATATTTTCATTTCATAAAGTTTAAGGTTCTTTACAAAATTATCCAGGTAGTCTGCCAATGGTGTTAATCGAATTTGGTCTTTGAATTACGAAACCTTTAGTGAATTGTTAAGGTGTAAAATTTGGGTAAAGAAATAGGAATCTGTTTATTATTTAAAGATTACCTAATCACAAAGTCCCTGTAAACACTAGGGTTTCCAGAAATATGAGGGTTAAACAAAAAATCTGCTCTTCAGCTTCGCTTTACGATTCCCATGTTGCCGAGATCCAGCGGTATTGTTTTTCCGCCTTCCGCAATAGACTTATAAATTGCCTCAACGATAACCATGTCCCTTTTGCCCATTTCCCCTGGTGCAACGTTAGGAGTACCCTCAAGGATATGTTTCGCGAAATCGTCCATTTGAAGTTTTTGCTGGCTTTCTTGTTCAAAATTCATGGGGCCGTCCGAGGTTCTTCCTGCCAGCGGTATATAGGTGCTTGCCGGATCCAGTTCATACCATCCGGAATCGCAGCTGGCGTATAATCGGTTTGCACGGACGTTGTGAGAGGTCATCATCTGCCCTACCGCTCCACTGGGGAGTTCAAATTGTGCGGTAATGGTTTCGTCCGTTTGTTTGAAATACTCCGGCCGGGTACTGAATTCCTGGGCACTCACTGAAATAGGATTCTCCCCTGATCCGTAAATGATGCTCTGAATGGAATACACACCCATATTCATTAAGGCTCCGCCTCCGGATAGTTCGCGGTTCAAACGCCATTGATCGGGATTTCCTCTTGAAATGTAAGCCGCATCCGCGGAAATGTATCGCAGTTTGCCATAGGTCTTGTCCCTTACCAGTCTCTTAACCTCTTTGGTAAATGGCTCCGAATGCAGGCGGTACCCTACGGCCAGTTTTACGCCGGCCTGCTCACAGGCCTCCATCATAGTATCGCATTCGGCAACGCTCATCGCCATGGGCTTCTCGCAAATCACATGCTTACCGGCCTTTGCCGCTCTTATGGTGAATTCCGCATGCATGCTATTAGGTAGTACTACATAGACAATATCTACCCCTTCATCATCCTTGATAGCATCGAAATTCTCGTAGTTGTAAATATGCTCTTCCCCAATATTGTAACGCGAAGACCAGGTCCTGGCCTTTTCTGGTGTTCCTGTTACAACAGCGGCCAGATGGCAATACTCCGTATCCTGAAGTGCCGGAGCCAACTGGTAAGTGCTGTAGCTGCCCAAACCTACCAGTGCTACCCCGAGGCTTTTTTGTGGTTTATTTGGATTACCCATCGCACAGGCCAGGGGCATACCATTTAACAGCGCTGCTCCTCCAATACCTTTGGTAAGTGTTGTACTGAATTTTCTTCGGGATATTTTTTTCATGATAGGGTTGTTATAAGAGAGTCCGATTTAAGCTTCCTCTAAAGATAATAAAGAATGTTGCATCATAATTAAGGCTTCACAAAGTCTTTATTAAGGAATTGCAAAGCCTTAGCTAAATTCCCTATTTTAGTCAGGACTAATCCAAAAGTAATTATGAGATCAAAATTCCTCTTTTTAATAGCTGCTGCACTGTTCTGGACTTCACAGGCACAAGAGCGAAAACTACCTATAGATACCGTAGTGACCACACAACACAGTGTAACGGTAAACGGAACGAACTTTTCCTATACAGCGCAAACCGGAACCCAGCCGGTTTGGGACGAAATGGGAAAACCCATTGCTTCGCTCCATTATACCTACTATACCAGGAACAACGTCAGGGACAGGGCTTCCAGACCCCTGCTGATTTCCTTTAATGGCGGACCAGGGTCTGGTTCCGTGTGGATGCACCTGGCCTATACCGGTCCCCGGGTTTTGAACATAGATGATGAGGGTTACCCGGTTCAACCCTACGGCGTAAGGCAGAATCCATATTCCGTTTTAGACGTTACCGATATCGTATATGTAAACCCTACAAACACTGGTTATTCAAGGACCATCCCGGAAATGGGGAAAGAGGTAGACCGAAGTAAGTTCTTTGGGATCAATGCAGATATAAAATACCTGGCAGAATGGCTCAATACCTTCGTCACCAGAAACAACCGCTGGCGTTCTCCCAAATACATTATAGGAGAGAGTTATGGCGGTACTCGTGTTATGGGGCTTTCCCTGGCGCTTCAAAATCAGCAATGGATGTACCTCAATGGGGTTATCATGGTCTCTCCGGCAGACTACAAGGTTATACGGGTTGGAGGCCCGGTTAGCAGCGCCCTTAACCTGCCTTACTACACCGCGGCGGCCTGGCATCAGAAGGCTTTACCTCAGAGCCTTCAAAGCAAGGATCTGCTTGAAATTTTACCAGAGGTAGAGCAATATACCATAGATAAGGTAATACCAGCAATTGCCAAAGGAGGGTTCATAGACAGTACCGAAAAGAACGAGGTGGCAGAAAATATGGCAAAGTATTCCGGACTGAGCAAAAAGGAGATCCTTGACCACAACCTGGACATACCTACCGCTTATTTCTGGAAAGCGCTGCTAAGGGATCGCGGAGGATATACCGTAGGCCGTTTAGACAGCCGATACCTCGGTCTGGACAAGCAGCTTGCAGGTAACAGCCCGGATTACAACTCGGAGATCACCTCCTGGCTTCACAGTTTTACTCCTGCCATCAACTACTATCTGCAGGAAGAACTAAAATTCAAAACCGATATTAAATACAATATGTTTGGTCCGGTAAGGCCATGGGACAACAAAGATGATAATACCAGGGACAACCTCAGGCAGGCCATGGCACAGAATCCTTTTCTGAATGTATTGGTGCAATCCGGATACTATGACGGAGCTACGACCTATTTTAATGCCAAGTATACAATGTGGCAGATAGATCCCAGTGGGCGCATGAAAGACCGTTTTGAATTCAAAGGATACCGAAGCGGACATATGATGTACCTGAGGCGAGAGGACCTCAAAAAGGCCAATGATGATATCAGAGCCTTTATTGTACGCACGCAAACCAACGGAAATTCCGCTAAATACTAGTAGGATAAGTAGTTGCGGATCCTCGTTGTAACGAAATCTCAGATTTTGCTACCCATATTGTATAAACTATAAAACCTACATCTATGGGAGGCGGAGGATTCGCGCAGCACGCTGCTAAGGTTGTGGCTGCAAACAGAGCACTACTAAAAAAACGTACAAGCCTAAAACGTAAAGACTACATCGGTGAGAGAGGTATAACCCGGATAAAAATTCGGAAAGCCACACCTGCCCAGTTAAAGGCGGTCAGAGAACGGCTAAAGGCGGATAAGCGGAGGGAATTCCGGGTATGGGTGTTCTCGGCAGTACTGACCGTATTGGTACTTTTTGCGATTTATTTATTTTTTGTGAGCTAACACATAAATGACCAGCCTTTTTGTATCTTTTTGCCCGTGATTTAAATAATCCAACGCAATGAGAAGCAAAATATACTTTTATGTCCTTGTAATAAGCCTGATAGGAATGACAGAAATCGTTAATGCCCAGGACTGGCCAGACCTCAAACATTTTAAGGCCGCCAACGAGAAATTACAGCCATCTACACAAGATGAATCTCGTGTGGTATTCCTTGGGAACTCCATTACCATTGGATGGTTGAATTCCGTGCCGGAGTTCTTTGAAGGAAAACCCTATGTCAATCGCGGAATTAGCGGGCAGACCACGCCGCAGATGCTGCTGAGGTTCCGGCAGGACGTTATTGATCTCACGCCCAAAGTGGTCGTGATCCTGGCGGGCACCAATGATATAGCTGGTAATACTGGCCCGATGACCCTTCAGCAAATTGTTGATAATTTAAGATCGATGACGGAGCTTGCTAAAGCCAATGGCATAAAGGTGGTTCTTTCCTCCGTCCTGCCTGCCTACGACTACCCATGGCGACCAGGGCTCAACCCCAATGAAAAGATCCCTAAACTCAATGCTATGATCAAAGACTATGCGGATGAGGCTAAGGTAGTTTATCTGGATTACTTCTCTGTGATGACTAACGACAAGAATGGCCTGGATGAGGATCTGGCCGGAGATGGAGTGCATCCCACCAAAAAAGGATACGAGATCATGGCCCCGCTTGCCGAGGCGGCAATCAAAAAAGCCCTTAATACCCACTAATGCCATCGAACATCCCAAAGATCAGATCTTTCCTTTTGGCTGCAATGCTGGTAACCTTTGGTTTATGGTCATTGCAAGCTAAGGACACCCAGACTGAAATGAATAAAAACGCTACAGAAACGCTTAGAGTTGGAGTGGTGGGCCTGGTCCATACGCATGTACATTGGATACTGGGCAGGGAACCCCAGGACGACATTGAAATTGTTGGTATTGTAGAGCCAAATCGGCAGCTTGCGCAGCAATACTCAGATCAGCATGGTTATTCTATGGATATCGTTTTTGATACCCTGGATGAAATGGTAAAAGCTACTAATCCGGAAGCGGTCACTGCATTCAATACTATTTACGATCACCTGGAAGTGGTGGAATACTGTGCTCCTAAAGGGATTCATGTGATGGTAGAAAAGCCTTTGGCCGTAAACCTGGAACACGCAAAAAAAATGGAAGCTTTGGCGAAAAAGTACGGGATCGCCCTGCTGACAAACTATGAGACCTCATGGTACGGCAGCAATTACAAGGCCTACGAAATGGTTAAAAAGGAGGATAAAATAGGACCTTTGCGCAGGATGCTTTTCCATACAGGTCATCCTGGCCCTATAGAGATAGGATGTAATCCGGAGTTCCTGGAATGGCTAACAGATCCGGTACTGAACGGAGGAGGTGCCCTGACTGATTTTGGTTGTTACGGCGCGAATCTGGCTACCTGGTTCCTTGAAGGTGCTGAGCCACTGACGGTTAGTTGTACTACCCAGCAATTAAAGCCAGATATGTATCCTAAAGTTGAGGACGACGCGACCATAGTACTTACCTATCCCAAAGCCCAGGTGATCATACAGGCTTCCTGGAACTGGTCTCATAACCGCAAGGATATGGAAGTATACGGTACCAATGGCTATGTAGTTTGTAAGAACGGTACGGATATGGAGATCCTTGAAGACGAGAAAAAAGGCAGCTATCCCCTGACTGCAAAAGCCCTGAAGCAAGGCTATCACGATCCGTTTGCACTGCTTCAGAAAGTGGTCAAGGAAGGATATCAGCTTACGCCTTTTGACGTTTCCTCACTGGAAAACAATATGCGAGTTATGCAGATCCTGGAAGCCGCGAAACAGGCATCAGTAAGTGGAAAGACCATAGAATGGAAGCAGTTTTTTTCCAACTGATCCCAACAGTCCAATACCATAAAGTTTTCCCAAAACCAGGCGATAACAACCCCATTTGCCTCCAAATTCTATCTTTGTAGTATACAGCAAAGCCCATGCGCGTATTACTTTGTCTGATACTATTCAATTGCTCATTCTTAATGCCCGGCCTGGCTCAAAGGACCGAGCAGATCATTGATAGCCTTGAAAACGAGCTTTCATTGTCTAAGACTGAAGATGAGCAAAGGATCGATATTCTTAATGAACTGGGATATCGCTATTGGATCGTCAACTCAGGTACCTCGGTAGATTTTGGGAACAAAGCGCTGGAACTCTCCGAAAAGCTCCAATATAAACCGGGGATGGCTAAGGCCAAAAGGGTCCTGGGGGTGGCCTATTGGACCCAGGGTAAAGCAAAACTGGCCCTTGAAAATCTCTACAGCTCCCAGGAAATCTATACACAAATAGGCGATCAGGAGGGTTATGCCAATGCGCTTATGAATACCGGGATGGTCTATGCAGACATCAGTGATTATGAAAAATCACTTTCCATCTACGATCAGTCCATCCAAAAATTCACAGAACTGGGGCTCAAAGCCCGAATCGCCACCACCTTCACCAAAATAGGAGATGTATTGTTGATGCAAGGTTCTTATGATGAGGCCAAGGATTACCTGACCAATGCCCTAAATATGCACTCGGACAACAACTATGTCTACGGCATGGGAGAGGCGCACAACAAACTGGCCATAGTACTTCTGGAACGAGGGGAGTTGGAGCAGGCCGACTATCATCTTAAAAAGGCAGTTGAATACGGGAGTAAGGTGAATGATGAAGATGGGTATATCGGAAATTTGATCCAATTTGGTAAACTTCAGCGACTGCGGCGGAATCATCCCGATTCAGAAGAACATCTTCTGGAAGCCTTGGAACTTGCTCAAAAGAAGGGGCTGCGAAAATATATGCTTGCGGCCTATAAAGAGCTAAAACTGTTGAAAAAAGAACTGGGATTGTTTCAGGAATCCCTGCATTATTACGACGCCTATCTGACCTTAAAAGACTCCATATTCAATGCCGATAAATCCAAACAGATCGCGGCATTGGAATTTGGACAGGAATTGGAAGATCAGCAGAAAGAGATCGCATTACTACAACAGAAAGAAAAGACGAGTTCCATTATAAATTGGAGCCTTGGCCTGGGACTGCTTGGATTGGGAATTATCGGCTTTCTGATTTTCTACAATCAGCGTCAAAAAACCCAAAAGGAACGGGAGTTGGTCAACAGAAAACAAGAATTGATGGCCTCCCGGGAGGAACTGGCCAAAACCGCTCTGGAAAATGCCAATTTAAAACAGAAAGAACTGCAACAGCAACTGGCTTTCAAGAACAAGGAATTAACCTCCTATACCCTGAATTTTGTTCAAAAAAATGAATTGATGCACCAGCTGCAGGAGAAAATAAAAGAGGTAAAGAGTGCGCCCGTGGCCAATCAGGCAAGACTATTGGCAGATCTTGAACGCACTATCAGACAACATGTAACTATTGATAGGGACTGGGAAGACTTTAAAAGGTCCTTTGAAGAAGTACATACCGACTTTTATCTCAGGCTAAAAGAAAAGCATCCGGACCTAAGCGCCAACGATCTGAAGATCTGTGCCCTTACCAGATTGAACTTAAGCATTAAGGAAAGTTCAAGTATTCTGGGTATTTCTCCTGAAAGCGCGAAGACCGCCAGATACCGACTGCGAAAAAAACTTGGTTTAGAACCCGAGCAGGAAATATTGGATTATTTCCTTGAATTAGAGCAGTCTGCCAGAAAATAGGCAGCCAGGGATAAGCGGCTTTCCAAAATCCACAATCATTTTGAAATCAATACTTTGTTAAGTATTGTCTACCTCATGTACCCCAAATTTTAACACCTTCTCTTCATTGTCTACCTCATATCGGCAAGGTGTATGCCAAAGGTCTACTCCTTCTATTTCCGAAGCTTAAAAAGCCGAAATACATTTGCATCCTGGAAAAAAGCCATTGCAATAATTGAACGTAAATCATTGAAAAAGAACAGCTTATTAGCAAATTAAAAAGTAATCGAAATGGAAACCATATTGAATTTACCGAAGCCCCTGGAACTTGTTTTAAACCCTATTTCCTATATCGTATTCGCCATGTATGGCGGCTTGATGTTATGGGAAGCTTTATTTCCTGCCAGGGAACTACCTAAACTAAAATTCTGGAAATTAAAAGGAATGCTCTCTTTTGTATTCTTCTTTTTCCTTTCTTCTTATTTGCCGATTCTTTGGGATGGGTTTCTGGCAAACTACCAACTACTGGACCTCTCTGTTCTGGGCACCTATTGGGGAGCCCTGGTAGGAATCCTGATCTATGAATTTGGATTGTACATCTGGCACAGGGCTATGCATAGCAACAATGCACTTTGGAAGATCTTCCACCAGATGCATCACAGTGCGGAACGTATGGATAGCTTTGGAGCCTTTTATTTCAGCCCAATGGATATGATAGGCTTTACTTTCCTCGGAAGTCTTTGCCTGGTAGTGGTTGCAGGTTTCACAGCTGAAGCGAGTACATTAATAATTCTTATCACGACTTTTCTGGCGATCTTCCAGCACAGTAATATCAAAACTCCGGTCTGGGTAGGGTATTTGGTACAGCGTCCTGAAGCGCATACCGTACACCACGCGAAAGGTATACATGCTTATAACTATTCCGATCTGCCAATTTTTGACATCTTGTTCGGCACTTTCAGAAATCCAAAGGATTACGACCACGAGACGGGTTTCTATCTGGGAGCATCTGCAAAGATCAAAGACATGCTGATGTTCAGGGATGTCTCAAAATCCGATTCGGTTAGTAAAAATGAATAACAGTAAGAGAAGAACTGGAAAGCCCCTCTGGTTCGGTTGGTATGGGTATGGCAACAGGCAGCCTGGCCCTGCAAACAACCAACCAGAGGGTGTTTCATCGAATAATAAAAGTAATCCTTAGGTCAACTGAATCCGTTAAAAAGTCCTGCAGAATTGCCGGGGCTTTTTCAGTTATCTTATCTTGCCAGCATGCAAGATCCCTTGGTAAGCATTCTAATTCCATTTAAAAACACTGCCGAATTCCTACCCGCCTGCCTGGATTCAATTCTAAAGCAGTCTTATACTCATTGGGAAGTTTTGGCTGTAGATGATCACTCCACAGACAGCAGTCGGGAGATTTTGGATAGCTACACAGCCGCCGATCCGCGGATCAAAGTATTTTCAAATACGCACGAAGGGATCATCCCCGCCCTTAGAATTGCGCTTAAAAAAAGTAAGGGTGAACTAATAAGCAGAATGGATTCCGACGATCTGATGAAACCGCATAAACTGCAAAAACTGGTCGGGAATCTAATGGATCACGGTAGAGGTCATGTAGCCCTAGGGCAGGTGAAATACTTTTCGGATCGCGGTATCAGCGACGGCTATGCCAGATACGAACGCTGGATAAACCAATTGACCGAAAGTGGGACCAATTACTCCGAAATATATAAAGAATGTGTTATCCCCTCACCTTGTTGGATGGTTTACAAAGAAGACCTCAATAGCTGTGGCGCCTTTGATCCGGACCGATACCCGGAAGATTATGACCTCACCTTTAGGTTTTACGAAAAAGGCCTGAAATGTATCCCCTGCCGCGAGGTTCTGCACTTGTGGCGCGATTATGACAGCAGAACATCCCGGACAAGTGAACACTATGCCCAGAACTACTTTCTGGATATCAAACTGCACTACTTTCTAAAGTTGAATTTTGAATCCGGGAAGCAGCTGGTCATTTGGGGAGCCGGAACAAAAGGTAAGACCATAGCCCGGAGTCTGGTAAATCAGGATGTTCCGTTTACCTGGGTTTGCGACAATCCCAGGAAGATAGGCAAGAAGGTTTACGGTGTGATACTGCAGCACTACGATCTTATCCGTAGCATGAATAATACCCAAAGTATAGTAACCGTGGCCAATGAGGAAGCCCAAATACAGATCAAAACCTATTTGTCTGACCTGGGTATGAACCCCATGGAGGATTATTTTTTCTTCTGTTAGCCGCTAAATGTCAGACAGTTTAATCACAGGTAGCTATTCTGTCTCGCTTTCTTTTCGTGTAATCTTTTTACTACCAAAAGCAGAATAATTTTTGTTATTCCGGGCAGGAAATGGTGTTATTTACACAGCAGATTTCACCAGCCATACATTTCATATTAGTTGTGGCTTAATGCTTTTGTAGTTTTAATGTGGATTCTTCAAACTATCCCATCCCCCGGGACCAATCCGGCCATACTAAACTAGATCACAGCAATTCCTCCGCCGAGCCTCAAATAGTAATCCTTAAAATAGTTTAGTCATGGCAAAAAAAGCTAACGCGCCTATTAAAGTTAATGTAAAAAGTGTGGATGGAGTACCTCAGAAAGGGCTTCAATTTTACCTTTTCGGAAGTAAAGATGAGCTTCTGGAAAGTGTCCCAATTAAGGATGGGAAGGCCGTTCTAAAGACGGCTGCTAAGACCGTAAGAGGAAAGAGCCGTGTACTTATCGGTCCGTCACTTCCGAAAGAATTCAAAGGACGGCAAATGAGTCCCTTACTAATTAAAAAGATGGGAGGATACGAGCCTTCCATCCGCGTGGATCTGAAAAATGAGATCAATATCACCAGGCTTCCAAAGATAATATTCCCGAATTGGGACTGGTGTCTGATTACCGGGGCACTGTCCAAATCATTCAATATAGATGGGGAAGACCAGGTATTACCGGTATGCGACGCGAGAGTACACATTTGCGAGATTGATCGCATCCGATGGTGGTGGCCCTTGATCCCAAGACCGGTCATAACAGATCTCGCAGACAAGTTAAAGGAGTTCATACTTAAACCTAAAGTAGAAATTCCTCCAATTCCGGATCCGGGGCCGGTGATCGAACCAATTCCCGGAAGGCCCATTTTTCCAAGAAATAGGTTGGAAGGATTAGCCTCCATGGCGGGTGCAAAAGATGAATTAGTAGAACTCCCGGAATTCGTAAAAAAAGGGATCCTGTCCTCTTCCACTGCAACAGTTCACAATACGATCTACAAAAATTTTCATTTGTTGCACCCCTATTTGTGCCTTTGGCCCTGGTTTTGGCCCTATTTCTACCGCTGCACGGAAATTGCCACGGCTTATAGCGATTGCAATGGGAATTTCGACTTCAATTATTTGAATTTTACCAACGACAAGGATATTTACATCTGGGTTGAGGTGAATATAAACGGGGAATGGGTGACCGTATACCGACCTCCGATACCATGTTACACCTACTGGGATTATGATTGCGGAACAGACATCAACATCAATATTACTGATCCCCGGGTTTTTCCTTGCGACTGTGAACGGCAACTGGAGGGAGAACTTGTGTGGTTCCGTTCTATCGGGCAACATGCAACCGCCCTGCATATACAGCAAAACGATGCCAGTATCGTTCCGGTTCAGGGAGTGAATCTAAGGAATGTCGGCTGTACAGATATTCATCATTCCAATCAGATCAATCCATTCGGAAGTACACTTTACTTTAAATTGTTGTTTGGAGATGGCCTTCCCAAAACAGGGATCACCCATTACAGATGGACGAGAACCCAACTGAAAAACGCGACCCTTAACAATGTTCTGGCAGCCACAACCACAGTAGTTAAGGGAGCCGTAAACAAGCATTATTTCGTAATTACCACGGACACCAACGGGCATATGCACTTCGAGACCAAGTCCGTTACGCTTGGTGCAGAAGGTTCCGGTGAAAATATCGGCTATCGCATTCCGCATTGGGATATCTATAATGATCCGGGTGTTCCTGCCGCACATAAGGCCCTGACGATACAGTGGACAAGTCCGGATTTCTGGTCCGCGGCGATGAATAGTAAAGACCTGGCAGACGGATTATGGCGCTTTGATCTTGAGCTCTTAAGAAGGGACAGCGCAGGCGTATTCCATGTGGTGGACGTACCAAAACAAGTATTCCAGGTTTCAGATTACAACAATTCCGGAAACTCTGTGAATGCTCCGGACAACTACCTGAATATTCAAGCTGGTAACGCCAGGAATCTTGAAGTTAAAGTTCGAATAGACAACAATCACTGCGATGCAGACATCCAGGATGTGGAACTGGGAAGCAGTCTGTCCGGACGATGTGGTTTTCTCAGGTATAACGACCTGAACGATCCGGTAAAGATCAGCTTTATCGCATCCCACGTTAATAACTTCGCGACTTTCGGGTTCTCAGTTGTAAAAGGAAACAATACAGAAGCTATCACTCCAACTGTCAATGAGAGCGGATACGTTATCTCTTCTACCCCACTCTACAGCCTGTCCGGAGGGGTATTCTCTAATACTTTTCCGGTATCAAGGCTGGTAGGAACCTGTCCGCAGGCAGCATTTGCCGAGCGGCTAAGGGTATATGCCCTGGCCACCAATGGAACGGAACGCCTGGACCAATACGATGCTGCAGATACCAATGCTTTTGCCCTGAGCAACACCTAAAGTGGCTTAGGAACAGCCTCCCGTAGAATAACGGGAGGCTGCTTTTTAAAACCTGTTTAGGCTTTCGGTAGCCCATCGACTGCTAATTTTGTCCTAAATCATAATTAAATTGCTCCTAATACTTTTATATTTGCCCAATCTAATTTGGGAATGCAGTTTAAACATCCGGAACTTCTTTGGGCGCTTCTTCTCCTGCTGATCCCGATCTTTGTGCATCTTTTTCAGCTTAGAAAATTTCGCAAAACCCCTTTTACAAACGTCAAATTACTCCAAAAGGTCGCCGCGGAATCCCGGCGCAGCAACCGTCTCAAAGAATGGCTGCTTTTGATTAGCCGTCTTATGCTCCTCACCGCATTGGTCCTCGCTTTCGCACAGCCTTTTATAGCCAGGGAAACGGCCTTAAAACCAAGGGAAATGGTCATCTACCTGGACGATTCCTTTAGTATGCAGGCAAAAACTGAAGACGGCAGCCTGATGGAGGCGGCTGTACAGGATCTGGTTAAAACACTGCCTCAGGATGGGGTATTCAGCCTTTTTACCAACGAAGCCGAATTTCAAAATGTACGTATCTCTGATATTCAGAATGACTTGCTCACGTTGAAATACAGTCAGAAACAACTGGGGCTTGATCAGATTGATCTTAAAGCCACGGCACTTTTCAATACGACAGAAGAAAGCACCAAAGACCTGCTGATAATTTCTGACTTCCAGAGACGGTTGGGAGTAGCTGATCCCATTGAAGGGGTTCAAAGGCATGTGGTACAGCTTCTTCCTGATTCCGAAACTAATGTTTCCATCGACTCCGCATATGTGAATGACAACAGCGTAAATTCACTGGAACTGACTGTCGAACTTTCATCCAGTGATACTATGGAAAGCATCCCGGTATCACTTTACAACGGGGATAAGCTCATAGCCAAAACGGCGGCCGCGTTTGACCAAAGAAGACTTGCCAAAGTGGTGTTTACATTGCCATCAAACGAAATAATTGACGGGAGGATAGAGATCTCCGATACCGGACTCGCTTATGACAATCAACTTTTTTTCCGTATTGGCGGGCAGGATAAGATCAAGGTTCTGGTAATTGGCGATACTGAAAGTGATTTCCTGAAGCGGATCTACACCCCTGATGAGTTTGAGTATGAAGCTTTCGGATTGAATGAGTTAAACTATAGCCTTTTGCCCAGACAGAATCTGTTGGTGCTGAATGAATTGGAATCCATCCCTACCGCATTGCAAAACGCGGTCCGGTCTTTTGTGAAAGACGGGGGTAGCCTGATCATTATTCCCGGTCTAAATTCGGATGTCAATAACTATAATTCGGTATTGCAAAATTTTTATTCCACCACCCTCATAGAACGCTCAGACACGGAACAAAATCTTACTTCAATCGCCTTCGCGCACCCCATTTATAACAATGCCTTTGTTAAAGAGGTCAGCAATTTCCAATATCCATTGGTAAAAAGCCATTACACGGTACGAAGTGCCGCCCCAACAGCGCTAAGACTACAAAGCGGAGACGCGTTCCTCCTGGGTTCCGATTCCGTATATCTGTTTACAGCCGCTCTTAATGGATCCAATACCAATTTTAAGGGATCTCCCTTAATTGTACCTACCTTTTATTCTATAGGCATATCCAGTTTGAAGTTACCACAGCTGTACTACTCCATGGATCAGGTAAATCAGATAGACCTGCCCGTAACCGTCGGATCTGACCGAATTTTATCTGTGAGTCGTGACAATTATGAATTTATCCCGAGACAACAGTCTTTTTCCAATAAGACCTCTATGGTTTTCGAGGAAGATCCTAAAGAGGACGGGATCTATGATATTAAAGAAGGGTCGGATATTCACTCCAGGATCAGTTTTAACTATTCCAGAAATGAGAGCGATCTTGCTTATATGAACACCGACAGCCTGGAGGTCGGCATGCGCGGAAATACAGTAGAAAATCTGCTTCGTCAAATAGAAAAAGAGAATGAAGTCAGTTCGCTTTGGAAATGGTTTGTTATTTTAGCTTTGATTTTTATCCTTGTGGAAGTGCTTATCCAAAAATTTTTCAAATAGGATCAGTTCAGCAAGGACAAGATTTGCGGATCGGATATTGAGATCAGAGCCCGAACTCGCAGAGATAAATTGAAAAAATGAATGTACTCCTAAAGTCCGTTAAACTAATAGATCCGGCCAATAAGGCGAATCATCTTAAAAAAAGGGACATTCTCATTAAGAACGGGCGTATTGAACGTCTTGCAGCTCGTATAGAGACGGGAAGTAACATCCGGGTGATCCAACAGAAAGGCCTCTGTGTTTCCAGAGGATGGTTTGATAGCGGAGTCAGTTTCGGCGAACCTGGATTCGAAGAACGTGAGACCATTGCAAACGGATTGGCAACAGCGGCCAGAAGCGGCTTCACCACAATTGTACTTAACCCGAACACTCACCCAAAACCGGATAGTAGCGGAGCCATAATATTCCTGAAAAAATCGGCGGAAGGAAATGCAGTGGATCTTATTCCCCTGGGTTCCCTTACGGTAAAAAGCTCAGGAGTTGATCTGGCCGAGCTCTATGACATGCACAATGCCGGAGCTGGAGGATTTTACGATTTTAAAAGTCCGATCGAAAATTCGAACCTACTCAAAATAGCCTTGCAGTATTCCCAAAATTTTGGTGGGTTGGTCTACTCCTTTCCATTAGACCGCAAACTTGCACCTAAGGGAATTGTACACGAAGGAGCATCCTCTACCAGGCTTGGTTTGAAGGGCATTCCCAACCTTGCAGAGAATCTGCAGATAAAACGCGATCTGGATATTTTGGAGTACAGCGGAGGCAAATTGCATATCCCGACGATTTCCAGCGGGGCCGCTGTTAAACATATTGAGGAAGCTAAAAAGAAAGGACTGAATATCAGCTGTAGTGTTGCCATTCACAATCTTTGGTTTACGGACGAGGAGCTGGAAGCTTTTGACAGCAACTACAAGGTCTTACCCCCACTCAGGACCAGGGAAGATCAAAAAATGCTGATAAAAGCCGTAAAAGATGGTGTTATCGATTTTGTGACCACTGATCACACCCCAATGGATATTGAAGAAAAGCGATTGGAATTCGATAATGCAGGCTACGGTTCCCTGGGGCTCGAGAATGCTTTTGGAGTGCTGAATCAGCTTTTCGGTACGGAGATGGCCGTTGATTTACTCACCAAAGGAAAGGAACGCTACGGGGTGGCAAACCTGCCTATTGAAGTGAGTGAAGAGGCCTGTTTAAGCCTTTTTGATCCGGACGTTTCTTATCAGTTAAACAAGGACGACCTCTACTCGACTTCCAAGAACAGCATGTACTTGGGAGAAGAGCTAAAAGGTAAAGCAATAGGAATAATAGCCAATAACCAACTCATTATCTGACCACAATCCGAAGCTCATATTTTTTATGAACGAACAATCAATTAAGGAAGGTAAAACAACCGCGATTATAGCATATCTCACAATTGTAGGTGCTTTTATTGCTATCACAATGAATGTGGAGCCTAAAAATGACTTTGCCCGTTTTCACACCAGGCAGGCATTTGGTCTTCACCTTACCTTTATTGGATTTGCCCTTTTCCTCAGTGTTTCGTTCAACAAATATGCATGGTTTGGATTGTATATCTTTTATATTGTACTTTGGTTCTATGGATTTCTCGGAGCCTTGAACAACAAAAAGCAATCCGTACCCGTAATTGGTCCCTATTTTCAAAAGTGGTTCACTTTTATTCAATAAAATGACAACACCCCCATTGTCTCTTCACCATATAGTTAGGCCCTCTTCATTAAAGGATACTCCTGCCCCGGCTATTTTCCTGTTTCACGGATACGGAAGCAACGAGGAGGACTTGTTTTCCTTTGCTTCGGAACTACCGGAGAAACTGTATGTGATCTCAGCCCGGGCGCCATTTTCACTTCAACCTTTTGGGTACGCCTGGTACGCCATCAATTTTGATGCGGAATACGGCAAATGGACCGATGTGGAACAAGCCATAATCTCCAGGGACATCATACTGCGCTTTATGGATGAAGCCTGTGAAGCATATGACCTGGACAAAGCCAACCTGAGTTTATTGGGATTTAGCCAGGGTACGGTTCTCAGTTATGCCGTGGCCCTGTCATTTCCAGAAAAAATCAAATATCTGATAGCCCTTAGCGGCTATATTGATGAGAAGATCCTTGTAGACGGATACCGGGATAAAGACCATTCAAAACTGGATGTATACGCCTCCCACGGGCAGGTAGACATGGTCATACCTCCGGAATGGGCCCAACGCGCCCCAGAATTGATGAAGTCCATAGGGATCTCACATCGCTACGAGGAATTTCCTGTAGGTCATGGGGTATCTCCACATAATTTTCAGGCATTTAAGCGGTGGCTGGAAGCCAGGGTCTAATTACTTCTGGTATAAAGCAGGTGGTCCTTTAAGGTAAAATCAACACTCAAATCGTCTTTCAACTCGTAACCCAAGAGCAATTCCCCCCAGTATTTCCCGTCCGAGAAATCTACCACTATCCATTTGTGATTCAGGATCTTTATCTTGTTTAATTTGAAATCACTCTCCATACCTTCATATGGAATCAGAGGGTTATCTCCACGCCTTTCATTGGTTTCCAGAAGTTTATCAGATATATATCGACTTGGATCATCCAGATTGAGATGATCGTAATACGCCAGGGCATCGTCGTTATTTTCCAGGGAAAAGTACTGCATATCCAGGACCTTTAGTTGTGAAGCTTGCAAGGAATCCCGGAGATCTTCAACATTGGATTGAAGTTCCTGTATCCGGCCTTCGTTCCCACTGGCGCGCTTGTTACCGCTTACTGCGAGGTAAAGTGCGATCAGGGCTGCAAAAATAAATAGGTAAAGATAAATTCTACTCTTCATGTTCTTAGGTATGGGTTAAATGGCTAGAGTTCAATGCTGAGATTATCATAAGCCAAATGTACGTCTTTCGGTAGATCCCGTTCAACATCCGCGTGAAATCCCAACATATGGCTGATATGGGTAAAATAAGCCTTATGTGGCTTCACCTCTTTGACAAATGCAAGGGCTTCATCGAGATTAAAGTGAGAGTGATGGTGTTCTTTACGCAATGCGTTAACACAGAGCACTTTGACTCCTTTTAGCTTGTCAATTTCTGCCTGCTCAATCGTTTTTACATCTGTGAGGTATGCGAAGTCTCCCACCCGGTAACCAAAAACCTGTAATCTGTTATGGTGGGCCTCTATGGGAATGGCCAGGAGATCGCCAATGCCAAAAGGCTCGTTGTTTTTCACTTCCTGGACTTTGACAGCCGGAGCTCCCGGATACCGGTTTTCATCCGCGAAAATATAATCGAAACGGTGTTTTAAGGAATCAATTACACGCCTGTGGGCGTAAATAGGGATGTCTCCCTGCCGGAAAAAAAAGGGCCTGATATCGTCAATGCCCGCAGTGTGATCAGCATGTTCGTGGGTAAACAAGATACCATCCAGCTTTTGGATATTATTCGTGAGCATTTGCTGCCTGAAATCAGGACCGCAATCGATAACAAAGTTGTGATTTTCCCAGGAGATAAGAACGGAAACACGAAGTCTTTTATCTTTAGGATCTGTGCTGAGGCAAACCGGATGTTCGCTCCCGATCACGGGGATTCCCTGAGATGTTCCTGTTCCCAAAAAAGTGATTTTCAACCCCTCGTCTATTTATTTCAAATTTATAACTTATTTATTTAATAGATTATGCAAACTTTTTAACTTTGTTTATATGTAAACCGAACAAAAATGGCTTCTGTTTTAAAAAGGGATCCCGCATTTGAGAACATTCCTTCCATTAAGGCTAAGACCCTAAGAATAAACTTAAACCCAGACATTTACGGAACTTTTGCAGAGATAGGTGCAGGACAGGAGACTGCCAGGCATTTCTTTAGGGCCGGAGGAGCCTCCGGTACCATAGCAAAAGCCATGAGTGCCTATGACAAAGCCTTTAGCGACGCGGTCTATGGAGTTGAAACAGACGGCCGCTACGTAACGCAAAGCCGACTAAAGAAGATGCTTTCCCATGAGATGCGTCTTATGGAAGAACGGATCAGCCGGGAAGAACACCCGGAAAGGCTGTTCTTTACCTATGCCAATACCGTGGCCACTATTGATTTTTCCAAACGATATAAAGGTCATGGCTGGCTTGGACTTAAATTCCAGCTGGATCCGAATCAGAAAGAGTTTGATGAGATCATTCTCCATGTAAGGTTTAAACAGAATGAGGCGCGCCTGCAGCAGGAAACCCTTGGCATACTTGGCGTAAATCTTATCTACGGGGCGTTCTACAAGTACAACAAACCGCGAAAATTACTCAAATACCTATACGATCATATCGATAAAGATACCCTTGAGATCGATATGGTCAATTTTTCAGGCCCTAACTTCAAGGATGTGGACAACCGGCTAATGAGCCTGCAGTTGATCCGTAACGATATGACCGACGCGGTGATGTTCGGACCTGACGGGAATAACCTTCTACCAGCCGCGATCCTTTATAAAAAGAATATACTGGCACTTCGCGGAAGTTTCAGACCGGTTACCAAGGTGAATATGGACATGTTCCAGAAATCACACGACATCTTTATCCGGGAACAGACGGTAGAGGAAGAAAAATCCATTGTGATCTTTGAGATCACGCTGGCCAACCTAAGGGCTTCCGGAGAAATTGACGAAAGGGATTTCCTGGACAGGGCAGACACCCTGTGCTCTTTGGGGCATACGGTGATGATCTCCAAATTCCAGGAGTACTATAAGCTCGTAGAGTATTTCAGCAATTACACCAAAGCCCGAATCGGGCTGACCATGGGTGTTAACAACCTGGTAGACGTATTTGATGAGAAGTATTACAGGCATCTTAGCGGAGGTATTTTGGAGGCCTTCGGAAAACTGTTTTTCAAAGACCTCAAAGTGTACCTCTACCCCATGAAGAATCCGGAAACCGGTCAGATCATGACCAGCAACAATATTAAAGTGCATCCCAGGATGAAAGAATTGTACAAATTCTTCAAGTACAATGGAAAGGTGATGGACATTATCGATTACGATCCCGATATCATGCATATCTTCTCCAGGGATGTCCTTAAGAAGATCTCTAATGGCGAAAAAGGATGGGAGGAAATGCTGCCCGAAGGTATCGCGGAGATCATCAAGGAAAAGAACCTTTTCACCCAGAAAGAAGTGCCTGCCCAGGAGGTGGTAAAGTAGCAAAAGGACTTATTGGCGCTTTTTGAAGCGGATTGTCAGTTCGAGCGCATTTTAAAATAAAATGTCAGTTCGAGAGCCGCGCCCGGATGACTCGGTCGGACGGGCAGTCGAGAACTCATAAACATTTGTTGATTTACTGACATCTCGACTGCGCTCGATGTGACGAGGGACTGCGCTCGAACTAACAATTAATTTCCTTAAGTTCTTACTGAAGTATAAAACTACTCAAGTATCTGAGCAGCGTGCTCCTTGGCTTTTACCTTATCAATGACCTTAGCAACAACCCCTTGTTCATCCATAACAAAGGTTTTTCTGTGAATTCCGTCGAATTCCCTGCCCATAAATTTTTTCGGTCCCCATACACCAAAGGCGTTGATTACTTCGTGCTCCGTATCCGCCAATAATGGAAAAGGCAACTCAAATTTCTTCTTAAAATTACTCTGCTTCTTCTGGGAATCCGCGCTTACCCCTAGCAGTTGATATCCCTCTGCCTGTAATTCGCCGTAATGGTCGCGCAAGTTGCAGGCCTCGGTGGTACAGGTAGGAGTGTTAGCGGCGGGATAAAAGAAAACTATCCATTTTTTTCCAAGATAATCCGAAAGATTTATGTCATTCCCGTCTTGGTCTTTAGCAGAAAATTCGGGTACTTTGTCGCCAATTTTAAGTGTGTTCATAATAAGTGCTTCCAATTTTTGAATGTTTAATAATTTTGTCATAAAGTTAAACAAAAATGACCAAATCTGAGAAGGTTCAGTATACAATTTCTACTTTGCAACAGCTTTATCCCAGAGTTCCTGTCCCACTGGATCATCGGGATCCCTATACCCTACTCATAGCGGTACTTTTATCGGCACAAAGTACAGATGTAAGGGTAAATCAGATCACTCCAATATTGTTCGCGAAGGCTGATAACCCATATGCCATGGTCCGATTGTCTGTAGACGAAATTCGGGAGATCATTAAGCCCGTAGGCCTCTCCCCTATGAAATCCAAAGGCATTCATGGCTTATCTAAGATATTGATAGAAAAATACAATGGGGAGGTCCCCAAAGAGATCCATCTGCTGGAAGAACTACCGGCAGTTGGCCATAAAACGGCCAGTGTAGTCGTTTCGCAGGCATTTGGTATACCCGCGTTTCCGGTAGACACCCACATACACAGACTAATGTATCGCTGGGGTTTCTCTAGCGGTAAAAATGTGGTACAAACGGAAAAAGACGCTAAAAGGCTGTTTCCGAAGGAACTATGGAATACCTTACACCTTCAGATCATCTGGTATGGAAGAGAGTATTCGCCAGCCAGGGGATGGGACCTGGATAAGGATATAATTACTAAAACTATTGGGAGAAAGACGGTTATCGCGGAATATTATCGCAATAAAAAAACCCGCTAGCAGCGGGTTTAGTTTTTTCAGTTCAATCCGGCTTCAAATTTGAAGCCCTTGTAGTCTATGACTCTGAGCGATCTCGAATAATCCAATAAAAATCGGATCGTTTCGGAACTCACTTTGGTCAGCCTACAAGCGTTTTTTTCCTCAGAGTAAATTTTTTCCATATGTAAATAGTATAGTTATGTTATGATAACGCAACTAAAATGGAAATATTGCTTAAAGCTGAAAACTGTTCTTAACTCGTCAGAACTATATTGTGTTTGTTGATTATTTTTCGAAGGTTGATAAGGGCATAGCGCATACGTCCCAGAGCAGTATTTATGCTTACTCCGGTGTTTTCAGAGATCTCTTTGAAACTCATATCTCTGTAGATCCGCATCACGAGAACTTCTTTTTGATCTTCCGGTAATTCTTCGATTAGAACCCCCAGATCGCTATCGATCTGATCTTTAATGATCTGTCGCTCAGCATTGAGTTTATCATCACCTATTACGGCGAAAATGTTAAAATCATCACTGCCTTCAAATTTTGGCATCCGCTTGTTTTTCCTGAAATGATCAATGATCAGGTTGTGCGCTATACGCATTACCCAGGGTAAAAACTTTCCTTCCTCACTATAAGAACCTCTCTTTAGGGTCTTGATGACCTTAATAAAGGTATCCTGAAATATGTCTTCGGTAATGTCCCGGTCCAGAACTTTGGAATAAATAAAACTGGTTATTCTTTGGTTGTGCCTGTTGATGAGAATTTCGAGTGCTTTTTCGTCTCCGCTGATGTAGTCGCGTACTAATACTGAATCATCGATCTCAAGTTTCATAGGAAGTATTTTTGGTTAAGATTAAGGGCCTTTTTCGTTTGAAAGACTTCTACTGGTTATTCGTTTTAATCACAGTTTAAAAGTAGCCAAAGAAGGAGGGCTGTGAAAAAGTATGTTGTCAAACCCCCTATTTTTGATGTAAAAGTGCAGTTTTATAATTCCACCTATACTAAAACACAAAAAAATCAGTTGCGGCTTGCCCAACAGAGTAGTATATTTTTCCTGAAACCCTTAAAAACGGGCATGAAACAGCAATACTAATAAAAAACCCTCTGATCTTATAAACCAGAGGGTAGCTCTTTATATAGTATAATGTAAGAAGAGAATCGGAAATTAGTTCAGATTATTCTCAAAACTAAGACCATCAAACTTTACAATTTCTAAAGATTTTGAGTAATTGAGTAAAAACGAGACGGTTTCCGGCCTGGCCTTTATCAATGCACATTTGTCGGGGTTTTCGAAGTAAATTTTTGCCATAGATACTAATGTTATACCTAAATAACGCAAGTATTACGGAAAAAATCGGTTTACTCGACCTAAAACCTATTAATTCGTTAAAACAATATTGTTACGCTCAATGATCTTTCTAAGGTTGATCAGGGCATATCGCATACGGCCCAATGCCGTATTTATACTTACTCCGGTGTTCTCAGAGATCTCCTTAAAACTCATATCCCGATAGATCCGCATTATCAGTACAGTGCGTTGGTCTTCCGGAAGCTCTTCAATAAGTAATTCAAGATCACTGTCTATCTGATCTTTGATGATCTGCCTTTCCGCGTTGAGGCGGTCATCGCAAATGAGCGAAAAGATATTAAAGTCGTCATTACCCTCAAACCTGGGCATCCTTCTGTTCTTTCTGAAGTGGTCAATTATTAGGTTATGGGCGATACGCATCACCCATGGCAAAAATTTGCCCTCTTCACTATAGGTTCCGCGTTTAAGGGTACGAATTACTTTAATAAAGGTATCCTGAAAAATATCCTCGGTGATCTCACGATCCATCACCTTGGAGTAAATGAAGCTGGATATTCTTTGGTTGTGTTTGCTTATAAGCAACTCCAGGGCTCTCTCGTCCCCGTTCATGTAGTCTCTTACTAGTACTGAATCATCGATTTGTAGTTCCATACAAATTACTTTTTGGTTCAACTTAGGGGTTCCTTTCTTTAGGGAAAGGGCTTCAGTTATCTAGGTCAGTCTTCAAAAAGTAATTATTGCTGTATAGGCGAATCGATTATGGATTATTCGATCAAATATAGAAAAAATATCCGCTTTCAAAAAACTATGTTAATATTTGAGGGTTGAAATACAACTTTACAAGGGTTCTGGTTATTGAAATCTTCATGTTGTATCTTTGCAAACTTATACGCTTAAATGATCCCGATTGAAGAAATAGATCCTAAGGAAAACATCATTATTAAGGGTGCAAAACTGCATAACCTCAAGAATATTGATGTGGTAATCCCAAGAAACAAACTGGTCGTAATCACCGGATTATCCGGTTCAGGTAAGTCCAGCCTGGCCTTCGATACCCTCTATGCAGAGGGCCAAAGAAGGTATGTTGAGAGCCTGTCTTCCTACGCCAGACAGTTCCTTGGTAAACTGGATAAGCCAAAAGTGGATTATATTAAAGGTATTGCCCCGGCTATAGCTATTGAACAAAAAGTGAACTCTACCAACCCGCGATCTACGGTGGGGACCACTACAGAGATTTACGATTACCTCAAACTGCTGTACGCCCGGATCGGGAAGACCTTCTCCCCTATTTCCGGAAAAGAAGTTAAAAAGCACACTGTGACGGATGTGGTTGATCATGTGCGCACTTTTGAGGAAGGAACTAAACTTTTGCTACTCGCTCCAATCAATATCCCTGAGGACCGCGATACTCAAAAAACATTGGAATTACTCTCCAAACAGGGTTATGCAAGAATAAAACACAAGGACAAAGTACTTCGCATAGATTCTGAACTTAAAGATATTGGCCGATCATTCTTTCTGGTCGTGGACCGTATCATTAAAAAAGACGATGAAGATTTTTACAACCGTCTGGCCAATGCCGTAGACAATGCCTATTTTGAAGGTAAAGGAAGTTGCATTATCGAGGAGCTGGATTCCGGCAACCAAATGGCTTTCAGTAACAAATTTGAGTTAGACGGATTGAGTTTTCCGGAACCTAACGTACATCTCTTCAGCTTTAACAACCCTTATGGAGCCTGCCCGAAATGTGAAGGCTATGGAGATGTTATTGGAATAGACGAAGACCTGGTCATTCCAAATACCTCTCTTTCGGTCTATGAAAACGCGGTTTTTCCCTGGCGAGGAGAAAGCATGAGCTGGTATCGGGATCAACTGGTCAATACCGCCTATAAATTCGATTTTCCTATCCACAAACCCTGGTTTGAGCTTACCGAAGCGCAAAGACAACTCGTCTGGGAGGGCAACGAGTACTTTACCGGATTGAACGACTTTTTCCTGCAGCTTGAAGAAAAGAGCTATAAGATCCAAAATCGTGTGATGCTATCACGCTACAGAGGAAAGACCAGGTGTAACCAATGTAAAGGAAAGCGGTTAAGGCCGGAAACGAATAATATCAAGGTCCAGGAAAAGTCTATTTCAGACCTGGTAGAAGAACCTATAGAGGATCTGCAGGGCTTTTTTGAATCTCTGAACCTTAACGAACACGACACAAAAATAGCCCAGCGGCTGTTGAAGGAGATCAAAACCAGGCTTGGGTTTCTAAACAAGGTTGGGCTCAGTTATCTTATGCTAAACAGACGATCCAATACACTTTCCGGTGGCGAAAGCCAACGGATAAATCTCGCTACCTCCCTTGGAAGCAGCCTGGTAGGTTCTATGTATATCCTGGATGAACCGAGCATTGGACTGCACCCAAAAGATACCGAGAACCTTATAGAAGTGCTACAGTCCTTACGGGACCTTGGGAATACTGTAATTGTGGTAGAACACGATGAAGATATTATGAAGGCGGCGGATGTGGTAATAGACATAGGACCGGAAGCTGGCACCCACGGTGGGAAAGTAGTGGCCCAGGGCACCATGAGGGAGATCCTGAAATCCGCTTCACTCACGGCCGGATATCTAAACGGAACACAACAGATCTCAATACCCAAAAAACGCAGAAGTTCCAAGAACTATATTTCCATAAAAGGGGCAAGGGAAAACAACTTAAAGAATATTGATGTGACCTTTCCGCTGAATATGCTTACTGTGGTTACCGGAGTTTCCGGTAGCGGGAAAAGCACTTTGGTAAGAAAGTTATTGTATCCGGCAATTCTAAAGGAAGTTGGTGGATATGGTGAGAAAGCAGGTCAGTTCAGCACTTTCGAAGGTAAATATCAATCCATAAAAAATGTGGAGTTTGTAGACCAAAATCCAATCGGCCGATCATCTCGCTCCAATCCGGTTACCTATATCAAGGCCTATGACGAGATCCGTTCGCTCTTTGCTTCTCAAAAACTCAGTAAGATCAGGGGTTACCAGGCGAAACACTTCTCCTTTAACGTAGACGGCGGTCGATGTGAAAAATGTAAGGGAGAAGGAGAGATTACGGTGGAAATGCAATTTATGGCAGATGTACATCTCGAATGTGATACCTGCAAGGGTAAACGTTTTAAAAAAGAGGTGCTGGAAGTCAGGTTTGAGGGAAAAGACATTGATGGGATCCTGAACATGACCATTGACGAGGCCATAGACTTCTTTGCGGAACACAAGCAAACCCGTATAGTAAACAAACTAAAGCCCTTACAGGATGTAGGCCTGGGTTATGTTACCCTGGGACAATCTTCATCCACCCTTTCCGGAGGTGAAGCCCAGCGCATCAAGTTGGCCTCCTTCCTGGTGAAAGGGCACAGTAAGGAAAAGACCCTGTTTATCTTTGATGAACCCACAACCGGTCTGCACTTTCACGATATTAAGAAACTGTTGAGATCCTTTGATGCATTACTGACAGACGGCCACTCTATCGTAGTCATTGAGCACAATATTGAACTCATAAAATGCGCCGATTATATCATTGACCTGGGCCCGGACGGGGGCAACAAGGGTGGAAATCTGGTGGTTATGGGCACTCCGGAAGAAGTGATTCAAAACAAAAGCTCGCACACAGCAAAGTATTTGCGTGAAAAATTAGGGTAACTTTCACTCAACTGTATTGTATAGGGTCACTAAATGATTATTAGGACAGCTGTAATCGGATGAATTCCTACTAAGATCTGGGCATAAACCTGCTGTGGTCTTCCTTGTCCTCGCGGCTTACAAGCCTTTCAGACACGGCCGGCTCTACTTTTATAGCAGCCGGTTCGATCTTTTGATAGGCTGGTTCCACTATAGGATTTTCATTCTTTTTAGGATTTTCCCCATAGCGGTTATCCGAATAGTGGCCTTCCTCCACCAGGTACACGAAAAGCAGGATAGGACCTACCAACGGAATAAACTGTAATAAGACGTACCACCCACTTCGATTGGTATCGTGCAGCCTGCGGAACAATACTGCTAAACTCGGAAAGAAGGCTGCAATATAATAAAGTGGAAAAATTATTTGTATGGGCAGATCCAGGAGCAAAGTAAGCATTACATCAAGCATAAACGCCATGATAAAAAAGATAATATTGAAAAGGATAAACATCCAGTATTCCTTTCTTCTCGCTCTTCCGCTAAAGTCAAATGCCAGTCGCCATGCTTTTAAATACCACTCCATATCTGCTTATTATTAGGTTTGATGAATTTTCGCCCTTTCGTTTTTCTTCAGGGCCTTTGTGCTAACGCCCGATCCTTTTAATTATTTGAGTGATATGACTTCCATCCCCGGTTTTTCGTTGAACTGCTTAAAAAATGTCCTAATTAGGCAGATCAAGTCATTTCTTCCGGACCATTACAGCACACTTTCAGTGTTCGTGATATTGGGTGATTTAGCTTTAGGCAATATAAGGGGCTTTATAGGGTAGTTCAGATATCATAAATATATGTGTCTGTTTATCAATCATTTACAAATAAAAATATTTTTTGGCACGCTGTTTGGTATATACAAATCGAATGTAAATAGTTGCATTCGGAAATTTAAAGCCTTATATCATGAAAAGATTTGTACTCTTATTAACGGCCCTGACATTAGGAACATTGAGTACCACTGCTGCTACAGCTGAAGATAAGGTTGCCCTACGCAATGCTATCAGGTACAACAACTCGTTCATATTTGTTGAGAACGGCATTACGTTCGCGGTATATCCGGATGGGGAATTTGACTTTTACATTGATAACCGTGCAAATTTTAACGCGGGTTTTCACTCCAGGAACGTGAGCATCACTTTTAACTCTGGTTTCAACTACGATCCCTTTGTTCAGTACGACGATTACGGAGCGGTGATCCAGGTAGAGAACGTACCCGTTTTTTACGATTATTACGGACGGGTTTCCCAGATCGGAGATGTGAATGTCTGGTATAGAAATAACAGGGTAAGACGAATAGGTGGATTACATGTATACTATAATAACAGAGGTGTGTTTGATTACTACACCGGTTTTATAAACCCTTTCAATCGTTACTATGTATACAGACCGTTTCACAGGTTTTTCGTTAGACCAGCCGTAGGATTCTGCCTGGTGTATGACAGGCCCTACAGAAGGTTTTACAGCCCAATTAGGTATACCTGGTACAGACCTTACAGGTTTAACACAAGAAGAGCGTATGCCCGGATTGGAAGAACCTACAGGTATGATCACAGGAACGACAGAACCCACAGAAGGTCTAACATCTATCGCAATGATAAGCGGGTAGTAGCCAGGGATTTCAGAAGTTCAAGAAATGATGGTCTGCGAAGTAACAGGGATGTAACAGCGAGATATGACAAGGTTGGAAGAAGCAATAGGAATGTTTCACGAAGAGGAGATGCTGTTACCAACGACAGAAACGTACGCCGAAGTAATACAGTTAAGACTGAAAACGCAAGACGAACTGTTAACCGAAGCAATGTAGATAGGAACAGAGGTCCGGAACGAAGTAACTTTAGAAAAGGAGAAGCTCGTTCTGTACGCAACGGAGCCGATAGGACTGTTACCAAAAGGACAGTTACCAAAAGGACAGTTACCAAGACGCCAAGGAGCACCACAGTGAAGAGGAGTACCAGTACTACTTATAGGAAACCTGAGAGCAGGTCTGCAAGTAAGCGAACGGTAGCTACCAAAAGTAACAGGACACAGCGAAGCGTTGCCTCCCGATCTGGGAGCAGAAGTTCCGCAAACAAGAGCACAGTAAGCCGAAGCTCAGTGAAAAGAAGCAATAATAAATCGGTTTCAAGAAGCTCAAGAAGCGGAAAGAGTAATACAAGAAGCAGAAGCACGAGAGTGCAGTAAAAATAGTTTTTAGGTTGGTTAGTTGTTTAGCTCCGCGGTGGATTCGTCCCCGCGGGGCTTTTTTAATGCCCAGGATACGGGAGAGAACAGGATCCAACAGCAACGCAACCATCCCGGGATTTCCAAGTCTTCTATTAAAACAACCTATGAGAAAAGTTTTATTCTTTTTGCTGGCGCTAACCGTTTTAGTTAGCTGTAATAATGATGATGATGGCATTGCGCTGAATGAGGGTAACTTTTTAATTTTTGGTCATTTCTATGGTGAGTGCATTGGCGAAGGATGCGTAGAAACCTTCAAACTGACCGGCTCTAAACTATATGAAGACACCGTTGACGACTATTCCGGAAGAGAAACGAACTTTGTAGAGCTGGATAATGCGGTATTTGAGCAGGTAAGGGATCTGGCAGACTTTTTCCCCGATCGACTGCTCAACTCTGAAGAGCAGTTCTTTGGTTGCCCGGATTGCGCAGACGGAGGCGGATTAATGATCCAATATTCCGGTATGGGTGTCAAAAGAACCTGGAGAATTGACCAGGCCAAGGATAATGTCCCTGTCTATCTTCATGGGTTTATCGATAAGGTAAACGAAAAAATTGCCCTTATCAACAATTGAATTTCTTTGCTTATGCCTTGTATAACCTGAACTTAGCCGCCTCAGAAAGCCGAAAGGAAAAAGCTATGGTACTACAAAAGAAACCGGGCTTGCTGAATTGGCGTTAAGATTTGGAAACACCTCCCTGCCAAGACCTGGATCGTTATAGGAGTTGCCAAAGAATGAATCCCCGTACACCCGGACAAAAACAGTACTTCCGGACTGTAAACCCAGATCCATAAGTTCCGAAACCGAATAGGTAGTGGTACTTGGTTCTGATCCGGTTTCAAGCGTTGGTGCAACGGCCACAAAATTTGTATTACTGACCGTGTCATCACTACCGAAGAATATTCTGAAGTATCTCCGATCATTGCTGCTGGCCGGGGGATCCAGGCTTTTCTCGATCTCCACTTCATTCGTGTTTATGGTGATATCAACGGATAAAACCTCTGTAGGCGATAATTGGCCTAGTGAGGGAGCTACGGTAATTGAGGTACCATTTTCATTATTATGGGCGATATTGAATTGCTTAAAGGTTCCATAGCCGGTTTTGGAGTATGCGATAGTATAGGTCCCAAAGGGTACCTCTGATAGCGTAAATTCTCCGTTGGCATCCGTGGTAGTAGTTATAAGTGGGCTGGTCCCTTCAACAGTAATTGTCATATCAGCACCGCTTAATTGGGTAGTACCGGAATCGTACAAATTAACCGAACCGCTAATGTCGCCTGCAGTTGCAGGTGTGGGATTGGAAGATCCTCCATCGTCACTTCCGCAGGAAATCAGCAAAAGTGCAGGTATCAGAAAATAAAAAAATCGAATTGTATTCATAGCTAACGGGTTTTACAAGTGTTGTAGTAAATTTCCTAATAAGTTACAAAAAAAACAACAGATAGGGACTTTATAAGACTGGTATTCAGGTCTATCGTCTCAGGAACTTTGAAAGGACCCCAAAGACATCGGAGGATATCTTAAAGCGGAACAATACCCCAATATACATGGCAACCATCAGGGCGCTTTTGATAGCGATATTGATGATGGGGTGAAATGGAAATTGTAGAAAGTAAAACAACAAGCCCGTGAAAATCAAAAGCCCGGTAATTTTGAATGTTTCTGGGCTAAGCGGAAGAAATCCGAACTTTAGCTTTACAAAAACCACCTTGGTCGTATTGTAAAGAAAGATTGCCAGAAAAGTGGCAATTGCCGCCCCATTTAGCCCATAAGCGGGAATCAGCCACAAATTGAACAGCACTGTAAGCACGGCCAAAAACGCGCCAAAGATCAAAACCGTCTTATAATAGTCCGAACTAAAAAGTATGGCATTATTATTCCCCAGCAGGGCATCGTAAACTTTGGCTAGTCCAACCAGGAAGACTACGGTAAATCCGCCCCTGTAAGATTCCGGAAGCAAGGCGTAAAGGTCCGTGAGATTCAGGACGATCAGTAGGAATACCAGTCCGGCGGCAATATAAAGGGTCAGTGAGCTCTTTTTGTACAATTGCTTAAGGCCCGCGAGGTCTTTTTTGTTCAGTAATTCTGCCGTCAGGGGGTATGTGATCTGATGCATAGCTCTGGACGGGACCGCGATCACGGCTGCTATAAAGATCGCCACACTGTAATAAGCGACATTCTCTATCCTGATAAACTGATTGATCATAAAACGGTCTATTTCAAGTACCAGGACCGCGGCTGAAGCCCCGAGGATCATCAACCCACTGTATTTTAATACAGCTGATGTATTTTGTGGGAAAACAAGGCGGAGTTTCGGAGATCTCAGCAAGTAGGCATAGATCTTCATAATTATCGTCCTCAGCAGATAGGCCCCTACCAGGGCTTTAAGAAAGAGATCAACCGTAATGAGCTCCAGGTACACCAGTATCAATAAAATACTAACGATTGCCCTGACAAAGACCTCCTTCAGAAAATTTCCGAATACTGATCGCAACTGAACCTTGGACCAGGAAAAAAATACTTCAAAATAGGCCATGGCCATCCCAATGAGAAAGATGTACCAGACATAGTCTTTTACAATGGTATTCTCCCTGGCAAGGAACTCCCCTATCGCGGTATTGGCAACATAACTAATAAGTGCAAGTGGCAAAATGAATAGCAGCGGTAGCAACAACATCAGACTAAGGAAACCATCGGTAGACTTTTGTTCTGTAAAGCTGCTGTAATATTTAACGATGGTATTCGGCACACCAAAGGCCAATAGAGGGGCTAAGATGGCAGAGGTAGACAGTATTACACCTACAAGGCCAAAGTATTCTTCTGTAAGGAAACGGGTATAAAGAAAGAGCGTATTAATTGCCCCTATTCCAAAACCAATATAGGTGATAATTGTGTTGTTGAGCGACTGTCTAAAGACTATTCCCATTCCAGTTCTTCTGCTAATCTTGCTGTGAGCTCACGCCGGCTGTATTTCTCAAACTGCTCCCCATTCCAGTCTAATTTCCCTTTTCTAAATTTCTGGAACCATTGGTATACGGTTTCCTTTAGTTCTGTGTGTTCAGCATAATCAAAGACCCTTCCGGTTTTGGTGTCACGGACTATCTGACCGGCGTCCCAATCTTTCGGACCCACAGCCAGAATGGGTCTCCTGGCCGCAATATACTCAAATAACTTTCCGGGTATTATGCCCTTGGTTTCATGAGAATCTATCTCAATCAACAGCAATATCTGTGCGCTGCGTTGTCTTCTCAGCACCTGATGGTGAGACACGTATCCCCTTAACTTAAGGTAAGGGGCCAGTTCATAGCGATACAGGCTGTCGATAACCTCCTGGCTGACAACGCCAAGGAACTCCAATTGGAGAGCGGCACGAAAGGTCTCATTCTCACCGGCCAATTCAGACAATACCTTCCATAAATTTGCCGGATTTCTGCCAGTCAGTAAAGAACCGATATGGGTAAGGGTAAATTTATCATCGAGGTTAGCCCCGCCTGTGTATTCCGAATCATAACCATTGGTAATCACGACCACGGGTTTTTTGGTGATATTCCCAAATTCCTTACGTGTAGTTTCGCTGGTCACAATTACCTTGTCCGCGGTATTCAGCACCTCGTGCTCCATTTCCAGGTGCTTTTTTTGAGCGGACTGTCGAAGTTTCAATTTTTTGTGATAGCCGATGGAAGTCCAGGGATCCCGAAAATCTGCAATCCAGGGAAGGTTGAGGCTTTGTTTTAGTCCCAGACCAATAAGATGGATGCTGTGAGGGGGGCCGGTTGTAATGATCTGCTCAATTTGCTCTTTTTGGACGATTTCCGTTAGGTAGCGGATGGAAGGTTCAACCCAGTTCTTACGGGCGTCCGGGATAAAGTAATTTCCTCGTATCCAAAGCAGTAATTGTTCTATGGGAGATTGTTTTTTATCATCTATAATCCCGGAACTTATTTTTTTGGTCTTGCCCCTCGAAAGCAGGTTTGCCAGGCGATAAGGCTCCTTTATCGGCAGTGTATATTGGGTAAGCCCTTTAGGCACCTGATCCAGCAAAGTTTCATCCGTGATAGGATAATAAGGATTCTCAGGGCTGTAGACAACAGGTTCTATATCGTATGCCTTCAAATACTTGGTAAATTTGAGCCATCGCTGCACTCCCGGTCCGCCTGCCGGAGGCCAATAATATGTAATGATCAATACCTTTTTCAAATGTAATCGTATAAAGGTCTAAGATTCAGGGGCTTCTTTCCGCCTTCGCCATAAGGAGTATCCAATACCTCCAATAACTATAAGAGCAAGTAGTACAGAACTGGCCAAGGTAATTTTCGAACCCTTCCGGACAAGCTCTGGTTCAAATCTGAACTCCACGGTATGATCGCCGGCAGGTAATTTCAGTGCCCTTAGGGCATAATTTACCCTGAAATGAGGAGATAGTTTGCCATCAACATAGGCGTTCCAGCCATGGGGATAATACATCTCGGAAAAAACGGCAAGTCCGGATTCAGGGTTTGTTGCTCTGTATGTAAGTTGATTGGGTTCGTATTTTTCAAGGGAAATAGTCGCTGTAGAATCCTTCTTAAAAGCGAATCGGGAGACTCCGGGGAATTTCGCAGTATTAATTACCGCGATTCTGGAAAGGTCCAGGCTATCCAGCATGCTTATCTCTTCATTGGCATTATTGGCCTTCCTGAGCTCTTCCACAAACCAGGCGTTACCATTAGCCCCTGGATTTAAGGCCGCGAAGTTTTCCCCATTTTCATTCTGCTGTATCACATATTTTACATTCAGCATATTCAGAACCTCCGTATTCCCTTTCTGGATATGATAGCTGAACAGATCCTGCATAGCAGCGGGCTTTGCCGCGTGATAGCCCCCAATGGATTGATGAAAATATGAAGTACGGGCTCCGAACAATCCTTCCCCGGGATCATAAACCCTAAATACTGATTTATCCTGTTTGATCTGCTGGTCGAAGGCTGTTTCCCGGAAGGGTTGATCCATCTGCCGCTTCCGTACAAAATTATCCTCGTTTACATAGCGCTTATCCACCCCGGCAAGATCTACCACAGTAAGCAATGTTAGTACAACGATCGCGGGAAGCTGCTTAAGCCTGCCCTTCATGAATAGCCAAAGACACAGGGCCGCCAGGAGTACAAAGATCAGGGATCTAATGGTATCTGCCGTATACACCGCTTCACGATCCCGGACGATCAATTCCATAACCTCATCTCCAAAATACCTGATATAGGTCCCATCGTTCAGTCCTTCAAAATCAAATGTTCCCTTGATCAGAAATAACAATACACAGAGGCCTGCGGCTACAATGGTGCTCCACTTCAAGGCGCTTAATTTTTTAGTCGCGCTTACCTCCTTATTGAAAAGCTGAACCAGTCCGGCCACTGCCAGTACGGGAACACATAATTCCAGAATGATCTGTATTGAGGAAACGGCCCGGAATTTATTGTAAAGTGGGAAGTAATCGATCATAAAATTGGTAAGCAGCTCAAAGTTCTTACCCCAGGAAAGAAGCAGAGACATGAGGGTTCCGCCAACCAGCCACCATTTAAGCCGGCCTTTTACCAGAAATAGTGCCAATACAAACAGAAAGCAAATGATTGCCCCGACGTAAGCCGGACCTGAAGTACCGGGTTGATCTCCCCAGTATAAAGGCAAACCACTTGAAAATTCAAGAGCTCTGGTTCGGGGAAGCCCCTGATCTACAAGATAGTCATAGGTTTTGGAGTTCTCTCCCAGATTTTCGGAGTTTGATCCTCCAAATAGCCTGGGTATATAGAGATTCAGGGACTCACTGATCCCGTAGCTCCATTGAGTGATATATTCCTTATCAAGCCCGTCTGAAGACTCTTTTGGAGAACCATCCGGGTTTATGCTGAGCTCTGATTTACCGCGGGTGCTCCAATCCGCATATTCCTTGGTCGCCATCAAAGCGGTGGCGTTTGCGGAAATCCCAAGCAAGACAGCCACCATTAGAATACCTATAGAAATAAAAAAGTGCTTTAGATATTTCTTCAGAATAGCATCCACCAGGTAAGCAGCACCCAAAACGAGTACAAGAAGCATAAAGTAATAGGTCATCTGGTAATGGTTGGCCTGTACCTCCAGGGCCATGGCCAAAGCCGTAAGTACAAAGCCCCATAGGTATTTCTTACGGAAAACCAGTAGTATGCCGCCGAGGAGTAAAGAAAGATATCCGATAGCATGCGCTTTTGCGTTATGCCCTACTCCCAGTATAATTATAAAATAGGTGGAAAAACCAAAGGCCAGGGCACCAAAAATGGCCAGCCTGTAATCCACTTTCATACAGCAGAGTAGTATATAAAACCCTATAAAATAGAGAAAAAGGTAGTCTGCAGGCCTGGGTAAAAAACGAATCAGCCTATCTAGTTTCTTGACGTAATCGTGCGGATATCTGGCGCCTAGCTGGTAGGTCGGCATTCCTCCAAAAGCACCGTTGGTCCAAAAGGGTTCGGTCTTTGTCCGCCTTCTGAAATCATTTTGCTCCTTGGCCATACCGTTGTATTGCTCAATATCGGACTGGCGGATCGTCTTCCCCTGAAGGACCGGGTAGAAATAGGCCAGGGAGGCCACAACAAAAAAAACAAGCGCAAAAAAATGAACAAAGAAAGCGTTGACATCCTTTTTCCTCATCGCGTCGTCTGGGGTATTGGTTAGTCTATTTCCTCAAAATCAATGTATTCTCCGATATCCGGTTTTGAGGTTTTGGTATTGCTGGTTGGTTTTTTTTCAATACTTACATCTCCAACTTTGGATTGATCGGAGTTGTATTGACCCTGAAATTGTTCAAATTGCTGTTGAAATTCCCTTTCGGTGCGTTTCACTGCATAACTGAACAATCTGGGTCCAAACCATCTGGCCAGGATCTTGAACAGGTAATAGACCAGAAGGAGGATTAATACTACTTTGAAAAAACCCATAATGTTTTAAAAATTTATATCAAAAGTACGATTCCGACGTTGTATTAACAGTACAAAAGTCATAAAATAATAATAAAATCAATAGAATGGGCAGGCTCTTTGGATTGAAAACTCTCAAAACTGTACTTCTTTTCCTCGTTTTCACGCTACCCATAACCGGGTTTTCTCAATACACGGATGTCATAAATTCAAACAGGCCCGGACTATCGGTAAGTGCCTATGCCGTAGGTAAAAACGTCTTCCAGATCGAAGGTGGTTTATTTTATGAACAGCAGGATCACAGCAAAACGGAGACGGAATCCAATATTTGGGGAGCAGACCTCTCCCTGAGGTACGGACTGTTTTTTGAGCAGCTGGAGATCCACTGGGAGGGCCGCTTTCAGGATCAAAATCTAAGCGTTCCGCTCATTGGATATGAGGATTCCAGAACGAATTTCTACCGGAACCGAATCGGGCTGAAGTACCTCATTTACGATCGATACAAGGATCCGCAACGCAATAAGCCCAATCTTTATAGCTGGAGGGCAAACAATCTCTTTCAGTTGAAAAACCTTATCCCTTCGGTTTCCGTGTATGCCGGAGCGAACTTTCTTTTAGGGGATAATCCTTTCTTCGCTGGAGATCCCACCATATCACCAAGGGTAATGGTCGCAACCCAAAGCAGGCTGACGCCCAGATTCGTGCTTATCTCTAATATCGCTTACGACCGTATAGGTACTGATTTTCCCGAATTCAGCTATCTGGTTTCGCTTTCGCATGCTTTCAGGAATCCAAAGTGGAGTGTATTTGTAGAGCACCAGGGCATAGACAGCGACCGCTATTCAGATCTGTTAATTCGCAGCGGTGTAGCCCATCTGATCAGTGAGAATCTGCAGGCAGACATCAACCTGGGTTCTAGTTTCAAGAGCACCCCATCGCGGATTTTTATCACTGCCGGGGCTTCCTACCGCTTTGATTTTCATCAGGATGAGCTCCTGCCCGCCAAGGACCCGAACAACCAATACGGCGTTGGTCCGATCAAGAAAAACAGCATGAAGAAGAACAAAAAGAAGAATAAGAAAAGGGCTAAAAAGGGCAAAGGAGCCGAGGATATTGATTTGGGGCCATCAAAAAAACAACTCCGCAAAAAAAAGAGGCAACTAAAGAAAGGCAAGAAAAAAGACGACAGCATTATTGACTTTTAAATCATTGGAAAAATAAGGACAGCCAGTACCAAATTTCCCGGAATGATTTTATTCTAAGTTCATTTATTCCTAATATTGGGGGTTCAAAAACACTGCATGATCACCCTTAAAGAAGCCACTTCCAAAGCTGATATCAAAAAGTTTGTAAAATTTCCTTTTGGATTATACAAAGGGTCCTCCTATTGGGTCCCTCCTATTATCAGGGAGGAAATGGAGACTTTTGACCGTTCTGTAAACCCCGCCTTTGAAGATGCTGATGTCTGGTTCTTTCTGGCGTATAGGGGTTCCAAAATTGTTGGTCGGGTAGCGGCTATCATTAACTGGATTGAGGTAAACCAGCAAAAAGTGAAGAAGATGCGGTTTGGTTGGTTCGATTTTGAGGACGACCATGAAGTTTCCGAAGCGCTATTGCAAAAAGTTCAGGAAATCGGTGAAAAGCATCAGCTGGAATATATGGAAGGTCCGGTAGGCTTTTCAAACCTGGATAAGGTGGGGGTCTTGATCGAGGGATTCGATCATATCGGCACCATGATCACCTGGTATAATCATCCGTATTATAAGGAGCACTATGAAAGGTTGGGCTTCTTTAAAGAAAAGGAATACCTCGAGAACAAATTCAAAATGTCCGCTGCAGATCCCAAACTTTTTTCCAAGGTGCAGCTACTGATCAAAAAACGATACGGACTAAGGGAGATCAATTTTACCAGGACCGCGGATATCGTTCCCTGGGCGGATAAAATGTTCGACCTCTTTAATGAAACCTATGCCAGGCTCACTTCCTTCGTGCCGATCACGGATATTCAAAAAGCCTATTTTAAGAAGAAATTCCTGGGGTTTGTAAATCCGGAATACATCAAGTTTATCGTGGACAAAGAAGACAAGCTGGTAGCCTTTGCCATAGTGATGCCTTCTTTTTCAAGAGGCCTGCAGAAAGCCAATGGCAAATTGTTCCCATTTGGAATCTACCACCTGATGCAGGCTAAAAAACACAGTAAAGATGTGATTTTCTATCTGATAGGTATTCGTCCGGAATACCAGAACAAAGGGGTAACCGCGATCATCTTTAACGAATACTACAAGACATTCAAGGAAAAGGGTATTGTAAACTGCATACGAACTCCGGAACTGGAAGAGAATGTGGCCATAAGGCAAATGTGGAAACACTTCAACCCGGTCACCCACAAACGCAGGAGAACCTACCGCAAAAATCTATAAAGGGATTATTCTCCCATAGCTGCCGCAACGGCTGCCGAAAGCCTCTTATAGGTCCCGTTTTCCAGTCGCTCCCTGATGGATGAGAAAGCATCCAGGGTCACAGCTATATCTTCCATAGTATGGGTAGCCGTCGGAATCATCCGAAGTAAAATGAGACCCTTAGGAATTACAGGATAGACTACAATTGAGCAGAAAATACCGTAGTTCTCCCTAAGGTCCTTGACCAACGCCATCGCCTCAGGAATACTACCGTTCAGGTATACCGGTGTTACGCAGCTGGAGGTGGTACCGATATCAAATCCGCGTTCCTTCAATCCATTTTGCAATGCATTGACGTTCTCCCAGAGCTTTTCTTTCAATTGCGGCATGCTCCTTAACATGTCCAGGCGCTTAAGGGCACCTTTAACGTAGATCATCGGGAGGGATTTCGCGAACATCTGAGATCTCAGGTTGTATTTGAGATAATCTATAATCTCCTGATCAGCGGCCAAAAAGGCACCAATTCCGGCCATTGACTTGGCAAAAGTGGCAAAGTAGACATCTATATCGTCCTGAACACCCTGCTCCTCTCCTGCTCCGGCCCCTGTCTTTCCAAGCGTACCGAATCCATGAGCATCGTCTACCAGCAACCTAAAGCTGTATTTTTCCTTAAGGGCAACAATTTCCCGCAGTTTTCCTTGCTCACCGCGCATTCCGAAGACACCTTCCGAAATCACCAGTATTCCACCGCCTGTCTGTTCCGCCAATTTCGTGGCACGTTCCAGGTTTTTCTCCAGGCTGTCAATATCGTTATGTTTAAAGGTAAAGCGCTTACCTACATGAAGTCTGACACCATCTATGATACAGGCATGAGAATCTACATCGTAGACGATGATATCATCTTTTGAGACCAGGGCGTCTATAGCGGACATGATACCCTGATAACCGAAATTCAGCAGGTAAGAGGCCTCTTTATTAACAAAGGCCGCGAGTTCCTGTTCCAGTTGTTCGTGATAATCGGTATGACCGCTCATCATACGGGCTCCCATGGGAAAGGCCGCCCCGTGTTCCAATGCCGCGTCGGCATCCACTTGTTTGATTTCAGGTAAATTCGCGAGTCCCAGGTAGTCATTAATACTCCAGGTAATTACATCCTTACCCTGAAATTTCATACGGTTAGAAATTGGTCCTTCCAGTTTTGGAAAAACAAAATATCCTTCTGCCTGAGAAGCCCATCGACCCAAGGGTCCTTTATTCTCAATGATTCTATCAAATAAGTCTCTCATGTAGTTTAGATTGGTTCCGGGGACAAATTCACTCCTTATCAGACTACCCCTGCTTTCCATTTGACAATGCTGCAAAATTATGGATTTTTGCAGCGAATTCATAAATTATTTTCCCTCCAAAGAAAAAGGGCAGAGACTCTTATAATCCCTGCCCTCTTTGTTCTCTGTCCGTGTTTTTACTTTATAAACTGTATTTTTTGGGAAGCTTCAATATTCCTGCTATCAAAGAAACCCTGATCGTTCATCCATTGATCGCTGTAGATCTTACTCATGTATCTGGAGCCGTGATCCGGAAAGATCACCACAACCTTGCTGTCTACAGAGAATTCTCCTTCTTCGTTCAGCTGTTTTACCGCCTGCATTACGGCGCCACTGGTATAACCTACAAAAATCCCTTCTGTGCGGGATATCTCACGGGCTGTATGCGCGCTGTCCTCATCTGTGACCTTTATAAACTTATCGATAACCTCAAAGTCCGTGGCATCCGGGATCAGGTTCTTACCTAGTCCTTCTATGCGATAAGGGTATATCTCATTGGTATCCAATTCACCAGTCTCATGGTATTTTTTTAGCACAGAACCATGCGCATCCACACCTATGATCCGAATATCAGGATTCTTCTCCTTCAGATAACGCGCGGTTCCGGAAATTGTCCCTCCGGTACCGCTACAGGCCACTAGATGAGTTATATTCCCATTGGTCTGAGACCAGATCTCCGGGCCGGTACTCTGGTAGTGGGCTTCAATATTAAGCCGGTTAAAATACTGATTGATATAAATGGAACCCTTGGTTTCCTCATGGAGTCTTTTTGCCACCTGGTAGTAAGACCTGGGGTCGTCCGCGCTTACATGGGCCGGGCATACGTAGACCTTAGCCCCCATAGAGCGGAGCATGTCAATTTTATCTTTGGAAGACTTTGAACTCACTGCCAGGATACACTCATATCCCTTGATAATACTGACCATGGCGATACTGAAGCCGGTATTCCCCGATGTAGTTTCAATTATGGTACTACCCTCGGTAAGAATGCCTTGCCTTTCCGCTTCATCTATGATATAGGCGGCTATTCTATCCTTTGAAGAATGTCCCGGATTGAACGCTTCAACCTTAGCATAGAAATTTCCCTCCAGGGGAGCGGCAATCTTGTTTAATCTGATTAAGGGGGTGTTTCCTATGAGATCAAGGATATCGCTGTAAGCATTTATCTTATCTTCCATAAAGCTAGGTTAGGTAGATTAAAACCCACAAGTGATTTTCATCTACTGGGCACAAAATTACATTTTTTTTTTAATTAGGGAATTTTGCCCTCCAGATCCAGCAGGAAGGCGTAATCCTTGGCGGTTTCCTTTAGAGCTTCAAACCTTCCTGATGCTCCTCCATGACCCGCGTCCATATTCGTATCAAGAAATAACAAATTATTCCCTGTTTTATATTCTCTTAGTTTAGCCACCCATTTGGCAGGCTCCCAATATTGTACCTGTGAGTCGTGAAGACCTGTAGTTACCAACAGATGAGGGTACTCCTGAGACTGTACGTTATCGTAGGGTGAATAAGATTTCATATAATCGTAATACTCCTTTTCATTGGGGTTGCCCCATTCATCATACTCCCCGGTGGTAAGCGGAATGGATTCGTCCAGCATGGTTGTTATCACATCCACAAAAGGCACAGCCGCGATCACACCATTGTATAGTTCCGGCTCCATATTTACAATCGCGCCCATCAATAAACCTCCTGCAGAGCCTCCATAGGCGTACAAATGCTCGCTATTGGTATAGTTATTTTCTATTAAAAACTTAGAACAATCGATAAAATCATTAAAAGTGTTCTTTTTGGAAAGCAGCTTACCGTTCTCATACCAGGGTCTTCCCAGGTACTCCCCTCCTCTTACATGGGCAATAGCGTATATAAATCCCCTATCCAGAAGGCTTAGTCGCACTGAGGAGAAATAAGGATCCGTTGTACTGCCGTAAGAGCCATAACCGTATTGAAATAGCGGACTGTTACCGTCTATTTTTGTATCCTTGTGATACACTAGGGAAATTGGCACTTTAACACCGTCCCTGGCAGTAGCCCATACCCGTTCCGAGCGATAATTCGATTTGTTGAATTTGCCTCCAAGCACTTCCTGTTCTTTCTTGATCTCGCTGGTCCTGCTCTCCATATCAAAATCTATAATGGAATAAGGCGAAGTCATTGCATTGTAGACATACCTCAGCTTTTGGGTATCAAAATCCACATTTACATAGGTATACGCCACATAGGTCTCGTTATCAAAAGGCACATAATAGTTTTCTGTTCCGTCCCATCTGGTCACCTTTAGTCTATTGAGGCCATTATCCCGTTCTGAAAGCACATAGTAATCCTTAAAGATCTCTACATCCTCTAACAGGACTTTTTCCCGATGCGGCACGAACTCTTTCCAATTGGACGAATCAGTGTCGCTTTCGGTCGTTTTCATCAGCTTGAAGTTCGTTGCCCCATCCTTATTGGTCAGTACGTAGAAGTGATCCTCATAGTGATATATATTGTACTCTGTTCCTCTTTCTCTCGGTGAGAACACCCGGAAGGTACCGTCGGGCTTGCTGGCTTCCAGGATCTGATACTCGGAGGTTAATGTGCTGTATGAGCCAATAATGATATATTTTCTGGACTTGGATTTATAAACAAAAGCGGAAAAGGTCTCATCTTCTTCGTGGAACACCAGTTCATCCTCATCCGCGGAAGTACCCAACTTGTGTTTGTAAATTTTGTCGGACCTTAAGGTTACAGGATCTTTCTTAGTGTAGAACAGGGTCTTATTGTCTTCCGCCCAAACCGCACTACCCGTGGTATTCTCAATTTTATCCGGATAGATCTCTCCGGTTTCCAGGTTCTTGATCTGTATATAGTATTGTCTTCTCGAAACGGTATCCGTACCAAAAGCGGCCAGCCGATTATCCGGACTTACGGATACCCCCCTCAGATTAAAAAATTCGTGACCTTTAGCCAATTGATTGCAGTTAAACATAATCTGCTCCTCAGCCTCAAGGTTTCCCTCTTTTCTCGAGAAAATGGGGTACTCACCGCCTTTTTCATATCGCGTTATGTACCAATATCCATTTCTCTTATAGGGTACTGAAGAATCGTCTTCTTTGATGCGGCCTTTCATTTCCTCGAAAAGCTGGTCCCGAAAATCCTTGGTATGTGCGGTAAGCGCCTGGTAGTATTCGTTCTCTTTCTCGAGATATTCTATGACGTTTTCATTTTCCCTGTCGTTGAGCCAGTAATAGTTATCCACTCTGACGTCTCCGTGTTTTTTTAATTCCGTGGGGAGTTTTTTGGCAACAGGCGCGTTCACAGCAATCATTTCGTTTGTTTGATTTTGGCAAGAAAGCGCAAAAATAATACTTATTAACACAATGGCTGACGTTTTTTCTAACTGTCTCATAAAAAATCTATTTCAGGCCACAATTTAGTAATTTTGTCAGGCAGTAACTTTAAAAAAGAAGCAATGTTCGGAGATATTATGGGCATGATGGGGAAACTGAAGGAGACCCAGGAAAAGGTTAAAGCCACCAAAGAACGGCTGAATTCGGTAATTATTGAGGAGCAGTCGTCCGACGGCTTGCTGAAGGTTAGCATTACCGCCAACAGAACGCTGAAATCCGTTGAGATAGATGATAGTCTTCTTCAGGATAAAGAACAACTTGAGGATTACCTCCTGCTTACAATTAACAAGGCCATTGAGAAGGCCACTTCCGTAAATGAAACGGAACTGGCAGCGGTGGCCAAAGAAGGGATGCCGAACATTCCCGGCCTGGACAGCTTCCTGAAATAAAAATCGGACTGAGGTTACTTTGAACCAATTTCAAGGCCTGAAATTGGTGGATTTTTAATATTTTTAAGGAAAGATGAACCTATGATCCAGATCACTAAAGAAGGGGCCAATAGTTATCGTTTCTTCCTGAAAAGCAGTGAGGGAAGCACTTTGCTAAACAGTGTCACTTTTGGCAGTAAGGCAGAGATCGTGGAAACTGTTAAAGGCCTAAACCCATTGCTTGAGCGTCATGGCGTTTTTGAGCGAAAGACGGATCACAGTGGTAAATTCCTCTTTAATCTTAAGGATATTAGCGGTAAGGTAATAGGTGAAAGCCAACGTTATGGTTCCGAAGCGGGCATGGAGAACGGCATAAAAAATCTCAAGAACCGCATCTTGTCCCTGGTGGATCTGGAAGAATCAAATTTCATTGAGGATCTTTAGGAAGGCTTTGTGCATCTGATCCGTATAATCCAAATGGGTAACAATTCGCAGTTTGCCCTGTCCCATTCCTATGATCAACACCCCTTTTTCGGCAAGCTTTTCCAGAAATTCCGCCTCCGCGATATGACTCTCGTCGATCTCAAAAATAATGATGTTGGTTTCAACGGGCTCCACTTTTTTTACCCAAACCAGGCCCTCAAGTAGCCTTCCGATCTCCCGGGCTTTTTCATGATCTTCCGAAAGCCTTTCAATATGATGTTCCAGAGCATAGATGCCGGCAGCAGCCATAAATCCGGCCTGCCTCATACCACCTCCCAGGATCTTTCTTATCCGTATCGCTTTATCGATATGTTGCTTATCACCAATTAAAACAGAACCTACCGGACATCCCAGGCCTTTACTAAGGCAAACGCTGATAGTATCAAAAAGGCTTCCGTAGTCACTGGCAGTCTGACTTCCCTCTACCAGCGCGTTCCAGATGCGGGCCCCGTCCAGATGGTAGGCCAGGCTACGGGTATCACATAGCTGCCGGATCCGCTTTAATTCCTCAAAATCCCAACAGGCCCCTCCCCCTTTGTTTGTGGTATTCTCAATACATACCAGACTGGTTAACGGGCTGTGGTAAAAATCAGGTGGGTTGATCCCTGCCTCTACCTGGGCGGCAGTCATCATGCCCCGATGACCGTCTATCAGCTTGCAGGAAACCCCGCTGTTGAAACTTACACCCCCTCCTTCGTAATTGTAGACATGGGCATATTTATCGCAGATCAGTTGGTCTCCGGGCTTGGTATGTATTTTAATGGCGGTTTGGTTGGTCATGGTGCCACTGGGAAAATACAAGGCCGCCTCACGACCAAACATTTCTGCTGCCCTTTGTTCCAAAAGGTTTACCGAAGGGTCTGATTTAAAGACATCATCGCCTACTTTGGCCTGCATCATCGCCTTTAGCATGTCTGGTGTAGGCCGTGTTACCGTATCACTTATCAGGTTGATCTCCATACTATTCAGAAGCACTATTATTGATGGGCACAATACATCCCGATCGGGGATCCGTCAGGGATCTGCGGGGATGGGATCACCTCAAATTCTTCCGGACGCTTGGTGAATTCCTGTATTCTTCGGGCCATTTCCCGCTTATTGGCATCAGCCTGCCCGGTACCAAGTATCTGGTTGATGTTTCTCAAAGCCTCATAAGCCAGGGCATTGACCTGGGGATGTACCTCCTTGTGCGCCGCAAGGTTCATGATATGGAACAGTATCCGGTAGTTAGTTCCTTGCCCCACCTCTTTCAAATAGGGGTCTTTGGGCTGTTTTTTGAAGGATTGGTTTACCAAAGTTTCAAGTACCTCCTTTAATCCCAGGTTGCCAGGATCAAGAGCTTTTTGTTGGATAATTCTGGAAGCCCGCTGCGGGTTGAGCAGTAACCCCAAGGTCATGTCGGCGGCTGTTTCCGATGCAGAAAGCGCATCAAAAGAAACACTGGTCTTCCCCTTAAAGGATTCCCGTGATCGCCAATAGCCCATGGCCCTTGGTGGAAACAGTTCCAATTTCGCTTTTGGAATGGCGAGCACCGAGGGTTCCAAAGTTTTCAATACACTTTCAAGCGCCTTTCTTTGGCTTTTTACATCTACAGTTGCCACGGAAAGCTGACCATCCCCTTTGACGGTGTAATTGTAATCCAGCCCGCCAATGAGCTTTACCGCTGCTTCAGTCTGATATCTGTGGAAGAAGAACAGCGGAACAAATACATCCTCCAAAACCGTCAGCGGTTCATCCTGCCTGATATTGTCAAGTGAAAAATCAGCTATTGCCTTGGCTCTTATCTCAAGCACATCTTCCAACTCCGCCACCGCGTCCTTACCATTATCCCAAAGATGTGCGTAAGCATGTGCCCCACCTACAGGTCTGGCATCCTGGTCCGAAATGTAGCGCAGATCATCCGTATAGGCCTTGTTTAGTATGCTGTTCAGCGCTTTCTTCTCGTCAGTTCCTTCGGGAAAATCAGTGTAGGAATAGGCTACGCTTACTTTATCCCACTCCCCTATTCCGGTATCGTAGGCATTGGAGAAGTCTATCTGCCCATCTTTGATCGAAAATTGAGGATGTGGGTAATCCATCACCGATGCCCTCCCATTGGTACTTGCGGCAAAATTGTGAGAAAACCCAAGGGTATGACCTATTTCATGGGCTGAGAGCTGACGTATGCGTGCCAGGGCCAGATCCAGCATAGGGTCATAATTGTCATCGTTTTGGGCAAAAGGACGGTTCATTAACGCCTGAGCGATCATAAAATCCTGTCTTATCCTTAAACTACCCAAACTCACATGTCCTTTGATGATCTCACCAGTCCTGGGATCTGTTATACTGGTACCATAACTCCAGCCTCTTGTAGAGCGGTGTACCCACTGGATCACATTGTAGCGTACATCCAGCGGATCGGCGTCGTCCGGAAGTATTTTGAGCTGAAATGCGTCTTTATACCCAATGGCTTCGAAGGCCTGATTCCACCATCTTCCTCCGTCGAGCAGTGCGGATCTGACGGGTTCCGGAGTTCCGTTGTCCAAATAATAAATAATGGGTTCCACAGCCTCGCTAACAGCGGCCGAAGGGTCCTTTTTCTCAAGACGGTGCCTGGTGATAAAGCGTTTGACTATTGGTTCCTGAACTGGTGTGCTATAGTCGTAATACGAAAAGGGATAAGAGCCGCTTCTGGGGTCGAAAACGCGTTTTTCGTAACCCTTATCAGGAAGCTCAATAAAGGAATGATGTTGCGCAACGGTCACCAGCTGCGGGTTCGGGCTTACGGATTGAATATACTGCCCTTTGGGCTCGCCTTTAAAGGTGAGGGTAAGATCGAATTCCACGTTTTTAGGAAAGGCTTTGGTACGTTCCATAGCCATAGCGCTCCTGGAGGTATCCAGGCTGTATGTACCCTGCTCTGCCGCTTTTAGCCTCCTGGAGACCCCATGGGCATCCTGCATTAGAAATCCTGAAATATCTATAACGTATTTCCCCTGCTTGTCATCGATAATCTCAAAACCAAAAAGCACGGATTTAGCGAATGCCTGCTCTACGGATCTGCGTTCTAATTCGTTTTCTGTCAACGCCCGGAACCGGAGATTTGGCTGTACGAGCAATAGTTTATTTCCAGCTTTTTTAAAATATACAACTTGCTCATTTCCAAGCTGTCCTCTATCCAATCCTATATCATTACTTCCAATACCGCTACTCAGGGAGTAAACATAGAGAAACTCCTTTTCCAGCTCCGGAACTTCCAGGTAGATCTTGTCCTTGGCCGAGTCGTAATAGAAATCAAAAAAGCCCTGGAATTTTTGGTAATCCTTACTTGTTTCGGAAAATTGCCCCTGGAGTAAATAAAGGGGGAAAAGCATAAAAAATTGAATATATCGCTTTGCCATTAGTGCTGGTTTAAGCCTTAAATTTAGACAAAATCATTTGAAAACCGGCATGGGGGTTATGGGGTGCGCGAAGCGATAGTGAATTCAATATTAATTCCGTATAATTTTTAGATGAAATGCCAAATTATGCCTTGATTATTGAGAATATCTAATCAAAATTCACAACAAAAACCTTTATCTTATTGCAAAGAATTTGTAGTGCCAAATATTGAAAGTCAGATCTTTTCTTCCTATCAAAGAAATCCATTGCTGCACGATGAGATCTTTGATCAGGAAGGGCAGGTAAAAGCAATTTATCAAAAGCTGTTTAATCTTTATGGAGAACACTCCATTGAAGACTACATCCAACTTAATAACAAGGCCAAATCCTCCTTCTTTAACCAGGGCATAACTTTCCAGGTATACGGAAAGAAAGAGACCCAGGAGAAAATTTTCCCTTTTGATCTCTTTCCCAGAATTATTGATTCCCAGGAATGGGAGACTATTGAATCCGGAGTAATTCAGAGAAGCAGAGCCCTTAATTTGTTCCTTTCAGACCTGTATCATGAAAAAAAGATCATAAAACAGGGAGTGGTGCCCCTGGAACTCATCAGTTCTTCTGCCAACTATTTACATCAAATGCTGGGTATAGACCCTCCCGGAGGAATATACAACCACATTTCTGGCACCGATATCATTAAACACAACGATGGCAACTGGTATGTGCTGGAGGATAATATTCGCTGTCCCTCGGGAGTAAGCTATGTCATCTGTAACCGGACCGCACTGAAAAGGGCGCTTTTCGGTGTTTTTAACCACTACCAAACCCACACCGTTACTGACTATGCAGAAAACCTTCTAGACCTGCTGGAGACTGTCAAACCACACGGGGTAGACCAGCCCAACTGCATAGTGATCACACCGGGCATGTACAATTCCGCGTTTTATGAGCATTCTTACCTGGCCAAGACTATGGGCGTGGAATTGGTGGAGGGTCGCGACCTCTTTGTGGAGAACGACTTCGTATACATGAAAACCATAAAAGGTCCTCAGAGGGTCGATATCATTTACAGGCGTATAGACGATCTCTTTCTGGATCCTCTGGAGTTCAGGGAGGATTCCACACTTGGGGTTCCCGGTCTTTTTGCCGCCTATAAAAAAGGAAATGTAACCCTGGCGAACGCCCCGGGCACCGGGGTAGCTGATGACAAGGCCGTTTATACCTATATGCCGGAAATTATCAAATACTACCTGGGGGAAGATCCCATATTAAGTAATGTTTACACCTATCATTGCAGCAGACCTCAGGAACTTAAATACGTGCTGGAAAATGTAGATAAACTGGTAATCAAGCCAGTAGACGAGGCCGGAGGTTATGGTATTTCCATAGGTAACAAGCTTACTAAAAAAGAAATTAACGAACGAAAGAAACAGGTAAAGGAGGATCCGCGTAAATACGTCGCCCAGCCAATAATGTCGCTCTCCGTACACCCTACCTATATCGATGAAAACCATTCATTTGAGCAGCGGCACGTGGATCTCAGGACTTTTACAATCCTCGGAAAAGACAAAGAATTTGTGCTGAAGGGAGGACTTACAAGGGTGGCATTGCAAAAAGGTAATCTTATCGTGAACTCCTCGCAAGGGGGTGGTTCCAAAGATACCTGGGTACTTAAAAATCAATAATATATGCTTTCAAGAGTTGCCGATAACCTTTTTTGGATGGGTCGATATATCGAACGTTCAGAACATATGGCACGCTATCTTAATGTCAACTACTTTTCCTCTTTGGATGCTCCCAATCAGATATCACAGTCCAGGCAATTTGTACTGAAATCCATTATGTTTATGGCAGGTGAACCGGAGAGCGATGCTGAACAAAAACTTAAGGAAGAAGAGGTTTTGTTCCGCATTGGATTCGACACTAAGTACCCTTCATCCATACTTAACAACGTAAAAAATGCCAGGGAGAATGCCAACAGTGCCAGAGATCTGATATCTACCGAATTGTACGAGGCGATAAACAAATTTTATCATTTCGTATCCAGCTATTCCGCAGAGGCCTTTGTTAAAAACGGGCTTCACGACTTCACGACTCATGTGACCGAAATGACCGCCATTCTTCGGGGTAAGATCCGTGGGACCCTGCTGCACAATGAGGTTTATGCCATTATCATGCTGGGCGTAAATATTGAAAGAGCCACTCAGATCATCAGAATAATCAATGCTAAATATCACGACGCCCTTAAGGCTCAGGGGAGTTATGGTGACAAGTTCAGCAACAGTTATGAGTGGTCTACACTGCTCAAATGCGCGGAGTCTTATGATATGATGCGGCGTTTTTACAAAAAGACCCCTACCAGCATCTCTACCCTTGAATTTTTAATTCTTAACCCCAATTGCCCGAGATCTGTCATGAACTGTTTGAATCAGGTTTACAATAACATTAAAGTCCTTGATCCTGATTACAGGTATAACAGAACTTCCACTGCCTTTCTGGTGGGCCGGGTGAGAGCGGAATTCCAATACAAGTACATTGAGGAAATTGAGAACGACATTCAGGCATTCATTTCGGATATTCTGGACAACCTGGGAGAGATCAGTAAAAAAATGCAACGCGAATTTTTTAACTACTAATTGCCGCATTTTATATCTTAGGCCCCTGTACTTTTGAAAATGGCTCTGGATTATTCCATAAACTATAAGGCTGAAAATGATTACCAGAACTCCGTGGATGAGGCCCACTGGCAATTTCTCATCGTTCCGGAGCAAAATTCCACCCAGCAATTGCTCAGTGTGGATTTCCGGAACTCCCTGGGTTTGGAGAAAAGCTATTCCATTAATGGATTTGGATTCAGGACCATTCGCCTTCATGCTACAAAAAAGTTTGGTAAGATTTCCTTTGAAGCCAGTTTTAAGCTGATAAAAAAGGATATCAACCCCTTTGATTTTGATGCCTTTCCGGCTGTGGAAGAAGAATATCAATATATTAAGACCCTGGATTTTCAGGTGGATTTTGAGCCTTTTCTCAAAACCACGAGGTTTACCCGTCTTCCTGAGGCCCATCTGCCGGGCTTCCAATTGGATCAGAGTATTTCACTATTTGAAAACCTTCAGCAACTCAACGAGTGGACCTTCAAATTCCTTAATTTTGAAACAGGGGTAACTGATGTCAATACCGAATTGGATGAAGTGATCCGTAATCGAAAAGGGGTCTGCCAGGATTTTACCCACCTGTTCTGTGCCCTTGCCAGGCAAAACGGTGTTCCGGTCAGGTATGTATCCGGATATTTGCACCAGGGAAACGGCTATTTTGGAGACTCACAAATGCATGCCTGGGCCGAAGCCTTTATGCCTTCCGCCGGATGGATTGGATTTGACCCTACCAACAATCTCCTCGTTAATTCCAACTATATCAAGGTGTCTCACGGAAAGGATTATAGAGACTGCTCCCCTTTAAAGGGTGTGGTTTATTCTGAAGGTGCCAATGAAACAAAATACAGTGTTGAGGTATCTGCACAGCAACAGTGAGACATTAATAGGATCTTACTATTCCCTCCTGAAAAAGAATTGTATTTTTGCCCAAAATTAAGTTGAATGGTTACTACGGATCAGCAAAAAGATCTTATTGAGCGCCTGGGTGCGCTGAGGAGGTATCTTTGACATAGATGCCAAGCTTATTGAAATTGAAAACGAGGAAGAAAAGACCTTAGCCCCTGACTTTTGGGACAATCCTCAAGAAGCACAGGCCCAAATGCGCCTGATTCAATCCCAGAAAAAATGGGTTACGGATTTTGAAAAGGCCTCTGCCCTGGTGGGAGACCTGGAGGTGCTAATTGAGTTTCACAAGGAAGGTGAAGTAGAAGAAGCGGAAGTACAGGCGCAGCACTCAATGGCCCTCGAGGCCATTGAAAGTCTGGAATTCAGGAATATGCTTTCTGAAGAGGGGGACGAAATGACTGCAGTTTTGCAAATCACTGCAGGTGCAGGAGGTACGGAAAGTTGCGACTGGGCGGAAATGCTTATGCGCATGTACCTTATGTGGAGCGAAAAGAACGGCTATAAGGTGAAGCAGCTTAACCTGCAGGAGGGCGATGTAGCTGGGATTAAGACCGTTACCCTGGAAATAGAAGGAGAATTCGCTTTCGGCTGGTTAAAGGGAGAGAACGGTGTACACCGCCTTGTACGGATTTCACCTTTTGACAGTAATGCGAAAAGACACACCTCTTTCGCTTCGGTCTACGTTTATCCCCTGGTAGATGACAGTATAGAAATAGAAGTAAATCCGGCGGATATTGAAATTACAACAGCTCGATCCAGTGGTGCTGGTGGCCAAAATGTGAATAAAGTAGAGACCAAGGTCCAGCTGGTCCATAAACCTACCGGCATTCAGATCTCATGCTCAGATTCGCGTTCGCAGCACGATAACAGAGCTACGGCGCTTAAGATGCTTAAGTCGCAACTCTATGAGATTGAACTGCGCAAAAAGCAGGAAGCCCGGAATGAGATAGAATCCGCTAAAATGAAGATTGAATGGGGTTCGCAGATCCGAAATTACGTCATGCATCCCTATAAACTGGTAAAAGATGTACGTACGGGAGAAGAGACCGGTAATGTAGACGCGGTGATGGATGGCCAGATAGATCCCTTCCTAAAGGCATATCTCATGCTTATGGGACAGAAGGGGGACTAGTTGCAGTCCTCCTTCGCTAAAGCTACGGAGGATGAAATCAGTGAGCAGTGGGCAGTGGGCAGTAATCAGTAAACAGTAATCAGTGAACAGTTGTACAATTTTACAGTTTTACAGTTTTACAACTTTACAACTTTACAACTTTACAATTTCACAATTTCACAGTTTTACAACATAAACAACCATGATAAAAATTTACCATAATCCAAGGTGCGCTAAATCCCGGGAAGGTTTGGCTTTACTTGAATCCTCAGGTGAAGATTTTGAAACCGTACTTTACCTCAAGGATCCCTTTAACGAAAAGCAACTGGAGGAGTTGTTGTCTTACCTGGATATAAGCCCTGAGGAACTGATCCGTAAAAATGAGCCTATTTGGAAATCAGAGTTCAAAGGGAAAGATCTATCCGATAAAGCACTGATAAAAGCAATGGTGGATTACCCAAAGCTGATAGAAAGGCCGATCGTCGTAAAAGGCAATAAAGCGGTAATCGGAAGGCCAGTTGAAAAGATAAAAGATTTGCTTTAAATTTATACTGAATCCATGTAAGTTGATATAAGATGTGTACGAGTAAGAATTATTTCCTGTCAATCCTTTTTGCCCTGCTGTTTATTCCAATCGCCGAAGCCCAATACGGATACGGAAACAATAATTTCGGGAGGAGAGGGCGGTCTGCCATCCCGCAAACGGCAACTCCTGAAAGAAAAGCGGAACCCTTAACTGCTGAAGAGATCGTGGCCAACGAAATGCCAAAGATCAATGAGGCTTTGGAATTGAATGACTTTGAACAGGCCGTAGTGGCCTCCATACTAACTAAGTACATTCAGCAAACCATAGAACTTCGTATTCTGGACCTGGAACCGGATAAAATGAGGGAGGGCATGGAAAAGATCCGAAAAAATCAGATGGCTGAATTAAAAGCAGGCCTTCCGGAAGACAAGTACAACGCCCTGGTAGAGCTACAGGAGAAAGGCTATACGAAAGTGAAAAAAGAGAAGAAGAAAAAGAAGAAGAAGAAAAAGAAAAAGTCTGAGTCCTAGACTTCCCCGGATCCTAAGCGGAATCCAAATTTTTGGCAATAAAAAAAAGCCTTTCGGCTTTCCTTTTATGCGTTGCGCTTTACCCTGCGGGCTTCACGTCTTTCTTTCCACATTTCCATGAGGTTTCCCCCTAACCAGTAAGGTACTACAAATAGTAATAAGAACATCATTAGCCAAAATCCTATGGTCAGGATGGTGAGGAATGCTAAAAATCCAAGATACTGGTCGAAATCAAACATGCGTTTTTAATTTGTTAAGCAAAGATAATCTGAAAATGCCAAAAACTGCAAGCCTTAATCAAAAAAAGTGCTATTTCGCATCCAGATGCTTCTGCCTTAGCCGTTCTATGAAGTCTGTACTCATATAGTACAGGTTGAGCTCTCCATTATCTCCAGTCCTGAATTTTTCCTGGATCCCGGACAGTTCGGTCAACGGGCTTGTATTATATGCTTTGGTAAGCCGCCCGCTGGCAAAAATAAAGATACTGCCGTCTGAACTTACGTAGGGGCACATTTCATGAGCTCTGGAGTTAATAGGCTCTCCAAGGTTTTCCGGAAGCGTCCAGTTTCCGTCTATATTAAAGCTGATATAGAGATCCCCCCGTCCAAGGGCATCATTGCCATAGCCTCGGAAAATGAGATAGTCCTCGTCAGGGGATACAAAAGGATCGCCCTGGTCATAAGGCCGGTTAATGGTGCTATCCAGTTCCTTAACCTCAAAATGCTTTCCATCAGGTATTGCCTTGAAAAGATTCCCGGTAGACCAGACATTGAAATAAATAATCCCATCACGGGTTAACGAGCTGTAATAATCGTCATTCTTCGTAAAAGGCAATACCACTGGAGCACTCCAACCTTCACCCTCCCTTTCGATGAACCAAATATTGCTTTTGTATGGAGACAGGGTATCCTTAGCCGGTCTTCTGGAACTAAAGTACAGCCTGGAACCATCTGGGTTGAACAACGGATCGTAATCGTCTGCCTCTCCGGAAAAATGTGCAACAGCCGGAGCTGTCCAGCTTTGGTCTTCCCTGAGTTTAGTAAAGCTGATCAAGCCTTTGGAGAAATTCTCCTGTACCACAGTAGTGTAGTAAAATTCGGTTCCTTCTGGATTGAAAGTGCCGTTAAACTCTTCCAGGGGTGAAGCCAGCAATTCCGGGGCCAGCAATTGTGGGTAATCTTTAGGGATTACCCCAAAAAATGGTCCTTTGGGAGTGACATCTACATCTTCGGTTTTTGAAGTACACGAAAAAACAGCGAGGAGCAAAACAAAAACAATACAGGATCCGGGCTGTGAACTCATAGCGTCAAAGGAATTTTGATAAATTTATTGCGAAGGACAAATTCAACCAAATAGGCGTGGCAGAGACTGGTCAGGTCCTTCTAAATCTCGTAAATTTGTTAGTATAAATGTAACTAATAATGGAATACCGAATAGAAAAAGATACCATGGGCGAAGTAAAGGTGCCCGCGGATAAATACTGGGGCGCTCAGACAGAACGTTCGCGCAACAATTTTAAAATCGGCCCGGAGGCCAGCATGCCACTTGAGGTCGTTTACGGATTTGCCTACCTTAAAAAGGCAGCTGCCTATGCCAACGAGGAACTAGGCGTGTTGACTACGGAAAAAAGAGACCTTATCGCCCAAGTCTGCGATGAGATCCTTGACGGGAAGCACGATCATCAGTTTCCACTGGTCATCTGGCAAACCGGATCAGGCACTCAGAGTAATATGAATGTAAACGAAGTGATCGCGAACAGGGCGCATGAGATAGCCGGAAAAACCATTGGTGAAGGAGACAAGACCATTCAACCCAATGACGATGTGAACAAATCGCAGTCTTCTAATGATACTTTCCCAACAGGAATGCACATCGCCGCCTATAAAAAGATAGTTGAAGTTACCATTCCTGGTGTTCGTCAGCTTAGGGATACACTTCAAAATAAGGTAAATGAGTTCTGTGAGGTGGTGAAAATCGGAAGGACGCACCTAATGGACGCCACTCCCCTAACCCTGGGTCAGGAATTTTCAGGATACGTCTCCCAGCTGGATCATGGGCTGAAGGCACTGGAGAACACCATGTCGCACCTGGGTGAGCTCGCACTTGGTGGCACGGCAGTAGGGACCGGATTAAATACCCCAAAAGGCTATGCGGAGCTGGTAGCTAAATATATAGCAGACTTTACAGGGCTACCTTTTGTTTCCGCGGAAAACAAATTTGAAGCCCTGGCCGCCCACGATGCCCTGGTGGAAAGTCACGGCGCCCTTAAACAGTTGGCGGTATCCCTGAATAAGATCGCAAACGATATCCGGATGATGGCCTCCGGCCCGCGTTCCGGGATAGGCGAGATCATTATTCCGGCTAATGAGCCCGGTAGCTCTATCATGCCTGGCAAGGTAAACCCAACCCAATGCGAGGCCCTTACCATGGTTTGTGCCCAGGTTATGGGCAATGACGTGGCCATTACCATAGGAGGCACTCAGGGTCATTATGAATTGAATGTGTTCAAACCACTTATGGCAGCAAACATACTGCAGTCCGCGAACCTTCTGGGTGATGCCTGTGTTAGTTTTGATGTTAATTGCGCTTCCGGGATTGAGCCGAATCACGAAGTGATCGAAAAGCTGCTAAACAACTCCTTAATGCTGGTAACCGCCCTAAATACCAAAATTGGTTATTACAAGGCGGCGGAAATCGCCAATACGGCTCACAAAAATGGAACTACTTTACGGGAAGAAGCGATCAATCTGGGCTATGTTACGCCCGAGGAATACGACCAGTGGGTTAAACCCGAAGATATGGTCGGAGGCCTAAAGTGATTATCATCCCGAAAAATTAAGCATAAAAAAAGGGACAGACCATCAGGACTGTCCCCTTTTTAAAATGGGTAGTGTTTACTATTTTAAAGTGAACTTGGAAGTTCCCAAAAGCTTAAGCTTGTCGTCATAAACGTTCACCATGTAGTTTCCTTTTTGGAAATCACCTGCTGGTTTATTGATGTAATCACAAACGTCCAGGTTCTTATTCTCATAGTAGAAGTTAGTTCCTTTACTGTAGCTAACAGATGCTCCTTCTTCATTGGACTTAGAGGCACCACCACCAAGGATATTTCCTTGAGGATCAAGAACTTCAAGCAAGAACTCTCTATCCCCAGCCTCGGCGATCACATTGTCCGCAACCGTAAAGCAGATCTTGAACTTATCAGTAGCTTTGGCTCTGGAAGTAGATACCAGTTTACCGCTACCTCTTTCTTTTACTGCATCAACTGTGAAGTTAGACAGGTTAAGGGCAGAACCACGCTCAACCGCATCAGCCAACTGGGTGTTCTGTACTACAAGAGAGTCGTTGAAAACAGTTTGCTTTTCCAGCTCTACAAAAGTACTGTCACGCTCCATAGCGATCAAAGTATTCGATCTTTGCAGTGAATCAACCTGGGCAAGTAATTGCTCTCTTTCCTTCTTAAGTACAGCTACCTGATTTCTGTATCGTCTAAGCGTGCTCAAATCAGCTTTCATAGATTTTACAGAATCGATATACTTTGCGATATTGTCTCTTGCTGCAACCAATTCCTCATTAGTGGCATTGCTCTCCAAAATAGCTTTGTCGTACTCAGACTTAAGACTATTAAGGTCTTCTACCACCAAATCCTTCTCTTGCATCAACGCAGTAGTGGTCTTTTTCTTATCCTGATAGAGACTAACAGTGTAGATAATGGTACCTAACAATACCACACCCAGCAAACCTGCTATTACCTTCAATCCGTTGTTACTTTTTGTTTCAGTCATAGTTTAAAAATTAATTAACCTCTAATTTTAGCTAAAGTATTTGTTTGTATCAGTCTATATACGGTCTATAATTTGGTTTAGACTTTTTTATGCAAAAAAAATCGATAAGACGAGGTGAAATAGAATTCCTGTCGTAACTTGTAAGTGGTTGTAGCCCTATATTTTAGGGGGATTGTTGATGTTTGAACCCATAATACCTGTGAGCTGTGAAAAATTTTGTTTTTATTCTGATAAGCTGCTGTTTAGCACTACTGGGTTGTAAGGAAAGGCCTGACTCCGGGCAGGATAAGCAAGCATTAGCTCAGGGCGGAGAGCCTGACGAAACCCAAAAACCCACTGCCTCCCTGAAAATTATCCCAATTGAACACGCCACCGCGGTTTTGGAATGGGGTGAAACCATCATATATATAGATCCCGTAGGCGGAGCTGTGGCCTTTAAGGGGCAAAAGCAGCCAGATCTTATACTCATCACCGATATACATGGAGACCATTTAAATGTAGAAACCCTTACAGAACTCAATACTGAGAAGGCCAAGATCATGGTGCCCCAGGCAGTTGCGGATAAGATTCCCGAAGAATTTACTCCGCAGATCGATGTTCTCAACAATGGAGACAGCAAGGAACGCTACGGAATTACAGTTGAGGCCATACCAATGTATAACCTCAGGGAGGAAGCCTTGAAATTCCATTCTAAAGGCCGGGGAAATGGATATGTATTGGATCTCAATGGAGAAAGGATCTACTTTTCCGGGGATACTGAGGATATTCCCGAAATGAGATCGCTTCGGGATATTGACAAAGCTTTTGTGTGTATGAACCTACCCTATACCATGACTGTGGAAAAAGCTGCAGACGCAGTCCTGGATTTCAAACCAAAACAGGTCTATCCTTACCATTACAGGGGGAGACCGGAAGTAAGTGATGTAAAGAAGTTTAAAAAGCTGGTAAACCAGGGTAACCAGGAGATCGAAGTGATTCAATTGGATTGGTATCCCGGGGAGGATTATTAATTTTCACAAAATTGTAACAATCATCAGCGAAAACAGTCCTATAGTTTTATAGTATATTGAACTGACAATTGTATTAATTAACTTAAAAATTCAAGAATGAAATTACCGCTAAAGCTCTTGTCGCTTGGCATGATCACCATGTTTTTGGTAGGATGCATAGAAGACAAGAGTACAGAAAAGGAGACCTCTGAGTTTAAAGTTCCCGTGGAATATTACAAACTCGATAACGGTCTTCGGGTGATCCTTTCCCAGGATGCCACCTCTCCAACCGCCATAGTGGCCGTTTATTATAACATCGGGTTCAGAATTGAGCCTAAAGACCGTACCGGGTTTGCACATTTGTTTGAACATATGATGTTTCAGGGTTCCAAGAACCTCGGAAAAATGGAATTCGTAAAGCTGGTTCAACAAAATGGTGGGGTTTTAAATGGTTCAACCCGCTTTGATTTCACCAACTATTTTGAGATTGTACCCTCACACAAACTGGAAACCATGTTATGGGCAGAGGCAGACCGTATGCGAGGCCTTGATATAAGCCAGGAAAACCTGACCAATCAGCAGGGAGTAGTAAAAAACGAGGTGAAAGTAAATGTTCTGAACCAGCCCTACGGTGGTTTCCCCTGGTTGGATATGCCACAGTATGCGAATACAAACTGGTACAATGCCCACAACTTTTACGGAGACCTTAAAGATCTGGATGCGGCCAACCTGGAGGATGTTGCCAGTTTCTTTGATACCTACTACTCGCCGAACAACGCTGCGCTTTCCGTTGTTGGCGACTTTGATATGGAAGAAACCAAAGCCTGGATAGAAAAGTATTTCGGAGACATTCCGGCCGCCGAACTTCCTGAACAACCAGACATCTCCGAACCCAGACAGGAAGAAGAAAAGGAATTTGTAAAGAACGATTCCCTGGCGAATAAGCCAGCCATAGCACTTGCTTATCAGATGCCAGAACGCAATACCCCGGAATACTACGCTATGGGTCTCCTGGATCAGATACTCGTTCAGGGAGATAATAGTTTACTGGCTCAAAAACTGGAAAATGAGAAAGGATTCACTTCTGACGTAAGCGGTGGTATCAATTACCTGGGCAATATGTTCAATTACAAAGGCCCCATGCTGTGGATGTACGACCTCACCCACGACAAGGAGACCAGCAAGGAAGATATCCTTACAGCCATAGACGAGGTTATGGCAGATCTGGACAATACCCTCTCTCAGGAAATGATAGACCGCGCAATTGTGAAGATCCGTTCACAATTGTACGACGATATAGGGGGCACCTTTGGTCTGGGGAGGGCTGATTTACTCTGTAGCTTTGCCCTTTTTGACGATGATCCCGCCAGAATTAATAGTCTTGAGGAAGAGTTTAAGAAGATCACCCCGGAGGTGGTTAAAAGAACCATTGAAGAATACCTGCGTAAAAGCAACAGGACCATTCTGGTCGTAAATCCATTACTGGCTGATAATGAAAAAACGAGTTAAACCCATGAAAAAAGTAATCATATCCCTTATAGCTGTCGGCCTTATGGCATTTCCTTTGACGGCACAGGAAAAAGAAACCCCACCGGAGGGCGGAACACCCAAAAATTTCAACCTTCCCGAAAAAGAGATAATCAGTTTTGACAACGGCCTAAAGCTTATAATGGTGCCCTATGGGTCCATCCCAAAAGCGTCTATCCGAATCAATATCAAAACAGGCAATATCAATGAAACAGAAGACCAGGTTTGGCTGGCGGATCTGTTAGCTGACCTCCTTGAGGAAGGAAGTACTACAAAATCCGCTAAGCAAATAGCTGATGAAATGGCAGGAATGGGTGGCAATCTAAACATTGCCGTTGGTGTTCACAATTCTTCTATCAGCAGCTCCGTACTTTATGAGTTTGCCCCTAAGGCTATAGAGCTTATGGCCGACGTACTAAAAAATCCCAAGTGGCCCGCAGAAGAACTTGAGCGCTTAAAGAGCGATATGAAGCGGGACCTTTCCGTTCGGCTGTCCAGGCCCAGATCTCAGGCCTTCCGGGATTTTTACGCTGAAATCTATCCGGACCATCCATATGGACGCGTTTACCCCTCCGAAGAGCAAATAGATTCTTATTCGGTAGAGGATATCAAAGATTTCTACGAAACAAATTTCGGTGCACTTAGAACAACCATCTACGTTGCAGGCAATTTTAATGCCACGGAGGTAAGGAACACCGTGGAAAGAACGTTAGGCGATTGGCGTGAAGGAAGTCCTTCAGATTACGAGGTCGCTCAACCGGTAACCGCCAATAAGGTGAAGATCATAGACAGACCGGGAGCTCCGCAATCTACCATTTACTACGGCATGCCTGTGGCCGATCCTTCCCATGAGGATTTCATTGCACTGGATGTGACTAATTCCATACTGGGCGGTTCTTTCGCCTCCCGGATCACCAGTAACATCCGTGAAGACAAAGGATATACCTATTCTCCCCGAAGTGTATTGGCGGAGAATTACAAAACAGGGATCTGGTATGAGATGGCCGATGTGACCACAGAACATACAGGAGCGTCTCTGGCGGAAATAAAGAAAGAAATAGAGAAATTACAGAACGAACCCCCTTCCCAGGAAGAAATGGATGGTATTATCAACTACGAGTCCGGGATTTATGTGCTGCAAAATTCTACCCCTAATGGGATCATAAGGCAACTTATATTCCTTGATACTCATGACCTTCCTGATGAATTCCTCGAAAACAAGGTCAAGAATATGCATGCGGTTACCCCAAGAATGGTAAGTGAGATGACCAAGAAGTATATTCAGCCGGATAAGATGACCCTTATTGTGGTTGGGGACAAGGCCAAAATTGAAAGTCAGATCCAGGAAACCCTGAATCAGCCGTTGAAGCAATAGGTCTTGATATTTGGACTATAAACAAAAACTCCCGATCATATCGGGAGTTTTGTTTTAGACTACCTAATAAGTTTTTTATACTTAATACGTTGAGGCATAATATCCGCACCCAGTCTTTTCTTCTTGTTCTCCTCGTAATCAGAGAAGGAACCTTCAAAGAAATATACCTGGGAATCTCCTTCAAAAGCTAAGATGTGGGTACAGATACGATCCAGGAACCAGCGATCGTGCGAAATGACTACCGCACAACCGGCAAAATTTTCCAGGCCTTCTTCCAAAGCCCTTAAGGTATTAACATCAAGATCGTTGGTAGGTTCATCCAACAATAGCACATTCCCCTCTTCCTTTAAGGTCATCGCCAAATGTAAGCGGTTGCGCTCCCCTCCGGAAAGCATGCTAACCTTTTTATTTTGTTCACTTCCGGAAAAGTTAAAGCGGCTCAGATAAGCCCTGGAGTTCACTTGCCTCCCTCCCATCATGATCAATTCCTGACTGTCGCTAAAATTTTCCCAGATTGTCTTATCCGGATCAATATTGGAATGACTCTGATCTACGTAGGCAACTTTGGTGGTATCTCCGACCACAAAAGCACCTTTATCCGGGTTTTCCTCTCCCATTATCATTCTGAAAATGGTGGTTTTACCGGCACCATTGGGTCCAATTACTCCCACGATCCCCGCCTGGGGAAGTTTGAAATTCAAGGACTCGTAAAGCAATTTATCGTCATAGGCCTTGCTCACATCCTGAGCCTCTATAACATTCGTCCCCAAACGGGGTCCGTTCGGGATATAGATCTCAAGTTTTTCCTCCAGTTGTTTCTGATCCTGGCTTAATAATTTGTCGTAGTTCTTTAGTCTGGCCTTTTGTTTGGTCTGCCTTCCTTTGGCACCCTGCCTTACCCATTCCAACTCGCGTTCCAGGGTCTTTTGTCTTTTGGAGGCCTGTTTGCTTTCCTGTGCCAGACGTTTAGCTTTCTGATCGAGCCAACTGCTGTAATTTCCTTTCCAGGGTATGCCCTCTCCCCTGTCCAGTTCCAGTATCCATCCAGCTACATTATCCAGGAAGTAACGGTCGTGGGTAACGGCAATGACAGTTCCTTTGTATTGAGCCAAATGGTGCTCCAGCCAGTGGACGGACTCGGCATCCAGGTGGTTAGTGGGCTCATCCAGCAGCAGTATCTCCGGTTCCCGAAGCAGTAGCCTGCAAAGCGCTACCCTCCTGCGCTCACCTCCGGACAAAACGCTGATCTTTTTATCAGCCTCCGGAGTTCTAAGGGCATCCATAGCGATCTCCAGTTTGGTGTCGAGTTCCCAGGCATTAGAGGCATCGATCTGATCTTGCAATTGTGCCTGCCTGTCCATGAGTTTCTGCATTTTATCCGCATCCTCATAGACTTCCGGCAATGCAAACTGATCGTTAATACTATTGTACTCGTCCAGGACTGCCACGGTCTCCGCAACCCCTTCCTTTACTACTTCCAAAACCGTCTTGGAATCGTCGAGAACTGGTTCTTGTTCCAGGTATCCTACTTCGTATCCGGGAGAGAAAACAACATCTCCCTGATGATTCTTGTCTTGCCCTGCAATGATCCTCAGCAAGGTCGATTTACCTGATCCGTTGAGGCCAAGGATTCCTATTTTGGCTCCGTAGAAGAAGCTGAGATAGATGTTCTTTAATACCGGGGTGTTTGCATTTTTGTAAGTTTTGCTAACCCCGGACATGGAGAAAATAACTTTCTTGTCGTCCGACATTGGTAGTTGAATTGTTAGTTGTTCCAGTTCGTCAATAGCCTAAAAATTTAGGTGACATTGACTTGAGAAATTCGATAAAAGTGTGAAATTCTGAACGAATTAAATACTATACTCGTCCTTTTAAGGCGTTAAAAACCCAGGCAATCGCAAAAAAACCTATCCCTACTGCGGCGAAACCCCAACCCGCTACATCATCATAGCGGAAGGCCCCAAGTGCAATCAGAGCGCATCCAACACTGATCATAATGAATGTAGCCCAGGCCAGAACGGTATTCTTGTTCATTCCCATATTTATTGGTTTAGTTTGGTTGAATCTCAAATATCGTAAATTTTGGAAGAATTCAAACCTATGTTATCTAAACTTTAAGACTCAGCGGGAAAGCGGATACCGGACTTTTGCCTTACCGTATCCAGTAGTTGCATAAGATCAATGCTGTTCTGATGTGACCATAAACTACTTTGAGTTGCTCCCTTTGCCAGACAGGAGTGCACCTCTTCGATTTCGTGGCTGTATCCCCGGCCTAAGGTGGGCAGATCGAAATGTTTCATTTCTTCGCCTTGTTCTACACTAAAACCTTGGGTTTCGTGCCATCTAGGATGAATAAAGACTGATCCCTGCTCACAGGAAATTTCCGCCTTCATTTCGGATTTAGAATTTAGTCCGCTAAATAGGAGCGCCTGAGCTTTCTCATAATCAAATATCATGGAAGTCTGGATCTCTACACCTGTGTGGTAAAACTGAGAGACAGCTTGTATGCTTTTGGGCCTTCCAAGCATCAGGTAGGCCAGAAAGATGGGGTAAATCCCGATATCCAGCAAAGAACCCCCAGCCAGTTCGGGATTCAACAGTCTTCCATCTTCTGCCTTGTTTAGGGCGTAAAATGCAAAATCCGCATGCAGGTAACGTATTGCGCCAAGATCCCCTGAGTCTACCAGGGCTTTCACTTTGCGTATGCTGGGATTAAATCTGCTCCACATGGCTTCCATCAGAAAGACATTATTTCGTTCAGAGGCAGCGATCATGGCCTGAACTTCAGCTGAATTGATGCCAAAAGGTTTTTCGCATAAAACGTGCTTACCGTGTTCCATCGCCTGTACGGCAAGGGCTTCATGCGAAGTATGAGGAGTAGCGATATAAATGGCGTCCACCTTATCCGACTTAAACATCTCCTCATAACTACCAAAGCAGTGAGATGCATTGAATTTCTTCCCGAATTCTTCGGCCTTTTCCAGACTTCTTGAGGCTACACCGGCCAGTTCACCCCCCTTTACCAACTCCAGGTCCTCGGCGAATTTTGACGCAATATTTCCTAATCCGGCTATTCCCCAACGTACTAATTCACTCATTTTTTTGTTGCTTCAAATTTGTTAATGTTAGTCAATATTACTCCTTATATTTATCATCACAAAAGAAACTGCCTCATAGCGATGGATATTACCTTCAACAAAAACGAAGACCACAACAAATTGCAACTTTCCGATCTTAAAAAGAAGCTGGCCCAGGTAAAATTGGGAGGTGGAAAGTCGCGTATAGAAAAACATATCGCCAGCGGTAAAATGACCGCCCGTGACCGTATTGATTACCTGCTGGACGACCCAAAAAAATCTATCGAGATCGGAGCTTTTGCCGGAGATGGTATGTATGCCGAGCACGGAGGGTGCCCCTCAGGCGGGGTGGTGGTAAAAATGGGGTACGTCTCCGGAAGACTTTGCATGATCGTGGCTAATGACGCTACGGTAAAAGCCGGCGCCTGGTTCCCCATAACCGGGAAGAAAAACCTGCGGGCGCAGGAGATCGCTATGAAAAACAGGCTTCCGATCATTTACCTCGTAGACAGTGCCGGGGTATATCTGCCTATGCAGGACGAAATTTTCCCGGATAAGGAACACTTTGGAAGGATATTCAGAAATAACGCCGTAATGAGTAGTATGGGTATCCCTCAGATTGCTGCAGTTATGGGAAGCTGTGTGGCCGGAGGGGCCTATTTACCCATTATGAGTGACGAGGCATTGATCGTAGATAAAACCGGCAGCATATTTTTGGCCGGAAGTTATCTGGTAAAGGCTGCCATAGGCGAAGATGTGGATAATGAGACCCTTGGGGGAGCGACAACTCATTGCGAAATTAGCGGGGTTACCGATTATAAAGCCAAAGACGACCAACATGCACTGGATACCATAAAAGGACTGATAGACAAACTGGGTAGTCCTGATATAGCCGGTTTCAATCGCAGTGAAGCTAAGAAACCTTCGGAAAATCCGGAAGATATCTATGGGATACTTCCGCATTTGAGGACAGAACAGTACGATATGCTGGAGATCATCAAAAGACTGGTGGATAATTCTGAGTTTGACCAGTACAAAGAGGGCTATGGAAAAACAATATTGACGGGATATGCCCGCATTGACGGATGGGCTGTCGGTATTGTGGCTAATCAGCGTAAAGTGGTAAAAACCAAGAAAGGAGAAATGCGATTTGGAGGGGTTATTTATTCCGACTCCGCGGACAAGGCCACAAGGTTTATCGCCAATTGTAATCAGAAGAAAATTCCCCTGGTCTTTTTGCAGGACGTTACCGGATTCATGGTTGGTAGTAAAAGTGAACACGGTGGAATAATTAAGGACGGGGCTAAAATGGTTAACGCCGTTAGCAATTCAGTAGTTCCCAAATTTACGGTGGTGGTTGGCAACAGTTATGGCGCCGGTAATTATGCGATGTGTGGCAAAGCTTATGATCCGCGGTTGATAGTTGCCTGGCCCAGCGCGGAACTGGCTGTGATGAGCGGTAACTCGGCTGCCAAAGTGTTGCTGCAGATAGAAACCGCCTCTTTGAAGAAAAAAGGAGAGGAAATCACTTCGGAGAAAGAAAAGGAGCTATTCGACAAGATCAAAAAGCGATACGACTCTCAAATATCCCCATACTATGCGGCCGCCCGCTTGTGGACCGACGCCGTAATCGATCCCCTGGAAACCAGGAAATGGATCTCTATGGGCATTGAAGCGGCCAATCAGGCACCGATTGAAAAACCCTTTAATATGGGTGTTTTGCAAGTTTAGTTGCTTCCGAGGTCGCGCTCCATCTGAATATTGATCGTAAACGTTTTATCCAGCTCTATAAACAGTTTTTGTTTTCCGGAGGATTCAAAAGAGATCTTGTCTCCTTTTTTGCCTGAAATACTAAACCTTCCCTGAGCATTAGTAGTTACCGTAGTGCTGGTTTCAAGGTTAGTAACAAGTACTCCCTCCAAGGGTTTATTCGCAAAAAAGACCATCCCGCTAATCTGCTTTTCCTTTCTTCTTTCATTTTGAACTTTCCCTATTCTGGTTCTGCGCTTTTCCTTTTCTGAATAGCGCGTGCATTTCAGGGTATATGCCATTGCGGTGTTCTCAAGTAGCTTCCATTCGTCCTGGCTGGCATATTTTTTATAGGAATGCGTATACTTCCCCTGGGCAGAGGCTGGTAAAACCAGGCTAATGGGTTTATTGCCGTAGACCTTAATCAGCTCCAGGCTTAGTATAAATGGGCCTTCTACAAACAATTTGTAGGGTCTGAGGTCTATCAACGCCACGCTACTTTTACCTTTAATCAAATGATATATGTTCTTCCCTGAGCCGTTAATATTGGTCTTTGGGAAACCCCTTTCCCCGTCCGGTTTGTAGAAATTCACCCGGATCAATACGCTGTCCGATCGATTATCCCAGATTTCGAAAGTGAGTTCGTCTAGCCGGTGCGGTTCTTTACGTATCTTAATTTTGGTAGCAAGCTCACCCCCAAGAGCTATGTCGTCCTTCCAATATCCGAACATCTTTTCACCTACATTTTTGTAGCCTATGATATCCTCGAATTCATACAATACCCTGTTGGTTAAGACCACTTCCTGTAGTTCAACCGCCACGGGTACCATAGCTATTTTGGGATACTCATTGTATTGGAAGACCAGGTCGGATACCGCTTTTTTTATCGTGCGATATCCCAGGGATGAGATTTGCAGGGTGTCTGAAGCTGCATATTCACTTGGATCCAATGGCAGATGGAATAATCCGGCTTCATCACTTACAGTCCCCACTCCCCTATTCAAAACACCAATATTGGCATAGGGAATAGGTTCGCCGGAAGCGGTGTCATATAAAAAGCCCTTGTAGTCTTTTTGCGCTGCCAGAGGCAGGGTCATTAATAACAGAATTAGCTGAACACACAGTTTGCTAATAAGTAATTTTCGTGCCCGCATTAGATAAGGTAAATAACTGTTGTTTAAGATTCTTAATACGCAGCTTGAATACCTTGGTCTCCTTAGACTGATCCCTTGTATTATAGTTTTGATAAATGGTAGCCTTAAGGTAGGTAGGTGTTAGACTCTTGTTCCCGAGATACTTCACGTTAACTTTCCAAATTCCCCTCATGGAATCATCTATCAGGTACTCCTGACAGGAATACCCTTTGAGCTTTTCATCCATGATGCGTTCAGGACTTCCGGCCAGAGAATGCTTCCATAAGTAATAATGATTTTCAGGGTTGACCAATTCCAGTTCAAACTCCGCCTCACTGTCATTCCATTCGAACACTAGTCGAACACCTTTAAAGGCTTCAGCAGACATCTTTTTAATATTAGAGTTTTTTTGGTCCAGTTCTTTGCCGTTTCTCAACAAAACATTCTGAAATTCCCTGTCGATGATCTTGGTAAATCCACTATCTCTCGCTCTGATGAATCCACGTGTGATCAAATGATAATATCTGGCATGAAGTCCAGCCGCCCTACGTGGGTCATTCAGATTAAGGCTGCTTTGAGCGAGGTCCCGGTAAGACTGGGCGTAATTTGGTCTCAGAACGAAGACCTCTTTATAGGTCTCATTGGCTTTTTCATACCTCTCCTGACTTTCATAACTGTAAGCCAGGGCTTTTAGCGCCAAAGGATTGCTCTCAAAAAGCTGGGTGTTTTCCGAAATGATCTGGTCCGCATAGTCGAAATCGTCCCACTTGTCTACAAAAAAGGTATAGGCGTCCAGTGCAAAGTGGAAAGAATTCCCATAAACCATTTCCATGCGTTGATAGGCCGATTTTGCTTCTTCCAGGCTCTTTGCTTCCTGAAGTTCCTTAATATATGCCGGCCTGTCCTTGGCAAGTGATTCAGAGGTTACCGCATCGTTTTGATAAACGTTATTGCGAAGTTTTGCAAAATCATAAGGCTTACCGGTATCGGGATCCTTTTGTGTTCCGGCAACTTTGGTATTTATAACTATAACACCTCCGGCACCCAGGCTACCGTAAGTCGTGGTCAGGTTAAGACTGCCCAGTACTGCAATGCGATGGATGGTTGATGGAATTATCCATAGCGGGGTGTCTGTAAAGATCATACCATCCACGTCGTAGATCGCGCTTCTGGGATTTTGAACCGATCCTATTCCTCTGATAAATATGGAACCGCCCTGGCTGCAGTTGCCCACTGTTCTCATTCCCGGAAACTGATTTCGCACCAGATCCAGGATACAGATAGTTACGTCGTTGATCTCGTTTTCATATAAGAACCGAATATTTCCAGGGGCAGTATCGGCATTAAGAATGCCGTATGCCGTTTTGATCAGGTTTTTGTTGGTAGCGTACTCCCGTTGCAGGTCTTGTTGGGATTTTCGATTGCTGCCCACCACCGTAACTTCTTCAAGTTCCTGTACATCTGGAACCATGGTAATATTGAGATATCTGGTCACATCCTCTACCACGATATCCATCTTTTTAAGTCCCTGCCTGCTAAAGCGTATGAGGTCTGCGGTGTTAGCATTAATGCTATAAGTGCCATCGGCGCCAGAAACCACAGAGGATTCCTCCCCAACCAGGCTGATATTTACATCTGGCAATGGATTTATACCGTCAGTAACTACCCCCCGGATGATGCGCTGTTGACCATAGCTTTGTAGGAAACAAAGCACAAAAAATACACTGAAACATACTTTGGTCAGGGGGCCTGGCCCCAATACTTTCTCTTTCATAGTTAATAAATTAAGATCGTTTTTGGTAGATAGCAGTGCTATCTGGATACTACTGCCGCTGACTTCGCCAGGGTGAACAGTTCCTGATTCGTTCCTTTTAGGGTAAGTTTAAAAACCCTGACTTCCTTGCGTTGCGACCTTTTGCCGTAATTGTCGTAAATAGTTGCTTTTAAATAGGTTGGGGTAAGACTCTTATTCCCCAAATATTTGATATTTATCTGCCATTCTCCTGGTAGGGATTCGTCTATCAGGTATTCCGTGCATGCATATCCCAGATCCTTTTCTTTCATGATCAACTCATCAGTGTCTGCCAGCGTATGTTTCCATACGAAATACTGGTTCCCGGGATTTACGAACTGTAATTCGAACTCTGCCTCGCTGTCATTCCATTCAAAGACCAGACGGGTACCCTGAAAATCCTCCTGGGCAATATATAGGGATTTAACATTGGTAACCGGTACCACCTCACTTTTATTCAACATGAGCAGATTGTTATATTCCCTTTCAATAATGGTACCAAAGCCTGCGCTATCACTTGGCATCATTCCTTCGTTTACAAGGTATTCGTACCTGGTGTAGATGGAAGCGGCTTGCTTGTTCTTACCCAAATCCCTGTAACTATTGGCTACATCCATATAGGACTGCGCATAATTTGGTCTTAATTTGAGCACTTTCTGGAATATCTCATGGGCCTTTTCAAAACGCCCTTCTTCCTGATACTGATACCCCAGAGCTTTTAATAAAACCGCGTTGTTTTCAAACAGATAGGCTTTCTTTTCTATAAGAGCATCACCAACACCCGGGTCATTCCATCTATCTGAGAAGTATTCCGCGACATCCATATGGAAATAAGGAGAACTGGCATAGGCCTTGCTGTATTTGTCATAGGCGGCCATAGCCGCATCCCTGCTTGCGCTTCCTCTTAGTTCCTGCAAATAAGAAGGACCGTTTGCCCGAACTTGTTCTTGTGTAAGCAAGGGTCCGCTGGCATAATTATTCCTCAAACGGGCCTGATCTACGATCTTTCCAATATTGGGAGAGCCGTTGTGTGTGTTAATTACCACAACACCCCCGGCCGCGGCACTGCCATACATGGTGGTCGTGGCAAAATTGTTTAGAATAGCCAGTCTTTTTATATTCTTAATATCGAGCCAAATGGGGGCATCTTCAAAAATTATCCCATCAACATCGAAGATTGCTGAACGCTGATTTGTAATTGAATTTGCACCTCTTATAAATACTTTGCCGAGGCCGCCAATCTCGTTTCTTTCCGATGCAAGTGTTCTGCCAATCGCGTTTCCTGAATTATCTGCGTCATTTCCTGTGAGATTGGTGTTGCTTTGCTCCAGAGTAGGGCCTGTGGCACCAATACAACCACCTACAACACGTACACCTGCAAAGCGCGCCTTGAGCATGTCCAGAATACAAAGACCCACAGGGTTTATGTTTTCCTCGTGTAAGAAGCGGATCCGTCCAGGTGCGGTATCGGCATCTAAAATACCATAAGCGGTCCGGATCAATCGCTTATTGATCGTATATTCCTGGGCCAGTTCGTTCTGGGATTTGCGATTACTTCCAAAAACCACTACCTCGTCCAGAGCTTCCACATCAGGTGTCATTACCGGGTTCAGAATGCGAGTAACGTCCTCAACACGGATCCGAAGAGTCTTCATTCCGGTATAACTATACTGCAATATATCTCCAATCTCAGCATCTATTTTATAAACTCCGTCCTGCCCTGTAGCAGTGCTGACATCCTTATCCACCACAGATACATTAACATTATCAATGGCGTTCCGGCCATCCGTGATTTTCCCGGAAATACTTCTGCTATTTTGCGATAAGACAACTAGTGGGAAACAAAGCAATAGAAACACAAATCTTTTCATAACTAAATGTATTTTTCAATAACTCACTTAAAGATAAGCAATTACACTGAAATAGTTGTTTATTAACTGGTAGGGAACAGCCTTGTCAGGGCTCAATTAGACCTCTGAATTAGCTACGATAAGTTACGGAATAATACGATTGAAGTCAAATCGAAGTGTCAATTCCCCAAACGATCATTTACCCGGGGGATCAATAGGAATTCCGTTTGTCTTCCATTCACGTAGCGGAATCCTTCACTGCCAAAAAAACCGGCTTCTTCCAGCATAATTCGGATATCCCGTTTCCATTCCGGAATATGTACCGTAGTATTCAATTCAATGGCGTAAACCGTATTTGGGTTAAGGGGATAATTCTCACCATCGTCCTTCATCACGCCCCCCTGAGCGTCCCACATGCCTATGGTAGTACCTGCGGAATGCCCATAAGTACCGAGGGGGTGGGTATAGATCGCGGGTCGCAGGCCTGCTTCCCTGGCGTCGGACAAGGCGGAGGCCAAAATCTCGTTACCGGTTCTCCCCTCTCGCATATTTTTGGTCAGAAGGTCTTGTACCTTATTCCCGTCAAGAAAGGCGTTCTTCAGGAAATCAGGAGCTTCAGTTTCTTCTGGTTTTAATACGTAAGCCAATTGCTGACAATCGGTATTCAATCTGAGATAGCTGATACCAAAGTCGCAATGCAGCAGGTCTCCCGGGAGTATAACCATGTCTTCAGGCCTACCGGAAAAGGAATACAAATGGCTTACGAGCTCTTCACTGGTCCTTTGAATGTCTACCGTAGGATGAAACCAGGTTTCCAGACCGAGATCAGTAACTTTTTGACGCATCCACCATTCTACCTCGGATGTTGTGGTGACACCCGGAGTGATCACTTCCTCCGAAAAAGCTTCGGAAATGATATTACGTGTAATGGAGACCAACTGCCTATATATGACCATTTCCCGATCGGTACGGGTTTCTATCCAGCGAACTGCCAGTTGTTCCGCAGAAACTACGCGCTTGTGATATTTTTTAGGTAGGTTTTCCATGAATTCCTCGTAATCCGTCTTGTCCAGCCCGTCTGCTATGTTGTGATCTTTAGAAAAATTAAGCCCTATTTTGGAAGGATCTCTTTCCACTATCAGTTGCATTAACCTTTTCCATTGGTCCGGTTCTTTTTCCTTATCCCAGGCTGAGCTTATATTCTTTCCCACATCATATCGAGCCACAGCCAATTTCTCAATGGTCTTTTCGGCCTTATTTCGGTAGAAAAGCAAGATGGTACGTCTTCTGGCATTGAGCCAGGTTGCCGGAAGCATCGTTCTTAGAACAGGGTCTTCGTTATACTCCCGTGAGATGAGTATCCACATATCTATTCCCGATCTATCCATCAAATCCGGAAGCAATTCATTAAAGCGTTCCGCCAGGAGCTGGTCCACTACTTCGGCTCTTTCGTTCTCAGGGAGGATATCCTGGGATATCACAGGAATGGTAAACAATAGAAATACAAAAAGTAAGCGGGCATTCTTTATAGTGATCTTCATGAGCTGAAAATACGCCTTTTATACAATTTAAACACAGAAAAACTGTAGATAGAAATAAGGGAACCTTAGGTAGTTTTGAGTTTCGCGGTTTTAGCCCGGTCCAGCTTGCCGGCGGGCGTCTCTTCAAAAACAGATAGTTGCAGGATCTCCTTCGGTACTTCGTACTTGGAAAGGGTTTTGAGCAACTTAATATCGGACATCAATTTTTTGACATCCGTTTCACCTTCAACAAAGAGTACTAACTTCGTTCCCAGTTTATCGTCCGGCACCCCGTAGGCGAAGAAACGATTCTCTAATATGGACTTGAGCTTTCGTTCAATTTGTTCCGGGATCAGCTTTACCCCTCCGGAATTGATCACATTGTCAAAACGTCCTAGCCATTGGAAAGATGATTCTGTTGTCAATTCTACAAGATCGTTTGTGATGACTCTTGAAGAGCTTATTCCAGGGGCCTCAATGACCAGACAACCTCTGTTATCCTTTGATATTTTGACTCCGGGGAGGGTCTCAAAGGCGGCAACGGTACCCGGTAAATTGTGATTGACCTTTTTTAGGGCTATATGCGTAATGGTCTCAGTCATTCCGTAACTCTCATAGACCAAAGTACCCTCTTTATCCAGGGCCTCCTTTATGCGATCTCCCAGGGGGGCACCTCCTACAAGTAGTTTTTTTACCCTATTAAGTTGACCTAAGGAATTCGTCAATTGCAAAGGAACCATGGCCACAAACTCATAAGATTTGCCAGTATGGGCCAGGGGGTTTGATTCCGGTCGGATGCAATCTATGTCCAAGCCAAGTATCATTGCCCGCACTAACATCATTTTACCGGCTATATAATTGGCGGGTAAGCACAAAAGCACTGTATGACCAGGCTTTAATTCAAAGAAGCTTGCAGTGGCCATGGCAGAATTTACCATATGCTGCTTCTTCAAATATATGTTCTTAGGAGCACCCGTAGATCCTGAGGTCTTTACCGCGATCTCATCCGAATCTGACAACCAATCCAGGATAAAATCACCTATGGCTATCTCAAAATCCTCCCCCTCTTTGATCAGGCTATACGCGACTTCTGCAAGCTCGCTTTCAGAAAAATGTATTCCGTTAAACCTGAACTCCGGGTGTACCTTAACTAACTCCTGTACCATTTTGTTCTATGTCTGCAATGGCTTCCCTGGAAAGTACTTTTCCGGCCAACCTGTCCTTCCAGTTCTTCCAACCGTACTTTTTGCTGAACACCCAAAGTAAGATAGGGTAAACCACCAGCACCGGAATCAGAATATCCCATCCCAGTACGGGATCCGAAACGTCTTTAAATAAGGAGTTGGTCTGAAAAGCGGTCCAATCCGATGTTACCAGCAGCGCGGTGATCAGGTTGTTCGCGGCATGGAATCCCAGGGCCAGTTCAAGGCCTTCGTCCATCAAAGTAATGATCCCGAGAAAGAAGCCTGTTCCTATATAATAAACCATGATGCCGTAGCCCAACTGACTGACTTCAGGATTGCCCAAATGCATTAAGCCAAACAGCACAGAGGTTACTACCAGTGGAACCCATCGGTTGCCAAAGGTCAACCCAAGTCCCTGCATCATATGCCCCCTGAATAAATATTCTTCAAAACTGGTTTGCAACGGGATCAGTATAATGGCGATTATAGCCAGTACAAAGAATGGCACTGGCTGAAAATTAAACACATAGTCCTTAGGGGAGACAAGGATATCTATACCCGTGATCGCAACCGTGACAATAGCCCAAAGGAAAAATGCGAAGAAGATCCTTTTCCAGTCTACTTTCGCCCTGGAAGTGGTTAAGGCCCTGATCGGCTGAGGATGTACCAGTTTTACCCAGCCCCATACGATAAACAAAAAAGCCGCAAGCGGACCTACGAGCAGTACAAAAACCACATTTGACCCGAGTTGCTCGATCATGTTGGCCATCATTACGTTAACGTCCACAGGTGAGTATATCAGGGAGATGTAATTAAACACCATGAAAGCGATAAACCCCAGGGGAAGTACCCAAAACTTCCACAATCCGATATCCCCTTTATATCCTTGTTCTATATACATAATTCTTCGATTAGATTAGCTTTCCACATTTTATTAGTATCGTATTTCAGGGTTCCCTCAATTACGGTTAAAGGGCTGTCAAAATTGTTTTCATAAAGCCCTCCGGTACCCAGACCCTGCGGCATTCGGCTGTTAAGTGTAAAAGTCCATTGCGCGATGGCATTCAGCCCTATATTGCTTTCCAGTGCGCTGGTGACCCACCAGCCGGCCGCGTATTTTTCGGCCAAGATAATCCATTCCCGGCATCCTTCAAACCCACCTATTAAACTGGGTTTAAGAATGATGTATTGCGGCTTAAGGGTTTGTAGCAATTCTTCCTTTTCTGTTACATCGAATATGCCGATAAGTTCTTCATCCAGGGCGATTGGAATTGGAGTTTCTAAGCAAAGGGACGCCATTTCCTCTCTCATTCCAGGCTTAATCGGTTGTTCAATAGAGTGGATATCGTAGGCCGCAAGACGTTCGAGTTTCTCCAGGGCTTCCTCAGCCGGGAATGCTCCATTGGCATCTACCCGTAGCTCTATCATGTCTGCGGAGTAGGTTTTACGAATCGACGCAATTAGATCCAACTCCTGATTGAAATCGATAGCTCCTATCTTCATTTTAACGCAATGGAATCCCGCGGCAAGCTTCTCCGCGATCTGTTCCCGCATAAAAGCTTCGTCCCCCATCCAGACAAGGCCATTGATAGGTATATTGGCTTTGGCAGCAGTGAAATCTGACGGAAAGGGCAGGAACGGATCCTCCGCTCTCAGGGAGAGAAGGGCCTGTTCCAGGCCAAATTGAATGCTTGGGAATTCTTGCAGCTGACCTCTTAGGTTTATGTTTCCAAGGGCGATCTGATCGCAAATCCATTTCAGTTTTTCTTCGTAATCCGGGCGATCGTCTATACTGAGTCCCCTTAACAAGCCGCACTCTCCAATACCGAACTTCCCCTGATCTTCCAGTATTAAAAGCCAGGTCTCTTTTTCGGTCAAAATGCCACGGGAAGTGCCGCTGGGTCTTTTGAATTGAAGGATGTGTTTCTTGTAATGTGCTTTCATCGGATAGTACCCAAACTTAAGGATATTTTCGATGATAAAATCATCCGGGATCGAACTGCAGCTAACTGGCAGTAATCAAACTTCAATAGATTCACCAATGGAAGGAAGTAATAATTCTTTGCCGGATACCCTAAATTTTTCTACAGCTTCTTTATGATCTATTTCAATATATCCAAAAGTGTCGTAATGATAGCCCATAATGCGGTTAGAACCTACGAATTCCGCTGCCAGTATCGCATCATCTATACCCATGGTGAAATTATCCCCAATAGGTAGCACAGCCAGATCCAGTTTGGAGGACATACCTATCAATTTCATATCCATGGTCAGGGAGGTATCACCGGCAATGTATAATTGTTTGTTTTCAGTAGAGATCAGAAAACCACCGGGTTGCCCGCCATAAGTGCCATCGGGAAATGAGGAGGTGTGTATGGCCGGGGTGTACTTTAGGTTTCCAAAATCAAATTTCCAATTACCTCCGTGATTCATGGGATGTATATTCAGTCCTTTCTGCTGATAATACATGGCGATCTCATAATTACTCACAATGGTGGCATTGCTTCTTTTGGCGATGCTCTCCGCGTCCAGGGTATGATCCTGATGGGCATGTGTCAGTAATATGTAATCCGGATCCAAATCGTCTAATTTGACCAATCCACTGGCTTTATCATTCCCGGAAATGAATGGATCCACGAGCAGACTGTGATCCGCAGTTGTAATGAGAAGGGACGCATGGCCCAAAAATGTAAGTCGCATGCTTTTAAGTTTTAGGTTAAAACTACTTAAAGTTAAACCAAAAACGAACGCCCTCAGAGGTTTTGTCAATATTCAAGGTGGACTGTAGCTGATTCACCAGGCGGTTCATCAGGCGAATTCCCATGGAAGAGTTAACCCTTTCTTCTGAATCATCCGGAAGCCCAATCCCGTTATCAGTATACTCAAAAAATCCGTGTTCGCCATTCTTCCTGAGGTGAATGTAGATCTTGCCGTTGTCATCATCCTCCGGAAAGGCATATTTAAAAGAATTGGAAACTAACTCATTCAGAATGAGCCCGAAAGGGATAGCGCGGTCAATATCGAGCTCCACGCCTTCGGCATCAATGGTGACGTTGATATTGTGGCCGCCCTTTTTGAACACAGACTGCACGCTGTTGATAAGGCTTTCTATATACCCCTGCATTTCAATAACGGACAGATCGTCGTTCTGGTAGAGTTTCTGATGGATCAGGGCCATGGCCTTTACCCTGGTCTTCCCTTCTTCCAGGGCTTCTATTGCCGCTTTACTACGAGTATTCTTTGTTTGTAAGCTCAACAAGCTGGAGACCATCTGGAGGTTGTTCTTAACCCTGTGGTGAATTTCCTTGAGTAGGGAATCTTTCTCTACCAGTGAATTTTCAATAATGTGTTTTTGCTCCGCGATCAAGCGTTGATTCTTGATACTTTTGAGGTAGGCGTAAACCAGTCCGGCAAATCCCAGCAAAGTAAAGATCAGCGAAATGAAAACCAGGTTGATCCGCTCATCCTTTGCCTGCATTTCACTCCTGGCGCGTTCCATTTCCAATTTCTGCTCATCGATCATCCTTCTGGAATTATCCAGGTCGAAACGGGCAATCGTAGCCAGCTGCTGTGTCTTTAAGGAGGTGTCGTTCGTATCTATGGAATCCGCGATCTTGGCATTCTTTTTCAAGTAGTACACAGCATTCCTGTAGTCTTCCACATTGTCGTAGTATGAAGCCAGCAATTTGTTCTTTTTAATGATATGATCTGTTTTGATCAGTGTCAGATCCGTATCCAAATACTCCTTGGCTTTGGCAAAATTTTCCAGTTGCAAATGAGATTCCGCAATGGCGAGGTTATTTTCCACCACATCATTAGAGTAGCGTCCTATATTGTATTCCTGTATTATCCCGACACTATTCTCCAGGTAAGGCAGGGCTTCTTCATATTGGCGTAACAGGATATGGGCCTTTCCGATGTTTCCTTCTACGATCCCCTTAAGCAGGTTAGCTTCCTGGATCTCCTTTTCCGTTTTTACTTTGCTGAGATCGTTTAGATATACGTCTACATAGCCCTTGGCTGTCTTGAAATTCTTGAGGGCTACAGACGCGGACTTATCCAGTAACAGGTACCTTCCAACATTGTTGTGGTACTCCGCAAGACCATAGAGATCACTGTCATCTATGTTCTTTTTTACGTCCATAATATAATCTCGCATCGCCCTTCGGTGCATCCCGAGGTTAGAATAAATATCGTAGAATGCGATGTTCTCCGTGATACCGAGATCCCTTTTCTCCTGCCTGATCTCGATCTGTTTTTCGTAAAGCTCCAGTTGAGCGTAGTTTTCGTCGATCAGGTTGAGCATAACCTCCGTAAGGCCGCCGTCCAGTTTGGCTTTGTCTGCGTATAGCTCGTTGGCCAGGGCCACACTTTTCTCATAATCACCAAGATCAAAGTAAATTTGGGATTGTATTAGCTGGAATTTTTGGATTGCTGCAGAATCGCCAGACTGGCTGGCATTGTTCAAATAGTCATTTACAGTATCCAGCCAATCGTAAGCAGAGTTTTCCCCGTATCGGTTCGGGGTACCGAAAAAGAAGCTGAACTTTTCGGAAATATCTGAGGTATTCTCGAATTTTTTCAAGATGTTGACCTCGCCGGAACTGAGTTCCTGAGCCAAACCCTGAAGCGAAGCGATGAGGAATATTACATAAAAAATTTTGCCAAGCGGATTTGCCATAACATGCTTAGAAATCTATTTGCTCAATTTTACGCCAAGTCTTAAATGCCGTGTTATACGGGCGTTAAACATACCACAAATAGCCGATTCCGCTAAATTTTTGTTGTCAAGCAGATTGAAACTGTGGTGAGCGTTTTTCGCCTCTTCTTGTCACCTCCCACCTAACTTATTATGTAAGCGGAGTTTGTGACACCATAACATCCTTTGAAAAACACCAGGCCTTCTGTTGTATCCGATCTGCAGAAAACAGATTAGGGGTTACTAAAAGGACTTTTTAAAATGGGGTCTATTCCTCAGAAAAGAAGGTAAGTAAATGGTAAGACATGGGGAACGCTTCAAAAATAGTATGCAGAAACCCTTGTTTGAGAAGTTTGTTGTGTAAGTGCTGATTTTTGTTGTGAAAACTACATTCAGCGTTGCAAACTGCATTTCATCGGATTTTTGTGCATTTCATGGAAAAGGCGTTTTCACTTGAAAACTTTTCGATCCCGGACGGCTGAAATCACCCCATAAAAAAAGAGCCTTACGCTTTGTTGTAAGACTCTTTTACGAGAACACTATATGAAAATGAAAAAAATTAATTCCTAATTCTGATACCAAAGTACGGCAGACCTCTTCCACTGCCAAAATAATGTTGTGAAGGTGCCCAAAAGTGTTGTGATCTGCAAAAACAGAAAGGGAATAATAAAAAAACACCCCTAGGGGTGTCTTTTACAATTTTTTCGAATGTTATAGTTGTATCAGGAATTCATCGCGGAGATGATGAACTCTTTGAAGTCCTTGGATATCGGAATCAATGTATTATTAATCATAATATCCTTTGAGTTGATGGCATCAATATGATCCACATTAACGATATAAGACTTATGCGCCCTGTAGAACTTATTTTTTGGCAGTTTCTCCAGGTAATCCTTTAAGGGAGATCTTACCAGGAATTTTTTGTCTACGGTGTTAACCTCCAGATAAACATTATCCGCCTTTATGAATTGAATATCTCCAAACTGGATACGATAATACAAATGCTGTTTTTTGACAAAAATGGAATCCTTCAGTACGGAATTGGACACTACCTTCTCCTCGGCCGAATCTGCCGAACCCCCATTGGATTTCTCTGAATAATCAAAATTAGACAGGGCGATCTCAATTGAGGTATACAGATCCTGTTGCTCAAAAGGTTTTACCAGATATCCGTTTGGTTTTACGGTTTTGGCGTTCTCAACCGTAGCCCGGTCTGAGTTAGACGTAACAAAAATAAATGGGATGTTATAATTCTCCCGGATATGCTTTCCGAGGTCTATTCCGGTTTTATCCGAAGCCAGGATAATATCAATGAGAACAAGGTCAACATGCTCATTTTTAAGCACTTCCTCTGCCTGTTCATAAACGATCACATTGTCTACAATCTCATACCCGATTTCTTCCAGCATGGACTGCATATCGTCTGCAATGATGACATTGTCTTCAACGATTAATATTCTAATAGGTTGTTCCAAGGTAAGAGTGGTTTAGATGGTTATATGCCTGTCTGTTAGTAGTTATAACGAATCAAATTTACAAAAAATTATTGAACACTATATAAATTAGCAAGGCCAGCAGGAAGGTGCTCAATGCTATTTTCTTGAGTTCAGGATCAAAAAATGCGGGGTCCTTTACCTTCAGCACCCTTCTCAGATGTATAAATATTGGAAGAAAGGCCAACATGCAGATCCAGTCCTTCCAGCCTTCAAATTCAAGAATGCCAAAAAGCAGCATACTGAGAAATGCAACTACGATCAAAAGCATATGATATCGCTTGCCGTTCTTAAAACCCAATTGTACAACGAGCGTATTTTTACCGGCTTTCCTGTCATTTTCCTGATCCCTTAGGTTGTTCAGGTTAAGCACAGCAGTACTCAATAATCCTATGGTGATAGCAGGATATATGGCATTGGGTACAATGAGCTTTACGTACAAGAACTGAGATCCGATTACGGAAAGCAATCCAAAAAAAGAAAAGACAAACAGGTCGCCCAGGCCCTGATAACCATATGCCGTTTCTCCTACGGTATACCGGATCGCTGCCCAGATGCTCAACAAGCCAAGGAAAGAGAACAACAGTATATACACCAGATTTTCCTGTCCAAAGGAGACCACTAACAAGGCTGCTATCAGAAAGAGGTTTATTACAATTGAAATGAGGATGCCCGACTTGAGTTCCTTGCGGCTCAGAGCTCCGCTCTGATATGCCCGTTGTGGCCCTATCCTGTCCTCATTGTCTGTACCTTTGACCCCGTCGCCGTAGTCGTTCGCAAAATTAGAAGTAATCTGAAATCCCACCGTAGTGAGTAAAGCCAAAACCAGTATTCGCCAGTTGTGGTAATCGTTGTGATTAGCCAGGGCTGTACCTACCAGTATCCCGGAAATTGAAAGGGGTAATGTGCGCAAGCGGGCTGCGCTGAGCCATGCCTTGAATTTTGGCAAAACGTGTTTAGTAAGGGTCCTCTATCTTAATGCGTTTACCGTCCTTATAAGAAGCCACAAAAGCATCCTTGAATCCCATTTCCACTAACTGAGCACGGAATTTCTGGGCTTCCTGAAGGGTTTCAAAATTCCCTAAAGAATAGGAATAAAAAGGATTGGTCTTTACAAACATGGTGTTGGTAAGTGCCTCAGAAGCCAGGGTAACATTATTTTCAACAAAGGATTTTACCTGAACGGAATACACTTTCTCCTTTTCCAAAAAGCTTTTAGCCAGGTAGAATTCCTTGACCAGGCTTAATTCTTCGTTTTGCTGACTGAGGTTATCTATTCTTGATTTAACAGCGTCCAGGCTGTCAATGGATACTAAAAGACTTTGATTCTCCAACCCTTTTGAACTACTAAGGCCTGCGGTAAATGAGAAAAGCGCAAGCGCGCCGATGAGGAAGACCGCGGTAAACCCGGCCAGGACATTACGCTGGATCTTACTGCGCTTAAGTTCCTTGTTCTTGAACTTGATTTGATCTAAAAGACGCTCGTTAATGATCTGGGCCTTATCGATGTCTTTGTGCAGTTCCAGCAAATCACTTTCCTCTATAAATGGCATAATTAATTGGGTTTAGGGGATTTGTCGCTAAAAGTAAATAAAAACCTTAAAATCAACAAAATAAATGTTGTGAGTTTGAAGTAGTTAGTGGTAAGGATTCTGTTTCAGTACGTTAAGTTTAAAAACCTGCTTTTCGCTTACTTAGGATGTCTCTCTACACTTTGTAGATCCCATCAGGTCTGATCTCAATTTTTCTCGCTTTGTAAAGTGTCCCGATGGCCTTTTTAAAGGTCTTCTTACTCATCTGGAACAAGCTCTTTATCTCCTCCGGGGAACTTTTATCATGGACTCCCAAAAAACCATCAGCCTGAAGCAGTTGTTCGTAAATCATTTGTGCTGCAGGTTCCAGTCTGTCAAAACCCAAAGGTTCCAGGGAAATGTCCAGTTTATTGTCCGGCCTGATCTGCTTTACAAAGCCCTGGATCCGGTCGCCCACCTCAAGCTTTTTAAAAACCTCATTGGCATAAACCAGGCCCCGGTGGCGATTGTTTACGATAAGATCCCAGCCCAGATCGGTTTTCCTGTTAACCAGTAGCTGCACTTCCTCGCCTTGCTTTACATCCAGATTGTTGTTGGAAAGGAACTTTTCCACCCTTCCACTGGCCACCAGCCGGAAAGATTTCTCATCCAAATAACAGAAAACCACATACCACTTTCCCTCTTCCATTCGAACGGGCTGTTCCCTGAACGGCACCAGGAGGTGTTTTTCCAGACCCCAGTCTAAAAAAGCGCCGGTCTCGTTCACCTCGGCCACTCGCAGGTAACCAAAATCGTTGCGTTTGATAAAGGGATCTAAAGTTGTAGCGATCGGCCTTTCTTCGTGATCCAGATAACAGAATACCTCCAAAGTATCACCAATCGCAAAGTCCTGAGGAGCATATTTCGTCGGGAGCAGAAGGTCATCCACATCCTCATCGCCCAGAAACAAGCCTACCCTTGTACTTCTCAGAATACTCAGGCTGTTGTAGTTGCCAATTTCAACCATATTGCAAAGGTAGGTTTAAAAGTAAAAAGCCGCCAGTAAATGGCGGCCTGATCCTATTTTTACTTCGGATTAGTTGTAAACAGCTTCCTTGTTAAAATGCCTGGCGAGCATATAATACACCACCGCTCGGTGTTTATTTCTTTCGGAAGCGCCATAAGTATTGATAACGCTTTTTATGGCTTCCATAAGCTCCGGGGAATCCGCAAGACCCAGCTTTTTAATGAGGAAATTGTTTTTCACGGTTTCAAGTTCGCCCTCATCGGAACCGGATACTTTGGAAGCATCAAGATTGTAGATTGCCGGACCCAGGCCAATAGTCACTTTAGTTAGAAGATCCATGTCCGGACTCTGGTCAAATTTTGTCTGGATGTCGGCGGCGTACTGCTCGATCAATTCATCTCTTTTACTGCTCATAACGTTAGTGTTTATATAGTTTTTATAACAGATGGCCTAAGATAGAAAATCAAAATATGTAAGCAAAATTTTGTCATTCTGATCCCTGGGAGTCCTAATCTCCAGAAGTTTAGGGGTATGCGAGGGCTCGTAAAAGCCAGAGAGTTCCCGGCTTAGTCCCTCCTCATCGGTCACCAGTGAATGATCGATGTTATAAAGTGCACAGAGCCTGGCAAAATCCAGTTTATGAACAGTCTCAAAATAGTCCTTGAAGTTATTCGTTTCTTCTTTGCCTGGTAGTATCCTGAAAATACCACCTCCCTCGTTATTGATGACGATCATCCTGAAATCCGCACGTATATAATTATTCCAAAGTGCATTGCTGTCGTAAAGGAAGCTGAGGTCCCCTGAGATGAGAAGTGTAGGATTAGTATCGTACAAGGCCCCGCCAATAGCGGTGGAGGTACTGCCATCTATCCCACTGGTTCCCCGGTTGCTAAAAACCCTCAGGGAGGCGTCCATATCCATTAGTTGAGAATATCGCACTGTTGAGCTATTGGCCAAATGAACCTGGTAGCCTTTAGGGATGGTGCCCTGAATGTGCTGAAACACCTTCAGATCAGAAAAAGGGATCTGCCCGAGGTATTCAGATCGCTTTGCGAGATACCGCTGCCTTACCGATTCCCACCGGCTATAATAGCCCTCTTCGGAAGTCTTACATAGGGGAAGAAAGGCTTTAAAAAAGTCATTGGCTCCTGATACAAAATGGTTTGAAAGGCAGAAGAAAGTATCGTAGGCTTTTTTAGTATCTATATGCCAGTGATGGCTGGGTTGGTAATTTCTCAGGAAGGCCTTTATCTTCTTGGAAACGATCATTCCACCAAAGGTAAGCAGTACTTCCGGCTGAAGATCGGAAAATAAACCGTCTTTATCTTCTGATTTTTCTATGGGCGCAACGATGCTGTCAATGCTGGGAAAAAAATTGGGGTGATGCAGGTTCGAGGTGGTTTCGGTCAACACCAGCACCGTCGGGTCATTTCCCAAAGCGTCCAGCACATCCTGATCCAGGGCTCCCGGTGATGAAACCCCAACCAGGATCATTTTCCTGGAACTCGAATTCCAGATCTCCGCGAACTGATCCAGGTCTGAAAGTGAATCCCGTTGGCCTGACACCTCATCGGATTCCAATACCACAGGCGAAACTGACATTTCCGTAAACTTTTCGTAAAGCGGTTCTTCAAAAGGAACGTTGATATGAACCGGACACTTATCCTTTATCGCGATGTTGAAAGCCTTATTCAATTCACCATCATTATGATGTTGCACCTCTTCCTGCTTTTTGGAGATTTCCGGGTTTGAAAGCGTTTCCTCTGAATATTCCTCAGCGCGACAATCCAATTTCAGATTTGCCGAGTATCCTATTAGATGGCCAAAAACGTTTTCCTGCCTTATGGTTTGCCCATCCCCTATATCGATCTTTTTTGGGGGGCGGTCCGCAGAAATTACCAGCATAGGAATATCGCTGTAAAAAGCCTCAGAAACTGCCGGGAAGTAGTTCAACACCGCACTACCGGAAGTGCATACAACAGCCACGGGCCGCCCGGTCTGTTGTGCTATTCCCAGGGCGAAAAAAGCCGCGCATCGCTCATCCACAATACTGTAACAATTAAAAAATGGATCTTCCGTAAAACCAATGGTCAGTGGGGCATTTCTGGAACCCGGAGATATCACAATATCTTTTACAGCTCGGGCCTTGCAATGATAAACTACAGATTGTGCAGCGGGAATATTGGAATATTTCATAAAAACATTCAAAAATACAACGCAACTAACTTCTTCCCAATAATTCTCATGAATTAAATAGGGCTTTTAGCATAGTATTACTCTTGGCCACAGTTTCCCCCCATTCACTTTGCGGATCAGACTCAGCGGTGATCCCACCACCAACATAAACAAGGGCCATATCATTGACCAGTTGCATGCACCGAAGATTCACGTAAAGGTCACAATCAGACTCGCCATCCAAGCCCAATTCCCCGAGATAGCCGGTGTAAAACTCCCTGTCATATCCTTCCTTTTCCAGGATAAAATCTTTGGCTACCTCCAAAGGGATACCACAAACCGCCGGAGTCGGATGTAATGCCCTGATCACCTCACCCAATTCATTCTTTTTTAACCTACCCCTTATTTGGGACATCAAATGCCAGAGTTGTCCAGCCCTTACCGCATTTTCTTCGGTTAGTTCCAGCGCCGTGGTAAATGGTCTAAGTTTATCCAAAAGATAAGTTGTCACTAAACCCTGTTCTTTCCTTTCCTTGGTGGTCCAAACCGGTGGCTTTCCATCCTGATAGGAATATGTGCCAGCAAGGGACATGGTAGTCAGCTCATTTTTACGAATGGACACTAGTGTTTCTGGCGTGGCTCCCATCCAAAGGCCTGAAACCGGATGGTACCATAAATAACAAAATGCGGTAATGTACTTATTTAGCAGAGTTTGGAATACTTTTAAAGGGGAATGATGACCCCTGGCCTCGATGTTTCTGGAAAGCACAACCTTCTCCAAGTCCCCGGCCTTAATTTTAGCAATGCCTTTAGCGACCAGATCCAGATGGAACTGCTGAGCTTGGGTATCAGCCGCTGGAGGCTCGGTGAGTTGACCAGTCTTATTCGCGCCATGCTGGTAAGATGTGCTGACTTGTTCGTCCGGCCTCAATAACAACGCTGGTTTGTTCGAATTAAAAGGAGCAAAAACAAAACCTCTTTCTGTAAAGTCACTGAGGAAGAAGGAATGCTCATCCCTTTGAAAAATACCTTTTACCAAAGGATCAGAAGGCTTTCTGTAGAGAACGAAAGGAATTTTACGAGTGAGATGGTCCTCAGCTTTCAGTAAGAAATTTTCAAAATCCATCTTACTCCCTGGGCAGGGCAATTGTCGTTAACTTGCATAAGGAGATCAGTTGTTCATCCTTATCTGTTATTCTGATATCCCACAGTTGCGTTGTGCGTCCGTTATGGAGCAAGGTAGCCCGGGCAAAAACGTCACCCTCTTTGATGCTTTTTACGTGATTTGCAGAGATCTCTATGCCCCGCACAAAGAACTTCTTTCCATCCAGAAATACGTAAGAGGCCGCACTGCCAACACTCTCGGCAAGTGCTGCGGTGGCCCCTCCGTGAAGTACGCCATCCGGTTGATGAACCTTAGGGCTCACCGGCATCCTGGCCACAAGAAAATTCTCGCCCACATCTATATATTCAATTTCCAGGGTTTCCATTAGGGTCCCCTTGCAAATCTCATTGCAAACACTGAGAATCTTTTCCTTGTATTCGTTCATAAAGTCTATTTTTTTTTGCAAAGCTAAGCCATACGAATAAGAATGCCTATTGCCTTATATTTGATTTATGAATTCAAGTGAGAAGAGAGTGCACTACAAGGCCTCCAACACCTATGCCACTTTAAATGCCATAACTCCTGAAACCCGGAATATCTGGATGGTCTTTCATGGAATAGGCTACCTGAGTCGTTACTTTCTAAGGTACTTTGAAGATCTTGATCCCAAAGCGAACTATTTCATCGCACCACAGGCACCTGCCAAGTATTATCTTGGCAATGCCTATAAACATGTAGGTGCCAGCTGGCTGACGCGTGAAAATACCGCCGAGGAAATTGAAAACGTGATGAATTACCTGGACGAGGTTTACCAGGCTGAAGATCTGCCCGATGATGTGGAAAGACTGTTATTCGGTTTTTCACAAGGAGTGTCTATCGCCTTGAGATGGCTGGCTTTAAGAAGGCCCAAGTGCGACAGGTTGATACTCTATGCGGGTGGTGTTCCCAAGGAATTGAGCGAGGAGGACTTCAGGTTTTTGGAAAATGCCGATATCCGCGTCACGGTGATTGCAGGCACAGAGGATGAATTCATAACACCACAAAGATATCAGCAGGAGTTAGTGAGGTTACAAAGCCTGTTTCCGCAAAAAGTTGATGCCATCACTTTCGAAGGAGGTCACGAAATACAAAAATCCATCATTCAACAACTTATCTCATGAGCAAAACATTGATACTGGAAGATGAAGTAGTGCTTTTATCCCCATTGACCCTGGATAACTATCATCATCTTTTGGAAGTAGCCTCCCAGGAAAGACTCATTCAGTATTCTCCTTCAGAAATCAGTACGTCATCAGCCCTGGAGCAATATGTGATCAGGGCCCTCAAACTGCAAGACCAGGGCAGCGCTTTACCGCTGATCATCTTTGACAAACGCTCTTCCAAATATGCCGGAAGCAGTCGTTATATGCATATCGACGGGAGAAATAAAACCGTAGAGATTGGTTCCACCTGGATAGGCAGGGAATTTCACGGCAGTGGTCTGAATACCCATATGAAAAAGCTGATGATCGACTATGCTTTTGAGGAAATGGGGATGGAAAAAGTGGAATTCCGGGTGGATGAACGCAATATTCAGTCCCGTAAAGCCGTGGAAAAGCTCGGGGCCGTACTTGAAGGTATTTTGAGGAAGAACATCTATCTGACCGATGGCTTCAAAAGGAATACCTGTTGCTACGGAATCCTTAAAGAGGAATGGGATAAATAGTTTCTCTCATTTATGCCGTAAGTGGCTTCAACATTTCTGGGGTTGGGATCTGTACCCCCTACTCTTCTACCTCTGCCTCCAGGGGTTCAAAATAAACGATCCGTCTGGTGGTATAGGAATTTTCAGGAGTGATGATCTGCTTGATCCAGTTCCCGTCTGCCCCTCCGTCAAACTGGTAGATGTATTCCTTGCGTTCTTCAAGGGATCCAGAGGTTCGGGCGGTTGCACTAAGCAAACCGTTTTCGTTGTAACTATAATTTATAAGGCTGGAAGGCTTAAAAGATTTCTTGGATTCGTCATACTGAAACTCCTGTTCAGAGATCAACTTTCCTTCCTTATCGTATAGGGCCTCCACAGCTTTACTGGGAATTCCCTGAATAAAATCTTTGGTCAGCACCAATTTGTAATCAATGCCTTTTTTCTTCTTTGCCGAAGTTCTGACAGATCTTAAAAGACTACCGTTGAGGTAGGTGGATTGGGTGTTCTCGTCCTTGTAGGTAGTGTATTCTATTTTGGTTTCGTCTATTCCTTCGTTATTAGAACGGGTTATTTTGACCAGGCGGTTCTCTTCGTCGTACAAATATTCGTATTGATCCAGGAATTCTTTGGCGTAGGAAAGAATTCTTTCTGTTACCTTCCTGTTCTCCAGGGTATCTATTTCGTAAATATGGGCTATTGAGGTATACTTGTCAAAAAGTCCGTCCCGATAGTTTTCATTTCGGCGTTCAATCAATTCATCTCCCTGATATTTGTAGTAGGTAACATCGTAGTCTTTTTCATTGAACCGCGTCACGGATTTTGTCAGCAGACCGGCTTCGTTAAATTCGAATTCTTCTTTACCGTAATCAGTAATAACAAGGCAGGATTTTACTCTTCCCTTCAGATCAAAGTCCGCCCTGCTAAAGATTTTGGGTTCCTGTGCTCGCAACAAAGTTGCACCCAGTATCAGCCAGCTAATGGATAAAATCTTACAAAATGTATCAGAGTAGTTTTTTATCATATACACAAAATTACTTTATTCTCCTTCAACTAGAACAAAATGTATACCAAAAAAAGGCGGGAAAAACCCGCCTTTTTATTAACGCATAAACTTAGTTATTCTTATTTCACTTCTTCGAAGTCTACGTCTTCTACATTATCTCCTTCTTTAGACTGATCCTGGGATGCGGTATCGCTTCCGTTTGAAGAAGTGGCCTGCTGGGCTTCAGCCTGTGCTTTATACATCTCCTCAGAAGCAACTTTCCAGGCTTCGTTGATCTTCTCCAGCGCAGGGCTGATCACTGCCAGATCCTTGGATTCGTATGCCTTTTTCAGCTCTTCCAACGCGTCTTCGATAGGTTTCTTTTTGTCTTCAGACAGCTTATCTCCAAACTCGCTAAGTTGCTTCTCGGTCTGGAAGATCATACTATCCGCTTCGTTGAGCTTATCTGCTGTTTCTTTGGCTTTTTTATCAGCTTCCGCATTGGCTTCGGCCTCGGCTTTCATCTTTTCGATCTCCTCTTCTGTAAGTCCTGAAGAAGCTTCGATACGGATATCCTGGGTTTTATTTGTAGCCTTATCTGTGGCAGATACTTTGATGATACCATTGGCATCAATATCAAAGGTTACCTCAATCTGAGGAGTACCTCTAGGTGCAGGAGGGATCCCATCCAGATGGAACCTTCCTATGGTCTTATTGTCTCCTGCCATCGGACGCTCTCCCTGAAGCACGTGAATTTCCACTGAGGGTTGATTGTCTGCCGCGGTTGAAAATATCTGAGACTTTTTTGTTGGGATTGTCGTATTGGCATCGATCAATTTCGTCATTACACCGCCCATAGTTTCAATACCAAGGGATAAAGGTGTTACATCCAAAAGCAATACGTCTTTCACATCTCCCGTAAGTACCCCACCTTGAATTGCGGCACCAACAGCAACCACCTCATCAGGGTTTACCCCTTTTGACGGCTTCTTACCGAAGAATTTCTCAACGGCTTCCTGAACAGCAGGGATCCGGGTGGAACCTCCTACCAGGATAATCTCATCGATATCGCTTTTAGACAGTCCGGCAGACTTTAAAGCGGTCTCACAAGGTTCGATAGTTCTTTTAACAAGATCAGCGATCAACTGCTCGAACTTAGACTTTGCCAGGGTCCTTACAAGGTGTTTAGGTCCTGAAGCCGTAGCCGTAACATAGGGCAGGTTGATCTCAGTCTGGGCAGAGGAAGACAATTCAATCTTTGCCTTTTCAGCAGCCTCTCTCAGGCGCTGCAAGGCCATAGCATCATCTCTAAGGTCTATTCCCTCATCTTTTTTGAACTCATCCGCCAACCAGTCAATTATTTTTTGATCTACATCGTCACCACCCAGGTGAGTGTCACCGTCCGTGGCCAATACCTCAAATACACCATCACCCAGTTCCAGGATGGAAACGTCATGTGTACCCCCTCCAAAATCGAAGACCACTATTTTTTGATCTGTATCTTTTTTATCCAGTCCGTACGCAAGGGAAGCCGCAGTAGGCTCGTTAATGATTCGCTCAACCTTAAGTCCGGCAATCTCACCCGCCTCTTTTGTAGCTTGTCTTTGAGCATCGTTAAAATAAGCAGGAACCGTGATCACTGCCTGGCTCACTGTCTGCCCCAGGTAATCTTCCGCGGTTTTCTTCATTTTCTGAAGGATCATGGCTGATAATTCCTGAGGAGTGTACAAACGTCCGTCAATATCTACCCTGGGAGTGTTATTATCTCCTTTTACCACTTTATATGGTACCCTGTCTGCCTCTTTTTGAGATTCAGAGTACTTGTTCCCCATAAAGCGTTTTATGGAATAAATGGTCTTATGCGGATTCGTTACCGCCTGTCTCTTAGCCGGATCCCCCACCTTAATCTCACCACCCTCTACAAACGCAATTACGGAGGGTGTGGTGCGCTTTCCTTCCGCATTAGGGATCACAACGGGCTCATTACCTTCCATCACTGAAACGCAAGAGTTTGTTGTTCCTAAATCTATTCCAATTATCTTACTCATTATATGTTGTTTTAAATTCGTGTTTCTCAGTTTAAATCAACTTGACAGTGTCAAACAATATGCCAATACAGCAAAACTGACATGATGTCATTGCAATTATGACTGTAGGCCTGTTTAGCCCTGTAATTTCAAGTGTTTCTAGTGGGATCTGGCAAAAATCAGCTCAGTAGTGAAGTATTGAATTGCTGATTTACTGGCAGCCTTCGCGCCTTCGTGTATCGATTAGATAGATGATCTTCCAACCGGAACCGTCATTGAAAAGCTGGAAAGAATTTACCCCGCAATGATGGAATTTGTCATTTAACCAGAACTCATATGGGGTCCAGGCATTGGCCATGGCTCCGTCAATCTGGATATTGAAGGAAAGTAGTTTTTCCTGGAATTTAACGCTGTCGGGAATAGAAACAATCGACTTGATCAACTTTTCAAATTTCTCCGTCCGTACCAGGGTCTCACCCTCTTTATTTTTTCCTATCGTTTGTAAAATAGGTTCTTCAGAAACCGTTTGCTTCATTATGATGGAATCCTGTTTGTGGAAACCGTCAAAAAAAGCTTCAATGGTCTTTTGAACTGCCATTTCCTCGGACTGGGCAGCGACATGCAGAGACAAAAGCAAAATAACTAAGAGGGTAATGTTTTTCATATCCGGGTTTTAGCTTTGTCCAAATATAGCCTAAAACATCTAATATGGCTGTTTAAATAGTCGCGGTGGCATTCCAACAAATCTCCTTACATTTAGCCCTCTAAACCATTCTAAGATGTCTACCGCAAAAAAAGAGTACAAACGCGTGACGGTAAAGTCGCTCGTTGAAATGAAGCAGCAGGGTGAAAAGATCTCCATGCTCACCGCCTACGATTATTCCATGGCTAAAATCGTAGATAACGCCAAAGTGGATGTGATCCTGGTCGGTGATTCAGCCAGTAATGTCATGGCCGGTCATGAGACTACTTTACCTATCACCCTGGACCAAATGATCTATCATGCCTCCTCGGTGATAAGAGCAGTGAAAAGGGCTCTTGTAGTGGTGGATATTCCTTTTGGCAGTTATCAAAGCGATCCCAAAGAAGCGCTTCGATCCGCAATAAGGATCATGAAGGAAAGCGGAGCTCATGCGGTTAAAGTTGAAGGGGGTGTGGAAATAAAGGAATCGGTAAAAAGGATCCTAAATGCCGGGATACCGGTAATGGGGCATTTGGGTTTAACACCTCAATCCATTTACAAGTTTGGGACCTATACCGTTAGGGCCAAGGAAAAAGATGAAGCGGACAAGCTGATGGACGATGCCAAAATGCTGGAGAAACTGGGTTGTTTTGGTATAGTGTTGGAGAAAATTCCGGCCGAACTCACCAAAAAGGTTTCCGAAAGTATTTCCATTCCAACAATTGGTATCGGCGGTGGTAAATACGCGGACGGGCAGGTACTGGTCATTCATGATTTGCTGGGTATGACCCACGAATTCAATCCGAGATTTTTGAGGCGTTATATGAATCTATACGAAGATATGGGGAATGCCATTTCCAGTTATGTGAACGATGTAAAAAGTCAGGATTTCCCGAGTGACGAGGAGCAGTATTGAGTGTTAGAAGGATAGACGGATGGATGGTTAGACGGTTAGAAGGTTGGACGAGTAGAAGGAGGGCTAGACGGTTAGACGGATGGACGATTAGATGGATGGGTGGATAACTAGATGGTTAGACGTTTGGACGGTTCGATGGTTAGGCGGATGATGATTGGAGGGTTGGATAGTTAGACGGATGGATGGTTAGACGGATGGATGATTGGATGATTAGACGGTTAGATAGTTGGAGGGGTAGACGGTTAGACGGATGGACGATTAGATGGATGGGTGGATAACTAGATGGTTAGACGTTTGGATGGTTCGATGGTTAGACGGTAAACTGATTACTGTTCACTGTTTACTGATTACTGTTCACTGTTCACTGCCAACTGAACTCGGGGTTCTAAACCCCTCCCCAATCTCAAGTTAGCTGATTTGACTGCAATTCAAAAGCAGGAAATACGAAGACTAAGTCCAAGTCAAAGCGTAAGCTTAAGATCCGGTTCAATTTGTAAGGGAGACTGTTTACTGTTCACTGTTTACTGTTCACTGTTCACTGATTACTGCAATTCGAAAGCAGAAAGGCTAAGACTTTATTTGAACATTTGGAAATGTAACAATGAATCAATTTGAAGGTTTGACAATTTGAAAATTTGAAAATGAGAAATCGGGAAGTTGTGAAAGTGTAAAATTGTGAAACTGTGAAATTGAGGATTTCAAGTTTTGAAGCCAGAAAACTACCAACGGTTAACTATCAACTAAATTGATAGGCGGTTCGATGGTTAGACGGATGGATGATTGGAGGGTTGGATAGTTGGATGGTTCGATGATTAGACGGCTAGACGGATGGAAGTATAGATTTCTTGACATTTGGGTCTTTAGAGGGCTGGAATGCAAAATAATTGCTTTTTTGTGAATCCATGGGATGGATTAATTTCAGCGAAGATGCATAGCTTTAAAAAGCTTGATATTTGGAAAAGGAGCAGAGTTTTTTGTACATCAATTTATCGATTGACGAACGACTTTCCAGATACTGAAAAATTCGGGCTTGTAGTTCAATTGAGGAGAGCGGCGGTTTCCGTACCCTCAAATATTGCTGAAGGAACTTCAAGAAGGACTAAGAAAGATTTTAGAAGGTTTCTTGACTTTGCCATCGGATCCTTATATGAAATCGAAACACAGCTCCTGATCGCCCAAGACCTGAATTATATTGACAGCAGTATCTTTAATACCATAAATTCGGATTTGCAATCAATCATAAAAATGACATCTAAGTTCAAGTCCACGATGAAATAGGAAAGGTTTGCCAAACGAATATAGTGATCCGTAAGTCCAAAAATCTAAAAGTCCAGAAATCCAACAGTCAAACAGTCTAACAATCCAATAATCCAATAATCTAATGGTCCAACGGTCTAAAAATCTAAAAGTCCAGAAATCCAACAGTCTAAAAATCTAATAGTCTAATAATCCAACCCTCCCAACCTCCAAAACCTTGCGATCTAACCCTTCAAATCTGGAAGTATTATACGAAGACAATCACTTAATCGCGATCAATAAGCGATCCGGTGATATTGTTCAGGGCGATAAGACCGGAGATATTCCCTTGAGTGAGATCGTTAAGCGGTTTCTAAAAGCGAAATATAAAAAAGAAGGTAACGTTTACCTGGGAGTGGTTCACCGGTTAGACAGGCCAACTACAGGCGCCGTAATATTCTCAAAAACCTCTAAGGCTTTACCCAGATTGAATAAGATGTTTGTTGCGAAAACCGTTACAAAGACCTATTGGGCGCTAGTGCAGAATAAACCCGAGGCCGAAAACGGGAAGTTGATCCACTGGTTAAAGCGGAATCCCCGTCAAAATAAATCCTATGCCTATCCCAAGGAAGTACCGGATAGTAAGCAGGCCATCCTCAATTACAGCTTAAGGCAGAAGCTAGACAATTATTATTTGCTGGAGATCCAACTGGAAACAGGAAGACATCATCAGATACGCTGCCAACTTGCCGCTATTGGTAGCCCGATAAGGGGTGATCTGAAATACGGTGCCCCGAGGAGCAACAGGGACGGTAGTATTTCATTACATTCCAGGAGTATCTCATTTGTACATCCCGTTAAAAAAACTCCGCTACAGATCGTAGCTCCTCCTCCCGCTGACCCGATCTGGGCCTCCTGCATTTGATTTTTTTATACCTTTAGAAGGCTTGATGCCAAGACAAAACACTATACCGTGCTCAAAAAAACACTATCCATTTGCTGCCTGCTCCTTCTGGTGAGTTGTGGCAGTTACAACTCTATAGATCGCTTTTATGAGGCCCATAAGAACGATGACAAGGTAACCGCGATCCGGGTCCCACAATTCTTGCTGTCCATGATAGCCGGTAGTTCCCCGGAAATGGGCTCATTGGTCGGGAATACAAAAGACCTCAGATTTATGTCTTTTCCCAGCACAACAGATTCCCAGACCAGGTTCCTTAATTCCCAAATGAACAATATAACCGGGACTTCCTTTATTGAAGTCTTCCGAAATAACGACGAGCTCAAGAGGCATGTGGTCTCTATTCGGGAAAGGCGAAATACGGTTAAGGAGATCCTGATCTACAACAACAACAAACGCAGTGGCTCCTTCATCTATTTCAATGGGAATTTCGATCCGGTTAAAATCAAACAAATGGCTCAAAGTAAACACTTTGAGAACCTGGATGAAGGCCTCATCCAGCACTTTAACGTCAAAACTCCGGGTTTGGTTAACGAGTAAGTACCATAGCCTTTTCCCTTATGATCTGGGCTACAGGCTTATTTTGTAAATGGCTTTCCAGCCATGACAAGATATCAAGATAGAGGAAAGCCCTCTTTTCATAAGGGTGATTCTCGTACTTTTTTAAGCGGTCGTAGAGCTTCCGGAATTCCTGTTTCAATTCATGTGGATAAATGTCTCCCAGGTTTCTCAAAAAGCGAATCATTTCTTTCTGGACTTCATGGAGATCATTCATTTTAAGCAGGAATTTGTAAGTGCTTTTTAGCTGCACTTCCAGGTGATAATCCATTCCGGCTTCATAGTGAGCTACCAGGCTCAGCACCCTGGCAAAACACATGAGGTCTTCCCTCATTTTAAGGTTCTTATTGTTGATGATGCGTTTCAAATACTGTATGCACATTTTGTTGTCGCCAACACCAAAATACAGACAGGCTATTTTGTAATAAAATACCATAACGTGATGGGCATCGATCCGGTCTTTGTGTTTTGCGATCCCGTACTCAATGATCTTGACCAGGTACAGGCCTTTCTCAAAAGTCCCTTCAAGGAAGTGAAGGTTCAGTTTGTTGGCATTGATATACAGGAAAGCCAGGGAGGCAATATTGTCGTTCTTAGGAAAATTGGGTTCACTGACAATGGCCTCAAGCTTATCAAGTGTCACTTTAAATTGAGTGCTATATTTTACAAAAAACAAAGACTCTAACAAATAATGATTTCCCTTTAGAAAAAAAACGGGATTCAGGTAGATCATCTCTTTCTGTTCGTAAAAAAGATCTACCCATTTGTTGGCGTATTTGTAGCACGACAAGAAATCCTGGATCAGGAAACTGTACCAAAGGTGTGCCTTATAAAGCCACAGTTTTTCCCGGAAACCCAGATCTTCGATCTGGTATTTTGGCAAATGGGCATCAAAGTAGCGCTGTACTTTCTGAAAATCCTCATCATTTCGGACATACCCAACCTTTAGCATCATACCATATAACTGAAGTGAAAGATTGGAAAGCTTGCTGGTCATCACATTCTGCTCCGAAAGCGTTTTTGCCTGAACCGCCAATTCATCTGCCCTGTCTGGAATACTTCGGGTGATATACTGGGTCTCAATGATCTTTTCCAACTCCACGATCTCGTAAGCAATATTCTTTTCTTCGTTTTCTATCGCTGTCGCCTTCACTTTGTCCAGGATCTTGAGGCTTTGTTTGTAAAGGCCTTTTTGATAGAGGATGGTCGCGAAATCCAGTTGTTCCCTGATCTGTACACGGATATTCTGGTTAACAGGATTTAGCCTAAGGCTAACCAGGATCTGCCTGTATAAATGGGCTTTGAGATTGGAGAGTTGGGTCTTTTTTACGATCCCGCTTTCTATGATGATCCCTTCATCATAAGCCCTCATCTTGTCTAGTAAATTGAATAGGGCAAGAAATTTGGCATCAGTATTTACCCCAAGCCGCCCGACGTACAACTTAAACTGACGTTTTTCGGATTTGGAAAGCGACTTGACCAAGACAAACAAGGCATCTTTATGGGTATTTGTCATCGTAAAAAATACAATTTAAATAATTGTTTACCAGTAAATTACATAACCTTAAATGTAACTTAACATTGTAAATACCCTGTTTACTTTCAGGGTGTTCGATAAGCTAAGTATATATTCGTATAGGTGACATAAAGAATGTAAATATAATGCGTAAAGATAAGGTACACATTTTTGATACCACTTTAAGGGATGGGGAGCAGGTTCCCGGCTGTAAGTTAGACACGTCCCAGAAGCTGGTCATTGCAGAACGTCTGGACCAGTTGGGAGTGGATATCATAGAAGCCGGATTTCCCATTTCAAGCCCTGGGGATTTCCAATCGGTATCCGAAATTGCCAAAGTGGTCAAAGAGGCTACAGTTTGCGGGCTGACCCGAGCGGTTAAAAAAGACATTGAAGTCGCGGCGGAAGCGCTTAAATCTGCCAGGATACCCAGAATTCACACCGGAATCGGAACTTCGGACTCACACATCAAATTTAAATTCAACTCCACTCGAGAAAAGATCCTGGAAAGAGCGGTAGAAGCAGTAAAGTATGCGAAATCATTCGTAGAGGATATCGAATTCTATGCTGAAGACGCGGGAAGAACCGATAACGAATACCTCGCAAGGGTATGTGAGGCGGTTATCAAAGCCGGCGCCACTGTTCTGAACATTCCTGACACTACGGGATACTGCCTTCCTGAAGAGTATGGAGCCAAAATGAAGTATCTGAAAGAGAATGTTAAAGGGATAGAAAAAGCTATTTTATCCTGTCATTGCCACAACGACCTTGGCCTGGCCACCGCCAACTCCATTTCAGGGGTAATAAACGGGGCAAGGCAAATTGAATGTACCATCAATGGTATTGGAGAGCGTGCCGGCAATACTTCCCTTGAAGAGGTGGTGATGATACTGCGGCAGCACCCGGATCTCAATCTGGATACGGGGATTAACAGCAAGTTGTTGTACAGTACAAGCCAGATGGTTTCTCAAAAAATGGGTATGCCTGTGCAGCCCAACAAAGCTATCGTTGGTTCCAATGCCTTTGCCCACAGCTCCGGAATACACCAGGACGGGGTAATCAAGAAAAGGGAGACTTATGAGATCATTGATCCTGAGGATGTAGGAGTCAATGAATCTTCTATAGTGCTGACCGCGAGAAGCGGAAGGGCTGCCCTGGCCTATCGGGCCAAAAAAGTGGGTTATGAGCTTACCAAGGTTCAGCTGGACAGCGTCTACGATGAATTCCTGAAGTTTGCAGATCGCAAAAAGGAGATTTTGGATGAGGATATCCATCAGATCGTAATTGCCAGCAAGGTCAATATCGAAAGCATTGCTTAAATGAATTTGAAGATCGCCCTGCTATCCGGAGATGGGGTCGGCCCAGAGGTAACCGCACAGGCCGTAAAATGCCTTCAGGCGGTTGAGGAGACCTTTGGACATCAATTTACATTTACTTCTGCCTCTGTAGGCGCCATTGCTATTGAAGAAACCGGAGACCCCCTACCAGAAGCCACATTGGACCTGTGCAAAGCGTCAGATGCCGTGTTGTTCGGGGCTATCGGAGATCCTAAATACGACAATCAACCAGATGCCAAGGTACGGCCGGAACAAGGCCTGCTAAGACTTCGCAAGGAGTTAGGGCTGTTCAGCAATATAAGACCGGTACAGGTTTTTCCTTCTTTGCTGGACCAGTCCCCGCTGCGTAAATCGATAATCAAAGGAACGGATTTTGTAATCTATCGCGAGCTCACCGGAGGGATCTATTTTGGAGAAAAGACATTAAGCGAGGATGGTACACGGGCTTCGGATCTTTGTGTGTATACGGAAAAAGAGATCAGTAGAATTGCGCATCTGGCTTTCAAAGCCGCCAAAGGAAGAAAGAAAAAGCTAACCCTTGTGGACAAGGCCAATGTATTGGAATCTTCCAGGTTGTGGCGCAGGGTTGTTTCAAAGATCGCGGAAAGTTACCCTGAAGTAAAACTCGATTTCCTGTTTGCAGACAATGCCGCCATGCAGATCATATTGAATCCCAGGCAGTTTGATGTCATTCTTACCGACAATCTGTTTGGGGATATCCTTTCGGATGAAGGAAGTGTAATAGGCGGATCGATTGGCCTCTTACCTTCAGCTTCGGTAGGAGAGCAGCACGCATTGTTTGAACCCATTCACGGCTCCTACCCACAGGCTAAGGGAAAGAACATGGCCAACCCTGTGGCGTCCATACTTTCAGCAGCCATGTTATTGGATCATTTTGGGTTAACTGAAGAAGCTCAAGCGGTTGTTGCAGCGATAAACAAGTCTATGAAAAAAGGCATAGTAACGGAAGACCTGGATGCACAGAGCAAATACGGCACGGACGAAGTTGGGGAGTTTGTAGCAAGCAATATCGTAGATTCGGACGATTACCAGAGTATGAACAAGGAAAACATCGGATTGGGAAAATCCACTATCATTTAATTACATTTTTTTTTCGCCTAAAAGACCTTCCTTAGCTGGAAGGTTTTTTTATTTCACATCCCTTATTCACTAAGCAAAACTTCGACAAAATCGCCGAATTCCTTTTTGAATTCAGTGTATTTGGATCCTGTTGCCGGACCGTTAAAACCCGTGTGTATCTTTCTTACAGCCCCGCTTTTATCCAAAAAAATTGTGGTGGGATAAGACAAAACATGGTTTAACATAGGTAATTTCTCATTAGCTTTAACTTTGTTAGAAGTACCAAACTGAGCCAGCAATATGGGGTAGGGAACTCCAATGCGCTCGCGTAACCTGGAGATCCCTTCAAAAGCTTTTTCCGGGGTTTTTGCATATTCAAAGGCAAGTGCTACTACCTGAAAGTCCGGATGATCATGCTGCTCCAGGTATTCCACCAAAAACTTAGTCTCATCCAGACAATTGGGGCACCAGGTGCCCATGATCTGAACCACAACCGCCTTATCCTTGAATTGGGTATCGCTGAGGGAAACATTTTTACCAGAGGCATCCGGGAAAGAGAATTCAAGGCGGTCAAAACCTTCCTTTAGATAAGTAAGGGAATCCTCATCCGGTAATTCAAATGCCTCATTGCGTTTGCCCGTAAAAGGTTCCTTGAAATGGTTACCTGAATAGAAAGTGCCATTAAGGGTACTGTCTGATATGCTAGCCGCGAACAAGAATGCATGAGCTCCGTCAAAAGTGGAGAGCTTAAGGGAGTCTGCATCTACTACTCCTTCCAGATAGCGATAGTCTCCTGTAGTGGTTCTGAAAGTGCCTGTTACCTTATCCCCATTTTGAGTAAAGATACCTTTGGCCATGTAGCTGTCTTCGGTATTCGCGCTAAACTCCGCTTCCCAGATCCCGGAAACATTCACTTCTGCGGGCCTTAACTGCTCAAAACGAGGTTTTTTACCATAGGTGGCCTTAAATGGCACTACCCTTTTAAGACTTTCCTTAATAAAATCGCCGGTAATGCTGGATTCTCCAAATCGCCCGGCAATATAACCTTCAAAGACCGGCATTTTAATGTGAATTGAGTCGGCATCCACAGAGATCTCATCGATAGTGACCACTTCATTTGCATTGTAAACTTCCATGAAATAGGCGTCTCCGTTTTTAGTTAGCTTGAAATTGAAAGGTAAGATCTGATCGTCCATCAGATAGAGTTTGCCCAGCCAGTCACCTTGCTTCATCTCGGCATGCTGTCTTTCCCCGCAACCACAAAAGAGCAGCATTACAATAGCCAGACATAGAACTGTTCTCATAATTTAAGGATCTTTGATAAATCAGAATTAGCGAGTGGAACTTACGACAAAAAACGCAGCAATTCAATAGCGGGTGGTTGAATGTAAGGAAGCATTGTTTTATCTTTGGGGGCTTAAAACGGGGGGATGAACATTTCGTATAACTGGTTAAAGCAATTTCTCCAAATAGACTGGGAAGCGGAGAAAACCGGCGAACTACTGACAGATCTGGGTTTAGAAGTTGAGGGTATCAGTTCTTTTGAGTCTGTTAAGGGCGGACTGGAAGGCGTGGTCGTAGGCCATGTACTGAGCTGTGAAAAGCATCCCAATGCGGATAAACTAAAATTAACTCAAGTAGATATTGGCGAAGGAGAGCCAGTGCAGATCGTTTGTGGAGCTCCCAATGTGGATAAGGGACAGAAAGTTCCGGTCGCTACCATTGGCACTACCCTATATGACGCCGAAGGAACGCCATGGAAGATCAAAAAAGGTAAGATCAGAGGGGAAGAGAGTCATGGCATGATCTGCGCCGAAGACGAACTTGGATTGGGAGAGGATCACGATGGCATTATGGTCCTTGCCGATCATTTTGAGCCCGGCACCCCGTGTAAAGAGATCTTTGATATTGAGAACGACCAGGTTTTTGAGATCGGGTTGACTCCCAACCGTGCTGATGCCATGAGCCATTTTGGTGTGGCCAGGGATCTCAAAGCAGGCCTTATCCAACGCGAGCTTCAGCCTCAGTTGAATACGCCATCTGTCAGCAATTTCAGAATAGACAATCGCTCCTTAAAATTGGATGTAGACGTGGAAGACCACAACCTGGCACCGCGGTACTGTGGCCTTACCATCAGCAATCTTATTGTACAGGCCTCCCCGGACTGGCTTAAAAACCGCCTCAAAGCCATAGGTCTGAAACCGATAAACAATATAGTTGATGTAACGAATTACGTGCTCCACGAGTTAGGGCAACCCCTGCACGCTTTTGACGCCAGCCGCATCTACGATAAAAAGATCGTGGTTAGGAATGCGAAAAAAGGCACCAGGTTTATGACCCTGGACGGAGAGGAACGCGAATTACACGAGGATGATCTTATGATCTGTGATGGGGAAAAACCCATGTGTATTGCCGGGATCTTCGGAGGCATCAATACCGGAGTTACAGAAGATACCACCTCCATTTTCCTTGAAAGCGCCTATTTTGATCCGGTGAGCGTCAGGCGTACCGCAAAGAGACATGGCCTGAGTACTGACGCCTCTTTCAGGTTCGAAAGAGGAGTGGATATCAACAATGTGGAATATGCCCTTAAAAGGGCCGCGCTCTTGATCAAGGAAATCGCCGGAGGGGATATCACTTCTGATATTGTAGACCTTTACCCTAAAAAGAAGTCTAACCAGCAGGTCTTTCTGACCTTCGAAAAGATCAATTCCCTGGTAGGTCAGGAAATACCGAAAGACACTATTAAGTCTATACTGGCTTCACTGGATATTCAGGTGAAAAGTGTCACGGAATCCGGACTGGGCCTGGAAATACCGTTCTACAGGGTAGACGTAGAAAGGGAGGTGGATGTGATTGAAGAGATCCTCAGGGTTTTCGGATATAACAATGTTCACTTTGATGATAAATTCAATACCTCTGTGGCCCCAAGTTCCAGGTATGAAGACTATCGCCTGCAAAATGTAGTGGGCGACTTTCTGGCTTCCAAAAGCTTTTTTGAGATTCTTTCCAATAGCCTGACCAATCCGAAATACGAGGAGATCTTGTCCATTTCCAATTCGGAACAGGTGAGTATCCTCAATCCGTTGAGCGGAGAACTTTCAGTGATGAGACAATCTTTGCTGTTTTCGGGTCTGGAAGCAGTGGCTTACAACATTAACAGAAAAAGATCCAACCTGAGGCTTTTTGAATTTGGTAAGACCTATCATCAGGCAGATGAAGGCCGACAGGAAAACACCCACTTGTCCGTACTGATCAGTGGAGACCGCCATTCGGACAGTTGGATCCTGGAGAACAGGAAGTCGGATTTTTATTTCCTTAAAGCCATAGTAGAAGCCGTAATTGCGCGCCTGGGCATCTCCGGATTGAGCAGCGAACCTTTGGAGAGCGAATTAGTCTCTGAGGGACTTGCCTTATTCAAAGGTAAAACCCGACTGGCTTCACTTGGTGTTGTCGAAACTGCTGTGCTACAGATTTTTGATATCAAACAGGAAGTGCTATATGCAGACCTGGAATGGGATCATCTGGTCCGGCTTGCCGGAACCACTTCCATCGTTTTTGATGAAATTCCCAAATACCCGGAAGTTAAAAGAGACTTCGCCCTGTTGATCGATGATCATGTGACCTTCAGGCAAATTCACGATATCGCGTTGCGGTCTGAGCGTAAACTCTTAAAAAATGTGTCCTTGTTCGATGTCTATACCGGTAAGAACCTCCCGGAAGGCAAAAAATCGTATGCTGTGAGCTTCACCCTTCAGGATAAGCAAAAGACGCTTACCGACAAGCAGATAGACAAAATCATGAACAAATTACAGCAGCAGTACGAGTCTGAACTGGGTGCGGAACTGCGGTAATTTACATTTGTGCTGGTAAGATCACCCGGTCAATGACATGGATCACACCGTTCTTCTGACCGGCATCAGCAGTGGTAATCCTCGCGGTATTTCCGTAGCAATCCCTCAGAACGATATCTATACCGTCCATACTGGCGGTAAGCTCATCACCATTAACCGTTGTAAAGGTGGCTGTACCTGCTCCACGGCACATGGCCTTAAGGATCTTAGAGGCAGTCAGGTTGCCCGCCACTATATGATAGGTAAGCATGGCTTTCAACTCTTTTTTGTTTTCCGGATGGAGTAAGCGGTCAATTTGACTGGCGGAAAGTTGTTCAAAAGCCACGTCTGAAGGTGCAAAAACGGTAAAAGGACCGGCACTGCCTAAAGTCTCCTCCAGGTCTGCCGCGCGTACCGCAGCTAATAAGGTCTTGTGGTTCTGAGATTCCTGGGTCGTTTCAATGATTGTGTTCTGCTGACTGTTCGAGTCGTAATCCATTACAGGGCGATACTGGGCTTGGGTAACAGAGACAGAGAGAAAGAGCATTAAGGCGAGTGGGGCAGCCATGCATTTCATAGGGGAACTGGTTTTAAGTTTCGTGTTATATAAAAGTATCGATAAACTGCATACTTTCATCGACAATATACAATTTCAGCCTGAAAATTCCCTAAGTCCAAAATGCAGTTCATAGAAATTAACAAAATATTAACAGTCTGATTCATACCTTAAGGATTGATATAGATTCAGCTATTCCGTATTTTTGAAGGAATTGCTAGAAAAAGAAAAAAATGAGACTGAAAACCACTAACATTCCAGAAAAATTATCAGCCCTGCGAGACAGGGAAGTGAATGAAGAAGTACTTCTTCGGGAAGTTAAGGAAATACTCCGAAAAGAGGAAGCCAAGGATTCCGAAATTCTCGAAACCCTTTCAAAGGGAAAAGGCACACTCACTAACTCTTTTGATTTTGATCAGCTGGAGACCGGGCGGATCTTCCACAAAGAGCAGATCAAAAAGATCTGTATCGAATACCGGCTTCGTTTTTTGGATTCCAGATACTTTAAAGGTGAGATCCCGGTGGAAGCCTTAAGCAGGATCAAAAGACTGGAGACCCAGCACGATACAAGCTTAAAAGGTTTCAAAATAGTAGCGCCTTCCAAACTTTTCAAACTGGAAGATAAGAACGATCCTTTGCTCTTTGCTCCCATAGGGAATGATTATTTCTACCTTATCCACCATTGGGGGAATGATCTGCATCCGCTGCGCCGGCTTTTTGTATGGCCATTTAAAAATATCATCAACCTAAGCCTGCTGGTGCTGTTGATGAGTTATCTGTTCACACTTATGGTGCCGGAGGGACTCTTTTCAAAGAATAATTCTACGGGAGAGTTTTGGATCATATTTTTCTTTATGTTCAAATCCGTTGCCGCCATAGTGATCTTTTATGGCTTCGCGTTGGGCAAGAATTTCAACCACGCGATCTGGAACAGCAAATATTTTAATGCCTGACGCAAAGGAATACCCGGATAATCATGTCCGATAGCCCAGCTATTACTAGTCGATAAATATTTCCAGTGGTACCCCGGGGAGATCAATGTTGTCTATAAAGGCAGGGTCCGGAACCGGTTTTATCCTTAATATACCGCCTTTGCTCTGATCCGAACTTTTTTGATAACCAATCAGGATCAGGTTATTCTTATGATCATAACCGATGGTCCGCGTGTCTTCAATTTCAAATTCAAACAGCCGCTCCTCCTCGGTTAAAAAGTTCTCATAGAAATACAGCACGGCGGTATTGTTCTCAAAGTCATACACTCCAGGTATACTGGGGTATGCAGTACCATCCAGATCTGTTGGCATGCGGTAATAGAGATTGCCGGGAAGGTCGAAAAAACTACCATCCTTATAGCCAAATTTAGGTTCTTTCCCGTCGTCGTAGCGTACGGTACTGGTGATAGCCATACTCTGACTGTTTACAATGAGATGCTGGCTGGGATAGCTTACCATGATGTCCCCATCCGGATTCTTGAACAATTTCAGAACGGACGAATCCAGGTTAATCTCATGTACGAAGGCGTTGGTATTCCGGTCAATAACAGCTAGTGAAAAATCATCGGTCTCCTCCTGAGACAATACAAATACTCTACTGCCTGAAACCACCATTTGGAGAGGAGCATCCTCGGTTTCAATGTCCTGGAATGTATTATCGCTGCCACTGGTATCCAAAGCGCGAATAAAGTAGTCTTTCTCCCCTACTCCCGCCCCGGGTATTTCATAGGCGATATAATAATCGGAACCTCCAAAGGCCAGTGCCCTTGTTTGTAGGTTACAGTTTAAGGGGTCGGTAAAAACCGAATGGCTTTCGGATTCAAAGGTTTCGAAATCGTATTTTCGGATAATCGCGCTGCAATCCGAATCGGCGGTAAGAAAACCCCAAAGTTTTTCTTCTTTATAGCTCAATTCGGGAGCTGCGGAATTGCTAAAAGGAATTGTACCCGGATTAATCCCGATGCTCTCCGCATTCGCGTTCAAAAGTGCACTGGATAGGATCTCATCTGTTGTAAGAAGTACGGAATAGTCTGCATCCACACTCTCCGTCTCTTTTTCATCGCCCGTAGGTTCCTCACCGGAATCGCAGGCGAGAACGAGCATGGCCAATAGGGCCAGCCAATAACTGTAGGTTTTCATGCTGATACAATTTGGGTGTCTGCCGGCTAAACGGGAATGGCGTACATCTTATCTCGTTGTTCCCGAATAGACTTATCAGACATATATTCATCAAACGTCAAATATCGGTCAATAGTATCTTTGGGGGTTAATTCTACGATCCTATTTGCCACAGTTTGAGCGAATTGATGATCATGGGTTGTGAACAGCACTGTACCCTTAAAATTCTTGAGAGAATTATTGAAAGCCGTAATGCTTTCCAAATCCAGGTGATTGGTAGGCTCATCGAGCAATAGCACATTGGCCCTGAGCATCATCATTCGGCTCAACATGCAACGCACTTTTTCTCCTCCGGAAAGTACACTGCTCTTTTTCAATGCCTCTTCGCCACTGAACAGCATTTTACCCAAAAATCCCCGAATAAACACCTCTTCCCGCTCTTCTTCTGTTTTCGCCCACTGACGGAGCCAGTCTACCAGGTTGATATCCTGCTGGAAAAATTTGGAGTTGTCCGCCGGGAGATAGGACTGGGTGGTTGTAATTCCCCATTTGTATTCTCCGGAATCTTGCTTCTTATTGCCGGTAATGATCTCAAAAAAGGCCGAAGTAGCTCGGGAATCCCTGGACAATATGGCCACCTTGTCTCCTTTTGCCAAATTCAGGTTCAAGCGCTGAAAAAGCAATTCCCCTTCGTCCGTGGAAGCAGACATATTCTCTATATTCAGTATTTGGTCGCCGGCCTCCCGCTCTCTTTCAAAAATGATAGCCGGGTAGCGCCGGCTTGATGGCTTGATATCCTCTACTTTTAGCTTTTCAAGCATTTTTTTCCTGGATGTAGCCTGTTTACTCTTGGCAACATTAGCGCTAAACCTTTGGATGAATTCCTGCAGTTCTTTGGCTTTCTCTTCAGCTTTTTTGTTCTGTTGGGCTCTTTGCCTGGCAGCCAGCTGGCTGCTTTCATACCAAAACGTGTAGTTTCCGGAAAAGAGGTTGATCTTTCCAAAATCAATATCGGCAATATGGGTACAAACCGCGTCCAGGAAGTGCCTGTCGTGAGAAACCACAATTACCGTATTGTCATATCCTGCAAGAAAGTTCTCCAACCAGGCGATAGTCTCGTAATCGAGGTCGTTGGTAGGCTCGTCCATAACCAGCACATCAGGGTTACCAAATAAGGCCTGGGCGAGAAGTACCCTTACCTTGAGTTTTGCATCCAGATCGGACATAGCGGTATAATGCAATGCTTCTGAAATCCCAAGGTTGGAAAGCAGAGCGGCGGCATCACTGTCCGCATTCCATCCGTCCATCTCTTCAAAGGTCACCTGTAACTCCCCTATTCTGTCTGCATTGGCATCGTTGTAATCCGCATATAGCGCATCGATCTCTTTTTTGATCTCGAACAAGGGTTTATTGCCCATAACCACGGTCTCCAGAACCGGAAACTCATCATAAGCATTGTGATTCTGCTCCAGTACAGACATGCGTTTTCCGGGCTCCAGGTGTACCTGTCCGGATGTAGGGTCTACCTGTCCTGAAAGGATCTTTAGAAATGTAGATTTTCCGGCACCATTTGCCCCAATAACACCATAACAATTTCCCGATGTAAAACTGACGTTTACTTCATCGAAAAGGACTCTTTTTCCAAATTGAACTGACAGGTTCGACACTGATAACATAAGCGAGCTTTAAAATTTCGGCAAAAATAGTGAAAATAATAGCCTTGCACCAATAATCTTAAAACTCCTACAAATGGTCGATTTATTAACTTCCCTTAGGTTTTTTTAACGCCCCATTAACAAGTGAAGCCTAGTGGTTTCCGTAGTTTTGTTGCATTACGGCATAAATTATTCTATGAATAAAATTATAGTTTGTATTGCTCTTTTCTTGTTGGCGTCATGTGGAGAAAAAGAAAAGATGTCCCCTACTGTGTTTTTCGCAGGTGAAATCATAAATCCTACTAACGATTATGTCGTCCTGTACAAGGGAGACCAGGTTATTGATTCTGCCCGACTGGATGCCAATAACAGGTTCAGCTTCTCGCTAGACTCCGTTAGCGAAGGGCTACACCATTTTTATCACCATCCGGAACTTCAATACATTTATTTTGAAAAGGGAGATAGTCTTCAGGCAAGGTTGAATACTACCGAGTTTGACGAGTCATTGGTGTTTTCCGGTAAAGGAGAAGAAGTCAATAACTTCCTTCTAGAAATGTTTCTTATCAACGAAAGCGAAGAGGAACATGTGTATTCCCTTTACAAGCTGGAACCCGAAGATTTTATAAAGAGCATAGATTCCCTGAAGGACGATAAACTTCAATTACTGAATGATCTCAATGCGGAGTCCAGGTTATCCGACGGGGCCTATGAAATTGCCCGATCCGGGATTACTTATACAAACTATATCAGCAGGGAAGCCTATCCCTTTTATCACAAAAAGAAATCCGGAGACAAAGACTTTCACGTGCTTCCCGAAGGTTTTTACGACTATCGCAAACAGATTGACTTTGAGAACGAACATCTCACCTACCTGAGGCCCTACTATAATTTTATGAAGTATCACGTGGGCAACCTCTCTTATATGGCCTGCAGGAAAGACTGTGGAGGTAGCGTTTCAGTTGCTCACAATCAATTACATTTTAACCGGCACAAACTAAAGTGCATAGATACCCTGATCAAACAAAAGGAATTACGAGATAACCTCTTTAGGAATGTAGCCGTAGACTATCTCCTGAAACCGGATTGCGAAGATAATATCAAAGCCTTCATTGACGAATTCCATCAACTTTCCGGAAACAACAAACATATTGAGGAGATCAATAATCTCTACGAGGGTATTAAGAAAATACAACCCAACAAGGAAATTCCGGATGTCTTGGTGACGGATTCCGAAGACAATCAGGTTTCTCTTAAGGACATAGCCAATGGCCGTCAGGTGGTATTTTACTTCTGGTCCGGGGTAGAACTGGGGCATTTTAAAAATATCAAGAAGCGGGTTGCGAAACTTAAGAAAAAGCACCCGGAATACACTTTCGTGGGGATCAACCTTAGGACGGACAAACTTCGTTGGAAGACCCTCGTAGAAGCCCATAATCTGGACAAAACGGAACAGTTCTGGGCTGGTGATTTTGAAGATGTTGCCCATACCCTGATCGTCTATGATCCTTTTAAAAGTATCATCGCAAAAGACGGTCGTATAGTGGATGCTTTTGCGAATGTCTATACCTCCTTCTAAGTTTCCTCAAAATCCATTTTGGTATTGAAAAAGATAACCCTGATCCGGACTAACTAACCAAAGCAGGGCTATATTCGTTGTTATGGAACGTGTAAAGGAACCCTTAGTTTCCCTTCTGGTAATCTGCCAGGAATTTCTCCAGTCCGATATCCGTCAGTGGGTGTTTAAGGAGTCCGTCAATAGCGGACAAAGGTCCGGTCATGACATCCGCTCCCAGTTTGGCGCAGTCTATAACGTGCATGGTATGCCGGATAGAGGCAGCCAGGATCTCCGTTTCAAAAGCGTAGTTATCGTAGATCAGGCGAATTTCGGAAATCAGGTTCAGACCATCCGTAGAGATATCGTCTAAGCGACCGAGGAAGGGAGAGACATAGTTGGCTCCAGCCTTAGCTGCAAGTAGTGCCTGACCCGGCGAAAACACCAGAGTGCAGTTTGTTTTTATCCCCTTGTCCGAGAAATATTTCAATGCCTTAACACCATCCCTTATCATAGGAACTTTAACCACGATCTGCTCATGCAGGTCTGCAAGTTCCTCACCTTCTTTGATCATAGCCTTTAAGTCTGTAGCGATCACTTCAGCGGAAACATCACCATCTACGATCTCGCAGATATCCACGTAATGTTTTAGAATATTATTTCTTCCAGTGATCCCTTCCTTGGCCATAAGGGACGGATTAGTTGTGACACCGTCTAAAACTCCTAATTCCTGAGCTTCCCGGATCTGGTCAAGATTGGCTGTATCGATAAAGAACTTCATAGTTGATGCGAATTTTGCGCCTTAAAACGCGGTTAATAAAGCAATTTTCTGAGATCACAAAACTACAACTTATAATGGTTTAAAAGTAGCCTCTCATACACTTTGTCCGGTAAAATTTTCTTTAAGATCAGGGAAAACTTTTGCATAGGGCTGCCTATGGTATAGTGTACTTTGGGGTTTGCGGTATTCAGGATCTTGTGGACCTTCACCGCCACCCGTTTGGGATCCATTCCCTGGTCTACATGCTCATTCATCAGCTCCAGAGACATTCCGTAAGTAGATTCATAGGGTGAACCGGGTTTGGAAGGAGCGTGATACCTGCCCGCGGCAATGTTCGTGGCGATATCTCCAGGCGCTAAATTTGCGATCTTTATACCGAAACTCCGGGTTTCCATCCGAAGAGCTTCCGTCATTAACTCCAGGGCTCCTTTAGAAGCGGAGTAAAATCCGCGGAACGGGAGCCCCATAAAACCGGCCAGAGAAGTGATATTGATAATGAATCCCCCACCCTGTTTTCTCATGATCGGTAGTACCGCTCTGCTTACTCCTAGTGGACCGTAGAAATTCGTATCAAAAACCTTTTGGATCTCTTCTCTGGGCGTTTCCTCAACCGGTCCGGTGATGCCAACGCCTGCATTGTTGATCAGAATATCTATCCTGCCTTCAAGATCAATAATTTGATTTACAGCTTTACCTATACTGGCAGCTTCTCTGACATCCAGTTCCAGCAGTCGGAAGTCTTTAAAATCCGCGTGCTTCTCCAAAGACCTGGTGCTGCCGTAAACCTTGTATCCCTTGGTATTCAGGTATTGGCCTATGGCCTTGCCTATACCAGAAGATCCGCCGGTGATTAAAACTACCTTGCTGTCCATTGGTCACAAAGAAACGAATAAAGAGGGAAATTCTAAATCCAACGAACGAAGCGTTGAATTCCGGGTACAAAAAAAGGCAAGCTACCTACATCGCACCGCTACGACCGCATACCCTTGCTGCGTTCCCGCCCTGGGGGATTTTGCAGGAGCTGGTCGTGTAGGACTTGCCAACTGCAAAGATACAACCTTTTCCTTGAAGAGAAATCATTTCCACAGGAATTATTCATAGCATGAATTAAAATTTGGGCCGTTTATAATACTGGTAAAAAAAAGTCAAATTTTGTCTTATCTCAGCTTACATTAGTATTTTAGCCCTGTACAAAAACAGCATGATCGCCTGGCGATTTTTAAAAGTTAAAATGCGGAGCAATCCAGAAATCAAATGAAACATCCGATGGGTTTAATGAAATTCTTTAGTTGTAGCATCCTCATCTTTTTCCTGGCCTGCGGGGGCGAAACCAACCCCAGGAACCTTTTCGATATCCAAATTGAGGGAAACAGGAAACAGCTCCAGCAGGGAGAAAGCGTTGGTGTTTCCATCCAAAACAAAAAAGGTAAGACCATAGACCATGTCAGCTATTTTATTGACGGAAAGGAATTGCCCTTCCAGTCGGGCAAAATAGTACTGGACATTGAAAAACTGGGCAACAAACTACTGGAAGCCAAAATAGCATACGAAGGGAATTCCATCGCCATAGACAAAAAAATAAAGGTACTGGCCAAAATGCCTCCGGAGATCTATACTTACGAAGTGATTCAGGAATACCCACATGATATTGAGGCCTTTACTCAGGGGTTGGAATTTCACAATGATACGCTTTACGAAGGAACAGGTTCCGGTAAAGGCAGGAAATCCTTCCTGAGAAAAATAGATTACCGGACAGGAAAGGTTTTGCAACAGACGGATCTGGAAAAGGAATATTTCGGTGAAGGAATAAGCATATTGAACGACAAGGTTTATCAGCTAACCTGGCAGAAAAGAATGGGATTTATTTACGATCTCAGCAGCCTGAAAAGATCGGATAGTTTTCAGTACGGGGAAAGTAAAGAAGGTTGGGGCCTTTGCAACGACGGAAAAAAACTCTATAAGAGCGACGGTACTGAAAAGATATGGATCCTCAATCCGGAAACCCTGGTAGAAGAAGGATATATCCAGACGGTTACCAATAAGTCTATTTTCAACAAAGCCAATGAATTGGAATATGTCGACGGAAAGATCTACGCCAATGTCTGGCAGAAAGAAAGCATGATGATCATCGATGCCAAAAGCGGTGCTATTGAAGGGGTTATTAATTTCGGTGGACTCAAAAAGCGCGTAAAACAGCATGACAAGCTCGATGTACTCAACGGAGTCGCCTACCACCCGGAAAGGGGTACATTCTTTGTAACTGGTAAGAATTGGGACAAATTGTTTGAAGTCAGGATCAAGAAAAAGGAAGATGGAGATCTATGAAAAGTTCATTGAGGTCACCGCAGATGATCTGGATTTCCTGGACCACGTGAACAATGTGCGATATATACAGTGGATCCAGGATATTTCTGAGGAACACTGGCAAAAAAGGGCCCCGAAGCAACTCAGGGAGCAGGTGGTCTGGGTTGTGCTTAATCACAATGTGGATTACCGGAATCCGGCCAGATTGGGAGACCGGATCCGAATAAAGACCTTTGTGGTGGAAAGTACCGGAGCAACCTCAATACGGGCGGTAGAAATGCACAATGAAAGCACAAATACCCCGTTAGTATCCTCAAAGACCAAATGGTGTCTTCTGAACGCAAAAACTCAAAGACCTATGCGCATCTCCGACCTGATCCGTGAGGTATTTGAAGCTAAGGCCTAAAAATGCGCAAAGCAAGATCTTACATTGTTCCACTCTTAGCCCTGTTGCTGGCAATGCTGTGGTTTTCCTGTCGGAAGGATTTCGAATACGCCCCGAATATTGGAAGGCTGGAATTCTCAAAAGATACTGTCTTCCTGGACACTGTCTTTACCAACATAGGCAGCAGCACTTACAGCCTTAAGGTCTATAACCGCACCGGGAACGATATCCTGATACCCAGCGTGGGACTCGGGCAGGGAACTGCCAGCAATTACCGCTTAAATGTGGACGGGGAGGCCGGTAAGACCTTCACGGACGTTCCCATACTCGCAAGGGACAGTCTGTTCATTTTTATTGAAACTACCTTTGACGTCAGTTCGGAAAATCAGAACGAATTCCTCTACACGGACGCCATTGTTTTTGATTCTGGTGTTAACGAGCAGCAGGTACCTCTGGTAACCCTGATTAAGGATGCGGTTTTCCTTTTTCCAGGGACGCTGTCTAACGGTAGCAAGGAAAGTCTGTTATTGGGAATAGATGAGCAGGGGAATGAAATTCGGATCGAAGGCTTTCTTCTGGAAGATGAGGAGCTTCTGTTTACCAATGAGAAACCCTACGTAATTTACGGTTATGCCGCAATAGGCGATGGTAAAACCCTGGTCGTAAATGCCGGTGCCAGGGTACATTTTCACGAGAATTCCGGTTTGCTGGTCGGCTCAGGGGGGAGCTTGCAAGTCAACGGAAGCCTCAGTGCGGACCAGGAGCTTTTGGAAAACGAGGTAATATTTGAAGGCGACCGCCTGGAACCCGATTTTGCCAATATTTCTGGCCAGTGGGGCACGATATGGCTTGCCCCGGGCAGTGCCGCGAACACTGTCAATTACCTCACCATAAAAAACGCTACCGTTGGAATGCTGGTTGAAGGAGGTATGGGTAACCCCCAACCCACGCTCAGTATTTCCAACAGCCAGATCCACAACAGTGCCACCACAAATCTCTGGGCCAGGACGAGCGTCATTGAAGGCAGCAATCTGGTTCTGGGAAACGCGGGAAATGCATCCCTTTCCTGTAGCTTAGGAGGAGACTATGTTTTTATTCACAGTACGATTGCCAACTATTGGAGCAACGGTTTCCGAATAGGGGCAGCACTGCAACTGAGCAATACTGAAAATGTTTCCGGTGGCGGAACTTTGGATGAGGATCTCACAAGAGCAGAGTTTCTCAACTGCATTATAGATGGAAATACCTCGCTTGAATTAGCGCTTCAGGCAAATGGAAATAATACCTTCAATTTCAGCTTTCTTAATTGTATGCTGCAATTCCGGGATACCGGTGAGCAGTTTACGGGAAACCCTTTATACGACTTTACAGATAACAGCCTGTATTCCGGGCTCATCCTCAACGCCGAGGCTGAATTTCTAAGCACCGCGAAAAACGACTTCCGTATCGGGGAAAATTCCGCCGCTATTGGCGCTGGTGACCCACAGGGAAGCTTAGCCGTTCCGCTGGACCTTTTAGGCGTGGATCGCCCCAGCCCGCCGGACCTGGGCGCATTTCAGTACGTACCAGACAACTAAGAAATCTGCACTTCGACGGACGGGTGAAGGATTTTTCGCTCAAAGAATGCTCATTTTCAGTGAATTATAACGAAAACCTTAGTTTTTCTATGGTAAATCTATAATACTTTCTCAATTTGTATTCCTAATTTGTGCCCAACAAAACTAGCAATGGAATATACCTACAACATAATAGATTCCGATGCTGCCTCCAATCTGCAACTACAGCACTACCTGGAAGGTTACGGAGATTTCACATGTGTAGGTGAAGCCAAAAATGCCGATGACGGCCTTAATGCTATCCTGAAATTTAGTCCCGATATTGTTTTTGTAAATCTGAATGATAAGGCCTTTTCCTATTTCAGTATGGTAAAGGAATTACATCAGTATGTTCAGGACATTCCTGTCTTAATTGGCATTTCTAAAAGCAAAGAATACGCCTACGAAGCCATCAAGAACAACTTTTTTGATTACTGGTTACTACCCTATAATGAGTTTGACATTCGCAAAACCATCTTAAGGTTAAAGAAGCAAATGCCCAAGGAGGCAACCTCCCAAACCATTTGCCTTAAGTCTTATAAGGATTTCCATTACCTGGATACCGATGAGATACTGTACCTGAAGGCGGATAACAATGCCACTGATTTTATTATGAAAGATGGCAGGGTGATCAGTGCTTTTAAAACCCTCAAAACATTCGAAAAACAGCTTCCGGATAATTTTGTCAGAGTGCACCAGAGTTATATCCTGAACATCAATTATGTTTCCAGGATCAATTATGGGAAATCCATATGTGCATTAAAAACCGACAACACCCAATTGCCCTTTTCAAAATCCTACCGGGCCAACATAGACGGTCTTAAGAGGAACCTTTCAAAAAACACCATTTCTACCCTCAACTAGTAAAATCCTCTTAAAAAAAGTACAAATACTCGCAAAAAAGGGGCAAATACTAAAACTTTTTTCTTTCCGGTGCAAATGGCTAACGCGAATTCTAGCTTAGCGATAGCAAACAAACAATCAAAAACAACAACTAATCCCCCTTAAACTTTCAAATTATGAAAAAGGTATTGAGTATTTTTGCAGTAGCAGTAATGTGTGTAGGTTTATTTTCATGCGAAGATGATAGCAGTATAGAAGAAACTCAGGCACTTTATGAGAATCTTAGCGATTCGGACGCCACGGATGGCGGTCAGGTTGACAATGATGATAGAGACTAATTGTCACGGCTAATCTAAAATAAAAACACCTCTTAGAGCCTTAAGTACATCCTATTTAAGGCTCTTTTTTTATTTTTATACCATAATACAGTACGTAAATACGGAAAATTCTTGAAGCAATTTGTTACATGCCTGGCATTTTGCTGTCTCCTGGTCCTGGGTTGTAAAGAAAGTACCAAAAATACACCCCAACAAGCGGATTCCCGGGTTGACAGTATACAGGCATGGGTAGCCAAGGGAAGGGACAATTCCATTGATGTGGTCATCCGAAGGTCCCTGCTACTTAAAGCTTTTGACGAAGTGCAAAACAGGCCGAATGATACCGTAAAAACCAAACTGCTGTCCGATGTATCCCTGGCCTTCCTCCGGCTGAACGACTCCGCCCAGTTCCGCAAATCTAACCAACAGGCCCTGGCAGTAGCCTTACAAATTTCGGATTCCACCGTTCTGGGGACTTCCTATTGGGACCTGGCTTCCTTTTATTCCCGCAACTCTATTATTGATAGTGCCTATTTCAATTATGCCGAAGCACAACGGATCTTTGAGGCCCAGGGTAATGAATATTTCTCGGGAAGAATGCTCTATAATATGGCTGTAGAGCAGGGTCGGGTAAAGGATTATACCGGCAGTGAGATCACTACCATCCGGGCCATAGAATTACTCAAACCCCTAAATAAGAAGCAACAGCTCTACAATTGCTATAACAACCTGGGTTTGATTACGACAGAATTAAAGGATTACGAACGCGCTGCTGACTATTACGGTCAGGCCTTGTCTTATCTGGACAACAGCCCGGGTGACCGAACCAAATACCTGGGTACATTAAACAATCTGGGCTTGGTATTCCAGCAACAGGGCCAGCATTCCAAAGCGATTTCCTATTTTGAAGAAGTCCTAAAGGATCCGGAACTACGTGCAGAAAAGCCGCAATTGTACGCGCGGACTTTAGACAATCTGGCCTATAGCCGCTTTAAGAATGGTGCAGTGACCCGAGTTAAAGCGGACCTGGAGGAGGCAAGACAGGTAAGGGACAGCATTGCGGATTATATAGGGCTGGCCCGCAGCAAATACCATCTCGCGGAATTCGGCCTGGCACAGGAGGATACGGCAGCGGCCTTAGCCTATGCCTTGGAAGCCAAAGAGTATGCACTTCAAAGCTCCAATAACAAACGGCTGCTGGAAACCCTGCAACTGCTTACGCGTATAGACCCGGAGAATGCAACCGCCCATACCCGGGAATACATTACCCTAAACGACAGCCTGCAACAGGTAGAACGCCAAATGCGGAACAAATTTGCCCGTATCCGTTTTGAGACGGATGAGTTCATTGCGGAAAACGAGCTTCTGGCCAGGCAAAGGCAAATGTGGATCGGGATCGCGCTGGGGTTGTTCATACTGGCAGTGCTGGTCTTTGTGATCATCCGCCAGAGAGTACGGAACCAGAAGTTAAAGTTTGAGCAACAGCAACAGCAGAACAACGAAGAGATCTTTAACCTGATGTTATCCCAAAACCAAAAGATCGAAGAGGGTAAACAATCTGAACAAAAAAGGATCTCTGAGGAGTTGCACGATGGTATACTAGGCCAGATGAACGGCATTCGCATGGTCTTACTGGGCCTGAATAAGAAGACGGACGACAGCGCGGTCTCCATGCGGTCTCAGGCCATAGAAAAACTGCAACAGGTTCAGGAAGAAATACGGACCATTTCTCATGAATTGAACGATTCAGCTTATCAAAAATTCCATAACTTTATATTATCCATTGAAGATCTCCTCAAATCCATTGCCAGCCCCGCAGGCCTGAATTACACCTTTGATCACAACGGAGACCTGGAATGGGACGCCATCCGGGGAGATATAAAGATCAACCTCTACCGCATTGTTCAGGAAGGACTTCAGAATTGTATCAAACATGCGGAGGCTACTGAAGTAAAACTCAGTTTTGATGCGGATGAAAACCATATACTGGTAAAACTTCGGGATAATGGAAAGGGATTTGACACCAAAAAAGGCAAAAAGGGAATAGGTCATAAGAATATCAGGTCCAGGGTAGAAAAACTACGGGGAAGTTGGGATGTAGTCAGCGCTATTGGAGCGGGCACCACAGTGTCAGTAAAAGTGCCCTATGAGATTCAGGCTTCGGGTCAGGAAATGGATCCGTTTGAAGATGCCGTTTTACAGGAAGCATAAATTAAAAAAGGATGAGTATTATTAGAATATTGGCCGTAGACGATCATGAAATGACCACCCTGGGATACAAGTTTATCCTGGAGGATACTGATTTTGAGGATTACCAGGTTCATATGGATACGGCCAAGACCTTTGAGGAGGCCAAGGCAAAACTGGAAAGCTCCTTAAAGTCCTTTAAATACGATATCCTTTTGCTGGATATTCAGCTGGCGCAATCTAATGGCGGAGGCCCGGCCAAGTCCGGGGAAGACCTTGGGATATTGGCCCGGGACATCTCCCCGGAATCCAAAATTGTATTTATGTCGTCCTTCAGCGATAACTATCGTATCAACAGTATCATGAAATCGGTAGACCCCGATGGATATATGGTAAAAACAGAGATAGACCAGAAATCCCTCCAGGCCATGGTAAGGACCGTACTTACCAATCCACCTTACTATACTCAAAAGGCATTGGCTGCCATCAGGAAGAAGATGGCTAACGATATTAACCTGGATGAGAACGACAAAAAGATCCTCTATCATCTTTCCATTGGCACAAAAACCAAGGACATGGTAAATCATATCTCCCTATCACTCCCAAGCATTGAAAATCGCAAGCGTCATTTAAAAGCGCTTTTTGGTGTAGAGAAACAAAATGACCAGGCCTTGATCACCGAATCCAGGAACAGAGGCTTCATTTAACTCCTGAAAATCAAGGCCATCCCTCTCTCTTTGCCCTTCCCCGGAGGCCTTAGACCAGATTAAAATCCAGAGAAAAACCATAGTAATTCTAAGGTTTTTCTATAACTCCCTATGACTTTTTAAAGGTAATTTTGAAAAAACCTAATCCTTAACTTCTGGATTGCTATGTCAATACATCTAGAAAATTTCAAAAATAATCTCAAACTGAGGTTGGATGATAATCCACAGCTTCACGGTTTTCAAACCTTCAAGAAGACATTAGAGCGCGACTATTTTTCGGAAGTGTCTATCAGGATTTGTTTCAAGGAAGCCGCGAAGACTGAAAATCTGGTCATTGAGATGGATTGCAATCTGGACCTGTTGGAAATGTTGTATCATCTGCAGAAAGGAACCTGGGGAGGTAATTTATCTGAGGAGGAAGACCTGCCACCCAACTCTTCCTTTGCACGAGCTCTGGATCAGCTTCAGGAATTAAATGAGATTTCAATAGACGTGGAGGAGTTCAGTTTGTTTCTGAACGATTGCTCCATCATTGTCAAAAAAATATATAGCAATAGTATCAAGGACCAGCTAGGAAGTATTCTGAGTACTATTGCCGAACATTATGTTTATTTCACCAAAGGGCTCTCCGAAACGCCGTTTGAGATCTACGTCCCAGTCTTTGAAGATACTATACCTGAAAATGATTATACGCTTTCTAAAATCAGGGAAGCGGATAATCAAACTAAGGATTACTTTGGATTCTGGGGCTTATATTTTGACTCAGAAGATGATGCCGTAATCTATGATCTGAGCAACAAATCTATTGTTTCAGGCGATCTATATCTGCTCAATCATTAGATATAATGGAAAACCGATAAATAGGGCTATTGGTTTTCCATTGACGGCATTGTAACTATCCTGCAAAGAGCGGCCTACCCGCCATTAGTGCATTTACTTTTTTACGAACTTCTTCTGCCACCCCTTCATCTTCCGGTGCGCTGAGTACCTCGTCAATATAAGAAACGATAGTGCCCATATCATCCTCTTTCAATCCCCTGGTCGTGATCGCGGCCGTTCCGAATCGGATTCCTGAAGTAACAAAAGGCGATTTATCATCAAAGGGTACCATATTCTTGTTAGCGGTGATATCCGCTTTAACCAGTGCATTTTCTGCATCTTTCCCGGTAACCCCTTTATTTCTCAGGTCTATCAGCATCATATGGTTATCCGTACCACCGGAGATGATCTTGTAATCTCTTTCTACAAATGCTGCGGCCATGGCTGCGGCGTTCTTTTTAACCTGTAGCATATAATGCAGAAACTCATCGGACAGGGCTTCGCCAAATGCGATAGCCTTAGCTGCAATGATATGCTCTAAGGGCCCTCCCTGGTTACCGGGGAATACCGCCAGGTTTATAAGTGCAGACATTTTTCGAAGGTTTCCGTTCTTGAGACGAATCCCAAAAGGGTTGTCAAAATCCTGTCCCATCAGGATGAGACCGCCCCGCGGGCCTCTAAGGGTCTTATGGGTAGTCGTAGTTACAAAATGGCAATGTGGAATGGGATCATTCAGTATCCCCTTGGCAATAAGACCAGCCGGATGCGCGATATCAGCCAGCAAAAAGGCGTCCACACTATCGGCAATCTCCCTGAATTTAGCAAAGTCCATATCCCGGGAGTAGGCAGAAGCACCTGCAATGATCAGCTTTGGGCGTTCTTTGGTGGCAATTTCCTGGATCTTGTCGTAATTGAGCACTCCGGTCTCTTCATCAACACCGTAAAAAACCGGGCGATATAACTTCCCGGAAAAATTTACCGGGGAACCATGCGTAAGATGCCCACCATGGGATAGATCGAAGCCCAATATGGTATCTCCGGGCTGCAGGCAGGCGTGATACACAGCCGCATTGGCCTGGGAGCCGGAATGTGGTTGCACATTGGCGTAAACCGCGCCGAAAAGCTCCTTTGCCCGGTCTATGGCCAGCTGCTCTACCTGATCCACCACCTCACAACCTCCGTAATAGCGCTTTCCGGGATAGCCCTCAGCGTATTTGTTGGTAAGCACCGACCCCGCGGCTTCCATAACCTGCGGGCTGGTAAAATTCTCAGAGGCAATTAGTTCTATACCATCGAGCTGTCTGGTTTTTTCCGCTTCGATCAGATCAAAAATTTGCTGGTCTCTTTGCATGATTTTTTGTTTCTGTTAAATGAGGCGTAAAAGTACAAATTGCCACCCGTTAATAAGAAGAAAATAATATATTTGATCAGGAATTTATCAAAGAAAAATTAACAATCCGAACATGCCTCATAAAACAAATGATCCTTCCAGAACTTCCTGGTTAAATGTACCGAAAGACTCAGATTTTCCGATACAGAACATTCCATTTGGCGTTTTTCTGACCAGGGATGATATCATAACAATAGGCACCCGCATTGGCGATCACGCTATTGATTTGGGAGCACTTCATCAACTGGGGTATTTCGAGGGAATTCCGCTGACGGATGATATTTTTCTACAAGACAGCCTGAACGACTTTATCTCCGATGGCAAAAAGACCTGGCGACTGGTCCGAAACCGCATTAGCGAGCTGTTCGAAAGCTCCAACCCGGCCCTGAGAGATCATGAAGAACACCGCAAAATAGTATTGTTCACCCTGGATGAAATAGAAATGCAGCTTCCGGTGCAAATCGGGGATTACACTGATTTCTATTCCAGCAAGGAGCACGCTACCAATGTAGGAAAGATGTTCAGGGATCCTGAAAACGCCTTACTTCCCAACTGGCTGCATATCCCCGTGGGTTATCACGGCAGGAGTTCAACCATAATCCCAAGTGGCACTCCAATACGGAGGCCAAAAGGCCAAACGCTTCCCAAGGGGGCTTCAGAGCCGGTTTTCGGCCCTTCGAAAATTGTGGATTTCGAACTGGAAATGGCCTTTATTACCACAGATGCCAATGTCTTGGGCGATCCAATATCCGTTGAGGAGGCAGAAGACTACATTTTTGGTCTGGTATTGTTTAACGACTGGAGTGCAAGGGACATTCAAAAATGGGAATACGTGCCACTAGGGCCTTTCCTTGCAAAGAATTTCGCAAGTTCTATTTCGGCCTGGATCGTGACTATGGACGCTCTGGAACCTTTTAGGACGGCCAGCCCTGCACAAGACCCAGCTCCCCTGCCCTATCTGCGGCAAAATGGAGATAAGAGCTTCGACATTCACCTGGAGGTCGCCATCACCCCTGAAAATGGAGAGCCAACCACGGTTTCCCGCTCCAACTTTAAATATATGTACTGGACCATGGCGCAGCAACTGGCCCATCACACCGTTAATGGCTGCAAAATTAACAGTGGTGATATGATGGGTAGCGGAACCATTTCCGGGCCCACTCCGGATTCTTACGGTTCTATGCTGGAACTGGCCTGGCAGGGAACCAAACCTGTAGCACTCAGCAATGGCGAAACCCGGACTTCCATCGCGGATAATGATACGGTAACCCTTAAGGGCTACTGCGAAAAAAACGGGGTACGCATAGGCTTTGGTGAGGTCAGTACCAGGTTACTTCCCGCCATTCAATAGGGCATTCTTTATACATAGCAATTTGCGGATTTCATCGGATTTATACGATACATTATCGTTTTGCGTTATGATTTAGGTCGGTTTTGGCACAGCAATTGAACCTACCCAACCAAATCATAAATTGAATAGCCATGAAAAAAGCATTACTTATTTGTACAGTTATGGTTTTTTTGATCTCCTGTGGAGGGGTTAAAAGAACCCAGGAGGCCATTAATACAGGGAACTACAACCAGGCAATCTCTAAGGCCCTAAAAAACCTGTCGGAAAACAAAACAAAAAAGGGACACCAGCGCTATATTTTGTTGCTGGAAGAAGCCTTTCAAAAAAACGCGGAACGGGAGTTACAGCATATAGCATTTCTCCAAAAGGAAGGAAATCCCGCCAACCTTGAAGCGATCTTCAAAGGTTACAGCCATTTGAAATCCATTCAGCAACGTATCAGGCCTTTGCTGCCTTTAAGGATCTACGATGAAGGTAGGGACGCGTATTTCGACTTCAGGAACTACGACAATGATATACTTGCTGCTAAAACAGAGCTTTCGGATTACCTCTATGCCAACGCCAATGATCTGTTGACCAATGCGACCTACAAGCAGGATTACCGCAGAGCATATGATGATTTTAAGTACCTGGATGAGATCAATCCCGGTTATTCTGACACTAAGCTAAAGATGGAAGAGGCTTATGAGAAAGGCCTTGACTATGTAAGGGTACATGTTATCAATGACACGGAGCAGATCATTCCTGAGCGTTTGGAAGATGAGTTACTGAACTTCAACACCTTTGGACTGAACGATCTTTGGACCCAATATCATGCGAATCCACTCAAAAACGTGAAATACGACTATGAAATGCAGGTTGCATTCAGGGATATTCTAATTTCACCGGAGCAGATAAGCGAACAACAGATCATCAAGGAGAAACAGATCAAGGATGGTTATACCTATCTTGAGGATGCAAATGGTAATCTTGTGAAAGATAGTTTAGGAAATGAGATCAAAGTAGACCGGTTGAAGACGGTAAGGTGTAACTTCTATCAGTTTACCCAACACAAAGCCGCACAGGTAACCGGTAATGTGAGATACATTGATCTACAGACCAAGCAGGCTGTAAACTCCTATCCTATTTCCAGTGAGTTTGTCTTTGAGCACGTGTACGCGAATTACGACGGAGACAAAAGGGCATTGGAAAGCAACCTGGTAAACCTGTTAACGCTGAGGGCAGTACCCTTCCCCAGCAATGAACAAATGGTTTACGATGCGGGTGAGGATCTGAAAGCCCGGCTGAAAGACATCATAATACGACATAAGTTCAACTAAGAACTTCAATTAATAATAAAGACCCTGACAGAACCGTCGGGGTTTTTTATAGGTAGTCTGAAAGGTCTATGTCCGTAATCGCTCCATGTGATTCGTGGACGACAACATCGCCATTCTTGATTACAATAAGCTGTGGAGATTGATGCATTACACCAAACTGCATTGCTGTTTGGTTTGAGACTTCGCGGTATTGATGAAGGTCCAGATAGTACAGATCAACCGAGTTCTCGGAAAGGTCATAATCATTAGTGAACATCTGTAGCACCATTCTGCTTATTCCGCAGGTGGTTGAGTGCTTAAAGATCACTTGCGGCCTTTGTTCAGACCGTTCCACAATATCTTCTAACTGAGCAGTTGAAGTAAGTGCAACCCAGGGAAGCGCCTTCCTTTGCTCCTGAAGCACCCCATTCTTTTTTCCGAATAAACTATCCAATAAACCCATATAAGTATTTAAATTATGAGTTAATAGTCGCAAGCTTTCAAAATACTTACAACTGCCGAAATGTCTCTATTTTTGATGATTTTTCCGACATTTTGTCTGGCTGATTCCGTTGGTAGGATTCTTGCTGATTACCAATCAAAAGTACGGTAAACTGAAAAAGCATTTGATATGAATATAAATAATTTCACCATAAAATCGCAGGAGGCCATACAGCAGGCGCAGATAATTGCCCAGAGTATGGAGCACCAGCAGATTGAGAATGAGCATCTCTACAAGGCGATATCAGAAGTAGATGAAAATGTACTGCCCTTTATTCTGAAGAAGCTCAATGTCAACAGCAATCTGGTGTCTCAGATCCTGGAAAAAGAACTGGAAAGCTTCCCAAAAGTTTCCGGAGGGCAATTAATGCTGTCCGGGGAAGCCGGTAAAACCCTGAACGAAGCCAGTGTGATCGCCAAGAAGATGGAGGACGAGTACGTTGCCATTGAGCATTTGTTATACGCGGTATTCAAATCCAAAAGTAAAATTGGCCAAATTCTCAAAGATCAGGGTGTGAATGAAAAGGATCTGAAATCGGCCATAGAGGAGCTACGCAAAGGCGGTAAAGTTACCTCTCAGAGCGCGGAGGAGACCTATAATTCACTGAACAAATACGCCAGGAACCTCAATGAATTAGCGGATAGCGGGAAACTGGACCCTGTGATAGGACGGGACGAAGAGATCAGGAGAATGCTTCAAATACTATCCAGGCGTACCAAGAACAACCCCATGTTGGTCGGGGAGCCGGGGACCGGTAAAACTGCCATAGCCGAAGGCCTGGCACACCGGATCATTCAGGGTGATGTCCCTGAGAACCTAAAGGATAAGGTCATTTATTCCCTGGATATGGGTGCGCTTATTGCCGGAGCGAAATACAAAGGAGAATTTGAAGAGCGTTTAAAAGCTGTGATCAAGGAAGTTACTTCGGCAGATGGTAGCATTGTTCTTTTTATTGATGAAATTCACACCCTTGTAGGTGCCGGCGGTGGCCAGGGGGCCATGGATGCCGCTAATATATTGAAACCCGCCCTGGCCAGAGGTGAACTAAGGGCTATTGGAGCAACTACCCTGGATGAGTATCAAAAGTATTTTGAAAAGGACAAAGCCCTGGAAAGGCGTTTCCAAAAAGTTGTGGTGGATGAGCCCGATACAGAGAGCGCAATCTCCATTCTAAGGGGATTAAAGGAAAAATACGAAGCACATCATAAAGTGCGTATCAAGGATGAAGCTGTAATCGCGGCGGTAGAGCTTTCTCAAAGGTACATTACAAACCGCTTCCTTCCGGACAAGGCCATTGACCTTATGGACGAGGCCGCCTCTAAACTGAGGATGGAGATCAACTCCAAACCAGAGGAACTCGATGCTCTGGACAGGAAGATCATGCAGCTTGAGATCGAAATTGAGGCCATTAAACGGGAGGATGACAAGGCTAAGCTAAAACTATTGAACGTTGATCTGGCGAATATTAAAGAAGAGCGAAACGAGATCTTTGCCAAATGGGAAAGTGAAAAAACCGTTGTGGACAATATCCAGAAAACGAAACTGGACATTGAGAATTACAAGTTGGAAGCCGAGAGAGCTGAACGCAGCGGAGATTATGGAAAGGTGGCCGAGTTGAGGTACGGCAAGATCAAGGAAGCCCAGGAAAGCCTGGATAAGCTTCAGAAAGAACTGTTGAAGCAGCAGGAAGCCGGCACCCTCATCAAAGAAGAGGTTACCAATGAGGATATCGCAGAGGTTGTCGCTAAATGGACCGGTATCCCTGTTACCAAAATGCTGCAAAGCGAGCGCGAAAAGCTACTTCAGTTAGAAGAAGTACTGCACAAACGGGTAGTAGGCCAGGAAGAAGCCATTGAGGCCGTTTCTGATGCCATAAGGCGCAGCAGGGCAGGTTTACAGGATGCCAAACGCCCTATAGGTTCCTTTATGTTCCTGGGTACAACAGGAGTGGGAAAAACAGAGTTGGCCAAAACGCTAGCAGCCTTCCTCTTTGACGATGACAACGCCATTACCCGAATTGATATGAGCGAATACCAGGAAAGGCATTCAGTCAGCAGGCTGGTGGGAGCCCCTCCCGGATATGTCGGCTACGACGAAGGAGGACAGTTAACCGAAGCCGTCCGAAGAAAGCCCTATTCCGTAGTACTGCTGGACGAAATTGAAAAGGCGCATCCGGATACTTTCAATGTGCTGCTTCAGGTACTGGATGAAGGCAGGCTAACGGACAATAAGGGAAGGGTGGCAGATTTTAAGAACACCATCATTATCATGACCAGTAATATGGGCAGCCATATCATTCAGGAAAAGTTCGAGGACAGCAATGATATTCACAGCGCTACAGAAGCAGCCCGGGTGGAAGTGCTCGGCCTGTTGCGCAAGACCATACGTCCGGAATTCCTGAACAGGATAGACGATATCATCATGTTTACTCCGCTCAGCCAGGAGAACATCACCAAGATCGTCGGCCTGCAACTGGAACAGCTCAAGAAGATGGTGGCCAAGCAGCATATCACTATAGATGCCACAGACGAAGCCGTGAGCTATCTTGCCAAAAAAGGATTTGACCCTCAATACGGGGCAAGGCCTATTAAGCGGGTAATACAGAAAGAGGTGTTGAACAAACTGTCCAAGGAACTATTAAGCGGCCGTATCACGGCAGACAGTATTGTTTTGATCGATTCATTTGATGATGAACTGGTCTTTAGAAATCAGTCTGAGCTCGTAGGATAAGCAAAATTATTCATGACTATTAAAAGCATGTCCGGGGTATAGTCCTCTGGACATGCTTTTTTTATAAAACCTATTCTATGCAGCACTTAGTTTTTTTATATTCGTAAAAAATAGCACTTCTATGTCCACCAAAGCCGAGAGAACCACCGCTTATATCATCGAAACCGTTGCACCGATTTTTAACAAGCACGGTTACGTTGGCACCAGTATGAGTGATCTCACGGAAGCTACCGGACTTACCAAAGGGGCTCTTTACGGCAATTTTGAGAATAAGGAGGCATTGGCCCTGGCTGCTTTTGAATTCAACAGCAAGCGATTGCTTCTGGCTATTGAAGAGCAGCTTGACAATGAGGGAAACGCACTTCAGAAATTGTATTCCCTGACGGATTTTTATCGCAACTATGACGAATTTGTCCAGGAGATGGGAGGCTGCCCTGTCCTGAATGTAGGGGTAGATGGTAAGTATAACAATCCGCTGCTGGCGGCTGCCGTACGTGAAACCGTAAAAGATATTGAAGGGAAGATAGCCCTGGTTCTGGAAGATGGTATCAACAAAGGAGAACTTAGATTACCGGTTACACCACTTCAATTTGCAAAACAGCTTTACACAATGCTACAGGGGGCTGTTTCAATGGCGACCATTACCGACGACCGTAAGTACCTGCTTAATACTGTTACCTATTTGAATTTGCTGATCAGTAAGGAAATACAGAAATAGGCCTTTAGTCGCCCACTACCCTGAAGATCCAGGTCTTGTCCGGATATCTTCCGCCAAATTTGCTGTCCCTGGCCCTTCTTGCCTCTCCGATGGTGTTGTAACGCCTTAAGTAAACGTAATTGTATTTATTGAGACTTCTGTAGAACGACTTGGGCTCAAGTCCCTGATCGGAAAGGGTCTTCATAAAGCGTTCAAAGTATTTTTTGGTTCCGAAGACATTGGCTATCAGGTAATACCCTGGTTGCAGGCCATCAGCGTTTGCCACCTCTTCGTATTTTTCACCGGCTTTTGGTTTTACCTCCTCTTTTTCTGCTTCTGCCAGTTTTGCAGCCTGGATAGAGTCCTGTCTTTTTTGTTCCTGCACCCTTCTGGCCTCCGCCAGCGCTTCCTGTTGTCGAACCGCGGCTATTGAATCTCTTCTACGGTCTTCCCGTTCTTTACGGGCTGAGGCTATGGCTTCCTGCTCGCGAACAGCGGCTATGGAGTCTCTCCTTCGATCTTGACGTTTCTTCCGGGCCGCTACTATGGCTTCCTGCTCACGAACGGCGGCTATTGAATCTCTCCTGCGATCTTCTCGTTCTTTCCGGGCCGCAGCCAGGGCTTCCTGCCTGCGCACAGCATTTATTGAATCCTGCCGGCGTTCTTCTCGTTCTCTTTGTGCCGCAGCAAGGGCCTCATGCCTTCTTGCATTTTCAATGGAATCTAAGGTTTGCTGTTGTTTTAGTCGCTCCGCCTCCAGCGCGGATTCCCTTTCGGACCTTGCAATGGAATCGGTTCTTTGTTGTTGCAAACGTTGCGTCTCAGCCAGGGCCTCTGCTTCCCTAACCTGGTTTATGGAATCCTGTCTTTTCTGAGCTGCCTCCTGGGCCAGGGCTTCTGCTTTGGCCAGCTCCTGCTCTTGTTTCTCTTGCTCATCTTCAGTTTCCGCGGCAAGTTCTTCTTCGGTTTCCTCATCATTTTCCACCAGCCTTCTTTCGATGGCCTTTGGTCCGAAAGTATAAGCTGTTACGAACTCAAATGTAGGATCCTGCCCTTCCAGATCACTGCTGGTACCAAACTCCATCAAAGCTCCAATGGACCAGTTCTTAAAGAAGCGTCCGCCTGCCCCGGCGGAAATCCCATAAAAGTTGTTGTATCCCGTTTGGGCCCAGAATTTAGGTGTCGAGAAAAGGGCCGTGAACCCGAATTGATCATCAAGACCGGGAAGGGATTTCAGATATACCGTAGGCTGGATAAAAGACTCATCCGTAGATCCAAAGATGGTAACTGGAAAATTGTAGCTCATCAAACCCACATACACCTTTTCATCTGAGGAAGATTCAGTTCTACTGTTGTTGAAATTGTATTCCAAAAGGTTTTCACCTACAAAGCCGATCCGGAATCGCTGATATTGGAACTGCACCCCCGGAGCAGCCTGAAGAATAAAATCATTGCTTTCTGCCAGTCCCGGAAGCACCTGGATATTCGGGTCGAAGGGATCCGCCGCGAGTTCCCGCTGATATCCCAGAACATTCAGACCCAGTACGATCTTCATGTCGGAAGGAAGGTCAAAACTACGAGCGTAATTGAGGGCTCCTCCTGTAAGCAAAAAGACGCCGGTATTGTGCTGTAAAAAACCTGCTCCCACACTGGAAACCGCATTGAGCTGCCGTGTGTAATTCAAAAAGAGGGTTGTGGGATCTCCATCAACGGTTTGCCATTGCCATCGGGTCCACAGGGCCACCGACTCCGGACTGTTTCGATCCAGAGAAAATACCGGATTCAACAGGCTGGAGTTAAATTCCACAAGGTTGAGTTGCCTGAAATCCGGAGGTAACTCTACCTCCTGAGACCTGACGAATAGACCGATAAATAACGCAAAAAGTGCAAGTTGACGTTTGGTCATGGCAATGTAAAAACATTGGGTTTTAAATACTATTTTTACTGAATATCAGTTAAATAATAGCAAGCTGACAAATTTATGCAATCCAATCAATTATGAAAACTAATCATCTGCTAATCTTCGCTTTTTTTTTAATAACTCTTATAGCTTGTAAGGATGAAAACAAGGCTTCGGAAACCATTGAAAGTCAAGAAGTTTCAACCTTCTATTTCATTCGTCACGCGGAAAAGGACCGAAGCAATTCCGATGACATTGACCCTGAATTGAATCAGAAGGGACTTGGACGGGCGATGCACTGGGCGGAGATCCTGAACGATGTTTCCCTGGATGCTATCTATACCACCGATTACGAAAGAACTTCAATGACCGCTGCCCCATCGGCTGTTAAGCAAGACATTACCGTACAGTATTACAGTCCGGGTGAGGTTGATATTGCCCAATTTAAGGCGGACAATCTTGGCAAAGACGTCCTCGTGGTCGGGCACAGCAATACTACTCCGGATTTTGTCAATAAAATGCTGGGAGAAGAGCGATTTGGCAGTATGGACGACCGGGATAACGGCAGCCTTTTTATAGTGCAGGTTGTTGGAAATCAGACAAGTTGTACCAAGCTGAATTTCAATTGTAATTGCCCGGATTAACTACCACATTATCCAGTTCAACCTTGGAGAGTAACTCCAGTTTGTCTTCTTCGAAGAGTTTACCTATGCTTGTCAGTGCTATGTCTTTAGACTCAGGCTTGTAGTTGTTGTAATCCACAAATCGAATTCCTCCCACATAGCGCTCGTTAAATGCTTCCCTAAAACGCATGCCGCCACCATCCGTATGATAATCATAAGCCAGATAATCCGGTTTGAACGTTTGTTTATTGAACCAATAGATATAGGTGTCTTCAAAATCGTCACCTCCCCCCTGCTGATCAAAAGTGACTTCCACTTTGTAGTAGCTCTGACCTTTTAGATCTTCCTCGCCCAGGTATTTTTTGTTTACAGCCGGGTCATTCAGGCCATAGGGAAGGTAGGCAAAGTAATGGACAGAATTCACGGAGTTGGCATATTTACGAGCCATGGAATCTACCACCTGAACCTCTTCTCCGTTTATCAAACGCCTGAAACGCCTGGGTTCTTTGATGTCTGTGATCTCTGATGAATCTGTCAGAGTGATCCGCTTTAGTATTTTTTCCTTATCCCTTTCCAGGGTGTATTTGCGATCGCGGAACTCGAAAGAAAAGTTACTGCTGGTATAAAGAGGGCCCCCGGAAACCTCGATAGCCTTGTCTATGATCTCCTGTGCGACAGGTTCTTTAGGTTCATTGCGGCATCCAAAAGCTGTGACCAAAACGGCCAATAGCAGGTAATATCTCATGTTGCTGTCGTTTCTTTTATAATCGTAAAATTGGCCAATTCTTTACAAATCCCGATTGAAATCGGCATATTTTCCAAAAGTACTAACAAAAAAATACGCACCTTTGTGCCTTTATGCAGAAGAACATCAACATAAAAAATAAAAAAGCCCGGTTTGAGTATGAATTACTGGACACTTATATTGCAGGATTGGTACTTTCAGGTACGGAAATCAAGTCCATACGGCTGGGGAAGGCCTCTATCACCGAAAGTTTCTGCGAATTCAACGAGGCGGGGGAGCTTTTCGTGATCAATATGCACGTAGAGGAGTATAGCCATGCTTCTCACTTTAACCACAGACCAAAAGCGGAACGTAAATTATTGCTGAACAAGCAGGAATTGCGAAAGCTCAGAAAAGAAGTAAAGACCTCAGGCAATACCATCGTTCCTCTGAACCTCTTCATCAACGAACGCGGTTTGGCCAAAATGAAGATAGCTCTAGCCCGGGGTAAGAAGCTTTACGACAAACGTGAAACGATCAAAGACAGGGATAACAAAAGGAACCTGGACAGGATCAAAAAGAACTTCAACAACTAGGGATCAGGAAGTCCTGCCCAATGCGCTAATTCTTGTCTTCCAGTAGCGGTACGAAACGGAAAGCACCATAGGTTTTCCGTTCAAATTCTTTATCAGACTTACGTATAATCAGGGTCATTTGCTGTTCGTCCTGCCCTACCGGGATCACAAGGCGCCCGCCAACCTTGAGCTGTGATAGCAGAGCTTTGGGTACTTCAGGGGCTCCGGCGGTAACAATGATCCCGTCGAAAGGAGCTTCTTCGGGAAGTCCTTTGTATCCATCACCAAAGATCAATTTCTTGGGACGATATCCCATTTTTTGGAAAAAGAGTTTGACCTTTTTGAATAGTTCCAGTTGTCTTTCAATGGTATATACCCTGGCCTTAAGTTCAAGAAGAACGGCTGTCTGGTAACCACTTCCGGTACCTATTTCCAGGATCTTATCATTCTTTTGAACGTCTAACAACTCCGATTGGTAAGCTACTGTAAAAGGTTGTGAAATGGTTTGCCCGGCGGCAATAGGAAATGCTTTGTCCTGGTAGGCATGGCTTTCAAACCCACTGTCCATAAAAAGGTGTCGGGGTACCGCCCTGAGCGCTTCCAGCACAGCTTTACTCTTGATACCTTTTCCGGCCACGGTATCAACCAGCTTATTGCGCATTCCCCTATGTTTCAAAGTATCTTGCAAAGGTTTGGTTTTATCCGTAAAATTAGGAAAGTTTCACTGAAGAAGGAAGTATAAATTCTCGTCCTGATCAAGAAATTGTTTTCCGTATTTGATTGGAGGCCAAGATTGGAATTGGCAGTTAATCTTTTATAACGATGTGATTGTAACTCACAAACTATGTTTATTTTTGGCAAAAATTCAAAGCATGCTAAAAGTTGGCGTATTAGGTGCCGGGCATTTGGGAAAAATACATCTTCGATTACTGAATGAATCTGCTAAATATGAGCTAATTGGCTTTTACGATGCCGATGCCATCAATGGTTCAGCGGTCTCCAAAGAATTCGGATATACCTACTTTGACAACATCAACACGCTTATAGACGCTGTAGATGTAATTGATGTGGTTACTCCTACCCTTTCGCATTTTGACTGTGCCAAAAGGGCCATGGAAAAGGGAAAGCACGTATTCCTTGAAAAACCTATAACCAATACCCTGGAAGAGGCAGAAGCACTACTCTCCCTTCAGAAAAAATACGGGGTAAAAGGGCAGGTTGGACATGTAGAACGATTTAATCCAGCTTTTTTGGCGGTAAGGGAAGCTATTGAGAACCCCATGTTCATAGAAACTCACAGGCTGGCTGAATTTAACCCAAGGGGCACGGATGTACCGGTTGTCCTGGACCTGATGATACACGATATAGATGCCATACTGAGCGTGGTGCCTTCTGAGGTAAAGCAAATAAGTGCAAGCGGAGTCTCGGTAATCAGTAACTCCCCGGATATTGCCAACGCCAGGATAGCATTTGAAAATGGCTGTGTGGCCAATCTTACAGCAAGCAGGATCTCGTTAAAAAATATGCGTAAATCCAGGTTCTTTCAGCGAGATGCCTACATTTCGGTGGATTTCCTGGAGAAGAAGGTAGAAGTGGTCAAGATGAAAGACGCTCCTGAAAATCCAGGGGAGTTCGACATGGTTTTGCAAAATGCCGAAGGAGTGCGCAAGCAGATCTATTTTGAGAATCCTGAGATCAATCTCAACAATGCTATTCTGGACGAATTGGAGACCTTTGCAGAGGCCATAGAAAAAGATACCGAACCTCTGGTAAGCCTGGAAGATGGTACCAGGGCGCTGAGGGTCGCATTAGAGATCATTAGCTCATTCTGAGGCCTCTGATCGGACACTAACCTAACTCTTAGAACAAATAATATATGAAGCAAATTGCAGTAATAGGTGCGGGAACCATGGGTAATGGAATAGCCCATGTATTCGCTCAAAGCGGGTTCCGGGTAAACTTAGTCGACATTTCTGAGAAGGCCCTGGAAAAAGGCGTTCAGACCATTGAAAAAAATCTGGATCGCATGTTGGCCAAAGAGCGCATAAGCGCTCAGGACAAGGAGTCTACTTTACAAAACCTCAGCACCTTTACCGATATGTCTGCCGGAGTTGAGAAGGCAGATCTTGTGGTTGAAGCCGCTACTGAAAACACTGAGCTCAAATTGCAGATATTCAGCAATTTAGACACCTTATGCCCTAAGGACTGTATTCTCGCGACTAATACCTCCTCTATTTCCATTACACAGATCGCAGCAGCCACTTCGCGTCCTGAACAGGTCATTGGCATGCACTTTATGAATCCGGTACCTATTATGAAGCTGGTGGAGATCATAAGAGGTTACAGTACTTCTGACGAGGTGACGAATCGAATTATGGAACTTTCCCGCAAACTGGGAAAGACCCCGACTGAGGTAAATGATTACCCTGGTTTTGTGGCCAACCGTATTTTAATGCCCATGATCAATGAGGCCATGGAGACCCTGTTCCATGGCGTAGCCGGTGTAGCCGAGATCGATACTGTGATGAAACTGGGCATGGCTCATCCTATGGGTCCGTTACAATTGGCTGATTTCATCGGGCTTGATGTTTGCCTCTCTATTTTGAATGTTATGTTCGATGGATTTAAAGATCCTAAATATGCCCCCTGCCCACTGTTGGTCAATATGGTAGCTGCCGGAAAACTGGGGGTAAAGACCGGAGAAGGCTTTTACGATTACTCCGGCTCTTCCAAGGCGGAAAAGGTAGCGGCTCAATTCAGCGAATAAGCTATGGCGATTGTCAAACCTTTCAGGGCTATACGGCCCACCAGAGATAAGGCTCCTTTTGTGGTGACCCGGTCTTATGAGGAGTACAGCAGAAAGGAAAGAGATGCCAAACTGCAGTTCAATCCCTTTTCTTTTTTACATATCATCAATCCCGGATTTAAATTCGACAAGAAAGTTAGCGGACCAAAACGCTTTAAACTGGTTTACAACCGATACCTGGAGTTTTTGGAGGATAACATACTGATGAAAGACGCCATGCGATGCTTTTATCTTTACCAGGTAGAAAAAGGCAGTTTGAAGGCGTCAGGGCTATTTTGCGCCACCAGTGTTGACGATTACAGGCAGGGAGTGATCAAAAAGCACGAGGCCACCCTAAAGAAGCGGGAGGAACTATTCGCGGATTACCTGGAAACCGTGAAGTTCAACGCGGAACCTGTGCTTATGACTTACGAGGACAACCCACAAATTGCCTCGGTCATCGCCAAAGAGTCTGAAAAGTATCCCGAATATGAATTTACAACGCCGGATGGCATTACCCACAGATTGTGGCTGATCAACGAGCAGGATACCGTATCGGGTCTGGAGGCCGCATTCGAGGATATGTCCAACCTTTATATAGCTGACGGCCATCACAGAAGTGCCTCCTCAGACCTGCTGGCAAAGCGGATGCAAGCAAAAAACCCGGAACACCGGGGAACAGAACCCTACAACTTCTTTATGAGTTACCTCATTCCGGAATCAGAGATCAGGATCTTTGAATTCAATCGGATGGTAAAGGATCTGAATGGGCTTTCCAAAGAAGCCTTTCTAATGCAGTTGGATGAATACTTCAGGATTACCAATAAAGGAAGTTCCCTGTATAAGCCTACAAAGAAACACCATTTCAGCATGTACCTGGACGGGGAATTCTATTCCCTTTTTCTAAGAAGGAAGATCTATGAATTCACGGACGCCCTGAGTGAGCTGGATACACAGATCCTCTTTAAAACAGTGCTGGAGCCCATATTGGGTATCAAAGACCTGAGAAACGATCAGCGCATTCAATACGGTTTTGGCAAACACAATGTGATACGTATGAAGGACGAGATAGATGCCGGTAATTTTTCCGTGGGTTTTGGCCTGGTGCCAATCACTGTGGACGAGATCAAGGCAATTGCGGACGAAGGCCTGGTTATGCCGCCCAAAAGCACCTATATCGAACCAAAGTTAAGAAGCGGAATGGCTATATATGAACTGTAACTACAAGGGGGATCAATGCAGCTAAAAAGAGCTAAACCTCTTTGGTAACAGGCGTTTTAAATGGATAAAGGACTATGACAATAAGTGATAACCTCAAAATGGTAAGATCCAGGCTACCGGATCATGTGGAGCTGGTGGCCGTATCCAAAACCAAGTCCAATCAGGAGATAATGCAGGCTTATGACGCGGGCCAGCGGGTTTTCGGGGAGAACAAGGTTCAGGAACTTGTCCGGAAACAGGAGGAGCTACCCAATGACATAGAATGGCATATGATTGGCCATTTGCAACGCAATAAGGTAAAATACCTGGCTCCGTTTGTAACCCTCATTCACGGAGTGGATAGCCTGAAACTGCTTAGGGAAATTGATAAACAGGGTAAAAAGTATCAGCGGGTAATACCTTGCCTGCTACAGATGCACATTGCCATGGAAAGTTCTAAATTCGGATTGAACCGTGAAGAATTGGATGAGATACTGGAGTTGGACGGATTGGAACACGTAAAGCTGGTCGGGCTTATGGGGATGGCCACCTTTACCCCGGATATGGAACAAGTAAGAAAAGAATTCGCGTTTTTGAGTTCACTCTTTGAGTATTGCAAGACGAGAAGGCCTGGTTTTAGCATACTCTCTATGGGAATGAGCGGAGATTACGAAATAGCGATTGAACAGGGCAGCAATATGGTACGCATAGGAAGTGCTATCTTTGGTGCCAGGAACTACCCATAGTTTATGCCGCTTGCAGGGAGTTATTCAAACACAAAGAATTGATGTACGCCGTACTTGACATAGAGACTACCGGAGGGAAATACGACGAAGAAGGGATCACTGAGATCGCCATCCACCGCTTTGACGGCCACCACGTCGTGGATAAATTTGTCAGCCTTGTAAACCCGGAAAGAGAGATCCAGCCTTTTGTCGTTAATCTTACCGGTATTAACAAGAAAATGCTAAGATCCGCGCCTAAATTCCATGAGGTAGCCAAACGCATAGTGGAGATCACCCAGGATGCGGTTCTGGTGGCTCATAATGCTCAATTTGATTATCGCATACTGAGGACTGAATTCAGGAGACTGGGGTACAATTATGAAAGAAAGACCATCTGTACGGTATCCCTGTCCCAAAAGCTCATTCCGGAAGCAGAATCCCACAGTTTGGGAAAACTGGTGCGTTCTCTGGGCATAGCCGTAAGCGATCGTCATCGCGCCGATGGAGATGCCATAGCCACACTGAAGTTGTTCAAAGTACTGCTATCCAAAGACATTCAGAAAAGTATCATCAGGGAGGTTGTCCGGGATGAAACCCTGGGTGAATTGTCAGCAAGGCAACTCGACATTGTGGAGAGCACCCCTTCCGAAACAGGTGTGTACTACATGCATAATAAGGATGGTGACATCATCTTCCTGGGAAAGAGCCGGAATATGAAGAAAAGAGTGAATCAGCATTTCATCAAAAGCGGTGACCGGGCAAGACAACTTCAAAAAGATACCAAGAAGGTAACCTATGAACTCACCGGAAGTGAACTTGTTGCCTTACTCAAAGAAAACGAAGAACTGCTGAGGAACAGGCCCAAGTACAATTTTGTTCCGGGCACTTCACTAAACGATCATCAGCATGTTGACAAAAGCGCTGATCAGCGGCTTCCCGAGGAAGATCTGCTTATCGTAGACCGCGGGAGGACCGAGGGGGAAAGAAGCGCGATTTTGGTAAAAGAGGGGCACTTTAAAGGACTCGGATTCTTTGATCTGAACCATCAAATAAATAATATTCATATCTTAGAATCAATTATTACTCCCATGGAAGGGAATTCTATAGCCACTGACATCATTGTGAACTACCTGGAAAAAAGGACGGTTCTAAAAATCATTCCCCTGAGTAAAAAGGATTGAAAAAAGAAGTACCACATAGCGGCTGGAGATTAAAACTTCACGAGGTAATTTACGGAACGCATACCACGGCTGGCAAGGTCTTCGACATTGTATTGCTTGTAGTGATCGTTTATAGTATTATCATCGTAATGCTTGAAAGCGTTCCGAGGATAGACGTGAAGTATCACGCTTTTCTGAACATATCGGAATGGATTGTGACCATACTCTTTACGATAGAATACATACTCCGTATCATTTGTATTAACAGGCCGTCCAAATATATTTTCAGCTTCTTTGGGGTTATAGATCTCTTATCCACCATTCCGAAATACCTCTCTTATTTGGTAGTGGGTTCTCAGTATATCGTCGCTTTCAGGGCGCTTAGGTTGCTAAGGGTCTTTAGGATACTCAAACTGGTGCGTTTTGTGGGTGAATCAAATAATCTGCTCCGTGCCTTAAGAGCCAGCAGGACTAAGATCTTTGTGTTCGTATTTTTTGTCCTCATTATTTCGGTATTGCTGGGTACGATCATGTATCTGGTAGAAGGACCGGAACACGGTTTTAACAGTATTCCACACAGTGTTTACTGGACCATTGTGACCCTTACAACGGTAGGATATGGAGATATCTCTCCGGAAACCGGCTTTGGGCAGGTAATCGCAACCCTGATCATGATCATTGGGTACGGGATTATTGCCGTTCCTACGGGGATCGTATCAGCAGAATATTCCGCTCAGCGAAAAAAGGGACAGGTTACCCCACCGAAACTTGCCGATGGAGAAGCATGTACAGACTGCGGATCCGAAGTTTTGAGAGCAGATGCCAAATATTGCCGTAAGTGCGGGCATAAACTGAGTGAAAAATAATGCCCTCCAAAATTCTGATCTCAGTTGTAGGCCCTACGGCCATAGGTAAGACCAGCCTGGCCATAGCCCTGGCAAAGCAGTTTGAAACAGAAATAATCTCTGCGGATTCACGTCAGTTCTACAAAGAAATGCGAATTGGCACGGCTGTACCATCCCGGGAAGAATTGGCTGCTGTCCGCCACCACTTCATACAGCACAAGAGTATCTTTGAAAATTATTCGGTCGGAGATTTTGAAAGGGAGGCTATAAAACTTATAGAAGCCAGGTTTCAGGAAAAAGAATTCCTGGTAATGGCCGGGGGTAGTGGTTTGTATATCGATGCGATCACCAAAGGCCTGGACGTATTTCCGGAGGTAGATCCTGCGATACGAACTAATCTCAATGAAAAGTACCGAAAGGAAGGGATTAGCGTTCTGCAACAGCAACTGGAAAAAATGGATCCCGTGTACTACGCCAAAGTAGACCGGGAAAATCCTCACCGTCTTATACGGGCCCTGGAGGTCTGTATTGGCAGCGGAAAAGCTTACTCTTCCTTCCTGAATACAGCTAAACCGCCAAGGCCATTTATCACGATCTCTGTTGGCCTGAACGCGGAAAGGGAAGTGGTTTACGAGAGGATTAACCGGCGGGTGGATCAAATGATGGCACAGGGACTGCTGGAGGAGGTACGTGCTTTGTTACCACACAAAGGGCTGAACGCCTTACAGACTGTGGGTTACCAGGAGCTTTTTAATTATTTGGAGGGTACGATCAGTCTTGAAGAAGCGGTTTCGGAAATTAAAAAGAACACCAGACGGTTTGCCAAAAGGCAGCTTACCTGGTTTAGAAAGAACAAAGAAACGATCTGGGTAACGCCAGAAACGCCGATCGAGGAGGTTGTAAAACGCATTAAACAAAGAAGTACTGAAGTATCACATGAAAACAACTGACCAAGCAATTTTCTTCCTTATGGGGGTTTCCGGTTGCGGAAAGTCCACGGTAGGTGAACTCCTTGCCCGGCGCCTGGATATACCTTTTTTTGACGGCGATGATTTTCACCCGGAATCCAATATTGCCAAGATGTCTAAAGGTACGCCACTTAAGGACGAGGACCGCGTAGGCTGGTTGAGGCGATTGAATGAACTGGCCAAATCCTACTCCGGTTCCGGTGCAGTAATCGCTTGCTCAGCGCTAAAAGCGCACTATAGAGATATGCTGATGGATTCCCTGAAAGGCAGGGTTCACTGGATTTACCTGGAGGGTAGCTTCGAGGAAATTGAAGAACGACTTAACGCCCGCAAGGGACATTTTATGCCTAAAGGCCTTTTACGATCTCAGTTCAATGCACTGGAAGTCCCGGACAGGGCGATCCATGTGCCCATAAAATTGACTCCAGAAGAGATCGTCCTGGCAATTGAAGAAGCTTTGGGCGGGTTCAAATAAAAAGGCTTCCCATAAGGAAGCCTTCAGTAATTCTTTTTGGTGTCAGTTTTAAGATTCGGTCTTGACAACCAGCCTGAAACCTTCACCGTGTATATTCAAAATCTCCACAGTATCGTCCCTCTTGAGGTATTTCCTGAGTTTCGCGATATATACATCCATACTTCTGGAAGTAAAATAATTGTCGTCTCTCCAAATTTTGGTCAAAGCCAATTCCCTGGGCATAAGATCGTTCTCATGCAGGGCCAGGAGACGCAATAATTCATTCTCTTTGGGCGAAAGCTTGATCGCCTCTTCGTCCTTATATTTCAAAAATCGAAGTTTTGAATTCAGGTGGAAATTTCCAATTTTGAATTCGAATTGCTTACTGTCTGCCAGGGTATTAGAAGCTTTTCTTTGAAGTATCGCTTTCAATTTCATAAGCAGTACCTCAGAATCAAAAGGCTTATTGAGATAGTCGTCTGCCCCTGCCTTATATCCTTTAAGCACATCCTCTTTCATTGTTTTCGCGGTCAGGAAGACGATTGGGACATTTTCATTCTTTTCTCGTATTTCTTTGGCCAGGGTAAAACCATCTTTATAAGGCATCATCACATCCAGAATACAAACGTCAAAACTATCCTTCTTAAATTTCTCGAATCCCTCCATGCCATTTTTTGCCAACGTAACGTCAAAATCATTCATTGACAAATAGTCTTTTAGGACAATCCCGAAATTGGGATCATCTTCTACTAAAAGAATCTTCTTTTCTGCTGTTTCCATAAAAAATTAAATTAAAGGTAGTTTAACGTAGAAAGTGCTTCCTTTTCCTTTTTCACTCTCTGCATAAACTTCCCCTTGGTGATCGTCTACTATTTTCTTTACATAGGCCAGTCCTAAGCCATGGCCTTTTACGTTATGTATATCTCCAGTGTGTTCTCTGTAAAACTTTTCAAAGACCTTCTTTACTACTGCTTTACTCATACCTGCACCCTGGTCTCTAATTTCAATTATAATATAGTTCTTGGCAACTTCGGTAACCACATCGACCCTTGGAGCCTCCGGAGAGTATTTGATGGCATTGTCCAGCATATTGACAATGACATTCTCAAAATGCATTGCATTTGCCAATACTTCAGACCTTTCCGCATTAAGGCTGGTGTGGATATAACCTCCCCTATCCAGCGCAATCAGCTCCATGTGGCTTATGGCGTCTTTGATTATGTCGTGCACGTCAACCCTGTCCTTACTGATGTCCAATTGGTTTTTCTCCAGTTTGGATATCCTCAGCACATTCTCCACCTGCGCATGCATTCGTTTGTTCTCCTCTCTTATCATCCCAAGGTATCGCTGTACTTTATCTTCATCGCTTATGATCTTAGGGTTGCGAATCGCCTCGACCGCCAAATTAATGGTCGCGATCGGCGTTTTGAACTCGTGTGTCATATTGTTAATGAAGTCCGACTTGATCTCGGAAATCTGTTTCTGACGGATCAACTGATAGATCGCCCCGGCGTAAGCCACCACGATAATAAAGGTGAACAGGAATGATAGAACAGCCATTCCAAGAATAGACTGTAAGAGAAACTTCTCCTTTTTCGGGAAGGTCAGCAATAGTGAAAAATTGCTATCACCTTCACTGTTCTTAAAGATCGGAGACTTATAAACATTGCTCTTTGCAAATTTAAAGCGCTTGGATCTGATCTTAGTAGGGAGCCCCCGGCTATAAATTCCGTATTCATAATCAATATCTATGCCCCGGTTGTTCAGTTCGCGATCGAGCAGCAATTCAATTTCCTGACGCGATACGCGCTTGTGAATGGCCACTTTTTCAGCATATTCCCGGTATACATCGTCAAAGACCGCCTTATCTATGGAAGAGAGCCCGCCTACCTTTTCCAATTTTTGAATAGGATTCAGCTTATAACTCTTACCATCCAACCCGTATTCTTCCCTAAATATGGTTTTGGTACGGGTACTGGTAAAATTCTTTATAGTTGTGCTATCAGAACCGTTGCCATTGTCAAAGAACGTTGAAGCTATATTATAATCCTCCTCTAAAATTCCATGTGAATAAAACATGATTTCATTGGAGTTAAGATCGCGATCTATAAAAAAGATATTGCTCAGATGAGAACTCTTAAATTCTCCCACGCTATCCTTGAGTCTTAAGAACTCATCGGAATAGTCTTTCATCTCCCGATCCTCGATCTTGTCGGTCACCTTGCTCAACATCTCGGAAACCGCACTGGAAAACTGTTCCTCTTTGTCTTCCACCGAACTCTTGATCCAATACAACTGAACTGCGATGATCCCAATAAGAGAAAGGCTCATTAAAATGACCAGAAGAACAAATAATCTCTTATTCATTGTTTTCGTAAAATTAAAAATTTAACCCCTAGTGAATCCTTTGTTTAACCTAACCTTAACAAAAATGTTAAAATTTGGCTGAGCCTGATGTTTTGGCTAGTTCAGCGTGGATTTTGGCTACTGCGGATTTCGTTTTTTCCAGGGATTTATTCTCGATCACAAAATCTGCTAACCCTCGTTTTTTTCTGTCACTCCACTGGTTCTTCATACGGGCTAAAATTTGGTCTTCCGTACTTCCGTCCCTGGCCATGATCCTCCGGATACGCTCCTTTTTTGGGGCCGTCACAAGGATCATTTTGTCATAGTTCACATAAGAACCGTTTTCGAATAAGATCGCGGCTTCCTGAATTACATAGGCGGCATTTTGCTTTTTTGCCCAGGACAAAAAGTGCTTTTTGACCGCCGGATGAACAATCGCATTGAGTTGCCCCAGTAGCTCTTTGTCGTTAAAAACCCTCTCCGCGATATAGTTTTTGTTTAACTTTTTACCCTTGTAGGCCTCGGAGCCAAACAGGGCTTTTATGGCCTTTACGACCTCTTCCGAAGCCACCATAAGTTCTTTTGCCTCCTTGTCCGAGTCATAAACAGGCACACCCAGGGATCTGAAAATTTTGCTAACTGTGGTTTTGCCACTGCCAATGCCTCCGGTAAGCCCTATTATCATCATTCCCTTTTCAAGATAAATTCCACCTGGGTCTGTAAGATCTGAGCGCTGTGAACACTCTCCGGTTTACTGATCAATTCTACATTAAGGAATTGCCTGGTTTCTTTGGTTTGGCCATAATCTGCCACAACCTTAAAATCAGAGGCGCCTATCTCCTTGAGTTTCTCTATCCTGGCCTTGCACAAAAGTGATACCACATTTGGGAAAGTCTTAATTTCTGTTCCTTCAGGAAGATTTATGACCTCTACCGGAACTTCAATGATCTTTTCTGAAAATCGGAACACCCTACCCGATATCTGAACGGAATTTGCCGAATACACCGTATGTTTAAGACTTTCCGATTTGTACAAGGCTGCAGTGGTCCTGAAACTATCCGTAAGATCGGTTAGGACCATTTCCAGAGTACTGACCCTATCAATTCCTGCCAATTCATCCTTAGGGCCCTTAACAGTGATAGTATCCGGGTCTACCTCAAGCTCTCCCTCCAACAGGTAATTCGGCCCAAGGTTTATTCCGATATTAAGGTCAACAGGTATCTCTTTTTCAAAAAGAGGCAGAAATTCAAAAAACAGCGTATCCCTGTCAACGTCCAATATGCTCATAGAGCCTGATAATTGTTTTTCGATCTGACTTCTATACTTCCCCTGGGGGACATAATAAGAAGATTCTACCATATCCAATTCAGACAGATCTATTTGAATTCGTTTGGGATTGAAGTTAAAAGCAAGAAACTGAAATCCGCTCGCTCTTAAGCGCGCTTCAACCTTGTCTTTAGAGGCCTTATCCATCAAAAGGCTATCCGGCACGTTGGTAAAAACCAAATGAAAGGTGGTCCGGCTGGTATAGGTTTCGGAGAGCCGGCTGACCAGCCAGGCCAAAAAAGAGCATAAAAGAAAAATCAGGAAGATCTTTACTTTTCTTCTTTGCAAGCCGTTTTTGATCTCGTTAATCACAGATTTAGGTGTTGAAAAACAATTCCGGGAAAACCTCTTCAGGTCTTCTGCCACTAAAATTAACCAAGATTACCGACTTGAGAAAACCATAACCGTAAGCAAGGAATTGGATCAGCACTGCGAAAATGGCCAGAAATGCCACAGAAAGACTGCGGTTTTTAAACATTGCATCTAAAAAAACCAACACAAAATACAGGACATAGAAGCCAGCCGGAATAAGCTTCCATGGATCCGGAAGCAGAAATAGTGAAAGCAGGGCAGCTATCCCGCCCAGGCAAAATACAGTCGGGAACCAATAAGTGATCTTCGCTGTATCCGGATGCCAGCGGTTAAGAATAGGTCTTACTTTGCCGAACTTCTTTATCTGGGCAAAAAACTTAGAAAAGTCTATTCTTCTTTTATGATAGACAAAAGCGGTAGGGATCAGACTGGTCTTAAATCCGGCCTTCCAAAGCCTTATACTAAGATCAGGGTCTTCTCCCGGGTGGATATTTCCAAACCCGTCTGTAGCAGCAAAAGCCTCTTTGGAAATGCCCATATTGAAACTCCGGGGCTGAAATTTACCTAACGAGGCTTCAGCGCCCCGTATACCACCAGTGGTTAATAGTGAGGTCATAGCGTAATTGATGGCCTTCTGGACCGGGCTAAAGGAAGCATGTGCGGTATCTGGACCACCAAAACAATCCGCAAAACCTTTTTTGAGCGCATCGGCAACTTCAGACAGATAGTTAGCCGGTAAGAGGCAGTCTGAATCCAGGATAAGAAAATAATTTCCTTTAGCGCGAGCCATACCATAGTTTCTGGAATCTCCCGGTCCCGTATTTTCTTTGAAGAAATACGCAATGTCCAGTTGCTTCTGAAATGAATCTACCACCTCCTTTGAACTGATACTGGAACCGTCTTCTACGATAACCACCTCAAAAGGAGACCCATAGCTTTGCGAAGCCAGACTTTCCAAAAGTTCCCGAATCTCATCGGGACGGTTGTACACTGGGATTACAAAAGAGAAGAACAGCTCTTTTTCCGGCTCCTTGTCCATGGATCAATTTTTACGGGACAGCGGGTGATTCCCCATTGCCCATTACCTTAGGCTTGGGACGATGCCAAACCTAAGAGAACTTGTCTATCACTTCCTGGCTTACGCCGGTTTTGGAAAAACCGCCATCGTGAAACAGGTTTTGCATGGTCACCTTGCGCGTAAGATCGGAAAACAGGGAGACGGTATAGTCCGCACAGTCCTGGGCCGTAGCATTACCCAAAGGAGACATTTTTTCCGCATAGCTGATGAAACCGTCAAAGCCCTTTACCCCCTGCCCTGCTGTAGTAGGTGTTGGGGATTGTGAGATCGTATTCACCCTGACCTTTTTTTCTTTACCAAAGAAATAGCCAAAACTACGCGCTACAGACTCCAGGTACGCCTTATTATCGGCCATATCGTTATAATCCGGAAAGGTCCTTTGTGCTGCCATATAGGTAAGGGCTACAATACTGCCCCACTCGTTCATGGCATCCGCCTTGTAAAGACTTTGCATCACCTTGTGAAAAGATAGGGCTGAAACATCCCAGCCTTTGGAAGTGAAATCGTATTTCTCATCCGTATAGTGTCTTCCTTTACGCACATTCACCGACATGCCGATAGAATGCAGCACGAAATCGAGCTTCCCTCCAAGGATCTCCATGGCCTTTTCTACCAAATTGGCCAAATCTTCCTCGCTTGTAGCGTCTGCAGGAATCACCTGGGAACCAGTCTTTTCCGCCAGGGCATTGATCTGCCCCATCCTCATGGCAATCGGCGCATTGGTAAGCACAAAGACACCTCCTTCTTCATGTACGCGTTCCGCGGTTTTCCAGGCTATGGAGTTTTCGTCCAAAGCTCCAAAAATGATCCCTTTTTTTCCTTTCAGTAAATTGTAAGACATATCGGTTTGCTTATTAATTTGGAGCCAAAGATATTTAAAAAAGACTAAAGAACATATAAATAAGGCCCCTGGTATACCCGGCTCAAAGGAAGATCGATCTGATCAATTCAACAGCTGTCTCGCATGTGCAAGGGCGGAATCAGAAAGTTCTTTTCCTCCTAACATTTCGGCAAGTTCAACGATCCGTTCGTCTGTGGAAAGCCTTTTCATTTCAGTCCTGGTCATTTGTTCAGAGTCTTCTTTATAAACCTTGTAGTGATGGTCCCCTTTGGAGGCCACCTGGGGTAAGTGCGTAATGGCGAATACCTGCATATGCTGACTCATTTTGCGCATGATATCGGCCATTCTGTTCGAGATCTCGCCAGAGACCCCGGTATCGATCTCGTCGAACATCAGAGTGGGCAGTTTTTCGTGCTGCGATAAAACAGCCTTTATTACCAGCATAATACGGGAAAGTTCCCCTCCGGAAGCCACTTTCTTTAAGGGACCGTAATCAGTACCCTTGTTCGAAGACAGCAGGAAAAGTATGCGGTCCCTGCCGGTTGTTCCGTAGTCCGATGCAGCTTCCAGCGTTATCTTGAAAGTGGCATGCGGCATTCCAAGTGCCGCCAGATCTTCCTCAAGCTGACGGCTCAACTCTGGTATGGCAGCCTGTCGCTTCAGATTCAACTCCTCTGCCAGCTTCAGAAGTTCCGCTTCCTGTTTGGCAAGAAGGCTCTTTTGCACCTCAATATCTTCGTCCAGGTGTTCCGTTCTATCCACTTTTTCCCTAAGATCATCCCTGATTTCCAATAGCTCGGTAACTGTTGTTGCCCCGTGCTTTTTCTTTAAGTCGAAAAGGGATTGTAAAAGTCCATTAACCTCTTCCAAACGGTTGGGATCCGTCTCTACGGATTCTTCCAGGGACTGCATCTCGGAAGCGATGTCATCCGCCTCTATGTGCAGGGATTGGATCCTTTCGTTCAAGTCCGAATATGCGGATCCGAATGAAGTCAGTTTGCCAATAGCCAGTTTCAGTTCGTAGAGCAGAGCCAGAATTCCTGAATTCTCGTTCTGTAAAAGTTGGTGGCCGGCAGACATTTGAGAAAGGATGGTCTCTACATTGTTCAATTGCTCGTATTGGTTCTCTAATTCCTCCTGCATACCTTCCTTCAGTGGTGTGCTCTCCAATTCATTGAGCAAAAAACTGTTGTAGTCCTGATCTTTGATCGCATTCTGTTGTTGTTGCAACAGGGCATCGAGCTCCGTAGCGGTATTTTTGTAGGCCGCAAGCGAAGATCGGTAGGTCTTTAGCAGCTTTGAATTTCCGGCAATAGCGTCTATGATCTTAAGCTGAAAGTCGTGCTCTGCCAAGAGCAGTGTCTGATGTTGAGAATGCACATCTATCAGCCTCCCGCCCAAACCAGTAAGCACTTCCAGGGTGACAGGCGTATCATTAATGAAAGCCCTTGATTTGCCGCTGGGCAATATTTCCCTGCGTACGATGGTCTGTACATCATAATCCAGATCGTTGGATTCGAAAAATGATTGAAGCTCATAGCCTCCTAAACTGAACTGGGCTTCAATAATACATTTAGACGTCTTATCCCTTAAGGAATTGAGATCCGCACGCTTTCCCAGCACCATGGAAAGTCCTTCCAAAAGAATGGATTTACCTGCCCCGGTCTCTCCGGTGATCACCGTAAAGCCGTCCTTAAACGATACATTGAGATCGTCTATGATGGCGTAATTCTTTATGGAAAGTTGGGTAAGCAAAAGGATTAGTTTTAAGCGTGGTAAATATAAGTATTCCCAAATGAAAAAGTTTAGATGAATGCCCGGATTTAGGATTTTTGTACAGTCGAGATAGACCGATTTTAGCTTCAGGCCCTGAAAATTTGTACCTTAGGCAGACTCACAATCTAAAAGTAATAAACTATGAAAATTCTTAAGTATGTATTGCTCTTTCTGGTGATCGTAGCGCTAGCCTTAGGGATCTATGCCTATTTCCAACCAAGCGAGTACGAATTTAGCCGAACACGGGTACTAAAAGCTCCCGCAGAGATCGTTTATGCCAATGTGGACGATTACAAACTATGGGAAACCTGGGGTCCCTGGCACGAACAGGATCCCAGTATCGTTGCAACCTACAACGAAAAGACCAAAGGACCCGGCGTTTCCTACAGCTGGACCAGCGATCAGGGAGACGGTAAGGCCACCCGGGTAGAAGCTGTACCTTACGAATCCTTGTCAGACGACCTGGATTTTGGTGGTATGGGCAAAGCCACAGCATTCTGGAAATTCAATCCGGTTGAAGGAGGTACCGAGGTCACCTGGGGAATGCGGGCAGATAACACCCCTTATATTATGAAATTCTTTAGCGCCATTAGCGGAGGCTACGAGAATATGATGGGACCTATGTATGAGAGAGGCCTTGAAAAGTTAGATAGCATTAGCCAGATCCAGGCTGCCGAATATGCTGAAATGATGAACGCCTCTTCACATAGCGAGGTTAGCAAAAAGCCCATGGATACACAGAAATTCATCGGCTATGCGCACTCGGCAAAAATTGCTGACTCTGATGGAATGAAGAACATATTTGAAACTTCTATGCCTAAAGCAGGAATGTACGCCGCTGAAAAAGGGTTAGAAGCAGGAGAATACGTTCCCGGAGCTATCTATACCAAATGGGATGAAGAAAAGGGAGAGACTGACTTTATTGTTGGGCTATTCCTAATGAAAGATGTGGCCGCTGCCGATGGTATGGAGAGCGTTAAATTACCCAAAGGAGATGTGGTAATGGTAAGCAAATTCGGAAATTACGGTGTTGGGGATGATGAGGCTCATGGAGCAATTGCCAGTTATATTGCCGAAAACAAATTGACCATCAACGGGCCTATTTACACTATGTTTGTCAATGATCCGACAACCGTAAAACCCAATGAGATCCAAACGGATATATACTATCCGGTAAAGTAATTGAAAACAGTAAGCCCGGGAGTACCCGGGCTTTTTTTGTTATTTCCTTAGTGCTAGTATTGAATATCGTTCCAGGTACTGGAATAAAATGGCGCCACCCGGTTTAAGGTCTCCTTTAGTTTAACGATATCAACCTTGGGTCCATCCGAGAAAACGTTTTGGATCTCTTCGGATTTCGCATCGAAAAAAGTTTGAATCAAAAAGGCATTCGGCCTGCGTTTTACCAGGGTCTCAAAAAGTCTCATCGTACCTGCGATCACCTGTTTTCCGGTACTATTGTTATCCCCAAGAATATCCAGTCCTTTGCGGTGATAATTATACATGGCGATGCGGTATTCCCTAAAAGTATTTGAAAGCAGGTTATCGATTAGTTCAAAGCGGGTACGATTGTCAGTAGCGGTCTGACTCCAACCTTCAAAATTGGTTCCCTGAGCTTGAGTAACGATTTGCTGCGCTTTCTTGTAAAGTTCAGTCCCTCCTTCCAGTGAAAAGGTATCTGCATCCAAACCAAGCATAACGTAAACGTAATAAGAAACCACCCCAATAAGATTGGAAGTGAATACGGTTTCATTGAATACCAGGGGTTGAAATTCTATATACTCGAAATTAAAGTTGTCATCTTTATAGTTAAAAACGGGACTTTCGTACGAAGTATTGAATACGGGCCTGGAAGACTGTAGCTGGATTGTAGCTTCAAAACGATTAGACTCAAAATTGGTCACGGTAATGAACATGCGACAATTCAACCTTTCATTCTCATTATAAACCCTGTTGGTCCACTTGGTTTTATTCACCATATCGTTAAGGGAACGCTCCAGGGTCCTGAATATTTGTTGATTGGTCTGGTTCACCTGATCCGAATTCACCGTTACCACGCAATTCAGTTCCTGCCCCTTAAGAATAAGCGAGAAACACAAGGAGATTGAGAGTATGAAGAAGTTACGCATGTATCCGGGAAATAATTTCATTGAGAATGTCCTTAGCGACCGCAGCCTTCGTTTTTAGAGCAAACGTTTTTATCTCTGAATTCTTGTCTATAAAGGTTATTTTATTGGTTTCTTTTCCAAAACCCGCACCCGCATCATTAAGCGAATTCAGGATTATGGCGTCCAGGTTTTTCTTTTTTAGTTTGGCTTTGGCATTTTCCAGCTCGTTCTCCGTCTCCAGTGCGAAGCCAACTAAAAACTGATCCTTTTTCTTTTCACCCAAAGATCTCAATACATCCTTATTCTTCACCAATTTAATGATCAGCTCCGGATCTGATTTCTTGATCTTCTGGTCCGCAACACTTTCGGGTCTGTAATCGGCCACGGCAGCAGCGGCAATGGCAATATCCACCTGATCAAAATATTGATGTGCTGCCTGGAACATTTCCTCAGCCGAAATCACAGGCACTACGGTAATGAGCGGATCGGAAGACTGAAGATGTGTAGGCCCGGAAATCAGTATGACTTCGGCGCCCAGGGCTGCAGCAGCGGCCCCAAGTTCAAATCCCATTCTTCCCGAAGAGTGATTGCCGATAAAGCGTACAGGGTCTATAGCTTCATAAGTCGGGCCCGCGGTGATCAGCACCTTTTTCCCACTCAATGGCAGGCCCGCACTTAAATGTTCTACTACAAATTGCAGAATGTCTTCCGGTTCTGCCATTCGGCCTTCTCCATGCAGTCCGCTTGCCAGTTCCCCGGAAGCCGCGGGTATCATGATATTTCCGAATTCCTGCAATTTCTCAAAGGAGGCTTTGGAGCTTGGGTGATTGTACATGTCCAGGTCCATCGCAGGTGCAAAAAATACAGGGCATTTGGCTGAAAGATAGGTGGCGAGCAACAGGTTATCACAGGTTCCGCTGGTCATTTTAGACAAGGTGTTTGCCGTAGCCGGGGCGATGATCATCAGATCCGCCCATAGGCCTAACTCAACATGATTGTTCCAGTCAATACTGCCTTCTTCCTCATTTACAAAACTGCTTACCACCGGATTTTTGGATAGTGTCGCAAGGGTAAGTGGAGAAACAAAAGAAGCCGCGCTTGGGGTTAATATTACCTTAACCTTAGCACCGGCTTTTATAAGTAATCGAACTAAGAATGTTGTTTTATAAGCAGCTATTCCCCCGGTAATTCCCAAAAGGATGTTCTTGCCACCCAACATTTTACTGCTCGTCTTTCTCTGTATTTCTGTAGTATATTTTGTCCTCTAACCACTCCATAACCGCAAGGGCGTGAGGCTTTGGAAGTTTCTCGTAGAATTTGGAAACCTCTATTTGTTCCTTGTTCTCAAATACCTCCTCCAAACTGTCGCTATAGGTAGCAAACTCTTCCAGTTTTTCCAGAAGTTCTTTTTTGATCTCAGCATTGATCTGAATTGCTCTCTTGGCCGAAATGGAGATAGCTTCGTAAATGTTTTCGGTTTTGCTATCAAACTCGTTTCGGTTGATGGTTACCGTAGAAACCGGAGCTTTTGAATTCTTTAGATCGTTCATATTCATCTTGTAAGGTTTTCTTGTGCCGTAATACTTGCTAACTCCCGGTCAACTTTGGCTATCAGATTATTGGCTGCCTTGGCATATTTAGTTTCCGGGAAATACTTCATTAAATTATTGTAGGCTGATTTCGCGTCGTCAAGCCTTTCTCTTTTCTTACCAAATGTACTGTTCAGGGCCAGGGCAGTTGTAGCCTCAACCTTGAGGTACAGGGCATCTTCTCTGTAGATGGAACCCGGATGGTCTGAAATGAAATTATCCAATGCCGCGATGGCCGAAATATTGTAATCCAGAATGTAAGATTTACCCAGCTTGGTGAATTGCTTGGCAATCTCATAGGCTTTACGCTCTTTTTTTGTGGTTAATTCCTGAGCCATGATGTTGGCTTCAGCAAAAAACTCACTATCCGGATAGGTATTGATGAAATTCTGCAATTTGATCAGTGCTTTTTCCGTATCCGTCTGATCCAGGGAGTAACGCGGCGAAAGTTTATAGTAACTCTTAGCCCCCAGGAAGGAAGCCTCAGCCACCTTGTCACTCTTAGGGTAAGACTTTATAAAACGTTCGAACTGATACCCTGCAAAATTGTAGTCCTTGATCTGAAAATAGGAGTTGGCGAGAAAAAACATCACTCTTTCACCCTGGGGCTTTCCTACATACTTAGGTGAAATTTGTTCAAACAGGCGATTGGCCCTTTTGAAATCACCTTCATTGTAATAGCGTTCGGCCAAATCGTACTTAGCCTTGACATCTTCGTTCTTAAGTACTTTTTGGTATTCATTACAGGCACTGAACAGTACCAAAACCAAAGCAAGCAGGAAAACTGACCTCATTTTCGAAAACATTTTGCAAAATTAGGGATTCTATACGGAATATGAAACTATTTCTTTACCACTAAAGTAATAGGTTGCAAGACAGTAGCGAAGGATTTTTGCTAAGATTTAACGCAATATTGGCAGCTGCTAAGCCGGTATTCCGGTCCGGGACTGGACAAAGCTGGCTATTTTGGCCTTTAATTTATCGGTAGCCTCAACAAGGGGAAGTCTTACCCTGGCATTCGACAATCCGAGGGTTTCAAAAACAGCTTTGATACCGGCGGGGTTTCCTTCTTCAAAAATGAGATGCATTCCTTCTTCCAATGCCAGATGCAATTCCTTGGCTTCCTTATAGGAACCTCCCAGGGCCAGGTTGATCATTCTTGAGAAATCTGCTGGCAATCCCTGCCCCAGGACGGAGATCACCCCTGTTCCACCGGCCTGTACCGTAGGTAGTGCTGTAAAGTCATCACCGGAGATCACTTCAAAGCCGCTGGGCTTGCCCTCGATAATCGCCCTGATCTGATCCATATCCCCTGAGGCTTCCTTGATCGCTACCACATTCTCAAAGTCTTCAGCCAACCTTACCACCGTGGCCGGAAGCATATTGCTGCCTGTTCTTCCAGGAACATTGTAGAGAATTATTGGTTTTGGGGAAGCTTTGGCCAAAGTAGCGAAGTGTTGATAGATACCTTCCTGGGTGGGTTTATTGTAATATGGGGAAACGGACAATACCGCGTCATATTGGTCCAGATTAGTACTTCTAAGCTCCTCGGCCAGTTGTGCAGTATTATTTCCGCCAATTCCTACCACCAGCGGCAGTCTGCCGGCATTTTCGTCAGCTACGGTCTTCATCACAAGCTGCTTCTCTGTTTTGCCCAGGGTAACGGCCTCTCCCGTTGTTCCGAGTGCGACCAGGTAATCCAGTCCTCCTTCGATACAGTGTCTGACGATGCGCCTAAGCGCTTCTTCGTCTACGGTCAGATCATCTTTGAATGGTGTAACTAACGCTACACCAGTTCCGTATAATTCCTTCATATCTCAATTTCATTGAAAACCTTCAAATACTTCTTCAATTCGCTTTTGAACGTTTTAAAATCCTCCATTTTGGTTTCAAGGATCAGGTCGTTCAAATTTGCATCAACCTCCTTAAAACCTACATTAAAACGGGCCTTGGTCTTCACTGTCATTAGCTGTAAAAGCAGGTTTTCCTGCTTGTAGTAGTTTACCAGCAGATCGTACTCCCTACTTAAGAACTCCAATGCATAGCTGTTTTCTATAGCCCCGTTCCACCCCAGATCCTTGTCCGAGAACACCGGGGTCGCGTAAGGGGAATTCTTGTCGTAATAACTTTTATAACCAATAATTTTTACCGCATTGGGCCTCAGATTAAAATCTTCTACGAACTCGTAGAAAACCTCGGCCTTGTCAAACTTGTCGAGATCCACGATCACTCCAATGGTCCTTAACCCTTTGCCTCTGGTTGACTCGGAAGTTGGATGTCTTAATTCCTCTTTTAGATATTTAAGTCCGGATTTGTACTTAAATTTATCCGTAAGTCCCTTTAAAAACATGTACTTTTACATTTATACAAATGTAAATAATATCCGTGCAACTGTGGCGCTAAGGTAAAAAGGTTTATGATTTTAAAAATAAAACATTTTGTTATATTTATAACAATTGTTGGATTTGCTTCCTGCGGCGACAAGCCTCAGAGCCTTGCCGAAGTAAAGGGAAAACAACTGCCTATCAGCGACTCCCTGATGCGTTCAGATTCTATAGAAGCCTTTGTTGCACCCTACCGCAGGCGCGTGAACGAGGTACTGGATAGCACCCTGGCCTACGCTGCTTTTACTATTACCAAAGAAGAGGGTGAGCTCAATACCCCTGCCGGGAATCTTATGGCGGACATCATTCTGGAGCAGGCCAGTCCGATATTCGAATCCAGGTCAGGCAAAGCGGTGGATTTTGTGGTCTTGAACCACGGTGGAATTCGAAGTATCATCTCCCAGGGAGCTGTTACAGCCAGAACGGCCTATGAGGTCATGCCCTTTGAGAATAATATTTCTGTAGTTGAACTAAACGGTCAGCTGGTCCGCCGGTTGATCGCCCATTTGATACAGTCGGACAGGCCTCACCCAATCGCGGGAATGCAGATCGTTATAGACCGGAATAACCGGCTAGAATCCGTGAATATTCAGGGTAAGCCTTTTGATGAGAACCGGAATTACTTTGTGGCAACTTCCAGTTACCTGGTGACCGGTGGTGATGATATGGGTTTTTTCAAGGATGGTTTAAGTTTTGAGGATACCAACTACCTCATACGCAATGCAATGATCGACTATTTCAAGAAAGCGGATACCTTAAGACCTGTGGTTGACGACCGGTTCATTAAACTCAACTAAATCATGAAAAGAAGGGCATTTTTATCTAAAACCGCGGCCGGAAGCGCTTTCCTGGGCTTCGGTGGAGGGCTTTTGAACAGTTGTTCCGGGTTTGGCAAAAAACAGATCACCATTTTGCACACCAACGATGTTCACAGCCATATTGATGCTTTCCCGACGGATCATGGGGCCTTCCCCAATATGGGAGGTTTAGCCCGAAGAGCATATTTAATTGACTCGATCAGACAGGAAAATCCCAATACCCTTTTACTGGATGCCGGAGATATATTCCAGGGTACGCCATACTTCAACTTTTACGGAGGAGAACTGGAGTTTAAGTTAATGAGCAAATTGAAGTACGATGCCGCTACTATTGGCAATCACGATTTTGACAACGGAATTGAGGGACTTCTGGCGCAAATGCCACATGCGAGTTTTGATCTGCTCTCTGCCAATTACGATTTCTCTGACACCGTTCTGGACGGCCGTATCAAGGCCTATAAAACCTATTTGCTGGATGGTATCAAGGTGGGTGTCTTTGGGCTGGGCATTAAGCTAAACGGATTGGTCACCAAGGAATTGTACAAAGAAACGAAGTACCTTGATCCCATTGAGATAGCGCAGGATATGAGCAGGGTCTTAAAAAAGGAGGAACAATGTGATCTGGTTATCTGCTTAAGCCATTTAGGATTTGATTATGAAGATAAACCGGAAAGACCCAGTGATCTGATATTGGCTTCCAATACGGAGGATATTGACCTGATCATCGGTGGGCACACTCATACTTTCCTGGATAAGCCTGTGATTATGCGCAATAGAAAAGGATTGGAAACTCTGGTGAATCAGGTGGGTTGCTACGGAGTGAACCTGGGGAGGATAGATTTCTATTTTGACGATCAGAACAATCGGTCTTCAGAAGGGGTCCGAATTATCGTTTAATCCCCCAGAATGGAAAAAGAGGCTGTAGAGCATATTCGCATAAAGAAGATCCGGAGCAAGGAGATCAGCTTCGAGGAAGACCTATTGGCCTGTGAAGAACCTCTTGAAATTCTTATCAAGCTTCCCGGCACCAGTGAACATACTGCTCCTAAGACCATATCCATAACCATGCGTACTCCGGGAGCGGATTCGGATCTTGCCCTGGGTTTTCTCTTTACTGAAGGCATACTGACCGACTTTAGTCAGGTGGCGAAGGTAGCTGAAGGGAACAATTCGACCTTGGTCACCCTAAAATCCGCAGAAACTGTAGATCTCAGTAAACTGGAACGACATTTTTATACCAGTAGCAGCTGTGGGGTCTGTGGAAAAACAAGCATTGATTTTTTACGCCTGGCACCCAAATGGAAATCGGTCAGCACGGATTGGAAAGTATCATCTGAAGTACTTCAAACGCTTCCTGCCAAATTGCGGGATCAACAGGCCGTATTTGAGCGAACCGGCGGATTGCACGCAGCGGCGCTTTTTAGTAATTCAGGAGAACTATTACAGCTTTGTGAAGATATAGGCAGGCACAATGCCCTGGACAAGCTCATCGGCCAGGCATTTCAGAACGATACCTTGCCTTTGGAAAAGTACCTGTTGTTATTGAGTGGAAGAGCCAGTTTTGAGCTAATACAAAAAGCTGTAATGGCCGGTATTCCCATGGTAGCGGCTGTAGGAGCACCTTCTAACCTGGCCGTGGAACTGGCGAAGGAGTTCAATATCAGCCTGATTGGTTTTCTTAAACGGCATGGTTTCAATATCTATAATGAGGGGAACTGTATTGAAATTTAAGGTATCTTATCACTTATGAAAGAGGAAGGTCAAAAACAGTTGTCAAAAGCGACGACTCCTGAAGATCTTACCGGCCTGAAAAAGTCAGCGCCTAAAGAAACGGCTGCGGGCCTGCCGGCGGTACTGTCTTCAGGAAAGCACCTATTGAAGGAAATGAGCCCGGGAAGGGCCTTCAAGGTATTGAAGAACCTCAATCAGAAAGATGGAATAGATTGCCCGGGTTGTGCCTGGCCCGATCCTGATGACGAACGCAGCACTCTGGCGGAGTATTGCGAGAACGGTGCTAAGGCCATTGCCGAAGAAGCCACACAAAAAAGACTACTTCCTTCTTTCTTTTCAAAATACAGCGTAGCGGAACTCAGTGCCTGGTCTGACTACGAATTGGGCAAAAAAGGACGGATCGCCCAACCCATGTTCCTGGAAAAAGGAGCCTCCCATTACAAGGAGATCTCCTGGGAAGATGCATTCAAGCATATCGCAAAACGACTTAATACATTGCAAAGTCCGAATGAGGTCATATTCTACACCTCAGGCAGGACCAGCAATGAAGCGGCCTTTCTGTATCAGCTGTTTGTCAGGGAATTTGGAACAAACAACCTCCCGGATTGCAGTAATATGTGCCACGAAAGTAGCGGGGTTGCGCTTTCCGAGACTTTGGGTATTGGAAAAGGCTCGGTAAAGCTTCAGGACTTCTACGAGACTGAGCTCATCCTGATCATGGGGCAAAATCCCGGAACAAATCATCCGAGAATGTTGGCTGCCCTGCAAAAGGCCAAGAAAGCTGGCGCTAAGATCATAGCCATAAACCCGATCAAGGAGGCTGGTCTTATGAATTTCAGCAATCCCCAGCAGTTTAAAGGCCTTATCGGAGGCAAGACCAGGCTGGCCGACCTGTATTTACAGCCCAGGATAAACGGAGATATGGCCTTGCTACAAGCCCTTGTAAAATTGCTTTTGGAGAAAGAGGACCAAAATCCTGGTACAGTATTCGACCTGACTTTCATCGAACAAAAAACAGAAGGCTTTCAATCTTATATGGATCATATTAGAGATCAGGATCTGCAGAGCCTTGTAAAAGAGTCCGGAGTTGAACTGGATACTCTGAAAGAAGTAGCTTCTCTTTTGGAAAATAAGCAGAAGATCATTGCATGTTGGGCAATGGGCCTTACACAACATAAGAACTCGGTTAACACCATAAAAGAAGTTGTAAATCTGTTGTTGTTAAAGGGAAGTGTAGGAAAAAGAGGTGCTGGTACCTGCCCGGTAAGAGGCCATAGCAATGTTCAGGGAGATCGCACCATGGGGATCTACGAGAAGCCCTCTCAGGCTTTTCTGGATAGGCTGGAAGAAAACTTTGGTTTCTCCCCGCCAAGGGCGGCAGGACATAACACGGTAGAAAGTATACAAGCCATGCATGAGGGATCTGCCAGGGTATTTTTTGCCATGGGTGGGAATTTCCTTTCTGCCACTCCCGATACACTTTATACAGCTGAGGCACTAAGAAAATGCGATCTTACGGTTCAGGTATCTACCAAGCTCAACCGCAGCCATCTGGTTCATGGCGAAGAGGCTATTATCCTGCCCTGTTTGGCAAGGACCGATGAGGATGTAAAACAAGGAGAAAGGCAATTTGTAAGCGTGGAAAATTCCATGGGTGTGGTCCACAGCTCCACTGGCAAACTAAAACCGGTTTCTCAAAAATTGCTTAGCGAACCCGAGATCGTATGCAGGCTTGCCCAGAGTGTCAATCCGGATAGCCGTATTCCCTGGTCAGAATATCTTATACATTACGATAGCATCCGGGATGCGATCGAATCCTGTATTCCGGGTTTCGAAGATTACAATAAGCGCGTTAGGCAGGACGCGGGATTTTATCTGCCCAATGGTGCCAGGGACAACAACTACAAGACCCCTGATGGTAAGGCTCCGTTCAGTATTTCCCATATAGATCCCATCAAATTGGAAGAAGGGGAATTGCTGATGATGACCATTAGAAGTCACGATCAGTTCAACACCACGATTTACGGCCTGAATGACCGATACCGGGGAATATACAACGAGCGTAGGGTAGTACTTATGAATCCGGAAGATATAAGGGATCTCAAACAGCAGGAAGGTAATCTGGTGGATCTATTCAATAACCACGACGGTATCAGCAGGGTTGCCAGGAAGTTTATTGTGGTACCCTATGATATCCCTAGAAAATGTGCCGCCACTTACTTTCCCGAAGCGAACGTACTGGTACCTATTTCAAGTTTTGCGGAAAAGAGCCACACCCCTACTTCAAAATCCGTGGTAATTACTATAAAGCATCATCAGGCAGATACCTAAAAGGTGGTAGCCCCTGAAACTATTGTTTTTTTTCTGGAGACAGAAAAGGTAGGCCCATATGTTGTACCTTTAGGTCTATCGGTTTTTTCACTTTAATAAATTAGCTATGAGTACCATAAATGCCTATGCCGCCCTGGAGGCAGGTAACCAACTAGATCCTTTTACCTATGAACTCGGAGAGCTCGGTGCAGAGGAAGTAGATATCAAAGTACATTACTGCGGAATATGCCATTCGGACCTCAGTATGTTGAATAATGAATGGGGAATGACACAATACCCTTTTGTACCTGGTCATGAGATCGTAGGTGAGGTCGTTGCCATTGGAGAACACGTACAGACCGTTTCTGTTGGCGATCTTGTGGGGATGGGCTGGAACTCAGCTTCCTGTATGCACTGTAACCAGTGTATGCATGGTGAACACCATCTCTGCAACAATCTGGAGTCTACTATTGTTGGAAGGCATGGAGGATTTGCTGATCACGTCAGAGGACATTGGTCCTGGACGGTTCCCTTACCCGAAGGACTGGATATCAGCAAGGCGGGACCATTGTTCTGCGGAGGTATAACCGTTTTTAACCCCATTATACTTGCCGGGGTTCAGCCAACGGATACTGTTGGGGTAATTGGAATTGGCGGGCTGGGACATATGGCCTTAAAATTCCTCAACAAGTGGGGCTGTGAAGTGATCGCTTTTAGCTCCAATCCCGACAAAAAAGATCAGATACTTGAAATGGGAGCCACCAAAGTGATTAATTCCAGAGACCCTGAAGAACTGGAAAGCATCCAGGGCAGTTTGGATTTCATCCTGAACACCACTAATGTTACCCTGGACTGGAATGCTTTTCTGACTACCCTTGCACCTAAGGGAAGGTTTCATACAGTTGGAGCGGTATTGGAACCTATGGGAATTCCGGCTTTTTCTTTGATAATGGGTGAAAAATCCGTGGCGGGTAGCCCTCTGGGTAGTCCGGCACTTACGGCAACCATGCTCGATTTCTGCGCTCGGCACGACATCTACCCCATAGTAGAGGAATTTCCACTGGATGAGGTTAATGCTGCCATGAAACACCTGGAGGATGGTAAGGCCAGGTACCGGGTGGTACTCAAAATGATCTAGGGAATAATTTCAGAGATGCATTTTTGCGATATTCACTTTGCGGCGAAATTCCAATGGACTGGGAAGCATCTATGAAAAACAGCATAAACGGTCGGGTAAAACCCGGCTACGGAGTAGCATCAGGCAAGGGTGGTGATCGACGGTATCCCCAGGGTACACTGAGGGTCCAAGCTCCTTTTTTTAGTAATAAAGGCTTGGATCTGAGCCCTTATTTTATGGGAACCATCAATTTTGATATCAGTCCCTGTCGTTTTGCCATAGAACACCCAAAATACTTTTTTGAAAGTGTAAACTGGTCTGAACATATCCCTCCGGAAAATTTCTATTTTTTCGATCTGGTATTTTATTATAAAGGAGAAGAATTTAATGGTCTGATCTATATGCCGGATCCCAAAACAAAAGTAGAACACGAACAGCAAAATAGTACGTTGGAGTTGATCCTTCCTAGAATACCCGATCTGGGATATGGGGACGAAGCTTCCATATATGTGCCGGATGCGCAGCTAAAGTTTTACCTGGAATAATAAAATACAAATGGGTTGTGCCTGCTTATAGCAGTGCGCTGACGATATGTTCCAGTTCTTCTTCCAGGCTTTCTTCGGGAAAGGGTTTATTTGCTCTTCTGTACCAATATCCCGCATTCCACTGGTCGCCTTCCTTGCGATGTAAATAGGCATGTACCCAGCTACCTTCGTTGCTGTAGAGGTCCTCTATAATATCGTGCGCAGCCCCCCAATTTCCTTTGGCATCCCACCACAATGCCTGTAAGGCTTCCGGCCAGAGCTCAGGAGGCGCTTCGGTGCTAAGGGTTTCACGGAATTCAAAATAGGTTTTAGGCTTTGGCATAGGTCCTAAATTAAGATTTTTTGCTCAATCTGGCCTAAGCCAGGTATCCGGATCCAGGTAAAACATCTTTTTCCAACCCTGGACTGCTGTTCCATCGTATTTGGCAAAATATGGAAAAGGTGTTGTAATGGCGTAATGCAAATGCGGAGGTTTTCCCTTTGCATTCCCGGTATCTCCGACGGTACCTATTGGCGAGCCGGACCTGACCGGTTCTAAGGCAGTTACAGAGTAATCATCCAGATGAGCGTAGTAGTGGAATCGCCATTTAGGACCCAGTATCATCACAGACTTTCCTCCCTTTCCACCTTCATGAGTGTAAACTACCACCCCGTGTGTGGAAGAGATCACATCGGTACCTCTATCGGCAAAAATATCGATCCCTTTATGTGTCACGGAACTGCCCCAGGGATATGCCCAAAAAGATCCATCGTCCCAGTTGTTGAGGCCCGCTCCTTTTACTGGGATCACCATTTGCTGCGGTAGTAGAAAGCCCGCCAACAACAGAAGCATTGGAACTACCAGCCAAAAACGAGTCTGCCTGTCTTTCCATAACAAGAAGAAAATGGAAAGAAGCGCACTCCAGAACCTTTGGGTGGTGTTAGTGATCATAACATGAGAGATCCGTTGGTATGGAAAGTCCCTTTAAAGTAAAGCAATAAAATCGTCCTCAGAAATGATCGCGATGCCTAAACCTTCCGCTTTAGCCTTTTTACTCGGCCCCATATTGGCCCCGGCAACTACATAAGTAGTTTTAGAAGAAATGGAAGAACTTACTTTACCGCCATTATCCTCAATGGATTTTTTAAGTTCGGTCCGACTCATTTTTTCAAATACTCCGGAAACCACAAAGATCTGTCCCTTTAACTTTTCAGTTTGGTTTTGAAGTTGTTCTTCAGACAGGGAAAACTGTAGTCCATATTCCTTAAGCCTCTGTATTATTAAACGATTCTCCTCCTCAGCAAAGAAACTAACGACGCTATCCGCAATGCGCTCCCCTATTTCATCTACAGCTGTAAGTTCTTCGGCACTGGCGGCTATAAGGGCGTCTATATTTTTGTAGGCCTTGGCCAGTTTCTTGGCCACCGTTTCTCCCACATACCTGATCCCAAGTGCAAAAAGAACGCGTTCAAAAGGGATCTGCACAGAAGCCGCCACACCATTTACGAGATTCTCGGCCGATTTTTCAGCCATCCGTTCCAGTGGCATTACCTGCTCTTTCGTCAGGGTATACAGATCCGCATAGTTGGCGATCAGCCCTTCTTTGAATAGCAGTTCCACCGTTTCGCTTCCCATGCCTTCTATATCCATAGCTTTCCTGGAGATAAAGTGCTGAATACGTCCAGTGATCTGAGGTGGACAGCCGCTATCATTCGGGCAAAAATGCTGGGCTTCCCCCTCCCGCCTGATCAATTCCGTATGGCATTCCGGACAATGGGTGATGTATTGGGTAGGCTGAGAGTTCTCAGGCCTTTTGCTAAAGTCTACCGCGGTTATTTTGGGAATGATCTCCCCCCCTTTTTCAACAAAAACGGTATCCCCTTCCCGGATATCCAGTTTAGCGATCTGATCTGCATTATGAAGGGAGGCTCGTTTGACAGTAGTTCCGGCCAATAGCACCGGTTCCAGGTTGGCGACGGGGGTAATAGCTCCCGTACGACCCACCTGATAACTTATTTCATTCAGAACGGTCACAGCCTGTTCTGCCTTAAACTTATAAGCCAGGGCCCATCTGGGCGATTTGGCGGTATAACCCAGTTCTTCCTGCTGCCTAAGATCGTTTACCTTGATCACCACCCCATCAGTTTCATAAGGCAACTCATGCCGGTGAATATCCCAGTACTCTATAAAGTGCATAACCTCTTCCGTTGAATGGCAAAGTTTGGCCACCTCAGGAACTTTAAAGCCCCAGGCCCTTGCTTTTTCAAGCATTTCAAATTGAGAGCTAATCGGAAGTCTATTGCCTACTATACTATACAATAAACACTCCAGGGGTCGCTGTGCAACCAGGGCACTGTCTTGTAATTTTAAACTACCCGATGCGGTATTTCTGGGATTCATATATGGGTCTTCTCCGGCTTCCAGGCGTTCTTTGTTCATTTTTGCGAATCCCTCCAGGGTAAGTATAATTTCTCCCCGTATGTCGAATTTTTCAGGAAAATAGCCCTGAAGTCGTAATGGTACAGATCGTATGGTTTTAATATTTGTAGTTACCTCGTCCCCCTGGAAACCATCTCCCCGGGTAACCGCTTTCACTAAATTCCCGTTTTCATAACTAAGGCTGATTGAGGCTCCATCGTACTTCAGTTCACAGGTGTACTCCACCTCTACTCCCCCTAGGATCCGTTGTACCCTTTTTTCCCAGTCCAGAAGTTCTTCTTTGGAATAGGAATTATCCAGGGAGTACATGCGATGTTCGTGTACCACGGTTTCAAAATTCTTGGTAACCGCGCCCCCTACTCTGAGGGTAGGAGAGTTCTCGTCGTAAAACTCCGGGTATTTCTCCTCAAGATCCTGCAACTCTTTGAGTTTCATATCAAACTCGTAATCCGATATTACAGGTTCATCGAGTACATAGTAGCGATGATTGTGTTCGCGCAACTCCTTTCGCAGGGCTTCGATCTTTTGGTTAGCGTCCATTATAGTTGTTCTTTCTTAATCCATTTTGGCACCCAGGCGGGTTCATAATTATGCATCTTATCCAGCAATCCTTCTATACTGTTTTCTACAATAAGCAGGTCGTGATTCTCTTGTTTTAAAAAGCCTGTTTCAACCATGTTTTTGAACATATGAAGCAGCGGGTCAAAAAAACCGTTGATATTAAGTAAGCCTACGGGTTTCTGATGCAGACCTAACTGAGACCAGGTAAGTATTTCCAGCAACTCTTCCAAAGTACCAAAACCTCCCGGGAGGGTGATCACTCCCTCGCAAAGTTCGTACATGGCCAGCTTTCTTTCATGCATGGTCTCTGTAGTGATCAGCTCGGGAAGGTCCTGGTGGACCACTTCCTTCAGTTTTAGAAATTCCGGAATTACCCCTACAACCTCTCCCTGCTGATCCAGGGCTCCTAGTGCCAGCCGACCCATGACACCAATTTTAGCTGCACCATAGATCAGTTTAATTTGCCTGGAAGCCAATACAGCACCCAATTCATATGCGATATTCAGGATGCCTGGGTCATTCCCTTCACTGCTTCCAGAAAAAACTACAATACTCTTCAATTTCTTGGTTTTATGGCTTTAAGCATTCTATAATTTCCAAAACTATCTTTCCGCAACTCAATTTCTGAAAAATTATGTTGCTGTAAAAGCTGTTTGGTCTCCTCTGCCAAATACTGATTTATTTCAAAATAAAGTCGACCTCCCGGTTTCAGATTATCTCTTGTAAAATCAAGGATCTTCTTATAAAAGTAAAGCGGATCATCATCTTTTACGAAAAGTGCCAAAGCAGGTTCATAATCCTTGACATTTTTGCGCATGCTTTCCTTTTCGGAATACCTTACGTAGGGTGGGTTTGATACGATGATGTCGAATTGCACCAAATCATCCGGTACGGAAGCAATATCCATTTCCATTAAACTAACCTTAACCTCATGACGCCCTGCATTTTGCCCTGCTACGCTTAATGCCTCTGAAGATACGTCAATACCGTAAACTGCTGCCTGGGGTAACTCTTTAGCCAAGACCACGGCAATGCAGCCACTACCGGTGCCGACATCTATAATGTTCAGGTCTTCCCCATCCAAACCATCGGCTTTTACATCCTCAAGTATCCAACGCAGCAGTTCTTCGGTTTCCGGCCTCGGAATAAGCACGGATCCATTGACCGCAAATTCCATATCCATAAAATGGGTTGAACCCAGAATGTATTGGATCGGTTTTTCCTGCTTTAACCCGGCCAAGGCTTCAAAAAGTGGTTGCTCTTCCTCCCTACTCACTGATACCAAAGGGTTTAGTACTAAAACAAAGCGTTCCAACCCCAGGTAATGCTCAATTACCCAATAGAAAAAATGATCTACCTCCTCCTTGGTATAGATCGCGTCCAGCTCGCTGTGAAAGATATCCTTGATCTGCTTTAACTGCATTTTATTTGGATGTCAGGGCCAGGACATACACCAAAAAGACGGTTCTCCGACGCCAATTCAGACCTCATTTTATTTGCGCGAGTCCGCTGTGCTGTTTTCAGAACGAATGCCCTATTTTTGTTCGGTGAATATACGTGAATTAGCCTTACTTTAGGTGGCAGTCAGGCAAATATTTCAAGCATCAATGATAGTGAAAGAAGAAACTAAAAGAGCATGGACCAAAGCGGACAAAATGTTCATGCTTCGTTGTCTTCAGTTGGGAAAGAAGGGTCTTGGAAGTACCGCACCAAATCCCATAGTGGGCTGTGTAATTGTGCATCAGGGAAAAATCATAGGAGAAGGCTTTACCAGTCCTTATGGCGGCCCACATGCCGAAGTCAACGCTATTGCATCGGTGAACAACAAGGATCTTTTGAGCTCCTCTACCTTATACGTTAGTCTGGAACCTTGTTCCCACTATGGTAAAACTCCACCCTGTGCAGACCTTATTCTTAAACACAAGATCCCAGAAATAATCATAGGAATTCCCGACCCTCATAGTAAGGTGGCCGGAAAAGGTATTCAGAAACTACGCGATGCAGGCTGTGAGGTGGCAGTAGGCCTGGAGCAAGCCGCTTGTCGGGAACATCACAGACGTTTCCTGACCTTCCATGAAAAACAAAGACCCTATATTATTCTTAAATGGGCTGAAACGGCTGATGGCTTCATCGCTCCGGAATCAGCCGTCCGTACTGAAAACCCAGCACCATATTGGATTACGGGTAGAGCTTCCAGGCAATTAGTGCACCAGTGGAGAAGTGAAGAACAGGGTATTTTGGTAGGTACAAATACCGTATTGCTGGACAATCCTAAGCTCAACACCCGGGATTGGGAAGGCAGATCCCCGATGAGGATCATCCTGGATAAGGACCTGAAGGTGCCGCATCATTATGCAGTCTTAGACCGTACGGTTGAAACTTTGGTTTTGACCCAAAGCGAGGATGAGGAGAAACGGCGGGATGGCATTGTGTATGAAGCCCTGGACTTTTCGGGTGAACTGGCCAGTCGGATTTGCAGGATACTTTATCAGCATCAGGTTCAAAGTGTATTAATTGAAGGCGGCGCCCGAACATTGCAGAGCTTCATTGATGAGGGGCTATGGGATGAAGCCCGGATATTCCGGGGGTCAGTGAATTTCGAAAAAGGTTTAAAGGCTCCTGTAATTAGTGGACATGAAGTACAAACCCGTATGTTGGACCGGGATCAGTTAACAATAGTAAAACCATGATCAGAAACATTATTTTCGATTTCGGAGACGTTTTTATCAATCTCGATAAGGTGGTCGTTTTCCGTGAAATGCAAAAGCTCAACGTACTTCATTTGCTTCCGCAATTGGATGAACTGAACAAAGCCTTTGAGGTGGGAGCGATTTCACCGGAGTCCTTTTTAGATCAGCTTCAAGACTACCTCCCCCAGCTGACCAAAGATCAAATTGCCGCTGTTTGGAATGGTATGCTTTTGGATCTTCCCGAATATCGCCTGGAGTTTTTGGAGGATCTGGCAAGGGAAGCGAAATACCGGCTGTTTTTGCTTAGTAACACCAATGCCTTACATATACCTCATTTTAGAAAACAAATGGGTGAACTTAGATTTAATCGCTTCCGCAACAGCTTCGAGCAATTCTACCTCTCTCATGAGATCAAACTTAGAAAACCATCAGCGGAGATATACGAATTCGTACTTAATGAAAATGGCCTTCCAGCTTCGGAAACCCTTTTTATTGACGATACTGAGGAAAATACAAATGCAGCCAGGAAACTGGGGATCCATACCTGGAACCTCAAGGTGGGCCAGGAAGACATCATTCAGCTAAAAACCAAGATCTGATATGCTGCCACTGGTACTGAGTATACTGTCTTCCAGCCTTATTTTTGTGATATTCAAGCTTTATGCAGTTCATAAGGTACAGACCTTTTACGCCATCATTATGAATTATATGGTGGCCTGTACTGTTGGTCTGATCTTCTTCGAGAATCCCGTACCAGTGGGTCAGATCATAAATAAACCCTGGATTCCAGGGGCAGCCGCGCTTGGAGTACTGTTTATTTTTGTTTTTAATATTATGGCTATCACCTCTCAAAAGCTGGGAGTGTCCGTGGCATCTGTAGCAACAAAAATGTCTTTGGCCATTCCCGTAATTTTTGGGGTCTTCCTCTATAACGAAAAACTGGGAATTCTTAAGATACTGGGAATTGTTCTGGCTCTGGTGGCTGTTTACTATGCATCTGTAAAGGAGAATTCCTTTAAGCTGGATAAAAGAGTGCTGTTTCTCCCGGTATTGGTATTCCTGAGTTCCGGCCTCATAGATACCAGTCTAAAGTTTATGGAGGACCGGAAGGTGCCACCGGAGGAATTTCCATTGTTCTCAGCCATGGTATTTGGATGTGCCGCCTGCGCAGGTTTGGTTATTATACTGTTTAAAAGCTTTAAAACCCCACTTAGCTTTAATTCGCGGAATCTGCTTGGAGGTATAGCCCTTGGCGTTCCAAACTTCTTTTCGATTTTTTTTCTGCTCAAGGCATTACAGCACGAAACCCTCAACAGTGCTTCTATATTTACGATAAATAATGTGGCTATTGTAATGCTTTCTACCATTTTGGGTATTTTGCTCTTTAAAGAAGAGGTAAGTACCAAAAACTGGATGGGGGTTGCCCTTGCAGTAGTAAGCATCATTTTGGTTGCTTTGTTTTAATTTTTGATTCGATGGATGTATACCGATCCATATCCCGGCCTGGTGCTGAAGTACTTTTTAAAGATCAGAAAAGCAAGTTCTTCGGATATGCCTTTCCGATAAACGGAGAAGACGATATCAATAAGTGCCTTGATACCCTTAAGGAAAAGCATCCGAATGCGAATCATTACTGCTATGCCTGGCAACTGGGCATTGAAAGGATCAGGTATCGCGCAAATGACGACGGAGAGCCGAAGAATTCCGCGGGTATGCCCATATACGGTCAGATCCAGTCTTTTGATCTCACAAACGTACTGGTGGTTGTGGTCAGGTTCTTCGGAGGTGTTAAACTGGGAGTTGGCGGACTCATAAACGCCTATAGATCCACGGCAAGATTGGCTTTGGAGGCTGCTGATGTTTCTGAATTTACCGTCGAACTTGGTTTTGAGATCACTTTTGACTACCCTTCCATGAACAAGGTAATGCAGCTACTAAAACGGGAAAAATGGAATGTCCGATCCATAGATCAGGGAAGCCAATGTGTAATTCGTTTTTCCGTACGGAAAAGCGATAAGGAAAAAGCCCTGGACCTTTTAAACAATCTGCGTGAAGTTCAGATTGCAATTACAGAATAGAAAGGTCAAAAAATCAGTCGCTTTCTATTTTTTTAAGTAGGTATTCCGGGCATTTTACCGGCTTGTTTTTTTGGGTATCCATAAAGGCCAAAACCGTGTTTGCTTCCACTAAAATCTCACCCATTTCATTGAAAATTTCATAGTCGAATTCTATGCGAACCGAGGGCGTTTTTGCAAGTCGGGTTACGACAGTTATCAGCTCGTCATAAACCGCCGATTTTTTAAAATTTAGCCTTAAAGAAATGACAGGGAGGGCGACACCATTTTCTTCCATCTCTTTGTAGGAAAAACCCAGGTCCCTTAACCACTCAACCCTTCCCAACTCCAAGTATTGCGCATAGTTTCCGTGATACACCACTCCCATTTGATCGGTTTCAGCGTAGCGAACCCGGAAAGAAATTTTGTTAAAATGCATAATGTTTCGGGTAAAAATTATATATTTAAGAGGTTAGGCCAAATTGGTCGAGAACATGCAAAAAAAAAAGAAAAAATTCAAGATCAAATGATTTTTTTTTTAGGTTTTTTGTTCACATATTTGTCACACTTTAAGAGGGACAGTCAGGCTATCCTTTCTTCAACCAACTAACAAGTCACTAACCAACAAAATAAGATAATTTTTAAGATGGGTGTTACTGCGAATTCCGTATGGAACAATTGTTTGGCTTTTATCCAAGATAACATCCAACCGCAGGCATTCAAAACTTGGTTCGAGCCAATCCAACCCATTAAATTATCTGAAAACGCATTAAGCATCCAGGTTCCCAGTAAATTTTTTTACGAATGGCTTGAAGAGCACTATGTGAAACTCCTTAAGGTGGCTTTGACAAAAGAATTAGGAGAGAATGCAAAATTGGTCTATATTATAAAGATGGAAAATACCTATGGAAACCGGGCTCCATTTACAGAGCGAATCCCGAGTTCCAACAGAGGTAATGTAATGCCGCAGGAAATGGACGTACCGATCAAATCAAAAAATCCGGAGCTTAAGAATCCCTTCGTCATACCCGGGATAAGAAATATCAAAATTGAATCGCAATTAAATCCGAATTACAATTTTGACAATTTCCTCGAGGGCGACTCGAATCGCCTTGCGAGATCTGCCGGAATGGCCGTTGCCAATAAACCAGGAGGTACATCTTTTAATCCCCTTTTGATCTTTGGAGGTGTTGGACTTGGGAAGACACACCTGGCCCACGCCATTGGCGTAGAGATCAAAGACAAGTACCCTGAAAGGACGGTCCTTTATATTTCCGCTGAGAAATTCACCCAGCAGTATATTGAATCGGTTAAAAAGAACACTAGAAATGACTTTATTCATTTCTATCAGTTGATTGATGTACTCATTATTGATGACGTACAGTTTCTGTCCGGAAAATCGGGTACTCAGGATGTTTTCTTCCATATTTTCAATCACTTACACCAAAATGGAAAGCAGGTAATCCTTACCTCGGACAAGGCGCCCGTAGATATGCAGGATATAGAACAAAGATTGTTATCCCGATTCAAGTGGGGCTTATCCGCGGAACTTCAGAATCCGGATTACGAGACCAGAATATCTATTCTGAGGAACAAACTATACCGCGACGGTGTGGAAATGCCTGAAGACATTGTAGAATATGTAGCGAAGCACATCAAAACAAATATAAGGGAACTGGAAGGCGCAATAATCTCCCTGATCGCACAGTCTTCATTCAACAAAAAGGAAGTTACCCTGGAACTGGCTCAGCAGGTGGTAGAAAAGTTTGTAAAGAATACCAAGCGCGAAGTTTCTATCGATTACATACAGAAGGTGGTTTCAGATTATTTCGAAATGGATGTGGCCACCCTACAATCCAAAACCCGGAAAAGACATATTGTCCAGGCGAGACAGCTGGCCATGTTCTTTGCCAAAAAATTTACAAAAGCTTCTTTGGCCAGTATTGGTTCTCAGATTGGAAAAAGAGACCATGCTACCGTCTTACATGCCTGTAAAACAGTAGATAACCTGGCTGAAACGGACAAACAGTTCCGAAAATACATTGAAGATCTAACCAAGAAATTTTCCTGATTTTCTTATGCAAACGAAGGTCTTAATGGTGTGCCTCGGCAACATTTGCAGATCACCATTGGCCGAAGGAATCCTCAAATCCAAAGTCAAAACCGAAAATGTGTTTGTAGACTCTGCCGGAACGGCGGGCTACCATGTAGGTAGTAGCCCCGACAGAAGGTCTGTGGCTGTGGCGCGGAAATACGGTATTGACATCTCCGATCAGTATTGCAGGAGATTCGCGGCTGAGGATTTCAAAAAGTTTGATTTCATCTATGCCATGGATCAAAACAACTATCGGGATATTGTGGTTTTGGCCCGGAACCAGGAGGAAAGAGACAAAGTGCAACTGCTACTGGATGTAGTGGCTTCGGATACCCGCGAGGTTCCAGACCCTTATTATGGAGGTGCTGAGGGATTTGAACAGGTTTACGCACTTATCGATGAGGCCTGCGATGAAATTGCTGAAATGCTAAGGGCAAAAGGAAAGTAAAATGACAGGGTTTTCAAATGACTATGGTGAGCTTTATCTTATCCCCACTACCCTGGGAGATAATGAACCCCTTGTGGTACTTCCTATTTCCATCAAAAGGGCTATAGAGGATATCGACCATTATATTGTGGAGCACGAGAAATCTGCGCGGCGCTTTATTAAAAAGGTCAGCCCTCGCAAGTCACAGCCCGGATTGCATATTGAGCAATTGAATAAATTCACCGAAGCGGAACAGATCCAAAGCTTTTTAGATCCTTGCCTGGAGGGATACCCTGTCGGTATACTTTCGGAGGCAGGTTGCCCTGGCATTGCCGATCCCGGAGCTGAAGTGGTGCGAATAGCTCATGAAAAGAACATCCGTGTGATACCCCTTGTGGGCCCCTCCTCTATTATTCTCGGTTTGATGGCCAGTGGTCTGAATGGCCAGAACTTTGCTTTTAACGGTTACTTGCCTATAGAGAGCGCAGACCGCAAATCTGCTATCAAGCAATTTGAGCGCATTTCCAAAGAACGCCAGCAGACACAGATATTCATAGAAACGCCCTATAGAAACGATAAGTTACTGGCCGAACTGCTCAGGGTATTGGGAAAGCACACCCAACTCTGTGTAGCGGCCGATTTAACCCTTGATTCAGAATTTGTCCTTACCCGTTCCATTACAGAATGGAAGTCCATGAATTTACCCGAGTTACACAAGAGACCGGCAATTTTTATTTTTCAGGCCTAAAAAAAGGCCCGAATTCCTTAAAATTCGAGCCTTTGTTCTGTTTTTACAATGTAAGTCCTATATCCTGGGATTCTTCTTAGGAGGTACCTCGGATACGTCGTAGCCCGAAAACTTCTTCAGATACTTCGCAATTGTGGTACCATATGCATCTTTTACATCCACAGCTCCATACGAACGGAGGTACTTTTTAACGTTTCCTGCTCCTGCCAGATGGGCTGCTGCCAGTATGCCGGATTCAGTTACCTCAACGCCGCGGATCTTTTTACCGACAAAACGGTCAATATCCCTTCTCAGTATCCACTTGTTCCTCGCAATATTGGTCCTGAACACTTTTTCCTGCAATTCAGGATTATTAAGGAACTGAGTAGCGTTGTACACACCCATAAGTTGCAGGGTACCAATACCGAACTGGTATTTACCAAGATATCCGAACGTATTGATAGTAAAGTAATTACCTTGAGATTCTTTAAATGCCAAGGCTTCTCTAAAACCAATGAAAGAGCTTCCCACAAAGGGAGGCACTACCATAGCTGTTTTAAATTCGGTCTTGTTTTTGGGATACAAAACCGGTGTAGGTTCTCTGACTATTAGGCTTTCGGGAACTCGAACGGTTTCACCGGACTTAAACCCGAAACTCGCTAAAATAAAGATCATGATAAGAGGACAAAAAAAGCTTATCCACCTTCTCATAGATTTGATTTTTTAAAGCAGTATTTAATAAAAAACTACTTCAAATTCCAGGGGGTAAAGATACGCCGCAATTCCTCCAAAAAACCCAAGATTTTCTTAAAATCGACCTGATTTTAGACGAGTTGTGCGAATTTTCCGGCTAATAGCCTAACGATTGATATTTTGCGCATTAATCCATCGGATGTATTGCGACTTATTTCGGTTATGCTGTTGAATGGTTTGGGCAAATTTATGGTAACCAAAATTGGAGACATTCGCCACCATATAGTAGTAATTGTGGTTTTCAGCGTTGAGAACCGCATCAATTGAAGAAATATCAGGCATGGTAATGGGTCCCGGTGGAATACCCGGGTATTTATAGGTATTATAGGGTGAATCTAACTCTAAATCCCTGTAAAGCACTCTTTTAATAATGGTATCGTAATTACCCGTATGATGCTTGATCGCAAAAATTACCGTAGGATCTGCCTGCAAACGCATATTGCTTTTTATCCTGTTCAGATAGAGGCCGGCCACCCTTGGGCGTTCGTCTACTTTGGCCGTTTCTTTTTGCACAATAGAGGCCAGAGCACTCACTTTCTTGATATCCAGTCCGAGGGCACTGGCTTTTTCCCGTCGCTCATCGTTCCAAAACCTATTGTATTCCTTTAGCATCCTTGCCCTGAACTCCTCGGCATTAGTATTCCAGAAGAACTCATAGCTGTTGGGAATGTAGAGGGAAATTGCCGAGTTCTCATCAAAATCGTTTGATTCGAGAAATTCTGTTGAAGACATGGTCCGTAGAAGCGAAATGCTGTCTGCTTCTATCTGCTCTGATATGCGTCCTGCCAGGTCCGGTAGTCTTTCCTGGTTGTTAAAGGATACCTTTACAGGGATATTCCCACTGCGCAAGGCGTTTATGATGTCATTGTTATTCATACCCTTGCGTATCGCATATTTTCCACCTTTGACATTCTGGTCGTACTTCTTGCGCCTGGCAACCGCATCGAAGGTATCCATATCTTCAATCAAAGGCGTTACCAGTTCCCTTAGCTCACTAAAACCGGCATCAGAAGGTATATAAACATAAGCCTCATCATTATTGAAGCTGGTATTAGGTGTAAACAAGGCGTTGTAAACAAAGTATGCGAATGCGCCCGCGGCAACAAGCCCCAGCAATACTACAGTTATAAGGATCTTACGGATATACATTAATTTCTAATTATTGATCTTCTGATAAACGATTTCGTTTTTAAAGCTTCCCCCGGACAGTACCCAGTCCTTTTTGATCCCTGTCTGTTCAAAACCCAATTTCTCGAACAAATTGCGACTCGCCGTATTGTTTTCACCAACATTGGCGTACAATTGCCTTAAGTTGAGTATAGAAAAGGCGTATTTGTACAACAACTCAATGGCCTCTGCCCCCATTCCTTTGTTTCGGTCCTTTTCATTCCTTATTACAATACCTATTCCGGCCCTCCTGTTTTTTGGGTCAAAATCAAAAAGGTCTATCAAACCTACTAAATCATCTGAGCCATTGCAAATACAAAGTCGCAACTGCTTTACTTCGTAAATATCCCTATGTGCATTTTCCAGATAAAGTTTGAGAACATGTTTGGAATAGGGAGCAACTGTACCGCTGATCTCCCAGATATCAGGATTGTTCTCCAGTTCGTACAAAAAATCCAGATCTTCAGGTTCCAGGGCCCTTAGGTAAATATGTTCCCCTTTTAAGTTCACCATGATATCTGGCCCTTATATACCTGTTCTGCCGGTCCTTCAAGATAGATGGAAGTATAAGTACCTCCTCCGTTTACAAAGGCTACATGTAGATCCCCTCCCCTGGTTTTTACAGTTACCTGGTTATTTTTCGTTTTTCCGGACTTGTGCATCGCCAGGGCGACAGCGGTTACCCCTGTACCACAGGACAAAGTTTCGTCTTCTACCCCCCGTTCATAGGTTCTGACAGCGAAAACATCTTTGCTTTGTTGTTCCACAAAATTGATATTGCTTCCGGATTCGCCGTAGATGGTATAGCGCAGTCTTTGGCCCTCTTTAAATACGTCAAAATCCTCAAGCCCCTCAACTAATTGTATGTGATGTGGAGAACCGGTATCGAGAAATACCGCCTGAGGTTTTTCCCTGATCTCCGAAACATCCTGCATATAAAGCCTTACCTGGCTCTTGTTGATCTCTGCCTGATGCAGTCCGTCCACGGCCATAAAGGTTGTTTTGTCTTTTATTATGCCCAGGAAATTCGCAAAGGCAACCGCACACCTTCCTCCATTCCCACACATACTGCCGGGATTGCCGTCTGCATTGAAGTAGATCATCCGGAAATCAGACGCTTCGTCATCTTCCAGTAGTATCAGCCCATCCGCGCCTATCCCGAACCTGCGATCGCAAAAGTGCTTCACCAATTTGGCATTATCTTTGGGGAAGGATTTATCCCGATTGTCGATCATTACGAAATCGTTACCCGTGCCCTGATATTTAAAGAATGTGTAATTCATCCTCTGCGATAAGCAACAAAGATAGTACTTTATTTAAGCTTATTTTAGCAGTTAAAAAGTCGTTAAAGCAAAATATAGAAGCACGAAAACTGTTAATTTTAACATGCGGAAAAATTTAAAAAAACTTAAGTAGAAATGAAGAAAATTGCAAGTTTGCTCCTCATGGCCCTTTTTGCAGGAGCGATAACCCTAGGAGCCTACAAACTTTTTTTTGAAAAAACCGATTATCAGCTGGTCTCTACAGATGACAAAATGCCCGTTTTTACTACCAGCAATACACCCACCTCTAATAAGGGGTCTGGCATTAACGAAGTAGATTTTACCATAGCAGCTGAAAACACGGTAAATGCCGTGGTACACGTAAAAAATGTTACTATGAGCAGTGGTTCCGGAAGTCTTTGGGACTTTTTCTATGGTACGGAACGCAATCAGCAGCCTCAGGTAGGTACCGGATCTGGTGTGATCATTTCACCCGACGGTTATATAGTAACCAATAATCACGTTATAGCAAAAGCCAAAGAAGTTAAGGTTACCCTTAACAACAATAAAACCTACGATGCAGAGATCATAGGGGCCGATCAGAATACCGATATCGCCCTGATCAAGATTGAAGCTGAAACGGGCCTTCCATACCTTGCATTTGGGGACTCAGATAATGCCAAGATCGGGGAATGGGTGCTGGCGGTTGGCAATCCGTTCAACCTAACTTCTACGGTTACGGCCGGTATTGTGAGTGCAAAAGCCCGGGATCTGGGTAGAAGGCAGTCTTTTATTCAGACAGATGCGGCTGTAAATCCGGGAAATAGCGGGGGTGCGCTTGTAAATACCAATGGAGACCTTATAGGGATCAATACCGCGATCACCTCGCAAACAGGGTCTTATGTAGGCTATTCTTTTGCCGTTCCAAGTAATATTGCCAAGAAGGTAGTTGAGGATATCATGGAGTATGGGAACGTACAAAACGGAATTCTGGGCATCAATACCATTCCAGTAAATACACCCTATGCGGTTGAGAAGGGTGTCAACGAAATTGATGGAGTATATATTGACAATGTGGTGGAAGACTCCGGTGCCGCAGAGGCAGGTTTGCAATCCGGCGATATTATAAGACAAATTGACGATGTTAAAGTAAGGCGATTTGCTGATCTTACAGGATATATTTCTTCCAAAAGGCCTGGAGATGAAGTACAGGTCAAAGTGAAGCGAGAAGGAGATCTGCTCACCATTCCGGTAATGTTGAAAGCGAGGCAGTCCCTTGTTGTTCCTGTAATGGGACTGGAAGTCAAGAATCTTTCAAAAGACGATCAAAAGACCTATAAAACCAAAAAAGGCGTCAAGATAACCGGGGTGCCGGAAACTTACAGGGGTTATGGGCTTCAGGGCAAGATAATCGTTGCAGTAGACGATAAGGAGGTAAAAGATATTCAGGATGCACGCCGACTCTTCGGTGAGATCTCCAGGTATGGAAAAACGAGTATCACCATGCTCAACGAAGATGGGGAGCGCGAAAGGCTTATATTCCAATAATTGAACAAAGCATTATAGTAAAGCACTCTGCAAAGGGTGCTTTTTTTTGTTCAAATTCCTTGGACGAAAACGTTTGAAATGAATAATTTTGCAACAAAAATTAAACCCTACAATTAATGAACAGCATCAAATCTTATGAAAAGGAGCTAGCTTTTCAGGCAGACAGACGAAAGGCAACTACCGAGTTTATTAAGATCGTAAGCGACCTCTGGTATGACAAGGCCATTGAGGTAGTCCTTTTCAAGAATCAGATCATCGACAAGAACGTCAGCGATATCATAAACCTGCATGAGTATGCCGGCGAATTTGTCCAAAAGCCCATCTCTATTTTTGATTCGGTAGAGATCCTAAGGGCTATTGGCGACATTAAACTACCACCTTCAAAGCTTGATATTGGAAAGTTAACCTATGAATATCATACCGATGATCATAACAACTACCACAATGTAAAGGCCTTTGTACTTGACAAGCTCAAGGGAGCGAACGATACCAAAGAAATTGTCCCTAAAGATGTAGTGCTCTATGGTTTTGGAAGGATAGGACGACTTTTGGCCCGTGAATTAATGGCGAAAACCGGAAAAGGAAATCAATTACGCCTAAGGGCAATTGTTACCAGGGGTGAGTTTACCGAAGAGATCCTGGAAAAAAGAGCCACTTTACTGCGTACAGACTCCGTTCACGGACAGTTTATGGGAACGGTTGATGCAGACTATCAGAACAAAGCCCTTATCATAAACGGGACCACCGTACACCTTATCAACGCCCAAAAACCGGAAGAAATAGACTATATCAAATACGGCATCAACGATGCCTTGGTCATTGACAATACCGGAGCCTATAGGGACAAAAAAGGTCTGGGGCGTCATCTGAAAGCCAAAGGTGTGTCCAAAACGTTGCTTACAGCTCCCGGAAAGGAAGTACCGAATATTGTACACGGCGTTAATCAGAAGGAATTCGATCCGGATATCACCTCGATCTATTCCGCGGCTTCCTGCACTACTAATGCCATCACGCCAATCCTCAAGGTAGTGGACGATTCCCTGGGTATTAAAAAAGGACATCTGGAAACCATTCATGCCTATACCAACGACCAGAACCTGGTAGACAATATGCACGGCAAATACAGACGCGGAAGGGCAGCAGCCTTGAATATGGTCATTACCGAAACCGGTGCAGGCCAAGCCGTGGCCAAGGCATTACCCAACCTGGAAGGCAAGCTTACCTCTAATGCCATACGGGTGCCGGTACCCAACGGATCCCTGGCCATACTCAACCTGGAAGTAAAGCACAAGACCTCTAAGGAAAGCCTGAATACCATTGTAAAGAAATACGCCCTGGAAGGCGATCTTGTAGAGCAGATCAAATATTCACTGAGCAACGAGCTGGTGTCTACCGATATTATCGGGACCTCCGCTCCCGCCATTTACGACAGCACGGCCACCATTGTATCCCCCGATGGCAAAAACCTGATTTTGTATGTCTGGTATGACAACGAGTACGGCTATGCCCATCAGGTGATCAGGCTTGCAAAATACATTGCAAAAGTCCGCCGTTTCACTTACTATTAATACCTTTGACCGGAGGCAGAAAGTTTAAAGTCCCTATCGGGGGGCGATAAACGTTGTGGTTGAATTTTTTTCTTAATTGATTTTATTGAAGTACTTTAGCCTCACTCTAAATCATTTAATAATACAAGAATAACTACAAATGAAGGGTTATAAAATACTATCCATTATAATTGCTTTGTGGACCTTTAACTTACAGTATGCTCAAGATGCGGGGGCGCAGCAGGAACTTTCCCTGGACCAGGGCTCTATAGACAGCCAGTTTGAATTCATTTACAAGAAGTCCGGGAATTACCGGGCTGAGGGAAAGCGATATGAGGTGGTTCGGGTAATTAATCTGGACAAACTGAGAAAGAACGTCATAGATTCGATCAACGCTGCAAATGCTAAAAAATCTGAGCTGAACGCTACAATAGCCACTCATGAGGCTACCATATCATCACTGAATAAAAAGCTGGAGGATACTACCAGCAACCTGAATTCAGTTACCGCCGAAAAGGATAGTATGTCTTTCCTGGGTATACAAGTTTCAAAAGGAACTTATAACGGCATTCTCTGGACCATCATTGCCGGGTTGCTCGCGTTGCTACTTCTCTTTATTTATAAATTCAGAAGAAGTAACATCCTGACCCAGATTGCCAAATCCAACCTTAGCGAACTGGAGACAGAATATGAGGATCACCGACGAAGGGCACTGGAAAGGGAGCAAAGAATAAGCAGACAACTCCAGGATGAGATAAACAAGTACAAAAAAATGAAATAATGATAAGCTCCCTCCGGGGAGCTTTTTTAATGGCATCGATATGATCAACATCCGCAAAGCCAACAAATCAGATATTCCGGAATTAGCCCCGCTGTTCGACGCCTACAGGGTCTTTTATGAGCAAAAGTCTGATCTCAGCGGTGCTGTAAAATTCTTGGAAGATCGCTTTTATCGCGAAGAAACGGTGGTTTTTTTGGCCTATTCCAATGAAACTGCCATAGGTTTTACCCAATTATTCACCAGTTTTTCTTCAGTAAGCATGCAGGCTGTTTACATTCTCAATGATCTTTTTGTAGATCATAATTTTCGAAAACAAGGAGTTGGTGAATTGTTGCTGAACAGGGCCAAGGAGTTTTGTATAGAGAACAACTACAAAGGTTTAGCGCTGGAGACCGCGGTAGATAATCCGGCCCAAAAGCTATACGAACGCCTGGGCTGGGTAAAGGATTCCCATTGCTTCCATTATTTCTGGACGGCAGGCTGATCCTGAGGAAAATCGTATTTTGCAGACATGAGAATTGATATAATCACGGTTCTGCCGGAACTCCTGAAAAGTCCGTTTGAGGCATCTATACTAAAAAGGGCCATTGAAAAAGGTTTGGTGGAGGTTCATTTGCACAACCTGAGGGACTATACCGAGGATAACTACAAGCAGGTAGACGACTACCAATTTGGCGGAGGTGCCGGAATGGTCTTAATGATTGAGCCTATTGACAAATGTATCACTGCACTAAAAAAGGAAAGAACCTATGACGAGGTCATCTATCTAACCCCTGACGGTGAAACCCTGAATCAGAAAACAGCCAACAGTTTGTCACTTCGGAAAAACCTGATCATTCTCTGCGGGCATTACAAAGGAGTGGATCAGAGGGTAAGAGATACTTTGGTTACCCGTGAGATCTCCATCGGAGACTACGTCCTTTCAGGCGGTGAATTGGGAGCCGCGGTGCTATGCGATTCTATCATCAGACTGCTTCCCGGTGTGCTTAATGACGAAACTTCGGCCTTGACGGATACCTTCCAGGACAATCTCCTGGCACCACCGGTATATACGCGGCCCAGAGATTACAAGGGCCTAAAAGTTCCCGAAGTTTTACTAGGAGGGAATTTCCCTGAGATTGAAAAATGGCGTGAGGAGGAAGCGCTTAAACGAACACAGGAATTAAGGCCAGACCTCCTGGAAAAATAAGTCAGGGCCTTTTTGCGTTAGTGTAATGTGAAACAGGTAGATTTCCTGTCAACGCATTAAAACCGCAGAAAAATGGATGAAAATCATTTGACCCTATACGGCATTGGATACATACTTGGCTTCCTTACGCAGTTCGCTGTATTGGTAGCCTGTGTTATTTTACTGTTCAGGCGACGCTCTCTGGCAGCTATCCTCATGCTTATAGGTAGCCTGACCACCTTGATGCTCAGTGGACTGAGTGCCTTCTCCGGCCTTTTAGCGGACAGCCCTCAAGATCTGGTGCTGTATCAGGGGATCACAATAATTCTCAAGGAATTGTGTTATTTGATATTTGCTGTTGGGCTGCTTTTACTGATACTACAGTACATCAGGCAATACCGTTTATTACAGGCCTGATTTACAAATAGGAAAAAAGCAAGCCGGGTACTTGTGGATTGACATTTATTGATTATTTTTGCAGTCGATTAAAATCAACCTCTGACGAGGTCCGTGAATGTTGGTTTTGACAAACCCATTAAACAAAATATCATGGAATCTTTAGTAAAATTTGTTGAAAACGAATTTGTTCCAAAAAAAGAATTTCCTGAATTCTCATCCGGAGATACCATCACAGTATACTATGAGATCAAGGAAGGGGAAAAAACAAGAACCCAGTTTTTCAAGGGAGTAGTTATTCAAAGAAGAGGTACCGGGGCTACTGAGACCTTTACCATTCGCAAAATGTCCGGAACTGTGGGTGTTGAGCGAATCTTCCCGATCAATATGCCTGCGCTGCAAAAGATTGAGATAAACAAGAAAGGAAAAGTGCGAAGAGCTCGTATTTTCTACTTCAGGGGTCTTACCGGTAAGAAAGCGAGGATCAAAGAAGTACGTTCTTAATCTCCCCAACGGATAAAAAATCAAACCCTGGCCTAGGCCAGGGTTTTTTATTTGACTTGTTTTCTTCCGGATGGTGTTTATTGCCCAGTTTTCTTTTCAAAATCAAGAATGGTCTTACTGATGATTGCGATGCAATCCAGGAGTTCCTCCTCTGTCATAACCAGTGGCGGCGCAAAGCGAATGATGTTCCCATGGGTGGGTTTAGCCAGCAGTCCGTTTTCCTTAAGGGCTATACAAATGTCCCAGGCTGTGGAACTATCTTCAGTATCGTTGATCACTATCGCGTTCAACAATCCTTTACCCCTAACCAATTTGACTAATGAGGATTTAGCCATCAGTTTTTCCATTCCCTGCCTGAATATCTCTCCGAGATATTCCGCATTTTCCGCCAGGTTCTCTTCTTTCACCACGTCTAAGGCAGCCATGGCCACTGCACAGGCAAGCGGGTTGCCTCCAAAGGTAGAGCCGTGATTACCGGGACGGATTACTTCCATGACCTCATTGTTCGCGAGCACAGCGGAGACTGGCAGCACTCCTCCGGAAAGCGCCTTACCCAAAATAAGCACATCGGGCTTTACTTCAGGCTCCCCACTGCAATTCTTGTCACTACAACCACAGTCGCCACAAGAAGCTAAAAGCCTTCCGGTCCTGGCAATTCCGGTTTGCACCTCGTCTGCGATGAATAACACATTTTTTTGTTTGCAGAGATCGTAGGCTTCTTTTAGATAGTTTTCGTCTGGTACATAGACCCCTGCCTCACCTTGAATAGGCTCTACAAGGAATGCCGCAATATTCGGATCTTCAAGAGCTTCACGCAAGGCATTGATATCATCGTAACGAATGGACAATATACCAGGCGTAAAAGGTCCGAAATTTTCCGTGGCAATAGGGTCATTCGAGGCCGAAATTATGGTAATGGTACGCCCGTGAAAATTATTCTGGCACACCACTATCTTGGCCTGGTTGGAATGGATCCCCTTTTTCTCATATCCCCATTTCCTGGAGATCTTTATGGCTGTTTCCACCGCCTCAGCACCGGTATTCATGGGTAGTACCCTATCAAAACCAAAGTACTCCGACATATACTTCTCATACCTTCCCAACATATCGTTGTAAAATGCACGTGAAGTAAGGGTGAGATTTTCAGCCTGTTCCTTTAAGGCAGCAATGATCTTTGGGTGGCAATGCCCCTGGTTAACCGCGGAATAGGCAGATAAGAAATCATAGTATTTCTTACCTTCCACATCCCATACATAGACGCCTTCACCCCTACTCAAAACAACTGGTAGCGGATGATAGTTCTGCGCTCCGTACTTTTCTTCCAGAGCGATCGCATCTGCGGAAGTGATTCTTTCCATTACAGACATGATTCTAAAAATTTAAATAAGACTTCAGCAATTCCTTCTTACGGAGAGAAATCATCCATGCAGTAAGGCTAAATTACAAATTTTATCAGTGGTGCAAAATACTTTCATCAAATGAATCCACGGCCGGAATACCCCATGAGCAGGCTTACTTTGTTAACAGTATCTTATGGGCATCATATCTTCTTAAAAAAGAGCTTACATTTGCCTCATGCGAAAAAACCGCGTGAAAAAGTATTTTGAGAATGTCCTGATTACCGATGCGGGAGCTAAAGGTAAGGCCATCGGTAAAGCCCCTGACGGCAGAGTAATTTTCCTGACGAATGCTGTACCGGGTGATGTAGTCGATGTTCAAACTACAAAAAAGCGCAAGGCGTATTTTGAGGGGGTGGCTACCGCCTTTCATACTTATTCCGAAAAAAGAGTATCTCCGGAGTGCTCGCATTTTGGAGTGTGCGGTGGTTGTAAATGGCAACATATGGCCTATGAGCACCAGCTCTATTACAAGCAACGGGAAGTAGAGAACAACCTCAAACGCATTGGTCAATTAGATCTTCCCGAATTATTACCTATACTGGGGTCTGAAAAGCAATACTTCTACAGGAACAAAATGGAATTCTCTTTTTCGGACAGCCGTTGGCTTACCCCTGAAGAAATAGAATCCAAAGATCCCATAGAAGACCGTACCGCCCTTGGTTTTCATATTCCCGGAATGTGGGACAAGATCCTGGATATCGATAAGTGCCATTTACAGCGGGATCCTTCCAATGCCTTGAGAACAACGATTAAAAATTATGCCAGGAAAGAAGGTTTGTCCTTTTTCAATCTAAGAGAACAGCGGGGCCTACTTCGCAATTTGATGATCCGTACCGCCTCCACAGGTGAACTAATGGTACTCATACAGTTCTTTGAGGATGATAAGGTGGCGCGAGAAGGATTGTTGGAACATCTTTACGACTCATTCCCTGAGATTACCTCCCTGCTTTACGTGATCAACCAAAAGCAGAACGATACCCTATATGATCAGAAGGTGATTTGCTACAAGGGAAGGGATCACATCTTTGAAGAGATGGAAGGGCTGCGTTTTAAAATTAATGCAAAGTCGTTTTATCAGACCAATTCAGAACAAGCCTATGAGTTATACAAAGTGGTGAGAGATTTCGCGGGGCTTAGCGGTGAGGAATTGGTTTTCGATCTCTATACCGGAACCGGTACTATAGCGCAGTTTCTGGCATCAAAGGCACGCAAAGTTGTAGGTATTGAAGCCGTTCCTGATGCAATTGAAGCCGCAAAATCCAATGCTGTTCTCAACGGGATTTCCAATACAGACTTTTATGTTGGGGATATGCGCCATATCTTCTCGGCCGATTTCGTAAAGGAGCACGGGAAACCTGATGTACTTATTACGGACCCGCCACGTGATGGAATGCATAAAGCCGTGGTCCAGCAAATCCTGGATATTAACCCGGAACGAGTGGTTTATGTAAGCTGTAACAGTGCCACCCAGGCCAGGGACCTAAGCCTGATGAAGGAAGATTATATAATTAAAAAGGTACAAGCTGTTGATATGTTTCCACAGACTTATCATGTGGAAAATGTAGTACTTTTGGAACGTAAAAAGCATGAGGCGAGTAATTAAACGGATACTTAGTACAAACCTTGGACCTGAGGGGAAAATGAAATACGTTTTCCTTTTCTTTTTGACTGCTATGGTATTTGAAGCTTGTGAAAAAGACGATATCTGCGTGGACGGGGATACTCCGCTTTTAGTGATCCGCTTTTACGATGCAGAAGATACTACAGAATTCAAAGCGGTAACCAACTTAAGGGTAATTGGCCTGGGTCAGGGAAGTACCTTGAATACCTTTACTGATCGGAGTAGCATTGATTCCATAGGTTTGCCCCTGCAAATAAATCAGCCCACAACTTCCTTTCAACTGATCTTTGAGTCCGAAGACGACGAGAACGATGTGGAAACAGGAAACATTGATACCCTGAGCTTCTCCTACAATACCCAGGAGGTATATGTTTCGAGGGCCTGTGGTTTTGTGGCTAATTATGAGGAAGTAACTCCTGAACTTACTTCCGATTCGTCTAATTGGATACAGGAAATTGAGGTTGTCACTTCTACGGTTACGAACCAAATAAGCGCGCATGTCAAGATATTTCATTAGTCTTATAGGATTGTTTTGGATAGTTAGCGGATTGGCCCAACAGGAATCCATTGATCTGCAACCCAAAGACACCGTGCGCTATGATGAACCCTACGGCATCAGGGTGGGAATTGATCTTAACCGGCCATTGATCACTTTCCTGAATGATGATTACACGGGATTTGAGATCGTCGGAGATTACCGCATCACCAGGAAACTTTACCTGGCGGCAGAACTCGGAAACGAAAAGAAGACCCGGAGCGAATTATTGGGAAATGATCTTAACGAGGGTCAATTCGAGATTTACAATTTTACCACTTCAGGAAGCTACCTAAAGCTTGGGGTGGATTACAACACTTATGAAAACTGGTATGGAATGAACAATTCCATTTTTATCGGTGGCCGTTACGCCATCAGCAGTCATAGCCAGACCCTGAACAATTATACGCTTTTTGACAGTAATCGGTATTGGAGTCCGGATGGTTTTGTGCCCGGGTCACTTGAGCCTGAGGAATTTGGGGGTTTGAGCGCCTCCTGGCTTGAGTTCGTCTTCGGAACCAAAGTGGAGCTCTTCGCAAATATCTTCCTGGGTGCCAGCGTACGGCTAGCCTTCCTGGTGACAAATAAAGAAGCTGATCGATTTCCCAATCTCTGGATCCCGGGATTCAATAAAGTCACTGATGGTAGTAATTTCGGTGTGGGCTATAACTATACACTTAGCTACTTTTTGCCCCTTTATAAAAAAGCTAAAAAGAAAAAGGTGGAAGAGGCTCCTCAGGGCCAATGACCTAAATCTCCCGAATACCTTTGATAAAGATCCATTTCATCATGATCTTCTCGCCTTGCTCTGTTGTGATTGCACCGAATTTTGGCGCAAGGATATTGGCAACGATGGCTGAGGTAACCGCCAGAAAAATGGGGTTAATTGGCCAGTAATAGCCAAGTAACAGGCGGACCACAATAAAAAGCAGGGCAAACCCTATGAAATTAAATAATAACGCTTTGTATTTTGGTCTCATAGTTTAGATCTCTTTTTGGTATTTAGCCTTTTTACTTCCCTGGTACATTTCGTATTTAACAAAACGCGATTCCAGTTTTCCATTGAATACTTTGATCTTTCTGGAGGTCCGTAGTCCCACATATTTCAGCGCCTCCATATTGGAACAGATCAGCCAGGCCTCCGTGCCGGGATATCCTTTCTTTAGCGTATCCCCAATATTACCGTAAAATTCCTTTATATCGATACTCAAACGCTCGCCATAAGGTGGATTGAATACCATATGTAAGGGTCCGTCTGTAGACTTAGAAGATTCAAAGAAATTCTGCTGATCTATGCTAATGTATTCGGAGAGATTGGCGTTCTCCACATTTTCAATAGCCTTTCGTACAGCCGACGGCGCCTTGTCGAATCCGGTGATCTTAAAATTAAACTCCCTGGTCCTGTTTAGACTGGCTTGAACGATTTTCTCAAACAACTCCTGGTTATAATCAAGCCAGTTTTGAAATGCGAAATGCGTTCGATTGATGTTAGCCGGTATGTTACACGCGATCATGGCCGCCTCTACCAATAAGGTGCCACTACCGCACATGGGGTCCAGGAAATGAGTTCTTCCATCCCAGCCACTAAGTAATAGTAAGCCAGCGGCAAGCACTTCGTTAATCGGGGCAATGTTAGTGGCTTTGCGGTAGCCCCTGTGATGTAGGGAACTACCTGAACTGTCCAGGGCAACCTCGCATTGATTCCTTTGAATGTGCAGGTGGATCCTAATGTCCGGTGTCTTCAGATCTACACTTGGACGACTACCCTGTCGTTCCATAAATCTGTCCACAATCGCATCCTTTGCCTTCTGTGAAACAAATAAGGAATGCCTGAAGTGGTCCGACTTAAGCAGGCTATCTACCAGAATGGTATTTTTTGTACTGAGAAATTGCTCCCATGGCAGTCTGTGGATCTTTTTGTACAGGTCCTTTTCATCCCTAACGTAAAAAGAAGTAATGGGCCTCAGTATCTTTAAGGCCGTTCTAAGGCAGAGGTTGGCCTTGTACATAAACCCAAGGTCTCCGGAGAACGAAACGTTGCGTACACCTATTCTGACCTCTCCCGCCCCAAGGTTCCTCAACTCCCTGGCAAGAATTTCTTCAAAGCCGTAAAGGGTCTTTGCGACCATTCTAAAATTACCGTCCATAAACTTCTGAAAGAATGCCACAAAAATACACTAATTTTGGCTCGGATTAATTTTAGTCCAATACCTGGCCAAAATACTTTATGACCTATCTTTTATTAGTTCTTTCCGTTCTTGTTCCCTTTGGTTTTGTTTATGCCTTTCGTCCGGAAAAAGGTGAAGGAATGCGGTTACTCCTGGCCTTTAGCGGAGCTTATCTATTGGCCCTGACCACTTTTGAATTGCTTCCGGAGGTGTATCAGAATAGCGATGCGAAGACCATTGGCGGTTTTATCATTTTAGGGATAGTGCTCCAGATCTTTCTGGAGTTTTTCTCTAAAGGCGCTGAACATGGACATGTTCATCTGGACAGCAATAATGTGAATTTCCCGCTCTTACTTTTCGTAAGTATTTCGTTACACGCGTTCCTTGAAGGGATCCCCTTAGACCAGCATGGCGGGATACTTTACGGAATACTGGTGCATAAGATCCCTATCGCATTAATATTAAGTTTGTTTCTGATAAACTCCAAGATCAAGAGGGTTTACGTATTTCTATTTATTGTGTTATTTTCACTTATGACCCCGCTTGGATATCTCTTTGCCGGTGAATACGGGTTAATAGGCAAGTACTCAGATTGGATAACAGCTTTGGTCATCGGGGTTTTCCTTCATATCTCAACCATAATACTATTTGAGAGTTCGGAGGGGCATACATTCAATCTCAGAAAGCTATTGGTAATTCTATTGGGTGTGCTATTGGCCTATTTCATTTAGTGGGGCATAAATCGTAATTTAGGAGATGAACCATTACACCATTTGCCATGCGAGAATCCCTGTTTGTTTTAATGTTCTTGTTTTCCTTTGTTCTATCTGCTCAAAATTTAAAACCGATAGAACTTAACGAGGATTGGCTTAACAAAATTTCGGACCTGGTTCCTGAGACCGCTAAAGAGCCTGGCAGTGCCGAAAAACAAATCCTGATCTTCTCCCTTCATACCGGCTATGAACATTGGACTATACCGCATACTGCCGCGGTTATGGAAATACTGGTGGATAAAATTGAAAGTTATAATAGTGTTACCAGTTTCGATATTCAGGAATTTCAAATGGAAAACCTAAAGAAGTACGATGCGGTAATACTCAACAATAATTGCTCTAAAAGAGACAAAAGGAATCTTTTTTGGGATGTGCTTAGCCAGAACAAATCACTTTCTAAAGAGCAGGCAGAAAAGCAGGCTAATGCGATGGAGAACAACCTTTTAGAATACGTAAGATCCGGAGGCGGATTAATCGTACTTCACGGAGGCATTACCATGCAGAACAAATCGGATGCTTTTAGTGAACTGGTAGGCGGGAGTTTTGACTATCATCCAAAACAACAAAACATTAAAGTTGAATTAGTAGACGCAGATCATCCATTGTTAAGTGCTTTTGAGGGCAAGGGGTTTGAACATATTGACGAACCATACTTTTTCAACAACGCCTATTTTGACTATGACTTCAGGCCTTTGCTATATATGGACGCCAATTCTCTTACGGACCTTAGGGAACCGGTAGAAGATAACATAAAGTACATTTCATGGATAAAACGCTACGGAAACGGGCGTGTTTTCTACTCTTCACTGTCTCACAACGCTCAGAGTTACGATAATAGTGGCCTTCTCAAGTTTTTATCGGACGGAATGCGGTATGCGGCGGGAGAATTGGCCTGCGATGATGCTCCTATGGGTAAGCCGTGATAGACTTAAATGACATGCAGGTATATCATAAACCAGTGACTTATGGCTCCTCCCAACACAAAAATGTGCCAGATCAAATGGTTATAGGGGATCCGTCTGATGGCATAAAATAGGATCCCCAATGTATAAAACGCTCCTCCCAGTCCCATGAGCCAAAGTCCTTCTTTCGATAACTGAGTGGTAAGATTCCGGAAATCAAAAACAATCATCCATCCCATAAAGAGGTAGAGCAACAGGGAGAAAACTTCAAATCTTCCGGTAAAAAAGAGCTTTAACAAGGTCCCTACTAATGCCATCCCCCAGACGACATAAAAAATAGTCCAGCCATTTCCAGATTCTAAAGTAATTAATGATACAGGGGTATAGGTTCCCGCGATCAGATAGTAAATGCTGATGTGATCCAGCACCCGTAGCTTTTTCTTTAGCGATGGCTCTGCAATAGAATGATACCAGGCAGATGCGACAAACAGCAGTATAAGGGATAAGCTATATGTTATAATCGCAAAATTTGCGTATTCTGTGTGGCGGGTATTGTTTTTGAGCAGCAATACGAAGCCAACCAGGCCCAGTACTGCCCCAAAGCCGTGAGAAATTGCATTCAGGGTTTCTTCTTCCCTATAGGATAAACTCACTTGTAACGTTTTCCGTGTTTGATAACCATGTCAACATCCTGGAGTAGGCTGATATACCTTAAGACGTCACCATTTACGGCTATGATATCCGCATATTTTCCCGGAGTAACCGTCCCGACATCATCTGCTACACCCATCCACAATGCCGGCCAGTAAGTGGCTGCGCGGATCGCATACATCGGATCAATACCAAACTCATTGACCCATACATCCAGTTCATTCCAGGTAGACTGGCTGTGAAATTTCATAGGGATACCACTGTCTGTCCCTATGAGCAGTACGACTCCCGCATCCAGCAATTGATGGATCTTGGTTTTCAGAGTAGGTTTTCTTGAAGGTGTCAGTTGAAAGTAAGGTAATCGGTCCGGGTGTTTAATACTTTCCTTAATGTCAGTAATAATGCTGTCTGGCAAACCCAGATGCCAGGAATCATTATCCAGTTTTTCCGGATTATCCCTTACATACTCATAATTATAAAGCCCTTCTACTGTAGGGCACCAAAAAAGAGGGCCTTTATTCATTTGCGCCGTCCTTTCCCGGATCATTTCCATGACGTCTTCAGGATATCTGGGAGCAGAAGAAAGTCCGGTATGTTCAAAGCAATCAACACCAACTTGCAGCCCCCGGCGGATCTCTTCCGGGCGATGACCATGAGCGACTACTTTCAGATTATGTTCGTGGGCTTCATCTACAACCGCATTGAGTTCTTCCATAGACATTTGGTCCTGATCTATCAACTTGATCACATCTACTCCGGCATTGGCAAGTTTTCTTATTTTCTTTCTCCCGTCCTCCGGGCCATTTACCCCCCAGCGAAAAGCTTCGGTATTTGGGTAAGGCTTGTGCTGGATAAAAGGGCCTGAGACATACAAGGTAGCGCCAGGTATTTCACCTTTGTTAATAGCATCCCTAACCGCAATGCTTTCCTCTAATGGAGCTCCAAGATCACGGGCACTGGTTACGCCTGCGAGAAGCAATTGATGAGCTGAGGCCGGCATGATCACATCTTTGAATAAGGGGGGATAGGTCCTATCCCAATAGGCGTAATCCGCATGACCATTGATCATGGTGTGCACATGCATATCCCACAATCCGGGCAGTACGGTCATTCCTTCAGTGGAGATCACTTCTGCATTTTCAGGTATTGCTGTGTTGTTCTGGTCGCCTACCGCCTTAATGCGTTCTCCTTCTATAATGATCACACTATTTTTGATTGGATTGGAACCATAACCGTCTATCAGGGTACCTCCAACCAGGGCCTTGATATTTTCCGTTTGCCCAAAACCCAGGAAAGCGCAGAACGCGAATGCGGCGCATAAAAGAGTATTTCGCATACTTAAAAGGATTGGTTTAAAAGATGCTACAACCTACTTATTCTTGGGGAGAATACCAAGGGGAAAGTTTGGGGTTTTCCAAAGGTGCATGGGGTTCCGGCTTTGGGCGGAGAATTAAAAATCCTGACGCCATAGGTCAGGAAGTTTTGTGCGGCGGCCTATCCATGATGTCGCCAAAGGCGTTGCCTTTTTAGCGGATCAGGACCCTGACGGGCCAGGGGCTTCGTCAGCGGCTCTCCCCACCTGGTCTTTATCCTTTTAAAATAAAAAGACCCCTCACACTAGTGTGAAGGGTCTTCGAAGAAGGCGGCGGCCTATCCATGATGTCGCCAAAGGCTTCGCCTTTTTAGCGGATCAGGACCCTGACGAGCTAGGGGCTTCGTCAGCGGCTCTCTCACCTGGTCTTTATCCTTTTAAATAAAAATCCTGACGCCATAGGTCAGGAAGTTTTGTGTCGGCGGCCTATCCATGATTCAGCAAAAGGCGTTGCCTTTTTAGCGAATCAGGACCCTGACGAGCCAGAGGCTTCGTCAGCGGCTCTCCCACCTGGTCTTTATCCTTTTAAAATAAAAAGACCCCTCACACTAGTGTGAAGGGTCTTCGAAGAAGGCGGCGGCCTATCCATGATGTCGCCAAAGGCGTTGCCTTTTTAGCGAATCAGGACCCTGACGAGCCAGGGGCTTCGTCAGCGGCTCTCTCACCTGGTCTTTATCCTTTTAAAATAAAAAGACCCCTCACACTAGTGTGAAGGGTCTTTGAAGAAGGCGGCGGCCTATCCATGAT
>NZ_WXYO01000006.1 GCF_009901585.1 Poritiphilus flavus | reverse complement strand
TTCTGGTCAAAGGAAGTGGCATAAGCAAACATGCCGTACATATTGGTCACACTGCTGGTGTTCCAGGAGCTGATGTCCTGGTCAAAGGCAGTGGCATTCCAAAACATCATGTTCATATCCGTTATATTGGCCGTATTCCAGGAACTGATATCCGCGTTAAAGCTGCTTGCATAGCCAAACATTTTGTCCGTACTGCTAACACCACTCAGGTCGGGAGCATCGGTGGCCTTAACCTCCATATTGCTACAGCCGTAAAACGCGTTTTGCATGCTGCTCCAGGAAATACTGCCCCATTGGTCTACGGAAAGCAGCTTCTCCTTATCCCCTGTGTTGTTGAATTGTATCGCAGTAAGGGTCCCGTTCCCGGAAGCAGCATCCCGAAGGGCCACTTGTATCTTCCCGGAGGTATAGTTAAGCAGAGGGACATTCAAAGTGATGGTCCCGCTCTGGTCCAACAGTTCATAGGTGCCGTCATTGCCCAGGTCCACATCATAAGTGCCCACTGCGGGAATGGTAATGGAACTGCTGTTGGAGGTTCCAGGCTTGTTGGTGTCCCAGGTGGTGATGAACTCGGTCTGGGCATACAGGCCGGTGGTAATCAGGAAGGATGTAAAAAAGGTAAGTAAGGGCCGTTTCTGGCCCGTTGCGTAATTTGTCCCCATAATCTAAATCAGTTGTATGAATTCTCCTATTAAGCTAATGCCTTATGCTCAACACTTTAAAAGGAAAGTAACAACTGTCTCTATTTGAAAATAAATGTGTGCAGCGTCGGGAGTAAATGACAACTTCCCGTTTGTCCGGGTTTCGAGGCTGGCTACGAATTGAGTAAACCGGAGAGCATATTGCATCCTTTCCCTCTTTGCTCATCGGTTCAAATAGACAACACCCTGGACCGGTGGAGTGGCGTCGTCTCCGAAATCTATAGTGTAGTAGTACACCCCGTTGGGTAATTTTCCGTCTGCCAGGATAATCCCGCGATCTGCACTGCCATCCCAGTCGGCCTTACCGATCTTCCCTTTATATACCAAGGAACCGTTACGGTCATAGATTGTCATGGTATAGTTGGGATAATCGTTCCTCAACCAGGAAATGGAAAAGGTATCGTTGATCCCGTCCCCGTTGGGTGAAAAACCAAGTTTGTCTGCCTCCGGCAGAGCATCACAGCCGAGCATACTGATTCTTACGGCCACTTCAATGATTTCGGAGATACATCCGTTCTCGTCCTCCAATGCACCGTAATACGATGTTCCATCTACAAGCGTAACATCAATTTCCAGTTCTGTTGAGATGTTCTCCTTCGCATACCAGTGAATAGTGCCGTTACCTGAGGCTGCCAAATCCGCTACTGTAGGGGATTGTAAAATGCAGAATTGCTGTTCCAACTCCGCTTCGAGGACCGGAGCATCCAAAAGAAAAGCTGTGGTGCTGCCCACGCTGGTACAGCCATTTGCCATAACAATGGTAACAGTGAAATCCTCTCCGTCCGAAACGTTGGTAACCTCCGGATTTTGTATTCCGGTGTCGCTAAAAACCGCATCCCCGGTACTGGACCATGACCAGGATGTGGCTAGTCCGCTTATCTCATTCAGTTGAAGAGTAGATCCCGGGCAAATGGGGCCGCTATTAATAACAACGGCCAGTGGCGTACTTATGTTCTGTACCGTAACCGTAGCCGTACAACTGGCTGAGTTCCCGCTATTGTCCGTTACCTCAAGAGTTACCGTATTCTCTCCAATTTCAGAGCAACTGAAAGTATTCTCGTTGAGGAAAAGGGACAGGCTACCCCCATTGCTGTCAAGTGAGCCGTTGTCTACATCCGATGTACTGATTGTCACGCTGCCAGTGGTATCGAGTTCCACGGTAACATCCTGGCAAATAGCTATGGGGGCCATGTCGTCTACCACATTTACCGTGGTCTGGCAGGTTGCAATGTAGCCATTGTTGTCCGTTACTGTCAGGGTCACGGCGTTTGCGCCCAGGTCGGATGCCTCAAACATACTTGGGGACACATCCAGAGTAACACTACCACAGGCATCGACAGAACCTTGGTCCACAAGATCCGCGCTTAGGATGGCTGTACCACCTGTACCTAATTGGATGGTTGCCTCCTGGCATAGTGCTGTTGGGGCCGTTGTATCGTTTACTGTGATGGTCTGCGTTACATTGGTGCTGTTGCCCGCTTCATCCGTAATCCTATAAGTCCTGGTAATTACTTCAGGGTTGCTGTTGCCATCACTTAGATCACTCACAAAGCTTACGGTCAGGTTTGCTGTGCAGTTGTCCGCTTCATCGGTCACTGTGCTTATATCCGGGGTCGGGACATCAGATACGCATTGTACATTCACCGCAACCGGGTCACTGGCTGTCGGCGCGGTAGTATCGTCTATTGTGATGGTCTGACTTACAACAGTACTGTTTCCGGCCTGGTCAGCAATCCTATAGGTCCGGGTGATTATCTCCGGATTGCTGTTCCCATCACTGACATCACTTACAAAGGTGACCGTTGGATTTGCCGTACAGTTGTCCGCTTCGTCAGTCACCACTAGTATGTCGGGAGACGGAACATCAGATGCACATTGTACACTCACTGCGGTCGGGTCACTGGCCGCAGGGGCCGTAGTATCGTTTACTATGATGACCTGGATTACATCAGTACTGTTACCTTCGGTATCGCTTACTCTATAAGTCCGGGTGATGATCTCCGGATTGCTGTTCCCATCACTGACATCATTCACAAAAGTAACTGTTGGAGTACCACAGTTGTCAGCTTCGTCGATCACTACCTCAATATCCGGTGAGGGTACTTCCGATGCGCATTGTACACTAACCGGTGAAGGGTTACTGGCCGTGGGGGAGGTCGTATCCTTTAAATTAATGGTTTGAGTGACGTTTGTACTGTTTCCTGCTACATCTGTAATCCTATAGGTCCGGATGATCGTTTCAGTGTCGCTGGTATTATCGCCCACATAGGAAACCATCGGACTGCTTGTGCAATTGTCCGCTTCATCTGTTACTACGGTGATGTCCGGGCCTGGAACATCAGATATACATTGTACGTTCACCGATTCCGGGTTGCTTGCCGTAGGGCTCGTTGTATCGTTTACTGTGATGGTCTGAGTAACATCCTTGCTGTTTCCGGCTCCGTCAATCACCCTGTAGGTCCTGGTAATGGTTTCAGGATTGCTGTTCCCGTTACTTACATCACTTACAAAGATGACTGTTGGGTTTGCTGTACAATTGTCCGCTTCGTCTGTTATTACGGTTATGTCCGCTGCAGGGACGTCGGATGAACATTGCACACTCACTGCCGTTGGGTTGCTAGCCGTAGGGCTTGTAGTATCCCTTATGATGATGGTCTGGACTACATTGGTACTGTTCCCGGCGATGTCGGTAACCCGGTAGGTCCGGGTAATTACCTCAGGGTTGCTGTTGCCATCACTTACATCACTCACAAAGGTTACTATCGGGTTCGCGGTACAGTTATCGGCTTCATCAATTACTACGCTTATATCCGGAACAGGTACATCAGATGAGCATTGTACATTCATTACTGCGGGGTTGCTGGCCGTAGGTGCGGTGGTGTCATTTATTGTGATCAGATGGGTCACATCTTTGCTATTCCCGGCCCCATCAGTTACCCTATAGGTCCGGGTAATCGTTCCCGGGTTACTGGTGTCGTCCCCGATATAGGTCACTGTTGGACTAGTCGTACAGTTGTCCGATTCATCGGTGACCACTGCGACGTCCGGTGTGGGGACCTCAGATAAACATTGTATGCTCAGCGATGTGGGGTTACTGGCCGTGGGAGCAGTCGTATCACCAATCTTGATGGTCTGAGTTACATTGATACTGTTGCCTGCGCCATCGGTAACGCCATAGGTCCTGATAATCGTTTCCGGACTGATGGTGTTATCCCCCAAATAAGTAACTGTTGGGTTTGTAGTACAGTTGTCGGCTTCGTCAATAACCACTGTAATGTCAGGGGCTGGAATATTTGACGCGCATTGCACACTTACCGTTGCCAGGTCACTTGCCGTTGGAGCGGTAGTATCATCTACTGTAATAGTCTGGGTTACATCGGTGCTGTTCCCGGCTTCGTCAGTAATCCTGTAGGTCCTTGTGATTATTTCGGGATTGCTATTGCCATCACTCACATCGCTCACAAAAGTGACTGTTGGATTTGTGGTACAATTATCGGCCTCATCAGTCACTAACGCGATATCCGGGGCTGGTACATCGGAGGAACACTGTACCCTCATCGCCAACGGGTTGTTGGCTGTTGGAGCGGTGGTATCCTCTACTGTGATGGTCTGGGTGACATCCGTACTGTTCCCTGCCTCATCGGTCACCTTATAGGTCCGGGTAATCACTTCGGGGTTGCTGTTGCCATCACTGACATCACTTACGAAGGTTACAGTCGGAGTTACCGTACAGTTGTCCGCCTCATCGGTCACTACAGTGACGTCCACAGCCGGGATATTGGAGGAACATTGTACACTTACTGCTGCCGGGTTGCTGGCTGTGGGGGCGGTGGTATCATTCAAGGTGATGGTCTGTGTAACATCGGTGGTGTTCCCCGCTGCATCGGTAATCCTATAGGTCCGGGTAATGGTTTCCGGATTACTTTTGCCATCACTCACATCGCTTACAAAGCTCACAGTTGGTGTGCCACAGTTATCCGCCTCATCGGTGACTACGCTAATATCAGATGTAGGAGCGCTACATTGAGCATTGATTGGCTCCGGATTGCTTGCTGTTGGAGCTGTCGTATCGTTTACCGTGATCGTTTGGGTCACATTTATATTGTTACCCCCGGCGTCCGTAATACTATAAGTTCGGATGATCGTTCCCGCATTGCTGCTGTTATCACCTACGTAGGCTACTGTTGGATTTGCAGTACAATTGTCTGCTTCGTCGGTTACCACTGTAATATCCGGAGCAGGGACTTCGGATAAACATTGTACACTCACTGCTACCGGGTTGCTCGCCGTAGGAGCAGTAGTATCATCTATGGTGATGGTCTGGGTGACATCGGTGCTGTTCCCTGCCCCATCGGTTACCCTATAGGTTCGGGTGATGGTTTCGGGATTGCTTTTGCCATCACTTACATCATTTACAAAGGTCACCGTTGGGTTTGCGGTGCAATTATCCGCTTCGTTGATCACGACACTGATATCAGAAGCTGGCACATCGGATGAACATTGCACACTTACTGCTGCCGGATTGCTGGCGGTTGGGGCCGTAGTATCGTCTACCGTTATGGTCTGGGTAACATCGGTGCTGTTCCCGGCTTCGTCTGTAATCCTATAAGTACGGGTGATCGTTTCCGGATTGCTGTTGCCATCGCTCACATCACTCACAAAGGTGACTGTTGGATTTGCGGTGCAATTATCGGCCTCATCAGTTACTACGGTGATGTCCACGGCCGGGACATTGGATGAACATTGTATACTTACCGCTGCCGGGTTGCTGGCCGTAGGTACGGTAGTATCCTCTACCGTGATGGTTTGGGTGACATCGGCACTGTTCCCTGCCCCATCGGTTACCCTATAGGTCCGGGTAATGGTTTCCGGATTGCTATTGCCATCGCTCACATCACTCACAAAGGTGACCGTTGGATTTGCGGTGCAATTATCGGCCTCATCAGTCACTACGGTGATGTCCACGGCCGGGACATTGGATGAACACTGTACGCTTACCGTTGCCGGGTTGCTGGCCGTAGGTACGGTAGTATCCTCTACCGTGATGGTTTGGGTGACATCGGTACTGTTCCCAGCGGCATCGGTCACCCTATACGTCCGGGTAATGATTTCGGGATTGCTATTGCCATCACTGACATCACTTACAAAGGTCACTGTTGGTGTGCCACAATTGTCCGCCTCGTCGGTCACTACCGCAATGTCCGCAGCAGGCACATCAGATGCACATTGTACGCTCACCGCAGCCGGGTCGCTAGCTGTCGGGGAGGTAGTATCACTTACGGTAATTAGCTGAGTTACATTGATATTGTTACCCGCCCCATCAGTAACACTATAAGTACGGATGATGGATTCCGGGTTGCTTGTATTGTCACCTACATAGGCCACCGTGGGTGTGCCACAGTTGTCCGCCGCATCAGTCACTACGCTGATATCCGGAACCGGTGGATTAGACGCACACTGTACACTTACTGTTGCCGGATTGCTTGCAGTAGGAGCGGTTGTATCGTCTACCGTAATGGTCTGGGTAACATCGGTGCTGTTCCCGGCTTCGTCAGTAATCCTATAGGTCCGGGTAATGGTTTCCGGATTGCTGTTCCCATCGCTGACATCACTTATAAAGGTGACTGTTGGGTTCGCGGTACAATTATCGGCTTCGTCTGTCACTACAGTGATGTCTGATGCCGGGGCAGTACACTGGGCACTGATAGCCAATGGATTACTGGCTGTAGGGGCCGTTGTATCGTTTATCGTGATGGTCTGAGTTACATTGATGCCGTTCCCGGCAGCGTCGGTTACCCTGTAGGTTCGGGTAATTACCTCCGGGTTGCTGTTCCCATCACTGACATCACTTACGAAAGTGACTGTGGGGATTGCGGTGCAGTTATCCGCTTCGTCTGTCACCACGCTAATATCTGCAGAGGGTAAACATTGCACACTCAAGGCTGCAGGGTTACTTGCAGTAGGAGCGGTTGTATCGTCTACCGTAATGGTCTGGGTGACATCGGTGCTGTTCCCGGCTTCGTCAGTGATCCTATAAGTTCTCGTGATTACTTCGGGGTTACTGTTGCCATCGCTCACATCACTGACAAAGGTGACTGTTGGATTTGCTGTACAATTATCCGCCTCATCGGTCACCAGCGCAATGTCCGCCGTGGGGACATTGGAGGAACATTGTACACTGACTGCTGTGGGATTACTAGCTGTCGGTGCTGTTGTATCGTCTACCGTGATGGTCTGGGTGACATCTGTACTGTTCCCGGCTTCGTCAGTTACCCTATAGGTCCGGGTAATAGTTTCAGGATTGCTTTTGCCATCACTCACATCACTGACAAAGGTGACCGTTGGGTTTGTGGTACAGTTGTCGGCCTCATCGGTCACTACGGTGATATCCGATGCCGGGGCGATACATTGTACGCTGATGGCTGCCGGATTACTGGCCGTAGGAGCTGTGGTATCGTTTATGGTGATGGTCTGGGTGACGTCCTTGCTGTTCCCCGCCCCATCGGTTATCCTATAGGTTCTTGTGATTACTTCGGGATTGCTATTGCCATCACTGACATCACTTACAAAGGTGACCGTTGGTGTGCCACAATTATCGGCCTCATCGGTCACTACGGTGATGTCAGCTGCCGGGGCGCTACATTGTACGCTGACCGCTGCAGGATTACTGGCCGTAGGAACGATGGTATCGTCTACCGTAATGATCTGGGTGACATCGGTGCTGTTCCCCGCCTCATCAGTTATCCTATAGGTTCGGGTGATGGTTTCGGGATTGCTTTTGCCATCACTCACATCACTGACAAAAGTTACTGTGGGGTTTGCGGTACAGTTATCCGCCTCATCGGCCACTACGGTGATATCCACGGCGGGGACATTGGATGAACATTGTACGCTTACCGAGGTGGGATTACTGGCCGTAGGAGCGGTTGTGTCGTCTACCGTGATAGTTTGGGTAACATCCTTGCTGTTCCCCGCCCCATCAGTTACCCTATAGGTCCGGGTAATGGTTTCAGGATTGCTTTTGCCATCACTCGCATCACTGATAAAGGTGACTGTTGGTGTGCCACAGTTATCCGCCTCATCGGTCACAACGGTGATGTCTGATGCCGGAGCGCTGCATTGGGCACTGATATCTGCAGGATTACTGGCTGTAGGAGCGGTGGTATCGTTTATGGTGATGGTTTGGGTAACATTCTTACTGTTCCCTGCCCCATCGGTCACCCTGTAAGTTCTTGTGATTACCTCGGGATTGCTGTTGCCATCACTGACATCGCTTACAAAGGTGACCGTCGGTGTACCACAGTTATCAGCTTCGTCTGTCACCACAGTGATATCCGCAGGAGGTAAGCATTGTACACTGACTGCTGTGGGGCTGCTGGCCGTAGGAGCGGTGGTATCGTCCACCGTGATGGTCTGAGTGACATCTTTGATGTTCCCCGCAGTGTCCGTTACCCTATAGGTTCGGGTAATGGTTTCAGGATTGCTTTTCCCATCACTCACATCACTGACAAAAGTAACTGTGGGTATGCCACAGTTATCAGCTTCATCAGTCACTACAGTAATATCAGCTGCAGGGACATTGGATGAGCATTGTACACTCACCGCTGTGGGGCTGCTGGCCGTGGGAGCTATCTTATCATCAACCGTTACCGTGGCTGTGCAGGTGTCAGTGTTATTACTGCCATCGCTTACAGTAAGGGTTACCGTATTCGCCCCTGCATCCAAACAGTCAAAACTCATTTGATCCAGAGACAGCGAAACAGTACTTCCACTGTTGTCGGACGAGCCATCATCGATGTCCGATGTGGTGATCGTTGCGCTGCCCGAAGAATTCAGCTGTACGGTGATGTCCTTGCAGCCAGCAGTGGGGGCCGTATTGTCCGCTACCGTCACTGTGGTCGTACAGGTTTCTGTGCTGCTGCCATCGCTCACCGTTAGGGTCACGGTATTATCACCAAGATGGTTGGTCGTAAAGTCTGTTTGGGACAGACTCAGTGATATCCCGCAGCCATCGCTTCCGTCATCAACAAGATTGGATGTCAGGCTGGCCGTACCGCTGGCTCCAAGTTGGAGGGTTACCGTCTGATGACACTTGGCAGTAGGCTGGGTAGTTGCCTTGCTATCCCCTGTAAAGGTAAAGGTTGTCATCGCGGCACGCTGGGTACGGGCCCTGCAGTAGACAAGGCCCAGGGCGCCAACAGTCACCGTGTTGGTAAAGCTCTGGCTGTGCCAGCCAATCAGCGTTGCGTCCCAGTTATCCGTGGAGAGCCCACTGCCATTGAGCATATTGGTACCATCGGTCACCTTTCCCAGATCCCAGCTTTCCAGGCTCTGGTCAAAAGCGCTCGCGTTTTGAAACATGTTGCTCATACTGGTCACATCACTGGTGTCCCAGGAACCCAGATCCTGATTAAAGGCGCTTGCCTCATAAAACATGTAGCGCATATCTGTAACGCTGCTTGTATTCCACGAACCAATATTTTTATTAAAGACGGTTGCATCGGAAAACATGCCAGACATATTGGATACCTTTGCCGTGTTCCATAAACCTATGTTGCTGTTAAAAGCACTTGCATTACTAAACATGTAGCGCATTTCCGTCACACTACCTGTGTTCCAGGAACCGATTTCCTGGTTAAAGGCTCTAGCGGCTGAAAACATGTAACGCATATCCGTAACACTGTTTGTGTTCCAGGAGCCAATATTTCCATTAAAGACAGTTGCACCAGAAAATATGAAGCTCATATCAGTCACACTACTTGTGTTCCAGTTGGAGAAGCCCGTAGTCCCTATAAGAGAAGTACAACTGGTAAACATTTGTTTCATATTGGCCACACTGCTTAAATCAGGAGCATCATTTGCGAGAATATCAAGATTTGTACAGCCGAAAAATGCAGCTTCCATAGTTGTCCAGGATATACCACTACCCCACTGGTCCACGGAGAGCAGCTTCTGCCTGTCACCCATATAATTGAAGTGTATCCGGTTAAGGTAACCACTTCCGGAGATCGCATTCCTAAGGGCAAGCTGTATTTTCCCGGCAGTAAATCCGTAGGTGGTCACATTCACAGTAATGGTGCCGGTTTGATCCAAAAGTTCGTAACTGCCGTCATTGCCCAGGTCCACATCATAGGTTCCCGTGGCCGGTATGGTGATGGAATTGCTATTGGACGTTCCGGATTTGCTGGTGTCCCAGCTAGTAACGAAAACGTCCGGATCCATGACGGTCACTGTGGTCTCACAGTTATTTGTGTTCCCATTGGCGTCAGACACCGTCAGGGTCACCTTGTTCGCACCCAGATCAGCATCAGTAAAGCTAGATGGCGATACTAGCAAAACTATGCTTCCACCACATATGGAGGCGGAACCGGCATCCACCAGATCTGTGGTCAGTTCGGCGTTTCCGTTGGCATCCAATTGTATCACGGCCGACTTACACGAAGCTACTGGCACTGTTTTATCTACAACGGTAACAATGGATGGACAGGTGGCCGTATTTCCGCTATCGTCAGTCGCAGTAAGGGTCACAATATTGGTTCCTACATCCAGACATCCGAAGGTATCCTTGTTCAGGGAAAGGGTCACGCTACCACTGTTATCGGACGAGTTGTTATCTATATCCGAGGCGACAATGGTAGCACTACCCGTAGCATTCAATTGTACACTAAGGTCCTTACAGCCTGCGATTGGGGATCTTCTATCGTCCTGGACTACCAAGGTCTGGCAAGTGTTTGTGTTACTGTTGGGGTCGGTCACAGTCATGGTCACTGCAGTCTCACCGAGGTCTGAGGCTGTGAAGCTGGTCTTGGATAATCTAAATGAAACACTCCCGCAGTCGTCACTTGAGCCGTCATCAACAAGGTCAGGTGTCAGGGTAGTGGTACCGGAAGCATCTAGTTGGAGGCTTACCATTTGTTTGCATCTAGCCGTAGGTGGGATCGTTTCAGCGCGGTCACCACTAATATTGAGGGTCAGTGCAGCCCTTTCTGCAGTGGCTTTGCAGTAAACCAACCCTGAGGCACCAATAACCGGGGTATTCGTAAATCCCTGCGCATGCCAACCGATAAGCGTCTCATCCCAGTTATCTACAGAGAGCCCGCTGCCGTTGAACATATCCACACCATTCGCCAACTGACTCAAATCCCAATCGCCAAGTTCCTGATCAAAGGCACCTGCGTTCTGAAACATCCAACCCATATTGGTCACGCTGCTGGTGTTCCAGGAACTAATATCCTGGTTAAAGGTACTTGCTCCGGCGAGCGTGAATTGCATATCGGTCACGCTGTCGGTGTTCCAGGAACTGATGTTAACGTTAAATGCGGTTGCATTACCGAACATGCTGCTCATATTGGTCACACTACTTGTATTCCACGAACCAATGTCCTGGTTAAATGCGCTTGCATAATTAAACATCGCTGCTAAATTGTTCACCTTGCTTATGTTCCAGGAACCAATGTCTGTATTAAATGCGGTTGCTTCCATAAACATGTATGACATATTGGTCACACTGCCAGTATTCCAGGAATTGATGTTCCCACTAAAAGCGGTCGCACCTTGAAACATGGATTGCATATTGGTCACACTGCCAGTATTCCAGGAACTGATATCCCCATTAAAGCTTGTTGCTCCCCGAAACATATAACTCATGTCCGTAACGCTACTGGTATTCCAGGAACTGAGATCCTTGTTAAAGGCAGTGACGCCGTAGAACATGTTGGACATTTTAGTCACTTTGGAGGTGTTCCAGGAACTGATATCTGCATTAAAGTTTGCTACACCGCGAAACATACTGCTCATGTCGGTTACATTACCCAGGTTGGGAGCGTCGCTCGCCTTAATCTCCAAATTGGTACAGGCGAAAAAAGCCAGCGCCATTGAGCTCCAGTATATGTTGCTGCCCCATTGGTCCACGGATAGTATTTTCTGCCTGTCACGGGTAATGCTGAAGTTTATCCGGTTCAGAGTACCCGATGTGGATACGGCATTGCGAAGGGCTACTTGTATCTCCCCGGCTGTATAGTTGTGGGTAGTCACATCTATCGTGATAGTCCCTGTCTGGTCCAGCAATTCGTAGGTACCGTCATTGCCCAGGTCTACGTCATAGGTCCCTATAGCCGGTATGGTGATGGAATTAGTGTTGGATGAACCGGATTTGGTCGTGTCCCAGGTGGTTACAAACATACTTGTAGGATTCTCAACGGTTACTGTGGCAGTACAAGTTTCCGTATTACTGTTGGGATCTGTTACCGTTAGGGTCACTGAATTTGAACCGAGATAGGCGGCCGTGAAATTGCTGCGCGACAGACTCAAGGTAACGTCCCCACAGGCATCATTGGAACCTTTGTCCACAAGCTCCGTTGTCAGGGTTGCCTTACCGTCAGTGCCCAATCTGATTGTTGCTGGCCGGCAAAGGGCAGACGGCTTGATATCCTCCGCACTGTCTCCTGTTATATTCAGGGAAAGGGCGGAACGCTCTGTACCTGCTGTGCAGTAGACCAATCCAGAGGCACCAATAGTGGCCGTGTTTGTAAAGCTCTGATTGTACCAACCAATGAGTGTATCGTCCCAGTTGCTCATAGAGAGCCCGCTGTTCTTAAGCATATCGGCGCCATTGCTCAATTTAGTCAGATCCCATGCTCCCAAATCCTGGTCAAAGGCAGTTGCACCTAAAAACAGGCCAATCATATCCGTCACTTCGCTTGTGTTCCAGGAACCAACATCCTGATTAAATGTAGTCGCTTCACCGAACATACTACTCATATCGGTTACGCTGCCTGTTTCCCAGGAACCGATGCTCCCATTAAAGGCGCTCGCCTGATAAAACATGCTGGACATATCGGTCACACTGGCAGTATTCCAGGTAGAGAATCCTGTATCTCCCTTGAGTGACGTACATCCGGAAAACATAGCGTACATATTGGTCAGGTTACTCAGGACAGGAGCATCGGTGGCTTCTACCTCCAAGTTAGTACAGCCGTAAAATGCCTCCGACATGGTGCTCCAGTCGATACCACTACCCCATTGGTCCACGGAAAGTAGCTTCTGTCGGTCACCCGAATTATTGAAATGGATCCTGCTCAGGGTCCCTGTTTCGGAGGTTGCATTCCTAAGGGCCACTTGTATTTCACCTGCAGTATAGTTGTAGGTTGTAACATCTATGGTGGTGGTCCCGGTTTGGTCCAAAAGTTCATAGGTGCCATCATTACCAAGATCCACATCATAGGTTCCTGTAGCGGGAATAGTAAAGGAGTTCCCATCGGAGGTACCTGTATAGGTGGTATTCCAGGTAGTGACGAATACGCTTGCAGGATCTTCTACGGTCACTGTGGTGGAGCAAGTATTTGTATTCCCATTGGGGTCAGTCACTGTAAGGGTTACTGTATTGGCACCTAGATCGGAGGCTGTAAAACTGCTCTTCGACAGGCTTAAGGAGACACTTCCGCAGGTATCGCTTGAACCGTTGTCCACAAGGTCAGTCGTCAGGTTGGGAACACCGTTGGTGCCTAAATGGAGGGTCACCGGCCTGCAAAGGGCACTTGGCTGATCATTTTCCGGGCTGTCTCCTGTCATATTCAGGGAAAGGGCAGCGCGCTCTGTGCCCGCGGTACAGTAGACCAGTCCGGAGGCACCAATGGTTGGTGTATTTGTAAAGGTCTGGGCGTGCCAACCTATAAGCGTGGCATCCCAATTGGCAACGGAGAGCCCACTACTGTTGAGCATTCCAGTTCCATTGGTCAGCAGCCCAAGGTCCCAATCACCCAGATCCTGGTCAAGGGCAGTAGCTTGATAAAACATATAGCTCATATTGGTCACACTGCTGGTGTTCCAGGAACCGACGTCCTGGTTAAAGATGCTTGCGCTGGCAAACATAAAGCTCATACTGGTCACGTTGCTTGTATTCCAGGAACCGATGTCCTGGTTAAAAGTACTTGCATCACCGAACATAAAGCTCATATCCGTCACCTTGTTTGTGTTCCAGGTACCGAAGTTCGCTGTCCCTTTTAGCGATGTACATCCGCTAAACATACCGGACATATTTGTAACACTACCCAGGTCGGGAACATCGGTCGCTTTTACATCCAGATTGCTGCATCCCTGGAAGGCAGTTTGCATGCTGCTCCACGATATGCTGTCACCCCACTGGTCTACCGAGAGCAGCTTCTGACTGTCGCCGGTATTATTGAAGTTTATCCTGGTCAGGTCTCCTTTCCCGGAGACGGCATCCCGAAGGACCAACTGTATCTCGCCTGCAGTGTGGCCATAGGCGGTCACGTCTATAGTAATGGTACCTGTCTGATCCAGAAGATCATAGGTGCCGTCATTTCCCAGGTCCACGTCGTAGGTCCCTGTGGCGGGGATGGTAATGGAATTAGTGTTTGAAGTACCCGATTTGGTAGTGTCCCAGGTAGTGATAAATAACCTTGTAGGATGGTCCATCACGGTTACGGTGCTCTGGCAGGTAGATACCTGGCCAAGGTTGTCAGTCACAGTAAGCGTAACTGTATTAGCACCCAGGTCAGCGGTGGTGAAGTTGCTCTTGGATAAACTCAGAGAGGTAATCCCGCAGGTATCGTTGGATCCATCGTCCACCAGATCTGTCGTCAGGGTGGCCGTGCCATCTATACCCAGTTGGAGTGTTAGTGCTTGCTGACAGAGGGCTTCAGGGAGGGTAGCATCCGCGCTGTCCCCGGTAGTGTTAAACGATAAGGCGGCACGCTCGGTAACCGCCTTGCAGTAAACCAGTCCGGAAGCTCCAATGGTAGGGGTGTTGGTAAAACCCTGGTTATACCAACCGATCAGCGTTGCATCCCAATTTTCTCCTGAGAGCCCACTATTATCGAGCATGGCGACGCCATAGGTCAATTGCCCCAGATCCCAATCCCCGAGATCCTGGTCAAAGGCGCTTGCGTATTGAAACATAGACCACATATGCGTAACACTACTGGTGTTCCAGGAACCAATATCCTGGTCAAAGGCGCTTGCCCCGGAAAACATAAAGCTCATGTTAGTCACACTGTTCGTGTTCCAGGAGCCAATATCCTGGTTAAAGGCATTTGCGGCAAGAAACATGGATTGCATTGAGGATGCCTTTGCCGTGTTCCAGGAACCAATGTCCTGGTCAAAGGCGGTGGCACTCCAAAACATCCAGCTCATATCCGTTACACCGGCTACATTCCAGGAACCAATGTCCTGGTTAAAGGACGATGCATAAACGAACATACCACTCATATTCGTCACGTTTGCCGTGTTCCAGTTGGAAAAGCTCGAATTCCCTTGAAGGGAAATACAATTGTTAAACATCCGATCCATAGTGGTCACGTTACCCAGGTCCGGAATATCTATCGCCTTAACATCCAGATTTGAACAGCCTTGAAATGCCGCCGTCATGCTGCTCCAGGCGATGTCGCTACCCCATTGGTCCACAGAGAGTATTTTTTGTTTGTCTCCAGTATTGTTGAAATATATACTGCTAAGGTCTCCAGAATCTGAGGTGGCATTCCGGAGGGCCACTTGTATTTCCCCGGCGGAATAGTCATAGGTGGTAACATCCACAGTAAGGGAACCGGTCTGATCCAATAATTCGTAACTACCGTCATTACCCAGGTCCACATCATAAGTCCCTGTCAGGGGCATAGTAATTGAACTAGCACCGGAGGAGCCGGGTTTAGTCGTGTCCCAGGTAGTGACAAAAAGGTTTGGAGGAAGGTCCAGTATGGTAACGGCAGTCTCGCAACTACTCGTCTTGTTAGTGTTGTCGGTCACTGTCAGGGTAACGGTATATGTTCCTGCGGTAGTAAAGCTGCTCCTGGACAAACTTAAAGAGACGTCCCCACAGACATCGCTGGAACCATCGTCCACCATATCGCTTGAAAGACTAGCTGAACCATAGGGGTCCAGGCGCATGGTCAATGTCTGAAGACACTCTGCTGTTGGAGCGGTATTCTCCATAATGTCATCAGTTATATTGAGCGTAAGTGCGGCCCTTTCCGTACCTGACTTGCAATAGACCAGTCCGGAAGCCCCAATAGTAGTAGTGTTGGTAAAGCCCTGGCTGTGCCAACCGACAAGCGTGTTATCCCAATTTTCAATGGAGAGCCCGCTGCCATCGAGCATATCTGTTCCATTAGTCAACTGCCCCAAATCCCAATCTCCCAGGTCCTGATCGAAGGCCGTAGCGCTGGACAGTATACTTTGCATGTTGGTTGCACTACTGGTGTTCCAGGTGCTGATGTCCTGGTTAAAAGCAGATGCCCCGGCGAAGGTAAAGCTCATATTGGTCACACTTCCGGTATCCCAGGAACTGATGTCCTGGTTAAAGGCAGTCGCGCCAAGGAACATAGATTGCATATTAGCTAAGCTGCTGGTATTCCAGGAGCCAATGTTCTGGTCAAAGGTAGTTGCCACGAAAAACATCGATTGCGTACTAATTACACTATCGGTATTCCAGGAACCGATGTCCTGATTAAAGGTGCTCGCGCCAGCAAACATAAAGCTCATGTTGGTTACCTTAGCTGTGTTCCAGGTAGCGAAGGCCGTCGTTCCCTCAAGCGAGGTACAGCCATTAAACATATTGGCAAGATTGGTCAGATTGTCCAGATTGGGAGTGTCGGTCGCCTTGACGTCCAAATTGGTACAGCCATGGAATGCCCCTTCCATGCTGCTCCATGAGATACCGCCACCCCATTGGTCTATAGAGAGCAGCTTCTCCTTGTCCCCTGAATTGTTGAAATGAATCCTGTCCAGGGTCCCTGCCCCGGAGTCGGCACTCCAAAGCGCCACCTTTACCTCCCCGGCGGAATAGCCCTGGATAGTGGTTAGATCAATGGTAATGGTGCCGGTCTGGTTTAGCAGTTCATAGGTGCCATCATAACCCAGGTCCACATCGTAGGTTCCTGTGGCGGGTATGGTGATGGAGTTACTGTTGGATGTACCGGGTTTGGTCGTATCCCAGGTCGTGACAAATACTCTTGTAGTATGATCTATCACGGTCACTGTAGTTTCGCAGGTATCTGAGTTACCGTTTGAATCAGTTACTGTTAGGGTAAGTTCATTCACACCTATGTCAGCGGTTGTAAAGCTGCTTTTAGATAAACTGAATGAGACGTCCCCACAAGTATCACTGGAACCGTTGTCCACCAGGTCACCCATAAGGGTGGCTGTACCGGCCGGGCTTAGCACGAGCTCCGTCTCTTTGCATGCAACAGTTGGCTTGTCGCTTTCCGGGCTATCGTCCAAAAACTTGAAAGTCATCGCCTTTCGCATTGCACCGGTTTTACAGTAGACGAGACCATCGGCGCCTATAGAGGGTGTATTGGTAAAACCTTGATTGTACCAACCTGTAATTGTAGCATCCCAGTTTTCCACAGAGAGCCCTGTGTTGTCCAGCATGGATAAAGCCCTGTCCAACGATCTCAGATCCCATGCTCCAAGGTCTTGATTAAAAGATTTTGCACTGGTGAACATGGTTGTCATCGAAGTTACGCTACTCGTATTCCAGGAGCCTATGTCCCCGTTAAAAAGGGCCGCAAGATAAAACATGTTATACATTGAGGTAACGTTGCTGGTGTCCCAGGAGGAAAACCCCGCGGTACCTTCCAGCATTATACAGCCGGCAAACATACTATCCAAAATGGTTGCCTTACTCAAGTCTGGAGCATCCGTCGCTTTGACTTCCAGATTGCTACAGCCTGCAAAGGCACCCTCCATAGTGCTCCAGGAGATATCACTGCCCCATTGGTCTACAGAAAGTAGCTTTAGCCGGTCATCTGCAAGGTAGAAAACTACACTGTTCAGGTTCCCGGATCCGGAGGCGGCATTCCGAAGGGCCACTTGTATATCCCCGGCGGAGTAGCCATAGGTTGTAACATTTATGGTGGTGGTCCCGGTTTGGTCCAGCAGCTCAAAAGAGCCATCATTACCAATGTCCACATCATAGGTGCCTGTAGCGGGGATGGTGATGGAACTGCCGTCGGAAGTGCCAGGTTCTCTAGTACCCCAGGTGGTGACAAAATTCTTTGAAGGAAGATCCACTACTTGTACCGTGGTAGTACAGCTATTTAGCCAACTAATAGGGGTGGTATTGTCTCTGGCAGTTAATGTGACCGTCGTCACACCAATGTCGGCAGTGGTGAAATTGCTCTTGGATATGCGAAGTGTTTTGATCCCACAAGTACTGCTGGAACCATTATCCACCTGTTCCGGGGTAAGACTGGCAGTACCGTTGGCATCCAGTTGGAGGATCACCTGATCCTTACAGTTCATCGTAGGTGCTGAATTGTTCTTAGTGTCGCCAGTAATCTTGAGGCTATGAAGTATCAACAACTGACGTTCATCGGCTGCCGAGCAATAAACCAGCCCAGTGGCGCCTACAATCGGTGTGTTGGTGAAATACTGGCCATGCCAACCGATCAAGGTGTCGTCCCAGTTTGCACCGGATAGCCCGCTACTGCTGAGCATGCCGCTGGCATTGGTCACCTGCCCCATATCCCAGGCGGCAAGACTCTGGTCAAAGACGTCCGCCTGATTGAACATGGCCTGCATATCAGTTATATTGCTTACGTTCCAGCGAGAGAAGCTGTCATTGCCCTTAAGTGAGGAGCAGCCGCCAAACATATAAGATGCATCGGTCACTTTGCCCAAGTTGGGAATATCAGTGGCCAGAACATCCAGATTGGTACAAAGGCGAAATGCATCTTTCATGGTACTCCAGGCTATGCTGCTGCCCCATTGGTCCACTGAAAGTAACTTAGCCCGATTGGCCACAGAACTTTTATAAAGGTTTATACTGTTCAGGGTCCCTGCACCAGATGTGGCATTGCGGAGTGCCAGCTGTATATTCCCGGCAGAATAACCATAAGCGGCGACATTTACTGTAATCGTACCGTTTTGGTTCAGCAGTTCATAGGTGCCGTCATTACCCAGGTCTACATCGTAAGTGCCCCGGGCCGGAATGGTTATGGTGCCATTCGCGTTCCAGGTGCTGACAAATAGTGATGTAGGATAGGCGACCACATTTAGCGTGGTTTCACATGTATTCGTATTTCCGTTGATGTCGGTCACCGTAAGTATGACAGTATGAAACCCCAGGTCTGAGGTGGTGAAATTGGTTTGGGACAAGCTCCTCGAAGCAATTCCACAAGCATCACTGGAACCGGTGTCTATATCGTCTGCTGTCAGGGTGGCCGTGCCACTATTTCCCAGTTGGAACTCTAATGTTTCTTTGCAAGCGACCGTCGGCTTGGTTGTCTCGGCCCTATCACCGGTAATATTCAGGGTAAGTGCGGCACGCTCGGTGCCTGCCTTGCAATAGACCAGACCGGAGGCGCCAATGGTAGCAGTATGGGTAAAGCCCTGATCGTACCAACCGACAAGCGTGGCATCCCAATTGTCAGTGGAGAGCCCACTGCCGTTCAGCATACCACCCCCACTGAGTAACTTTCCCAGATCCCAATCCCCCAGGTCCTGATCAAAAGCAGTGGCATTAAAGAACATGTCGCCCATGATGAGCACACTACCGGTGTTCCAGGCTCCAATGTCCTGGTTAAAAGAGGTTGCATTCTTAAACATTGTAAGCATTGTGGACACCTTAGCCGTGTTCCAGGAACTGATGTCCTGGTCAAAAGCGGTTGCGCCCAGAAACACGCCTTCCATACTGCTCACATTGGCCGTATTCCAGGAACCGATATCCTGGTTAAAAGCGCTCGCGCCATAGAAAATGCCAGCCATATTGGTCACCTTGGATGTATTCCAGGACCCGATGTCTGCATTAAAGGAGGTGGCGCCGGCAAACATCAGTCTCAAACTGGTAAGGTTGCCCAGGTTGGGAGCGTCTGTGGCCTTAACGTCCAGATTGGAACAACCGCGAAATGCACTGTCCATTGTGCTCCAGGATATACCACTACCCCATTGGTCTATGGATAGTATTTTATTTTTATCCCCTGTATTGTTGAAATATATCTTTTCCAGCGTCCCTACACCAGAAGTAGCATTGCGAATGGCCACTTGTATCTCTCCGGCCGTATAGCTATAGGTGGTGACATCTATGGTAGTGGTCCCGGACTGATCCAACAATTCATAAGTGCCATCATTGCCGAGGTCCACATCGTAGGTCCCTGTAGCAGGAATTCTGATCGAATTTCCGTTGGACGTCCCGGTATTAGTTGTATTCCAGGTGGTTACGAAAGCATTTATGGAACTCGCACTGCTCACCACGGTAACCGTGGATTGACAGGTCGACGTCTTGTTGTTACCGTCAGTTATGGTAAGCGTCACTGTATTCGGGCCCAGGTCGTCAGTATCGAAACTGTCCGGAGAAACAGTGAGTGAGCTAAGTCCACATGCAAAGGAATCGTCGTTAACAAGGGTGGCTGGCAAGGTTACCGTGCCATTGCTGTCCAGTGCTATCGAGGTTGTTGCCTTACAATCTGCCGTTGGAAGCGTATCCGGCAGTGTATCTCCACTGAAAGTAAAAGTGGTCATGGCAGCACGTTCAGCTCCCGCTGCACAATAGGTGAGTCCGGAAGCACCTACAGTTACAGTGTTGCTAAAGCCCTGTCCATGCCAACCGATCAGTGTGGCATCCCAGTTGTCAGTGGAGAGCCCACTACCGTTTAGCATTGCCGTTCCGTTGGACAACAGTCCAAGATTCCAATCCCCCAGGTCCTGATCAAACGCGCTCGCCCCGGAAAACATGGATTGCATATTGATCACGCTGCCTGTATCCCAGGAACCAATGTCCTGGTTAAAGTTGGATGCGCTATCAAACATGCTACTCATATTGGTGACGCTACTCACGTTCCAGGAACCGATATCTACATCAAAAGCAGTAGCACTATCGAACATACCACTCATGTTGGTCACCTTGGCGGTGTTCCAGGTACTTATATTCTGGTTAAAGGCGGTTGCACTATCGAACATGCCACTCATATTGGTGACGCTGCCCACATTCCAGGGACCGATATCCGCATTAAAAACGGTGGCGCCATCGAACATGCCACTCATATTGGTTGCTTTGGCCGTGTTCCAGGAACTAATATTCTGGTTAAAGCTGCTTGCCCCGGAAAACATAGCATTCATATTGTTTACCTGATTAGTATCCCAGCTGCCAATGTCCGCATTAAAGGCTGTAGCACTATCGAACATTCCGCCCATATTGGTCACACTAGCTGTATTCCAGGATCCGATATTCTGGTTAAAGGAGGTCGCTCCTTTGAACATTCCACCCATACTGGTCACGGCAGCAACATTCCAAGAGCTGACAGCACCATCAAAGGCCGTCGCATTAAAAAACATCTGCTCCATATTGGTCACACTACTGGTGTTCCAGGAACCAATATCCTTATTAAATACGGATGCTTCCCGGAACATCCCTGACATATTCATTACAGCAGCCGTATTCCAGGATCCGATATTCTGGTTAAAGGAGCTGGCACTATAGAACATATAGGACATATCAGTGACATGGGAAGTATTCCAGGATCCAATATTCGCGTTAAAGGCGGTTGCGCTATTGAACATATTGCCCATATTGGTCACTTTGGTTGTATTCCAGGAACTGATATCGGCATTAAAAGCCGCAGCATTCCAAAACATCCAGCTCATATCGCTCACATTTGTCACATTCCAGGAACTGATATCCCCACTAAAGGCGGTCGCACCGGCAAACATTCCTATCATGGTACTTACACCCGCAGTATTCCAGTTGGTGAAGCCCGTTGTCCCGGTAAGTGCCGTGCAGCCAGAAAACATCTGAGCCATATTGGTAACGCTGCCCAGGTCGGGAGCGTCTGTTGCCTTGATCTCCAGATTGGTACATCCGTGAAATGCCCTGTACATTGTACTCCATGAAATACTACTACCCCATTGATCTACGGAGAGCAGCTTTTGCCTGTCATTCCTATTGTTAAAATATATCCTGGTCAGGTTTCCGGCACCGGATATGGCATTGCGCAGAGCCAACTGTATCTCCCCAGCGGTATAATTATAGTTAGTCACATCAATGGTAGTGTTTCCGCTTTGATCAAAAAGATCATAGGTCCCGTCATTACCCACATCGATATCGTAAGTACCTGTGGCAGGGATGGTGAGGGAGTTGTTATCAGAGGTACCAACATTGGTCGTGTTCCAGGTAGTAATAAACTCGCTTTGAGCAAACAGGCCGGTAGAGATGAACAAGCCGGCGAGAAAGCTAAGAAAAGACCTTCTCAGGCAGGTATAATCATTTCGCTTATTTAAGGAGGACAAATCAATGCAATTGTACGAAGCGATGGTCCCAAATTGGAAGGCGAAGGCCGCACCTTGGTGTCTCCGTCCAATATTCGTTTTAAAGACCTTAGGAAGATTGATGGGATATAGACGTAAAAAGCATGCTAGGTGTTCCGGAAATCGCAAACACCGTACTAAGGACAAGGTCCTGTACATTGCTTTACTATAATTTCCCAAAACGGTCGGTATCTTAAAACCCAATCTTTCCAAATCATCCAACTGACCAGACCCACTGTTTTGAAACCGGAAGTGTTATCAGGCTCGCCGAGCGGAAAGGTTTTATTGGGAATTGCCTTCTTCAAGTATATCGGTGCATGCAAGCTTTGTACGCAAAAGTACCCCTCTTGTAACCAAGCTTTAAAAATGATGTAACAATCGTTGCTATTTGGCGATAAGTGGTGAAAACCGAGACCTCCCGTCTAACTAGACATCGGTAGATTTATTTGGGTGATCTGTCTTGTCCCAGGGCAGAAGAATGTTGTCCTCGGATCTTGGGCCAGGCTTAGCGGAGTGCCCCAGATTTTTCAAAGGGAATTCAAATCTATTTCGAAATATTTGGCACCTTCGACAGGATTGTAGCGGTATGGGGGTATTTCGTAAAATCCGGCTTTGGTATAAAGCGCCAGGGCTTTTTCCATACTGGCCAGAGTGTCTAATCTCATTGTATCATAGCCCAATGATTTTCCTTTTTTTAAGGACTTTGCCAGGAGTTTTTGGCCTACCCCCAGACCTCTGAACCCTGGTTTAACATACATTCTTTTTAGCTCACAGATGGAATTCTCCAGCTTTCGAATAGCGATACAGCCCATAGCGTTGTCTTCTGTATCCAGCGCAACAAATATCGTCCCGTGCGGATGGGAATACTGTGCTTCCAAATCCTGAATTTCCCTATCAAATTCCTGAAAACTCAGATCTATTCCCAACTGTTCGGCATACTCTCTGAACAGCTTGGATGCCAGATGATATTCCATTTTTGATTTCACTTCTTTAATGAGGATCATTTCACGGCAATTATTTAACTCTAGTGTAAAATAGCGATTTTAAGTGGTAGGTGTTGGGTTTTGGAGGGTTGGATTGTTAGATGGTTGGATGGTTGGACCGTTAGATGGTTGGATTGTTAGATGGTTGGATGGTTGGACTGTTAGATGGTTGGACCGTTAGATGGTTGGATGGTTGGACCGTTAGATGGCTGGACTGTTAGATGGTTAGATTGATTGACGGATAGACGGTTGGAGGTTTAGACGGATGGATGCTTAGATTATTAGATTGATAGACGGATAGACAGTTGGAGGGTTAGACGGATGGATGCTTAGATAATTAGATTGATAGACGGATAGACGGTTGGATTGTTAGACAGTTAGATGGCTAGACAATCAGATGATCAGACTGTTTACTGATCACTGTTTACTGTTCACTGTTTACCAAGGACTGAGTTTCCTCTCCGAATCAAAGTAAAGGAGGACAGCCAACCGCTAATTTTCTGATACTCCGTGAAGCATCCTTACCTATACTTTATCACCCTATAAAATTTATACCTCATTTAGAACGTTATATTTACATGTCTTTGGAAATCGTACCCCACAATTTATGAAACAAAGTCTTTTCACGTTTTGTCTTATACTAGCGCTATGCCCAATTTTAGGGCTTTGTCAAAAAGGCTATGTAGTAGATTCCGTGACCTTTGCTGAATTTACCGAAAAACGACCTTTCCCTGTAAAGCAGATGATCATTCCCGGTGTCCTTGGGGGAACCGCACTACTTCTGAACAACGGTGACTTTGAGCAAGAACTGCAACCAAAGATAAATCAGGATCTGAGGACTAACATTGACGATTATACCCGATTTGCACCCCTTGCCCTGATGTATGGAGCGGACGCTCTGGGCGTACAGGCAGAAAATCACTGGTTTGACCAATCCAAGAACGCGGCGCTTTCCCTTTTGCTAACCCAACTAATCACCACGGGCATAAAACGAAGTACAGCTAAGACCAGGCCCAATAACTTTAATGATGAAGCCCTTCCTTCCGGACATACTTCTTTGGCCTTTGCAAGCGCCACAGTACTATACGAGGAATTTAAAAATACGGAACCCCTACTCGCCTATTCAGGTTATGCTTTCGCTTCAACAACAGCCTATTTGCGGATGGCAAAAAACAAACACTGGCTTTCCGATGTACTGCTGGGATCTGCCCTGGGCATAGCGGTTACCAAACTGGTTTACCATTTTGACTATCTCTTCGCCTGGAACCCTTTTAAAGGCCCTGAAAGGCTTGTCGTATTGCCTAAATTGGACTTTGAAAGCAGTGGTGTTTACCTGGCCCTCCGATTCTAATTCGGCCGGACTTGCGTTCATTTCCTAACACCCTTAATGGTGTAAATATCTATGTCTCGGGAACTTAAATCACTTAACTTTGTTGAACAGCGCAGGGCTGTTTCAAAGTCTAAAGTTATCATGAAATACCTCACTTTAACCATAACCATAATACTACTGTTTTGCCTACCGTATATTGGAATAGCTCAGGAAAAGCGGCTTGAAAGAATTGATTCAGGCAAATTCAAACGGCTTTACCAACTAAATGATTCCCTTTACCGTTCTGAACAACCAAGCAAAAAGGATTTTAAAGTTTTGCAAACCTTGGGGATAAGAACTTCAATTAACTTACGTAGAAATAAAGATGACTCGCGAAAAGCAAAGGGAACTGAAATGAAGCTGGTTCATATTCCTCTTAAAACCAAGGAACTCACAGAAGCTGATTTGCTGGTAGTTTTACAAGCCATACAAAAAGCAGAAAAACCGGTTTTGGTACATTGCTGGCATGGGTCGGATCGCACCGGAGCCACCATGGCTGCCTATAGGGTGGTAGTTGAGGATTGGTCCAAAGAAGAAGCCATAAGCGAACTACGCCAGGCTGAGCTGGGATACCATGAGAATTGGTACCCGAATGTAATTGAACTGATCTCAAGTCTTGATGTTGCACGATTAAGAAGCGAATTAGGAATGTAAATGTGAAATTGAGGAGTTGGATGGTTGGACGGTTGGATTGCTGGACGGTTAGACTGTTGGATGGTTGGATGGTTAGACTGTTGGATGGTTAGACTTGTTGGACTGTTAGACGGTTAGATAGTTGGATGGTTGGATGGTTGGACGCATGGATGGTTAGACTTGTTGGACTGTTAGAGGGTTAGACCGTTGGACGGTTAGATAGTTGGATTGTTAGACTGTGGGATGGTTGGATTGTTAGACTGTTGGATGGTTAGACTGTTGGATGGTTAGACTGTTGGATGGTTGGATGGTAGACTGTTAGATGGTTGGATGGTTGGACGCATGGATGGTTAGACTGTTGGATGGTTAGACGGTTAGACGGCTAGACGGCTAGACAAAGAACTGCTTACTGTTCACTGTTCACTGTTTACTGATTACTGATTACTATCCCAATTATTCCCTACCTTTCAAAAAACTATACCAATGATCTTAAAGCAAAAGTTTTGTCAAATTCTATTGATAGCAGGTTTTCTTATCCTTTGGTCTTCCTGTAAAGAAAAGCAGCCTGAAAATCCGGAAAATAATGTAGAAGTTGCCATGAAAGAAGAAACATCAGAAATGAAATCAAAAGAACGATTGTTAAGGCATGTTGTCATCTTCAAATTCAAGGACGATGCCAGTGAAGAGGATGTTGAGAGGGTTAATATGGCCTTTAATGCCCTTCCCGAAAAGATCCCGGTGATCAAGGATTTTGAATGGGGCCTGAACGACAGTCCGGAAAACTTCGATCAGGGATTTACCCATTGCTATCTGCTGACCTTTGAATCTGAGGAAGACCGGGACTCCATTTACGCTCCCCACCCTGCCCATAAGGCCTTCGGCGAAAGCCTGCAACCCTATCTGGAAAAGGTTTTTGTAGTGGATTACTGGACGAATCCCTGAAAACCCTGATTCTTTAAGCAGCTATATTCGTTAATCCGCTTAATGTTGCCGGAGATCCGGACAAGATTGTGTTTAATTGTTATTAAAGAACCAATTATAGTTATTGATCAAATCATTGATTTTTGTCGTGGTCGAAGGGTCTATGGCATTAAAACCCGGGTTGTTCTGGTAATCAATATAACCATCCAGAATAGTATTCAACACGGCCTGCTCGTGTACCTGTGCGATAATGGTGTCTAACTGAGCTCCATCAAATTGATTTCCACCAATCTGCAGATCAAAGATTTTGGCGTTGTTAGTGAGGTCTAAAGTGCTAAATGCATTATTCTCAATGATCAACCGCTCCATTTCCGGATTGTTTGATAGGTCTATGGTGCTAAGCAGATTATCTTCAATGTATAGATCTCTCAAGACCAAATTATTGGATACATCAAGTGCGCTTATCTGATTGCCGTAAAGATCTATTCGCCTAAGGTTGGTATTTGCCGAAAAGTCTATGCTGGTTAATTGATTTCTTCCAACATTTATTTCAACTAAACTCATATTGCCTGAGGTATCTATAGAAGGAAGAAAATTGTCACTTAGATCCAGGGTATTCAAGGCTGTATTAGACGAAATGTTTAAAGCGGTCAATTGGTTTTCACGAGCCAGAAGCTTTTCCAGAAGGGTATTGGCAGCGACGTCCAAACTGCTAAATTGATTTCCAGTAACATCCAGGAATTTCAGGTTAATATTTTGTGATACGTCAAGGGCTGTCAATTGATTGTACCTTAAAAAGGCTTGCTCTAAAGTAGCATTGTTGCTAAGGTCTAAACTATTAATCTGGTTAAAACCAAGTTCCAGCTTTTCCAGAGCTATATTTTCGGAAATATCAAGCGTTGTAAGCTGACCGGAATAAAGGGTAAGCACCTTTAGCAATACCAGCTTGTCCAACTGAATTGAAACCAGATTTGTCTGAAAATTATTCTGCTGATCGTTACTTGCAAATTTTAGATATTCTATAACCTCTAAAGGACCACTGATATTCACGGTATATTCTCCTTCAGCCGCATAGGTATGAGATATTTCTGTTTCATCCGCTGGATTATTGCTATTTGCAGACTGGTAGTCCTCTATAGATCCATCACCCCAATCGACGGCATATCGAGATCCTGTGACCGACTTTATGGCAATGGTCTTGGCAGTAAGCAGTTGGGTGTCGTTAACAGTTAAGCTAAAGAAATCCGTAGATTCCGGAAAATCCAGGTTTACCTCTCCATATCCAAAATCGAAAGCGGTAAATCCGTCAGCTTCAATATTTTCTGTAGTAGAAACCGCGGTTTCATCCTCTTCTACCAAAAATTCTAGAGGCAAAAAGGTTTCTGTAAATTCTGATAAGGCAGAGTCCCCAATGGGCGCCAGGGAGATAACCACGTCATTTGCATCAGTGACTATAAATTCTGTCAGACTATATGTGCCGGCATCCAATGTGATTTCTTCGGTTTCATAGTTTTCCTCAACCTTGGTAAGCGCGAATTTTTCTCGGGTGTAAACGGGATTACCAGAATTATCAGAAATGCTTATTAGGGCAAATGCCGGTTCCAGATTCCCGGAAGATTTAAGCGTAGCACCACTCGATGTTATTTCTTTAAAATCAATGCGAAAGACTTGCTTTCCCTCTGTTTCCATGGATTCGTTTTCTCCCGGGACAACCTCCGGATCGGATTCAGAAGAACAGGACGCAATTACAATGGACAGGAAAAGTAAAAAGTAGAGAGATCTCATTAAAAAATGAATTTTAAGGAAACTTGATTCATTAGGATTACGGGGCATTTTAAAAAGGCAATTTTTTGTTGAATTTTCTGACTTTATAACGCACTATAAAACCGGATATTACAAATAAAGGTCTAGCGGAATGACTTTTGGCATGCATAATTATTATACCTATATACAAATAGTCTTACTCTATTTCCTTTATAATTTTTTGAGTCTGATTCAAATCAAACATCTTATCTGGTACTTTGGTCTCATGAATTTTGAAAGCCTTCATAATAGATCTGTAAATTGGCCATGTAACCACCATATTTAGCACACTAATCGCTCCTGCTTCGTTGACATAAAGATTCCAAAACCCTGATTCATGATTGGCGTATGCTTCTTTGTTTAGCCTATATTTTGGGTTGTAATAGTACCTGCCAATGCTTTGTTTAAAATAACTATTTGGATCAGTGGTCTCATAATCGAGTTCAACTGATGGGCAAACATCTCCCAGGACCGTTGCTGTTTCAGATTCCTTTTTTTCAATCCTCAAAAGCTTTGCCGATTCCTTATCTAGCCTATACTTGTATATGGTATCTGATTTATCCCCGTCCAGATAGGCATAGTTTTCGTCCATCATCATAATCAACCGAGTCCGGCCCATTTCTCCCTTAGTATTGGTTTCCATGATATAGCGCCTTTCCTGAACGTAACCAATTAGGGTATCACCAAACTCTTGTATTAATAATTCTTCTGAAATTTGGTCCATTAAGGGTTCATAGTTGATTTTAAAATGAACTTCCCCTTCGAAATAATCCTGTGAATAAGAATTTAGAAAAACTGATAAGGACAGAGCAATAAATAGTACAGTTCTGAGCATAAGTATGGGATTAAGGTGAATCCAGGTTTGATTTGCTATTTGGTTTGACGAAGCTTTGGAGTTCGTCCAGAAGTATTCAGTAAATTTTAGGTTGCTTAAAATATCACGCTAATATAGATAACGGCTTTGAAGTACCTCAAAATTTGTCATTAAAAACATAGAATCCCATGAGATAATTGGCATAAAGACAATTATTGAACTGGGAAATGCGAAACGTTTGTAGTAACAATGCGCCAGTCGTCGTCTATTTTTTTGAGTCCGTAGCTTACACTTCCCCGAATATTCAGGGTGTCCCCTGCAGAGTCGACACGCGAATTATAGTATTCCATTAGATAGGATGCTGAGCTTTCTGAAAGCAGATGTATATGCTCATTGGAAATCTTCCATTCCAGGATCTCCCGTGTATTTTGAGTGAAATTTTCCCAAATATTACTTACCGTTTCGTAGTTTCCCCAGTATTCACCATCCCCAAATAGAACATGATCATTTGTATTGGCATAATGCCTCATAAGACTTGTATGGTCCAGATTTTTTAGATCCTGAATATGGTGCTCGTACATCCGTTTTATTTCCAACTTCAGATCATTGTCTGTTATTTCCTTACTTCCCTCTCCGCAACTAAAGAAGAAGAAAATTGCCAAAAAAAGTGGACTCCATTTCACGGTACAAAAACTTGAAGGTTAGGACTATAAAGATAATAGATGAGTGGCTAAATATGTCGTCTATTTCAAACACATAAGCGAATCCATTTCCACAATCCCAGGTATTTGCTTTAATTTTGCGAAAAGCTGCTATAGCCTTGTATATGAAGTTCCCATGGAATGAAGAAATTTACCCTTAAAGAAATAGAGAAAAAAGTCGGAAAAAAGGATAAAGACTTGGTAGAGAAGGTTTTTCTACTGGCTAATGGCATGATCGATGTTCACGGTTTTGATCACGAAAAAGCATATAACCGAGCTTTGGATATTGCACGCGAGTGGCATGAAAACGGCGGGAAATATAAAAGGCAAAAATTCTAAGGCAGCAATTCCCAATTTAAAAAATTTCTTCGCTGAGACTTTGGTTAGATTACTATATCCGGAGGGATAGTCCCTGACGTTATTCGGATCTGCTACTTGCGGATAAAACTAAAAAAATGCCCCGGATAAAAGGGGCATTTTAATGGGTAGAATCTTATTAGTCAATTTATTTAATCGGCTGGTCTCCTCCGATGGGGTTTTCACCACCGCCACCGCCACCGCCGGAGCCACCTCCACCACCGGAACTACAGGAAGGATCGTTGTAATTATGCGAACAATCCTGGCTTAAAATAGAATTGGGGCTGTTCCCAGAAGCCCTATAACTCTGAGATGCCCAGAACGAGGTGATCTGATCATTCCAACTTTTGCAAAAGGGGCTGGTCCAAAGCCTGCAGGTATTATCACCACTGAAGTAAGTAGGTGTAAATTTAGAATCCCGCAACCTTAAGTCCTTAAGGGTGCCAATATAGACCGTTCCGTTTCTCGCATCAACATATAGCTTATGACCCTTGCTCCTGAATGAACCTGAGTAGAACTCGGCCACTGCATTGACTACTTCAATGGAGGTGATTTTATCATTAAAATTGCTGCAACCCGTCTCGTACTGGTTACACCTAAGATGTGGATTGGCGTATGTTCCAAAATTGCTTCTTGAAAATTTGGTACCTTTTAAGCCCAGATCTTTGGCAATTGTAAAGCTCGGTATTGTGCGGGCAGTAGTACTTGAGGATGCTGAATTAAACTGGTTTGCTCCATTTAAACTGACCATCTTACTATTGAAATCTCCCAGTTTCTCGCTGTCTAATATGAGCTCATTTAGTTTTTCTGAGGAAGAGAAAACCGCGAAGCCTTCAAAATCAGCACTTACATAATAAGTTAGATCCTTGCCGCTAATCAATTCATCTAAGGCTATAAAATCATCGCTCTGGACAATCATGGGTTCTTCTCCACGCATATCCATCTCAATTAAAAACTCCCGACCGTCAACTACAATTGTTGATTCTACAAATTCAGGGCCACTGCTCTCGTCTGCCTGCAAAGGATCTGTCTCATCCTCACAGGAAACTAAGAGCGTAAAAATTCCTAAAAACAAAAACAATCTGTTTCTCATAATATTTGGGTTTATAGATTAATATAAGGTGTTCACAAGGCATAATTATGATCGGGGCATCATGCGGTTTTGATAGTAGTGGTTTGCAATAAAGTAGGAATTTACTTATTATTTTTGAAGAATAATAGGCGGTAATGTTAAATTAAGGGAAAGAAATGCCTTCTCTTATTTACTTAGAAAGGTAATGGCAGTTGGGCTGGTTTTTTGAAAGTTTAAGTACAAGTTTAAGATTAAGTTTAAGGTGTTAAGTTTAAAATTGATATTATATACTGCAAACTGCCCAATGCCCACTGCAAACTGGCTTCTGCCAATTAGGTCTCGACTGCCCGTCCGAACGCCTTGGCCGGGTGGACGCTCGACCTGACAAAGTTCACAGCACAGCGTTCACTGCCTACTGTCAATTTATCCTCCGTAGCCTTGGCGTAGGAGGACTGTTCACTGTCCACTAATCCAGGGGTTCTAAACCCCTCCCCAAGATAAAGTTAGTGGCTGATACTGCAATTTGAAAGCAGGAAAGCGAAAGTTCAGGTTCAAGTAGAAGTTTAAGCTTAAGATTAAGTCTAAGTTTAAGGTGTTAAGTGTTAAGTGTTAAGTTTAAAATTGATATTATATACTGTAAACTGCCCACTGCAAACTGGCTTCTGCCAATTAGGTCTCGACTCCATCTTCACTAAAGTTTCGATGGACACGTGCGCTCGACCTGACAAAGTTCACAGCACAGCGTACACTGCCTACTGTCAATTTATCCTCCGTAGCCTTGGCGTAGGAGGACTGTTCACTGTTTACTGTTCACTACCTGAATAGGTCTCGACTCCGCTCGACCAGACAGTATTGCCCACTGCCTACCGCCAACTGATTTCATCCTCCGTAGCCTTAGCGAAGGAGGACTGCCAACTGACTACTCCATCCGCAAGCTTTTAACCGGGTTCTGCTGAGCCGCCCGAATGGCCTGAAAACTCACTGTTATCAAAGTCAGTAACAATGCCCCAAGCATGGCCAGACCAAAGATCCACCACTTCAAAGTAATGCGGTACTGGTACTCCTGCAGCCAGTCGTTCATTACATTATACGCAATAGGTATAGCCACAAGACTTGAGATGGTCACCAGTTTCAGGAATTCCTTAGACAACATGTTCCACATATTGAAGACAGTAGCGCCCAATACCTTTCTTACCCCGATCTCTTTGGTTCGCTGCTCGGCTACAAAGGAGGTCAATCCAAACAGCCCCAGACAACTAATGATAATGGCAAGTACTGTAAAGATCCCTGACAAGGTCCCAAGGCGTTGCTCCGACGCAAATTTATTGCCATACTCGTCATCCACAAATTGATACTGAAAAGGAACCGTTGGGAAGTGCCTGGTAAAGATCCGTTCTATTGCTGCCAGGCTTTTACTCGCACTTTGATCCGGGTTGAGCCTCAGGTAATAGTAATTGATTATACCAAATCGATCAAATACATACATGCCCTGCATCACCGACTGGTAAGGGGATTGAGCGACCATGTCCTCCACTACTCCAATGATCCTGAGCGGTGGAGAGGGTTCTTCTGCATCTGAATCGCTGATCAATTGACCAATAGGGTTTTCAAAACCCATGTACTCCACGGCGGCTTCATTGATCAGAACAGCAAGGGAATCTGTTGCCCTGTCCCTGGAAAAGTTTCGCCCCTGGACGATATTCAGCTTTAAGGTTTCCGCATAATCAGCAGAAACCGCGGTCCAAGCCAGGCTTTCCTGAAATCCCTCAGGTTTTCCTTCCCAATCATATCCGCTTTGTACGGACCAGATATCTGTGGTCGGGGCGCTGGAAGTGCCCATGTTTACAACGGCTCTTGAGTTGATGAACTCCGTTCGCAGTAAATCAGTTTTGCCCATAAATTCAGGGCTAAAAGTGGGTATTTGAATTAAGCCATCCTGGTCATAACCTATAGGTCTGTTTTGTGCATGATTGATCTGTTTCATTACAATGATAGTTCCGATAATAAAGGCCACCGAAACTGTGAACTGAACTACCACCAGAATTTTTCTTGGTATACTGGCGTTCTGGCCTGCTTTAAAGGTACCTTTCAGGACCTTTACCGGATGGAAAGAGGACAAATATAAAGAGGGGTAGCTGCCCGCCAGCAGGGTTGTGGTCAGAATAAACAGAAGAGAAACTATCCAAAACCAAATATTTAAGAACGGAAACTCAATCTCCTTCTGGGCGATCTGATTGAAGCCATCCAAAGACATTACAACAAGAGCTATGGCAAGAACGAAGGCAAGAAGGGATACCAAAAAGGATTCACTTAAGAACTGGTGGATCAATTGTGATCGCTGAGAACCGATGGATTTTCGGATACCTACTTCCTTGGCGCGTTTTTCGGATCTTGCAGTGCTGAGATTCATGAAATTTATACATGCTAGCAACAATACAAAAACCCCTATAATTCCGAATAACCATACATAGGTAATGCGGCCTCCCACTTGTACACCCTGCTCAAATTCACCGTGCAGATACCAGTCCTGCATGGGTAACAGGAATATCTTTGGACTGGAAGCCGCAAAGTTTTCATTGTTCTCCAGAATTACATCCCCAATGGACTTTGAGACTTCAGTCATACTTACCTTGTCCGCGATCCGTACAAAAAGCTGAAAGGAGTTGGTACCCCAACTATCAACATTTCCAGCCACCCATTCATTGTTGGCCTGGTAGTGCTTCCAGGGAATTATGAAAGTGAGATCCCTGAAGGTGGTGTTGAAGGGAATATCCTGATAAACCGCAGTAACCATCAGATCGAATGTTTTCTGCACCCTGATCACTTTTCCTATAGGATCCTCGTTGCCAAATAGTGCATGGGCCGTAGATTCATTCAACATGATAGAATTGACTTCGCGAAGACCATCCCGCTCTCCTTTTACGATTTTAAGATCTAAGAGTTCCGGAGCTTCGGACTGCATAAAATTTCCCTGACGGGGAATATTGGTCTCTTTGTATTCCAGGAACTGCTGCACATTCCAGGAAGACAAAACCACATTGTCAAAGTTATCACCATAACTTTCCCTTAAGGTCTGCGCCAGGGGAATAGGTAAAAAACTATTGGTATTGGTATTACCATTCTGAGTTGTGGATCGATAGATCTGCGCGATCTTGTCTTTATGGGTAAAATAATTATCGTGGGATAATTCATCATTTACCCACAGGCCAATAACAAGGGCCACAGCCATACCCAGGGCCAGACCACCAACATTTATCAGGGTATAACCCTTGTTTTTCCGTAAGTTCCTCCACGCGAATTTTAGATGATTATTTAGCATGATTGCGATTTTGATTGATGAGCAAACTCCGAATGCTGAATGCAGAACATTCAAAGATTGTTTAAGTTTCGCCTAAAATTATGCCAAAATCACAAGCGCCTCATAAACAGTCTATTAAACCCTAATTTACCTAAGAAATCGTAGGTTTCGCGTAAAAAAAGTTTACACAAAATGTCCATTAATTGTACACTCTAAATGGATGTGATAATACTGATTTGAAAACCCTTTACCCGGAATTGTGAAACTGTAAAATTGTGAAATTGAGGAAATGAAGATTTTGTGAATTAGTCGCTGAATACCCTCAGCATGTGAATTCCGTATATCGCATATCGCATATCGTATATCGTATATCGCATATCGCATATCGCATATCGTATATCGCATATCGCATATCGCATATCGTATATCGCACATCGCATATCGCACATCGCATATCGCACATCGCATATCGCATATCGCATATCGCATATCGTATATCGCATATCGTCTATCGCATATCGCATATCGCATATCGCATATCGTATATCGGATATCGTATATCGAATATCGTATATCGTACATCCGTATTGCCCTCCATATAACCTATCAGAGCTTGTTGTAAGGCGTGTAGGTTGGTGGTCTGATACCCATCATCCTTAAATAAACCACCGCCTGGGCCCTGTGATGTGCTGTATGACTTTCACCCCTCAAGATAAGGTCTAAATTGGTATGACCGGAAAGGAATTCAGGTTTTTCCTTTTCAATTCCACCGCTTAAAATGGAGTCGTTCAGCAGCCCCAGGCATGAGATCGCATAATCAAAACAATCTGAAACGTATTTAAGTACCAATGCCTTATTTGCAGCTGTATCTCGTTTTTCTAACTGATCGGGCTGAAAGAGGTTTATGGGATCTGGGCGTTCCAGCAGGAAGTCTGCATTTATCATGGCATTGAAGTCTTTGTAGGTTTTTTGATCCATCAGAATTCCTATATAAAAATTGTTGATCAGACTGAGATGCATGAAGTGCTGAGCAAAACTCATCTGTTCTGCCGTAGGTGAAAACTCAATATTGTCCGCTGGCATGGCCTCGAAAACAGCCAAGGTGTATTCCTTAGACTGCGTCCATCTTCTAATAAGGATGTCCATCAGAGATCTGCTTTCCTGAATTTTAGATGCGATTAGCGCCAATGGACTAAGACCGATCAGACTTAAAATGAGTCTTCGATTCATACGCTAGAATTAAATGGATTGTAACAATTTAAATGTACGTTATAAAGAAGCTCAGCAAAAGCGTGGAAGGCACAATTGGTCCTTTAGACCGGAAATATCATACCGGACTACTACCTTTTTGGCACCTCTAAAGGGTAGTAATTGTAATCAACACACTCTTTCAGACACTTCACAAATAATTCCAAGGTTCTTTTCTAAAAAAAGTTATTATTAAAAAATCGTAATTTGGTATAAACCAATTATATATGGGTGTTGAGCTTAAGATATATTTCAGATCTAAGGTTTGCTCATGGATGTCTAAAACCATTCCCGGACGGTATTTGGCACTTTGCTTGGTGTTACTTTCAGTACCTTCCAGTCTTCTGGCCCAGTCTTCAATAGACAGTTTAAAAACCCTTCTTGAACAAAGTGCTACAGATACTTCCAGGGTAAGCCTCCTCAATGAACTGGGAGAGGTATATACCTATTCTTCCACAGACAGTGCGCTGCTTTATACGAGGGAAGCTTTAACCATAGCAGAAGATATTGACTTTGCCGATGGTGTTGCCCGGTCACAGGCTCAGCTGTCCCGCATCTTTAGATTTCAGGGTAATTATCCCGAAGCCCTGGATAGCGGTTTTGAGGCACTCATGTATTATAAAAACACTGATCGAAAAGCGGAAACTGCCAGTGTGCTTACCAATTTAGGAGGGGTCTATTTTAGATTACAGGATTATCCTAAGGCTTTGGATTACTACCAGGAGTCTTTGCAGATCTGTCAGGAATTAAGGGATGAAATCGGTCAGGCCTCCCAGTTTGTAGGTTTGGGACTGGTTTACGAGAATATGTTTGAGTACGACAAGGCGCTGGATTATTACCTCAAAGCCCTTACCATCAATCGCATCAATGATGTTCCCTTAAACACGGCCATCAACCTGGTAAATATTGGGGATCTTTATTTAAACATCAACGAATTTGACAAGGCCCTCCCCTACTTTAAGGAGTCCCTGGAAATTAACCGGAAGATACACAATCAGCAGGGTGTGGCTTCGGTTACCCGTCATTTGGCCCAGCTTTATCAAAAAACCGGGGAACTTGATAAATCCACCGAATTTGCCTCTACCAGCCTTGAAGTTGCCAGGCAGATCGGCCGCAAGGTGATCGTAGCCGAAGTGAGTCTGATTTTAAGTGAAAATTACGCCAGCCTAAGGGACTATAAAAAGGCTCTGGAATACTCCCGCATGCATACGCAGTACAACGATAGTTTATACGATGCGACCCGCCTAAGGGAGTTGAGCTCATTGGAAAACAAATATGAGGTACAACAGAAAGAACAGGAGTTAAAGATCCAGGATCAGACCATTGCCTTACTGAACAGGGACAGCAAAATAGACCGTTTATGGCGTAATATTCTGGCAGGCGGACTGTTAGCCATCGGAGTGTTGGGCTTTGTGGTATATAAATTTCAAAGGCTTAAAAACCGAAAAAATGCCCAGTTGCTGGCCACCCAACAAACCGTTACCCAAAAACTGCAGGAACTCGACAAGGCCAAGTCGCGCTTTTTTGCCAATGTATCCCATGAATTCCGAACACCTCTGACTCTCATTAAAGGGCCTATTGAACAATTGGCAGAACATCCGAAACAACAACTGAGCAGAGAAAACCTTAGTATGATACAAAGAAATACGGAAAGGCTGCTGGAACTGGTAAATCAGTTGTTGGATCTCTCAAGGTTGGATGCGGGCAATCTTAAACTGGAAAAAACAGAGGCAGATATCTTTGGCTTTCTTAGGGCTGTCGCTTCTTCATTTGATTCGCATGCGGCAAAACGCCAAATATCCTATAAAACCCAAATTCCTGAATTCTCATTGCAAACATCCTTCGATAAAGACAAACTGGAAAAAGTGATCTACAACCTTTTGAGCAATGCCTTTAAATTCAGCAATTCAGGATCAGAAGTTGTTTTGAAAGCCAATCAGTCCGGAGATCAGCTGAAAATTTTGGTAGAGGATTCAGGAAGGGGTATAAAACCGGAACAGCTACCTTACATTTTCGATCGGTTCTATCGGGCAGATGATGATACAGAGAGTCAGGGAACCGGAATCGGGCTGGGACTCACTAAAGAATTGATAGCTCTAATGGGAGGCCAAATTAGTGTCCAAAGTGAATTTGGCCGAGGCAGCGTCTTCAACGTGGAACTCCCTCTTACCCCCTTAGGTGGGGAACCGCTTTTAGACGAAATAAAGAAATCCAAACCACCGCTCATCAAGAGCTTACCCTTCCCTGAATTACAGGAAATGGACGGAGAAGATAAACCTACCGTTCTGTTGACAGAAGATCATAAAGATATGAGACGGTATGTTTCGGAAGTACTGTCCGGATCTTACCGGGTGTTGGAAGCAAAGGACGGTTCACAAGGCCTGAAAAAGGCTTTGGCCAATTCACCGGACCTTATTATAACAGACCTGATGATGCCGGAAATGGACGGAATGCAATTCTGCAAGCTCGTTAAGAGTAATATCATCACTAGTCACATTCCAGTGATCATGCTTACGGCAAAATCCGGTACTGAACATAAGATCCATGGACTGGAAACCGGAGCGGATGATTACCTTACCAAGCCCTTTGAAGCAGATGAACTGATGGCCAGGGTAAAAAACCTGATCTTGCAACGAAAGCGCTTAAGGGAGTCTTATGCCAACCTGAAAACACATATACACCCTAAAGGAATAACGGTAAACTCCATAGACGAGAACTTCCTGGAACGCGTACACAAGCTTTTGGAGATACGTTATATGGATCCGGATTTTGGGGTACCGCAATTCCACAAGGCCATGGCCATGAGCAGGGCTCAATTTCACCGGAAAATACGCGCCTTATGCAATGAGACACCAGGTGCACTCTTGAGAAATTTCCGCCTGAAAAGAGCAGCTCAGTTACTCTCTCAGGATGCCGATCACATAAGCCGAATCGCTTACGGCGTGGGTTTTAACAGCCTTTCCTATTTTACCAAGTGCTTCAAAGACTTTTACGGAGTGGCGCCTTCCTTATACCAGGCTGAATATCCTTTGAATTCTTAGCGTTTTCCCAGGCTAATACCGCTTAAAACTTGGTTTTGAGTGTATTTTGCTATGATCTGAGCGTATTTTGAAAAGCTCTGGATTCCCTTATGTCTAGCTTAGCTTCACACCTTAGGTTCCCTCATTTCTTATTGTTGAACACTTAAATTTTGAATCATGAAATTACTTGAAAAAGACCTGGGGATCTTAAGAACATATCGACAGTTAGGACTGGTTTTCGGTCTTGTATTGCTTACGCTTGCTGCCGGATGTAGCAGTAGCGAAGATCCGGATCCGGGAGACCCCATGGTAAACGATCCAACCGATGACGACCCTATAGGAAATGGAAATGTGGAAGACGAATATGTGGTGGAAACATTTGTTACAGGGCTTACAGCGCCACAGGGAATTGAGTTGGACGAGCAGGGCAGACTATGGGTGGCCGAACAGGGAAATGGCGGAAACAGTGGACGTATTTCCGTGATCGATGCAAGTGGTAATGTTTTTCCTTATATGATCAATATCCCCTCTGCTATTGAAGAAGGTTCTGCGGGAAGTGTACATCACCTGTTGATTGAAAGTGACACCTTGTGGATGGCTTTGGGCCTTACTTCCCAGATAGCGGGAGGTGCATTTTTAAAATTGAACATTGGCGATTTTACGCCGGGAGACCCACCTATAGAGTACAGCGAGGGGCCGCTGGTTACCAACATTGCTGATTTCGTATTGAACTATGACTTTGACAACCAAACCGGAGAGAGCAATGCCTACAATCTAACCCTGGCTCCGGACGGACACATATACCTTGTAGACGCAGCCGCAAATGCGGTCATTCAGATAGACAAATCCAATGATATCTTTGTAGACCTTCTCGCGGAACTACCAACCATATCTAACACCACCGGGGTTGGTCCTCCTTTTATCGATTCGGTACCAACAGGCATTATTTACTTTGAAGGTAGGTTTCTGGTAAGCGCTTTTACCGGTTTTCCATTTACTCCCGGAGAATCCAGGATCTACAGCGTATCCGATACCGGAGTGGTAACCATCTTTAAGCGAAATTTTACCGGAGCGGTAGATATCACTGGTGATAATTCAAAATTCTTCCTGTTGGAGTACGCCAGGTTCGGGCAACAGGGATTTCAAAGCAGAACCGGAAAGGTTACGCTGTTCCAAGGTGATGATGAAACTGTTATTGCGGAGGAGTTGATCTTTCCGACTGGCATTTGTATGGGAAATAACAACGAACTGTTCGTTACTTCTCAAGTAGGTACCATTTTAAAATTGACTAAACAATAGCGATGGAATGCCGCTGTATTAAGCTTAGACCTCCTGAGGAAAAATATAAAATTCGACAACTATTCTGCCCGTAAGCTCTTGACAGGATTAATGTTCGCTGCCTTCAGGGCCTGAAAACTTACCGTAATAACGGTGATTAGTAAGGCGCCAATAATGGTAACAGCAAAGATCCACCACCTGATTTCCACACTGTATTCATAATTCTGAAGCCACAGTTTCATTAGATGATAAGCTATAGGAATTGCGATAAGTCCGGAAATAAGCACAAGTACTACAAAACTGCCGGATAGCATTTGCCAGAGACTTAAAACAGAAGCCCCCAATACTTTTCTGACACCAATCTCCTTGGTTCGCTGTTCGGCTACAAAAGAGGCCAGGCCAAACAAACCCAGACAGCTGATGAATATCGCCAGAAAAGCGAATATTCCCGACAGTTCCCGAATGCGTTCTTCGGCCTTGAATTTTGTCGAAAATGCTTCATCAACAAACTGATATTCAAAGGGAACATTGGGCGCGTGTTTCTTAAATACTGCCCCGATCTGAGCCAGGGACTCTGATATACTCCTGTTTGGTAATAATTTAAGTTCTATCCAGTTGGTATTATCATACTTAATAAGATAAATAGACTGTTTTATGGATTCATATGGAGATTCGGTCAAAATATTTTTGACCACCCCTATGACCTTATGCTGAGCCCTACCCCATCTTATAGTTTTGCCTACAGGGTCTTTCAAACCCATATAATCCACAGCCGCTTCATTTAATATAAAGGCGGTAGAATCCGAGGCAAAATCTCTTGAAAAATCACGGCCTTCCAGAATTTCCCATCCAATAGTATTGCCATAGTCATGGGTGACACAGACCGTTACAAAATTCGTTGCCAGTGCAGGGTCTTTACCTTCCCATTCGATTCCACTGGTACCACTCCACACCTCAGTAAGCGGACTGGAAGATTCAGACATTTCCTGTACAATTTCATTTTGCACTAGCTCTTCACGTATGAGATTGTATTTGCCCTCAAAGTCTTCGGTGTTCTTTGGTATCATTAAAAGTTGATCGCGTTCATAACCGGTTGGCCGGTCTTTGAAAAACTGGATCTGCCGGTCAATCACAATGGTCCCGATAACTAATATGATGGAAATTGTAAACTGGAAAACCACCAGGGCCTTTCTGGAAGATATGGTCGCTTTCCCCGTCTTAAAAGTTCCTTTAAGCACTTTTGCCGGTCTGAATGAAGACAGATAAATGGCGGGGTAACTTCCGGCTAAGACACTTGTGGCCATCAATAGCGCCAGGCATAACAACCAAAACACAGGGTTGGTAAAAGGAAAAACTATTTGTTTGTCCGCAAGTTGGTTAAACGAAGGTAAAAGAATATAAACCAGCAGTCCGGCAATTGATAAGGCAAAAAAGCTAAGCAGCAGGGATTCGGTTAAAAACTGGTTGATCAGTTGATTTTTGTTAGATCCGATCGTTTTCCGTACCCCTACCTCTTTTGCCCTTCTTACAGATTGAGCCGTAGCCAAATTCATGAAGTTTATACAGGCCAGCACCAATACGAATATCCCGATAATGCCAAAAAGCCAAACGTATTGGACAAAACCGTTGGTCTGAACCCCATTTTTCCACTCTGATCTTAAATGCCAATCTTTCATTTGGTGTAAAAATATTTCGGGCTTACTCCTTCTGGCGTTTTCAGATACATTGTTGAAGACCGCAGACTTAATATTTTCGCTTGTCGTTTGCATTGTAGCCTCAGGAGAGATCTGTACAAATAATTGATACGAATTATTATCCCATTGGTTTTCATCGCGAGCAACTCTTACCCAATCGTTTGTCTCTACATAAAGCTTCCAGGGAGCGATGAACTTAAGCTCTCTAAAATGAGAATTATACGGAAGGTCCTTAAAAACCCCCGTAACCGTAACGGTTTGCTTATTGTTGATCTTCATAGGCTTACCCATGGGGTCCGAATCTCCGAAAAAGGCCTGGGCCGTTGAGTTTGAGATTACAATGGAATTAGGTTCCTGAATGGCATCCCAACTGCCATCCAGCATCTCCAGCGATAGCATTCTAAGAGCGTCTTCCTCCATGTAGCTTCCATAAGTGGTCTTATTCTTTTCGTCTATTGATAAAACATTATCGCCGTGAAATGAGCTCATGACCACGTATTCAAAATTGCTACCGTATACATTTCTAAGTTCATTGCCCAAGGGGTAAGGCATGGTGTATCTGGTCCTGGTCTGGCCATTTGAGGTTCTGTTAACCAATACCTGGGCAATTCTATCGTAATTTTGATGATAAGTGTTATACGAAAGTTCGTCATGGATCCATAACCCAATGAGCATTACTACGGTGATCCCGGCGGCAAGACCGCCTATGTTGATCATTGCATATACCTTGTTGCGTTTTAGGTTTCTCCAGGCGGTTTTTAAGTAATTCTTTAGCATGTTCTGTCTTTTCTGATGGGATAATTTATGAACTACCCAATGGTATTAGAAGATTAATGGCATATGGCAGATTGGGATTCTAAAATTATACCAAGAATGCAATTTGTTGACTATCAAATAATTATATATTTCATAGCTGGTATTACGTTTGTTGACCGTCCAATTTTTTGACAAAAATGTCTATTAATTAGACAAGCGGCTACGTTTCCAGGCCGAATTGGATAGTAATGTAGCCCTATATCCTTAAGTAAGCGCGCGACTGCATAAATTTTACAAAGGCAGAAAGGTTTGCTCCAGGATATTCTCTTGTTATATTAATATTATATTCTGAGTTTGCTCATTTGAAATAGGAAGTCAAAGTTGTAATTTAACTACGCTAAATTGGATCTATGGATGTAGTAGTAGGAATAGATATCGGCGGAACAAAAACCAAGTTGGGATTAGTGGACGAGGACGGCAAAAGTCTCGTCTCCACTCGCTTCCGAACCCGGGAATACCCTGAGTTGGACCATTATCTGGATAAGATCAGGGACAGTATTGATACTCTGGTGCAGGACAGTCCGAAACCTGTAAACCTTATAGGTTGCGGTATTGGAGCTCCAAATGCTTCCAGCAGGAATGGAACCATCGTAAATGCCTCCAATTTGGTTTGGAAAGGAACCGTTCCTATTCTCAAGGAGCTAAAAAAAAGAATATCGCTGCCCATGCGAATTATGAACGATGCCAGCGCAGCAGCACTGGGCGAAATGCTTTTCGGTAATGCCAAGGGTATGAGAGACTTCATTGTAATTACCCTGGGTACCGGATTCGGCGCAGGTATTGTAGCCAATGGAATGTTGATAGATGGCTACGACGGCTTTGCCGGAGAGCTGGGCCATATTGATATGACCATAGGAGATGGACGTATGACCGGTTTGAATGTCAGAGGCGGACTGGAAGCCTACGTGTCTGCAACCGGATTGAAGCGCACTGTGATGTTCATGCAGAGTAAGTATATGGATGAAAGCCGTTTCAGGTCTATTGCCTATAACGATCTGCACGGAGAAGATATCACGCGGGCCGCAGAAGAAGGAGATCCCATAGCTTTACGTGCTTTTGATTTTACCGCAGACATCCTAGGGCTGGCGTTGGCCAATTTCACGGCATTTACCCAACCAGAAGCCTTTTTTCTTATGGGTGGATTAGTCAACAGCGGGAAATGGATCCTGGATCCCCTGGAAAAATATTTCAACGAGTACCTTTTGGAGGTTTACAAAGGAAAAGTAAAGCTACTACAGTCCGGTATGGCCGGAAAAACCGCCGCGATTGCAGGGGCTGCCGCCTTGATCTGGGAAGATCGGATCGGGTAGCGACTTCGGTATTAGTCTTGAAGGTTCTCGACGAGAACCGTCTTTTTCTTAAAGAAATAGATCTGTTGCGCCACCTGGTCTATGATAAAATCAGAATAGCTATTATCCACTGTTTTGATGACCTGGTCTGTTCCCTGATCTATATCCAGTCTAATAATTTCAAAAACTTCATCTTTTGGCGAGACGATAAGCAGGCTGCCCTCATTTTTTCTCCCCGCTTTGATCCGATCAAAAATACCCCTGACATTAAGGTCAATATCCATTTGATCCAGGCTGGTCAATTTATCCAGGGAGCCCTGATAAGAGAGGTAGGTTCCATAAATGCTGGAAGACACATTACTCAGTAAGCCCAGATCTGCCGAAACTAAAACGCTGTTCAAAGTTCCCGTTATCTGGTTACCTACAAAACCCAGGGCAGATGTAGCCGTGCCCAATCCCCTTTTCTCCCAATACCAGGTTCCGGAAAGTATACTATTGCTACTATGTTTAGGGTAGGACTTTTGATAAAGCTGTTCTCCGGACCTGTTATGGAAATAAAAAAGGTTGTCCCGGAACAGCAGGTAACCGCTTTTACGGATCTTGAGGTTAGGTGCTGTGCGTGTAAATTCAAATCCATCATGCATTTCAGGGGCTTCTGTAGATGCCGGATCAAAAATATAGAAGCGCTTTTCGCTGTATACCGGAAACAGCTTGTGGTCGCTATCATTCCAAATAGAGAAATAGGTTTCGCTAAGCTTGAGATTACGACTAATGAATCCAGCGGTATTCAGCCTGAGGTTCTCTTCCCAGGTCTTAATCCCGTTTTTTATGTTTACAACGTTGGCTTGTGATGGACTGATATAGAGCGCAGATTCTTTGTTTTCCAGGATGTATATGGGGTTTTCAAGCGCGGAAAAAGTAATTTTAACTTTTTTCTCCCAAGCCTTCTTTCCGCGCTCATTAATTCGAACCAAGAAATTGTCTTGTACAACCAGATATCCCTGATCCAGGGGTACGATCTTTTTTATCAAAGGCAGGGCGTCGGAACGTTCCCATTTCTTATTCCCTGTTGGAATATCTATGATATTAAAACCTTTTGAAGTGATTACCACTAACTTGCCGTGATCCTGTGCAGTATCTGAAATATTGCCCCAGATGTTAACCGGTTTTTGCCAGACGCTGTCCATAGTGCTACAATTCAAAGCTGTGATACTATTTTCCTCATCCAACTTCTTCACCTCAAGACTATTGGAAAAGACGAAAAGTACATCCTGGGACGCATTCATAGCGATTGACGTCACCTTTTCTTGCTCAAACAGTATCTCCCCGCTGCCGCCATCTATCTTCAGCAAGTGTTTGTTTTTTAACCAATAGATGTTTTGGTCCGCATCCAGCATAACCTCTTCATCATCAAAAAAAGCGCCTTTGAGATTCTTGAAAAATCCGGTTTCGGAAGCTTTCACCTCCCAAAGAAGCTCTCCGCTCTCGTAACTGAATAGGGATATCAGAAGTTCCTTGTCTTTAACCCCATCCACCAGTATGGCTTTTCTCTGCGGAAGGATGAGCGTTTTATTTACCGCTTTGAATCCCTCTTTTTCGGAATCAAACAACATCTTTCCATTGTAAACACTGATTATTTTTTTGGAAGCCCCCTTGCTATTCAGGGTTTGTGACAATGCTTTGGAATTGATAAAAGGTTTCTGAGTGAAAAGTACAATTGGGGTAAACGGGATCTCTGAATACTCAGAGAAACTCGCTTTTTTCAGGTCTTCGTTTCCCCAGGAAATATTATTCGTTTCAGGATCTACCCCGTAAACCCCGTTTTTGGTCTTTATCAATAAAGTACCGGTATAGCTATTTATACGTTGCTCGCTTATATTCCTGGCAAATTCAATCTTTTGCTGTGAAAGAGCGCTCATAGAGCAGCACAGGAATATCAAAAGCGACAGTGATGAGAGATGTTTCGGAAGTGGCCCCATGCAAATAACTTGGAATATTCTAAGTTATAACATTATTTACTGGCTTAAGCCAAAAATCAGATCCTAGAGCTGGCTTTTACCCAGAAATTCCAATACGGTCGCCCGGTAGCTGTTTCCTATCGGAATGGATTTCCTTTTGATGACCACATAAGTGTTGGTGTAGTTCTCAATATGATGCCGGTTAACCAAAAAAGACCTGTGAACCCGCATGAAAATATCCCTGGGTAGTTTGTCTTCCATTTTTCCCATACTCAATAAAGTAATATAGGTCTTATTGGCTGTTACTATTTTGACGTGGTTCTTTAAACTTTCAACGTACAATATCTCATTTAGCTCAACCTTTACGTTTTCCCGTTCACTTCGGATAAAAATATAAGGACTGAATTCCGCCTGCACGATCTTCGGTGGCTCTGCCATGGATCTTCTTCCCTTGTATATTCTTCTTACTTTAGATATGGCTTGCATCATCCTTTTAAGCGAAATGGGTTTTAGCAGGTAATCAACCACGTCTAACTCAAAGCCTTCCGGTGCATAGTTCCTATGCGCCGTTGTGACCACTATCAGCGGAGGATCGTTCAGAGACCTTAAAAATGAAAAACCATCCAGTTTGGGCATTTCAATGTCCAGGAAGATCAGATGGATCTCCTGCTTCTCCATTATCTCAAAAGCCTGTAGGGCACTGCGGCATTTGGCGACGAGTTTCAGATCCTTGAATTCCTTAAGATGGGCTTCTATTACCTTAATAGCAAGAGGCTCATCATCCACTATAAGACAATTCATGCTTTTTGATTGTTAATTCCACTTTATAGGTATCTCCTTCCGAAATATGCAACTCATAGGAGTCCCCATATATCAGTTCCAGTCTTTTTTCAATGTTGGAAAGTCCTATCCCACTGACCACCCTGCCCTGCTTCTCATCTTTATCAACGGCAAGAGTTTCCATACTGTTTTCAACTTCAAATCGCATTTGTTCATCCTCTATATGTACTGCTATTCGTATCCAACTGTCTACCAGTACATCCGAAGGTCCGTGTTTAAAAGCGTTTTCAACAAAGGAGATAAGAATCAAGGGGGCTATTTTATGATCCTGGGGAGAACCGGTTACCTCATAGGATACTGTCAATTCTTTGCCGTAGCGCAGTTTTTCAAGTTCAATGTAGTTCGCCAGGCTTTCCAGTTCTTTTTCCAGGGATATTTCTTTGTCATTGGAGTTATAAAGCATATAACTTAGAATATCGGAAAGCTTCAGGACAATTTCCCCGGCATTCTCGTCTTTCGTAATGATCATCCCATATAAATTATTCAAGGTATTGAACAAAAAGTGAGGTTGTAACTGATGCTTTAAATAGTTCAATTCCGCTTCAAGCTTTTGTTTGGTGAGTTCCTTGTTCTTGCTCTCCTGTAGGGTTTGCAGCTGAATGAACTTGATTATAAGTACCAGGGAAACCACAAATAATAAGTCCAAGGCCTTGTAGGCAATGGTAAAAGACCAAAAATTTTGGGAATCTATTTTTTTTAATAATGCTTCTGAAGAAATGAGATTTCCAATGACATAGTAGTCCAGGGCCCTAAAGAGAATTCCACCAACTATAATAAGGCCCAATATCCAAAAGAAGAAGGTCAGATACCTCTTGTTCCTGACGTATTTGGGAAACAGATAATAAATAGTAAAGTAAGTAATGGACCATTTTAGGGGAAGTACATGCAACTCAAACAAAAACCACTCCCTATAACTTCCGTTATCAAAAACCCCCTCATTGATTACCATATAAAACAGCCACCATAGCAACCAATAGCCTATATGCCTGGAAACACGTTCCAGGGACCAACCCTCGTAAGTTTTTGTCAGGATAAACATCGAACAAATTTAAGGCCTTAGATACTTCCAACTTTACTACAAAAGGATGAATCTGCCTATGGCCATGACAAAATCCCCTTTTTCAATTACGAAAGATTTAAGATAAAGTTAAAAAACAGCATCAAAGTCGCCTAAACGCCCTAAAATCAGTATGAACGGGGAATTCTGTAATCTTTGAGCTTTTCAGATCCTTCAACTGGTGCTACAATTTTCCTGGTCCGTATCGGCAATCATGCACTATGTCCCTATTAATCTGACTGGCCTGATATTCGATCTAAATTTGAGTGTTATTCATCAATAAAGCAGTTGTAATATGAAAGCAAAATTTAAAAGAGTATTCAGTCTTGCACTGGTGTTTTTAGGGCTTGCATTGTTCAATCCCGCCCAGGCAACAGAAAAAAAAGATGATCCAAGGATCCAGGTTGAAGACAATCTGGTTCGATTATGGTTTTTGAATCAGGAACGATCCTCCCTATTCGTAAAGATCTATGACGACCAAAGTAATGTGATCCGAAAAGTGAATCTGGGAGATGAGCTTACCGTTGGGAAAGTTTTAGACTTTAACCAGTCTGAAAAAGCGTATTACCGGCTTGTAATTATGGCCGATAAAGATGTGCTGTTCGACACCAAGATCAGGGTTGGCAGTCATTAATTCCCAAGGTTGAAACGGCACTCTGGTAGCGGGTGCCGTTTCTTTTTATACTTTACTTTGCCCGCATCTTGTTACCGCGTTTTTCATGAGTAACTTCGGCAAGCCCGAGAGCTTCCATCAAAGGTGGAATATACATTCCAAATCGACCCTTAAATCCTTTTTTAAGCCCATACCATCCGCCAATAGGATTGTCTTCAGACCTGGCCCAATGTTCCACTGTATCCGGTTTGGTCGGAATTTTTTCATCCTTGCTGGCCAATTCCATCCAATCCCCTCTTTCTTTAAGCATTTTATACAGGTCATCAATACAACGGATATCGTAGTGAAGTACGGTCTTCTTTACAGTACAGACCAATATTTCTTTTCCGTCCTTCTCCCCCACATGCATGGTATATTCAGAGGATAAGGGAGGGGTTTTGAGTACTAAAGGCTCTTCTTTTGTTCCGATTTTTTCTTTAAAGTTCATACTGTTCTTAATTAGCGTTTTGTATTAATTCTGATTCTTTCTTCAGGTCTTTGGCAAATTGCTCAAAGGATTCGTCAAAGGGTGGGATCATTCCTGAGAACAAAGGGAACAATGGTCCTCCGATCTTTTCACTCATAAAGAAATTGGTTGTTCCATTGCCTAGGGTTTTGAGTTTAAACACCCTTTTGCCCATGGCCGCTCCCCAGATCATGGCGGACTCAGGTTCAAACTCTGTTACTTTCAACTTAAAGACCCGTTTAGGATCCAGGGTAGATCTAAGCCGGATCTTCTCTCCTTTTCTAATATCCCCCTCAAGGGAGATCACCGTTGAATTCCAACGTGGAAGATCGCTACCGTTAGTCAGCAGTGCCCAAAGTATACCTCGGTCTGCAAGTATATCGATACGGACAACGGTTTCTCTGCTAAATATATTCCTGGTGGTAACGGCCCTGCCGTTTGATATGAAGTCTGACATTTTTCAGCTTTTATTGTTTTGTCTTATCCTTTTGACGTTTGGCGGAGACAAAACGATAGGCTGCTGGTCATTTTTTTTCCCGTAAATTTTCCATGATCTTTCTATTGTGCTCTAAATGATGGAGTTGCAAATCATGGCCATTAGAGGTAAAGGGGTCCGTATTCTTCGCGATTTCCAATCTTAAATCGAGTAAGTGCTGCCTGTCAGGATCATTGGCCTTTTTGGCAAAGTTGATCTTGTTCTTTTCTTCTTCAAATTGCTGTTTGGGGTTAAAAATCCCATTTAATTCTGAGCACTGATGACAGGTCCCGTTTTTATTGATCAAGGCGCACCTGCCTTCGAAGATGTCCACCATTTTGGTCCGTGCAGTGTGTAAATAGTATTTAACCATGGCCTCAGTGATAGACAGTATACCGGCAATTTCAGAGATCTTGAACCCGTGGATCTCTTTTAAAAGCATACATATTTGCTGTTCTAACGGTAGGGATTTTGAAATGCAGGTGAGACAAAATGTAATATGCTCCTTGATCTCGAATTTGGCATGGGCCGAAGTTTGTTGGATCCTGGCGATCTCCGGAAAGTAGTTGGGATTTGCCAATGCTTTCTCCCTGCATATATCCGTTACATCTGCTGTCCAGCGTTTTTTGGCCCTTAAATTGTCTTTGGCCAGGTTGGAGGCTATGGTGAATATCCAGGTTTTTAAGGAGCTATCTCCCTGAAAACTTTCTAATTTGTTTGATGCCTTAATGAAAGTGTCCTGTACGATGTCTTCTGTATCCTGAATGCTGGCCGTGATCCTCAGTATATATGATTTCAGTTGTGGCCTCGCCAATTCAAATTCAGTGGTAAACTGCTCCGGGGTCATGCGCTTGTGCTTATGATAATAATTTCGGTAAAAAGGTTCTGAATTGCACTTGATCAGACCGCTGAAAGCTCCGGAGCTAATTGTTGTTCAATGATCCCCAGAATATCCTGAATAGCCTGCTCTGGTTTTAGTGCCGAATCTGATATTCCGGAAACCACGCGTGTTATGTTGTGGTCTACCGTCCCCTTTTTGCTCCAGGTATTTACGGTAGTAACCGTCAGATAGGCTGAAAAGTTATGATGCCCGGATCCCGGTCTCTCTCCTATGACATGAATGATCCCCTTGTTTGTTGCAGGATTAGGAAGATGACCGAAAAGTAATTCGCCACAGGCGTAACCGGCTCTTACCCTTCCGTTCCTGATCACGATGTTCTCTTTCCCGATACGGTAGTCCTTAGCCTTTAATGCACTGGTCAGGCCATCGAGAAATGGCATCAGGTGTCCTTCATCCATCAGCGCCCTGGCATTCAATCCGTCAGAAATAATAATTTGAAGTTCCGGAACATCACTGCCCCATGTCTTCAACATACTTTCCAGGCGCTTCAATGCAGTTGTACTTAAACGCTCTCCGGATTCGGGATGGTACACATAGTCTATGCGGTCATGGGATTTACTGCTTATGGCTACCGGAGCCGGTATACTGGCCACAAAAGAGGCTGGCATTTCTGTCCAAAGGCTCACCTTGGCATCTTCATAAAGTCTTTCCACCTCCCGTTCCAATTCGGGGTTCTGGTCCCAAATATTTTCGCCGTAGCCCTCTGCAATGGGTACCCCCCGCTTTCTTATTCGAGCGAGGCATTCCCTACCCTCTTTGTATATTTCCTCTTTGCTTCTGGGGTCTTCTTTGGCTAATCTATATTGATAGTATACCCAAAGCGGGTCTCCGAAATGGCTGGTCGGCTGCCCTTCATTATCTATAACTTCAATTTTTTTGAAAAAATCCCACATGACATCATTCACCTTATAGCCAAATTGTTCCCGAACTTTAAGATGATTGTGGAATGCGGTTGTCAAATAGCTTAACATGGGGTCGTTCTTGGTGGGCAAGGCCATCAAATAGGCCGGATTAGCGGGCATCACCTGTTCAATACACCAGTCGAGATCCCTTAGGTTCACATCCATATGCAAGGTAGAACAGAGGTCAAGCCCAATGGTCAGGCCGTGTAGTTTCCCCATTGCGGTATCTTCAAGACAGCATCGTACTAACTGTTCCCTGGTCTTAAACACCTCCGGTCCGATAAATCCAGCTACATCATTGACATGTACCCATGGTGCTTCTTCTGGAGGCAAGTCTTTAGAAATATGTAATTTTAAAGCTCTTAGGAAGCCGTACTTTCGAGACTCGTGTACCAGCATGTCAAATCCCTGACCGTGTCCGTTTGTAAAGTCGGCCCCCTGCCCCGTTTCGGCATAAAGGCCATAAGGACCTTTGCGCTTGTCCATATGTTGGAACATCTTTTCAATGGTCACATCAAAAGTTTTGTTGGCGTTTTCGGTACCGGCCAGACTCTGAAACCAGATGCCTGTAGTTCCCGGCTGTATTTCCTCTACGGCGGCTTGTATATCTATATGAGATAGTACACAGTTGGGAATGCTTTCCTCCAGGCCAAAGGTGCTGATGATATCGAACAATTCAGCTTCTATCCTGGCCACGGAATCCACTTCACTGGAAACGGGGTTTGTACCCAGCACCAGGTCGCCTACTCCGTAAGACCAGGCGTCGAACACTTGCCAGGCGATGTCTTCAATATCGTCTGTGGGAGAGTTTGGCTGCACACGGGCACTCATATAACCCTCGCTCCCTATATTACTATTTGGCAACGGATTGAATACTTTTTGCCCCACACTAATCAACTCCTCATTGGTCATCAGTTTTACGACGCAGGCGATGATATCGCTGCTAAGGCCGGGCATGATCTCTTTGATTTGCTCTTCAGGACTGCTGAGGATAAATTGTTTTAGTTCCGATACGGTCCAGTTCTGGACCATGGGGTCCGGAGTCACCGAATTTTGGATCAGGTCCAGGATACCGTCTTTAAACAAAGGATTTTTTTCCAGGTCGTTTACAAGTGTATTCCCCAGTAATGTTCTGGCATTCTGGCAGGATGTTTCATCGGCCGCGGCCACCCCGATGGTTTGATCTCCTTCCTTAAATTCATTAGCCGCGCCTATAATTTTGCGATAAAGACTTATGTCCATTTTACCTTTTAACCTGCGGATAAAGGAAAAGATATCTTCAGCTTCCAGCGGGGTATCAATATGAGCTCCCCTGGGTATACGGGATTTGATATTTGTAGTAGAAAAATCGCAACCGCCGAAAGATATTATCGAGGCTCCCATCAGACCCATCTGGCCTAAAAACCCTTTCCGTGTTATCTTTTTCATACCGCTTTATTTAAGGTGATTCTTACCGGAAAACGTATCACTTTAAAGATAGCAAAAAAGGCAGAAGGATGTAAGCCTGTTGTGTAATTCAGTTCATCTTAGGGCCCAAACATCTTTGAGCACCCTGTATGCAGTGGGCAAAAGCCGGCAAGAAGAATAACGTCAATCTTCATAAAGAAAAGTAATCACAAGGCAACCGAAAACAAAGCAAATGGCAAAGAAGCAAAATAGTGTAATGTAATTCATCATAAGTAGGTAATTTCCTGAAATGTAGAAAAATCCTTTTACGATCGCATTTTGTAGACATAAAATTCGACGAAAAGCAGCTAAATATTGGAAATACTATAAAAAATAAGCAGTTTAACCGAGATTTTTCACAGCTATTCACTGCTTTTCTTATTGGATTTTACGCTTGCGAATATACTTTTGTAACTTTATTCAAACCAACCCGCATGTCACAAACCGCCCAATGTAAAAACTGTGAGAAGAAATTTGACGCCTCGTTTGACTATTGTCCGTATTGTGGACAAGAAGCTGCGGACAACCTCACCATCGGGGTCTTGTTCAGCAATACCATAAGCAATTACTTCTCCATAGATGCCCGGTTTTTTAAGAGTTTCATCCCCTTAATGACGAAGCCCGGAGTATTGGCCAGGCGTTTTGTAGATGGGAAAAGGCTCTCTTATCTACACCCGGCACAGTTCTATCTTTTCGTCTCCGTACTTTTCTTTTTTATCTTCTCTTTTACGATCAGGAAAGCAGATACCGAAATGTCCAAAGCCCTGGAAGAAGGCTTAAATAGGGAGGTCCCTGTGGATTCAATATCCGCAAAGGTAGACTCCGTAGGTATAGCTATTGCGAAAGATGCACTTAAAAAAAACCAGGTGCATACCGGCATGACCGATGAGGAGATCCAGGCCTTAGACTCCGTATTCATAACAGGCACTGACGTATCTTCGGGACTTTGGGGGTCTAAAAAAGGGGAATTAGACTCTTTGATCGCCAATGACGCGCCTCAATCCGAAAAATTGAAGGCTATAGGAATGAAGGAAGATGCCGGGGTATTCACTACAAAGGTCTTTACACAAATGCTGAAGTTCTACGAACAGCGGGGCGGAGGTATCCTGAAGACGCTATACGATATCATCCCCATTGCCATGTTCATATTGCTCCCGTTGTTTGCCCTTTTATTGAAGATCTTCTATTGGAGGCGCGGTACCTTTGCCCATCATATGGTCTTTAGTTTCTACTTTTTCACCTTCATTTTTATGACCTTCTGTGTACTCATTCTGGCCAATATGCTTTTTGAAATTCCATTATGGATTGAAATTCCGATTATTTTTTCCCAGATTATTTATCTGATCATTGCCTTGCACAACTTCTATAATAGCAGTTGGATAGGAGCATTTTTTAAGGCCAATATCATATCTTTTGCCTATATGCTTTTTGTGCTCCCCTTAGCCATATCCGGGCTGATCTTTGTGTCCTTCATGTTGTATTGAAAATGGCAGATCCTGATAGCGCTGTTCCGCTATAAGTATGAGGGGATCTATGCAGGGAATTACTTCAGAAGCGTAACTTTTACCGCATTCATGCCTCTCGGCCCTTTTTCCAGCTCAAAGGACACGGAGTCGTTTTCATTGATCTCATCGATCAGGCCGCTTACATGGCAAAAGTACTTTTCCTGAGTACCCTCCTCAATAATAAAACCGAAGCCTTTAGAATGATCAAAAAATGAAACCTTTCCTTTGCGGACGGGATCAAAGTCTTCTTCAGTATGCTCCTTTTTGGGTATGCCAAGTTCAATGCTTGATGCGTCAATTTCTTCCTTTTCAGTTTGATCCTGAGGAGTATCGGTTAAATTACCGTATTGATCTACGTAAGCAAACGGGATACCTCCCCCTCCTTCTTTCGCCTTAGATCTACGGGCTTCTTTTCTCTTGTTCTTCTCCTCTCGCTTTTTTTGTCGCTTTTTTTCGTTCTCCTTTTTGTTGTAGGATTGCTGCGGTCTTGCCATATGGTAATTTAATGAGCAGAAGTTAGCTCTTTTATTGAAAACGACCATTGAAATCAAACCAAATTTGTTCGTCAAAGCCAAATTGTTGATAAGTTAGAAGTAAAAAACTGTAGGAGTATCAACAGCAGGGCTGTTAGGGTGCTATCAGTTTACAAGCTCAAAGTCCTTTTTATCAAACTCTTTTCCATTAATAATAATGGAGACCTGATGTTTGCCTATGTGAAATTTTCTGGTAGTAATGATCTTAAAGGATTGCTGTCTCCTTATGGAAGTTGAGCTATGGGCAGCATAATCTTTCTCACTGATCTTAAATACCTTTTTAGATAATGTGGCATTCGCTTTTTGGTAATACAATCCATACTCCAGACGTATTTTGGATGTAGAAGCGTTGGTGTTCGTCAAATCAAATGAAAAATCCAATGGTTCCCCAATCCTGACAACCGCGGTGTTTATCTTGAAATTGGAGAGTTTAATCTTATCCACTTTCCCGAAACCAAATAACTCCATCAACTCCTGGTTGCCTTGCTTGAGTAGCGTTCTACTGCCATGCTTTATCACCCAATCGGTATTTTTAGAATGATCTTTCCAATGTTTGGCAATTTTTACAACCAATTCCGGATTGTCTTTGGCGATATCGTTCAGGTTATTGGCAACACTTCTGCGAACGTATTCCGAAGGGTCGTTTTTTAAGTTTTCCAAGATCGGGAGGATCGGTGTTGGATCTTTCTTTAAAGCTGGGATCGCCATGGCCCAGGGTAGTCGCGGGCGAGAACCTTCAGATGCTAATCTTCTTACATGTAGATCTTCGTGAGTGGACCATGCAAGCATCTGAGTCATACTTTCCTCCGGATATTTTATAATAAATGGTCTGATCGAAAATTCACAACTGCTAAAAGCTGTAATTACTTCGGTAGCATTCATAACAGTGTCAAAATGCTCCAGCCCATACTGCTCCAGATAGTCTGGCAAAAACATAAATGCCAGATCATCATTAGGGCCTACATGGATTCCCCTCTCCTGCCATGACTTAACAAAATGAAGTATACAGGAAACATCCTGTTCAAAGTTACCTGAAAGCTGTCCACGCAGGCTGTTTGTAGTATGTCTCAAACGTTGCTTTAACTCGCGATCCTCCCATTCGTCATCAAAGATCTCATTTAGAAATTGGCTTGTGCTAAAGCTTGGCGCTACCTCTTGAAAAATGGAGGTGAAAGCATCAAAAAAGGCTCTATTGTATATGTTTTTCAGAAGTTCTGCCATGCTATTCCTGTCCTATTGCGTTTCCCTTTTCATCCAAGGGTAAAAAAGGATTGAAAGCTATTTCCCAAAGGTTTCCATCAGGGTCGGAAATATAGCTGCTATATCCGCCCCAGAATACCTCTTCGGGTTGTTTTACTATAGTTACACCCTTGTTTTCCAACGCTTTGATAAGGCTGTCAACTTCTTCTTTCGTTCTGGTATTGTAAGCCAGAGTAAAGGCTTTGAAACCACTTCCTTCGTGAGGTACCTGGGCGTCCTCAGCCAGTTTTTCCCTGGGATAAAGGGACAGTAAAATACCGTTGAGTTGAAAAAAACTAATACTGTCATTGCTGGATGGTAGTTTCTGCCATCCAATAATCTCTTCGTAAAAGTGATTGGATATCTTTAGATCATTTACTCCTAATCCTACGATAGTTAAGCGTTGTTCCATTATGGTTTAATTTTAAATCGCAATACTGTTTTTAAGTTTTCCGAGGCCACTTTTCTAAAATCTGAAATATAGATTTCCCTATGAGTTTTGGAGAGCCTTTGAAACCCTTGCCCTTCTGCGAATTGTTCCATTTGGTTAAAACTTTCAGGTTCATTGTCATAAGGTCCTACATGCATCATTTGAATGCATTTACCATCGGTTATGGTTTCAAATCTTAGATCTTCCAGTAATGGATGTGGTTTTTTCTTTTTGGTAAGTTCCATCATTTTGTCATAAAAACCCTCCGTAACAAAATCAGGTTGTCGTATCATCAGTTTAAAGACCAGTTCTTCTTTATTCCAGCTTCCGTCAATCCGGTTTTTGGCTTCCTCGTTTAAGTCCCATAGCCCCTCTAAGGGATATACAGTATAATCAAAATAGCCCTCTGGAGGTGATTCCATTTTTTTAGAATTCATTTTGATGGCGTATGAGATTGCATACAATACCGATACACAATCGGCGAAATACTGACCATTGGGATTGCCTTCGCCCGAAATGCAGATAAACTTTTGAGCTGGAACCGATACCAATTCGGGTTCTTTTTTTGGAAGATACAGTGCTTTTTCCGCTTTACGCCATTCGTGCTTTGTTCCCATAGTGTTCAAGGTTGTCATTGGAATTACTTCAAATCAAAAGTAAAGCAGCGGAATGACAACCCTATGTCAACAAGAGCCAAAAGATTTTATTATGTGATGATAATACTAAGGTATCCGATTGTCCCTATTGTACCTTAATTAGATAGTATCAGGCTGGTCCAATTCCTCAACCAGACGAGCCATCTGCTTTGGTGCATTCTCTTCCATCCCGTGAAATATTTCCTGATAAGCCGAAATATCAGCCGCGCTACCTTTTATGGTTTGTGTTAAACGGGTCCCTGCTCCTTCATCCTCAAATTCCCAGGAGAAGCTCAGGCTAAGTTCCTGTTCAGGGGTCTGGCCAGTGATCGTAAACTGTTGTCCTTCAATCACCTCACTAAGCTGCCATTCCTGAGTATGGGTTTTGGCTATGGTCCGCCCATTAGTGCCATTGGCAAAAGGACCGTCCAACTCAATATCCTCAATCCCAGGCTCCATTCTAAGCTGGTTAGACATGTCCGTAAGAAAATCCCAGGCTGTTTTTCGCTTTGCCCTGGTATAAACCGAATGTTTAAACTCCCAATTTGTCATGGTATGTGCAGGTTTTTATTCGAAGTGTAGGTTTTCCATTGGTGATTGTTCTCCGATCATACAAATAAAGCCCCGTAAGAACGGGGCCCTATACCTCAAATTATTTTATGCGGATTAAATCACAACCATTTCAGAAAGAAGTCCATAATGCCTTCCTTGAATTCATAGTGTAATTTAATATAGTGCTTAAGGTCGTCATACAGTGAGCGCTTTTCGTACTGTAGCTCCCCATCCACGTTTTTATAGTGATCGGCACTGTGAAGATTACCCAGTTTAGCCCTGCAGCGGTGTAGCAGTTTACTGGCAGCGACCTTCTCTATGATCAATCTGTTTTGAAATTTTTCCAGCTCGTATGAAGATTGTTTGCCGTCTTTTCTTCTGGCGATTTCTTCCAGCTTTTGCTGAAACATTTCTAATTCGGATCTGTGAAATTTCAGTTCCCTTTTCCAAATTTCCAAATTAAATGCGAGATCACTTGAATATACCGCTTCTGTTTGCATACTTTATGGTTTTACATTTACAATTGATTAGTTTCTTAGAATTTCAGTTAGCCCCACACCACAGTCCTGCGGTGCGTATTTGTCGTATACCCCGCTATCCTGGTGAAAACACTAAAGGATGGTGATGAAGTTCTCTTTAGGACAAGCGGCTTCCTAAATATAGCTATTTTCTGGCTGACCTCCTAAGCCTAACTTTTTGAATTTCAATAGGAATGTATAAACTCCCGTATTGCGGGACTTTTCGGCTTATTGAAGTTTCCTTTGAGCGAAGGTAATATCACAATCCTGAATTGCTCAGAAAAAAGTGCTCTTCACCGGATAGTTCAATATTTACAGCGCCAAGGCTTTCCTCCAACTGTGACACTTTGCTTCCCGAAATAATCGGGATGATCCTGGGTGTATGGGCCATGATCCACGCCAATACAAGCTGATTCATGGTACAGGATTTCCGCTTTGCTAATTCGCTTAAGGCTAAAAGCCTGAGACGACTGTCTTCTGTATCGTATTCCTCCGGTATGGCTGCATCTTTTTTGCCGTAGAAACCGGACAGCAAAGTGGCATAGGCTACAATCGTCAGCTCCGGATGATGTTTTCCATAGTTCAGCATTTCTTCCTCCAACAATATCTGAACCCAAAAGTCTGCGGTATACCTGGGTCTTAGGAAAGTATATCGCTGTTGTGCAAAGCTGTAATTAACATAAGCGTGCTCTTTACTGTACAACTGACTTTCAGCAAGTCTCCACGCCATGGTATTGCTGGAACCTGCAAACCGGATCTTCCCTTGCTCCTCTAACAAGGTAAATGCCTTGAGGCGTTCATCTATGGGATATTCCATAAAATCCACATGTCCATAGATCACATCCAGATAATCTGTTTGCAGTCGCTTCAGGCTCTGTTCAACGGCATTGATAATGGTTTTATACGATAATCCCTCGAGCTTAATAGATCCCAGATCCCCGGTATAATCAACAGGCCTTGCCCCGCATTTGGTTGCCAGGACCACATGCTCACGTTTCCCGCGCCTTTTTAACCACTTACCAAGAACCGTCTCGCTTTCATCTCCGCAGGCATCTTCCATCCAGAAGGCGTAATTGTTTGAAGTATCAATAAAATTACCTCCCTGATCCGTAAAGTAATCCAAGAGCTTTTCAGATTGACTCTGATCCGTTTTAGTTCCAAAATACATGGTTCCCAGGCAAAGTTGGGACACCTCCAGCCCGATATTCCCTAAATTGATCCGTTTCATATTAATCCGTTAAATAATTAGTACTCATATATCCTATCTTCCAACGACCATTTTCCCTGACCATCAAACGGATCTCCCTTTTTTTACCTCGTATCGGGTCGGGTTGGATGTAGGATACAAAGGCTGAGCTTTCAAAAACACTTATTTCATATTCCGGAACCTCCATGGTGATCTGCTCGGGCTCAGGATGGGCTTGCATATAATCTAATGCAGATTGTCTGATAACCGGCCAACCCTTTTGCTCCAGGTATTTGCCATCCCTGATATAGCACTTCATAACAAAATGCTCGTGAGACCATTGCCCTTCCCATGCTCGCAGGTCTCTTTGAAGAAAGTACTGGGTTTCCAGTCTTAGAGCGTCCTTAATGTCATCAATAGCCTGTTCTTTGGGATCCGTTTGCGCCGTGAGTACATTAGCTTGAAGAAAGAGCAATATAAATACAGGTCTAAGAGACCGTAAAAGGTATTTTAAAGTGGTAGAATTCATTTTCGCACTTTTAGTTTGGGGCTAAAGTAGTGCGCTGGCATTCTCAGGTATAGTAAAAAGGCGTCATGTGCGGATGCTTTTTTTAGCGATCTCATTTTGGGCTTTGAATTCCCGGGATAGGGTATCAGATGGAGTGATGCCAAGCTTGGCCCTGAAATCCTTTATGTAATGGCTCTGATCAAAATAGCCATGATCAAAAAAATGGCCCAGGGCGGAATCGGAAAGCACGTTTTGCTTATACACGGACTTAAAGCGGATCAAGCTGCAGAACTTCTTAGGGGACATACCTATGTATTCCCTGAAATATCGTTGGATCTGTCGCTTACCCTTACCCACCTTTTCTGCCAGGGTTTCTAGGGAAATGCTGCCATTCGCATCTATTATCGCGTTGATGCATTTGTCTAAGACCATTTCTTTTGGTAAAACACTTTGCCCTACAAGTTGCCTGCTTATGTACTCACTTATAACCGACTGCATAGGACTTAAAGAATCCAATGTCTTTAATTCTTGTTCCAAATCCATTAGCCAGGGTGCTTCCAACACCTCCAGGGCCTCAGTTTTTCCGGCTGTTTGTATCGCCTTTTCTCCAAAACAATGGTAAAATCCTATAGGTTTGAATTTTATGCCAATCAGCCGAACCGGCCCCACCCGCTTAACCAGTAAAGACCTTTGCTGAAGTCCAACAACACTGGATCTGTCAACTACTTCCACCCTGCTGGAATCTGCCAGGGGCCTTTTGCGATAGGAGCCTTTAAGGACAAAAATAATTTCAGGATAACCGTCAGGGATCAGCAAGTCCGGAGTTTCCTGCTCTTCTCCCTCTTCGGTCTCCATAAACCAGATATAGTTGATCTCTTTTTTTAGATCAGCGCGAGGCTCATGTCTATGATATACGATATTGCTACTCATACCTTCCGGATTGCCGAAGGAAAGTTCGTGAAAAATGGATTACCGTCTCTGATTTTAATATTGTTTTAGTTCTACATCTATCTATAATACTCACTTTAGGGACTTCAAAGGAAGCTCGCCTCTTAAAATACACATCAGAAATTTGGCTGAAGTTTATCTTTTTAGCTGTAAATTGTATACAGTCCAATTTTAATATTGGACGGCAAAGATTTAAAAATATATCAATGAAATTCGGAGCATCATCCTGGCCATTTCAATGGGATCCCCCATATGAGAACGTAATTAAAAGAATTTCCGGACTTGGCTTTAAAGCCATTGAATTAATTGCGTGGAATCCGGGTTTTTTGAAGGATTATTACACGACCTCCAAAGTAAAGGAACTCAGAGCCATTCTGAGTGGTGAAGGCCTGGAATTGTCCCAGTTTGTCTTTAGCCAGTTCGACCTGTCGCACCCAGAGCCAGATAAACGAAAGTCTGCTCTTGAAGATTTCAAACAAGCTGCTGACATCGGGTTGGAATTGGGTACAAAGATCATTAACAGCGTTAGTGCCTGGCCATTTGGGATGCGTTTCGGTGAAGAATTTCCCTGGCATACACACAAACCCCTGGTTCAGCTCTTTACCGCACCTATGCCAAGGGGATTAAACTGGGACGGAAATTACAAGTCCTATGTCGCTGCCGTTCAAGCCTGTGCTGATCATTGTGAGGCGAATGGCCTTTTCCATTCCATCGAACCCCATCCTTATGCGTATGTAGCTAATACCTCTGGGGCTTTGCGGCTGTTTGAACATGTTGATTCAGATGCTTTGTGCCTGAATTTTGATCCCAGCCATTTGTTCCCTGTGGGCGACTTTCCCAATGTTTCCGTTTATCAACTGGGTAACAGAATAAAACATTTGCATGTTTCGGACAATGATGCGGTAACCAATGTACACTGGCGCCCAGGTCAGGGAAAAATTGATTGGAAAGAAATGTTCATCGCCTTAAAGGAAACCGGTTTTGATGGTGTGGTTTCCATTGAACTGGAAGACGTACCAGGGGTTTCCAGAGGTGGCGAAAGTGTTCCTGGAGTGTATCGAAATCCTGTAGCTACTGAGGATTTTGCAAGGGAAAGTGTCTTGGGGATGAAATATTTGCAAACCATATGCGATGAAATAGGGTTGGATTATGAATAGCCTGAGCGGGCTTTTAACTCCTCAGCATTCATGGAGTTTTCCGTCTGTCAAACCTGGTAGGGGAAGAATTTTATCGTATTTCGTCTAAAACAGGGATCTGGCGGCAATAAGGTCCTCAAAAGCCCGTTTTTTCGGGAAAAGCCCTGTCTTATGAAAAACCTACAGCTATCCCGATCCAAACGCGATTTACTGTTTATAGCCATCCTGCTTCTTAGCAGCATAGCCCTTATAGGATGTAGTACGGATGAAGCCTCTTCCGATCCGGATTCTCCCGATTCCGAGCAACCGAATGGAGAAGAAGCGGGTGAGAACGTACAAGGTTCCGATTGCCCGGAAAGTGTTGGTTTTCTTTTTGAAGAGAGCAATGGGGTGGTTTCCATAGAGTTTGAGAACAGTAATTTTCCCGAAGGCTGGGTGCTTAAGAACGAGCTGTCCGGTTTCTCCGGTGACGGTTATATGGTCTGGGAGGGCGATCAGAGTTTGGGAAATCCGGGCTCAGGGAAAGTGGTTTTCCCTATCGCGATAAAGACCACGGGCACCTACCGTTTTCTATGGAAATCTTCCTTTACCCAGGGTAACGACGGAACAGAGCATAACGATTCCTGGCTGCGTTTCCCGGATGCCAATGATTTTTTTGGTAAGAAAGCTGACGGCAGTGTGGTATATCCAGAAGGTTCCGGTAAAGAACCCAATCCGGCAGGCGCTTCTTCAGACGGTTGGTTTAAAATATACCGAAGTGGAAATAACAATGAATTCAAGTGGCAGGCCTCCACTTCAGATCACGACGCTCACAATATTTACGTCACTTTCTCCGGAGAAGGGGTTTATCTTATAGAAATTTCCGGACGATCTTCCTTTCACGGTATTGACAGGCTTCTGCTTTTCAAGGAAGACATGGCGGAAGGTGATGCTCTGGATGCAGCAGACACTTTTAGCAAAAAGCAGGTCTGTGATTAAGGAAAATTCAACATCAGCCCATCGGCCTCAGCAACTACTTTTCAATCCCTACCTCCTCAAGGAACTGATCCAGTTCTTTAATGGTAGGGTTCTTAAGAAATCTATCCCCATACGTTATCGTCGGGAATTTTAGCTTACCGTCGTAAAGAGACCTAACATACTTTTCGGCTTCCTCATCCGTTTCTACATTGTAATCTTCAAACTCTACCCAAATAGACTGTAGATAGTTTCGGATGTTAGACGACTTTGTACACCAGTCGGCTCCATAGAGTTTTAGTTTCGTTTCATCCATGAGTCTGTAATTTGAACATTCTTCCAAATACGGTATGGATACGCTCTGCATTATTGACAATAAAAGGTGTAAGAGACATTAAAAGTATGGATACCGCAAGAAAGATCTGATAGTTATTTTGGCTGATTAGTTCATATTTCAATCCGCTTTGTGCGAGAACAAAAGAGAACTCCCCTATCTGAGCAATTGAAAAACCTACCGCCAGAGCCGTTTTCCAGTCCAGCTTCATGACCTTAACCGCAAGGATACCCGCAATAGCCTTGACAACTAATGCAAAGAAGAACCAAAAGATGATCCATCCCAGATCAGTGACAAAAATCCGGTAGTTGAGAAGCATCCCCATAGAAATAAAAAAGAAGCTCATAAATACATAGCGAAACGGTAGAAAGCAGGAAATGGCCATTCGATTATAATCCGTTTCGGCAATAATGAGTCCGGCGATAAAGGCTCCCAGGGCCAGGGACAATCCTAATTTTTCCGTTAAGAGGGCAATACCGGTAACAATGAAAACCAGGGCGATCAGGAACACTTCCTGACTTTGGATCTTCATTACGGTCTTTAAAAAGTATGGAATGATAAACCGCGCCAGCAGGTAGGCGATGCCTCCCATCAAAACAAGCTTGCCCAAAAGCCATAGCAAAGCCTCCATAGGACTGCTATCTCCGGCCCCTGCTAAAATGGGCGTAAATAACATTAGGGGTACGATCATGATATCCTGGAACAGCAAGACCGCCAGGATAAACTTGCCATGGGGCGTATTGATCTTGTTGCTGTCCTGCAATACCTTAACTACAATCGCCGTGCTGCTCAGGGCATAAAGAAAACCCCAAAACAGGCTTTCTTCTACTGAGGGCCGCATCAGCAGCCATATAAGCCCTGCCGTTAGGAATATAGTAAAGAAAACCTGAGAGGCACCCCCTATCAGCACGTAATTCTTGATGCGTTTAAGATTGCTGAAGGAAAATTCCAGGCCTACGGTAAACAAAAGAAGAATGATCCCTATCTCTGCGTAGACTTCCACCTCCTCCATATCCGCGAAGTACTGGGAGGTGTTAGGGCTGAGTAATACCCCGGTTATCAGGTAGCCGATAATATACCGGATCTTTAGAAACTTACAAATAATGATCACTGCTGTTGCCACACCGAAAATGGCAAAAAGGTTCAGGAGAATATGGTGTTGCATTGGTAGTTTTTCTTATCCGAAAAATACGAAACTTAATGGCTTTTTGGAATAGCAAAGCCCTCGTATATTGTCATTTTATATGCGGAAAGCAATAAACAATTCAAAATGTTGAAGATTCCTAACCACAGGCACAAAAAGAAGAGATTGCCACGGCTTACCTCCATCGAGGTCAGTGGTTTGGTTGGAGATTTCTTGATAAACAAGAGATAAGTGATGACTACGGGAACGGTTCAATGCCTTGCCGATTGTCTTTAGGGGAAAACCCCTCGGACTTCGACAGCTATTTGGTCTGCTGTGAGAATGAAACCAATGTATGCATTAATGCTCATATGTTAGCTCCGGAAAGTCGGCGGTTGAAAGTGGCCATGAAGATTTCATACCTTTTAAAGTATGGTCAAAGAAATGACGTAAAAGGCTATTGACAACATAAGTACTTCTTTCCGCCTCAAGGGTTCCGGTGTTAAATATATTATCCGGGCCGGTAAGTAAGGGAAGGTCTCCGAAATTGGTATGTAATGTCCCGGCCAACTTGACTTGCATAAACCTTTTACCACCCCTGGAATACACAGCGCTGTTTAGTGCGTCTGGCTGCGGGTAACCTCCCCTGACATATAGAAACGGTTTCCGGAAGGTCTTTCCGGGGACCCGGGTTCCAAATTGCCAGCCGTCCAGATTCGCCGCCGCTTGCAACCTGCTTTCCTTCATCAGGGCATGTCCCATGGCCGATCCCCCGTAGGAATGGCCAAAGCCTCCAATTTTTCGCAGGTCTAACTTTCTGTAGAAAATGCTGCTCCTGTCCTTGTTTAGCTGTTCCATCTTGTCCAGTGCCAGGCTGATATCCTTCCTCCAGATCTCCATGTCAAGTGATGCGGGAAAGCCCGATCTAAACAAGGTGTTTATAGTATCTAGTTTCACTTCCGCGGAAGCTTCTCCCTTTACAAAATCCATCATGGCCTCCCAACGCCGATTGATATCTTCGGTCCAGCGATCGTCAAAATACTTCCGATTGGCCTTGATTATCTCACCATTGGGTAGCTCCAGGGCGGCAGTGTTATAAGTGTGCCCGATGGCAAAAACTATATATCCGTGGCTGGCCAGATCCTCAAAAATTGTAGTGTAAACCTCAATCGGGGTTGAGGCTCCATGAGAAAAAATCAGCGTCGGGGCCTTTGAGATCCGTGGGTCGGGCTTAGCGGCTGTGCTGGTATGTGTTGTGGCCGAATAAAAAAGTGAACTATCAACACTATCGGCGACCTTTCGATCTTTTAGAAAAACTTTCTGTATTTCCGGATGCATATAGGGTATTCTTTCCGCACTACTATTAGTGGGGTACCAAACATCCAGAAGCACTTTACGGTTATCTTCCGGGTCTTCGGTATAAAGCTCTGGTCTTTCCGGATCCTGAATCAACATTTTGACTTTTGAGACCGCAAAGGGTCCGGTTGGCTCGGGTAACTGGCAATAGCTTCCCAGCGATGGAAAAATTAAGACTATCGAAAGGATAGAATATTTGAAGACTTTTGGGATCATGAACATGAAGACAATTGATTCAACCGATTAAGGATCTCAAATTAGTCCCATACTCCGGATCAATGGCATATTTCGTACGGGGAAATGTATCATTGGAGGAATCCGAACGATTTTACGCTTACCAGATGGCCAGAAGACTTGTGATTATTGACTTTTGTAAGTGACCACTTCTTTGTCCTTCCCCATAATAAGAATATCGGTTGTTTTGAGGAAAAGGCCGGTTTCCACCACACCTGGTATATTCAGAAGATCCAGGTTTAACTGTGTTAAGTCTTCATGATCCCAAATGTCCACATCCACGATTAAATTGTTTTCGTCCGTTCGGAATTCGCCTTCACGGTTTTTGCGCAATTCTGGTTTAAGCCCCATTTTGTGCAGTTCCGCTATAATACTATTAGCTGCGAAAGGTATGATCTCTATCGGAAGTTTAAATTTGCCCAATTTGGATACCGCTTTACCGGAATCCGCGATAATAATGTTCATTTTTGAATTATGCGCCAGGATCTTCTCTCTTAACAGTGCCCCTCCTCCCCCTTTGATCAACTGTAAGCCGGGGTCAAATTCGTCGGCTCCATCTATAGTGATATCCAGTTCAACTACCTCATTCAGGGATACCAAAGGGATACCGTACTCCTCCGCAAGGGCCGCGCTTCTTTCGGATGAAGGGACACCTTGGATGTCTAACCCATTAGATACTTCTTCTCCCAGCTTCTCAATCATATAGGCTGAAGTTGAGCCGGTGCCCAGGCCTACGATCATGCCATTTTGCACATATTTTACAGCTTCCAATGCGGCCAGCTTTTTTTCGTTGTTTACATTTTCAATCTTCATTCCAGGAGTTGATTTCACCATTTAAAGATATCCATTTAAGCCCATTGTGATCTTATTTTTTTGTCATTAGACCCAATCCGGTTTCCACCTTCCATACTTTTCCATTAGTTTGCCATTATATTAGCTTCGGAAAATGATAAAAGCTGTAATATTCGATCTAGACGGGACGCTGATCCAAACGGAAGTGCTCAAGGCAACCTCCTATGCACGAGCCATTGAACTTCTGACCCAAGGTGAACTCCCAAGCCAGGAAGTTCTGGATAGTTTTGGCCAATTTGTAGGATTGTCCAGGACAGAGGTTGTACGGGGATTATCTGAACATTTTGCCAGCGGTCTGAGGCGTCACCTCCGGACCGATGATCTGGAGTTGGTAGGCCAAAAGTTGATCTCTAAAAGATTGGAATTATATCGGGAAATGCTGGAGGACGTATCACTCTTATCCCAGCACTTTTGTCCGTTTACGCTGGGCCTGTTCCATCAACTGCAGACAGACGGATTCCAGGTGGTGCTGGCTACCATGTCTCATCTGCCAGAGGCAAAGAGGATCACCACAATCATGGAGATCTACCACAAGTTCGATCTGGTCCTTACCCGTGACGATGTACAGCAAGGCAAACCGGACCCGGAGATTTACAATTTGGCCCGGACAAAATTGGGCCTTGCCACAGAGGAGTGCCTGGTTATTGAAGATTCCGTCAATGGGATAAAAGCGGCCCAAAACGCCAAAATCCCTGTCTTTGCGGTTACCAATGATGTCACCAGGGAATCCGTACACGACTGCGGACTTCTCGATGCCGGGTTTGTTGTCGATAATTTGGAAGACTTAAGTAGGACGGTATACAGTTTTATCGACCAGCAAAAAAGTAAGACTTCTAACCCCTGAAAATCATCAGCATAAGTGGCTTCAATCCAGCTTGATCGGTATGCCGGTTTCCGGATGGATCTTCCAGAAATCCTCGTAAATGGATTTATATCGGATATCAAAACCAAAACTGGGATCAGCCTGCAAATCTCCCAGGATCTTTAAACTGGCCAGATAATCGGCTTCGTTGGAACCTACTGAAAACGCGTTGATCCTACCTCCTGCAGGGATGGCAACACCTTTGTAAATGGTGGAATAGTTAACAAACTCAAGGGTATCCATCCCGGGTGCTTTGGCCATTAAAAAGGTATAAAAGTCCATAGGATACTCCTCCCCTTTGTGATTTATCTGGACCTTTTCAATAATTGCAGGTCCCACCCCGTGGTTAACCAGGTCCAGTTTAAGCAGTTGTTCTGATCCACTCTCGCTCAATTCGATCATCAGATAAGGCATTACCGACCTTCGACTCTGATCATCCATGATATTGGTTTGCCTTACGAAGATGATCAGTGTTACCAGGCTGATAAGCATGGCCGTTAGCCCGAAGATCTTATCCGAATTCCAAAAGCCTTTATTTATTTTGATCTTTTTTAATGACATAATCCACTTTATGAGTTTATGATTAGCTTATTGCATTCGGTCAAACCATTTTTCCGCAGCTATCCCCAAATTTTCTATGGAATCCGGAGAGTAGTATACATTCCCCTCAGTTTTAGATAAAAGAGCTACACTGCTCGCCTGGCTCATTACGTTTTGGAAACCTTCAAATCCACCGGGAAAAGTATTCCTTATCTGCTGTTCAATATATATTTTGTCCTCTGCCTCTGTAGACAATACGAGGTCCCAGTTATAGTACGGCTTTGTAGGTGCGATGAAACTATTGAGATTTAATCGCTCGTCCGTCGCGCATTTTTGGTTGAATAAGGCAATCTCATAACAGCACCAGGCTCGCTCTAGTGGAGTTGAGCCTAATACAAAATGAGCATCTACATTACGTAGTAACTGAGGAAGCACTTTCAGCTCCTCAGGAATATCCCTCGAGCCCTGGTCAATAAACAGAAAATCAACCCATATGCGAACACCGTCTGAGATCAATAGTTCCAGGTCTTCGTCAGCTACATCGGCTCTGCGTTTTCGCAATGCTGCAGCCGCGAAATCCAGGGTCTGCCATACGATTTGTTGTATGTCTACATAGTTTTGAGAGGAATCGTAAGTGAAAAAGATATCAGGTAGTTCAGCAGAACACAGATCCCACAGGTCTTTGGCAGGGTAAACCCCGTGTTTCTTGAGTTTTAATTGCAACTCCCGAACTGAGGTAGATCCGTAACCGGCTTTCAGAAGCTCGCCAACACAGTCTGAAAGTCCCCTGGCAGTAACTGACCACATTCTTCTGTCAGCTTCCATATGGTTTGTGCTTTTATTCCTAGATTTCTAATTTAAGCATTAGTCAATTTATTCCGGGAACAAATCAAAACAATCCTTTAACCTTTTCCAGCCTTAACCAAAGGGCAAACCAAAGCAGTACGCCAAATACAACCGGGAATAAGGTATTAAAAAGCGGGTCGCTGTGAATGATATGAGTGGCCACCGCCCCTCCCAGCCAGGCCGTTAAAAGAATAGCTCCCAGAATCGCTGTTCTTGGAATGATATACAGAATAGTACTTGCCAGAAGTATCAGTCCCAGATAGAGCACTGTTGATTCCGGATAACCCAGTTCCGTAGCTCCACTTATGGCTTCTTCGGTTTGTAAGAGATTCATCATTGCTCCCATAAGGAACATTAAAACGATCAGGCCCTGCAGGATATAGGAGATCCAGCGGCTCGTTTTTGGGATAGGATTGGTAGAATTCATTTCTTCTCTTGGTTTTTAAGATTCATATAGTGATCTCTGATTGGTTTATCCAGTTTTTCAGTGGCATACCTTAGGGTTACCCTGGGCATTGTGGCGGCATGCATATTTAAAAATTCAATGAGCTTGTCCTGGTCTTTTTTCCCGGCTTCGCGAATCCAACTGCCCACCGCCTTGTTGATGAGCTCTTCTTTATCATTTATAAGAATCCGGGCAATTTCAAAGGTGTCCGTCAATTGTCCTTTTTTAATAAATGCGTAAGTGCTGACAATTGCCGTGCGCCTTTCCCAAATGTTTTTGGATCGGGCCAGATCATAGAGGATGTCCCTGGGCTTATCCATTAAATATTCACCTACGATGTTATAAGAACCACGATCTACAAAATCCCAATTATTCAAACGGTCATGACGATTTAGGTATAGTTCAAAGAGTTCTTTACGTCTTGATTCCGTAGTTTTTTTGTGCCTGGCCTGAAAATCCATAATACTTACCGCTCCCATCCTTATCTCGTAGTATTCACTATCCAATAGCTGGTTGATCTCTTCAAGCGACATATCCGTAAACGCTTTAGCAGTCTGGAAGACATTACCAAATTTAACCCCAAATGCGCGGGTGACCCCGTCATTACCCTTAAAGAACTTTGAGACCTTGGCAAGTTCTTTTTCTTCCCTGAAAGTTTCCAGCTTTTTTATGAATTGAGCAGCGGTCAACATCCTTTTACAGTATATCGCTTATCGCAAATCGCCTATCGTATATCGCATATCGCCTATCGCTTATCGCATATCGCAGATCACCAATCGTATATCGCAAATCGTATATCGTATATCGTATATCCCTATGCAATATAAAGGATTAAAGGTATAAAGCTATCCTCTGAATCTGAATTAAGGTTTTAAACCGGAAGTTTTTCATCTCCTAACGATTCATCCAATCCTTGAAATCTGTGGTCTTAGGGCGACTAACAATAAATTCCTGGTCTCTTGGATTCAGGACGCTGAGCTTTAATCGATGGTTAAAATACCGATCTATCTTGGTAATTGCGGATTTTGCCACTATTTGAGCGCGATTTATCCGGTAAAAGGACAAGGGATCCAGGGATTGATACAATTGATCTATGGTCTCATCAACAATAAAACGCCTGGCCTGGGTAACCCCAAAGGTGACGCTTTCCTCAGAATAGGCATAGAGCAGATCCGTAATGAGGATCTGCACAAATCCATCCCCATCCTTGACCAGAATTCCACTTCGGGATTCCTGGGCCTGAACACTACCCAGCAATTGCTTTAGTATTTGTGGATCCAGGCTTTGAGGTTTATTGGATCTGGTGAATTTATCCAGGGCCAGACTCAGATCATCCTTCTGAACTGGCTTGAGCAGATAGTCAACGCTATTAACCTTAAAAGCCTGGATGGCATATTGGTCAAAGGCAGTAGTGAAGATGATAGGAGCTTCTACGGTTACACTCTGAAATATCTCAAAGCTGAGGCCATCTGCCAGTTGTATATCCATAAATACAAGGTCTGGCGATGGGTTGGTACGGAACCACTCTACAGTCTCCTCCACCGTATCAATGGTCCCAACCAGCTCATAGCTAAACCCGCAAGATGCCAATAATTTTTGCAGCTGACGCGCCGCCCTGGCTTCATCTTCAATAATCAGTACCTGCATAACTTTTCTTTTGGTCTTTTGCTTTTAGCAGCGGTAAGGCCACCACAAATTTGTTGTCTTCTTTTTGAATTCGAACGGGATTATCCGCGATCAGTGCATAGCGCTTACGAATATTCCGCAACCCCAGTTTAGTAGAGGGTAATTTGGTAGATTTCAGTTGGATCTGATTGGTTACGACCAAATGCCCGTCCTCCTCATGTACATGTATCGCAAGTGGCCTGGCCTTGGAGATCACGTTATGTTTAATGGCATTTTCCAACAAAAGTTGAAGGCTCATAGGTACGATCAACTGATCCATCACCCCAGCCGGGACATTCCAATCCAGTTTCAGATTCTCTCCAAAACGCTCTTTTTGAACATGGATATAAGCTCTGGCGAATTTCAGCTCTTCTCTAAGTGCAATGAGGTTAACATTTCCGGAATCCAGTATAAAGCGGTAAATATCCGCAAGCCTGTCCACAAACTCCTTGGCATCTTCCTTAGGGTTCTGGTCAATGATATCTCTAAGCGTGTTCAGGCTGTTAAAGAAAAAATGGGGTTGGGCCTGGTTCCGCAGCGCATCCAACTGAGCCTGGACTATCGCCTGTTTGGCTTGTTCCTCTTCCCGTATAGACTTTTTTAGCCTGACGTAATAGTAGATCGCCTCATAGATGGCCATGGTCATAATACTGATTAAGATAACTGGTAAGACCAGTTTGGAGCGCGAAGGGTGATTATAACTTTCCCCAATAAGGAATTGCAAAATCTTTGATCCGGCAAAATCAATGATTAAGACCGTACTCACTATGGCCAGGAATAAAAAGGCAATGCGTTTTGCATCATCCTTTAAATTCGGATACCTTTTCCTCAACCCAATAAGGATTAAGCGCATAACGATCCAGTTTGAAGTGGAAAAGATCACAGAAATACCCCAGTTGATGACGGCCTGCAAAAAAGGAAGCCTTGCAAAGGAATTGGAAGCAAACAGGTAGTCGGTCACAAAACTCAGGAGAATAATTCCAATAACAATAAACCACAGATCGTTAAAGCCGAGGTATTTAATGCGCTTCTCCTTATTGAACAACATGCAGTTTGCTTTATAAAGTTAAAAAAGGCATGGCCTGCTTCGCCTGATAAAAGGTATATCCAATCCAGCCGGCATAGACCAATCCAAAGATAATGACCACCAGGCTGTGATTCTTGTTCGGAGCACTCCATTTCTTAAAGAGCCCGAATGCGAATAAAGGAATAATTTGCAAACCGTGCAATCCAAAAAAGTGTGCGACGCGCAGGTCTCCGGCCACCGTACTCCAATTTAGCAAGGGTAATCCATCGCCTCCGTCCACCACGCCTACATTATGAGCCATCTGCCCTATCATCTGCCCTCCTACCCAGCTTCCGAACAGTACCACCAACCATCCTAACAGAATGGCCGTTTGAACAGAGCGCGGCACACGCATTTTCAGGCGGATCGTATCGATAGCGAACAGCACCATGATCAAAACGTTTATAGAGATCAATATTCCCATGGCCCCAAAGAGTATCCCGTCATAGGGAGTGTTCATATTGTAGTGAGATTGGACCCCCCGGTAGGCCTGGGATACTATAATGACCATTTCCAGAAGCAGGCTCCAGGACACGATGTTATTCAGAATGTTTTTTTTAAGCCTGGAATAGGGATAAAGCGTCACCAGGTAACCTACACTCAGGGTGTAGATCCCCGTAGAGATTGCAAATTTGAGGGGTTTGATCCAGATATTGATTCCCACAAGGGTACGATCATCGAACAATATACCGAAGATACATCCGATAGTTAGGGCCAGGTTGATCAGCACAATAGTGTAAAGGATCGGACTTTCCCTTCTGACGGTGGTCAAAACGCTTTTTAGATATTTCATGATCTCTTTACTTTAAGGGTTCTTAATAGGATGAAAAGCAGAAAGCCTAAGGGGCCGAGCATAAAGGTTCCAATAAGGCAAGGTGCCATCAGGAGCTGATGAAGACCCACGCTCCTGTTCTGCTCCAGTATCCAGAAGCCAACCAGTAAGTCAAAGGCCAGATAGTGCACCCATCCTGCCATTGCGGCGTTTTCAAGGGTAAACAATCTCATTACGGCACTGAGGCTTCCAAAGTCTAATACCCCACCCCCTTGTAGCGTCAGGAAGACGTAGATGCCATATAGGAATGATAGCAGTATTGGGACCAGTTTATAATCCATCAGGAATCGGGTTACTTTCCATTTGGGAAAAAGGATCATCAGGATCCACATCGGCATCACCAGCAGATTGGCAAGTGAAAAAACTGTCGTTGGCGTCATAATTCGTGTTTTTGGTTTAACTGCTTCAAAGATTTGCATTCAGGCTTAAAAGCGTTAGACAGAAAAGCTGAACCATCGTTTTGGGTCATTGAATTGCACAGCCGATCAAAACATGGGCCTTTAAGGGATTTCGAAAACCTGATTATTTGGACACGGAAAATTTGGAAGGAGGAATATTTTCCATTTAATTTGTGGAAAATATTTGAAATAGTATATTTTCTATGCCAGTCACCCGCATATCCAAAGCAGAAATTACAGAGATCGCTCTTAAAGCATTCCTCGATCATGGGATACAACCCATTACCATTAAACAACTGGCGAGTTGGAATGGTGTTTCCACCAAGACCATTCATAAGCTTTTCGTAGACAAGCCCGGCCTGGTCAGGAGCTGCCTTGAGCTTCACTACTCACGCTTCTTTGCGGAACTGCAGGAACTGGCAGCCAAAGCCGGGGATGAGATCGAGTCCGTTATAAATATCCTAAACCGCATCGTGAAGGTAGAATTTGAAGTGAATCCCAGGTTCTATGAAGACCTTAATAAGTTCTACCCGGAACTGCAAACGGAGATCGGCACCGCTCAAAACGGCATGCCGGACATGATGATGGACATCATTGAAAAAGGTAAAAGAAATGGGCTGTTCCTCCCGGATATCGAAGCGGAGGTCTGTATTATAGCTCTACAGCGACTTTATCAGGACATCACCCGCGCCAAAATCTATGCAGACTTAGCGCTTTCCGGGCCTCAGCTGGTAGAAAATTCGGTTCTGTTGTATTTCAGAGGTATGTGTACGCCCCTGGGGGTTCAAAAAATGCAGGTTTATGGAAAAAGCGCTACGCGACAACATTAAAAGCTATTAAAAAATCCTTTTGAAAATGAAAAAAGCACTAAAGATATTTGCCTATATCGTAGTTGGACTCTTATTGCTAATTCTTGGCGTAATTGGTTTCTTCAACGGGCAGTACAATAAGGCCGCAGAAGAAATGCAGGTCAGGCAGGCGGCTCTTCCAGAAACTCCTGAGCCATTTTACCGCTTTGAAATTCGAAATGATTCGCTAAGTGAATTGGATATTTTGCCATTGCCCAAGAACTTTCAATGGGACAAGGGCAGCCTTAGTTGGAATGCTGGATTTAAGGTATCTTCTGAGCTGCCCCGGGCTGAAGCTTGGGTGGATCGTCTATTGCCGGGAGAATCCAAAGCCAATAATACGGATGTTGAGATACGCCTTAAGAAAAAAGAAGGGCTGGGTTCCGAAGCTTACCAACTACAGATCAGGCCAGGTGGAATAGATATTTCATATCAAAGCGAAGCCGGAGCCTATTACGCCATGGTTACCCTCTATCACTTAAAACAGCAGTTTCCGGAAAGTATTAATTCCCTGAGCATAGAAGACAAACCAGATCTGGAGGTACGGGGACTTATGCTGGACATTAGCAGGGATAAGGTGCCGCAGCTACACACCCTAAAGCAACTGGTAGACCAACTCTCACTTTTAAAGTACAATCACCTGCAGTTGTATGTTGAGGGATTTTCCTTCGGGTATGAAAGCTTTAAGGATCTCTGGCAGGACAACGAAACCCCTGTTACTCCGGAAGAGATCCAGGAATTGGACGCCTATTGCAAGGAACGCTTCATTGAGTTGGTACCAAATCAGAACTCCCTGGGTCATATGCAGGCCTGGCTGGAGACAGAGGCCTATGCCCACCTCGCAGAATGCCCTGACGGTTATGAGCTTATGCCAATGAACAAAGTAAAGACCACACTGGACCCGACCAACCCCGAGAGTATAGCGCTTATCGAAAAAATGATGGACGATCTACTCCCGAACTTCAGTTCGGGCATCTTTAACGCCAACCTGGACGAACCTTTTGAACTCGGACATTGCAACAGTGCCGAACTGGCCGAAGAGGTAGGTATTGGAAAGGTTTATCTGGACCAAGTTCTGAAAGTTTATGAGCTGTCTAAATCCAGGGGAAAATCTATGTGGATGTGGGGTGATATCATAGGAAAGCATCCGGAACTGTTGGATGAGATGCCCAAAGATATTACTGTTTTGGAATGGGGTTATGAACAGGAGCACCCCTTTGATGCCAATACAGCCAGGATCAAAGATCAGGGCCTGGAGTTCCTGGTCTGCCCTGGAACCAGCAGTTGGATGACCCTTACCGGGAGAACAGATAATATGCTGGGCAATATCCAAAATGCGGTTTTGAGCGGTATCAAGAACGGGGCTAAGGGAATGCTGCTTACCGATTGGGGTGATCTGGGTCACTGGCAGTACCTCCCTGTGAGTTTCCCGGGATTCGCCTATGCCGGCGCCATTAGCTGGAACAGTAAAACTTCTCAGTCCCTGCCCCTGGAAAGGTACCTCAATACTCATTTATTTGAGGATGACAATCAGGAACTTGCCGGCATCGCTATGAAGTTAGGTCGTTCTTACCATTACGAAGAGCGTCACTTACCTAATATGAGTCATAATTTTCTGGCCTACCAGTTTGGTATGGTAGATCCTGTATTAGAGCAGGCCATTTACGGCGCAATGGAGCAAAAACTTCCCGAGCTTGTGGGCGATAGTCTTTTCAGGATCTTTAGCGATCGTTTTGATAACCAGGGAAGTTTTCAGGTGGAAGCCCTAAACCGTCATTTAGATGCTTTGGAAGCTTCGTTGAACGTACGTTCGGACGAGATTAACCTTGCGACAAATGAAGAGATGCAGAGCTCAGAAATAAGGAATGAAATGAGAAACGGCCTTCAAATGGTCCGTCTGGGAGCCGAGATCAGAAACTACGGCCAGAATAAGGATAACTGGAATACGGAACAAAGAATAGAGCATCTGAGTGGCATGCAATCCAGACTGGCCGATATCAAGGAAGAACATCGCAGGTTGTGGTTACTGCGTAACAAGTCCGGAGGTCTGGACAGGAGCATGAAAGCATTTGAAAAACTGGAAGTGCAACTCAATGATCTGCTTGAGGCAGAAAGGAAAGGAGGACTTTCCAAAAAAATGAACCGCCTGAAAGAGAAGGTCATCTCCGGCGGTGTACACTGGTACCTAAATTAATAAATGGGATATAGAAAATTGATTCGGTCAGTTCTTCTGAGACTGGCCTAATTAGGACCCTTATTTATCTGCCTGTACAAGAACGTCTTCTTTCCAAACGCCATTAGCTACGATTTCCCCATCCTTGCCAAAGAAGATCCCTTTGCCATAGCGTTGGTCGTTCTTCCATTGCCCAACGTATTTCTCGCCGTTAGGCCAATAATAGGTTCCTTCTCCCTGGCGTTTGTCGTTCACATAATTTCCTTCGTAACGTTCTCCATCCGCCCAGAAAAAGGTTCCCTCTCCATGACGCATATTGTCTTTCCACTCCCCTTCGTAACGACTCCCGGTATTTAGCAATGCCAAACCGTGGCCGTTGGCTTTGTGGTCTTTCACCTCCCCAACATAGTGCAACTGGCTGCCTTTACTGCTTTTAAAGGTCAGGTACTCCCCAAAGGATTTTTTTAGTAATTGCTTTTTTGTCCTGGCCAGTTGTACTTTGGTTTTTTCCAGGACGAAGTTTATGGAGTCGTATTGTTTTACCACTCTCGCATTAGAAAGTATATCCGTTTGAACACTATCCTGAGCAGGGACGGAATCCTGATTTAATCTGGCATTCCTGGAAGCCCTTAAGTGCATTAACTGATTGGCAAGTGCCATCCTGAGTTGTAATCCGGCACTGTCATCTTCCTGTAACTCCTTAAATTGCTCTTCATAGGCTGTTAATGCAGCCCGGTAATTCCCATCGACTAAAAGGGAATCAACACTTAATAACTCATGCTGAGCGGCAATACTGCCCTCCATTTCAATTTCGTGGGCCTTAGTGGCTTCGAGTTCGTTTTGGAGGTCTTTTGCCTTGGACTGGTAATAGATGGCCACCCCTGTAGTCAGGAGGAGAAAGAAGGCCGTGATATAGGTAAAATACTGTTTTCTCATGCTTTCAATAGAAGGAGTACAGTATCATGTACGTATCAATCGTCAAAATGGATGGCGGGAAGCTTATTTTTTACTTTTCTAAAGTCTGGTGAGAAGTACAAATGACAGCGAACAGTCCAACTTTGCTTGTAAATCCCCCCATTTTCAAGGGTTTGGCCCTGGGAATACATCATTCCGGCTGCGACAGTCAATCGAGGTGTTAAAATATAGCCAACGGTAGTAGTTAGCCGAAGATCCTCCAGCGGACTGGCTACCACTTCTTTCCCGCTTTGCCAGATCAACTCAGCCTCCGGGGAAACATAAATGGTCTTTGGTTCAAACTTATGGTTGTTCAACGGCACTTTTACACGGAACATATATCGCCAACGATTCCTGAATATGTACTCACTGTTCTCCGCAAAACCCTGTGTCCAGCGATGCTCTATCCGGAACCGATGATAAGTCATTACGCTAGCCAATGGTAAAGCAAATTGGTATTGATGCCAGATACGCCATTCCGGTACCACTTTGCGATCTGTAGAAGATTCATCCGTATTGAAATTGATTCGCAGGACACCTCCCAGGCTAACGTTAAAGGCTTTGGAATAGATGTAACCAATGGCGTGCCGGTTGTAGATCTGTCCTATCTGCCCCACGAAGGGGGTATTTTCGGTCTCTTCGAATCGAAAGTGCGTCTGAGCGTCCCAGAACAAACGCTTGGATATACGTATGTTGCCATAAGTATTGATCCAAAGCCTTTCTACCGGTTCCTTGAATTCGGATTCAGACGGTAAAACCTCTTCTTCCTGACCCCAGGAGGGCATACTGAAGCAAAGCAACATGGAAATGAGCGCTCCAAAGGAAATTTTATAGTGCTGTCTCATTCGTTAGTTTACTTTGTCCGTGGCAGGCAGGTTGAACAATTGCAGTATCATTTCAGGATCCTGCTCTTTCCTTAATTTTCGTTCCAGTTTAGAGGTACTCTCATCACGCAACTCCAGCAGCCTTTCATAGGTAGAATCCATAAGGTCTCCAAGCGCTTTGGCATTATCACAGTTCAGATCCTCTTTTGCCTTATCCAGGAAATATGGAAGCAGCACTTTGCGGTAAGCCGCGGTAATTCTTTTTTTAACCTCTTCATTCATAATGGTAGCAATAAAGGGGTTCCATACCGCGTCCTGATATTTCTCCTGTATCACTTCCAGTCTTTCAGGGCCTTTGGAAATAGACTCTGAGAGCGACTTCAGATCTGTAAAACATGCAATAGATGCCCTGGCGTAGTCTATTTTCGCGCTGTTTTCCTCAAGTGATGAATATTGGTTCAGTCTGCGCTCAGCCAGGGCCCGGATATTACTTAAGGCCTCTCTTTCATCCGAGGGAAGCAGACTGCTTACAGAGTCAATATGCTTATTCAATTCGTTTACCTGAGCGATCATTTGTTCTTCCAGGCTTATAAAATCCTGTTGCCGTTGGTCTTTCACCAATTTATCGTTAAGCACTCCAGCTATGGAATCCAGGCTTATTGAGGCATATCTGGCCATGTCCTGGGCAGATTGAAGGTTGTTCGCCCCGAACTGCAATTGAGAAGCATTAGGTCCGGTAAAAACCTTAGGGGCCTCCCCTGCTTCACCACTATCGATACGGATCCTCGTTCCTGGTTTTCCATTTGGCCATAAACCGGATATCAATTGATCCCGGGGAACGAACTCCAGAACATCCAACTCGGCATATTTCACCAGTTGCTGAAGAGGTTGTAGAAAATCTGAAGAGATCGCGGAGACCACCGCATGTAGAAACTGGGCCTGTTCGTCGGATCGCCTTAGAATGTTCAGTTGGGTATTATTCAGAAGGGGTTCGCTAATGGCCACCGACCTTTGATAAAGCCCTTTGATAGCATCCATCCGGGCAGTTTCCAGAGAATCCAATGGAAAATGCTCTGCCTTTACTTTGAATTCCGGTAGAAAAGCAGACCGTCCAAGACCGGAAAGAATATTGTCTATCTTTTTGTAATTGGCGGCATTCTCAGCCAAAAGCGCGGGAATACCTCGGCTCAGGAAACTGAGGCTATCCGCTTGCTGTAGTTTTAATTTTAAGATCTGCAGGTAGCCGGAATCCAGACTCAGCACTTTAAAACTGCCAGTTGGCTCCTCGTATATTTGGCTGACCAATACTTCCCCGTTCTCCTCAAATTCTATTTTTGATAACCATCCTTCATTGAAATACCAGTTCTCCGAAGTTCGGGAGTCCGAATCGGAATACAGGGACCAAATGTCATGCGCCAGGCCATTTCGGAGAAATCTTCCGACAAGGGTACTGGTCTCATTTTCTATCCTGAAGCTCTTTTGAGGAACACCCCCCTCAAAAGTAATCGCACTTTTAAAAAGTGTTTCGGCCACCTCGGAATCTTCAATTCGCTGGATCAGGTATTCCCAAAGCCCGTCCGGGCGTCCTTGTCTAATGTTTCCTTTGGCCTGATTCTGAATTCCACTGATCTTTACTCTATATTGATAGTCTACGATCTGTGATTCGCTGTCCGATTGAAATTCCCCAAAGAGAAAAGACCAGAATCCATCCGGGTAATTATTCTCAAAATTGCCAGAAAAGGAAAAGGAGGCATCCTCGTTTTCCAGAAGTGCCTGCAAACTGGAGCGTTGCATACGGAATGGCCCGTCCAAAATGGTATCGTTGCCCTCCAGTTTATAGTCATAGGCCGCCTCTCCCTTAAATTTTCCGAGTTGCAAAGGGCCGGAATATTGCAATTTTTCCTGGCCGGAAAGCAATACTGGAAAGCTCAAGAGCCACAGTAGTATGATTCTTTGTAATGGTAGTGTTACTCGCATGTCAAGCATTGCTCAAATAAAGTAAAATTATTTGATAAAGGTTTGGCTTTAAAAAACTATTTCAACGCACTCATATACGACCTAAACCGGAGTTTGGGATCACAACGGATACAATAATTTATTTCCTAATTGAAGAATTGGGTTAATATCAGCCTACGGTAGCTACATATGCTAAGGTCCTTCCAGTTCGAAATTCTGAAGGCTTTTGGACAAGATGGGTGTTTGATGACAGGAAAAACTTAGAATTTTAAAGCAAAAAATGGGGGAACTTTTGCTTAAAGAGGGAAACTCCTGGGATGCTTAAAGGTAGTTCTTGCTTTTGGATTTGCGCTATTGGAAAACCTTAGTTTTTTTATGGTTTTCATTCAAATGAAGCCTTTGATCAGATGCACCGGGTTTTCAATTCTGGTTTTGATATCTAACGATCAAACTACTGTAAGCCATTCTTTTTTAACAAATAAGCCTTCATCAGGCCCGGTCTTTGACATTTCTTTGTGAATTGCGGATAGATTATTTGTGTACATTGAGGTTATGCTTCAGATAGAACGAATAGCGTTTGCAGTGATTCTGGGTGGATTCGCGCTTTTGGCACATACCTGCAAACAACAGGACGGAAAATCCCTGGTGCACCAATGGGAGGAATCTGAAACAGCTATTCCCGAAAATACCGCGGAGGCGGAAAAACTTTTTGAAGAAGCTTCAGAGCAAACCAGAGTAGCTTTAATTGAACCTTGTGGCCGCTGCCATCAAAGTACCCTTAAAACCCATAAGGCCGCTGCTATCGCCTTTTTCGACCTGGATCAGGGAGAAAACTGGCATATGGACCTGGACGAGGACAATCTTGAAGGTCTTGCAGGGCGCGCAAATTCCAATAAGGCCATTTCCGATACCGAACGGGAGAATATCAGCTTGTTTATCACCCTAAAAAAGGCAAAGCTAAAATAGTTAGTAAATCTAACCAATATAGTGGCGTAGGTGTTTCTGAAAAAAAGCGGCACTGTCTGTTATGCTTTGCATAGAGTTGTGCTCAAAATTACCACCTTGTTCCAGGTAGTAATATTTTAAGCCGCTTTTATCGACCTTAGGAAGAATTTCCGAATAATCGATCGAGCCGTTACCCAATTCGGTATAATCCCTGGTTTCCTTATCCATGTCCTTAATATGCCACATAACATATCGCTCTGGCTGCCTGGCAATTATCTCAGCCGGACCATCCTTTGAAGAGTGTATAACCCAGTAAAAATCGAGTTGAAGTTTTACCAGTTTCGGGTCCGTTTCACTCAAGATGATGTCATAGCCATTTTTCCCGCCCAGATCTTCGAATTCAAATCCGTGATTGTGATAGGCAAAGCCAAGCCCTGCTTTGGTAACCCGCTCCCCTATCTTGTTCAGTTTTGGAGTGAGTCTTTTAAAACCCTCTTCGTTTCGAAATTGGGGGTCAAGCCAGGGCCAGGTAATATAGTCCTGCTCCAACGCCCATGCCCCTGAGATACATTGATCCACATACCGAATGAGTTCCTCTTCTGAGCTGTTATAGTAATCCTGCAGTCCATAATGACCGCTGGTGGTGGTCAACCCAAGATCATCCAGGATCTTCTTGAACACGGGCGATTTAAATCCGTAGTAAGAATCCTTATCGCCGTCAAAGCCATAGACCTCCAGATCTTCGTATCCCAGGGCCCGTACCTTTTTAAGGGTATCCCTGGCATCTGTGTTCATGGCATCCCTGATGGTATAGAGCTGCAAACCCATTTTATATTTTCTCTCGTTATTCATAGAAAAAGCCGGAAGGTTTATAAGGGAACCGGCAGCGGCCAAACCGCTTTGTTGACAAAATCGCCTTCGGTCCATAATTTTAATTCGTATATGTCGTTAAAGTTAGGTCAATTATTCGAGCTGCTACTTCTTCCCTATCGAATATAACAGATCCTGGAGCTCTTGTTAGATCAGATTTAAAAGTATTACTATTAAAAAAAGATAGTTTAACACGCATTTAACGTAGTTTTACTTTTATATTGAGCTGTTCAGTCGTAATTTTGCAGTGTGAAAATCGATTAACCATCAGAGGTTATCACAAATCTGACTGACATGAGCAGGAAATCAACGGATAGAATATCCTTATATGAAGGGCTGGAAAGCACCCTCGGACCAGCCGACAAGAACCAGGCAGTGCTCATCAGGCCCGGGAGTGTGCTACGTTTAGGGAGTCCTGTAAATCAAATGTATTCCTCCATTTATCCCTCCCTAGAATTTAAGGAGCACACCTTAGCCGATTTGAAGTCCCTGAAGAAGTTAAAGGGTATGATTGTGGTGGTGATCAGTATACTGACTCTCACCCAGGGAGCTCATTATGCCGTGCTCAGACCGGAAAAAAACAAGAACTTCCACAAAAACCTGGATCGTTTATACGCGGAGATACCAGGCTCATTAGAGAAAAAAGAACTTTTAAAACTGTAATAATCTTATAACCCAATTAAAACAATTAGAACTTATGAACCTAAAAAAACAAATGCTAATACCGCTTCTTTTGATGGGTACCCTCAGTTTGGCACAGATGCCAACGACACTTGGGTATGCTTTGGAATCCATATCGGATAAGACTTTAGAGTTATCGGAGCATGACCCGGGCTCGGAGCAAGGTCCGGCACAGGTCCTGGAAGGACTGATGTTCCTCGAGGACGAAGAGCCTCTTGACCTGGGATTCAATCACTATAAATACCTGCCCGTAGGCTTTGATGCCTACAAGGGAATGATCATAGATCTTGACGATATTGAGTACATCGAATGTAATTACGAAACAGACCTCAATATAGAATTGAAGGACTTGTATCCTTCAGGCTAATAGCTATGGAATTTACCTAAAAGCCCCGAAACCGGGGCTTTTTTTATGGAAACTCCCTGGTATAAATCCATGCGATATTGAAGGAATCAGTATATTTAGGTGAACAATCAAATAACCGCCAAAAACTTTTATGATGATCAAAAAGATACTGCTTACCTTCGCCCTTATACTTGCTTTTCAAGCCCATGCCAATGACGAAGTCTATGAACTACGGGTATACAAGCTGCAGTTTGGAAAGTCTGCCCAAGTACTTCACGATTATTTTCAGAAAGCCTTGTTACCCGCTTTAAACCGCCAGGGTATTACGAACATCGGGGCCTTTGAAGAATCGAGTGACAATATGCCTAAAAAGCTTTATCTGCTGATCTCCTATAAAGATATGCAGGCTTATTCTGAGACATTAAAGGCACTGAAAAAAGACAAGACCTATATAGCTGACGCCAAAGCCTATTCCGGGACCAGCCAGGAGGATTTCCCCATAGACCGCTATGAGAGTTCCTTGTTTCTTTCGGTTAGTGGCTTCCCTAAACTGGTTAAACCAAAATCAGGTTCCAGGCTTTTTGAACTGCGAACTTATGAAGGTTATAGCGAAGACGCGGTTCGGCGTAAGATCAAGATGTTTAACGACAGTGAGTTCACTATTTTTGACGAAATAGGCCTTTACACCGTTTTCTTTGGTGAAAAAATTGCCGGGCAAGACATGCCAAGCCTCGCTTATCTTCTGGCATTTGAAGATATGGAAGAGCGAGACGCAAATTGGAAAAAATTCGGACCTCACCCGGAATGGCAACGCATTGTAAAGCTGGAAGAATACGCCAACACGGTTTCCAGTATAGACCGGGTTTACTTAAAGCCACTACCCTATTCGCAGCTTTAAATAATTCGTACCCTCATTGGCAGGCCCACATTTGCCTATCTTTTGAAACGGGATAGAATAGCCCCTTTTTTCTTGCTATTGATAAAGTATACGCCGGTAAGCAATATTACGGCGGCTATAATAGACTGCGCGGTTATTGCTTCATCCAAATAATACCATCCCAAAAACATCGCAACAATTGGGTTTACATAGGTATTGGTCGCTACTTTTTCAGGAGATACGGTTTTTAGGAGATAGTTGAAAGATGTAAAGGCTACTATACTTCCAAGAACTATTAGTAGCAGCATGGCCCACAGGGTCTGTTCACTCCATACCAAAGGTGAACTCCAATTTTCACCAAAGATCAAACTCATCACACCCAAAAGGATACCCCCGTTTAACATTTGATAACCCGTATTTATCAAATAGTTATCCGGAAAATCTCCTTTCCCCACAAAGAGACTTCCATAACCCCAGGCCAACATTGCGCCGAATATCATCAGGATCCCAACAATTGAGTTCTCCTGTGCAATAACCGTTTTCTGGTTGATAAGCAGATACATCCCGACAATTCCGAGAAAAACCCCAATAAGTGACATAGGGCGTATTTTCTTACCCTGAAGTATCCACATCATCAACAATATGATCAAAGGTTGTGCAGATACCTCCAGGGCCGCAAAATTGCTGTCTACATATTTTAGCGCCCATACCATTATCCCGTTACCGAAGGTCAGGAAGAGGAATCCTGCAAGCAGGGTATTTCCAAATTGTTTCTTGGAGATCTTCAGATTCTTTCCACTAAGAAGAGCCAATAATAGTATGATTCCGCCGGCCACCACAAACCTCACCCCTGCGAGCATCAAGGGCGGTAGCTCAGCAACCGCGATCTTGTTAAGCAGATAGGTAGATCCCCAAATAACATAGATCGCAAAAAAGGCTGCTATGACAATCGGAAGGTTTGAACCGGATTTCATACAGTCTTAGGGAAAAATAAAAAGCAATATTAAGCTATTCCCGCGAAGTAAGTACCGACAATAAGGCTAAAAAATCATATTGAATTCCAAAATGATGGATCGAGACCTATCAGGGGCTAAGTGCCTTACGCAAAGCCCCGGTAATCTTCTCAGACTGATCTATCCATGGCAGATGTCCGGCATCCTCTATCACATCCAATGTTATCCTGGGAACCTCCGTGGTCCATTTTTTTAGGATGGAAGCTTCAAAATCCAACCAGTCGTGATCTCCGTGAATAATGGTCACAGGATATTCCCTTCTTGCGAACTCCTGTATAAAGTCCCATCCACCGTCCGGATATGTGCGCTCAGTAAGGGAATAGACGTGTCCCTTGTATAGCGCTTTTCCATTCTCCAGCTCTGGCCATTTAGAAACGTCGAATAACATAAGTTGAGCAAAACTGATCCTGGCCCTTATGGTATTTTCCTTGGAATTCAGTGGAGGTGACTTTCGGTTAAGACCGTACTTGTCCAGTTCATCCTCGATTTCAGGACGCTCCCGAAACGCCTCGGATTTAAGGAAGGCCTGATCCATAATTTTGCGATCTTCCTCCGGAATAGGATTTTTGAGGTAGGCCGGAGACATGAGAACCAGTTTCTCAATACGATCCGGATGCGCCGAAGCATAAGCGCTGGCCAGCACACTTCCCATGGAATGACCCACAAGGGTTACTTTTTCCAGTTGTAAAGCTATGCGAAGTTTTTCCAGGTCGTCAATATGCGCCTGATAGCTGATCAGGGAATCCGGAAATGGCGATCTGAGAGAGCCCCTTTGTTCGTAGAATATGAATCGATGATCCTGCCGCAGGTCCCTTACCGCATTGACAAAGCCATCGTGCGAAGCACCCCATCCACCGTGTAGCATGATCACCGTATCTTGCCCTGTTCCATACTCCCGAACGTATAGCTGCGGATCCCTCTCCCAATCACCACTTGCCAGGAACCAATTGACCATTTCCGGTGGGGACTGTTCTGGTTTTTCGATCTCCCCGGAAGATTGGCCACAGCCAATGAAAGCGAGTAGCAAGCAGATCGAAAGTAAAGGATGAACTCTGGTGAATACGCTTAAATTTTGCATGGGTAAAACAATTTTGAATACGGTATAATAAAGACTTCGGCCTTTGAATTTAGTTACAGTTTTAGGGAGTATCCTTCAAGCTCGCTATAAAACCCCAGTTAGTGTGTTGAAACCTTCCCAGATACTTAAAGCCTTTACCAAAAAAGGCGCCGTCACCTTCGGCGATCACCACAAGTTCATTGTCACCTTGTTTAAGCGGAAGATTCAATTCGTAAGTGGCGTCAAACATGCGTTGAAAGTTGATATTATTGTTTTTGAAAACGGTTTGACCATTCAGTAAGATCTGTACCTTACCCACATAATCAAAACCCATTCTGAGTGTTCGGGCGGTTGCGGAACTTATCGTCTTTCTGGCAACCACTACCCCATTTGGATACTCAAAATACCTGGAGAAATTCACAAAATGGTCCCTTTTGTGATCAATAGGTTTCCATGAGTTTTCGCTAAGGGCTTTCTTCAATACCTTTTGAAAGTTTCCCGGAGTTGTATCTCTTGGGAACTGCCTGGAGATCTCCCAGTCAGTAAGGTACTGCGTATCTGGTTCAGGCAATTTCGTTTCTTCCGCTTCCTCCAGGGGTGTAACCGTTATATTGGCAAAATACGAGGTCCCGAAAAGGCTGCGAAGCATAAAGTTGCCACCATTCCCATGGATCTCGAAAAGACCTACTTCCATCTGAGGTTCTTTGCTATCATCTACATATACTTTAAGCTGATTACCCCTTACTTCGAAGGCTGCATGGATCCATTCCAGGGACTTGATCTCCGCAGTTTTTTCATATTCAGGATAGTTGTAAAACACCCAGCTGAGGGCGCCGTTGTAGATAGGTATATACTGGATAGCCTCCCTTGTTCCTCCAAGGCCCGGCCTGAAGTAGATAAACTGGTAGTTATTATTATCCGCAACGTGAAAGCAAAGACCAGCCATCACTTCACCTGCAACATCCATTTCTACCCTGAAATTCCTGTAATTCCCGTTTTTTAGAACCGCTACACTTTGTTCCTTTCCATCGAGTTTTATACTTGTTTTTCCCTTGAACAAAGTATCCATAGCAGATACCGGCTTGTTATCATCTGAAAGTACCGTAAAGTTTTCACCTTTTAACAGGGTTTGTCCCCAAAAACAAGCGGGGATCAGAAAAGACAGTACTAATGGGGTGATTTTTTGTAATTTCATATGGCAAATCGTTTGAATTCTTAACACGTTCTAAGCTAGGTGAGCCCCTTGTTCCGTCGAGGATTTATTACAACTATTTTGCAACCGTTTTTCAATCGTTTTATCATTCGTCTGTAAATGAAGTCTTTATCGGAAACTGATCAGCGCTTATTGGAAGAACTAAAGAAGCGCATCGAAAAAATGTCAGGCCTGGGCTCCAGTACTGATTGGGCCCAAAAAGACTATGAATTTCTCCTTTTTTTCATTGAAGAAGAGACCGGGGAGCGCCTGAGCCTTACTACAATCAAAAGAATTTGGAAAAATGAGTATAACCGTCTTCCGCATCTCGCCACCCTGGATGTACTTTCGCGACTGGCGTATGGATCAAACTGGCATTCCCTCAAAAAAAAGAAGGCAGACAACCTTAAATCCCCCCTGAGCAGTCTGGCGCCCAAAAAAAATCAACTCAAAAAGATCACCACTTATGGCCTGCCGGCTTTGATCATACCTTTGGCCATATTTCTTGCCTGGACCACAGGGAGACAGGACCAGGAACCACAGCCTGTTACCTACAATTCCAGAGAAATCTCTTTTTCCTTTAAAAAGACCCTGGATAACAAGATCCCAAATACCGTAATATTCAATTACGATCTCAGTTCGGTAGAGGCAGACAGTTTCTTTTTACAGCAAAGTTGGGATAGAAGCCGGAGAGTACAGATCTCTAAGGAAAACAAAGAACGCACTGATATTTATTATGTTCCGGGCTATTTTACCGCCAAGTTGATCGCCAACGACCAGATCGTTAAAGAGATCCCGGTTCATATTACCAATGATGGCTGGTTCATTGCCGCCAGACAACCGATGTCCAATATCCTGACATTCAGTGAGCGGCATTGGCTAAGGCAAGGCTTTCTTGGGATTTCAAAGAACTCCCTGGAGTCTAAAAAAATTGACCTCAATGAGCAGTTCCAGCAAGCGTTTTACTATGTCAAGGACTTTGAACTGGACGGTGATAACTTTTATTACGAGACAAAGTTCCGGATCCAAAACCTGGACGAAGTGGATTGCCCCATATTCAACTTTCACATACAGGGAGTAAAAGGCTACTACTGGATAATGTTCGGGAACAAGGGTTGTGAAAGCGAGTTATCCATGAGATTGGGGGATGCACAACACTACGGGAAGACCGAAGACCTTAGTAAGTTTGGAACAGAGGTTAGCGAGTGGCAACAACTGACAATATCAGTTGTAGACAAAAAAGTGAACATTGGGCTTAACGGGACTACTATTTTTGAGGGCTCCTATACTGAGAGTGTTGGCGGCATCATGGAGATAAGCTATTTTACCAATTCTCCAGGTTTTATAGACGATGTTGAGCTGCGGGACCTGAAAGGAAACGTACGCTTCTCAGATAATTTTGACTGGCTGATCCAGGAATAAAGATCGATTTCAATAGATCAAATCCCTTAATATTTCCTCATCGCCTCCTATATATGTTAAAATCCACAAAATTTTTCTAGTTTTATCAAAAGCTCAGGCATGCCGCAAAAAAAAGTGAAGCAATTCGGAACCTTTGCAGGGGTTTTCACCCCTACCTTGCTCACAATTCTTGGGGTGATCATGTACCTGCGAATGGGCTGGGTAGTTGGTAACGCAGGACTTCTGGGAGCCTGGCTGATCATTATAATCTCCTTTGCGATCACACTGAGCACGGCCTTATCCATGTCTGCGATAACCACCAATATCCGAATCGGGGCAGGTGGAGCTTATGCGATCATTTCACAGGCGTTGGGCCTGGAAGTCGGCGGAAGCCTGGGGATCCCCAGGTATGTTTCTCAAGGGTTGGCTGTAACCATGTATATCTTCGGATTCAGGGAAGGCTGGTTGGGGATCTTTCCGGATCACAGTCCCTTTTTGATCGATATAATAGTTTTCGCGGTCCTCATTACTATAGCCTATATCAGTGCAGACCTTGCCATAAAGACCCAGTTCTTTATCATGATTGTAATTATACTGTCCCTGTTATCCATAGTATTGGCTGCCTACCACGGTTCCATGAGTGTACCTACTGAAGAGGCTATTCGATGGGGAACTTTTAAGGGATCTGTGGAAAACGGATTTTCCGGTAGTGATTTTTGGTTGGTATTCGCCGTATTCTTTCCGGCTTCCACAGGCATTATGGCAGGGGCAAATATGTCCGGAGAACTTAAAGATCCGAAAAAGAGTATCCCAGTGGGTACCCTATGGGCCATAGGGGTTAGTTTTGTGATCTATATGAGTCTTGCCTTTTGGCTGGCACGTTCTGCCAGCGAACAGGAACTGATCTCTAATTACAACATCGTTATAGACAAAGCCTATGTAGGGCCGCTGGTTATAGCAGGAATACTGGGTGCCACATTTTCTTCTGCCCTGGCATCTCTCGTGGGCTCCTCAAGGATATTGTACGCCATGGGAGAACATCGGGTACTCCCCTATTCCAAGGTGCTGGCCGGAACCAGTGCCAATGGTCAGCCCAGAAATGCAATGATCGTTACCGGCATTATGATCTTCGTGACCATGCTGCTTAGGGACCTCAATGCTGTAGCACCCCTGGTTACGCTGTTTTTTCTGATAACTTATGCCATGATCAACATCGTGGTGATTATTGAGCAAAAACTCGGATTGATAAGTTACCGTCCCATTTTTAAAGTGAACAAATGGATCCCCTGGATAGGTCTCGTTTCTTCGGTAGTTGCCATGTTTATCATTAATCCTACTGTAAGCCTTATATCCATAAGTATTGTATTCGTTGTGTATTGGTTCTTGTCACGGCAGAATATTGAGACACCCTTTGAAGATGTTCGGTCCGGTCTCTTTGTTTCTTTTGCGGAGTGGGCTGCCAAACATACCTGGGGGATGAAGAATATGCAGCAAAGAGCCTGGAAACCCAACCTGATGGTACCCATTCGGGATATTGACGGGGCAAGGGGAAACTTTCAATTTCTCAGAAATATCGCCAGGCCCAAAGGTTCCATTAAGCTACTTGGAATTGCCCCGAATGTGGAAAACAGCGTATTTCCGGATGAGCTGGCCACCCTTTCCGAATCTTTCCGGCAAAAAGATGTGTTTTCTTCCTGGACAGTCATACACAGCGAGAATTTTGCCCAGGGTGTTAACTATGGAAATCAAGCTCTGAAGGGCGCTTTTTTCAGACCAAATATCGTATTCCTCAACCTTCAGCAACACGATAATTACGAAACGGAGATCAGACCCGTTATCCAGGAATGTATTCGACTGGAGATTGGGGTACTGCTCTTTTCCCTGAATAGCACAACCCTCCTGGGACAGCGCAATGTTATCAATGTTTGGGTAAGTGACCGAACGGATAACTGGAACCTGGGCTGGGACATTGGTAACCTGGATCTCTCCACTTTGATCGCCTACAAACTCAAAAAGAACTGGGAAGCCCAGATACGCCTGATCATTGTGATCAGAGATGAAAAAGAGAAAGAGAACGCCCATAATTTCCTTCAATCGCTTACCAGCCTGGCACGACTACCCTCCACCCTTACCGAGGTGCATATCGGAAGTTTCAGGGAGGTGGTTCAAAAAGCGCCAAAGGCGGATCTCAATATATTTGGGATGGATGGCAATCTAAAATTTGAATTTGTAAATGAAATGACCTCGAAGACGGGTAGTTCCTGCCTGTTTGTAAAAGACTCCGGTCATGAAAGTATACTTGCCTGATCTAAGTTCCCCGATACGTCCTTTTTTAGACCAACTGGTCACTGTCTATCTGAGAGAGCACATCCTGCCGTTTAATTGAAGGAAGCTGCCTTAGAGCATACCACAAAAAAGGAATTACGACCAGAACGGAAAACACAGCCTCATGAATAGCGTATTCCTGCATTTTAGCCGGCTCTACGGCTCCCGGAAGATCATCCAGGCTATTGAAAAAATTGATGATCCCGTGTAGCACACCCAGAGCGAGCAGGCTTTTGGATCTTAGCAAAATGATACCAAAGGCGATCCCAAAAAAAGTGGCGTAAATTACCTGGGCTATTACCGTTGGAAATTGGGCATCCGCGTTGAATAAATTAAGAAAATGAAGCACTCCGAACAAAAGTGCAGCCAAAACTATGGGTATCAGCATTGGCTGTTCCGCAGAGGATCCTTTGAGTAAGTTTGGAAGAATAAGTCCACGGAATATAACCTCTTCTGAGATCCCCACCCCCAACATGGCAAGCAATAATATTATTACATCGGCTGCAGCTATGTTGTGAAACTCATATCCGAAATAGAAGTACCACAGAGGTCCCAACAGTGCAAAATAAAGGGGAACGATCAGTAAAATTGGGTATTTGGGAATGGTGTTTTTAAGACCGGAGATCCTTACAAAGCCCAATCGACGGATCATAAGGATCCCATAGATGATAATAACACAATTCTTAAGGATGTCTCCTAACTGTTGGGCCTTAAAAGTTTCCATGCCGGAGGCCTCCAACAAATCGCCAAATGGGAGTAGCAGCAAAAGCAGAAAGACCAAAGCCATGGCTATGCTGCTACCCATTTTTGAATTGGAGAAATTCATGACTTCAATTTATGAAATATGCCATGAATTTCCCTAATCAGGCTCGTGGCAGCCTATTCACGAGGTGTTTCGTCCGCATTGTCCATACGTTCCAGGTAAGCTTCATAAGCCTGTTTGCCTTCTTCTTCCCAGAACCGATCATAATGTTTCCATCGGGAATTGCCTTTCTCAGCCAATCGGTGTTTCACTTTAGACCTTACCCTTTTTGATCTCCTACCGGATTTCCCTGAACCAAACCCTCCGAACAATATTTTGGCGAGAATAAGGATACCCACGGCTTGCCAGAAGTTTAGTGTTCCCAAGCCAAAAAGAGACGGCATGAGCCAATTCCACAATAACATCACTATATATCCGAAGAGCAGGGCAAATGCAATCATGGCGATGGTCCCGAAAATAACCCAAAACACTACGGTAACAAATTTTTCAATTTTGGATTTTTGACTGTGTAAATGTGTCATTCTGTTTTAGTTTTATTGTTACTATTTTCAGTTTTCTGCAGTTCCTTGAAAAGGATCGAAAGGGCTCTGTGCCTTCTGGACATGAGGGTTCCTGCAGAGATTCCGGTTTCCAGACTGAATTCCTTATAGGTAAGTCCTTCAAAATCGATTGCAAGTATCACATCACGATAAATGGGCTTTAGGTTCCGGATGGCTTCCTTAAGAGAAGCTTTGACGGTTTCAGTATATTCCATTTCCGTATGATCCTGCAATAGTCCGGCGAACTCCGCCAGTCTTTTCCGGAACTCTTCATCCAGATCCACCCTGGCTTTTTTGGCCCTCATCACGTCAATGATCTTATTGCGGACCGAGCTATAAACAAAAGCCGCGATATTATTAATGGGTGTGATGTGGTCTACCCTGGAAAACAACTTCAGGGCCACATCCTGAATGATGTCCTCTGCATCCCGATCTGTAGAATCTGCTATCCTGGAATTCACATAAGCTCTTAATGCACCGTATTCCGTCTGGAAAAACTGTGCGAGCTTGTAATTCATTTTAGTGTTTTTGGCCATTGAGATCCTTTTCGGAACATTTTCACCTATATAGACGAGCAAGTCCGATCCTATTGCATTTTAAATGTAAATAATGCTGGTGAATCCGAAATAATGAGGATAAAATATAAGGATATAGCTAAACCGCCGTTAGCCGGGAAGCGTCGGGGAACTGAAAAAGGTCCAAAAAAGAATGGAAGGGTTATAAATCAGAAAACCTGAAAGACCTATAAACAGCTTAGCGTAGGTGGCCTTTCAGGAAATCTGAATAAAGTCTTATATAAGATAGTAGCTATTTAAGAAGCTATGAACAATACAGGAATACCTACTTTCTGTACCATCCTGCGTACCGACGCGTCTATAATATTTTTGCGTTGGCGGCCGCCCTGATCTTTGTTTTTACTGCTGGGAATGCACAATAGCTGGGTCTGGGTCTTTTGTACATAAGAAGCCAAACCATCCATAGCATTGGAGCCTTCAGGGAATACATAAGAAATGGTTCTTTTCTCCTGGTTGCTAACATTGGCATTAGCGCTTTCACCAACACTAAATAGTTTTATCGGTTTGTTTCCAGCCTTGCTCAAATCGTTCAGGATCTCAAGGCCCTGCTTTTCAATGGCATCTCCAAATATGCCGAGAGAAAGGTCATTGAAAGAGTGGAACACCTGTTCTTCATCCGTTATGAGAACATTTGTAGAACATTGGTTTAGCACGAAGTTGGTAATACCATCTCCAAGAAAGCCAATTATTTTGGACTTCCTCTTACCGAGTACAGCAATATCCGGTTTTGTTTCCTTAATGTGCTCCCTTATAGCGTTTTTTACGTTGCCATAAGCAATCTTAAATCCTATCCTAACGCCTTCAGCCGATTCCAACTCCTGAATATCGTTTTCCAGTTTTGCCTGGGTTTTATTATAGTCATGATGAATAGAACGCATAGCAGACAGTTGGTTGTCGAATTTAACCACTGAAGTTGGGGCTTTTGCGTGAAATACATCTACTTTGCCGTTGATAGCCTTGGCGAGCTGAACTGCATTCCTAAGTGCCATATCTGAGGCCTTGGAGAGGTCTGTCAATACCAGTAACCGGTATTTCGGGTTGGGTGTTTCGTTGCTCATAATGTAGAGTTTTAGGTTTAAGTTGCTTTAAAGCATAATCTAGAATGCAGCTAACTCAACACATATATTCCGTCTTGAGAACGGAATGATGCTGGTAGATGCACCCTTTAAATTTAATAGAAATACTATTAATTGTGAAATGTTTAACTTTTAATTGGCATATGGAATACTAATAAATCGTAAAAGCAATAAGTATTTTATTTGTAACTATCACTATTACAGCACTTAACACTCGCGATTATTCAAAAAAAGCCTAATTTTAAATCTTCGTTAAATCTGCCTCAAAAGTTCCACAAAATGTAACAAAATGGATTTTCCCCAGTCTTTTTAAGTAAAGATCACGGATAAACCGTGTGTAAGTAAAATAATAATTAAGCCATGAGAACGCTCAATATGAATTATGCCAAAAGAAGTCTGTATTACAGTCTAAAGGACGGCTGGCAAATGGAAAGGCATTACGATTGCCGTTTAGATCTTCCTGCGGAATCGCTCTAGCAGCATTGACTTTGGATACGATCTGGTTATTTGGCCAACACTTTGAGGCCCTTGCTATCGGAAATTCTTCCGGTGATCAACCATCCTCCGAAGTCTTCAGAAACAGCCATCAATAAGCTGTTATCTCCCTTTTTCAAGGGCAGGTAGACTGCGTCAAACAAGCCTATAGTACCTAAATAACGATAGTCCCTTGACCTCCATCGATTGTTCCCTCTATATATGGGTTTACCGTTCAATATGACCACTACCCTATCGCTGTATCCGAACTCCAACAGCCGAAGTTGCTCCCTGTTAGATTGAATATTTACCCTGGCGAATACCGTATTTCCTGGATTTTCATCCCTTAAAGTGATAAGTTTCGAAATATTTGCCGCTGTACCTTCTTCAAGAGTCACCTTACCCTTCCAACTCCTGTCTGCAATAATTTTGTTCAGGTTTTCCGGATTTTCGAGTAGTTTTTCCTCGAATTTATCGGATAGTTCCCATTCCGGGATCATGTTTTCCAGGGCTTTGCGTTCTATAGGCTGAAAGTCTTTAATGACAGCCTCTTCGGTATTTACCGAGATATTCGCAAGGTGCATGGCTTCTGCATTGCCGCCGTTCAGAGCTATACCTCCTTCCCTGGGTTCGTGAAACAGGTACCAGGAGAGATGTGGTGTCTTTGAATGATCCAGGTAGACCTGTGCCCTGTTTTCATTGACCACCAGCTTTACATGGGTCCAGTCTGAATAGTTATACTCATAGGGAAAGGAATACCTTGGCCCGAAGTAGAGTTGCCATGCCGCGATCCCGTTCACAACGGGAAGCGCCTGGTTGGCATCCGGCTTGCCGCTAAGATGCGGTCTGATATAGAATTGTTCGGCATTGTTATCATTCACCCTAAAGTAAACCCCAGGGAAAGCCGGAGCCTCCTTCAGGAAAATGTCGTATTCTATAGTGCCGTTCCGTAATTTGATATCTTTTAAAGAAATGCTGCCCTGCTTCAGGTAAATTGCATCCTTTCCTTTAAAGGGTTCAATGATGTAATCCTTAGCATTGATGTCCAGGGCCACAGTATCTATTGGAATAATTTCCTGAGCCGCGACCAAACTGTTAAGACCAGTTGTTAAGCCGATAACTAAAAGGAGTCTTTTCATAATTCATTAATTTATCCTTCTAAGTTCCACAGCATAGTCGCTGAGTCAAAAACAAATTGGTGCATTTCCATTCATTGTGGTTCAGCTGACGAAATTTGGCGATCTTTGGTGTATAACTTTGAAGTATGTCCGCAGAGGAAAAGCTGGTTCAAAAATGTCTGAGAATTATCGAGCAACAACTGGGTTGGGGTTCAGGGGAATCCTGGCACAACGACGTTTTTCTTGAGCTAAGCGAAGAAATACAAAAAAAGACCCAGGTATTGCTGAGTCCCACCACCCTTAAGCGGGTATGGGGTCGCGTAAAGTACCAAAGTGCTCCAAGCGTAACCACCTTGAATACCCTGGCCCGCTTCGCAGGCTACACGAACTGGAGGGATTTTAAGCAGCAGCAAAAAACCAAAAAACCAGCAGGGGTCCTTAAAAAGATAAACCCTAACCTGGGTATCATTATGCTTTCCGCTTCGGTGATGACCCTTGTTTTCATTTCTTTCTTCTCATTGAAGGGAAGCCGCAGCGGCCTGGATGAATTGGACCTTTCTCAAATACCCTTTAGCAGTAAACCTCTCGCTAAAGGCTTACCAAATTCCGTAGTTTTTGATTTTGATCTCAGTGAGATTTCCTCAGACAGTATTCACATACAGCAATACTGGGACCCATCGAGAACCATCTCAATAAAAAAAGGGCAAACACAGGCTACCGGTCAATACTTTTACCCCGGATATTTTCGGGCCAAGCTACTTGTTGAGGGCAGGATCATTAAAGAGCACGATCTGTTCATCAAAAGTGAAGGATGGTTGGGTACACTTAACTATGAGCCGGTTCCCAAATATATAGATGCGCCTTTTACCGATTCCGGCCACCTGGGTTTTAGTCCGGATGTCGTTAAAGAAGTTATCTCCAACGAGCAACCCCTGACGACCTCATTCCACTATGTCCGCGACTTCGGTGAGGTATCCGGGGACAATTTTACACTACAGACCAGGGCGAGGATCCCTTACTCCGAAAAGTGGGCCGTATGTCAGAACATGGCCATCCTGGTTTTGGGAACTAAGAGTGCGCTTATCGTAAATTTCTCCATCCCGGGATGCGTATCCGAGATCGGGTTGATGCTAAGTGAGAAGTATTTAGACGGTAAAGAACACGATCTCTCCGCATTGGGAATTGACTTAAAGGAATTCCGTGATGTTAGACTCGAAGTCCGGGACAAAACCCTTTCAGTATATGTGGAGGAGATGGCCGTTTTTAGCGAAGCCTACGAAAACTCAATCGGTGACCTGGCAGGGATACGATGTCGATTTCTGGGTGTTGGAGAAGTGAGCCAGATGGAAATCCAGGATAATGCAGGAGCTGTGGTTTACGATGCCGGTCCGGGTACTTTTTCCGAAGAAGCTGTGGACTGATCTCTGAAGTTTCCCATTTGACAATCCTATTTTTCCCAGTGTTGGATCTCTATAAAATTCCCTTCCGGATCCCTGGCATAGACAAAAGTGAGTAGCCCTACGCCTTCTATCTCCCGGGTTGTTATTTGCCCGAAACCGCTGCCTCCTTTAGCGCATACAGCATCTAAAACTTTTTTGACATCTGAGACCTCAAAGGAAATGTGTCCGAAACCCAAGGCATTCGGCAACTGATCTGACCTTTCAACCACATTCTTGTATTGATAGATCTCCAGGGTAGGACCATCTTCTCCATACCCGGGTAAAAGCAGATGAGCACCCTGCAACTCCGCCCCGGGAACACCTGTACCCTGGCCAAGCCATTCACCGGCCTGATTTCTTTCGGGAGGTACAAAACGGCAATCGAATACTTCGATATAGAATTCAGCCAGCATTTTCCAGTCCTTGCTGATGATATTCGTATGTACGTATTTCATATTGAGCTTTCCTTTATCTCGGTTTCATCCCCTAAGTTCAGTTGACAGATCCAAGTGATCTATACAGCTCAAAAATAGGTTCGGGAAGGGAAACATCGGTAATTATGACCGGGCTTTTTCTGAAGTTGATTTTTCTTTGCTTAAATTACAGGAAAATAGCCTGTTGCCAAATGAGGCCTATAGTACAAATCTCTCTGGACCTTACCAATATTGAGGAAGCACTGGAAACCGCGGCCACAGCCTTAAAGGCAGGTGTGGATTGGCTGGAAGCCGGAACACCACTCATCCTGGCCGAAGGCCTGCATGGAGTACGGAAATTACGCGAAGCTTTTCCAACAGTTCCAATAGTTGCAGACCTTAAAACTATGGACGGAGGTTATCTTGAAGCTGAAATGATGGCCAAAGCAGGGGCCACCCATGTTGTGGTCATGGCAAGAGCACATGAAGAGACCATCAAAAAAGTGGTTGAAGCCGGCAAAGATTTCGGGATAAAGGTGATGGGAGACAACCTGGGCTGTCCGGATATGGTAGAGGGCGCCCGCATGCTGGAAGAACTTGGTTGTGATTTTATCATTCATCATATTGGATACGATGAAAGGCGTGGTATAGCCTCCAGAGGTCTGCCTATGCCAAGTCCACTGGATCAGTTGCAAGAGGTGGTCAAAGCTGTTAAAATCCCGGTACAGGCTGTAGGAGGGCTTTCACTGGAAGAAGCCATCCGCTGTCCGGAGTTTGGTGCGCCACTGGTAGTACTGGGAGCCCCGCTGACCGTGGATGCCGATGCCTTTAAAACCGCTTCAGGAGACCTGGAAGGAATACTACGCGGCATTTGTCAAAAAGTACATGCCTACGAAGATGTCTAACTAAAATCTGTTACCGTGCAATCAGCCGCCGTCGTAAATTACGCCCCGGAGAAAGGAAGCGTTGAGCTTAGGACTATTTCCCAACCAAAGATCGGTGAGGAAGACGTGCTGCTTGAAGTGGCATCGGTAGGTGTTTGTGGCAGTGACCTGCACCAATGGACCGCGGATCACAGTTGGCCTGTGAATTATCCTGTAGTTCTTGGACACGAATTCGGTGGAACCATAACCGCTCTGGGAAAGGCTGTAAAAAAATGGAAAGAAGGAGATAGAGTTGTGAGTGAAACGGCCGCCGTAATAGATCTGAATAACCCACTTTCCCGCCAGGGATTTTACAATCTTGATCCTACACGTAAAGGTTTCGGTTATGGTGTGGATGGCGCTATGACCCGATTCGTAAGAGTTCCGGCTCGTTGCCTTCATCGGGTACCCGATCAACTGGAGTTTGAGGCCGCCTGCCTTACCGAGCCCTGTGCCGTTGCTTACAACGCTGTTGTGGAGAATTCCGATATAAAACCGGGAGACCGGGTAGTTGTAATCGGCCCGGGAACCATAGGAATACTCTGTGCAGCACTGGCTGGCCTATGCGGAGCTGATGTGGCCATTATTGGCCTCGAATCTGATAAACACAGACTCAAAATTGCCAGCCAATATGGATGTTCAACTTTTGTTGAGGGAGCTTCCGAATGGGCATTTGAAAGGGATGGCCTGGGAGCGGATTGCGTTATTGATGCTGCCGGTGTTAGTGAAACCTTAAAGCTGGCACTAGAGTTGGTCCGCCCAAGAGGTCAGATCACCAAAGTTGGATGGGGCCCGGATCCGCTGGGCTTTTCATTGGACCCGCTGGTACAGAAAAATGTAAGACTACAGGGAAGTTTTAGTCATAATTGGCCTATCTGGGAGAAAGTGCTTGCGCTACTCGCAAATGGCAAATTGGATGTAAAGCCAATTGTAGGGGGTGTGTGGCAGCTTGAAGATTGGGAAAAGGCATTTAACGAAATGCATTCCAGAGAAGTGGTAAAGAGTATATTAAGACCATAGGATTTTCAGCAATCCGGTAATTTGAGCATTATGCGTTTAAAGGATAAAATTGTTTTGATAACAGGTGGCTATACCGGCATTGGTAAGGCCATTGCGAATCGTTGCCTGGAAGAGGGTGCGAAAGTAGTGGTTAATGGTTTAAGGGAAGAGAAGGCCGAGCAGTTCCTCCAGGGCAGATCTAAAGAACATATAGCGACCTATACAGCTGATATTACGGAAGCAGGGGTTCCGGAATCCCTGATCGATTTTGCCATAGCTCAATTTGGAAGGTTGGATGTGCTTGTAAATAATGCCGCACTGATCTCGTCCTCCAATATTAAGAGCACAGATCTGGATTTCTTAAGGAATATGCTTGAGATCAACACCGTAGCTCCCTTTGCCATGATCCGGGCTGCACTACCCCATCTTGCTGAATCCAAAGGAAATGTGCTCAACATCGGCTCGATCAATTCCTGGAGCGGAGAACCTGACCTTCTGGCTTACAGCATCTCAAAAGGAGCCTTAATGACCCTAAGCCGGAACCTGGGAGATAGCTTATTCCGGGATTACGGAGTACGTGTAAACCAGATCAATCCCGGGTGGGTTCTTACGGATAATGAGAAGATAAACCAGAGAGAACAGGGAATGAAGGACGACTGGTTCAGGGAATTACCCGACCTTTTTGCACCCAGCCGCCGTATCCTGGAACCAGCTGAAATTGCAGCCGGAGCGGCTTATTTGATTTCGGATGAATGCGGCCCCATCAGCGCCCAGGTACTGGAACTCGAACAATTCCCGATGATCGGCAGGAACCTGCCCAAAAGATGGGAAGGCTTTCTCAAATGAAAAAGCACTTAAACCTTAAATAATACCAAGAATCATTATTCTCCTGTTTTGCCAAAACTAGCCGTATTTCCAAAAGCGTTTATGCAGGCACTCTGTAAGGATGGTAGCATGAAACTTTCTGAATGGATAGCCCTGGCTACAGAGCTCGATGTAGACGGGCTTGAATGGTATGCCGGCTTCCTGGAGATGCAGGACGAAAAGAACTGGACCATTTTTCGCAGTATGGTGGAAGACAAAGGGAAAAAGATCCCCATGCTCTGTTGCTCTCCCGATTTTACGCTGACTGATGCCGCTCTCAGGCGTAAAGAGGTCGAAAAGCAGTTCCGATGGATAGATATGATCCATACCCTTGGTGGTCAGTATTGCCGGGTGTTGTCCGGTCAGCGCAGGCCCGAACTCACAGAGGAGGAAGGGCTCAAAATGGCTGTAGACTGTATTGAGGAATCCCTGGCTTACGCGAGTGCATTAGGTATTACCCTGATCATAGAGAACCACTATAAGGACGACTTTTGGCACTATCCGGAATTCGCGCAGAAAATGGGGGTATTCTGCAAACTGGTCGAGCGGATAGATCATCCGAATTTTGGTGTGAATTACGATCCCAGTAATGCATTTCTTGCCGGGGACGATCCCTTGGAATTGCTCGCCAAAGTTGTTGACCGTGTCAAAACCATGCATGCCAGTGACCGATATCTTATTTCCGGCACTCTGGAGGATCTTAGAAATGAGGAGATGGACAGCCTGGGTTATGCCAAAAGACTAAGGCACGGGGAGGTCGGAAAAGGGCTTAATGATTATGATGCCATTTTTTCTCTGCTGAAAACCGCTTGTTTTAATGGCTGGATAAGTATTGAGGATGGCGTAGACGGTATGGATCAATTGGTACGAAGTGTGGATTTCGTACGACAGAAAATGATGCAGTACTGGCCTGTCAATCCGTAAGCTTTTTTATGGGTTGCAACACCAGTTTTCTAAACTCTACCTCCGCCCCTTCTGCCTGAATGGCGATTTGTCCCTGCCTGGCAGTGGCCTTATAACCGTGATTGACCAGATCCCCGTTCACCCAAACCTTGACCTCGTCCTCCAGGCATTCCACAGTCATTGAATTCCATTGTCCCAACGGCTTTTCCGAGTCGTCCGTGAGGTTTTTTATCCGTCGAAGCTTTCCTTCCGTAATACCCCAATCCGCTTCAGGGCCGCGGCGTTCAACCATATTATCGGTAGTGATGTCTTCAACGATACACCAGAAATCTCCGGCATTTTCATGCATCATCTGCACTTCTACAGATTTGGGGAACATTTTATAAAGGGCTCGCGGCGTAGAGGCGTGTACCAGCACCCCGCAGTTACCAGGTTTCCCGGGAAAACGGTATTCCACCTCCAGTCGGTAGTTTGTATAGGAATCGTCCGTGATCAAATGACCCGGGGGAGTTCCAAGGCTTACCAGCATACCCTCCCTGACAATAAAGGGATCCCGGCTTTCCGGAATACTATCCTTCTCAGGTACATCCATGTGCCAGCCACGCAAATCCTTCCCATTGAACAGGCTGGCTGCTTCAGGAGCCCTTTTGCAACAACAAATACTGATGAGCACTATTAGGGTTAAGGCTACTTTCAATAGGTACTTCATAATTTGAGTTTTTATTGGATCATTCTTTCTATCAATTTGGTCTTCCACTAAACCGGTTTGTCAAAGACAAGTGCGGTAATTCCCGCTGAGGTATCACGGTTGAGGTTGCTCAGGCTTTCAGGTACTTCGTCCAAACCAATGGTCCTGGTAAGCATGCCGTTCAAGTCAATACCTGCCGTTTTTACCAATTCAAACATTTCGGGGTATTTGTGCGCCTGCATTCCGTGGCTTCCAAGAATTTCCAGTTCATTGGCTATGACCAATGGCATCGGTATGGCCGGATGGTTATGTTCCCCCGTCATTAAACCTACCTGCACATGTTTGCCTCTCTTTTTCAGGCTTAGAATAGAATTAAGACAGGTATCCGTATGGCCTAAGGCATCTATAGAAAGATCTACACCTCCCCTGCTGATCTCCCGGATCGCTTCAGGAACATTGACTGAGTTAGCGTTCAGGCTAAACGCTGCACCTAATTCTTTGGCAAGCATACACTTTTCATCAGAAATATCCACAGCAATTACCCTACCTCCAAGTGCCGCGGCAATTTGAATGGCCGAAAGCCCTACTCCTCCACAACCGTGTACTGCCACATACTGCCCGGCTAACAATTTGCCCTGGTGTTTTATAGCCCTGTAAGCTGTTATGAACCGGCAACCGAGGCTGGCCGCTGCCGTAAAATCAAGATTGCCGGGCAGCAGTACCAGGTTCTCATCGGCATAATCTATGGCAACGTACTCCGCAAAAGAACCCCAGGCCGTAAAACCCGGTTGAAACTGGTTATCACAGACCTGCTGGTTTCCGGAATTACAATACCTACAATGCCCGCATCCGCCTACAAAGGGTACCGTAACCCGTTGTCCGGCGGCCCATTTTTTGACACTCTTCCCCTTTGCTATCACTATTCCGGCAAGTTCGTGCCCGGGAACATGAGGTAGTTCAATGTCGGGGTCGTGGCCCATCCACCCATGCCAATCACTCAGGCAAAGACCACTTGCCATTACTTTGATGACAACGCCATGTGCAGACGGTTCAGGATCCGGAACCTGGTCTATCTTTATAGAACCTCCAAACTTTTCATAAATAGCGGCTCTCATGCCTCTGCGATTCAAAATTATCACCCTCAATGTACCAATTTCCCATGGCTTCTTCGTCTTAATAACAAGAAATACCCTTATATGATGTTTGTCATGGATTATTTACCATATAAAAGCTATCATGCAGACTGTTGAATACACTTAGGGTCAAATTATTGTAATTATGAAAAGGTCGATACTGTTTCAACTGAGTAGCCTTCTGGCTTTATTCCTCTTTTTGACGGGGTGTTCCTCCCTGGACAATGTACAGCAAACCAGCAAATACGGAAAGAAAATGGAATTCGTATTGGAAGGAGAAGGCGCTCCAACTTTGGTCTTTGAGACCGGACTAGGCCCTGAAATGGATACCTGGGACACCATATTGGATTCGCTTGCCCAGCACACCAGGGTTTACGCCTACAACCGGCCGGGTTATGGGAATAGTAATCTTAAAGATGCCCCTAAAAATGTTACAGAAGTGGCCCGACAGCTTCACGCCAACCTCGTAGCCAAAAGGGTTCGCCCGCCGTATATTGTGATAGGCCATTCACTGGGCGGCCTGTATGCCAATATGTTTGCCCGGCTTTATCCTGAGGAGACGGCAGCCGTTGTGTTTATAGAGGCCTCACATCCGGAACAATTTGAATACTTCAAAAACGAGCAGGACCTGATGTATTTGGTACTTACCAGTTCTATTGAAAACAGCCAAAGACAATATGAACTGGATATTGTCCATTCTACTTCCGAATCCTTTCGGGAAGCCCCTGACTTTCCCGATATACCCATAACTGTGCTTACAGCGGGTAAGCCAGCGTCTTTAGGTGGTAAAAGGATGCGCGAAAAATGGTTGGAATTTCAAGCAGAGCTCGCAGAATTGTCAACCAATAGCAGGCATATTATTGTGGAAGAGAGCGGGCATTATATCCATAGAAACGCCCCTGAACAAACCATTGCGGAAATCCTTAGATTGTTCAAGGGCGCTAATGCGGTTCAATCCAACTTAAAATAAGATGCTAGGCCATTGTAGCCGCCGTCCTGTCTAAAGCCCAGTCCACGGCTTTGTAAACATGAATACGGCTGGTATCGAAGGTGGGTAGGTCTACACTTGCTTCCGGAATGAGAAGCGGAAGTTCCGTACAACCCAGAATAATTCCCTCTGCACCGGCATCACTTAGCCTTTGGATAATTTCCATACACTTCTTCCTGGACTCCTCGGTGAAGATCCCTTTTACCAGTTCGTCATAAATGATCTTATGAACCGTTTGCCTGTCCCCGGCTTTGGGAATAATTACCTCAATATCGTACTTATCCCGGATGTAGCCGGTATAAAAATCCTTCTCCATGGTGAAGGCGGTTCCCAGCAATCCAACTTTTTTAAGATTTTGGGCTTTTATGGCCTCCCCAGTGGCGTCTGCTATATGTATAAAGGGTATATTGACATTTTGTGTGATAGCGTCACTTACCAGGTGGATGGTATTTGTACAGAGCAAAATAATATCGGCTCCCGCCAGTTCCAGTTTTTGAGCGGATTCTTTCATAAGTTCTCCGATGGCTTCCCAATTCCCATCGAAAGACCAACGTTCAATTTCAGCAAAATCCACAGTAACCATAATATTCTTACTCGAGTGAGAACCTCCCAGCAACTCCTGGGTTCTTCTGTTCAGGTATTCGTAATACACTTTGGATGACTCCCAGCTCATCCCACCAATTAATCCAATGGTTTTCATATTATTTCATTTTAACTAAATGCTCTGCATTTTGAATTCTTAAAGATAGTAGCAATTGCAAACCCCTTCTCAGAAGAAGAACTTTTTTTTTCGGTCCGGAGTGGCAAGTCTGGCACTCCCCTGCTTCAACAATGGTATACATATTTTCATTTTTAGATTTCGAGAAACATCGATATGTTTAAATAAAAAAATTAGATCATCTGCCTGAGGCTTTTCATATACTGATCAATCACCGCCTCATTACGGCGGTAATAGGTCCACTTACCATGTCTCGTAGGAATGATAAGGTCTGCCTGCTGCATTAAGGAGAGGTAAGTGGATATGGTTGACTGTGAAAGTCCGGCTTTGTCCTGAATATATCCCACACAGACCCCGTCATCAAAATGATCAATATCCTTATGAGGCGGAAAATTCTCTTCAGGATCTTTCAGCCATCTCAGAATACTCAAACGGGTATCATTAGCCAAAACTTTACTTATCGCAACGACATTCATACTCCAAATATATAAAATATTTACATATCGCGAAATATAGATATGAAAAATATTTGGTTTTGGCTCTCTACATTTCCGGATTCACCCAGGCACTACTCGTCTTTTTGCACCAGTGTTTCCTGAATGTTTTGAGGTACGGCTTTAAAAGAATCGAAAACCGCATTAAATGTTGCCTTGCCCTGAGTTAAGGACCTCAGGTTTGTGGAATAGCCATGAAGTTCCGCCGCCGGAGTCATGCACCTCAACACCTGGTAGTGGTCTTCACTCTCAATTCCCTGAATGATAGAACGTCTGGATTGCAGGTCGGTCATCACCCCTCCTACCATATCTTCAGGCACTTTGACGGTCAGTTCCTGAACAGGTTCCAGCAATTTGGGTTTTGCATTCAGGAAAGCCTCTTTAAAAGCGTGTGCCCCGGCAATTTTGAAGGCGATATCATTGGAATCTACCGAGTGCATCTTACCATCGTGCACCATAACCCTTACATCGCGTATGTAAGAGCCTGTAAGCGGTCCGGACTCCATAACCTCAAGAATTCCCTTCTTGATCGAGGGTAGATAACGGGTATCTATCACCCCGCCAACGATGCAGTTGTAAAAGACCAGTTTTCCACCCCAATCCAGATCCACCTCTTCTTTACCTCTTATATTAAATCCTTGTGGCTCCGGCATACCTTCGTACCAGGGTTCTATTTTCATATGTACTTCTGCAAACTGCCCTGCGCCACCGGACTGTTTTTTATGCCGGTAATTGGCCGAAGCAGAACGCTGTATGGTCTCCCGGTAGGCAATTTTTGGCTTTTCAAAACGCGCTTCCACTCCGTAGGTGTTCTTGAGCGTCCAGGCAATCGTAGCCAAATGTAATTCACCCTGGCAGCCCAGTATAACCTGCTTCAACTCTTTGGAGTACTTTACTTCGACAGTAGGATCCTGGCTATGCATTTTCTTTAAGGCGTCACTGAGCTTTTCTTCTTCCCGTTCGTTTACCGCAAATACAGCTTTGCGCGTCCTTGGCCCAGGAAATTGAATGGGCCTTATGGTCATTTTGCTGCCTCCCCTATTCAAGGTGTCATTGGTTTCCGTATGCTTGAGTTTCAGCGTAGCCCCAATATCCCCTACTACCAGTTTGGAAACCGGTTCCCGCTTCTTTCCATCCATGATGAAAAGCTGATTCAGCGTTTCGGTTTCACCGGTCCTGGAATTCACTAGTTTGTCATTCTGATTGACTTCCCCGGATTTGACCTTAAAGAAGGTTATCTGCCCTAAATTGGGCTGATGAATGGTCTTAAAAACAAACAAGGATGCAGGTGCATCCTTCCTATTGAGTACAATATCGCCTTCTACAGTTTGCTCTGGCTTAAGATCTGTAGCAGACGGTGCTACATTGTCAATAAAGCCCATAAGCCTTCCGCTTCCCATATCCTTCAGGGCTGACATACAAAATACAGGGAAAAGTTCATGGTTCATCATGCCAACCTTAATGCCCTGCCTCATTTCGTCTTCGTTGAGGGTTCCTTTATCAAAGAACAACTCCATTAACTCTTCATCGTTCTCCGCTGCTTTTTCCACAAGTTCGTTGTGCAAGCGGTCTGCCAGTTCCTTATGTTCTTCAGGTATAGCCAGTTTTTCAGGCTTTCCACCTTCCGGACCGAACTTATAACACTTCATTTTAAGCACATCAACTATGCATTGTGCTCCGTCCAGTTTAATCGGAAATTGGATCTGTACGGCATTGTTGCCAACCAATTCCTTGATGCTCTTGAAACTATCCTCAAAATTGGCATTCATATGATCGATCTGATTTACCACAAACAAAGTAGGCTTGTGATAAGTGTCTATATAGTTCCAAATGATCTCAGTACCTATCTCTACGCCGTGCTGAGCGTTTAGCACCATGACAATAGTGTCTGCGGCCCTAATGGAGGAAGTGATCTCTCCAATAAAATCATCCAGACCCGGAGTATCGATAATATTGATCTTGTAATTCCGCCATTCCGTGTGAAGCGGGGTGGCAAATACCGAAGTTTCCCTTTCGTGTTCAATTTCGTGATAGTCAGAAATAGTGTTCTTTCCTTCAACGGATCCTCTTCTGTTGATCAGTCCTGCTTCAAAAAGCATGGTCTCAGCCAAGGTGGTCTTCCCACTTTTATGGGCTCCCACCAATACAATGTTTTTAATGTGTTTAGCATCAAATACTTTCATATGAGTTTTGTTTAGCGTGTTTAATAATTTGTTCAGGCTCAGGCCTTTTAAAATACAATTTTTATGGCTCTTTTTAAATTTTTAAGGTTGTAATTTTAAAATCCCCGGACTATTTGCAGTGGCACGGGCTTTTACGGTGAATAGATACACTTAAAGCTTCCGGAAATGATCCGGATCAGGATGGAAATCATATGACCTAAAAAAAAGGGCTTCGGAAAGAATTTTGTAAGGCTCAATTACTTCAGCTAGCTGCCTTCGAACCACTGTTTGAACTGAGTAACCTTTTCTCTGCTAACGATCACGTCTTTGTCCAATTTAGAAATAAGGGTGAGCTTAAGCCTGCGGTTGGAATACACAACCACATCGGATATGGCGTTGATATTTACGATCACTCCGCGATTTACACGAAAGAACTGCCTGGGATCAAGTAATTCTTGTAGTGATTCAATTTTGTATTCTATGATATAGGTACGACCGGCCGTGGATTTGAGGTAAGCATCCCGTCCGTCCGCATAAAAAGCCGCAATTTCTTTAGTGGTAAGGGAGTGTATGTGATTCCCGAGGCTCACCAGGAAGCGGTCCTTATAAGTCTTTTTTTGGAGTTGGGCCACCAGAGGAGCGGTTATTTTGCCACCAGAAAACTGTTCTTTCATGGAACGCAGTTTTTGAAGCGCCCTGGAAAGATCAGTAAAGGTGATCGGTTTTAACAGGTAATCAATACTGTTTACCCTAAAGGCGTCCAAGGCAAATTCATCAAAGGCAGTGGTAAAAATTACAGGTTTTTTAACCTGAACCTCTGTAAAGATCTCGAAACTCAGACCATCCGTAAGCTGTACATCCATAAAGAAAAGGTCTACCTCATTCTGGTGTTCAGAAATCCAGGGCCTGGCAGTTTCCAGGGAATCAAACCGGCCAATGACCTCAATGGACTCACTGTACTTCCTAAGGTATCTTTCCAGCTTTTCAGCTGCAAGGGGTTCGTCTTCAAGGATGGCTACTTTCATGCAGTTGTAACTTTGGTAGTTTTATTGTTTTATATGATACGCCTTCAGATAGTTGTATATCACGATCTGAATAAAAACTATAACTTCTGTTAATATCCTTCAGGCCGGAAGAATCCAGTCCGCCATTCAGAACTTCCTCAGTTTCATAGTGAAATTCGATCCTATCCTCTTTATCATCAATGTTGAGCTTTAACCGCTTACTCTCAGAAGGAATAGTACTCCTGATGATCTTTTCAGTTAGCATCAGAAAACTCCCGGGAACGGTCCAGGAATCTTTTAGATCAGCCAGGCGTAGCTCCACCTTTCGATACGGCAAATGGTTAAACAGCTTTATATGGTCCTTTAATATTTCAACTTCTTCGCTAACCGGCACCAATTCGTTCACCCTTTTGGAGAGCAGATAGCGGTATACCGCGGAGAAGTGATCAGAAAGTGATTCGGCTTCTTCAGGTTCCGTTTTCATGATGACCAGTATAGCCTCCAGGCTTTCGAACAGAAGTCTTGGATTTATACCCTTTTTGAAGTGGGCAAAATCTGCCTCTATGCCTTTCTTGGCCTCCACTTCCCGGTTGATCCGTTCCGTATTCACCATGTAGAGGAACTGATGGCTTTTATACAGCAACACATAGATAAGTGTGATCAGCGCAAACAGGCTGTTGAATATCAATAACTCCCTGGCATTTGGGGTGTACCCAAGTACATAGTTGAAATAAAGATACATGGAAAGACTCACCAACAGTACACAAACACCTATGGAAGTAATGATTTGCAGCAGAAGATGTGCCAGAAAAGATATAGAGCCTCCTATCCTTTCAAAAACCAGGAGGGACAAGCGGGCGTATTCCTGAATGACATAAGCCAATCCTATGCATACATAAAGTTCCTGACCCAGAAAGGACTCCTGAACCTGCCCTATATTGTTGTTAATCAACAAAATGAGAAGATACACCAGGGTACCACTGAACAAGGGGCTCAACAGCCTGAACAAAGCGTGATGTATGAATAATTTCTTCATGGGATCAGCGGGAGGCGCACTGTAAAGCGCTCGTTGTCTTCAATTTCTATTTTTTTGTTTACCAACAGATCATATCTGGCGGCGATATTCTTTAATCCTATCTTCAGGGACTCCATTTTCGGACGTTTGCTGGTCTTATTGTTGGATACGGACAAGAGAGTCCCATCTGAGGTCATACGTACTTTGAGAGGCTGAGTGCTGTTCATCACATTGTGTTTTACCGCATTCTCTACAAGCATTTGCAGGGTCAGCGGGGGGACTTTGGAATTCATCATTTCAGAATTCAGCTCTACCTCGAGGCTCAGGTGTTCCCCAAATCGGGTACGCATAAGAAAACAATAGGCCTGAACGAACTTCAATTCTTCGGCAACCGGAACTAAAAGATCCTCGTATTTGTTTAGGGTGTATTGATAGGACTGAGCCAGCGCCCGGATAAAAGTTTCAGCCTTATCCACATCTTTAGCAAAAAGCGATGAGAGTGTATTCATGCTGTTGAAAAGGAAATGCGGACTTAATTGCGATTTCAGGGCTGCCAGTTGCAATTGTGTCTGTTTTCTTTCCAGTTGCAGTTCCAGTACCTGCCCCTGTGCGTAGTGGTTGTAGGAGTAAAGCGCAAAGTAAATAATATTGTACAGCAGGGATATACAAAGGAGGAGGATTATGATCTTCAGAGACATATCTTCCGGATCCTCAGCGAACAGTTGTAAGTTTTCAACATTTAGATGATAGATCCACAATGCCCCAAACACCATGGTACAGCCCACCAAGGCCAGCAGGCCTATCCCCAGTAGTAAACGCAGGCCAGGTTGTTTTCTCCATGGCATTAAACGATCTAAAACAACATTGCTCCAATGGGCTCCATAGGCGATCAGGATCCCTAACAATCCACTTAAAAGAAGTTCGTAGAACTTTTGAAGGTGACTGAAGCGCACATAGGAATAAACCAGGACACCTAAGAGGAAGCCAGTAAAGATATACAGCAGATGTCTTCGCATGTTGGGTTGGTATAAAAGGTCTCTGAGAAAGCGCTTCATAGAGCCAAAATACTCAATATTATCCTATGACAATAAAGAGTATAATGGCTTCAGAAGTAAAGGCTCAAAATTACTGTATGGCTCTGATTGCTCTTCCGTAGTGAGATTCTGAATTGATCCCTCCACAAGTTTCCCGATAGGCATCTTTTACGGCATCGCCCATGTCTCTGGCGGCTCCGGAGAAGGCCAGCAAGGAGGAGGTCTTGTGGTAATCGGAATTAATGGTTTTAATCGCTTCAAAGACGGAGATCATCTGTTGATCATTCAGGTCTTTGGTGGATAATTGTTTGAATACCTCTGCCTTATGATGATCCGAGGACATGCTCCTGAGTGCAGAGTTCATTCCCATTATGTTCTCTTTGCTCAGATCCTGATTTCGACTGGCTTTTATGAGAATAGCCGCCTGATGGTGATCTGAGGTCATATTATTGCGAACAAGCTCCATAAGCGCATTTAACTCGCTGGCATCCAGCTTATCGTTCAGCATTTCGGTACAAACACTTGCAATGTGGTGATCTGACCCGATATTCCTCGCGGAATGCAGAAAGCTATTGTATTCCTTGCTTGAGAGACCTGGCGACTTTAATGCGGCCTTAAGAACCCTGGCCTGGTGGTGGTCTGAATTGATAGATTTACTCTCCTTAACCAAAAGGGCGATGCTGTTATCCGTCATGGCACGGCTCTTTAATACGGTAAGCAGCACCTCCGCTTTATGATGGTCTGAGTTGATCTTGTCCATGATCTCAAACAGCGATTCCAGTTGGGATTCCGATACCTCGGCATCCTTTACAAGTTGTTTGAGTACGGAAGCCATATGGTGATCAGAATTTATGCTCTCCGCGGCCCGTATATAGGCATCCGTCGTGGCATTGTTCACCAAAAAGGCTTTTGCGTTACTCTTTAGAATCTCTGCCTGGTGATGATCGGATTCCACATCCTCTCCTACAACTCTCATAACGCCGATCAGGTCGTTATTGCTCAGATCTTTCCTCAACAGTAGTTTGAGATAGGCAGACTTCACATAATCACTTCTAATCAGTTCTACCTCTCTCAATACGGCATTGGCGCCTCCCTTGCGGTACATGCGGTCTACCCGCTGTTTTGCGGCGATGGTAGATGAGCGAAGGATTTCCGGAAGTATTTCACCCAGCCATCTTTTGCCTTCAGGCTCAAAACTCTGTTGGGACCCACCTACGTAATATTTTTTGACGAGACGACCCGAATCATCCGGCTCCATTAATATGCGGCGCCGGCTTCCGAAGGCGGATTTCTTGATCTCCAAATAGCCTCCTCTGGATATGGCAACAATATCCTTGTCGTCGTCGGAGAGTGTGATCTCACCCTCAAATTCCAGATAGAAGTTGTTTCCCCTGCCCTCTTTGATAGAAATGGTTGTTTTTCCGTTATTGGTATTTACATTGACCGAAGTACGTTTGGACTGTGCGTGGGATTCCGTGGCAGAGGTCCAGACCACCAGCAGAATAACTTTGAAAAACGCGAGGAGGAAGAATCTGACTAACTGTTGCATGATTGTTCGTTTTTTGATTGATGATGGCACAAAGATTAGCCATAGCTGAACATCATAAAAATGAAATGTAGTGAATTGTACATTCCGTGTGTTGAAATGTACAGAAAGCTATAAATCGGCCTTTAGCCAGATGGTTTGGCCATTGCTCAGGCCACTTTTTTGCTTAGCCTCCTGTCTAACCAGTAGATGGCAAGTCCCAGGATCAGATTCAACAATCCCAGACCTGTTTCCAGGGGTTGGGCAATTACCAGGTAGACGAGTATCCATAGACTAAGGCCAAGAAAAAGTAGCTGCGGGATTGGGTAAAGCGGACTTTTAAAACCCTTGCTTTCTTTGTTCTGACGTCTGACGACAAATACTCCGGCCACGGTAAAGGTCGCGAACAATTGCAGTACGAATCCGGTATAGATCATTACCTGTTCAAAGGTCCCCGTGCTGATAAGCAGAAGTGTTATGGAAGTCTGCAACCAAATTGCCCTTAAAGGGATATTGCTTTTGGTTTTTAGGGAGAACCACCTCCATAAATAGTGATCTTCTCCCAGCACCTGGGTGACCCGTGGTCCTGCCCAGGTCATGGCGCTAATACTTGAAACCAATAGCACCGCGATGCCAAAACTGATCCATACTCCGCCCTGTGGTCCGAATATGCTGTTTGCCGTTATCTGGCCAATTTCCAGTTGCCCTTCCAGGGCCTCGATGGGATTCTGGCGCAGGAATACATAGTTGAGTAAGAGGTATAGCACACTTACGAGCAAAGTTCCTAAAAGCAAAGCCCTTGGGAGGTTCTTCCTGGCATCCCTGATCTCACCGGCTATGTAGGCTGCCGCGTTCCATCCGGAATAGGAGAATGACACGTAAACGAAAGAAACCGCAAAAGCCGGGAGCATTACTTCCTCCTTCCAGCTATTCGTCCAAAGTAGTGCAGAAGACTCTGGCGCTTCCCCCAGACCAAAACCTATAAAAATAAGGATCAACAATACCTTTAAAAAAGTAGTACTGTTTTGCAGCATACTGCTCTTATGAATGCTCATAGAGTGAAGAAAGGCCACTGCCAGTACTACGGAGAATGCCAAAAACACGTGATTAACGCCGAGATAAGGCGCAACATATTCTCCCAGAGCCATTCCGGAAAGGGCCACGGGAGCAGCAAATCCGGCCGTAAGGGATACCCAACCTGAAAGATATCCCAAGGCCGGATGAAAGGCTTTTGACAAAAAATGATACTCCCCGCCAGAACGCAGCCAGTGTGTTCCCAATTCCGCATAGCTCAAAGCCCCGCAGACAGCCATCAGGGCGCCCAGGGACCAGAGGATGAAAATGGACCAGCTATTTACTACATCGGACAGTTGAAATCCCAGGCTTGTAAAGATCCCGGAACCGATCATGTTAGCCACTACAAGTGCAGTAGCTGTAAGCCATCCTATAGATGCGGATTTATTCATGCTGTACTGCTTACTGCTTTAACACTACCACCATATTAATGTATGTAACTCCCTGCGTTCATATCTATGGTTGTGCCTGTGGCGTGATCCATTTTCCCACTGCATATAAGCGCGGCCAAAGGGGCAATATCCTCAGGGATGGTCAGTCTGGGCAGTGAAATTTCATCGAGTATTTTCTGTTCACCATGCTGCTGTATGAACTTTTCTGCCATGGCTGTTCGCGTGAAGCCCGGAGCAAGCACAAACGCGGTTATATTGTATTTGCCGAAAGAACGGGCTACACTACGCGCCAGGGAAGTAAGGCCTCCCTTGGAAGCGGCATAGGCCAGATACTCTTCTGTTTCCCCACGAAAGGCTGCCCGGCTTCCGATATAGATCAGCCTGCCCCCTCCGACAGATTTAAAATGCTCAATGGCCTTTTTGGTGAGTATGGCAGCACTCTCCAGGTTAACGGCTATGGTCTTGCGCCAAATTGCCAGCCAGTCCTCATCAGATAAATCCGGAAAATGCGGTTCAAAAATACCAGCATTGAGCACCAGGCTGTCTATCCCGCCCATAGATTCAAGGGCATTTTCAAAAAGTCCAAGGACCTCCTCAGCATTTTCCAGGTCTGCCCTAAGCACATTGGCTAACGGATAAGTCCTGGTAATTTCACTTACGGCATCCTTACTTTGATTATAATGTACCCCTACCTGGGCACCTCTATCCAGCAAATAAGTGCTGATCGCCTTTCCAATACCTCTTGAAGCACCGGTTACCAGTATCCGCTGTCCTTGTAAGAGCTTCTCATCCATGATAAGTCCGGAGTTTCATGTTCATACCCGAATATCCCGTTCTAATGCCATCATTGAATACCATAATTATCACAGTCCGGGATATGCGGTGAAATGGTAAAAAAGCAATACACCTAAACAAAGCGTATGGGGAAGATCTCATAACTATCAGATAATGGGAAGGGCTCGCTATCAAATATAGATTTTATTCTGAATAAACGCATATCGATAACACTTACATTTCATCGATAAAATTGGTCTTACGGGAATATTCTTGGCAGCCTGCCCTGGAATAATTGTATCTTTATGTTTGATACAGAGCACTTTTAAAGCTACTGATTTAAAAGCTTATTTGAAAATGACCCGTGCCCTTCCATGGCTACTTCTGGCCCTTATGATTTGTCTTTCCTGTTCCAAGGACAGTGGCGGAGGTATGACTGATGTACCAGACCCTGACCCGGATTCTCCCAACCCGGAGACGCCAGAAGTGCAATCCAAGTTTATTCCTGCCAGTACACAACGCCTTGGCGATGCGCAAAAAGGTTTCGAATATCTTACTACAGGAGATTATATTAACTCCGGGATACCGTATGACGCTTATATACTGGGGTTTGGGGAAAATACTGATAACTACCTGGGAAGAACAGGAGATAATGCCGTGGTTTCCTATGAGTTTACCGCTGTAACGGCTCCTAACGGGGTCCGCGTTGTTGGTCCGAATTGCATGCAATGCCATGCCGGTCTACTCAATGATGAGTTTGTTATGGGCCTGGGCAATCATTCCGCGGATTTCACTGTGGATAGAAGCGCAAACTCTCCACTCCTGGATGCGGCGATTAGTTCTTTATACGGTGGGCAGGGTAGCCCGGAATGGGCGGCTTATGACCAATTCAGAAAAGGTATTGAGGTTATAGGTCCCAGAACAGTTACGGAAACGAGAGGCAGTAATCCCGCTGATAAAATACTGCAGACACTGGTTGCGCATAGAGATAAGCAGACCTTGGAGTGGATCGATGATCCGCAGGTGACGCTTACAGACGAAGTAATACCTACGGATGTACCTGCCTGGTGGTTGCTAAAGAAAAAAAACGCGATGTTCTATCACGGTATTACACGTATGGATTATTGCAAATCCCTGATGGCTGCCAGCTTGTTAACGCTTGCAGATGGGGCAAAAGCTATAGAAGTTGATAGTAATATGCCTGATGTCCTTGCTTATATTTATAGTCTTGAAGCTCCGGAATACCCATTTGGTATTGATACGGAACTCGCAAGTCAGGGAAAGGGCTTGTTTGATAATAACTGTGCCAGTTGTCATGGAACATACGGTAGCAATGCCTCCTACCCTAACCTCCTGGTCTCTTTGAGCACTGTTGGAACGGATCGTGCACTTTCGGATCACTATAGCACGTCATCTGAAATAAACGATTATTTTATGGATTTCTTCAATAACGGATGGTTTGGAACGGATGATAACCCGCTGTTGGTACTGGCCGAAGGCGGCTATGTCGCTCAGCCACTTGATGGAATTTGGGCCACAGCTCCTTATTTTCACAACGGATCTGTTCCTACCCTGGAAGATGTCTTAAACAGTTCTTCCAGACCGCGATACTGGAGCAGGAATTTTAGCAGTACCGAATACGACCAGCTTAAAGTGGGCTGGTCCGTAACGGAAGAAACTTCAAAAGTCAACAGAAATACGTACGACACTACCCTTAAGGGATATGGAAACCAGGGGCATACCTTCGGAGACAGCCTTAGCGAATCCGAACGGCAGGCATTGCTGGAATATCTAAAAACCCTGTAGCGGTAACCGAAAGAAGGGTTTAGAGCTATGAGAACCCTCCTTCACTTAAAAAAAATCCTATGAGAACACTTCTACTCGGCATTGTAATGCTAATAACTTGTGGCGCAGGCGCACAAACAAATATTGTACGCATAGAAGCAAAGGAAATTCCAAACCGTTTGGCTTTCTATGCCTTGAACGAAAGTGAAAAAGACCTTGATGTAAAGCTAACCATCAAAGGAAGTAATTTCAGGCAGAGCCGGGCAAAGCCCAGATTTGTGCGTGTTCCGGCCAGTTCTAAAGTACATATGAAGACCGTGGTGGTTCTCAGAGGCAAGAAACCTGTGTATACTTATGATCTGGTAGTAAATGACAGCCTGTCCAATCGGGCGCTGCGTAAGGAATCCACACCGATCAAAATAAAACCCAAAAAAAATATTATTGTCTATATACCTGAAAACTGTTCAGGCTGCGACAGCCTTTCCGTAGAATTGGCAAATGGCCGTTATCTGTTTACAGAGCACAATTTAATTGAACGTCCGGAGATCAAAGAACAACTGGGAAGGTCCTTTGCTAACAGAGTCAACCTAGACTCCCTGCAAACGCCTATAGTAAATTTAGGAGGCAGGCTCTTTACGAAAATTACCAACTACGAGGAATTACTGGCCGAGTTACAAAAGGACTAGTTTGGCAAACACTCCGCTTCCCCCCTAACCTTATAATAATAGGTGATGAATTTTGTTGCCCAATTCTTATTAAATGAGTCGTCCGCTTAGCGGGTAACAATTGTCGCTTTTTAGACTTCGTTAGCCTAAATACTTCAGAATTCAGGCTCCAAATATGGTCGTTTTTCGGTGATTTGAGCCTTTTCGAAAAAAAATCAAAAATAATTCAATTTTTTTATTTTTCTTTTATTTCATTGATTTACAGTATTTTAAGTAGTTTTTCTATTCCAAAAATCTGTTAAATATTGCTTAAAACGGTACTATTTATAACATAGTACTGTAACAAAAATATTAATGGGACGTCTATTAGATGTAAGTCGTTCAAATTTACTGAAATGAAAACCTTAAAACAGAAAAGTCAAACTAAAAGCAAACACCTGATAATGGGTTTCGGATGGAGTAAAAAAACGACGGAAACCAGAAGGCAACAACACAACAAAACAACAACATTTATTTATTAACAACATAAAAACTAGAAATCATGAGATTAAGTAGCAAGCACACACCAACAGAATCAAGAAGATTTTCATACTTCTCCAATTTCAAGGACAGCAAAAGAGTCCGATGGTCAGAAACAAGAAATTACGTGATCTAATCACACATCAACAAAAACATTTAACAACACAACACCTAGAAATCATGACATTAAGTAGCAAGCACACACCAACAGAATCAAGAAGATTTTCATACTTCTCCAATTTTAAGGACAGCAAAAGAGTCCGTTGGGCAGAAACAAGAAATTACGTGATCTAATCACGCATCAATCAAAACATCAACAACACAACACCTAGAAATCATGAAATTACCTAAGAGACAATCACCCACAGAATCAAGACGTTTTTCCTTCTTTTCTAATTTTAAGAATAGCAAGAGAGTTCGCTGGACAGAGAGCAGGCAATTCGTCTACTAGATAGCCAACCGTAGGACCAGGATTAGTTAGTGGTTAAAGAGGAGGTAACATTAAGTTGCCTCTTTTTTTTTTGCCCCCTCCCCTATGGACACAAAAAAACCCCTGCGCGTTGGCAGGGGTTCTCTCATACTATATTGTTTTACAAATTAGTCTTTAATGGATACGTCCTCAGTTGCACCGTTAGGATAAATAATGGTGGCAATATCGTCACAGGTACCGTCGCCAAAATCAACTGTAACTTCCAAACCATTCTTGTTTATATCCATAGACCCGCTGGTAAGGTATTCACAGCTTAGGTTTCCTTCCAGGGTCTCGTTTACTTCAACGGAATAGGAGTTGTCTCCTACTGTGATACTCCAGTTTCCTGATAAAGTGAAGCTGGTATCTTCAAGGCTTTGTCCAAAACTAAAGCCGAATACTTTCGTTCCGTTCTCTGTGATCTTGGACTCATCCGCAAGGGTTATTTCCATATTGCTGTTAACGACAAACGAGTAAGAGCTTTGATCCATATTCGCGTCAAAACCAAAACTTCTGGTTCCGTTAATCTCTATATCTCCTACAAAGAAACCGCTGTAAGTTGCTGTAAAAGCAGCAGATTCGTTATCTACTTCATAAACTACGGTAAGGGTACCATTAACATTATCCGTACCATTTAAGACACAGTTGTTGAACACTACTGTGAATCCGGTGTCTGAATAGGCGGCCTCATAGCAGTCATTGCCTTTGCTAGTAGTATTATTTCCGACAAACACCTCAGCCAGGACGGTATCAGCAACACCTGATATATCGTCAGTTTCTAAAATGGTCTGTAATTCTGTTTCAGAAAGCTGAAAATCCGAAGGGGTGGCATCGCTATCGCTATCATTGCTACAACTAAAGGCAATCACAGCCATAACTACCAGTAAAACAGAGTTTTTAAGGGTATAAAATGCGTTTTTCATTACAATCGTTTATGGGGTTTACGATGTATGAACGGAGAACGACCGGCTTTAGTGCACCGGAATCCAAATTATCGAGCAAATGCACAATTCGCCTTTTCTTATCAAAACGAGGAAATCTACTCCTTTTTACGCGTAAAAGGGACGAAACGGACTGCCATGAGGTTTTTCTTTTTGACCTTCTCTCCTTTTTTCTGCACAAGTACAAGCTGTCTTACCCCCCTGTGCGGTCCAACTGGAATAATCATACGACCGCCATCCTTCAATTGATCTATTAAGGGTTCTGGGATTTGCTCTGCTCCCGCTGTAACAATTATGGCGTCAAATGGGGCTTTCTCCTTCCATCCGTGATAGCCATCCCCTATACGCACGGTTATATTATCGTAGTCCAGGGATTTTAGCAGCTTTTTGGCCTTTAATCCTAATTTCTCTACAATTTCGATGGTGTAGACACTGTCCACAATCTCCGCGAGTACGGCTGCCTGATATCCCGATCCTGTACCGATCTCCAAAACGCGGGATCCGGGCCTAAGTTTCAGGGCCTGGGTCATATAGGCTACAATATAAGGTTGGGAGATGGTCTGCCCTTCTCCAATAGACAAAGGTCCGTCTGAATAGGCGTAAATCCGCATTTTCTCTGGCACAAAGAGGTGCCTGGGTACCTTGCCCATGGCCTTGAGTGTGGCCAAATTGGAAATGTCCCTCGCTTTTAACTGGGTATCAACCATATTCTTCCTTAGCGCCTGATAGTCTGCCTGACCAAAGACTGATAATGCCACCAGCCCCAGCCAAATTCCCATTATACCTCTTAAAAGCCTCAAGGGAAGAATATTAGAATAGTACTCTGAGCCGAAACTTTACCTGGAAGCCTTATCCGGTGCGCCAAGTATACCGTAGTAAGATATGCTGTTCCTGGCGCTGCTGGAAACTATTACCCGGGTATCTCCGGCTTTCCCGGCAGTGATGAAAAAACGGTGCGTTTCCGTATCGTTGGCCACATCGAAACGAATAATCGCCTTCCTTTTATCATCCCGGTATTCTACCTCATAATTCCGTACTTCCCCTTTAAACTGAATGCCGTTTGTGTGGTTGAATCCACCGCCACTCCGTACTGCCCCAAAATAAGGCAGGGAAATGTCTGCTTCCTTTCCATTGATCCTTATTTGATTGGGTCTTGTGGTAAGGGTAACGCTTTGGGTTCCGAGTGGATAAGCCCTGTTCGCCTCAAATACATAGTCCCCGGAAATGATCAGGTCTTTGGTATAATTATAGGCGGCGTCCGCCTTTTCTTTTCTGAGTTCCTTCTTGACTGAATTGTCCTGTGCATAGGACATCGAGGTCAGAAAGACCATAGTAAATGCAATTAAGAGAAATTTTTTCATAGTAAATAGCTTTAAGTTAATACAGCATTGCTTTAAAGATGTCCTCGTGCTTCTTTCTTTTAACTGCTGTCCGGATCCCGATTGTGGAACCCCGTTCTTTTTCTACAAATTTAAGGGATTCAGGCCGATGGTACCACACCGACAAGCATCCATATTGTTTTGCTCTTTTCGTTTTCCCAATCACCCATATCCTTTATTTCAGTACTTATGCTGAATCCGGCCTCCTTGAGCTCTTTTCTAACATATTTGGGTGAAAGAGTATGCGCCCGGGTCTGATCTTTGCGCGATTTATTTCTTGCATGGTCCTTAAGCTTTTCAATAAGCACGATTCGTCCGCCCGGCTTTAATGATTTTTTAATATGACCGAGGATCGCCATATAATCTTCCATTTCGTGATAGGTATCCACTACGAATACCACATCAAGTGCCTTCTCCGGTAACTTGGGATCATCGTAATCTCCGAGAACCGTTGTAATATTCTTAAGACCTCGCTTTTTCGCGTTCCTTTGGAGCGCTTCCAGGCGATATTCCTTGATATCAACCGAATAAACCTTGCCTTTTTCTCCCACTTCTTTGGCCAGATGCATGCTGAGGTAACCCTCGTGACAGCCTACATCAGCGACATTATTCCCGCTATCCAGTCCGGCGGCATTAAAAATCCGGGAAACGTCCATCCATTCATCCCGCTCCTTCCATTCGTCTTCTGTGTACTGGGCCCAGGCGTTGAAACTCCCCAACAGCAGGGCCAAAACGATTAGTTTGATGTTTTTTGATTGCATTCCTAAAAGTTAGTGAAAACCAGAATGCGACAGCCTTAAAATTCTCTTAAACTATCTGGAAACCATGGGTAAACGGATAAGTGATGGGTATTTTGCCGAATGATGGATTGTGTTTTTTGCGATTCGGCCCTCTTTCTCATCATAATTCCGACCGCCGGTATTGAGGTTCCTTGCAAAACGGGGGAAATTGCTGCTAGACACTTCTATCCGGATCCGATGCCCTTTCTCAAAATAATTGCTGGTGGCCATGGGTGTAAGCTTCAGCTGATAGACCTCCCCTTCTTTCATAAAGACCTCTTTTTCATACCCTTCACGGTACCTCGCCCTTTGGATGGTCTCGTCCAGGTTATAGGCCCGTCCATCCGGATATACATCTATGAGTTTTACCGTGAAATCCGTATCCGGAGCATCTGAGGATACATAGAGGGTGGTTTCAATAAATCCGGAAATTTCCACCCCTTCTTTCAGGGGTTCCGAAGTATAGACCAAAATATCCTGACGGGTTTCCATGACCTGCTGATCCCAGGCTCCACCCTTTATCGCGTTCCCTGTGCAGCAAACATTGCCGCCATAGGATGGTACCGGATTCATAGGATCATAGGTATAAGTATCCGGCTTGGAATCGCCCTTAGGTTTCCTTGTATCCAGGCTGCCATCTCCATATAAACTGTTGGCTTTCCCAGAGCTGTTTAGATAGAATGTGGTCATTTCCGCCTCCTGAGGAGGCCAGGTATCAGCGGATTGCCAGGTATTGCTACCCATAGTGTAGTATTGTACGCGGGGAGTCTTTTCCTTAAAATCGTTATCGAGCCCTTTCAACCAGAGATCAAACCAGGCATAGATCTGCTCATCGTAGTTCAGCCTTGCATCCCCAACACTTCGCTCCCCTACTACAGTGTTCGCCGTGGCCCTTTTGTAGCCGCAATGGAGTGTTGGTGCGATAACCAGGTATTGGTTCTCGCGGATCTCCGGATCTTTAGCGTTTGCACGCAGGTGATTGAAAAGCGCGATATTAGGGCTTATGGACACATCGTACCAGGAGGCGAACCAGAAGCCAGGAGTGCCTATTTCCATATTATCGTGATACAAACCTCCCTTGTACCAATCTTCGTGATTCGGGGTACGCCTTACCATCTTGTCAAAGATCTCTCTTTTCCCGTGAATGTTCTGAAGAATGTCCTGGATCGGAAGATGCGCCAATGCCTTGGCCATATCCACTGGCGGGTTTTCCGGTGCCAGGTCGTAAAACCGGGATATGCGTATCAGATCGTCCTGGCTGGCCCCCTCAGGTATCCTGGGCTTGAATTTATCGTGCTCCACACCGTATAACCAGGAAAAGAAGAGCATTTGTTCAGCGCCTCCTCTATACCAGTTTCCCTGTTCAAAATAATCCCCGACCTTTCCTACGCCTGCACCATAACCCTGGGCTACCATGGCTGCATGAGAAGGATGATCCAGGGCAGCAACAGCCATCTGCCATTCGGCTGTGGAAGAGCATCCAAGCGTACCGACCTTTCCGTTGGACCAGTTCTGGTCCTTCATCCAGCTAAAAGCGTCATAACCGTCTGTAAGCGGAACCCCAAGGATATCCCATTCTCCCTCTGAAAAATAACGTCCGCGTTCATTCTGAACCACATAGGCATAACCGCGTTTTACCGCTTCATAGGCCCGTTGGGCGGTCCGGGTTTGCCTTTCCCCATCCCCCCAGGAATTGAAGTTATACGGCGTTCGGGAAAATATAATGGGAACTTTTTCTTCAGTCTTAGGACGATAGATATCCGTAGCCAATCGGATACCGTCACGCATCGGTACCATGACTTTTTGGTCAATCACCGCGATTTCTTCCAGTTTTTCAAAAATGTCCTTCTGTCCGTAAAGGGAACAGACAGAGCATGACAGTATACAAAGCCATACTGCTGTCCAATATCTGAGATCTTTCATAGTGTCCTTGAATTAGCCTTTTAAAATTATGCAAAATATTTAAGGGTGGAAAACTGCTAAGAGGATCATAAAATGGTTTCAGAAACCATTGGTATTGATTACTTTAGGACAAACGATCTAAAAAAACAACCATCATGAGAACTTATTTACTATCCTTCGCGCTTTGTTTCATTTTCATTTCGGCGACAGGCCAGAACACGTCTAAGGACCTGGATGCTGTAAAAGCGGCTTGTATGGACTACATCAACACCTTTTACAATGCAGACACCACTTTGGCTTATAAAAGCATTCACAAGAGTTTACGAAAAACAGGTTTCTATTTCGCAGAGGAAGAAAATAAGTATTCCAAGCAACTGGAAATGCCTTTTGACAAACTCATTGCTTTGGCAAAACGCTGGAATGCCGATGGAAGCCGTGCCAATGACAGTAGTCCGAAAGAGGTTTCCGTATTTGAGGTATCGGATAAGACCGCGGTAGCTAAAGTGAGCGCCGTATGGGGCATTGACTATATAAGCCTGATGAAAATAGATGGGAAATGGCTGATCGTAAACGTATTGTGGCAATCGCCTCCAAAATTCTCCGTTACCGAAAGCAAATAAGTAGAGGGTAACGCCTTATTACCTTTTTAATACGAAGAAACCAACCAGGGAATTGCCGTTGACTGTGGTGATCTTGTACCAATAGGAATCCGAAGCCAATGGCCTGCCGTTAAAATTGCCATCCCAGCCCTGATCGGCATTCATTTGTTTCAACAACTGCCCAAAGCGGTTAAAAATGTCAACGGATCGTATTTCCACGTCCGAAGTGGAGTTCACGATCCATTCATCATTAAATCCGTCGTTATTCGGGGTAAAGAATCTGGGTACAGGAAAGGTATCTGCGGAAAACACTTCTTTTTCTGTTTGAAAAGACTGTTCGGGGCATTCTTCGGCTTCTCCATTAACTTTAAAAGGAATGATCCGTACGTAGATCCTGGTATCTCTCGGAAGGTTTTCACTAAACGCATAGCTGGTTTCCGGCGCTACAATGATCAGGTTGTCTACCAGGTCAGAGCCCTGGGGGCTGGTCCCGACGGACAGCCGATAGCCCTGTACGTCACTTACCGCACTCCATTCTAAAGTGGTACTAACAGAAACATTATTAGCACCATTGGACGGACTCAGCAGATTCGCACAATCCGGGAGAGCGGGTGCCTCCCCGGTAGTAAAAGAAATGGGTTCACAGTCAGTAGCCGTTCCCAGGTCATTATACGGAGTAATTATAACGAAATACAGTGTATTGCCCAGAAAATCCGGTGGTTTGAAATTCGTCCTGTTCCCTACATCAAAATTATCCAAAATCTTGATTCCACCCAGGGACTTTTCGATAACGGTTATCAAATATCCGGAAGCACCAAAATCCCGGATCCAGGTAATATTGGTGGTAACGGATACAAATTCCCCTCCGTTTATGGGGTCTATAATCTCCGTACAACTGGGTGGACTATCACCCCTGGTTCGAAACTCGGATTCGGAGCAACCCGGAGGGCTCTCTCCCGAGCTGTTGTAAGGTATGACGGTCACGTAAATCCTTTGGAATAAGGGTAGGTCGGCAGGCAGGTCATAAGTGGTAACATTACCCACATCCAGGTCGTTAACAATATCTGAGGCCCCGGAACTGGTTCCCACGGTCAGTCTGTACCCGGTCGCCTCCGCTGAAGCCGCCCAGCTGATGTCTGTGTCCGGGGCTACTCCGGAAGCCCTGTCTACCGGTTCTGAAAGCAAGACGCAAGTAGGTATTCCCGTGGAAGCGCCTGTGGTAAAACTCTCTTCCATGCAATTAAAGGCCGGGCCTGTATTGTTTGTCGGGACAATAGTGATATAATAGGTGGTTTCCGGCAGCAAGCCAGACGGAGGAATATAGCTGAATGCGTTTCCGTTGCTTTGGTTATTCAGTATATCTGTTCCTCCGGGAGTTGTCCCAATATTCAGGAAATATTCAGTGGCGTTGGATACCGGACTCCACTGAATATCTGAATTTAGCGCCACATCTACCGCACCGTTAAGGGGTTTGGTTAGTGCTGTACACTCTGGCTGACCCCAGGCAAGCTTGGCAAAGAACAACAGAATTACCCATACAAGTACGCTGTACCGCCCTGTATTAGGGGTATTCCGATCTATGGTTGCCGCACGATCCACCTTTAAATATAAAGAAATATTATCCTATTGGTCGTAAAAGTACCCTCGACCTAAAAGTTTACAGATAATTTTCCTCTCACAAAAAATGGTACTCCAGGTGTAAAATGAATCTCTTCGAAGGAAGTAGGTTCATTAAAAAGACGACTTTCCGTAGCAAATTGGGTCTCATTCCAGTCTATATCAAAGAGATTTTCTACGATCACACCGAAAGTCCAGTTGTTTACGCTGTAATTCAGGTTTAGATCGGTGACAAAATAGCCTTCCGCTACAATGGAATTGTCTTCATTGGCCGGTCTGTCCTTGATATATCTGTAGTTGATCCCACCTGAAAAATTCCCAAGATCTCTTACTGCGAATCCTCCTGCAGACGTCAGGTCCGGGGCCAGGGGAATGAAATCCTCTCCATCTGCTTCTTCAGTACTACGGGCATAGGTATAGTTGATGTCTCCGTTGAAATACAACCAATCCGTCAGTTGATAGCGGAGGCCAAAGTCTGCCCCTACCCGACGGGTTTTACCACTGGGTTCCACGATGCCGGCATCTCCGACATACACAAATTCCTGTTGTAAGTACAAAGCCCACAGCGCCGCGTTTATCACCAACCTGTCCGTGGGTTTTACGATAGCGCCAAGGTCCGCTCCAAAAGCCCCTGGAAGGATATCCTCACCGCTGTTTGCCACTACAACACGAGTGTCATTGGAATGAAAACCAATTCCTGTTTTAGCGAATAACTGAAGGTTATCCGAAGCTGCGAAAATGGTGTTGAATTTAGGTCCAAAGAAAACTTTGGTTTCACTCAGGCTGGTATACAGTTCCGGGATCTGGTCCTGATAATCAAACCTGAAATAGTCCATCCGGAGCCCTGGGTTAAACGTCCACTTACCCTTCTTATAGGTGGCCTCAGCGAAGGCATAGGCATTTACTTCATCCACATTACCAAAAGCAAGACGTTCTAACAAGGTTGAGCGGTTTTGTGTTCTTGAAAGCTGGTTATTGTTTACATCGTCATACCTGAAACCTACACCGGCAGTATAATTCAGCTGGGAAGAGTGGTCTTCCAGATGAAATGAGCGGTTGTAAGCCGTTTCCGCCCCGATAATGACCCTGTCCTCAAACTGCTGTATCTGATCCGCGTTGACCGGATCTTCAAGGAAAAACGTAAAATTCGAGAACAGCTCAAAATCATATGCCGAAACATAGGCATGAGACTTGATGGTTCTATGCTCGTCCAGCTGTTTGGTGTGATTGACCCAGATGTTGGAACGACTTGTACTTCCACCTTCCGTATCGTCAATAGCACCAAAACGGCTGATCAAACCCTGGTCTACCGCTCTCTGCGGGATCTGCCCTGAAGCGTCCCATTTGCTTTGAAAATGCGAAAGTGAAATGGTCAGCTTCTCATCCTCCCGGTTATTGAAGTTGTAACGCCCCATGATGTTTAACCGGTTAAAATTCTGAGGAGATTCAAAAACCCCATCTGTGAGTACCATTTCGGAAGCCAGATAGGCATTGCTCTTATCACCTTCTGTAATTTTTAGCATACTCAGGGCTCGCAAGGTGTTAAACTGACCGGCTTCAATGGAAACCAGATTCTGATCAATGGTCTCCCTGGTTTTCAGGTTCACATAGCCAGCCGTATTGAAATTACCCTGATTGGCGTAATAAGGCCCTTTTCCAAAGTCGATATTGTCTATGGTCTCAGGGATGATGAAGTGCATATCCGCATATCCCTGTCCGTGGGCGTGAGATACCATGTTTACAGGCATACCGTCTACATTGATGGCAATGTCTGTTCCGTGATCGATATCAAAACCCCTGAGGAAGATCTGTTCTGCCTTACCTCCACCGGCATGCTGGCCGATGATCAGCCCCGGTACTCTTCGCAGGACCTCCTGAGAAGATTTTACAGGATTGGCCTTTACATCCACATCTACAAACTGGCTCAAGGCGTTCACTTTGGAGACCAGCACCACCTGATCCAGGGATACCGCAGATTCTTTAAGTACAATGGTGATGGTAGCATCTAGCTGGCCCTCTGTGATCGTAATTTCCTGGTTCTCATAACCCAGACTTGAAAAGAAGATGACATCTCCAACTGATATATCGTCCAGTTCAAAATATCCTGAAATATTTGAATAGGTATATCCGCCGGTAGTCCGGTTGAACACTCCTACTCCTTCAAGAGGAACATTGTCTTCTGATACTATGGTTCCGTTCAGTTCGTGACCATATGCAGTTCCAAATACCAGTATGGCTATGATGCTTAGCCCTATTTTATTCAGTATAACTCGTATCATAATCTATTTTTATGCAATAAACATTTAACACTTAATTCAAAAGCAGGTTAATGTAGGGGGAAGAAACCCTATGAAAGTCAACTCGTCATGAGGGTTTATCTCATTAACGAGAGCTAACGATATGTTACCGCCTTTTCAAGGCAGTTGGTTCCATAAAGGTGTTATGAGTTTTGCGGGGGATAGAAAATGGAAAATGGAAATCCGGATAAAAGTTCCGAACTCAGGTAAGAATTAACAGAGTCAGGCTGTATTAAATTGCTTGAAGCAAAGTAAAATGCCTGTTTGGTAAAGTGCTTGTCCAGTTTCAGGGTGAACTCCAGGGATTCGGAGGGAGGAAAGTCATTCCAATCTGAGCCCTCCAAAAGGGTCTGGAAGAAATCGATAAAGGCATGCTCATGATCCGCAGCTTGCCCTACCCGATGCATTTGATAGGCATGTTCTTTTTGGTCCATATCATGGACAATAACGGTATGAGGGGCTTCAAGTCCATGGGAGATCTGATGAACTATACCTCCGATCTGCTGATGCAATGGGCTTATCAAATAATAGAAAGCCATGCAGAGCGCCAAAATTCCAGCAAATCGCGGTTTCATTTTCATTTGTTCGAGGTAGTCATTTTTTCACTACCGCTTATTGGTTATTCCAGAAGCTCAACTATCGTGGCTTCTATAAATGCCGCATATTCGGCAATTGTGGGAAGTTCAAAGATCTTATTCAGACCCAGACCCATCCCGAGTTCTTCGTTTATCCTGGTAGTCACCCTGATCGCCGCCAGGGAGTGCCCGCCAAGGGTGATGAAGTTATCGTGTACTCCGATCTTCTTTAGTTGCAATACCTCCTTCCATATGCCTTCCAGGAGTTCTTCAATCTCATTTCGGGGAGCCACGTAGGCCGTTTCCATTTCCAATTGTGCCTCGTTGAAACTCTGTAAGGCCAAACGGTCTACCTTTCCATTAGAAGTAAGTGGCAGACTCTCCAGTCGTTTATATACCGAAGGGACCATATAAGATGGCAGCCGGCCCCTTAGGAAGGTATAAAGCTCCCTGTCCGTAACTTTATCGTCCGAGGTATAATATCCTACTAACTTTCTTCTTTCTTCAGCTGCATAAGGACTATCCAGATAGCCGATCTCCTTCATAATACGCTTTACTTCTTTCTCATCAATGTATTCATTGATCTCTTCCAGGGTCTCCGCCCGGGTCTTGTGCCCAAGTCGGACATCCCAACTATATGGGAAAGAGTAATTGCTGTATCCTTTTTCTTTCTTATGCACGTAGATCCCCACCTGGTTGATCAGGCAGTTCGTAGACCTTCCGGTATCCGTAGGTCTTTCCCAACCCACTTTTTCTTTTAGAAAATGCAGCATCTCCGTCAGGCTGACATCGCTATAGCGATAAAAATCAACAAACTGCACTTTCTCAAAAGTAGCCGGGTCCTGGAACATGGAAACATCCATAAGGTTTTTAACCGCGTCCTCTTCCTGATGGTAGAGTTTACGGGCCTCCAGTATGGTTTCGTCAATTGTAGCAGTATCCCGTGAGCTTTCCCAAAAGAGCTCCTCCGTAAGTCGGGTTTCAAAAAACTGACCACGAGACAGGCCTGTAACCACGAATGGAATATTGCGCTCCAGGGCGATCTGTGTGCTAAGGGTATAGATCACCTTAAAGCAGCCGTTACAAACGTTGGCATGCCGGTGCAGACTGTCCACAAATACCTTATTCATATGCGGTGTTTCCCCGTAAATATGGTCAACCCCCAGTTTCTTTACGATCTTGTTTATGTTGTTCTTCGCCTGATCTGAAATGTAGCCGTTGTCCAGGGTGAAAGCCAATACTTTAAGGCCCATATTTACCAATCGGGCCAATATATAGGTACTGTCTTTTCCTCCGCTGAGCAAGGTCAGGCAATCGTAGTCTACCCCTTTGGCTTTGGGTGCCGAGAGTAACTGCTTAAGATCCTCCTCGGTCTTAAAATACTTCGCCGCCTCATGACGGTATCCTTTAAAGGAGTTACAAAGGTGGCATACTCCTTCATCGTCAAAATCCGCATTCGGATAGTTAGATGGCAAACCACATTCCGCACAGTTTAACACCTTATCCTCGGTATTGCGAGACGAAGGATCCAAAAGAACCACCGCGGCGCTGTTTACCGCCTCGTGTTCATTGAGATTGGCCTCAATATCCGTCAATTCAATTCTATAACCTTTAAGCTTAACCTGTTCGTCTATCCGACCCAGGAATTCCAATTCCCCATCGCTATTCCATCGCGCCAGATCACCGGTTTGATAAAGCCGGTTCTCAGATATACCCTCTCGGACGGCGAATTTTTCCTGGTTTAATTTTGAATTGTTCAGATATCCCTTCGCTATACCATGACCTCCCAGGAACAGTTCCCCGGCTACTCCTGCCGGGTTCAGGTTGCCATAAGGATCGAGTATGAATACCTGCATATTTCGAATAGGTTGGCCTATGGGAACAGACGTTCTGTTGTGCTTTTTAGGGTCGAATCTGGAAACCACACAGCCCACAGTAGCCTCCGTGGGGCCATATTCATTATAAACCGTAGCTTTTCCATCGAGTTCCTCATGTATCTTAAGTGCCACGTCTGTCCTCAGGTCTTCACCTCCAATTATCACAGTGCGGATCTTGGATTCAACAAGTTCTATTCCCGAGATCAGGTTAAGGTGAGAGGGGGTTAGCTTAATGGCTTCAACGATATTGTCCTCAATTACCTGAAGAATAGACATATCCGGACCCCTTTCATTCTCCTTATAGATCACAATCTCCCCACCCGTCAGAAGCGGCAAAAAAGTAGATGTAATCGTCAGATCGAACCCAACTGATGTAAAGAGCGGAAAACTCGAAGGCCGATCTTCCAGATAATAGGAAGCAGCCCAACCACTATAGTTGCTAAGCGCCAGGTTAGGGATAACCGTTCCCTTTGGATCTCCGGTAGATCCGGAGGTAAATATGATATAGGCCGGATCTTCTTCCTTAGGCGAGAAATAGGTTTCCGCAGCCAGATCTTCCTCAGAAATCTCTAAGGATCCGTGATCAATTTCTATGGTTGGTTTGGATATGATGGATAGCTTCCTGGCCAGTAATTCATTTGTCAGCAAAAGAACGCAATCGGCTGTCTCTACCATATATTTGACCCGATGTTCCGGCAGGTCCGAAGCAATGGGAACAAAAACAGCTCCCAATTTCATCACGGCCAGAATACTTATAATGTATTCAGGGCTTCGGAAAAAGCAGACCCCAATGGCATCCCCGGGTTTAACCCCTTGTTCCTTTAACTTTAAGGCCAGGGCTCCTACTTTCCTTTCCAGATCCCTGTAATCTATGGTCTCCGAGCCTAATCGCAAGGCGGTGGATTCCGGGAATTTCCTTGCGGTTTGATGAAATCTTTCTATCGTTGGAACGAACTTCCAGCCCTTTTCAGGCTTTGGGATCAGTACACTTTTTTCGTCCGCGGTGATCAATTCCGGTTTTAATATGGGGGTATCCAGGTCTGTAATGAAGGCATCGAGTAATTTGGTGAAATGGACCGAAACCTTTTCACGTAAGTCTTTGCTAAACACCTCGTCATTCAGGTCTATCGCGATCTCAAAAGCTCCGCTGGACTGAAAATCCATCACATGGCAGCGGATCTGATGCTGCTCATCCATATGACCCGGGTGTATCCAGCTTGTTTTGGTTTCAAAATCGCAAAAGTCGCCGAATTCGGTATTGATATAGTTTAGCACCGCATTGAAACTCTGATTCAGTTTGTAATTCGATTCTCCCTGAGTGCTATATCGCAAATAGTCGTTTATTTCCAGTGCATTCCGCTTTATCAGCGTCCTGAAGGTATCAGATGCCTGAAGTTCATTTATCAAAGGGAATACCTGAACAAAGTAGCCGACCGTTCTGGCGAACTTTCTTGTACCCCTATTGTGCGAAGGAGCACCTATGGCGATCTGCTGCTTGCCACTTGTCCTGTAAAGGAATACAAAGAAGAGGCTGGTAAAGAAGTTGAAGAGCGATAAATGCTCCGACCAGCTTCTGAGATCAGGATCAGTAATAAGCGCTCTGATCTTATCTGACTTTTCTTTGCTAAGCGGAATAGAGATCCGTGAGGCCCGGGTAGCGCTACCTTCTTTTTTCACCCCGTAGTACCTGGGCAACTGACCTAAGCCTTCAAGCTTTTCCGACAAAAGCCCGGTATTGTTGTTCTCTCTCTTTCCGTTTTTTTGGGAAACTAGATCATCAATATATTCAGAATAAGGGGCTGGATTAATGTCTTTAGGTAATTCGGTACGGTTTAGATACGCTTTGTAATAATCCGCTGTATTCTGAAAGATGGTGGCTAGTGAAACCGCGTCCGTAATAAGGTGATGCATATTAAGGAACCAGATAAACTTACGTTCACCCCTTCGGATCAGGGCCGAATCAAAAGCGCTGTTATCCAGTTCAAGCAGCCGTTGACTGCGTTTTTCCAGCCATAATTGAACCGCTTGGTCTGTTTCCAACGAGAGGTCAATGCACTCCATTTCGTAGGACATATCACTTTTAACCGATTGCATCGGTACGCCATCTTCTTCCTTGAAAACCGTGCGGAAAGCCTCTACCTCGTATACCAGCTTTTGGAAGGCCTTTCTAAATGCCTTTAGGTCTAATTCAGCTGCTATGGTAAAAGCATATGCGGTATTGTGAATCGGAACATCAGGGTGCATCTTTTGTCCGATCCAGAGGGTTTGTTGGTTACTTGTTAGGGCTCTTTTCATAACTGTAGCTGGGAAACCAAGTGGTTCAACCAGTCTCTTGTTTTCGTTTCAAAAGAAAACTTTCTATACTATTTAAGTTAAGAAAATTTTCAACTGTCATATCTGAAGGTCCAATTTTAACGTCAAATTCGTTTTCCAGGAATAGTACCAATTTCATCATTCCAACAGAATCTATGATACCGCTTCCCAGGAGATCCTCTTGCATATCAAGCTCTGTAAGGGGTTCATTGGCCACCTCCTCCTTAATATATTTGGCTATTTTATCCGTCATAGACCTGGGCCTCCAATATTTTTATTATTTCGTTCCTGTCAATTTTTCCTGAGCCTGTTCTCGGGAAGTCCTCCATAATCCTAAGCGAACTGGGTACAGCATAAGAAGGCAGGAAGGTTTTGCTGAAGTTCAGGATCTCATCCGCATGCATACCTGAACCGGCCACCAAACGGACCACAGCTTCCAGTTCCCTTTCGTCCTCAGCAGTTTCCACAACGACAACCGCGGCCTCTTCAACCTGGTCATTTTTAAGAAGGGTCACTTCTATCTCGTCCAGTTCAATACGATATCCCCGTAGTTTTATCTGACGGTCATTCCTACCCAGGAAGAGCAATTCTCCCTTTTCGTTCTCCTTTACCTGGTCTCCTGTGCGGTAGAAGATATGATCGTAACCGGCAGCTTGAGGAAGCCTCAAAAAGGACCTTTCCGTAAGTTCCTTATTGTTCCAGTATCCCGCCATAAGTGTGGCAGTTCTTACTACGAGTTCCCCTACCTCACCCTTTGTCACTTCCTGGTCAGCGGAGTCTATAATCATATAGTCCGTATTTCCCCAAACCGTTCCAATAGGGACCATTTCATCCACTTCGGGTGGTTCAGGAATAATATAATAGGTACAGGCGACGGTTTCTGCCGGCCCGTAAAGATTATTAAACTTCGCGTGCGGCCATTTGATCATCAATTCCCTGAGGTGTTTTACCGGGAATACCTCCCCTATGAATAGCACCCAGCGCAGGCTGCTAAAGTCGTGCTCGTCTATCTCTCCATGTAACAGAACCTGTACCAGGGTAAGCGGTACAGAATACCATACGGTAATTTTTTCTTTTGCTACCAGTGCCGCAAGGCTTACCGGTAGTCTTAAATGAGCATCCGGAATAATAACAGTAGTAGCCCCGACCATAGGAGCCGCAAAATAGCCGAAGGTAGAGGGATCAAAATGCAGGGGCGCAAAATTACCCACCCGGTCATCGCTACTAAAATCATGGAGATCCGCCGCCAGTCTGGCAAGGCTTAAACCACTGTAATGCGTATGCATAATACCTTTTGGAGTTCCCGTAGAACCCGAGGTATATAAAATAAACGCGAGATCCTGCTCCAGGATATTAGGAGGTGTGAAAGCTTCCAGGGACCTTGAAAATACCGTTTCCCAGGTATAGGCCTTTACATCGGGGCTTTCTACCTCCGCCAGGCCTACAACCGAAGTCAAAAAGGGCGCTTCGGCGGCAATTTTGTCAATCTTTGGTTTTTGGGCAGGGGTTGTCAGCAGATGTTGTATGTTACAATCAGCCATAATAGTAACGACCCTGGCAACCGGCATAAACGGATTAATAGGGACAAAAGCCCCACCGGCCTTAAAGACGCCGTGTACGGCTGTAGCGGTTTCCAGGCATCGGTTCATAAAGATCCCGACCCTGTCCCCTTTTTGCAATCCGGCATCTATCAGGTAGGAAGCCAACTGATTGGATTGCTCCTCAAGTTTTGAATAGGTGATAGCATTATCGAGGCATCGAAATGCTTCTTTATTAGGGAATTGAGCAGCAGACCGCTCAATGATTTGTGCCAAATTATATATCATGTCCACAATAGGCTTCGTTCACAGCCATTCTTCAAGGGGCAGTAACATGAAAAACGTGCGCCGTAAAATTAGCTTAAGATTTCTAAGATGTCAAATAATCGGGCAGGTTGTGAACCTGACTTTCGGTACAATCGTCGAAAAAAACCGGTTTAAATGAGGTTTTTTCAAAAATTGTAGCATATTTAACGAAAATTTCGAGAAAATATGCGGATTCGCCAGGTATATTTTTAAAGATTCGTAATCTTGCAAAGAGTTGCGTCAATTTCCTGATAATATTTTAAACCACCTAACCTTCATTCGACAATCGCGGATCAGCAAAAGTTTTGCTTACTTTTAACAAAAATTCTATGAAGCATATCTCACGATTATTCCTTTGTATTTTTTTCTTATTGTCTGCTCATGCAGCTTATAGCCACAGTATTGATCAGAGCTATATTTATTTAAGGGTTTATGAAACCGCGGGTATAGAAGGCAGGTTTGATGTCAAGATAACGGACCTGAACGAAACCCTGGGCCTCTCCTTACCCTTACACCCTACACCAGAGGAACTGGCGCCCTATTTAGCTCAGATCGAAGCCTATTTCCTGGCAAACACCGCCTTTTCTTCAGTTTATGGGGAGCATAAGATCGTTTTTACCGGAGAACGTGGAGAGATCTTTGTCAAGGACGGGGATTTCCTGCTTTTTCATTTCAAACTGGAAAATGTAGAAAAACTTCCGGATGAACTGACAGTGACCTATTCGGCTTTCTTAGAGAACGATCCCAAGCAAATGAACCTTTTGGGCATGGAATACAACTGGAAAGCCGGTCTTATCAACAATGAAACCATATTTGCCCTGGACTTTACCGAGGGTAACAGTACGAAAACCATGTCTCTGACGGACACATCCCTTTGGAAAGGCTTTGAAGCCATGGTGAGACAAGGTGTCTGGCATATTTGGATCGGGTTGGATCACATTCTTTTCCTGGTCGCCCTTATCCTTCCCTCAGTTGTACGAAGACGGGAACCAAAACTGGCGGTTGAATCAGAAACGAGCAAACCTAAATTTGATATTTGGGGATGGGATCCGGTACCTAAGTTTCGGCCTGCTTTCATATATATCATTAAGGTGATCACCTTTTTTACTATCGCCCATACCATCACTTTGAGCCTGGCCTCTCTGAACATCATCAATTTACCCTCTCGCCTGGTGGAAACTATTATCGCTTTCTCCATCGGCCTGGCGGCTTATCACAATATCAAGCCTATTTTTAAGGGTAGGGATTGGGTAATTGCCTTTGTTTTTGGATTATTCCACGGTTTTGGCTTTGCCAGCGTTTTGGCTGATCTCGGGTTTAAAGGAGAAAATCTGACACTCTCATTACTCGGCTTTAATATTGGTGTTGAATTGGGTCAGGTGGCTATTATTGCCATGATCTTCCCAGTGCTTTACCTTATTCGGAAACTGAAACTGTATCCCAAACTTTTGGTGTTCATCTCAATAATGCTTATAATTATTTCGCTCTACTGGTTTGTTGAACGGGCATTTGATATTGATCTGCCACTAGACGATTACTTAAGGCGTGAAGGATATAAGATTGCAGTTAAGCTAGGACTTAGATAGTGATTGCACCCCAATGAAAGACCATCAGGAAGAAAGTTCTATTCTAAAACGATGGAAGGAGCGGCAAAAGGAAACGGCCGTTACCCCTGGCATAACCAGGGCACCGGAGAACGTCAGGATCCCGGCGTCCTACGGGCAGCAAAGGCTGTGGTTCCTGCAACAGTTATATCCTGAAAATCCGGTTTATAATTTTTCGGAACTATTTACTTTTAAGGGGCCCCTATCGGTTGCCACATTGCTCAAAAGCCTTCAAAAGGTTTATGAGGCAAATGATGTGCTCAGAACCTCCTATTTCCTTGAGGAGAATACCGTATATCAGAAGGTCCAGGATGCCACAACGCTTCCTGTCACTCAACACGATTTGTCCGGACTTGCTGAGGCCGATAAGGCAGCGGAGAGAAAAGCGATACTGGATAAGGAAGCCGCCACGGATTTCTATCTCGACAAGCCCCCGCTCATAAGAGCCACTTTGATTGTATTAGGTGCAGAGGAGCACGAATTGCTCATCACCATGCATCACATCATCGTGGACAAATGGTCTATGTCCCTTTTGGCTGATCAGATCGCGGCTTTCTACGCCGATGAAACATTGCCAATACAGTCCGTAGTCCCGGAGGACCAACTTCAGTTTACGGACTACGCTTATTGGCAACAAAAAAAGGGTATTGATCCCAACCAACTGGCATATTGGAAAAACAAACTGTCTGGAGAGATCCCAAAACTTTATCTTCCCACAGATCATCTTCCTCCACCTCAGTATACCTTTAGAGGTAATACAATTCGCAGGGATCTGAGCAGAGAACTGTCTAAGGAAATACTTGATCTGGCAACAAGCCTGGGAACGACCCCTTATGTACTGCTGTTATCCGCATTCTATCTGATGCTTTGGCGTTATAGCTCGGAAAAAGATATTTTGGTGGGATCCCCGGTTTCTATCAGGAATCAAAAATCATTGGAAGATGTCATGGGATTTTTTGATGAGACCGTGGTGATACGTCAAAAGATTGATCCCTCCGCATCTTTTAGGGAACTCGTTCAGCAAGTAAAGGTAGCAACCCTGGAGGCCTTCGCAAATGCGGAAGTCCCTTTTGAGGTACTGGTGCGCGAACTGAAGCCGGAGCGTTCTCTCAACGAGAATCCATTTTTCCGGGCCATGTTCATTTATCACGCGGTACCGGACAGTCCCTTTACTACCGCAGGTCTCAGTGCAGACCATGCTTTCTATGGCGCCGGAGTGTCCAAGTTCGATCTTACGCTGTATATGTCTAACGAAAATGGGATACTATCCCCCTATTTTGAATACAGCACGGACATTTTTGAACAGAGCACCATTGAGCAGTTTTTAGATCACTACACTTTGCTTCTGGAGGGTATCGCTGACAAGCCACAAAGGTCCCTTACCGAAATACCCATGCTCACCGACAAAGAGCGGCAAAGTTTTCTAAGTACCTCAAAAGAAGAAAAAGGACCTTACAACAGTTACGCGGCCATACACGACATCATAGAAGAACAAGCGAGTAAAAGGCCGGATGCGCAAGCTCTGGTTTTCGGAGATCACGGTATCAGCTACTCTGAAATGGAGCAAAGGGCAACAGAACTCGCCCTGACCATCTTTGAACATACCCGGGGTGAAAACAAGATTGTTGGATTGTGTATAGACCGATCCCTGGAGATGGTTATAGGCTTGCTGGCAATTTTAAAGGCCGGATGCGCCTATATGCCAATTGATCCTGAGTATCCGGAGCAGCGAATAAGTTTTATGCTGGAAGATTCGGATTGTGAGTACGTTCTTGTAGAAGGAGATCTTAAAGAACGCTTTGCAAATTCCGGAGTTAGGTTGTTTGTAGCTGATCAATCCGAAGCTGAGCATTCCTTTGAAAAACAAGATCTGCCTCAGGTTAAGCCATCTGATCTTGCCTATGTGATCTTTACTTCGGGCAGCACAGGTCGACCCAAGGGGGTGCCCATAACACATGGGAACATAATCCGGTCTACGGAAGGCCGACTTACCTTTTATCCTGAGCGCCCGGAAGTATTCCTGCTGATGTCTTCGGTTTCCTTTGACAGCTCCAAAGCCGGTATTTTCTGGACCTTATGTACAGGTGGAACTTTGGTAGTATCCGAAAAGAGAATAGAACAGGATATTGATCGGCTTTCCGAGCTGATCCGCAAAAATGACGTAAGCCACACGCTTATGTTGCCATCCCTATATGGATTATTGCTGGAATTCGGGAAAGCAGAGGATTTGGCTGTCTTAAGGTCCGTCATTGTGGCCGGAGAATCCTGCCCTACAGCTCTGGTTGAGCGACATTTTGAGAAAACCTCAGGAATTAAGCTTTACAATGAGTACGGGCCTACCGAGGCAACCGTATGGTGTATCGCTCATCAAATAAAAAAAGAAGATACCGTTAACGAAATTCCAATTGGGCGTCCGGTAGCGTCTGCCCAGGTTGTTTTATTAGACGAAAATCTAAACCTTGTCCCTCCCGGCGGAATTGGCGAGATCTTTGTAGGTGGGCCCGGTCTCACCTCCGGCTACCTGAAAAGGGATGATCTCAATAGCGACTTTTTTGTCGAGAATCCTTTCAAAGGTGTTGCCGGGGAACGTCTGTACCGAACGGGTGACCTGGGGAAATATAGAAAGGACGGGCTAATAGAATTCATCGGCAGAAAGGACCAGCAGGTTAAAATAAGGGGATATCGAGTAGAGTTGGATGAGATTGAAAATGCCTTGATGAACAACAAGTTGGTTACCGGAGCGGTGGTGCTGGCCGAGGACGTCCCCAATACGGAAAGTACTGTTCAGGCAGTGCCTTCGGCCGAAGACCTGGAGGAATTTATGAAGTCTATGGATGAAAAAACACGCCTGATACTTTTAAAATCGGTAACTTCACTTAGCGAAGCGGAAAAGGAATTCGTATTACAAAAACTGGCGGAAACAAAACAAAACTAAGGTTGTGGGGGCATTTCTGGAAGATCTAAAAGCTTTAACGGACAAGGACCGCGAATTACTGTTCTATCGCATAAAAGAGTGGCAGAACGGCGAGAACGGGGCATCCTCAACAGGAAATAAGAAAAGACTTCGCGCTTATATTACCGCAGATAAGGGTTTGGATATTAACGAGTTAAGATCTGATATTCAAGATCGTCTACCTGATTATATGCTTCCATCGGCAATCGTGGAGATCCCTGAATTCCCATTACTACCAAACGGGAAGGTAGACAAAAGGGCTCTTAAAAAAATCCGATCCGAAAAGCTGACCAGGCCGGAGGAAGAACTGTCCCGACCATTGACTGAGGTAGAAGAAAAGCTTTCGGATCTTTGGAAAGAGGTTCTCAACCTTGAGGCCGTGGGAATCAGAGAAAACTTCTTTGATATTGGGGGAGATTCACTGATGAGCATCCAGCTTATTGCAAAAGCAAGGGATATAGGGATCATGTTATCACCAAATCAGTTGTTTGATCATCAGACCATTGAATCGCTGGCGGCTTTCATTTCGGACCATAAAGGAGAAAAGGAACAATGGGATTATCTTGTCGCCCTTCGCAAGGAAGGCAGCAAAGCACCTCTGTTCTGTATTCATGCAGGAGGAGGCCATGTCTTCTTCTACAACAAACTAACTGAGCATATTGATCCGGAAAGACCGCTTTACGCTATACAGCCTTCCGGGCTTTACGGGGAAAAACAGTTGCATGGAAGTATTGAAGAAATGACTTCGGATTACATCCGTGCCATGCGATCCGTACAGCCTGTTGGCCCCTATAATGTGATGGTATATTGTTTCAGTGCCGCAGTGGGTCATGAAATGGCCATACAAATGAAGCGGCAAGGCCTGGATTACAATCTGATCGTTGTGGATACCATGGTACGGCCCTGGAGCCTGAATTCGCCGGACCGGCTTAAGCTAAGGGTGTCAGGCTTTATAAAGCGCTTCTTCAGGAATCCGTTTAAAACCATTCGATTTATGATAGAAGACCGGATCTGGATGATCCGTCCAACACTTATCAAATGGTTTGGCAACGATGATCAAAAGGCCCTGGAAAAGCTCAGAACCAATCTCGTTAAAGTTTGTTTAGCTTACGATTGGAAGCCTCACAATACAGGAATTTCATTGATACTTACCAACAAACCGGACGAAAGGATAAATACCATGATCCTGAATTCCTGGAAAGAGGAGATCGACGCGGATATTAAAGTATTGCATACTAAGGGCAATCACAGGACCCTATTTGAAAAATCCGACGTTCCATACGTTGCCAAAAAGATAGAAGAGTGTATTCTGGAAAGGAATTCCTAAAACTGTTTTCGTGGTGCTTAGTGATCTAGAACGAAACATAGCAATCATCTGGATACTGCCCTTTAATGATGCCCTGCCTCATTTAGATTTACTCAAGAGCACACTATCCCAAGCAGAAGTAGAACGATCAGAAAAATTTAAATTTACCAAAGACCAACATCGCTTTATACTTACCCGAGGAGTACTACGCACATTGTTGGGTAAATATTTAAACACAGATCCCGAGGCTGTTGAATTTGAATACAGCGCCTATCAGAAACCCTCACTTCACGGAAATCACTCCATCCAATTCAATGTGGGGCATTCCGGATCCTATGCGGTACTGGGCTTTCATCGGGATACCGAAATTGGGGTGGATGTTGAATTTCTCAATCCGGAACTGCAACCGCTTTCCATTGCTCAGAATTTCTTCTCGTCCAAAGAGGTAGAAAGATTGGGTAAATTCCCAAAAAATGAACAGATCCCGGCTTTTTACAGATGTTGGACGCGCAAAGAAGCCATCATAAAAGCCCTGGGAACGGGTTTGAGTTTTCCTCTGGACGCTTTTGCAGTCTCAATGGAAGATGATCAGGAAGCCGAACTATTGGAAACCTTGTGGGAGGCTGACGAAAGAGTTCACTGGCAAATGCGTTCACACAGGCTGGATGAGGAACACCTGGCCGCAGTGGCCATCAGGGACAGGGAAACTGAGATCCGCTTTAAGCCGTGGGAGTCCACTTTCTTATAAATTCTGAATCCTCAAACATCATTCGGACAAGATCAGTGGGCTCAATGTCCTGGATCTATACTGCTTATAAAGCAGGTTCATCTGCTCCATCTTCTCCTGATATTTTTTATTCTGAAGTATTTCTTCGATTTTTTGTTGGATGGCGTTAGCATCGTCCTGCTTCGTATCCCCGAGAATCCCTAAGCCGTGATAGCTAATTCGCGCAGCGCAACCATTCTGATCGTATTCCCCGCCGGAAAAGATCAACATGGGTACAGAAAAATGGATACACTCACTGATGGCATGTCCACCGCCGTGGTTAATACTGCAATCAGCTTCCTTCAGCACCTGCAATTGGGGCAGCCAGTTAAACACATAGACGTTATCCGGAAGGTCTTTAGAAAAGGATTCCGGGATCTTTCCTCCTGTTGTCATCACCAAGAGCCAACTTTTCACGCCTCTCACAGCTTCTATAACATTTTTCAAAAAGTCAGCGTCTGCCCGTTTGTTTGAGCTAACAGAACAATAAATGAGCCGGGAACCCGAAGCTTTTTTACGCTCGAAGATGTGCCGTAATTTTTCCTGGGTCTCCGGAGAGACTTTGTCCTGCCGCTTTTCAAATACCATCGGTCCCAAATAGCTAAAGCGATCCGGAGAGTCGTGTGGAAATTCCAATTCCTTTAAGGTCATTGTCAGTATTGGAAGCCTTTTATGGATGTAAATCGAAGGGAAATTCCGGTGGATCAGGTTTGCTGTCGGATAACCTAGTTGCCTGGCATATTTTTTTAAGAGAACTCTTCTGTAATTTCGGAATTGCAGCATGTCAAAGAGGTATCTACCGTAGATCTTGGCCTTGACGAAGGCCCAACCGTGAGCTATACCCGGGGCGCTTCCCTGGAACCCCTGGCCGGGAATGATCAAACGTCTTATAGGAGGCAGGCCTTTTATTCTGTAGAAATTATACCAGGAACTCAGAAGTTTGAACGGGATCTTTAAATCCATCAGTGTAAAGATGGCCTCATGCAGCTCCATATTCACCAGGGCAAAATCAGGATGTAGTTGCTGTAGTTTCGATTTAAACTCGTCCAGCCCCAGTAGCTCCCTCCCCTGCTCACTCAGGTATTTTGAACGCTTCAGATGGAGCCTGAACCTGGCTTTCCAGCCTTTGGCCTCTTTTCCGTCCGGGCCTTTAAGAACAGGATAAAAGTTGATCTCGGGGAGCTGCATATAAGGAAAACCCTGCTCTTCCACCCTGGACCTCACATCCAGGCAACTGAGGCAGGTTAGCTGATGACCTTCTTCTTGTAAACGGGACATTAGCTCGAAACTCGCATTGAGAAAACCTATGGAACCTGAAGTGATTATCGCGATATGAGCCATTCTGATTATTTAAATCCCAACAGCAGGATGGAGAGGGCATTAAGGTAATTTATCATTATTTCCTGTCTTTTATTCGATACATGAATTTGAGTCCACTCCAATCTTCATCTACCGAGCATACCTTTACATCAACCAATCCGTTCTCGAGCAGGTAATTGCGGATAGGATCGCGCGCCAGATCCGTAGGAATACTTGAACTACCCTTGGGCCAACTGACCCATAACATCCCATTTTTCTTCAGAAATGGCTTTACTCTTAAAGCATGCTTTTCAAATGCGGCCCTTTCTGTGCAGAAAAGGTGAATAAAATCCAGGCTTTCTACAGAAGGATCTTCTATGACATTCACCTCGGGCAGTATATCAAAAAGCATGAAATAATGTTCCGGGAGGTTGATGAAGTAAACATCGTAGCCTTCTTTAATACCTAATTTACGGGCCAGGGGTGTCCCGGAATAACCGCTTGTACTCATGCAATCTAAATGTGGCCACCGGATCCAGCCTAAGGCTATCTAACGGTTCAAACCCCGTTATCAAGTTCATTCAGGATATTTTCGGCAGAATTTGTAATTTTTTTATAACTCCGATAGCCCCATCGTGCAAAGAAGTACAGGAAAACCATTACTACCCCAATAAGGACATAAAGTGAGAATTCTTTTTCCATAATGAAAAAGTCCTTGTTCGATAACAACTTTGAAGCTACCGGTATGGTGGTAAAAAATAAGACAAAACTCAGATAAATTCCAAATTGTTGGATCATTAAAAGGTGATTCCTCGCTTTTTCAAATGCCACAATGGTGTCCCTGTAGTTTAGCTCCAATATATTGAGCTTTTTGATCTGATGGATCGCCCTTAGTACCAAAACCGGCATGATTAGAAGGAATGCCAGAGTTATACCACCGCACAATTTTAGATACCAGGTGTCCAGTTCTTCAAATTTCCACAGAATACCTATAGCTACTAAAAAGCAAATTACAGCTCCGACGGATTCATATCGGGTGATCTTTTCAAATTTATTGGTATAACGTTGTTGTGTCATATTCATAATGATTTTATCGGTTAGGTTTTTTTGTTTCTCCAACTCATCGCTCAGTTCTGTCCACAAGTTCTTTAGTTCTTCCAGTTCCATCGATTTAACTTTTAAGTATGCGGGACTTTAGTTTTTGTTTGATCCGGGAAATCCTGGTACCGACATTAGATTCGGTAAGTCCGGTAATTTCGGCTATCTCCTGATACTTCTTACCCTCCAACAGCAGTAACATTAAACCTTTTTCCAGTACGTTCAGTTTTTGAATTTGGGCGTATAGGATCTTAAGGCGATCTTCAAATTCCTGATCCTCATTTTCGGTAGCGCGCTGCACTATCTTATCAATTCCTGAACCACCAGGCTGTTTCTTACGGCTTCTGAGGTGAGAAATAGCGGTATTTAGAGCTACCCTGTACATCCACGTACTGATCTTGGACTCGTTCCTGAAGCTGTCAAAGGATTTCCACAACTGGTACACAATATCCTGATACAGATCTTTCTGATCACTCTCGTTGTTGGTATATACCGTGGTGATCTTAAAGATTACACCCTCATTGTCCTTTATCAGCTCGGTGAATTTCTGCTCTTTGGTCATTTATGCAGGCCGCCTTTTCCCTATTAGTGTTCAAATTGAGGAAAAAATCACAACCAGCTAAATTATTTTATGTATTCCATCCGGAAATTACCTGGTGCTAAAAAGGGAAAGGTCCAGTCCGGGTAACAGTTTGCCGGCATTTTGGTAATAAACCTTTTTGAGTACTTCATCGGGAAGATTCATGCCGTACATAGACCAAAAGGCGTGGTACTTCTTGTGATATGGAAAGTATTCGTCATCCGTCTCCAATACCCTGAAGTAAGTAGGGAATTCTTCGGGCTTCCAGCTGTCTTTACCGAATAGTATCCTGTCCTGATACTTTAGAAAGAACTCCCGGGCATTCCTGGGTTGCCTTCCAAGTTCTGCAATGACTGCGGCTATACCCACATACATATTGGGTATTTGATCCATAAGTTCGCTCAGTTTTCCAAGATCGTTGGCATACCAGCCCATATGTGCATTGATGAAGTTGGTATTGGGATGCTTTTTGAACATGCGGTGTTGTTCATCTATGATCTGCTGCCAGGGAGCCGGATCCGTGTCAGAACGCTTACGCCTTGGCCTGGTCTTAAGCTCGAGCCATCGCTCATTTTCACTGTCCATAGGGTCCCAAAACGATTTTGGATCGGCAGAATGGATCAACACCGGAATGCCTAATTCACCACATTTGGCCCATATTGGATCTAACCTTGGATCATCCACCGCCAGTCTTTTACCATCAACATCTTTGTTTCGCAATCCCAGGCTTTTGTAGACCTTAAGTCCCTTTGCTCCGTTCCTGACGTCCTGCTCTAGTTGACTTACCGCATTTTTCGCCCAATCAGCTCCTCCGGCGCCATCAAAATTGACGTTGGCAAAAACCACAAAGCGGTTGGGATAATGCTCTTTTACGTTTGTCAGAGCTGCTTTAAGCCCTTCCCCCGAACCACCGCTTAGATTTACCATAACGGCCATATTTAGCTTATCCATATCCGCGACCAGCCTGGATAGATCCTGAGAGGCCATCCTAAACTGATGGCTGTGAATATCTATAAAGGGGAATTTTGCCCTGGGTACTTCGTGAGATGGCACAACCAAGGTGGATACGGGATTGTATTCTTCAAAACTCATTTCCTGGGCTGCAGTTTGAACTAAGGAAAGAACAGACAGGCCTAGGATTGTTATACTTTGTTTAAGGGACATGGGATCTTGCGGTTTTAAAACCTGAATGTACTACTATTTCGGCTATGGAATCGCAAATGTTTCGTAAAATTCAAGGCATAAAATAAAAAACCCCGAACCTGCCAGGGATCGGGGTGAATTAATGGTTATAATACCTATTAGCTTTTCTTTTTCTTATTGGCGGATCTACTTTTTTTCTTGGTTTTGGACCTCGCATTGTTTTTCCCCCTCGTACTTTTCTTACCCGCTGTCTTTACCGTTCTGGAACCGTCCGCATTCTTGTTAACAGCAACTGCTCTTTTAGAACCATCTGCCTTTGTTTTTACTGCAACGGTCTTTTTACTGCCGTCGGGATTAGAGACAGAAGCTACACGTTTCTTGGTTCCGTTTGCCTTGTTAACCCCAGCCACCTTTTTGGTAGTTCCGTCCGCTTTCTTTACACCAGCAGCTCGGTATTTATCTCCATCTGCCTGGTTAACGCCAGCGACACGCTTTTTGGTACCATCGGCCTTATTAACGCCTGCTGCTCTTTTCTTTGTCCCATTGGCTTTGTTTACACCAGCCGCTCGGTATTTATCCCCATCGGCCTGGTTTACACCTACCGCCCTTTTCTTTGTACCGTTAGCTTTGTTTACACCAGCCACTCTGGCATTGTAAGACCTGTTGGGATATCTTACGGCATAATCGTTCCGTCTTACATTGGTATGAATACGAACAGCGGTACTGCTATACCTCAAACTGGTTCTGTGATAAGTATGCCGTACGTTGATGTGTACATGTACGTTTCTTCGGTACGTATGAACATGAAACGGCCTCCATTTCCTGAAGTACCTGGGATAGTATCCCCAGTAAAAAACAGAGCGGTAAGGCCTGTAAAATGGCCTCCAGAATATGGAGAAGATCACAGGTCTGTAAACATAAACAGGCTCTACTATATAGTCCGGACCGTACAGGTATACATCTCCTACAACCTGAACCTGCGCCTCACCATCCGCGTTTTTTTCCACCTCAATGGTAGCTACATCCTGGAAAATATCATCTCCAAGAACAGCTTGAATTGCAATCAGATGGGTGTCATTCTCTGCAGTTTCAACCACCCTTAGATAGTCTACGTATTCATCTTCGTTCAAATCCAGATTCGAGATCTGGATCTCCGGATCGTTCAACTTCTGTTCGAACTCTTCCAGGTCTTTGGCATCTCCGAAAAGGGAAGCCACTGCCTCCAGGTCGAGGTTTTCACTAATTTCTTCACTGGCCGCGTCAACCGTAGTGACATCCTGGGCCGTTGCGCTTATAACACTAAACAAGAGTAGGTTAAGCAGAATTACAATGTTTTTCTTTCCAGTCGTTTTCATGGGACATAATTTTTATACTTTGACTTGACTGAAGTTCAAAGGTTTAACCAGAATAATAACGATTATTTGAAATGAATCGTATTTTCGATGAAATGCATTCGTTAGCGCGGAACTTAAAGGCTTTGAAGATTCCGGTAGTCCTCGGGAGTATCAATATCCAGGTGAAGATCTCCTGAATCCAGGGCAAAAGTGTCCTGGCTGTTTTGTAAAATAATTGATTTAGCACCCTTATCCGCTTCCAGCTTAAGGAGATGTGGAAAATATTTTTGGCTGAAAACTGCCGGCACACCCATTCCTTTTGGGTATTTCGTCGCAATTATACCCGAATTCTTTTCTTTAAAAGTGTGTATTAGTTTGTCCAGGTAATCCGCCGATATCATGGGCTGATCTGAGAGCATGATCAATACGGCATCCCATTTGGTTTCGCTTTTCAACGCTTTTGCCATACCCCTGGAGATGGAACTTCCCATACCTTTGGCCCAATTCGGGTTAACGGTCAGTTGTACTTCTTCGTCCCGGACAGATCCTTTTATCGTTTCCGCATTTGCTCCTAATACCACATAAACTTGCTTAACTTCCGATTTCCGTGCGTTGTCTATAGCATGCCCTAAAAGGTTGGTGTCCTTCCATGGAAGTAATTGTTTAGGACGACCCATTCGTTTGGAACTCCCGGCTGCGAGGATTATTATAGCAGCATTCATATCTTATCTGCTTTCATCAGGATTGCTCGGCTTCCTCAAGGCGTTTTTTAAAATTGCTGACGAATTGCTTGTATAGCTGGTTGGAAACGCTTTGGACAAGACGCGATCCGAATTGGGCTATCTTACCACTGATACTTACTTCCATAATCGCCTGTAAATTAGAACCGCCGTCCGGGTTTTCGCTAACGGTCATGGTCATGTCCATCTGAGCATTTCCATTACCTCTTTTGTCTACCCCGTTGCCCTGCAGTATGATCTTTCTATTTTCCTCATCGATGGACTCATAACTTACCTTGGCTTTGTACTGGGCTCCTATTGGCCCTAGTTTTAGTCCAACAGTGGCATTGTATTTATTTTCTTCTATTTTATCACCAATCTGCACTCCGGGGACACATTCCATGACTTTGGCGGGGTCTATCAGGTGTTCCCAAACCAGGGGCAATTGCTGGGGCACTTCAAAAGATTTTTCCAGGGAAGTTTTCATAAATACTTGTGATGAGTTAAGAGATTTGAGAATTAGCTCAAACCGTTTTACACGGTTTAATTTACGATTTTCTTAAAGGTATTCTTTTTTCAGGTTCTGTCCAATTTCAGGTTTAGCAGACGAGGAAAGCGGTTTGCTTTAACAGAAGTGGAACACAAAATCCAAAAGATATTTCCTTAACTTTAATCCAGAGATCCGCAAGCCCATGTATCGCCAGTTATATTTCGATTATAATGCTACAACCCCCTGTGACGAAAAGGTTCTTGAGGCTATGCTCCCTTTTTTTAAAGAAGACTTTGGCAATGCTTCCAGTAGTCACCATCCTTATGGATGGCTGGCCAAAAACGCCATAGAGGAAGCCACCGAAAGTATCGCTGGTTCTCTGGGGGTATCAGGGGATGAACTGATCTATACTTCAGGGGCTACGGAAAGCATCAATATGGTCATCAAAGGAGTCTGTAAGGCGAAAAAAGCGTCTGGAAACCATATCATTACTACCAAAGCAGAACACAAGGCGGTCCTGGATACCTGTAAGGAATTGGAAAAAGACGGTATCGAGGTGACCTATCTCGATGTGGACCGCAATGGACTCATCCCCATTGACCATTATGAACAAGCCATAACGGATAAGACCATACTGATCGCTACCTTATATGCCAACAATGAGACTGGAGTTATACAACCTCTAAGGGAGTTGGGGGAGCTGTGTGGCAAACACCAAATCCTGCTTTTTTCAGACACCACTCAAGCCCTGGGTAAGATTCCGCTAGCAGAAGTTTTTGAATCCGTAGACTTCGCCTGTTTTTCCGCCCACAAGCTATATGGCCCCAAGGGTGTGGGAATGGTTTATGCCAGGGAGGCTACCACAAAAGAGGTGTTTACAAGTTTTATACAGGGAGGTGGTCAGCAAGGCGGTCTCAGAGGTGGTACGCTGAACACCCCGGGAATTATTGGTCTTGCAAGTGCCACATTACTGGCTCAGCAGCTACTTGAACAAGATACCGGGAGGATGAAAAGCCTAAGGGACCGTTTGGAAAAAGGTATCAGTTCAATCGAATTATCAACAGTGAACGGCAAGGAGGCAGAACGCCTGCCAAATACTTCCAATATCTCGTTTCAGTTTGTCGATGGAGAAAATCTGCTACGAGCCCTTAGCCCATACCTTGCGGTTTCCAACGGATCCGCCTGTAATTCAGCTTCGGTAGAACCTTCGCACGTGCTAACCGCCATGGGAGTAGCTCGCGATATGGCCTATGCTTCCCTTAGGTTCAGCCTTGGACGATTCACAACGGAAGAACATGTAGATGAGGCTGTGGATATCGTCTCCAGGGAGATCGCAAAACAACGCGAGAATAATATTCTATGGGTCAGGAGGTGAGGGTTCACGGGGGCGAACAGTAATCAGTGAACAGTAATCAGTAAACAGTGAACAGTCCTCCTTCGCCAAGGTTATGGAGGATGAGATCAGTGGGCAGTTAGCAGTTGGCAGTGCGCACACCTAAGTTAACAGTAAACAGTAAACAGTGAACAGTAAGCAGTGAACAGTTGCTTAGCAAACTATCTACTCGTCTAGCCATCTGGCAGTCTAACAATCCAATTATCTAACCGTCCGACCATCTGGCAGTCTAACCGTCTAAACGTCTTTCCGTCCAACCATCTAAACATCCAAACGTCTAACCGTCCAACAGTCTAAACGTCTATCCTTCCAAGCGTCCAACAATCCAAAATTCAAAACCTTAAATCTTGAACTTACGCTTAAACTTCACACCCTGGCATGAATAGGCCCCTTTTTATTTCTAAGCATCCCTCCTTCTTTCCCCGAGAATACACTTAGGATTTCAGCAAATACACTTGCAGCTATTTCTTCGGGTGAATTCGCACCGATTTCCAGTCCGCAAGGCGCGTAAATCCGATCCATTTCCTGCTCAGAAATGTGTATGTCTCTATCTTCAAATTCTCCCAAAATCTTAAGAAAACGCTTTCTGGGGCCTAAGGAACCAATATAAGGCGCTTCGGATTTCAACAGCTCTTCCAGGTTATCGCGGTCCGCCTTAAAGTCGTGCGCCATAAGTAGTATTGCTGTTCGATCATCTATTTCAGGCCGCTCAGCAGCATCTTTGGGATATAGATGTTTTACAGACCTGAGTTTTTTACTGTCCAATTTTTGAATATTGCCGACCAGGCTCACTTCCCAATCCATAACCTGAGCCTGAGCTATCATAGGATAAACATCGTAGTTATCACCATAGATCGCCAGATGGTATTGGGGAGGTATGTATTCTACAAAGGCCCTCACTTGCTGACCCTCCATTTCATAATCTATTATTCGTGATTTTCGTTTGCTAAGAACATCCTGGGCCTCGGCCGTTGCGAATTGGGCAAAAGATGCTTCCGGGCATCCCACGAGTTCCGAGGTATCTGCCTGATAGTAGAAACTGTTTCCCAGGTTGAGGGAAGGATGTTCTTCTGATATAGCCACTACGGTTACAAGGCAATGATGCCTGCGATCTTCCGCACATTTACGAAGCATTTCTATCGCTGAAGGATTCTCATCTATAGGGGTAATAAGTACTTCTATAAGCCCGTTGCATCCAAGCCCTACCCCAATTTCCTTTTCCTTGGAAGTGTCATAGGTAACCACTGAGGGTTGTCCTTTAAGAATGGCTATTTGTGATCGCTTGAGTGCGTCACCCTCCAGGCAACCTCCACTAATGCCTCCTTCAAAAATACCGGATTCAAAAACGATCATCCTTGCTCCTTCCCTGCGATAGGAAGAATCCTGTACACGGACCACCTGGGCAATGGCCGCTTTTTCTCCACTAAAGCCTCCTGAATCAAAAAGTTTAAGAATGGATTTTATCTCTCTCATGCGCACATATTAAATTCTAATTAGCTGCCGATTCACCAACCTATAGTATTGTCAGCCATATGCTCTAAGATACCTAAAATTTGCTATATTCATCAGCTCTAAAATGGATAACATTTTCATCACATATCAACGGGCGCTGGAGCTGTTGGAAAGTCAAATAGAAGACTTCCCTACTGAAAGCAAGGCATTAAAAGACTGCGTGGGAGCATATCTGGCGGAAGACCTGCATGCGGATCGCGATTTCCCACCTTTTGACAGGGTTACCATGGATGGAATAGCCATCTCATTTAGCTCCTTTGAATCAGGAAGGCGTCAATTTAAGATTGAGGCTATATCTCCCGCAGGAAGTCCACAACTGGTATTGCAAAACCCTGATAATTGTATAGAAGTCATGACCGGTACGATTGTTCCGGAAAAAGCGGATACCGTAATCCGGTACGAAGACCTGTCGATCCAAAATGGTGTGGCACATCTTCAGTCAGAAACGATAACGCATAGACAAAGCATCCATTTTAAAGGTTCTGATAGGGCTCAGGGAGCCTTGATGGTAAAAAAGGGAAGGCAGCTTAGCAGTGCGGAGATCAATATTGCGGCAGCTGTTGGTAAACCCTCCCTATTGGTGAAAAAACTTCCCGATGCCGTTATTTTTTCGACCGGGGACGAACTTGTGGATGTAGACGAATCTCCAGAGATCCACCAAATCAGAAGATCCAACGTTTACGGCATCCGCAATACCCTCAAAGAATGGGGGATACAAAGTGAATTGCAGCATCTGCCGGATGAGAAATCTGAGATGGAAAGAGTAATCGCCAAATATTTGAAATCACATCAGATATTGTTCTTTACCGGTGGGGTTTCTAAAGGGAAATACGACTTTTTACCTGAGGTTTTAGAGGCCCTGCAGGTTAAAAGGCTCTTTCATAAAGTACAGCAGCGCCCTGGAAAACCCTTTTGGTTTGGAACAGCTCTTACAGGAGCAAAGATCTTTGCGCTTCCAGGAAACCCGGTGTCCTCTTTTGTATGCCTGTACGTGTATTTTCAGTACTGGTTAAGAAGCTCGCTGGGCTTAAATTTAAATTTTCAGTACGTAAAACTTCTTGACGAGATCAGTTTTAAACCGGACCTTGTTTACTTTTTAGAGGCTAAACTGGAAAGCCAGACAGACGGAACACTGGCAGCGCTACCCCTTCCCGGTAATGGTTCAGGAGATTTTGCCAACCTGGTGAATGCGGATGGCTTTTTGATCCTACCTCAAAACAAAACCCTCTTCAAAAAAGGGGAAGTATACCCTTTTCTGCATTACAGACAAGTTTTTTAATGTATCAATGAATCAATGAGGAAATTTGAAGGTTTGAGGATTTGAGGATTTGAAAACGAGGTAATCCAAAAATACAACAGTCTAAAGATCTGGCCGTCTAATTATCCAGCAGTCGAACAATCCAACCGTCTAGCAATCCAATGTACCAATGTGGAAATGTGAAACTGTGAAACTGTGAAACTGTAAAATTGTAAAAATCTAATAATCCAACCTTCTATCACTCCAGCAGTCCAGCCATCTAATCGTCCAACAATCCAACCATCTAATTATCCAACAGATTATCCCAATTACGAGAATACCGCAGAATACCTGTTCAGCCCTCCTGATATATGGAAAACAGCTGCGGAAGGATATTGGGAAAGGGCTATCCTGGCGGCTACTTCACTGCGCTTCCCGGATTGGCAGAGAAAATATATCTCATGATCAAAATCTATTTCCATTAACCTGTTTTCCAATTCGTCGATGGGGATATTATGTGATCCCTGAAGGTGGTAATCATCAAACTCCATGAAGCTTCTAACATCAATAAGCTGTATGAACTTTGACCCATCCAGAAGTTTTTTGAGTTCCTCGGAGGACACTGTCGGAACCGTATGGCAAATCGGGATATCGTAAGTTTCCTCCAGGGCGGAAATCTTCAGGTTTTCTTCTTTAGGTTTAAATCGGATCTTCTGAAAGGATTGATTTAAGCCATTAAACAACAATAACTGCCCGGATAAGACCTCCCCTACTCCAGTCAATACTTTGACGGTTTCCAGGGCTTGCAGGTTTCCGACAATACCAGGGACAACTCCTAAAATCCCATTGTCATCACAATTTGGGATCTCATTATTTGCCGGAGGATCGGGGAACAGGCAGCGATAGCTTGGCCCACCCTTGTAATTGAATACGGACACCTGCCCTTCAAATCCGTGCAGTGCACCATAAACGAAGGGTTTATTGAGCATTACACAGCAGTCGTTAATCAGGTAGCGTGTGGCAAAATTATCCGTTGCATCCACAACAACATCGTAATTCTCAATGATTTCCAGCGCATTTTCGCGGACCAGAAAACTATCGTAGGTATGGAAATTAGTTTCGGAGTTTTGAGCCTTTAGCTTTTGAAGAGCCACCTGGAGTTTTGGCCTGCCGAGATCTTCTTCGGAGTAGAGCACTTGCCTTTGCAGGTTGGCCAGTTCAACGGTATCCTGATCTATTAGCCCAAGGGAGCCTACGCCCATGGCGTTCAGGTATTGCAATACCGGAACACCAAGGCCTCCGAGCCCCACAACCAGGACGCTGGATCCTCCAAGGGTCTTTTGGGCTTTCGGACCAAAATCCTTTAGGGTGATCTGCCTGTTGTACCGTTCTTCTGTCATACTTTGCCCAATTTAAGAAGCACCTGCTCGTAGTCTTCCTTAGAGTTGGCATTCAGCAGCACTTCATCGTCTAAGGGGAAGACCAATTTGATATCCGAATTGATCAAAAACTTCCTGGGGCAGGTACTGTCACCATTGTCAAGATACCGTTCTGACTGCAGTAAAGCCTTTGGCTCCCAAATTGCCGCCAATGGTTCGGGTAAGCCACTTTGTCTTGTTGCAAAGGCCGTAGCGTACTTTGAACTGTCCCTGGCTTCTACCAGTTGTGTCAGTGCCTCCTTGTTGATCAGCGGAATATCGCAGGCAACAACGAGCCAGGCCACCTCTGGGTGTTGTTTCCTGGCACTTAGCATTCCATTAAATGGGCCGCGATATTTATCCGCATCTACAATGAGGTTCGCTCCTTCAGGAAAATCTGCCCGCTGTTCTTCGCGGAGACTGTAGAAAGTACGATCACAGAGTTGATCCAACAAATGGAAAAGATGTTCCTGCTGTGGAAGTTGGTGATAACGAAGGTTTCCCTTGTCTTCACCCATCCGTGTGCTTTTACCTCCGCAGAGTACCAGGCCATATAGCTTAGTGTTATTCATCTGAGCAGAATTAACCTCCTATGGAGGTCATTGAATTTTCGAATACGGCATTGTGGTTTTGCTGAGCCTCAAATCCTGTTCTGGCCCTACTGCCGATTGCCTTCAAAATCGCCTCTTTTACGTTTTCAGTGGACGCCGGTGAACGCATAATATCCCTAAGATTCGTCACTGGTTTGCCGTACAAACAGGTGATCACATCGCCGGTGGCCGTAATCCTAAGGCGATTGCAACTGCCGCAGAAAGTTCGACTGAATGATGGGATTAAACCAAAGGTACTCTTATGTCCATTGATTTGATAATTTATTGAAGTAGAGGTCTTTGGAGAAACTAATTTCTTGAAATCAGGATAGGCAGAACGGATGTGCTCCAGTATACGCTTGTAATCCCAGGTGATAGCTGTAAAATTCTTACTTCCACCATTAAACGGCATTTCTTCTAAAAAACGAACGGAAACCGGATAGTGTTTCATGAGTTCCAGCATGGGAATAATATCCTGGGTATTCTGATTCTCCAGGGCGATAAAATTGATGCGAACGTTAAAGCCTTCGGAGATCAATCTGGTTAAATTCCCGTAGACTGTATCATAAAGGTCCCTCCGCGTTACGCTTTTGAAGGTTTCTTTATTGATAGCATCCAAACTCACGTTCACGTTCATGATCCCCAGCTCCTTAAGCTCATCAATATAAGGCCCTATCAGGGTAGCATTGGTGGTAACGGAGATATCTTTGAGACCCTCAAGTGCCGCGAGTTTCCTTAGGAGCACGATCAGGTCCTTCCTCACAAATGGTTCTCCCCCGGTTATACGGATCTTATCTATACCCTGCTCTACCAGTATGGCCGCGAGCTCGGAGAGTTCATCAATACTCAGTAACTTTTCTCGCTTTTCAAAATTGATCCCCTCGGAAGGCATACAGTAGTTACAGCGCAGGTTACAGCGGTCCGTAACCGCAAGTCGGAGGTAATTTATTTGTCTGTTGTGATTGTCGATCAACATAGTGTATCCCGGTAAATTATGCCTTTATAAAATTATCCCCCACTTACTGGTGGAATAAGCGCAATCTCGTCAAAATTATCAATTTTATCACTATCCTCAGCATAAGAATTGTTTACTGCAACAGCTAAGGAGCTAAGGTTTCTCAGCCTTGGATAGGTACTGCTGAGATAGTCCTTCAACTCCCCTACAGTTCGTAATCGAGAAGTGCTGGAAACAGGCAAGGACAGTGTGGAGCTACCCACAATGTCCTTGGTAATGCCAAAAAGTAATACGGTCATATTTATCCTATGATTTCTTTTTCCGGAACCGTTAACAGTTCTGGATATTTGCTAAATGGCTGATTGTACAAACGCTTTCCGGTCGCTGCCTTGAAGGCATTGGCTATAGCTCCTCCTGCAGGTGGAAGCGTAGGTTCTCCTAATCCGGTAGGCGAATATTCATTCTTGAGGAAGTGGACCTCAACTACCGGCGCTTCTTTCATTCGAATCAATCGGTACTTGTCAAAATTAGCTGCCATAGGGGTCCCGTCCTTAAACGCGTAATCCCCGTACATGGAATGTCCGATGCCGTCAATAACTCCACCTTCTGCCTGATTTTTGGCCCCTAATGGATTCACTACGATTCCGCAATCCACTACGCAGGTAATCTTCTTAACTACAGGGGATCCATCTTCAATTTCTACATCTGCGACTTCAGCCACGTGGCTGTTATGGCAGTAATAATTCACGAATCCCTGGTAAACACCTTCCGGTTTGGTTCCCCAACCTGATTTCTCAACCGCCACTTTAATGACTTCCTCCATTCTTTCAGGGGAATATTGAATTCTTTCGTCTTCAGTACCTTTTACCTTCTGCAACAGGTCCAGGCGTAATTGAACCCGATCCACCTCCATCATCTCGGCCAACTCATCAAAGAAGCTCTGTTCTGCAAAGGCAAGGAAATTGGTATATGGTGCCCTCCAGGCTCCTGTAGTTATCTTACTCTGATACTTGGCAACGTCTACCTGATAGTTCTCTATGGCTCCGGCAGGAAAGAAATTGGGTATCAGATCATACATATTGTCATTGATCGCGGCTTCTTTCAGATGGTAAGCAGTTACTTTTCCATCTTTTACACCAGCCTTTATGCGGTACTTGATAGCTGGTCTGTAGATCCCGTCCATCATGTCGTCCTCTCTGCTATACACTACCTTAACGGGCTTCTTAATGGCATCCGCGATTTCAGCTGCTTCGATCACGAAATCCCCGAAAAGCCTTCTTCCGAATCCTCCACCCTGACGTGTCATTTCCAAATGAATTTCCGAAGGATCCCGTTCCAACATGGCGGCTACCAATCCGGCCTTCCAGGCAGGGGTCTGTATAGGTCCTACCAGGTGTACCTTTTCCGGGGTAACATTGGCATAGAAATTCATGGGTTCCATACAGTTATGGGGTAAAAAGGGCGACTCATAGGTACGCTCAAGAACCTTATCAGCCTGCGCAAAAGCGCGGGATACATTACCGTCTTTTCGCAAGTTCTCAAACCTGTTACCATCCAGTAATCCGGTCAGCGCCTTATCCATTTCTTCAGTGCTATCTATAGTACCATCGTCCTCCCACTCCGCTTTAATCGCCTCTTTGGCCTTCATCGCCTGCCATGTAGTTTTTGCAATTACGGCAACCTTATCACTAGTGGATATCTTACTGGAAAATCCTGGATCTTTTTCAAGCAGGCTTCGTACTTTGGCTCCAATTTTCACTACATCTATAACTCCCGGCATCGCTTTGGCCGCGGCGTCATCATAAGACACTAGCTTTTTACCAAAGGTAGTTGGCCTGACCACTGCTGCATATACCATCCCATCGGCCTTATAGTCCAACCCGAACAATGGCTCTCCGGTTACGATCTTATCGATATCCACATTACCGACATCCGTACCGATAAGCTTAAAGTCCTTAACTTCTTTCAGAGCAACCTCCTCTGGAACTTCCAGTGCCGCAGCATCGTTAACCACGTCACCATAACCCAGGGTTTCGCCCTTGGAATTTGTGATCACTCCTTCGCTGGCCGTACATTCGGAAGCATCTACCCCCCAGCGGGCCGCAGCCGCGTTGATAAGCATTTGCTTAGCCGTAGCACCCGTTTGTCTTAAGGCTTCCCAACCAAAACGAATGGACTGGCTTCCCCCGGCTACCTGTCGGGTGTAGTTTTCGTTATCCAGGATACCCTGTACAACGTTCACTTTGTCCCAGGATACATCTAATTCTTCGGCGATGATCATTGGCATGGATGTTTTTACCCCCTGCCCGATTTCCGGATTGGGAGAAAAAATGGTCACCGCACCATTGTCCGCAATTTTTATGAATGCGTTAAAGTCATTGTAGTTCAGCTCGGCAAGATCGATAGGCGGAGCCGCTTTGGGTTTACAGGCCTGAAAGAGGTTAAACCCGATTAGGAGCCCCCCGCCAGCCAGTGAACTGGTTCGCATAAAAGCTCTTCTACTAAATTTTGAGGATGTTATGTTAGTTGACATGTTTCTTTTGTTGATTGATTTTTAGCCCATTTTTTCTGCAGCTATTTCCACTGCGCGATAGATCCTGTTGTAAGTGGCACATCTGCATATGTTGCCGTGCATTGCACTTTTGATATCCTCCGGGCTAGGGTTAGGATTCTTTTCCAGAAAGGCCGATGCTGTCATGATCTGACCTGCCTGACAATACCCGCACTGTGGAACATCCACTTCCTTCCAGGCTTCCTGAACAGGATGATTGCCATCTTCGGACAATCCTTCTATAGTGGTAACCGACTTACCTTCTACCTGCGACATGGTCAGTGAGCAGCTCCTAACGGCATTCCCATCCAGGTGAACCGTACAAGAGCCACATTGGGCAATTCCACAGCCGTACTTGGTACCCACGAGATCCAGATGATCCCTAAGAACCCATAATAAGGGAGTGTCTTCACTAACGTCAACGGAGCGGTTTTCGTTGTTGACTTTAAATTGATACGTTGGCATATTCTGTTGTTTTAGGTGTTTTAATGAGAGAGATACTCTTTAAAGGTATCAAAAAAACGAGCAGCACATTGGGCTTTAACAATTTGTTAAATGTTAAAGTACTAAGGCGCCCGGGTGATCTTGTCACGCAGTTCCCGCCATGTGACCAAAATAATATTTTGCTCCTCCAGGAGCTCCTTGCATTCCTGACTGGAAAAAAAGTCCACATCCGCTTGCCGCCATTCTGCACCCCAGTAAGGATGATCCACCGTTACAGCTCTCGTTTCCTCATCGTCATAGGCCAGATGTATTAAAAGGCAGTTCAATCCCGGAGACAGATTATTTAATACTGATTTATAGTACGCTGCCATACCCTGGTCAAAGTCTGAGGGAGCCGCTCCTAGAATATTATCCATGACCACAGTGCGCTCATCCAGCAAATCCTTGACCCCCTGGTCCTGTATTTGATATATCCTTCCATCCAGCAGCACCGGTAGCTGAAACTCTTTGCCTATTTTCATATATGCGGCTAAATAGTCTGGCCTGCTTGCGGCCGCGCCCATATGCGCATCCAGATGAGTGAGGTCTATACCTGACTGATAGGCCTTTTTTACCTGGTTCCTCAATTCTATTTCTACTTCTTCTGCTTTACCAACACTCAAAAGGCTATCGACAGAAGCATAAAAATAGCCGTCCTTGTTAACCAGGCTCGGAACTGCGTCTACTGAGCTAACAGGACCCCATTTGTAATAGTTCCACTCACTGTTAAGCGTTAAGTGTACACCCAGGTCCCGGGAACTATTCTTTCTGGCATAATCCGCTATTTCCGGAAACCAGGGACAAGGTACCATGATACTGGCCGAATTCACCGGGGTTTTTTCCAGCCCCTCAATACTGGCCATGTTTTCAGAATGCGTCACTCCAAGATCGTCCGCATGGATGATCAGTAGTTTGCTATCTTTTGGATATCCAAGGCGTTCGTAAATGTCAACTTGCTGACCGAACAGAAAGTTTTGGCAAAGCAAGAGAGTACAGAATGGTATAAGGAGTTTCTTCATAGTTCAACCGAATTCTTAAGAATGTCAATAGGTACAAGAAAATTACAAAATAAGTCCTGAGCCTTCTTAACAAGATTTAACATTTTTTTTGAGGCGGCCTATAATTTATGAAGGATTTGGCCGTTCTGATGGGAGAACCGAAAACCATATGAACATGAAATCCCTTCTTAGAATTGCCTTCACCTTTAGTTTTCTCGCTTTGGTAATGTCCTGTGGTAACGCAGATGATGATGTTAGTTTTGATTTTGGCGATGGGGGCCTCGGACAAGGTCAACCGGTTGATGATTGCCTGAATCTGGGTGAGAGCGACCTGGTGCTATCTATTCAGGATCAGTTTACAGAACTTCCGGGAAAAGTTTCCATATTTTTCAAGGTTTCAGACACTCAGGGTAACCCTGTTCCGGGACTTACCGCGAATCAGTTTACTATCTACGAGCAAGGAAGGAACGACGACTGCTTTAACACCATTTCAGCTTCTGAATCCCTCGCCCGTATTTCTCCCAACTCCCAGATCTTCAACAACAATACCTTGCTGGTTCTGGATTTAAGTAATAGCGTTTTGAGCAGCAGCCTGGATGAACTAAAGTCTGCTTCAACAAGTTTTATCAATAATGTCATGCCTGAAATAGAAGATGCGGCATTCCAAATGGCCATCTATTGGTTTGATGGTGCTGATGAGCTACATGCCTTGAATCCGCTTACCTCATCCAAGACAGAACTGATAGCGGCCATAGAGGGAATTGACGATAACATAAGCAATGACCCATCAACAGACCTTTACGGGGCGGTGATCAAAGCAAGTGATATCGCGGACGACCTGCTCAAGGACAATATTGCTAATGAGACCATCGGAGCAGTTTCTGTGGTGCTGTTTACCGATGGAACTGACCAGGCGTCTCGCTATACCGAAGCCTCCGCACTTAAAAAAGTGAATGAGGCCAATAGTAATATCTCTTATTTTTCAATAGGTCTAGGTGCGGAAATTGACACTCAGGTCCTGGCGGATATCGGGAAGACTTTTAGCGTTTTTGCAGGTAATAAGGAAGAATTGGAGTCCACTTTTAACGATATTTCATTTAGGGTATCTCAGTTGGCCAACAGTTTTTACCTTTTTGAATACTGCACACCCAAGCGAGATGGTAGCGGAGTGAATAACCTCGCCATTCAGGTTACCGATGGAAATCTTCAAGGTGCTGTTCAAACCAAATTCGACGCCAAAGGATTCGTTGGGGGATGTGAGTAGGTTCGGTTGGTAGTCCTACTTCGCTAAAGCTTCGGAGGATGATATCAGTAAACAGTGAACAGTCCTCCTTCGCCAAGGCTACGGAGGATGATATCAGTAAACAGTGAACAGTAATCAGTAATCAGTAATCAGTGAACAGTAAGCAGTTCATCATCTAGTCAGCCAAACGTCCAAGCGTCTAACCATCTTATAGTCCAACAGTCTAGCCGTCTAACGATCCAATAATCCAACCACCTAACCACCCAACCTCCTGTTTAACAGCTATTTAATCTTACTTTAAGGCAACATTCCTTTTCACATAGAAAGTACCGTTCATCGAAATAGCAGTCGGAAAAGTAGGGTTTTTGTCATGGCAACTGTTTTACTATCACAAACCTCAAAAACCTATTGCAACTTAAGTACATCCTAAAAACTATCTAAAAGTCTAATTAAAAAAAATTGTTATGGATGTCATTAACGAAATTATCCGCCAGAGCGCAATAGGGCCGTTCTCAAATTGGTTCAAAAGCGCAGTTTTAACCTTGTTCTCATCTATTGTGGTTACCTTGTTTACCATGCTGATCCTTCTGATCAAGTACGGTCCGGATACCCCTCTGAGTTTTGGTTACTAGAACAGCCGCCAAAAATGGCAAAAAAATATGCGCCGGAGTCAAACTCCTGGCGCATTTGTTTTTTTATGACAAAAACTGATTAGCGCAGTATCATCGCATTTCCTTTTTTCGAGCTAAATTCAGACCAGTTTCTTTTGCTGTCTTCATTTAGGTTTATCAGGAAACCGTTTATCACAGCAAACTCATTTTTACCGTCTTTCTCCAGCAAAAAGCTTGGATTGACCCCTACGTTTATATGGAAATCGTGCATTTGGTACTTCTCGGCAACAAGGTGCATAGGGAATATAATGCTAGGGCCTTCCGGTAGATCTTTCATTCTCAGGAACAAATAACCAGATTTCATTAGCTCCACAAAATCGAGTTTCTCCAGATCGGATACGGCTTCAAGGGTTTCCGGATATACTGCACCTTCCTTTATTTTATAACCGCTACCATCAAAATTCTGGTAGCCGTAATAGGTAGAAAGATCTCCCTGGTCCATGATCCGGCTACTATACCAGAAATCAAGGTGGTTCTCGTAATCTACCTCCGGCCTTTGTATGCCCAAATCAAGAATATAGTCATTACCCAGGAGTTCATAGGTCACTCCGGTAATTTTAAGGTCGAACAGTTTCCGATCATTTTCCGGGATCTCATCGTAGGATTCCAGGGCAATATCCTTGTAATTCCCTTTAGCGATCGTATAGATCGCAGAGAGAATAGAAACGTAGTTTAGTTTTCTTATCTCCTGTTTTTCGAGATCATTTGCAAAGCCACCGGATTCAATCAGAATGGCACTCGTTCCCCATTTTTGAATGTTATCCCCAAAAGCCCTGGGTTCAAAATCGTCATTATATCTTCCCACTTGCCCTGGGGCATACTTTTGTATGATATTATTCATGAACACAATCACTTTCATGGCGTTAGCCCTTACCTCATTGATATCCTTCTCATAGTTATATGCCGGCGCGAGGTAGGAGATGGTGGCCGGCTTCTCTGTCCGTTCCGCATTATAATAAGTACTTTGATCGTGAAGATTAAACCCAAAGTCGGCTTCAAGACTATCGCGAACTCTTTTCAAAGTTTGCCCTTCAGGGGATTGAAGCCTTAAGGCATCCCTATTGATATCGATACCCAGAGCGTTCCTCCTCTTGTAGACCTCCGCCCCATCCGGATTGAGCATAGGAAGGAAATGGAGTTTCAAATTGCTTAAAATTTCCTGTTTTTCTTCTTTATAATCTTCACTATTCAGAAAGTTAAGTATGTCAAAAATTGCCAGAGTCGCTGTTGGTTCATTACCGTGCATCTGAGACCAAAGAAAAACGTCTGTCTCCCCCTGCCCAACACTTACCAAAAAGAGCGGTCTTCCTTCTATAGACCGGCCAACCTGCTTTACTGTAAAACCAGGTTTTTGACCAATCTCTGTCAACAATGGGACGATTTGACGGTATTTGACGCGCCTTTTGTCCAGACTGGGTTCCTTATACTTTTCGTAGGTTTCATATAAAGAAGCGGTAATATCATTGGTCTGACCAAAGGTCGGGGCCAGGGCAAGCAGCATAAAGAATATTGAGTATCTTACCTTCATTATAAGCTAGGTTTAGTTGGTAGTGGTTTAAAATTATGTCTTTTGGTTGCTTTCCGAACACTTTCCATAAATTCTATTCCCGGGTCATCCTTTACTGTTCGATAGCCTTCGTCTTTTTCTAACCAGAGTTCATGCCCTTCAAATAAGGTGTACTCATAGTGGCCTATTAGATAGGAAATATCGTATTTGTCTGCCAAATAATCTACCAGCCAGATGTTAGACTTCAGCTGCTTTTTGGTTAACGGTAAGTCGTCCGTACCTCCGATATTTTCGATACCGATCGCACAGTGATTCAGACCAATAACATGACGAGCCATAGTGGTTTCGGGCATTAAACGGTAGATGGTTCCATCCCGGTCTACCATAAAATGCGCAGAGACATTTAAACCGCTTCTGTTTTGAATATCAGGTCGCCAATCTGGTAAAGTGGCATTATCAAAAGCTTCAAAAGACTCCTCAAAAGTGGGAATGACCGTCCAATGCAGCACGATCATCTTTGGAACAATTTCCGGACTACTTTGTTCCAGCCCGTAGCGGTCTGCGAGGTATTGCAGCGTAAGTCTTTCCCTTTCCTCATCAAAAGTGATAGGCTTGTCAATTATTGTTCTTGTGCGGGAACAGGATAGCATCAAAACCATTCCAAGAACGGCTAAAAGTATGCTGGTTGCAGAAATATTAATCCTGCGCTTGTCACAGGCTGTCTCTTTTAACTGCATATTGTATTTTAAGTTTTTGTTTCCCCCATTCTCTGGCTCTTTTCACATCTTTTCCCATATAAATATCTATCCGGTTAATCCATCGGCGGTGCATTTTATCTTTAACCAGGTAGACACCTTCTAATCCTTCAATTTTAACCATGGTATTATGTCTCAAACCCTTGCTTATTAAGTCTCTGGAAACCGCTATGCAGCGCATCCCTGGTTTGAGGGTATCTCCCCAGGCCGCAAGATTAGGCTGCCCTGATGTCTGCCAGGAAACGGAATTATAGGCAGAGGCCGTTACGCTTAGTTCTATCCAATCGAATTCCTTTTCTGCAGGCCGGGGCCGGCAGCATATCAAAAAGATAAGGACTAGCACAATGCCTGTTAGCAAAGGGAACCTAAATACCGTTTTAGCGCTATCCGGGAAGTTTAACATAGGTCGAATCTGTTGTCATCATTGGAAACTCCCTGGCCTGCCAGGCAGACTTTGCCCGATCTATTTTTTCCTTATCAGAAGAAACAAAATTCCAATAAATATGTCGTCCCTCCTCAAAAGGCATTCCGCCAAAGAGCAATAAATGGGTATTCGGATTCATGGTAATATTGCAGGCATCCTCTACCTTGGAGACCGCAATATTCCCTTTATCTACCAAGGTATCACAGGCTGTGATCGAGCCTTCCACAACACAAATACCTACCTCGCCCTTTAGTTGCCCTGAAATGTCCAGATCCTGCAGCTCTTTATTCCTGATTTCCAGCATAAACAAGGGAGAATGTACAGGGACCGGCGAGTTCTTGCCAAATCCACTACCGGCAATTAGCTTAAAGCTTATATCCCCTTCATTCCATCTAGGTAATTGATTACCAGGGATATGATGAAATTCAGGATCCACATCTTCCTTATCTTTTGGCAGGGCCACCCAGATCTGATAACCGTGGGCTCTGAAGGTATTGCCATTCCTAAGATCCGGGGGTGTGCGTTCGGTATGGGAAACACCTTTGCCCGCTACCATCCAATTCACCGAACCCGGGCTTATACGTTGACTAGTTCCCATACTGTCTTCATGCATGATCTCACCTTCAAGCATATAGGTAAGGGTTGCCAGTCCTATGTGAGGATGTTGGTCTACATCCATATACTTATTCGGGCCCAAGGTAGTCGGCCCCATATGGTCTATAAAAATAAAAGGCCCGATCATCCTTTTTTTGCGGAAAGGAATGAGCCTGCCTACCAGAAAATCCCCAATATCCCTGCTTCGTTCCGGAATAATTAGTCCGATGTTAGACATGATACACTTTTTATATCTTAGTTACGGAAAGTTACAATAATTCTAGGTGCATCAATATGAAAAAAGCAAGTCGTGTCCTCTTGATCTTTTTTTTACTACTCATTGTCTTATTAGCTTTCCAATATCCCAAGTTGGATATCATTTCAGGATATGCCGCGAAGAACATGTCGTCCAGTGTTTTTCTTGCTAAGCGAACGGCAGTTTCAGTTGCGCAAAACGACAATAATGTACCGCTTATCAGCGTAGCGGAAGTGGTTGTTGATCCTATGGCCAAAAATGCTACTGCGACCGTTTTTGGCCTAAAGGAAAGAAGAGCGGTATACCGCGAGGGGCTTGGGAGTGTTTTATTAAATGGAGATTCGGAATTACCAAAGGATTTGAAACGTCCGAATCGGAATATTCTAAAAGACAGCCTACCTTTCCCTTATGGCAATAACGGGACTAAGGACAGCATTTTTCCCGAAGTTGATTATCAGAAGCTCGATAGGGCACTACATATGGCCTTTTCTTCCCCGGAAATACAAAAGACCAGGACAGTTCTGGTGGCTTACAAAGACCATATAGTGGCTGAGAAGTATATAAGGGGCTTTGATCCGGAAACACCAATTTTAGGGTGGTCAATGACGAAAAGTATTCTGGCCACACTTTACGGGATTATGGAATATCAGGGGAAAATTGAACTTGAGGACAATGCCCCGGTAGCCGAATGGGAAAATGATTCCAGGGCTGAAATTAGTTATGATCACCTGCTAAGAATGCAAAGCGGACTGGAATGGGAGGAGGATTACAGTACCATTTCGGATGCAACCAGAATGTTCTTCTTCGAAGATGATATGAGTTCGGTTCAAAGAGGCAAAGAGACCATAGCCTCCCCTACTCAGGTCTGGAATTATTCCTCAGGGACCTCGAATCTCTTGTCCGGGATCCTTAGAGATCAATTCGACACCTACCAGGAGTACCTGGATTTTCCTTACAGAGAATTAATAGATAAAACAGGCATGTATTCCATGCTGATCGAAACTGACCTGAACGGCACCTATGTAGGCTCTTCATACGGCTGGGCAAATACCCGGGACTGGGCAAAGTTTGGCCTGCTATACCTGCATCGAGGCATGTGGAATGGAGAACGGATCTTTGCTCCGGAATGGGTTGATTATGTGAGTAGACCTACAGCGTTTTCCAATGGTGTATACGGAGCACATTTTTGGCTGAATTCGAGGGGTAAATATCCAGATGTTCCCAGGGATCTTTATTCGGCAAACGGTTATCAGGGTCAATATGTCTTTATTATTCCTTCCAGACAAGTGGTTGTCGTCAGAACAGGATTGGCAGGAGGTGAAAAATTTGATGTAAACGCCTTTTTGAAAGGGATACTGGCTGCATTTCCGAAGGATCCTTAGTAAATATCAAAATTCCGGCTTTTCACCACAAAAGGGCGGTCGCTCACAACAATAATTTCAGATTCTTTCTATTCCGGCTTATGTTTACAGTGTAATTCAAACAAGGAGTTAATTTTTTCATTTTCATATAGTGTTCTCGTAAAAGAGTCCTGATCAACTAGACAGGGCTCTTTTTAGTTTTGGAGAGGTTGGAGGGTTGGACGGTTAGATGGTTGGATTGTTAGATGGCTAGACTATTGGACGGTTGGACGGTTAGACTATTGGATGGTTGGATAGTTGGATGGTTAGATTACTAGACTATTGAATGGTTGGATGGTCAGACGGATGGATAGTTGGATGGTTAGATGGCCAGACGAGTAGATGATTGGATTGATGGATTGTTAGATGGCTAGACTATTGGATTGTTAGACGGTTAGATCATTAGACGTTAAGACGACTGGATGGTTTCTTAATTTTTGGTCGAATACTTTTTTGTATAACCTACGATGCATATGGTATATCGTACATCTGCAATATTTGGTCTATCAACTGTCAACTATCAACTATCAGCCTTTATCCTCCGAAGCTTTAGCGAAGGAGGGCTGTTCACTGATTACTGCAAACTGCTTAGTGCTTACTGAAATTGGGGTTCTAAACCCCACCCCAAACTTAAGTTAATCGTTGACACTGTATTTTAAAAGCAGGGAAGACTATGATTTAATTTGAAAATGTGGAAATGGATTGTCGATGGATGGATTGTTAGATAGCTAGACTATTGGACGGTTGGACGGTTAGATGGTTAGACTATTAGATAGTTGGACGGATGGATTGTTGGACGGTTAGACGGCTTGATAACTGGATTGTTAGACTGCTAGATGACCGGCTGAGAAGATAGTTAGCCAAAAACTATTCACTGATTACTGCCAACTGCAAACTGACTACTGAATCAAGGTATCCACTTATTCTTCCCAAAGTTGGGTTTGCGCTTTTCCAGAAAGGCGTCCCTGCCTTCTTTTGCTTCATCAGTCATATAAGCCAATCTGGTAGCCTCGCCCGCAAATACCTGTTGCCCAACCATACCATCGTCCGTCAGGTTCATGGCAAACTTCAACATTTTTATGGACGTCGGCGATTTGGCCAGGATCTCCTGTGCCCATTGGTATGCGGTTGACTCCAGATCCGCATGGGGCACTACCTCATTGACCATTCCCATTTCCCAGGCTTCCCGGGCTGAATAATTTCTTCCCAGAAAAAAGATCTCCCGGGCCTTTTTTTGCCCTACCAGTTTAGCCAGATAGGCAGATCCATAACCTCCGTCAAAGCTTGTAACATCAGCATCCGTTTGCTTAAAAATAGCATGCTCTTCGCTCGCCAGGGTAAGGTCGCAGACCACATGCAAACTGTGCCCTCCTCCAACAGCCCATCCAGGTACAACCGCTATAACTACCTTTGGCATAAAACGGATCAGCCTTTGAACTTCCAGTATGTTTAATCGGTGATAACCATCCTCGCCAACATATCCCTGGTGCCCCCTGGCCTTCTGGTCGCCCCCGCTGCAAAATGCATATACTCCATCTTTGGATGACGGGCCTTCAGCCGATAGTAATACCACACCAATAGTACGGTCTTCCATAGCATCGTAAAAGGCTTGGTACAACTCGCTCGTGGTTTTTGGCCTAAAGGCGTTCCGGACATCAGGACGGTTAAAGGCAATACGGGCTACGCCATCCGACTTTTTATAAGTGATATCTTCAAATTCCTTAACAGTTTTCCAGCTCGGTTCTTTCATTTTTATATCGCTATAAGTTGAAGCCTAATCCCAAAGGGGGTCGGCCGTTGTAATTTTGTCAATATTTTCAATTTGCACGAACCAGGAAGTACCTGCCCTGCCATCCACGCCTGGACTAACCAGGGAATCGTTGATGAAATCCACCATCAGCCCGGTAGAGTATCCGTTAGTCCCGCAGATCTTGACCCATTTGTTTTCGGGCCTGAATTGAATTTTGAGGGAGTCGTCTGCCAGGAAAGGCAGTTGTCCCAATATTTGAGGTACCTGGGCAAATACCTCCCTATTGTTAGTAATCGTAAGGAATTTAGCCTCCGTAAGGTGTTCAACGGAACGCGTGGAATCCTTTCGACCGCGCCCTCCGAAACCTACCCGTATCGGAAGACCGTTCCTTACTGCATCAATGAGTTTTTGCTTATCACCATACAGCGCATTCCCATTACGGTCGTTACGGTAAACCAGGATCCATTCATTGACAGATACTTCGGTATTGGATCTTGTCTCACAACTCAAAAGCGCAAGCAGAACGACACCAATGAAAGCAAACAGCGTTTTATTCATCTTCCAATAATCTTCATATTACTTCCCTAAAACCAGGAAGGCTAAAGGTAACATTTCTTGTAGTGACTGTTAATATAACATCTCTAATAATAACACTTAGGACTTCGAATTCTTTGCTTCGATCCATTTTGTAAAATACCTGGTACTGTTCATGCTGTGATGCCAGAGCATGGCCCCAATAAAGTTATATGTGCGCTCTTCCTGGAGTTGCTGCCCCAAGGTATCGATCCTTTGAAGTAGCTTTTCAAAATGATTTTCTTCCTGAAGTGATTCCATTACTAGCTTACCGCCTCGCTGCGCTTCTTTCCAGGCGGTCTGGTCATTGTATAGCTTTACCGCATTCTGCGCGAAGTCAGCCACATGATCTGTAATGCAGTTTCCCGGGAGTTGGTCCGTTGAAAGGCCTTCTGCTCCAATAGTTGTTGTAACAAAGGGAGTTCCCGTTTTTATGGCCTCAACAAGCTTGCCTTTTAAGCCAGCACCAAATCTAAGGGGAATAAGGCTTACCCGGGCCCGGGACAAGACTTCTGCAGCGTCTTCGGCCCATCCTTTGATCATAAACCCAACCTTCGGTTCATGCAGTGCTTTCAAGGTATCTGAAAAGTATGCCCCGTAAATATGGATCTCCGCAGAAGGTAGCCGGTGGCGTATTTCAGGCCAAATCGCTTGCTTTAGCCAAATAAGTGCATCAGCATTTGGGCTGTGCTTGCCATTCCCAATCCAAATAAAATTATTCCTTTGGTCAAAGGGGATATCGGCCAGCTTTTCCAGGTCCGGATCAGGATCTTCCATAAATGGCAGGTAATGCAAAAGCGAATCCTTTATTTGGAATTCCGACTTTAAGACCCTGAATTCGAATTCCGAGATAATGAGCGACAGGTCGGACCGCCATATGCTTGCCATTTCGCGCTTTGTGAGATCACTTTGTTTCCAGGAATTCACAGAGAACGCTACACCCTTGCCTACTGCCTCCTCCCTGGAACGTCTTAGGGAATGAAGATCTTCCGTATCCAGGATACGCAAGGCCTCCGGAAGCCGCGAAGCTACACGCCAACCATACTGCTCTTCCACCATAAACCTGTCAAAAACCACTATATCTGGTCTGTCTGCAACTAAAAACTCATCAAAACTGGAGTGATTCATCCTAATTTGCTTCTCGCTAACCCCAATAGCTTCAAGATCTGCCGAATAGGCCGTTTTCTGTGCGGCACTGGCGAAGGTAAGTCGATAACCGGCCCCTAAAAAAGCACGAATAAGCTGCATCATTCGGACTCCGGCGCCCGTAGTGGCAGGCTCGGGCCAGGTATGGCCAAGGATCAGAATACTTTTAGGACGGGGTTTGATGAGTGATGTATAATTTTTGATCTGATAAAAATCGTAGCCGCTGAGATCACATTCTTGCAGCGAACTTTTGTGAAATGTTCAAACGAAGTTTACGCTCGTAATCTTCTTCCAGCCATTCCTTATAGTTCTTGGTATTATTCATAATGCAATAAGAGTATTGTCTTACCCGATAGGCAATTTCCTCCTTAAGCTGCTTGGCCAGTATCCTGGCTTCAAAGACATCCTCGCTGTTCTCAACGCAGATCTGCGCGTGTTGTTCTATACTGCGTTCCAGTACGGTCTTAGACTTCAGGCCCTGGGCGAAAATCTTCTTGTATTCCGCCTTAATATCGAATTCGATATTTGTTGATTTGCCGAATTTAGCTCGAAGATCCGGAGGCATTTCGTAAACGAATTCGCGCTCAATATCCTCATCATTCTTAATGTTTTCCAGGAAGAAATCCGGAAAATGAAAGATCTCCTGCCAGTCTATAGGGGCGTCCCACATTCCGAATCTGGCAACGTTATTACCCAAATCCACGACAGAGAACTCGCTTTTACTTGGCAGAACCCGGGAGCCGCGGCCGATCATCTGAAAATAAAGGGTAAGAGATCGTGTTGCCCTGTTTAAGATGATAGTTTCCACGGTAGGTTCATCAAAACCGGTGGTCAGAATACTAACAGAGGTCAATATGGCATCAGGCGTAGAAGCGAACCATTCGAGGATCTCCCTGCGTTCTGAAGCGCTGTTCTTATTGTCCAGATGCCGAATGTTATATCCGGCTTTTTTGAATACCTCATAGACATAACGGGAGGTATTGATACCATTGTTAAAGATCAGTGTTTTGGTGCCCTTGCCAATCTCTTCGTAAGCGGTAAGAAGCTTGCCAAGCATATTCTGATTGCCGTAGAGCTCGTCTGAGGATTTAACGGTATAATCGCCATTTATCCCCAGTTTCAATGACCTGAGGCTTACATCGTAATTATAGACGTTAGCTCTGGCCAGAAAGTTCTTCTGGATGAGCGAAGCGATGGATTCTCCGACGATCAACTTCTTGTAGTTGTCCTTCATCGGAAGCTTGATATTGGAACTCAAGGGAGTCGCAGTCACTCCAAGAATTATAGAACTCTCAAAGTATTTAAACAATTTCCTGAAGGAGTTGTAATGCGCTTCGTCTATGATTACCAGACCCACATTGCTCAGTTCCACCATATTCTCCTGAAGCCGGTTATTCAGGGTTTCCACCATGGCCACATAGCACATATGCTCATTATCGTCCCTGAGCTCCTTAACATCGCTGTTAATGATCATATTCTTTACCCCGAAACCGCTTAGCATATTAGAAGTTTGCAAGCTAAGCTCTATTCTATGCGTAAGTACTACAACCTTTTTTTTGTTCTGGCTGATGTACCTCTTTGCTATCTCAGAAAAGACCACTGTTTTACCCCCTCCTGTCGGAAGCTGATATAAAAGATTCACATCAGACGGGGCCTCCTCAAGGTACTTAAAGATGGAATTTAAGTCCTGTAGCTGGTAGTCGTAAAGTGTCTTTTCTATGTGGGCAGTATTGGATTGCAATGAAGAATAAACTTAAATTTCAGTTCTTTTTTTTGAATTTGGGGGTCTTTTTTCCGCTCCAATTTTGCAAAACTAGATGTTTTTTATCCTTAAATGAAATTTAATGTCCAAAAACTAGACCCTAATATCCCTTTTCTCTGGAAACTTCATTTTTTAGGGGTTCTCCGGAAAGAAGTCGACTGTAATTCTCCAGCAGTTGTGGAACTACAGAGGCGATGTCCGAGACACTGGCAATATGCGGGGTCATATGAACTTTTGGGTGTTGCCAAAAAGGGTGTTCTTTTTCAAGAGGTTCCCGGTGATAGACATCCAGGCAAGCCCCTGAAAGATGTCCGTTATCGATCATTTTCAGAAGATCCTCATCCACCAAATGCCCTCCTCTTGCCACATTGATCACGTAGGCTCCTTTGGGCAGCTCAGCGAAAAGCTGCCTACTGAGTATCCCTTCCGTAGACGGTGTAAGCGGTAGCAGGCATACCAGGATCTCGGACTGGCCGAGAAAAGTTGTGAGTTCTTTACTTCCGTAGACCTTGAGTCCCTCAAATTCTCTGGCCTTGCTCGCCCATCCGACAACCTGTGTGCCAAGGGCTACCAAATCCCTGGCCAGGGCCTGGCCCAGCTCCCCCATTCCAAGTATCCCAACAGTAGTATCTTTAAGACGACGATATGGCAGGGGTTGCCAGACTCCTTGAGATTTATCCGAATCGTACTGATGCAGGTTTTTGAGGTAATTCAGGATCTGGGCTATCACGAATTCAGACATGTCACTGGCCAGAAAAGGATCTATTACCCTGGTAATTGGAATAGAGGGATCTATAGTGTTGTCCTCAAAAATGAAATCCACACCGGCTCCAAAGGAAGCGAGGCACTTTAAATTAGGGTAATTCGCAAGAATTCCTCTGGGGTGCTTCCAGACCAGGACCATACTGATCTTTTCCGCAGGATGCTCTTCCAAATAGCTGTAGATCTCCAAACTGGGGTCCGCTTCCAGCAGTTTTTGTTTCCATTCATCAATTTTTCCATCCTGTCTGATAATAACTATTGCCATATAGATCTAATCAATACTGTCCAAGGCCCGGGAAAACCCTTCCGAAAGGGGCCAGCGTTGGGTTAATGTTTCTTTGTAGATGCGCAGCACGCGTTCCTTGAAATCAGGTAGTAGCAGATGCAAACTGATATGTTGAACTACCTCCTTGAACGAATTCAGCATACTTTTGTAGAAAGCATCAGGGACTTTTCTTTCTGCAGAAAAAGACTGTGCGATCTCCAGGTTGTAAAGCATCAGATCCGCAAGCATAACAGGATCCATTCCAAGGGTTCTAAAGCGTTTGATGTACTTTTGAGCCACGGACCTCCTCGCCTTCGGACGCCTTCGCTTCAGCGGAAAATACTCGTTGGAGATCTTTTGTTTAGCTTCCTGAATGAGTTTCTCCTCCTTTGGATTGAAAACAAAGTCATAATAATCTTTCACCACCGGAAAGCGCTCGTACAAGTCCACTATTTGCGCTTCCAGGGCGTCTTTTTTAAGCTGTGTCAGATAGGATTTCAAAGCCCGTTTGCTCATGGATCGAAGATACGCATATCGCCCTGAAAATAGCAAGTCGGCTATTCTTTTTCATCTTACTCAAAATCGGAAATCCCAACTGGTACCCGACAGAATATAACGCTCATAAGTATTGTATAATATTAGCTGTTTCCTTTTGGAAAAACGGGAATAATAATGTATAATATTAGCTTATAACTTTCTAAATCCTTTCAGCATATATGAGGCAACTAAAGATTATCAAGCAGGTAACTAACCGTGAATCCAAATCCTTAGACAAATACCTGCAAGATATCAGCAAAATTGAACTAATCACTGCTCAAGAAGAAGTAGAACTGGCACAAAGAATAAAGGCTGGAGACCAGGCCGCCCTTGAAAAACTAACCAACGCTAATCTGAGATTTGTAGTATCCGTTGCTAAACAGTACCAGAACCAGGGTCTTAAACTTCCCGATCTAATCAACGAAGGCAACCTGGGCCTGGTTAAGGCGGCTAAAAGATTTGATGAAACCCGGGGCTTTAAATTCATCTCATACGCCGTTTGGTGGATTAGACAATCCATACTGCAGGCCCTGGCGGAACAGTCGCGTGTAGTGCGATTGCCGTTGAACAAAATAGGCTCTATCAACCGTATCAAAAAAACCTTTTCTTACCTGGAACAGGCTCACGAACGCCCACCTTCGGCTGAGGAGATCGCCAAGGAATTAGATATGACCGTAAGCGAAGTAAAGCAATCCATAAAGAATTCGGGGCGGCATATCTCCATGGATGCGCCCTTAAAGGAGGGTGAAGAATCCAATCTTTACGATGTAATGAAGGCTGGGGAATCTCCCAAACCGGACAAAGGCCTTATGCAGCAATCCCTGAATACTGAAATAAACAGGGCGCTGGAAACATTGTCCCCAAGAGAGGCAGATGTGGTAAAGTTATATTACGGTATTGGTGACAGACAATCGATGACACTGGCAGAGATAGGTCAAACCTTTGATCTTACAAGGGAAAGGGTTCGTCAGATCCGGGAAAAGGCTATCCGCAAATTGCGGCATAATTCAAGAAGTAAACTACTGAAGGCCTATTTGGGCTAATTAAGATGAGACATTAGAAGTAATACGAAAAGGGAGTCTTCACTCCCTTTTTTAACAATCTATACACTAAAAACACTTAAGAACAGCCTAATCGGCTGATATCGTAATCTGACAAAATCTCATTAAGATCTTCCAGGAAGTTTAAGTAAGCCGCGTTGTCTTGATTTTGGTTTGCCATATCTGTAGGTTTTAAAAAAGAACTAGCCGGTTGGACTATAAATAATCCAACTCGGCTAACTCATTTAAACTTAAAATTTCATTTAAATCTCGGAGGAAAGCAAGATATTCCTCCCCGTAGGTATCGTATAGCATGGTAAGATTGGTTTTAAACTATTGAGATTTGGGAATCAATAATCATATAGTAAACCTATTTAAAATGAGGGCCTAAAACAACAAAATGTGGTGAAGCTTTCTTTTTTTGTTGTGAACGCATGTTAATTAAGAGGTTATGCCTGTATTAAAACTTAACCTTATATATAAAGCCCGCTCCAACAGACCAAATGAAATTCCCGGGTTCGGCGAATAGCTCCTGCCTGGCAAAGCTGAGCTGCGCTTTGTATATGTTAGGAGTACCCTTTGCAGTGAATTGATATTCCATATTAACCCGCTGAGACTCCAGGTAAAACAGGGTTTCAGAAAGTACGGTGTTGTCCAGGATAATCTGCCTGATTTCAGGGCTATATCCCATACCGGCGGAGATCCCTAGATAGTTTTCAGCATCCTTGAGGTATCTCCTAACCAAAAGATTGCCGGAAACCCTGGTTAGGTTATTGGATCTCGGGGTAATATAACTGCGTAGTGAGAAGTAGTAGTTTCCTTTGTAATAGCCCACAGAATTGGTTATTATAGAAAGTTCCCGGGCGTCAAAACTGAGGTACCTGCCGCCCGCGGAGAATTCCATGGCCCAGGGTAGATTGACATAAAGATCTCCGCCCACTTTGTGATTTGGGAAAATGGACGCGTTGGAATATCCATAATTCATATAGGCATAGAAGCGTTTGGAGAACTTCGGATAAAAGTCAATATCGTACTGTAAGCCGTTAGTTTCAAACTGATTACTGTAATTTATCCGGGGAATAATGCTTCCGGCAAGGGTTTGTCTTTTGTATTCTACACTCGCGCGGACCATTGGATCGTAGAAGTCATTGAAAACCGTAAAGCCATTGTTAACCGAAAACATGTTTTTTGGTCCCTTTTTCTCTTTGGCATCCTTGGCCACTTCCTTCGTAGTTTCGGTCTTTTTATTCGCCTCTTCGTTTTTCTTGCTGCTCTTCTTATTTTTCCTCACTTTTTTCAGGCTTATTCCTTCTCCCGGATCTTCATTCCATGGGGGATAAACCTGGTTTTCTATCAGATCCATTGCCCTTTGCTTAAGCCTTAGTAATTCCGGGTCTTCCTTAATATATAGCAGCGCCTTGTTCGCGAGTCCCAGGGCGGTGGCCCCGTTTTTCAGGTATAACTCATTTTTTACCGCGGAAACCCACACTCCCCTGTTCCCCCGCGCTCTGGAGGTTACCTTATTGAATTCCTTTCGGGCTTCTTCATAATTGCCGTCCCAACTCAAGGTCCTGGCGAACAGGATTCTGGCATCCAGGTCTGAAGGGTCATCAGCCAGAAGTTGTTCCAGCGTGGTCCGTGCCGCTTTGTGGTCCCCTAAAAGGGCCTTTTTCCGTGCATTCTGAAAAGGCAGGGCCGGAGTCTCATTATAGGCCAGGTCTTGTCCATGGATCACTCCAAAAAACGGCAAAAGCAAAAGGATGATATGTTTTTTAAGACTATTCACACTTTAATTTTTTTCTGAAATCATTGCGGTTTCAGCTTTTACAGGAGCTTTGGGGCGTTTACCAAGCTTTCTGTATTCCCTTTCGGCCCTTGCTATCTTATCCGCAATCTCATCGGCACTGGAACTGTTCTCCTTAACCCTGGGAATCAATTCATAGGCAGCCTCATGCCGTTCTGACCAGAAGTATACATCGAACAATGCCGCGTAAGAATCTATATAATTAGGGTTCATCTGGATACAGGATTGCAGTATCTCAATGGAAGTGTCGTAATTCCCGGACCAGGCATTTACTCTTCCGGTAAGTATTTTAGTATCGATATGGCTTGGGACATCGGATAGTATGTAGCGACAGAGTAACAGGGCTTTTTCGTACTCCCTGTCAAAGGCCAGGTCACGGGCCGTCAGGTAGGCCTTATCTGAATCCTGACCGTTATAGACACTGTTAATCCATACGATCTCACTCTCTGTAAAACGTTCTTTTTGTACCTCAAAAATGGTGAGGCTATCCGGAATGATCTTGTTGTTCTGCGTCACATAGGCATTCATCGCTTTAAAACTATTCAGTTTGCCCTCGATTTTAGAACTGCTGGTTCCAAAGGCACTGCTGATATCCATATTCTCATCGATTTCGAAGACATCACCATCTGAATATAAGTAAGGACCGGAGACGTACTCCTTCAATTCGTTCTTGTTTCGCATCAACGGGATATCTTTAGCTCCCTGAAATTCCTGCTGCATGGCCAGGGTACCTCCCATCCAGGCAACCCTTTTGGGCATTTTAAGCTCATAGGATTTGTTGAGCATGGCCAATATGCTGGGGGTCACATCAAAGTGAGATGAAATAGCGCTGATCTTCCGCGGATTTTTTATCAGTGGACTATAAACAATTAATGGAACATGAAAACGACTCAGGTTATTTCGTTGTGGAATAGGTATCAATCTGTGGTCTCCCGTGATAATGAAAATGGTATTCTCATAATTCGGTTGTTTCTTGTAGGCATTTAGGGCCCACTTTAGAGCATCGTCCGTATATAAAAGGGTAGCGAACACATTGTCGTTCTTTTCCATGACCTTAAGGATCTTACCTTTGTGCCTGCCCCGGGATAATATCTGTTCCACCTCTTTCTCGTAGTATTCCTGGTTGGGCGGAATAAAAGGTTCGTGATTACTGATGGTCATATAGACTTCCATCCTGGGTTGTTGTTCGGCCCGTTTAAAACTCATACTCTTTTTGAAGAGTTCCATATCCGGATAACCCCAGGAAGAGCCCGCTGCATCTTCGGCCTGTAAGGTGTATTTATTTCCGAAACCTGATCGATCCAGAACAAAGTCCAGTTTTTCACTTAGGAGGAATTTATCCACGTTGTCGAAAGAACTGTTCGTCCCCTGATAAAATGAGGTGTGATAACCGTTGCTTTTCAGGATGCTGAAAAGCGTAAGTTTATTTGGGAATTCCTCCAGCTCCATAAAACCACTTTTACCAAAAGGCAGTGACCCTATCAGGGAAGGCAGCACACCAAAAGTTCTTCCTGTGTTGCTCAAACAATTCTCCCAGTACAGGGACTTGGTGGAAAGTGAATCGAGAAATGGGGTAAATCCTCCGTATTCCGCTCCCTCACCAACAAAATCGCGCCCAAGACCTTCCACGATCATGAAAACGATATTTGGTTTCTCGGCTTTTAGCTCAAAATGCGGGCCCAGTACATCTTCCATTTCCGGGCGTTTTATAAGCGGATATTCCTCATCTGACTGATAGGTATTATCTTCTGTGGAACTCTGATAGAGGTTGATAGCCAGATACTGGGTCTTATTTTGGTTGATGGGTTTTCCCTCCGTAAACAAAGTTGCTACGAACAAACTAAATAGTATGATGGTAAAGGGGTAGAGTTTGCTAATTCGATGATAGAACTTAGAGGTAACTTTAAAGAATCCGTAAAACGATCCGATAATCACCGCCAGTCCGAGTATCAAATAGAGTATCATCCATGCTGAGGCCGAGTTTGAGACGGTCTCTTTCATGTCGTCATAGCTATAGCCCAGTAGATCCGAACCAAGCGGTACCAAGGTAGTACAGTAATATCCAATAAGCATGGCCTCTATGATCAACAGAAGGGTTAGCAGGAAGAATGCCAGCCTAAACCCATATCTTGGCCTGAAATTCTCCCAGAAATTGAAAGGAAATGTAAAAATGACCCCAACCAAAGAGGTAAAGCCAAGCTGATGGATCACCGCTATCAAAAAACTCTTACTGAAAATACTGTCTACAACTCCCTTTACGTATAATACGCTGTACTGGAATATGGACAATACCACAAGGCAGCCCAGAAACGCGATCATCAGGCGGGTATATTCCTTTAAGCTGTATCTCTCCAGTTTACTCGTATTCATACTGTTATGCTTTACTAAATCCTTTTCTGCCGATAGCGCCCCATCCGGAATTGATCCTGAATAGCTTTTTATAATTACCCCTTATAGCCGAAAATGAAATGATCGGATGGAAAACAAAGGGTTCTATAAGGGCAAAGAGCATCAGCGTAAGAATGTCTTTTGTTTTCTTGTATTGATTATATGAATAGACCTCCCACAGTATCGCGTAGAAGGAAAACATGATGGAAAAAGTATAAACCGCGAAGGTAAGCGCGATGAAAAAGTCCCAGTTCAGAATTCCCAGGTAATAGAAGAACAACACCGAGATCAGACCTACAAATTCAAGGATTGGCGCCAGCCATTCGTAAAAGAACCAGTAGGGATAGCTGATCAGCCCCAATCTGCCGAATCTGGAATTGAAAAACATATCCTTATGTTTAAACAAGGTCTCCAGGTTACCTCTGGCCCAACGGTCGCGTTGGTTAACCAATATCTTGATACTTTCCGGTACTTCCGTCCAGCAAAGCGGATCCGGAATGTACTCCACGGTATAAGCCTCTCTCCTTTCGTGCATATAACGTCTCATCCTAAAAACGATCTCCATGTCCTCCCCTACCGTATTGGTATCGTAACCGCCGGCTTCAAGGGCAATTTCCCGATCAAAAAAGCCAAATGCTCCGGAAATGATCAGCAGGCTGTCTATCCTTCCCCAGGCCATTCTTCCCAGAAGGAAGGATCTCGTATATTCCAATAATTGAAATCTTGCAAGCCAGTTTTTGGGAAGTCTGATTTCCTCCAAAGCCCCTCCTGATATTTTGCAGGAGTTGGCTATCCGGATTACCCCTCCAACAGCAATTACCCGCTTTTTTGAGCGTTGAAAAAAGGATTTTACCACATGCAGCAAGGCATCCGGAACCAAAAGGCAATCCACATCAATGCAGCCGATATATTTATTTTCGGACAAGCGCATACCGGTATTCAAGGCATCGGATTTACCCCCATTTTCCTTGTCGATCACCGTAAGCTTGGAAAAAACCCTTTTGGATGATTTATATACTCCTCTAATGGGTTTACAGGGCCAATTCGGGTCTATTTCCTTTTCGATCTTTACCAGATCATAGGCCTCAATCATCTTTTTAAGGGTATCGTCCTTACTGCCATCATTTACCACCATTACCTCGTAGTTGACGTACTTTAGTGATAAGAGGGATCGAATGTTCTCCACAATGGTAAGCTCCTCGTTATAGGCCGGTGCGATTATGGTAATACTGGGCGCGAGAGGTGAGGCCATGATCTTGGAAAGATCCACAAAACTGTTCTTTTTACGGTAGTGCAAAGAGCTACGCGTAGACAGGTAGGTCATGGCCGTAAATACCGTGAACAGGGCCGATGTAAACAGGAGGAATACTACATTAATGTATTCCAGTATAATATTGAATACCCCACTATCCATTCAACTTGTCTATGATTTTAAGGAAACTCTCAAAAATGCTGGTGTTCGAGTTGTCCGATTGGTCTTCTTCCTCTTTATGCGCTTGCAATTCAATAACTTCAGCCTGCTCGGCCAATTCAAAATCAGGCTCCAGGATTCCTACGGTGGATTGTACAGCCTCGGAAACGATCTGAACCTCATCACCTAGTAAAGTTTTTTCCTGAACCTCTTCCTCAGCGGCATTTCCAAATGTCGCATCACTTTCTTTTTTGGCAAGCATCTTCTGCAGGATCTCAGCGGTTTTCCTGGCTTTTTTACGCAACTGCGCGTCTTCATGCTCATTTTCGGCCAGCATCTGGACAAACAGCAGTTCCTTTTCCTCGCCAACAGCCGGAATTTCATCCAGTAAGATCAGTTTGGACTCCAGATCGCATGTCCTAAAGAATTCCTGGAAGATGCTAAAAGTGGAAAGCTCCTGCCTGCCGTGTTCCAGGATAACAGATCCATTCTCATCTTCCTCTTGTTGCGGAGCTGTAATATCTCCAATCTTCAGTTTCTCTTTTTCGAACCGTGGGTTTAACTCCCAATCCACATCCATAATGGATTCATCTGGCTGCTCTGTTAAGTCCGTGATCTCCTCAAATACCACTTCCATTTCCTTATATGCAGCGTTCTCTTCGCTATACATATTATCTAAATCCATGGCTTCTTCTACTACAAAGGGTAAAAAGTTAAAATCGAGTTCAAAATCAACTTCAGAGGCTCCCTCCCTGACGGCAAAAGGTTGCTCGTCCGATAAAACCTCATCCATTACGTCCCCACTCCCTATGATCTCTGCAACCACTTCCATATTTTTAAGGATAGATGCTTCCGCGTCCGCCTCCTGTTCTGCTGAGCCTTTTTCGTCAGTCTCAGTGACAATAGGAAGAAAGTCCAGGGGCAAGACTTCTCTGGCCGCCTCCTTTTCGGGATCGGCCTCATCCAGAATGTCCTGAAGGTCTTCCATAAAACAGATCTCAAAGATGATCTCATCTTCCATCTCCTGGTCCAGGAGATGTTCTTCGTCAGGAATCGGCTGCTGATGCTGCTCTTTCGTATCTTTTGGGTTGGAAGGTTTAGGTGTCATGGTTTCCTGGGTGTTTGGTTGTTCTGAGTTTTCCTGGCTTGCTTCTAATATTTCTTCATCCGGGCTATCAGGGTTGTCAAGGGAATCAGAAATGGTTTGTACGGGATCTGGTTCGATATCCGTCGGATTGATAGACGGGCTTTCTTGTTCTAATTTTGTTTCAAAAACTTGCTCTTCAGCTACCTCCTCCCGGAGTATTGAATCCTCTGTTGTGCTAAGCTGTTGGTCAGGGGCTTCTGCAATTTCGTCCGGCTGTTCCAAAGTTTCCAGTATTCCCTCTGACGGTATGATACTTTCCGGAGAAATCGCGTTTATCGCACTTAAAGCTTTACTTTTAACAATAAAGTTATTTTCCTTTTTTTCAATACTTTGAAGAAATTCAATATCTTTCTTACTACCCATCATCCCAATGGCGTCCAGCAGTTGCAACTTTACATCTGTTCCACACCTCCAGAAGACCGCTTTAAGCGTTTCCACAGCATCTGAAAAATGGAATTCTTTTATGCAGCCGATTGCCTCAGATTTGATTTGGTTGTTTTTGTGCTTTACCAACTGAATCAGGGAGGCCTGGGCATCATTTTGCTTGTAATATTTGATCAGGCGTAAAGCGAAGAGTACCACATCCCGGTTTTTGGAAGTCAGCCAGGCTTTGAATCTTGGCGGCTCAAAGTCTTCCTTGTGCCGAAGTACATCCAACAGTTTTAACTGCTGCCATTCAGAGATCCTGTACTTATTGGAATCCAGAAAGTAGTTAATGCCTTCGTCCTTGAGGGTTACAGTGGCTATTTGAGCTTGTTTTCGCACCACGCCGCGGCGATGGTTAATGAATTTCCTTATCATGGTAAATGCCTCCCCCACCTGCATTTGAGTAAGCTCCAGTATGCCTTCGGAAATAACTTCCCAGCGCCAACTCTTTAGCTTCTTAAAGGCGTCCTGATGTAAGCCCAGATCCTTGTACAAATTATAAATTCGCTCCTGGGCATCTCCCGAGAGGTCCTTTTGCAGGTCCATCAGGATCTCTGTCAGGGCTTTGCGATTGAATTTCTCTTTCAAAAGTTCGCGAACCTGTACTTTAAGATTTAAGTATTCTTCCTTTTCTTCCCTGGACGAGTCGTCTTCGAAAAACAAAAAGTTGCTAATAAGCGGAGCCAGTTCTTTTTTCCGTTTAGCCATAGATACTGACTTTCTGGAGAGTTTATTCCGGAAAAAGAAAATGGAAAGAAAGTATAGTAATCCCAGTCCGATAAACAATAGCCCTAAATCCCACAAAAGATCCGTTTGGATCTTAGGCGCGTTTATTAGCGGTAATACTTGATATTTTGGTAGCTCCAGGGACATTAATTATACCTTGCTTAGTTCTCTGCCCACCCTTACCAATAGTTCCGAAGGACTCACCGGTTTGGCAATGAAATCGTTTGCCCCAAGCTCAAAAGCGCTCAGCACATTCTCTTCATTACCAGCCGTAGAGATGATGATGATCGGCACTTGAGAAGCCAATTCCTTACGTACGTAGGAAATTAGTTCTATACCGGAGAAATAGGGCATCATAATATCGCTAACTATGATGTCCGGAATCTCAGAGCTTAGAAACTCTTTGACGGCCCTGCCGTCATTTGCCAGTTTTACACTGTATCCTGCTTTTTCCAGTCTGAAATGCAGCAAGGACGCCAGTAGCTCATCATCTTCGGCAAGCAAAAGTCGGGGTTTGCTTATGTCCATAATTATTTTTTACTTCTTCAATTTGCGCATCGCATTGTCTAATGCTTCCTCTACCCTTGGATATTCTTCGACGAAACAGCTATGAAGAAATTCAAGATGTTTTATATCTCCGTTCTCTTTTGAATCCTTGTGGATCTGCTCAACTATAGATAACAGCTCAGGCGTACCTATCATTTTTAGGCCAGATTTGATCTTATGCGCGGCAAAAGACACGGACTCAAGATCTTCTTCTCCTAACTTTATTTTAACCTCTCCTATGAACTCCAATGCGTTCTGCTTGTAGAGAGAAACGAGCTCTTCCAACAAACTGGTTTCGCCCATACATTCTTCGAGGACAGATTCCAGGTCAATGTCATACTTGAGTTTCCTTGTTCCTTCACTTGTTCCGATTTCCGTTGAGGTGACTTCGATGTAATTTGACATATCCTTTCTGTTTTGCTTCAGTTTAGACAATAGTTCAGCCGGGCTATAGGGTTTGAGCAGGTAATCGTCAATTCCGGTCTCCTTGCAATCACTCTGATCTTCCACGGTAAAATCCGCGGTAAGGGCAATGATTGGGATCTTATTGATTGTCGGCTTGGGGTTTGATCGAATCTTCGCGGTGACCTCGTATCCGCTCATTACGGGCATTCTAAGATCCATAAGAACCATTTCGATAGGATTGTTCTCAAGAATAGCCAATCCCTGCAACGCGTTTTCTGTGATATAGTATTTGCATCCCCAGGCCTTTAAGCGGGAACCGATCAGCCTCTGATTAAGTGGATTATCTTCAAAAACCAGGATGTGCATCCCCTTTAGCCATTCCGGCAATTCTCCCTTGTTCGGACTAACCTCTTTTCTACTGAGTTGACCGGACTTGAAAGGCAGCGTGAACGAAAAAGTAGTACCTACGCCTACTTCACTTTCCACTTCTATGCTTCCCTTTTGCTGTTCGATTACCTGTTTGACGATGCTGAGACCTAATCCCGAACCGCCGTATTTGCTGAAGGTATCTTCTTTGGCCTGACGGAAGGAATCGAAGATATGCCTAAGGTCTTCCTTGGCGATTCCTATTCCGGTATCTTTGATTATAAATCGTATCCAAAAGGTGTCCTCGACGGTTTTTTCGAGCTCCAATCTGAGGAAAATTGAACCCTGCTCAACGAATTTGATGGCATTGCCCAATAGGTTAAGTAACACCTGGGTAAGTTTGGAAGGATCGCCCTTTAGAATATCAGGTATATTCGGATCCGTGTTTAGGCTTAAATCCACCTCTTTTTCAAGGATCAGGGTCTTACAGAGATAGGTCACCTCATTCACAACCGACTTAAGGTTAAAATTCACCGACTCAGATCGATGTAATTCTGCTGATAACTTAGAATATTCCAACAGCTCATTGATAATACCCATAAGTGTTTGAGAGGCTGATCTGATGGCGTCTACATGGTTTAGCTGATCAGCACTGAGTTCACCTTCGCGCAGGAGCTCCGTAAACCCAATGATCCCATTGAGTGGTGTGCGCATTTCGTGGCTGACGGTAGCGATAAGTTTACCGGAGTTATCAGCCCCGTTTTCTTCCCGGATCTGACCGCCTGGCTGTATCTCATCTGATGGGCTACCCCAAATGCGATTCTCCAGCTGGTCTTTGAAGAAAGTAAAGGATTTCTTTAGGCGTGTAGCTTCAGCTGCAGAGAGTTCCTCAAAAGAAAAATTATTCAGGGCCTGCTCCAGATCCGACAATTGCGTAAGTAGGTTCTTCGATTTCAAAGAAAATTTGATTTGGGTTGGTTTTAATCTCCTCAGAACCAAAGAATACTGACTTGAAACTTATCCGCATTCTTAAACTTCTGATCTTAATTGGATTAAAACTCCTCATTTCGAATCGCTTATACAATTAAATGTTACCTAGCACTGGTTTTATGTTGTCAAACCGCTTTATTTGTAGGTTTAAAATCTGACAATAGCGGCATATAGTTTTTGCCTTTTTAATCCCGCCGCAGCTCGCCTAAGCCGAAGCGGAAAAATAAACAGTCGGGAAAGCCTCAAACAAAAGGCCTTTTTAATCCACCAAAGAACAGCGACCATTGACCCTCCGGACGACATTGAACTACTGCATTCAAAAGCTCATTACCGGTCCTGACCTTCCCTAAATGGAAGAAGTTAGATTAACCATAGTTGGTATAAGGAAGAACATGATGAAAAAGGCAATGAATCAAGGTATAATTTAGTTTAGGTAATATATTTTAAAGTACTGTAAATAAACAATTTATATATCTAGATTTAGTTTGTTAAATCATCGAAGGGCCGCGCTAAAATGACGTCCATCCAACGGTCTAACAGTCCTACCATCCAACCATCTAAACATCTAACCATCCAACAGTCTAACAGTCCAACCATCCAACCGTCTAACCGTCTATCCGTCTAACCATCTAACTGTCCAACCATCCAAACATCCAATTGCTACATTGTTCTATTTCCCCATTTCCACATTTCAAATAAAATCATAGTCTTCCCTGCTTTTAAAATGCAGTGTTGATGGTTAACTTAGATTTGGGGTGGGGTCTGGACCCCTATTTCAGTAATCAGGAATCAGTAATCAGTAATCAGTCTACAGCCCTCCTTCGCTAAAGCTTCGCAGGACAAAGGTTGATAGTTTATAGTTGACAGTTGATAGACCAAATATTGCAGATGTACCATATGTATAGTAGGTTATACGAAAAAGTATTCTACCAAAAATTAAGAAACCATCCAGTTGTCTTAACGTCTAATAATCTAACCGTCCGACAGTCTAACAATCTAACCAGTCTACCCGTCTAACAATCCAACCAGTCTACCCGTCTAACAATCCAACCAGTCTACCCGTCTAACAATCCAACCAGTCTACCCGTCTAACAATCCAACCAGTCTACCCGTCTAACAATCCAACCATCCAACCGTCTAACAGTCTATCCGTCTAACCATCCAACTGTCCAAACATCCAATTGTCCAAACATCCAATTGCTCCATTGCAACACTATTCCATTGATACATTACTACATTGCTCCATTCCCCCTCGTTCCTTTAAGAATCCCCACCTCGTAATTAACAGATTTTAAGAACGCACTGATAAAAATTGTTAAGCTAACAATAAACTTTTCTTAATTCATTTTTGGGTTGGGTGGTAAAAAAATACATTTAATCAACCTAATCCGACAGCTCATGCAAACCATCGTTAAACACTTCATCGCCCTTCTTTTACTTTTGTTAACCCAGTTCGTGTCCGATTCAGATTCCGAGACCTATGTAGCCGAAAAAGCTGATCTCAAAATTGAGCAGTCTAAACAGTCCCTATGCTATCATGATCAGGTTTTAAAGGAATCAAATGATAAAATTTAGGGCACCATGGAGACTGTAGCTTCCTTCGATTACTACTCTGATCCTTATTTTACAGTATACAAGATTCCACAGTGGCGCGCTGATGTGTACAAATTCTTTTCGGTCCACATCTGGGGGAACCTCCCCGGCAATATCCAAAGAAAGCTCTCCGCGTTTTATGCTTCGAACTATGACAAACCCTTTTCCAAATGGATCATAGAACCCTATATCCGATTTCATTACAGGGATAAAAACTACCTGGACAAGTTCGCACCGCCGGAAGGAAAGGATCGGTTTGAAAGTTTCCAGGATTTTTTCATCCGCAGGTTCAGGGAATTGCCAAAGAATCAAAATCCGTGGGTCTGGCCCTGTGAGGGCTTGCTCTGTGATGTAGGAGAAGTACGAGATATCGAATCAGTGATGGTTAAGTTTGACCGGCGGAATGTGGAGACAATTTTTGGGGTATCCCCGAAGGCCATTCCGGGCAAATACCACTTTACAAACGTCTTTCTGCACAATAAGAATTATCACAGGATCCACGCGCCAGTAAAGGGAAAAATAAGCCGGATACAGCATGTTCCCGGCGACCTGGTAGTATTACGTCCCTGGATCTATATGCACAATCCATCTTTGCCCGCATTCAGGAATGAGCGATATAACATAGATATCACAGATGAAAAGGGACGAACCTGGTACCTCTCTATTGTTGGGGGTCCTGCAGTGGGCACCATCAAGTTACCGGAAGCGGTGAAACTTGGGGCAACAATCGAAAAATTGGAAGAACTTGCGACTTTCTATCTAGGTTCTACCTGCTGCATGGCTGCTCCTGAACCTCCAAGAAGACATTCAAAAAACACTTTCGTGGAAGTGGGCGCAACTTACTAAAAAAGGGTTTTAGGTTGCACAAGTGTTTTGGGGATTCGCAACGCTACCCCTAAATCCTTATTCAGTTTTTCTATCAGATGGGCGGATAGTAAGGGGGATGCCAATTCCATATTCTGATGTACAAAAAAATGGATCTGGCTCAAGCCCTGGGCCCTCCATGATTTTAATCTGCTTGCCCAATCCTCCAGGCGATCATAATCCGTAGGATGATTGGCTCCTACATATCGCACAAAAGCTTCGTCATTGGTTAGCCTCATGTGCATCAAATCCCTCCTGCCAGCAGTATCAACAAGTATGTTGGCAATATTATTTTCTTCCAAAAGATTGTAAAGCTCTTGTGAAACAACAGCATCGTTATACCAATCCGTGTGACGGAATTCTATGGCCAGGGGGAACTCCTTTGGCCAATAATCCACAAATCTCACTACCCTGTCCCAGTTTTTAGGACCAAAATTATTATGCAACTGTAGAAATATAGTCCCTAGTTTTTCTTTAAGAAGCGCTGTTACCGAAAGATATTCGTCCATTATTGAATAAACGTGATCGTTCAGTCTTCGCAGATGACTGACATTATTGACGATCTTAGGAAAAAACTTAAAGCCTTCAGGGGTTTTATCATACCACTTTTCATAAGTCTCCACCGGAAAAATGCGATAGAAGGTTGCATTGAGCTCTATGGAATTGAACTGGGTGGCATAGTACTCAAGCTCGTCTTTAGTACCCCTGGGATAAAAGTTCTTAAGATCCTGACGATTCCACTTAGCACAACCGACATACAGGTCTAATGGCTTGTTCTTACTGCTTTTTGACAGTACTACTGAGGTATCCGGATGATCCGGGGGAATTGTAAAATCTATGCGCTCAGGGTGATCAACCTTTCCAAATTTCATTAGTTTAAGTTTCTTACAATTGCCAAAGAATAAAATTATGAAACTTTGGCTTCAGATACTACGGAAACTACAAAAAAGTATAAATCTATACATTTAAAGTAAAAGTATAAATCAGACTTATAATACCTTTAATATCAGTTTATTCACTAGGAGTATAGTTAAGTATTGTCAGATATTTTGGCCATGGACCAACCTCATCGGTGAATTGTTTGGCCATTACCCTGGAGATTTGAGCGATATGGCCGAGGTCGTGCACTGCCCAGGCAGAGAGAAGCTGTCTCAGGCTTACCGCGCCAAATTCCGGATGTATGCCTGTCCTTTCCAGTTCCTTATCGCTAAGGTCTTTTGACTTAAGATTTAGGAGATTGTTCTTTCTCAATCGCCTGAATTCCTCCAGCAATTGCGAAAGTGATTTACCCTGGCTTGCCTGGAATTGCGCGAAACGATCAAAAGGCTCAAAGCGTTTATCCTCATTATCGCCTAAGATGATCTCCGTTCTGACCATCCAGTCCGTTTTTTCTCCATGTATGAGATGACCCAATACGTCATAAGGGCTCCAACTATCTCCCCCTTCGTTGCTTAGGACCAGTGCATCATCAAGATCGGACAGGAGATCTGCAATGACCTGCGGGGTGTTTTCTAATATAGACTGCACTTGTGCGATTTTGAGTGTCATACCTTAAATATTACTGTTGATAAATGTGGAAAGTGACATCATAAAAGTACTCAAAAATTCGGCGAACCGGAATCGGTGATCAGGTCCGCTGCTGTAGCTGAGATCCAATACCAACGGGGTATGAGATTCGGGTTTATACTGAGATAAAATTCCGCATTTATAATCGTAATGTCTTGATTGACAAATACTTTCGAAAGTAAAAACAGGCCCAAAAACATCCAAAAAGCATCCATCCACACATAAAACCTTACGAGACACACATTAATTTCCTACTGGTCCGAAAGAAACTTTTACATTTAAGATAGGTGTAGCGTCGATCAGCGGTGAAATAATAAGTTTTCCGCTTTGTACTAGTGCCGAGATAAACTTTCTCCCCAATGCAGGAAAGTGCTCAAATACCAGCAGTATACATTTCCTACGCCTGGAATGAAGAAAGTGAGTCCCTCGCCAAGGCCATCGAAAAAGAATTCCAGGAAGAAGGAATCCAGACCATACGCGACAAAAAACACCTCTCCTACAAGGGCCGAATACGCGACTTCATGAATGAGATCGGTCGAGGTAAGTACATTATCCTGATCATTAGCAACAAATACCTGAGATCTGAGCATTGCATGTTTGAATTACTGCAGATCTTTAAAAGCGGTAGTTTTTATGAACGCATTTTTCCCGTAGTGATGGACGAGGTAAAAATAAGCAAGGCATCGGATCGGCTTACTCTGGTTAAGTACTGGGAAGACGAAGCAACCAACCTGGATGAAAAGATCAGAGAGCTAAAAGCACTGTCCAATATTCAGGGAGTTACAGAAGATCTCAATCTCTATGCGGAGATCCGGAATAATATGGCCCGGCTGACCAATATCCTCAGAGATATAAACACTCTGAACACCAGCAAGCATATCAGTTCGGATTTCCATCAACTTAAAGAACAGTTAAAAGCAAGGATCCGGGAGGATTTCCAGAGCAAAAAACCCGTTTTGTTCCGGCGCAGAGCATTGACAAGAAGCGTATTGACGCTATTGATTCTAGCGGTAGTCGCATTTGGATTTGTACTCATGAACCGGGAGCTTAACGGGAAGGAAAATGAAATTCCATTGGTACAAAAAGATTCTTTGGAGGTGGCCATGGACTCGACCGAAGTGATAGGCGAAACAATGAATCCCCCGCCTAAAAAGGAAGCAAGCCCCGAAAAAAAATCGAATGTCAGCTATAGCGTTTTATTGACCGTACCCTCCAACATGACTCAGGCAGCCGTTTTCGTTGACGGAAAGCCAGCTGAGGTACTAAAACGCGACCTGATCTTTATTGAGGTCAGAGTTTGGAAAAAAGACAACAGCCACCATTTTGAGATCCGCGATGGTGGAGAGCAATGTACTACTGAGCGGATGATAGAAGAAGACAATGTTGAAATAGCATTGTGCATATAGAATCGACAGAAACTTCCCCCTACCACACCAAAGGTATTAAAGTCGAATTCTAAGGTAAGAGCCCAGGCTCTGAGAATACTACCAGGTAAATGCTATAGAATTTTTAGCAAAGATGTAGACCATGCAAAAAAGACCAAACAACTGCTTTAGAGACCTCCTGACCGTATTCCTGGTTTTGCTTTTAACCACGGATGTACTTAGTCAGAAGAAAGATTCCCTTTACGTCTGGGATTTTACAGTTAGCCACCCGGAGCTAAAGCGGATCGGAGAGATGCTAACCAACGACTTTGAAACTGAGCTTATTGGGCTGGGTTGGTACACTGTGCTCGAGCGGCGGAAATACAACCGGGTTCAGGCCCACCTGGATATGGAGAATCGTATTTCTGACTTCAATAACCTTTCTACCGCTTCAAAGGACAGTCTGAGAAAAATTCGGGCCGGGGTTGTCATCTTTGGGGAGGTTAAGGATGATTTTGAAAGCGGACAGTACGAGGTGACTGTGGCTTTTCAGCGACTGGACGGGGAAAAATTCCGTCAGGACTTCACCCTGATCGGTCGCGGACTGATCAATGACAATCAAACCAGAAAAAACAAGATGCGGGAATTAGTCCAAAAGCTGCATTCCAAAGAATTCAAAGAAGCCAAACGAAGTCAGTTTGAGCGAGTTTCCGAAAAGTTGTCCACCTATATGGTTCGTGTAAAGAATGTGCAGAAGGGATTTCAGGATATAGCCCGATTTGCAATGAATAACGACAACTATTTTGAAGAACTGGGGCAAACCATCATAGACTACAACCTCATTTTTGATGACCTGCACAATAACGGCTCCCGATACCATATGGATTTTACAAAAAACTGGGATCGGGAAAGAGGGCGCAAACTAAAGTCCATATTGGATGGGATCATGAATGACATTCACAAGACTTGTGTTCTCAAACTGGATAAAGTAAGGATGGACATCTGGGAGTATCGGACCAAAAGCATGAGTAAAAATGAAAAAAAAGCGAAAAAGGAAGAGATCATCCGGGGAGTGAGAACTACCACGGACGATCTCAAGAGACAAATTGATATCATGGATATAGAAATAAGCACTTTTTTATCTCATCTCACTACAGAGATGGAAGGCTGATCTTGGCATGATGACAGCAGGAAAATTACAGCATGTTTAACTAAAACTCCATAGAAATGAAAACGCTTTATTTGATCAGATCCGGGATCAGGCTTTTTATAGCCATCCTGATTATAGGATGTGGCGCAGAGACTGTGGCCGCAATACTTTTCATTCCAGCTTTCAGCGCTACATGGAATGTGGAAAACAACGATGTCTATCGTATAGATCTACAACCTGATGAGGCCAATAAAGGGGTTCACGCAGGGGTTTTTGAAGGGGAAGAGCAGCACGACACCATTCCAGCTCTTGACGGAAATCCTCTTTCCGGAAGTTTTAGCGGGTTGAATATAGAGTTCACCATTCAAAGGCCAAATAATGAGACGATACAATATGTCGGGCAGATGCAGACTATCAGTGATTCAGACCATCAGGTTATCAGGATTGAGCTTCAGTCGTTGGAAGGGAATTTGGTATTGGTACAGTGAACTCCAAGCGGAATTTAAAGATCTGAACTGGTCTTCTTGTGAAATACTAGCTGATAAATTCTGTTGGCAGCCCAATTTCCAAGGGGGAAATAAAGCCCAAAAAAAAGAGCCATGCCCAGTGAAAAGTTACGAATTCCAAAAAGCTGGTCCAGGATATTATTTGTGTAGGCGCAGGAAGTCTGAAACCAATACCCACAGAACTCCAAGAAGCCCATAGCAACAAGGCCGTAGGCATATTGCATATGAAATGGCAGGCCTCTTAACAGAAGTGAAATGGGTACCATGTAGAGAATATAACAGGTTATAACCTGCCACCAAAAGGTAAATCTGGCTATTTCTACTTCGGCGCCGAACCAGTTCATACCCAGGCCCCAAAGGAAGTACAATACGCAATAAACCATCACCAGCCTATTGTCTACATTGAGTTTCAATTTTGCAAATTCCAGGAAGGTCTTCATTTTTTCTTTTTTAGGGCTTCTCCCTGAATACCAGCCCTGATAAGCAGTACCAACCCGCTTATTACCAGGGCCAAGGAAGCAGTACCTGCCAGCACCCATAATTGCCAACTGGAACCGCTGTGTTTCAAAAAGCCGGCTTCAACTGTGCAACACAGACCCGCACCAAAGGCCAGGGCTCCAAAGGTACCAGTGAGCCACCACCTTCTTCGCAACTTCCTAGTTTGGTCCCTCATTAATCCTGATTTCGCAGTTTGGAATCAATGATTTCCAGAGCATCTTTGACGGTTTGCATAGCGTCCATATCCTCATTTTCCAGTCGGATATCAAAGGTGTCTTCCACATCCAGTATAATGTCTACGAGGTGGGCGGAGTTGATATTGAGTTCATTGATGAAGTGACTTTCCGGACTGATCTCATCAGGGTTCACATCTTCCGGCAAATAGGGAGTCATCAGAGCCTTTAGCTGCTCGTATCTCTGGGCATGAGCCATAATATTAATTTTCTTTACAGGCACTAAAAATAATACAGGCGTTCACATCTCCAAAACCAAAACTGGCTTTTGCGATAATTTTTAGCTCTATATCCATAGTTTCCCGGGGTATACGGGACGCTTCTATTTGCTCGAGGATTAGTGGGTGGATCTGCTGGCAATTCCTGTTACCAAATATTCTACCTTCCTTAAATTGCAAAATTGAAGCCACGCTTTCTATGCTGCCGGCTGCGGCCAGGCAATGACCCAAGGTGCCTTTAAAGGAATTGATATAGGGAAAATCTACGGCTGACCGGCCCAAGGCCTGGCACCAGTTCTTTATTTCTACAGGATCTTTGGCAGTAGCTGTCAGATGACCATTGATCGCGTCTATTTCAGCGGCCTCTATGCCGGACTCTTCAACCGCCTGCAGAATACACCGCTGAACGGCGAGACTATTAGGCGCTGTCATGCTGCCACCAGCCCTGTGCCCTCCGCTATTTATGGAACCTCCGAGTATCTCAGCGTAGATCCTTGCTCCTCTTTGCTGAGCGCTTTCCAGGGATTCTACGACCAAAGCCGCCGCGCCACTTCCAGGTACAAATCCTGAGGCATTCGCGCTCATCGGACGACTTCCCTCTTCCGGATTGTCATTGTAATTCCGCGGCAGTATGCGCATCGCGTCAAAACCACCCCAGACATAGGGTCCGCTATCGCTACAACTGCCCGCTAGCATTCGCTCTGCCTTACCGGACCGGATACGGTCATAGGCCATAAGAATACCTTCAGTACCCGTAATGCATGCAGAGGAGTTGGTTGTTACCTGATTTCCACAGCCCAGCATCCCGCCGAGATATGCGCTTATGCCACTGGCCATGGTCTGAATGACCGCGGTACTACCTAAACGACGGGTGTCTCCACGGTCTACCAGGTAGACCGCTTCCCTGAATTTATCCACTCCTGATATGCCCGTACCGTAAATGATCCCGCTGTCCCAGTCCGGTTCTTCCTGGCTCGATGGACTAAGCCCGGCGTCCAGCCAGGCATCCTTTCCGGCGATTACCCCGTAAACCAGCCCGGAGGCCTGGAGTCCTTTCTGCTGAATTGGTGTAAAGTAATTGTTTAAGTCAATATTTGTAATATCAGGCTTTCCAGCAATTTGACACCCAAAGCCTTTATCCTTAAGCTCGGACTGAAATGCGATGCCGCTTTTTCCAAGGGAAAGGCTTTTCGCAAAATCATCCAGGGTAACCCCATTCGGTGCGCATACCCCCATTCCGGTGACCACAACTCTCCTACTCATCCTTTTCAACTTTGATCATTCCTGAAAGTTCTCCCTTACTTACCAACTCATTTTTAGCATTGTACATGCGGACCTCACATTTCAGCTTTCCGAATCTAAAGTATTGTTTCTTTGATCTCACCACTACCTTTTCTCCTGGGAATACGGGTTTATAAAATTCCATATGCGAGCTTGACATGGCCACACCCCTACCCTCAATACTTCCCGGGTTTTCTTTTTGCTGGAGAAATATACCAAGGCACACCAATCCGATCTGGGCACAGCATTCAGTAAGTATTACGCCTGGTGTTACAGGCTGGTTCCTGAAGTGCCCCCGATAAAAGTCCAGATCCTCACTAAAGGTGTAAGTTCCTTCTGCTCCTTCCGTATCCAAATGCAGCAATTCATCTACAAAATGAAAAGGCGGATCATAGGGAAGAATAGAAATAATTTGCTCAAAATCCATACTCATAAAAGGCTTTCTCCACCATCTGCCTTGATCACGGTACCTGTAATCCATGCCGCCTCAGGCAGACATAACAGGTAGGCAACATTAGCAATATCTTCCGGTGTAGTCAGGCGTTTATTGGGGTTACGCCTGAGCGCACTCTTCCGTATCATTTCACTTCCCGGGATCTGGTTGAAGGACCAGGTATCTGTTACACCTGCCTGAATGCAGTTGGCTTTAACCCCAAGCGGCGCAAACTCCAGTGCTATGTTTCTGGTAATTGCCTCAAGTGCGGCCTTGGCGGCAGAGACCGCGGCGTAATTAGGAATAGCTTTTTGGTTTCCTTCACTGGTAAACGAAATGATCCGCATATCTTTTGATGCCAATCCGGCATCAAAAACTTCCTTTGTCCAGTCGTACAGGCTTACTGCCATAGCATCCAGCGTAATCATAAAGTCCTGCTGGTTCAGGCCCTGATCTCCGGGATCTATCATAGGTTTTAAACTTCCTTTGGCAATACTGTGAACAAGAACACCGATGGACCCGCCTTCGGCAATTGTGATCGCCTTAAGTTCGGATACGATCTCCTGTCGGACAGCTGTTTTAAGCGCATCTACATTCCTGCTTTCAAGCCTTACGCCAGGAGAACGTATGCTTTCGAAAGCAAGTTCTACCTCCTCCATATCCGCCCTTCTGTCGCGATGCACGATAAATATTGAAAACCCGGCTTTAGCTAGTTTCCTGGCTGTTGCAAGACCCAGGCCCCGGCTTCCTCCCAGGATTATCGCCCAATTTCCATTAGCTGCTGCCATAGCTTATAGCTTATCATTTATTAGTGCACTTCGGCTGTTACCATTCAATTAAGACCCTTTGAGCCGAAAAACCCGGACCGAAACTCAGCATCAGGCCCTGCTCGCCTTTTTCTGTTATCTTAGACAAGAACCGTTCGAGAACGTACAGAACGGTTACGCTGCTCATATTTCCATATAGCTTTAGCACCTCCCGCGTATCTTCTATACTCTTTCCCATTTTACCAAAAAGGTCTTCCACGGTCTGAACGATTTTCCGACCCCCCGGATGAAAGATCAAATGATCCACATTTTTAATATTAGTCCCGAATTTTTCCAGAAAGGGATGTACTATATCCTCAAAATGACTGGCGATGGTCTGCGGAACTTCGGGGTCCAGTATCATCTTAAGCCCGGTATTGGTCAGGTCAAAACCCATAAGGTGTGTGGCATCCTTAAAGTGGTACATCTCCTCTCCCAACAGTTTTGGACCGTTTGCATCCGCTTCGGAACTCAAAAGTACGCAGGCCGCCCCATCTCCAAAGATGGCTGCACTGACCATATTGGCCATGGAATAATCCTGCAACTGAAACGTGGCCGTAGGACTTTCAACCGCAATTATTGCAGCCCGCTTTCCCGGGGAGGCCCTCAAAAAATTACTGGCATAAATGATACCTGAGATCCCGGCTGCACAGCCCATTTCTGTTACTGGTAAACGAACAATATCATTTCGCAAACCCAGGCTGTTTACCAGATAAGCATCCAGCGAAGGGATCATAATACCGGTACAACTTACAGTAATGATATAATCCAGTGACCGGGGGTCCCAGCCAGCATGATCCAGGGCTTTTTGCAATGCCTGATTCCCCAGCTTTTTCATCTCACGAACATAGATATCATTCTTCTCCTGGAAAGAAGTTTCTGTAAAGACTTCCTCAATATCCATGATTCCATACCTCCGGTCTACCCCTGCTCCTTCGAAGATCTTCAACACTTTACGCCTAAAGCGTTCATCCTGATCATCCAGCCAGGATTCAACAAAGGGAAGAATGTCTTTTGTACTTCTGCTATATTCGGGCAGTGACTTGGAAACCGCCTCAATACGAACTTCATTCATTCAACAAACGCTGTTTTGAAAAACTCAATATCCATAACCACCGGAATGCCCATTTCCATTGAATTTTATGATCCATTTCCGGAAAGTTAGCCGAAAGCCTTTCCAGTTCCTTTCTTCTGAATCCTCTTCGAATGGACACCAGGCCGTCGTGCCTGGCAATCCGGGTGCGTATAAAAATACTGCTAAACCCTTTAAATAAAGCATAAGCCAGACGGTTTCTGTGAAGATCGTTGATCACCACACCTTTACGCGCCAAATCAGTCAGGCGTTTTAGCAATAACTCCAGCTGATCATCCTCAAAATGATGCATGGTAAGTGTAGTAATTACAAAATCAAAGGTTTTTGGTGGACATGGGTGTTTAAGGATATCCGCCGCCACCAAATTTATTTCAGGAAAATCCTTTGAACTTCGCTTTCCCTGGGTAACGGCTGTCTCACTAAGATCCCACCCTGTCAATTGCACTTCTATTTTTTGATTCCTGCAGAAGGTGGCGATCAGGCGCATCATGGTGCCATCTCCGCAACCAGCATCCAGTATGCTATAGGATCTCTCCGGATAGGCCTTAAACAATCTTTGCAACGCCTTGATGGTAATTCGATTCCCGCCCAGAGCCCGATTCGCAAAGTCAATATCCTTTAGCACCAGCTTTAATTCACCGGCAGGGACCTTAGGGTCGTCCATTAATTCTTTCTGTAATGTCCGCTGTACAAAACTCATTCGATCTCCATTGGGTGTCCGTGTGTACTTTTGATCAGCGCCCGAACCAGTGCCGGTGATTTTCCAACCACATCGATAAGTCTTTCGGACGTTTTAGACCTTAAAAGCAGTGATTGCAATCGCCTTCCGGCGGCCAGGCGGGCCGAAAAGGCTTTCTTCCAGTTCTTCTCATACCTATGCTCAAGTTGATCATGTGTACAACTCTCGTCTTTCAAAAACCGACTGATCTCCTTTACAGCTATGGCGGCACTGTGTATGGCCATGGCCATTCCATTACCGCATAAGGGATGAATCAGCCCGGCAGAATCTCCGCACATCAGCACATGATCTGTTACCGCACCTCTCTTTTGAAATGAAATTTGAGCTATGCTCAGCGGACGATCAAAAAGTGGTTTGGCATCCTTAAAAAAGGACCTCAGGCAGCTGTTCTCCTCAAGCACATGATATTTAAACTTATCGTGATCTTTATATAATTTAAAGATTTCGTATTTAGCAAGGTAACACATATTAATTGACCCGGATTCGGTTTTGGAAAGGCCCGCATAACCTCCCCGGAAATGATGTAATTCCACAAGCTCTTCAGGGAACCCGGGATGATCATAATGTGATTTAACTCCTATCCAGGGCGATCGTTGCTCGATAAAACTTCTTTCGAGTTTTTTATCCAGGTGCGACCTTTTTCCATAAGAACCAATTACCACAGCGGCATGTATTTTCCGGCCTTGGCTCGTTACTGTGAATTGATCGCGCTTAAAGACAATGTCTTGCACGGATTCAAAATAAAACTTCACCCCTAGTTCAAGTGCCCGTCGATAAAAAGTATGATCCAGGGCATAACGGCTGATCCCGAAACCGCCAAGGGGTAGTCTGGCAGTCAATATACCACCTTTACGGCTACTCATCCTGAATTGGTCTATTCGGACGGCCCCGGGAAGTCCTATACCCAGGAATTCAAGATAAGGTTCCACTTCACGAGAAAGATACTCCCCACAGACTTTGTGACGCGGGTACGGCTGTTTCTCGAATACCTGCACATTAAATCCTTCCAGGCTAAGATGTATGGCCGCGGAAAGGCCGGCAAGTCCTCCTCCTACAATTATAACATCAGGTCCGTTCACTATGGGAAGATACGGTTTTCGGCATAAAAAATCCCGACCTAAAAGGCCGGGATCCAGAAAACTTTATAGAAAGTGTCTTCTAATTCTTTGTATTCTGTCTCGCCTCTTCTTTTAAAGCTTCACTTGCTATGATACCCAATTCCACCCTGCGATTTTGAGATTTGCCTTCAGCAGTGCTGTTGTCCGCTTTTGGTTGATTCTCCCCATACCATTTCGTGGTAAACCTGTTAGCGCTTATACCCTGGCTTATCAGGTAATTGGTTACAGATTCGGCGCGTTGCCTGGAGAGGTTCATATTGTAATCCTCAGGACCGGCACTATCCGTATGCCCTTCAACCAGGATTACCGTTTTGGGATATTCTTTGAAGATCCCTGCCATTTTTTGCAAAGTTTCGGCAGACGTTCCTTTTACATTGGACTTGTTGGTATCAAAGTACACTCCGGCATCCTCATTGAAGGTCACGTTAATACCTTCGCCTACTCTGGTCACCTCGGCTCCAGGAACTTCTTCCTGTATCTTCTCAGCCTGTCGATCCATACGATCGCCAATATATCCACCGGCAACTCCTCCGACAACTCCTCCGATGATGGCACCGAGTACAGTATTTCCTTTTCCGACATTATTACCGATCACCCCACCAATTACGGCTCCTCCGGCAGCGCCGATAACCGCGCCTTTTTGTTTCTTGTTGGCATTTTGAACTGTGCTACAACCTCCTATGAGGCCGAACACTAAAAGCATAGCAATAGATTTAGCAGCTATCCGATTCATATCTTAGATTTTAGAGAATTGATAAACAATGGTTACTGGTTCGCCATCCACAGTGACATTGGACTTCAATGTCATCTGCTGGGCAGTGAGCTGGGCAATATTCAGGCTGTATCCGATCCCTCCGGAAACGTCTTTGAGTTTCTCATCAATAAATTTGAATTTCAACTGACCGGAGTAATTCTCGGCCCTTTCCACCACAGACCAACGAATAAAGCGGTCTCCACCGGAACAAAGACTGCCTCCTTTGATCGTATAACGACCCGTGCTGTTGTTATCACGGAAAAACCAGTTACTTCCTTCAAAACAAATCGCGTCGGCATCGTTAAAAAGCACAGCCTTAAAGGTGCCTTCGTTATTCTCAAAGGTAATGTCGTCCAGGGTCCAGGATCCACTGATCAGGTTACGCTGGTCGCGCACCGATTTGGTGATGGAACATGAAACGAGCAAAAGGGCGGTTAACCCAAGTAATAAAAATGAATTCTTCATAATTCGAAATTTGTTAATATTACATATACGTATCCGCGTAAGGTTTAGTTCTAATTTTTCCGTGTCAAATAGTGAAATTGAAGCATCGTCTTACTAACCACCTCTCTTTCAGGATATAGGAATTAACTCACATACAAAATTAATATTGCATAAGCTCTTTTATCGCATCCATAAGCCTCGCTTTTGGAAGGTAGAATTCTTCCAGTTTCTGAGCGAATGGAATGGGCGTTTCCAGGCTGGCAACCCGTTTAACCGGTGCATCCAGAAATTCAAAACAGTTTTCCACTACCAAGGAGGCAATATCACTTGCTATACCCCCGAAAAGGCTGTCCTCCTGAAGTAGCAGTAGTTTTCCGGTTTTCTTTACGGATCTATATACCGCCTCAATATCCAGAGGATTTAAGGTTCTTAGGTCCAGCAGATCTGCATCTATTCCCTCATCCTGTTTTAATACATCCAGTGCCCAGTGCACCCCTGCCCCGTAGCTAACAATGCTTATGGTATTTCCTTCATTCAAAAGTGCGGCCTTCCCAAAGGGTAAAGTGTAATAATCCGAGGGAACTTCCTGATATATACTGCGGTACAAAGCCTTGTGTTCAAAAAACATAACGGGATTGGGATCATTTATGGCAGTTGCCAATAGACCCTTCGCATCGTAGGGAAAAGCCGGATAAACCACTTTTAGTCCCGGAGTTTTAGTAAACCAGGCCTCGTTGGTCTGGGAATGAAATGGCCCGGCGCCAACTCCAGCCCCGCAAGGCATTCGGATAACCACATCTGCATTCTGACCCCAGCGGTAATGCGATTTGGCCAGGTAGTTTACAATAGGGTTAAATCCGCTACTCACAAAATCCGCGAATTGCATTTCTACCACGGCCTTCATACCATTGATAGAAAGACCCATTCCCGCTGAAACTATTGCGGATTCACATATGGGTGTATTCCGGACCCTGGACTTTCCAAAGGCCTCGGTAAAACCTTCAGTCACCTTGAACACCCCGCCGTATTCCGCGATATCCTGCCCCATGATCACCAATTCATTATGCCTTTCCATAGACTGCCTCAAACCTTCCGATACCGCATCCACCAGTCGAATCTTCTTTACAATACTTCCGTGATTAACTGCTTCATATTCAAACTTTTGAAATACGTCACCTAATTCTTTATTTGAATCACTATCAACTGCCGGTTCATCAAATGCGATTTGCAAATTGCGATCGATCTCAGCCTGTATCTCCTCTTTGAATTTACTGATCTGTTTTGGAGTCAGAGTGCCCTTCTCCAGTAGAAAGGATTCAAAATTTGAGATGGGGTCTTTTGCGGCCCAGGCAGAGAGCAGTTCCTGCGGAACGTATTTGGTGCCGCTGGCTTCTTCATGTCCCCGCATTCTAAACGTCTGAAATTCGAGTAAGACCGGCCTGGGGTTTTTACGCATGCTTTCGCATAACTCATCGACCTTTGAAAAAACTTCCAGCACATTATTCCCATCCAGCGTATGCGCTTCTATGCCATATCCTATTCCCTTATCTGATAATTTTTCGCATCGGTATTGTTCGGATGTCGGGGTAGACAGTCCGTAGCCGTTATTCTCAATACAAAACAGCACTGGAAGGTCCCATACCGCCGCTACATTCAAAGCCTCGTGAAAATCACCTTCGCTGGTAGCTCCTTCCCCGGTAAAAACCGCGGTTACACGCTTTTTGTCACGCAGTAGATCCGCAAGAGCAATACCATCAGCAACACCGAGCTGAGGTCCCAGGTGGGATATCATTCCAACGATCTTATAGTCCTGGATTCCAAAATGAAAGCTGCGGTCCCTGCCCTTGGTAAAACCACTTGCCTTACCCTGCCATTGGGCAAAAAGTCTATTCAGCGGAACCTGCCTTGTCGTAAAAACCCCCAGGTTCCTGTGCATGGGCAAAATGTATTCACTGGCTTTTAGCGCGGTAGTCACACCAACGGATATCGCCTCCTGCCCTATACCGCTAAACCATTTGGATATCTTACCCTGACGGAGAAGGATAAGCATTTTCTCCTCAATCATTCGGGGCATTAACATAGCCTTGTACAGCTTTAGTTGCTGATCATTGTCTATGCCTTTGGTCTCAAATTGCATGAACTGTAATTAGCTTTAGATTGCAGGGGTAAAATAACGAAATTGATCTCAACAAAACTACCAAAAGTCGCAGCCATTTTGACTGCAGATTTTACTAACTTTGAGGATCACAAGAAAAATACCATGAGTGCAATTCCAAGTGTGGACTTAAGAGAGTTCACTTCCGGAGATCCGGAAAAAAAACAGAAATTCATCAAAGAAATCGGGAAAGCTTTTGAAGATATTGGGTTCGTTGCTCTTAAGGGGCATTTTCTTTCCCAGGAATTGGTCGACAACCTTTACAGTGAGATCAAAAAGTTCTTTACACTCCCTCAGGAAGTGAAAGACAATTATGAGATCGCCGGGATTGGAGGACAGCGCGGTTATACTTCTTTTGGCAAAGAACACGCCAAAGGCCGTAAAGAAGGAGACCTCAAAGAGTTTTGGCATTTTGGACAATACGTTGAAAACAATCCTGAACTGGAAGCTGAGTATCCTGATAATGTGACGGTTAAAGAGCTCCCTGAATTCAACGATACAGGCAAGGAGACTTATAAAATGCTGGAAAAGACCGCCAGGTATGTGCTCCGGGCACTCGCCCTTCACCTGGACCTGGAAGAAACCTATTTTGACGACTACATCAAAAATGGAAATTCTATTTTGCGGCCTATTCACTACCCTCCTATAACGGAAGAGCCAAAGAACGCTGTTCGGGCGGCGGCTCACGGAGACATTAACCTGATCACACTGCTTATGGGCGCTCACGGCAAAGGCCTTCAGGTACAAAATCACGAAGGTGATTGGGTAGACGCCATTGCACAGCCGGATGAGTTGATGATCAATGTTGGCGATATGCTGTCCAGGCTTTCCAACAACAAATTGAAGTCCACCATCCACCAGGTGGTTAACCCTCCAAGAGAATTATGGGGTAGTTCCAGGTACAGCATTCCATTTTTCATGCATCCGATAAGTGAAATGCCTTTGAACTGCTTGGAAAACTGTATTGACGAAGAACATCCAAAGCTTTATGAAGATATCACGGCCGGAGAATTTTTACATGAACGATTGATTGAATTAGGGCTCATAAAAGGTTAATTATGAAAAAGTTAATATTAATTGCCATAGTAGTGGTAATCGGGCTATCCGGTGTAAAAGCCCAGGACCCATCGGATAAATACCTGGAAAAGGTCAGTACAATGGACAACACCTTGCAAACGCTTTATGCAGTCATTTCCGGGGAAAAGGGAGAGGAAAGGAATTGGGAATTATTCAAATATCTTTTTCATCCCGAAGCGCGATTGATCCCTACCGGCAAGAATTCGGAGGGACTTGCAAAAGCCCGCTTCCTGACACCTGATGGATATATTGAGGCTTCCGGCAAATGGCTGGTTGAAAATGGGTTTTTCGAAAAGGAAATACATCGCACCGTCCAAAGTTTCGGTGATATTACCCAGGTTTTCAGTACTTATGAATCCTTTAGAAGTGAAAGCGATGAAACACCGTTTATGCGTGGCATCAACAGTATACAACTACTAAATGACGGGAACCGATGGTGGGTGATCAACATATACTGGTGCCAGGAAAGCCCTTCTAACCCTATCCCGGGAGAATTCCTTCCCCAATAATTAAAATTTTGCATGGACTTACAGGATCAACTCAAAAATCTATTCCCGGACCATCAACCCGAGCCTGAAGAAAGCCCGAAAGAAGGCGCGGATATTTGGCTTCAGCAAGAACCTATCATTTGCAAATACGAAAAACGAAAGGGGAAGCCGGTTACCATACTGGAAGGTTACAATGGAGCGGATGAGGATTTCAAAAGACTGGCCAGTCTTATCAAGAAAAATCTGAGTGTCGGAGGCAGCTTTAAAAAGGAAATAGTGATAATCCAGGGGGATTACCGTGATAAAATTATGGCGATGTTGAAGGATTTGGGTTTTAATGTAAAGCGTGTAGGTGGCTGAAACAGCGGCTTTTAGAAGCACAGAATTTCCCGCTCATGGGTTGCGTAGATTTCTGTTAATTTTTTTTGTTTTTTTCGATTAAATGTTACTTTTAAGAGTTAAAACCTAAACAACTACCAAATGAGTTCCCAGCTGCATATTACAAACGGCGACAGTTTCACTGAAAAGTTACGCGCTTTGCCTTTAAAAGGTGATATTATCACCTGGCGGGAGATGTTATGTGAGGGAAAAACCGAGACCAATGTAGGAAGTGAGTCTTTCTGGAAAACCCGATTTGAATTCCTGCATAAAAATTATAAGGTCAGCAAATCATGGTTTGTTGAAAAGACTTTAAAGGAGTACCGTTCACTTTGTAATCACAAACAACAGGACCAGATCATTCTTTGGTTCGAATACGATCTTTTTTGCCAGGTCAACATGCTGGCCGTGCTCAGTTGGTTAAAGACCTATCGCAGACATGCGGAGATCTCATTGGTATGCAGTGGAAATGAAGATGATACGGACCATCTATATGGATTGAGCGAACTCGATGATGAAAAGCTGTTGGATTTGTATGAGAACCGAACGGTTTTAAGCCAGGATGATATTGAATACGCGGATTATGTCTGGCAGCTGTATTGCAGCGATAACCCGATTCGATTAGAAAACCTTACCGATTTCAAAAATTACAATTTCGAATACCTTTCCGAAGCCATTCAAGCGCATTTACATCGTTTCCCAACCATTAAGAACGGCCTCAACGCCATTGAAAACCGCGTGTTGGAGTTGGCCGTATCCGAAAAACCCCGTTCTAAACGGGCGCTATTAGGTACTATGCTTGGTAATCAGGGATACTACGGTTTTGGAGACAGCCAATACGAAAGGATTATCAGCAACCTTAAACCACTGTTCACCACGTTTAATCCTGTAAGGCTTACGAAAAAAGGAAAAGAGATCCTGGAGCGCAAGACCAATTACTACTCAGACATCCGGGATTCTGAGGCCTACCTGGGCGGAGCACTTAAGTATAGCTACCTTTACAACACCGATTCTAACCGAATACTAAAACTCTAATACCTCATGGAGTTAGGTCCTTCAGAGCTAATCCTGAATGCCGATAACAGTATTTACCATTTAAACTTACTTCCAGGCGATATTGCCGAGACTATTATAACCGTAGGTGATCCCGATAGGGTAACCGCCGTTTCAAAGTATTTTGACGAGATCGAAATACAAAAAGGAAAACGAGAATTCATAACACATACCGGCTATCTTAACGGCAGGCGGTTGTCCGTAATTTCCACTGGCATTGGTACGGACAATATAGATATTGTACTCAACGAACTGGATGCCCTTGTCAATATAGATTTCGATACGAGAACGGTAAAGGAGGAAAAAACACAGCTGGATATTATACGCATAGGAACTTCCGGCGCCATACAGGAATCCATCCCTATTGATTCTTTTGTCGTCAGCGAATATGCCATGGGCTTTGACAACCTTTTACATTTCTACGAAGGGGAGCATCTGCAGCATCCCGAAATCCAACTGGCATTTATAGACCATATGAATTGGTCTATTTTTAAGTCCATTCCTTATGTAGTCCGGGCTGACGATTATTTGCTGGATGTAATGAACTCTGAAGAAACTCATTTAGGATTTACGGGGACTAACGTTGGCTTTTATGGCCCACAGGGCAGGAAATTGCGACTGGAAAGGGAAGATAGCCAGCTGGCCGAAAAACTGGGAACATTTAGCTATGAAGGCCTGCAGCTTACCAATCTGGAAATGGAAACCTCAGCCATCTATGCCTTATGTGGCCTATTGGGTCACAGGTCAGTTTCCTTGAATTGCATCCTTGCCAATCGGGCTTCCGGAAAGTTTTCTCTGCATCCAAAAAGATCCATTGACGAATTAATACAATACACCCTGCAAAAACTGAGTTAGAAATCCTTTGTTAAGCAATAATCCTACTATGGTAAAAGTTCGCATTGTTGGTGTACCTGAACATTTTAACCTACCCTGGCACCTCGCCATTGAGGAGGGCGCCTTCGAGAACCGGGGAATAGAACTATCCTGGACAGACATTCCGGAAGGTACCGGAAGAATGTGCGCCATGCTGGAAGATGACGAGACAGACCTGGCCATAATTCTGACTGAAGGTATCGTAAAGAGTATTAGTCAGGGAAATCCATCTAGAATTGTGCAGGAGTACATAGCAAGTCCCTTGCAATGGGGAATTCACGTGCATGCGCAAAGCCCGTACACTTCGATTGAAGAATTGCAGGACGGTAAGGCAGCCATAAGCCGCATGGGCAGCGGAAGCCATCTAATGGCTTATGTACACGCTCAAAATCAGAACTGGGACACCAGTGGACTCTCCTTTACCATTGTAAACACGCTGGACGGAGCTGTTAAAGCACTTTCCAAGGGAGAGGCAGATTACTTTATGTGGGAACACTTCACCACAAAACCCCTGGTAGACCGTGGGGTTTTTAGAAGGCTTGCCGATTGCCCAACACCCTGGCCATGTTTTGTAGTTGCCGCTTCAAACAAATTCCTCTCGGAAAATGCCAATACCCTTGAACATATTTTAGAGGTAATAAATCTATATACGTCGGAATTCAAACAAATCCCCAGCATTGACCGCACCCTGGCCAACCGCTACGAACAACAACTTGAGGATATCCAGCTATGGTTATCCATGACCCGATGGAGTCAGCATCAAATAGAATTTCAAGTAATTGATAAAGTGAGTACTACGCTGAATAACTTAAAGTTAATTGATAACATTAAGCCGCAGCAGGAAATTCTATTTACCAGGCAATAGGTTCCTTCCCCATTCCCTTAAGCAACTCATTTGTTTGGCTAAAATGCCGATTCCCAAACCAGTAGCCTTTATTGGCACTTAAAGGAGAAGGGTGACCTGACTGCAGGATGTGGTGTTTGGACTGATCAATCAGGCTTGCCTTGCGTTTGGCAAATCCTCCCCACAACAAAAAGATCAAGCCTTCCTTCTCCCGGGACAGGGTTTTGATCACTGCATCCGTAAAACGTTCCCAACCCTTATTCTGGTGACTTCCTGCACGGTGAGCCCTTACGGTCAGTGTAGCATTAAGAAGCAGGACTCCCTGTTCCGCCCAGCGCTCAAGATTACCACTTTTGGGGTATGTAAGCCCCAGGTCCTGCTGAATTTCTTTAAAAATATTGATGAGAGATGGAGGATGTGCTATGCCGTCCTTGACGGAAAAACACAGTCCGTTAGCCTGATTCGGGCCGTGATACGGGTCCTGGCCGATAATAACCACCTTGGTGGCATCAAAAGCCGAATGATCGAAAGCCGAAAATATTTCCTTTCCTTTTGGATAGCAGGTATGATTGGAATATTCCTGTTTTACAAAGCCGGCAAGTGAGGCGAAATACGGCTCGTTAAACTCGGTTTTAAGGACATTTTTCCAACTCGGGTGGATATTGACATTCATGAAGACGGGAAATTTTCCCGTAAAAGTAGCGCATTAGATTTCTTTGAGCAATGCTTAAGTGCGTGATCCGGAATTAGCGCCCCAGTTCTGCAAGCTGTTTCCGGGCCAGCTGGTCTTTTGCTATTCTTAATTTTAGCGTTTCTATGTATTCCCCGGTTTCCTTGCTATGCTGATGCTCATCGGATTTATAGGCCCAGCTTAAGGCTTCTTCAAGATTCCCCGTTAGTTCACTGAATACGGCTAAATTGTAGCAAGTCATTGCACGCACCTTGTCTTTTTCATGATTGGTGTCTCGCTGCCAAAGAGCAACTGCGGAATCCCAGTTCTCATCGGCGATATGACTCTCAGCCATAGCAAGATTGTCCGAACCTTTGACGTGATACTTGCGATAAACCGTATGTTCATTCGGTTGCAAACGGGCACCATAGGCGTGTCCGGCAGTTTTGCTTTTGAAAACCAATGAATCCTTGCGATCGTTAAGAGCCATAAGCGCCCTTAAGGGGCTGGTTCCCCTGGCACTGGTCTTGAGTTCTTCCCTGAATACAAACTCGTCCAGAACCTCCCGGCTAAAGGGGTCGTATATGCGCCATCCGTTTTCGATAAGTGTTTCAAGATTAATCTCGTGGCCCTTTACCTCTGCTTCCCGGCGTATCATGTCTGCTCTCGCCATTTTCGTTTTCTTGAGCGAGTACTGGGTATTCGTCTGGTAGTAAGCCAGTGAAAAAATGGCGTCCAACTTATGAGTTTCACAAAGTTTCTGAATGGCTGTCCAGGAAACTTCAGAAGGCGTCCCGGCATTCCCATAGGTAAGATCGGCCTCGTTTTTCAGAAGAATTACCGAATCAAAACGGCTATCGGCCATTAACTCTTCCAGCAGACCATTTAGCGCAGCCTCCTGCCCCACTTCCGAAAGTGACGCATCTTCATTCGCAATGGCCTTGCCAAGTCCTTTGAGGTCTCGCAAATTTTGTACAGACGATTTCGTCTTTACAATACCTATTCTTCTGATATCTTTAGATAGCTCGACGGCTGCGGGTTCCAGCGTATTTATGGCCACCTGATTCGTAGTTCCGCAAGATGAAATTCCCAGGCAGAAGATCCCTATTAAAAAGTGGAATAATGGCTTTCGCATTAAACGATCTCTTTAGCAAATTCTGTTTAGGGGGAAGAATTCAGTTGCCAGCATGTGCCCTATACAACTACATATTTGAGCAAAATATTGTTCTTTCATGCGAATTTCTGTACAAAATAAACTCGTTTATGCCTTTATTTAATAAGCACTTAGGGTTTGCTGCAGCTTAATTTCAGGTATTGGGTCTATTGCATACCTTTGCAAGCATTCCGGTTTTTATGAGCGAGGTAGTAAAAAAAATGTTGCAGGACCTAGAATTCCCGGCGGTCAGAGACCACCTGGCCAACCGTTGCCATACCGAATTGGGTAAGGAAAAGGCACAATTGGTGGCACCGGAGAAGGATCAAGCCTTTTTGCGCACATTGCTGGGGCGAACCTTCGAGTACCTGGCTTCCTACACCAACGAAAACCGTATCCCAAATCACTATTTTGACAGTATAAACGGTGAGTTAAGATTGTTAAAGGTTGAAAACACCACCCTGGAGATAAGCGGATTCCGAAGAATTGCCGCCATTTGCAGTACTGTGCTGGCCCACAAAACCTTTTTTAAGAAATTCAAAGAGTACTATCCTTTACTTTTTGAATATTCAGAGGAATTGGAAGCTAACAAGGAGATCCCACAGCTCATTGAAGCGGTTATAGATCGATTCGGGGAGATTAGGGACGATGCATCTACCCAGTTAAAACAAATCCGCATAGAGATCAATCAGGTAAGGGGAAAGATCAACCAGAGTTTCGCCTCAGCCCTTTCTTCATATCAGGCCTCCGAATATTTGGATGATATCCGTGAATCCGTGGTGGAAAACCGCCGGGTACTTGCCGTAAAGGCCATGTACCGCAAAAAAGTAAGGGGTACTGTATTGGGGGCAAGCAAATCCGGTAGCATAGTCTATATGGAACCCGAGGCGACCTTTAAATACAGTAGACAATTAAGCAATCTGGAATACGATGAAAAAGAGGAGATACAACGTATTCTAAACGAGCTCACGGCAGCTATAAGGCCTTATATGGCGCTATTGGATCAATACCAGTACTTCCTGGCCCATATTGATCTAACAGCGGCAAAGGCCCGCTACGCCTCAGAGATGGACGCCATTCTTCCTCAAATCAACAACGAGAGCAGGCTCTACCTTCGCGATGCCTATCATCCATTGCTATTTCTTACCAATAAACTGAGCGATCAAAAGACCTGGCCGCAAACGGTGCAACTGGACCAGGAAAACCGGATAATCGTCATCTCCGGACCGAACGCCGGGGGGAAGAGTATCACTTTGAAGACCATAGGACTACTTCAAGTAATGCTTCAATCCGGGCTTCTAATCCCCGTTCATGAAAGGAGTTCAGTTTGTTTCTTTGATCAAATTCTGACGGACATTGGGGATAATCAATCCATAGAAAACCATTTAAGTACTTATAGTTACCGCTTAAAGAACATGAATGGCTTTTTAAAGAAGTGTAAAGAAAATACCCTCTTCCTTATCGACGAATTTGGCACAGGCAGTGATCCGGAGTTAGGGGGTGCGCTCGCGGAGGCCTTTCTGGAGGTCTTTTACGAAAGAGGGGCGTTTGGAGTAATTACCACGCACTACGCAAATCTCAAAGCCTTAGCGGATGAGCTTCCTCATGCCTCCAACGCCAATATGCTTTTTGATTCCAAAACCTTGCAACCTACTTTTCAACTGGAAATGGGTCAACCCGGAAGTTCCTTTACATTTGAGGTGGCCCAGAAAAATGGTATTCCCTATAGCCTGATCAACAAAGCAAAAAAGAAGGTAGAACGCGGTAAGGTCCGTTTTGATGCCACCATTGCCAAGCTGCAAAAGGAGCGCAACAAGATGGCGAAGACAGGTTCTCGTTTACAGGAAGAGGAATCCAAAGCCAGGGATGAGGCTAAAAGACTGGAAGAACTAAACGCCAGAATCAAAGCCAAACTGGAGAACTACCAGGAATTATACGACCATAATCAGCGGATGATCTACCTGGGAAATAAGGTGAATACCGTAGCCGAACGATATTTCCAGGACAAGAAAAAGCGGCCTTTAATATCTGAATTGCTACGAATTGTGGAAACAGAGAACAGCAAACGCAAAAAGAAGTCGGCCAAAGAATTCAAGGAAGATCGTCAAAGAAAGGCTGCCGTTAATCAGGAGGTTGAAAAAGAGGTAAAGGTTATCCGCCAAAAGAAAAAAGCGGAGAAGAAGTCCCAAAAATCTCCCGTTCCGAAGCCCAGGCCGGTCTTTAAGGTGGGTGACCGGGTACGCTTGTCTGATGGCAAGGCAGTTGGGAGCATAGACAGTTTGGAAAAGAACAAGGCTATTGTTAATTACGGACTTTTTACCACGAATGTCAGCGTAGATCAATTAGAATTGGTAGAAGCCGCAAAGAAATAAGCATTCCGTTTAGTTCAGTGGGGCTACGCCCTCTCCTCCCCTAAGTTCAAGATAAGTGTTTTGACTGTAAAAAGCTTGCAAAAATAACAGCCGGCATCCGGTCGTTGATCCCAACCTAGCGGCCGACTGTATTTTAAGCTATATGAAATTGGAATTCAAGATGAGAACTTAGACCTAAATACCATTTCGAGCTCTTATCATCGCACAGCTATTGTCTTTCGCCGTTCCAGGAACCACTCGCATTCGCCCCTGCGTTTGACCAGGTACCTATAGCTTCATTATCCTCTCTTAATTGTCCGACAAACTCCCCACCTTCTGTGGTCGTGCCCAAAGTTGCTGACAACATACCATTTTCCGCAACCGTTCCATTGATGGCGTAAGTTTCAGAATTCCTGCTTGATGTTGCCACCCCTGTAACCACCCCTGAAGAATTTACGTTGACGGTCCATGCTCCCCTATCATCTCCCGTATAGGTTCCGCTCCAATTCCCCGCTAAACTGGAATCAATCTCATCTTCTGAACAAGATGTATTTAAAATTGCTAAAATAAGTATGGGAAAAAAGATCAGTTTTTTCATTTTTCTGTTTTTTTGGTTCAACTCCTCAAACTTAGATGAGAAAAATGCTTGTCCATAATTCTGTATATGGACAAAGTATGGACAGATTTGAGCGATGCTTAGCGAAAGTGCTATGGACAAACCTGTTAAGGTGCATAATTCAAAAACCTATAATCATAACAATATCAAAGGTTTAATCCACTACACCCGCCATCATGAAGTATTCTTTTTATAGACAAGCCTTTTTTTGATTTGTAAAAACCAGGATTGCACAGTCCCTTACGGAATCAGTTTATGTACAAAAAAAGGTATAGGAAACAGAGCCGCAGTCCTGAGTCAACATACTCAAAAGTATTCATCATTGAATTAGTCGGGGGTGGCAATTTTGCCTAATTCCACCTGATTGAGGCTATAATTCTAGTGCTGGATCCAATAAAAATCTCTGCCTTTTATTGAATCTCGATTTTTATCACCAAAGGGCCGTTGTCCGGTCCATCCAGGTCTCCAGTCTAAACTTTTTTTGAGAAATAACAGCCAAAAATCAGTCGAAAATTTAAACAAAAATGGATATAACTATCTTATTATTAGATGTTTAAATACATCAATGTTTATCCATTTAATAATATAGGAGCTTGTAAGCTGTCCAGAGTTTGTCCATACCTGATTTTAGCTCTTCACATTTATCACCTCTAATTTTACCCCATCAATTTTGATAACCGTTTTGTGAATTCTTACCCGGGGACGGGTCAAAGATCCAAACTGGGTAAGGAACACAAAACAGCATTCATCAAAACTCACAAAACGATGGAAAATTTTAGAATCAATCTCCTGATATCGACAATATGCCTTTTAACTTTTCTCATGTCTTGTGCGAAGGATTCAAATGGTTTGGATGATTCATTCGCAGATCAGACCATAACTATTGAAGAAAATCCTGCGAGGGGAACGATCATTGGAAAGATCAAAGAAAACCTGCAAGGCAATTATGTTTTTACGATTGTAAGTCAAGATCCCGAAAACGCTTTAGATATAAACGCTGCTACCGGTGAACTGATCATCTCAGATGAGCTATTGTTCAATTATGAGATTTACCCTGAGCTTACGGCAAGCATTCAAATCGCCAACACAGAGGGCAGTACTATGGTTAACCTTAAAGTTACCCTCATCGATGCTGATGACATGGTCTTCTTTTTGGGATCTTCTCGAGAAGCATACCTGCAAGCCGCTTATGGCGATTGGATAGCAATAACCGAAGAAGAATACGATCTTCTGGCTGCTCGTATCGCCGGGGTAGTCAAAAGCGGGACGACTGAAGCTCAATATCAGCTGGAAGGCACTACTTCGTTTGATACGTTTGACGCGACCTACGCAAACTTCAATGAGTACAACATTCCAGAGGGTCATCGCCTTTTTGCTTTTAAATATTTTTCCACCGCTGACGAGGTTGAAGGCGTCAATATTAAGGTTTCTTTAGCCGACGTTTCCCCGGCCTATGCATCTTTGCCAGCTGTATTACCTCCACATGGCAAGGGCAACCAGTTCTTTGTGCTCAAAGGCGGCAGCGACCCTGCACTTCGGGAATTGCGATTAGGAATGTATTCCCCAAAAAGCGGTTTGGTGGTTATTGATCCAACCTTGGATTCGGAAGTGTTGTATGGTGTCGATAACTCAGAAATCCTCAATGACTTTCCTCCTGTTTTAAATGCTGTTGGCCGCTATCAAGGCCTAAGCACTGAAATTATCCAATGGGACTAAAAAAAAATCGCATGAAAAAAATAGCATACATATTGATTGTTGGTTTGACTCTATTCGGATCTTGTTCAAAAGAAGGTAACTCACCTACTCCATCCACAGTCGAGGCAAATGACTTTTCTATAAGCATAGACGAACATCCTTTCGATGGAACCTCCCTGGGTCGTGTTGAAGGCAATAATCTTGAAAATGCGGTCTTTAAAATAGTCAGTCAAAATCCAGCGAACGCCATGTCCATTAATGGGCAAACGGGTGAAATTACAGTACAGGACTCCACGCTGTTTGATTATGAAATCAATCCAATACTGACGGCTTCCATGACCGTAAACAACGACGTTTCAAGTGATGACTTCAAGCTGGAGATCACACTGAACGATATCGATGAAATTGAATTCTACCTCACCGATTCCAAAGAAACTTATAGAAATGCAGAAAATGGTGAATGGATCTCTATCACTGAAAATGAATATGAGACCCTGGCCACAGCGCTAATTCAAGTCACCCGAATAGGAACTAATCAGGAAGAATATAATGCCGAAGGCGAAACCATCACTTCAAGTACTGATTTCACCTTTGCCCTTGACGGGGCGAAAATTCCGGAAGGAGGATTGGTCTTTGCTTTTAAATATGACAATGCATCACCACTATCGGAACGCGCCAAGTTGAAATTCACTGAGGATATCTGGCGGGGTTATGAGGATTTTGGCCCACTATTTCCCTCCCATGGGGAAGGCGAAAATTTCTTTTTACTAAAGGGCAATAACACTGCCTTCGAGAAGGAGGGTTACCTGGGTTTCTACAATGAAAACAGGATCCGATGGATCAGAACAGAGGGCCTCGATACCCGTTTCTTTTTTGTTTTTGGTGATAGTAGTACGATGTCCCAATCCTATCAAAACTTTATAGTTCGCTACCAGGGGCTTAGTACTATGATCAAACAATGGAAATAATCACAATACGGAAATAAAATGAAAGCATTTAATTATTTAGGGGTCCTTTTGCCACTGCTCTTTTTAATCGGCGCCTGTAGTAAAGACTCTACTGATGAAAGCAGCAATGACATAGCGATAAGTCTTGATGAATATCCTGCCAGCGGAACAACGGTAGCAGTTTTGACATCAAACTTATCAGGAACAACCACCTATTCCATACAATCCGAATCGGTCAACGGGGCATTTGCCATAAATCAGGAATCCGGATCATTGACCGTTGGGAACTCCCTGGCCTTTGATTTTGAAATCAACGAGACCATTACCGCTTTGGTGAACGCTTCAAACGGAACTGATACCGAATCCATCCCAATAGAGGTCTCTATTGATGACATCGATGATATTGAATTTGTCTTGTCTGATTCAAAATCAGACTACCAGAGCGCAATGGCCGGGGAGTGGTTGGAAATCTCCAAAAAAGAGTACGATAGTCTCTTTACAATAATCAACAGTATCAATTTGGTAGGTTCCAGCGAGGATGATTACAACGGAGCTGCCAGGGCCAATTCTTTCGAATATCATTCAAATAGGACGGTGGCCAATTTTGGTAATCTGTTGCCCAAAGGAGAATACCTCTTTGCTTTTAAATATATATCCGGAGCGACTGAGGTAAATGCCGCCAAGGTGAAGATTTCGGAAACATCAGTGACTTCCGGATATCAAGATTTTGGATCTGTACTTCCGAATCATGGAGCAGATGAAGTCTATTTTATACTAAAAGGCAATGATACCAACTACACCAATGATACCTATTTGGCGATGTACTCGGATAAAAGTATAGCCTGGGATCCATTCTTTCAACAGAGTACAGTAAATCACATTTTCAGATCTGGTGACACCAACATCCTGGGTGGAGATAATATGGTTATACGACAAGCCAATACCGTATGCACCTACCAAGGCTTGAGTACGCCCATAAAACAATGGAAATAATCACAAAACAGTTATAACTATGAAAACACCTTATTACTTAAAGATCGTTTTGCTACTGATTTTGGCAGCGACCTCTTGCAGCAAGGACTCCAAGCAAGGTTTCAGCGTTGCAGACCTACAGGTATCCCTGGAGGAAAACCCATCAGATGGGCAGTTGATTGCCTCCCTGGTACCAGGAAATACCGAAGGATTGGAATTCAGCATTGTCAACCAAAGCCCGGAAAATGCCTTTTTACTCAATGCAAATACCGGGGAAATTCGGGTAAATGAAGCTTCCCTTTTTGATTTTGAGACAAATCCGGAATTGACCCTTACCGCCTTCGTTTCTGACGGAATTAAGGACGAAACGGCAAGAGTAACTGTCAATCTCGATAATATGGATGACATCTTCCATTTCCTTAGCGCCTCTAAACAAACTTACCTTGAGGCTGATGCCGGCAATTGGATTGAAATTACACAAGAAGAATACGATGCCTTAGAAGCAGGGCTCAATAAGGTCTCCTTTGTTGGTCCCGGAAGAAGCAGTTATGCCTTTAGCTCTACCTTGAATTATAGCTATACGGCAGCTGGTTTTACATCTGTACGCCATGAAGAAAGGCATCAGGTAGTGAACAATGGGTACATTTTTGCTTTTAAATACATGAATGGCACAGGCTTCGGTTGGATACCTGGGCATCAAGTCAAGCAAGCAGATGGCAATCCATTGAATCCTTTGACAGATCTTGGAAATCCACTACCCTTTCACAGGCTGGGGGACGTCTCCTATTTTGTATTGAAAGGAAACAATACTCCCGCCTCAACAAGCGGGCCCGGTTATATTGGATTTTATTCAACAGCTCCCGTTGCCTATTGGGATGGCACCGGTGCCTATATGGGAGAAGGCAATCTCTCTCAGATCAATCCCCCTGATAATTCACAAGAAGTACGTTTCAATCTGCAATATGAAGCCTTGATATCCACCCAGAAACAGTGGGACTAATCAACAACTCAGAAAAAGAAATCATTATGAAAACAAAAAAATCAAATAACAAAATACTGTCAATACTACTAGCGGCATCCGTTGCTTTAACCTCTTGTAGCAAAGATGACAACGAGGATTCTCCGGAAGGCCCTATCAACAATGCCAATGTAGCGGCACAAATAGATGAATACCCGAGATCAGGAGATTTTATAGTCACGGCAGAATCCAAACTCTCCGGAGATTTGAACTTTACCTTGACTAAGGTCTCCGTGAATGATGCCTTCATTTTAAACGAGACATCAGGCCAGTTGACCGCAGCCAACCCTTTTGCTTTCGACTATGAAACGAATACTGAGATCACGGGAGAAATCACAGTTACCAATGGTACCGAATCCGAAGTCTTGTCCCTGCAGGTAGACATTAATAATATTGATGACATTGCCTATTTTCTTAAAGGTTCAAAAGAGGCCTATTTAGCCGCCAGTCCGGGGGATTGGGTGCCCATTACCAGTGATGAATATCTTACGCTCTCTATAGAGATCAGTGGTACGAATAGGTCCGGCACAACTGAGAATCTGTACGAGGCCGGTGTTGTGGTAGAGGTTTTTGACACTTACGATGATTTTACCGTTGCCAACGATGCCGCACCCATCCCTGTGGACAATTATGTCTACGCATTTAAATTTTGGTCAGATGCAAGTAACACCAACGGAAATAGGGTAAAAGTTTCTGGTACCTCTTTGACGGAAGGTTATGAAGATCTAGGCAACAGCCTTCCAACAGGTGGCCGGGGAGAACAGAGTTTTGTGCTTAAAGGAAGTAACGATCCAACAACCAGTACCGGGTATCTGGGAATGTATTCACAGTCTGGCCTTGCCTATGATGTCAGAGGAAATGCTCCGGGAGAGCACTATTTTGTTCAGGGCAATACCGGAACTATTGGAAACAATTTCAACATAGTGCAGCGCATATGCCTCTATCAAGGGCTAAGCACTTCTATAAAACAGTGGGACTAATGGAAACGTTCATGAAAACCGGATTTAAAGTGTACTTGTTTTTTGCAGTGACCCTTGTAGCAATCTCATGTGGCGGAGAAGATGATAGCATGCCGGTAATGGTAGAAACAAGTGGCGAAGTTCTTTTGGATGAAAATCCAGCGTTAGGGGTAGCAATCGATACGCTTTCTAACCGGATCCAAGGCGCCGGTGATTTTTCCCTGGCCATTGAATCACATAAGGATGCTTTTGCTATTGATGCTGTTTCCGGCATTATCAGTGTAAACAACCCTTTAATATTTGATTTTGAAACCAATCCGCTCATAACGGCAGTCATTTCCTATCAATTGAATGGCGAGAATAGAGAATTCGAATTAAGGGTACGTCTGGAAAATAAGGATGATATTCTGCACTTTTTGACAACCAGTCAAGGGCTTTACGAACTAGCCGCTGCGGGAGAATGGATCAAGGTTACAGAGGTAGAGTATGAAACCCTGGCCGAAAATCTGGTGGAAATCGCCGCATGCGGAACTACGAAAGAACAGTATGATCAGAGTTTTCCGGATCTACCTGACGAATTACATCAAGGAAGTTTTACTATAGCCAATAACAATGGTGCTACTATACCTGAAGGAGCTTATCTGTTCGCATTTAAATATTCGTTTAATCCTCATGTGACCAAAATTAACATTGATGATTCGCAACTCAAGATCTCAACTGATGCAATAGACCAGGGGTATGAAGATTTTGGACCTCCCCTGCCCTTACATACATTTGACGACGCCTTCTTTCTACTAAAAGGAAATGACAATCCTATTGCCAGGGAAGGTTTCCTGGGTATGTATAAGGACACCTACGTCTGGACCAACTCACAGCTCATTACTGAAGAGTATTACTATGGCACCGGAAATGTCACTGAACTGGATGGCTTTGTCCGCAACCAAAAATCCTTCAAATACCAGGGTCTCGCCACTACGGTAAAACAGTGGGACTAACAATTAAAAAAAGAAATGATGAATAAATCAATAGGTAAAATAGTAGGTTTAATATCCATACTGCTTATACTCTCATGTTCAAAGGATGAGGATAACTCTCAGAACACGGCTGGCCCTGAAAACCTGACAGGGACCACCTGGAGAAGCTCAGTATTTCCAGGTACGGATGTGGAATACGCACTTTTAGAATTTCTATCTCAAACCCAGGTTCAGGGGTCCACAAAAAGACCGGAACAGGAAATTCAAATTGACTGGACCGGAATTTATGAAATTGTGAATGACAGCATTTTTATTGATTATGAAGTTGAAGGCCTAAAAGGACGTATAACTGATATCGAAATAATATTTACTACAGAGGAATCATTCGAAATCAGATTCGTAAAACAGTAGTCTCCAATAATTAGTTTAGTTAGCTATAGAGGCCGCAAATTGCGGCCTCTTTTTAATTCGTATTCTGATTTGCATATCAATTTGCTATACGAACATCAGTAAGCGTCTCAGGACCTGACTGCCCTCCTAGGATGTATAAACTCCCTTTAAAAGACTTGGCCGCAAGATTTCTTCGTGATGAAAATATACTGCCATTTTCATTAGGGGTTTTATTCCATTCCAGGCCATCCGTAGAATTCCAAATATCTGATAAATCATTCCCTACGATGTCACTCCCTCCCAAGATCCATAGTTTATCTTCATATTCCGCCAAAGCCTGACCATATGAATTTTGTATAGGTACATTCGATACAGACTCCCAGCTAATTCCGTCAGAACTGTGGTATATACTGTTAAGGGCAACAGTCTCGATGCCAAAAGTGCCACTTATTCCCCCGCTGATCCAAATTTCTCCATTAAACACTATGGAGGCATGATCAGCTCTTCTTCCAAAACCGGACTGTATTTGTGCTTCCGTCCAATTAACACCATCGCTGCTGTACCAGGCATCCTCCAAAGTCAGGCCATCAGTACCCACACCACCAAAGATCCATAACCTGCCATCAAAGGACACTGAACTATGTCCGCCTCTTTCTATAAATTCAGATGGTGCACTGGCACTAAGATTTGTCCAGGTCAGACCATCTTCACTGTTCCATACCTGATTTGTAATCCCTCCACCTATAAGCCATAACTTGCCGTTATGACTGGTAAATGTATAATCCCAAAAACTATCATCAGGAAAAGTACGGACCATTTCCCAAGTATTTCCCACTTCGCTAAACCAGACTTCATTAGCTGTGGCCATCCAAAATTGGTTTTTAAAAAGCTCAACATGTACCCGAGAATAATTACCGCTATAGCCTCCGTCTCCAATTAGTGCAGCCCCTTGAAGATCACGGGTGGTAAACCCAAACACACTGCTTTCCGATTTTGCTCCATTATCGGTTCTGGCCACCACCTTCCAATAGTAATCAGTTAGCAAATTCAATCTATCTGCGGCCGCCAGGGTATAAGTCGTTTCAGATAGTTCGGATGCCACCAACGTGGTCGGGTTGGGGTTTTGATCCAGATAGAGATCGTAACTGATATTCCCCTGCATAGCTTCCGATGGGCTTTCCCAGGAAAATTGGGGTTGTCTTGGTACACTGGTGGCATTGTTTTCTATACTGAGTAGATTGAAAGCATCCAGGTTTTCCTCTTTACTACAGGCAATTGATAAAAATGCCAATGTAGTCCCTAATATTAATAGCCTTGTTTTCATATTAAACGTTTTGTGGGTTACTTTTCAAAATTAAGGGCAGATGATATCCCTGGCTAGTTTTGTCCATGGACAAAGTATGGACAAGACCTCTGGAACACATACCAAAGTCGCATGGACATGAAAAAATCCCGGTTCCTTTAAATACAGCTTAAATTGCTGATTCTATGATATTTAATAATTCATTTATGAGAGAAACAAAGTGTATAGACATGGACAGCTTATAGCCTCAGCCATTGCAAGCCAAGGTGTAAGGGTTTCCTTGCAGAGGGATATTGACTATCTTGGGTAAACCAAACCAGCTTTATGAAAAAACTAACTCTTGTAGCCTTATTCATCAGTTCGGGCTGTTTTATGACCGCCAGCGCTCAGTACGCATCCAATCAGGAACAAATTGACAGTCTGCTTCAAGTACTGGGGTCTGCTCCAAGAGACTCTTCGAGAACCCCTATACTCGTCAATCTTTGGAGGGCACATATTAATAACGATATTGAAAAGGCCTTAACCTTTAGCGATTCGATCATAGCCCTGGGAGAAGACTTAGACAATATTGCAATACTGGCCACGGGGTATCAACGCAAAGGAATTGCCTATCACTATTACGACGATCTGGATAAATCCAACACCTATTACAAAAAGACTCTGAAACTTAGTGAACAACAAGGAGAAACGGCAACTACAGCCGCTATGGAATTAAATATCTCCATGAATTATGAAAAGCTGGGGCAGCTAGACAGTGCCTTGTACTTCACCGAAAGAGCCAAACAACACTTTAGCGCTGTAAATGACAGTTCGGGTGTGGGTAGCGCTCATCATTCAATTGCAATCATACGGGGAGCTCAGGGGTATTATCAGTTGGCGTTGGAAAATTCCATTTCTGCCGCAAAAATCTTTGAAACGGTAAAAGACTCCCTTCGTTGGAGTGATGCGCAATCATCGATAGCCCTGAGTTATTCAAGAATGAGGGACAGTACTTCAGCCATACCCTATTACAGAAGTGCAATTGAGTTATATAAAAGGAAAAACGATAAGCACTTCCAGGGCTTTGCTATGACAAACCTGGCCGTGCTTCTTTTAAGAAAACCAGAGATGCAGGCAGAAGCTGAATCCCTCTTAAAGGGAAGCATATCTATCGCCAAAGAAATGAAAACTCCTTCTAATGAATCCTTTGCCTACCTGAATCAAGGTGCTCTGTACTTTTATCAAGGTCGGTACAAAGCTGCTGAGTCTTCATTATTAAGATCTAGATTCATTGCGGATTCCATAGCAAACGGCAGGAAAAGATCCGAAGTACAGCTTTGGCTGGCTGAGCTCTATTTGGAACAAAATCAAACTAAAAAGGCATATGAAGCTATAGAAGAAGTACTGGCGAATACAGATGCCGAGATTGGCCTATCCTTAAAAAGCAAAGCCCATAAATTGCAATCCAGGGCCTTATCTCAACTTGGTGACACAGATAAAGCATTAGTTTCATTCAAAAGTTTTAAGCAATTGAATGACAGTATTTTCAACACTGAAAATGCTAATCGAGTTGCCGAACTCCAAATCAAATACGAGACGGAACGCAAAGAGGCAGCACTCGCACTTCAGGAAGAAGAAATAAATACTTTAAATGAAAAAGCAAAGGTTGATCAGCTAACTAAGGGAATGTATGCCGGAGGAATGGCTTCCGCCCTGGCCCTGTCCGGACTATTGGTTTTTGGTTTCCGCCAGCGTATAAAAAAGAACCGCATTGCCAGGGAAAAGCAAGAGGAGCTATATAAAAAGGAAATTGAGCACAAAAAGAAAGAGCTTGCGAGCCAGACCTTACATCTGGTACAGAAAAACACCTTTATTCAGGAACTTATGGAAAACCTTCAAAACATTAAGAACGATCCTGATCGTTTTAAGGTGGAGTTCCGAAGGATTGTTATGCTACTTAAAAAGGAAAATGCTTCGGACAAGGATTGGGAAACTTTTAAAACCTATTTCGCTGAAGTCCATAACGACTTTGATCAGAAACTAAAAACACTCTCTTCGGACATTTCCGAGAAGGAGATCAGGCTGGCGGCCTTTTTAAGAATGAATTTGACCACCAAAGAGATTGCTGCTACCCTCAACGTTATGCCAGATAGTATACTTAAATCGAAATATCGATTGAAGAAAAAACTGGGGCTACCTAAAGAACAAGACCTTAACGAATATCTCAATACATTATGAAAAGAATCTACCTTGTAGTGCTGTTATTTACGGGTTTTGGATGGTCGCAGGATCAAGCAAAAATAGATAGCATCCAACTCTTGCTGCCGAAGCAGAGCGACACAGTAAAAATGAATTCTTACAACAGCATTTTCAATATGCTGGTTCGTAAACAGCCTGAGGTCGCAAAAAAATATCTGGATACTTTGTTGACCGCCGCTCACGATAGTAAAAACAGCTCTTTTATAGCGAAAGCGTTGAGAAGTGAAGGCGTTTATTTTTATTACCAATCAGATTATTATGCTTCTGAAAAATCATATACAAAGTCGATACAATTATATGAGGAATTAAACCAAAAAAAGCCTTTAAGTGCAGTACTGAATAATTTGGGAATCGTCCAAAAGTATCTGGGAAAGTTAGAAGCGGCCGCTCAAACGCATTTACGCTCCCTTAAACTGAAAGAGGAACTGGGTCTGGGGGCTTCGGATATCGCCGCCTCTTTAGTCAATATAGGTGTACTGCAATGGGAGCTGGGAAATCTTGAACTCTCAACAGAATACTACGAAAAAGCGGAAAAACTGTGCCAGGAAAATGGATTGACCTGGGGTTTGAATCTCGTAAGGGGTAATCTCGCTGCAAATTATAAAAATAGCGAGCAATATGATAAGGCTTTGAAATACTATAATATGGTGTTAGCGCATTGGGAAGAACAAAAAGACTACCCTGCCCTGGCAAAAAACTTAAATTCCGTAGGTGCGCTCTACTTTCAAATGGATAGTATTAGTAAAGCCAAATCATATTACATAAAATCCCTAGAGCTTTCAAGAAAATATGGTGAACCGCAGATGGTGGGTCTGACAACCCGTAACCTGGGGAAGGTTAGCATGAAAGAAGGCAGACATGAGTTAGCCCTACAATATTTTTTAAAGGCTCAGGACATTTCGAAAAAGACCGGAACCATGGTCAGAAATGTCGGAGATCACCTAAACATCGCCGAGGCCTATGCGGCTTTGGGGAATTATAAAGAGGCCTACAGGAATAGGGCCGTGCATTTTGAGAAATATGATTCAATTTTCGAAAAAGAAAAAATCGAACAGATAAATGATCTGGAGGCGCGTTACCAGTCTGAGAAAAAAGAAGCGGCCATCGCCTTGCAGGAAGAAGAGATCAAAACATTAAATGAAAAAGCCAAGGTTGATCAATTGACCAAAGGGCTATACGCGGGCGGTATGGCCTCTGCCCTGGCCTTGTCCGGACTGCTGGTGTTCGGTTTCCGGCAGCGCATAAAAAAGAATCGTATCGCAAGAGAAAAGCAGGAAGAGATCTACAGAAATGAGATCGAACATAAGAAAAAGGAGCTGACCAGTCAGACCTTACACCTGGTTCAGAAGAACACCTTTATCCAGGAACTTATGGAAAACCTTCAAAATATTAAGAACGACCCTGATCGTTTCAAAGTAGAGTTCAGAAGGATCGTAATGTTACTCAAAAAAGAAAACGCCTCGGACAAGGATTGGGAAACCTTTAAAACCTATTTCGCTGAAGTGCATAACGATTTCGATCAGAAGCTTAAAACACTCTCTTCGGATATTTCAGAGAAAGAGATCCGGCTGGCGGCATTTTTAAGAATGAATCTGACCACCAAGGAGATTGCGGCCACGATGAATGTAATGCCAGACAGTATTCTCAAATCCAAATACCGTTTGAAAAAGAAATTAGGCCTGTCTAAGGACACGGACCTAACCACTTTTCTTAATACTTTGTAGATAAGGTTTTCAGCGTTTTGGGTCGTATCTTTGTAAGGTGGAAAACCTGGATGGCAAACAGCTCATTTTTTTTGACGGAGTCTGCAATCTCTGTAACCGCTCAATACAGTATATCATTAAGCGGGATAAGAAGGACCTATTCCGATTCGCTCCACTCCAGAGTTCTCTGGGGGAAGCCTTTATACAGGAACGGCAGATAGACACTTCCAAGGTAGACTCCATTATTCTTTACGAGCCAGATGTTGCCTATTACACCAAATCTACAGCCGCTTTGAAAATCGGGCAGGCCTTTGGAGGCGGATATAAACTACTAGGTATCTTTGAATGGGTCCCCCGCCCTATCCGGGATTGGTTCTATGACAGGGTTGCCAAAAACCGGTATCGCTGGTTTGGAAAACAAGATGCCTGTATGATACCTACTCCTGAATTGACGGCAAAATTTCTGGGTTGATCGCCTTCCAGAACCAAAATCTCCTATTGAATTATGTTAAAGCCTGATCTTTTAGGCGAACTGGCATGCGTTTTGAGGCTTTTTTTATTAAATTTAAGGAGATGATCTCTTCTTAAATTCCTAACCAACCACTCTTATTTTTTTAAAGACCTCCTTGGAGTCCGGAACGGGCGTTAGCCTAATGTATCCGATATGTTACTGTCCCAAACCCGTAACTGATACCTACAAGAGATGCTAAACTAACATAATCTAAACCATGATTAATGGAAAGAATAATCCCTATTTAGAAATAACATTTTAAAATTTTGTCTATGAGAAAAGTAATTGTACTATTGGTTATGCTGTGTTCCGGTCTTGTTATGGCGCAGGAGCGCGGCGCTAAGAACGACATCATTGTCACCAAAAACGGCGAGCTCATTCAAGCCAAGGTGGTGAAAGTAACGGAAAATGCAATCAGTTTTAGCTATCCCGGCGAAACCGTTCTCAATGAAGTGGCTACGTCCAGTCTTGAAAAGATCGTCTTCTCCAGTGGAAGAACACAAACCTTTGCAAAGGGCGCCAGATCTACCCAAAGCCAACAGCCCCTGGCGGTAGAAAACGAGCCCATCCCAGATGAAGAGATCTACCTTGGACCAGAGTCCAACTATACCGAAAACCAGCTTACGGTCTTACCGCTATCCTATATAAAAAATGGAGTTCACGACAAGAAAATGTCAAACCAAATGACTTCTTTCGTTACGGCCTTCATGGACAGTAATGCCAAGCCTTACGGTATTACGGTACCGGAAATGACCCAAACCATTGATAAGCTGGTGAGCGCGGATATCGGCTACCAAAAACTCGGGCAGGCTACTCCTGCCGAACTACGCGACGTGCTGGGTTCTGAATATATATTAAAAGCCACACTTAAGGATGACCGCTCTTCCGGGCAAGCGAGCCGTGATCTTTATTCAGATAACAATACTAAGACCCTAAAGACCACGATTAGCATACAGTTGGAGCTTTACGGGGCAGACCAGGATGAAGAAAAATATCAGGTAACTTTTTCGGAAGACATTGCGCTTAACCAGGCGGCAACCAGTCTTGAAGGCAAGTGGAAATCGTCCATCAAGTACGTGTTGCAGCAGTTGTTGTCTTCCAGAAGTCTTTAGGTAGTTTCCCTGATAACTTCCAAAACCTAAGGGTTTGGGGAGCTTCCTAAACGCTCGAATTGGCAGGGTCCGAACTGGGTGTACCCGTCAGTTCGAGTGCTTTATAAGAATTAAATTATACATAACCGCCGGAGAAGCGATTATTTGAGGTTGTTGAGGATGAAATCCAGGGTTTGATTCTCCCTGGTTTTCTTGAGATAGGCATTGTTGCGATGCGTGATGCTCTCTGCAAGTCCCAGGCCCTGAAGATATTTAATACTGTCTTCGTATTCCAGGGTCACTTTGCCTGTAAGCAAAAGATCCATTGATTGCCCTTTGGTATATCTGTCGTATATCTTTCGCAGACCGCTAAGGTACAATCTGTCCTTGGTAAAGCCGCCCCCTCGGTGGGCTCTCAAGGTAATTCCGAAAGCCTCGTTCCGGTTCAATTTATATTGATTATGAATGAGGTCAAAAGTATCAGCAAAGCTGTATCCTTTTATTAAACTATCCGCTGCTAAAACCCTGTAAGCCAGCTCTCTTAGTCTTTTTATAGTAAGGGCGCCACTCATGTACTCGCTAAATACTGAAAGCCCTTCCTGGGTCTCGACATTTTTGGGAAATCCATTGTAAAAGATCTTAAGGGGCTGTAGCATCCCGTTAAAGGTTGTCACCAGGTGGACCCCGATCTCGTGGTTGGCAAGAGTTAAAAGTTGATTTTTGCTGAAAAGCGTATTCCGCTTGATCAAAAGTGTTTGCGAAATATTACTCACCATCGCATCGGCCGCGATATTTGTGGAAAAGCGAATATTAAGCGGAAAGTCGTATTGCTGTGCAAAGTCCTCAAAATATGCCTTGGCTTCTTCAGGGCTAAAAACCTTCTCCATATCCCCGTTCCCCTGTTCATCCTCGTAATGCAAAATGTACTTGGCATTTTGTACATCCTTTTCCGTGGGCGTTCCGTAAACGCGAAGTGAATTGTAGTAAAAATCCTTTTTACTGCCTATGGTTTCAATACACTGCACCATATTGGCGTAATAGTAGATAATTTCCTGGTACAACTGCCGGATGTGGTCATCCTGTATTCGCTCAAGCCTTTGAGAGAAGAACAGCCTGTGGATCTTATAGGGGTCGAATTTTAGCTTGGGGTATTTAAATTTAGGGGTTTCCGTGTATTTGGAAGCGAAGAAGCGATGCTTCTCTTTCTCAATGTTCAACGGATTGACATAACTGAGTAGTTCTATCCGCTTTACCAACCTGTCCAGGTTAGCGTCTATTTCAAAAATATCTGAATAGGCAGCTCTCAATTCCGTCTGCTCCTTCTCGTTGATCATAAGCTCTGCTCAAATTCCTTTAGCTGCAAAGGTATTAATTCTGTCAATTGCGCTTCTACTGAACGTACTACCTCCGGATAAATTATCCCGCTGTATTCATCGCAATAGACTTTGGCTATTTCGGTGGCGAGCACCAGGGTATTTTCAAAGCTGGTGCTGATATATTTTAAAAAGAAACCATTACCCTGAAAGGTATCATTGATCTTAGAAGTGCTTTTTATGCCGTTAGGAAGGTCCATACTACCCAGTTTGCGACTCCAGGAAGCTGCCAGTGCCCCAAACCGCTGATTGTCGATATTGGCCGTACCAAGATTCCAGGTCGGCACCTCCCTATCCCAGCGTTTCCAGTTGTAGCTGTGCATATCGAACACCAGAGCTTTGCCATACTTCTCTTCAATTTTTGCGATGAGCGCATGAACCACCTCGTAGAATGCCCCATGTTTGGCGAGACTATGATCATATTCTTCAGCGGAAAGGGGTTCACGCCAAAGTTGCTTGCCCCAGGCATCCGAATAGACCGCTCCATCCGGAGCTCTGTTGAGATCGTATTCAAAGCGGCTGTCACATCCTGCAATCACTATAGGGTGCGATTGCACCATCTGCCTGGTACAGGGATCTTCCTCGTACCATCGATCGTATTCCGTATGCAGGCAGTTTTCCCAAAGCGATTTTCTGAACTGATGGCCGTCATGCACTGCACCGCAAACATAGGGTGCGTAATGTGATATTTTAAGCGTAAAGGAGTAATCCTCGGAAACAGCTTCAAATGGGATCTCCGCGGCTATGTTGGAAATGATGCGTTCAATTGGTAACCTAAGCATTCTCTACCTCATTACGCAGACGAGACCTCCTGTCGAAAGCCTTGAGCTTGTCTATGACCTTACTTTCAATAAAGTCGATAACCTTACATTGGATCTTGGTCTTGTACACCTTGTTCATATAGGTGATCCCGCCCGGTGACATTACATTGACTTCCACCAGTTTTCCCCCAATCACATCGATCCCCACGAAATACAGACCGTCCTTAACCAGTTTTGGCCCAATCTGCTTGCAAAGGGCCTTTTCCTGCTTGGTAAGGGTGTGCTTGGCTACCGAACCTCCTGCGGATACGTTTGAGCGGTGATCATCGGAACCTGGAACACGTCTCATGGCTCCGATCGGTTCGCCGTTGAGGATCAATATACGTACATCTCCCTGGTCTGCACCTTCTATATATTCCTGTAAGATGACATAGTTGGAACTACCATCAGAATTCGTTACATAAAAATCCAAAAGTGATTTGATATTGGACATTGCAGACTTCTCGATCAGTATCACTCCGGAACCTCCAAAACCATTCAGCGGTTTAAGGATCATTTTTTCAGCTGCAGATTCTTTGATCTGCCGAATCAGGTAATTCTTATTCTTGGAAACATGTGTTACCGGTATGATATTATTGTGGGAATCCCCAAAGGCAGCGGTATACAATTTGTTGTTGGCCTCCCTTAAGCCCTGAAGGGAATTCACTATAAATACATCGTCCTTAACCGAATCCAGGAAATTCAGCATGATCGGATCCAAAGGCGGATTTGCCCTCATAAAGATCACATCGAAACCAGCCAGCGGCAGCATCTCCTCCCTGATTGAAGCGTTTTTGTAAAATGTTTTCAGGTTGGCCGGAACTTTTTCCATCCTGTTGATCACCGTACAGAAAGCGTTGGTCACACTATTTCTGATCGTCAGGTTTGCAGGCGTACAGATCGCTACACCGTGGTTGCGTTTAACACATTCGTGAATCAATGCTAAACTGGTGTCGTTTTCCGGGTCGATATCTTCCCAGGGATACATTAAAAAACAAATGTTCATGGCTTAGATTTTTAAAAGTTTACTTTACTTCGTCGTAGTGGTCGTCCCAATGCCGTACGTGAGGTTTTCCCAACTTACCTACAGATTTGGCAACCACTGTGGACACAGTTGCATCTCCTGTAATATTGATTACAGTTCTAAACATATCAAGAGGTCGGTCTACCGCAAAAATAAGCGCTAAACCTATAGCGTATTTGTCTGCCGGAAAGCCCACGGACTCCAGGACGATCACCAGCATCACCATTCCGGCTCCAGGCACCGCCGCTGTTCCGATGGAAGCTAATAAGGCCGTCAAAACAATGGTAAGCTGAGCAGAAAGTGGTAGCTCAAAGCTGAGCGCCTGTGAAATAAATACAGCGGCAACACCCTGATACAGGCTTGTACCATCCATGTTTATCGTAGCCCCTACGGGAAGCACAAAACTGGAAACTTCCTTATCTACCCCAATGTGCTCCTCTACTCTTTCCATGGTAACTGGCAAGGTTGCCGCGCTGGAACTCGTGGAGAATGCCAGGAGTTGCGCCGGACTAAGCTGCCTCAGGAACCAAAAGGGGTTCTTGCGCGCCAGTGTGGAAACCAGCAGGGAATAAAAGACCACCATTAGCAAGAGTCCAAGGATCACAACACCCGAATACTTTAGCAAGGCAAGCAGTATCTCCGGATCGCTGGAAGACACTACAACATTGGCCAGAAGGGCAAACACCGCTACCGGAGCGATGAGCATGATCAGGTCTACCATTTTTAAAACTACATCATTCAGGGAGTCGAAAAAATTCTTAAGCGGTCTGGCCGTTTCCTCTCCAACAAGCAGCAATGAGATCCCCAGGAAAATCGTGAAAAAGATCACCTGCAACATAAGGCGGTTATCACCCATGGCCGCAACTGCATTTTCAGGAACCATATCCTCCAAAAACTGTAAAGGCCCCATTTCTTTCTGTCTGCTGGCCTCCTCCAGTTTGGAAACCACCCCGCTATCGGCAGCATAGGTGTCCGTAAGCTTGGTAATGGTTTCTTCGGAAATACCATCTCCCGGACGAAGAATATTGACCAGTAAAAGGCCCAAAATAATAGCCACCATAGTGGTGGTCACATAAATACCGATGGTCCGCAGTCCGATATTCCTGAATTTTGAAATGTCCTTGAGATCGGAAATACCTTTAATCAGTGAGGCAAGGATAAGTGGAATGGCAATGAGCTTAAGAAGCTTAATAAAAATGGTTCCAAACGGACTTATCCAGTCCTTGACAAATCCCGGGCCCCATTCCGGGTAGGTCATTACGAATCCAAAAACAAGACCCAAGACCATCCCAATTAGAATTTGCCAATGCAACTCTAGTTTCCGCATAAAATGAAGTTTGATTTAGGCGGGTAAGATACTATTTTGGACGGAAACGCCCTAAAAAAGCACCTCTATAATTTGCTGATACGGTTGAGCAAAACAAAGTCGGCAAGAACCAGGGCTGCCATAGCTTCAACTATGGGTACCGCTCGTGGAACAACACATGGATCATGTCTGCCCTTGCCCTGAGCCTGGACCGCGTTACCTTCCTTATCAATAGTCTCATAAGCCTGGATAATGGTAGCCACAGGTTTGAAAGCCACATTGAAATAAATATCCATACCATTGCTGATACCACCCTGTACTCCCCCACTGTGATTGGTCTTTGTACTGCCGTCCGAATTGAATAGGTCGTTGTGCTCACTTCCTTTCATAGACACCCCTTTAAAGCCGCTGCCGTATTCAAATCCTTTTACCGCGTTGATGGAAAGCATGGCCTTACCTAATTGGGCATGTAGTTTGTCAAATACCGGTTCGCCAAGACCCACAGGAGTATTCCGGATCACACAACTGATCACTCCGCCAATGGTATCGCCCTCCTTACGTACGGATTTGATATAATCTTCCATTCTAGCAGCGGTATCCGGATCAGGGCAACGAACGGGGTTTGACTCTGTTTTTGTCAGGTCCAGTTCGTTAAAGTCTTTTTCAAGCTTAAGGGTTCCGACCTGGGAAACAAAGGCGTTAATGGAGATGCCTTCGAGCAACTGCTTTGCAATAGCTCCGCCTACTACCCGGCTAGCGGTCTCCCTGGCCGAACTTCGGCCACCACCTCGGTAGTCCCTGAAACCGTACTTCTGGTCGTACACATAGTCCGCATGCGAAGGACGGTAAGAATCTTTGATATGACTGTAGTCCCTGGATTTCTGATTGGTATTGTGAATGACAAAACCAATTGGGGTTCCTGTGGTTTTTCCCTCAAAGATACCGGAATAGAATTCAACGGTATCCGGCTCCTTGCGCTGGGTGACAATAGCGGATTGTCCAGGCTTCCGGCGGTCCATTTCTGCCTGTATGGCTTCCATATTCAAGGATATACCAGCCGGGCACCCTTCAATAATTCCGCCGATGGCGGGTCCATGTGATTCTCCGAAGGTGGAAAGTTTAAATAGGTTTCCGAAACTGTTCCCAGCCATATGATGCTTTTGTGGTTTAGAGTCCTAAATAGCTTACAGATCTCTTAAGGTTGAACTTCAGGCGACGCGCTGTACGAAAAATCACCCGGCTATGTACTTCAAACAGTAGCGTTATATTGCTCTACTTGCTGTTTTGACGCCAAAGGTAAATGTTAAATAGCTCTCCGCCAAGTAGTCGCTTCGCTTAATATTCGCTTAACACTACTGTTATTCACTTAATTTAAAGTTAACCTGAGGATTATGAATCCTTGATATGAAATTGAATATTAATTATACCTATGGGTTTAATTTTGTCCTTAAGAATCTAACCTGTATGTGAATTGAAAAAACGCAAACTAGAGGTAGCCGTCATCTCTGATGTGCATTTAGGCACTTACGGCTGCCATGCAGATGAACTTATTGCTTACCTCAATAGTATTAAGCCCAGGAAACTGATACTTAACGGGGACTTTGTGGACATTTGGCAATTCAGCAAACACTACTTCCCGCCTGCACACCTGCAAGTGCTTAAGAAGATCATAGGAATGGCCTCCAGCGGCACCGAAGTTTTCTATATCACCGGGAACCACGACGAGATGTTGCGCAAATTTGCGGATATGAAGGTGGGCAACTTTAACCTGGTAAATAAACTGGTCCTGGAGCTCGACGGTAAAAAGGCCTGGTTCTTTCACGGGGATGTCTTCGATGTATCCATAAGACATGCTAAATGGTTGGCCAAATTAGGTAGCTACGGCTATGGGGCACTCATATTACTTAACCGTTTTATAAACTGGTTGCTACGTTTGCGCGGCAAAGAGCGATACTCTCTGGCCAAACGCATAAAGAACGGGGTGAAGAGCGCGGTGAAAAGGGTCAATAATTTTGAGAAGGCCGCGGCGGACCTTGCCGTGGAGAACAACTACGACTATGTTATCTGTGGCCACGTGCATAAACCCAAAAAGGAGCATTACGAAAATAAGCACGGGAAATGCTTATACCTGAATTCCGGGGATTGGGTAGAAAACCTCACAGCTCTTGAATATTCCTTTAAGCGCTGGAAAATCTACAGGTACAATGAGGACAAGCTCTCGCCATTCTACGTTGACGAGGATCTTAAAAGCATGGATATGAATGAACTCATCGCCTCTATTATAGATCTCCGCTCTCAACAGAAAAAAAAGAAGGAAAAGGACGGGGAGTCCTTAGACGAGTAAAGCTTGCAGTAGTACTGTTGCCGGATGTAATGCCGTCCTTTTCGTCCCATCAAAGATCTGGTGCCTGCAGCTGGTTCCATTGGCAGCTATAATGGTATCTCCATTTGCCTTTCTGACGGATGGGAACAACTTTAGCTCCCCGATCTGCATGCTGGTCTGGTAATGCTCCTTTTCGTAACCAAAAGAACCTGCCATACCGCAACAACCGGAGCTGATAATAGAAACCTTATAATTCTCAGGTAAATTCAATGCATCAAAAGTGACCTTTTGATTCGCCAGGGCCTTCTGATGGCAGTGCCCGTGAATTTTTACTGTCTTGTGTTCCCTGGTAAATTGTTTTGATGTGATTCGCCCTGAGGTGATCTCATCCGATAAAAACTCCTCCAGGAGATAGCTATTCCGGGCAACCTGGTCCGTAAGGCTCTTGTCAAAACCAAATCGATGATACTCATCCCGGAAAGAAAGAATAGCTGAAGGTTCTATCCCCACAACCGGCCAGTTTTTTTCTGAATAGGCCTTTAGTTGCTCAAGATTCCTGGCTGCAAGTTTTCTGGCCTGTTTTAAAAAGCCTTTGGAGATATACGTACGTCCGCTTTCCGCTTTAAAAAGTTCCACATCATACCCCAATCTGACCAATAATTCCAGAGCATCTTTGCCAATTTCCACATCCAGGTATCGTGTAAACTCATCTATATAAAGAACTATTTTCTTTCCATTTACATTATGCTGATCTTTAAGCTCTTGCAGATATCTATCAAAATTAAAACTTGATACTTTTGGAAAGCTTCTGGCAGGGGCAACACCAGCACTTTTCTTAAGGGCCCCGGAAAGCACAGGAGAAGAGTATACCGCATTGGTAAGCCAGGCTACTTTACTCCCGAGTCTGTTTAGACGGGTATTGTATGCGAATAGCTTATTTCTAAGCGAATAACCATTGGTTTCCTGGTATTGATACTGGAATTCCGCCTTTAGGGCAGCGACATCTACATTACTGGGGCATTCTCCTGAACATGCCTTGCAACTCAGGCATAGATCAAATACTTCCTTAAGCTCTTCATGGTTAAAAGGATTGGGTTTTTCCGATTGCGTCAGGAACTCCCTCAATGCGTTTGCCCTTCCCCTGGTCGTATCCTTTTCATTCTTAGTAGCGTGATAACTGGGGCACATAGCGCCCTGCATTTCGTGGGATTTTCGGCAATCTCCACTGCCGTTACACTTTTCCGCAGCTCTTAAAATGCCCTGGCTATCCGAAAAATCCAGCAAGGTGCTTATCTCCGGCTCCGTACGATCAATTTCGTAGCGCAGTGAAGCATCCATAGGGTATGGATCCACGATCTTACCGGGGTTGAAAACCCCCTGAGGGTCAAAACAGCTCTTTACTCTTTTTAGTAATTCATAGTTGGCCTCCCCTATCATAAGCGGAATGAATTCTGCCCGAACTATACCATCTCCGTGTTCTCCACTGAAAGAACCTTTGTATTTTTTGGTCAATTTAGCTACATCAGTAGTGATGGCCCTGAATAGCTTGACATCATCGGACTTTTTAAGGTCCAGGATTGGCCGCAAGTGCAATTCCCCTGCCCCGGCATGGGCGTAATACACCGCTTCCTGTCCATAACCCTTCATAATGGCCGTAAACTCTCCTATGAATTCACTCAGGTCTTCAATTGCCACAGCGGTATCCTCAATACAGGCCACAGCCTTTCGATCTCCTACCATATTACCCAAAAGGCCAAGACCCGCTTTTCTTAAAGCTATGGCCTTTGCAATATCCGCTCCTTTAAGCACCGGATGCGCATAACTCTTTCCGGAAGTCTTTATAGTGCTCAAAAGTGCCTCCAATTGTGCATTAAGGCCTGCATCATCCTCGGCTTTTACTTCTAACATGAGCAGCGCCATAGGATCTCCCTCTACAAAAAACCGGTTCTTTAGTTGCTCCCGGTTGTTCTTCGTGCAATCCAGTATCACCTTATCCATCATCTCGCAGAGATGCAGCCCGTGTTTCATTAGAGGGGCAACATCTTCAAGACAGTCCTCCAGGGATTTGTAATGGGTAACCACCATAGCCGCTTTTGGAGGTGGTAATTCATCCAGTTGTAAAGTGATCTCAGTAGTGAAAGCCAGTGTGCCCTCGCTCCCGCTAAGTAGTTTACACAGATTGATATGTTCTTCTTCTCCGTGGAATATTTCCGCTTTGAACAACTCGTCAACAGCGTAGCCAGTGTTGCGCCTGTGGATACTTTCTTTAGGAAATTTTTCGATAACTTCCTTTCTTATATCTCTATCAGACAGCTCTTTATGCAAACTCTTATAAATATTTCCTTCAAACGTATCTTCTTTGCTTTTCGCAAGGTATTCCGCAGAGGTCATTGAGTGGAATTCAGCCAAAGAACCATCGGAAAGCACTGTTTTCAGACCTACTACCTTATCCCTGGTTACTCCGTATTGAATGGAGGTAGTACCACTGGAATTATTTCCCACCATACCTCCTATCATACATCGGTTCGCAGTGGAGGTATTTGGTCCAAAGAAAAGGCCATGTGGCTGCAGATAGGCATTCAACTCATCCCTGACCACTCCGGGTTGAAGTGTGACCTGCTTTAATTCTTTGTTCAGGCTGATGATTTCTGTAAAATGCCTGGATACATCCACAACAATACCTTCACCAACACATTGGCCTGCCAGAGAAGTACCGGCCGTACGGGGTATTAGTCCGATCTTATGGGTAGCAGCAAATTTGACCAGTTTCTGAATGTCACTGGTAGATCTAGGAAAGGCGACTGCCAATGGTATTTTGCGATATACAGAAGCGTCCGTAGCATACAAAGCCCTGTTAAGTTCATCACTATGTAACGTCCCCTCCAGCTCCCTTTCCAGGCTATTCAAATAATTTTTATCCAATTTGGAACAATTTTTGGGTACTAAAGTAAGTTTTTATTAGCTGAAGATCATCCTTAAGATCTCATCAATTGAATCAAAATAAACAGAAACGCATGAAAATTTTAAAAGCACTCCTTTTCGTATTCTTTTTTACCGGTCTTTCGTTACAAGCTCAGGAAATATCAGATCACGCCCTCGGCCTTCGCCTTGGGGACAGTGATGGCTTCGGGGCCGAGATATCCTATCAAAAGTCCATTGGCCGGTACAACCGCGCCGAAATTAACTTAGGATGGCGGGACAGCCGTAATTTTGACGCCTTTAAACTATCCGCACTCTACCAGTGGGTACATTCCATAGATGGCAATTTCAATTGGTACTACGGTGTTGGTGGCGGGCTCGGTAGTGTAGACTTTGAGCCCATTCCGGGAACAGGTGGCGCGGATCCGGTAACTCCGGATGGCGGACTCTTTATATTCGCGGCCGGGGACATCGGGGTTGAATACAATTTTGACATTCCCCTGCTCCTTTCATTGGATTTCCGGCCGGAAATTGGTCTTTTGGGCTACGACGATTTCTCCGATAATTTTGATTTTGATATTGCCCTGGGTATCCGGTATCAGTTCTGATACACTTGAAATTTACGGGTTTAGGCAGACACAAGCTTATGTTAAGTGTTTTTTTTATTAAGCTTGATATCTGTACCTTTGGCCATCATAAATTTCTTTCGATGAAAATATCTTTATACGCCATCGCGGCTGTGTTTGTCTTAGCCGCATGTGGCGGAAGTCCTGACGGTTATACTCTTGAAGGCACTTTAACCGGAGAACTAGAGAATGGCACCCAGGTTTTCTTAAAGAAGACTGATGAGCGCAACCAGCCTGTTGATGTGGATACAGCCACTGTTGAAAATGGCACGTTTAGCTTTGCAGGTGCCTCATTGGTACCGGAGTTGCACTACATCTTCATTGACAAGATCCGCGGAAATATCCCGGTAATCCTTGAAAATGGGACTATTGAAGTAAGTGCGCAAAAAGATAGTCTGGCATTCGCCAGGATCTCGGGCACCCCTCAGAATAAACTCTTCGCAAGCTTTCTAAAAGAGTCAAGGGCCATGTCTGCCAGGGCCAATTCCATGTACAATGATATGCGGGCTGCCACGACTCAAAACGATACTGTACAAATGAACTCCCTGCGGGACGAGTATTTTGAATTGCAGGAGGAAGCCAAAAAGTTCGAGATGGATTTCGCGAGGGAAAATCCAAATGCATTGATCTCGCTATTAATTCTGGACAAAGTATTCACTACAAAAGCCATTGGCGATGAAGAGGCCAGAGTACTATTCGATGCCCTTGCACCGGAACTCAAGGAAACTTCAGTGGGAAAGAAACTAAAAGAAAAACTGGAAAAAGGAAAAAGCACTTCTATAGGAGCAAAGGCCCCTAATTTTACCGGGCCCTCCCCTAGCGGAGAAGAACTGGCGTTACACGATGTGCTGGGAAAAGTTACTATTCTGGACTTTTGGGCGGCATGGTGTAAACCCTGCAGGGCAGAAAACCCTAACGTGGTTCGGATATACCACAAATATCGCGATAAGGGATTGAGTATCCTGGGTGTTTCGCTGGACAGAAGAGCGGAAGATTGGAAAAAAGCCATTGAAGACGACGGGTTGGTGTGGAATCACATTTCCAACGTCAATTATTTTGATGAGATTGCTCAGTTGTACAATGTCAATGCAATCCCGGCTACTTTTATCCTGGATGAAAATGGTGTTATCGTCGCCAAGGATCTACGCGGTCCGGCCCTTGAAGAAAAGATAGCAGAATTGCTGCAGTAAACATTAAGAACATCGGCAGCAAATAAAAAGAGGCTGTCAGAAAAGTTCGTTGGTGTAATGGTCACATCGAGCGCAGTCGAGATGTGATTGATTGTCGGAACTTCAATGAGTTCTCGACTGCGCTCGAACAGACAATATACGCCTTATCACAGCCTTTTATTCCTTAAACTTATCTCTTAAAACTTGTTTTGAACGTCATCAAAGGTGCCGGTGACCGTTGGATTCCCATTCCGTACTACACTACCAAAGATATTGGCGACTGAACTGTCTCCTATAAATTCCAGGGTAGCGCCGTCATTGAGGATCAGGTTACCATAGACCGTAAAGTTTCCTTCTATCCTTAAAGTCGCTCCACTATCTACTGTGACATTTCTCCTGCGGTTATTCCTTGCTACAACCAGAGTACCATTCATCTCGAAAACACCTCCGGAATTTATGTTCACACGGTTATTACTAGTCCATGATCCGCAAAGCAGCAACGAACCATTAACAGTAATATTATTGAAGCGCTTCGCTCCCGTATATCCAACATCATCTCCGGAATTGACAGTCAGCTTGGAACTTCCGTCATAAGCTGGCAAAGATGCGCATTCTGTAGCCAGGCTCTCACTGGGCTTGTTCAGTTTAATAACCTGAACCCCTTCCCTTCCGGAAGCAGAGATAACATAATCTCCTTTTGTAGCTACATAGTTGGTAGAACCATCCAGTTCTATGATCCCGTATATATCGTTATTAGTCGCGTCCTTTTCCACAAGGCAAAGTCCTGCGCCACCGTTGGCCATCAAAATAATATCGTCATTTGCTGCTGTGCCCACGGTAACAATATCCGCTTCGGCAACACCTTCAGGGTTGATCAGAATAGGGATGTATTCCAACAAACTCCCCGAACTCAGGCTATAAACCCCGGCACCATTGGCAGCCTCGGGCACCACAATTCTGTCGCCTGAGAAGTCTAAGGTCCTTTTAGAGGCACCTCCAAAGTCTGTAGAAATTGGGATGTCCTTCACGGACTGGAACCCACTGTCTAAAACGCGGATACCGCTTCCGGCATCCAATAAGGCAATGGTACCATTGTCTACGGCAACAGATCTTAGGTCAGCAAAAGAAATTTCATTTTGCACACTGAGATCAGAAGCATTATAAGAGGTCAGGGTACCATCCCTTCCGCTGGTTACCAGGACCGAACTACCGCTGATCTTAACGTCGTTGGCGTTAAAACCCTGCTGAAAGGCGTAAGAGACACCTCCGCTAAGGCTGAGGCGTCCATTGGAAACCCTGATCTTTCCAATAAAGGAGTTGGAAGTAGCGGTTGCGGAGGTTTCCGCATTGACCCCACCTACGATATAAACATATCCGTTGCTGTAGGCGATGGAGTTAAGATCAGCATTCAGGTAAACCAATTGTGATCTAACGCTTGGGTTGTTCGGATCTCCAATATCAATGATCTGTATCCCACCAAAATACACTTCCCCGGCAGTATTGTAGGAGACATAGGCATAATCTCCGTCTATATCCACGTGGGAGGCGGCCAGTTCACTACCGTTATAGCTGGGTGGATTCACCTGTGCAACAAGGGTCAAGGGATAATCCCCTGCCTGTTCATTGGCTTTGGCAGTATTAGACTTGTTCGTAATGGTTTCTTCTTCCAGAATATCAAGTACCCCGGATTTGTCAAAACTCAGCCTGCTCTGGAGAACAGCTTCGTTTTCTTCCAGTAGTATATCTTCTTGCAGATCGTCCTTAAACACAGTAGTTTCGTCACTACAAGACACAATAAACACAATGAGAATTGTGAAAAGTCGGGCAACTCTTTTCGTCATAAGTAGGTCGTACTTTAGTTGTTTGGGTAACTAAGTAACGTGCAAATATCCAAAATGGTATATTTTCTTACAATAATATTCGATAAAAGGCATGAAATACAGGAGGATAGTGAATTTCAGAAAGGATATGATCCCTAAAGTTTACCCAGTTTCTCCAAAACAAACAGAATTACAATAGGCACGGCGAGCAGCACCACCATAACCGTATCTGTTACAATCAGTTCCGGTTTAAAGAGTAAAGTAGTAGCATAGCCTCCTATGGCACCTCCGAAGTGCGCGGTATGCCCGATGTTCCCTATACGGCTCTTCATCCCATAAATGGAATAAAGCATGTAGCCAATACCCAGAATGTAAGCGGGAATAGGAATGGGAATGAACATCAAAGCCAGTTGCATTTCGGGTTCCAGCAAAATAGCGGCGTAGAGCACTCCGGTCACCGCTCCACTGGCACCGACCGCACTGTAATAGGGTTCGTCCCGGTGGAAGAAAAGTGCCAAAAGACTTCCTGCGATAAGACTAATAAAATAAATGATCAGGAATTTGGCCGGATTGAACCAGTAGATCACCACATTAGCAAAAAAATACAGGGTGAACATATTGAGGAACAGATGGGCCAGGTCTACATGCAGGAATCCCGAAGTAAGCATACGCTCCCGCTGGCCTGACCTGATAGCCGCAATCCCGAATTTATAGCGTTCAAAAAAAGCCCCATCATTAAATCCTTTCAAGGAAACCAGCACATTGGATGCAATGATAGCGATGGTGGCCAGGTGGATGTTCATAGAAATGCGGATTATTTATAAGTGCCAAATATAGCTATATTTGCCCATAGTTTTGATCTAGATGCAACTGCTGGTTTATTCCTTTGCCTATCCTTTTTTATGGCTAATTTCCCGGCTTCCTTTTCGGGTTTTCTACGGGCTTTCTGATTTTGTATTTTTCCTGGTATATCGGGTTTTTAGATATCGAAGAAAGGTAGTGATAAACAATCTTAAACTGGTTTTTCCCGAGAAAACCGCTGTTGAGATCAATACCATTTGCAAAGCCTTTTACCGGCATATGTGCGATATGTTCCTGGAGATGATCAAAACCCTAAAACTTAATGAAACAAGCCTTAAAGAAAGATACCGGCTGATCAATCCGGAGATGCTGCAGGAATTGGAAAAAAATCGAAGTGTATTGGTCCTTTTTCCGCATTACGGGAACTGGGAATGGAGTATTATCGTGAATCGCTACATTGAATCCAAAGGTTATGCGGTATATCAGAAGATAGGGAATGTGTATTTTGACAGGCTTATACGGAAGATCAGGGCTAAATGGAATACCAGCCCGATTACCCAAAAAGAGACCGTACGAACTATAGTCAGAAACGAAAAAGCCAATGTACGGGCGGTTTATGGCATAGTAAGCGACCAGTCGCCGCAAGCACATGTAGCACAGTACTGGACAGAGTTTATGGGGATTAAGGTGCCTATTTACAATGGGCCTGAAGTCATAGCCAAAAGGCTGAACCTGGCCGTTTTATTTGCCCGGGTTAAAAAAGAAAAACGCGGCTACTACTCCCTGGAATTGATACCTATCGCCGAAGAAGGTGCCAAGACAACCCAAAATGAGATCACAGATACCTTCCTGAGGCTTACCGAAGAACAGATCCGCGAAGAGCCCACATTTTACCTCTGGACACACAAACGCTGGAAACACAAGGACAAGGTTCCCGAGGCTTTCTCCTGATCTTTTCCCTCTCCGATTAAATTTTTATTCTACCTTTAATAGTCGCTTAAATGAACAAATATGGAGCTGTTAGAGGGCCTTTGGAATGAAGTGATCGGATTTCTGGGCATTACTCAGGTACTGGAAATACTGCAATCTGGCGATTATACTGCTTTCCGTACCTATGACGGGGTGTTGTCTCTCATCTATCCTATCATTCCGCTATTGGTAATTCTGGAATTTATCCTGGGACTGGTCTATAAAAAGCCTCAGACCAAGGTCTACAAAGTAAACTTCCTCATCTATGTATTCAATCGTTTTGTGGGTAGGTTCATTGCCATAGCCATGGTAACTTTTTGTATTGGGTTGTTCCAACCATACGCCCCATTTCAGACCTCATCTACCTGGTACTGGTTCATTTACGCCTATATTGTTTGGGAATTCGGACATTTTATCTATCACTACCTCGGGCATAAGGTAAGGCTCTTCTGGTGTCTGCACGCTACACATCACGCTCCCGAGGAAATGAACCTTTCGGTGACCTATGCCCATTTTTTCCTCGAAGGGCCTTATGCGGATACTATAAGAACTACAGTTTGCATACTGGCAGGAGTAGAACCCGCTATGCTCTTATTGATCATGTTTATAGACGGTACCTACGGAGCCTTTATACATGTTGGTGAGAACTTTATCAAAGATGCCAGATTCGGATGGCTGAACAAGATCATGCTTACCCCATCCCATCACAGGGTACATCATGCCAGGAATCCACTTTACATCGATACCAATTTTTGCAATCTCCTGAATATATGGGACAGGGTTTTCGGCACCTACCAGGAAGAACAACCAGAAATAAAAATAGAATACGGGGTCACCCGAAAAATGAATACCGGTAATTTCTGGGATGTGTATTTCGGAGAGATAGTGGCTTTGGCCAGGGATGTGTTCCAGGCTCCTGGTTTAAAGAACAAGTTACTATACCTCATTATGCCACCAGGCTGGAATCATACCGGGGCACATAAAACCGCTAAACTGGTTAGGGCTAAATACTTCAACAATATTGATAAATAGAGCTATTTAAAAAGCTATATATCAATATTATACAAATATTCAATAAGTCAATCGATCCCTGCTACAGATCTGATCTCTTTAATAATGCGATCAGCCAGTTCATCTGCTTCGCTTTGCGATTTAGCTTCCGTATAAATCCTGATGATTGGCTCCGTATTGGATTTCCGCAGATGCACCCAATTCTCGGGAAAATCAATTTTTACCCCATCAATAGTTGAGATATCTTCGTCCGCATATTTATCCGCCATAGATCTCAATATACCATCCACATCCAGGTCCGGAGTGAGGGCTATTTTTTTCTTACTCATGAAATAACTTGGGTAATTGTCCCTAAGTTGCTGTACACTACCCCCGCGTTCTGCCATCAACATCAAAAACATTGCAGTTCCTACCAGGGCATCCCTGCCGTAATGACTCTCCGGATAGATAATTCCTCCGTTACCCTCTCCGCCGATCACCGCGCCTATCTCCTTCATCTTGGTAACCACATTCACCTCACCTACCGCCGCCGCCTCATATTTTCTTCCGTGCTTTTCCGTGATGTCTCTCAAAGCCCTTGAGGAAGACAGATTAGAAACCGTATCCCCTTTCGTTTTTCCCAGAACATAATCCGCGCAGGCCACCAGGGTGTATTCTTCACCAAACATTTCTCCCTGGTCCGTGATAAAGGCCAGCCTGTCTACATCTGGATCTACTACAATACCAAAATCCGCTTTCTCCTCAACCACCAGTTTACAGATGTCGCCCAGATGTTCTTTCAACGGTTCCGGGTTGTGCGGAAAATGTCCGGTAGGGTCGCAATACAATTCAACTACTTCCACCCCTAAGGCCGCCAGCAACTTAGGAATAGCGATTCCTCCTGTAGAATTTACACCATCGACAACAACCTTAAAACCTGCTTTCTTAATGGTCTCTGCATCGATCAGGGCCAGATTTAGAACCTCGTCTACATGGATATCCATATAAGCATCGTTGCGGGTGATCTTCCCGAGATCGTCCACTTCCGAAAACTCAAAGGCTTCTTTTTCTGCCAGTTCAAGAATAATCGCGCCCTGGGCCGCATCCAGAAACTCACCCTTTTCATTAAGTAACTTCAGCGCATTCCATTGCTTGGGATTGTGGCTGGCCGTCAGAATAATACCTCCGTCCGCTTCCTCAATGGGTACGGCTATCTCTACAGTTGGAGTTGTGGAAAGACCGAGATCCACTACATCGATTCCAAGTCCAACCAGGGTGTATACCACTAAATTCTGGATCATTTCTCCGGACAATCTGGCGTCTCTTCCAATGACCACTTTCAACTTATTCTTACCTGAGTATTCCTTTAGCCAACTACCGTAAGCCGCTGCAAATTTTACTGCGTCAATAGGGGTTAAATTTTCGGCGGGTGCTCCTCCTATGGTTCCCCGGATCCCGGAAATTGATTTGATTAGTGTCATAGATGTAGAAAAAGTTTTTGCAAATATACATCTCTGGACTATTTTCCTGTGTTGCTAATTTGTAAATTCGAGCTGACTAATTTCATACCCATAGGTGAATTTTTTGGCGCATATCTATCTTTCCTTTGAGGATGACGAAATCACGATCGGAAATTTTATTGCCGACAGCATTAGGGGAAAGAAATACAAACACCTGCCGGAACGCGTACAAAAGGGGGTGCTTCTGCATCGGGAAATAGATACCTTTACGGATGCCCACCCCGTACCTCGCCAAAGCAGTAAGAGGCTTCACCAGAACTACAGCCATTACAGCCGCGTGATCGTAGACATCTATTACGATCATTTTCTGGCAAAAAACTGGGAGCGCTACTCCGAGATCCCCCTGGATTCGTTCGTTGAACGCTTTTACGACTTGCTGGAAGACAATGTGGAACTGCTGCCTGACGGCATTAAGCGAATGATGCCCTATATGATCACCGATAACTGGCTTTTGAATTACGCTAAAATGGAGGGCATAGCCCGTGTTCTGAACGGTATGAACCGGAGGACCCTGAACCGGAGCAAAATGAACTTTGCAATATTCGACCTGGAAGAGCATTATACATCTTTTGAGTCAGAGTTTACCGAATTCTTTGACGAACTCATCATATTTTCCAAACAAAAATATCTTTCCCTATGCGAAAACTGATTGCGATCCTAAGCTCTGCCCTACTCCTACTAATCGGATGCAAACCACAACCGGCCCAACCTACCGGCCTGGTGACCCAAAATGCTATGGTGGTATCCGCCAGAGCAGAGGCCTCAAAAATTGGTGTTAACATTCTGAAACAGGGGGGAAACGCTTTTGACGCCATGGTGGCCACAGAACTCGCCCTTGCCGTCGCTTATCCCTACGCCGGGAACCTAGGTGGTGGTGGATTCATGGTCTACCGCAAAGCAAATGGTGAAGTTGGTGCTCTGGATTATCGGGAAAAAGCCCCATTGTCCGCACATAAGGATATGTACCTGGATTCTCTGGGAAATGTAATCCCGGGAAAAAGCACTAAAGGTGCGACTGCCGTTGGGGTTCCCGGGACTATTGCCGGTATTTTTGAAGTACACAAAAAATTTGGAACGCTTCCTATGGAAGATTTGATAAATCCGGTTATAGCCCTGGTAGACCAGGGGGTATCCGTAACCGAAAAACAAGCGGCCAGACTAGACCATTATTGGGATCAGATCATTGAAGTAAATGGAGATTCCACTCTCTTTTTCAACAAATGTGTCGAGGGGGACACATTGCGTTATCCTGCACTGTCTAATACACTGAGGAGGATCGCCAAGAACGGTCGGGATGAGTTTTACAAAGGAGAAACCGCCACGATCTTATCTGAGTTCATCCAAAAAAGAGGAGGTTATATCACCTTGGAAGACCTTGCCAGATACCAGGCGAAATGGAGGGAACCCATACAATTTGAATACAAGGAGCTGAAGATCACCTCCATGAGCCCTCCCAGCAGTGGAGGAGTAACCATGAATCAGATCTTTAAGATGATAGAACCCTACGATATTGGCGACTATGAACACAATAGCCCGGAAGCTATTCAACTGTTTACAGAAGCGGCAAGGCGGGCATACGCGGATCGCAACTATTTCCTGGGCGACCCGGATTTTGTATCTATTCCGCTCAACACCCTTCTCGCGGATAACTATCTCGCGGAACGAATGAATAGTTTCGACTTTAAACAGGCCACCCTTTCCTCCGATATAAGGGAAGGAGAGATCTCGATATCGGAAAGCTCAGAAACCACCCATTATTCTATTGTGGATGCCCAGGGAAATGCGGTTTCAGTGACTACCACCTTAAACGGGGCTTATGGCTCCAAGCTCTACTGTGATGAACTGGGCTTTTTCCTAAACAATGAAATGGACGATTTCAGCGCTAAGCCCGGAGTTCCTAATATGTTCGGCCTGATCGGTGCTGAGGCCAACAGCATAGCCCCGGAAAAGCGAATGTTGAGCAGCATGACCCCTTCTATCGTTGAAAAAAACGGTAAATTGTGGATGGTAGTCGGCACCCCTGGAGGTTCTACCATAATTACGGCGGTTGCACAGACAATTCTCAATACTTACGAATTTAATTTGAGCATGCAGGAAGCGGTAAACGCGCCTCGTTTTCACCATCAGTGGTTACCGGATGTGATCACTTTTGAACCTGAAGGATTCCCGGAAAGCACCAAAGAAAGGCTGAAAAGCAAGGGGTACATCATCAATGAAAAACGCACTCCCGTGATCGGTAAGGTGGATGCTATACGTGTCTTAGAGGATGGCAGACTCGAAGGAGGAGCAGATCCCAGAGGTGATGACACCGCAATGGGGTTTTAAATAAAATATTATGAAGAACTTATTGATGTTTTTGCTTTTTACACTGGCCTTTGTGGAGGTTAAGGCACAGACCGTAAAAAACCTAAAAGAGATAAAAGACATCTCCTACCTGAGCCCCCGTGAAATTCAGGTAGACAGCCTGCAAAAGCTACACCTTATTCTGCCTGAAGGCATAAAAAACCCACCTTTACTTCTATGGATAGGCGGAGGAGCATGGTCTTTTGTAAACCGGCATAAAGAGCTTCCGCTTTGTAGAAAGCTCGCAAAAAACGGGATTGCGGTGGCCTCGATAGGGCATCGACTAAGCAAAGGGTCTTTTTCAGAAAAGAGACATGAAGAGGGCATAAAGCACCCGGAACACATCAAAGATGTAGCAGCGGCTTTTAGTTGGTTATATAAGAACGCGAAGGACTATGGCTATGACAACAGCAAGATCTTTGTAGGCGGTTTTTCTTCTGGCGCCCATTTGGCGGCACTTTTAGGTATGGACGAACGGTATCTGAAAAAATACGGGCTGAAGACGGATGATATCAGCGGTCTCTTACCCATATCCGGAGCTTTCGATATTCATCACTACTTTGATGCTTTTGCCCAAAGTGAAAACGGCGACACTCAGGAACTGGCCAAAACACATGTGATGGATGTTTTCGGGGATCCTTCCGGTTTCAAAGCCGCGTCCCCGGCTACTTATATTGAGCAATTGCGGACCCCTATGCTGGTTGTCTCGGATGGAAGCGTGGCAAGATATACAGAACATTTTGAGAAGTTGTTAAAAGCCTCCAACTTTGCTTCGTATAAGTTTAGCTACTTTTCCGATTTCGATCACGGTGCTTTGTGGAAAAATATGTCCGAAGACGACTCAAGTGCAGCCCGTGATCTCATGGTAGAATTTGTACAGCATCATTCCGGGAACAAGCTTAGATGATCAGTAAGTTTTTAGTCTAAAGCTCGGAAAGTCCGAATTCGTGTAGAATCACCTGCCATTCTTCCGTTTCCATAATCTCCAGGATCTGCTGAGAGATCCTGGCCTCCAGATCGGTGTGTTGTCTGGATAATCCAAAGGCATAGAACTGCACATCAAATTTTACGGGAAGCACACTCAGGTTGTCACGGAGTACCGGGTCTTGTTTGATCCGATAACGCAGAATCGGCTCGTCATACATAAAGGCATCTATTCCGTTATCCCTGAGCTCCAACAAGCCGGGCCTGACCCCTTCAAATAACCGCACATCCTTAAAGAAACGTCTCTTTAAAAAGTCGGCGCTACCTGAGTTGCTGATGGTCCCTACGGATCTTTCCTTAAAAGCATTAAAGCTGTCGGCGTTGCTACTGAGCTGATTCACCGTAAGGCTGGAAGCTATGCTGGCTGTAAGCCCTGAGATGAAAAGGAGTCCGGTAAACATTAACAACAAGGCAGTGATCTTACCGCTTCTGCTCTTAGGTGATATATCCCCATAACCAACGGTGGTCAGGGTAACAACGGACCACCACAGGCCGTCCCAGATCCCCTTGTAACCTTTGCGGAACTGTTCAGGGTTCTTACCCTTTTCAAAATACCATCCCGCAAAACCAAAGACCAGAATAATACAGAACAAGATGAGAAAACCTCTCAGGAAATTACGGTTAAAAAACCCCTTTACGAATTGTATCACCTTCTGATAAGATGAGATCTCCGCAACTGCAATGGTGGAATTTGAAGCGTAAAAGGAGTGCGTAAACTCAATCTGCCTGCTTCTGTCACTGGTAATGGTCAACGGATTTATACTGACGTCTATACTCCCTGTTTGCAGAGCATTGAGCATCCCGGCAAAATCCATCGGAACCAGTTTATACTCAAGCCCCAGACTGCTGGCAACTTCCTCCCACAGCCAGATGTTGATACCTGTGAGTAATTCATCCTCCTGAACGATAAACGGAGGAGCAGATGTATAACCAACTATAAGGGTATCCCTTTCAGATTGTGCCCTGACGCCACTAAACAACAGCAACAGGACCAAACCGCTTAGGAAGTATTTCATATCGCAAGCACAAATTTATGAAGTGGCCTAAGATACGATTTTGAAGTTCTTATCCGGATTATTGCGCGAGCTTTTGTTTGAGCTCCTCCATACTTTGCTGCAATTCCCTTAGCAGCCCTTTTTCTGTGGTAGCGTCCTCGCCAAAAGTTATTTTACTGTTGACCTGCCATATCTCCTGAATCTGAAATGGCTTAATCTCGTAAGGCGGGTAGTTGTCATTAAGCGAGATAAGGGTAATATTATTGGAATTGGGTTTCTTTTCTATTTTCTTAACCAGAACAGCATCTTCCAGAACCACCACATACATTTTATTCGGGTTGATGTGGTCTATATGTTCAACGGCTTTGGCCAAAACCCATTCTCCCGGCTTTAGATTCGGTAACATACTGTCTCCTTCTACCTGAAACCCCCTATAGGTCGCGTTCCTGAATTCGGGTATGGGAAGATCGAATGCCGGAAGTTGCTGATACCAGCTTGTATCCTGAATATTCTGGGGATAGCCGGCTGCGGCTTTGGCATTGACGAGTACCATATTTTCCCGGTCCTCGGAATCTACGGTAACCACCTTCGGGATGACACTTGCAACAGAAGTTTCCAGGTGTTTCTGATTGCTCTCTCCAAAAAGCCATAGGGGATTGACCTTGAATTGCCTTAAAAGCTCGGCGACAACCTTACCGGAAAGTTTGGTCCTTCCACGCTCAATATCGGCAGTGGTATTGGAAATTCCCAATAGCTTGGCAAACTCTGCCTGGGTAAAACCCTCGTCTCTTCTGATCTCAATAAAGCGTTTTAAGGTAAGCTCATTTTCCATAATTCAGCCCGTTTACCGCGGTTTGCAGCCGCGATCCAGATACTATTGTATTATGATCCCGGCTGCTTCCGCCAAATAAAATTAACTAACAAACTACTTCAAAAATACAAAATTTGGAATATTTCCAAAAATTTAACTGGAATATTTCCATAATTAGGAATATTTCCATATTTTTGGATTAATTACAAAAAAGGGCTTATGTTATCCACAGAAATCAATCAAAAACTCAACGTATTTGCAAGGGCCGGAATGCGGGATCAGACGCATTTTACGAAACGACAGCGATCCAATCACAAATGGACTTCAGCGACAAAAGAGAAGATTCAAACCCCTGTGGTAAGATCCCGAAATCATAAGAACAAGCAATTAACCTTATTCGATATATTATGAATACTGCAAAGATCCTGATCTACGATGGAAGCTTCAATGGTTTTCTCACGGCCGTATTTACTGCCTTTCAGGAAAGACTGACCTTATCGGACATCCGCAGAAAAGCACGCGGACAAAATGATCTGTTCTCGGAAACTCACACCATATTCACCCAGATGGACAAGGCCAAACGGGTATGGAAAGGTATGGAGAGAAAGAATCACAGTGCGTTGAGAAACAGTTATTTCGCCTTTTTAAGTGAAACCAAAAACGTTGAGATGCTTGTCTATAACTATATATGTAAGATGTTTGGTCGCAGAAATGCGGTAGACGAATATCATCCGGATATGGTTACGCAAAAAATAGGGCAGCTTGCCCGCATGGTAGAGCGGGAAAAGCAGTATCTGGAAGCATCCATAGACTTTCAGCTTTCCGGAGATGGTATCTATTTCGCAGCGGTACGCCCTGATTTTAACGTACTTCCATTGATCTCAAAACACTTTCGGTCCAGATTTGGCGATCAACCGTGGATGATCTATGATCTAAAAAGGAATTATGGGTTGTTCCAGGATGGAGGAGAATCCAAAATTGTTTCGCTGGACTCGACTAAAATGGAACTGGAAACTGCTCCAAATGGACATTCGCTGAACATCAGGGAACATATTTCACCGGATCTATGGCCGATTCATAGTGGGAAGACGGATGTCAGAACAAAGGCCAACGGCAAGTTCAACCGCCAGAGAGCCAGGTGGAGATACAGAGGAGAGAAAGAGGCCGTTTGATCAAGGACGTTTTTCGAAACTATTTATTACCTCAAAGAAATCTGCACTCATTTTTTCCTTATCGATATCGCTGTAATACTTCAGTTTTTTGGAGCCATTGTCCTTAGAGGTCTCAACCTCCGTTACTGTCGCCCATTCCGGGTGAAGATATGCTTCAATAAGTGCCAGATCCCAGAGCGTCCTTTCGGTTCTTCCACCGTCGAGATGGGTATACCAGCGGTCGATTAGGAATTTGCCGATCGTATTGGAAGAAATCATCTCCCTGGTTTTTTCAAAATTGAATTTCATTTTAGCTCCAACGTTAATCGGCATAACGAACATTTCCACTTCAGAAAACAAAAGCACATCCAGGGCATAAGGATCCATCAGGCTGTTGAAATCATGCCTTCGCAGAATTCCATTCTCAAAATCGTAGGTCGTCCCGAACCAGTAAAGGGTTAGTTTTGAGGCAATACTCTCATCGAGGTAGATGGCGGATGCCACATTAGTTAAAGCGCCCAGGGCTATCACGGTAAGCCGTTCGCCTTCGGGAAGTTCTTTGGCCAAACGAATGATCTCATAGGCTGCTGCAGAATGCTGCGCCCTGTCTCCCCAGTCATACATCCTGGCAATCCCTCCCCTATTCGCCTTGAGTTGCAGACCAAGCTCCCCCAACAACATTTGATTCAGTCTGTGACTGTTTTCCATGGACTTTGGAAGTGTCCAATGACTGGTTTGCCAGTGTGTAGCATTCAGGCCCATGATCTCAAGATCATCTTCCAGCAAAATGCGGGCAAGAGCGTAAAGATCGTCCACCTCATTGCCGGTGTCGGCATCCAGCAAGACTTTCCCCCTGGCCTGAGATAAAACCACAAAAGGTAAAAAAACAAAGGTAAATAAGAAGGCAGCAATCAATGAGTTTGGCTTAAGGAACATAGCGGTAATTTTAGATTTCTCCGTGAATATATTCCTATACCATTTACCATCAAAATGAAATGCTTCTAAATTCCGTTTTAGCTCTCAAAACCGTACCTTTGCAACTTTGTCTAAAGGAATGATATCGTACGAGGAAAATATTGAAGTCAGGGGCGCCCGGGTTCACAATCTAAAGAACATAGATGTGACCATCCCCAGGGAAAAACTAGTAGTAATCACCGGGCTCTCCGGAAGCGGCAAATCCTCGCTTGCTTTTGATACGATCTATGCCGAAGGACAAAGGCGTTATATAGAAACTTTTTCTGCCTATGCCCGCCAATTCCTCGGTGGACTGGAAAGACCGGATGTAGATAAAATAGACGGACTCTCTCCCGTAATTGCCATAGAACAAAAAACCACCTCAAAATCACCAAGATCCACCGTGGGTACCATTACCGAGGTATATGACTTCCTGAGGTTGTTATTCGCACGGGCGGCGGACGCTTATAGCTACAACACCGGTGAAAGGATGGTGAGCTATAGCGATGAGCAGATCAAAGACCTTATCAAATCCGCTTATTCCGAGAAAAAAATAAATATACTAGCCCCGGTTATCAAATCGAGAAAAGGTCATTATCGCGAATTGTTTGAGCAGATCGCCAAGCAGGGATTTGTCAAAGTAAGGGTAGATGGTGAGATAAAGGATATCGTCAAGGGCATGAAGGTAGACCGATACAAAACCCACGATATTGAAATTGTCATTGACCGCCTAAAAGTATCCGATACTGAGGATCTGGACAAACGACTGTCTGAGAGTATCAATACGGCTATGTATTCGGGAAATGACGTGTTAATGGTATTGGAGGCGGAAGAAAGTGTTCCAAGGTATTTTAGCCGGGATCTTATGTGTCCTTCAACCGGGATCTCCTATCCTACCCCGGAACCCAACACCTTTTCTTTCAATTCTCCCAAAGGTATGTGCAAGAAGTGTAACGGCCTGGGACATGTATATGAAGTTAATGAGCACAAGATAGTCCCGGATAAAAAACGTTCCATACAAAATGGCGGGATAGCGCCATTGGGTGAGTACAAAAAGTCATGGGCTTTTAAACAATTGGAGACGATTGCCAAACGATATGGATTTGAGCTCAGCGATCCTATAGAGAAAATTCCGGAAGAAGCCTTACAGATCATTCTATATGGTGGGGAGGAACACTTTGAAGTAGATTCAAAGACCCTGGGTGTAAAACGCTCTTACAATATAGATTACGAAGGTATAGCCAATTTCATTCAAAATCAGTATCAACAGGCAGATTCTACTTCTATAAAACGTTGGGCCAAAGAGTTTATGGACAGAAAGACTTGCCCGACCTGTAATGGATCACGACTGCGGACTGAGTCGCTTTATTTTAAGATAGGCGGAAAGAATATTGCTGAACTCGCCCAAATGGATATCGCTGAACTGGCCGCATTTTTTAATGAATTGGATGCCAGGCTCGAAGGCAATCAGAAGAAGATCGCTGAAGAGATCATTAAGGAAATTAAGGCCAGGCTTAGTTTTCTGCTTGACGTAGGTCTGGATTATCTATCGCTTAACAGAAGCTCTAAATCCCTTTCTGGTGGGGAAGCACAGCGAATCAGGCTGGCCACACAGATAGGTTCCCAACTGGTTGGGGTCTTGTACATTCTGGACGAACCCAGTATAGGTTTACACCAGAGGGATAACGGCAGGCTCATACGCTCTCTGGAATCGCTCAGGGATATAGGGAATTCAGTGATCGTTGTGGAACACGACAGGGATATGATCGAAAGCGCCGACCATGTTATAGATATTGGTCCTGAAGCCGGAAAGCACGGAGGAGAGATCATATCTGAAGGGAGGCCCGAGGAACTTATGAGTCATGGCACCCTGACAGCGGACTATATCAGCGGAGAAAAGGAAATTCCCGTCCCGAAAAAAAGGCGCAAAGGCAATGGGAAACAGATTGTACTTTCGGGCTGTACCGGCAATAATCTTAAGAATGTCACCGTTAAAATCCCGTTAGGTAAGATGATTGGTGTTACCGGGGTTTCCGGAAGTGGTAAGTCTACCCTCATCAACGAGACCCTTTATCCTATTATGAATGCCCATTATTTTAACGGTGTGAAAAAACCCATGCCGTATAAGAGCATCCAGGGATTGGAGCATATTGACAAGGTCATTGATATCAATCAATCCCCTATAGGCAGGACCCCTCGTTCCAACCCGGCAACCTACACCGGGGTGTTCAGTGAGATCCGTGCTTTATTCGCGAAGACTCCGGAAGCTGCAATAAGAGGCTATAAGCCAGGCAGGTTCAGTTTTAATGTTAAGGGAGGAAGATGTGAGACCTGTCAGGGCGGTGGTCTGAGAGTCATAGAAATGAACTTTTTGCCTGATGTATATGTAGATTGTGAAACCTGTAATGGAAAGCGCTTCAACCGGGAAACGCTTGAGATCCGATATAAGGGAAAGTCAATTTCTGACGTTTTGGAGATGACCATAAACGAGGCGGTCGACTTTTTTGAAAAGATCCCAAAGATCTACCGCAAGTTGAAAACAATACAGGACGTAGGTCTGGGTTATATTTCTTTAGGCCAGCAATCTACCACCCTTTCAGGAGGCGAGGCACAAAGGGTAAAGCTGGCGACAGAACTCTCTAAAAGAGATACGGGGAATACCTTTTACATCCTCGATGAACCAACCACAGGCCTTCATTTTGAGGATATCAGGGTTCTAATGGAAGTTTTGAACAAATTAGTAGACAAAGGAAATACTATTTTGGTCATTGAGCACAATATGGACGTTATTAAGATGGTAGATCATATCATAGACATAGGATATGAAGGCGGAAGAGGTGGTGGTACGATTGTTGCGGAAGGAACCCCGGAAGAAGTGGCTGCTGACTTGAAGAGTTATACGGCCCAATTCCTGATCAAAGAACTTGAACCCTCCAGAGGAAAGGCATTGAGTACGACGAATTCTTAAACATATCTCCCCCGATAAGATCCTAAGCGAAATAGTAAAATCTGATTATGAGAAAAGAACAACATCATAAAGGGTGGAACGAGATCAAAACCAATGATTCCTGGGCGATATTTAAGATCATGGGAGAATTTGTAAACGGTTTTGAAAAAATGAGTGCCATAGGCCCCTGTGTATCTATCTTCGGTTCGGCCAGGACCAAAGAAGACGGAAAATACTATCAGTTGGCCGTAAGCATTGCAAAAAAAGTGTCCGAAGCGGGTTATGGTATCATAACCGGTGGCGGGCCCGGGATCATGGAAGCCGGTAATAAAGGAGCTAATCTGGCAGGAGGGACTTCTGTGGGCTTAAACATCGACCTGCCCTTCGAACAGCATGATAATCCTTTCATTGACGAGGATAAGAGTCTGGATTTTGACTACTTCTTCGTTAGAAAAGTAATGTTCGTTAAATATTCCCAGGGATTTGTGGTTATGCCCGGAGGATTCGGGACCCTGGATGAGCTTTTTGAAGCAATAACTTTGATCCAAACCAATAAAATTGGAAAATTCCCGATTATTCTAGTAGGCTCTGAATTTTGGGAAGGCCTTTTAGCCTGGGTCAAAACTACAATGCTAAATGCAGGAAATATCAGCCCAAAAGATATGGATCTGATCCATATGGCTGATACTGAAGAGGAAGTTGTTGAGATCATTGACGCATTTTATAAGGGGCATATGTTGAGCCCCAATTTTTAGTTGTAATGTCCGAAAAAAAAGTTGCGAATCTATATTTATTGCCACTGCTTATTGCCAGTATCCTACTGGCAGATCTGGGCTATTCGCAGCATATAAATACCATTACAGCAACCCTGGAAGAGGAAACCCAGGAGATCAACATTCAGCAGGAGTTTATCTACACCAATCACACCAATTTTCCTTTAGACACGCTCTATTTCAACGATTGGGCGCATGCCTACTCCAACAAAAATACTGCACTGGCTAAGCGTTTTGCAGATGAATTTAAAAAGAGTCTGCATCTCGCAAAAGACAAGGAACGCGGAGCGACAGAGATCTTCAGTATTGTAGACGATGAATATCGCGCCTTGCTTTGGAACAGGACAGAGGGAAGGGATATCGTAAGGATCATCCTGAACTCCACCTTAAAGCCCCAGAGTTCTGTTAAGATATTCATTACTTATACCGTTAAACTGCCCCCGAACCGGTATACCCCCTATGGCTATGATCCGCGTGGAGGGTATTATCTCAAGGATTGGTACTTAACCCCTGCGGTGTTTGAACGAGGAAAATGGGAATTGTATTCCAACAAAAACCTCGAAGACCTCTATACGGATATTACCGACACCAATATAAACTTCACCTTCCCGGACTCCCTATTCCTGGGAACCAACTTAAATGAGATCAGCGTCACTCAATTCCCGAATAGTCAGAATGCTTCTATAAGAGGAAAGAACAGGTTAAGCTGCGATATCATACTCAATCCTAATAAGAAATTCATAAAACATGTCACCCCCCACCTGATCGTAGTGACAGACATTAAGGCCAACAAGTATGACGAAGTATTACAAGGAGTATCCATTAACAGGGTAACCAAATTCATTCATGAAAACCTTGGCGACTTTCCCTATGAACAGTTGCTGGTAAGTGAAATTGACTTTGATAAGAATCCGCTTTACGGATTGAACCAGTTGCCTTCTTTCATCAGGCCCTATACCAACCAATTTCAGTTTGAGATGAAGTTTCTCAAGACTGCCCTGCGAAGTTATATGAAGGAAACCATTTTTCTCAATCCGCGTAAAGAGAAATGGGTCACCGATGCGCTGGTGAATTATCTGATGATCAAATATGTAGAGGATTTTTACCCCAATCAGAAATTGCTTGGAAAGCTGGCCAACGTCTGGGGAGTACGGAGCTTTCATCTTGCAGAGATGGACTTTAATGAACAGTATCCCTTTCTCTATATGTTCACGGCCAGAAGAAACCTGGATCAGGCCCTGATTACACCAAATGACTCTCTGATCAAATTCAACCAAAAGATCGCGAATACCTATAAAGCCGGTTTGGGGCTCTCATATCTTGCAGCCTATATAGGTAAGGAGAATATTGACGCCAGTGTGATGGAATTCTATGAAACCTATAAACTGAAACGGGTAAGTTCGCTCTACTTTGAAAATATCCTGAAGCGCAACTCGGATAAGGACATCGACTGGTTTTTCAAAACCTACGTAGGTACCAGTAAGCGCATTGATTACAAGATCAAGAAAGTAAGGAAGACAGAAGATTCCATCAACCTGATCTTAAAGAACAAAACAGGTACCAATGTACCCATTTCACTTTTTGGAATCAACAAGGATTCGGTGGTCTCCAAGTACTGGTTCCCCGATGTAGAATCGGAGAAATCCATAACCATACCGCGAAAGGGCGAAGAGCGTCTGGTACTGAACTATGATCAAAAGATCCCGGAGTTCAACCAGCGGGATAACTGGAAAACCCTGAACGGTTTTTTCTCCAGCAATAAAAAGATCAAATTACAATTCTTTAAAGATTCCGAAGACCCTTATTACAACCAGATATTCTTTATGCCCATCGCGAATTTCAATATTTACGACGGGTTAACCCCAGGAATTCGCTTTACCAATAAAACTCTGCTAGAAAGGCCTTTTATTTTTGATATTGCTCCCCAGTATGCCCTGTTGGAGCAATCTTTGGTAGGCTATGGTCGATTTAACTACCGTAAATACCACGGCAAAAGCGGCTTATTTGTGACCAACTATGCTCTGGGCGGTTCAACATTCCATTTTCAGGAAAATTCCCGCTACAGTACCATCACCCCATCCGTTACCTTTGGATGGCGGCCCGCAGACCTGATCTCCAATCACAGGAATACGCTGGTATTCCGCTATGTCAATGTTTTCAGGGATATTGATGAAAACCTGGAATTGGAAACAGATCCGGATTACAGCGTTCTCAACGTGCGTTTCAATAATTTCAACAACGGGATCATCGATTACTTTGCCTGGTTCGCTGACGCCCAGCACTCCGCGGATTTTAGCAAGCTGGCTTTCAACCTGGAGTACAGAAAACTGTTCCAGAATAATACACAGTTCAACATTCGCTTCTTTGCCGGGAAATTCCTGAGGAATAAAACGGATTCCGACTTTTTCAGCTTTGCCCTGGACAGGCCCACAGACTATCTGTTCGATTACAACTATCTCGGAAGGTCTGAAGATTCCGGGATCACCAGTCAGCAGATCATTATTGCCGAAGGTGGTTTTAAATCCCAACTGGAAAACCCATTTGCCAACGACTGGATGGCAACTACTAACTTGAGTTTTAGCCTATGGCGCTGGATAGAACTCTATGGAGATGCAGGTCTTGTTAAAAACAAAGGTGTAAACACCCGTTTTGTTTACGACTCCGGGATCCGTCTGAATCTGGTAACCGATTTCTTCGAATTGTACTTCCCACTTTACTCCAACAACGGTTGGGAGATCGCGCAACCCAATTACGACGAAAGGATACGTTTTGTGGTGACCTTAAGCCCGCGTACGCTCATTGGGCTTTTTACCAGGAAGTGGTTCTAATTTATTGAGGATATCTCAGTATATCAAATTTTTGTTGAAACATTTTCAACAAAAATAGTTTCAAATGCTTCTTTTTTAGTAAATATTTAATAATTATCTCTTTTGCAAAATTGCAAAAACGGTTCTGTTTTGGTATTTTTGTGGAAAATCCACCCGGGCCAATGAAAGTAAAACTACAGACCAGCGACGACATTTCCTTTGAAGATTTCAGGGCGCAGATCCTGCAAGACTACAAAGTAGCCGTCACAAGTCGGGAATGTAGTTTGCTCGGGCGCCGTGAGGTACTCACCGGTAAGGCCAAATTCGGAATTTTCGGTGATGGTAAAGAGCTTCCTCAACTCGCAATGGCGCGGGCTTTCAGGGATGGGGATTTCAGAAGTGGTTATTACAGGGATCAGACCTTCATGATGGCCCTTGGATTCCTGAATCCCAAAGACTTTTTCCACGGCCTTTATGCCACGACAGACATTGAAAAAGAACCCATGAGTGCCGGAAGGCAGATGGGAGGGCACTTTGTCACCTACAGCATCAACGAAGACGGAAGCTGGAGGGATCTTACCAAACAAAAAAACAGCAGCGCTGATATCTCATGTACCGCCGGACAAATGCCCAGGTTATTGGGCCTGGCTCAGGCTTCTAAGATATACAGGCACAACAAGGAGTTAAATTCCGAGAAGTTTTCAGATAAGGGGAACGAAGTCGCCTGGGGCACCATAGGAAATGCAAGCACCAGTGAAGGGCATTTTTTCGAGACTGTAAATGCCGCAGGGGTTCTGCAAGTGCCTATGGTTATCGGGATCTGGGATGATGAATACGGAATTTCAGTCCCCGCGAAATATCACACTACCAAAGGCAATATCTCCGAAATACTAAAAGGGTTTCAGCGGGATGAAGAAACCCCCGGCTACGAGCTGTTTACGGTAAAAGGATGGGACTATACCGCTCTTATCCACGCCTTTGAGAATGCTTCTGATATCGCGAGAGAAGAACATGTTCCTGTAATCATACACGTTACGGAACTCACACAACCGCAAGGGCATTCTACTTCAGGATCCCACGAGCGTTATAAGAGCCCCGAACGCCTGGAATGGGAAAAGGAAAATGACTGTAACAAGAGATTCCGGGAATGGATACTTGAAAACAACATTGCAGGGGAGGAAGAGCTTATAGAGCTCGAAAAGGCCATAAAGAGAGAAGTAAGAGCAGCAAAAAAAGAAGCCTGGTCTGAATTCCTTAGCCCGCATCGGGAAGCAAAGAAAGAATTGGTTCAACTGCTGGAAAACGCTTCGGAAAACAGCAGTAACAGGGTTTTCATTACACGTATAAAGAACGACCTGATCGCCATAGACGAGCCTTTGAAAAAGGATTTGCTTGCAAAGAGCAGAAAGGCACTGAGATACCTCCTCGGAGAAGAATCTAAGGAAAAAGAGGCCTTAAGACGATGGATAGATGAGTTCCTGCTCGAAGTGCAACCCAAATTCAGTTCGCACCTATATTGCGAATTACCAACAAACGCTACCGCAGTAGAAGAGGTTAAACCCGACTATTCTCAAGAGTCGGAAATGGTGGATGGCCGTATAATTTTACGCGATAACTTCGATGCCTTATTTGAAAAATATCCCGAAGCCCTTGTATTTGGTGAGGATAGCGGAAATATCGGAGATGTAAACCAGGGGCTTGAAGGGCTGCAAAAAAAATACGGAGAAATACGGGTCTCTGATACAGGTATCCGGGAGACCACCATTATTGGTCAGGGTATCGGATTGGCATTACGTGGCTTGCGTCCCATAGCGGAAATCCAGTATCTGGACTATTTGCTTTACGCCTTGCAGACTTTGAGTGACGACCTGGCTACGCTACTTTATAGAACGGTGGGGAAACAGAAAGCGCCACTAATTGTAAGAACCAGAGGGCATCGCCTGGAAGGGATCTGGCATTCAGGTTCTCCCATGGGCGGACTGATACATCTGCTAAGAGGAATGTACATACTTGTCCCCAGGAATATGACCAAGGCCGCAGGTTTTTACAACACCCTGATGAAAAGTGATGAACCCGCACTGGTCATTGAAAGCCTGAACGGGTATCGACTAAAAGAACCCAAGCCCGAGAATCTTGGGGAACTATGCACTCCTATTGGGGTAGTTGAAACCGTCAGGGCAGGATCAGATATCACCTTACTCTCCTATGGATCTACATTACGGATCGTAACTGAGGTTGCCCGGGAGCTGGTTGAGGTAGGCATAGATGCCGAGGTCATAGATGCCCAAAGTCTGTTGCCGTTCGACCTGAACAATGATGTCGCCAAAAGTGTGAAGAAGACAAACCGCCTGCTGATCATCGACGAGGATGTACCGGGGGGTTGTGCGGCCTATTTGCTACAGGATATCATAGAAAGACAGGGTGCCTATCGCTATTTAGACAGCGCTCCGCAGACCCTGACCTCCAAGGCTCACAGACCTGCTTACGCTTCGGATGGTGACTACTTCTCCAAACCCAATGCGGAAGATATTTTTGAAAAAGTGTACGAAATAATGCACGAATCTAACCCGGAGGACTTCCCAAAACTTCGATAGCCCGACAACCTTGTTCTGAGCTACTTTTCTGAATCGGGTTTTTGTTATATTTAGGGCCAAAAGCAGCTATGTTTTTAGTCTTCCCGGATTTCAATATTTTCAGTACCCCTTTACTGGTCCTGGTAAGCCAGGGAGTTATCTTCGGGATTTTGCTGCTTTCGCGATATAGCAAACGAAGGATTATTTCCGATCTATTTCTGGGACTTCTTGTTCTTATTACCTGTTATCACAGAACAAGTTATACCATAGGTTTCATGGATTGGTATGACACCTATAGGAATACCAAAGTGAATTATTACCTAATTTATCTGGGACTGGCCATAGGCCCACTCATTTATCTTTATGTGCGCTCGGTAACCACTTCGGACTTCCGGTTTAAAAAGAAGGACCTGTATCATTTCCTTCCGGTGCTGTTATACTTCATCTACAGGATCTTTATCCTTCTTTACGACGTCGGTCAACCCGGGTTTGCGGACAAACAAAATGGTATTCTTATGGAAAGCCTGGATATGGGTTATATGGGTGTTTTCTGGGAAGCGGTCTATATTTTCCAACATCTGCTGTACCTCGCGTTTACCCTGCAACTCTTTTTCCAATACAAAAAACAGATCCAGGAATACTTCTCCAACACCTACCGCCTGGAATTGAACTGGATAAAGACCTTTCTGTACCTGCACAGCTTTCTGTTCCTATACTGGGTACTGCAGCAATTCGTTGACCTTAGTGTTTTTGAGCTAAGCTGGATACAACGCTGGTGGTATCAGCTTATCTCTGCAATGGTGATAATTTATGTGGGTATTAAGGGGTATTTTACGGACACCACTACCCTGCACGGACTGGATTTTAAACCAGGAAATAGGCAGTCGGTTATAAAAATCAAGGAGCAAAACACCACAGCCGCGCATGCTGTCCAGGAACCAGGGATAGAGGAACAAAAGTTAGTAGTTCTCAATTATCTTGAAAAAGAAAAGCCCTATTTGGATGCAGATCTGAACCTGAGGGACCTGGCTTTGGGTTTGAATATGTCCAGAAGCCAATTGTCTGAAGTGATCAATATGGGATTCCAGAAAAATTTCAACGACTTCATTAACGGCTATCGCGTTAACGCCATGAAAGACAAGTTAGCGGAAGGACGTCACAAGCAACTCTCACTTCTAGGTATCGCTTTTGAATGCGGTTTCAATAGCAAGGCCACTTTCAACCGTGTATTTAAAAAAATTACGAACTCCTCCCCGACCGAGTATCTCAAAACCTTGTCTTAATACCCTATTACTTCCCGAATGAGACGTCTCAAATCGTATTTGAGACCTGCCCGTACACTTTGGGTCGCCCAACTTTGACCTAATCCTGAGATTTGTGCCGTTCAACAAAAATCAATCAGGATGATGAAAATACTAAAACAATTGATCAAGCCAGTCCTTCAAAACCACTGGATCGCAGATGCCGTTTTTGCTTTAATACGATTTATCGGGGGAATGATAATCGCTCTGGAATTCGGCGCACCAAAATTTGGAATGCCCTGGACAGATGATGATCGCAACCTGGACTTTTTTGAGGTAGTAGCCTGGTTTCCGGAAGATGTGGCAGCCTATGGCGGAATATTTGCGTTAGCCCCGGTATTCTTTGCATGGATGGGGGCATTTAGTGAGGCTGTAGGAGGGCTTTTTCTCGCTCTTGGATTGAAGACGAGGGTAGCATCTTTCCTCATTATGTGTACCATGTTGGTCGCAATTTTCTGTCAGAAATGGGGAGGAAGCACCTGGGGTTTGTTACCCGCGGCCAGTTTTCTATGGATCTCAGTATACAACCTCTATCTGGGATCAGGCAGATTTGGTCTGGATTATCTAATAAGCAAAAGACTGAATAATGCATCACAAAAGTGACCGCCCGGGAAGGGCACAATAATTCCCTGGCATCAATTCATTTCTAAACCATTCAAAATAAAATCAAGATCATGAGAAAAGAAAACATCATTTATGCACTGTGCAGTTCAATTTTGTTCTTTAGTTGTGTTCAGGAAACCCACTTAAAAGAGGTAACCTTTAAAGTAGATATGCGAGCTGTGGACAGTGTCTCGGCTGTCGGGATCCGCGGACAATTCACAGATCCTGCCTGGAGGGTGAAAGTACCTATGACCGACGATGACGGCGATGGAATATATGAGACCACAATATCTGAGAAAACCGCGCAAAATTCTGTGGCGTTCAAATTTGTAAACCGCGATTCGATCTTTGAATTGCAAGGTAAAGACAACCGATATCTAAAGTTTGAATACAGACCTCAAAAACTGGTTCTGGAGGCCGTATTTGATGAGTTGGGAACTCAACAGTTATTGGAAACAAACTAACCGCTTCAGGTAAAAAGTCAAATTTCTGTTACCACTAAGCAGCTTAATTCCTTTACTTTGAGATATTATTCAATTTCTTACAGGCAGCGGACGGCGGCCGAGGTTTAAGTAATGGAAATTAAAGAGATCATTGAAGGATTCTTTGGCTATAAGGTTACTTCCGTAAGCCAACTTGAAGGTTACGACAGTATAAACTACAAAATTGTTTGTTCGAAAGGTTCCTTCGTGCTCAAACAATACCCCGACAGCGAAGAGACCCGAGGATTATTGAAGGCTGAAAATGAGGTATTACAGACCCTTAGTACCCTGCCTTACGATTTTCCAGAACCTGAGCTTACCAGGGATCAGCAAGCAATTTTTGAGAAAGGTGACTGTCTTTTCAGATTGTTGTCTTATGTGGAAGGTACCTTTTTAGGAGATGTATCACATGAAGAGGAACTGCTACATTCCTTTGGCCGATTCCTGGCAGAGATGGACAACGCCCTCCTCGACTGTAAACAAGCGGAAATTCTTGCCAAGGAGACCCGATGGGACCTCAAGCACTTCGGGATCAATCGTCCTTACCTTAATTATATTGAGGATGCCGGGAACAGGAACCTGGTAGACTATTTTTATCTGCAGTATGAACAACAGGTTCTTCCGATCAGCCATCGGCTTAGAAAGAAAATAATTCACAACGACGCCAATGATTGGAATGTGCTTACCAGGGAAAATCGCGTAAGCGGTATCATCGATTTTGGGGATATGTGTCACAGCTGGTTAATCAACGAACTTGCAGTGGCCCTCACTTATGTCATGATGCATAAAACCCGTCCTCTGGAAATTGCTTCCAGTGTTATCGCAGCTTATCAGCAAGTCTTACCGCTTGAGGAGGTCGAGCTGGAGGTGTTGTATTTCCTGATCGGCGCCAGGCTGGCCACCAGCGTTTGTAATTCCGCTAAAACCAAGCTGGACAAACCGGACTCAGAATATATCACCATTAGCGAAAAACCGGCCTGGGAGCTGCTTCGGAAATGGCTTGAGATCGGTCCAATTGCAGCAGAAAATGCCTTTAAAAAGGTTTGCGGTTGGGAAATTGAGGTCACGCCAATCGAGAAACAGTTGGATCAACGCCATCTGTATTTCAGCGATTCACTTTCGCTGAGCTACCGGAACCCGATACAGATGAAAAGGTCCGCTTTCCAGTATATGTACGACATACATGGAAATTCATTTCTGGATGCCTACAATAATATTATGCTTGCAGGGCATTGCCACCCCAAAGTAGTCCGTGCGGGGCAGCGGGCCATGTCCGTCCTTAATACCAATACCAGGTATCTCTACGACAGCTTGTATCGCTATACCGAAAAACTGTTGAACCTCTTTCCCGATTCACTGAATAAGATCTTCTTTGTGAATTCCGGGAGTGCTGCCAGCGATCTGGCCATAAGGTTAGCCAGAACACATACCCGCAAGAATAAGATCATGGTCCTGCAAGACGGATACCACGGCAATACAGCTACAGGTATCCAGATCAGTCCGTACAAATACCACAAGCTGGATAAGGAATATCACAACCCTGACATCCTTGAGTGTGAATTGCCAAAGGCGTTTAATTCCGGTTATGAAGAGGCCGAAGCAGGGGCTTATTTTGCTAAAAGATCCGTAGAACTTTTGCAAAAAAACCAGGGTGAAATTGCCGCCTTTATCGCCGAGCCGATAGTTGGCTGTGGCGGGCAGGTCCCCCTTGCAAAGGGATACTTGCAAACGGTCTATCCTGAGGTCAGATCGCAGGGAGGCGTGTGCATTAGTGATGAGGTGCAGGTGGGTTTTGGAAGGCTGGGGGATCATTTCTGGGGTTTTGAAATGCACGAGGTCGTTCCGGATATCGTTATTCTTGGTAAGCCTATGGGCAATGGGCATCCCATAGGAGCCATAGTCACTACTTCGGAGATCGCAGCAAGCTTTGATCACGGTCCGGAGTTCTTCAGTTCCTTTGGAGGAAATCCGGTCTCATGCGCGATTGGAGAAGCCGTTCTTGATGTTATAGAAGAAGAGCGCTTACAGCAAAAAGCTAAGACTGTCGGTAATTTCCTGAAAAGCGGCCTCGAAGAACTCGGAAAGCGGTATGCTGAGATTGCGGATGTTCGGGGTAGCGGAATGTTCCTTGGGGTAGAACTCCTGGATCTTCAGGGAAAACCATATACTGAACTGGCCAACCACCTAAAAAATGAACTTAGAGAAAATTTTATCCTTATCGGTACAGATGGGCCTTTTGATAATGTGCTGAAAATCAAACCCCCACTGTCATTTAATGAAAATGATGCCAGAATATTGCTGGATAGGATGACTTCCATAATGGAAAATCGTGCCTAGCTTATTCAAAAATTTCAATACATTTATACCGAAACGAAGATGAAATTTAATGACCTCGAACTTTAAGAATAGTCTGGGACTTGCCCTTTTAAGGGTATTATCCTCCGTAATGCTTCTGACCCATGGCATACCGAAAGTAAAGAAATTACTCAACGGCAATTTTGAATTTGCGGACCCTATAGGAATCGGGGCTACACCCTCCCTCTTCCTTACCACACTTGCTGAGTTCGTATGCCCGATTCTGATCATTATAGGCTTTAAAACGCGCTGGGCAGCAATTCCTCCTGCCATATCGATGTTCGTAGCCGCGTTTTTCTTCCACTCGGCGGATCCTTTCGGAGCCAAGGAAAAACCCCTGCTCTTCTTGTTGATATTCCTGGTGCTGGTGCTGACCGGGCCGGGCAAATTCAGCATAGACAGGAAGTAAATCAACTTAGTTTAGCAAGTAATTCCTTGAGTAGTTCTGATTGGGAGATATTGTTTGCTCCTACCCCTTTTCCTTTCATATCCAGCTCCCTTAGGACAGAAACGATCTGACTCGTTTTCTTCATAGGATAGTTTCGGGCGGCAACCTGGAATTCCGAAACGAAATAAGGATTGATCCTTAAAGTACCGGCGACATTCTTTGGTGAGTGATCCTGTAAACCATGGTATTGCAGTAACTGGGAGAAAAAGTTATAGAGCAAAGTGATGGTTACAACAAATGGGTTATCCCTGGGATTCTGGGCAAAATAGTTGATGATACGAGTGGCTTTAGTGAGGTCCTTTTCTCCAATAGCCTTTTTCAATTCAAAATTATTGTAATCCTTGTTGATCCCAATATGCTTTTCGATCACGGCAGGGGTAATTTCAGATTTTTGAGGCAGTACCAAACGCAGTTTTTCCAACTCGTTTGAAATTCTGCTGAGGTCGGTTCCCAAAAACTCAACTAACAATCCTGAAGCCTTGTGCGTGATGCTATATCTTTTGCCAAGCAACATTTTTCGGATCCATTCGGCAACCTGGTTTTCGTATAGTTTCTTGCTTTCGAATACCACTCCCCCATTATCCCGGATCGTTTTATACAATTTCTTGCGCTTGTCTATCTTCTTGTATTTGTAACAGATCACCAGTACAGTTGAAGGTTGAGGCGATTCCGCATACTTCGCAAAATTTTCAATAGTCCGGGACAGGTGTTGCGCTTCTTTTACGATAACCACCTGCTTTTCGGACATCATGGGATATCTTTTGGCGCTGCCAATGACCGCATCCACATTAGTCTCCTTTCCATAAAGCACCAACTGGTTAAAACCACGTTCCTCTTCGGTCAGTACGTTCTTTTCAATATACTCTGCGATCTTGTCAATAAAATAAGGCTCTTCACCCATTAAAAAGTAAATGTGCTTTACCGCCCCGTTCCTTATATCATTAACAATTTGCTTTACTTCGTCCATCCAAAAAAAAACTCCAAATTTGCGCTATGCAACGCCTTAATTTCCCGTCCTACCAGTTTCGCTTCAAAAATAGCGAAAATAAAATCCGGATTTTCGACCTGATCCGTAAAAAGTTCGTGGTCCTGCAGCCGGAGGAATGGGTAAGGCAGCATACCCTTCATTTTCTGATATTTACCAAGAAATATCCAGCCAGCCTGATCAATGTAGAAAAGCAATTAAAGATCAACAAACTAAATAAGCGATACGATATCGTGGTCTACGAACCAGACGGGAGCATCCGAATACTGGTTGAATGCAAATCCCCTGATATCACAGTAGATCAGTCTACCTTTGACCAAATAGCCAGGTATAACCTGCAATTAAAGGCCAGGTTCCTGATGGTTACCAATGGGCTGGATCATTTTTTTGCCGAAATGGACTTTGAGCAAGAAAAGTATCGCTTTTTGCAGCATATTCCTGATTTTAGCCGTTAATTTGCAAGCATTTTGAAACTTGCCGTTGTCATACTTAATTGGAATGGCGCTGAACTTCTCCGCCGTTATCTGCCCTCCGTAATACGCTATTCAGAGGGAGTTGATATATACGTTGCCGATAATGCTTCTACCGATGATTCCGTGGACATGCTCCAAAGGGAATTCCCGGACATCAAAGTGATCCGGAACAGCACTAACGGTGGCTTTGCAAAGGGCTATAACGACGCCTTACAAGAGATTGATGCGGACATCTTTTGCCTGTTGAATTCAGATGTGGAAGTTAGTGAAGGATGGCTGGCACCGGTTTTGAATACTTTTGAAACACGCCCGGACATCGCCATCATTCAACCAAAGATCCTCGATCTTCTTAAACCGGATTATTTTGAATATGCCGGGGCGGCCGGAGGTTTCCTGGATCAGTTTGGTTATCCTTTTTGCCGGGGCAGGATCTTTCAGGTTCTGGAAAAAGATGAGGGGCAATACAACGACCAGCGGGAGATCTTCTGGGCCACTGGTGCCTGCATGTTTATCCGGAGTGAAGTGTTCCGCGATCTCGGAGGTTTTGACGAGGATTATTTTGCACATCAGGAAGAGGTAGACCTGTGCTGGCGTGCATGGAATGCCGGATATAAGGTATTCTATGTGGGCACCTCTAAGGTGTATCATCTGGGAGGTTCTACACTGAGTAATATGAACCCGAAAAAGACATTTCTAAACTTCAGAAACTCCCTTTTCTCCATCACAAAGAACCTGCCGAGAAAAAAGGCCTTTCCTATTATCCTGGCCCGTTTGCTTCTGGATGGCATTGCAGCGATACGATTTATTTTGCAATTCAAAGTAAACCATTGCCTGGCCATATTTCATGCGCATCTCAGTTATTATAAGCGCTTTAGGAAGATGTACCGGAAAAGGGAAAAAGCTAATTTTATACTAAAGTATTATGCCACAAAATCCATTGTGTGGTCTCATTTCGTACATCAGATAAGTAAATTTAACATTTTAGTAAAAGATTAACTAATTTTGAGAAATCATGGGGTAGCAATTTCTCTAATTTTGCTGCCGCGCCCTACATACATTACGAATAACAAACAATTAATATTAGAAACAAGTATTATGAAAAAAATCATCCTAGGCTGTTTGGGAATAACACTTCTGTTATCTTCCTGTGTCTCTCAAAAAAAATACGCTGACTTAGAGGCAAAGCACAAAGAAACTCAAGACCTTTTGAATTCCGCCACGGTAAAACTTAATACCTGTCTGGAAGAGAAGGCTACGGCAACCACCAGAATGAAGACCCTGGAAGACCAGAATGCCTTCCTTAAAGCAAACAATCAGGAATTGATTAACAATATGGGGAACCTGACTACCCTGACCACCAAAGGGGCAGAAAACCTGGAAAAATCATTGGAAAGCCTCAAAGAAAAGGACCTGACCATTCGCAAACTTCAGGATGCGATCACCAGAAGAGATTCTGTTAACCTCGCTTTGGTACAAAGTCTTAAAGGAGTGTTAGGCAATCTTGATGATGAAGATATCGAGATCAGTGTAGAGAAAGGTGTGGTCTTTGTTTCTATTTCTGATAAGCTGTTATTCAGCAGCGGTAGCTACAACGTTACCAGCAGGGCGAAAGAAGTACTTGGTAAGGTTGCTCAGGTAGTAAACAACAAACCTGATTTTGAGTTTATGGTAGAAGGGCACACAGACGATGTACCTTACCGCAAGGGAGTACTTTTAGACAACTGGGACCTTAGTGTTAAGCGTTCCACAGCGGTAGTAAGAATACTTCAGAACGATTACGGTGTGGACCCTAAGAGGATGACCGCGGCAGGTCGCGCTGAATACGTTCCCGTATCTCAAAGCGAAAAATCTAAAAACCGAAGAACAAGGATAGTTGTACTTCCAAAGATCGATCAATTCTATAGCATGATTGAAGAAGGAATGAAAGATCCGGCAATTAATAACTAGAAATTCAACAGAATAGCTTAATTTTACAACACGGCCAAACTACTTAGTTTAGGCCGTGTTTTTGTTTCAGACCAGCCAGCTTCCATTGTAAGATCTCAAGATACTATTTGAAACGTGAAACCGTTGTTTTATTATGAGAGGAATTCTACTGCTGTTCTGTGTATCTCTTTTTGCCTACTCCTGTAGTACTCTCGGCCTGGGATCCAAACAGGCTGTAAAGTCTGGTAAGGCACCAACAAAAGTTAAACCCTACGACAAAATAATCGGCAAAGAAGCTGTTAGCAGTAGCGGCCTTTTTGATGTACACCAGGTTGGGGACAAGTATTATTTTGAAATTCCAGACAGTATCCTAAACCGTGAGATACTGGTAGTAACCCGCTTTATAAAAACTCCCGCAGGAGCCGGTAACTATGGTGGAGAGGAAATTGGAGATAAGACCATTGTACTGGAAAAAGGGCCTCAAAACAAGATCTTCCTAAGAATATCCACACTGGTAAGCGCTGCTGATGAAAACGATGCTATCGCACAAGCCGTAAACAACTCCAGCGTCACTCCCATCTTGGAGGCTTTTGAGATTAAGGCCGTTAATGAGGACAAACAGAGCTCGCTGATTGAAGTCACCAGTTTTGTGAACAGCGATAACTCACTTCTGGCCCTTAGCCCGGCTCAAAAAAACGCTTACAAACTCACAAGCCTTGAAAAAGATAAGTCCTTTATTAAAGAGATCAATTCCTTTCCGATCAATACAGAAATACGGACGGTAAAGACCTACAAATCCAAATCAGTTTCTAAAAAGGACAAAAGGGCGCTGCCTGCAGCCGCCTTGTCCGGCGTTGTTACCCTGGAGCTGAATAATTCGTTTATTCTGCTTCCAAAGGAACCTATGAAGAAGCGCATTTACGACCCAAGGGTCGGTTATTTTGCAAGTTCCTACCTGGAATACGGAGACGATCAGCAGCAGGTAAATCAAAACATTTACATCCATCGCTGGAGGCTGGAACCCAGAGATGAAGACCGGGCCAAATGGGAAAAGGGAGAGTTGGTTACCCCCAAAAAACCCATTGTATTCTATTTAGACCCTGCTACGCCAAAGAAATGGCGGCCGTACCTCATCAAGGGGATCAACGATTGGCAGGAGGCTTTTGAACAGGCAGGTTTCAAGGATGCCATTATTGGAAAAGAATGGCCTGAGAACGATCCTTCGATGAGCCTGGAAGATTCTCGCTTCTCCGTACTGCGCTATTTCGCCAGTTCGGCTAAGAATGCATACGGACCCAACATTACAGATCCGAGGAGTGGTGAGATCCTGGAGAGTCATATTGGATGGTATCACAATGTCATGACCCTGGTGCACAACTGGTATATGATCCAGGCCGGGGCGGTGGATGAGCGTGCCAGGAAAATGCGCTTCGATACGGATCTTATGGGTGAGCTCATACGATTTGTCTGTGCTCATGAAGTTGGGCATACCCTGGGACTTAGACATAATATGGCGGCCAGTCATGCCACGCCTGTGGAAAAACTTCGGGATGAAAACTGGTTAAAAAAATACGGTCACAGCAGTTCGATCATGGATTATGCGCGATTTAATTATGTGGCACAGCCTGAAGATTCCATTGCCCCGGAATATCTGAGACCCAGAATTGGCGATTATGACCGATGGGCCATTCAATGGGGTTACTCAGGCTTTGCTGAGACTTATTCGGAAACGGAAGAAAAGGAATTACTGAATGCCATGGTAACGGATAGTATTAGAGGTAACCAACGTCTTTGGTTTGGCGGTGAAGGAAGGGACTTTGATCCCAGATCACAGAGTGAAGACCTTGGGGATCATGCGGTTATCGCCAGCAATTACGGCATCATGAACCTGCAGCGTATAGTGCCCTATCTTACCCAATGGACCAAAGAGCGGCAGAGTGATGATTATACCAATCTGGACCTCATCTATAAGGATCTCATCAAACAATATGACAACTACCTGTTCCATGTTGTAAAAAATATTGGAGGTATCTACGTCACTCCCAAAACAATGGGCGAAGAAGGTGAGGTATACCTGCCGGTGCCGAAAAGTGTTCAAAAAGAAGCGCTGGTATTTCTGGACAATCATATTTTTCACGAACCGGATTGGCTGTTACCCAATGATATTCTGAACAATATACAGTCGCCCCGCTCTAAAGAAGCTGTTACCCGTAGTATGGAAAGTGTGATGCTTAATCTCTTAGGCGGAAGCCGATTGAGCAGGATGACCTTTATCACTGAAAGATACCGGGATATTGACACCTACCGGCCCGAGGAATACCTGGACGATCTGCATTTCCTGGTCTGGGGTGAAATGAATGTTTTCTATCAGGCGAATACATACAGAAGAAAGCTTCAAAAGGCCTATGTAGACAATCTCATCGCACTTTATAAACCCAAGAAGGCCAAGGGAGCCATATCTGGTATCCTATCGAAACTTTCAGAGGATTTTACCAGTAACACGGACGTAAGATCACTGGCCCTGGATCAACTGATTCAACTTCAGGGAGAGATCAAAGGGACTATCCCAGTGATCACCCACAGGATGACGAAAGCACATCTGAGGTATCTGGAAAAAGAGATCGAAGAAGTTATAGGAGAGGTCTGGGAAACCGATGATTTTATACCTCCTTATAATCCTGATATTTCCATCAAGTCTAACGGGAAAAACTAAACCAGCGAGCGGTTCAGTATTAAAAAATATCTATAGCACCTTTTCCTTCCCTTAGTATTTCAGGTTCCGAACCGGACAGGTCTACAACAGTAGAGGCGAGATTGCCTCCATAGCCACCATCGATCACTACATCTACGATATTACCCCACTTTTCATAGATCAACTCCGGATCCGTGGTATATTCAAGAATATCGTCCTCATCTCTGATAGAGGTTGATACGATTGGATTACCCAGGGCTTTTACAAGTTCCCTGGCTATGGCATTATCCGGGATTCGAATTCCAACGGTTTTCTTGGATTTAAAATCCTTAGGTAAATTATTGCCTCCGGGAAGAATAAAGGTATACGGGCCGGGAAGAGCTCTTTTCAATATCTTGAAAGTTGGAGTATCTATTTGGCGTACATAGTCCGATAGGTTACTAAGATCCGCACATATGAAGGACCAATTGGCCTTTTGCAGCTTAACCCCCTTGATCCTTGCGATTTTCTCCAGAGCCCTGGACTTTGTAATATCGCAGCCCAGACCGTAGACGGTATCTGTAGGATAGACAACCAGCCCCCCTGATCGAAGTACCTCCACTACCCTGTCGATCTGCCTGGGACTGGGATTATCTTCATATATCTTAATGAGTTCAGCCATAACGCGTGGATAAGAGTTTAAGCAGTTTACTGCACCTGGTATACCCTTACGTAATCTACCTCCATCACAGCAGGGAAAATACTGTCGTCTACACCTTCAAGGCCTCCCCAATCACCTCCAACCGCAATATTCATCAGAAAGTAAAAGGGTTGAGAAAAAGGCCAGTTTTCAGCAGTGGTAACCGCGGGTCGTGGAAAGGTCAATTTTACATTGGTGATATCGTCTATATAGAATTTGAGGTATTGATTGGTCCACAGTACCCCATAATTATGGAATTCCTCTTCTATGGTTTCCAATTCAAGCGGGCCAGAGGTTACCTGAGTTCCATCCTTGTGGTTATTGGCCGTACTGTGAATGGAAAAATGCACTTCATTAGGGCTAAAGCTCACATATTCCATAATATCTATTTCGCCACAGGCGGGCCATCCTACGGTGCCGATATTACTTCCCAGCATCCACAATGCGGGCCAGAGCCCATTCCCTTTGTGTTCAGGGATCTTGGCCCTTATTTCCAATCTTCCGTATCGGAAGTCACTGATGCTGTTCAAACGTGTAGAAGTATAGGTGCCTCCCGTTGATCCAGGAGCCTCTTTTTTCGCTATGATCTTTAAAGTACCATCACTCACTTCCACATTATCATTTTCCACGTAATTCTGTAATTCATTATTGCCCCATCCGTGAGAACCGGTTTCGAAACGCCATTTTTCCATGGAAAGCTCCGTTCCATCAAATTCGTCTTGCCATACGATAACAGCATCATCCCAGTAATCCGGAGCATTTACGTCTGGCAATTCAGCAACGGGGACTGTATCATCTTCCAAAAGTTCCGCGTTATCGTCAGAACTTTGTCCGCAGCTGCAGTACAAAAAAAGGAGGCAAAACAGGACGTTCAGAGGTGTTCTTAAGGTATTTTTCATTTGATTTTTTTTGAGCGAGTCCTAAAATTAAAGCAAAACAGGCGTTTTATAACTATGAGGTTCCTGTAAATGTTCCATTTACGGAAATCAAATAAGTACTACCAACGATTTGGGTTATGATTTACGCCCGCACGGAAAACATTTCCGCGCCATCGGGCATTGACTGTTTCAAATGGGCCAGTCATAGTCCTCATCATTTTTGAAAGGAACTCCCATTTCTAAATCAAGAACAAGTCCATATTCACAATTTAAATTCAGCCAATACTTTTCATTAAAGTACATAGTTAAAAAATCAAACTCATTCTTGTCCCATTGTATTAATTCTGGAAACAGTTTTTCTTTTACAACTTCTGGCGGCAAATTCAGAATTTTTTGTCCATTGTAAGTCAAGTCTGGATGCATTGTTCTCAAGTAACCAAATCGATTGTTTTCTTCATGATAGAAGGTCAGGCGTAGAAATTTTTCATTCCATTCCCAAACCATTTCATTATCTCCAAAATCGTCCAATTGGAAAATTCGGTCTGGTTGACCTAGAATGTCCGATACCTCTTTTTGAGACATTCCAAATTTTAAATTGTCTATTCCAAATTTTGGTTTTAACTCCATTTTCAAGCTTGCTTGCAACTGTCTTCCGCGTGATTAGTCGCAGAAAAATCAGCCGTGATTTTACCGCAAGAGTAAAGATAATTGATTGCAGGAATTTCAAGCTTGAAATTCCGACAGCTATCAGTTATACACGATGTTGGGAAGTTTAGTTTTTGCCTTTTTCTTCTTTACGCCAAAAATCAAATTGTTGATTTAGCAAAGTCACTGCGGGTTTGCCACCTTTTTCTATGCCCTGGACCGCTAGCTTTAAAATGGCTCCATCCTGGGGATTGTAAACCATTAGAAAAGCAGATCTTGCATATTGCGTTTCACACCTTTTATCTCCTCCTGCTTCTTCTCCGGCTTTTAAGGCTAACATAAGTCGTTCTGCTAACGGTTTATCCCTGTTTTCATCAAATGCCTTGTACGCATTGGATACCACTGCCTCTCCATGAAGAATGTTACCCATAACGAGAAAATCGCTTCCCAGTTTTTCTCCATTCCAATCTTGAATTTCAGAACCGGAATAAACTAATGGTTTTGTATTTGGATCCAAAAGAATTAAACCGTATTGCTGCTTTTCGGGCGTAAATTTTTCGTCCATCATGGCTTCAAGTATTTTTTCCAGAGGTACATCATTTTCCATTAAATCAACACCTGTCATTCTCGCATAATAATTACTTGCCGCCTGAATCACTATGGCTCCTTTTCCCGGGACAATCGAAGCGATGCCAGATACATCAAAAGTACATGAGGCACCTACAATGCCAATTTCTCCCGTTTTTCGGTCAACGGCAATAATAGACCAGGTGGCATAGCAATGTGTAGAAAAAAGTGTGGTAAAAAGGATGAATAAGGAGACTCCTATTTTCTTCATAATCTGGAAATTTAAGGTTGGTATATGTATTAGAGATAAATCGAATACAAATTTGTTACAATATCCGAGGTAGAAGTCTTAAAGGATAAAAATCAATTTGGCTGAGGCATTACCACCAAAGGTTTGCATATGGCTTATTGGTAGTTTTTTTTTATTTATCAACTGCTAAACAAGTGCTGTCTTCACTCTAACCGTTTCAATGCCTTCAATAACTTCAGAAAGCAACATTTTTTTTGCCTTTCTATCTTGAAAAACTTCTTGCATGTTTTTTACAATGCCATAAGGAATATTTCTTTGTTCAAGATTAGAAACCCAATACCCAGAGGTTTCTTTGGCAATACATTTACTTATTTTACTGTTTAAAGCTTCTCTTTTAGATACCCGTTGGGCATTCGTGCCAAACTCATTAAACTCTATTCCTAAAAGCATGCACAAGTTTTCAAATTGCTTGTCAGAACCAATGGCCAAAACAAGTAATTTACCATCTTTTGTAGTATACATATCTCCATATGGTGCAATGTTGGGATGCTGTGTTCCCATAGGTTGTGGAATATGCTCTTTCATTAACCAGTTAGTAGCTTGATTTGCCAAAGACGCTAAAGCACTCTCATAAAGTGAAACTTTGATATGTTTTCCTTTACCCGTATTTAACTTGTCAATAATTGCACAAAGAATAGCTTCTTTTAAGTGATGGGCGGCGAGTACATCAATTAATGCGACTGGCATTTTTACAGGGTTTCTATTGGGTTCCCCATTCATAAACATAAACCCGGTTTCAGCCTGTAGTACAACATCAAATGCGGGTCTTGAGTCGTCCTCACCAAAACCTGTAAGTTCTGCATAAATGAGAGATGGATTGTATGGTTTCAAATCATCATAACCCAGTTTAAGTTTTGTAGCAGTACTTGGTTTGTAGTTCGTTATAACAATGTCGGCATCCTTAATGTGATCAATCAAAATCTCATAATCCAGGATATCTGTAACATTGAGTAACAGGCTTTCTTTTGAGAAATTTGCAGCACTATAATAAGCAGAGATGGATCTTTCTTTGGATTCCGTTGGAAGTTTCCATGTTCTTGTAACATCTCCATTAGTGAGTTTATTTTCTATTTTAATAACCCTGGCACCTAACTCTGCAAAGAAGGTCCCCGTTAAAGGACCGGCCAAAACACTTGCCAGCTCTACTACTTTTAAGTTTTTAAACATAATATGATTTCTAAAAGAAGATTTTGTTTATTTGGATTGTTAGATCTTTAGACGTTTGGATGATTGGATTGTTAGACAGCTGGATGTTTGAACGATTTCTTGAATTGTCACTAAATGCGTTTAACAGCTGATACCGTATATCTAATATCGTATGTCTTACTTCAGCTTTGCGCTAAACGCTATCCATGAACCATCAACTTTCAACAAAAGTAAAATTGAGGAATCGAAGAATTGAGGATTTGACTATTGGATTGTTAGACAGCTGAATTGTTGAATACCAGCCCAGAAAGCACTTCCGCGCCATCGGGTTACCTACTCATTTTTAATTCAATTTAGCAAGTACTTCTTCAATTTCCATATGCGTTCTTTCTAATTCAGACGAATACTTATCAGTGTCCTCTTCAATTGCTTTTTTAAACAATTCAAAAGCTTTGACTCTTAATTCCGAGTACTTTAAAAGCAATTTATTCTGCTGAATCAGTTCGGAAGGCAAATTCTCAAACTTATTAGTTCGATTAATAATTTCAATATTTTCCTTCCATTTCGGGATTGTCTTATTATCTAATTCTTGTATTAGAGAATAGTTTGACTCGGTATTCAAGTGGTCATAAAAAACTAAAGTTTCTATTTCATTTTTTGAAAACACACTTAGTTCCGTATCATATTTGTCATATATTTCATTATCCATTCCAAGAAACACGTATCCAAATATTCCTATCAATATTATTATAAGTGAAATAAGTCCGATTCCAGCAGCTCTCCAACCTGAAAAGAATGAGTTTCCGTTCTCCTTATGTAATTTAAGAACATCTCCTTGTTTCCATTCAACAATTCCCCAAATAATTCCTGTATAAATTAATGGAATTATTTGTCTTGGGATATTATCGATTATATTTTCTGGAATCATAAATATTCCTGTGAAAAGTATAATTGTTGTCACAATTCCAATAATCAATGAATTTCTTCCTTCACTTGGTTTGCCCAATGCTTTGAAGTTTTCTCCAATCATATATCCTGCTGCTAGTGGTCCACCGAAAAACGTGGCTCCACCTATAGCTTTTGAAGAGTATAATTTGATGCCTTTTGTTTTATTTTCGACTGGTTCGGTCATATTTTTTTAGCTTGCAAGTGACTAATGGATAAATGATTAGTTCCACACATCCGCCTTACTTCACCTAAATCTAATACTTTATTGGTTGAAATCGAGGAATTGAGGATTAGACGATTAGATTTTTAGATCTTTAGACGTTGGGATGATTGGATTGTTAGACGGCTGAATTGTTGAATATCAGCACGGAAGGCATTTCCACTACATCGGGTTAGCCGTTGTTAATCACTACCATTCTGCTTGACATTTCGTCCGTAATGTTGTATATTTGAATATTGTTTAATTGTTTGGACTTTTCAGACATGATCAGTGATCATTGTCAAACAAATGAGGAGCTAAACAGAAATTTGTTAATATTATGGTTAAAACCAAAAATTGGGATGTTTTGTCATTTCATTCCCTTCGTAACATCAGCTCACCTGATGACTTAAAAAATGATAGAAAAATTCTTTCCGGCACCTGTCCAGTAAAATCAGTACTTAATTTCGAAACAGATCAGAACGTTCGCGACTATTTGTTAGAGGCCGATGGCAAAAAACGTCGACGTCCAACCCAGGTTCATCGAGCAATCATTGAAACGCTCGATAACAATGCGGATAATTTTTGTGTACTAAATGGTGGAATTACCCTAGTAGCGCATCAAGTTGATGTTGACGAAAAAAGTAAATCTCTAAGGTTGAAGAATGCTAGTATAATCAATGGAGCGCAAACCCAAGGTGTCCTAAGAGACTATTTCGACAAATATGAGGAAAGATTTACAGATGATGAATATAATCCATTTGTGAAATTTGAAATAATTGTCACGACAGATGACGATTTAATTGCTGAGACTTCGATATCTAGAAACTTTCAGAATGATGTTATGCCCTTGTCTATAGTTGGTCGATTAGGACAACTTGATGAGTTAGAAGAAGCATTTAAAGAAAAGTTGCCGAATTCTAAGTTTCAAAAATCGGAGACTAAACTGTCAGATGATTATGTTAAAACCGAAAAATTGTTACAAGTTATCACAGCATTAATTCCTTCCGAGTTATGGCCTGGATCTAGTGATATGAATAAGGTTTTTACATACAATATGAAGTCTAAATGTCTGAAGCTGTTTCAAGAAGTATATGAAAAGGGTAAAAATAAAGATGCTACTGATCATAAGTCATATAAAGCTTTATATCAATTCTATCTTGATATTTCTTCGGAAGCGTACATTTTATATAATAAATGGAAGAAACACAGTGGATTTGAAGGAACAAGAATTCGGAAAATAGATAGAGATTCTAAGGGAAATATAGTTAATATTCCCGACGGTATTATCTTTCCAATAATCGCATCTTTTTCTGAATTTGTAATCAAAACGGAAGATGGATGGAAGATAGAGACCCCGGGAAGATTTCGTGACTCCGACATTATTGAAGCGGCTAAATCCGTTTATATGAATATTGCCGATAGCAACCCCCAGTCCATGGGCAAAAGTAAAGCATGCTATTCAGCTCTAGCTCAAGTCACACAAATTTTTAAACGGCTGGGAGATTAAATTAAAAAAGCGGGTTAAACCCGCTTTTTTTTATGGTTGTGGCTAACTAATGGATATATGATTATTTCCATATAACCGTCTTATTTGGCCTAAATCTAATACTTTATTGGTTGAAATTGAGGAATTTAGGATTAGATGATTAGATTTTTAGACGTTTGGATGATTGGATTGTTAGACCGCTGGAAGTTGTGACATTTAACTGTTTACTGCTCACTGTTCACTGCTTACTGCTAACTGTTCACTGCCTACTGCCTACCGCTAACTAATTTATAATCTCCAGTCTGGCAAACCTGAGTAGTAGCTTTTTTACATCCCCTTTTTCAAACTGTATCTCCGCTTTTTTATCATCACCCACACCTTCAATTTTAAGGACTTTCCCCCTTCCGAATCTAGTATGATTCACCAGGGCTCCCGGGGCCAGATTGGGATCGACCGGGTTGGTATTTTTGGTAGGACTGGCCAATTGCGGTTTCAACTTTCGCAATTTTCGCAGCTGCTGTTCATTAGGCTTAAGCGCTTTGGGAGGAGTACCGTTGCTCGGCTTGGACTGCCGCAGTTTGCTTTTATCAACTTCCCCAAAAATGTCCGTATTGACAAAAGACCTGAACTTATAGGTGTCTGCCGGCGTTAGGTTCTCTATGAATTTCTCGTCGATCTCCTCGATGAATCGGCTCGGTTCGGCATCGATCAGTTTACCCCATCTGTACCTGTTTTGCGCGTAAGTAAGATAAGCCTGTTCCTCTGCCCTCGTGAGCGCTACGTAAAACAGTCTTCGCTCCTCCTCCAGTTCACTTCGGGTATTCATGCTCATGGCTGAGGGAAAAAGATCTTCTTCCATCCCAACGATATAGACATATGGGAATTCCAGGCCCTTGGCCAGGTGAATGGTCATTAAGGCCACTCTATCCTCATCTCCGGTGTCCTTGTCCATGTCCGTGGCCAGCGCCACATCTTCCAGGAATTCCGTAAGATCGCCTTTCGCATCTGCCAGCTCTTTCTGTCCTTCCACAAAGTCTTTGATCCCGTTAAGCAACTCCTCTATGTTTTCCATTCGGGCAACACCCTCAGGAGTACCGTCTTTTTTAAATTCCAGAAGGATCCCTGTCTTTCTTGCCACGTGCTCCGCAAGCGTAAAAGCGTCGGAGTTTTCATTCATGATCTGAAAGCTCTTGATCATATTTACAAAATCTTCCAGTTTTCTTCGGGTACCTGAATTGATCTTAAGGTCAATTTTGTCCAGGTTATCCATGACCTCAAAAATGGATCTTTGGTAATGGTTGGCTGCAACTGTGAGCCGGTCTATCGTGGTCTGCCCTATTCCCCGGGTTGGAAAGTTGATGATCCGCTTGAGCGCTTCTTCATCCTTGGGATTGATCACCAGCCTGAGATAAGACAGCACATCCTTGATCTCCTTTCGTTGATAGAATGAAAGCCCGCCGAAGATCCTGTAGGGTATATCCTTTTTCCTGAGCGCGTCTTCTATGGCTCTCGATTGGGAGTTGGTCCGGTATAGCACGGCAAACTTCCCGTTTGGGAGCTGCTTTTGCATTTTATTCTCAAAAATGGAACCCGCGACAAACCTACCCTCTTCCGCATCGGTTACACTTCGGTGTAATTTTATCCTTGGGCCTTCGTCATTAGCAGTCCAGACCACCTTTTCCAATTGATGCTTATTGTTGGATATGATGGAATTCGCGGCATTGACAATGTTCTTTGTAGATCGGTAATTCTGCTCCAGACGGTACACCGCAACGTTGTCGTAATCTCTTTGGAAATTGAGGATGTTGCTGATATTGGCCCCGCGGAAGGAATAAATACTCTGGGCATCATCCCCCACCACACAAATGTTCTGATAACGATCTGAAAGCGCTTTTACAATAAGGTATTGGGAGTGATTGGTATCCTGATACTCATCCACAAGAATATATCTAAAGCGATCCTGGTATTTAAATAGCACCTCGGGAAAACGGGACAAGAGCTCGTTGGTGCGAAGCAGCAGATCGTCAAAATCCATGGCGCCCGCCTTAAAACATCGGTCCACATATTCCTTATAAATATCTCCCAACCTCGGTCTTTTGGCCATGGCATCCGCTTCTACCAATTCCGGGTTTTGGAAATAGGCTTTCACCGTGATCAGGCTGTTCTTGAAAGACGAAATACGATTCTGGATCTGTTTGTATTTATAGATATCCTTATCCAGCCCCATCTCCTTGATTATGGACGCGATGAGACGCTGGGAATCCTGAGTATCGTAAATCGTAAAATTGCTGGGATATCCCAATTTATCGCCGTCATATCTCAGCAGGCGGGCAAAGATGGAGTGAAAGGTCCCCATCCACAGGTTTTTTGCCTCTGAGTCGCCCACAATATGGGCGATACGTTTCTTCATCTCCCTGGCCGCCTTATTGGTAAAGGTCAGTGCCAGAATATTGAAGGCATCTACTCCTTGCTGCATCAGATGGGCTATGCGATAGGTGAGCACACGGGTCTTTCCGGATCCCGCCCCGGCAATGACCATTAGCGCACCTTCCTTATGTAATACCGGTGCTCTCTGCGCATCGTTAAGCTCATTCAAAAACTCCATAAAAGCTGCGACGTTTAAACGGTGAAGTTAGCTAATATTGGACGCATCCTAAAGCCCTCAATTTAATAATTATAAACAATGGTCTAGGAATCTTATGCAATTTGAATATATTTAAAACTCTATTTTGAAATATGAAGAAACCCTCGTTCTGTTTTATCTTGCTTTTCTTATTTGTGAGTTTGAGCAACGTCCATGCCCAGACGAAACAAGCCGGACCTGTAATCAAGGAATACGGCGCTGTTTGGCCAATTGACCAGCCGACATTCAAAACAGATACCACAAAGGTATTTAAAGCGGTGTTCGACGTGATGGACAGCCCGGATGACCCAAAAACACTCAACGCCAAAATAGCTACCGTAGCGCGTTTTCTGAATATGCACGCTCAGCACGGTGTCCCAGCTAAGAACCTCAAAGCCGTTCTGGTAATTCACAATAAAGCTTCCAAAGATATCCTGGATAACAAGGCCTATCGGTCCAGGTATCAAACGGACAATCCCAATAGCGGTATGATCCGCGAACTGTTGGATTCCGGAGTGGATATTATCTTCTGCGGTCAGTCTTCGCTATCCCGAAACATCCCCGTTTCAGAAACTGTTTCCGGGGTGGATCTTGCACTCTCCGCAATGACAGCCTTGATCCAATTACAGGATGAGGGTTACCGCTTAATTAAATTTTAAACTAAAGATCACTATGAGACAACTACTATCCGTTTTTTGTCTGCTTAGCTGCAGCCTGATCATGGCTCAGCAAGCTGACCTGGAAAAAGAGTATAGCGCGATCGAATCCAAGGTCGTCGAATGGCGACGGGATATTCATCAGAACCCCGAGCTGTCTAACCGCGAATTCAAAACCGCTGAAAAAATCGCGAAACACCTGAGATCCCTGGGTATTGAAGTCACCACCAATGTGGCGCATACAGGGGTCGTAGGAATACTGAAGGGAGACCATCCTGGCAAGGTGGTTGCTCTAAGGGCCGATATTGATGCCCTGCCTGTAACAGAGCGAAACGACCTGTCCTTCAAGTCTACGGTAACAACAGAGTTTCTTGGTAAAAAAGTCGGGGTGATGCACGCCTGCGGTCACGACACACACACCGCCATACTTATGGGTGTTGCGGAAGTGCTTTCTAAAAATACAGATAAGATAAGGGGTACTATAAAGTTTATTTTTCAACCCGCTGAAGAAGGACCACCCCCGGGAGAAGAAGGAGGAGCCTTATTGATGGTTAAAGAAGGAGTGCTTAAAAATCCTGATGTTGACGTGATTTTTGGCTTGCATATCAACTCTCAAACTCCGGTTGGTGTGATACGATTCCGACCTGGTGGTGCTATGGCCTCTGCCCAGCGATTTGTGATCAATGTAAAAGGAAAACAAACCCATGGTTCCCAGCCCTGGTCTGGGGTAGACCCTATTCTGATCAGTGCCAAGATCATAGATGGTTTACAAACGATAATAAGCAGGGAGGCCAACCTTACCAACGAGGCCGCCGTGATCAGCGTAGGTAAAATAACCAGCGGCGTACGCTTTAACATCATTCCGGAAAGCGCGGAAATGATCGGAACAATACGGACCCTGGATTACGATATGCAAAAGCAGATCAATAGAAGAATGGAAGAAATGGTTCCTGCTATCGCAAAGGCCTACGGTGGAGATGCTACCATTGAGATTACTACTTCTACTGATATTACGTATAACTTGCCGGAACTGGTTGTTGAAATGTTACCCTCTCTAAAAAGGGTAGCCGGTGATGAAAATGTGCAAATGCAAAAGGCCATCACTGGGGCAGAGGATTTTTCGTATTTCCAAAGAGAAGTTCCCGGCTTTTATTTTTTCCTGGGAGGAATGACACCGGGGAATACCACCCCCTACCCTCATCATACTCCGGACTTTAAGATAGATGACAGCGGCTTGCTACTGGGGGTTAAAGCGCTTACGGAAATGAGCCTGGATTATTTGAATATGTCGGCCCCAGGCCAGTAGTGATTGATTTTTATCCGGGAATATGAAAGAGTTGCTTGATTTTCTTTCTGCGATACCCTGGTGGGGATGGGTCCTTCTGGTTTTGGCAGTTGTTGCATTCAGAGATATCTTTTTGCAACGCTCCCATACTATTACCCATAACTACCCGATTGTAGGGCATCTCCGCTACTGGCTGGAGAGTATAGGTCCTGAAATGCGACAGTACTTTGTGGCTAACAACAGGGAGGAATTGCCTTTCAATCGCATTGAAAGAAGCTGGATCTACGCTTCAGCAAAAAAAGAGAACAATTACGAAGGTTTCGGAACGGACAGGGACATCTATGCACATCAGCACATCTTTATAAAAAATCAAATGATGTCCTTTAAAATAGATAAAGGGCATCCCAACCACCTTGACAAGTTCTTCCTTCCCTGCGCCAAGATCATGGGCGCCTACAACAATCGCAGGAAGCCCTATCGCCCGGGATCGGTTATCAATGTTTCTGCCATGAGTTTTGGTTCTTTGTCCGCGGCCGCCGTGGAGGCCTTAAATATAGGCGTTCACAAAAGCGATGCTTACCACAACACCGGTGAGGGCGGCTTGTCTCCATACCACAATAAAGGTGGAGATGTAATCTTCCATTTTGGCACAGGCTATTTTGGGGTCCGATCGGAAACCGGCGGCTTTTCCATGGAAAAAATGAAGAAGCTGGTAGACCAAAATCCTTGTATTAAAGCAATAGAGATCAAACTTTCTCAAGGGGCCAAGCCCGGCAAAGGAGGGGTGCTTCCAGCGGCAAAGATCTCCAGTCAGATCGCAGAGATCCGCGGGGTGCCGGTAGGGAAAGATGTACTTTCACCACCTACTCATTCTGCCTTTGGAAATGTAACTGAATTGTTAGAGTTCATAGAAGCCATCGCGGAGCAGACCGGATTACCCGTGGGGGTCAAAGGAGCAATAGGCAAACTGGATATGTGGGAAGAACTGGCAGACCGCATGCTGAGTAGTGGAAAAGGTCCGGATTTTATTACGGTAGATGGAGGAGAAGGCGGAACCGGAGCAGCTCCTCCCAGTTTTGCAGACCATGTCTCCTTACCCTGGGTTTACGGGTTTTCTTCCCTTTATCGCATATTCAAAACCAAAGGATTGACGGAAAGAGTGGTCTTTATCGGAAGTGGAAAACTCGGTTTTCCGGCCAAAGCGGCCATGGCTTTCGCCATGGGTGCAGATTGCATTAACGTGGCCAGGGAAGCCATGATGAGTATAGGTTGTATTCAGGCCCAGGTATGCCACACCAACCGCTGCCCTTCCGGAGTAGCTACACAAAGCAAATGGCTGCAAAGCGGTATAAACGTTCCCTTGAAATCTGAGCGTCTTGCCCAATACTTTAAAACGTTTAGAAAAGAACTGCTGGAGATTACCCATGCCGCCGGCTACGAGCATCCTTGCCAGTTCACCATGGACGATATTCAGGTGAACATTGATGACGATTATCTGCACAGCGACCTTAGATCTACTTATGATTATGAAAAGAGCCCGGTACCTTTTGTCAGTATGCAGGATCTCAAGGATTGTGTATATCTTGGCGGCAAAAATGTATCTTTGGCAAAAAATTAATTGATCCGGATCAAATATCATTGCCCACATGAAAAAACTTTTACTCCTAAGTCTGATAATTGGTAGCGCCATCAGCGTCCACGCACAGAAAAAAAGTGAACTTATTGCGGAAATTGACGAACTAAAGCAAAAGCTGGACTCAACCCAGAACCTGGTAACGGAAGCGAACCGCAAAGAAAGGGCCAGTACTGCCCGGGCGGAATCCTTTGAATCTCAGGTTACAGAACTTCAGGATGCTAATGCTACCCTATTAAAAAACCTGAATAGTTTTGCAGAGGTCTCTAACAAGAATTCTTCTGCTATCAATCAGGCGCTGGCCAGCCTTGAAGCTAAGGAAAATCAGCTCAAAGGGATCACTGATGCGATTAGCCGAAATGATTCTACGGCTATTGTCCTGCTTACAAATACCAAGCAGACCCTGGGAGAAGATGCCAAGGTTAAGGTGGCCCAGGGAGCCGTGGTCATCTCAAACAGCCTGGATGCCCTTTTCGGGAGTGACACCGCGGATTCAATAGCCGAAACCGCATCAAACTGGTTGAACAGGGTTGCGGATATCCTCAAGGCCAATCCGGAGGTCGTAATGACTGTTGAAGGCCTGTCTATGACCGGAGATATTGATTTAGCATCCCGCCAGGCACGAGCTGTTAGCAGTTCATTGCAAAAGGACTTTGGTATAGATGCCACCAGATTGACGTCCCGAGGGCGAGATGGAAATCTGAAAGAAGGGGTAGATCTTAAGCTACATCCAAATTTCGGGGCTTTCTATCTTATGGTACGCGAAGGCATAAAGAATTAAGGCTCACAGGGTCATTTGGTTTACATCCATAATTTTTTAGATAAAGCTGCGTTCTACAATCATAAACCAACCCTGAAACAATTTAGGATAAAGCCAAACACATGACCGGAGACGGAATATTTCAACTTTTTGCATACCTATTACCAGCAGTAGTTACCGGAGCAGTAGCCTTCTATTTTTTTCGATTACACACCAGGAATGAAGATGGCAGGAGGCGTTTTTTACTTCACAAGGATTCACAAAAGAATGCCCTGCCCATTAGGTTACAGGCCTATGAGCGAATGGCTCTTTTTTTGGAAAGGATTTCTATTCCCAGCCTCGTGGTTCGCGTAGCTCCAAAATCCGCAGACAAGAATTCCTACGAGCAACTACTGATCAAAAGCATTGAAAACGAATTTGAACACAATCTCTCTCAGCAGATCTATATGAGCGATCAGTGCTGGAGTATCATCAAAGCGGCCAAGAGCGCCACCATCCAAATGATCCGTAAAGCTGGGATGAGCGAAACGGATTCGGCGGACAAATTGAGGGAAGACATTCTGAATCAAACCATGGATAAGCAATCGCCCTCCTCCACTGCCCTTACCTTTATCAAAAAGGAAATTGGGGAGCTTTGGTAAATTAACAGCGAATTATTCTTTTGAAACTTAGTTTTCCGGCTCTATCTCGCTGGTTTCGGTATTCTTGGTCTCGGCAAATTCGTAGCCTCGCTCCCACCAGGAAGTCATTTTCTCCTTATCGAAGATCAGAGAATTTGTAGTTAAAACTATTGGTGTATAGTAGAAATTAATGATGGCATCGTTGTGGTTGGCAACGTACTTTCCAATACGAATATTTTGTTGCTCAATTCGGTCCAGCATAAAGGCAAACATACTGGTCAGCAATGAAAATACGTTCTTCGAAGGCATCCTGTTGAAGTGAGTGACCTCTGTATGCAGAATAATGGCATCTACCACCTTGGCACCGCGTTTTACGGCCTCTTCTATCGGGACCATACTTCCGAGGCCCCCATCCGCGTATTCGCAGCCGTTCTTTCGTATAAGGCTCATAAATGGAGTATAGTTGCAGGATATCCAGATCCATTCGCAAAAATCATCGTACTCAAAATCATTGATCGACTTATATTCCACCTGATTCAGCGAAAGGTTTGAAACCGTTACCACGATATCCTTAGGACCATTTTTCAGGCTTTCGAACTCTTCTATGGTCAAGGTTTCCCTGATCAGTTTCAAAAGATTATGACTTTCCCCAAATGTTTTGCTACCACTGTAGAAATTCCTCAATACGTTCCAGTGATTTATAGCAATATTGGCCATGCCATACCGCTTTTGAATGGTAAAAGGGCAGTTACTGAAAATGCTGTCCTGATCTACCGAACAATATACATCCTTGATCTTTTGAATTTTTTGCAAGGCCAGGTGCGAGATCAACAGACTGCCGGTAGAGGTACCGAGGAAGAGATCGTAGGAATGGCCAAGGGCCTGCATGAGGTATTGCGCAACCCCACCGGCAAAGGCTCCTTTGCTTCCCCCTCCAGAAATGACCATCGCCCTCATTTTTTGCTTATTTTACTTTTTAGATAACGCGTTTCCCTATCGTTCAATCCCTGGGACAACCGCAACAGTCGTTCTTTTTGTTTGTCGTCTTCCAGTAATTTATCTAACAAGCGGCGGGCAAACTTCCTGAATTGCCAGCTATGGTGTGCCGATGCATTGATCAGGTCTACTAAATTGGAATCCGTTAGACCCTGTACCTCGTTGAGTAGCTGAAAAGCATTCTGACGGATCTCAAAAGAGTATTGTGGAGAAGTATAGCCCACCAACTCCAGCGTATATAGCTGTTTATCTTCTTCAGACAAATAGTCCCTGGTCAGCACAGCCAAAAGCAGCCACAATAGCCGAATATTCTTATTGGGAAAGCCCTCTACTTCCGCAGTCATGTCCAGATATTTTGGCCTGCTTTCAGGAAATTGTATCCATAGTTGATAAAACGCGTTTTCCACGGTAATGTAACTGTCTTCCTTTAACAGGCCTTCATAGGCCGTTCTGAGCTCCGATGGAACCGGACTGATTACAGCAGAAAGCGCTTGCCTGATTTTTAGCTTCTGACTGTCAAACGCCTTTTTTAAAAATTCGTTAGATAGTGATTTGTGGTATTTTAGAATGATGCGTTTCTTCAGTTCTTCGGAATCCGTAGCCGTCCAGTATCTGTCCAGGATAGCTTCATCCTGATCAGAACTGCTGGTCATTTCCTTCTGAAGATCGAAAAAGTCCTTAATTGGTCTGGAAGCCTTAATCAGTCTCTTTTTGACCTCATCAAAAGGAAAATCGTCATCTTCCAGCCATTCTTCACGAAAAGCAAGCAGATCCTTTCCACCGGCATCTTCCATTTCAGCTATAAACTCATCGATGGTCACATTTTGATACTGATACTTCTCCAGGTAAGATCTGATCCCCTTTTTAAAATTCTTTTCCCCCAGGTCCTGATATAATATATAGAGTGCCCAGGCTCCCTTTTCATAAAAAGTAAGGCTACCTGCCTTGGGGTTCGTAAGGGCATCCCCTCTGGACTCCTGCTCGAGGTCCTCTAATTGCTTAGCGGTATCGTATAGTCGCCAATAGAAGTATTCTTCGCCAAAAATGTCCTTTTCGGCCAGATAGGCATAAAAAGTTGCAAAGCCCTCGTGCAACCAATGGTGCTCTCCGCTGCCTTCCGTCACCAGATTGCCAAACCACTGATGTGCCAATTCGTGGGCGTTTACGTTAACGTAGTTTTTGTCCTTAAAAGCCGTAGAATCTATGACAAAGGCCTCGGAAAAAATCGTGGTCCCTGTATTTTCCATTCCGGCATAAAGAAAATCCCGTACCGGAACCTGTTTATAGTTTTGCCAGGGATAGGAAAACCCTATCTCCTCTTCCAAAAAATCAAATATCCGCCTGGTATATCGGTAGGTGGGTTCAGCACACAGACTGTCTTTAGGTAAATAGTAGAGTTCCAGTGGAATTCCTGAAGAAGAGATTAACTCCTTCCTATTGTAATTCCCTATGGCAAAGGCCAGCAAATAGCTGCTCATGGGTTTATTCATCCTGAATGACCAGGTTTTTAATCCCTCTTTTTCCTCAGTACGCTCCAGCTTGCCGTTGGCAATAATCTCGTAGTTCTTGTCAAAGGTCAGGTCCATATTAAAAATGACCTTTTCATTCATGTCATCGAAGCTAGGCAACCAATGACTGGAATATTTGCCCTGGCCCTGGGTCCAGATCTGATTATTATCCGGAATATTATCGTCCCATCCAATAAAATACACGGTCTGTCTGGGAACGGCATTAAAATGAATAGACAGACTGTAGGTTTTTCCGGCCTTCATTTTTTTGGAAAGCCCCAGCTTCTTCCCGTCGTAAGTGTATTTTACGCTTCTGTTGTTCAGACTCACTTCGGAAAATGACATGTTCTGGGCATCGAGAAAAACCGAATCTACCTTGGAAAGGGCCTTAAAGGTATAGTGTACATTACCTCCTATGCTCCGTGAACTAGAATCAATATGAATAGAAATATCAGCCTTGAGAAAGTCTAAAGCTCTCTGTTTTTGGGCTTCCAGGGTCTGGTTGGATAGCAAAATTCCCAAAAGGAAAAGGAACAACTTCATGAAAATTTGAAAGCAAATACTACACCAAATTTAGCATTTTGGTTTATTGCGGTTGTACAAGGTAAGACTTATTTTAGTCTGATGAACTCCAATTATCTGCAAACACCGATTACTTATCTCAAAGGAGTAGGTCCTAACAGGGCAGACTTGTTGGGTTCGGAATTGGGTATTAGCACTTATCAGGACCTGCTGAATCTCTTTCCCAACCGACATATAGACAGGACTCAATTCTATAAGATCAATCAATTGGAGCGCAGCAATGCCGATATTCAGATCATTGGAAAGATCATCCATATTAAGACCGTTGCACAAAAGAGGGGCAGCCGACTGGTGGCCAAATTTATAGACGATACCGGGGAGATGGAACTCGTATGGTTCCGCAGTCAGAAATGGATCAGGGAAAATCTAAAACTAAATACGCCCTATGTCGTCTTCGGGCGTGTTAATTGGTACAACGGCAAATTCTCCATGGCACACCCGGAAATGGAAATCTTAAAAAATCAGCAGCCTGCTAAAAGGCTCAGAATGCAACCGGTGTACCCGTCTACAGAAAAGCTGAGCAATTCAGGGGTAACCAATAGAATGATCAGCAAATTTGTGTTGCAATTGTTCGAAGAAACGGGCGGACTATTCCAGGAAACCCTTGCTCCTGACATATTGGATACCCTGAAGTTGGTGCCAAAGCGAGTTGCGCTGCGCGCCATTCATTTCCCGGACAGCCAGGAGGAACTGGCCCGTGCCAGGTTCCGACTCAAATTCGAGGAACTCTTTTTTATACAGCTGCAACTTTTGATGAAGAAACAGCGGAGACAGCAAAAAATACGGGGTTTCAACTTTGAAAAGGTCGGAGATCTTTTTAACGGCTTTTATGAAGAACATCTTCCATTTGAACTAACCTCGGCTCAGAAGAAAGTACTAAGAGAGATCAGGGCAGATTTGGGAAGCAATGCCCAAATGAATCGATTGCTGCAGGGCGATGTGGGTTCCGGAAAGACCATTGTTGCCCTGATGAGCATGTTATTGGCCATAGACAATGGATACCAGGCCTGCCTGATGGCCCCGACCGAAATATTGGCAAACCAGCATTATAACAGCCTGAAAGAATTGCTTGGGTCACTTAAGGTCTCAATTGAATTACTGACCGGTTCCACCAGGAAATCGGACCGAAAGAGAATCCACGAAGCCCTGGAAAACGGTGAACTCCATATTCTGATCGGAACCCATGCGGTCCTGGAAGATAAGGTGGTCTTCAAAAACCTTGGGCTGGCGATAGTAGACGAACAACACCGCTTTGGAGTGGCTCAGCGTTCCCGCCTTTGGCATAAAAACGCTACTCCCCCACATATATTGGTCATGACCGCCACTCCGATCCCCAGGACCCTGGCTATGAGTTTATACGGAGACCTGGACATATCCGTTATCGATGAGCTTCCTCCCGGCAGGAAACCTGTAAAAACGGTACATCGTTTTGACCAAAACCGCTTAAAGGTCTTTCAGTTTATCCGGGATGAAATAAAAAAAGGCAGGCAGGTTTATGTGGTTTATCCGTTGATCAAGGAATCTGAGGCCCTGGACTATAAGGATCTTATGGATGGCTATGAGAGTATTGCCAGGGATTTCCCTATGCCGGATTACCAGATCTCCATAGTTCACGGGCAAATGAAATCCGATGCTAAGGATTACGAGATGAATAGGTTTATCCGGGGAGAGACCCAGATCATGGTGGCCACCACGGTCATAGAAGTGGGTGTAAATATCCCCAATGCGTCTGTTATGATCATAGAAAGCGCAGAACGCTTTGGCCTGTCCCAATTACATCAGTTAAGAGGAAGGGTAGGACGAGGTGCAGAGCAGAGTTATTGTATTCTGATGACCGGTTTCAAGCTTTCCTCCGAAGCCAAAACCCGGCTTGAGACCATGGTTGCGACCAATGACGGCTTTGAAATTGCCGAAGTAGACCTTAAACTGCGCGGTCCCGGAGACCTCATGGGCACACAACAAAGCGGTTTGTTGCAACTAAAGATTGCCGATATCATCAAGGACAGTGATATTCTGAACACTGCCCGGTTTTACGCCAAAAAAGTGCTTGAACAGGACCCATTGCTGGAGATGGATCAGCACAGATCTGTTAGACAGGCATACTCCGAGATCACAAAACACAAAAATATCTGGACCTACATCAGCTAATCATTTGTCCTCCAAAAAAAACGCCCGGTAAAAACCAGGCGCCTTCATTTAACAACGTGAGCGTTCTTAATTAATATCTTCTCCGTTTTCCAGTTTTACCAGGAATCCGGCAATTGCATTTTGATTTAAGGCATCAGGAGCTCTTCCTTCGGCGATTTTAAGGTGCTTAAGGGCTGTTTTATAATCTCCCATGGCAGAATACCCTCTTGCCAGACCAAAGTCTACAGGCCATTGTCCTTTATTCATTTTCGCGTTCTTCTTGAACACAGCCATAGCTTTTTCTTTCTCACCCTGTCCTATGAGTTGCCTTCCATAACCGTGGATCTGGAAAACCGTACCCATTCCCATAGCCTCATCCATTAAGGCATCTGCGTCAGCATTTTTTCCCTGCTTGGTAAGGATCCTGGCCTTTATGCCAAGATTATTAAAGGTCTTTTGACTAAAAAACTGACCGGCAATTGCGGCATCAACCCAACCGAGGGCCTCGTCAAGATCACCGTCATTATTCAAGGCAAAATTAGCCGCCTGTTCCCAGGATTGCCTGCTAAAGCCGGGGGTATCCTGCAGCTTCTGGCGGATATCCGCCAAAACAATATCCGTTACGTCTACCTCAACTTTAAAGGGAATCTGCTTTTTCTCCCAGTTTAGAGAAGCCACCGCAGAAGTCGCGTCCACTTCGTTAAATGCGAAAGTCAGCTGTTCTACATGGGGAATGTCTTTCATGCTTACATCTACCCTAAGGGCGTCTTCGGAAGGCTCGTAGAAATAGCTTCCCCAGGCCCCGTGATTCTTAGAGAATATGACGGTTGCCTTGTCGCCTTCCTCAATCACCATATGAAGGCCGTATTTTCCTGCACTAAGTGCTTGTCCTTCAATCTTGACGTCGTCTGTAAATTTGATCACCGTATTTTCATTTGCCCCGGCACGCCACGGAGATTCCTTGGCGGTTCCAAATCCAAGATTGTTCATCCCATAGGGAACAAGCTTCCCCCATATTTCCCTGTCATTCACACTGGGTCGTGAATACACTATGGTGACATCAGTGATCCCGATACGTTGAGATACTTTGGCCATTTGGCTACCACGAGGAAGGTCGAGTTGAGCAAAAGATTGCACACTAAACAATAGTGTGGCCAGCAGAAGAAGGGCTGGACTTTTCTGGTACAATTTTCTCATGAGTTCGTTTTTAAGTAGTTATAATGAATAGGTGTGGTTTAAAGATAGATATCGTCTATTATTGAAATCGTTACGATTATGTTAAACCTATACTTTGATCTGTTAAACTACGGTATTCCCAGTCGTTTAATAGAATATATAATGCTCTCGGCTGAAAGCCGATCCGACCCTCTTTCGTTGTTTTAAAAGCCTGGAATCTTCAGTTTAGACTTTTGGGAATTTTGTGAAACCTGGTGTTGAACGTCGTAATTTTTTATCGCTTTAGTTTCCTTAAACGAGTTGGTTTAATAGTTTTGTTTGCTTAATGATTTTAGTTTATGAACGCTGCGAAAACACTATTTGATAAGGTCTGGGATTCCCATGTCGTAAGAAGTATTGACAATGGTCCGGACGTACTCTTCATAGACAGGCACCTGGTTCACGAAGTTACCAGTCCTGTGGCCTTTTTAGGTTTGAGGAACAGGGGAATAAAAGTGCTGTATCCCGAACGGACTTTTGCAACAGCAGACCACAATACCCCTACCCTGAATCAACATCTTCCTGTGAAGGATCCGCTTTCTGCCAATCAGTTAAAAGCCCTGGAACAAAATGCCAGAGAACACGGTATCCCTTATTGGGGTCTTGGGCATGAGAAAAATGGAATTGTTCACGTAATAGGACCGGAAAATGGCATCACACTTCCCGGAGCAACCATTGTCTGTGGTGACTCGCATACCTCTACCCATGGGGCATTTGGAGCCATTGCCTTTGGAATAGGTACTTCGGAGGTTGAAATGGTGTTGGCTACTCAATGCATCATGCAACCCAAACCCAAAAGTATGAAAATCACCATTGACGGTGAACTCAATAAGGCGGTCACCCCTAAGGACGTGGCACTTTATATCATTTCTCAGCTAACCACTTCAGGTGCCACGGGATATTTTGTGGAGTATTCCGGCGAGGTTTTCCGCAATATGAGTATGGAAGGCCGGATGACGGTTTGTAATCTGAGCATTGAAATGGGTGCACGCGGTGGCATGGTCGCCCCGGATGAGAAGACATTTGCTTACATCAAGGATAGAGAATTTACGCCTAAAGGTGAGGCCTGGAACAAGGCTATGGCCTACTGGAAAACATTAAAAACTGATAATGGTGCGGTCTTCGACCGTGAGGTCTCATTTGAGGGCAGCGCCATTGAACCTATGATCACCTACGGTACCAATCCCGGTATGGGCGTCGGAATTTCAAATGGTATTCCTAAAGCAGAGGCCATTGAAGGTGGTGTTGCCACTTATAAAAAGTCCCTGGAATACATGGATTTTAATGAAGGTGAGGCTATGCTTGGGAAAAAGATCGACTTTGTATTCCTCGGAAGCTGCACCAACGGTCGAATTGAAGATTTTAGGGCTTTTGCAGGACTGGTTAAAGGAAGGCAGAAGGCAGCACATGTGACGGCCTGGTTAGTACCTGGATCTCATAAGGTAGAAGAGGCCATTAAGGCAGAAGGATTGTTAGAGATCCTTGAAGAAGCCGGATTTCAGCTAAGGGAACCGGGATGTTCCGCATGCCTTGCGATGAATGACGATAAGATCCCAGCAGGAAAATATGCGGTGAGTACCTCTAACCGGAATTTTGAAGGACGGCAAGGGCCCGGTGCCCGGACCTTATTAGCAAGTCCGCTGGTCGCCGCTGCGGCAGCCATAACCGGAAGGGTAACAGACCCCAGGGAGTTGATGGAACCGGAGATGGCGTGATTAAAGGCTAATCGCGAATACGCAATGCGCTATACGCTATGAGGACAGACGATAGACGATAGACGATAGACGATAGATAAAAAACAAAATTTAATTTCCAGAAATGGCATACGATAAATTTAATGTACTTACCAGCACTGCGGTGCCGCTGCCTATAGAGAATGTGGATACGGATCAGATCATTCCGGCAAGATTCTTGAAGGCCACGGAGCGCAAAGGGTTTGGAGATAACCTCTTTCGGGACTGGCGCTATAATTCAGACGATACTCCCAAGGAGCATTTTGTGCTGAACAATCCTCTGTATAGCGGCAAGATCCTGGTGGGAGGTAAGAATTTCGGTTCGGGATCTTCACGGGAGCATGCGGCATGGGCTATATACGACTATGGATTTCGCTGTGTAGTATCCAGTTTCTTTGCGGATATTTTCCGAAATAACTGCTTGAATATAGGTGTTTTACCTGTAAAAGTGAGTCCGGAGTTCCTTGAAAAAATATTCAAGTCCATGGAAAGTGACCCCAAAAGCGAGTTGGTAGTTAATCTGCCGGATCAGACCATTACCATTAATAACAGCGGTGAATCAGAATCCTTTGAGATCAATGATTACAAAAAGTCGAACCTGCTGAATGGGTTTGATGATATTGACTACCTGGTGAATATGAAGGATGATATCCAATCCTTTGCCCAGGGAACTCCATTGTAGAACTATCAGGCCTGGCCTCCCGTAAAATGAAAGCGAGAAAAGTTGAAATAATGGATACCACGCTCCGGGATGGTGAACAGACCTCCGGGGTCTCCTTCTCCGCCTCGGAGAAGCTTACACTGGCTAAACTATTGTTGGAAGAACTCAGGGTTGATCGCATTGAAATTGCCTCTGCCCGCGTTTCCGAAGGCGAGTTTGAATCTGTCAGGCAAATAACGGATTGGGCCAAAGACTCTGGCCATTTAGACCGTATTGAGGTACTGACCTTTGTAGACAACGGTTTATCCATCGAATGGATGCAAAAAGCTGGAGCAACAGTTCAAAATCTCCTGACCAAAGGCTCTTTGAACCACCTGACCCATCAACTAAAAAAATCCCCTGAGCAGCATTTTAAGGATATTGCCAAGGTAATTAAGCAAGGGGATGAAGTTGGTATCGCAACCAATGTCTACCTTGAAGACTGGAGCAATGGGATGCGGCATTCAGCTGACTATGTCTTTGAGTTCCTGGACTTTCTGAGCACACAAAAAGTAAAAAGAATTCTACTTCCGGACACCCTGGGAGTGCTAACGCATGAGGAGGCTTTTAGGTTCCTCGATGAAATCCTTAAACGCTATCCGGATCAACATTTTGATTTTCACGGACATAACGATTATGACCTCAGTGTGGCCAATGTGATGGAAGCCCTTAAAGCGGGTTGCCATGGTTTGCATCTTACCGTTAATGGTATGGGCGAAAGGGCCGGAAATGCTCCTTTGGCCAGTGTAGTAGCTGTGATCAACGATTTTATGCCTCATATTGAGATAGCAGTAGACGAATCCGCCCTTTTTAAGGTCAGCAAACTGGTTTCTGCCTTTACTGGTTTTGGGATCCCGGCTAACAAACCTATTGTTGGAGACAATGTTTTTACCCAGACTGCCGGAATACACGCAGACGGGGATAACAAAAAGAACTTGTATTTCAACGACCTGCTTCCCGAGCGCTTTGGAAGAAAACGCAAATACGCTCTTGGAAAGACTTCCGGTAAGGCTAACATTCAGAAAAATTTACAGGAACTCGGGCTTACCCTCAACGATGAGGAATTGAAAAAGGTAACACAGCGGATCATCGAGCTGGGAGACAAAAAGGAAAAGGTCACCAAAGAAGACCTGCCTTATATTATTTCGGATGTACTGGACAGCAATACCTACCAACAAAAGGTTATCGTAAAGTCTTATGTACTGACGCATTCCAAAGGTCTAAAACCGTCAACGACGGTTGCCGTGGAGATCGAGGGGGAGTCTCATGAGGAAAATGCGCAGGGCGATGGGCAATTCGACGCTTTTATGAACGCCCTTCGCAAGGTTTACAAATCCAGGAAACTGGAACTTCCCAAACTGATCGATTACGCGGTTAGGATTCCTCCGGGAAGTAATTCGGACGCCCTTTGTGAAACTGTGATAACCTGGCAGAACAACGGAAAAGATTTTACCACCAGGGGTTTGGATTCAGATCAAACCGTATCGGCCATCAAAGCCACTGAAAAAATGCTTAACATCATATAAATAACCAAACACATCATATGAAATTAAATATAGCCTTGCTGGCTGGAGACGGGATAGGTCCCGAAGTCATTGACCAGGCCGTAAAAGTTTGCGATGCAGTCGCCAAAAAGTTTTCCCATGAGATTAACTGGAAGCCAGCCCTAACCGGGGCGGCAGCAATTGATGCCGTAGGGGAACCCTATCCGGATGAGACTCATGAAACCTGTATATCTTCGGACGCCGTTCTTTTTGGGGCTATTGGGCACCCAAGGTTCGACAATGATCCATCAGCAAAGGTAAGACCGGAGCAGGGGCTGCTGAAAATGCGCCAGAAATTAGGCTTATTTGCCAATGTACGACCCACTTTTACGTTCCCTTCTTTGATTGACAAATCGCCCTTAAAAAGGGAACGGATAGAAGGTACAGATCTGGTATTCTTACGCGAACTGACCGGAGGCATCTATTTTGGGAAACGAGGCAGGGAAGACAACGGAGATACTGCATACGATACCTGTACCTATACGCGTGCTGAAATTCAAAGACTGGCAAAAAAAGGCTTTGAATTGGCAATGAAACGGTCTAAGAAGCTTTGCTGTGTAGACAAGGCAAATGTCCTTGAATCTTCGCGTTTATGGAGAGAAACCGTTCAGGAGATGGCCAAAGATTATCCTGAAGTATCTGTTTCCTACGAATTCGTTGATGCTGTTGCTATGCGATTGGTACAATGGCCTAATGATTACGACGTATTGATCACCGAAAATATGTTCGGTGATATTCTTACCGATGAAGCATCTGTAATTTCAGGTTCCATGGGGCTTATGCCATCTGCTTCCGTTGGTGAAAGCATTGGGTTATACGAACCCATTCACGGCTCATACCCCCAGGCGGCAGGCAAAGATATTGCCAATCCGCTTGCAACTATCCTATCCGCGGCCATGTTATTTGACGACCTCAACCTGGCCGAAGAAGCCGAGACGATCAGGAATATTGTGAATGCCTCTCTGGCCGAAGGTGTGGTTACTGAAGATCTGGCAGAAGGTGGAAAGTCTTATAAGACCAGCGAGGTTGGTGACTGGCTGGCTGCCAGGGTTTGAGGCAGCAGTCATTTATGATTCGCCGCTAAGTGCTTTGCTCATGACCTCGAACTCAAAGTGTTCTTTACCGATGCTGTAGTCGTGATGTCCCGACCTTCATCGCCGTTGATATTGAACACCGGTACGGTTTTAAAACCCAATATGCCCAAGAGTATCTTTTATCGTGCAGAAATACGAAACTTTACAAAATGGGGCATCATCGGATTCGTTGGTAGCACTGGCAAGAGCATGGCAGAACCTATCCATTTCGAGATTTGGAATAACAGAAAACCCGTGGACTCCCTATCCTATTGTTTCATGGATAAAGAGTCCACGTCTCCTGTCTTATGATAATTTTTCCTGACCCTTTTGTACGTCCCTCTGCCTATCGGTGCAGATAGACGACCCCTTGAACTGGTGGTCTGGTCCCGTCCCCAAAATCAATCGTATAATAGTATACTCCGTTGGGCAGTTTACCGTCTCCCATGGTAATACCTTGGCCGGCAGCGCTCCCATCCCAGTCCGCTGTCCCGGCGTTCCCTTTGTACAACAGGGAGCCGTTTTGGTCATAGATCGTCATGGTGTAATTGGGGTAATCGCGCCTCAGCCAGGAAATGGAAAAAGTATCGTTGACCCCATCACCATTCGGGGAGAACGCCCTGTTACCCACCGCCGGCAGTCCGCCAAAGCCTTTGTTGTCCATTTCATCGGCCCCTGTTCCGCCCAGAGCTGGCGGCCCACTGAGATCATTGCTGTTGGTTTCATCGCCCTTCGGTTTCGGTAGGAACAGACGGCTAAGGTTCCCTGTTCCGCAGTCCTTACGGTCGCTGACAATCCTGAAGCTTAGCGCTGCACGCTGGGTCTCGGCCGTACAGTAGGCCAGCCCAAAGGCACCGATGGTCACGGTATTGGTAAAGCCCTGCCCGTGCCATCCGATCAGCGTGGCGTCCCAATTGGCAACCGAGAGCCCACTGCCATGGAGCATGTAGCTGCCGTTGTTCAACGCCCCGAGATTCCATTCGCCAAGGTCCTGGTCAAAGGCGGCCGCATTTTTGAACATGGACCGCATATCGGTCACTTTGCTGGTGTCCCAGGAGCTGATGTCTCGGTCAAAGGCGCTTGCTCCATTAAACATATGCTCCATCGAGGTCAAGCTGCCCACATCCCAGGAACCGATATCCTGGTCAAAGGCGGCCGCATTCAAAAACATGCCTCCCATTAGGGTCACCCCGGACACATTCCAGGAGCCGATGTCACTATTAAAGGCCCTTGCGTTGCTAAACATCCCGCTCATAATAGTCACGCTGCTTGTATTCCACGAACCGAGGTCCCTGTTAAAGGTCCGTGTGAACCGCAACATGCCGTTCATATTGGTCACCCTGGACACATCCCAGGAACCGATTTCCTGGTCAAAGGCAAATGCGCCGGAAAACGTCCACTCCATATTAGTCACACTACCCACGTTCCAGGAACTGATGTTCCCGTTAAAGACCCTCGCATAGGCAAACATATAGGCCATATTGGTAACCCTGGAGACATCCCAGGAACCGATATCCTGGTCAAAGGTCCTTGCGTTCCTGAACATGGATTCCATACTGGTCACCTTGCTGGTGTTCCACAAACTGATATCCTGGTTAAATACAATTGGGTTAGGATCGTTCTCGTTCCCGGCAAACATCCGCTCCATACTGGTCACCTTGCCAGTATCCCAGGAACCGATTTCCCCATTGAAGGAGGTCGCGTTCTGGAACATGCCGCTCATATCGATCACACGGCTTGTGTTCCAGGAACCGATGTTCCCGCTAAAAGAGCTTGCACCGGAAAACATCGAGCCCATATAGATCACGTTGCTGGTGTCCCAGTTGGAGAAGCCCGTGGAGCCGGTAAGTGAGGTACAACCCCTGAACATCTGATCCATACTGGCCACATTGCCCAGGTCCGGGGTATCCGTGGCCCTGACCTCCAGGTTGCTACAACCATAGAACGCACTCGCCATCATGCCCCAGGAGATACCATTGCCCCACTGATCCACCGAGAGCAGCTTCTCTTTGTCTCCCCCATTGTTGAACCGTATCCCTTCCAGGGTCCCATCCCCCGAGGCGGCATTGTTGAGGGCCACCTGTACTACACCGTCATGGCTATGCTCAGTGACGTTCACGGTAATGGGTCCACGCTGGTCAGTCAGTTCATAGCTGCCATCATCGCCCAGGTCCACATCGTAGGTCCCCATGGCGGGGATGGTGATGGAGTTCCCACTGGTCGTGTCCCAGGTGGTAACAAAGGTTGCAGAGTCTGCCACAGTCACCGAGGCCATGCAGCTGGCCGAGTTGCCGCTGCTGTCCTCCACTATAAGGGTCACCGTGTTCGCCCCAAGGTCGGTGGTCGTAAAGCGGTTCCGGGATACGTCCAGAGTGACGTTCCCACAGGCATCACTGGAACCGGCGTCCACAAGGTCGGTATCCAGGCTGGCCGTACCGTTGATATCCAATCGAAGTTTCACCGGCTTGCACTGTGCCGTAGGCGCCGTCGTATCTATTACGGTGATCGTTTGAGTTACATCGGTACTATTCCCTGCTCCATCGGTCACCCTATAGGTCCGGGTGATCACCTCAGGGTAGCTGTTGCCATCACTCACATCACTTACAAAGGTGACCGTAGGGTTTGAAGTACAGTTGTCGGCTTCGTCGGTCACTACAGTGATGTCTACGGCGGGAACATCAGATGCACACTGTACACTCACTGCTGCCGGATTGCTGGCCGTAGGAGCTGTTGTATCACCCACAGTGATCGTTTGGGTCACATCGGTACTATTCCCTGCCCCGTCGGTCACCCTATAGGTTCGGGTGATCACCTCTGGGTAGCTGTTGCCATCGCTCACATCACTCATAAACGTGACTGTTGGATTTCCGGTACAGTTATCCGCTTCATCGGTCACTACAGTGATGTCCGGTGCCGGGGCATTACACTGGGCACTGATCGCTACCGGATTGCTGGCCGAGGGGGCCGTGGTATCGTTAACTGTAATGGTCTGGGTCACATCGGTACTGTTCCCGGCTTCATCGGTAACTCTATAGGTCCGAGTGATCACTTCCGGATTGCTGTTGCCATCGCTTACATCACTCACAAAGGTCACAGTCGGTGTCTCACAGTTGTCGGCCTTATCGGTCACTACGGTAATATCTGGTGCGGGGGCACTGCACTGGGCATTGATTGGTGCCGGATCGCTGGCCGTGGGGGCCGTCGTATCATTTATCGTGATGGTCTGAGTTACATCCGTACTGTTCCCTGCTCCATCGGTAACACGATAGGTCCGGCTGATCACCTCGGGGTTGCTGTTGCCATCGCTTACGTCACTTACAAAAGTGACCGTTGGGTTGGCCGTACAGTTGTCTGCCTCATCGTTTACCACCGTGATATCTACGGCTGGGACATTGGAGGAACATTGTACGCTTACCGCTGCCAGGTCGCTGGCCGTTGGAGCAGTAGTATCGTTTATTGTAATGGTCTGGGTTACATCTGTGGAGTTCCCAGCCGCGTCGGTCACTCGATAGGTACGGGTGATTACCTCAGGGTTGCTGTTGCCATCGCTTATGTCACTTACAAAAGTGACCGTTGGGTTGGCCGTACAATTATCGGCTTCATCGGTCACTTCGGTGATGTCTACAGCAGGGACATTGGAGGAACACTGTACACTCACCGCTGCCGGGTTGCTTGCGGTGGGGGCCGCTGTATCGTTTACAGTGATGGTCTGGGTGATATCCGTACTGTTCCCTGCTCCATCGGTCACCCGATAGGTTCGGGTGATCACTTCAGGGTTGCTGTTGCCATCACTTATATCACTTACAAAAGTGACCGTTGGGCTGGCCGTACAATTATCGGCTTCATCGGTCACTACGGTGATGTCTGGTGCGGGGGCACTGCACTGGGCATTTATTGGTGCCGGATTACTGGCCGTGGGAGCCATTGTATCATTAACTATTATGGTCTGAGTTACATCCGTACTGTTCCCTGCACCATCGGTAACTCTGTAGGTCCGCGTGATCACCTCAGGGTTGCTGTTGCCATCGCTTACATCACTCACAAAGGTAACGGTCGGGCTTGCTGTACAGTTGTCGGCCTCGTCGGTCACTACCGTAATGTCTGGTGCGGGGGCACTGCACTGGGCATTGATTGGTGCCGGATTGCTGGCCGTGGGAGCCATTGTATCATTAACTGTTATGGTCTGAGTTACATCCGTACTGTTCCCTGCCCCATCGGTAACCCTATAGGTACGGGTGATCACTTCAGGGTTGCTGTTGCCATCACTCACATCACTGACAAAGGTGACTGTCGGGCTTGCCGTACAGTTGTCGGCCTTATCGGTCACTACGGTAATATCTGGTGCTGGGGCGCTACACTGTGCACTTATGGCTACCGCATTGCTGGCTGTAGGAGCCGTTGTATCGTTTACTGTGATGGTCTGGGCTACATCGGTGCTATTCCCTGCTCCATCAGTCACCCTATAGGTACGGGTGATCACCTCAGGGTTGCTGTTGCCATCGCTTACATCACTCACAAAGGTAACTGTTGGGTTTGCTGTACAGTTGTCCGCTTCGTCTACTACTACTGTGATGTCTACGGCAGGCACATTGGAGGAACACTGTACACTCACCGCTGCCGGGTTGCTGGCCGTAGGAGCCGTTGTATCGTTTATCGTTATGGTCTGGGTCACATCGGTGCTATTCCCTGCTCCATCGGTCACCCGATAGGTTCGGGTGACCACCTCTGGGTTGCTGTTCCCATCACTCACATCACTGACAAAGGTGACTGTTGGGTTGGCCGTACAGTTGTCCGCCTCATCGGTCACTTCCGCGATGTCTACGGCAGGCACATTGGAGGAGCACTGTACACTCACCGCTGCCGGGTTGCTTGCGGTGGGGGCCGTTGTATCGTTTACTGTGATGGTCTGGGTGACATCGGTGCTATTCCCTGCTCCATCAGTCACCCGATAGGTTCGGGTGATTACCTCTGGGTTGCTGTTCCCATCACTCACATCACTGACAAAGGTGACTGTCGGGCTTGCCGTACAGTTGTCGGCCTCGTCGGTCACTTCCGTGATGTCCGGTGCGGGGGCACTGCACTGGTCATTGATTGGTGCCGGATTGCTGGCCGTGGGGGCTGTCGTATCGTTAACTGTAATGATCTGGGTCACATCGGTACTGTTTCCTACTTCGTCGGTCACCCGATAAGTCCGGGTGATCACCTCAGGGTTGCTGTTCCCATCACTTACATCACTCACAAAGGTCACTGTAGGTGTCCCACAGTTGTCCGCTTCATCGGTCACTACGGTGATGTCTGCAGCGGGAACGTCGGATGCACATTGTACACTTATCGGTACTGGATCACTCGCTGTCGGCGGGGTGGTTTCTGCGCGGTCTCCGGTAATGTCATAGGAGAACGCGGCGCGCTCGGTGACGGCCTTGCAGTAGACCAGTCCCAAAGCGTCGAGTAAGATTGTTCCGGCAAGGCCCTGGTTGTACCAACCGATCAACGTGGCGTCCCAATTATCAATAGAGAGCCCACTGCCATCGAGCATGGAAGTCCCATTGGTAAGCCACCACAGGTCCCATGCGCCCAGGTCCTGGTCAAAGGCGGTTGCACTATTAAACATGTTATCCATCTTGCTCACCTTGCTGGTGTCCCAGGAACTGATGTTTCCATTAAAGGTACTTGCACTCCGGAACATACCGGACATATTAGTCACCTTAGTGGTGTTCCAGGAACCGATGTCCTGGTCAAAGACGCTTGCATTGTAAAACATGAAGCTCATATTCGTCACGCTGCTGGTGTTCCAGGAACCAAGGTCCTGGTCAAAGGTGGTTGCGCCCCAAAACATGCCGCCCATATCGGTCACGCTGCTGGTGTCCCAGGAATCGATGTTCTGGTTAAAGGCGCTTGCGCGAAAAAACATAGCGTTCATATCGGTCACATTGCCTGTGTTCCAGGAACTGAGATCCTGATCAAAGGCGCTTGCACTAGAGAACATGGATTGCATGTTGGTTACGCTGGCTGTCTCCCAGGAACCAATGTTCCCGTTAAAAGCGCTTGCACCATAAAACATAAGTCCCATACTGGTCACATTGTCCGTGTCCCAGGAACCGATATTTCCGCTAAAGGCTGTGGCATTGTAAAACATCCGGTGCATAGTGGTCACCTTACCCGTGTCCCAGGAGCCGATGTCCCCATTAAAGGCGCTTGCATTCTGGAACATACTGTTCATGTCTGTCACACCAGCCGTGTTCCAGGAACCGATGTCCCCGTTAAAGACGCTTGCACTCCGGAACATCCCGGACATATTGGTCACACTGCCCAGATCCGGGGCATCGGTCGCCTTGACCTGCAAGTTGGAACAGCCGTAGAATGCGCTGGCCATGGTACTCCAGGCTATACTGCTACCCCACTGGTCTACAGAGATCAATTTTTGTTTGTCTCCCGTGTTGTTGAAACGAATGCTTGTTAGGTTTCCGGAACCGGAGGCCGCATTGCGAAGGGCCAGCTGTATCTCCCCGGCGGTATGGCCATAGGTAGTGACATTTATGGTTGTGGTCCCGGTCTGGTCAAACAATTCATAGCTGCCGTCATTGCCAAGGTCCACATCGTAGGTCCCTTCAGCCGGGATGGTGATGGAGTTCCCGCCGGAGGTGCCGGGTTTGGTAGTGTCCCAGGTGGTCACAAACAGGCTTGCGGGGTCCTCCACGGTCACTGAGGCCTGACAGGTGCTGCTGTTCCCATTGGGGTCGGTCACCGTAAGGGTCACTGTATTCACGCCCAGGTCGGAGGTGGAGAAGCTAGACTTGGACAGGCCCAATGAGACATCGCCACAGGCATCGCTGGAACCATTATCAACAAGGTCGGTCGTCAGAGTTGCCTTACCATTGGCATCCAGTTGGAGGGTTACCGCCTTGCAAACGGCTGTCGGCGGGGTGGTTTCTGCACGGTCCCTGATAATGTTGAGGGTTAGCGCGGCACGCTGTGTACCTGCCTTGCAGTAGACCAGGCCGGAAGCGCTGATGGTAGTGGTGTTGGTAAAACCCTGGCCGTACCAGCCTATGAGGGTGGCGTCCCAATTGGCAACCGAGAGCCCACTGTCGTTGAGCATATTCCTGCCATAGGTCAGCTGCCCCAGGTCCCAATCGCCCAGGTTCTGGTCAAAGGCGCTCGCGTCATTGAACATATACCACATATTGATCACGCTGCTGGTGTTCCAGGAACCGATGGCCCCGTTAAAGGAGGTTGCCTGAAAAAACATTCGTTCCATATCGGTCACCTTGCCGGTATCCCAGGAACCAATGTCCTGATCAAAGGAGGTTGCGTTAGAAAACATGCTTCCCATATCGGTGACGCTACTGGTGTTCCAGGAACCGATAGCCCCGTTAAAGGAGGTTGCCCCTTGGAACATGTAACGCATATCTGTCACCTTTGTCGTGTTCCAGGTGCTAATGTCCTGATCAAAGGAGGTTGCATCCCGGAACATCCAGCCCATATTGGTAACGTTGGCCACATTCCAGGAACCAATATTCCCATTAAAGGAACTGGCCCCGTCAAACATGCCCTCCATATCACTCACATTGGTCGTGTCCCAGGAACTGATATCGCCTTTAAAGGCGCTTGCACCAGCAAACATTTCCTCCATATCAGTCACCTTGTTGGTATCCCAATTAGAGAAGCCTTTCATCCCAGTAAGTGAGGTGCACCCTTGGAACATCTGCCCCATATCTGTCACCCTGCCCAGGTCAGGGACGTCCGTTGCTTTGACCTCCAGGTTGGTGCAGCCTTGAAATGCACCCCACATTGCGATCCAGGAGATACTGCTGCCCCAGTTGTCCACGGAGAGTAGCTTATCCTTGTCGCCCGCATTGTGGAAGTGTATCCTGGTCAGGTTCCCAGCCCCGGAAGCAGCATTGCGAAGGGCCACCTGTATCTGCCCGGCGGTATGGCCGTAATAGGTCACATCTATGGTCGTGATTCCGTTCTGGTCGAACAGGTCAAAGATACCGTCATTGCCTAGGTCCACATCGTAGATCCCTGTGGCAAGAATATGGATGGAGTTCCCATTGGAAAAGCCGGGTTTGGTCGTGTCCCAGGTGGTGATAAAATTGGCTTTTGATGGATCCTCCACGGTCACTGTGGCCGTACAACTGTTTGTGTTCCAATTGGGGTCGGTCACCGTCAGGGTCACTGTGTTATCACCGAGGTCGGCGGTCGTAAAGTTGCTCTTGGACAGGACCAATGAGACATCGCCACAGGCATCGCTGGAGCCATTGTCCACAAGGGCGGCCGTCAGGGTCGCCGTACCGGTGGTGCCCAGCTGGAGGGTAGCCGACTTACATCGGGCCGTCGGCGGAGTGGTTTCCGCACTGTCGCCACTGACTTTGAAGGATCCGGAGTTCAAAGCGGCATGCTGTGTGCCGGCCGTGCAGTACACCAGGCCAGAGGCACCGATGGTAACCGTGTTGGTAAAGCCCTGCGCATGCCAACCGATCAGCGTGGCGTCCCAGTTGGCAACCGAGAGCCCACTACCGCTGAGCATGGTATAGCCCCCAGCCCCGTTCAACTGGCCCAGGTCCCAGGAACCGATGTCCTGGTCAAAGGCACTTGCGCGATAAAACATCTCGTACATATCGCCCACGCTTCCTGTGTTCCAGGAACCGATGTCCTGGTTAAAGGCGGTCGCGTCTTTGAACATCGCGCCCATACTGGTCACATTGCCAGTATTCCAGGAACCGATGGCCCTGTTAAAGGCACTTGCATTGTAAAACATCCCGTACATAGTTTTCACCTGGCCCACATTCCAGGAACCGATGTCCTGGTTAAAGGTACTTGCAAAGCCAAACATGTTGTACATACTGGTCACTTTGCTGGTGTTCCAGGAACCGATGTTCCCGTTAAAGGCAGTTGCAGACCAAAACATCATGCGCATATTGGTCACCTTACTGGTATTCCAGTTGGAGAAGCCCGTTGACCCTGTAAGTGATGTGCACTGGGCAAACATACTATCCAGACTGGTCACGCCGCTTAGGTCGGGAGCATCGGTCGCCTCGACCTCTAAATTGGTACAGCCAGAAAATGCACTCCGCATTGTACTCCAGGCTATGCCACTGCCCCATTGGTCCACGGAGAGAAGTTTCTGTCGGTCACCTGTATTGCTGAAATGTATCCTGGTCAGGGTCCCCTTCCCGGAGGCGGCATTGCGAAGGGCGACCTGTATCTCCCCAGCGGTATGGTTATGAGTGGTCACATCTATGGTAGTGGTTCCCGCTTCGTCATACAGGTCATAGATTCCATCATTGCCCAGGTCCACATCATAGGTCCCCACTGCGGGGATGGTGATGGAGTTGCTGTTGGAGGTGCCCGGTCTGGTCGTATCCCAGGTGGTGATGAACTCACTCTGGGCAGACAGGCCAATGGTGGTTAATAGACAGGTAAAAAGCATAAGCCCGGACCACTTTCGGCCCATTGCGTCATTTGTTCCCATAATGTATAATGTATTTGTATAAAGCGCTTGATTTTGACCCAACCGAAATTGCGGCAAGGGCCGGGGGCGCTTTGGATCCTGATCCAAAGGCTAAGTCACTGATTTCAGAACCGGAGACCAAAAATGGGGGTAAGTAGGGTTCAGGCTGTCCTGAAAACTCAAAACACCCTGCTTTGCACAATATCCCCGACATTGTTTGCCTATAATAGAGCAAAACAATGCTTCCTTTATGCACTCCTTCCAAATCCTCTGACTGGATGGACCCATTGTATAGGAGCATAAATGTTCCAGGGTTTCCCAGGCAGAAAGGATTCATTGTGAAAATTTTCCGCGAAGCTATCCCTTTATAGCCAACAGTTTAAAGAGAAAGTAACAACTGTTCCTATTTGACAATAGAAGGAATTCGTAATGGGGGTTGTTTAAAATTTGCCGTCCACTTGCTTCTGAGGAAGTTCATGTTTTGAGAAAGAATAGGATCTATGATTCGCCGCTCAGGGCTTTGCTCATGACCTCGAATTCAAAGTGTTCTTTACCGATGGTGTAGTCGTGATGTCCGACAATTTTAAAGCCATTTTTTTCGTAGAAACGAATGGCCCGACTGTTTTCATTAAGCACACTGAGCCAGACTTCTTCGCATCCCAGGGCTGCGGCCTGTGACAATAAAGTGTCTTGAAGTTTTAGGCCTATTCCATAGCCGAGGAAGTCCTTTAAAACATATATCTTTTGAAGCTGCCCTACCCTACTGGCCTTGACAAAATCAGAATTGACATCCAGTTTTAATTTGGCATAGCCCACTGGCAGCCCATCGGCTAAGCCCAGCCAGAAAAGGTTCTCTTTTTTCAAAAGGCTTCGTGAGATCTTTTCCAGGCCAAATGTGTTCGAACAGTAATGCAGCAAGTCCGAAGGATCCCTGAACAAATGCCCAAAGGTCTCACTAAAGGTAATGCGCCCCAACAGGGCAATGATTCTGGCATCTTCAGGTCTGGCAACAACGACTTCGATCTTTGCGTTTTCCATAGGCGGCCAGGCTGAAAATGGTCTGTTTATAAGATATAATCCGTGCTTATAAAGTTAGATAACTTAGTCTCCAGCAACTTCTCAACGGTTTGAGTGTTCAAAGGGTTATCCTTAAAAGCTACAAAGGTCCTTATGGAAAACGACCGCAAGGCATCATGAACACTAAGTGTTGCCACGGCAGAGTCTTTACGCCCGGTAAACGGATATACGTCCGGACCGCGCTGGCAGGAGCTGTTGAGATTTACCCGACATACCAGGTTAGCAAGCGTATCGATCAACGGTGCCAGGGCATAAACATCACTTCCAAAAAGGCTTACCTGCTGGCCGTAGTTACTTGCTGCCATATCGTCTAGGGGTTCGCTGATATCCGAAAAAGGAACAATAGGGATCACTGGCCCGAACTGCTCTTCCTGATACACCTTCATCTCCTTGTTTACCGGATAAAGTATTGCCGGCCAAATAAAGTTTTCAGTGGTTTCTCCCCCTTTGGGATTCAGTATCTCTGCCCCGTATTCCCGGGCGTCATCAATGAGTTCCTGGAAGTAAGAAGGTTTCTGAGCTTCAGGTAAAGGGGTTAGCTTAACTCCCTCATCCCAGGGATTACCGAACTTCAGAGTGTCTACCTTCTCCGCAAATCTTCTGTTAAATTCCTCCCTAATGTCTTCATGTACATAGATCACCTTTAGTGCGGTACAACGCTGACCATTGAAGGACAGCGTTCCGGCTATACACTCATTGACGGTGAGGTCCAGATCCGCATCCGGTAGAATTATAGCAGGGTTCTTCGCTTCCAGTCCAAGAACAAGACGAAGCCTGTTACTCTTAGGATGCTGATCCTGCAAGGAATTAGCAGAAGTACTGTTACCTATTAAGGCAAGTACATCTATTTTGCCGGTCTTCATAATCGGCCCTGCAACGGCTCGCCCCCTTCCAAAAACGATATTTACCACCCCTTTGGGGAAGCTGTTCTGAAAGGCTTCGATCAACGGAGCGATCAGCAGAACACCGTGTTTCGCCGGTTTGAATATGGTAGTATTCCCCATAATGATCGCGGGGATCAAGAGCGTAAAGGTCTCATTCAAGGGATAGTTGTAAGGGCCGAGACACAAAACTACGCCCAGGGGACCTCTGCGAATATGCGCATAAACCCCGTCGTGCTTTTGAAATTTGGCCGAATTACGGTCTAATTGCTTGTAGTCCTCTATGGTGTCTTTGATATACTCAACGGTTCTGTCGAACTCTTTTTCCGAATCAGGAAGGGATTTCCCGATCTCCCACATCAAAAGTTTTACAACTTCTTCCCTTTTCCCGGCCATTTGCCCTACGAACTTTTCCATACAGGCAATGCGATCATTGACCTTCATTGTAGGCCACACCCCCTGTCCCTGATCATAAGCCGCCACTGCGGCATCAAGAGCCTGAAGGGCTTCCTTTTCAGCCATATCAGGAACACTTCCAAGCAGGGTTCTTTGATAGTCCTCTGTTGTGGATATGGTGGAATAAACGTCAGCTGTTTCACCTTGCCAGGTGATCAGCTCACCATTGATAAGGTACTCACTTTGATGAATAGGTTCGTGAATTTGGAAACGAGTAGGTATTTCCGCGGATATTGATTTCATGGTATTCATACTCCTCAGCTTAAAAAGAAGGTTTTACCTAAATTCAGTTATTAAACAATGGGCTTCATGGCTGTCATGGATTCCCTTAGCCTGGCTCCAACAATCTCAACAGGATGTGACCTTAATGCACGGTTCACAGCAATGAGCTTGGCATTATCCACGCCTGTATCTCTTCCTTCTCCAAATGCCTTGCCGATAACATCCGTATCGATCTTTTTCATAAAATCGGATAAGAGCGGCTTGCAGGCATGATCAAACAAGTAACATCCGTATTCTGCAGTATCGGAGATTACCCGGTTCATTTCAAATAATTTCTTCCTGGCAATGGTATTGGCGATCAGTGGGGTTTCATGAAGGGATTCATAATATGCGGATTCCCCGATAATACCGGATTCCGTCATGGATTCATAGGCCAGTTCCACCCCTGCGCGGACAAAGGCCACCATTAACACCCCATTGTCATAGTATTCCTGCTCAGATATTTCAACGGAGCCAGCAGCGGTCTTTTCAAAAGCGGTTTCTCCGGTTGCCGCCCTCCAGTTGTGCAGGTCTTTATCGTCATTTGCCCAATCTTCCATCATGGTCTTGGAAAAATGACCACTCATAATATCGTCCATATGCTTGCGGAACAAGGGCCTCATAATGTCCTTCATCTCCTCGGACAATTCAAAGGCTTTGATCTTCGCCGGGTTAGACAGACGGTCCATCATATTGGTAATACCTCCGTACTTTAGGCCCTCAGTGACAGTTTCCCATCCGTATTGAATGAGCTTGGAAGCGTATCCGGGATCAATTCCCTTTTCTATCATCTTATCAAAACAAAGAATGGAACCCGTCTGTAGTAAACCGCAAAGGATGGTCTGTTCTCCCATAAGGTCTGATTTAACTTCGGCTACAAATGAAGATTCCAATACTCCTGCCCTATGACCACCGGTCCCTACGGCATAAGCTTTGGCTTGCTCCAGTCCTTTACCCTCAGGATCATTATCAGGATGCACCGCAATCAGGGTGGGTACTCCAAATCCTCTTTTATACTCCTCCCTAACTTCGGAACCCGGGCATTTAGGAGCAACCATAATCACGGTAAGGTCCTCACGTATCTGCATGCCCTCCTCAACGATATTGAAGCCGTGGGAGTAAGATAGTGTAGCCCCCTTTTTCATAAGAGGCATTACCGTTTTGATTACCGATGTATGCTGTTTGTCCGGAGTAAGATTGATCACTACATCCGCAGAGGGTACTAATTCCTCATAGGTCCCTACCGTAAATCCATTCTCCGTGGCGTTTTTATAGGATTGCCTTTGTTCTTTGATCGCCGCTTCTCTCAGGGTATACGAAATATCAAGACCAGAATCCCTCATATTTAGCCCCTGGTTTAATCCCTGAGCCCCACAACCGACAATTACGATCTTTTTTCCTTTTAAAGCGGTAACACCATCTGTGAATTCATGGATCTCCATAAATCTACATTTACCTAACTGTGCTAATTGATCCCTTAAAGACAGTGTATTAAAATAATTTGCCATTTCTTGTTCTCGTAATTTATATGATGATTAATTGGTTTGAAACTCTTTTAATAAGGCGGTGATCTGCATTTCTGCCTTGGTAACGGCTATACGGCCAGACCGGACAAATTGCATGATCCCAAAAGGTTTTAAGTCCTGGTACATCTCGTCTATCTCACCTCTCCTACCCGTTTTTGCCAAAACAAAAAACTCTCTGGATACCGTTACGATCTGAGAATTACTTTCCTTGATGATGTTTTGGATCTGCCTTTCGTCAAACAAAAGGTTGGATGCTATCTTAAAAAGGGCGGATTCCTGGAATATGGTTTCCTCATCAGTATGATAAAACGCCTTGATCACCTCAATCTGCTTTTCAATTTGAGCGACGATCTTTTGTGTCCAGTTTTCTGTGGTGAAGACGACAATCGTAAATTTTGAGACCCCGTCAATCTCCGATTTGGAGACGTTAAGGCTTTCAATGTTGATATGTCTTTTGAGAAAAATACCGGATATCCTGTTCAGGAGTCCCACGTGATTTTCGGAATACACCGAAATAGTAAACCATTTGTTATCCATAGTCTTTATTTCAATCTGATATCAGAAACCGAAGCGCCGGAAGGGATCATCGGGAATACATTGTCTTCCTTTTCTACCCGTACTTCCAGGAAGTATGGTTCGTCCGAAGCCATCATTTCTTCTACGGCCGATCTGAGGTCTTCACGGGCTTCCACCCGCTGAGCTTTGATATAATATCCTTCAGCGATCTTAACGAAATCCGGGTTGGTCATTACGGTAGAAGCATATCGGCTCTCAAAAAAGAGTTCCTGCCATTGCCTTACCATTCCCAGGTGATCATTGTTAAGTACCACGATCTTAACCGCTGTCTTATTCTGAAATATGGTGGCCAGTTCCTGGATATTCATCTGGTAGCCCCCATCACCGATGATAGCAACAACCTCCCTTTCCTGAGCACCCATTTTAGCACCAATGGCAGCAGGAAGGGCAAATCCCATGGTTCCCAGTCCGCCAGAGGTGATGTTGCTTTTAGTCTGATTGAATTTGGCATATCGGCAGGCTATCATTTGGTGCTGGCCCACGTCTGTAACGATAACAGCCTCGTTTTTAGAGGCCAGGTTGATCTCCTCGATCACCTCACCCATAGTAAGCCCGGGTTTGGTAGGGTTCAGATCACCATCGATCACAGCCTGATATTCTTCTTCGTATTTCTTGTGAAACTCAGAGAGCCATTCCTCATGGCTGTTCTTATCAATCAGTGGAAGTATCTGACTAAGGGTTTCCTTTGCATCGCCTAGTACAGCAATGTCTACCTTTACATTTTTGTTTACTTCGGCAGGATCTATTTCAAAGTGTACGATCTTGGCTTGCTTTGCGTAGGTAGCCAGATTACCGGTAACACGGTCGTCAAAACGCATGCCAATGGCTATGAGTACATCACATTCATTGGTGAGCACATTCGGTCCGTAATTTCCATGCATACCCACCATACCCACATTCAGGGGGTGGTCCGTTTCCAGGGCCGACAGTCCTAATATGGTCCAGGCTGCAGGAATTCCTGATTTTTCTACGAATGCCTTCAGTTCCGCTTCAGCTTCTCCCAGAATTATACCCTGCCCGAATACGATATAGGGTCTTTTGGCCGAATTGATCAGTGAAGCCGCCGTTTCAATGGCAGCAGGATCGGGTTTAGGGACCGGTTTATAGCTTCGAACCCCGTTACAGGGTTCGTATGTAAATTCAAATTCGTCAAACTGGGCATTTTTGGTGATATCGATCAGAACAGGACCTGGCCTTCCGGACCTCGCGATATAAAATGCCCTGGCCATGATCTCAGGAATTTCAGATGCTTTGGTGATTTGGTAGTTCCACTTGGTCACCGGTGTTGATATCCCAATAATATCTGTTTCCTGAAATGCATCAGAACCCAAAAGATGCCTGGGTACCTGTCCGGTTATACAGATGATAGGTGTAGAGTCTATCTGCGCATCTGCAAGTCCGGTCACCAGGTTGGTGGCACCGGGACCTGAGGTAGCCATAGCCACCCCTACTTTTCCGGTAACACGGGCAAATCCCTGGGCGGCATGGGTCGCTGCCTGTTCATGTCTTGTCAGTACGTGAGTAAGTTTGTCCTGAAATTTATACAATTCGTCATACACCGGCATAATCGCTCCGCCAGGGTATCCATAAATCAAGTCTACTCCTTCAGCCAATAGACAGTGGATCAGTGCTTCAGCACCACTTATTTTAATCCCCACTTTATTACTAGCTGCTGTTCTTTTTGCTTTTACCGTTTCCATATGTCTGCTATATCTGGATCTGATCTCATGGCAGCTTACGATGCATCCTGCCAATCAAAAAAGTTGCAATTTGTTTCCTATATTTCGTCTGTAACGCATCCCTGAGATGCAGACGATACTGTTTTAGCGTATTTGTATAAACTCCCCTTTTTAACCTTCAATTCCGGTTGCTTCCAGTTTGCTCTTCTTTCAGCGATCTCCTCGTCCGACAGTGCCACACTGATACTGTTCTCTTCGGCATCTATGGTTATCATATCTCCATCACGTAATAAGCCTATGTTTCCTCCTTCCTGAGCTTCAGGCGCCACATGCCCCACCACAAAACCATGGGTTCCGCCAGAAAAACGGCCATCCGTTATCAGGGCCACTTCTTTGCCCAGACCAGCTCCCATAATGGCGGAAGTAGGTTTGAGCATTTCGGGCATTCCAGGACCTCCTTTTGGGCCTACATATCGTATCACAACCACATCTCCTTTTTGAACCAATCCTTGCCCTATACCTTCATTGGCGCTTAACTCATCCTCAAAGACCTTGGCCGGACCTGTAAATTTAAGTCCTTCTTTACCCGTTATCTTGGCAACAGCACCTTCTTCAGCCAGATTGCCGTAGAGTATTCTCAAATGTCCCGTTTCCTTGATGGGGTTATCCAAAGGTTTGATCACCTGCTGACCTTCTGAAAGGCCATCCAATTCAATCAGGTTTTCAGCCAGGGTTTTGCCAGTTACCGTCATACAATCCCCGTGCAACATGCCCTTTTCCAGCATAAAGCGGAGAACCGCCGGGGTACCCCCGACACGGTGTACATCTTCCATAAGGAACTTACCACTAGGTTTAAGATCCGCCAGGAAAGGAGTTGTATCGCTTATCTTTTGGAAATCATCCAGGCCAAAATCTATTTCCGCTGCCCTGGCAATAGCCAGGAAATGCAGAACGGCATTTGTAGAACCTCCCATGACCGTGATAAGGCGTACGGCATTTTCCAAAGACTTCCGGGTAATGATGTCGCTTGGCTTCAAGTCTTTTTCGATCAGGTTCCTAAGCGCCCTGCCCGAATCTATACAGTCTTGTTTTTTCTCTTTTCCGGTTGCGGGGTTAGAAGAATTGTAAGGCATCGCCATTCCCAATGCCTCAATGGCCGAAGCCATGGTATTAGCAGTGTACATTCCGCCACAGGCTCCTGCACCGGGACAGGCATTCTGGATTACAGCTTTGTATTCTTTTTCATCAATAGTACCCGCTACTTTTTCTCCCCAGGCTTCAAAAGCCGAAACGATATCCAACTTTCGGTCCTTCAGACATCCGGACGCGATGGTCCCGCCATATACCAGTATGGAAGGCCGGTTTAGCCGAATCATTGCCATAAGGGCTCCCGGCATGTTCTTATCGCAGCCAACCACAGTGACCAGGCCGTCATAACTCATAGCCTCCACTACCGTTTCCATGGAATCTGCTATCAGATCCCTTGAAGGAAGGGAAAAGCGCATTCCCAGGGTTCCCATGGAGATACCATCACTTACACCTATGGTATTGAATACCAGTCCTACCAATCCTTCTTCATTGACCCCTTTTTTGACCTCCTGAGCCAGATCGTTCAGGTGCATATTACACGGATTTCCCTCGTAACCTGTACTGGCGATCCCTATAAAGGGTTTCTTAAGATCATCTTCGGTAAGCCCTATCGCGTGAAGCATGGCCTGAGATCCTGGCTGGGTAGGGTTTTGGGTAATGTTTTTGCTGTATTTATTCAATTCCATTTAAGCGGCTATTTCTTTCGAAAACATAGATATTCAAACTCTTTCGATCAAAGATAGTCCTTTCAAAAAGCTGTTTTTTTTAACAATTAGGGTTGGTTCAAATTCAATAATAGGAATATTAAATTAAATCACTGATAAACAGATATTTAACTTATTATTTTATCCCATATTCAATACTGAACAAGGCGGGGTCAATACAGTCGAAAAGCTATGGAATCCCCGAATTTCTTTTGGGAGAGGATAGAAATAGCCCTTTGGGATAATTGAAGGATGCGAGGGTAGCCTCCGGTAGTCTGACCATCACACATCAGGATAATGATCTTACCTGAGGGTGTAAGTTGAACAGTCCCGGGCAGCGTTGCAGAAGTAAGCATATTGACTGAATGCGCATCCAGGTTTTGAGTGAGCTGATAAGCCATGCGGTTGTTTTCCTTGGCGATGGTAAATTCCGATCCCAGCAGCTCTTTCTGCTGCTTCTCGCTTAGGATCTCGTATTCCGGTCCCGGCTGGACATCGAGCTCAGTCTCCTCAAACAATGAGGCCGCTTTGATCGTGGTGATCTTAGGCGTAAAGTTCTCATAAGTCCGGAAAGGAAGTTCCATACCGGCTTTTATCCGGTTTTCGGCAGTTATAGGTCTGTAAAACGAACGGCTCCCCAAAACCTTCTCGGAAAGAAATCCTCCCTTTATAGCCAGATAGCACCTAAAGCCACTGCGAAACTTGCCAAAGGACAAGGTATCTCCTGTATTTACTTTGTGTACGTGATAAGCCTCGATAGGATTATCATTCAGGGTAGCGGGGAGATCAGCTCCTGTGAATGCGATAAAGGTAGGAGCATCAAAAGTAAGTACAGGGCCTGTCATGGTGATCTCCAAAAGGGCATCGGTCTCCTCATTCTCCAATAGAGCATTGGCCATAGCGGCGGAGTAGCGGTCCATCACTCCACTTACCGGCACCCCTTTGTTCCGATATCCCGTGCGCCCCCAATCCTGTATAGTACTGAAAAAACCCGTATGTAAGACCTTAATCATCCAGCAGTTCCTTTTCCGGTTTATAAATCCCGACCTCGCCTTCTATTTTGCGCAAATCGTACTCCCCTTGGGTAATGCTATAAAAGCGAATCTTATCCCCTACACTTACAAATGAGGGAGGGTTCTTTGTGACATCAAAAATCGGGATTGGACAATTCCCAATAATATTCCAGCCTCCAGGCGACTCCTGGGGATAGATCCCGGTCTGCTTCCCGGCAAGACCAACGGAACCACTGGGGACCTTTAACCTTGGCGTACTTCTTCTCGGGGTTTCCAGTGCTTTGGGAATACCACCCAAATACATAAACCCCGGAAGAAAACCAATACCATATACGGTGTAATTATGGGCTGTATGTTCAGCGATAAGCTCTTCGACACTGTAATCCAATAGATCCGCGACTTCCTTGAGGTCTTCCCCGTATTCCGGGGTATAGCAAACCGGTAGTGTCCAGAGATATCGGGGGGCCGGGTCCACCGCTTTTTTTTCAGTGTACCAGCCCAAAAGTTTTTTCTTCATATCCTCAAAATCGATCCCTTCTTTATTGTTGATCAGGGTGAGGGAGTTGTAGGCCGGAACCTGTTCCCACCGCCCAGATCCCGGGAGTTTTTCCTGAAGATATTTGTTGAATTCCAGTATATCCTTTAGAATGGCCTCTTCAACGCGGTTTGGCCATTCGATAAGAACCGCCTCCTCTCCAAAAGGTTTAACAGATATAGCGTAAGGATTCACTTTTTGATACGAATATGATGTTTGGGAAATTCAGTAGAAAGATACACCAATATTTGTAATGCCGAAGGCGTATCGCCATGTATGCAAAAAGTATTTGGTTTTATTTTGACGGTCTCTCCGTTTACGGTTAAAACCTCACCGGATCTTATCATGCGTAGCATATGATGAAGTACCGCCTTAGGTTCCGTTATGAGGGCATGGTTGTCCTTTCTCGAGACCAGGGAAAGATCTGCATTATAGTTGCGATCTCCAAAAGCTTCTAACATAAGCCGAAACCCTCTTTTACGAGCTAATTCAGCAGCCTTGGAGCCGCAAGGCAGATAGAGCATTGACTGCTGTTTATAGGGTTCGATTGCCTTCAAAAAGATCTCTGCTGTTTTCTGCCCCTTTGCAATATCATTGTATAATGCGCCGTGTGGTTTAATATGATGCACAGGGACATCTTCCTGTTCGGCAAGCCTGAGAAATAATTCTACTTGCTCCTGAATACTGGCCTTCAATTGGTCCGGTGCTATGACCATAGATATTCTTCCGAAATTCTCGCGATCGGGATAGGAAGGATGGGCCCCTGCCTTTACATTGTACTTCCTGGCAAGTCGTAATACTTCTCTGAGCGTCTCCTCATCCCCCGCATGCCCTCCACAGGCAATGTTACAGGAAGAAAGGTAGGGCATTAGCTCAGCTTCATTTCCTAAACCCTCTCCAAGGTCACAATTAAGATCTACCTCAAATTCCATTATTGTAAGATTCCAAATACCTGCACAAGACTTTTCAGTCCGAGAACAGTGGCCAAAAGCAAAATAGTTATGGCCAGTATATTTTGCCAGATATCATTCTTATAATTTCCCATTATGCCTTTTTTGTTAACCATCCAGACCAGAAAAACAGCAATAAAAGGCAATAGTATACCATTGGCCACCTGAGCGAACTTTATCACCTGGATCGGGTTGATATCAAAAGAAAGCACACTTACTCCTGAAATTAGCACCAGTATCCAAACCAGGCGGAATTTAAAGTGCTTCGTACCCTTTTCCCAACCAAAAACGCTTCCTGCCACATAGGCCGCGGCCAGCGGGGCTGTGATGGCCGAGGTTACACCCGCCGCGAACAGGCCAACACCCATAAAATATTTGGCGGCATCGCCGTATAAAGGTTCCAGGCCCCTTGCCAGGTCCATCACGCTTTCTAACTGATCTCCGGGAATGGCCGCTGCAGAAACTATGATAGCCATGGAAACCAATCCTCCCAGAAAAACCGAGATCAGGGTGTCTTTACGGGCATCAGACAGTCCCGCTGCAGAATTCCACTTTTCCCTAACCAGGGAGGCATGGAGAAAGAGGTTATACGGCACCACAGTAGTACCTACCAGGGCAATGATGGTAAGCAAGCTACCTTCCGGTACTTCGGGCATGAACAATCCCTGAGCCACTTTTTTGATATCCGGGCCTGTAATAATGGCCGTGGTTAAAAAGGAGACACTCATGATCCCTACCAATATAACAAAGACCTTTTCCAGGGCTTTATAACTACTTAAGTACAGTAAAACGAAGGCCACTAGTCCGATTATCCAGGGATAAAACTGCCTGTATCCCTGACCAAAGAACACTTCCAGCCCCAAAGTGGCCCCTCCGATATTACCGGCCTCATAGGCCGCATTTCCAATAACGATGGCACTGAGAACGACGAGCAGTGCAAGACTCCTAAACCAGGGTATGGTCAGTTCTGTTTTCAGCACTCCGGCAAGGCCTTTTTGGGTAATGATGCCAAGCCTGGCTGCCATTTCCTGCAAAACCACCGTGGCTACAATAGAAAGCAGCATGGCCCATAAGAGTGCAGTACCAAATTTTACCCCGGCTAAAGTACAGGCGGTTACCGTACCCGGGCCAATAAATGCTGCGGCTACCAGTATACCCGGGCCAATTTTTGTTCGCATTCTTATATAGTGTTTGTTATCGAATCAGGTCTTCTGGTAAATATAGGGGGTTTTAAGACTGAATTAAGCCCGGCTGTTGAATTTTGCAGAGAATATAGCCATATAGGGCATGTTTTTAGGTTTTTTGAAGACTTGAATTGATCAGATAACGTCACCAATTCCTGGTCGATGAAAGACGGTTTTTTGGCTGCTGCCCTGCCCAAAATTTTAACATAAATCGTGCAGTTCGTCTAAAAATTTGCAGTTCGTCTAAAAGTGGGGGTTCATACGTCGAGAGAATATAATATTCCTCAAAAGCCAGGGTTATTAGTATCCCAAATCAAAATTAACCTACTGAATGAAATGTGTGGAATGTGGTAAGGAGTTAAGTTACATAGACCATAGGAAATCCATCGAGATGTTCAACGTGGAGCTTTGTGAGCATCACAGACTTCGTATGGAAAGACTTATGCGCAAAAACAATACTCCTGTTGAGGCAGTTAAGCTGTATTACGGTTTGAAATCGGCCGGTGAAAACCCTATGCTGGAATGGTGGGACGGGAAAAGATCCGTTGACCTCGCGATTTCCAGGGTAAAGCTAAACATCGAGATCGATACGGAATATCAGATGCTGACCCATGAGCAAGCGATGAACGATCTGGAGGAGACCATGCATTCGTTTCAGAACGGATTTACAACGATTAGAATACCGCATATCATCATAAAACACTACCTACAGGAAACGGTACAAAACATTATGGGCATAATAGAGGGGCTGAGAGCAAATATCAAGGTGATTTGAAACTAACTTCTAAAACCCCGGAGCAATGGAAGCAAATAAAAGTTATACCGAGCGATCCTATCAGGTGAGCAAGCTTATTCTTATTCTATTGACCTTTGCCGCTTTGACGATCATGGTCAATATTAAACCGGAAATCTCACGCATCCTCTTTGGACTGCCGATAGTGGTATCCGGAGTCCTGGGAATTTTCGGCTCCATCTTTATCATCAAGGGAATGGACGAACCCACCAATGAAAAAAAGATCATTGCGATCACCGTTAATTTTGCCATGGTGTTGCTTATCCTGACCATATTGGTCTCCAACACCCTGTATTAGACCTGGATAAATTTCAGGCCAGAGGCGCGACCGAGAAAACGTCTATCTTGGATTTTCGGTAATTCCTAACCCTTTTCATTACGGCGATACCGTTCCTGGAACCTTCGTTGTTGGTATTTCCCTCAATGGTTTCAATGATATCCCCAATTCTTCTGGTGATTATTCCGGTATGCACCCAATCAAAGCGGGATTTTTGCAGTAAAAAAATATCTCCGGGTTCTATGCGCTCCGGCTGCCTCCGCAAGGTCTGGTAGCGTGTAAGCAGTCCCTTGTTCAATCCTGTAGTCCCTACGGTATCGCAGCTATAGGTCTTCGGCATAAGCCCGGTGAATCTCTTGTCTATCGCAGATGCGGCCTGATCCACTATAGCCTGGGCAAAACCCATACACCAGAACCAGGGAGAACCGTCATTTCCATCCATATAACTTCTTACCCACGGTCCGCTATTGGACTGGCCCTTGATGATCAATTCGTAAGGTTGATTTTTGAGGTGATTTTCCGCGACTTCTAATACGAGTTCCCTGAAACTACTGCCGGAAAGCGGTTGCTCAAAAGCCTCGCGAAGCGGGTTGCATAGCTTGGCAAACAGGGCATGGCTTACGGTACCTGTTTGGTTCATCCCTTCGGCTTTCTGGAAATTCTTTACCGCTTTCTCCGTAGCCGGGCCAAAATCCCCGTCAATTCCTGTAGCAGTGCTACTAAGGGGATTCCCGATAGAATAGAGATTAAGCCAGGACTGGATCTTCATGACATCTTTTTTCCTGTTTGTGGAACCATTTCGCTTTTGCAGGCTGCTGATGGACAGCTCTTTTTTATACCAATCTTTGATCATGATACGCGTTTTTAGGGGTTTAGGGGGTTGTCACAATCAGTAAAACCGCGGTAGTCCGAAAACTACCGGGATAGCTGGGGAATGCTTCAGATAAAGGCGATCAACTTGGTAAATATCAAGGTGACTATCTTATTCTTAAAGTGCCCCAGAGCAATCTTAGATACTCCGGCCTTATGCAATGACTGTATGACAAAAAGGTCTTTCTGACTCTTTAACAACAGATTTAGCTCCTCCTTGGAAATATGGCCTTCGGCAAAGAGTTTGGCCCATCGCTTTAGCTTGTCCTTGGAGTCGTCCACAAATCCGGAAACCTCATCGCTGATAGCCTGACTTTCCTCACCGAATTTGTCTTTGATCATAGACCCTATCTCGGTCTTAAGTTCCTTGTACAGTTTTTCAAAATCCATGACTATCTTTCTAAAGGTTGTTTATAAAGGAGAGAATCGCGTTTTCCGAGGCCTTGGTCTTTTTCGATTCGTAATCCACCATCAGATCGAAGGCTTTTGTTATCTGAGGGGAAAATTCCTCCGTAAATACCTCGCTCATAGTGCCCTGGGCTTCCCATGTCCTTAGGAAATCCTGAATGGCCGAATCTTCGCGATTCATGTAATTCCACATTTTCTGGGTTATCTGATTTTTATTTTTCGACTGCTCGTAAAGCATCATTTTTTGCATCTGATTCTTTAGGGCGTCTACCTCGGTCCTATGATCGGCAAATGGTTCCTTAGAGTTTAGAATAAGTCTTTCTACCTGTACTTTGGTATTCAGGGTTTCCGTAAAAGTGTAGTGGTCATAAATACTGGCACAGCTTAATACAAAAATTGAAGTAAGTGCAGTTAAAATATTGTATTTCAACGATTTAAACATAGATTCTCTAAATGTATTCACAGGGATTGCTCTGGAGGTCATGGCTAAATAGGAATTAAATTTTGTAACAACAAGCAGGTGTTAGCTGACAAGGGCTCATTTAAAATTACAGCATGAGCAAGTCAAAAATCCTGGTTTATGTTTGTTTAGACGAAAATTCTGTATATACGGTAGAAAATTCTGTATATCTTAAAGTTAGTATTTTTTTCCACAGTATAGGAAGTCCAATGTTTCCAATATCCTTTAAGTTCAGAAATCTGTACTGATCCATTGGCCTACGCCCCTATTGTCGTATCTTATCTAATATTTTTCTAAAACGGGGCATTATGAATACTACAGACAGAAGACAGTGGCTAAAGACATTTGGATTAAGCAGTGGGTTTGCCCTGCTGGGTGGCTTTGAGAGTATGGCACTCGAAATTGATGATAGACCATCAATACTGCACAGGCCGGCCAAACTGAATGCCAATGAGAACCCCTACGGCCCATCCAAGCGGATAAGAGCCATACTTTCCAACACTTTTGACGAGGCGTGCAGATACCCTTTCGCTAAGCTAAGGACCCTTGTGGAGGCTATTTCGGAAAAAGAGGGTGTAACCAAAGACCATATAGTGGTTTGCGGTGGCTCTACGGAGGGACTACGGGCTGCAGGTATGCTCTATGGAATGGGAGAACGTGAGATCATCGCCGCAGACCCCACATTCCAGGCCCTTATGCGCTATGCCGAAAATTTTGGAGCTAAAGTACATCGCGTACCCCTAAACGACAAGTTGCAGCACGATCTGGAGGCCATGGGGCAAAAGATCAACGCTAAAACCGGCCTGGTATATATCTGTAATCCAAATAACCCTACCGGAACATTACTGGACGGTGACAAACTAAAGGACTTCTGTAGTTCATTCCATGAAAAAGCGGTAATCTTTAGTGATGAGGCCTATTACGACTATATTATGGAGCCAGATTATCCCTCTATGGTCGAATTCATCAAAGAAGGGCATAATATCATCGTATCCAAAACCTTCTCCAAAGTCTTTGGACTTGCAGGCCTGCGTATCGGGTATTTGATCGCAAAACCCGAAATAGCTACAAAACTTAAGTCGACCATCATGGCAAATACCAATATTTTGGCCATAGAAGCGGCTAAGGAAGCCCTTAAAGACGATAGTTTTTACAAATTCAGCCTTGCCAAGAACGCGGAGGCCAAGAAACATATCTACCAGACCCTGGATTCACTGAGTTTAAGCTATATTCCTTCCCATACGAACTTTGTGTTCTTTAAAAGCGGAAGGCCCATAGACCAGCTGATCGCGGCGATGAAGGAAGAGGAAGTGATTATCGGAAGGCCTTTCCCACCCCTATTGGATTGGGCCCGTATCAGTACGGGTACCATGCCTGACATGGAAAGGTTTAGAAAAGCACTCTCTACGGTCATGAGTAAGTAAAAAGCAGAATTTTCTGTAAAAAACCTTTCCGCAAAGCTACTTTCAAAGAGGAAATTGACGCTTCATCGATTTTACGGCCTGATAACCGGGTTTTGAACCGTATATAGGCACAACATTGTTATTTTTACGATGCCCGCGTTTAACGATAAAACACAAATCTTATGAAAAACAAGACCACTACAACGACGTTTATGCTATATACTTTTTGTGCTTTCTGTATTCTTTGGGCGATATACATTCTGCTTTTCAAGGCCTGATAACACTATAGCATTTAGCTTACTTCTTTCCTAAGTACCTCCATAGGAGGACTCTGGATAACACTTCTGCTGTTAGCCAAGCCTATTAGAACTACAAGGGTAACTATAGCAGGTAAGAGCACTATAAAAGGAATAACGGAAGGTACAAAAGGAACCTCGAAGACAAAACGCGCAAGCAGAACACTGCTGACCAGCGAGAGCACTATTCCGGAAAAGCTTCCCAAAACACCCAGGAAAACATATTCAAGCAAGGTAATTTTGCGAATTTGCCTTCCTCTTGCTCCGATAGTCCGTAACATTACACTTTCCCGGACCCGTTGATATTTGCTCGTTCTCACAGAAGCAATAAGTACCACAATACCAGTAAGAATACTAAAGAGTGCCATAAAATTGATCACCCAGGAGATCTTGTTCAAAATGTTCTCAATGATATTGAGCATTTGTCTGAGGTCTATAATGGATACATTCGGAAATTTTCGAACCAGTTCACGCTGCAAACTGGCCGAAGTAGCTTCGTCCGGGGCATTTGTGGTCAATACATTGAACTGGGGCGCTTTTTCCAGAACCCCTTCCGGAAATACCACCGAGAAATTCAATTGCAGACGTCCCCAATCCACTTCCCGTATGCTACCAATAAGGGTATTGATAAGCACACCCTGTACGTTGAACACTACCCTGTCCCCTACTTTTACCCTGGCATCGTTCGCAAAGTTTTCGGCTACAGAAATAGGAACCAGGGTATCTGAACTTACGCTTCCTGTCCAGGTGCCATCCCTTACAGTTTCAGAAGCGATCAGGGAATCGCGGTAAGTCACTCTAAATTCGTGATTCATAACCCATCTTCCTACCCTGGAAGTGCTGTCTTTTCTGATCTCACTGATCGTCTGACCGTTTATTCCATGGACCCTCATGGTAATGATAGGTATATTGTCTATTACAGGCAGACCCTTGGGTAATATGGCATCGGCCACCTCTTCGGTCTGCGTTCGCTGCACATCGAGCAATATGATATTCGGGCTTTCTTCATTCCGATCTACTGTGAGTTTGGATAATAAAATGTCTTTGGTAAAGTACAGCGTACTGATCAAAAAAGTCCCGACGCCTATGGCAAGGATCAAAGTAGTGGTCTGATTGTTAGGTCTGTGCAGATTCCTGATACTTTGGCGGGTACAGAAACCCCATTTCAAAGGAAAGTAATTCTTTAGCATTCGCATTAGAAGGCTGGACAGTCCTACCAGGAGCGCGAAAGTCACCAGTATGCCAAGTACAAAGGCTACGGAATAATTGATATCGTCCAGCAACCAGAACGAAAAGAGCAAAATGAAGAAGAATATTGAGCCAATGATTCCAAGCCTTACCCCAAGTGAACTCCGCCCTGGTCTTTCAACTGCCCTCAACACATGAAGTGGCGAAACGAACCAGGTCTTTACCAATGGTAACAGCGCGAATAAAACCGCCATAAAGAACCCCAGCAATACGCCTGTGAGTACAGCCGTTCCGGAAATGGAGATCTCAATATCCACAGGAAGCAGATCTTGCAGAAGCAAAGGTGCCAGTTGCTGTACCATTATGCCCAGAGCCGCCCCAGCGATCCCACCAAAAATACCGAGCACTGCTATTTGTAGGAGATAAATAAGGAAGGTTTGCTTTCTGGTGGCTCCAATGCACTTAAGAACCGCAACATCCGATAGCTTCTCGCGTATATAAATGTGTATAGCACTGGCGATACCCACACAACCCAGTAAAAGCGCTATAAAGGCCACAAGGTTGAGGAACTTACCGAAATTCGAGTAACTACGTCCCATATTACGGCTGGTATCCAGATGCGTGTCCATATCTGCGCCTTCGGCATCAAGTACAGGGTCAAGATCTTCGTAGAGCTTCTCCAGGTCCATGGAAGGCGTGGCCAGAAAATAGTAACTGTAATTTACGCGGCTACCGCGCTGCAATAATCCCGTGGCTTCAATAAGGTCGTAGGGCATAAATATCGCTGGAGCAATACTACTGGAGATTGCAGACCTTCCCGGAACCATTTTCAGGGAGCCGGCTATTTCCAGGGTGGAAGTCCCGATCTTTATACTATCTCCCGGTTTGAGGCGGTATTGCAGCATAACGGTACCATCTACCAGGACTTTCCCGGTGCTTTGATACAGGGAACCGGCTTCTTCCGGTTCAGTTTCCAGACTTCCGTAGAAGGGGAAATCTCCGGCTATTCCTCTCACCTGCGCCAGTTTTGTCGCCCCGTTTTTGGGAAAAGCTACCATGGAAACAAAGCTGATCTCTTTTCCTTCTTCACCTCCAAGGGAGTCTATAATGCCGGCAACCTTTTCGTTTGGTGGGTGATTGCTATCAATGATATAGTCTGCTCCCATCAGGGATTTGGACTGCTGGGAAATATTATCCGTCAGATTATCACCAAAGGACTGAATAGAGACCAGGGCTCCTATACCCATTACAATGGAAGCCATAAAAAGAAATAGCTTCCTGGCACTGGCCTTGCCATCCCGCCAGGCCATCTTGAGCAGCCAGCGCGTTCCGGCCTTGGTTTTGTACTTTCTTCGGATATCCATACCTAAACCGCGGTTTGTATGCTGCTGATCTGTCCACCCTTCAAATTCAGTACCCGCTGATTTCGTGCCGCTAGATCCAGATCATGGGTAACCATGACCAATGTAGTACCTGCATCCTTGTTCAGGTCAAAGAGCAGTTCTATCACCTTTTCCCCGGTCTCCATGTCAAGATCCCCGGTAGGTTCATCAGCAAAAAGTATGGCCGGTTTATTCGCAAAAGCCCTTGCAAGGGCGACCCGCTGTTGTTCTCCTCCGGAAAGCTGCCTGGGATAATGGTCCTTACGCTGTGCAAGGCCAACTTTTTCGAGTAATTCCAAGGCCACCTTATCCGCAGACGATGCTCCCATGAGTTCCAAAGGCACCGCCACGTTTTCCAGGGCTGTCAGCGTTGGCAGCAGCTGAAAGTCCTGAAAAATAAACCCCACTTTTTCGTTTCGCAGCAGCGCCCTTTGGTCCTCATTAAGCGTTCCGAGATCCGTTCCGCATAACTCCACTATGCCCGAATCCGGTGTATCAAGTCCCGCGCAAAGCCCCAGTAAGGTGGTTTTTCCACTACCTGATGGGCCCACAATGGCGAAGGTATCTCCTTCTTCTATCGTAAAGGAAATGTCGTTCAAAATCTTTAAGGTGTTGGATCCGCTTTGATAGCTCTTCTCCAGATGCTGTACGTTTAATATCTTTGACATCTCCTCCTTTTGAAAGTATTGATTCTTAAAAGGAGGAAAAATAAAGAATTGTATTTGGATTTTAGCCCGTTGTCTTATGAGAGTGATGTTAAAGTTTTGTTATCTATTGGGGCTCTTCCTGCTTATTTCATGCGGGAATGCAACAAAGAAGGAATCGGAGAGCACAGTATCCGGAACAGAGGGACAGTCTGCCACTGAAGAGAGTTCCGAAACAGATGCGGATTCCGGAGTGATTTTATTCTTTGGCGATAGCCTGACAGCCGGGATGGGACTGGAACCGGACGAGGCTTTTCCGGCGGTCATTCAGGAGATCATAGATTCCCTTCAACTCAATTATAAAGTGATCAATGCCGGGCTTAGCGGAGAAACCACCGCGGCGGGAAAAAACCGTCTTAGCTGGCTGCTGACTCAGCAGGTGGATGTATTTGTACTTGAACTCGGCGCGAACGACGGGCTGAGAGGTATTCCACTGACGGAAACAAGAGGTAATCTCCAGGCTATCATAGAGGCCGTACGCAAGGAAAATGCTGAAACGGAGATCATTCTGGCCGGGATGCAGATACCACCCAATATGGGACCTGAATATACCAGTGAATTCCGTTCAATTTTTCCGGATTTGGCAGAAAAGAACGATTTACACCTTATTCCTTTCCTGCTTAAGGATGTGGGGGGAATAGCCGAGCTGAACCAGGAAGACGGCATCCACCCTACCGCGGAAGGCCAAAGGATACTGGCACAGAATGTATGGCAGGTTCTGGAAAACGTGATTACTGAAAATGGCGATTAGCGGCCAAAAAGCGGCATTTCAAAGAGAATACTTTTGCACCGGGCTTTTATTCCTTAAATTCGGAAGTCTTCATTCATTGAACTATGAAAAAATTGCTGCTGAAGTTCCTCAAAACAGCTCCTTTTGAGTATTACCAATACCTGAAGACCAGGGTAAAAAGGTCAAGATCAGGTGGATTGATCCGCAAATACCTCAAAAACTCCCAAAGCCCAAAACTCAATATAGGCAGTGGACGAAACGTACTTCCTGGCTGGTTAAATACAGACAGATACCCCCCTAACACCAAAAAGGAAGAAGTGGTTTACCTCGATGCCAGTATCCGTTTTCCATTCGCGGATGACACTTTTGAGTTTATTTATTCAGAACATATTTTTGAGCACCTTGAGTTCAAGGATTCCTGCAATATGCTGGCCGAATGTTATCGCGTACTAAGACCAGGCGGTACCATGCGTATGGCCATTCCGCATATAGGCTTCCTACAGGAATTATATAACCGTCCTGAAGCGCCTGTATTAAAGGAGTATATCTCATATTCCATGAAAGATGCCTGCCCGGAGATCCATGAGGTACTGGGCGAAAACGAACATTCTAACATCTTTGTGATCAATAATTTTTACCGGGACTGGGGGCATCAGGTGATCCATAGTTTCGGGAGTTTGAAAGACCTGATCGGAAAATTTGGCTTTAACCCTATAGTCCGCAAAGAGGTTAGTGAGAGCGAATTCACTGAACTTACCGGACTGGAAGGAAACGGACGTGGGGAATACCCCAGGGAATTCTACGATGTACAAACCCTGGTAGTGGAAGCCAAAAAATAGTTGCTAAACAATCAGATCTTCCGTATTTGGCAGAGGCTCAGATAGTTTTGTTGTATCCAGAAATGGTGCGGAAAACACCTCCTGCATGGGTACTGTCAGCAATTCTTCCCGAACTTTCTTCCACTTCTTCACATCCTCTCCAAACATATGCTCTACCAAACCAGGGAAATCCCAGGCCGCGTTTTTCCCCCAATGAATGGTAAAGGGAATATTGTTGTCTTTTAAAACCTCGATCATCTTTTTGGAGTATTCCTGCAGACTTATGATCTTTTCCTTGTCGCTCCACTGAATTCCGTCTATCTCAACCATACAGGTAAATGGAAACCTTGAAAAGGCCAGGGTAGCCTCGGATTTCTTGATAAACCGCATAGCAAAGATCCCTGGAACCGGATTATCTCTTGTAAGCTTGGCCAATAACTCCAAAGCTTTTGAAGAATGGGTATGATCTACACCAAAGGAACAGGCGAAAGCCCTGCCCTGATACCCGGCATCCCAGAAAATCTCTGACAATTTGCCTACCGTTGTTTTTTCTTCTTTGGGTAAAATAGAGGATTTAAGCAAGTTGATCAGCTTAGGAATGGATTTTGGAAGCTTTTCCGCGATCTTGATAAACAGGTAAATGAGATCGAGGTAGACAAACTCTTTTTGAAAGGGTATGGGATTTCCAAAATCCGCCTTATAATTCTCGTAATATTTGATTTTGTAAATGAATTCTACCGGGTATTTGTCTTCATCGCTATAAGGGTTCGTGAACACCTTGTAGTGAAACGGCCGGACCCCATTGAAATCCGCTCCAGGAATTTGAGGGTCAAAACCACTGAAGTCCAGGGTATCTGCAAGCTCAAGCGCCCTGGCCTTGTCTATCTTCTTTACAAACCTATGCAGCAAATAAAGGTTTTCAGCCTCAATGACCACCCCGTGAATAAAGCCCATCGAACCAAGACCTACCAAGGCAGCATTGAAGGTGTCATCGTCCCGAATGATCCTGGCTTGGAAATTCTGGATATAAGTATCGCGCAGGGCCGGTTTGGACGCACGTTCCAGGTAGATTACATCTTTAGGCCGGGGCCCCACGATCAGGTTGAGCCCAACTACGTAATCCTGAACAGAACCCACGTCTATGGTGGATCCGTGCACGCCGGTAGAAATACAGCCCGCAATGGTCTGGCCATTACTGGCACCTGAGGTTTTCAGAGATTTTCCCCGCCTTTCCAGGAATCGGGAGATCTCCTTGATCTGATTCCCGCACTGGAACAAGAACAGATTGCTGTGTTCGTAAGTGGAATCCTCGTGCATTTCCCCTTCGAAGATGGGAAACTTCAGGTTCATAAAGCTATTGAAGTGCATGCGGTCTTCCGCATGGGCAATATTGGACATGGACCATTTGGATCCAATGGCCCTAAAGCGCTGATGTGAGTCCGCGGCCTGCTTGATCAGTTTCTGTATCTCCGCGGCCGCGTCGTTGTATTTTTCAAAATCGTTAAGTCCGGAACTGTTCTTCTCCAGCTTCGTGGTCAGGAAGAACTTTAGGGGAAATGGGCCATTTTTGTGCAGGGTATCCCAGCGGGTGCGATCCTGTATCGTTGTTGTTGCCATATTACATACTGTTTTCTTTGATACAGACGTATTTGATCTTCACCTTTTTCTTCCTTCCAAAGGTGATCGCATTCAAGAGAATGCCTCCAAAACTGCTGCGGTATTCCACAGTGTGCAGTGCCCCTGAAGGGCAGTCCGAAATATTGAAATAGTGATCTCCAGTGGTAAGTTTCCGACTCACCACGGTATCCAGGGTGTGGACATTATAACCGGCATAGGCATCTTCCCGTTCTGTATCCGCAGGTTCCCATTGGCCGTTATCAACCTGGAAACGAATGGAATAGCAGGAGCTCATCAAAAGGAATATCCCAAAGCACAGAGCCAACTTAAAACCACGCATAGCTTAATCTTTTAAGGGTTTAACTTAAACAGCAATTGCTTAAAAAGCGATCGTAAAAAAATGGGGGAAGTGTATCACCGACGGTGATGAAACTAAGATACAATTTTATTTGATAATCGTACGGGAATTGAAAGATAAATCTTAATTTTATAATGGCCCTGTATCTATTCCGTTTTTAATCTTATCGGTTCCATTTTCGACACTTTATCTCTTCAAATTCTAGGGCTTTGCTGAATTTCATGGATGTAAAATGGGAGTTTTTATCTATGACAACTAAAAATCATTTCTTATTAAAAAGCGTGTTCAAAATATTAAGATTATGGGGGACGTGATATGGGGCATCTTAGGCTGGGGTATGGTTGCATTTGGCTCTGGAATAGGAATTTACATGACTATTAAGTTTAGAAATGATAGTCGCGGTAAAACTGAAAAAATAATTTCTCTGAATGAAAAAATTAATTCTGTAGGGCTTATAAATGAAGAACTAAATAGAAGAATTGAAAATATTGCCTGTGACATCGAAGATATTGCGACTAGTACTAATAGAATTTCTAAGAAGACTCGAAAATTGACAGAATCCAATTTGGCCTTATCAAAAACGATAAAGAATTTCACAAAAGGTAGTAACCAGCCATTCTTAATCTATTTTGACCAATTTAGTTCACCAAACGAACTTTCGATTTACACTAGGATAGACGGTGATGCCCCTACCTATATTACGAACATAGTCGTATCCGAATTCTACTACACATCTAAGGAAATATTTAATCAGAATCTTCGCGGACCTGCTATACATGAGAACGACCATGTCCAAAATTTTTATCCAAGGCAAATCCTACCCAATATCTATCAACAATTAGGGACCATAAAAAACCTAAAAGGAAAAAAATGGAGACGTTTTTATATTGAAATTCAAACTAATAATGCAAAATATTATCAGCATTCCTTTGTGCTATTCTATGAAAATATTGGAATTTCTCAATGGGAACATGAATCCAAGCTATATGATCAGAGCAGGAACAAAATCATAATGAGCCATAAATCACCTTTCATTACTAGAGAGACAATAACGAAAATGGAGGGCGAAGAATATTGGCATATACACGGTGGTTGGTTTCAGGATAATTACTTACCAAAAGAGGAAGTCCAAGATCACTTTGAAATACCCGAAGAACAATTAAAACTAGAAACCACGGCGTTAGAAAAACTAACTCAGTCCGAATTAATTGCCTTGGCTAATGAACAAATCCAAACGCTTGATTCTAAAATCGAAGCCTATCGCAAAAAGAAAAAGAAAATTTCAAATCGTTATAGGCCTTTAAAAGACAAAATCATGGCTGACACATCTGACATGGGGAAATTAAATAGAGAAATGAGGAATATTATGGACAAAGAATCGGAGGAACTTAACAAAGAAATCGAAGAGCTCATTTTAGATTACCACAAAAATCTTAGAATTAAACTTGTGACAATAAGAGACTTTTTTTTTTAGTAGAATTCCTGATTATTTTGAAAATCCGCCTCAAGATATTCCAGCAAAAGTGGATAGGATAAGGATGGATAGACAGTATATTAATCCTAATAATGCCGCTTTGCTGGAAGGAGTTAGTAAAGATTTAAAAGATCTACTTGATAGATATGAAACTAAATCGCAATAACTGTTTGCCCAAAGTATCGCAATATAATTTCTGAACTTCAATAATCGCAGTGTTTACCTACAGGTAGGATAGACATGCATATTCTATAAAAACTTAAGACTAAGCATTATAATCACTCTCAACTCCAAACTCGAATAAACTTTAAGTTCATCTCTTCAAAAGATTAAGTTCATCTCATCAAGAGTTTAGGTTAAACTTTCTAAGACTTTAAGTTAGACTTTTATAAAGCGTGGATTTTCATGGAGGTTGAAATACAGCCCAACCCTCCGCTACCGCGAGATTGTATCTCGTGGTAAATCCATAAATAGAATCAATCAGCCCGGATGATCGGCTTTCTTATTGCTTTTTGCTATGCATTCCTCTCTCCTGATATTTATCAGGCTCGTCGGATGCAGTAAAAGCAATGGAAAAAGGATGCCTTCTCCATATGTATTTTTGCATTACCCTCCTGTCGGTCGGGCAAACAAAACCAGTTCAGAAACTTCGCCCTACAGGCATAAATCCTGTAGGGTACCATTACGAAGCTTTCTTCGCTTATACTTCGGAGAAGGAGGACTCTCAATTGGACTGAAGATTTTAAAATGAAGGTTTTTAAGAAATAGCGGTGCTGCAAGCGGAAGTGCGTTCCGCCGTTCGGGTTAGAATACTGATTTATAGAAGAAGCTAACCAGGCGGAAAAGAGCATGGAGCGCAGGCAATTTGAGCGTTATCGCCAAAGGCAATAATTTCCTATAAAACCTTCTTGAACTTTTGGTTCTTTTGTTTCAAGACAAAAGAACATCAAGCAACAATACATCTAAGGATAAAATTAGTTCGGATTATACTTGTAGGCCTTAAGCTCATCGTTCAAAAAGACTAGTAATAAGTTTTATGCACGTGACAAACAAGCACAGATTACACCTTGTCCGCCTTTGGTGGAAATCCGCGTTATCCAGGTTTAAGGTTTTAGCATCAAACACTCATAACTCATAACTCATAACTCACAACTCATAACTATCATCCCTACCATCCAAAATCCTTAATCGCTCTCACCCTGTAGCTACGGTGTTCTACATGCCGGTTGTAATGATAAGAAGTGTTACCATCGAGAAATCTCAATAGCCGAGCCTGATGCTCTTCAAAAGGAGTGGAGCTCCAATAGAGTCCGTTGGTAAACTCCCCTTTATTATCAGCCCCCTGCCCTATGCTATTGTACATGCTTTGCAATTCTTCAAAGGAAGGAAGTCTCCAGCCTGCCCCTAGTTGCTCGTCAATTTTATTGGCATCCTGCCAGGGCATGGGGCCGGCATCATCAAGATGCGCGATCTTGCCGGTATTATTGTCTGTGTTGAGTTCAAAAATAATGCCTTCCTGGTGGTAGTCGCCCACAGCAAAAGTTACAGCAGCCTCAGTGAGCGTTACGGATTCTTCATCAGCACTTTCTGAATTGTCTGTCGCCTCCACTTTCGTTTCATTAGTAGCCGCGGCTTCCGGAGCTTCATTTTCTGTACTGTTGCCAAAAAGCGAAAAAAGCCAGATGATCAAAACTACGAATACAGCCCCCATTGCCGCCCGGATGATGTTCCTTTTTGTGAAAATATTTGAAGCCTCTGATGCTTTTTCCGGCTTCTCCCCGCTCGACTCCACTTTAGTTTTCGCCTGAGCTGGAGTGGTAGAAGGCGCGGTAACTGAGGTCTTTTCAGGTCTTTTTGTTTCTGGAATATCACTTTTGGCTACTTTGGCAGAACGGCTTCTTTTCTTACGTTCCGCCCTTTTGCTTTTTACAGTTGCATGTTCCTCTCTGAACCCATTTTCCGTCTCGGGCTGTTGGTCAGCCAGGGCTGCTTCTTCCCTTATCCTTCTTGCCTTTTCAAGACGTCTCTTCTCCAGGGCCTCTTCCCAAAGCCTGTCCTCCTCTTCCCTTCTTCTTGCAGAGGCCTCCGCCGCTTCCCTGATTCGTTTGGCTACTTCTGCCCTCCTTCTGGCTTCGGCTTCTTCTCTTGAGCTGGCCTTCTGGCCAATTTCTTGCTGTGATTCACTGTTTTCTTCCATATCGTTTGCCTTATTTTCTGCGGGATCAAAACTTATGGCTACCTGTCCCGATTCTTCGCTTTTTGCCCTTTTCTTTTTGGATCGCTTTTGGTCTAAATGTTCTACAAGATCTTTGATGATCGAATTTATGCCAGATGCAATATTGCCATATGCCTCTTCAAGCGAGCCCCATTCCTTTAAAGGTTGACCCTCCTCCGGTAAAAGGGGTAAGTCCTTTAGCGAAAATTGATAGTCCCCTAAATCGAATTCCTCGTCCCAGTCGCACTGCTCCAGGAGTATTGGAATGACCACAGACTTTTGTTCCTTTTGCCTGTCCATCACCAGCTTGAACTCCGGCTGGCGCATAAAGCCGGTCTTCATAAATGCTTCACTCAGCAGAAGCACGAATACTTCCGTATGGCTGGCGCGTGATTCAAAGTGGAATTGCCAGGGTTCTCCCGGAATTACAGCATCTTCAAGCCATAAATTCAAATCGTAAGTGCCCCTCAAATCGTCCAGATGTGCTGAAAGATCAAGCATGACATCTTTATCCTCCAGAGCATAAATCCCAAACATATTTAGCTTCCGAGCCATTGATTCTGCCTTAGTAAGATCGGGAAATTCTCAGGCTATTTAATGGACTAAAAGGACCTGGATTTCCACTGGAACAAATCACTCTAACCTCTCTAATATAGAGAAAATGAGATAAATGGAGGTTTTTAGACGGATGGATTTTTAGATGGTTGGATGGTTAGACGGGCGGACGGGTGGACAGTTAGACGGATAGATTCTTAGACAGCCAGACTTTTGGACCATTAGATTTTTAGATTATTAGATGGCTAGACTGATAGATAGTTAGATGGATGGATTTTCAGACATATAGACTGTTAGATATTTAGACAGTTACATATTTCCATTAGTTCACTTTAAAATTACCAAATCTTCAAATTACCGCATAGATACATTTTCACATTGATACATTGGTACATTGGATGGTTGGATGGTTGGATGGTTAGATGGTTAGACTGTTCACTGATTACTGATTACTGTTCACTGTTTACTGCTCACTGCTCACTGCCCACTGCCAACTGATTAAGTGGTTTTTCGCTCGTATGGACCCGAATGACTTCCTGAACAATATTGTAGAGGTCAGTGATCACGTGCTGTGCTATCCTGGATTGGTTGTTTAGCAGTACGCATATACCGAGGTCTTCCTCGGGAAAGAGCCCTATTTCATTGCGGAAGCGGTTAACACTTCCCCCGTGGTGCCACATGGTGTTTTCGATCTCTGAGTTACCGGACCGGTATCTATGAATCCTCCAGCCAAAACCGTAATACGAGGCTGTATATCCCGGCCAACGCTGATAGTATTTATGCCGCCCGGGTATCTCAATAAATGGGGTAAAGGCTTCCTGTAAGGCTTCTCGTGTCATTACATCAGGACGGTGTCCGAGTAAAAGCTGCATCCATTTGGCCATATCCTCTGCATTGGAATTGATTCCTCCGGCAGCAACGGCATTATAGTAGGAGTTGGTTAGCTTCCCGGATCTCCACCCACGCCGGGCTCTGACATGTGGTTTGGCTTTGTTCTCTGTCTTCCTTAGTGCCTCAAAGTCCATTGTGGTCGCACACATTTCAAGCGGATTAAAAAAGCGTTTTTCCAGGGATGTGGTAATCTCCTGCCCGGTAACCTTCTCCATCATTTCCCCGGAAAGTGCAAATAGCGCATTTTGATAGCTATACAGTTCCCCAGGCTTGCTTATGGGTTGTACCTCAGTAAATCGGCCTGCGATCTCGTCGAGAGCCAGGCCGGCGTCAACAAGATTTGTGAAGCTGTGATAGGGTGCTCCTGAGGTATGTGACAACAAATGGGCCAGAGTGATGTTTTCGGTATTCTCCCGATCTCCTAACTCAAATTCAGGAATGAAGTCACTAACTCTGTCTTCCCAGCTCAACTTTCCTTCAGCTTTTAGATCTGCTGCAAGCACCCCTGTAAATCCTTTTGAAAGCGAACCCAGTCGAAAGACCGTTTGTCCGTCTACCTTCTTGCCTGTACTGCCATCTCGTATTCCGAATCCATTAGCCAGTAGCACTTGTTTCCCTTTTACAATACTTACACCGGCACCCACAACTTCGCCGGATGTTATGGCCTTACTAAAATAAGAGTCAATGGCCTGTTGCAAGGCAAATTGCATTTCTTTATCAAGAAACCTATTATATTGTTTTACAGATGTATAGGTATTTTCATCTAAGGTTTCTGTTGAAGAATGAGTGGCTGAAACAGAGTCATTACCACTTGACGTCAGAACAAGTAGGAATAGAAACAAAATCGCCAGGCCAGCGAAGACTTTAAATCGGTACATGGGCAAAAATAGCTTTCGTCCGGATAAGAAATGAGACAGGACTTTTGGATATTAAACCCATTAATCCGTTGATTATTATATGTTCCGGTGTTTTTATCAACATCCAGCTAAAATTAAAGAAAATCTATTTAAGATAATACAGAATTACTTTTCAAGTTCGGATAGATTTTTTGGATTGTGAGATCGTTAGATGGATAGATGGTTGGACGGTTAGATCGTTAGATAGTTGGATGGCTAGACGGTTAGATTGTTAGACGGTTGGATGGTTAGATTGTTAGATAGTTGGATGGTTAGATTGCTAGACTGTTGGATGGATAGATGGTCAGACGGTTAGATGGCTGGATTTTTAGACGGTTAGACTGTTCACTGATTACTGTTCACTGATTACTGCCTACTGTTCACTGCCAACTGCCTACTGCACTACCCCATCCATCCTTCTCTATCCAGGCTACGGTACTGGATGGCCTCTCCGATATGTTCCGGAAGTAATTCGTCTTTGTTTTCCAGATCAGCTATGGTACGGGCTACTTTTAAGATACGGTCATAGGCCCTTGCAGAGAGTTGCAATTGTTCCATGGCATTTTGAAGCAGTTCCTTAGAGGTACGATCCAAAGGGCAGAATGTGCGCAGTTGTTTGGTGCTCATTTGCGCATTGTAATGCACTCCGTTTACATCTACAAAGCGTTGCGTCTGAAGCATACGAGCTGCTCTCACACGCTCCCTGATAAGCAGGCTGCTTTCCCCCTTGCGGTCGTCCGACAATTTCTCAAAGGGAACAGGGGTAACTTCTATATGCAGATCGATACGATCCAGCAAAGGCCCTGAAATTTTACCAAGATAGCGCTGCATCTCCGCCGGCGAATTGGTTACCGGGGCATCTGGATCATTAAAATAGCCCCCTGGGCTCGGATTCATACTGGCTACCAGCATAAAACTGCTTGGGTAAGTTACGGTGAATTTTGCCCTGGATATGGTTACCTCCCGATCTTCCAAAGGTTGTCTCATAACCTCCAGCACACTCCTCTTAAACTCCGGTAACTCATCCAGGAAAAGCACTCCATTATGCGAAAGTGAGATCTCTCCGGGTTGAGGATAACTTCCACCACCCACCAGGGCTACGTCCGATATGGTATGATGCGGACTCCGAAAAGGCCGTTGACTCATCAGGCCGCTGTTGGTGGTCTTTCCCACCACACTGTGTATTTTGGTCGTTTCCAGGGCTTCCTGTAAAGTCATCGGCGGTAGAATGGATGGTAAACGCTTAGCCAGCATGGTCTTTCCCGAGCCGGGCGGGCCGATCAGGATGATGTTGTGGCCTCCGGCTGCCGCTATCTCCATCGCCCTTTTGGTGCTTTCCTGACCCTTGACGTCCGAGAAGTCGAACTCGGGAAAATCCAGCTGCCTTAAAAACTCTGACTGAGTATCTACCACAGTAGGCGTGATGGGTTCTTTGTTGTTGAAATGATTAATAACCTGGGTGATATTGCTCGCTGCCAAAACTTCCAGTCCCTCCACTATGGCGGCCTCCCGGGCATTATCCTCGGGCAATATCAGGCCCCGGAAGCCATCTTCTTTGGCCTTTATTGCCATGGGAAGCACCCCTTGGATGGGTTGCAATGCACCGTCCAGCGACAGCTCTCCCATAATGACATAGTCCCCGATCTCCATAGCCTCAATTTGTCCTGAGGCTACCAGGATTCCCAGCGCAATGGTCAGGTCATAAGCAGCACCCTCCTTTCTAAGGTCTGCAGGGGCCATATTAATAATGATCTTTTTTCCGGGTACTTTAAGACCGTTGTTCTGCAGGGCCGCCGCTATCCTGAAATTGCTTTCTTTAACCGCATTGTCGGGTAATCCCACCAGGTGATATCCTATTCCCAGGGCCACGTTAACCTCTACGGTAATCGTTGTAGCCTCCACGCCGAAGACGGCACTGCCATAAACTTTTGTAAGCATAGATCCGCTATTTTCTCAAGCGGCTAATCTAATTGCTGACAGTGAAGATTTTTTGCAGGGAAATAGGTTTTCCATAAGACGTATAGCCTTCCAATCGAATTTCGTAGGTGCCGGCCACATCCGAAGTGTAAAATGGAAGTGGAATTTCCGGACTTTGAACTACCAATCTGGGTTCCCAAAGTAATTGTGTCCTGAAATCTGGGATCCTGGCAAACTCCGGGGAATTTTCTTCAGTATATGCCGGTCTGTAGTACTCCTTTTCGGGACTGGGCTTCAACAGGGGTATGATACCATTTGAAGGTTTCCGGACTTTGTCAATATAGTCTCCATTCAAAGTTTCCAGCACCACCAATCCCTGATAGGTTTTAGAACCAAGTACATATCTATCCCGAAGTACGCCGATGCTTTTGATGGACCTGGCATCATAATCCAAAATGCTGTTATGATCCGGAACAAGTATACCATCAATGGTAACCAGGGGAGGGAAAGCGGTGTACTCCGAATTCAAAGGTTCCAGTGGTTCCCGTACCCAGAAGGTATAGGAATCCTTGTCTTCTTTCTTTACCCATACATGTTCTACGACCTCTACCAGGGTTTCCCTAAGGGTACCGAAACGGGTGTAATCCTCCAATTCAAAGACCAGCGGAATTTCCCCATCAAAAGGATCTGTAACTTCAGCCGCCTTCAGGGTATCCGGTTTTACCTGGAAATAGGCATTCTCCAACTGGTTATTCAGGCTGCGTTCCAAAATGGCTTCACGGTCTTTGACGGAGATCTTAAAGTTGTAGAAATCCTTTAGGTCAAAATCCCAATCAGAGAGATCGGCTATAGTATACTTATGAGGGGATTGATTTCCGTCCATTAACTGTAATACCGCAATATCCGTGTTGTACGGTTTGTTCAGGTAAGTCACAAAATTACCCTTGTCATCCGTTAGCGCGGACTTGGTCTGAAAATCCTTTCCGGGCAGGGATACACCGATATACTCCTTTTTCACGGGATCACCGGTGTTAGCGTTTACTACTCGTCCGGAAAACAATTCCCCTCGTTGTTCCGGGATAAACACCACTGAATTAACACGATTAGGCACCTCCTTAAGCTTTGCTGAATATTCCTCGGCATTGGCCGTAGCTGTAATCTGAGGAGGGGCCTTAAAATCGTCCAATTTCCGGACAGAGAGGGAATAGGTTCCAAAACCCAGGTTCCCTCTGTAGTTTTTTAGTATCAATTCAACCCTTTCCCTGTTCCCGTAGGTATCCTTATCGGTTAACAAGGCCACCGGGCTATCTGTGCTCAGATTGGAAAGCACGTTAGTTGTTGAATCCTGTACTTCTTCCTCTGAGGCCAAAATCGCACTTTGATCTGAGCGGTAAGGGTTGATCACCGCCAGATCACTCTTAAAAAATTGCCGGGAGCCGGCATTTTTCATCCAGTTGGTATAGGCTACCAGTTTGTAATTTCCTGAGGGCACATCCACAGGCAGAAAAAAGTCGCCCTGTCCCATTCCCCGCCTGAGCTTTATCTTGTTGGTAAAGATCTTGCTACCATCCTCTCCCAATAACTCTACATAGGCAACCTGGCTGATATTGCTCATTTTCAGGCTTCGGGTATTGAGGCAATAGATCGAATAGTACAGGTATTCGCCCGGAAAGAGAATAGATGACGACTGATGCAAATACAGGCTCTCCAGAGGGGTTTGTTTTAGCGCTTGCAACTCTTCTTCGCTCTTAATAATAACCTGGCCTTCTACCTTTGGGAGGCAGAAAACAGCAAGACAAAAAAGTAAACTTATCGTTTTTTTCATAATCATTTATTCTATCCAAAAATCAGGAACAACATTACTTCCAAGTATCGTGCAATCCCCGCAAATACGGTCTACAAAAATGTATGGTCCCGGGCAAACAGCCTCAAGTCCGCCATTGTTTTCATCCACATAGGAGATCACGTCAATATTTACTCGCTCTACCACAGATTGGGGACAGGGCATAATCGATTCATCTATACAAAATGAAGGGTGGGCCTCAGGGCTGGATTGTAAATTGCAATTGACGATATAGGCCGGCTTAGGCTCTCCGTCAAAAAAGTCTTCAAAATCAAAAAACAGTCGCTGTTCGGAAACCGAGCTGACCGAAAAGTAGCCCAGAACAGGGATTTGCCTGCCATCTTCAAAGCTGATATTGCTTTCGAGTAAACCGGGTTGTACCTGCGCAAAAACGGATTCGGATTTGGCAAAGTCATCCAATTGCTGGTAAAAAGAAAAGGCCTCTAAATCCTGAACAAACTGCCGTACCAGTATGCTGTACCTGTGCGTTATTATAAAATCTTCTTTGCTGATGAACCGTACCAAAAAACGTTCCACGCCATTGCCAGAAAGGTCTTCAGTACTATTTAAAATGACATCTTCTGAAGCCCTGGTATTGTAACAAACCCTTTCCTCTTGCTCGCGAGGTACTAATTCCAGGTCATAAGTAATTACAGGTAGCGCACAGGGATCATAATTGGTCAGCTTAAATTCTACAGCGGTCCAAAGAGGCGCAATGACCTTATAGGTCTCTTCGTAATTATAGCGGTAATACTCAGATTGTCCCTCTGAAACCGAGCTATCGATATAAATTAAAATTCCTTCCTCATCAAATTCATTTCGCCCTCTTTCGGCATAGATATTAGTCAAGGTGGATTCTCCAAAATAGGACTCCGGTTGGGATTGTAGTACCTCGCCCCTGGCAGTGGTGATAAACAATTGATATGCTCTCCCCGCTTCAGCAGCAAAGGCCGTTTCCGAAAAATACCTGCCAGGTTCATCTTCTACGAATCGGATCTCATTGCCTTGCTCATCCCGAACACGGACATCGGCGTCCCTTTCATACAAAACCGGTTTTTCATTTATCTCTTCCCGAGGTAACACAGAAAGGGCTGGTTCCGTTTCATCAAAGCTGATAATACTATCGTTTAGAAAACTAACTGCCCTGCTCAAAGTCACTTGCTGTGTTTTTAATTCATTTGTCAAGGTTGCCTCTACAACCAGAACCTGATCCACATCGATCTGGGCGCTGAGTTCTGTATCTATAGCTACTTCTTCAATGCAGCTACACAGCCCAAGGATCAGGCCAAAACTAACCAGGTATGTTATTCTTATTATTTTCAATCTTCTATCCAAAAATCTGGGACCACATTGCTCCCGAGTATGGTGCAATCTCCACAAATACGGTCAACAAAAATGTATGGCCCTGGGCAAACCGCCTCAAAACCGCCGTTATTCTGATCTATATATGAGATCACATCAATATCTACTCTCTCAACAACGGACGGAGGACAAGATCTGCCTGTTAATCCAGGAGAGCAAAAGGACACGTGTGCCTCCGGACTGGATTGCAAATTGCAATTGACGATATAGGCCGGCTTAGGTTCTCCATCAAAAAAATCCTCAAAATCAAAGAACAATCTGCTTTCCGAAACTGAGGCCACGGAAAAGTAGCCGAGTACAGGGGTCATTCTGCCATCTTCAAAGCTTATGTTGCTTTCCAGTAATCCAGGCTGGACCTGTGCAAAAACAGATTCAGACTTGGCAAACTCATCTAATTGCTGATAAAAGGAGTACGCATCAACATCCTGTACAAACTGCCTTACCAGTATGCTGTATCTATGTGTTATGATGAAATCATCTCTGCTGATAAATCGCACCGGAAACCGTTCTACCGAATTCCCATCAAGGTTTTCTGTTGAATTGAGGATCACATTTTCGGAAGCCCTGGTATTATAGCAGACTCTTTCCTCCTGCTCGCGGGGAACAACATCCAGATCGTAGGTGATCACGGGTAGCGCACAGGGATCATAGTTGGTCAGCTTAAATTCTACAGCGGTCCAAAGAGGTGCAATTATCTTATAGGTCTCTTCGTAATTGTATCGAAAGTATTCAGATTGTCCCTGTAGATCAGTACCATCTATGTAGATAAAGATCCCTTCCTCATCAAATTCGTTTCTCCCGCGTTCCGCGTAGATATTATTAAGAGCGGATTCTCCGGAGTAAAATTCCGGCTGCGATTGCAGCACTTCGCCCCTGGCGGTGGTGATGAGCAATTGATACTCCCTACCAGATTCCGCGGCAAAGGCCGTTTCCGATAAATACCTGCCAGGTTCACCTTCTATGAAGCGGATCTCAGTGCCCTGACCATCCCGCACCCTGACATCAGCGCCCCTTTCATACAATACCGGCTTTTCGTTGACCTCTTCCCGGGGAACGAGCGAAAGTGCCGGCTCCGTTTCGTCAAAGCTGATAATGCTATCATTCAGAAAGCTTACCGCCCTGCTTAAAGTCACCAGTTGCGGTTTTAGTTCATTGGTAAGCGTAGCCTCTACCACCAGAACCTGATCCACATCGATCTGAGCTTTGAGTTCCGTGTCTATACCTATTTCCTCAATACAACTCCACAGGCCTAAGATCAGGCCGAAAAATATCAGGTATGCATTTCTTATATATTTCATTCTTCTATCCAAAAATCTGGTACTACATTGGACCCCAACTCCCTGCAATCCACGCAGGCCTTAGATTTTGTATAAAAAGGAGCCCGGTCCCGGTTTCCTTCCTCGTCAATGACTTCCCCGTAGGTCGGATTATCACCTACGTAATCTATCAGCCCCGCTTTTATGGCCGATATCAGTGGTGAACCGGCTGTTCCGTCAACCACCAGTTCCCCGTCAATAAAGGTAAAGTGGAAACCTTCAGGATAAAGCGGCGGGGAACCCAGGGGGGCACAATTGATCGCATAAGGCGGCAGGTCTTCGTCCGGATAAAAATCCCTATAGTTAAAAAAGAACCTTTTTTCGCTATAGGAACTCAACTCAAAGTAACCTAATACCAACGCATTTTCAGTGTTTACTGCCCTGATATTCCCTCCTAAAAATCCCGGTTGGGTACTGGTAAAAACGCTTTCTGATGATGAAAAGTCCTCCAGGGTGGTGAAATAGGAATTCGCCTCTGCCGTCTGATGATATTGTTTAACCAGTATGCTATAGCGATGTGAGATTGTATAGTTATCGCTTTTCAGGAAGCGCACTTCAAAGTCGTCCAGTTCGTTTGTACTCAGATCCGCTGTCGAGGCCAATATCAAGTCTAAGGAGTGCTGGGTTCCAAAGCAGGTCTGCGCTTCTTCAGTCCTTGGTGCTACGGTGACCTCGTATCCATCGCCATCAGCAAAAAAAACGTCATCCACCTCATCCCATTCAAACGGATTGTAATCCGGAGCGATGATCTTAAAGGTCTCCTCGTATTCATATCTGTAAAAATTGGTGCCTCCGGAAGCTCCCTCAGCATCGACCAGGATCGCAATCCCATCCTCACCGAGATCATCTGGCCTTCTTATGGCCTGAATATCACCTATGGCAACCGGAGATGGCAGTTCTTCCGGATCGGATAGATAATTCATGCCATCCGAGGTCTGGATCTCAAGTTGGTATCGCGTACCAACTGACAGTTGCATTGGTCCGGTGGAACGGTATGTCCCTGCTTCACTTTCCAAAAACTCCATACGGTTCCCGCTTTCGTCTATAAGGCTGACACTGGCATTGGTTTCCGCAGCGGCGATCTCGGACTCAAATGGGAAAGTCCTTGAGAGATAAATGACCTGAACCCTGTTCTCATCGGTCAGGCGGGCATCCACTACCAGGGCATTCTCAAATTGCTCCGTAGTGGCCTCGAAAGGTTCTACACAGGCCTGAAATCCCAAAAAGACCCCAGTCAACAAGAACAAATTCGATATGTACCTAGCTATCACCTTCACCAGCGGTTAGAATTTAAAATTATAGGTTATAGACGGGATGGGAATGGCAAATATGGAGCTTTGCAACGCCCTTACTTCTCCCGCTTCTGTCACAAAAAACACGGAATAGGGATTGTTTCTCCCCAAAACGTTGTAAACGGAAATTGTCCAGAAACTATGGGCCAACTTTTTAATCTTATGGTTGCCTTCAATATTTACACCCAGATCAAGACGGTAATAATCCGGAATGCGGAATTCATTACGATTACTGTAAAAAACGTATTCCGCATTGTTGAAATTGAATTGACCTATGGGATAGGTCACCGGTCGCCCCGTCTGATATGCAAAATTAAGTGACAAGCTGTAACGCCGTGTGAATTTGTAATTCGCGATAAGGCTTACGTCATGAGGCCTATCGTAATTGGATGGAAAAAATACCCCTCCATTGATACGCTCTTCCGGGAAAGGGCTGTCAAAACGGATCTTGGATCTGGAATAGGTATAGCCCAGCCATCCGTTCAGCTTACCCCGGTTCTTGCGTAAAAGGAATTCTACGCCATAGGCCCGGCCGTCTCCCTGAAGTACTTCAGTCTCTATTTGCTGGTTCAGCAGCAGTTGAGCCCCTGTCTTAAAATCCAAAACATCCTGGGAACGCTTGTAAAAGCCTTCAAGGCTTACTTCAAACATATCGTCCTCAAAATTCTTAAAGAAGCCCAGGGTAGCCTGCTGGGAGGTTTGTGGTTTGATATTGGAATCGGACAGTTTCCAGGTGTCTATGGGTGATACCGTAGTGGTATTGGACAAGGTGTGAATATACTGGTACATATTGTTAACACTGGCCTTTATCGAAAAGTCCGGTGTGATGAGATATCTGGCAGAAAGCCGTAGTTCCGGCCCGCCATAAGTCTCAATGACCTCATTGTTATCAAAGGTCTCCGTCCCTATCTGGGACCCCTGATTTCTGGGTACTCCCTCTGCATAAACCCGCTGTTCCGAAGGCCCAAGGGCTGCAAAAAATGAATAGCGTACTCCTGCATTGATGGCGAACTTTTCGGATATGGTAAAATTATCCCCTATATAAATACCTCCTTCGAAGCCTTTTTCCTCCGGAACCGTAATTGGATTGATCGCCGAATCGGGTCCAAGCGGATCTATGGAACCAGGATTTACCGTATACAATTTGGCGGCAATCCCATATTTAAAGGTATGCTTGTCGCTGTATCTGAAATTGTTGTAAAGCTTCAGTTCGGTTTCCTCTACCGAGTAGCCCAGGTCAAAATCCGTATTGCTTTCGCCATCGAACTCGATATCAAAGGCGTAACGGCTGTTAGACAATACCAGCCCTCCATTATTCCTTTCATTAAAGGTGTGTTTCCATTCCACGGAAGCTGCCCGGTTACTGTAACCAAAGAGGGAATCTGAAGTAATGCTAAAATTATCGCGGGAGTAGTAGGCCGTCGCTTTCAGGCGGTTGTTTTCATTAATGCGATCCGTATAGTTTATAATGACATCGTAGAAAGAGGCTTCACTGTTGCTAAGGTCCTCATCGTCCAGGGACCTGAGGATCCAGTCTGAATAGGCGCCCCGACCGCCCAGTACCAGGGAGGATTTGCCCTCCTTAATAGGGACTTCAAGGGCGATATTCGCCGTAACCGGTCCTATAGAGGCTTCACCAGCAAACTTGTCGGTATTCCCGTCTATGGTTTGTATATCAAATACAGAAGACAGACGGCCGGCAAATTCCACGGGGATATTGCCTTTGTATATCTCAACACTTTTGGTAACAAAGGGGTTAAGCGCCTGGAAGATCCCAAAGAAATGGGTCGGGTTATACACCACGGCATTGTCCATTAAGAACAGGTTCTGATCTGTTTTACCACCCCTGACATTGATCCCCAGTGCCCCCTCACCAGCGGTGGAGATCCCCGGAAGCGTGGTAGCTACCTGAAGGACGTTACGCTCACCAAGTACAAGGGGAATATCTTTAGTTTCTTCCGAATCTATGATCTCTGTACCTGTCACCTCCTCTTCTACATTTTTCTTCTTATCAGCCTCAAGGATAACTTCACTCAACTGCTGAACGCTCTCTCCGACGAATATGTCCAGTTGACCGGAATTGTACACGATCACGTTCTTTTTAACACTTTTCATGCCGATAAAGCGGGTTTCCAGCAGGTTGCGCCCAGCCGGAAGACTAATTTGATAATATCCGTTTTCGTCTGACACGGTACCTAACCCCCTGTTGGTAACCACTATGGCGATGTCTCCAATAGGTTCATTGGTCTTTTCGTTTCGCACATAGCCAGACAGCGTATATCTGGCCTGACGATCCTGACGGTTTTCCCTTCCAATCCGTATGGTCTCTATCTGTTCCTCTTCCGTTGAGGTCTCATCCGCATAGAAAATGGGTGTTGGCGACTCATTCTCCGGGTCTACACCGGTATCATCCGTAACCACGGGGGTTCCTTTTTGAAAGAAATCTTCCGGAAGGCTGTCGTAGATTGTATTGTTTTTGGAAAGTACCACCTCATTTTCATTCAGCTGGTAGTAATTGATATCTGTTTCCTTAAAAAGCTCTGTAAGTACCTCATCCAGGCTGGCATCTGCAAAATCCACACTTACTTTTTTAGAGCCAAACCACTGGCTGATGAAGTAGAAACGATAGGGACTCAGGCTTTCAATCTGTTTTATAACAGATTCAATATCAGAATCCTGTGCTGAAAATGTTAAGGTGTTGGTAGTTTGTGCGAAAGTTAGCGCATGCGCCAGGAAAAGCGTAAGGGCGAGTATTTTGTATCTCATTTAGACGAAAATGCGGCCCTAACCATACCCTCAGATCGATCCTAAGATCTTCTCTTCATAGCAATTTAAAGAATGGACCGGTATTGATGTTTGAATTAGCTAATCTCTTGGATTAAAGATAAGCAAAGAATTCGAAGTCTCTACGATTTCCTCTTTATTCATAAGCATTTTCCGAAATTCACCCTTATTGTATAAAACGGCCTGATCCTGGTAATAACGGCTGAAGGGATTTCCGGATTGACCGGTTGGTAAAATACTCACGCTATTTTCAATATCGGAGAAGTCTATGATACGTCTCGTAGAGGGGCCGGAACTTACGTTGTAACCGCCTTCCGTATTATCTGTAAAGGACATATTGTTGATTACCCCTCGTGTTCCTTCGATGGGAAAGGGACCAACATTAAAAAAGGACCTCAAGGCTTCTACCCGCCCAATTGGATGATTGTGCTCCAAGGTATGCAGCTTGTCCCAGGTCCAGCTGGCGCCATCCTCCCCAAATTCCATTTCCAGCGATTCAATAGCACGCACCAGGGAACGGGTAATAATGTCTTTGCGTGTTTCAACACTGTCTTCCGAATTGACATCATCCCACCAGATGGAATTTTCCATTTTTGCCATAGAAGCGATCAGGCGTTTGTACAAATGGGTCCTGAGTAGCTGATTAAAACCTTCCTCCCCCAGTTCATCCATAAAAATGTCCCTTAACAGGAAGGAGATCCATCGCTGATATACTGAGGCTGCTATGCTATTTAACGGAAAGTCCCCGTTCCAGGCGCTAAGACGATCCAGTTTTTTGATCTGATCATCGGACAGTTGTTTAACATCCACGGATTTGGCCAGGTTTTTTACAACCTCAGGACTCACTGATGAGGTCACATCCAGCATCATTTCACTTACCTGGCGCAGGTCCCAATTATCCGTAGAATCCAGCAATTGTACTATGCGTTTTGCACGGTCTTCAGGCAGATAATAGCCGGGATAAAGTCCTCCCGTAATGGAATCCGGTTGATTATTCGCTGAATACACGTAATGCGACCTGGGATTTATAGCCCTGGGATTTTCTGAATTGTCCAGGTAGCGCAATGGTTCATCTTTGGTTGAAGACCCATCCAGAATGAACTTGGTATGGGTACCATCGGGCATGAGGTAGAGCTTTGCAGTCGCAAACCATCCTATATTCCCATTGGCATCACCGTACATAATATTCAATCCCGGTGCATGAACATTAGGTAAGTTAATCCTGAAAGATTCCAGATCGTCAGCATGGCTCATACCATACAAGGCCTCCAGTAATTTATTCTCGCCCTTTGTGTACATCCACGACATGCTAACCGGGTCGCTTTCCTTCAACTCAGCCGCTATTCCATTCATGAGAGGTCCGTGAGCTGTTTTACGATAGGTGAAGGTCACACTACCCGAGTCCTTAACCACAATCTGCCGGCTAAGGGTTTCATACTCTTTCCATCCGTCAGGACTACGGTATTTGGTACTGTCATTGGGATTTTGCTGCTCGTAATAAAAATTCAGATCGTCATTCTGAAACATAGTCATCCCAAAGGCGAGATTCCTGTCATGAGCAAGGATTGGAAACGGTATACCCGCCATATGATAGCCGTATTTTTCAAAATCCGGGGTCACCAGATGTGCCTCGTACCAAACTGATGGTTGGGCAAACCCAATATGGGGGTCGTTCGCCAGGATAACCTTGCCGTTGGCTGTTTTCTCAGGGCCAAGTACCCAGCTGTTACTGCCAATGAATTGTGGTACCGGCAACTTTTCCATTGCCCTGTCGGTAACCGCAGATAGTAAATTCAGGGTAGAATCTGTTAGCCGGGGTTTATGGTTGGGGATGCGTTCCAATTCCGGTCCTATATCAATCCCAAGGTCTTTCAGGTAGTCTGGCCCCAACTTTTCCCTGATCTCAGTAAGCAAAGGGTCCGTTTTGTGGGCCATTGCGAAACTAAAGGCCATATAGCCCATAGCATTATAAACATCTACAAGCGTAAACTCGGTCTTTTCCAAACCGGTCAGGTAGAATTCAACTGGTGTCGGCCCATTGGCGATGAATTCGTTAATTCCATCCAAATATGCCTGTGAGAGTATGGCGGTTTCGCTATCCGGAGAAAGAAGCCCAACCGCCTTATTGGAGTTCTCATCTATGCCAAGTGCAAGAAAGAATTTGTCTGTCTGTATAAGGTCCTTTCCAAAAACCTCGGACAGGCCTCCACGCGCAACCCTCCTCAATAACTCCATCTGCCACAGCCTGTCCTGGGCATGTACATAACCCAGGGTCCTGAAGGCATCTTCTTCGTTCTGTGCATAGATATGCGGAATCCCATGGGGGTCAAAGTAAACCTCAACAGCGCCGGAGAGATTCGCCATGGATTCAGTTCCGTCGTAGTCCGGTTTAAGCTTTAAAAATAAGACCACTGTGGCGATCACGAGTAGTAACAACAGGGCAAGAAGAACAAGGCCAAATCTTTTTAGCTTTTTCACGTGTCAGTTTTGCATATTAAAGATAGCGGTATTTTGACGATAAAAAAACCAGGTAATCGTAAGTGAGGTTGTTGATTTTAATAGCCTGAAACTGAATAACTAAAGACGAAAATCTACTTTTTTTCAAGCAGGGCGATTTGTACGTATTTTCTTAAGCCTCCCTGGAGCCAGGCCTTGTATGTGTCGCTATCCGTTGTTTGAATCGCCGAATTCAGAACTTCTAATTCGGGAGATAACAAGACATAATACGGCTGGGAAATTGCTCCAAAATTAACGGTTTGGAAGGTTCCCCATTTTTCACCTATGGTTTCAATGGTCTTTACCCGACCCGACTGGAATTTAAAATCGAATTGCTCTGATTCCGGCAGCTGTTTCCTATCGTCAATATAAAGGGAGATCAATACAAAATCGTTTTTTAGCATATTGTAGATCTCGGGTTCACTCCAGACGTTTTCTTCCATTTTGCGACAGTTTACACAGGCCCAACCTGTGAAATCAAGCAAAACGGGCTTACCGTTTTCTTTGGCGAAAGTCATTCCCTGATCAAAGTCCTTAAAACAATCTATTCCAAGGGGACAATCGCTTTCTTTTTCAAATATGCTATAGAAATCAGGGGGTGGAAAACCACTGAGTAGTTTAAGGTTAACAAACTGAAGCGAGCCCAGGATTAAGTATATGGCGAAGAGACCACTGAGCACCCCTACTCCAATCCTGGTTTTTGAAAGTTTTTGCCCACTATCACTTTTTGTGAACCGAAGCCCACCAAAGAGGTAAATGGTAAGCAGTAATCCGAGAAGGATCCAAATGCCAAGAAATATCTCCCTTTTAAGCAGTCCCCAGTTTCCAACAAGATCCGCATTAGAGAGAAACTTCAATGCAAGGGCTAATTCCAGAAAACCCAGGACCACCTTAACCGTATTCATCCAACCTCCTGATTTCGGCAAGGAATTCAACCACGCAGGGAACAATGCGAATAAGCCAAAAGGCAATGCAAGGGCCAGGCCAAAGCCGAGCATCCCGGCAGATAAATTATCCGCTACATCGCCTACCGCCAAGGTAGTACTACCCAGCAAACCGCCTAAAATGGGACCTGTACAGGAGAATGAAACTATCGCCAGAGTAACAGCCATGAAAAAAATACCCAGGGCACCGCCTACTTTCCCTGAGGCTGCATCCATCTTGTTTGCCCATGAACTGGGCAGGGTAAGCTCGTAATAGCCAAAAAATGAGAAGGCAAAGAAAACGAAGATCAGGAAGAACAGAATATTCAGCCACATATTCGTGGCAATGGTGTTGAGGATCTGAGAGTCTACCGAATCAAACAGGTGAAATGGCAAACTCAGCAGAAAATAGATCAGGACGATAAAGAAACCGTACAGCAGTGCACTCCGAATTCCTTTTGAACGGTCTCTGGAATGCTTGGTAAAGAAAGCCACAGTAAGCGGGATCATGGGAAAAACACAGGGGGTCAGTAAGGCTATCAAACCTCCCAGGAATCCCAAACCAAAGATCATCCAAAGCGCTGAACCTCCGTTAGCATCCACTTGCCCTTCGGCACTCAGCAACTCCTTATTCTTTAGGTCGAGCTTTAGCGAAGCTGCAAGAGCTTTACTTTTATCATCCAGGGTCTTTTCCTCGGTAATGACCGCCTGACCATCCAGGGAAAAATTAAAGACGATTTCCTTGGGAATACAAACTTCCTTACATACCTGATAAAAAAGAACGACCTCAATCTGATTAGGTCTGGGTTCCAGTAGGCGGATCTTTTGCGTAAAAACCGCCTTTTTCTTGAAAAAGGTCTCGTCTACCTCAAAGATATCGCTATAAGCGGTAAGGGTTTCACTTTCTTCCGTCTCCCCAAGCAATTCATAGGATTCTCCCGCCTTTTCATAGGTAAAAACACTGGGTAAAGAGCCACCTTCCGCCGTGTACTGAGAGTATACGTGCCAGCCTTCGAGGATGTCTCCCTTAAAGACGAGTTCGTATTCAGAATCTGAAAGCTGATTCATTTCCTGCGACCACAATACAGGTTCATCCTCAGTCTGCGCAAAGGCAAGACCCAGGGTAAATAATGTCAGTATGCTAACTAAGATATGTTTCATTCCAACCAGGTAATTTTCAGGATATGCCCGGTAGCATCCGTTACCTTGAATCTATCGTCCGCACGTCTGCCTAAAATCCAGACGATGTCGTCTCCAGAGCATAAAAGCCATTGTTTTTCTTTGGCAATAATGTCCATCTTCTCGTCCTTGAAGAACTTAGAGACCTTTTTTTTGCCCTGCATTCCCAGAGGATAAAAATAGTCTCCTTTCTTCCATTTCCTTACGACCAGCTTAGGGTTTAACGTTTCTTTATCAACATATATTATCCGTTTCCCCGTCTCTTCAATGGCCTTAACTTCTTGTTTTACAAGACGAAACGGGGTTTCTTGCCCTTTATCCTCTTTAAAAACTTCATATTCTTCGTAATTCCCATCCCGCAACTCTGCCAGCAGCAATTCGTCCCGGTCTTTGAGTAAACGATGCGTTTTAGAACGGATCTCTTTGCCACTAACTGCTGTTAGCAGTGACTGTAGATCACTCCACTCTGTAAAGCCATAATCCTTAAACAACAAGTGTAAATAGGCGTCCAGTGGCTGAAGTTGACTTAGCTTATTGCAATCCACCCTGATAACATCGGCATCTGACTGGAATAGCCGGTTTCGGAGTTCGTCGGCCTGCTGCTCAAGAATCGCGGCGCTGCCACTCAGGTAGGACAGGGAATTTTTAAAATTTTTTAAAAAGGTAGGATGCAATTCCTTAAGTTTTGGCAATAGCTCATGCCTGATCTGATTCCTAAGGTATTTGGTATCCGTATTTGAAGCATCTTCACGCCATTCCAATCCTTGTTCTGATGCATACAGAACTATCTGCTCCCTGGAGAATCCTAATAATGGTCTTGCAACCCAGTCGGTTTTCCCGGGAATTCCAGCCAAACCTTCTATTCCTGAACCCCTGGAGAGATTGATAAGAAAGGTTTCCAACTGATCGTCCAAATGATGCGCCGTTAACAGCCAGGAATACCCCTTCTCCTTTACGAGCTCTTTAAACCATTCATAGCGTAGTTCCCGAGCCGCCATTTGAATTGACAGTTTATTTCTATTTGCGTAACTTTCTGTTTTAAAGCTTTTTATATAATATGGCTTTTGCAATTTATCAGCAAGTTGGCCAACGAACTTAGCATCTTTCTCACTCTCTTTTCCGCGAAGTTTGAAGTTGCAATGTGCAATCCCAAAATCCAATTTAAGTGCAGCGCATAAGTGCACCAGCACCGTACTATCCACACCCCCACTGCAGGCAATTAAGAAAGGCTCCTTCTGAATTTCAGGAAATGTCTTTTCAATATGTTCTTTGAATTCATTCAGCACAACCCAAAAGTACTTAAAGTTGTTTCTGCAGCCAATTTCGGATCTCTGTGAAGAGCTCAGACCTGCGATGGTCATAATGAAGCTCATGCAGGCACCCCTCAAAAATCTTTAAGGTTGTCTGCGTAGAATTATTGTGAAACTCCCGGGTGCCGTTTACGGCTATGATCGGATCTTCGGAACCGTGAAACAGCAAGGTATCCAGCTGCAATAAATGGGCATCTCTAATGGCCCGAATACCTGCGTCCATTACCGGAAAGGAGAACATGGGACTCACCTTGTCATGGATCAGCGGATCATTCTGATATTTCTCCACTTCTTCGGTCAGCGTTGAAATTCCCTTTGGATCCAAACCAGAAGGCAGGGTGAGTGAGGGATAAAGTTTCAGCATTAGTTTGCCTAAAAACATTTTCCAGGCGGGTGGTTTAAAGGCCAGTTTCAGATAAGGACTTGTAACTATAAGCCCGCCGATATCCGGTTTATACCTCAGAGCATAATTTAAGACCAGATTCCCACCCATGCTATGACCATAAAGAAAGACCGGCAGTTCCGGGAATCTTTGCTGAGCTTTGGTCAGGACAAATCCAAGAATATCCAGCAAGGCCTCATAACCAGGGCAATGACCCCGTTTTCCACCGGATTTGCCATGTCCAATATTATCATATAGCAATACAGCACAGGATGCTTCCAACAACGCCGGCACTACTCCTTCCAGATATCTGCCGGAATGTTCACCCAATCCGTGTACCAGTATCACAACTGCTTTTGGTTCAAGTGGTTCTACCAGTTGTAAAAAGAGTCTGGTATGCTGGGTATCCTCAAAGAATTCTTCTCGCTTCATTGGAACAAGGTCAGTATTTTTTTGCGGCACTGAAAAGAGATCAGCCTTTTTCAAGTACTTCTTTCATCGCTTTGGCCTTTATAAGGCATTCTTCGTACTCCTTTTCCGGGGACGCCTTGGCCGTAATAGCGCTTCCAACCGAGTAGGAAACATATTTTCGACTTTCGTTATACAAGATACTGCGGATAACTACATTGAAATCGAAATCCCCTTCCGGGGTAAAATACCCGACAGCACCACTATATAGCCCCCTTTTACTGGCTTCAAGTTCTTCAATAATTTTCATTGCCGAGATCTTTGGAGCCCCGGTCATACTGCCCATGGGAAATGTCTCTTTGACAAGCTCAACGGGGTCCGTGCGCTCCTCGAGCTGGCAAACAACAGTGGATATCATTTGATGTACCTGGTCAAAGGTGTAAACCTTGCAAAGCTCTTCTACCTGTACACTACCCTTCACTGCACTTTTGGAGAGGTCATTTCTCACCAGGTCGACGATCATTATGTTTTCCGCCCTTTCTTTGGGATCCTGTTCCAGGGCTTTCTTCAAACGGAAATCTTCCTCCTCATCCCCTGAGCGACGTGCTGTACCTTTTATGGGCTGGGAGATCAGTTTTAACCCCTCTTTTCTCAGATAGCGTTCGGGAGAGGCAGACATCAGGTACTGATCATCCCTCCTCAGGTAAACTGCAAAAGGTGGACGTGAGATGGCATTGAGTTCTTTAAAGGTTTTTTCAGCATCAATTTCCGTATTCTCCATAAAGAATTCCTGGCAGAAATTGGCCTCGTAGACATCTCCCCTGTGAATATGCGACAACAATTGTCTGACCCTTTCAAAATAGCTATCCTTAAATATCTGCATACGAATTCGTACCGGATGGGATTCAGATGCCGTCTTTGCTTCAGGGGGTAACAAACCAAGGATAGCCACGAAGTCCGTCCGGGCCTCCTGTTCAACTTCGTTCAGGTAGAGGAAATCCACACTATTGTCAACTATTCGTATGATCTTCAGGGGTTGAAAAAAATGGAGGTCTGGAAAGCCAAGGCCATCGGGGTTATTGGAATCCAATTGCTCTATCTCATTCTTGAGATCATAGGAGAAGTACCCGAAGATCCAGTCTGAAGTCTGCTTCCTGAATTCCTTCAAACGGTCAAAGGCGTTCGGTTTAGCCATTGTGATCTCCGTCTTTGCCTCTACCGCCAATAAAGCGTCAAAAGAGCTGTACTTCCTTTTGTGATCGTTGCTATCCAGCCAAATTAAGCGATCAAATTGCCTGGCCCATGCCAATAATTGTTCTTTGAACTTCGGAACTTCCGTAATCGTGAATGTGACCTTGTCACGCAATGGGTGTCAAATTTGAGAAAGAAAATCATTCAATGCCTTGCTGTGCGCTTCTGCCAGAGTGGAATCCGTGATTCCCTCACCTTCTTTGAAGTTCTCATTAAAACGGGGAAGTGAAAACTCGCCAAAGACCTCTGCGCCGAAACGACCAAAAATCGCACTCACTACTGCTAAGGCACCTACTCCTCCGCGTTGCCCTGGAGAGGCAGACATCAAAAGTACCTTTTTGCCTTTCAGAAAGCCTCTCTCCAGACGGGAAAGCCAATCGATCAGGTTCTTAAAGTAGGCAGAGGGGTTGCCGTTGTGCTCATTTACTGAAATGATCAGGCCCTCTGCTTTTTGTATATCGTTCTTAAGTTCTATCAGCGAATTGGAAAAGCCCTTTTCCTTTTCATAGTCCATACTATACATCGGGAACGGGAAATTTGCCATATTCAGCAGTTGAACCTGATGCGGGTCAACCAGGGTTGCGGTATATTTTACCAATTTGAAATTCACGGAGTTGGAGGAGTTGCTACCAGCAAATGCCAAGATTGTCGCCATATAATGATTATTGTGTTCTTCTTGGCGAAAATACCGCAAAACCGATTGAATTGCGAGTATTTTATCTAATTTTGCCGAGTAAAACATCCAAAAACCCTCTTATACAAGTATATAGGGGTAATTCATCGGAATGAAAACTAAAGCCGCAAGACTGTATTTCATAGACGCCATGAGGGCCTGGGCTATTCTTATGATGCTCCAGGGTCATTTCATTGACGGTCTACTGGATACGGTCTTCCGGGATCCTGATAGTTCCGTGTATACCGTCTGGAAGTATTTCCGTGGAATAACCGCACCCGTCTTTTTTACGGTGTCCGGTTTCATATTTACTTATTTACTCATCCGGGTTCCGGAGGTAGGGTTGGAAAATCCAAGGGTTAAAAAAGGACTGAAGCGCGGGTTGCAATTGCTATTGATCGGTTACCTGCTCCGACTGAATTTATTCGGGCTGTTTAAAGGACACATTTACGATGCCTTCTACCTGGTTGACGTACTGCACTGCATCGGCCTTTCGATTATCGGGATCATCGGTGTATATCTGCTTTCACAAAAAGCCCAAAAGATATTCCCGCTATTGCTGTTAGGGATAACCTTGGTGTTGTTTATGTTTGAGCCGGTCTATAAATTGTGGACCTACCCGCTCTTACCGGAAGGAATAGCCAACTATTTTACCAAAGCCAACGGTTCTGTTTTTACCATTATCCCATGGATGGGTTATACTGCTTTTGGTGGATTTTTATCTGTATTATTTACACGGTTTAAGAACTACAAAAGGCTTTATCCTGCGGCTATTGCTATATCTTCCTTATCCGGTTTTGCATTGATCTTATATTCCTCTTCCCTCTTTGTCAGTCTTTCCAGACTTACTGGAATACAGCTGTTTGCAGATATCTATTTTAACAATTATCTGTTTATCAGGCTCGGGGATGTTTTGGTAGTATTCGCGGTCTTTATGATCTTCAGATCCCTGGTTACCCAAAGGACAGTGCTCCGAATCGGCCAGAATACCTTATCTATTTACGTAATCCACTTTATTATCCTTTACGGAAGTTTTACCGGATTGGGATTGTATCGCTTTTTCCACCATAGCCTGACCCCGGCTGTGGCCATACCCGGAGCATTGGCGTTTATGGTTCTTTGTTCCTACGCCGCTCTGCAATACGATACCCATGAGGTAGCTGTAAAACAATTCATCAGCAAATCCATCAAAAGTGCCTGGTTCAGAATTGAGCCCTTTTATCAGACTGCGCAAAGGGTTTTGAAGGCGAACATCTACAAGCTACTTAGATTATTAGGGGCCGTAAAGAACTGATCTACCAGCTATTAATCATAAAATATAGTTAAAATCATAATGTTCCGGTCGGAATGTCGACTATATCTTCAGCTAGGAAAAAGATATGTTTACATTCGTCAAGTACGGAACCCTGTTTTCGTTTCTATTCAGTGCGCTTCTGCTGATTACCGTTCTGAGTCGTGAAGAAAGCGAATTCATAGATAGAACGGAAACGAGCGCATCCACCGACCTCACAGAACAAGAGATTGGCCATTTTATCAATCTGGTCACCCGTAATGAAGAAAGTGTAGCCACACAGGCCATCATATATATCGATAACAACTGGAAGCCTGGTTATGAAGTTATGCTCCTGGAGAGTATATACTTTTCCCTGAACGGCAAACATTCAGCAAAGCTTATTCATCTTTTGGAACGCAAGACGGGTAAGGCGTATGGTGCAGACCTGGACAAATGGTTTGAGTGGTTGTGGAACCGACCTGCAACCTTCTCACCTGCCTATTTTGAATTCAAAGCCCAGCTTCATCAACTCATAGATCCGCGATTCTACAAGTATTTTTCCGAACGCCATTCCACAGCCAGGATCCGATTGGATGAGGTCCGATGGGGAGGGGTGCTACAGGATGGAATACCACCCTTGCGAAACCCCAAAATGATAGCGGCAGACGGGGCTTATTATCTGAATGACGATGACGTGGTTTTTGGCATAGAGGTCAACGGAGACGCCAGAGCCTATCCAAAACGCATACTGGCCTGGCATGAAATGTTTGTAGATACTGTTGGAGATACTCCCGTGGCCGGGGTATATTGCACACTTTGCGGAACGGTCATACTGTATAAGACGGACCATAAAGGGGTCCGGCACAGCATGGGAACCAGTGGATTTCTGTATCGCTCCAATAAACTCATGTATGATAAAGAGACGCAATCTCTGTGGAGTACCCTGGAGGGGGAGCCTGTGATCGGCCCCCTGGCAGGAAAAGGCATACAATTAGACTATCTCAGTGTGGTGACCACTACCTGGGGTGAATGGAAGAAGCGCCAGCCAAAGACTACAGTACTATCTCTGGATACCGGGCACAGAAGAGATTATAGTGAAGGAGCTGCCTACCGCGATTATTTTGCGACAGACGAATTGATGTTCGGTGTTCCTAAAACTGACAACAGTCTAAAGAACAAAGCAGAGATACTGGCCATACGACTTCAGAACAAAACAAGTGAAAATCTGGCGATTTCCAGTAGATTCCTTGCGAAGAATCCCATTTACCATTCCAGGCTGGGAAACACAAATTTTACGGTATTCACGGACCGGACCGGTGCCCATCGCGTGTTCGACACCGCAGCATTAGAATTTAAGACCTACGACGGTAGATCCAAAGCACAGGACACTCAGGGAGGCAAATGGATACTGAGCGAGAACGAGTTAGTATCGGAAAGCGGTCAATCCTTAAAACGGATTCCGACTTTTAACGCCTTTTGGTTTGGTTACAAGGCGGCCTTTCCTGATGTACAATTGATCAAATGAGGAGGATTGCTATGAAGAGGAGATGCCCCATCGCGCCCTAAAGGGCGGATGGGGTTTTCTAATTTCTTCAGGCTTAGATATGCAATGGGCGGTTATCCGTAGCAGCAAGCGCGGCCTCTTTAACCGCTTCCGCGTAGGTAGGATGCGCATGGCTCATCCTGGAGATATCTTCGGCCGAAGCACGGAATTCCATTGCCGTAACGGCTTCTGTGATCAGGTCCGCGCATCGGGCCCCTATCATATGCACCCCAAGAACCTCGTCTGTGGACGCATCAGCCAGTATTTTTACGAAGCCATCAATATCCATACTTGCCCTGGACCGGCCTAATGCGCGCATTGGGAACTGGCCGACCTTGTAAGCCACCCCGGCTTCCTTGAGTTCTTCCTCCGTTTTCCCGACAGCGGCTACCTCAGGCCAGGTATAAACCACCCCGGGAATGAGATTATAATCAATATGGGGCTTTTGTCCGGCAAGGATCTCGGCAACCATGGTCCCCTCCTCTTCGGCCTTATGGGCCAGCATCGCGCCTCGTATCACATCGCCTATAGCGTAAATATTCGGAGTTGCGGTTTGCAAATGTTCGTTGACCTCTACTCTGCCGTGATCGTCAATTTTTACCCCGGCGGCCTCCGCATTCAGTCCTTCGGTATATGGCCTTCTTCCTACGGAAACCAAGCAGTAATCGCCTTTGAGAACTACCTCTTCCCCTTTGGCGTTATCTGCTTTCACCGTGATTTCCTTGCCTTTGCGTTCCACAGATTTTACCTTGTGAGAGAGGAGGAATTTCATTTTTTGCTTTTTAAGCACTTTCATCAATTCTTTAGAAAGAGAGGCATCCATTCCGGGAATGATACGGTCCATAAACTCCACTACGGTAACCTCGGCACCCAGGCGTTTATATACCTGCCCAAGTTCCAGTCCTATGACCCCTCCTCCGATGATAATCATATGCTTGGGTATTTCAGGAAGTTTCAAAGCTTCAGTGGAAGTGATAACGCGTTCCTTATCCAAAGTGATAAACGGGAGGTTTGAAGGTTTGGATCCTGTGGCTATTATGATGTTTTTAGCTTCAATGGTCTCCTTTTTGCCGTCGCTTTTAGCGATCTCAACATGTGTGGCATCCTGAAAACTTCCTAATCCCTCGTATACATCAATCTTATTCTTGTCCATAAGGAACTGCACCCCCTTGGTGGTCTGGTCTACAACGGCCTGCTTTCTGGCGATCATTTTTTCCAGATTTACTTTAACTTCTCCGGGGATCTCAATACCATGGGTCTCAAAATGCTTTACAGCATCCTCGTAGTGATGGCTGGAATCCAACAGGGCTTTGGATGGGATACAACCCACATTCAAACAGGTTCCGCCAAGGGTGGAATATTTTTCAATAATCGCGGTTTTCATTCCCAGTTGGGCACAGCGAATTGCAGCTACATAACCGCCCGGGCCGGAGCCTATAACGGCCACATCGTATTGCGTCATAATATGATTTTTGTATAAAGAATAAATTCGCTCAGAACAGGATCATTCTGAATTAACAAAAGTACGAATGTTTTACGGTTCAACAAGGCGGTGTTCCAAGCTTTAAAGCTGAATGGCGGTACTGTATTTGACCTCCTGGATCGCGAACGAGCTTTGGGTGCTGCCGATATTTTTCAAAGCCGTTAATTTACCTACCAAAAATTCCCGATAGGCTTCCATATCCTTAACACAGATCTTTAAGAGATAATCGTAGTCTCCGCTGATATGGTAGCACTCAACAACCTCCTCAAGCTGGAGGACCTCTCGCTCAAATTGACGCACATATTCCTTGATGTGTTGTACCAGTTTAACATGACAAAAGACCACAAAGGCCTTGTCAATAAGACCTTTGTTTAATAGGGTAACATACTTTGCTATTACCCCCTTATTCTCCAACCGTCTGATTCGCTCGTAAACAGCCGTATTGGACAGTTCCAGATCATTGGCGTAGGCCTTGATCGTCCGTTTGCTGTCTGTCTGTAACAACATCAGCAGCTTTTTGTCAATTTCGTCCAGTTGCATGCCGAAAGATTTTCCTTTTTATGAATTAATCCAAGAAAGTTTTAGATTGAAAATCTGTATTTGTCTTTAAGAATAGAATTATTTTCTAAATATAGGGATATACATTGATAAAATGTCTTATACATGGTATTTTTATAGTCTAAATATATTGCAATGGACTATAAGGCATCAGATCAATTTCAAGACTTACAGTATTTTGGTGAATTCGGAGGGGTAAATCCCTCCATATCAGATTCTTCAACCTACACCTTTCTCTCTGCCAAAACCATGTTCGACACTTTCGAAGGAAACACCGAGGGCTGCTATTTATACAGTAGGCACTCGTCCCCTTCCAATCTGTATTTGGGTGAGGCCCTGGCCGCTCTGGAGGGCACAGAAACCGCTAACGTCTTTGCAAGCGGTATGGGAGCGATAAGTGCCGTGATACTACAATTGTGCAGTTCCGGGGATCATATCATCAGCAGCAGAACGATTTACGGAGGCACTTATGCCTTCCTTAAAAACTTCCTGAAAAAATTCAATATTGGGATCTCTTTCGTCGACATTACGAATCTGAAAGCCGTCAGAGAAGCCGTATGCGATGAAACCAGGTTGATCTATTGCGAATCTATCAGCAACCCATTGCTGGAAGTAGCCGATATACCCGGGTTAAGCAGAATTGCCCTGGAAAACAAGCTTCCCTTAGTAGTAGACAACACCTTCTCCCCCCTATCCATTCCTGCTGCCAAATTAGGTGCAGACATTGTGATCCACAGCCTTACGAAATTCATCAATGGTACCAGTGACGCTGTGGCCGGCGCGGTTTGTGGCTCAAAAGACTTTTGCCTAAGCCTTAAGGACGTGAATACCGGTGCCGGCATGCTGCTTGGAAGCACTTTAGATAGCTTGAAAGCGGCCTCCATTCTAAAAAATATGCGAACTCTTCACATCCGTATTAAAAAACACAGTCATAACGCCCATTACCTCGCCAGGCGGTTTGAAGAGGATGGTCTGAGGGTTGTTTACCCGGGCCTTAGGAGTCATAATGGACACAGTATCATGCAAAAACAGATGGTTTCCGAATATGGATTTGGGGGTATTCTTACCCTGGACGTTGGGAACCTTAGCCGAGCCAACGCACTCATGGAACTAATGCAAAAGCGCAACCTGGGATACCTGGCCGTGAGCCTCGGTTTTTACAAAACCCTCTTCAGTGCACCTGGCAGTTCAACCTCTTCGGAGATCCCCGAAGAGGAGCAAGCCGCCATGGGCCTTACGGATGGTCTGATCCGTTTTTCCGTCGGTCTGGACAACAATATTGAGAGGACCTACTTAAACATGAAGGCCTGCATGCTGGAACTGGGCGTTCTGAGCGAGAAAACAGCACTGGTTTAGGCCAATAACGGGCCTGGTTTGCACAAGCGTAGGCAAAATCGTATTATTACGGGCAAACTAATCCAAACTTCTCTATGTCCGAGAAAAAAACCAATAAGTACAGGCAAAACGAAAATATAGTTGAGAATCGGGAATTAAACATTTGGGAAGCTCTTATTCCAGTGTTTGCTCTGATAGGAATGCTTGCCTACAACGTTTACGTTTTTGGCAACGATGCTATTAGCGGTTCGAATCAATTCATTCTTTTGATGGGAGGCGCGGTAGCCGCGATTGTGGGCTTTTTCAATAAGGTATCCTACAAGCAAATGCTTGCAGAAGTAGCAGAGAATGTGAGATCCACCACTGGCGCGCTCTTGATTCTCTTAATGGTTGGAGCTTTGGCGGGAACCTGGTTGATCAGCGGCATTATTCCCGCGATGATCTATTACGGACTTCTGATCTTGAATCCCACGATATTTTTGGGAGCATGCGTAGTAATTTGCGCCCTGATATCTGTGGCCACCGGCAGTAGCTGGACCACGGCCGCAACTATTGGGATAGCCATGATAGGTATAGGTGACGCTTTGGGTATTTCCCTGGGGATGACCGCAGGTGCCGTGCTTTCAGGAGCTTACTTTGGGGATAAAATGTCTCCGCTCAGCGATACTACGAACCTGGCTCCCGCTATGGCTGGTGGCACCCTGTTCAATCATATCCGTTATATGGCATGGACTACCATACCAACTATTCTGGTTACTTTAACGGTCTTCATTATAATCGGGTTCTTTTTAGAACCTGGAGATAACGCATCGGGTACCGAAACCATTCTGGCATCCATTAAGGACACTTTTAATATCAACGGATGGCTGTTTTTAGTACCGCTTGTTGTAATCTTTATGATCGTCCGCAAAACCCCTCCGTTAGTAGCGTTATTGGTAGGGACCTTGTTGGGTGGAATCTTTGCGTTGATCTTTCAACCAGGGATCGTTGCCGGCATTACAGGTGTTGCAGAGTTGAACTTCGAATCTGCTTATAAAGGTGTCTTAAATGCAATCACACTGGAGACTCAGATCCCAACAGAAAATGAGCAGCTCGTGGATCTTTTCAAAGCCAAAGGCATGAAAGGTATGCTTGGTACGATTTGGCTGATTGTCTGTGCGATGGTCTTCGGAGGTGTAATGGATGCCATTGGAGCATTATCCAGGATCACGAAATCGCTTTTGTCCCTTGCTAAAAGCACCTTGGGGCTTTTTGCCAGTACTGTGGGCAGTTGTCTTGCACTGAATATAACAGCCTCAGATCAGTACCTGGCTATTGTAGTTCCCGGGAAAATGTTTGCAAAAGCTTATTCAGACAGAGGCCTGGCTCCAGAAAACCTCAGCAGGACCCTGGAGGACTCCGGAACGGTAACTTCTGTACTGGTGCCCTGGAATACCTGTGGAGCTTATCACAGCGGTGTACTCGGAGTAGGAGTAGGTGAATATTTTTTCTATGCCATTTTCAATTGGCTCAGTCCATTTACTACTTTGCTTTTTGCCGCTTTTAACATAAAAATTAAGCAGCTTTCTGCCGCCAAAGCATAACTATTGGCCCGTCCGATTGAATATCGGAGTTTAAACCAAATTTTTCTTAAAGGGAACTTCCCTTTCAACTATTATTTTTTAATTTCACGATGAATTTAAAACTCTAGCAATGGCAACAATAACTTTAGGTGGCAATACAGTTCATACCCTGGGCGAACTCCCTGCTGTAGGTAGTTCAGCTCCGAATTTCACTCTTACCAAAGACGATCTTTCTTCGGCTTCCCTTTCGGATTTTAGCGGAAAAAAGGTGGTTCTCAATATTTTTCCCAGCGTAGATACCGGCACTTGTGCTCAGTCCGTCAGGCAGTTCAATCAGGAAGCTGCTGAGCTAAGCAATACCGAAGTGCTGTGTATTTCAAGAGATCTTCCCTTTGCTCAAAAACGATTTTGTGGCGCGGAGGGGATAGAAAATGTCCACATGCTCTCAGACTTCAAGGATCACAAGTTTGGAAAAGATTACAGAGTTGAGTTTACGGATGGTGGTTTTCAAGGACTGCTTTCGCGATGTGTTGTGGTCCTGAACGAAGAAGGTAAAGTTCTGCACACCGAGCAGGTTGGAGAAACAGCGGATGAACCTAACTATAAAGCCGCATTAGAAGCCCTGATGGATGGCTAAAGAAAGCTTTCTGGTAAACAGGATCAAAAGTGTTGGGTATGCCCTCAAAGGGGCCATACTGCTGATTCGGACCGAAGGGAGTATTAAGATACAGGTCTTCATTACCCTCTTGGTCACGGCTGCCGGATTCTATTACAATATATCAGCAACGGAATGGATACTACAGATCCTGGCTATAGCCCTGGTACTTGGTATAGAAGGCCTTAACACAGCAGTAGAGAAAACTTCGGATTACATCCAACCTGAGTTCGACGATAAGATCGGATTCATCAAAGACATCTCCGCGGGGGCCGTAATGCTGGTGTCTATAGCGGCGACAATTGTCGGACTTATCATCTACATCCCCAAAATATTTTAGGAGGAGCCTTCCGGCGGCTTCACCTGTAAATTTGTATTTTTACCCCATAGAACAGTGCGATTGAATGGCAAAGAAGCGAAAAAAAACAAAACCTACGTCTTCCAAAAAAAAGGTTTCTTTCAGGTTTTCAAAACAGAATAAGATCATCCTTGGCAGTCTTTTGGTACTGCTGAGTATTGCACTTTTCTTCTCGTTTATATCCTATTATTTCACCTGGCAGGAAGACCAGAGTATGCTTAGCGAATTTGCTGACAGGAATGAACAGGCTAAAAACCTGCTGAATAAATTCGGTGCCAGTGTCAGCCATTTTTTCATGTATAAGGGCTTCGGCCTGGCATCATTTGCCTTTCCTTTCTTACTGTGTGTCACAGGACTTCATCTGTTTCTGGGGCTGGGCAGTAAAGGACTGTTGAGCAAGTGGGTATGGGGATTGGTTTTCGTTATTTGGTTTTCCATCGCATTGGGCTTTTTTGCCCTGGAGCAGCCTCTGCTGGGTGGGCTCATTGGATTTGAGATGAATGATTTCCTTCAGGATTATGCGGGAAAGATAGGGGTCATGCTTTTATTGGTCTTTGGACTTACTGTAATCCTGGTCCGATTGTTCAAATTCAGCCCGGAAGATCTGGCCGCTTATTTCAAAACAAAGCAGAAGCCACTGGCAACGGAGATCAGCGGAGGGGTAGTAAAAGATTCCGGGGACAGCATTATTTTGGATGTAGGTGAGGATACCCCGGTGGTGATAGACACTTACACGCATAAAGAAGATATTCCTCCTCTGAAGAAGGAAAAGGAAGTAAAGAAAGAGGCGCCAAAAACGGCTGAGAAGGAAGCGGATAAGATGCCGGACATCGAGATGAAGGTGGAGAAAATAAAGGAGGAAAAAGAGGTCAAAGATGTGCTTTCCAAAAAATTGGTAGAGGATTTTGGGGAATTCGACCCTACCCTGGAGCTGGGTAACTATAAGTTTCCCCATCTGGACCTGCTTGATCATCACGGATCTACCGGAGGGATCACCATCAACCAGGAAGAATTAGAAGGAAACAAAAACCGTATCGTTGAGACCTTAAAGAATTACAAGATCGGTATCGCCCAGATCAAAGCGACCATCGGCCCCACAGTTACCCTCTATGAGATAGTACCCGAAGCCGGGGTGCGCATCTCCAGGATCAAGAACCTGGAAGACGATATTGCCTTGTCTCTGGCAGCCCTGGGCATACGGATCATCGCGCCAATTCCCGGGAAGGGAACCATTGGTATTGAGGTACCGAACAAGAACTCCACTATAGTTTCCATGCGTTCGGTTATCGCATCGAGCAAATTCCAGAAGGCGGAGATGCAACTGCCTATCGCCTTCGGTAAGACCATCAGCAATGAAACTTTTGTAGTGGACCTTGCTAAAATGCCTCACTTATTGATGGCCGGTGCCACAGGTCAGGGAAAATCAGTAGGCCTGAATGCCGTACTCACTTCCCTACTCTACAAAAAGCACCCTGCGGAGGTAAAATTTATCCTGGTCGACCCGAAGAAAGTGGAGCTTACCATTTACAATAAGATAGAGCGTCACTATCTGGCCAAATTGCCGGATTCTGAAGAAGCCATCATCACGGATACAACGAAGGTGGTGCATACGCTGAATTCGCTTTGCATTGAAATGGACAACAGGTACGAACTCCTGAAGCACGCCATGGTGCGGAACATCAAAGAGTACAACGCCAAGTTTAAGACCCGTAAGCTAAACCCCAATGACGGGCATAAGTTTCTGCCTTATATCGTTTTGGTGATAGATGAATTTGCAGACCTGATCATGACCGCCGGCAAGGAAATAGAAACACCCATAGCAAGGCTTGCCCAGCTGGCCCGTGCGATTGGCATACACCTGATAATCGCTACTCAACGCCCTTCCGTAAATGTCATAACGGGTATCATCAAAGCCAATTTCCCCGCGAGGATAGCCTTCAGGGTTACCTCAAAGATCGATTCAAGGACCATACTGGATACTACTGGTGCCGATCAGCTTATCGGTCGGGGGGACATGTTATTTACGCAGGGCAACGACATTACCAGACTGCAATGTGCGTTTGTGGATACCCCTGAGGTGGCCAAGATCGCTGAATATATAGGTGCGCAACGGGCATATCCTGAAGCATTCCAACTCCCGGAGTACGTTGGAGAAGATTCTGGCACAGGTATTGCATACGAAATTGAGGACCGGGATGCCATGTTCCGCGAAGCCGCAGAAGTTGTTGTTATCGCGCAGCAGGGGTCAGCCTCCCTTATTCAGCGCAAGCTGAAATTGGGCTATAACAGAGCGGGAAGGATCATAGATCAATTGGAAGCTGCAGGTGTAGTAGGACCTTTTGAAGGAAGCAAAGCCCGACAGGTATTGGTCCCGGATATTTATGCGTTAGACCAGTTATTAAAAAATGAAACGAAATAGTCTTATGAAAAAAATATTACTCTTTACCGGAATGATGCTCGCGGTATTTACTGCCTCCGCTCAAAATTCCGAAAAGGCCAAGGCTTTGCTGGATGAAGTCTACAACAAGGTGAAGGGATATGAGAACATTGAGATAGACTTCAAATACGAACTCCATAATTCTGAAGCTAACATCAATCAGGAAACCCGTGGAGATGTAACACTGCAGGGAGATAAGTACCTGTTCAATTATCTGGGTTCCCAACAGTTATACGACGGCAATAAGGTTTATACCATCGTTCCTGAGAATGAGGAAGTGACCATAGAAGACCGAGCCGAGGATGAGAACACCGTAACTCCTTCCAAAATGCTCACTTTTTATAAGCAGGGCCACAACTACTCCTGGGATATCCTACAGAATGTAAAAGGAAGAAAGATCCAATTTGTAAAACTCATCCCAATTGATACCAATTCGGAGATCGCGTCGATCTTGCTTGGAGTGGATGCAGAGACTAAACACATCCACAAGCTTATAGAGACCGGGAAGAACGGCACCAAGACAACTATCACTGTTAATTCTTTTAAAACAGACCAGCAGTTGTCAAAATCCTTATTTACTTTTGATGAGAATAAATACAAGAGCGAAGGATACTACATCATAAGAAATTAGATCTTGCGCATATTAGACCAGTATATATTAGGGCGATGGCTCTATAACTTTTTTAGCTCGTTTGTCATATTGATGTTCATCTTCATATTTCAGACGATCTGGTTGTTTATTGACGATTTGGCCGGAAGGGGGTTGGATATCGTCATCATAGGAAAATTCCTGTTCTACCTGATGCCCAACTTAACGGAGAAAGTACTTCCTCTGACAGTGCTGCTTTCTTCCATCATCACTTTCGGAACTTTTGCGGAAAATTACGAGTTTGCCGCGATGAAAGCTTCGGGAATCTCCCTGCAGAGATCCATGCTGCCGCTGATAGTACTGGTAACCTTTCTCGGAGGCCTTACTTTTTACTTTGCAAACAGCGTGATCCCGGCATCGGAACAAAAGATCTATAACCTGAGAAGGAATATCGCCAAGGTAAAGCCAGCCGCGGTGATAGAAGAGGGTGTTTTCAGTGATTTTGAGGGAATGAATATCAAGGTGGATTCCAAGAGCGGGGAAAACGACCGCTTTCTCGAAAATGTGATCATCCACAAAAAGTCAGACCTGCAAAAAAACACCACAGTGATCAAGGCAAAAACCGGGGAACTTATCAGTAGTGAAGGGTCGGAGATCATACAATTGGTGCTCAAAGACGGGCACTATTACGAAGATATAGTTACCAAAAACAATAAAAGTCGGCAGAAATTCCCTTTTGCCAAGTCTAATTTCGAGACCTACACCATCAATATAGAGATCCCGGAGAACGACCAGGACCTGGAGGAAGACCGGAATATCCGTACGGATAAGATGAAGAACATCTACCGGCTAAGGAAGGATATAGATTCCCTGCAGGAAAACAATATTAAAGTGATCAATGCCTTCTCCAAGAATATCACGACCAGAGTGGGTGCTTTTGTGCCCCTCCATCCTAAAGATACCACAAAGGTCAAGGCTGATGATGACATGGAAGGAGACAGCATCTCCCCTGCTGAAAAAGAACTGCGGATAAAACAGAGCATTCAGGTGAGGAAGTCCAAGGTCTTGCTCTCCCCAATGGCCAAAGTTGCTTCCGTTCAGGACAGCAATAAGGTGGAGAACAGCGCCAGGCTGGAGAATGCCATGGATATTGTAAAATTGTACCAACCCTGGAAGCAAAACCAGATACTGAGCACCGCTAAAAGCAATATTTCGAACATTTTAAACTCCGTGAGCAACAAAAAGGAAGAGCTGGAAAGGCGTTACAAAATATACAATATGCACATTCTCTCGTTGCACAAAAAGTATGCCCTCGCATTTTCCTGTATCATACTGTTTTTTGTGGGTGCACCACTCGGAGCCATTATCCGAAAAGGAGGACTTGGATTGCCAATGGTTATCGCCATTGTCCTTTTCCTGGCCTATTACTTTATAGGGGTGTTCGCAGGTAATTACTCCAAAGAGGGAAACATCCACCCAATCCTCGGTGCATGGCTATCTACACTAATAATGTTACCTTTGGGGGTCTTTTTGACCAAAAGAGCAACGGCAGACAAGGGTCTGATGACCTTTGGCCATGTTATTGATGCGATAAAAGAGCTGTTTAGAAAAAAGAAGAAGGCTGAATCCTGATGAATGTAAGTACGGAAAAGACTATAGAGCTTAACACGATTGAAGAGGCTATTGCCGATATTAAGGCCGGAAAGGTCATTATTGTCGTAGATGATGAAAACCGTGAAAATGAGGGTGATTTCATCGCGGCAGCGGAAGCGGCAACACCGGAGATGATCAACTTTATGGCTACTCACGGCCGGGGACTCATCTGTGCGCCCCTTACCGAGGCCCGCTGTGAAGAACTGGAACTCAATATGATGGTAGAGAACAATACCGTTCTACACCACACCCAATTCACCGTATCCGTAGATCTGATCGGACATGGCTGTACCACCGGGATTTCCGTTCAGGACAGAGCGAAGACTATCAAGGCCCTGGTAAATAAGGAAACCAAACCCTTCGACCTGGGAAGGCCAGGGCATATTTTCCCTCTAAGAGCAAAGAACGGAGGTGTACTGAGGCGTACCGGGCATACTGAAGCCGCGGTTGATTTTGCGCGTCTTGCCGGCTTTGAACCAGCAGGCATACTGGTAGAAATACTGAATGAGGATGGAACGATGGCCAGATTGCCGCATTTGGTGGATGTAGCTAAAAAATTCGACCTGAAACTGGTTTCCATAGAAGACCTGGTGGCCTACAGAATGCGACATGACAGTCTGATCACCAAAAAAGACGCTTTTGAGGTGGAAACGCGCTTTGGAAAGTACGAGTTGCACGTATACCAACAAACGACCAATGACCAGGTTCACCTGGCGCTTACACGAGGCGACTGGAAATTAGACGAACCTGTGTTGACCCGTATCAATTCCACACTTGTCAATAACGATATCCTGGGAACGCTCACCAATAATGCCGACAAGAAACTGGATGATATGTTTAAGTCGCTCAACGACGAAGGCAAGGGAGCTATAGTCTTTATCAATCAGCAAAGCGAGTCCTTCAACCTGCTTAAACGGATTGCCGGTCTCAAAGAAAACCAGAAAAAAGGTATTCTGAAAGCGCCAAAAATTGAAATGGACGCGAAGGACTTCGGGATTGGAGCACAGATCTTACACGACCTGGAAATCAGCAAAATGCGTCTGATGACCAACAGCCAGCAAACCCGGAGGGTGGGTATGATCGGCTACGGTCTGGAAATTGTGGAATACGTATCTTACTAACAACCTTTAGGGGATCTTCCGCAGCACCTCAGCCATTTTGGCTGCCCTTGAATGCACCTCATCTTCGGTCCAACCCAGTTTGATTAAACAGGAGATGTTTCTTCCGATCCAATGATCGGAAGCTTCAAAATGCGCATCTGAGAATTGGGGTAAGCCTTCCAAAACTTCCTTGCTTACTGGCCCCAGGGTCTTTAATTGCTTAAAATGGTCCCATTTTCTGTGGTAATGCCAGTTGTTGTCGAACCAATAAAAACAGCCGTCCAGTCCCGCCTCGGACAGCGCTTTTTTGGCTCTTGCGGCACTGAGCTGGTCTGGCATAAAGAAATTGAGGAAGGAGTAATTCTCTACTCCACCTTCCGGCACTCTTCTGAAAGTGATCCCGGAAACACTTTCCAGGGCTTGCCTCAGACTATTGTAATTGCTTTTTTGTATGGCAAGGAATTCGTCTAACCTTGCAATTTGCGCCAGGCCTACGGCCGCGTTCAACTCGGAGATCCGGAAGTTATAACCCAAAAACGGATGCTTCTCTGCGCCCCTGTCATAACCAATGTGATCATGGCCGTGGTCCGAATAATGATCGGCATTGCGGTAAAAGCCAGTATTGTTTGTGATCAGAGCTCCGCCTTCCCCGCAGGTGATTGTTTTTACATAGTCAAAGGAAAAACAGCCCAGATCCCCATAGCTTCCAAGGGGTTTGCCCTGATAACTGCCTCCTATGGCCTGGCAGGCGTCTTCGATAAGCAAAAGTCCATGAGATTTAGCTATAGCCGAGAGCGCTTGCAGATCGGCCATAGAACCACACATATGCACCGGCATGATGGCCCTGGTACGTTCTGTGATGGCCTTTTCTACCGCCGAAGGATCCAGCGTAAGCGTATCATCAATATTTACCATGACCGGGACAGCACCTAAAGCCAGAACAGCCTCAAAACTGGCAACAAAAGTAAAATTTGGGATGATCACTTCATCTCCTGCGCCAATACCGGCCGCGGCCATGGCTACCGTGAGGGCGGCTGTACCACTACTGACCAAAAGCGCATGTTTGGTCTGCATTCTGCTGGCTAAGGCCTCTTCAAGAGATCTGGCCTTCCAATGCCCGTTGCGCATCCCGTCAAAACCGTATCGCATGAGCACCCCGGATTCCAGTACATCGTTTACCTGCGCTTTCTCTGTCTCTCCAAATAATTCAAATCCCGGCATAAAAGTTTTGTTGATGTAAGTTTAAGTCTAAGTACAAGTATAAGTCTAAGTTCCCAATTATTGCCCTTGAGTTTTACCCCTCACTGATTACTGTTTACTGATCACTGTTTACTATTCACTGCCCTAATTAGGTCTCGACTCCATCTTCACTAAAGTTTCGATGGACACGTGCGCTCGACCTGACAAAGTTAACTGTTCACTGATTACTGTTCACTGATTACTGCCAACTGCCCACTGCCCACTGTTCACTGTTCACTGATTACTGTTCACTGATTACTGTTTACTGATCCCCCTTTATATCGATCACACTTTTATCCATAGAACGGCGAACCTTTTTAAAATCCTGAAACATATCATCCTCAGCCCTGTAACCTACCGGAAGTACCAGAACGGAATTTAAGCCCAATTGTTCCAGCTTTAGAACCTGATCGTACTCTGATGGAAGGAAGCCTTCCATAGGACAGGAGTCTATCCTTTCCACAGCACAGATGGTCAACAGGTTCCCCATGGCCAAATAAGCCTGTTTTGCCGCCCATTCTTTGATCTCCTGGGTTTTCTTCGCCCGGAAATTCTGTACCATGGCCTGCTTAAAGGGGTCCAGGATCTCATCGCTGGTTCCCCGTACCTGCTGTACTCGCCTGAAATAACTCAGGATATAATCATCGTCCACGTTGGTTTCTATGCAAAGGATCAGTACGTGAGAAGCCTGCGCCACTTGTTTCTGATCAAAGGAGTAGCTGACCAACTTTTCCTGAATTTGCTTATCAGAAACCACGATCAGCTTAATAGGCTGTAAGCCATAGGAAGTGGCCGTAAGATTGAAAGCCTGCTTTAGCTTGTCTATCTTTTCCTGCGGTAGCATCCGCCCGGCATCAAACTTCTTTACGGCATATCGCCATTCCAGATCTGCTATTATATTCCCCATTGTCACTATTTAAAAAACCATAATTTAATTGATAAAATGATCACTACTACCACCAGGAAAGTTTTGATAAACCCATCTCCCTTCTTTACGGATATCCTGCTGGCCAACCATGCTCCGGATCCGTTGCCAATGGCCAAAACCAGCCCCACTTCCCATATAACCTTATCGTTAAGGATAAAGACCAGCAAGGCGGATAAGGTGTAAATCAATACCACGGCCACCTTGGTGGCATTCGTTCTGACCAGGTTCATCCGGTTGACGTAGTGCAAAAATAAGATTATAATGAATCCCAGGCCCGCATTGATAAAACCGCCGTAGATCCCAAAGAAAAAGAATGCGAAAATAGCCAGCCAGAGGTATTTTCCCTTTAGCCTTTCTTCCATCTGTTCTATCTTCATTTTGGGTTTGAAAATAATGATGCAAACCACTAAGATCATTATAATGGCCAGGATGCGGTTAAAGGTCTCTTCTTTGATATCTACAGCCAGATACGCGCCAATAATCGCACCCAAAAGGGCGGAAATACCCAAATAAACATTGAAGGGATAAGTGGATACGCCTTTGCTTTTAAACCCACCAACGGCAAGAGCATTCTGAATGGTAATTGCAACTCTGTTAGTCCCGTTCGCGACGCTGGACGGCAGGCCCAAAAAAATAAGCACCGGAAGTGAAAGAAGGGACCCTCCACCTGCGACCGTATTGATAAACCCAACGGCAAATCCAACGCCGATGAGAAGTGGGTAATGGTACCATTCTTCCATTCAGCAAAAATAGTACATCTGATCAAGTATTAACAGTGCTCCGCAAGATTAAAAAACCAACCCCATTTCAGATCCAAAAAAGAAGGCCGACCCAATGGCCGGCCTGCTCTTCATTTCCGTTCAAAGGATTCAAAAAGCGTATTGCAATCCAGCGGTAATCGTCTCTTTGGTCTTCAGTTGAATACCGTTCAGATCTTGTACCAGAGGCAGCGCCATTTCCAGGCCAAACCTCAGGTTTTTCAAGGCTCCTGAAGGAATATAAGTATTGAATCCAATGCCCCCGTTTACGAATGTTCCACCACTGTTCGCGGTATCCGCGGTTATTACCATCATTGGGTTTAAATTAGGGTCCGCACCTTCTATTTCTCCTACAATTAGGCCTTCCAGTCTGGCTGAGACACTTAGCCAGGGACTTGCCTTTACGGCGAACCAGTTGTTGAGGCTATAGCGGTTTCCATAACGGTAATCCCTTTCGTTTTCTCCAAAGCGAAATATCCCTCTCAACTGAGACCCCCAGGAAATTTGATCCGTCTGTCCCAGATAGGTCAGGGCCAGGTTTGTATCGAAAGTACCACTTCCAATTTGCATTGGATATGGCAATTCTGTCTCATTAGGTGCTGAAGCCGGGGTTACATCACTTTCAGTTACCGAGCCCGTTGGGATTGAAAAGCCCAACTGCCCATGCATGGTCTGTCGGTTCTTATTAAAAAATTTATAGAGCCCGGAAATCCGGATATCTCCAAAACCGGATGCCTCGGTGGTAAAACTACCGCCCATTCGGGTAATATGGTCCATTTCCATGGACAGATAGTTTAGCATCACCATTAGGGTGATCTTATCACTGGGCGCGTACATGGCTCCGAGCATATGCATATTCATAGGCATGTTGGTTGGAGTGACCATATAGTCTGCCAAAGCCTGATCGGTGGTAGCATCATCCGAACCTGCCCGCAGTTCATCCATATTCATGTACATATAGCGATAAGAGAACATCCATTCTCCCTTACCGTGCATATGATCTCCCATTACGGAAATAGGAGCATGTCCATCCGGTCTGCCAGCAGACCATTCTGTTGTATTTTGTTGATCGTCCTGGGCCACAAGCAGCCCACCGGCCATTATTAAAATGGCACATATTTTAAGTTTCATTGATCTTTTGTTAAGTGAATAATAAAGTGAAGAAGCACTTGGCCTTTTACAGGTAGTGCCCCCTGATCTCTTAGGAAATCCCGGAAATAATATTCACTGAAGTCGGAGGGTGAAAGTCTTGGTAGCTATAGAGATAGTGGTAGTTCTTAAGGTAGAAATCCGGAGTTGATCTCTTGAAAAACTGGTTGGCTTTGGCATGTACATCAAGTAAAACCACAAAACCTATAGGGTATTCTTCCATGAGGATACTCGGGAGGTTCCGTTGTTTTTCTTCATTTTGCTCATTGAGCATTTGCATCAGGTAGCACTTACCATTACAATCGAGTTCCGGCTTGTCCTGATTGATACAGAAAAACTCCGCGATATAGTCCTGGTTAACAATATATTCAAAAACTGGTGCCACCGGGCGGTACATGGCCAGCATGTATAAAAAAACAAAGAAAAATACCCCCGCTTTTTTCATGCCGCAAAGGTAATGCGGAAGGAGGAATAAGTAAATATGAATAATCTTAATTTTTGTAGCTGATGGCCAGGCCGCCGCCTGAATTGTCCACAGTGGTTGTAAAATCATCCAAAGCCATTACGTATTCCAGGTATTCCCTGGTGCCCGCCATACCTCTTTTACCAGGTGGACGAATGTTATGTGCTGCAAAGCATCCTTTGGAGACCAGTTTGGGCGCGACATCTTTAAAATAATTGATATACCAGCCCTTATCGGCATCGCTAAAAACAAAATCAAAGGGTCCTTTAAGTTCTTTTACGAGTTGATGAGCATTTGCCAGGCGCGCATCTATAAAATCCGATAAGCCGGCTTTTTCAAAATTGGCCAGCGCCTCTTTATACCTGCTTTCATCTATTTCAATGGTAATCAACTTACCCCCGGTTTTGCTGAAAGCCCAGGCCATCCAGATGGCGGAGTGCCCCGTGGAAGTCCCTATCTCAAGCCCCCGGGTATAACCATTCTTAAGGATGATATCGTAAAGCAACTGACCGTCGGAAGCCGGCACATTCATATCGCGCCATTTTCGTTTATTACTTTTTAAAAATTCCATGACCTTCCGATCCAGCTCCTTATCGGAGCTGACTTCCTGGGCCGCCGACTGGAATCCGATAAAACAAAGAACAAGGGTAAGTTTTAGTGCGACAGTTTTAATTAGGCCTGATTTCATCTTCTTATGGTTTAGGAAGTTACTTAAGGTATTGAATTACGGAAGACGAAGAAAGAAGATTAACAGTTCATTACTGAGTTTAACAATTGTTTTTTAGTGCTCGTCAATGGCGGGCAACAAATACTTTTCCACAATCCGGAACTGTGGTACTCTGCCAGTATAGTTACCTCCTGTAAAAACTATGACCGTTTTTAAGGGGGGAATAACAATGATCTTTTGCCCACCCCATCCCCCGGCATGGTAGGCCTCGATCTGTTCACCCTGATGTTCCAGAGGATTTATCCACCAGGAATAGGAATACCCCTGTTTACGAGAGGTCTCTCCAGGTACCTTAATGCCCGTATTGGACTTATACGGAATACGGCTTTTTGCCACCCAGGCGGATGAAACGATCTGTTCACCATTCCAAACACCCTCATCCAAATAGGTAATTCCTACCTTTAACATATCCCTGGGTTTAAGTTTCAGGCCTCCTGCTGATTCAATGACGCCATTCTCAAAGCGTACTGACCAATTGGCGTTTTCGATGTTCAGAGGTTCCCACAGATACTGCTGTGAAAATTCATCAATTGGCATTCCCGTTGCGTTCTTTAGGATCTCTCCTAACAGGATCTGGCTTCCTCCGTAATAAGCAAAACCGCTGCCAGGGGCACGGACTAAATTACCACTGAGGATATGTGAAACCGGGTCCATCTCGGAATACCAAATCCCAATGATAGGGTTTTCCAGGCTGCTGTAAGGAGCATTCCATTCTTCCCATTCAAGGCCGGGGGTCATGGTGAGAAGGTGTTCTATAGTGAGATGTTCTTTCCCGTCCCGAGCCAAATGTTGATGTTCCGGGAGATAGTCAAATATGGATTGGTCGACGTCTGCTATGAATCCCTTATCCACAGCAACTCCAATACAAACTGAGGTAATACTCTTGGTGTCGGACATAATGCTATGGCTCATATCCCGATCCCAGTTCACCAACTTTCCGTGATGGCGAGGTCCATCCCATTGGTAAATATGTCCTGGAAAATACTCCTCCAGGACCAGTTTCCCTTCCTTATAAAGCAGCAGGGAATGTATCTCCCCAAAACGGCCAGCTCCAATTTTATTTACAGCCTTTATGATGGGTACTGAATCCAACCCCACTTCGGTCAGGGTCCCGGTCTGTAAATCGTCAGCAAGTTCTGGAGGTGGATTATAGACATAGGAGTCTTTGGTTTGAGACTGACAACCCAAAAAAAGAAGCAAAAGAGTCAGAAATACCAGCTGTTTCATTGATCCTGAAGTTTAGTTTTTGCCGGGCATAGAACCAAACAAATCCCTGTAATTTACAGAAATCACAACAGCGAAATAATGATCAGGATCAGCTGCTTTTGAGCTGTCCGCTTCTAAAAGGTAAAAAATACGTCAGAGCAGTAATCGCGCAAATGATTAAATAGGGTTTCATAAGATATTGCCCCAGGAATTCAGCTTCTAAGGGAACGTTTTGGAACTGTGTAAATCCCAACGCGCCTATAACATAGCTTATAGGTATGAATATTAAGACATATGGGGCCAATTCTCTCGCCTTCCAAATCACCAAAAAGTAGATAAAAGCAGTCAGGAAATTAGAGATCCCAAAACTACCCATAAGAACAAGACTATCCGGAATTGGCTCTATTCCGGCCAGGTTTACCGCCGCGTATTTTACCCCATACGTATGCATAATTCCTCTGATCAAATCCATTATTGCTGCCATGAAAAGTACGAACACGTTTAATTTGAGGATGTTTTCTTTACTGAACATTTTCTTTTTCTTTTTGAATTATTAGTAATAATTTTTCGTTTGGCAAGCATTGGGTCAACCCAAACACGGGTGCGCCAAAAAGGTTGCTGTAAAGATTGACGAATGTCCTAGCCGATTGTTACCAGAGCATGAGAAGTTATATTCATTTGCCAGGGAATAAATGACTCTGGCGTGCTCTTCTTACCGCCTTTTTTGTTCTATTAGTCCCAAAGAACGGCTACCTTACCCCGGGTACGCATGGTTTCAATATAAGCTATGGCCTCGGGTATCTTCTGATAGGCATAAATACGGTCTATATGCGCTCTTACTTTGCCCTCCCCCAGCAATCCGGCCAAGGTATCCAGGTCTACAGTATTGGCCTGGGCTACAAATTGTGCCAGGGGGTACTTGCTTAAGGCCCTTTTCAAAAGCAAGCTCATCAGGGAGCCCATAGTGGTAAAACCGACTATCACCCCTCTGCTTCCCATACGCTTGTAGTCTGCATGCGTAAGGTTACCATGGGTATCGATCACCAGGTCGTATTTCCCCTGATGACTATGAATGTTTTCCTTGTCATAGGCAAGTACTTCATCAGCTCCCAGACCTTTAACAAAATCCACGTTTTTAGCAGAGCAAACCGCCGTGACTTTTGCACCATAGGCCTTGGCGATCTGCACGGTAAAATGACCAACTCCCCCGGAAGAGCCGTTAATCAGTACGGATTCATTTTCCTTGAGATTACCGTGGGTGATCAGGGCTTGCAAGGCAGTCAGGCCGGCTACAGGGACACATGCCATTTCCTTAAGGTCTGCTCCCTCGGGAACCCTGGCGCAGGCTGCCGCAGGCGCGCAGGTATACTCGGAGAATGCTCCTCCCTCGAAGTTTTCTCCATACACCTTGTCCCCTACTTTGAACTGCGTAACTCCATCGCCTATTTCCTCCACCGTGCCCGCAAAATCAGCCCCGAGAACCTTTTCCTTTGGCTTAAATAACCCCATGGAGAATCGTATAAAGAAAGGGCTTCCCCTAAGGGTATGCCAATCCGCCGGATTGACGGAATTAGCTGCCACCTTAACCAGAATATGACCAGCTTTAAGCTGTGGTTTCTCAACCTCTTCCAATTGTAGTATTTCAGGTCCGCCGTATTTGGATTTGGTGATCGCTTTCATTTTTGGTGTTCTCCTTTTCCCGGTTTTGAGAATTTAAAGCTTGACTATTTTTCGTACTATTTCTTCACCAGATTCCAACCGGAGTTGAAGAAGGTAGAGGCCTGCCGGCGAATCCAGAGTAAAACTTGCTTTGTTGGAATTTCTAAATTTCTGTGTAAGAACAACCTGGCCCGACATATCCCGAACAACAAGATCAAATGCGTGCAATGATACCGGTAAACTCACTTCAAATCTACCTTGCGATGGATTGGGGAAGACCACAACTTCATTAAAATAAGGCTCAGCCAGGCGTGACTTCAAGACGAACCACTCCGCAGAGTTAGGTTCAAGTTGTAACCATCTGGTCTTATAACTTACGTTGTGATTACCCCCTATACTACCTCCTGCCATAATCAAACGATCCGAAGAAACGGCTAAGGCAGGAGTCAATATGGCTTCAGGAAGCTCACATAGTTCAGACCAGGTATCCGTACTGGAATCGTATTGAGTAAGTGAATTAAAAACAACAAACCCTTCTCCCCTGCCCCCGGCGATCAATATTTTGTCGCCGTGCACCGCGGTGGCCATCTCAAAATGTGAACGATCATATAGCAGGTCCGCTTTTTGAGACCAGGAATCCGTTGCGGGATCATATGCGTGTAACAGACTTACATAATCTACTCCATTGTCATGTCCAAACTGACCTCCAATTGCATAGACCAAACCGTCTATAGTTGCGGCGCTCAGGTGGTTCCTGGGGTTTGGAAGGGGAGCCGCTGATTGCCAGCCTGCTGCCAGATCATTAATATCAAGTACATAGTGATCTTCGGAATCCGTAATCCTGTCTTCAAGAAGTCCACCGAAAAAATGGATCTTTCCATTGAGAAAGGTTGCAGCCCCGGAGCCTCTTTTCTCAGGAAGCGCGGGTCCCTCACTCCAGCTGTCTGTAGCGGTATGATAAATTTGAACCCTGTCAGTGACCGGACCGGGATTGTTCCCGACAAAGCCTCCTATTATCCAGAACTCATCATTAACGGCAACCATTGCGCCGTGGGTGACCGGTAGCAACATCGGTGTTCCTATACTCCAGGTATCAGTATCAATATCGTATATTTCCGTACTATTGAAAATTTCTATATTCCCATCATAACCTCCCGCCAGATATAGTCTCCCATTGACATTCGCACTTTGCCCCTCTATATGGGGGTACGATATGTTCGCCAGATCGTTCCAACTGCAATCCACTGCCGGTGGGGGAACCACGACCTCTCCACTGCCGAATATTTCCATGGCAGACAAAGTGGGTCTGTTTATACTGGCAGTAAATACGATATTCAGCATACCATCTGTAACTGCCGTATTCACTGTTTTGATCACGGCATGGCGTGCTCCTACCTCATCGGTAATATCCAGGTCTATGATCATTGGAGTTCCTTCAACCTCTACCGAAAACACTCTCTGGCCAGATCCGGTCCAATAGATCTCCGCAAAATGAAGTTTTATTTCATAATTACCCTCATCCAGGGGAATAGCATACTGGAATCCTCCAAGGTTCTCAGTGGAAGTACGGCCTGTACGATATAGTTCATCGCGATCCGTTCCTCCTATAGCAGCACTCGGATTAGAAGATGCCCTTCCTCCGATAAAGTAGGTATCCGCCTCGAATACTTCATCACCGAAACTCACCTGGCCACCACAGCTGTTTATACGGGCTATAAGATTCGTTTCGCCTCCTGTAGGCGGTGCTGCCTCCGTAAGGCTTACAACCCAATCCTGGGTAGTTACACCGTCTTCTGCCGTAACTGAATAGGTGACCGAACCCGAACTAAAATCTGTTGTAGCTCCGGAGCCTGGGACCACTGTTGCCCCTTCTGAAAGCGTAATAGCCGGGGCTACAGCACTAAGATCTGTGCCATGGGCAACCTCAACAGCAATGGTGTGATCTGTAGGATTGATTGTTGCTATACCCGTTTGTTGATCCACAGCAAAAGAGAGTATATCAGTATCTGTACCCAAGGAGTTTAGGCTGAATACCTCAAGGGCGGACACCAGGGGTCCGTTCACGCTGGCGGAAAATTCGATGTTAAGAATACCGTCCGCGACTGCGGTGTTTATAGTTTTTACCAGGGCATTACGTGCACCCACTTCATCGGTGATATCCAGATCCACGATCATTGGAGTTCCTTCTACCGCTACCGAAAAGACCCTTTGGCCTGATCCGGTCCAATAGATCTCTGCAAAGTGCAGCCTTAGTTCGTAATTACCGTCAATTACAGGAAGGGCGTACTGGAATCCTCCCAAATTCTGAGTGGCAGTCCGACCCGTATGGTAGAGCTGATCCATATTTGTCCCTCCTATTTCCGCATTGGTACCTGAAGAAGGTCTTCCTCCATTGAAAAAAGTGTCTGCCTCAAATACTTGATATCCAAGATTCATTTGCCCTCCACCACAGTTTATACGGGCTATCAGATGGAGTTCACCGCCTGTAGGAAGCGACGCTTCCGTTAGGTTTACAACCCAATCCTGGGTGGTAAGTCCGTCTTCTGCTGTAACCGCATAAGTCGCCGTACCCGAACTAAAATCGGTAGTGGTCCCGGGTGCCGGAACCACAGTCGCTCCTTCAGACAAACTAATTGCCGGAGTTATAGCGGTGAGATCCGTACCATTGGCAACCTCAATGGCGATAGTATGATCTGTTGGATTGATCGTAGATGAACCGGTTTGTTGATCGACAACAAAGGAAAGTATATCGGTTTCTGTACTTAAAGTTGTTTCTCCCAAAATTTCCAAGGCAGATAACAGCGGGCGGTTTACGTTGGCGGAGAACTCAATATTAAGCAGGCCATCTGTCACTGAAGTGTTCGCCGTCTTAATCACCGCATGACGCGCTCCTACCTCGGCAGTAATATCAAAGTCTAAGAGTATAGGGTTTCCTTCAACCTCCACCGAAAAAACCCTTTGGCCCGAGCCGGTCCAATAGATCTCTGCGAAGTGAAGCTTTATCTCGTAAGTACCATTGTCCACAGGTATGGCATACTGAAAACCTCCCAGATTCTGAGTGGCCGTTCGGCCCGAGCGGTAAAGCTCATCCTGATCGGTACCTCCTATGGCTGCATTCGTACTGGAAGCAGGTCTTCCTCCGATAAAAAAATCGTCCGCCAGGTATACTTCATCACCGTAACTCAACTGGCCACCACCACAGTTTAATCTTAATTCAAAAGCCGCGGGAACTGGGTAATTCAGGCTGCCGGGAGCGTTGTAATCGATAGAAATTGAAGCAGATGAAACAGGAAACAGGGCAAGCAGAAAAATCAACATTAATAGTCGATGAAATAGTGCGCGTTCCCTTTTCATACGATAAATTCTTGTTGGTTAAGCAGAAGGGTAATGTACAAAAAAAAACATACCACTTAACGATAAAATCAATACTTTTAAAGATTTTATAACGCCCTGTTAATCTAACGGTTAACTATAATAACATAGTGAAATTCTGGTGCTCCACCTTGACAATATTGAGCATAGCAATTAAGATTAAAAATTACCTTGCTGTCTTCGGGCTGAAATGCCGGGATATTCCTTTCCACTGATGATATTTTGAATATCAGATTTAATTGAGATCAGCCGTGATTTATTGGATATCTTTGGGACCGCAACAACAGATCTAAATGAGGAGTCTTCTGAGAAGCCTATTGTATAAGGAAGGTATAAACAAAATAGTCAGGGGGTTAATGCGTCTTATGGGCCCGTTGGTACCGGATAGGTATAGAATTAATCCGAGCGGGCTGGTCAATATCCGGGTGAATTCTGAAATTTCTTTAAAACTCAGTACAAACCAAACCAGTTACGTCACCCGCCGACTGTATTGGAACGACCCTCTAGAGTTTGAATACACCTCCGTTTTCCTGGATTTGATCAAGAAAGTGGACACCTTCTGGGATGTTGGGGCGAACATTGGCTACTACAGTATTCTGGGAACAAAGATAAATCCGGATCTCAAGGTGGAGGCCTTTGAGCCTTCTATAGGACCGTTGAAATATTTGTCCGAAAACTTAAGAATAAACGAGGTTTCCGATAAAATTCAGGTTCACCCCTATGCGCTTTCAAATGCAAGTGGGGACATAGATTTTTACGAGGTATTCAATCCGAAGTTTCCCAAAATCCTGAATCTATCCGGAGAACACAATACGGGGACAAAAAGGGGGATTCCATCCCAAAAAGTAACAGTCGCTGCTAAGCGACTCAGTGATATTCGCCTTCAGACCCCGCCTATAGACCTTGTAAAGATAGACGTTGAGGGTGCGGAGGTGGCCGTACTACGCGGGGGTTTGGATGCCATTAAAAAGGACCGTCCGATAGTTATTTGTGAGCTTTTGTTTGATCTGAACGAGTCAGAACTGGAGTCCTATTTCAAGGATCTGGAATATTCCTTTTTCGCTCACATCGGACATGGCCTAAAGAGGATAACTTCCCTGACCCGAAAGGAAGACAATGGAATACGGGATGTATTTTTCGTACCGCTGGAAAAAGAGCATTTGGTCACGGAATTCGAAATACTTTGATTCAGACTTTGAGGCAATTGTCCTGGCGATAGAAAAGCGCAGTGCACCAGGGTTTTGAGTTAATGGGGCCCATTCCCTGAAAATCAATACGTTTAAAACCGTTGTTTTGGAGAATTTCATATCCCTCAGCGTATTCCATTCGGTCTGCATTGTCCCAAATGATGACGCCTTCGGGTTTTAAGGCATTAAGGGAGTTTTTACAGCATTGAATTCTATCCCGTCCATCAATAATTATCACATCAAATTGCTGTTCGTATTTTAGAATGGACCGCGAATAGGCATTGGCCTCCAAAGACTCCAGGGAGCTGTGGACATTAGGTATTTTGGAAAACTTAGGTTCCAGCATCCTATACCACTTCTCGTCGTGTTCTACAGAGAACACCTCACAACCCAATGAAGACAACCAGAGGGTTGAATTTCCACTGCCGAACTCAAATACTTTGAAATCTGCCCTAATTCTCGGTCTGATAAAGGCAATAAAGCTGTAGGTAAACCATGGGATAGGCTCTTTCTCCCGGTTTACGGGTTGCTTAAGAAGAACTGTTTTGGTCCAACCGTATTTGGACAAAAAATTCTTTTGCAGGAGATAATACGCCAAAACGATCCTTCCTACTCTTGTTTTGTTCAAAAATTTGGTCAGCTTATCCTGAAAACTACTCAATTATTTGGCTTTTGAAGTAGTGCGCAAATTAGCAAACCGGATTGAATTAATGTGGGGATTTGAGAAAATTGTGGGTTGAATTTGCGTTGGGACTAACTTCTTCGGTTAAAATCTAAGCTACAATTTTGGATGGATTGTCGGAAAGAATTTTTATCTCGTCCAAGGTTCTTTATCGGAGACATTCGTTATTTCTTTACCGTCATAAAGGCTAATTCCTGCCCAGGTTGTAAACCAAATTTGCCCTTTGTGATCAGAATAAATGCTTAGGACCCCGTTTGTGGCCAGCCCATCTTTGGTAGTAAACTGTGTGAATTTTTTGCCATCATATCGATACACGCCGTGATTTTCCGCCGCAAACCAAATATTACCTGCCTGATCTTCACAAAAACTATAGGTTTCTACTCCTGCAATTATTCCTTCTTTTGTAAAGTTTATAAAGGTCTTACCATCATATTTACTGGCCCCTCCGTAATAGGTTCCTATCCAAATATTTCCCTGGCTGTCCTCAAAAACATCCGTCACATTATTATCTGTGAGTCCGTTCCCGGTGGTGAAAAACTCAAATTTATCGCCGTCAAATTTACTTATACCGTAGCCATCATTCACAAACCAAATATGACCTTTTTGATCTATCAGAATATCCCTGACCCGATTTCTTGACAACTTGGATTCCGGATTAGGAACATTAGGTTTCCGGACCTTAAAGTCTTCAAACTTTGATCCGTCAAACTTGCTTACGCCACCTACTGTACCCACCCATATTGTACCTTCTTCGTCAATTTCAACTGTCCAGATCTCATTGTCTATCAAGCCGTCCTGGGTGGTATAATTTCTAAACTCTATTCCGTTATAGCTGGTAAGCCCATCAGAGGTTCCCAACCAAATTTTTCCTTTTTTGTCTTCAGCTATGGCCCGGACCGCGTTGCCCCCTATCCCATTTTCGGGAGTGTACTGTTTTAGCGATTTACGGTCATAAAACAGGACCCCATCGTGATTCGTACCAAACCAATAGTTAGCCTTCTTGTCCTCATAGATCTGCCATACAAATTCACTGACTGTCCCATTTAAGGTGGAATGTAGTCCGGAGTTCTTAAAGCTCTGAGAGTAAACCAAGGGCTGGTGTGCTTTTTTTTGAGGCTTACTCAATACTTCCGTATTCTCTTTCGGCGCTTGTTCCCCTTCCTGGCCCTTGCAAGAGTAAGCCAATATGATAGCAAACCCCATAATTAAAAGCCCGGTTGAAATAACCGATGCGCTTTTAACTTCTACCATATTTATTTGATTTTTTCTAATGGTCCTGACTCCTAGCTTAGAGACCTTTGATTAATAGCTTAATTAAAAGTATTGACTAAGGCAGATAAAAGCAAGGGCAAATAGAAGGGATGGGCCGGTGGTGCATGAAAACCAGGGTATCTCTATTGCACTTCTACTTCAATTCTTTCTTGCCGGTTCTGAAATCTTTGGTAATTACCGCTTTGTCATACTCTTCACCCAGTACGGTGTAGGCTACATAGGTTAGTGTGTTGTCCTGAATTGTGATCACCTGGAAGAACTGTTTCTGTTCCGCGGATTTGTCCAACTGATAACCTTGTTTCTTATAGGCTTTCATTTGTTCAGCATCCAGCTCGTACTGTTTGGGACCGCTTACGGAAGTGACATAGACCGTACCAAGCTGATCGGGGTCTTCTGAGTCCGTGGTTCTAACAGGGACATGGCCTCTTGCATAGGTATGATCATGACCATTTAGTACTAAATCTACCCCATATTTGTCCAGAAGTGGTTTCCAGTTTTCCCGTGCAAATTCAAAGTCGCGCCCTTTTGCCGGGGAGAATACGGAATGATGACAACTAATGATCTTCCACTTTGCCGTGCAATCTTTCAATTGCTTTTCTATATAGCTGGTTTGTTCTTCAAGCTTATCATTAGAATTGAGGACAATGATCCTTATGTCCTGATAATCTATGGTATAAACAGTTTCATGTAGTTCAGGGTCCAGGTCCTCTTCAACCGGAAGTGTAAACTGGGGGCGCCATTGAATGGAGAGCCTCCTGGACTCCCCCTCTGTGATGGACGAGAATTCATGATTCCCGACAACGGGTATTGCTGTCCATTGGCTATGGATAAATCCACCGGCTTTATACCATTCTGCCCATTCCTGGTCCTTATGTGCATTGTTGATAAGATCCCCGGCATGGATCACAAACGCTGCATTGGGGGAGGTTTGGTAGGCCATACGGATCAGACGTGACCAGTGCTCGAGAATATCGTTTTGGGCATCGCCAAAATATACAAATTGAGTTGGTGCATAGCCAACCCCAGAGGTACGAAACTGAATCCATTCAGACCAGTGATCGCTACCGTCTCCAACCCTGTATACATACAGCTGATCCGGTTTTAATCCATCAAATATGACGTTGTGGTAATGGACCATCAGAGAGGTATTTCCTTTGTATAAGCCTAAATCAAATTGTTCCGTTTTGGCCTTTATGCTAACCGCCTTTTCAACAAAGTCGGAATTCACTTCGGCTTCTGCTATTTGGGCAAAGGCTTCGGTAATATTCGCATCAGTGCGCCAGGTAACGGCTCTATGTGTTGAAGGATCACCATGGAACGTCAGTATAATTCTATCCGGATCCTTACTCGGGATCTCCCAGTGATGCAGGCCATCATGATGAGTCTGCGCCAGTGCAGGGACAAAGTAGAGGATTGCCAGAGAGGCCAGGTAAGGTGCTAAACTTTTGAATATTTTCATGCTTCCATTTCTTTACCAATCCAACGCTCATTTTACAGCTCTAAACTAATAAGCTAAAAGGCAATTCAGTTCCTAAAGGTCTTTATTTATTTGTTAAATATTTCAAATCTATATTATTTAGATTGACAGTTTTGCAGAAATCAGCTTTGGCAAGGCCAATCAACTGGTATTGGCTACAAAGATAGGAATGCCTTCTCATATGTTTCTTTAAACAAGACTCTGGCCTGGTTAAAAGGCGTTCGGAAAAGCAGGATTTTATATGACTTTTAATTGTGCGGCAATTTCAATAGTTGTACTCTTGTTAACGCTAAAGTTGAGTACAAATGGGAAAAATAAAAATTGGTATAATCAATGTGTCGGATCGGGCCAGCCGGGGCGAATATGAGGATTTACCAGGTAGGGAAGTAAAGCGACTTCTGAATATGTGGCTTTCTAGCCCATGGGAAGCGGAGTATGCAGTTATTCCGGATGAACAAGCCTTGCTGGAAGAAGAAATGATCAACATGGCGGATAACAAGGGCTGCTGTCTGATCGTAACTACCGGTGGCACAGGACCCGCAGTACGAGATGTAACCCCTGAGGCAACCATCGCCGTTTGTGAAAAACTACTTCCCGGATTTGGAGAACAGATGAGGCAGGTGAGCTTACAATATGTGCCCACTGCTATTCTCTCACGTCAAACCGCTGGAATCCGTGGGAATTCGTTGATCGTCAATCTACCGGGTAAACCGAAATCTATTCGAGAATGTCTGGAGGCTGTTTTTCCGGCTATTCCCTATTGTATTGATCTTATTGAAGGTCCTTATCTGGAAACTAATCCAAAGGAAATGAAAGTATTTCGCCCGGGTCAGCGCTAAAGGCGAAGTATCCTTTCAAGAGGATTGGGCACAGCTTGGAACGAATCATTTCATGAATTAGGGCTTCGACACCGCTTCAATCTTCAAAAAGATTCGTCATCGCGTAGATCTCATCAATTACGGGTTCAATGACATCTTCAATTCCGGAACCAGCGGTGACAGAAGTTATGACCGCCTCTCCAATAATGTGTCTTCCAATTAGTTTCCCGTCTTTGTCCTGATGAATACCTTCTATTGGATACCTTTTCAGAAAGGTAGCCAGTTGCTCATCTGAATACGATGTCTTTAATCCCCAAATAGCATGAAGAATGAGAGGTTCTCCGTTGGGAGCATCGCCCACGTACAACATATTGTGTCCTTTTTTCCTTAAAATGGTCAGAAACGGAACTCCTTTTTCTTTGATCAATTTTATTTTCTCCTCTGCCGTATCCGGAAAATCGTATTTACGGCCAATCTTCAACTGATCCCTGGAATCCCGGGGAAGCCAAACTCTGTACGTACCGAACAAATCGCGAATTAAGGACGAACAATCCCGGTTTTCCAGATTTCCTCCCCAACCATAAGGTCTTCCTATCAAATTAGAAATCAATTGCCGAAGCTTGCCACCGTTGAACTCCAAATTGTCAAATGCTACCTTGTTTTTAGCTACTGCTGCCTTTAAGATCCTGGCTTTTTGGTTTTCATCCGCGTTCGCGAAGTAAACCGAAATCATATCGGGTTTATCCGGTATTTCTTCATAGGGCATAAACATTCCCATCTTGGCATTTATCGCATAATTCGAAAGCGGGCTTTTCAAATTGAGCCCATCGGAGAGCGGCTGGCAAAACATCGCTGTAGTCCATTGCTCTGCGAAATCATCATCGACAATAGCGACATCACGCATCGCCACCCAGCCTTTGTAAAACGGACTGATAACATAACACCACTGTCTATCGATAGAGATGTGCGCAATCAATACAGGGGTATTGGCCCACAAAGCGGTTTCCTGAAAATAATCAAAAGGGTAACCCTCCCCCGCGTTTGAGTACACGTCAAAGCCGGGACGAATTGTTGGGATCCTTCGCAAATCAGTATGTGTGATGGTTATGGCTCTTTTTAAAAAATTGGGAAAGCTATTCCGGTCGATGTTTTGCACAACTTCTTCCCGTTGCCATTTTTTATGGTTCTTTTTATTCTCACCATACCATTCATCATCATCCAGGTATTTATCAAGGTAAGACAGGTCCTTTCCCGGAAATGTAGTTAAAGAATCAAGAATTTCCCCTGGGCTTAATGTCCATGGTATAAAGAATTTTTGCCGGTACTCTGCTTGCAACGCTTCCGGGATCTGGAAATCCCCATTGGGATAATCCAATTGATCATAGGAGTAGGTGTCTATTCGGGTCGAACCCTCTTCCATTTTTACGTCCTTGCAGCCAAGAATTCCTCCAATACAGCATAGAAATAAGAACCAAAATAGACGCATGAATATTTATTTTTTACGGATTGATCAATTCAGGTTTAAGATTGCAACAAGTCATTTTTAATGACATCAACAAAGTTTGAAAATACTCCTATTCTAACAAACTACAAATGTTCTTCTAACGAATAAATGACATCATTCTTTCATTTTATCTCAACAATAAGACCTATTTGATAAATTTTATACCATATTAGTCTGTACCGAATATTTTAGTTTAAATAGACCGGAATTAATGAAAATCAGGTTTATTTGTTCTTAAACCAATAATTCGCTGCAGTCCTATTGAGATAAATGAGTAAATCGATTTCCAAAACCCCCTCTTTTTTTCAGCGTATACCCCATGCCATCACCATGCTTTTCGGCATTATTGTACTGGTAAGCCTGTTGACTTATATACTGCCAGCAGGAACTTACGAGCGGATTCTGGTTGATGGAAGGCAAACTGTTGTTCCGGGCTCCTACAAAACCATAGACTCAACCCCTGTTGGACTATTAGACATGTTCAAGTCCATTCCCCTGGGTTTTAAAGCGGCGGTGGAAATAATCTTTATCGTACTTGCCGGGGGGATCATGTTTGGCTTTATGGATAGATCCAAGGCGGTTGAAAACGCGGTGGGGACCCTGGTGAAGAAATTAGGTCTGAAAAACAAACATATGATCATTGTGATCATGACCTTTATCTACGGGATACTGGGTATAACCGTGGGTTATGAAAACAATATTGCCATGGTACCCATAGCGGCTGTACTCAGCCTGGCATTGGGAGGGGATCTAATACTGGCTGCCGGTATCTCCGTTGGGGCCATGACCATTGGCTTTGGGCTATCGCCTATAAATCCGTATACGGTCGGAACAGGACACAAAATAGCCGAACTACCTATGTTTTCAGGCGCCCTACTCCGCAGTGTACTCTGTTTTTCCGCCTTAGGTGTAATGGCATACTACAATGTGAGGTATTTTAAGAAGATCGCCCTGGATCCCAGCAAAAGTTTGGGCAAAGGTCTTGACGATAGTGAACTGGGATTGTCCCGGCCCTTACAAGAATATCAATTGAGCAGAAAAAACTGGATGGTCATTTCCATTTTTGTAATAGGCCTGTTGGTTGTCTTGTACGGCGTCTTCAATCTCAATTGGTACATCAACGAACTTTCAGCAGTATTCTTAGTGGTAGCATTGCTTTGTGGAATTGTTTCTGGCATGGGCGCTACCACTATGAGCGAAACCGTATTAAAATCAGTTGCTCTTGCCGCACCAGGGGCATTTATGGTAGGCTTTGCAACATCCATAAAAGTGCTTATGGAAATGGGAAACATTGGGGATACCATCTCCTACCAGTTTTCGAACGCCCTGGAAGGATTGCCCTTATACGCCTCGGCAATAGGCATGTCCATTTCCCAAAGCCTAATCAATTTTTTTATCCCTTCCGGTAGTGGTCAGGCACTGGCTACTTTACCCGTTATGTTACCCCTGGGAGAGTCTCTGGGACTTAGTAGGCAAATCACCATTCTGGCCTTTCAGATCGGTGATGGACTGTCTAACCTGGTCAACCCGACCCTCGGAGGGCTTATCGCCATGCTAAGTATGTGCAGAGTACCCATTGATCGGTGGATTCGTTTTATATTTCCAGTATTGATCAGTGTGTTTTTTTTAGCCTTTTTGGCCTTGATCATTGCCGTAGCAGTAAATTATAGTTAGATCTTATGAGTGTAGAGAATATCCTTGCAAAACTAGTGTCTTTTCCCATCCTTGGAGGTGAAAGTAATTTGAGCATTCTGAATTGGATAAAAGACTATTTGGAATCGCATGGAGTTGAAGTGAATTTGGTACCTAATGAAGTAGGGAATAAAGCTTCATTGCATTGCCGGATAGGCCCTGCTGCAGATGGCGGTGTTATCCTTTCAGGGCATATGGATGTGGTACCTGTGGAAGGTCAGGATTGGACCACGGACCCCTTTACCCTTACGGATAAAGGTGATGGAAAACTTTACGGACGGGGATCCTGTGATATGAAAGGATTCCTGGCCTGTTGTTTGGCCGCATTGCCTCAAATGCTTAAAGCTGATCTAAAAAAGCCGATTTACTTTGCTTTTTCCTATGATGAAGAGATTGGGTGTTTGGCTGCTCCTGAACTGGCACGGGCCATCAAAGACCACTACAGCGAGACCCCTAAATACGCTTTGATAGGCGAGCCATCCTTAATGGAGCCTATTGTCGGTCAGAAAAGCATCTATATTCTTGAGACCTATGTCAACGGTTCGGCCGGACACAGTAGCCGAATAAAGCAGGAAGTAAGTGCCATCCACGAAGCCATGCGACTGATTCTCTGGCTGGAAAACAAAATGAACGAATTGATCGCTGATGGCCGTTTGGACGAGCGCTTCCATCCCCCCCACTCATCCATTCATATTGGATTGGTCCAAGGAGGGATTGCGCCAAATGTCATTGCGGATAAAGCCCATTTTTTCTGGGATTTACGAACCATTCCCATGGATGATATTATGAGCATAGTAGAAGAGTTTGAAGCCTATTGCAGGCAGCGCGAAGCCGAACTGCGAAAGATCTTTCCCGATTTTTCCATAAAAACCGTTGAAAACCATCCACCTGTACCCTTTTTGGATACCAGGGCGGACGACGACATAGTCGATTTAATCAAAAGAATATCCGGAAATTCTAAGTTGAATACCGTTTCTTATGCTGCAGAGGCAGGGCAATTTGCGAATGAAGGATTTAATTCGGCCATTTGCGGTCCCGGTTCCATTGCACAAGCCCACAGAGCTGATGAATTTATTGCTAAGGAACAATTGGAAAAAGGAGTGGAAATGATGTATAAGCTCATTAAGGAGCTTTCTTCGGAGGATTTTGTATGATTCCATACGTTTCTATTGTTGTATATTTAAATCAATGCAAACATCAAACTAAAAACATGCTTAAACTACATCAAAATTACCTGGTTTTATTGCTGCTTGTGCTCTTTATAAGCAGTTGCAAAGAAAAATCCGCAAGCTCAGATGCCGATGCGGAAACCGAAGAAGAATTGGTACAAAGGGCCCTTGCAATCCACAAAGAAGTCCTTACACTGGATACCCATGCGGATACTCCTTTGCGGATGATTGAACCGGGCTTTGATATGGCGGAGCGCCATGATCCTAATGAAACCGGATCTAAGGTTGATTATCCCCGTATGAAGGAAGGGGATCTGGACGCCATCTTCTTCGCGGCCTTTGTTGCACAGGATATCAGAGATGACGATGGAAACACCCGGGCAAAGGAGCTATGCCTGCAAATGATAGATTCCGTAATAACCTCAACCGAAAGAAACTCGGACATAGTGGGATTGGCGCTAAATCCAGAGGATGCCTATTCTCTGGAAAAAGAGGGCAAGCGGGCGATCTATATCGGTATAGAAAACGGCTACCCCATCGGGGACGACCTTTCCAATGTTGAGCTGTATTTTAATAAAGGAGTGCGCTATATCACCCTGGTCCATTCGTCCAACAACGACTTGGCGGATTCCGCTACAGATACGAATGGAGCAGAACACGGAGGCCTGAGTGACTTTGGTGCGGAGGTAGTAGCAGAAATGAATCGTTTGGGTATTATGGTTGATGTATCCCATGGTAATGACAGCCTGTTTTACGATGCAATTGCCCTTTCCAAGGCACCTATAATTGCCAGCCATTCCAATGCCAGGGCAGTAACGGATCACCAACGGAACATGACGGACGAAATGCTTAAACTCATGGCGGAAAACGGTGGTGTGGTGCAGCTGACCATGCTGGCAGATTACCTTCGGGAAGCACCGCCTAATGCGGAGCGGGACTCCGCAATCGCGGTCTTACGGGCGAACATGAAACCCATTGGTGAAATGACAAAGGAAGAAAAAGCGGCGCTCCGCCAGTCCTTTCAGCAAGTGAATGAAAAATACCCCAACCCGCCTGCAACGGTTACTCATGTGGCAGATCATATTGACCATATTGTAGAGGTAGCGGGAATAGACCATGTGGGAATAGGATGTGATTTTGATGGTGGTGGTGGAATTGAGGGGGTTTTCGATGCCAGCGAGGTAATGAACATCACTATTGAACTGGTAAGGCGCGGATACACCAAAGCACAGATTGAGAAGATCTGGGGCGGTAATCTGATCCGGGTCTTTAAAGAAGTTCAGGCTGTAGCAGAGAAAATACAGTCTTAGAAGATAAGCTGATCTAATTTTTTGATGGTGTTGCAATGGTTGTTTATTTTGATTGCATTGGGTTTTTCCAAGCCCGAAGCTACTCATCCATTGCGCTTGTCCTTATGCGAAATTGAATATTCCTCGGGCAAGCAAATACTCTCCATTAACCTCAAACTATTCCTAACGGATGTCAACGAAGCCATTGTATTTGACCCCTACAGCAAGGAGCTCGCCTTTTGTCAGCCAAACGAACCGGCCAAAGCGAATAAAATGCTCATGGAATATGTCAACCAGTTTTTCTATGTAAAGGCAAATGGAAAAAAGGTTGAGCTGAAGATAAAGCGTAAAAAACTGAGCGGAGAAGGAGAAAATACCGCCCTGTGGGTGTACTTTGACTACAGGCATCCCGCACCCTTGAGCTCCCTGGAAATCAAAAACGCGGTTTTTACGGATCTGTTCTTTGATCAAAACAACATCGTTTATGTACACGTAAACGGAAAAAATAAAAGCATGATGCTCAATAAAAAAACTCCGGTCCACAAACTCAAATTCTAGTATGCATCCATTTGAATTTTACCTAAAACTGGGGTTTGAGCACATCGCGAACGTGGCAGGCTATGACCACATCCTCTTCCTGGTAGTACTATGCGCTGTGTATCGGATTGAAAACTGGCGGAAGATCCTCATTTTGGTTACTGCATTCACCATCGGCCATAGCGTAACCCTGATTTTGGTGTCCCTGGATATCTTTTCTATCCCATCCAACATCATCAAATTCCTTATACCCCTGACCATATTTTTAACTGCTCTCCATAACGTTATTGGCAAGCTTGAAACCGGAAATTCCATAAAAATGAAACGGAATTACGCTATGGCACTATTCTTTGGAATGATCCATGGTATGGACTTTTCCAACTACTTCAAAGCGCTGATCATGGATCCGTCGGATATTGTGATCCCCTTGTTAGGCTTTAATATCGGTATAGAACTTGGGCAACTCTTGATTGTCTTTTTTGTTGTCGGGATCGCTTTCCTCTTTCTCCATGTCTTAAAAGTAAAACACCGGGAGTGGAATTTGTTCATTTCAGGAGCAGCTGCCGGCATGTCCCTGATTTCTATGCTGGAAAATTCCTTTTGGTAAAATCATTAGGTTATATTTTCCTCTTTCCATCGACTGTATTCCCGTCGCATACAATGACCACAGGGCCTGTACCCCATCTCCTTTGCCTGCTTTTCATTTGAAAAAAAGACCCGGTTCACCTCTTTCATTCTTTTTCCTGATTTACAACGGAGTCTGCCATAGATCTTCAGCTTTCGATTACCCCCTAAGGTGATCGATCCTTCCTTTATTTTTTCCCGAAGCAGTTGCGGGCTCAATTCAGAATGGGCAATCATCATCTAAGTAGTTGCATCGTGGAAGATAATACCCATGGTCCAACGGTTGCCCAGATGTACCTCGCTTACACCGTGTTTCATATTTGCGCGATAATAGCCTCTGCTTCCTTTAATCGGCCTGAAGTTGGTGGCAAAAAGTACCATATCGCCCTTTTGTGGGTTTAATACATTGGCCTTGGATTGTGCCCGGGGTACTTGTTGGGTCAACACAAATTCCCCTCCGGTATAATCCTCTCCTGGTTCTGTCAGGCAAAAAACGGCCTGTATTGGAAAATACACTTCCCCATACAGATCCTGGTGTAAAGTATTAAAGCCGCCCTCTTCATATTTTAGTAATAGAGGCGTAGGTTTGTTTTGATCGTTTTCCGCGCATTTTCGCTGCAATTCCTGATGGGAATTCGGGTACTCCACTTCAATTTTCAGGGCTTTCATCCAGTCATTGGCAATAGTACTTAGCCCGGGATACAGTGAGACGCGCAAGTCCTGAATGATTTTCGGAAGTGGGTAATCAAAATATTTGTATTCCCCTTTTCCAAAGCGATGCCTTTCCATTACCACAGTTTTTCTAAACAGCTCAGATTGGTCATAGTACTTGATAATTTCCTCACATTGTGCGCTGTTTAAAACTTTTGGGACTCTACAATACCCTTTGGAATGCAGTTCTTCAGTGATAACATTCCAATCCAATGCTTTTATTTTATCTCTAATCATAGTTTTTGCTTTTCCGTTGTTCCCTTTAATTCAATTGGGCAATTTCTGTAAATATGTCTACAAGCTCATTTGGTTTACTAAAGAATGGGGAATGGCTGGCATTCAATTTATAGACCTTTCTGCACGGGGTTTCCGCATACATTTTTTGTTGGATGAAAGGCGTCACCGCCCTGTCATCGGTACATTCAATGTAATATCTTGGAACACTGCCGTAATGCTCCTTCGACAATTGTAAAGCCACCGTCCCTGATTCTATGGGCTCATGGCTCAGGATCACTTTGGCCATTTCGGTAATGTCATCATCACAGTCGTGGTACAGGCCTTCCTTAAAGATCTCAGTTCGCAGGGTATGCGATTTGCTTTCCTCATGAATATCCACATAACCTTTTAGCCATCCTTCGGTGTCCTGAACGGAGTACTCTTTTTGGGTTTTTCCGTTCGGAATGAGATAAGCGGCCAGATAGATCAGCTTTTCGATCTTTTCAGGTCGGAATTCAGCCGCCTGTGAGATCATAATGCCATTTTTACTATGCCCAACCAGGATGACCTTACCATCGATACTATCGATTAGATCACACAATTTTTGAACGGTTTTGCTAAAGGTCACCTCCCCTATTGGGGTTTTGTCCCTGCCCATACCGGGAAGGTCTATCGCGTGGACAGTATGACCTTGTTTTTCCAATATTGGGCTCACTTTGTGCCAGTTCCAGGCGCTGTGCCAGGATCCGTGGATCAGGATGAACGTCTTTTTTTCCATAATGCTGTGTTTTTAGTTTATAGTGGATTAAAGGATTTTTGATTTCACCAACAGCCATGGCTTCGCCTGTAGAGTCATAGCTCTATTTTCAATAATTAGAAATCTGTTGGTGGAATGGCTTACTGGGCTGCTTCCCAGCCTATCATCGCCGTTTTTCTGGTGTTACCCCAGGCATATCCACCTATGTTTCCGGAGGCCTGTATCACGCGATGACAGGGTATCAGGAACGCGACCGGATTACTGCCCACGGCTGTACCAACAGCCCTTGAGGCGTTTGGTGCCGATATTTCCTTAGCAATATTTCCATAAGTTGTCAGGGAACCTTGCGGTATTTTCAGTAGAGCCTGCCAAACCTTTAGTTGAAAAGGGGTGGCGTTCAGATGCAGTTTTATCTGGTTTAGTTTACTCCAGTCGTTCTGAAATATAAAAAGCGCATCCTGCTGTAGTTTATCCACAACCTGTTTGTAAGAGGCATTGGCAAAACGGACTTTTAGATCGGCCAGGCCTTTTGTTTCGTCATCATTGAAGGCCATATGGCAGATCCCTTTGGGTGTTGAGGCAACGATGAGGTTACCGAAAGGGCTTTCGGCAAAACTGTAATTGATAGCCAGGCTTTCCCCTCCATTTTTAAATTCGCCTGGGGTCATACCCTCAATATTGATAAAGAGATCGTGTAATCTTCCTGTACCAGACAGGCCGGTCTCCAGGGCCGTGTCAAACAAGGTAGCCTGTTTTTCTTTCAACAATTGTTTGGCGTATTCCACGCTGATGTATTGCATGAATTTCTTTGGGCTTACCCCTGCCCAATCGCTAAACAGTCTTTGAAAGTGATACGGACTCAGGTGTACACTTTCGGCAATGTCGCTTAAGGAGGGTTGCTCCTTAAAATTCTCCTTGATATAATTGATAGCGTCCGCTATCCTATCATAATTAATTTGTTGCTGCGTTTTCATATTCTTTGATTTTATAGGACAAATGTAGAGGGATGCTATTGCCCTTAAAACCCGATTCTTGCTCAATTGATTACAGCGTATTGGGATGGTCTTTTTGGATGGTTACAAGTTATGGAGTTTTTGAGAAGCTTGTGGACTGGGGTTGTCTTCAGAATATCTGAAGCCCTCCAGTCCTCGTGCATTTGGATTATCTTAAAATTCATGAACAAATTAGGATTATATCTAGCAGAATTCGATCAAAACTCAAAGGCATAACCTCTGATTCCAGGCCTTTCCATATCTGCAATCCGGTTTTTTTGGACTTTATCTTCAAATTGCTTCTTTAAGGAATTTGACATATTGCGTTTAACTGACTCATTTAGCTATTTGTTCCAATCTGTCCATAATTGGTAATCTTCATCGTTGTTGGGTCAATTAGTGGATGGTTGATTTTCTCGCTTGCTTGAAGAGGTCTACCAAATAGTGTTATTCGTTGTTGACCATTAATGTTCCATTTAACAGCAAAAGGAACAACGTTTATATGACGATACACCTTTACCATCTGTGGTGATCCACCAATATCTCTTCCAGTATTGTCACCTTTGAGCATTTCGCAAAGAACTTCAAAAGGTTCGTAATCAAGTCCTCCAGATGTTAGCTTGTCTCTAAGCCTCAGGATATTAATAAGTTTTTCTTTTGCCTCATCGACATAATTACCTATGAACATTACTTTGCGTTCACCTTCTATTCCCCTCCAAAAGCTGGCCGGTCTATATGTGAAAGCATTTTGACTATTAACGAAATGAATAGTCCAGATGAAATATCTAGAATATTTCCAAGAATATCCTCCCAAGATAAATTGAGCATCTGGAATTTTATAATCTTCCATAAGTTCACTTCGAAATTCTAACAAGTCATTAAAACATCTGAGTACAAATCCCTTGAAGAAGGCTAGATCTTGAAATCGCTTTTGTGAACGTGGATGATTATTTATTGCATTGATCAATTGAGTAATCATTGGATACGCATAATGGGTATCTCCAGCAAAAGTGATGAAGCTGTCCTCTCTGGGCAATGGAAAAATTTTCGGATTGGCATCCCACGCACCAACTGATCTCAACCGACTATCGGTTGCAATTACCAGCTCTTCGACCTGAGAAGAGACTTTCCTTAACCATGATACACATAAAGTCATTTTCGATTATCTATTTCGTGGAGAATATAGTTACCTAAAGACTCTAATATCAATATGATTTGATAAATCCGTTAGTATTAGCAAAATTCGAAATCCAAGCATTTTAAGGTTGTAATTTTTCAGTTTTCATAATGGTCAAACACTAATTATAGCGGCTGCTGTGTTTAATACGTCTCATTCTAACAATATTATAATGATATATTTCAGACTTCGAATCAATATCTGAAGCATAAGAAAAAATCTGAAAATGCCGATTAGAGTTGTAAGAAGTAGCAATTAGATATGGCCATTACATCATATTCCAACCTGCCTTATCCAATCCCTTATTAAAGTTCCAATTCTAGCCAAATCTTGTTCCGATAATTCTCCACTATGCATTATGACATTTCTTGACCTTTCAAGCGCTTTTATAATTTGTTGAGCCCATTCTAATGATACTATGTGGGGTTCGAAATACTCCCAATTGTCACCGCGCATAATAGAAATTAAATCGCCAAATTCCGTATAATTTATAAAATTGTCCCCTCTTTGCGTATGCCAACGAATTTTGTCCTCTTCTTCCTTCCTTGTTTCAGCCCTTTCTCTTACCTTGTTTGGAACACATTGCTCCCACCAATCCGCACCTTTTTCTTCTAAGAGCTTTTGAGTCACAAATTCACGAATACTGTTTTCAAAAGCACATATTGAAGTATATACATAAGACATCTTTTTAGAGTTTGCGACTAATTCTTGGGGTAATTCATCGATGCACAAAAGGCTATTTATTTGTTCTTCATCAACTTTGGCAAAAGACTTTCTCCCTGTAGCCTCAGTTGCTTCCAAAGCTTGTTTGGTCAATATACCCTTGAAAACGAATGAATATAAGGGGTCCGAATTCACAATAAGTGTTCCTTTAGAGCTTTAAAAATTGCGTCAAAAACAGCTATATCCTTTGTTTCTGGAAGATGAATTTGAATATTATAATGCATTTCTGTGGTAATCTTTTTATTGATTATCTCCCCCAGCTGTTTTGTTTCATCATATTCTGGTTCTTCTTGAGTTTCATATTCCTGTGGCTCAACCCTGGTTATTCCAGTATTTGAAAAATCGGCTATGTTGCACAATTCCTTAAATGTTTTTGCCATTAAGTCAAGGACGTTGTCAGTTTTCTTTCCTTGAAAGATAGTTTTCATCTTGTTCTTGACCTCGCTCTTTGTCATTTTTTGTGCATTTTTGTTAAGTTGGAATAGGTCTGAATAAGCGTCTTGTATGCACTCAGCTAATACTGTTTTTGTTCTAGTCTGGTCAATAAATGCGAAATACTTCTCAGTAGGAACTCCGTTACCATCTAACAATCCTAGGTCCTTAAAAAGTTTCAGGTAAAGTCGGTCATTTGTGCTTTTGAAACCTAATTGTTCCAAAAATGCAATTGTAAATTTGTCGGGTGCCTGAGCATTAACCACGGTGTCAATTATGGCATTGAGATTCTTAGTTGTAATTAAATAGCTTTCAATTAATGACATATATTTATTTTAATTTGCAGGCTTCAACTGAATAAGGCACAGCATTCACCATATACCACCTATAGCTAAGGTACTAAATAATCAAACTTCTTGAAGGAGTTTTCTGTGACGTAAGTATGTATCCACCTTGTCTTTCTAGAGTTTTAACCGAATATATTCCGAATCTTTCATAGATTCATACCATGGTCTGCACAAGTATTGTATATAATAAACTATGTAGCCACCCTGACTGAGCGTAGTATAATGATCCTAGTAGCAGTAACTTTTTATCACCTTCCGTAGCAAATAAATTAGAAGGTTTACACAGCTCGCTTGAGTAGGTGCTAACCGAAAAACCCCTGATCCCCTGAAACCGAGCCTTTCAAAAAAAGCATCCTACAGCAATAGCTTTAATTCACAACCTAAAATTATACCGGACTTTAATCAAAACCTGTTGTTTCTGTGGCTCCCAGGGCTGGTTGATGTTGTTGAGGGTGTTGTGGTTATAGACCAAAAAATATATCGCCTAATGGCGAGAAGATCCAAGGAATTCGTTTAGCATAAAAGGCGTTTTCCTGCCCGTCCGGCAGGCGGGAATGCAGTATAGATTTTGGTAGCAACAGTTTCTACTTTTTTTCTTCACGCAGAATTTTCTCCATTTTACGACCTCTTGCCAATTCATCGATCAGCTTTTCCATCTGTCTGCATTGTTTATACAATTCAAATTCATCCTCTATTTCTTCAATCCGATAACCACAAACGACTCCTTTGATCATGTGTGCGTTCGGATGTATTTTAGCGTTCTGAAAAAATGTTCTAAAAGATGCCTTTTCATCAATAAGCGCTTGTAAAGCATCTTGGTCATAACCGGTGAACCATTTAATTACCTGGTTGAGTTCTTCTTTTGTTCTACCATTTTTCTCCAATCTATTCAGGTAAAGTGGATAAATGGATGCAAATATCAAATTGGCAACCTTTTCATTTTTTTCGGCTGTAACTTTCATTTTTATCTGATTTTGAATTGATTGGTGTTAACTATCGCATACCCGGAAAACTCCACATAAGCTTATTGATATATCATAAAAATAATATTTCTTACCTAGAGGTTAAAAGGTATGGTAAAAATCCCATTGAGAGGGGTACAATGATTGTAAAACTGAGGAATCGTGAAATTGAGGAATTGGAAAATTAGACGGATAGATTGTTGGACTTTTAGATGTTTAGACTGTTGGATGGTTGGAGGTTTAGATGGTTAAACTGTTAGACGGTTAGATCTTTGGACATTTTAGTGAGGGACCGACTTCTGTTTACTGTTTACTGTTTACTGTTCACTGATTACTGTTTACTGTCCACTGCCAACTGCCCACTGCCCACTGATCTCGTCCTCTGTAGTTTAGCGAAGAAGAAGCGCCATCTACCTCCTAAAAACTGGGGTCTAAACCCCACCCCAAAATTAAGTTAGCCGTTGGTACTGCAATTTCAAAGCAGAATGATGATTTGTCCATTTGAAGATTTGAAAATTTGAAAATGGCCAGTCGGATCTTTGGAGGTATGGATTGTTAGAAGGATAGACGGTTGGATGACTTGACGAGTTCTTGAATTGTCCCTAAATACATTTAAGAGCAGATATCGAATATCTAATATCCTACTTCGTATATCTAATATCGTATATCGTACTTCGGCTATACGCTATGAGCTGTACGCTGAAATGTTTATGCCGGCTATCAACTCTTTGCCCTTCGTAGCCTTGGCGAAGAAGGGATCAACTATCAACAAATGTAAAACTGAGGAATCGTGAAACTGTGAAATTGAGGATTAGATGGCTGGATTGTTAGATCTTTAGACCTTTGGATGATTAGATGGTTGGACGATTGGATTGTTAGACGGTTAGATCGCTGGACGGTAAATTGTTCGGACGAGTTCTTGAATTGTCCCTAAATAAATTTAAGAGCAGATATCGAATATCTAATATCCTACTTCGTATATCTAATATCGTATATCGTACTTCGGCTATACGCTATGCGCTGTACGCTGAATTGTTTATGCCAACTGTTAACGATCAATAAATGTAAAACTGAGGAATCGTGAAACTGTGAAATTGAGGATTAGATGGCTGGATTGTTAGATCTTTAGACCTTTGGATGATTGGATGGTTGGAAGATTGGATTGTTAGACGGTTAGATCGCTGGACGGTAAATTGTTCGGACGAGTTCTTGAATTGTCCCTAAATAAATTTAAGAGCAGATATCGAATATCTAATATCCTACTTCGTATATCTAATATCGTATATCGTACATCGTATATCCGCTATAAGTTGTATCCTCCATAGCCGCAGGCGACGGAGGACTGTTCACTGTTCACTGTTTACCGTTTACTGCCTGGACAGGTCTCGACTCCCCGTCCGTACCGGCGCGGGCGGACGCTCGACCAGACAGTTTTGCCTACTGCCTACCCCTACCTACTAACTGTCAACTCTTTGCCCTTCGTAGCCTTGGCGAAGAAGGGATCAACTATATATATTGGAAACATTCACCTTTTTTGGTTCCAAAGTATTTTTCCCATAGGCGGTAAAGTAGCTGTGTTCCATCAAAAACTTATTGTTGTTCGCTATCCATTCCTCATCCGTATACACTAATCCAAGTTCTTTTTCCCACTCAGAGCGCAGCATTTCCCGATATATCGGGTAGCTCTCAAAAGATAAATGAATTAGGTCTGCATCACATACCACTTCCTCCAGGATATTTTTTGGATTTTGAGGTATTCTGGTGGCACCGATACAGCCCAAAATCATAGCGATTTTCTCTTCAGGATAATTTTGTGCTGTCAACCATTCGTTTGCCAGACGCTTACTTACCTCCTCATGACCGCTATAACATTCTATATGCCCTAAATCGTGGAAAACCGCCGCAAGCAAAACCATTTGCAATTCAACTTCTTTTAAGTTTTCAGCTCTACCTATTTTTCCTGCACCTTCCAACACCGTTATGGTGTGGTGTAGGTTATGAAATACTCTATTTTTGGGCTGTTCAGCTATAATTCGTTGCGCGGTATAGACAGCGGCCTGCAGTACGATATGTTGATTGCTCATTTTACGTTTTCTTTATTGTGTGATTCTTTCTGAGTGTTTTGCTAGGCGCTTGTTTTCAGCGTCCATAATAAAAAAGGATGTAAGGTGGCTTGTAAACAGTAACTTGCTGTTATTATCAAGTCTTTGTATAAACCATTTTTGAGCTTTAGTGACGGTAACGTCAAAGTATGCCGGTCTTATAATCATTCTAAGCGGATATTTGTATCTGGTTTTACAGACTTTTTGCAATTGCCCTGCTGTAAGCCTCCATTGGAATATCTGTAAACCCGGTTGCAAACCAAGCAACCACCACATCTCGCGACGGTGAAACATAAATACCTTGTCCATTCATTCCACTTTTATATAAATCCCCATCCTCGAATACCGCATCCCACTGATAGCTATTAAATTCAGGTTGTTCCCTAAACTCTTCAGCCATTCTTGGTCCCAGGGTCCCCTTCATAAAATTCTCCTTAACACCCATGGTTTGCATCTTCTCAAGTACGGCTTGAGATACTATCTGTTTTGAAGAAATGAGGTTCCAACTGGGTGTGAACAGCAAACCGAATTTGGCCATATCGTCCAGGCGGGAGCTAATCAGCCCATGGATAACACCATTCCCTTGTGGACTAAGCCCAAGTAGTGCGTCTCCGGTCATGCCGGCATGCATCCATATTCTTTCTGTTATCAGTTCACTTATTCGTTTCTTACCCACAGCCTCCAGGATAAGGCATAACATTTGTGTATTGGCGGAAGAATACTCGAAAGCCATTCCCGGTTCACGCAGTTTCGGTATTCGGAACAAGGCCTCATTGTGCGTCAGTTTTTTTCCATCAAGTACCGCCTCACCCGCTTCTGAAGCAGCAAAAATCCCATAAGGCGTTGCACCCTTACGTGACGCAGGATTTTCTTCCAGATCTAAGCCTGACTGCATATTGAGTACATCAATCACCTTAATGTTCTCCCATGCGGTTCCTTTGGTTTCGGCAACATAATTGGACACCGTTCTTTGTACGTCAATGAGTCCTTCCTCTTCAAACTGGGCTATCAGAAGTCCTGCAAAAACCTTGGCGTTAGACATCCATACATGTTTGTCATATTTTCGCATTCCGGGATAGCTTTCGTAGATTATCTGTCCATCTTTTAAAACCATTACGCCTTGTATGGGTGAATTTTCTGAAGTGGTAATACCCTCAAATGTTACCATTTTTCCGGTCTTTTCGTTTTCAAGCCCGATCTTTCCTATTTCGGATGACAGATTGTATTCCAACTCGGCTACCGCACCATCCCGGAGTATAACATTTTGAGGTAGAAACTCAGCCAGATGTAAATAGGAGTAAGCCCCGGCTTCTGTTATATCCAGAAACTTTTGCAGGGTCCAGGCGCGATTCATATCATAGGCCTTTTCGGCAGTGTAGCCATATTTTAGTGCTGATACTGAAAAATCTTCAGTAGGTGTGGAATAGGCATCCTCATTATCCTGAGACGATTCCTTTTGTGTGTATTGTTCATTTTGGCTTGTGGTGTTGTTTTGACAACTCAGTAGACAGCAAAATATGAGCATTGTTAATCCTAAGTTTTTCATATGCTTTTTTTTAGGTTTGCTGACAACTGAATATGGTCATCAGCTGATTTTAAGATCAATTGTTAATGATTATGTCCGTTTAAATAAACTATTACTTAAGTTCGTAACGTGTAGTATATCAGTCTAGTAGCAAGTTGATTTATTGCTTTCCTTGTTGAAGCTGTTCTACTAGTTTAGAAAAATCAAATGTTGCGGCTTTCTGTATTGGAGGATATTCCGCGAGTGACTTAATGTGTTCCACCAATAGGTCTTGTATGGGTTCATTCAGAAACTGTTTACGTTGTATTACATCAGATCTATCGGTTATATTGTCAAAACTTTCAAAGGGATCAAAGTGGAGATTATACATCACCGGAAACTTTTGTTTTACATAAGGAGCATAATAATCTTCGCTAGTTTCAAAATGTATTTTCCATTGATTTATGCGGACCGCTCTAATGTCTGACTCGTGATAGTAAATAAAATTGTTTCGGTTACTATATTCCTGATTCCCTAACCAATACTCTAAATTATTGACTCCATCAATATATTGCTTTCTTTCCTTAAGCATTTTCGCTTTTACATCTTTAACGCCGGCTGTAGCTGCCAAGGTGGTAAAGATATCCATGTGGGCTTGTATTCCCTGTAATCGTCGGCCTCCTCTAATTTTTTTCTTCCACATAACCATCATCGGAACCCGTACACCTCCCTCATAGGTTGTCATTTTTTCTCCTCTAAATGGAGTTGTTCCACCATGAGTTCTGGCACTATGTTCAGGACCGTTATCCGTTGAGTATATTACAATTGTGTTTTCTAACAGCCCCATTTGTTCCAGTTCATCCAGAATCTCACCAATCATCATATCATGTTCAATTAGGCCACTGCCATAAAAGTCATGCTCAGTTGTATAGGGCAATGCCAAATAGCGACTTTCGGATTTAAGTCTGGTAAACATGTGCATTCTACTGGGATTAAACCAGGCAAAAAATGGCTTACTATCATTCTTGGCCTTTTTTATAAAGTCCATCATGGCATCTTTAAACTCTTCATCTGCCGTCTCCATTCGTTTCCTGGTAAGTTGGCCCGTGTCTTCAATTTTTTGTTTGCCAACTTTTCCAAATCTAGGATCTACAGTTTTATCATCAACACTAGTTGCCCATGTATGGAGCACACCACGGGTTCCGTATCTCTTAAAATATTCAGGGTCTTGAGGGTAGTCTTTCTGCTCGAATTCTTCTTGTGTATTGAGGTGGTATAGATTTCCAAAGAATTCATCAAAACCATGGACAGTTGGAAGGTGCTCGTTACGGTCGCCCAGATGGTTTTTTCCGAACTGACCTGTTGCATAACCCTGCTCTTTTAAAACTTCTGCCAGTGTTGGTGAGTCCTTTTTCAATCCTAATGCCGCACCAGGCCTACCTACGGTTGTCATACCGCTTCGAATAGGATATTGTCCTGTAATTAGTGCCGCACGACCTGCAGTACATGACGGCTGTGCATAATGCTCCGTAAACATTATCCCATCTTGTGCTATACGGTCAATGTTAGGGGTATTATACCCCATTACTCCGTTGCCATACGCACTAACATTACTCCAGCCAACATCGTCCGGGAAAATGATCAGGATGTTTGGTTTTTCCTGTGCATATACGCAAAAGTGAATGATACATGCACTTATCGTATACAAAACTTTTGTTTTCATATTATGTTGATTTTTAATTTTCTACAAGGATCCCGGGTATGGTTACCGACCTGACATTCATCGTCAGGGGGCCAATCTTACAGCCCTTAAGGAGTAGGGCCAGGCTTAACAGTGCTATTAGTTGAAATTTCATAACTATTGCTTTGATAAACTGTGAATTACTCTTAATCCTATTTAAAAAAGAAAGCTAGCTAAGACTATTTAGCGATCACTAACAGCTCACGAAAACGGAAGTAAAACCGTAAGTGGCTCTGAATTGGAAAGGCAATAAAATTTAAGAATTTTTTCTTAAAATATATCAAATTTTGTAGGAATTAACTTAGAATTAATGTGATAAGATAAAATAGTGGATGAAGAGTGTAGATACAGTTTATAAAATAAATACTTTACAACGCTTCACCCGGAAGTGAATCGGAGCAGATATCGAATATCGTACATCGTATATCCGCTATACGTTTCATCCTCCGAAGCTTTAGCGTAGGAGGGCTATACGCTATGCGCCGTACACTGAATTGTTTATGCCAACTGTCAACTCTTTGCCCTTCGAAGCCTTGGCGAAGAAGGGATCAACGATCAACAAATGTAAAACTGAGGAATCGTGAAATTGAGGAATTGAGGATTGGATTGTTAGAGAGTTAGATTGCTAGACGGTAAATTGTTCGGACGAGTTCTTGAATTGTCCCTAAATACATTTAAGAGCAGATATCGAATATCTAATATCCTACTTCGTATATCTAATATTGTATATCGTACTTCGGCTATACGCTATGCGCCGTACACTGAATTGTTTATGCCAACTGTCAACTCTTTGCCCTTCGAAGCCTTGGCGAAGAAGGGATCAACTATCAACCATTAAGAGATACTTAGTAAGTCTTGGACTAATTGGAAAATGTATAAATGAAGAAATGTAGCAATTGGGCAATTTGAAAATTGAAGAAAATCAATTTAGCGGATATGATTACGGCCCTTTAGCTATTATTGAAACCTAAATGAATATTCCATATCCCTCAATGGTTATGGTAAAAATCCATATTTTAACTACAGCCTATAAAACCTATCGATTTAAAAAGTAAAAAATATCCTACAATTTGACGTTTTAAGGTGAAGCGGTATAATATTTGTTTATCTTTACAAGTAAGAATATGATTAATGAAAGTCACAAACTCCAAAATTAAAAGAGAAGGCAAAGACACTGGTCTTCGAGGTACCAAAAAGGGAGGGGTTAAAGTAAAAAAGAGCATTTTTTATAATCGCAAATCTGTGCGCGAAAATATTGAAAAGCTCTTCAAAAGTGACCCTAAACAATCTCCTTCAGCTGCCTAAATGCCTTATAATGTCCTTATATTCCCATTAATAGGAGGCTACTATATTCTTACCAACTTTCTTTATCTAAAATATCGTTTTCAAAGGAAGACCGCCCAGGAAAGGCTGCTTTTTTCCATAGTGCTTGGTATTGGTCTCCTTTTTCTGGCAGTGTTCATTCGTACAATATTCCAAAATTATTTTCCGTGTGATTATGCCTCATTGTCTGAGTTCCTTACCACCATACCTGTAATTAAGGTTCCATATTTATGGACCAGCATATTTACCTTTGTATTCGCTTTTATCAGTACTCATATTCTCAATTTAATCATAGACTACATATTACTGCCTTTTACATCAATTCAAGATCCCATAGATAGGGCAGTGTTAGAAGAGGGTAATGAACTTGAACAGTTGTTTCTCGAATCAGCGGCGTCAGGTGACCTTATACAAATTACATTAAAGAATTATAAGGTCTACATTGGTTTTACTGATTATATATCACCACCAAGTAAAACCAACTATTTCATCTTAACCCCGGTCTTAAGTGGTTATAGAGAATCGGAAACCAAAAAGTTCGTCATTACCACCAACTATCAGGAGGTTTATCGAGAATATTATGCGGAAAGTGATGCTGAAGAGCTAAATCCAGAGGTAAATGAAGAAGATGAGAGTGTTGTAGAATTTCCTGATATTGATATTGTAATAAAGCAGGATGAAATAATCACCGCCAGCTTTTTTGACGCCGATTTGTATTCAAAATTTAATCCGACTACAATCATACCTTTTAATAATGAAACGAGCAATAGCGAAACCTTAGAAGGAGATAATTAATTCTTACAGGTTGGGCATTGATGCTCCCCGGTCCTGCCTTGAGCGACAGCCGAAAGGCTCTTGAACGCAGCTGTTTTTTCACTCACAACCTAAAATTATACCGCACTTTAATCAGGACCTGTTGGTTTTGTAGTTCCCAGGGCTGGTTGATGTTGTTGATGGTGTTGTGGTTATAGACCAAAAATACGTCGCCTAAGGGCGAGAAGATCCAATGAATTCGGGCATTTAGGCCTAAAATACGACTATCGGTATCGTATTGCAGATAACTGTTTATCTGCAAATTTGAGGTCACGTTAAAGCGAACCCGAAGTCCGGCCAGGGTCTGGTCAAAATCTCCAAAAGGTAAGCGTGCCCTGTTATGCAAACCATTAAATTCGAAGGCAAGCAGGGCACTGGGATTCCAATTGAGGGTTAGTTCAAACTCATCCAAATTACCATCGTAAAAACTTCCGAACCACCAGGTTGCCTGACCACTTACCCTGCGTTTACGGGCAAATTCAGCCTCAAGGCGATAGCGCATAAAGTTATACTCCCCTACCGGGATGGTAACTCCCTCTGAAATTTCAAAGGGCTCCAATATATTTTCACCAACCGGCCTGACGTTGGCTTCAATCCGGTCCCCGCTTTCAAGCCTCCAGTTGATGGGAGCAGTAAACACACTGTAAGACTGCCAGGGACCTGAAATCGTATTGATATAGGTCACAAAAAACTGATGGAACATCTGTCGTAGCCAGGGGGTTTTGGGCCTCGGTGCAAAGGTTCCCCCAACGCGATAAAAATTTACGCCCCTTCTGGGTACAAAACCTAAAGAAGGATCAAATTGTTCGCCTATTCGGGCATAGGTCATGGCTACATCCCAACGGTCGTTGGGGTAGTCAATTTTAAACCCGGCTGCCGAACGGTCGCCCGTCAGGTCTTCCCGGTCTGTAAACAGTGCCCATCCACCGACCAAAAAATTCTTGTCACCCTTAAAACTTGTGGTCTGAAAGGTGAAATCAGCCCCGCTCATCCAACTGCCATCCCGACCCAGGGGATCGCCCGCCGTTCCAATAAAACCAAACGAGCTTTCTTTGAGCACATTCCTGCGAACTCTAAAGACACCCATATTGGTGGCTTCAAAGTTCTCATCGTTCAATACAAAGTCATTCGTTCGAATCCCCAAACCTCCGAAGGCTGTTTTTCCAATCCGACCATTCAACTTGGTGCCACCCACCACCGGTATTTGCTCATTATCCCGCAAACCAATTCGCCGACTAAAAAAAGGAAGCACCGTACTGGTGCCGGTGCCAAACCCAAATTCAAAAATGTCTGAGCCTTCCAGAAAAAAGGTCCGCTTTTCCGGAAAGAATAAAGGGAATCTCGTCAAATTGGTTTGCCTGGTATCCACCTCAGTCTCCCCAAAATCAGTATTGACCGTAAATGTAGCCAGTACGTTCGGGCCTATACGCTGATTGGCATCAAAACTAATATCCGGATCCAGGACCATGGCTCCATCTGGCCCTGTCTGATTGGCGTTGGCTATCAGGGAAGGACGAACGTTAATGCCAATTCCATAATTAAATTCAGGTAGTCCGGTAACCAATCCTGCCCTACTGGTTTGGGCAATCCATTGATCGCGTTTGACGTTGGACCAGCGAATGGTCTCCAGATTGCGCTGTATTCGTCGTTCCACATTGAATCCCCATTGGAACAGGCCTTTTCTGAACGCGATACTTTGAATGGGAATCACTATTTCGAGAGTCCAACCCTTTTCCGTAATCTGTGTTTTAGCATCCCAAACCGCATCCCAATCGTCGTTCTCATCTTCACCACGGTCCGATACCAGCGCATCATAACGTGCTCCCAGGGCATTCACTGCAAAGATGTAGCCCGATTGCCCGTCTAAAAAAGGGTCAATGACCACTTTCACATGATCTTCTTCCGAAATATCGGTATCACGAAGTTTGGAAAAGCGAACAATGCCTTCCGGATTGCTATCATTGCAGGTCACTCCGATAACCACAGTTCTGGCATCGGCTATAACCTGGACCAAAGTGGATTGTGAAGGTATACCCCCTTCCTCAGGAACGGTTGTCCTTAAATTGGTAAGTACAGGGGCATTTTTCCAATCATCTTCACTTAAAGCCCCATCAAAATTGAAGGATTCGGTCAATTTTCCAGAAGCAAATTCCGGTCGCTCAACGGTTTGACCAAAACCCAATTGAAGAAAACCCAATAGGAGAACCAAAACCCATCCATATTGCAAGATGGATTGGAAAATTTGAAGGTTCTTTATGGTTTGCACGTTTTGGATTGGAATCAATACTGCCAGCTAAATCACCCATTAAGATAGTCTAAAGATTGTTTTATTAGGGCAGAACGTCTTTAGTTTATTGTGGTTCTTGATACGTTAACCAAGTACTTCAATATTTGAAATCAAAGTCAAGTGCCAGTCATTGATTTTTTCTCAAAATCCAGCAGCCATTTTTTCCTTGCCAAACCGCCTCCATATCCAGTCAATTTAGCATCCTTGCCTATTACCCTGTGGCACGGAATTACAATGGAGACCCTGTTCATCCCATTGGCCCGGGCTACTGCCCTTGTTGCCTTTTCATTTTGCAATTTAATGGCCTGTTGCTGATAGGTTGAAGTCTGTCCGTAGGGTATTTCCTGAAGCATCTGCCATACCTGTCTTTGGAATTGTGTACCTGGTGTTTCAAGGGAAACTTCAAAGCTCTTTCTTATTCCTTGAAAGTATTCTTCCAACTCCCTTTTCAATTGTTTTGTATGTGAATTTTCACCAGATAAAATCACTGCGTTTAGTCTTTTCTGTAAATCATTGAATTCTGTTTCCAGCATTTTTCTATCGGTAAACTCCAATAGACAAATTCCCATATCGGTAGCGCATACAAACATAGGTCCCAATGGAGTCGTGAGACGATCAATCAATATTACATTTCTATCATCGCTTTTTGTTGGCGACTTTCCTACAAGCTTTTTATAGGTATAGCCAAAACCACTCAATGAATCATAACCAGAATCGAATGCTGTATGGGTAGAAGAACTGCCGCTCTGTAGCTCAATAATGGCATTATTGATACGAAACATTCTTTGGTAAGCCTGAAAGGTTATCCCATAGTTTTTTTTGAACCATCTTCTAACCGTAAACGGATTGAGGCCATTTTGTCTAAGCGTTTCATCGCTTACCTTCTCTTTAGGACTTTTTTTAACCATCTCAATGGCCAGCATTACATGAGAGGGAGCCTGATTTGCATTTTCGGTTGGTCTGCAGACTTTACAAGGACGGAAACCATTAAGCAAGGCTTCCCTGAAAGTCGGGAAGAACTCTACATTTTCTTTATGGGGTTTTCGCGCCCTGCAGGTTGAGATACAAAAAACTGAAGTTGTCTTAACCCCAACAAAGAAGATCCCAACGTACTGAGGGTTTCTATCAAGCAATGCCTGATAGAACTCATTGAATCTGCTGTTATCTTCAATAGTTACCTTCAAAACAACGATTTGAAATTTTGATTAGACCTGATTTCTTCAAGGGTGTTCCTCAATTCATCAGTCATTTTGTTGAACACAAAGTTACCCATAGAAATACGCTTAACACCCAAACTTTTGAGAATATGGAAATCCGGAAGGTCTGGCATGCACATAACATTAAGTGGCAGGTCCGTGGCTTTGGTGATTTTTTCAACGTCTGCTTTATTCTCAATACAAGGCACAAACAGTCCGTCCGCTCCTGCTTTTTGATATTGTTTTGCTCTTAACACTGTTTCTTCGGCAGCATTTTCCATACTCAACAAAAAGGTATCGGTCCGAACATTGATAAAGATATTTTTCCCATCCGAATTAAAACGCGATGCAATGGCCTTCAACATTTTACTAAAGTACAGGCTATCTGTTAAAGATCTTTGCCCGTTCCTTACCTTACTATCCTCTATATTGATACCAACAATTCCCAATTCCGAAAGTTCGGATATAATGGCGATAATCTCTTCTACCCCGGAACCATATCCTGATTCAATATCTACTGATAGTGGTAAGTCAACACACTTTACAATTCGTTCAACAATGTATTTCAATTCGTGAAATGAGATTTCTTCTCCGTCTCCATATCCCAGCATTGTGGCAATGGCCCCGCTGGAAGTGCCTATTGCCTTAAAATTGAGGCTTTTTGCAATCTTTGCGCTTGCAACATCCCAAACATTGGCCATTAAGAATGGATCTTCCTGGCTGTGTAAGTCCTTAAAATTCATTGTCAATTTAAGTTTATGGATAGATTTAATATTGTTCTTGTGTTTAAACTGATCTCTTGATCACTATATGCAATTCCAAGACACAATGGAATTCCTATGGAACCCCAATCGAACGAATGATTCAGGAAATAACAGATTCCCGTGGTATACATAAAATAGGCCGATTCCAGGGCCTGACCCGGAACATAGGTCACTTCACCAAACCAATTGGTGAATAGACTAACAGAATCGAATAGGGGTTTTGATTTTAAAGTATACCCAAAGAAGGTATAGAAACCGTAAGTGTCGGAATCGCTTATGAATGTAGCCAATTCAATGAACTTTGATTCAAGTGAAAATCCTGTCCCTATTGAGATAACAGGGCTATAAGCCACTTCGTTCTGTCCAAAATTGTAATTGACAATTTGGGGGGTTCTTACAAATAGATTGGTTCTTAGTTTACTTTCCTGAGCTTTCAGAATACAGGGTACTAAAACACTTAAAACAATACAGCCAATTGATTTTTTTAAATTCATATTGCAAAGGAATCGTCCTCCCTATTCCATTGCAACCGAAAAATTGACATGTATTTTTCTAGCAGAACTTTCTAAGTCTTACTATTCTATTCTGATCTCCTTTAGCATCTCCTGAGCGCTTTTTCCAATGTCTCCGTTTGAATCGAACGAAATTGCTTTGTTTAGTGCCTCTATTGCGTTTTTCTTATCATCTGCCTTTATTTGGGCAACAGCCAGGTTTTTCCAGGCCTTTGCAGAATTGGGAAATAGTTGTGAGACAAAAGATAGTACTCCTATACCAGTTTGGATTGCTGGCATCCTACCGCTGTTTACCAGATGCAGGCCGGCTTTGGTCAATTCAGTTTCAAAATCGAAAAAATTATACTTTGGGTCTTTGATCATTTTAGGGACTTCGACCGCTAATTCTTCTATGTCTCCAGAAACGAATCCATCCGTAAGGTAACGCATAGGATTGGGTTGGAAGTTGGGATCCGAAAAAGCCAAAGCCGCATCAAGCACAGGATCCTGATTGGTTGAATATTCCTCAAAAGTCATTTCTACGGGAATTGCGGGAGCCAGCCATTCCGCATTTTCCCATGCAGCTTTATCCTGCCACCAGGCAAACGACAAGTATACCGGAAGCTTAGTATTCGGCAATACCAACGGGCCGCTGTCCCCATAAAAATTCACGTTTTCCGCTGTCGGTTCTCCAACAAAAATGGCATTGGTATAGTTGTGCAATTCATTGACCAGATTTTGGCAGGCAGAAAAAGTGCGTCTGCCTATAATTACAAACAGCTTTCCGACTTTATTAATTTTCTTATTTTCAATAATTCCGGTGATCAAAGGCCTGTTCTTGTAGTTGTTTCCTCCCCCATTCAATCTAACGTCGAGGATCAACTTTTCAACCTTGTTGTCTTCAATAAAATCAAAGAGACGTGCATAAAAAGATGACATTTTCTCTTTAGGGTCGTCCTCTATTTGACTTAGTCTTACATATAGCGACTTTTCTTCGGACAGGTATTCAAAAAAATAGATCCTTTCTATATGCTTTAGGTATAGAGGCGTAGTTTTTTGATCTCGTGCTTCCAACCAATTTTCATCTTGGAAAATTAAGCCATACTGGGTGGGAAGATATTTGTTATCTCCTAAGGACATGAATGTTGTTTTAAAGGACTTATCATCTTTTTCCAGGCTAAGCTCCACAGCGTTCTGAAGTTTGTCTGTGATGCCCTGCGCATGAAGCACTTCGGGTATTGTTAAATGATTTATACCATAGCCCTTAAAAAATTGGGTATTTTCTGCGCTTACCACTGGATAGATCTTTTGCAATGCCTCCATCACGGGAACCTTGTTTATTGCTTTAACTTTGGCCCCCAATGCTTGCTTATAGTCTTTATGTACCCCTTGAATGTAAACCCCGTCAGCATACTGATAGAGGTTAAAGGGGAGGTGTTGAAATTCAAATGGTTTATGATTATAGTCAACTGCCATATGCCCATATTTAAATAGGGCTATGATTCTTGACAGCCCCACAACGATCTCATGATCTTCTAAATTTGGGATCTCCTTATACAAGGATTCCACTTCAGCATCAAAAGTGTCTTTGGTTGTTTTTACAAACAGGAAGGGATAATCTTTGTGTATGGCGTTTTGTAAAAAGCGAAGGTCTTGTTGCCATTGGGTTTTTGTAGGCCTTTGTTGGGCAGCTAAGTTTACAAAGAATAAGAGATGCAGTATAACTAGGATCTTTTTCATGATTCATTTTTAGGATTGATTTCAATAAGAAAATTGAATTTTTCCCTCAAAGAGAATCTAAAAACTAAAACGCTATGGAAAAGAGTGACGAGTAGGTATACTTAGTGATGAAACAGCACTATTTGGGCTTAAATCTTAGATTTTGGGATGAATAGCCAAGGAGGATTTTATGGATTTATAGTAGGTGTTAGAGAGTGGTATATCCAACCCATGCTGATGAAACTCTATTTTCGCGTTTTGTGAATTTCCTTTTACCCTTTTTATATTGGAAATGTTTACGAGGTAAGATCTATGACATCGCTTTAAAAATGCTGCCTGCCTGTTTATTTCGCTTAAGGTGTTACGGAAGGTTTCATGTTTAACCTGGCTGCCTTTTTCATAAAAGATCTCAACATAATTCTCAGAGGATTTGACAAACAATAATTCTTCATTTTGAATCAGCAGTTTTTCCCCTTTGTTTATACCGGATAATTCAATTTCATTCAAAGATCTCGGACTAATTAATTCTCCAAACCTGCTTCTGAAATAAATATAAAAAGGGAGTAGTATGAGCATTATTGGGATGATGGAGGTGCGGATAAACCACAGTCCATGCTGTAAATATTGATTTGTTCTATAATCCTGATTGAAAAATTCATTAAGAAAGACTTGATTATAGAAATGAATGGGGATACTCGAAATCAGCATTAAAGTAAGGAAGGCGATAACCTCATTTTTGATCGTCCATTTTTTATGATTTGCAGTATACCACCAGCTTTCCAGCCTTGCATTGATTACATAGAATATTGAAAACAAGACACCAAAGCCACCGAGTATCAGGTTTTTATAATTTGATTGAAATCGATCCGTATCAAAGGGTCCCAAAAAGATCATGATAAGTGCGAGTATACCACCCAGGATAAGGGCAATCGCCAATTGGTTTTTAAAGCGGGAGTTGAAAGATATTTGCTTGTGTAAAAAACTTATCATTATTCAACATTACTAAATATCGACTAGCTTTCTATACAAACTTGAATATTTCTGTTTTGATTGGATCACAATGCGCAATATCAACTTTCTGTATAATAGTGCTTTGTATACACTTTTGTTTGGTAAGAAGAATGTATGAGAAAATGACAAAATACCGGCACCATAATGTTTTTTGTTATGATTTTCATATCAACATTAAGATGAAAGACTATAGAATTGTTACGCCAATAGCCTAAGACTTTTTGTAAAAAACATATAATCCATGAGCTACGGCAGTTTGAGCATCCAATTTCACTGATTAATTATGGAATTGTTTATTGTTGTTTGAAAATTTTTACTTCCATTCATTTCGCAATGAGGGAATTTAGAGGAATAATGTAATATGGTCATTTCACTTAGGATCTATGTACTTTAACACTTAGAGTTTTGCCATTTAATCTTTGATAATTTCATAAACCCTTTGGAGTCCTTTTTTGTTTGTCCAAACGATTTTGGTTATGAAGCCTTCGGTAGTTTCACATATTTTTAATTCAATATTCGGTTTACTCCTGATAAAAAGAGTTTTACTATTAAAAACTGAAAAATGAACAGGATATGACTGATTCGAATTAGTTAAGGATAGTATATATTCTTTAGTTTCGTTCTTTTTAATAGAAACAACAGTGTTCCAAAATTTGTATTTCCCCTCAACTCGCGGAGCAGAACTGAATCCAGGAATAAGATAAGAAATATAAAAGTCCATGTTACGAATTAGGCCTCGTAGAAATGGATAGAATTTTTCATAATAAAAATATATTATGGCTATTTGAAAATGAGATTTATGCTTGTTGGTAATGAGATGCTTATGGATGAAAAATCTATCCGAAATATTGGATTTCAGGTATTTTTTTGTATAAATATTTGATTTAAAATCAATTAAATGGTAAAGCAGCGCCTCATATTCAGAGCTATAAATTAATATTCCATTATTCCATTCAAGATTTCCAGGTAAACTTTCTATGGCCAACATCCTAAAGGATGTTTTAATCGCATTAGTGCTCTGTTCATTTTTCAATACATGGTGCATGCTCTCAATATCACAATTAACACTAAATATATCTTTTCCCATTCTCAGCAAATCATGTTTAAAATTGCATTCATCAAAACAGTAGTGTTTATCAGATTTGAAAACTTCCAAATAATCCTTGCTTTTTGAAAAGAGCATATTCGATTTTGTCTCATTTTTGAAAAGCATGAAAAATCCAGATGGATAGTCCCTGTTAACAGAGAATACGTCATATTTGTCCAAAAGCTCATCTGGAAAAAAATTCCTAATTCTCCCCAATATCACATCTATATCACATATTCCCCAAAAATCAAATGCCTTCAAATAGTCTGAAAAAATGACTCCATAAGCAGGTTTAAAATCGCATAGTTTATAAGCACTTTTTATATTTATTTTGCAGTCCAATACCTCCTCAGCATCTCTGATAAAATCATTTAATGTATAGTAGATAATCTCCACATTCTTGGGTAAAACACCTTCGTAATTGTGGTCCGAAAAAATTAAAAATTCTATGGTGGGGTTAGAACAGCAGGATTTAAGAAAAAGCTTAAAGTACCAGGGGAAACTTCCGAAATAGCAATTAATTAGTTTAATTTTCTTCATTCTGTTTTTACCTGCATGAACTTTCATAAAAATTTTGGAATAACTCAGGCTATCAAATCAGACCCGGTAGAACAAAAAGTGTAATATTGAATTTATGGGTAGTGATAAAGAGAGTAATTTAATTGCGGACTTTATTAACTACCTATAATCAAAAAGGTCTATAATTCGCTAAAATGTCATATATGATCTGGATATTATGTATGTAAAATGATCCTTAATCCTTGAACTGTTATGAATAGTTTTTACTTTCAACTATTTCACAATTAAAGAATTAAAGTAAACAACATGCCTAGCAAAAAAATTAATCAATTTCACTATGACCATATCTCGATCGTTACTTTTAAAACTCAGATTTTCAAGAATTTCGTTCCCGCTTACCCAGTGATCAAAATTTTTGAAATCAAAAATTAAGAGATCCCATCCTTTTAAATAACTCTCAAATACTTGATTGAAAATTGTGGCTTTTTGAAAGATTAGATGTCCCTCTTCATTACTTTCAACAGTTGTTAAACCCTCGCGAAAATCAATATCATTAAGGGGCCATTTAAATTTGGGCTTAAAAACATTTACTGACGGATTGAATTTATAACTAAGGCTTAGTGTATTCATCTGATTCTTTTTTAAGGCTTCGCTAAATTTCTTAATGTCAGATATCCATCGCATTTGGAAATTAGCGCGTAGGTCCAGGCAACCAGATTGAAACTCTATATTAATCAGGTCATTCAACATTAACAATAAAACATCATTATTCTTAAGATGTTTCGCTTTTTTTTTGGTTCTGTTATCCAAATATCGGCTTAATTGATCTTCAAAGATTAGATCATTTTTACGTGCAAAAACCCTACTCCTTTCAAATCTTTTTTTATCCAAAATCCATATTGTTTATGCGTTCATAGTAAACCGGATAATCTATTGCCAATCTCAGGCAAACTTGTTCGTTGATAATTATATTAGATTTAGCCAAACCAACAATGTGATTGTATTTTTGAATTGGAATCATTGTCATATCAACTATCTCATTGAAATCTGCACTTAAATTGTCGAATAGAGTTGTGAGTTTCAACTTATTTTTTCTTTGCCAAAAAGAGAATAAAAACTGTTCATAAAACATATTGAAATATTCCTGATCTAAATATTTAAGAGCCCCAATATTTTTGTTTACAAAACTCATTGCAAAAGATGTATAATTTTTAAAGAATTCTATATTAGATCCTCCGATAACTCCAGCATTAACACCGAATATTTGTTTGGATTTTAAGTGGTCTAAAAGGTCATCAGGAATATATCCAAAAAGATCTATGATCTTCTTAGAGGTACGGGCGTAATATCTGGCTTGCCTATCAATACTTTGAACGCAAAGATCAGATTTGAATAAATTGGAAAGCACGTCATCCCATATAAATACATCACCATCAACATGAATAAACGGACTACTTTGAATACTATAGGTTTTAATTTTTCCTATAGCCCAAAGACTTTCGCTAAAACGACTCAAAGGATCCAATTCTAAATGAACCTGGTCGTAAGGAAGTTTTAGCCTGTTGATGAGCAGTTTTTTTCCGAATGAATCTGTGACCAGTTCCAGGTTCATATCGGGGTAAATTTTTCTTAATTGCAAACAGCTCAATGCCCAGGACATATAAAAACATTTGGAATTTAGCCAGCCACCATTGTTTCGGCTTAGCAAACTGCCCGTTGAATTTCCCAAAAAAGGCTTACTCCAAAAGCTTTGAACTAATTTCATAATACGATTGTCTCAAGGTCTTCTAAATTTTAACCAGGTGATCAAAAATTTCTACCGACTATGGTTTTCTATTTTTTGCGAATTTTATTTTAACCGGTAAATGGATTTATGGTATTAAGGGCACATGAAAAAACCCTTTAAACGAACATAACTCAGCCTTGAAATTAATCAGGGTAACTGAGTACAATTTTAGCCCAACGTTTCAGGTTAATCTCTTTTAGCTTCTCATTGCCAAAAGTGTCATTATATCAAAATCACAACGAATCCTTTAAGGACTATGGACTCTTTTTTCCCTTGTCAATTCAATAGCCTTTTCCAAAAACTCATCTTTACCCGACTTAAGCCCCTGAATTGTTTTATTTACATAAATGTCTGGTAAAATCCCAATGGCATGGAGCTGTGATCCATCGTGTTTAACGACTTTCATGCCGGTCCAGGTAACTACGTATCCCCCAGGTAGTTCAAAAGAATTCGCATTGCCATTTGTACCTGCTGTGGGTTGGCCAACTATTGTGGCGAGTTCATACCCTTTAATATATCCCATATAACTTTCCGCATAACTAATGGCTTCGCCGTTAGTTATGAAAATTACTTGTTTGTCTCCCAGGAACGGTTTTTTGCTTTTCATCACTTCCATCCAATTGCGTGCTTCATATCCCAATAAGTTTTCCTGATCCGGATAAATAATTTTCGGCACCATCATCCAAGATTTCGTAGTATCATTGGACTTGAGCAGATGTCTTATGAATTCATGATTCTTATTTGGATAACCTCTTAAATCGCAAATTATAGACTTACTTTTCTGTAGTTGGGGCATCAATTCATTAATTGTTTCCATCTCAATTGTGGTAATATTGAGATACATCACGGAGTCATTTAGAATTTTGTAAGCAGGTCTATAGTGGTTAAAAGACCTTGCATCGTGGTAAGAACCCGGTTTTCTCCTGAGATCTATTTCTTTATCCCCGATAGTAACAATAAGACGGGAATCTTTATCCCCGTAAATACTCGTAGTGGTAGATATGTGATCTAGCCAACCTTTGGTTCCAGCTGATATTCTCGATCTTATTTCCGTAAAGTATTCTTTAGAATTGATACCATTAATATGAGTAATTACGTCCCCAATATTTATTGGAATCTGTGCATCAAGTATCCGCGTTACTACCAACTTATCCTCAATCCACTCCCAAGAAATAGGCAGTGCATAATATGGTTTTTTACCTCTGGAAATATTTATATGACCATCTTTCAAGGGTGCAGTAAATTTTTGAAGAGTTTGTAAATGGTCTTTTTCAGTTTTGTCATCATAACAGCGTAAAAGAGCTTTCCTTAATTCTGCCTCCCAATCAACACCTACCTCCTTAAAATAGGGAAAAAAGTGTTGAAATACGTTATAGACATTTAGCACATTTCCCAGCCTGAATTCAAGATTTTCAGGTAGATAATTGTCGTTTTCCAACTCCTTTTGAAGTTTTACAAGCTCTTCGGTTTTTGCTTGAGGAAAGGTATTTTGTTCGTTTGAGTATAATACAAGAGGGATCTGACAAAAAATGTTTTCTCCAACTTTCTTCTCAATCAATTCTCCAAATTTTGGGCCATTACTATAAAGCTTCTTTTCTTTGTCACCAACTACAATACCTGTGAATTTTATTCTAGCGGATTTATACCCTTCCGATGACTCGTTTTCAGAAATAGCAAAAGAATACCCCTTTCCACTGTAGCCCCATCGAGCGTAGCTTTTGTCTTTATATAGAGTTTCTGTTTCAAATCCGCCTCGGTCTAAGGGTATGGAAAACCATTTACCCTTATCTTCATATGACAATTCAACTTTGTCAAAATAAAGAGTTCCCCTGCCTCTTAATTGACATCCGATTATAAAAGACTTGGCTGTTGAATCAGCAATACCTTCAATCTGATATTGTTTCCACACATTTTCAACAATAGGCTGGTTTTTCATATTATCAAAAAAACCTGTTGTTTCATCAGAATTGAGCGTTTGAAACCTTAAATGTCCAGTTCCATCTGATCCATTTTCCATCTTAACCCATCCGGAGTATCTAATTTTTTTTCCTTTATATTTTTGGGCATCAATTATGGTTGTCAATTGACCAAAATCATCGGATTTAAAGATCATTTTTTTTGCATTCACCCTGACACTGCGATATGTGTCGTTGTAATCATAGCTCATACCAAGATGAACTCCCCGGTGTTGCCAATAAGTTGTTTGATATCCGATTAGATTTTTGGGAGTGATTTTCTCTAAATCATATGGATTAATTTTGTTGCTTATGTAAAACTTGGCGCCAGGGGCTATAGGTTTAAACAATTTGTTTAAGGCCTCAACAGTTTCTTCCGTTGATCTACATTTTATTATTTGTTCTGCACCATAAATAGAAAAACTGTTCCAATCTAAACTAGAAGCCTCATCACTAGGATGAAAATATTTTATATAACCATAGACTTTTGCGAAAGTCACTAAATTTTCAATATTCCTTCTATCCTGCGCTATAGAGATATGGCAGACTATCATGGCAATAAGAGATAAAATGAAATATTTCATAACCGGAATTAGTTAAATTGAATATTTTAGTCAAAGGAACATTTTAAAGCGCCAATTGCCTATACTATATCAAACTGAGCTCAATAATGTAGGAAAATTTTTATATAAATCTACAATATATTTTGGCATTGCTTAGATAAATCAGTACAACTTAATTTTACTTATTCGACCTTAATTCGTTCCAGGGGTCACCAGCCATATTTTTATCAAAATGATTTTGAAATATATGAGCCGTGGACTGGCTTTTTATTGCTGTTTGTTATACATCCGGCCGAGGAGTTTTATGTTAAAGCAAAAGGCAAATCGTATTATTCATAGTTCGATATTGCTAAGAGCGGATAGCAATTGGCTTATCAAGAAAAAACTGGATAGTTTCATTTTTAACTTTTAAGTGCCATCGTTTGGAAAGATTAGTATAATCTCACAATAGGATTCCAAGTTTTGATTTCTGCCTTGACATTTCGCTTCTAGCAATAGAGGATTTATAATATCGGCACAAAAAGTCGTAACAAACCAATTCGTGCATTCGATTTTTTGATTTGAATAATCTGTTCATAAACATATGGATAAAACTACCCATGAGTTTCTCGATATCCTGTTGTAAAGTACGTCTCTCTTCATGTTCGAGTATTTTAGCTGCGGTAGCTTTAATTTTCAAACTTTTATCTTCTAAAATCTGTATAATAATTGCATACTTTGGCTTTGACTCAGAATTTAAATCCATAAAGCTTTCAATCTTTTCTCGTGCCTCTCTATACTTTTTATCCAATTGCTTTTTTAATGATCTGGACATCGCGAATTCCTCCGCAAATCCAGTTCGGATTTTCTGTAACAAGGAATATTTTTCGTGCTTTCCGAAATTAAAAGTTGTTAAGAACGAATCTATGGCCAATAAACTAAACAACCATCGCAATTCTTCATGTCCATCGCTTTCAAGAAAGCTAAGAAATTTTAATACCATCTGGCTATCATGGAAAAAAATCAACTCAGCCAAGTCCATTGTATTTTCGCCATATCGTCGCAATTCCCTTTCATAGGTATCTGTCTGTATTTTCCATACCATATCTTGATTTATCAAATCTGTTAAAGGGGGAGATAAAAGATTGATTATATATGCAATCTTATCAGGTTCGTTATAGTGAAATCTAATTCTTAAATGGTGTTCCGGGTCCGAATATCTGATAAAGAACCATTTATCTATTATTTTGTCCCTTAACAAGGATGAGATAATTGGAAAAAAGACCTCTGTAAGGATAAGGTCTGAGGTTTTTGGGCCTGTATATATTTTGTAATAAAGCCATTTGTCTCCCAATACAAAACTTCTTTGAGTAGCAATTTTATCCATTCTTGAGTTTTTTGGAATTGTAAAAGGATAATAAAACCTGATTGGCAAAATGCTCTCTATTCGCTTCTCCCTTGACAACACCCTCATCACAGGCTAAAAATTCCCTAAGCTTAATGGTATTTTTATTTTTTATTGTATTAAGGAACATTTTTGCCGAATTTAAATTCTTCAAATTAACGAGCAATTCATTATCCCTTTCAGATAACATAACATATTGAGGCATGTTCTTTTCTTTTCTAAACTCTTCTACTTTATTGAGCAGACTATTACTATTGGCCATGTTCTTCAAATTTTGAATTTCGGACTTCTTTATGTTCCATGTGGCTTCTTGTAATATAAAGTCGCCAAATACAATTCTTGGAATAAAAGCGAAGTTATCTGCCAGAGGCCCTAAATCTAGACCAATTCTCTTTCTCATACCCTGCGTTTGCATATCACATAAAAAATGATAAACAGGTAATGCATTTTTTCTATAGTTGTGTGCATTGGTAAGTCGGGGAATTACCTCCATATCATGTTTTTTGGATTTTAGTAAAATTCCTTTCCTGTTGATAGAAATTGATAAGTCGTCAATAGGTATTTGATTCGAAGGAGGTAAAATGGATTTAGAGAGATAGGGGATTTCATACTTTCTTATAACTGGCCTCATCACAATATTACCAACTCTGGACTCTGGTAAATGAGAAATTTCAGCAAGAATCTTATTATGATTCATTCTAGTTTCCACATCAACAATACTGTGGACATAATTTTTGATATCCTCGTCCGCATATCCGAAGCGACTGAGGAGGTTAGCCGCACTAGATCCACCTGCACCACTGAGTTTTATTTTTACCTCACCATCTACTTTTAAAAGTTCAATCATGACTGAAAAAGTATCTGGTAAATCTTCCCAGTTTTCTTCAAAATCCTCAAAATCTTCCTCTGACAGGTTTAGTAAATATTCACTATTCATAAGAGACCGAATTACTTTTTCCTGCAATACGGAATGTATCTTTTCGTACTTAATTTCTCTGGCCAGGTGTTCTTGATTTTTATTGGAAAAATCAATATCATCAATCAAAGGATTAATATCATTGTCTTTAGAGTTGTTCAGGTACCCGATACCAAGTTCAACATCTAAAGCTTTGGTAAGGTCTATTTCTCTTTCTCCGTACCGTTCATAAAATCTACTTTGAAATCTTCCTAATGTGGTATCATAAGTAGGAGTTATTATATTAAGAAAGTTTAGACTGCGTTTTACTGATTCTACGATTTCTGAGCTTATTCTGTTTTCCCTTGTTTCAAGCATCAAATCAGTTTGAAAAAGATCATTTAATTCAAATTCTGTACCTAGTTTTTTCAAATCAGTACTCAGCTTTAAATAGGTGTTCGGAGAATTTCCCAGAACCACATCGATCTTTTCCAGATTTTTGTCTATTTCGGTCAGTTCATTGCCTAAATTGCTCAAATTATCGTCTGATTCTTCACTTAAAACGTCTATCATTTGTTTCAAAAATTCCGGTCCAGAAACTGATGGTTCTAAATCACTTACTAAAATTTGGTTTTCCACTAGCGATTTAACGAAGTCCAGGGATTCTTTGTAACTAATGGTTTCGTTTATCAGGGTTTGGGCTAAATCTTCGAGCAGAGCACCATTAGCTGCTTTTTCTAGCACTTCTAACAAGTAATGGGAACTATTTACTGCAATAACCTCATTATGTCTATTATTTGAAATGTATTTATATTCTATGTAACGCAATTCATTGCCAATGAAGTAAATACTTGAGTTAGGATAAAAGAGTAACTTCTTTTCTATATCTTTTGATTTAATAATGTCCTGGGAAAGAGCGACGGCATAATTCATGTCTAAGCGTGTATGACGACGATGTTTTTGCCCTTTACAGATTTTTATTCTAGTCTCATGCCCGAATTCTCCAACCGCACAACCAGCAAAAAGTCCAAAAGGTGTGCATCGTGAAGACATCCTGGCAATATACTTGAGAAGGGCATATTCTAATTTCTCCTTCTTTTTATCGTTTTTTATTTTCCCATCTACCCATTTGTCTAATTCTTCAGTAAGGGATCGTGAAGCCAAAAAAATAGCCTCTCTTACAATCGGGTTTTGCCAAATTTTTTTTAGTTCTGTGCTTGTGATATGATCTGTGGATGTAAGTTTTTTAAAAAAGGATACGGGAAAGATAGGCGCCCTCAATAAAAATTTTGGGAAAGATTCGTATGGATTACTCATTACTCCTTTAACTTTTAACACTTAAGCTATCATCATACATTCGGTCCAGGAATTGTCCTTAGAAAGATATCCTATGATACTTAACCCTATACCAGCTACGCCATTTAAAATTGTCATATCATGTTTCCAGTTTGTATGATGCCTTGATGTCCACATTTTGTAGCCACCGTATAGGTCGCCATGAGTTGCTTTTGCTAAACCATCAGTTCTCCAAAAAGTAGCGGCATTTTTAAAGTTCTTTTGACCTGTTTCACTATACATATAGCTAAAAATTTGGGCAATACCGTAGGAGCCATGACAAAGCATGGCATCCTTTACAATATTTTCTTCAAGGCAACCCATTCTAGCCGCGTGATTTAAGATTTCAAGAGCTACTTCCTTTATGTTTTGATTATCAAGACTAATTCCGGCTTTCCAAATTGACAAACCTACTCCTAAATCTCCATAGCACCATGCAAGTCTGGAATCCATATCGATATGCTTTCCTTTACTTATTTTGGCCGGTAGAAGTGCGTAGTTGGTACGATCTATGCTTACAAGATTTTTAATAAATTCCGTACTCTCTTCCAATAAATCGCAGACCTCAGCTCTAAATTCATCAATCCTGTTAAGCCTGGAAAGAAAATTTAATATACTTGAAATTCCATGGGATAAGCTTAGATTGTAGTCCCATTCATTACTTCCGATTTGAGTTATGGATTTCCATTTTATACCATCCTTATCTCGTTCAGCCTTACTTTTTAAAATTAAAACGAGGTCTTTTAAATAGCGTCTATATCTTTCTTTCAGTTTCATCGATTTCGTGCGAGTATAGCGCTTAAAAAAATAAACACCGAAACCCAAAGCACCATGCAAGAAATCGTAGTAATCGCTCTGGATGTCTGATATCATGTTTTTGTAAAGTAAGTGATCCAGGTCTGACAGGATTTCATCGTTATTAATCTGAATAAAGTCCTTTTCCTCCAGGTGGTCCAAAACCCACCCCAAACCGGCAATTCCAGAACAATATGTCATGGTATTAAACTTTTGTCCTAGTCCTTCAACACAGGTTGTTAAATTCTTAGCACCTATATCCGCATACTCACTTGAATCTTTGAATTTGGCATAGTAAAATTGAAACAACGCGATTCCGGAGATTCCCGCCAGGACCCCACATTTGTCACTTGCAATATTTTCCACTTTTAAGCTCTGAGCAATTTCTTCAAGCTTTTCAGTAAGACATTTTTTCATTAGGCTAAAAAAAATTTAGAATCATATTTCGGCCATCTGTAGTTACTTATTGTTTTGAGAAATCAATATTAAAGCATGTCTTGGTCTAAAGGGCTTTCAGAAAAGATATCGCCCATAATTAATCAAGTACTAAGTTTTGGAAATGGCTATTTTCGTCTTATCCAGTAAAGCAGGACTTCAAATCCAAATGTTATTTATTATTTAATTGACAAAAGCCAGTCAGACCGTGACCAGCTTTGAAAAATCTAACAAAATGTATCAATTGCACTATGCCATTTGATTTAAGCGCAATCACATTCTGAATTACCCGTTCCAGGTTGCGTACAAGTACAAGAAGCACCGTTTCCAATATCTGTATTAGGTACACAGGGAACATCGAACGAATCCGTGTAACCGCCACTAATACTGTGATAATCTGATAATTTGGAAATGGCCTTTTTGTTCAGCACCAAAGATGTTAAAGACCTCTTTTTCATTGTTAAAAGATTTAAAATATTAATAGTTTTATTCCTACGTAATTTAAAATAAATATTACATTTATAACATGATATTTATGACATACTCTATGTGATTTATTGCATTTAGTAGAATCAAATTACCATAAGTGATTAAGCGAAAACTTAGTGATAGACGAAATTCTTTGAGGATCTCTCAGGAGCAGATGGCTTTTGAACTCAACATGAGTCAATCTCAATATAGCAGACGAGAAAATGGAATTACTAAAATCCTGAACAAAGAATGGGAAAAGATGGCAGAGATATTAGGAACTTCGATCAAAGAAATCTATGAACCAAATGAAGGAATAATAGAAGTCATGAGCGATACACCAATAGGTAGTATGGATGACCGTGATAACTTACCAGATTTCTTGTTGGAAACGATGAAGAAATACATTAAAAAACTCGAATTTGAAAACGAAGAACTTAAAAAAGAGAATTCTCAGTTAAAAAAAAAAGAAAAAGGGTGATACAATTGTGTTGAATTTTTATGTGCTAATTCCTCGTAAATATTGATGTCAATTGATAAAATATTCGCTCAAGGACACTAAGTTCCTCGGTAATAATTTCGGCATTTCCCTGCATTTCCTGCTTAAATTCTAAGTTTTTGTTGAACGATGTGTTAAGGTTCTCTATAACCAGAAAAATAGAGTAAATAGCCTCGCCTTTCTTAGGCACAGCAGAGATGTCTATAATTTTCCCTCTTAGGCTTCCCCATTCATGATATGGATAATTATCCAACTTAATAATTACTTCCTGACCAACTTTTACCTTTCCAGAGTTTTGCACTGGCATCGTTACATGACCTATTAATGAGTCTATTTTTGCCGGAACTATTGTAAAAACAATTTCTCCTGATTTGACATTTTGATACTTGTTTCGTATATCAAACATTGTCAGCTTACCGTCCATTGGGCTTTTCAAAACATACTTTAGTTCCCAATTGAATATCTCATTTTTCAATAATTCCAACTGAGCAATTAACTCCTGTTTATTGGCATAGGTGAGCTCTTTGTCAGAAATAGTGTGCCGAATTTTACTTCCACTTAAGGCAGCTATTTCTATTCTCGTACTAGCAACAATACTTTTCAGACTTTCTAAATGTTGTTTGTCTGCCAGGTATTTTCTCGCTATAGTCTCAAATTCAGACTTCGAGATAACTCCTTTTTCCATTAGCGTTTTATTTCTCTGGTATTCCGATTCCGAGAAATCTAATTCTTGAGAAAAAAATTCAAGTTGTTTTCTTTGTTTATCCAACAACTCGTACTGTCTTCTAATTTGAATAGAAGTATTCTTTATTTCATTTCCGCTAGGCTCAAGAGTATTGAACAGAATATATGATTGGTATTGCGAAATAAAGTCAGAATATGTCTGCCGAATGTCACCAAGCTTTAAATCTGAAGGAAACTCAATTTGCAAAGAGTCTAGTTCTATCAATATGGGATTGAATGAAGACAATTTGTTTTTCAGCCAATAAACGTCCGAAAGATCCGCCGTGTTCTCGATTTCACCAATAATCTCTCCTTCTGCAACGGGATCACCTGTTTCGGCATATAGCCCTGTAAGTTTGCCAGAACTGTTTGCTCTAATATAGGCCGGTGGTATCCTGGTTGTTATATTTATTCGAGCTAATATTATATCATCATAACGTATGATGGCACTCATCGCAATCAGCAAAAATACTATTAGGAATACTACAGTAATACCCCACCTTATCATCCAGTTAGGGGCCCTCCCAAGTATTTCCTTTACTTGATCTGAACTCTCATTCAGATAATCGATTTTCTTTTTCTTTGCTGTCGACATGAAAAAAAATAATTCTCCAAAAAGTATAACAACTTAGCATTTCAATATAAAAAGCCTACTATATTCCTTTAATATCAAATTCAATTCCCTAACTCCAACTGATTTTTTACAAGAGTATAATAGGCTCCTCTGGCGTTTACTAATGTCTGGTGTGAACCCATTTCTATAATTTTTCCTTTTTCCAGGACAATAATATGATCTGCTTTTTTCACAGTACTCAGCCTATGAGCCACAATAACAACAGTCTTTCCCTTATAAAAATCTTGAAGATTTTCCATTATTACTCTTTCATTATTCGCATCTAATGCGCTGGTCGCCTCATCAAAAAAGATATATTGAGGATTTTTATAAACAGATCTTGCAATCAATATTCGCTGTCTTTGTCCTCCACTAATGTTGACACCACTTGCTCCTATTTTAGTATTGTAGCCTGAAGGTTGATTTTCAATAAAACTCCCTATGTTCGCTACTTGAACCGCGTGCATTAATCGTTCCTTATTGATTCTTCCTTTGGAATCAGACTCCGTTATATTTCGTGCTATATTATCATTGAATAAAAATCCATCTTGCATCACTGAGCCACATGCCTTTCTCCATAAAGGGGTATTTAGCATTTGAAGTCGGGTATTGTTTATATAAATACCACCCTCAGACGGTTCATAAAATTTAAGTAATAGCTTAATTAATGTTGTTTTTCCACTACCACTTGCGCCCACAATGGCAGTCACTTTTCCTTCAGGGATTTCGAAATTCAAGTTCTGCAAAACCCAGGGAGAGTATTTTCCTCCATACCTAAAACTAACATTTCGAAATTTTATGTTTTTGACATGGGGAAGAGCAAGCATATCCTCATCGCTGGCTTTTTCTTCATCTTCCTTAGAATGGATTTCCGATAACCTTTCAAGGCTTATTTTCGCATCCTGTCCCGCCTGAATGAATGTAACGAAATTGTTTATGGGTAAATTTAATTGTCCTATGATGTACTGAATAGCTAACATCATCCCAAGACTCAAATCTCCTTGAATGACCAATTTGGCAGCGATGAAAGTTATCAGAATATTTTTTAGTTCATTCAGGAAACGACCACCCGTGTTTTGGATTTGTGATAATGAAAGTCTTTTGATAGAAATTTTAAAAAGACGTACCTGGATTATCTCCCATTCCCATCGACGTCTTCTTTCGGAACCATTTAGTTTTATTTCCTGCATTCCAGAGATTAGTTGGTATAAGCTACTCTGGTTATTGGATGACTGTTCAAACCTTTTATAATCCAACTCTGCTCTTTTTTTCATAAAAAGTAATGTCCAGGATATGTAAATAAGGGAACCGCAGAAAAAAGTAAAAAAAATTCCCAAGCTATAATACGCCAAAACCACTCCGAATATGACTAAATTAAATGCCGAAAAAAGTGTATTTAAACTCGTTGTGGATAAGAAGTTTTGTATTCTATTATGATCATAAATTCGTTGGATAATATCACCTGTGTTTTTAGAATCAAAAAACGCTATCGGCAAGCGCATAAGTTTTATCAAAAAATCCGAAATTAGGTTGATGTTTATCCTGCTGGTAATATGTAACAAGATCCATCCCCTTATAAGTTCAACCGTTGTTTGTGATATAAACAATGTCAGTTGCGCTACCAGGATAAGGTAAACGAAACTCAAGTTTTGGTAGTTGATACCATAGTCTACAACTGCTTGAGCAAGAAAAGGAAAAATTAACTGCAGTATACTTCCAATTACAAGTCCTATAAACAATTGTGTTAGGTATTTTTTATAGGGTTTGAAATACCAGAACAAAAACTTAAATCCGTATTCATTTTTGAGTTCCGGATCATTTGAATAAAAATTAGGAGTTGGTTCGAGTAAGAGCAAATAACCTTCATCTTCTTCTATATTCGCATTTTTTCCAATCCAACCATCTAAGAACTCATTTTTACGAAATTTTAGTAAGCCGCGAGCAGCCGGATCCGCAAGAATTACTGTTTCCTTTTTGATCGCATAAATGACCACAAAATGTCGCTGTTTCCAATGGGCAATGCAAGGCAATGGTGCCTCCTCATCAAGCGTTTTAAAATCAATATTTACTCCAAGCGAATGAAAACCAATGCTTTCTGCGGCTTCGGCCATTCCTCCAAGTGTAACTCCTTCTCTTGTGATATTTGCTTCTTTTCTTAAAAACTCTGCCGAAAAAGACCTCCCGTAGTACTTAGTTATCATTCGCAAACAAGTTGGCCCACAGTCCATCTGATCAAGTTGCCGATAAAAAGGGAATTTCTTTTGATTCATAAACTTCTGGACAAAATCTTTTTAAAGGAAAGGAATTATATTATAATATTTTAAAGTATTATAATTTTTTTTTATAAGAAATTTACTACTTTTTAGTAAGCCTTTAGAATAAAAGCCCATAAATGATTCTGATGTTTTTCTTAGCAGAAATTACTACCCGGTAAACACTAAAAAGGAAACTAAAATTTATGCGGTAGTATCCATTGTATATTGATCAACAATTTTACTAGTATCCAACCCATGCTGATGAAATTCTATTTTCGCGTTTTGTGAGTTTCCTTTTACCATTTTTATATTGGAAATGTTTACGAGGTAAGATCTGTGACATTGCCTTAAAAATGCTGCCTGTCTGCTTATTTCGCCTAAGGTGTTCCGGAACGTCTCATGTTGAATATCATGCTCTTTTTCATAAAAGATCTCAACGTAATTCTCTGAGGATTTGACAAACAATGATTCCTGCTTCTCAATCACCAGTTTTTCCCCTTTGTTTATACCGGAAAAATTAATTTTTTCATTCTAATCCAATCTCCGGAAAATTAAACAAGAATTAAATTAAATAGTACATGTTTTCGAAGAATATGTCCATCCCCACACCTTAAGTATGATGTTAAATTTATCGGAAATAAACTAACGTGATTATGAAACTAAAACTTTTCTTTCTGATGGTATTATCAGTTTCATCAGTGGTGCTGGCCCAAACGCAGGTTACAGGGGTGGTATTGGATGAAGCCAACGTACCGCTACCTTCTGCCACTGTGCTGGAAAAAGGTTCAAACAATGGCGTGGTTACCGATTTTGATGGTAATTTTAGTATCACTGTCAGTAACAGCAATGCAACGCTGGTCATTTCCTACATTGGTTTCGAGTCCAGGGAAATTGTTCTGGATGGCTCTTCAAGTTATACCGTGCAATTGACATCATCCTCAACTGGCCTCGACGAAGTAGTGGTCATTGGTTATGGTGCGGTTGAGAAAAAAGATCTGACCGGTGCGGTAGCATCCTTGAGTAACGAAACCCTAACTGAACAACGTAAAACGGATATTGGCCAGGCCCTCCAGGGCAGGGTTGCAGGTGTTGATGTAAGAACATTGAGCTTTAAACCAGGTGCTCCATTGTCCATTCAGGTTCGTGGCAACACCGTAATTACAGCCAATCAAGGGAGCGAACGAGACGGTGTAAGCGACGATATCAGCACAGACCCCGACCAACCTCTATACGTAGTTGATGGTGTATTCTTTGATGATATCAACGCACTAAATCCAGCAGACATTGAGCAGATGGATATCCTAAAGGACGCATCTGCAACTGCCATTTACGGCTCCAGAGGTGCAAATGGGGTTGTTATCATAAGTACAAAGAGTGGTGTTGAGGGTAGAACACGATTTACCTACGATGCTACTTTCGGCCTTCGCGTGCCCACTAACGTACCCGACTTTTTTGATGGGCCAGAGTATGTGGCTTTTGTTGATGATGTATTAAGAGCAAGAGAATGGCAAAATGCCGATTTATCGGTTGAAGCTTATAACAATGTCACTATAGACCGTTCTACGGAGTTTCAGAGTACAAATGAAGAAGCCAGCAACGTAGCAAATGGCAGATATACAGATTGGATAGACTTATTCCAAAGGACCGGGGTTCAAACAAGTCACACAGTGGGCATGTCAGGTGGTAAAGATGGCCTGGTGTATAACGGGTCTTTAGGATATCTAAAGGATGAAGGTGTAATAGGGATAGAAGAATTTGAACGTTATAATCTTAGCGCGTCACTTTCCAAAAAGGTTACTGAAAAGCTTACTGTTGGCGTAAAGACCTATTTGACACTTTCAGAACGTGAAGAAGGTAGTAGGGAATTGTTTAGAAGCACATTTAGATTAGCGCCTACAGTAAATCCCTTTGATGCAAATGGAGAGGCAATTGTTTTTCCTGATGATCAGGACCTTCGCTTTCCAAATCCTGTATTTGAAGATGAAGGAGCCTGGAGAGTAAATACAAAAACCTTAAACGTCATTGCAAATGCATCCATAGACTATAAAGCAAACGATTGGCTCAACTTCAGGACACAGTTTTCACCGAATATCTCTACATCAAGATTTGGAGAATTTAGAGGACTATTGACCAAAAACTCCAGAAATGATCCTTCTCGGGTAAGGTCTGTTTATGACACAGGTTTTCGAACCTCATATACCTGGGACAATATCCTGGATTTCAACTTTGATATAACCCCGGATCAAAGGCTAAAGGCTACGCTGATATCTTCATTATTTTATGATAATCGGGAGGGTAGCATGATCCAGACAAGAAATTTCGACACAGATGCCTTCTTGTTTTTTAATACAGAAGGAGGAACCGACATAAGAGATTTTGATAGTTTTTATACCAAGGAGACCCTGGCTTCATTTGCTGGTCGCTTGAATTACTCCATAAAGGATAGATATTTATTCACGTTTACTGGTCGCTATGATGGTTCTTCAAAGCTGGCCGAAAGTAATAAATGGCAGTTTTTTCCATCAGCGGCATTTGCGTGGAGAGCCAGTGAAGAGGTGTTTCTCCGGGATGTAGACTGGTTGAACAACCTAAAATTGAGGGTCAGTTACGGGGAATCAGGTAATGACAATCCGGTAGATCCTTACAGTTCATTGGCATTTTTGCAGCAAGCGAATTATCTGTTTGACGATGATATCGGATTGGGAAAAATAGTGCAAACCCTGCCGAATGCTGATCTGACCTGGGAGGTATCCAAAGAATATAATGTTGGACTTGACCTTGGTATTTTGAACAACAGAGTCAACCTGGCAATGGAATATTATAGAAAAACCACTGAGGGCAGCATTCTCAATCGACAATTGTCATTTATAACAGGCCTTGGAGAGTCTGGTAGCACACCTTCTTCGATTGGTAATTTTGGATCGGTCAGGAATAGTGGTGTTGAAATAACACTGAATACGGTCAACATTCAAACTGCTGATTTTTCATGGAGAACAAACATCAATTATACAAAAAATGTCAACGAAATTTTAGAACTGTACGATGGTGTTGAACGGATTTTAGTAGGTACCGACCAGCGTCTAAACGGTGTACTTCAGGTCGGGGCGCCTATAGACGCCACTTTTGACTACGAAGTTGATGGTATTTGGAGCGTAGATGAAGCTGCGGAGGCAAGCTCATTTGGGGCATTGCCCGGGCAATACAAATTTGTGGACCAAAATGGCGATGGAGTTATCAATCCCGATGATAAAGTTGTACTAGGTTCTCAATCTCCTGACTGGATTGGAGGTATGACCAATACCTTTAATTATAAAAATTTCGAGCTCAACGTACAGGTAAACACCCGCCAGGGCGTATTTGGTCACTCTGAATGGCATCAGAATTTTTCAACTTTTCAAGGTGATAGAGCGGTTTTTAATAGTCTGGATCAGGATTACTGGACACCTAATAACCAAGGAGCCAGATACCCATCACCAGAATATGGTGAGGATGGGGGAAGACCGTGGTTTTATGAAGATATGTCCTTTGTACGAGTTGGTAATATAGGCGTGGCATACTCTTTTCCGCAGCAAGTTTTGGACAAATTAAAATTATCAAACCTTCGATTATCGATTGACCTGCAAAATCCTTTTGTGTTTACAGATTTTGAGGGTCCGGACCCGGAAACAGGTTTACAGAACTCATACAATATGAGCTATTCCATAAAAACATTCTTGTTTGGTCTAAAATTGGCCTATTAATAAAAAAAAAGAAAATGAAGTTCACTAGAAAAATCAAATACCTTGTTAGTTCGCTACTGTGTTTATTAACCGTTGCGGCTTGTAACGACTACATAGAGGAAGATATCTTTTCTGATATTACTAGCGAAAATTTTATTGACCAGGAGACTGCAGACCAATTGGTCGTAGGGGTCTATAGTGCATTGCGGGCGGCTTATAGAGATTATACTTTTAAGTTTTCCGGTACGGACATATTTGCCTCACAGGGTGAAATCTTTTCTTTCAGCCCTGAAAATGATTATTTCAATCTAAATGCCTCCATCGGGGTTTCCGTTTGGGCCAATAACTACAGCATTATTGGGAAGGCAAATACCGTAATAAATCGCTACGAAAACCAGATTGCCTGGAGCGAGTCAAATTTACCTCAGCGCGATTATGGCATAGCCCAGGCAAAGGCTTTAAGGGCATTGGCCTATTTTAACCTGGTTCAACAATACGGTGGTGTAGTGCTTGAAACTGAAGAAGCTCAAAGTATACGGGTAGATTATGAAAGATCTTCAGAGGAAGCGACTTACGCTTTGATCATAAGTGATTTAGAAGACGCGATTCCGGATCTATTGGAGAATCCGGATATCGGGCGTTTTTCCCAAAGAGCAGCTCAACATTTGTTGGCAGAAGTTTATCTCACAAGGGCATACACATCCTTTGCCGACAGTAATGACTTTCAGACAGCAGCATCTCTGGCAGAGTCGGCCATAGGCTCATATGATATCAGAAGTCAGTCTTTCGCAGAAGTTTTCGATATAAATAACCAGGTGAACGACGAGGTTTTGTTTGCCGTACAATGGGGAAGCAGCGGTCTTGCCGAAGATAAGAACAATAATAAACACTCGATTTTTATGAATCAGGTGTTTCAATATCCTGGCATAGAAAGAACAACAACCTTATACGGTGTTAGTTCGGGAGGAGGGATGCCAACACCTTTTTTCTACTCCCTGTTTGCTGAAGATGATATGAGGGAAGAAGCTACCATTCACAGGGTGCTTTTTGCTGATTCCGAAGAGTTATATGATGCAGATGGTGACGGTCCTCTTCCTTCGGATTTCATTGCCGTGGGAGATACCGTTGTTTACTATCCGAAAACGGCTCTTGATGCTACTGAACTTGCTGACCAATTGAACCGGCATTATGTGTATCAGCCTGACCAATATCTATTTGGTCTTCCAGATAATATTCCCGGGGCTACTTACCAGTATTCAAGCAATATATTAAGAACAAATTTTCCCATTTTTAAGAAGTTTGATGACATTGATTTTAATGAAACTGAGGAAGGAGCTCGAGACACTTTTGTCTTCAGAGTAGCCGGCACCCATCTGTTGGCGGCTGAAGCTCATTTAGGAGCAGGAAATGCTGCACAGGCACTATTTCATATTAATCGCGTTCGGGAAAGGGCAACCGGAGTTCCAAACCAATTGATAATTGTTGACATTGATGAGATTCTGGACGAAAGGGCCAGGGAACTGGCAGGAGAGGCCAATAGGTGGGCCGTATTGAAGCGCACAGGTAAGTTGGAAGAGCGAATCAACCTGTACAATCCTCAAGTGGTTGACCATGGTGCCTTTGATCCGTTAATCCATTTATTGCGACCTATTCCAGAATCTGAATTACAGCTTTCCGACGGTTCATTACAACAGAATCCCGGATACTAGAACTTTTTGAGAATTATTTTGAGTTAGTGAAGTTTAGTTAATTGAGTTTAGTACCATGGGCAGGCGACCATAGGCCTGCTCATGGCATTTAACACACATATATTTTTCCTCGCCAATAGTTTTAAGCTTATCATTCAACCGTTAATTCATGCATAGAATATTGATTTCTTTTTTGGTGATTGTACAGTTGGCTCATGTTTCTTGTGTAGAACACAAATTGACCAAAGTATACCTGATTAAAGGTGACCATGTCGATACTCTTGAAGAAAATGCTATATACGATTTAAAGGCTGATCTCGAAAAAAGTATTGATAATGAAGTCCTCGTACTTTCAGAAAACAGCCCAACTCCTGAGGAAGGGGTCATACTGGTTTTGGGGACCCCCCTTTCAAACAACCTCATGATGAAACTCCTTGCTGATAGTGGCAGTTCATTGACTGGTGATAATCCTGGTCCAAGAGGTGGATTGTGGTCTAAAATTTCGTTTCCAAATGGGTTAAAAGGTATCGCATTGGCCGGGTCTGACCCCCAGGGCCTGCAATATGCCATTTATGATTACGCCAGAGAAATTTTGGACATCGACCCATTATCCTATTGGACCGGAAAAGAAGGCGGCAAAAGGAATGTCGATAATCTATTTGCTTTTGAGAATCGGGTTATAGCTCCACCCAAAGTACCCATACTGTGTTACTTTGAGAACGATGTTGATGAATTGGCCAACTATAGAGGAAAGCCGTTGGAATACGATTGGGAAAGCTACGCGGCAATGATAGATGCCCTCGTAAGATTGCGTTACAATGCCATTCAGCTTTTTGACATGTTGGGCAGGCCGGAATTTTACAAACGTCCGGAATATCAAAACAGGTATCCAAATTACCAGTTGGATGTCGAATATCTGGACCGAATGATTGATTATGCCCATAGTAAAGGCATGAAAGTTCAGGTTGATTTCGCATTGGGGTACCAATTGCATCCAATGGAAGAAGAAATGGCAAACTGCTGGAAACTTTACAAGGAAAATTGGATAGATGCCTGGCGCTACTATTTTGAAGAAACACCACTGGCCAAAACTGATATTTTTATTCTAAGACCCCGCCACCAGATCTGGGATTGGGAATATAAAAGCAGTTGTGGCGAAGATAAAATCGAAGTCTTCAACGAAGTATTTGAGGTTTTTGATGGGCTGGTGGATTCTTATAAACCCAATGCAACAAAAGCCCTGATCTGTTATTCGGATGCTATGGAGATGTACAACAACGGATTTCGACCTCCAAAGGATTGGATCGTCGCCTGGTCAGATGACGGGTTTGGTGGTTTTGAGCATTTGCCCAATTCAACTGATGGTTACCAGTTTGGCACCTATATGCATGCCGGTTTTTGGTTGAACCATACTGTTCACGATCCCTATCCGGAAAAGGTAGCCTCAAGAATGAAACAAATGTTCGGGGATTATGGCGCAACGGCATATTGTATGGTCAATGGCCAGACATTTCGTCCGTTTATGCTTAATCTTGAAGCCTATAGCCAGGTCTGTCAAAATCCGGAAACTTTTCACGGAGACACTTTCTATAAGACCTGGACAGAGCGTTATTTTAACGAGAGCGTAGCGGCAGATGCCCGAAAATCGATGCAATTTTTACATAAGGCACAACAAGGGGGCCACATAGGTTATGTTCAGCATCTATGGGAAATTCGGGAGGCCATAGCATATCTTTCCAACAAATCTATTGAAAGACCGGGTAAATCTCCGGTACCTTATTCATACGCCAGGGTGGAAAATGATTTTGACCATGTACTAATGGTCAAAACGTATTTAGATAGTGCGATGGTGGAAGCCAAAAAGGGAATGTCCAAAGATATGGGCGAAGAAAAAGTATTTTACAATTCCTACATAAAGCTTCCTGTACAGATCTATGACGACCTTATTGCATTTGAACTGAAATTGCATAAAATGGCTAAGCTGAAGAAAATGTATGAAGAAACAGGCAATACAGTGAAAATCGAAGAGGCTTTTGCGGTTTTGGCAGATGCACGTAATGACCTTAGAATAATTTATGAAAACAGGTTAAAGGGGGATGGAATTCCAAAATGGGAAGGATGGTACCATCCGAGAAATCGGAGACCCAATAACGGATTCCCTACCGTGGCTATGATGGATGCCATAGATAGTAACCTTCAGAACCTCATAAAAAAGCAGCATGAAAATAAGTAGGCTTTTTTCTTTTTTCATCCTCTTGCTTATCGCATTTTCAATCTTTTGTTGTCAGCATCGTGACAAACAAATGGCAATTGCCCTTAATTCCACAACAAGCCATCCTGTCGATCTGGTATACCCACAATTGGATACGGAGAATTCTCGATGGTTCCTGTTCTCTTCCGCGAGCCGTCCCTTCGGTATGGTAAACCTAAGTCCTGATACCAAGCTCAGGGGAACTTGGGGCAGTGGTTATCGCTATGAGATAGACACAGTAAAAGGGTTTAGCCACATTCATGGTTGGCAGCTCTCAGGTCTTTCCGTAATGCCATTGTCCACTAATGAAGAAAAGGGTAAATCACCTTATACCGACTTTTATTCAAAATTCAGCCATGATACTGAGAAAATAGCGCCGGGCTATCATTTTCTTCACCTGGACCGCCATGACATAGATGTAGAACTAACCGCAACAGAAAGGGTTGGTTTTCATCGCTATAAATTTCAAAATGGCGCAAATCAGGAGATTCTTTTTCTTTTAAATGCAACTTTAGGCCCTTGCACTACCGCAGATGGTGAATTGCAACAAGAGACACCTACGACACTCTCCGGCTCATTCATAATGCAACCCACAGAGCGACGACCAAGGCCATTTAAGGTCTATTTCAAAGTAGCGTTGAACACAGAAATTACGGCGGTCGATAGGGATGGATCTACTGGCAATTACAAACTTACGCTACAAAAGATCAATTCACCCGTATTGATGAAAGTAGTCATTTCATATACCTCATTGGCAAACGCCGAGAAGAATATGCAAGCCGAACTACCCCATTGGGATTTTGACCAAATTGTTGGGGAATCAAAAGATCATTGGAACGAAATGTTAAGTCGAATCAAGGTAGAAGGGGGTAGCGAAACTAACAGGCGTCGTTTTTATACAGATTTGTGGCATGCACTATTGGGTAGAAAAATGATCAACGATGTCAGTGGAGCATATCCCGATAATACAGCTGAGACATTTCGCATTGGCCAATTGCCAATGACAGTCGATGGTCGTCCTCAATTCAACCATTACAACTCTGATGCTTTTTGGGGTGCGCAATGGACCATCAATACCTTATGGGGTCTGGTATATCCTGAAATTAAACAAGAGTTTGCCAAATCTTTGCTACAGTACTATACCGATGGCGGATTGATACCACGAGGACCCTCTGGGGGCAACTACACCTATGTAATGACCGGGGCTTCCAGTACCCCTTTTATCGTTAGTGCCATTCAGGAGGGATTGATTAACGAGGATCTGGAAAATATTTATAATGCCCTGAAAAAAAACCATCTATCAAATGGTATTATGGCAAAAGCTGGTTACGAGCACAAAACAGCTTTGGGCGGTGGCTTCGATTATTATGAGGAGATGGGATATGTGCCCTATCCCATTCCGGAGGGAAAATTCGGATTGCACCAGGATGGTGCCAGCCTGACTCTGGAATATGCCTACCAGGATTATGCCTTGGCTCAACTAGCAAAAAAATTAGGGCATAAGGAAGATTATCAAATCTTTCTAAAAAGATCTGAAAACTATAAACAGGTATTTGATGCTGAAACAGGCTGGATGAGGCCAAAAAACGTTTATGGGGAATGGAAAGCCGATTTTGACCCCTATGTTTATGAGAACGGTTTTAACGAATCTAATAGTGCACAGTCTACCTGGTTTGTACCCCATGACCTTGAGGGCTTGGCTAAGTTAATGGGGGGTAATGATGAAGCTGTAAAAAAGCTTAACCAACAGTTTAGGGAAGCCGAAAGCCTTGGTTTTACTTCTGGGAGTTCGCATGAGCGTGAAAAACATCCTGAATTCAGCCGAATACCTGTCAATTTTGGAAATCAGCCATCACTCCACAGCGCTTACATTTTTGGGAAATTAGGGCGACCTGACCTTACCCAATATTGGTCTAGAAAAGTGGTGAACAAAGTTTTCAGTGGCCTTTCTCCAAAAACCGGATATAACGGGGATGAAGACCAGGGCCTTATGAGCAGTCTTGCCGTGTTGAAAAAGATAGGATTGTTTCAAATGGACGGTGGTGTTACCGCTGACCCTGAGTATCAGATTGGCAATCCACTTTTTGAGAGAATTACTATTGAGCTGAATAATGATTTTTATTCGGGAGATGAGATTGTGATCATTGCAAATGGAAACAGCAATACGAATTTTTATATTGAAACCGCGAAGTGGAACTCAAACCCTCTCGATAACCTCTCCATCAATCATCAGAACCTGACCAGGGGTGGGGTATTGAATTTGGAAATGACAAACGACAAAAACAACCCTTAGAACAAAAAAATCGAATCATCCGAGCATATCTTAATTAATACATAAATCAATACGTATTGATTTTAAAAGCGTAAATTGTTAGTTGATGTATTATCATGACCTTATATTCAAAACCTTGTTTGTTTGGCTATGCTGTAGTCCATTCATTCATGGTCAGGATATTAAGTTTGAGCATTACAATGATAATGATGGTCTTTCACACAATTCTGTACGTCATATAGTACAAGACAACAATGGATTTCTTTGGTTGGGAACTTTCTCAGGCCTTAACCGTTTTGATGGATATCGTTTCACGCCCTACCTCTACTCCTTTTCGAAAGAAAGTGGACTTAATAATAACGACATAACGGCCCTGGAGTTTGATTCAGACAACGATCATTTATGGATAGCCACACGAAACGGACTCACCTTATTAGATTTGCAAAACCATTCTTTTCGCACATTCCTGCCAGAACAGGGCAATGAAAATAGCCTTCAAGATAGCGAGATACGTTCCGTACTTGTCGATAGCCAAAAACGTATCTGGGTAGGGACGAAAACCAAAGGGCTTTTTCGTTACCATGTTGAAAAAGATATATTTTCCAGGGTAGAAATAGAGGATTTTGAGTATGTAAAAGAGTTGTTTGAAGATAAGAACGGGCATATTTGGGTGAGCACCTATGGAAAAAGATCCATCGCCAAATTGATCGTCGACGATGCCGGAAATATTAACCAAATACAACATTATACGCTTTCTGTGCCTAATTCCCAGGAACAGAATCCATATGTAAATTTCATATATCAAGATCACAAGTCCGACTTGTTTATCGGCACCCGTAATGGCCTGTATAAATTTGATATTGAGACCAATCAATTTGTCAATCTCTATATTGAAGACCGTACCATGCGAGATCAGCTCGGACCTTATTTTCTGTCCGTGGCCCGATCTCCGGAGGGGAGATATTGGGTGGGCACCCTTGGCGGATTACTGACCTGTGATCGTCTTGAAGACATTCCAGAGGGGAATTTTGATTGGTACTATACCGTTCTTTCTGATGACACTTCTATTGTTGACAATCTGGTTTCCGCGCTTTATTTTGATGCCTCAGGTATATTGTGGATTGGCACTGAAGATGGTTTGGATAAATATGACCCCTACAAAAACCAGTTTCGGCTCAACAAGGATATTTCATCACACATCAACAACCAATTGCCCCGAATCAGAGGGTTTTCAAAGACATTTGACGGCAAATTGATTGTTGCCACCAGGCACAACGGTCTGTTTTTAATGCATAAAGACAGTATTATGACGCTGTTCAGAAAAGACTACGATATCGCCAGCATTTATTCTAAAGACGGTAAAATTTTTTATTGCGGTTTATGGGATGGTAAGATCCTGGTATACAATTATTCAAATGGTGACTATGAAATCATTGATGTTGGCTTTAAAATGTCACCTGTCCTCGCCTTCGAAAAATTTTCAGAGAATCAGTTGATGATCGGTTCTTTTGGCGAGGGTGCAATCGTTCTGGATGTCAAAAAGAGGACTCCTATTCATGAGGTGGGCAGGCTTTTGCCAGATCGATCCATCAACAAGATTGTATCGGACAGGTTGCAAAAACTACTCTGGTTCGCTACGGAGAAGGGTGTCGCAAGCTACAATATATTGACTGGTGACATTAAAAATTATGTCGCTGATAAAAAAAAGAAAAATCCACTGCCGCATGAAAATGTCAGTGATATAATTCTTGATGCCCAAAACACCTTATGGGCCGCAACGCGTTTGGGACTAAGCAAATATGATCCCGGTTCAGATGATTTTTTGGCATTGCAAGAACCTGGTGAATTGGCAGGTAAATGGGTAACCGATATGGTGTTGGACGCCAATGGTCTGTTGTGGCTCAATATGAACAATAGTATTGCCAAATTTGATGCAGGCAGTGATATCGTAAACATTTACAATACCAACAGCGGTAACAGGCTGGATGTTTTCAGCTCAAGCGGCTTTTATCATATTGAAGGATCAAATATTTATTTGGGAGGGAAGAACGGGGTCATCTATTTTTCTCCCTACACCCTGCAGGAAAACAAAAAGTCACCCAAACCTTTCATCTCTGAGTTCAAGGTCCAAAATAGAACGGTGTATCCAGGGGTAGAAATAAACAACCAGGAATTTGGGATGACAGATTTTAACTATGGTAAAGAGGTGTCTTTAAACCATAACAACCGCAATTTTTCGTTGCAGTTTTCATCTCCGGCATTTTCAAACGAGCGATTGAACAAATATAAATATAAGCTTGAAGGCTTTGATGAAGATTGGATTACAGTCAATAGTAATTCACGAACGGTTCAGTATACCAACCTCTATCCAGGATCCTATAACTTTAAATTGGTGGCCAGTAATAGCAACGGTTACTGGAGCGAAGAGGCTTCCTACAAAATAGATATTAGATCTCCTTTCTGGTTGACTACCAAAGCATTGCTCATTTTCTTGTTTGTGCTGGCCATAGCCATCTTCTTTATACGTCGTGAGATCAAAAATCGCCTCCGCTTACGGCAAGCCCTGCTCATGGAAAAAATTAAACAAGATCGCATTGAAAAACTCAACAATGAGAAATTTCGTTTTTTCACCAATATCTCACATGAATTGCGAACGCCTTTGACACTGATTTTGGGCCCTGCAAAAGATTTGTTGAAGCAATCGAAAGAGCTGAACAATGAATACCTGGGGTCGCGTTCGGAGCTGATTTACCAGAATGCTTCCCGCTTGTTAAAATTGGTCAATCAAATATTGGACTTTAGAAAAGCGCAGGCTGGTGAATTAAACTTAAAAGTCAGTCAAATAGACATACTGCAACAATGCAAGAGTGTTTTTGACTCCTTTAAAGACTGGGCGACCAGCAAGAATATCTCTCTCAATTTCAATTGTGAATACGACACGATTTCGGGTTGGATGGACAAAGACAAGCTTGATAAAATTTTATATAATTTATTGTCAAATGCAATAAAGTTTACCAATACCAATGGTAGTGTAGACCTATTTGTAGGTTTGAATGATGATGATGCAGACCATTTGGTGCTTGAAGTCAGCGATAATGGCATCGGTATACCTGATGCGGCTCAAAAGAGTATTTTTTCAAGATTCTTTCAGGCCAGAAACAGCAAAGAGAACAATACCGGGTCAGGTATTGGGCTATCCTTGGTTAAATCACTTGTAGATGTTCACAATGGAAAAATTGAATTACAGAGCAATCCTGAAAACGGAACTGTATTTACCGTACGGTTGCCGATCAAGAAACGTTTCTTTAAGGTTTCAGAAATCAGTAGTCTTTCCGTTAAAAGGAAAGCCTTGCCCAAAGAGCTGCACAAGAAAAAAATCGTACCAAAAACAACTCATGTCAAAGAGAATATATTGCTCATCGAGGACAATGCAGAGCTTCGGGATTATGTAGATGAATACTTATCGGAGTTTTATCGGGTATACAGTGCAGAAAACGGAAAAGAAGGTCTTCTGCTGTGCCGTCAGGTCAAACCGATACTTTGCGTAGCGGATATCATGATGCCCGTTATGGATGGTCTCCAATTCTGTCAGGAACTCAAAAAGGATGCAACGATAAGCCATATTCCTGTGATACTCCTTACGGCCCGTTCCGAGAATGAAGACAAAGTTCGCGGGTTTAACGTTGGTGCCGATGGTTATTTGGTCAAACCTTTTGACCCCTCATTGCTGTATACGCGAATAGTTAATATTATCAATTCGCGAAAAGAACTGAAAGCCAAATTTTCCGGTGAGGCAGAAAGCGAATTCAGTCTCCTGACTCATTCGCCCATTGACGAGGAATTCATGGAGAAAGTCACTCATTTGATTGATGATAATATAGCCGAGAACAATCTGACCACGTCGTATTTATGTCGTGAATTGGGTATGAGCTCTTCAAAACTATACCGAAAAATCAAGGAATTGACCGATTTGGCGCCCAATGAGTTCATCCGTACCGTACGGCTCAAAAAAGGAGCAACACTTTTAAAAAGCCGTAGGTATAATGTTTCCGAAGTAGCTGTTTTAGTTGGGTTTAACGACCCTCTGTATTTCAGTCGCTGTTTTCGGAAGCAGTTTGGCTATCCTCCTAGTCAATTGATAAAGAATGAAATAAAGGTTTGATCCCGGTTACGGATTTGTCCATAGTTTCTACGTTATTTTCCATATCATGACCTAGCAATGAAAGTATTTTTGTTGTTACAAAGGACCGAAGTTTAAAAACATTGCTCGTGAGACCATCTAAAAATGAGAAGCTGCACCATCCAATGCGGGATGTTGATGATTGGGAAGATGATTTGCTACAACGCTATCCCAATCCCGGTGAAACTAAAAAGGAAAAGGACGATTACAGAAATTATGTCGATTCAGACAGGATCGACGGCGTTCGTGAGTTTTACAGGCTGAACCACAAATATCAGACTTATGATTTTGTCTGCCGTAAGGAAGAAGAGTTTTTGAAGTTTGACAAGCGTACGATGTCTATTTGGGAAGCTGTTGATTTTCTTAATACCCTGGTTGATGACAGCGATCCCGATATCGATCTTGATCAACTGCAGCATCTGCTTCAAACTTCTGAAGCTATACGTGCGGATGAGCATCCGGATTGGTTTGTGCTAACTGGCTTTCTGCATGATATGGGCAAGGTGCTCTGCCTTTTTGGTGAGCCACAGTGGGCTGTGGTTGGCGATACGTTTCCTGTTGGATGTCAATTTTCCGATAAAATCGTCTATCCCGAATTCTTTGATGAGAATCCTTATGCAAAAGATGAACGTTACAACACCAAACTTGGGGTGTACACAGAGAACTGCGGATTGGATAATGTGAAAATGAGCTGGGGCCACGATGAATACCTTTACCAGATCATGAAGGATTATTTGCCAGAGCCCGCCTTGCATATGATCCGATATCATTCTTTCTACGCCCAACACCGTGAACAGGCCTATGACCATTTGATGGATAAAAAAGACCATGAAATGTTTAAATGGGTGAAAAAGTTCAATCCATATGATCTGTATTCCAAGGCACCCACACCACCTGATGCTAAGGCCTTAAGGCCATATTATGAAGATTTAGTCGCGAAATATTTACCTGAGAGCTTGAGTTTCTAGCAACCCTTTAGTCGACATTCGTTTCAAATAGGGACCACTGCTCCAAAATATCGGAATTTGACGAAATTTTCAGGAGGAAAAAACATTTGTCTCCATTGGCATTGATAAAGACGTAATGTCCTTCTGATTCATATAGTGAACCTCCTCCCTGCCCATCCGGAATAAGAAAGTCGGGTAACAGGATCTTAGAATGATACCACAGGGATTCAGAGTCAAAAACCTGGACTCTGTTAGTAGGGACATCGAAATTAAGGGTATTCGAAAAAACAGCATAAATTCTATTGGCAGCGGAACTGTGATCCAATGCCAATACATGTGCCCCATTTAATCCTCCATTATATAAATTCCCCATATGTTGCATATCCGTATCTCTATTGGATGTAGAACTGAAAACATTCGCACCTTTAGTGAAGAGCATTGCTCCGTCGTCTGAAATCCAAAGATCTCCGGCAATAGGCCAATCTCCATGATAAGGAGATTCGTATAAATATTCAGCATTACCTTCGGATATACTATACTTTTCAATATCAGGAGGAAAAACATCCGTCTGTACCCCGTAGATATTAATTCCATTAGGATGTAATTTTCCCTTGGTACCGTCATTAATAAGAAAACCTGTATGAAATTCTTCTGATTCGCTATCAAGATCTATTCCATGAATATGCACCCATCCACCATACCCAGGGCTCGGGAACACGTATGCCCAGTTATTCGGCGCAAATACTATATCAAAGGCACTTGTTGATATGGGTATGATTTTGACCTCTGAAAGGTTTGAGAGATTGTAAAGCGATATAAACGATTTATGACCAACAACGACTTGATTACCATCAGGGGATATCGACAGACAATTTCCCGGAAGATCCAGAGCGGTAGACTGGAACACCCTGGTGGCAGCATCATACTTGACCAATTCATTAGATTCTGTAATCATCACCATTGCATCCGTTTGTCGGTTGAATTCAGCATCTATGATATTCCAGTCCAGATTCACTGTTTCCTCTACATAATTAACCCCCTCTACTGTGAGTTGTTTGCGATCAGATCCGTTCGTGAAATCAACAGTCAATTCAAAGCTTCCGTTTGCGAGACCTTCTCTATCTAAGCTAATCGTAAGATCTATTGCATCTCCACGGCCTAAATTACCCTCATCGGGGTTTATTGAAATGTTAGGGGATTCTGTGATATAGTTCCAACGAAATTCTCTGTTTCCGTTGTTTCTTAAACGGATTATTGTTTCATTTTGAAAATAATCGAAAAATATAGTTTCTACGTCCGTCCCGATTGTAGTATCAGGGACCGCTTCATCGTCTTTACAAGATGTAAGTATCAGTAAAAACAGCATAAATAGTGGAAACAAAAGAAGGTTCTTTTTCATTTCGTTATCTGATTTGGCAGCAATAATTCAATATGGCACCTAGCGCACTTTAAATAACCTATAGCCAAGATAACAAATCGTCAAATTTCTGAAGGAATTTTTTGTTAAGCGGATATAGACTTTAGTTGTTTAACCGGGGTTGTACGCACAAAAACGCATCTTTTGCAAATCTATTATGAATATCCGGCCGATGAGTTGCTGTACGATATCCTAAGGGCGGTTTTTTATTCCCTTCCGCAAGCTGAAACAAGGAAAGGATTACTCGCCTAGCCTGCCTTGATCGGCAGCGAAAGGCTCGTGATCCCGAAGAGAGGGAGCCTTGCAAAAAAAGCATTGTTTTGGAGCGCGTATACTCACTTTCAAAGCATATCTTTAAGTAGGATTTCTCAGAAGACCAGTCTTGAGCGCAGCCGAAAGGCTCCTAAACGGAGCGGATTTTTATTCCCTTCCACAAGCTGAAACAAGTTTCGCTTGCTTCAGGGAATAAAAAAAGCTTCACGAAGGTGAAGCTTTTTTTGCGGAGGAAGAGGGATTCGAACCCCCGGAGGTGTGACCCTCGCCGGTTTTCAAGACCGGTGCATTCGACCACTCTGCCATTCCTCCTAAACTCTTAAATTGTCCTTTACAGTATATCGCCTGTAACAGGGGTGCAAATATAAAACCCTTTTTGCTTTCCCTGAAGCATTTTGCGACTTTTATGTCATTATGGTTTGTAAAAAGTCGTTTTATTCGATGCTGTAAAAAGATGTGCAATTCCCCATTTTTTTTTACCTTCCATTAAATTCCAATGTTATGGCAAATTACAAGGTCGCGGTACTGGGGCCCATCCCCAGAGATCATATAACCACCCATCACGGGGAGGTGATCGAAAAATACGGCTGTGCCACCCATACGGCCATAGGTCTGGCCCGGCTTTTAGGGGACGAGGGAACGGTTTATCCGGTTTCTCACGTGCGTAAAATAGACGAGGGACCCATTAAAGCCATACTGGATGCCTACCCCAATATAGACACCACACACATCACCTCGGATTCCGACCAGGGAGATGTTATCCAACTCAAATTTGTAGATCAGAATAACCGGCTCGAAAAACAGACCGGCTTTATGAATCCCATCGTCCCGGAAGACCTGAAGGAACTTTTGCACTGCGATGTGTTTGTCTGCGTACCTATCACGGATTATGAGGTTTCCCTGGACACCCTGAAATACATCAAGCAAAACAGTAAAGGCATCATCATCTTCGACGCCCACGGCCCTACCAATACGGCAACCATTTCCGGAGACCGGCTGATCAAGTTCTGGATAGACCGGGATCAGTGGTTACCCTATATTGATGTGCTGAAAATGAACCTGGAAGAATCTCGTTGCTGCTGGTTCGAAAAAGAGTACCAACTGGAAGACCTAAAGCACTTCGAGGACGAGAGTACCGAACACCTTCCTGCCCTGGCGGATCATGTACTTAACCACGGTATCAAATGCCTGATCGTCACTTTAGACGAAAAAGGAGGGGCCGTATTCTACAAAAAAGACGGACATGTGCATCAGGAGATCGTACAATCTATCTGGGTAGATCATGTGGTGGATACTACAGGCTGCGGAGATTCCTTCGCCGGAGGACTTGGATTTGGCTTACTTGCAGACCCAACGGATTATATCCGGGCAGCCAAATACGCTAATGCACTCGGAGCCCAGCGGACCCAGGGGCGTACTTTTGAAGTATTCAAGTCCAGGGAAGAAACCGATCAGATGATACAGGATACCTATGGCGCTGTCTGAGCCAATACCTCCATTTTGTAAGTAAATACGTTATTTGTCGAAAATTTGAACGCTTTGACAAGCTTATGCAATTCAGGGCCTGCTTGTACCGTTATGGACCTTCTTTAACAAACCTAAATCATATACAAACTATGGAAAACCACGAAACCCCACAAATTCAAATGGTAAGTGATCTTAGCGGACAAGAGCGCGTAGCTTTTTACAAAAGGACCTATGCCCATCTGGCCGGAGCCGTCTTATTGTTTGTACTTGTAGAAACACTTTTCTTTCAAATTGAACCCCTGGTGCTTTTTGCACTTTCACTCACCGAAGGCGTTAAATGGCTGTTGCTGCTCGGCGGCTTTATGCTGGTTACAAACTATGCGGAACGCCTGTCCGTAAAAAATGAAAATACAGGAACCCAGTACGCGGCCCTGATCTTATACGTCATTGCGGAGGCCTTTATTTTTATTCCGCTGATCTTTATCGCCATTGCCGTGGCACAGGATGGCGGTTTTAGTATTCTAAACCAGGCGGCTATCCTTACACTCTCCCTGTTTACGGGACTTTCGGCGGTGGTATTCCTGACGAAAAAGGACTTTTCCTTCCTTAAGTCGGCCCTGACCATTGGCTTTTTCATCGCTATTGGCCTTATTGTCGCAGGAGTGTTGTTCGGATTTAACCTTGGGCTTTGGTTTAGTGTGGGTATGATCGTACTCGCCTCCGGATCCATTCTTTACCAGACCTCAAATATGATCCACAAATACCAGTCGCATCAGCATGTGGCAGCTTCCCTTGGCTTGTTTGCCTCGCTGATGTTGTTATTCTGGTATATACTGAGTATACTTTCCAGTGATTAACAACATATAGATCAGGTTGGGCTAATCTACATGCTGAAGAACCCGGCCCGACCTGATAACTTTTTATTCACCACAGATCAGACCACCTGAAAGCCATGAGCGAAGGGATCGTCTTTATCAATGGTGATCACATTCCTTCCATACACTTTGGCCCAGCCTTTGATACTGGGCTGAATCCCTTCAAAATTTCCCACTTTAGCTTTGGCCTCTACCCTACCGACAAACTGAGACCCGATTATACTTTCGTGTATAAACTCCTCTCCCAGGCCCAACTTGCCTTTGGCATACCACTGGGCCATTCGAGCCGAAGTACCTGTGCCACAGGGTGAACGATCTATGGCTTTATCTCCATAAAAAACGGCATTTCTGGCAGTGGCTTTAGGATCGATAGTACTTCCTGTCCACAGAATATGACTTACATCCCTGATGGTGGCATCTTCAGGATGTACAAAAGCCCCGGGATATTTCTGATTGATCCTCTTTCTTAATTCCCCACTCATTTGAATCAATTCTGCCGCTGAAAAATCCTGCAGTCCGGAAAAATTCTTTTGTGGATCGAAGATGGCATAGAAATTCCCGCCATAGGCCACATCAAAGACCAACTCCCCGAGCTCCGGACTTACAATCTGCAATTCACTGGCAGCCAGATAGGCGTTGACATTGGTGAATTTTACCCAGGCAACCCGCTCCCCTTCTTTTTCATAGCTAACCGTGATCAGTCCGGCCGGGGTCTCCAGCCGCAGTATTCCTGGATTTTTTGGTACGATAAGTCCCTCCTGTAGTGCAATGGTCACCGTACCAATGGTGCCATGACCACACATGGGGAGGCAGCCGCTGGTCTCTATAAACAAGATCCCGCTATCATTTGCCGGATCTGAGGGAGGATATAATATACTGCCACTCATCATATCGTGCCCGCGAGGCTCAAACATTAAACCTTTACGGATCCAATCGTAATGTTTTAGGAAATACTGCCGCTTTTCACTCATGGAATTCCCCTGGAGTTCGGGTCCACCCCTGACCACCAGTCTAACCGGATTACCGCAGGTATGGCCATCTATACAATGGAAAACAGAAGTACTATCCATTCAGATACTGCTTATATGCTTCTGTCTGTACTTTCATTGTTGACAAGCCTGGAAATCTGTAGGGGATTTTCATTTTTTAGTTCATCCGGAAGGGCTTCATTGGGCCAATTCTGATAGCTCACTGGCCTGACCCATCTTTTGATGGAATGTATCCCAACCGCCGTAAATCTACTGTCCGAAGAAGCCGGATAAGGGCCTCCGTGTTGCATGGCCGGGCTTACTTCAACTCCGGTTGGCACCCCGTTGAAGATCAACCGCCCTACTCTGTTTTGTAGTGTATCTACCAGAGAAGCGTGTTCGGAAAGATCGTCGTTCTCTGCAAGCACCGTTCCGGTAAGCTGCCCTTCAAGCTGGCTAATCGCCTTTTCGAGCTGGGCGGCATCTTCACATTCCACGATCATGGAAAAAGGCCCGAAAACCTCCAGGTGTAAAGTGCTATTTTCCAAAAAGTCCTTCCCTGAAACTTTAACCACCATCTGCCTTGCAAAATTTTCCTGTACCTCTTGCTCGTAATCGGCTACTACTGCCGTACCGGACTGAGCAACGGCCTGTGCCTTGTTTTTGTCATAAGAGGAGGCAATATTAGGATGCAACATGCTCGTAGGGCTTTTGGTAAGGATCTCATCCGAGAGTTTTGAAATGTATGCGTCCAGCGCATCACCCCTGATACCCAATTGCAAACCCGGATTGGTACAGAACTGTCCTGTTCCCAGAGTAATGGAGCCCGCATAGGTAGTGGCCCATTCTGCTCCCTTTTCGCTAAGGGCTTTGGGTAAAAGTATCACCGGATTTATGCTGCCCATTTCCGCAAAGACCGGGATGGGTTCCGGCCTTTGGGAACCTAAATTAAAAAGTGCGCGCCCGCCACGGATGCTTCCCGTAAATCCTACCGCTTTTATGCCGGGATGCTTTACCAGCTGTGTCCCTACTTCTATACCGGAGCTGTTTAGGTTAGAGAATACGCCATCGGGCATTCCGGTATCGAGAGCGGCTTTTGCAACAGCCGATGCTACCAACTCCCCGGTTCCGGCATGCATAGGATGACTCTTGACGATCACCGGGCATCCGGCAGCCAAGGCGGAAGCGGTATCGCCTCCAGCAGTGGAATACGCCAGGGGAAAGTTACTGGCTCCAAAAACCACAACGGGTCCGAGCGGTACCATCATTTTCCTTAAATCCGGTCTGGGGATGGGTTGTCTGTCAGGCAGGGCAGTGTCTATGGTCGCTTCTACCCAGGATCCTTCTTTCACCAGATCCGCGAAACTTCGCAATTGCCCTACAGTCCTACCGCGTTCTCCCTTCGCTCGCCCTTCCGGCAGCCCAGTCTCAGAGCAATAGGTGCTTATAAGTTCCTGGTCCAAAGCCATGATCTCGTCGGCTATAGCGTTTAGGAAGGCCGACTTCTCCTCCCCCGTTTTTTTTCTAAAAGCGCGAAAGGCCTCCGTTGCCAGCCTTACCGCTTCGTCGATCTCCTCCTCGGTAGCTTCAGTGAAAACACCCTCATTTTCCAGGTTTAAAAGTGGATTAAACGTTTTGAAAGTGACGGTGCCATTTGCTGAAAGCCTATCCCCAATAAAATTCTTTCCATGTAACATGCCAGTGCTCGTTTTTGTAAAGTTACGGATATGCCGGCTTATATTCGGGTAGTACGGGACGAGAAGCCATGGCTTCATCAATAATCTTTAAAACCCGCTGCCTTTCCGCACCGCTCAACGGCAGTCTGGGAGGTCTCACATTTTCTGTTCCGATTCCGGTGGCTACCTCCGCGAGTTTTATGTTTTGTACCAACTGCGGGCTGATATCCAACTCCAGTAAGGGCATAAACCAGCGATAGATCTGACGCGCTTCGGACAGCCTTCCGGAGCGGATAAGCTCATAAATTGCAACGGTTTCCCGGGGGAAAGCACAAACCAATCCGGCAACCCAACCGTCTGCACCCATCAGCATACTCTCCATGGCCAGGGTATCCACCCCACAGAGAATCTTAAGCCGGTCCCCAAATTTGTTTCGGATACGGGTAACGTTGGAAACGTCTCTCGTAGACTCTTTTACAGCCTCTATATTACCGCATTCCAGCAATTCCTCAAACATCTCTAGGGTAACCTCTATTCCGTAGTCTACAGGGTTGTTGTATATCATAATAGGTAGATGGGTACTATCCGCGATGGTTTTGAAATAGGTCATGGTTTCACGGTCCGTCGCCTTATACCGCATCGGAGGAAGTATCATCAGTCCGTGAGCCCCATATTCCGCGGCTTTGGCTGAGGCTTGCACCGCATCGTCCGTGCGCTGTTCCGCAATATTGATGATCACAGGCACCTTATCTGCCGCAAGCTTAACGGTTTCTTTTATCAATGTTCCCTTTTCTTCTTCCTTTAAGGTACTGGCCTCTCCCAAGGTTCCCCCGAGTATAATACCGTGAACTCCCGCCTCCAGCTGGGCCTGAATATTCAGCCGGAACATTTCCAGGTCCAGGCTGTCGTTATCTGTGAATTTAGTGGTGACCGCGGGCATCACACCCTTCCATTTTACTTCCATATTGAACGTATTATACTTACAAAAGTAAGGGCTTCTGTTATGAAAAATCCCGCTGATCTTGATCAAATATGAGACTATATTAACCTATTTCCTTTTCATTATGTAAAATTTTATATAATATTAGCGCACTGATGAAAAAAGCACATTCCTTTAATATCCCAAAAACACCGGCCAACGCGTTAATCGTCCAGGAAGACCATGGGTCCAGGTTTTACGATCGCCTCCATTTGCACGAAGAGATACAGCTGAGTTGCATCCTGGAAGGCCGTGGTAAACTGCTGGTTGCAGACAGCGTTCATTCCTATAGTTCAGGAGACATATTTGTAATAGGCAGCCAGTGTCCCCATGTTTTTCGTTCGGATGAAGAGCAGGGTACTTCACATATGATCTCCATATTTTTCACCAGGTACTCATTTGGGCCGGAGTTTTTTATGATCCCTGAAATGCAGTCCCTATCCGCATTCTTTGCGGCTTCAGAACAAGGGATTCAGCTAAAAAGTAATAAAGAAACCATCAGGAAGCATTGTGAACAGATCCTGTCTGCCAATCGTTTCGATCGCTTTTTGCTTTTTCTAAAGCTTTTAAAGCGAATATCACAATCAGATCAACTTCCGCTATGCGGATTGTCCTACCCCAAAAAGATCTCTACAACAGCAGGAGACCGTATGGGTTTGATCTTTGATTATGTCATGCACAATTTTCAACAAGAAATTACGCTGGCCGATATCTCTGAGAAAGCCTTTATGACGCCAGAAGCCTTCTGCCGTTTTTTTAAAAAGCGTACGAATAAAACCTTCTTTCAGTTTCTGATCGAGCTCCGGATTGAACACGCCTGTCAGCTACTGGCAAGTGAAGGATCGCTTTCCATTTCCGAGATTGCGGACAATTCCGGTTTTCGATCTATTTCCAATTTCAACAGGATGTTTAAGAAGCTAAAAGGCCTTACTCCAACGGCTTATTCTCATAATTTGCGGTCAAGATCCCTTTAGATTCTACCGCTTATACGGTGATCGTTATCACTCAAAATATCAGAGTATTAGGCCTTAAGAATTATATTTTTATTTGAAGTTATATAGGTTCTTTTCACTATTTTTGGGGAATTTGACAATTGTTATTGCTGATAATATGAAAAAACTAATTTTGCTTGCCCTCGGATTGGCTACAGCCTGTAATTCTTCTCAAAAGACAGTAGCCGAACCCGCGGCTACGGAACCTGCCGTCCCAATGGCGGTTACCTATGCCGGGACCATTACGGAGTCTGAGTTGAAGGAACATTTGTATACCTATGCATCTGATGAATTTGAGGGACGGGAGACCGGAAAAGAAGGCCAGAAAAAAGCAGTGGAGTACCTGAAGAAAGCCTATGAGGCCCTGGGTATTCCTGCCGCCCAAAAAGATGGCAACTACTTCCAGAATGTACCCCTGGAGATGGCGAAACTTCCATCGGGTAGCATACTTGTAGGCGACAAAACCTTTGTTATCGGAGAAGACTTTTTAACCTTTTCCAAAAGCGAAGGTACTTATGACGAAATCCAATATGTGGGCTACGGGATAGAAGATGGTAGTTATTCCGATTACAAGGACCTGGACGTTTCCGGTAAGCTCGTATTGATGAAATTCGGTGAACCAATGAACGAGGATGGCACCTACCTGCTTTCCGGAACCGAAGAAAAATCTGTATGGAGCAATGTTTCTGAGTCTATTGGAAAACGCAGCCGGCTTGCCAAAGAAAAGGGCGCCAAGGGTATTTTGTACTACGATACTGCCAATTATAAAAGATTCAAAGGCTATTACGATTATATGAAGCAGAACAAAAAGGGAAGTATGGGGCTTAAGAATAACAAGAAGAATCCGGCCGTAGTTGTATTGGGAGAAGGAATGGCCAAGGCTCTACTTCCTGGCATAGACGAGCAACAAGCTGCAAGCAGTATAGGCTCCAAGATCACTTTTGAGTTAAGCAGTGACAATGAGGAGATCAAATCCGAGAATGTTGTCGCGGTACTGAAAGGCAGCGAAAAGCCGGATGAATACGTAATCATTTCTTCCCATTTGGATCATATAGGCGTGAATGCCAATGGCGATATCAATAATGGCGCGGATGACGACGGCTCAGGTACCGTAGCCATGCTGGAAATCGCTGAAGCCTTTAAACAGGCGGCTGACGCGGGACAGGGACCAAAACGATCCATTGTTTTTCTGCACGTCACCGGGGAAGAAAAAGGCCTGCTTGGCTCGCAGTATTATGCCGATGAAGATCCAATTTTTCCGCTGGAGCAGACGGTAGCCAACCTGAATATCGATATGATTGGCAGGATAGATCCAAAGCGCGAGGGTGAAAGGAATTATATCTATCTCATCGGGTCTGATAAACTGAGTACTGATCTGCATGAGCTTTCAGAAGAGGTGAACAAAAAATACAGCAACCTGGAGTTAGACTACACTTACAACGACGAGAATGATCCGAACCGCTTTTACTACCGAAGCGATCACTATAATTTCGCAAAGAACAATATTCCGATCATCTTTTACTTTAATGGGACACATGATGACTATCACCGACCCGGTGATACTCCGGATAAGATCAATTACGATCTGTTGCAAAACCGTTCCCGACTTATTTTTCATACGGCCTGGGAGGTAGCGAACCGGGACCAGCGTGTTGTAGTGGATAAAGCCGCGAAATAAAGCTTTAGAGAATTAAGATAAAAATCCGGCAGTGCCGGATTTTTTTTTAAAGAGTAATGGTTCCCTTTCTGCAAACCTGCTGACTACCCATCGGGCACGTCAGTAGGTTCATTAGTAAGAAACAGATGGGAGTACCATCCACTTGATCGTCTTGTTAAATGTAAGTGTGGAAGCTGAATTAATCTTGCAGGGAATTCAAAACAAAAAGTCCCACCTTCTTCAGGTAGGACTTTATTTCACTTTTAGGGGTGGAAGACCGGGTTCGAACCGGCGACCTCTGGAACCACAATCCAGCGCTCTAACCAGCTGAGCTACAACCACCATTTTACGCTTTCGGTAGCGAAGCTGCCTGTATGCCTAAGCAAAGTGCAGACGCAAGCTACAACCACCATTCAGAAGCGGAGGCAAAGGTACTTTTTTTTGCTCATTGATTCAAAATAAAACTCCTGATATTTTCTTCTTCCTCGCTCCGCTTTAAGGCCTGGTTCTAATGGACTAAAACTGTCCTAAATCGACTTATATAGGTCAAAACATCGATCAAATGCACTTCTTACCAGATAAAACACACAAAAAAAGGCGTTTCACAACATAAATTGGTGCATCGTAAAGAGCTAATGTACTTTTAACTCAAGTAATAGATCACAAGCGATGTCCCATGTAACTTCCTGCTTTATGGCAATTGCCAGGAACCTTCGGTATCTTATTGTGCCGTTGGCCTTCTGGGTATGCTATTCCGGTATGCTTCACGCCCAGGAAACCGAGAGGGACAGTTTGATCAACGAATTACGACGGCTTGAGTCTCAAAAGGGATTCACCGAAAATGACTCTACCTACGTAAGCCTGCTTAATGAGCTCGCCTGGAACTATCGCTTCTTCAAGACAGACAGTTTATTATTACTTTCCGAAAAAGCCCTAAAGATCAGCAGAAATATTTCTTATAAAAAGGGAGAAGGTTGCGCACTACTAAGATTGGGAGACTATTACTCAGACAAGGGTAATAACAACAAGGCCATTGAGTATTATCAGGCAGGACTTAAGATTGCCAATGAGGTCGGTGAAGGGCATCTGATATTGCGGATCATGAATAACCTAGCCGGTGAATACGCCTACAAAAGCGATTACGCCAAGGCGCTTACGGGCTACCTGGACGCGATTGACAAAGCCGAAGAACTGAATAACCTGGAAATGCTCTCCATCCTGAATGAAAACGTTGCTAACCTTTATGCTTCACAGAAAGACTACACCCAGGCCCTGGAATTTTATAAGAAAGTCAGGAAGATCAATACCGAGATCGGAGACCCGGTTATTATGGCAGAAACCAATAGCAACCTGGCTTCCTTATATGCGGACATGGGCGATTTGGAATACGCCATGTTCTACGTCAACAAAAGTATTACGACTTTCGAAAAGGAGAGGATCATGGACTGGCTGGCCTTCGCCTATGAGACCAAGGGTAAAGTTTACCTGAAGCAAGACAAATTCCAATGGGCTTTGTTCTGGTACAATCAAAGTGATCTGTTACATAAAAACCTGGACGATGATCGATCCAGGATAGGCCTGCTTAACGGCATGGCCGAAGCATATCTGGGCCAGGGAAAAGACAGCATTTCGCAAAAGCACGCCCTGGAGGCATTTGAGATCTCCAGTCGGATAAAATTTTTAGAAGGCACTCAGAAGTGTGCCAAAACCCTGTACAAGATCAACAAGAACAAAAAGGATTTTGCTACTGCCTTAACTTATCATGAATTGTATCAGAAGCTTTCCGATACCTTGTCCAGGAACGAGAACAAAAAGAGCCTTACGATGCTCAAGACCAAAAATGAATATGAGCTACAAAAGCAGGCACTGATCACAGAAAATGAAAAAGCATTGGCCCAGCAGCGCCAATATGTAAACGCTGCCCTGGCAATTTTACTTGTTTTTATCGTTGTCACTTTCCTGGTACATCGCGGACAAAAGATCCAGAGAAAACTGAACGTGGAGCTGAAAACCAAACAGCAAAAACTTAAAGTCAGAGAGGCTGAACTACAGGATAGCAATGAGACCAAGACCAAGTTGTTCTCGATTATCGGACACGATCTCCGCGGTCCTATCGGAGCGCTTCAGGGATTGCTAAAGATGTTTAACGATGGGGAGATCCAGAAATCGGAATTCCTGGAGTTTATCCCTAAACTCAATGACGATGTAGACCATATTTATTTTACTCTAAATAACCTGCTCTCATGGGGATACACCCAGATGAATGGGGCGGTAACCAAACCTTCCGTAGTTGCTATGGATTCATTGGTAACTGAAAACATCAACCTGCTTTCGGAAATCGCCAAGAAAAAATCGATCAAAGTTATCAGTAAAATTCCTGAAAACGCGCATACCTGGTCCGATACCAATCAAATAGACATCGTAATAAGAAACCTTATCAGCAACGCCTTGAAATTCACCCCTGAGAACGGAATGGTTACCATAGCCGCATCTGAAAAGAACGATCACTGGGAGATTTCCGTCAGAGATACCGGGGTGGGCATGGACAGGATCACTGTAGAAAAGCTGTTCTCTAAGAATTCCAACATCACTACCTACGGCACAAATAATGAAAAGGGAACCGGACTAGGCCTGTCTCTCTGTAAGGAGATGGTGGAAAAAAACAACGGAAAGATCTGGGTAGACAGCGTTTTGCGAAAAGGGAGTTCGTTCTTTTTCACCCTTCCAAAACCAAAAGCCGAGAAAAACTACAGTCAGGCCAGCTAAAAGATCGCATCCAGGTTATCAACCGCAATATGTCGCTCTACGGTAAACCCTTCGGCATATTCCACCCCAACCAGCCTTCCAAGGTCGCGTGATCTGTAGGTAATGCTTTCCAGGAAATTCTTGCTGCTTATCGGAGTATTTGGTTCCTCGCTTTTAGGATCGTAAAACTGAGAGCTATAAGCGGAAATTGCCGCTACTTTGGTCTCTATATATCCGGAAACATCCACCACAAAATCGGGGTCCAGGTTTTTCCATTGAATATAGTGGTATACCTGTTTGGGCCTCCAGGGTTCCTGCCACTCATCCTGTCCCGGTAATTTCGTATCAATTTTTACCAGACCACTCAGAAAACAGGCATCACTGACTAAATTGCTGCCCCTGGCATGATCTATATGCCTGTCGTGAATGGCATTACAGAGTACCTTTTCCGGACGGTATTTGCGGATCATTTGGATAACTGCAAGTTGATGTTCCCTGTCGTTCACAAAAAAGCCATCGGCGAACTCCAGGTTCTCACGTACCGAAATTCCAAGGATCTTAGCGGCAGCGGCCGCTTCGCTATCTCTGATCTCCGGGGTACCGCGGGTTCCCAGTTCTCCACGGGTCAGATCTACTATCCCCACTTTTTTGCCATTTGCCGCCTCTTTAGCAATTGTAGCTCCTGCGCTCAGTTCAGCATCGTCCGGATGAGCGCCAAACACCAGAATATCAAGTTTCATATGGTTTGTTATTTAGGAATGGGCGGTGGAAACCGCTTCTTTTTTAGTTTTTGTCAGGGCCTGATCCATATCCGCGATCAGGTCTTCTATTTCCTCTATTCCCAGGGAGAAACGGATCAATCCGTCTTTAATTCCAAATGCCGCCCGCTCCTCTGCACTTAGAAGGGAATGTGAGGTGAGTGCCGGACTGAGTATGGTGCTTTCCACACCGGCCAGACTCATACTGGGTTTGATTATTTTCAGGGACTTCTGAAAAGATGAGGCGTCCAGCCCCTCCTTCAACTCAAAGGACAGCATCCCACCAAAACCCTTCATTTGTTTTTTGGCCAGTGCATGGCCGGGATGAGAAGGGAGTCCGGGGTAATAAACCGCTTCAACCTCCGGATGCTGCATAAGAGCTTCCGCCATGCGCTGGGCATTCGCGTTCTGTGCTTTAACCCGTATCCCCATGGTCTTCATACTGCGTTCCAATAACCACACGGTGTAGTCGCTAAGGCTTCCTCCCAGGCCCCGGGCCAGTTGAAAGATCCTTTCCATATTTTCTTTGGTGGAAGCTACAGCTCCTGCACATATATCCGAATGACCTCCCATATACTTGGTAGCGCTGTGGATAACCACATCAATGCCGTGGTCAATCGGGTTTTGATTCACCGGGCTCGCGAAAGTGTTGTCAATCATTGAGACAATACCATGCCTTCTGCAAATATCTGAAATAGCCGAAAGGTCGGTAATGGTCAGCAAGGGATTGGAAGGTGTTTCTATATAGATAACCCTGGTATTTGGCTTGATCTTCGCTTCAAAGTCAGACGGTTCCAAACCTGTGGTAAAGGAATAGGAGATCCCGTATTTCTCAAACTGTTCAGAGACGAGATTATGTGTTCCTCCGTAGAGCATATTCTGGAGCACCACATGATCTCCGGCGCGGAGGAAAGCCAACAGCGAAGTGCTGATAGCTGCCATTCCACTCCCGAAGATCAATGCGGACTCCGCATGTTCCAATGCCGCAATTTTACGACTAAGCCCTTCCTGGTTAGGGGTATTGAAATATCTAGGATATCTTTTGAGGTCCACATCTTCAAAAGCATATGAGGTTCCCATATAAAGCGGGGAAACCGAGCCTTTGAATTCCTTATCCTCCAATGCACCCTCATGGGTACAAATTGTATTTAGTCCTTTTTCTTTCTGCTTCATAAGATCGTAGTAATCCGGCTAAAGTTACAAAATAACCTTATACCTGAACCTTTTTCCAGTGCCCTCTTCGGAACCAAAAAATTGCGATCAGGGAGAGCATAACCTCTGCCAGAGTAATGGCCAAAAATACCCCAAGAGCCCCTAGCTCAAAAGTCATTGCTGCCAGGTAGGCAAAGGGTAGCTGAAAGATCCAGAACGCTATAAAATTGATCTTTGTAGGTGTCTTGGTGTCCCCTGCCCCGTTGAAGGCCTGTGAAACCACCATTCCGTAAGCATAGAAAATATATCCTGCGGCGACAACCTGCAAACACAGCCCTCCGTTCTCTACCACGCTTGTCGTGCTATTGAACAAGCCGATGATCTCTTTGGCAAACACCAGGTAAACTATGGAAACCAGCAACATGAAATAGGCATTGTAACGACCGGTTATCCAGACCGATTTCTCTGCCCTGTCCGGTTGCTGAGCTCCGAGGTTCTGACCTACAAGGGTCGCAGCGGCATTGCTCATCCCCCAGGCAGGCATAAAAGTGAACATCATCACTCGGATCGCGATGGTATATCCCGCCAGGACTTCGCTACCGAACTCAGACATCAAGCGCATTAAAAATACCCAACTGGAAGTACCTATCAGGAACTGTGCGATGCCTCCCAGGGAAACCCGGATCAGATTCATCATTACCTTAAATCTGAGAACGATATCATTCAGACCTAATTTAATCCTGCTCCATCCAAAGAACAATATGGCGAGCTGGAATAAAACTGCTGTTCCCCTACCGATATTAGTGGCTATAGCCGCACCGGTTACTCCGAATTCCGGGAAAGGTCCCCAACCGAAGATGAAGAAGGGATCCAGAATGATATTAAGTCCGTTAGACAATACCAGGGTCCACATGGCCATGGAAGCGTCTCCAGCCCCTCTGAATATAGCGTTGATCAGAAATAGCAATAAAATAGTGATATTTCCGCCTATGAGCCATTGTGTATAGCCATAACCTTCTGCTATCAGGTCTGGTTCTCCTCCCATAAGGGCAAGGATCTCCTTGGCGTATAAAAAGCCGATGACTCCAATAATTAAGGCGACTGCAATACCAAGTAAAATGGCCTGCATCGCGGCCTCACGGGCACCTTTGATGTCCTTTTCCCCTATCCTTCGGGCTACCACAGCAGTTGCAGCCATACTGACCCCAATTGCAATGGCATAAACCAGGGTGATCACCGATTCTGTAAGACCAATTGTGGCGACGGCATTGACGCTAACCTGAGATACGTAGGCAATATCTACGATGGCGAATATGGATTCCATCATCATTTCCAGGATCATTGGAATGGAAAGCATAAAAATTGCCTTTCGAATGCTCCCGGTAGTAAACTCGGTTTGTTTCCCGGTTACAGCGGCGATGAAATATTTGAAAATCTTCTTAAAAGAAAGTTTGTTTTGAGATGTCATTGTTATGAAATTATGTTTTTTGGAAGAAGTGAAATGTCATGAAAGTGAATCCAGGCGAAGTGGATTACTTTTTCGGGATTGCTCCTATGACATCTATGGCTGACATAATTTCTATAACTTCATGATGGCGCAAAGATGCAATTTTTTTTAAAGTGGCAAAAGGAATTTAGAAGAATTTAATATTCCGCGGTTCTTTTAGTCCAAAGATTCATTTGGGATAAAAGCCTTAATTTTAGGCTGTGCTGCGTCTTAGACACATATTGAGTATTGTTTTTGGTTTTACACTGCTTTTGGCCTTTTCCACAAGCCCGGCTGGAAGTGATATCCGGTCTAATACCCTGGTTGAGCTCAATACGGAGTGGGTTGCCAGACGTAAACGTTATTCAAGGAATTACAGCGCTTATTCCTATGGGAAGTTTATACGGACCAACTTCTCGTTGTTGCAATATTCATTGTATCAATTCGCAAGTCTGTTAAATCATCACAATATTCTGCAAGCCTGCTGGCTCCCTCCTGCCCAGCAGCGTGAATTTCAGGCAAAAACCAGGAGAGCCCCCTCCTCTTTTCTAAACAGCCATTTACCGGCGTACGGCACGGATCCGGACGACAATCTGTAGGCACAAACCACAGACCGCAGGATATACTTCATATCCTGTCAATCCCTATTCATCAGGTTTTATTCCGGTTTTCCGGAACCAACAGATTTCATCATGCGTATCAAAAAAATCATTCGTCTTTTGGCGGTCATCGCCATGGTCGGCATTGCCAGTGTGGTACCCTTTCCTATTAACTATCGCAGAAAGGATGAATTTCCTAAAGTAAAGATTGAACAACTGGACGAGGAAGAGGAATCCAACGAAGAGGATACCGTCAAATACTAAAAATACAGCCTATTTGGCATAATTAACCCGGTATCTCCACAGACTTATCGCCCCAAGTACCAATACTCCGAAAACAGTATACCAAACAAAGGACGGGGTGATTACCTGCGCCCCGCTGGCATAGCTGTGCAGACCAACCAGATAGAAATTTACCCCAAAATAGGTCATCATAATACTGCCGAAAGCCACAATACTCAGAAAATTGAAGGTCCATCTACCCCGAAGTCCGGGTACTAATCTGGCATGGATCACAAAGGCGTAGATCATTATGGAGATCAGGGCCCAGGTCTCCTTGGGATCCCATCCCCAATAACGTCCCCAGCTTTCATTGGCCCACTGCCCGCCAAGGAAATTCCCTATGGTCAGCATAACCAGACCTACGGTAAGACTTAGTTCATTGATGATGGTAATCTCCTTGAGGTTGATCTCCATCCTCTTCTTGTTTTTCTTGTTGGTGAGAATGATGAGGATCAGTGAAACTACTCCCAGTATCATCCCTACGGTTAAGGGTCCGTAACTCCCAACGATCACAGCTACATGGATCATAAGCCAATAGCTATCCAGAACAGGCACCAGGTTGGCAATGGCGGGATCTACCCAGTTGCCGTGTGCCACAAATAGCAACATGGAAGTTACAAAAGCAGAGGCAGCTATAGTCATTTCACTTTTTCTGCTAAATAGCAATCCCATGCCCATGGTTGCCCAGGATACATAAAGTATGCTCTCATAGGCATCACTCCAGGGTGCATGACCGGAGATGTACCACCGCATAATAAGTCCTGCGGTATGCCAAATGAAGAACAGATAGATCACTCCTTTGAAGAAATAGGTAGCGACCTTCCATATTTCCCTTTCTTTGAAAATGCGGAATATGAGAATAGCGAACATCAACAGTCCGATAAGGGCGTAATACTTATAAAGCCGGTTAAAAATATCCAGTTTGTTGTAGATAACTTCTGCCTTTACCTTAGTTGATTCCGGCAGCACTTCACTACCGTGATTTTTCTGATTCTGATGGAAGGCAGCCAGAAGTTTATCCGCTTCCGTATAATCCCCTCCGGCAATGGCACTCTGAAGCGACATCATATAGTAGGGAACGGCGTTTTTGATGAAATTGGCGTAGAGCGTATCAGCCACCTGGAACTGGCCGGAACGGTATTCCAGGGCGGAGATCCATTTGTTATTTTCGTCATTCAACAATGGGAAAATCTTCATGATCTCACCGCTCAGGGCCCGATCCAAAAGACTTAGTCTGAAATAGGTATCTTTGAAATCTTTCTGAAATTGGTTAGGAGTATTGGTAGCGAAGGCATCCTGCAAATACGGACCTAACTTATTGCGTCCGTTCTCATCGAAAAAATCAGTGGCCTTCACATACTCCTGCCCGTCAGGAACACCTATGATCCTTCTTATGCTGTCATTCTGACCCCGCTTGTCCAGGGCGATGATAGGGGTATTATACCACAAAGCGGGATTGAGCATCATGGACAAGAATACCTGATCCGAATTCAGCTTGCCGTAGGTATTCTTAAAGCTGAGTTTTCGTAGGAGTTCAGAGGAAAAAGTGTTTACAGGTTTCATCCTCCCCCCTTCGTCCTGTACAACGAGTTCCCCGAATTTAGCGGCGTGGTCTTCCGTAACCAGGGTGGTGTTTAGCAGGGAATCCAACTGTTCCGCGGTAGGCGCGTTATTATGCTCGTGATCTTTCGTATTAAGCTGAGCATTGAGGCCCGAAAAAGTTAGCAAGAGCAGTATGGTCGATAAAGCAGCCTTTTTCTTTTTTAGTTTATCCAGGGCTTTGGTAAGATCCCTGAAGCGGGTTTTACCGAAAAACATTATGCCCATCAACCCAAAATAAAGCAGGAAATACCCAATATAGGTGATCCATGTGCCCCAGAAGTCGTGATTTACGGACAAGACCGTACCTCGCTCATCCGGATCAAAACTGGCCTGGAAAAAGCGGTACCCCTGATGGTCAAGGATATGGTTCATATAGATGTCATAGTCGAAGGGCCTGTCGTCTTCCACGGTTATCTTACTCATGAACGAAGCATAACCTTTCTCCGTCCCGGGGTATTTCTCCGCAATGAAATCATTGAGTTTTATACTAAAAGGTAGTTCGTAGACCTTAGATCCATAGGATAGGGCAAATTGAAGTCCGCCAACTTCGAATTTATCCGAAAAATCGGCGCTGCCTTTTCCACCCAATACCTTCTTTTGCACGGTTTCTCCATTTGAGGAAATGTCCAGTACCAAGGCGTCCTGTGTGGCCTCGGTAATCTCTTCTTCAGCAACCTTTACCACCCCGTAATTTCCCTTTACCACAGGTTCCGGAATAACAAATTGCATTCCGCCAATACTGTAAAGGGATCGCAATTGCAGGGTCTGAATGCTGTCTTTTACCAGATCCCCACGAAACTGGTCCGCCATTCGCATGAAATTCCCTTCAAAAGGAGAACGGATCTGATAAGTACTGTCTGTAGAGAATATATTGATGGCTCCGGGAGTATCCTGGTTCAATGCGAAAAGTACATTGTGAATGTTGGCTACCTGACCATTTTCAAGGTAGTGCTCGTGCCGGTTACCATCTCCAGCCTCGACGATTTTCAGAAACTCATTGCCCTGCTCATCAGGAATAAGCCCCCTTTTTGCTCCCCGGATAAAATCCACATAGGAAATGCTAAACTCCTGCCCGTTAAAGTCGGATTTCCAGGGCAGGTTTGTTTTATTCGCTTCCGCAGTCACAATAAGGTCGTCCTCCAAAGTCTTACGTCTCGGATTCCCGTCGATCTCACCCTCCACATAGGCCGTCAGGTAGGTCTTATCAGAATAAAACACCTGTTGTGAACTGCCCTCTCGGATAGGCATCATGCCTTCGTAGCTCAGGTATCTCGTAACAAACGCCCCTATGATTATGAATATCCAGGAAAGGTGTAACACCAATACAGGCCATTTTTCCTTTCGGAGCAGTCTGTAGCGAAAAATATTCCCGATAAAGTTGATGACAAAGAAGGCCATGATAACCTCAAACCACCAGGTATTGTAAATCCAGATCCTTGCCGTTTCTGTACTATACCAGCTTTCGATAAACGTTCCGAATGCCATGGCCGTTGCAAAGACAATGAATAGAACAGCCATTAAACGATTAGAAAATAAGGTCTTCTTGAGGATTTCAGTCATCGTCTCTGCTTACAAAGTAAATTCAGTTTGCAAAAATACTTCATTTACAACTAAAATCTCACTAAATGGGCTTTCTTATTTCCAAAGTTCGCACAGATTTAACGAATGTTTGTGAAAGCTGTAGCCTCTGAATTTACCTGTATTGAAAACCTATTGTTTTCAAAATTTTGCTACCTTAAAGATCGTATTGCTGTGATTAAATCATTTATGAAAAGGAGAGACTTTATTTGGAGGACTTTTGGGATGATTCTCGGACTTGCTGGCTTGCGTGCCTTAGTAGGATGTTCTGATTCGGATGATGGATTGGTAGGACAGGCTATTGGAGGGCCCGGGGCGTCTGTCAATTGCCTTGCTAACGGAACAAGAACCACTATTGAGAGTAACCACGGGCATAGCCTGCTGGTCTCTGTGGATGACATTAAAGCCGGAACGGAAAAATCCTATTCCATTCAAGGTAGCTCCGGCCATAACCATCTGGTTACGCTCAGCGAAGATAACTTTACCTCCTTAAGGGAAAACGGCACCATAGAAGTTAACTCCACAACCAGTGCCGGCCATGACCATTCGATCATTGTCTCCTGTGCCTGATCCCGATTTTTCACCAAATAAATATATGTACTTTTGAGGCATGACAGATATCGTGCTTATTGGTACCGGCAATGTTGCAAGGCATCTATTCCAGGCATTCGAACCTCAACCGGACCTTGACGTTATCCAGGTTTATGGCCGAAGCGCAAAAGGGCTTGACTTTTTTAAGGATAAGACCGAAACAACCTCCGAACTCGAGGCGCTACTTCCGGCTACTGTCTATATCATATGTATCAGCGATGATGCCATTGATAAGATCTCACAGGCACTACCTTTCAGGGACAGGCTTGTGGTACATACTTCGGGCAGTATTCCTATTTCGGCCCTGGCCCCTCATCAGCGCCGCGGTATTTTCTACCCCTTGCAGACCTTTAGCAAAGGAGTAAAAACAGATTTTAAACAAGTTCCGCTTTTTCTTGAAGCTACAGAACAACAGGATCTGAATTTACTGAAATCCATTGGAAGAGCAATATCGGATACAGTGTTCGAAGCGGATTCAGATCAGCGAAAGCAATTACATCTGGCCGCTGTCTTTGTTAACAATTTTCCGAATTATATGTTCCAGATTGCCAAAGAACTACTTGAAGAAAAAAACCTGCCCTTTGAGGTGCTAAAACCCCTTATCAAAGAAACGGCCAACAAGCTGGAAAGCATGTCACCCAATGACGCCCAGACCGGCCCGGCAAGAAGAGGTGATAAAAAAACCCTCGAAACCCATGAGAAAATGCTTAAAGACCCAAAATATTCCGAAATTTACCGGCTGTTAAGTCAATCTATCCAAAAGCATTATGGAATTGAGCTATAAGCAGATCTTAAAGGACATCAACACCTTCGTTTTTGATGTAGATGGGGTATTTACGGATGGTTCCCTCCTGATCACTACCAAGGGCGAATTACTCCGAAAAATGAGCGTAAAAGACGGTTATGCCTTAAAAACTGCCCTTAAAAAAGGATATCGTATTTGCATAATTACCGGGGGGACCAATCAAGGGGTTCGAGACAGGTTAAAAGGCCTTGGAGTTACTGATATTTTCCTCGGGGCCCATCACAAAGAAGAACCTCTGGATGAATACCTTGACATTTACGAAATAGACCCCAAAAATGTTCTTTATATGGGTGATGATCTCCCGGACATTCCGCCTATGAAAAGGGTTGCACTCCCATGTTGCCCGCAGAATGCAGTTCCGGAAGTAAAGGAAATAAGCAAGTACGTTTCACACAAAGTTGGCGGTGACGGATGCGTACGGGATGTGATTGAGCAGGTACTCAAAGTAAGGGGAGACTGGTATGACAATTTTAGTTCCAAGAACGACTGAACAATGATACAGGAACGACTTAAAGGCTCCAGGCTTATACTGGCCTCGGGCTCACCCAGGAGGCACGAATTTTTCAGGCAATTGGGACTGGATTTTGAGGTCCGCGTAAAACCAGTGGAAGAAGTGTTTCCCGAATCATTAAAAGGCCCGGAGATCCCTGTTTACCTGGCAAAGTTAAAGGCCGAAGCCTTAAGGCAGCAATTGACCTCAGACGAGATCCTTATTACATCGGATACTATCGTATGGCATGAAAATACCTGTCTTGGAAAGCCCGTGGACGCCAAGGATGCTGCGGATATGTTGACAAGACTTTCAGGTTCCTGGCATGAGGTGATTTCGGCTATTTGCATTACTACCCGGACGATGCAGGAAACAGTTTACCACAGTACGGAAGTACATTTCATGGACCTGTCCGTTTCGGAAATTGATCACTACATCAAAACCTATAAACCTTATGACAAGGCTGGGGCTTATGGCATCCAGGAATGGATCGGTCTGATAGGCATTGACGAGATACGCGGTTCTTATTTCAATGTCATGGGCATGCCAACTCATTTACTTTATAAAACGTTAATGAAGGTGGCGGTTTAAGCTGATTTTGAGTAACTTTAAATCAAAATTCAGGTATTATGAAAAAAGGAATACGGATTGGTCTTTTGCTGCTTTTGTTTGCCGGTCTTATCATCAGTTTGGAGTCTTGTAAGGACGCATCTAAGGATGTGCCCAAAGAGATCGCATTAAATGAAGAGCCTGCTACCATGGCTCCGGCTAAACCCCTGTCTGAGGAGTTCAAAAAGTACTGGTATGCCGGGGAGGCGGAGATAACTTCTTATAAACTGGAGCAGGCGCGATATGGAGAGATCAGAGATGGACATGCTGTCCTCATTTATGTGACAGAGCCTTTTTTAGCCGATAAGCAGGTAAAAGCAGACCGCAGTTCCCCGGACAATGTACAGGTCTTAAAGCTGAATGCCACAAAAAAATACCTTACAGGCATATATCCCTACTCCATAATGAGCAGTACATTTTATCCGGTAAGCGACAATCAGCATGCGATAAAGCTCTCAACTTCCGTTCAGGAATGGTGCGGGCATGTCTATGCTCAATTGAATAACCGCGATCAGTTTGAGGTGATGTCTCATTCCTATTTTGAAAGTGAGGCGGATCAATTGGTGGAAATGGAGAAGGCCATTCTCGAGAATGAGTTATGGACCAAAATACGTATAGACCCTAAAGGTTTACCTTCTGGAGATATTGAAGTATTACCTTCTCTGGAATATATCCGAGTTGGGCACAAAGGGATACAGGCCTATAAGGCCAATGCCAAACTCACTGAAAATGGGGAGCTGAGTACCTATGAAATCAGCTATCCGGAATTGGAACGCACGTTAAGTATACAATTTAGCACTGAATTTCCGCATACTATAGAAGGCTGGACAGAAACTTTCAAAAGTGGGTTTGGTCCCAAGGCCAAATTACTTACTTCCAGGGCTAGCCGTATGAAAAAGCTAAAAACTCCATACTGGCGACAGAATGGGAACAAAGATCTTATTTTAAGGGATAGCCTCGGTTTATAACAGAGCATGAAAGAGTTTTTACTGAATAACCAAACCGAACTGATCAGCAGCAGTATTGTACTGTTCGTGCTGGTATTGCTCAGATTCATTTTAGGTATAACCATTAGAAGGATCGGTAGGTTTAGCGATCTGAAAGACATCCGTACCAGACTGGTTCTCAAGTATATTTCCATCGGCTTAATGGCGCTCGGCGCAGCAGGGCTTATTTTTATCTGGGGTGTTAACATCCGCGAGATAGGCCTTATTTTTTCGTCGATCTTTGCGGTGATTGGGGTTGCTCTTTTCGCCCAATGGTCTATTTTGAGTAATGTTACTGCCGGGATCATTCTGTTCTTTTCCTTTCCCTTTAAGATAGGGGATCGAATAACGATCATGGATAAGGAGATGGAGGAGCAGGGTCCTTTTCTGATTGAAGACATACGGGCATACCACATCCACTTGCGAAAGGGCAATGGAGAACTAATGACCTACCCTAACAATATGTTGCTGCAAAAAGCGGTTTCCATTGCAAGAGAAACAGCTGATTTGAAAACGGTCCCGGACGAAACTTAAGGTGTTAAAGAAACGGTAAAAAAAGAGGTCAAGCACCTAAACTTCCTATCTTTGATTACCAACAAAACATCCTTATTATGCGGAAAATCTGGGTTTGCTGCATCTGCATCTTACTATCTATACCTATTCTTCAAGCACAAGCTCCAAAAAAAAGATCTTCGGCTGAACTCTACCAGGCACTGCAAAAGCTAAATTTTCTGGGTACAGCGCTATACGTTGCCGCTCATCCCGACGATGAAAATACCAGACTTATCTCCTACCTCTCCAATCACGTAAAAGCGAGAACCGGATACCTTTCTCTTACCCGTGGAGACGGAGGCCAGAACTTAATAGGACCTGAACTTAGAGAATTACTCGGTGTCCTGAGAACGCAGGAACTACTGGCAGCCAGACGTGTTGACGGAGGGGAACAGTTCTTTACCAGGGCCAATGATTTTGGTTACTCCAAACGCCCTGAGGAAACCCTGACCATCTGGGAGAAAGATCTAGTGCTCGGAGACGTAATTCGAATAATGCGCCAATTTAGGCCGGACGTCATCATCAATCGATTTGATCACCGGACTCCTGGAACTACCCACGGGCACCATACGGCATCGGCCATGTTAAGTTTTGAGGCCTTTGACCTTGCCGGTGACGCGGACGCTTACCCGGAACAGCTTTCGGAATCGGAAGTTTGGCAACCCAAAAGACTCTTTTTCAACACTTCCTGGTGGTTTTACGGTAGTCGGGAGAATTTTGAAAAGGCAGATAAGTCCAAAATGTTGTCCATGGACATCGGGGTTTATTATCCCTTACGCGGACTTTCGAACAACGAAATAGCCTCTATGGCCAGTAGCCAACACCTCTGTCAGGGCTTTGGCAGACTAACTACAAGGGGAAGTCAGGAGGAATACATCGAGCTCTTAAAAGGAGACTTACCCAAAGACCCCAACAATCTTTTTGAAGGAATTAATACCAGCTGGTCCCGTGTAAAAGGAGGCAAGGCGGTCGGAGATATACTATACGCGGTTGAAAAGGATTTTGATTTCAGGGATCCCTCACAACATCTACCTCAGTTATTACAGGCTTACGAAAAATTGCAGATGGTGGAAGATTCCCATTGGAGAGAACTAAAATCCAGGGAACTTGAAGATCTGATCGCGGCCGTTAGCGGACTCTATCTCGAAGCTTCGGCGGATTATGCCTATGCCAATCCGGGTCAGGAGATCAAGATTCAAATTGAAGCTTTGAACCGCAGTGAATGGAATATGACCCTGAATTCGGTAAAGATCACTGACAACGCCGAAGGTGGTCAGGGAACTACCCTGGTTTCAAATCAGAAGGCGAATCTTGAGCTAAATCTGGAAATCCCTAAGAATACCTCTTATACCAGTCCCTATTGGCTGGTTGAAAAAGGTAGTCTTGGTATGTATGTCGTGGATGACCCGAAACTAATAGGGAAACCGGAAACCCCTAGGGCATTTTACGCAAGTTTCGATCTAGACATAAACGGGATGCGACTCATATTCAAGCGACCCGTGGTTAGACGGTATTCCAGGCCGGACAAAGGCGAATTGTACAGGCCCTTCGAAATACTTCCCGAAGTAACGGCAAGTTTTACGGATAAGGTCCAGATCTTTGACGAGGGAAAGCCAAGACAGATCGAAGTGACTGTAAAGGCACATAGGGACAACCTAAAAGGTAGCGTTTCCCTTTCACATCCGGATGGTTGGACAGTGGCCGAAAGTGCCATCCCTTTTGAAATTGCCAACAGGGACGAAGAAAAGTCCCTGCTTTTTACCCTTTCCCCTCCGGAGACAGAAAATGAGGGCGAGATCAGACCGGTAATCACTGTTGGGGGCAAACAGTATTCAAAGGCTTTGGTGTCTATTGCTTACGACCATATTCCTACCCAGTCCGTATTGCTTCCATCCACCGCTAAGGTGGTCCGGCTTAACATTCAAAAGGTCGGAGAGCACATAGGGTATATCATGGGAGCCGGAGACAAGGTCCCGGAAAGCCTTGAGCAAATTGGTTTTACCGTACATATGATCGATCCCAACGACATACAACCCGGTAGCCTGGAAAAATACGACGCGGTTGTGGTTGGTATACGGGCTTACAACGTTCTCCCGGAATTAAAATTTAAGCAACAATACTTATTTGACTATGTTTCCAATGGTGGAAACCTGATACTGCAGTATAATACAGCCGGCAGATGGGCTGCCGCCTACGAAGATATTGCGCCTTACCCCTTAAAACTTTCCAAGGACAGGGTCACCGATGAGAATTCCGAGGTGAAGATCATCGCAAAGGATCACGCCCTGGTGAATTTCCCCAATGCCATTAACTCAGAAGACTTTGAAGGCTGGGTTCAGGAAAGGGGACTCTACTTCCCAAATGAATGGGACCCCGCATTCACACCTATACTATCAATGAAAGATGCGAATGAAGCTTCCAAAGAAGGAGCATTACTTGTGGCACCCCATGGAAAAGGTTATTACATCTATACCGGACTCAGTTTTTTCAGAGAGCTTCCAGCCGGAGTTTCAGGAGCTTTCAAAATATTTGCCAATATGATTTCGCTTGGCAAAGAAAAACTGGAGAATGAGAGTGCCATTAAAGGATAATATGGAGCAAAAGATCATTTGGAGAAAAGAGTATACCCTCGTATTGGTGCTCAACACAATTTACATTTTGGCGTTTTACTTTATTATGACATCAAACGCATAATATGGGAGTATTAGATTGGATCGTACTCTCCGGAACCCTGCTTTTCATCGTTGGTTATGGGGTCTGGAAAACTAGAGGCAGCAACGATGTAAATGACTATGTACTGGGTGGGAATAAGGCCCAATGGTGGACCATTGGTCTTTCCGTAATGGCTACTCAGGCCAGTGCCATAACATTTCTTTCAACTCCAGGGCAGGCATTCCATGACGGCATGGGATTCGTTCAATTTTATTTTGGACTGCCCCTCGCGATGATCATCATATGCCTGGTTTTTGTTCCCATATATCACAAGCTAAAAGTATTCACGGCTTACGAGTTCCTTGAAAAGCGTTTCGACCTTAAAACCAGATCTCTTGCGGCCATACTCTTTCTCATTCAGCGCGGGCTTGCCGCAGGGATCACGATCTTTGCTCCTTCCATTATCTTATCCGCGGTCTTGGGATGGGATCTACGGACACTCAACATCATCATTGGAATACTGGTCATTATTTACACTGTATCGGGGGGAACTACTGCGGTGAATGTTACCCAAAAGCAGCAGATGTTCATTATCATGACCGGGATGTTCATCGCTTTCTTTTTCATTTTAGGATACCTACCCGCTGATATCAACTTTAGCAAAGCTCTGAAAGTAGCAGGAGCCAGTGAAAAATTAGGTATCCTGGATTTTGATTTAAGCTGGGACAAGCGATATACCTTCTGGAGCGGTATTTCCGGTGGACTTTTCCTGGCCCTGGCGTATTTTGGAACAGACCAGAGTCAGGTTCAACGTTATCTTTCGGGCAAATCCGTACGGGAGAGTCAGCTGGGGCTGATCTTCAACGGGATCTTTAAGATCCCTATGCAGTTCTTTATTTTGCTGGTTGGAGTGATGGTCTTTGTATTCTATCAGTATAACCCCTCTCCGCTGAACTTCAATCCGGCTGCCACACAGGCTGTGCTGGAATCTGAATACGCCGGGGATTACAGGATACTGGAGGAAGGTCACCGGGAATTGGAGACGGAGAAAAAAATGGCCCAGGACCAGTTCTCAGCTGCCCTGGAACTCCGGGAGTATGCGGCAACTATGGATGCCAAGCAACAGATCCTCAAAATAAACGAAAGAGAAAAAAGTAACCGGGACGCGGCCAAAAAGCTGATTTCCATGGCAGACAGTACCGTTGAAACCAATGATAAGGACTACGTCTTCATCCATTTCGTCTTAAACCATCTCCCACGTGGCCTGGTTGGCTTACTCTTGGCAGTGATCCTTTCAGCGGCCATGTCGTCTACCGCCTCAGAGCTCAATGCCTTGGGAACCATCAGCGCCTTGGATCTCTATAAGCGAAATAAGAAAGAGGTCGCAGACCAGAAGCATTATGTACGTGCCTCCAAGGCCTTTACACTTATGTGGGGAATAATCGCCATTCTGATCGCTTGTGTAGCTAACCTTTTTGACAATCTGATCCAGTTGGTAAATATTATCGGGTCCATATTCTACGGAAACGTGCTGGGAATATTTCTACTGGCTTTCTTTTTTAAGTTCGTTCGGGGAAACGCTGTTTTCGTAGCTGCTCTAATTACCCAGTTCATTGTTATCGTAGGATGGTATTTTGATTGGATGTCCTATCTCTGGCTAAACGCCTTCGGATGCGCCCTGGTAATCCTGCTGTCATTTATGCTGGAAGGATTTGACCGGATGCTGAGAAATCCCAGCCTGAACGCATAAAAAACCCCGGCGGCGCCAGGGTTTTCTATAACTCGTAGTTTGTCAGTATCTTATAAAGCTCCCCATTCTTTAAGGGAATCTTTATTCATCTTAACATAGTCTGCATTAGCTGCGGCTTCAGCAACTTCCATTGATCTCTTCGCAGCTTCCATGGTACGTCCCTATGGCCATGTCCAAAAAAAAGAGACTGCCTTTTGAGACAGTCTCTACTGGACTAATTCAAATAATTTAGAAAAACTTGAACTTACCTTAATTCAGTTCTGGTCGGATTCGCTGATATTTGGATTTGAATCTATCTCCGCCTGCGGAATCTTAAAAACCCAATTGTCGTTAATAGAGGGTCTTTCCTGCATAAAACCATTCTGATAATAGACTTCAGATGCACCTGAACCTGTCAGGTCAATACCCTCGTCCCAGCGAATATGATCGGTATAACTAAAACCTTCTCCGTAAAGCTCCACATACCGTTGGAATTTAATATGTTCCATAAGGTCCGCTTGGGTGGCAAATAGGCTCGAGTCATAAGCACTGTCCCTGGAAGAACCGAATTCTTGAAGAACTTCCTGTGCGCCGCTGATATCCCCCATCATTGTCTTCGCCTCTGCTTCTATCAAATACATCTCGGCTGATCTCATATAAATTACATCATCAGGATCTATGGTACCTGGGTTTTTTTGAAGGAACTTGACATGCATGTAAGGATGGGTATTGTGGGCCGTGGTCATGCCATAAGTAGAAATGACATCGCTCCAGGCCGTCCAAAAATCGTCAGAATTGTCGTAGTTTGGATCGCTCTCATAGCCTCCACCCTGGCCATTCGCTGCGGCGGAGTTGGTGTTTGGTGCCAGAGGTAGAACAGCTTGTTTGCGAAAATCCGTATCGGGAATCTGGTTGTACCGTTCTATGTTAAACAGTTTTGGGTTACCTCTGTTTTGACTACCGTTGAAGGTGGGAGAGATCAGATAGAAATAACTGCGGTAATACGTAGTCTCTGTGTCAATTACATGACCTCCCCAAATAACTTCCGAAAGGTCATAGGTATTAAAGCCCGAAAGCCAGTCCGATTCTTCTAAAAGTGGATAGCCTACACGAGCCTGTTCCGCTGCCTCCGCGGCGGTAGACCAATCTCCTTTGGATAAAGCTATACGCGCCTTGATACCGTATGCGGCATTGATGGAAATGTGGGACTTGTTATCCGGTGCACTGGCATTTCCAAAATACTTAAGGGCCTGATCGATATCTGCCTCCATTTGAGCATAGACTTCTTCTACCGAAGATCTTGGCCCACTTTCAAAGGGGGCTTCTGTAGCCATAATAATTGGTACTCCTGGCGAAGATGAAGGATCGGTAAGCAGGTAACCTTTTGCATAGGCCGTAATCAGGCGGTAATAAGACCAGGCCCTGTAGGCATATGCTTGTCCTAATATATTGCTAAGTTCTTCATCAACAACAGGTTCATCCTCAGCAACCTTATTGATAATAGAGTTAGCACTTGCGATAAAATGATAGCGTTGGTACCACAACTGCTCACAAGAAAGTGAAGTGGCATCGGTATGTGTGGTCCACTGCAGTTCGCCACGCATCCATCCATTGCCGGGGGCCGAATGGATAAGATCTCCAGTAATCACATCGAACATCGGGATAAAATAATGCTCCCCAGCCCTGGAGTTTGAACCACCGGGCAAAGGAGATTGTGCGAACATCTGCCTATGAAGGCCGTTTAAGATCAATTTCATATTTGCTGTGGTCGATAGAGCGTCTGCTGCCGCTATGGATTCAGTAGGTGTAGTTTCCAAAAAGTCTTCGGAGCAACTTGAAATAATAATTGCCATGAACAGCAAGAACAATGATTTATATATTCTTAACATCTTTGTATTTTTTAATTAGAAGGATACGTTCAACCCTAATGATACTACTCTATTTGGGTTATAGTCATTACCAGAAGGTGTACCTGCCAGGTTGTACTGAGCATTCAGTCCTCGTCTTTTGGTTTTGATATAAAGGTTCTCACCGGAAACAAAGAGTCTTAGACTGTTTAGCCCCAATTTGTCTGTGAGCCTCTTTTCGAAAGAATAGGACAAATTCGCATTTCTCAATGCATAGAATGTGGCGTCGGTCAAAAACCTTGTAGACATTCTCTGGAACTGGTTAACGTTGCCGTTCTCCAGTCGTGGTACATTGGTAATATCTCCAGGGGCTCTCCAGGCATCCAGTTGGTCAACATGTAATGAAACCCCATATTCACCTTCGTGCATCATATCTGCGTAGCCATAGTCCAGTATTTCACCACCAATAGAATAAGTAATAAGGAAATCAAGGTCAAGTCCCCTATAACTAAAAGCGTTACGCACGGATCCGATAATGTCAGGGACGGCGCTTGCATCAACATACGCTCTTCCGGCCTCTTGCCAGTCATTGGTAGTAGCGTGCGATCCATCATCGTTCAGTACAGGGATTCTTTCCTCAGTGTCGGGATCGTCTTCATACATGAAGTACAGGGAATTCCCATTATCGGGATCTACCCCGGCATAATCAAAAATATAGAAATCATATCTTGAGCGTCCCTCATCCCAGCGCTTGGAGCCAAGAACAAAAGGAGTGGGAAGTTCGGTAATCTCATTTTTGAAGGTCGAGGCCTGAAGGGACATATCCCATTTAAAGTTCGCCGTATTTATCATGTGACCCGTCAGCGAAAGTTCGTATCCGTCATTGACTATTGTTCCGATATTCTCAGGTTTTTCGTTCAGACCGTTCGAAAGTGCTATTGGAAGGTTGTACAGAAGGTCTGAGGATGTCTTGTTATAATACTCGAAAGTTCCGTCAAGGAAGTTGTTAAACAAACCAAACTCTACAGCCAGGTCCCAATTTTCCGAAGCTTCCCAGGTCAGCGTAGAGTTTCCTAAATTAGACCAAAATATGGCCGGTGCGCCGGCATTGGAGGTAATCTCATAGCGGGGCTGGGAGATATAGAAATCCTGGCGGGTGGTGGAACCTGATACCAATAGTCTGTCATTCCCTACCTCACCGTAAGAACCGCGGATCTTCAATTGGTTTATGAAACCAATATTCTCCATGAAATTTTCCTGGTCTACCCTCCAGGAACCGCCAATGGAGTAAAAGTTACCCCAGCGGACGTCCTGGTCAAACACGGAGCTACCGTCCCTACGTGCCGAAGCACTCAGATAATACTTGTTGTCAAAATTATAGTTAAGTCTCGCAAAATATCCCTCCAGGGTTTTATCGGATGTATAACCACTTAAGTCTGTAGGTACGGAAAAGTTAACGAACTCATATATCCCCTCCGCTGTCTGGGTATTTGATAAACCGCTGTTTTCAGAGTAATTCCGGTCAAAGCTCTCGTGGCCAAGTGTAAGATCAACGTTATGAACATTGTTGATGGACCTATTGTAAGTGAGGATCTGGTTGAAATTCTCCACTGTTCTTCTGAACCTTGTCTCACCATATCTTCCGGTAGGAGCCCCATCACCTACTATATTGTTCTCGTACTCTTTATCAATACCGTCCTGAATATCCTGCCCATAGTTTACTTTAAAGTTAAGCCCGTCTAACAGTCGAATATCCGCATAGTACCTAAAACCTATGGTATTCGTTCGATCGAGGTTATCATTAAATATCGCCTCGGCGATTGCATGTCGACCGGGATTATTGGGGCGAGATTGTATATTGTAATCCGAATAACCCTCACCCAGATCAAATTGCCGCTGCCCTTCGGCATCGAGAACATAATCCCCATTGGTATCTTCCAGATACACAGGATAAATGGAACCCATGTCCTTTGCAAAGCCAAAGGGATTTACGATACTGGTTGTTCCTGCGCCATCGGGGCCGTTCGTTTCCGCAAAAGTAAGGTTAACACTTCCGCCCACCTTAAGCCAATCTGCCGCGTCAAAATCGGCATTCAATCGTGTGGTAAGTCTCTCGAAATCACTTTCGATTACATATCCATCTTCCTTTAGATAGGAAGCGGAAAAGAAGACCTGGCTCCTTTGGCTACCACCTGTAATACTCAGGGAATGATTCTTCCTGCTTCCTGTTCTCTCCAGTACATCGTACCAGTTTAAACTCTGATAGACGACTTGAGCATTAGGGTTTAAATTTCCATTGGTATCAACAATGGCGTCATTGGCCACATTAAAAGGATTGTAACCCAGTCTGCTATAAATAGTGGCCGAGGCCTCAACGGCGTCACCTCCCAAGGCGTTTTTGTAGGCTTCCCACATGAGTTCGTAGTACTGGCCCGGACTCACAAAGTCGTACTCATCAATTGCCTGTGTTATAAAACCATATTGTGAAGAAAAGTTTACCCTGACCGGCGAATCTTGTCTACCTTTCTTTGTAGTGATGATTACGACCCCGTTGGAAGCACGGCTACCATACAGGGCTGTGGAAGCAGCATCCTTAAGTACTGTCATCGATTGTATATCATCCTGGTTGATGCTTGCCAGGGAGCCTTCAAATTGCATCCCATCAACAATATAAAGTGGAGCTGTCACACCGTTCAAAGTACCTACGCCCCTGATCACAATACCAGGCCCGGAGCCAGGTTGTCCTGAAGAAGAAATAATCTGCACACCAGTGGCCGCACCTTCAAGGGCCGTAATTGGTGAAGTGGCCGCCCTGAGTTCAAAGTCTGTCGCTCGGACCACATTGGCAGAGCCGGTAAAGTCTTCTTTCCTTGAGGTTCCATAAGCGGTAACAACGACTTCCTCCAAAGCCTCGGCGCTCTCTTCCATCATGACATTAATCACATTGGAAGCACCAATGATGCTACTTACATCCCTTTTCCCAATGTAGGTAAATAGCAATGTTTCTCCGTTACTGGCCCTGATGGAATAATTCCCATCGAAATCTGTTTGCACACCACGGGTAGTTCCTTCAATTATCACCGTTACACCGGGTAAAGGGAGATTGTTGGAGTCCGTGACCTTGCCCGAAATTGTTTTTTCCTGTCCAAAGGAAAATAGTATAGACAAGACCCAAAAGGATACCGTAGTCCATTTTCTCTTCATTTCCATTAAATCGTGAATTTTTGAGTTAGTTAAGGGACTAATGTATTTGCTTAAGGCCTGTTCGATAAAAACAAAGTAGTATATGAGGGTATTTGAAAATAAGTGGTAAGACCGGAAGGATTTTGGCTCATATTGGTCTATTTGTCCGACCGTAACTGCGGAGGTAAGTCGGAATTGGGCATACATACCTTATGCTATCCAATTATGACCTTATATACCCCTTTTATACTTTATCCTTTGTTATAAATTGGACACATTAATGTGAAGAACCAATACATTCGACAGTATTGCCAGGAAAAGTTCCTAAAGTAGAACCAAAGAAATAACGGTGATAATCCCAGCCAAAAGGACAAGATCCACTTAAAAGCGAATATTTTAGTGATATTGAAAAGAAGGTAGTTGAGGGGGACTGATTTTTTCTTCTTTAGACTTCCGGTTTACAGGCTGTAGTGACCAGTTTTTGGGATAAAGACCAGCTATCCCCGCAATAAATGAGGTTTAAGAACCCGTCTTCGAAACTTAAGGAAATCCATTGTTCTGCTCTGCTGAACATGATATTTGGCATCGAATCCATATTACCATTGCGAATAAACAGAAATATTTACATTCATTTAAAGGTCCAGAAGGTAATATCTCCGCTAAGCAATATGATCCAAGCCAAAATAAAAGAGACCGCCCTTACAGACAGTCTCTTTATTCTGCCTTATTTTCGGAATCTTATAAAGCTCCCCATTCTTTAAGGGAATCCTTATTCATCTTAACATAGTCTGCATTACCTGCTGCTTCAGCAACTTCCATTGATCTCTTCGCAGCTTCGATAGCACCTTTTTTATCGCCCATTTTAGCGTAGATCAGCGCTTGTCTTCTCATTACCCAGAAGGCCTTATCGTTCATGGAAACGGCCTTATCTATCCATTCTTTGGCTTTTTCCAGGTCTTTTCCTTCTTCAAAATAATAGGAAGCGGCTGCGTAATAATCCCCCGCTGATGGTCCGCTCATAACGGCTTCAATGCTCTTTACAGCTTTATCCGCTGTAGGCACAGTGAATGGTACCCCTACATAAGTCTTCTCCCAGAGAATACCCAGGGTAGCACCGTTGTTGTGCAGGTCGTCCAAAGTCATGGTAAATGTTTGAACATCCATAGGCATGGTATAAACCTCAGCTGTAGTTTTGGCCGCTACCTTGCTGTCATCCCAGTCCTGTGGTACACCCCAGTTTTCGGTTTCTGTATAGAATAGTACTTCCCAGGAAGTTGCTCCTGGCTTGGTGTAGATGGCATAAGAGCCGGCTTTTAGCGTTTGTCCATCAATAACCACGTCATCACTAAATGAGATGGTTGAGTTCTTGTTGGCACCTGTACGCCACAGTTTGTCCGTTGGAACCAAATTCCCAAAAATGGTCCTTCCACGCATTGAAGGGCGCGAATACTTAACTTTTACGTCTGTTAGCCCGACTTTTTGATACACTTTTCCTTCCGGGCTGGGTTGGGGTGTTGTTAGCTGCCCTTGTAGTGAAAATGACACCAAGGCAGCGCAAATTAAAATAGTTAGCTTTCTCATTTTGTAACAGTTTATGTTATGCCACAAATCTAAAAATAAAGGGGTGGGCTGGCTGTTAACAAATACTTAAATAACAAGAGTGAATGACGGCAATTCAGTTAAAAGCAAACGGTTTGGAAACGGTTTCGCCCGAGAGATACAAACTAAGATAGTAAACGCCTCCCCGCAATCCCGTAAGGTCTATGGCATTGGTCCTGATATCTATTCCATGAGTAAAGCGTACCCTCCTTCCGGTAGTGTCAAAAAGAGCTCTTCCGAAAACCGTGTTATCCGGTGGGACAGTGTATTTCAGGACGTTGGACCCAGGCTCCCGATACAGAATGAAAGAAGTGGACTCCTGAACATTGTCAGGGTCTTCCGCCACACTTTCCTCGTCTTCTTCCGGCGTTTCTTCCTCCGGTTCTTCCCCCGGATCAGCGGCAGGTGTGTAATAAAAAAGCTGAGCGCTACTGTTTATGGGAGGCTGTTCACTGGAGAACCTTTCCGAACTCAAATAGTATTGATTCCCTGAACTATGGGTAATAGCTTCAACCTGTCCGAAGTTCAATGTCAGCTGTAGTCTTTCCGTTCCGGTCGTAAAATTGAAATCCCCGTTTAGATCTGGTATGCGGACAAGAAAGGGAACCAATTGAATGCTGTATCCTACAAGATACAACTCAGATTCAGAGGCATTGAATGTGGCGCCGGTTATCAGGCCATTGGCGTTATAGCCGGCTATCCTTCTCGCGGTATGGTTGCCAGGGACCTTGGGTATGCTGTAAACCCCTGTGTTGCCATCCTGCGGCTGTTTGGTAAAGATCAGAAGTTCTTCCTTATAGGCTACAAGGGCTTCGGCATCCCAAGCAGGTTCCTCCCCTTCCATAAAGTCGGGCTCATCCTCATAAGAAAATTTAATGGCCTCTGCAGTTACATTGTCTGAAACGTCATAGTCCTCCTTTGCGATCCTGTACACGGTTAATTCGGTACGATCACCCAGATTGTTCCCAATGTCTCCTACGTAGATATAGCTTTCGTCTGCTGTAATATCTTCCCAATCCGTATGATTCGCATTATCAAGGGTTACCATACGGCTTATGGCCAGGTCTGTCGTATCGATCTCATAGAGCACGGCTTCGTCCCCGGAGTCGTTATGGGTCACTAACTTCCCATTATGAAAGATCAGACCAGAGGTTTCCTGTACAGCAGAAGGTAAATCTCCCCTGGAGGAAACAATTTCCTGAGAGGCACAAAAGCCGATGCCCATAAAGAACATCCAGAGGTGGGGTTTGAGCAGCATGACAGGGGAAATTACAAAAAGAAGACCCCCTCACCAAACCTGTAGGACGCTACTCCCGGTAAGAAGGTATTGAATGCTATAAGATTAAGGACCTGAGCCCGGTTATTTTGAGTTTTGTTTAACGTATTTAATTATATATTAAACAAAATCTTCGTAAATTTGTCAAAACTTTTTTTGTGAAACTTTACCGATTATCAGCGAAGCAAACCCTGCCTATTACAATAGAGAGAGCCTGGGAGTTTTTGTCCAATCCAGCAAATCTAAAAGTTATAACGCCGGATAAAATGAAATTTAATATTTTGTCAGGTGTAGAGCGTTCCATGTTCCCGGGCCAGATCATACAATACGAGGTATCTCCCTTTGCCGGATATAGCACAAGATGGGTCACTGAGATTACCCATGTAAAGCACGGGGAGTATTTTGTGGACGAACAACGTTTCGGTCCCTACGCCCTTTGGCATCATAAGCATTTTTTAAAGCCGGTAGAAGAGGGTGTGGAGATGGAGGATATCATTGATTACAAATTGCCTTTTGGGATCCTCGGGCAGTTGATGCATCCAATATTGGTTAAGAAACAATTAGAAGGCATTTTTAACTATAGAGAACAAAAACTAATTGAGCTCTTTGGATCAGTCCCGGGAGCACCCAAAACCATTACTTTCCAGACCATATAGATATGCGAAAAAATATTTTACTTATCGGAGGATCCTACGGTATCGGATACTCCATTGCAGAGTTGCTCAGTAAGGATCACAATGTCTTTGTATGTTCCCGAACCTCAGAAGGCCTCGAGAACCTGGATGTTCAGCACATACGCTTTGATGTTCTGGCGGATACCCTGGTACAGCAGCAGATCCCTTCTGAGATCCATGGATTTGTATATTGCCCGGGTTCCATCAACCTGAAGCCACTTAAAATGATGGGCTTAGAGGTATTTCAAAAGGATATGGAGGTAAATTTCTTTGGACTGGTCAAGACCGTTCGGGAAATCATGCCGAAAATGGCCAAAGGAGCATCCATGGTTTTCTTCAGTACTGTGGCGACTGGGACCGGAATGCCTTTCCACACCAGTGTCGCGGCGGCCAAAGGCGCGGTCGAGGGATTTGCGAGGTCCCTGGCGGCAGAATACGCTCCTGATCTCAGGGTAAACGTCATCGCTCCTTCACTGGTAGATACTCCGCTGGCCGGGCGTTTGCTGAGTAACGATAAGAAAAGGGAACTCATGGCCTTGCGCCATCCGCTTAAAAGAATTGGTTCACCGCGTGATATTGCAAAATGCGCCCGGTTTCTCCTGGGTGAGGACAGTGACTGGATGAGCGGTGAGGTTGTAGGAGTGGATGGTGGCCTCTCTAATCTGAATGTCAATTGATGCAGCCTGAAATAGCGCTTTTCTGGTTTAGAAGAGATCTAAGGATCCGGGATAATGTTGGTCTTTATCACGCCCTTAATTCCGGGTATCCCGTATTGCCAATATTTATTTTTGATTCGGAAATACTGAGTAGCTTGCCTAGACATGATGCAAGGGTAAATTTTATTCACAATCGGGTTCAACAACTAGACACGGAAATAAAAAAACTGAATGGCAAGGGTGTTGCCGTGTATTTTGGACAACCCCTGGAAGTTCTCCAAAAACTGAGCTCAGAATTTCTTATCAGGGAAGTATTTACCAACAGAGATTACGAGCCTTATGCCAGGACCAGGGATGAATCCGTAGCATCGTACTTCCAGGATCTGGACATTCCTTTCCGTACCTATAAGGACCAGGTCATCTTCGAGGAAGACGAGATTGTTAAGGACGACGGAAACCCCTATGTTGTCTACACTCCATATATGAAAAGATGGAAGCTACAGTTTGCCAAAGAGCAGCCTTTGAGTTCGTTCCCTTTAAGTGCCAAAGCGGCCAATTTTTATGACAGTTCGGAACTTCCGTTCCTTACTTTGGAACAAATAGGCTTTAATGAATCCACCATACAAGTACCGGAATACCACACAGACCAGGAACTAATATCCAATTACGAAGCGACACGGAACTTCCCGGGTTTGGATAAGGGCACATCGCGACTGGGACCGCATTTGCGCTTTGGTACGGTCTCCGTGCGGGAAATGATCAAAAAGGCGGTCTCCTCTGAAAACGAAGTGTTTTGGAATGAACTGATCTGGCGGGAATTCTTTATGCAGATCCTTTGGCATTTTCCGGATACTGTCCATAAGGCATTCAAACCACAATACGATAGGATCCAATGGCGGAACGATACTTCCGAATTCGAGTTGTGGAAAAACGGAGAGACGGGATATGCCCTTGTAGATGCCGGGATGCGCGAGCTAAATGCCACGGGGTATATGCACAACAGGGTACGCATGCTGGTGGCCAGTTTTCTTTGCAAACACCTGCTTATTGACTGGCGATGGGGAGAGGCCTACTTCGCGGAAAAGCTTCTGGATTACGAAATGGCCAGCAATGTTGGAAACTGGCAATGGGCCGCCGGTAGCGGTGTGGATGCTGCACCCTATTTCAGGATCTTCAACCCTATGACCCAAGTGGAAAAATTCGACCCGGACAAAACCTACATCAACAAATGGGTACCTGAACTTCAGGAATTTAGCTATCCGGATAAAATGGTGGACCACAAAATGGCTCGGGAACGCTGTCTCAGAACCTATAAGGAGGCCCTGGCCTGATATTAAAGTCGCTTTTGCTTAACAATGGCTTTTTTTGCTTAAACCGGCCTTAATTAGGCCTTGGGATAAGCGGAAAATTCAGTATTTTAGAAAGCAGCAAAACTTCCGCTATATGGCCCAAAACAAAACGATCCCCAACAACGCTTCTGTAACCGCATTTTTGGAGGCTGTAGAAGATCCACAAAAAAAAGAAGATAGCTATAAACTGCTGGAATTGATGAAAAAAATCACCGGCAAAGAAGCGGTTATGTGGGGGCCAAGTATAGTTGGTTTTGGAAGTTATCACTACAAATACGATTCAGGGCGAGAGGGCGATATGTTACTCACAGGATTCTCTCCAAGAAAACAGAACCTGACCATGTACATTATGTCTGGATTCAACCGATATGATTATCTCATGGAAAAACTGGGTAAGTATAAAACCGGCAAGTCCTGCCTGTATGTAAAAAAACTGGCAGATGTTGATCTTGAGGTTTTGACAGAACTGATAACGACATCCTATGAATACTATGACAAGAAATATAATGGCTAATTCAAATACACAACAATGAGAAAATGGGCATTAATCGGGTTATTGCTGATCTTTGGTACCAGCATACATTCCCAAAAACTAAGTAAGAATAAGAAAGGGGCAATTGCCAGTGTGGAAAAGCACGAGTCCTCACTAATAGCAATAAGCGACTCTATATGGGCTCTTGCTGAAACGGCGTTTGAAGAAGATGAGTCATCCAGAATATTGGCAGACTACGCAGAGGCCAATGGTTTTAATGTGGAAAGAGGTGTCGCAGAAATGCCCACAGCTTTTGTAGCCACTTATGGCAGTGGGAAGCCTGTTATTAGTGTTTTAGGGGAATTCGATGCGCTTCCGGGTATCTCTCAAAAGGCTCAACCCACAAAAGAAGCTCTTGCAGAAGGCGCCGCAGGCCATGGCTGTGGTCATAACCTTTTTGGAGCGGGAAGCCTAGGTGCGGCCATTGCGGTAAAGGAACTAATTGAGCAGGGAAAACTCAAGGGTACTGTAAAGTTCTTCGGCACACCTTCGGAGGAAAAATACTTTGGAAAGATATGGATGGTCCGGGAAGGGCTTTGGGATGGTGTCGATGTCAACTTGAGCTGGCATCCCGGAGCCTCCACCAAGGCTGATGTGCAGAGTTCCCTGGCGTTGGTCGACTTTAAAGTGGAGTTTTTCGGGCAGGCGGCGCATGCATCAGCGGACCCCTGGAACGGCCGCAGCGCCTCAGACGCGCTTGAGCTATATACGGCCGGGATCAATTACTACAGAGAGCATATCAAACCTACCGTAAGGATACACTATCACATACAGGACGGAGGCCAGGTGGTTAATGTTGTCCCGGATTACAGCAAACTCTGGGTCAGGGTCAGGGATACCAAAAGAAGTGGTATGATGCCGGTATATGAAAGAGTACAAAAAATGGCAGAGGGTGCGGCTATCCTTGCCAACGTGGACTATAAGATCTCTTTGATCTCGGGAATCTACGAGGTCCTGGTCAACCGCGCGGGTGGCGAGATCATGCAGAAGAATCTGGAGTTACTTGGTCCTATTACCTATACTGAGAAGGAGATCGCGTTTGGCAAAAAGATTCAGGAAGTCACAGGCAAGCCACAGTTGGGCCTGGATTCGGCAATTTCCAGCCTGGAAACCACCAAGGAACATCCGGGAGGCGGATCCACGGATGTCGGTGATGTAAGTTGGAATGTACCCAATATTAACCTTAGCGTAACAACTGCTCCAAAAGATACGCCATGGCACTCCTGGGCCGTAGTAGCCTGTGGTGGAATGAGTATAGGACACAAGGGCATGTCCTATGCTGCAAAAGCCATGGCCATGACCATGGTAGACCTCTTTGAAGACCCTAAACTGGTACAAAAAGTAAATGCTGAATATCTGGAAAGGAAAGGTTCTGAAACTTATGAGGCCATTGTGCCTGAAGGACCTCCGCCTGTTGGGAACAATTAAATAAATGCTATGAAAAACTATGAACTAATAGACAACGAAGCCGCAAAACAGTACGAATTCCATGTTGATGGAACGGTACCGAGAATTGAATATATCAAAGCCAGGGACAAGATCTACCTCACCCATACGGAAGTCCCAAAGGGGCTTGAGGGAAGGGGAATAGGAACAGCTTTGGTTAAGGCGGCCCTGGAGGATGTTGAAAAACAAGAGCTGACACTGGTACCCCTTTGCCCCTTTGTCGCGCTTTATATAAAGCGACATCCGGAATGGAAAAAACTAGTTTTAAAAGGAATAAACATCGCGTAATTATGTCGGAAAGAGAAATTATAAAGGAGTATTCTAACGGAGAGCTTACTGTTGTATGGAAACCCAAGAAGTGTATACATTCGGGCATTTGTGTTCAAACACTTCCCGAAGTCTACGACCCTAATGCGAAACCCTGGATCAAAGCTGAGAATGCTTCCACGGATGCCTTGAAATCGCAAATAGACCTGTGTCCATCAGGCGCTCTGAGTTATTATATCAAAGGAGAAAATAAGCAGGAACAAAAGACGGCAATGGAGGGTGCCAAGGTAGAAGTAATCCCTAACGGGCCGTTGATCGTACAGGGTGAATTGGAGGTAAAGCTGGCTGATGGCAGCCAGGAAGCCAAGAAAAGAAGCACCGCTTTCTGCCGTTGCGGAGCATCGGAAACCAAACCCTACTGCGACGGAACCCATAACACTATTGGATTCAAAGATTGAAAGAATTGGAGTCGTGAGAACCATCGGCGCTCTAACCTTCTTGTTGTTGACTTCAAAGGTCTTAACATAGTAAGGCGGCCTAATATTTTCCGAATGACCGAAAAGGAAAAAATGCTTAAAGGACTTCCCTATAATTCAAGGGACAGGGAGCTAATTGCCATGTATCACCGGGCGAGAAAACTCTTTAGCGAATACAACCGGCTCAATTCAGAAAACAGACAGAAGCGGAACGAGATTCTGAATAAACTCCTCAAATACAAAGGGGAAGGCGTTTGGATTGAGGCCCCTTTTTATTGTGATTACGGTGAAAATATCTCCATAGGTGCCAATACCTTCGTTAACGCGAATTGTTTCTTTCTCGATGATAATTTCATTACCATTGGGGAAAATGGCCTGATAGCACCTTATGTGCAGATCTACACCTCAGCTCACCCGGTCGATCCGAGGGAGAGAATCCAGACTTCGGAAGGAAGAACTTCTTATGTTACCTATACCAAACCGGTAACTATTGGCAAAAATGCCTGGATCGGCGGGAATTCAGTCATACTTCCTGGTGTCACCATAGGCGACAACGTAACTATCGGTGCCGGAGCTGTTGTCACCAAGGATATTCCGGATAATGTACTGGCATTGGGTAACCCCTGTCGTGTGGTAAAAAATTTTGAATCGGAAGAGCAATGAATAAAATCAGCTTTAAAATATTAATGCTACTAACAATTTTGGTTATGCATAAGGGTAAGGCTCAAGAAAAGCAGCTGACATCTAAATTGGAAATCTATAATATTACCTCAGGCACAAGGGAGGTAATTTATGAGGAAAAAGATCATTTTGAAGCGCCTAACTGGAGTACCGACGGCAGTTACCTGATCTTTAATCAGAATGGGCTTCTCTATAAATTACCCTTACAAAACCCAAAAAAAATACACATCCCTACAGGACAGGCAGACCGATGCAACAATGATCATGGAATATCACCAGACGGCAGAACCCTGGCTATAAGCAATAATGATAAGATAGAGGGTGTTTCCGGGGGAACATCCCGTATTTATACCCTCCCGGTAGAAGGAGGAACACCTAAACTCATCACACCGGATTACCCATCATACTGGCACGGCTGGTCTCCGGACGGAAAGTATCTGGTATACACTGCCAGGCGAAACGGGGATTACGATATCTACCGCATTCCTGCGGTTGGCGGAGAAGAAACTCGCTTAACCACAGCTCCAGGGCTGGACGATGGTCCCGAATACAGTCCGGATGGAAAATACATTTATTACAACTCCATGGAATCCGGAAAGATGGAGATCTGGAGGATGAGTCCGGACGGTAGCCAGAAGGAACAGCTTACAAATGATTCCTATTCCAACTGGTTCGCACACCCTTCACCCACCCGAGAACATTTTGTCTATATAGCTTATCTGGAAGACCAGGGAGACCGCCACCCCCCTATGAAAGAAGTGGCCCTGAGGTTGTTCGATCTAAAGACAAAAAATATCCAAACGCTATGCACATTTACTGGTGGGCAGGGTACCATAAATGTTCCCTCCTGGTCCCCTGATGGAGAGCGGTTCGCCTTCGTTTCTTATGAAGAAAATTAATATGAAAATTTAACTATTTGCTATGAACTCTGCTGTAAAACGAATTTTCCCCCTGGGCTTTCCCTGGGAAACTCAGGATCCCTTTCTTTTTTGTGTTTATCATCTGGACCACTATCCCAAAGGCAATGAGGAGATGGAACCTGCCGTTTCCCTGGAGGGAAGGAATCTCGGAAACGATTTTGTCATCAAAGATGGATGGCGCATGTACCATGGGCTTACAGTTCCGGGATTTCCGGCGCATCCACATCGTGGATTTGAGACTATTACTATTGTAAATAAAGGCTTTTGCGATCATTCAGACTCTCTCGGTGCAGCCGGACGCTTTGGAGAGGGTGATGTTCAATGGATGACGGCCGGGAGGGGCGTGCAACATTCAGAAATGTTCCCTTTGCTCCAGACAGAAAGGGATAACCCATTGGAGCTCTTTCAGATCTGGCTTAATTTACCGGCTCAAAGTAAATTTGCCGACCCTCATTTTAAGATGTTGTGGCACGAAGATATTCCGGTATTAAAGGAGGATGGAGCCTCTTTAAAACTGATAGCCGGAGCATATCAGTCCACTGAAGCCCCTGCACCTGCCCCGGACTCATGGGCTGCAAACCCGGAAAACCAGGTATCCATCTGGAACCTCTTGTTGGATCCCAATGCAACATTTAGTATCCCTGCAGCCGCAGGAGTTAACCGCACATTGTATTATTACGAGGGTGATAAAGCACAGTTACTGGATGAGCAGATCTCAGTAAATACCGGTATAGAACTACATCCGGAACACACGATAACCCTTAAAAACGGCGACCGTAGCTCAGGTTTTCTTCTATTGGAAGGAAAGCCTATCGCCGAGCCAGTCGCAAAGTACGGACCCTTCGTTATGAATACGCAAAAGGAGATCCAACAAGCTATGGAGGAATACAGAATTACACAGTTCGGGGGTTGGCCGTGGCCACATCATGATAACGTCCACGATAAATCTGAAGGCCGTTTTGCCCGATATCCGGATGGAAATGAAGTAAGGCCCTAGGGCAGCAACCTGCAGAAATCCAAGAAAGTTTTACTGTCTGATAATATTGGCGCCAATGGCCCTGAGTCGGGTGTCAATATCTTCGTAACCCCGGTCTATCTGCTCTATGTTATGAATAGTAGAGGTCCCTTTGGCAGACAATGCCGCAATAAGAAGGGAAACTCCCGCCCTGATATCCGGCGATACCATAGTAGTCGCTTTGAGGGTGGATCTGAAGTTGTGACCGATCACCGTAGCTCTGTGCGGATCACAAAGGATGATCTTGGCACCCATATCGATTAATTTATCAACGAAGAACAAACGACTTTCGAACATTTTCTGATGGATCACCACTTCGCCTTTGGCCTGGGTGGCCATTACCAAAATTATACTCAGTAAGTCCGGAGTAAGCCCCGGCCATGGCGCATCGGCAATCGTAAGAATGGATCCGTCTATATAATTCTGTATTTCGTAGCCCTCTGAATGCTTAGGGATGAAGATATCGTCTTCACGACGTTCCAGCTGAATCCCAAGTTTTCTGAAAACCGCGGGAATTTGCCCCAGATCGTCCCAACTGACATCTTTAATAGTGAGTTCGCTACGAGTCATAGCGGCTAAGCCTATCCAACTGCCAATCTCGATCATATCAGGAAGCATTCGGTGTTCAGTACCTCCCAATTCCGTTACTCCTTCAATTACCAGAAGATTAGAACCTATGCCGGAGATCTGTGCCCCCATTCTGTTGAGCATTTTGCACAATTGCTGAAGATAAGGTTCACAGGCCGCGTTGTAGATGGTTGTTGTGCCTTCAGCAAGTACCGCAGCCATAACAATATTTGCAGTCCCGGTAACTGAGGCCTCATCCAGCAGCATATAGGTACCTTTCAGCTTATCCGACTCTACCCCGTAGAAATGTTCTTCACTGTTGTAACGGAATTGTGCTCCCAGTTTCATGAATCCCTCAAAGTGGGTATCCAGCCTTCTACGGCCTATTTTGTCGCCTCCGGGTTTAGGGATATAACCTCTTCCGAAACGTGCCAGCAATGGTCCGACAAGCATGATGGACCCCCTCAACCCTCTACCGTCTATTTTGAATTGTTCGGACTCCAGAAAGTCCAGATTGACAGCATCCGCCTGGAATGTATAAGATCCTTTCCCAAGTTTATTTACATTGACGCCCAGGCTGTCCAACAAATCAATTAGTTTATTTACATCAACGATATCCGGAATATTGTGAATGGTAACTTCTTCGGGTGTCAGGAGAACCGCACAAAGGATCTGTAGTGCCTCATTCTTTGCGCCCTGAGGGGTTATCTCGCCATGGAGCGTATGCCCACCCTCTATAATAAATGTACCCATGAGAGGACGAAAAAATTAGAACCGTTTCTTACCACGGTTATTATTCCTTTGACTTTTCTTTCCGGAGCTGCTGCGACTGGATTTTGGCAATCTGTTTTTAAGGAATTGTCCGCTATCTGTGAGATTTTCTCCATCAGAAGCCAGGTCAATCTGGCCATCGCTTAATTCATATAAATGCTGAAAGATCACCTGGTCATCCACGCTGTCCTTATTCCAATTCAGATAACATTTTTTCATATGATTGGCGATGGCGTACTCCAGGCCGGATCTCTTATCCCCTTTCTCCCATTTGATGGCAACATCGATCATTCGTTTGATGTTATTCCCGTAAAACCTGTACTTTGGATGGTTCTGGGGATACTCCAGCGGGTCTGGCCTTTGCTGCAACATCTCTTTGGTTGTAATAGGAAAGGGAGAGTCCACATCCAATTTAAAATCGGCCATGATGAACAATTGATCCCATAATTTATGTTGAAAATCAGGCACGTCGCGAAGATGCGGCTGAAGATTTCCCATGACGCTAATTATGGCCTTTGCGACCCGGTTGCGTTCTTCTTTGTCTTCTATGGATACTGCATAGTCTACCATTTTTTGAAAATGACGACCATATTCCGGAATAAAGAGCTTAGGACGCTCCGTATTGTATTCTAGGTTTTCTACTAAATTCAAATTAAAAAGTTTATGCTTATGTACTTCGAAAAGCGGTAAGTGTATAACGCCTGCAAAATAACAAAATTATACCACAAATACCATTTTAAAGAGATATTACACCCTCAATCTTGCCAACCTCCTTGTACTTGAGAATGACTTCTTCAGGACCTGCAAGATGCACAGTAACTGATATACTGGTGTATTTTCCCTTTCGCGACTGTTTGGATTCGATTACGGCTCCGGTATTGTCAAAAATCTGATGTATCTGGCTGATCTTTTCCTGATCGGTTGGTATTATGAACTTGTAGAGATAGTCCGATGGCCAATCTGTATTTTGAAGTAATTCTTCCTTTAGCCTATCGTAAAATTCCTCGGTTTTCTCGCTATCCATCGCATCGTTTTTGCAAATATACACCTTCGACCTAAATTTTTTAAGCTTATTGCTATTGATTACTTTTGTCTACATAATCAGCGCGTTTGAAACCGAAAAGAATTGCCATTACAGGCGGTCCGGGATCCGGAAAGACCTCTATAGTGAATGAGTTGGAAACCAATGGTTTTTATTGCTTTCACGAAATTATCAGAACGATGACGATGCAGGCAAAAAAACAGGAAAATGAGAAAGAGTTCAGTACTAATCCACTAGCCTTTGTTTCTGACCCGTACCAATTCAATCAGAAAATACTTCAGGGACGTATTACTCATTTTGAGGAAGGTGCAGCCAACAAAGGAGATGTAGTCTTTTACGACCGGGGAATCCCTGACGTGCTGGCATATATGGATTATTTCAGTCAACCCTATGAGGCTTATTTTGAGAAAGCCTGCGAAGCACACCGTTATGACATGGTTCTCATTGTACCTCCCTGGAAAGAGATCTATATATCGGATAACGAGCGTTTGGAAAGTTATGAGGAAGCCCTTCAAATTCACCGGCATTTGGAAGATACCTATTCCAAATACGGATACCAGGCTGTAGTGATACCAAAAGGTACGGTTGCCGAGCGCACTGCATTTGTTTTAAACCAATTAAAACTGGTATAAGATGATCGCGGATCCGCAATCCCTATTAAAGAAACACTGGGGTTACGAAAACTTCAGGGGGTCCCAGGAATCCATCATACAATCTGTGATGAGCGGGAAGGACGTGCTGGCCCTTTTGCCGACCGGCGGGGGTAAATCCGTATGTTATCAGATCCCGGCACTGAGCATGGAAGGTATTTGTATAGTGGTCTCACCCCTTATCGCCTTAATCCAGGACCAGGTAGCTTCACTCAAAAAAAGGGGGATCAAGGCTATAGCCCTTACAGGGGGTATTCCGTTTCAGGAGTTAGTTAACCTCCTGGACAACTGTTTGTACGGAAATTACAAGTTCTTATATCTCTCACCGGAAAGGCTGCAACAGGAATTGATCCTTGAGAAGATCAGTCAAATGAAAGTCAGCCTTGTAGCCATAGACGAAGCGCATTGTATCTCCCAATGGGGTCACGATTTCAGGCCGGCCTATCTGCAGTGCAAGGTATTGCGGGAGTTGGCCGAAGGAGTACCTTTCATAGCCCTTACAGCAACAGCAACCGAAAGGGTTTCCAGAGATATTATGGATCATTTGGATTTGAGAGATCCCGGTGTATTCAAAGATTCTTTCTCCAGGAGTAACCTAACCTACACCGTATGCGTTGAAGAAGACAAGAACTATCGGCTGACCAGACTCTGTACGGAAAGCGAACGAAGTGGTATTGTATATGTCAATAGCAGGAGGTCTTCTGTGGAGATCTCCCACTTCCTTAACAGTAAGGGAATATCTGCATCCTACTATCACGGAGGAATTCCGTCCCAGGAGAAAAAAAAGAAGTTGGATCTTTGGTTAAACGGCACCCACAGGATCATGGTTGCCACGAACGCCTTTGGAATGGGCATAGACAACCCGAATGTGGATCTGGTGGTTCATTACCACATTCCTGAGAGTATAGAAAACTACTTCCAGGAGGCCGGAAGAGCCGGGAGGGACGGTATGCCTGCCAGGGCTGTGCTGCTGACCAATAAGACAGACGAACATCGGCTAATGGATCAGTTCCTCAGCAGCATCCCGGAACCCGCTTTCCTGAAGAAGTTATACATTAAGCTCAACAACTTCTTTCAGATCCCTTACGGGGCCCTGGAGTCTAAACCCTTTCAGTTTAGATTTGATGAGTTTTGCGATAGATACGGGCTTTCCGGAAAATTGACCTATAATGGACTGAGGCTGTTAGACCAGAATTCTGTAATCGCATTGTCCCCTAATTTTTCACGAAAGACCACGGTTAAATTCACTTGTGGTAAAAAGGAGCTCTGGTCCTATCTGGAAAATAATCCCGGCCTAACGGACACCGTACAAATATTACTGAGGACTTATGGAGGCGTTTTCGATTTCGAAACACCGATAAATGTTTCGCTTCTCGCCAAAAAGTCCGGGCTGGGTGAAGAGGATGTTCTTCGATCCCTTGAACAACTTCAAAAAGACGGAATACTTGATCTGAAATCCAAAAACCGGGATCTGGAAGTTACCTTTCTCGTTCCTCGTGAAGATGACAGGACCATCAATATCTTTGCAAAAAAGGTGCGTAAGCATCAGGAAATAAGAAAGGAGCAATTATTGCGGATGCTGGAATATACCCGCAATAACCGAAAGTGCAGAAACCGACAATTGCTGAGCTACTTCGGGGAAAGAACCAGGGTAGACTGCGGAAAATGCGACGTTTGCCGGCAAGATACCAGAACGGATGAGGCTTTGTTGGAACAGGTAGAAAAGCATATCCTCGCCGCACTGGCTACGGAACAGCAATCCTCCCGGCAGTTGATCGAGTTGCTTCCGTTCGAAGAGCCTATTGTCCTGGAATCCCTTAGAAACTTGTTGGAGAATGATGAAATATCGATAAACAACAACAACCAATATACCCTGACCTAAATGAAGTTATTGCGTATCGTATTTATGGGCACCCCGGATTTTGCCGTGGCCTCGTTGAGAAAACTGATAGATCATTCCTGTGATGTTGTTGGAGTGGTTACCGCACCTGATAGACCTGCAGGAAGAGGAAGAAAGATCAAAGCTTCTCCGGTTAAGGAATACGCTTTAGCCCAAGGCTTGCCGGTATTACAACCCCAAAAGCTAAAAGATCCCGCTTTCCTTGAGGAACTAAGCGAACTAAAAGCTGACCTATTTGTAATAGTAGCTTTCAGAATGTTGCCCAGGGAAGTCTGGCAAATGCCCGAATATGGAACTTTTAACCTGCACGCTTCCCTTTTACCGGACTATCGGGGGGCAGCTCCCATCAATTGGGCCATAATAAACGGGGAGACTGAAACTGGTGTTACCACCTTTTTTATAGATGACAAAATAGATACCGGGGCCATTATTTACCAGGAAAGCACAGCGATATCAGAGCAAGCCAACGCTGGTGACCTGCACGATCTGCTTATGGATCAGGGCGCGGAGCTGGTATTAAAGACGGTTAAGGCTATTGAAAGCGGGCAGGCTGAAAGCAAGGTACAACCCGAAGGAAGGAATTTAAGATCGGCACCTAAAATTCACAAGGAAACCTGTGAAATTAACTGGAATAAGCCGGGAAAAGATATCTATAACCATATCAGGGGCCTTAGTCCCTACCCTGCCGCCTGGACAACACTGATCAACGGGGAGGAAGAGACGGGGCTTAAGATCTACTCCTCCACCTTTGTGCCTGCTAATCACCAACTTAAGATTGGATCTGTTATAACTACCAAAAAAGATCTTAGGGTGGCGGTCCGTGACGGGTATCTTCAACTACTGGAAATGCAATTGGCTGGAAAAAGGAAGATGCAGGTCTCGGACTTGCTCAATGGGCTCAATCTTGAAAAAAATGCCCAAATGGTGTGAGGCCCCGCCGTTATTGGGCTGCGGGAATCGTAAAAAAAGTCCCACTTTATCAACAAACGTTTCAAGTTATCAACAAAAAAGCCGATTTCCCTTGATTTTACTTGCGTTAATCGCAAATCCCTATAAATTTGTTTGAGCGTTTTAAATTATTTAACAACAATTAATGTAATTAAATTATGAACAAAACAGAATTAATCGATGCTATGGCAGCTGATGCTGGCATCACTAAAGCAGCAGCTAAAAAGTCATTGGAATCATTTTTGGGCAACGTAGAGAAGTCCCTTAAAGGTGGAAATAGAGTTTCTTTAGTAGGTTTTGGTTCTTGGTCTGTTTCAAGAAGAAGTGCCAGAGAAGGAAGAAACCCTGCCACAGGTAAAACAATTCAGATTGCTGCTAAGAACGTGGTTAAATTTAAGGCGGGCGCTGATTTGAGTAATTCAGTAAACTAATCTACCCTTAAAATATATAAAAAGCGCCTCATCCACGGGGCGCTTTTTTTGTTTTAACCTGTTTTTTGTTATTTATAAGAATTATCTTATTTTTAATAGCAACCATTAGACTATGACTGAAATAAAACCCAAAAAAGGTAGCCTGCTGATTGCCGAACCGGCTCTAACCGGAGACGTTTCTTTTAACAGGTCTGTGGTCTTACTGGCAGAACACAATGAAGAGGGCTCTGTGGGTTTTATACTCAATAAACCCCTTGACTATGACATCAGTGATCTTGTATCGGAGATCACAGTCCCTTTCCAGGTTTATAACGGTGGCCCTGTAGAACAGGATAATCTTTACTTTATTCACAAAGTTCCGCATCTCATCAATAACAGTGTAGAGATCTCCGACGGTATCTTCTGGGGAGGTGATTTTGATACAACTGTGGAACTTATCAACCAGCGAACCATCACCAGTAATGATATCCGATTCTTCCTTGGGTATTCGGGATGGGCTTCCTTGCAGCTAGACCAGGAACTGCTTTCGAAGTCGTGGATCGTTGTTCCCAATGAATACGAAAGCGGTATCATACAGAAGTCGTCCGCGGCCTTCTGGAAAGAGAAGATGATGCAACTGGGCGGAGATTACCTGCTTTGGTCCAATGCCCCTGAAAATCCTAATCTGAACTGAGTTTTTCCAGATTTTTGTTAAGCCTGTGTATTAGTTCAGTGGCCATAATGCTTTTGTATTGAGCTTTCCTGTATTTTGAGACCGGCTGAACACCAGCTATCACATTGGTTATGAATAGTTCATCTGCCTTTTGCAGATCGAATGGAGAAATGGTCCCCTCTTCCAATTGGTAAGTATCATCCGCCTTTAGCAGTTCTATTAACTGCTTTCGCATTACCCCATTGAGGCATCCTGAAGACAAGGGAGGGGTTTTAATCTTTTGTCCCTGAACCAGAAATAAGTTCCCGTGAAGTGCCTCCACAACCTCTTTGTTGACATTCAGTAGCAGGCAGTTCTGATAACCATTCTCTTTGGCGTAAATACTACCAAGAACATTAATGGCTTTGTTCGCCGTTTTTAATCCTGAAAGCAATCCCGGGGCCAAAAAATAGTCTTTGTAAAGTTCAATCTCGTAGGGCCGCTGATTCAGGGTATATTCCTCAGAATCCAGTGCCTCCGTTTCAATGATAAAGGATACCTCGTTTGTCTGTGGCAGGTAGCGACCACCATTATTTCTAAAAACGGTCAGGCGCACCCTTGCTGCACTGTTTGAAAGAGAGTTGGCCTGCAGGGTCTGTTTGATTTGCTCATTTAGATACTCCAGAGTGAAATCCATAGGAATTTCCATGCGCAGCATTCTCATGGAAGCCATTAGGCGGAAGTAATGGTCTTCCCAAAAAAGTATGCCAGACTGCTTTACCCTCAGCGTCTCGAACAAAGCGTCTCCATAGCGGAGTCCCCTGTTCTCGTGGTTCAAAAAACTGCTGTCGTTTCCGACCAGATTACCGTTGTAGTTGACCATAAAAAAAGCCCTGAAAAATTCAAGGCCAAATATACTTCAAATAATAGATTTGCTACTTGGACCCCAGAACCTGTTTTAGATCAGAGACTTGATTCTCCCAAAGCATTTTTGCCTCATCGATCTCATCTTCTTCAGCAAAATCCGTAATGAACAGGGAGACATCTTTGGTAATCTCGTCCACAATGATTTTCATCTCAAAAAAACTCTCATCCCCATTGTCTTCCCATGCGAATTTTACGAATTCATCGCTTTTTCGTTTTAACAGCTTCGCTTGTTCTTCCGCACCGTCCCAAATAAAATTAAAAGTCTCTCCTCTGGAGTTGACGTTATCTGCAAACCATTCGGAAAGTCCGGATGGTGTTGAAAGGTATTGATACAGCAATTGAGGTGAAGATTGTATGACGAACTCGAGTTCAAACTTAATTTTTCCACTCATCCCATAACACGTTTATACCGGACAATATATATATTTCTAAATGATAAAAAAATAAAAGCATCAGAATAATTTTGAGGGTCTATTTTTGATTGACCAAAAATTAAAGGTTATATTTGCAGCCGCTTTTACGGCATATGGCGAGGTTCCCGACGAGCGGAGAGATCTTATATCGGAAAGCAGACAAGTTATACTGTGTCGGGATCGGGAAGCATATTGGTACGTAATAATTTTATGGCGTGGTAGCTCAGCAGGTTAGAGCGTCGGATTCATAACCCGGAGGCCGGGGGTTCAAGTCCCCCTCACGCTACAAATAACCAAAAAAGAACGGAGGGCATTCCTGGAGTACCCTCCGTTAATTTTTTAATCAATGATCTTCTACCCACTGCGGCTATATTTTCCACATTTTTTATCGATATAACCTGAGCTCTGGGGTATAAAGAAGAAGCAATACTATATTCCAACGGCAGCTTATTCGGTAAACAAGCCTATGGTTCTTTCTCCCAGGGGTTGTACCGGTCTGAAATTGTACCCTAAAATCTCCGCGAAGACATCCAATTGTGCTTGTGAAATTTCAACTGGGTTTTCCATCACAATCCATTCGACAATTTCCGAACATGGAGGTGTAGTTAACGATCCGTCATAATTGTAATAACTCTTGTTTGCCGGTAACAGACCGGAAGCCAGATACTCTAAATCTGCATCAATATACATTTCGCCTTCCTCGGTTGGCAGTTCACTCAAAAATTGATCTAAAAAAGTGTTTTCGGCACCAATTTCGAATAAAACACCAATAACACTAAGACTGCCAAAAGCATTTCTATGCACGAGATGAGCTTCTAACGGACTGTAATTTCCATCAACAGTATGTTCACTATTGGCATGAAAATGAAACTGTAGTAAGTCATAGTCGCTCCCCTGAAAACTTAAGGTTCCCGTTCCCTTATAGTTAAATTGGATGGTGTGGCCATTGTTTATGATTTCGGTAGTTGAACTGGTATAGGCAGTGGACAAAGCCTGTAACACAGGATTATGCAAGGCTCCAAAGATGTTTATAGGAGATTGCCGGGAGGTGCTACCGCACTCATTTGCAATACCATCATCCACACAGTAATAAAGCCAATTCGCAGGCCCTTCATCTGTGCCGTTGTCGTAGTTAAAATCATCTAAGCATGCTACTTGCAAAGGGTCTACTTCATCTTTTTTACAGGAAGACATAAGGAAAAGCAGCGCAAATGTGAAAGCAAATAGCCTAACCCAGATAGACTGAGAAGAATTCATAATAAAGTAGGTTTAAGTTAATCAGGGCAAGATGGTTAAATGTAAGAATTGTTATTAAATAATAAAAACACATGTGTATTTTGCTTTTACCCAATTTGTAACCAGCCATATTATGATGGATTTGCCCGGCTTTCGCTGTTTATGAAATTGAAATACCAAAAGACGCCGCTGTTTATGTTGGAATAGTGAATAGTGCAGATATCTTGAAATTTATACGTGATTCCTGTAGCATGCGGTATTGCTTTTATAAAGATGCTACCTTAGTAGAAGGATAGCCAGAAAATTGTTTGATCCATAAGGTTGAATTGTATGGCCCGGATGTTCAAAAAATGATAGAAAACATGTTTTTATAGTTGGGAACGTCTAAAGACCATAAATAGGCAAGCTTGAAATGATTTTGGGCTTGGTTATCAGATTCCATTCTATAGAAATACTCGATTCAAAAGACTTAAATTAAAATTATGGCCAAAATTAAGGTTTTAGTGGAGGGTTATGCCATACAGCTAGACAAAGGTTGGAGGGCCAGTTCAACAGTCTGTTTGATTATAACAGAAGAGGAAAAAAAGATCATCACTGATCCGGGTTGCAACCGGGAAGCCTTGTTACAGGCATTGAGTGATGAGGGACTGAACACAAGTGATATCGATTATGTTTTCCTGTCCCATCGCCATCCGGATCATGTACTGTTGGCAGGTATTTTCGAAAGTGCCAGATACATTACCTTTGATGCCAACTTAATGTATGACAGGGACCTTATGCTGGAGTTCGACAGACATGTGCTTGGCGATGATATTGAAATTGTCCATACTCCAGGACACGTAGCTGAACATCTTTCTCTAATAGTCAATACTCCACAAGGTAAAGTTGCGGTAGCCGGGGATGTTATTTGGTGGCTTGATACCGAGGAACAAATTTTTGATCTGAATCAACCGGACCATAGCCATGCGTTGGATATGGACATGCAAGCCCTGGTCCAAAGTAGAAAAACACTTATAAGGAATGCCGATTATATCATACCGGGTCATGGTAAGATGCTAAAAGTGGATAAGAAGGTTTTAGGTTAATCGTTAAGGCTGCAATTTAGAAGCAGAACGGAAGGAATTCAAGTGTAAGTTTAAGTCTAAGACGAGGTTTAAGTTTAAGTCTAAGATTAAGTTTAAGGCTCAAGGTTTAAGTTTTAAGTTTTGAATTTTAAATGTTAAACTGTTTACTGCTTACCGCCAACTGTTTACTGTTCACTGATTACTGTTTACTGTATACTGATTACTGACCCAAGGGGTACTTAACCCCACCCCAAACTCAAGTTAACCGTTGGCGCTGCATTTTAAAAGCAGGGAGGCGGTTGGCCATTTTGAAAATTTGAACAATGTAAAATTGTAAAATTGAGGAATTGAGGAATTGTGAAATTCATAACCAAGTCCACGGCCTACTGCCTACTAGTAACTGCCTACTGACTTCATCCGCCGAAGCTTTAGCGAAGTAGGACTACCCGTTGCCAAAGACCTAAGGCACACTATATTTCTTTTGCTCCGCCACTAAAAATCTTTTTCTGTAACAAAAATTCATCCGTTTACTCTTTATAGTAAACCAACCAAATGAAAATCCAGATCCCTTTACACATTTTGGCCCTGGTCTGCGGCCTTTTTATTTCATGTAACCATCAGAACTCCAAAAACATGGAGGTTGCCCAGGATTATCCGTCAAATTGCCAGACCAACGAATACATATTCTGCTATACGGATATAGAAAACTTCCGTGAGGTTTACAACAGCATGGAACAGGGCGGTGACACCCTGGCCGCATTTGAATCCTATTTTAAAAACGCCTCTCCCGGACTGCAAGGATGGATTTCACGTTACAACTGGACACCAGAAAAGCTATCCCAGCGTATTTCGCAGATGCCTGATTATTATCAGTCTTTGTTAAATGCTGACACTGAGTTGAGAGGTTTTGAACATGAAATTGCGCAATACTACGATCGTATGAAAGAATTGTATCCTTTTGAGTTTGTCACCATCCCACCCACCTACTATTTTATTACCTGGGGCGGCGGGGGAAGCATTGAGCTCACCGGGAATATGATAAGTGTTGATTACTTTGGATACCATGAAGATCTGGATCATAGTGAGTTTGAACCCTATGGTGGTTTATTTCCCAAGGGAAGTTTCCCGCTAGTTCCGATCACAGATATTCCCTTTGTAGCTGTTCATGAAGTAGGACACCTATTTCAGACGTATCTACAGGGAGAGGTTGATTATGTCTCCCTCTACACTGATGAAACTAAAACCAACATGCTGGGCTATGCGGTTAGAGAAGGCACGGCAGATTTCATGGCATATCTGGTATCCCCAGATCTTGTTGATAAGACGAGATATACCTATGGAGAAGCCCATGAGGCAGAATTGTGGGAATTATTTAAACCCCATTTAAAGGAGCATCCGGATAATAACAAAGGTTGGTTTCATGGCAGATCTGATGACCACCCGGATTGGCCGTGGCAGATAGGCTATTACGTGGGTTGTAAAATGATCCAGCATTACTATAACCAGGCTGAAAATAAGGAAAAGGCCATTCTGGACATCCTCTCCGCAAAAGATACCGAATTCCATGAAGAAATAGCGAAACTATATGATTCGAAATTTGAACCTTAATTGTTCCTAATGTACATGACATTTAGGAAGTAAAGAAAAAGCTTAAGCGGTAGTATAAGGGTGAGTTTAAGATTAAGTTTAAGTTTAAGATTACGTTTAAGGTTTAAGTTGTAAGTTTTGAATTTTAGATGAATACGAGATCCGCTAACTACTGACTACCCACTGATTACATCTTCCGAAGCCGCAGGCAAAGGAGGACGGCTAACTGTAAATTGCCCACTGCCTGCTGAAACAGGGGTTCTAACCCCTCCCCAAAATTAAGTTAATTGTTTAGACTGCAATTTAGAAGCAGAGAAGTTGAAGTTCAGGAATAAGTATAAGTTTAAGTACAAGATCAAAATTTTAAGTTTTAAGTGTTGGGTGTTAAATAGGAGATCTGTTCACTGTTCACTGATTACTGTTTACTTCCTTAATTAGGTCTCGACTCCATCTTCACTAAAGTTTCGATGGACACGTGCGCTCGACCTAACAATATTCACTGCCAACTGTTTACTGCTTACTGCCAACTGTTCACTGTTCACTGATTACTGTATACTACTCACTACTAAATGAATTAACTTTGTACTTAAAAGCGCGGCATGCAAAATCTGATCTCCGAACGCGTTGCGGACTTCCTTAAAAACTACCCACCTTTTAATGAAATGCTGGAGAAAGATCTCGGCAGCTTGTCTGAAGAAGTCTCCATCATCTATAAGGAAAAGGGAAGCGATATCTTTTCGGAAGGCGAAGCTCCACACCCCCACTTTTATGTGGTGCACAAGGGGGCCGTTAGCCTGAATCGCAAAGATACCGATGAGATCATGGATATTTGTGATGAGGGGGATATTTTTGGCCTCAGACCGTTGATGGCCAATGAAAATTATAAGCTGGACGCCAGCGCATTTGAAGAGAGCATTCTTTACGCCATCCCAATTGCAAGCTTCAGGCCTTTTGCCCAGACCTACGAGGAAGTCTCCAATTTCCTAATAGAAAGTTTCGCTTCTAACACCCGGAATCCTTACGCCAAACGTTCCTCAGGCAGACTTTTAAGTGACACAAAAAACACAACCACCTTAAGTCAGGGATCCGGACTTTTGGACCTGCAGGCCGTAAAGATCAAAAAGAAACTGGTCAGCTGTACGCCACAAACTGATGCCGGAACGGTTGCCCGACTGATGACACGGAAAAAAGTGGGATCTGTGCTGGTTGTGAACGAAGACTTCCTTCCGCTTGGCATAATAACCGATAAGGACCTGAGGAATACCATAGTAACCGGCAAATTACCTGTTAGTGCAACGGCCGAGAATATCATGACCACCCCTGTGATCACCTATCCCGAAAAATTAACGGTAACCCAGGCACAGATGGCCATGATGAAAAACGACATCGGGCATATTTGCCTGACAGAAGATGGCACGCCAAATACCAAAGCGGTAGGGATTATTTCCAAGCACGATGTGATGCTGGCCGTAGGGAACAATCCGGCTGTGCTGATGAAAGAGATCAAATGGGCTAAAAAGATCAAACAGATACGCAGTATTCGCAAGAGTGTGATGATGCTTTTAAAGGCCTATCTGGAAGACAACATCCCTATGTCCATCACCATGCAGGTCATTTCCGAGCTAAACGATGCCTGTGTAAAACAGCTGATCAGTATCGCCCTTAAAAAAATGCCTTCGGAACCACCGGTAGGATTTTCCTGGGTAGCCATGGGGAGTCAGGGCCGGGGGGAGCAATTACTGCATACCGATCAGGACAACGCAATTATTTTTGAAGATGTTGAGGAGGAACGCCTGCCCGAGGTTACCAACTATTTCCTGGAGCTGGCAAGGAGGGTTACCAAGGGATTAAGAACCATAGGGTATGAATATTGCCCGGCAGATATGATGGCCTCTAACCCGAAATGGTGTCTAAGCCTTACTGAATGGAAGAACCTGGTCTCTCATTGGATCATCAATCCCGGAAAAGACGAAGTGCTGCTCTCGTCTATCTTCTTTGATTACAATCACACCTACGGAGACCGCTCACTGGTGAATGCTCTGGCAGATCATATTTTCGATTCCGTCAAAAAATACCCCATTTTTTATATGCACCTGGCAAGCGGAGCCTTGCAAAACCCCTCACCTACTGGCTTTTTCAGGCAATTCCTATTGGAACAAGACGGGCAATACAAAGACTTTTTCGATCTGAAACGCAGGGCCCTAATGCCGCTGACAGACGGTGCCCGGGTATTGATCCTTTCACATCAGATAAAATCCATTAACAATACAGCCAAACGCTATGAAAAGCTGGCTGAATTGGAACCCAATAACAGGGAGTTCTTCCTATCCTGCTCTTATGCCACCAAGGCGCTACTTAAATTCAGGGCCAAACAGGGAATTCTGCACAACGACTCCGGAAGATTTATCGCCCTGGAAACTCTTACTAAAGAAGAGAAAATAAAATTAAAGCGCACCTTCAAGACCATCAAGGAACTTCAGGAGCTTATATCAGTCCGTTTTAAGGTCTCAAATATTTTAGGATGAGAAGCCCCTTTAACAAAACTCCTGTTGAGCTTCCGGGTTTCTGGAAGGAATACGAAATTGAGGCTTCAAAAAAGCTTCCACCTGAACTTGAGTCCAACAGCTTTGTAGTCCTGGATACCGAAACTACCGGATTCAGCTTTCAAAGAGACCGTATGCTTTCCATTGGAGCTCTAACCTTGAAGAACGGGGTAATGGAAGTGAACAATAGCCTGGAGCTCTACTTAAAACAGGAGCGTTTTGACCATTCCACGGTTAAAATTCACGGTTTACTCAAAAAAGAGACTAAGACCTGCGTAACAGAATACGAGGCCATGAGGCAGCTGCTTGCCTATGTAAAAAACAGCGTCATTGTGGGGCATCATACGCATTTTGACATAAGTATGATCAACAAAGCCCTAAAGCGTCAGGGACTTCCGGAGCTTTTAAACCGCTCTCTGGATACGGCACTTCTATATCCAAAATCACTCATCAAATCCCCCTTGCGCTCCCAGAAAGATCATTACACATTGGACGACCTGGCAGAGGCTTTTGATATTTCTTTGAAAGACAGGCACACGGCTCTTGGAGATGCTTACATTACCGCCATTGCTTTTTTAGGGATCATAGGCAGGCTACAAAAGAAGGAGAACCTCAGCCTCAATAGCCTTTTCAAGCTCAATACGATCTAGAGAGTTATTATCTAAAAGCTTAGTTATCCGCCAGATACGCGAGTACATTGCGTTCTATTCGCGCCTCGATATCAGATACATCCGCCTTTTCAAAGGCTAATCCGGTGATGTTTTCATACAGTTCTATATAGCGCTCAGAGACGGAATCGATATAGGCATCAGTCATCTCAGGAACCTGCTGTCCCTCCAGTCCCTGAAAGCCATTGCTTATTAGCCATTGACGGACAAACTCTTTGGATAACTGTTTCTGGGCCACTCCCTGTTCCTGCCGCTCCTCATATCCTTCCTGATAAAAATAACGCGAAGAATCCGGGGTATGGATCTCATCGATCAACACGATCTCCCCTGCCCTGGTCTTGCCGAATTCGTATTTGGTATCCACCAGTATAAGTCCGCGTTCTGCCGCGATCTGTGTCCCTCTCTCAAAAAGGCTTCTGGTATATTTTTCCAGGATCACATAGTCCTCCTCAGAGACAATTCCACGTGCCAGGATCTCTTCCCTTGAAATATCTTCGTCATGATCTCCCTTTTCCGCTTTGGTCGCAGGTGTGATGATAGGTTCCGGAAAAGCGTCATTTTCCCGAAGACCTTCGGGAAGCGGAACACCACAAAGGGTTCTTTTACCTGCTTTGTACTCCCTGGCTGCATGACCTGCCATATAACCACGGATCACCATTTCTACCTTAAAAGGTTCACAGGCGTAACCTACCGCTACATTGGGGTCCGGGTTGGCCAGCAACCAATTAGGAACGATATCCGCAGTAGAATCCATCATACGGGAAGCGATCTGATTCAGTATCTGACCTTTGTATGGAATTCCTTTGGGCATGACCACATCAAAAGCGGACAATCGATCAGTGGCTATCATCACAAGAAGCTCTTCCCCTATACGGTAGACCTCCCTTACTTTGCCCTTATAAACGCTTTGTTGACCTGGAAAATTAAAGTTGGTAGCTACGAGGGTATTAGACATATATGGCTTTAGTTTTGATGCTCAATGGTCTTATAAGCTTCAATCACTTTTTTGACCAGCTTATGTCTGATTACATCTTTATCGTCCAGGTAAATAATCTCTATCCCCTGCAGATTCTTTAGTATCAGCAAAGCTTCTTTTAAGCCTGATATAACCCTTCGTGGAAGGTCTATTTGCCCTGGATCTCCGGTGATGAGGAATTTAGCGTTCTTACCCATACGGGTCAGGAACATCTTCATCTGTGCGTGAGTCGTGTTCTGTGCTTCGTCCAGGATCACAAAAGCGTTATCCAGAGTGCGGCCACGCATAAATGCCATAGGCGCTATCTGTATGGTGCCGTTCTCAATATAGTGCGCTAGTTTTTCCGAGGGGATCATATCCCGTAATGCATCGTACAGAGGTTGCATATACGGATCGAGCTTTTCTTTGAGGTCTCCGGGTAAAAATCCCAGATTCTCACCGGCTTCCACGGCCGGGCGGGTAAGAATTATACGCTTGACCTCTTTGTTTTTCAGGGCACGCACAGCGAGCGCCACACCGGTATAGGTCTTTCCCGTACCAGCCGGGCCTATGGCGAAAACCATATCCTTTTCCTTTACGGCATCAACCAGTTTACGCTGATTAGCGGTTTGGGCCTTTACCAGCCTGCCGTTAACCCCATGCACCAGCACGTCTCCGCTTTGCTGGGAGGATTCGTAGTCTTCTACCCCATTGCTGGTGAGTACGCGCTCAATAACATTTTCGTCCAGGGTATTATACCTGGAGAAATGCCTGGTGAGCATTTGGAAACGCTTGTCGAACTCATCTAAAAGTTGCTGATCTCCATATACCTTTATCTTACTCCCCCTTGCAACTATTTTTAATTTTGGGAAGTATTTTTTCAGAAGATTGATATGTTCGTTCTGATGTCCAAAAAACTCCCTGGGGCTTATTTCGGTAAGTTCTAATTTTAGTTCGTTCAAATATTCGAAAGGTTTAAAAAATGTTGACCGACGATTCTATTTTCGTTGGCTGTTTTTTTGTGTAATTTTGTTCAACAAACTTAAGTAAAAATCACTTTGCCTAGGTAAAAAATATCAACAGTATGGCATGGCAATAATTACTTTAACTACTGATTTTGGGCAGAAAGACCATTTCGTAGGAGCCATAAAAGGAACTATTTACCGGGAGTTAGCAGAAGTGAAAATTGTTGATATTTCACACACCATTCGTCCATTCAACATTCAGGAATGCGCTTACATCCTAAAGAATTCCTATAAGGCCTTCCCGGAAGGTACTATCCATATTGTAGGGGTGGATGCTGAACCAACCGTTGAAAATCAACATATAGCCGTCCTCGTAGACGGCCATTACTTTATCAGCGCGAACAATGGTGTAATAGGCCTGATCGCCGCCGAGATCCAGCCGGAAAAAGTGGTGGAGATCAATATCCCGAACCCAATCCACGGTTCATTTCCCGTTCTTGATGTCTTTGTACAGGTAGCCTGTCATATCGCCCGTGGCGGGACCCTGGACGTAGTGGGTAAGCCGTTTACTGAACTTAAGGATCTCAAGGAATTCGCACCGAGAATAACTGAAAACGGCAATTCCATTGTAGGCAGCGTAATCTATATAGATAATTACGGCAATGTGATCACCAATATTCAAAGAAGCCTTTTTGAAGCTTATCGCAATGGTCGTTCCTTCACCCTCAACGCGAGAAACCGGAAGATCACAGAAATCCATCACAAATATTCAGACCTGATCAATTTTGAGTTGGACAAAAATCAGCGTAAGGGGCCTGGTGATCTATTAGCCCTCTTTAATTCTTCGGATTATATTGAACTCGCCATTTATAAAAGCGACCTCAATACGGTTGGAGGGGCTTCTACCCTGCTGGGCCTGGATTACCGGGATACCATAATCATAAATTTCAATTAAATGTTGGTCCGAATCGTAAAACTGAAATTCAAAAGGGAAAATATTGCTAGTTTTGAACGGATTTTTGAAGAAACTAAACAAAATATAAGGAATTTCGAAGGCTGTAATTTCTTAAGGCTACATCAGGATATTAACGATCCCTGCATCTTTTTTACCTATAGCTTTTGGGAATCCGAAGAGGCCCTGGAAAATTACCGGGCTTCTGATTTTTTTAAAGCCGTATGGGGCAGGACCAAACTGCTGTTTTCCGACAAACCGGAGGCCTGGAGTGTAAGTACCAGGGAGACGGTGCAGTAAAGAGTGAATAGTCCTCCTTCGCTGAAGCTACGGAGGATAAATGAAATTGAGATAAAAGTTACTAAACGAATAAACAAATACACAGATAAACAAATCTTCATAAAGAAGACCTAATTCCAACAAACTCATATATGCTGGCAATTTTTAAAAGAGAGGTCAAATCATTTTTCAGTTCCCCAATAGGGTATCTGGTCATTGGTTTCTTTTTGCTTCTAAGTGGTTTGTTTTTATGGGTATTCAAAGGGCCCTTTAACCTGTTGGAATACGGATTTGCAGACCTGAGTAACTTTTTCCGACTCGCTCCCTGGGTGCTTTTGTTCCTTATTCCGGCTATCGCCATGCGCAGTTTTTCCGAAGAAAGAAAACTGGGCACCCTTGAACTATTGTTCATTAAGCCTCTGAATCTATGGCAAACCGTAGGGGGCAAGTTTTTTGGAATACTGGTTCTGGTGTTATTGGCGCTGCTACCCACGCTACTCTACGCCTACGCCATTTCAGAATTGGGTACTACAACCGGAAATCTGGATATTGGGTTGGTATGGGGATCCTACTTTGGTCTGCTCTTTCTTGTGAGCGCCTATATCGCTATTAGTCTCTTTAGCTCAGCTTTGACGGAAAATCAGATCGTAGCATTCATGACGGCCCTGCTGTTGTGCTTTGCTTTCTACTATGGATTTGAGGCAATTTCCACAGTATTTTCAGACGGCAACCTGGTACTCTTCATACAAGATCTGGGAATGAAAAAACACTTTGAAAGTGTTGCCAGTGGCGTATTGGATACTCGTGATCTGATCTACTTCCTCAGCCTGACACTAGCTTTTCTTTTCCTGACGGTCTTCCGCCTTAAAACCATAGACAGGTGATGAAAAGAAACATGTTTATAGCGATATTAAAAGCGCTGGTTTTTCTTGTGCTGATCAACCTGTTGGGCAGTCTGGCTTATTTTCGTTTGGACCTTACCGAGGACAAGAGATATACATTGTCCGAAGCGGCCATGGCTACAGTCTCCGAATTCGATACGCCGGTAATTGTGGATGTACTACTGGATGGCAATCTTCCCGCGGAGTTTACCAGGCTAAAACAGGAAACCAGGCAGATACTTGAGGAATTCACTTCAGAAAATAACAATATAAAATTCAATTTTGTAGATCCTCTTGAAGGATCCCAAAGCGAATCCACTATAGCTGAACTTCAGAGTATCGGACTGACACCGGCCAACGTGACCGTTGAGGAAAATGGAAAGGTCTCCCAGGAATTGCTCTTTCCATGGGCCATGGTAAATCACAACAACAATACGGTCAGGGTCTCCCTATTGAAAAACCGCCTGGGGGCAAGTACGGAACAACGTATCAACAACTCCGTTCAGAACCTGGAATACGCCTTCGCGGATGCCTTTACCAAATTAGGGCTGACAGAAAAAAAGCGTATCGCCGTCATAAAAGGCAATGGGGAATTGCCGGACATTCAAATGGCCGACTACCTCAGTACGCTCAGGGATTATTACAACATAGGGGCTATAACCCTGGATTCCGTAAGTTCAAATCCTCAAAAAGTGCTGGACCAATTGAAGGGATTTGACCTGGCCCTTATTGCCAAACCCACGCAGGCTTTCAGCGATGAGGAAAAATACGTGATGGACCAGTTTATAGTGAACGGGGGCAAGTCTGTCTGGCTGATAGACCAGGTTGCCATGGAACTCGATAGCCTGTTCAATGAAAAAGGCAGCGCCCTTGCCTTTCCCAGGGATCTTAATCTCGGGGATTTCTTTTTCAAATACGGGCTGAGGATCAACACAGACCTGGTAAACGACTTTTATGCCACCCAGATCGTGCTGGCTACAGGAGAGGGTAACAGTTCGCAGTACAATCCCCTGCCCTGGGTATATCATCCCATGATCATTTCCAGGAATGATCATCCGGTTAACAACAAGCTCGAAGCGCTCAGGCTCCAGTTTGCCAGCAGCATAGATACCCTGGCGAATGCCAACAAAAAAACAGTGCTTTACTACAGTTCTCCGCTGTCTAAATTGGAGGGAACTCCAAAGACCATTAGTTTTTCTATCCTGGACAGTCCCCTGGATCGGGAAACCTATAATGACGGCAATAAAGCTGTGGCTGTACTTATCGAAGGAGATTTCGGTTCTGCTTTCACCAATCGGGTCAAACCTCTGGATTTGCAGGGCACAGCCGAAAAAGGAGGTCCAAACAAAATGCTGGTAGTCTCGGATGGAGACGTGATAAGAAATCAACTCAGGAACGGCAGACCGCTGGAATTAGGGTATGATAAATGGACGAATACCTTCTATGGCAATAAGGAGTTTTTGATCAACAGTGTGAATTATATGCTGGACGATAGCGGACTTATAAACATCCGAAATAAGCAAGTGGCCATTCCCTTGCTGGATCCCGAAAAGATCAGGACACAGAAATTCCGGTGGCAACTTATGACCATTGGGCTACCGTTGGTCCTGGTGGCCATTTTTGGATTTGGATTCCGCTACTATCAGAAGCGGAAATACGGCCGTTAAGTGTTGATAAGTTTGTTTTATTCAAAGGGACATTTGGGATATATTTGTTCCATTAGACCCAGTTGTCCGGGGTTTAAATCCAAAGGTTAAATCCCTTGTAATTTAAGTAGAGCGCATGAAATTTATTGTATCGAGTACGTACTTGTTAAAACAACTACAGGTTCTTGGAGGTGTAATCAGCAACAGCAACACCCTCCCGATCCTGGACAACTTTCTATTTGATCTAAAAAAGAATCAATTAACGGTATCGGCCTCAGACCTGGAGACTACCATGAGTGCCGTTTTGGAAGTGGATTCCGATAATGAAGGGGTTATAGCGGTTCCGGCCAGACTATTGCTGGAAACCCTTAAGACCTTCCCGGAACAGCCGCTTACTTTTGTAATTGAGGACAATAATACCGTAGAGATAAGTTCCAATCACGGGAAATACGCCCTGGCGTACGCGGATGGTGCGGAATTCCCAAAGGCCGTAGAATTGGCAAGCCCCAGCTCCACTTCACTTATGGGTGATATTCTGGCCAACGCCATCAACAAGACCATTTTCGCCGCCGGAAATGACGATCTCCGCCCTGTTATGAGTGGGGTGTTTTTCCAGTTTTCCCCTGAGAACCTGACCTTCGTGGCAACAGACGCGCATAAATTGGTAAAGTATCAGCGAACGGATGTCAATGCTTCTCAGGTAGCGGAGTTCATCATGCCAAAAAAACCCTTGAACCTTCTTAAGGGAATACTGGCCGGTAGTGAGGAAGAAGTGAAAATTGAATACAACGAGAGCAACGCCAAATTCAGTTTTGACAATACAGAACTTATTTGCCGTTTGATAGATGGGAAATATCCGAATTACGAAGCGGTTATCCCCAAGGAAAACCCAAATAAACTCAGTATTTCCAGGAACCAATTCCTGAGTTCCGTACGAAGGGTCTCCATCTTCTCAAATAAGACCACGCATCAGATCCGACTTAAAATAGCAGGAGCAGAACTCAATATTTCGGCAGAAGATATTGACTATAGCAATAAGGCTGAAGAAAGGCTTACCTGCTCTTACCAGGGAGATGATATGCAGATCGGATTCAATTCCAGATTCCTGGTAGAAATGCTTGGCAATCTCGCTTCGGATGACGTATCCCTGGAAATGAGCCTCCCGAACCGGGCAGGCATACTCACCCCAGCAGACGGTCTGGACGAAGGTGAAAACATCACCATGCTGGTGATGCCGGTAATGCTCAACAACTAAAAAACAAACCCGGCATACTTATTTTAAAAAGCTGCCAGGTTTTAGTTTAGTTTAATTTGATTTATCTTCAGACGCTTTTCACGGAATAAAAGGAATGGTTAAAAAGTAACTTGGGGATTCCCCGTTCCCAGCGCGAACTGCATTTACTATTGGCATTACAAAGCCCAGTATTCCTACACCGATCAGAGTTAGTATTCCCAGTCCGAGCAATAGTATTGCCGGAATACTCAGAATGATGTAAAGCAGCATACTCAATTGTAAGTTGATGATGGACTTTCCGTGTTCGTTCATATCTTCCACTGAGTTTTTAGAGGCCAGCCAGATAATTAAGGGAACTATAAACCCACCGAACCCGATGATATAATGCAATAATTGTGTAAGATGTGTGATGACAAGCAAAGACCTGTCTGTGCGTAACGTTGATTGATTGATGACTTCCATTTTGATTGATTTTAGGGTGAACTATCTCATAAGTAGCTTTTTGTTCAAAAATGTTACACTTTCCACCCTTATGAAAGCATCAATCCTTTAAATTATTGCTTTTTTTGAAGTTTTTGCAGCCGCTCTTTTTCCTTGGCGATCCCAGACCTACTATTATCCAGGCGTTTTTCCAGCTTTTCCAGATCCCTGGGTGAGAGTTTTCCTTTGAGTTGATCTTTCTCCATCCGCTGTTTTAGTTTTGATAGCTTTCGCTCTTCCTTAGCAATACGCTTCTTCTTAGAATTGATGGCTTTTGCCAATTGTTCTTCTTGCTTCTCTTTTCGCTCAGATCTTCTTTCCAGTTTTTCAGCTTTTACCACCTTCCGCTCCGCCTTTTCCACTTTCTTGATCACTGCCTTCCGTTCCTTGATCTCCTCGGCGGTTTCTACAGAAGCTGTACTTGCCTCCTCCTGTGCGATCAGGCTGTTAAGTCCTAATGAGGCACAGCAGATCAGTAAGAGTAACTTTTTCATATTCTGTGGTTTATGTCGGTTATTGAGTCCGATAAGATAAGAAATAACCCCCGACAGATCCTACTACCCTGGAGCAATTAGCCTATAGGTTGTTTTTGACTATTTTTGCACTTAATATCCAAGTATGAGCTCAAACGACACCATCATCGCTTTAGCCACCCCCTCCGGGGCTGGGGCAATTGCTGTGATCCGTGTTTCCGGTCCTGATGCTATATCATTGGTTTCCAGTGCATTTAAATCTGTAAGTGGTAAAGATCTTCTGGCCCAAAAAACGCACACCATCCATTTGGGATATATTAAAGATGCGGAGCGCAATCTGGATAAGGTATTGGTGTCTATATTCAAAGGACCTAATTCCTATACAGGCGAAGACGTTGTGGAGATCTCCTGTCATGGATCCCCATATATCCAGCAACAGATCATTCAGCTTTTCCTCAGAAAGGGATGCCGGACCGCCCAGGCCGGGGAGTTTACGTTGAGAGCTTTTCTCAATGGAAAAATGGACCTGAGTCAGGCTGAGGCCGTGGCTGATCTGGTGGCCAGTGATAACGAGGCGTCTCACCAGCTGGCTATGCAACAGATGCGGGGAGGTTTTAGCAATGAGATCAAACAGCTAAGGGACGAACTGTTGAATTTTGCCTCACTGATAGAATTGGAACTGGATTTCGCGGAGGAGGATGTGGAATTTGCGGATCGCGAACAGTTTGTGGCCCTACTCCAACGCATTCAAAATGTGCTTAAACATTTGATAGACTCTTTTGCCGTAGGGAACGTGATCAAGAATGGGATCCCGATTGCTATTGTCGGGGAACCCAATGTGGGGAAATCCACCCTGCTGAATGCCTTGCTAAACGAAGAAAGGGCCATCGTTTCAGATATCGCCGGCACCACCAGGGACACCATAGAAGATGAGATCTCCATTGGTGGAATTGGTTTTCGTTTTATTGATACCGCTGGTATCAGGGACACCGAAGACCTGGTTGAAAGCATAGGAATACAACGCACCTTCGAAAAGATAGACCAGGCTCAGGTAGTTGTATATCTGTTGGATAGTAAACAGTGGGCAGCCAACGGTTTTGAGGGTCTGAAAAAAGAGGTTTCCGCTATACGGAACAAATATCCTCAAAAGTCCCTGATAGTAGTCCCAAATAAAGTGGATCTTTTAAACGATACCCAAAAACAGGAATTGAACTCCAGCCTGGAGGCTTCCGAAGCCATCACAATGATCCCGCTTTCAGCCAAAACCGGAGAAGGTCTGGAAACACTCAAGGACAAATTAATGGGACTGGTAAATACCGGAGCCCTTAAGAACAATGAGACCATAGTGACCAACACCAGGCATTACGACGCGCTTCTAAAAGCCTTAGAATCTGTGGAAAAGGTGCGGGAGGGGCTTTCTGAAGGCCTTTCGGGAGACTTGATGGCCATTGACATCCGCCAAGCGCTCTACCACTTCGGGGAGATCACCGGAGAGATCACCTCTGATGATCTGCTCGGGAATATTTTTGCTAATTTCTGCATCGGGAAATAGGCCACTTCTGCCCTATTTCTATTTAGTAAGCTCCCTTAAAAATTCTTGAGCCTTAAAACTTTTGGAGCAATTAGCTTTTATCCTTTCTAGCTAACCTTGTTAAAGAAATCCAACGTGATAGTTGTGCTATGACCTCAACGACAGAAAGTGGTTGGGGTGTTATAGAATTAATCTTGCCGGCTTATCTTTACGAACACGGAAGAATTTCAACAGGAACCACGCGTAAAGTTTTGGTAAGGATTTGGGATATTTGTTAAAAAGATATCTTCCATTTTATTTGGAACAATCGTTTTGACACCTTAATAATTGTTGCCAACACATCCTCCTCCATGGGTAACTCCCCATAAACCAAAAACTTAAATGCATTCTGATAGGTGTCTTTAAGTTGACTCCATGTTTCTTTCGGGCTTCTGAAAATCAATGCCTCTTTTGGATGGTATCGTAACCAGTCGTTATTATTCTTAAAACTTTGTACATCGTCGTGGGCTACTTTGAGCAACATCCCATCAAAAGCTTCGGAAGTAAAAAATGCCCGAACCGTTTCATCTTTCAACAACTGATGAATATCATACACATGCCTGATTTTGGCATTTAAGTCAGCAATGGGATTTTCAGTATTTGAGAATCGTACCAAACTCATTATCTTTTCACAAAGCGTTCTTCGAGAATCCAATACAAGTACTTCAAATGGCAATAAATCATATTCTTCCGCCAATGTCATTTGATTAGTGGCATTCATCATATCGTAAATATAGGTGTTCAGGACTCTCCTAGTATGTGGTTCAAAATAGCCTAACCATGTTGCTTCTATAATAATGGCATCTCTAACCTGCCCATAATTTCCTTTGAAAACTTTTGGGTAGGTATAGGCTATCTTTCTAATCATTCCCATTTTATTGGTAATCCCTTCCACTTCTATTTCTACAAATGGTTCAGTAATTTCATTGGTTATTTTTTTGAGTTTGGTTTTTAATTGGTTCCCAGTCTCCTCTTCTTTTCGTAATACCACTAAGTCTATGTCTTCCGAAAAACGTTCGATGAAATTGTAGCACTTTGACAAGGCCGTGCCACCCTTAAATATGACTTCATCTTTAATTGCGCTTTCAAAAATTAGTTTTAATGCATAGCATACCCAATAGTCCTTTTCGATATAGATATCCAAAATACCCATTCGCTCTGCGGTTACCTGTACCGCTTGTCTGAAAAGTTTTTCGTTCCCGTGTAGCTTCATTTTATATTCCAGTATTTGGCATTTGACAACACCTTTTTAGAAATATCAAGATTATAAACCGTTATTGGATTTAAACTATCCTGAAGGTCTCTTATTTCCGTCTCGGCCCTACAACCAATCTCCCTGAGCAATGCACCCAACAAAGCTCTGGTGGCAGGGGAATATTTAAAAGCCAACTTTATAAGCTTTATCTGCTCGCTCGTTTTCAATTCGCGCAATAATGCCATCAATCGAATACAACTTTTTTCAATAGTGGTATCCGGTATTTTTTTGATGTAACGTACCGCATCCAATAATCGCAATAGGGGAATATTTTCTTTATTTATGGTATTTTTTTGTTTGATGAACGAAATCCTGAAACGCCCTCTTTTAAAAGAGGGCCTTATTTCTCGTTTGCCTATCTGTATGGTGCTACTTACCTGTGTGGTAAGCCCCAGGGAATTATAAACACTATACCCTGTGATATATCCCACAAGTTTACCATCTTCCTCCAACAAATCCTTTACAATTTGGTGTTGGTCTGGAAGCAAGGAACCGAATACGGTCTCTTGCGGCTTGAAATATTTACCTTTGGATAGCTTGTTTATCTTGCCGGACTTAACCATCCTATTCAGATGCTTAATAATAGCTTCTCTTCTAGTCACCTCATTCATAAAATCCATATAGGTAAACACGTATCCCTTTGGAAGTTTATTAATCCTATCTTCAATATATTCAGAGGTTTTCATTGCAAATGATTTTTACAAAGGTATCTAAAATGTCCAGTTTTTTAACTAATAAACTGGACATTTATGATAAGTTATGATAACTTTAATTGCATTACTCATGTAACCCTTTTACCTTGTGGACTAATAAAAACGTCCACAAGGTAAAAGGGTTACAATATATACTTCAAGACATAACAATTGAATGATTAAATCTTGTTTAATGGACTCTATCTCAAATGAAGAATACATCAATGCCAATAACAGGTTAGAGGAATTGATCAATATTGTATCGGGAAATAAGTCACTTTTGCCCTATTGCAACTTCAGGAATCCCAGGGACAAAATCAAAAAGAGACATTGGTAGCATAAAGGATAGTTTCTGTTTTATAAGCTATTGTAATGACCGTGAATGACTTATATCAGTTTTAACGCCTTGAAAAATGCTACTTTTATATTCGAAATGGTACGATTGCTATCAATATTGCTCTCTTTTATTATACTCTTCCATAGTTTAAACATCTATTTCGATGATATATTGGAATTGAATGAACTGGTAGAGCATTACCAATTTCATTCCGAAGAATATGGCGATAGTTTTTTAGTTTTTCTTTCCAAACACTACGGTAAACTAAAGACGGAACACCACAAAAAACATCAGGAAGAGCAACAAGAACACGAAGAACTTCCCTTTCAAAACCCCGCCACCACATTATCACTGCTGGTATTTGTCCAATATGCAACTTCAGAATACCATTTGCGAACAGGGGCTACCATGAAAAAAACGGATGGCTTTCATTATCTGGTTACCTACACCTCCCTCTGGGACGATGGTCCCTTTCAACCGCCCCGGCGCGCATAGCCACTAGTTGATCATTTTTTTCAGGCACAAGGCTTAGTGCCCTTTTGCTTTTATACTAATTACAATCGGTTATGCTTGCCCGTATCATAAAACTAAGTTTGCATCATAAATTTATAGTACTGCTGTTTACAACAGCCATAATACTTTTTGGGCTTTTCTCAATTACCCAAATACCCATTGGTGCCGTGCCGGATGTTACCAATAACCAGGTACAGGTTATCACCACCTCTCACAATCTTTCCACCCAGGATATGGAACAATTCATCACCTATCCTGTAGAATTGGAAATGGCTAATCTTCCTGGGGTTCAGGAAATCCGGTCCGTGTCAAAATTCGGCCTTTCTGTGGTGACCATTGTATTCGACGATGCCATGGGCACCTATCTGCCAAGACAACTAATCGCTGAAAAAATAAAGTCCGCTTCCGAAAAAATCCCGGAAGGATTTGGTACTCCGGAAATGGGACCAATTTCCACCGGCCTGGGAGAAATCTATCAATACATTCTTGATGTTAAGGATGGGTATGAAGATCAGTATACGGTAACTGACCTACGTACTATTCAGGACTGGGTAGTCAAAAGGCAGCTTTCTGGCATTAACGGAGTGGTAGAGGTGAATACCTGGGGCGGGTATCTAAAACAATATGAGGTAGCCCTTAACACCGAAAGACTGAATGCCATGAACATAACTGCCGGCCAGGTCTTCTCTGCCCTCGAAAACAATAATAGCGTAGCAGGTAGCGGATATATCGAAAAAAACAATCAGGCCTATTTTATAAGGGGTGAAGGACTCTTAACCTCACTTGAAGACATTGGCAATATCGTGGTAAAAAACGTCAGCGGCCTACCCGTCTATATCAAGGATGTGGGCAAGGTAGGTTACAGCAGTGCAACCCGTTTTGGTGCTATAACGGGCAATGGTGAAGGTGAAAAGGTGTTGGGGCAGGTGATGATGTTAAAAAACGCCAACAGTAAAAAAGTCATAGATGCGGTTAGGGAACGGGTTGAAGAAATATCAAAAACTTTACCCGAGGGAGTGTATATCAATGCCGTACTTGACCGTAGTGAGCTTATCGCCAAAACGACAAGAACCGTGGTCGAAAATTTAGTGCTGGGCTGTTTGATCGTCATATTTATCGTGGTATTGCTTTTGGGAAATCTGCGCTCAGGCCTGGTCGTAGCCTCGGTGATTCCATTGAGTCTGTTTTTCGCCTTATGCCTGATGTATGCTTTTGGCGTGGATGCCAACCTGATGAGCTTAGGGGCTATAGATTTCGGGATCATAATTGACGGAGCGGTTATTATTGTTGAATTCATAGCCTTTCAGATTACTGCGGAACGGCAGCATTTTGGTCAGCTCACTCTGGAAAATCAACAAAAGGAACGGGATGCCATCACAGAGACAAGTGCCTCAAAAATGATGAATTCCGCCATTTTTGGACAATTGATCATATTGATTGTATTTATCCCCATACTTTCCTTGAGCGGCGTTGAAGGTAAGATGTTCAAACCAATGGCTCTCACCTTCAGCTTTGCACTCATAGGAGCCATTTTTCTCTGTTTTACCTATGTTCCCGTCGCCTCATCGCTTTTTTTGCGACCAACCGAAGCTTCAGAAAAGAATATATCCCGGAGGTTGATGCAATGGCTATATTCTCGCTATGAACCCTTGATCGATTGGGCATTGAACCACAAAAGAACAGTGCTCGGCATTACGGCTGCCCTATTAGTGCTTACAGCTTTGATCTTTAGCAGAATGGGTGCCGAATTCGTGCCCACATTGGACGAAGGTGACTTTGTAATACAACCTGTACTAAAGACAGGTACCTCATTAGAAAAGACTATCGCGACTTCCAGTCAAATTGAAAAGATCCTATTAGATGAATTTCCTGAAGTTGAACAGGTTGTTACCCGAATTGGGGCCGCGGAAGTACCTACAGACCCCATGTCCATGGAAGAAAGCGACGTTATCATCACCTTAAAACCTAAAAAAGACTGGGTTTCGGCAAGAAGTAAAGATGGACTTGCCAACCAGTTTAAAAACGCCCTGGAGGTTATTCCAGGAATGGAGGTTGAATTTACACAGCCAATAGAAATGCGTTTCAATGAACTGATCACTGGTGTTCGCGCCGATATTGCCATTAAGATCTTTGGGGAGGACCTGGAAGTGCTTAGCAATAAGGGTAACGAAATAAAATCATTGATTGACGAGGTAGAGGGTGCTGCCGATATCACGGTCGAGAAAATCGTTGGCCTGCCACAAATGAACGTCCAATATGATCGCAACAGACTAGCCAGATATGGAATGAACATCACTGATCTTAATGCCATGGTCGCTATGGGTTTTGCAGGACGAAATGTAGGTTACGTCTATGAAGGCGAAAAACGTTTTGACCTTGTGGTCCGTCTGGACAAAGCACATAGACAAGACATAGATAACCTGAAGAATCTCTATGTAGACACCCCAGGATATGGCAAGGTGCCCTTAAGGGAACTGGCCGATATCAGTTACCAAACAGGGGCAGCAAAAATTTCCAGGGATAATACGCGGCGGCGCATCGTAGTCGGGATAAACGTACGCGACCGGGATTTGCAGTCCGTGGTCAACGAAATTAAAGCACTTATCAATAATAACATACAATTGCCCACTGGCTATACCATAACCTATGGAGGGCAATTTGAGAACCTGCAACGCGCCAAAGCCCGGCTTTGGGTAGCAGTACCCATTGCGCTCTTTTTGATATTTGTGCTACTCTACTTCGCCTTCAAATCTGTTAAGGAGGCCTTACTTATTTACACTGCCATTCCTCTTGCGGCCGTGGGTGGGGTTTTATTGTTGTGGATAAGGAGCATGCCCTTTAGTATTTCGGCAGGAGTAGGTTTTATTGCCCTTTTTGGAATTGCCGTGCTCAATGGCATTGTGCTTATTGAACATTTTAAGGAACTACGAAAACAATCTTTTGAAACCATGGAAACATTAATCAAACAAGGTACGAAAGATAGGCTACGAGCTGTTTTGCTTACCGCCTCGGCAGCTGCCCTCGGCTTTCTGCCTATGGCTCTCTCGACCAGTGCAGGCGCGGAGGTTCAACGACCCCTGGCCACAGTTGTAATTGGCGGACTTATTACGTCTACCTTGCTCACTTTAGTGGTCTTGCCGGTGCTGTATCGCATTTTCGTTAGCCAATCCGTCGGTAGGCCGTCTTTGAAATCAATCCAAAGAATGCCCTTGGTGTTGATAATGCTGCTTGGACTTCTTCCTTCAGTATCAACAGCGCAAGAAAGATCGCTCGGCTTAACAGAGCTTTTGGAATTGGCATACGAGAACAATGCCGGACTAAAGGCTGCTCAAATGAATTACGAACGATCTGATGCCTTGGTCGGCAGCGCATTTCGATTCGACAAAACCGAGATCTATTATCATTTTGATGAAAATAACCTTACCATTACCGACGAACCCTTACGTGTTTTTGGGGTACAGCAGGATTTTTCCTTCCCTACGGTATATTTTGCAGAAAAGCGTAGAAACAAAGCGCGATCCTCACTGGAGAAAAACCGATTTGACCTTCAAAAAAAGCTGATGGAAAGACAGCTCATCTCTGATTTTTACTCCTATCAATACGCAAAACAGAAAGAAGGGATTTTCAAGAAACTCGACAGTCTTCACCGCGATTTTGCCCGAATGGCCCAACGTCGTTTTGAATTGGGAGAAACGAATTACCTGGAAAAGATCACAGCCCAATCGCAACAACAAAAAATCGGAATAGCATTGCGGGAAGCACTACAACAGACGGAAATGGCACTCGCCAAGCTAATGACGAGTGTGCAAATTGATTCGTCTGTAAAAATCGTGGAAACCCCACTAAAGAAATTGGAGATACAGCCAGAGGAATATGTTAAGCTACCTGAACTGGAATGGTACGGCAGTAATATTGAAGAATTACAGGCCCAGCAGCGCTTGGATAAGCAACAATTGTTGCCAGATATCACTTTGAACTATTTTCAGGGTACTGCACCCAATCTGAACAATACGCTCATCGGTTACCAGTTAGGGCTAAAAGTGCCTTTATTCTTTAACACTCAAACAACCCGAATTAAAGCTTCAAAAATGGCGCTTAAAGCCTCAGAACAAGAGTACAAAGACTATTCAATACGCCTAAAAGGTAAGAGAGTGGGCTTGCTAGCGCAATACGAAACACATAAAAAAGCCCTGACCTACTATGAGAAGGAGGGCGATATTTTGGCGGAAGAGATCTTAAAAACAGCTGAACTGAGCTTTAAAAATGGGGAAATTGACTTTTTTCAATACCTCATTAGTTTGAAGAATGCCTATGAATTACAATTGGATCATTTAGAACAGCTGCACCGATACAATCAGACAGTGATTGAATTGAATTACATCACACTTTAAAAACGAACATTATGAAATTGCTCAAATATTTTTTATTGGTGCTGATCCTTGGAGCCTGTAGTCAAAAGAAAGAAACCACCCCCGAAACGCTATCTGACGATATCAATATTATTGAAATCAGCAGAGAACAGTTTTCAAAGAACGATATGGCAATCGGCAGCTTGCAGGAGCAGGAGTTCCCTGAAGTAGTCAACGCTAATGGCTTAATTGATGTTCCTCCGGAGAACAGGGCGGTTATAAGTGCAGTCATAGGAGGATACATTGAACGAACCCCTCTTATTGTGGGAGACTTGGTTAAAAAAGGGCAATTACTGGTTACCTTGGAAAATCCCGAATTTGTCCAACTGCAACAGGAATATTTAGAGGTAAGCGAAAAACTGGAGTATCTCAAATCTGAATATGAAAGGCAGCAGACCTTGTTCCAAGAGAATATTTCTTCAGAAAAAAACTATCTAAAGACCAAAAGCGATTACAAAATGGCCAAAGCACGGTACAATGGTCTGGAAAAACAATTGAGATTATTGAACATATCATCTTCCGAGGTTCTAAAGGGAAATATTACCACAACCGCTTCCCTTTATGCCCCCATTTCGGGAAATGTTACCGAGGTTTTCGTATCCAAAGGCACTTATGTGTCTCCGGCATCACCAATAATGGAAGTGGTAGATAACAGTCACATCCATCTTGAGCTCTCCGTCTTCGAACGCGATATCATGAACATAAAAGAAGGACAGCCCATTGCATTCAAGATCCCCGAGGCAAGCGAGCGAACATTTATGGCCGAGGTGTATTTGGTAGGTACTACCATTGGCCAAAACCGAACCATTAAAGTACATGGCCACCTGAAAAATGACAAAGACCGATTTTTAATAGGTATGTTCGTTGAGGCTGAAATAATTATCCACAAAGAATCTTCATCAGCACTGCCAACAGAGAGCGTCGTGGAAATTGAAGGCAAGGCCTATACCCTACGACTGCTTTCTCAAGACGATACGGTTTTGCGATTCGAGAAGGTAAACATTTCTACAGGAATGACCCACCAAGGTTTTACGCAAGTCAAAGATGAGAAGATAGTCGAAGGGGATGATCAATTCTTGATCAGGGGGGCCTTTGGACTTATAAATGTCGAAATGGAATAAAGGCTACTCAAAATTGGCAAGGATGCACCAAATATTAATTAATTTGACCACAATATGACAACAGATATACACAACGAGGCAGAAATCCATAAGAAGTCAGGGCTATTTAAGCGCTTTGAAAAGTATTTGGGGGAATTCGTTTATGGCGGTATCGATGGTTGTGTGACCACTTTTGCCGTAGTTGCAGGATCGGTCGGTGCCGGACTCGACAGTGCTGTTATTATCATTTTGGGATTTGCGAATCTGCTGGCTGACGGTTTTGCCATGTCAGTCGGAGCCTTTCTTTCAACCAAATCAGAGCAGGATAATTACAACAAGCATAAACTAGTAGAATATTGGGAGGTGGAGAACCTTCCCGAGGTTGAAAAGGAAGAAATCAGGGAAATATACGCTGCCAAAGGATTTAAAGGGGAGCTTCTGGAAAAAGTGGTGGAGGTCATCACTCAGGATAAAGAGGTTTGGGTAAATGATATGATGAAAGAAGAGCTTGGAATGATAAAAGAAGATCGTTCTCCTTTTTGGATTGGGGCAACCACCTATATGTCATTTATTCTTATTGGAATAATTCCGCTGTTCATTTATGTGGTAGACTATGTCTCCCCCCTGGAACAAAATCTCTTTCTGGTCGCTTCAATTTTAACGGCTATTGGTTTTATGGTCATTGGCTGGCTTAAAACCTATGTCAACCAGACGTCAATTATCAAAGGAATATTGGAGACACTCTTCTTAGGGGGCATTGCAGCTTTTGTGGCTTATTTTGTGGGTGATTTTCTTGAACGTTTGATCGTTGGATGAAAAATTAAAGCAAGGGTATTCAGCTGTTTTTTGCCTTGCACACCCATACCCCTTAATTTACTTTATTGCGAAGCCCTCTGAAAGAACCATTGGCGTATACACTGTAGCCTACTATTTCACCAACACCATTTTCATGAAAAATGATCCTATCCATAGTGTAGGTGGTTAAAGCGAATTTACCCTCTCCAAGATGATTGAGTTTTTCACCCCTGGAATCGCTGTTTTTTCCCTTCACATATATATGACCATCATTGCCCTGATATACCTCATAAAGTCTTTCATCAGGAAAATCTACATATTTGTAATCCCCTACAATTTTTCCCAGTAGGTCCTCTGTTATTGGCAGATCCGAGTGCTTCGGCTCTTTTTTTCCCAGAACGACCAAGGCAACTCTACCCCATATTTCAAGTGCATCATGTGGGGTGCTGTTGGTATTGACTAAAACCGCGATGCTAATATCTCTTTCCGGCATATACTTTAACATGCCCCAGGTAGATTCTTCACCACCTGTATGGCCCCACAGGTTTTCACCCTCAAAATCTCCCATTCGCAAACCCAGCCCGTAATCGACCTTTATCCCATTTGCCAGGCTTTGTGCTTGTGTCATTTTTTCTAAGGATTGTTTGTTGATCAAGGTACCATTATTGAGGCCAAGAGGAAAATGAGCCAAATCCAAAGCCGTATTACTCAGTCCTCCATCACCTTTTATCCAACTAAACTTGTCCCAATGACTACCTGTGATGACAGAGTCTTTAAACTCAAAAGTGGGGCTTATTCCATCTTTAAGTTTGTGCTTATAATAATGATTTAAGGATTTGAATTTCATAGGTTTGGCAATTATTCTTTGCACCTCGTCCTCATAACTGTTGCCAGTAGCTTTTTCAATTATCATCGCCATAAGCACAAAACCAGTATTGGAATAGGACCAACCCCAATCAGGCTCAAACAACAAAGGTTTGTTCTTTATAAAATCATAGTACGTTTTCTTATTCGGGGGATCACCTGTCACTAAAAACTCATTGTCAAGGGTATTTGCATAATCAGGAATGCCTGAAGTATGCGAAATCAAATGACGTATTTTGATCTTTTGGGCCTGGTCTTTATTGGGATAATCAGGAAGCCACTTATGCAGAGTGTCTTCCAGGGAGAGTTTTCCTTCTTCTTGAAGCTTAAGTACCATACTGGCAACATGTGCCTTGGTAATTGAAGCGATTTTATAAATGGTTCTGGTAGTCGCCGGCTTGGTTTTGGCGGAGTCGATGTAGCCAAAAGCCTTGTTATAGAGCGTATCGCCCTTTCTTAAAACAGCAATAGAAAATCCTAAAACTTTCCCCTGCTCAATGAAGTGATTTCCAATGGAATCGATTTTCTGTACTATTAAACCGTCTGCGTTTATATCAGATGGACTGCTATCCTTTTTTTCATTGCATGCGTAAATGATAAAAATCAAGGCCAAGCAGAAAGAGAACTTCTTCATTTTGGTATTCTTAATTATTTAAAGTCAGTAATAAAAGAAGGTTGACGGTATTCCGCTGAACAGTCTACCATTAATCCGGCCAGATCGTAATTTTCCAGGAACTGTAGCATGATTTGCTTCCAGCAGTCCCAGTCATTCAAAAAATGACCCTGCCCCGCAAACACAATATGCCGGCTATTTGGAGACACCGCGACGATCTTCTCCGCCATCCGCGGTGGCGTAAGCACGTCGTTTTCACCTGTCATCAGTAATACCGGCATTTCCAGCTGTAGTTCCTTATCCAGCCAATCGGGATAGGTTTGTATGCCCCAGGTTTTGCAAACTTCCGTGTCCTGGATAGCGTAAATGCCTTTGGTAAAGAACTGAAGTGCCGTGTTTCGGTATTCAGGATCAAAACGGGTATAGGGTTCCTCTGTACAAAACTGGCACCATTCCACTGGATGTACAATCAGAGAACCCGTACTTTTTTTGATCAATGGAAAGAAATTACCCTTGTCCGCTTCTTCTACCCAAATTGGAATACGGTGTAACTCATTGCCTTTGGCAAACTGCTGGGCGATCATGGACCTGAAATGGTCTCCATCCATCTGCACCGGAATGGGAGCCGCGCTGCTATCAACCACAAAATCATACTGAATCGGATTCTTGTCTAAGCGCTCTGCCAGGGCTTGCATTTTTTGGACGAAATCGGGAAATCTGTCATTGCAGCTCTTATCGCTTTTACACCGCTGTTGAAGTTTCTGAATTTGCTTCTCTATCTCCTGGTCCGCGAAATTTGACAAGCCAAAGTCTGGGGGTACGGTTCCCAATAAGATCAGACTAGCCGCCCTTGAAGGATAACGGCGAGCCCATTCAACACCGATCCTCGTACCGTATGATCCTCCACAGAAGTCCAGTTGTTCAACCTTTAACCATTCCAACACTTCGTTCAGGTCTTCCACGGCATTGGCAGTATTGTATTGAGACAGGTCTGCAGTGTGTTGTAATTCATTCCTACACTCCTTTGCCGTATCTGGATCATAGATCCTGGCCCTGGTATCAACATTTAAAGTGTCATAGGCCTTGCACTTCAACTTAGAGGCTCCGGTACCCCTAAGGTCAATTAGAAGTATATCCCGGTCTTTCCTGAATTCATTGGTAAATGCTCCTTTCTCATATTCGGTCAGATAAACGGTATTGGGGACACCAGGCCCTCCGGCGTAATCCATATAACATCTGTTTTCCGGATTGGGTCCGTAAGATGGGAAAAGGTAGACGTCTATGGGAATTGTTCTTCCTCCGATAACTTCTCTGTTTTCAAGAACATTGAGTGTCCCACAGAGAATTTTTTCACCTACCTTGTCAGGCTGGCAAACCTTGAGCATGGGATATCTCTTGATGGCACTTTGAATTAAACTGTCGTTAGTGCCTTCCTGAGCCCATACAATTGCGGAAAATACAATTAATAAAGAAGTAATCCAGCTGGTCAGGTTTTTCATACTTTAGCCAAATAGCATTCCAAAGCACTTAAAACTAAGTGTTTAGGCAAGACTTAGGCAAATAATTGTATGATTGACCGGTATAGTTGTGTAAATGGGAATAGCACGGCTCTTAATGCGTGAGTAGTCCGCAATTTAATAAGGCAACACAATCTATCAGGCAGCCTTTAACTCCGTTTCGAAGGCCAGGTAGTGTGTAAGCCGGTTCTGGCTGTCAAACAAGGGAATGGCTTTGATCTGGCAGAGGTAAGCCTCCCCATTTTTTCGGTAGTTCAGGAGCGTCTCTTCAAATCCGAGCCCCCCATTTAAACTCTTCCGTATTTTGTTTTTGATTTCTTGTGAAGTGCTATTACCCTGAAGAAAATCCGGTTTTTTCCCAAGCGCGAATTTCTTGGAATACCCGGTCATTTCACCAAATCCCTGGCTTACCCAGACGATATGCTGTTGCAGATTAGTTAGGACCAACGCATCGTAGTTTTCTTTATGGATCTGTTTTATTATCCCTTCGGGAAGTTCTTCGGAAAGTAAGGAACTAATCTGTCGTGTGTCCTTTTCGGACCGCAATTTGCTGACCAGATTATCAAAGAATTCCAGGTAAATATCGAAACTTAATAATGGTGAATTGTACGTTTGGGATGCTTCAGACATGCTTTAGTTTTTTTGATTGCCAAACCCGCTCATTTAAGGAACCAAAACACTGTAATACAGGAAGACTTTGCGAAGGTAGTATGGACATATCCCCGAAAATCTTCGGAAAAAGAATATCCATTTTATGACCAACTTTAAGCGCGAAAGCCTTGTCAATATCCCAGTTTCTGGGCTGATAAAGGTAGTTCTCCTGGCTTATCCGGTCTTGCCCACCTTCTCATCCTTCCATAAGGACAATGGTATAGCTGGCAAAACGTACTACCCTTTTGGGGTCGGACTTACAGTTGCGCGTCAGCTCGTGATTCTCACACGATTCTCTTTTCATTCTGGTCAGGACCAGAAACCTCTATCAATATTTAAAATAACGTGTTCAACTCGTTAATGGACCATAAAGGTATGAATTTTCTATATATTCCCAGATTCCCGGCATGTAGTGTTCCGGTCCGAAATCTGATTTCATTTTATCTCACAGAGGTCTTCTCAGACTCAGCTCCAGCTTGAAGAATACTTATCGTCCTTGAACAGATCGCCCAGGCCGGTGAATTGTCTTAAACGCAAAACCTCATCGGAATCCATTCCCAATTCGTTCATGATCCTGTCCGCAGTCCAGCCGTTTTGTGACAAGGTCTTTACAACCTCGCTGATCTCAACGATCTGATGTTTACCCCTGGCCCTGTTATGACGTATTGTGGCCACTATCCGTTCGTCTGAAGGCAGGTCCAGGACTACTACGGGTACTTTATTTTTTAATCTGCCCCTTAGTTCCTTGTTCCTTTTAATGATATTCCAACGGTGATATCCATCGATCAGGGGGTAAACTCCCTGCCGTTTAGGCGAAACAACAAGGGGGGCGGTAACACCATGGGACAAGAGCGAACGCAGCAATGACCTTTTCTCTGGTGTTGCCATCTTGTTAGGGTTATAAGTGTTTGGTAAGATCTCGGTTAATGGAACCCATAAAAGGGAAGATATGGGTTCTTTGGGTTGATTAAAAAGTGATTCGATCTTTTCCAGAAACTTTCTCTTTTCATTTTCCGAAATAATTCCATGTTCCTCCAGAATATTGGAAATACCTTCTTTTATGTGCTTGTTCATGCGCTTTTCTTTTTGGCATATAGTTTTTCATAGGTGTTCTTTGTCTGACAAAAACCCAGACTACGGCACCACCAGTCATTTTTGATTATGCATTTACATATTCGTCTCCAGGAAGGTTGCCTGCCACTGTTCTCCAGTTTGGGTGAGGCCTGATCCGGGATCAGCTCCGGCGGATAACCTTTTTCCCTCCACCAGCCTAAAAATGTTTTGATCTTTTCATTGTAGTGTTTTCTTGTGATCTCAGGCATGGACAACAGTAATATTTGAGTGTATTTCTTCCAGGTAAGGCCTTCAGGTAATAAAGTCTTTCTTCTTCCCAGGACGGAAGTCTTGCTGTAAATAGCTCCAAAATTTACCCCGTTGACACGGGCTACAATACGGTTCCATGTTTCTGGTTCAATTTCATGGAAGTATTCCAGACTCTGGCGCTGGTCATCTCCATAGGGTTGGCAAATACGCATTTTATGTATAGATAGGCCACAGAGGTAAAAATGGTCGTAAAGCCTGTTATACGGAATGTTTTGCCTCCCAACATAGCGCCATATATCCTCCGTCTTCCAGTCGTAGATAGGATATGAAAAGACCAGGTAGTTAGTGGCCTTGCTCATCCAGTTGTTCCCGGACCATTCGCTGCTAGTAACGGAGATGAATCGATTAAGACTTTCATCAGCTCTAATTCCCAGAAGACCGGTAGACAGGCTTCCTCCAGAGTACCACTGCCCCCATTTATAGGCAAAGTCCTCGAATTCCATACCGTATCGAAAAAAAGGATAGTGTTCAATGTCCGATATTACTTGTGGATATTGAGGCATTGGTCTGATCCAGGACTCAGACCTTTCCGGATCCCAACAGCGCCAATGGGGTTGAAAGACACTTACAGCGTTACGGAGATTAAGTGGGAGACATACCCAATGAAGATTGATCTCTTTGGAATTCAGGGCCACTTCTTCGATGTGTTTTATAGTAACGTCGTACTGCCCTTCCAGGTCAATAAACAGCACATCCAGAGGCAGCCGTTTTAAAGATCGTGCGATTTGGATTGTCAAATGAAGCAGTACGGTGCTGTCTTTGCCTCCACTGAAAGCCAGGTATACCTTTGGGAAAATTCGAAATACTTCTTGAATTCGCCTTTTAGCGGCTATATACACGTTATCATTTGAATATTGCTTGGGCATTATTTCAATAATTGATCCATGGATCCGGGAAAGTGGAATATCAAATGAGTAGTTTTCATTGTTTGGAAACCATAGATCATTGATGGAATTTCGATACTACTCATTTCTGTAAGCTTTCTCTTACTTTAGATACAATATTAATTCGTAAATAGCCCAATAGCGAAACCTAATTGCATAATCGTGGTAAATAAGTAATAAGTGGTCTTAATGAGGCAAATCCATTAAGCAGGGGCTTCAATGCTTTATGATGTTCTGAACCTCTACGATCAATTGTGGGAACCCGGTTCGGTCTCCGTTCTCAAGCTCCTCATTGCGGAGCTCTCCGCTAAGCGTTATACGGTCGTTCTTTTTAAAATTAGTAAGAAGATAGTCAGCTGTCACACCAGTTGCCCTGGCTTTTACCCGGACAGTATAGTTAATATCCTCCCCCTTTTTGGTTTTGAACGCGTTTTCACAAACTATTTCGAGTAATGCGAATCTTTCGATCTTGCCCTTAAAACTTCTTGGAGTATTATATAAATAACCTTGTAAGGTAACTTGATTCAGCTTTTTCATACCCTTTCCTTTAGACACTACTCTTAGCCAAAGTTCACGTTCGGTCTTAGATCTTTTCCGGAATTTCTGATCGGAATAGCTGGTATGATTTGGTAGGATACTAAAAGAGAGGAAACCTATTCCAACACAACTCAATAAATGTGGCGTATAGCTTCCTCCCTAACCTAGTAACTTGATCAACCCTTTCGGTACACCCTTATTAAACACATGTCAAAAATATTAACCAAATAACCTATGGTTTAAGGTGCCCTAAAGACTGAATGGCATAAAACTAAAATCTATAGAAGCTGAATACAACTACCAATGCATAAGTGGCCTTAATATCTAATAAATGGGCGTACTTATAGTCTTAATGTCGTTCAATTCCTGATTTAAACAATCCCAAAAAGCCATAAGATTGCGCCAAGTATGACCGATGCCAGGACCAGTATCAAAAGCACAACCAATAACTTTATAAATCCGCGGATCATTTTATCCCCGCGGGAATATTCGCTGTTGAAGTTTTCCTTCACAATAGTATTTGTTTCATGATTTTAAAGGGAGTCTTTTACCCTGCTTAGTTAGATGCTCATCCGACCATAATTCTGGCAGATCAACAACAATCTATGCCATTAAATTAGGGCTAGGTTCGGTATAGTCCTATACACAATTCATAATCGGATAAATACAAGCACAACCGGGTAATATCTGATGTATAATGTCTCAACGACATGTTGTTAAGGAAACCTTAAAGATTGTTGATTGCGCTGCCTATCCATTGTTACATTTCAAATATGCTGTAACTTACCAGTTCTTTTTAAACCATTTTAATCCAAGACTATGGATATGTATGTACGAGCTTTCCAAAATCAAAAGACATTCTCTTATCTGCTAATGTTTAGCTGCCTTGCAGTATTCCTGTTGTCGTGCAAAGAAAACAGCAAGGAAGAACCAGCCGCCCCGGAGCTGGAATTCGCCCTGAATAATGCCGGACTGAGCCTTCCGGAAGGGTTTAAGGTGATCATAGCGGCAGATTCGCTTAAGAATCCAAGGCATATCGCTGTGACCGACAACGGGTCTATATATGCTAAACTACGAGAGCTGGACGACGACAATGGGGTTGTCTTCCTGGAAGATACTGATCAGGATGGCATAATGGACAGACAGGAAGGATTTGGGAATTATGCAGGCACCGGCATTGGGATCAGTCAGGGTTATTTGTATGCCAGTTCCGACGAGGCAGTTATGAGGTATACCCTGGATGAAGATCAGAAAGTGACCAACAAAACCGCTCCAGATACCATTGTCTCCGGATTGCTGAACAAACGTCAGCACGCTTCCAAAAGCCTGACACTGGATGGTGCCGGGAATATCTATGTCAACATCGGTGCTCCCTCCAATGCCTGTCAGGAAACAGATCGTACCTTGGGTTCTCCGGGAATGATGCCCTGCCCTATCCTGGATTCAGCCGGTGGGGTCTGGCAATTCCGAACAGATAAATTACTGCAAACCTTTGGAGACGGTAAACTTTATGCGACCGGACTCAGGAATGTGATAGGGCTCGATTGGAATCACACAGACCAGAGTCTTTACGTTACCCAGCACGGAAGGGACCAACTGAATACCCTATACCCAGACCTTTACGATGTTAAAGCAAATGCCGACCTACCCGCGGAGACTTTATACAGGGTTGAGGAAGGAGACGATGCCGGATGGCCCTATGTCTATTACGACCAAAATCAACAAAAGAAAATATTATCCCCGGAATACGGAGGAGATGGCCAGAAAACCGGGGGAGAGGATGCTTTGGACCCCCTTGTGGCCTTTCCTGCCCATCTGGCACCTAACGCACTCTTATTCTATAGTGGAGATCAGTTTCCGGAACGATATAAGAACGGGGCTTTTATCGCTTTTCACGGTTCCTGGAATCGCGCACCTGAAATACAGGAAGGCTATAATGTGGTCTTCGTTCCCTTTCAGAATGGAAAACCTACAGGGGAATGGGAAGTTTTTGCTGAAGGTTTTGCCGGTGTAGACGAAGTGCGATCTCCAAGGGACGCGGCTCACCGGCCTACAGGTCTGGCCCAGGGCCCTGATGGTTCAATTTACGTCTCAGATGATTCAGGAGGTACTATTTACCGAATTGTTTATGATGGTGAGTAACACCAGGCAATTCCTTCGCAGGCAGATCAAAAATAGAATAGAATTATTGCTGTGTTTGGTTTGCTGCAGCCTGATCAGTTCCTGCGGCCAAAAGGATAAAAAAGAGCATCAGGAACCTTCCGGAGTTCCTGAGGAAAAGGTGGTGGTAAAAGTAGATATCCCAGCTGAAATAATGAGCTCTGGGAAAGCAGTTTATGATCAGTATTGTCTGGTGTGTCATCAGGCCGATGGCAGTGGCGTACCTGGACTGAATGCTCCCTTAATCGAATCAGATTATGTTCAGGGTGATAAAGAACCCTATCTGACCATATTGCTGAAGGGATCCCTGGATGGTCCTTCTCTGAACAATGGCGCCTACGCCAACAATATGCCGGGCTTTGTCCAATTAAAGGACCAGGAATTAGCTGATCTGGCCTCCTACGTCCGGAATAGCTTTGATAACACGGGAGAACTGATTACGCCTGAAGAGGTTGCTGAGATTAGGAATAAGAAGGATTAGATAGTTGGATAGTTGGACTATTAGATTGTTAGACTGATAGACTGTTAGATCCTTGGACTGATACATTGTTCCATTTCCACATTGATACATTGGATGGTTGGATGGTTGGATGGTTGGACTATTAGATTGTTAGACTTATAGACTGTTAGATAGTTGGACTGATATATTGTTACATTTCCACATTGATCCATTGGATGGTTGGATGGTTGGACTATTAGATGGATGGACTGATAGACTGTTAGATAGCTGGGCGGTTGGATGGATGGTCAGATAGTTAGACAACTGGATCATTAGTACATTCCTACATTTTCCAATTCTCAATTCCTCGATTTTACAGTTTTACAGTTTTACATTGATACGTTGGATGGTTGGACTGATAGACTATTAGACTGATAGACTTTTGGATCGTTGACTGATACATTGTTACATTTCCAAATTAATACATTGATACATTGCTACGTATTCAAATCCTCAATTCCTCGATTTTACAATTTTACAGTTTTACATTGATCCATTGGATGGTTGGATGGTTAGATTGTTTGATCTATAGGGACTTTTAGAATCCTCAATTCCTCGATTTTACAATTTTACAGTTTTACATTTCCACATTAGCCCATTAACCCAGCACACTGCTTAGTTTAAACATGGGCAAATACATGGAAACCAGGATGATACCAACAAATATCCCGATCACTACTATGATGAGAGGTTCCATGATAGTGGAAAGTAATTTAGACTTTTGCTGTACTTCAATAGCGTATTGTTGATTAAGCCGTTCAAAGATAAACTCTGTTTGGTTGGTCTCTTCGGCTACCTTCACTAAAGAGACCATTTTAGCATCAAACATCTTGCTGCTTTTCAGACACTCATTCAAGGGCTTTCCTTGCATTACACCAACCTCAACGGCGGCCAGGGCGTGTTGCAGGGGGTGAAACCTGATCATCTTACGAACCAATTGAATACTATTGAGTACCGGAACCTTTGACGAGGTCAGCAAGGCCACGGCTTGAGTAAATTGTGCCAGGTAGACCGCCTTTAGAAAGTTACCCAAATAGGGGATCCTAAGTAAGAAGTGGTCTCGTTTTATTTGATAGCGTTCTCCGTTAAATAAATACTTCCTGCTGAGGAATAAAGCAAGCAAAAGTAATAGCATAAGGCCACCATAATCCCGAATGCCATTGGATGCCGCTATGATCATTCGAGTGATGCCTGGTAACTCCACCTGATTCTGTCTAAATATATCCTCAAACATAGGCACCACCATCCTGAGCATAAAAATCACTACTAAAATTGCCGTAATTAGTATGATAACGGGATAGGTCAGGGCATTGGTAAGGGCTCTGCGCTGTTCATTCTTTCTGGCAAAGTAGTTCCCTAGCTCCTCGGTTACCCTGAGTAGGGTGCCGGACTCCTCCCCTATTTTTATGGAATAGTATTCGTATTCAGAGAATTCATCCCTTTGCTCTAATACCTCTGAAAGCGAAGTACCTGCTACCAGATCATCCAGCATGGCCGAATAAAACTGCTGCATTTTTTCTTTCTTCTGATTCTCGGCGATCAGGCTGAGGGCCTCCCGCAGTGGTATCCCCGCTTTTAATAATACAGCCAGCTCGGTATAGAGGTCTTCCTTCTTTTTGCTCCCGAAACTCTTCCCGAAAAGGGTGATCTCCTGCTGCAACAACTTTTGGAGTCCCTCTTTTTTAGGTGCTTTCTCCGCCAGATCAACTGAATTTTCAAGTTTAAAACCCATAGTTAGCGGTTCATATGATTTACGGCCAGGTCCTTCTTATAGACAAATACCCTCTGTCCGCCAAAAAGCTCGCTGGATTCCAGAGCAATAGCATCTACCTCTCCCTGGGTTTGCGGTCTGCCCTCCTGAAAAAGTTCTATTACAATCAGTTTGATGTTGAAGGTATCCCTGGCTTTAACGATCCATTCTGACTCAAATTTATAAGAGCGACTGTCCAATTCATTTTCAAACAGAAGTGTAGCGGTTTTTGCATCAAAATAAATGTGGTTATAGGAATTAAAATCCACCCAAAGTGATCTCCGAAGCAGGTTTAGTTCCGTATTCCTGCTGTAGTTAGTTTCAATACCTCTCATCTGGCTTTGTACCAGGTTTAAAACCCCATAGGCCAGCCCGGTGATTATACTGGTAAGCAAGAGTACTACCAACATTTCACTGATTGTAAAAGCCCTGATCTTCAAATTTTTACGGAGCATAACTCATAGTTTTTATTACCTCTTTTCCGCTATTGCTATCCTTGGCGGTAAATACAATGACCGGCATGCCGCCCCTTTGTTCCTGGTATACATGCATTTCCCAGGACTCAAAATCGCTCTTATAGGGAAGTGTAATCTGCGCATGCTGATATTGATATTGCAGTTCATGCAAATGCTCCACAATATCCTGCCTGTTAAAACGTATGCTATTAGCGAACATGCTGTTAAGTATGGTACTGGAAAGTGCAAACAGCAGAACGATCAGTGCCGTACCCACAAGGGTTTCCATCAAAGTGGAAGCTTTTATTCTTTTCAGTAAAGCCATTTCACTATCTTTTTTTGCGACAGCCGGTCTTCCAGCAATAAGCCTCCATAGGAAATGGGCAAATAGCTACTGTTTATGCGGCCGTTATACAAATGGTTATTGTATATCCTGCCATTCTCCAGAGCAACAAAACCTGCTGTACTGAGGTGACCGTTTACCAGACCCTTATGTTCTGTATTGTAGGAGCAAAATACTTCTCCGCTTACCCTGGCATGCTCATCCAGTTTTAAAGCGGCGGCGTAGGGCCAGAGATCTTTGTCAGAAAACACAGCTACCACGCCACGTAGCTCGGAAAAGGAACCCATATAAATAGCTGGTTCTGTATCAGCCTTATGTTGTGGAATCATCTGCCGCTGATCCATCACTATCAGTGCAGAGGGGTATTGCAAATCGCAATTTTTACCTACACTGATCTTCCGGCTCGCTATGGCCTGGAAGTGGCCATTGACCCAATTTCTTATCTCGATTTCCGGGGCTATCAGTATCACATCCTGCAGCAAAGCGCTTTGATCTACCGTTATCTTTTCGGCCGCCCAGACCACAATATTGCCGGAAAGTTTCAAGTCCTCCAGGAATAGCTGCTGACCTTTAATGATCCTAGTGTCCTCTTTAAAGGACTTTTTGTACTCCAGTCCGGGTCGGTATAGCAGTTCTTCTCCCATTGGTTCAAAATTTGGGCTGCTTAAGCTTGTCAACTGCGTTTTCAACTCTACACCCAGCTCTGGCAAAGAGGTTTTACTGCGTTGGATCTGTCCGAAAACCAGCTGTGATTGGTGAAACGAATTCCCATAGATATTCCCGGCTTTGATACCTTTTTCAGGTAGGTAGGCATTACCAGAGATCATGGCATTTCCGGCCATGATCAATGGCCTTTGTGCATCTTTTAAGTAAAGGGCCGAAATATCCTGAAACCCGGATCCTACCAAGGCCATTTTTCTAAAAGCCGAATTTTTGAAAGAAGCTTCAGAATCCCATTTCTCAAAAACACCCCAGAAATTCCTTTTTAGCTTAAGTTGTATATCGAGTTCCGCGGAGATATCTACCATGCTTTCACGGTTTAAAGGCGGTGATGAAATCAGGTTTTGAACAATTCCTTCTTCTGAAGCCTTTATAACATCTACCAGTAGGTCTGTTTTTTTCCGAAAAAGGTTTTGGATATGGGATATGAGGGCAAAACTAATTAAGAGGATCGCAATAACGGATCCTATGAACAAAACGAACTGTAATGCTCCGGCCTTTATTTTCCTCTTAAGCTTCATTCTGATATTGGAATACGAACTGTTTTTCCTTGTGAACGAACTTTGATGGCAGTACTATTTCCTGAGAGTAATTTTACACCATTCGCTGTTTGCCTGACCTGCAACATATGTTGCTGCCCATCTATGCTTATAAAGAAGAGCGAATTGGATTTCGTTTGACCAGCCACGAAACCTTGGTAAACGATATTCTTTTGTGGTATCTGCTTCTTTGTTGCTATCGCAGAGGGACTGCTCTTCTTTGTTTTCGGCTTTGCAATAGTTCCCAAAAAGGGATCCCTGTAATTTGCCGCTATATAAAAGGTATCCCGCTCCTGCGACTCAGAAGGTTTGAAACTTAAACTCTTTTGTAATGGATTTGTTTCCGGAACGGCAGGTGCGATCGTGCGTACGACCCGGAAACCTAAAAAGCCCCAGATAAGGACCACGCCTCCCAAAAGTAGATATGTCTTTTGATTTTTGGTCATAGGCAGTTGGGATTTTATTCGGTTACTACAGAAAAGGAGGCAGTGGAATACAGGGTTTCATAGTCACTGTTCTGTGCCTTTACCCGCCATTCGAAATTGCCGTCCGGCAGTGTACCAATAAGTCTTGCACCTACAAAAGTACTGTCCACCACTATAGTGCTGTCCAGTAAGATCTGTGCGGCATTTTCAAAATCCGGAATGGCCAGTTGCATGTTATACGCATCCGCATCCTCAATTTCCGTCCAGCTAAAACTGACTGAACTTTCTGTTACCACTGTTGCATTCAAGGGAGCAAGTAATTCTACCTCTTGATTTGATATGTCCGGAACTTCCACAATATCTTCACAGGCTGAATTAAGAAATATGGCTATGATTCCTATGACGATAAGGCTCATGGCATTCTTCATAATTTCAACAAAGTTTTATCATTTTCCAGCCTGTTAGCTTTGCGTTCCGTACCATTAGGGCAGTGGTCCCCGCGTGGAATGATCGCTGCGATCTGTTTGTTGCCATAATTGTCCTTGTCCCAGCAAAATCCGGAAAGTTTATAGTCAAACACTGCGCCGGCAGGAACGGTTATCCTTTTAGTATCAGAGCGGGTTATAAGCTCCAGCACAAACTTTCCCCGATCTGTTGCCAGCTGTAATTGTTCTGCATGCATAATCATGCTGGAAAGTTCCTCTTCCAGCACCAGGGAAACTTCTGAAACCATACGGCAATCATTGTCCTTTGAAAGGTATTTCCGCACGTCAGAATTTTCTTCTTCGTTCAATTGACCTTTAAGGGTGATCCTATCCACAAATTGAAGGCTGATATAAGTAGGCTTGGGCAGGGAGTCTGTGTATTGTAAGTCCTGTTTTTTTTCGTAGAAGCGGTTGCGATCTTCGAATTTTTTAAAACTTGATCTATTGAACGCGTGTTGACGGACAGAAAGTGCTACAGGGCTTGAAATAACTGGGTTTCCAAGAAAAAGAAAGTCCTCTGAGATCAGGTTCTTATCTGCCTTTCCAAGGGCTCCGAGAGCGGGCATCAGGCGTTCTCCTTCGTGGATGCCTGACAAAGATCCACAGGAATATAGCAACAGCAGTAATGCGGTCAGGTAAAAAGTAGGTTTCATGGTGTAAGATTCTTACAAATACTAACGAAATTTAGGGCGATCTGTTGTGTTTAATGGGGTAAAAAGTTCGCCAAATATTGAAACTAGAGACCAGATAATATTGGCAGCCATCGCAAACAATTGAATTTAGCCGTTTTCCCTGCAAAATAATTGCAGTATGAGAATACGCCGGATACTTACAGGAGTGAGATTAAGTTATTTGTTGTTGACATTTCTTTCCCATAAGTCTAAAGGAACATAAAAAGGACACCTTCTCCGTGTGTATTTTTGCTTTCGCCCGGTATGCGGACTATCTGCAAAATCAGTTTAGAAACTTCGCCCTACTGGCCTAAATCCTTTAGGGTAGTATTTGAAGCTTTCTTCGCTTATACTTCGGAGAAGGGTACCACATGATCTTGTAAGAGTACAACCTAAGAAAAAACAAAGCCACAACCATACTGCTGTGGCTTCTGTATAGTTATTTGTCTATTTAGATTTAGGTAGATGTCCACACGGATTTCAAATCCGTGCATATCTAGTCTATATTTTAGATTTGGTTAGGAATGCTTTCATCTTTCCTTAGAAGTAAAATCAAAATACCAATTGTCACGGTTATTCCAAAAACAAAAGTAGGATAGGCGAAATAACCGATTTTATCTAAATCAATTCCAGAACTATTTTCTGATAAGTAGCTAACATACTTATTGATTCCCATATACATTAATATAAACACTATCAAAATTCCAATTAATCCAAAGGTTCCTTTTGAAGGCTTTTTTTTTTGAACAAGCGTTTTATATAATTTCAAGAAAATGATTAGGGATATTGCCCCAGATACTATCAACCCGTTTAGATAAGCATATTTGTTCAAGTCGAAATAAATTAGTGAAACATTGATTAATCCGGCAAGGAAATAGAAGCAAAACCGCAAGATTAAGTATGTCAGTATTCCGAATAAGAATAAGTTTTTCACTTGTATTGATTTTGATTTGTTCATAAGATAATATCGTTAGGTTTATTACCCAATATTTTTATTTACAACTATTGCTCCGTTCTTAATGATATATCTTAGGGTACCACATGATCTTGTAACAGTAAACCTAATACCACAGCAATACTTCTATGGCTTTTGTATAGTAATTTGTCTATTTAGATTTTAGGTATATTCGCATGGAAGACAAATCTGCGCTATTTGAATTACAAGTGTCCACCTCTGGTGGAAATCCTTGCTATCTAGTAAACTGGTCTATTCTCCTCTTTTTCTATTATTCCTTATCAAATTCAACACATTCTTATTAATATAAAACCTATTATATCTTCTAAACTTATCAGGTTGATTAATGTCATACGCATCAAGAAAACCAATTTCTAACTTCTGGGATTGTTCCGTGGAGTATACTTCCAAAGTCAAAGTGTCTCCAATGGCTACAAGATCCAATGTAAGCTCACGTTCATTCACCTGTCTCTTTACTAATTCTCCATAGAAAAAATTTGCAGAATCCCTGAAGGCATTAAGGATAATTGCAACATCCTCTTTATTTTGAATTATTTTTTCACCATCTTCATAGACTCTAATCTCATGTACCTCATCATAGGGTATATCAGGAAAAACTTGTTCCTTTTCTTTAAATCTTATGCATGAAGAAATAAAAAAAGCTGTTAAACTAAAAATTCCAAAAGATTTTAGATGTCTCATATATAAAACATTTCTATTTATTACGTCTATATTTACCCAAATTTCCAAAACCTCCGGTAAATTCGGAAGTGCTATTTGACATTGACGATCCAGCACTAGTGCCTGTATTTGGCACATCATACAAGTATCCAGTGAAGCTATCAGAATCTAATATAGTGACACCTGTGACTATAGCGCCCACCGCAAAAGAAGTTGTAATTCCTTCTGTAAAATCATTTATAGTTAGTGTATTTCCATTCTTTGAGGATATAACTCCAATTGAAACTCCCCCGCCAATCAGTAGACCATTACTGTCTCCCCTGGTTTCAAAAAGAGCGGCAGCGTCGATGACACCATTCTTGTCATGAAAAAGCACCAAATCTATCGAACCACTTCCGCCAACTACAAATGTCGCTTCTAATCCTAATGATATCATAGCGTTATCACCTTTTGGAAGTGCTTTAAGTACGGGAAGGAGGGGATCAATATCGACTTCTGGAATAAGTGATTTCTCCCTTCCTAAGGCATCTTTTTTACCATCTCCAACGATTGGAGCACTAAGTGTTGGGACAGTAATATCAGTATCTATGATGGCATCCACTTCATCGGTTTTAAGGTTTACGATCAATTGCCTATTTCCTTTTTCATCTTTTCCATAAATCCTTATATCATCGTTACTTGCGATAACCACACTATTTACATCCTCATTGCTCATTTTTACCACAGTGGCATTGGAAGAAAATGCATTTTGAGTGACCGAAGCATGAGTCTCCTCAGACCAAAAGGAACTTGAAGTAGGTGATACTCCTCCGTAACCATCAGTTGCTTGTTGAGGGGCCATTCCATCAGGATCAATAAAGTAAACCGGGTTGTCAAAAGCAAAATTATAAGGAGAATGCCTACGCATCAATTCGGCTAACGGATCAAAATTCATCCACCTACCTAAACTAGCGTCGTAATTCCTGGCCGAGAAGTCTAACCACTCAAGGCCTAATGCTTGCTGTTCTTCCTTTCCATTAAACCCATACTTATGATCCCTACCATTTTGAACGGTATTATAGCCTTGGTGTTTCAGCCCAAAAGGATAGTAGTTATTCATCTCTCGGATCTCAGTGGATTCAGTGATGGTTCCGTCCCCATTGTCATCGCCATAGGATAACCGAATGTTCCCTAAATGATCCTTGTACTGGTAGATGTAATCATAGCCCCCACTACCATCGGGTTCTACATAACCTTCCGCATGATTAAAGAACTGCAAAGTACTGTTCTCATAGATGTATTTCCCCGCATAATCGGTTGTTGTGAGAACGCCGCTGTTGTAGGTCATTTTCTTTAGTTTGGTTCCCAGGGCGTCATAAATATATGTAATCTTTTTCTGATCACTGTTATCAAACTTTATTTGTATAGGTAAGTTTAAATGGTTGTAGCTGATGCCATCTGCACTACTGGTACCAATGCCTTTGTTCAGATCACGGACGATGTTTCCGTTGGCATCATACCAATAATCCTGGTTGTCAGCCGTACTGTCCTTAAAGCCATACACCGCATGGCCGCTGTCCTTTACCCTGGTTAGTTTATTACCGCTGTCGTAGTAGTATTCCAACTTGTCCATATGGCTTAGGACTGTGGCGGCGGCATTGTACTGTCCCCTTCGGTTAAGGGTCATGATATTTCCGTTCTTGTCATAGGTTACCCCATAGAGACGGTAATCCATGTTTGTGCTGTTGTCTATGGCTCCGGTAATGCGGTTTAAGGCATCATAGCTGTAGCGGTACCAGCGTAACGTATTGTCGTTGGCCGTTTTCCATGCGGTCTCTGCGATATTGCCGTTGTAAAGGGACGCTCCACCGTATTGGGTGTCATTGTAGTTGATCCCAAAAGCGAACAGATCACTGCCCAAACTGGAAGGGTCATTGATCTGCCTGAGCCAGCCCCGGACATTGTAGCTGTAGTCTACTACTTGTAGCGGAGAGGCCTAAAAAAACCGCTAAACGAGCGGTTCCTAATTTCTATGTTAATGTTTCTTGTAAATAGCCTTGATTTTTGAAATAAATTTCTAAATCTTCTACGAACTTATTTTCTTTAAAATCATTTATCTTTTTCTTTTCAAAGATTTCTTTAGTAGTTTTCAGTATCTCTGCTGCCAATAGTTGCTTTTTACCTAAACTATCTGCTTCTTGATACTGTTCAAATACTATTTTACAATCATACTCAAAAGCCTTTTCAATTGTGATTTTAATACCATCTATTTCGGTTTCCTTTTTATCTTTAGTATACTTTGGTTTTCTCTGTTTAAAGAAAGGCTCAAAGTTTTTACTAACACAAATTATTCCGATAGAAACACTTTGAATACCTTTACCAAAGTCAATCGTATCATAATGCTCCTTCAACTCATTTGAAAGTTCAATTATACTATCTGTTGTAACTTCCCGTGAAGCGTATATTGCTAATCCTAAATTCATAATTATCTAAATATCTTATTCCCTGGTGGTAGCTTTCCTTTCATCAAAGCATAACCATAAATCATAATTTTTTCCTGTACTTTTATTTCTACTGCATTTCCAAAAAATATTGGAATCATAGAAAGTCTTCCACTCTTCAAAAACTCCCCGCTATAACGACCAAATCCTTTTGTGGTTTCTCCATATTTCCAGACTTCTCCTGCTTTTAAAAAAACTTGTCCTGTTGGCAATTTAGAGCCTGAAGTCATTATAGGATAATAACCATCGGTTGTAGCACGTAATTCATAAAGGAATCCACTACTTGGGCCTAATTTTTTCTCTAAAATCCGCTCAATTTCATCAAGCTGTTTGGCAATTAATTCTTTATTATCGTAAAGATAGACCGTTACACCCCCTACCAGAACAAATGGTATAGCCACATCATCTACAACTCCAATTCCTGTTGCGTCATCTGCTAAAAGAACTCCAGATGTTGCTAATGCACTTGTAATTGCAGTATTGTCCCACTGCTCGGTTTCTTCTTCCGTTTCTTCCTCATTGTCATCTTTCTTGTCATCCTTCTTTTTATCGTTTTCTCCAGATCCTCCTCCAGTATCAATACCATAAGCTGCAAGCGCTTCTTGCCAACTTATTTCAATACCATTATCGTCACGATAAGTATTGGTGGCCCAATCATAAGTCGGTAATAATCCTGTTGGATCTGTGAATCGAATAGGGTTATTTGCATTGTAATGATATGGTGTCCAAGAAGTCTGTACTATTGACAACTCATCGATCTGCATAAATCTACCTAATGCAGGGTCATAACCTCTTGTTTCAAAATCATAGAAATTAGCTCCTAATTCTTCTTGCAGTTCTTTCCCTGCGTGCATATATTGGTGGCGCGTACCATTAACCACATTATTGTACCCTTTGTGTTGCAACCCAAAAGGATAGTAGTTATTCTCCTCTACAATTTCGTTTTCTTGCGAAGTCCCATCACCATCCAGGTCCTGGCCAACGCCTTCCACATCAATAGCTCCATCGGCGTCCACATCGGAGTAAGACAGACGAATATTCCCCAAATGATCCTTGTAATGGTAGATATAATCATAGCCCCCACTACCTCCGGGTTCTACATAGCCTTCCGCGTGGTTAAAGAATTGCAAAGTACTGTTCTCATAGATGTAGTTCCCGGCGTAATCGGTTGTCACAGAACTTACTGACGGTTGTTCCACTACCTTACGTAGTTTTACCCCCGCAGCATCGTAAATATATGTAATCTTTTTCTGATCGCTGTTATCAAACTTTATTTGTATAGGTAAGTTTAGATGGTTGTAGCTGATGCCATCTGCACTGCTGGTGCCAATACCCTTGTTCAGGTCGCGGACCATATTACCGTTATCATCATACCAATAGTCCTGGTTGTCAGCCGTACTGTCCTTAAAGCCATACACCGCATGGCCGCTGTCCTTTACCCTGGTTAGTTTATTACCGCTGTCGTAGTAGTACTCCAACTTGTCCATATGGCTTAAAACTGTGGCCCCGGCATTGGTATGCCCCTTGCGGGTGAGGGATAGGATGTTGCCGTTCTTATCGTAGGTGATATTGGAAGTAGAATAACGGTGAGGCTGTGAATTATCCCCAAGGTTAAAAGCGGCCAGTTCCAATCGGTTTAGGGTTTGCGCGGATTGCAAATCCGCGCTATCTGGTGTTCGCATCTAATACAACCTTTCGTTTTTCTGCGCGAAAATTCTTTATACTTCCTACCAGCATCGAGCTTTCCCTTAAAATTTATTGATTACTCCCGTGTTGTTTGCCGTAGCAGTACAACTACTGCGCAGCTGGGCTGGTTACTGTATTACCGCTTTAATCGCCTGTAACATAGAATGATTTTCTTTTTAAAAAACCTACTTGTAAAATTCTAATAGAATCATTTTCCTCATTTTCTATATAATAGGTTACTTTGGAATTAATGATGCCATAAATTAAACCAGTATCTTTCGGGGTATAATAATAATTACATGACAGATTGTCGAAATAACTTTTCCGAGTAGTCATGAATATTGAATCACATTTGTATTGAGAACTTACAATTGGAAGCGTATTCAGCTTCTCATAAAGATTACGTATTCCTGGTGTAAGAATGTTTAGACTATCCAAATCATTGGGTGTTATAAAATAAATGCAACCTTCTATTTCCCTTCTATCTTTCTCCTTTGGTTTAAATACGTCATTGCCTCTTGTTTCTCTACCTTTAATTTTCAATTCAACTTTTTTGTTTATTCTAAGCGTATCCAACTCCCCATTATCAAAATCTATTACTCTAGGCAATTCAACTTTTTGATTACATGAAACAACAATAAAGAACAACGAATAACACAATAGTAAAATCTTAATTCTATTATTTATCATAATCATTTATTCTTTTTGAACTCAACTTGTTAACTTTTTTTACGTTCTCTTCAGTATTTTTGATAACTGTATCTTTTAAAATATAACCACGAACAGAAACTCCCATAGGGTTTTTAGTTCGGGTTGTTAGGATAGGATCGGGATAAATTCTAAGTATTGTATCCTCTTCAACACCTGGTTCCGTTTCTGGCTTTTGTTCCATGGTAGAAGTGCCAGGTGGAGTAGTTACCACATTCACATCTTGTACCTTGGTCCCCCTGTTGATAATACCATTGAGCCATTTAATAAATCGTGACCACGAATTACCACCTCCTTTTGCACTTCCCGATCCTGGTAAATCTCCATGGCTTAGTTCTCCTTTTCGTTTGCCCTTTCTGCCCCTGTCTTCATATCCAAAGCCTGGTAGACCCCAGTATGTTGGACTACCTTCATTTGATTTCACCTTTTCGGATGTAACAACTACTTCATCTAAGGCAATTGGATTTAGTCTCATGGGCTTTCCATCAGGACCCCAAACAGTTCTCGATGCCTCATCATAATAAGTTGGACCGATATAAGTATAACCATTTGGTAAAACAGTATTTTCATCAACATTAGGGTCAAAATAAACGGTTCCGTCCGGACCTCTATAATAATCCGTTATATGATTAGGGCCAGAACCAGGCATTAGCCCATCTATGTCAATATAATATATTGGATTGTTGAGTGCATAACTATATGGGCTTTGACTTTTCATCATCCCTGCCAAATTATCAATGTTCATCCACCTGCCCAAATCGGGTTGATAGTTCCTCCAACCATAGTCTAGCCAATTCAACCCAAGAGATTCTTCCAGCTCCTTACCATTGTAGGTCATGTAGTTATTTTCGACCCCGTTGATGGAATTATTGTACCCTTTATGTTCAAGCCCAAAAGGATAGTAGTTGTTAATCTCTCGGATCTCAGTGGATGCAGTAATGATTCCGTCCCCCTTGTCATCGCCATAGGCCAACCGAATGTTCCCCAAATGATCCTTGTACTGGTAGATATAATCATAGCCCCCACTACCATCGGGCTCTAGATAGCCTTCCGAGTGGTTAAAGAACTGCAAAGTACTATTCTCATAGATGTAGTTTCCGCTTGGCCAACGCGCCGCCTGGCCTGTTCGCTAAAAATACCCACCGGGTATTTTCTTAACGCTCCATCCTGTCACAGAACTTACCGAAGGTTGTTCCACTACCTTGCGTAGTTTTACACCTGCAGCATCGTAAATATGAGGTAGTTATTTTCTTTTATCGCTTTTTGCTTGTCCAAAAAGCAATAGAAAAAGGACACCTTCTCCGTATGTATTTTTGCCGTTGCCCGCCTTACGGTCAGGCCGGCAAAACCAGCTCAGAAACTTCGCCATCCCAGCTTACTGCTGGGACGTTACCGTTCGAAGCTTTCTTCGCCTATACTTCGGAGAAGGGTACCACATGATCTTGTAACGGTAAACCTAAGAAAAAACAGAACCGCAACAATGCTGCTGTGGTTTTAGTATAGTTATTTGTCTATTAGAGTTCTTACACACACCGAAATCTACCAGTCAAAAGGAAGGCTGGTGAAGCAGGTAGTGGTACAGGTTTTATTTTCGCACGGATTACCCTTGTCCACCTCCGAAGGAAATCCGCATTATCTTTGTTATAGAGTTAAATTACCCTTTGTCCAATATGTTAATGCTGTCGGAGACTTTTACAGTTTCGTTAAAAAATGTCTTTTTCTCCATTATTTCTAGTGTAATGCTATCCTTACCAATAGTGTCCTTTACTCTACTAAGATACTCGTAAAAGAAGCCTTTTAGCCTTCTATTTGGTTTTTTCAAATTGTCGGTAACAATACTGTTTCCGTCCATCACAATCGTATCCAACCGAACATTGTTCAGATTGCTAAAATCCTCTGCAAGATCTTCACCTATGACCATAGCCATTTGGGCTTCTTTCATTGAAGGTATGTAGTAAATCCTTAGACGATAACGATCTGTATTACGGATTTTACTAATTTTGAACTCGTAGAAATAACTGCTATCAGGAACAACTTCGCCTAAGTCATTATGATGATACCTAGTATTTAGGTAGCTTTTCCCTCCTATATTTAAGTATTCCATGCTATCTCTTACATTGCCATCTTTAGAGTATATATATGACATCCCAATTTGAAGGGGAGGATCTGTATCCAAAAACTTGTTTTTCGCCGCAATATCTCCATTTTTATAGAAGTATGACCCATAGATACTGTCATTAGCTCTGAGTTCCTTATAATGGAGTTCGCCAGTCTCATAATATTTAAGAGCTGAATCTACCGGAACCCCATTCTTAATATGGATTACCTGTTTTAATTGTCCATTTTTATAAAAATCTTTGTAGATACCATCCTTTATACTATCTGCTATTTTATAGGGAATCTCTGAGAGCAATTCCCCTGAAGGGTAATAATTACGTTTTACAAAGTGTGTTTTCTCCTGGCAGGAAGATAAGATCATAGCATAAACTAATAATATTATGACCGCTTTGGATTGTTTCAACAAATTAATTATTCCCATTACCTATAAGAATTTCGTCCACTTTCTTTTTGGTTTTCTCATTTTGAGTATTGATACTGTTATTCACATTCTTCACTTGATCTTTAGAAACTGTTGTGTCTCTAGTATCCGGTATTTCGTAAACATACGGACTACCTAAATCGTTAATCCCTGATTCACCAACACCATAAGTTGTTATAGTCATTGTTGTATCAGGTTCTGATTTATTGGCAGATTCCATTGAATTACCACCAGAGGCATCAATAGCATCAGCTGAATTACTAGCATCACTAGCCCTATCGGCCCCATCGCTAAATGAGCTGGCGGCATTCTTTTTAGATGTATTCTTCGCTGTTGTCATTCCATCTCCTTTACCTCCTTTTTTACCACCAGCTACTATTGTTACGGCTTCTAGCCCTGTTACGTCAACCTCTTGCACTATTCCATCGGTTTTGGTTACTGTACTCGGATCTCCAGAGGGTTGACCATCCTCAGTGACAAAAGTATATCCATTGGAGCTACTACTATCTGAACCAGATCCTTCAACTTTAATTGGATCAAGTCCAAAGAACCACCTTACTGCATTAACCATGAACTCTATTTGGGGTCTTGGATCTGGACAGCAGCCCTGAGGAGCCATCCCATCAGGATCAATAAAGTAAACAGGGTTGTCAAAAGCATAATTATATGGAGAATGCCTACGCATTTGTTCGGCCAACGGATCCAAATTCATCCACCTTCCTAAGGCAGGATCGTAATTACGGGCAGTAATATCATACCATTTCAGATCATGTTCGTCCTGGTACTCCTTACCCCCAAACATATACTTTTTCGCTACTGAGTTACCATAAGAAGAAACGTTTCCATTATAACCTTTATGGGACAAACCGAAAGGATAGTAATTTGTCTCTTTTATAATCTCGCTAGTTGCGATATTCCCATCATTGTTCGCATCGGTGTAGCTCAATCTTGTGTTGTCCAAGTGATCTTTAAACCTATAGACATAATCGTACCCTCCTAATCCGTTTGGGGTAATGTAACCTTCCGAATGATTAAAGAACTGCAAAGTACTGTTCTCATAGATGTAGTTCCCGGCGTAATCGGTTGTCACAGAACTTACCGAAGGTTGCTCCACTACCTTGCGTAGTTTTACACCTGCAGCATCGTAAATATGAGGTAGTTATTTTCTTTTATTGCTTTTTGCTTGTCCAAAAAGCAATAGAAAAAGGACACCTTCTCCGTATGTATTTTTGCCGTTGCCCGCCTTACGGTCAGGCCGGCAAAACCAGCTCAGAAACTTCGCCATCCCAGCTTACTGCTGGGACGTTACCGTTCGAAGCTTTCTTCGCCTATACTTCGGAGAAGGGTACCACATGATCTTGTAACGGTAAACCTAAGAAAAAAACAAAACCACAGCAGTGCTGCTGTGGTTATAGTATAGTTATTTGTCTATTTAGTATCTAGCCGTTAATTCAATTCTGCGTGAACTGGATAGCAGGCTTAGCTAGGTACACTTATTCATTTGTGGTGGAAATCCGTGCTATCTGGGCACGAGCGTGACGCTCGCGCTAGCGGGAGACTGGTGGTAGTAGGTGTTTTTGATTCTACAATTTTAATCATTGATTAGCTTCAATGATTAATTGACTTATTTCATCAGCAGAGTAAATCAATTTCTTTAACTCAATATTGCTCTCAATTTTATCAATAATGTCGTTAGTATATGCAAAATGGATTGCCCCTAAATCATAATCAAAATGCATAAGCCATTGCATGTCAATTGGCACTAATAGAACATTTCCGATGAAAAAATGCTCGATTTCTTCTTCTTTATCTAGGAAGAAACTTTTTAATGAACCTTTGTCTTCAATGAGCAAAGGATAACTGTTAAATGGGTCATGTTCACCCATTTGATGTTCAATCGTTTTTCTATTTTCAATGATTTCAGGTTTGATATCGACATCAAATCCCTCAACCAATTCATCAAACGAGTCTTCTTTAGAAGAAGGCTCTAAATTTCTGGTTCGTAGAGGTAAACTAACTATTAAGAATTTGCTTTCTTCAAAAAGCTGAAATATTTCTATTAACCTCTGAATGTTACCATTTTCAGGAGCAGAGTATTTTAGGTACTTCAAGGCATAATCAGAATCTTTTAAGTAAATAAAATCATCAGATTTCAACTCAACATCGTACAAGTTATTTAACCGTTCTAAAATAACCTCAACAAAGGAAGTATTGTATTTTCTGTATTTTTTTAATACGCTCATTACACTTATTTGAAGAATATATCAACGTTCATTCCTTCATATGCCTTTGGCAAAGTAAATGTATCAAAACCTTTTTTGCCAGATTTGGAAGCCCTAAATATTATAGTTTCTCCCTCGCTACCGCGAGATTATATCTCGTGGTATTTCCAAACCTATAAAAAACAAAACCACGGCAGTGCTGCTGTGGTTTTAGTATAGTTATTTGTCTAATTAGGTTCTAACTAGCAGTTATAAGCCTGCCAGCTCACTAGGCTTGAGGGAGTGGCGGTTTATAGAAAATTGCATGGATTACACTTGTCCACCTCTGGTGGAAATCCTCGCATCAGGGCACGAACGTGACGCTCGCGCGAGCGGGAGGGGAGCTGCCGTTTGCTGCTCCAATAATAAGAATCGAAGATTCTCGAGTTCACGGGTAAGTTCCTGTATGGTACGCCTGAAGATAGTTGTTCCTATCTTCAACCGTTCGGCGGTTTTTCGCACCAGTCTTTCGGTCTGGTTGTCGTTGTACAGGTCGATGGAGCGTCGTAGGATGTTGTGCGATTTTTGTTTCTGTATGGAGATTGTGATGCGAAGGGTTTTGCGCTTTGTGCTCTTGATGCCGCCTAGGACGTGGATTTCAAGATGCTCGGTTTCGTACTTGTAGTTATGGGGTGTGGTGGTATCTATCATTGCATTGAAGTTTTTTCAAAATAGTTTTTTACGACCTATTCGTAGCGAATGAAATGTTTTTGTCGTTTCATAGTAAGACCTATGCCGTTTGTTTAAGACCTATAAATCCCCTATTTTTACCGATACCTACTTTTAAGGGTAGTTTTAACTACGTAAGCGTATGACTTTGGGCGAACATATCTTGATTCTGAGGAAGAAGCACAACCTTTCCCAAGCGGCCTTGGGGAAGCTCGTGGACACTTCGGGCGATATCATAGGAAGGTATGAACGGGACATTATGACCCCCTCCATCGACGTTATCATGAAGATTGCCGATGTGCTCGATGTCTCCATTGATTTCCTTGTGGGTAAGACCACCCTGGAACTCGATACCAAAGTGCTCAAAAGGGTCGAGGAAGTCTCCAAGCTGAACGATGAGGAGAAGGGCAAGATATTTATGGTTATCGATGCCTTGATACGCGACTTCAAGGCAAAAAAAGCATACTCCTAAAATGGCCGACTTAATCGCAGAGCTACTGATACTTTTCGAGTCTCTTAAATTTTGGAAGAAAAAGAAGGAGCGGAGACGACAGGAGAAGGATAAAAAACTACCAAAAAAAACAATGGTTCATCCCACTATATGGATTCTGTTGATTGCCCTTGTACTAATATTTGCCATAAAATTTATCTCCGACTTGTTTTTTCCCAACAATGGAATATCCATAACAGAGGATAAAATCAAAGAGATAGAAAAAATTCTAAATGAAGAAAAAAATAGTATTGGCAAGTATCCTTTAAAACTTGACGAGGCAATCAGGAACAATCCTTTGAGAAGGAACATTAAGATTGACGCTTGGGGCAATGAATTTCACTATAAACCATTAAATAATGGTTTGCAATATGAGCTAAAATCAAAAGGAGAAGATGGTTTGTTAAATACTGAGGATGACATAAAGGGCAACCAATAGTTATTTACTCCATTCTGCAATTAAACTATCCACCCCTTTTTTGATGCCATTAAAATAATTCCCTCCTTTAAAATTTGGAACCATTTTTTGGTCTATAATTCTTTCACAAACTTCATCGTTTAATACACTCCTCGCGCTATCACTTGTAGAAATTGCCAAGAGCTGGACGAGGAAGAACGCTCTATGCTTTTCAAGATGATTGATTCCTTTCTTACCAAAAAGAAGTTCAAGGATTTCTTTAATAAAAATGTAGCTTCGCTTTAAAGCATAAAAAACCACCTTCGGGTGGTTTTCATTTTCTTATTCTGTTATTCCTAATTCTTCTGCTCGCTCTAACCAGTAATCTGCAAGAACTTGGTCTTTTTCCACTCCAATACCATGGTAATAGCACCTGCCAACTTCATAAAAAGACTGTTTGTCTCCTCTTAGACTTGCTTGCAAATAGTGTTCAAAAGCCCTATCCAAATCTTTTTTGACCCCTACACCTTGTTCAAAGCATACACCTAAGTCAAAAAATGCTTCTGGATACTTTCCATCGGCGGAAAAATTCAAATATTCTATTGCAAGTTCTAAATTCTTTTCTACGTGCTTACCATGTAAATACCATGTCCCAAGAGCATAATAAGCCTTTGGATTTTTATAACCAATAGACTTTGTGAGCAACTTAAATGCAGCGTCATTATCATTATTGATTTGCGCCTCATAAAGTGCTTTTTTATATAATCGATCTCCCTTCATTTTAATTAATTCTTCGGTGGCCATGGGCCTTTCCATCCTGGTGGTCTCTTTCTTGGATATCTACGTCCTGTATCTCCTTTTTCGCCACCTCGATCCCTAGATTTTCTAGCTCGACCTCTCTCATGTTTTCCTTTAGTACTATTTCTTTTCCCTTTAGTGTGCTCTGCTCCTCCTGATTCTCCTGCATCTTTCGCAAATTGTAAAACTTGATCTGTTACCTGAATTTCGTCGGCACCTGTTACCATGTTATGCAGAAGATTGAATATAACTCCCAAGGCAAACACATCCGCAGGTCCTGGAGCAGGGCTGTCACCTTGAGACAATACAAGAGCCGCTCCAAGTTGTGCTCCTCTACTTTCGCCTTGAGCCTGAACACTTTCTTCCGACGTTGTCACAAATTCTGAGGTAACCGCTACAACTTCAGTGTCATCTCCTACAGACCCTTCGTCAACTTGGGTTATGCTTCCGTCTTCTCCAAAATTATACAAATCACCGTTCTGGTCCCTGCCTGTAAAAGATTCATCAATATAGGTTCCATCGATTCCCGCATCGTCTAAATCTTTTTGGCTATTGATATTCTCATCATATTTTATGTTACCATTTTCATCTTCATACCAATCTGTGATCCTTTGATTATTGAAAGATTCTGCAAACATTCCATCAGGATCCATAAAATAAATCGGATTGTCCCAAGCGAAATTGTAAGGACTGAACCTACGCATCTGTTCCGCTAATGGGTCAACCTGCCACCACCTTCCGATTGCGGGGTCGTAGTTCCTTGCACCGTAATCGTAAATATTAAGGCCCAGATCCTCGGCTATCTCCTTTCCGTTGTAACGCCAGTTCTGCCCAATATTGGTGGAATTAACCACCGAATTATACCCTTTATGTTGCAGTCCAAAAGGATAGTAGTTGTTCTCTTCTCGTATTTCAGAAGAAGGATCTATACTCCCATTACCGTTGTCATCTGCATAGGATAACCTAATGTTTCCCAGATGATCTTTATATTGGTAAACATAATCATAGCCACCGGAACCATCGGGTTCTACATAACCTTCCGGGTGGTTAAAGAACTGCAAGGTACTATTCTCATAGATGTAGTTCCCTGCATAATCAGTTGTCACAGAACTTACCGACGGTTGCTCCACTACCTTGCGTAGTTTTACCCCCGTGGCATCGTAAATATAGCTAATCTTTTTCTGATCGCTATTATCAAACTTTATTTGTATAGGTAGGTTTAAATGGTTGTAGCTGATGCCATCTGCACTGCTGGTACCAATGCCTTTATTCAAATCGCGGACCATATTGCCATTAGCATCATACCAATAGTCCTGGTTGTCGGTGGTGCTGTCCTTGAAGCCATAACTGTCGTTGCCATCGTCCCGAACCTTGTAAAGCTTGTTACTTAACTCGCTGTTGTGGTAATCATAGTCCAGCACATCCATATTGCCAAAAGAAGTGGCCCCGGCATTGGTATGCCCCTTACGGGTGAGAGTCAGGATGTTGCCGTTCTTATCGTAGGTGATATTGGAAGTAGAATAACGGTGCGGCTGTGAGTTATCCCCAAGATTAAAAGCGGCCAGTTCCAATCGGTTCAGGGCGTCGTACTCATAGCGGTATCTGCGTAGGGTATTGTCGTTGGCCGTTTTCCATGCGGTCTCTGCGATATTGCCGTTATAAAGGGATGCTCCACCGTATTGGGTATCATTGTAATTGATCCCAAAAGCGAACAGATCACTGCCCAAACTGGAAGGATCGTTGATCTGTTTGAGCCAGCCCCGGACATTGTAGCTATAGTCTACTACTTGTAGCGGGGAGTCCGCCGTATTGCCCACCTGCTTTTTGACCAGTTGCCCCAGACCGTCGTAGGTGTTGTGTGCCAACAGCTCGGTATGGCTGCCCAGGGTCTGTTCTTGTTTTAAGAGCCTGCCCAAAGCATCGTAGGTAAAGGTATCGGTGGTTACAATAGCGCTATTGGTCTCTTTGGTATGGCTGGTCTTGGTTTGTTTCACCTTGCCGGCAAAGTCCAGCTCAGTCTCCACCACATCGGTAGTACCCAGGTATTCATTCTTACTGGCGGTATAGATCACCCGGCCCTTTTTATCATAACCGCTTATGGTGGTGATCCAGTCTGCCTGCCCCGTGGTGGCTGAAGGGTCTAACACCCTTACCTTACTTACCGTAGCGAGTCCGGTGGTATTGGTAGCCTTGGCCTGCCCCAGTACTGTACTTGGGACACTAAGGCTGGCGGCATCAGCATAACTGTCGTAATAATTGACCGTATGGATCTCCATATTCAGCGTATTGGGGTAGGTGCTGTTGGAATACAGTACCTTTTCATCGGCCAGGGTTGGAGAACTGGTCTGGCGGGATTCGTACTGGGCTGTGGCACTGTCTGCCCCGCTTTGCAGGCTAATCCGGCTGCTGGTACTGCTCACCATTCCGGTATAGGCCACCCTTCCAAAAGCATCGTATTTGGTAAACAGCCA
>NZ_WXYO01000005.1 GCF_009901585.1 Poritiphilus flavus | reverse complement strand
CAGGGACATTGGATGCACATTGTACATTCACCGCTGCCGGGTTACTGGCCGTTGGGGACGTAGTATCACCTATGGTGATGGTCTGGGTGACATCCGTGCTGTTCCCAGCTTCGTCGGTTACCCTATAAGTCCGTGTAATAGTTTCCGGGTTGCTTTTACCATCACTTACATCGCTGACAAAGGTGACCGTTGGGTTTACGGTACAGTTGTCAGCCGCATCGGTTACCACCGAAATGTCAACAGCAGGGATATCTGATGTACATTGTACGCCTACCGCCGTTGGATTACTGGCTGTTGGAGCCGTAGTATCGCCTATGGTGATGGTCTGGGTGACATCGGTACTGTTCCCGGCTTCGTCAGTTACCCTATAGGTCCGGATTACGGTTCCAGGGTTGCTGGTGTTGTCTCCCACATAGGTAACCGTCGGAGTTACCGTACAGTTATCCGACTCATCAGTCACTACGGTGATGTCCACAGCAGGGACATCGGATGAACATTGTACGCTTACCGCTGTTGGACTACTGGCCGTTGGGGCCGTGGTATCCTCTACGGTGATGGTCTGGGTCACATCGGTACTGTTGCCGGCTTCGTCAGTTACCCTATAGGTCCGGATTACGGTTCCAGGGTTGCTGGTGTTGTCTCCCACATAGGTAACCGTCGGAGTTACCGTACAGTTATCCGACTCATCAGTCACTACGGAGATGTCCACAACAGGGACATCGGATGTACATTGTACGCTCACTGTTGTTGGGTTACTGGCCGTTGGGGCCGTGGTATCCTCTACGGTGATGGTCTGGGTGACATCGGTACTGTTGCCGGCTTCGTCAGTTACCCTATAGGTCCGGATTACGGTTCCAGGGTTGCTGGTGTTGTCTCCCACATAGGTAACCGTCGGAGTTACCGTACAGTTATCCGACTCATCGGTCACCACAGTGATGTCCACAACAGGGACATCGGATGTACATTGTACACTCACTGCTACCGGGTTGCTGGCCGTAGGGGCCGTGGTATCGTTTACTGTGATGGTTTGAGTGACATCCGTACTGTTCCCTGCCCCATCGGTTACCCTATAGGTCCGGGTAATGGTTTCCGGATTGCTATTGCCATCACTGACATCACTTACAAAGGTCACTGTTGGATTTGCGGTACAATTATCGGCCTCATCGGTAACCACGGTGATGTCTGATGCCGGAGCGCTACATTGTACGCTGATGGCTACAGGATTGCTAGCCGTCGGAGCGGTAGTATCCTCTACCGTGATGGTCTGGGTGACATCTGTGCTGTTCCCAGCTTCGTCGGTCACCCTGTAGGTCCGGATTATGGTTCCCGGGTTGCTAGAGTCGTCTCCCACATGGGTAACCGTTGGAGTCACCGTACAATTATCGGCCTCATCGGTCACCACGGTAATGTCCACAGCGGGGATATTGGAAGAGCATTGTACACTCACTGCTGCCGGATTACTAGCTGTTGGAGCGGTGGTATCCTCTATGGTGATGGTCTGGGTGACATCGGTGCTGTTTCCTGCTCCATCAGTTACCCTATAAGTTCTGGTAATGGTTCCCGGGTTGCTGGTGTCGTCTCCCATATGGGTAACCGTCGGATTTGCGGTACAGTTGTCCGCCTCATCGGTCACTACGGTAATGTCCACGGCTGGGACGTTAGACGCACACTGTACGCTCACCGCAGCCGGGTTACTGGCCGTTGGAGCGGAGGTATCTTCTACGGTGATGGTCTGGGTAACATCGGTGCCGTTCCCTGCCCCATCGGTTACCCTATAGGTGCGGGTAATGGTTTCCGGGTTGCTGTTGCCATCACTGACATCGCTTACAAAGGTCACAGTTGGTGTGCCACAGTTATCCGCTGCATCGGTCACTACGGTGATATCTGATGCCGGAGCACTGCACTGGGCAGTTATGGCTGCCGGATTACTGGCCGTTGGGGCCGTAGTATCCTCTACGGTGATAGTCTGGGTAACATCGGTGCTGTTCCCTGCATCGTCCGTTACCCTATAGGTCCGGGTGATGGTTTCGGGATTGCTGTTGCCATCACTCACATCACTGACAAAAGTAACTGTTGGATCTGCGGTACAATTATCAGCCTCATCGGTCACTACGGTGATGTCTACCGCAGGAATATTGGATACACATTGTACACTCACTGCTGCGGGATTGCTGGCCGTAGGAGCCGTGGTATCGTCTACAGTGATGGTCTGAGTAACATCGGTACTGTTCCCGGCCTCATCAGTTACCCTATAGGTCCGGATGACTGTTCCCGGGTTGCTGGTGTCGTCTTCCACATAGGTAACCGTCGGAGTCACCGTACAGTTATCCGCTTCGTCAGTTACCACCGAAATATCTGCAGCAGGGACACACTGAGCACTGATGGCAGCCGGATTGCTGGCCGTTGGGGCCGTAGTATCCTCTATTGTGATGGTCTGGGTGACATCGGTGCTGTTCCCGGATTCATCGGTTATCCTGTAGGTCCTTGTAATTATCTCAGGGTTGCTGTTGCCATCACTAACATCACTGACAAAGGTCACTGTGGGTGTGCCGCAGTTATCTGCTTCGTCGGTCACTATGGTAATGTCCACGGCGGGGACATTGGAAGAGCATTGTACACTCACCGCTGCCGGGTTGCTAGCTGTAGGAGCAGTGGTATCCTCTACAGTAATAGTCTGGGTGACATCTGTACTGTTTCCGGCTCCATCGGTTACCCTATAGGTCCGCGTAATAGTTTCCGGGTTGCTATTGCCATCGCTCACATCACTTACAAAAGTGACTGTTGGGTTCGCGGTACAATTGTCCGCTGCATCGGTCACTACGGTGATATCTGATGCCGGGGCGCTGCATTGTACGCTGATAGATGCCGGATTACTGGCCGTCGGAGCGGTGGTATCCTCTACGGTAATGGTCTGGGTAACATCCGTACTGTTCCCTGCCCCATCGGTTACCCTATAGGTCCGGGTAATAGTTTCCGGGTTGCTATTACCATCACTCACATCACTGACAAAGGTGACCGTTGGGTTCGCGGTACAATTGTCTGCTGCATCGGTCACTACGGTGATATCTGATGCCGGAGCGCTACACTGGGCGCTAATGGCTGCTGGGTTGCTGGCCGTTGGAGCGGTGGTATCCTCTACGGTGATGGTCTGGGCGACATCGGTGCTGTTTCCGGCCCCATCCGTTACCCTATAGGTTCGGGTGATGGTTTCAGGATTGCTGTTGCCATCACTCACATCGCTGACAAAAGTAACTGTGGGTGTGCCACAGTTGTCAGCTTCGTCGGTAACTACGGCAATATCCGCAGCAGGGACATTGGAAGAGCATTGTACACTCACCGCTGCCGGGTTGCTGGCTGTAGGGGCCGTAGTATCATTTATCGTAATAGTTTGGGTAACATCGGTGCTGTTCCCTGCCCCATCGGTTACCCTATAAGTGCGGGTAATGGTTTCCGGATTGCTGTTTCCATCGCTCACATCGCTGACAAAAGTGACTGTTGGGTTTGCGGTACAGTTATCCGCCTCATCGGTCACTACGGTGATGTCTGATGCCGGAGCGCTACATTGTACGCTGATGGCTGCGGGATTACTCGCCGTTGGGGCCGTGGTATCATTTATCGTAATAGTTTGGGTAACATCGGTACTGTTTCCGGCACCATCGGTTATCCTGTAAGTCCTTGTGATTACTTCAGGATTGCTGTTGCCATCGCTCACATCGCTAACAAAGGTGACTGTTGGGTTCGCGGTACAGTTGTCCGCCTCATCGGTCACTACAGTGATGTCCGATGCCGGGGCACTACACTGGGCACTGATTGCTGTAGGATTACTGGCCGTAGGAGCGGTAGTATCGTCCACCGTGATGGTTTGGGTGACATCGGTGCTGTTCCCGGCTCCATCCGTTACCCTATAGGTCCGGGTAATGGTTTCTGGATTGCTGTTGCCATCACTGACATCACTGACAAAAGTGACTGTAAGGTTCGCGGTACAGTTGTCCGCCGCATCGGTCACTACAGTAATATCCGATGCAGGAGCGCTACATTGTACGCTGATGGCTGCCGGGTTACTGGCCGTTGGGGACGTGGTATCGTTTACCGTGATCGTCTGGGTAACATCGGTACTGTTCCCGGCCCCATCGGTAACCCTATAGGTCCGGGTAATGGTTTCCGGATTGCTCTTCCCATCACTCACATCGCTTACAAAGGTGACTGTTGGATTTGCGGTACAGTTGTCCGCCTCATCGGTCACTACAGTGATGTCTGATGCCGGGGCGCTACACTGGGCGCTGATGGCTGCTGGGTTGCTGGCTGTAGGAGCGGTGGTATCGTTTATGGTGATGCTTTGGGTGACATCGGTGCTGTTCCCGGCTCCGTCAGTCACCCTGTAGGTCCGGGTGATGGTTTCAGGATTGCTCTTCCCATCACTGACATCATTTACAAAGGTGACTGTTGGGTTTGCGGTACAGTTGTCCGCCTCATCGGTCACTACGCTGATATCTGATGCCGGGGCGCTACATTGTACGCTGATGGCTGCGGGATTACTGGCCGTTGGGGCCGTGGTATCGTCCACCGTGATGGTCTGGGTGACATCTTTGATGTTCCCCGCAGTGTCCGTTACCCTATAGGTTCGGGTAATGGTTTCCGGGTTGCTTTTACCATCACTAACATCACTGACAAAAGTGACTGTAGGTATGCCACAGTTGTCCGCCTCATCGGTCACTACGGTAATGTCTGATGCCGGGATATTGGAGGAGCATTGTACACTTACCGCTGTGGGGCTACTGGCCGTAGGGGCTATCTTATCCTCCACCGTTACCGTGGCAGTGCAACTGTCAGTGTTATTACTGCCATCGCTTACCGTAAGGGTTACCGTATTCGCCCCTGCATCCAAACAGTCAAAACTCGTTTGGTCCAGAGACAGCGATACAGTACCTCCACTGTTGTCGGACGAGCCGTCGTCGATGTCCGATGTGCTGATCGTTGCGCTGCCCGATGCGTTCAGCTGTACAGTAATGTCCTTGCAGACAGGTGTGGGGACCGTATTGTCCACCACGGTCACGTCTTCCGAACAGCTAGCCTCGTTCCCGTTGGGGTCAGTTACTGTTAGAGTAACTGTGTTTGTCCCAAGATCATCGGCCGTAAAGCTGGTCTTGGATAGACCCAAGGTTACACTTCCACATGCATCGCTGGAGCCATCGTTTATAAGGTCCGTCGTAAGGCTGGCCTTGCCATCAGTGCCAAGGTAAATTGTTGTCGATGTCTTACACTTTGCCGTCGGCTTGATAGTTTCCACGGCATCGCCGGTAATACCTAGGGTCAGCGCGGCGCGTTCGACTGCAGCTATGCAGTAAACGAGTCCGGAAGCGCCAATGGTAACGGTGTTCGTAAAGCCCTGGCCATGCCAGCCAATAATGGTGGCGTCCCAATTCTCCATGGAAAGCCCACTATTGCTAAGCATATCGATACCATTGGCCAACACCCCCAGGTCCCAATCTCCGAGGTCCTGATCAAAGGTAGTTGCATTCTGGAACATCCACTGTTTATTCGTAACGCTGCCTGTATCCCAGAAACCAATGTCCTGATTAAAGACGCTTGCGCTCCGGAACATTGAAAACATATTAGTGACCTTGCTTGTGTTCCAGGAACTAATGTCCTTGTCAAAAGCACTTGCAAACCGAAACATCGAATTCATATTGCTGACCTTGCTTGTATTCCAGGAACCGACGTCCGCATTAAATAGTGTTGCACCATTGAACACAGACCCCATATCAGTCACACCGGACGTATTCCAATCAGAAAAGCTCGAATTGCCCTTAAGTGTCGTACACCCCTGAAACATGGACTTAATATTGGTTACTTTACTCAGGTCGGGAGCGTCTGTAGCTTTAACATCCAGATTGGTACAGCCAAGAAATGCTGATGCCATTGTACTCCAGGCGATATCACTGCCCCATTGGTCTACAGAGAGTAGCTTTTTATTATCTCCCAGCCCCATCATGAATGGATCGAAACTTATCCCATTTAAGGTCCCGTTCCCGGAAGCGGCATTACGAAGAGCTATCTGTATCTCCCCGGCGGTATGGCCATAGGTAGTAATATTTATAGTAATTTTCCCGGTTTGATCCAGAAGTTCGTAGGTACCGTCATTGCCCAGATCCACATCATAAGTCCCAGTTACAGGGATAATGAAGGAGTTGCCATTGGAAGTACCAGGCCTGGTAGTGTCCCAGGTAGTCACAAACACACTTTTGGGGTCCGTAAATACCGGTACTGTGACTGTGGTCGTACAGGTTTTCGTGCTGCTACCATCGCTCACCGTTAGGGTCACTGTATTATCACCAATGTGGTTGGTCGTAAAGTCTGTTTGGGACAGACTCAGTGATATCCCGCAGCCATCGCTTCCGTCATCAACAAGATCGGATGTCAGGCTGGCCGTACCGCTGGCTCCTAGTCGGAGGGTTACCGTCTGTTGACACTTGGCAGTAGGCTGGGTAGTTGCCTTGCTATCCCCGGTAAAGGTAAAGGTCGTCATCGCGGCACGCTGGGTGCGGGCCCTGCAGTAGACAAGGCCCAGGGCGCCAACAGTCACCGTGTTGCTAAAGCCCTGGCTGTGCCAGCCGATCAGCGTGGCGTCCCAGTTATCATTAGAGAGCCCAGTACCATTGAGCATATTGGTACCATCGGTCAACTTCCCAAGGTCCCAGTCTTCCAAGTTCTGGTCAAAGGCGCTCGCGTTTTGAAACATGTTGCTCATACTGGTCACATCGCTGGTATCCCAGGAACCGAGGTCCTGGTTGAAGGCAGTCGCGCCATTGAACATGTTGCCCATATCGGTCACACTGCCAGTGTTCCAGGAACTGATATCCTGGTCAAAGACGCTCGCATCAGAAAACAGGTAGCGCATATTGGTTACCTTAGCGGTGTTCCAGGAACTTATGTCCTGATCAAAGGCGCTTGCACCATAAAACATTCCGTCCAGCTTAGTCACACTGCTGGTGTCCCAGGAACCAATGTCCTGATTAAAGGCACTTGCACCAGAGAACATGGAGTTCATATCGGTTACACTGCTGGTGTTCCAGGAACTTATGTCCTGGTTAAAGGCGGTTGCATTGGTAAACACACCACTCATATCAGTTACGCCGCTGGTATTCCAGGAACCTATGTCCGCATTAAAGTTGCTTGCATTCCAAAACATATAAGACATACTGGTCACCTTATCCAGGTCGGGGGAGTCACTCGCCGTTACATCCAGGTTAGTACAGCCAGAAAATGCCCTGTTCATTGTGCTCCAGGCTATGCTGCTACCCCATTGATCGACAGATAGCAGTTTATTCCGGTCACCCATACCGTTGAAATGTATCCTGGTCAGGTCACCGCTGCCGGAGACTGCATTCCTTAGACTAACTTGTATCTCCCCGGCGGTATGATTGTAAGTGGTCACATCAACAGTAATGGTCCCGGTTTGATCCAGCAGTTCGTAGGTACCGTCATTGCCCAGGTCCACGTCATAGGTTCCTGTGGCAGGTATGGTGATAGAATTGCTATTGGAAGTTCCAGATTTGCTCGTGTCCCAGGTGGTCACAAATAGGCTTGCTGTATCCTCCACGGTCACTGTTGTCGTACAGGTTTTCGTATTGCTGCCGTCGGTCACCGTTAGGGTCACTGTATTATCACCAAGTTGGGCAGTCGTAAAGCTGGTTCGGGACAGGCTCAGGGAAATCCCACAACCGTCGCTACCGTTGTCTACAAGGTCGGATGTCAGGGTAGCCGTACCATTGGTACCCAGTCGGAGTGTTGCCGCCTTGCACCGAGCCGTCGGCTGAGTAGTACCCTTGCTGTCCCCGACAAAACTGAAGTTTGTCATCGCGGCACGTTCGAGAGCAGCCCTGCAATAGACCAGGCCAGAGGCCCCAATGGTCACCGTGTTGGTGAATCCTTGTTCATGCCAACCAATTAATGTAGCATCCCAGTTAGCTACCGAAAGGCTACTGTTATTGAGCATTTTATCTCCATCCGTTATTTGCCCAATATCCCATTCACCCAGATCCTGGTCAAAGTCGAATGCACTCCAGAACATCTCGCGCATATTGGTCACCTTGCTGGTATTCCAATCACCGATGTCCTGGTTAAAGGCCCATGCGGCGGTGAACATATTGCGCATACTTTGAACCTGACTTGTGTCCCAGGAACCGATGTTAGCATTAAAGTCGTTCGCGTTATTGAACATGTCGTCCATATGGGTGACACTACTGGTGTTCCATGAACTGATGTCCTTGTCGAAATCCTGAGCATGATAGAACATGCTGTTCATATTGGTAACATTGCTCACATCCCAGGCACTGATGTCCTGATTGAAGTATTCGGCAAAGTAGAACATAGCATTCATATTGGTCACCCCGCTGGTGTTCCAACCGCTAAGGTCCTTATCAAAACGCCAGGCGTTGGAAAACATTTCACTCATGTCTGTGACACTGCCCACGTCCCAACCGCCAATACCCTTGTTGAAGGATTCGGCATCCTGAAACATGCTGTTCATATTAGTAACCTTGCTTACATTCCAACTGCCAATTTCCTGGTTAAAAGCTTCGGCCCCTTCAAACATACCCTCCATATTAGTTACGCTGCTGGTATTCCAACCGTTAAGGTTCCGGTTAAAGGAGAATGCAACGAAAAACATCCACTTCATATTGACTACTTTTCCAGTGTCCCAGGAACCTATGTCCTGGTCAAAGGTAGCGGCCGACCGAAACATTGAGTACATATCAGTCACGCTGCTGGTGTTCCAATCGTCAAGTTCCTGGTTAAAGTTGCCTGCATTCCGGAACATGGAGTTCATATTGGAAACCTTGCCGGTGTCCCAGGAACCTATGTCCCCATTAAAGGCTCCTGCACCAGAAAACATGGAGGCCATATTGGTCACCTGACTTGTGTTCCAGGAACCGATGTCCCCGTTAAAGGCTCCCGCACCAGAAAACATATTGCTCATATCGGTCACACTGCTCAGGTCAGGAGCGTCTGTCGCCAGCACATCCATATTGGTGCAGCCATGAAATGCCCCCGCCATGGTACTCCAGGGGATATCGCTGCCCCATTGATCCACGGAAAGCAGCTTCTGTCTATCGCCTCCATTGTTGAAATGTATCCGGGTCAGGTTCCCATTATCAGACGCGGCATTTCGTAGGGCCACCTCTATTTCCCCTGCCGTATGGCTATAATTGGTCACATTTATGGTAATGGTCCCGGTCTGGTCCAGTAACTCGTAGGTGCCATCACTACCCAGATCCACATCGTAGGTCCCTGTGGCAGGAATAGTAATGGAGTTGCTGTCGGAGGTTCCGGGTTTGGTAGTGTCCCAGGTGGTCACAAATAAACTTGAGTCATACTCAATGATCACCGTGGCCGTACAGGTGTCTGTGTTTCCATTAGGGTCTGTTACTGTGAGGGTCACAGTATTCTCCCCAAGATGCGAGCTCGTAAAGTTACTCATGGACAGGGCGAGGGAGACCTTGCCACAGGTATCACTGGAACTGTTGTCGATAAGGGAGGCGTCCAGGGTTACCTTGCCAGTTGGGTCCAGTTGGAGTGTGGTCGCCTTGCACTGAGCATCTGGTTTGGTGGTTTCAGCGCTGTCGCCCGTGAAGCTATAAGTCGTCATCGCAGTACGTTCGGCTTTGGCCTTGCAGTACACCAATCCGGAGGCGCCAATGGTAACTGTGTTTGTAAAGCCCTGGCCATGCCAGCCAATGAGAGTGGCATCCCAGTTGGTAATTGAGAGCCCGCTATTGTCAAGCATTCCGATACCATCACTCAGCTTTCCAAGGTCCCAATCCCCCAGATCCTGGTCAAAGGCGCTTGCACCGGATAAAATGTAGCCCATATCGGTCACACTGCTAGTGTTCCAGGAGCCGATGTCCTGGTTAAAGGCAGTTGCACCACTGAACATGCTGCTCATATCGGTCACCTTGCTGGTGTTCCAGGAACCGATATCCTGGTCTAAGGCCTTGGCATCGGTGAACATACTGCCCATAATGGATACTCTGGAGGTGTTCCAGGCACTAATGTCCGCATTGAAGGCAGTTGCGCCTTTGAACATGGTTTGCATATTAGTGACACTAGATACATCCCATGAACTGATGTCACCGTTAAAGGCGGAGGCTTGCCAAAACATGGCCTGCATACTGGTCACGTTGCTGGTGTTCCAGGTGTTGAAATAGTCTGTCCCCGTAAGCGCTGTACACGCGGCGAACATTTGGAACATATTGGTCAACTTGCTCAGGTTCGGGGCATCGGTGGCCTTAACCTGCAGATTGTTACAGACGGCAAATGCACTCTCCATGGTGCTCCAGTAGATGGAGCTGCCCCATTGGTCCACCGAGAGCAACTTCTGCCTGTCGCTCGTCTGGTATAGTGGGAAATTTATCCGGGTGAGGTCTCCGTTACCGGAGACTGCATCACGAAGACCTAGCTGAATCTCACCAGAGGTATAATTACTACTGGTATCAGGGTTGGTATAGGCAGTCACGTCTACAGTAATAGTCCCCGTCTGGTCGAACAGGTCATAGGTGCCGTCGTTACCTACATCTACATCGTAGGTCCCTGTGACCGGTATGGTGATGGAGTTGCTGCTGGAGGAACCAGATTTGGTCGTATCCCAGGTGGTCACGAAAACGTTCTTAGGATCTAGCTCCACGGTCACTGTGGCATCGCAGGTATCTGTATTCCCATTGGGGTCGGTTACCGTAAGGGTCACTGTATTCGCACCGATATCGTCGATGGTGTAGCTGGTTTGTGGAATGCTCAGGGAGACGGACCCGCAGGCATCGTAGGAACCGTTGTCCACAAGGCCCGCTGTAAGGTCAGCCCCCAGGGCAAGAGTCACCGCCTTGCATTGTGCTGTCGGACTGCCGGTTTCCGCACTGTCACCGGTGATTTTGAGGCTATTACTTATCAAATCGGCACGTTCTGTACCGGCCTTGCAGTATTCCAGTCCGGAGGCTCCGACAGTAGGGGTGTTTGTGAATTCCTGCTCATGCCAACCGATCAGTGTGGCATCCCAGTTGTCCATGGAGAGCCCACTATTGTTAAGCATACCGGTGCCATTGGTCACCTTTCCCATGTCCCAATCCCCCAAATCCTGATCAAAGGAACTTGCGCCATTAAACATGTAGCTTATATTGATCACATTGCTGGTACTCCAGGAACCGATGTCCCGGTCAAAGGCGATTGCCTCGTAAAACATGCCGTCCATCCGGGTAACGCTAACCACGTTCCACGAACCGATTTCCTGGTCAAAGGCACTTGCGCCATAGAACATACCCCGCATATTATTTACACTACTGGTGTTCCAGGAGCTGATAGCCTGGTCAAAAGCCGTGGCGTTCCAGAACATGAATTCCATATCTGTTACTTTGGACACATTCCAGGAACCGATGTTAGCATTAAAGGCGCTTGCTCCATTGAACATATTGCTCATAACGGTTACGTTGCTGGTGTCCCAGGTACTGATATTCTGGTCAAAAGCCGTTGCAAAGGCAAACATATAGCTCATATCGGTCACGCCAGAGGTGTTCCAGGAGCTTATGTCCTGATCAAAGAGGCTTGCCCGGGCAAACATGCCTAACATATCTGTAACACCGCTTGTGTTCCAGTTGGAGAAGTTGTTGGTCGTGGTCCCTTTAAGTGCTGCGCACTCGTAAAACATCTGGCTCAAATCAGTCACATTGCTCAGGTCGGGAACATCGGTTGCCAGCACATCCAGATTGGAACATCCGGCAAAAGCCTCCTCCATGGTAGTCCAGGAGATGCTGCCACCCCATTGGTCCACTGAAAGCAGCTTCAGCTTATCGTCTGTACCGTTAATCAAGAAACGTATTCCAGTCAGGTCTCCCGAATCGGAGGCGGCATTCCTGAGGGCCACTTGTATTTCTCCGGCGGTATGGCTATAACTGGTAACATCTACGGTTATGGTTCCGGTCTGGTCCAGCAGTTCATAGGAGCCGTCATTGCCAAGGTCCACATCATATGTCCCCAGGGCGGGAAGGGTGATAGAGTTTCCGTTAGAGGAGCCGGATTTGCTCGTGTCCCAGGTCGTTACAAATACACTTGCGGGATCGTCCAGCATTATATTCACCTTGCTCTGACATGTACTTGTATTGCCCTGGCCATCAGCCACTGTAAGGGTGACCGTATTCGCACCCAGGTCGGAGGTGGTGAAACTGCTTTGTGACAGGCTCAGAGAGGCGATTCCGCAGGCATCTTCAGGACCGTTGTATACGAGGTCGGTAGTCAGGGTGGCCGTACCATCCGTGCCCAGTTGTAAGGTGACCTCTTGCTCGCACAGGGCTATCGGCAGAGGAGTTCCCGCACGGTCACCGCTTATGTCGAATGTCAGCGCAGCACGCTCGGTACCGGACTTGCAATAGGTTAAGCCTGAGGCCCCGACAGGAGGGGTATTGGTAAAGCCCTGATTGTGCCAACCTTTGAGTGTGGCATCCCAATTGTCTGTGGAGAGTCCGCTATTCCCTAGCATGGCGGTGCCATCGGTTAACTGCCCGAGGCCCCAATCGCCCAAGTCCTGGTCAAAGGCAGTTGCATTCTGAAACATGCCCCCCATATTGGTCACACTGCTGGTGTTCCACGAACCGATGTCTCCATTAAAGGCGCTTGCCTGAAAGAACATGCCGGCCATAGTGGTAACATTACTTGTATTCCACGAACCAATGTCCCCGTCAAAGGCACCTGCCAGATAAAACATGCCCGAAATATCCATGACACTGCCCATATCCCAGGAATCGAGGTCCTGATTAAAGGCGGTCGTACCGGCAAACATATAGCTCATATTGGTCACTTTGCTCGTGTTCCAGGAACCGAGGTCCTGGTCAAATGCAGCTGTGCTGGCGAACATATAAACCATGTTTGTCACGTTTTCTGTGTTCCAGGATCCGAGGTCCTGGTCAAATACGGTTGCACCGCTGAACATACCGCTCATATTGGTTGCGCTGCTGGTATTCCAGGAACTGATGTCCTGGTCAAAGGAGGACGCGTTCCGGAACATGTCTCCCATAAGGGTCACCTTGTCTACATTCCAGGAACCGATATCCTGGTTAAAGGTGCTTGCACCAGAAAACAAGGAGCCCATATTGGTCACAGTGCTGGTGTTCCAAGCAGAGAAGTTGTTTGTTGCCGTTCCTTTGAGTGAAGTGCAGCCAAAAAACATATAAACCATATTGGTTACGTTGCTCAGGTCCGGGACATCGGATGCCAGTACATCCAGATTGGTACACTGGCTAAATGCATTACTCATGGAACTCCAGGAGATACTGCTACCCCATTGGTCCACCGAGAGCAGCTTCTCCCGGTCGTCTGTTTGATTTAGAGGGAAACGTATCGCGGTCAGGTCCCCGTTCCCGGAGATGGCATTACGGACGGCCACTTGTATCTCCCCGGCGGTATAGTTATATTCAGTGACATCCACGCTAAGGGTACCGTTCTGATCCAGCAGTTCATAGCTGCCATCATTACCCAGATCCACATCGTAGGTCCCTGACAAAGGAATATTGAGGGAGTTGCCATTGGATACACCGGATTTGGTGGTGTCCCAGGTCGTCACAAATGTGCTTGCGGCATCCTCTACGGTTACCGTTGCCGTGCAGGTATTGGTCTTATTATTGCCACCGGTCACCGTCAGGGTGACTGTGTTCGTCCCGAGGTTGCCAGTCGTGAAGTTGCTCTTGGACAAGCTTAGCGCGGTGCCCCCGCAACCCACGCTACCGTCGTCCACAAGAGCGGGGTCCAGGGTGGCTGTACCGTCGGAGCCCAATCGGAGCGTCACTGCTTCCTTACATGTCGCTTCTGGATCGGCATCTGACAGGACGTCACCGGAAATGTTGAGGGTCAGCGCGTCACGTTCTGCGTGGGCCTTGCAGTAGATCAGCCCTAAAGTGTTAATGGTGGGTGTGTTGGTGAAGCCCTGGCTGTGCCAGCCGATCAGCGTTTTGTCCCAGTTCTCCACTGAGAGCCCACTGTTGTTGAGCATGCCAATACCTCTGGTTAGCTGCCCCAGGTCCCATGCCCCCAGGTTCTGGTCAAAGGCGGCGGTGCCCACAAGCATGCCGGACATATCGGTAACGCTGCTCGTATTCCAGGAACTGATGTCCCCATTAAAGGCGATCGCACTGCCAAACAGGCTGGTCATATCGGTCACCCTGGATGTGTTCCAGGTGGAGAAGCCCGTCTCAGCCCTGAGTGCCATACATCCAGCAAACATTAAGGACATACTGGTCACACTGCTTAGGTCGGGGGCATCAGTCGCCAGCACATCCAGATTGGTACAGCCGAAAAATGCATCCTCCATGGTGCTCCAGGGGATATTGCCCCATTGGTCCACGGAGAGGAGCTTCTCCCGGTCACCCAAATTGTTGAAATGTATTCTGGTCAGGTTTCCGGAACTGGTATTGCGAAGAGCCACCTGTATCTCCCCTGCCACGTAGTTGTTACCGTCGGGATCACTATAGTTGGTGATATTCACAGTAGTTTCATCGGTCTGATCGAACAGATCATAGATACCATCATTGCCCACGTCCACATCGTAGGTCCCCGTGGCGGGGATGGTGATGGAGTTGCCGTTGGATGAGCGGGCACTGGTTTTGGACGTATCCCAGGTGGTGATGAAGGTGGAGGAAGCATAACTCTCCACGGTCAAGGTGGTGGTACAGGTATCCGTATTCCCGTTGGGGTCTGTTGCAGTAAGGGTCACCGTTTTTGTGCCGAGGTCCGCGGTCGTGAAATTGCTCTGGGACAGGCTCAGCGAAACAGGTCCGCAGGCAGTCTTGTTCGAACCATTGTCCACTAGGTCGGTCGTCAGGGTGGCGGTGGCGCTGGCGTCCAGGTCCAGTTGCAGTGTCAGTTGCGGATGGCACTCGGCATTTGGCTGGATTTCCGGGCTGTCCTTGATAAAGTTGAAGGGCAGCGCGGCACGCTCGGCATAGGCCCCGCAGTAGACCAGTCCTTCGGCACCGATGCTGGGCGTGTTGGTAAAGCCCTGCTTGTGCCAGCCTTTTAGCGTGGCATCCCAGTTGGCGACCGAGAGCCCACTACCATCAAGCATACGAAGGCCTTCGACCAATGCCCCCAGGTTCCAATCCCCCAGGCTCTGATCAAAGGCGGTCGCGTAATTCAATATGTTGGCCATCTTGGTCACCTTGGTCACATTCCAGGAACCGATGTCCTGGTTAAAGCCGGTCGCGGTGGAAAACATGCCGGTCATGTCAGTTACGCTTTCTGTGTTCCAGGAACTAATGTCCTGGTTAAAAGCCTTTGTGCCATTAAACATCCACCTCATACTGGTCACCTTGCTCACATCCCAGGAACTGATGTCCCGGTCAAAGACTGTTGCGCCATTGAACATGCCAGCCATATTAGTCACCTTACCGGTGTCCCAGTTGGAAAAGTCCGTTGCTGTTCCAGTAAATGCGCTACAGCCGGCGAACATATGGCTCATATTGGTCACATTGCTGGTGTCCCAGTTGGAGAGGCTCGCCTTTGTCAGGTTCGCATTCCCGATAAATGAGGTACACCCGCGGAACATGCTTTCCATACTGGTCACATTGCTAAGGTCCGGGGCATCCGTGGCCTTGACCACCATATTGGTACAGCCATGAAATGCTGTCTCCATGGAGGTCCAGGCAATACTACTGCCCCATTGGTCCACGGAGAGGAGCTTATTCTTGTCGTCTGTATTGTTGAAATGTATCGCGGTCAGGGTTTTCCCGGAAGTGGTATTGCGGAGGGCCACCTGTATTTCCCCAGGGGTATATTTATTACCAGTAGCAGGGTTGGTATATTTGGTAATATCTACGGTTATAGGTTTGCCACCTCCAATGGTTCCGGTCTGGTCCAGTAGCTCAAAGGTACCATCATTGCCCAGGTCAACATGGAAGGTCCCAATGGCGGAGATGGTGATGGAGTTGCTGTCGGACGAGCCGTCGCTGGTTTTGGTGGTGTCCCAGGTGGTGACAAATACGCTTTTGGGATCATCGAACATTACATTTACGGTGGCCCGGCAGGTATCCGTGTGGCCGGAGGCAGATCTCACCGTAAGGGTCACGGTATTTGGGCCGAGGTCGGAGGTCGTAAAGATATTTGGAGACACCGAATAGGACAAGGACTCAACCCCACAGGGAGTGCTGGATCCGTTATCCACAAGTAAGGGTGCCAGTGTGACCGTGCCATTGGTACCCAGTTGGATTGATGCCTTCTTGCAATACGCTACCGGTCGGGAAACCTTTGGGGTGTCGCCGATAAAGTTGAAGTCAGACCCTAATTCTTGACGTTGTCCATATGAAATGCAATAAACTAGTCCGAGGGCGCCGATATTAACTTTATTGGTCTTGCTCAAGTTCTGGCTGCGCCAACCGATCAGCGTGGCGTCCCAGTTGTCAAAAGAAAGTGCCGTATTATCTAGCATATTAGCGCCATAGGTCAACCCTTTCAGGCTCCAATTGCCCAGGCTTTGGTCAAAGGCGCTTGCACCATTGAACGCGGAAACCATATTGGTCACCCTGGCCGTGTTCCAGGAACCGATGTCCTGGTTAAAGCTGGTTGCACCGCTAAACATTCCACCCATATGATATAAGCTGGATGTGTTCCAGGAACCAAGGTCCTGGTCAAAGGCGGTCGCGCCATTGAACATAGAACTCATGGTTTCCACCTTGCCCGTATCCCAGGAACCGATGTCCTGGTTAAAGCTGGTTGCATCTTTGAACATATTGCCCATACTCGTCACGCTACCCACATTCCAGGAACCTATGTCCTGGTTAAAGGCGCTCGCACCATTAAACATGTTACGCATATTGGTTACATTACTGGTGTCCCAGTTGGAGAAGCTCGCATTCCCCTTAAGTGAGGTGCAGCCGTCAAACATGCTTGATATACTGGTCACGCTACCCAGGTCGGGTGTGTCAGTTGCTTTAATATCCAAATTGGAACAGTCGCTAAACGCAGTTCTCATGGTGCTCCAGTTAATACTACTACCCCATTGGTCCACGGAAAGTATCTTATCCCTGTCGGCCTCGTAATTATAGGTCCAAAAGCTTATCCTCTCCAGGGTCCCGTTACCGGAGGTTGCGTTGCGGAGGGCCACCTGTATTTCCCCGGCGGGGTACCCATAGGTAGTGACATTTATCTCGGTTATGTCGGTCTGGTCCAGCAGTTCAAAGGAGCCATCATTGCCTAAGTCCACATCATAGGTCCCGGTGGCGGGGATGGTGATGGAGTTATCGTCTGACCTGCCAAAGTTTGTCGTATTCCAGGTTGTTACAAATACGCTTGATGGATCATCCGCCATTACGTTAACCGTGGCCTGGCAGGTGTTTGTGTTACCATTACCATCGGTAACAGTAAGAGTAACTGCATTAGGGCCGAGGTCGGAGGTAGTAAAACTACTTGGGGAAACGCCCAGTGAGACACTTGCACAAGTGTCGCTGGAACCGTCATCCAAAAGGGAAGCGTCCAGGGTAGCCGAGCCATTGGTACCCAGTGCGAGTGCCACTACTGACTTACATCGGGCCGTTGGATCGGTGTCCTCCGGGCTGTCGTCGGTGATGTTGAAGGTCAGTGCGTCCCGCTCGGTGTAGGCTTTGCAGTAGACCAGTCCGGAAGCCCCAATAGTAGGTGTGTTAGTGAAAGTCTGCCCATGCCAACCGATGAGGGTGTTGTCCCAGTTGTCCACAGAGAGCGCAGTACCATTGAGCATAGAGGCGCCAAGGCTTAGTTGCCCCAGGTTCCAGCCCCCAAGGTTCTGGTCAAAGGCGCTTGCGCCATCGAGCATGGAAACCATATTGGTTGCGCTGGCCACATTCCAGGAACCAATGTTCTGGTTGAAGGCGGTTGCGCCCTGAAACATATAGCTCATATTTTCCACCTTGGCTGTATTCCAGGAACTGATGTCATGGTTAAATTTAATTGCGCCATTAAGCATAAAGTTCATCGCAGTCACCTTCGCAACATTCCAGGACCCAATGTTTTGGTCAAAGGCAGTCGCGCGATAAAACATATGGCCCATATTGGCTACGTTGGCCACATCCCAGGAACTGATATTCTGATCAAAGGCGCTTGCCTCCCGGAACATGGAGCCCATATGGGTCACCTTGGCTACGTTCCACAAACCGATGTCCGCATTAAAAGCAGTTGCCTTATAGAACATCTGATCCATGGTGGTCACATTTGTGGTGTTCCAGGAACCGATGTTCTTGTCAAAGACAGTTGCTTCCCTAAACATCCCCGACATATTGGTCACGCTGGCCGTGTTCCAGGAACCGATGTCCTGGTCAAACGTTCTTGCATTAAAGAACACATAGGACATATCTGTCACACTGCCGGTCTTCCACGAACCGATATCCTGGTTGAAGGCAGTTGCACCATTGAACATATAGGACATATCGATCACTTTGGCCACATTCCAGGCACCGATGTCCTGGTTAAATTTGCCTGCACTCAGAAACATACCGGCCATATCGGTCACCTCGCTTGTGTTCCAGGAACCAATGTCCTGGTCAAAGGCGTTTGCGACAGCAAACATATGGCCCATATCAGTCACCTTGCTTGTGTTCCACGAACCGATGTTCCCATCAAAGGCGATTGCGCTGGCAAACATACCTGACATAGTGGTCACACCGCCGGTGTTCCAGGTGGAGAGGCCCGTGGTCCCTATAAGTGTTATACAACCGGCAAACATCTCGCTCATATCGGTTACACTGCCCAGATTAGGGGCATCAAGTGCCCTGACCTTCAGATTGGAACAGCCATGGAATGCTGCTTCCATGGTACTCCAGGCTATTGCACTGCCCCATTGGTCCACGGAGAGCAGCTTCCGTTTGTCTCCGGTGTTGTTGAACCAGATCCTGGTCAGGTTTCCGGAGCCTGAAGCAGCATTGTTAAGGGCCAGCTGTATTTTTCCGGGCGTGTAGTCATAAGCGGTAACATCCACAGTAATGGTTCCTGTCTGATTTAAAAGTTCATAGCTACCATCATTGCCCAGGTCAACATCATAGGTCCCACTGGCGGGAATGGTGATAGAATTTCCGTTTGAGGTGCCGGGTTTGGTGGTGTCCCAGGTGGTGACAAACAGATTTGTAGGAAGGGCCTCCACAATCACTGTGGACTGGCAGGTATCCGTGTTTCCGCTGATATCAGTTACTGTAAGGGTCACGGTGTTATTACCAATATTTGTGGAATTGAAGCTGGTCTTGGACAGTTCCATTGAAATCCCGCATCCATCGCTACCGTTGTCTACAAGGGAGGGATCCAGACTGGCCGTACGGTTGATGTCCAGTCGAATTGCCGTCGTCGTCTGGCACTCCGCCGTTGGCTGGGTGTTTGCCAGGCTGTCGTCGGATATTTTGAGGCTATTTTGTATCAAATCGGCACGCTCTATAGCGGCCCTACAGTAGACCAGCCCTTCAGCGCCAACGTTAGGGGTATTGGTAAAGCCCTGGTCGTACCAACCGATCAGGGTGTTATCCCAATTATCCGTGGAGAGCCCACTGCGGTCGAGCATATCGGTGCCATTGCTTAACTTCCCGAGGTTCCATTTGCCAAGATCCTGATCGAAGGCAGTTGCGTCCGCAAACATGCCGGTCATATCGGTCACGCTACTTGTGTTCCAGGCACCAATATTCTGGTTAAAGGCACTTGCCTGCCGGAACATCGCGCGCATACTGGTCACGCTACCCACATCCCAGGAGCCGATGTCCTGGTTAAAGGCGCTTGCCCTCCAAAACATGCCGGCCATATTGGTCACCTTGCCCGTGCTCCAAGAACTGATGTCCTGGTCAAAGGCGCTTGCATCGACAAACATGTCGGCCATATCGATTACGCTGGCCGTGTTCCAGGAACTGATGTCCCCGTTGAAGGCGCTTGCTTTCTGGAACATGAGGCCCATATCGGTCACGCTACCAGTGTTCCAATCAAGATCCTGATCGAAGGTACTTGCCCTGAAGAACATCCGCTCCATAGTGGTCACCTTGCCCGTGTTCCAGGAACCGATATCAGCGTTAAAACTACTTGCTCCGGAGAACATGTAACTCATATTGGTCACTTTGTCCGTATTCCAGGAACCTACATCACCGTTGAATTTGATTGCCCCGGAGAACATATAGCTCATATTGGTCACATTGCTGGTGTTCCAGTTGGAGAAGCCCGTGTTCCCCGTAAGTGAACCACATCCGTCGAACATCGACCTCATATTGGTCACACCACTCATGTCAGGAAGGTCTGTAGCTTTGATTTCCAGGTTGCTACAACCATGGAATGCGCTAGCCATGGCATTCCAGGGGACACCGCTGCCCCATTGGTCCAAAGAGAGTAACTTCTGCCTGTCACCCGTATTGTTAAACCGTATCCCGGTCAGGTTCCCGGTAAGGGCATTGCGGAGGGCCACCTGTATTTCCCCGGCGGTATGGCCGTGAGTGGTAACATCTATTGTAATGGTTCCGGTCTGGTTGCGTAGTTCATAGGCACCGTCGTTGCCCAGGTCCACATCATAAGTCCCTGAGGCGGGGATGGTAATGGAGTTCCCATTGGAAGTCCCGGGGTTAGTTGTATTCCAGGTCGTAATGAAAGTGTTCGTGGTTTTCTCCTCTACGGTCACTGTGGCCTGGCAAGTGTCTTTATTGCCATTGGAGTCGGTTACTGTGAGGGTGACCGTGTTCGTGCCAATATCGTCAGTAGTAAAGATTCTCTCAGCAACAGTAATTCCACTGGCATCGGACACGCCCAAGGAAGAAATCCCACAGGCATCACTTGAATCGTCATCCACAAGGTCAGGTGTCAGGGTGGCCTTACCAGTAGGATCCAGCTGGATTGTTGCAGCCTTGCAACGGGCTTCCGGAAGGGTGGTTTCCGCACTGTCATCGACAATGTTAAGAGTTATTGCAGCACGCTCGGCGAAGGCGGTGCAGTAGACGAGGCCATCAGCGCCAATAGTGACATTGTTGCTAAATTCCTGCTCGTGCCATCCCTTGATCGTGGCGTCCCAGCTGTCCAGGGAGAGCCCACTGTTATCGAGCATATCAATACCATCAGTCAATTGCTCCAGGTCCCACGAGCCAAGGTCCTGATCAAAGGTAGTTGCATTATAGAACATCTCACCCATATCGGTCACCTTACTTGTATTCCAGGAACTGATGTTCCTATTAAAAGCGCTGGCTTCCCGGAACATGAAGCCCATATTGGTCACCTCGCCTACATCCCACAAACTGATGTCCCCATCAAAGGCGGTCGCGACCTGGAACATGCGGGTCATAGTGGTCACTTTGCTCGTGTTCCACGAACTAATGTCGCCATTAAAGGCCACTGTTCCACCGAACATCCCTGACATATCAGTCACACTGCCGGTATCCCAGGAATTCAAATCCTGGTCAAAAGCGCTTGCATTCAAAAACATCCACTTCATAGTGGTCACGCTGCTGGTATTCCAGGAACCGATGTCCTGGTCAAAAATGCTGGCACTTTCAAACATGTTTTGCATATTGGTTACCTTACCCACATCCCAGGATCCGATGTCCTGATTGAAGGTCAAAGTACCTTTGAACATGTTGCCCATATCTGTTACGCTGCTTGTGTTCCAGTTTGTGAAGCTCGAAGTCCCCTCGAGTGACGTACACCAGGCAAACATTGAATTCATAGCAGTTACATTGCTCAGGTCAGGAAGGTCGGTTGCCAGAACGTTCAGATTGGTACAGCCAAAAAATGCCTGTTCCATGGAGGTCCAGGAGATACTGCTACCCCACTGGTCCACGGAGAGCAGCTTCCGCCGGTCACCCCCATTATTGAAATGTATCCTTGCCAGGGTCCCGTTCCCGGAGATGGCATTGCGGAGGGCCACTTGTATCTCCCCGGCTTGATAGCCATAGGCGGTGACATCCATCTCAACGGTCTGGGTCTGGTCCAGCAGTTCATATGTACCGTCATTGCCCAGATCTACATCATAGGTTCCAGATGCCGGGATAGTGATGGAGTTCCCATTGGACGAGCCAGATTTAGTCGTGTCCCAGGTGGTGATAAAGAGGTTTGTGGGAGGATTCTCCACCGTTACTGTGCTTGTGCAGGTATCCGTCTTGTTGTTGCCACCTTCCACCGTCAGGGTTACTGTGTGCACGCCGATGTCTGAAGTGGTGAAGTTGCTCTTGGACAAGCTTAGGGTGGCGCCCCCACAGCCCACGCTTCCGCCGTCCACACGGTTGGCATCCAGCGTTGCCGTACCGTCCAGGCCCAATCGGAGTGTCACTGCCGTCTTGCATGTAGCCTCTGTGACTTCTGACAGGTTATCGCCGGAAATGTTGAAAGTCAGCGCCTCTCGCTCTGCATAAGCCTCGCAGTAGATCAGCCCTAAAGTGTTAATGGTGGGCGTATTGGTGAAACCCTGACTGTGCCAACCGATCAATGTGTTGTCCCAGTTCTCCACTGAGAGCCCGCTGTTGTTAAGCATGCCGATACCTCTGGTTAGCTGCCCCAGGTCCCATGCCCCCAGGTTCTGGTCAAAGGCGGCGGTGCCCAAAAGCATGCCGGACATATCGGTAACGCTGCTCGTATTCCAGGAACTGATGTCCCCGTTAAAGGCGATCGCACTGCCAAACATGCTGGTCATATCGGTCACCCTGGATGTGTTCCAGGTGGAGAAGCCCGTCTCAGCCCTGAGTACCAGACATCCAGCAAACATTAAGGACATACTGGTCACACTGCTTAGATCAGGGGCATCGGTCGCCAGCACATCCAGATTGGTACAGCCGAAAAATGCATCCTCCATGGTACTCCAGGGGATATTGCCCCATTGGTCCACGGAGAGGAGCTTCTCCCGGTCACCCAAATTGTTGAAATGTATTCTGGTCAGGTTTCCGGAACTGGTATTGCGAAGAGCCACCTGTATCTCACCTGCCGTGTAGTTGTTACCGTCGGGATCACTATAGTTGGTGATATTCACAGTAGTTTCATCGGTCTGATCGAACAGGTCATAGATACCATCATTGCCCACGTCCACATCGTAGGTCCCCGTGGCGGGGATGGTGATGGAGTTACTGCTTGACGAACCGGTACGGGTTTTGGCCGTGTCCCAGGTGGTGACGAACAGGTTTGTGGGAAAGGGTAGCACGTTCACTGTGGCCTGGCAGGTGTCCGTGTTCCCGCTGACGTCAGTCACCGTAAGGGTAACCACATTCGCACCAATATCGTCGGTCGTAAAGCTACTCTTGGACAGGTTTAGAGAGGCAATCCCGCAACCATCGCTATCGTTGTCCACCAGGGAGAGGTCCAGGGTAACCGAGCCGTCGAAGTTCAGTTGGATTGTCGCCTCCCGGCACTGCGCCTTAGGAAGTGTATTTGCCAGGTTGTCTCCGGTAATATTGAGGGTCAGCGCTGTACGCTCTGTTACTGCCCTGCAATAGACCAGTCCCTGTGCGCCAATGTTGGCCGTGTTGGTAAGGCCCTGGTCGTGCCAACCAAACAGTGTGGCATCCCAGTTGTCCACAGAAAGTCCACTGTTCTTGAGCATGACGTCACCATCGGACAATTGTCCCAGGTCCCAGCCCCCAAGGTCCTGGTCAAAGGCACTTGCACCAGAGAACATGGATTGCATAGTGGTCACTTTGGCTACATTCCAGGAACCAATGTCCTGATTAAAAGTGCCTGCATTCATGAACATGTAATCCATATCGGTCACACTGCTCGTGTTCCAATTGGAGAAGCTAGAGGTTCCCTTAAGCGAGGTACAGGCCCGAAACATCCGGGTCATATCAGTTACATTGCCCAGGTCAGGAACATCGGTCGCCTTAATGTCCAGATTGCTACAGCCACTAAAGGCATCCTCCATAGTACTCCAGGCTATGCTGCTGCCCCATTGGTCTACGGAGAGCAACTTCTGACGGTCAGGTGTTGAGTTGAAACCTATCCCTGTCAGGCTGCCGGAGATCGCATTGCGAAGGGCCACTTGTATTTCCCCTGCCGTCTGGCCATATTCCGTGACATCTATGGTTAGGGTCCCGCTCTGGTCCAAAAGTTCATAGCTGCCATCATTGCCCAGATCCACATCGTAGGTCCCTGTCGCAGGGATGGTAATGGAGTTCGCATCAGACGTGCCAGTACCGGTCTTGGATGTGTCCCAGGTGGTCATAAATACGCTTGAGCGGGGCTCCACATTCACAGTAGTCGTGCAGGTCGATCCATTTCTAAGGTTGTCGAACACAAACAAGGAGACCGTATTTGCACCAAGGTCACTAGTCGTGAAGCTGCTTTTGGACAGGCCCAGCGAGTAAATTCCACAGGTATCATAGGAACCATTATCTACAAGGTCAGCAGTTAGCGTGGCTGTACCGTTACTGTCCAGTTGGAGTGTTACCTCCTTGCACCGGGCTTTCGGATTGCCAATTTTCTGTTTGTCGCCGACAAATTTGAAGGTCATGGCCGAACGGAAGGATGCTGCCTGGCAGAAGACCAGTCCTTCAGCACCGATAGTAGGGCTATTGGTAAAGCCCTGGGTGTACCAACCCATAATGGTGGCATCCCAGTTTTCACCGGAGAGCCCACTATTGTCAAACATACCGGTACCATTTTGATGTGGGCCTTCGCCTGTATATGCATCATAAAGACCCCCGAGGTACCAACTGCCCAGGTTCTGATTAAAGGAGCTCGCGCCGCTGAACATATGTATCATACCGACAGCACTGCTTGTATTCCAGGAACTGATATCCTGGTTAAAGGCTGTTGCACGCTGAAACATCTGGCCCATTTGGGTGACCTTGGCCACATTCCAGGAACCGATGTAGGCGTTAAAAGAACTTGCCTCGAAAAACATCCATCGCATATTCCGCACATTGCTCACATCCCAGGTGTCGAAACTTGCGTTCCCCTTAAGCGAGGTACATTCTCCAAACATGCCTTCCATACTGGTTACCTGGCTTACATTAGGGGTGTCAGTCGCCAGAACGTCCAAATTGCTACAGCCCCAAAATGCACCATAAATATTGCCGCTCCAAGATGTGCTGGTTCCCCACTGGTCCACGGAAAGTATCTTCAGCTTGTCGTGTACATTGACAAACATTATCCCGCCAAGGGTTCCGGACCCGGATACAGCACTGCGAAGGGCCACTTGCAATTGCCCGGCGGCATAGCCATAGCTTGTTACATCCACGGTAGTTGCACCTTCCTGATCCAGAAGTTCATAGGTACCATCATTGCCCAGGTCCACATCGTAGACTCCTCTGGCAGGGATACGGATGGAGTTGGCGTCAGACGAACCGGGTCTGGTCGTATCCCATGTAGTGATGAATTCACTCTGGGCAAAAAGGCCTGAAGAAATCCATAGACATATAATAAAGGGAAGCAAGGACCCTTTTAAGCCCATAGGGTAGTTTGTTTTCATAAGATATCAGGGTATTTGTATGAAACGATCGACCTTAAATCGATCTTCATTGCAGCATGGAAAGGGGACACCCCCTGATCCTGTTCCAAGTGCCATGACATAGATTATAGGGCCGGAAATGGGGACAACAGGAATCCTTTGGTGTTCTGGAAGCTCCAAACACCTTATCCAAAACAATATATTAAATATTGATTTTCTCTTATTTTCCAATACAGTCGACCCCTTATAATCTAATAAATCTAAATCCTCCACTCCCGCCTTAAGCACTTATTTTTCAGGACTTTAAGCGTCCTAAGATGTACCAGGCAGGAAGACTGCGAGGGAATATTCCCATTCAACACGATTATATCATTTTAAGTAAAGTTATCCCGTTGGGTCCAAGACTTTAAAACCAATGTAACAAGCGTATCCTTTTAATGTAACAAGTGCAATTAATTGGTGATAATTGGGAGTTTTTAAAGATGATGACAAACAAACAGAATTTGGGAATAAGGATTTGAGATTACTTGATGTCTATGTCATGGAAACACTAGACGGCAATCTTGCCCCATTTCCGCAGCATCCGTTTGTCCAATCATGAACCCCAAACTTCTTTTCTGCCTAATGCTTAAGCTTTAGGACAACTAGTGTCCTGTAGATCATTCTTCAATGGTCTTGTCCAATAGGTTCAGATGTAGTCAAAGCTCCATCGGCCCCATAAACCTGCTTCATTAAGGTATATGGAGCCAATGCCTGGAGCTCTACTTGTTATTCAGCTATCTGTTGAAACATGTTTCATCATTTTTCGCTTTTTATCGGTTCAGATAGACTACCCCCTGAACAGCTGGTGTAGTTCCGTCCCCAAAGTCTATGGTGTAGTAATAGATCCCGTTAGGTAGTTTGCCATCACCAAGTACAACGCCACGGTCCGCGCTACCGTCCCAGTCCGGTGTACTGATATTCCCTTCGTACACCAGGGAGCCGTTGCGATCGTAAACTGACATGCTGTAGTTAGGGTAATCGTTCCTTAACCAGGAAATAGAGAACGTATCATTGACTCCGTCACCGTTGGGGGAAAACCCACGTTTGTCCGCTTCGGGCAGTTCATCGCAGTCTCTCATTGTGATCCTTACTACGACTTCAATCCGCTCTGATATACATCCATTATCATCCTCTAAAGCCCCGTAGTACAAGCTGCCGTCTACAAGTAGCATATCGCTTGCCAGTTCCGTGCTGCTGTTCTCATCCTCATACCAGCGTATGGTACCGTTACCTGAGGCCACCAAATCCGATACCGTAGGGTTTTGTAAAATACAGAACTCCTGTTCGCCCGTCGCTTCCAGTACAGGGGCCTCCAAAAGAAAGGCCGTGGTGGTGCCTGTTACGGTACAGCCATTTGCCAGGGTGACGGTTACAAAGAATTCCTCTCCGTCCGAGACCTGGGTAGCCTCAGGATTTTGTATGTCAGGGTCGTTAAAAACAGCATCTCCATCGCTGCTCCAGGACCATGAGGTACCAAGTCCGCTGATCTCGTTCAATTGCAAAGCAGATCCCTGACAGATCGGTCCGTTGTTGGTAGCAAGTGCCAAAGGTGCGGACACGTCCAGAACTGTTACCGTAGCCGTACAACTGGCTGTGTTCCCGCCCTCATCCGTAACGGTGAGGATAACAGGGTTCTCTCCTACATCGGAGCAGCCAAAATCTACCCTGTCCAGGGCGAGTGACACTGTACCGCCATTGCTATCAAACGAGCCATTGTTTATATCCGTTGCCGCGATGGTTGCACTGCCTGTGCTGTCCAGCTCCACAGTGATGTCCTTACAAAGGGCCGTAGGGGCCGTATCGTCCACCACAGTAACTGTGGTCTGACAGTTTGCAATATTGCCGTTACTGTCGGTAACTGTCAAGGTCACCCTGTTCGGGCCCAGATCGGAGATCGTAAAACCGCTAGGGGATACCTCCAGACTTACACTTCCGCAGGCATCACTGGAACCATTGTCCACAAGCTCAGCCGTAATGTTGGCTTCCCCGTTGGCGTCCAGTTCAATTGTTACCTCCTGGCAAAGGGCCGTTGGGGCCGTGGTATCGTTTATCGTGATCGTCTGGGTAACATCAGTACTGTTCCCCGCTTCATCGGTAACCCTATAGGTCCTCGTGATTACTTCGGGCTTGCTGTTCCCATCGCTCACATCACTAACAAAGGTAACCGTAGGGTTAAGTGTACAATTATCGGTTTCGTCGATCACTAGCCCGATGTCTGGTGCCGGAGCACTACACTGAACATTGATCGGTACGAGGTTGCTCGCCGTAGGAGCGGTAATATCGTTTATCGTTATCGTTTGGGTAACATCAGTACTGTTCCCCGCCCTATCGGTAACCCTATAGGTCCTGGTGATCACCTCAGGGTTACTATTACCATCACTTACATCGCTAACAAAAGTCACCGTTGGGTTAAGCGTACAGTCATCCGCCTCATCGGTCACCACCGAGATGTCCGGAACCGGGACGTCGGATGCACACTGTACACTCACCGGTGGTGGATTGCTGGCCGTAGGCGCATTTGTATCGCTTAGCGTTATCGTTTGGGTTACGTCAGTACTGTTCCCCGCTTCATCGGTAACCCTATAGGTCCTTGTAATAGTTTCCGGATTGCTATTGCCATCACTAACGTCACTCACAAAGGTCACTGTTGGATTCGTCGTGCAGTTATCCGCCTCATCGGTCACAACGGTAATGTCAGTTGGCGGGATACACTCTGCGCTAATCGGTGCCGGATTGCTCGCTGTTGGGGCGGTCGTATCCTCTACCGTTATGGTCTGGGTTACGTCAGTACTGTTCCCAGCTTCGTCTGTAATCCTATAGGTCCTCGTGACAACTTCAGGGTTGCTGTTGCCGTCACTTACATCACTTACGAAGGTCACCGTGGGGCTTGCTGTACAATCGTCCGCCTCATCCGTTACTACGTTAATATCCGCAGCAGGAATATCGGACGAACATTGTACGCTCACCGCTGCCGGATTGCTCGCCGTAGGAGCCGTAGTATCATTTACGGTGATGGTTTGGGTTACCGTTGAGCTATTGCCGGCTTCGTCGGTAATCCTATAAGTACGGGTGATCTCCTCAGGGTTGCTATTCCCGTCGCTTACATCACTTACGAAGGTCACCGTTGGATTTATGGTACAGTTATCCGCTGCATCGGTCACTACAGTGATGTCCGCGGCAGGGACATTGGATGGGCATTGTACGCTTATCGCTGCCGGGTTGCTTGCCGTAGGAGCAGTGGTATCATGAACTGTGATTGTTTGGGTTACTGTGATGCTGTTCCCAGCTTCGTCAGTAATCCTATAGGTCCGGGTAATCACCTCAGGATTACTGTTCCCATTACTAACATCACTAACAAAGGTCACCGTTGGGTTTGCTGTACAGTTGTCCGCCTCATCGGTTACTACAGTGATGTCCGAAGCAGGAATATCAGATGAACACTGTACACTCACTGGCGCCGGATTGCTCGCCGTAGGGGCGGTGGTTTCGCCTACAGTTACCGTGGAGGTGCAGGTGGCAACGTGTGCTTTGGTATCAGTCACCGTTAGGGTCACGGTGTTCGGTCCCAAATTGAAGCAGTCGAAGGTGTCCTTGTCCAGGGCAAAGGACGCAATACCATCCGCATCGGATGAGCCGTCATCTACATCTGTGGCTGCAATTGTCGCGCTGCCCGAAGCATCCAGTTGTACAGTAATATCTTTACAGATCGCTATAGGTGCTGAGAAAGACAACACAGTTACAGTAGTCTCACAGGTGGCGATGTTGCCGCTGTTATCCTCCGCCGTAAGGGTAACTGTTTTCGCGCCGATGTCATCAGTCGTAAAGCTGCTCGGGGCCACACGCAAGGAAAGCCCACAGGCATCGCTGGATCCGGCGTCCACAACTGAGGCATTCAAGGTCCCGTTACCAATGGCGTCCAGTCGGATCGTAGCTTGCTGGCACAAGGCAACAGGGGCAGTCTTATCCTGTACGGTTACCGTGGCTGTACAACTGTCTGTACTCCCGACGGCGTCAGTTGCGGTAAGCGTTACTGTCGGTGACCCTATATCGGAACAGCCGAAGCTGATCCTGTCCAGGGAAAGGAATACCGTGCCACCGTTGTCTGAAGAGCCATCGTCCACATCATCCGGGTCGATGCCTATATTGCCTGTAGCGTCTAATTCCACGGTGATGTCCTTACATCGGGCTGTGGGTACCACGTTCTCTAACACCGTCACTGTGGCTTCGCAGGCATCTGTGTTGCCGTTGGGGTCTGTCACGGTCAAGGTGACGGTGTTATCACCGAGGTCGGAGGTTGTAAAACTGCTGTTGGATAGGCCCAAAGAGACGTCTCCACAAGCATCGTTGGAACCATTGTCTACAAGAGAGGCTTCCAGGGTCGCTGCTCCAAGAGCGTCCAGCTCAATGGTCGCCTGCTGGCAAAGGGCAGTGGGCGGGGTAGTTTCCGCACTGTCGCCTGTGACTTTGAAGGGGCCGTTGTTTAGCTCAGTACGCTGAGCTCCGGCTGTACAGTAAACCAGGTTGCCGGCGTCAATAGTGACATTATTCGTAAAGCCCTGGGCGTGCCAACCGATAAGCGTGGCGTCCCAGTTTTCTATGGAGAGCCCACTGCTACCGAGCATATATTCGGCATCGGTCAAACGGCTCAGGTCCCAATTCCCAAGATCCTGGTTAAAGGCTCTTGCCCTATGAAACATATAGTCTATATCGCTTACATTGCTTGTGTTCCAGGAACTGATATCCTGGTTAAAGGCGGGTGCCTCCCGAAACATACCGCTCATGCGGGTCACCTTGCTCGTGTCCCAGGCACCGATATCCTGATCAAAGGCGGTTGCATTCCAGAACATATTGAACATACTGGTCACATTGCTTGTATTCCAGGAACTGATGTCCCCGTTAAAGGAAGACGCAAAAGCAAACATATAGGTCATTTGGGTTATGGTGCTTGTATCCCAGGAACTAAAGTCCGCGTTAAGGGAAGCTGCACCATGAAACATACTGGTCAAATTTGTTATATTGCTCAGATCCGGTGCGTCGGTCGCCAGAACGTTCATATTGGTACAGTCCCAAAATGCAGCCGCTAAGTTAGTCCAGGATATAGAGCTGCCCCATTGATCCACCGAAAGTAGCTTATCGTGGTCCCCACCGTGGAGCCTACTGTTGAACTGTATCCCCCGCAGCCTCATGTTTGAGGGGGCTGAAGCATCGCGCATGGCCACCTGTATCACCCCCGCGGTATAGCCATGAGAGGTCACGTTTACGGTAATTTCGTCCCTCACGCCCTGTAATTCGTAACTGCCATCGGCACCCAGATCTATATCGTATGTCCCGAAGGCGGGGATGGTAAAGGAGTTCGCATTGGAAGTGACATTGTCCGTGGTCTTGGTAGTGTCCCAGGTGGTGACGAAAGTTAAGTTATCCAGCACGGTCACTATGCTCTCACAGGTTGATGAATTGCCGTTGGAATCAGTTACCGTAAGGGTAACCGTGTTTGGGCCGACATCGGAGATCGTAAAGCTGCTTTTGGATACCTCAAAGGAGAGGTCCCCGCAGACGTCGCTGGAACCGTTGTCCAGGGAAGCTGCCTCCAGGGTAGCTGTATCCGGTTGAAGTGTCACAGTTAAAGGTTTACACTGGGCATCAGGAGGGTCTGATTCCACACTGTCACCGGTAATCTTAACGCCAAAGGCGTTACGCTCAGTGATGGCCTTACAGTATTCCAGTCCTGAGGCGCCTATAGTAGTTGTAAGTGTATTGTGGAAGCCCTGGTTGTACCAGCCAATCAGCGTAGCGTCCCAATTGTCCTGGGAGAGTCTACTGTTGTTGAGCATAGCAGCTCCATCTGTTAGCTGCCCCAGATCCCAGTTGCCCAGGTCCTGATCAAAGGCGCTTGCACCATTAAACATGCTGGCCATATTGGTCACTGTACTGGTGTTCCAGGAACCGATGTCTGAATTAAAGCTGCTTGCGCCGGCTAACATAAAGCTCATATTTGTAACATTGGCCAGGTTGGGCAGGTCCGATGCCAGTAATTCAAGATTGGAACAACCATAAAATGCGCTCGCCATGGTACTCCATGATATAGAACTACCCCATTGGTCTACAGACAGGAGCTTCTCTTTATCGTCCGCATTATTGAACCGGATTCCAGTCAGGGTTCCGGTCCCGCTTGAAGTCATGGCATCGCGAAGGGCCAGCTGTATTTGCCCGGCCGTATAACTATAAGTAGTAACATCTACGGTAATGGTCCCTGTTTGGTTCAATAGCTCATAACTGCCATCATTGCCAAGGTCTACATCGTAGGTCCCTATGGCTGGGATGGTGATGGAGTTCCCGTCTGATGTGCCAGAATTTCCTGTGTTCCAGGTAGTAACAAATACACTTTCGGGGTCTTCCACAATTACTGTGGTCTCACAGCTCGCTGTGTTGGAGTTGGAGTCGGTAACCGTAAGGGTCACCGTATTCGAACCGGTTTCGGCGGCTGTAAAGTTGCTCTTCGATATTTCCAGGGTTACGGCTCCACAGGCATCGTTGGATCCATCATCTACAAGGGTGGCTTCCAGGGTGGCCGTACCACTGGTTCCCAGTCGAATCGTCGTTTCCCTGCACTGTGCCGTCGGCGGAGTAGTTTCCACGCTATCGCCTATAAAGCTGAAGGTCGTCATTGCTGCCCGCTCTACTGCTGCCGTGCAGTAGACCAATCCTGAGGCTCCGATGGTTACGCTGTTGGTAAAGCCCTGGGCCTCCCAACCGATCAATGTGGCGTCCCAACTAGCCATGGAAAGCGCGCTGTTGTCGAGCATAGCGGTACCATTGGTCAGCAGTCCCAGGTCCCAGCTGCCCAGGTCCAGGTCAAAATTGCTTGCCCCGTTGAACATACCGGACATATTGGTTACACCAGTGGTGTTCCAGGAGGATAGACTTGTTGTACCAATAAGTGAGGTACATCCGTTAAACATATTGGCCATACTGATCACGCCACTCAGGTTGGGGGTATCGGTCGCCTTGACATCCAGATTCGAACATCCGTAAAATGCTCCGGACAAGCTGCTCCAGGCTATGCTGCTGCCCCACTGGTCTACGGAAAGAAGCTTTAGCTTATCTCCGGTGTTGTTAAACTGTATCCCTGTCAGGGCTCCTATACCGCTCACGGTAATGGCATTGCGAAGGGCCACTTGTATTTCCCCTGCGTTATAGCCATAATTGGTCACATCCACTGTAATAGGGCCAGTTTGGTTCAATAACTCATAGCTGCCATCATTGCCGAGGTCCAGGTCATAGGATCCTGTCAAAGGAAGGGTAATGGAGTTCCCATCAGAGGTGCCGGAATTTCCGGTGTTCCATGTGGTCAAAAACAGGCTCTCGAAATCTACCACAGTCACCGTGGTCTGGCAGGTGGCTGTGTTGCCATTGGGGTCGGTCACTGTAAGCGTTACGGTGTTATCACCAAGGTCGGCGATCGTAAAGCTGCTTTTGGACAGGCCAAAAGAGACGTTCCCACAGGTATCGCTTGAACCGTTGTCCACAAGGGCGGTGGTAAGGGTGGCTGTATTGTTGGCATCCAGTTGCAGCGTTACCTCTTGGCACGCTGCTGTTGGCGGAAGGATCTCTGCGCTGTCGCCAGTTATGTTGAAGCTCAGTGCATCACGTTGCGTACCGGCCGTACAATAGATCAGTCCGGTGGCGCCGATGGTAGGCGTGTTGGTAAAGCCCTGGTTGTGCCAGCCGATCAGCGTATTGTCCCAGTTCTCCTCTGAGAGCCCCGTATTGTTCAGCATAGCAACGCCATTGGTCAACTGCCCAAGGTCCCAGGCTCCCAGGTCCATGTTAAGCAAACTACATCCGGAAAACATACTAGACATATTAGTGACGCCGCTCAGGTCTGGCGTGTCTGTCGCCAAAACTTCCAGATTACTACATCCCCAAAACGCCTTTTCCATTGTAGTCCAGGATATGCTACTTCCCCATTGGTCCACAGAAATTATTTTCTGTTTATCGCCCACATTGTTGAATTGTATAGCGCTCAGGGTTCCGGCCCCGGATACCGCATTGCTAAGGGCAACTTGAATTTCCCCGGCGGAATAGCCGTAGTCGGTAACATTTATGATGGTAATGCCTGTTTGATCCAACAATTCGTAGGTGCCATCATTGCCCAGGTCCACATCGTAGGTGCCGGTCAAAGGGAGGGTGATAGAGTTCCCATCGGACGAGCCGGAATTACCGGAATCCCAGGTGGTGATAAATAAACTTTCTGGATCTTCTACGATCACCGAGGCCTCACAGCTGTTTGTATTGTCATTAGGGTCAGTCACTGTAAGGGTAACCGTGTTCACACCGATGTCGGCAGATGTAAAGTCACTTTTAGATAACTCGAGGGTAACGTCCCCGCAGGCATCGTTAGAACCGTTGTCCACCGAAGCTGTATCCAGGGTCGCTGTACCGTCCGAACCCAGTCGGATCATGGTTGACTTACACAGGGGTGTAGGAGCGGTGGTTTCGGCGCTGTCACCCGTAATACTGAGTGAAAGCGCGGTACGTTGTGTACCGGCTGTACAATAGACGAGTCCGGAAGCACCGATAATCGGGGTATTTGTAAAACCCTGGGCATGCCAGCCGATCAGTGTGGCATCCCAGTTGGCAACAGAGAGCCCGCTACCATTGAGCATATCAACGCCAGTGGTTAGCTGCCCGAGGTCCCACTCGCCCAAATCCTGGTCAAAGGCGCTTGCGGCGTTGAACATATTTGACATATCGGTTACCTGGCTTGTATTCCAGGAACCAATGTCCTGGTTCAAGGTACTCGCTCCTGCAAACATGTAACTCATATCGGTTACGCTGCCGAGGTTTGGGACGTCGCTCGCCTTTAACTGCAGATTGGTACAGCCGTAAAATGCTTTTTCCATACTGCTCCAGGCTATACCGCTACCCCATTGGTCCACGGAAAGCAGTTTTTGGCTGTCGCCGGTATTGTTAAACTGTATTCCGGTCAGGGACCCGGTACCAGATGCGGCGCTACGAAGGGCCACTTGTATTTCTCCGGCTGTATAGCTATAGGCAGTGACATCCACAACCAGTGTTCCGGTTTGGTCCAAAAGTTCATAGGTGCCATCATTACCCAGGTCCACGTCGTAGGTCCCTATGGCAGGAATAGTGATGGAGTTCCCGTCGGAAGTGCCGGTGTTGCTCGTCTCCCAGGTGGTTATAAATACTCCCGTTGCAATATCCACCACAGTTACTGTGGCGGTACAGCTGTTTGTGTTGCTGTTGGGATCGGTCACCGTAAGGGTTACCGTGTTCACACCCAGGTCGGTGGTCTCAAAGCTGCTTTTTGATAACTCCAGGGTAACGTCTCCGCAGGCATCGCTGGAGCCGTTGTCCACAAGACTTGTCGTTAGGGTGGCAGTACCATTAGCGTCCAGTATGAGGACCGCGGGCTTGCACTCTGCCGTCGGGGCAGTGGTTTCCGCGCTGTCTCCGGTAATGTTAAGGGTCAGTGCGGCGCGCTCGGTCGTGGCCGTGCAGTAGACCAGGCCGGAGGCACCGATTGTGACTGTGTTGGTAAAGCCCTGGCCATGCCAGCCAATAAGCGTGTTGTCCCAGTTGGCAATAGACAGCCCACTGTTTGCGAGCATATCGGTACCATTGCTTAACTGCCCCAGGTCCCAGGTCCCAAGGTCCTGGTCAAAGGCGCCCGCACCGTTAAACATATTGGACATATTAGTCACATTGCCAGTGTCCCAAGAACCGATATCCTGGTTAAAACCCTGTGCATTATTAAACATTTCGCTCATATTTTTCACGCCGCTTGTGTTCCAAGCGCTTATGTCCTGGTTAAAGGCCCTTGTCTGTTTGAACATATTGAACATGTTCCCTACCTTGCTGGTATTCCAACTACCGATGTCCTGGTTAAAGGCCCATGCTCCATTGAACATGTTGGCCATAGTGGTCACATTGGATGTTTCCCATGAGCTTAGGTCCTGATTAAACAAGAGTGCATTTAGAAACATACCTGCCATGTTTGCCACCTTTTCCGTATTCCATGAGCTTATGTCCGCGTTAAAGGCCCGTGCCTCCCAAAAAATCCCGTTCATACCGGTCACATTGCTGGTGTTCCAGTAACTGATATCCCCGTTAAAGGCCCTTGCTTTATAAAATACCCAGGCCATATTCGTCACATTAGCCGTGTTCCAGTTGGAGAAGCCCTTGGTCCCTGTAAGTGAGATACATTCGGAAAACATATCGACCATATTGGTAACGCTTCCCAGGTTGGGAGCGTCAGTCGCATTGACTTCTAAATTAGTACAACCCCAGAATGCTCCCTGCATGGAGCTCCAGGCTATGGCGCTACCCCATTGGTCTATGGACAGAAGCTTCTGCCTGTCGCCTCCATTGTTGAATAGTATCCTGGTCAGGCCCCCGGCATCGGAGATGGCGTTGCGAAGAGCAACCCGTATCTCCCCGGCGGTATAGCCATAGGTAGTGACATCCACAGTTAAGGTTCCAGTCTGGTCCAGCAGTTCAAAGGTTCCATCATCACCCAGGTCCACATCGTAGGTACCTGTGGCAGGGATGGAAATGGAGTTTGCATCTGAGCTGCCTGATTTGCTGGTATCCCAGGTGGTGACAAATGTGCTTGTCAGATAGGGTTCCACGGTCACTGAGGCTTCGCAAGTCCCTGTATTGCCATTGACGTCGGTTACGGTCAGGGTGGTCGTGTTTACCCCTGCGGTATCAAAAGTAGCCGGAGATACGCTCAAGGAGAAGGATCCGCAGGAATGGGTGGAACCATCGTCCACGAGGTCGGCGATTAAGGTCGCCGTACCGTTGTGACCCATTGGGATCGTTGCCGTTTTGCACTTCGCCGTCGGCAAACTTGTCGGGGTATCGCCTACAAAATTGAAGCTCATCGCGGCCCGTTTATCTGCGACCGCGCAATATTTCAGACCTCCTGCGCCGATGGTGGGCCCGTTAGTAAACCCCTGATCGTACCAACCGCTGATTGTGTTTTCCCAGTTCTCTATGGAGAGTGCGGTACCGTTGAACATGACCGCGCCAATGCCCACACTACTCATATCCCATGCACCCAAATTCTGATTAAAGGCACTTGCACCGTAAAAAATGCCTTCCATATCGTATACTTTGGCCACATTCCAGGAACTGATGTCCTGGTTAAAAGCAGTGGCATTATAGAACATGTTCCACATAGTTGTTACACTACTTGTGTCCCAACCGCTGAGGTCCCCGTTAAAGGCGGTGGCATTCTGGAACATGTATTCCATACTACTCACATTTCCCGTATCGCTCCAGTTCAGGTCCTGATTAAAGGCGGTAGCGCCATAGAACATATAATCCATCGCGGTTACACTGGCTGTATTCCAGGAGCTGATGTCCTGGTCAAAAGCGGTCGCATTTATGAACATGGCTTCCATATTTTTTACACTGGCTGTATTCCAGGAATCGATATCCTGGTTAAAGGAAGTTGCCCCATCGAACATGGCGCTCATAGTGGTCACACTGCCCGTATCCCAGGAACCAATGTTCCCATTAAAGGAAGTTGCTCCATCGAACACCCCTACCATGTCTGTCACCTGGGAGGTGTTCCAGGTGGTGGTGAAGCCTGTTGTCCCTGTAAGCGAAGTACAGGCCGCGAACATGAATCGCATACTAGTCACATTTTCCAGGTTGGGAGCGTCAACAGCCTTAATCTCAAGATTGCCACAAGCTCTAAATGCATCCTCCATGGTACTCCAGGAGATGGCGCTACCCCATTGGTCCACTGAAAGTAGCTTGGCACCTCCACCCTTAAATCTACTCAGGGTTCCGTTACCCGAGCTGGCATTGCGCAGGGCTATTTGTATTTCCCCGGCAGCATAGCCATAGGTGGCGATATCCAGAGTAATAGACCCCGTTTGGTCTGACAACTCATAGGTTCCGTCATTACCAAGGTCAACATCGTAAGTCCCCGTAGCGGGAATGGTGATAGAGGTGTCCGTGGACGAACCTGATTTGGTGGTGTCCCAGGTTGTTACAAAAACACTGGCGGATGGCGTAGTTGCCAACACTGTCACCGTGGTTGTACAGGTTGACGTCTGTGTATTCCCAGCAGTTACTGTAAGGGTCACCGTATTGTCACCGATGTCGGAATTCGTGAAATTACTCTTTGACAACTCCAATGAAACGCCCCCGCAGCCATCACTGCCGTCATCCACAAGGTCGGTTGTTAAAGTGGCCGCATCGTTTGTCAGCCGGAGTGACACAGATTGCTGACACAGCGCTGTAGGCGTGGCATCTGACAAGGTATCACTGCTAACGTTAAAAGATCCGGAGTTCAGGCTGGTACGCTCGGCAACGGCCTTGCAATATTCTAAGCCTGAGGCACCAATGGTTACAGTATTCGAAAAGCCCTGGTCCTGCCAACCTATCAAGGTGGCATCCCAATTGCTTATGGAGAGACCACTATTGTTGAGCATAGTTACACCGCTGGTCAACTGTCCCATATCCCAGTTACCCAGGTCCTGATCAAAGGCGCTTGCACCGTTAAATGTACTGCTCATATCGGTCACGCTGCTGGTGTCCCATTCGCCGATATCACCATTAAAAGAGGTAGCACCGGAAAACATACCCGCCATATCAGTCACGCTGGCCGTGTTCCAGATAGAAAAGCCCATTGAACCGGTAAGTGAGGTACAACCGTTAAACATATCGGCCATACTGGTCAAACTGCCCAGGTTAGGAGCATCATCCGTTTTGACCTCCAGATTGGTACAGCCCAAAAACGCATCCTCCATGGTACTCCAGGCTATCCCGGTACTCCATTGGTCTACAGAAAGCAGCTTATCCTTATCACCCCCATTGTTAAAATGAATCCTGGTCAGACTTCCATTCCCAGTGGCCGCATTGCTCAGGGCTACCTGTATTTCCCCGGCCGTATAGTTACTACTGGTAGTAGGGTTAGTATAATTGGTCACATTAACAGTTATAGTCCCGGACTGATCAAACAAGTCGTAGGTACCGTCATTGCCCACATCCACGTCATAGGTCCCAGTGGCAGGAATGGTAATGGAGTTATTATCGGACGTACCGGAATTAGTTGTGTTCCAGGTTGTAATGAAAGCACTAGTTGGATAGGCAACTACTGTAACTGTAGCCGTACAACTGCTTTCGTTCCCATTGGGGTCAGTCACTGTTAGGGTAACGGTCTCCTCACCGATATCTGAGGTCACAAAGTCAACCTTTGATAAGGCCAGGACAACATCCCCGCAAGGGTCATTTGAGCCATTATCCACGGAAGCCGTATCCAGGGTTGCCGTACCATCGGCAGCCAGCTGGAGTATCGTAGCCTGGCACTCAGCAGTAGGTGGTGTAGTCTCCTTAGCGTCATTAATAATGTTCAGGGTCAGCGCGGCACGCTCGGTGCCAGCCGTACAATATTCCAATCCATTGGCCCAGATAGTCACGGTGTTGGTCAGGCCCTGGGCGTGCCAGCCGATGATTGTGGCGTCCCAGCTCGCAGCGGAGAGCCCTGCCAAATAGAGCATTTCCCTGCCTTGAGTCACATTACTCATGTCCCATGCACCCAGGTCCTGGTCAAAGGCTTCCGCGAACTGAAACAGATAGTTCATATTGGTAACGCTGCTGGTGTTCCAGCCACTGATGTCCCCATTAAAGGATTTCGCAGCGGCAAACATGCTGCTCATGGTAGTCACGCTGCTGGTGTTCCACATACCGATCTGCCCGTTAAAACCGCTTGCGCTAAACATTCCACTCATGTCAAGCACGCTACTGGTGTCCCAGGAATTGAGATCCTGGCTAAAGACGCTCGCAAGGGCAAACATGTAACTCATATTGGTTACACTACTGGTATTCCAGCCACTGAGGTCCCCATCAAAGGCAGATGCGCTCCTAAACATTTCTTCCATATTGGTAACATTGCTTGTATCCCAATGGGAGAAGCCTTTCGCTCCTGTAAGGGAAATGCAATCCCGGAACATGTAACTCATATTGGTTACATTGCTTAGATTCGGAGCATCTGTGGCATTGATCTGCAAATTGATACAGCCGTAAAACGCACGCTCCATAGTACTCCAGGAGATGCTGCTTCCCCAATTGTCTACTGAAAACAGCTTCCGCTTGTCGCCTCTATTATTGAAAGCTATACCGCTGAGGTTCCCGGCTCCCGAAGCCGCATTGCGAAGGGCCACTTGTATTTGCCCTGCCGTATAGCCATAGGTTGTTACATCTATGGTAATGGACCCGCTTTGGTCCAGCAACTCGTAGCTGCCATCATTACCCAGATCCACATCGTAAGTTCCTGAGGCGGGAATGCTAATAGAGTTCGAATCAGATGGACCAGTGGTGGAGGTGTTCCAGGTAGTAACAAAAGTCCCAGGATTCACAACGGTAACGGTGGTCTGACAGCTGCTCGTACTGCTACCGTTGGTCACGGATAGAGTGACCGTATTGGCACCGATGTCTTCTGTAGTAAAGCTGCTCTTGGAAAGGCTCAGCGAAATTCCACAGCCATCGCTACCGTCATCTACAAGGGAAACATCCAAAGTGACTGTGCCCCCGCTACCCAGTTGCAAAACTGCAGGCTTGCACGCGGCCGTTGGCTGGAGAGTTCCCATACTGTCACCGGTAAAGCTGATGGTCGTCATCGCGGTACGCTCGGTAACGGACCTGCAGTAGACCAGCCCTGTGGCACCGATTGTGACCGTATTGGTAAAACCCTGGTTATGCCAACCGATTAGGGTCTCGTCCCAGTTCTCCATAGAAAGCCCGCTGCCATTGAGCATCCCGGTGCCATTGGTCAACTGCCCGATATCCCAATTACCCAGATCCTGGTTAAAAGAGCTTGCGCCGTTGAACATATTGGACATATCGGTCACATTACTCAGGTCGGGAACATCACTGGCCTTTCCTTCCAGGTTGGCACAGCCATGGAATGCACCTGACAAGGTACTCCAGGCTATGGCGCTACCCCATTGGTCTATGGAAAGCAGCTTCAGCTTGTCACCCGTATTGTTAAACTGTATCCCATTCAGGGTTCCGGTCCCGTTCACCGTGATGGCATTGCGAAGGGCCACTTGTATTTGACCGGCCGTATAGCCATAAGCGGTCACATCCACAGTAATGGAGCCCGTTTGATCTAATAGCTCATAACTGCCATCATTGCCCAGGTCCACATCGTAGGTCCCCAGGGCGGGTATAGTGATGGAATTGCCATCGGAGGTGCCGGTGTTGCTGGTGTTCCAGGTAGTCACAAAAAGGCTTGTGGAATCCACCACGGTAACCGTAGTCTCACAGCTGTCTGTTTTGCTGTCTTTGTCGGAGGTTACCGTAAGGGTTACTGTATTGGCCCCAAGGTCGGCGGTGGTAAAGCTGCTTTTTGATACTTCCAGGGAGACATCCCCACAGGCATCGCTGGAACCGTCATCCACAAGAGCCGTATCCAGGGTGGCCGTACCGCCAGTACCCAGTTGCAAGGTCGCTTCCCGACATACCGCTGTAGGAGGGTCTGCTTCCAGGCTGTCACCGGCGAAGTTGAAGTTCGTCATCGCGGCACGCTCTGTAGCGGCCTCGCAGTAGACCAGGCCGGAGGCCCAGATGTCGACGCTGTTGGTAAAGCCCTGACTATGCCAACCGATAAGGGTTGCGTCCCAATTGGCTATGGAGAGCCCAGTACCGTTTAACATAGCGAAGCCATCGGACAACTGCCCCAAATCCCATTGCCCGAGGTTCTGATCAAGGGCGGTTGTATTCTGTAACATCTCACGCATGCTGCTCACCTTGCTGGTGTTCCAGGAACCGATTTCCTGGTCAAAGGCATTTGCTCCATTGAACAGACCTTGCATATTGGCAACCTCAGCCGTGTTCCAGGAACTGATGTCCCCGTTAAACTTGCTTGCACGGTCAAACATGAAGTACATGCTGGTCACCTTAGATGTATTCCAGTTGGAGAAGCCTGTCATTCCAGTAAGTGATGTACACCAGCGGAACATATTGCCTAAATCGGTCACACCACTTAGATCAGGAGCGTCGCTCGCTTTGATATCCAGATTGGTACAGCCGTAAAATGCTCCCGACATAGAGGTCCAGGCAATGCTGCTGCCCCATTGGTCCACCGAAAGCAGCTTCTGTTTGTCGCCCGTATTGTTGAAATATATCCTGGACAGTGTTCCTGTTCCGGAGACAGCATTACGAACTGCAATCTGTATCTCCCCGGCCGTATAATTATTTCGGGTGTTGGGGTCGGTGTAGGTGGTAATATCAATGGTAATGGTCCCTGTCTGGCTCAGCAGTTCATAGGTGCCATCGGCACCTAGATCCACATCGTAGGTTCCGATTAATGGCAGGGTAATAGAATTCCCATCGGATGTACCAGGATTGGTTGTATCCCAGGTGGTGATAAATTGGCTTTGGGCAAACAGGCCCCCGGTCACACAAAGGCAGGTGAAAAAGGTAAGTGCAAGCCACTTCAGGCCCGTAAAGTACATTGTTCTCATAATAGATCAGGGTATTTGTATAAAACGATCGATCTTAAATCGACCATCATTGAATAATGGGAAGAGTGTATCCCAAATCCCGCTTCAGGGATCCTGGCACTCATGCTAAGATTGGAGATCACAAATGGGTATGGATAGTACGCAGGGTGCTCTGGAATTTCCAAACACCTCAGACCGCGCAACATCCTGCACATTGTTTTTCTATAATCTTCCAAAACGGTCGGTCCCTTATAGTCCAATCTTTCCAAAGCATATAACCGGGTGAACCCGTTATTTTTGGCTGGAAGCGTACCTAAGTCCGCTAAGTTGGAAGGTTCCATGGGGGGGTTCCTCTTCAAACGATTATGACACTTTTAAAGTAAAGGTACCCCCTAGGGGCCAACCCCTTAACCATAAAGTAATACACGTTCCTTCCTTACGTAACAACCGACATTATTTGGAAATAAGTGGAAAATCTCAGATATCTTATTTACAAGCTTTGGCGAAGATGCAGTGGTGATAGTGCCGAGGTACGACAATTTTGGTAGTGGTTAATTCCTGGTGGTGGTCTACCGACGACACCCGATATCTACCTATATCCATATTCCATTAGGTGTATGCGCAATCGGATGGGGTCGAGGATTGCATAAGATCCGGGTCGCAGCCTTCCTAAACCAATTTCAGGGCTACAGCGGAAAATCGGACAATGGGCTATTTTAGTTTTAGGAATCTGCTGAGAGCGTTTAACTTTCTTTTGGCCACGGGTATGGATTCCCCCATTTTCAATTGCAAATAAATTCCGTCTGCTTTATTGATGTTTTGGACCTGAGCCAGATTGACGATGAAAGAATGGTGGGTTCTAAAAAATGTTTTGGAATCCAAGAGCTTTTCAAACTCTCCCAGGTTTCTACTTGCTAATTTAGTTTTTCCGGTGCTCAACATGAACCGCGTATAACGCCCTTCTGCCTTCAGATAAACAATCTGACTTTTTTCAATTAGCTCAATTTTATCCATTGAGGGAAGTGCCAATACGTTTATATCTCCTTCTTCACGGACTTTACTGTTCTTTAGAAATTGTTTCTCTTGCGCAAGCCTAACTTTAAGTTTTGCCTTGTCAACTGCCAATATCAGATCATCCAAATTCAAAGGTTTTAACAAATACGCCATAACATCAAAGGATATGGCTTTCAGAGCGTGGTTATCAACATTGGATGTTATCACAAAATTGGACTTTTTCCATAGGTTTTCAATAATCTGAAACCCACAGCCGTTATTCAACTCAGTCTCCAAAAAAACAATATCCGGTTCATGGGTATAGATCATATCCGTAGCTTTTTCAATGTCTTCAGTAAATCCAAGTAGTTTGATTTCAGGAAAGTATTTTTTAAGTACAAATTCCAATCCTCCGTAAGAAACCTCATTTTCAACTACAAATGCCTTTAATTCTGGTGTCATCATTACAATTTATTTAATTGAACAATTCTTTCATGAAGACCTCAGGCCTGGCAAAAAAGATCTAATACTTTTTGCCAATTGCCTCGAAAACCGTTGCTGGTTCATAGCAAAGCAAGTACTTACCGATACCTGTGTCTTTAAAGTTTGGATTATTATTAAATGAGTGTCTGCCAACAGGGCCGGAATAAGCCGGCACTGGAAATAAGTGGTAAAATTTGATGATATGTGATTTTTTGCTTCACGGTTAAAAAAAGAGTTCTTTTTAACGTTTATCATAAATTGCTCCCCGGTCACGGTCGCTTTAAGTCCACTTATACAACTATTCATTTGAATAAAGAGTATAGAATTCTAGTTCGTTATTGAAATGCAAGTTACCTTCAAACCACTTATTCACGAAATAAGAAAAGTCACGTAAAAACTACGTGTTATTACGTATTAAATGGTAAGCTGTATTATTTTGTTAAAAACGGGGAGTTCTGAAGCTCCTGTATGACCTTTTGGTTGGTAATGGCCCAATTCGTCAAGATATTGGTTCCGTTTTTCAGTGCCAGTTTTGCAATGATATTACTTCTGTGTTTTTCTACTGTACGTACAGAAATACAAAGGTGATCAGCGATATCAATATTTGTGACCTGCCTGGCAACTAGCTTCAGGATCGTAAGTTCTGAAGCAGTTAGCAGTGTGAGCTTTTTTAATTCATCGCTAGCACTGTGCAATGTGAGCAAATCCAAGGAGGGACTAAAATAGGTTTGATCTTGCGCTACAGCTTCGATACATCGTTCGATTTCAAAAAATGAATCTTCCTTGAGCAGGTATCCGTTTATCTGAAGTGCTTTCGCCTGACACAGGTAACTCACCTCCTTATGGAAGGAGAGCACAATAAAATTAGTGGAGACCCCTTTTTCCCTGGCCATTTTTACTACTTCAAAGCCCGTTAAAAAAGGCATATCAATATCTATCAATGCTATGGTTGGCCTATATTGTATGATAAGTTTAAAGGCATTCATGCCATCGGAAGCCTGTCCGACCACATTGTAGTGATTGGCAATCAGTTCTTCATAAAGTCCTTTTAACAGTAAAGGATGATCATCGGCAATTACGATGGAAACGTTATTCATTCTAATCCTTTATGTGGGCATTACCAGTGATATTTTCGTCCCTAATGAGCTTCCGCTTTCCACATGGAATTTGACGCCGGCTATTTTGGCCCGTTCCAGTAGCGTACGCATTCCGAGACTGGATCTGTCACGGAGTTTTTCCTTGAAACTAAACCCTTTCCCGTTGTCTTTCACCACCATTTCGATGTCACCGGCCCTTTGTTCTATATGTACTGATACCGACTTGGCCTCAGAATGCTTAACGATATTATTGAGTATTTCCTGTACCATACGGTAGAGGTGAAGGGAACCTTGTTCGCAAAGCAAGTGGTCCACATCTTCGATATGGTGGGTGAAAAAGATGGTTGTGTTGGCATCCACCTCATCGATAATCGCCCTTACCGCAGCAGAAAACCCTAACTTCTCCAGGGTGGCCGGATGCAGGTCGCGGGAAACGCTACGCAGTTCCTCCAGGGTACCCATGGCCAGGGATTCCATCTCCGGGTCCCCGGTCAGTTTTGTCCTTTTGGCCAACAGCATCAGCTTTTGCCCTACCCCATCGTGCAGTTCCCTGGCGACACGAGTTCGCTCCTCCTCCTGGCCTTTGATCAGGTTCCTGGAGAACCGGGCATGCATCTGTTGCTTTTTTTTGACGAAATACTGAAGACGTATCAAGTAGAAAATGGCAATCAGGGCGAGTATTGCCAATCCGCCAAAAAGAATCCACACGTTCTTCGCCCGGTTCTTCGCGTTCAATAGCGCGATCTCCGATCTCTGAGTGGCAATCTCCGAATCCTTCTTCTCTGCCTCATAAAGCGCCTGGTAATAAGAAAAACCGTTCGCCTTCTGGACAGTCTCTATGGAGTCCTTTATTTTATGATGTGCTCTTAGATGCTCATGTGCCCTGGATAAATTCCCCAAACTGTCGTACACTTTGGCCAAAAAGCCATGTGCCATATAGATCCCCTCGTAGAACTGGGAACTCTTTAGCTTGTCATATTCTCTTTCTCCCAGAAGGGCCGCTCTTTGGTAATTGCCTATCGCAAATTCATAATGGGCCATGGCCAAGTGGTACTCATCCACTTCAAAGAAGCCCTCGTCCCTACTCCACCTATCCAGCTCTTGCTTTACTGCTTCAGCCTTTTCCAGCATCCCGTTTTCAGCATAAGCACTCAGTTGACCCACCAATATCTGTAGTTCGTGGAATCTGTAATCCGTTTTGAAAGCGTACACCCTGGTGGAATCGAGGAATCTGATCCGTTCCTCCTGGCTACCATTCAACATCTCGTCAAAGGCCTGGTTATAAAATGTACCATTTAGCACTTCATTTTTGTTCCTTTCGCTTTTATATCCCCTGGCCTCTTCTATGATTTCCAAGCGCATTTTTTTTGCCTCCTTATGCAGCCCGTTCTGAGAGTAGAGGATCGCCAGGCTTCCCTTTGGCCGCCAGGCGATTTCAAGATCGCTCTTGGATAAAATATCATAGGATTCCTGCAGTGCTGCCGCCGCCCGCTGGAAATCTCCCATTACAGACAGCACCTGTCCTATGGCATTTTTAATAATGCCCATTTGGTCCTGATCATTGACCTCTATGGCATAGGTATAGGCCTGTTCAAAACTTTCCAGAGCCTTATCCGGTCGGTTGAGCATGATATAGTTACGACCTGCCTCTCTGTACATGCCGCTCAATTCAGCAAAATTCCTGTCGTCAGGAACCTGCTCCATTATCTTGTTGAAAAATTCCAAGGAGCGTTCCGGGTCTCTCAGTTCCTGCCAGGAAGATATAATCAGGGAGTATGCGTGTTCCAGGGCCAGGCGAGTGGAGTCTAGCTCCAGGGCATAAGCAATAGTGCTCCTGGCGATGGAATCGTAGCCGAATTCCGTTCGGTTATCGATCAATCTGGACAGACTATCCATCCACATCAGCCGTTCACCGGCTTCGGAATTATTGATCTTTAGCTTTAGGGATTGGACAGTGCTTGTCAGATCCACCTCCTGGGCAGATAACGATAAGTTGGATAGGCATAAAATTAAGCAGCAGATTCTTTTCATGACCCGGGGAAGGTTGAATTAATCAAAATATAGATTAAACGTTTTGGGAAATTCGAAAAAACCATTAATCGCCATTTTTTAACAGTTGATATTCAACACAATGTGCGACGCATACGGGGACTGCACCTGTGCTGGTGAGATTTATTGGTCTGCCTATAACTGATCGCATTAGCGGCAGATACCGCATCAGCGCAAAAAGCCATCGACAGTTACGGCCAAAAAACAAGAATATTTTCAGAACATAGCGAAAGACTTGTCTTTCTGAGGTAATTTAACCAAAATGCTGTCTATTGAGCCTGGAATCTGATCTTAAATTCCCTTAATCAAACTCCAACACTAGCTTTCAGCCCATTCGAACTAAAGATTTGGCATATCACCGTTACTAAGAATTAATGAGGAAACAGTTTTACTCACCTACAGGCTGCGCGCTTATCACAAAGAAGACAAATAGGCAAATCTCCTCATGGTTTATATTGTTTTTGATTCAGTATAGCATCAATTATTGCGATTTGCACGATGTTATCGCTAATTGTGGTGCTATTTTATCTGCAGTAAAATTATGCTGATATGTGCTCCATCGGAAAAGAAAATGCATAAGCGTGGTTATATCGGAATAAGTGGAAGTAGTACGCTCACAGTATGTCGCTAAAACGATAAGATCCTAAAATGATATTATGCTCATAGCAAGCCTAACTTCATTGGTCAAAGCGATATAATCAACTACGGACAGAATATCTTATCAAGTGCCCTATAGAAGGTGAAAAGCCCGGAGATTGTCTTTCAAAATAAGAATTCGCGAGACATCGTCATGTTCACATTCAATTAGGTCATTTATTTTGCCTATTTATGGACCCTATTTAATCGTATATAGCCATTGCACCAACTTTAGGACTTCTAGTTTTAGCTCCCAAGAAAGATATCCTGCTTATGCATTAGATGTTTTTCAGCGAAACTTCATATGAACAGGCTTTGGAATTATCGAATGTCTTATCTTCCAAAACCCGTTAACGGAGAAATTCAATCTGCCATTTTGTGGATAGGTACTTCCACGTAGTGGACTGAACCAAAACAGCTCGCCCTGTGCCCGAATACTAATAATTCAATGTCTCATCAATTGCGGGATCCGGATCGGAGTTACCCTTAAAAATATCGGCATTTACTAACAGGAAGACCTCGTGTGAGCTAGAACCAAATCCTCCAAGGTTGTTCACTGTATGATCATGGGCGTAGCCGATTCTAAGCCCAGGGGTTAACCTAAAATTGAACATGGAGAGGAAGGATTCGCTGGTTCGGTAACCCATCCCAATCTCAAAACGGTCATAAAACAACAGGTTGATGTTCAGGTCCAGGATCATTGGTGCTCCACGGACGCCCCTGGCCAATATTGAGGGCCTCATGGAGAAGATGTCTGGCAGTACCTGAAATGTATATCCCGATGTCAGGTAATAGTGTACTTCCTCCCGGCCCCTGTTGATCACGCCGTCGGACTGGTCCAAATGCCTTGCGTTCAAAAGATTCAATGCGGATATCCCGGCATAAAAGTTCTTGTTCAAATAATAGGCTCCTGCGCCAATGTTTGGGAATACCTCACTGGTTGGCTCCAAAAAAGCAGGGTCTATCATATTGTCATTGAACCCAAACCCTTCAAAATCCGAATTGAAGAAAGTGAAACCCGCCTTTAAGCCAAGTGAAAGTGAACTTTCCCTACCTAATTGTAATATGTAGGCATAATCCGCATATACATTGTCTTCCAACAATGCTCCCGAACCGATGTCGTCACGAACAAGTGATAGCCCCAACTGCATTTTGTCGTTCAAACGAAACTGCCCAAAGGCATTAAGGATACGGGGCGAGCCCTCAACTCCAACCCATTGAGCCCTGTAGAGCAGCCCAGCGTTTAGGCGCCCTCCCTCCCCGATAATGAATGCCGGGTTAACGATACTATGGTTATAGAGGTACTGGGTGTACTGGGGATCCTGCTGGCCCCTTGCTTGCTGTATGAAAAGGCCTATGGTTGCCAGGGCCAAGATCAATCTGTTTATTTTTGCTTTCATGTTTTAGACTTTTAGATTATGTTTTGTTCTAATTTGTTTTCTATTGGTCCAGATAGACTATCCCCTGAAAGGACGGGGTGCTGCCGTCCCCAAAATCTATGGTGTAGTAGTATACCCCGCTAGGTAGTTTTGCATCCCCCAGGGTAACTCCATGTCCTGCACTTCCATCCCAATCCGGTGTATCCACATCTCCCTTATACACCAGGGAACCGTTACGGTCATAAACCGTTATGATAAAATTGGGGTAATCCTTTTTTACCCAGGAAATGGAAAATGTATCATTGATCCCGTCACCATTGGGCGAGAATCCCCGTTTTACGAGGTCTTGTAAACTGCCGCAATTATCCAGGGCAAGGCTTACGGAAACAGCGACCCGTTCGGAAAAACATCCGTTCCCGTCCTCCAGCGATCCGTAATAGACCGCCCCATCTGAGAGGGGAAAATCGCTTTCAAACTCCATATTGCTGTTCTCGCCGGGGTACCATCGTATGGTGCCATTACCTGAGGCCACCAGATCGGATACCGTAAAATTTCCGGAAGGACAAAACCCTTGTTGGTTTTCAGCCTCCAGGACCGGGACCTCCAAAACCGAGGCTACTGCAGTACCAATACCCGGACAGCCATCGGCCAGAGTGATGGTAACTGAAAACACTTCCCCGTTAGTGACATTGCTTACTTCCGGATTTTGCAGCCCAGGGTCGTTGAATACCGCATCCCCGTCACTACTCCAGGACCATGAGATCGCCAGTCCGCTGGTTTCGTTCAACTGCATGACGGAGCCCTGACAAATTGGTCCGTTGTTGGTAACCACGGCTATAGATGCCGGGGTCACGGTCACTGTAGCGCTGCAGGTAGACGTATTGTTACTGCCATCTGACGCGGTAAGGATCACAGTGTTCTGCCCGAGATCGGAACAACCGAAGCTGGTCGTGTCCAGGTTAAGCACCACTGTGGCACCGCTGTTATCTGAAGATCCGTTGTCTACATTTGTTGTGCCTATCACTACAGTGCCAGAGGCATCCAGTTCAACTGTTATGTCCTGGCAAATGGCCGTAGGGGCTATGTTATCGACCACAGTTACTATGGTCTCGCAAGTGCTGGTGTTACCTCCTTCGTCTGTCACCGTTAGGATGATATCATTGGCGCCAAGATCGGCGACAGTAAAGGTCTCCGAGAATGTGCTGAGGGAAATCCCGCAATTATCGGTGGAACCATTGTTAATCAGGGTGGCATCCAGAATAGCTGTACCGTCAAGACCCAATTCAAGCGTTGTCTCCTGGCATAGGGCTATAGGCGCGATCAGGTCCCGAACTGTTACCACAGAGGTACATGTTGCCGTGTTGTTGCTGCCATCGGTCACCGTCAAGGTCACGGTATTTGGCCCCAAATCAGAACATTCAAAGCTTGTCTTGTCCAGGGAAAAGAATACAGTCCCACTGTTGTCCGTAGAGCCATTGTCCACCTCGGCTGTGGTGATCGTCGCGCCGCCTGTTGTATCTAATTGCACGGAGAGGTCCTGGCAAACCGCTATCGGAGCCGTAGTTTCTACCACAGTTAAGGTGGTCTCGCAAGTTGATACATTGCCATGGTTGTCGGTCACTGTAAGGGTTACAGCGTTATCGCCAAGGTCGGAGATTGAAAAGCTACTTGGAGAAACTTCTAATGAGACGTTTCCGCAGGCAGTACTAGAACCATTGTCCACAAGGGAGGGATCCAAAGTGGTGGACGTACCGTCTGCAAGCAGGGTGAGGGTTGCCGGGCGACATAATGCTACCGGCGCGATATTATCCTCTACGGTTATCGTAGCCGTGCAAGTCGCTGAATTATTGCTTTCATCGGACACAGTAAGTGTCACGTTGTTCTGCCCCACATCGGAACATCTAAAAGTGCCCTCGTCCAGGGAAAAGAACATAACGTCACTGTTATCGGACGAGTCGTTGTCTACCTCCGCGGGGGTGACCGTTACGCTGTCCGTCAACGCATCCAATTCCACGGTAATATCCTTGCATCTGGCTGTAGGGGCGATGTTGTCCACCACGGTCACTATGGCCTCGCAAGTATCTGCGTTACCACTTTCATCATACACTGTAAGGGTCACAGTGTTCTCACCGAGGTCTTCGCCCGTAAATAGTCTTTGAAAAAAGTCTACTTCCACGGTGACGTTTCCGCCGCAGCCATCGCTGGAACCGTTGTCCAGGGAGCTTGCCGCCAGATTGGCAGAACCTAATTGATTCAGTTCAAGGGTAACCGCCTGGCATACGGCCGTCGGAGCGGTAACGTCCTTAACGGTAACCATAGAGGTACAGGTAGCGGTGTTTCCGCTTCCGTCTTCCACTGTGAGGGTTACGGAGTTCTGCCCTACATCGGAACAGTTGAAGGTATCCTCTTCCAGGGAAAGCAATACGGCGGTACCACTATTGTCTGACGAGCCGTTGTTGGCATCCGAGGCAATAATCTTAGCACTGCCGGATGCTTCCAATTCAAGGGTGATGTCCTTGCAGATAGCTGTGGGAGCAATATTATCCTCAACAGTCACCGTGGTTTCACAATTATCCGTGTTACCGCTGTTATCGGTTACCGTTAGAGTCACCGTGTTAGCACCCAGGTCTGAGGCGGTAAAGTTGCTCCTGGACACGCCCAGAGTAGAGATCGTACCGCAGGCATCACTGGAACTGCCGTTTATAAGATCCCCTGTTAGGGTGGCGGCTCCGTTAGCGTCCAGTTCAATAGTCGCTTGCTGGCATACGGCTGTTGGTGGAACAATATCCTCGACTGTTACAGTAGCGGTGCAGGTAGCCGTGTTATTGCTGTCATCGGTAACCGTCAAGGTCACCGTGTTCTGCCCTGAATCGGAACAGCTAAAGATTGTCTTGTTCAGGGAAAACGTCAAAAAATTGTCAACGTTGTCAGATGAACCGTCATTAACTGCCGCCGGGAAGATTTCCACGAAGTCCGAATTACTTAGCAACTGTACAGTAGTATCCTTGCAGGAGGCCGTGGGGGCCGTATCATCTACCACGGTCACGGTGGTATTACAGGTTTTTGTGTTGCCACTGGGGTCGGTCGCTGTAAGGGTGACCGTTTGGTCGCCGAGATCGGAGCCTGTAAAACTGCTCCGGGACACTTCTAAGGAGGCTATTCCACAATTATCGGCAGAACTGTTGTCCACCAGGTCGGTTGTCAGGGTAGCTGTGCCATTGTTACCCAGTGGAAGCGTTACCAGCTTACACGATGCAGTTGGATCGGTTGTGTCCTGAACTGTTACTGTAGCTGTGCAGGTATCCGTGTTTCCAGCATCGTCTTCCGCCGTAAGGGTTACCGTATTCTGCCCTGTATCAGAACAGCCGAAATCCGTCTTATCCAGTGAGAGGGAGATACTGCCACTGTTGTCAGAAGAGCTGTTATCAATATCCGATGTGGCAATTGTTATGCTACCCGTCGCATCCAGTTGTACGGTTAAATCCTTGCAGGCGGCAACGGGATTAGTATTGTCCTCCACAGTAACCGCGGTAGTACAGGTTGAAGTCTTGCTAGTATTGTCGGTCACGGTAAGGGTGATGGTGTTATCACCAAGGTCTAAGACTGTAAAGCTGCTTTGCGACAAACTCAAAGAAACACTACCGCAGGCATCCTTAGAGCCGTTGTCCACAAGGTCCGTTGTCAGTGCGGCCTGTCCGTTAGCGTCCAGCACCAGTGTCAACTGCTGCTGGCACAGAGCAGTTGGTGGGTCTGTATCCTGACTATCTTTATCAACTTTGAAACTTCCACTGTTCAGATCATTTCGCTCCTGTGCATCACAATATTTCAATCCATCAGCTCCGATAGTTACATTATTGGTGAAGTTTTGGGCATTCCAACCTTTAATCGTGGCATCCCAGTTGGCAGGAGAAATCCCACTGAATTCAAACATCTCGGTAGCGGAAGTTAATTTCCGAAGATCCCAACTCCCAAGGTCCTGGTCAAAGGCGGTTTTGATCGGCCCATTTGGACCTGAAACCCTACTCTGAAACATATAGTTTGTATTCTCCACATTGCTCATGTCCCAATTGCTGATGTCCTGGTTAAAGGCCATTGCATCAGTGAACATGAATCGCATATCGTCACAACCGCTAGTATTCCAATTACCGATATCCTGATTAAAGTCAGTTGCAAACAGAAACATACCTTGCATCCCGGTGTCTATCACACTACTTGTATTCCAGTTACCAATGTTCTGATTGAAGATGCTGGCTGATTCAAACATGCGTATCATATACTGCACGTTGGAGATGTTCCAGGTATTGAAGCTCGGATTCCCCTCGAGGGAACTACAACCTTTAAACATACTGCCCATATTAGTCACAGCGGACAGGTCAGGGGCGTCAGTTGCCTTAACATCCAGATTGGTACAACCTGTAAATGCAAAATCCATTCTGCTCCAGGCAATATTACCCCATTGGTCTACCGAAAGTATCTTCTCTTTATCGGCGGTATTGTTGAGAAGTATCCTGCTCAGTGTCCCGGCTCCGGAAGTAGCATTGCGAACGGCCAACTGAATCTGCCCAGCGGTATAGCTACTACCTGTAGCTGGGTCCGAGTAGTTGGTGATATTTATAGTTATTGTCCCGCTTTGGTCGAACAGGTCATAGGTGCCATCATTGCCCACATCCACATCGTAGGTCCCTGTCAAAGGGAGGGTGATTGAGTTGCTATCGGAAGAACCGGTAGTGGTGATAGTTGTGTTCCAGGTGGTGATGAACTCGGTCTGGGCGGACAGGCCCAGAGTGCATAAACAAGTAAACAGTGTAAGGACAGGCCTTTTTAGACCTATAAAATGTTTTGTTCTCATAATATATCAAGGTATTTATGTGAGGTGATAGCCCTTGTACGAGCGACTTTAACCCATGGAATGGAAGTCCTCTGAATGTCGTAGCGTTCTGACCATTGCTCAGAACATAAGTATGAAGGGGAATCAGGCGATCCCGGAAATTTCAATCTCCCTGTTTTGCCCAACATCCCGGACATGGCTCTCTTATTATCTTCCAAAACGGTCGGCTCCTTACATTCCAATCTTTCGAAATCATCCAACCAGTCGAGCCTAATTGCGGTTTTGACCGGAGGTGTCATAAGGTTTGCACAAGGAGAATATTTCCAGGAAATCTTCCCCATTCAAGCAATCATGACAATTTTTAGAAGTAAAAGTATCCCCTTACAGCCAAGACTTTAACGGCAATGTAACAACTGCCCTTTGCCGATGTAGCAATCGGCTATATACGGCAATAAGTGTTATTTGCCGGTAGATCGCGTTTGGAAATCGGGTTTAACTAGGCATAAGCATTTGAGTTCTTTAGGTCTCTTGAATACTTCTTCAATTTGGGAAAGACCTCATTAGCAGAAGCTTCAAGATATGACAGGGGCTGGTTTCAATTGGAGTGCTAGCAACATAAAGTCGAGGGTTTATGGCTATCTAATTTGTAGCTTACAGCTGTAATACCGGGCTTTCAGGAGACATATGGATTTTAGTATTAAATAATTAATCGTATGTTTACGCTCTTGCTCCGGCGTATACGGATACGCTAACCACAAGTACAGAAAAGTAGTCAACCATTTACTTTTCAATAGTTTATCGTTTTTGAAACAACGCGGGTTTAGCGCAGCACCCTTCGGCAGGCTCAGGACAGGGTACCTACTCATCCTGAAAAAAGAAACAAAGAACACGGTCTTAATAGGCTGCAAAACATACATCGCGGGGTAGAGCAGCACCCTTCGGCAGGCTCAGGACAGGGTACCTACTCATCCTGAAAAAAGAAACAAAGAACACGGTCTTGATAGACTGAAAAACATACATCGCGGGGTAGAGCAGCACCCTTCGGCAGGCTCAGGACAGGGTACCTACTCATCCTGAAAAAAGAAACAAAGAACACGGTCTTAATAGACTGAAAAACATACATCGCGGGGTAGAGCAGTAGGTAGCTCGTCGGGCTCATAACCCGAAGGTCGCTGGTTCGAGTCCAGTCCCCGCTACCAAGGCAAGCCATCAACGAAAGTTGGTGGCTTTTTTATTGCAAAACAGTCAAGCTTGCTTGTGCTGTGGAGGAATAAGAGGGTGATGAGTAAACAGTAATCAGTGAACCGTAAACAGTCGTCAATTATATTATCAACGGAAGATTACAATTGAGATTTCTTCCCTTTTATGAATTGAAAATTTCACAATCGACTATCTTTAATGTCGAGCAGATGTTTTCCATCTTATGAAATATGCGCAGTTTAAAAATTATACAACTATTCAAAACGAGACCAATAACTATAACCAAGAAACATCCCTTATTAAATGGCACTTCATATCAAGAAAAAGCCGACCACCACGAGAATGATATTCATTAATAGAGGTAATCCACAACTCAGCATCTATCACTTAACACTTACACTGTTGTTTTTGATCTCAACTTGCGTTGAACTAAGCGGACAGGATAATAACAAGCTGACCACAGATCAGATCACCGATGAGATGGTATCCAGGATCCATACAGCCATAGATCCTGAGTTTATATATGAATATGAACAAACAAAGTTTGTGCCTCCAGAGGATAAAACACTGCTGATCATGGGGCAAACTGTTGAGGGCATTACAGAATATATGGATAACTTCCCGAATCAACCCATCCCAGGAGGTTGGGCAGCCTATTGGGCAATTTCTGAATTTAAAGGGGTTACAGAGACTCATAAAAACGAATCCGGCACTTCTCAAAACCACCAAATGTTGATAGATAAGTTTCCCAATACTGTCATCCAAAGCGCTATGTGGATGGTCGGAAAATGGAATATCGCGAAATTCGCGGCCAATGGAGATTACGACCGTGTTATAAAGAAATATAGTAACTGGGCTAAATCGGCTAAAAGACCTATCTACTTAAGAATTGGCTACGAATTTGATGGCCCCCACAACGAACTTGATCCGGAGGAATATGTCAAGGCATATAGAAATATTGTTGATGTCATACGAAAAAAAGGAGTGGACAACATAGCCTTCGTTTGGCATTCCTATGCCTCTAAACCTTATAAGGATTATCCGCTATCTGCGTGGTACCCCGGTGATGAATATGTGGACTGGGTAGCTATATCTGTCTTCGGGCATGCATATGCTGGTACAGACTTTGGTCCTGATTGTGATAATGTGCTGAAGTTCGCTAAAGAACACAAGAAACCGGTTATGATCGCTGAGTCTAACCCTATAAAAGGTATCGATAAGGAAAGCGCTGATGTTTGGGATGACTGGTTTGTCAACCTCTTTTCTTTCGCTTACAGCAAAAACATTAAGGCCATCAGTTTTATAAACGAAGACTGGACCCGCACCAGAATTCCTGGAATTTCGGAATGGAAAGACAGTAGGCTCTACAATAACGAACAAGTTTCCCGGGCCTGGTTTAAAGAGACTGAAAAGAATCGTTATTTGAAGCAATCCGAAGAACTCTATAAGCAGTTAGGATATAACAAACAATAAATATCGAATACAGTAACTACAAACCAGAGGGAAAGAGGGCATTAGTAAAAATTGAACTAACCTAGCCCAATAATCTTTTTTCTGTGTTTGATTCCCCAATGCGTCAGTTCCTTAAAAACTGGATCCAACGTCCGTCCGTACTCTGTAAGTTCGTATTCCACTGTAATTGGTGAAGTATCCTTCACCGTTCTGGACACAATATCATGTTGTTCCAAAAATTTTAAATCTTTTGATAAAACCCTGCCCGTAATTCTTGGAATACTTCGTTTGATCTCGTTAAACCTCATTCTGCCGCCAAGATATAGGGTTGTCATAATAATAATCTTCCACCTGCCACTAAGCAATTCCATGGTGTCCATAATTGGCAATAACTTTTTGGATATTTCACTTTTTTCGTCCATGAATTAAGCAATTAAGTATCCTTAAAGTAACCGGTATACAAAGAGATACTGTTATACTTTGGATACCAAATATACCTAATTTCGAATCACTCAGAAATTCATAATTACCATGGAGAAAATAGTTTTATTTAATGCCACAGGATGTCAAGGTTCTTCAATAGCAAATAGACTACTGGTGAACAAAGTACAAATTATAGCACCTGTGCGTTCCGAAAAAAACATACAGTTATTGAAGGGCAGAAATATCGATGCCTTCCTAACAGATTTTTCAATCAGATCTTTGGTCCCGGAACTTCATAAAGCGAACAAAGTAGTGTTGCAAATACCAGCGGCGGTAAAACCATCTTTAATGATTGAAATTGCGGAAAACGCGATGGATGCGATTGTCCAGGCAGGGTATCCAAAGACCATTGTGGTTATAAGTAGCACCATACCTACAAAGCTGACAAACAAAGAGAGTGTTAATGCACGTCTAAGAATTAAGGAAATGTCTCTAGAAAAATTACCCGATTCACCTATCTTAAGCGCAACCGAATACCTGGAAAACTTTTCAACCGCCTACAGAGAGCCAATCTTAAAACAGGGCGTAATTCCTCAAACAATACCGTCAATCCATGCAGTGAATTATCTTTCCTGGAATGATCTGTCTTTATACGTCCATGCCGCGCTTAATACGACTAACCTAACAGGAAAAGTCTATCCAATTGGTGGAAATGAAGGAATCAACGGAAAGGAATTGGCAGAACGCCTGGGAAAAGTGTTGAAGAAGGAGCTCATTTATTCTGCTGTTTCCCATAAACAACTAGAAGGAATTCTAACACCCATAATGGGCTCTGAAATTGCGCAAGACTATGCAGAATTCTACATATGGCAGGACACCGAAGGAGCAGCCTTACTCAACCCGGATACTGACAAAATTAGAAAACTACTTAATATCGAACTTCCATCATTCGAGGCTTGGGCAGCAGGAGCATTTTTGACTAATTAATTTCGCTATTAGTTAAGAACACATGCTAAAACAGGCGATAGAGCCTAGAACCATTAAGTGGACCCGACTATGCCGCGAGATCGGATATTGCAGCTTGTCCATTTAAGCTTGCTAAAACTGACAGCTGTACTTGCCAACCGGTGGGAATGGTGGTTACAGTAAACAGTAATCAGTAAACAGTAAACAGTCGGCAGTTAGCAGTTACCACTAATTAATGGATCTTCTTCCTTTTCCTGCTTTCTAAATGCAGTGCTAACGACTAACTTAACTTTGGGGAGGGGTTTAGAACCCCTGTGATCAGTAAACAGTCGGCAGTTAGCAGTTACCACTAATTAATGGATCTTCTTCCTTTTCTGCTTTTTAGATGCAGTACTAACGACTAACTTAACTTCGGGGAGGGGCTTGGAGCCCCTATGGTGAGTAAGCAATAAGCACTGAACAGTAGGCAGTGCCGATAGCTATCGGAAGTAAACATTGCTCCTTAACCTTTGGTGTTGATAATGAACGTGAGCCAACTCCCAAATCAAAACTCAAACCTCAAATCTTAGCCTCTTTAACTTGAACCTGATCTTAAACTTGAACTTTAAATTTTCCCTATCTTCACACAATTCTCAAACCAATAACAACTATATGAAAAAGCTAATACTGCTAATCATTTGCATGCTTTTAATACCTGTAACGCATCATGCCCAAAGAAGAAAAAAGCAAAGCACAGAGCCGGTTGTAAAACTTACCGATAGCTTATTTCACGGTTTAAAATGGCGAAATATTGGTCCGTATAGAGGTGGCAGAAGTGTTGCCTGCACCGGAGTTATAGGACAACCCCACACCTACTATTTTGGTTCTACAGGTGGTGGGGTCTTTAAAACTACGGACGATGGCATTAGCTGGAAAAATGTTTCAGATAAATTCTTTAAAACCGGATCGGTCGGGGCCATTGCAGTGTCTGAAAGCGATGTCAATGTAGTGGTGGTTGGAATGGGAGAACATGCCGCTCGTGGGGTTATGACCTCTATGGGCGATGGTGTTTACAAATCTACCGACGCTGGAAAAACATGGGAACATATGGGGTTGGAGTTCACTCGTCATATATCGGATGTTATTATTCATCCAACAAACCCTGACATCATCTATGTGGCTGCACAAGGTGCTCAATACGCACCCACAAAGGAAAGAGGCATTTACAGAACTACTGATGGCGGTAAAAATTGGGAACAGTTACTGTATGTGAATACAAGCACAGGGGCATCCTCTTTATCTATGGATATGACCAATCCACGCATTTTATACGCTGCAATGTGGCAGCATCGGCGTTATCCCTGGATCATAGAATCCGGAGGGGAACAATCAGGATTGTATAAATCCACAGATGGCGGTGATAGCTGGGATAAGATGAAAGAGGGTTTGCCAGAAGAGTTTGGTAAATCAGGTATTTCCGTATCCAGGGCAAACCCGGAAAGGGTATTTGCAGTTATCGAAGCAGAAGGTGAAAAAGGAGGTGTCTATCGGTCTGATGATGCCGGAAAAAAATGGAAACAGGTCAATAGTAATCGTATAAACATCGCGCGTTCCTGGTATTATATGGAGGTCTTTGCCGATCCGCAAAATGAGAATGTGGTATACGTTTTAAACGCTCCCGTGATGAAATCAGTTGATGGAGGTAAGAGCTTTACCAATATTCCCGTTCCGCACGGAGATAATCATCATTTGTGGATCAATCCACATGACAATACCAATCTCATTAACTCCAACGACGGGGGCGCCAATATTTCATTTAATGGTGGCAAGAGTTGGAGCACACAAAAAAATCAAGCCACATCCCAATTCTATCGCGTTATTACCGACAATCTGGTGCCCTATAATGTTTATGGCGGCCAACAAGACAACTCAGCCATAGCCATTGCCAGCCGTACAAATGATCAGGGCATAGATTGGAAGGATTGGTATTCCGTAGCCGGAGGGGAAAGCGCTTTTATCGCCTTTGATCCGGATAATCCGGAAACGGTTTATGGTGGAACATACCAGGGTAATATCAGTAAATGGACAAAAGCCTCCAGGGCTCAAAAATCAATCAAGGAATACCCGGAACTGGGATTAAGCATTGCTCCGAAAGACTCTAAATATCGTTACAATTGGAATGCGCCTATCATTACTTCACCTCATGATAGAAAAACGATTTATCATGCAGGGAATGTTGTTTTTAAAACCACTGATGGTGGAACAAGCTGGACTACCATAAGTCCGGACCTTACAAAGAACGAAGAAGAAAAACACGGTCCTGGTGGAGGTCCCTATACTAATGAAGCAGCCGGAGGAGAAAACTACAATACGCTCTCGGCTTTAGTAGAATCCCAACACCAGGAAGGTGTGCTCTATGCAGGTAGTGATGATGGCCTTTTACACATTACCAAAGATGGAGGCGCAAATTGGGAGAATATTACCCCAGAGGGTATTTCGGATGGTATTATAAACAGTATTGACATCTCCGAACAAGATGCCGCAACTGCTTATGTGGTCATTATGCGATACAAATCCTTAGACCTCAATTCCTATGTTTTTAAAACAACGGACTACGGGCAAACATGGACTAAAATTGTAAATGGGCTCGATGATCCGCATGGGTTTACGAGAGTCGTTAGGGCAGATAAAAAGCAAAAAGGATTGTTATATGCAGGAACGGAAACAGGACTGTATGTCTCTAATGATGATGGCGCACATTGGCAACGTTTAACTTTGAATTTACCAGTAGTGGCCATTAACGACCTAATAATACAAGATAATGATCTGGTAGCTGCAACATCCGGTCGTGGATTCTGGATCTTAGACGACCTGGGCGTACTACAAAATATGACCCTCCCTGATAATTCGCTTCAGATATTCAAGCCAAAAGACAGCTATCGCATTTTTGGCGGCACTTCCAAAGCTATTGGTCAAGGTCAAAATCCCAAAAGCGGAGTGACCTTCGATTATTACCTTAATAAGGATTCGGACTCCTTGGATTTAAAGCTGGACATTTTAGAAGGTGGCAAAGTGATAAGAACCTATACGAATAAAAAGCCGAAAGACTTTAAATCCTGGCCAGGAGGACCGGCGAAACCTCAGGTTTTACCCTCAAAGAAAGGGTACAACAGGTTCACATGGGACTTTAAAAGAGAGGAATTACCTCCTATTAACAAGGTTTTCGTTTTTGGAGGACTTTCCGGGTCCGGTGTGGCGCCAGGCAACTACACCCTAAGATTAACCCTGGATGGGGAGAGTGTGGAAACGGAAGCTACCATTCTTCCTAATCCTGCAATTCAGGCAACAGCTCAGGATTTTGCGGAACAACAGCAGATGCTTGTGACTATTGAAAACACCATTAAAGAGATGCATGAATCCGTTATCCAAATGCGCTCTGCCAAAACACAACTGGAGGCTTATGCCAAACTTTTAAAAGATGACGATAATGCCAAGACACTTATAGAAAAGGGAGAGGCTTTAACAAAGCGCATTAATAGCTGGCAGGAGAACCTCATACAAGCGAAGCAAAAAACCTTTCAGGATGTCATAAATTTCAACAACAAGCTCAATGCACAGCTAATACAACTCAAGGGATATATAGATCAGGCAGACCCAAAACTAACCCAAGGCGCTAAAGAGCGCTTCAAGGATCTAATGAAAGATTGGCAAGTGTATAAAGACGAACGAGATGCTATTATAAACACCGAGATGAGGGGCTATAATGACACTTTTAGTTCATTAAGTATACCTGCGCTAATCATTGAAAAAAACTAAATCAAATATTAGCTTAAAGCTTAACGCAGTTTTAAGTTTTGGGTGTTAAGTGTTAAGTGTTAAGTTAAATTTACTGGAAAACTTAGTATTAAAACCTATTACTCAACACTTTTCAAAAAGATGAACTTAAAGTCTTGGAGAGTTTAACTTAAAGTTTTGCCCTTACTGCTGCGAGGGTAAAATCTGTGGTTTTCTTTTTAATTTTCCAAATACTAAACCAGCTATTGCAAATTTGTGGCAAACTGGGAGTCGTTGGCAGGAATCTATGATAAGGTTAGATATTAATACCTCTTCCCAATAGAGTTCACTTTTTTACTCCAACAAATTTGTCAAATTTTAGTTTTGAAAAATTTCCAATACTATCCCTAACAAACTCTAACCTGGACCAAAATTGCCTATTAATGAATTTTGCAATTTTTCCATCTTCTTGAACCGCTGGTATCAAAGGAGCTCCATCAGAAAGTAACATGTCATTCTCATAACTAATGGAAACAGTACCATTAGGATTATAGAAATTTTCGTCAAATTGATAAACCCCTTTCAATTTTTGAGCTAAATCATATCCTACTGCTGTGGGGTTCACTAAATTTAATTGTTCATATTGCTCTCCAAATACGATCGCTGCAATTTTGGGAACATTGAAGTAAGGAATATGTATCTTAATATTTGACAGCATTATTATGGACAAATCTTCTTCCGGATAAACTAGAAAATAGCTGGAAAATCCTGGTGTGCTTCCACTGCGATAATAACGTAATCGCCCATCTCTACGATTTGCTGATATGCCATATCCCAAAGATGTATCATAATACGAAGATGTGATTGTTTTCCAAGAGTCTACAGACAACAACCTGTTATGAATAATGGCCTGTCCAAACTTATACAAATCATTTACCGTTGAGTAGATAGACGCGTGTCCAATTTTTGTTGACCAATGGATTTTCTCTGCAATTTTCAAGCCGTCAACACCTTCTGGTTCATATCCATTCGCAAGATTAGGAATATCTTGATAATCCACTTTAAACCCGTAATGACCCGTATTAGTCATTTCTAAAGGATTGAAAATGTTACTTTGAAGATACTCTCCATAAGAGTTTCCGGATTGCATTTCAATAATTTTTGCCAACAGGATAAAAGAAGACCCAGAATGCCTGTATTTCATGCCTGGTTCGGCTATTGGCTCTAACTTTCCGATATACTCCACCAATTGGTCTAATGTGTGAGGTGTTTGAGTTAATCTTGCGTATGAGCCATCCGCATTTGAAACAACCCTGGGCAATCCTGATCTTTCAGTAAGTAAATGATGAATAGTTATCTTTTCACCATTGGGAATATCAGTCAGGAACTTAGCTACTTTGTCATCCAAATTAATCTTTTGGTTTTCTACAAGCTGCATTATCGCAACGGAAGTAAACATTGCCGAGATAGATCCAATTAGGAATTTTGTATCTGAAGTATTTTGTACTTTGTTTTCACGATCAAAATAGCCGTAAGATTTTGAAACTACTGTACTTTTTCCGCTTTTAACCAAAACATTACCGCTAAAATTATTGGATTTGGAAATTGGAGTGATTAAGCGATCTATTTTCTCAAAAAGTTCAAAATCCCTATCATTTTTCGGGTCTTGTGAGTATGATACATTAGCTATAATGAACAATATCGAAGTCAACTTCAGTAGCAGTCGTTTCATGGCCATTACTTTTTCAAGTTATACATGAAGGACTTAAAAATTTTTCCAACGTTACAAAACCCTAATAAAGCGTCTGGAAATAACATACAAATTCACAGCTACCACGAGATTGAATCCCGTGGTATGCCAATTTAAACTTCATAAAAAACAGCAGTTGCAATCTGGCTGTGGCGGAGGTGGCCAAGCCGGGATTTGAAATTTTTCTTTAGTGGTAATCTGCATTGTCCCCCCGAGCGGGGTCGAGGGGTAAATAGGAAACCGTTCTCCTGCGCTAAAGGCACTAAGGACGATTTTAGCAGAATTCCCATTTAAAATTCAAAACTCAAAACTTAACCCTTAAACTTGAGCTTGTACATAAACTTGATTTCTTCAAATTCACAATTAGCTGTCCTAGTCAACTAACGGCCTGGTAGATTCCCTAACCACAAGTTCTGTGCGTACTAATTGATGTGTCGGTTTGCCGGTATTGAATTCCTCCAAACGGTCTATAAGGCTTCTAACAGCCATGGTTCCCATATCCTCGGCATGTTGAGACACTGAGGTCAAAGGAGGGTTAGAATAGCGGCCCATAGAACCGTCTGTAAAGCCAATGAAGGAAATATCGTCCGGTATGCTGTAGCCCTGCCTTTGCACCATGTTCATGGCGCAGACCGCAGATCTTTCATCCGCAGCCAGAATAGCATCTACAGGGTATTCCCTAAGATGTTCCTTTAAAGTTGTCGCGAAGGAATCGTAATCCGAGATACGAATAACCTGTGGCTTGAATAACTGCTCACCGCTCAGGCGAATTATGGAACGATACCCTTCTTCCCTTTGCCTGCCCACACTGGTTTTAGAGATAGTGGATAAAAAGGCAATATTCTTACAACCGGTCTGGACCAGATACTCCGTGGCCATACAGGCCGCCTTGAAATCGTCTACGGAAACCTTGTCGCAATCCAACTCCTTGGAGATCCGGTCAAACAAAACCATGGGAACTTTGGCACCTAACTTCTTTTTTAGATGTCCGTAGCTTCCGTTAAATTGAGTCTGGCTGGCCAGGGATATCAGAATGCCGTCTACCCTACCTGAAGTAAAGGTATTCAAGCCACCTTCTTCCTTCTTGGTCAAATCGTCAGAAATGCAGATCATGACGTTATAACCCTGCTTGTTTGCTTCCTTCTCAATGCCCTGAAGCACCATGGCAAAAAACTCATCCAAAATATTTGGTATAACCACCCCTATATTTTTAGTACGCTTTAACTTCAGGCTTCGGGCGGAGTAGTTTGGGATATAACCATGATTTTTAGCAAGCTTCCTTACCTTCCTTTTAGTTTCAAAGCTAATCTCCGGGCTGTCATTGAGCGATTTGGATATGGTAGAAGGTGAGAGATTCAGAATGGTTGCCAGTTCCTTAAGTGTTACCATCGTTTGGTGGGTTTTAGGATGCACACGGGTTTTTTCAGGTTCCGGGCTACTAAATATATCCATTTTTCCCATTTAACCACCAGACAATTGGGTTTATTTCTTAAACACTATGCCTTCATAAGGGGTTCAACATGGCCAGTACTGCAGTCGTTATTGGAAACTCATATCGGAGAAAAGATCAAAACTCCTGTTTCCATTGGAAAATGTTACCTTTCTGGAAAGCAAGAACACAATGATTGGGATTTGGCTACCATAGGCCACTTTTTTAAATACCTGGCAGGCCAAATACCAATTCTCGCACTAAATTCGCGGAGCATATGGATTTGAATCTAAAAGACAAGGTTGTACTGATCACGGGGGCTGCAGGCCTTAAAGGCAGTATAGGAGAGACCATTTTACAAAACCTGGTAAAAGAGGGGGCCATCCCTGCTGTATTAGACTTAAGCGACCGTGGCAGGGAATACGTCAAAGCCATACAGGACAAGGGAATAGACGCCTTATTCTGCAAGACAGACCTCACCAAAGAGGATCAAATAGAGCGAGCGGTCAATGCCGTCATCAAAAAATACGGCAAGATCGATGTGGTGATCAATAATGTTGGGGTTAACGACGGCGCCGGTCTCGATGCTTCCTACGAAGATTTTATGGAATCCCTAAAACTAAACCTGATCAGCTATTTTCTCGTGGTGAAATATGCGCTTCCCGCCCTAAAACGCTCCAGGGGAAATATTCTAAATACCGGGTCTAAGGTAGCCTTAACAGGTCAGGGAGGAACCTCAGGATATGCGGCTGCAAAAGGTGGGGTTTTGGGGCTTACCCGAGAATGGGCGGTGGACCTCATCCAATACGGCATCAGATCAAATGCCCTGATTATTGCGGAAAGCTGGACCCCTTCCTATGAAGAGTGGATCAAATCCATAAAGGACGGGGAAGAAAAACTTCAATCCATCATACAAAAAATCCCTCTGGAAAAACGAATGACCACCCCACAGGAGATTGCAGATCTATGCCTGTTCACGATTTCGGAAAGATCATCTCATACTACCGGGCAGTTCATCTTTGTGGATGGGGGTTATGTGCATTTAGACCGGGCCATGCTCACACAATAAATTCTTCCCTAAACATTAGAAAAACCAACCAGGCATAAGCCAATACCAAAATCAAACAACCCAATGGATAACACGAAAAAGGCCGTAGTAGTTTCTAAGGCGGTATTAATACCTTTTATTCTGATCACCTCTCTTTTTGCGCTCTGGGGTTTAGCGAATGATTTAACCAACCCTATGGTAAGGGGTTTCCAGAAGGTCCTTGAACTCAGCAATACACAAGCGTCCCTGGTACAACTCGCATTTTATGGAGGATATTTTACCATGGCCATCCCGGCCGCCCTTTTCGTCAATCGGTTTTCATATAAAAAAGGAATTCTTTTAGGACTTGCGCTTTACGCCTTGGGAGCATTGCTTTTCTTTCCGGCTGCAGCAAAAGAAAGTTATGGCTTTTTTCTGGCCGCTCTTTATATACTGACCTTTGGCCTGGCCTTTTTAGAGACTACCTCAAACCCCTACATCCTTTCCATGGGCGCTCCGGAGACTGCGACACAGCGTTTGAATTTTTCTCAAATGTTCAACCCGGTTGGTTCCATAACCGGACTGCTGATCGCTCAAAACTTCATCCTTGGCTCACTACAATCCGATGATTTGGCCGCAGACGGCAGTTCTATTTACGACAGCCTGTCCGAATCCGCAAAAGCAGCCATTAGAACTTCTGACCTGGAAGTGATCCGCAACCCCTATGTGGTCCTGGGTCTTGTGGTTTTGGTTTTCTTTATTCTGATCAGTGTATTGAAAATGCCGCAAAACAAAGATCAGGAGGCCCGTGTTAAGTTTACGGACTCTGTGAGGCGTTTGTGGAAGCAACCCAAATTCGCTTTTGGGGTGATCGCCCAGGCCTTTTATGTTGGAGTGCAGATCATGTGTTGGACCTATGTTTACCAGTATGCGGAAACCCTGGGAATTGACAGTAAAACCGCTGTTTGGTATGGCTTAGCGGGCTATGTGGTTTTCCTCATTGGCAGGAGTGTAGGAACAGCCCTTCTGGCCAAAATAGATTCGGGAAAGTTATTAATGCTCTTCGGCATTGGAGGTATGATAACTGTTGTAGGAGCCATCTTCCTGCCCGGTATGCTTGGGATCTATTCCCTTATCGCCACCTCTTTTTTCATGTCCATAATGTTCCCGACCATTTACGGGATTGCTTTGGAAGGACAGGGGGAAGATGCCAAATTCGGGGCGGCATTTTTGGTAATGGCTATCGTCGGAGGTGCGCTTATGCCCTACCTTCAGGGATACATCCTGGATGCAGGCGGTACTGCTTACGAAGACATTTCCATCTTGGGGGTCACGGAAATGCGACTCTCCTTTATTCCTTCGTTCATCTGTCTGGTGATCATCGCCATATTCGGGAACAAGGTCTATAGGGTTTATCACAAAAACAACTCGTAAACCGCAGCCTTAATCTTCCCAATGCGTGTCAATTACATTTTGAATATGAGGATAATTGGCGTCCGTTTCATTAAGGTCTGCTCGCAGTTGTTTCAATTGTCGTTTCAGGTCGGCGATTGTTTCTGCGTATTCAGGGTTGCCGTAGAGATTGTTCAACTCTTTTGGGTCTTTTTCCAGGTCGTAGAATTCCCAGGCCACGGGGGTATGTCGGGTAAAATCGTTCCCCCAGCTATTCTTGTTCCACGCTGCATTCGGGTCATCCGTATCTACCCAGTACTTCCCATAAAAAAAGATGAGTTTATAGCGCTTTGTACGAATCCCGAAATGCGCAGGATTAGCATGCCTGTGCGCCATGTGCATCCAGTACCTGTAGTAGGTAGCCTGTTGCCAGCCTTCGGGCTCCATTCGGGTCTTCAGGATCTCTTTAAAGCTCTTCCCCTGCATATAACCTGGCACCTCCCCTCCCGCTAACTCTAACAATGTAGGGGCAAAATCGGTGTTATTTATGATAGCATCCGTTCGACTTCCGCCCTGATCTGAAGTTGGGTCGAATACAAAAAAGGGCATACGCATAGCTTCATCGTACATCCATCTTTTGTCAATATAGTCGTGTTCGCCTAGCATAAAACCCTGGTCTCCGGTGTAGACAATGATGGTATTTTCCATAAGCCCTTCTTCCTTAAGATAGTCTAATAGCCTTTTCACATTATCATCCACACCTTTTACACAACGCAGGTAGCGTTTTAAATATTCCTGATAAACGATACTGGTATGCTTTTGCTCCGTTTCGTTATGATCAAAAGGTTTTAGTTCTTCCGGGCGAACTTCGCCGGCTGTTCGGTAGTTCTTATAGACTGTGCTGTCCATATAAAGGTTCATGGCCTGATTGCGGACGATATTCCGGTGTGAAACTGAAGATCCTATAATACGCACCAATGAATCTTTAGATCCCCGGGTCGCAATTGACCCATTGTTCTTATTGTCATATAGACTTTCAGGTTCCGGAATGAAGATATCTTCCAGGTAATTATCGTAGCGCGGTGCATTTTCAAAATCGTCATGAGGTGCCTTGAAATGGTGCATCAGGAAAAAGGGTTTAGACTTGTCCCTTTTATGCTCCAACCAGTCTAAGCTAATATCCGTAATAACATCTGAGGAGTGCCCTTTGGTTTCCACGGTATTATCCGGCCAGGCCTCATCACCACGGACTCGGAATACCGGGTCAAAATAAGTTCCCTGTCCCGGTAAAACCTGGTAATAGTCAAATTCCGCGGGCTCATGGTGCAGGTGCCATTTCCCGACAATGGCGGTTTGATAACCCAGTTCTTTCATCTCTTTGGGCAGGAACTGCTTTTCAGCATTTATGGAACCTTCCAGGTCTATGACCCCGTTGGTTTGGGCACGCTGGCCGGTTATAATAGCGGCCCGACTCGGCACGCAAATGGAGTTATTTACAAAACAGTTGTCAAAGATCATCCCTTTCCCTGCCAACTCGTCCAGAACCGGAGTAGGGTTCAGTTCTGCCAGTCTGCTGCCGTAGATCCCGAACCCCTGGGTGGTGTGATCATCGGACATGATAAATATGACGTTTGGCCTTTTGACTTCTGCGCTTTCAGACTGCTTTTTACAGGAAGCAACAATGCCCAAGAATGACAGTGTAATACAGGCATTTCGAATTTGTGCAAATTTCATATTTTGTTTGATTCTGAATCCCATCTTTAGGTGAAGAGATCCTTTACTACATGCCCGTGGACGTCCGTCAACCTAAAACGCCTTCCCTGATGTTTAAATACCAGGCGTTCATGATCTATTCCGAATAAATGCAGCAGCGTAGCCTGGAAGTCGTGAACGTGTACCGGATCCCGGACCACATTATAACTAAAGTCATCGGTTTCTCCATAAGTAAATCCGGGTTTTACACCGGCTCCGGCCATCCACATGGTAAATGCCTTCGGATGGTGATCACGCCCGTAATTATCAGGGGTCAGCTGACCCTGAGAATATACCGTCCTGCCAAATTCTCCTCCCCAGATAACCAGTGTATCTTCCAGCATTCCCCGTTGTTTCAGGTCTTTGATCAAGGCGGCATTCGCCTGATCAGTTCGCTTGCATTGGGCCGTGACCCCACCAGGGCAACCAATATGCTGATCCCATCCCTGATGATAGAGCTGTACGAATTTCACATCTTTCTCTAAAAGTTTTCTTGCCATCAGGCAGTTAGCCGCATAAGTCCCGGGATCCCTGCTGTCTTCTCCATAAAGGTCGAATATATAGTCCGGCTCATCCGAGAGGTCCGTAACCTCAGGAACGGAGGTTTGCATTCGAAAGGCCATTTCATACTGAGTCATCCTCGCCTTGATCTCCGGGTCTCCATAAGCGTCATTTTGCAAGCTGTTAAGTTTAGCCAGGTAATCTAACATCTTCCTCCGATCAGTCCCGTCATAGTTTTCCGGATTGGACAGATAGAGCACGGGATCTTTTCCGGAACGGAATTGCACCCCCTGATGTTCGGTAGGAAGGAAGCCATTTCCCCATAATCTGGAATAGAGGGGTTGACCACCCATGCCCTTGGTTATCAAGGTAATAAATGTGGGAAGGTTATCATTATCGGAACCCAAACCATAACTCAGCCAGGCGCCTATAGAGGGCCTTCCCGGAAGTTGGCTCCCGGTTTGAAAGAAAGTTATTGCAGGGTCGTGGTTTATGGCATCCGTCTGCATGGATTTGATGAAACACAGCTCATCTACGATCTCCGCGGTATAAGGCATCAATTCACTGACCCATGCCCGGGACTCACCATATTGCTTAAAGTCCATTATGGAAGGGGCTATAGGGAAAACGGTCTGATCTGCGCTCATGGCTGTCAGGCGTTGACCCTGCCTTACGGATTCCGGCAGGTCCTGCCCGAACATTTCCCTTAATTTTGGCTTGTAGTCAAACATATCAAGCTGGGATGGTCCTCCACTTTGGAAGAGGTATACAATGCGTTTGGCCCTTGGAAGGTGGTGCGGCAGGCCCATTCGGTTTTTGAGAGCAGAATTCAGTAAATCTGTCCCGGAACTATCGGCGCCTAAGCTTCCGAAAGCCTTTTCCGTCTTCAACAAGGAACCCAAGGCCAAAGCCCCAAGCCCAAGTGAGGTCTTGGTAAGGAAATTTCTTCTGTCCCATTGCTTTTCTACCTCCTGTAAGTCCTTATTGTTGGATCTGATTATGTCGTGATTATGGCACATAACAATTTTTTATCGTTTGGTGATCATCGCATCCAGATTCATTATGGCACTGGCTACCACAGCGTTAGCGGCAATCAGCGCGGTGTCGTCTCCAGCACTAATACGGAAGGCACCGCTGTTAAGCCAACCCAGAGACTTTCTGGGGTTAGACTTAAACTTATCGTACTCTTCTTTTTGAAGTTCCGACAATAACTCCTGTTCCCCTGCACGTATCGCTCTTCCAGTGAGTAGTTTAAATGCCTTTGCGATCCCTTCTTCAGTTTGCTGGAAATCGCTCATTTTTTTCCCAAGAACCCGTGCAGCTTCGATATAGGTAGGATCATTGAGGAGAACTAAAGCCTGTAAGGGTGTATTGGTCTCCTGTCTTCTTACGGTACAAATAGAACGATCAGGCGCGTCAAAGGTAGCAATGGTCGGATGTGGAACGGATCGTTTCCAAATGGTGTACATGCTACGCCTATAGAGGTTTTCACCCTTATCCTGCTCGTATTCGGCTCCGTTTATCTTCCAAAGCCCTTCAGGCTGATAGGGTCGTACACTTTCACCTCCCAGGGTTTTATTCAGAAGGCCGGAGGCCGCCAGAACATTATCCCTTAACATCTCGCCGGAAAGTCTCTTGGAAGGTCCTCTGGCCAAAAGGCGATTTTCTTTATCTCTTTCTAATAGTTCTTCAGTACTCAATGACGATTGTCGATAAGTGCGCGACATCACCATCAGCTTGTGAAGCGCTTTTACATCCCATCCGGAATTCATGAATTCCAGCGCCAGCCAGTCCAACAACTCCGGATGGCTGGGCAATTCTCCCTGGTTCCCAAAATCTTCGGCAGTCTTTACGATCCCGGTCCCAAACATGCGTTGCCAGTATCTATTAACGGCTACCCTTGCCGTGAGTGGATGGTCTTTAGAGACCAGCCATTTGGCAAGTCCAAGGCGATTCTTCGGCAAACTATCCGGAAAAGCGAAGATCCGCTCTGGGGTAGATGGGAAGACCTGTTCCCCATAAACATCGTATTGCCCGCGGTCCAGGACAAAGGACTCCCTGGGTTTTTCCATCTCTTTCATCACCATAATCTCCTTAACGCGGTCCATACTGTCTACCTGGACTCCCCTTGTTTTTTTTAAGGATGCGATGGATTTTCTGAATTTCTGCGATCTGGTGGACCAAAAGTACTCCATGAGTCCCTTTTGCTCATCTTCGGAGAGATCCTCATAGGGCTTTTTCAGTATGCCGGACAGGCCGCCAGGATCTGAAATCTGCATTACCTCTGTAGGGGATAGCGATTTTTGAAAGACAAGCAGGTCGTCCACAATGGCACCACCAATGCCTTTTCCACGCCATCTGGCACCGATCTGAAGTCCGGGTTCCTCGGGATTGTCCAATGGACTACCTTCGTAATCATTGAAAATAATGTCCTTGTATAGATTGTCAATGACCACCCTGGTCTTCATTGGCTCGCCATTCAAGTAGAGTTTCAATCCGTCTGCCCGGCTAGACCCATCGTAGGTCATGGTTAACTGCACCCATTGTTCTTTAGGAATGTCTTCAAGGGTTTCCTCCACCAGAGCGTTGTCTGGCCAGACATGGGCCAGTAGCATTTCTATTTTATTGTCCTTTAGATTGAGATGGTATCCTCTATAGTTGTAAAGCCTCGTACCTACCATCTTGTGAAAAATGACCCCGTTTTCCAGGTCTTTTGGAACATAGATCCGAATGCCTATGCTGAAGGGTTCGTTCCTTCTATAGATCCCGAGTTTATCCAGATCCAACCATACATCCCCATCCATTTGCAAGCCTTTTCCACTATATCCCTCGGTAAAATGGCTCTTTTCATTCTCAGTAAACTGCGTTCTCATACGTCCTTTCTGTGCAGGGTTGAGCTTGTTGAATAACTTGAACTGGTCAAAATCATAGTGGATGACAAGTTTCTCCGGCAAAGCTTTCGGATCAATATTCTTATACTCCTGGTTTGTAAGCCATTTTTTCGCCAGGTTCTCATCTTCTTTACGGGCCAGCTCTAAAGCATTCTCATCCTGATCAACCAACTTATTGATATAGGCCAGAAAATCCTCCTGTTCTTTAGTTGGGAGCAAAAGAGAAGGAACCGGCATAGAAAAATCCCATGAGATCTGTCCTGATTCGTTTACGTTGTTGAAAAAACTATAAAGCTCGTAGTAGTTCTTTTGCGAAATGGGATCGTATTTGTGATCGTGGCATTTTGCACAGGCCATGGTAATTCCCATAAGACCTTCTCCCAAAACATCTGTGCGGTCAGACACATAGGCTACCCTGAATTCCTCATCCACAATACCCCCTTCCATATTCTGCGGATGCAACCTGTTAAATGTAGTGGCAAGAATTTGTTCATGAGTGGGATCCTCCATCATATCACCTGCCAATTGCCATTGCAAAAAGGTGTCGTAGGGCATATTGCTGTTAAATGAACTTATCACCCAGTCTCTCCATGCAGATACATCCCGGTATCGATCAACAGTATAACCATGGGTGTCCGCATATCTGGAGACATCCAACCAATCCACAGCCCGCTGTTCTCCATAATGGGGAGAAGCCAGCAAACGGTCTACCACTTTTTCATAAGCGCTTTCAGAGTCATCATTCAGGAAATCTTCAATTTCATCGAGGGAAGGTGGTAAACCGGTAAGATCAAAAGAAACCCTCCTCAACAAGGTTTCTTTATCCGCCTCCTGAGAGAAGCCTAATCCCTCGCTTTCTAATCGCGAAAGAATAAAATGATCTATAGGGTTAACCAGGCTTGCCTCAGACTCAACTTCGGGTATGGAACGCTTTTCAGGAGGGGTAAATGCCCAATGGTCTTTGTATTCCGCCCCCTGTTCAATCCACTTGATAAGCAGCGCTTTTTCCCGGTCCGAGAGGGAGAGATGTGAATCCGGTGAAGGCATAAGGATCTCGGGGTCATCTGATAAGATCCTATGAACAATTTCACTTTTGTTCAAATTCCCGGGCTTTATGGCATACTTGCCGGGAGATTGAGCCAATTCAGCATAGGCAAGTTCCTGGAGATGCAATTGTAAACCCGCTTTTACTTCCGCTTCATCAGGTCCGTGGCAGATGTAACATTTGTCGGACAACACGGGCTTGATATGCTGATTAAAATCTACATTCTCAGGAAGCTGGGCATAAGCTTCCTCCACGCCTGGCGGTAGTTCAGGTCCTCCGCAAGAGAACAATAATATTCCTGCAAGGAGGCTAAGTATGAAAGCGAGTTTATTCATATTTGCTGCCCGATAGAACTGCTTAGCATTTGTTTTTAAAACGATTTTCACAACAACCTCTAAGATACCTATTTGCCTTGCCAATTTCAATTTTTAACACCAACCCAAATGCGTTATACCCGGCAAGCAGAAGATCGCATCTAAGAGCCGGGCTCGTAAACCCCACTAAGGTCCAGAGTATCCTTGAGTTCTTGCTGCATTTGCCGAAGCTCCTTAAAGAGCAGATCTACCTTTGATTTATATTGAGGTTGCCCGGAGAGATCGCGCATTTCCTGTGGATCGGTTTTCAGGTCAAAAAGCAAGAGTTTGTTGATCTTGGGGTAAACCACCAATTTAAATCCGTCTTTCCGGATCATTCTTTGGAAGTTTATATAACCCCCGTAAATACCGTCATAGGAACTGCCCTGCTGTTCTCCGTTTATCAAGCCCATCAGGCTATGGAAATACAGATAATCCGGCCTTTCTATGCCGGCCAGGTCCAGGGAGGTGGCCATGGCGTCCTGCAAATAAATGTCTTCCGCAATTTGTTTCCCTGCGGGTATGCCCGGGCCTGAAATCAGAAACGGTACTCGTATACTGTGATCAAAAAGGCTTTGCTTCCCCATCAGGCCATGCCTGCCCAATGCCAGACCGTGGTCCGCGGTAAAGATGATATAGGTATTTTCTTTTTTGCCACTTTGCTCAAGACCATTCAGGATCTCGCCAATCTGCTGATCTAAATGGGTGATTATGGCATAGTACTCCTGCTTGTGTTTTTTAAGGGCATAGGCGGTCCTCGGATAAGGCGCCAGGGCTTCATCCCGCAGTTTTGGGCCGTTTCCTATGGCTTCCTTAAAGGGGTATTCCGGCAACCAATTCTCAGGAAGATCAAGCTCTTCGGCCTTATACATCGCTATGTATTCCGGAGGTGCCTGCCTGGGGTCATGTGGGGCATTGAATGCCAGATACATGAAAAAGGGCTTATCCCTTCCGGCGGCCTCAGAAATAAACTGAAGCGCATCGTCCCTGAGGACCTCACTCCAATGCTTACCTCCCTCCCAAAAGCCTCCGAAACTTTTATCTGTTGGGGACCAACTGCTATCCTTCTCGCTCAGGGGCCTGTTATAACCCACAGGCATAACGGAGGAAGGGTGCTTGTCCGTGCCTTCTATGCTTTTAAATTTTTCTACCATGGGGTGATGCTCCCAGGCATCCGGCGGCATCCCGGGACGCGGGTGAACAACCTGCCCGAATACTTTCTCTGGTGGGGCATCCACATGCCATTTGCCAGTCATATAAGTATCATAACCTGCTTGCTCCATTAACTTCCCCCAGGTCTTATCCAAATTCCGGTCCTGCAACCATTCCTGGCGGAATTCATTGGCTTCCCAGACACTTCTCCCGGAAATGATCATGGCTCTGGATGCTACACAGACGGCCCCATTCCAGGCGCCCATATTGTATGCGTGGGTAAAAGTCGCCCCTGTATTCACCAGCTTGTCCAGGTTGGGTGTGGCAATTTCCTGGTTTCCCAGAGCATGGATGGCTGTATAGGTCATGTCATCCGCAAAAATGAAAACAATATTAGGCTTAGAAGCTTCCTGATCTTTTTGTTCCGCACAGGACGTTAGAACTATTAATACACTGAGAAAAAAGAGCTTTTTCATGATCTGAATTGATTATTCCGATAAGATCCTGGAGTGTGATGTGGCATAGATGGCCATTATTTTTGATGCGTACCTTGTCTTTATAATAAACTACACTCCAAGCGTAAGTCCTCCAGCCAGACAACTTAGCACAGGCTATCCCAAGATAGGAATTCCTGTTCGTTGAGGCAAAGTCTTATAGCCCGGGGGCAACTAAGAACTGCTGTGTTTATCAAAGTAGCGCAGACTGCTTTCCAGGTGTTTCTGCCAATAGGGCCATTCATGTGCTCCATCGAACTCCTCGTAAATATGATCTATTTCTAATTCCAAGAGTTGATTGTGAAGGGTTCTGTTAGCTTCAAGCAGATCATCTTCCAAACCACAGTCGAACCTGATTGGCGGGAGATGGTGCTGATTTTTCCGGATGGCATCAATGGCGTCAATCACTTCGTCTTGCAGGGCGTAGGCATCCAATGGTTCTTCTACAAAACTGCTCATCTCCTCAAAACGGGTTATGGCGCTATGGGCAGATATTGCCTTGAACTTATTTGAATACAGCGCACCCAGCCTCAGGGCGCCAAAGCCACCCATAGACAGTCCGCCAATACAAAGTGGGGAATCCGGGCCGGCATAAGGGCAGTTCTCCCTGATCGCCAGGGGAACTTCGGACACTATCCATTCACCGAAGTCCTTTTCCGAATGCCTGATATATCCTGATCCGTCTCCCCAAAGCCCGTCTGAGGGCATGGCAATTATAGCAGGGCATATTTGAGCTTCAGCAACTAGTTTTTTTGCCGTATGATGAGCACCTCCTTTTAGGGCCCAGGCCCAGGCACTGCCATATACTCCGTGAAGCAATATATAAATAGGCAAGTTCGTGACGGCCTCAGGGACATCGGGCACATAAAAACAAATATCACCCCTGCCTTTTAGTTTCTTAGATTTTACCGTTAGGAAGCGCAGGCCGTCATTTTCAAAAATTGGATCCGAAAGTTGTATGGTATGGAAGCTGCTCAATTTGACAGATTTTAGTATATAATTTTAACTCACCTTTGAAGTTTTATTTAATCAAAAACAATTACCCCTTTGGCATTTTTACCATTCAGCAGGTCGTCGAAGGCATTTGAAAGCTTATCCAGGGGATATTCACGGGTAATCATTTCGTCCAATAAGAGAGACCCTTTTTTGTAAAGCCTGATGAGCTTAGGAAAATCTGTTTGGGGACGACACTGCCCATACAAGGGGTTGATGTAGATCTTATCCCATTCAAACAATCGCATATCTACTATGATCTCCTCTTCTATGCCGCTTACCTGTACCGCTGTACCTGCATTCCGTATCATCGCCAGGGGTGCAGCTCCTAGTGCCGGGATGGCCGTACATTCAAAAGCGTAGTCCGCGCCTCTGCCATCGCATAAAGACTTCACTTTATTAGCCGCAACCTCTAGCTGTTTGTCTGCTTTATCGGCCAAAATAGTATGTGTGGCTCCAAATTGTTTCGCCATTTTGAGCTTTTCAGGATTGATGTCGACAGCTATGATCATTCCCGCTCCCGAAATCCTCGCGGCCTGTATGACATTCAACCCAACACCACCACATCCCAGGATTACGGCGGATGATCCTGATTCAAGCTTTGCCGCATGTACCACCGAACCATAACCCGTCATCACCCCACAACTGACAATACTCGCCGCGGAGAAATTCAGATCTGCTTCATCTACTTTAACCAAAGCGGAGCGCTTAACCAAGGTATATTCACTCAGCGTACCTATGTTAAATGATCTTTCAATGGGTTTTCCTTTCCAGACGGATCCATCCAGCCTGGCATGCCCCGGGGTGTAACCGTTAGCTCCGGCAACCACGGGGGAATTTTGTTCGCAAAGGTGCTGATTGCCCTCCTGGCACTGGAAACAATTCAGGCAGGGGGTTGCCCAGTTGAGGATCACCTGATCTCCTACGTCAAGTCCGCTGACATCAGGACCCAGTTTTTCTACAATCCCGGCACCCTCATGCCCCATGATGATGGGTTTTCCCCAGGACAAAGAATCGTAATCCGTATGACAAAGCCCGGCGGCTTTCATCCGAACAACAACCTCATCTCCTTCTGGATCCGCAACCCTTACGTCGTCTATAATAAAATCGCCGTCTCCCTTTGCAATGGCACTTTTGGAATGAATGGGCATCTGTTTTTTGATTAGGTTATTCAGCAAATAGACTTATAGGCTTCAATTCGGTAGCGGGTACTGTAAATTTAGTTTATTTATTATTCGGTTTTCCGACGGAGGCCAGGTTCCTGATATATAGGTCTTGGTTAGGATTTATTAGTACTGTTATATTGAGGTCAAACATCAATAAGAATATGACGGGCTGGTGTTAAAATGTGGATTTAGGTTCTACGATAAGAGAAATGAATTCGCTAAAAAGTTCTTGGATGCTTATCGATTATTTGAGGTCTTCACCGCAATAAAGAGGAATTTAATCTATCTAATATTAGTTTTTGGCAGGATACTATGCTCATATGAGGGCTTTGTCTAAATTTGCTGTTTTCATGAGTAGCTTTTGGAGCAGAAATTGGTCATAAGTGTCAAGATTACAGAATTGGAGTTAACCTTAATAGTTCGATAAATTTTGCGGCGAAAATTTTCAATAATGAGACTTAAGGAAGTTGTTTTTATTGTTTGTGTATGTCTCATCGCCGGATGCAGCAGCGGAGATAATAATTCTGAGGATCCAAATGAAAATGAGGGTGGCCAATTGCCTAAAGGGAGTTTTCCTTCAAATGTTACCATTATTGGGGAAAGAGATGACATAAAGTATCAGTTAGATATTAGCAGGGACGGAGTTATCTCTCCAGAAATCAATCTGCATGAACAGCTGGATCTAAATGAGGACACCTCGTTATTTTATGTAGTTAGGGGGGATATCCTCAGGTTCCATTACCACCTTGGCAGAACACACTATTCTCAAAAAAATCTTGCCACCGGTGAGATTATTGGCCGAGTAAATATTTGCCCGCCAGTTGAAGGTGAACAGCAGAGTGGTGCATCCATTCATTCCAACTCAAGAATGGCAATTCGTATTAATAGTTTTTCTACCAACGAGGATTTTGCTGTAATCCATGACATTGCCACTGGTTCATGCCAAAAAATACTACTACCGCCACACGTGAATCATGAATCCTCTATAATGAATGAATCCTACCTAGTACTATACCTTCAATCAGAGGAGTTAGGGGATTTTCTTGTAGTAATTGATCTGGAATCCGGCACTATAGTTAAGACTTTTAGTTATGGATTGGGGAACTTCATTAGTGGTACAATAAACGACAAGACTTTATGGGTTTTCTCGAGGGACTTTACTTATCAGGCATATGATCTGGAAACTTCTGAACTTGTCAGGCAAGGTGAAGCTTATGATAGCATAGTAGATATGGGACTTAGGTTGTTCCGCAGTAAAAACCTGGGATCTAAGATGCTCTTAACACTTTCCTACGTTCAGCCTAATCCGGTCGTTGAAGGCCCTTTAATCTATGACTATGATACAGGAGTGGCGTTAGGGGAGAACATGGTTCTTTTAGAGGCAAATGATTTTATGAACAATAACGGCTACGGATTTGTAGGGATTAACGATTTTGACGTAGATATGGAAAGCGAGACCATCTATGTATGCGGAAAGGGCGTTAGAGGTAGCGACGTGAGTAATGTCGGCATTTTTATGGTATTGGACTTTAGTGGTCGCATAATTCATTTTACAGAAATTGGAATAACACCAGAAGAAATTTTCGTACGAAACTAGCGGCCAGATAGTCCCGAATTATCCACATTAGGTACATCAAAATTTCCCGTTTACGCTTTAAATTACCGCATTTAGGAAAGTCTGATATTATATTCATTTTCGTTGCTATAAAATGCTTATTTCATTATTTTAGTGAATATATTCCTCAGTTTAAGGCATAAGTAAATCCATTGAAATTTCTAAGCACCATAATAATCTGCCTTTTGTGCTGCCTCAGTTTATCTGCTCAGCAAGACAACTCCTTATTTACTAAAGATTCATCCAAAAACGATCTCTTTAAAAAAGACTGGAGCAGTTTTGATCATTTACTCAGGGGAAGTCCTAATCTGCAGCAACAGCAATTGTCCGAATTAGACCTTCGATCCGATATTACCTTAAATGATCTCATCCTGGAAGATATGCAAGCCAATCCAAACCACAGCGGCAGGGTTGTTGACATGCCCATTCACAAACCTGATGGAACCCACGCCATGCCCATTTTCCAGGTTTATGATCCGAATCGGTTCTATTTAAGGATTTTGCCTTCGGAATAGGCAAATGTATTATTGTTAAGGTTCTTTAAGCTTTCGTCGGCCCTGCCACCAGTCCGATCATGCAACTATCCCTCCATCCACAAATCCAATAATCCAACAGTCCAACCATTCAACAATCCAACAGTCCAACCATTCAATAATCCAATAGTCCAGCAATCGAATCGTCCGTTTATCTAAAAATCCAACTATCCAACCATCCAACCCTCCCCATATGACATAAATCATTGTCGTTTTTAACTGTGCTTAATACTTTCGGATTTCTTAAAAAGGAGAAAAGAGAGAATAGACGATAGACGATAGAAATTAGACAGCAAGACTTGGACTTAAGCTTAAACTTAATCTTGGACTTGTGCTTAAACTTGGACTTAGACTTCAATCATCATGAACACTAATATAAAACTATGCTTATTTGGACTATTAACCGCTGCTTTAACACTATCCGCAGGATGCAAAGAGAAGAAAGTAGAAAAACCCGTATCGGAAACTGTGGAAGTCCCGGTAAAGGCCGTGCCAAAGACACTGAAGCAGGTAGGGGATTTTGCCAGTCTCTCCTTTGCTTCTATTGATGAGGCCTCTGACCAATTGAGCTTCTTATTGGTTGACAGCCAGGGGGTAGTTCAAAATTCAGATATGGATGCTGCTCTGCGTCAATACCGCAGCCTTACCTCCTCCAAAGTAGTGGATTCCTGGCCGGTTTTTGAACTAAAGAACTCTAACGAGGCCATAGTTACAGTACAGGGAGAGGGGTATATTGGCCGGATATGGGCCACCGTTCTGGTAGGCAAGGCGAGTGGAAAGATCAAGAAAATCGCACTTGGCCACCTTGCAGAATCTGAAACACATGGCGCTAAAATGACCCGCTCCTCCTTTCAGGATCAGTTTGTAGGCAAATTGGTCAACAACCAGGACCAGACTTTTGGGTTTAGGCAGGACGGTACGATCGTTGCGGACGGCCCACAAATGGTAGATGGTATTTCAGGGGCTACGGTTACCAGTCGTGCCGTAGTAAACATGCTAAATTCCGGCATAGAAAGGTACAGCGAATACCTGGCAAATGAGGAATAGATAGTTTTCGTATCTTTCCCCTACCAATCGCTTTAAACCTATGTACACCCGAAGAATATTTCCCGTGAGGGGGGTCATTCGCTGGACCCGCCGTCATATTTTCCTCTTTCTTCTCCTGGCTGCAATCCCTGTAATTCTCTTTGAAGTACTGCGCTGGAAATGGCTACATGTGCCGTGGCTTCCATTGGCCGTACTGGGTACCGCTGTAGCTTTCATCGTAAGTTTTAAAAACAACGCCTCTTATGACAGGCTCTGGGAAGCCCGGAAGATCTGGGGAGGTATCGTAAACTCCTCCCGTTCCTGGACTATTATGGTAAAGGATTTCATCACGGACCGGCACGCCAAATCGCCCAAAGGAAAGGAAGGCCTGCACACCATTCACAGGGAACTGGTGCACCGGCATGTTGCCTGGTTAACCGCCTTGAGATATCAGCTGAGAAAAGATAAACCCTGGGAAACCCATTTGAAAACAGGAAAGTCTAACAAGGAATTCCGTGAAACCCAGTATACGGTTCACGAAGACACCTATCCGATCAAGGATATGATCACTCCCTATATCTCCAGGGAAGAATACGATGAGATCTTTGCCAAGGGAAATCAGGCGTCACAATTACTGGGGATACAATCCAGAAGGTTGCGGGAATTGCTTGATGAAGGTCATATCGAGGATTTCCGGCATATGGAAATGGAAAATATGCTGGTGGAGTTTTATACGCTACAGGGGAAATGCGAGCGGATCAAGAACTTCCCTTACCCCCGGCAGTTCGCCACGCTGAACTATATCTTTGTCTGGATATTTATTCTTTTACTTCCTTTTGGGGTGATGGAAAGTTTTGAGGCCATTGGAGGCCAGATCATCGAAGATCTCAAAGCCAATCCCGCATATTTTGACTTCACTCAAAAGCTGCAGATCTTTATCGGCAACCACTTCGTTTGGTTCTCCATCCCTTTTAGCGCGCTGATCGCCTGGGTATTCCACACCATGGAAGCTATTGGGGAAAATACCGAGAACCCCTTTGAAGGTGGGCCAAACGATGTTCCCATTACGGATATGAGCCGGGGCATTGAAATCGACATCCGCCAGCTTATAGACGACACGGATATCCCAGCACCTTATACCTGGAAGAACGATATTGTGATGTAGTAACCCCCTGGTTAATTTGTAAGAATTCCTTCGGGACCTGGCTTTGCTCTGCGACCTCTCAGCGAATTTATGCCCATAAGCAGGGTGATCAGCAGGAAGATCGCCGCCCCGATCGCAAATACGGTCACCGCGATACTCTCAAACAACATTCCCCCAATAATAAGGCCCAACATACTCGCAAAACTACCCATACTATTACCATAGCCCTGTATTGCTCCCTGCATATGCTTCTCACCGCTTGCTGAAAGCAGGGCCAGGAAACTGGGCCACATCAAACCATTACCTACCGAAAACAAGGTGTTGGCCAGATATAGTAAAAGCGTATTATCCAAACCTAACAGAAAGAAGCCCAGGGCTAAGAAAAGCGAGCCCATTATAATCAGTGTCCGATTGGAAAGTTTCCTGGAAAGTCTGGTAAGCAGAGGCCCCTGCACCAGGATCATGATAAAACTGGAGTAAGCCAGAAAGATTCCCAGATCCGTGGCTGTCCAATCTAAAAGCGTATTCGCATATATCGGCAATCCGGCATAAAAAAGGCTGAAGGCGAGAAAAGTCAGGAAGTAAACGGCATACAACAAGGGGATACCTGGTTGCTGCAAGACGGCTTTCCACCCTCTTTTGGGCGGATTCGCCTGTAATTCGCCTTCTTCAAAACAATTCTTATGCTCTACCTGGAAGAACCTGCGGAACGCGCCCAACTTTACCTTACCAGTATTGACCACGCAGGGAACGGTCTCTTCCAGCCTGGTATTGATCACAAAGATGGCGATAAGAGAAATTACAGCAGCCAGTAAAAGAGGGAGCGCCTCCCCCATAAAAGTAGAAGCAAGTATGCCAGCCACTGCCGGCCCCAGTACAAATCCCAGGCTTGTTGAAGCCCCCATCTTCCCAAAATTTGCATTCCGGTCCTCGTCCGTGGAAATATCGGAAAGGTAGGCATTAGCCACAGAGACATTCCCGCCTGTGAAACCGTCAAATATTCTGGCTAAAAAAATAATCAGCAAGGGCAGGGTCATAGTGTAGTTGCCGGTAAGTTCCGTATCCTGGCCCCATAATGTAGTTTTTGGCAGCAGAAAGGCCAATAGAAAGAGTACCCAGGCAACAAAAGTGCCCAATTGGCTGATCACCAGCACCTTCTTGCGGCCAATCCGGTCTGAAAGACTTCCAAGAATGGGAGCCCCGATGAACTGGAAGAAAGGATACATAGCTCCAAGAATGCCATAAATAAAGCCATTTCCCCCCAGATCCACCACTATAAATATCAGTATCGGAATGACAATACTATAACCTAAGATCCCGATGAAATTCACCAGAAGTATCGGAAAGATCCGGGCCGGAATGAGTTTGGAAATGCGCAAGGGAAGTGGTCTTTAGTTTCCTATAAAAATAGCAAATCCAGAGACGCGCAGGTGGACTCTTAAAAATTAATTCCAATGTTTTTTAAGCTAGATAGAATTTAAGTGCTGAACCATTCTTTTTCTAAATGTCGCATCCGGAAGGCGCCCAAATCCGGCACCCATATTATCCAGAAGATGATGTGGCTTGGAAGTTCCGGGAATTGCGCAGTTTACCGCCTCATGTGCTAATATATATTTTAAGAAGAACTGCCCCCAGGAATGGATATCAGCCTCTTTACACCAGGCAGGCAATTCCTTCCCTTTGATAGCTCGGAACAGGCTGCCCCCGTCGTAAGGCCTGTTGATCAGAACCGCAGTCCCCTGGTCCCTGGCAACTCCAAGCAGCCTGTTCTCCGCATTTCTTTGATTGATGGAATAATTGAACTGTACAAAATCCGGCTTTTCGGCTTGTATAATTCGGGCCAGTTTCTCATGTGAGGAATTGGTATAATGCGTAATACCCCAATACCTGATCTTGGCCTTTTCCTTCCACTCTCTTAATGTTTTTATGTGCGTCTGCAAGTCTACCAGGTTATGGATCTGCATCAGGTCCATTTGTGGCCTGCGCATTCGCCTCTTTGAGGTCTCCATCTGCCGGATACCGGATTGCTTCCCTGAAGTCCAGACCTTAGTAGCGTAGAAAAAACTGCTTTGTATGCCCATTTTGGCGGTCAGGTCTCCGACAACCTGCTCAGAGCTCCCGTACATGGGAGAACTGTCAATGACCTTGCCTCCTTTTTGTTTCATGGCAGAAAGAACCTTTTCCAACTGCTCACGGAGCGTGGAAGAGGTCCCTACATCGAAAGACTGCCAGGTTCCCAGGCCAACAATAGGGAGTTGTTCCCCGGAGGAGGGTATCTTTCTGGTTCTGATGCTCTCTGCCTTTGCTGACCAGTGAGATGGCCATACCAAAGTACCGGCAGACATACAGGCAAGCTGTTTTGCCATTTCTCTTCTGGAGTACTTTCTCATATCAGTTCGTTTTTTGATGTATATAATTTTTAGAGCTCTCCTCCGCTTTCCTGCCCAATCGGAATCCGGTGTAAGACCATAGCATTACTAAAGGTACGGCAATAAGTGCTATCCAGGACAGCCCGAACCCGAGAGATACCAGTCCGGCAAAGGCCCAGCCGGAAAGGGCGTCCCCTCCCCTGTAGATTGCAGTGTCGAGAAAATTCTTCGCCAGGTACTTTTCACCGCGGTTACATACGGTATACAACATTTCCCTTCCCGGCCGGAGCAGGATAAAATTACCCGTACGGTGTAATACCATTAAAGCGCCTATCACAAGGAGTATCGGGGTCTTACTCAATAGCAGAAAACCCAGCCCAATCAAAACAGGTACAGCACATAGCGTAATGGCCAGTCCGAATTTGCGGATCATACGATTGGTTAGCAGTAATTGTCCGCTTATCGCAAGTGTATTGGTAATCAGGTCTACCCTGGAAAAGTAGGTCACACGGGCCGTACTATCAGCTAAGGTGGCCTCAACAATGTGCGCCTGTTCAAAATACAGGAAAGTAGAGACTGAGGTATACAACAGCATGAACAAGACCAGTTTTTGCAGGTAGGCAGAATCCCATACCATTTTTATACCGGAAAGAATGGATCCAGATCCAAGCAAGGGTAATGAAGTTTTTGCATCTTCCGAAAGTGCTTCGACTCTGGACAGCCTGTGCATACGCTGCAAGCGAACCAAAGACCAGAGTACCAGGAACAAAAGAAGCAGTGCCAGGAGAAAAAGGTTCTCAATACCAATTATACCGATCAGAGACTGGGTAAGCAGCGGCCCCAAAATGGCTCCCAGGCTTCCTCCCACGGCTATGATACCGAAAAGCCGCTTGGATTGCTCAGTAGTGAAAAGGTCTACCATAAAACTCCAGAATAAGGAAACAGCGAACAGGTTAAAGACACTTAACCAGATAAAAAAAACAATCGGCAAGATATCCGGATACAGTTTGAAACTAAAGAGAATGTAGAATGCGATGATATTGAGGATAAAAAAGACATATGAAAACCTAAGCACCCTGGCAATCGCATATTTCCGGCATAACATGCCAAAAACAGGAACTATGGCCAGCATGCTCAGGAAGGTACCTGTAAACAGCCATTGCATATTTGAAGCTCCGTTCAGTATCCCCATTTCATCTCGTATGGGCCTAAGCACAAAATATGCAGCGAGCAAGACAAAAAAGTAAAAGCAGGCCCAGAATACCTTAGACCGCTCCATGGGTTCAATTAGCAGATAAGTGGAAAGTCGCTCCCGAGACACAGAATTATGCTTAGTAGTCTCAAGGTGAACAAACGACCTTGGAAATCCTGAGCAATTTTTAAATGCGACTTACGGATTTATAAATCCCTCAAATCAACTTTGGTGATCGCGGAAGTAGGAAGGTGTGGTTCCTGTGTGTTTTTTAAAGGAAGCATTAAAGGAAGAAAGGGAATTAAAGCCACATTCATAAGCAATCTGGGCAATTTTAATATTGCGGAAGGCATCGGAACTTAGTTTGCTTTTGGCCTCTTCCACCCTATAGGAATTGATCAAATCCGAAAAATTTGTCTTAAACCCTTTGTTGATGACATGTGAAACGATATACCGTGCCGTTCCTACAAGTTCCGATAAGCTTTCAAGGGAAAAGTCCGCTTCCAGATAAGGTTTTTCCGCTACCATCAGGGTTTCGATCCGATTCCGGATCCTGTCAAATTCCTTAGCCTCCAGGTGAATATTACCATACTTTACAAGCTGGCCTTCGGAACTTCCCGTTTGCCTTTCCGTAACTGCAAAAAAGGCGATCGCGAAGACAAATACACCATAGACCACGGGGCCGGCCAAATAGGGTGTTAACCCCAGCAGATAGTTGGAAAAATAGGCCAGTTGAATGCTGAAAACCCCCAGTACCAGGACACTCAGCCATAGCCAATCCCTGTTGGCCAGTTTGGCAAGGCTTTCTTCCCGCCTTCTTCGGCCAAAAGAAAACACCAGCAAGCCAAGAGTGAGCAAGGCGTACGTCAATTGCTGGTATAAAAGGGCGGAATAGCCTCCTTTATACCAAAAATTGGCCTCATTAAGATAAAACAGCAGAAGCAGCAATACGGCGGATGGAAGAAAGTGCAGTAAGTGTATCCCCTTCCAGGACTTATCCCGCATGAAATAGATCAGGTATAAAAACAACAGGGGACCGCTTGCACTATGGGCAACGAAACCCAGATTCAGGAACCACTGGGGAACCTGGTCCAGATATACCCACAGCAGGGATTTTACGATCCGCAGTGTAATAAACAGAAAAAAAAGCGTCAGTAGAAGGTTTTTGGTGTTCCTGCGTTTGCTCAGGAATAGATATACAGAGAGGAAGGCGCTTTGCATCGCCCCGAAACTCCCTAATACGAGCTCGGCAGTCTCTGACAACTGTAATATTCCCTTTTTCGCTGATCCTGAACCGACCACCCTGGATAATTGTTTGATTTATACCAGTAAAATACCACTTTTTGCGGCAGCATTGACCGCATTGCTCAGAATTTATTGACTTATTAAAAGAAAAAGATTATTGTTCAATACCAGAGACCTCGAGCCCTGAAAGTTCTCCGTTGTTGAATTCCGGGCTAACCTCAATGGGGTTGCAACAGATCTCACAGTCTTCGATATAAGTTTGCCTGCTAATTGAAGGATCAAAGAGCATTGAGATGTTTTCCCAACAATAAGGACATTGAAAAAAGTGCTCGTACATCTTATCAGAAAGCGATCAAAGTGTTAGAAAATAGAATCATTCCACAGTCATTTAACGGCCAACGACGACTTACAAATTTACCCAATTCACGGTTTTTTCAGCACTGCTTTATCAGCTGAAAAGTCACAGTTCCCTGAAAACAGTTGTTTTGGCCGAAGGCAAAATTGTATTAATTTTACTCGGAAAATTCGGATACTTGGGGTACTTCACACCCAAATTACCGTTTTTATCATAACCAATCGTGAATCCCGAATAATGAAATTATCCATCGTAAGCCCCGTGTATCAGGCTGATAAAGTTATCGGGGAACTCGTACGCAGGATACATGAAAGTGTTCAGCAAATTACTCCTGATTATGAGATCATCCTGGTGGAAGACGGTGGATTGGACAATTCCTGGGAAGAAATCGCAAATATCGCGTCCCGGGAAGAAAAGGTCAAAGGAATTCGGCTGAGCAGGAATTTCGGCCAACATTATGCCATTACAGCCGGGCTGGACCACGCCAGGGGCGAATGGATAGTGGTGATGGATTGCGATCTGCAGGACTTGCCTGAGGAGATTCCAAAACTCTTTGCAAAAACCGCCGAAGGATACGAGGTTGTACTCGCGAGCCGGACAAGGCGAAGGGATTCTTTTGTCAAAAAATTCTTCTCCAGGGCATTTTACAAGGTTCTGAGCTACCTTACCGGCTATACGCATGATGAAACGATCGCCAATTTCGGCATCTACCATAGAAAAGTGATCGATGCGGTGATCTCCATGAGGGAATCCGTTCGTTACTTTCCAACAATGATCAAGTGGGTCGGTTTCAACACTACCAAAGTAAAGGTAGAACACGGAAGACGGACTGAGGGGCGATCCAGTTATAATTTCAGATCGCTATTCAGGCTGGCCATAGATATTATTCTCGCCTTTTCGGACAAACCCATACGCTTACTGATCAAAGCCGGAGGAATCGTTTCCCTGGGTTCTATAGTTGTGGCCATGGTTTACCTTTACAAATGGCTCAAGGGCGATGTTATCGTGTTGGGATATACCAGCCTGATCGTTTCCATTTGGTTTTTGTCTGGCCTTATCATGGCGACCCTCGGTGTGGTGGGGCTCTATGTCGGTAAGACATTTGAAGGGGTACGGCAGCGGCCATTGTATATCGTAAAGGAAATGATCCATGATTAGGCTTTATCTGCTTGGCAAAAAAGGATTGGAATGCCTGAAAGGCCTTGATCCCAAATTCCTTCCATCTATTTCCGACATCGTAATAGGCCAGGATAAGAACATAGTTGAAGATCACGCCGAGGAACTCAAAGAACTGGCGGAGCGACAAGGAATACCCTTTTATCTGGGAAAAGATGCCCCGGAAAACGAGTCCGTTTCCCTGCAGTTCGCGATAGGCTGGAGGTGGATGATCCCGTCTGAAAAGGAACTGGTCGTTTTTCACGATTCCCTGTTGCCCAAATACCGGGGCTTTAATCCACTGGTCAGCGCCCTTATTAATGGGGATAGCGAAATTGGCGCCACAGCCTTTATCGCCAACGATGAGTTTGATAAGGGAGCCATAGTAAAGCAACGAAAGCTATCCGTTGACTACCCTGTTAAAATAAAAGAGGCCATAGACAAAATAGCTTTGTTGTATGTGGATATGCTCAACGAACTTATGGCAGATTTCCAAGGACCTGGTCTTTTATCCTCTGAACAGAATGAGAGCCTTGCTTCCTACAGCCTCTGGAGGGACGAAGAGGATTACGTTATAAACTGGTCTCAGTCCGCCAAAGAGATCAAAAGATTCATAGACGCTGTAGGTTATCCCTATAAAGGAGCAAAAACCAAGGTAGAGGGTTCCTGGGTTCGTATCTATGAAGCTACTGTTGAAGAAGATCTGATGATCGTAAACAGGGTTCCCGGAAAATTGCTATTCCGGCAGGCTGAAAAGGTTGTTATCGTCTGTGGACAGGGTTTACTAGGTGTTGACGAATTCTATGACAACTCGGGAGAGCCCACCACAATTCCTAACTCATTTCGACTCAGATTTGGCTAATGGATCCATTGCAGTTTAACATCCCGTTCAATAAACCTCACCTTACCGGTAAAGAACTGGTATACATCCGAGATGCCGTGGAGAGCGGGCAGCTATCCGGAAATGGCAAGTATACGAAAATGTGCCAGCGTTTCTTTGAAGAGGAATTCGGTTTTCTAAAGTGCCTGTTGACTTCTTCCTGCACGGATGCCCTTGAAATGGCAGCCATTTTGCTGAATATTAAAGAGGGGGATGAGATCATTGTTCCGGCCTATACATTCGTTAGCACGGCGAATGCCTTTGTGCTCAGAGGTGCGAAGATAGTATTCGCGGATTGCCGGAAAGACAACCCTAATATGGACGAAGATCTGCTGGAGGACTTGATTACTCCCAGGACCAAGGCCATAGTTCCGGTTCATTATTCCGGCGTGGCCTGCAATATGGAGCGCATTATGGAATTGGCAGAGGATCATGGGATCTATGTAATCGAGGATGCTGCCCAGGCTGTTAACAGCTATTTCACCGACACCAAAGGCAATAAACACGCCTTAGGTTCCATTGGCCATATGGCGACTTTTTCCTTTCACGAGACCAAAAACATCATTTCAGGTGAAGGGGGTATGCTGGTAATCAACGACCCAGAACTGGTCCCCAGGGCGGAGATCATTTGGGAAAAAGGGACCAATCGTTCCGCTTTCTTCCGGAACGAGGTTAAGAAATATGAGTGGGTGGATATTGGCTCCTCATTTCTTCCCTCTGAGGTAACCGCGGCATTTTTATATGCACAGTTGGAATCTATGGATAAAATCCACCAAAAGAGGCGTAAGATCTGGGACACTTATTTTGAAAGACTGTCTGAATGGGCGAAAGAACAACAGATCCAATTGCCATCTATTCCGGCTTATGCCACAAATAACGCCCACCTGTTTTACCTGGTAGCAAGAGACCTGGAGCAACGAGATCTGATCATAGATCATCTCAAAAAACAGGGAATATTGGCCATTTTCCATTATTTAAGCCTGCATCGCAGCCCATTCTATGCCGCAAAACACGGAACACGGGAATTACCTGAAAGCGACAGGCTTTCCAATTCCCTCTTGAGGTTACCCTTGTTCTACGGATTATCTGAAGAGGAATTGGATCATATTATAGAAAACTTAAAGTCCGTACCATTTAATGAATAACCACCCAAATTTGAATAGATGAGCAGCCGTATGAGCACTTTCTTTAATAAAGCAACTGTAAAATACGGCATAGCCCTGGGTGTTATTTTCCTGTATCACCTTCCCTATTTGATCTACTGGGATAATGCCCCGATTACCATACACGACAACCTGGACTCTACTTTTGCCTGGGTCAAGGTGCTGTTGGATAGCGGGATGTTGTTCTCATCTCCGAATGAGCCGGTGCTACAGGTCTTAAACGGCCTCCCCAAATTTGCTTTTTATGGAAGTTACGATCTGGGGCTGCTCTGGTTCGCACTCTTCGGGATGTACGGCGGCCTGGTGGTAAATAAGATAGTGATGAGTGTGGTGGGCTTCTTTGGTATGTTTTTGCTGCTTAAAAAACATCTGCTCCCGGAAAATACCCCCGAACTGATCCCCTGGGGTACTGCAGTCCTTTTTTCCATATTACCTTTTTGGTCTTTTACCCTGAGTGTGAGTGGCATCCCCCTGGCTTGCTACGCCTTTATGGAGATTAGACAGGGAGAACGCAGTGCGGTAAACTGGGTGATACTATTTTTGTTCGCTTTTTATTCTTCACTGATACTCTCCGGACTTTTTTTGCTGCTTGTTCTGGCTTTCATTTTGGTTTACGACCTGATCCGGCAACGGAAGATCAACTTCCGGTTTCTGTATGCGATTATTTTTTTGGGTCTGATGTATGCCATAAGTCATTTCCCGCTGGTTTACTCCTTCTTTTTCAAAGGAGATTTCGTATCCCACAGGACGGCTTTTGATCTCAAGACAAGAACGCTTTCGGAAAGTCTGGAACAACTGGACGCCATCTTCAGGTTTGGTCAGTACCACGCCCACAGTCTCCACACCTATCTGCTCATTCCCATAGTTGGTGTACTGATCTTTCTTATTATCAAAAGACAACCCCTTAAGCGATACCTGTTACTATTCCTGTTTATCGTAATCACCTCATTACTCTATGCCGTACTCCGTTGGGAATTGGCCGCTTCCTTCTTCAATAAAATAGCCCAGATCCTGCCTATTCAGCTTCAGCGATTCCATTTCCTGCATCCCATGGCCTGGTATATCTTACTCGCTCTTGCCCTATCGGTCATAGTACGCTGGCAACGCCTAGGGAAAGTACTGATCATCGCCATACTGGGATTCCAATTTTTATTCATTGTTGACAAACACGAGATCCGGACCGAATCCGGACAGCCTTCCTTTAAACAGTTTTTTGCGGAATCCCTTTTTCAGGAGGTCAGGGAATTCATTCCGGAAGCAGCCGAGGATTACCGGGTGATCAGTGTGGGGATACATCCTTCAATCTCACATTACAACGGCTTTTACACCCTGGATGGCTATTTCCCGAATTACCCGCTTGAATACAAAAATGATTTCCGTAGAATAATCGCGAAAGAACTTGCGAAGGATACCTACCTCACCTATTATTTTGACCATTGGGGATCCCGATGTTACGCCTTCAATCAAACGTTGAGAAGGGACCATTTAAACCCGACTCCCCGGAAGATCCGAAACCTGGAATACGATTATAAGGCCCTGGCAGAAATGGGTGGCAAGTACCTGCTCTCCAGTGCCGAGGTTGATCCAGAAAACAATAGGGAAGTAAAACTACTCAAGGTATTCGAGCATCCGGACTCCTACTGGACGATCTATCTCTACGAAAACAAGGAATATCAGAAATAACTACCACTGCAGTACTTAGCCTGCCCGCAATCTTAGAACGGAATATTGAGTAATTGACCCGTTAGCTGTAATAACTGTAATTCTGCCAACTTGGCGTCGTACTTTGCCAGGTTTTTGTTGGTTTGTGCATTCAGCAGATTAATTTGTGCCTGACGGAACTCTATGGAAGTAATTCTTCCAAGTTCAAACTGTTCCTGAGAACGCTCAAAATTATTCTGGTTAGTGATGACGTTCTGTTGCTGGATCTTAAAGATCTCCAGGCGGTTCTCATAGATAGCCAGCGCATTCAGGATGTCCCTGTCTACCTCCAATTCCACCTGCTCATTCAGTATTTCCTGGTTCTTGTAAGCAAGTTTGGCATTTTTCAAGCGTACGGTGGTCCCTCCACCGTCAAACAGGTTCCAGGTTAGGCTTGCGCCAAGGGCAAAGTTCCAGGTCTCATTATTGGTGCCTGGAAAAAAGGCGGAGGCCGCGCTCTGGTTCAGGTTCCATCCGTAGGAGCCATTTAAGCCTACAGTAGGCAAATACCCTGATCGGCTGATCTTGATATCGTATTCATTTATAGCGGTATTACTTTTCTGTTGAAGAAGTGCTACATTGTTCTCCTTTGCGGTAGCGATAAAATCTTCGAGCTGTAGCTTAGGGATAAACCGGACTACGGTGTCCACTTTAAAGACCTCGTTCAGGCTACGGCTTAAGACTACATTCAAATCGCGTTTGGTATTGACCAGTTGTTGACGGGCATTGAGCAGACTAATACTGTCATTCGTAACATCTACCTGGGCATTCAGAATGTCCAGCTTGGTATTTTGTCCGTACTCAAAGGCGTACTCTGCCCTGGTGATCCGGTCCCTGGAGATCCTGAGCGCTTCTTTAAAAACGTTTTCGTTTTCCGACAGGCGCGCAACCTCAAAGTATACGGTAAACAACTGAAGTACAGTATTCTCTATGGTCTCTCTGGCCTGCAGTTCACTGAGTTCATATTGCTCCCTGAGGCTTTTGTAGTTATACAGTCGGCCAAGACCATCAAAAAGCGTATAGTTGACCGTAAGCCCGGAGTTGTATCGCTGTGCTTCGGCCTTATCGAGGACGATATCCGGTCTGGGATCCCCATTTTCCAGAAATTGACCCGGAAATTCAATAACAGAATCATCCCGGTTGTATGTCGCCCCGGCATTTGCCGTAACTGTTGGCAAATAACCCGAATTCAGAATACTCTTGTTATTCTCCGCTATCTCAACCTGATTCCTGGCAACCGCGATACCAAAATTGTTTTCCAGCGCTAATTCAACCGCAACCTCTTTTGAGAGAAGTTCTTCCTGGGCCTTCATCCCTGTCGACACTATCAAAACAGCGATGATCAGTAAAAATGTTTTTCTCATTATTCCTTTACTTGAAGGGCCTCCTCAGTTTCTTCCAATTGTTTAAGCGGGCCTTCCAATTGTTCTTCTATAACCGTTTGTTTGTCCTCTAATTGTCCCTGAAGATGCCGTTCTTCAGCCTGTTCTTTTATGGCTCTTTCCACTTCTTCCTTCGTTATGGTATTTCCGGTTTTCAACCATTTTGTTCCTACTTTCACCTTGTTGCTGAAAGACAGGAACAAGGGTACCATGATCAGGGTGAGCAGTGTGGCAAAGCCAATACCATAGGCAATTGCAATGGCCATTGGCTTCAGAAACTGCGCCTGCCGGCTTTTCTCCAGGAGTAAGGGGGCCAAACCTGCAATCGTGGTCACGGAGGTCAAGAATATGGCCCTGAACCTGGAGCGGCCCGCTTCATAGATCGCATCATCGAACTTCATTCCATTCCTCAGGTTCCCGTTGAATTTACTGATCAGTACCAGGCCATCGTTAACCATAATTCCGATCAGTGCAATAATACCCAGCATGGACAGGATATTTATCGGAAAACCGTGTATCCAGTGCCCCCAGGCAACAGCCGTAAGGCTAAAGGGGACCAGCAAAAGCAGCAGCAAAGGCTGACTGAAACTCCTAAAAGTAAAAGCGATGGTAATGTAGATCAGCAATAAAACTGAAAACCCAACCACATTGAGGGAGTCCAACAATTTATTCGCTTCCCTGTTCTGGCCTTCATAAGAGGGGGTTATAGTAGGGTATTTGGCCTGGATATCCGGCATAACATCGTTCTTTATCCAGTTCATGATATCCGTACCGCTTGTGGTATTGGGATCTTTGAGGTCCGAAGACAAGCGTATCTCCCTTCTACCGTCCAGATGGTTTATGGCCACATCGCCTCGTTCAATACTGTAAGAAGCTATCTCCTTAAGCGGTACCCGCCCCCCGTTCGGAGTAGCGATCCGCATTTCATCCAAATCCGTAATGGATGAGCGGTTTTCCCTGTCATAGCGAACCCAAACCCGGATCTCATCCTGCCCGCGTTGAAAACGCTGTGCCTGTGCTCCAAAGAAGCCGGCTCTTACCTGGTTCATTACCGTTCTCAGATCCAGGCCCAACAGATAGGCATTCTCCTTTAATTCCAGCCTTATTTCTTTAATCCCTGCGGGATCGTTATCTGCAACATCCTTTAGCAGATCATTGTTTATCATGGCCGTCTTCAACTCCTGCTTTGCTGCTTTGAGCTCTTGTATATTGGTGCCGAGCAGGGCGACGGAAACCGGATCTCCTCCAAAATTCCCTCCGGAACCGTAGATAAGACTTTCTACTCCAATTACCGGACCTACCAATTCCCTAAGCCTGCCTGTGACCACATCGGCGCGTACAGCATCCGGTCTTTCTTCCCCTGGTAACAGGTTTATAACAAGAGTAGCGGCCGAAGAACCCGGTCCCAGATTCTTGATCACATTCTCAAACAGTACTTTATCCGTTCCTGCCAGATACTTTTCGGTAAGTTCCTGGTTAACGATCTCGGCATTTTCTTCAATCAAACTTATGATGGAATCCGTAACCCGTTCGTTGGTACCATTAGGCATTAATAGTTCTACCCTAACCTGGTCGCTGGCTATACGAGGAAAGAAGGAAGTGCGAATAATACCCCCGCCTATAGAACCCAGGGTGAGAATCAGCGCCATCGCGAAAAAAGCGAATGTGAGCAATTTGTATTTCAGCGAGAAACGAAGGGCAGGACTGTACATATTGTCCCTCATCCAGGCCATAATACGGTCTCCTGTTCTGTTGAACCCTCTTAGTTTGGCGAAGACTAAGGCAATACCTGTTTTTGGTCCTTTGTCCTTATTGGGACTCAAGGCCTTGGAATGTGCCAGGTGGGCAGGTAAAATGATCAGGGCTTCTACCAGTGAAATAATAAGCGTAAGCAGTACGATCACCGAAACCTCTCCAAAGAAATCCCCGATCCGGCCATCCAGGAATAGAAAGATAGAAAAAGCGAGCACGGTGGTAATAATGGCAGATACAATCGGTGGTATTACCTCCATGGTACCATCAATCGCCGCCTTGATAGGCGTCTTGCCCTTTTCATAATGCTGGTATATGTTTTCCGCAATAACGATCCCATCATCCACCAGGATCCCAATTACAATGATCATTCCGAAAAGGGAAAGCACATTAATGGTAACCCCGAAAAAGGGAGCGAAAACAAACATCCCCAGAAAGGAAATAGGCAAGCCAAAGGCTACCCAAAAGGCCAGCCGTGTATTCAGGAAAAGTGAGAGGAAGATAAGTACCAATATCATCCCCATAATGGCATTTTCCGTAAGCAGTTGTGTTCTCTGGGTTAAAACCGTGGAAAGGTCCCGTACCACGCTTAGCTGAACATTGTTGTATTTCTGGTTGAACTCTTCTGTATATTCCCGGACCTTCTCCGCGGACGAAATAAGATCTTCGGTATTTGTGCTGGTAATGGTGGTATTGACGGACAGCTCCCCGTTGAAAAAAGAGCTGTTAGGGGATTCCGAAAAGCGGTCACGCACTTCAGCCACATCCTTGAGGCGTACCGCCTTCCCACTGGCATCAGCTCGAATAATGAGGTTAGACAACTCATCGCCGTAATAGGAGCGATTGTTTGCCCTGATCAGGTATTCTTCCGCGCTGGTCTTGATATTACCCCCTGTAACCAGAATGTTGGCATTGCCAATGGCCAGAGCAACCTGGTTAAAAGACATATTATAGGCCAATAATTTGTCCTCATTAACAGCAATTTCGATCTCTTCCTCCGGATAGCCGGTAATACTGATCTGTGAGATCCCATCTATGGCCCTAAGTTCGTTCTCAATTTGCCTGGCGATTTGTTTTAGGGTAACCAGAGGTATGTTCTCTCCGCTGATCGCAAAACTGATCGTTTGCCTTATCGCTTCAAGTTTAGAAACGATTAGGGGTTCCATACCCGCCGGGAAAGTAGGTACACGGTCTACCGCATTCTTTACTTCCAGCAGCATAAAATCAATATCCCTGCCCTTCTCAATTTCCACGTTAATGGAACCGCTGTTTTCTCTGGAGGTAGAGGTAACCCTGTCTACACCTTCCAGTCCTTTGAGGTTGTCTTCTATTTTCAGTACGATTCCCTCTTCCACCTCCTGGGGAGAGGCCCCGGGATAGGCGATAGTGATCAGGATATTTTTGGAGTCCGTAAGTGGGAAAAAGGAAGATTTCAGTGATTTGGCTCCAAAGATGCCAAAGATAAAAAAGGCGATGATTATGACGTCTACAGCGACATGGTACCTAATGAAATATGCGATTACTTTTCTCATGGCATGGAAAAATTTAGGATCACCTTAGGCTTTGAGATTCATTGAATACCCGTACCAGCATTCCTGCATAGGCACCAACCACCGGTTTTGAAACTATAGTTGTTCCATCGGGAACTTCTTTCAGAACCACTTTCTTTTCTGAAAAATACACCGGTTTCACCGGGATAAGATCCAGGATAGAGTCTCTTACGACAAAGATCTGGTCGTTTTCGAGCAGCAGATTCCGATCTATCTCAATAGCCTCCTTTTCAGATTTGGCATTGAGTTTGGCCTCCAGGTACATCCCCTCCTTCAGATCTTCGTGTCTTACCTCAATAAAGGCCGTTATGGTCTGAGTGGCCTGATCTACTCTTCCGTTAATCCGGCTGACGGTGCCCTGATAAGCCTTGGTTTTTTCGAGATTTATCAGTTCCACGGTCTCTCCGACTTTTAGCAGATCGCTATAACTTTTGCTAACTGCAACTTCCAGTTCATAGACCCCGGTATCTATAAATTCCCCAAGTTTCTGACCGGCCCTGATCAACGTCCCTTCCGTCACCAAAGCTTCCGTAAGCACCCCGTCAAACGGCGCCCTGATACTGTATTTAGCCAGGCGCTGTTCCATATTTTTGAGGTTGTAATAATTGGTCAGTATCCCGCGGCCCGAGATAAAATACTTTTCCTTATCCGTACTCATTTCCGGAAGGGGTGGGGTAGTTTTATCAATATCAAAGCTGCTGAGGTAATCCTGCCATTTGCCGTATACTTCCTTATAGTCCATTCTAAGATCCGGCATGATGGAAGTAATCAGATTATACAGGTTGCTCTTGGAGGACTGCACACTGGCATAGTATTCCGAAGCATCCATACGAATAATGGTCTCTCCGGCCCTATAGGGTTGCCCTGCCTTAAAAAGCCTCCTGCCCTTGCGGAAAACCCCCTGCACTTCAGAATAAAGTTCCAGGCGCTGTTTGGCCACCAAATTGCCATTGGCCGGGACAATTATAGGAACCTCAGAATTCTTTACCGTATCTACAAATACGGTTTTAATAACTTTTCCCGGACGGGGCCTTGCGGTATCCCTGCTATTTACTATTAGCCTGGCCGCGTAAACGGAGGCGAGGATAATCACAATGCCCAGAATGGATAAGGCTATTTTTCTCATAAAACGTATTATAAAGTAGCTGTCTCTGCTGTAAAATTATGCTGTACCCTTTTCAGGATCTCTATTACTCTTTTTTTCTCCTCTGACGTAATGTCTTTCTCCATGGTTCGCATAAGTGATTTCATCACTGGCTTTGTCCTTTTGAATACCTCCCGCCCTTCAGGGGTGAGAAAAACTTCGTTATTGCGTTTATCTTCGGCTGATTGTTTGCGCAGTATGTAGTCTTTCCTTTCCATCTTTGATAGAAGGCGGGCAAGGGAAGACTTATCCCTGAATGTCAGAAAAGCAAGCTCATTCTGATTAAGACCGTCATTGTCATGGAGTTTTTTTAAGACGATCATTTGTTCTTTCGTCAGATCCAGTCCTTGTTTTTGAAGCGCTTCGTGAAGGTAATAGTCCATTATCTTAGTGGTCTTCCCCAACCAAGGACCCAGCGAACTTTCAAAATCAAGCTTATGCTGTTCATCATGCATTGGGCGAAACTAAATAAAAATTGATTAGTTGCACATGCAACTAATGTTAAATATCTCTTAAAAATTTGGGAGTTTGCCATTGAAAAAGGGACGCTTTCGCATCCCTTTATCCAAACTAACTAAATATAAAATTGACTACTCGTTGTCATCAACATCGTCTTCGAACTTGGTATCAGCCATCCTTGTCCTGGAAAAATTGATATCCTTGAAATCCTTTTTAGCGTCTTCCTTGTCGTAATCGAAGACCAGGAAGTTCCTTGTGTTTATTTGTTCCAGGTTTTTGTACGAACTGAATTTGTTGTTTTGGATCTGCAGTACCTTCAGGCTTGCCAGTTCTCCAAATTCCTTTGGTATGGCGCCGTCGAGCTGGTTGTTAGACAACACCAGCTCTTCCAGCATAGCCATTTGCCCCATTTCTGCCGGTATCTCGCCATACAAAGTGTTTTGAAAGAGTCCCAAACTCTTGAGTTTTGTAAGTTTTCCTATGCTGTTGGGAATTCTTCCGAATATCTTATTGCTAGATAGATTGAGCTTTTTCAGATTACCAAGGTCTCCTATGCTTTCCGGGATACGGCCGACAAAAAAGTTGTTGAAGGCGGTAAACTCTATAAGGTTACTCAACTTGCCAATATCGCTGGGGATGGAACCCCCGAGTAGATTCATTTCCAGCCTTAGAGAACGCAGTTGTACCAGGTTAACCAGGCTTTTGGGTAATTCCCCATCTATGCTGTTAAACGCCAGGTTCAGACTTCTCAGGTACTTGAGGTTGCCCAGGCTTTCGGGCAGGCTGCCTTTGAGGTTATTCCTGAAGAGATTTAATCCTATAACCCGGTTGTTTACCACATGTACCCCATGCCAGTCTGAGACCGGCTGCTTTAAATCCCAGGTCTTATGCCATTTCGGCCCGTTGGTGCTTTCATAGATCTCCATAAGCGCCTGTCGCTCTCCATCGGAAACCTCAGCCAGTATAAGTTGGACACTTCCCAACAAGATCGTAAGCGTTAGAAGTAGATTTTTCATAGTGCTGATTTAGGGACTACTCAACCGATTTGGAATTAAACTTATAACTCTTTAAAGAATTACCCTACAAAAATAACGGCATTTATGGATAAAATGCCTATTTTATCGATGAAGTGTTCATTTTTGTTGTGAAAGTCCGTTTATCTGTTGTGAAAAAATTTTGACTAACACTAAATCCTCGCTTTACCCCCTGTTTTCGAGCTCTAAGGTGAGCTTTTCCCAGTCAGACATCAGCTGTTCCAGTTCTGCTTTTTTGAGGTGGTATTTGTCAAAAAATCCATCCTGTGCAATGGTTTCATCATAATTCATTTGTAAATCATGATCAATGCCGGCGATCTCCTTTTCAAGGTCAGAGATCTTGCTTTCAATACCGCTCAATTTATTCTTCAGGGATTTTAGCTTTTTCTGATCCTCGTAGCTTGATTCCTTTTTTTTATCTGGCTTAATGTTAACCTTTTCCCTCTTTGTCCTTTCTATAGCCCTGAAATCATCTACTTTCCGTTGTTCCAGATAGTAGTTGATGTCTCCGAGGTACTCCTTAATTTTCCTGTCCTTGAATTCGTAGACCTTGTTGGTGAGTCCCTGAAGGAAGTCACGATCGTGAGATACCAATATTAAGGTCCCGTTGAACTTTTGCAATGCTTTTTTAAGCACCTGTTTGGATTGGATATCCAGGTGATTCGTAGGTTCGTCCATAACCAGGACGTTCAGGGGTTGTAAAAGCAACTTCGCCAGGGCGAGCCTGTTGCGTTCACCCCCGCTGAGCACCTTTACATATTTGTCAACATCATCTCCACTAAAAAGGAACGAACCCAGAATATCCCTTACCCTACTGCGGTTTTTTTCATTCGCGGCATCCGTCATCGTATCGAGAACGGTCTTGCTGCCGTCCAGGTATTCGGCCTGGTCCTGGGCAAAGTACCCTATCTGCACATTGTGCCCTAACTTAAGCTGCCCCTGGTATTCCAGCTCGCCCACAAGTATTTTCGCCAGGGTGGTCTTCCCCTGTCCATTCTGGCCGACAAAAGCGGTTTTGCTGTCGCGTTCCAAAAGCAGATCGATGTCCTTTAAAACCTCCTTGGGTCCGTAAGACTTGCCCAGGCCTTCCATCTCGGCTATGACTTTGCCGGGGTTAACAGCGACTTCAAAGCGGAGGTTCATCACGCTGTGGTCTTCTCCATCTACCTCTATGCGTTCCATACGATCCAGTTTCTTGATCAGGGACTGTGCCATGGAGGCTTTGCTCGATTTTGCCCTGAACTTCTCGATCAGCCGTTCTGCCTGCTGGATCTCACGGTCCTGGTTCTTTTTGGCGCTCAGCTGTTGTTCCCTGATCTCCTGCCGCTGGATCAGGTATTTTGAATATGGTTTGTTGTAGTCGTAGATACGCCCCAGAGAGATCTCAATGGTGCGATTGGTTACCTGGTCCAGGAACATTTTATCGTGGGATACGATCACCACAGCCCCGGCAAAATTTTTGAGGAATTGCTCCAGCCAGATAATGGATTCTATGTCCAGGTGGTTTGTAGGCTCATCCAGAAGGAGAATATCGTTGTTCTGAAGCAACAACTTGGCCAGTTCTATTCTCATGCGCCAGCCTCCGGAGAAGGTTTCCGTCTTTTTGTCGAATTCATCCCGTTTAAACCCAAGTCCGAGAAGCACCTTTTCCGTATCTCCCTCATAATTGTATCCGCCGAGAATTTCGTAGCGGGCTGTGATATCGTTCAGGTCGATGATCAGCTGGTTGTACTCTTCGCTTTCATAATCCGTTCTGCTGCCCAGGGCCTCGTTGATGCGATCCAGTTCGGCTTCCAGTGTTTTGAGTTCCTCAAAGGCCTGATAAGCCTCTTCCAGCACTGTCCGCCCTTTCTCAAACTCAATATCCTGTCTGAGGAAACCGATCCGGACTCCTTTTTCCTGAGCGATAGTACCGGATTCCGGAGCAATATTCCTTGAAAGCAGGTTGAGCAAGGTAGACTTCCCCGCCCCGTTTTTACCGATCAGGCCAACCCGATCTCCCGGCTTTAGCCGGAAGCTGATCTCTTTGAAGAGGTTTTCTCCTCCAAAAGAAACGGAAAGATTGTGAACATTAAGCATTATTTGTGATCTGTGTTACACTTAAAATCGCCTGAAATCCTACTTTTGTAGAAACTTTTGCAAATGTTAAAAAAAGGAAACAAACTCTACAGTATTTTAACAGGAAGTTGCCCCAAATGCCACCAGGAAAGCATGTATAAAGACGTTAATCCTTATAGACTGGGAAAGCTGTTTGACATGCATGAACACTGTTCCAATTGCGGCACCAAATACAAAATAGAACCCTCTTTTTTTTACGGCGCCATGTATGTTAGTTATGCTGTTGGTATTGCCTTTGCCACGGCCGCATTTGTGATTTCATACCTCATTGTAGGTGCCTCCCTGATCAACACCTTTATCTCCATCGTCGCTACCCTGGTGGTATTTTTGCCTGTGATCATCAGGTTATCCCGGAATATCTGGATCAATTTCTTCATTAAATACGACAAAGAGGCTGTTAAAGGCTGAATATTGAACTTACAGGCATCAGCTGGTTTGATACCTGGATGCGAAGCGGGAGATGTCCATAGCAGCATTCAGCGGTTTGCCTTCTTCAATATATTCAAACAATTGTTTGGCCGCATAGGGTGCTATCAGGACCCCCCGGGAACCCAGCCCGTTCAGCATGAAAAGATTGTCGAATTTTGGATGCCTGCCTACCAGGGGGCGTCGGTCTGTAACCGTAGGCCTGATCCCGGCCACATGATCGATCACTTTGTAGGGGCATTTTAAGAAGGTATTGAGCTTCTCTAATAACTCTGCCCGTGCTTCCTCTGTAGGCGTATTGGTTTTGTCCTTCCATTTGTATGTGGCCCCTATGCGGAACATTTTCCGGCCAAGAGGAATGCAAAACACTCCCGACTTGACAATTTCAGCTATTTCAAGATCCGGCGCCTCAATGGTCAGTAGTTCACCCTTGGTGCCATTCAGAGGTAAGTAGTTAAAGAACGGATCGCTTTTTAATCCGTAGCCCATGGCTAAGATCAGCTTTTTGGCCACGACCTTTTTGTAGGTCACGGAGTCCTTATCAATTTGCAGTTGGGTGAAGTCAAAGGTGTCCTTGAATAGCTTGTACTGTGATTCCAGGTAGTATGTGTAGGATCTGAGTAATAAAGCAGTGTCTACCCTGCCGGTATGTAATAGTTTTCCAAACCCGAATGGCGCATCGATATGAGGATTGGAATTCGGGATGATCTCGGTGGACATATAAGGCTTGAGTCCCGGACGGTCTGCGGCCTCAAACCAGAGATTCTGCTCTTCAACTGAGGCGAATCTGCGCAGAATGGCCAATTCATGATCCAGTTTAATACCCAGCTTACGCTCTATATTCCGATAGAAAGGTTTGGCAAGCTCCAATTGTCTGGGGCCTTCCCAGGCGCCGGTAAAACGTTTTAGGATGACGGGGTTGTATAAGCCGGCAGCCACCTCAGAGGACTTCTGTGAGCCGTCTGAGATCACTTTGAAGCTCTTTTGGTGAAGCTCTAGGGTTTCGCAGATGGAAACCCCTGCCAGGCCCAGACCCACTATCAAATAATCGTACATGGGGCAAAGGTAAAAAAAGGCATGCGGTGGTGAGGAATAAAAAAACGCCGCACCTTCCGGTACGGCGTTTTCCGCATATTATAGAATTGGAATAAATAATGCTTAGTAGGCCCACATATCCTGTTCCCTGTCTCTTATCGTCTCTTTAATTCGATTCGCTTCGAGTAATTGGAACAGGGCGTTGTCCGCAATATAATCCTGAATTACACGGTCTCCGTGAACGTTGTCTTCCCTGTAGATGACCCCGTTAAAACGGCGAGCATTCAAGAGCATATCAAACGAAATGGGTTGTGCAGAATTGCGCTGGTTAAACACCTTCGCATCGTGTAATATCTGCCTGGCACTTGGCAGCCAAACCCAGAACAATTCCACTTTGTTGTCTGCAGGATCCATAGATTCGTCGTCTATGAAGTTTACGTCAGGTGCAACTGGTGCGATACCCAACATACGGTATTTAAGCTCACCCTGGCGCTTGTCAAAATACCATATCCCTTTAATACGGTACTCTTCGATATCTGCGGCAGTAAGATCTCTTCTGTTAACAAACTCTTCGGAAAGCTGTTCCCCGGCATTGATCTGTTCGTAACCGAGATCAGTAGTATCTATCTTCTGCAAGGTTGCAGCAAGGTCTCCAAAGTTTCTCTTTTCAGTAAAGTAGGAATCCACATAAACATCCGTGAGCTTCCCGTTCTTGATATTCTTAATAAAGACATCATACAGTGATCTTCTGTCTGCACCAATATCCACGGTGTCTATTGGGTAGTACAGTGGGAAATTCACTCGCTCATCAAGATCGATAACTTCCCATACGGTCTTAGACCAAAGGATATCCCTGTCGTCTACATAGCCGTATTCCAGTGGAGCATCATTATCCAAAATCTTTTTCTCTTCAGTTTTTACACCGATTTCCTCCGGTTTTTTAGCGTTCAGGATATTGGCCTGAGCCACCATGGAGGCTGGTAAAAGTGCAAGAGCTCCAGCGATTAAAACATTCTTCCAATTCATTTTTAACTACTATTTGCTGTTATAGGTTAAGTGCAATGCGCCATTCTGGATTCAACTTCTTAAAGCCTGTTGAATGGCGCATTACACAGTTTAATTTTCCCTATTCTTAGTTGGTAAGCTCCACGACTACCGGAGATACCTTCTTCAATTTATAAGTTCTGTTATTGGTGATATACGCCTGGATATCGAATATCTGTACGGCATCACCTCTTTTAGCTCTTTTAAGAGCAGACTTAGCTCTGTTATCCAGTTTACTACCGTTAACGCTTACTGTAGGCTGACCAGGAACTTTGAATTTAAATCCGCTTACCGCAAGATTCAGGTCAAAGTCAAAGTCTTCCAACAAGGCACCAACAGAGGAGATCTCAAGATTTCTCCTTGGCATCTTAACGCTACCAGCTTCACCTCGGATAGATCCTGCAGGCCTTGGAATATCTTTAATTCTGAATTCAGATCTTGTAGATATTCTTTGTCCGTCAGGCAATATACCTGAAGCGGTAATAGTAACAGTTCTACCTTTTCCAGGATTCATGGTATAGCTGCTACCACTTCGCTTAGAAAGACCAGGTGCAGAAGCTGTAACCTTGTTATTAGGAATTCCAGGAATCGAGATAGACATAGGGTTAGATACACCTCTATAAACCACGTTCATCTTGTCTGCGGCAATAAGTGCAGCGTTAGGCTTAGAGATGGTAGAGAAAGAATTCTTTACAGGTACTTCTTTTTCCTCACCATCCTGCATATAAAACAGAGAACCGGCAATAGTGTGATCTCCAGGATTTCCAGCACCGATCAACATCTTAACTCCACCTTCCTGAAGCTCGTAATCCCTTCCTTCTGTCAGTTTACGACCGTCTAAAGTAAGCTCAGCTTTAACGGGCTTAGCAGACTTATCAGTTTTTCCTAAAACGATGTTTCCGGTAAAACGCTCTCCAGAGTAGAAAGCGGACTTTTCCTGCTCTAACAAAGTAGAGAAGTTAGATAGTGAAACCTGATCGGTCAGCTCTCCTTGTAGCATAGCTTTAAGGGCACCTTCTTCAGTAGCTTTGATATCAGACTGAAGTGCAGTGATCTTAGTAAGCGACGCGATCAAAGGGAAACCTTCGTAGTTATAGTTTATCCAGTCTACCTTAACACCGTCCCTACGCTTTACCTTACCGTCTTTGTCTCCTGTCTGGAAGCGAGCGGAAACAGCGCTTTTTACCTCCTGGAATTCATCTCCAAGGATAGCCAAAACCTGATCGCGGTAGCTATTCAAGTTTTGCAGGAACTTCTTTCCTTCAGGAGCCAGGTTGTCTCCCTGAAAGAGTTTTTGGTCCAGGTAATCCGACTTATCCATCACCTGATAGTCTTTAGGATCTTCGATATCCTTGACCATTTCTTTCTTCAGGTTTTCAAGATAATTGTAGTAATCTGTAGAGAGTTGCTTGATCTTCTTGGCGTCCTCATGCAGTTTTGCATACTTCGCAGCATCCTCACCTGCTTTGGTTTCAAGGCTTGCCAAGAAAGCCGTATTGCTCTCTGTAGCTTTTACATTAGAAGCCTCTAACTTTTCGTTCATTAGTCCGAACGCAGCCAGAACTTCTTTACTCATATTTAAGGCCAACATCGCGATGAAGATCAAATACATTAAGTTGATCATCTTCTGACGTGGTGATAGCTTTCCTCCTGCCATGTTTTCTAATTAGTTTTTAATTAATAATTTGATTTGGGTGGTTTCAATAAAAACTAATTAGCTTTTGCTCATGGCGCTCAACATACCGCCGTAAACTCCATTCAGGGAAGAAAGATTAGAGGCCAAAGACTCCATTTGGTCTTTAAGGGCACCAGCATTCTGTACCACTTCTTCGTTGATTGAAGCCTGACGGCTTGCGCTTTCCAACTGAACTTTATACAAGCTGTTCAAAGATTCCATCTGAGCAGCAGCATGTGTCATTTCTTCAGAGTATTTCTTAGTAGACTCCATGGCATCGGCAGTAGGAGCGATACCTTTGGCAGCATCTTCGAAATTCTTGATACCGTCGCTAAGGCTTTCCATCAGGTTAGCATCAATTCCGGCTTCCTGAAGCAACTGATCCAGTTTTCTTGAAAGAAGACCTTCAGCTTCCTGAGCTTCTTGTGCGTCCGTCTTACCGTTAGACTGACCTCCGGCCAATTCCGGGTATACTAAAGACCAATCGTATTCGTCGTCTACCGGCTCAAAGGCGCTGATAGCAAAAATAAGTGCTTCGGTAATCAGACCGACTGCAAGAAGCAGACCACCTGTAAGGGGACCGAATTCCCAGTGTAGGATTTTAAAAAGTGCACCGATAATTACTACCGAAGCCCCCAGGCCATAGGCCATATTAAAAAGTTTTTTTGTTGATTTTGACTGTGCCATAATTTTAAATTTAATTTAAGTTTATTCTGATTTAAGTATTTGGTTAAAGGTTTGATTACTTAATTACGTATAAATTACTGTGTAGAGTCTTCCTCTCCCATATAATCTTGTACGGTTCTGAATCCAATATAGCTTCTTGCTGAATCCTTGTACTCATAATCACGTGTACTTACCTGTAGGAAATAAGCAACATCTTTCCAGGAACCGCCTCGGATAACTTTACGGGCATTGCCGCCGTCACCTCCGTTAGGGTTCATGGTAGATACGTAATCGTAAGAACTTGGATCGTAGCTGGAATTGGTCCACTCCGATACATTTCCTGCCATATTGTACAGGTTAAAATCATTAGGTTCGTATGATTTTGCCTCTACAGTATAGAGCGCCGCGTCTGCAGCATAATCCCCGCGCTGAGGTTTGAAGTTGGCCATAAAGCAGCCCGTATCGCTAATTACATACGGTCCACCCCACGGATAGGTTCCACCTTCGATTCCACCTCGTGCAGCGTACTCCCATTCAGCTTCTGTAGGTAATCTGAATTGGTTTACAAACTGCCTTCCACGGCTCTTCTGATCGTCATTTTTGAATTTAGTCCTCCAGTTACAAAAAGCTTTTGCCTGCATCCAGGAAACTCCCACCACCGGATAATCGCTATACGCGTCATGCCAGAAATAGTCGTTGTGCATTGGCTCGTTGTAAGAGTATTCAAAATCCCTGATCCAAACTGTGGTATCAGGATATATTTCTAATTCTTCCTGCTTGATAAATTCTTTTCTTCTCGCGTCACGGTTCCTTGCAGCAGCCTCTATATCCATCCAGCTGTACTTGTACTTCAATTTGGTAACGTCTACTGTGCGTTGTCCGTTATACGATTCCTCTTCAGGAATGTAAAGGGAATCCATCACCTCGGTGTAATACTCATCCGGGTAATCAGAAGTATCCCATATCACATCTTCGTCTTTGTTCAAAGAACGTCCTTCGTATCCAGTTTCGCCAAGCCCGGAATAATTGTCGAGCATGTACTTGTCATAGGTGGACATTCTGGTAGTATCTGCATCTTTGAATGCGTACTCACCAATTCCTCCATCTTCAGGACCCATTCCCAATTCATCCGCAAGGATAGCTAGTCTGGTTCTCACAATAGAGTCTTTGACCCACTCCACGAACTGACGGTATTCACTGTTGGTGATCTCAGTGTCGTCCATGTAGAAAGATCGGACGGTAACGGTTTTGGTCGGTGCATTAAGTACCTGAGCCATATCCTCCTCACTCTTACCCATAATGAAAGAACCCCTTGGGATAAGTTCCATTCCATAGGGCTTTTCAGGGTACCATTTCTTACCTCTGACTCCTACTAGTTCACCTTTTGTCTTAGAGCCGCAACTGCTGAGCAAAAAGACAAATGCTATAGATGATAACAATAGCTTCTTCATACTTTAGGTTAAATTTCGATTAAGACTAAAACAGTAATGACAATTTGTATTATTCTGTAAAACTGAATTTTGAATAATTTATTGTGTAAAACCGCCTCTCGTTTTAAATTATTTTTTGTTAGCTGAAGCCTTTTTTATAGGCCTTGAACCACCGTTCAGGAAGATTTTGATCGCAAGCATCCAAATAGTCCTGCTCGGTGCATGGTAATAACGCCGATGAATTGGTTTTAGTATGTGAAGCTATGATTGAAGGAATCTCTACCCACCATCTTTCGGTGAGATGACTTTTATAAAAGACCAATTCTTCTGTTTCGGAGGGTACAATGAATTTAGTGAAGTCCTTATTATCAGCTCCCGGGCTTTCCTTTATTCTGTAATTAAACCCTTCCATGAAATACCAGATTATCTGGGCGGTTAACTGAAACGCCTGGGGATTATTCTCTATCTCGTATATCCCAAAAACGGATACCATATCGCTGATCCCTGCATACCTGGCGATGGCACATATCTCCCTTCCTGTAAAACCATTTGGAGAAAAGTTTTTGGAGAGGCCCATCTCGCTCGCCCGGATCGCCCGGGCATCTATACTAATAATATGTGCGTTTCTCATTACAGGTTCTGCCAGAGTGATATCCGCTGTAATATCACCCAGCCTGTAGGCATCAAAAAAAAGCCGTTCCATCAGATCTATTTCCTCCTGGGCGTTGAAATAACTCTGATATCCGATATTGGAAAAATTGAAAAGGTTGTTGGGCTTGTCCGTGATGATCTTACTCATATAGGAATGCGACGAGATCAGTTCTTCATCAGCGCCAAAATCAAAGCGGCTGTCCACACAAACCAGGTTGATCATATCCTTGATCTTATCAAAGGCCCGGTAAGTGGGATAAGTGATATCTTGCGTAGCCCCTATTACAATAGGGATGACTCCTTCTTCGAGCAATTCCGCAACGATCTCCTTCACCACAAAATAGGTATCCTCTACGCTTTCCCCTTCCTCAATATCACCCAGATCTACCAGGGTGGCATTCCAGTTTCCCATCATCAGTTTGTAAAACTGTATCCTGAGTTCGGTGGTGTTGAGACGCTCCGGTTTCTTTTCGAAGGCGTTTCGCGATTCCAGTACGCCAAGTATGGCAAAGGAAGCATTAGCGAGCACAGGAAGCCCATCTCTTTTGGTATGTATATGGATATTTCGGCCCACTGCCTGGGGAGGAAGTAACTCGCAATGCGCCAGTACTTTGTCGTCTACCGGAACTAAAAAATCAAATGCCATGGACCATGATTGCCTTAAGACTTTTTGGTCTTCTTTTTTGGTTTTTTCTGAGCTAACAAAGCCTGGACATCTTCAAGCGACATTGCAGAAGGATCCACATCTTTGGAAATCTCAACCTTCGTTTTTCCTTTAATTATATTGTGTCTGCCCCATCGGGCTTTTTCGATTCGAATGTTTTCTTCGGGCCATTCCCTGACAAGTTTTTCAGCCTCTTTCTGCTTTTTAGCCTCTATCAGCTCTTCGATATCGGCCTGGCTCAGGTTGTCAAAATCGTATTTCTTGTTGACGTTGATAAACATTCCGTCCCACTTGATAAAAGGCCCGAAACGTCCTTTACCTTTGGTCACTTCCTTACCTTCATAGCTGGCTATAGGAGCGTCTGCCTTTTGCTTTGCCTGTATCAATTCTATGGCCCTTTCAAGGTCCACTTCGAAGGCGCTTTCTCCCCTGCCCAGGGACACAAACTTCTTACCAAATCGAACATAAGGCCCGTATCTGCCTACATTCGCTTCAATCTCTTCACCCTCATATACCCCCAACTTACGCGGAAGTTCAAAAAGTTCCATAGCTTCTTCATAGGTGATGGTATTGAGAGATTGTTCCGGAAGTAAACTGGCAAACAGCGGTTTCTCTTCTTCTTCCACCGTGCCTATCTGCACCATCGGACCAAAACGCCCTAAGCGAACCGCAACCTGCCTCCCGGTTTTTGGATCAGTACCGAGCACCCGTTCTCCACTGGCCCGGTCTGCGTTCTCCTCCACGTCCTGTACGTTTGGATGGAAGTCTTTGTAGAACTCCTTCATGACTTTCTTCCAATCCTCGTCCCCGGCGGCTATCTCATCGAAGTCTTTCTCTACCTGGGCGGTAAAATTGTAATCGAGGATATTGGCAAAATGACTTACCAGAAAGTCGTTTACGATCATCCCTATATCTGTGGGCACCAGTTTCCCACGGTCTGATCCTATGGTCTCCGACAGGGTTTTATCCTGTATACTCCCTGATTTCAAATGGAGTTGGGTGTACTTCCTCTCAGTGCCATCCACCGTACCCTTTTCCACATAACCTCTGTTCTGAATGGTAGAGATGGTAGGCGCGTAGGTAGACGGCCTTCCGATTCCTAACTCCTCCAGTTTCTTCACCAGAGTAGCTTCAGTATAGCGGTAGGGCGCCCTGGTAAAGCGCTCGGTGGCAGTCATATAATTATTCCTGACCGCTTCGCCTTCCCTTAGTGCCGGCAACATTCCTTCCTGCTCTTCCACCGCGTCTTCCTCATCCCTTCCTTCCAGGTATACCTTCAGAAAACCGTCGAATTTAATCACTTCGCCATTTGCGGAAAAAAGCTCCTGATGGGTATTGGCTTTTATTTTTACATTGGTGCGTTCCAATTCTGCATCACTCATTTGAGATGCCAGCGTACGCTTCCATATCAGTTCATATAACCGCAGCTGGTCGTTTTCTACGTTAGGCGATTGAAGGGACATATCTGTAGGGCGTATCGCTTCGTGCGCTTCCTGAGCCCCTTTGGATTTTCCGGTAAAGTTCCTGACCTTGCTGTAGGACTCCCCGTAATTGGTTATAATGGCATCTTTGGCCGCATTGATAGCCTCATTAGATAGATTAACACTATCTGTTCTCATATAGGTAATAAGCCCGGCTTCGTATAAGCGTTGGGCTACCTGCATGGTGCGGGAAACTGAAAAGTACAGTTTACGCGAGGCTTCCTGTTGTAAAGTGGAAGTCGTAAATGGTGCCGCCGGTGTTTTTTTTGCAGGCTTCTTATCCAGTGAAGTAACCGAAAAGTTAGCTCCTATATTCTTTTCAAGGAAGTTCTGAGCCTCTGTCTTTGAGCCAAAGGTTTTACCCAATCTGGCCATGAAAGGGTTTCCTTCATCATTGGCGAATTCCGCGGCCACCCTAAAGGAGGCTTCAGGATTAAAGGCCTCTATACTTCTTTCCCTTTCAACGATCAAGCGTACGGCAACGGATTGCACCCTCCCGGCGGAAAGGCCCGGTTTTATTTTTTTCCAGAGTACAGGTGAAAGTTCATAACCAACCAGACGATCAAGGACACGCCTGGCTTGTTGGGCGTTTACCAGGTCGTAGTTGATGTCCCTGGGGTTTTCTATGGCCTTTTGAATGGCGGATTTAGTAATGGAATTAAAAACTATCCTGCGGGTCTTACTTTTATCCAGTTTTAAGGTTTCCACCAGATGCCATGAAATAGCTTCCCCTTCCCGGTCTTCATCACTGGCCAGCCAGATAGTTTCAGCATTTTTTACCAGATCCTTCAATTTTCGGACCAGGGTTTTCTTTTCCTGGTCAACGATGTACTTGGGTGTAAAATCATTCTCGACATCCACACCAAGCTCCTTTGACGGCAGGTCCGCGATATGTCCGAAACTCGAAGTTACTTTGAAATCTTTACCAAGGAATTTCTCGATGGTCTTGGCCTTAGCAGGAGACTCTACGATTACTAAATTCTTTGCCATTCATGCTTTTTTGAAGGAACAAAAGTATAGTAAAATTTTTATTTCGGGTTATCTCTATGTTATTTGCCATAAAAAAACACCCTGCAAATACAGGGTGTTTATGGGTATAAACCCAGATTTGAATAGTTATTGATACACTTATAATTCCAGGGTACTGATCAGGCGGATCTCATCTTGTAAATACTCGTATTGATACAGAACCTCATCACCTACCATCAGCAAATGATCTTCCATCGGGATAACGTCAAAAGTGATGATATCCTTGAAGTGATTTAAGGATATCAGATCTTCAACATCTGTTTTGTCATAAACCTTAAGGCCGGAAGATCCATCACATATGAACAACTTCTCATCTTTAATTCCAAGGCCATAAGGTTCATCCATGGGATAACTGATCTTCAGTGTAGGCGCGGTTATTTCGGAAATGTCTACAATAAAAAGTCCGCTTTCTTCCGCCCCGCAGAGACTGCCACCCCTCAGGGTAACATAGGCGTAATCCCCATCAACTACAACGGGGTCACAGGCGGTACCGTGCCTAAACTCTGAAACAAACGTCGGGGTAGCCGGCGTAGTGATATCATATATATACATGCCTTGCATGCTCCCGATAAACAAATGTTGTCCCCGATTAAAAATGGTTTCAATATCAAAACCGGCAAAAACGTCTTCCAGGTCTTTAGGGTTCTCAAGGTCAGAGATCTCAAATACATTGATATTATGACTGTCTACCGCATATAGATAGTCGTCCACGATCTTAAAGCGTGCCAGGGAACCGCCTTGTCCTGTGCCGTCGTTAGCAGACTCGGCTACAGCCAGATCATCCAGGAACAAACCAGGTTGCACTTCTTCTATCAATCTTCGCTCACTGACAACTTCCCATCCTACCAGGATCTCATTTTGGTAGTCTATCCCATCGTACTCGAAAATATCCGCGGCCGGCCAGACTACATTGTCGCGCAGTACATCCCTCATTCTGTTTACTATCTGAATGTTGTCAATATCCGAAATATCAAACACCATTAAATCCGTGAGGCTGTCCGCATAGAGATAATCGTCCTTGACAGAGATGTCTACATTTCCGGCAATTTTAATAAAGGAGATCTTTTGAGGAGAAGACGGGCTGCTGTTATCTATAACATGTACTCCTTTATATTTATCATTGACAAAGACATAGTCCTTGTAGGCATAGATCTTTCCTGATTCATCTATAGGTAGCGGACCGATAATATCCACACTGTTCTCAAATTCCTCAAGGGTCATTGTTAAAGGTCTTGCAACCAGGTAGTCGGCGTACTTGTCATCTTGATTGTCATCATCACAGGAAAGTGTCCAGATAGTAATGAATGCCAGGAGGAGCAGGGTTGTTCTTTTCATAGTTTGTTTTTTTAATTGTTATTGGGCTGTCAAAAAATAGATACGGAGGCTTTTCCGGCGTTGCGTATAATTTCATAAATAATTAACTGTCAATTTGTCACAAAATTTTATAAAGTACTATCTTTGCTGATCGCAAAAGATGCGTCGCAAGAGTGCAGATCATGGAGAAAACTATAGACGAATCGGTTCAGGGAACAGCCCTTGTGCTTAAGGATAAGGGAAGTAATTCCAGAAAGCTTTACATCGAGAGCTACGGCTGCCAGATGAATTTTTCTGATAGCGAGATAGTGGCTTCCATACTGGCCCAGGAGGGCTTTAACACCACTGAGAACATTGAAGAGGCAGACCTCGTACTGGTAAATACCTGTTCTATACGCGAGAAGGCAGAACTAACCGTTCGAAAACGCCTTGAAAAATTCAATGCGGTTAAGAAGACCAGACCACATATTAAGGTAGGGGTGCTAGGTTGTATGGCTGAACGGCTTAAGAGTCAGCTATTGGAAGAAGAGAAGATAGTGGATATGGTCGTGGGGCCAGATGCCTATAAAGACCTTCCCAACCTTGTACAGGAAATAGATGCGGGTCGGAATGCAGTAAATGTCATCCTTTCTAAAGAGGAGACCTATGGCGATGTGGCTCCGGTACGTTTGAATTCAAACGGGGTAACCGCTTTTGTTTCCATAACCCGGGGATGCGACAATATGTGTACTTTTTGTGTTGTACCCTTTACGAGAGGAAGGGAAAGAAGCAGGGATCCTTTATCCATATTAGAGGAAGTTAACGACCTCTGGGAGAAAGGTTTTAAAGAGGTAACGCTGCTGGGGCAAAATGTGGATAGTTATTTATGGTATGGGGGAGGACTTAAAAAGGATTTCGAAAAAGCCTCTGAAATGCAAAAAGCCACGGCGGTGAATTTTGCAAAGCTTTTGGAAATGGTTGCCCAGGCGCAACCTAAAATGCGCTTTAGGTTTTCTACTTCCAACCCTCAGGATATGACTTTAGACGTTATCGAGACTATGGCGCGATACCGGAATATTTGCGATTACATCCATCTACCAGTTCAAAGTGGCAGTAACCGGATACTCAAGGCCATGAACCGACTTCACAGCAGGGAAGAGTACTTCACCCTGATAGATAACATCCGAAGGATCAATCCGGATTGTGCGATTAGTCAGGATATGATAGCCGGCTTTCCAACGGAGACTGAGGAAGACCATCAGGACACGCTTTCCCTGATGGAATACGTGAAATACGATTTCGGTTTTATGTTCGCCTATTCGGAACGACCGGGTACTCTGGCTGCGAGAAAACTTGAAGACGACATCCCGGAAGAAACCAAGAAACGAAGGCTGAGAGAGATCATAGCCTTGCAACAGCAACACGGGCTGTACCGAACACGGCAGCATCTCGGTAAAACGGAGGAAGTGTTGATAGAAGGGCTTTCTAAAAAGTCCACAGATCACTGGATGGGGCGTAACTCCCAAAACACCGTGGTGGTTTTCCCAAAAGAGCATTATAAAGTAGGGGATTTTGTCAATGTACGTATTGATGACTGTACCTCGGCGACTTTGCTGGGAGAAGCAGTTGGCTATTCCGAAAACAACTAGGTATGGAAAATGTACAGGCCATAAAGCAGCGTTTTGAGCTCATTGGTAACGATGTAAAACTGAATCGGGCTCTGGAGAAGGCTATTCAGGTAGCCCCTACGGACATTTCTGTACTGGTTACCGGAGAAAGTGGAGTGGGTAAGGAATCTGTACCTAAGATCATACATTCGCTATCTCACAGAAAACACGCCAAATACATAGCGGTAAACTGTGGCGCTATTCCTGAAGGCACCATAGACAGTGAGCTATTCGGGCACGAAAAGGGCGCTTTTACCGGGGCAACACAAACAAGGAGCGGCTACTTTGAGGTTGCCGATGGCGGGACCATCTTTCTTGACGAGGTTGGGGAATTACCACTTACTACCCAGGTGCGCTTGCTAAGGGTACTGGAAAATGGGGAATTCCTGAAAGTGGGTTCTTCTCAGGTTCAGAAAACTGATGTGCGCATTGTTGCGGCCACCAATTTGAATATGATTGAGGCCATTAAAAAAGGAAAATTCCGGGAGGATCTTTATTACCGGCTGAGCACGGTGGAAATTCATATTCCACCACTCAGGGACAGGCAGGGAGACATCCATTTGTTATTCCGAAAATTTGCCTCGGATTTTGGCCAGAAATACAAAATGCCAACCATTCGCCTGGAGGAAGACGCGGTACAGTTGTTATTGAAATACCGATGGCCGGGTAACATCAGGCAACTCCGAAATGTAGCGGAACAGATCTCAGTTTTAGAAGAAGGGCGGAATATTTCGCTGGCCACGCTGAACAGTTACCTGCCTAATGCGGGAGACTCTAATTTACCTGCGGTAATCAGCAAGGACTCAAGCGACAGCAATTTCAACAACGAAAGAGAGATCCTCTACAAAGTGCTTTTCGATATGAAGGGAGACCTGAACGATCTCAAAAAGCTTACCCTGGAGCTGCTAAAGTCTAGTGACACCGCCAAGGTACAGGAAGAAAACGAAACTTTGATCCAGAAGATCTACGGCACCAATGGTGAACCTGTCCGTGAAGAAGAAGATGCGCCTTTGGAGGTATTACCTTTGCCCGAGGCCCGGACGGAACCTCAACCTCCTCCACAGCAGGAAGACAAATATCACTTTGCTGAAGAGATCCAGGAAGAGGAGACCCTGTCCTTACAGGAGAAGGAAATTGAACTGATCAAAAAGTCTTTAGAGCGAAACAGGGGTAAACGGAAAGCCGCTGCCGCTGAGCTGGGAATATCTGAAAGAACGCTCTATCGGAAGATCAAGCAATACGATCTATAGTTTGGAATCACTCGGTTTGAGGTTAAAAGTTTCCGAAAGTTGTTGAGAATTACAAAATTAAATTGTCTATTTGGGTTGGTTATGCCTGATATAATATGGTCCGTAACTTAGTCACGATGTACAAACAACTTTTAAAATCCTGGTCTTTTAGAAACGCAGCCATGCTGTTCTTCGCTTTGCTTATCTCTGGCTGCGGGGCCTATAATTTTACCGGAGGGGATGTGGGCGACGCAACAACTTTCCAGGTAAACTACTTTCAGAATTACGCTTCTCAAAGCCCTGGCTCTACTTTTGATCCTGCGCTGGATCGGGACTTCACCTTATCCTTACAGGACGTCATCCTGAACCAGACCAGTCTGGACCTGGTTAGCTCTAACGGAGACCTGTTATACGAGGGTGAGATCGTGGAATACCGGGTATCTCCGATGACGGCAACGGCAGAACAAACAGCAGCCCAAAACCGTCTGACCATTGGGGTCAATGTACGTTTCTTTAATCGCACCAAGGAAGATTCGGATTTTGAAAGGCGCTTTTCTTTCTTCTTTGACTTTGATGCGAATTCACAGTTGGCTTCGGTAAGGGATGAAGCTCATGAGGCGATCTTTGAAAGGATCAATCAGGATATATTCAATGCTTCTCTGGCGAATTGGTGAGTTCAGTTGACAGTGAACAGTGGGCAGTAAACAGTCCTCCTTCGCTAAAGCTTCGGAGGATGAATACATAAGAGTTATTATGTCAGGTCGAGCGCAGTCGAGACCTAATTTAGGATAGTGCCATAAACAGTCCCGATAGCTATCGGGAGTGAACAATAAACAGTTACCCCATTAACTATCCGATGGTCCAATATTCCAAAAGCCCAACCATCTATCCGTCTAACAATCCAACAATCTACCCATCTAACTGTCTAATCGTCTAACAGTCTAACTATCCAACTATCTAACCATCCAATAGTCCAACTATCCAACAGTCTAACTATCCAACAGTCCAACCATCCAACCATCCAATAATCCATTTCCAAATTCTCAAATTTTCAAATCTTCAAATTACTACATTGCTACATTTTCACATTCTCAACCCTCTTCTCCTTTTTGCTTCTAAACCCCAAGTTACTTACCTTAGGCCTCCATTAAGGAATACACATGAAAGTTTCGGACTTCACATACTTATTGCAGCACCCGGACAAGGTAGTAGATCCGGTGCAGACCAAGCATCTGGAAGATGTTCTTGAAGAGTATCCTTATTTTCAAGCCGCCCGGGCCCTTCATCTTAAGGGCTTAAAAAATCTTAACAGTTTTAAATACAACAATGCCCTAAAAGTTACGGCTGCCTATACGGCAGACCGGGATATACTGTTCGATTTTATCACCTCCAAGGAATTTCTGCAGAACAGTATAGCCGATACCATCTCTGGTAAAACCCCGCCCTTAGGCGAAAAGGAGATCATCTCGGAAGAGATCATTCCGGATCCGGAGACCGAACCTTCGCTGATCGAGGAATCTGAAGATCTTCCACTACCCCGTTCCGCAAAAGACGCGGATACCATACTGGATCCTTCCCTCTTCAAATCAAAAGACCCTGCGGTTGATAAGGCTATTGAAGCGGATCGTAAAAGAGCAGCTGAGGAACTGGAACTTGGAAAACCAATTGCGTTCAGTAAAAAAGAAAAATATTCCTTTGGAGAGTGGCTGCAACTCACCAATTTGAAATCCGTAAAAAGAAAACCTAAGGAGGTCGATAATTCCAAGGCCAAGGATCTTAAGGAAATTCATTTCCCCCTGGATGAAGATCTGGCCAAAAAGAAGAAATTCGACCTGATCGATAAGTTTATAGCCCATAATCCAAAAATTGTCCCGAAAGAACATGTAGACATCGAGATAGATATCAAAGAGTCTACTAAAATGGACAAAGAGGAATTGATGACGGAGACCCTGGCGAAGGTCTACCTGGAGCAGAAAAAGTACAAAAAAGCCATACAGGCCTATAAGATTTTAAGTTTGAAATATCCGGAAAAAAGTGGTTTCTTTGCAGACCGAATTAAAGCGGTGGAAAAAATTCAACAAGAAAAATCAGATTAATGAGTACTTTTTCAATCTTCCTGATCCTCATCATCGTAGTTTGCTTTCTTTTGGTTCTGGTGGTTATGGTTCAAAACCCAAAAGGTGGCGGACTTTCTTCTTCCTTTGGAGGTGGTGGCAACCAGGTTGTCGGTGGTGTGAAGAAAACGGGAGACTTCTTAGATAAGAGTACCTGGACACTGGCTACATTACTGATCGTACTGATACTGTTATCCAATGTAGCTTTGAAAGGTAGTTTCGCAGATGCAGAATCCAAATTACTCCAGGGAGACGATATAGAAAATGCCATTCCCGAGGAACTTCCGGAAGAATTACCTGCAACGGATGGTAACAGTCCTTCAGATTCAATTCAGTAAGGTTCTATCGAAAAAATATTTTGAAATGCCAGCATGAATGACAAGCTGGCATTTCTTGTTTTACAAACTGTCAGTTTTCAGCTATTGGCATAATTTCTGCCTAAAGAAAACATGAAAATTTAAAATCTAAAAACGAAAATCAATATGGCTAAAGTTAACATCAAACCACTGGCGGACAGGGTCCTTATTGAGCCCATGGCGGCAGAGACCAAAACCGCTTCCGGTATTTTTATTCCGGATACCGCAAAGGAAAAACCTCAAAAGGGCAAGGTAGTAGCGGTTGGCCCTGGCACTAAAGACGAACAGGTCACGGTAAAGGTTGGAGACACCGTACTTTATGGGAAATACTCTGGAACTGAACTTAAACTGGACGGTTCAGATTATTTGATGATGAGGGAAAGTGACATTTTAGCGATCATATAAAAACCGATTAAATTATCTATAGACAATGGCAAAAGACATAAAATTTGATATTGATGCCCGCGATGGCCTTAGACGAGGGGTAGATGCCCTGGCCAACGCGGTAAAGGTAACCCTGGGACCAAAAGGAAGAAACGTTATCGTAAGTAAATCGTTCGGTGCTCCTCAGGTTACTAAAGACGGGGTAACCGTTGCCAAGGAAATTGAATTGGCAGACCCTCTTGAGGATATGGGTGCTCAAATGGTAAAAGAAGTGGCCTCTAAAACAAACGACCTCGCGGGGGACGGTACCACAACCGCCACAGTGCTGGCTCAGGCCATCGTAAAAGAAGGATTGAAGAACGTTGCGGCAGGGGCTAACCCCATGGACCTCAAAAGAGGAATAGACAAGGCTGTTGACGCAATCGTGGAAAACCTTTCCAAACAATCCAAAAAAGTTGGTGATTCTTCTGAAAAGATCACCCAGGTAGCTGCCATCTCTTCCAATAATGACGAAATGATCGGGGCTTTGATCTCAGAAGCTTTTGAAAAAGTAGGGAAAGAAGGTGTAATCACTGTAGAAGAAGCCAAAGGAACAGATACTTATGTAGATGTTGTTGAAGGTATGCAGTTCGATAGAGGTTACCTCTCTCCATACTTCGTTACAGATTCAGAAAAAATGACAGCAGATCTGGATAGCCCTTATGTGTTGTTATTTGATAAGAAGATCTCTACAATGAAAGATCTTCTGCCCGTGTTAGAGCCTGTTGCTCAGTCAGGAAAACCCCTGTTGATCATCGCAGAGGATGTAGATGGCGAAGCACTTGCCACCCTTGTTGTGAACAAGCTAAGAGGTTCTCTTAAAATTGCAGCGGTAAAAGCTCCCGGCTTCGGTGATCGCAGAAAAGCCATGTTGGAAGACATCGCCATTCTAACTGGTGGCACAGTAATCTCTGAAGAACGCGGATTCTCCTTAGAGAACACCACTTTGGATATGCTGGGTAGCTGTGAAAAGATCACCATAGACAAGGACAATACGACTATCGTTAATGGATCAGGTGCTGCAAAACACATCAAGACCCGTGTTGGTCAGATCAAATCACAGATAGAGACCACTACCTCGGATTACGACAAGGAAAAACTTCAGGAACGTCTCGCCAAATTGGCGGGAGGGGTAGCCGTACTTTATGTTGGTGCAGCCTCTGAGGTAGAAATGAAAGAAAAGAAAGACCGGGTAGACGATGCACTTCACGCTACCAGGGCTGCTGTTGAAGAAGGAATTGTCGCTGGTGGTGGAGTAGCCTTAGTACGCGCTCAAAAGATACTTTCTAAAGTTGAAGTAGAGAACTCTGACGAAGAGACCGGATTGCAGATCGTTGCAAGGGCTGTTGAATCTCCACTTCGCACCATCGTTGAAAACGCCGGTGGTGAAGGTTCTGTAGTAGTTGCCAAGGTAAATGAGGGCAAAGGAGACTTTGGCTACGATGCCAAGTCCGAAAAATACGTGGATATGCTGAAAGCAGGGATCATCGATCCTAAGAAAGTAACCCGAATCGCGCTTGAAAATGCGGCTTCGGTTGCCGGAATGATCCTAACTACGGAATGTGCTCTTACGGATATTAAAGAAGAGGCTCCTGCCGCAGCACCTCCGATGGGAGGAGGCGGTATGCCGGGTATGATGTAAGCCCGTTGGCCCATTCATAAAAATGAAACCGCCCTGACATTGAATCGTCAGGGCGGTTTTGTGTTTAGGCATTCGGGTATATATAAGAGTTAGCTGCCATAGAGCTCAGTAGTATAAAAAGCAGGGATGGAAAACCAATAGGCCATAAATGAGGAGGAGGTTTTGAGGCTTTGCCCGGTCCGCGGACCTGATACGGCTTCCCCAAAAATGTTCCAGCTGTTTCCTTCATTATCACTTAATACGACCTCGGAACCATTGAAATCATAGGTGTATTGCAGGCCACCCTTGTCTCCATCCAGTTCAAAGGACGCCATAAAATTCGCATTGCCCACGATAAGGTATTCCTTTCCATTAAAGGTATCCCGTATAAGGTTTTCAGCAATAAGGTCAGCAAAGCGGTAAGCCTTGGCATCGTCACCATCTATTATGGCGTGGATACGTTCTTTGGAAGGCAGGCGATCGTCTACCGGTACCGGGAAAATAAAAAATTCATTGTTGGTGCGGTAGTCCACATAGGGGTAAACTCCGTAAGTGCGCGAAAAGCCAGTATTCAGACTTAGGATTTTGGTATCCGGATACATGGTCTTCCAGGTTTTCCAATCAGTTTCAACCAGGGTGACAAGCTCCACCTTCTGCCCTATCAACTGCCCGTTTACGGACTCGTTGAGGATTTGAGACCAGTTGCTGCGCGTAGCCCTGTCAAAAGGAATGAGGTTGGTATTGTACAACAGCCCGGAAACACCAAAGGTGGTCTCCTGCCCGTTAATGATCCGGTTCCATCCTATGCCGGTGCCTGTCAGCGGACAATAGGTAACCGCCATGGAAACATCCCCAATATTGTCGTTTACAATCTCATGCCAGTCCAACACAATATGCTGGTAAGCCCTGATATCATCCCCGTTCTTAAATCCTAATACCAGATCAGAATCCAATAGCAAAGCGGCATTGTCCGCCACCGTAAACCCGGGATTCTCCAATGCCGGGATCCCGTCCCTGCCAGGTCCACCATCAAAAACATCCGCAACAGGAATGCTCCAGACATCTGAGGTGCCAGAATCGTCGGTGGACTCTGTACCTCCACCTGTTTCTTCTGTAGTACTGGAAGAGCTACATGAGAACAGCAGCCCTATCAGTACCAGTAGTAAAACTTCCTTTTTCATTCGCTTACATTTATGAGATTATCATTTTTCACTTTGAATTTATAAGTCATGCCGGCAGTTACCCGGAGCGTAGGCGTAAGTTGCGTGCCTTCCACAAAACTGTAGAGGGGTAATTCCAACCTTGTGGTAATCGCGATGTTCGGATTGATCTGTGCACTTAATTCCGGTCGGACAAATACCCATTCCCCTCCGGTATTTGGAAGGTCTACCTTATTGATGCGGTCTTCCTTCGCCTTTCTATACTTAAAAACAATCCCCGGATTGAATACCGTATTAAACAACAAGAACTGATCTGTATATCCCAGGTTGCCCTGAATGACATCACCGAATTCATAGACAGAAGTGTTGTTCAGGTATTCATCATTTTCACCGGTTAACCTGTAAATAAAGCTTGCGGATAGTGTTGCCGATGGCCGGAAACCCAATCCTTTTGAAAAGGAGAGCCAGCCTAATCCATCCCATGCCCCGCTGCCGGGTTGCAGATCTGCCGTGAGCTGTATGCCCTGGTCTGTGGTTAAATCCGATCTCCCAAAGGGAGCCTTGGCGCCCACACCAATACTCAGTACGGTCTCTGCTCCAAGTACATTAGGAAAGGCGTATTTTACTAACAGCACCGCGTCTCCAATACCCGTGGTTTCCGTAAGGCTTTCATTCCCGAATTGGGTTATGGTCCTGGTCTGGTTTACCCAGGTAAAGAGGCTTTCTATAGAAAAACGGTCAGAAAAAGCATATCCAATCCCCAACAGGACAGAATTGGTGTTCCGTTCCCTGGAATCATCGTCCAAGGTATTGGAACCGGCATTCAGGGTATTCAGATTATTGTAGTCGTAGTTTAATCCTAACTGGAAAGATCCTTTGCCCTCATTAGACATCCCCAAATTATTAGACAAAGGCACTCCTCCTGAACAACAGGTTTGGGTATAGGCCTGCTGCCCAAACAGAAAAACCAACGTAATGAAGGTCATCCGGTTGTACATATATAAGGATGTTGCCCGATTTTAGTGGTCGAAATCCGGGAATCCTTACACAAAAGGCTGGAATAAATGCGGTTTTAACGGTGAAAACCCATGCCTGGCCACTTAAAAGCAGAATATATCAGGAAAGTTGGCAATTACTAAAGGAGGTGTTTCCTGTCACATCGAGCGCCCGCCTGATCCACATAGTCGGGCAGGCAGTCGAGATGTATTGGTAATGGAGATAGAAATAGTTCTCGACTGCGCTCGAACTGACAATTTAGATTTAGGACACTCCTCCTTCTGGCTTATTTCAGCATCATTTAGTCGTGATGCTTTTCAGAATCATCGGTGTCGTCTTCCCGGTATTTACAACAGGGATGAACATTGTCATAAGCCTCCTGAGTGGCTTTCAGTTCCTTGGTATCATGACCCACCTCAACCAACGCGGTTTTGATCTGCATGGCATCGGTTTTCCTTTCGTCAATGATCAAAGACAATTGATGCGAAGGGATATCCCAAAGGGCGTATTTTACACCCTTGACCCCTAAAGCAGCTTTCTCAATGCGCATCTTACACATTTCGCATTTCCCGTCAACCTCGAAGGTCAACTTCTTGTTCTTGTCCTGCCCCATCGCAACCGATGTTACCAAAACGCAGATCAGTGATAATACAATTTTCTTCATGACATTAATTTTTATCAAACTATATTTTATATCGGAATCCCGCATAGTACATCCTGCCCATTATGGGAGCAAATACTATACTGGTATCAAAATTCGGTCCAAAGGGATCTGTCGATCCCAAGACCGGACTATCCTGGGTGAAATTGGTTAAATTTTCACCACCTATGTAGACCTCAAACTTCCCGGAGAACACCTTGGTTACCTGAGCGTTCATTAAGCTATAAGGTTCTGAATTTTCAGGTAGCCTGAACTCCGCCGGGTTGGCCGAGGTATTCGGAAGGCGTTGCTCTCCCAGACTGTGAACGGTATAATCCAATCGCCATTGAGAGCCGTTCTCCTTAGGTTTGGTCTGGTATCCCAGATTCGCAAAAAATCGTTGCCTGGCCTGTAGGGGTTTTTGGAGCCTGCCACTTTGGTAATCCGTCTTTACATCGTACAACTTGTAGGCCGCACGCAAGTCCAGATTCTCCAGGATCTCGTGGTTTACCTCCAACTGAAAACTATTGGCATAGCTCTCTCCTTCCAGGTTGTAGAACGAAATTGCCCGGGGATCCTCCCAATCCACAACCACCTGATCGCGAAAGTCTGTGCGGTAATAATCCACCGTTACGTTCCCCTGTCTTCCGAACAAGTTGAAGCCCTGTAAAAAACTAAGCCCGTAGTTCCAGGCGTCTTCGGGATCCAGCCCATAGACGCTTCTTCCGGTATCCAGTATGCGCAGTTCCCTGGAAGTGGCAAAAAACTGCTGATTCTCTGCAAAGAAGTTGGCGGCCCGCCTGCCACGACCAAAAGACCCCCTTAAACTGGCCCCTTCCCATGGAGTATACCTGATGTGAAATCTTGGAGTAAAAAAGGTCCCCAATCGGTTGTGGGTATCCACCCTAAGGCCGGCGGTTAAACTTACCTTTTCCAGGTCTTCGTAGCTGTATTCGAAAAAGGCTCCTACAGAATTATCTACCCGTGCATAATCCACGGTATTGACCAATTCGTCATACCCATCATGAGCAAATGTAATCCCAGTCTTGAATTTGTTACGGGTATCCCCAATGATAGAATTGAACATCAGGTTGGAATAGATACTTTCATGCCTGATATCGTATTGGTTGAAGCCAAAGTAAGATTCCTGTTTATGCGTACTGTACGACAACTGAAATCCAAAACTCTGAAAAGGCAATTCCGGAAAAACATAACCGAGTTTTAGGGAGGAATCGAATCTGCGGGTATCTATTTCACTTCCCCAGGCATTGGTGGTAAAGCGGTCCGTTAGCGGGTCGTAATCAGACTGCCCCACCTGTTTTTCATCGTTCAGGAAGCGGACATTCACAAAACTTACCCAGCCTTTTTCCGCATCCTGTATCTGCCAGCGGTTTTGAACATTGATCTGATTGGCGAGTGGTGCATCCAGAAAACCATCTCCATTCCGGTCTTCAATCTGATCCCTTCGATTTCCGTGGATGTAAAGGCCAGTGCTCAGTTTGTCCGTAAGTTTATGATTGATGTGAGTGTTAAGCTCCAACCTTCCGTTCCTGTTGGCATAGCCGTTTATAAAAAGGCTATTGTCCGTTAAAGGTTTGACCAATTCCGCGTTGATCTGCCCGGAAATACTCTCATATCCGTTTACCACGCTACCGGCACCTTTGGTGATCTGTATACTTTCTACCCAGGTTCCGGGAGTGAAAGTAAGGCCATAGGCCTGAGAAGCTCCACGTACCATAGGAATATTTTCCTGGGTTATCAACAGATAAGGACTGGTAAGACCCAGCATACGGATCTGCCTGGTCCCTGTAAGGGCATCAGAAAAATTAACGTCTATGGCCGGGTTGGTCTCAAAACTTTCAGACAGGTTGCAACAAGCTGCCTTAAGCAACTCGGCGCTGTTGATCGTGACCACATTCTGCGAACTAAAACGGGCCTTTTCAACAGCATCCCTTTCTTTGATCAATTCCACTTCCTCCAATTCATTGGACGGTATCAACAAGTGGTGTACGAACTGAGGGGAATTTATGGTCAGGGTGTCTGTTCTGTAACCCACATAGCTGATGATCAATTTCTTGTACTCTTGTAAATAAGGGATGCTAAAAGTGCCATCCGCTTTGGTGATCGTTCCGGTCTGCGAGTTCATCCAATATACGTTGGCCCCTTCCAGGCCAATGTGCTCATTTTCGGGATTGGCTTCCATAACCATGCCTTTTAACTGCTGCTGAGAAAAAGATATGGAAGGTAGCAGACCCAAAAAGATCATAAATACTATTTTCTTCATTGGATCTTCTTTAAGTGTAAAATCTGCTAAGCATAATCCCCGCCATGAGCAGCATAATGGCATTCTCAATAAAGGTAGCCTCTGTCATAGGAAGTTTAAGGGCCGTTCCAAGACAGGCACATCGGATACTCTTTTTGTCAAGTAGGGTTTTTGTAACCCCTACGGTAGTGATGCCCAAGATCACTATGGTGACAATAAGCGCTATGTTCAATTGAAAGCGCATAAGGAACATCAGGCCCAGGGCCAGCTCGAGAAACGGGTATATCCAACCATATACCGGCAAAACTTTAGCCAGGGGGTCGTACATGCGGAAACTTTCCGGAAATCCTTTCAGGTCTAAGAACTTAAAAAAACTGAAAACGATATAGAAAAGCCCCATAAAGTCCAGCATAGCCTCTCCCGTATTCCAGTCCCTAAAGTTTAACAAGAAGCTGGCGCTGAAAAGGTAAAGAAAGATGAGGAAAAGCGGCCTTAGCTGCTGGAGTTTGGTTTTTCCTACCGTAATTTCCGGAGTAACGGATACTTCTTTGGATTGTTTTTCGGAAATGGAATATTTGTCTGAAAGCGCTGATCTCAGATCTGATAAGGGAATATGCCTCTTCATGGATATCACGGCCTGGGAGCTTTCCAGGTCTACGGCCACATCCTGCACTCCGTCAAGGGAGATCAGTTGATCCGTAACGCTTGCAACGCAACCGCTACAGGTCATTCCATCTATTTTGTATGTATGTTTCATTTTATTTGATATCAAAAATTACGTCTGTAAAGTACATTGGGAAAGCATTCAACAGAGAATGAGGTCCCATGGTTTGCCTCCCGGCTCAAACGGCAGTTCGTTTTAACGGGTAGACACAGTAGTAACCTTTGGATATCAAATCAGAAATACCTGATCCAGCAATTGAAGATCCCGGATCAATATGGGAGGTGGGTATTCCTTGTGAGGAACTACCAGTTCCTCAAGGTTTTCAAGGGTATTAAGATAGGTATAAGTAAAGGCATATAGGAAAACCTGCTGTCCGAGGTCCAGTTGTTCCCAGGAATGATTCAGGTCGTCCTGCCCATCCACAGCGATCAGTTCGTGTTCGCAGCAGGAATTCTCGAGGGTACTCTCCAAATCGCTCAGCATACCACAGCCTTCCGCCTTGCTAAACAGGGCGACGTCAACGACCATGCCCATGCAATAGTGCTTCTCTATGGTCCAGGAGACGGTAGAAGCCAGGAGCAAAAAGGCCATGGCCAAGGCAGTTATTTTATGAAAAAAAGCTTTCATTGGAATACAAAAATAAGAAATCCTGATCTTTAGAGGACACTTACCGCTTTTATTAACGAAATATTAGCGCAGAGATTGCGTAAGTTCCCAGCAGGAGATAGGACTAATCTGGGGTTTTAAATATCTTTGCAAAAAACTATTTATGTTCGATAAACTAAGAGCTCAGATCCAATCAATTACAGCAAAAGAGACCCTTTCAACCGAGGCCAGGCTACAGGAGATTTGCGAACTACTTCGGGATGCAGTTCCATATTACGACTGGGTTGGATTTTACTTTCGGAATGGCGAGAAGGAAGAACTGAAACTCGGCCCCTACTCAGGAGAACCCACGGATCACACTATAATTCCATTTGGAAAGGGGATTTGCGGGCAGGTAGCGGTATCAAACCAGAATTTCGTAGTACCAGACGTTAGCGCACAAGACAATTATATCGCCTGTAGCATTACGGTAAAATCCGAAATCGTGGTGCCTCTTTTTGTAAATGGGGAAAATATAGGTCAGATCGATATCGATTCCAACACCCCGGACCCCTTCTCGGAAGCGGATGAACGATTTTTGGAATTCGTAAACCAGGAAGTCGCCAAAATTCTTTAAAACTTTAAGGTTTTTGTTGATAACCTCATCTTATATTTCGCCTTAAAAAAATTACATTTGTGCTTTTACGCCACCCTGATTTTCAGGGCTTGAGATTGTGTAAAGACGTCCGGATGCGACAGCTGTCCCAAGACTGAGTAAGAACTATTTTCACAAAAGTAAACTGTTTAAAATGAGTACAGGCAAGAAGGCAACATCCGCGCTAATTTCAGTATTCCACAAAGACGGACTGGAGCCCATAGTAAAAAAACTAGATGAACTGGGTATTCAGATCTACTCCACAGGAGGCACTGAGAAATTTATACGTGAACTGGGTATTGAAGTGATACCGGTAGAAGAGGTAACCAGCTATCCTTCCATACTTGGAGGCAGGGTAAAGACCTTGCATCCAAAGGTTTTCGGTGGGATCCTGAACAGGCAGGACAATGAGGGTGATGTGGCTCAGCTCGAAGAATTTGAGATCCCGCAGCTGGATATTGTCATCGTGGACCTGTATCCTTTTGAAAAGACTGTTGCCAGTGGTGCTTCAGAACAGGACATTATAGAAAAGATAGATATAGGCGGAATATCCCTTATAAGGGCAGCGGCTAAAAACTACAAAGACGTGCTCTGCGTTTCTTCTATGGAAGACTACGCAGCTTTCCTTGATCTCATTTCTTCCGGGAACGGCAGCACAAGCCTTGAGGACCGACAAAGATTTGCGGCCAAGGCATTCAATGTGTCTTCGCACTATGATACGGCCATCTTCAATTACTTTAACCGTACCGGAGCACAAAGCGCCTTGAAACTCAGTGAGCTTAGTGGCAAGATCTTGAGATATGGAGAGAATCCGCATCAGAAAGGCTATTTCTTTGGCGATTTTGAGGCCATGTTCAGTAAATTACACGGAAAAGAACTCTCCTATAACAATCTGTTAGATGTAGATGCAGCCGTAAATCTGATGGCTGAATTCCAGGACGACGCCCCTACTTTTGCCATTCTGAAACACAATAATGCCTGTGGACTGGCTACCCGGGATACCATTAAGAATGCCTATGTTGATGCCCTGGCCGGTGATCCTGTCTCGGCTTTCGGAGGAATCCTAATCGCCAACCGGGAGATCGACGCAGATACCGCTGAGGAGATACACAAACTTTTCTGTGAAGTAGTGATTGCTCCGAGCTACACAACAGAAGCCCTGGATATTCTAACGGGAAAGAAAAATCGTATCCTGCTCGTTCAGAATGATGTACCCCTTTCAGATACCCTGGTACGAACCTGCCTAAACGGCTACCTGGTTCAGGACAAGGACATGAAAACCGATGCGATTTCCGATCTGGAATACGTAACCGATAAAAAACCTTCACAGCGGGAGCTCGAAGACCTCATCTTTGCCTCCAAGCTTTGTAAGCATACAAAATCCAACACCATCGTACTCGCAAAGAACAAGCAATTGTGCGCCAGCGGTACCGGTCAGACCTCCCGTGTAGACGCCCTGAATCAGGCGATTCACAAGGCAAAATCCTTCAATTTTGATCTGGAAGGAGCCGTTATGGCGAGCGATGCATTCTTCCCTTTTCCGGATTGTGTAGAAATTTCGCATAAAAGTGGTATTACCAGCGTTATACAGCCTGGGGGGTCCATAAAAGACCAGCTCAGCATCGATTATTGTAACGAAAATGGAATTGCCATGGTAATGACAGGGACCCGTCATTTTAAGCATTAATTTTACTACTTTTGTCGATGAAATGCACCCTTTAATCCGAAAACCAAACTAGAATAATGGGATTTTTTGATTTCTTAACAGAGGAGATTGCTATCGATTTGGGTACTGCAAATACGTTGATCATTCATGCTGATAAAGTAGTGGTTGACAGCCCCTCTATTGTTGCCCGGGACAGAATTACGGGTAAAATTATCGCAGTGGGCAAAGAGGCCAATATGATGCAGGGCAAGACCCATGAGAACATCAAGACGATCAGGCCTTTGAAAGATGGGGTAATTGCGGATTTTGACGCTTCTGAGAAAATGATCAATATGTTCATAAAGAACATTCCGGCATTAAAAAAGAAGTGGTTCCCTCCTGCTCTTAGAATGGTGATCTGTATTCCATCAGGGATCACTGAAGTGGAAATGCGGGCGGTTAAGGAGTCTGCGGAACGGGTAAACGGAAAAGAGGTATACCTTATTCACGAGCCCATGGCCGCGGCCATCGGTATCGGTTTGGACATCATGCAACCCAAAGGGAATATGATAGTAGACATCGGAGGTGGTACCACGGAGATTGCGGTAATAGCCCTGGGGGGTATCGTTTGCGATAAATCAGTAAAGATCGCGGGTGACGTATTTACCAATGACATTATTTACTATATGCGCACTCAGCATAATCTATATGTTGGCGAAAGCACCGCGGAGAATATCAAAATACAGATCGGATCCGCCACTGAGGACCTTCAGTCGCCACCGGACGAGATGTCTGTTCAGGGACGTGACCTGCTCACCGGAAAACCCAAACAGGTTTCAATTTCCTTCAGAGAGATTGCGAAAGCCCTGGACAAGTCCATTCTCAGGGTAGAGGATGCGGTAATGGAGACCCTTTCTCAGACACCTCCGGAACTGGCTGCGGATATTTACAATACAGGAATATACCTGGCCGGAGGAGGTTCTATGCTGCGCGGGCTGGATCGCAGACTGTCTCAGAAGACCGACCTCCCCGTTTATATCGCAGAAGACCCTCTTAGAGCGGTAGTACGAGGTACCGGAATCGCGCTCAAGAATTTGGAGCGCTACAAGAGTATCCTCATCAAATAAGCTTGCAAAGGCCCGCAATTGAACATGCCCAATTGAATTGCTAAATAAGTACAGCTTGTAACCAATACGAAAGTGAATGCAGCAGATCGCTAATTTTATCATCCGATACAAAACCTCGCTGCTCTACATGCTCTTATTGTTTATTGCGCTTGCCTTTACTGTTCAGTCTCACTCCTATCACAGATCGAAATTCTTTAACTCCGCCAATTGGTTCAGCGGTACAGTATACAGTGCCTCCAGTAGTATTTCTTCCTATTTTGACCTGGACGATGAGAACAGGGCCTTAGTGGAGGAGAATACGCAGCTGAAAAGGCTATTGCTGAACAGTCCGGTATTGGATTCCGTAGAATTGGATACCACAGAGATCAACTATACGATACTTCCGGCGCAGATCATCAAAAACAGTTATGCCAACCCGGATAATTATATTACCATCAACCGGGGTAAGCGCGATAGCGTAAAACAGGATATGGGCGTTATAACCGCGAAGGGAATATTGGGTATTGTGGAGATCACCAGCAACAGGTTCGCTGCGGTTCAAAGCATTCTCAATACCAAATCCACCATAAACGCCAAGATAAAAAACACCAATTACTTTGGCTCTCTGACCTGGGATACCAAACGCTACGACGTAGTGCAGTTGGAAGATATCCCCAGGCTGGTACCCCTATTGGTAGGAGACACTATTGTTACCGGGGCCATGTCCAGTATTTTCCCGGAAAACATCCCTATTGGAACCATCAAAAAATTTGATTTGAATGCCTCCAAAAGTTTTTATAGAATAGATGTGGAGCTTTTTAATGATATGACCAACTTAAAAAATGTCTATGTCATTGAAAATATAAATCGCCCTGAAGTCTTACAGCTCGAATCCGAGATAAACAACCAATGACCAACAGTTATTACTTCATCAATGTTATTCGGTTTACGCTGCTCGTCCTGGTGCAGGTATTGGTCTTTAACCGGTTGAACTTCTTCGGTTTCATCAATCCTATGGTCTATATTCTGTTTCTCTATTGGTATCCGATCAAGGAAAACAGGCCTGTATTCCTGGGCATTGGTTTCCTGCTGGGGCTGGCCATAGATTTCTTTTCAGATACTATGGCTTTACACGCGGCCTCAACGGTGACTATCGCTTATCTTAGGCCAACCATTATGCGTTTTGTATTCGGGGTGAATTACGAATTTCAAAGTTTCAAATTATCCAACACCACCAGGGCACAACAAATTACATTTTTGGCGTTATTAGTAGTAGCGCACCACATCATTTTCTTTAGTCTTGAAATTTTTAGTTTATCTAATTTGCTCTTAATTTTGAAGAAAGTACTATTCACGGGAAGCGCAACACTTGTTTTATGTCTTTTATTCGGTTCGCTTTTCAGCGTTAGCAGGGAGTAATGAAAAAGGTACTGTTATCATCCATAATCGTGATCATCGGCATCACCTTCATCGGGAGGCTGTCCTATCTGCAGATATTCAGCTTTTCGCCAGACCAGGTCTTGGAGGACCCCGCCATAAAAGCTATTTACGATTATCCTGAAAGAGGTTATATCTACGACCGTAACGGCAAGTTGCTGGTAGGGAATCAACCGGCTTATGATGTAATGGTGATCCCCCGGGAGGTACAACCCCTGGATACCCTGGAATTCTGTTCCCTATTGGGAATAGACAAGGAGCAATTTATCGATAAATTAAAGAAAGCCAGGATATATTCCCCACGTCTACCTTCGGTATTGGTCCCGCAACTCTCTAAGGAAGACTACGCCCGCCTACAGGAAAAGATGCGTAAATACGAAGGCTTTTACATTCAGAAAAGATCGCTTCGGGACTATCTCACAGAAAGTGCCGCCAATGTTCTGGGATATATCAGTGAGGTAAACGAAAGGGATCTCAAAAAAAATCCATATTACGAACAGGGAGAACTTACCGGAAGAACCGGGGTAGAAAAGCAATACGAGGAGACACTGAGAGGAAGAAAAGGCGTACAGTACATCCAGAAAGACCGGTTCAACAGGGATATCGGACCCTATAAAAATGGTATTCTGGACACCTTACCTGAACAGGGTAAAGAAATAAGCATAACCCTGGACAAGGACCTTCAGGAATATGGAGAACGATTGATGAACGGGAAACGGGGTGGTATTGTGGCCATAGAACCAGAGTCAGGAGAGATACTCGCTATGATCTCCGGCCCTACATATAATCCTTCCCTACTTGTGGGGAGAGAACGTTCCAGAAATTATAGCAAATTACACTACGATACTATTGCCAAACCCTTGTTCGACCGGGCAATATCTGCCGAAGGATCTCCCGGTTCCCCATTCAAGACATTGAATGCGCTGGTAGCGCTGCAGGAAGGCGTAATCCAACCAGGGACTACTTTCCGCTGCTATAACGGCTTTTATGTGGGCAATACCAAAAGGGGTTGTCATTGCGGTGGTGGCATGCGCAACATGAATAGCGGTATCTATAAATCCTGCAACGCTTACTTTGCAGGTACGTTTAGAAAGATTTATGAAAAATTCCCAACGACAGACGAGGGTATGGATGTTTGGGAAAAGCATATGAAGAGTTTCGGGCTTGGGAATTACCTGGGTTACGACCTGCCTACCGGAAGGCCGGGGCGCATACCTGGTAAAACCTATTACGATAAGTGGTATGGGGATAACCGCTGGGCATCGTCTTATATCATCTCCAACTCCATAGGACAGGGAGAAGTAGCGGCTACTCCTATTCAACTTGCCAATATGACCGCCGCGATAGCCAATAGAGGCCATTACTTTACACCTCATATCCTTAAAAAGATTGGTGGAATACCCATAGACCTACCGCAATTCACCGAGGCCAAATACACGACTATAGACCGTAAGCATTTTGAGCCGGTAGTTCAGGGAATGGCGGATGTGTATAAAAAAGGTACGGCCAAATGGCTTCAGATCCCGGACATAGAAATTGCTGGTAAGACCGGAACTGTTGAAAATTTCACAAAGATAGACGGGCTTAAAACACAGTTGACAGACCACTCCGTTTTTGTGGCATTTGCGCCGGTTGAGAATCCCAAAATTGCTCTGGCCGTTTATATCGAGCATGGCTATTACGGGGCAAGATATGCCGGACATATCGCCTCATTGTTAATAGAAAAGTACCTCAAAGGTGAAATTACCAGGACCGACCTGGAGAAGCGAATGCTTGAAAAGACCCTCGAACACGAGTATGCAAAACCGCATAGCGGGGAAGAATTCAAGATAAATGAATATGTCTGGTAGAAGTGTACTTAAGCGGGTCGATTGGCTTAGTGTTCTTTTTTTCCTTTTGCTTGTAGGCATTGGATGGATCAATATTTATTCCAGTACATTTTCCGAAGAAAGCCCTTCTATTTTTGATTTTGGACAGCTGTACGGTAAACAACTTTTCTTTATTGGAGTAAGTCTGGTAGGCGTTCTGGTGATACTCGCCCTGGAAGCTAGTTTTTACGAACGGTTTTCAAGTGTGCTGTATATTATTTCGCTGGTGTTGCTCCTGGGGCTATTCCTTTTTGGTAAGACCATTGCCGGGGCCACCTCCTGGTACGATCTCGGTTTCTTTAACTTACAGCCCTCAGAATTTGCAAAGGTGGCCACCGCCCTGGCGCTGGCAAAGTATCTCAGTGATATCCAGACGGACATCAAGCGAAGAAAAGACCAGCTCTATGCCTTCCTGATCATCCTGGTCCCTGCCTTGCTTATTGTGCCCCAACCGGATCCGGGTAGTGCCATGGTGTTCTTTGCGTTGGTCTTTGTGCTGTTCCGGGAAGGCCTGCCACTCTATTACCTGGGGATCGCGCTACTGGCCATACTGGTTTTTATTACAACCCTGATGTTCGGCACGACCTGGGTAGGGATTGGACTGGCCTTGCTGATAGCCATTTTCCTTTTGGTAAAGAAATCCTCCTTTAAGGTTCCGGCCATTCCGATGGTGATCTTTTTTACGGTTGCGATCGCCTTTTCCCTCTCCGTAAATTTCGTCTACAACAATGTTTTTGAACAAAGGCACCGTGACAGGTTCAGTCTTTGGCTACGTCTGGAAAAGGACCCGGCCAAACTGGAAGAGATCCGGAAGACCATCGGGTACAATACGTACCAATCTGAAAAGGCTATTGAATCCGGAGGATTTTCAGGCAAAGGCTTTTTGGAAGGAACGCGTACCAAAGGGGATTTTGTACCTGAGCAGCACACGGATTATATTTTTAGTACGGTGGGCGAAGAGTGGGGATTCCTGGGCACAGCCACCGTAGTGATACTGTTTACCTTGCTTTTGCTAAGACTGGTATATCTGGCCGAAAGGCAAAGGAATGCTTTTAGCCGAATGTATGGATACGGGGTCATTTCCATTCTTCTGATCCACTATTTTATCAATGTGGGAATGGTTATTGGCGTACTGCCTACCGTTGGTATCCCGCTGCCATTTTTTAGTTATGGTGGTTCCGGTCTTTTAGGATTTACAGCCCTATTGTTCATTTTTCTGAAGCTGGATGCCAACAGACTCAACGAGTGGCTCTAGATCTCCCAGTCTTCGGACATAAGGCTTCCTTCCAGAGTTTTTTCCTCCGCTTCCGGCAAGTTTTCAAAAAAGTCTATCCCGGTCAATTCTTCAATGCGGTCCACAGCAACACAAAAGGATTTCAGAGGGGCTGAAGTTTCTTTGTTCGGGATCACAAAAGCGATTACCTTAAGATTTCCAGGATTGCCCCTGGCAATAATTTTATAGTAGCTACCCGGTACGGTGACTTCTTCCTCTCCGATGGCGTCCATTGGCCGACTCAATACGCCTCCGGTTACCACATAGAGCTCCCCGTATCTTCTACACCAATTACGTACCTGCATCTCCAGCCTGTTCCAGATCCCAGCGTTAAAATCCCGGTCCTGCGGACTGATATTACTGGTATAAAACGTCTCGTTGTACGCCTGCTCGGAAAACCTGCGATCTCCGGCCGGACACAAGTGGCCCCTGTCATATCCTGAGCCCCGGTAATTACGCCAATCAGCCGAGTGAGAAGCTATCTTCGGATCTTCAATAAAGTAAGGCCGCTCACGATCGTCCTGGGTCAGGTGGGACCTCTTTAGGGTGTAAGCCACCCATTCTGACTGTTCGTCCGCTTCCCGGTACGAAAGCGCATAGTGTTGGTGCCTGACCAATACCCCTGTGGTAGTGGCAGGTCTGAAGAATTCCGGAACAACGGTATTTCCGGAGATATCTTCCGGTTTAGAGTAGGTAGCCGGTGTATAGAAGTTTTCAAAGATCCAAAAACCAACGATACAGAGTACTAGTAAAAGGGTATAGATCAGTTGGTTCCTGCGACTTTTTCTCATCCGCCAAAAGTACTTGAAATCCCTGAAATCCGCTTCGAAAAGAAGTAAGAAAAACACTTTAAATCCGACTAAAAGGGGAGCAAAGATCTCAGATTACTTTTGTATTTTAACTCTAATAAAAACAAGCTTATGCTTAGGTGGAAAGACATTGTACATTTTAGTGTTAACGGTAATCCGGAACCGGACCTCAGGGTCGAAAAAACCGAACAGGAATGGCGTGAATTGCTGAGTCCTGAGCAATTCAGGATCACAAGGAAGAAGGGTACGGAAGCGCCTCATTCAGGGGCTTTGTGCAGCATATACGAAGCGGGAAAATACTCATGTATTTGTTGTGACACGCCGCTCTTTGATTCCACGATCAAATTCGAATCCGGAACAGGCTGGCCAAGTTTTACCCAGCCAATTAAGGAGAACGCCATTAAATACGAGAGGGATAACTCATACGGGATGGTCAGGGTTGAGGTAATGTGCAATACCTGTGATGCTCACCTGGGACATGTATTCCCGGACGGGCCGGAACCCAGCGGATTGCGCTATTGCATTAATTCAGAGTCCCTGCAACTCGACAAAAAAACTGAAGCTTATGGAGAATAGATCGAATATGGATACAGCTACATTCGGAGGAGGCTGCTTTTGGTGTACAGAAGCAATATTTCAACAGGTGAAGGGTGTGATTAAGGTAGTTTCAGGATACACAGGCGGCAAGGCCCCGGGGAAACCCACCTATCGGGAAGTGTGTTCTGGGCTTACCGGTCATGCAGAGGTGGTTCAGCTTACTTTTGATCCCAATGTGATCTCTTATAAAGAACTTCTGATCATATTCATGACTACCCACGACCCGACTACCCTGAACAGACAGGGGGCCGATGTTGGGACCCAATACCGTTCTGTGATCTATTATCACGACGATGAACAGAAGCAACTAGCGGAAGATGTATTGAAGGAGGTGGCACCTTATTTTGACAATCCTGTGGTTACGGAGATCAGCCCGTTGCAGGTATTTTATGAAGCCGAGGACTACCATCAGGATTATTACCGCAACAATACGCAGCAGGGGTATTGCAATTATGTGATCACTCCTAAACTTGCAAAGTTACGGCAGATGCACGCCGATAAACTAAAAGATGTAACGGTATAGCTTCTTTCAGTCCGGGTAAAGCGGAAGCCTTTCGGTCCTGTGTAAGGTGATAATGTTGAAAAAAGCGATAGGTGGAATGATGTCTGCCTCGAAGATCACTTCGTTGTTAGACATATCGATCTCCATGGACTTTCCAAATATGGATCCGTCAAAAATGATGGCGCCCGGGGAGTACAACATATGATCTTTCTGAGGCAAATAGTCTACATCTGAAACGATCCTGGAGTAGGCTTCCTCCCCAAGTTCCTTGCCGTACTGCCAGATCTGTTGTATGGTCATATCAGTCGGGTTGACCCTGTAAACCACAGCCCGGCTGTACCGTTCATTTGAGCTATAGTTCCGTGAATCTCCATTATCAAAAAGCATGATATCTCCATTAGGCATAACCAGGGGAGCGTGTTGGTACCAGTTCCATTCAAAGTCGGGATGATTGCTATCACCGTCCAAAACAGCCTGGGAGCTAATGGGTGTGCCATCCTTGTCCAGGGGAGTTAGCAGGAATTGATTAAGGTCTTTCCCGTTCCCTGCGGAACCCCAATCCTTGTGCGGGGCCATGATCCACACTACCTCGTTAGAGGCTGTAAGCTTAACCACACCCTGCGTACGTCCGGAAACGATTATGGTATCATCCGTCTCATCATAGACCACCGCATTGGCGTGAAACCAATCCTGGCTATCAGTCGTCCAGGTGGTACGCGTTTTTTCCAGCGAGACTCCCAGGTCCCAGACCTTAATGATCTGCTTGCTCTCCCGATCAATTTCAATAATGTGGTCCTCAATAGTAGGAGCGCCAATTTTGTTCACTGTTACAAGAAAGTTCCCATTTGGTTTTTCATGTACCTCATGGTGAAACTCATAACCGGGCATTTCCCAGGTATTCTGTACAGCCCCAAAAAGGTCTACTTCGTAAATGCTATTACTGGCATCTCCACCAAAAGCTGTACCTCCTGATCCAAAATAAAAATTCCCATTGGCAAGGCGTTCCATACCATCGTCATAGAATAAACCATTGAGGTCCGGATGTCCCCTGAAATCCAGATACCAGCGTATATCGCCAAAGGAATCAAAAATGAAAGGCCTTTGTGGGAAAGCAGTACCATTATGTCCAAAGTAACTCACCAGGGTAAAGCCTTCTGCCATGGCCTGCCTGTCCGCTTCTTTGATGACGATCTGAGGTAAGTCTGCAAGCAAAGGGCCGGTCTGAATTGTATAGTCTTTGCTGCCAAGCGAAGTTCCTGAATCGTCCTCGAAATTCAGTGTAACCGTATTTTCGGTGTTGGCATAAAGGCCGTGAACGGGTATACTGAAATCGGTACCCATATCAGGAAATTCCCGAATAATATCAGACTCTTCCCCATTTTTCCCATGAACCCTCAGGCTGATACTGACATCAGAGGCAGTGCTGAGATCAATACGGGCAGAGAGTGGCGCATAAGATCCGGGGTTTACCCTAACCACATCTGAGAGGATTACGTCCGGGCCCTCTACCGGAGGTGTATCATCCGAGGAACCTGTGACATCATCCGATCCACAGCCATTGAGCAATAGTCCCAGGCAAAACATTAGAAGTGTACCTCTACGTAACAATTCCTTTTTTATTAAAGATAAAATTAAGAGCAAAAAAAACCCTGAAATATTTCAGGGTTTATTGATTCTTAATGGATGATCAGCCCTTTACACTGGCCAGTTTTCCATTTTTAATATTGTTGATCTTCAGGTCCTGAAGCACATTAATCGCTTCTTCCACATAGACATCCTTAGCCAGGTTCTTATGCCAGCGATCTCTCTTTTCCCTTAAGACCGGATCTTCATTAAACAGTTCCTGCTCGTATTTAAGGGACTTGAAGGTGAGTTTGGAATCGTATTCTGAGATCGACCTAAAGTAGTCGGACTTTTCTTTGTCCTTTTTCTCTTCCTTCTTGTAATCATCGTAGTTCAGGGAAACCACTGTTTCTTCCTGTTGACGCTTCAACCACTTGGCATTCTCCTCGATCAGTTTGATCTGAGGATTCATTGCCATACGCTTCCTGCTATTTTCAATTGTGGCTTCGTAATCAATATATCCATCCCAGGTCTTATAGTTCGCCGGGGTGATCTTGTCCCATCCAAGAGGATTAGACTGATCACGCTCACCCAGGTCTATATAACTGTACTTATCCGGCACAACCACATCGCTTTTTACCCCTTCCAGTTGGGTAGAACCACCGTTGATCCTGTAAAACTTCTGGGTAGTGAGCTTAATGGCACCTAGATCGCCGTGTTCGTTGCTTCTAACTATATTTTCCAATGGGATCACGTTTTGAACCGTTCCCTTTCCAAAAGTCTGCTTACTACCAATAACTATGGCCCTTTTGTAATCCTGCATAGCCGCGGCAAGGATCTCGGAAGCCGAAGCAGATAATTCATTGACCAATATTACCAATGGGCCATCCCATTGAATGCGCTCATCCTTATCCTCATAGATATCCTTATCCTTACCTGAGGAGCGAACCTGTACTATGGGTCCGTCCTTGATAAACAAACCTGCCATTTCCACAACGGTCTTCAAGGAGCCTCCGCCATTATCTCTTAGATCCAATACAAGGCCTTCTACCCCGTCTTCTTTAAGGCGATCCACTTCTTTGGCTACGTCCGTAGCGGCATTCCGCTCGGCATAATCGTTAAAATCCACGTAGAATTTCGGCAAATTGATCAAGCCGAATTTCTGATTATTCTTGATCACTGTAGCTGATTTGGCATAGGATTCTTCCAACAATACCACGTCTCTCGTGATGGATACCTCTCGAACAGAACCATCAACCTTTCTTACCGTAAGGTCTACAATGGTACCTTTGGGGCCCTTGATCAACTTGATGGCATCGTCTAGTCTCATTCCAACAATATCCACAGGTAACTCCCCTTCCTGACCCACTTTAAGGATCTCATCACCAACTTCCAGCTGCTTGTCTCTCCATACGGGTCCTCCGGAAATGATCTCTACGATCCTTGCACCTTCCGGTTTCTTTTGCAGCCTCGCTCCTATTCCTTCAAACTTACCGGACATACTGATATCAAACTTATCCTTGTCATCCGGTGGGAAGTAGTAAGTGTGAGGGTCAAATTCGTCTACTATGGTATTGATGTACTGAACAAACCAGTCTTTTCTTTCCAGATCATCCACGAAATCAAAAAACTCGTCCAGGGTTTCCGTAGTTGCTTCCCTGGAAGCCTCTTCCAATTCTTCCGCGGACTTGCTCTTATATCCTTCTTCCTCTTTTTCTTTTCGCTCTTCGTTTCGCAACTTGGAGTCGAAAGTTCCAATAGTGGCGTATTTCAATTGCTTTCTCCAGCGCTCTTTCAGTTCTGATTTGGAATCTACAAAGGCCTGCTCTTTATAGTCAATGTCCAGGCTCTCTTTTTTGCGATAATCAAAGGGTTCTGAGAGCACTTTTTTATAAACCTCTCTAGCCTCTGCCATACGAATCATCAGACGGTCATATACAAGGTTAAAAAAGCTGATGTCCGTATTCTTTATCTGGTCATCGATCTGAAATTTGTATTGCTCAAACTCCAGGATATCATCTTCAAGGAAATACCTTTTGGTCGGGTCTACCACATCAATGAAATCTTCGAACACATTGGCAGAAAAATCGTCATTGATATTTTTGGGTTCATAATGGCCTTTCTCCAGAACATAAGTGATAAGGTCTAAGAGCAGTTTGTCCTTATCGTCATTTTCGAAAGCTTTGTTGGTGAAGCTGCAGGAAGCTGCAGCGATAACAGTGATTAAAAATCCAAGCGCTAAATTCCTTTTCATCTATTGTTTTTTATGTTGCGTAAGCCGATTCCTGTTAACCGAATGGGCTTCGTTCGTTGTTCACAATTCAACCAATTCTCTAAGATACTGAAAAAACTATGCCAGTCAGCAGTTCAGAGACATTAATTTTTTGTTAAACGAAGTGCTAATTAGGTCTTTAGGAAAAACGTATTTTTGTGCCATAAATTATGTCGGATGCAAAAACCATTGATTTTGGTTACCAACGATGACGGTATAACTGCTCCCGGATTACGTGCTTTAGTGGGTTATATGAAAGAGATCGGAGAGGTAGTCGTCGTAGCGCCAGACAGCCCGCAATCGGGTATGGGGCACGCCATAACACTGGACAACACCTTATATTCCACAAAGATCAATACGGACGCCAAAAACGGGGCAAAAGCGGAGTACAGTTGCAGCGGAACCCCGGCAGATTGTGTAAAATTGGCCCTTCAGGAGCTCTTGGACCGAAAACCCGACATCTGTGTCAGCGGCATAAACCACGGCTCTAACTCCTCCATAAATGTCATATATTCCGGTACCATGAGTGCTGCTATAGAGGCAGGGATTGAAGGAGTTCCTGCCATTGGATTCTCCCTTTGCGATTATTCCTGGGAAGCCGACTTTGGACCTGCCAGGGATTTTGTGATCCGCATTGTACGTGAGGCGCTTGTCCATAAGATCCCCAAGGGTGTTGTGTTGAACGTGAATATTCCAAAAAGCGATAGCAAGGAGATCGCGGGGATTAAAATATGCAGACAGGCGAGGGCAAATTGGAAGGAAAAGTTCGATAAGCGTACCAATCCCATGGGAAAGGACTATTACTGGCTTACCGGAGAATTTGAATTGCTGGACAAAGGCCAGGATACGGATGAATGGGCCCTCGCAAACGGATATATTTCAGTGGTTCCCACACAATTTGATCTTACCGCTCATCACGCCATACAACGATTAAACAATTGGAATTTGAATGAATAATAAAAAAGAAATTGCCATAGGTTTTTTAGTAGGTATTATTGCGAACACTATTGGAACCCTGGTGTACATCCTTATTTTTTCGGACTACGATATTGCCACCACCTTTGAAGTGGCGATAGAACAGGGTCATGTAGGCAGCCTGTTAGCCTTGGGAGCCATATTGAACCTTGTGGCCTTCTTTGGGTTCTTAAAGATCCGGAGAGATGCCAGGGCCAGGGGCGTTTTGATAGCTACCTTATTGACGGCAATGGTAATTCTTTACTACAAGATCTTCTGATCTTGGTCTGGCTGAGATGTTGAATTAAATAGGATGAAATACTACATCATTGCAGGTGAGGCTTCGGGTGATCTTCACGGATCTAATCTGATAAAAGCTATTAAACAAAAGCAAGCCACAGCGGAGATACGCTGTTGGGGAGGGGATCTCATGCGGTCTGCCGGGGGAGTACTTGTAAAACACTACAAGGAAATGGCATTTATGGGCTTCCTTGAAGTATTGCGGAACCTGCCCAGAATCTTCAAAAACATCAGGTATTGCAAGGAGGATATTGCCCGTTTTAAGCCAGATGTACTCATATTTATCGACTATTCCGGTTTCAATCTAAGAATAGCGGAATGGGCACGGAAAGAAGGATTCAGAACCCAGTACTATATTTCTCCACAGATCTGGGCCTCCAGAGAAGGCCGGATAAAAAAGATCAAAAGAGATATTGATGCCATGTATGTTATCCTTCCTTTTGAAAAAGACTTTTATGAAAAAAAACACGACTATCCGGTACATTTTGTAGGCCATCCTCTGATTGACGCCATTGCGGACTTTCCAAAAAAAGACCCTGCGGAATTCCGGAACGAGCACGGACTAGATCCGGAAAAGCCGATCATTGCACTGCTACCGGGAAGCCGGAAGCAGGAGGTTCAGAATATGTTACGACTCATGCTGGCTGTGACCACGGATTTTCAGGGTTACCAGTTTGTAATAGCGGGAGCTCCAAGCCTGGAGGATGAGTTTTACCTTCCTTTTCTAAAGCAAAAAGAAGTAAGTTTTGTTTCCAATAAAACCTACCAGCTCTTAAGTTGTGCGCATGCAGCTTTGGTAACCAGTGGTACGGCCACGTTGGAAACTGCCCTTTTTAAGGTGCCACAAGTAGTCTGTTACAAGGGGAATTGGCTGTCTTACCAGATCGCGAAACGCATCATCACACTGAATTATATCTCTTTGGTAAACCTGATCATGGACAAAGAGGTGGTCACGGAACTCATTCAGGGAAAACTCACGCCAAAGAATATTTCAGCCGAATTAGCCAGGATCGTGGAGGGACCAAAACGCCGTGAACAACTGGGATCTTATGACAAACTGGAACAGAAACTGGGAGGCAAAGGCGCCAGTGAAAAAGCGGCGGAACTCATTGTAAAATCAGTGTAATTCCTCAACTTCCTTGTGTTAGATTCCTGACTTTTCGAATAATTCTATAATTTTAACCTCCGAGAGCCCCTAAATTTCTTGGATGACCCGTAAAATCTTTATTCCTGTCCTTCTCCTTTCCCTGGCCAGCTGTGGGGTGGTTAAAAAGAAGACCACCTATGGCAAAGAGCGGAAAATTACCGTCGAGGCCTCGGAAAAAGACAGTCTTACCACAAGGGAGGAGGCAAGTATCATTCCCGCCCCAGAGGTTACTGACAAAGCAGACGAGATCATCAGAAGCGCGTTGACCTATTCAGGTGTGCGTTATAAATTCGGTGGTACCACAAGGAAAGGCATGGACTGTTCCGGCTTGTTGTATGTCTCATTCGGGGAACACGATATTGCCCTACCCAGGGTTTCGCATCAAATGGCACAGGAGGGAAAACGAATCCGGATCAATCAGGTAACCAAAGGCGATCTGCTTTTCTTTAAAACCAGCAGGCGGGGCAGAAAGATCAACCATGTTGGCCTGGTGGTTGAAGTAGCAGGAGACGACATCCGTTTTATTCACTCCACATCTTCCAGAGGGGTCATTGTTTCTTCATTGCGGGAAGGCTTTTGGAACTACGCCTTTGTAAAAGCTACCCGGGTACTCTGATGCTACCAAAACTCATTAAATAATACATCATACTGCTGTTAAACTGCAGTCCTAAGCCTTAAGATAGCACGGATAAACCAGGTTTATCCGTTATGAAATTATTAGACTTCATTCCTATCAGGCTGACTATCTTTCTGATCTTAGGGATCCTGCTTGGAGATTGGCTCCAGATCTCCGCTCCTTTTGCGTTAATCACAAGTTGGCTTTTACTTGCTTTGCTGGGATTGCTGTTTTTGGGCAAGTACAGGCGATGGTCCGTACGCTTTGGCCTGCTGACCTTCGCCCTAACGAGTTGCATCGGAGTTTACCTATACAGCTATGCGAATCATTCGGAACGCGGGGAACATTATACCAATCATCAATATCAGGGAGTACGTTTCTGGCATTTAAAGATCAGCAAAAAGCTTAAGGCCACTGACCACTACAGCAGGTATTATGCCGAAGTTATCGCTTTGGACAGCCTGCAAAGATCCGGCCGTATGCTGCTGACAAAAAGCCTGGAAAATGGATCGAAATTCCAGGTAGACGATGAACTGCTGGTATTGGCACAGGCCATGGAAATACGAAAGCCATTGAATCCCCATGAATTCAATTACAGCAACTATCTGAACAAACAAGGGGTACTACACCAGATCCGTCTGGACAGTCTGAATCATCGTCTCTTAAAAAATAGCCGGGCCACCCTAAGGGGTATGGCAGCCTCTATCAGGTCTACGGTGATGCAGAAGCTGGAATCCAGAGGTTTTGGAAAATCGGAGCTATCGATAATTCAGGCGCTACTCCTGGGAGATCGTATGGAGATCTCCCGTGACACCTATGAAAGCTATCAACGTTCCGGGGCTGTACACCTTTTGGCCGTTTCCGGCCTGCACATTGGCATTGTCCTTCTGATCCTACAATTTCTTTTGAAGCCACTTGGCGTCCTTCCGGGTGGTAACAAGCTACAACTACCCATTATTTTGCTTGCCCTTTGGGGTTTCGCTCTATTGGCCGGACTGTCTCCCTCTGTCATCCGGGCGGTCAGTATGTTCTCTTTTATAGCTTATGCCATGTCCTTAAACAGGCCCAACAATATACACAACACCCTGGCGCTTTCCGTACTTTTTATCCTGCTCGCATTTGATCCATTGCTGTTATTTCAACCGGGTTTCCAGATGAGTTATGCCGCAGTCATCGCAATTGTAAGTGTTTATCCGCGATTCATGCGGTTTTGGTTGCCCAGGAATGTTTTGGTACGCAAGATCTGGCAATTGACTTCAGTTTCCATTGCAGCCCAGCTTGGGGTATTACCCATAAGCCTTTATTACTTCCATCAGTTTCCGGCTTTGTTTTTAGTTACTAACCTGATCATCGTTCCTTTTCTCGGTATACTTCTGGCTTTTGGAATATTGGTTGTAATTCTCGCCTTGTTAGACTTGCTGCCCAATGGATTGGTATGGATCTATGATTCCCTCATCCGGGGCATGAACCGCATTGTGGATTGGGCGGGTAGACAGCGGGCATTTGTCTTTGAGGATATTCCATTTGATTTTGCCCAACTGATAATTTGTTACTTGCTTATCTTTTCTTTCCTGGCTGTATTGGACAAATTCAAGTTCCGACGCCTGGCCTTGTTAATGTCCGTGTTCATCTTACTACAAGCCTGGACCGTAATTCGGGATTATAAGGTGGCCGGATCAGAACGTATTCTGGTCCTGCATCAGTACAAAAATACGGCCATCCTTCATCAAAAGGGATCTAATCTAGCCTTATACAGCCGGGATCCCTCCAGATTAGACTACTTTCTGAGTTCCTATAAAACCGCGGAGCGGATCAAAACCATCACCTTTAAAGAACTAAAGAACGCCTATACCATAGGAAGTGAAAAACTGCTTGTACTGGACAGCTTAAGCAGGCATCCCCCATCAGGTATTCAGGTAGACTACCTCCTGATAACGCAATCTCCCAAAATACACCTGGGGCACTACCTGGATCAGCTCAAGCCCAAACTGTTAATCGCGGATGGAAGCAATTACGGCACTTACATAAAGCGGTGGCAGAAAACCTGCGCCAAAAGAAAACTCCCTTTTCACTATACAGGCGAAAAGGGAGCATATATTTTTGAACAGTCACCTTAGGCTAACGATCTGCCATTTCCACTTCTTCAGTGGCCTCTCTGGCTAAAACGGTCTCTTGGTCCTCAGCTCCATGAGTAAGGCGTTTTAAGGGTTTAAGCAGCAATAACACCAATACTCCAAAAAGTACGGCAAATACAAACAGGCCTCCAAAGACTTTCAATTCTCCTGCCTTTACAGAACTTTCCCCGATAATTCCTGCCACTTTATTGCCTAAACCGGTCGCTGCCCAATAGACTCCCATCATCAGCGCCATATATCTGGCCGGGGCCAGTTTGGTGAAAAAGGAGAGCGAGACCGGAGACAGGCATAATTCCCCGATAGTGTGGAATAAATAAGCCAACACCAGCCAGTACATGGCTGAACTTCCTTCACTTTCGTACTGCAGGGAAGCGAATACCATGTACACGAAACCTATTCCCATAATTATAATTCCAACCCCCATCTTAAAGAGGGAGGAGGCTTCTTTACCTTTTAGTTTTCTCCTGGCCCAAAAATTGGCAATGGCCACCGCCAATAATATTATGAAACCGGCATTGGCTCCCTGGAACCAGGCTGCAGGCACTTCCCATCCCAGGAACATACGATTGGTCTTCTCCTGGGCGTATAAATTCATCAAGCCACCCATCTGCTCAAAGCATCCCCAGAAAACCATCACCATCAGAAGGGATAATAACAGCACCACATAACGGTCTTTTTCTACCTGGCCGTTAAGGTTCTTATAGATCATCATCATCATTCCTGTGATCAGGGAAAGTACGATGAACAGTGCTCCATAGCCCCAGTGATCCGGTCCTTCAAAAGTGAATCCGGCGTAGAGTGATAGAGCCAGCAAAACCACTACAATCCCTAGTTGGAGAGGGGATTTAAGCAATTGTCCGAATAAGGTAGACAGGCTGATATCCGACGATTTTTCTTCTACAGTTGGTTCGTTGCCAACATGGGTCAGGAAGCGTTGGCCGTACAGATATACCAGCAAACCCATTAACATTCCGATCCCCGCCAATCCAAAGCCGGAATGCCAGCCGTATACGGCTGCCACAAGGCCAACGGATAGAGACGCGATAAATGAGCCAAGGTTGATACCGACATAGAAAATGCTGAATCCCTTATCACGCCGTATATCATTCGGCTTGTAAAGTCCACCAACCATAGTCGAAATATTGGGTTTAAGCATCCCAACACCCAATATCACCAGTCCGAGACCGGTATAATAGGCCCAAACCGCATCAATAGCAAGGACTCCATGACCGCAAGTAAGTAATATGGCCCCAATGGTTACAGCCTTTTTCTGTCCAATGATCCTATCTGCGATAAACCCTCCGGGTATCCCCATAACGTATACCAGCATAGTGTACCATCCGTAAAGTGCCAGGGCCTCAGTACTGGTCCACCCCAGACCGCTTTGTGGGTCATTTTCCAGGGTCTGTGCAGTCATATAAAGGGTAAGTAGCGCCCGCATTCCGTAATATGAAAAGCGTTCCCACATTTCGGTAAAAAACAGGACATACAAGCCTACCGGGTGTCCAAATAGCTCTCTTTGATGAGCTGGTCTTAAGGTGTTTGCCATAATGTATATGTAGTTTAGTTAGTCTAGCCTTTGATCATCTCCTTCTCCGGAACTTCCTGTTTTTTTGATGGGAGAGCGCCTAAATTCTTGTGGATGAAGTCCGTCATTTTGGTATAGAGATGCAATCGGGTGTTACCACCGTAAATACCATGTGTTTTGTCCGGGTACATGGCCCATTCAAATTGTTTGTTGGCCTGTACCAATGCTTCTATCATTCGCATGGTATTTTGGGCGTGAACATTGTCATCACCCGATCCGTGAACAAGCAGGTATTTTCCTTTTAGCAATTCGGGGTAATTCAGGGGGGAATTCTCATCGTAACCACTGGGGTTCTCCTGAGGGGTAAGCATATAGCGCTCTGTATAAATGGTATCGTAAAATCTCCAACTGGTTACCGGAGCAACAGCGATGGCCATCTCAAAAGTGTCATTTCCCTTTAAGAGGCAGTTGGTAGACATAAAGCCCCCATAGCTCCAGCCCCAGATGCCGGTCCTATCCTCATCTATATAAGGAAGTTCACTTAATTTCCTGGCGGCGGCTATCTGGTCTTCCACCTCATACTTCCCCAGTTCCTTTTGTGTAACCTTCTTAAAGTCTCTTCCTTTGAGTCCGGTACCACGTCCGTCTACACAAGCGATGATGTAACCTTCGGAAGCGAGCATCTGATGCCAGTAGTCGTTGGCACCCATCCAACGGTTGGCCACCTGTTGAGATCCCGGTCCACTGTATTGATACATGAAAAGAGGATACTTCTTTGCCGGATCAAAATCCTTGGGTTTGATCATATACATATTCAGATCGTTCCCGTTGATATTGATCGTAGAGAATTCTTTAGGGCTCAACTCGTAACCGCTTAGTTTTTTCAATAAGGCATCATTGTTTTTAATGTCTTTTATTTTCCTACCGGATTTGGCTTTGTGAAGGCTATACTCCGGAGGTGTTGCTGTACTTGAAAAAGAGTTGATGAATACGGAAAAATCCGCGCTGAAATCAGCCCGGTTCGTTCCTTCTCTTGAGCTCAGTCGAGTTTTACTCTTCCCATTGGCGTTGATGCTGTAAATATCCCTGTTGATAGAGCCATTCTCGGTAGACTGGTAAAAGATCTTTCCGGAATCACCGTCATATCCATAGTAATGGGTAACCTCCCAGGGTCCTTTGGTAACCTGGTTTTTGAGCTTACCGTCAGCTCCGTAGAGATAGATATGATTGTTTCCATCCCTTTCGCTGGTCCAAATGAAACTATCATCGGAAAGGAAGGTAAGGTCGTCCGTAATATCTACATAGGCCTCATCTTTTTCTTCCAGAAGCACAGAGGCTTCAAAGGTTTCGGCATTCACAAGCCACAATTTCAGATCATTCTGATGCCTGTTCAGCGTTCGGACGCTCAAAGAGGACGGATCATTCATCCATTTTATCCTGGGGATGTAATAGGGATTATTTAATTCGATGGGAGTAGTTGTACCCGACTCAACATCGTACATATGTAAAGAGACCTTGGCATTTTCTTCCCCCGCCTTAGGGTATTTAAACTGTTGTTGTGAAGGATATAGGGTTGTGCCGTAAATGTCCATGGAAAACTGAGGTACATTAGTCTCATCAAATCGTAGGAAAGCAATGTGGGTACCATTTGAATTCCATGCAAAGGCACGGACAAAGGCAAACTCTTCTTCGTAAACCCAGTCGGTTATCCCGTTAATTATTTTGTTTTTTTCTCCATCTGTGGTAAGCTGGCTGGTCTTGCCTGAAGGGAGATCCAGAAGAAAGAGGTTGTTCTCCCTTGCATATGCTACTTTATTTCCATCAGGAGACAGAGAAGGTTCCTGAATCTTGGTTTCGGAAATCCTGGTAGCCTGTTGGGTCTTCAGGTCGTAGACGTAATAGATCCCAAGTCTTGAATGTCTGTAAACCCGTTCCACCTCTGTTGCAAGGAGAATTTTGGATTCATCGTCACTAAAGGAATAAGAGGTAAAAAAAGGAATGCCTTTGGCAGCATCCGACGAAACTAAAGTTGCCGTTTTTTCCTGAGACTCATAGTCGTATTGATCTATGGAACTCCTTTTGCTGGCCCTGTCAATATTTAAGACGGTGTACTGCTCTCCATTTTTCATGGAGCGCAATACGTCCATACCTTCTGTCCTAAAACTTCCTCCCCAAATATCTTCCAGGCTGATCTTCTGCTGAGATAGTAAAACTGTACAGCTCAGGAATGCCAAAAGAAACAAAACAACGGGTTTTTTCATGATCACAAAATTTTTATTAAATCTTCCAAGTTTACTAATATTTTACCTAAAAAAAGAACTTTGCGCCTAAAACCTTAGAACTTTACGCGCGGTTCTGACTATTGAGGAATCTAAGCTTCACTTCCGCCCGTAATCCTTATATTTATCCTCCAAAACACGGAATACATGACCGCTCCTATCGAAGGATTTTCCAAGCTCTCCAAAGAAGCAAAGATCGATTGGATTGCCAAAAACTATACCGCCAAACCCGAAGCTGCAAAAGAACTCCTCAAAAAATACTGGAATTCGGATACCCGCGTGCAAAAGCTGCATGATGAGTTTATAGAGAATACCATAAGTAACTATTACCTGCCCTTTGGGATCGCGCCAAATTTCCTGATCAACAACAAATTATATGCCATTCCAATGGCCATTGAAGAAAGCTCGGTAGTAGCTGCAGCCAGCCGTGCGGCCAAGTTCTGGCTGAGCAGGGGCGGGTTTCAGGCGTCGGTCAGTGGCACTGAAAAAGTAGGTCAGGTTCACTTTAAATACAATGGTGATAAGGAAAAGCTCGGGCGATTTATCGCTTCACTACAGCCTGTTTTTCTTTCTGAAACCACTGAGCTTACCGCCAAAATGGAAAAAAGAGGCGGTGGGATAAAACAGATCGAGCTAAAAGACAAAAGCTCAGACCTGGCAAATTACTTCCAGCTGCACTGTACGTTTGAAACGGTGGATGCCATGGGTGCCAATTTTATCAACTCCTGCCTGGAACAATTCGCGGCCATACTGGAAAGGGAAGCCAGGAATAATTCGGAATTCGACGAAAACGAAAGGCAGCTTGAAGTTGTCATGAGCATCCTTTCTAATTATGTGCCGGATTGCCTGGTAAAGGCTAAGGTGAGCTGCCCTATAAGTGAATTGAACGAAGACAAAGGCCTTTCTCCCGAGGAATTCGCGGAAAAAATGGTGCAGGCGGTCGCTATCGCAAAAGCGGAACCTTTCAGGGCCGTGACCCACAACAAGGGGATCATGAACGGTATAGACGCTGTAGTCCTCGCAACAGGTAACGATTTCAGGGCTGTGGAAGCCGGTATTCACGCCTACGCGGCCAGCGAGGGCAGATATTCCAGCCTTACCCATGCGGAGATCAAGGATGACATTTTCTCTTTTTGGATTGAAATCCCTTTGGCAGTTGGTACTGTGGGCGGACTTACCAGTCTGCACCCCCTGGTAAAACTGGCACTTGAAATCTTGCAAAACCCCAATGCCAAAGAGCTGATGCAGATCATCGCGGTTGCCGGACTGGCGCAGAATTTTGCCGCCCTGAGATCGCTGGTAACAACCGGTATCCAGCAAGGCCATATGAAAATGCATTTGCTGAATATGCTCAATAAACTGGGTGCCAGTGAAGAGGAAAAAGTAGCCCTGATCCATCACTTTAAGACCCATACCGTTACCCATAGCGCGGTGGAAGAAGCGATCCATAATCTACGTAAATAATGGAAAGGGAATTCCGCAGCAATGGCAAACTTCTGCTCACCGGAGAATACGCCGTACTCGATGGTGCACTTAGCCTGGCCGTGCCAACCCGCTTCGGTCAAAGCCTGAAAGTTCTGGAGAATAATTCAGGCCTTATACGTTGGAAAAGCCTGGACCAGGACAACAAGGTTTGGTTTGAAAGCGAATTCCCCGTAGATATACTTACGAATACCTCCAAGGACACGGATACTGACGATATAAGCCTGATGTTGATGAAGATCCTTAGCCAGGCCAGAAACCTCAACCCAGATTTTCTTGAAGGCTCCAGGGGCTATGAGGTTGTAACCCAATTGGATTTCCCACGAAACTGGGGTTTGGGAACATCGTCTACCCTGATCAACAATATTGCGCAATGGGCTATGATAGACGCTTTTGATCTGTTACATGGCAGCATTCCAGGAAGCGGATATGATATAGCCTGTGCACAGCACAGCACAGCAATTTTATACCAAATTGAAGATTCCAAACCACGGGTTACTCCTGTAGATTTTAGCCCGCCATTTCAAGACCAGCTATTTTTTGTATTCCTCAACAGGAAGCAGAACAGCAGGGAAGCGATCGCGCACTACAGGGAGAAGACCTTGAACAAAGCGGAACTCATAGCTGAGATTTCCGGGATCACAGAAGGTATGGTCAATTGCAATGATCTGCATGACTTTATACATCTCATGGAAACTCATGAGCAAACCCTTTCTGAGGTTCTTGGTCTGGATACTGTTAAGTCTTCTACCTTCCCTGACTATCCCGGAGCAGTTAAAAGCCTAGGTGCCTGGGGCGGGGATTTTGTACTGGCCGCGGGCGAACCAGACAGCCCTGTGTATTTTAAGCGCAAAGGCTATGCTACCGTTTTCGCATTCAAGGACCTTGTACTAAACAAAAAAGCAGGCCGTTAAGACCTGCTTCTTCTTTTATAAAATATGTTTTCCTAGTAAAAGGTCGCCCTGTTGTCTTCGATATCCGCTTTCTTTTTCAAAGCGTTGTATACTGCTGAATTTACCCTGGCAGCATTTGAAGATTGTAGTGTAGTGGCGTATGTCGCATAATTGTCCAACTGAGGGGCGTCCTCCTTTTTAGTCACCTCGATCTTAAAGACCCCGGTTTCCCCTTCCAGGAGCTCAGAGGCAGTACCCTCGGCCAGGGCGAAGGCGGTCCCTACAATAAGAGGTTCTCTTCCCGCTCCCGCAATGGTTGGGGTTTTTACGGTCAGGGCTGAAGCATTCGATATACTTTGGCCGTTATTGGTCGCAAGGTCGTCCAGGGATCTTCCGCTGTTGGCGGCAATGATCTGGGCGGCTTTTTTCTGCTTTCTGAGAATAGGGAGTACCCTTCCGGAGGCATCTTCTACACTCATCAATCCTTTATCATACTCGCCGGTTAGCTGAACAACAGCATATCCGTTATTGATACTGAAACGCTTGATGTCCCCTATCTTGGTATCGTCATTGAAAGCCCATTGCACGATTGTTCGCTGAGCCCCAAGCCCTGGCAGGTTCTCGTCTAACTGTTTGAGCTTATTGACTGGTCTTACCAGGAATTCGCTTTCCTTTGCAACATCGGGAAAGGATTTATCCGAAGAAGTCGTAGCCATTTCAAATTTGGTGGCGTCCTCAAAAAGTTTATTGATGGTTTCCTCAGATGGTTCTATATCCCTGCTAAGGGTAGCGATCTGAACTACATCTTCCTTATCATCCACCTTTACAATATGAAAGCCGAACTCAGTCTCTACCAGTCCGATATGACCCACATTATTGCCAAAAGCAAAATCATTGAATTTTGGGGTCATTATACCTTCCTGAAAAAATCCGAGGTCGCCTCCTCTTGGAGCAGAAGGCCCGTCTGAATTGTCTCTGGCCAACTCGGCAAAAACGGTCCCGCTTTTAGTGGCTTCTTTAAGCAGTTCGTTTGCTCTTTCTTCTGCTTCTTCTTTTGTCCTGGTGATCTCCGGACTAGCTCTCTCAGCACCTTCATAGGTGATAAGAATGTGACTCGCCTTTACGGAGCCATTTGGCCTGCGGGCTATCATACGGGAAACTTTAAAGGCGTCTCCATCCCTGTAAGGACCGTAGACTTCCCCTACCTGAAGATTCATCAGAGTATCTGCAAACTGAGATGGAAGTTCCTTTTTAGCTCTGAAAATCGTGTCGAATTTGGTATCCGAATTACGATCAAGGAATTCCGCAATATTGGTAGTCCTCAGAAAACCCGGGATGGTGTCTGTGGTATCCTGCTCTTCAAAATACTCCACTGAGTCTTCCAATAGCTGGCTGATCTGATCCTTTATAGCTGCCTCATCTTCCGGAGATGGCTTCTCCTCAAAATACACAAATTGCAGGTCTCTGGCCGGATCCTGTTCGTATTCATCCTTGTGTTCAGCGATGTATTCCGCGATCTCGTTCTTGGAAACTACTATGGTACTATCCGGAACGGAAGCGTAAGGTATACGCACATAACGGATATCCACTTTATCGTTGGCCAGTTTATAATCCAGCTCTCCTTCTTTGAGGGTTGCCCCGTTTCCGGCCTTGATCAGGTTAAAATAGGCCTGTTCTTTTGCCCGGTCTATGATGGATTGCTCGTCTAGCAGCCAGTCGTTATACTGATCCGGCGCACTTTGCTTAAGTTCGATGATGAAATCCCTGAACTTCGACTCGTCAAAAACCCCGTTTTCGTTCATGAATTGTGGGTTGGAGGCCAGGCCAGGACTGGATTTAATAACATCAATGATCTGATCCTGCTCAATGCTGATCCCAAGATCTTCAAACTGTTGTCCGAGTATGGCTGAACGCTCAACCTGGTTCCAAACGGTATTCACCAACTGCATGGAAGTAGAAGAAGGGAAACCGGAACGGGAAGCCCGCTCAACTTTTCTTCTGAACTCATCAATTGAAATTTCATTTCCGTTGATCTCCGCTATGGAAGAACCTACCTTCCCTCCTGAAAAATCGTTACTGGTAAAGATCCCGGAAATGACGAAAGCGAACAGCGCCATCCCAATAATAAGGATCAGTACCGTGGTACGCTTTCTAATATTCTCTAAAATCGCCATAATGCGTAAAATTTAAAATTATCCCGACTAATATCGGGTGGCGAAATTACCATTTTCTGCCTAATAATAAAAGTTAAATCCTAATGAGATAGCTGCTTAGCCGGCCTTAATCCTTTTCAAGTACTTCCATGGTGACCAGGTCTATTTTTGTGCTGGACACTTCCAGGACGGTAAAGAGAAAGTTTTCTACCTGTATCCTCGAATCCTGATCCGGGATCTCCCCGGTCTCATTGACGATCAGCCCTCCAAGGGTTTCATATTCTTCGCTTTCAGGTAAATCCAGTTTGTACTGTTCATTGAGGTAGTCCACTTCCAATCGTGCGGAAAGCTTAAAGCTGCCCGGCCCCAATTGTTCTTCATGAAGGTCTGTGGAATCGTGTTCATCTTCTATTTCGCCAAAGAGTTCCTCCACAATATCCTCTACGGTCATAATGCCTGAAGTACCTCCGTATTCGTCAAGCACTACAGCGATACTCTTGCGTTTCTTGGTAAGTACATTCAGGATATCATTGATCAGCATGGTTTCCGGCACAAACTCCACAGGCAAGAGTATACTTCTTATGGTCTTGGGTTTCTTAAAAAGCTCAAAAGAATGGACGTAGCCAATAATATCGTCTATGGTATCCCTATACACCAGTATTTTGGAGTAGCCGGTCTCTGTAAACAGCTTAGCCAGGTTTTTAGGAGTTTCGTGCAATTCTACCGCGGTGATCTCCGTTCTTGGCACCATTACTTCCCTGGCCTTCACTGCGGAAAACTCCAGGGCGTTCTGAAATATCTGTATTTCGGAGTCTACCTCATCTTCCTCTTCCACCGTTTCCATTTGTTCTGTAATATAATCCCCCAACTCCATTTTACTAAATGCCAGTTGTACCTCATCCCCATCTGTCCTGAAAAAGGTTTTCAGGATAATATCTGAAACCTTGATCACGAATTCAGAAAAAATCGAAAAAAGCAGGTAGAAAAAATATGCCGGGATGGCCAGTACCTTTAGCAGGGTATTTGAATAGATCTGAAATAGCACCTTAGGCAAAAATTCCGCAGTGATCAGTATAACAAGCGTGGAAACCAGCGTCTGTGTCAGCAGGTTAAAATCTGTAAGCATAAGGTGCAGGAAGCTATTGGACGGTGTCAGGGTCTGAAACCAGCTTACGAGCAGATCACCCATATACAAGCCGTAAACTACCAGGGCGATATTGTTGCCGATAAGCATGGTAGCGATAAACTTTGAAGGTTTTTGAGTAAGACGGGTCAGCACTTTTGCAAGTATCCCTTCCTGTTTTTTCTCAATTTCAATATGGATGCGATTCGCCGAGACAAAAGCGATTTCCATGCCCGAGAAAAAGGCGGACAATAGCAGTGAAATCAGAATGATAATTACTGGGGTCTCCAACGCTAGTTCTGATTTTCCTTTTTGCGCTTCTCAAATCGTTTGCGGTACCTGCGCCTGAACAGGAACATACCAAGGGAGGCCAGGCCAAAAAAGATAAAAATATAGGTCCCTTCCCTGTCCGTGTTCCACTTAGTGGCTATCTCGTATAAACATACCAGGAAAACGCCCAGGTAGAGGTACTCTGTATATCTCAGTATTTTGATCATGATTCATCTTCTTTTATGGTCATCAGACCATAGGTCTTATGTGCTTTAAAAAAATTCAGGTCCCTTCGGAAGTCCATGCCTTCACCGTCCATTATGGTCCCGTCTTCCGGATTGGTGAATTTGAACTTGGCCTGGGTGAAGATCCAGTCTTCCGTTCTGTCCCAATACAACTGAGGGGTTTCCAATTTCTTGCCGTCATGGGTCTCTATCACCACGTTCCCTTGCAGGTCAATGATATTTGTTGCGGAATAAATGATACCGTAGTCCGCAACTATGGTGCTTTTATTGTGCTCCTCGTCGAAGAAATCAACTTTCAGGCCCTCCGGAAAATTCCAGTATTTAAATCTCAGGTTGTCAAAATCCTCCGCGATGGTGCTATTCAAGATAGCGATTAATTTAGTATCGCTACTATCTTCACTCCCTACTTTTTCTACGGTTTCCGTATAGGTAAGCCTGAAGTTCTGGGCCACGCCCTGTGGGTAGATGAGTTCCTGAGCTTCCTCACCTATACGCTTGTAATTGTCCTTACAAGCTAAAAAAAACATTGCCATAGTAAGAACCATGGCAATGCACTTATTATTTCCGAAAAAGGATTTCATTTAACTTATAGACTGGGCACTTTTACGCTGCCTCCAACCCAACAACTAAAGGTGATGGATTTCCCGGCCAGACCGGAATTAAATATATCCGTTTTGGACGGCGCCTTAGCACTGTAACTGGCAGCCGACTGATTAGCTCTTCCACTCAATGAAGGATCTACCCTTCCCGCTTTTCTGGCCATATCCGCAGCCCTCCAGTACACCGCTCTTTTTTCGAATGGTGTACTACCGCATTGGTTAGCACTGGTAGCGTAGAGATTGGCAATTAGCAAATAGGCTTTTCCATTAGCTGAGTTCGCGTTGATCGCTTTCTGAGCATAGGTTCTCGCCGAAGATTTGCTACTTTTCCTCATAATAGTGGCGATCTTATAAAGGATATCTGATTTTTTGTACGAATCTGTTTCCAGTTCAACCGCCTTGTTGAAATCCGCGATAGCTCCTTTGTTATCGCCAGCTTTTTGCTTGAGAACCCCGCCGTACATATATGCACTGGCCGAAGGCTCAAGGGCCAACTGAGCTTCAAATAGTTTTCTAAACATAGGATCGTCTGTACACTCTTTTCCGAACATACGTCCTACGGCTCTTTTTACCCAGGTAATATCACCTTTCTTGGCATCGAAACTTTTTTCGTAAAGTGGGATAAGGTTGCTGCAATCTGCAAGCGCTCCCAATTTGCTGTCGATACTTCCGTTGATCTTACCGTACGACTTGGAGTTGGTAGTCGCCACCCGAAGTTTGCTTTTTTCTTTCTTAGTAAGCGTTCCCAAGGAATCTTTTGGAAGCAACTGAGTTACAATGTTGGTAAGTTTCTTATTCTCTTCTTCAATTTTTTCAGTAACGTCATCGTAAGTATCGAATACTGACTGAAGATCCTGCTTACCTTCTCCGTGAAGATCTACAAGGCTTGAGAAATAAAGGTAAAGTGCTTTTGGATTTTTGAAATTCTTTCTGTCTTCTTTAAAGGCTTTATCCAAAGTATTGTAAAGCTCTTCATTAGAAGCCATTTTGTTGTCGTATAGCAGTAATGCTTTTTTAACAGATACGACGCCGAGTGGGTATCGCTTTGGAAAGTGGACCCCACCGTTATCCCAAAGGGTAAGAAGGTCCTGGATAAAACCGTCTTTCTCTCCTCCGGAGCTGTTTTTTATTTTGTGTTGAAGGATTTTTTCCCCCAGTGAAAAGTTCGCCTTATTTATTGCAGGGCAATTTTCATAAACCATCTTCCAGGGCGTATAAGCCGCATCGTAATTTTTTACTTTGGCGTGTTCCGCGTATATGGAAAGATTGGTCATACATTCAGGATTTTGAGCCTGCGCATTACTTATGCCAACCATGCCCAAAACCGCGATCATCATTAAGTAAAGTTCCTTTTTCATCGTGTTAATAAGTTTAAAGCGGTTAATGTACTAAATTTTTATCAATCTATCTGCCTTTTTCTGAACCATAAGTCGTTTAAAGACAGTCCTAAGTTCACTTTAAGATAACTTTCTTGAATTAAGTCCGCTGTTGTAGTTCCTTTCCTACCCAATTCAAAACCAAGGTTAAGATTGGAGAAATTACCACCCAGCGGTAAGCCAAATCCAAAAGTTATGCCAAAGTCTTTGATCTCTTTATCATTAACAATTAATCCGGTGTTCTGCATCCGGACGCCTGCCCTATAAGTAACGCGTTTTAAATAACCTGAAAAGGAAGAATAGTCTGGTATAAAGAAGCCTCCCAAAGTAATCCTATTGGCATCCTGATAGCGCACATTTTCTACAGTAGTAAAATCATTGGTAAAAGAACTCAGTTGCTGGAAGCTGTATTCTGCCCCCAGGAACCATTTTTTATCCTCCCCAAATCCCAGGCCCAGAGTGGTCGTTGTGGGGAGTTTCAATTCTGTATTGCGAAGGTTTTGCGCGTCCAGGTCTACCTCAATAACTTCGATCTCTTGCAGGGAACTCAAAGAAAAAGACCCGATCCGTTGTGAATTTTCGGAAGTTAAGTTAGCCTGAGTATTTACGGTAACTGAGGTAAACAGGGTGTACTTATCTTTGATCATCGGGGTATAAGTCGCTCCGAAATTAAAGTCGAAACCGTTTACTTTGGATTCCCTGCGATCCAGGGTACCAAATTGCACATCCTCTACACTTTGTACTCTTTGGTTTCGCAATTCCCCGAAGTTATAACTGGCGGTTGCCCCTATGTGCACATTCGGCACCACCTGATATCCCAAAGAGACATAGGCCTGGTTTAGGCCCCCGTCACCATTGAACTGATTGGTGACGGTTTCCCCATCGCCATTGGTACTCTGATCAATGATGTTGTATCCTACGGAGGTAAACGGTTTTAAACCAAAACCTACCCCGAGTTTCTGACTGAGTGGGAATCCTATAGAAAGGTATTCCAGGTTGGTGACACTGCTGTTCTCTTCTTCGGTAAAGCTACTGAGGCGCACTTCGCGATGGCTCAACCCTACGGTATATGTAGTAAGTCTTAGTTTTCCGTAAGCCGCCGGGTTTCTGAGGTTGATGTGAATGCTATCGGTATACATGCTCAACCCCCCCATCATTTGATTGTCTATAGTACCTGCGGATCTCAATTCACCAATACCGAAAAAAGAGTAGGGAGAAACAGTACCATTTTGAGCATTCATGTAAAAGGCGGTAAGGCATATAACCGCGACGAGAATCTTTCTTACCATCTAGCGTTTGTTGTATTCCAGCAAATAATTCAAGCCTTCCAGGAGAAAATTAGAATGCGCAAATATGGTATTTTTTAGTCGTTTAGACAAAAATTGGGCGTCGCCCCCTGTTAAAATAACTGTTAAATCTTGAAAACGAGCAAGGTACTGTTCAATTACCCCATCAATCTCGTTACAGATACCGTTGACCACCCCGCTGTGGATACCGGATTCGGTGGAGTTACCAATAAAATCCAGAAGCTCTGAAGGTTCCAGTAATGGTAGTCCGGCGGTATGTTCGTGTAGCGCGTTATACCGCATTCTAAGACCGGGAGAAATGGCTCCCCCGAGGTATTCTCCATAGTCGTTTAGCATATCATAAGTAACGCAGGTCCCGGCATCTACAACCAGGGTATTGCCATTGGGATTGCGGTAAAAAGCAGCCGTGGCAAGGGCAATGCGATCTACCCCCAGGGTTTGGGGTGTGGCATAGGAATTTTTAAAGGGTACCCGGGTGTCATGGCTTAGGAAATGCACCTTGCAGAAAATGGAAAGTACCGCCTTGTCCCGGCTATCCATAGGGCCTACGGAGGCCACCATGGCGTGGCGTATATTGGGGAAGCGATCGAACAGTTCTTTCACCTTGTCGGAGAAGCGGAGGAGCTCCGTTTTTTGGAAAAAAACCATATTGTTTTTGTCAAAAACCGCAAGCTTTACAAGGGTATTACCGGCATCTACGATCAGGTTCATAATGCAAAGATCACAAAAAGAAAAAAACAACCGGCTTTTTTTACTATTTAGTTTGTAGTTCCTAAATTTGAAAGTATATTTGCCCCCGCCTTCGCAAAAGCGAGTGCTTTTGCTTCGGCGGACGCAAGCCCGCCAGAACTGGCAAGTTGAAATCTGGTTTCGGCTCAAGAAATTGAAATACTGGTACCTTAGCTCAGTTGGTAGAGCAACGGACTGAAAATCCGTGTGTCCCTGGTTCGATTCCTGGAGGTACCACATCAAGCACAAAACCCTGACGTTTCAGTCAGGGTTTTTTATTTCCAGGAGCCGTGAAAAGTATACTTTTCTAAGGAAACTGGGAATAAAATACACTGCCGCAGGTAGTGGTTTTGTATTTGCATAAGGGGTATCAAAGGAACAACGAGCAAAGCGAAGTTATCTCCTAGAGGTACCACATCACTCACAATCCGGACGCTACTGTCCGGATTTTATTTTCAGGAGCCGTGAAAAGTATACTTTTCTAAGGAAACTGGGAATAAAATACACTGCCGCAGGTAGTGGTTTTGCACCTACACTCCGGTAGGCAGGTTTGCAGCAGGTTAATAGGTAATTCTACATTAAAAAGCCTCAAACAGCTGGCAGATACCCCTGAGATAGATGTTATTGTTTTTTTGATCCATTGCTAAACGGATACGTTAAATACCATGGAAAAGCAAATCAAATTCGTGCCAGAGACGATTTAGATGCACTTCTAAGTACTATTGATAATTCAATAGGAAAACTTTCCTTTGCTGAGTAATTCACTTTGAATTTTCCTACATTTCCCTTACTTTTATCTTTCCCGGTCACTTTAAACCAAACTCGAAATGAAAAATGCACTATTGGCGCTGTTTTTGCTTCCCCTTATTTCTTGTTCCTCAGATGATTCCGACGGAAATATTCAACAACAAGACCCTATAATTGGAGAATGGGTAATTATTGAAAGTGGAGCGACCTTTGATGATGGAGATCAGTTCGTAGAAGTTAATCCCTGTAGTAATGCTCATAGACTATTTATTTTTGAGGACGGTCTGCTTGATTCGGAACTTCGGGGGTTTAACAACGGGGCCTGTAATCTGGACTTAATACGCACTGGTGAGTGGGTGAAAACCACCAGTAACGATTTCCCAAATGCAAATTATCGTCTTACATTTAATGCTTTACCTGATGTCGATGATGAAGTGTTGAGCTATGCTAAAATCACCTTCTTTAGCAGCACTATGAGAATTGAATATGAAGATGTTAAAAACGAAAGCATCTTTGATATGACGTACAGAGTCTATCGAAGAGAATAGCGATTTTGATCCGGTTTCCAAAAAGAGTGATCAAGCGCTGAAGAAATCATAGGCTACAGCAAAATGTAGTTGGATTATTCCTCATTGGGAAGCGGGTAAGGGTTATCATGATTATTACAAGAAAAAGATCTATTGGGGCTCAGGTCTAAATCCCCAGTCAGAAAAGCTATCCGTGTCCTGGATGTACAAACCTCATGAGCTCTCCCACAAGCGGTGGTTTTGTGCCTGCGCTACGGTAGGCAGGATTGCTTCAGGGGTATAAAAAGAACAACGAGCGAAACGAAGTTATCTCCTGGAAGTACCACATCACTCATTATCTCACGATTTTCTACCAGGATTACTACTTTTGTAGCACAGTTAAAAAGTCAAAATCAAAAGCTTCTTTAATCTTGTTATTGACTAACAGTAAGGAAAGCCACAATTTTCTCTTTTTGCTCATTTTATATCAAAAATTTACTAATTTTAACAAAAATAGCTGAAATTTTGACCTCTGAAGAAGCCATTTACTTTAGAAAAAAGCTGGGTCTGACCCAAAAAGAGCTGTGCGCTGTTGTCGGATATTCCGTGGGCACCGTAAAGCGATGGGAAAACGGTACCATCAAGGTTCCCCGACCGGTCGAAATCATTTTCGGCTATATTCAGAAGTATGAAATGGGCCCGTTACCGGAACTGGTCAAGTCTTTAGACAACTATGTTGAGCTCAGAATTCAGGAAGAGAACGAGCTAATTTGGAAACAGCTTAACATATTCCGGAAACGGTTAAAAGAGCAGGATCAGGAGAAACTCGATTCTGGAAAGAATATCAGGCAGTCTTTTTAGAACTGTTGATAACCTTGATACCCGCCACCCATTTCATTTCTTTTTCTTTTAATCCAATCAAAAATTTACAAGTTTTGCAATCGTGAGTGTGAACCATGAAATGCAAATGCTTTAAGGCCTCCTTGGAGTTTTCCTTAAAGAGAATAGCCTCTTTCTCAGCTTTGAGATCCTTCACCTTGTGAACTGCGATGATGTCCAATAGCAGTACTTCAAAAAATCGCCGTTGATCCTCGTCGGCCACTTCAATACAAAGCTCCAGGCCTTTGATCACTTCTTTGAGTCCGCCAGGAAATGCCTCTATCTCCTGAGCGAGTTTTTCTTGTAGGGTCATTGTTAGTTGTTGTTTTGTTTGTAGTAGTAAAATAAGAAACTAGACCCACAGGCCGATCATCCTTGCCGAAATAATAGCGTTTTTAAGGATAAAAAGCTGCATCCCTTGTAGGAAAAAGAGGATGCATAAATGATCAGCCAAAAAAAAACAGCCTCGGACGAAGGCTGTTTCTCCCGCTATAAAATATAGATTGATATAGCGAAAATTTCCTTTAAGAATTGTCTACAACCCCGGCACCGGGTGCATTCTTCTTAACCGAAGCGATCCCCTTGGAGCAGGTTGCTGAACTGGCGTACATCTGACTTGTACCGATCACCTGTCCGTTAGAAGCTTTGAGGTTAAAACGTGGCTTTCCGTTCTTCGCAACACTTACGTCGAACATCTTATCATTCTGTGAATTCTTTCTTACGGATTCGATTCCGTTCTCGCAGGCAGACTTGGTATTGTAGCCCTCACTACTGAGGATCACCTGTCCGTTTGAGGCTTTAAGATTGAACCGGAATTTTCCGGCCTTGTCTTTTTTGATTTCAAATTTTCCCATAATGGTCTGTTTAATTTTTCCTAAACATACTAATAAACTGCCGACAATTCCAAATAACATTCTGGAATACAAGCAGAATACCTCTTATAATGCCTAAAATGTGAATACTTTCTGTAGGCTTTTTTTTCTTTTGCGACTATATTGCGTAAAAACACCTTGTTAATTTGAGAAATGTTGACCTCCATTCCACCCCTGCAGATTTGCAAAAACTACTCAATGCCAAAGGGTGGCTAGGAAGCGGAGAAGAGATTCAATCCATAGCCAAAGCCGGCGAAGGAAATATGAATGTTGTACTCCGAATTCAGACGAATTTGCGATCGTTCATCCTAAAACAATCCCGCCCCTACGTACAAAAATACCAGCAGATACCCGCGCCCCTGGAGCGTATATCCGTGGAATATCAGTTTTATTCAACGGTCCGTGGCAAGGCGATAGATCCCTATATTCCAGCCATTGAGGCCTATGACGAGGAAGATTACCTCATGCTGATGGAAGACCTGGGGACTTTTGAGGATATGACCTCAATATATCATACGCGCGAGATTAGCCCAAAGGCCCTTCAGCAATTGATCAGCGTGCTTAAGGCCATCCACCAGGCGGATGTACCCGCTACTTTTCCAAAGAATACGGCTTTGCGTGAATTGAATCATCAACACATTTTTGTACTCCCATTTATGGAAGACAATGGCTTTCAGCTAAACGACATACAAGAAGGCTTGCAAGAGCTTTCCATGCCTTTTAAAAAGGATATAGCATTGAAAACCGTGGTTAATAGCCTGGGCGAAAAATACCTCTCCGAGGGCGAGGTTCTCATCCATGGCGACTATTATCCCGGAAGCTGGATGAGCAACACCGAACAGGTTTTTGTGATTGATCCCGAGTTTAGTTTCAGGGGATTTCCCGAGTTCGACCTGGGCGTTATGGCCGCGCACCTCATCATGGCCAGCATGGATGCTGAGTCGCTCAATACCCTTCTACACGCCTACGGACCCGGGCTCAATTCCGGAATGGTAGGGCAGATAGCAGGTATAGAAATTCTGCGCAGGATCATAGGACTGGCCCAATTACCACTCCAAAGAAGTATTGAGGAAAAAGCGTATCTTTTGACTACCGCCAGAAAATTGGTATTAGAATGAAAAAGACCTGCATATTTTTTGGGTTACTGATTGGAATATTGACCTTTTCCTGTAAAGATCCAAAGCCGACCCTTGATATTCCCGAACCCAAAAAACAGGCCTATACCAGCGATTCCCTAAAGTTGTCCGCTGAGGAGTATTATGATAAGGTCCTGGGCGCCCTGGTAGGTTCTGCTATTGGAGACGCGATGGGGGTGTCTACGGAAATGTGGCACAGAAATGACATCCGCAGAAAATACGGCTATATTACAGATATCCCGGATGGGATACGGGTGCAATCCCCGGAAGGCCCCTGGGAGCACAATCTGCCCAAAGGCGCAACAACGGACGACACCCGTTGGAAACTTCTCATGGTGGGCTACTTCAATCAGCATCCCAAAAATCTAAAGGGGTCGCATTTTATAAAATACATTTCGGATTACTACAGTTCTGTTGCTTCAAAGCTTTCTGACAAGGAGATCCTCGCAAGTCCGGATTCGCTGGATTCAAGGTTGGAAAAAGTAGATTGGATCAAAGAATGGGCAAGAGTAGCCATGGCCTATCAGCAAAGCACTCAGGCCTTTATGGAAGCCCGCAACCGCTTTTACGGCGGTGAGATGTCTTGCGCCGGAATGTTATATACCCCAATGTTCGGCCTGGTAACCTCCAGTCCTGAAGAGGCCTATACTCTGGCCTATGACCATACGGTCTTTGATCTGGGCTATGCCAAGGATATTGCCGCGCTACTGGCCGGAATGACCCATATGGCTTTGAGGACCAGTAATATGGATTCCATTTTGGATGCGGCTGCGGTAATTGATCCGCTCCGCTATCAGGACAGCCGATTAGTCGGGCGTATCTCAAATTCCATCAGTGAAACTTCCAGGCGAACCGTATGGATGGCCCGGGAGGTGGAGGTTCCGGATTCTGTGAACCTCAAAGACTCCCTGGAACTAAAACTACCTCCAGAGTTCGGAGGCAGCCCTACGGAATGGGCCCAACAGGAATTTGCTTACGATATCTTAGACAGAGACAAAAGAGCCATCGCTTTTCACGCAGCTGAGATCTGGCAGATCCTGATCACAGGCATGGAATTCGGACAGGGAGATTTTGAGAAGACCCTGCAATTCATTATCAACTACGGCCGGGATAATGACACCGTGGGAGCCGTGGCCGGAATGATCTTAGGAGCCAAGGAAGGTTACAGCAAACTACCTGTAGATATGCGTATGGAAGTGCTGGAAACCAATCGGGAACTGCTGGGTATTGATCTGGAAGATATGGCCAGAAGGATGGCCGGTCTGCAACCGTAATTCCCAACCCTTATTTACTACCAAATCGTCTCAGCCCTGCTGATCTCCAGGTCCGGGATATCCAGATCTTCTTCCGATGGATTCCGGATCTCCAATTCAGTATAGGGTTCATTAGGAAAGAGCTGCGCCGTCATCACGTACTCTCCGTCATTGATAAAAACTTCTATGGAAGACCAATCCATCAGTATCCTGAAAGTGGCAGGAGCATCCCCTAAATCAGCAACCGGCATTTGCTGAATTTTGTCGGCAAAATTCTCTTTGAATGCCGTCTTGCCCGAAGCGACACGGTCCAACAGGAAAAGGTTTTTATCGCTATCCAGGGTCAGGACCAGTTCTTCCTCCAGGGAATTTTTAAATTTCAATACGAAATCCCCTGAAGTCGAAAAACGAACCTCAGCCTGGTTCAGATTATCGAATGTTATGGTTTTTGATGCTTCGGAAGCTAATTGAACGGATTCCTGTACTTCGCGCTTTAGGATGGTACCAAAATTCTCCACAGGACTGCTGGCAACTATAAAGCGATCGCCTTTTTTCAAAAGTCGCAGATTCCTGGGTAAGGTCATAGCGCTACGCCAATTTTCAGTTGGCGTATCCCGGGCATAGTCCCAATTGCTCATCCATCCGATAAACAAGCGCTCCTCATCCGGAAGATTGTTATAGGTGACCCCGGCGTAGTTGTCCGTACCCCAATCCAGCCAACGTGTGTCTTTTTGATTGGAAGTAAATTGCGTGCCGTTAAAATTTCCTATAAAATATTGGGTGCCACTACCTCCGTTAGGAGCTCCCGGATTAATACTTATTAGCAATACCCATTTTTCCTCCCCGGTCTCCTCGTCTTTCATCGCAAAAAGATCCGGGCATTCCCATACCCCGCCATGGGCGCCAACATCCTTGCCAAAATCGCTCAGGTATTCCCATTCTCTCAGATTTTCGGAACGATAGAACTTCGCGTGATCTCCTGCTACCAGGACCATGATCCAACTGGAAGAATCCGCATGCCAAAAAACTTTCGGGTCCCTGAAATCCCTGATACCCGCTTCATTACCTATAACAGGATTGTCCTGATATTTGGTCCAGGTAGCGCCTTTGTCCAGGCTATACGCGATTCCCTGGGTCTGGAAATCCGAACGCCCTTCCTGCTCCCCTTCCATATTGTGATAGGTAAAAATGGCGACCATAGGAGGCTTGTCTGCGGTGCCAAATCCCGAAGTATTTTCATAGTCTACTACCGCGCTGCCGGAAAAAATAAGGCCGTGCTCATCCGGGAATAAGGCGATGGGCCGGTGTTCCCAGTATACCATATCCTTGCTTACCGCATGGCCCCAGTGCATGGGTCCCCACACAATATCTCCGGGGTAATACTGATAGAACAAATGGTAAGTCCCGTCGTAGTATACCAGTCCGTTGGGATCGTTCATCCATTTCTCTTCCGGAGAAAAATGGAATTGTGGCCGGTAGGCTTCCCGGTACCTCATCGAATCTATAACAGCAACTTCGTCTCCTGACTTATTCATGTCTTTGTTCTTACACCCCATCAACGTTATTAAAACGGCGCAAAAAATACAACCTTTCTTAACAGTTTCCATACTTAAAACGGATTTTGATAAAAATACTTTTATTTTCGTTCCTTGAAAAATCCTTTTACCTTCAATTTATGGGAGTTTCATTACCTTAATACCATGTATTTTCGCCTTCGTCTTATCGTATTGCTCTTAGGTATTTTTATTACCGGTGTTTCTGGTCAGGAAACCATTAAGGAAACTCTGGAAACACTGAATAAAAATTCCATACCCTATATCTCAGTGGAAGAATTGGCCAAAATAGACGAGCCAGTACTTTTGGATACCAGGAGCAAAGAGGAATTCCGCGTAAGCCGTCTTAAAAATGCCATTTGGGTTGGCTATGAAGACTTCAAGGCCGGCAGGGTGAGTAGGAAGATCAAGGACAAGAAGAAAGAACTGATCGTCTATTGCTCCGTTGGAGTGCGTTCAGAAGTGATTGGCGATACACTAAAAGTACTGGGTTATGAAAACGTCCGAAATCTTTACGGAGGTATTTTTGAATGGAAGAACAAGGAACTTCCAGTTTACGATCGCAAAGGCATGCAAACCGAAAAGGTACACGCCTTTGATGAATACTGGGGCAAATTGCTAAAGAAAGGGGAGAAAGTTTATCCCGACTAAAGTTTTGAACAGGAAGTTTACGCTTTTCACGAAATTTTTAATTTTGGCAGTGAAAAGACCCCGGCTAATTTAAAACCCTCGATTCCTTGCATATTGTAAACCCCCACGAAGACAAGAAAGACCCCCAGTCCATTCACCTGAATACCGTAGCAATGAAAGACCTGCTACTGATCTTTACCCGAAATCCCAAACTTGGAAAAGTCAAGACCCGCCTTGCCGCTACCGTTGGAGACCAGGCAGCTTTGAATATATATGAATTTCTTTTGCGACATACTTTTGAAATCACTAAGGAATTAAATGTTGCCAGGGAAGTTCACTACTCTGAAAGCATTGCAGAAAATGATATCTGGGACAATTCAAGATTCACCAAGAAAGTGCAGGTGGGGGCAGACCTTGGAAAACGGATGCACCACGCCTTTCAATCGGGTTTTGAGAGCGGATTTGAGCGGGTAATGATCATCGGTAGTGATATGTACGACCTTTCCCAGGAAGACCTTGAAAAAGCTTTCGATCTACTCAGGGAATATGATTATGTGCTGGGTCCTGCCGTGGATGGGGGGTATTACCTTTTTGGCATGCGGGTCTTCAGCCCTGAAGTTTTTCAGCACAAGGCCTGGGGATCAGAAACCGTACTTTCAGATACCCTGAAAGACCTGGAGGGGAAAAGTGTAAAATTACTGGAACCCCGTAACGACATAGACGTCTTTGAAGACATCAAAGACAATCCGGCATTTAAACCCTTTTTGAAATAATTCATTATGCTTACGCAAAAACAACTTGAAGAATCCACTACATACCTGAAGAACAGAGGATTTGACTCTCCTGAGATCGGTATTGTTCTGGGTACCGGCCTGGGTAAAATGGTACACGAGATCAAAGATCCGATAGAAGCCCATTACAACCACATCCCCTTCTTTCCGCTGGCCACCGTAGAATTCCACTCCGGAAAACTGATCTATGGTAAACTGGAGGGAAAAAAGGTGGTGGTGATGCAGGGCAGATTTCACCTTTATGAAGGTTATGACCATACCGATGTTACCTATCCAATTCGGGTGATGCATATGCTGGGAATCCAAAAACTCTTCATTTCTAACGCCGCCGGTGCTATCAACCTCAGCTACAAAAAAGGGGATATGATGCTGATCGAAGACCATATCAACCTGCAGGGAGGTTCACCACTGGCGTTTAAGAATGTGGCGGAGTTTGGAGATCGATTTGTGGATATGAGTGAACCCTACGACCCGGAAATGCGTAAGCGTATTGAGGAAATTGCCGAACAAGAGCAGATTACACTGAGAAAAGGGGTCTATGTGTCAGTGGTCGGTCCGCAATTGGAAACCAAGGCGGAATACCGTATGCTGAAGGTACTCGGGGCTGATGCTGTTGGAATGAGTACAGTGCCGGAAGTAATTGTTGCCAATCATTTACGACTACCAATAGTAGCGGTTTCCGTGCTAACCGATGAATGTGATCCTGACAATCTGGAACCCATTAATATTCAGGAGATTATTGCAATCGCCGAGCAAACAGAGCCCAAAATGATCAAACTATTCAAAGAATTAATAAAGACACTATGAGTTATTTAGAAGCGACAAACACCTTATACAAAGAAGCAGCGCTTACCCCCGATGTAGGCCTCTGCTGTACGACCAGCCCGGTTTGGCAGTTCCCCGGCCTGTCCATTCCGAAGATCATGCAGCAAATGAATTACGGATGTGGAAGTACAGTTTCCGCTCAGGACCTTGTAAACGATCCCAGGATCTTATATGTTGGTGTGGGAGGTGGCATGGAGTTGCTTCAATTCGCTTATTTTTCAAGACAGGCCGGTGGGGTTACCGGGGTAGACAGCGTTCCGGAAATGCTGGAAGCCTCCCGAAGGAATTTTGAAATAGCAGAACAGGAGAATGACTGGTTCAAAAGTGATTTTGTAAAATTGGTCAAGGGAGATGCGCTTAATCTTCCTATAGAGGATGAAAGTATAGACGTTGCAGCCCAGAACTGCCTCTTCAACATTTTTAAGATGGAAGATCTGAGAAAAGCTGTTTCAGAAATGTACCGGGTCTTAAAGCCACACGGCAGACTCGTTATGAGTGATCCGGTCTGCGAGCAGCCTATGAACGATACTTTGAGAAATAACGACAGGCTTCGCGCACTTTGCCTTAGCGGAAGTATCCCCGTTAAGGATTACATCAAAGTACTGACGGATGCTGGTTTCGGTACCATAGAAATACGGGCCAGAAGGTCTTACCGGGTGCTCTCTCCGAACCACTATCCTACGGACGAACTGGTTCATATAGAATCTATAGAGATCGCCGCGATCAAAGATCCGATGCCGGAAGACGGTCCCTGCGTATTTACGGGAAAGACCGCCATATACTATGGGGATAAGGAATACTTTGACGATAATAAGGGACACGTTCTTTTGCAGAACCAGCCGCTTGCTGTTTGCGATAAGACCGCCGCGGCCCTGGCAAAAGAGAGCGATGAGATCCATATCAGTGAAAGTACCTGGCACTACAACGGCGGAGGCTGTTGTTAAGTCGGAAGCTACTGATCAATTAAGTATTTAATAGATAAAAAGATGCGAATTCTTCTTGTACTAATGGCTTTTTTGAGTTTCCTGCCCGGATCGGAAGCGGCATATTCCTGGGAAATGCCCGCTAATGCCCAGGCGACAGAAGAATTGGATCATACAGCCTGGGACAAACTTCTAAAGAAATACGTCAGCGCGGACGGGAACGTGGTGTATACCAAGTTCAAAGAAGACCTTCCGGCTTTAACGGATTATTTGAAATACCTTGGAGCCAACGAGCCGGCGGAAACGGCTTCCGCCAATGAGCGACTGGCCTTTTACATCAACCTTTACAATGCTGCAACGGTAAAGCTAATTTTGGACAATTATCCCGTTTCCAGCATTAAAGAAATTAAAGCGCCCTGGGCTACCAAGTGGATTCAGCTTGGAGACCGCAAGATCTCCCTTGGTCAGATTGAACATAAGATCCTCCGTAAAATGGGAGAGCCGCGAATTCATTTTGCGATCAATTGTGCCTCCTATTCTTGTCCGAAACTTCTAAACGAGGCCTTTACCTCAGGGAAGATGGAACAACAACTTGCAGAGGTAACACGTTCTTTCATTGAAGATAAGAGTCGGAATGTGATCGGTGAAGACACGCTGCAACTTTCGGAGATCTTTAAATGGTATAAGAAGGACTTTACAGCATCCGGCACCCTGATCGATTATCTGGAGGCAAACGGCAGCGGCCCTATTCAACCTAAAACCAAAATAGAGTATTTAAAGTACGATTGGAGTTTGAATGAAGCAAAGAAGTTTTCAGCATATTAGTATTATTATCCCCGTCCTCAATGAGGAAACCCATATCGGTAGCCTGCTGCAACATCTAAAAGCACAGTCCCTGAATTTCGTAAAGGAGATTATCGTGGTAGATGGGGGTAGTTCCGATAACACTGTTACAGTTGCCCTAAATCATGGTGTAAGTGTACTCCACTCCAATAAAGGCCGTGCAAAGCAAATGAACTTCGGGGCCAAACACGCCACCGGAGAAGTTCTGTATTTCCTGCATGCGGATACTTTCCCTCCACGTAATTTCGATAAACGCATTGCAGAAGCCGTGCAAAACGGTCTGGAAGCAGGCTGTTTTCGGATGAAATTTGATCACAAGAGCAGGTTCCTGCGTTTTTTCTCCTGGTTTAGCCGAATAAATTACCGCATTTGCCGTGGTGGAGATCAATCCCTGTTTATCACTGCAAAACTTTTTGAGGAAGCAAGTGGATTTAATGAGGAATATGTGATCTACGAAGACAACGAATTCATAGGCCGACTCTATAAAATGACGGTTTTTACCATTTTGCCTCAGCACGTCAGGACCTCAGCACGTAAATACGAAAAAATGGGTCTGGTAAAACTGCAATACCACTTTGGGATCATTCACCTGAAGAATTTTTTAGGCGCCGGTCCGGAGCAACTGTATCAGTATTATCGCAGAAATATCCTTTAACTCAGGTCAGGCATAGCGGTTCTGACCTAAAATCGTTACTTTTAGAAAAAAGCGCCATTTGTTTTGGTTCAAAATCTGCAATTTAGCTTTTGATGAAAGTTGTCCCTCAAGCATTCTATCAACACCCTAATATTGAAAAAGTCCTGGTAGACGGCCTTTCGGCTGTGATCCTGAAAAAGGTAAGCCAGGCAGATCTTCAGAACGAACGCTATCTTGCCGCTCATGCCCTTACCTATGTCCGCAACGGCAGCCTGCAAGTGGAGGCGGTGGATGGTCAACTGCTCCGTGTTCCTAAGAACCACTTCGTATTTATTCCGAAAGGCCTGTATATGATCTCGGATATCATCCCTCAGGATGAATTCTTTGAAGCGATGGTCTTTTTCTTTGACGAAACGCTGACAGATACTTTTCTGGAACGTTTTGATCCTGATGTTGATAAAGCTTCCGGGGAACTACTGCTTATCCCTCACAATGATGACCTTCGCTTGTTTGCAGACAATCTTAGCGCTCTTTATCGGGGAAAGAACCACCATCAGTTTACCACTCCCAAACTTCTGGAGTTGCTTCACCTGCTAAGCCTGTCCCCTCAGGGAGAAGACTTTGTAAACAGGCTGAAAGCCCTCAAAAAAAGGAACAAAAAAAGCCTGAAGGCCTTCATGGACGAACACTATGACAAGCCGTTGGACATAAAAGACTACGCCTATCTGACCGGAAGAAGCATCTCTACCTTCCAACGCGATTTTAAGCGAAGGTTTCACAGTTCTCCCAAGCAGTGGTTAATTGAAAAGAGACTCAGGAAAGCAGCCTCGCTCCTGAGACATTCCACACTGTCTGTCAACGAGGTAAAGCTGGCTGTAGGCTACGAGAACATATCGCATTTTATCAAGGCCTTTCACAAAAAGTACGGCAGTTCTCCAAAACAATTCCAACTGCAGTACAGAAAAAATATGTTCATTTAAGAATCTGACCGAAAACCACCAGTTTTATTCTTAGCCCTCATTTTAGCCTTTCCAAATACATCAATTTTGCTAAAAAATAAAGATATGGATACAATTGCTTTTATAGGATTAGGCATTATGGGCAGTAGGATGGCCGCCAATTTACAGAATGCGGGATATCAACTTGTCATTCACAACAGGACAAAAGATAAAGGACAAAATCTACTGGATAAGGGCGCAAAATGGGCTGATGATGCCAACAAAGCGGTAAAGGGTCGGAATATTGTTATTAGCATGTTATCCACTCCAGAGGTGGTCAGCGATCTGGCTGTAGGTGCCAATGGTTTTTTAAGCGATATAAAAGCCGGGGCGATTTGGGTGAATTGCAGTACGATAAACCCATCCCTTAGCCGGGAATTGAAAATGCGGGCAGCGGAAAAAGAAATTAGCTACGTTGACGCTCCTGTGGCTGGTACAAAAGGCCCTGCGGAGAAGGGGGAACTGCTATTCCTTGTTGGCGCAGAGCCAGAGGACCTGTCCCGAGTGAGACCCTTATTGGAAGTCATGGGACGGAAAATACTACACCTGGGTGAATCCGCTCAGGGCTCGGATATGAAAATGCTGATCAACCTCCTCTTGGGACAATCCATGCTGGCCTTCGCTGAGGCCCTGGTCCTGGGCAAAGAAATGGGGCTTCCCGGGAAGACTCTTTTTGATGTGCTTTTAAACACTCCTGTTGCGGCTCCTTACCTCAGCCTGGTACGGCCCAAATTCGAAAGCGGCGATTACGAAGCCAATTTTCCCCTGCAATGGCTACAAAAAGACCTGCAGCTTGTGAGCAATACTGCCTATGAGCAGGGCGTGGCCATGCCTTCACTTAACCTGGCCAAGGAGGTTTATGCTCTTGCCAAACAAAGTGGGTACGCCGAGAAAGATTTTAGCTCCATTTACGACTACCTTCACAACAAAAAAACATCACTTTAATCCACAAACAATGAAAACAATAACCGGAATATTAGTATTGATCCTCGCATTTGTACCTATTGCCGTCAGCGCACAGGATGCTAAACAATTGGTTACGGAAATGATAGAGACCGTAGGCGGGAAGAAAAACTTTTATCGCCTTAAAAATGTCAGCTATGACTACGAATACCAAAACGGAATTCTTCCCCTAACGCTGATAGCGCATGAGACCTATGTCTTCAATGGAGAATTGTCTCACGCGGTCTACAGTGCGCACACCATGACAGCTCCTGAGGGGGAGAAGGTGGTGGAAGGCTTTGACGGGAATGAAGCCTGGGTTACCGTAAACGGGCAACTTTCGGATAACGAACAGGCAAATAATTTTTCGAGATTTATTCGCAAAACAAATTACTACTGGTTTAGTATGTTCTTTAAACTACTGGACGATGGCATCAATTACGAACATTTGGGAACTAAGAAAGTCAATGGAAAAGACTATGAACTGGTGCGCATCAGTTATGGCGAAAACGTAGGAGATGCCCAGGACACTTACGTCCTTTACATCAACAAAGAAACCAAGCGGATAGATCAGTTCCTCTTTACCGTAATGGGCTTTGGAATAGCCGAACCCAGCCTAATGGTCATGGAATACGAAACCGTTGATGGGATCCAAATTCCGAGCAAGCGGAAATACATCAAAGCGGATTGGGACGGAAATGTAAAAGGAGACGAATGGATCACCACCAATTGGACGAATATTAAGTTCAACCAGGAGATTGACAGATCCATATTCAACAAACCGGAATAAAAGGGGCAAAGTACATATGACAGCCTGGTATTAGCGGGTAGTTCTGGTGGGATTATTTTTCTCGTAATCCAATAAGGCTCCCTCGCTGATCCACTTGGCCAGGGCCTGCCGATTGTCCGGGTCCAGAATGCGGCGTTGGTCCTTTTTGTTGTTGATGTTACCAATTTCTATATAAGCCATGGCGGGAAGGGTCTTTCTAACCAGGTACAAATTACTGCGATCACTAAAAGTTCCGGTATACGTTCTATTGGGCTGGTATTTCCGGTATTTAAGCTCAAAGGTTTTATGAATACTCTCTGCCAGTTTCTTACCACTTTTGCTGTTTTCGTGATGGTAAAAGAACACATCGATATTCTGGCCTTTACTCCGGCTGTCCACATGTGTCACGATCAGGCGTTGGTGTTTGCCCTTGTGCTTCATGTATAATTTGTTTACCGCTTTCACCCGCTGATCCAGGCGTGCCTTGTGGTTTAATGGGATGGCTTTGTTAGGGTAAGTGACCTCGTCCTTATCCATTTCCAGTATGCGTTCGTCCCTGATACCGTCATTCGGATCGCGAATAATTACGTATACCATTGCCCCGTGGGAAAGCAGTTCTTTGGCGAGGCGCAGGCTAATATCATAGGCGTATTCATCTTCAGAGATCTGCTTACCTACATAATTAGTGACAGCACCGGGATCCGGACCTCCGTGGCCCGCGATCACATAATAAACAGTTCCCTGAAGGCGGGTACTCTTAGGCTCCACTATGGCGTGTTCATCCCCAAAGATCGGATAAGCGATTCCCTTAACAGGCCTTGTTTCTGTTGCTACTTTGACCTCTGACCCTGCCTTGTCTAAGGTATCGAGTTCCGCGGTAGGTATTAAATAGGACTTTCCCTCGTATAGGTGGATGCTATCCCTGAGATTCTCCCGATTCAATTCCACAAAATCGTCGTATAACTCATAGGGGTTCACCCCTTGTTTTCGCAACAGCGAATATATCCCGTCACCTTTCTCGGCCACTACAGCGGGTAAGGAATCCTGAGAGAAGGCTCCGAAAAGAGGAAAAAGAAAAATTGGGAAGAGAAGCGAGGCGCATCTCCGCTTCATAGATATAGTGTTCATAGTTTAAGGAAACGGTTCTATCTTATAAACTCAAAAACAATGCCTAAAATTGTGCATATATCCCACAAAATTAGAGAACACAACAACCGCAAACACGGCAATTTCCAGAATTAATTAACGGAGTATTCAACAATCGGCAGATGGTTTTCGTCCCTGGTCTTTTAGAAGTATTGTCCTATACCAAAAACTATTCCCCGGCTGGCTTCCTTAGTTATCCCGTAGCCATAATCAATACGAAAAACAGCATTAAAGATCCTTTTGTGAATGAACCGCAGTCCCAAACCGGGATAAACCCGAATGTTCTGATCATCCCCAAAATCACTAAAATCTCCGCCAGGATTCCTCCAGGAACCCCCATCAATGAAGATATTACTTTGCAGCACGAACCAGTCTTTGTCTATCCAGGTATGCCGGTATTCAGTATTTAGTACGATGGCTCCTGTGCCCCTGTCGATGGTGTTCCCCACACCTCGGATATTCAAATTGTTATCCACGGTAAAGGGGGCGAAAGGAGAATCTACATTACTGGCCAGTCCAAGGCGCAATCTGTTGGCCCAATTGCCCTTTTTGCCCACACGTTTAAAGTATACAAAATCGTTGAAGCCGATCAGGAACTCCGGAAGCTGTATATCCGTACTGATCACATATTGGAAATTCAGTGTACTCCTAAAACCAGATAAGTACTGGTAGTAATAACTGATGTTGTCGTAATTGTAGATCAGCTTGAACAGAGATTTGTCTACGTTGAGTTGCTGCGGCACCTCCGGGCTGGTAAAACCAAATAGATATTGATAGTCTTCAGTAAACCAGCTATATCCCAATTCAAACCTGTTTTTAAAGTTCGGTTCATAGATCCCCAGTACCTCAAATCCTTTGTTGTTGTAGCGGTAGTCTGCCGTGGTGTCCTCGAAAAAGACAGGTTCCTGGGTGGTAAAATCCTTGTAATTGACCTCCATACCCAACTTATTGCTGAATAAATAAGGCGCCCTGATATTTATGCCGTAGGAGTTAAATATGTCGTACTGATAAAATCCTCCAAGGGTAATATTCCTGCCTAAAAAATTAAACTCCTGAAGACCCACTCTAAAAGCGAACTCATCGTTGGTAGAAGTGTAGACATTGGCGAAGGGGATAAGCGTAAAATTCTCTTCCACATTGTAAAAGACATTATGCATGCCATCTATGGACGAAAAAACCTGGAAATAGGCGTGTGAGACAGAGGGTAAGCGTTTCAATCTTTCCACATCCTGGTTCAGCATAGTGGAATCTAACTCCATCCCCGGTTTTACCCTAACCAGATTTTTGATGAATGATGTTTTAAGGCGCTTGTTTCCCTGGATCTTTACGTCTAGTATCCGACCGTCCTGGGAGAAACTCCAGGTAGCACAACACAGCAAGCACAGAAGAGGAAGTTTCTTTATCACAGCAGGTTAAAATTTTAACCGCTTAAAGATAGGGCATTCAGCTAACAGAAAGTTCACAATTACAAATTCAATTCAGGAAAATGCAACTCAATAGGAACTGTAGTATTTCTTTATGATTTCCTGGGCAGGTTTATTCTGAGGAGTAAATCTATTATCCTGGGCTCCTCCAACTCTTTTGTGATCTATAAACCATTTCCAGACATAGCCCCCGGCGAACCAATCCTCCTTCCAGAACTCTTCAAATATGGCCCGTTTCGCATTGGCCTGGGCATTGAGATTAACCCTTTCCTCATTTTCGTCTACAAGCCAGGGTTTTTTGGCAGTATAATCCATGCTGCGATACCCAAACTCAGTAAAAAGCACCGGCTTACCTACCTTTTTAGCAAGTAACGCTATCTTCTCTTTCCAGGGTTTCCATCCCGCTTTCAGTTCTTCTACAGAGGGTGTTTTTGATTCGGACAGCGGGAAATAAGCATCGATCCCAATATAATCCAGAGCTTCCCAGAAGGGGGTGCGTTTGTATTCATCCCAGTTGGCGGCATAAGTTAGCTTACCCTTGTAGATCGCCCGTATCTTATTGATCAGTCCTTTCCAGTATTCAGGCCTGTTAATTACAAATTTCTCCAGCTCAGTACCAATGCAAAGTACCGCCACATTAGTTTCCTGGGCCACCCTGGCATAGGTAAGCATAAACTTGTCATAGGATTCTTCCAGGGTCTTCCAGTCCTCTTCGGATTTCATGATCAGGGTACCGGTAAACTCTCCCCTCCATATCCAGATCTGAGGCTTAAGCATTACCTCAATATTGTTTTTATGGAGCATCTCAATATACTGTTTGGCACCTTGCTTGGTCTCTCCGAACCACTGACGGTCCGTATCAAAAATGATCTCCGGCGAATGAATGTCGCGGATAAACCCAAACGGCATCACAGCAGCGTGATTGGCGTTTATCCTCATAACCTCATCTACATGAGTCTGTAGCGCCTTGTTCCGCGAGGCCACAAAACTCACCCCATTGATCTTCTCCATAACCTGACTCGTACAGGAAAATTGCAAAAGGCATAAAAAAAGAAGTCCTAACCTTCGCATTGCAAGTGGTTTAAGACTTCTAAAATAAGGTATTTATCGATTTGTGCTAAAAAATAGCGCGTAATCCAATGTTAAATGTTTCTCCCAGGCCGGTATTGCTACCACGTACAAAATTGGTATAAAGGGCTTCAATGTTCAATTCGTCCGTCAACTGATATTTGGCACCTCCTCCAAGAGCCGTAAAATCCTGGGCAAAATTGTTCCCCAGATCAATGCGTTGGGAGTGTTGTGCCAGCACAAGTACGGTGAACTTAGAACTCGGAAAATAACTTAGGAACAATCCAGGGTTCAGATTCAGACTGTTGTTGGCAAAGCTCTTGTCCTCATCTCCAAAATTAAGTTCGGTGGTCAGCTCTGAAAATAACTGCCATTTATTTCCGGGGAAAGTGTAATCGTAAAATAGCCGGTTCTGCCATACAAAACCATTTTGCTCCAAAAAGACATCGTTTTCCGTTTCGTTGTCGATCAATGGGATAAACAGCGAACTCTGAATGGAAAAATTACTCAGGGAAGCAATAGGCACAAATTTTACGGAAGGCGCAATTGCTGTTAACCCGGATCTGGCTGTGCCTTCTTCTCCGTCAAAACTGAATACATCCAAAGCGCTCCTGTCATTAACCACATTTGAACGAAATCTGAGGATTCCTCCAATGTTCCACCGCTTGTTATTTCCAATACCGGTATAAGCCTCCAGGGTGGAAGTAAAAAAGGTCTGCCTCCGTTCCCGACCATCTGTAAAGGTACTTTCTGTCTGGGTATAGAGGTTGTTGAACCATTTGAGGTCCCACTGCCCTTTACCGATCAGTTTGGAAGGGGTGTATTGCTGTATGTTACTTTGAGGTTGAGGATCATTGCCCGTGTTGTCCTGGGAAGAACCCATAAAAGGGGCTAGAAATACTCCCAACATTAGGAGTCCTCTTGAGATCGTTTTCATTTTTTAGAATTTAAGTGATTAAGTATTTTTTTAGCGGTCGTTGAGAGTCCAGTCGTAGGTATAGTAGGAAACCTTCGCCTTTTCAGGTAATTTGTCTTCTTTGTATTTATTGATAAAGCTTACCAGGTCCTGGCCATCCTGTACAAAGTCTTCATTATACCATTCAAAGATCTGTGAGATCTTGACTTTGTTCTTGTTCACCCTGATAAAGTTGGGGTCGTTCAGGGCTTTCTTTGTTTGGGTTTGAAGTTGATCGTCCAGGGTGTTTGGCAAATAGGCCTGACTGATGATCGGAGGGCAACCCAGACCGGCACATACCAGTACAAAGTGAAACCTGGGTTCTTTAGGGAATCTCGCCCGAAGCAATTTGTTTTCCAGATCGTTAAGGGTTGTACTCGTTCCTCCTATTTCGTATTTCTTTTTGTCAAAAAAACCACCGATATCCAGGGGTGATTTTACCGGGTAATTATCTACAATTCCCTTGATAACCAAAAGGTTGTAACTGTTGATCCAGAAAGCCTGATAATTGGCGGCATCATTTTCAGAGACCGATATCCCCTGTGCCATCCGCAGCAATTCATCAAGTTCAGCAGGCTTTGCTTTGATATCCTTATAAGCTACACGCCCATCCTTTACGTACGTCTTAAAAAAGCTGTCTGCCTTGGTAAAAAATTCCGAAGTGCCTTGAGCCTGAACTGAGGTCATAAGGCCTGAGATCATTATTGCGAATACAAATACTAGATTTTTCATGCTATGCGATTTGTTAGTGTTTCAATGCCGCCTAGGTCGCATTAATTTTTGATCCCCTACAAAAAGGGGGCAAATTTATGATTTATTTAAGACTTTCTAAATCAATGCATTAGACGTTCGAAAAGTGCTGCAAAACCTTACAAAAGTCAAGGTATTTATATTTATTCTAAATTGATTCTAAATGTTAAGTTCTTATCTTTAAGATCGACAGAAACCACATCAACTTTTCAATCAACATGGAAAACATTATCATTATAGGAAATGGTATTGCCGGGGTATCTGCTGCCAGGCACATCCGAAAAATGTCTGATAAGAGGATCATTATGATCTCAGCAGAGACGGACCATTTCTTCTCCCGTACCGCACTGATGTATGTTTATATGGGGCATATGAAATACGAACACATTAAGCCCTACGAAGATTGGTTTTGGGATAAGAACCGAATTGAATTGGTTCGCGGTTATGTTACCCAGGTAGATGTTGAGAAAAAAGAGGTACTACTGGAAAACTCCAGAGTATTCCAATACGATAAGCTGATCATCGCCACCGGATCCAAACCGAACAAATTTGGTTGGCCGGGACAGGATCTTCACGGGGTACAGGGTCTGTATTCCAAGCAAGACCTGGACCTGCTGGAGGTAAACGCCCCCAATAAGGACATCTGCAAAAGAGCTGTGATCGTAGGAGGAGGCCTAATTGGTATAGAATTGGCAGAAATGTTGAGGAGCCGGGATATCCCGGTTACCTTCCTGGTCCGGGAAAAGAATTTTTGGGATGGCGTATTGCCGGATGGCGAATCTAAAATGATCAACGAACATATACTGGAACACCATATAGATCTCAGGTTGGATACCAATCTCGTCGAGATCCTTCCGGACGAAAACGGAAGGGTAAGAGCTGTTACTACAGATAAGGGAGATACCATCGACTGTAATATGGTTGGTATTACCCCTGGTGTTTCACCGAATATAAACTTCCTGAAAGACTCCGGAATTGAGCTGGGAAGAGGTGTAAAAGTGAACCGCTACCTGGAGACGAATATCGATGGAGTTTACGCTATAGGGGATTGTGCCGAACAGCACGAGGCCATTGGAAACCGTCGCCCCATAGAAGCGGTTTGGTATACCGGTCGGATGATGGGGGAAACCGTCGCCCAGACCATCTGTGGGAATCGCATTCAGTACAAACCCGGTCACTGGTTCAATTCAGCCAAGTTTCTCGATATCGAGTATCAGACCTACGGCTGGGTCTTTAGCGCCAGGGGAAGAAAGGATTATGAAGAGCAATTCCACTGGAGGCACTCCACAGAAAAGCTTTGTATTACCATTTCGTATCACAAAGACACCAAAGAATTTTTGGGGATCAACACTTTCGGGATCCGCATGCGCCACGAGACCTTTGATCGCTGGCTGAATGAAAAACGTTCCGTTGAGCACGTCATGGAATACCTGAAAGACGCCAATTTTGATCCGGAATTCTATTCCAAATACGAAGAGGAGATCGTCTCTGCCTTTAACACTCAACTAGGAACACAAATAAAAGCCCGTAAAAAAAGCTGGAAACGAATCTTTGCCAGCGCCTGATCCGGCAAAACACCATCAGTTTATTAAGCAATTAAAAGAAATTACTATGAGTACATATGATAAAAGCATGGCCCTTACCGGTCAACCACCAGTAAGCCTTTCCAGGAATCAGCGAATAGCGACCCTACTGGGATTGTCCGGATTGTTCGTAATGCTTTTGGCATCCTTTAATGTAGATTTTCCGAATAAAGGCCTGTGGCTTAGCTTTTCTTTGTTCGCCATTGCCGTGGGCACGGTCTGGTTCTCCAAAGAGGCGTATTCCAGCAAACACAAGGGCATTAAGAACGATGGAGTTTGGTTCAAGTCGATCTCCTCAGCCGGACTCTGGGGTTGGATCGCAGGGGTGGCCCTTACGGGATTTTATATTGTACTCTATTTTTTTCCGGAATACCTTGGCCTGACACCACGTGGTGGCAATACCGGGGTTATTGGCCTATTCGATCCCTTAAGCCGATTGCTCAGCGGTAATCCTGCCAGTCAATGGTTTGTATATGGCACTTTGTATACCGTGGCCATTTTGGCCTTTGGGGTAAAGTTTATCTGGAAGTACAGGCATAACCGATACGAGGTGATCAGGACCATCAGTGTGATGTTCTTTCAAACCGCATTCGCCTTTCTCATTCCGGAGATCATGGCCAGGCTTAACGGAAAGCTGCCGTATTACGACCTCAAAAACGTCTGGCCGTTAAACTATTACAATTTTGAACGTTATCGCATTAATGCTTTTATAGATGCAGGCGATATTGGCCTGGCAATGCTGATATTCGGAGTGCTCTCCATTTTTGTGATCTCCCCTATTCTTACCTTCCGCTACGGCAAACGCTGGTATTGCTCCTGGGTTTGTGGATGCGGAGGCCTGGCAGAGACCGCCGGGGACCCCTTCAGGCATTTAAGTGATAAAAGGTTGTCCGCTTGGAAGGTAGAAAGATGGGTGGTTCACAGTGTAGTGGTATTTGTTACATTGATGACCACGGCAGTGATCTACTCCTATCTCGGTAACGATACCAGCAAATACTGGCTTACAAAAAGTACTTTCCTGATCGGTGTGGCCAGTTTGATCACCGTGATTTTTGTCCTGGTAATGGTTTTTAAGCGGGATGAATTCAAGAAAGATGCAAAGTATGGGGCTATCGGGTATTTTATTATAATCATGGCGCTAATAGGCTTCCACTATTTTAGTGGCGACAACAATATATTCTTATTCAAATCTGAGACCCTCAGAAAGTCTTACGGATTTCTTATCGGCAGTATTTTCTCCGGGGTAATTGGGACAGGCTTCTACCCGGTCTTCGGAAACAGGGTCTGGTGCCGTTTCGGATGCCCTATGGCAGCCATTCTAGGATTCCAGCAGCGGCTTTTCTCCAGGTTTAGAATCACCACCAATGGCGGTCAGTGTATTAGCTGCGGCAATTGCTCTACCTATTGCGAAATGGGAATCGATGTAAGAGCATATGCGCAGAAAGGCGAAAACATCGTACGCTCAAGTTGTGTGGGATGTGGGATCTGTTCTGCGGTCTGCCCAAGAGGGGTTCTTAAACTGGAAAACGGCCCGCTCAAAGGCAGGATTGATGGCAACCAGATCTTACTCGGAAACGATGTGGACCTGATGACCCTCGTAAATAAAAAATAATCTGTTAGCTGAGGCAAAGTTTTGCGACATACCTAAAAAAAGGTCATGGTCCTCAAAGCGCTTTTCGGGTTCCTATTTCTCCTGCTTCCCCTGGCAGAGGACTTAGACGCTTTGAAATTATACCACAGGGATTACTACCAAAACGGGGAATTGAAGTCCGAAGGCTGGCTAAAGATGGGTGAAAAGTCCGATTATTGGAAACACTATCACCCCAATGGCGCCATCGCTCAAAAAGGGCATTACAAGAATAATCAACGGGAGAATTATTGGTATTTCTATGAGGATAACGGAAAGTTATCCAGCGAAGGCCATTACAAAAACGGCAAAAAGGCGGATTGGTGGCTTTTTTATGATGAAAATGGCCGTGTCAATCACAAATGCCAGCTGAGCAATGGGAAGAAAAACGGCTATTGCCTGAAGTATAAGGATGAGAAACTCAACTCTGCGGTAAAATATTCTAATGGAAAAAGAATCAAGGAATGGTATACCTTTAGTAGCTTTAAAAAGGAAAACAAATTGTCCGATTTAAAATAATGGCGGATATAAAGGTTATTATTCCAGCTTTTAACGAAGCGGATTCTATTGCGAAGGTAATACAGGATATTCCTGATACGGTCTCTGAAATAATTGTAGTCAGCAACAATTCCACGGACGATACGATAAAAAATGCAACGAATGCAGGGGCTACCGTACTATCCGAAGACCGAAAAGGTTACGGATATGCCTGCCTTAAGGGCATGGAATATGTTGCCAAACAATCCAAAAAGCCGGATATCATCGTATTTATCGACGGAGACTATTCCGATTACCCTGAGGAGCTGACCAAATTGGTGGCTCCGATCTTAGACGAAGGAATTGATTTTGTTGTAGGGGCCAGGGTACCGGAATTCAGGGAAGCAGGGTCCATGACGCCCCAACAGGTTTTTGGGAATTGGCTGGCTACCTTTCTCATGAAATTGCTTTTTAGGGCAACATTTACCGATCTTGGGCCGTTTAGAGCAATAAAATATGAGAAGTTGTTAACACTGGAAATGGAGGACAAGACCTACGGCTGGACAGTGGAAATGCAGCTGAAAGCGATTAAAAGGAAACTGACATATATCGAAGTACCAGTACATTACAAAAAAAGAATTGGGGTGTCTAAGGTATCTGGAACCGTAAAAGGTAGTATATTTGCAGGCGTAAAAATATTGGGGTGGATATTTAAATACAGCTTAAAATAATATGGGACTAACAATTGCTTACATCATCATTGCAATCTACACAGTTGCATTATTATTGATCTTCTTTTACAGTTTGGCTCAATTGAACCTTCTGGTAAACTATTTGGGTCAGAAAAAAAGGAACGAAGTTGCTCCAAAATTCAATCTCTTAGACCCTAAAGAAATTCCGTTTGTAACCATACAACTTCCTATCTACAATGAAAAATATGTAGTAGAGCGGTTGCTGGACAATATAGCCAAGATCGAGTATCCAAAGAGCAAACTGGAAATCCAGGTACTGGACGATTCCACAGACGATTCCGTAGTGGAAACCGCGGAAAGGGTAAAAGCGCTTCAGGCAACCGGTCTGGATATCCAACACATACGTCGCGAGAACAGGGAAGGCTTTAAAGCAGGAGCTCTTAAAGAAGGATTGAATATCGCCAAGGGCGACTTCATTGCCATCTTTGATGCTGATTTCCTTCCTGATCCCGATTGGCTTAAAAAGACAGTGATCTACTTCAAAGACGAAGAAATTGGGGTAGTACAGACCCGTTGGGGGCATATCAACCGCGATTATTCTACCCTGACCAGGATTCAGGCATTCGCTTTGGATGCACACTTTACCCTGGAACAGGTAGGAAGAAACTCCAAAGGACACTTTATCAACTTTAACGGTACGGCAGGCATCTGGCGTAAGCAGTGCATTTTAGATGCCGGTAACTGGGAAGGAGATACCCTTACTGAAGACCTGGATCTAAGCTACCGCGCGCAACTGAAGAACTGGAAATTCAAATACCTGGAAGACGTGGAAACCCCTGCGGAATTGCCTGTAGTGATCAGTGCGGCCCGTTCTCAGCAGTTCCGATGGAATAAGGGAGGGGCTGAAAACTTTAGAAAATCCGTTTGGAGTGTTATTTCGGCTAAGAACATATCACTAAAAACCAAGTTCCATGGGGTAATGCACCTGCTGAACAGTTCCATGTTCCTCTGTGTTTTCCTCGTTTCTGTATTGAGCATCCCTATGCTTTACATCAAAAACATCTACGGCCACCTGGGTTGGGTTTTTGAGGTGACCAGCTTTTTCATCATCAGTACCATCATACTTTTCATTTGCTATTGGTTTACCTACAAGAGTATACAGGGAAGCAGTTTTGACAATTTCGTCGATTATATAAAACTCTTTTTTACCTTTTTCTCTGTGGCCCTCGGCTTTTCGTTGCACAATAGTGTCGCGGTTCTTGAAGGCCATATGGGGAAACGAAGTGAATTCGTTCGCACCCCGAAATTCAATATCAACAATCTTACAGACAGTTGGAAAGGCAATAAGTATCTGGCCAAGAAATTGTCGCCCAATATGATACTGGAATTTGCCCTGATGGTGTATTTCCTCTTCGGAATGTACAGCGCCATCCCCTTAAATGATTACGGTTTATTTCCTTTTCATTTTATGCTGTTCCTCGGTTTTGGTTTTGTATTCTTCAAGTCCCTGACAGCCAAGGCTTAAACTCGTTTGGCATTATTATTTTGAAGTTACATCGGTGGTCGTTACCAGGTGATGCAGGGTATATTGAATCTTATTCTCCACCTTTTCGTTGGACGCTCCCTGGATGTTATACGATATTTCAATTTGCCAAACGGGCTCCAGATCATTTACATCCAAAACAATGGTCTTGTTATCCGACCGTAGTCTTACATCGGTTATACGCAATGACTTTTCATTATAGTGCTCTGAGCCATACTTTCTTGATCGAATCAATTCCCAGGTCTTCACTTCAAAGTTGTCTTTTTTGATGGAAGTTTTGTTGAGTTCATCCGAAAACTTCAACATGATACTTTTATCAGTTATCATGACATCGAGAGGGGCGTAAACGGGCTCCCCGGTATAACCTACCCTGTAAAGGCCTCCGGGTAATACCGATTGCTGAGTACCCCACGCGGCCATTCCACAGGCATATAATTTTCCGTCAGAGGGATTGAATCTACCTCTCATTACACCGGTTTCAAATGGCACGATGGGAAGCTGGACCAAACCGCCCTGTAGTTGTCCATTTACCTTGCTGTGCGGCACGAGCAAAACGGTACCATATCCATAGGAAAGATTTAAAAGACTGCCATTCAATGGCCCCCATTTTTCTGAATCTATCCACACCAATTCTGATGGTGATCTATCCAATTTTTTGTCTACCCAGGCCAAAGGTGGAACCATTCCGGCATCAGTAGAGTCTTTTGGCGGATTATAACCATACATATTTCCGTAGAAGCCATCTTTTTTGTTTATGTCTATCCAATTGATTCGGTTCATAGGGTTCCAATGCCCTTCTTGATCGGTAACCATAAAACTCCCGTCCGGGTTTATGCAGACACCGTTGGCTGCACGAAGACCATTGGCCAATATTTCAGTGGAGGTGCCGTCACGACTCACCTTTAATAATGTGCCATGCTGTGGGACCAATGCTTCCCTGGCATGTCTACCGCTTTTTGCATAATAAAAGTTGCCTTCGGGGTCAATTTGAAGTCCCATGGCAAATTCATGGTAGTGTTCGGTAACTTGATGGTCGTTATTAAAACTCGCGTAATAATCCGTTTCACCATCTCCGTTCAAATCGACCAGTTTTACCAACTGATCGCGACATATCACAAATACTTCCTCATCAACCACCTTGATACCCAAGGGCTGAAATAAACCAGATGCAATTCTTCTCCAGGTGACCGTATCGTTGCTCAGAAGGTCTTCCAACAGCCAAACATCCCCACCTACGCTACAGACCACCGCTTTGCTTGAGTCTTTAAAGAAATCGATGCCGCTCAATTGTAGGCGACTGTTCCATTTGTTGGTCACCGGAGCGGTAATTTTTTGCGTTTCGAACGCTCCGTGATCTTGAAAAGTCGCGACTTTCGTGGGATATACTTCCGGATAACGGGTTTTTCCTCCTTTTGTAAGCTCTAACAATTCTTGAGGCGATGGGGAGTCATTGACCCACTGCTTGTCCAAAATTGTTCCTTGTTGGGCTATATAGATCTTAAATTTTCTGAATTGATTTCCATCCACTTCTACATAATGTTGCCCATTCAAAGTTTGTAGTTCAGCTCCTTCACCTTTGACAGCAACTGTGATATTTTTTGGAGCAATGTGAAGTTTTAAATTATGGTCGAAAGTGTTGGTCACATGGATGTTTCGGACGAAAACTGGTTGACCATCAACGAATTCCAATCCCAATAATTCCAGGATCTGGGCATCACCCACAAAATATGAGATCACAACATCATCGTTATGATGGTAAATCCCTTTTAATCTGCCCCAGTCTTTGGGAAGTGGCCCAAATTTTCTATTGTCGCGTGCGGTGAACCTGGGGTCATCAAATGTATTGGACTGTGGGTGGGCAACTCCCGGTAAAATGGGATTGCTGAAATGAAGCTTGCCAACCGTACGAGGGTAAATATTGTGTTTTCCATTGAACAAAATATTTTCCCAATCTATGAAGCCGTCACCAGACCAACCACCAGCTACTCTTAACAGGTCATGATCAAAAATCATCCAGTATTTGCCCTCGGCTATCCCGCCTTCTCCTCTGTCCAACCGTATAGCGATCCCTTTGTAGGCAAAATTTGAATTGGAGAGATCTTCATCGGGAATGGGGTTATGTCTATTGTTGATATTGCGTTCTGAGGCAGTACTGTCTGCCAATTCATAGGTATTGATCAAAAAATCTCCATAGTCCATGGAGGCCCATGCTTGGTTGTTGTCAGATTCGGGGCCCTGGGTGGACCCTTTAGGAAGGCTATTTAAATAGGTATCATCAATTCGGACGAATTGTTCCCTATTATGTTTTTCTATAAAGTTGTTTTGAATGTATTGGATTACACTGTATTTCTCCTTTGGGGTCATGAGTACCTGGGGTGGCATAGTTTGAAATCCTCGGGTAACGACCTGGTACATGGAATAGGGGTCACTTCCAACCTTAAATTCTTGGGACCAGAACTTTAATGAAGTTGGAATAGAACCATCAGCTTCCATATCTCCATGGCAAGTAATGCAATTGGATTTATAGATTTTCTCTCCAACTTGAATCGATTCACTGTTCAGACCGGAAATGATGCCCTTATGGTCAATATCATACTCATATTCCTTTAATTGGTCCTCAGATAATGTAAAACTGATATGACTGTAATCTTTTGTGTTCCTTTTGCAGCCATTCAGTCCAACTAAAATACCAACCAGCAACGTGCTTGTAAGCAACATCCGACCTCTAACCCATATCGTTTTGTACATTGGATCTTAATTTATAAACAAAAGAATGCTTTGTATAAATGCCTTTCTACTACATTTTTACTAATAGTGTAATATAGGATTTTTAAAGTCGTGTTTTAAGTATAAGATTAAGCGCAACAAGAGCATCAAACTTTTGGACCTCTTGCGCACTAAACTTTCGGAAATCAACCGCGAATGGAATTAAATCTATGCAAGTTTCACTGGTCTAATACTTTCCGACATCATGTGACTTCTTGAGATGCCTGGAAAACTATTTAAGAATCTTATAGCTTTGATGCCACAATAGGTAATTCTCTCTATTTTTCTGTTATTTGCACTGACCTAACCTTAGTGAACAGTGCAAAACCGTATACTTATATTCTGGAAGCTTCACAGGCTTTCCATGGTCCTGGCCTTGGCAAGTGGCCTGCTATATGCGGTATTTGCTTACGACCTGGTCCGCACAGAGTTCATGAAAATGATCGGCCTGTTTGCAGTGCTGTTCTTTTTTTGTTTTAAGCTGATACAGTTCCAGAAATGGAATTTCAGGTTTTTGCTGCTGGTAGGCATCCTCTTTAGACTGGTTTTCCTCCTGGCTATTCCAAACCTTTCTCAAGACTTTTATCGGTTCATATGGGATGGAGAACTGCTCGGCATTGGAGTAAATCCCTATCTCTTCCTCCCTGATGAACTCATAAGCGATCCGGAATTCCTCCTTGCAAACGCGGACGCCTTACACTCGGGAATGGGAGAGTTGAGCGCCAGGCATTACAGCAACTACCCTCCCCTTAATCAGTTCTTTTTTTATATCTGTACCCTTTTGGGTGGGAAAACCATTTTAGGGACCGTCATCGCCATGCGCAGCCTGATCATTTTGGCAGATGTGGGCATCTTTTTCTTCGGCAGGCAGTTGCTAAAGCACCTAAATCGTTCTCCTCACCTGATCTTTTGGTATTTTCTGAATCCGCTGGTGATCATTGAACTCACAGGAAACCTGCATTTTGAAGGGGTCATGCTCTTTTTCTTCGTTTGGGCGCTTCACCTGCTTTCCGTTAAACAGTGGGCCTGGGCGGCAGTGGTCTATGCACTTTCCATTTCGATAAAACTGGTTCCGCTAATATTTCTCCCGCTTTTCCTCAAGCATTTTCCCTGGAAAAGGAGTTTTTTGTTCTATGGAATTATCGGACTGGTTATTCTGCTCACTTTTGTCCCCTTTTACGATCCGGCGTTTCTGGCCAATTATTCGGATACCATAACACTTTGGTTTTCGAACTTTGAATTCAATGCCGGGATATACAATGCGGTGAAAAAGGTGGGCCTGCAGTTTGAGGCTAAGCCCTGGGAACTTATCAAAAGCTATGGTAAGGTTACTCCGCTACTGGTAATTCTCACCGTACTGATCATTAGCTTTCTGAGGAAGAATCAAAAGTTGCAGATCCTTATTACGTCCATGTTGTTTGTTCTGGCGCTGCATTTCTTCCTTTCAGCTACCGTACATCCCTGGTATATTATTTTCCTTATCGTATTGGCCATTTTTACGGAATTTCGATTTCCGATCTTCTGGTCGGCCGTGATCATATTGAGTTATTCTGCCTATTCCAACCCTGATTTTCGTGAAAACCTGGGTTTACTGTTTATTGAATATTTTGTTGTGTTTGGAATTTTACTCTACGAAATTATCAGGTTGAGAGGCCAAAAATTGCTATTTCGCAAAAATTAAAGCGCAAAACAGGCTATTTCAATTTAATTTGTACATTTGACCGATAATGAAAACAGAAGCGCACATTTTAGATTTACTTCCGGCATTAGTGCCAGCACCTGCTTTTGTACCCTTCCGCCGCCGCCCGTAAGGGTGTATCCTGGTATTGGAAATAGGTGAGTCCATTTCCGCAATTTTCACTTAGCTCTTAGTTTCAAATTTTCAGTTTTCAGTTTAAATATTTAAGCAATGAACATTGTTATTGCTAACGAATCACATATAAAGTACGCTCAGATCATAAGCGATACCATAAGCGAATCTGCGAAGGTCCGCGGTACCGGTATAGCACAAAGGTCCGCCGATTATATCATAAAACGACTCGTTAACGGCAACGCCGTCATCGCATTGGATGAGGAGAATTTTGCGGGTTTCTGTTATATCGAGGTATGGGGGCATAAGAAATTCGTCGCCAATTCCGGCTTGATAGTACATCCGGATTACCGAAATCAGGGACTGGCCAAAAAGATCAAAAAGGCCATTTTTGAACTCTCCAGGAAAAAGTTCCCGGATGCTAAAATATTCGGGATCACCACCGGCCTTGCCGTGATGAAAATGAATTACGAACTCGGCTACAAACCAGTTACTTTTTCGGAACTGACCAATGATCCTGACTTCTGGACAGGCTGCCAGACCTGCAAGAATTTTGACGTCCTTACACGGACCGAACAAAAGATGTGCTTGTGTACCGGCATGTTATACGACCCCAGCGACAAAACGAAAATCAAAAAAGACAAGGTGAACAGCAAAGCCTTCAAAAGATTAAAAAGTATCAAGGAACAGTTGTTCCTTAAAAAGAAAGCCAAATGAAAAAATTAGTTCTAGCCTATAGCGGTGGCCTTGACACTTCCTATTGCGCCAGATACCTCTCAAAAGAAAAGGGGTTCGAGGTACACGCTGTAAGCGTTAATACCGGGGGATTCTCCAAAGAAGAGATTGCGGTAATTGAAGAAAAGGCCCTACAGCTTGGTGCCAGTTCTTATGTCTCCCTGGACGCGGTACAAACCTTTTATGAAAGCGTGGTTAAGTACCTGATCTTCGGAAATGTTCTAAGGAACAATACCTATCCCTTGTCCGTAAGCGCGGAAAGGATCGTTCAGGCCCTGGAAATCGTAAAATACGCTAAAAAAATTGGTGCATCAGCCATAGCCCACGGCAGTACTGGTGCCGGCAACGACCAGGTTAGATTTGATATGATCTTCCAGATCATTGCTCCTGAAATCGAGATCATTACCCCTATCCGGGACCAGAAACTCTCCAGGGAAACCGAAATTGCCTATTTAAAAGAGAACGGGATAGCCTATTCCTGGGAAAAAGCGAAATACTCCATTAACCAGGGACTTTGGGGCACCTCTGTCGGAGGAGATGAAACCCTTACCTCCAACCTGCCATTGCCGGAATCTGCCTACCCCAGCCAGTTAGAAAGGAAGGAGCCCGTACAGTTGACCCTGCAGTTCAAAAACGGGGAATTTGTAGCTCTGGACGGTGTAGAGGATAGCCCGGTAAACAATATTGAGAAACTGAATTCCCTGGCGGCTTCTTACGCCATCGGCCGGGACATTCATGTAGGAGATACCATAATCGGAATTAAAGGGAGGGTAGGTTTTGAAGCCGCGGCTCCGCTTATCATTATAAAAGCGCATCATTTGCTGGAGAAACACACCCTGAGCAAATGGCAGCAATACCAGAAAGAACAACTCGGCAATTTCTATGGGATGTTGCTTCACGAAGGCAATTACCTGGATGAGGTTATGCGGAATATTGAGGCTTTTTTGGAGGATACTCAAAAACATGTATCCGGCGAGGTATTTGTTACCCTTTACCCCTACAGGTTCCAGCTAGATGGTATACAATCCGAACACGACCTTATGAATGCCTCTTTCGGAAGCTACGGAGAGATGAACAAAGGCTGGAGCGCCGATGATGCCAAAGGCTTTATCAAGATCCTGTCTAACCAGGGGAAAATCGCCAACCATGTAAACCAATCCCATGATTAAAGCAGGTATTATAGGCGGTTCAGGTTATACCGGGGGAGAGTTGATCAGATTGCTGCTGGGGCATCCACAGGCTGAAATTGATTTTGTATTTAGCACCACAAGGGCCGGCAAAAGTTTGAGTAGCGCACATCCGGACCTGACGGGTATTACGGATATGCTCTTCAGCGATAAGGTAAATACTGAAGCGGACCTGATCTTTCTATGTCTCGGCCATGGGAACTCTTCCGAATTCCTGAGGTCCCATGATTTTGCAGAACACACCAAGATCATAGACCTCAGTAACGACTTCAGGCTGGCTGATGATGCCTCATTTGAAGGTATGCAATTTGTTTACGGTCTGCCTGAACTCAAACTCGATGCCATCCGCGAATCGAAATTCATCGCAAATCCCGGTTGCTTTGCCACGGCCATTCAACTGGCCTTATTACCGCTTGCCAAACAAGGTCTGCTAAACAAGGATGTACATATAAATGCAGTTACAGGTAGCACCGGAGCCGGGGTACGCCCATCAGCCACCACCCATTTCAGCTGGCGAAACAATAATGCCTCCTGGTACAAGCCATTTACCCACCAGCACTTAGGTGAGATAAGTGAAAGCCTTAACTCTTTTGATCAGCAGATCGGGGAACTCTTCTTTTTACCAATGAGAGGAAACTTTAGCAGAGGCATTCTGGCAACAGCCTATACCCAATTTGAAGGAACCTTAGAAGAAGCAGGGCAACTGTTTTCTGATTTCTATGAGGAGGCAGCTTTTACACAGATCACAGAAGACCCGATTTACCTGAAACAAGTGGTCAATACCAATCAGTGCCATCTGCACTTGCACAAGCACGGGAATACACTGCTGGTAACCTCTGCCATAGACAACTTGCTAAAGGGCGCTTCCGGCCAGGCGGTTCAAAACATGAACCTGATGTTCGGATATCCGGAAAAAACCGGGCTGGAACTTAAAGCGAGCATATTTTAAATCCCAATAAGTAATCCCTTCATTAATCAAATAACGAATCAACAACATATTATGAAAATAGCGATCATCGGAGCCGGAAACCTGGGACTATCCATAGCCAAGGGGATATTGCACAGCAATGGGGCCACTACCATGTACCTTACCAAAAGGAACACGGACAGCATTAAAGATTACGAAAAATACGGGAATGTGGTAGTCACATCGGATAACCTGGAAGCCGTAAAAAAATCAGACGTGTTGATCTTCGCGGTGCAGCCGGGCCATTTTGCCGCGATACTTGAGGACGTAAAAGACCTGCTTACGGAAAAACATGTGGTAATCTCTACCATTACCGGCTTTAGCATTTCCAAAATGGAGTCCATATTGGGGAAGGACAAATTCATTATCCGAAGTATGCCCAATACGGCTATTTCCGTAGGGCGGTCTATGACCTGTATCTGCAGTAATGATGCGGGCAGGAAACGTATAGACCTCGCCAAGGCCATTTTTAACAGGATGGGACACTCTCTGGAGATCCCGGAAGAGCAAATGCAGGCGGCCACAGTGATCTGCGCCAGTGGGATCGCTTTTTGGATGCGATTGATCCGGGCTACTACCCAGGGTGCCATCCAGCTTGGTTTTGATGCCCGCGAAGCACAGGAACTGGCTATGCACACTTGTAATGGCGCCGCTTCCTTGCTGATCGAGTCCGGCAACCACCCTGAAGAAGAGATCGATAAAGTAACTACGCCCATGGGTTGTACGATACAAGGTCTGAACGAGATGGAGCACCAGGGCCTCAGTTCCTCGCTTATCAGGGGAATTGTAGCTTCATTTGAGAAGATCAGTGAGTTTAAAACCAAAAACTAGAAGAGAATGAGCAACTCATCAGCTGTTGAGATTAGCGGAAACAATAAAACTATGAAGCTTTTTGATGTTTACCCCTTATACGATGTGGTTCCCGTATCTGCCCGTGGTCTGATGGTAACAGACAGCCAGGGAAAGGAATACATGGATCTTTACGGAGGCCATGCCGTGATCTCGATCGGGCATTCCCACCCTCACTACGTTAGCCGGATTAAAGAGCAACTGGAAAAGATCGGGTTCTACAGCAATTCCGTGATCAATCCATTACAAGAACAATTGGCCGAAAAGCTGGGAAGAATGTCCGGCTGTGAGAACTATAGCCTGTTTCTCTGTAACTCCGGGGCAGAAGCCAACGAGAATGCCTTAAAACTGGCTTCTTTCCATACCGGGAAATCCAGGGTAATTGCCTTCAAAAATGGGTTTCACGGAAGAACCTCAGCTGCGGTGGCTGCAACGGATAACGAGAAGATCAACGCCCCGATCAACAAGCAACAAAAGGTGAGTTTTCTTGCACTAAACGATGCGGAAACCCTTAAGGCTGAATTGGAAAAAGGCGATGTTTGCGCAGTGATCCTGGAGGCCATTCAGGGAGTAGGTGGGCTGGACCAACCCAGCACGGAATTCTACCGGCAATTGAGAGCACTGTGTACGGAAATGGGAGTGGTACTTATTGCGGATGAAGTACAGTCGGGTTATGGACGAAGTGGGAAGTTCTTCGCCTTTCAGCATCATGAGGTAAGTCCGGATATCATCAGTCTGGCCAAAGGGATGGGTAATGGTTTTCCCGTTGGTGGCGTTTTGATCCACAACAAATTCCAGGCGTCTTATGGCCTGCTGGGTACAACCTTTGGAGGAAACCATCTGGCCTGCGCAGCAGCCCTTTCAGTACTTGAGGTGATTGAATCGGAAAACCTCATCTCAAACGCAGGAGAAATGGGTCAATACTTCCGGGAAAAAGCTAAAAGTCTGTCGGGCTTACGAAAGATCAAAGGGAAAGGACTCATGCTTGGACTGGAGTTCGATTTTGATGTTGCTGATCTCCGCAAGCGACTGATCTTTAATCAGCAGATATTCACCGGAGGGTCTAAGGACCGCCATGTTTTGAGGATACTACCCCCACTGAATATAGAGAAAACGCATATTGACCATTTTTTAAGCGCCCTTAAAAAAGAACTATGATGCAGCATTATTTATCCGTAAATGACATTGAATCCCTGCCGGATTGGATCAGGGAGGCCAGGGCAATGAAAGAGACTCCGGACAAGTTTTTGAGTTTGGGAAAAAGAAAGACCCTTGGCCTGCTTTTTTTTAACAATAGCCTGCGGACCAGGCTTAGCAGTCAAAAGGCAGCGAGCAACCTGGGAATGGAAGTCATGGTAATGAATTTTGGTAACGAAGGCTGGTCTTTGGAATTTGCCGATGGTACCATTATGAATGGCGACAGCGCGGAACACATACGCGAAGCCGCGCCTGTGGTTTCCCAGTATTGTGATATCATTGGTATTCGGGCTTTTGCCCAACTTAAGGATAAAGAAAAAGATGCCGCGGAAATGGTTTTAAATGGTTTTGCTAAATATGCCGGAGTGCCTATAGTTAATCTTGAAAGCCCTCTTAGTCATCCCTTGCAGGCTCTTGCGGATGCGATCACCATTGCAGAACACAGCAGCCTGTCCCGCCCCAAGGTAGTACTTTCCTGGGCCCCACATCCGAAAGCGCTGCCTCATGCGGTTGCCAACTCTTTTGTTCAAATGATGGGATTATACGATGCGGAATTTGTAATTACCCACCCAAGAGGTTACGAATTGGACCCTCAGATCACAGCAGGTTGCCAGATCCAGTACGATCAGGACGCCGCCTTGAAAGATGCTGATTTCGTCTACGTAAAAAACTGGAGTAGCTATTCGGATTACGGAAAAGTACTGAGTCAGGATCCCAGCTGGATGCTTACAGCCGCTAAGCTGGGCAAAGCGAAATTTATGCATTGCCTGCCGGTCAGGCGAAATGTGGTGGTGGAAGATGCCGTTCTTGACGGGCCACAGTCCCTGGTGATTGAACAGGCAAACAACCGGACCTTTTCAGCTCAATTGGTATTAAAGAAATTATTGGAAGCAAAATGAGATCCCAGCTAAGCATAGTAAAAATAGGAGGTAATGTCATAGAGAACCAGGAGGAACTCAAGACCTTTCTGAGTTTGTTTTCTCAGCTTCCATCACCCAAGATCCTGGTACACGGAGGTGGAAAAAGGGCCACTGAGATCAGCGAAAGAATGGGTATACCAGCTAAATTGGTAAATGGGAGAAGGATCACGGACGCCAAAGGCCTGGAGGTTGTAGTTATGGTATATGCCGGCCTGCTGAATAAGAAGCTGGTGGCCGGATTACAGGCCCTGGATTGTAACGCTATCGGACTAAGTGGTGCGGATGCCAATGCCATTACTGCTTACAAAAGGCCGGTTAAGGAGATTGATTACGGTTTTGCCGGAGATGTTTCATCCGTCAACGGGGAGGCCATCGGAAAACTGTTGGAAGCCGGTTTCGCTCCTGTCTTCTGTGCCCTCACCCACGATGGAAAGGGTCAGATGCTGAATACCAATGCGGATACCATAGCCGCAGAACTGGGAATCGGGATGAGCCCGAATTACGATGTTACCCTATATTACTGCTTCGAAAAGCCAGGAGTGCTGAGTAATGTGGAAGATGAAAGTTCCGTCATACAACATATTGATCAGGAAAATTACCCCCAACTGCTTAAAGATAAAGTCATTGCTAACGGAATGCTGCCTAAATTACACAACTGCTTCCACGCCCTGGAGCACGGAGTGCAAACGGTTTGTATTGGCAACCTGGAAATGCTGAAGCCCAATGCTCAATTATTCACCACTGTTACCCTATGAAAACAAAAGAATTGCTTACCGATAAAGCTGTTGAGCTGTTGAAACAACTGATTGGCACACCCTCCTTTTCGTCGGAAGAAGGACCTACCGCCGCTTTGATCGCCAGCTGGCTCAACGAATTCAACATTCCGTTCAAACAGGAAAACAACAATATATACGCCTTCAACAAATACTATGACGAGAATAAGCCTAATCTGCTGCTCAACTCGCACCATGATACCGTAAAGCCCAATGCAGGATATACGCTAGACCCTTTTGAGCCGATAACCTCAGATGGGAAACTCTTCGGTTTGGGCAGTAATGATGCGGGTGGCTGCCTGGTTTCCCTCTTAGCTACTTTCGTCTACTTTTACGAGGCCAAAAACCTGACCCACAACCTGATCATAGTTGCCTCAGCAGAAGAGGAAAGTTCCGGGCCTAACGGCCTGAACAGCATGCTGGCCATATTACCTCATATTGACGTGGCTATCGTAGGGGAACCAACGCTGATGCAATTAGCGATAGCGGAAAAGGGCCTGGTTATCTTTGACGCCGAAGTGACGGGCACTCCCTCTCATGCAGCTCACCCCAATGACAACAACTCCATTTACAACACTATTGAGGCATTGGAATGGTTTAAAAACTATAAATTCGAAAAGGTCTCGGAAGTTCTTGGTGAGGTAAAGTTAACGGTAACGCAGATAAACGGGGGAAGCCAGCACAATGTGGTACCAGCAAAGGTGGATTTGGTGATAGATGTACGGGTCAACGATTGCTACAGCAACCGGGAAATCGCGGATCTTTTGATGGCTTCAGCCCCTTGTGATCTGAAAGCTCGTTCCCTTCGCCTCAATTCATCATCGATTGATAAGGATCATCCGTTGGTAGAATCAGGAATAGCTTTGGGAAGGTCAACCTACGGATCTCCAACGCTTTCGGATCAGGCGGCATTAAGCTGCCCTTCCCTGAAATTAGGGCCCGGAGACAGCACACGCTCGCATTCAGCAGACGAATTTATCTATTTGGAAGAGATCAGTGAAGGAATTTCCCTTTATATTGAGATCCTGGATCGGTTCTTAAAGGGAAAATAGGCCGGGGAAAGACAATGGGATCACAAAACATTAATCAGTCCTGATGCACATCAGGAATAAGTAGTTAGCGATATGAAACTCTGGGATAAAGGATTTAGCACAGATCAGAAAATAGACCGTTTCACGGTGGGTAACGACCGTGAATTAGACCTCGTCCTGGCAAAGTACGACGTGATCGCCTCTAAAGCACATGCCAAAATGCTCGGGCAGACCGGCCTGATCCCTGAGCAGGAATCCGCCAGCCTCATCAAGGAACTGGAACAGATCGCGAAAAGCATCGAAGAAGGCAATTTCAGCATCGAAGAAAGCTTTGAGGATATGCATTCTAAAATCGAATTCCTGCTTACTGAGGCCCTGGGAGATCCCGGGAAAAAAATTCATACGGCCCGTTCCAGGAACGACCAGGTACTGGTGGCCATGCAGCTTTATCTCAAGGATGAATTGAGCGAGGTAAAGGGAGATGTAAAAGCCCTTTTTGATCTGCTCATGACCCTTGCCGAAAAGCACCAGGAGGTACTATTACCCGGCTATACCCACCTGCAAATAGCCATGCCCTCCTCCTTTGGGCTCTGGTTTTCAGCCTATGCCGAAAGTCTGATAGACGATCTTTATCTGCTTGAAGCCGCTTATAAAATAACCGATCAGAACCCGCTGGGAAGCGCTGCCGGATACGGTAGTTCCTTTCCTATTGACAGGGAACTCACCACGGCTGAGATGGGTTTCAAAACCCTGAAGTACAACGTAGTGGCCGCTCAAATGGGCCGGGGCAAGGTAGAAAAGGCCGCAGCTATAGGAATAGCTTCGGTAGCAGGCACTGTCGCCAAACTGGCCATGGATATCTGCCTGTATATGAGCCAGAATTTTGATTTTATCTCCTTCCCTGATGAATTGACCACCGGGAGCAGCATTATGCCTCACAAAAAGAACCCGGATGTTTTTGAATTGATCCGGGCCAAGTGTAATCGTCTGCAAGCCGTACCTAACGAACTCACAATGATCACCACTAATCTGCCCAGCGGATATCACCGGGATCTGCAGTTGGTGAAGGCCGTTATCATGCCGGCAATAGAAGAATTAAAGGCCTGTCTGGAATTCATGCGATTCAGTCTAAAAGAGGTACGCGTAAACACAAGCATTCTGGACGATCCAAAATACGACTACCTCTTTAGCGTTGATACCCTTAACGGCCTGGTAGGTGACGGAATGCCATTTAGGGATGCTTACAAAAAAATGGGGGAGGAAATTGAAAAGGGGACCTTCAAGCCACGGAAAGATCTCGATCATACCCACTCCGGAAGCATTGGAAAGCTTTGTTTGAATGAGATTCGCGCCAAGATGCAGCAAATTTCATAGTACAGGCGGCCTTGCCTATCTTTATCCCAGCTTTTCATTAAGATGGTTGAAATAATAGACCTAAGCCAGGAATTGTTTTCCGGTATGCCTGTTTACAAAGGTATGCCAGAAGTGCGCATCAATATGCACGCCTCCCACGAAGAATGGGAGGGTATAAAAAATAGCTCCGTCGTTTCCCCATCGGTCTTTAAACTGGAGCTCGGAGAGCATACCGGCACCCATGTAGATGGCATGAATCATATGAAGCGAGAATTAAGGGGTCAATCCATAGACAGCATGCCCCTTAGTACCTTTTATACACCAGGAATTTGCCTGGACCTTTCGCATAAGGGAAAGGAAGAACTTATTAATCTGAAGGAGGTAAAGCAAGCCCTTACAAACGCGGGCCAGGAAATCCGAGCGGGAGATACTGTGCTGCTTTATACGGATCACTACCGCAAAACTTATGGTACGGAAAACTGGCCCATAGGTCCGGGGATAGACACTGAGGTTGCGCTATGGTTCGGGGAACAGAAAATCGCGGCTTTCGGCGTGGAGACCATGGCGCCAGGCATTGTGGGGAAAACCAACAAGGAAGTACATCATATTTGCGGGGACCTGGGATTTACCCATTATGAAAACCTCATCAATCTACATCTCCTGATAGGTAGGGGTCGTTTCCGGTTTATTGGATTCCCATTGCGGATCCGAGGAGGAACGGGATCGCCCGTAAGGGCTGTAGCAATATTCGAATAGGCTATTAATGGGATGCGCTCGCGGAAATCGGTCTTATTGGATCATCCCTAAATGGATGACTTCTTCTTTGGTGAGATAGCGCCAATGACCGCGGGGTAGGTCTTTCTTTGTCAGACCTGCAAATACCACACGATCCAACTTAACCACGTCGTAGCCAAGGTGTTCAAAGATCCGCCTTACAATACGGTTTCTACCGCTATGGATCTTGATCCCAACCTCGCGCTTAGGGGCATTATCAATATAACTGGCATCATCTACCAGTACCGGGCCGTCTTCCAATTCCAAGCCGGTCTTGATCTTCCGCAGATCATCCGCCTTGAGGTTTTTATTCAGTTCTACGTGATATATCTTTCGAACCCCGTGTTTTGGATGTGTTAGTTTTTTGGCCAGGTCGCCATCGTTGGTAAAAAGCAACAGGCCGGTAGTATTGCGATCCAGTCTGCCTACAGGAACAAGCCTGGCCCTGGACGCATTGGAGATCAGTTCCATTACCGTACGCCTGCCTCTCTCATCACTGGTCGTAGTGATGAAGTTCTTAGGTTTATTCAGCAAGACATACTCTTTTTTCTCAGGATTGAGCAAACGGCCGTCAAACCTTACCTCATCTCCGGTTTTCACCTTGTAGCCCATTTCGGTAATCGGCTTCCCATTAACCGTAACATTCCCGGCGGCGATATAAACATCCGCCTCCCTTCTGGAGCAAACTCCTGAATTGGCCACGTACTTGTTTAGCCGGATCAATCCGGATGCTGTTCCGCCTGTTTTAGCGGAACTTCTCTTGGGAGCACTCTTTTGAGGCCCTCCTTTTTTCTGGAATTTCCCCCCGGGTTTTCCTGCTTTACTTCTATGGCTTTGCTGCCTGGGCTTACGCATGAATTAAATTTTGGCAAAGGTACACAAATGGATGCCCTGAGCCCTACGGCAGGCTTAAAATTTTAGTCCTCAAAGGATACGGTAGACTGTCTTTCGCGGTTGACGGACAAATGGGTAACATCCGGGCGTGAGTAGTGCCCGACGGGATCAAAATTCTGACGTTCCTCCAGCACCCGGTTAAAATCCAGTTCGGCATAGATAAGTCCTTCCTTGTTCAGCTGAGGTTCTATGATCCATTCCCCGTCCGGACCGGCAATACAAGATCCTCCATTACCCAAGATCTCCGGGGCTTTTTGGAGAATGGCATCCAAATGTGGAGTATCCCCGGGAAAATCCGAAGTTTTCATCAAGGAGGACACCGAAATCACATAACTTCTTGCTTCTCTGGCAATAAACCTCGTGATGTCCTTGGTATTGTTCTCATTTCCCGGCCATACCGCAACATGCAGGTTTTCTCCCTGTCCATAAAGCGCTGCCCGTGCAAGTGGCATCCAGTTCTCCCAGCAATTGAGTCCTCCTACTGTAAATTGCTTTAGAGGGTGTACCCTAAGGCCGTGACCATCTCCTGGGGCCCAGGTTAGTCTTTCGTCGTAAGTGGGCTGTAATTTTCGGTGTACGGACCTTATCTCTCCCGTTTCATCTATGTAGATCAGGGAGCAGTACAGGCTGTGGCCTCCCCGGTCCTTTGCCCTCTCCATAGCCCCTAAATAAATGGCAAGACCGTTTTGTGCCGCAAGCTTGAGAATCGGGTCAAGATCACCGGCCTCTATCTGAATGGCATTCCGGGTATAATGCCTGTGGATCTCCTTGTTTATTTTCAGGTCCCAGGCAGCTCCATCCGTATAGGCCAGCCAAAAAGGATAGCCCGGAAGGAAAGCCTCCCCAAAAACCAGGAGTTCTGTACCCGCTTTTCCGGCCTCCTCAATGGTATTTTTTATTTTTTCCAGAGTGTCTTTTTTGTTGAGCCAAACCGGAGCAATTTGTGCCAGGCCTACTTTCAGGGTATTTTCCATCATATTATACGGTTTAGGACGAGGTTAATATCGATCAGAAGAATACTGAAAACCCCGACGATGATGATAAACTTCAATATGTTATGCAGCCAAACATAGTGTTTCTTGCTTTTGGATTTCCACAGTAATACCAGGAAAAGGATCAGCAAAATGATACTGCCGATAAAATACAGGAACATATAACCCACATCGAAATAGTAGATCAAAAGCAGTGCGGGTAGCAATGTAATGGCCACCAGCAAACTGATACATATCTTGGAGTACTTTGCCCCGTAAAGGATGGGTACTGTTTTGTAATTCTGTGCCATATCCCCAGCCATATTTTCCATATCCTTGATCATTTCCCGGGCAAGGATTAGCAGGAAGAGGAACATGGCGTGCACAAAGATCACCGCCTCAAAATTCTTGTAATACACGAATACGGCAAAAAAAGGAGAGATAGCCAGGGTGGCCGAAACCAGGTTCCCCAAAAAGGGGATCCGCTTTAGTTTATGCGAATAAAACCAAATGCCAAAAATATAGGCAGAAAAGAAGAGTACCGCCCTGAAAGAAACATAACTGGCAAACAATACGGATACAAAATTCAGCACAAAATAGGCAGATAATTTGGTGCGTTGACTCACCAATCGGTCCAGCATACTTTTTCTCGGTTTATTGATCAGGTCCTTTTCAGAATCGTAAAAGCTATTTATGATATAACCCGCAGCGATCACCAGGGCTGAAGACAATACTATGATGAACAAATTCAGGTCGAAAACCACCTTTCTAAGGGGTAGCTGATGCCCAAGAATATAGATGGAAGCCAGGTACTGGGCCAGGGCGATCATCAGGATGTTGTAGCCCCTTACGATTGAAAAAAGGCTCAGGGATTTTAATAGCAGTAGCTTATTCTTTCTGCTAAGCATAGGGTGGTTTTAGAAGTTATAAACCACCTCCAAGTTATACCCTTTTAGTGCTTTTTTTGCTTTTTCGATATCCTCTGTAAAGCCGAGAATGTAACCACCTCCGCCAGAACCGCAGAGTTTCAGATAGTAGTCGTTAGAATCAATACCGTGTTTCCAAAGTTTGTGGAACTCTTTAGGGATCATGGGCTTGAAGTTGTCTAAAACCACATGGGAAAGTTGCTTCAGGTTACCGAAGAGGGATTTTACATTTCCGTTGATAAAATCCTCCACACAAGCGTCCGTGTGTTTTATAAACTGATCCTTCAACACCTTGCGAAAGCCTTCCTGTTTCATTTTCTCCATAAAGATTTGGACCATCGGCGCTGTTTCTCCGCTGGAACCGCTGTCTAAAAGGAATACTGCCCCCTTGCCACGGGTATTTTGAGACGGAATACTTGTAGATTCAATATTGTCCTTAGAATTGATAAGGATTGGAAGGCTCAGATAACTATTCAAAGGATCAAGACCTGAAGATTTCCCGTGAAAGAAAGATTCCATTTTCCCAAAGATCTCTTTCAATCGAAGCAGTTTCTCCCGGGTCAGATTTTCCAGTACTGTGATCTTGTTGTGGGCATACTTATCGTAGATGGCTGCCACCAACGCACCACTGCTGCCAATACCATATCCCTGGGGTATGGAACTGTCAAAATACATCCCTTCTTCAACATCCTTCCTCAATGAATCCAGATCAAAAGATACCAGCCCCGGATTATCCTGCTCCAGTTGTTCCAGGTACTTTGCAAATTTTCGCAAACCCGCATTGGATTCCTTTGCCTTTTCATCGCCATTCTCGTCCTTTTTTAGAGCTCCCTTGAAAAAATTATATGGAATAGATAGCCCCTTGGAATCCTTAATAATACCGTATTCGCCGAATAACAGTATCTTGGAATAAAACAGTGGTCCTTTCATAGTATGCTATTGAAATGGGTTGTTTTAATGTTTGATCTTTAATTCTAAAAATACAATTTAGCCATTTTTTGGGCCCATTCCAATTTGATCACAAATATACTGCCCCTTTTGGCAAAAAGCAACTAACTCATTCTGAACAAATTGATCTACAGCCTCTTTTTCGGATTCCGGAAAGAGCAAATGAACATTAGCTCCTGCATCCAATGTGAAACAAACCGGAACTCCCTGCTCCTTTCTAAACGCCCAAATCCGCTCAATAATATGTAGCGTATTGGGTTTCATCAAAATAAAATAGGGTTCACTGCTCATCATCATGGCGTGCAGGGTTAGCGCCTCACTCTCTACTATAGTGATAAAGCTATCCAGGTCACCAGTCTTGAAAACCTCCTGCAGCCGACTGAGGTTCGCATTGGCCTGTTCAAAACGGGAATTGGCAAACCAATGTCCGTGCATCAGGTTGTGCCCCGCCGTACTGCTTACCGTTTTCTCTCCCTTGTGTACCAGCAGAATGGTGTCCTGATAATTGCGAAAGACCGGATGAAGGTCATAACTATAAGGCAATCCGTAAAGGTCCGAACTATTGGGGATCCGCGGATGTTGCCCCCAGGTCACCAGGCCTCCGTAAATACTGCGGCATGCGCTCCCCGATCCCAGGCGGGACAGAAAAGAAGCTTTCCTGAAGTAGTCCGCCTCCTTCATGCCGGAATTTAATTCCTTTTCTATATCCATAAGGCAAAGGGCCAGGGCAGACATCCCACTTGCGGAAGATGCGATCCCACTGCTGTGCGGAAAGGAATTGGAGGTTGAAATTTTAAAATGATAGTCCTTTAAAAAGGGCAGGTAAGCTTCAATTCTCGATAGAAAGGTGGTTATTTTTGGTTTGAAACTTTCCTTCTCCTTCCCTTCAAATAACAGATCAAAGGAAAAGTCCTTCGCCTTTTTGTCCAACAGCCTGTATTCAAGTGTGGTCGTAGTTGTACAATGCTCTAGGGTAAAACTGATGGAGGGATTTGCCGGGATTTGATTTTCTTTTTTACCCCAGTATTTTACCAGGGCGATATTGCTGGGCGATTTCCAGGTAGATTTTCCTTCCGCTTTTTTTTCCGTATAGGTGGAAGGGACAAAATCTCTTTCTGTCATTGCTTTCAATTTGCGCAAAGATAACTTTTAAGGACGATGGCTATGGTCTCAAATAAAATAAATTGCTATTTTAGTTTACTTGCATTGATTTCTTGAAGAAGCCATTATTACATATCACCATAGCGGTAGGCATTTGCCTGCTCATCGGGTTCTTGTCCAGTTTTGCAACGCAAAGCTCTGTGAACGACTGGTATCTGACACTTAACAAACCGGAGTTTAACCCCCCGAACTGGATCTTTGCCCCGGTTTGGACCGTGCTCTATATTTTGATGGGCATAGCAGCCGGACTGGTTTGGGCCAAGGGTTTTTATCACATTTGGGTAAAGACCGCGCTGTACTACTTTGGCTTCCAGCTAATCTTCAATGCACTTTGGAGCGTGGTTTTCTTTGGATTGAAAAGTCCGTTTTGGGCCCTCCTTACCATACTGGTACTGCTCACCCTTATCCTGGCAACCATAAAGTGGTTCAAGGTGGTCAGTAAAGCTGCCGCCTATTTACTTGTCCCATACTTTATTTGGGTCTGCTTCGCTACCCTGCTCAATTACAAGATCTGGGAGATGAACTGAAAACCAGTGCCTTTCAGACCGATTCCGCCAGTGCCAGCAATTTGAGCAGTGTCCGCTGATTTCTCGTAGTTGCCTGAACCTTTAATTTCCTTTCGATAAGATTGTTATTGAGTTTGGCCTTTCCTGCTCCTTTCATACAAAACAGATATGCACATTTTCCCAAGACCACGCACTTCTCATTTTCGTATTTCTCTTCAGTAAAAGATGCCAGGTTTTCCGGTTGGGGTTCGCTCTTGAGAATGGTATAGTAGAGCTTTTCATTTTCAAACTCGGGATCCTCAGAAAATGGATTGACATCGAGTATGGAACGGAGCTCATCAACCTCCAGAACAACCACAGGAACATCAAACCCAAAGGTAGTTTGGATCGCGTCATGGATATCATCGGCAATTTTGATAACATCGGACTTTTTTACCTTAAAAACCACATTCCCACTCTGGATATATGTTGTTACTTCCGAATAGCCGGAACGCTCAAAGCAGTGCTTCAAATCCAGCATCCTGATCTTCTTTTGGCCGGAGACGTTTATTCCTCTTAACAAGGCAATATAGGTGGTCATCATTTGTAGTTTCTAAAGTTTCGAATCCTACACAAATAAAGCAAATTATGAAGTATAAAATAATTCGATTACATTTATTCCGAATCACATTGAAATAACAAACTAATCGCTTCATCCTATGGAACAATACATTCTTGCCCTGGACCAGGGCACTACCAGCTGTCGTGCTTTACTTTTCAGCAAAACCGGAGAAATTGTTTCCACAGCTCAAAAAGAATTTACCCAACACTTTCCGAAACCCGGATGGGTGGAGCACGATGCTCTGGAGATCTGGGCTACCCAATCCGGTATGGCCGCCGAGGCCGCAAGTTACAAGGGTGTAGGGACAGATCAGATCGCAGGGATTGGGATCACCAATCAAAGGGAAACCGTAGTGGTCTGGGATAAGAACTCAGGAGAACCGGTTTACAATGCGATAGTCTGGCAGGACAAGCGTACCGCGGACTATTGCGACGAATTGAAGAAAGCGGGAAAAGCAGACATGATACGGGAAAAAACCGGACTGGTCATAGATGCCTATTTTTCCGGGACCAAGGTTAAGTGGATTCTGGACAATGTTGAAGGTGCCAGGGAACGGGCCGAGGCCGGGGAACTTCTTATGGGTACCATAGACACCTGGCTGATCTGGAAAATGACCCATGGAGAACTGCACATCACAGATGTGACCAATGCTTGCCGAACCCTCTTTTTTAATATCAATACCCTGGACTGGGACGATGATCTACTGACCCTTTTTGATATCCCCAAAAGCATATTGCCAGAGGTGAGGCAATCCAGCGAAAATTACGGAAACACCAGTGGGGATTTCTTCGCTCCGGGTGTCCCGATCGCGGGAATTGCCGGAGACCAGCAAGCGGCACTTTTCGGACAGATGTGTACCGAAAAGGGAATGGTAAAAAACACCTATGGTACCGGTTGTTTTATGTTGATGAATATTGGCGATAAACCGATCGTCTCCAAGAATAACCTGCTTACATCAGTGGCCTGGCAGATAAATGGGAAGGCCGAATACGTGCTTGAAGGAAGCATCTTCATAGCGGGTGCTGTTGTACAGTGGCTAAGGGATAGCCTTAAGATCATTGAAAGTTCCTCAGAGGTTGAGCAGCTCGCAGGCTCCGTTGACAGCTCGGAAGGCGTTTATTTTGTCCCGGCATTTGCCGGTTTGGGGGCACCACACTGGAACCAATATGCCCAGGGCACTATTTTTGGGCTTACCCGTGGAAGTACGGATGCGCATATTGCCAGAGCGGCTCTGGAATCCATAGCCTACCAGACCCTGGACATCGTTAAGGCAATGGAGGCTGATTCAGGAATTCCTATCCAGGAACTCCGGGTGGATGGCGGGGCTACAGTGAACAATATGCTCATGCAGTTCCAGGCCGATGTACTGAACACCACCACAGTGCGTCCCAAGATCGTGGAGACCACGGTTATGGGCGCTGCATTTCTGGCCGGACTGGCAGTAGGGTACTGGGAAAGCCTGGATGAAATCCGGGAGTTATGGCAAACCGATGTGACATTCAAACCAACCGCAGAAAGGGAAGAAATGGAGAAAGGCATTGCCGGATGGTATAAAGCCATATCAGCCCTGGAATTCTGGACCAAACAAGACTAACCAAAAAACCAAAACTATGTCTCCTTTCATAGCTGAGATCGTCGGCACCTTTTTACTGCTCTTATTAGGCCTTGGGGTTGTAGCCAATGTTATACTTGAAAAGACAAAATCCAACGACCGTGGCTGGATGGTTATAACTACGGGCTGGGGCCTCGCGGTATTTGTAGGGGTGGTAGTGGCCACGCCCTATAGCGGTGCACACCTGAACCCGGCGGTTACGGTAGGCCTGGCCGCGGCTGGCAGGTTTGCCTGGGAACTGGTACCTCAGTACATTCTTGCGCAGTTTATAGGGGCCATGCTAGGAGCACTCGTAATATGGATAATATACAGGGATCACTTTGATGAGACCGAAGATAAGGAGATAAAAAGGGCCGTATTCTGTACGGCACCCGCCATACGGAATATCCGCTCAAATCTGTTCAGCGAGGTGGTTGGCACCTTTGTATTGGTTTTCACTGTGCTTTACTTTACCAATGCCGGTATGGGGGAACCTGAGACCATTATTGGTCTCGGATCCATAGGCGCATTACCGGTGGCATTCCTGGTTTGGTCCATAGGATTGTCCCTGGGCGGAACAACGGGTTACGCTATCAACCCGGCCAGAGACCTGGGACCCCGAATTATGCACGCCTTATTGCCCATTAAAGCTAAAGGTCAAAACGATTGGGGCTATAGCTGGATCCCGGTAATTGGTCCTGTTTTGGGAGGAGTACTGGCAGCATTACTATCCCTGGCCCTCTAAACACTATTGGTTCAGATATTTAAAGATCTTTGGAGATGGCCTGGGCGGCGATATAGGCCCCGGTCCATGCATTCTGAAAATTGAAACCCCCGGTTATCCCATCCACATTGATCACCTCCCCCGCAAGAAATAAATTCTTGTGCAATTTGCTTTCGAATGTCTTAAAGTTAATCTCTTTCAGATGTACACCGCCTGCGGTTACAAATTCCTCCTTGAAAGTACTTTTGCCCTGAACCCGGAATTCCGATCCCGTAAGCTGGCCGGCCAGATTTTCCATTAGTTTTTGGGGTACTTCCGCCCATTTCATCTGCTCACTGATACCCGAAGCTTTTACAAGATTCCGCCACAAACGCCTGGGGAGATCCAGGGCCTGAGTGCGAAATACGGTCTTTCTGGATTCTACCACTTTTACTTCCCGTAACAGGGATTGCACCCCTTCCCTTTGGTATTCCGGAATCCAGTTGACCCTGATCCTGAAATTGTAATTGTAGGAGTTCAGGATATTGGCGCCCCAGGCCGAGAGCTTTAATACCGCAGGACCGCTCATTCCCCAATGAGTGATCAATAGAGGGCCTTCGGCTCTCAATTTAGGGGATCTTTCGCTGGCACTTCGCAATGAAACCGTGATGGCCTTTCTGGGTTTTCCGTCTTGAAGCACCTCCACCTGGGCATGGGTACTTACGCCCTGCAGTCCCTTGATCCTGTTATCAGAAATATTGAAAGTAAACAGGGATGGAACGGGACTTACAATGGTATGCCCCAGATTCTGGAGAATATCCCAAATCCTGATATTGCTTCCTGTCGCCAGGAGCACCTTTCTGGTGGTATAGGTTTTCTTTATGGATTTAACCCGCCAGTGGGTTTCGGATCCCTTCCCCTCATTATGGTCCAAAGGAATTATCTGCTTTACACCGCTCTGCCTAAAAAGTTGTATTCCCAGACGTTCAACCTGCTCCATAAGACTGTCAATAACGGTCTGAGAAGAGTCCGTTACCGGGAACATCCTACCATCGGATTCAGTTTTAAGCGCTACCCCCAGCGACTCAAAAAAGTCTACTGTATCAGCGCTACCATGCTTGTGAAGGGGGCCTAAAAGCTCTCGCTCCCCCCTTGGGTAATTCCGTACAAATTCAGCTGGGTCAAAAATGGCATGAGTGACATTACATCGACCACCACCCGATATTCTCACTTTGGCCAATACCTGTTTCCCTCTTTCCAGGATCGCTATCTTAAGGTGAGGACGAGCCAGGGCGATATGTATGGCCCCATAAAAACCGGCAGCACCGCCGCCGATCACAATTACATCAAACATTAACGGAGTCGTTCCGGGTAGTTAGTGAAAATACCGTCTACCCCTAATTCCTTCATTCTATCAATATCTTCGGGTTCGTTTACCGTCCAGGTATAGACCCTGTAGCCGGCTTGCTGTAAAGCAGTAACGTTTTCCCGGTTTAGCATTTTAAAATTGGGGTTAATGGCCATAGCATTTAGTTCCTTAGCCGTTGGAAGGGCTTCTAAGGGATCTGCTTCCGTAAGCACAGCGATAGCGATATCGTCATTCAAGCTACGCATCTTGCGAAGTTCGTCCCAGTTAAAGCTGGAGATAACAAACTGGTCCAGTGTCCAGCCCCTTTCCTTGATATAGTAATCTGTTATGAAATTTACACGTTGTGCGGTGTTAGCTCCTTTTAGCTCTATATTCAAAGCCACCTTGCCGTCTATCAGTTTCAGGACATCCTGCAATTGTGGGATCTTGTGGTTTCCGTCCAGAGTGAGCTGCATCAGATCAAAAATATTGTATTCTTCAATCTTGCCTCCACCATTTGTAAGCCTTTCTACCCTCTCGTCATGAAAAACTACAATTTCGCCGCTGTCTATTTTGAAGACATCAATTTCAATCATATCCACTCCCAATTCCATCGCCTTTTCCACCGAAGCGAGTGTGTTCTCCGTTTCGTGCCCCATCGCACCCCTATGACCAATAACCAAAAGCTCGTCTGACATATGTCCGCATCCAGTTGCAAGAAGGACTAAAACCGTTGCAAGTATCTGTCTCATCACAGCTCGTTTTAAGTGCTGTTAAATTTACGATTATGAATCGAATAAAAAACTTTTAAGCGCCTTTAGCCACTAATCTATACGGTAAATATAAGACTCTAAGGGAGATAGGTGTATCTTCAGTTTTCCCTGCCCATTTTCCACTTTCATTTCAATTTTGCTCCCATATAATTGATCTGTAAGGGTATAGGTCTCCTGATCCAATTGCCAGGCTGCAATCACGTTCTCAGGGATCTTTAGTTCAAATTCGTGGCTGGTATCCCTGTCAAAATTAGAGAGCACCACAAGTTTTTCATCTTCAGACCATCGGACAAAGGAAAGTACCCGATGGTTATAGGCTTCCGTATGATCCCGGTTGAAATAATGAATGTCTTCATAGGCCCCCATTAAACCCGGGCTGTTGATCGTAAAATTCAACAGGCGTTTGTAGAAGTCCCGCAATTTCTTTTCTTCCGGACGAAGCTGGCCTCCGTCAAATTTTTTCTCGTTCAACCACCGCTGGTGATGTGGAACACCGATATAATCAAATATAGAGGTTCTTGTCGGTTTTCCGAATCCGGCATCTTCTGCTCCGGGCTCACCCACTTCCTGTCCGAAGTAGATCATGGTGGGCGATGTGCTTAAGGTGGCGGAAACTACCATAGCCGGTTTTCCTATCTGTGCATCGCCAACAAATTCCGGGCTTGCTATACGCTGTTCGTCATGGTTCTCCAGGAAGTGCAGCATGTGGTGCTCAATATCTGCCAGCCCGCGCTGTACTACCGGAATATGATCCGTCCAGCCATGCCCCTGCATGATGTGTTTTAAACTATCGTACAGTTCTACCTTGTCGTACAAATAATCCATTTTGCCCCTGTGGATATAATCCCTATACAAACCCGGATTGTACACTTCGGCCAGGAGAAAAGCCTCCGGATTCTTCATCTTGATCGCTGAATTCATATAGCTCCAAAACTCTACCGGCACCATTTCGGCCATGTCAAAGCGAAATCCGTCAACGCCCATATCAAGCCAATACAAGGCGATATCCTTAAACTTAATCCAGGAGTCCGGAACCTGCTTGTCCGACCAAAATGCATGGTGTTCCTTGTAATCCATGGATGTGTATTCTTCCGGCAGAATTTCGAATTCAGCAGTGCCTTCCGGAGTAACACCGTAATTGATCTTTACTGTCTCATACCAATCGTTAAAATGCGGTTGAGCCAACCTTGAACCGTTACCCGTCCACTTCGCAGGGACCTCTTGAAACTTTCCGTCCACTTTGGGATGGGCTTCACCTCCAAGCGGTAAATATCCATTTTCCCATTGGGGTATTTTAAAGGCCGAGTCCGGGATGTAGTAAAAATTGTTGTCCCTGCTATAGGTCACGCTTTGATCGTCGGAAGAACCAAAGGGTTCTGATCCTTCCGGGGTGGCCTTACCTACATAATTCCGTGCTACGTGGTTAGGAACAATATCTATAAGCAATTTAAGGTCCGCTTTATGTGTACGACCTATTAAAGCTTTAAACTCCTCCAGCCGTTTTTCCGGTTCATCGGCCAGGTCGGGATTCACACTGTAGTAATCCTTGACCGCATAAGGCGATCCTGCCCTACCCTTGATCACATCAGGATCATCTCCGGATATTCCGTATTCAGAATAATCAGTGGCCAGCGCATGGTGGGGTACCCCCGTATACCAGACATAGGTAACCCCCAGGTCTTTAATTTCTTTAAGAGCCTTATCCGTAAAGTCGGAAAACTTACCCACTCCGTTTTCCTCAATGGTTCCCCAGGGTTTGTTGGTGGTATTGGTATTGCCAAACAAGCGCGTGAACACTTGGTAGACCACCTCTTTTCGCTTCTTTTTCATAGTGTCATTTATATCTGTGACCTTGTTCTCAGGATCTTTCTTTTCTCCACAACCCTGTAGAAACAGCACACTTAAAAAAAAGAACAGGGTCAATCGACTCATAGGATTAAATTAATGGGTTAGCACAAAAATAAAGGCCCCTTTCCTTTTTAAAGATAAGGCTTCATTCCATTTTAGCGTATCTCCGGAAATTATTTCTTTTACAGGTTGATCCTGGAGATCCAATTCTTCAAATCTTTCCAACTCCAGTTGCACCGGCTCCTGGTTCTTATTTAGCAGCAGGACAACGGTTTGGTCCTTACCGGATCTGGTCATTACATAAATTCCCTGTTCGGGTGCAAAATGAACCGTAGCTCCCTGTCTGATCGCTTCGCTGGTTTTTCTAAAATTCAGAAGCCGCCGGAGCTTGTCCTGCATTTTCTTCTGGTCCGGAGAAAGGCCTTCTCCTGTGAACGCGTTTATGGCATCGGAATCCCATCCTCCGGGAAAATCCGAACGGATCAGGCCGTGATCGCCGCGTTTGGTGCTATTCTGTAGCAGGACTTCAGTTCCGTAATAGATCTGAGGTATCCTGGGTGCAGTCAGAATAAAAGCCAGCGCCATTTCCATCAGCGCCAGGTCCTCGTTTAACTGGGTAAAGAGACGGTCTATGTCGTGATTGTCTCCGAAGAGCAGAAGATCCTGAGGCCTGGAATAGTGAAAATCGTTGGCCAGGGCTTCGTACAACTTGATCAACCCCCTGTCCGAGCGTTCATCTTCAACTAACGCCTGTACCAATGCCCGTTGCATGGGAAAATCCATAGTACTCTTCAGGTAGGAGCGATAGCCGTCCTTATTGGATGCTCCATCCTGCCAATAAGCTACCAACAAGGGGTTATAGCTCCATTCCTCCCCGACAATAGAAAAGTTGGGGTACTCCCTCATTACGGCGCTTGCCCATTCTGCCATAAAGGCTTTCTCAGGGTAGGAGTAAGTGTCTTGCCTCACGCTGCTCACACCCAGGGTCTCTATCCACCAAATGCTGTTTTGAATGAGATAGGTAGCCATAAAGGAATTCGATTGATTGAGGTCTGGCATAGACGGAACAAACCAGCCTCTGTTCATGATGGCTTTGTCTGCCTTAGCGGCATAATTATCCTGGTTTACGGTCCTGCGATGATTGGTGCCTATAAAAGGTTTTCCGGAAAGGTAATCCTGCTGGTAGTGTATCCAGTCTGAAAAAGGCAGGTCTTTCATCCACCAATGTTCCAGACCGCAATGGTTTACCACCTGGTCCATCACAATTTTGATCCCTTTTCTTCTGGCTTCCGACACCAGTTCTTTGTAATCTTCCAAAGTCCCAAAACGCGGGTCTACCATGTAGAAATCCGTAATGGCGTATCCGTGATAGGAGGCCTCGGGCATATCGTTGACCAGCAACGGGCTGGGCCAAACTGCAGTGAATCCCATTTCACTGATATAATCCAGGTGTTGAATGATGCCGCGGATGTCCCCGCCGTGACGCGCATAGTCTTCTTCACGGTTTACCCCCTGTTCCCTCATACCCGGAATACTGTCAATTGCAGGATTACCGTTGGCAAATCGATCCGGGGTGATCAGGTAAATAACGTCAGAGGTTGTGAATCCCTCGAAGTTTTCCTCCTCGCCTTCGCGGGCCAGAAGTTCGTATTCGAGTCGTTGAAGCGGTTCCGAGGCGTGCTCCAGGATTATCTCCAGGCGTCCGGCTGTTGTTCCGGCTCCGATCTCCAAATCGACAAAGAGGTAATTCAGGCTATCTCCGGGCTGCCAACTTCGGATCCTGACCTTATCGTGGGTAAGTTTCGGATTGTAAGTTCCAATATTATCACCCTGAATAAGCAGTTGCAGTTTGGATGAGTTGAAACCAACCCACCAATTGGGGGGCTCAATGCGCAATTGGTCTTTACGATCTTGGGAAACCAGCATATTCAGATGCAATAAACTCCAGAGAATTAGCAGGAAAACCTTTTCCTTCCTATTGCCTGGAGCTCAGAAGTTCAATTTTAGACACTGACCGGCTTGCCCGGTGCGAGAACTACTCTTTTTCCATGCACGCGAAGCGACATTTCTTCTTTCCCTTCGAGTTCCAGGCTCACATCTTCATGGCTTATTCGCACTTTGAGAATGCGGTTCCTGAAATTGATCTTAAAGGAGTAGGCCTCCCATTCTTTAGGTATTCTGGGTGTAAATGATAATTTGTCCTCCACGATACGAAGTCCCCCAAAACCTTCCACAATACTCATCCAGGTACCTGCCATTGAGGTAATGTGCAAGCCTTCGTGAACCTCTTTGTTGTAATCGTCAAGATCCAGCCTTGAAGTCCTCAGATAAAAGGTGTAAGCCTGGTCCATCCTGTCCAGTTTGGCTGCCTGTATACTGTGAACACAGGGAGACAAAGAAGACTCGTGAACCGTAAAGGGTTCATAAAAATCAAAATGCCTTTCCAGTTCTTCCAGGGAGAAATGATCTTCGAACAAATAGAAACCCTGCAGCACATCGGCCTGCTTGATATAGGGTGACCTCAGAATCCGGTCCCAGCTCCACTTTTGATTGATCGGCCGTTGAGATTTGTCCAGATCCGCAACGGTAACCAGTTCCTTATCCAGGAAGCCATCCTGCTGTAGAAAGACGTTGTGCTCTTCGGAATAAGGGAAATAGAGTTGCCCGGCAATGGTTTCCCATTCCTCTGTTTCGAACTCCTTAAGCCCGGTATGCCCGATAATGCGATCGTAGTCTTCCGGATAACCTTCTTTAACCTTGTTTAGCTGCTCAAGAGTATACTGCAAACACCACTTGGCAATGTAATTCGTATACCAATTGTTGTTTACATTGTTTTCGTACTCGTTTGGCCCGGTAACCCCAAGGATCACATACTTATCCTTATGTGTTGAAAAGGTGGCCCGCTGCCCCCAAAAACGCGATATGCCAATAAGTACTTCCAATCCCATTTCCGGAATGTAACTGTAATCCCCCGTATACCTGTAATAATTGTATATGGCAAAGGCGATGGCACCATTTCTGTGGATCTCTTCAAAAGTGATCTCCCATTCGTTATGACACTCTTCTCCGTTCATAGTAACCATAGGGTAAAGGGCAGCTCCGTCCGTAAAACCGAGCTTTTCACCGTTTTCAATGGCCTTTTCCAGGTGATTGTACCTGTAGGTCAACAAATTCCTGGCCACGGAATGATCTTTAGTAGCCATATAGAATGGAATACAATAGGCTTCGGTATCCCAATAGGTGCTTCCACCGTATTTTTCTCCGGTGAAACCTTTTGGCCCGATGTTAAGCCTGGAATCTCTGCCCAGGTAGGTCTGGTTCAGATGAAATATGTTAAAGCGAATCCCCTGCTGGGCCTTTACATCCCCTTCAATGGAAATATCGCTCATCTCCCAGATAGCGGACCAGGCTTTTTTCTGATTTGCCATAAGCGTCTCAAATCCAAGCGAAGAAGCATTTTTCATGGCCTCCTTCGCAGCCGCTATCAACGCATCAGCTTTGTGGTTTCTGGATACGGTGTACCCTCCTAATTTCTGAAGGCTAAGCGTCTCTCCTTTTGCTGTTTTATGCTCGTATTGATGACCCACCCACAGTTCCTTCTGTATCACAGACGGTTCCGCATGTACAGCTTTGCCGTTGTGCAAGAGATCCGATTGCATAAAAGTGCAGGTCTCAAAATTGGTTTTCATGGTGTGGGCTTCAATAAAGGCCTGATTGCCTTCGGAGCTCACACTGGTAGTATTCCAGAATTTATCGTCCCAATTGCTGTCTTCATTGGTGATACTACTGTCCAGGTAGGGAACGAATTTTATGGTTACATCGCCGCTCAACGGAGTAACTTCAAATCGTATGGCACCGATCTCATCGAGATCGAGACTAAGGAAACGGGTAGCCTTAACACGGACTGAGACGTCATTGGGGAGAGTGGCCTCAAAACTTCTCTGGTACCAGCCTTCCTTCATATTCAGTTCCCGTCTGAAGCCAGAGACAGATTTACAAGTGTTCAGATCCAGAGCCTCCTCATCCACATAGACATTTATTCCTATCCAGTTCGGAGCGTTCAGGACTTTAGCAAAGTACTCCGGGTAACCGTTTTTCCACCAGCCCACCCGGGTCTTATCCGGGTAGTAGACCCCTGCTATATAACTTCCCTGAAAAGTTTCTCCTGAATAGTTCTCTTCAAAATTGGCCCGTTGTCCCATAGCACCGTTTCCAAGGCTAAAAAGACTTTCGGAAGACTGAACCCGCTCCTTTTCAAATCCTTCTTCAATGATGGACCATTGATCTGCTGTAATGTAATCTTGATTCATTTCAATATGTTGTTGCGTTGTCGAATTAAGTTATCCAGGAATTCGGTACTGATGGCCGTAAAATCCCAAAAGTTGTGATCTGCTGCTTCCAGAATTTCGGGCGAACCTATTCCCACGCTGGTCATCCCTGCAATATTGGCTGCCTCTATTCCGGCAAGGGCATCTTCAAAAACCACACAGGAAGAGGGCGCTACACCAATTTCATCGGCAGCGATCAGAAAGACCTCAGGGTCCGGTTTGGCCTTGGTTACCCGTGTTCCATCCACCACTGCTTTAAAATAAGGTAAAAGCTTCACTTTTTCCAGGATGGGAACGGCATTTTTACTGGCAGAGCCCAGAGCCATTGGCACATCCAATTGCCTAAGGTAGTTCAGTACTTTAGGAACGTCCGCCAGAATTTCGGATTCGTCCATTTCAGCGATATAGGCAAGGTAATCCTCGTTTTTTTCAACAAGCCAGCGGTCAAATTGTTCCTGGGAGGCTTCAATCCCTCCGATTTCAAGCAAAATCTCCAGGCATCTCCTGCGGCTTACCCCTTTGAAAGATTCATTTTGTTCTTCCGTAAAATCGAAGCCTAACTCATTGGCGAGTTTCTTCCAGGCCAGGTAATGATATTTGGCGGTATCCACAATGACCCCATCCAAATCGAAAATAAATCCGGTTTTCTCCATGAAATAAATCCCTTGATTTTTAATTGATCGTAGATTCCCTCTCAATGAGGGTTGATTTTAGAATTTCCGTTCTATAGGTTTCATTTTCTTCTTCGCTTTCCACTTTTTCTATAAGCATCTGAGCTGCAATTTCTCCCATCCTCTCTCCGTGCTGGGCAACTGAGGTAAGTCTGGGGTTGGCAAACTTGGAAAGAATGCCATCTGTAAACCCTATAAATGATATATCCTCAGGAATCTTCAGCCCCTTTTTAATCGCGTGACGCATACAACGGATCGCAAAGATCTCATTAACGCAAAGTACGGCATCTATTTCCTTGGATTCAAAAAATTTTCCACTCTTTTGTTCATCTTCGTATTGGTAAGGCAGCCGGAGTACCAGGCTTTCATCTATGGCCAGCCCATTATCCTTTAAGGCCTCAAAATAACCTTCCGCCCTTTTTTCACTTACATTGAGATAACTTTCGGTTGTGATCAGGGCGATACGCTTACGGCCATTGTTGATCAGTTTGGTAACTGCCTGGTAGGCGGCCTCTTTGTCATCAATAACCACCTTATCGCACTCGATCTCATCGGTAATCCGATCAAAAAGTACCAGTGGTATCCCCTGCTCCGTGACCTCCTTCAGATGGTTAAAATCATTCTTCAACTGGGTTTCTGCGGATAGCGCCATAATAAAGCCATCTATACTGCCGTTGGCCAGCATCTCCATGTTGATTACCTCTTTGTCAAATGATTCATCGGACACGCAGACAATCACATTATAACCATGAGAATCCGCGTATTTCTCGATCCCCCTGAAAACGGTAGTAAAAAAATGGTGAACGATGTCGGGAATTATAACGCCTATATTCTTAGTACGTTTGTTTTTAAGGCTAATCGCGATATTGTTGGGCTTGTAATTGTAAAGCTTGGCAAACGCCTGCACCTTTTCTTTGGTATCCCGGCTGATCTCTTCACTATTTTTAAGCGCCTTAGAGACCGTGGAAATTGATACCTCCAATTCCCTTGCGATGTGTTTTAAGGTTATTTTTTGTTTCAAAACGGTTTAGCTTAGACCACGATAAAACCGGGTTTAAATATACGTAAAAGAAATCTTAAAAAATCCATTTATTTAACAGTTGCAATTACGGGCATTTCCCCTATTAAAAGCATACTTGAAGGATTGAGAATTAAAAAAGTACTATATTTGTTTCGGTTTTAATAAATATCACACCCCAATTGTAAGGATCACATAATTTAAACTACCTTAGATTATGTGTTCTGCATTTTCTAAAAGTTATTAACACGAAACCGTTTTCGTAACACCACTCATTATAACGTATAGGAAATTAACAATTTTTTTATATATGTTTAACCTTGGAATTAAAATTAACTAAACTTAAAATTAACTATTTATGAAGATTACGCTACTAAAGGCCTTTATGCTGGTTGGGGCAATTTTATGCTTCGGGCTGGTAAAGGCGCAAGACGTATCAGGTACCGTATCTGACGCCACAGGTCCATTGCCCGGGGCCAGTGTCGTTGTAAAGGGAACCACAAATGGTACACAAACAGATTTTGATGGTAATTATACCATTAGTAATGTAGACAGTAACGCCACACTGGTCTTTAGTTACATAGGGTATGCTACTCAGGAAATTGCAGTAAATGGGCAGTCGACCATCAATGTAGTGTTGGAGGAAGACGCTCAGGCCCTGGACGAAGTGGTTATCATCGGTTACGGTCAAACCACGATCAAGGATGCAACCGGAGCCGTTGCCGCGGTAACTTCGGAGGATTTCCAAAAAGGGGTTATCACCTCACCTGAACAGCTGATCCAGGGTAAAACTGCCGGGGTTCAGATCGCTCAGGCGAGTGGTGAACCAGGAGCGGGAGTAGCCATCAGGATTCGGGGTACTTCTTCCGTACGTTCCAACAACAACCCTCTATTTGTTGTGGACGGGGTTCCATTAGCAGGAGACGATACCTCTGCTGAAGGGTCTAATGTCGGTGTTGGTTCCAGTTCGGCCAAAAACCCATTGGCGTTCCTTAACCCGAATGATATTGAAAGTATCAGTATTCTGAAAGATGCCTCTGCAACCGCGATCTACGGATCCAGGGGTGCGAATGGTGTTGTGATCATTACTACCAAAAGTGGTAAAGGTGGTGCCGAAGGCGGAACCTGGGAGTTCTCTTCTGAACTTAGTTTCGCTACACCCGCCGAGGAGTACGATCTTTTAGACAGAACCGGATTCTTAGCGGGAGTTGCCCAATTCGGAGGTGATCCTGCTGCCCAGGATTTTGGGGCCAACACAAATTGGCAGGATTATGTAACCCGTTCTACTGCTTCCACAAATAACAACCTGGCGTATTCTATGAATTACGGAAGCGGTAATGTAAGAGCTACCTTTAACTATGGTAAGCAATTCGGTGTTGTTGAAAAATCTTCTCAGGAAAGAATAACAGGACGTGTTAACTGGGCACATCGTTTCCTTGACGATAAGCTTAGATTGAACCTTCAGGGTACATTATCAAGAGTAAACGACGAAGCTCCACCACTTAGTGGTAGTGCTGGTTTCCGTGGGGATTTACTCGGTGCAGCTTATTCTGCCAACCCAACCTGGCCGGTAAGCGCTTCTTTTGATACAGGAGGCCAGATCAACCCGGCCAACCTGTTGGAAAATTTCCAGGATGAGACGGCCACAGATCGTATTCTCCTTAATTTTTCTGCCGAGTACGATATTACAGATGAACTCACAGCCAAAATTAATTTAGGTTATGACAAGTCTGATTCTTCACGTGAGCAAAGCATTAACGCTCTTGCAACCAATGTAGATAGAGGAGCCCAGGGAAATGGTAGAGGAGCTTTGTCAGATGTAATTGCTGAAAACAGGCTATTGGAAGCTACTCTGACTTATACCAAGGAGTTTGAAAATTCAAGACTTGAAGCTTTGGGAGGTTTCTCTTATCAGGATTTTAATAGAAGAGGAAGAAACGTTACCGGATGGGGTTACGCTACTCCGGACCTCAACCAAATGGCCAGTGACCTGGAAGCTACTGCCAACGGCTTGGAAGCTCTGATCAGCGGAAGTTATCAATCATACGGCAGTGGACAGGGAGCCAGTGACTTTTTTGTGACAAGACTTTTCCCAACGGCCCAAGTGGATATGCTTCCACTAAGTGGCGGTGTGAAACAAGTGCGATCTGTATTCGGAGACACTTTTGACTTCACTGACGAACTACAGTCTTTCTTCGCCAGAGTCAATTATTCTATCGCAGACAAATACCTCTTCACAGCTACAGTAAGAGCGGATGGTTCGTCCCGATTTGGTGAGAACAATCAATACGGTATTTTCCCATCAGGAGCCTTTGCCTGGAAGATCAACGAAGAAGACTTCATAGGCGAGAGCATTTCAACCCTTAAGTTGAGACTAGGATATGGTGTCAGTGGTAGCCAGGATGGTTTGGGATATGGTAACTTCATTAGAAGGCAACGCTATGCTGGTGGAAACCTTATTCAGGATAATGGAGACATTAATATCCCTGGAATCACTTCGGTTTCCTTCGCAAACCCGGATCTGAAGTGGGAATCCACAACTCAGTATTCCATAGGTGTTGATTTCGGATTCAACAACGATCGTCTGAACGGTAGTTTTGATGTATACTATAAGGACACTCAGGATCTTCTGCTCAGCGTTACAGCGGCTCAGCCATCACCACAGCCGTTCTTTTTCCAGAACCTGGATGCTAACGTAATTAACCAGGGTGTTGAATTTGCTCTGAATTACGATATCGTACAAGGTGAGGACTTCTACTGGACTGCCGGTTTCAACATGGCATACAACGAGAATGAGATCCAGAACTTTGACGGATTTATCCCTGCAGGTACAATCCGTGGTCAGGGTCTCTCAAGAGCCTTCTCCCAGTTATTGGCAGCCGGCCAACCGCTTTTCGCTTTCTTTGTAAGGGAATTTGAAGGATTTGACAGCAACGGACAGCCAATTGGTGATATCCAGCAATTTGTGGACAAGGGAGCTCTTCCTGACATTACCGGAGGTTTCTCTACTTCGCTTAACTACAAAAACTGGGATTTCGCGGCCTACCTAACCGGCCAATTCGGAAACTATGTTTACAACAATACAAGAAACGCATTCTTTACGGCTGGTGCCATACAGAATGCAAGAAATGTGACTCCTGATGTTCTGACTAGCGGGGAAGCTGGTTCTGCAGAGGCAGCGGTTTCTACAAGATTCCTTGAGAAAGGTGATTTTGTAAGACTCCAGACCGCCTCTATCGGATACAATGTTCCGGTTTCAGGAGAGGGTGCATTTAAATCACTTAGGTTATCTTTGACAGGGCAGAACCTTTTCGTTATTACTGACTATAGCGGTCTGGATCCTGAGGTTAGTGTTGCTCCGGCTCCTTCGGCTGCAGCGGGCGACCTGTTAAACGGACTACCAGTTGCTGGTATTGACTATACTGGATTCCCTAGACCCAGAACGGTAACTTTCGGAATTAATGCTACATTTTAAATAAAAAAAAGTTATTATGAAAAAAAGAAGAATTTTTAATCAGGTCGGATGGGTTTCAGCTATTGTAGCTGCCTTGTTCATCTCATGTACCGACCTTGAGATTGAGGAAACCGATTCCATCATTGCTGAGGATTCGGGAGAATTTGGAGGTGTAGAAGGTGCAGCCGGAGCTCTGGATCAGCTTTATACTGATGTAGGAGGCAACTTTGGTAACCAGGAGAGAATGTACGGTATGAGTGAAGTCGCTTCAGATGAATTACTCGTCCCAACCCGTGGAACAGACTGGGGGGATAACGGGATCTGGAGAGCCTATCACAACCATACCTGGGATGCTAATCACGGATTTATTTTAGATGCTTGGAATAACTTAAATCAGGCAGTTTTCAGGGCTAGTGAATTGATAGACCCAAGAACTGCCGCATTAGGTGAATTTACCAATCAACAGATTGCCGAAGCAAAATTCCTTCGTGCTCTTAACATGTATTTCGTAATGGATCTATGGGGGCAAGTTCCTTTCAGGGAAGTAGATGAAGGACCTGAGATTGATCCAAGGATCTTATCGCCACAGGAAGCCTATGACTTTATCCTTGGCGATATCAACGAAGCACTTCCCGATTTACCAACAATCGGCCCTGGAGGTGATCCCTTTCAGGCATCAAAAGCTGCTGCCAATTTCCTTTTGGCCAAGCTTTACCTAAATGCAGATCGTTATACGGGAACTGCAAATTACGCCGGAGTGATCACTGCAGTTGACGCGATCACAGCAGATGGTTTTGCACTGGATTCGGGTTACTTTGACATCTTTGAGCCAACAGAGGACACAGAAAGTGTTTTCGTTATCCGTGGCGATGTTGGAACCAGGATCTGGAATACGCTCCACTACAACCTCAATGCTCCCGATAATGAAGGTGGTGGTTGGAATGGATTTGCCACTTTGGCGGAGATCTATGATCTTTTTGAAGGAGATCCGAATACCAACTACGTTGGAGACGGACAGGAAGAAAGAAGAGGATGGGTTCCGGATGCTACAACCGCAACAGCGGACAACCTGGGGATCGGATACGGATTCCTTATCGGTCAGCAGTATGAGCAGGATGGTACACCACTTAATGATCGTCCAGGTGCTCCTCTGGTTTTCACCAAAGACTTTCCCGGACTTGTTGGTAACAATGAGCGTACAGGTGTGAGGGTGATCAAGTACCACCCAAGTAGCCCGGCAGGTTCACGTAGACAACACATGATCTTGTTCCGCTATGCCGATGCTCACCTTATGAAAGCTGAAGCTACACTCAGGTCCGGAGGAGACGCTCTGGCCATGGTAAATGAACTTAGAACAATTCGTAGCGCTTCTCCTCTGGGAACCATCAACGAAGATGAATTACTGGATGAAAGAGTACGTGAATTGTACGCTGAGTACTGGAGAAGAAATGATCTCCTGAGATACGGACAGTTTACAAAAGACTGGCCATTTAAAGATCCGGCCGCAGTTGGTAATGCAGATAGGAACCTATTCCCTATCCCAGCCGTTGCGATCCTTTCTAACCCTAACCTGGTTCAGAATCCCGGATACTAAGTTTAAGATTTTAAGTGTTAAAAAGCCCTGACAAATTCGTCAGGGCTTTTTTTATAATCCAACTTGCCCTGTCCTGTTAAAAACGATATCTTGGAGATTTCATTTTAGTTAAGCAATTTCCATGTACAACATAGGCTATGATATCGGTAGCTCTTCCATTAAAGCTGCTCTTGTAGACGCTCATTCCGGCAAGAGCATGGCAGTGGTCAACGAACCGGAAAAAGAGATGGGCATGCTGGCCCTGAACAACGGTTGGGCAGAACAAAACCCAGAAGACTGGTGGACCCATATTTGTAATGCCACCAAAAAATTACTCAAAGAAACCGGTATTGCCGCATCCGAGATCATCGGTATTGGGATATCCTATCAAATGCACGGCCTGGTGCTGGTTGATGAGCAGGGAAAAGTCATAAGAAATTCCATCATTTGGTGCGACAGCCGCGCCGTCGACATCGGTGATAAGGCTTTTAGAGAATTGGGTGAAGATCGCTGTGCCAGACAATTGCTCAATTCACCAGGAAATTTTACAGCCTCTAAACTCAAATGGGTCAAGGAGAATGAACAGGAAAACTACGCCAGGATAAGCAAGTTTATGCTGCCGGGCGACTACGTGGCCTTTAGATTTAGTGGGCAAATCAACTCTACCGTTTCCGGACTCTCAGAAGGTATTTTCTGGGATTTTGAAAAGGGAGAACCCGCGGTTTGGTTATTGGATCACTACGGTTTGGATCAAAATCATATTCCGAAACTGCGCCCGACTTTTTCAGAACAGGGGACAGTTTCCGCCCAGGGCGCGAGCGAGTCAGGATTGGCAGAAGGCACCCCGATCCTCTATCGTGCAGGAGACCAGCCCAACAACGCGCTTTCCCTGAACGTCTTTCAGCCTGGGGAGCTAGCCGCCACCGGGGGAACCTCAGGAGTGGTTTACGCCATTACGGATAACCTTTCAGTTAAAGAGAGTTCCCGGGTGAATAATTTTGCCCACGTCAATTACAATTCGGAATCACAAAGGATCGGCAAACTTCTATGTATAAACGGAGCAGGAATTCAGTATCGCTGGTTGCTCAACAACCTGGACGTGAGTTCTTATGAAGAAATGAATCAACTGGCCTCCTCAGTTCCTGTGGGTTCAGACGGAGTGGTATTGCTTCCTTTTGGCAATGGAGCAGAACGTATGCTGAACAATAAAAATGTCGGCTCCAGGATCTTTAACATCAACCTGAACAATCACGGTAAAGCGCATCTTTGCCGGGCAGCCCTGGAAGGTATCGCCTTTTCCTTCGTATACGGCATGGAGATCCTTACTTCTGATGGCATCCGGCCTCAGGTGATCCGTGCAGGAAATGATAATATGTTCCGATCCGATATTTTTTCGGAAACCATAGCGACATTGATCAAGCAGGAAATAGAAATATACAATACTACCGGGGCAATTGGGGCGGCAAGAGCCTGTATTCTGCACCAGGGGGATTACAACGCCTTCGGGATGCAGATCATGAACAACGATTATGTGATGAGCTTCAAACCGTTGAAATCAACAGAAGCATACCAAACAGCATACAACAACTGGAAAAAAGAACTAGAAACAACCTTAAAAAACAACTAAGATGGCACTAATTGGTGACAAGGAATACTACAAAGGAATCGATGAGATCAAATTTGAGGGGAAAGATTCAGACAACCCCCTGGCCTTCAAATACTACGACCCGGAAAGAAGTGTGGCAGGAAAAACCATGCGGGAACATTTCAAATTTGCCGTGGCTTACTGGCATACCTTCTGTGGAGTTGGGGCGGATCCTTTTGGCCCGGGTACCTTGAAATTTCCATGGGATGAACCCACCGATGCCCTGGAAGCTGCAAAAGAAAAAGCAGACGCGGCCTTTGAGTTTATCACCAAATTAGGATTTGATTACTTCTGTTTTCACGATTTTGACCTTATCAGGGAGGCGAATACCTTTGCCGAATCCGAGAAACGGCTGGCAGCTATAGTAGACTACCTGAAAGAGAAAAAAGCCTCTTCAGGTGTAAAGCTTCTGTGGGGGACAGCTAATTGCTTTTCCAATCCGCGATACATGAACGGGGCATCTACAAACCCGGATTTCAATGTACTTGCACGAGCCGGTGGGCAGATCAAGCTCGCACTGGATGCGACGATCGCCCTGGATGGTGAAAACTATGTTTTCTGGGGAGGGCGTGAAGGCTATATGTCTCTGCTCAATACGGACATTAAAAGAGAACTGGACCATATGGGCAGGTTCCTTGGGCTAGCTCGGGATTATGCGCGTTCTCAGGGCTTCAAAGGTACTTTCTTCATAGAACCTAAACCTATGGAGCCTATGAAGCATCAGTATGATTTTGACGCCGCAACGGTAATTGGTTTCCTGAATCAATACGGGCTTCAGGACGATTTCAAATTGAATCTGGAGGTGAATCACGCAACACTTGCGAGCCATACCATGCAGCACGAAATGGAAATTGCCGTAGCCAACGGTATGCTTGGCAGCATAGATGCCAACCGCGGAGATTACCAAAACGGTTGGGATACAGACCAGTTCCCAAACAATATCACGGAGGTAACCGAAGCTATGCTAACCTTCCTAAAAGGAGGCGGACTTCAGGGGGGCGGCATTAACTTCGACGCCAAGTTAAGACGGAATTCCACCGACCTGGAAGATATCTTCCTGGCTCATATTGGAGGTGCGGACACCTTTGCAAGGGCTTTGATCGTGGCGGATAAGATCCTGAATTCTTCCCCCTATGAATCTCTGAGACAAAAAAGATACAGTTCTTTTGACCAGGGTAACGGTAAGGCATATGAAGAAGGCAAACTGGATCTGAAAAACCTTTATGATATTGCCATGGAAAATGGAGAGCTGGAGTTACAGAGTGGCAAACAGGAACTCTTCGAGAATATTATCAACCAATATATCTAGGATCCCCTAGAATTGCGGGTGTTATTTTGTGTACTTTCCCGGAGAAGCCTTTCGGGTTGGACAGCAAGAAGTAACACCCGCAAATTTTATCTCTGAAACTGCTTTATTTAGCAAAATACACATAGATACAGATCACGATCACCACTACGGCAAGACCCATCTGCTTCACGTATTTGAAAGGGACAATATCCACCTTTTCCGTGTACTGTAAGGTAAAGGCCTCCTTCCTGGGATAAATCCAGCCAATAATGAGCATTATAAGGGAGTTTACAAGAAATAAAGCCGCCATTACGTGCAGGTAATGCGGATAGGCATCTGCTTCTACAATTGCCAGTTGTGCCGCATCTGTAATACCCTGTCCCCTGGCTTCGGCCAAAGCGCTATCCACCAGCCTTGGTTTAAGAACAAATTGGCTCAGGATGTAAAGCAACGACCCTGATATGATACCGATCTTGGCTGCAATTGCCGGAACTCTCTTCGTAAGATAGCCAATCACGATTATCGTTAGAATGGGAATGCTGTAAATACCGTTTATTTCCTGCAGGTAATTGAATAAACTCCCTGCATTAGCGATCATCGGTGCGATGAACATTGCCGCGAGAGCCAGGCAGATCCCAAATATCTTCCCGTATTTAACGACTGTTCTTTCAGGAGCCTCCTTATTAATGTGTTGTTTGTAAATATCTATACCAAAAAGGGTAACGGAGCTGTTCAGCACGCTATTAAAGGAACTCAGAATGGCCCCGAAAAGCACCGCGGCAAAAAACCCAACCAGATATTTAGGCAATACCGCCCGTACCAGTTCGGGATAAGCCATGTCGCTTGAGGCCAGTCCGCCTTCAAAATAGTGATAGGCGATCATACCTGGCAAAACCAGAATAATCGGCCCTAGGATCTTTAGGAAAGAGGCAAGCAAAAGCCCCTTCTGCCCTTCCGCGAGGTTCTTTGCACCGAGCGCTCGCTGGATGATCTGTTGATTTGTACCCCAATAAAAGAGTTGTACCAGCATCATCCCTGTAAAAATGGTACTAAAAGGAACTTCCTGCCCGTGTTCACCGGTGGAATCAAAGCGTTCCGGGTTGGCCGCCATAAGGATATCCAAACCTTCAATTACACTGCCACCGCCAATGGCCATCAAACCAAAAACCGGTATTAGAATACCACCCGCGATCAGCCCGATCGCATTTATACTGTCCGAGACCGCAACCGCTTTTAGTCCTCCAAAAACCGCATAAATGGAACCAATAACACCTATCCCCCAAATACAAATAACCAGGGCTGTGGTATCTGACACTCCCAGCAGTTCAGGAACATTGAACATTCCGCTTATAGCTACCGATCCGGAATAAAGGATCACCGGAAGCAACACCACCACATAGCCCGTTAGGAACAAACCGGAGGTTATGGTCTTGGTTGAGACGTCAAAACGATCCGACAGGAATTGGGGTACGGTCGTAAGTCCCCCTTTGAGGTAACGCGGTAAAAGAAATACAGCAGTCACAACCATGGCAATTGCAGCAAGTGTCTCCCATGCCATTACGGACAGGCCGTCTTTATAGGCGCTTCCATTTAGCCCGACTATCTGTTCCGTTGAAAGGTTGGTCAATAAAAGTGATCCGGCGATCACTCCTGCCGTGAGGCTTCTTCCTCCTAAAAAATAACCATCCGAAGAGGTTTCATCTGTAGATCGCGTTGCCAGGTAGGAAATAATCCCGACCAGGGATGTAAATCCTAAAAAAGTTAAAATTCCTATCATATCCTATCTAAAAACCCACCACATGATCAATACCAATACAATAATCACCATAGTAAGCAGGGCTTCCTTAGTTAAGCGGAATGGCTTACGCTCTTTGTAATTATAAGTAAGTACGGCATCAACCTCTTTTGCCTTTTTCTGAGTGCTTAGACTTACCAGGATCATAATGGCAATACTGGTTACAAACAGGAATATGGCGTAATGGAGGAAGTTCATCGTTATTAAAGTTCCTAAAAGTGAAGTTTCTGAAATGGCCAGCCCTCCTTCTACACTCATAAATTCAAGCACCAGTCGGCCTATCCCCAGCACAAAACCTGTCCACAGGGCAGCCAGGGCCCCTTTGCCATTGATTTTCTTGTAAAAGATCCCCAGCAGGAAGGCGGCGGCAATGGGCGGTGAAATATAGGCCTGTACACTCTGCAGATATTTATAGATCCCTCCGCCTTCTGTGAGTTTACGCATAAAAGGGATCCAAAGAAGCCCGATGATCACCAGGATCACCGTGGCAATTCGTCCAACATTGACCAATTCCTTCTCCGAGGCATTCTTTCGCCATTGCTTATAGAAATCAAACGTAAATAGCGTTGAAGTACTGTTAAAAACGCTGGACAAGGAACTCATAAGCGCCGCCAGGAAACCTGCGACTACCAGCCCTTTAAAGCCCATGGGAAGAACCCTGAGTATTAAAGCGGGTAAGGCAGCGTCCGTAGTGGTTTTGGTTTCCCCGGTAACCGGGTTGGTCACTGTAAACATGTCCGGGAATTCGGTTACTGAAAGCGCATAGGCTATTATCCCGGGTATCACGAATATAAATAGCGGTAATAGTTTTAAGAATCCACCAAAAATAGTTCCCTGACGGGCTACTTTCACGTTTTTGGCGGAAAGGACACGCTGTACTATGAACTGATCCGTACACCAATACCATATGCCAAGTATAGGAGCCCCCAGTAACACTCCGGTCCAGGGATATTCCTTGTTCCTCCACAAGCTCATAAAGGTATCGGGTTCCGGCGCATTGTCCTGTATCGCCTGCAGCACATTATCCCATCCCCCAATCGCCTGAAGGCCAAAATAAGTAGCGGCAATTCCGCCCAGGATAAAAATTATGGATTGCACCATATCCGTGTAGATCACCGCTTTTAATCCTCCAAAGACAGTATATATCCCGGTAGCAATTACGGTAACGATAGCTCCGGTCCAAAAAGGTATGCCCAGCAGCACTTCAAAAACAAGAGCGCCTGCAAAGATGGTAAAGGAGATCTTGGTGAGTACATAAGATATGATGGAGATCATGGAGAGATAGATCCGGGAACCTTTGTTATATCTCCTTTCCAAAAACTCAGGCATGGTAAAAACACCACTTTTGATGTAAAAGGGAACAAAGACCCACCCAAGCAAAAGCAGTATCAGCGCGGCTAAAATTTCAAACTGTGCTTCCGGAAAGGCTCCGCGTGCTCCTGAGCCGGAAAGGCCGATCAGGTGTTCAGAACCTATATTACTGGCAAAAAGAGACGCCCCAATAGCAAACCAACCGAGGTTTCTGCCCCCCAGGAAATAATCCGAGGAACTTGCGCCGCTCTTCTCTTTTACGGTAACGAACCAGGCAATTCCAAAAACTAATAAGAAATAAAGGGCAATTACGACGAAATCGAGAATACTGAGATTTCCCATTATTCGGTTTGGTTTAGTTGATAGATCGCAATTTAACTAATTATTTATTACACTTGATAACTGTCTTGTTAAGAAGGTAACAATCTGAATAGGACGGTAACCGTATTGAAATTCGCATGTGCAAATTGCGTTCCATCCAATTTACTTACTACAACGTTTGAAATATTGATCCAGGCCATTTTGAGCTGTACCTGCCTGAGTACAAAAGCCTTCTTAGTATGCGATCCCAAAGGGAAAAACCGCGGTGGGTACTACCAAAATTGGCATAATTAAGTAGGATGAATTCCTTAGATAATGTATTTTTGCGAAATCCCAAAAAAATGGGATGTCTTGTTGGCGATTTGCCAAAGGGGTCCTTTACCTTCAATTAACCGGCATATTGCAGCTCCCGGCATCCCGAGGTTAAGCTGCCTAAAGTTTGTGAAATAGAGAGAAAGAAGCATGCGAATACGAACACAATTCCTTAAAGACAGCCTATTTGTTCTTTTTTTGTCCTTTTTGGTTGTCTCCTGTGAAACTGATAAAACGGAAGCTGTTGAGGAAACAGCCGCGGAAAACACCCTCTTCAAGTTGCTCCCTTCGGAAAGTACCGGCATTACATTTGTCAATAGGGTCGAAAATCAAAAAGACTTTAATATTTTCAGGTATCGGAACTTCTACAACGGAGGTGGAGTTGCTATTGGTGACATAAACAACGACGGTCTGGCGGATATCTACCTCACCGGAAATATGGAGCCGAACAAATTATACCTCAATAAAGGAGACCTGACCTTTGAGGATATCTCGGAATCCGCTGGGGTATCCGGACATAAACCCTGGTCGACCGGTGTAAATATGGTGGATATCAATGCCGATGGACTGCTGGATATCTATGTGAGCAATGCCGGGAATATGGAAGGCAATAATCACGACAACGATCTTTATATCAACAATGGTGACCTGACCTTTACCGAAAGCGCGGAATCCTATAATCTGGCTAAAACCGGATTTTCTACCCATGCCTCTTTCTTTGATTATGATAAGGACGGGGATCTTGATGCCTACATACTGAACAACAGCAATATTCCCGTACGAAGTCTGGGATATGCGGAGCAAAGGGAAGTAAGGGCTCAGGATTGGGAAAAAGTCCCGGCTATCTTTCGGGGTGTGGGAGATATGTTACTGCGGAATGACGACGGCAAATTTACAGATGTCAGCGAAGAAGCGGGGATCTACGGCAGCCTCATCGGCTTTGGCCTGGGGGTCATGATCACGGATATCAACAAAGACCTGCTCCCTGATATCTATGTGTCCAACGACTTCTACGAAAGGGATTATCTGTATATCAATATGGGTGATGGAACTTTTAAGGAAGACATCAAAAACTGGACATCTCACCTCTCCCTTTCCGCCATGGGTATTGACATCGCAGATATCAATAACGACGGAAATTCAGAGATCTTCATTACTGATATGCTGCCCGAACCGGACGAGCGGGTAAAGTCTGTGATGGAGTTTGAAGGCTACAACGTCTTTAAGCTAAAGCAAAGCAAGGATTTCTATCAGCAGTATATCCAAAACACTTTACAGCTCAACAATGGAAATGGCACATTCTCTGAGATCGCTTACTTCAGCGGAGTAGACGCTACGGACTGGAGCTGGGCAGGGCTAATGTTCGATATGGACAATGACGGCTTGCGCGATATCTACGTTACCAATGGGGTAAATCACGATCTGACTGACCTGGATTTTATCGATTTTTTCGCGAATGAGATCATTCAGAAAATGGCCTTGACCGGTAGAAAGGAATCTATTGACTCCATTCTCAACAAAATGCCAATCAAACCCCAGCCCAATTACGCCTATAAAAACAACGGGGATCTTACCTTTAAGAATGCCAACAAAGAATGGGGCTTTGAAATACCCAGCCTTTCAAATGGTGCGGCTTATGGGGACCTGGATAACGACGGCGACCTGGATCTGGTGGTGAACAATGTCAATATGGAGGCGTTTTTATATGAGAACCAAACGGATAAGCTAACGGACAACTCTTATCTCAAACTAAAAATTGAAGGGGATGAGAAAAACCGCTTTGCTACCGGGGCGAGTATCTGGCTTTATTATGATGACCAGGTAGTCTTTCAGGAGTTAATTCCCTCACGCGGCTTCCAGTCTTCCATGGAGCCCGTTCTGACCATAGGTTTAGGGAAGGCACAAAAAGTAGATTCTATAAGGGTGATCTGGCCGGATAATTCTACCCAACTGCTGGCGGATCTTGAAGCAAACCGCGAATTGGTGCTAAAACAGGATGACTCTATTGAAAAAATAAACTCTTTGCCACAGTCAAAACCAAAGGCCCTGATCAGGGAACTTACCAATGAGAAGCTCATAGCCCATAAGGAGAACCCATATAATGATTTTGACTACGAGGGTCTTATTTACCAGCAGCTCTCTCAGGAAGGCCCGGCCTTGGCCATAGGAGATGTAAACGGCGATGGAAATGAAGATGTATTCCTTGGAGGCGCCAGGGGTGTTCCTGGTACTCTTTACCTGCATTCCGGCAAAGGAAAGCTTCAACCCAGGCAACAGAAAGCCCTGGAAACCGATGCCCTATACGAGGATACCGCCGCGGCATTTTTGGATGTAGACGGGGATCAGGACCTCGACCTTATCATCGGATCAGGCGGCAACCAGGCCGGGGAGGAAAGAAGCTACCGGGCAAGGCTTTACCTCAATGATGGCAAAGGCGCTTTTAGCCGGTCCGGAGAGAACCTTCCTTCTGTTTTCAATAATATTTCGGTGGTAGCCCCCCATGATTTTGATGGGGACGGCGACGTGGATATATTTATCGGATCCAGAAGTGTCGTAAGTACCTACGGGGTAAGTCCGGAACAACTGTTCCTTGAAAATCAGGGAGACGGGACTTTTAAAAATGCCACAGAAAGACTGGCTTACGACTTGAAGGACGCCGGAATGGTAACCGCGGCTATTTGGAGTGATATGGATGGAGACGGAAAAAAGGACCTTGTTACCGTTTCGGACTGGGGTACTCCGCGGATCTACCGCAACACAGGTAGAAGACTAAGCGCCTTGGAAACTCCTTTGGATAGCCTGCATGGATGGTGGAATACCGTGGAAGCTGCCGACCTTGACCAGGACGGGGACAACGACCTGATCCTGGGTAACCATGGTCTTAACTTGCATTACAGACCTTACGAAGGCGGTCCGATGAAAATGTGGGTCAACGACTTTGACAATAACGGAACCATTGAGCAAATTGTGACCCAGCACGCCAACGGTAAGGATTACCCTATTCATCAGAAAAAGGAACTGATCAAGCAGATCGTTTCCCTAAATAAACAGAATTTAAAGGCCTCGGAGTACTCCACCAAAACGATAAACGAATTGTTTCCCGCGGAAGTCATTGAGAATTCCATCGAAAAAAGATCTGAATACTCCGAATCCGTAATAGCCATTAACGAAGGCAACGGACAATTCAGCATACAATCCCTCCCCACCAGGGTACAGCTCTCCTGTGTATGTGGAATTAGCTGTGCCGATATCAATAATGATGGCAACCTGGACCTCATAATGGGTGGAAATAACTTTGAATTCAAACCACAGTACTCCCGCTTAGACGGCAGCTATGGCAATGTGCTATTGGGAGATGGAAAGCTCGGATTTAAATGGCAGGACTACAACAAAAGCGGTTTTTTCGTCAGGGACGAAATTAAGCACCTGAAACAATTCCGGGATAGCAATGGCAAAAGCTATTTTATTGCCGCTATAAACGATAACAAACCAAAGGTATTTGCTGTTGATGATTAGATGTTTTTTGAGCCTGATGGTTTTGTTGCTTATCCTTGCGTGCTCAGGTAAGCAAGGCGGGGATCTGTTCATAAATCCTGCCGCTGATGAAAGCGGGATCAGCTTTACGAATACGGTACAGGAAACAGACGACCTCAATTTTCTGGATTACCTCTATTTCTACAACGGCGGAGGTGTGGCAGTAGGCGACATTAACAATGACGGGTTGCCGGACATCTTCTTTTCCGGGAACCAGGTTAAGAACAAGCTATATATCAATAAGGGAGGTCTTGTATTTGAAGATATTACGGCTACGGCCGGAGTTGCCGGGAACAGCAGCTGGAATACCGGAGCGGTCATGGGCGATGTTAATGGCGATGGACTGCTCGATATCTATGTATGCGCAGTGGTCGGCATTAACGGCTTTGACGGATATAACGAGTTATACATCAACCATGGGGATAATACCTTTAAAGAAAGTGCCGCCCAATTCGGTTTAGATTTTGACACCTACAGCTCCTCAGCGGCTTTTCTAGACTACGACCTGGACGGGGACCTGGACTTATATTTACTGAATCACGCGGTACATACCCAGGAATCTTACGGAAAGGCAGATCTCCGTTTCCAGAGAAACTTTCAGACTGGTGACAAATTATTACGCAATGACGGGGACACATTTACTGATGTTAGTGAGGAGGCCGGGATCTTTGGCGGACCAAACGGCTACGGGCTAGGAGTAGGCGTAGCGGATTTCAATCAGGATGGCTATCCGGACATTTATGTTGGAAATGACTTTCACGAAGACGATTATTACTACCTCAACAATGGGGACGGTACCTTTAAGGAATCCCTGAAGGACTATTTTGGTTATACTACCAGATTCTCCATGGGTAATGATATAGCGGATATCAACCACGACGGCCTGCCTGACATTATTACCCTGGACATGCTTCCCGAAGATGAAAAGGTCCTCAAATCATCCCAGGGAGATGACGATATACAGACACATAAGTTGAGGACCGAGAACTATGGGTACCACTACCAGTTCACCCGAAATATGCTCCACCTAAACAGGGGTGAGAACGCTTTCAGTGAAGTAGCACTATTGAGCGGAGTCGCGGCAACCGACTGGAGTTGGAGCGCTTTGTTCGGGGATTACAACCAGGATGGGGAACAGGACATATTCGTTTCTAACGGGATTGAAAAACGGCCGAACGACCTGGATTTTATCAATTTTGTTTCCAGTGAGCAGATACAGAAGAAGATCAGTAATACCAAGTTGATGGACCAACAGGCTCTGGATATGATGCCTTCAGGTAAAGTACACAACTATATTTTCCAGGGAAGGCAAAACAACACCTTTGAAGACCGATCCGGTACCTGGACCCAAAAAGACACTCTTATCTCCGGTGCCACTGCCTACGCGGACCTGGATATGGACGGAGATCTGGACCTGGTGGTAAACAATATAAACAGTCCGGCTTCGCTTTATATCAATCAGACCGATGATAAGGCCAATTATTTAAAGATCCGCTTTAAATACAGGCCTGCCAATGCCTTGGGGATTGGCACCAAAGTCTTTTCGTATTCCGGCGGAACCCTGCAGTACAAGGAGTTATACCCGGTACGGGGTTTCCAGGCCTCCTCGGAGCCCATGCTTCATTTTGGCTATGGCGATCTGGAGCAGGTTGATTCGCTAAAGATCGTATGGCCGGATAAGACCTGCCAGGTACTCAAAGACATTGCGGTGAACCAGGACCTGGTAATCAGTCCAGAAAATACAAGGCCATTTTCCTATCCCGGCCTGCAGCCTGGAACCTCAAAGATCTTCAGGCTGGCAGATAATAACCTCGGGATAGACTTCGAGCATATAGAGGACAATTACTTTGATTTTAACCGGCAAAAACTGATCCCTTATCAGGGTTCAGACCGTGGTCCCTCTACTGCTGTTGGGGATCTGAATAACGATGGCAGGGAGGATGTGTTTTTTGGTGGATCCAAATTCTTCCCATCCAGGGTATTTTTTCAAACGGATACTGCGTATGTGGAAAAGCGCATTCCGGAAATTGCTTTGGATTCTGTAAAGGAAGAAGTTACAGCCGTGATCGAAGATCTCAACGGGGATGGCATCTCCGACCTCTTTTTGGGTTCAGGAGGAGCAGATTTTTACAATAAAATGGAACCGTTACGCGATAGTTACTACCTTCAGGAAAACGGGGAATTTGCCGCGGCTGACTTGCCGGATTACTTTGAAAACGCCAGTGTTGTCGCCCCTTGTGATTTTGACGAGGACGGCGATGTGGACCTCTTTGTGGGCAATCATTTCATAACCAACGATTTTGGGAAAACACCGAACTCCTACCTACTCGAAAATAAGGAAGGAAGTCTGGTACTTTCTGACAGTGAAGAAGTTCAAAAGGCCGGTATGGTAACAGATGCCATATGGGAAGATTTTGACAACGACGGCAAAAAAGACCTCATTGTGGTGGGGGAATGGATGCAACCCAGGTTTTACCAAAACAAGGGAGGAAAGTTAACGGAGGTACAGTTGCTGGAAAAAAACCTGGAAGGTCTATGGCAAAGCGTGGAAGCCTTTGATATTGACGGGGACAATGACCTGGATTTTGTTCTGGGCAATTGGGGGATGAACTCAAAATTCAAAGCTTCGGAGAAATTCCCCTTAAGAATGTACTATGGAGATTTTGACGATAATAATACCACGGAAACCATAGTAGCGCAGTCCAAGCACGGAACCTACTACCCCATAGAGGGATTACAGGGGCTGTCTGCGCAGTTGGAGTCGCTGCGCAAGAAGTTTCCGAACTATTCTGATTTTGCCGGCCGATCCGTAGAAGAAGTGCTTGGCAAGGAATACCTCAAAAAAGCGACTGTTTTAAAGACAACCGAATTGAGATCGGGGTATCTTGAAAATAAGGATGGTCGTTTTTCCTTTGTGCCTTTTGACCTGGATCTGCAGGTAGCACCTATAATGGCCCTATTGCGGTTCGACTTTGACCAGGATGGAAAAGAAGAGTTGTTGGCGGCTGGCAATTATTTTGGAGTTAAGCCTTATCACGGCAGATTCGGCTCCTTTGCCGGTGCTATGATAAAAAGCAAAAATGACGTAGTTTTGGGTGATAAATTAGGTTTGGATATTATTGAAAAATCCGCAAGAAGCCTGGATATTATTACTCTAAACAACCGGCCCTATCTTTTAGCAACCTTTAACAACCAAAAAGCCCAGGTATACGAACTGATAAACAAAAATGAAAAATGATGAAGAAATTGAGTGTCTTTGTTTTGGCAGCGCTCATATTTGGATGCGCAAAAAACACGGAACCTATTGTTGTTTCACCTGAAGAATTCCATAAATCGGTTGATAAGGTAACCGAGATCATGATCCACGATATATTCTCTCCGCCTGTAGCCAGCAGAATATTTGCATACCCTAATATTGCCGCTTTCGAGATCATTGCAAAACAAAATGACGACTACCTTACGCTTTCTGGCCAGGTACGGGAACTACAATCCCTTCCGGAACCTCAGGCAGACAAGCCGGTAAACTATCAACTGGCAGCGCTTATCGCACATATGGACCTTAGCAGGAGGTTGATTTTCTCAGAACAAAAAATGGCCACTTTCAGGGACAGCTTATACACCAAATGGCAGTCACAGAACGAAGCTGAATTTGAGGCCTCAAAGGCATATGGCTTGCAAGTGGCAGATCATATCGCGGAATGGATGAACGGGGATAATTACAATCAGACCCGAACCATGCCAAAGTTTACGGTAAACACGGACGATCCTTCCAGGTGGCAGCCTACTCCTCCGGCTTATATGGATGGCATAGAGCCGCACTGGAATAAGATCCGGCCTTTTGTCATAGATTCCGCAGGGCAATTTAAGCCCACCCCTCCTCCTCCGTTTTCCATGGAAGAAGGTTCTGACTTTTACAATGAGGTAAAAGAAGTATACGATATTAGTAACGAGATCACAGCCAAAGGGGACGAATCCGAAGAAATTCAAATAGCCCAATTCTGGGATTGCAACCCTTACGTTTCGGTTACCAGGGGGCACCTTATGTTCGCCACCAAAAAGATCACACCCGGAGCACATTGGATAGGTATTGTAAAAATTGCAAGCAGGAAGACTGACAGTGATTTTGATAAGACCGTTTATGCCTACACCAAAACCTCCATGGCGATCGCCGATGCATTTATCAGCTGCTGGGATGAGAAATACCGGAGTAACCTTATCCGTCCGGAGACACTGATCAATGAGCATATTGACGACAGTTGGAAACCTGTACTGCAAACCCCGCCTTTCCCTGAGTATACCAGTGGGCATAGCGTGGTATCCGGGGCAGCGGCAATAGCCCTGACCGATATTTTTGGGGATAATTTTGCCTTTGACGATGACACGGAAGTGGCATACGGCCTGCCCATACGAAGTTTTAACTCTTTTAATGAGGCGGCGGACGAGGCAGCTATCAGCAGAATGTATGGTGGTATCCACTACCGGACAGCTGTGGAAATAGGGGTAAATCAAGGCAGAGCCCTGGGCAGATTCCTCCTGGAAAATCTAAAAATGGTAAAAGATCCGGAGCTGGCCTCAAATTAGTACTATGAAGAAAATCTGGGTTCTGCTGGGGATTCTGTTGCTTTGCGGTCTGATCTGGTATCTTTTTCTCAAACCCTTTGATTATCAGGTAACTTTCAGAGCAAATACCTATCCGGGAATTGTTAACCAGAGCATTAAGTCCTGGAGTTCAGAGCAAAAGCAGTCAGAAATAGTTGCCCAGGACCAGTTGTTGAATATTACGCAACAACTTCAGTTTGGGGATTCGGTTCATATATACCATTGGCAGATCACACCTGAAAACGACTCGCTTTCCAGGATAAAAGTGAATATTGAAGACCCTGAAAACGGACTCGCCAACCGATTGCGAATTCCGTTTTCGGATACGGATTTTGAGAAGCGAAGCCGCAAAACACTGACAAGGTTTAACGAGTTGCTTAAACAGCACCTGCGAGAAATACGTGTTAAGATCGTGGAACCGGAAATGAGCCCGGAAACCTTTTGTGCCTGTACAAAACGCGAAACCTCTGCGAAAGGTAAGGCGCTGGGTATGATGAAGGACTTTCCGCTACTCAACACACTTCTGGCCCAGAATGAGATAAAGCTCAACGGAAGCCCTATTTTGGAGATCACATCCTGGGACAGGCAGAAGGACAGTATCGCGTTTAACTTTTGTTTCCCGGTAGTCCGGTCTGACAGTCTTCCGGAACATCCGGAGCTTTTTTACAGGACGGTAGAAGGGAAAAAATCCCTGAAAGCCATATACAATGGGAACTATATAACCTCGGATCGTGCCTGGTACGCCTTGCTCAATCATGCCGAAAACGAGAATCAGAAAGTTACGGGCCTACCCCTGGAAGTCTTTAAGAACAATCCGAATATGGGCGGAGATGCCCTGCGCTGGGAAGCCGAGGTCTATATGCCATTAAGTACGTCTGATGAAGAGGCTTTATAATTTGTCGATCTTAGTCTTTGCGGTAAGTTGCTCCAATTACGGCCAACTGACCATAATTAGTGATTTGCCGTCCGAACTGGACGAAAATTCGGGCATGGTACTTCACAATAATTCCGAGGTCTGGATGATTGAAGACAACGGGAACAAAGACAAGCTTTACAGAGTAAATCTTAAAGGGAAGATGCTAAGTGATCACAAGATCACAGATGCCAAGAACCACGATTGGGAAGACCTCGCCAAAGATGCAGATGGAAACCTGTATATTGGCGACTTCGGAAACAATGCAAACGAACGTAAGAACCTCCGTATTTATAAGATCAAAGGACCTTTGGATCCGGAAGATGAAAAGTTCAGGGCCGAACGCATAGAATTCAACTATCCGGAACAAAAGAAATTCCCTCCGAAGAAATCTAAGCGATTATATGATACTGAAGCTTTTTTTTATGCCCAGGATCACCTTTATATCATCACTAAAAACCGTACAAGACCTTTTAACGCGGAAGCCCTGATCTATAAGGTGCCCGCAAAGAAAGGGAAGTACAAGGCGGAACTGGTGGGAAAATTCAAGGCCTGCGAAGATATGAACCGTTGTGTGGTTACCGCGGCAGACATTTCTGAAGACGGCTCTAAAATTGCCCTTCTGGGTTATGGAAGACTTTGGATCTTTACGGAATTTGAACTGGACGATTTCTCCAAAGGAAGACTGCAAAGTATAGACTTGCAGACGAACACCCAGCTTGAGGCTGTCTGCTTCCTCAACGATTCCACCCTGCTTCTTTCAGACGAGCGAAGCCATGGCACAGGACAGAACCTCTACAAATTCAAGATCCCGAAACCTTAGAAACCAAAACCTATCCCGAAGGTAAAACGCAAGCCATCATCACTGTTAAAGAGCGCAAGGCTCATGGATGTTATATCAGCCGCGTTCAAAAAGAATCCTCCGCCGACAGAGGTATGCCATTGATCGGAATCGTCATCTTCAAGCCAAACCCTTCCGTAGTCAAATCCCCCATAAATACCCATAGAAACCGGTAATATGCCGGTTTTAAGTTCTTTTAGGCTCAGTCTGAGGTCTGTATTCTGGTAATAAGAATTTTTTCCCGTAAAACGCTGATTCCTGAAACCTCGCAGTCCGTTAAAACCACCGATACTCGCTGCCTGGTAGAATTCAAAATCATCTCCCAGATTAAAATGCGCCCGCCATTTGGATGCCAGTACCAAACGGCCACTTGGGATCAGTTTATAGTCCAAAGAGAAGCTCGGGATCACAAAACCAAAAGCCTGCCCGCTATTCTCTGTACTGGACCTGTATCCGATTTGTAGAGAAGTAGCCATTCCTATGGTCGGAAAACCGCTATTGTCATTGTTGGCATAGCTATATTCGGCGTTGGCTCCAACAAAGCTATTTTCTGTGTCAAGGCCGGTCTGTGTATAGAAATCATCAATGAACCTGCCTTCTGTCTGTTCCACATCAATGGTCTCATACGAAGCTCCAATACTGACCTTGGAGCCCAGGTCTCCCCTCCAGACAAGTGCAGGGCTGAACCTAAGCGTCCGGATCTTGACCCGGTTAAAATCGAATTCCAAGTCGTCATCGAAGTTTTCCGTATCATTTCCAAAACCAAAAAAGTTGATACTGAAATTCGGGCTGGTGAATTTAGCTGCGAGCTCCAGATTGGCCTTTCCAAGCACCTGGGCGAACTCTCCACTATAAGCCAGATCAAAACCATTGGTTGCAAAATAAAATCCTGCGGTAAAAGTATGCTGACTTGTAAATGGATTCTGTTTGAAACCGTTATAGGTATAGGTATTGGAAAACCCGATATTTAAACCGTCGTCCGGGTTACCTCCAATAGTGGGGATAAACTGGTTGTTGCTATTCTTGATTAAAATAGGCCGGTAAGTATTTGTTTCGTAATCCCTGCTCAAGCGTTTTTTGGCGCCCTGAGTATTCTTGAAGGTATTCTTCTTGGCCTTATTGTCGTAGATATAGATCCCCCGGCTGTCCGTAACATCGTAAATGTCGTTGTTCTGACCTCCAACAACCCGTATCCTTTTTATGCCATTCTTTACTCCCTTTATTTCAAAATAGTCATCATCGTCCAGCCCGTAGATCCAGATCTCTTTGGTTATTTCCCGGTCGTAGGTCTTATCAAAGAACAGATCCGCTTTTTCACCACCTTTTATGCGGTATGCCTTAACACTGGTCTTTCCGTCAGGCAATCCGGTAATCTCAAAATGGTCATCTTTATCAGTACCAACCACTACGGAGAACTTATTGATGATGCTGTAATACTCCCTGGCCGTCTCAACCAGGTTGGCCTTTCTGGCAAGTAAAACCCTTTTTATCCTTGCCATGGTCTCTTTGTCCTGTACTTCTTTAGGAAATGCCTGAAGCGCCTCATCTATCACCTGCGGATTCAGGTTCTGCTGCAAATAGGTCGCCTGCGCTTCCCACATTTCAAGATCGGTTTCTGGCAACAGGGCCATATCCAAAGCAAAAGTTTTTGGGGAAGACGTAAATCCCTTCACACTTCTTATTTCTTCGTTAAACCCTTCAAATATCCCAAGTGACGGGATAATGCCGGTGGCCAGTTTCATCAGTTTGCCATCGCCCATGATAGAAAATACCTGATCTCTATCCCTTGGTATAGGGCGGTAAACCACATCGCCGCTTTGCTCATCCTTAAATTCAGCCCACCTCCATTGATCAGTATGCCGGTCCCAATCTCCCAGAAGGATATCAAAAAGCCGGGCTTTGACATATGCCGGTTTATCAATCGAGAATTTTTCATCCTTGCGCAGTTTGACCAGGAGGTCGTCCGTACTTTCCATTTTATTGGCATAACCAAAACTCGCCTGATCACCATGACCATCTGTGGTTCGCTCCTCTATCATATAAAGCGCGTCTCCGAACTCATCTTCATAGCCTGAAATCGCTTGTTGTTTAGGTATATAATACAGTTTAGGGTTGGTGTGATAGATCCCCACAGCATCCGCCAGTGTAGCCACGGTAAAAGGCGCATAGGGATGTGCCCCGGTATAGAAATCAAGCAATATTTCTTCGGTATAGGTGTCTTCGAATTCCCCGATGACGTACTGATCCTTAAAGGCCATAGCCTGCAAATAAGCCTCGGCGCTTTTCCGCAGAGCGCGCATGACGTACTGTTTTCCCTCCGGGTTTACCATTCTCAATGATTTAGATTGGTGCCCACCACCCTTTCTTACCACCTTAAGACCTCCGAATAGGGTATCCAGATCTACGGTTGGCGCGGTGACCTCTGTTGCATAAAGGTCGCGGTAGCGTTCACCCCATATGGACTTAAAGAAATTGCTCTTTACGATTTCTTCCTTGGTATATACCGATGCTTTTACTTCAGGTGGAAAGGATTTATAAGACCTTGCAACCGGCTGTTTGTCTGGTGGTAGGACCTCCGTAGTAAAGAGAAATTCCTCCCGGTCTTCTTCAACCCCAAAATACCGTACCCTCGAAGATCCGTCCGCATAAACCTCCAGGGTCGCATATCCCATTTTACCCGTTGAGAACTTGCTGCCATTCAGAAGGTTGGTTGCTCCTTTTTTGGCCCCGGAACCACTGACGATCTGAGGGGTATTTTCTTCTACTATATACTGTAGGCTGTGTTCATGTCCGGACACAAAAACTACTTTTTCGGAATATTGGGCCAGGGTAACAATGCGTTTTTTCAACTCATTGTAACGACTATTACTCAGGTCCGTGGTAGAAGCCCCGGTAGTTCTGCGTAGCACATTGACAAAGCTTCCCAGAATCGGGATCACTTGCCTTTTAAAGGAAAATTGACCGCCATGAGGGCCATAAGTAAACAAGGGATGATGCATGGCGATCAGGGTTGTCTTGTCCGCATTCTTTTTTATCTCCCCTTCCAGTTCTTCAAAGAACTTTTCGCGGTCCCTGATCTCGCATTCGTCATTCATGGTAGGATGCCTGTCCCAGTTGGTCAGATACCATTCCGTATCTATGGCAATGATCACAATATTATCGTTGATCTCTACTTTCTTCATCGGGCAGCCGTCTTCAGGAAAGAAAACCTTCTTGCTATTCAACTGCTTTTCAAGATACTCTTGCTGTCTTTCCAGTCCTACAAGGCCTTTGCTATACCAGTCGTGATTCCCTGGAATGAACATTATCTTACCCTTGTAATTCTCTACTGTTTTTATTTGCGCATCCAAATGGTTCTTGGCCAGACGATAGCCTTCCGGATTGTCTTTTGGGTCTGCAAATCCGGCAGGATAGATATTGTCTCCGAGAAATATGGTAGTACTTTGATCAGATGATTTTTCCAGTCGGTCTTTGAAACTTTTCAGGGCTGGATTCATCCCACCCTCCGGAGACAGTCCGGCATCTCCGATAAGGTAAAAAGTATGCAAGATTTCCTTGGTTGATTCCACATCCGTGGCCTGGTTGATGTCCCGGTATTTTGCTTTATAAGTAGCGCACCCGGTAACAAGTAGTAGCGCTAAAGCCAGCTTGTAATGTTTTAGCATATTCAATGTCAAAATTTTGTATTTTGGGGATTTATAAGCTTTGTATATGTCAGAGATTCTAGAAAAAACCGAGGAATTTGTCACCGATCTTCTTTCCAATCAACTGGATCCCAAATACCTGTATCACAATTTACGACATACCCAGCGTGTAGTTAAAAGTACTAAAGAATTGTTGAACTCTAACAATTTGGGTAGTAAAGAACAGGAGATCTTACTTTTGGCGACATGGCTCCACGATACGGGATATACTAGAGGTTCGGCCAATCACGAAGAGAAAAGCTGCGAAATTGCCAGGGAATTTCTCGAGGAGCAGCAATATGAGAAAGAGGCCCAGGAAGATATCTGCAACTTGATCATGGCTACCAAGAGATTTTATGAGCCTCAGAACCTGGCCGAAGAAATTATCAGGGATGCAGACGCCTCGCATCTTGGTAAAAGCACATACCACGAGACCTCAGCTTACCTTCGGGAGGAACTGAAACTTCTCGACATAAAGACCTATGGCGAAAAAGCCTGGCGGAATGCCAATATAGAGATGTTTGAGAAAGAGCATCGTTTTTACACCCCCTATGCCCAGGAACAATGGGGCCCGGGAAAAGAAAAAAACCTCAAACAGCTTTTAAAGGACAAAAAGACTGAAAAAGAGATCGCCAAAAAAGAGGCGCTAAAAGCAAAGTACAAAAGTGAAAGCCCGGATAGGGGGATACAAACGCTTTTCAGGGTTACCCTCAAAAATCATCTGACCCTTAGTGACATAGCGGATACCAAGGCCAACATATTACTTTCGGTCAACGCGATTATCTTATCCATTGCTATCTCCAACCTGATCCCGAAACTGGATAATCCGTCTAACCAATACCTCATTTATCCTACGGCCATCTTTATCTTTTTCAGTGTGGTTTCCATGATACTGGCTGTGCTGGCAACCAGGCCAAACGTCACAAGCGGGAAGTTTACCAAGGAAGACGTAATGAACAAAAAGGTGAATCTGCTTTTTTTTGGGAATTTTCACAAGATGAAGCTAGACGAATACGAGTGGGCGATCACCGAGCTGGTCAAAGACAAGGATTACATATATTCTTCCCTGACCAAAGACCTCTATTTCCTGGGACTGGTGCTCAACCGTAAGTACAAGATCCTCAGGTATACCTATACCATCTTTATCATAGGGATTATCGTATCCGTAGTGGCCTTCGCCATCGCGTTCAGATACTTTGGCCCGGAAAGAGAGCTGCTAGGGGGTTAGAGATCGAGTCTTATAAGATCAGACTTTCAACTCCTCCATAAGATCCTGGTACGTATAGGTCTTTTCAGATTCTTTGCCTTTTTTATACAGTATTTCTGCCCGAATGGCTTTCAGTCCGGAAACTCCCTGTAAGCCTTCCAACTCTACGATTTCCACGTTATTCGTGAAATATCCTTTGGATTTCAGGAAGGAAATATACCTCAGGTACTCCAGTTCGTCTTTCTTCTGGGAGTAAACAATAGAAAGCTTGCCTTTTTGGGTAAGTCTTTCATCAGTTCCCTTGATGTAGGACTTGTCTATACGTTTTTTGATGATCTCATACCTGGCGTTGTAAGTGCCGTCCACATCGAACTGCTTCTCATCCATACGGAAACGAATGGATAGGGAGGTACTGTAAACCAGTGCAAGTGAGGCCACATCCAATTGTACAGGAAGCTGCGGCTTGAGGTTATAGTACTTGTTCTCCATTTCGCACATCACCTGTAGCTGCCATAAGCGCAGGTTGCTCAGATAGAGGGGATCGTACTCCCTTTCTCCGGAAATGGAATCTCCTATGTACATATTGTGTTCTACACCGTCTGTTTTGAATCGCTCAAAATAATGCGGATACATTTCCTGTGCCTCCACCTGTTTCTGATCAATAACCCCTACCAGTGCGCGGTTGATTTCCATTACGCTCTCGTCATAATTCCTTCTGTGATCGTAATAGGACTGGGTGGTGCTGTCTATGGTATCCTCGTATTCCTTTACAGCCTTCTCCAGGTCCGGATGCAGCTTTTTGAGGTGGTCTAATACCGGATTTACCTCAGTCTGAACAAAGTCAAAAATGGTCTGTTCGCTATTGGAATAAAGGGTTTCTTTTATGCTTTCAATGTAATTATCAGCCCTGAAGATCAACTCTTCATAAATAGGCAGCTTTTCTTTTACAAAAGCGAGGTCCAGCACATCCTTGATGCTTGAGAGCTGTATCATCAGATCCCTTTGTATGGCCGTATTCCGTGCCTGTGAAGAATCCTTGATATCCACCTGCCCGTAAAGCGGATAAACGTCCTTGAATACGATCTCGCGGAAAGAAGCCTGCCTGCCTTCCAGGTCATCCACGATGAACCGTTTCGCCTCTTCCTGGAACTTCCAGTATACTGAGGAATGCACAGAGGTACATTCATGCTGAATGATGGCGTCTATGAGGTTCTCTTCTTCAATTTTCGATCGGATCACCGCCGAGACGATGTAAGGCATTACGTCGTCCAGCTTGGTGGCATTGACCCCGTTGAGTTGTCCTTTTTTGGTAGACACAACTTCCAAAACACCCAGAAGTTCATCTTCCGCGGCAATAGGAGCAAAGATGGCGCTCTTAATACCCTGGGCATGCAAGCCTTTATAGGGTTCACTGCCTCCTGAGATCTCAAAGTATTTGTCCACATCGCTGATCGCGAAATAGTCGTTGTCTTTCAATATTTTTCGGTACGAACCTTCGCAAAGGGCCGCATCGCAGTGTATGGTGTCCTTATCATTCAGTATAAAACTCTCCATTCCCTTTCCGTACACCCGCTCGAACTGATCACTTTTGGAATTATAGGTCACGAAGCCAACTCGCAAGTCTTTTAACCTGAAGAAAGATCTGAAAGTCTCCTGCAGGTCCTGCATAAAATCATCACTGCCTCGCTTGTCATTAGCGATCAACTCCGTTTTGATCTCGGAGATAGCTTGTTCCGCCGTAACATCGAACATATTGGATATCACAAAACCCTTGGAAACAAAACTTTCCGGTGGGATCTTCTCCTTCCACAACTTGAGGTCATCCGGGTTTTCCAGGAGTTCATCCACATCGTCCTGAGTAAGTTCCTTGGCCTTGTCCGTAGGGAACAATTCCATAAAATCCGCATTGTACAAAATGCGGTAGTGATGCATCACGCCGTTGGCATCAGGAATATCGTAGAAGTATGGTCTGCTGAAATCCAGTTTATAACCGTAGTAGAAGTTCAGTATCACAGTACAAGCCATGATATAATCTATTCCTTCATCACGGTTTCGGATAAAGGGCTTAAAATCAGGGCCGGCATTCTTGATAATTTTCTGAAAGCGTCTTGAAGAGTTAAAAACGATATCGTAATAAGGCAGGGAAGCCGCCTTTATCTCGTTCTCGCTTAGCACTTCAGCAAAAGAGTCCTGAAGTATGGTACTGATTACATCCTTGTGTTTATCCAAAAGGGAAACATCCGAAAACCCTTCTCTGAGTTCCGGATAGGGAGCCTGTACCTCCAAAACGTGTTTTGCTTTGGAAGCAAGCAGGGCATCCTTGCTTTTGGCCATCTCATCATAACTTCTCAGTAGCTTGTCAAAACTAATGAGATGTTTGAGAGGCATTTCTTTTTCTTTGGCTGCCATTGTGTTTCTAGGTCGTTGTTCAGAGCATAAAATTACAAAATAAGCCGTATTTATTTGTTAAAGTAATGTTTACGATGTTCGGCGCTTTTTTTGGATATTTATACAAATTTGATCCATGTCTTCATACACTCGCCTGGACAAGGCTTATAGGAACGCTAAAAAGATCCCTTTTGACGATTCGTCCAGGTTCATTCTTTTTAGTGACTGCCATCGTGGAGACAACAGTTTCGCCGACGATTTCGCGAACAACCGCAACATCTATTTTCACGCATTGAAGCACTATTACAATGAGGGCTTCCAGTATTGTGAGCTGGGCGACGGGGACGAATTATGGGAAAACCTGAGTTTTGAGCCCATATTCCTCGCCCATAAAAACGTTTTTGAACTCATGAGGCAATTCCATGAGGAAGATCGCTTGCACATGATCTACGGGAATCACGATATGGTCTACCGCAATCCTGATTACGTAAAGAAGCACCTCTACTCTTTTTTCGATCCCAAAGACGCCAAGGAAAAAGAATTACTCAAGGATCTGGTCTATCATGAGGCCCTGGTACTGAAACACAGTGACAGCGGCCAGGAAATTTTCCTGACCCATGGGCATCAGGCTGATTTTATGAACTACCACGGCTGGAGGATCAACCGCTTTCTGGTCCGTGTTCTTTGGAAACCTCTGCAGGTTTGGGGAATTGCCGATCCCACAAGCCCTGCAAAGAACTACAAAGAACTGATCAAGGTAGAAAAACGCATCAAAAAATGGATCTTGAAAAACGATCTACTCCTAACGGTGGCAGGACATACTCACAGGCCACGATTCCCGGAACCCGGTGAGATCCCTTTCTTCAACGATGGAAGCTGTGTTCATCCCAGAAGCATTACGGGAATTGAGATCAAGAATGGAACTATTGCGCTGATCAAATGGCAAATCGCTACCAAGGACGACGGCACGCTGCAAATCGTCCGCCTCTTACTCGAAGGTCCTCAGAAGATCATTGACTACATAGACGAAGACTAGCCCGTTTTTACTGGATCTTAAAGGTAACCGGTATGCTGTAAGGTACCTTTACCGCCCTACCTCTTTGCATTCCCGGGGTCATTTGCGGAAGGGAAGCCACTATACGGTGCGCTTCTTTCTCCAAAGCCTTATCCGGGCCTCGGGTTCTGATACCGACAACCATACCTTTATTGTCAATGTGAAATTGAACAAAGACCTTACCGGTAATACCCAATTCCAGGGCTACTGGCGGATACTTGAACTCTTTTCGGATATGTTCCTGGATCATCCTCTGGAAACAAGCCTTTCTTTCCGCATTGTTCATTGCGCTTTCGCAGCCCGGAAAAACAGGCACGTTTTCAATTACGGCGAATGGAACAATTATTTCTTCCTCTTCTTCACCTACCTCCACATCATCCACCGAGACCACGGCATCTTCAATAACCGCATCCTGGCTGGTCTCCGTGCTTTCGATTATGGTTTCTTCGATTTCCTCTGTGTCTTCCACCACTTCAATTAATTCCGGAGCAGCCGGAGGAGGTGGTGGTGGTGCCGTCTGAATGATTTCCGTTTTAGGAACGTCTTCGCTGAGATCTTCAACAGCTTCAGCCATTTCTAAAAGTACTTCATCTTTAGGATAGGATTTGTATTCCAACGCCCTCCATGTCAAAAAAAGTACTATCGTAAGTCCAATTACGAAAAATAGCCCGCTATCCCTGTTGAGGTCTGCTTTTGGATTTTTCTTTACTTGCATGATCCTGTACTTTAGATAATTAAGTTACAGGTCAGTCTAGCCAATAAAAATGATTTTTATCAGCTTTCGGCAAGTTCAGGCATCTGCGGCTTCCAAACTTCGTTATTATCCAGCAGCACCTGGTCGAAATCAATACCCTCAATCGGAACGATCTTCTGTTGTTCGCGGTCCCATTCAATTCTTCTTCCAAGCTTGTACGAGACGCCCGTCATATGAGCGGCAATAGCTTCGTCAAAACCTTCCTGGATTCCACAGCTTACCTTGCCTCCATTGCGAGTGGCGCTTAGCCATTCCCTGAGGTGAAGGAAGGTAGAGTCTACCCTGGCACCATTGATATAGGTCCACATTAAGCCTTTATCCGCGAAGTACTGCGAGGTAGCCGAAGAAACCGCATCTGGCACACTAGCCCCTGGATCGTATTGATAGATGGGTACCCTCGGATTCATTTTTTCGTTTTCCAGCATTTCCGCGTACTTGGTAGAACGACCGTCCGGCCATATGGTGAGCCTGTTACCCAGTTCCATGGTGCCATCGTGGCCCATCAGAATTGTTGGCCTGCTGAAACCGTTGCCCAGCGTAGCGCTGTAGACAAAGGTCATCCCTTTTTCTTTACCGGGGATCTGACTACTTCCGGTACTGAAATCCGAAAACTCCATATTTGCCTGAAGGACATCGGGGACATTTCTACCGTCGTTATGCGTATAAATTCCGCCCGAGGCCATTACAGAATTCGGGATACCCATGTTTAAAACACAATTTAATCTATCATAATCATGAGTAAGCAGATCTCCGGACAAACCGGAGCCGTAAGACCACCATTTTCTCCAGCGGAAGAAATGATTTTTGTTGAACGGTACCTTTGGAGCTGAACCAAGGAACTGCTCCCAGTCTATGGTTTGCTCACTCGCGCTCTCGTGAATATCGTAGTTCCAGGCCCCGTTATCATCATTTCTGTTCGTATTGGTCTGAATCAGCGAAACATGTCCCAAAACACCTTTCTCAATAATGTCCTGGGCGGTCTGAAAGCTTAGCGTCTGCCGGTGCTGATGGCCAACCATCAATACAGCTTTTGATTTTTCCGCCGCTTCTTTAAGCCTATAAGTCTCTTCAATGGTATGCGTCATAGGCTTTTCCACATAGGCGTGGATATTCCTGTTTAGGGCGTCAATGGCCATTGGAGCGTGCCAGTGGTCCGGGGTAGCGATAATTACAGCATCCACATCCCCACTATCCAGCATTTCCAGGTAATTAGCGTATCTCTTCACTTTATTTTGATCAGAAGTGAAAGCGGCTACCGCCTTTTCAGCCCTATAATCAAATACATCGCAGACTGCCACCAATTGAACATTGAGTTTTTCCTGGTTCAAGTAGTCCTTTAATGCGCTGTGCTTGGGATCCTCTTCGGCTGCCAACCTCATTTCTTCCATCCATTCCGGAGTGGCAAAGCCAAGCGAACGGCAAAGTTGTTCGCCCCTTATTCCAAATCCTATGATCCCCACACGGACCGGTTCCCCGGTCAGTTTTTGAACAGTTGAAGGCAGAGAAGGTTGAATGTTCAACTGTTGCAATATTTCTGAACGTTTTCTGTTTTTAGCTACGGCATGGTGCGCTCCGGCCCACCATACAGCGCCAAGGATAGGGATTCCGCCCAAACCCTTGAGCACATCTCGTCGATTCCAATTCATATCGCCTCTTTTTCAGTTAGTTTGTTTTTCTTTTTCCAAATACTGCTCAGCCCAAAATACTGTCCTGTTGGGAATTGATAAAGCAGGATACAAGCCACCAGCTCGATCAAATTTTTATTGACGAACCAGTAACTTCCTTCTACATTGACTTGTTGCAGCCAGGGGAAGGAGGGGTGAGCGAGATAGTACATTGCTAACAATAAAACCCCTACCATGGCCCCGATACGTTCAAATATACCGGTGATCAGTGTAAGCCCTACTACAATAAGAGCGATACAATTCAGGGAGTCAGCGATTCCCAGGAAGGGATCCTGGGTAAGTGTCAGAAAAAAGGGCTTTAAGGGCCCTTGGGCAGTGGCCAGGTATCCGAAGGAGGTCCAATCCGGATTGTAAACCTTGATTACCCCCTCATACAAAAAATGCCAGCCAATCAGAATTCGCAGCAAGACAACTGTGTGCCTTATCTGCCATAGTCCTTTGGTATTAGTCATTTCGGTTGTTTTGATTAATTCACTACAAGCTATAAAACTAATTCTTAAAAGCAGCATTTTTTATGATATTTATCAACTTGATGCGCCTGAAAACCGCAATTCGATTTCCTTTTTTACCGCCGTCCATTCTAATCTAAAAAAGGGTATATTTAGCAGGTAAATACGCGTAGAGAACATCACAATTTTCAAATATGAGCAGCACCCCTTCAGCCCGTTTAAAAGCACTTGGCCTGGAACTACCTCCAGCCCCTCCACCCGCCGGTTTGTACAAACCGGTCCTGGTGGTGGATAACTTTCTATATGTTTCCGGACAGGGGCCCATGCGGACAGACGGCTCCTATATGGAAGGTCGTGCCGGCGACGATCTCAACCTGGAACAGGCCAAGGCAGCCGCCAGGCAGGTTGGACTCACCATGCTATCCACCATACAAACGCATTTCGGAGACCTGGATAGGATAAAAAGAGTGGTCAAAGTACTGGGGATGGTGAACTCCACGGCCGAATTTGGGCAGCAACCATTGGTAATCAACGGGTTCAGCGAGTTGATGGCGGAAGTTTTCGGTCCGGATCTGGGTGTCGGTGTCCGCAGTGCTGTAGGCATGATGCTTCCCGGGAATATTCCGGTAGAGATAGAGGCGATGTTTGAACTTAATTCATAATTGTTATATGAATTCATCTTTGTGGTATGAGGTAAAGGATGCGGATGAGGTCCCCTCTCCAAGTCTGCTGGTTTATCCCGAAAGAGTTAAAAAGAATATTCAAACCATGATAGGCATGGTTGCGGATGTAAACCGTTTAAGGCCTCATATAAAAACGCATAAATCCGGAGATATTATTGATTTGCAGGTGGCGCAGGGTATCCGAAAATTCAAATGTGCCACACTGACGGAAGCGGAATTGTTAGGCCAAAAAGAGGTGGATGACGTTCTCTGGGCCTATCAGCCCCTGGGTCCGCATATCTGTAACTTCATTAAGCTGATCAAAACCTACCGCAATACCAGTTTTAGCACATTGGTGGATAACAGCGACAGCATTTCGGCTATCTCCGAAGCGGCGGAAAAAGCCGGTATAACAGTATCCCTGTACCTGGACCTTAACGTCGGAATGAATCGAACAGGCGTAGAGCCAGGAGAATATGCGATAGCACTTTACCAAAAAATATACGAAGACCCAAACCTAGAGGCGACAGGCCTTCACGCCTATGACGGGCATATTCGAGATCCTGATCCCGTAGCCAGGAAAAAGGACTGTGACCAGGCCTTTGAAAAAGTGACCCGGCTTAAGTCTCAATTAGAACAGATGGGAATGCTTGTACCTACCGTTGTTGCCGGTGGCTCACCATCTTTCCCCTTCCACGCCAAAAGACCAGGCGTAGAAGTAAGCCCTGGTACCACGCTACTTTGGGATGAGCGTTATGCCACTCTTTTTGATGATATGGATTTTATTCCTGCCGCGGTTTTGTTCACCAGGGTCTTGAGTAAACCAGCTCCCGGTATTCTTTGCCTCGATCTGGGGCATAAATCAGTGGCCCCTGAGATGAATTTCCCCAGGGTCAGGATCTTTGGTATGGAAGCATTAAAACAAGTCTCCCAGAGCGAAGAGCATTTGGTGCTTTCCAATGAAAACCTGGTGGATTTCAAAATAGGACAGGCCTGTTATGCTTTACCCATGCATATTTGTCCAACAGTGGCAAAATACCCTGAAATGCTTACCGTAGAGGATGGTGAGCTTAGCGGTAGCTGGAAGGTTCACGCGCGGGATCACTAGTTTCAGCTGGTCTGGATTCTTACCGTACATCTATTAGTTTATCGATTTTAACAGCATTTTATGGCCCTGTGGCAAGGTATTTGCTAACTTTATGTCATTGTATATCCGGCTATGAAAAGGATTCTGTTCATTCTTGCATTTGCTATTTTCTGCTTTCAAACCAGGGCGCAGACGGATATTCCACGAACTCAACCCTTGAAAATAGACGCCAATAACAACCTGGATGCCAAGAACAATCCAAAGCAGGGTACCGCACTTAAAATTCCGGCCTCTTTTGATAAGAAGATCAATTTCAATCTGAAAGACTCTCTTATGGCCAGGAATGTAAAGATGCTCCCGGACAGAGAGTTAAAGCAGGCCGGGCATGACCTGAAGATAGATCCCAAAGTAGGCGAACTGGAGACCGGCAAGTCGGACAAGCATTACGGGGATATGTATTTGGGTGATGTACGTACCGGCGGAAAATTTGTTGGGATCGTTTGCCGGGATCACGAATATGTAGACGGAGATCGGGTACGTATCTATGCCAATGACCATGTTGTGGAACACAATATATTACTCACAGGAAGTTTTAAGGGTATCAACCTGAATCTGGAAAAAGGCTTCAACCGCCTTGATTTTGAGGCACTGAACCAGGGGTCTTCCGGCCCGAATACCGCCCAGGTAGATGTATACGACGACAAGGGGCAACTCATTTATTCCAATAAGTGGCTTCTTTCCACAGGGTCCAAGGCTTCCCTTATCATTGTTAAGGACAATTAGTAACTACCGCTTCCCGGGCTGATAGGTCTCCCTGGCCCGTTTTAGGACATCTTCCTTGTAAAATGGCACTTCCTTAAATTTTACATCAGCGTAATCCTGAGCCTGATCGTCAAAATGTGGCGAATCAGGGTCTCCGCTTTGGCCTCCTGCCATTATAGTTTTGGCTTGTACCTTATCCCCAAACTCCACTACGGCTACAAAACTATTCCCCCTGGTACCGTATATCTTTTTGGTATTATTCGTATACCTGGCGCCGTAGGCCGCCAAAGCCCCCCATCTTCCGGAGGCAAAGCCTATAGGAATACTCGGTTTGGAATCATTAAAAGGTTGACGGATGTCTCCATTTAATCTTTGGTAGCGATTCACTTCTCCCCAGGCTACCTTCCAGGTGCCGAAATCCTGCTCTAGTTGATCGATAACCCCTGTAAAGATCTCCAACCTTTCCGAATGCGGAGATGACTTCCCAAAGTACGTCATGAGCTCCATATCACTCATGCTGCCAGGTCTTTTTCCATAGCGCCCGTAACGCGTACCGTAATAATGGCCCAGGGTCATACCTACGGATGTTTTGGAGGTCTTGTAATCCCAGTTTCGCAATACCTCAATGGGTTCTTTAAGTTTTTTTGGAGCATTGGATTTATCATAAGCCTCAACCAGGCCTGGTATCAGTGCTTCAAATGCCGGTAAATACGGATCATGCGCCAGCTTAATCAGACTATCCATAGCATATCCCGTTCGGTCTTTCAATAGTTCTACGGCGTGCACTCCCCGGAAGTTCTCGCGGTCTAAAGACATATACCGGGGATAATTCTCGCGCTTTGGGCTGTTCTCCAGGGCCGCAGTATAGGGTGTGGAATTGCAGTTCTGTATCCAACCGTTATCCGGGTTGAGGATCAGTATATTCTCATCCACGCTATGAAGCCCTTTCCAGTCCGTTTTTGGGTCCGAACCGTCAACGGGTTTTCTATAGTCGAACCGGGTGTCGCGGACAGGGATGAAATTCCCATGAAAATAGGCGATGTTGCCTTCGGCGTCCGCGTAAACCGTATTATTTGAGGAGTTGGTTCGAATATCCATCATCTTCCTAAATCCCTCGTAGCCTTCCTGCCTGGTCCGAATATAGGACTGTTCCAGTGCTTTTACCGGTTCCCACATCATAGCTGAGGCCACAGGCCTCCCACCATCCATATGAGTAACAGGACCGTGGTGAGTGTGATACATGGGGAAGGTCTTTTCCTTCATCATACCATCCTCACTATAACTCAATGTGACTTCCGAACTGCTCACCGGCCTCCATTCTTCTCCATACTGATAGCGCAGCTCGCCATCTATTTTGGAGATCTGCTCTACAAACTCATCCATGACATCGGTATAGGTAGACGTATGCATCCATCCGGTTTTTTCATTGAAGCCCTGGTAGATAAAAAACTGGCCCCAGGTTACCGCCCCATACGCATTCAGGCCTTCCTCACTTACGGCATGTACCTCACCCCGAAAGTAAAATGAAGTATGTGGGTTGATCAGCAACATGGCATTGCCGGATTGGGTCAGATCTCCGGATATGGCTATTCCGTTAGACCCCTGCGGTTCCAGTTCCTCCTCCTTCTTTTCGATCTCAATAAGCTCAGATTCCGGAAAGCTGATCCCATTCTCGTAAAAGGCCCTGATCTTCTCCACACTTATCCTCTCAATATCACCCCCAATAGACCCTTCACTGAAATACATTGGCATCCAGGGCTCAAAACGCTCCAGTAACCGGGGTTTGACCTCCGGATGGGTGTACAGATAATAGTTGATACCATCGGCGAAGGCATCACATAATTCTTTTAGCCATTCCGGGCTCTTCTCATAGTTCGCTATGGCTTCATCCTTGGTCATAAACAACCTGGCGCGTAAATCGCTGTACAGCGCATCCTTTCCTTCAACCTCAGCCAAACGGCCTATAGCCCAAATATAGTTCTGTTCCACTCGCTGAAAGTCGTCCTCGCATTGGGCGTACAACAAGCCAAATACCGCATCGGCGTCTGTCTTCCCGTATATATGAGGAACTCCGAAATCATCCCGGATGATGGTAGTATTTTCCGCATGTGCTTCCCAACGTGCCAGTTCCGTCTGAGGTTCGCTTTTGCAAGACAAGATCAGCAGCACTGTAAGACAAAATAGATTTCTCATAGGGTTTGGATATTGATCGGATGAGTGAAAATACTGTTCCTGAAACGGAAATGCTAATTTTAGCACAAAAAAGACATTCCCTCTAAAGACTTCTGTATCTCAGCCGATTTTTAGATTTATCTTTGCTTTTTCACTCTGCTGTATAACGAAACATGTCAAATAAAAAAGTAAGTATACTCAAAGCCTTTAAAACCATTATCTGGCCAAGGCGAAACCTGGTTTTTATTGGGCTGGTGCTGATTGTGATCAGTAAAGCCGCCAGTTTTGTCGCCCCGATGTCCCTGAAGTATTTGATGGATGATATTATTCCCAATAAGGATGTGGAATTCCTGAAAGTATTGGTTACTGTGGTGATATTGGCCATCCTGGTACAGGCAACCACCTCTTTCCTGCTTACGCGTATATTGAGCGTTCAGGCCCAATACATGATCTCTGAGTTACGCGCCCAGGTTCAAAAAAAGATCCTTTCCTTACCCATTCGGTTTTTTGACAATACCAAATCCGGCGAATTGGTATCCCGGATCATGACCGATGTGGAAGGGGTCCGGAATCTTATTGGCACTGGCCTGGTTCAACTAGTAGGAGGAACTGTAACTGCCGTGGTTGCCCTGATCCTTTTGTTGGATATCAGCCCTACAATGACCTTATTTGCACTTATCCCATTAGCCGTTTTCGCGGTAATCGCCTTAAAAGCATTTAAGATCATCCGACCAATTTTTAGAAATCGCGGAAAGATCAATGCGGAAGTCACAGGGAGGCTTACGGAAACCCTTGGAGGTATTCGGGTGATCAAAGGTTTCAATGCGGAAAAACAAGAGGAAGGGGTTTTTGAAGATGGGGTAAATAAGCTATATCAGAATGTCAAGAAGAGCCTTACGGCCACTGCATTTATGACAAGTTCATCTACTTTTTTGCTGGGTGTGGCCACCACGGGGATCATGGGAATAGGAGGATACAAGATCATGGTTGATCAGTTGACCGTTGGAGAATTCCTGACCTTTACCTTTCTGCTGGGTTTAATGGTGGCACCAATTGTTCAAATGAGTAATATCGGAAGCCAGCTTACCGAGGCCCTGGCCGGCCTGGACCGTACGGAGGAATTGATGAATATGCAGCCAGAGGCGAATGAGGATATCCGAAATATTAGCCTGAACGGGATCAAGGGGAATATGGTTTTTGAGGATGTTACTTTTGCCTATGAGGAAGATAAAGAGGTTTTACACAACATCAGTTTTGAGGCGCCGGCGGGATCCGTCGTAGCCCTGGTAGGCAGCTCAGGTTCTGGTAAAAGTACCATAGCAGGGCTTGCTGCAAGTTTTTTAACACCGGAATCGGGAATGGTCCGAATAGATGGGGAAGACCTTTCTAAAGTGGATTTGGATAGTTTCAGACAATATCTGGGTGTGGTTTTGCAGGATGATTTTTTATTCGAAGGAAGCATCAGGGAGAATATCCTGTTTCCCAGGCCTGATGCCTCCGAAGCCCAGTTAAAGGAAGCGGTAAAAGCAGCCTATGTAAATGAGTTTACAGACCGCTTTGAAGAGGGTCTGGATACCCTGATCGGCGAAAGGGGTATAAAGCTATCCGGTGGGCAGCGGCAACGCATCGCTATTGCCCGCGCCATTCTCGCGGATCCGAGGATACTGGTATTGGATGAAGCCACTTCTAACCTGGATACCGAGAGCGAAGCCTTAATTCAGAAAAGTTTGGCGGAACTCACCAAAGGACGTACGACCTTTGTAATTGCGCATCGATTAAGTACCATTAGAAAAGCAGACCAGATACTGGTCATAGAAAACGGCCGTATCGCGGAAAGGGGTACCCACGAAGAACTTATTGAAAAAAAGGGAAGGTATTACAATCTGTTTACCTACCAGGCCAGGATATGAGGGATCAGCTCTCCGGAGCCAACTCCACCTCCAAACCGTGTAGTTCCTCGGTCAGGTGGATCTGACAACCTAATCTGCTGTTGTCCTCCACGTAAAAAGCTTCCGCGAGCATTGCCTCTTCATCGTCCGATTTTTCAGGGAGATCGTGATCAGACTTTACATAGCACTGACAGGAAGCACACATGGCCATCCCTCCGCACACACCAATAGTACCTTCAGGCGCCAACTCATAAGACCTGACCAATTCCATGAGGTTCATATTCATATCTGTAGGGGCATCTACCTCATGAAGTACTCCCTCTCTATCGGTTATTTTAATTTTGATGTCAGTCATATATAAATGGGTGGGATGTTGGATTGTTGGATTATTGGATGGTTAGATTGCCAGATCGTTAGACTATTTGGATTGTTAGATTATTGGACTGTTAGACTATTGGACTATTTTATACTTAGACTATTGGATTATTGGATATTTGGATTGTTAGACTGCTCGATAGATAGACCATTTAGATCATTAGCACATTGTTACATTAATACATTGTTTCATTGATACATTGTTTCATTGATACATTGTTTCATTGATACATTAGTACACTGCTTTATTTTCAAATTATTCTATCGCTTTTACCACCGCCTTTGGTGCCTCTTTTTTACTTCCGTCAAAACCGTGGATACCGCCAACGGTTGTGTACTTCATCACATATCTCTTATCCGGGTGGATCCTCCTGTAAGCGCTCTGACACATCAGTGTAGCTTCATGAAATCCGCAAAGGATTAGTTTCAGCTTACCCGGATAGGTGTTTACATCCCCAATGGCATAAATTCCCGGAATGTTGGTCTGATAATCCAGGGTATTGTCTACTTTGATCGCATTCTTTTCTATTTCAAGGCCCCAGTCGGCAATTGGGCCTAATTTTGGGGACAGTCCGAACAGCGGGATAAAGTAGTCGGTGTGTAGTTCAATTTCCTTACCGTCCTCGGAAGTTTTTGTGACCACAACACTTTCCAGTTTATCTTTCCCCTTTAGATCGGTCACTTCTGCAGGGGTGATCAGTCTGATCTTACCCTGGTCTTTTAGCTGCTGTACTTTTTCCACAGAGTCCAGCGCCCCTCTGAATTCATTTCTACGATGTACCAGGGTTAACTCCGCTGCCATATCCGCCAGGTAGATGGTCCAGTCCAGAGCGGAATCCCCACCTCCGGCAATCACTACTTTCTTATCCCTGTATACCTCCGGATCCTTGATCATATATGCTACACCCTGGTCTTCGTACTGCGGCAGGTTCTTCAACAGGGGTTTGCGAGGTTCAAAACTTCCCAGTCCGCCGGCAATGGCTATTACCGGAGCCTGATGGCGCGTTCCGCGATTCGTAGTAACAACAAACTGTCCGTCCTCCAGTTTCTCTATGGTCTCTGCCCTTTCCCCCAGGGTAAAACCAGGTTGAAAAGGCTTAATTTGTTCCATCAAATTGGTCACCAGATCACCGGCGAGAATTTCAGGAAAACCGGGAATGTCATAGATAGGTTTTTTAGGGTAGATCTCAGCACATTGGCCCCCGGGTTGGGGTAAAGCGTCAATCAGATGGCATTTGAGCTGTAGAAGGCCGGCCTCAAAAACAGCAAAAAGACCCGTAGGTCCCGCTCCGATTATTAGAATGTCTGTTTTGATCATGTACTACTTTGCTTAGAAAAGAACAAACCTATGACTGTGTCAGATTCCAATCTATGACAAGTGTCAGCATGGGCCTAACTTATGTTGACCACCTTTTCAATCTGGGGTGCGTGTTTCTTGATAGTCATCTCAACCCCGCTCTTCAGGGTCATCTGATTTACACTACAGCCCACGCAAGTCCCCTCTAATTTTACCTTGACCAGGTTGTCATCATCAATGGAAACCAGGGATATGTCTCCTCCGTCACTCTGGAGGAAAGGCCTGATCTCTTCCAAAGCGTTTTCAACTTTTGTTCTTAGTTCCTCTGGTGTCATGATCATTTCTTTTTTACGGCAGAACAGCCAGCCATTGTCGTTATTTTGATCGCCTCTGTAGGCGGTAAACTCTTGTTTCTCAGAACCACCTCCTGAACCATATTTTTGGTAAGCTCCTCGAAAGCGGTCTCTATGGGAGTCGCGGTTTGCATGGCCGCCGGTCTCCCTACATCGCCTGCTTCCCTGATACTCTGCACCAGTGGGATCTCACCCAGAAATGGTACCTGCAGATCTTCGGCCAGGTACTTCGCCCCTGCTTTTCCAAAAATATAGTACTTGTTGTCAGGTAATTCCTCGGGCGTAAAATAAGCCATGTTTTCCACGATTCCAAGAACAGGAACGTTAATTGCCTGCTGTTGGAACATGGCAACACCCTTACGGGCATCGGCCAGAGCTACCTCCTGAGGAGTACTAACTACCACTGCACCAGTAACCGGTAAGGACTGCATAATGCTCAGGTGAATGTCACCTGTTCCCGGAGGAAGATCAACCAGCATAAAGTCGAGTTCTCCCCAGTGCGCGTCGAAGATCATTTGGTTCAGGGCTTTGGATGCCATAGGACCTCTCCAGATTACAGCCTGATTAGGCTGGGTAAAGAATCCTATGGACAATAGTTTTATCCCGTGGTTCTCTACCGGTTTCATTTTGGATTTTCCGCCTATTTGGGTCGCCAGGGGTTTTTCCTGAGCAACATCAAACATAATTGGCATGGAAGGCCCGTAGATATCCGCATCGAGCAAACCAACCTTGAATCCCATTTTGGCCAGGGTAACGGCCAGATTGGCGGTCACCGTAGATTTTCCTACTCCGCCCTTCCCGGACGCTACGGCGATAATATTTTGTATGCCCGGAATTGGTTTTCCTTTAATCTCGTTGACCTTGGGTTTAGCCGCGGCCTCCACCTTTACATTTACCGTGATCTTTGCCTTTTCATATACCTCCCTGTGAATGACCTTCAGGATCTCCACTTCCATTTTCTTTCGTGCCTGTAGGCTGGGGTTTTTGATGGTTACATCGACGATCACTTCGTCCCCGAACACTTGAAGGTTGGATAAAGCCCCGCTTTCCACCATATTCTGGCCCTCCCCGGGAGCCGAGATGCGCTCCAGGGCCTTTAAGACCGCATTTTTGTCAACTTTCTTCATTATTGACCTTTAGATAATGTAAAATCATTCTAAACAACAAAGATAGGCTATCCCGGGGAGATTAAGAAGGGGAAACATTGAAATGGACTATACGGGCATAGAGAGCGTAAATAAGCCAAAAGTCAGGAAATAAGTGTGAGGAGCCGCGTGCCTTTTTACAGTAGTTCTTTGGCCGGATCCCAAAAGTGTTCCTGGAAGTTCACCACCTGGTTGTCTTCCACCTGAACCCCCTCATTTTCCAAAAGCTGCTGCATCAGGTTAGTACCGTCAAAATGGTGTTTCCCTGTCAGCAAACCCTGTTTGTTTACCACACGGTGGGCCGGCACCCCTTCTACATTCCCAGCCCCGTTCATAGCCCAACCTACCATACGGGCACTTCGCGCGGCGCCCAAATATTTGGCGATGGCTCCGTAGGAAGTTACCCTACCATAAGGGATCAGCCTGGCAACTTCATATACTTTTTCAAAAAAATTCTTCTCGGAGGCTTTCATCTTATTTATATACGATACGGATTATAGTAATTGCCAGGAGTACGAGCATCAACGCGCTGAGGATGTAATTGGAATTCCTCGAAAACGCATGGGTCTTGGCTTCCAGTTTATTAAAATAGACGGTATACAAGTATAGCATGGAAAAGGTACCGCAACCGGCAGCCAGTATGAAGACCGCGATATCCCAAAGCTCAAATTTTATCCATCCTGAAGCATTCCACATCGCGTTTAGCCCGGCGTAATAAGGAATTGTAAGCAAATTCAGAGCAGCCAGCAGCATACCCTTAAAAAAACTGTTTTTTTTGCTCACCTTTACGATCTTGATCTTTTGCTTGGTTCTCCGTTTTGCTGACACAAAAAAGTAGACCGCGAAAAAAGCGAATACCGCAATGGCTACTTTTAAAAGCACGTCTATGACCTCGGGATTGCGATAGAGGAATTTGGAAATAAGAACGGCTACATAGGCCTGGGTCATGATCATTGTGGACACCCCCAGGCTAAAGATCACCCCGTTTAATTTTCCTTTTTCAACACTGGTCTTCGCCGCATTCATATTAAGCAGTCCGGGAGGAACAGTTGCCATAAAAGCAGCGGAAAAGGTCACGAAAAAGAGAATCAGTAAATGCGCCATGGATTATTGGGCCCTAAACTTTATATAAGTGATCGGTTTTCCGTTTTCAAGATACTGATTTTCGTAAAAAGTTTGAATTTTCAGCACCTCCTCCGGGCTCCCTTCATTTTTGTAAACATCGTGATTGGAATAGACAACTTCCATTCCCAAACCTTCTAACAAGCCCAGTGTATAACCGTGTAGAAATTCACTGTCTGTTTTCAAATTGATGTACCCTCCGGACTTGAGAATTTTTTGATACTTCTCAAGAAATGACGGATTGGTAAGCCGGTGTTTAGTACGCTTGTATTTGATTTGAGGATCTGGAAAAGTGATCCAGATCTCATCCACCTCGTTTTCGGCAAATAGGAGGTCTATCAATTCTATTTGAGTACGTAAGAAAGCCGCGTTTTCCAGCCCTTCCTCAAGGGCTGTCTTAGCGCCCCTCCAGAAGCGGGCACCTTTGATATCTACGCCAATAAAGTTCTTGTTCCTGTACTTCCTTGCAAGGCCCACGGTATATTCTCCTTTGCCACAACCCAATTCCAAAACCAGGGGATTGTCATTCCCAAAATAGGCACTCCAATTGCCTTTGAGGTCTGTCTCATCTGCCAACACTTCACTCCTTTTTGGTTGGATTACATTGGCAAAACCCTCATTCTCCTTGAATCTCTTTAGCTTATTCTTGCTTCCCACCAGGCCTTTTTTTCTATCAGGCAAAACTAAGAAAATCCCCAATGAGGACGATCTCAGGTATCCGCTTTTTCCAGGGTAAATGAGAATTCAGACCCTACATCTTCCACACTCTCCACGTAGATCTTTTCGTTATGCGCTTCAATAATGTGTTTTACGATGGCCAGTCCGAGTCCTGACCCTCCTTCCTTTCTGCTTCCGCTCTGGTCTACGCGATAGAAGCGCTCAAAAAGCCTGGGGATATGTTCCTCCGAGATGCCCTCCCCATTATCGGTGATCCTGACGATGACCTTGTTCTTGATCAGATTTTCTACGCTTACCTCGGTAGTGCCGTCATTGTTGCCATATTTAATGGAATTGACCAGCAAATTTGTGACAACCTGCTGGATCTTTTCCAGATCTGCCCTGACGTAGATCGGAGAAGGGTAATCCATGTCGAAAGTCAGCGAGATCTTCTTTTTCGCTGCTTTCATTTCAAGCAGATCAAAGACGCTTTGGATAAGTTCAATGATATCGAAATTGGATAATTCCAGATTCAGGTCTCCTGATTCCAGCTTAGTGATCAGGTCCAGGTCCTTAATGATATAGATTAATCTTTCCACCCCTTTATTGGCCCTTTGCAGGTATTTTTTACGGACATTCTTATCTTCCAAAGCTCCGTCCAGCAGCGTAAGTATATAGCCCTGTACAGTAAATAAAGGGGTCTTAAGCTCATGAGAGACATTGCCGAGAAAATCTTTGCGGTATTCTTCACGGATCTTAAGGGTGTCTATCTCTATTTTCTTGTCTTTGGCGAATTTCTCAATTTCCGCCGTCAGGGTCTTCATATCCGTGGTAATGGTACCCGGACTAAAGGAAGAAGATTCAAGCAGAGAGACATCGTCGTAGATCTGTTTTATCCTTCGGTAGATAAACTTTTCAACCCGGGTTTGGATCACCAGGAATGAAACACCAAGAACACCTAGGGTAAAAAGCAGTAGTACGGGCCACTGATGGCTCAAAACGCCCCTATACCATAGAAAAGCCCCGCTTGCCAGGGCTAAGAAAAGAGTGATGATTAAGGAGGACCGAAAAGCAAATCTATAGGATTTCTTTAGTCTAATGGCCATTATAATACGAACTTATACCCCACACCTTTGACCGTTTTGAAATGATTGTCCCCAATTTTTTCCCTTAGTTTTCTAATGTGAACATCAATCGTTCGGCCTCCGACCACGACTTCCTGACCCCATACCTTATCGAGGATGACTTCCCTTTTAAAAACCTTGTCAGGTTTGGAGGCCAGCAAAGCCAGTAATTCAAATTCCTTTCGCGGTAAGACAATTTCGGCGCCGTCGTTCAGCACCTTGTATTCTTCCCTGTTGATCACGATATTACCCACGCTAAGAACGTCTTCGGAAGTGCTGCTTTCCTCTTTCAAGCGTCGCAATAACGCCTTTACTTTACTGACGAGGACTTTAGGTTTGATGGGTTTGGTAATATAATCGTCTGCCCCTGCATCAAAACCGGCCACCTGGGAGTAGTCCTCACTGCGCGCGGTAAGAAAAGTGATAATTGTATTCTCCAGGCCTTTGGTACTCCTAATAATTTCGCAGGCTTCAATTCCGTCCATTTCAGGCATCATTACATCCAGGATAATAAGATGCGGATTTTTCTTCTTTGCCTTTTCCACGCCATCGACACCATTCTTAGCGGTAAAAACCTGATATCCCTGGGAGGAAAGGTTATAACTCAATATCTCCAAAATGTCCGGCTCATCGTCTACTAAAAGTATCCTAATGTCCTGTTTTTTCATGACGTCATATCTTTAGGTTGATCTGACCAAAAATAAAGATAATACTAATAAACCAAGTTTACTTAACATTGATTTAATAATGGTAACAAAATGATAACATAGGCCAGTGCATGGGGCATTTTGCCGGCCTGAGAACATCTGATTCCAAATAAAATCTTTATGCTAAAAAGTACCGGATTTTGTAGGAAAAGTCAGTTTATCGACACTTTGGTTAAGATTTTGTGCATTTCAACGAATTTTCTATTCAAAACCGTTTTTAAAACACAGCCGCTAGGCAAAATTTATATATTTGTGGTACATTCTTTGTGGTAAGCGTTTTATATGAAGCACTTTTACTTTGTCATTCTTTTCCTGGCTTTTTCTGCGACGACCTACGGGCAGCAGACCTTGGGTACCGGAGATATCGAAGGCTTCAAGCTATATCCCAACCCCGCTACTCAGGGTAAAGTCTATGTTGAGACTGCTGAAAACGCACCAAAAAAGATCATGATTTTCGATGTCCTTGGAACAAGGGTGATGGAAACTACCATTCTAGGCAAGGAACTCAATGTAGCAGATCTTGATCCCGGAGTCTATGTGATGCGGGTTTTTGAGAAAGATAAAGTGGCTACCCGAAAGCTGATCGTCAAGTAAAATTCCCTTTCCACAGAAGGCATAATTCCCTATATAGCTACGGCTAATCCGTTGATATTCTGCCCAAAAACATCGACCAACGGAACCCTCCGATGTTTTAACCTACAAAAAAAGAGTTTTCACAACAATTTATAGCAGACCGCGGCTGCTTGACCTATATTTACAACTCGGATCCCAAATCTGAATTAATGAAGCTAATCTACTTTTCCCTTTTCTGGGCATTTACTTTAGTGGCATCAGCGCAAGACAGTGGAGACATTGTTGACTATAACAATAGCCAAACCCACAAGTTTAAGCTGTATCCTAATCCCGCATTTGGAGATATCGTTTACATCACTACCTCGGAAAATGGTAGTAAGGAAATAACCGTCTATGATGTTTTTGGCAAAGCCGTCCTCAGAGAAAGGCTACGCAACAATGCCCTGGACATTTCCCCGCTGATCCCGGGAGTGTATGTTTTGCAACTCAGGCAGAACAACAAGACCATGACCCGAAAGCTGGTCGTGAAATAAGACAAACCTACCCAACTATAGATTGAGGCCCTGAACAATATTTCAGGGCTTTTATTTTGGTTATTTTTGCCCCAGCCAATACCTGATAATGAGCCCGGAATGGATTTTTGATCTTACCGACCAAAGCAACTTCGATGAGCATGCTCTGGAGATCTTCCAATATCAATACCGGGAGAACCCGGTTTATCAGAAATTTTGTCGCCTTCTGGGAAGAACCGCAAAGACCGTTAAGCAGAAGGGAGACATTCCCTTTCTTCCCATAGAATTTTTCAGATCGCATAGGGTGATTAGTGGAACCAAGCCACCAAAACTACAATTTAAAAGCAGTGGTACCACCGGAAACAGGACAAGCACTCATTTTGTTAGCGATGCGGATATTTATCAAAAAAGTTACCTGAAAGCTTTTGAATTGTTCTACGGCTCACCCAGGAACTGGTGCATTCTGGCTCTTTTACCTTCTTACCTGGAACGAAGGGATTCCTCCCTGATCTATATGGTGAACGATCTTATAGCACATAGCAGCCATCCGGAGAGTGGATTCTATCTCCGGAATATCGAAGCGCTGAAACAACAGCTGCTTGATAATGAAGCCGCTAAGATTCCCACCTTGCTCCTGGGAGTCTCCTTTGCACTGCTGGATATGGCCGAAAACTTTTCCCTAAGCCTGGAACATACTGTAGTTATGGAGACCGGCGGCATGAAAGGCCGGAGAAATGAACTGATCCGGGAAGAACTTCACCTTATCCTTAAAGAAGGCTTTGGCGTTTCGGAGATCCACTCGGAATACGGAATGACCGAGCTGCTTTCTCAGGCTTATTCGCGGGGAAACGGGAAATTCAGTACACCTCCATGGATGCAGATCAGTGTTCGTGATCCCGAGGATCCACTTAGCTTTAACCGCATAGGACAATCCGGGGGTATTAACGTCATTGACCTGGCTAATATCAATTCCTGCTCCTTTATCGCCACCCAGGATCTGGGGAAAGTATATGAAGATGGTTCTTTTGAAGTGCTCGGCCGTTTTGACCATTCAGATATCCGGGGTTGTAACCTGATGGTCCTCTGATCTTATACCTGAAATAGCTTTCTGAGCTCGGGAAGCACTCCGGCCTCAAGAGGATGGGCACTGGACAATAGCAATTCAGCCGCAGCGTATTCGCCATTGTAGACTTTCATTTTGGCCCGGGTATTAATACCCTTTTGAATCAACAGTTCCACAATTTCAGGAAGGTTCAAGGGTACACGTTGTCGCCAGAGTTCCACTCCGTTGCTAACGGCATAGTGCAAAAGAGTGGCCTTATGGCCGTAGTCTGATTTACTGTTAAGCAGTTTATCGTTAGCCGTCAGTAGTATATCCAGTTCCTTTAGTTCCCCGGCCAGCATTAGGTTTATCGCCCTTTCAAAATCGCCATTGTATGGCCGGTTCAGATGCAAGACTTCGGACCATCGACGAAAACCAAACTCATTGGCAATGGCCTGCCGGCAATCTTCGTGATCCAGATCCTCTTCCACCAAAGTAGCCTTATCCTTCCCAAGGTGTTTCCAGTGGTAATTGCTGATTTCGTTGAGGACACCGTCGTGTTTCTGTTGTACTCCTTCCCACATTCGGGCCGCTATAGCCTCCAGGTGGTCTTTAATGTTCTCGAATTGATCTATATCATACAGTAGATCTCCATAAAAGTCCGATACAGCACGAACACTTTCTGGTATGTAGATCTTCTGAGACACTTGTTAGAAGTGGATTTATTTATTCAACTACCATGATAAAATAGTTCTTCTTGCCGCGTTGCAGAAGGACATACTTATCATTGATCAGGTCTTTTTCAGTGAGAATTCGTTCCGGACTAACCTTTTCCTTGTTTACCGAGATGGCGTTTTGCTTTAATTCCCTACGGGCTTCCCCATTGGAAGCGAGAAATTGGGTCTTTGCAGACAACGCACCTATCATGTCCAGCCCCTCTTCTATATCAGATTTGGAAACTTTCGCCTGGGGAACTCCTTCAAAGACATCCAGAAAAGTTCCTTCGTCAAGCTGTTTCAACTCTTCGGAAGTAGACTTCCCAAATAGTATGGCACTGGCCTTTTCAGCCTTTTCCAATTCCGAGGCTGAATGAACCATGCGGGTAACTTCTTCGGCCAATTTCTTCTGCAAAACCCTTAAATGAGGTGCATTGTGTTGCTCGGTAACCAGGGCCTCAATTTCTTCCCTCTCCAGAAAAGTAAAGATCTTAATATATTTTTCCGCATCCTCGTCCGAGGTGTTCAACCAGTACTGATAGAATTTATATGGGGAGGTACGATGCGGGTCAAGCCAGACATTACCGCTTTCCGTTTTGCCGAACTTGGTACCGTCCGCCTTGGTGATCAACGGGCAGGTTAGCGCGTAACCTTTTCCGCCTTCTATCCTCCTGATCAGTTCCGTTCCGGTGGTAATGTTCCCCCACTGGTCGCTACCGCCCATCTGCAGGGTACAGTTATGCTTTCTGTAGAGGTGAAGAAAATCGTAGCCTTGCACCAGTTGATAAGTGAATTCGGTAAAGGACATACCTTCTTTAGCATCTGCAGATAACCGCTTACGCACGGAATCCTTAGCCATCATATAATTTACGGTAATGTGCTTGCCCACATCCCGAATGAAGTCCAGGAATGAAAACCCTTTCATCCAATCGTAGTTGTTTACCAACTTAGCCGCGTTGGCCGAGTCGCTGTCGAAGTCCAGAAAAAGGGATAGCTGCACCTTAAGGGCTTCCTCATTAGAACGCAGAGTGGTCTCGTCAAGCAAGTTCCGCTCAGCCGATTTTCCAGAGGGATCTCCGATCATCCCGGTAGCTCCACCCACCAATGCAATGGGCTTGTGCCCCGCTAATTGAAAATGGCGCAGCATCATTACACTTACAAGGTGACCGATGTGCAGTGAATCTGCCGTAGGATCTATCCCCACATAGGCAGATTGAATTCCGCTTAGCAAGTGCTCTTCGGTGCCGGGCATTGCATCGTGCAACATGCCTCTCCATCGCAATTCCTCAACAAAATTTGAATGCATAGGTTCGTCCTTTATAACAATGCTGCAAATATAGGATAAATCGATTGTTGCAATAGCCAAATAGCAGACTTCGTTTGAGGCCATATATACCGTCGTCGCCTAGTCAAAAAAAATGAAAGACATCTCAAAAACACGTGCGTAAATTCCTTATTTTTATGGGAGTTGCGCGCTAAGATATTGCTAAGAAATATATCCCTTCATCCTCCGAAATGAAAAAGAAAGTATCCAGGTTATTCCGATTTGCCCTTTTGTTTTTAATAATATTTGGTTTTCAGGCACCACAGCAGGAGAACAGGGTATTTGATCTCCTCTTGAGCAAACTCAGCATTTATGCCGGTAAGGAAAATCCTGAAAAAATACATGTGCACACAGATAAAGAGTACTATACGAGGGGAGAAACCCTCTGGTTTAAGGCTTATATATTAAATGGTATTACCCATCGTCCAAGCGACAAAAGCAAGGTAGTTTACGTTGAATTATTAGACGAAAATAACTATGTGGTCGCTGATAGAAGAATATTCGTGGATGACACTTCCGGAGCCGGGGATATTGACATTGGCGATAATATTAAGCAGGGCAAGTACAGGCTTCGAGCCTATACCAGGTATATGCTGAATAAACAGAAACCCTTGTACTTTGAAAAAGAGATCCCCATTTGGGCGCGGGAATTCGGGCTTTCCGATAGCTCCGAAGAACCGGAGGAAGCTGTAAAAAATGGGATGAGTTCTTTGGAGTTGACAGATTCCATAACCCCTGGATCTGGCCGGGTACAACAAATAAGGTTTTATCCGGAAGGAGGTGATCTGGTCAGTGGGTTGCTTAACAAGGTCGGAATTAAGGTCACTAATGGTTTGGGGAAGGGTGAGGCTGTCAGCGGGGTGGTAACGGATGATAACGGAGACTTCGTAACCAACTTCAGGAGCTATGAGTCTGGATTGGGATCCTTTAGTTTTATTCCCAAGCCTGATCGGACCTATTTCGCGAGCATAATGGCAGAAGGTAACGAGAAGAAATTCTCCTTACCGGAGGCCTCCCTGAACGGCTATGTACTTAGCGTAGAAAACAATACGGATCATCTGATATTGAAGGTAAAAGCAACCAGTCCCAACAGCCTGGAAGGTACATTGCTACTGGGCCATCTCAGAGGAGAGCTGTTTTACAAGCATATCGGAAAGCCCAAAGAAGAGGATGGTTACGCCCTCATGTTACCTACCTCAAAACTAAAGGATGGCGTTGCCCATTTCACGCTTTTTACTTCAAGTGGGGAGCCGGTATGCGAACGACTGGTATTTATCGATCCTTCTGATAATGATGCCCTTCTGGATGTTAAATTTGATAAGAACCGTTACAAGAAACGCGACAAGGTCACCTTAGACCTGCGACTAAAGGACCGGGATGATAATGGTCTCGAGGGCAATCTTTCCATGAGTATAGTAAAGCAGGCCTATCCCACAGCTGATGCCGTACCCGTTGCAGATATAAAAAGCTGGCTTTTGCTCAATTCTGACTTAGGCGACACCGTGGAAAATCCTGACTATTTCTTTAAGGATAACTCTATAGTCCGCAAAAGACAATTAGATCTGCTAATGCTTACTCACGGATGGCGAAGGTTTGTATGGAAGGATTTTCTTCAAAACGGCGTAAATAAGGCTTTGAAATATCAACCCGAAAAAGGTATCATGGTTACCGGGAAAACAACAGAATTAAACAATTCATTCAAATCCAGGGTCACTAATATCACCCTGGGGTTTTTGGGGCAGGAATCCTATTATGATACCAAAGTTACCGATGTAAGCGGACGGTTCAGTTTTGGGCCTTTTGCGTTCAATGACAGCATTAGCGTAGTATTGGATGCGACTACTTCGAGTAAAAAACGCAAGACCGACTCAAAACAAGTTTCCATAATCGTAGATTCCGAACTGCCCCGCTTAATCACCAAAGAGAAAAGGATTTCCAGGTGGACACAGAGCGCTCTGATGCAGGCAAGACACAATTTTAATAATATCTTCTCTGAAGAATTTAGCTATGACCCCGGAGTTGTCCAATTAGAGGAGGCTGTAATTACCCAGAAAAAAAAGAAGATCGCTGAGCAAATAGAGGAAGAGTTGAATTCGCTTACTCCATACGGAAAACCCAGTAACAGAATTATCCGGGATTCTGTTTTGGGGCATGAATCGCTCAGTCTTATGGATATGTTGATCATGATGCCCGGAGTACAGATAAAAGGCAACTTTCCTGGTCAGACCATAAAGATCCGGGGAGGTGTTCATAGTATTCAGGTTTCACCAGAACCCCTAATCCTGATGGATGGGGTTAAAATTCCCACCTCTGTAATTCAGCAAATGGATTCTTTTAGCGTATTGTTCATTGATCTGCTTGTAGGGGCCGATGCTGCATTTTTTGGAGTACGTGGGGCCAACGGCGTAATTGCAATTTACACGGATCGTGGCTCCAGGTACAACTTTACACAACAGCGCTCACCGGGTATCACCAGCTTTGTGATGCCAGGGTTTTATAAGACGAGGGAATTTTATGCGCCGGATTATTCCATTCCCAAACCAGAGCACAGTAAAGCGGATTACAGGCATACCTTGCACTGGGAACCTGTGATTCCGGTCAAAGATGGAAAATATGACCCTATTTCATTTTATACTGACGATAGTTCAGGCAACTACCGGGTAACTGTTGAAGGAGTAACGAGCGATGGCAGAGTGATCCACAAAACAGATATTTTTCATGTCGATTAAAAATGCCTTTACCACCAGCTAAGTTCAATTTTGAAACACGGTAAACACAAAATGTCAAAAAGTCTGAAAAGGGCAATAAAATATAGGTCTTTTGTCGAATTTTCCATTTGTGCAATCTATAAATTCGGAGATTTAAGTAAATTAGAACTATGATTCTAGTCACTGGTGGAACAGGTCTTGTCGGAACTCATCTTATACTTCATCTGTTGCATACTAACGAAAGGCTACGTGCGATTCGAAGAAAGTCCAGTGACCTGGAACGCGTAAAGAGGATCTTTTCCTATTATTCCTCAAATCCCGAAGAGTTGTTTCAGAAAATTGAATGGGTAGAAGCAGAACTGAATGATATCCCATCGCTGGAATCAGCCTTTAAAGGAATAACCCAGGTGTACCATTGCGCCGCGCTGATCTCCTTTGACCCCGCTGACTTTCAAGAACTACAGAAAGTAAACCAGGCGGGTACCACCAATATTGTGAACCTAAGTGTCTCGAACGAGGTGAAAAAGCTCTGTTATGTCAGCTCTATAGCAACCATAGGAAAAAGTCTTAACGGAGTTATGGCTACCGAAGAAACCGAATGGATAGGGGAAGACGTAAACGTATACGCTTTGAGTAAGCATCTGGCAGAGCTTGAGGTTTGGCGTGCTGCCCAGGAAGGCGTCCCGGTGGTGATCGTAAATCCGGGAGTAATTTTGGGACCTGGATTCTGGGATTCCGGGAGCGGCGTATTGTTTAAAATGGGCGCCAAAGGTCCCAGTTTCTATCCACCCGGAGGTACCGGTTTTGTAACGGTTACCGATGTGGTAAGGATTATGGTCCATTTGATGGATTCCAAGGTTACCAATGAGCGCTTCATAGCTGTCGACAAAAACCTGAAGTACCAGGAGATCCTGTCCAAAATCGCAAGAGAATTCGGAAAAAGGAGCCCAAAGCGGGTTTTAAAGTTCTGGCAATTGGAAATTCTTTGGCGGATAGACTATATGTGGTCCAAATTGAGTGGTTCTGGTAGGAAATTAACCAAAAAAGGCGTACAGTCGCTTAGAAGTCGGCAATTCTATGACAACAGCAAAGTTGTCAAGGCGTTGAATTTTGATTTTGAGTTAATGGAAGGCAATATCTACTATACCTGCAACCGCTATAAAGAGGAGCATCCGCAGTTGTTCAGTTAGTGTTCTTTTTGGTTTGGATCCGGGCGTCTTCGTTAGCTTCTTTGATGCTATCCCGGGTCTTATCTTTTTTAGCTTGCATTTTTTCGCGTTCCTTTTCCAACCTGGCTTCTACATCCAGGTATATGGATTCGTATTCCTGGGGTAGGGAAATGTAGTAAACATTGCTTTCAGCCAGTTGAAGGCTATCTATCTCATATTTGTCATAGACGTATTGCATGGGATCCACCCCATTTTTATCCAGGATATTGACATCAATGCTCTTTCCGGCATTAATGATGGCCAGGTCGTAAATAATAGCTATCATCTTCTCTTTAGGAATGAGATTCTCAGGGGGTTCTACCACCTTTTCTCCACAAGCAAAGAGCAACAAAACCAGTAAAACTTTACATACACTTTTCATCAGTCGCGATCAAAGGTGAGTCTCATGGCATTTCTTTTTTCAGACAAGATCCCGTTCTCATAGGCAAGGTGTCCGTTGACAAAGGTATGAGTAATTCCACTTTTAAAGGATACTCCTTCAAAGGGAGACCATCCGCATTTGTAGAGAATATTGCCTTTGTTCACAGCCCATGTGGCATCCAGGTCTACCACAGCCAGGTCTGCGTAATATCCTTCTCTAAGGAAACCTCTTCCTGAAACATCAAAAAGTATGGCAGGGTTATGGCACATCTTTTCAACGATCCGCTCCAGGCTGATCTTTCCATTGTGATAATTCTCCAGCATAGCCGGCAGCGCATGCTGCACCAGTGGGCCGCCTGAAGGCGCTTTGGTATAGACCCCGGCCTTTTCTTCCAGGGTATGAGGAGCATGGTCCGTAGCAACTACATCAATTCGGTCGTCCAAAAGGGCTTCCCACAATTGGGCCCGATCTGCAGCCGTCTTAACAGCTGGGTTCCATTTGATTTTGGTGCCCTGTTCCAGGTAATCCGCATCGGAGAACCATAAATGATGTATACAAACTTCTGCGGTTATCTTTTTTTGTTGCAGCGGTAAATCGTGGTTGAAAAGCCCGGTCTCCTTGCCTGTGGAAAGATGAAAAACATGTAACCTCGCTCCGGTTTGCCGGGCCAGTTCCACTGCACGTGAAGAAGACAGGTAACAGGCCTCCTCACTCCTGATCTTAGGATGCAGTTCTACAGGTATATCATCTCCGTAAATGGATTGGTAATGAGCCAGGTTATTGCGGATGGTGGTTTCATCTTCGCAATGCGCGCAAATCACCAGTTCCGTATTGCTGAAGATCCGCTCGATCACTTCCTCATCATCTACAAGCATGTTACCCGTAGAGGAGCCAAGGAACATTTTTACGCCTGAACATGCCTTCTTATCCAAAAGTTTCAACTCCTCAAGGTTGTCATTGGTACATCCGAAGGGAAAAGAGTAATTGGCAAAAGAAGATTCGGCAGCCATGCCGAATTTTGCCTCCAGTTTTTCCCGGGTAGTGGTCTGAGGAACGGTATTCGGTTGTTCCATAAAAGAGGTGATCCCCCCGGCAACCGCCGCACGGCTTTCGGTAGCAATGGACCCCTTGTGGGTAAGGCCGGGTTCCCTGAAATGAACCTGATCATCTATAATCCCTGGAAGCAAGAGCTTGGCCTCCAGATCGATGACCTCAGCCGTATCGTCTGAGATCTCAGTATCTATTCTTGAGATGCGGGAACCTTCTATCAATAGGTCACCCTCAATGATCTGACCTTCGTTTACCAATTTGGCGTTCTTCAGAAGGGTCTTTTTCATATTAAAAGGTTTTTTTCTTCAACAGGCTTCTTATTTTCATTCGGATTACCCCAAAGACTGCTTCCCAAATAATTTTGGTGCTCATTTTGGACTTTCCTTTTTCCCTATCTGTAAATATGATGGAGATCTCCTCAATTTTGAACTTCTTGAGATATGCCCTGAACTTCATCTCTATCTGAAAGGCATATCCAATAAAACGGACCGCATCTAGATCTATGGTCTCCAGTACCTTGCGCTTATAGCATACAAATCCCGCTGTGGGGTCGTGTACCTTCATTCCAGTAATCACTTTCACATAAAAAGAAGCTCCATAGGACAAGAGGACTCGGTACAATGGCCAATTCACCACATTTACCCCTTTTTTATAACGAGATCCCACAGCCACATCAGCTCCGTTAAGGCAAGCCCGGTGCAATCTCAGCAGATCTGAAGGCCGGTGAGAAAAATCCGCGTCCATTTCAAAAATGTAGTCGTATTTCCTTTCAATAGCCCATTTGAAACCATGTATATACGCGGTTCCTAATCCTGATTTCTCCTTCCTTACCTCAAGGAAAAGCCGGTCCGAAAATCGATCCTGCAATTCCCTCACGGCATCCGCTGTACCATCAGGTGAGTTGTCGTCCACAATAAGGACATCAAAGGATTTTTGCAATTCAAAAACAGCTTCAATGATGGCCTTTACATTTTCTATCTCATTATATGTAGGGATGATAACTAAGCTGTCCGACATGTACTTTATTAACAATTTGAGCAAAAGTACTACATTAAAAAAATCAGGAGCCCTTAAAGCCGCAATTTTATATTTTCTTTTCAAATTGCGGAATAGCGATTATTTGTAATTTTGGACGGAAGCAATACTCCGGATGAAACCTAAACTACCCAGACTTTTTCTCTATTTGCTAGGGGCGGTCTTCCTACTCAACCTTTTGCAGGGCGCTTTTACCGAACTCCTTTTTGACGAGGCCTATTATTGGCATTATTCCCGTGAAATGGCATGGGGTTATTTTGATCATCCCCCCATGGTAGCCCTACTCATTAAGATCGGCAGCATGTTTTTCGATGGGGAATTAGGAGTGCGATTTATGAGTTCCCTGCTTTCCGTTGGGACTATCTGGATACTTTGGGCTACCCTTGAAGAAGAAAAAAAGTCGGACTTTGTGCTTCCTTTTTTTGTGTTGGTATTTTCCATGCCCTTGCTGAATGCATATGGTTTTTTTACGCTGCCGGACACTTCCTTACTATTTTTCACAGCGCTTTTTTTACTGATCTATAAAAAGTTCATACAAGAGCCATCATGGGTGTTGTCCCTTGCGCTAGGGGTATGTATGGCAGCACTGGTCTACAGTAAATATCACGGGGTTCTGGTGATACTGTTTGTACTGCTATCCAACCTGAAATTACTTAAGAACAAACACGCCTGGGTAGCGGTAGTAATATCACTCATATGTTTTAGCCCGCATTTTCTTTGGTTGGTCCGGAATGACTTTATTTCCATTCGCTATCACCTCTTTGAAAGACCTAACCAGGCCTACGAGTTCTTTGAGTTTACCGGAGGATATTTTCTGAACCTGATTGCCTTATTCGGTCTTACTTTTCCCTGGGTCTATTGGGCACTTTTCAAGTCGCGGTCTTCGGATACTTTTACCCGAGCTTTGCTTTACCTCACTTATGGGGTAATGGTGTTTTTCCTCATTTCCAGCTTTCAGCGAAGGGTGCAAACCCAATGGCTTATACTGATCTGTATTCCATTGGCCATCCTCGCCTTTAGGTTTATGATGAGGGAAAAGCAAAGTATGAAATGGATAATGCGGACTGGAATAGCTAATATTGTTGTCCTGCTGGTGCTTAGGGTTGGGCTGGTTTATGAACCCCTATTCCCTGTCGCTTTCGAAACCCATGGAAATAAGAGATGGGTAGATGCTATAAAATCTCAGATCGGTGATATGCCTGTAGTATTTGAAAACTCTTACCGGGAAGCTTCCATGTACGCCTTTTATTCTGAGAACCCCTCTTTCTCCCTGAATAACATTTATTACCGGAAAAATCAGTATTCTATAGATGGTTCGGAGGCCATGGTACAACACCAGAGAATACTTCAGATATCCAAATACCTGAAAAGCGGGGATCTGTCTTACGAAGGGCCTGGGGAAAAGCGCTATTACGGTATTTTTAAGCCGGATTTTGAGTCTTTCAGGAAGCTGGAGTGTAAGCTTAAGCAAAAAGATATCAGTGTTTCGGATGAGGAGGTCTCGCTGGATGTATTCAATCCGTATTCAGAGTCCATAGCACTTGAGAAACTCCGATTCGCCGTTGCCTATATGAATACCTATAAAAAAGTTCAGGAAGTAAAAATAATTGAGGCTACCCCAATAAATAAAAGCGTGAAGGCGTTAAGACCTGGGGAGACTACCTCATTCAGCTTCGCAATGCCAGCACCGGGAGCGGGTGAAAACCCAGTGTATTTTAAACTTTGCATTGCGGAAAATGAGTTGCATTGGGGTCTGAACGGTGAAACCTTAAAACTAAACTGATGGAACCTATTTTAAGAACAGGCGGCACGGTAGACTGGATCACAGTTACCCTATTTGCCAGTTTGTTGTTTTTGGTAGTGGCCAAAAGCCTATTCTACGGAAGGTTCCTGAATTTTATCATCCTTCCCTTCAACAACAAATACGTAGTAATGTACAATAAGAAGGACAAGCTACTGAACTGGTTCCATATTTTCCTCACCGTTTTTCAGCTGCTTAATTGTGCTTTGTTCCTTCACTTTGTCTGGCAGATCCTGATCAGCCCGGCGAACCGCTCCCAACTGATTATTTTTATCTCAATTCTTGGTGCCCTAATACTATTCCTGCTGCTAAAGGTTTTTCTGCAACTGAGCAATGGTTTTGTCTTCAACAATACCAAAGTAATTTCAGAATTCATTTTTAGAAAGTTGTCTTACCTCAATTACAGCGCCCTGATCATGTTTGTGACCAATGTGCTATTGGCCTATGTGTTCGAAGGATCGAAAGCTGTGGTTTTCGTAAGCATTTTTGTAATTATCGTCATAAATGGTATAGGCTGGTTCTCAATTCTAAAGAATCATCAAAAATTCATAGCCAGCTACTTTTTCTATTTTATTTTGTACCTTTGCGCACTCGAATTTGCACCCTTCATCATAATTGCAAACTATCTTAAAGACTAAGGTATATGAAAGTAAAGACGATTTTGGTTTCGCAGCCTGAACCAAAAATGGAAAACTCTCCGTACTTACGACTTATTGAAAAAGAGAAAGTTAAAGTAGATTTCAGACCCTTCATCCACGTGGAAGGAGTAGATGCTAAAGGGGTCCGTCAGCAGAAAATTGACCTGAACAACTACACTGCAATTATTCTTACAAGTCGCAACTCTGTAGACCATTTTTTCCGAATTGCCGAAGAAATGCGTTTCAAAGTACCAGATACCATGAAGTATTTCTGCCAGTCGGAAGCGGTGGCTTTTTACCTTCAAAAGTATGTGGTATACCGCAAGCGGAAGATCTATGTGGGGCAAAGGAATTTTAACGAACTGCTTCCGCTATTTAAAAAATACAAGGAAGAATCCTATTTACTCCCTTCTTCAGACGTCTTAAAACCAGCCATTCCGGAAACACTGGAGCAATCTGGCATCAATTGGACACGAGGTATTTTCTACAAAACTGTGATCAGCGACCTGTCCGATCTTCGCGACGTTTACTACGATGTACTTGTATTCTTCAGCCCTTCCGGAATAGAATCCCTGCTAAAGAATTTTCCGGATTTTGAACAGAACAACACACGCATCGCGGTGTTTGGAAACTCTACAGTTAAGGCTGCTACCGATGCCGGTCTTCGCATAGATATCAAGGCTCCTACTCCGGAGACACCTTCTATGACCATGGCATTGCAGAAATACATTACCAGCGTTAATAAGAAATAACGTCAAATCATATCCTATAAAAAGGCATAAATTGATTTTTGCCATATAGGTTTCTGCCCATCCGGCGAACATCGCCAGACAGGCAAGAACTGGATAGGACTATTCCCGTTTTCCAAGAGCCCACTGTAAACCCTTCTTTCGATTAGAAGGCGTATCGTTGAGGCCCACCACGGCGAATTTCTTCATTGGCATAAGATTCAAACTTCTTAAAGTTATGCCGGAAGGCGTTGGAAAGCTTAAAAGCGGTCTTATAATACGCATCATCGTTATTCCAGGTGGCCCGGGGGCTCAGTACACTGGTGGGTACTCCGGGACACTCTCTTGGCTGTGCCACTCCAAAAACAGAGTGAATATGATAGGTGTCGTAGGTATACAATCCCAACTTCCCGCTTAAGGCCGCATGTATCATCGCACGGGTATATTTGAGTTTCATCCGGGTTCCCACACCGTACGGACCACCAGTCCAACCTGTATTCACCAGCCAGACATTTACGCCGGACTCCTTCATTTTCTTACTTAGCATTTCCGCGTAAACCGTAGGGTGTAAGGGCATAAAGGGCGCGCCGAAACAGGCAGAGAATTCCGTTACCGGCTCTACTACCCCGGCTTCAGTACCGGCTACCTTAGCCGTGTACCCGGAAATGAAATGGTAGGCCGCCTGGCTTGGGGTAAGTTTAGAGATAGGAGGTAAAACGCCAAAGGCGTCGGCCGTAAGAAAGAAAATATTCTTGATGTTGTCCCCTATGGATGGCTCCTGGATATTTTCAATATGATAGATCGGGTAACTGACACGGGTATTCTGCGTCACAGTGGAATCAGTATAATCCACCACCCCGGCATCATCCATAACCACATTTTCAAGGATAGCTCCTTTTTTAATGGCCTGATAGATCTCAGGTTCTTTCTCTTCAGAAAGGTCTATCACCTTGGCATAGCAGCCGCCTTCAAAATTGAAAACACTGTTTTTCTTTGTCCAGCCATGCTCATCATCCCCTATCAGCTTTCTAAGCGGATCCGTTGAAAGCGTGGTTTTTCCGGTACCCGAAAGACCAAAGAAAAGTGCTGTATCGCCGGCCTCTCCTATATTGGCGGAGCAGTGCATTGGCAACACCTCTTTATACACCGGAAGTATGAAATTCAAAGCGGAAAAAATACCCTTTTTAATCTCTCCGGTGTAACCCGTACCCCCAACCAATGCTATTTTCTTGCTAAAATTGAGGATGGCGAAATTGTGTTGCCTGGTACCGTCTATTTCAGGCTCTGCATAAAATCCGGGCGCATTGATCACCGTCCATTCCGCTTCAAAATCCTTGAGATCTTCTTCGTCTGGCCTGAGGAACATATTGTATACAAACAAATTAGACCAGGGGTATTCATTGATCACCCTGATGTTCATTCGGTAATCAGGGTCGGCGCAGGAATAGCAGTCCCGTACGAACAACTCCTTATCGTTGAGATAGGCTATTACCTTATCATACAGCGCGTCAAACTTGTCGCTCTCAAAGGGAATATTGATCTTCCCCCACCAGATCTTGTCTTCGGTTATCTCATCTTTAACGATAAAGCGGTCCATGGGAGACCTTCCTGTAAATTCGCCGGTGCTCACTGCCAGGGCCCCGCTGGAAGCTTCACGTCCCATACCTTTTTTAATGGTGATCTCGTGGAGTTCATCAGGGGTGAGTTGATAATGAGCACGCTCATTTTTAATGCCGTAATCCTTTAACGAAATCGATTTCGTTTTAGGGTCAGATGCAGTCATAAAAGTGGTTTTTTAGTTGGGGTCAAAATTAAAAAAATAAATGCCATTGCTCTCATCAAAACGGAGAGTTTAGCTGAAGTGCTTAAAAACACGATAACCAAGAAGTAACCATCCCAGTATGAGGAATAAACCTCCGAGGGGGGTTAGTAGAGCTATGATGCCGAAATCGATCCCGGTAATAGCCTCAGTGGACAAAAAATAGATAGAAAAAGAAAAGAGCAGTACGCCTGAAATAATGAAAAAGAAGACCTGTTTTTTGGCCGTCTGCCCCAGTTGATTTTCCATTCCGAGGACAAGCAAAAAAAGCGCGTGATACATTTGGTATCGCACACCGGTTTCAAAACTCTTTAAGGCGTCTGCCTCCAATACTTTTTCCAGTCCATGGGCTCCGAACGCCCCCAGGGCGATGCCCAGTAGTCCGAAAAAAATGCCCGTTCCAAAGATTGTTTTGTTCATAACTTGAGAACCTTCTTTTTTTGTAAATGTAACAATTTGATACCTTAGCGGCCGTTATAAGTTTGCAAAACAGGGAAAATTGATGCTTCGAAAAATTCTTGTCATCGGCGCTGGTAAATCTACATCATATTTGTTGGATTACTTCCTCGAAAGGGCGAAGGAAGAGCAATTACATCTTATCATAGCGGACAGGGAGCCAGAAAAAATTGGGGAAGAACTCCAATCGCATCCCAGTTGTGAGGTAATCCGCCTGGACATTTTCGAAGATAAGGCCAGGCAGGAAGCGGTAAAAGACGCGGATATCGTGGTGTCTATGCTTCCTCCACGTTTGCATATAAAAGTTGCTGAAGATTGCATAAGCTATGAAAAGCATTTGGTGACCGCCTCTTATGTCAGTGAGGAGATAAAAGGTCTGGATGAAGCCGCGAAGAAAAAAGGCCTTGTTTTTATGAACGAGATCGGGCTGGATCCGGGTATAGATCACATGAGCGCTATGCAGATCATTGACAGGATAAGGGCTAATGGCGGTAAGATGATACTTTTCGAGTCCTTTACCGGCGGGCTGGTTGCTCCGGAATCCGATGACAACCTCTGGAATTATAAATTTACCTGGAACCCGCGTAATGTTGTCGTGGCAGGGCAGGGCGGTGCAGCGAAATTCATACAGGAAGGCACCTATAAATACATCCCCTACCACAAATTATTCCGCCGAACGGAGTTCCTGAATATAGAAGGTTATGGAAAATTCGAGGGGTATGCCAACCGGGATTCCCTGAAATACCGCGAAGCCTATGGCTTAAGCGACGCCCTTACCCTGTACCGGGGGACCATGAGGAGGGTTGGCTTTTCCAAGGCCTGGAACATTTTTGTGCAGCTGGGAATGACCGATGATAGTTATATAGTTGAAAATTCAGAGAACATGTCTTACCGGGAATTCCTGAATCTCTTTTTGCCGTATTCCCCGACAGACTCGGTTGAGCTTAAGCTCAGGCACTATCTGAAAATAGACCAGGATGACATAATGTGGGAAAAGCTCCTGGAACTGGACCTTTTTAATCCGGATAAGACTATTGGGCTAAAAGATGCCAGTCCGGCTCAGATGCTTCAAAAAATTTTGGAAGACAGTTGGACACTTACGGAAGAGGATCGCGATATGATAGTGATGTACCACAAGTTCGGCTTTATCCTCAATGGCAAAAAAAGACAGCTGGACGCCAATATGGTGGTTACCGGAGAGAATCACAGCCATACGGCCATGGCCAAAACCGTTGGTCTGCCTGTGGCAATGGCAGCCCTTCTAATCCTCAACGGAAAAATTACCACCCCCGGAGTACAAATACCTATTCGTCAGGAAGTATACGAACCCATTCTAAAGGAACTTAAAGAATACGGCGTAAGCTTTAAGGAATTCGAAACCCCCTATTTGGGATACAATCCCGATTCTGTTGCCATTTAATAACTGAAAGTATAAGTAGTATATTTATAGTATTATTGAAATCATAATATGAGATCACCTAACAATACTATAAATATTGACGGGATTGACAAGAAAATCCTAAGATTCTTAATGCAGGACGCCAGAATGCCTATTCTGGAAATTGCACGCAGCATTGGGATATCCGGTGCGGCCATCCATCAGCGACTGCGAAAACTGGAACGCTCCGGCCTGATATCAGGTTCAAAGTTTGTAATCAATCCCAAGATACTGGGCTATACCACCATGGCTTATATTGGCATATTCCTGGACAAAGCCATGAGCAACCCAAGAGCTGTCAAAGAACTGGAAAAGATCCCTGAGGTGTTGGAGTGTCACTACACCACCGGAAACTGGTCCATCCTGATCAAGGTGTTGTGCAAGGACAATGCCCACCTGATGAATGTCCTCAACAAGAATATACAGCGAATTGAAGGGGTTTCCAGGACGGAGACCTTTATTTCCCTGGATCAGCAAATTGACCGGCAGATCACCATCTGATCAGGCTTGGCTCAATCAAAATTGTACATCAGTATATCTCCTTCATCCAGCCTCCCACCGGCGGCTTCATAGGCTTTTTTCGCGGCGCTATTGCCGGAATCTGTCAGTACCCAGGCGCCTCGTTTACATCCCAATGTTTTGCTGTGATCTACAAGCGCTTTCAGGATTTTCCTGCCTATTCCCATGTTTTGAAAGGAGGGCAAAACTCCCACTTCGTTTATAAACAGCTCCGCCTCCTTATCCGGATGCACATAGTGAAACCCCGATGCCATACCAATAATGTTATCTTCGGCAAAAGCCAGCATCAGATGATGCCTGGGATCTTTTAAGAACTCCTCGGCCATATCCGTCTTAATATCGTGGTCAAATAAAGCGGCGCCTACTTGCGTAAGCGCCCCTAAATCTTCTATTGAAGCCAGTTTTATGACAATATCAGCTTCGATAATACTGTATTGTTAAGTTTGTTTCTTTCCTTAATCCCTTCCTCCAAAAACCTGTAAAGCAAAGTAGAAGAGGGTGGCCAGGGATCCGATAGCAGCGACCAAATAGGTTCTTGCTGCCCATTTCAAAGCATCTTCAGAGCCTTTGTATTCTTGTTGAGTAACCATGCGTTTCTGTCTGAGCCATTTTAGCGCCCGGTTACTGGCATCGTATTCTACCGGTAAGGTGATAAAGCTAAAGAGCGTCGCAAAACCCATCATTACGAGGCCTGCCACAGCGATCCAAAAGCCAAGCCCCATTCCGGTTGCCGCTCCCAACATCAATCCACCAAAAACAACCCACATAGACATTCCCGAGGTAACACTTACCACTGGTACCAGTTTAGAGCGCATAGTAAGCCATTCATAGGCCTGGGCATGTTGTACCGCATGTCCGCATTCGTGGGCCGCAACCGCAGCCGCGGCCGCATTCCTTTGGTTGTATACCCCTTCACTAAGATTTACCGTTTTATTTCTGGGATTGTAGTGATCCGTAAGCATTCCGGGGGTAGAGATCACCTTCACATCCCTGATACCGTGGTCTGCCAACATCCTTTCTGCAATTTCCGCACCGCTCATTCCGTTTTGCAGGTGAACCTTGGAGTAATGCCTGAACTTGTTTTTAAGCCGGCTGCTTACCAACCAACTCACCAGGGCAATACCTCCAATTAACAAATAATATCCTGTTAACATAACTTTTCCTTTTTAATTAGTGTCCATTAAAGTTACGACATCTAAAGCAAAAACCCCGCCATTCCTGACGGGGTTCACAAAACTGACAAAATGTACTCTAATTAAAAACTGCTTCCCATGTAAATGCTTCGATAATTTCTTTATAAACCACTTCTCCGTCAAGGATATTCAGTCCTTTTTGGAGTCCCGGATCGAGACTACAGGCCTTTTCCCAACCGAGATTGGCAAGTTTTAATACATAGGGCAGGGTAACATTGGTCAACGCCATGGTTGATGTGTGCGGAACAGCACCCGGCATATTGGCTACCGCATAGTGTACCACATCGTCTATGATGTATATTGGGTCTTCGTGAGTAGTGGCCTTTGTGGTCTCCACGCATCCACCCTGATCTACCGCCACATCGACGATCACGGTTCCCGGACGCATTTCCTTAAGCATATCCCGGGTAATCAGATTGGGTGCCTTAGACCCTTTGAGCAACACTCCTCCAATAATGAGGTCGTGGGTTTTGATATGCCTTCTGATATTGTATTCATTAGAGAATTCGGTGACCACGTGGTTCGGCATAACGTCATTCACGTATCGAAGCCTTTTCATATTGACATCCATGATGGTAACATGGGCCCCCAGACCGGCTGCCATTTTAGCAGCCTGTATACCAACCACTCCGGCGCCCAGTACCAGGACCTTTCCGGGAGCTACTCCGGGTACACCACCCAGAAGTACGCCCCGCCCTTTTACGGGTTTCTCCAGGTATTTTGCTCCCTGCTGTATGGCCATTCTTCCGGCAACTTCGGACATGGGTGTCAACAGGGGTAAACTCCCGTCCTCATCCTCCACGGTTTCATAGGCAATACAAATGGACTTACTCGCGATCATGGCTTTGGTGAGCCGCTCGCTGGAAGCAAAATGAAAATAGGTAAAAACGATCTGTCCCTTCTGAATTAGCGGATATTCTTCTTCTATGGGTTCTTTGACCTTTACGATCATCTCACTCATCGCATAGACCTGGCCGATAGTATCCACTATTACAGCGCCTGCCTGCTGATAATCACTGTTAAAAAAGCCACTGCCCTCTCCCGCACCCGATTGTACGTATACGGTATGGCCGTTCTTTACAAGCTCCAGCACACCGGCCGGAGTCATCCCTACTCTACTCTCGTTGTTTTTGATTTCTTTTGGAACACCTACGATCATTTTGTTATATGGTTTTATTGTTCAGGTCAAAATTGTGTCAAATCCAACAAAAAAAGAAATAAAATCGATAAAAAGTAGGGGGTGTTCCGTTCAAAAACATATTTTTTTAAGTTTTACCCCTAAATTTTTAGGGGGTAAAGTTCAAAAATCTACATTTTTTTATTCCGATACAAGAATTTTATAGGGTATAGGATAATACTGGCTGTCTAAAAAGAACGGTTTGTCCGTTCGAGCGGAGTCGAGAACTCATCAGAGGTCGAATTATAGAATACATCTCGACTGCCTGCCCGACTATGTGGATCAGGCGGGCGCTCGATGTGACCAATGCACATACGAAGCTTTTTAGACAGCCTCTTTAAGAAGTTGGAATTACTAAGCTTTTAGCCCACTACATTGACGATCTTCCCGGGAACCACGATCACCTTTTTGGGTGTTCTTCCCTGTAGTTGTTGTTGGGTTCTTTCGTGGGCCAGTACTGCCGCCTCAATTTCTTCCCTGGGCATATCCAATGGGAACTCCAACTTAAAACGCATTTTTCCGTTGAAGGAAATGGGGTATTCCTTGGTGCTTTCTACCAGGAACTTATCATCAAATTCCGGAAAAGCGACAGAAGCGATGGATGAATTATGTCCCAGACGCTCCCAAAGTTCCTCTGCCACATGCGGGGCATAAGGAGAGAGTATAATAGCCAGGGGTTCCAAAATGGCCCTGGATCTACATTTTTGAGCCGAAAGTTCATTGACACAGATCATAAAAGTAGAGACTGAGGTATTGAAAGAGAAGTCTTCTATATCTTCCTCTACCTTTTTAATGGTCTTATGCAGGGTTTTGAGGTTTTCCTTAGCGGGTTCATCATCAGATACCTCAAAAGTGCCGTCAGGGCCTGTGTGATATAATTTCCAGAGTTTCTTAAGGAAACTGTGAACCCCGGTAATCCCGGCTGTATTCCACGGTTTGGACTGCTCAAGCGGGCCGAGGAACATTTCGTACAAGCGCAGTGAATCTGCCCCGTACTGCTGACAGATAGCATCCGGGTTCACTACATTGTACTTGGACTTGGACATTTTTTCAACATCCCTACCTACAATAAATTTGCCGTTCTCCAGCACAAACTCCGCATCCTTAAATTCCGGCCGCCAGGCTTTAAACCCTTCTACATTCAGCTCATTGGACGTATTGACAAGGGATACATCGGCGTGGATGGGATCTACCTTTTTTCCGGAGATCAAGCCCGCGGAAAGCACCTGATTTGTCTCTACCTCCCGGTATACAAAGGCACTATTACCAAGGATCATCCCCTGGTTGATCAACTTTTTGGCATATTCCTCAACAGGTGCCAGGCCAAGATCGAACATGAACTTTTGCCAGAAACGGGAATACAGCAAATGCCCGGTGGCATGCTCTATACCACCGATATACAGATCAACCTGTTTCCAGTAGTCAATGGCCTCTTTGGAAAAAATGGCTTCTTCGTTATGCGGGTCCATATAGCGGTTGAAATACTGTGAGCTTCCTGCCCAACCCGGCATGGTATTAAGTTCCAACGGAAATATCGTCTTGTGATCGATGAGCTCATTGCTTACAACCGTGGATTGCTTACTGTCCCAGGCCCAGACCTTTGCATTCCCCAATGGAGGTTCTCCGGTTTCCGTAGGCAGGTATTTTGCCACTTCTGGCAATTTTAAAGGCAGGTGTTCTTCAGCGATCATCCGAGGCATCTCATCAACATAGTAGACCGGAAAGGGCTCTCCCCAATACCGCTGCCTGCTAAAAACCGCGTCCCGCAAACGATAGTTTATCTTACCTTCCCCTTTGCCGATCTTTTCGAGCTCGGAAATGATCTTTTTGGTAGCATCCTTATAAGACAAGCCGTTCAGAAAATCTGAATTAGCTATTACCGTCCTCTCCTTATTGGCAAAAGCCTCTTCGGAAATATCCACCCCTTCGAAGATATTAGGGATATCAATACCAAAGTTCCTGGCAAAATCATAATCCCGCTGATCTCCACAGGGTACGGACATCACCGCCCCGGTGCCATATCCGGCCAGTACATAATCCCCAATCCAGATAGGGATGGGTTCAGCTGTGAATGGATGTTCCGCGTAAGCCCCGGTAAATGCTCCGGTAACCACCTTGACCTCCGAAAGCCTGTCCCGTTCTGATCGTTTTGCGGTAGCCTCCACATAGGCATCTACCTCGGCTTTCTGTTCTGAAGTGGTTATTTTAGCGACCAGTTCGTGTTCCGGGGCCAGGGTCATAAAACTGGCTCCGAAAATGGTATCCGGCCTCGTGGTAAAAACATCAATAGGGTAACTTTCCTTTGTTTCCGCTGAGGGAACAGTCTTAAAGGTAACGGAAGCACCCTCAGACCTGCCAATCCAGTTCGTCTGTGCGTCCTTCAAGGGCTGCGGCCAGTCTATGGTATCCAGTCCGTCCAATAACCTTTGAGCATAGGCGGTTATACGCATACTCCATTGGGTCATTTTTTTCCGGACTACCGGATGCCCGCCCCTCTCGGAAACCCCATTCACTATTTCGTCATTGGCCAGTACCGTACCCAATGCGGGGCACCAGTTTACTTCGGTATCCGCCAGGTAGGTAAGCCGGTATTTCAGCAATATTTGCTGTTGCTCTTTGTCTTTAAAGGCCTTCCACTGTTCCGCGGTAAAATGCGGTGTGTCTTCATCGCATGCGGCATTGACGCTGCTATTGCCACTAGCCTGGAATTCCGGGATCAGATCAGAGATCGGACGAGCTTTATCCGCCTCATTGTCGTACCAGGAATGGAATAGCTGAATGAACACCCATTGGGTCCATTTATAATATTTGGGATCACTGGTGCGTACCTCTCGGGACCAGTCAAAAGAAAACCCGAGCTGATCCAGCTGCCGTCTATAGGTTTTGATATTCTCTTCCGTGGTAAGGGCCGGATGCTGGCCGGTTTGGATGGCATATTGTTCAGCGGGCAGTCCGAAACTATCGTAGCCTTGTGGATGAAGCACGTTGAATCCCTTATGCCTTTTGTATCGGGCATAGATGTCACTTGCGATATAGCCAAGAGGATGCCCCACATGTAGTCCGGCTCCGGAAGGATAAGGAAACATGTCCAGGACATAGTACTTGGGCTTGGCTGATTCATTGGTGGCTTTGAAAGTCTGCTGCTCCGCCCAGTAAGCCTGCCACTTTTTCTCGATCTCCTTAAAATGGTAACTCATAATCGTTCTTCTGAGGTTGTTCACCTGCAATGCAAAATAAAAAAGGATCATCCCTGGGCCTCCGTGTACTCCTGACCCTGGGATGACCTCATTTTTTCTAGGCGCAAAAATAAGTCGAATCCATTTACTTTCCTATTTTTACGTATTCTTAAGCCGCAATGAGCAAATCTTTTGAACGTTATCAAAAACGGAAACTCATCTCTTCTTACTTCTCGGTGGTGTTAAGTATCGGGCTAGTACTTTTCTTATTGGGTATTTTGGGCATGTTGGTCCTCAACACCAAAAAACTGGCCGATCATTTCAAGGAACAGATAACCATATCCGTATTTCTAAAGGACAGTGCCAAGCAGGTAGAGATAGACCAGCTGCAGAAAAGCCTGGCCATGTCAGACTATACAAAATCCGCCACCTTTGTGTCCAAAGAAGAGGCAGCTGAGCAGCACAGCGAGGAGATAGGCGAGAACTTCCTGGATTTCCTCGGTTACAACCCGCTAAAGAATTCGGTGGACGTAAAATTGAATGCTGATTTTGTATCTACCGAACAGATAGAAGTGATTGCGGAGGAGATCGCGGCCAGGAGCTTTGTGGAAGAAGTGAGCTATGACCGCCCACTGATCGCCTTACTTACTGAAAATGTGAAGAAGATCAGTTTTTGGATATTGGTGGCCAGTGCCGTATTTACCTTTATCGCGGTCTTACTTATAAACAGTTCCATACGCCTTTCCATTTATTCCAAGCGCTTTATCATAAAAACCATGCAGATGGTGGGGGCCACTAAAAAATTCATCAGAAAGCCTTTCATCTGGACCAATATAAAACTGGGAATGATAGGGGCCTTTGTTGCCCTGCTTGCCCTTGGATTAGTGATGTACTATATAGACCTGAACTTTCCCGAACTGCAGTTATTTCAGGACGTGTTGATCCTGAGTGTTCTTTTTGTCAGTGTTTTTGTATTGGGCGTGCTTATTTCGTTGATTAGCACTTATTTTGCCACCCAACGCTTCCTAAATCTTAGGACGGATGATTTATATTATTAACTTTGCCGGATGAGCAAGAAGCAAACTAGTCAACAGGACAAAAAGCCCAAGGCAGAGTTCATCTTTCAGAAAAGGAATTACCTTTTTATGGCTATTGGGTTGGCCTGTATTGCCCTGGGGTTCCTTCTGATGAGCGGTGGAGGAAGTGACGACCCGAATGTTTTCAACCCGGAGATATACAGTTTTAGAAGAATTCGCCTGGCACCCACCCTGGTGCTGATTGGCCTGGGCATTGAAGTCTATGCTATTTTGTTAAATCCGCACAAGAAAAAAAAGTAATTGGAAGTAATTGACGCGATCATCCTGGGGATTGTACAGGGCCTCACCGAATTTCTTCCTGTTTCGTCCAGCGGTCACCTGGAATTGGGAAAAGCGATATTGGGAGACGATTCCATCCCTCAGGAAAGTCTGCTGTTCACGGTTGTACTCCACTTTGCCACCGCCCTTAGTACCATTGTAGTTTTCAGGAAAGATGTTTTGGATATCTTTAAAGGCTTGTTTCAATTCAAGTGGAACGAAGAGACGCAATTTTCATTAAAGATCATTATCTCCATGATCCCTGCAGCCCTGATAGGACTACTATTTGAAGAGCAACTCGAGTCCTTTTTTGGCGGTGATATCCGCTTTGTCGGGCTCATGTTATTGGTCACTGCTGTTCTGCTATTTCTGGCAGATCGTGCCAAGGATACCGACAAAGGAGTGTCTTACTGGAAGTCCTTTATCATAGGGGTTTCACAAGCCATAGCCGTACTCCCGGGGATTTCCAGGAGTGGTGCGACTATTTCAACTTCGGTTTTGTTAGGGGTTGATAAAAGCAGGGCCGCACGCTTCTCCTTCTTAATGGTAGTACCTCTGATCCTTGGTAAAATGGCAAAGGATATCTTTAGCGGGCAGCTCAATTTTGAAAGTGAGCAGACCGTAGCCATGGGAGCCGGCTTTGTCGCAGCCTTTATTGCAGGGCTGGTAGCCTGTACCTGGATGATCCAATTAGTGCGCAAGAGCAAGCTGACTTATTTCGCTATTTACTGCCTTATAGTGGGATGTATTGCAATTGGGTACAGTTTTTGGGGTTAATATTGTAAATCCCAGCTGAACCTTTGCAAAATGAGTATGATTATGGGTTTATGGCAATTGATTTCAGTCTTTCTTTTAATTTTATCTCCGGTAGGTCTGTTTTTTCTCGGTTACTTTATCGGAAGCGGCAACCTGCCCAAAAGCAGTACTAAAGAAAGAGAGGCTGCAAATTTTCAAAAGATTACGGATGAAAAGTAAGGAAGATTTTCTGGAAGGTCAGATCCTGCTTATAGATAAGCCTTTGGAGTGGACATCCTTTCAGGCTGTCAATGCCGTTCGCTGGGCCATCAGAAGAGCATTTAACCTTAAAAAAATAAAGGTCGGCCATGCGGGAACCCTGGATCCGCTGGCTACCGGGCTTTTACTTATCTGTACCGGGAAATTCACTAAAAGGATCAGTGAGCTACAGGGCCAGAACAAGGAATATACCGGAACGATTACCCTGGGCGCCACAACGCCTTCCTACGATCTTGAGACTGAGATAGACCAAAGGTTTCCAACGGACAATATTAGCCCGGAGGCAATTTACCAGGCTGCAGGCCAACTAACAGGTACCCTGGAACAGCTTCCTCCCGTATTCTCCGCCCTGAAGAAAGACGGAAAACGACTTTATGAATATGCCAGGGACGGTAAAGAAGTGGCTCTAAAGGCACGGACCATTGAAATACTGTCTTTTGAGATCACGGCAATACAAATTCCTGAAGTGCAATTTAAAGTCCAATGCGGAAAAGGGACTTATATAAGATCTCTGGCCCATGATTTTGGCCAGATATTGGGCTGTGGGGCACATTTGTCCGAGCTGAGAAGAACCAAAATAGGGGATTATAACGTAGATAATTCGCTAGCCCCTAAAGATTTTTCGGAAAGATTGACTACAAAAAACATAAAAGCTTGATTTTGTAGGATCTAACTTTTCGATTCAACGATTTTTTAAAATATTTTCTGAAAAAAGCGGTTATAAGCAGTATGAACCTGAACAGAAGTCAACTTTCTTTTCTTATCACTTTTTTCTCCTTGTCCATCATGGTACTGTTGTTGTACAACATCCATCTTGGGGCTGAGGCAAAGGAGGAATATGTGATAGAGATGAGCCTGGCCGACGAGGACCTGGAGGAGTTGCTGGAAGAACAGGAAAAGCTTCTGGAGGAAATGGCTAAGGCAGACCCTATTAAGAGCCATATGGCTTTTAACGAAACGGCCAAGCCCACCTACGGTAACCCTGAGCCCTTAAAGACGTTGGAGGAAATCATGGAGGAGAAGGAAGCCGCAAGTGACGAAGACCTCAAGGATTTTCTGGATTCGGAAGATAGTTATACCGCAAACCTTAAAGAACTCGCCAAAAAACGAGAAGAACTCAAGGAAATGCTTGGGGAGAAGGAGGCACAGAAGCAGGAATTTACCCAGAACCTTGCAAAACGAAAAACTTCGGTATCGTATTCCCTGGTGGGAAGAACAGGTTATCGCTTACCACCACCGATCTATACCTGTATTGAGGGTGGCAAGGTAGTTATCAATATTGAGGTAGATGCCAATGGAAATGTCATAGAGGCGGATTTTAACGATAAAAGTTCAGGAACTTCCAACGGCTGCCTGGTGGATAACGCCATCACTTATGCCCTGAGGGCCAAGTTCAGCTCCTCTAACCTCGCCATGCAGAAAGGCACCATTACCTATTTATTCCAGAGCAAGTAGTTGCATCAGGTCCTTGAAAGTATCCTTACCCTTGTCCCTGTTGTACCACATTTGCAGATCCTGTTTAAATTCCTTGGACAGTTTACCGTGAACGGCCTTGTAATCCGCTGCCAACTTAGTCGCGGTTGACGGCCTTGGGCCCCAGCTGCCTAAAACTTCAAAGGAACCCTTGTCAACCATGATCAGCTTGGGTATGGACATCGCCTGATTGGTAAGGAACCTGCTCATAAGTTCGGGATTCTCATCCCGGAGCAATACCCTGAGCGTGATATTAGGTGAGGCCTCGGCAATTTTATTCATGACCGGCATAGTGGGTGCAGCATCCCCACACCAGCTTTCCGTTAGCACTAGCCAAAGGATCTCCCTGGGATAGGCAGCGATCTTTGCCAACGCATCCTCGGTTACACTGAATTTCTTATCCCATCGCTTTATGCGACGGTCGTTTAACAAAGTATAATTCTCATTAGCGGGGGTATATTCTCCTGTAGTGTTACCAGATCTAGCCAGGCTGTCCATTAAAGAAGTGTATTCTTTATAAGACATGGACCCGGGCAGGCTATCCCGGATCAGATCCTCCGTAGGTTTCGTCATGGTTTCCTTTACTTGATCTTTCATTATGCTGTATTAGTTATCGCCAAATGCCCTCAGGCGATTAATCTGCCAGCTATTGGTAGTATAATGGTGCCAAAACTTACAATGCCCGCTTTTTGACCATTCCTCCCCGGGTATCATTAATACTGCTCATGACCACAAAGGCGTTGGGATCTATCCTTTGAATTTCTTTATTCAGTCTACTAATCTCCAGTCGGGTGATCACGGTATAGATCACGTCGTACTCATTGTGAATTCCGTTTTTGCCATAACCTCCCTGGGCCTTATATATGGTTAAACCCCTTCCGAGCTTTTCGGTAACCATAATCCGTATTTCGTCGCTGTGTTTGGAAATGATGGTAACCCCGGTGTATTCCTCAATTCCTTCCACAACAAAATCCAGGGTCCTGGAGGCTGCCAGATAGGTTAGCATAGAATACAGCGCAGATTCTATGGAAAGGAGATAAGCCGCTGCCAGGAAAATTATGATATTGATGATAATGATAAGGTCTCCGATCTTGGTACCCAGTTTTTTACTCAGGAATATGGCCAGGACTTCCGTTCCGTCCAGTACTCCGCCTCCGCGAATAGAAAGACCTATACCTGCACCCAGAAAGAAACCTCCGAAAACGGCTACCAGCAGCCTGTCTTCGGTCACTTCCGGAAAATTGATCCAGGCCAGGGTAAGACCCAGGGCCAAAATCGCCAGACTTGCTTTGATCGCAAAATTCTTTCCAATAACCTTCCACCCAAGTATGAGAAAGGGAATATTCACCAATATGACCAAAAGCCAAAGGGGCTGCGAGCTAACTTCTGTAATGAGTAGAGAGATCCCTGTAACGCCGCCATCAATAAAGCGATTTGGCAACAGGAAGCTTTCCAAACCAAATGCCGCCGCAAAAACACCGGTAATTATAAATAGGGTCTCCCTTAGGACTGTTTTGAAGTTGCCGATCGTTCTATCCGAATTATTTTCCATATCGCCTGCCGTTTCAAAGTCCTTCCGGATTAATGGCCATGCTGTTGAACAACTTGGCTTTGGTACCGAAATACTTGTTCTGTACCTCATTTTGCTTTAGCTCGGCATCGATCAGCGCACTCTCCCGGGAATTGATCAGGAATAGTGAACTTTCACCAAAACTGAATTTCCTTTCTTCGGCCCGAAGCAGCCGGGCGTAATTGGTTACAATGTCCAGTATTAGTTGATTCTGATTTTCAAAAGAAGCTAATTCAGTATACAGGGCCTGTATCTTATTCTGGATCTGGATCTCCGTATTGTCAAACTCAAAACGGGCTTCACGGAGCTTGAATTTTGACAAGCGTAGATCCCCTCGCTCCTTTCGCAGAAAGAGTGGAAAACGGAACTTAACACCTCCCTTATACTCCTGTGTCTCAAAGGAACGAATGACCTCAGGGGTTTCTGTAAGAAAGTTGTATTCCAGGTCTATTTGTGGTAATAATTTATTTGCTTTCAGACGTCTGTCCACCTCCAGGCCGTCAATCTTGAATCCCAAAGATCTCAACTTCGGGTGCTCTTCCAAGATAAAACCATCTAAGGGGTTTTCCGGTATCTCCAGGGCATAATCTATGTCAGCCTCAGGATTATTATCCGGAATTACATTGGGTTGTAATTCAATAGGTATGTTGTCGCCAATCCAGAGAAAATTGGATAGTTCCAGAGCCCTGTTATTTAGCCTTACCTTTGCCTGCTCCAGGCTCAAGGCCCTGTTCTGTACTGCTATTTTTGCCTCTACGGTATCGATTGCCGCGATATCTCCGCTTAGAGCGCTCTGCCGGATCCCCTCAAAACGGGTCTGAGCGTTGGTCAAAAAATTGCCGAATATCTGGCTGTCCTTATACGCCTGCAGCCAGTCAAAATAGGCCAGAGATGCCTGAAAAAGGATTTCGTTCACCTCTACGTCCCGGTCTGCCTGGGTCTGATTTCTAAAGAATTTTGCCTTTCTAAGGGTGGCCATTCTCTCGTTGATCCAAAGTCCCTGTCCCACGGATACTGAGACTCCGGCACTGTAAAGGCCATCTGTTGGCAGGGTTTCATCCTGGTTAATAAAATCTCCTTCATTTTGCTCAAAATTTGCCTTTAGTTCTATTCCGTACCAGGTCGGGATCTTAAAGGTGGCATTCAAACGGTCATAGTATTCCGTTCCCTCAAATTTCTTCCTGTCGTAATCCACCTCGATCTTGGGATCAAAACCTCCGCGGGAACGCATCAGATTGGCTTCCCCGATCTCAATGTTCAGTTCGGCTTGCTTTGTTACAGGATGGTATTTTTTCACATAGCCCAGGTACTCCTTAAAACTCATCACAAGGGTATCCTGCCCCCTGAGTTGACCAAGGGAGAGCAATATGAAGAAATATATGATCCCGCGGAATTTCATGCTATTATTTTGTGCTTGAATTGGCCATTTCGTTTTCAGGCTGGTAATAATTGGGCGGAAAACCATTAAGTTGCCTCCACAATTCAAACCAGATGGGCACATCTTCGAGTAGTGCGATGGTGTTTGCTCCGGAACCTACCCGGATCTCATTAGGCCAGGGCTGGTCATCTTTATCCGGGGCCAGCAAAATGCGGTACTTGCCATTATCGCTGATAAAGGTCTCGATAGCGACCACTTCGCCTCCATAGGTGCCGTAGGACAGGTTGGGCCATCCGCTAAAAACAATAGCAGGCCAACCATCGAATTGTATTCTTACTTTCTCCCCTAAATGGATCAGTGGCAGATCCAAAGGCTCTACATAAGTCTCTACAGCCATATCGTACTCCGTGGGCATAATAGCCACTAATCGATCACCCTCTTTAAAGGTTTCCCCAATTCCGGACTGTAAAGCCTTATTTATAAACCCGCTTTGTGGCGCCCGGATATAATGTAGATCACTACGCATTTCGTAGTTGGCGTACTCATTTTCCAATTTGGTAACCTGAGCTTCGGTATCAAACTGGTTGGATTGAGCCGTGAACATATCGCTTTTGGCTTTGGAGATCTTATCGGTGTACTCCGCCTGTGTCCTGTTGATCTCTACCTCCGAATTGATCACCTCGTTCTTGGCGGCCAGTAACTTATTCTCCTGGGAGATCAGCTTAGCCTGGGCCTCCTGTAACTTCAATCTTTTAGCCTCCAGGTCCGTTACTGCCTTCAGACCTTCTTTCTCCAGTTGCTCCACCCGATCGTACTGCCGCTGAGCGATCAAAATATTCGTTTTGGCAGCTTCCAGATCAATACTATCGCTTTGCACCTTCAGTCTGGACTGTATGAGTTTATTGCGCGCTTGTTTCAGCTTCAGGCCGCGCTCCGTCAGCAAAGCTTCTATTTGCGAATTCAGGGCATCTACCTTCTCCTTGTATGAGGTCACGGCCATGGCCTTTGCAGCGATCTGATCCCCGGTCCTTTGTAAAAGGTTGGGATCAAAGTATTCATTCTTAACCTCAGATATGAACAATATGGTATCGCCTTTCTTTACAAAATCACCTTCCTGTACATACCATCTCTCTATCCTCCCTGGTATTGGGGATTGTATGGTCTGCGGGCGCTGATCCGGCTTTAGCGTGGTCAGGTACCCCTTTCCGGCGATGTTCTGGGTCCACGGCAAGAACAACACTATAATTCCTATAGCCGCAAACACCAGTAAAAAACGGTTGAAGTGCTTGTAATGCCTTTTATGAAAGACCTTTTGAGCTGATTTATAATGCCCAAGGTCTACCTTCTGATTCAATTTATTGGGTGAAATATTCAGCATCTCTTTCAGGTTTCGTTAACGATCTTTCCTTGTTCCATAGTTATAACCCTGCCGCATTTTCCTTTCCACATAGGGTTCTGGCTTACAACAACCAAGGCCCAGGGTTGTGATGGGTCAGTCAGAAAATCCATGATCCTTTCGGATTCTTCCGGCCCGAATTGGTCCAGGGGATCCTTGAGTATCAGTAATTTTGGCTTCCTTACAATACTTCTGGCCAGGACTATTTTCTTAGTCACCGTATAGGGGATTTGCTGACCTTCAGGGTAGAGTATGGTCTTTAACCCCTGAGGTTGCTCTTTTACGAACGAAGTAAGGCCAACGTTCTCAAGCGCCCAGTACACTTCTTTTTGAGCGATGGTTTTATCTCCAAAAGTAATATTGTTCAAAAGGGTGCCTTCAAATGGGGATTCCTCTGTAAGTGATTGTCCCAGGTGCGATCGGTAATAATTCAGATTGACACCTAGAAGGGAGACATCATTGACGTAGATATTGCCCTCATCCGGGGTGATAATGCCTGCAATCAACCTAAGCAGGGTGGTTTTTCCCGACCCGGCCTGTCCCTGTAACAGTATGGTACAGGTAGGTGTGATGGTTAAAGAAAGTTCGTCAATGATCTTCTTGGTATGCTCAGGCACACGGTAGGTGATCTTATCCAATTGAACTGTAAACCCGTCATTTTCACCGAAGGGCTTTTCGCCTTGCTGAGGCTCCAGTTCTTTGTCTACCACCTGCCCTAATTTCTCGAGGGAAGTCAACAGGTCGTAAAAGGTTTCGAGCCCCAGGATGAGTTTTTCAACAGAACTGATGACCAAAAGTATAATGATCTCAGCCGCCACGAATTGGCCGATATTCATTTCCTGGTTAAGTACCAGTATCCCTCCTATAAGTAGAAGCCCGGCAGTTACCAGTACTTTAAACCCGATCATCTGGATAAACTGTAATACCAGTATCCTGAAGTGACTTTCACGGGCTGTAAGGTAGTCCGCTACCAGGGTGTCATTCTTATCTAGGGCATGAGAAGTTTTCCCGGATAATTTGAAACTGATTATGGAACGCGCTACCTCCTGCAGCCAGTGAGCCACTTTGTATTTGTTCTTAGACTCGTCAAGACTGGTATCCAAGCCCCTTTGGGCTGTGTATTTGAAGACTATGTAGATCAACAGCAACAAAAGGATACCGTAAATAATAAAGAACGGATGATAGAAGGATAGGAGCAACAGGCCAAATATGATCTGTAAAAGGGCCGAAGGAAAATCAATCAGCACTTTGGAAAGGGATTTTTGGACTGTCAGGGTATCAAAAAAGCGATTTGCCAGCTCAGGTGGATAGTAATTGCGCAGCTCACTCATTTGGATCTTCGGAAATCTATATGCGAATTCAAATGAAGAGCGGGTAAAAATTTTCTGCTGGACGTTCTCTATGATACGTATCTGCATGAGTTGCAGCAGACCTACAAATCCAACCCCAAGGGTTACCAGTATGACTAGTATGACCCAGGAGGTACTGATCTGCGCTCCCTGGATCAGATTTATAATGGCCTGTATTCCAAGCGGGAGGGAGAGATTCACCACTCCTGCGAAGATAGCGTAATAAAAGACCTGAAAGACATCTCTTTTATCTAGCTGCAACAGCCCGATTAGGCGTTGCCAGGCCGTTAAAATCGTTTTAGCCATAAGTGCTAGCTTTTAGTGAGTTAAAAACCAAATGGGTAAAATATTGAGTTGGAGTTACCTGATTGTTACAATCCGTTAGGGTTGGGAAATGCTCTCTCAGGAAATATTGATGTAATACCCCTTCCAGTACTGTACTCGCCAGGCTATGGGGGTAAGGATAATCCTTGTTCACAGCCACGATCATCTCAAACATTCGGGTAATGAGTCTTTTGTAAATTTCAAAATACCCCTCCTTGTTTTCAGTATCCACTTCTTTGGTCAGATAAGATTTGGAGTATTCGTTTACCACAATTTGATGCAGGAGCATTTCATTGATATGCTCAAATGACGCATCCATTTCAACAGGTCTGGTTATCAGGGCAATCGCTTTTTCCAGTTTTTCTTCTGGATCGGAAATACTGTTGGTCGAAAAAACCAGCTGATACTCCAACCAACCCCAATACCATGAGGTGAGATATAACAATAACTTGTGTTTATTCTCAAAATAACGGTATATAGAGCTTTCGTTGGATCCGATCTTATCCCCCAACTTTTTAAAAGTGAAACTTTCAAAACCCATCTCCTGGATCATAAGAATACTGTTTTCCACGATCTTTTTCCCGAGTTCTGAAGAATCAGGGTCCTTTACATACGTTTTCTCATTCACTGCGATCTTAAAAGTCTTTAATAAATGTTTCATGATCCGTTTCTTTCGGTGACAAAAATAATAGTATTACTATCAAAAGCTAATAGTTTAACTTTTGTTTAACGTTAGTAGTTCTTTTGATTTATTAACTTTATATTGCTTTAAGTTAGTGAATTTTTGAACGATGATGATAGTAAAACTGTTAAGAATAAGCTTCTCACTAGCACTGCTGGTGGCCTTCCTTAGTCCGGCGAACGCTCAGCAATGGGTTGAATTCCAGTTTGACGAATTTCAAAGTGTTGAAGTATCCACCGGAGGTCTGTCAAAGCAGTTGAAATTTCCCGAAAAGCGTTTTGTTTTACAGATAAACGATCTTAATAGCCTGCGTCATCTTGGAAACTCCCTTAACGTTTACGGCAATATGCTCCTTATAGATAATTGGAGTTCTACCAGCGATGGGAAGATCCGGCTTAGCCTCCGCAGAGAGGATGGCAGGGACTTCTTTAACACCTTCCCCACCCTGACAGGTACCATCAAACCCCTAACCCGGTATGAGCCGGGAGAAGAGGAGAGTTCCCCTGAATCTAACTAATAGAGGCAGAACACACATAACCTTTTAATAATAAACAAAATGAGAAAAACAGCTTTACTAATCGCTGCGCTTTTCCTACTCAGCTTCACAAGCCAGGCACAGGAAAGCGAATTACAGTTCTCCGAAGGACAAGTATTTGTCCTTGGCACCCCTACAGGGCAAGACTATCAACACATTCATTTCCCCCGAAAAAACTTCCTGATCAAAAAGGGGGCTATACCACGGATGAAAGATCTTCCGGGAACCCAGGTTTATGTTGATCAGGTAAATTACGGCCGCTCCGGGTCTGCGGAAATCGTACTCAAGAGGAAGGACGGACGCAAATTTTTCAGAGTGCTGAGAAGCGTCAAAGCCAGTGCTGATGAGGCACTTCAGGCAGGTGAAATCAAATTGTGGACACCGCCAAAGAAGGAGGCTATAGTGGTCCAATAGGTCATAGGCCAATAGCTTATGCTCTTATGATCAATAAGCACTGACCCACCCAAAGCGGTCACGGATAATATGCTCTTTTTCGCTGTCAAGATAATCTAAAAAGGCCTTGGCAGCGGGAGAGAGTTTTTTGGCTCTTAGCCAGATAATATTCCAGGTAGTACTAATGGGCAATCCCTTTACGGGGATAATCCTCAAGTCTCCGTTAAGCAACTCGTTCTTTATGCCTATGAGGGGCATGATGGAATATCCTATTCCAGCGATCACCGCTTGTTTTACGGCCTCATTAGACGTAAGTTCGATCTTTTTCCGCACCGGCAATCTGTTCCTGGTAATAAAACTTTCCATGGCATTACGGGTGGCAGAGCCTGGCTCGCGATAAATCAGCGGTAACTCTTCGAAAAGTCTTTTTTTGCTTAGGTTTTCAGCCTTTAATGGACGGGCGTTGCCCACGAGGAACAGCTTGTTTTCCATCAGCTCCACACGATCGATCTTAAGGCGTTCTGGCAACACAGAAACCAGTGCAAAATCTACTTCGTTGTTGCCCAGGCTCTCCACAACCTTAGTTTTATTGGTCACGTCCATAACCAGATCCAATCCCTTGTGTTTCCCGATATAGTCCGTAATAAAATAGGGCATGACATATTTTCCCGTCGAAACTACCGAGATCTTGAGTCGACCTGCCAGCTGCCCTTCATAGGACAGTGTTTTATAGTTGATCGCATGTACTTCATTCAGGATCTTTTCGGCCGCCCTGGCAATTTCTTTACCGAATTCTGTAATAAATAGTTTCCTTCCAACCACCTCGGTAAGCGGGATAGCAAATTGATCCTGGAAGTTTTTGAGCTGAATTGAGACTGCCGGCTGGGTCAGGTGAAGTTCCTCTGAAGCCTTGGTAATACTCTGGTTTTGAGCAATCTTCAGGAAGATCTGAAGCTGGTGCAAAGTGTAGTTCATAAATTTTCTAAATGTTTTATATAACAAAGATAAATAAAAATATATGACTTCTTTGACTGATCTTTGTACCGAATTTTAAACGCAATACATATTATGATCGCCAACACCGTAAAAGGCAGCGCCTCCAAAACTGTTAGAACTGAGGGCCTGTCCGACGCAAAAAACAAAAAAGCAAGGATCGCAATCAGACAAGAAGCTCGCAACCTAATATTGGCTGCGATTTTTTTTGCCGCACTGATAATTCTTTCGTTATCACAAGGTAATTTGTTCTTAGATAAGATCCTGATTGTCTCTTGTATCGTTTTTGGCCTCTTGCTTTTAAAAGCCAAATTCAGTAATAGTCCAAATCTTAAATAAACTATCAATCCATATAAACTCCCCTGAAACCCTTTAAAATATTAAAAATGGAAACAATGACAAAAGTAGCACAGAAAATTCAACTGGTAGACGGCACCTTTTCTCCTTCAGAAGCCCAAGATGTTATAACTTCTTTGATAGACCAGAAAATCAACTTTCACAAACTGCAAAGACTGGCCTGGTGTGAAGGAAATCGCGATGCGGATACCTATTATCCGGACCATCGTATCCACGAACTTGAAGAAGAAAAGAAGGTAGCCAAGGAATTTATTTCCAGTATTCGGAATGCCGGCCTCGAATTGAGGATAAATGGCGTGTTGGAGATATCACTGGTCTGAGAAAACCGGCCGTATTTCTACAGGACTCCTGGCAAAGGGCTTTCTGGCATACGAAATGCCAGTACTATTTCAATAATTTTTCGTTATGTTTAGCATTAAACATATAAATAAAAATAAATGATAAAATGGTGTTATCTTAAGAGAAATAAGCAAGGTAAAAAATACACACCATGAAAGCACTATTTTCTCTTTTGATAGCAGTCCTGATCCTAAGTCACACCACAATTCAAAGTCAACAAACGAACAAAATCTCATATACAGAACCCCCGTTTTATACCCAGAATTTCAATTATGGTGAACACAATCTTCTGCTGCATTTGGAATTTGAAATCACCATAACCCTGGAAGCAGATGCTGACAGGGCGGTAGATCTGGAAAACACCATGATCTCCCTTGAAGTTACCAGTTCAGTGGCCGGCGAAGCCAGTTGGATACAACGCAACCTGAATCCTTTAATATGGCAAGCCGGCCCAAACTATGTTAAGCCGGTTCTGGGGTGGGACCTGACACAGCCTGAAAGAAAGCAGGTTTCTTTGTGGAATAGGTTCAAAAAAGTTAACCTCAAAAGCAGTGAACAATACCTGCAACTTGGGGTGCCTGAAGGCTTTGGAGTACGGTTTGCTTTGTAGATAGTGAAAAATCATCAATCAGAATACGAATAGCAGCAAAGATCAAAAACCGCTATACGCTTTATGGAAAACAGGCTTATTCGATGGGTTAAAGCCGGTAGACAAAGTTTAAAGAAGTCTTCAGCCGCTAAAGAAGCTAAGAATGGCTTGATTAAAAGTGATAGAATAGTGCTTGTTGAAGGCACATTCTCCCCTCTGGAAGCAGCAGATGTTCTCCTTTCCCTGCTCAATGACAAAATTAAATTCCACACCGTTCAGGCATTGAACCTCCGTGACAGGCAAGCAGAAGACAACCAGCGCTCCGAGCGCCGGATCGCGGAACTAAAAGAAGCCAAACAACATATCAAAGACCTGGTAGTCCAGGCGCGGAATGACGGCCTGGAAATTGTGATTGACAGCCTGATCGACATCAAACTACGGGAACGCATACCCAAACCACATACTAACTAATGCAAAATTCTATATGGATCTACACCTCCTGATAGACAACCTGAAAAACCCTGCTTTATTATTCTTTTTCCTTGGCATCCTGGCCGTACAACTAAAAAGTGATCTTGAGATCCCGAGCAACAGCTCAAAATTCATAGCCCTTTACCTCTTGTTCTCCATTGGGTTCAAAGGTGGGCTCGAACTTTCTCATAGCACGTTTGATTTTGAGATCCTATGGTCTCTGTTGTTCGGAATACTGCTTGCCCTTTTAGTGCCTATATGCGCCTATTTCATACTGCGAATGAAGTTTTCCGTAGAGAATTCCGGGGCCATTGCAGCTTCGTACGGTTCGGTAAGCGCTGTGACCTTTGTTACTGCGGTATCCTTTCTTGAAATTGAAAAGATCGATTTTGGCGGCCATATGGTGGCTGTTATGGCCCTGATGGAAGCCCCTTCTATTATTGTAGGCGTGCTTTTAATGTCTTATTACAAACGTAAGAACGGTACTCCGGTGAAACTCAACGGTGTCCTGCATCATTCGCTCACCAATGGCAGTGTATTGCTGATCCTTGGCAGCTTGTTGATAGGATATCTTGCAAGCGACGAACAAGCCCGGGGTATAGAGCCTTTTACAACGGATATCTTCAAAGGCTTTTTGGTAGTATTCCTTCTGGACATGGGGATTACCAGTGGCAAAAAGCTGCAGGACTTCTGGAATAAGGGCCGTTTTGCCGTGCTATTTGCCCTGATAACTCCGCTCATTAATGGATGCCTGGTGGCCATCATTAGTTCTTCCTTTACATCCAGTACAGGGAACCGTTTTTTATTCGCGATCCTGGCGGCGAGTGCATCTTATATAGCCGTCCCTGCCGCTATGCGGCTAGCGGCTCCAAAGGCTAACCCCAGTCTCTATGTTCCCATGGCCCTGGCCGTGACATTTCCCTTTAACATCACGCTGGGAATGCCATTATATCTGTATCTGGTAAATCTTTATCCATAAAACTAATAGTAATACTATCGATTTATAATAGTTTAACTTACCTTTAACGATTGTAATGCTTGAAATCTAGCTTTCTGTCGTATATTGCATTAGGGAATTAAATTGCTTTTAAAGCTGTTCTCATGTTTCGTTCTCATGCACCGCTCTATCAAAATCTTCAGTTAGCGATTTTGGACACCCAGTAGAGCGGTGCTTTTTTTATGGCTAGTTGTTAATGCCGGAAAATAGTATTATATGATTCTTCTTAAGATCCTTCTGGATGATCGCTCGGAGGCTGAAAAGGCCATACGCGTCCTATTGGATAAGAATTTGATCTTTGATGCTTTTCTATATCCGGCGGAGCATTTTAGCCAGACTGCTGACAAAATTAAGGGTGATCCAAAATTTATGGTAGAAGCCAGAACCAGGGCTCTGCTGTTTGAAAGGCTCCAACAGGAAATAAGGCAGATGTACCCGGATAAACGACCGCCGCTGTTTGCTGTACCCAAAGTCTATATGGATTCAGAACAGACCAAAAATCTGAAAAAGAAGACCATGAAGTCTGAAACGTTAGATTAACTTTCGTTCATCCAGTCTTTGGAATTATTCTCATATCTTTAAAATTCACAACCATAACCTATGGAAAAACACCGATGTGGATGGTGCCTTGGAGATCCCTTATACGAAGCCTATCACGACGAAGAATGGGGAGTTCCTGTGCGGGATGACCATACCCTTTTTGAGTTCCTTATTCTGGAGACCTTTCAGGCCGGGTTGAGTTGGATCACAATTTTGCGCAAACGTGAGAATTTCCGGAATGCCTTTGACCAGTTCGACTATCGCAAAATCGCCGAATACCAACAAGGGAAGGTAGACCAACTGTTACAGGATGCCGGCATTATCCGAAACAAACTCAAAATACACGCAACCATAAGCAACGCCCAGGCTTTCTTGAAGGTACAGGAGGAGTTCGGAAGTTTTAGCACCTATATCTGGCAATTTGTAGACAATGTTCCTATAAAAAATGCCCTCAAAAACCATAAAGAAGCCCCGGCCAATACGGACTTATCTGATCGTATCAGTAAGGACCTGAAAAAACGAGGTTTCAAATTCGTTGGGAGCACGGTGGTCTATGCCCATATGCAGGCCACAGGTATGGTAAACGACCATGAGGTGGGATGCTTTAGGTATGAGGAAGTGTGATTGTCAGTTGGCAGTAATCAGTAATCAGTGAACAGTAAACAGTGAACAGTAGGCAGTTGATCTTGTCAGGTCGAGCGCAGTCGAGACCTAATTAGGTCGTTAGACAGTGAACAGTTGGCATTTACCTCATGTGATCAATTTTACAATTCCTCGATTTCACATTTTCAAATTCTCAAATCACCAAATTCACGAATTAACAGGGTTCAGTAAACCCTAAACCCAACGCTTAAAACTTACAATTTTAAGACCTTGAACTTGGGCTTGATCTTATCCTTAAACTGCAGTAATTGAACAGCAAAAAGGAATAACGAATTACAAACCCTTTCCCGCTCTGCGCCCTACCCAAATATCTATTCAAGTTGCTCCACTGCAAAAAAATTGCAGTCTGTGGTATTACTTTCGCGCGAAGTATAAGTTTCTTATGAAAAATCGAGAGAGTAGACGCTATATATTCCAGAGCAGGGGAAAGAACAGAAATGGATAAAAAAAGCGATCGGCCATCTTCGGCGAATTATCAATAGAAAGTGAAGTCCTTAAGCTCAGCCGATAATACTTTTAATTCGAATCTTAGTCATCTCTGGCAAATGTGATCTTACCTGCTTGATGACAACAAAATTAATTAAGAATTGCTTTCAATAAACTCGTATATCCCTAACAACCATTTTCCGTCAAAACTTACAATAACATAACAAGATGAAGAATACCTATATACTTTTTGTACTATGCTTTTTGACTGTCAATACTACAAGAGCACAGCAAATTGACCTTCCCAATGTCATTCCTCCTTCACCCGACGCAGCTAGTATAACCTCTTACGTGGACGTCAATATCGATGAATTTACGGGAGCGGTATCACAGGAAATACCAATATTTAATTTCAAAAACGGAAATATTAGCATCCCCATTTCCATGAATTACAGATCTAGTGGTTTTAGAGTGAATACCACAGCTAGTTGGGTAGGCCTTGGATGGTCACTGCACTCTGGCGGAGTAGTTACTCGGACAGTTCAGGGAGTTCCGGACGATTATAAATCCGGAAGTGATCTGAGCAAGGGATTCTTAGAATTTGCGGTAGTGGGAGGGATTACATTTGATTATTTATTCAACCCAGTTGACCAAAGTCAAACCAGGTTTAACCTTTTAAAAGATATTGCTGTAGGTTGTGCGGATGCCCAGCCGGATATCTTTAGTTTTAATTTTGCAGGATATCAAGGGAAGTTTCATTTCGATTGGGATGGTAGTTTAGTTGTTGACTCCAATGAGGACATTGATATCGAGATTATTTGGTCAAATGGGGTAAACAGCAAAATAAACGGTTTCAAGTTTACTACCGGAAATGGAACCAAATATACTTTTTCGGCGGCTGAAACCACCAACAAAGTCAGCGGCTCCTTTGCTTCATGTCAGACACCATTTCAAAACTTTAGTTCTGCCTGGTATCCTTCTGAGATTTCCAGCTATAATAATTCAAAAAAGATACTCTTTGAATATGACCCCTATACCATTCAAGATCATTATTTTTTCCAAAGTGAAATGAACCGCCACAAGCTTTCGGCCAGCTCTGATTGCACAAGGTTTCAAACCTTTGAAAATGTTATTAATAGCCCTCGGGTAAACATTAATGGTAAGCGTTTAAAGAGAATTTACACAAGTGACACCAAAAATGAAATCGTTTTTGTCCCTGGTGCTGCCAGAACAGATCTCTTAGGAACAAATTTATACAGCTTGGGTGAAATTCAAATTTCCGATTCAACTGACCTTATCAAAAAAGTCCAGTTGAGATACTCCTATAGTACAGGAAGACTAACCCTAACAGATCTACAGGAGTATGGCAAAAACAATGGCTCCCTCCCTCCCTATAAGTTTTACTACACGGGTACTTTGCCCCCAAGGAATTCAAAAAAAAGAGATCATTGGGGCTTCAAAAACAATAATTCTGGCACAGAAATCTTTCCGGAATACTCTGTTAATCCCGGAGGCGGTAGTTCCCAGTTCTTTGGAGGTGCGGATAGAGAACCTGATTTTAATGGTTCTATGAGTGGAGTAATGCACAAAATAGAATACCCTACCGGAGGATTCGATCTTTACACCTTTGAGAATCATGAATATGGATACGTCGGTTCTGCCAAAGTGAATGACTACGTATTAGTACCTGCTCAACCCATAAATTTTAAATCTTATGGACCAACCAGAGTGGGTTGCGATGGTGTGAGTACCAATATTAACTCAGCTACTTTTACGGTTGATCCAATTCCTGCAGGTGTAAGTGAAACCACGGTCCCTGTTAAAGTATATTCTAAACTGAGCTTATATACCGATACTGTTGGTGGAAGTTATTTCGGTGCAGGTCAGGCTCCCACCGCCGAAATTCTTGATGGGCAAGGGCAAGTAGTCTATTCAACACCCATAAACCAGAGAACCAGGTCAGGAACCATAGATCTTGCACCGGGTACATATACTGCCAAAACAACGGCTACATGGGCAACCTGCGATGACCCTCCGATCAAAGATTTCGCTGAAATTGAAGTGACATTCGGCAACTACAGTTCAGAACCAGTCACGACAAAAATTGCCGGAGGCGTTAGAATCGATTCAATTGCAAAATACGATCACTCGGGACAAAAATTGTTGGAGTATCATTATGATTATGACATGCCTGAGGGGAGATCATCTGGAGTAATTCACAAAATGCCGGCATATGTCTACGAGGTAGAAACTTATACTTGGGTTGCTGTTGGATCATTTAATTCCGGATACCAATCCAGTTGCAATTTTGCTATTGCATTAGATTCGGACGTAGCTGGCCTCGGACTTACAGATGGTTCCCATATTGGCTATAAAAATGTAACTGTTACCCAAGGCAATGGTTCCAATGGGAAGACCGAATATTCATTCCCAGCCACTGCAAATTTTGTCTTTAACTCATTTCCTTTTGCCCCCCCTATTAACCATTCCTACAAGGCAGCCCTTGTGGACTCAATTGTAACCAAAAATACCTTGGGCGATAGTGAACAGAAACAGCTATTCAAATACAAAAGGAATGAGGAGTATACCAACGCTCTAAAAGTCCATTGGAAAGGAGGTTCGGGGATTCCTGGTATTGAAAATAAGTTTAGCCTCGGTGCATACCAAATTTTAATAGCTCATGCAAAAACCGAGTCGGAAAAAAAAGAGGACTATGTTTCAACAAATCCTTTTACTACAGAAACGGTCTATTCGTATGATGATAAAGTACATAAAATAAAACAGATCAATGAGCAGGACTCCAGGCAGGATTATGAAAGGATTCAAAGACTTTATTATCCCGAGGACATAAGTCAGTTATCCAATGTTAGCACTTCGGAGCAAACAGCAATTACAGCATTAAAGAATCAAAAAAGAACAACGGAAGTGATTCAAACGGAGTCTTACCTTAAGGATGATTTAGGGTCTGAGGTTCTTCTAGGCACAAAGCGAAATTCTTATAAGGTGTGGGCTAATTCCATTGTAGAAATTGACAGTATATGGACTTTAAAAGGAGTTAATACCAACGTTCAATCAAGAGTTGTATTTGACCTTTACGATGATAAGGGTAACCCGCTTCAGCTTTCACCAGCAGATGGCCCTAAAACCTCATATATATGGGGATATAACGAAATGTACCCTGTTGCAAAGGTTGAGAACGCTTCTTATAGTCAAATAGAAGGCATTCTTGGTGTCAATTTCGATTTGGGTGCAGGAGGGCTTACCCCTACTCAAGAATCGAACCTGCGTTCCGGATTGCAAGATGCCATGATCACGACATACAGTTATGATCCCATGGTAGGTATAACAAGTATAACAGACCCCAGGGGTTACACCATCACTTACATCTACGATGATTTCAATCGCCTAAAAGAGGTCCGGGATGCCGATAACAAGCTGCTCTCCGATTACCAATATCATTATAAAAACCAGAATTAAGCTAAAACGATTTGAGGACCCGCATGGGGGTGCCACCCTTTACGGGTATGATAGTCCAGAGCAATTGAAAGCTTTAAAGGGTAACCACAACATGCTATCCGGACATTATTACCATTAAAAAATATTAATACCAAACACCATGAAATTTTTCGACAATAGATTTTCAAAAGCGCTTTTTCTTGTTTTTATCTCGGTCGTTCTTACCCCTTCTTTGGAGCTCCAGGCCCAGAATAACCAAACATCGACCTTCATCGGAACGTGGACCTTTGATCATAAAGTGTCCTTGAACAAAATCAAAGCTCAGTTACAGCAACATTTGGATTCGCTTCCCCAACTGAAACAACAATTACTTGATGCCTATGTAGGTCGAAAAATGAGCTTTGGCCCAAATGGGGAATTTGTCCAATCCTTGGCCGATGGGCGTTCCGTGACCGGAAGTTGGAATCTTGATCCGAATAATGTCCTCGTCCTAACTGATAGCTCCGGATCCAGTATAAAGCAACAGTTCTCTTTCAATGGAACAAACCGTTTGGTTTTAATTCCTGTGATTTCCGGAGATATTCAGGCGATGATACCCGAATGGCATTTTATTAAAAACTAAAACCTACTATGATGACGATTGAAAATAATATCGAACGCGGATATAAAACGGTCATAGTGGCCTTGGTTTTGTCCCTTCTAGCTACAGTTGGGGTTAATGCCCAACTGGGCGGTAGCACCTACACGATTTCCCAATCCAATACGGCCTATGTAGGTCAAACCACCGTTTTTACCGTGTCAGGGCCAAATATCTATGGAACCAACAGTTGGAGTACTACCCGAGGAAACGTCAGCAGCACTAATGGTCTTTCTACAACAGCAACATGGACTAGTGCCGGGAGCACCAGTATAAGTGTCAATGTAGTGGACGATTGGTTCAACGTCTATTTTACGTCTAAGTTGCTTACTGTTACGTTACCTTTGAGCGCGGGATCGATCAACGGGGCACAGACTATTTGTTATAATGGAGATCCTTCAACATTGGGTAACACTTCCTCAGCATCGGGAGGTAGTGGTGGATATACCTATCAATGGCAATATTCAAACAATGGCAGTAGCGGTTGGACCAACATCAGCGGGGCTACCTCTACAACTTATGACCCCCCGGGAGGACTCACCTCATCCAGATGGTACCGCAGACGAGTGAAAAGTGGTCTTAATAGTACGGACTATACCACATCGGTAAAGGTCACGGTAAATTCACTAATGCTACCGGGTACCCTAAATGGTGTACAGACGGTTTGTTATGGGGGTAATCCTACTACCATTGGCAATGCCATCAGCCCTACGGGCGGCAGTGGCAGCTACACTTACCAATGGCAATATTCGTCTAATGGCAGCAGTTGGACGAACATTAGCGGTGCTACCAGCATTAGTTATGACCCTCCGGGGGGGCTAACCGCTACGCGTTGGTACAGGCGTAGGGTACAGACTTGCGGGGAGACACAATACACCGGCCCGGCGAAAGTAACAGTGAACCCTACCCTTAACTCCGGTAGTGTTGGTGGTACCCAAACCATTTGTCAAGGTGGCCAACCTATTACGCTGAGCAATATCAGCAGCCCAACGGGTGGCAATGGGAGTTATACGTACCTGTGGCAGTATTCGGCTAATGGTAGCAGCGGTTGGACCAATATCTCCGGGGCTACTTTGGCAAACTATAGCCCGCCGGCAGGCTTGACCACCTTGAGATGGTACCGCAGAGGGGTTACCTCCTGTGGGCAGACCAAACATTCCAGCCCGGTTAAGGTTACCGTTCACCAGAGTCTCTCCTTACCGACTGGTTCTACCAGCTTTACCCGATGTGGCAGTGGTACCCTTACTCTTTCACAGACCCCGGCCACCGGGGCCAATACCCTAAGGTGGTATTCGGCCTCCAGCGGGGGAACCCACCTCCACCAGGGCAGTAGTTACACCACCTCAAGTCTAAGTAGTAATACCACCTATTATGTGTCCAGTTACAACAGTACAGTGGGCTGTGAATCCGCCACGCGAAAAGCCATAAGCGTTACAGTGACCCCAACCAGCATTTGGTATGCCGATACCGATGGGGACGGTTTCGGGGATGCCGCGGTAAGCCAATCGGCCTGTAGCCAGCCCAGCGGCTATGTCAGCAACAAAACAGACATATGCCCAAGTACCTATGGGAGTTATGAGGGCTGTACCTATGCCCGGCCTACTTTAAGCGATGAGAACTATATCTACGTGCGTCAATACCAGGATACCGTAACTGCGGCTACCCAGGTCGATGAGAACAGTGATCTGATCGAACAGGTGAGTTATTTTGACGGTTTGGGCAGGCCCATGCAGCAGGTCGCCATCCGGGGGGGTGGTACTCCGGTGATAGCCTCCGCATCCGCATGGGAGATGGATTGGACCTCGGGCAGTGGCGGAACGGACTTCTTTAATCAGAACGGGGCCACTTCCGAAAACCAGCGGGAGAGCGGGATCACCCCTTACGGGACTACCGGGCTGTTGTGGAAATGTGGGAACGATGCCTTAAACAATGCCGATGGAGGCTGGAACACAGACTATATCACCGTAGATAAAACGGCCACCTACCGCTATTCGGTTTGGGTGAAACGAACCCATTCCCAGAATGGAAAAACCTATCACGGCACCCAGAATGTCAATACCTTAACTGGGGGAGCACATGCCAATCCGTACTTCTGGCAGGGCGATTTGCCCCAGATCGATGTCTGGTACCTGATGGTAGGGGTGATCCACCCTTATGACTATAGTGGAGGAGATAGCGGGGTAAGTGGGGTGTACGACCTGCAGGGCAACAAGGTGCTGGATGGCACGGAATACCGATGGGGGTCTGGTACCACCACCTCCCGTTTCAGAAACTACCTCTACTTTGCCACCGATACCGATGTACGGCAGTATTTCTGGAACCCAAGCCTGCAAAATATGAGCGGAAGGGAAGCCTCCCTCTCTCATGTCCTGGAACAGCAACCCAGTGATCTGGTTACCCATGTGGAATACGACAGCTTTGGCCGCCAGGTCAGGGAGTACCTTCCGTATTTTGAACCCGAGGGAAGCTCTGGCAGCTATCGCGGGGATGTCTCCTTAAAAACCAAACAGTACTACCAAGAGCAGTACGCAGCAGATTTTCCCAGCATGACCAATGTAGCGGATATCAACCCCTATTCAGAAAAAGCCTTTGAAGCCTCCCCCTTAAACCGGGTAGAGAAACAGGCCGCACCGGGTAAGGCCTGGAACATGGGGAGTGGCCATGAGATTGCCTTTGATTATCAGGCCAATGCCGCCAGTGAAGTCCGGCTGTACAATGTTTCCCTTGCCCTTGCCAATAACACCTATACCCCAACCCTGGTGGCCAACGGGTATTATACGGCAGGAGAACTGTATAAGAACATCACCTACGATGAGAATTACAACAGTACCACCTCCACTACGGACCATAGCACCGAAGAGTTTACCGACAAACAGGGCCGTGTCATCCTCAAACGCACCTATAACAATGGCGCTCATGATACCTATTATGTGTACGACCATTACGGCAACCTCACCTATGTGATCCCACCCAAGGTAGATACCACAGATGGGGTGAGTGCCACCGAACTGGCCGAACTCTGTTACCAGTACACTTACGATCACCGCAACCGGCTGGTGGCCAAGAAGCTCCCGGGAAAGGGGACCGCTACGGATTGGGAAGAGATCGTCTACAACAAACTGGACCAGCCCATCCTGACCCGGGATCCGAACCTCAAAGACCAGGGCAAATGGCTGTTTACCAAATACGATGCCTTTGGAAGGGTGGCCTATACCGGAATGGTGAGTAGTACCAGTAGCAGGATTAGCCTGCAAAGCGGGGCAAACAGTGCCACAGCCCAGTACGAATCCCGCCAGACCAGCTCCCCGACCCTGGCCGATGAAAAGGTATTGTATTCCAACAATGCCTACCCCAATACCCTGAATATGGAGATCCATACGATCAATTATTACGACAGTTATGCGGATGCTGCCAGCCTTAGTGTCCCAAGTACGGTACTGGGCCAGGCCAAGGCCAGTAATACCACCGGACTGGCAACAGTGAGTAAGGTAAGGGTGTTAGACCCTTCAGCCACCACGGGGCAGGCAGACTGGATCACCACCATAAGTGGTTATGATAAAAAAGGCAGGCAGATCTATACTGCCAGTAAGAATGAATACCTGGGTACTACCGATGTGGTGGAGACCGAACTGGACTTCACAGGCAAGGTAAAACAAACCAAGGCCAGCCATACCAAAGGGACCAATAGCGCTATTGTAACCACCGATACCTTTACCTACGATGCGCTGGGCAGGCTCTTAAAGCAAGAGCAGACCCTGGGCAGCCATACCGAGCTGTTGGCACACAATACTTATGACGGTTTGGGGCAACTGGTCAAAAAACAGGTGGGCAATACATTGGCTTCCCCGCTACAGGAAGTGGACTATAGCTACAATGTCCGGGGCTGGCTCAGGCAGATCAACGATCCTTCCAGCTTGGGCAGTGATCTGTTCGCTTTTGGGATCAATTACAACGACACCCAATACGGTGGAGCGTCCCTTTACAACGGCAATATTGCTGAGACCGCCTGGAAAACGGCCAATGACAATACCTTACGCCGATACCGTTATGAGTACGACGCCCTGAATCGATTGGAACTGGCCGCTTTTAACCTTGGGGATAACTCACAGCCGCACCGTTATTCTACTTCCAATATCACCTACGATAAGAACGGCAACATCCTGACCCTGACCCGTAAGGGGCATACCAATACCGGGGCCACCTCTTTTGGCACTATGGATGTGCTGGACTATGATTACCATAACAGCGAGATAAGTAACAAGCTTTACAAGGTTCGGGACGATGGCAACGACAATTATGGCTTCAAGGACAGCACCACCGACAGCCAGGACTATTGGTATGATGCCAATGGCAATATGGTCCGCGACCTGAACAAAGGTATTGGCACCAGTAGTACAGATGGCATCAGCTACAACCATTTAAACCTACCTGTACAAATAAAGTTTGATAACAGCAGCAGCAAAAAGATTACCTATATTTACGATGCTTTGGGCACCAAACTAAAAAAGACGGTGACCAATGGAAGTTCTGTGACAACAACGGACTATGCGGGCAACTTTATCTACCAGGGCGGGAACCTGCAGTTCTTTAACCACGCGGAAGGCTATGTAGAACCCGATAGTAGTGGGGGCTATGATTATATCTACCAGTACAAAGACCATTTGGGTAACATTCGGTTGGCCTATGGCGATGACAATGGGGACGGAATCATTGCTGCATCCACTGAGATCCGAGAGATTAACAACTACTATCCTTTTGGATTGAAGCACCATGGGTATAGTACTATTCAGAATGGGAGGGATCATAAGTATGGCTTTAACGGAAAAGAAGAACAGGAAGCATTAGGCCTTGAGTGGTTAGACTTTTCAGCCAGGAATTACGACGCTAGTTTAGGTAGATGGATGAACTTTGACCCCCTTTCAGAGTTTATGTTTACACAAAGTCCATATAATTTTGCATTTAATAATCCGATATACTTCATAGATCCTGACGGATTATCCCCTAGAGGAGGAAGTATTCGTATTACCGGGTATTATGATGATGGAGCAGGAAATGTCGTATATGATCCTGATATAAACAGTCAAGAAGATCTAGATGCATTGGGTATTGAAGGGGCTTCATATATAGGAGACACTTATTATGATCCTAGTACAAATACATATTATGATGAAAGTGGTATTGCGCATGAAAACTATGAAAGAACAGAGGTCGATTTAACTAAATTTAGATGGAGTTTTTGGTTATGGTTGATGAATCTAAATATTCAAGGAAATTCTGCAGATAGAATAGGTTCTGGGTTCGTATTAAGGGGGAAAGGCAATAGTAATAAATCCAATAATAAATCCGACAACCCGGAAAAGGACATAGAAATTCCCGACGAAGTAGTAGCTGCTTTAAGAGGAATAACTGGTAAGTATAAGGGAGTCGCATACAAAAATGGGATCAAAGTAATTCAAAATGGGCTCAAAGACACAAAAAAGGTGAAGCGTGTCATAAGTGAATTAGGTAAATTGATTAGTGGGGAAGGCATTTATAGCAATACTACCATTGATTCTCAAAACTATACGGTAGGAGAAACAGCTGAATATGTTATTAACATATGGAAAGATGGGCAAGCTCAAGGAGGAGCCGGACCAGTGGGTACTAAGGATACCACTGGTATGAAGAGAGAAGCTTTAAATGGAACTCTTTTTCCCGGAGTACAAGTTGATTCAGTTTCGGCAGAAAAAGTAAATAATTGACGTTGTGAATAGAACAATTATTTGTTTCCTAATTGGTACTATTTTTTGTAGCTGTAATGAGGTAGCTAAATCTTCGGCTACTGTTGAGTATTTTGCTAATGGCAATGTAAAGAGTAAAACCTCTTTTAGTAGTGGTAAGAAAACGGTTTTTCAATACTTTAAGAATCATAAGGATACGGTAGAAATAATCTATAGATACCAAGATGATAGTTTGAAGCATATGATGCATTACCATTCAAACGGAAATTTAAGAAAGATTGGCAAGCTTTATTTAGATAGTTTAAAGATAGGTAAATGGAAATTCTATGAAAGAGATGGTAACCTTAAAGATATTCGTGAATATTTGTTAATTGATGGAAAGTCCTACTTAAATCAGCGCTGGATTTTTAATGTAGATGGAGATACTATTGGGGGCAATTATTTTGAATTAAAAATGAAAGATACCATTGCTCAGGGGCAAGGAAATCGCTTTCATTTTTTCTTAAAAGAACCTCTTTTTTCATATAAAAGTGAATCTTATGTTTTGATGCCAAAAGAAGGGCAAAAGGTAGAAAAGGACTTTTCAAACCAATACAGCATTGAATGGGACACTATAAATAGTATCGGGACAAAATATAGATTTAATGAAGAATTGAGGGTGAGAAATCATGATATAATTTTGGATGCATTCGCTAAAGAGAAAGGAAAAATGAATCTGCGAGGTATTATCGTGGAAAAGCATTTGGAAGGGGTGGGTGATTCTATTGATTTTAAGACCAGAAACATATACTTCAATATACCATATGTTGTGAAGTGATATCTTGTACAAAATAGTACTGATTTCCACTGAAGGCGGACAAATGTAATCCATGTGAAAGTAAAGCTAAGCCACTACTTGCCAAGCCAGGCTACGTGCTAGTTGATATGTTTTAGTATGTGTATGAACTCACATGTACAAATAACTATACTAAAACCACAGTGGCATCGCTATCGTTTTGTTTTTTCTTAGGTTTACCGTTACAAGATCATGTGGTACCCTTCTCCGAAGTATAGGCGAAGAAAGCTTCGAACGGTAATGTCCCAGCAGTAAGCTGGGATGGCGAAGTTTCTGAGCTGGTTTTGCCGGCCTGACCGTAAGGCGGGCAACGGCAAAAATACATACGGAGAAGGTGTCCTTTTTCTATTGCTTTTTGGACAAGCAAAAAGCAATAAAAGAAAATAACTACCTCATATTTACGATGCTATGGGGGTAAAACTACGTAAGGTAGTGGAACAACCTTCGGTAAGTTCTGTGACAGGATGGAGCGTCAAGAAAATACCCGGTGGGTATTTTTAGCGAACAGGCCAGGCGGCGCGTTGGCCAAGCGGGAACTACATCTATGAGAATAGTACTTTGCAGTTCTTCAACCACCCGGAAGGCTATGTGGAACCCGATGGTAGTGGGGGCTATGATTACATCTACCAGTACAAAGACCATTTAGGGAACATTCGGTTGGCCTATGGCGATGACAATGGTGACGGAATCATTACGACATCCACTGAGATCCGAGAGATTAACAACTACTATCCTTTTGGGCTTGAACATAAAGGATATAATAGTGTAGTTAACGGCGTTGAAAATAAATATATGAATTACAATGGCAAGGAGTTGGAGGAAGACCTTAATCTTGGATGGATTGATTATGGTGCAAGACGTTATATGAGAGATATTGGAAGATGGACGAGTATAGACCCAATGGCTGATAAAATGCGAAATAACTCACCGTTCAATTATGCATTTAATAATCCTATTCTTTTTGTTGACCCTGATGGAGAGTTTCCGATTATTATTCACGTGAGAAGTTTTGCGCCGTTCAAGCATTTTGGAGCAGGATTATGGCACGGGGACAATAGAAGCTTTAGTAGAAATCCTTACGCTTCTTCAAGGTTACACCAGATTACAAATTTTGAAACAGATACAGGTGCTTTTACAACACAAGCATTTGGTTCAATCTCGTCAAGTAGATATGGAGCTTGGGCATATTCTGAAGCTCACTTAAGAAATGAAGGTTCTACTCCTTATAATTTAAGGACTCATATGTTTGGCAATAATGATGCTGTTTTCCCTGCTTGGCCAGGAACAATGGTACCGCCAGATGGAGGGCCTACTTGGGCTATTGATGTGCATACTAACTTAAATGTTGAAGTTAGCGACCTTGATGGTGGCGACCAGCTATTAAGTATTTGTGGGCAAGTAAGTGGAGATACCTTCCCTAATGCAGAAGCTTTTGTGTCTGATGCCGAGGGTAACTCTGTTTGGTTAGGAACCTTTGCAACCCAGTCAGGCCCAAATACAGGACCATTCTTTACGTTGGCAGGAGATAGTAACGACCCTATGATTAACATAAACATTGGTATAGTTACCAATAAAGATGGAATATTTAAAGGTGTTAGAGTTGGTGATAAGACTATATCTTTAGAGCAATGGAACAAAGATACAACCGGACCAATGTCTGTAGATGAATTTAAAAAGAACCATAAAGATTTATATGACCAATTATTTGGAAGTACAAATGATTAAAAAAATAGCATTTTGTTTGTTGTTTCTATTGACCTTAGCAAGTTGTGCACAAGAGGCAGAAGATACCATTAGGTTAATACCTGAAGGTTATCAAGGAGCGGTCTTAATTATCTTCAATCAAGAAGATGGTACACCAAAGGAGTATGAAGAAAGTAAGCGAGTATATAGAATACCTACCGATGGTGTATTGAGAACTAAATTTAAACCAAACTTTGGTACACAAAAGCATCAATTTTTTTACGTTGATGACGAAGGGAAAAGAACTGAAATTCCCTTTGTTATGGTACAAGGTAAAGAAAACTTAAGTGGGATTAATAAAGGCGATGGAAAAGTATATGCTTATTTGGAGCGAGCTTCAGGAGAAAGCATCAAAATTGATGCCGACGGTAATGAGTATTCTATATCGCCAACAAGGACTTTTTATTTAGGAGACCTGAAGGACATAGATAAAGATTATCGTGAACAATTAGATTTTACATTTAAGCACCATAAAAACCAATAAAGAAAAGAAACCACCCAAAGGTGGTTTCTTTTCTGCTCTACTTTTAAAGAACCCGGAAAATGCTTTGGTGTTTTGTTGTACAGCATCCGCATCAATGCGGAGCTTACCCTTCACTTGCAATTGGACGACACGTTTCCTCTGCTGGAAATTTTTCCCGCCGCTAGCGCGAACGTCACGCTCGTGCAGTCAAGAGAAAGACGTAATGTTGTGGAAATAGAATAGGGAAAAACACATATTTTTCAGAATTTAACTACTCTCAGGGACTCAGGAAGTTAAATGCAAATACAATGTCCGGGGCTGGCTCAAACAGATCAATGATCCTTCCAGTTTGGGCAGTGATCTGTTTGCTTTTGGGATCAATTACAATGATACCCAATACGGGGGTGCGTCCCTTTACAATGGCAATATCGCGGAAACCGCCTGGAAAACAGCCAACGACAATACCTTACGCCGGTATCGCTATGAGTACGACGCCCTGAACCGATTGGAACTGGCTGCGTTTAACCTTGGGGATAACTCACAGCCGCACCGTTATTCCACTTCCAATATCACCTACGATAAGAACGGCAACATCCTGACCCTCACCCGTAAGGGGCATACCAATGCCGGGGCCACCTCCTTTGGCAATATGGATGTGCTGGACTATGATTACCACAACAGCGAGCTAAGTAACAAGCTTTACAAGGTTCGGGACGATGGGAACGACAGTTATGGCTTCAAAGACAGCACAGCTGACAGCCAGGACTATTGGTATGATGCTAATGGCAATTTGACCTCCGATGCCAATAAGGGGATTACCGATATTGATTACAACTACCTAAACGTTCCCACGAAAATAACCGTAAGTGGCTCCAATAGCGGTACAATCGACTTTATATATGATGCAGAGGGCATAAAGTTGCAGAAGACAAAGACCGAAGGGAGTGTAACTACTAAAACGGACTATGCTGGAAGTTTTATCTATGAAAATGGAAGCCTTCAATTCTTCAGCAACCCAGAAGGTTATGTACAACCTGATGGTTCAGGAAATTATGATTATGTTTACCAATATGTTGATAATATAGGTAACGTGAGATTAAGCTATACTGATGCTGATGGGAATGGAAGTATAGACCCTTCTTCTGAGATAATCGAAGAGTCGAATTTTTACCCTTATGGCATGATACATGAAGGGTATAATGAGGTAATATCTTCAAGTGGTAATAGTACAGCACAAAAATGGAAATTTGAAGGACAGGAACTGAACGAAGATTTAAGTTTAGATGTCTATGAATGGAAGTATAGGGTTCATGACCCCTCAATTGGCAGGTTCTGGCAATTGGATCCCTTGGCAGAGGATTACTCTTGGATGACAACCTATCAGTTCTCATCGAACCAACCTATCCACGCAGCTGAATTAGAAGGATTGGAAAGTTCGGCAGATTTGAATCAAGATAGATGGAATAGACAGTTGTTAGGTGGAGAGATAACTAAGGAAGAGTTTCTGGAAATCCACAAAGCTAATGCTGGGGGAGGCGCAATTGCTACAGGTTTGGTGGCCGATGCTTTGTTCACCAAGGGAGCTATCACAAAAAACTTGCTGAAACAAGTGGGTGTTCAAACTGCTTTTAATGTTGCAGAACAAGGTTTGTCAGGCGAAGATATTGACGTGGGCTCAGCTTTAACAGAGGGTGCGGGCGATGCTGATCTGTTCGATGCTTCTCTAGATCTTGCCACATCCAAATTAATCCCTGGAGGTAAAGTAACGGAAAAAGCAATTGAAACTCTTGTTGCTTCAACGGTTGATGTAACATCAGAGGGTGGTGTTGAAATTGGAGGTATAAACAAAGATATGACCGATGTTGCAGTTGACTTTTCATTTTCAGTTGCTACCGATAAAGTCAAAGAATTTATTCCTAACATGAAAATCAGTGGCAACAAGACAGTTCAAAAGGCAGTAGGAAAGGGAGTTGATTTTGTTTCAAGTCAAGTAAGGTCAGCCGTTCAGAGTCCAAGCACAAGGCGACAAAGTAGTACTAGACAAGATCCTAGGCTCTTTCGAGTTCAAGCTCAAGATAATACTAAGGTAGACTTAAACCTAAGAAGAAAATTATAAAAATCAATGATGGCTCTTAGAACGATATCTAAAATAGTATATTATTTTTTGGTCGTCTTAGTAATGACCGATATTATTATTCTCATAAATTATATTTTAAGAGACTACGGAGAGAAAAGAAATATAGAAGACATAAACAGAACGGCCTTAATTTTTTTTTCAATAACAATTGCACTTTTTATAGCTAATCGTATCTTAAAAAAGAAGTTGAAAAATTAAATGGGAATGGAAAAGTTAGCCTTCCTTAGATCCTAGGGAAGGCTACTGTTTTATCTTTATCATAGTAGTTTTTAACTCTGTAGTGCTACTGGAAACTTGGCTAACATAAGTTTCACCATCAGTCTCGAGAATCTTCACATATATTTTTTTACCAATGATCTCATCTCGATATTCGTAATTAGTAACATCTATATATGTTAAAATATACCTACATCGAGATTTCCATTCAACATTGGTTATAATGGTTATATCATCTTTACTATTGTATTCGACCTGAATAGAATCATTACGTGTAATAGTAATATGATCTAAGCTCTTATCTAAATATTTAAAAGTTCCCGTTCTAAAGTCAGAGCAGTTTTTTGCTTGTGAATTACAACTAAGTACGAACAGAGCAAGAAGGAAAATTAGATACTTCATCTTAACCTATGGACTTAAGTTTTACGTTTTTGATAAGGGCATCAAGGGTATAGAGGATGTACTTCCTGTCCTCTTCCTTGAACTCGGAAATATCCCAAAGCCGTTTAAGCATCTCAGGGCTTTTGTAAAGTTCCGCATTGTCGTTTTCGCCCAATAGGTAACCGACAGAGGTATTGAGAGGATTTTCCAGTTTTTTGGCGGTGTCCACGGAAAAGGTTATCACATCACGCTCATTATTGGAGATTACGAGGACGGACGTATTGAGTTGGCTCGCCAAGTCTGTTTGGGACATTTTAAGCTCCTTCCTCAAAGAAGCGATACTCTTGTCAAATGACATCATAGAACTAGATTTAAACGGTTATAAATGCCTGTAAATTACGGTTCAAGACAAATATATGAACCTTAACCGATCCCCGCTACCGCCAGTCTACCTTTTGGCAGACAGGTCTGAGACTGGTGGCCTGAAAACAAAGGCCAAAGAGTTAGTAATTCATAAAACCAGATAGCAAGGACTTGAAATCCGTGTGGACATCTACCTAAAATCTAAATAGACAAATAGCTGTAGCAAAACCCCGATACGGAGGAGCGCCCCTTTACAACGGTAATATCGCTGAGACCGCCTGGAAAACGGCCAATGACAATATCTTGCGCCGGTATCGCTATGAGTACGACGCCCTGAACCGATTGGAACTGGCCGCTTTTAACCTTGGGGATAATTCACAGCCTCACCGTTATTCCACTTCCAATATCACTTACGATAAGAACGGGAACATCTTATCTCTCACCCGCAAGGGGCATACCAATACCGGGGCCACCTCCTTTGGTAATATGGATGTGCTGGATTATGACTACCACAACAGCGAGCTAAGTAACAAGCTTTACAAGGTTCGGGACGATGGGAACGACAGTTATGGCTTCAAGGACAGCACAGCTGACAGCCAGGACTATTGGTATGATGCCAACGGCAATATGGTCCGAGACCTGAACAAAGGTATTGGCACCAGCAGTGTAGATGGGATCAGCTACAACCATTTAAACCTACCTATACAAATAAAGTTTGATAACAGCGATCAGAAAAAGATTACATATATTTATGACGCCACGGGGGTAAAACTACGCAAGGTAGTGGAGCAACCTTCGGTAAGTTCTGTGACAGGATGGAGCGTTAAGAAAATACCCGGTGGGTATTTTTAGCGAACAGGCCAGGCGGCGCGTTGGCCAAGCGGGCAACTACGTGTATGAGCTGGGTAACCTACATTTCCTTAATCAGCCTGAAGGCTATCTAGAGCCCGATGGTAGTGGGGGCTATGATTATATCTACCAGTACAAAGACCATTTGGGGAACATTCGGTTGGCCTATGGCGATGACAATGGTGACGGAATCATTACGGCATCCACTGAGATCCGAGAGATTAACAACTACTATCCTTTTGGGCTTAAGCACCAAGGGTATAGTACTGCTCAGAATGGCCGTGACCACACGTTCGAGTACAATGGCGTTGAGAGGGAGGAATCTCTTGGGTACAATATGATGGAGATGGATTTTAGGCAGTACGACCCAGCCACGGCAAGGTTTACATCAATTGACCCGGTAACACACCACTCACAATCTGCCTACAATGCCTTTGATAACAGTCCCATTTATTGGTCTGACCCTTCAGGTGCCGATGCAGAGTCGTTGATAAATGATATTTGGAACAATTCTGGGAGTGGTTCCACCAAATGGACAAATAGTGGCGATGGTACGTTCTCAGGAAGCAATGGTAGAAGTGTAGATTGTGACGAATGTCCCAAAGAAGGACAGACAAGGACAAAGGAATTGCCTTTAAGGTCGGAAACGGGTCAAGACTCACACACTATTACGGAGTTTTACCACGCTGGCGGGGTTTCTGGCTCAGAATCTGGATGGTATACGAGTCATGCATATGCCAAAATTATTAGACCTGTTGCTGAGAACCTTTCTCGATATATAGGGGGATGGGATAATGGTTCAATGGAAATACAAGGAAGTTATGATGCTTATCTAAGTTTTATGGCTTCGCGATCAACCGTGGATGGATTCTACGACTTTTTGTTATCTTACGGAAATGGATTGAAACACGGAAACAATAGTCGTAGGGCTTTCATGAGATCTGGTTTGGCAGAACCTATGCACTTTAGCTCTCCTGTCTTTCTAGGTGCTGGCCTATTGAGGAACTTAGGGGCTGCCCTAGGCAATATGGGGAGTACTTCAATACCAGTTTATCGAGTATATGGTGGGGGTGCTGGTAGATTTGGAAATTCATGGACATTTATAAACCCAAGATTATATGGAGGTACATTCAGAAATTTTGCAGGACTTCCTACAAAAGGATTAAGAGTTAATTCTGGAAACCTAATGATAAGAGGATCTGTTCAGATTAAAAATATTTCTGGAATTAGAATGGCAATTCCGGCGCACGGAAATTTCGGACGGTTAGTTCCGGAACTTATAATAAAAAACTCCTGGAATACTGTTAGATGGAGTCCAAATCAAATATTTAAAGTGAATTTTTAAGTGGACAGAGATAAAAAAGAAGTAATAATTGGGCTGAAAAAGCTAAATTCTCTACTCAATGAAGAAGGTTTTTCTAGAAATTCATCGGAGATTAAGAATCTAATTTATGCTATTGAAAAAGATGATTTAGAAATATTTAAAAAAAATTACAATTCGAACAATATATGGGGCGGAGCCGGGTCTATTTTAGATATCGATTTTAGAGATTTTGAGAAAAATAAAACAAAGCATGATACTTTGAAACAATTAAAAGAATATAAGAAAAAGGTTATCAAACCGTTTTGGAAGTTTTGGTAAGGACCAGATAGGGTAATGTTCCAAATTAGAGCATGACGAAACCTTAAATTATAAACAAATGATTATCAAAGGCTAACCTAATGGTTAGCCTTTACTTTTATGGATATAATGAGATACCCAAAAGAAAGGAATAGATTATAGCCCGTAGAATGGGCAGTTAATACAGCCTTGTGTTCTAAATTAGGGCATGGAAAAAATGAAATGCCCGTATTGCAAAACCACGGCTACTGCTAACCCTACATCACCTTTTTCGCCTAACTTAGTTAGCTTAAAAATTGGGGTTCCAAAGCAAAGTGGCGAAACGCACTTCCGCTGGCAGCACCGCTATTTCCTAAAACCTTCGGCTTAAATCTAATGAAAAACCTTGATTAAGAACCCTCTTTTTGGGCAGCATAGGAGACAGACTTAGTTAAGAATCGGCGAAACCTTTCAGCCTCCGTAGCCGAGCTACTTCGGCGAAGGAGCTTGGAGCCGATTTAGAAGATTGGCTCCAGTTTTAAAGCTCTTCTTTAAAAATGACTATCCAAAAAGTCCCCTTTTTGTTTTCCTTTTTGGGGAAGCAAAAAGGAATAATGCGCCCGAATTACAAATCCTGACTAACTGGTTTTAGTTTTTTGTAAGTTTGGAATGACCACGAGATACAATCTCTCGGTAGCTAGAAGAAGAACGGATTGCACCTTGTCCGCCTCTGGTGGAAATCCGCGCCAACAGGTTGTCAGTAAACAATTTGCAGTGGGCAGTCCTCCTTCGCTAAAGCTACGGAGGATGAGATCTGCAGGCAGCAATCAGTTCCTGACTATACAAGTTTGTAACTTGAAAACTTATAATTCAACACTTAAAACCCACTTCTTGAACTTGATCTTAAACTTTAACTTATACTTACATCAGTGAAACAGACTATAGCTATACTCATACTTTTATTCTTATACGGCGGAACAATGGTTGCGCAGGACAAGACAGTTCCCCAGGTGAAACGAGAACGTGAATTCCGTATCAAAAAATCCCAATTTCCCGAGCAGGCCGTGGACTTTCTCAAAGAAAAGCTAGAAAACGCCAAAAAGATCCGATTTTACAAGGAGATAGACAGCAACAGAACAAGCTATGAGGTAAAGTTTAAAAAAGACAGGCTAAAATACAGCGTGGAGTTTAGTGAAGCAGGTAAATTGGAAGACATTGAGATCCTTATCCGTGAAATAGACCTTCCCAATGAGAGTCTGAACCAAATTAACAGCTACTTGCGTCAAAGTTTTAAGAAATTCCGCATTCGTAAGATACAACAGCAATATGTGGCATCTCCTGGGGAAAACCCAGAAATCACCTTAAAAAATGCCTTTCAAAATCTTCTGCTACCAACTCTTAATTATGAATTCATTATTTCGGGAAAACAGGAGGAGGAATACCAGGATTACGAGATACTTTTTGATGCTTCAGGGAACTTCCTGAAACTAAGAAGATCCCTGCCTGCAAATTATGACCATGTACTGTACTAAGCCTAGTCTCTTACTTTTTGGTTTACTTTGGGTATGCGGCTTATGCCGTGGACAGGAGAGACTTACGGCTTACTGGCAGCCTCAATTTAGTGTTAACTACGGGGTAGCAACCAACTATTCCCATAACTTTAGTCTCACCAACCGCAACTTCATCTTTGAAGATGAAGCCGTAGTATTTCGGGGCAGGCAACTGGACCTCGCCCATTTCTCCAAGTTAAAAATCAGGGATAACCAGAGTATTGCCCTGGGACTGCAATACCGTTTCCGGAAGCTTTTTGAAAAGGACCGCGGCAATGAATTCAGGCTTACACAACAATACAATCTCGTTCAAAAACCCAATATAATCCGATTTGGACATCGACTGAGAACGGAGCAAAGGATCTTTGAGTCACTCACGGTGCATAGATTCCGGTATCGGTTTGCTCTGGACCGTCCGTTACAGGGAGAAAAACTCGATGTGGGTGAAGCTTACTTCATAGCAAGCCTGGAAAGCCTGTTAAGTGTGGCCAAAGCGCAGAGCCCACAGCTGGATGAACGCCTTACATTTCAATTGGGTTGGCTGTTAAATCAAAAAACCCGTTTGCAGACCGGAGTGGAATACCGCTGGGAAGATTTTACCCAGGAGCGGCAAGATGTACTTTTCCTGCTAAGCTCCCTGGTGATCTCCCTTTAGTATTCGTATAAATTCTGACCGTGGTATTTCAACGGCACCCAGGCTGTGCAAATGTGCAGTGTATAGCTGGCAGTCGATAAATTTGTAGTTTTTGGTTTTCAGATGCTCCGCAAGCCGTATCAGGGCATATTTGGAAGCATTATCCACCTTGCTAAACATGCTTTCCCCACAGAAAATATGTCCCAGATCTACACCGTACAAACCTCCCACCAACTCTTCCCCCTGCCAAACTTCATAGGAATGTACCACTCCCCTTTCATGTAAGGTCATATAGGCTTCCTTCATTTTTTCAGTGATCCATGTGCCCTGTTGGCCCTTTCGGCTAACTGTGGCGCATCCCTCAAGTACCTGTGGAAATGCGGTATTTTTTGTAAGCCTGAACGTTCCGTCCCGGAGTACCTTTCGCATACTTTTGGAAATCCTGATCTGATCCGGATAAAGCACCATCCTCGGATCCGGGCTCCACCAGAGTATCAGGGAATCCTCATTAAACCAGGGAAATATGCCGTTTTTGTAAGCCAGTATCAAGCGCTCCGGGCTCAAATCCCCGCCAAAGGCAAGCAAGCCCTCAGAATCGGCATTCTCAACCGGTGGAAATTCGAGTCGGTCTGACAAAAACGTGATAGGATTACTTTTCTTCTTCATTCTCCATTCAATGATGCGACCTAGATCAATAAGAGGCCGGAAATATAGACAATAACACCAACCAACATAAACAGCAGTGTATAAGGCAGGATCTCTTTGGCCTTAAGCCGGGTAATCCCCAGTAGGGGTAAAGCCCAGAAGGGTTGAAGCATATTCGTCACCTGGTCTCCATAGGCCAAAGCCATTATAGCCTTGGGCAAGGGAACTTGCAGCTGCATTGCTGATTCCAGGACCATAGGACCCTGTACTGCCCATTGTCCGCCTCCGCTAGGTACAAAGATATTGACCAATCCGGCACTAAAAAAGGTAAATATCGGTAAAGTGGTTGCATTGGAGATAGAGACAAAGAAGTCCGATATACCACTTATCATTCCGCTATTGCCCATCACTCCCATTATGCCAAAGTAGAGTGGGAATTGGATCAGAATTCCGGCGGTATCCCCAATGGCTTCTTCCACTGCCAGCAGAAACCTCCTGAAACTACCGTGAAGGATTATAGCGAGGCCGAGCATAAAAAAGTTCAGCATATTAGGGGTAATATTCAGAGATCTCAACATTCCGGAGTATTGCAGGCTAAAGGCCGCGATTATGAGCAATCCAAAACCAATGGCAAAAAGTTTCGATCGATCCAGTCTTTCTGCCCCTTTTACCTTTACATGCTTATCTTCCTGAAACTGGTAAGCCGTTAGCCTGAAAGCCTCTGTTTTGGTAGTTTTTCCCAGTCTGTACGCAAGCAGGGAGACCAGTATAACTACTACGGCAAAAACGATAAGGTTCCAGGAACTAAAGACCGTAACCGAGGTAGAAATGGTATCTGGCAGTTGCGCCAAAAGCTGAGGGTCGGAAAAATTCTTCATCAGGTCGCTTAAATGGCCTGCCTCAGAAACCTTTATGGGGGCTGAACCGCTTATCCCTCCATGCCACACCATGAGACCGGCATAACCACAGGCACCTACCAGGGGATAGTTTATCGGGATCTGTTGAGATTGGGCATATTCCCCGACCTTTCTAGCCAAAATCGCGCCGAAGATCAGGCCCAGGCCCCAATTAAAAAATGCTACCAGCATCGTAGACAGCACAACCAGCACCGCGGCGTTGGCGGAATTGGTAACCTGGCCTGTTAGCCTGAGGATCAGCTTTTCCATTGGCGGACTCAAGACCAACACATGCCCCAGCACCAATATGAGCATCATCTGGTATGCAAAAACCAACAAACCATTGTTCCAGATGCCGGCTTCCCAAAAGGACAGCAGCAATACCAGATGGTTTCCGTCGGAAGTATTTTCGGTAAATGCAAGGGCCAGTAACAGTGTCAGGACCGTTAGCAGTACGGCAATAGTGAATGGGGAAGGCAGGTATTTTCTGAAGATATCCTCTACTAGCCTGGTCAATTTCATACGCCTACTTTTAGTTACACCCTACGGGCTCCACAACTAAACGGCCTCTAAAGTCACAAACTCCGAGGCCGCTAATGCATTGTTAAGCTGCCAGAACCCCGGCTTAAAACGGAAGGTCGTCGTGATCTTCCTCATTGAGTTCATCCGCAGGCTCAAAAGCCTCTATGGGCGGAACGGGCGGCATGTTTTCCTCTGTTCCGCTTTCCTGAAGTTTTTCGATACGCCACCCCTGAATGGAGTTAAAATATTTTACTTCTCCCTGAGGATTTGTCCATTCACGTCCCCGGATATTGATACTGATCTTTACAGGTTCCCCAACCTTATAATTATTCAGCAGGTCGCATTTGTCTTGTATAAATTCAATCAAAATATGCTGTGGGTATTGCTCCTCCGTTGTAATTACCATTTCTCTCTTTCTAAAGCCATTGTTGCCATAGGTCTTAGTTTCATCTATCAGCTTAATTGTTCCCTGTAATTCCATCAATCCTCTTTAGTTTAATTATTAAAATTCTATAGTTTAATTTACGGGTAGTCCTAAAATGTAGGTTCCCTGTTTCTTTCCGTCTGGTTTTAATGCCGCACCGTGTTCCCATTTGTAGTCATTGCCATGCAAATCCTCCAGCAAAATGTCGATGTCTTTGAGAGCGTACATTCTGGGCATTGAAGCTTGCCCGTCCCAGGCATAACAGATTGGTATAATGGGTATAAGATACGTAAAAATGAGCTGTTGCCAGGTCATCGGTTTAACAAATGGTGTCATAAACAGCACCATGATCATCAGGATCAGTAGTGAAAGCGGTAAAAACAACCACCAAATGAACAATGGCATTTTGTTTTCTCCCATTTCGTAGATCAGGAGTGGAGTTCTGGCATCTTTGGCGCTTGCAAGTATCTTTTTGGCCTGCTCAGGTCTCATATGATGAAAACTGTTCATCATGGTTTTAAGGCCTTCCGGGCTTTGCCTCATGTTGGTGGCGTCTACAGATTGTTCCGAATAACGGACGGAAGGATCTTCCTTTCCGTTGAATTTTGCTATGGCCTGTTCATTGGGATACAGGTCTGTCATCAATAGTGTGGCCGAATCGTATCCCTGTTTTTTGAGTAACCCAAGAACATCCGGCATCATCCCTCCTGCACCGGACCCCAGATCTACGATAGGCATTATACCCTTCTCCTTATACACCCTGGCTATGAGTACAGCTATGGCCTGATCCGTGCGGATCATACTCTGGAGTATTACGATGAGCCTGGTCATACAAGACCGTAACCATCCTGGAAACCATTCAAAGTCTTCAAATTCAAATAGCTGTATTCGCTTTAATCCTTTCATTGTCAGATGGTATCTGCAGCCAGTAATAATTTCCAGGCAGAAAGCACTTCTCCTTCGTTCAGGTATTCCTGGGCTCTTCGATGCAGGCTAATTTCATCAGTTGCATCTAATAGCTCTTTGATCTCAACGAAGGACTCCTTGAATGCTATTACTTCCTCCTGACTGGGAAGTTGTTCTATATTGCCCAATAAGCCCAGGTCGTTCCCGGTTAAAACTTTACTGGATCTAATTTGTTCAGGGATTTGATCTACGCCAATTCCAAGTGTGGAAAGCGGTTTGGGAACTTCAAACATTCCGAGCCTGGCCCTGCTGTACCAATTTCCTCCCATCCTGGCCACCTGATCGATCTTGTGTTGATCAATCCCGCCATTTTCGCTTAAGACAGCCTGGTGTATATGCATTTTGACCACTTCGGAAAAGATCAGGTTCCCTGCACCCCCTTCTTCCCCCAGCGGTTCCACTTTGGTCACTTTGCACTCAAACTGCACCGGAGATTCCGCAACTCTGTAAGGTTTTACCAGTTCTGATTCCTGCATGGTAAGCCCGGACTTTTCAAACTCATTGATCTCTTCCGGATATTCTGTACTGGAGAGCGACATCTGCTGGACGATGTCATAGTTCACAATATTGATAACCACCTCCATGGTATTCATAACATTTTCCAGGGTGTGCTTTGTGGTGTTGTTCCTTACACGCCTGGCAGGGGAAAAGATCAGAATGGGGGGATTCGCGCTAAAAACGTTGAAGAAACTGAAGGGTGATAAATTGGGAACCCCGGATTCACTGATGGTACTTGCAAAAGCAATTGGCCTGGGCCCTACCGCCCCTAACAGATAGCCGTGTAATTCTCCTGTTGAGAGCTCCGAAGGAACGATAGAAATGGTTTTATTCATAGGCGGTAAAGGTACATAAATTGTGAGCTATTTAAAACCTTTCGAGAGAGGTCCAATACAACATTTTAGCCCAAATTGAGTTATCTTTAAGGTCTATTAAGCCATTGGATGAACTTTAGTTCGAAAAGGAAAACTTCCAACCTTGTTTTGCTGATAGCATCTTTTGTTATCGTAAGTCTTATTTTGTGGAATACCAATAGTTTTTTTAAAAAATTTAAGGAAGAAGAGCGGCACAAAATGGAGATCTGGGCCACCGCCCAATCGGAGCTGCTACAGTCTTCGGAAGACCGTGATCTGGGGAACCTACACGTAAAGATATTCCAAAACAACACCTCTACCCCTATGATCCTGGTCAACAAGGACGGATCTACCAAAACCAATAATATACCGGAGGAAGAGGCTCAGGACACCAATTATATCAAGAGCCGAATAGCCAGGTTCGGTGCTGAAAACACCCCAATTTCCATAGATTATAAGGGAGAGCACCTGGCCACGCTGTACTACGGGAATTCAGAGGTGCTCAATAAGCTAAAATACTATCCTATTGCCCTGATGCTGATCATATTTCTCTTTGGGGCTGTGATCTTCTTTTTCTTTAAAACGAATAAAGCTTCGGAACAAAATAAGCTCTGGGCCGGAATGGCCAAAGAAACCGCTCATCAGATTGGAACTCCTCTGACTTCCTTACTGGGTTGGAGCGAATTGCTGAAAGCAGAAGAGATCAACCCTGAGATCAGCCAGGAAATCGAGAAAGATATTACCAGACTCCAAACCATTACGGAACGATTCTCAAAGATCGGATCGCTACCTAAACTTGAAAAAAAAGACATTGTAGCAGAAACCAAGTGCGCTTACGAATATCTAAAACTGCGCAGTTCCAAATTGATCCATTTCACCTTCGATTCCAAAGTGACCCAACTTCCGGTTCTTTTAAACAGTTCTTTGTATAACTGGACCATTGAAAATCTGGTTAAGAACGGCATAGATGCTATGAAAGGCAAGGGAAGTATTTCCATTGAGATCGTACCTGAAGGCCGGTATGTCAATGTACTGGTTTCAGATACCGGCCACGGGATCCCGAAAAGTGATTACCAAACTATATTCAATCCCGGGGTGACCTCAAAAAAAAGAGGATGGGGGCTAGGGCTTTCGCTGGTGAAACGAATTGTGGAAGAGTACCACAAGGGCAGGATCAAAGTGCTTACTTCGAGTAAGGAGGGGACTGTAATGCAGATTTCCCTTAAAGTAAACCCCTGATCATGAAAAAGGAATCCTTAGTTGTCTTGAAAGAGGCTGAAATCACGAACAATTGCCCTGAGTGTTATAACCGGGACATGAAACTTACTTTTTATCAGCGGCACACGCATAACCGATTGTTTCACAGGATCACCGCTCAGGTATCGAGTCAGATCAAGTGTAATAAGTGCGACTCAGTGATCTATCCTGTAAATTGGACCGATGATATTGAACGGATCTTTGATTACTACCAAAAAATGGTCACTCCAAAGGCCAGCGCGGTAAAATTCACAGCCTTGTTCTATTTACTTCTGGTATTATTGATTGCCCTGGCCGGCACTGGCGTATATCTTTACCGGGAAGGCATTATTCAAGTTTAGCACGGATGGCTTCGGCCACCGCTTCAAATTCCGCGGGTTCCATGGAAACTTTTCGCTGAAAGGTGGCATCAGCCATACTGGTCAATGGAATGAGATGTACGTGTACATGGGGTACTTCAAGCCCGATCACCGTTATTCCAACCCGCTGACAGTCGACCGCGGCTTCAATGGCTTTTCCGACCTTTCGGGAAAAATCCATTAACCCCAGGTAGGTTTCGCGGTCCAGGTCCAGGATCTTATCTATTTCTTTTTTTGGAATGCAAAGCGTATGCCCTTTGGAATTCGGGTTGATGTCCAGGAAAGCAAAATAATCATCATTTTCTGCAATCTTATAGCTGGGAATCTCTCCCCGGACAATTTTGGTGAAAATGCTCGACATAGGTTTCTTAGTTTTAATCTAAGATAGCCAAAACCCCTCATTATCCGAACTAGACCTTCTCCAGTTTTTTAAACTCCAGGTAGGAATAAACAAAAGGTATCAGCACCAATAGAAGAACCGCGCTGATAAAGAACACGAAAAAGGCCTTTCCACTGATCAGGAAGGAACACAATACGATGAGTAAACCTCCTACAAACCAAAGTTTACCTCCGAGAATATGGGTCTTTTTCCAAACAGTCTCGTTCTCCAGGGTCCAGGGAGTACGAATACCGATAAAGTAGTTAGGTTTTAAGGTTTTGAAGTAATTGCCTAGTAAAACGAATAGAAATCCTAGCAAGGCATAGATCAGGTTGAGATAGGAATTCGAATTGCTTGAAACCATAAACAGAATGAACAAGGCCAGTACAGACATAAAGGAGACCAAAATAAATCTGAGCTGTTGATATTTGTTACCCATTTTCTGGATCTTGCCTTTGGGATCAATTGCTGGCACCATCAGCAAAATAAGGTATATAAGGACTGGTAATAAGAAGGGGATAAGCAGCAGTTCCGCCTTATCGCCATAACGGTCTGCCTCTCCCTCCATATTGTAGTGTAGCGGAACTTTTTCGGGCAGTGAATTCCATACATATGCCAGATAGGCAAAAGGCAGTAGTGCAACAATTATCAGGGGAATTTCTTTTTTGAAACTGATTTTCATGACCTAGTTTTTAAGATTGAATATCCATTGTAAAATGTCATCTATTATGGTGGTGTTTATGGAATAATGCACGAACTGGCCTTTTTTCTCGCTATAAACCAGATCTGCACGCTTCAGTATATCCAGATGATGCGAGATGCTGGGTTTTGAGATACTGAACTTATCAGCGATCTCCCCTGCTGTAAGGTCCTTCTCTTTCAAAAGCATCAAAATGTCCCTTCGGGTCTGGTCATTGAGTGCTTTGAAAATATGATTCATACAATTATATATTTAGACAAATATCTAAATAATAATTGAAACAAAAAACCTCTGATATCAAGAGGTTTTTACCACCTTATCTGGAAATCTCTAAAATATCGAATTTCAAAACCCCGTTAGGAACGGTAATCTCGGCTACTTCTCCTACCTGTTTGCCCAAAAGCCCTTTTCCGATAGGTGAGGTTACAGATATTTTACCCGATTTAAGATCTGCTTCGCTTTCGGCTACCAGGGTATAGGTCATCTCCATACCGTTCTGCTGATTCTTCAGTTTCACCGTCGAGAGCACCAGTACTTTGGAGGTATCCAATTGAGACTCGTCTATAAGCCGGGCATTTGCCAGGGTCTCCTCTAATTTGGATATCTTAAGCTCAAGCAAACCCTGGGCCTCTTTAGCCGCATCGTACTCGGCATTTTCCGACAGGTCTCCCTTATCCCTTGCTTCTGCAATGGCCTGTGATGCTTTAGGCCGTTCCACATCCTTCAGATGGTTCAGCTCATCTCTTAGATTCTTTAATCCCTCTGCAGTGTAGTAAGATACCTTGCTCATGACTTCCTCCTTTAGTTAATACAATAAACGGGAGACCTCTCAGGCACTTTTACCGACAGGTTTCACGTTATAAATAGAAAATCCCCTTCGAATACCCTGCTATCAGCCGGTTTTTTAGAGAGGATTTAACGCAAAGATACGGAATTTTTGTTCACTTTTGTCTGGAAACACTTAAATGATCCCTCGGAATGCGAAGAATTAGTGCCCTGATATTGCTGGTTTTCCTATTGGCCTGCGACAATGACAATGAAAGGCGTAACCCCTTTTTACAGGAAATAAACTTTCGCTTCGATCTGAATCTCAATCTACCGCTGTACAGCCCGCTTACCAACCCGGGGAACGCGGTATACGTGAATAGCCAGGGCGTCGGCACACGAGGTGTTTTTGTGATGAATACCGGATTCGACATCTTCCGGGCATTCGAAGCCAGCTGCCCCAACCACGCTCCAAATTCCTGCTCCACCATGACCATTGAGGGTCAGAACGCCATTTGTTCCTGCGAAAACTTCGAATACAGCCTGTTTACAGGACAACAACTGGATCGCCCGGATGACGGAAGCCGGTATTACGATATGCTGGAATACAGGGCAACCCTTAGCGGGGGCTCCGTTGTCATTTCCAACTAGACAATATGTTATCTCAAAAATTAACCGCAGCTCCAACCAAAAAGTTGATCCCCGCCTGTGGGTAGAAACCGGCACCTTCTACAGTTGTGACCGTTCCCGGATTCGTAAAATCATCATCGAAGGTGAAAAAATAGCCATTGGAGACATACTTTTCATCAAAAATGTTGTTAACGAGGCCTGAAAGCACAATACTCTTGATAAAGGATGCCGTTGGAATTTCAAATTGGATGTTCAGGTCTGTTTGGGAATAGCTGTCCAATACCGAAACATCAGAGTCTATATTCCCCATATATTGTTTGCCTACAAATTTTGTAAGTACAGCTATCTGAAGCTTTTCCTGTGGCATATACACCAGCCTGTTCCCCAGAATGATCCCTGGAGAAAAGGCAATGTTGGTATTTCCCAGGTTTTCTAAAACCCCATCCCTTTGAAATACAAAATCCACATTCCTGTTGGTACTTAGGGCAGCGTTAGGCTGCCATCTGAATTGACTTCCCAGGCTAAGATCTGCATCCACCTCCAGGCCAAGCCTGTAGCTGTCCCCTACATTCGCCCTGAGCGGAGCACCCACGTCATTGAGTTCTCCGATGAGCACCAATTGGTCTTTATATCGCATATAATAAACATTGGTGTTCAATTGCACCTTGGGGGAGACAAAACGCCAACCCAACTCATAATCATTCAGTTGTTCCGGCCTCGGATTCCCATTTTCGTAATCGTTCCGGTTGGGCTCCCGGTTGGCACGGGCATAGGAAAAGTAAAAGTTGTGGTTCTTATTCAGGTCGTAGGTAATACCTGCCTTTGGATTGAAAAAAGAAAAGGTATCATCCACGATTCCGGTATCGGCCCCGTTTGCTTCATACCCCACCCTGCGATATTGCATATCCGCGAACAGTCTCCAGTGTGAATTGAGCTGATAATGGGCTTTAGCAAAGAGATTCAGATCGGTTTTTTCAGAATTATCATCGTAATATCGATCGCGAATATCTCCGCTTCCAGCCATTCGTGCCCAGATTACTTCTCCGAAGTGATCTCCCTTATAGATGTTGTAACCTCCTCCCAGGATGGTTTTCCAGGCATCTTTTTCGTACTGGGCAGAAAAAACGGTTCCATAAAAGTCATTGTCCAGCCAGCGTCTTCGGATCAGATCGGTGGTATTTACCTCTGTACCATTCATCAGGAAGGGTACAAATCCATAGGTAGCAAAATCATCATCTTCCCGGAATTGTTCAAAAAACCCTCTCCCCCTGGTGTAGTGCAATGCGATATTAGTGCTCCATTCCGGTGAAATTACTTCATTCCAATGCAATTGCGCATGATCTTGCTTGTAGTTGTCTACCTCGTTCTCATAGAATTGGGTGTTGCCATTCTCGTCGGTGTACATTCCGGCCGGATTAAAAGTACGGTCTGCCGCCAGGGTAGCCGCATCAATCCCAAACCAGGACTGATAGGTGATCTCATGCCCGCCAAAGAGCAGGGCTTTGATCAGAGTGTTATCATCCTTATACGCGCCCTGAAGAAAATAAGATTCCAGTTCAGAGGATGCACGGTCTATATAGCCGTCCGAAATGATGCGGGACAGGCGACCGGATACTTCAAAATGATCACTCAGTATCCCGGAACTGAACTTTACATTGCTCCTAAAGGTATTGAAGCTCCCGGCTGAGGTATTTACCTGCGCATAGGCCTCTTCCGAGACGGCATCGGTGAGCAGGTTAAGGCTCGCCCCAAAGGCTCCGGCCCCATTGGTGGAGGTTCCTACCCCACGCTGCAACTGAAGATTTTCGGTAGAAGAGGCGAAATCAGGCATATTCACCCAAAATGTCCCATGAGATTCGGAATCATTGTAGGGAATTCCATTAATGGTGACGTTTACACGGGTAGCATCGCTTCCGCGAACCCGGATACCCGTATATCCAATACCCGCCCCGGCATCGGAGGTGGTAACCACCGAGGGTAGAAAATTCATCAGGATGGGTATGTCCTGACCCAGGTTTCTTGGTGCAATTCGTTCTTTGTCAAGATTGGAAAAAGTAACTGGTGACTCCTTAGTGACCCTGACAGCAGAGACCAGCACTTCATCCAGGACAATTTTTTTTCCTTCCAGGCTGTCCCTGGACTGTTCCTGGCCAAAAGTAGTCGCCGCCAGGAAGAAGCATGCGGTTGTAATAACAATAGTTTTCATTCGCAAATAATTTCACGAATAAAAGGGGCTATTATTCTGGTTATACATTGATTTTTGAGCGCATTCCCCGCGAAGACAGTGGTCTTAGAACTAACTGTTACTGCGCGATAACAATATCTGGTGATATCGCCTTAACGCCCGGTCCCTTGGCGGCATTACCCGCCCAGGTTCATTGGGTATGATCTCAGCTTGCCTTTACAACTTCAGGATTTACCGGATGGCTGCAAAATTTAAGCACCCCTTTGAGATGGTGCAAAAATAATGTCTAATTCGAATTAATCACAATAAAGCTCAAAATAATTTGATGGCTGAAATAAGCCATATACACCCGATAATTCGTATGTATATCATACCCCCACAACGAATCCGCCACATGAACGAGAGATCCAGGAACAAATTCAACCTAAAAATTGTGCTTAGCTATATTGTTCTGGGTATACTCACTACGGTTATCGGTTTTTTTATCTTTTCTGAGATCAAGGTGTATCTCTTTCCTGAAACCGTAGACCAAAGCGATTCCAAATTATTAAAAACCAGCTCTTTACTCACTCGCTTGTACGAAGCAGAGAGCCTTTCCAAGCTGGCTTTACAGACCAAGACTGGCACGAATTTCAAGGCCTACTCCTTAAAAATTGATTCCATATGTGTTGAGATCGATACTCTTAAAGGGCTTTCGGAAAGCAGTTATCAGATCGGCTTGCTGGATAGTGTACAGACGCTATTGCTTCAAAAAGTGGCCAATAGCAACGAATTGCGAAACCTCAAGGCCAGAAACGACGCTAACAGCTCCCTGGATGCGGCCCTGGAGGAATTCAAACGCATGGAAGCCTCTTTGGGTAGAATCACCCCGGAAGCCCTGGCTCCCAATCTCTCGGAGCTCTCGCCCAAGGCTCAAAGCGTAATTCGGGACATTGCGGATTATCTGAATGAAAACGTTCCTAAAAATGAGAACGATCCTATGAATGCGGAAAAGGTAGACTCCATATTGAACGTTTCCAAGGCCCTACTGAACCAGGCAAAACTTACAGATTCCAGAAAGCAGCGTTCCCTGGAACAGAAAGAGGCCAAGATCAACCAAAATGATATGGAACTCTCCCAAAAGCTAAGGAGTATCATTGCCGCTTTTGAACAGGAGGTTATGGTTAATACCTATAATGCGAACGTCCGTAAACAAGCGGCGGTAAGAAGAAGTTTAAGACTGGCCGGGCTGGCAGCCCTTCTGGGCTTCCTTATCGTAGGGGTTTTTACCTTTTTGATCAACCGGGATTTCTGGAAAATTCAAACCTACAGGCAACGACTTGAACAGGAAAAGAAATATTCCGAATCTCTATTGAAAAGCCGGGAGCAACTCATCTCTACGGTTAGCCATGACCTGAGAACGCCTTTGAGTTCTATTAGCGGATATTCCGAACTCATAGACAGTACCGAACTGTCAGAAAAACAGCGCCTTTACCTCAAGCAAGTGCGGTCCTCATCGGAGTACGTAGAGAGCCTGGTTAACGACCTGCTTGATTTTTCTAAACTGGAGGCAGGGAAAATCAAGGTAGAGACCATACCTTTTATTCTGTCTGAAGTATTACATCAAACAGCAGAAAATTTAAGAGAGTTGTATAGGAATAAGCCGGTTTCACTTATACTTGACATTGACGAGCAACTGGAGAAACCTGTTATTGGAGATCCACATAGAATCAGGCAAATTGTCACGAATCTTGTGGGCAATGCTTACAAATTCACCCATAAAGGCCATGTAAAGCTGGAGGCCAGTTTTACAAAGGTTCAGGATCTAAATTGTATGGTTGTTATCAAGGTGATTGACAGTGGGATAGGGATTCAAAAAGAAAAACAACAATATATATTCAGGGAATTCACCCAGGCAGAAGTAGATATTGAAAAAAAATACGGTGGGTACGGTCTGGGATTGACCATATCCAAAAAACTGGCTACACTGCTAGGAGGTTCCATCAATTTGCAAAGTGAGGAAGGGAAGGGAAGCACCTTTATCCTGGAGTTGCCTTTGAAGATCTCGGAAATTCCTGTCGTTAAACAAAAAGAGAAGCTGATCCGCCTATCCAAACCTTTTACCATACTGATCATTGATGATGACAGCTCCCTTTTGCAACTCTTAAAGGAGGTTTGTAGCGGATTGGGTATTCAGGCGCATACTTTTTCGGATTTTGAGGAAATCACGACTGATGCTTCGCTGGATTACAATATGGTATTAACGGACATTCAAATGCCGAGGATAGATGGTTTTGAAGTGCTAAAACGACTTAATTCTGAAGCATACAACCATTTCAAAGGCCAGGCGGTGCTGGCAATGACCGGAAGACGGGATCTAAACCCGGACCGCTACAAAAAAGAGGGTTTTGCCGAAGTGATCAGCAAGCCTTTTACCAAGCAGCAATTCCTGGAAGTACTTCAACAGTTGTTCCCTTCGCATTTTTCATTGGAAGAAAGCAACGAAAAAACAATCGCGACTGAAGAACAGGGCGGTCTTTACAGTCTGGATGTCATCGCTTCTTTTCTTGGTGAGAACACCGCTGCTATGGACGAAGTGTTATATACATTTATAAAGGATACGGAGACTAATCTGGCCAAATTGTCCGAGGCTATTTCAGGATCGGATTTTGGGAATATCAATGATATAGCCCATAGGATGCTACCTATGTTCCGCCAACTCAAAGTAGCGGAAGCGGTAAAGGATCTGGAGGAACTTGAGGTAATTGAGGAATCAGAACTTGAGGCAAACATGCCTTTGGAAGCCTTCTTGCAGCGGTTAGAGACAACCACCAAAGCCCTATTGGATTCGCTAAAAGAGCGAATCTCTAAAAGTCCAACTTATAGTAATTGATCTTATTATAAAGCGTTTTCCTTGTAACCCGGAGTAATTTAGCCGCTTTGGATTTGTTAAAGTTGGTTTGTTTAAGCGCTTTAATGATCTGTTCTTTTTCGTAATCCGCTCTGGAGAATTCATCAGCAGAAATAGCTTCTTCGGCTTGAGGTTGTAGCAATTCCCCTGGCAGCACCTCCGTGTTTACAGTTTCTCCTGAGGAAAGTAGCACAGCTCTTTTGATTACATTTTTGAGCTCTCTTAGATTCCCTGGCCATCGGTAGCTGTAAAAAAGCTCCGTAACCTCATCAGAAAAGCCAAGGATCTTTTTCCCGAGGGTCTGATTGGCCTTATCCAGAAACAGGTTTGCAAAAAGCAGGATGTCATCTTTTCGTTCCTTGAGCGAAGGGATTGCAATTGAAAATTCGTTCAGCCTATGGTATAGATCTTCGCGGAACACCCCTTTTTCAACAGCTTTTTGGAGATCTTCGTTAGTAGCGGTTATGATCCTTACATCTACGGCTACCTCCCTGGTGCTCCCTACCCTTTTAATTTTTCGTTCCTGCAGTGCCCGGAGCAATTGGATCTGGTTCTCGTAAGATAGATTTCCAACTTCATCCAGGAAAAGGGTTCCGCCGTTAGCTGCTTCAAAATGCCCGACTTTGTCTTCAATAGCCCCGGTAAAACTGCCTTTAACATGACCGAAAAACTCACTTGTAGCCAGTTCTTTGGGTATGGCACCACAATCTACGGCAACGAACATAAAATCCTTTCTTGGGCTATTATTGTGGATGGCCCTTGCGCTGACCTCTTTCCCAGTACCGCTCTCGCCAGTGATCAGCACTGACATATCCGTAGGGGCTACCAATTTGATGTATTCATTGGTCTTTTTAGAGGCCTCACTTATACCATTTATCATGGTAAAATTTTCAGTGGTCTTTTGGGATTCCTGTTTCTTTGGGTTTTTAGAAGAATTCTTGCTGCTTTTTTCAGGTTTCAGGGCGTTCTCGATCACTTCAACCACTTCTTCAGGGGTAAATGGTTTGGATATATAGTCCGCAGCCCCTTGTTTCATGGCTTCTACTGCCGATCCAACCTCCGCATAACCGGTCATTAGCACAACTGCAGTTTGGGGAGAAGTAGCTTTAATATCTGCAAGTAACTGAATACCATTGCAATCGGGTAGCCGCAGATCCGTTAGCACCAGGTCAAAAGTGTTGGTTCTGTATTTTTCTTTGGCATCCGGGGCAGTAAAGCTGCTTTGTACCTCATAACCCTTTTTAGTCAAAAACCTTTGGAGCATCTGGCAAAAGGCAGCATCGTCTTCGATGATCAAGATGTTTGGCATAAAAACTTTCCTGTTATCTATGTACGTAAAAAAACGCGATGAAGACTAGAAGAAAACGAAAAAATATGAGGACGATCCCTTAAGATCAGAATGCCATTTGCCAAATAAAAAGCCCCGTCTTATGCGGGGCTGGGGTTTCAATCTTGTTCAGATTGAATGTTTTTCAAACTTAATAAAGCTGGTTGCCAAATCTCCTAATAAAAGAAGGGGACCGTCCGTAACGACCCCCTTCTAACCAAACCAACTTGATACAAAACAAATAACTCAAGTTATTTTTATTGTTCGATCCAATTTCCGTTCTCGTCAGCGTATAGGGTTCCGGAAGTACCATCTTCTAAAGAAACTTCCAGTTTGAATTGCTTCGCCTCGTTAACGTATGCTTTATTTATAGTTGCAGTCGGGTAATTCTTTGCCACGGCAGCGGTTACTGCTTCCGGTAGTTCTTCCACAGCTATTTCAGAAAAGTCGTCCTGAGCAGCTGCTACAACTTCAGTGGCATCTGCCTGAGCCTCTTCTGCATCCTGAGCGAAGGCCGTTAGACTTCCAAGTGACAATACTGCTGCAAAAATTAATTTTTTCATGATGATATATTTTATGTTCTTTCTAATTAAACTCTTCTGGTCTATTGAAAATATGATACCAAGAATTTCATGAACATAAATTTCTTTTTAACTCACTGATTGTCATTATTTTATTATTACGATGCCATAATTACGAGGTGTGTAATTGTGGGAAAGCCATCCCAAAGTTGTGTAAAATCTACACGAAAAAGAGCCCTGATCACACAGCTATGACCGCAGGAGTCATCCGGATCTCAGGGCTTAAAAACCAACCAGTCCATGAAGTCTAACGACAGTTCAAATTGAACATGGAATTTAACATATAGCTACTTACACACAAACGTAAAAGGCGGTTAGTATAGACCTTCTATAGCCCGGTTCAACTCACGAGAGAACTGAACAGTGTTAGCCATCGTTCCCCAGGGTTGATTTTTAATCACCAATTGCTTTAGTTGCTACCTCAGTTTGTCTTTTAATCAATTCAACCTGCTGCTCAGTATGTTCATTTACCCACTGCTGAGATTCCTCATCCTGAAGCTGCCAGGAGGCAAAAATCAGGCATAACACCCAGGCCAGAGCCCAAAGAACTGAGCTAAAAAACTGTCTTAACAACATATGTTCTCTTTACTTATACGGCTAGACATCGTCATTTGAAAAAAGTCACATAAAAAAGAAAGCCCCTGGAGGAATTCCTCCAGGGGCTTTCTAAACCAAACTAACCAAAAACTAATTAACTCTATATAAAAAACGCTTACTTATTACATTTCTAACCAGTTACCTTCGGCATCGGCGTAAAGGGTAACCTCTGTACCGTCAGCCTTGGCAACTTCGAGCTTGTACTGTCCTTCTTCATTAGTATAAGCTTTGCTGATAGTAGCATCAGGGTGATCCTTGGCCAGAGCCTCGGTAATTGCAGCAGGAAGTTCAGCGACTTCAATAGCAGCAAAATTGTCTTGTGCTTCTTCCATTACTTCTGTGGCGGTTGCCTGTACTTCTTCAGTATCCTGAGCAAAAGTTGCAAAGCTTCCGGCAACCAATGCGATAATCAAAACTAATTTTTTCATTTCATGTGTTTTTAATTAAACCTTGTTTTGTAATCGCTATTGTGAGAGAAAAAATGATGCCATCGGCCGCTTTAGGCCAAAATCATTTTAAACTCCTGATTTACAGATATTTGTTTGTCTTAGTAAAGCTTTAAGGAATGTATAATGCTGTGTAAGCGATTCTAAAAGTGTGTAAGATTTACACACTTATCTACCGCTGTTCATTCAGACAAGAATGATCAATTAGGGATGTGTCAGACCTGGTGTGCAGGCTTTAGGAGATCGTTCACCGTCTTTACCGGGTTAAAGGTAACTAAGGGTACTTCTACAAACACCGTATTCCAAAAGGCCATTCCGCCATTCCAAAGTCCGGGTAACTCCAGAGCCTTGAGCTCTTTTCCCTCCTGGGTCTTGGAGGTAATAAAGCCTTGCTTTTTGTCCACAAAATTCAGGAGATTGAATTTCTCACCCTTGTGATTCCGAACACCGCAAACCAAATCAACCGGATTGAAATGGGTGGAACCCTTAAAAATACCCTCTTGTGTTTCGTCTGACATATCCACCTGGGCAGACTCAACAATCTGTAGGGATACGTGCCCATGGCGATCTGTGATCCAGAATGGTCCACCACCTGGCTCTCCTTCGTTCTTAACCATCCCACAAATACGAATGGGCCTGTTGATCTTATCTTTAAGTACTTCTATTTGTTCTGCGATACTAAAACTTGAGAATTTCTCCGAAAAGCGTACATTGAGTTGGTCTTCCAAAAAAGCTTTGATCTCTTCCAGCTGACCCACTTCCAGGGTCCCGGTCTCCAGTAATTCGGCCATTCTGAAAGTCTCTTTTTGCAGCCGCAAGAGAAGGCCTGCCAGTACTTTTTTGCCATTGCCCACCTCAACCGCGTATTTGGGTACTACTACATTGTCTATGTTTTTAATAAAGATAATATCCGCATGCTGTTCGTTGAGGTTTTCAATAAGTGCTCCATGACCTCCTGGCCGGAATAGTATAGTGCCATCAGAATTTCTGAAAGGTTCATTTTCCAGGGTAACAGCTATAGTATCCGTTGAGGCTTTTTGGTAAGAATAGCTAACGTGATATTCCGTTCCGGTCTCTTCCAGAACCCGTTCTTTTATAGCCTCAAATTCTTTTGAAAACAGGGATATGTGTTGTTCTGAGATGGTAAAATGCAAATGTGCTTCCCCATCTACAGCAGCATAATCACTGGCCTCCTTTAGGTGTTCTTCAAAAGGAGTGGCGGTGTACTTTCCATAGTCGTGAAAAGGCAACAAACCCTTGGGGTAAAATCCAAAATTGAGGCCTTCTTCCAACAACATTTCCCGGACAAAATGGACGGCCTTCTCATTTTCAGACAATTTTTTGTCCTCTAGGCGTTCCTCTATCTTCTTATAAAAGGGAAAGCGGCTGAGACCGTTAAAAAAGTTCCTGAGCTGTGCATTTCCGGTACGCTCAATAAAGCTGTCAAGATCTTCTTTTGGATCATATGAATCCAGAAACGCAAACAATGCTTTGAACATTCTGGAGGCTGCTCCTGAGGCCGGAACGAACTTCAGCAGAGACGTATTTTTTTTATGGGCATCAAAGTCCGAAATCAACGCGGTTTCTTCGGCCTCGGTAAACTTTAGTATACCGTCTGATACAATTGCAGGCTTTGCCAGTTCAACAAAGGGAATTCCTTCTTCAAATGTTTCAATCTGATCCAGAACTTGCTTTTGAGAGATGTCCTTATTAGCGAGTAATTGCAAATCTTGCGCTGAGAATGTCGTCATTTCTTCAGTAGTTTATCAATATGGTGTATTGCCAAAGATAAGCGGGACTCTTTGTCTCCCTTTAAAGTAACGAATTTCTTATCATATTTTTCAAGTGTTTGCTTGAAATATTGGAACATGCGTTCCCGCTCATCAGGCTTGTCTCTTAGGTCGTCTTTCTCCCAGGGAATGTCTATAAAAGTTAGAAAATAAAGGTCATAACTGTTTTTCAGAGCGTATTTCTCCAAAAGCGGATCACAGTAACCAACGTAATAGGCCTCGGAGTATACCTTGGTCTCCAAAAGATCCGTGTCGCAGATAAGCAGTTCTTCGGCTTGTTCCGACAGGGAATTTTCCAGATGCATTTGGCCTACTGCAATGGGAAGCAGGTCTTCGGGTTCGCAGGTTTTTTGTTCCCTGTCCCACTTATCCTGAAGATATTCCCTGGCATACTCGGGTACCCATGCGGTGTTGTAATGCCTTGCAAGTTGTTGTGATAAAGTAGTTTTCCCAGTGGATTCCGGGCCGTATACAACTACCTTAATAAGGTCTGTGGGCTTTTGTTTAAGTGCTTCTTCCATGCGATATACCCGTAAACGGCAATTACGGTAAACAGCAAATACTGCAGGGACGTAAAGATAAGTCCTTTGTACAAATAAAGTGGTACGGAGATGATATCACCTATGATCCAATAAGTCCAATTCTCCAACTTTTTGCGGGCCATAAGCCACATTCCTACAAAAAATATGGCTGTAGTCAGGGTATCCACGTAGGCTGTCCAATTATTAAATTTTTCAAAAACGATATAGACTACAGCAACAAAGATCACGGTACCCCCGAAGAGCGCTATTGACCATACCTTTTCCTTATCCGTTGTCCTGGTTATAGGGATAAAATGGGTTGCATCCACTTTTCGGGTCCAGACGTACCAGCCATAGACGCTCATAGAGAAGTAGTACGCGTTAATAAGCATATCTCCGAGTAAGCCAAAAATCCAAAGTATATAAACAAAAATTCCTGTACTGATAATACCGGTGGGAAACACTAGGATATTCTCCTTTTTAGCATACCAAACACTAAGAAAACCAAAGAGCACCCCTATCATCTCCAGGACGATCAAATAATCGGGGGTGTCTGCGTATTGGGCAAAGATCCAGTCAAAAATGTGGCTCATAGTCGCTGCGGTCAGATTTCACGATCTTCATGTACAGTAAGCCCTTGTCCATCAACTGAAAAGCGGCTTTGATCTCACTTTGAAGCAAGCTCATCAACTGATCGTAATCGCCGTAAATCTGGGTACTTAACGGATTTTCAAGCACGGTAAAACCTGAGGACCTCAGGCTCTTGATAAAATGGATGATGGGTTCTTCAAAATCCTGTTGTAGCGGACTTAGGGTTAATTCTACGGAGATATTCATTTCTATTGGCAAAGCTTAGATGAAGGTAAATCTACTTATTCATTCCGCAAATATAGGTATAGTGGGGGAACAGTTGGCAGTAGGCAGTTGACGGTGGGCAGTGGCAGTGAGCAGTAATCAGTGAACAGTAAACAGTGAACAGTTCTGCTTCACTTCTTTACGGAGCATAAATTGGTGATATACAATATCTGATTTACGATATACGATTTGAGAAATGAGATATGCGATTAGCGATTAGCGATTAGCGATTAGCGATTAGCGAATTTAGTCCATAAAAGCTTTCAACTGGCAGTTCAAGGCGGTTACCAATCTTCAAATTTTAAAATTGTCACATTCTCAAATTTCATTAATTCCACATTTTTCAACAATCCAATAATCCACCTCCTCATTTTCACATTTTCATATTGACTCATTGTCTTTCCTGCTTTTGAATTGCAGTCAAATCAAATAACTTGAGATTGGGGTGGGGTTTAGAACCCCTTGTTCAGTAGGCAGTCCCCCTTCGCCAAGGCTTCGGAGGATGAATTCAGTTAGCAGTTGGCATTTGACAGTAATCAGTGAACAGTAATCAGTGAACAGTAATCAGTGAACAGTAATCAGTGAACAGTAAACAGTCTTCCTTCCAAATTGAACTTGATCTTAAACTTAGGCTTGGACTTAATCTTCACCTTTCCTGCTTTTAAAATGCAGTTAAATCAAATAACTTGAAATTGGGGAGGGATTCAGAATCCCCCGCATTCAGCCTGAACTTAAACTTATACTTATACTTTGACTTAAACTTAGCCTTAGACTTAGACTTAAACCTGGACTTGATCTTATCCCAATTCAACCCATCTTTAAGGCATATACACAGGTGAATCCTTCAAATTCCAGGAAGGAGATCTCGTAATTTGACTTTTTACCCTTGTAAAAGATCTCACCACTTAGCTCCATGGCAGACATGGCAAAGTCATTGATATAAATGTGGTGAAGAAAACTAAGCCCCGGGGTGGCGTAAATCTTATAAAGCGACTCTTTAGCACCCCAGACAATAGTCAGTTTCTGAATGAGCGCTTCTGTGTTTGCAATTGTGCGGTATTCCTCAATAGGCGTAAACTTATGGGCTATGCGTAGTATCTTCTCACGTTGTTTTTCTATATCTATACCAACCTCTTTGGACTTGCTGACTATGATACCTGTGAATTCGTGAGAGTGCGATATGGAAATAAAATTCCCGTCCTTTAAATGAGGTTTCCCAAAATCATCATAATGAAGATCAAAATCCGTATACCCCACCTGCTTCAACAAATGCCTGATGCTAAGAAATGCCCTTCGATGCAATTCAGACTTCATTCCATCCATCCGACGCTGACAAACATCTGTAAGTTTTACCTCAGAAGCAAGCTCATCTTCCGGCTCTGTAACCTTCCAGACATAGGCCGTAACCCCCTGTTTTACCGATATTTTTTTATAAAGAGGCATGAGATGATCAAAGTTATCATTACCTTTGCAAGCGGGAAATTCGAGAGGTCAACTACACTACCTTAGACAGTTGACATTCTGAAGGTTCCTACTTAACGAAAGTAAAATAAAAAAAAAGATATGAGCACCAAAACAATACCTTATGTTCCGTACAAGGTAAAGGACATTTCCCTTGCAGATTGGGGAAGGAAGGAAATTGAACTGGCTGAGGCCGAAATGCCCGGTCTGATGTCTTTGCGCGAAGAATACGGAACCCAGCAACCATTAAAAGGAGCGAGAATAGCCGGATGTCTGCATATGACAATTCAGACTGCTGTACTCATTGAAACCTTAGTCGCCCTTGGAGCAGAAGTGACCTGGAGTAGCTGCAACATTTTTTCTACTCAGGACCATGCCGCCGCAGCGATCGCAGCTGCCGGAATTCCGGTTTATGCCTGGAAAGGTATGACTGAAGAAGAGTTTGACTGGTGTATTGAGCAAACCCTTTTCTTCGGGGAAGACCGCAAACCGCTGAACATGATCCTGGACGACGGTGGAGACCTCACTAATATGGTATTGGACAGGTATCCTGAGCTCACCCCGGATATCAAAGGATTGTCTGAGGAGACCACTACCGGGGTTCACCGCCTGTACGACAGGGTAAAGAACGGAACCCTTCCCATGCCAGCCATCAATGTGAATGACTCCGTAACAAAGTCGAAATTTGATAACAAATACGGTTGCCGGGAGAGTGCTGTAGATGCCATAAGACGTGCCACAGATACCATGCTTGCTGGTAAGCGCGTTGTAGTTGCAGGATACGGAGACGTTGGTAAAGGTACAGCCGCCTCCTTCAGAGGGGCAGGTGCCATTGTGACTGTCACTGAAATTGACCCTATCTGTGCGCTACAAGCCTGTATGGATGGATATGAAGTTAAAAAACTGGAGTCTGTAGTTGGTCAGGCCGATGTGGTGATTACTTCAACCGGAAACAAGGATATTATTCGCGGAGAGCACTTCAAAGCCATGCGTGACAAAGCCATCGTTTGTAATATTGGGCATTTTGACAATGAGATCGACATGGCCTGGTTGAATGAGAACTATGGCGACACCAAAGACGAAATAAAGCCGCAAGTAGATAAGTATACCCTTGATGGGAAAGACGTTATTGTACTTGCCGAAGGCCGTCTGGTAAATCTGGGGTGTGCTACCGGACACCCAAGTTTTGTGATGAGTAATTCATTTACCAATCAGACCCTGGCTCAAATTGAGCTTTGGAACCATTCAGACAAATACGAAAATCAGGTGTATATGCTTCCAAAGCACCTGGACGAAAAAGTAGCAAAATTACACCTTGCCCGTTTGGGTGCAGAACTTACTGAACTGAAAGAAGATCAGGCAGAGTATATCGGTGTAAGTGTAAACGGTCCGTTCAAACCTGAGTACTACAGGTACTAGACCACAGCATTAGCTACAAAAATCATAAACCCTTAGCTCCCTCCGGGAAGTCTAAGGGTTTTTTCTTAAAAGGCCTTATATCCAAACTTTTGTCCGCCCACGGAGGCATCCGCCATAAGTCCGGCCTTGGGTAATGCAAAAACCGCCACTCCGTCTTTGTATTTGGCATTTACCGCTGCTCCTGATTTTAAAGCCACGGCCGAAGCTTCAGCGGCAAAAGCGAACTTCCCTTCTTTAAAGCGCATCAGGTCCACATCCGTCTCAAAAAAGATGATCTCAATTATAGCCTGGCCACCAGCCTGCAGGCCTACATTCAATTTTTTTAGATTGGCCATTCCAATGGCCTTACCGTTTTCGTAGACTACGCCATTCCCGGAAGCTCCTCCTATAATAAAGCCTCCTTTCCCCACATTCGGAAAAAGCACATAACCTGCGGATTGATCAAAAAAGCTTTTTAACCCAGGACTGGTCTTTAGCAGGGTCTTCTTCGCCTTTTTGGCGTCATTCATGATTTTCTTATCTTTTTTGGACTGTGCCTGAAGCCCGAATGCTACCAATAGAAGTATTGCAGCGGACATTGTTCTAAGTGATCTCATAGGTATTTGTTATTGTATACACAAGGTACTTCATTTTACACCATTGCAATAAGGATTAACAGAATTTAAGGAAATAGGGGCCAGATTACATATCCAGCCACCTTTTAAAATTGGTAGTGCGTTCCCTGGAGACAATGATCTGATCCTCATCTTTAGGCTGCAACTTCAATAACAGACGGCTGTTAAAATAAGTATGTATTTCCTTTACAGCGCTTACCGCGACCATGAACTTGCGGTTGATCCTGAAAAACTGCACAGGATTCAATATTTGTTCCAATTGGTCTATGGAATATTCGATCGGATAACTCTGACCTCCAAAAGTATAGAGGTAGATAAGGCCTTCATGTGATTTGAAATACGCTATATCGGCGACATCGAACGCTTTAAACTGATTTCCCACTTTTACCATGAAACGATGCTTGTACTCCTTACGGAATAACGCTTTGAGCTCCTGAAGTTTTATAGGGTTTATCAATTCATCCGAATGGTTATTACTCCTTCTGTATTTTCTCAGTGCCTTGTCCAGATCAGCTTTGGCTATAGGTTTCAGGAGGTAATCCAGGCCATTGTATTTAAATCCCCTTATGGCGTATTCATTATAGGCCGTTGTAAATATTACAGGTGGATGATCTTCTATAGCATCCAGTATATCAAAACCATAGCCGTCGTTCAGCTGAATATCCAGGAATATCAGGTCTGGCATAGGATTGTCATCAAACCACTTAAGCCCGCTTTCCACAGAAGTGATCTCTCCTGTAATCTCTATCTCCGGTGCCAGCTCATTTACCAGGTTTGCAAGCCTCCGCGATGCAATTCGTTCGTCTTCTACGATCACGGCTTTCATACTCAGGATATGGCTAGGATTTTCATTTTATCAGCTTCGCGGTCCAACAATGGGATAATCACTTCAAAATCTCCCCGATCCTCGCGGATCAGTACTTGTTTATTGGTATAAAAAGAATATCGCTTTCGGATGTTCTTTAGCCCCAGTTGGGTAGTTTCTTCCCTAAGTTCCCTTTTTCTAAGGTTATTCTTTACGGACAAAGCTTCTTTGCCAATGGTAGAAATGTATATCTCCAAAGGTCTTTCAGCAGAATAATAATTGTGCTTCATCGCATTTTCAACCAGCATTTGTAAGCTCAAAGTAGGAACTTTGAATTCTCCGGGATCCAGGTCTATCCTGGTTTCAATTTTTATGGATTCTCTATGGCGTACTTTCATCATAAAATTAAAAGAATCCAGAAAATTCAATTCTTTTTCCAGGCTAACCAGGTCTTCTTCCCGATTATCCAGAATATAACGATAACTGGAGGCCAGCCGTGAGACAAAATCTGAGGCCAGATCCCGATCTTCATACATCAGGGAAGTAAGTGTATTCAGGCTGTTAAATAGAAAGTGCGGGCTGATCTGGCTCTTAAGGGAATTGTACTTGGAAGCGGTTACCTCACGGGTCAGATCTGCCATTTTTTGTTCAATATGTCTTTTCTGTCGCATAGAATGGTAGAAAAGATTGAATACGATTACTGTGAAACCCAGTAACATCGCCCTAAAGAAATCAATCCGGAACCTCAACCCTCGGTCATCCGGATGGATTTGGCATATTTCGTCAAATACGTAAATACCGAGGTAATAGATCAGTGCAGCAGCTGGAATGAAGAACAGCATATTTACAAAAAGTATTCGCAAACTGTTCCTTAGATCCAGGCCATCACCCTTACTGGTCTTCAATTGTCTTCGAACCAGCCAATCATTACTCTCCCAGGTAAGCATAAAGAGGAAAAAAGCAGTTCCGAAGTAGAAAAGGCTGGCGGGACTAAAAAATCCACCATCCGCCATATGCTCCTTATTAAAGGAATTGTGATCTATAGTGAGCTTAATGAGCAAATACACCCCGACGATGACGCCCACCCGGAATCCGAATTTCTTGATACCTTTTTTTGTGATTACAGCCATTAGCTTGCCAATATTCGCCTAAAGATACGGAAGTGATAGCTTCACGGAAGGTATTGGCTGTTGAATTGTAGAATTCCACCTTGAACTGACACGCGGGCCGCTGACCTGAGATCCGGACCATTTCCTATGTCTGATGCCTGTTCAAACATCAGCTCAACAACCCAATGCGAAATAATACGGTTTGCTGTTTTTCCAATTTCCTCTCAGAAATAAACTTTTCAGATTTGAACAAAGTCAAAATCGAAAGTCATGAAAAAAAGCATTTTAACCCTTAGCCTCTTATTCCTTCTCAACCTGGTATACGCCCAGACAGGAACGATCAAAGGTCTTGTAATCGACAAACAATCGGAAACCCCGCTGGATGGAGCCACTATTGAACTCTTAAACGCGGACAGGGCCACTGGAGTGATCACCGATATGGACGGAAGGTTCTCCCTGAACAATGTCCCAATAGGCAGACAAGTGATCCGCATTAGCTATATAGGTTACGAAAGCTCCACGATACCCAATATTGAGGTCACCACTGGTAAGGACGTATTCTTGAATATTCTGCTAATAGAATCTTTTAATCAGCTGAACGAAGTGATCCTTACCACAGACACCAATAAAGATCAGGCCCTGAATAAACTGGCCACGGTCTCCGCCAGGCAATTTGGATTGGAAGAAGTGACCCGTTTCTCTGGCGGCCGCAGCGATGTGGGGAGACTGGCGGCCAACTTTGCCGGAGTCTCCGCACCGGACGACAGTAGGAATGATATCGTAGTTCGGGGAAATTCCCCAACTGGTCTGTTATGGCGGCTGGAAGGCATCCCTATCCCAAGCCCTAACCACTATTCCACTGCAGGTACTACCGGAGGTCCGGTTTCCGCCTTGAATCCTAACATGCTTAAAAATTCAGACTTTCTTACCTCCGCCTTTCCGGCAGAATACGGAAACGCGGTAGGTGGAGTTTTTGATCTCGGCTTTAGAAAAGGTAATCTGGACAATTACGAATTTGCACTTCAAACCGGAATCTTTACAGGGGTAGAGGCAACCGCGGAAGGTCCCTTGGGCAAGAAAAACGGTTCCTTTCTTATCGCTGCAAGATACTCCCTGGTTGGTATTCTGGGAGTCGGGGCAGGAGGTACCAGTGCAGTACCAAACTACAATGACCTTGCTTTTAATATTGATTTTGGTAAGAGCGCCGCGGGCAGGTTTTCAGTTTTTGGGATTTTCGGAACCTCAGATATCGATTTCTTAAGTGATGAGATAGACGAAGACGACCTTTTTGCTGCTGATGACGAAGATGCCTTTGTCATCTCGCGGTTTGGCGTAGCCGGACTTAAACACCAACTGAAACTGGGGTCGAACTCCTTTCTCAGAACTGTAGTGGCCGGTTCTTTCTCCGGCAACGAATTTGACGCCAATCGCTATTTTAACAAGGATACCGCAGAAGAACGTATCATCGCCTATACCGAGGTGGATGATACGGAGACCAGGCTTACTTTCAGCACCCTTTTCAATTCTAAATTAAGCAATCGAACCTCAATTCGGGCCGGTGTATTGTTGGAAAATTTTGGGGTGGAAAGCCTGTTGAGAGACCGGGAAGAACAACCAGACGCTGATGGGGACGGGGATCCCGACTTATTCACTTTTAGGGATATAGATGAAAATGTATTGCTTGTTCAACCCTATGTGCAGGGGCAGTTCCGATTAACTGAAGACATTACGTTCAATGCCGGCCTGCACGCCCAATACAGTAACCTCAACGAACAATTCGCACTGGAACCCAGGGCAGCACTTAGTTACCAGCTGGCGCCCAACCACAAGTTGAACCTGGGTTATGGTTTGCATCAACAGACCGTTCCGCTTCCCATATTATTTCTAAATGAAGAGGTGAATGGAGAACTGGTTCAAACCAACACCGACCTTGACTTCGTTCGAAGCCAACACTATGTATTAGGATACGATGTTAAATTGGGTAGCAATTGGAGGGGAAAACTTGAGCTTTACTATCAGGATATAGACAAGGCAGCTGTGGAGCCCTTCCCCTCCAGTTACTCTACCTTAACAGAAGGAGCAGACTTTGGTTTTGACAACGACAGGGTTTCCCTGGTGAGCGAGGGCACTGGTTATAACCAGGGTATTGAACTGACCGTCGAAAAATTCTTTAGTCAGGGGTTTTACGGGCTCTTTACCAGTTCATTCTTTGAGAGCAAATACGAAGGGAGCGATGGTATTGAGCGAAACTCTCCCTTTAACAACGGTTATGTAGTGAATCTTTTGGCAGGAAAGGAGTTTAAAACCGGCCCTTCAGGAAAAAATATCTGGTTTGTAGATACCAGGTTTACTACCTCCGGCGGACGCTATTTTACCCCTGTAGACCTTGAAGCATCTCGTATATCCGGATTCGAGGTATTACAGGAAGACCTGGCTTTTAGCCAACAGTACGACGCTTATTTCCGTTGGGATGTAAAATTCGGGATAAAGATCAATAGCCGTAACAAAAAGCGCTCCCATCAGTTTTACGTGGATCTGCAGAATGTAACCGCCAATGAGAATGTCTTCGTTCGGAGGTATAACAGGTTGACCAATAATATAGACCAGGTGGATCAGATAGGGTTTTTCCCTGATTTCGGCTACCGCTTCCAATTCTAAAAAGCTTCACATGGATTCAAAAAACAAGATCCCCCGAAACCCGCTTAAGAGGAGGTCCGAAGCCTTAAGTTCCAGGAACATTTCAGCCAGGCTAAGGACCACCTTTTGGTGGGGTTGGGATAAATCTCTCAGTGTAGACAGTAAATAATCTAAACCATTTGATATGCGACTTTCAAATAAATTAAAAGCAAATTTGCTGGAGCAATATGGGCCCTGGGCCCTGATAACCGGGTCTAGCTCGGGAATAGGAAGGGAAATCGCCTTGAGGCTGGCAGAATCCGGGATCAACTTAGTGCTTACCGGAAGACAGGCTATTCAATTGGAGGGCCTTTCTGCCCTGCTGCAAGCGGAATACGCCATCAAGACCAGGACGGTGGTCGCTGATCTTTCTTCAATGTCCGAGATATACGAGTTAATCGATGCCACCAGCGACCTGGACATCGGTCTCTTTGTCGCCTCGGCCGGATATGGAACATCAGGCCTGTTTTTTCAGAACGAAGCAGCTGAGGAGCTCAGGCTACTTCAGGTAAATTGCCTTGCCCTGGCCATGCTTACCCATTACTTTTCGCGAAGCTTTGCCGAGAGGGGAAAAGGAGGGATTATTCTGCTCAGTTCCATTGTCGGATTCCAGGGGGTCCCGAATGCGGCAAATTATGCGGCATCAAAGGCCTATGTACAATCCCTGGGAGAGGCGCTTTACCACGAGCTTAAGCCCTATGGCGTCTCTGTACTGACCGCTGCACCAGGCCCGGTCAAAAGCGGATTTGCCAAGAGGGCTGATATGGAAATGGGCAATGCCCAGGAACCAGAAATAATAGGTATCCCCATTTTGAAGGCCCTTGGCAAACGCCCGACAGTCTTCCCCGGACGTCTTACAAAAACCCTTTTGTTTGGGCTGAGAACGGTTCCGAGATGGGGAAAAATACGGATCATGAAATCGGTGATGGCAGGAATGACCAAACACCAAAAATTATTGAGAACATGAAGTTAAAGGCACTGGTCATTGGCCTATTCCTTATCTTGGGTTCCCTGGTTGTCTTCTCCAATTGGCAAAAGAATATGGCACAAACTCAATTTCTCAGTCCGGAACTCAATGAGTTGGAATCCTATATAAAGTTTCGGGACAGCCTGGACCCTAAGGTCTCTAAAGTGCCAATCTCATGGCATCTGGACCATACGCTTAGGACAATCAATGAGATATATAAAGCAGTAAAAAGATCAGATCCGGATAATTACAAGGCCAGCTTCAATCCAGGCAGGTCTTTGGTGCTAATCACAAATCGTATTCCAAGAGGGCGGGCGGAATCTCCAAAGATCGTAAGGCCGCCGGATCTCATCATCACAGATAGCCTATATATTCAACTTAGACAATCCCGCAAGAACCTGAGCGCTTATGATTCCTTACCGGCAGATTCTTACTTTTCACATCCATACCTTGGAGACTTGAGAAAAAGAACTGCCAGGAAATTTCTTAAGATCCATACGGAACATCATCTTAAGATCATAAGGGATATCCTGAAACAGTGACCCTTTGCTTTATCAAAAAGTCAACTTTTAAAAAGGATTTCATTTTCAAATCCATTTTGTCGTACTTCGCAAAAAAATATTCCTATGATTCTTTTTGTGGATATGGACGAAGTGATTGCGGACACCTACGGAGCCCATATTGTACAGTATAATACGGATTTCAAGGAAAACCTGAGCCGTCAGCAATGTATGGGTGGAGAAGTCTGGCAGAGTGTCCCGGAAGAAAGACAGGAAAGTGTTAGGAAGCATGCCTGGCAACCGGGCTTTTTCAGAACACTTGAGCCCATAAAGGACAGCCAGTCCGTACTGGCTGAATTGGCTGACAAATACGAAGTATACATTGCTTCCGCCGCTATGCAATTCCCTAACTCGCTACAGGAAAAGAGCGATTGGCTGGATGAATATTTTCCCTTTATCCATTGGAAGAACCGAATTCTCTGCGGAGATAAACACATTCTCAAAGGTGATGTGCTGATAGACGATCGCGCATATAACCTGGAACATTTCGACGGGCGAAGTATTATGTTCACCTCTCCGCATAATGTGAACCAAAACGGATTTGAGCGAGCGGATTCCTGGCAACAAATAGGCGCGAAATTGCTGTAGAATTATGCATAAAATTATTATCGATACAGACCCTGGTATTGACGACAGTATGGCTATTCAATTCGCTTTTGCCTCCGGAGCGTTTGAAATCCTGGGACTTACGACTGTATTTGGCAATGTATCCATTGATATAACCACCACAAACGCACTGCGATTGCTCGATCTGCTTGACAGAAGTGAGGTCCCTGTATCCAAAGGTGCGGCTAACCCGCTGGAGGGTGTATTTGGAGGAGGTGTTCCCTTTATTCACGGGGATGACGGACAGGGAAATACCAATAAGCCACCCAGTAAGAATAAGGCTATTTCCCTCCCAGCCCACGAATTTATAATTGAGCAGGTCATGAAATTTCCGAACGAGCTTGTGCTTGTCGCTTTGGGACCTTTGACCAACCTGGCCCTGGCCCTTAGGCAAAAGCCGGAAATTCAGCACAAGGTCAAAGAGGTGGTTCTTATGGGAGGAAACCCATTTTGCCCCGGAAATGCCACACCGGCTGCCGAGGCCAATATACTTTCAGATCCACTGGCTGCGGACGAGGTCCTCGGTGCGGAATGGCCCGTAACTATGATCGGACTGGACGTTACCCATAGAACCCTTTTAAGGCGAAGCGATTTTGATGAGATCACTCAAAATCCCTCACCGATTAACAAGCACGTCACCTCCGCCTATTTGTTCTACCTGGATTTTTTCAAAAGAGCCAACAAAATTGAAGGTACCTATCTGCACGATGCCTCTGTTTTTGCCTATTTGATGCGTCCGGATTACTACACTACCGAAAATTATCCGGTAAGGGTAGCTACTCATGAAGGGGTTGGCAGAGGGAAGACCTGGCCCTCCGTCGGAGATACTGACCAGGAAGAAAGGGAAGCATTAAAGCCCTGGAAAGGCCGGCCAAAGATCAACATTTGTGTGGATGTTGAAGGCGAAAAAGTGATTGAACTTCTTAAATCCGTGCTTTTATCCGGGTCAGTGTAAAACAGGGTGTCTATGGCAGGCCCAGCATCTTCAGATCGTAAAAGAAGAACTCCCTTTCGTTATGCATGGCTACGAATAAGCCATTCGGAAAGCGTGTTCCCAGGCCAATCGTTGTCACCTCACATCCATCGGTATCCACAGTTCCGAGATTGATTGATTTTACGAAGGAATTGTCCCGGGCGGAAAATATGTTGAATTGGTTGCGCTGTTGGTCGGAAACGATCAGGTAGTTCTCACTTTCAGGCCAGGTTGTAAGGGCAATCCCCTCAATGTCCTGTTCAAAATACTCCCCTCCGAAACAACTGATCTCCTCATTTCCAAGGGCTGGATCCGCGTGATATTTACGAATGCAAACACCTTCATCGGCATAGTAGACAAAACCATTAAGGTCGTCTACAGCAATTGCTTCTATTTCCTTTTTACCGCTGAACTTACCGAATTTCCGTACCAGCCTGGCACTAAGAGAGCCATTGCCCTTACTTTCCAATACATATTGATAAATATAACCTGTGGCCGGACCTGATTTCCGACCAACAAAAGCGTATACAGCCTGGTCAATCGGCGATTTATACAAGGAAATACCCATGGGCAGGCGGTAGTCAGGGTTCTTTTCATCCTTGAATACCGGTACCCCTCCCTGGTCTAGCGGTTTCATATCCGGCACCGAAAAGATCCTGATCTGATTTCTTTCTCTTTCGGTGAAGACCATTATATCCGTGCTCACAGAATCGTTAATCGCGAAGCCGTACTCAATATCCACATTGTTTGGCCGCTTTAAATTCCGGAGAGTTTTGTTTTCAATGACTTTTCCATCAAGTCCGAAAGCATATATGGCCCCGTCTGTATCCTTGTCCGTTCCAAAAATGACACTTTGGGCTGGGTTTTCCGGATGTACCCAAATGGCTGGATCATCTGTGTCATGCAATGTTTTTTCGGTTATGATATCAGGGGTGGCATCCGGAGGAACCTGACCGCCGCATGCGCAGAGAAAAATCAATAGAAAAAAGTGAAAAACAGCTTTGTTGCTCATAATATAAAACAAACCCGGCGGAACCGGGTAAGTGTTTGTGATGTAAAATTTAACCGCTTGCTAATTGGTCTGGAACAAATCGTATTTCAAACCAAAAGTAAGCCTTCTCTCATAAAACTCAACCTGCTGAGTGCGGGAAGTTATGCCCTGATAATAGCGCAAAGGCTGGTTGGTGATATTATTCAAATCCGCATAGATACGCAGGTTCTTATTTATGGCAAAGGTGGCGTTGAAATCCAGGAATAACTGCTCGTCGTAATAACGATCATCAAACGCCCTGCCTCCTATCTCATCAATATAAGCGTCTGAGAAATTGATAGACAACCTGGCCGTAAATTTCTTGTCAGCATAACCAAGAGAACCGTTGAACATATTGGGAGCGGTATTGGGTAGATCGAGATCTGTACGCTCATCTCCGTCTTCATTGCGGATCCCGTCAGCACTTGAGGTCAGATAGGTGTAATTTAGGTAGAGACTAAAATTTTTCGCGAAACCGGGAAGGAAGTCCAACTGCCGCTGAACAGCCACTTCCACCCCGACTACCGAAGCGTCATCCCCATTTAGAGGTTGGAAGACATTAAAGCCTGTGGTTCCGGCACCCAGAGAATCATCTGTGGCCTCGCCCTGGAAAGTGTAAATGAAATCGTTGATACGTTTGTAAAAAACACCTCCGGAAAGTAAACCAACACTGGTAAAGTAGTGTTCCGCCATCAGATCGAAATTCATGGACGTGGTCGGGTCTAATTCCGGGTTTCCAACAAAGATCTCCTCATCTCCTGAAACGACATCCAGGGAAGGGACCAGGTCTGCATAGTTAGGTCTGGCCAGGGTATTGGTCCAGGCAAAACGCAGAATGGTATTATCCGTAATATCGTATTTGAGATGTACCCCTGGCATTATGTTGGTATAGGAGCTTTCTTCTGTGATCTCGCCCACTACATTTTCTTCGTCCTCAATCTGGTTTCCTTTAGCCGTAATATCTGTTGCCTCTACCCGCAAGCCCCACAAAACGCTAAAGTTATCCGTCAATTTCTGATTCGTCATCAGGTAGGCGGCATAAACGTTTTCCTCCACATCGAAGTTGGCTCTCAGGAACTCGTCAGGAACTGCTGTTCCATTGACCAGGCTAAGACCGCCCAACCAGGCCTCGTCTGCATACAATCCAGCACGGTATTGGCTTCCAGCCAGATAATCAGGATCAGTATAGTCTTTTGTGGGGACGGCAGCCAATGTGGGAAAAGTGCCTTCGAGGTCATATTCAAAGAAATTGTTATCCCTGATCTTATTCTTAAAGCGACCCCTTAATCCAAATTTGACGATCCCATCTCCTTTTCCAAAGAAATCTGCCGGCAATTCAAAGTTTATGAAAGCGTTGAAATCCTCTTCTTCAGTAAACTGGTTTTCATCAGTGATCTCTCCGAATTCAAAACTCCCAAGATCAGAGGCATCCGCCGCGGTCGTGGCAGTAAAAATGGGAAATTCAGGATCGGAATTATCGTTGTCGATACTGTATACCGATTCAAATTCGGCATATCGTTCGTTGGGTCTTTCTTCGGAAGCCTGGGCGTAAGAGCCCATCCAGTTTACCTTTAATTTGCCCCATAGGTGATCCCCACCCAGGGTGTAATTCTGCATTCTTTGGTCTTCCAGTCGCCTGTTTTCATTCCGATCTGCATCAATACCTCCTTTGGTCTGTCTTTTCACCTCTACAGGAAATCTGGTTGGTATGCCGTTAGTCACTGTAAAATCTGCGGCTCCGATGTCTTCCGAGTCCAGGATCTCCTGCTCCAGGCGGAATCGGTTTTCGCGATCGTCACGCCAGTTATACATGGTTTTGAGGTAGATAGAGTTATTGGCATCAAATTGGAAATCGAAGTTGGCAGAAAAACTTCTACGGATCCGTTGCACCAGATATGTTCTTTGTTCCAAGACTTTGGTATAAGGATTCACATCAACCTCTTCGGTGTCGCTGCCATTGAAGAATTCAAATTCATCCTCCCACTCAGCCTCAACATTATCTGAGCCAAAATCATTATCGTTGATGGAGGCTGCAACCATCCATCCGAATTTCCCGTTTGCGGTACGGTCACCGATCAGGAATGAGCCGTTTAAGATCCGCTTATCCGTAATAAAATTGATACCGGAACCTGCTGTAGCGGCCAGCCGGAAACCTTGCGGGGCAGTTCTGGTGACAAGGTTTACGGAACCTCCCAAAGCATCCGCGTCCATATCCGGAGTGACTGCCTTATTCACTTCAATAGTCTGGATCATATCTGATGGGATCAGGTCCATCTGAATATTCCTGTTATCTCCTTCGGCCGAAGGAATACGGCTTCCGTTCAGGGTAACAGAATTCAACTGAGGAGAAAGTCCCCTTACAATGATATTCCTGGCTTCGCCCTGATCTACCTGCATGGTGATCCCGGGTATACGTTTTACCGCATCCCCAATATTGGCATCCGGGAATTTCCCAATCTGATCCGTAGAGACCACATTAGTAATATTTAAGTTGTTTTTCTGCTTATTCAGAGCTTTTGCCTGACCGCTTAGTCCGTAGGCTGTTACTTCCACTCCATCCAATTCCAGGCTTTTTGGCGTCATCACGATGGAAACGGTGGTTGTTGTATTCGAAATGACCGATACTGCCTGCTCTATATCTCCATACCCCAGGTATGAAATCTGTAGTGTATAGTTACCTTCTGGTATGTCTACCATGGTGAATTTCCCGTCAAAATTGGAAATGGCTCCTTTTCCAATTGTGGAGATTATGACATTTGCTCCCGGAACGTAGATCCCGTTCTGATCTGAAATTGTTCCTTGAATGTTACCGTTTTGACCCTGTAGACAGGCGCTGAAGCTGAAGATCAGGGCAAGAGTAAATAGTGATTTCTTCATTGCTATAGTGTGGTTGTTTATTGAACCATAAAGAAATCACTTCCAAACCCTAATCGTGTTTTACAAGTTTGAAGTTTGTATTATGATTAGATCAATTCCGGCTTGATTTGATCCAATCTTTAGAAAAAAGTAAACATTTATTAACAAAAAAGCCCTGACCAGTGCGGCCAGGGCTTTAATTTTATCTGGTACAGGGCTTAGGCCTGAAAAGGTTCTATGGATACGTATGATTTACCTCCTGTTTTCTTCTCAAACTTTACGATCCCGTCTACCTTGGCATGCAAGGTATGATCTTTCCCGACATATACATTATCTCCGGGATTGTGTTTTGTACCACGTTGTCTTACGATGATATTTCCTGCAACGGCAGCCTGGCCTCCGAAGATCTTAACCCCTAAGCGTTTCGATTCCGACTCTCTACCGTTCTTAGAACTACCAACACCTTTCTTATGTGCCATGATATTTTTATTTATCCCGGATCAGGCCGGGGTTTATGATTTATTTGCTCAATGCGGCGATCAGATCAGCTTTTTTCATTGAAGAAATTCCTTCAATTCCTTTAGCCTTTGCCATTTCCTTTAATTGAGCTACAGTCTTTTTACTCAGATCTTCAACCGGCTTCTCAGCAGCTTTCTTTGGTGCTGCCTTTTTTGGAGCCTCCTTAGCTTCTACCGGAGCTGCCTTTGGCTTTGCAGCAGCTTTTGGTGCTGCAGGTTTCTTAGCGCCTTTTGCAACGATACCTTCGATCATTAGCTCTGTCAAATACTGACGATGCCCATTTTTCTTGCGATATCCCTTACGCCTTTTCTTTTTGAAGACAATTACTTTATCGCCTTTCAGATGTTTAACGACTTTAGCCTCTACAGCGGCTCCGTCTATAGCCGGGGCGCCAACAGTGATGTTCTTTCCGTCTTCCAAAAGGAGTACATTGTGAAAAGTTACCTTCTTCCCTTCGTCTTCCTTAAGTCTGTGAACATACACCTTCTGGTCTTTCGCAACTTTGAATTGCTGCCCTGCTATCTCTACGATTGCATACATAACGTGTATATTATAATTTTAGTTTTTAATGCCCTGATAACGCAAGAGCCATCTAACCAATGGGATCCATATTGCCAAGGCGGGTGCAAATATACAGCTAAATAAGGAACTGGCAAGGGATTTTAAGCCGATTTTTTCTTTAGGTTATTCGAGGTTTTAAACAACTGCATAAAGGATAAGGTAAGTACCAGGGTGGTGGCAAATCCCATAATGGCTACAGTAAAAAATACGATCCCCTCGAAATTCTTGTAATCCTCAAAAAAAACGGTGGAAAGCTCCGCTAAAAAGCCGGAGTCCAGTTCTGTGGAATACAAGGCAAAGAAGATGGTAAAGATTAGCGTTGCCACAAATCCAGTGGTCATTCCCGCGGCAAAACCCTTTCCATAGGTGAATCCATCCTTCTCCCGGAGCCTGTAGTACTTTATGGCTTCGTAAATCCCGAAGCCGGTGATAACCCCGTTAAATAAGCTGTAAAAAACATTGGTGTGAAGCCCGAACAGCGAAAGAATCAGAAAGTAAGCAATTAAACAACCGCTGGTGGCAATACCAAATCGAATAGGTAGCGCAAAAGATCTCATTCTCGAAGGCTTTTAGGTTGTGTCTTTGAATTTAATGAATCTTGTCGAATTATCCCATAAAATCTTGTTAAAGAAGTTGGGTTTTCCGTCCTTAAAAGCCTAAAAAAATTATATTCGTGTAACTTATGAACGCCCCTGCATACTAATACTTTGCGCCGGTTAATTACAGAAATCCCAATGGACTCTGAGACGAAGAAAACAGTGGTTTCGAATTGTTCCCGCCCTGGATCGCTTCCATCAAAAAAAGGGTATTTTCTGAATCTGTGACCGGCCACTTATCAAATAATTAATTAAACGCTAAAAAATGAAAAAAACAGTGCTAATGTTCTTTGTACTGCTCTTTGTTGGGAGTATGGCAATAGCCCAGGAGGTAAGTTTTGAAGAATACGACCTGGACAACGGACTCCATGTTATTTTACATCAGGACAATACGGCTCCCGTAGTGAATATTTCCGTATTCTACCATGTAGGTGCCAAAGATGAGAACCCCAATAAGACAGGTTTTGCGCATTTCTTTGAGCACTTACTCTTTGAAGGAACCAAGAACATCAAACGAGGTGAATGGGATAAGATAGTCGCCTCAAACGGAGGCAGAGGTAATGCCACCACCAATCAGGACAGGACCTATTACTACGAGACCTTCCCATCCAACAGCCTGGAGGTAGGGCTTTGGCTGGAATCCGAACGACTAATGCATCCGGTGATCAATAAGGTAGGGGTAGATACCCAAAGCGAAGTAGTACAGGAAGAACGCAGGCTACGTTACGATAACGCGCCTTATGGCAGATGGCGGGAGCAGATGTTCGTGAACCTGTTCAAAAAGCACCCTTACCGCTGGCAGACCATAGGTTCCATGGAGCACCTTGCCGGTGCTACCCTTGAAGATTTCAAGGAATTCAATCAAAAATTCTACGTGCCAAACAATGCAGTTTTGGTTGTTGCGGGGGACATCGATACGGATAAAACCAAAAAAATGATCCAGGATTATTTCGGGCCCATTCCCAGGGGCGCCAAGATCGTGCGGAAGGAATTCGTAGAAGACCCTATTGCTGAAACTATAAAAACCAAATATCACGATCCCAACATCCAGATCCCCGCCATCCTGATGGGCTACAGAACCCCGGCTCAGACGGAGCGGGATGCCTATGTGCTGGATGTCATATCTACTTACCTGAGCGATGGTAAGAGTTCCAAACTCTACAAAAAACTCGTTGACGAGCAGAAACAGGCCTTACAGGTTTTCGCTTTTAACGGATCGCAGGAAGATTACGGAGCCTATATCGTTGGGGCCTTGCCGGTTGGTGAAACATCTCTGGCTGACCTTATAGCTGAGATAGACGAGGAAATCGTAAAGATCCAAACCGATCTTATCTCGGAACGCGACTATCAAAAACTTCAAAATAAGTTCGAGAACCTTTTTGTAAATGCCAATAGCAGTATAGCCGGGATAGCCAATTCCCTGGGCACCTACCATATGCTATACGGAGACACAAACCTGATCAACACTGAAATCGATATCTACCGGTCCATAAGCCGGGAAGAGATCAAGGAAGTGGCCAACAAGTATCTCAAACCAAATCAACGTGTGGAACTGGAATACCTGCCAGAAGCACCAGTACAAAACTAAACACTACCCTATATGAAAAAAGCTATATACATCTTTGTCGCTTGCCTGCTTATGCAGGGATTGCAGGCCCAGATAGACAGAACTAAAATGCCTGAACCGGGACCATCGCCCGAGATAAACTTACAGGAACCCAAGACCTTTGAACTCAATAACGGTCTGAAAGTAATGGTGGTTGAGAACTCCAAATTACCCAGGGTTTCCATACAGCTTAGTTTAGACAACCCTCCCATTCTGGAAGGGGACAAGGCCGGTGTTTCTACGCTTACAGGAAGCCTGCTGGGGAACGGATCCAAGACCATTTCTAAGGATGAATTCAATGAGGAGGTAGACTTCCTGGGGGCTCAGATCAATTTTGGATCGCAAAGCGCCTTTGCCGCTTCACTGTCCAAATACTTCCCCAGAATATTGGAATTGCTGGCAGACGCGGCAATTAATCCAAACTTTACCGAAGAAGAATTTGAAAAGGAAAAGGCGAAATTGATCACTGCACTACAGGCGGGAGAAAAAGACGTCTCAGCCATTGCGGACCGGGTAGAAAGTGCCCTGGCCTATGGAAAGGGACATCCTTACGGAGAGTTTACCTCAGAAGAGACGGTCAATAATGTGACCCTGGGTGATGTACGCAAGTTCTATTCCGATTACTTTGTACCTGCCAATGCCTACCTGATCATTATTGGTGATGTCAAATTTGAGGAAGCCCAGGAATTGGTAACCACCCACTTTACACCCTGGACCAAGGCCTCTCCTCCTTCATTTTCATATTCAAAACCATCGGACGTTCAATACACCCAGGTAAATTTTGTGGATATGCCCAATGCCGTACAATCCGAGATCAGTGTACAGAACCTGGTAGATCTAAAAATGAAAGACGAAGATTACCTGAAGGCTCTGTTGGCCAACCGAATTCTGGGAGGTAGCGGAACAGCAAGGCTATTTCTCAATCTTAGGGAAGATAAAGGATATACTTACGGCTCGTATTCCCGAATTGGCAACGACAAATATGCCCCTGCCATCTTCAGGGCCACCGCCAGCGTTAGAAACATGGTAACAGACAGTTCCGTTGTGGAAATACTTCGGGAAATTGACCGTATAACTAAAGAGCCGGTGACCGCAGAAGAGCTTAAAAATGTGAAGGCGGAGTATGTTGGAGGTTTCGTCATTGCCCTGGAACGGCCGGAAACCATTGCCAGGTATGCCATGAATATTGAAACTGAGGGCCTACCCAAAGATTTTTACACCACCTACCTGGAGCGGATCAATGCCATTACCGCGGAAGACATTACCCATGCCGCACAGAAATATTTTGGAACGGATAAAGCAAGAATAGTGGTTACCGGAAAAGGAAGTGATGTGATTGAGAACCTTGAAAAACTCTCCTACAACGGAAAAACCATACCGATGCGCTATTACAGCAAGACGGCGGATATAAGCGAAAAGCCGGAATATGGAGCTGATATTCCGGATGGCGTTACCGTAGAAAGTGTTCTTTCCAGGTATTTTGAGGCCATAGGCGGTAAGGCGGAAGTGGATAAGATCCAATCCCTGAAACTGGTTTATGAGGGAAGTGCCATGGGAGCCACGATCAAGCTCGAAGAGAAAAGGACTGCGGATAAATATGCGCAGACCACTTATATGAATGATTCTCCTATGATGGGAGTCATCGCCAAAGGCGATGAGCTGTTTATGAAACAAGGAGGCAACAAAGTGCCTCTTCCTCCTCAAATGCAAAAAGATCTGCTGGCCTTCATGGGTATTTTCCCGGAACAGGGAATAGCCGCAAGCGGATTGGCAAAGCTTGTAGGAACAGAAAGTATTGATGGAAAGGAAGCTTATAAGATCGAAGTTCCCGGAGAAGCGGTAAAAGCCACTTACTTCTACGACACGGAAAGTGGTTTGAAACTAAAGGAGGCCACTGTGATCAGCATGAACGGACAAACACAAAATCAGGAAGTTACCTTTAAAGATTATCAGGAAGTAGACGGGATCATGTTCCCATCCCTTAAAATAGGGACCATGGGTCCACAACTCATGGAGAGTAAACTTCTGGAAGCCGTGATCAACAAAGAGGTTACTGAGGCGGATTTTGAATAATTGGTTTTACCAAACTGTTAAAGGCATCTCAGGATTGGGGTGCCTTTTTTTTGTTCACCAGGTATACCCCAAGCAGGATCACTATCCCCCCGAACAGTTGTACCCAGTTAATGATCTCCCCATCCCATAAACCCCAGAGAATCGCCACCAGGGGGATAAGATAGGTTACCGAAGCCGCATATACGGGACTTGAGATCTTTATGAGCTTATTAAAGAGCACATTTGCCAGCCCGGTTCCCAGTATGGCCAGGGTAAGCACACAGGCCGTGGCTACACGAACGCTTTGAGAACTCCATGTTATACTCCCTATATCTGAAGCTCCCAGAACGATCAAAGCCGGCAGCAGGACCCCTCCAAAACTCGCCGAAGTAATGGTCAGTGAACTTAAATGAGATAGATGCTTTTTTATTATGTTGATATTTAAGGCGTATCCCAGGGCCGAGAGCAGGATGAAAGTCGCGTACCAGTAATTCTGATGTGGATTCAGTTTGGCTCCGGCAATGAACAGTATCAAAGTGCCGGCAAGGCCAATGAACACCCCCAGGATCTGTCTTCTAGTTACCAAAGCCCCAAAGAACAGTATCCCGACAACAGCCGTAAACAGTGGCGCCAGGGAATTGAAAATGGAAGTAACCCCGCTGTCTATCTGGGTTTGGGCAAGGGCGAACAAAAAAGGTGGAAAAAAAGAACTTAAAAAGCCAGCCGTTATCATCCACTTCCAATCGGTCATAGATAAGGAGCGCAAACCTCGAAAGCCAAGCAAAAGCAGAAATAAAGCTGCAAATACTATTCTTATGGCACCCACCTGAACAGGGCTGAAGCCCAAGAGTGCTTTTTTAATAAGAATAAAGGAAGAGCCCCAAATGACGGAAAGTGACAGCAGATAGATCCACTTCCGGTTTACGTTGTACATCCAAAGTAGCTTTTACACAAAAATGGAACTTTTTCACGAATTAATTGTGGGTGAATTTTGTAATTTTGGCAAGCGATAAATCCAATAATATGAAGTTGAAAATCCTTGTTCTTCTTAGCGCGATCCTGTTACTGGGTGGCTCCTGTAAACAGAAGGCCGAAAGTGAAAAAGAACCTTCGCAAATGGACCAGGTTATGGCCATTCACGACGAAGTAATGCCCAAAATGAGTACCATAGGAAAGCTGGTCAAAGAATTAAAGCCCAGGGCAGATTCCACTGAAATGGGAATGAAATACGATAAAGCCATGAAAGACCTTCAGGCCTCACATAAATCCATGATGGACTGGATGAAAGGTTTTGGAGATCGATTTGAACCCGCCGAGATCCTGGATGGAAAGGAATTGACAGAACAAAAGCAATTGTGGCTGGACGAGGAAGAGATAAAGGTGAAGGAAATGCGCGATCAGATCAACACAAGCATCGCGAATGCTGAAAAGCTGTTGCAAGGTCAATAAATAGCCAGATCAATTTAGAATGGGAGTCTGCTGAGGTCTACATTACCTCCTGATATGATAATCCCGATCCGCTTGCCACTATACTGGTCTTTTTCGCGGATTAGGGCGGCCAGAGCCACCGCACTGGAGGGTTCTACGATTATTTTCATTCTTTCCCAGATCAGTCTCATAGCGCTGATGATCTCTTCTTCTGTGACCCTGATGATGTCCGTAACATATTGTCTTATAATGGGGAAGGTATTACTCCCCAGCACGGTTTTAAGGCCATCGGCAACGGTATTGGTACTGCTGTTCGTTTCGATCTTACCACTGTGGAAAGATCTATAGGCATCATCCACTTCAAATGGCTCACCGCCGATAACCTTGCAATCCATACCAAAATAATGACTCGCCATGGCCGTTCCGGCTATAAGTCCTCCTCCACCGATAGGCGCAAAGAGAAATTGCAAGTCAGGAGAAACTTCCAATAGTTCCAGGGCCGCGGTACCCTGCCCCACGATCACATCAGGTTCATTGGAAGGGTGTATAAATGTCGCGCCGGTCTCTTTGGAAATAAGTTCGGCTGTACGGTTTCGGGCTTCCAGGGTAGGTTCACAAATAGTAATTTCACCGCCGTATTCCAACACTCCGGCCTTTTTTACCACAGGAGCCGTAGAGGGCATAACAATATGGGCCTTTATGTCAAGGCTTTGGGCTGCCAAAGCCAGGGCCTGGGCGAAATTACCGGAGGAATGTGTCACTACACCCCTGGCCCGCTCTGATTCCGGTAGCCGCAGTAAGGCATTTGTGGCCCCGCGCATTTTATAGGCTCCCATCCGTTGGAAATTTTCGCATTTGAAGAGGATCTCGGCACCTACCAAGCGGTCAATCAGCCTGGAATGTAGAACAGGAGTGTTATGTATATAAGGTTTGATCCGCTCATGACATTCCAGAAGTTCTTGTTTTTCCATGCTCAGTGGATTTTCAATTCCAGCGAAGTGTTTCCATTACCCTTCTAATGTCCTTTTGCAAATAGACCGCGGCGGGATAAATAGAATCGTAATTGGGTTTGGCGTAAAAATACAGGGATCCGGTAACAAAATTCCGGATACTATCTGTGGCATAAAACTGCGCTTGCGAGGCAGCATCCCCCTTAACCTCGTAGAACATCCCATATACTCTGTCTTCATTGTTGACAAAGGGTTGCTCTAATATGTTGTCTGCCTTTACCACATGTTCGTAAGACAATTTTTGAGCGTCCGAAAGCAATTTGTCCAGGTTCCCGTCTACCTCTTTATAAGTAATGAATACCGCCCCTTTGAGGGATGGATAGTCTATAGTCAGAGAACCATCATTCTCTTCCTTTATTTGTGCAATGGTATTGTATTCAAAATTAAAGCGGTCAACATTGGCCCTGTTCGTCTGAACCTCAGGATATTCCAGCCTTAACATGGCTTTCGGTTTGGGAAGGGCTTCATCTTTGCAAGACAGGGCACACCACAGCAGCCCCAGTGCCATTAAGATCCTAAGACGCATTTGGCAGTGTTATTTTTATTTGTTTCAATCGCCTTTTGTCAAGGCTTTCAACAAGGAATTGATAATTCTTGAATTGGACCTTCTCCCCTCTTTTTGGAAAATTCCCGGATATTTCGAGAACGAACCCTGCAATGGTTTCGGATTCACCCTTTTGTTCCTCAAAATCTTCCTCGTCTTCAATTTTAGCAACCCTGTAGAAGTCTTTCAAGGTCGTCTTCCCATCAAAAACATAGGTAAAGTCATCCAGTTTGGAAAAGATAAGGTCTTCATCGTCAAATTCATCACTAATATCCCCCACGATCTCCTCTATGATATCCTCAAGGGTTACTATACCGGAAGTACCTCCATACTCGTCCACTACTACCGCGAGGTGATTCTTCTTGTCCTGGAACTCCAGCAGCAGATCGTCGAGTTTTTTATTTTCCGGAACAAAATAAGGTTCCCGTATCAGTTCGGTCCAGTTAAAGGTTTTACGGTCTATATACGGCAGTAGGTCTTTTACATAGAGTACTCCCAGAACATTGTCCACATTTTCCGAAAAAACCGGGATCCTGGAGTAGCCGTGCTTCTTTATTTCCTGGAGGATCTCAGGAAATTTCATATCCTCACTTAGGGCAAAGATATCTATCCTGGGTCGCATCACCTGTTTGGTGTCCGTATTCCCAAAAGACACTATCCCCTCGAGTATCTTTTGCTCTTCTTTGGTGGTATCGCCCTCGGAGGTCAGTTCCAGTGCCTGGGACAAATGATCTACGCTTAGGTTGGATTTTTGCCTTCCCAATTTGTCATACAGCAAAATGGTCACCTTTCTCATAGGGGCGCTAAGCGGGGTAAACAACACATCAAGGGTTTTCAGCGGATAAGCCATAAAATGGGCGAACATTTTCCGGTTACGATTGGCGTAGATCTTGGGAAGGATCTCACCGAACATCAGTATCAGGGAGGTCGCCACAACTACTTCCAGGAGAAATCTAACCGAGACGATATCGAACAATACGTAATTGATATTGGAGAAAATGGTATCTCCTATGGTATTGAACAAGAGCACAATACCAATATTGATGGCGTTATTGGCAATAAGGATAGTGGCCAGTAGTTTCTTAGGACGATCCAGCAGTTTTACAATGATATTACCTCTAACGGTTTTCTCTTCCGCGATTTCGTTGATATCTGTTTGGGACAGCCCGAAAAAAGCAACCTCCGCTCCGGAGATCAGGGCCGAACAGCACAACAGCACTATTAATATGGCTACCCTCAGCCAAAAAACGCTATCTAATACAAGAAAGTGAAGTAAGAAACTAAGGGGGTCAGGGTCCAATAGTCAAAAATTAATGAATTAAATCTAGAATGGAAGATCGTCCTCCTCGGGTTCACTTACCGCCTGGCTTGGCTGCTGGTCCTGTGCCTTTGGAGTGTTCGCCGGCTGATTGGGTGCGGTTTTGGCCTGAGCATTAGACATGCTCTCCTGTTTTGTAGATAAAAAAGTAAAATCCTGGACGTGAATTTCGGTGCTATATCGCGTATTTCCGTCTTCTCCCTGCCATTGCCTCGTTTTCAAGCGGCCTTCCACATATATTTTATCCCCCTTATTGAGATATTTTTCACATATTTCAGCGGCTTTGTTACGAACAACTATATTGTGCCATTCAGTATTGGTCACCTTTTCACCGGTCTGGCGATTGGTATAGGTCTCATTGGTAGCAAGTGGAAATCTCCCAATACAGTTCCCTTCGTCAAAATAGTGCATTTTAACTTCGTCTCCCAGATGCCCTATCAGCATCACTTTATTCAATGTTCCGCTCATAACTTTGCTAATAAGATCAAAAGTACGAAATTTTGAGAGTTTTGATGAAGTCGGCTATCAATACCGGAACAGGATAATCCTCCAATTCTGCCGGAGTAATTCCATCGGCGATTTCGCTGCTGGTTCTGCAGATCCAAAACCGGGTGTACAAATGTTGATGGGAGAGTTTATGTACGATATTATCCGCATTGAAGGCTATAACTTCCGTCAGATCAGCAAAGGGTGCTTCTTTGGGCATTAACTCTTTTAATTCATTTATATTCAGTTCTTTAGGGCTTTCTATCAATGGAAACTCATATAAGTTTTGCCAGATACCCTTTCCTTCTCGTTTATGGAGCCTGGTATTGCTTTTAGGATCCAATGGTACCAAATAATTGAAGTATCTCTTTTTTATGCTGTTGTTTTTCAATTTAGCCGGAAGGGACGCGATCAGGTTCTTCTGAAGTGCCACACAACTATCGTTCAGGGGGCAGTGCAGGCAATACGGTTTTTTTGGAGCGCATTGAATGGCCCCAAATTCCATAAGGCCCTGATTGTAGTCGCGAATATTTTCATCAGGCATAAGCTCCCTGGCCAAATTCTTGAAATACTTTATGCCGGGGCCACTATTGATAGGTGTATCCACGCCAAAGTATCGGGCAAGGACCCTGTAAACATTCCCATCCACCACGGGTTCCAGCTGTCCGAAGCTGATAGAAGCAATAGCGCTTGCCGTATAGTCTCCTACTCCTTTTAGTTTAATTAAGCCCTCATAGGTTTGCGGGAATTTTCCGTCCATTTCTTCGGTAACCTTCCTGGCGGTATGATGCATATTCCGTGCCCTGGAATAGTATCCCAGGCCCTGCCAGAGTTTTAGGATCTCCTGCTCGCTGGCCACGGCCATATCCTGTACGGTAGGGTACTTCTTGACGAACTTTTCGTAATAAGGAATACCCTGTGCTACCCGGGTTTGTTGCAACATGATTTCGGAGAGCCAGATTTTATAGGGATCGGTGGTATTGCGCCAGGGAAGCTGTCTTTTATTTTGCACGTACCAATTGAGAATTTTTTCGGAAAAAGACATGGGCTCAATACTAAGTCGCAAAAGTAGCAGTTTATATACTTAAAATTAGTTCATTAAGAGAAAAGATTGAATAATATTTATATATTTGCAAGCCTGAAAAACTTACAGATAAACTAAAATTTTAAAATGACGAAAGCGGATATTGTATCGAGAATCTCAGAAAAACTGGGTATCGAAAAGGGAGATGTACAAGCGACTGTAGAAACTTTTATGGAGGAAGTAAAATCTTCGTTGGAAAATGGGGATAACGTATACCTCAGAGGCTTTGGCAGTTTTATTATCAAAACAAGAGCTGAGAAAACCGGCAGGAACATTTCGAAAAACACCACTATCAAGATCCCTGCTCATAACATTCCGGCATTTAAGCCAGCAAAGGTTTTTGTTGAAGGCGTTAAGAGCAACGTTCAAGTAAAGTAATAATAGGAAAAAGAATACTCTATGCCGAGTGGTAAGAAAAGAAAAAGACATAAGGTAGCTACCCATAAGAGAAAGAAAAGAAGGAGAGCTAACCGTCATAAGAAAAAGTAGTTGCTGTAACTACTTTTTCATTTTATACGTTCATTGACATAGAAATTCCAATATAGGATTTCAGCAGGTTATACAACCTGTTACATTTATTGTTTAATCCATTCATCTTGTTATAAAGATGAATAAAAATCGATTCAGGTGAATAGAGAATTAATCATAAGATCTAATTCCAATGCCGTCGATTTTGCCCTGCTAAAGGATGGAAAACTCATTGAACTTCACAAGGATGAAGACAACAATAATTTCAACGTTGGCGATATACTACTGGCCAAAGTGCGGAAACCCGTTACAGGTCTGAATGCAGCTTTTGTAAATGTGGGTTATGAGAAAGATGCCTTTCTTCATTATCACGACCTGGGGCCGCAATTGTCCTCCATGTTAAAGTTCATCAAGAGAGTTAGTACAGGGAAACTAAGAGATTATTCCTTAAAGAATTTTCCTTTCGAAAAAGATATTGACAAGCACGGTACTATTAATCAAGTTATCAAAGCTAATCAGTCTTTATTAGTACAAATAGTAAAAGAGCCCATTTCTACCAAAGGACCAAGAATAAGTTCGGAACTTTCTATTGCCGGACGATATTTAGTTATGGTTCCTTTCTCCGACCGCGTTTCGGTTTCACAAAAGATCGGAAGCAAGGAAGAAAAGGACAGGCTTAAAAGACTCGTCAAGAGTATAAAGCCCAAAGGATTTGGAGTAATTATTAGAACAGTAGCAGAAGGCAAGAAAGTCGCGGAACTGGACAAGGATCTTCAAAACTCGCTGAACAAATGGTCAGCAATGTGTAAGAAATTGTATAAAGCACCTACCCCGTCTAAGGTCTTAGTAGAGCTCAACCGGGCCTCGTCTATTCTCAGAGACGTATTTAACGACAGTTTTACGGGTATTCATGTAGATGATGAAACGCTTTATAACCAGATTAAAGACTATGTGCATGAAATTGCACCCGCCAAAGAATCCATTGTTAAACTGTATAAATCTTCCGTACCGATTTTTGAGAAATTCGGTATCGAACGGCAGATAAAGACTTCCTTCGGTAGAACCGCCTCCATGAGTAAGGGGGCCTACTTAATCATAGAACATACTGAGGCCCTGCACGTCATCGATGTGAATAGTGGCAACCGTTCTAACAAAGCCAAGAATCAGGAAGACACCGCTCTGGAAGTTAACCTTCTGGCTGCTTCGGAGATCGCCCGTCAACTGCGCTTACGCGATATGGGTGGAATCATAGTAGTAGACTTTATAGATATGGTTAAACCGGATCACAGAAGAAAACTCTACGATCACCTCCGGGAGGAGATGAAAGACGACAGAGCGAAACACAAGATCCTGCCTCCGAGTAAATTCGGACTTATACAGATAACAAGGCAAAGGGTAAGGCCCGAAGTCAATATCAAAACAACAGAGGAGAACCCAAGTGGCATAGACCAGGAAGTGGATGCACCCATCGTTTTGATTGATAAGATAAACACTGACCTTGAAAGAATATTAAAAGGACAGAGCAAAGACAAAGGACTGGTATTGAATACGCATCCTTTTATTGCGGCCTACCTCACCAAAGGATTTCCATCCATTCGTTCCAAATGGTTTTTGGAGCACAAAAAATGGATCAAAGTACAACCTCGGGATGCATACACCTATCTCGAATACCGCTTTAAAGACAAAGACGGTAAAACCATAAGATAATATGCAAAAGCGACTTCGGCGACGGAGTCGCTTTTTTTGTTGTTTTTGATGAGATTCTTCTGTAAAAATTTGTACGAGAATTAACTATATTTGGTGCTGTTTTGTGGAAACAAAAAGTCCCAAATATGAATAAGTTTATTCCTTTAGCATTTTTCGTTTTACTTAGTCTTAACTCCAACGCCCAAATCAGGTTCGAAAAGGGTTATTTCCTTAATAACCTGGGTGAACGAACAAATTGCCTGATAAAGAATGTCGGATGGAAAAGCAACCCAACTGAATTTGAATATAAGCTAGGTGAATCCGAAGCGCCTCAAAAGGCTACTACATATGGCATAGCCGAGTTCGGGATTGAAGGCGGAATCACTTACAGAAAATTTAAAGTAGCTATTGATCGATCCAGCTTGCAGCTTAAGTATCTAAGCAAGACCAAAGAACCACAATTCAAGAACGAGACCTTGTTTCTTAAGGTTTTGGTGGAGGGAGATGCCAACTTATATTCATACGAAGATAGTTCTTTAAAGCGCTTTTTTATCAGCAAATCCGACTCCAATGCCGAACAACTTATTTATAAAAAGTATTTAAGCGCATCCGGGCAGATTGGCGAAAATCTGGCATATAAGAATCAGATCTGGGAACAACTCCGCTGCGAAGGTCTAAGCCTGGCTGATGCCAGAAAAACAGCCTATAACGAAAAACACCTTATACGCTACTTTCACAACTATAACAGCTGTATGGACGATACCTATACAATTGCGGAAAAAGCTGTAGCCAAAACCGGAGATAAAATTCACCTGGGTATCCGGGTAGGCACAAATTCCGCCTCACTGGATATTAATAATACCCAGACCGAAAATCGGGATGCGGATTTTGGAAATATGATCGGACTGAGATTTGGTGCGCAAGTTGAACTTGTGATGCCATTTAACCGAAATAAGTGGTCAATCTACATTAACCCAATGTATCAGTCTTATGAAGGGGAAAAGGCTTTAATTAACCAGATTGTTTCCGTTGACTATGCCTCCATAGAAACCAGCTTAGGCCTTAGACACTACTTCTTTTTATCCGATCATTCCAAGATCTTTATTAATGCCGGAGCCATTTTTGATACTCCGATTAATTCCAAATTCGATTATGAAATCGGCAATGATTACGATATTGAGTCCAGAATAGGATTTAATCTGGGAATGGGCTTTAGATTTAAGGACAGCTACGGTCTGGAAGTAGTTTATGCCCCTGAGAGGCAACTTCTGGGTAATTTTGCATTTCTTGAATCCGGTTATACTTCACTTGCCTTTGTCCTCAGTTATAATTTCTTTTGATGTGATTATTCTGTAGTTTGCATCAAAGTGTCCTTTTCCAAGTCCTATACAGTCACAGAAGCCACCAAAAAAATGGAGCGTTACTGCGCCTATCAGGAACGCTGTCATAAGGAAGTCCGCAGTAAACTTACTGATATGCGGATGATCCCTGAAGCTATCGATCAGATAATCGCCCATTTGATCCAGGCCAATTTCCTGAACGAAGAGCGATTCGCCAGGGCTTTCACCCGGGGCAAATTCAACCAAAAGTCCTGGGGTCGTAAACGGATTGTAGGTGAGTTGCGCTTACGAGAAATATCCAAATACAATATCCAAAAGGCTTTGACCGAGTTAAACGAGGAAGCATATCAGGCAAAACTGACAGAACTTGCCCAAAATAAGCTGGATCGGATCTCCGAAAAAAATACCCTGAAAAGGAAGCGAAAACTGGCAGATTACCTGTTGTACCGGGGTTGGGAGAAGCACTTGGTTTACGAGAAGATCCAGGAGCTGATCGGGTAATACAACTCTGGTCAGTTTCAGGCACCATTCAAATGCCTGTCTGTCCTTAAAATAGCCTGGCGGTTCTTCCATTCAATCCATTTCTGGCCCCTCATGCGTCGCATTAGATTGTCAAAATGCCGCATGACCAGCAAATTGTAAAGGGCCTTCCCCAGGTTTTTGGGATTCCTGGCCACAGACCTCAGACTCATGGAAAATCCAGGGGTCAGATAACGCATATAATGCCAGTAGCCCTCGGGCATATACAATACCTCTCCGTGCTTCAGATGCGTCTTGTAGCCCTTCGCATATCTTAATCCCGGCCATTTCTCAAAATCCGGATCCTTAAAGTCAATACTTTCATGGGTGATCAACGAATGAGGGATCTTATACAAATAAGGGGTTTGAGACTGATCAAAAAGTACGCATTCCTTTTCTCCCTCAAAGTGAAAGTGAAATATATTGGCCAGGTCTATATCGTAGTGCATAAAAGTATAGGAATCCATTCCACCGAAGAACAGCATGGGTAGATTCTTCATAAGCCGTAGCCCAAAATCCGGGTAAGAGAAGTCTTTTTGTAATTCGGGAACCTCTTTGAGTACATTCCAGAGAAAAATCCTGAATTTGGTGGGTTCCCGCTTCAACAGCTCAACGTATTCCGCCATTTTCATCCTGGCGTGAGGTTCATTGAAGCCGTCTTTATGATCTACCGGACGATCGTCGTAAAGAGGTACCACCTTTTCTCCGGCCACCTCCTTCATATATTCCAGATCCCACTTGGAATATGCAGGCCAATCCTCAATAAAGCGCTCTACGACCACAGGTTTCTGTGGCCCAAAATACTGCTTTAAAAATGCCTCTTTGGTAATGGTCGGCACCCTTGGAATTTCTTGTAAATCCAACTGAGAATGGGTTAAATTTAAGAATCAAAGGTAAAAAAAGCTTACAATTAAATTTCGCAAATTTAACCTTTGCTTAAGACTGATTCTTCTCTTTAGCGCGGATTTTAGCCTCCTCATTCCGGGAAATCGTATGCCCCGGACGAGACCATTTTGGTTTTTCACCCAGGTCCGTTAACTGAGATTCCACGGCCTCTACGGTTTCGGGTTTGGAACCTTTGGCAAAAGCCTTTTGCGGTTTTAATCCCAGTAGTTTAAAAAGCTCCATGTCTTCATTTACATCCGGATTCGGAGTAGTTAGCAGTTTATCTCCCGCGAATATGGAATTAGCCCCGGCAAAAAAGCAGAGGGCCTGTCCTTCCGGACTCATTTCGGTGCGCCCTGCAGAGAGCCTCACCTGGGTTTTTGGCATTATGATCCTGGTTGTGGCCACCATACGGATCATATCCCAGATAGGAATGGGTGGAAGATCTTCCATAGGAGTGCCTTCTACGGCTACCAGTGCGTTGATGGGTACGGATTCCGGTTGTGGGTCCAAGGTAGAAAGTGCGACCAACATGCCCGCTCTATCCTCTAGTTTCTCTCCCATTCCAATTATTCCGCCACTGCAGACGGTAACATTACTTTTCCTGACATTTCCGATAGTTTCCAGTCGATCTTCGAATGCCCTGGTGGAGATCACATCCTTGTAATAATCCTCAGAAGTATCCAGGTTGTGATTATAAGCGTAAAGTCCGGCTTCAGCCAGGCGTTTAGCCTGATTTTCGGTTAACATCCCAAGGGTACAGCAAACTTCCATATCCAGTTTGTTTATGGTCCGTACCATTTCCAGTACCTGATCAAACTCCGGGCCGTCCTTTACATTTCGCCAGGCCGCTCCCATACAAACCCTTGAACTGCCCGATGCCTTAGCCCTTAGTGCCTGGGCCTTGACATGGCTAACGGACATCAGGTCGTTGCCTTCAATATCTGTGTGGTATCGGGCGGCCTGAGGACAATAGCCACAATCTTCAGGGCACCCTCCTGTTTTGATGGAAAGCAGGGTAGAAACCTGGACCGTATTCGGATCGTGATATTTGCGATGTACTCCGGCAGCCTCGTACAATAATTCCATAAGTGGCTTATTGTAGATCTCGAGAATTTGTTCTTTGGTCCAGTTGTGTTTTACCTCACTCATAAGTCGCACTAGTTTAGAAATCAAAAATAGTGGTTATCCTATGGAATTTCCAAATTCCGTTCAGGATAGTTGTACAAAGGACATTTAACTAGTCCCTCATTGGATGAGCCAATAAAATACTGACTGCATTACCTCCAAAACCAACGGCATTCACCAAAACCCTTTTCAGATTTTCTTTCCGCGCCTTTTCCCCCTTATAGGGCAGCGGAAAAAATATTTGCCTGGATAACATCAATAAGGCCATTTCTATACTTAACATTCCTGAAGCACCGAAGGTGTGCCCAATTTTCCACTTGTTAGTGGTCAGGAGCGGGATCTTCCGAGAAAAGACCTTTTCAATCGCCGTTTTTTCTGCCAGGTCTCCTTTTACAGTTCCCGGAGCATGCAGGACGATGGCATCTACCTCATCCGGTGATAATTCACCCAGGGCCATCTTCATTGACTTTTGAAAACATACGGCATCCGATGAAAGGGAAACCGAATGCTCCAGAGGCTCTGTAGCATAACCTATACCCTCAATTACTGCAAGGGCATTCGCAGAAACACCGGCTTCCAGGCAGGCTACAGAAGCCCCTTCTCCCAATACCATGGAGTTTGAACTCTTTTCCATGTCCATAGCACGGCAAGGGAAGCCATCGCTGTCGCTGGCATAGATCTTTAATGCCTGCATCTGCCCGATGGTAAATGAAGTTAACGGAGCTTCGCTTCCGCCAACCAAAAACTTGTCGGTAAAACCACTATTTAACCATGCCACCCCGTTCAAAAGGGCGTGCAAGGCTGTAGAGCAGGTAATGGAATGGGAAATTTCCGGGCCCTGGCTTTGCAGGTCATGGGCCACCCAGGATGAGATGTTCCCTAAGGTTGTCGTGGGTGAGGTCAAGGTAGCGACATAGTTGTTTTCAATAAACTCCCGGTGGTACTTCTCCAGGGAGGAGGTAGCGCCACGGGAAGAACCAATGTTTACTCCAAATGTTTCACCGGCCTGCCAGCCAGCACGCTCAACCGCCTTCCGTGAAGCGTACAAGGCGTAGAGCACACTGGGGTCCAGATTCTTGTATTTTGGGTTTTGCGTCCTGAACTGCCTTAGGTTCTGCACTTCCCTATCCGACAAAAAGGCCGCCCAGGCCATTCCCTGATCAAATTCTTTCTCGGTGAAAAGATGTTCAGTGCTGAGATAATTCTGCCATATCTCCTCCGGCGAAACGCCCAAAGGCGAGACCGAAGCAATGGCTGTTATAGTTACCTGGTTTTTCAAATGTCAATCTATTTCCGGCAAAAATAAAAGTTCTTATCTTCATAAAATCAGATTCATTCAAAAACTATGGACAACGAATTAGTACCTCAACCCAGCTGGTGGAAAAGAAACTGGAAATGGGTGTTGCCGCTTGGTGGTTGTATGACCCTGATCGTACTGTTTGTGATCTTTGTGAGCTCGATTTTCTTCGGGGTTACCAAAATGTTCGAGGAATCCGCACCCTATGAATACGCCCTGGAAAAGATCAATAATGATGATCAGATGATTGAGCTAATGGGAAGTCCTATTGAAAAGGATGGGATAATGAGCGGCAATTACGAGTGGAAGAACGGTGTAAAGAGCGCGGACATGTCTATCCCTATTTCAGGGCCAAAGAATTCAGGCACTCTTTACATCCGGGCTACGGGAGAGGGCGAGGAATGGACCTACCACGAGATCAGGGTAGTGGTTCGGGATTCCGAAGAGTTCGACTTGCTTGAATCTGACTGGGAATAGGTGTTCTTGCAATCTAGAATAGCTCCAGGGATCCTTCTATGGCCAGGTATATCTTATCCAACTGAGATTCCGTGATCACATAGGGCGCCAAAATGTAAATAGTATTCCCCAGGGGTCTCAGAAAAACACCCTCATCCATAAAGTAGCTGAATAGTTTATCCCTTAGATTTCCGTAACGCTGCATTTCTATATTGAGATCCAGGGCGTAGATCACCCCGCACTGACGGGTCTCTTTTACTTTGGGGTGCTTACTTATCCGGGCATCAAACTGCTGATGTGAGGTAATTATCCTTTGGATGTTTTCCTGGATTTCGGCCGACTTTAATAACTCTATTCCTGCCAGGGCCGCTGTACAGGCTAGTGGGTTGGCCGTGTAGGTATGCCCGTGAAAGAAGCCCTTGGCGATCTCGTCGCTGTAAAATGCATCGTAGATCTGTTGGGTGCAGCTCGTCGCTCCCATGGGTATCAACCCGGCCGTAAGCGCTTTGGAAAGGCAAATGATATCTGGTTTGGTATCTAATTGGTCTGAAGCGAAGTATTTACCTGTTTTGCCAAAGCCTGTCATGACCTCATCGGCAATGGTAGGAACTCCATGTGCGCGCATTAGATCCAATATGGGTTCAAGAACCTCAGGAGCGTGCATCTTCATGGCCGCGGCCCCCTGTACCAGGGGTTCGTAAATAAAGGCGGCTACGTCCCCCTGGCTTAATCTATCCTCCAGCCCGTTGAGCAATTCATCTATAGTTTCTTTATTAGGTACAGGAAGGCGTTCCACGCTTATAAAGAAATCTTCGAAAGGGCCGTTGTAAACCGAGAGGCCTGAAACAGACATAGCTCCCAGAGTATCTCCGTGAAATCCATCCTCAAAAGCAAGCAACACTTTTCGGTTTTCGCCCCGGTTAAAGTGATATTGCAATGCCATTTTGATGCCAACCTCTACGGAAGTAGAACCGTTATCTGAGAAAAATAGCTTTTGTTGATTCTCAGGAAGTATGGACATTAGTTCTTCCGAGAGCCTCACAGCCGGCTCATGGGTAAATCCACTAAAAACTATTTGGTCCAGCTCCTGCATTTGTTCCTGGACCCGCGCCAGGATATGATCATTACAATGCCCGTACATCGCAGTATACCAGGAAGATATACCGTCTATATATTCTTTGCCATGCTCGTCCCGGAGAACTACTCCTTTGGCTTTTACAATGCCCAGGGTTTTAGGATGTGTCTTGTGCTGGGTAAGCGGATGCCAGAGATGTCGCTGATCCCTATCAGAGAGATTTTTTGATCCGCCTGCATTAAATGAATTTTCCTTGTTATCTTTCTCTCGTTGATATGTGCTTACCTCGCCTTTCATGATTGATAAGATTATAACAGCATTAACTCCCGATTACCACAAACTTACGGCTAAGCGGGTATTTCTCATCCTTTTTTGCATTGCTTTTTTCATACGGTTCCCGTTTTTCTTTAGGGACTACATCGATCTGGATGAGAGCACTTTTATCCTGATGGGGCAGTCCTGGCTGGATGGGCACTTCCCTTATACTGAACTTTGGGACCTTAAACCTCCGCTGGTATTCCTTTTTTTCGCCGGTATTATCGGGCTTTTTGGAAAAAGTTTTGTCGCGCTCCGCCTGGCAGGAGTGGCGGTGGTGGTCCTCGGAGCACTTTACCTATACAAGATTGGAAAAAGGGTACATAGCCCTAAATTAGGTTTCTGGTCTTCCGTTCTTTTTGTGGTTCTCAGTAGTTTGTTCGGAAGCTTACAGGGGGTAATGTCTGAACATATTTCTATGGCCTTCTTCCTGGCCGGTTATTACCAGCTGACACGATCTTCCTCTACAAATATTGCCAGGTTGCTATTGGCAGCAGTCTTACTGGGGGGTGCATTTATGACCAAATTAAATCTGTCTTACGCCATATTGCTTTTGGTGCTGGTCTATTGCTATCAGGCATATCTACGGCAGGGCGTTTTAAAGACCCTGTCGGTAATGTCCCTTTTGGGTATCGGGATCATCTTGCCGGCAGCAATACTTTTTACCATGTACTACTTCCACGGCTATGGTGCGATATGGTGGGAATCCGTGATCAGCGCGTCCATTGCTTATGGCAGGATTCCGTTTTCTGAAAGAACGGATACCCTGGTGCCAATTGCCATTATTGTTGTCCTGATCGGATTATTTGTTCGATGGAATATTAAAAAGAAAGCTATTCCGGATCAATGGCATCTTTTGTTCCTGCTTGCCGCTTGTTCCGGTATTCTTTTCTCGTTTTACAAGGTTGGAAAGGTCAACGGGCATTACCTTATCCAACTGTATCCCTTTTTGATACTGCTGCTGCTCTCTTTTGTATTTTACTTCTCTTTCTTTTCCACCGAGAAAGTAGGGAAGACGCTGCTTTTTCTCGCACTACTCACCCCTACGGAAAGCTACCTGGAATACTACGCCATCGCAAATAATTATTTGAAGAAAAATACTTTGTACAATGGGGAGGGGATCGAAGTTCCCAAATACCTGTCAGCTCAATTCCCGGATGTACAGAATATCTGGTTCATGGAATTTCATATCGGCTATTGGTACCTCGGACAAAACCCTCCTACAAAAGCCACCACACATCCTTCTAACCTCATGCGGGATCAGTTGTTTCCTTATATGCGTAATCCCCGTGGGAGCAGCCTTGAAGAGTTGCAATTTATTCTGAATAGCAAAGCCCCGGAAATTATTGTTACCAAAGGTGAAAGGATCCCGTTCAATGCCGAAAACAAGGAAGAAGTTTATGCTTATTTTGAAAAGTATCTAAAGGTCCACTACCAATTTGTGGAGCAAATAGGTAAGGCTACCATCTACAAACGCCTATAAAGACTGTAGTGCAGGCAGCAATCTTTGGGCGTATTCTTTTACCAACTGCTTGTTAAAAGCAGCTTCTTCGTCTATCCGCCCGATAAGCCTGGCTTTGGTCTTTTTCCGGATAATACTTTCAGTGCTCGGATGTTCATCTCCGCTGAACAACAAATTCACTTCAAAACCTAGTCTTTCAAGCCAACCAATGGTTAATAAACTGTGGTTAATACTGCCCAGATAGTGCCTGGATACTACAACCACCTTGTATTCCGGCCTGATCAGGTCAAGAATGGTATCTTCGTCATTCAGCGGTACCAACAGGCCTCCGGCACCTTCAATAACCAAATGATTATCCGTTTGAGGTTCTGTTATGTTTTTCAGGTCTATAAGGATGTTGTCTATATCAGCCGCTGCATGTGGACTCATAGGGGTGTGCAGGGCATAACTGTTCGGGTGTATTACCGTTTTTGAATTGGATATCCATCTTGCCACCTTATGGCTATCGGAATTGTCCAGGTCTCCGGCCTGAATGGGTTTCCAGTAATCCGCCTCCAGGGCCTCGGTGATTATAGCGGAGGCGACGGTTTTCCCAACTTCAGTAGATATTCCGGTAACAAAAATTCGTTTCATGCTCAGGCTTTTGTGATCATGTTGCAGTTGGTGCAACGGTATTTTTTAGGTTCGAAAAAAGGGAATAATTTATAAAATAACCCCTGTCTTTTATAGTATACCTCAGACTTTTGAGCTTTACAGTTAGGACAAACTATGGGATTGCCGTCATCGTCCAGAGCATAGCTTCTAACCTCATTGTAAATCTCTATGGCCCTGTCCTTATCAGTGGTATAAACCTGAAGCTTTACCCCGCCTATGGCACTGCTGATCAAGGGATCCGTATTAAGGGTGTTTTCGTCCCTTAGGAATACCGGTATCCCTTCGGATTCCAGTTTTCCTTTGATGATCTGCACATCAGCTACGTATTCAAACGCAGCAAGGGTGTAAAACTCACTTCCCATTCTGGTCATTTTTGTAAAGCGGCAGCCAAGATAGTCAAAACCCCGTTGATTTCCGCTTGCGTATTGTAACTGTGAAGGCAAAATCGTAACCTTTCCGTACCTGCTGCTACGGTAGGTGAAAGTATGGGCCTTACATCAAAACCCGCATCGGCCAGCTCTTTTGAAATTTGCCTGACACGCTTATTCCCGGGGATAATGCAGGATCTTATGGCCGAATCACTTGGGATTACCCTCGCTCGCAGGTCTTTAGCCTTAATTTGCTGGTCAAAGAAGCCCGTGTTTTCCAGGAGTGACTTCCTGGCTTCAGAGGCCTCCTTACTTACAATAAACTCATGTGCCTTTAGAATTGTGGCCAGGGAGTGCGGTGGCAAGCCTGTACTGTAAATCAGACTACGGGCAAAATTTGTGAGGTACGATTTTAGGGATCCGGAACCCAGCACGGCGGCTCCGTGGCATCCCATGGCTTTACCAAAGGTTACAACGCGCGCAAAGACCTTGTTTTCCAAAGACTGATGTAGCAATACGCCTCTTCCTGTACCCATAACACCTATTGCATGGGCTTCGTCCACAATAAGGTAACAGCCAAACTCCTGGCAGAGTTCCGTCAGTTCCGAGAGTGCTGGGCTGTCCCCATCCATGGAAAAAACGGATTCCGTAACCACGTAGATCGTATGAGCTCCCTTTTTACTGCCAGGATTAAGACTGCGAGTGATTTTCTGCCTTAAATCCTGAAGGTCGTTATGTGTGAATTTATAACTCTTCGCATGGCTCATCATTATCCCATCACGAATACTGGCGTGGATCAGTTCATCAAAGAAAACCAGGTCATTCCTCTGCAGAACCGAAGAGAACAGCCCTATATTGGCATCGTATCCCGAATTGAAAACCAGGGCTGCTTCGGCTTTATAAAATCGGCATAGCAGGGACTCTAATTCCTGATAAAGACGGTGGTTCCCGGACAGGAGACGCGAAGCCGTAGCCCCGCTTTCTTCTATCTTCATAGTTTCCAGTAGTCCGGAACTTTGGTGAAATAAGTTCGGATTTCTTGCAAGCCCCAGATAATCGTTGGACGAAAAATCTACCAGCCGTTTAGCAGTTTCCAGGCTTCTCAGCGAATCTTCTGCCTTGCGTTGCTCAAGCAATTTGTTAAGTTTATCCGGGAAGTCGGTCATATGGCAAATTTAGCATATAGCGCATTAAATCTTAACTTCACAGCTGCTAAGCTATGATGAAAATGGAAATAGTTTACGATAGAGCCAAAAGCGGAAAAGACCTGGAACAGATCCTGGATCTTCAGAAACGCAATTTGTTTGCAAATGTTTCAGAGGAAGAGCGACAGCAGGAAGGATTTGTTACGGTTTCGCATAGTCTGGATCTGCTGGAAGAAATGAATGAGGCATGCCCGCATATCATCGCAAAACACCGCGATACCGTGGTAGCCTATGCGCTTTGTATGGATCCTGCATTTTCCCAGAAAATTGAGGTGCTAAAACCTATGTTCGCTGAAATTGAAACGGTTATACCTGCAGCTGAAAGCTATATCGTAATGGGACAGATCTGTGTGGATAAGGACTATAGGAAAAAGGGAATTTTCAGAATGCTGTATAAGACCATGCAAGAGGCGACAGCAGATAGGTATGGGCGCATCATTACTGAGGTAGACGCCCGGAATGAGCGTTCTCTACAAGCACATTACAGTGTAGGTTTTTCAGATCTGAAATTGTACCAGGCAGACGGCCGTCAATGGTGCTTAATTCAACTTCAATAAAAAACCCGCTGTTTTCACAGCGGGTTCCTATTCATTGAGGTAGTACTTGCCTAATCCGCAAGCACAATTACCTTGTTATTATTCATCTCTACAGTCCCACTGCTTATACTTAGAACTGTTTTGCCTTTATCGTCCTTAGAAAACTTATTCTCGTGCTCTTCCTCTATCGTAAAATCCCCATCGAACTTCACATTTCCAGACTGCAAGAGGGAAACGATAGGGGCGTGGTTATTCAACATCTGAAATTCCCCATCGACACCAGGAACGGTTACTGAATTCACCTCTCCTGCAAATAGGGTAGCTTCTGGTGATACGATTTCTAAATACATACTTCTTCAATTGTTGGTTGACATAGCAGCAAAAGGCCTGGTAAAACCTACTGCCAATGCAACCTATTAGGCGTCTGCCAACATTTTCTCACCGGCCTCGATAGCCTCTTCTATAGTCCCTTTAAGGTTAAAGGCCGCTTCCGGAAGGTGATCCAGTTCCCCATCCATGATCATATTAAAGCCTTTAATAGTATCCTTAATGTCTACCAGAACCCCGGGAGTTCCTGTAAACTGTTCCGCTACGTGGAAGGGTTGAGATAAGAAACGCTGAACACGTCTTGCCCGTCCCACAGCCATTTTATCTTCTTCAGACAATTCTTCCATCCCCAGAATGGCGATGATATCCTGAAGTTCCTTGTAGCGCTGAAGCAGCTCCTTTACGCGTTGGGCACAACCGTAGTGGTCATCCCCGAGAATTTCCGGAGTTAGGATCCTGGAAGTAGAATCCAGCGGATCAACCGCAGGGTAAATCCCTAGCTCCGCGATTTTTCGCGAAAGTACTGTTGTCGCGTCAAGGTGGGCAAAGGTAGTTGCCGGTGCGGGGTCAGTAAGGTCATCCGCAGGCACGTATACTGCCTGTACCGAGGTAATTGAACCTCTTTTTGTGGAGGTGATCCGTTCCTGCATGGCCCCCATTTCCGTTGCCAGAGTAGGCTGGTATCCTACCGCAGAAGGCATCCTTCCGAGCAGGGCCGATACTTCCGATCCTGCCTGTGTAAATCTGAATATATTATCTACGAAGAAAAGTACGTCTTTCCCTTGTCCGTCTCCAGCTCCATCACGGAAATACTCCGCGATCGTCAGACCTGAAAGGGCCACCCGCGCACGTGCTCCGGGAGGTTCGTTCATCTGACCGAAAACGAAGGTTGCTTTAGACTCCTTCATCGCTTTTTTGTCCACTTTGCTCAAATCCCATCCTCCTTCTTCCATAGAGTGAAGGAAATCATCCCCGTACTTTATGATTCCGGATTCCAACATTTCTCGCAAGAGGTCATTTCCTTCACGAGTTCTTTCTCCTACACCTGCGAAAACAGATAGTCCACCGTGACCCTTGGCGATGTTGTTGATCAATTCCTGGATCAAAACGGTCTTTCCAACACCTGCACCACCAAATAGTCCAATTTTTCCTCCTTTGGCGTAAGGCTCAATAAGGTCGATTACCTTAATCCCTGTAAATAATACCTCTGTGGAAGTGGATAGCTCTTCGAATTTTGGCGCTTCCCTGTGAATTGGCAGTCCGTCATTTCCGGTCTTAGGCAGGTTTCCGAGACCGTCAATCGCATCTCCGATCACGTTGAACAGCCTACCGTATACATCTTCCCCAATAGGCATCTGAATGGCATTTCCGGTAGCTTCTACTGTAGCTCCACGGCTCAATCCGTCTGTGGAATCCATAGAGATTGAACGTACTGTATTTTCACCGATATGAGACTGCACTTCCAAAACCAATTTGGTGTCGTCTTCACGGGTTATTTCTAGGGAGTCATAGATCTTTGGAAGCGTTGTACCCGATTCGAATTCAACGTCAATTACCGGTCCGATAATCTGAGAAACCTTTCCTGTTATTTTAGCCATTACCTTCTTATTTACTTTTTTGGATTTGAGCTTTTTAGCTCCTTTCTACAAAGGACGCTGGAATGTTTGTTTTTTCCGGCTGCAAAGATAGGAGATTCCATTTGAAATAGGAACGCTTTAGAGCGGTTTTTTTATCAAAAAAAATGCCCCGGAAATCCGGGGCTCTTATTGTGTTTTAAATGCTATTTTTTAAGGATTTACTGTCCAGGATACGTAGAAAATGGATCCTACTGCTCCGGTACCGATAGCAGAGAAATACTCCTCTCCCAATATGTTGGATCCACCCGCTTTGAAAACGGACTTAATGCTTGGTACAGAATAGTTGATCTGAGCATCCAGCACGGTATAAGCATCGATCATACCATCTTCAAATGTAGCCTGCCACAAATAGGTATCGCTCCATCTGTAATTGATATTGAAGCCAAAGTTTTTGAACAGCTCCGTATTCCCGAAAGAGGCTTTAACCTTGTGTTCCGGGGTGTTGAAATTGGTCTCGAAATCCGGGAAGGCCGCCTGATTGAACTCCAGTTTGGCATAGGTATAATTTACTCCGATATCAAAATTCCCGAATATCTTGGCATCAACCCCAACTGTACCGCCATAAGATTCTACATCTGCCAGGGAATTTGTGTATACCTGGTAAGGGAAGAAATCCCCGTTTTGCAGTGCAAGTAGCGAAAGGCCTCCGTCTCCTGCCTCTCCGTAAAGTGGTACCAATACGGTGGAATTGGCGATGAAATTTTGGTATCTGTTATAGTATCCGCTAAGGTCTATGGCCATTTTTCCGAACTGTGCTCTATACCCTGCTTCGTAAGCTGTAATTTCCTCTGGTTTAATAAGTGGAGTGTTAACCGCAGTAGGGTTGCCCGCTTCCACAGAACTTCTGGAATAGGCATTTTCGTAAGCGGCTCTACCGACAATATCTACTGAGGTAGCACCTATGAGATCGGCTCCGGGGCCGGATAGTGGAAATGTTCGTACATCCCTATCCAGGTTATCCGGGGCAGAACCTACCAATATAGCCCTACCGGCATTCAGGCCAATAAACAAGTCCTGAGTGGTCGGGTTCCGGAATCCCTGCTGTACTGAAACTCTGAAGTTCTGATTCCTGTCTTGTCCAAAGTTGTATATAAGTGAAAGCCTTGGTGAAAAGAAGCCATCAAAGAATTCATTTTTATCATAACGGACAGAGCCAGTAAATTTTAGTCTTTCGTCTGCTAATTTCTTTTGAACCTGGAGGTAGGCTCCAAATTCATTGTAGGTAATGGGTCCATCCAAATCGGTAAAGATGGTTCCGGAAGAATTTAGTTCGTACTCCCTGAAAGAGCCCCCGATCTGTACATCGGCAAATTCACTGGTAAGGTGACTAAAATTGTAGTTCGCATCTACATGCCTGAACTTTGTATTGTCTATAAACCTGGATCCAGTGGCAAGGTCACCATCTGCAGTAACCCTGTCGAAAGCTCTCTGGAACTCCGGGGTTCCGGGAACCAGCCTTCCGGTATCCGCAGCTGCACGGGCTGCGGCATGGGCTGTTTCCTCATCCAGCATTACCCCTGTACCAATACCAAGCCGGGCACCAATAAAAGTTGTTGCATAATCTGTAAACCACTGCTCATCGGACTTCCATCTCCTGTTAATATTGATTGCCGTAAACCTGGTATCATAAGAATCCCCGGCGTCTTCAGTGGTGATATATCCGCGAAGGAAGAAATTATTGTTTCTAAACTCTATCTTGTGTTGTTGCAGGATAAAGTTCTTGACGGAGTACCTGTTTGCACCCTGGTATATGGTGTTACCCCGGCCAACGCGACCGTTGTAAACGATCTCAAAATCGTCCGCGAAAGGGCGGTAGTGCACGGAAAAATCCGTTTTTACACTCTCCGCGTTATAATTTACCAGGTCTTCTTCAGCATAACCGGTCCGGGTCACGAAGGCGGAGCCTACAGTGCCCGATGGCAAGCCTGCGGCATCATCAAAATTCAATGTTATACCTACCTCATCTCCATAGATATTCAAGCCGTCAAAAGCAGGGTTGGATCTTGTAAAGCCCGGATTCAATACGTCGTCTGTTCTTACCGCATGCCAGTCTTCACCCCTCAGGTAAGAGAAGTTGGCTTTAATGGCCAGTTTCTCGTTGAAGGCGTGGGCCGCCCGTATCCCAAAATCGTAGTAGTTATTGTCTCCAGCCGCTTCCTGAGAAGTGATCCCTGTTTTGAAATAAGCACTGATCCCTTGAAAATCGAAGGGGTTTTTACTGTTCATAAACAGTATCCCGTTAAAGGCGCCCGCACCGTAAAGCGCGGAAGACGCTCCCGGTAGTATTTCAACACTTTGCACCTCAAGCTCAGACATCCCCACCAGGTTACCCAGTACAAAGTTCAAACCAGGGGCAGAGTTATCCATTCCATCAACCAGCTGCAAAAAACGGTTATTCGCAAAAGTGGCGAAACCTCTGGTGTTGATCGACTGGAAAGTTAAACTGTTGGTATTGATATCTACACCTTTGAGGTTTTGCAGGCCTCCGTAGAAGGATTCCGCAGTAGTATTCTTTATTTCCTTAAGTCCGAAACGCTCTACTGATACCGGAGATTCAAAGATCCGTTCCGGGGTCCGGGAGGCAGAGATCACCACCTCGTCCAAAAAGGTCTGGGTTTCTGTAAGCGTAATGGATAGCGTTTGATTATTCTCAGTTACGTCAGCCGTAGTTTCAGAGTATCCTATACTTGTGACCCGCAATTGAAAAGGAGGGACTTCAGAGGTTTCCAAAACAAAATTCCCGTCAAAGTCTGTAGTCGTTCCTATCGCCTTCCCAACGATCACGATATTCGCTCCCGGGACAGGTTCTCCATTTGCATCAGACACATTACCATTCACAACAGTCTGTCCATAAGCCCCGATTCCAAATAGAATAAAGGCAAGTAGGAAAATTTTTCTCATTCTTGTCTTAATTTAGTTTAGTTTCTTGAGTTACCAAGTCACCGGCAAGATACCGATTTTTTTAAATCCTGAATGAAAAATCAAAAAAAATTATGCATGCATAATAATAGTTTGACAATGAAACCCCGTCCTAAATTGGAAATCTGCAATAAAAAAAGGGCCCACCCCTAGGAATGGACCCCATTTTATGTCTATTCTTTAAGTTTTACTCTACCGTCACGGATTTTGCCAGATTCCTTGGCTGATCCACATTGCATCCGCGCATCACTGCAATGTGATACGACAGCAATTGCAAGGGTATTGTGGTCAACAAGGGGGAAAGGCTTTCTATAGTCTCGGGAACTTCAATCACATGATCGGCCAGATCCGTCACCTGTCGGTCACCAGCGGTAACGATGGCGATGATCTTGCCCTTCCGGGATTTGATCTCCTGTATATTACTGACTACCTTTTCGTAATGTCCCTTTTTAGGTGCAATTACTATTACTGGCATCTGATCGTCTATGAGGGCGATAGGCCCGTGCTTCATTTCCGCCGCCGGGTAGCCTTCCGCATGGATATAACTAATTTCTTTGAGTTTTAAGGCACCTTCCAGGGCAACCGGGAAGTTATAACCTCTTCCCAGGTAAAGGCAATTGTCTGAGTCTTTATAAGCCTGTGCGATTACTTCAACCAAAGGATTAGAGGCCAGGGTGGTCTGTACTTTTGACGGGATATTCTCCAGCTCTGAAAGAAACTCGTGGAACTTGGATTCTGAAAACTCTCCTTTCTCCTTGGCCAGTTTTAAGGCCAGCAAAGTAAGCACCGTGATCTGGGTGGTAAAAGCTTTGGTAGAAGCCACTCCAATTTCAGGTCCGGCGTGGGTATAAGCTCCAGCATGGGTTTCACGCGCAATGGAAGAGCCAACTACATTACAAACTCCAAATACAAAAGCGCCCCGTTCTTTGGCCAGTTTTATTGCCGCAAGCGTATCTGCAGTTTCCCCTGATTGGGAAATAGCAATGAGGACGTCTTTGTCCGTAATTACCGGATTTCTGTATCTGAATTCCGAGGCGTACTCCACTTCCACGGGGATCCGTGCCAGATCCTCAAAAATATACTCCGCAACCAATCCGGCGTGCCATGAAGTGCCACAGGCAACTATTATTATCCGGTTGGCATTGAGAAATTTTTCCAGGTTCTCATCTACACCCGCCATCTTAATGATCCCCTGAGCCGCTCTGAGTCGACCGCGGTAAGTATCTTTAATGGCCCTGGGTTGTTCGTAGATCTCCTTGAGCATGAAATGATCATATCCTCCCTTCTCAATTTCTTCCAGGTTCATCTGTAGTTCCTGTACCAGTGGATAGGCTATAGAGTCATCCTTGATCTTTCTTAGTTTTATCTCTTTCCCCAACCTGATGATCGCCATCTCTTCATCTTCAAGGTATACGGCGTTATTGGTGAATTCAATAAAAGGAGAGGCATCCGAAGCCACAAAAAACTCATCCTTCCCTATACCTATGGCTAGCGGGCTTCCCAGTTTGGCTACAACGATCTCATCTGGCTTCTGCTTGTCAAAAACAGCAATAGCATAAGCCCCGATAACCTGGTTAAGCGCGATTTGAACGGCCTTTCCAAGTTTTACCTCCTCTTTATTCTTTACTTCCTCAATCAGATTTACCAGCACCTCAGTGTCCGTATCCGACTCAAAGGTGTAACCCCTGGTGGTTAACTCCTTTTTTATGGCCTCGTAATTCTCAATGATACCGTTGTGGATGATCACCAGATCTCCGGAATTGGAGTAGTGAGGGTGGGAATTTATGTCATTCGGAATTCCGTGTGTCGCCCATCGGGTATGCCCTATTCCGAGGCTTCCCTTCAGGGAGATGCTGCTTTCCGACTTATTCTTCAGGTCATCAACCTTTCCCTTGGTCTTGGACAGATTGATATCCGTACCATCGTATAACGCGATTCCGGCACTGTCATAACCTCGGTATTCCAGTCGCTGTAATCCTTTTATTATAATAGGGTAGGCATCCCGGTGCCCGATATATCCAACAATTCCACACATAGTTAATGCACTTTATTATAGTTAAATAAGGTCCTCAAATTTACAAGAAGTAAACCATTTTGATGCCTTTATAGCGACATAACGGTAATTTTCTCGATGTGGTATGCAGTAATGGCTTAGTTTGTCTCTGTAAAGAAAATTTCCAGCTTTAGTTTTCGCTCGTCTTCATTTGGAATATTGCTTCCGAAAAGTACGGTGCTGAGAGGGCTGATATTCGATCCTACGGGCAGTTCCCGTTCTACACCTCCGGACAACATGGCGTTCTGAGCCCCGGTTATCCGAATATCAGGAGTAACGGCAAGCCCGAGGGTGGCATTGGTGGAATCCCTGATGATAATATTATTGATGTGATCGGTAATGCGAATCGTGTATTTTGCGTTGTTCTCATCTACCTCTTCCAGAAGCGCATCGTAATTTAGGAATACCCCAAATGCCGAATCGGCAAAGGTATTTTCGGTATCCGGATTATAAAGGGGAAAGTTGTTTTCCGTATTATAAAGGTATAGTCTAAAAGGTTCATAGACCGTTCCCGCCGCATTTAGCGCGGCCCTGTCTACGTGGAAAACCAAATTAGCTTCGTTAATGATCCAGTTATTGGCCTTTATTTGATTGATAAAATCCGCTCCTCCAGCCTCGTCTTCGGCGAAGAGCCTTATCTCAGCAAACGAACCGGAATCCCCTTTGAGGTAAATACGGGAAGCATTTTCACCTGTATCCAACTGGTTTAATATTTCAGCCGGATAATCCTCATTTATATAAGTGTTGACAGCGTTTCCGAGAATTGGGTTAGCGGCATTACCACTGGTCAGGAAATTCAGCACAAAGCTACTTTCAGACCGGATGATCTCGCCATTGTCCAGATCATCGAATTCGTATGTAATCGTAATACTGGCATCAGTGAGATCCAAAAGCACCATGATATCCCTGTCAATAGGAGTCATCTGCAGGTGTATACCTCTAAAGAATTCCTGGAAATTGGAAATACTCAATAATTCGGATTGGCCTTCCTTATCTATAATGTTTTGCTGAAAGAAGTCTGTATCCAGGGCTACCCTGATCCCGGGCTGGAATCTTTCCGGAGCTTCTTCGGATTCATCCTCTTCAGTATCCGGATCGTCTTCCTGGAAGATCAGTGTCTCTTCATCGGTAATAGTGACAGGCCCGTTAAAGAGCTCGTCAGAAACAAAGGCAGGCGCAAATTGTTGAGTGGAAAAGAATTCCTGTGATTCTTCAAAATTCGTATCCGGATCCAAATCCCTTAAAAAGAAGGTGGACCTTGAAACCCTGAGGTTAAAGGAATTCTCAACATTTTCCACCATCCCGTAAATGCTGTCCAGATCTCTTTTTATAGGAAAACGGTTGACTGCGGTACTGGTGTCTTCCGCATCTCCTATACCGTCTCCGTCAGTATCCGGGTTAAAGGGGTCTGTACCGGCCAGGCGTTCCTGGTTATCCGAAAGCCCATCCCCGTCTTCGTCACTATTCGGGTCTGTGGGATCATTATCTACTTCGTCCTTAACACCGTCCCCATCCCGGTCTCCGCGAGGGTTTTGCAAAAAAGGTATAAAAAGAATAACCTCTGTCACGGTTTCATTCTCCTGAATAGTCGCATCGCTATCATCGGTATCGGCAATGTCCTCAGTACTTTGTGGGAATGTACCAAACCTGGGGTTGGCACCGCTTGCTAATGTTATTTGAGAAGTAATCTGAGCCTCTGTCCGCCCGTAAATGGGGTCGTTAAAAAATCCTAACTGATAAATGGGTAATCTATTGGTAGGAACGGCATCCACTTTTTTGTTAAAAGCGAATACGTCATAAGAGACCCTCCCGGTTGTGAAGGGTTCTCCTCCGATGACGTTATCTCCAACGGTAGTCAGATCTTCTTCACATGACACTACCAAAATCGCAAGGAATCCTGCTAAGAGTAAAAGACTTTTCTTTTTCGATAAAAACCTGACCATTTCAATCTTTAATTTTCTGCTCGCTTCATTTTGAAAACGGATTTCCTTTTCCTTACATTTCTCTTTGACACGATCAAATACAAATCACTTTTTAATAAACTCAATTATGTGTTGTAATGTGTTGCCTACTTTAGGACTTCTGTGCTGTAAAAATTGGCATATGCCTCTTCAAATTCCTGAAGAGAGACATAAGGCAACACGGGCTTTTGAAGGTTGGTGATGTATTGTTTCAGATCTTCCGGAATGTCTTCCGCGGCTAAAATAACAGCATCCGAAAAATCTACTGCAACTTTTAACAAATTATTATAGCTGGGCGCGTCGAGGCTACTGATATGCTCTTCGGAAATGCCGTCAAAGGCGACTTTCTTTTTCATCTGGTCATCCAGTTCGCCTTCGTATCCACTGCCGTATACCGAAGTAACAATTTTGCTGTCTGCAAAAAGCGGTTCATCCGCGTAATAAACCTTAAGGTATAGCGGAAGTAGTGACGCCATCCAGCCATGTATATGGATGATATCCGGAGACCAATTCAATTTCTTTACGGTTTCCACCACTCCTTTCGCAAAGAAAATAGCACGTTCATCATTGTCCGGAAACAGTTCGCCATCTTCATTGGTAAAAGTTGCCTTGCGCTTAAAATACTCTTCGTTGTCTATGAAGTAAACCTGTATGCGCTCCCTGGGAATGGAAGCTACTTTTATGATCAGGGGCATATCCATGTCATTGATAACCAGGTTCATCCCGGATAGACGGATCACCTCATGAAGTTGATGCCTCCTCTCGTTGATATTGCCGTACCTGGGCATGAATATCCTTATCTGGCCTCCATTGCTGTTGACCATTCTAGGTGCTTCGTATGACATTAAGGAAACTTCGTTCTCTGGTAAGTAGGGCACTAATTCTGAAGATACAAACAATATCTTTTTACCATTCATAAAAGTTAAATTTTGTTTATCTGGCAAACGTAGCCGCAAAATTACAAAAATTATGCAGAATAGCAGTAATTATAGTAAGTTTGCTCGCTCTAATAATTTGACATGAGGGTATTTGATGCCAAATTGAAACTCCAATCACAGCTCAGGCTGATGAGGTCCGAAAATAATACCATAGGCATGGTTCCTACTATGGGAGCGCTGCATGAGGGTCATCTGGCTCTCGTTAGACAAGCGCTCAGCGAAAACGATGTGGTGGTGGTTAGCATTTTCATCAATCCCACTCAATTTAATAATCCGGAAGATCTGAATAAATACCCGAGGTCTATGGAGCAAGACAGCAAATTGCTGAGCGAGCTCTCCGAGGAACTCCTAATTTTCGCTCCAGGCATTCGGGAGATGTATCCGGAATCCGTTGAATCCGTATCCTATAATTTCGACGGTATCGAAGAAGTTATGGAAGGAAAACATCGTCCCGGCCATTTTGACGGCGTTGCCACCATAGTGGAAGCTTTGCTCAGGGCCGTTTCTCCGGACAGGGCCTATTTTGGTGAGAAAGATTATCAGCAGCTCCAGATTGTTAGGAAACTGGTTTCTCAAAAGCAGCTCCCAATAGAGATCATGGGATGCCCAATTGTCAGGGAACCAAGCGGTTTGGCCATGAGCTCAAGGAATGAACGCCTGCCAAAACGGCTGCGGAAAGAAGCTTCTTTCATCTATAAAACCCTGCAGGCTGCCAAAGTAAAATTTGGCACGGAAAGTGCTATTGAGGTTTCGGATTGGGTGGATAACGAATTTAACATTCATCCGGATCTTGAACTGGAATATTTTGAGATTGCTGATGCGGAAACACTGAGACCGATAAGGCGAAAACAAAAAGAGAACAAATACAGAGCCTTTATAGCAGTATATGCAGAAGGTATTAGGCTCATCGATAACATAGCCTTGAATTAATTAACTTTGTCCCATGCAAATAGAAGTTGTAAAATCTAAAATTCACAGAGTAAAGGTCACTGGCGCGGACCTGAACTATATCGGAAGCATCACCATAGATGAAGACCTTATGGATGCTGCCAATATAATACATGGAGAAAAGGTGCAGATTGTGAATAACAACAACGGTGAACGACTTGAGACCTACGTTATTCCAGGTCCAAGAGGCAGTGGTGAACTTACATTAAACGGAGCAGCCGCGAGAAAAGTCTCGGTTGGCGACGTCCTGATACTGATCTGTTATGCCTGGATGGACATTGAGGAAGCCAAAAAGTTCAACCCGGCTTTGGTTTTTCCCAATGAGGAAACCAATTTGCTCAATTAATTTTGAAAGCATCCCTGAAGAAAACCCTTAAAATCATAGTTCCGATCGCGGTTGGGGTGGCGTTGGTACTGTATTCTTACTTCTCAACCTCCCCGGAAGACCGGGAAAAAATTCTGGAATCCATACAAAACGCGGATCTGTTATGGGTCTCCCTATCCGTATTTATTGGCATTTTAAGTCATGTTTCAAGGGCAATTCGCTGGAATTACCTGCTGGAACCCCTGGGGTATAAGCCCAAACTGCTGAATAATCTACTCATAGTACTTATTAGCTATTTCGCCAATATTCTGGTGCTGAGATCCGGAGAATTCCTTAGGGCAACCGCGCTGAATACCTATGAAAATGTCCCTTTTGAAAAGGGTTTTGGAACTATTGTTACTGAAAGGATCGTAGACGTGATCATGCTTCTGCTGGTCATTACCACCGCATTGTTGTTCCAGACTGATGTAATTCTCGGTATCCTGGAAGAAAATGGCATCGGACTTGTAGGTTCATTAGGGCTGTTACTGGTTGGAGTCCTTGGCCTCTTTATCGCCATCCGACTGATCAAGAAATCCACTTCGTCTTTTGCGATAAAAGTCAAGACCTTTCTCAAGGGCTTGCTGGAAGGTGTATTGAGTATATTTAAGATGAAGCGTAAAGCCGCCTTCATATTTCACTCCTTTTTTATCTGGGCTTGCTATATCGCTATGTTTTGGGTCATAAAATTTACAGTGCCTGAAACAGCTGGATTGCCACTAGGGGCCTTCCTTGTCGCCTTTGTAGCAGGGGCTTTTGCCATGGCAGCAACTAACGGAGGGCTTGGTCTCTTCCCCATCGTTGTAGCTGCCGCTTTGTCCGTATACGGCATCAGTAAGACTTCAGGTGATGCCTATGGCTGGATCATGTGGACAGCACAGACCCTAATGGTTGTGGTTTTTGGTGCAATATCTTTTCTGGTCTTACCGTTATTGAACAGGAACAGATAGTTTCTCAAATCTAAAAACCACCTTATGACGCGTTATATCACAGTTCTGCTGGCTATTTTTTGCTTTTCCCCTGGCTTTTCCCAGGTAAAGCAGGAGATCTTCGAATCTTTTAAACTGCAGGAGCGTAGAGATGTATCCTATTACTTCCCGGCAGATTATTCTCCGGAAAAAAAATATCCCCTGGTGGTTGTATTGGATGCGGAACGCCTTTTTGAACAGGTTGTAGCAATTTCCAGGTTTCACAGTTCCTTCCAGGGAATGCCCGAAGTAATTGTGGTAGGTATCCACCAGGACAAAAACGACCTGCGCTGGGAGGATTGCGCCTATGAGGAAGACACCGGTCTGCCAACTGAAAAAGGAAAGAATTTCTTTGAGTTTCTGGGAATGGAGATTATCCCATACCTCGAAACCACTTATAATATTGCACCTTTTAAGATGATCGTTGGATATGACATAACAGCGAACTTTGCGAATTACTTTCTGTTTAAGGAAAAGTCGCTTTTCAACGCCTACATCAGTATTTCTCCTCTCCTGGCTCCTGAAATGGAAAGCCGGATACCTGCCAGGCTGGGTGATATCGATCAGCAGATCTTCTATCATCTCATCTTGGGTAAAGCTGAAAACAAAACGGATCCTGCGATCCTTCAACTGGACAGGGCCCTAAAGGTTATAGATCGGGAAAATTTCAGTTATACTTTTGATTCCTATCCCACCGCCAATGAAGTTTCGGTAGCGACCTACGGTATTGGGAAAGCCTGGGATCAGATATTCAATATGTTCAAACCTATAAGCCCTAAGGAATACAAAACAGAGATCCTTACCTCAGATGAACCGGTTTATCAGTATCTGGAAAACAAATACGCGGGCATTGAGGAGCTTTTTGGTTTCAGGAAATCCGTAGAACTGAACGATATCATGGCGATTTATGCCGGATGTCGTAAAAAAGACGATTTTGAGTCTTTAAAACCGCTCTCGGAACTTTGCAAAAAAGAATATCCGGAAACCATGCTGGGATTCTACTTTGAAGGAGAGTATTACGAGGAACTCGGAGAGCCAAAGAAAGCCCTGAGGACTTTCGAAAAAGCTTTTGGGATGGAAGAAATAGACTTTCTTACCAAAGAAATGGCTCTGGAAAAAATTGATGCCCTTAAGGCGGATTTTGGGTTCTAAGGAACCGGATTTCTTCACGAACTTTACATACCTTTGGCCTAAACCAATGAGGTAAATGGCCAAGACCAAAACTGCTTTCTTTTGTCAGAATTGCGGAACCCAATACGCCAAATGGACTGGGCAATGCGGGGCCTGTAAGGAATGGAATACCATCGTTGAAGAGGTGGTGAGCAGCCCGTCTCCAAAAGACTGGAAGTCCTCTGCCGAAACAAAGACCAGATCGAGCAGACCAGTCTCGGTTGATCAGATCAGCACGGAAAAAGAAAGCCGGATAGATCTTATGGATCAGGAGTTCAACCGGGTACTTGGAGGAGGGCTGGTTCCCGGATCTTTGGTGCTATTAGGAGGAGAACCGGGTATCGGAAAAAGTACCCTTCTGCTTCAAATCGCCCTTAAAATAACCCACAAAACGCTCTATGTTTCTGGTGAGGAAAGTCAGAAACAGATCAAAATGCGCGCAGACAGGATACTCCCTGCAAGCAACAATTGCTTTATCCTCACAGAAACGAACACTCAGAATATCTTCCGGCATATCACTGAGCTGGAGCCAGACCTGGTGATCATCGATTCCATCCAGACGTTACATTCCAATTATATAGAGTCATCTGCCGGTAGCATCTCCCAGATCAGGGAATGCACTTCGGAGCTTATCAAATTTGCAAAAGAAACCCATACCCCGGTTGTACTTGTAGGCCATATCACCAAAGACGGCAGTATTGCCGGGCCCAAGATACTGGAGCATATGGTAGATACTGTGTTGCAGTTCGAGGGAGATCGGAATTATGTTTACAGAATATTGCGATCGTTAAAAAACCGCTTTGGATCCACTGCAGAACTTGGAATCTATGAAATGCAGGGTAGCGGTCTGCGGGAAGTAAACAACCCCTCAGAAGTACTTATCTCTGAAAGTAAGGAACCTTTAAGTGGCACAGCCATCGCCGCCACGGTTGAGGGCATGAGACCACTTCTGATCGAAATTCAGGCATTGGTTAGTTCTGCTGTTTACGGAACACCACAAAGGTCTGCTACGGGATTTCACGCCAAGCGCCTTAATATGCTATTGGCTGTTTTGGAAAAACGGGCGGGCTTTAAACTGGCCGCGAAAGACGTATTCCTGAATATTACCGGGGGTATTACAGTAGATGACCCTGCCATAGACCTGGCGGTCATCGCAGCCGTCTTGTCCAGTAACTTTGATATTGGAATCGGGAAGCAGGTATGTTTTGCAGGTGAGATCGGCCTGGCTGGGGAAGTAAGACCCGTGCAGCGGGTTGAGCAGCGAATTACAGAAGCCGATAAACTGGGATTTACCACCATCTACGTCTCCGAAAACAACAAGATCAGCCTGGCAGATCCGGGGATAAAGATCGTACCGGTTGCCAAGATAGAGGAGGTAGTTCAGCATCTCTTCGGCTAAAATTCAAAAAAGCCCTACCTTAAAGGCTAGCTAACTTTCCTAAAATGAGAAATCTTGTACTAACATGCCTGATCTTAGGCATCCTCTTCGCATGCAAAGAACACAAAACTGATCCGGCCGTTGAAGCAACCAGTCAATCCCAGTATTGGAGTTTTGAAAACCGGGATGACCAATATACCGGCGGCATAAAAATGATCCCGATAGAGACCGAACTGGGTACTTTCCGGGTGTGGACCAAACGCATGGGCAACAATCCGACAAAAAAAGTGCTCTTGCTTCACGGAGGGCCTGGAATGACCCATGAACTATACGAGTGTGTAGACGGCTATTTCCCCCAGGAAGAAATTGAGTATATCTATTACGACCAATTGGGATCGTACTACAGTGATAAACCGGACGATTTAAGCCTTTGGACCACCGAACGTTTTGTAGAGGAGGTAGAGCAGGTCCGCCAAGCCCTTGGTCTGAACAAGGATAACTTCTATCTTCTCGGTCAGTCCTGGGGCGGTATGCTGGCTATGGAATATGCCCTGAAATACCAGGAAAACCTCAAAGGGCTGGTGATCTCCAATATGATGAGTAGTATCCCGGAATACAATGACTACGCCCAAAATGTACTTGGACCCCAAATGGATCCCAAGGTTTATGTCGAGATCAAAGCCATGGAGGAAGCCGGGGATTTTGAAAACCCGAAATACGGGGAATTGCTATTTGAACATTATTATACCAAACATGTACTGCGCAAGCCTTTGGAGCAGTGGCCGGAGGCCATTATGCGTTGCCTGAACCATGCAAACAACCAGGTATATGTCCATATGCAGGGCTATAGCGAATTCGGGATAACAGGTGATGCGACACTGAAAGACTGGGATATTCGCGAAAGGCTGAAAGAATTAAGCGTCCCTACCCTTGTTATTGGCGCCAGGTACGATACTATGGATCCTGAACATATGGAGTGGATGTCCAAGGAGGTGCAGAACGGTCGCTACCTCTTCTGCCCAAACGGTAGTCATCTCTCCCAATATGACGATCAAAAGATCTACTTTAATGGAGTGATCAGTTTTATTGAGGATGTAGACAGCGGTGCCTTTTAGGGTGCCGGATTGGGTATTTCCTCATGGATACGCTCTATCCCCTGCAATACCTCATCATAGAGTTTTACGTCAATACTTCCAATATTCTCTTTGAGTTGTGTCATGGAAGTAGCACCTATGATATTGCTGGTGAGGAATGGCCTCGTACTGACGAATGCCAGAGCCATTTGAGCCAGTGACAATCCGTGCTCCTGGGCCAGGTCAAAATACTTTTGTGTGGCCCTTTGCGTATTCTCGCTGTTGTAACGGCTATAGTGAGGGAATAAAGTGATCCTGGCGTTGGCTGGTTTCATCCCACCAAGGTATTTTCCGCTCAATACCCCAAATCCAAGGGGAGAATAAGCCAGAAGGCCAATTTTGGATCGCATGGAGATCTCCGAAAGCCCTACTTCAAAAAGACGGTTCAACAAGCTGTAGGGATTCTGAATGCTGATCATTCTGGGCAGGCTGGCATGAACTTTTCCCTCCTCCAGGAAGCGCATAACTCCCCAGGGCGTTTCATTAGACAAGCCCACATACCTAATTTTGCCTTCATTGATCAGGTCCCGCAAGGTTTCCAGTACCTGGTGAATATTGTCCTGCCAATGATCTGAGATGTCGTGCTTATAACCTCTTTTACCAAAGAAGTTGGTATTGCGTTCAGGCCAATGTAATTGATAAAGGTCTATATAATCCGTCTGCAGCCTGGACAAACTCCCGTTTACCGCCTCTATAATGGATTCTCTTTTAAAACCAGTGGTCCTGATGAACTTGGTGAACTCCGCCTTTCCGGCAATTTTGGAAGCGAGGATGACCTTATCCCTGTTCCCGGTTTTTTTGAACCAGGTCCCGATTATTTTCTCGGTGTCCGCATATCGATCCGGATGCGGTGGTATAGGGTAGAGTTCAGCGGTATCAAAAAAGTTCACCCCCTGTCCGAAAGCGTAATCCATTTGTTCATGCCCTTCGGCTTCAGTATTCTGACGGCCCCAGGTCATCGTTCCCAAACAAATCTTACTTACCTCGAGATCGGTGTGCGGTAGTGTAGTATAAATCATAAAGTATTACCCTTCAATTGGATTTCAAAATTAACAATTCCGGTGCTTATCCTTGTTTCGATACGGATAAATTCACGCTTCAATTTCTAAAAGTATGGGGCAATGGTCACTGTGTTTAGCTTCAGACAGAATTACTGAGCGTTTCAGTCGCTCTTCAAGGGGTTTGCTTACCATCCCATAATCCAATCTCCAACCCTTATTGTTGGCCCGGGCATTGGCTCTGTAACTCCACCAGGTGTAGTTGTGGGGATCTTTGTTGAAGTGACGGAAGCTATCGATAAAACCACTGTCGATAAACTTCCCTATCCATTCCCGTTCAACAGGTAAAAAGCCGGAGACATTCTTGTTCCGGACCGGATCATGGATATCGATAGCCTGATGACATATGTTGTAATCCCCGCAAATGATGAGATTGGGATAGTCTTTTTTAAGGTTGTCAATGTACTTCTGGAAGTCTGCCATATACGTCAACTTGTGCTCAAGCCGATCAATATTAGTACCGGATGGCAGGTACAAACTCATAACCGAAACCCCGTTAAAATCTGCCCGAAGGTTCCTTCCTTCGTGATCCATATAATCTATTCCGGTACCAAACTCTATGTTATCCGGTTCATTTTTAGACAGTACAGCTACTCCACTATATCCTTTCTTCTGAGCGCTATACCAATAGTGATGGCCGAAGCCTGCATTTTCAAATACTGAAAGGTCTAATTGCTCTTTTTGTGCCTTGATCTCCTGGAGGCAAACCACGTCCGGGTCTACCGACCCCAGCCATTCAATAAACCCTTTATTCAGTGCGGCCCGGATGCCATTTACATTGTAAGATACTATTTTCAATTGCCCTAATTTTCCTCAAAAATAGGGAATGACATTTGGCATTAAAACTTTTTCAGCAGCTAATTGACATTAATTAAAAGTTAAACCGTGCCCATAGGGATATAGTGGGTTTTTGGAGTCATAGGGTACATCTTCAAGTTGGTTCTGAACCGCTTCGGGAGAGGAAGGTATCTCCAGAGGTAATTTTCCGGAAGGATTGAATTTTCCGTAGATCAACTCCAAAATGATCTCATCTTCACATTCAAAATCAGCGATCACTGCCTTGCTGGCTTTGTTGATCTCAGGGACTACGGGAGGCCTTTCAATACTCAGTACCGTGACTGTGGGTTTGGAATTGGTGAGCTCCAGAATTTCCTTGAGTTCTTCCTCTTCAAAGTCCAGTCTTCCCTGGCGAATAAAACGCTCCAGCATATCGTCTCCTTTCGGAGGAGAGAAAGGGGTCTGTAACTTCTGAACAATAATATCAGCATCCTCGGGGTCCGTAACGATCTGCGGGAATTTCCCCGACAGGCCTTCTGACATTCCGGAAAGGTAGATCTTTTTGTCTCCTGAAAGTGGCAGGAAGCCCTGTTCGTTCTTTAACAGGACCATAGATTTGCGCTGTGCTTCTTTTCCCTTTTCAACAAACTCCGGGTTACCCACTACGCCGAGTTTTTCGGTATCAACATATGCGTTTTCGAAGAGGCCAAGTCGGAATTTTTCACGAAGTATTCTCCTTACGGAAGTATTCAATCTTTCTTCGCTAATTTGCCCTTCCTCAACAAGAGCCACAACCAGTTCCGGCCTTGACTCACCGCCGAACATATCACAGCCTGCATCCAGGATCTTTTTCACCCGATCCTTTTCGCTTAGGTGTTCCACACCCCAGGCCGATGCGGTTTTAACGAACATATCGGTTACCAGGCCCCAGTCGGTACAAACAACACCGTCGTAGTTCAAAGAATCCCGCAACAGACCGGTAATGATATCCTTATTGAAGGCGAAAGCGACTTCTTCCGAAGTTTGTTCTTTTGGAATGCCGTAATAAGGCATGATCATGGCGGTATTCGCTTTAAGGGCTCCGTCGGTAAAAGGAATGAGATGGTAATCAAAATTATCCCCCGGATAGGCCTGGTTAACCCCGGATGCAAAATGAGCGTCCCAGCCGTCCTCCTGAGGGCCTCCGCCTGAAAAATGCTTGGTCATACAGGCCACACTGCTGGAACCAAGACTATCTCCCTGGAATCCTAAAACATAAGCTTCTGTAAGTTTTGCACTCAGGTGGGCGTCTTCGCCAAAGGTACCATTAACCCTTGCCCAGCGGGGTTCCGTAGCCAGGTCTGCCATAGGATGCAAGGCGAGCCGGAATCCAAGAGCCAGGTATTCCTGCCTGGCGATATCCCCAAATTCGCGTACCAGGGCTGAATCACGGGTAGCGCCTAAACCAAGAGGTGAAGGCCAACGCGAAATAAAACGGGTGCCAACAGTGGTACCCACATTGAAGCCCTTACCGTGTCTGGGATCTGTGGCGATGGTTACCGGGATCCCTAAGCGTGTACGTTCAGCGAGCTCCTGAAGGCTGTTGCCCCAGTTAGCCGTTGCCAGGGCAGAAGGGGATTCCATGAGATTGAAATGGTTCATATTCTTTCGATAGATCTGGGTAGAAGGACTTTCCAGCATCAGTGAAAAGGGATTGCCCAGGGTAGGGATCTCATTGAGCTCCCCGTCTTCACCCATTACCTGAATATGAATGAATAGCAAACCCGCCTTTTCCTCAAGGGTCATTTGGGAGAGCAGATCCTCTACCCGGGCAGGGATACTTTCCCTGAAATCCTCATAGATGTCCAGTTTCCCGTTTTTGTTCAGGTCCCGAAACTTCAGCCCCTGGATATTGAGTTCCGGAGCGAGTTCTCCGGCCAGTTCCATATTGGCACTTGAGGCTCTGTGCCACTTGATCTTAAATCCACCATAGACTAGCAGGGCGATCACAACCAGCCCTCCGATGATGTACAACAGTATTTTGAAAAACTTTTTCATTTTTATTTTGTAAAATTGACACAATAATACAAATTTATTCTTATTGTGTCAACCTGACACATTAAATTTAGCTGTTTATGGCCTTAAGATCGGAAGATCATGTTCACCAATTTGAAGCACATCTGAATGATGTAATCCCGGGACACTCTATTGACTGTGTGATACTGGGGTATCACGACAACGAGCTAAAAGTACTTCTGCTTCGAAGAAAGGGACAGGATCTATGGTCTCTACCGGGTGGATTTATCAGGAAATCGGAAGACCTGGACACGGCCGCTACCCGGATACTTGAGGAACGTACCGGACTGGGGTCTATCTTCCTGCAACAGTTTTACACCTTTGGCGGACAGGACAGGCGATCTGTAAGCAGTAAATCCGAGATCGCGATGCTTAATAATATGTTGAAGCAGTACCCTTTTAAAGAACCGGATAAGGTTTCAGCCTTCCTACGGGATCGCTTTATTACCACGGGCTATTTTGCCCTGGTTCAGCTCAACAAGGTAAGCCCGCAACCCGATTTTATGAGTAGTCAATGTGAATGGAAATCCTTAAAGGCCCTTCCGGAGTTGATATTGGACCATAGCCACATCCTTCAAAAAGCCATTGCCCATGTACAAACACAACTGAACTATTTGCCTATCGGTTTATCTTTATTGTCGAAAAAATTTACCATGCAAGACCTTCAAAACCTTTATGAAGTCTTGTTAAACCGTAGCCTGGACAGGGGAAATTTTCAAAGAAAAATGCTGGCGCTGAATATTCTCAAGAGGCATGAGAAACAACTTACGGGTAAAGCACACAAAGCCCCGTACCTGTACAGTTTTGACGTACCGAGGTACAATGAGAAACTCAAAAAGGGGATTGGCTTTTCGTTTTAGCATATCCTTTTGAGTAGTTCTTCATAAGCTATTTTCCATTTTTGGAACGTAAATTGTATATATCAGCCCGAGAAATTCAATTAGCATGAAAAAAATTCTTACTGGCTTACTAATACTATCCGCTTATTTGATGCAGGCCCAGGCTTATCCCACCTTAGCTAATGACCATGAACTAAAATTGAATATGGGTTTATTCCTGGTAAACACCACTGTTGAAGGGAGCTACGAGTATTACCTTAGTGAAGACACCAGTATAGGAGGTACGGTTTATTTTGATAACGATGCGGAAGACTATAACGGAAACTTCGGTATTGGACCAAATTTTCGGGCCTATTTTGGATACGGCCCTAGAAGCGGATTTTTCGCCGAGGCCTTCGGTTTGTATTACACGGGTGAGGAAAGCGACAATAACACCCAGCCGGGAGGGAGAAACCTGGATTATAGCTCTTTTGCTCTGGGGCTTGGGTTAGGCAATAAATGGGTTACACGCAGTCAAAAGTTTTCCCTGGAGATCCACGGAGGGATCGGGCGGAATATTAACCCCGAAGACTTTCAGGATAGTTTCATTTATCGTGCCGGGCTGTCTGTTGGATTTCGCTTTTAATCCTTACTTTTGGGCTTAGCATTTTTCAATGAGGCACTATTTTCCTTTCGCCGTATTGCTCAGTCTCACTTTTTTCTGCCATAGCCAGGAGGTAAAAAATGATTCCGTCACTTACCTGGATGAGGTGGTTATTGTAGATCCGGTTCAAAATAAAAAAGCAACTGGTATTACACCTTCCCAGGTGATCCGGGGTAAATTCCTGGAAGATCACAATCCCATAGACGTAGTATCTGCCATCAATCAGGTATCCGGGGTTTATGTACTCTCAGGTGCTTTGAATACCAACAGGATCACAATTCGTGGAGTAGGATCCAGGACGCTTTTTGGGACGGACAAGCTGCGCCTATACTACAATGATATTCCGGTCACCAACGGTACGGGTTTTTCCACTATTGAGGCTTTTGATCTTGAGAACCTTGAGGCGATCGAGATCATCAAAGGCCCCAAGGCGACCGCTTTCGGAACCAATCTCGGTGGTGCCATACTCCTCAATACGCCGCTCGGTGATGAAGACTTTACCCGATTGGAAAACCGTTTTTCTTTTGGCTCGTATGGGTTGATAAAAGACAACCTCAGCTTTACTCATGCAGATGGAGCATTTTCCATGAGCCTTCGCTACGGGCATGTAAGGACAGATGGTTACCGGGAGAACAATGAATTCGAAAGAGATGGTATTCTTTTAAATACCGCCTATAAGATCAGCAAAAAAAGCAGCATCTCCTTGCTGTTTAATTACATAGACTACACGGCCCAGATACCCAGCTCGATAAGCGGAACGGCTTTTAGGGAAAATCCGAGACAGGCCGCTTTCACCTGGCGTCAGGCCAGAGGTTTTGAGGCGAATAAATACACCCTGGTCGGTTTGTCCCACAGCTTTGACTTCAGCGAGAATTTCCGGAACAACAGCAGTGTATTTTACACCTATCTGGATCACTATGAACCCAGGCCTTTCAATATTCTGGATGAATTCACCAACGGTTTTGGTTTCAGGACAAGATTCAGTGGAAACTTTAATTTAGGTAACAGGTCAGCGGAGTACCTTTTTGGAGGAGAGTTTTATGTAGATGAATACCGCTGGGGCACTTTTGCTAACCTATACGAACAGAATAACGGTAACGGAAGTCTGCTCGGAGACCGTATCAGCGACAACAAAGAGTTCCGACGGCAGTTCAATGGATTCGGGTCTTTAACCCTCCCCCTCTCAGATAGCTTTCAGGCACAACTTGGTCTGAATGTTAACCATACGGCCTACGATTTTAGGGACCGCTTTTTTGTCGGGGCAGGGAACCGCAGCGCTGACCGCAGTTTCGATACGATCTTTTTGCCGAGCCTTAGCCTGGTATATACCCCGGATTATCGCTACCGGATCTATGCCAATCTGAGTCGGGGGTTTTCTAACCCGAGCCTGGAGGAGACCCTGACACCGGATGGGGTAATAAATCCGGATATCAAACAGGAAACCGGCACAAATTATGAACTTGGTACCCGGTTCATGTTCTGGCCTAAAACCAAGCTTTGGATAGATCTTACCCTCTACCGGATGGAAATCAAGAACCTGCTGGTAGCAGAACGGGTGGGGGAAGACCAGTTTATCGGTAGAAACGCGGGTGAAACCAGGCATCAGGGAATAGAATTGCAGGTTGACTATAAGCTGGATCTGAACAAGGATTTTTCCCTATCACCTTTCCTGGCTTACACCTTAAACGACCACAGTTTTATTGATTTTGTTGATGATGGCGAAGACTTCTCCGGTAATCCCTTAACGGGTGTTCCGAAACACCGTTTGAATATGGGATTCCGCCTGAGAGGGAAACACCTCTTCTGGAGCGCGCGATACAACTATGTGGGGAAGATCCCGCTTACTGATTCCAATTCACTTTCCAGTGAACCTTTTGGGATATTCAATAGCAGGATAGGGTACGATCAAGACCTGTTTGAAGACCTTTCAGTTGGCCTGCAATTAGGTGTGAACAATATCTTTGACGTTCGTTACGCAAGATCCGTATTGATAAATGCCCCCAGCTTTGGAGGCCGGGAACCTCGTTTTTTCTATCCGGGAAACAATCGAAACTACTACGCAGGTATTCGGCTTACTTATAACCTATGAGTCTATCTTTTTGAGCCAGGCACTCATATCAACTTCAGCGGCGATATGGTTCCTCAGAGAATCTATACTGACCCGCAGTTGTTCCATGGAGTCTCTGTGGCGTATGGTCACTGTATTATCCTCCAGGGTCTGATGGTCTACAGTGATACAGAAGGGAGTACCCGCGGCATCCTGCCTTCGGTATCTTCTTCCCACAGCATCCTTTTCGTCATAGATCACATTGAAATCCCATTTCAGATCGGCTATAATTTTATGCGCAATTTCCGGAAGGCCGTCTTTCTTTACCAATGGCAATACAGCTGCTTTGGTAGGTGCCAATACTGCCGGGATGCGCAAGACGGTCCTGGTACTGCCATTTTCCAGTTCCTCTTCCTGTAGGGCATGAGAAAATACGGCCAAAAACATACGATCCAGGCCTATTGAGGTTTCCACAACATAGGGAACGTAGCTCTCATTAAGCTCCGGATCAAAATACTGTAATTTTTTACCGGAATACTCTTCATGGCTTCTAAGATCGAAGTCTGTTCGGGAATGTATCCCTTCCAATTCTTTAAAACCAAACGGAAACTTGAATTCAATGTCGGCTGCCGCATCCGCGTAGTGCGCGAGCTTTTCGTGGTCGTGAAAACGGTAATTCTCCTCGCCCATTCCCAGGCTCAAATGCCATTTCATTCGGGTTTCTTTCCACTTTTCGTACCACTCCTTTTGAGATCCTGGTCTGATGAAAAACTGCATTTCCATCTGCTCAAATTCACGCATCCTGAAAATGAATTGCCTGGCGACGATCTCATTTCTAAACGCCTTTCCAATCTGGGCGATCCCGAATGGGATCTTTAATCGGCCTGACTTTTGGACATTGAGAAAATTCACAAAGATCCCCTGGGCGGTTTCGGGCCTTAGGTAGAGGTCCGTGGCCGTTTCCGCTGAAGCTCCTAATTTGGTGCCGAACATCAGGTTGAATTGCTTGACATCCGTCCAGTTCTTGGAACCGGAAACAGGGCATACAATGCCAAGCTCTTCTATAAGTTTTTTAACATCATCCAGATCCTCAGCTTCCAGAGATCTCCCCATACGTTGAAGGATGTCTGAAGCCTTTTTGCGGTATTCAACAACCCTGGTATTGGTGCTTAAGAACTGCTCCTTATCAAAAGCTTCCCCAAAACGTTTGGCGGCCTTGTTTACTTCTTTGTCGATCTTGGCTTCAATCTTGGCTACATGATCCTCGATCAATACATCTGCCCGATATCTTTTTTTGGAGTCCTTGTTGTCTATAAGTGGGTCGTTAAAGGCATCTACGTGCCCCGAGGCTTTCCAGGTGGTAGGATGCATAAATATAGCGGCGTCTATCCCCACGATATTTTCGTGCATCTGTACCATGGCTTTCCACCAATATTCGCGGATATTCTTTTTGAGTTCAGCGCCGTTCTGGGTATAGTCGTAAACCGCGCTCAGTCCGTCGTAGATCTCACTGGACTGTACCACATAGCCATACTCCTTGGCATGAGCTATTACCTTCTTAAAAATGTCTTCCTGATTTGCCATTGCGCAAAAATAGAATTTTATACTATTTTACACGATCCGGAGGCGCTTAAATCTGTCTTTTATTGGAATCAGGTTTTACTTCAATTGAAACTCGGATGTCGCCAGGAGTTTTTCGTCTTCAAAGACATTCAGGGTATAGGTACCTTCCTGCAGGGAACCTTCAGGTATTGAGATGAAATCACAGACGTTGATCTCTTCCCCCATAAAAATAAGTTCCACTCTTTTACTGTAGATATTTCCGTTTACCGAGATGGTATTGGCATTGTCTTCAATCACGTTCATATTAGGGCCGAGGAACTGAAAGTAGATCACTTTTTCCTCACTTCCCACATTCGGGTTACCCATGATAGTGACACATCCTCTTAGTTTTTGAATGGTAGAGGCTTTGTTTGTTTTGATAGGCCTACCGCTTCTTAGCCTAAAGCCGTTACCTTCGGAATTCTGAAGTTTCAGGTAGCTTTTTATACGTAGCTCATCGCTGAGTTCCCTGTTCTTTTTGCGAAGCAGGGCCTCCGCTTCTGCAAGAGAGCTACTTTTACCTCTTAATTCTTCGATCATCTTACGGGTCTCTTCGTACTTGTCCGCGAGAAGCATATTGTTATATTTCAGGAAGTTGTTTTTAAGCCTCAGGCTATCGTGCTTGGCCTCAAGCTGTCTCAACTCCTTTTTGTACTCCCGTAATTTGTCTATGGTAAAGTTCAGACGCCCTACAGAGTCCAACAATTGCTGTACCCGGTAGCGCGAAGTCTGTAATTCAATATCGTTAACCTCGTTGAGAGCAGAAAGACGATCCACCTCTGCTTTCATCAGGGTAAGATCCTTGACTAAAAGCCCTTTTTCCTCCTCCAGATAGCTGATTTGGGTCCTGGACTGGGCATAGCTGTAATAAAAGGCGATAAGTATGCCAATTATCACTGCAACCAGAGCGGCAAGGATGATTTTATAGTTGAATTTATTATCTTGAATATCCATGCAATAAGGGCTAAGTTATAAGTAGGTTCAATAGCAAAGACTGTGTATTCCAAGCTATCAAATATAGTAAATGATATCAACACGATCATGGTGCCACACCTGTGTTTTGGATGTAATGCTCGATTATATCGAGGAGAGAAAACCTTGTGTACTCTTTGTCGGAATCAATTACCACTCACCGGGTACGATTTTTTGGAAGAAAATTCGGTAGATCGCATATTTTATGGACGAGTGAAGGTTGCAAAGGCCGCCTCAATGCTGTTTTTTCACACCCATGGAATCACCAAAAACCTCATACATTACCTCAAATACCGGAACCAAAAACTGATCGGTATATTTTTGGGTGACTGGTTCGGAGAGCAGTTAAAAAACCAAGGGCAACTCAAGGGTATTGACATGGTGATCCCGGTTCCCTTACATCCTAAAAAATTGCGAAAACGCGGTTATAATCAAGTGGCGCTATTTGCAGAAAGACTGGCCTTTCATCTCAATGCGGAATACGAGGAAAACTTACTTCTGAAAACGGCGAATACCAAAACGCAGACGCAAAAAAGCAGATGGTATCGGTGGCAGGGAAAACAGGAGCTTTACCAGCTTACAGATCCCGAGATCCTTAAGGACAAAAGTGTGCTTCTTGTAGATGATGTTATCACCACCGGAGGTACCCTGGAAGCATGTGGCAAGGCATTGCACAAAGCCCCGGGACTAAAATTGTTCATCGCCACCATGGCTGTGGTACCTTAGGCCTGGTTTTCGCTTTCATCAGAACGTTCAAAAATGAATATCAAATTTTAAAAATTCTTTTGGATTCTCTCCGATTGAGATTCTGTAAATTAATTGTTTCTTTGCGACATAGTTTTATACAATGGCATTAATAAGACGCGTTCTTGCCCTTTTTTTCCTATCCTTAATTGTTCTGGCATTTCAGCAATGTGCCCGCCGTGGAACCCCTACAGGAGGACCAAAAGATGTAACTCCACCCGTTTTGCTAAGAGCTGAGCCTGAGAATCTTACTACGAATTTCGACGCGGATAAGATCCGCCTCTATTTTGATGAGTACATTCAACTACAGGATGTACAGAACCAATTGATCATTTCTCCCCCGCTTAAGTACGTTCCTCAGATCAGTCCACAGGGCGGAGCGAGCAAATACGTGGAGGTTATCCTGAAGGACACGCTTCGGGAAAATACCACCTACACTTTAAATTTTGGCCAGAGCATTGTAGACAATAACGAACGGAATCCCAATCCTTTCCTGACCTATGTTTTTTCCACGGGAGATTATATCGATTCCCTAAGCATATCAGGAGTAGTTAAAGACGCCCTGAACAAAGAAGCAGATCAGTTCATCAGCGTTATGCTGTATGAGATAGACACCGCCTATACGGATTCTACCATATACAAACAACCCCCGAATTACATGACCAATACGCTGGATAGCACTGTAATTTGGCAATTGAAGTACCTGAAAGAGGGAAATTATGCCATGATAGCCATAAAAGACGAGGGTAAAAACAACGTTTTTGATCAGGGGGTAGACAAAATTGCTTTCCTCAGGGACACACTAACACTCCCTACAGATTCTATCTTTTTGCTGACCCTTTTCAAGGAAATTCCGGATTACAGCCTGGCCCAGCCCAGTTACGCCGCGGCGAACAGAATAATTTTTGGCTACAACGGAGAGGATGAGGAACTCAAGATAGAGCCCTTAACCGTGCTCCCGGACACTATAAAAACACTCATCGCCAAAGATCCTGAAAAAGATACCCTGAACTTCTGGTTTACACCCTTTGAGGTTGATTCAATAGTTTTTAAGGTTTCTAATGACAAACGCGAATTGATTGACACTTTTACCATAAAAACCAGAAAATTAGCGGCGGATTCGCTTTTATTAAGTCTTAGTCATTCCCGGGCCATTAATTTTGAGGATGATATTTACCTGCGTTCCAACATTCCCATATCCAGCATAGATACATCTAAGGTGTCCATGATCGATCAGGACTCCACTTTATTGACCCTTGGCATGAACCTGGATACCGTCTTAAACCGAATTGCGCTTGATTTTGAAAAACTTCCGAATACCACCTACGCCATAAACCTCTTGCCTGGAGCTGTCACAGACTTTTTCGAAGCTACGAACGATACCACATCATACAGGCTTTCTACGGGCAGTTACGCGGATTACGGGAATCTAAGGTTGAATGTTACTGGCGCGGTCAGTTTCCCGATGCTGGTACAGCTCACCAGTGAACGCGGGGACGTTCTTCGGGAGGAGATTAGTGCTGAACCCGGGATTCTTGAATTTAATACCCTGGATCCAGGGAATTACCTTATCCGGGTTATTTTTGATCAGAATGCCAACGGGCGCTGGGATACCGGGAATTACCTCAGAAAAGTTCAGCCTGAACGGGTTGTTTACTATCCTCAAACCTTGGAAGTACGGGCCAACTGGGAATTGGAACAAACCTTTACAATTGCAGAGTAAAGGAGTCCCTATCTGCCAAAAATCTCAGTTTATCCCGTGTTGCCATCAGGCTTTCCTTTTCAAGTGAGGCATACAGAACCTGTTCTTTATCTGAAAATGCAAGTTGTTCTCCCAGGCAGTCGTAAACTGAAGAATGCCCTACATAGCTATTGCCGTTAGGGTCTTGCCCTACTCGGTTCACCCCTATGCAGTAGGCCATATTTTCAATGGCACGGGCTTTTAACAGTGCATCCCACGCGTTGACCCTGGGTTCAGGCCAGTTCGCAACATATAAGAGCAGGTCATAATCCTCAGTGTTTCTTGACCACACCGGGAACCGAAGGTCGTAGCATATCAGCGGGCAGATGCTGAAACCCTTATAGGTCTCTATCAATTTCTTTTGGCCGGCGGTATACACCTTATCTTCTCCCGCAAGGGTAAAGGTGTGTCTTTTATCATATGAAGCATGGCTTCCATCCGGTTTGCAGAACCAAAGCCTGTTATAGTGTTTACCCTCTTCGGTATGTACCATACTTCCGATGATAGCCAACTCATTAGCCGAGGCTAATTCCTTCATCCACGACAGTGTCCCGGGTCCTTCAGAAACGTGGACGTTTGTGGGAGACATTGTGAATCCGGTGGTAAACATCTCAGGTAGGATTACCAGATCGGTATCCTGGTCAAGATCGCTAATCCATTTGGAAAAACGGTTGCGGTTTTCCTGTGGATCTTCCCAGACGAGGGTAGTCTGGATCAGGGCCACCTTGAGTTTTTGCAATTCTCCCATAGGTTTACTGATTTAACTCCAAAAGATCTATCATCGCTGAAGCCCCCTGTATTTTTGCATGATCAAGTGCGGTATTTCCACGGGCATCTCTGGCGTTAATATCAGCCCCTTTGGAGAGCAATAAACGGGCTATCCCCTCTCTGTTAAAAGTGGCGGCGAATATCAGGCAGCTGGCCCCCATCCCATTATGAGCATTGACATCAGCTCCGGAATTTATCAGCAGATCGGCCACTTCCTCAAAACCTTTAAAGCAAACTCCCATCAAAGCAGTGTTTCCCGAAGCGTCTTTCTCATCAATTAGCGCACGGTTTTCCAGCAAAAGTTTTACCACCTTTAAATGGTTGTAGTAAGAGGCCAGGATAAGGGGGGTAGACCCCCTGGGATCTTTTGCATTCACCAGCGAATTATCTTCCTTTAACAGTGTTTCAACGGTTTGAGCATCCCCATCGCGAACTGCGGCAAAAAATCGATCCTTTTGTTTTTCCATAGAGTTTTAAATGTACGAAAATCTGCCCTGTGCATAAAAAGATATCCCTCTAAAACAACCATTATAATACCTGTTAAGGTACCGGGTTGGTATTTGAGAGCAGTTTTCAAAAAAAGTCGTCCTCTAACTATATAATTTTTAGGTATTTTCTTACGTTATAAAAAATATTGATCAAAATCCCCGATAAATTGGAAACCCTAAGCACAAATTTTTTGATAAAAGACTCACCGGCCGCGGTGTCTATTGTTGATACCAAAATGCGTTTTATCAGCCATTCGGAAGTATGGCTAAAGACCTTTAATATAAAGGATGATGACATTGAAGGGAAATCCTTCTACGACATCCTTCCCAACACCCCTCCGGAACTGAGGCAAATACATGCCAAAGCGCTCAAGGGCGAACCGGACAGCAGTAACGGAACGAAATTCGTTTCAGAAGAAGGTCACATTCGCTGGCTGAAATGGAAAATAAACCCATGGAAAAATGTCCATGGTTCCATCGGTGGTCTCATCATGGTGATGGAAGACATCACTGAAGAAAAACGCAAAGAAGAACTACTGATCAAAGCAAAAAGCGTAGCCAGGATCGGTGGCTGGGAATGCGACCTGGTAACCAACACCATTTACTGGACAGACATGACCAAGCAGATCCACGAAGTGGATATGGATTTTGTACCTACCCTGGAATCAGGCATCAATTTTTATAAGCCCGGGGAACATCGGGAAAAGATCACCCAATTGGTAAGCGAAGGGATCAGCGAGGGAAAACCCTGGGATGCTGAACTACAGATCATCACGGCCAAGGGACGCGAACTCTGGGTGCGTGCAAAAGGTGAAACAGAAATAGTAAACGGTAAATGTCTTCGTCTCTATGGCACCTTCCAGGATATTGATGAAAAGAAGAAAGTTGAACTAAAGTACCAGGAACTTTCCGATCGAATGGCCATAGCTACTAACGCCTCGGAGATCGGGATATGGGATTACGACCTAGTAAACAACAATTTGGTATGGGATGATCATATGTACCGGATCTACGGTGTTGATAAAACAGCTTTTACCGGAGTGGTAGAGGCCTGGGAGTCCTGCGTACACCCGGAAGACAAGGATCGCTGTAATGAAGAACTTGAAATGGCCTTGCGAGGTGATAAGGAATTTAAGACAGAGTTTCGGGTACTTTGGCCTGGTGAGGAAGTCCGCTATATCAGGGCAGAATCTGTGGTTAAGCGGGATGAGTATGGCAATCCGGTCCGAATGATCGGTACCAACTGGGACATCACCAAAGAAAAGCTAGCCGAGAAAAAACTGAAAGACCTGCTGGATATTAGCAGCGAACAAAATAAAAGTCTGCTGAACTTCGCCCATATTGTCTCGCACAATTTGCGATCGCATTCCAGTAATCTATCCATGCTTTCGGGATTTCTCTCTAAAGAACAAGACGAAGATGAGAAACACCACCTGCTCAGTATGCTTGAGGATGCCACTGAAAGCCTGAATGAAACGGTAAAACACCTCAACGAAGTAGTGAAACTAAAAACTGGTGCCAGTGAAAAACTTAAACCAGTCAATCTATACAATACGCTCAAAACGGTTGAGAAAAACCTGGGCCTTATGCTCAAGGACCAGGAAGCGAATTGTATTATAGATGTTGCCGAAGACATTTTTGTAAAAGCAATACCCGCCTATCTGGACAGTATTTTCCTGAACCTCTTTACAAATAGCCTGAAGTACCGCTCCGAGGAGCGTCCCCTGGTTTTGGAAATCCGTTCGAAAATGCAAGAGGAGCGTGTTGAAGTTAGCTTTAAAGACAACGGGCTGGGAATAGATCTGCAACGCCATGGAAACCAGATATTCGGCATGTATAAAACCTTTCACAAGCATCCGGACGCCAAGGGTATCGGACTATTCATTACCAAGAATCAGGTAGAATCCATGAACGGAAAGATCCGTGTGAGCAGCGAGGTAGGTGTGGGCACCACCTTTTTGCTGGAATTTGAATCAACCAAAACCAATCAAAATGAATACCATTGAAACTGTTTGCATCATAGATGACGATCCAATTTTTGTATATGGTGCCAAACGCATGATAAAAGAAGCGGGTTTTTGCGAGGAGATATCCGTATACGAAAACGGGAGTGATGCGCTACTTGGCCTAAAAGCATTAGATAAGAATGGGCAGGCCCTGCCATCTGTAATATTCCTCGATCTTAATATGCCCATCATGAACGGCTGGGATTTCCTGGCGGACTTTATCACCCTTCCCGCCTTTGATCCTGAAAAAACCCTGATCTATGTGATTAGCTCATCCGTAGATCCCAGGGACCTGATCCGCATAAAAGACACCAAGGTGATCAGTAACTATATTTTGAAACCACTGACGGCAGAAGACCTGGAGAATATCTTAAGCACAGAGGTCCAATAAGCCTATCGAATTCCAGGTGAAAAGTCTTCAGGAGCATTTTGGGGTAATTTAATGGTGCCCTCAGCCCCTGTATCATTGTAAACCGTCCACTCATCAAAGCTAAAGACTGAATTTCCCTTGTTAATCCCTGGCTTCCTAATGGCCCTGCCGTCTTCAAATTCATGCTGGGTCCCGGAACCGTCCTCCCCGATAAACCCGAAAATATCAATTCGGTTACCAAGTGGGTCTATCAATTCCATATTGTCATCGCCATTAGAATCCGCCGGGCTGTTCAAACCTGCCTCCATATCCGGCTCAAATCCGTAGATCTGCTTAAATTCAGCTGCGTCTGCCGCGATTACCAAGGCAGTTTCTGGGCCAATGATCATTCCGGAAAGCGAAGTTTCGGAGCTGATTCCCCTGTTGTCATTGGTATAACGACGGATTTTCCATCCTTGCAGATCCAGGGCTTCACTGTCCGAATTGTATAGTTCAATAAACCGGGCTTTAGCATTGTTGTTCGGATCTGCCAGTTCCGAAAAAAACAGCTGATCAGAGGAGAATTCATCCTTGCGATCTACACATCTTCTGTCTTCGAATTCAATATCTTTCAAATCCCTAATTACGAGCTGATAGGCTGTCCCGTCTTTTTTCAAAACACCGGTCACCGTACCGCTCCCATCAGGAATTGGTTCAGCCTGAAAATCCGCATATCCGCTGTTTAAAAGCGTGAGTGTATTCCCCCAACAATCTTTTAGTGTCCTTTTGGTTTCTTCTTGAGCCAAAGCGAAGGAGAGACCCAGCTCTTCTTCTAAGAACTCAACATCTGGCAGTTGCAAAAGAGTACCTATCATCGCATCATTGATATCCGGAATCTGCACATTATGAGGCTTTATTTCCAGTTTCTCATCGCAGTTGGGGACGATCTGTTGTGTTGCTTTTCTTGCTGGTAGTCTATTTACATAGAGGTTCCCGAAGGATGAGAAAACACCTCCAATCGCGTATTCGTCATCGGACTTGCCCAGGTAAAGGTCTTTTAACAGCACAGTTACTTTAGTCCCAGTGTCGTACAGAAGGTAGGTATCCCTGAGATCCATCACCAGTTTTATCCCATGCTCCGGATCGGTAGCTCGATCCTGAATATAAACTTCCCCAAAAAAATTACCTTCCCTGTCCGAAGATATTACGTACCCTTCTATAGCCAGTTCTTCCAGTATCTGGATGGTCTCTCCTTTATAATACTCTTTTAGCTCATTAAACCCTATGATTGTGTTGGATCGCCGTTCGCAATCCGGTACGGAAAAATCCGAATCTTCCAACTGAATACAGGAAAAGCATTGAATAAGTATAAGAAAGTACCAGCTCCTCATAGATCAGAAGTTTAGTGCCAGATTGAGGAAGTAGGTCCTCCCGAAACTGTACCAGTATTTGTTTCCAAACAAGGGGGTTCCGCTTAGATTGTCCTGTAACAATTGTCCGTAATTGCCATTTCTGCTTTGTTCAAAGCCTCCCGTTCTAAAGACAGTGTCAAAAAGATTATTAAGGCTTAGAAACAGGCTGATGTATTTCTGTTTGATCCGCCAGGATTTTCCCCCAACAAGGTTCAAAAAGTATGCATCTTCGAGCCTGGTTTGCTGTAGCAGGGCAGCCAGGGTCTCCTCCCGGATATTCTGAAAGGGTTCACCGGTATCGGGATTGAGGAAAAAGCTTTCAGTTCGATTTATTTTTGAGATGGCTGTGTAATTATGTCCCAAATAATTGGCGCTAATACCGACCCACCAAAACTTGGGATCCCTATATTCAAATCCAACGGAGTATGCCTGCTGAGGGCCGGCTGGGAGATTCAGGCCTTTAAGACGGGCTTCGCCCAAATCTACCTGATCGGCTCCCGGGAGAAGCGATTCCTCCGGGCTGCTGTTGTCAAAATTCAATGTCAGACCCGGGTTGCTGGCATATCGGTATTTGCCAATTGCTGCGACGAATGTAAGCTTCACGGAATTTGAGAAATTGTAGTTAGCCCCGAATTCCACACCCATATGGAGTCTATCGAGTCCGTTGCTAACTTCCTGTACGAAATCGGAACCCAGACCAGTATCCACATAAAAGAAATTGCGCTCCGTTCCTTCTTGAAAACGGGTATAAAATCCCGATATCCTCCCGGTTAATAATGGGGTACGGAACAGGTAATTCAATTCCATAGCGGTTTGCTTCTCGTTGTCTGCTCCTGATACCAATGCATTGCGTTCCCTTGGATCGAGGAAGACCTGACCTAAGGTTGGTGGTTCCCAACGGCGCAAAAAATTCATGCCAAAGCGATGCCTCCCATTGAAATCATGGCTTAGGCCTGCCTTAAATCCCAGGCCTGTAAAAGACAAGCCTTCGCTTCTTCCCAGAGATGCTTCCGGGTAACGCTCATTTTGAAAGTGGCCTGTGCGCTGAAAATCCCGTCGTTCGTATCCGCCGGCCAAAAAGGCCTCCCATTTCCTACTGTCCCATTTAAGTTGGGCAAAGGCCTTCTTTTGAACACTATTAAAATCATAGGAATACCCAAAGACGTCGTCCTGTAGTCTCTCCAGGTCTCCGTTTATATCATTTCTGGTATCGGAAAAAGGATCGACGTCTGTGTGGAATTTCGCCCCGAGCAGATCAGCAATCCTGGCAAAGTTGGCAGAGTTCGACTGTTTGTATACCCCGTTCATATCGGCACTCAGCTTGTTGGAGATCTTTATGTTTATCAGGCTGCTTATCGACAAGGTCTCGGTCTGAACCACATCATCCTGTAAGAGGTAAAAAGCCCGGCCAGCACTGTTTTCATTTTTATTTGCCTGATAGAGCATGGCCCAGTCTATTTGAGGATTCAATAAAAATGCTTCTGTAGCTTGTAGTGAGCTAAAGAAATTTGCTCCGAAGGAACTATTGATATAATAACTGGGCAGGTAACGGTAGTAGGCAGGATCCGGGTTGGGTGCATTGAAATAAGCCAAACGGCTTGAAGACCGGGTACCCTTTTGAAAAACAATACCGTTGGTGAAACTGAGCCACTTTCCCCTGTAGAAATGGTGGAAACTAAAAAATGGTTCTTCGACGGTGCGTACCCTCGAATTCCTCGCTGTCCCGGCCTGATCCCCCCAATAAGGGTTATAGCGATTTCCCAGCAGCTCAAAGACTTCAGCAGTTAGTGGTGCTGAGCGACCTCTGCGATTATTTGACAAAAAAGCGTTCAAAAGTACCGTGTTTTGTTTGTTTACGGCTAATTCCAGCCCGCCAAAAAATGAATAGGCATCGTAAAGGGTTCCGTTTACAAACCCTTCGTCCCCCCATCTACGGGATGAGGAAAAGGCAAATTTCAACGGACCGGCCGATTTGCTCGAGCTATAGCTGAACATCACTCTTCCGGTATAGGTCCTATTAGAGAATGAAGAACTCAAGCGTGCCCCAGGCCTTAAATTCGAGATACGGGTATCTGTATTAGTGATTCCGAGTAATCCTCCGAATCCGTATGCGGAAGGTCCAATGCCGTAAGACAGATCCTGGTTCCGGGTAACGTCGTTTAGCCCTCCCCAGTGGTTCCAGTCGGGCCTGCCATTGATCAACCTGTTCATAGGACTACCGTTAAACAACACTTCCGATTGTCGGGAATCATAACCCCTGATCCTAAAAAAGCCCTGTCTGAAATCAAAGGCCGCCCGGGTTAGGAATGCGTCCCTGGTAGCCCTGAGGATTTCCGGATTGGTCACGATATCATCTTCCTGTAACAACTGTATTTCGGAGAGTGCGATCATCTGGTCCGCCTGTGCCCTAACACCGTCCCTTGCCATGAAGACGGAACCCAGATCAATCAGGACCTCCCCTGAATTTAACGGGATGCGCAATGTTATAAACTCCTTAGATGAAACAAGCAGTATTTGGGTACCGTTCAGATCTGCTTCCAGTTTAAAGTGTCCCTGAGTGTTACTTTGTGCCATTGAATCCGTTCCCTCCACCTGGACTTGTGCTCCGACGATGACTGCCAAGGAGTGCTCCTCAAGTAACACCCCTTGAATTACGGTTTTTTGACCAAAGCCTGTGAATAGGTTGATCATGGCCATCAGCCAAAAGACCGCTTTACGGTATCTAAAGAATCTCATGCTTTGTAGGTTAAGCGAGGCTAAAAGTATTCCGGCTGGCTGAAAGTTCCTTGCAGCGGCAGCTTATATCTTAGGTTTGTACAAATCAAGCTGTTGTTATGACCTTTATGATACCATGTTCTCCTTACCCCTTATTGCTGTTCCTGTCAATTTTGCATCCCTCTTTTATCGAGGCGCAGTCAGACCAGCAATTTCACTTGCGTACCATCGCTTTTTACAATGTGGAAAATTTGTTCGACATCCATGACGATCCCCTAACCCATGACGATCATCGAACGGCGGAAGGAAAGGACCGATGGACCGCAGAACGGTTTAAGCGCAAAATTAATTCCGTGGCTAAAGTACTTTCGGAAATCGGAAGGGAAGTCAGCCAGAATCCAGCCGATCTGATCGGCCTATGCGAGGTAGAGAATTACCAGGTTTTGCTGGAACTCATCGGGCATCCGCTGCTGAAACCACATAATTACAATATCATTCACTTTGATTCCCCGGACGAACGCGGAATTGATGTGGCTTTGCTATACCGCCAGGATGCGTTTATCCCGGCTTCGTTCCAAAGTATTCGACTGTTACTTTCAGACCGGAAAGGCAGGCGGGATTATACCAGGGATCAGTTGGTTGTAAGCGGATGGTTAGACGATGAACATTTATACCTGATCGTTAATCATTGGCCCTCCAGAAGCGGAGGCGCCCTCCGTAGTCAACCCAACCGTGTAGCAGCGGCTAAATTGAACAAACACATTATAGATTCGTTACAGCAACTGGAACCCGAAGCGAAAATTATCAGTATGGGGGATTATAATGACAACCCTACGGACAGCAGTTTTAAAGATGTGCTCAGAACCAGTGCCATCAGGGTAAGTGATGAGGAAGATGGGTTGTACAATCCTATGGAAAAGCTTTACAGACAAGGCGATGGTTCCCTAGCGTACCGGGACGAATGGAGTTTGTTTGACCAGATCTTCTTTACCCGTTCCCTTTTGGATACGAGCTTTACCACCTATGCCTTCTGGCGAGCGCGGATCTTTAAACCGGATTATCTGGTAATTCAGGAGGGAAAATACAAGGGGTATCCTTTCAGGACCTACGCCGGTGGGGTCTATTCCGGAGGGTATAGCGACCATTTTCCGGTATATATTCAGCTGTTGAAGAGGGTGAATTAAGCCCCTATAGTTTCTTTAGATTGATGTTGCGCCATTTGACCTTAATACCACCTCCATCGTGTATCTGTAAGGCTATGGAGCCTTCGCCGGCGCCTATCTTTTCGTCTTCAATGGAAACCATTTCTTCGCCGTTGAGCCAGGAGGTGAGTTTGTTGCCCTTTACGCGGATCTTCATCTGGTTCCATTGGCCTTCCTTTAGCACTTTCTCCTTTTCCGCATCCGGTTTTATCAGCCAGCCTCTACCATAAGATTCGTATACCCCACCAGTGTGATGCCCTGGAGGGGCCACTTCTACCTGCCAGCCACTAACCTTAGTGCCTTCAATAGTGGAACGAATAAACACTCCACTATTACCATCCGCTTCCTGCAGGAACTCCAGGTTTACCTCAAAATCCTTATAGTGCTCCTCTGTGGCCAGGTAGCCATACTGGGCATCTGGGCCACTTTCAGAGATCAGCAAACCTTCTTCCACATACCATTTTTCAGTGCCGTAGGCCTTCCACCCCTGGAGGTCTTTCCCGTTGAACAAAGCGATTTCCTGGGCTCCCAGGAGAAAGGGACAAAGACAGAGAATGGGCAGAGCCGCCCTTAGTATTTTATTCATTTTTTAGGTGTTTATCAATTGAACCATTGTGCCCATGGGATCCTGCTCAGGATGAGGACCAATCCAATGCCATAGAAGAGCGCGATCCTTCCGAATTTCTTTTTGGAATTGTCCGTTTTTTTGTGACGAGACCAGCCTATTGTAATAAATACGACGGCCAGGACATTGGTGACAGGATGCTCCAGGGCCAATAATCGGGCAGCTGAATTCATCCCCCCCATACCAAGTTCCTGGATAGCCTTAAGACCATTTGTAGAAACAAAGTACAGGATAAGTCCCAGCAAAAGTTGTATATGAGACAGTATCAAGGCAAAAAGGCTGATACGGAAATCCTTTTCCAAAGCAAAATCTTTGTTGGAGGCGTATCCTATTAAGGCATTTACAAAGGCGATAATCAGTATAGCGAGAACTATATAGGCCAGGTAAGAATGAACATTTTGAAACAATTCCATGGTTTTATATTTAGCAAGCTAAATGTACTACTTTTTGGCAATAAAAAATCCCCTGACGCTGCCGTCAGGGGATTTTCTCATTTATAATGAAGTGGTTGGTCTAAAAAGTATAACGCGCGCTTACGTTAAAGGTCCTTCCAAATCCGAAGAATACCTTGTTGCTGGTGTCAATTCCTCTAAAGGTTCCATTACCTCCGTCAAAATTATTTGTCAAAGATTCAGCAATGTACTCCGTATCAAAAAGGTTATTTACGTTGGCCGCGATACTGATAGCCTGATCGTTTCCAAAGTTAAACGTATAGTAGGCCCCAACATCCATATAGCTGTAACTTGGAAGCCTGAGTGATCCCTCGTTATCCTCAAAATCAAAGTCTTCCGCAGCAATTTGCGCAAACAACCTGGAGGCTGTAAAAACGCTACCGCTTAGCTTAAGGTTTTCCATAGGCCGCACATTCATTTCCAGGAAGGAAGTGAACTGAGCCGCATCCCCAACTTTTACATTGTCAAGGAATAAGGTTACCTCCGGATCAACCAGGTTCCTTTCATCGTCAAAAGCAGCACCTGAGGCATTTCCTCCGTATTCCCAGTTACCGATGGAAAGCATTCCACGGAAACTGATCACCTGAGAAGCCCGGTAATCCGCTTCGATCTCCAATCCGGTATGGATCTGCTCAATGCCGTTGATGTTCGCAGTACCTTCGTCTCCGGCATCAGTAGTGATACTCAGATCCTGGAATCTGTCTTTCCAGGAAGTCCTGTAGATATTGACCTTTGCCCTAAAGTTCTCCAGGTTAAGACCGTATCCGGCCTCGAGGCCAAGGATCTTCTCATTGACAAGGTCCGGATTCAGCTGATTGTCGAAGTTAAGGTAAACCGCATCAAACAAGGGCTGCTTGGAATAGTATCCGGCATTGACAAATACGTTATTCGCCTCGTTAATATTGTAGTTAACACCACCTTTGATGTTTCCACCAAGGATGTTCTCCCAATCGGTTTCCTGAGCCGGATCAGAATCCAGGTAGTTAAAGTAGTCGATCCTTTTGAATCCCTGGGAAGACAATCCTCCCTGAAGGAAAGCCGAAACCGTTCCGTCTGAGTATTCTAACTGTCCGAAAACTCCTCCCCATCTTACCAGACCATCATTGTAGTAATCTATTTTCGGTTCAGCATCAATATCCTTGAATACATTCACGATAGAGGAAAAATCAGACTCAATTACACCATCCGCCCTGATAGTATTTTCCGGGTTGTTGATGTCGTCGTCATCAAAGTAACCGTCAGCGCCAAGAAGGTTGTCTACCCTTCTGTAGTGAATCCCTTTGTAAGATCTCAGGTCGACCCCAATATCCCAATTCCACTTTTCATTGATTTCCGTATGGAAGTTGGCGATAGCACCGAACCAGTTGTGTGAATTGATAGAAGCCCTTCTGATGATACCATCTCCAAAGCTTGTAATGATGGTCTCACCCTGTGCGTTTGGTGCGATCTGATATTGGTTGCCATCGTAGAAAGTAACTTCTTCCCCTGAATTGTACCTGGAGATAAGATCGTAATCTACCTGTCCGTTTGATGGGATCCTGTATCGGCTGCTGCTCGCGAAACCAAAGTTTGGTCCAACCCCAATATCGCCTGTTCCTCCACCTCGTCCGAAAGAAGCGTAAACGGAAGAAGAAAGGGTAGACTTATCATTTACCTTCCACTCCCAGTTGAAGGAAGCGATTGGCTTGTGATAGAAGTTCCTTCTCCATCCAAATTGCTCTCCGTTAAGGAAGCCGTGGTTGAAGTTGTAACGCGCCCCGTATTGCAGGTGATCTTCGATAGTAGCCACATTAAAGAAGCTGGAAGTTCTTTGGTTGTGTACCTGAGGAGCTCCTGTAAGGATGAACTGGAAGTTATGCCTGTCATTAGGCTCATATCCCAGACCGATAAAGTAGTTGTAACCTTCGAATCTTGTACCTTGAATGTATCCGTCTCCGGATGTTCTTCCCAAAAGAATGGAAGTGGCAAAACCTTTATCAGATTTTCCTGAGTTGTAAGAAACGTTGGTTTTTAAGTAACCGTTATTACCCCCGCTAAAGGTTACGGCCCCACCTTCTTCTTTTTCGGTAGATTTTGTGATGATGTTGATGGTACCTCCAACAGAAGAGATCGCCAGTTTTGAAGAACCCAGCCCGCGCTGTACCTGCATAGCGGTGGTTACATCGCTTAGGCCTGCCCAGTTACTCCAGAATACCCGGCCGTTTTCCATATCGTTTACCGGGATACCGTTGATCATGATCGCCGTGTTCTGGGAATCAAATCCGCGAATGTTGATACGACCGTCTCCGAATCCGCCCCCGGTTTTGGTAGCGTAAATGGAAGGGGTAGATCTCAGGATCTCAGGTAATTCCTGGGAGCCCAGTTTTTCCTGGATCTCTGTGGCCCTGATGGTAGAAACGGCTACCGGAGTTTCGCGGTCTTTTGCGATATCCAGTATTCCGGTTACCACAACGCCTTCCAGTTCTTCAGCGTCTGGTTGCAGTGCAACGGTACCTACGTCGCCCGGACCGGAGAATCCGACCCTTGCGCTTACAAAACCGATGTAAGAGATTACCAATGTTCCCGAGCTTTGAGATACTTCAATAGTGAAGTTCCCATCAAAATCTGTAGAAACCCCGTTGTCAGTTCCCTGAACGACTACATTCGCTCCGGGTAGCGGGCCTCCTAATTCTCCGTCTGTAACTTTTCCTGTAATTGTGCCTTGTGCGAAAGCCGATGAACTTACCAGAAAAGCCACGATTAAAGCGTAGAATTTTCTCATTTTCGTTGTATTTAGTTTATCATTTTTGTTCTGCAAAAGTGCTGTATTCAGACCACCTCCGCGTTAAGACAATGTTAAATTAGCTGCGTTAAATTTAACATAAAATTTTCATAAAATACATTGAAAAACAAGAAGTTATCCACCGCTCCAAAAACTGTTAGAAAAGGGGATTATTTCTTAAAATATTGCAAAAGTTGTAATGTAGAGGCGTCGTGATTACCTTTTTCGGAAGAAGTGATCTCTTTGAGGATATTTGAAGCCAGTTGTTTTCCCAATTCCACACCCCACTGGTCGTAGCTGAAGATGTTCCAGACCACCCCCTGAACGAAAATCTTGTGCTCATACAGGGCGATAAGGGTCCCCAGGCTTTTTGGAGTGAGTTTGTCTATAAGTAAGGTATTGGTGGGCTTATTTCCTTCAAAAACCTTGAAGGGTAAAAGACTATTCAACTGCTCTTCGGACATCCCTGCCGCCTTTAGCTCGCTCAAAACCTCATCTTCTGTCTTTCCGTTCATCAGGGCTTCGGTTTGGGCGAAGAAGTTGGCCATTAATTTGTTGTGGTGGTCTTCATCCCCGTGGAGGGATTCTTTGAAGCCAATAAAATCCGTCGGGATCAATTTGGTTCCCTGATGGATCAGCTGGAAAAAGGCGTGCTGGGAATTCGTTCCCGGCTCCCCCCATATTATGGTCCCGGTTTCGTAGGGGACCCGGTGGCCTGCCCGGTCTACGCTTTTGCCGTTGCTTTCCATGATACCTTGCTGCAGGTAAGCTGAAAAACGGCTGAGGTACTGGGTATAAGGTATAATTGCCTCGGTTTCCGCTCCGTGGAAATTGTTGTACCAGACACTGAGTAGCGCCAGGATTACCGGCATGTTCTGATCAAAGGAAGCGGATCTAAAGTGCATATCCATCCCGTTCGCTCCTTCCAGAAGGGAAGCAAAATTCTTATAACCTACCGCTAGTGCAATGGATAGTCCTACGGCACTCCAGAGTGAGAACCTGCCGCCTACCCAATCCCACATCGGAAATACATTCTGCTCGGCGATGCCGAATTCGGCTATTTTTTCAGTGTTTGTAGAAACCGCTGCAAAATGTGAGGCAATGTCAGCTTCTGAGGCGTGTTTTAGAAACCATTTCTTAATGGTTAAAGCATTGCTTAGGGTTTCCTGGGTGGTAAAGGTTTTGGAAACCACCACGAAAAGGGTTGTTTCAGGATGCAGTTCCTTTAGGATCTCGTGAACATGATCCCCATCCACATTACTTACAAAATGAGTACGTAAGTGGTTTTTGTAGAATTTCAGGGCTTCGGCAACCATGGCCGGCCCCAGGTCGGAGCCTCCAATCCCGATATTGACCACATCAGTAAAGGCTTTTCCGGTATACCCCTTTTTTTCGCCTGAGATAACCGAATCCGTGAAAACCCTGATCTTCTCCCTGACACTGTATACCTCGGGTATCACATTGATACCGTCAACAAGGATCTCATCGTCCTTACCAGCCCTTAAGGCGGTGTGCAGTACGGCTCTGCCCTCTGTCTGATTGATCGGATCTCCTTCAAAATAGCTTTTAATGGCTTGTTCCAGACCCGTTTGCTCTGCTAATTCCAAAAGCAGTTCAAACGTTTCTTCGGTGATCCGGTTCTTGGAGTAATCGAGGAAGAAGTCGTTCCAGCTCAGGCTAAACTTTTTGGCCCTGGCCTCATTACTGCTGAAAAGGGACTTTAAGTTCAGGTCCCTGTTCAGATCATAATGTGCTTTAAGTTTTTTCCAGGCTTCGGTAGTCGTTGGGTTAGTGTTCTCGAGAGGCATTTTATTCGTTGAGTGTTAAGAGATCTTCCACCGGCTCTTCTTCTTCCGGAAATTCTATGCAATCCAATTGAGCCTTTACCGGGTCAATATAAGCGTAATAGGCGGGCCTTAAGGGTTCCGGTAGCGGATCTGCCGCTGGCAATTCTTCGCGCAGAGGATCTACCTGCCTGCCGTTTTTCCAGAAGCGGTAACAAACATGAGGGCCGCCGGTATTTCCGGTCATCCCGATCCAGCCAATGACATCCCCTTGTTTTACATTATCCCCACGCTTTACATTCTGATTCCTCATATGCAGGTACTGGGTACTGTAAGTGCCGTTATGCCGGATCTTTACATACTTTCCATTCCCTCCTCTTCGGGTAGACTCCGTAACCACCCCATCTGCCGTGGCCATGATAGGAGTGCCAATTGGTGCGGCATAATCTGTTCCCTTATGAGGTCTAACCTTATAGCCATAATAGCGTATACGTCTTTTTAAGTTGTATCTCGAGGAGATCCGACTGAATTTTACTGGTGCCCTAAGGAAAGTCCGCCTGAGGTTATTGGCCTCATCATCAAAATACTCCATGATGTTTTTAAGGGAATCGTTCTCATAGGCAAAGGCGTATAGCGGCCTTCCGTTGTGCTCAAAGTATGCTGCTTCAATGGGAGATGACCCGGCGTAGATGGAATCATTGACATATTTTTCCTTGTAGATCACTTTGAATTTATCCCCTTTCTGGAGCCTGAAAAAATCTATGGTCCAGGCGTAGATCTCAGAAAGTTCATGCGTGATGTAATAGTCTATTCCCTGTTCCAGGATGGCATCGGAAAGACTGGTCTTGATTACCCCGGAGGCCTCTCTCTGAACGTATTTTACATCCTTCTTCTGCTTGTAAGCCACCACATCATCCTTTCTGAAGTCTACCACGGTATAGTTGACCACGTCGTTCTGATAAATGAAGATCTGGGCCGCTTCTGTGGTATCCTTGGATTTTAGAATGAGATAAGGTTTGCCAACTCTTATCTTGCGTACGTCAAAAGTATCTCGGAATGATTCTGAAACCTTGGCGATCTTGGGGTAGTCCACCTTGTTTTCGAGCATCAGCTCTCCAAAGCTATCCCCTCTGCGGACGGTGTCCTGAACAATGTTGAAGTCTTCAAGATTGAAACCAAATTCCTCCCGGGTTTCAGGTTCAGTGATTTGTGCAATCTCCTTTACCGGATCCTCCTTTGGTTTTGGTTTTTCTTCATTACAGGAAAACAGTATAGCTACTGTTAGTAGGGCGCCCCAGAATTTTTGCATTACTCGTTTTCTATTTTTTCGGGGTTAAAGATATGGTCTACCCATTGCTTTCCCCAATTATTTAACTCTGTATTTGTGTGTAAGCTCGGATAAAATACGACTTTTTGAAAACTTGGAGGCAGGTATTCTTTCCAATTTGTTCCTCCGGTTGCCTCTATTTCCTGGTCTTCTTTATTCAGGTATCTGTGAGCAGAGCCCATATGTACCAAAGGCCAGTTTACGTTCGCATTGACATCCATCTTTTTTAACGCATCTACGAGCGCTTTATTATGTTGACTCTCAAGAGGTAAATTAAGGTATTTGTGGTATATGGTATTCCCTTTCAACTGTTTTGCAGTCCGGATAAACCTGGGCGTATAGCGATACTCAAATTGCTTAAGTGTGAGGGTCTTCTCCCCTGTAGCCAGGTCTGTTGCTCCTTTTTTCCAATAAATGTGTTCGTAAAGCTCCTCAATACTGTTAGATTCTGAAAACCGGGGACGGTCTGTGTGGTGAACCAGATTCTCCAGGCCTGTGGCATAGATCTCTATCATACGGTATTGTGCAGACTGAAAACCACTAGCTGGTAAGAGGGCCATCCGATACTGCAGAAATTGCTCCCGCTCCATTCCACGGACCATGATACTAAATGAGGATATCAGGGCTTTATAGTAGTTGTTTATCCTGTTCAGCTTTTCCGTAAAGAAATCTGGGTTTTGCGATTTATCGTCCACGATCTGCTTTTGCTCGTGCAGGATGAGTTTGAAATAGAGTTCCGTGATCTGATGATACATAATGAAGATCTCTTCATCCGGAAAGTGGGTTCTGGGAACCTGCAGGCTCAATAGAGTGTCCAGGTGAATGTAATCCCAGTAGGTCAGGTAACGCTGATACAGTAACCCATCGAGATAAGAACTCATATCCTGGCCGGAATCCTTGTACTTTTCTTCCAGTTTTGAGATCTGGGCCTCAATGCGCTCCTTGTTTTTCATTGGATCCTTAGGTTTGCCCAAATTTAAGGCAAATAAACAAAAGTCTGAGCCTTAAAGATCATAAGGTTTACACAAGAAAAAAGGTGTTTGAAGGAGATTGGTTGCCCGGGAATTTAGCCGGGGCAATCCTTAGTCCATGATAATTTTGAACTGGTTCTTCAGGCCGTTATAACCGTCCAGGTCCGCTTTGATAGAACCAACGGCCAGATCCGCCTTAACCCGGATCGGAATCTTGTTCTTGTCGTTAGAGACCCATAATGACAAGCTCTCCTGCTCTTTAAAGACACGGCCGGATTGTACAAATGGTCTGAACTTCAGACACTCTACCTTACCGTATTTGGTCTTAAGTACCTCCTTACCGAGGTACCTGAGTCTGAACTTAAAAATGCCATCATCGTCATACAGCATTGCCAGCTCTATATCCTCCCCAATGACCAGGTCTTCTAATTTGTAGTTGTTACGCAGGTAATAAAAGGCGGAGATCAGATCCTGAATACTGTCTTTGAAAGTGAAGTTGAACTTTTTGTTGTTCTTCTTATCGTTGAGAATGGCCGTATCACTGTCGTGATCAAAATTGATCTCTATATCCTTGGTATAGCCACCCTCGTATATTTTACGGATGAATTTATAGGGTTTTCCATCTTCTTTGCCAAAATAACTCTCATAGGTGTCGTCTACCTTAAAGAACAAACTGGCAAAACCCGTGGTCTTGCCTTTTCCCACCACGTGATATACCGGAACACTATCTATTTTCGCCGAGTATACCTGAAGCGTAGCATAACTGGCATTCAAAATACCGTAGTGCAGCCGGAACTTCAGCCATTCGCCCGGCTTAAATGCTCTGATATTGTCCTGGGCCGTCAGGGATAGCGTCAGGAACGCGAAAAGTATCGTTAAATACCTTTTCATCATGGCAAAATTTTGGTTTAAAATTACTAAATGCTCTTCAACTTGTATTAGCTAAGTGTTATTTAAACAAATTTTATTCCAAAGTATTGTGCACAATGCCTTACAGTCGTTAAAAAGCTATAATAATAGTCGATTTTCGTATTGATCCTTACCCTGAATCTACTACTAACACCGCTACAATGGCCGTTTCACAAGAGATTGGTATAAAAAAAGCCCCGACGGGCGTCGGGGCTTTTCCTAAATAACCAACCAAACTTTAAATTATGAAAAACCAATACTTAAAGTAATAAGGGAACCACCCCTTATGTGTTACAAATTTAATACAAGAAAAGCTTTACAGAATCCGTTTTAACGTTCTTTAACTCTGATCTTAACAATACTTTATGCTTGCTAATTTAAATTTTGCAAATCCTTAAGAAAAGTGGCTTTATAAAGTCCCTCTGGAGGCCTGTTCGCGCTCAATAGCCTCGAATAACGCCTTGAAATTTCCCTTCCCGAAAGACTTAGCGCCTTTGCGTTGAATGATCTCAATAAACATCGTTGGTCTGTCCAGTATAGGCTTGGTAAAGATCTGTAGCAGGTAGCCCTCGTCATCCCGGTCTATCAAGATGCCCAAATCCCTCAGCGGGGCAAGATCTTCGTCTATCTCACCCACTCTATCCAGCACATCTTCGTAATAGGTGGCAGGAACGGTAAGAAATTCCACGCCACGATCCCTCAAAGCTGAAACCGTTTCTATAATGTTGTCCGTCGCGAGGGCCATATGCTGTACCCCGGCCCCATTGTAGAACTCAATGTACTCCTCAATCTGAGACTTCTTGCGGCCGTCTGCCGGCTCATTGATCGGAAACTTGATCCTACCGTTGCCGTTGCTCATCACCTTGCTCATCAATGCGGTATATTCAGTTGAAATGTCCTTGTCATCAAAGGAGACCAATTGGGCAAAGCCCATAACATGCGCATAGAACTCGCACCATTTGTTCATTTCGTTCCAACCGACATTTCCCACCATGTGGTCAATGTATTTCAAACCTACATCCGAAGGCCTGTAATGCGGTTCCCATTTGCGATAGCCCGGCATAAAGACCCCTGAATAGTTAGATCTTTCCACAAAAATGTGAACCGTTTCCCCATAAGTATGTATGCCAGAAAGCACAACTTCGCCCTGATCATCCTTAATGGTGGTAGGCTCCATATAGCTTTCGGCCCCTCTTTGGGTTGTTTCCTTATAGCTTTTGGTTGCATCGTCTACCCAGAGGGCAATGGCTTTTACGCCGTCACCGTGAGCATCTATATGCCTGTTAATATCCCCTCCCGATTTCAGGGGAGAAGTAAGTACAAGCCTGATCTTGTCCTGTTGAAGCACGTAGGATACCCTGTCTTTAAGCCCTGTTTCCAGGCCGGCATAAGCCAGTGGTTGAAACCCCCAGGCCGCCATATAGTAGTGAGCTGCCTGTTTGGCATTGCCCACATACAGTTCCACGTGATCTGTTCCCAGTAGTGGTAAAAAATCTTCCGCTTCCGGATTTTCTTTTGGTAGTTGTAATGAAGTTTTATCTAGTGTTGCCATGATATGTTTTCTTTAGAATTGATGTTGAATAACAGTATACCATGCGGACTTAAACCCGCTAAAGTTGGAGGGGTCTACCACATGGCCCTGAGGTGAGCCGTTATATCAATTCTCAGATTTAGCATTCGGAGTTCGCTATTGGACAAATATCGGAAAAAACCATCAAAAAATCCGTTAATAGAAGTAGGGAATAATTGGAATGTACAAGCCGTTAAAACCAGTACCCCACACTGAAAAAGAAATTTCCGTCCTGCACCTCTGGCGACCAGGAATACAGTACCTGTACCGGGCCAAAAAAGGACTCCCAGCCATAACCCACGCCATAACCTGAAAAATCAGGGGCCGTGAACCACTCCCCGGTCCTGAAAATATCATCGTCTACATTGGCAAAATTTGCGGCGAAGATCACATGATTTTTCGGGGCGAACTCCAAATCCAGCCTTCCATACGCTTTCACATAACTGTTCCCTGGAAGGCTTAAAAAGTCGTATCCCAGAAAAGGAACGAAGTTATTTATCAGGTTGTTCCCATATCCTCCAAGCACAAAATCCAGGGCGGTGACATTGGAGGTCCCCAGTTTGAAACCACCCTCTGTTTCAATATTGATGGAGAGATTCGGAAATATTGGGAAGGCAGTCCCCATCCTGGCTTTGGCGATAGAAAACTCTTTAAAGTTGTCGTTAAAATCCGAGGAAAAAAGATAGAAATGGAAATCCCCGTTAAAATACAGACCCCGGGTTGGAAAATACCGGTCATCGTAAGTGTCAAGGATCAACTTACCGTAGGTGCTGAAATAATTGCTCTTTTCGAAAAAAGTGCGAAAGTCCCCTTCCGGCTGGAAGGATTCCAATTCGTCTTCAGGTGGTTCGTTTAAGGTGGTTGTACTGTACTTCAGAAATTTGTGCTCCAAACCAATGCTAAAGGCGAATTCTTCCTGTAACACGGTTTGCAGGTATATCTGGTTGGTAAAGTCAGACACGTCCAGGTTCAATTTACTGATGTTCGGATCTTCGATCACATCAAAATTAGACTGGATCACACTGAAGTCTATCTCCCTGCTGAAGTCATTAAAGCGCGAATTGATACCAAAACTCCAGTAAAAACCTTTATCCACATAGTACTGCAGATTATAGCGTACATTGTCTCCGAGGATGAAATCAAAAGAGGCTACGTCGTCATCCAGCAGCACATTCTTTTTGGTCAGGTTGATAAGGGCACCACTTTTATACAGATCGTCGTAGTGGGCGCCGATCCTGATCAGGGTTTTGTTAGGATCTTCGCGCAATTTCAGGATAAGATCTTCCCCCAGACCATTAGAGACCAATTCGTATCTTATGGTCTTAAAGTTGCCTGTAGCGGCAAGGTTGCTTATCCCCTGTTGCAGCTTTTCAAAGGTAATGCGCTCCGCCAGGTTAAAACGCAGTTTTCCCTTTACATAACCGCGAGTGTAGTTGTTGTTACCTCGAAGTATTAGTCGGTTTATGATGATGGTATCTTTTGTGATTATAGGCTGGGGTTTCGGCTTTTTTTGCTGCTTTGCCGCCAGGGCCTGAAGGGCATCGGACTGGGTCATTGCCGCGGCTTCCCCATTCTGCATGATCTCCTCTTTACGGTCAAAATCTATAACGGAAAAGGACTCCATATCAGGCCTGATATAAATATCGGTCTGTCCGGACTTTTCCTGCATGTCCCGCACCGTCCGGAAATTGTTGATCTGGAGCAGTATCTCAGTTGCGGAGGAAAGGGACTCCCGGTCCCGCAACCCGTGTTGCACATCCACTCCTATGATGATATCCGCTCCCATATCCCGTACCTCCATCACCGGATAGTTGTTGAGAACACCCCCATCTATCAGCACTTTCCCATCCACCTCAGTAGGTTCAAAAAGGGAGGGAAAAGTACCGCTGGCCATGATGGCTTCCGGAAGGTATCCTTTGTCAAGCAAAACCTGTTCTCCTTTCTCAATATCCGTGGCAATACAGAAGAAAGGTATAGGAAGACTGTCGAATTCATCAATATCCTTTACGTGATACAGCAAACGGACCAGTTCGTTATAAATGTTCTGCCCTCCTGAGATAGCCTCCGGAAAGGAAATTTTGAAATTGTTGAACGGCAGGGTCAAGGCGTACCTTTCTGAATCCTCTTTTTCGTAAAAGGTCTTTGCGCTTCTCGGCAGATTGTCCTGTATAAGATTAGTAAAATCCGTATTTCTGAAAATGGAATCCAGCTCTTTCGCTGAATAGCCGGATGCATATAACGCCCCGACAATGGCGCCCATACTTGTTCCTCCTATATAATCGACCTGTACCCCAGCTTCTTCGATCACTTTTAAAGCCCCTATATGCGCGATGCCTTTGGCCCCTCCTCCACTTAAGACCAGCCCTACCTTAGGCTGCTGCTCCTGACCCATAAGCAGCGAAGCAAATAAAAGAGCCACAAGAAAGGACGCTATTTTTTTCATCTGCCTCATTCGCCTTTAGTGAAAGTTCTCATAGATTTTTTTCGCCTTCGCCATCCCGACCGTTTTTGAAAGATCTTCCATACTCGCTTCTTTGATCCTTTTTACAGACTTGAAGCGCTGCAAAAGCTCGTTGGCGGTTTTCTCTCCTATGCCCTCAATACTTTCCAGTTCAGAATTAATGGCCGCCTTGCTTCTCTTGTTCCTGTGAAAGCTTATTCCAAAACGGTGAGCTTCATTCCTCAACTGCTGTATGATCTTTAAAGATTCTGATTTTTTATCGAGGTATAGAGGGATGGGGTCTTCAGGAAAATAGATCTCTTCAAGCCTTTTGGCAATCCCAATGATGGCGATCTTTCCTCTGAGCCCAAGAATGTCCAGGCTTTTGAGTGCCGAAGACAACTGTCCTTTTCCACCGTCTATTACCACCAGCTGCGGTAGTGATTCTCCTTCGTTAAGCAAACGTCTGTACCTTCTGAAAACCACTTCTTCCATGGAGGCAAAATCATCCGGCCCCTCAACAGTTTTGATATTGAAATGGCGGTACTCTTTTTTGGCAGGTTTCCCGTTGCGGAAAACCACACAGGCCGCTACGGGGTGACTTCCCTGCATATTGGAATTGTCAAAACACTCAATATGCCTGGGTTCGGCAGACAATCTCAGGTCTTTTTGCATTTGCGCCATGATACGGTTGGTATGCCGGTCCGGATCGGTTATTTTCACCTGTTTGAAGCGTTCCTGCCTGAAAAACCTGGCGTTTCGTTCGGAAAGGTCCAATATCTTTTTCTTATCGCCAAGTTTGGGCAAGGTAAGCTTTATATCCTCTGAAACAGCTATGGGAAAAGGCACATACAATTCCCTGGATTGGGAGTCGAATCGTTGCCTGATCTCCACTACCGCCAGTTGCAAAAGCTCTTCGTCTGTTTCGTCCAGCTTCTTTTTGATTTCCATGGTATGGGAACGGATAATGGAACCATGGGAAAGCTGTAAAAAATTGACATAGGCAAATGCCTCATCGGAAATTATGCTGAATACATCCACATTGTTGATCTTCGGATTGACAATGGTGGACTTTACCTGGTAATTCTCCAGTACTTCTATTTTATCCTTGATCCGTTGTGCCTCCTCGAACTTCATTTCTGCGGCCAAGGACTTCATGCGCTTTCGGAAGTAGGCCAGGGAGGTTTTAAAATTTCCCTTGATGATCTCCCGAATATCCGCAATCTGATTGTGATATTCTTCAGCACTTTGCAGACCCTCACAAGGCCCCTTGCAATTCCCAAGGTGGTACTCCAGGCAAACCTTGTATTTGCCAGCCTTAATTTTCTCTTCGGAGAGATCGTAATTGCAGGTACGCAAAGGATAGACGCTCTTTATGAGATCCAGGAGGGTTTTAACGGTCGTCATCCTGGTGTAAGGGCCGAAGTATTCAGAACCGTCCCGGATCAATTTGCGCGTCGGGAATATTCTTGGAAAACGCTCATTCTTAATACAGATCCAGGGGTAAGATTTGTCGTCTTTCAACTGTACGTTGTAACGCGGCTGATACTTTTTGATCAGGTTATTCTCCAACAGTAGCGCATCTGATTCCGTAGGGACCACGATATGCTTGATCAGGCTGATCTTCTTAACCAGGACCCTGGTTTTGCCATATTCATGAGTTTTGGCAAAATAGGAGGAGACCCTTTTCTTAAGGTTCTTAGCCTTGCCTACGTAGAGTATTTTTCCCTCAGAGTCATAGAATTGGTAAACCCCGGGATTATCGGGAAGTGTACTTAGCTGTATTTCGATTGAAAGTTCAGGCATTCGCTCTATTCAAGTGTGTAGCGCTCTAACAAAGATAAATTTCCAGGGCATTCCAACGCACTAGCCCGGACGTTTTTAACGCGGATTCCATAAAATTCGACAAAATGCTCTTTATTCCTGGATTAAGATCGGAAATGACCGCTCTCTTATTAGCTGATTTAACGCGTTTTATCCATCCCCACCAGGCGAGTTTTGCAGGTCTCTATGTCCGCTGATCTGTGTATTTCAACAGGGTCGTTTGCCGGATGGCTAAAACCGGTTTTTGTAGTGTTTTTATTTAACTTTTTGATTATCAATGTCTTACATTTAAACCGCTTAAAATTTTAGTTACTTTTTGGTTAGCTGAATGTTAAAAAAATTCCAAATTTGTGCATTTCATCGATGAATAAGGGCATTTTATGGGGATTTATATATTTTTTTTATTTACATTTATAACATCAAAAACTAGCACAAATATGGACAACTATCTTATTACCTTGGGTATGTACCTTATTCTGATGCTGTTTATTAAGATTTATTTTGCGGTCACCGCAAAAGATTAAATTTGAAGTAAATAGTTCCCCACCCAGAGTTTAACAGACCCTGATGCTTAAAAAAGATCTTAGGTCGCAGTATGCTAAACTAAGAGAAAAACTTTCTTTACAGGCGCTTAACAGCGCCAGTTTAGTTTTAACTAACAAGCTATTAGACCTCCCTATCTGGGACCTTCATTTCTACCACATTTTTTTACAGATTGAAGAGAAGAAAGAAGTCAACACTTCTTTCCTGCTCTCTGTACTTCAGGGTAAGGACAAAAACATTGTGATCCCCAAAATCGAAGGCAGGTCTGAACTCCGGCATTTCCTTCTTACAGACAATACGGTATTGAAAAAGAACAGCTGGAACGTCCCGGAACCTGTGGCGGGCCTGGAAGTACCTGTTGAAAAAATAGATGTGGTCTTTATGCCGCTTTTGGCCTTTGATAAGTCTGGTAACAGACTGGGTTACGGGAAGGGGTTTTACGACAACTTTCTCCGGCAATGCAGACCGGATGTGATCAAGATTGGTCTTTCTTTGTTCGAAGCTGAGGAAGCCATTCCCGAATTACAGGAGTCGGACATCCCCATGAACTACTGTGTTACTCCTAAGGAAACTTATATATTCTGAGGCTCCTGCTGCTCTTGTTGTTCCTGCTGTTCTTCCTGGACGGATTGTTCTGAAATCACTTCCTTATCCTTTTCCTTCTTTCCAAAAGCCTTCTTATTAAAGACGATCAGTATGCCTACGCCGGTACTTATTGCGGTGTCTGCAATATTAAAAACGGGCTCAAAGAAGCGAAAGTCGTTTCCTCCGATGAACGGCATCCATTCCGGCCAGGTGGTATCTATCATCGGGAAGTATAACATATCTACCACCTTTCCGTAGAAAATACTGCCATAGGGTTCATCCGAAAACAAGGTTGCTACCTGATTGTAGCTATCGTCAAAGATCACCCCGTAAAAAACAGAATCGATAATATTTCCAAAGGCTCCGGCAAAGATCAGGGAGACCGAAATTATAAGCGTTTTGGATGCCTTTTTGGCCACAATATCATAAAGCCAGTACCCGATCCCTACTATGGCAAAAAGTCTGAAAATGGTGAGGATCAGTTTTCCGGCAGAGTCCGAAATGGGCAGGATATCACTCAATTTTGTGCCCCAGGCTGCTCCTTCGTTCTCAATAAAAAGTATTTTGAACCAGCTGAATACCTCCACCGGTTCCCCCAAAACAAAATGAGTTTTCACGTATATTTTGGTGATCTGGTCTATCAGCAGTACAAGTACAATAAGCAGCAGGGAATATCTTAGACGCATGAGCATAAAATGGATTGGGCAAAAATAGGGATTATTAGGCAATAGCCGTCAAGAATCTCATCATTCACAAATAACTTAGAGTTTGTCCGTTTTACTAATCGTTACATTACCTGAAGTGGTACGGAGCAAATACCGATTGTCCCCAGGCGGGATCCGCGTGTCCTTTACCGTACCGAACTTGGACAGGGCGTCTACAATACCGGCCTCACTGTAAACCAGAATATCCCCGCTTGCAGTGGTTACCGCGGTGTCGTAGCCCACATTGTTCAGTATGCACCTGCCATCATCAAGAGTTACTGAAAGCGCTTTGTAATTTCCGCTTACCGTGATGTTGCTGTTGGTCCCGTAGACCTTCACCTGCCTGAATTGTGGAATACGAACGATCAGGGCAATAGAAACCACCTTGTGAGCGCTTAGCTTGTCATTAGGGTTCCTGAAATTGGGTTGAAATCCCGCGCTGACCTTAAGGGTTGTGCCTTCTTCACTTATTTTAACCAAAAGGTCTTTGCTGTATTCGCCTTCAATGCTTGCCTCAACAGTCAATTCTTCGCTGGCCGAGTTCTGCAGTTCCACTTCGAAACAGTTGGCAGTATCTACCTGAACCGATCTTATCCCGGGGCTGATCAGCTTTTTCTCAATTAGCTTTTGCCCCAATAGTCCGTTGGAAAAGATCAGGAATAAAAGTACTATAGCTCCCCTTTTCATAAAAAAACGCCTCATGGAGGCGTTGTGCGGTTCTACTTTTGCATGTTTTTCGCCTCAATGCTGAGTGTGGCGTGGGGAACTAACTTCAGCCGTTCCTTATTGATGAGTTTTCCGGTTACCCGGCATATTCCGTATGTTTTGTTCTCAATTCGCAAAAGAGCGTTCTTGAGATCGCGTATAAACTTCTCCTGCCGAATAGCCAACTGAGTATTTGCCTCTTTACTCATGGTTTCAGACCCCTCTTCAAATGCTTTAAATGTCGGGGCGGTATCATCCGTACCGTTATTCCCGTCATTCATATAGGAGCTCTTCAATAATTCTAAATGGCTTTTGGCTTTTTCGATCTTTTCCTCTATGAGTACGCGGAATTCTTCTAACTCCTTATCCGAATATCTAACTTTTAAATCTTTTGCCATTGTTTTAGTGTTTTTGAATAAACAATTTCGTATTTACTTCATCAAAGGTAATCTCCGTACCTCTTTCCAGTCTTTCTTCAAAATCCAGTTCTGCAGTTAAGGTTTCGGTTTTGATGTAATCCATATTACTTGCCACCGCTTTTTCTACAGTTCCGTCTTTCAATATTTTGATATTGATTTTGTCCGTCACCTCAAAACCTGATTCTTTTCTCAGATTTTGAATCCGGTTAACCAGTTCCCTGGCAATGCCCTCTTTCCTCAGGTCTTCATCGATTGTGATATCCAGGGCTACAGTCAGCGGGCCTGAACTAGCCACCAGCCATCCTTCTATGTCCTGAGAAGATATTTCTACTTCCTCTAACTGTAATATAATACTTTTATTTTCTATCTCCAGCGTTATTTCGCCCTGCTGTTCAATTTTTTTGATGTCTTCCTGGTCCAGTTTAGCGATCGCCTGAGCCACTAATTTCATATCTTTTCCGAACCTTGGCCCCAGAACTTTAAAGTTGGGTTTGATCTGTTTTACCAGGATACCGGATGCATCGTCCAGCAATTCTATCTCCTTAACATTGACTTCGGACTTGATCAGTCCGCTTACCGCCTCGATCTCTTGTTTCTGGGTCTCGTCCAGCACAGGGATCATGATCTTATGTAGGGGTTGCCTGACCTTGATCTTCTGTTTTTGCCTGATCGAAAACACTAAAGACGCTATATCCTGGGCCTTTTGCATCTTGCTTTCAAGGGCAGGGTTGATCATCGCCTTATCGGATTTCGGAAAATCTGCCAGGTGCACACTTTCAAAAGGCTCTTTCCCACTTGCAGCGATCAGGTCCTTATAAAGCCTGTCCGCATAGAATGGCGCTACAGGAGCCATCAGTTTGGCAATGGTTTCCAGACAGCTGTACAAGGTTTGATAGGCCGCGATCTTATCCTGTTGATAGTCGCCTTTCCAGAACCGCCTCCTGCTCAGCCGTACATACCAGTTACTCAGTTTTTCCTGAACAAAATCAGAAATGGAACGGGCCGCACGGGTAGGTTCATAATCCGCATAAGCCGCATCCACAATTTGAACAAGGCTGTGCAATTCGGAAAGGATCCACTGGTCTATTTCCGGCCTGTCTTTTAGAGGTATAGCCTCCTCCTTATAGGTAAAAGCATCTATATTGGCGTAGAGGGCGAAAAAGGAATACGTATTGTACAGGGTTCCAAAGAACTTCCTTTTTACCTCAACGATACCTTCTATATCGAACTTTAAATTATCCCACGGATTGGCATTGGATATCAGGTACCACCTGGTGGCATCTGCACCGTGCTCATCCATGGTCTCGAAGGGATCTGCCGCATTTCCGAGTCGTTTAGACATCTTTTTGCCGTCCTTATCCAACACCAGGCCATTAGATACCACATTGCGGTAAGCCACAGAGTCAAAAACCATAGTGGCTATGGCATGCAGGGTATAGAACCATCCCCTGGTCTGATCCACCCCTTCGGCGATAAAGTTTGCGGGAAAGGTGATATTCTTATCGATCAGGTCCTGGTTTTCGAAAGGGTAGTGCCATTGCGCATAAGGCATGGAACCACTGTCAAACCAAACGTCTATCAGATCGTTCTCCCGCCTCATGGGTTTTCCGGAGGCTGAGACCAGCACGATCTCATCCACGATATTCTTGTGAAGATCGATTTTATCATAGTTGGCATCACTCATATTCCCAACTTCGAAATCCGAGAATACCTCACTTTCCATTACTCCGGCCTCTACTGCCTTCTTCATTTCATTCTTCAGCTCTTCCACGGAACCGATGATAATTTCTTCTTTGCGGTCTTCGGTTCGCCAGATAGGTAATGGTATCCCCCAATACCTGGACCTGGAGAGGTTCCAGTCGTTGGCATTGGCAAGCCAGTTTCCGAAGCGTCCGTCCCCGGTGGCTTTGGGTTTCCAGTTGATGGTCTGGTTCAGTTCGTACATGCGGTCCTTCACTTCCGTGACCTTGATGAACCAGGAATCCAGCGGATAATAGAGTATGGGTTTATCCGTACGCCAGCAATTCGGGTAGCTGTGAACGTACTTTTCTACTTTAAATGCTTTGTTCTCTTCTTTGAGCCTTATGGCAATCTCTACATCCACAGACCTTTCCGGGGCAGTACCCTCCTCGTAGTACTCATTCTTGACATATTTGCCAGCCAGCTCTTTCATCTCCGGCCGGAATCTTCCCTGCAGGTCTACCAGAGGTACGGGGTTTCCATGTTCGTCCAGTACGAGCATTGGTGGAACGGCTGGCTTCGCTTTTTGAGCGACCTGCATATCGTCTGCACCAAAGGTAGGTGCTGTGTGAACTATCCCGGTACCGTCTTCGGTGGTAACGAAATCCCCTGCAATTACGCGGAACGCGTTTTCCGGATTCTGATAGGGTTGTGCATAATCCAGAAGCTGCTCATAAGAAATTCCAACAAGCTCTTTCCCCTTAAAGCTGCTATGAATGAAATACGGGATCTTTTTGTCATTTTCAGCATATGAAGCCAATTCTCCTTCATCTTCAACTTCAAAAAATCGCCCGGAAAATACTTTCTCAACCAGGGTTTTGGCCAGAACCACAGCCACGGCTTCAAAAGTATATTGATTGAAAGTCCTTACCAGTACATATTCAATCTTTGGCCCAACGGTCAGGGCCGTATTACTGGGTAGGGTCCACGGAGTGGTGGTCCATGCCAGGAAATGTATATCGCTTCCTGTAGCGCTTAGAAATTCAGGAAGGCTGTCTTTTTTAGCTTTAAATTGCGCTATTGCAGTAGTATCCGTTATATCCTGATAGGTTCCGGGCTGATTCAGTTCATGAGAACTAAGTCCGGTTCCCGCCTTTGGCGAATAGGGTTGGATGGTGTAACCTTTGTACAAAAGGCCTTTGTCATAGATCTGCTTGAGCAACCACCATACAGATTCCATATACTTGGGTTCGTAGGTGATATAGGGGTCGTCCATGTCTACCCAATAGCCCACGCGCTCGGTCATATCATTCCAAACATCGGTATAACGCATAACGGCCTTTTTACAAGCCTCGTTGTACTCCGCTACTGATATTTTCTTACCGATATCTTCCTTGGTAATCCCAAGTTCTTTTTCCACTCCCAGCTCAATGGGCAATCCATGGGTATCCCAGCCAGCCTTCCGCTTCACCTGGTATCCCTTCATGGTCTTATACCTTGGGAAAATATCCTTGATGGTTCGTGCCATTACATGATGAATACCGGGCATTCCATTAGCCGATGGAGGGCCTTCGTAGAAGACAAAAGGCTCCTTGCCTTCCCGGGAAGAAACACTTTGTTCAAACACGGCCTTTTCTTTCCAAAAATGCAGTATCTCTTCTGCTACTTTTGGTAAATCCAGTCCTTTGTATTCCGCAAACTTCATAAGCTACACTTGGAGTGGCACATTTTAAAGACCGCAAAATTAGTAAATTTAGATGGAATTTACAGGGGTTTAGGCAAAAACACCATGGGAATCCAGGCCTTTTTAGGCGCTGATATAGAGGCAACTGGTTTTCTTGAATTTTTGTACTGGCCCCAATCAAATGTAGGTAAGCTTAAAATCAAAAAAACATGAAGAAATCTGTATTAGTACTAATCACATTGATGGCGATGAGCTTTAGCCTGGTTTCCTGCGAGGGCTGTGCCAAAAATGCCCAGGAAGCCACTGAAGAAGCGGGGGCAGCTCTGGAGGAAGCCGGTGAAGCCCTGGAAGAGGCAGGCGAAGAGCTTCAGGAAGCCGGACGTGAACTGCAGGAAGCAGGCAAGGACGCCATGGAAAATGTAAAAGAGGCGGGGGAGCAGCTAAAGGAGGCAGGCAAAGAAACCGCTGAAGATCTCAAAGAGGTTAAGGAAGATCTCAAAGAGGTAGCCACAGAGGTGAAAGAGGAAATCAAAGATGCTACGGACGACAATTAAATCCCAGGATGCTCAAGATTTAGAGCCCCGTTTTTAGAAGGAGTAATCTACACTGAGGATAAGGTTGGTCCCTGCAGAAGCTATACCGGAAGAATACGGCCGGTATCTTTGGTTGGTGATGTTTTCCAGGCTCAGGGTAGTACTTAGCGCATTGCTGATCTGGTATTGCGACCTGAAATTCAAGGTGTACCAGGAGGGTGAAAAAGGGTCACCATTGTCGTCTTCGGTGTATAGAAAAGGCTTGTTCCGCTCAGACAACGCGAGGTCATCAAAATCGATCTCACCATTGTAGTTCAGAAACAGATCCGCTTTCAGGCGCTGGTCTTTCCAAATCAGGTGGAGATCCCCAAAAGTAGGCGCCGCGTGCCTTGCCGCCGAGTCTATCCCACTGTCGTCTTCTTCTATACCTTTAGTAAGTGTCAGGTTAGATTTCAAGGAGAGGTTTTGGGTAAGGAATGCGTCTAATCCGAACTCAAAACCATATACATAGGCTTTGGCCGCATTTTGAATCGCCTGGACATTGCTCAATTCCCCATTGTACAATATCTCTGTCTCGCCGTTAAAGTCAAAGTCCCTGCGTACAAGTGCGTCCACAAGATAGGTGTAGAAAACAGCCCCGTTGAACACGAGTTTGTCCTTTAGGTTCTTGTGAACTCCAAGTTCTACATTATAGGCGTATTCCGGTTCCAGATTGGGGTTGGGAACCACCACAGAACCGGGTTCCGAATCAAAGACCTTCCCTATATCATCAATGTTGGGCGCCCTAAATCCTGTAGAGCCATTGGCGGTTACCTGAAAGTCTGCCCTGGGGAACCAACTAAACCCAAGGCTACCGGTAAGCGCCCCATTGTTGAGTCTGGCGGCGGAAAATGGAAATGGAAAATAGGTACGGTCAAAAACCGCGTCTATCCATACATGACTATATCTCAATCCAGCCATATAAGTGAAATTTGGCCTGCTTTTGAATTCTGAGTTTATATAGCCCGCGATGGTCTGCCAGGTAGCTCCATCCGGATAGCGTGAGGCAGCGCTGGCGATCAAACCGGAAGAGATATTTTCCTGATAGCCATTGGAATGTACTTTATTGAAAACGTATTCCCCTCCGTAATACAGCCTGAGGTTCCCGATCTTTTTATTTTCGAAATCCAGGTTTACGGAGAGGGCATCCACCTTTTCCCTCGCAGTAAAACGGATGGGGTCCTGAAACGCGCGTTCGTTTCTGCTCTCTTCAAAATGCTGATAGGCCGTGGTGAGTTTGACCCCGTCGTAAAATTTTCCCCGCCCTTTTTTGGTGATCTGGACGTTACTCATAAACCATTTTTGAGGCCCGTAAAACCATTCAGCCGAACGAAGGCCGGTGCCATCGGTATTCGGCCGGATCAGGCGGTCATACCTGGCAAAATCCGAAGTTTCCGAATAATAAAGTGACAGGTCGTAATTCCAATTGTTATTGGGTTTGTGGCGGATCTTTTGCATCAGATTGATCTGCTCATAACCCGTAGGTATTTGCTTTTTTGGGTTAGCGTTAGGAACAAGAAAATCAACATCATTTCGCCTGAGGACAAAGTTGTTCCTCAGATAGCTGTCCGGACCGTGGCTACCCATGCGGAGATCCCCAAAATCCGAATAAGAAACACTACCCAGAAAGGCCCATTTTTTTTTACCGAAATTGAAATCCGCGTGTATGGTGTGCTCTTCATTGGCTGAGGCGAAGCGATACACGGAATTTCCGGATATGCTCATACTGTCTTTTTGGGAAAACTGGGCGGGCTTGGTAAAAAAGTTCATGACCCCACCAATCGCATCACTTCCGTAGATTACAGAACCCGGACCAAAGATCACTTCCGTATTCCGCACGGAAAAGGGATCTATAGAAATGACATTCTGGATGTTCCCTCCCCTGAAAATGGCATTGTTCATACGTACCCCATCCACAGAGAGTAGAAGCCGGTTAGTTGCAAATCCGCGAATCATCGGACTGCCTCCCCCTAGCTGACTTTTTTGAACAAACACCTGTCCGCTTTGCTGTAAAAGGTCCGCTGCTGTTTGCGGATTCGTAAAGGCCACCGATCTGGCATCAATAGTGGCTACTTTTTGCGGTATATCCTTTTTTTGCTGCTCCCATTTGGAAACGGACATCACTACTTCGTCTAACTGTTCCGGACTCAGGGTAAGGTAGACCCTGGAGCCTCTCCTAAGGATCTGGGCTTTAGTACTCTTTTTATACTGATAGCTCAAATGGACAAATTCAAGCCGTTCATTACGGTCAAATACGGAGAGGTCACACTTGCCGTCAAAATCAGACAGGACTATCCTGGATTTGTCCTGGTTGTGCACTACTACATTGATCACCGGCTCCCGGGAATCCGTATCCAATATGGTGATCTCCTGTGCGAAGACGAGCTGGGAAAGCAGGCAGGTTATGATGAAAGCTATTCTTCGCATATTAGCTAAAAACTTCGTTTAAAACGGCCAAAGACCTGGGCTTTTTAAATCCGTGTAAATGTAATTCAAAATACAGAACAAGGTCTTTCAGAAGGCTTTGGCGCTCGGTTTTCCCCATGGGGATAGAATGAAAACCATCAAAATTTGTGCCCAAAAAGGTTTTGAGGAATTCCAGATTTCTGCCTTCAAGGGCAGGATGGTCTCCGGGATCACGGCTGAACTCTCCTTCGACCAGATCAAAATAAGGAGCGTTGGTTTGAAAGGTATCCGGATAGAATCCCAGGTATTTCGTCAGTTCTATCAAAAAGCCGACATGAAAATTGGCAACTTTTTCATGGGTATCCAACCATTGCAACGAAGCTTCCAGGAATTCAAACAAGGGTAAATTCTGTTCCTCTTCGTACACCGCGTTACGAAGCATTTCGGAAAGAAATAATACAATGGCATTCTTGGTCGGATCCTGATATACTGTACTATAAGGATAGTGTACTTTGGCCTCCCGGATACGTTCCAGGGTTCCTTTGTTCTTGTGGATTGCCACCAACTCCAACTGCATCAGCGGTTGGAAGTAAGCAGCTTTTAACCTTCCTTTTTTAGAAGAAAGTACGCCTTTCAGCAAATAGGATTTTAAGCCGTCAGAAGCTGTAAATGCCTTGACGATCAGGCTGGTATCTCCATATTTAAGCGAAGAAAAAACAATGGCTTTGGTCGTTACTTGCATGCCTGGCACTTAGGATGCTGTAAAGATAGACCGATTTTTACTAGTAATCAGTAAACGGTGAACAGTGAACAGTGGGGACGGTAATTACTTCTGACTACTGTCCACTGTTTACTGTTTACTCTTTAAATGACTCCTTGCGCCAGCATAGCGTCTGCCACTTTTACAAATCCGGCAATGTTGGCGCCTTTTACGTAGTTGCAATAGCCATCTTCTTCCTTACCGTATTCAATGCAGGAATCGTGTATGTCTTCCATAATGGCTTTTAGGCGCTCGTCCACTTCTTCGCGAGTCCAGCTGATACGCAAAGAGTTTTGAGACATCTCAAGACCTGAAGTGGCCACTCCACCTGCATTAGATGCTTTACCGGGAGCGAAAAGGATCTTTGCATCGTGGAAGGCATGAACAGCCTCAGGAGTAGAAGGCATATTGGCCCCTTCTGCCACACAAATACATCCGTTTTCAAGAAGTGATTTCGCGGCATCGCCGTCCAACTCATTTTGGGTGGCACAAGGTAAGGCCACATCGCAGGACACATTCCACGGTTTTTCTCCTTTGAAATATTTGGCAGAAGGATATTTTTCCGCATACTCAGAAATACGCCCTCTTCTGTTATTTTTGAGATCCATAACGAACTCCAGTTTTTCCATATCGATGCCCTCCGGATCGTGGATATAACCTGAAGAATCGGAAAGTGTAACTACCTTTCCGCCTAATTGCAATACTTTCTCCGATGCGAACTGGGCCACATTTCCGGAACCGGAGACTACTACGGTTTTGCCACTCATATCCTTATTTTGCGTCTTCAACATACTCTGGGCAAAATAAACCGTACCGTAACCTGTTGCTTCCGGACGGATCTTGGAACCTCCCCATGAAAGTCCTTTTCCAGTAAGAACACCGGTGAATTCATTTCTGAGCTTCTTATACATTCCAAAAAGGAAGCCGATTTCCCTTGCGCCTACACCGATGTCGCCGGCGGGGACATCGGTATTTGGCCCAATATGCCGACAAAGCTCTGTCATAAAGGCGTGGCAGAAACGCATCACCTCATCATCAGACTTTCCCTTTGGATCAAAATCAGAACCTCCTTTACCTCCACCCATTGGCAGGGTGGTAAGGCTATTTTTAAATACCTGTTCAAAAGCCAGGAATTTCAGAATACTGGCATTTACAGAGGGGTGAAATCTAAGACCTCCTTTATAGGGTCCAATCGCAGAATTCATTTGAACGCGGTAACCGCGGTTCACATGGATCTCACCTTCGTCATCAACCCAGGCCACACGAAAAGACAACAACCTTTCCGGTTCCACCATCCTTAACAGTATGTTCTTACCGTTGTAGATTTCGTTCTTAGCAATGTAAGGGATAACTGTCTCGGCTACTTCCTGTACAGCCTGGATAAATTCGGGTTCATGGCCATTGCGAACCTTTATTTCATCCATGAATGCCTCGATCTTTGCCTCCATTTGTTCCATAGGTAGTATTTAGCGTGAAATTATTGAATTAGAAATTTAGGCGCAAAATTATGGTATTTTAATAATTTAACCCTGCCTTTTTTGAAAATTCACTAAAAAATTATTTTAGAGCGGCTTCCAGATCTGCTATTAGGTCTGCTTCATCCTCAATTCCCACACTGAGTCGAATAAGCGCATCTACCACCCCGCTTTTTTCACGCTCTTCCTTCGGGATACTCGCATGGGTCATACTTGCCGGATGCCCTGCAAGGCTTTCAACACCTCCAAGGGATTCCGCCAGGGTAAATACCTTTAGATTTTCCACAATCTCAACCGCTTTCTCATAACTGCCTCCTTTGGGGATAAAAGAGATCATCCCACCAAAACCACGCATCTGCGCTTTGGCAACATCGTGATTTGGATGGTCTTCAAATCCGGGCCAATACACTTTTTCTATTGCCGGATGAGCAGCAAGGAATCTGGCAACAGCCTCCCCGTTCTCACAATGCCTCTGCATGCGTACGTGTAAGGTCTTTATTCCTCTTAGCACCAAAAAGCTGTCCATAGGACCCAAGACCGCACCACTGGCATTCTGCAAAAAATAGAGTTGATCTGCAAGTTCCTTGTCCTTAACTACAAGAGCGCCGGCTACCACATCGCTGTGCCCTCCCAGGTACTTGGTCGCGGAGTGCATTACGATATCCGCCCCCATATCCAGGGGTTGCTGCAGATAGGGAGTAGCAAAGGTATTGTCTACGGCCAGTAAGAGCTTTTTAGACTTAGCCAGGGCTGCTATGGCTTTGAGATCTACCACATTCATCATGGGATTGGTTGGGGTTTCCACCCAGATCAACTTTGTATTATCATTGATCTTTTCAGCTATCCTTGCCACATCTTCCATTCCCACAAAGTGGAATCGGATCCCGTATTTTTCAAAAACCTGCCGGAAGAGTCGGTAGCTCCCACCGTAAAGATCGTTGGTAGACACCACCTCATCACCCGGGTTTAAGAGTTTGATTACGGCATCCATCGCAGAAAGGCCGCTGGCAAAGGCCAGTCCGTAATTCCCGTTCTCAATACTTGCCAACGCACTTTCAAGAGCGGAACGCGTAGGATTCCCACTCCTGGAATACTCGTATCCCTGGTGGCCACCCGGCGTAGTCTGGGCGTATGTTGACGTTTGATAGATAGGTGGCATTACAGCTCCATAGGCTTTATCTGGCTGTTGCCCCCCGTGAATTGTCTTAGAATTGAATCGTAATTTTTTTTCGCTCATGGCATATAATTAGTTCAGCAAATGTATCGTTATCTTTTAGAGAATCCAATGAAATGAAATTGTAGTTTTGTATTGTGAACCAATTGAATTCTCAATGAGATCCCCCTTCATCTGCCTGCTTCTGTTTTTGCTTCTTCTAAGTTGTAAAAAGGAGGACAAACTTACATTTCAACCCCTGCATCTTTCAATGGAAGATTGTATAGACTGCGCGCAGGTCTCTATTGACCTGCCTGAAGCCCTTGATAATGGAAGGATCGGGAATGCCGTAAATCGTTCATTGAGGGAAGAGGTCATTGCATTGCTGACCTTTGAGGACGGAACGGAGCCAGAAACTTTGCAAGAGGCAATGGAGTCTTTTAACTCGGGTTACCAGGAATTGAACAAACGCTTCCCGGGGGAGGAAGCAACTCCCTGGGAAGGGCGAATAGAGGCGGAAATCTCTTTTGAAGATGCCCACCTCTTAAGTATTCGATTGCAATCCTACCTTTTTACCGGAGGTGCCCATGGGTACAGCTCCATCACCTTTCTGAATTTCAACAAGCAAAAGGGAAAGGAAATGGAAGACTGGGAATTATTTAAGGATCAGGGAGATTTTCAGCTTTACGCCGAAAGGGCGTTCCGGAAGCAGGAAGATATCCCCGCGGATCAGTCCATCAACAGCACGGGTTTTATGTTTGAAAGGGACAGCTTTTACCTTCCCGAAAATATCGGTCTTACCGAAAAGGGCTTACAATTACACTACAACCAATACGAAGTCGCTTCATATGCGGACGGCCCCATTGAACTTACCCTGCCTTATAAAGAAGTTCAAAAATACCTTTCCCAAAAGATCAAATCCTAAACCTCAGCCCAGGGTCTTTTGAAGGGATAAAACGGCACCCAGATGCAGCCCTTCATGAAAGGCGTTAAAAGCAATAGCATCCTCTACACTACTGACTACCACCTGGCTTGAGGTAGTAAATTCTTCATAGGTCGTAAAAATGCCGTTCCTGTAATCTTCCAGGATCTTTGGAGCCGTAGTTTTAAGCAGTGAGATCAGCTGTTCAACCTCTGCGTCTGAAATCCTTCCGTCCGGCACCGTACCTTTTCGGTATTTTTCTATCAACTCCCGGGGTATGAATGGTTCCTGCCTGCTTCGGACGTAGATCAATAGCTGCTGGGTTACCATAGCGTGGGCAATATTCCACCAAATGTTGTTGCGGAAACCCTTTGGAACTTGTAGCAGCTTTTCCCTGGGAGTTTTTAGGAGGATGGCCCTGAATATCTCCTGATTCTTTGAGGAAATATCCAATAGTTTGTCAGTGTTCATGAAAGTTATTCGGATTTGCAGATGATGTTAAAAATAGCACATTATTATAAAATCTTTTTCAGCAAGAAAAGCTAGCTTTGTAACGGTAAGTTAACCCGCAATTTTACTTCCAATAAATAGCTAAGCCCTGCTTTATGAAAAAAATATACCATCTGAGTACCTGTGATACCTGCAAGAGGATCTTAAACGATTTGTCTCCCCTGGACGGAGTGGTCCTTCAGGATATTAAAACCGAGCAGATCACGGTTGCACAACTCAAAGAAATGGCCTCACTGGCCGGGAGTAATGAGGCGCTGTTCAGCAAACGGGCCCGCTTATACCAGGCTAGGAATCTGAAGGAACAACAGTTATCTGAGGAAGATTATGCTTCACTGATCCTGGAGCATTATACCTTCCTTAAGCGACCCGTTATTCTCATAGATGATCAGATCTTCATAGGCAACAGCAAAAAAGTGGTTGCTGCAGCCAAAGCCGCCCTTCACCCTTGAACAGAAGAACCCTAGCCATATTCGCTGCTATCGGAGCCACCACTATCTACGGTATAAACCATACCGTGGCCAAGGGGGTTATGCCTGATTATGTCAAGCCATTTGGGTTCATAATTCTCAGGGTGATCGGTGCAGCGATCTTGTTTTGGTTGGTTTCCCCTCTCGGTCCCAAAGAACGAATCGAGAAAAGGGATTATCTGAGAATGCTTTTGTGTGCCCTTCTCGGAATGGGCTTCAATATGCTGGCATTCTTTAAAGGTTTGGCGCTATCCACTCCTATCAATAGCGCGGTGCTGATAACGCTGACACCTATCATTGTGCTTTCCCTCTCCGCGATCTTTATCAAAGAGAAAGTCACACGCACCAAGGTTACAGGGATATTCATTGGATTGATCGGCGCCCTGGGCCTCATCATTTTCGGAGCGGAGAACCGGCTTGACGCCCCAAATATCCCCTTGGGTAACATCCTTATAGTAATGAATGCGGTATTCTACGGTTCTTACCTTATAGTAGCCAAGATCCTGATAGACAAGTACCACCCCTTTACCTTTATGAAGTGGCTCTTCACCCTGGGTATTCTTATCTGCCTGCCTTTTGGATTGGGTGAATTCCAGGAGATCCGTTGGACAGAACTCCCCTTTGAGGCGATCTGGAAAATTGCCTTTGTGGTAATAGGTACCACTTTCTTTACTTATTTGTTCAACATATTCGCGCTAACCCAGTTACGGGCTTCTACCCTCAGCGCTTTTGTCTATGTGCAGCCATTAATAGGGATCCTCTACGCGGTTGCCGTGGGGGAGGATCAGCTGACTACAGTGAAGATACTGGGGGCCACCTTGGTTATGCTGGGGGTATACCTTTCCAGCAAAAGGCCAAGACCCGGCCCCAGCTGAAGCACACGGCTATTTTGCCCTGGTAAGTTTTACCACCCAATCTGCAAGTGGATCAGTCGGAGGTGTCCCCAGATTTACTTTTGAACCTGCTTTCACTTTGACAATACTCCCTTGCTGCAACTTTCCTCCCTTTCTGGGATCGTACCATTCAATCTTAAATGTACCTTCCTGGTCTTCAAGATCGAGCACCTCAACCCCACCGTTCTTGAGGTAAACTATATAGAGTTCCCCTGCTTTTGCAAAACAGAAATTATCCCTGCTTTCTATCTTCTGATCGGAACTCTTCATATCCACATAAGGAAGTTCTCCAAAGAATTTATGGGCTACAGCGGTTTGTTCCCAGATGTTGTTCCTGCTCCGCCAGTCCTCGGCATTGAGGTCGTGGGGTGGTTTCAGCCAGCCAAAATACCATTCCACTCCAGCACCTCCGGCCATAAGCGTACCCCAAAGCACCTCTTTACGCAGCATGTCATGAGTAGGGTCATCTTCGTCTGGCTTGGTCCCCGTATGCCAGGGCCCGATCTCGTCCATGGTTATGATCCACGGGCGTTCGGCTTTCTCGGACTGCTCTACCCATTCTTTAATGTCGTGATGTATATTCTTGATATTGGATATCTGCATGGATATGCCGTCCAGGCGGTCAAAACGCAGCAACTTATCCAATACTGGTTTGCGTTCGTGCTCATCGGGCATGGTATGTATCACTATGGGATTGCGGTAGGGGTCATGGTCTTTCAGGTATCGGATCATGGCAAAGCGCTGCTGGTCATTCTGACCCTGTGGCCAGAAAGGAGCAGAGCCATTTTCTTCGCCCATATTCCAAATAATATTGTTGTGATACCCAAACCTGGCTACCAGCTCCCGGTAATACAATTTGCGTTCCATTCCGGTATTCCCGTCGTCAAGGATAAGTTCGTTCTCTTTTTCCTGGGTGACCAGTTGCATGATGATCCCGAGTTTTTCGGCATGGGAGAAAACCAGATCCCACTGTGCGAGTTTGCTCACGTCATATCTTTTGAAATCTTTTCGTTCATGACTGAGAAACGGCCAGACATCCCGTGCATCTCCTTCAATATTCAAAGTAAGCGCGTAAACGCAGTTCATCCCCTTGGATGCCAAATAATTTAGTGCTCCAATAATGCCTTTGCCCTTGCCGTTTTGCCAACTGGGGTCCCCATTTTTCCAATCCTTCAGATGGGGTTCCCATTTCTTCAAAAAGGATTTGTTGGCATCATAGGAATAGGTACCGTCAATATCTTCATACGCCAGGAAATTTTCAGGGGAGTTCGCCCCAAACTTTAGCAGGGGTTTCCCATCCTGGGTGTAGAAATAACGACTCCCGGAATAGTTCAACCGGCCACTTTTAGCGAAACCCAGGGCATCGCCGGCTGCAGGATCTACCCGAATTTTTCCCTTTTTTCCGTGATGTGGTGCTATAGGCTGCCCGGTATAAGCATCATCGTCTATGGCTATGCTTTTACCTTTTCTGAAGGAGACGGTATACTCCCATTCACCAGGTTTGTCCGGACTAAAGATCACTCTCCAAACCCCTCCTGAAGTAGCTGCCGATTCAGCTGCATTTCCGTCTGCGGCATAAAAGCCAGGTACCGAAAACCGGGTATCTCCCAAGCTAAATTCAAGTTGTAGTCTATAGTCAAGGAAAGGGTTTTCAGCGGCAGTCTCCTCTGTGGATTCAATCTCAAAATCCAGGATAATTGGTTGGTATTGACGGTTTTCCGATTGTGCATTCAGCTTTGCGACCAGGAGAAAGATTACACATAAAATGGCGGGAAGGAGTTTGGTTCTCATTGTCTGACGAGTTTATCTAATTGGATTAAAAAGCAGCACATATTAGTCCAGTGCTTTAATCAGACAAGTTAAAGCCTACGGTTCGAATCTAAAAACCGGATTTTGTCAAAATTTGGTCATTTTAAGGCAATGCTCCTCAGGCTTCGGTCAGGTGTTTTGGCCTTTTAGCGAACCTTCGGGTGTCTTCTTTGGTGAGGATACGGAAGCCTTCGGGCTTTTCGAAAGCAGTGAATTGTTCAAGCCATTCTTCGCTCAAACCCGTGAGTTTACGGGTTTTGAGATCTATCCAGGCTCCCATCATTTCGCAGTGAGCCACATTACGTCCCTCGCTGTCATAGAAATTGTGGTGAAATTCAAAGAACATTCCGTCTTCGCTAACCCCCATAACTTCAAGTGAAACGCGAATGGGCTTTCCCGGAAAAACTTCTTTGAAATAATACATATGTTCGTAAAAGACCACTGGCCCTATCTGATTCACAGCCATGGTTTTGTGATCAAAACCAATTTTCCACAAATAGGCCATTCTGGTATGGCTCATAAAATTGATGTAAGCACTATTGGCCAGGTGGCGGTTGGCATCTACATCGCTCCAGCGAACTTCAAATTCCTTTAAAAACATTTTAATTAGGCTTATTGGTTTTTCTTATTTGATCTGATCGAGAAAAAAGAGTTTCATTATCCCAATCAGGGTATTACTCTTCAATATTTTTCCTATGCATGCATAATATTATCAAAAATACCATAGTTTTGGGTAAAGCAAGTCAAACCCAGGAAAATTTTGTGTAATTTTTAATTTAAAACCATCCTATGAGCACCAAAGCCTCCTTTATTAAAGATCTTTCGCTACCGGCTATTGCAGCACCCATGTTCCTGATCTCCGGACCAAAACTGGTCATTGAATGTTGTAAAAATGGCATTGTAGGTACCTTCCCGGCATTGAACCAACGCAGTAGTGAGGGTTTTGAGGAATGGCTTATAGAAATCAAGAGTGCCCTTGCTGATTGGGAAAAGGAATCCGGAAAGAAAGCGGCGCCATTCGGGGTAAACCTCATTGTACATCCAACGAATCCCAGATTGGAAGCAGACCTGAGATTGTGTGTTAAGCACCAGGTTCCGCTAATCATTACATCCCTTGGTGCTGTCTCAGAAGTTGTGAATGCGGTTCACAGTTATGGCGGACTTGTTTTTCACGATGTGATCAAGAAGAGGCACGCTCAAAAAGCCGCGGGTGCTGGTGTGGATGGTCTGATCCTTGTAGCCGCTGGCGCAGGAGGTCATGCAGGCACCATTAATCCTATGACTTTGGTGGCCGAAGTACGGGAGTTCTTTGACAAGAACATCATACTTTCCGGCTGCATCAGCACTGGTCGCGATATTGCTTCCGCACTGCAAATGGGTGCAGACCTGGCCTATATGGGTACGCGCTTTATCAATGCGGAGGAGAGTAAGGCTCCGGAGGCTTACCGGCAAATGATCATTGACGCGGGGGCCAGCGATGTAACTTATACTGCGGCGATCTCCGGGGTTCACGCTAATTTTCTGGCCGCCAGTCTTAAAGCGGCGGGCATTACCGAAGAGGATCTCAAAAAGGATACCAAGATCGATTTTGGGAAGGAACTGGATACTGAAGCCAAGGCATGGAAAACTATCTGGTCTGCCGGGCAGGGTGTAGCTACCATAAGCGATGTGGTATCCGTCGCGTCATTGGTGGAACAGTTAAAGACCGAATTCAAGACCGCGGTCGAAGAACAGACGAAGTTACTGGAATTCTATCCTAAGTAGTTGATGGTTGATAGTTGATGGATATCAGGTAATATGTTGCTGATTGTCTTTATAGAGTTTAAGTTTAAGATCAAGTACAAGTACAAGTTTAAAAGTTGTAAGTGTTGAATTTTAGGTTTTGGGTGTGCAAATAGATACTTACTACATACTGCTTACTGAGTACTGCCAACTGATTCATCCTCTGTAGCTTTAGCGAACGAAGACTGCCAACTGCGCACTGCCCACTGAAACCGGGGTTCTAAACCCCTCCCCAAACTTAAGTTAATGCTTGAGACTGTATTTTAATAGCAGGGAAGCGAAAGTTCAAGCACAAGTATAAGTACAAGTTTAAGTTTAAAAGTTGTAAGTGTTGGATTCTAGGTTTTGGGTGTGCAAATAGATACTTACTACATACTGCTTACTGAGTACTGCCAACTGATTCATCCTCCGTAGCTTTGGCGAGGGAGGACCGCCAACTGCGCACTACCCACTGAAACCGGGGTTCTAAACCCCTCCCCGAACTTAAGTTAATGCTTGAGACTGTATTTTAACAGCAGAGAAACAAAAGATCAAGTTCAAGTACAAGTTTAAGTTTGAAAGTTGTAAGTGTTGAATTTTAGGTTTTGAGTGTGCCAATAGATACTTACTGCATACTGCGAACTGCCAACTGCCAACTGATTCATCCTCCGTAGCTTTAGCGAAGGAGGACTGCTCACTGCACCACCTCAGTAGGTTTGTGTTCTGACAAGAATTGGTGTACCTGGCTGATGGCCATAGAGCCTTCACCAACTGCTGATGCCACGCGTTTTACGGAACCTTTTCGAACATCGCCCACCGCAAAAAATCCCGGAATACTGGTTTCCAAAGATTGAGGTTTCCTGCTTCTGAAGATCTCACATTTGTAAAGGTTATCCTCTTTGATCCCTGGTCCTGTGTATATAAAGCCCCGCTCGTCCGTGGCGACAAGTCCTTTTAACCAATCCGTACAGGGCCTTGCGCCTATAAAAGTGAATAGGTTGCTGATACCGATCTCTTTTTCCTCCCCCTGCGTATTCAACACTAAAGATTCCAGGTGATAGGTACCGTTAAGGGCGGTCACCTGGGTGTGCAGATGAACAAAAATGTTTTCAGCCGCCTCGATCCGTTGTACCAGATAATCACTCATTTTAGCTCCCAGATCTCCGCCTCTGAGGATTACGTGTACCTCCCTGGCATGATCTGCCAGGAAAAGGGCTGCCTGGCCGGCAGAATTACCTCCTCCTACTACGCCTACCAACTCGTCTGTACAATCGGAAATGTTCATTCCAGTAGCCGAATAATAAACTCCACTGCCTTCGTATTTATCAATATTATCTATTGGGAGCTGTCTGTAATTAGCTCCAGTGGCCGCAATGAGCGCCTTGGTTTTTATGGTCTTGTCATTCGAGGCTTTCAGGATGAAATAATCCCCGGTATGTTCCACACTTTCGGCCTGATGTGGTATGGAGATATTACAGCCGAACTTTTGTGCCTGAACGTATGCCCGGTTGGCAAGTTCACTACCGGATATCCCTGTGGGGAAGCCCAGGTAATTCTCTATTTTTGAGCTCTTCCCGGCTTGTCCGCCAGGGGCTTTGCTGTCTATGGTGACCACATTCAGGCCTTCGGAGGCGGCATAAACGCTTGCGGCCAAACCGGCAGGCCCGGCACCGATCACCAAAAGATCGAATACTTTGTCTTCAAAATCCATCAAGACCCCGGCGTAACGCGCCAGCTGGTCTAAAGAAGGGTTCTGGCAAACTTTGGCTTCACTGTTAATGAGGATGGGCAGGTCTTCTTTATTGAGATTGAAATTCTCCAATAACTCTATAGCTTCAGAAGAGGTATCTACATCCAGAAAGGTATACCAAAGGTGATTCTTTTCCATAAAATCACGTATGGCATAGGTCTGTTTGGAATTACCGGAGCCGATCAGTTTCATTCCGCCGGAAAACTCATTTAATACGGTTTGTTGACGGAGCAGAAAGGCGTTCAGCAGTACATCGCTGATGTCGCTGTAGCGGGCAATAGCTTCTTTAAGCTTTGTCGGGGTAATGCGAAGCAGGCAGGTATTTGCCTTAGCAATACCATGGAACTGGGCGCTTCGGGTTGAAAGCATACTGCTATCCCCTGAAAACTCATTTTTCTGATGAACCACAACAACGTCATTATTGTTGTATGGATCTTCGATTGAGATAGCTCCTGCCATCACCACAAAAAAATCATAATACTGATCGCCCTGTGAGAAAACACGAGTATCTTCTGAAAAACTTTCTATCTCTCCGTAATTGCGGAGAACAGTGATCTGTCTTTGGTTCAATTCTGGAAAACGTGGGTCTGTCATAGCTTTAATATCTTGAGATGGCCTCGTGTGTATAACACCATAACCAGCGTTCGTTAGGTTCTGCTGAACTGATTACTTGATGGCCATGAGCCTTAGCGTGTTTGCTGGCGTGCTTGTTAGGAGAACTATCGCAACACAGGGTTACCCCGCAGCTCTGGCACGTACGAAGGTGTACCCAGCGATCGCCGGTTTTTACACATTCTGCGCATTCGTAACTTTCTGAGGGTTTGACGGAGCTAATAGCCTCCAGGTGTTCACATTTCTTTGAGATCATAGCCAAGCAATAAATTTACAATAAAGATAGGAACCGTAATTTTAAGTTATTCTTAAATATAAAGTATTTCCCTATTTTTAGGAACTAAGATTTTGCTATGTATATCAAAAGAAATATCGGCTGGGGACTCATACTGAGATACGCCTGGAAAAACTTAATCTTTTTTACCATCTATGCGGCCATCATATTCTGGATTTATCACTATCTCGGCTGGAACTTCATCGATATCCCCTTTCAGCCTTTGAGTGTCATTGGGATCGCCGTGGCCTTCTACATAGGGTTTAAGAATTCGCAGAGTTATGATCGCTTTTGGGAAGGCCGAAAGATCTGGGGCGGCATTGTAAACTACAGTCGAACCTGGGCCATAAGAGTGCTCAGTTTTGTAAAGAGCGAAGATGAGGAGGCAGACAAAAGGATGCATACGCAATTGATTCACCGTCATATCGCCTGGCTTAATGCACTTCGCGTACAACTTCGCCAACCCAAATGGTGGGCCTTGAAAGAGAATAAAGCCGTGGAAAAGATGTTTGACAAGCATGGTGAACGAAATGCTTCCTGCAACGAAGCCTATAATTTTGTAAGTAAACGGGAATTTGTAGATCTGAAAAAGCGGGTGAACCCGGCCACCCATCTCGTTAAGAACCAAGCCCGTGACCTAGAAACCCTCCGAAATAATGGAGTGATCGATGGTTTCCAGGAAATGCAATTGCAGGCTGTGCTCGAGGAATTTTACAACCTTCAAGGCAAGTGCGAACGGATCAAAAACACCCCTTTCCCCAGACAATACGGATACTTCTCTAAGGTTTTTACCTGGATCTTTGTGTTACTATTACCCTTTGGCTTACTGGATGTTTTTGAAGACGATACCATGTCGTCCACCGGTGCTGGCGAGGCCTGGTATGTATTTCTGATGATCCCTTTTTCCGTATTGATCTCCTGGATCTTTACCACTATGGAGATAGTAGGAGACAATAGCGAAGATCCCTTTGAAGGTCGACTGAATGACGTACCGATGACAGCGCTCTGCCGCACCATTGAGATTGATTTGCGCGATATGCTGGACGAAGAGGAGTTGCCGGAACCCGTAGCTCCCAAGGACAATATTTTGTACTAGAATATTTGGTTGGTTGATAGTTGTTAGTTGATGGTTGATAGTTGATAGTTGATGGGAAAGTTTGTGTGGTGTTCGAAGTACAAGATCCTTAATGGTAGGTGTTAAGTTTTAAGTGCTGAATAGGGAAAACTGATTACTGTTTACTGTTCACTGATTACTGATTACTCCGGATAGCAATCGGAACTTCACACCGAGCTAATTAGGTCTCGACTCACCGTCCGTACCGGCGCGGGCGGACGCTCGACCTGACATGGCGAAATGCCAACCGTCAACTTATATCAATCTCCGAAGCTTTAGCGAAGGAGGGCTGCCCACTGAAACCGGGGTTCTAAACCCCACCCCGAATTTAAGATAGTGTTTTTCGCTGCATTTTAAAAGCAGGGAAAACAAAGTTCAAGTACAAGACCAAGTTTAAGTTAAATGGTTTTAAGTTGTAGGTGTTGAGTTTTAATTTCAATCATATTGTTTACTCCCGATAGCTATCGAGACTGTTTACTGTTCACTGTTTACTGTTTACTGTTCACTGTTTACTGATTACCATTGAACCTTAATACCTCACTTCATTGTCGCTTAACACAAAAAGAGGTCAAAAAAACAAAATCAATTTCTCAAATTACCTCACCTACCTTATTTTTAGCCTCAGAACGTTAATCACATGCCAACGATCCCCTCTGCTTACCGGGCTCCGCTTCTTTTTAGGAACGGACATATAGCTACCATCTACTCCGGACTTATCCGAAAAGTGAATGGACTGCATCAGACCCGGGAACGTATGGAGCTGCCCGATGGTGACTTTATGGACCTGGACTGGTCCTATGCCAGTGTCCCCACACCCAAAGTGGTGATCCTTTTGCACGGATTGGAAGGTAACGGACAGCGTCCGTATATCACTGGTAGCGCCAGGACGTTTAACGCCCATAGTTACGATGCCTGCGCCGTAAACTTTCGGGGATGTAGTGGAGAAACCAACCGGCTTTATCGCTCATACCATTCCGGAGCTACGGAAGACCTGGATGCCGTAGTACGGCATATCCTGGTATCTAAAAAGTACAACAATATTGTAATTAAGGGCTTTAGCCTGGGAGGCAATATGACCCTTAAATACCTGGGAGAAGGACGAAAGTTACCGAAAGAACTCAGGGCCGGTATTGCCGTATCAGCACCCTGTAGTCTTCACAGCTCACTGATACAACTACTCAGTTGGAACAACCTGGCTTATGCCATCCGCTTTAAGAACCACCTTATAGCCAAGCTCCGGGCCAAGCAACAGCTCTACCCCGAACTTATTCCCGATAGCGATATTGAAAAGATCCGCACGCTTAAGGACTTTGACGATGTTTATACGAGCAGAGCGCACGGCTTTGAAGATGCCCTGGATTATTACCGTCAGTGTAGTAGCCTGCAGTTTTTGCATGGGATAGAACTCCCCAGTCTTATTCTGAATGCGAAGAACGATTCATTTCTGGGGCCGGAATGTTACCCCTTTGAGGTCGCCAGGGGACACAGGAACCTCTTCCTGGAAACTCCTAGTAACGGTGGGCATGTTGGTTTCCACGATAAGCAGAATGTTTACTACAATGAGAAAAGGGCCATAAAATTCCTGGAAGAGGTTTTGTAATTGTCGGTATTCCTTATATTAGTAGCTCCTAACAAACCTAAAATGAAAAAAGTACTCGCATTCCTGGCTGTAGCGGCGATGATTAGCAGTTGCGGCGAAAAAAAAGAAGAAAAGAAAGAGGGCGGTTTTGAGATGAACCGATCTAAAAAAGAAACCAAGGCTGAAACCGCATCTGAAGGTGTGCCAGTGGATATGAACAACAAAGGGGTAGGGCCCATCACTTCTGTGGAATTCGGGGATGAAATAGATACCGAGATGGCCGCCGTTGGTGAGGCAAAATTCAAAGCCATTTGTACAGCCTGCCATATGGTAGATCAAAGGATGATAGGTCCGGCCATGAAAGGAGTTTACGAAAGACGCAGTCCGGAATGGGTCATGAACATGATACTGAATCCGGATGGGATGTTAAAAGAAGACCCTATCGCAAAGGCATTGCTCAAAGAGTATAACAATGCCATCATGCTGAATCAAAACCTATCTGAAGAAGACGCCCGCGCTGTAGCGGAATACCTGCGAACGCTTTAGTTAACAGCATAGTTTCCTAAAAATTACAAAAGTGCTTTTGGAATATTTTTGCCGAAAGCACTTTTTTTAATTCACTCTTCATTTTGCCTTGATGCAAAATGAAGCAAAAAATCAAGATGTTTTAAGGAAATTTTTGGCGGTTGCCAAAACCGCAAATGGTTCCTGTCGCTACATGCTCTTTTCGCCTTTGGCGAACGCACTTTCGCTAGAACCATTGCTATTTCTTAAAAACCATCGTATGGCCCAATTCCTTATCCGCAGAATACAGCTTCAAAAGCTTCGAAATCCAGCTGCTTGCAGCGCGAAGTTTTGAAGCTGGTTTTTGAGCTTGTCTCAAAAAATTCCTCGGATAAGTCTCCTTTCTTCCTGCCCGTACCCAACGGCACGTTCGGGCGGGTTGCTTCGTTTTCTTTGGAGAAGCAAAGAAAATGAAGGTAGGCCTTCTTAAAAGAAAGCCATCCGCCAGGAACGGCAGATGGCTCAATAAAAGGACACTGGAAACTTACAACTTAACCCCCACTCCGAAACCGAAGATCCAGGGGTTAATGTCCACATCCGCTCCAACGGTTGCACCCAGGGCTGTCGTAGCGTTTACTGTAGCATCCGTACTCAGGAATAGTTTCTTGATATCCAGGTTGATGAACCACTTGTCATCCAGCATATAGTCCAATCCTCCCTGTAAGGCAAAACCCAGGGCGGTATCGTAATCCACATCATCCGCAATGGGTCCCTCATCCACACCGTAAAACAAGGTCAGGTTCACACCGGCTCCAAGATAGGGAACCAGGTCCCCACCGGTAAAATGATACTGACCTGTTAGTGTAGGAGGTAATAGCCAGACCTCTCCCAGATCAATATCCCCTGCGCTGGTATTCACAGCACTTACATCGTGTTTGGCTGTAGCCAGTATCAGCTCGGCTGACCAATTTTCCGTAAAGTAATAGGTGATGTCGAACTCCGGGACAAAGGCTGTGGAGATGTCTACATCCCCTCCGATGGCTTCAATACTTGCGCTTTCATCCGGACTTACTACGATGCCCCTAAGCCTGAATTGCCATTTACTAAAATCGGGGTCCGGATCATTTTGGGCCTGGGCTGAACCGACAAAACCAAGCAGCATTGCGAATAGGTAAATTCCTGTTTTTTTCATGGTAACTGTTTTTTGAATTGAGCACAAAGCTACTTTCGAAAAAAAGGGCTAACCATGACTAAGATCATAGGTGCAATATCGGCTCAGGAACATGCTGAAAACGATTAATTTGGGTGGATATTTTTTTGAGGATCCTATTAAAATGCTCCGAATGAATAAAAATAATTCTGGGGATTGCTTCAATGTATGATCTTCCGAATACTACCTTTAGTATAAAATCGTTACCATTAAAAAGAAGCTGTTATGAAAAAAATATTTGTAATCCTTTTGGCTTTCGGCCTTTTTGCTTGTCAGGATGATGATGAGGGTGGCTCGATAAATCAGACAGATATTGACCTGGTTACGGGTATCGATCTAAGACAAACCATAACCTCCCCTTCCATACGTCTTGGAAACCCCAATTCGTTTAACACTGGGATAGCTCTTACACCTAATCCCAACCTGGGAACCTTAATCGTGACTTCTACTTTGAATGTTTCAGATATTTGGTTGATCGCCGCTGAGGCAGACAAGGTATTTCAGGATGTTGATTTTAGGGAATTGTACACTGCTGACCCTTATGAAGAATCCGAGGTTGTCCGGATGGCCGATCTAAGTCTTAACGACTTGAATGGCTTTGAGATCAATGTAAATATGGAGAGTCTGGACGAAGGTTACTACCGCATCTTTATTAAAGCGGACGGGACTCTTTATTGGGACAATGTCTACAAGGGAGGTACTGATCTTGACATAAACGCTCTGATGGACTTCTGGAGCCAGGAGTAATTAAGCCAAATCAAATTTTATCCACTACCACCTTGTAGGTTGGATCTTCCAGCACGTTTACTTCTATGATCTTATCCGCATTGGCGAGTAAACGCCGGCAATCACGGCTCAAATGCCTCAGGTGAACCTTCTTGCCAACCTTTTGATAGCGCTCGGTGATCTTGTTGAGCGCTTCTATGGCCGACATGTCCACAACACGACTTTCCATAAAGTCAATGATTACCTCGTCAGGGTCATTAAGCACATCGAACTTTTCGTTAAACAGGCTTACAGACCCAAAGAACAGTGGTCCGTAGATCTCATAATGCTTTACCCCGTTTTCATCGATGGACTTTCTGGCCCGTATCCTTTTGGCATTGTCCCAGGCGAAAACCAGGGCGGAAATGATTACCCCGACAAGTACCGCAAGCGCGAGGTTATGCAGGAATACAGTAACCAGAGTTACCAGCACCATGACCAGGACATCCGACTTAGGCATGCGTCTTAGTGTCCTCAGGCTGGCCCATTCAAAAGTACCCAGAGCCACCATGATCATCAGTCCGGTTAAAGCTGCCATGGGTACCTGCTCAATCAATCCTGCACCAAACATGATGAAGACCAACAGCATTACCGCGGCTACTATACCCGATAATCTTGCCCTTGCTCCGTTGGAAATGTTGATCAGGCTTTGCCCTATCATCGCACAACCTCCCATCCCGGAAAACAATCCCGACAGTATATTTGCCGTTCCCTGGGCCACCGCTTCTTTATTTCCCCTTCCACGGGTTTCCGTGATCTCATCAACGATGTTCAAAGTAAGCAGGCTTTCTATCAATCCTACCCCCGCAACTATGGCGGAGTAGGGAAAAATGATCTGCAGCGTCTCCAGACTCCAGGGGATCTCGGGAATATGGAAAGGGGGGAATCCACCTTGTATTGAGGCGATATCCCCTATGGTGCGCGTGTCAATTCCAAAAACAACAACTAATCCAAAAATCAGTAAAATAGCCGCCAGGGACGCCGGGACTACTTTAGTAAGTCTTGGTAAGCCCCAGATCACCAACATGGTAAGCAATACCAGGCCAGAGAACATATAGAGTGTAGCGCCGGAAAGCCAGGAACCATCTGAGGACCTGAACTGATCCAACTGTGAAAGAAAAATGATTATAGCAAGTCCATTTACAAAACCAAAAATGACCGGGTGGGGTACAAGCCGCATAAACTTTCCAAGCCTTAGGAAGCCTGCTGCCATTTGGAGTAATCCTGCCAAAACCACCGTGGCAAAGACATATTCCACCCCGTAATCTCTCGCCAGGGAAACCACTACCACAGCTACCGCACCGGTAGCACCTGAGATCATCCCAGGCCTACCCCCCAGGATGGAGGTCACCAGACCCATTACAAAGGCGGCATAAAGCCCGGTCAGTGGCGACAGCCCTGCGATAAGGGCAAAGGCTATAGCTTCCGGAACCAGGGCCAGAGCCACGGTTAGGCCAGACAAGACTTCGGTTCTGTAGTTTACTTCCTGGCTGAAGTCGAACAAGTTTAGGTACTTTTTCAAACCTTATGAATTTAAGGGCGCAAAAATACTATTAATTCGCAGCCTGGCCAGTATAATCCAAAGAATTGAGGATTTCGTAGCCCAGCACCTACCCTGATCAGATTTAGCGGGTACTTTAAAGCTAATATTGTCTATTCCATGCTTGACGAATTAATGAGATCGCCTGATGTGGTTTCTTAGGGATTGCTAAACCTCATTTACCATTAGAATGTAAATGACATTTTATAATGTACAATTCATTACAGATTAATCCCGGCCAAAGCTATAATCAATAATGCAACTTTCTATTGAAGCACAACCAAGAACTCAATCATTCCAACAGTACAATTTTAGAGCCATACCCCTTCTTCGTCTTTCAACGGCATGCGCTAAAATGATAATGCTAAACATTGGGTGAAATAGTAATATCGTATAGAGTTTAATGAGCACCTGTTACGCGATTAATACATGCGCAATGGCTTGTGATAAAATTAAAAAGTGGTTTTTATCAGGATTATTGATGAGTGTATCAATGGTGGGGCTGTGGGCACAAAATAATATGGCTGATCTTGGTAAAAACCACATCAGCTTAGATCCCATACAGCCTTTTTTTGGCACGGCCCAAATTCAATATGAAAGGCCGATTCTTAAAAGAGTATCACTTTCCCTCTCCATGGGATATAAGTTTTCATCCGGAATTTTTGACGTTGCGAACACAACATTTGAACGCTTTGAAACAGATGAGTTCAACTTGACCGGAATTAAACTTATACCGGAAATCCGATGGTATACCCAAAAAAGCCATCCCGGACTGACAGGATTTTATGTGGGAACCTATTTCCGTTATCAGGACAGGTCTGGCAATATCAGCGGAAATTATACTTCTCTTGAACGGCAAGTAAGTCGAATCCTGATCGAAGCGGACCTGGATACTTCCAATATTGGCATTGAGATTGGCTACAAGCTTGAATTGAAAAACGGGTTCTTTTTGGATTTTATCATCGCCGGTCCGGGTCTCAGTTTCAATAATTTGGAGTTGAGGGAGATTGAACCGGTCCCGGAAGCATTCTACAATGATTTGAACGAAACCCTCAGGGATTTGGGAATTATTGACTTGTTGGACCCTGATTTTAGAATAAACGGAAATCAAAGAACCTATTTTCCCATGCTGGCATTTCGATATGGTTTTAAAATAGGATTTGCATTCTAATTCGCAGAAATGAAGGAAAGACTTTATAACATACGATTCGATTTTTTCTTTATCACCCAATTGGCGGTTTTGTTCGGATCATTGTTGGTACCAGGGGAAATTTTTGATAAAAGTGTTGCACCCATACTTTTCTTACTCAACTTAATCGCCGGGATCTTGCTGATTTCCAAAAGGAAAGAGCTGTTTTGGTTCTTTTTGATTTTGCTTAGTGCCAGTAGCATCATTTTTGGTCTGGCCCAGGCACATGGGGAAATGACCCTGGATACAAGATATATCCAATTTGGGATTTATTTCGCGTTTTATCTCTTCATCACTTACGAAATCATTAAACAGGTTTGGCACTCCCACTCGGTTGATAAGAAAGTAATGCTGGGCATGATAAGTGGTTTCATAAGTTTGGGGTTGATCGGCTTTTTCATCTATATGTCGATAGAGTTGGCACATTCCAATTCTTTTGAAGGAGGGCTTTTGAATATGCAGGAAACCCATCCCAATACCCTGACCGAACAGCTGATGTACTTCAGTTTTATAACCCTACTAACCATTGGCTATGGAGATATAGCTCCTATTACGCCAATGTCACAAAAAGCCAGTATCCTATTGGGACTTGCAGGACAGTTCTATCTGGTCTTAGTAACCGCCGTGGTAGTCGGAAAATTCATAAATCAAAATAATCTTTCCAAAAAAAATAGATCATGAAAACCCTAATAACGAGAAGACCGTTCTTTTATGCGATCGTAACATTTTTCATTGTATTCAGTTCTATGGCTCAAGAAGAAACACCATTGAACAGTTCGTACCTGGCAGAATATGGGATTTCCCCAAAATTATTGGATGCTGCCGCGAGCGTGCTGTTGCAAGAGGGCAGTTTTGTGCAAAATCTGGAAATAGAAATTTCTACCCCTACAGGAAGTACCGAAACCTTTATGACCCAAATCATCTATGATCCATCTTATAAAGATGGAAAAGACATACGGTTTGCAGTGCAAAAGGGGGAGTTTTCCAAAAAGGAAATAAAGGCATTGAAAAGAGCGATTGAACAGAGCCATAAACTAAGCAGGCTTTCCAGAAGTAATCTGTATGACGAGTCCTCTTTAAAATTGCTAGAAGACAGTGGAAACGAAACTGTGTTTGGGTTTCGATATTCCAAAAGTGATATAGAGCCGGAGCTAAGGGATATCAAAAAGTACGAGGGTAAATTATATGTCGTTGGAGGAATTCTCAACAGGGTCGAACTTAAGAGCATATCAAAGTTGTCCGATGGAAAGGAAGATTTCGAACGAATCGTTTATTTCGAAAAAGCCGAAAACCGAAAAGGCTATATTGTGTCAAGGACTACCGAAACTTTCCGGGCCAATAACGGGGCGCACACCCTTACATTTACCACGGCCGATTACAAGGCGGCTGATGGCACCTCCATAGTTTGGGCTGGCAAAACGGTACAACCTTTTTTCGAGAATGCTACAGCAATTGACACGGTCAATGTTACCTTGGGTTGGGGGCTTCCCATTTTCGGCAAACCCGCTACCAAATTGGGTTTTGGTCTGCCCAGGCCCGTTGGAATAAACGTTATACTACACTCCCAGGACGATGATCTGGACTTTGAAGGGATTAGCGTTGGATTTGGTGATGGAGAACTTGCGGATTTGAGCTCGCTATTCGACCTGGAGAATTCCAATATTGTTCAATCGACCACCACTTATTTTGTGAGACCGGATGTGTGGATATTTCCGTTTTTAAATGTGGCAGGGATATTTGGAAGGGCAGATAACACCGTTGCCGGCGATTTTATTTTGGACGAAGATTTTAGACAAGGAATTGTGGACCTAGCTCCTTTCCTGGGACTAGACCCCAGTGATATTCCACAGGCCCTTCCCCTTTATATTGATGTATCGGCCAATATCATTGGTGGTTCCGTGACCTTAGGGGGTGGCATTGGAGACGTTTTTTTTAGTGGCACCTATCAATACATAAGAGCTAGCGTGGAAGAGGCTAACACCACAACCAATGCCAATGCCTATGTGCTGATGGCCGGTTATCGCTTTCCCAACAACTTAAATGTCTTTGCAGGAAGTATGGGTCAGTTTTATGATTCTGACGTCGCCGGGTTTTTTGAATTGGAATCCGGTGATATTCTTAGGTATGACGTAAACTTCACCCCCACTACCTGGAATGCCATTATGGGAGTGAATAAAGGCTTTGGAAAACACTGGGATTTAATGGTGCAACTGGGAATTGGTGGGCGCGAACAATTAACCGCACAGTTGGGCTATCGGTTCTAATGGTAGTTGAATAGTTTTTTTAGAAGGCCTCATTAACCCCAAAATAGATACCGCTTTGGCCATCCCTGCCACTGCCAAAGTCGAGCCGTAACCAGGTACCCTGATCCTTTAGCAATTTGTAGCGGACACCAGCACCAAAGGCTGGTTTGATTGACCGAAATTCTAACAGCTCTTCGGTATCGCCGGCCACACTGCCTATGAGGCCAAAAGCCGCAAATGTCCATCTTGGCTTAAAGCGATGGCGATACTCTGTCTGGAGCACATACATGCTTTTATCCAAAAAGCGACCATAGAAATATCCCCTGGCACTACTACTTCCCCCAAAAAAAGCCATGCCTTGAAAGGGTACATCCCCAAAGTTGTTTTCAAGGAATATCTGGGTGGCCAAGATGCTTTTACCGCCAAGCGGAATGTATTCCCTAAGGTCCAGGACAAACTTATTGAAACCATGGGTTGCCCCAAAGATTTCACTGGAAAACTGGGCACTGAGTCTTAAATATTGCCCATCTGTCGGGGCCGAAGCATCATTTCTGGAATCTTTGTTGAAAACGGCTCCCAGTCCGCTGATTACAGTGCGGTCCGAACCTAAAACGGTCCCTGAAGCCAAAATACCGCCCTCCTCGACTTCAGTGATCTGATGGTTGGCAAAATTGAAAGTGAGTCCAAAGTTTAAATGAGGTGGCAATCGCTTTAGAAAGCTAATTTGAACTTTGTGCGTGGTTTGGTCATATTGCTCCTCATTGTCTTCAGGAGTGTCCGGACCAATGCCCCAAAAGGAATTGGGATAAATTTCAAAGAGGTAATCCGCATCGATAAAATAATCCCCCTTTCCCAAATACACCTGTGGGGTGACATTGAACATGATTTGACCCGCCGTTGTATAAATACCACTAAAAAGAATATTTGAAAGGCGTTGGTTGTATCTGTTGGTATTGTTCAAAAGGAACATTTGGCCGCCCCCACCAACACCAAATTGTGTCTCGGGGGTATAAAAGGCAATGGGTAGTCCTATAAATTTGATGTTCTTGGTTTTGCCCAAGGTATCAGTTCGGACAAAACCTTCCTCCCGTCCCTGACAAAGAATGCAGAGGGGGAGCAGTGCAATTATGAGTGTATTTAGGAGGTATTTGTTCATCAGAAAAAGAAATCATCAAGCAGTACATTAAACCCGAAATTGAAAGAGATGTTACTTATGGATAGGTTCTCAGAAACCAATGTTCCTTGTGGTTCTAAACGTTCATCAACCCTTATCCAAAACAAATTCACATCAAAACCTATATCAAACGCGATGCGATCATGGATCACATAAGAATATCCCAGACCTAATAGGGAACCAAACCCACCACCCTCTGATCGTTGCTCCACAGGATTCACTGGGTCAATAATGGTGGTCTCATCCCGGTATAGCACATAGCCCGGAGAAATTGACACGAATAGGGAACCTCTGTCATTGGGAGACAGATAATAAGAAAGAAAGGGAGCTATAAAAATTGATTCGGTAGTTCCATCGATACTTCCTGCGGTTTCGGATCGATCAGCACTGAGGCTACCGCCTAAGAGCCAGCGATCTTTGATAAATATCCCGGTGGATAGATTAAGTCCGAATTCGTTGGTAGTGGTCTTTTCTTCGGAAGAATTTGTTTTATTGGTGTTGGACCCGATGCTCCCGGATAGACCTGTAAGCCAACGTCCTTTGCGAAAAGGTGTATTCAGTGAGTCTTGGTTGCTCGTTTGAGCGATTACCGAAATCGTAAACAATGAGCACAAAAAAAAGAGAATGCACTTAAATAAGCCTCGCCTGAACTGTTCCGGTTCGTAGATAGCATGATATATTCCCTGGTATTGCATACACGATTTTTTGTCCACTAAATGTATGTCTCCCAAGGGTATTTGTAATTATCATATCAGGTCATGTAAGTGGCAATCAATAGTTATTATTGTAGTATTACGCCGGGAAGCTTCACAGGCTAAATTCCATGCCCTCTCTTGCCAAATAACAGTTGGGAAATCTTTTTTGGCATTCATTTTCAACTTTGTGCAAAAAAGTATCATCATGCTCAGGATCATGATGGGTAAGAAATAGTGTTTTCACATGGGCTCTTTCAGCAACTTCAATGGCCTGTTCCCAACTGCTATGGCCCCAACCTCTGAAATTAGGTAATTCTTCCGGGGTATACTGCGCATCATGAATGAGCACATCGGCTCCCTTAGTAAAGTCCACTATGCTTGGTTCGATATTACTACCGTGTTCAATGTCAGTACAGTACACCATCACCTTGCCACGGGCCTCTAGTCGGTAGCTGTGTGCTCCTCCAGGATGTCTGTGCCGATGCGTCTTAATGATGCCGTCAGGAAAGATCTGTTCGTTGGATTTTTTTGGGATAAATGAAAAGTTGGCACCCATATTATCGAGTGCAACCGGAAAATAAGTGCTCTCCATTTGTTTGGCGAAAATTGCTTTAAAATCCTGTATGTTCAAATCGTTTCCAAGGGCTATAACATGGATTTCTTTTGATGGATCATAAGCTGGGGCGAAAAAGGGTAATCCTTGGATGTGGTCCCAATGAAAATGAGAAAAAGCAATCACAATTTTCCTGCCAGGTAGGAATTCCTGTTGCATCAATTCTTTCCCCAAATTGCGGATGCCTGTTCCGGCATCGAAAACCAATACGTCACTATCTGATTCTCCAAAAACTGCAACACAGGAGGTATTGCCCCCAAATTCTTGATATCCCTGTTCACAAACAGGAATGGAACCACGGGTTCCAAAAAACTTAATTTTCATTTGTTATGCTTCAATTCAGTCCGTGCTCCGGGTATACCCTAGAGCGTGCCCCAAGATTAGGCTATTTTCGCAATTTGAGCATTATCATCATAGGTCATTTCGCAGGAATCCCTAAAGATTCCAGGAGTTACTCCTGACCACTTTTTAAAAGAACGTATAAAATTCGGACTGTCTGAATAACCCAGGGATTCACTGATGAGCATGATGCTTAAGTTGGTATCAGCCAACAACTTGACAGACTTTTCAAAAAGGTTTTTTTCCAATATTTTAGAGAAACTTGTGTCTTCTGATTGCAAACTCCTTTTTATGCTGCTTTCGGAAGTACTAAAATGTGAAGCCAAATCGCTCAATGACGGAATGTAGCCAGATTTATAGCTCCGTAATACCCGTTCTATGGTGTACGAAACACTTCTGTCAGGAAAACTGGGAAAAGTTTGATTAGAAAAGCGGATGAAAACGTGAGAAGCCCTATAGAGTATATCCCTGGGAAAAATAATAGCAAAAGAAGTTTGATTTGAAATAACCGTACACTCTTTGTTTGGAAACAAATCCATAATATCCCCTAGGGCTGAATACGGTAAATGGATTTCATCTGGTTCCCAATTTTCACAAGTGTACCTACGGAATAATTGTAGAAGTACCGCCATAAAAATACTTTCCCCTATTTTTCGACCTGCCGAAAACTTGTCCGAACAGGAAAAGGAAAACTTAGCCGTATCACCATAAATATCAAGATTACAGTTCAGATTCGTTTGGTAAATAGATTTGTATAAGACAAACTGATAAAGGATGCTATACAAGGTTGGGAGCCTGCTTAAGTAATCTCCAAACGCGCCTAGATGAACTAAATCATAGTGTTTCAAATTTGAACCTTTAAAAAAAGCACCTTTTGCAAGTTGTTTCGACCTTATGTAGAAGTCATATACACTTTCCAGGGGAACATAATTATCGTCTACTTTCAGATCAAAGTATTTTAACTTGCTTTTTTTGATAAGACTTTCGCTGTTTAGATTAGAATCCTTCAAGATTCTGAATAGTGGATTTAAGAATGCGACTTGACAAACATTGTAATGGTGACTCATAACCAGACTCTTTAGAAAATACACTAGAAACACTGCTTTGGACTTTGGCTAAAATTGAATTATCAGTTTAGATCAACTGATTTAAATAGCCTTTATAAGTGTCTCAAATTCAATATGTTTTGATGTTCAAAAGAGAATTTATGACTGATAAAAGGGATTAAAAAAAGTAATTATGTGAAGTGGAGTAATTTGGTAACGAAATGGTGAAATCCTAACCCGAAAATTCGACCAACCACTCTTTGAACTGCTTTGATTTCAGCTTGCTGATGACCACATCTTCATGATCTACGTTCAACGCTAGACCTGTTTTACCAAATGAATCGGGTTCCAAATGCTTGACGGCATTTCGGTTGATAAGATGCTGCCGGTTGGTCCTAAAAAAAGTATTTGGATCCAATTTATTTTCAAGCTCTTGAATATTTTTATCAATGAAGTAGGTTTTCGAATCAAAGGTTTTTCCTTTTACAAGACCTTCATCAATAAAAAAAATGGCAAAATCCTTTGCCTTGACCGGTTCCAGAAATTTCTTTCTTGGAAGCAAAAAACTGGTCAAATAGCTCCGTTCCAAAACGGCAAGATCGTTTTCGAAGTTTTGGCTTTCTTTGCTGTAACGTACAAATTGTTGCCGACCCAATTTTTCCTTTAATCTGGCCCCTAACTTCCATACAGAGGAGATCAATAAACAAATGACCATATAAACCAGCCATATAAATGCCAGCCCCTTTGCTTCTGTTTCATGCAACTTGTGAATGAACTTGTCATTAATGTACAAACAGGGGAAAAAAGTGACTACATAAATTATCGCATTAATGGCCACGGAGCCCAAGAATAGATATTTGACATTAATCTTTTTCAGCCATATATCTTTCTTAAAGATGTTTATATATAGCACCAGAAAACAATACAAGAAAAAAGTCATCAGTCGATAAATGACAAGTCCAAGGGAAGTCGATCTCGGAGAATCAAAATACTTTAAAGAAGAATCCAGGTAATGCAGTATCTCACTAAGACTTACCGCGAAACTAAGCACAAATGCCACAAAAACCAGTTTCTTGATTTTGATATCATTAACCATTCCTGTTCCGTATACCTGACTTTGAAAATAAATTTACTGATTTGCCAACAAATTTATCAATTGAACAAACGATTTTAGACTTTCTTGACAATTTGATGACCTGAAATGATAGTAATATCTTTCAAAGTAGATGCTACTTTTAAATTATGAAGAAATATTAATTACATTCATGAACTATCATTCAAAAAGTCAATATCACGATGCCTACGCCTCAATGGTAAAAATCACTATGCGCGACGGCGACGCCTCAAAGAGAGAGATAATATTCCTGGAGCACCTGATGTATAAATTGAGCCTGACTGAAGAGGAATACGAGTTTATCATGCAGAACTACATGAACTACCCAATAACCGCTCCATATGCCAAAGATGAAAGAATTAAGGCATTGTATGAGTTGGGAAAGATCTTAAACTCTGATAGAACGATTGAGGGGGAAGATCAGATTAGATGGTTGGAGCGAGTGGGAAAAGCCATAGGATTTGAGCCAAACTACGTTCATGAAGTTTCGGCTAAGGCGCTGTTGCTAACTAAGAATAAAATTGATTTTGACAGATTTGAATCTGAAATAGGAGCTGTTCTGGAGTGATACTGATTTAACTTCTACGGCATTATTTGAGCTCATTGGCAACTGTCTTTGCGAACCCTTGTCGTACCGAGGAAGCGGAATTTGGATTGGTTATTTCCATGGTGACCACAGAGAGCAACCTTTTTGCTTCGGGCAAGGAAAGATTATAGGTGACGGCTTCCAAAATAAAGGTCACCTCCTTTCGGGTTATGGGTTCTAATTCCGTCTCAAGGGGTGTCAATTTTGGCGGGGCATGCACATCGTCATAATATCCCTTTAGAGTGATGTATTTATTTCCGTAATAATCTAACAAGGAACCATAACCTTCCTGTCTTCTCAGCACTTCCTGTTCTTCGACATCCTTTAGGGATGTTACCATTAAAATATCAAAACCCTCATCTCTGAACATCGAAATGGTATTCGCTATTCGTTCAACCGTCTTGTTGGTCAGGGGCTTTAGGTCTGGAAACATCAAATAACTCGGACTAGCATTTAGTCCTTGCATCTTTAGTCGTTTTGAAATTTCCTTCTCATAAGCTTTTCTAACAGCTACCTGCGGTGTTCTCGATACCACCAATATGTTCTGGTCTTCAATAGAGCTGAAGTCTTTTGACTTATAGGAATTCGCCAGCCTGGCAGAAGAGCAAGCAGAAAATAAAACTGTGAGTATTATGAATTTCAAATAGTTCCGTTTATTCATATCAGTTTTTATTGACTTAGGTTTGACAATGTATCAAAAGCCTTTAAGGAATTTGTTAGCTTTTTAGGTCATCGAGCTATAGAATTGTCTGTATGCGATTTCGCAATTCCTATACAATTTCCGGAACACTAAGTGGTTTCTTAAGGATTGCTCAAACTTTCTTTAACTTTAGATCCTAACCTCAAAACTGAATTATCATGAAGATCGTAGACCTTTCCAAACCCATTCAATACAATCGGGAAGATCCCTGGTTCATGAAGGTAAAGATCAAACACAAACCTCATCACAAGGCCAAATGGCTTCTCCGTATTTTGGGTTTACCCTTTAGATTGTTTCCTAAAGGATTTGTTGGTTGGGCAGATGACAGCATTCAAAAAATGGGCGTACACGCTACCACCCATATCGATGCTCCCTGGCATTATGCTCCGGAGGTGAATGGGGAAAGAGCCAAAACCATTGACGAAATTCCTTTGGAATGGTGCTATGCGGATGGAATGGTCATAGATATGAAGCACAAAGAAGATTTTGACCCTATCACTCAGGAAGACCTGGAGGATTTTTTGCAAAAGCACGGGCTTGAGCTTAAAAAGGGCATGATCGTACTGATCAGGACAGGCAGGGACCGCTTTAATGGTACCAAAGACTTTCACAAAGTAGGCACCGGGATGAGCGCCGAAGCCACGGAATGGTTAATAGATCAGGGTATTAAAGTCATGGGAATTGATTCCTGGGGCTGGGATCTGCCATTGCCCTATATGATCGCGAAAGCCAAAGAGACAGGTAATTCAGAATATTTCTGGGAAGCCCACCTTGTAGGCCGAAACAAGGAGTATTGCCATATGGAGCAACTCGTAAACCTGGATGCACTGCCGCTGGAGGGTTTTAAAGTTGCGGTTTTCCCACTGAAAATTGTCGGTGCTTCAGCGGCCCCGGCCAGGGTGGTCGCCATTTTAGAGGAGGAACAGCCCTAGCAAAATTTTGATGCAAAGGGCCTATACCAATAACGTCCGCCCGTTCCTTTAGGGTTAGGTCCATAAGGACAGGCGGGTTGATTTTTATTGAAAACGTATTACCAGTTTTTAAGGCCTAATAACTTCTCTCCTAACTCAGATAGTTTAGCAGTATCGTATTTGGTTTGCTCCCAATTTCTGGGGTCCCCGGGAAAGGCATAACCTTCTGGTGCTACCCGGTTTTTCCAGGAATTCACTCTCCATTCCCTCATTGGCACATTGTCCTCTTCTGCCGGCATCATAGAGATATACTGGGCGATCCTCACTTTGTCTCCTGAATTGTTAGGGCGGATACCATGTGGCTGAGTACTGTTAAAGATCAGCAGGTCACCGGCTTCCATCTTTACCTTTACAATTTTGTCTTCCAAGCCGCTGATATCAGGTTGGAAATGGTCGCGATCTTCGGGCTGGGTTAGTTTCCAGCTATGGTAATTGCGGTACAACCATGGTATGCATTGAAAACCTCCCATTTCTTCATCTGTCTGGTCTGCCAGAGCAAGAACTCCTTGTACGTTCTGAGGCCGGGTTTCAGGATCGTAATCCCAGTGAATAAAGCCCTTTTTAACCTGCCCGGGACGCAACGGAAAATTCAGATTCGCCCGGTCTATGGTTACCCATAGTTTTTCAGTTCCCCAGACATCAACAAAAGCGTCATAAACCCGCTGTGCCTGGCGGTTGTTCCAAAGGTGTTGGTTGTTGTATACTTCCACCATACCGGTTCCTGTAAGTTCCTTCATCTTCATTTCTGCCCGTGGTGGTGCATACCAGGTCTCCGGATCATTGGGGTCTTTTTCATCGAACTCCCAGATAAAATCGGCTGTCGCTTTTGCCTGTTCCCTGGAGATGGCATTCTTGATCACTATATAACCATTGTGGATCCAAAAATCCCAATCCTCCTCACTTAATACTCTCAGGTCTTTAACCGTAGATCTATCATTCAATTTTTGTTTGCTGCTGGTTGCGGTAGACGGATTCCCGGGAATCTCTTCATGCGCTGTGTTCGCCATGGCCACCTTTTTCGCTGTCTTTTCCATTTTGTTTGATTTTATTTCACTCCAAAACTACTCATAGCACAGCCTGATATCCACCTTGATATTGACAATAATTTGAATTATATTGACTTTTTATATGATTTTTAAGCTATTTTGAAGTAATTTAAGGTAAATTTTGTGATGAAGATACAGTTAGAAACCATTCACCCTGCTTCAAACAGCCTGCTACGCCTGTTGCACAATCCCAGGCTGAACGATCTCTTTTACTGGCATTTTCACCCGGAATACGAAATTGTATTTATTGAAGGGGCCAGTGCTACCAGACATGTAGGGAACCACATTTCTTCTTATAAAGACAGTGATCTGGTGCTGATTGGTTCCAATATACCACACCTCAACTTTGATCATGGAGTCAAGACGGACTACAAGAAAGATGTTCTTCACATCAAACCACAGTTTCGGGAAAATACTGTCCGGGGTGTGGCGGAACTACAGAACATAGAGGAACTTTTTGAGCGTTCCGCCCATGGAGTAGCTTTTAGTGGTGAAACCAAAAGGGAAGTAGGAATGCGCATGCAAAAGCTTCACACCCTTTCCCCCTTTGACCTCTACCTGGAAACCCTGGCCATTCTGAAAATACTGGCGGCCAGCGAGTCTTATGAACTTCTTCATGAGAGGCCGTATGTCAACACCTACCGCAAAAAGGAACAGGCCCGTCTGAGAAGTATCTACGCCTATATTGACGAGAACTATCAGCGAAAGATCAGTCTCGAGGCAGTAGCTGCGAGTTGTAACCTGGGAAAGGAGGCTTTTTGCCGCTACTTCAAGCGCACAACCGGGAACACCTTTGTACAGGTATTGAATCAATATCGTATCAGCCAGGCCAAAAGACTGTTGATGTCAGGGAAAAATGTGAGTGAAGCCTGTTATTCTTCTGGCTTTGAAAGCTTATCTTACTTTAACCGTACATTCAAGAAGATCAGTGGCGAAAATCCCTCAGAATTTAGGAATGGCTTTTTCAAAAGAAGACACAGCGCATAAAAAAACCGCCCTGACGAAGTGTATCAGGGCGGTTTCTAACTAAATAACCAACCAAAAAATTTTATAGACATTGCTTTAGTCGCAAAGCAATTCAATTACTTTCGCTTGCGTACCACGTCCATGACCGGAAGTTTGCGTTTGGTCCTTTTCTTACCGGCCTTTGTATCTCCGGTTTTTAGGTATTCAATATACCCTCTTCCTTTAAACTCGTAAACCGTCCCGCTATCCGGGTGAAATAACTCAATGGTACTGTCATTTATAACGTACAACTCAAAGTAATCATTGCTCATAAAGTCATAGTCTAATGTTAAAGTTTTGAGCGTTTCGTCGTTTTGTACGTCAAAAACCTGATAATCTCCTTCAAAATCCCATCTGAGGTTCACGATCGGGGTTCCCGGCGCATCTACGGAAGATCTAAAGAAATCCCCGGAATTCCCGGATAGGAATTGTAAATAATTCTCATCATCAAATTCGTTGATCGCACCCTCTTCACTGGTAAATACTTTTTCCCAGGCAGTATATTCCTGGAGGAAGTAATAGATATTGTCATAAAAAACACTGTCATAATCAAAGTTACCACGTTGATAACCTCTCAGGAAATATGAAGTATCTGTCGGGGCGTGATAAAGTTCAATGGTATTTCCGTTCACGGCAAATACCTCCAGTATCCAACGGCCATCTATATCATGATCTATTTCCACAGCAGCCCTTAGGGGCTCGTAAAAGCCGACATCTATCCCAAGGCCACCCCCGGTCTTTCCTATACCAACTATATTGTTGTTAGCCAGAAGGGTTCCCCGATCAAAAGAAACCGTAAAAGCACGCTGCAGAAAGGGTACCTCACCATTTCCCTGGGTGGCGTGGATATCGACATACCAAAGGTCAAAAGACATTAACACCTGGTCTGTATTGATCGGAGAGGCTTCAATAAAATCATCATCTACTATCACCTCTGTATAACAAGAACTTGCCAAAAGCCCTATCATCGCCAATCCGAAAAGTAGTTTTTTTGCCCTCATAACATATCGTTTTACGGTTTATCCATATAAAACAAGCATCGTGCCAATATTCCTAAGTTTCTTAATATCAGCCTTCTATATGGTGCTTCTTTTTTTGGTTACATTTGAGCCGCCATAAAGAAACTTCATGAAGGAACCATTGAGATTCGCTGTACTCGGCGGAGGTAGCTGGGCCACTGCACTGGTGAAAATGTTAACAGAAAACCTGGATTCTGTAGTTTGGTACATGCGAAGTACAGAGGCCGTTACCTATCTTCAGGAACACCGCCATAACCCGAAGTACCTGCGATCGGTTGAATTCCATATGGAGCAATTGCAACTGACGGACGATATTAATAAAGCGATCGCGGTTGCGGATATTCTCATCTTCGCCATTCCTTCCGCTTTTCTCGAGGACGAATTAGCCAAACTGAGTTCCACGACAACGCTTAAAGACAAGATCATATTTTCCGCTATCAAAGGAATAGTACCCTCAACGGGACTTATCGTAGGAGAGCATTTTCACGATCACTACAGTATCCCATTCAAAAATATAGGGGTGATCACAGGTCCTTGCCATGCCGAGGAGGTAGCTCTGGAAAGACTATCCTATCTCACCATCGCCTGTGCGGATGAGGACAAGGCGGAGCTTGTAGCCAATGCGCTCCAAAGCGCTTATATCAAAACCAAGATCTCTGACGATATCATAGGCACGGAATATGCAGCAATGCTTAAGAACATCTATGCGGTTGCTGCAGGTATGGCCCATGGATTGGGTTATGGGGACAATTTTCAGAGTGTATTGATGAGCAATGCCATACGGGAAATGAAACGCTATATCGGGCGGGTCCATAAAATGAAACGCAACATCAACAATTCCGCTTACCTTGGAGATCTTCTGGTAACGGGCTACTCCACCTTTAGCAGAAACCGTATGTTCGGAAATATGATCGGCAAGGGATATACCGTAAAGAGTGCTATGATGGAAATGAATATGGTGGCCGAAGGATATTACGCGGCTAAAAGTGTTCACAAGCTTAAGGCTTCTTTTAAGAAAAAGGTCAGAACTCCTATTATAGACACTGTTTACGAAGTTTTATACGAAAACAAGAATGTGAAAAAAGCTTTCAGGAAACTTACTGATAAGCTGGATTAACCCCTCCTCTTTTCCGGTTCGAAGCCTTCAAAAGTTTTTATTGTACCTTTCTGGAGTTGTTGCCCTATACAGCGATATGAAAAAACTTTTGTTATTCCCCGTACTGATCGCCTCGTTTTGCTGTTCCCAGACAGACAAGAAATTAAATGAAGATCCTGTCTTCCTGCCGTATGCAAGCATTAAGAACCTGGAGTATGGGTACCTGGAAGTGCCCGCGGATAGACGTACTCAAAGTACCAAAACAATTAAGCTCGCCTATATGGTTCTTAAGGCCAGCAACGGGAACTCCAAAAAGGATCCCCTGGTTTATCTGCAGGGCGGCCCTGGCGGAAGCACACTTTTTATGGCTAATTTCTGGCAGAACCATCCGCTACGCGAAGACAGGGACATAGTGCTGATGGATCAGAGAGGTACCGGAGCTTCTGATGCCGTCTGTTCCAATTTTGGAAGCGAACTCATCCAAATTCTGGCCCAGGACCTCAGCCCGGAAGCTGAATATGAAGAAACCCTGAAAAGGCTGGAAAAATGCAGAGCCCAGGCTAAGGCTTCGGGAGTAAGCTTTGAAGCTTTCAACAGTCGGGAGAATGCTGCGGATTTTGAGAGCCTTAGAAAAAAACTAGGATATGGGAAATGGAATTTGTTCGGAGGGTCCTACGGCTCTCGCCTGGGGCTCACCATGCTACGTGATTTTCCCGAAAGCGTGCGTTCTGCCATACTGTTTTCCGTTTTTGCACCGGAAACCGACCTATATGCAAGCTTCACCTCCAACTTCAAAAGATCACTGTTTAAGGTGTTCAACCAGTGCAAAAAGGATCCCAGCTGCAACGGCCGATACCCGGATCTCAAGAACCGTTACTTAAAGAGTCTGGAACGCTTGAACAAGCAGCCGATTACTTTTGATTATCAGGGTTCCGCCTTTGTACTGAATGTTCAGGATGTTTTGTTAATGACCCATCAGATCCTGTATCAAAGGACGAGGATCGGTCAGATCCCCGCTTTTGTATTGGCACTGGAAACCGGGGACGATGAGATTCTCGGGCAGGCATTGACCCCTACGGTAATTACAAGTTCTGCTATAAACGTACCAATGTATCTTTCGGTTATGGCCTTTGAAGAACTTCCGTTTAACGGAGCCTCGGACTTTGTGGAGGACCTGGATAAGAATCCCGAATTCCCCACCGGACCCGCATTCTTTAATTCGGATACAAAGATCATGACGCAATGGCACCGTTCAAGGGCCACTGCCGAAGAGAACGAACCGGTTAGCTCGGATATCCCAACCTTACTATTCAATGGTTCCCTCGATCCTATAACACCTACTGCAAACGCCAAAGGTGCCGCAAAACATTTGAAGAACAGTTACTTCTTTGAATTTGAGAACGAAGGTCACAGTCTATTCAACTCCTGTTTTTTTCAGATCTGCCGTGATTTTCTGGACCAACCAGCCGATAAACCGGCTGCAGCTTGCGCCTCAGAGCCCTTTAAGATCAACTGGCAGTGAGCCTGGTGCACTTAAGGCTTCTGCCTTAGTTAAAGATTTTTTTATCTGATTTGAAATGAATACTTTAGGTGATAGTACAAAGGAGACCATCACCCATAAGCATGCGCATTAAGAACAACCTATTCCTCCTTCCTTTGCTCATATGGATTGGCGTACCCGTTTTTCAAACCGAAAATCCCGGGCCATCCCCAGAAGCAGCCTTCAAAGGAGAAACTAATTTTGAACCCTACTTCCAGGATATCCCAGGAAGCGAAGAACGCATTGCTATGGTCCCTGTTACAGGTGGAACCTTCCTCATGGGAAGCGAGAATGGGGAAAAAGCAGAATCTCCGGTTCATGAGGTTGCATTGAGTGACTTTTGGATGGCCACTTATGAGGTAAGCTGGGAGCAATACGAACTCTTTTCGGAACGGCGTATAGATCATCTGGGAAGTACGCCAGACGGATCTGAAATAACGATCGAAATAGATGCGGTGGCCGCTGCCACAACACCCTATGTAGATATGAGTCACGGGATGGGCCGCAAGGGCTATCCGGTGGTGAATGTCACCCAACACGCTGCACTCACCTTTTGTAAGTGGCTAAGTGCCAAAACCGGGAAATTCTATCGTTTACCTACCGAAGCAGAATGGGAATACGCCTGTAGGGCGGGTAGTAATTCAGATTATTTCTTTGGCGACAGCCAGGGAAAACTCGGTGACTACGCCTGGTATAAGGAAAACAGCGGAGAAAAATATCAAAAGATCGGGCAGAAAAAACCAAACGCCTTCGGACTGTATGATATGCATGGTAATGTTGCTGAATGGACCATGGACGCCTATGCGGAAGACACCTATACTTCCCGAGATGGTAATATGACAAAAGATCCGTGGGCTGTCCCGACGGAGCTTTATCCGAGATCCGTTCGCGGAGGTTCCTGGATGGACGATGCCCGGGCGTTGCGCTCCTCTGCGAGATCGGGTTCCAAGGCGGCCTGGAAGCGCATAGATCCGCAGATCCCAAAAAGCCGTTGGTGGTTTACCAATGCTCCACATGTGGGTTTTCGAATCGTTAGGCCCAAAATAACACCACCAAAGGAAGAAATTGAGAAATACTGGTTAGAAGCAATAGACGACTACTAAAAAATGACACGATGGAACAAGACAAAAACAAACAAACACAAAGCCGTAGAGATTTCTGTAAAAATACCGCCCTGGCGGCAGGAGGGATGCTGGCCTTACCACTGGATGTGACCGCTTCTGCCAATGTACTGGGAAGTGATACTATAAAGATCGCCCTGGTTGGATGCGGAGGCCGTGGAACCGGTGCTGCACTACAGGCATTGAGTACCAAAGAAAATGTTCAATTGGTTGCCATGGCGGATGCTTTCAGGGACCGTCTGGACTCCTGTTACGACATACTTTCGAAGAAATTCGGAGGAACTGAAAAGATCGCCTTAAAGGAAGAAGATAAACATGTGGGCTTTGAAGCTTATAAGGCAGCCATAGACAAAGCGGATGTCGTTCTGTTGACAACAACTCCCGGATTCAGGCCCATCCATTTTGAGTATGCCGTTAATAAGGACAAGCATATTTTTATGGAGAAACCCCTGGCTACGGATGCCCCCGGGATCCGAAAGGTATTGGCCGCCGCGGAGATCGCCAAACAAAAGAAACTCAATGTGGTAGTGGGCTTGCAAAGGCATTACCAGAAAAACTACCTGGCCTGCCTGGAGAAAGTTCGCGAAGGAAAAATGGGGCAGATCGTTTCCGGACAGGTTTATTGGAACAGCGGAGGAGTCTGGGTAAAAGAAAGGCAGGCAGCCCAAACTGAAATGGAATATCAGATGCGCAATTGGTATTATTTTAATTGGCTGTGCGGTGATCATATTGTAGAACAGCACATTCACAATATTGATGTAGCTAACTGGTTCATCGGGGAATTCCCGATCCATGCCCAGGGTATGGGAGGACGAGAAGTAAGGACGGACAAAAAGTACGGAGAGATCTTTGATCATCACTTCGTGGAATTCACCTATCCGTCAGGGGCGGTAATCAGCAGTCAGTGCCGTCATCAGAAAGGATGCATTACCAATGTTTCTGAATGTCTGATGGGTACCAAGGGCAAAATATACCTGGATTCGCAAAATAAGGGGATCATTAGCGGATACGATGGTAGTACCATATACGAACATCAGGGTGCAGAAGATCCCAATCCCTACCAGACGGAACACGATGAGCTCTTCGCTTCCATAAAGGCAGGAGGGGTAATTAACGACGCGGAGCACGCGGCCAAAACTACCATGACCGCGATTCTGGGTAGAATGGCTACCTATTCCGGTCAGCTGATCACTTTCGAGGACGCCTTAAATAAAGGCAGGAACCTTATGCCGTCAGAATTCAGCTGGGATACCCAACCTAAAGTATTGCCGGACGCGGAGGGTAACTACCGCATCCCGGTTCCCGGGGTAACCCAGGTACTGGAAAGTTAAGAAGGGAACTCTCAACTTAGCAGAAGATCGTCTGAAACACTTTTTCCGCGTGGGATCATACGGTTAGAAATATCTATGGAATTGGCATCGTAAGACTTGATGTGCTCTTTATTTATGATGTACGATTTATGAACACGCACGAAATTCTCCGGGAGGGATTCCAGGGTTTGTTTGATGGTGCCGTAAGCGGTGATCCTGGAATCATCCGCGAGGAAGTATTTGACGTAATTCCCAAGGCCTTCAATGTACAGGATCTCGCTTAAGGGTACCCGGTGAATTCTCCTATTGGATTTGATCTCAACCACCTCATTTTCGCGCCGGACATTCTTTTCACGTTCTATTGACCATAGCTGAAAGAGTTTTATCCCCAGTACAAAGAGCACCGTGGTATTGATCAGAATTATGGCCCTTAGGATCATTCTAGGGCTAAACAGCGCTTCACTTTCATTGAGTAGCAGATTCTCATAAAACAAATGAATAAAGATCCGCTGCAGCAATCCGCCGATCAATAACACGAGGCCATACCCCACCAGAAAACCTACATATTTCTTTCTAAGCAGGTAGCGCGGTAGTAAAAAGTAAATGGTCAGATAAACGGCCAGGATCCGGATCGGCAGTAATACGAATTCCAAATAGAAGGAAGCCATGTATTCCCCCTCCCTGGCCCAGATCAATCCAAATAGAATATAGTACCCCACCCAAAAGATCACATGGGTAAGTATGCGGGAATTGAGAATGTAAAAATTAGTCGAAACGGCCACTGCTAAAACTTAAGTCATGGGGCAGGCCCTCTTGGTATAAAAATCCGCGATGATGGCATAAATCCCCTTCAACCTAAAAGTAGTCAATCTAGTTTTAAAGAAAACTTAAAAATAAGCAGTGTGAAGATCTCAATTGGAATAGTCGGACTATTAGCCTTAAGCCTTGGCTTGACTAACAGCGTTCAAAGCCAGGAATTGCAAAGAAGAGCCTCCTGGGAGGCTCGCTTTTCAACCCCTGCCACATCAGGGCACGGGGTACTTATTCGTTCTCTTGAAAAAGGCAGCCCTCTGGAAAAAGCCGGGCTTTTAGAAGGTGACCGGATAATAAAAGTGAATGACGTCCCTATAGTTGACGGGGAAATATGGAGCGATGTAAGCTATAACCTGAGAGGAGCAGAAACCGTAAAGCTTCAGTTTGTGAGGGGATCTGAACTGATCCATACCGAGGTAACCCCCAATCCTTTGGAGAAAGAAACACACCCGGAACTGGATACCTTTTACGAGGAGGTAACCAGCAGTTACGGAATTACCCAAAGAACCATAATTACCAAGCCAAAAAGAGCCGGCAGGCAAGCTGCCATTGTGGTAATTGGAGGCCTGAGTTGTTCCAGTATCGAGGTGTATCCCGGCAGGCGTGGCAATTGGGTGCAAACCCTTAAAGACCTGGTCAGAAAATCCGGAATGGTGGTGATGAGGATAGAAAAGCCCGGCGTGGGTGATAGCAACGGTAATTGTAGCGAAGCGGATTTCCATACGGACATTGCAGGGTTTAAGGCCGCCATAGAAGATCTGAAATCAAAACCCTATGTAGACCCGGAGAGAATAGTGGTATACGGTTCAAGTATGGGTAGCGCTCTGGCCCCAGCCCTGGCCAATGAGCATCAACTGGCCGGTATCATTTCAGACGGCACGTTTTTCAAGACCTGGTTTGAACATATGCTGGAGATTGAAAGGAGGATACGTGTTTTCCAGGGCGATACGGAATCGGAGATCGTCCAAAAAATGAATAACTATTACATCCCGCTCTATTACGGCATGCTCATCGAGAAAAAAACCTATCAGGAGGTAGTAAACGCTTATCCGGCGCTTGAGGAATACAACTATCACGGCCCCCGGCATATGTATGGCAGACCGATGGCTTATTACCACCAGTTACAGGATCATGATCTTGCGGGAGCATGGGAAAAAGTGAGTGTGCCGGTACGTATACTAAGGGGAACCAACGATTGGATCATGTCTGCCTTTGACAATCATATGATCATGGACGTGCTGGAAAGGAACGGACACAAGGACCATGTGCTGGTCGAATATCCGGGACTGGATCATTGGAATACCATCCATGAAACACCTAAGGATTCCTTTGAAGGAAAAGAGGGAAAATGGGATGTGGGCACCGTGGATCAGATCATAAGCTGGGCGAGAGAACTCACCGGCCTGTCCAACTAAACCCTTTCCAGGGAATAATTGGAGTGTTCCTCCAGCTCTCTTTCCATGGTTTCCTGCCAGGACTTGATTTGGGCCGCATCTGATTTGAAGAGCTTTTTGAATTCGTCCAGAACAGGCTCCAGCAAAGATCTTACGCTGTGGATATCAAAGTACAGCCTGCCTGTTCTTCGAATGAAGAAATCCATAGGGTTAAGTACCATCTCATGTGTAATACCAAAGTGCAGCTCTGCCATGGCCAGGCGCACACGAGGGTCTTTGTGTTTTAATTTGGCGTAGTTCTCGAGAATGCTTTCTGTTTGTTTGCCGTAATTGGTTACAAGGAACCAGGAGTCATATTCAGAAAATCCTTCAGGGGCAATGCGTTCATGGACTTCAGCGATATACTTTTTTACATGCTTGAATTTTTTGAAATCGCTGCCGCAAAGTGGTATTTTGGAAGTATTGCATTCAGGCAACTTTACCTCATTTTCCTCCTCCATTTTTCTGGCGATTCTATTCACGGCACGTTCGGCCATCTTGCGATAACCGGTAAGCTTGCCACCCGCCATACTGATGAGCCCGGAATCTGAAGTGAAAATTTCGTCTTTTCGGGACAGTTCAGACGCTGATTTACCTTCCTCATGGATCAAAGGACGCAGACCAGCCCAGGAAGATTCAATATCTTCCATTTCCAGGTTTATTCCCGGGAACATATTATTAACCGCGGATATCAGGTAGATGGCGTCAGCCAGGTCTGTGGTTACTTTATCCTTATCGTGGTTGTAGTTCGTATCGGTGGTCCCTACATAGGTGATCTTACCTCTTGGTATGGCAAAGATCATCCTCCCGTCCGGAACATCAAAGTAGACAGATTGTTTAACAGGTAATTTTTCATGAGGAAAGACCAGGTGTACCCCCTTGGTAAGGTGCAGGCGTTTCCCCTTTTTGGAATTATTGATGGTGCGCAATTCGTCAACCCAGGGGCCGGCGGCGCTGATAACATAGCTCGATTTTATGGCGAACTCCTCACCGCTTACAGCGTCTTTCACTTTCACCCCCGCAACCTTGTCCTCCTTATAAAGAAATTCAGTAACCTCAGCATAATTGAGGGCCTTAGCTCCGTATTGCAGGCTGGTTTTGATATTCTCTATGGTTAGTCTTGCATCATCTGTCCGGTATTCTGCATAGTAGCCGGCGCCCTTCAAGATCTTTTTGGGAAGCAGTGGCTCCAGCGCGAGTGCTTCTTTTTTCTCCAACATCTTTCGCTTGTCATCTCCTGTAACCTGGGCCAGAATGTCATAAACCTTGAGCCCTATAGAGGTGAGCCATTTCCCGTAAGAACCTCCTTCTATCAAAGGAAGCAACATCTTTTCCGGGAGTACGAGATGAGGTGCCAGTTTGTGAACGATAGCCCTTTCTGATCCCACTTCCTTGACCAGCCAGAAATCAAATTGCTTCAGGTAGCGAAGTCCGCCATGGATCAGCTTGGTAGACTTGCTGCTCGTACCGGAGGCAAAATCCCCTTTTTCAACCAGCGCCACCTTTAGACCCCTGGAAGCGGCATCAAGAGCGATCCCTCCACCGGTAATTCCACCACCAATTACCACAAGGTCATATTCAGTATTTTGCAAATCCTTGATGATCCCGGCTCTGTCCAGATTGCTGAATGGGATATTCTCTTTCATAACTTCAACATTTAGGGAGTAGCATAAAGTAGCATAGATGTCTATTACAAATATACGGGATAAAAATGCCTTTGGATAAACATTTTTTCACTCTATCGTTATAGTAATGGACTTTTCATTTCCCTCTTCATCCACGGCGGTAATTTTATGCTTTCCAGGCTTTGGCAATATTCCCAATTCGTGAAAATCCGCAGTATCTCCAAGGTACTTTTCGTCCAGATACCAAAAGACCTTACTACCGCTTTTGCTATGCGCCAATTTTAGTGCGAGTTCGTTCAATTTACCATCAAAATTTTTGGTCAGGCTTATCCTGCTTCCGTTCCTGGGATAAATAAATTCCATGATCTCTTCGGCAGCGGCCCTGCAATCTTCGCGATAAGGCGGTAAGCTGCGATATGTAGGGTTTCGTCTCTTATAGTAGAACTCCATCAGGGGCGGCAATACAAACCAGGAAACCCCTCTGGCCCGGGAAAGTGTCGCACAGGAAGAATTCAGACGGAATTGCCCGTTCTGATCGAGAAAAATCTGTTGATGGTAAGAACAGGGTCTAAGCGTATTTTCCATGGCTGGAGCCATTACCATCTTAAGCGGGCAGTTGGTAGTCGGCAGGAACCCGCTCCTGGAACACACCGCGGTTTCCCTGAGGGCATCCAATGGCTGGGAAAACCAGTTGCTGCGAGGAAGCAGATCGAACAGATCAAACATCAGCGGGGCGGCGCTTTGCAGGCCTGATACCTGTGGGCGCCCTTCTCCATCGGCATTGCCCACCCAAACTCCCACTACATGATCTTTGGTAAGGCCTATGGCCCAGGCATCCTTGTTCCCAAAGCTAGTCCCTGTTTTCCAGGCGATCTCCTTAGCCGAATCAAAGAATTCCCAGGATTCATTCCCCTCAGGCCTGTTGACCTCTTTCATGGCTTCCAGGGTCAGGTAAATACTTCCGGCGTCAAAAATGGGTTTGTGAATCGTTTTTTTGCCAATATCAGCGAGCTTATCTTGTTTCCAAACCAGTTCCGTAAACTCCCTATCGTAATACTCACTCGATGTTTCAGTATAATGATTTACAGTAGAAGCCATGCCCGCATAGGTCTTACATAGGTCCCACAGGTTCGTTTCGGCCCCTCCTAAAATAAGCGTTAATCCATAGTGATCCGCCGATTTGGAAATCCCTCTTAAATGAAAGGAGTTCAGTTGGTCTCTGAACTTCTCCAGTCCGTAGTTTTGCAAAAGTCTGACCGAGGGGATATTCAAAGAACGGGAAAGTGCCTTTCTGGCTTCTATGGCACCGGTATAATCCTCGTTGAAGTTCTCCGGGGTGTAGCCCGCGATTTGGGTAGGAACATCTGGCACCAGCATAGTCGGTAGTAGTTCGCCGGCATCCAGCATTGCCGCATATAACAAGGGTTTAAGGGTACTGCCTGTACTGCGGTTAGCCCGGACCATATCTACATCTTTCTGATGTTCTTTAGTAGTATTGGTATTCCCGATATAGGCTTTGATATCACGGGTCTTTACGTCAATTATAAGGGCGGCCGCATTGTGCACCTGGTTTTGCCTTAATCCTAAAAAGTGCCGGTGAACCACTTCGGCCGCCTGCTTTTGAAGGTTTTCGTCCAGGCTTACCCGTATCCTTTTCCCCTCTTCCCTGCCTGCGACAAAGGCTACAAAATGCCTGGCGGTAGTGGGCAGCGGATAGGGCTTTTGAGGAAGTTTCTCCAATAGGGCCAGCGTATATGTAGTGCTATCGATCAGGCCTTTCTCCCGTAGCTTTTTTAACAGTCCGTTTCTTTTTTTAAGGAGTTTTTCCTGATTCTTCCCGGGATAGATAAGACTGGGGGCATTGGGAAGTACCGCAAGTGTCGCGGATTCCGCCCATGAGAGCTGGTAAGGGCGTAAGCCAAAGTACCTCCAGGAGGCAGCATCCAGTCCCACCACATTTCCGCCATACGGCGCATGGGTGGCGTACAGTTTTAGGATCTCTTTTTTGCTCGTTCTTAATTCCAGTCGGGTTGCCAACAAAAGTTCCAGGGACTTCTCTAGATAGGAACGTCTCTTTTTCCTGGACAGCCGAATAACCTGCTGGGTAATTGTGCTACCGCCTCGTACCACTCGTCCGGCACTGATATTGGCTTTCAGGGCTTTTAGTATGGAGATGGGATTAAAGCCCGGATGCCTGTAGAAATAAGCATCCTCAAATTGCAGCAGGCAGGCTTCCATCTTCGAGGGAATACTGTCAGGCGGGGGAAAGCGCCATTGGCCGTCTTCTGCGATCTTAGCTCCCAAAAGCTGCCCGTCCCGGCCCTCTACCACCGTTGCTGTCGGATCCTTAAACAGCTCTCTGGGCAAACTGAAATAGTACAGGATTAGCAGAATGGCGACAACCAATACCCTTTTGGGATGCCTTCTTAAGTATGCCCGAATCCTGCCCATCAATCTGGAATTTACGGATTTCGTAGGACTTCAACCCTGAACTACGTTATGGTTCTTTGTGAAACTCGTACTCCCGCTCTACCAGGCATACCCTAACCTTATACCAACTATACCATTCCTTAATTCCCTGCTGCTGGGCCATCTGATGATCCAGCTGCGATTTCCAATCCGCGATTGACTTTTGATCTTTCCAGTAACTAACAGAGATGCCAAGACCGTCACGAGCGCTTTCAAATCCGAGGTAGCCAGGTTGTTCCCGGGCAAGCAGCTCCATCTGTTCGGCCATTTCGGCATAGCCCTTGTCCACATCTGTCCTGGTATTGGTAAAAATTACCGCGTAATAGGGTCTTTCCAGATTCATAGGATGTATTCTTTTTCCAGGAAATAATTCACTATCGCTTCCTTCATCAGTACAGACTGCTCTCCTGCTTTGAGGCTGGGCAGATTTTCCAGGACCTTATAGTGAGGCCATCCGTCATCGTCAAAGAAATCGAATTCGTAATAACCATAGGGTTCAAGGAGTCGGCATATGCCTATGTGCATCAGATTTACCTTCTCATCCTTTTTAAAGGACCTGTGATACTGACCCAGTTCCTGTACGCCAACCAGGTAAATGATCGCATCCAGTTCCAGCGGATCTCCATCCGAAAACCGCTCGGAAAGTTTTATCACCAGGGTATCCCAACGCTCCTTTAATATTTGATCTCTGGACATACTTAATTTGCTTTTTCCAATCCCTGTTCCAAGGGCTGAAGAAGAAGTCGTAAAGGTACAAATCAATGTCCTATATTTGTCAAAATACGCGGAAATGGCCTTTTTGGATATACTTATCGGACTTTTATTGATCTACGGTCTATACAGAGGTATAAGGAACGGGCTTTTTGTGGAAATTGCTTCCCTGCTAGCGCTTATCGCAGGCTTCTTCGGGGCTATCTACTTTTCATATATCACCGGTGATTACCTAGCGGATAGACTGAGTTGGGACGAAAGATACATCAACCTCACTGCTTTCATCCTAACCTTTATTATAATCGTTGTGGTGGTAAATATGGCCGGAAAACTACTGACAAAAATTGCGGATTTCGCCATGTTGGGTCTACTCAATAAAATCGCCGGGGGCATTTTTGGGGCCTTAAAAGTAGCTGTTATCCTTGGAGCCCTATTGGTGTTTTTAGACCGTATGAATACCTCTCTGAATTTCGTTGAACGAGATACGGTAAAGGAATCTGTTCTGTACGAACCTATAAAAGAAATAGGAGAACTTATCTTTAGCAAAGTATTACAAAGGGATGAGGAGGTTTCTGAACAGGTGTAGGTTTTATGCGATTTACAGAGTATTGGTGTCGTTGAACGATTCCTAAGATCAAACTCATTTGCTTCCCGTATCTTTCGCCCTGAGAGAACACTATTACGATGAAACCAAGAAGTGTGAGGGACACCGTTTTCTACGGCAGGGCCCTTAATGAGCTGAACTACCCTTTCGGGGATTTTTTCTTATTTGATTCTTTTATCATTGCTGAAATTCACGAGGATGTGCTTTTTAACTGGGAAGAGCACGGTAAAAGGATTACGGAAGATCTGTCTAATTTGTATGAGAATGACGGGCGGGATATCGTCTATATTTCAAACAGGATCCACTCTTACAACGTGATGCCTGCAGACTGGATCAAATTCTTTAGAAACAGCTATAAACTCAGGGGCTATGCCATTGTAAGCTACTCCAGGGCGAGTTATCTCAATGCCTTGCTGGAGAAATTATTTGTTCCTACGCGTTTCAGAAGGTTCCGTTCCCTGGACTGGGCCATAAGTTGGGCCACAGAGCTTTCCAGGGCCTCCGTGGTAAAAGTGTGATGCTTTAACAACTCATATCGGCAATGATCTTCCATTCGCCATTTATCTTTTTGAACAAAACGAGGAATACTCCATGCGCATCTCCTATGGTCCGGCTTAGGTGGTACTCGCCCATCACAAAATAGGAGGAAGTATCAATTTTGGAGACATCGTTGATAGTGAATTCCAGTTTTCCCGCATGTTCTTTGGTCGGGTAGCCCTTTTTGTAGTTCTCCAGGGTATTTTTCCAGCCGTAGGTAATGCCACGGCTACTGTAAAACTTTAGCGAGTCACTTTTCCAATAACCTTCCATAAAGCCTTCCAGGTCGTAATCAGACCAGGCCTGTTGCTGTGCTTTCATGACCGCCAGAATGGCCTCTTTTTCAAGGTCCGTTTCGGTTTGTTGTGCGGAGAGAACCGCCAGATTAGTCAATACCAGTAATAGTGTCAGGAATAGTTTTTTCATTTTCGTTATTGCTTTATCGGTTATCAGATCAGTTCGGTCTGGCATAAAACCCGGCAATTGACCATTAGCGCACCACCTCTACCCAGCTGCCAGAGGTCCGCGCAATATAGTCATTGTTGTACATTCCCTCCGCCTGAATGCCGGGAAGGTAATATCTCCCGGGATAGGAGGCATTAAGAAGCAGCCTGAAGGTCCTGGTTTCATTCCTTTTCAGGTCAAAATAAAACATGGCGCGATCGTCTCTAAGATCGGTATAGCTCACCTTGTTCTCCGCAAAATTCCCGAAGTCCGTAAATCGGGTATTCACTATTTCCCAGCCACTGGGGAATATTTCGGTAAGCGCCATATTTTCTATAGGTCTGGAACTGGTATTGGTGAGGGATATTTCCGCAACAAAGTTGGTTCCCTGCTGCAATCTTGAAATATTTACAGCGCTACCATCCCTTCCCTTATAGGAAATTCCCACCGACAGATTTCGCTGCTGAGTTCGCTCCTGACCAACGGCTAAAACACCACTACTTACCAGGCTAAGGTACAGTGTATTAGAGCCCTTATTGGTAAGGCTGATCTGGTTTCTCCCCTGCTGAATTGGCAGATCACTTACCGCCAGGGTCTTTTCGGTTGTGGTATTTAAGGTCTTTCCATTAACGGAAAGCTCAGCGCTGATTTCCTTACCCCCGATCATTTCGGCAAACTTTGCCATGGCCAAAAGACAATATGAGGTAGTTTGCGTACTCATCCATCTTCTTTCATTGAGGTCTGCTGCCAGTGTTTTTGCCATTTCCTGTGCCCTGACCTTGTCTTTCAACAGAATTAAGGTCTCAAGAGCCATTGCCCTGTTGCGGGAAGCGGAGCCATAAGTTTTGCTATGGTCTTTATAAAGGCTGAAATCCGGAGAGGAATTTCCGATCAGGTCCAATGCAATGCGTTTTTGTCCGATCAATCCGTAGGCTGCCGCTAAACGGTAACGCGTTTCCAGGCCCAGGCCGCTCGTTTCCCTAAGCCGGTTCATGGAGGCGATATCCGCATTACCGGAAAGGGCCAGGACATAGAGTCGATACGCCTGTGCAAGGTCCGGGTATCGGCCATCGCTTCTCCATTGTTTGGCAAGTCTGGACTGGTAATCGACCCAGGAAGACTTAAAGCCAATGGGCAATACATATCCCTTTCTTTCCGCTTCAAGTAGAAAGTGTCCGGCGAAGGAAGTTCCCCAATCGTTAGGGTTTGAGGCTCCCGGCCAGTACGAAAATCCTCCGTTGACCAGCTGGTAGTTCCCAAGCCTCCGAATTGCAGCCTCCACATTTCGTTGAATTTCCTGTTGCTTTGAAGTATCAAGATTAAAAATGTCTGACAGGTACAACTGCGGAAATGCCGCGGAAGTAATTTGTTCAACGCAACCATGAGGATAGTGTATCAGGTATTGCATCCTCCCGTTAAAATTCATTGGAGGGAGCGTAGAGAACTCGGCCTGCACACCATTACTTCCCGAGATCCCGAAGGTTTCCAACTCAATTGTTCTGGTACTGCCCGGATCCAATACAAAATCCTGAACTTCGGTGGTCAGCGGATTGGGATTGATTACGTCAATTGGAACTTCAAAAGAAGCCTTCTCTCCGTCCCCGGAAGCCTCTACCACTACTTTGCCGATACCCTGCAATTCAGAAACGGTAAGCTCAAAATAGGCCATTTTTTCATCAGGTTCACTGAAGCTTAGAGTTTGGCTTGAAGATCCGGTAATGTTAAATGACTTGTCCGGACGAACCCTTAAGGTCACATTCTTCACCTTCTTTTCCATGGCAAAAACAGTGACCGGTAAGGTCACTTTTTCTCCCGGAGTGATCTTACGCGGAAGCGAGGCCAATACCATCAGAGGTTTACGTACGGGAGTAGTCTTTTCCGTTGCGCCATAGGCCTCTGAAGAAAGGTCGGAGGCCACAAGCATTGTACGTACAGAGCCTACGTACTTAGGGATGCGAATGTCGTGGGAGTCGGTTTGTCCTGGTTTGAGTTCAAAAGGTCCCAGGTGTACGACCATAGGTTCAAAGCGGTTGGCCTTTTGGTTTTTGGCGCCGGCAAGATCCCCATCGCCTCCAATGGCAAAAACCTGGTCAATACGCCCGCCAAAAGCTCCGATAACATCATCGTAAATATCCCAGGTTTTGACCCCAAGGGCCTGTCTGGCATAAAATCCACCCCAGGGATCCGGGGTTTTGAAACGAGTAAGGTCCAGCAACCCTTCATCTACCATAGCTATGGAGTAAGTCATAGTCCGGCCATTTCGCTCACTTACCCTCAGGCTTACCGTTTCTTCCGGGCGGAGTACATCTGCCAGGTCAATCTCCGGTTGAAGCCTGGTTTTGGGATCTTCTACCGACAACGGAAGCACGCCATAGAGCCTGATCGGGGCATCGTTCAAAGTATTGGCATGTGGTTGCAATAAGGAAATGTGGACATACACATTAGGCGTATAAAGATCTTTGATATCCAGATCAAACTTGGTTTCCCCATTCTGTGTTTCTACCCAAAGGGACTCCAGCACTTCACTGCCATTTTCCACTGTGACCAGGGCCCTGCCTCCTTCGGAACTTGGGAAAGTTACAGTGGCTTTTTCGCTTACATTGTACTTTTCCTTATCCGCTGAAAATACGAGCATAGTGGCGGCAGAAGGATCGTTCTTTCGGGATTTACCTGCCCATCCCGGCCAATCAATATAAATGGTCTTCCCGCTAGCATGACCTCCATTTTCATCTTCCACCCTTACCAGGTAACGGCCCCATTCAGGGTATTTGAGCTCAAACTCAAATGTGCCTTTCCCATCCGTTCCCGTATTTATTCGCTCTTCAAAAACCTTCTCCCTGTAATTACTGCTGCTGAAATTAGATAAGTTCTCCTCAGAAGTATCCCACCACCATCGCCAATTGACCTTATGCATGGTCACCCGCAGATCTTTCACCGGCCTTGGAACTCCCTGTTCATCTACCGTAACTACTTCAAATAAATGTTTGGTATCCGTGAGAAGCATCCCCCTTGTTTTATCTCCTTTTGGCACGTTGAGGCCCACATAGGTGCTGAAGGGTGAATAGCTTTTACTGAACACGTCGGTACTGAAATCCCCACCGGTCTCATACACTTTGGTAATAAAGGAAGCCCTTAACATCCCGGGTGCCGCGCTGCTTAGCTGAGGCTTCAATTGAAATGAAGCTTCCCCCTGTGCATCGACCCGGCCGTCAAAAACAGATTGTTCTTCGGTTGAAAACCTTCGGGTGGGGTCGTCAAAGGTATAGCCCGGAAAACTGCCGAAGGAAGTAGACTGGCTGGCAAACCTGGCTGTAATGTCCGCTTTCATGTTCCTGGCAATAGCGCCGTGAAGCCACTTAACCTCCATAGTCCCTTTTATTGGGTTCTGTGAAGAAAGGATCTCAGCCCCAAAGTCCGTCTTAATTTTAAGTCGGTTTGGTTTGATGGTCTCTATCCTAAGGGATTTAGTGAAAGAAGCCCCGCCTACCGAAACTTTTGCAAGCCAATTGCCGGTAGGGGCATTCTCTGATGTGGCTATGTTGAAATTGTAGAATCCATTTAGCCCTGAGGTTTTAACCTCGCGATATGTTTTTTTGTTATAAGGATCGAAGAGGGTTAGAGTTACCGGATGATCTTCCGGTAATTCATTGGCTTTGTCGTTCAGCATAAAGGAAAGGAAAACCTTATCTCCTGGCCGCCACACCCCTCTTTCAGCAAACAGAAAACCTTTGAGTCCTTTTTGCAGTTCCACGCCGGCAACATTGAACTTACTTACGGACAAGACATTTCCGTCATTGAGCTTAACATAATTCACCTGTCCCTCGCTTTCAACTTTTGCGAAGTAAGCCAGTTTCTCGGAGTCAAAAATTGAGGTTCCGTCCGCATCCGTGGTCACAGAACCTATAAGTTGTTGCTGGTAATTGTAAAAACTCACCTTGGCCCCTGCTATGGGATTGGTGTTCAACAGGTCGTTTACAGCCACGAAGTAGCTCTTGTTCACGCCCTTCTTTACCGTGACCCCAATATCTGTAGCCAGGACGTTCAGGCCTACTTTCTTGTCGTAGTAATAGGAAGTGTGGCAAGGGTTTTCCCGTTCATTCCAATCGTAATTATAGTAGTAGTTGCTGTAGTAATTTTCCACTCCATCCCAGGAACTGTCTTCCTGGGCCTCATCAAAATTCTCCTCTGAACTATCCAGGGTATCAAAGTTGTCCGTGTTGCAGCTATAAGCACTATAGGAGGGTTTAAAGTCGAATTCAACGCGGTAGATCGCACCCACTTCCGGACTTATCAGTTTGCTCAGGTCCAGAGCATGAGCTTTCCACTTGCCGTCAACATCTGAAATATTACTTTGAAGACTGATCTTCTTTTGGGCTATAGGCCTCGCCACAGACCTGAGATTGTATGCGCCATTTAGTTTATTCCCTTGCAGGAACTGCATTATATTCGATTGATAAATCTTCAAAACCTTCACATCTACGGCTAGCAGATTAACGGTTTCAAAATTGATCTTCAGATTATTGGACGAAGGGAGTATGGTGGCGTTTGACAATAACTTTAGTTGGGGTTTTAGTTGTTCAAAAGACACCAATTGCTGTAGGCTGAGCTTTGTCTTATACCCCTCCTGGTTCTGAATGCCCTCAAAGAACTCCAGAGTGGCCGTTCCCTTAATGTCTTTGGAGGGATAGAGCTTTAAGGTACTGCCTTCTACGGAATACTTCGGATTGTCATCGCCTTCCAGCACTATCAATCCATTGAAATTCTGTCCTTTCTTCAAGGGATCCGAAAAATTGATCAGCAGATGTTGCTGTGGATTTTGTTCTACCCGTATATCCAGTACCGTAAAATTATTTTTACCCGGGATCTTTACAGTATTCTTTCCCTGGCTTTCAATCCCCATTTTTTTTCCGTTCCAGGAGATCAGCAGTTCGGAGTCTTCCTCCAGTCGTAAAATACTATCCACCCTGAACACGAATTGCCTGCTTTCCTGGATGCCCTCCTCAAAATTGATCGGCAAGGCTTTTCCGTCGCGTTCTACCCGTATCAATTCTTTCGCCATCTCCAGGGACATAAGGTCGGCAGATCTCATTTGTGCCTCCAGATACTGTAGATCTTTGGTTCTGGATTGCAGGGGTCCTGAGTAAACATTGAATTGCTGCTTGATGGTCTTCAGCCCGAAGGTCAGCAACCTTCGATCTTTTGGAATATCGTCCACAATTGCCCCGAGGTTCAGGGTAAAGAGGTATTCCGTATCCTGGTCCAGGCCATCCTCCGGGCTAAAGGAAATAGTCCGTGGATCCAGGGTTTTTAACTTGCCCTTTACCCTGGGTTTGGAGGTCAACAATGCATCCTCAAGTTCGTCTCCACTTTCCCAGCCCTGAACAGGATGGGTAAGCACCACCCGGATATCATCCCGGGTGGATATGATGCCCTGGGTTACCTGGGAAATGTAGTTTGTGTAATCGTTGAGATTGTTTACGGTGATTGATTTTTTCTCTTCCCCGGAGGTACAGGCCAGTAGCAAAAATACAGCCAGCAGGCAGAACGTCTTTCCTATTCGCATCAAAAAGGTTTTATAGATATACGTAAAGATAGGGGCTTTGGAACTATCGGATTTGAGAACTTTTTATTTTTCCCTCTCCCTGGAAGCCTAAGGATTACAGCGCATTTTTGATCCTTTACTCAAAGTTTTCCGAGGCTTTCCGGCAACCTTTTGGCCTACTGTGCCTCACCTCCGCCCTTTGATGCATTTCATCGAAAAAAGGGGTTCTTTTAAAGCAGTTTCCTGAGAATTTCGTTAATATTACACACTTGATTCTTCTGAATCGGGTTATACGAGAAACGCCCCATTCTTCTCTTCCTACTTAGCAAATAGAACAGTATATGAAAATGAGATTGCAATTCGCTATCTCGGTTTTATTTGTATTAGTGGCGAGTTCCTGCTCCAAGGAAACCATAGGTAATGCAGATATACCGATCCCGGAAAATAAAAATGCCGTCCAGGTAGAACAAGAGCTATTGGGAATTGTGAATGCTCACCGGGCTGCTTTGGGATATAATACTCTTGTCTTTAGTGAGGTCGCCTATTCCTACGCCAACGAACATACGGATTACATGATCGCCAAAGGGAGTCTGAGTCACGATAATTTCAGTGCCAGGGCATCCGGAATTTCTTCTGAGGTAGATGCGGAATACGTTGCCGAAAATGTCGCGAAGAATTACGCTACTGCGATTGAAGCTTTTGAGAACTGGCTGGATAGTCCAAACCATCGTAAGACCATTGAGGATAATTTTACACATACCGGCATCAGCGTAAAGACAGATGCTTCCGGGAACTACTACTTCACCCAATTGTTCTACCGCTAAAAACCCAAAAGCAACATAGATTTCTTAACTTTGAGTAAGTGGATCCGCTTTCAGAAAATCTAACTGTAGTGGTCCTTAACGCTTAAACGAAAAGAATAATGAGCATTCAACCTCCCTTTAATCTCAGCCGTTGGATTGAGGAGAACCGCGATACGCTAAAACCGCCGGTAGGGAACAGGAATTTGTACAAGGACGCCGGGGATTACATTGTGATGATCGTCGCAGGGCCAAACGCCAGAAAAGACTATCATTACAATGAGACCGAAGAACTTTTTTACCAACTGGAAGGCAATATTGAAGTTCATATACAGGAAGATGGCAAGAAAAAAACCATGAAGCTCGGCCCGGGCGACATGTACCTGCATCCTGCGAAGATCCCACACTCTCCGGTTCGTCATGAAGGTTCCCTCGGACTCGTGATTGAACGCAAGCGAGACGAAATGGAAGTTGATGACGGTCTGCTCTGGTTCTGTGATAATTGCAATAATAAATTGTACGAGGCCTATTTTACACTTCACGATATTGAAAAGGATTTCCTCGGCCACTTTGAGCACTTTTACGGGTCCGAGGAATTGCGGACCTGTGATAACTGCGGGACCGTTATGGAAGTGGATGAACGCTTTGTGGCAAAATAAATCATATTATGAAAATAGCAGCTCAAATACTCATAGGGGTCATTGCCTTGTTACATCTTTATTTTCTTTGGTTCGAAATGTTCGCGTGGACCACAAGAGGCCGCAAGGTATTCCGAAGTTTTCCTCCTGAACTCTTTGAGCCCACCAAGCCCATGGCTGCAAATCAGGGATTGTATAACGGATTCCTGGCTGCCGGACTCATCTGGACATTTTTTATTGACGACGCTACCTGGCAGCAAAACATAGCGATCTTCTTCCTTAGCTGTGTATTGATTGCCGGTCTCTATGGAGCGTACAGCGCGAGCAAGAAAATCTTCTTCGTACAGGGACTCCCGGCATTGTTGGCCCTGGCCATACTCCTTTTAAAATAAAGCGGACCGGGACTGATTTTTTGTCCGCGGAAAGTTTCAATATTCGTAGCTTTGTGGTCCCGATTAATATCGGAATCTAACAATTCGTATTCAAAAAGTTATAAAATGTCATTAGTAGCCACCGATTTCGGAATAGAAAAAGCATTGGAACAACTGGGGATTAACCCTGTAAATGAGGGGACCTCCACGGGTTCGGATTGGTATGCTTCAGGAGAACTGATCTCCTCGTATTCTCCTGTTGACGGCCAGCTTATCGCCAAGGCCAAAAGCACTACCAAAGAAGATTATGAAAAGCTGATGGCAACTGCCGGGGCCGCCTTTGAAGTATGGAAAAAAGTTCCGGCTCCGCAAAGGGGTGAGATCGTACGCCAATTCGGCGAGAAACTACGTGAACTCAAAGAGCCACTGGGTAAACTGGTTTCTTATGAAATGGGGAAATCATACCAGGAAGGACTGGGGGAAGTTCAGGAGATGATAGACATATGTGATTTTGCGGTTGGCCTTTCCAGGCAATTACATGGCCTGACCATGCATTCCGAACGCCCCGGACACAGAATGTACGAGCAATACCATCCCCTGGGAATAGTGGGTATTATTTCTGCCTTTAATTTCCCGGTTGCGGTTTGGTCCTGGAATACGGCATTGGCCTGGGTTTGCGGGGACGTTTGTGTTTGGAAGCCTTCGGAAAAGACCCCACTTTGCGGCATTGCATGCCAGCATATCGCGGCCGATGTTTTTAAAGCCAATGGATTGCCGGAAGGCATCTCCTGTCTGATCAACGGGGATTATCGGGTTGGTGAATTTATGACACATGATAAACGTATGCCTCTGATTTCCGCAACGGGTTCCATACGAATGGGGAAAATTGTGGCCCAGGCGGTTGCAGCCCGTCTAGGGAAATCACTGCTGGAACTGGGTGGGAATAATGCCATTATAGTGACCCCTGACGCGGATATAAAAATGACGGTGATCGGCGCGGTTTTCGGTGCCGTGGGAACAGCCGGACAGCGATGTACCTCAACGCGAAGGCTTATCATCCATGAATCCGTTTACGATAAGGTTAAAAATGCGGTAATTGAGGCTTATAAGCAACTCCGCATTGGGAATCCTTTGGATGAGAACAACCACGTAGGGCCACTTATCGATAAGGATGCCGTAGCACTTTACAAGAATGCCCTGGAGAAAGTGGTGGATCAAGGTGGCACACTACTGGTAGAAGGCGGTGTACTGGAAGGAGAAGGTTATGAAAGCGGTTGCTACGTCAAGCCGGCGATAGCTGAGGCAGATAATTCTTATGAGATCGTGCAACACGAAACATTCGCACCGGTTCTCTATCTTCTCAAATACAGTGGGGATGTGGAAAATGCCATTGAGATTCAGAATAGCGTGGTGCAAGGGCTATCCTCGGCCATTATGACAAATAATCTGCGTGAGGCGGAGAAATTTTTGTCCGCGGCTGGGAGCGACTGTGGTATCGCCAATGTGAATATTGGTACTTCCGGAGCGGAGATAGGAGGAGCATTCGGAGGTGAGAAAGAGACCGGAGGTGGCCGGGAATCCGGATCCGATGCCTGGAAGATCTATATGAGAAGGCAAACGAATACGATCAACTATACTACAGATCTGCCATTGGCACAAGGAATAAAGTTCGATCTATAGCTTAAACCCGCAGCTATTTCCAAACCCTTCCCCCCTGGGTTTAAAAAACAACTGCAGGTTTTTATTCGTAGGTCCTGGTCAAATTACGCTAGGCCTGACCGATGCTGTGTTCAATTTGCGACGCGCCCTCATGGCGTTCAGGATCGTAGTCGTCATCATTTTTTCTACAGGCCGACAGGGCCAGCAAGGCAATAACAACCAAAAGGATGTAATAAGTAACTGCTCTTTTCATCAGATGCTGTTTTTGTGTTTTCTCAAGGGAAAATTACAGTAAATATTCGCCCTAAGTATCTGATTTTGTATGGTTTGCCATTATTATTGTATGATTGAATCCTTTGTAAGTACTGCTTAAAAAAAACCCGCTGAGCTGTTAGCTCCTCCATTACAATACATGTAACTGGCTCAACAGCTCAGCGGGTTTTTGACACAAACTAAGGTACTTCTGGCCTTAGCCGGGATACCTGCTATAGGGTTAGTGGTACCTACATCCGGGAATCATTTCCGACGCCTTCCGCTCTAACAGGTTTAGGTTCCCTTACTGTCCAGCTTCCGTGCAACAAGGCCTGGGTTCCCAGTACTACGAACATGCAACAGAAGTTTAAAAATCCTAGTAGTCTTATTTTAAGCTTTTTCATTTTCAACAGTTTTGGATTTCACATTTAAAAATAGGTCTAAACAACTGATTTTCCGACCAATTATGTACTGACAGCCTGTGGATTTCCACCAATGGTCACACATCTTGTATAATTGGTATTTCCCATAAAAAAAACCCGCCACTGTCGGTTTAAAACAATAGCAGGTTTTTCCAAACTAACCAAACTAAACTAATTCAAACTATATATCCTAAAAGGAATTAAAACCCTATTTCAATGCCGGAACCTTGTCGGGAGAAATAGGGTTTCCTTGTCAAATGTTTAAGCTAATATCTCTATTATTTCTATTGACACAATCTCAAAAAGTACGATTGGACGAAAATTCTGTATATATGGTACGTTTTGAGCTATTGGCTTCAGGAATCCTAACAGAATTTTGAGCTATTCAGGTGAAGAAGCCCGGTCTGGGAAGGGTAAGATTAAAGTGCAGAAATTTAACACTTTAGGCTTTATTTAGTACATTGTATACAGAACACTAAACATTACAACAATGACCAAAACCACTACGAATCTCGTGGGGATCCTTATTACGATCCTCGCGGGCACCTATTTTTTTGCAACCTATTGCAGTGAATGCCGGGTTGAGAAAAACGACCCCACCGTGATGGAGGTACAGATCCCTTCCCCGGATGCCCCAAAGGCCAGTACCACTGGGCCGGAGGTTACCTTAGCCAGTAACAATGTTGAAAAAGCCAAGGCTGAAAACAGTACAGCCCTGACATCTGATGAATAAACAACCACAAAAAATTAGAAATGGATTTTGAAAATATGAATATTTGGTGCTGGTTAATTATAGTGCTGGTGGGTGCAATTTGCGCATACCTGGGATATTTGATCGGCAAGTCCGGAAGTAAAAATACTAGTGTTGCCGCTGATCTAAAGGCACTGGAAGATAAGAATGCCAGGCTTGAGGCTGATTTGGACGCCTGCAATCAAAAACTTGAATCCGCTATGGGGGCGGCTTCCTTAGCTCCAATACCCTTTGACGCTGCTGCGGCGAAAGCGGCTTTTGGTAAGCGAATAAAGCAGGACGACCTAAAGGTGGTGGAAGGTATAGGCCCAAAAATTGAGAGCCTCTTCCATAATTTTGACATTAAAACCTGGAAAGCCCTTGCTGAAACTTCAGTGGCCAAATGCCAGGAGGTATTAGATTCCGGAGGCGAGCGCTATAAAGTTCACGATCCGGCATCATGGCCCATGCAAGCCAGGATGTGTTACGAAGGAAAGTGGAAAGAACTTTTCCGCTGGCAGGAAGAACACGACCACGGAAAACTGTAAAACCTGATGGCGTCTAAAAAATAGCTTTTGGACGCCATTTTTTCTCATTGGCTAATTCCTCCCTGTTTCCCCGGGATAAAGAGTGTAAACCGGATCGCTTTGCCAGACCTCCTTGGTATCCACATCTATAATGGACAAAGGTCCTTTAAAGGCCGCCCCGGTGTCTACATTCCAAATATTGGCCGCGTTTATAGGAACAGTCTCCCCGATGCGGGTTACAGGGGTATGCCCAATGTAGATCTCTTTGTAGTGCTTGAGGCGTTTGGGGTAGCGGTCTGATTCCGGACTGAGGTTTTTATCCAGGGCAAGGGCCATCTCCCACAATGTACGGTCCCAATAGAACATCTTTGGGAAATACTCGTATTGCACTCCGTGCATATTGGTAAAACCCGCGTGAAGATAGAGCCTGTCCTTGTTGTCCAGATAATAGTTCTCCAGGTTTTCAAAAAAGGAAATATGTATTTTTCTGGTGGCCTCATCAACCGCGAGGTAAGAATCCATGGTGGCTTCACCACCATGCCTAAACCAGAGTGGATTGTCTTTCCAGGTTGACAGCCAATCGTAACAGAGCTCATCGTGATTGCCCTTGATAAAAATGCAGTTGTGCTTTGTTTTAAGATCAATGAGGAAGCCTACGGTTTCAGCGGCCTCACTCCAACCATCCACATAATCGCCCAAAAAGATCAGCTGGTCATCAGCGCTTACCTCCGCCCTGGTCATTACTTGCTTCAAGGCCTTCAAACCTCCATGGATATCTCCTATGGCTAATGTTCTCATTTTGCTACGATCGCGATTAGGGTTATTACTATGATTATAAAGAGGACCAAAAAGAAGATCTTCCAAAACGAATAGGGCCTTGTTCCGTAAATAACCCCGGTCTGTCCGTTTATGTAGAAATGATATTTCTTTCTATTATAAGTGTACGAGCTGATATACACCGGTAGTAGCACATGCTTAAAGGTCTCTTCAGACAGTTTAATGTCCGCATGGTGTATACGCTGAGTATCTCCCCCAATATCTCTGCGAATCCAGGTGTAAGCAATGGATTTTGCTTTTTGGAAAGACCTGTGATGCCCTTCCTTCAAAGGAATGGTATACTTTTCAGTTACAAATCCGGAAAGGTATTTGGAATTGAAAGGTACCAGCTCTTTGACGTTCCAGGCAGAGACCGCATTCGGTATTTCCCTTTCCCTCTTCTCTGAAGCATTGATGAGGATATCATCCACAAAACCATTTACCGCCCCGGAAGCCGGCCGCCACCTGGTCTTCCTGACCTGCCTGGTCTGCATGCCGTTTTTGGTTCGGTACCTTTGGGTCTCGTAGTAGTAGTCACCTCTTTGGCCCTGATAGGTGGCATGCAGGTCCGCATCAAAGGTCCAGTGGGGTACGTATAAACCGTGCAAGGCCTCGGGGTCAAGGGCCGCCCGCTTTAATTTGTTCGGGGCGAACCAAAGCCTGTTTACCCACTTCTTAAAGATCCCACGGGCTTTTTTGAAGTCTAATTGGAAGGGGATGAGTGCGCCGGGGACTATCCACCCTTCTTTTTCCACATCTTCCCGGATCAGGGGCTCACCGCAGTAAACGCAATGCAGGGATTTAAAATTCTCCTCCACATGTTGGTTGGCCCCACAGTTCTTGCAATGCAAAATATCTATGGTCTCCGTATAAGCATTATCCCCAACTGCCTTTAAGTAATGCTGTAATTCCAACTCCTCGAAACTACTTTTGGCCGGCTCTATGAACTCCTCGTATCCACAATACTCGCATTTGATCTGATGCGAACCCGGCTTGTATTTAAGCTCAGCTCCGCAATTCGCGCAGGCCTTTTTCTCTTCCGATCGTTTAATTTCGTCCATAGGCTATTCCATCCTAAACAGGGTTTTCAGGAATTTTGCATTCGCTTTATACCGTTCAATTATTCCGTGGGTAAGGGTGGTGGTGTATTCCCTCCCAAAAAGGCTTTGAGCTCTTCTATATCCTTAAGGGCAGTCCAATTGGCCAAACCTTGTTTCCAAACCAGGGAATCGCGGTTGATCACCCGGCTGGCAAAAAGCTCTTTTAATTTGTCAAAACCTACAGGACCCATTTGCTGCCCATTAAGGGCATAATGATACAGGGTTTGAGTAGGCATAGGTGGAGGAACCGCCGCGGTCTGCCCTGGCGGAAACGCTTGCTGAGCTGTTGGTTGGCTCATCATATTGCCCATTTGCTGGGCCAGTACAAAGCCCATGCCCATGCCCATACCAGCTCCGGCCGTACCCCCTTCATTTTTGGCTGCCGCTTCCATGGCTTTGGCTGCTTTAAATTGAGAAAGCTTGGTCATATCCAGTTTGTCCAGACGGCTGTATTCAAAGATCTCTTTTTTGAGTTCCTCCGGCATAGAGACATTCTCGATATAAAAGCGCTCCAATTCAATTCCTACCCTTCCGAATTCCGGTTGCATTACCTCCTGGCAGGTTTCAGATAACTCACTGGTGTTCGCGGCGTATAGCTCTATGGGAAGATTGGCCTCTCCTACGGTATCCGTAAATCTTGTTACGATCAGACTTTTAAGGTGCTCATTGACCTCATAGTTGGTGAAATTGCCATCAGTTCCCACCACGTCTACCACAAACTTCCCGGGATCACTTATCCGGAAACTGTAAGTACCAAAGGCCCGGATCTCCGTAAGCCCGAATCTTTCGTCGCTAAGCATAACCGGGTTCTTGGTGCCCCACTTCTCATCGGTGAACAAACGAGTGTTCACAAAGTAAACCTCAGCCTTGAACGGGCTGTTAAAGCCGTATTTCCATCCTTTTAAGGTAGCCAGTATTGGTAGGTTCTTAGTATTGAGTGTATAAGTCCCGGGCTCAAAAACATCCGCCAATTGACCTTCGTTTACAAACACCGCGGTTTGCCCTTCCCTTACAATGAGTTTTGCCCCGTTCTTGATCTCGTTCTGATAGCGTTCAAAACGGTGGACTATAGTATCGTCAGAACTGTCAAGCCATTCTACAATGTCTATAAATTCATGACTAAGTTTCTTTTTAATTTCATCAAATAGGCCCATGCTTTTAGTGTTTAAAATTTCCCCAAAAGGTAGTCGAATTCTGGAAAAAAGGCAAAAGACGAACCGGAATATTTGAAAGGTGAAACCTGGGTGTGCATTTCATCGATTTTGTAATAAAATGCCTACGTTATGCAGTTTTTTTTGCTATATTCTCTGCTGTTCTAATTAACTTAAAAACGCTATATGAAAACACTATTACTTCAAACGAGGTCGCGCCTCGGTGCGACCTTAGTTCTCATTTTTTTAACTGTTGTTCCTGTCTTAGCACAGCAACCGAAACTAAAAAATGATCACACCCCACAAAAAGGGCATGCCCTTTACAAACAAGCCAAGATCTACGACAGCGAAATTGGCCCTGTCGGCGTAAAACCTAAGGCATTTGGAGACCGGGCGCTGGACCGGTGGCTGTTTGAACAACGCCAGTTGCAAAATCCCTTTACCGGGGAGATCCCCCAGGACATTCAGCAGCTGGAACTAAAATTTACAGAGAATATTCAGGCTCGGAGCCTGCAACAGGAGATTTCTAAAAGCGCAGGCGAAAACTATGCGAAACGGAGCCGGTTTTCGTATTGGAAGAACAGAGGTCCGGGAAATATTGGTGGAAGAACTCGAGCCCTTGCCCTGGATAGCAAGGATGAGAACACCATTTTGGCCGGCGGGGTCTCCGGAGGCCTTTGGAGATCTACCAATGCCGGGCAGAGTTGGAGAAAAGTTACACTACCCTTCCAATCTCCCAGCATAACCGCCATAGTACAGGATCCCCGTCCGGGAAGAAATAGAATCTGGTACTATGCCTCAGGAGAATTCCTGGGGAATTCCGCTTCAGCCGGAGGAGCCTTCTATACCGGCAGCGGTATTTTTAAGTCTATTAATAACGGTAGGACCTGGTTTCAATTGAGGAGTACACGGGATGAGGATCTTACCAGTTTTGCGCCCTTTGACGTGATCAACAGCCTGGCTATAGATCCGGATAATGGAGACCTCTATGCGGCAACATTGGAGGGGATCTATCGCTCCCAAAACGGAGGCCGTGATTTTGAATTGGTGCTCCCCGGAGCTTTTGCCAGCTTTACGGAAGTAATCGCAACTCCGGGCGGAAAAATCTATGCCACAGTGGATTTCTTTAGTGATGCGGATAGTGGTTTCTTTGTCACGGAGGATGGAGATACCTGGACAGAAATTACACCTCCGGACCTTTTTCCCACTATAGGAAGAACCGTAATGGGGGTAGATCCTTCGGACGAGAACCGCATCTTCTTTTTCTCCGAAAACCTTTCGGGCTTTTCAGAGGCATTTCTCTGGCGATATCAGGCAGATGCTGCCACTCCGGAAGAGCAATGGGTAGATCTCAGTGCCAATCTGCCTACCACAATAGGCGGGCCTGTAGGCAATCTGAATTTACAGGGAGGATATAATATGGTAGTAAAGGTTCATCCGGAAAACCCGGATTTGGTCTTTATCGGGGGTACGAACCTGTACCGGTCTGTAGATGGTTTTACTAGCCTGGTAGGTCCGGAAGGATGGATAGGCGGTTACAATATCGCCAATGACATTTCCATTTACCCCAACCAGCATCCGGATCAGCACAACCTGGTTTTTCTTCCATCCGATCCCAACAAAGCCATAGCGGCAACAGACGGCGGTGTCCATAGAACAGAAGACATCAGCATGCCTGGTCCTGTTGACTGGATTTCCCTGAATAACAACTATATCACTACGCAACCTTACGCTATTTCCTTTGACCCGGAAGCGAATAGTGATGATCTGTTGGCCGGTTTTCAGGATAACGGTACCTGGTTTACCAATTCTGTAAGCCTCAACGATCCCTGGATAGAGGATTTCAGTGGTGACGGTACCTTCAACGCCATTGCGGATGGGGGTCTTACCCGATATGTCTCCGCTCAGTTTGGAGTTATTTTCAGGCTTAATTTTGATGAGAACGGAGATTTTGTCTCCTTCACCCGGGTACAGCCGTCAGGGGCGAGCGGTTTCGCTTTTGTGGCTCCTTTTGTACTGGACCCCATCAACGATAATGTCATGTACCTGCCGGCGGGAGATCGCATTTGGCGAAATAACAACCTGGACGAGATCCCCTTGTTCTCCAATGCCACTACCTCGGTAAACTGGAGCGAACAAACACAGACCGCCACCCTCGATGGGTCACAGATCACTTCCCTGGATGTTTCTAAATTCCCGGTCGCTAACCGCCTATATTACGGTACGGCTACCGGTGGTATCTATAAGGTGGAGAATGCCAATGTAGACGATCAGCCCGCCGAGGATATTTCCAGCGGTAAAGGACTTCCCGCAGGTTTCGTAAACAATATATATGTAGACCCAACGGATTCAGACAGGGTGTTTGCTGTATTCTCTAATTACGGCATACCGAGTATTTTTATGTCCGAGGATGCCGGAGGAAGCTGGGAGGATATCAGCGGTAACCTGGAACAGAATTCTGACGGTTCCGGAAACGGTCCTTCCGTCAGGTGGTTCGCTATGAACGGGGATAACGACGGGTATTTTGCAGGCACCAGTACCGGTCTGTACTTTACTTACCGCTTGAGAGGCAACCGCACACGCTGGTTCAGAGAACCTATTCGCATCGGAAATGGCGTAGTGACCCAGGTTAAAACCAGAAAAGACGGTTTTGTCGCTGCAGGGGTACATGGAAACGGAGTATATAGCGCCAATTTCTTTGTACGTCCAAGACCGGAGCCTACTTTAAGTGTGGCCTATCTTTTAAGCGATATTACTGTCCCGATCAATGTTGAACCTTTTGAGATTGACATTACAGATCTATTTGTAAGTTCAAAAGACAAACCTATAGATATTGAACTCACCAACTCCAATCCGGGACTGATCTCGGCCGCTATAGACGGGGATAAAATCCTAATCAGTGTCACACCGGAGACCGAAGGCTCGGCCGCCATTGGTCTGGTAGCCACATCAGGGGAAGAGCAGGTTTCCGAAGGCTTTACCATTAACGTGATAGAGCCTGCCATTTACCAGCAGGTAGGACCGGTAGCCAGCAATACGGTCTCTCAGTTCTTTACAGACTTCGGGGCGGTAGTACAATCTGCGGACGACTTTATTATCCCGGAAGGAAGTAGCTGGAGACTGCGCAATGTTACTGCCTTTGGTACGGCTTCAGGCGGTCCGGAATTGACCAGCGGCACGGTAGTTATCTACAGTGACAACGGTGGTGTTCCTGGTGATGTGGTCTATAACAGTGGCCCCATCGAACCCATTTCTGCAAGTACGGACAGCAACCTGAGCCTGGAACTGCCCGAAGAAGTAAATCTGGGCAGTGGCTCCTATTGGTTATCCGTTTTTGCCAACCTCGCCTTTACCCCAAATAACACCCAGTGGTTCTGGCTGACGCAGAGCACTGTTATAGGCCAGGAAAACCAGATCAGGGACCAGGCAGACCTCTTTGGACTGGGGCTTGTGGATTGGACCCCTCAATCCCTGGCATTTGGAGGAAATCCTGAGGACCTCGTATTCCAGATATTCGGTAGAGTAGAGACTGCCGCAGAAGAAGAAACCGAAACCCCTATGGAGTCATCCCTGGCTCAGGAGGAACTTCGGGAGCTCGCGACCCTGGAGGTAAGTCAGGCTTCAGCGGTTTGGCCAAACCCCTCCATCTCTGAATTCTATTTTTCACTGAGCGGAGCGGATAAAAAGGTCAACGCGCGAGTCTACAATTTACTCGGTCAGATGATCTATGAAAAATCCGACCTGGATACCAGTCAACCATTTTCATGGGATGCTTCAAACCGTCCTGCCGGGATCTATTTTGTAAAGATCACCGGCCCGAAAACAGATCGAAGTTTTAAGCTTCTAAAACGCTGATTTTCAATTATTAGTAATTTTGAAGGGGCGTGCCAGACATGCCCCTTCATCTTTTAGACCCCTTTGATCCGTATCTATTAAAGAACAACCCCTCAAATCATGAAATATCTAGCAATCTTACTTTTATTAATGGGTGGCATAGCTTGTAATTCCTCCCAGAACGATCCGGAACAAGCCATTGAGGACAACCTCGAACAGCCTGCAGAGCCACTACCACAAGCTGGAGTAAACCCGGGTGAACTTAATTTTGTCATCAAAATACTGGAAACCTATAACAGCTCAAAGGAAATCTGTGGCCTGGCCAAAGCCAATGTAGCCCTGGTTAAAATTATGGAAATGGGCGAAGGTGGTATGGGAATAGTGAACCTCCCGAAAAAAAGCGACGAAATGCAGGTAGCATTCCTGCTTCCTTCAGAGGCACTTCAGACCGGAGCCTTACTCGAGGCTACGGCCAAAGAATCACTTTGTCCGGAGGCTTCAAAAACCTACTATACCATAAAAAATTATAAAATAGTGGAATAAGACAGTACTTCTGTTTACTTTAGGCCTGTCAAAATCCTTCCATGAAAAAGGTTTTCTGTATTGGGGAATTACTGATCGACTTTGTTGCCGAAAAGCAAGGCAGCGATCTCTCCAAAGCTACTTACTTCACCAAAAAGGCGGGCGGAGCCCCGGCAAATGTCGCCTGTGCCATTGCCAAACTTGGCGGACGAAGTGTCTTTATAGGCAGCGTTGGAGATGACCCTTTCGGGACTTTCCTTCTGGATGTGTTACGCGAGAACAGGGTAGACGTATCCCTGGCGCAACGTACGGAAACCTTTACCACCCTGGCCTTTGTTTCGCTGGCTGAAAATGGGGAAAGGGATTTTGTGTTCAGCCGTGGGGCAGACAAAGAATTGCAGTACAATTCGGCCATAAAATCAGAATTTGCCGGTAATCTTATTCATCTGGGTGCGGCGACAGCACTTTTGGGAGGCAAACTGGAAGAAGCCTACGGACATTATTTTTTTGACGGCCTGACCAAGAAATCCTTTATAAGTTTTGATCCCAATTACAGGGCCGACCTATGGAAAAACAAACAGCAGAATTTTGCTAAAAAATGTATGACCTTCGTAGAGAAGGCGGACCTGTGCAAATTTAGCCTGGAAGAAGCGCAACTCCTATCAGGGAAGGAAGACGTGGCTGAAGCCTGTAGGTTCCTGCACGAGGTGGGAACCAATATTATTGCCGTTACCCTGGGAGCCTCCGGTACCCTGATCAGTACCCGGGAATTCCAGGAAACTGTCCCCAGTATAAAAGTAAAGGCGGTAGATACCACCGGAGCGGGTGATGCCTTTATCGGTTGCCTGTTACAACAGATAGCCGCACTGACCAATACCGATTCCCTGGCAGGAGATCGTGATTTGCTTGTCAGCATGGTGGCGAAAGCCAACAAGGCAGGCGCCATTACCACAACGAACTACGGGGCAATTGAGTCCCTTCCGGACCAGGAGCAGCTAAGCGCTTAGTTGTATTTCACCTTTCGAAGTATCCGAAGCGATTCTTTCAGGGATTCATAGATCTCCCCATTTCTTTTCTTCAAAAGGGGTCTTGCATATTCCAGTCTTTCCTTTGCCTCGTCAAATCCGTTGAGAAAGCATATCAGATAGGTAGCAGGCATGTGCTGAAGGTCTTCTTCCTCGGCCACGGTAAGCGGAATTCCGCTATCTATCTTCTTTAGCAGGGCATTATTGGTGTTGAAGATGTGGTAGAGAGTCTTTTTGTCGTACTGAGGGGGCTCAAAAATCAGGTCACTTTGGATCTGGTAGGTTCCATTGTCTGAAAAAGTTATAACCACCTTTTCCAGGGGGTAGTATTTCAGTTGCTTTCCAAGGCCAAGCTGAACGTATTCCAGCGTAGAGAAGGAATCCTCATCGAAAGAGATAGTGATATCATCAAGGGCGGAATAGAAGAGTTTTACCTGTTCATTAATAAGCTCAATATCCACCCTGGAGTAATACATCTGCTTTTTGACCTTCTTTTGATTTCCGGCCCAGCAAACCACAAACTGTTCTTTAAAAACCTTGTAGCTACTAACCAGGTCCTTATGCCTGTTGTTGATGAAATCGATTACCCCATCCAGAGTGAGCTCAATATTGTTGCGGGCATGCTGTTCTATGGTCGCGACCACCTCTGAGTTGATATCTTTTAGTTCAATATCAAAAGCCTTTGGCAGGCTAATACTTCCCTCTCTAAAAAAGACGGAGCCGCCGTAGTACTTCCATATGTTCTTACGAAGGGCACATACCTTGCCATTTGAGGTAACTGTTACAAGACCTACCACTTTGCCATCGGGCAGGTTCGGAAAGTGAATGTTTTCATAGGAGATAAGCGGGGGGTTATCCAGATAGGCGTTTACGAGGTTCTGTATCTTACTGTCATCAAAGAAATCTACCCCGACAATCTTATTGTCTTCATCCTCTACCCCTACGACGATAAAAGAATTGTTCCTGGGATTACTATTGGCCAGAGCACAGACGTGTTTTAGGAATTTGGCCTTCCCTTCCTTCTGCCCAATATTGATGAAGCGCTTCTTGTCATAAAAACTATTCTCGTCATTATGGGCGAGTAAGTTCTTGACCAGAAGTCGCTTATTGATCATGATCTTTTCACAATAGTGGAACTCGCCTGGGCGGTTGGCATCACCACAAGATCAGCGATATTTACGTGATAGGGTCTGCTGACCACAAAATATATGATATCCGCAATGTCTTCTCCCAACAAAGGTTTAAAGCCGGCGTAGACACTTTTGGCTCTCTCCTGATCCCCTTTAAAACGCACCTCGCTAAATTCGGTTTCTACCAGGCCCGGATTAACGGCTCCAACCCGGATCCCGTATTGGTTGAGGTCTATGCGCATGCCCTGGTTTATGGCGTCTACTGCATGCTTACTGGCGCAGTATACATTTCCCCTGGGATATACCTCTTTGCCTGCTGTTGAACCTATGTGTATGATATGCCCGGAATGGCGACTGACCATCTGCGGCAAGACAGCTTTGGTTACATATAATAGCCCTTTTACATTGATGTCCAACATAGCATCCCAATCGTCCAGGCTGCCTTCATCGATCGGATCCAATCCGTGGGCGTTTCCGGCATTGTTTATCAGTATATCGATTTGAGCAAAATCATCAGGGATAGAGGCAATAGCCTTTGCCACCGCATCCTTATCGCGAACATCGAATCTCAGGGTGTATACATCGGTTTGCTTGCTCAAAGCTTGCTGTAATTCGTCCAGCCTTTCCTGCCGTCTTCCACACAAGATCAGCCTCAGGCCGTTTTGAGCAAAATTCTCTGCCGTCGCTCTTCCTATCCCGCTTGTGGCACCCGTTATCAAGGCTGTTTTCTTCATCTTAGTTTTGATTGCGCATTCTTAGGGAACCTTGTGCCCCTGCGATGCGGTTAATAGTATAAACCAGTCTTCCAGTTCCATCTGAATTTGGGATGCTTTTACGGCATCAGAAAGCCGGGCTTCGTTGGTAGTACCCACCACCGGATGAATTCCGCAAGGATGCCTCATGATCCAGGCCAGAAGCAACTGGCTCGCATCCGCATTATACTTCTCCTGCATGGGTTCAAGCGCTTCCTTTATCCGAGCATTCTGATCACTGGATTCCCTGAAGTAGCTCCCAAGCGGACTCCAGGCCATAGCCATTCTATTCGCGCGGATGCTGTCATCCAGAGTGCCGTCGAACATCACATCATGAGCTGTAAGCGAGAATTCCACCTGGTTACCCGAGACGGGAACGGCTGTCTCCAAAAGGGCGATTTGCGAGGGCGTAAAATTAGAAACCCCGAATTGCCTGATCTTACCACTATCCAATAGCTTAGTAACCGCCTCGGCTATTTCATCCGGAACCATCAACGGGCTTGGCCTGTGCAACAGGAACAGATCCAGGTAGTCTGTCTTTAGCCCCTGTAGGGATCGCTCCGCGGACCAGATGATGTACTCACGGGAATAGTCGTAATGCTTAACCTTGTTATCCCTGGCATCGCACATATACTGAATACCGCATTTGGAAATCAGCTGTATCTGATCACGATGGATTTCGCTTGAGGCGAAGGCATTCCCAAAATCCGCTTCGGTGGCATATCCTCCGTAAATATCCGCATGATCAAAAGTGGTGATCCCCACTTCCAGACAATGCTGCATCAGGGAGATCATTTCCTCAGTCGTCATTTGCTTTCCCCAGCTTCCCCAGGACATGGCTCCGGCGATGATTTTTGAATAGGATATCTGATTTTTCATATGCCGGTGAAATTAGGAATAAATCCCTTAAATACTTCATAAAACTTGGTACGTCCCACCATTTTTTAACCAATCGTTAACAGCCATTATATAAATAAATTTTCAATTTGCGCCATACTAAAATTCCAACCTATTGAAACACAATTACTAAAAGACTTTTATGGAAGAAAATGCTACCGTAGATATTAGCGCTGTGAACGAGAAAATTGCCCAGGAAAGCGCTTTTATTGACCTACTTATGTTAGAAATGAACAAAGCGATCGTAGGCCAGAAGCACATGGTTGAGCGATTGCTTATCGGGCTTTTGGGTCAGGGCCACATCTTACTTGAGGGAGTTCCGGGACTTGCAAAGACCCTGGCCATTAATACCCTTGCCAATGCGGTAAAAGGAGAATTCAGCCGTATCCAGTTCACTCCGGACCTACTTCCCGCGGACGTGATCGGGACGATGATCTATAATATCAAAGAAAACGACTTTTCCATCAAGAAAGGTCCCATTTTTGCCAACTTTGTTTTGGCTGACGAGATTAACAGGGCTCCGGCCAAAGTGCAATCCGCGCTGCTTGAAGCCATGCAGGAAAGACAGGTGACCATTGGAGACGAAACTTTTCCTTTGGACAAGCCTTTTCTGGTCATGGCCACTCAAAACCCGGTGGAACAGGAAGGTACTTACCCCCTTCCGGAAGCACAGGTAGACCGTTTTATGCTTAAGACGGTCATAGACTATCCCAAGATGACCGAGGAGCAACTGATCATCCGGCAAAATCTGAAAGGAGGCCACGAAGCCATCAAGCCGGTGGTAAGCCTTAAGCAAATTCTTGCGGCGCAGCAGGCCGTACGCGAAGTCTATATGGACGAAAAAATTGAAAAGTATATTTTAGACCTGGTCTTTGCTACGCGATATCCCGAAAAATACGACCTTGGAAACCTTAAACCATTGATCAGCTTCGGGGCATCTCCAAGGGGAAGTATCAACCTGGCAAATGCGGCCAAGTGTTATGCCTTTATCAAAAGACGCGGGTATGTAGTACCCGAAGATGTGCGGGCTGTAGTTCACGATGTGCTGAGACACCGTATTGGGATCACCTATGAGGCCGAGGCTGAAAACATAACTTCAGAAGAGATCATCAACCGAATCGTAAACGAGATTGAAGTACCATAACAGTTCAATGTTTGTTGCTCAATGTACCGGATCCGGACATTGAACCTTAAACCCTAAACCTTGAACCCTAATGGATACCAAAGAGTTACTTAAGAAAGTTCGAAAGATTGAGATAAAGACCCGACGGCTCTCCGATCATATTTTTGGCGGGGAGTACCACTCTACGTTTAAGGGTCGGGGAATGACATTCAGTGAAGTTCGGCAATATCAGTTTGGGGACGATGTGCGTTCCATAGACTGGAATGTTACGGCCCGGTACAACGAACCCTTTGTTAAGGTTTTTGAAGAAGAGCGGGAGCTTACCATGATGCTACTGGTAGACATCAGTGGTTCAGAGCTTTTCGGGACCACTCAGCAGTTCAAGAAAGCGATCATTACAGAAATTTCTGCTACCCTGGCTTTTTCCGCCATGCAGAACAACGACAAGGTTGGCCTAATCCTTTTTTCAGATGAAGTGGAGCTGTTCATTCCTCCCAAAAAGGGAAAAAGCCACGTATTGAGGATCATTCGGGAATTGCTGGAATTTAAACCTTCAAGCAAAAAAACGGACATTGCGGAAGCATTGAAATACATGACCAACGTGATGAAGAAAAAGGCCATCGTTTTTGTCCTTTCTGATTTCATCGCGGACGGTTACGATCAGACCCTGAAAATAACCGGGAATAAACACGATGTTACCGGGATAAGGGTTTATGATCCCAGGGAAGAAGAAATTCCGAATCTCGGGATGGTTCAGGTGCTGGATGCGGAATCCGGGGCCCAGAAACTCATAAATACCCAGTCCAGAAAAGTGCGTATGGCCTATGCCGAATACCATCGCGATAAAGTGGCATATTTTCAGAACGCTTTTACCAAAGCAGGTTGTGGTGTATTGAGTTGTAGGGTGGATGAAAGTTATGTCAAGAAGTTGTTGGGATATTTTAAGCGAAGAGGATAGTTAATATGAGAACTCAGGGAGTAGAGGCTGGTAAGATAGCATCGCATTTTTTGCGATATAGTTTACTGTGGCTTTGCCTGGTCTCTGCCCATAGCTACGGCCAAAAGAAACCCGTGGTAAGTTCGGAGGCGGATACCACTTCCATAAAAATAGGTGAGCAAATAAAATTTAAGGTGGTAGTTGAGGCAGACTCTACGGCCCAGGTGATATTTCCCGAAGGCCAGACTTTCGCCCCGTTGGAGACCGTGGAAGCCTATAAGACCGATACGACCCGGAAAAAGGACAGGATCACCCTGCAGAAGACCTATGCCCTTACACAGTTTGACTCCGGCACTTACAAACTACCCACACAGCGCATTGAAATTGATGGCATAGGCTATTTTACGGATTCCCTGGAGGTGCAGGTGGCCACGGTTCCCGTAGATACACTGACCCAGAAAATGTACGATATCAAACCCCTGATGGAAGTTCAGAAGAGCTATTCGGATCTCTTGATAACCATCCTCATCGTGTTATTGATACTGGGAGTGATCGCGGGATTGGTCTACTGGTTCGTACTGAGAAAAAAGCCGCTCACCGAAGAAGAAAAAGAGGCGATGCTTCCTGCCTATGACCGGGCCTTGCTGGAACTCAAAAGACTGGAAAATTCCAAGTACCTCATCCAGGATGAGTACAAAAAATACTATTCGGAGCTCACGGCCATCGTCAGGGCCTACCTGGAGGAAGACGTACATGTTTCCGCCCTTGAAAGTACCACGAACCAATTGATAGACAAATTGGAATTGCTGAAAGATTCCGGGGAACTCCAACTGGAGGAAGAAACCATTCAGCAATTCAAAAAAATATTGCAAACCGCTGACCTGGTAAAATTTGCGAGGTCCAAACCCCCAACTTCTGTAGCAGAACAAGACCGTTTGGCCGTAGAGCAGATCGTTATTAAGACCAAAGAGGCCTTACCGGAACCCACCGAAGAAGAGTTGATGATGCAGGAGGCTTACCAGGAAGAAATGGCAGAAAAAAGACGAAAGAAAAAGATCTATATTGCCGCCGCGTCCTTTGCCGGACTGGTGTTCTTTGCCCTGGCTTTTTCGATTGCTTACTACGGATTTAGCACCGTAAAAGACAGTGTTTTCGGGCATCCGACCAAATCCCTTCTGGAAGGGGAATGGGTTTCCAGCGCTTACGGCTATCCGCCTATAATCGTTGAGACTCCGGAGGTGCTTATCCGTCAGGAGACCGAATTATCTGCAGAGGCCATGGCCAAAATAAAGGAATTACAGGTGTTTAGCTATGAACAACCCAAAGGAATGTTCACGGTGGGCGCCATTTCCACGACCTATACGGATCCGGAAGAATTGAATTTTGAAGAATCCGTGGAGGCGTTTATCATAAATCTGGAAAAGAGAGGAGTAAAGAACATCATAACAAAGGAAGAAGAGTTCACCACTTTATCAGGAGTAAAAGGGGTGCGAATATATGGCAGTGCTAAATTTCCGGTAAACGGATCAGATGAGACCAAAAGCGGAAAGTACAGCGTAATCCTGTTTGGGGGCAAGGGCTTTCAACAGCAGCTTATGCTGTCCTGGCTGGAGGATGACGATTACGCCCAGGAGATCATCGATCGTATTATGAAGTCCATTGAAGTTAAAACAGAGGTCTAGATGTTTCAGGATATAGAATTTGCGAACCCACAATTCTTCTGGTTGCTGTTACTGCTGCCGGTGGCGCTGGCCTGGTACCTTTTCAAAAGAAAACAGGAAACCGCCTCCCTAAAGATATCCAGTACACAGGGTTTCCTTACCAATCAGTGGTTGCCCAAGCTCAAGCCTGTGCTGTTCGCCATGAGAATACTGGCCCTGGCTTCGATAATTCTGGCTATGGCGCGTCCCCAGACGGAAGACATTTCCACCCGTACCAAAACCACCAAGGGGATCGATATAGTAATGGCCATTGACGTCTCGTCCAGTATGCTGGCGCGGGACCTTAAACCCAATCGTCTTTCCGCACTTAAGGAGGTTGCGGCAGATTTTATCAGAAAACGCCCGAATGACCGTATTGGCCTGGTAGTCTATGCCGGGGAGAGCTATACCAAGACCCCAATTACCAGTGATAAATCCATAGTGCTGAGTGCCCTGAGGGAGATTACTTATGGGCAGCTAAACGACGGTACGGCCATAGGTATGGGACTGGCTACTTCGGTGAACCGGCTTAAGGAAAGCAAAGCGATCAGTAAAGTGATCATACTACTTACAGACGGGGTGAATAATTCCGGTTTCATAGAACCACAAACCGCCGCAGACCTTGCAGTTGAGTTCGATATTAAAACCTACACCATTGGTTTGGGTACTAATGGAAACGCCCTTTCACCCATCGCCTACAATGCAGATGGTTCTTTCCGTTACGGGATGCGGCAGGTTGAGATCGATGAAAAGCTGCTGGAAGATATTGCCGAAGTTACCGGAGGTAAATACTTCCGTGCAACGGATAATGAAAAACTCGAGGCGATCTACGATGAGATCAACAAACTGGAAAAAACGGAGATCGAAGAGTTCAAGTATTATAAATACGAAGAAAAGTTCAGGCCATGGGTGCTTTTGGCAGGGGCTTTGCTATTGTTGGAATGGGTGTTCAGAAATACGGTATTCCGCAGTTTTGTGTAAATTTTTGAGATAAGACCCCCTAGGGTCAATAGTTGAATATGATTCAATTAGACGAAAAAATATATTTTTACCTGTTGTCGGTTATTCCGATACTGGTCTTGCTGTTCATTGGCTTGCAGATCTGGAAAAGAAGAACACAGAAGAGATTTGCAGACAGTAGGCTGCTGAGAAGGCTAAGTCCGGACCGATCCAGTTTTAAGGGAGCTCTAAAACTGATTTTTCTGATTATCGGGCTCTTCTTCCTGGTGCTGGGTCTTGTGAATCCTAAAATAGGGACCAAGCTGGAAACGGTTAAAAGAGAAGGGGTAGACATTGTTTTTGCAGTGGATGTCTCTAAAAGTATGTTGGCTGAGGACATTGCGCCTAACCGTCTGGAAAAAGCGAAACGCCTGGTGTCTGAGATCATCAATCAACTGGCCAGCGATCGTATAGGGATTATCGCTTATGCGGGTCAGGCTTTCCCGCAACTGCCGATCACTACGGATTACGGGGCGGCCAAGATGTTCCTTCAGAGTATGAATACCGATATGTTATCTTCTCAGGGGACCGCCATTAACGAGGCTATTGAACTCGCCGCTACTTACTATGACGATGAGGAGCAGACCAACCGAGTGCTGTTCATTGTTTCGGATGGGGAGGACCATTCAGAAGGGTCGACCCTTGATGCGGTTGAAATCGCGGTAAGTGAAGGGATACGTGTCTTTAGTATTGGAGTGGGAAAAGCTAAAGGAGCCCCTATCCCGATAAAGCGCAAGGGAGTGGTTGAAAGCTTAAAAAAGGACAGGAACGGAGAAGTGGTCATTACCAAACTCAACGAAGAAGTCCTAACCGATATCGCTGAAGAAGGAAACGGAGAATATATTAACGGAGCGAATACAGAAGAGGCTGTTGAATTTATCAAGGAACAGCTGGATCAGATGGATAAGAAAGAATTTGAAGCCAAGCAATTTGCAGAGTACAAAGACCAGTTTCAATGGTTTTTGGCGGCAGGGCTGTTATTTTTATTTTTGGATGTTTTTTTCCTGGATAGAAAGACAGGATGGCTGAAAAAATTAAATCTTTTTAATGAAAAGGATTGGGAGTAAGATGAAGCGAATTTGTTTCCTTATTGGCTTGTTTTGTTTGACAGGGCTTACCGCCCAGGAAGATGAGGCAGCCAAAGAAAAGGCGTTAAAGGCTTCCAGGAACCTTACCTGGGAAGCCAACAACGAGCTTTCAGACCAGGATTTTGTAGGGGCTGAAGCCAATTACAGAAGGGCCATTTCCAAAAGCAAGGATAATGCAGCCGCTCCATACAATTTGGGTAATGCCTATTACGAAAATGAAAGCTATAGTGAAGCTTTCGGGCGCTTTAAGCAGGCCGGGGAGACTGCCGCGGAAAAAGGCGGCAAGCACAAGGCCTATCACAATATGGGTAACGTCTTTATGAAAAATAAGGAGTACGAGAAAGCGGTTGAAGCCTATAAGGAAGCCCTTAGAAATGATCCTACAGATGAAGAAACCCGATATAACCTCGCCCTTGCCAAAGAAATGCTGAAAAAGGATCAGCAAAATCAGAATAAGGACGACAACGAGGATAATAAGGACAACAAAGACCAGAAAGAAAAGAACCAGGATCAGCAGAACCAGGGCGACGATCAGGAAAACAAGGAGAACAAGCAGCAGAACGATCAACAGAAAGACCAGGGAGACCAGGGAGACCAAGGCGATCAGCAAAAAGAGCAAAATAAAAAAGGAGAAGGAGACGAGAAAGAAGAGAAGCAAAAACAGCCGGAGCAAGGAGATCAGCAACAGCAAAAACAGCCCAGACCGAATCAGTTATCACCCCAGCAGATAAAGAACTTACTGGAAGCCATGCAAAATGAAGAGAAGAAGGTGCAGGAAAAGATTGACGCCAAAAAAGTACAAGGCGTGAAGCGTAAAAACGAAAAAGACTGGTGAAACGGTATTGCCCTATATACCTGGTAGCATTGTGCTTTTTCCTGGGAACGCATATTTCAGCGATTTCACAGGATAAAAAGGAGGTTACTTTTGAATTAAAGGTCAGCAAAAGCAAACTGGGGATCAACGAGCGTTTACGGGTAGATTTTGAGATGAATCACGATGGCGATAATTTCAGCCCGCCGGATTTCGAAGGTTTCCGGGTGCTTATGGGCCCTTCTCAATCCATTAGCTCATCCTGGATCAACGGGGTAAGGACCTACTCCAAAACCTATTCCTATACCCTGGCGCCAACGGCAAGGGGAAGATTCAAAATAAAGCAGGCTTCTATTGTGATCGATGGGCAGACCTACAAATCCCTGGCCAAGGAAATAGAGGTAACCGCAGCTGTGGACAAACCCAGTGACCAGATGACTGTAGACGATATTGCAGACGAGAATCTGCACCTGATCGCAGAGGTTTCTAAAACCAGACCCTACCTCAACGAAGCCATTAGCGTGGTGTACAAACTTTATGTAAGTCCCTCCATCAACGTCTCGAACTTCAGGCCATTGGACAACCCTAAATACAACAATTTCTGGAGCCAGGATATGCCTTTCAGCAAATACAATATCCAGAACGGTACCTTTAAGGGTCAGCCATACAGGTATGTGGTACTCAAACGTGTGGTACTCTATCCGCAAAAGAGCGGTAAGCTGGAAATAGAGCCGCTCTCGCTGGATGTGAGCCTGGAAGTCCCGACCAATAAAAGGGATTTTTTCGGAGGCCGCATATACACCCAGACCAATAAAACGGTCTCTGCAGGAAGGCGGACCATAGACGTCAAGCCGTTGCCCAGTGCCGGAAGACCGGCCGACTTCAGTGGGGCTGTTGGGGATTTTGATTTTACGGTCACCACCAGCAAAACCAAGTTGAATGCAACTGAATCCCTGCAAGCCAAAGTTGAGGTTAAAGGAAAAGGCAATCTCAAATTATTTCAACTTCCTGAGCCAGTGCTCCCCAGCTCCCTTGAAGTATATGAACCGGAGTTTGAACAAAACGTTCGCACCACCCTGTCCGGAATGCAGGGCAAGGTAAGCAACAACTACACCATAGTACCCTCATACCGAGGAAAATACCCTATTCCCGGGATTTCATTCAGCTACTTCAACCCAAAAACAGGGAAATACAGCACCCTGAGTTCCGAGGAAATCCTCATAGATGTTTTGGAAGGTCCCACGGATGGAAGCGCTGTAGTATCCGGGAATGAAACGTCCGACAGACAACCAGTGATCAGCTCCGGAAACCAGTTTAATTTTATAAAGTTAAAACCCAATCTCAGTGCCATTTCGACTGACCATTTTTTTGGGTCGACCCGCTTTTACCTCTGGCTTACTTTACCCCTGTTGCTAATTCCCCTGGCCATCGTTGTCGGCAAGAAACGTGAAGCGATCGCCAGCGATGTGGCAGGGAACAAAATCAAACGCGCCAACAAACTGGCAAGGAAATTCCTTTCCAAGGCAAAAAAAGAACTGGGGCAGAAAGAGGCTTTCTACATAGCTTTGGAGAAAGCCCTCCACAACTATCTCAAGGCAAAACTCAAAATAGAGACCTCTGAATTCAGTAAAGATAAAATTGCAACTTTGTTGGCAGAACGACAGGTAGATACAGCTACCTCCGAGGGATTCATAGGTTTACTGCAGAATTGCGAAATGGCGCGTTACAGCCCTTTTTCAGATGTACAAATGCAGCAAGATTACAATAAGGCCAGTGAAGTGATCTCTTCAATGGACAAACAGCTTTAGCAATGAAGAAGTGGTTAACAATAGCGTTGGTATTGCTCGGCTTTGCGGTTTATTCGCAAAACGAAGGTCTCTTTAACAGGGCTACAAGCGCGTACAATGAGGGAGATTATGAGAAGGCCATAGAAAGGTATATGGAAATCCTGGATAAAGGACAACATTCCGCGGCTTTATATTACAATCTTGGAAACAGCTATTACAAATTAAACCAGATCGCACCCAGTATTTATTACTACGAAAAAGCACTCTTGCTTCAACCTAATGATCCGGAAATAAAAACCAATCTTTCCTATGCCAGGAATATGACACTGGATGCCATTGAAGCACTGCCGGAAACCAGCCTTTCCAGGATATACAATAGTATTACCGGTCTTTTTACCTTTGACGAATGGTCTTATGTTGGTGTTGGTTTTATGCTGCTTTTTGTCCTTGCCTACCTGGCATTTTACTATTTGCGGTATTCTTCTCATAAGCGAATTGCCTTTGTCACCAGTATGATCTCCCTGATCCTGGTGGTGGTATGTCTGGTTTTTGCCTTTATGCAATACCGGAATTTTGAAACAGACCAACCCGCCATAGTCTTCGCAGAAGAGTCTGTTGTGAAATCAGAACCAAATCAACGGAGTTCCCAGGTTTTTGTACTTCATGAGGGGACCAAAGTCAATGTTCTGGACCAACTGGAGGACTATAGAAAAATTCAATTGGTTGACGGAAAAACCGGATGGATTCAGGCTGAAGATGTTAAATTATTGAAAGACTTTTAATATTCTCTTAACAAATTATACCAGTAATACTATTAATTTAGCGATTAACTATGCGCAGAAAAAATGTACTTTTTGCGCTTTTAGCCGTTTGGCTATTTGCGATCTTTGCACCTCCCGCTTTTTTACTTATCAGCGAGGATAACAGTAGTTTTATGTCCTACAACCTAACGGAAGAAGAGCAACCGGAACAGGAGAAACAGGATACCAGTGAGGAAAAAATAATTCCTGACTTTACAGAGATCGCCGTATTTAAAACATCAGATAAAAAAATGCTTTCTGAAATTTACACTATCCAGGTAATTTCAAACCATGCCCCGGATATCCAACTTCCACCCCCGGAAGGTCGAAGCTGAAAGCAAGTTGCCCATACCCTTTGAGTTATTTACTAACCAGCCTTTGATCTGCGAATTAAGGGCTTAACAACCACCAGTAATCATGTTTAGATATTTAAAAAACGACCTGCCGGCGAGTATAGTCGTATTCTTTGTAGCGCTTCCTCTATGTCTCGGTATCGCCCTGGCTAGTGGAGCTCCCCTGTTTTCAGGGTTAATAGCCGGTATAGTCGGAGGTATCCTGGTAGGAGCCCTTAGTGGTTCTCATATTGGGGTCAGTGGTCCTGCAGCCGGTTTGGCCGCAATAGTACTGGCAGCTATAGGAACTCTCGGAGGTTATCAAAATTTTCTTCTTGCAGTGGTACTCGGAGGAGCAATCCAGATAATGTTCGGCGTTCTCAAGGCAGGTATTATCGGTTATTATTTCCCAAGTTCGGTGATCAAAGGAATGCTCACAGGGATCGGGATCATTATCATTCTCAAACAAATTCCACACTTTTTCGGATACGATTCCGACCCGGAAGGAGATTTCGCCTTTTTTCAAGTGGATGGTGAGAACACCTTTTCAGAAATATTCAATTCGCTGAATTTTATTAGCCCGGGAGCCACAACAGTGGCGGTAATTGGCTTGGCGATCCTGATTCTTTGGGATAAAGTCCTCTCTAAAAAACACAAAGTATTTCAACTCGTACAGGGGCCACTGGTCGCTGTAGTTGTCGGTATTATCTTTTACGTAGCAACCAAAGGAAATGAGGTTTGGGGGATTTCCGAAGACCATCTTGTAAGCGTTCCCATACCGGAAGACGCGGCATCTTTTTTCGGGCAGTTCAGCTTTCCTAATTTTTCGCTGATCACAGATCCGGCCATATGGCTTACAGCATTTACCATTGCCCTGGTGGCAAGTCTGGAAACCTTACTTTGTGTAGAGGCCACAGACCGGCTGGATCCCAGGAAAAGGGTTACCCCGACAAACCGGGAATTATTGGCCCAGGGAACCGGTAATATGGTTTCAGGCCTTATCGGAGGTCTGCCGATCACCCAGGTAATCGTCCGGAGTTCGGCCAATGTGCAATCAGGTGGTCGTACCAAAATGTCCGCGATCATTCACGGGTTTTTCCTTTTGAGTTCCATCATTCTCATTCCACGTCTGCTGAACATGATCCCGTTATCTGTACTGGCGGCTGTCCTGTTTATAGTAGGTTATAAATTGGCCAAGCCTGCACTCTTCAAAAAGATGTATCAATTGGGATGGAAGCAATTCGTTCCTTTCACTGTAACCGTACTGGGGATTATCTTTACAGACCTGCTTGTAGGAATCGGTCTGGGACTTGCCGTTGGTGTGGTGGTTATTCTTATCAAGAGCTACCAGAATTCCCATTTCCTGCATATTGAGGACAAGAGTAATGGAAGGCACAGGATTAAGATGACCCTCGCAGAAGAAGTAACCTTTTTTAACAAGGGTGCCATCCTCAAAGAACTGGATAGTATCCCCAAAGATTCTTATCTTGAACTGGATGTTCGTAAAACCAGGTATTTGGATAATGATATTATTGAAATTCTGGAAGATTTCTCAGAAAAGGCGAAAAACCGGAATATTGATATTAAACTGATATCAGAGCGAGGTGAGGTGGAAAATCCGGACAGTTACATTGAATTTTTTAAACTAAGACCGAAATCGGCCTAAATAATAAACACTAGATCAAATGAAAGCACATACTAAAGAAACGCAGGCTGCTATTACTCCTGATATGGCCATAAGCCTCCTAAAAGAAGGTAATGAACGATTTGTCCAAAATTCCAAGGCAGACCGTGACCTTCTTGAGCAGGTGCGCGACACCATAGGCGGTCAATACCCTTTTGCAACCATATTAAGTTGTATCGATTCCCGGGTCTCCGCAGAGTTGATATTTGATCAGGGTGTCGGAGATATATTCAGTGCCAGGGTCGCGGGTAACATTGTAAACGAAGATATTCTGGGTAGTATAGAGTTCGCCTGTAAGCTGGCCGGAACCAAGGTGGTAGTCGTTTTGGGACACACGAGTTGTGGTGCAGTCAAGGGTGCCTGCGATGACGCCCAGTTGGGAAATCTCACTGCGCTGGTAAGCAAGATCAAACCGGCTGTAGAAGCCGTCACCGAACCGGCTGATCCTGGATTGAGAAATTCAAAAAACGCCGAATTTGTAGATGAGGTAGCGGTCACAAACGTCAATATGACCATTGCGAATATGCACAAACAAAGTCCGGTGTTAAAAGAAATGGAGGATAACGGTGAAATTGCTATTGTAGGAGCGATGTACGACATCAGTAATGGCAAGGTTAGCTTTTTTTAAGTACCTCCTCTAAAGCTTATGTTAAATATGGGCCGGGACGTTCAGTTCCGGCCCTTGCATTTAATAAAAAAGAGTATATTTCTCTTAGAAACAGAAGAACGGCTAACTTCCTATGAACAACTTGTTTTCCAATCTTAAGGGAGATCTCTTTGGTGGAATAACCGCGGGGATCGTTGCCCTGCCTCTCGCCCTTGCTTTTGGGGTATCTTCGGGATTAGGTCCGAGTGCCGGTCTGTATGGTGCCATCTTTATCAGTTTTTTTGCCGCGCTTTTCGGTGGTACGAATACTCAAATTTCCGGGCCAACAGCTCCTATGACAGCAGTTAGTATGGTAGTCATCGCCAGTATAATTGCGGTATACGACGGTAGTGTTGAAAAGGCCCTGCCAGCAATACTCACAGTGTTTCTACTTGCCGGATTGATGCAAATAGGCCTGGGAGTCTTAGGGATTGGAAAATATATACGTTATATCCCTTATCCGGTAGTCTCCGGTTTCATGACGGCAATTGGTGTGATCATCATTATTACACAGATACTGCCTGCCCTGGGCTACTATCCGAAAGAAGACATCTCCTGGGTAAATCCGTTTAAGCCACAAGCAGAAGAACTGATACTGGAGAACATCCTGAGAGAGGAAGCCGGAGAAGGTATCCTGGTACTGGAAGATTTTCAGGAAACCATCCGCAGATCCGGCGAAATCACCGAAGCTACCATTCAGGAAGAAGCACGGACACTGGCAGCAAAGGAAGCTTCGGGAGTCATTGGCGCTTTAAAAGTACTGCCGAAAGCCCTCAAGAACATCAGTTGGCTGGAGCTGATCCTGGCCCTCTCAACCATATTGATCATTTACGGTTTCAAAAGAATTACCTCCGCAATTCCAAGTACGCTGGTGGCCCTGTTGGTGGTCTCTGGTGTGGCCTATGCTTTTGGCATGGATTACAGGCCAATTGAGAAGATCCCTGAAGGTTTTCCCATGCCGAATATGGAGATATTTACCTCCTTTAGCCTGGGTAGCATAAGCCCGTTCATTTTTACAGCACTTACCTTGGCCTTGCTCGGCGCGATAGATTCCTTACTTACCTCTGTTGTTGCTGATAATATGACCAAAACAAAACACAAGCCGAACAAGGAACTTGTGGGTCAGGGAATCGGGAACAGTGTTGCGGCTGTCTTTGGAGGTATCCCGGGTGCCGGGGCTACTATCCGGACGGTGGTCAATATTAACTCCGGCGGAAAAACCCGGCTTTCAGGGATGATCGCAGGGGTTCTTCTGTTATTCATTCTACTGGCAATGGGTCCTGTGGCTTCACAGATCCCGGCAGCTGTTCTGGCTGGTATTCTCATTACGGTTGGAATAAGTGTCATGGACTATAAAGGCCTGAGAGCCATCCCCAGCCTTCCGAAAGACATTAAACTGGGTCCTCTTAAATTGAGTTCAGAGGTGATGGTAATGCTGGTGGTGCTGGTACTTTCCACCTTTTGGAACCTGGTATATGCAGTGGGAATTGGCCTGGTGATCGCCTCGCTGATGTTCATGAAGAAAATGGGAGACCTGACCGCTCAAAGTTCTGATGTAACATCACTGTTAAAGGAAACCGCCTGGGCGGACGAGAAGAGCTTTCCCAAGCGTTTCCAGGAAGAGGTTTTTATCAAACATATCAAAGGACCTCTTTTCTTTGGTGCAACAAGCGAGTTCCAGGTACTTGCCCAACAGATACCAGACACCGCTAAAACCGTCGTCATACGTTTAGGCAGAATGCAGTATATGGATCAATCCGGACTTTATGCTATGGAAGACGTACTTCAGGAACTTCGTAAGAACGGTGTAACCACTCTTTTGGTAGATGTTCTGGAACAGCCCCAATATATGATGGAACGGATTGACATTATTCCTGATCTTATCCCCAGGGAACACATCTTTGATAATTTTGAAGACTGTGTACGTTGGATCAAGCAAAATGTTCCTGACTTGCATAGCTCTCCCACAGTTGCTCAGCCAGGATTATCCAGCTGAGTCCGTTTTTAGATCCCTCTTTTGCGCCCATACTTCAATTACAAGACGAAAAGTTTTACCTTTGCCTTTCGCATTTAATAAATTAGAGCTCTGGAAGCCAGTTAATAGCGAGACACAGTGCCTGAAACAATGATAGACCAACTTAAAGAACACATTTCGGAAGTAGAGCAATTCTCCGCGGACTCTACGGAAGCCCTGGAAGCCTTCAGGATAAAATACCTTGGCAAAAAAGGCATCCTGAATAAGTATTTCGCTGAATTCAAAAACATTCCGAAAGAGGACAAAAAGGCTTTCGGACAAACGATCAATCAGCTTAAGACCGCCGCGACCGAGAAAGTAAACAGTCTAAAAAGTAACCTGGAGCAGTCTGTCAAGGCATCTTCTAAATACGGTGACTTGTCAAGACCCGGCGAACCCATGGAACTTGGAGCCCGTCACCCCATATCTATAGTCAAAAACCAGATAATCGATATTTTTTCGCGTATCGGTTTCAATGTTTCGGAAGGGCCGGAGATTGAAGACGACTGGCACAACTTTACCGCGCTTAACTTGCCTGAACACCATCCGGCAAGGGATATGCAGGACACTTTCTTTGTCCAGACAGATCCGGATATACTGCTGAGGACCCATACTTCCTCAGTACAGGTACGGTATATGGAAAACAATAAACCTCCCATCCGAACCATTTCTCCCGGGAGGGTATATAGAAATGAAGCCATATCCGCGAGGTCTCATTGCTTCTTCCACCAGGTAGAAGGGCTTTATATTGACAAGAATGTCTCTTTTGCCGACCTGAAACAGACCTTGCAATTCTTTACCCAGGAACTGTTTGGCAAATCCAGGATACGTCTCAGGCCTTCTTATTTCCCATTTACGGAACCCAGCGCTGAAGTAGATGTTTACTGGGGTCTTGAAACTGAAACAGATTATCGCATTACCAAGGGTACGGGCTGGCTGGAGATCATGGGTACCGGAATGGTAGATCCAAATGTATTGGACAACTGCGGTATAGATTCAAAAGTGTACTCTGGTTTCGCATTCGGCATGGGAATAGACCGTATCGCGCTCCTATTGCATCAGATACCCGACATTCGTCTTCTCAGTGAGAACGACGTTCGTTTTCTGGAGCAGTTCAGGAGTTCCTTATAGGATTTTCTTCAAATTTTACGGGAAACCCGAAATCAATTCTAACAGCTCTGTACCCCCTCTAAACGGGGCAATTTAGACTTCAATAATTTTGGATAGGGCACAATTTCCTTTTCGCAACTGAAGGCCCTGATTTTTACCGTTTTATCATAGGTTTTCCCTGCGGATGTTCCTAAATTAGAGGTGATAGCTAATTCAAATAATGCAGTTGGGAACCGGGCCGTTTTAAAGTGGAGTTAAGAAATGGCAATGATGTCCTGACCCTTGAATATCTTTTGGTCATTGCCTTGATTTTGATATTCCCGGGTTTCCAATGGAATCATTGCCTTTTTAACTTAACGCAGCGGGAAGCCTTTTGCCGCCCACCACGGATGCACCTCTATCACGAGACGCCCCGCTTTTACCATAGGATCCAAATTGGCAAGGCTATCTGCCATTTCAAGGGTTGGGGTATTGTAGATCGTAATCCCCCGTATTTCGCCATCATCCCCGAAAGGACCGGAAATATCTGCAAAGCCCTCTTCGTACATCCTACCCAAATGGGCCAGGTGAAGCCTTTGCAAGCTATCCGTTTCCTCTTTGGATTGCGAACGATTGGGACCGCTTTTCAGGAAGGCTATGAAATACTGCTGCATGAGCACTGTATCTCCACTTTCCTCATCCACATAATCAAATATCTCAAAACCGTTGGCAAGGAGTTCTTCCCTGAGCTGAGATACTGATTTCTCAACCTCTTTGGCATCGGTGATTTCCACTTTATGCTCAGCCTGCGTTTCCCTACAGGAACTAATCAGGACCACTATTAATAAAGCAGTTCCAATAAGGAAGATTTTCTTTATGATTTCCATTTTGTAAAAGGTTGTTTACTCAGTTGTGAATTGTAATAGCGCGGGTCTCCCGTCACCTCCTTACCTAACCAATCAGGTTTGGAATATGCCTCGTTCTTGGATCCCAACTCTACCTCAGCGATCACCAGCCCTTCGTTCGCTCCGTGAAATTCATCTACTTCAAAAATATGACGGCCTGCCGGCACTTCGTATCTCGTCTTGCTGATCATGCCATCCTCACATAGTTGAAGCAGGGCTTTGGCATCAGCTCCTGTAATCTCCTTTTCCCATTCAAAGCGGGTGGTTCCCTCTTTATCCGACAATCCTTTTACAGTGATGGTCCCCGATTCTCCTTTGAGACGGACCCGAACCGTACGCAGGGGATGGGAATTCAAAAAGCCCTGGTATATCTTGTTTTTGGAAATTGCATGCTGTTTATAAACATCGGAAGTAACCAAGAATTTCCTTTCAATTTCTATCATCCCTAAAGCGATTTTACCCCCCTCTTTCAAGCTAAATATACCTTAAATTTGTTTATGTCCTACGATTTCCCATTGCGAAAGATCATTCACGTAGATATGGATGCCTTTTACGCTTCCGTTGAACAACTGGATCGTCCGGAGCTCAGGGGAAAGCCTGTGGCCGTGGGAGGTGGCTCCAAGCGAGGGGTGGTATCTGCAGCCAGCTACGAAGCAAGAAAATACGGGGTCAGAAGTGCGATGAGCGGATATATCGCGAAGCAAAATTGCCCGGACCTCATCTTTGTAAAACCCAGGTTCGACCGTTACAGGGAAATCTCGCTGCAAATACGTGCTATTTTTTTCGAGTATACCGATCTGGTGGAACCGCTTTCACTGGACGAGGCTTATCTGGATGTGACAACAAACAAAAAGGGAAACCCATCGGCCACACTGATAGCGAAAGAGATCAGGCAGCGGATCTTTGACGAATTAGGTCTTACCGCCTCGGCAGGGATCTCTATCAATAAATTTATAGCCAAGGTAGCCAGTGATTACAACAAACCCAATGGACAAAAAACCGTAAACCCGGAAGAGGTGATCCAGTTCCTTGAAGATCTTGAGATACGCAAGTTTTACGGTGTAGGTAAGGTTACTGCCGAAAAAATGTACAAGCTTGGGATCTTTACCGGAAAAGAACTCAAAGAACGTTCCCTTGAATACCTTCAGGACACTTTCGGTAAATCCGGCAGCTATTATTATCAGGTAGTCAGAGGCATACATACCAGCGAAGTAAAACCTCACCGCATACCAAAGTCCGTAGGGGCGGAAAGGACCTTTAGTGAGAACCTGAGCAGCGAAGTGTTTATGCTCGAAAAGCTTGAGCAAATAGCCGTGGAATTGGAAAGGCGTCTCAAAAAGAATAGGCTGGCAGGAAAGACCATAACCCTAAAGATCAAATACAGCGATTTCAGGTTACAGACTCGTAGCAAAACACTGCCGTATTTTGTTTCGGATAAAAACCTCATCCTGGATACGACCAAAGAACTGCTCTACCAGGAGAATCTGCAAAATTCGGTTCGACTACTCGGTATTTCCCTGGCCAATCTAAATACCGAAAAAAAGAAAACCGAACCTAAGGAAGATTCGGTTTCCATTCAATTGAAATTTGATTTTTAGACGGCCCGCCTCACCATCAGGGCCTTCTCTTTTCCACATAAAATTGGGTACTTACTCTACTATTAGCGTGTTATCGGTAGCCGTTGGATTTAAGGGACAAAAGTATACGTATTCTCCCCTCTCCAGTTTTGTAGGCTTAGAATGCTGGGTCTTTCCGGTGGCAACAGCTTCTGTTACATAGGCTGTCTGGATGTGATTCTCAGGCTTGCTGATGTCTTTTCCCTTTTCTACCAAAACAAAGCCGACATCATGTCCCACATTGTTATTGTGGATCTCGAAAACATAGGTGCCAGCCTTTACAGTCAGTTCCTTTTTAGTGAACTCACCGGGGGTTTGCTCAAGGCTGATCACCTCTGCTTTGTCTTTCATCATTTTGTCGTCCTTCATCATTTTGTCCTGGGCATTTCCGCTAACCAGCGCTCCAAGAGCCAATACAAATACTGCGATTAAATTTTTCATCTTTAGATATTTAAATAGTTTATAATTATGCTATTACGGTTTCAAGAGGTTGGGCTGCTGGAAAGTCAACAGGCACCTGGGTGGTTTTGTGTACATAGTTAGAGATGGTTTTATCTCCTACCAGTACGATGGTGTCAATAAGGTTTTCTTTGGTCCAACCAGCTGCAAAGAAATTGTCCACTACATCCTGACTTGCTGCACCTCTGTTTTGGGTTATATTTCTTGCCAATCTGGCCAGGGCGTCCAGCCTGTTGTCAAAAGATGCTCCTCCTGCTCTTAGTTCAAGTACTTGCTCATCTGTAAATCCGTTCATTTTCCCGATGGCGGTATGAGCGGCAAGACAGTAATCACAAGCGTTAACTTCACTTACCGCGAGGTTTACCACTTCTTTTTCCTTGGCTTTAAGGGAAGTTTTTGCATTTGAAAGGGCCAGGTAATTGGCTAATGCGTTTTCTGAATAGGCGTAAGTGGCATAAAGGTTAGGTACAAAACCTACCGCTTTTTCCAGGTTGTCAAATATCGCCTGGTTGTTTTCACTTACTTCTGCTCTCTGAGGTACATTAAATTTACTCATGGTGTTTGCTTTTTGTGTCAATATCTACTAATGACTGTTATTACTTTATTTACTTTTTAGCTACATAGGGTTTCTCCGCATCGCAATAGTAATCGTGTAGCTGCTTGTGCTCACAATGCGTTTTAGTGTTCAGTGTTTGCACGGCAGGTTTCATCTGATGCCGAAAAATTTCAATAAGGTTGAAAACTGATTTTGGTTTGAGATTCATCTTGCCAGTGATTTTAATTTTACACTGCAAAGATGCGCCGCAGGATCAGGCAAGTGTTATTATGGATTGCCCGACTACTTGTACAAATTTCCCTTTAGACGGCTGCCGTCCTGATTTCGCGGTATTGGGAAGGGGAATAGCCAGTCATTTTTCGGAAAAAACGGCTAAAATGAGCAGGGTCGTTAAAACCGAGATCATAGGCGATCTCCTGGTTCTGTTTGTCGGTAAAATTTACCAGCCTCTTGGCTTCTAAAGCCAATCTTTCCTGAATTATCTGCTGTGGTGATTTCTGGTTGTAGATCGCAAAAAGATTGGAAAGCGTTTTTGGGCTCTTGTAAAGCAAATCCGCGTAATCGCTAACTTTACGCTTCTCCTTATAGTGAAGGTCCACCAAAAAATTGAATTTGCGAATGGTGTCGATCTGGTCATTATTGAGCCTTTTTACGATCCGCTGTTCTTTGGCCAGACGGGTACATATGATGATCAACCGCTTTAAAAGCATCTGGAGCATATCGCCCTGAATGACGTCCGGATTGGAAAACTCGTCCAGAAAAACTTCGAACAGAATATTAAACTTCCTGAGCTGATCCTGTGGTATGGTAATTATTGGCAGGTCCTGGGTACCAAAGAACAGAATCCCGTTACAGGAAACCTCGCTGTCATGATCAGAAATGCAATAGAATTCTCTATTAAAGGTAAATGCAGTAAGTTGGTTTTTGGTGTTTTTATAGGATACCTTTTGCAGATAAGTAGTGGTAACCAGTTGATTGGGTAAAAGAGTGACCTCAATCTCATCCACTTTAAAGCATACCGGGCTATCGCTGCGATTCCAAAGGATATGAATGGTCTTTTCTCCGATGGAAAAATAGTCCTTATCCTTTTTGATGTCCTCGGTCAGGCCGAAGATCGATCCCATTTTGGGGTTTGTAAATTCGAATCTCATAACAGACAGTTCAGTGCTCAGGTATTACACCAATATCAGTCTGGTTTTTGCATAAATACTTACTCCTGGACTAAGCGAGCCCAGATACAGGCCTCCTTAGAAGGTACAGGTCTCTATTTCTGTAACTCTTAAGGTATTGACCATCCCTTTGTCTTTGATGGGCATGGCCGCCAGGCTGATCAGCATATCCCCTACATCCAGGAATCCTTTCTTGCAGGCGATACTATTCACATCTTCTATGGTTTCGTCCGTTGACACAAACCTGTCATAATAAAAGGCCTTTACACCCCATAACAGGTTGAGCTGCGTCAATATCCGCTTATTCGATGTGAAAACCAGGATATGGGCGCTGGGGCGCCAGGCTGAGATCTGAAAAGCAGTGTATCCACTGTTCGTTAGCGTAGAAATGGCCTTGGCCTTTATCTCATTGGCCATAATTGCCGCGTGGTAGCACACAGACTTGGTAATATATCTTTTAGTGCGAATATGAGGGGGGTCGTGAGGCACCTGGATAAGCGGAGAACCTTCAACACTTTTTAAGATCCCGGTCATTCTTTCTATTACCTGGACCGGATAGTTCCCGACTGAGGTTTCCCCTGAAAGCATCACCGCATCGGCGCCATCCATAACCGAATTCGCAACATCGTTTACCTCGGCTCGCGTAGGGGTGAGGCTGGTTATCATGGTTTCCATCATCTGAGTGGCAATGATCACAGGGATCCTGGCTTTTTTGGCCCGTAAAACCAGCTTTTTTTGTATTAGCGGTACCTCCTGGGCCGGAACTTCCACCCCCAGATCTCCCCGGGCCACCATAAGGCCATCACAATAGGCAACGATCTTGTCGATATTATCTACCGCTTCCGGCTTTTCAATCTTAGCTATGATAGGGATCTTATGTTCCGAATGCTCTTTGATGAGATTCTGAAGATCAATAAGGTCCTGGCTATGGCGTACAAAAGATAAAGCAATCCAGTCTACCTCCTGAGAAATCGCAAAAATGGCGTCCTGGACGTCTTTTTCGGTTAGGGCCGGCAGGGAAATATCTGTATTGGGCAGGTTTACACCTTTTTTGGATTTTAGGGGCCCTCCCTGTAAAACCCTGGCTCTCACCTCATCCTTTTTATTGGTAGAAAGCACCTCGAAAATGAGTTTTCCATCATCCAGAAGAACGCGTTCTTCCGGCTTAACGTCTTTAGGGAAATTATCGTAGTTCATATAAACCCGTTCCGAGTTCCCCTCGAAAGCCTTACCGGTTACAAAATTTATCTCGTCACCCGGATCAACCACCACTTCCCCGGCCATGACCCCAACCCTGAGTTTAGGGCCCTGAAGATCTGCCAGGATGGAGGTATAAACCCCAAGTTCCTCGTTCAACTCACGTATCATTTTTACCCGGTTCGCTACATCGGCATAATCCGCGTGGGAAAAATTAATTCGAAAGACATCTACCCCTGCATTGATCATGTCCCTTAAGGTATCTTTCTTATTGGTAGCCGGGCCCAGCGTGGCAACGATTTTGGTTTTTTTCTTGCTTGGCATGCCGCTAAAATATTAGGTTTTGCTTAGATTTTAGTTTGTCGGTTTCGATATTATAGGCCATGATAACTTTGGGGACGGACTGTATAGTTTTTAGGATTAGTTCGTCCTCCTCAGGATCTTCCTGATCCACTTTCAAAAAGTAATCCACTTCTTTGTATTCCGGAACCAGCTGTCTTTTTGTATAGGATGGTTCGTCACTAAATAGTCCATCAAAATTGAGATCCGTTTCCGCTTCGCTCTGGTTCACGATAAGGGTCCAGTATCTTTCTGAAAACTCATCTTTCCATTCAAAATAGGGAAAAAGGGTTTGGTCCGAAAAATCCAGGTCTTTTTTAGATCTTTCCAGGCGGACCTTCAAAGCTGCATTGATAGCATAGGCCAGGGCGTAATCCTCCAGGTCACTGTGTATTGCCGTCAGTGTGAAAGATTCTTCGTAAAAGTCCTCCAGAATTTTAAGTGTTGTCGCCATAATCCAAACCAAGCAGTAAAGATATGATTAATCCCTTTACGAGTCTAGTGATCAAATATGTAATGCGTTAATTAGAGGTTACGAAAACGTTGCAGTACTGGAAAATTTGAGGTTTATTGCTTATTCATCTTGTCCTGCAAGGCAAAAAAGGCCCTTTTGGAAGCTTTTTCCTCCGCTTTCTTTTTCGAGGTAGCCCTGGCCTTGGCCATTACCTTATCGTCTATGGTAAGCTTTACCGCGAAATGCTTAAGTGGATCCATTCCGGTATCCTCGTAAACCTTGTATTGGAATTCTTTTTTCTGTTTCTGGCACCACTCAATGACAAGACTTTTATAGCTGATCACTTTTCCTTCCAATTGCTCAATATCAACATAAGGTTCTATAACCCGTTCATTGATAAATTTTTCGCAATACTGATAACCCCTATCCAGGTAAATGGCTCCAACAAGTGCCTCGAATACGTTCCCGTGAATATTGTCTCCAAAATGCGATTTGGGTATCCTGCTCTCAACAAATTTGATAAGGTTGAGGTCTTTTCCCAGTTCGTTCAAATGCTTCCGGCTCACGATCTTAGACCGCATTTTTGTCAGGTAACCTTCGTCTCCCGCGGGTACTTCGCTATACAGATGTTTGGAAATTATAGTTCCCAGCATGGCATCTCCCAGGAACTCCAGACGCTCATAGTTCATAGGATTACCCTTAGCGTCCCTTTTGTTCGCCGATCGGTGAAGAAAGGCTTTCTTATAAATGTCAAGTTTTTTAGGCTTAAATCCCAATATCTTTGATATCCCTAAAAAAAAATCCCCATCCTCCTTAGAATGGGAATTGAATATATTACTAGGGAAATTCATTCATTTGGGATTAGCTGATTTTTTTGAAAAGGATACATGCATTATGTCCTCCAAAGCCAAATGTATTACTCATCGCCACTCGGACCTCCCTTTCCTGGGCCTTGTTAAGCGTGAGGTTTAACCTGGGGTCAATTGTTTCGTCAACCGTTGAGTGATTGATAGTGGGTGGTACCACTCCGTGCTCCATGGCCAGGATAGAAGCGATTGCCTCAATGGCTCCTGCTGCACCCAGCAAGTGCCCGGTCATCGATTTTGTGGAGTTTATATTGATATCCGGTGCATGATCTCCAAAGACCTGCGCAATGGCCTTTAGTTCCGCTACATCTCCTAAAGGTGTGGAGGTACCATGTGTATTGATAGCATCAACCTCTGACGGGTCTATTCCGGCATCCTTCAGACAATTTTCCATAACACGTACCACTCCGATTCCTTCAGGATGTGGTGCGGTCATATGGTGTGCGTCGCTGGAAAGACCTCCTCCGGCAACTTCAGCGTATATCTTTGCGCCTCTGGCTTTGGCGTGCTCGTATTCCTCCAGGATCAGTCCTCCTGCACCTTCTCCCAATACGAAACCATCCCTGGTCGCATCAAAGGGACGGGAGGCTGTTTCCGGACTGTCATTCCTGGTAGAGAGCGCATGCATCGCATTAAACCCTCCCATTCCGGCAATGGTCACTGCAGCCTCACTTCCTCCTGTAACGATCACGTCACAATGCCCCAATCGAATGTAATTCAACGCATCGATCATGGCATTTGCTGATGAGGCACAGGCCGAAACCGTTGTATAGTTAGGCCCCATAAATCCGTATTTTATGGAGATATTCCCCGGTGCTATATCCGCGATCATCTTAGGAATAAAGAAAGGATTGAACCTCGGCGTACCATCCCCGGCAGCGTAGTTCAGGACTTCTGTCTGAAAAGTTTCCAGGCCGCCGATTCCGGCACCCCAGATCACCCCTACGCGGAATTTGTCCAAAGCGTCCAGATCCAGGCCTGAATCCTTAATGGCTTCATCCGAGGACACCAGAGCGTACTGCGCAAACCTGTCCAGTTTGCGTACCTCTTTCCTGTCAAAATATTCGCTGGGATCGTAATTCTTAAGCTCGCAGGCGAACTTAGTTTTGAATTTTTCAGTATCGTAATAGGTAATCGGGGCACAACCACTTTTGCCATTCTTCAAGCCTTCCCAGTACTCCTGTATATTGTTTCCTATTGGTGTCAAGGCCCCAAGACCGGTAACCACAACTCGCTTTAACTGCATTGAACCAAATTTTTATTAGCCGTCTTACCCAAGTGTAAATTAAAAAAAATTATCCATGCAGCATAGGTCACCGCATGGATAAAATCAAAATCTTATTCAAGATATCATTAAATTATTTGGCTTCCTCGATATAGCTTATAGCTTGGCCAACAGTTGCAATATTTTCTGCTTGATCATCAGGGATCTGGATATCGAATTCCTTTTCAAATTCCATTATCAACTCTACTGTATCCAATGAATCTGCCCCTAGGTCGTTCGTAAAGCTTGCTTCAGCTACAACTTCATTCTCATCAACACCCAACTTATCCACAATGATAGCTTTTACTCTTGATGCAATGTCTGACATAATTATTTTGGTTTTTAAATTTAAATCGTTGGCAAAAATAAAAAACTTTGGATTAATAACACTATATGGCGATAAAATGTACTGTAATTTAAGCATTTTCGTCTCAAGAGTACTACTTTAGCTCAAAAATTTCGGGCCCTCTGCATGCGTGTACCGCAATTGTCTGATCTTATTTAAATTAGGGCTTAGTTGCTGTCAATAAAGGGCCTCAGCGTGATCTGATTAACAATTTATCCACAGAAATGAAACGCATCGTACTCTTTGCTTCTGGTTCCGGGTCTAACGTAGAGAATATTATACGATTTTTTAAAGACCGTCCGGAAATTACGGTTTCCTGTGTACTTTCGAACAAGAGAGATGCCAGGGTTTTGGATCGTTGCGCAGCCCTGGATGTAAGCGCCATCTATTTTAACCGGCACGCATTCTACCACTCGGATACTGTTCTGGATTTCCTTAGGTCGCAAAAGCCGGACCTCATCGTCCTGGCCGGATTCCTTTGGAAGGTACCGGAAAACCTCGTCGAGCATTTCCCTGATAAGATCATAAACATTCATCCGGCCCTTTTGCCAAAATACGGCGGAAAAGGCATGTATGGCTCCCGGGTACACCAGGCAGTTAAAGAAAACCAGGAGCGGGAAACCGGTATTACCATTCATTACGTAAATGAAGCGTATGACGAAGGTGCGATCATTGAACAGGTACGCATACCAATATCCCCGGAAGATGGGGTAGACGACATAGCCCGAAAGGTGCATGAGCTGGAATACAAACACTTTCCCCGTGTCATTGCAGGGCTTTTATCTCAGGATTGATGGCAAAAAAGAAATTCTATGTGGTTTGGAAAGGGAAACGCCCGGGTATTTATCATAGCTGGGATAAATGCCTTGAGCAAATCAAAGGTTTCAAAGGAGCCCAATACATGTCTTTTTCTTCCCTTTCTGCGGCAGAAGAGGCATATAACAGTAATTACAGCGCTTATAAGGGTAAGAAGAAATCTTCCCCGGAACTTTCAGCCCGTGACCTTCTGAAAATAGGACAGCCCAATTTCCATTCCATTTCCGTGGATGCGGCTTCCAGCGGAAATCCCGGCAAAATGGAATACCAGGGAGTAGACACCAAAACCAAAAGACGGCTTTTCAGGCAGGGCCCATACAAGGAGGGAACTAATAATATTGGAGAATTCCTTGCCATAGTACACGGGCTGGCCTATCTCAAAAAACGCAAAAGCGACCGCATTATTTACAGCGACTCGCGCACGGCAATCAGTTGGGTTCGAAAGAAAAAATGCAACACTCAATTGAAAGAGAACAAGAACAACCGGGAACTTTTTGAGTTGATCCACAGGGCGGAGAAGTGGCTAAATGCCAACGATTACAGCACGCCTATAGTTAAATGGGAAACCAAAGCCTGGGGTGAGATCCCGGCAGATTTTGGCAGAAAATAAGCCCCGCGGTTTATTAGTTTACAATTCTGATATTTTGGTAATTCAAAAGCGTATATTTGCAGCAAATTTTAAACCTCTATGAGTAAACTCCTAATAGTGGGGACCCTGGCCTTCGATGCCATTGAAACACCTTTTGGCAAAACTGATAAGATACTGGGTGGCGCCGCGACCTTCATAGGCCTTGCAGCCTCTCAGTTTGATATAGATTCTGCGATAGTTTCTGTGGTTGGGGATGATTTTCCACAGGAATACTTTGATATACTTACAGAACAGCAAATTGATATTTCCGCTGTTGAAGTGGTAGAAGGAGGAAAGACCTTTTTCTGGAGTGGAAGATACCATAACGACCTGAACAGTCGGGATACCCTGGTTACCGAACTGAATACCCTTGCGGATTTCAATCCTGTGGTACCGGATAACTTTAAAGATGCGGATGTAGTTATGTTGGGCAATCTTCATCCCAATATCCAAATGAGCGTTATCCAACAAATGTCTCAAAAGCCCAAGTTGGTGGTATTGGATACCATGAACTTCTGGATGGACAATACCCTTCCGGAATTGCTGGAGGTGATCCGCCATGTGGATGTGATCACAATTAACGACGAAGAAGCCAGGCAGTTAACCAATGAGTATTCCCTGGTAAAAGCCGCTGAAAAAGTGCATGCCCTCGGACCGAAATACGTGGTGATCAAAAAAGGAGAACACGGGGCACTTTTATTCCATAACGGAAACATTTTCTTTGCCCCGGCCCTTCCGTTAGAAGAGGTTTTTGATCCGACCGGCGCGGGAGATACCTTTGCCGGGGGATTTGTGGGTTACCTGACAGAAAGCAAAAACATTTCTTTTGACAACCTTAAAAATGCCGTCATTCACGGTTCCAATCTGGCTTCCTTTTGTGTGGAGCGTTTTGGAACGGAGCGAATGTTGGCCCTGGACGGGCATGAGATCGGGAGAAGGTTGCAACAATTTAAAGAACTGACTCAATTTGATATCGAACTGCAATAATGATACATGCCCCGAATTACGGGGCTTTTTTAATTTCTTTTGCGATGAGCGATGCCATTAAACACGAATGTGGGATTTCACTAATTCGATTGTTAAAGCCTCTATCCTATTATCAGGAGAAATACGGCACAGCCTTTTACGGTGTAAATAAAATGTACCTGATGATGGAGAAACAGCACAACCGCGGACAGGACGGTGCAGGTTTTGCCAGCATCAAAATGGATATGTCTCCCGGCGAGCGATATATGAGCCGGGTACGGTCCATACAATCACAACCCATTCAGGATATTTTTGCGCAGATCAATGATCGGATCAATACCACTTTGGAAGCGCATCCGGAATACGCGGACGATCCTGAGCTGCAAAAGAAGCACATTCCCTACATAGGAGAACTGCTTCTGGGCCATGTCAGATACGGAACCTTTGGAAAAAACAGCATAGAAAGCGTACACCCCTTCCTGAGGCAAAACAACTGGATGCATAGAAACCTGATTGTGGCGGGTAATTTCAATATGACCAATGTAGGGGAGTTGTTTGACAACCTCGTTCAACTGGGGCAGCACCCCAAGGAAATGGCGGATACCATTACCGTTATGGAAAAAATAGGCCATTTCTTAGACGATGCAGTGGCCAAACTGTACAAGGAGATCAAAAAGGAGGGCCACAACAAGCTGGAAGCCTCTCCGCTGATCGCCGAAAGGTTAAAGATCTCCAAGATCCTGAGGAAAGCAGCCAAGAACTGGGACGGAGGATACGCCATGGCCGGCTTGCTGGGACATGGAGATGCTTTTGTGTTGAGAGACCCTTCAGGCATCAGACCGGCCTATTTTTATAAGGACGATGAAGTGGTGGTAATCGCTTCGGAAAGGCCGGCGATTCAGACAGTCTTTAATGTTCCTTATGAAAAAGTCGAGGAACTGGATCCGGGAAATGCGATCATCATCAAAAAAGATGGCCGGGTTGCCACAGAAGAGATCCTGGAACCGCGTGAAAGGATGGCCTGTTCCTTTGAACGCATCTATTTTTCGCGAGGTAGCGACCAGGAGATCTACCAGGAGCGCAAGGAACTGGGCAAGCTGCTCTTTCCTCAAATACTGGCATCCATAGGAGGTGACATTAAGAACACGGTCTTCTCATATATTCCCAATACCGCGGAGACCTCTTTTCTGGGTATGGTAAAGGAGGCTCAGAATTACCTCAACAAAAAGAAAGAGGAGCAGATCCTGGCAAAAGGCTCGGCAATCACCAGTGAGGAGTTGCACAAAATCCTGGAGGTTCGCCCCCGAATCGAAAAGGTAGCCATCAAAGATGCCAAACTGCGAACCTTTATAACACAGGACAGTAGCCGGGACGATCTGGTCACTCACGTTTACGATATATCATATGGTTCCGTTAACAAGGATGACAACCTGGTGATCATTGACGACAGTATCGTTCGGGGTACCACGCTTAAGAAAAGTATTCTGCGTATTCTGGATCGGCTTTCACCAAAAAAGATCATCGTGGTGTCTTCAGCTCCTCAGATCCGTTTTCCCGATTGCTACGGGATAGATATGGCCAAGTTGGAAGATTTTGTGGCATTCCGGGCGGCACTGGAACTTCACAAGGAAAACGATTCCTACCATTTGGTGGATGAGATCTACAGCAAATGCAAAGAACAACTCAACTGCAAGGACGCGGAAGCGGTCAATCATGTCCAGGAATTCTATGCCCCGTTTTCCGCCCAGCAGATATCCAGGAAGATAGGCGAGTTATTAAGCCCTTCCGATATGAAGGCAGAGGTACAGATCATCTATCAGACCATTGAGAATTTGCATCAGGCTTGTCCAAAAAATCTGGGAGACTGGTATTTTACAGGCAACTACCCCACTCCAGGGGGAAATCGCGTGGTAAACAAAGCCTTCGTTAACTTTTACGAGGGCAAAAACGAAAGGGCTTATTAGACAGTTTATCGATAAACTGCATAAAATTGTGCATTTCATCGATAATATCTACATTTTATCGGGTTTTTAGTCGCAAAGCGTTTCAGGCATTTACTTTAGACTTGCCATAGCATAAGTAGGTTAAGTTCATGGTAAGATTTGGGGCAAAAAAGGTGGAGGCTACTCCACCTTTTTTATTTTTACACGATTATATCTTCCTTCAAACTCACCCCTCATTTTCTTACAATTCCCGCGGAATCCGAGTCAATTTTTAGAACGCACGAGGTAGAATTAGATTTCATCTGAAAAGTACAGTGCGAATTATTGGTTTTAGGGGTGGATTTTGTACACGTTTTCTTCAGTTTTTGTGCTTTAAAATACTGCTGTGCGCATTTCAACCAAATTAAAAGACGTTTGTCCAAAACCTTTTTTCACTTCCTTCTCTTAGCCTACTTTTGGAGAACCATAGCATAAGTAGGTTAAGTTCATGGTAAGATTTGGGGAAAAAAGGCAGGATGTTATCCTGCCTTTTTTATTTGCGGTAATTATCGCTATTCCTGTGATTTACTGGGTGTACGCCTTCAAAACGCCCGTAACTTCGCAGTTTGAATTATAAAATTTCCTAAAATTTCTTTGTTATTTCTCACAATACCAGTAATTTAGTAATGCCATAGCATAAGTAGGTTAAGTTTATGGTAAGATTTGGGACGAAAAGGGTGGATTCTTCTCCACCCTTTTCTATTTCCAATAAAAAAACCACCTGTGCATAAAGCCAGGTGGTTTTTTTGTTTTATGACCGAAACGATCTGAAGCTGTTTTTACTTATTTGCTTCGTAGTTTTTCGCTACTTGTTCCCAGTTAATCACATTGTAAAAGGCATTGATGTAGTCAGGCCTTCTATTCTGGTAATTAAGGTAATAAGCATGTTCCCAGACATCTAGCCCCAGGATGGGATATCCTTCGCAACCGGTATCGGGCATTAAGGGGTTATCCTGATTAGGTGTAGAACACACTTCTAGTTTGCCCCCCGGATGTACACACAACCAGGCCCAACCTGAACCAAATCTTGTGGCGGCCGCGTTGCTGAATTTTTCTTTGAAGCCATCAAAAGATCCGAAAGCCTCGTCAATGGCAGCGGCAAGGTCGCCCGTAGGGCTTACGCCACCATCCGGAGACATGATCTCCCAGAAAAGCGCGTGATTGAAAAATCCACCTCCATTATTTCGCACGGCCCCATTGCTCATATCGAGATTGGTCAAAATGGATTCTATGGACTGGTCGGCAAGTGGTGTTCCCTCTATAGCGCCATTGAGTTTCGTGGTATAACCGTTGTGATGCTTTGTATGGTGTATCTCCATGGTTCTGGCATCTATATTCGGTTCCAGGGCATCGTAGGCGTATGGTAATGCCGGTAATTCAAAAGCCATATTTTTTATGTTTTTAAGTTAATAAATCATGTTCTTCAAATTTACTGCTTTTTGACCAATTTATTCCTCTTAAACTATAATAAGAACTCTATAAGATTCCTTATTTTGCAGAGAAAACGAAGTGCCGGAAACTTCCTTTAAGATCTTCAATGCTTCCGCAGGCTCCGGAAAGACTTTTACATTGGTAAAAGCCTATCTGAAAATCATTCTTTCTTCGGATCAGGCACGCAGTTTTAGACAGATTCTCGGGGTAACTTTTACCAATAAGGCCGTCAACGAAATGAAGCAGCGCATATTGGGGAGCCTCTTTGAGTTCAGCCAACCCAAATGCAGTCCGAATGCCGAACCGCTTTTTGAGGCCTTGGAGAAAGAGCTGGATTTTTCCTCAGAACAACTGCGGCAAAGGTCTTCTCATAAACTAAAAGAGATCCTTCACAACTATGCCTTCTTTGACATTTCTACCATAGACAAGTTCAACCACAGGCTTATCCGCACTTTTGCCAAAGACCTGAGACTTCCGAGCAATTTTGAAGTGGTCCTGGATACCAATGCTCTCCTGGATGAGGCCATTGAACGTTTATTGAACAAAGCCGGGGAAGACAAAAAGCTTACCGCCCTGCTTATTGCCTTCGCCCTGGACAAGGCAGACGAAGACAGGCATTGGGAAATTACCACAGACCTCACCAAAGTGGGTAAACTACTGTTCGAGGAGTCCCAAACCGAACATCTTGAACCGCTCAAGGTTAAAAACACCGAAGACTTTTTAGCTCTGAGAAAAGTATTGCTCCAGGAAATTGCGGTGGCTGAAGAGCGAATGAAACTCAAAGCGAAACAGATCCTGGAAATCATTCACGAGAATCAACTGCAATTTGAAGATTTCAAATCCGCCTGGTTCCCTAAGTTCATCCTACGGATAGCTGAGGGCGACCTTTTCGTAGATTTCAAGGCCGGATGGAAACAGAATTTTGGTTCGGTACCTTTATACAACAAAAGTACGGATGAGGGTAAAAAAAGTTTGATGGATGGGTTGATGCCGGATTTTACAGCCTTGTTCTCGCGGATCAAGAGCGATTTTTTCAGAAGATCCATGCTGAAGAATGCCCACGGCAATATCGTACCTATGACCGTCCTGAACGCGATACAAAGAGAGTTAAGCGCACTGGAAAAGGAACGCGAGCAGTTGCCAATCTCGGCATTTAACCAATTGATCTCCCGTGAGATCAAAGACCAGCCTGCACCTTATATATATGAAAGACTGGGGGAAAAATATCGCCATTATTTTATCGATGAGTTTCAGGATACCTCCCAAATGCAATGGAATAACCTGATCCCGCTCATATCCAACGCTCTTGAAAGTGTAGATGAACAGGGCAAAGTCGGTTCCCTGACCCTGGTAGGGGATGCCAAGCAGGCCATTTACCGCTGGCGCGGAGGGCGTGCCGAGCAATTCTTAAACCTGATCAATTTAAAGACCAATCCCTTTACCGTTGCTCCGGATGTCCATACGCTTCCGAGAAACTACAGGAGCCGTGAGGAGATCGTAAAATTCAACAATTCTTTTTTCAGCAGCATCTCTTCCTTCTTGTCCAAGCCGGAGTACCAGTCCCTTTATGCGGAAAGCCGGCAGGAGTTCAACCCCGCCAAAGGGGGCTACATACAGCTGGAATTTCTTGAAAACGATCCCGATCCGGACACTACTTATTGCAGAAAGGTAGTTCAGATCATCAATGAGGTGAGGGAGCGAAATTACCTTTATAAAGATATTTGTATTCTTACCCGAAAACGGAAACAGGGACTTCTGGTTTCAGACGTTCTGATGCAAAACGGCATCCCCATGGTGTCTTCGGAAACCCTTTTGCTTGCAAATAGTACAAAAGTGCGTTTTCTGATCAATTTACTACTGCACAATCTGCAACCCGAAGAATATGAGCATCGTTTTGAGTTACTTCGATTCCTGGCTGTCGATGTAGACGAAAAGCATCAGTTCATTTTGCGGAACCTGGCAAAATTACCTTCCTACCTTAGGGAGGCATTCGGTTTCAATGCGGATTTGCTTTCACAGCTTTCTGTATACGACGGCCTGGAGTATTCCATACGGCAATTTCGCCTTGCGGAAAGCTCGGATGCCTATCTCACACATTTACTGGATGAGGTTTTGCTGGTTGAGCAGTCTAAGGGTGCGGGCATTCCCGTATTCCTGGAACACTGGCAAAAAAAGAAGGACTCCCTTAGTATCTCTGCGCCGGAAGATCTCAATGCCGTCAGGATTATGACCATACACAAAGCCAAGGGGCTTGAATTTCCTATAGTCATATATCCCTTTGCAAATTCCAATATATACGAAGAGATTGATCCCAAACTTTGGATAACTGTGGAGGAACAAAATTTTGAAGGGTTTCAAGAACTACTGATCAATAAAAAGCAGGAGCTTCTTCAGTACGGGCAAGAGGCTGCCGATCGCTATCAGGACGAACAGCAAAAACTGGAGCTGGATACCTTTAACCTCCTGTATGTTGCCCTGACCCGTGCCATCTCGGGACTTTATATTCTTACCGAGAAAAAATCAAGCAAAACCAGGCGGACCAGCCCAAAGTACTTTTCAGAGCTGTTTGAATACTTTATTGAGTCTAACTCCCCTGGAACTACCAATAATCTCATTTTTAGCTTTGGAGAACTTCCAAAACAAAAGACCCTGGAATTTTCAGCAGTTCAGGAAACCGTTGAGCACGGCTATACTTCCAAAGACCGATCGGATTTCGCCATTATAGCCAAATCCGGGATGTTATGGGATAGTGAGAGGGCACAGGCTATTCAGCTGGGCAATCTGGTACATTCCATCATGGAAGACATAGGGTCTGAAGAGGACGTAGAACAGGCCTTGAAGGCACATGATCTCAAGGGACAGATCCCACCTGGTCAGGAAGAGATCCTCAGAGATACCGTCCGGAGTATTATTTCACATCGGCAACTGAGGGCGTTTTACAACAAGAATGCCGAAGGGAGGAATGAGGTTGAGATAATTACAAAGAATGGCCTAATTTTGCGCCCGGACCGGGTGGTACTTCAGGGAAATCAGGCAAGTATTATCGACTATAAGACCGGGATCCCGAAAGAAGCGCATCATCATCAGCTTAAGGCATATGCGGAGGCGCTCGAAGAGATGGGTTTCGAGATAAAGAATAATATAATCGTATATATCGCAGAAGATATTACGCTAAGGTTTGTATAAGTATTAAGATTATCAATATATGTACGGAAAGATCAAGCAACACTTAGAAACAGAGTTAGAAAGTATCCGGGAAGCCGGTTTATTCAAAGAAGAAAGGGTCATTACCTCACCACAGGGAGCTGTAATCACCATAGCCAGCGGGGAAGAGGTGATCAATTTTTGTGCGAACAACTATCTGGGGCTATCCTCGCACCCGGAGGTTATCCAGGCCGCTAAAGATACCCTGGATTCTCACGGCTTCGGCATGTCTTCCGTTCGCTTTATTTGCGGGACTCAGGATATACACAAAGAGCTCGAGGCAAAGATCGCCGACTTTTACGGTACAGAGGATACCATATTATATGCAGCGGCATTCGATGCCAATGGCGGTGTCTTTGAACCATTATTGACCGCGGAAGACGCCATAATTTCCGATTCGCTGAACCACGCCTCAATTATTGACGGTGTCAGGCTATGTAAGGCCAAGCGTTACCGTTATGCCAATAGTGATATGGAAGATCTGGAAAAACAACTGATCCAGGCTGAAGCGGATGGCAGCAGATTTAAGATTATTGTAACTGATGGGGTCTTTTCTATGGATGGCCTTCTGGCCCCTCTGGATACCATTTGTGATCTTGCAGAGCAATATGACGCCCTGGTAATGATAGATGAATGCCACGCTACCGGTTTTATCGGGGAGACCGGAAGAGGAACGTTGGAGGAAAAGGGTGTTATGGGAAGAATAGACATTATTACCGGAACTCTGGGTAAAGCGCTTGGAGGCGCTATGGGTGGCTACACCACCGGAAAGAAAGAAATCATAGAAATGCTGAGACAACGGTCAAGGCCATACCTTTTCTCTAACTCCCTTGCTCCGGCTATAGTTGGCGCCTCCATAAAGGTTTTCGAGATGCTCGCCAACGACACGGCATTAAGAGATAAGCTGGATTACAACACCCGATACTTCAAAAAGGGGATGAAAGAAGCCGGTTTTGATATCATTGAAGGAGACTCCGCTATTGTGCCTGTAATGCTCTACGATGCCAAACTGTCCCAACAAATGGCAGATATGTTACTGGAAAAAGGTATTTACGTTATTGGCTTCTTTTACCCGGTTGTGCCTAAAGGAAAAGCCCGGATTCGAGTCCAGTTATCCGCCGCTCACGAGGTGGAACATTTAGACAAAGCCATAGCCTCTTTTAAGGAAGTTGGGCGTGCTTTAAAAATCGTTTAAATGCCGTTTTTACCGCTTAAACGCCGTTAAAAAAATGAGAAATTGATTTTGTTAATAATATTTAACAACTTACATTTGCAGCTAATAAACACTTAAACTTAAAAATTCAAACATGAAACAGCTTAGCAGATTATTAGTTGTTGGCCTACTTATTTTAGGGTTTAACAACGTACAAGCGCAAGATGAAAATAATCCCTGGCAGGTTAGCTTTGGTGTAAATGCGATTGACGTTTACCCAACTAATGACTCAGACGCTTCTTATCCAACGGGCTCTCTTTTCAGCGAGTACTTCAACGCGAATGATCACTGGAACATTCTTCCATCTATTTCTTACGTTGCCGTTTCGAAGTCTGTAGGCGATGGATTTTCTGTCGGCGTTAGAGGTTCTTTGAACCGTATCAGTAAATTAGGAGATGTAAGCGCGGACGACCTTTCTCACTACGCTGTTGATGGAACAATCAAATATCAAATTCTTAAAAACACCAAATTAGATCCTTTCGTTGAAGTAGGTGGTGGTTATACCTGGGTAGACGAGATCGGTGCCGGTACTGTAAATGGTGGTATCGGAGTTAACTACTGGTTCTCTGACAACATTGGTTTAACACTTCAGACTCAATACAAGCACGCTTTTGAGGATTACGGTGTAAAACACTTCCAACACCTTGGAGGTCTTTCTATCAAGTTCGGAGGAACTGATACTGATGGAGATGGTATCTATGACAAAGACGATGCTTGTCCTGAAGTTGCTGGTCTAGAGGCTTTCAACGGATGTCCTGATTCTGACGGTGACGGTATTGAAGACAGCAAAGACAGCTGTCCTAACGAAGCCGGATCTAAGGAAATGAACGGATGTCCTGATTCTGACGGTGATGGAATCGCTGACAAAGACGATGCTTGTCCAAACGAAGCAGGTCTTGCAGCTCTTGCCGGATGTCCTGATGCTGACGGTGACGGTGTAGCTGATAAAGATGATCAGTGTCCTAACGAAGCTGGTCCAGCTGAAAACAACGGATGCCCATGGCCAGACAGAGATGGTGACGGTGTTCTTGACAAAGATGATCAGTGTCCAGACGTTGCCGGAACTGTTGCTAACGCAGGATGTCCTGAAGTAACTGAAGAAGTTCAGAAGCAATTGAATGACTACGCGAGAACTATCTTGTTCGATACTGGTAAGTCTTCTATCAAAGCTGAGTCTACTGGAGTAATGGTAGATATCATCCAGATCCTTAACGAGTATCCAAATGCTAAGTTTACCGTTGAAGGTCACACAGACAGCGTTGGTAGTGCTAAGCTTAACCAAAGACTTTCTGAGGAAAGAGCGAATGCGGTTAGAGACTTCCTAATCAACGAAGGTATCGGATCTGACAGACTTAACGCCATCGGATACGGTGAAGATAAGCCTATCGCTACAAACAATACCAGAGCTGGTAGAACTCAAAACAGAAGGGTAGAGATTAACCTGATCAAGTAATGAGGTAAATCCCTTAATCATAAATAAAAAGCTCCGCAAATGCGGAGCTTTTTTTATTTTTAAGTATGAAAAGTTTTCTGGAAGAGGTCGTAGATGAGTTAAGGTCCGAAGACTTGATTTCAGCAGATACGACCCTGGTCCTTCCCAGTAAAAGAGCCGGTACTTTCCTCAAAAATTATATTGCAAGATCTGCTTCCCAAACCTCTTTCGCTCCCGAGATATATAGCATAGAATCCTTTATTGAAAAGATCTCCGGATTGCATTACGCCTCCAATACGCTTTTGTTGTTTGAGCTATATCAAACCTATTCAAGCAGTGGCGATGGCCAAAAGGACAGCTTTTACGAGTTCACCAAATGGGGTCAGGTGGTTCTCCAGGATTTTAATGAGATTGACCGTTATCTGGTCGATCCACAGAAGATCTTTGGTTATCTGAGTGCGGTTCAGGAAGTCAACCACTGGTCACTAAATCCCGAAAACTCCGGAATGCTGAAAAATTATATGGAGTTCTGGAATTCCCTTGAATCCCTGTATGAAAAATTCAAAACCGCCCTATTAAAAAAACATATAGGATACCAGGGCCTGATTTACCGAACAGCCTGCGCAGAGCTGGAGGGTTATCTTAAAAACACCTCAAATAAGACCACTATTTTTATCGGATTTAACGCGCTTAACACCGCGGAAAGCCAAATCATTCAGAAGATCTTATCCGAAGGCAAAGGAAGCATTTATTGGGATACCGATGTGCACTTTACAGAAGATCCCGTTCACGATGCGGGACACTTTATACGGCAGCATATCAAAAGCTGGGATTTCCTGAAAGGCAAGGACCTCAAGGGGCTATCGAATCAATATCTTTCGAAAAAGAAAATTAATATCATAGGGACTCCAAAGAGCGTTGCCCAGGTGAAATACGTAGGCGAACTCCTTGAAGCAAATGCCCCTGGCCATTTTGATCTAAAACGAGCCGCGGTTGTACTCGGAGATGAAACCCTTTTGAATCCACTGGTGAATTCCATCCCCAAAACGGTAGATGGCGTAAACATAACCATGGGATACCCGCTCTTCAAAACCCCGGTAGCTGATCTGTTTTCCCAGTTCTTTGAGCTGCACCTTACCAAAGACTCCCAGGGGTGGTTCTACAAGAACGTCCTGGCATTACTGACACACAACTATCTCCAGGTCTTTTTCTCAGAAAAGAGAGATCCTGATGTCCTTGCATTATTCCAGGTAAGGCTCAAGGAAGAGAACTGGGTTTTTGTGGATATTCCACGACTTCAGTCCCTGAATCTCATTCCGGAAAGTCTGGTTGAGGTTCTTTTTTTCGAGAATACCCAGAACCCGGAGGCTTTTGTGGACCATTGCATTTTGTTGATCTCCATGCTGAAATCCGAATTTCAGAAGCGGGCAAACCCCCTCGGACTGGAATACCTGTACGAGTTTAACAGCCTTTTTACGCAACTTAAGACCTTGATCAGTAGCTACCCTTTTTTAAAGGACTTAAGATCCCTCGCCGCGCTTTACAATGAATTGTTGCGGTCTGAGACCGTTGATTTCCGGGGAGAACCCCTTGAAGGTTTACAGTTAATGGGTATGCTGGAAAGCAGGAACCTGGATTTTGAGACCGTAATAATTACCTCCGTCAACGAAGGTATACTGCCTTCGGGGAAATCCAATAATTCCTTCATTCCTTTTGACATAAAAAAAGAGTTTGGCCTGCCTACCTACAAAGAAAAAGATGCGGTATATACGTATCACTTCTACCGGCTTCTTCAAAGGGCTAAGAACATTTTCCTGCTCTATAACACGGAACCGGATGTGCTGGAAGGAGGAGAGCGGAGCAGGTTAATTGCACAGCTGCTGACCGAATCGAACAAGCAGCACGAGCTCAGCCATATTATAGCCTCACCAGAGGTACATCCATCTACCGATATGACACTTGAAATTTCAAAAGATCGGGACCTGCTGGAGAAAATTCAGCAGCGCGCCCTGTCTGGTTTCTCTCCAACGGCCCTGGCCCGATATATCAGAAACCCCATGGAGTTTTATAAGGTGGAGATCCTTGGGATAAGGGAAGTGGCTGAAGTGGAAGAAACCATTGCAGCCAACACCATGGGAACTATCGTTCATCACGCTTTGGAAGTACTGTACAAACCCTTTATAGGTCAATTCCTTTCTGAAGATGCCTTAAAAGCACTGAAACCAGATATTAAGAGCGTGGTTGAAAGCTGTTTTGTTCGATACTACTCCAAAACACCCATCAAAAGAGGAAAAAACCTCATCGCATTTAACGTAATCCTACGGTACATAGAAAACTTTGTGGATCAGGAGATCCTTGAAGTTAAAAAGCACCGCATCAAGATCCTGGCTCTGGAATTACGCGAGCAACTCAGCCTAAGCATCCCGAGTTTTGAGCATGAGGTTGTGCTAAAAGGCACCGTTGACCGTATAGATGAAAAAGACGGGCTTCTCCGCATTATTGATTACAAAACCGGAAGCGTTTCCCATTCTGATCTTGAGTTGATAGACTGGGCAGATCTCATTGAGCAATACGACAAGAGTAAGGCTTTCCAATTACTTTGTTATGTCCTTCTATATCATAAAGACCCCATTATTACACCAATTAATGCTGGCGTAATCTCCTTTAAGAACCTAAAATCAGGATTTCTTCCATTCGCTACCAAAGAGAAAAAAGGCAGTCGCAGCAAGGACATGGCTATAGTTCAGACTGTACTGGATCGCTTTAAGGAGCAGTTGATCCGTCTGATTTCAGAAATCTGTGATCCGGAAATTCCGTTTAAAGAAAAGGAAGTTTAAGGGTTACTTTTTGTCCGGACGACTTGGCCTCATCTCCACCTTACTAGGCAATGTCCTGGCCGGCATAAGCAACAAGTCCACAACCAACTGCCCGATATCTTCCGGCTGTATTTTCCACGCGTCCTTCTCTGACGGCTCATTATTGTTAAAATAAGTCGCCACCGAACCCGGCATTATAGTAGTGACCTTTATATCGTATTTCCTGAGGTCGAGCATAGCTGCTTGTGTAAACCCGACAACACCAAATTTTGTAGCGTTATACCCGGCTGCTGTAGCAAAGAAATTGGTCCCGGCAAGGCTTGCCAGGGTCATATAGTATCCCTTGGAGTTTTTAAGCGCTGGAATGGCGGCTTTTAGTGTATGGAATACCCCGTTAAGGTTGGTATTGATCATATTGTGCCAGGCATCGTACTCCAATTCCTCAACAGGCGCAAAATGACCCACACCCGCATTAGCGAGCACCAAATCTACCTGGCCCCACTTTGCCAGAATATCTTTAATTGCCCGGTTTTCATCCTCTGGGACGCTTACATCGGAAACCAATCCTAAAACCCTGTCGGAGGAACCAAGATCTTTGACGGCCTGTTCAATACTATCCCTGGACCGGCCACTGATCGCCACCCTCATACCTGCATCAAGAAGCGATTTGGCCACGCCGTAGCCTATTCCTTTAGATCCTCCGGTTATATAAGCTACCTTATCTTTAAGACTATCCATATACTTCATTTTCTGTTTAAAAAAAGACAGCCTGTATTGAATTGCTATGCTGTCGGTAATTGAAAAGAAAAGCCCTCCTTTGCCTGAGCTGTGGAGGGCTTTTGTGGAGAATACCGGAGTCGAACCGGTGACCTCTTGCATGCCATGCAAGCGCTCTAGCCAGCTGAGCTAATCCCCCATCATGTCAATTCTTATATTATCCTTTCGCCATCTTCTCCCTGCAGCAGATTTAAGATACTTTTCTCTCTTTCTTGCCTCTGGCCTGGTATGGTACGTCTCTACATGTACCAGTTTCCACGGAGTGAATGGACTTGTGCTTTTTGTCCTTCCCGAATTATGCTCAGCCAATCTCTTCTTAGCATCCACAGACATGCCTATGTAATAGCGATTAAAATCATTACTGTATAGAACGTATACCTGGTACATGCTTTTGAGCGCTCCCCGCCCGAACGTAGCGTTCGGTACGGGCGGGTAGCCAGCTGAGCTAATCCCCCGAAATAAAAGGAACTGAGCTAGGCTCTCGCAATAAAAGAAGCCGAGCTAATCCCTCTTTTTAAAAGGAACAGCAAAGAAACCAATTTTTAAATTAGTTTCAAAATCGCATTGATGAAATTTGGATCAGTCCTTCTTAACACTAAGGATCAACACGGGAATACGGGCTGAAAACTCAGATTTTGGAACCGTATTCTTTTCCCAGAGGTTCTTAAAAAAGCCTCGTTTCCGTCGAAAAACACAAAGCAGATCCGGATGCTGAGCCTGAAAATGTTCCAGTACCCCCAGATAGGTATTGGCGTGCTCCGTTATTGTCATTTGGGAGCTAATATCCATTAAGGCCGTGTTTACCTTAAGGTCCTCATCGGAATATCCGGGATTCTTAACAAGAAGTAAGTTTACCTTGAATCGGAACCTGTTCTTCATGGTTATGAGCGGATCCAAAGCGCGCTTGCGTTTTAAGACACCGGAACCAAAGGCGGTTAGCGCTACCTTAAAGGGTTCAAATACGGTACCCTTGGGCACTATCAAGGTTGGGATATTGGTCTTCTTAATAATGGCTCCTGAAGTATTTCCAAGATAGAGTTCCTCTTTGATGTCGTTGCTTCTTGGTGCGATGATGATCAGGTCTATCCCCAACTCTTTGTTGATGTCTTTAAGCCCGTCTACCAGATCCCCTTTGTAAGTGGCGATCTTTATGTCCACACCCTTGGCATCTACCTGGTCAATTACACCCTTTAACCGGTCTTTGGTGCTTTGTTCTACTTTTTCTCCAATATTGGCCAGTGCACCAGCCCCGGCAGAAAAGTTAAAAACATCAAGGGCAAACAATTGCGCGGAAAATTGAGATGCGAAATCTACAGCGTACTGCAAGGTTTCATGAGAATTTGGAGAGGTGCCAATGGGTACCAGGATATTCTTCATAGGATTAGGATTTATTAGTCTAAATTTGCGTCTTTATCGGGCACCGGCATGTTCATCTGCAGTGCAAAGATACTGGAAATCCCCGAATGTTAAAGAAACTCATTTAGCCAATGATTTTGTTTGTAACTCGCGGAAAATCAATCGTTGCAGTAGGCCAAATTATTAGAATTATCAATCTTGAAAGCAGTAATAAACCGTAAGACAATAAACAAGCTGGCCGTACCCGCCACAATTGCCGGGATCGCCGAACCCATTTTGTCCATTACGGATACCGCGATTGTAGGGAATATTCCGATTGATGGTATTGAGTCTCTGGCAGCAGTGGGGATCGTAGGGTCTTTTTTGTCCATGCTGATCTGGATCCTCGGACAGACCCGTAGTGCAATTTCCGCCATAATTTCCCAGTACCTGGGTGCCGGTAAATTGAGCGAAGTCAGAGCACTGCCCGCCCAGGCAATTTTCTTTAATATCTCCCTGAGTGGTATCCTTTTGCTTTCCACAATTTTTATTCGTGAAGAGATCTTTATTCTTCTCAACGCCTCCGGAAAGATCCTGGAATACTGCGTTGCCTATTATGACATCAGGGTATGGGGATTTCCGTTAACGCTGTTCGTTTTTGCCGTAATGGGGATTTTCCGCGGATTGCAGAATACCTTTTGGCCCATGCTTATAGCCATAGTAGGGGCGGTCCTCAACATTATTCTGGATTTTTTACTGGTCTACGGATATGACGGCTTTATTGAACCTATGCATCTGGAAGGTGCCGCATGGGCAAGTCTCATTGCTCAGGGGGTAATGGCAATAATGGCATTTATACTCCTGGTAACGAAGACGGACATCAGTCTGAGACTTCGCTTTCCCATACATCCGGAACTGGGTCGACTTGTAGTGATGAGCCTCAACCTTTTTGTTCGGGCCATAGCCCTGAATACCGCTCTGATACTGGCGGTAAGGGAGGCAACAGCATTGGGAGATGCCGTCATTGGTGCCCATACCATTGCGATCAATCTTTGGCTTTTCGCGGCTTTCTTTATCGATGGTTACGGAGCAGCGGGGAACATTCTGGGAGGGCGACTATTGGGGGCAAAAGACTACAATGGCCTTTGGAAACTTGCACAAAAAATAAGCTGGTACGGCGGAGCTGTAAGTTTGGTACTTACCTTTTTGGGATTTGTATTTTACCGGCAGGCCGGTGAGCTGTTCTCCAACGAAGCGATCGTCCTGAATACTTTCTATTCGGTTTTCTTTATAGTACTGCTCGGCTTTCCTATGAATACCGTTGCTTTTGTGCTTGACGGGCTTTTTAAGGGACTTGGCGAAATGCGTTATCTGAGAAATGTACTGATCTTGGCCACATTTTTGGGTTTTGTGCCCGTACTCTTCCTGGGGAAGATCATGGGATGGGGGCTGGCCGGAATTTGGATAGCCTTTGTAGTCTGGATGGCCATCCGCGGTGGGGCCCTGGTATTCAAGTTTAGGCGAAAATTTCGCCCGCTTTTGCAAAAGGCTTAATTTTGGATAAAACAACAGTCATGGGGACAGACAGGCAAAACGGAAGCCTTTATACCAAGATAGAAGACCGGGTCGCAACAGTAGAATTCGGCCATCCGGCCAGTAATTCCTTTGTAGGAGAACTGCTGGACCGATTAGCCAAAGAATTTGACAAACTTTCGGAGGCCGATGAGGTTTCCTTGATCCTCTTAAGATCTGAAGGGGACAGGGCTTTTTGTGCGGGTGCTTCTTTTGATGAGTTGATAAGCATCTCCAACCTGGAGGAAGGAAAGCGGTTTTTCGGGGGATTCGCCAAAGTAATCAATGCCATGCGTCAATGTACCAAACCCATAGTGGGAAGGATCCAAGGCAAGGCCGTTGGTGGAGGTGTAGGGCTGATAGCGGCCTGTGATTACGCCGTGGCAACGGTGGCAGCTGCCACCAGGCTGTCCGAATTAACTATCGGAATTGCACCTCTGGTTATTGCCCCGGCTGTAGAACGAAAGATCGGAAAAGCAGGACTAGCCGAAATGGCGCTCGCCCCTACAGAATGGAAGAACGCCTATTGGGCACAGGAAAAAGGTTTGTTTTCAAAGGTTTTTGAGGATATCAAGACCATGGATAAAGAAATTCATTTCTTATGCCAAAAACTGGCTTCTTACAACCCTCAGGCCCTGCAAAAGATGAAACAGGTTCTGTGGGAAGGCACGGAAGATTGGGGTGATCTGCTGGAAAAACGGGCAGAAATGTCCGGAAGGCTCGCACTTTCCGAAGAAACCAAGTCGGCCTTAAGCGCATTTAAGAAATAAGACTTATGGATATTCTGAATTTCATTAATAGTGATATTGTCCTTCCCCTGCTGGCCCTCTTGGTAGTAGTGGTATATCTGATCAATAGAGTTCGCCGAAGAAGAAGGTTTAAAAGGTAATTCTGCCGTAGCCTATGAGCTTTGCTGTCCGAAAGTTTATAAAACAACCCTACCCCTTCTATTACGAGGGAAAGTCATTTTTCATCATTCTCGGCATACTCTTTCTAATGGGGTTTGGATTCAATTACTTCTTTATGCCATTCAATGTGAATACGGCAGAACATAGAATGAGTTATTTGGCGATATCCTTTGTTCACACCCTTACGGCGCTATTCTTGTTTTTTCTTGTTTTCCTGTTTTTTAGGGTTTTTCCACGACTTAGAAATAATTGGAATGTGGGTAAGGAGATTGCAACGCTCGCAACCTTCTTATTGTTCACCGGAATAGGACAATTCCTGATCAGGGATATTATTTATGACAATCCTTATAACTGGTGTCTGGGGTATCTGATCGAGGAAGTCAGGAACACTTTTATGGTAGGGATCCTTTTTATTCTCATTCTGGTCCCCGCCAATTTCAGCAGGCTTTATTACAGAAACATGCAAAAGGCCAGTAACCTTGAAAGAAGGCAAAAGGAGGTAGTAGACAACAGTAAGATCTTTATAAAAACACATTTAAAGAGTGACGACTTTCACCTGGAAAGCCGGGAATTCATTTTTGCGCGCTCGGAAGGGAATTATGTGGAGATCTGTCTTCTAAACAATGATTCAATAGAAAAACTACTTAAACGGATCTCCATTAAGGACCTTGAGCATCAATTGGCCTCTCTGAACTATATCGTTCGAACGCACCGTTCTTATCTGGTTAACATGAATTACGTTAGTTCCGTTAGCGGCAATGCCCAGGGCTACCGCTTGCAACTTCAGAATTCCGATGAGATTGTTACGGTCTCCAGAAACATGATCCCGGTATTTGAGGCGCATTATCAGGCTGTTTGATCCCCTGCCTTGACATTCATCACAAATCCTTGTTCATCATCACAACTTTCAATTTCGCATCTCCTTCCCGCCTAACTTTGGAAAAAATTCTGAAGTTATGCGTAGGTACGATATGGATTGGTTAAGGGTGTTGGTCTTTGGTTTACTCATTTTATATCATGTGGGCATGTTCTTTGTCCCCTGGGGCTGGCATATTAAGAACAACGATATCTATGGGTGGTTGCGCTACCCAATGTTGTTCCTCAATCAATGGCGTTTGCCCATACTTTTTGTAATATCCGGTATGGGTACCTACTATGCTTTGAATAAAAGATCGGGTAAGCAATTTGCCTTGGAGCGCTTTGTACGTCTGTATATCCCTCTTGCTGTAGGTATGTTGTTGATCGTTCCGCCTCAGGTATATTTCGAGCGCCTGGCCAACGGGCAATTTCAAGGTGGATATTTGGATTTCTGGCCGTCCCGTGCTTTTATAGGCATCTATGCGGAAGGGAATTTTAGCTGGCATCATCTGTGGTTCCTTCCCTATCTGTTTTTGTTCTCCCTGATCCTGATCCCTGCTTTTCTAAAATTGAGAAATAATCCCGATAATGGGCTGTTGAGATGGATTCGCAGGCAAATGAATAAGCCTTTTGGACTGTTCTGGCTTATTATTCCGCTGTATCTTGCGGAAGCCTTTCTGGAACCCTTCTTTCCGGTTACTCACGCCTTGGTTGGGGATTGGTTCACCCTGGTGTTCTATGTTTTCCTTTTTTTCTACGGTTTTCTTTTGATGGCCTCCCGCAATAACTTCTGGGAAATTGCCGCTCAGCGACGGCGCCTGTTTCTTAAATGTGGGATAGTAGGATTTACAGTTTGGCTGGCAACCATTCTGACATTTGAAGACAGCACTGTACGCCATTTTACAGAGGCTTTTTTGAAAGTTTTCAACCTCTGGTCATGGATATTAGCCATATTCGGCTATGGTGCCAGGTACCTCAACAAACCCAGTAAATTGCTCGCCTATTGCAATGAAGCTGTATATCCCTTTTACATCCTCCATCAGACCGTAACCATAAGCATTGGGTATTACCTAATGGACCTCAATTGGGGTTTTGTTCCCAAGTTTTTGGTACTCACTCTGGGAACTTTCGGGATCTCCTGGATACTTTATGAGTTTGGGATTCGCCGTTGGAGGGCTATCAGGCCGCTGTTCGGCTTGAAAGTAAGGCCAAAAAAATACGATCAGGTAGGGGTGTTGACAAAAGAAGCTTCCTGAATCCGAATTCGGACCTTCCATTGCAAAGATTACCTACCTTTGCAGAGCAAATCTTGCTCATGGAAAATATTCGAATCACAAAGCAATTCAACTTTGAAACCGGCCACGCGCTATACGGCTATGATGGTAAATGTAAAAACGTACACGGGCACAGTTATAAGTTGTCCGTAACCGTGATTGGAAAGCCGATTACGGATACTTCGAACGTAAAGCTGGGTATGGTCATTGATTTCGGAGACCTGAAAAAGATCGTCAAGGAAGAAGTGGTGGACCCCTTTGATCACGCCACGGTTTTTAATAAGAATACCCCACATATAGAACTGGCCCGGGAACTGGAGAAAAGGGGCCATAAGATCATCCTTGCGGACTACCAGCCTACCAGTGAGAATATGGTGGTGGATTTTGCGAATAAGATCCAAAAGAGGCTGCCGGATACCATTAAGCTGCACTCTCTGAAACTGCGAGAGACGGAAACCGCTTATGCGGAGTGGTACGCTGCAGACAACTAGGCGAGCGTTTGGGAGCTTCAACGCTTTACGTATCTTTACTGCCAAATGAAAACCATAAGCTTTCCCGAAGGCGAAAAGATCTATTTTGCCAGTGACAACCATCTTGGGGCACCAGACATGGCTCAAAGCCTGGAGAGGGAAAAGAAGTTTGTTTCCTGGTTAGACGAAATAAAACAGGATGCGGCGGCCATTTTTTTACTAGGTGATCTGTTTGACTTTTGGTTTGAGTATAAAACCGTAGTCCCTAAAGGCTTTACCCGAACTTTGGGAAAGCTGGCAGAAATTACTGATTCCGGAATACCTGTATACTATTTTGTCGGCAATCACGATCTGTGGATGAATGGGTATTTTGAACAGGAGCTGAATATTCCCGTTTTTCATAAACCACAACAATATCTTTTGAACGATACCTCATTTTTTGTAGGTCATGGAGACGGGCTGGGGCCCGGAGACAAGGGCTATAAACGCATGAAAAAAGTGTTTACAAATCCCCTCGCCAAGTGGTGCTATCGGTGGCTGCACCCGGACCTGGGTGTACGGCTCGCCCAGTATTTCTCCTTAAAAAACAAATTGATCTCCGGAGATGAGGATGTTAAATTCCTGGGTGAAGAAAAGGAATGGCTGGTACAATATTCCAAGAGAAAACTGGAAAAGCAGCATTACGATTATTTTGTCTTTGGGCATCGCCATCTCCCCATGGAGATCCCATTAAATGAATCTTCTACATACATCAACCTGGGAGACTGGATCTCCTACTTCACTTATGCCGTTTTCGACGGTAAAAAACTCAGGCTACACAAACTGCAAACCTAATTGCCACAGAGCTTATCCAGGTATTTTTCCAGATCCAACTGAAAAAGTGTGCCTCTGATCAGGTCGGAAATCCCCTGGAGTTCCTTGTAGCTTACTGCAAAACACAGTTGTGGTATAGGGGTTTCCAAAAGCAGAGACCTGCAGGAATCATTTTCTTTGCAATCCGAACAAAGTGGTGGTTCTGTCGCCAATGTGGATATGGAATCGTAAAACTTGTGAAGCTCTTCAGGGCTTAAAAGTATACAGCTGTCCCGGAAAACCAACTGAACTTTTTGAATGTCTTTGACAGTGCCTCGCTTCCAATAGAAGCAAATACCCAGCTTGTTATAGTAAATAGGATCAATTTCCTGCATGGTAGAGGGATGTTTAGAAAGCAAATCCAAATCTACTAATTTATTTTTATTTAGATTAATTATAAATAATATATTATAAGGTTCATCCAACTACATATTCATTACCGCCTCATTTCCTGACTGTTGTTAAGCCGTAGATTCCCGAATATCCCTTAGGCGTAATTGCAGGCTCACCCTGCCCTGCCACTCATTTTCATCCAGGCTAAACACGGCATCAAAAGATTTACCATCTTTTACCAGATCCAGCTTTTCACCCAGATTGAACCCAATTCCTCCAAGGAGACCACCTTCCTGAACTACACTCAGTTTTAAATGTTTTCCCTCTTCTCCCACCCCCCTGGCATAACCGTTATCTCTCAGCCGGTTCGCCATAAAGACCGGGGCCCGGTTTCCCGGACCGAAAGGTGCAAATTGCTTAAGGATCCGATAGAGTTTTGGCCTTAGCTGACCGATGTATATCTGGGAGTCTATTAAAAGTTCTGGTACCAGCAGGTTCGGATCGATGCTATCTTTTACGATCGCTTCAAATTTTTCCTTAAATGCCCCGTATTGCTCTTTGGCCAGGGTTAAACCAGCTGCATACTTATGTCCTCCGAATTGCTCTATATGCTCCGAGCAGCCTTCCAGGGCATTATATACGTCAAAGCCTTTTACAGAGCGAGCGGAGGCCGCCAACTTTCCACCACTTTCCGTAAAAACCAGGGTTGGTCGGTAATAGGTCTCGGTAAGGCGAGAAGCAACAATCCCGATAACCCCTTTATGCCAGTTTTCGGAAAATACCACGGAGGTAAACCGCTCTTCCTCCTGATTATGGGCTATCTGAGCCAGGGCCTCTTTTGTAATTTCGCGATCCAGATGCCTGCGATCCGTATTGAATTGTTCAATTTCCTTTGCACTGACCCTGGCTTGCTCATCCCTGGTTTCCGTCAGCAGGTTCACCGCATATTCCCCGTGTTTCATCCTTCCGGCCGCGTTGATCCTCGGAGCGATAATAAAGACCACATCGGTTATGCTCAAACGGCTCTTACTAATGGTATTGATTATTGCTTTAAACCCGGGCCGTGGATTGGAGTTGATCACTTTCAGGCCGTGATATGCCAGCACCCGGTTCTCTCCGGTTATCGGAACGATATCTGCTCCTATTGCCGTAGCGACCAGGTCCAGATAGGGTATGAGATCATCTACTTTATAACCGGAACCCTGAGCTAATGCCTGAACAAGTTTAAAGCCGATCCCACAACCACACAACTCGTCATAAGGATAGTGGCAATCCTGGCGCTTAGGGTCAAGAACGGCAATCGCCGTCGGAAGTTCCTTTCCGGGCCTGTGGTGATCACAGACAATAAAGTCAATACCTTTTTCTTTGGCATATGCGATCTGTTCAATGGCCTTTACCCCGCAATCCAGGGCAATGATCAGGCTTATCCCGTTGTCTTCAGCATAATCTATCCCCTGCAAAGAAACCCCGTAACCCTCGGTATACCTATCGGGTATATAAATCGCCACTCGGCGATAATTCTTCTTTAGATATGAAGAAAGCAGGGCCACAGCACAGGTACCATCAACGTCGTAATCCCCATAGACCAAAATATTTTCTTCATTCTCGATGGCCTTTCGGATACGGTCTACCGCCCTGTCCATATCCTGCATAAGAAATGGATCGTGCAGGTCGCTCAACCGTGGCCGGAAAAACTTCCTGGCTTCATCGTAGCTGTCAATTCCACGCTGGAGTAATAATTGCGCTACCAGTGGCTCCACATTCAGCTCAGTGGCCAGCTTCTGTGTTTTGGCAGCATCCGGTTTCGGTTTGAGGGTCCAGCGCATGAGTCTCGTGTAGAAATTTCAGTTTTAGGTGTTAGGTTTTAAGTACTAAGACGAAATTTGAAATGAAACACGCCTTATTTTGTCTGTTATAATCAAAATTAGTGTTTCTTCCTGCAATGATATTGCGTATTACTTGTATTAACTTTTATGATGAAAAACGGTTACTATTTTTAATTCGGCAAACCTTCGGAACATCTCCATTACGCCGCAGTACTTCTCAACGGAAAGATCCACAGCCTTATTCAATTTTTCCTCTTTCAAATTGCTGCCGTGAAAGTGGTACTCAACAGTAACTGAATCATAATACCTCGGATGCTCATCTGTAAGGTTCGCGATCGTCTCTATGGAAAAATCATCCACTTCCAGCTTCATTTTCCTGATCAGGGAGGCAACATCCAGGCCGGAACAGCCGGCCAAACTGGACAGCATCAGGGCTTTTGGGCGTAGCCCCTTACCTTCGCCCCCATCATCTGGACTCGCATCTATAGTAAGATTTAAGCCTGATGGATTCGTACTTTCGAAGGCCATATTGCCCATCCATTTGGTGGAGATATGATTTGTAGTGCTCATTATTTTTTGTTTCTTGTGGGTTCAAAAATACAATTTAAAAACGCAATTATGGCGCTTGTCCAACCCCTTGATCCGAACCACGATCCGAAGACCAAAGAACTCGCAGAGTTTTTCAACGAGACCCTTGGGTTTTGCCCAAACTCTGTGCTCACTATGCAGCACAGGCCAGCTATTTCAAAAGCATTTATCAACCTGAACAAAGCCGTAATGGCCAACGAAGGAAGGGTCTCCTCAGCCCTAAAACGTATGATCGCCTGGGTAAGCAGCAATTCTACAGGTTGCCGCTACTGTCAGGCCCACGCGATCAGAGCTGCAGAAAGGTACGGCGCGGAGCAGGAACAGTTGGACAACATATGGGAATACCGCACTCACCCCGCCTTCTCCGAGGCTGAAAGGGCCGCACTGGATTTTTCACTAGCGGCTTCCCAAATTCCGAATGCCGTAGACAGCCAGATCAAGGAGCGGCTGTATCAACATTGGGATGAAGGAGAGATCGTTGAAATGCTTGGGGTAATCTCCCTATTCGGTTACCTCAACCGATGGAATGATTCCATGGGAACTACTATTGAATCCGGTGCTGTGGAAAGCGGCGAACAATATCTTGGAAAACACGGTTGGGAAAAAGGTAAGCACGCGTAAATGACAAGAATTAATGGGCAGCTGGTAGACATTCCAGGCCGCAGGATCTATCCCGCGGAGATTCTTTTTAGTAATGGCAGGATAAGCGCCGTCCGCGAGATAAAGCAGGCGGCAGATCATTTTATTCTTCCGGGTTTCGTTGATGCGCATGTTCATATTGAGAGTTCCATGTTGGTACCATCGGAATTTGCCAGGCTTGCAGTGCTGCAAGGTACTGTGGCAACGGTTTCAGATCCTCATGAGATAGCCAATGTATTGGGCGCTGATGGGGTGCGCTTTATGATAGAAAACGGGCGGAAAGTACCGCTAAAATTCCATTTTGGAGCGCCTTCCTGTGTTCCGGCCACTAGTTTTGAGACATCGGGCGCTACTATCGACGCCAATGGGATCGATCAATTACTATCCCTTCCGGATATCTATTACCTGGCGGAAATGATGAACTATCCCGGGGTACTGACGGACGATGAGGAGGTTTACCAAAAGATAGCCCATGCCCATGCCCACAAAAAGCCGGTAGACGGGCACGCCCCTGGCCTGATGGGCCCCGAGCTGCAAAAGTATATCGAGGCAGGCATTAGTACGGACCACGAATGCTTCAGTTATGCCGAGGGCCTGGAAAAACTGGAACGGGGCATGAAAGTTATTATACGCGAGGGAAGCGCAGCCAAGAATTTTGAAGCGCTGATCGATCTGTTGCCAGAACACTACGGAAATATGATGTTCTGCTCAGACGATAAACACCCGGACGATCTGGTTAAAGGACATATCAATCAGCTTTGCGCCAGGGCCGTAGCCAAAGGCATGGATGTTTTCAAAGTACTTCAGGCAGCCTGTCTGAACCCCATTGCCCATTACAATATGGATGTAGGGCAGCTTCGCGAAGGAGATGCCGCGGATTTTATCCTGATAGACGATCTGGTGGATTTTAAGGTGCTTCAAACCTTCATCAACGGGGAATGTGTAGCAAAAAACAACCGATCATTAATAGGTACTGTTCCCTTTTCCACGCCTAACAATTTTGAATGCGATCCCAGGCGTCCGGAAGACTTTTTCGTTTCCGCGGACTCCTCAAATATCCGGGTCATTGAAGCTTTGGACGGGGAGTTGATCACCAACGAGATTCAGGCTTCGATCCCGGTCCACAAGGGAGGCCTTTCGTCCGATATCCAAAAAGATATCCTCAAGGTGGCCGTGGTCAATCGCTATAAGAATACTGAACCTGCGGTGGGTTTCATTAAGAACTTTGGACTCAAAAAAGGTGCTATCGCCAGTTCGGTTGCCCATGATTCGCATAACATCATTGCCGTCGGAACCACAGACGAGGCTTTGTGCGAAGCCGTAAACCTTATCATTCAGAACAAAGGGGGAATTTCTTGTGTCAGCGATGCGGGACATCAATGCCTGGCGCTACCCGTGGCCGGTATAATGAGCGACAAGGGAGGCCTGGAGGTCGCAAAGGCTTACGAGGAATTGGACAGCATGGCGAAATCCCTGGGAAGCCAACTTCGTGCTCCATTTATGACACTCTCCTTTATGGCGCTGCTCGTAATCCCGGACCTGAAACTTTCAGATAAAGGCCTTTTCAGCGGCAGGTCCTTTTCCTTTGTAGATCTATTTGCCGACTGATTACTTCTCTTTACAGCAAAAGTTTACTGACACGGGCCTTGAGCTCCGGCAAAACCTCCTCCTCAAACCAGGGATTTTTTGAAAGCCAAAAGCGGTTACGGGGTGAAGGATGTGGTAAGGGGAAGTATTGAGGCAGGTATTCTTGATAGTTTCGAACGGTTTCGGTAAGATTAGCCTGTGCCCGTTCTCCCAAATAGTACTTTTGAGCATATCCGCCTATAAGTAATGTCAATGCATCATCCGCAATGGGTTCTAATAAGGGGCCGTGCCAAAGCGGAGCGCATTCCGGCCGGGGAGGCAGATCTCCGGATTTGCCTTTTCCAGGATAGCAAAAGCCCATAGGGATCAGGGCCATTTTCTTTTCGTCGTAGAAGACCTGGTCCGAAACGTCCAACCATTTTCTAAGCTGTTTACCACTGGGATCATCCCAGGGTATACCCGTCTCGTGAACTTTGGCCCCGGGTGCCTGCCCGATAAGAATGATCCTGGAATCGGTATGTGCCGCTACTATGGGCCTTGGACCCAATGGCAAATAGGATTCACACACCACGCAAGACCTGATATCATCCAGAAGTTTTTCCATCTTTTTTCCCTGCCACTACGATTACCAATTCTCCTTTAGGAGCTTTATTTTTAAAATGTTCCTGTACTTCTTCCAAAGTTCCCCTGATAGTCTCTTCATATAGTTTTGTCAATTCCCGGGACACGCTGACCCTTCGGTCCGCCCCAAAGTATTCGGAAAGATCCGATAGGGTTTTGAGTAATTTATAGGGGGATTCATAAAAGATCAGGGTGCGGGATTCCTCGGCCAACTGTTTTAAACGGGTTTGCCTTCCTTTTTTAGGTGGAAGGAAACCCTCAAATACAAATCGGTCGTTAGGAAGGCCGCTTTGCACCAGGGCCGGTACAAAAGCCGTCGCACCAGGCAGACATTCCACAGGGATGTCGTTCTCCACGCAGGCCCGTGTAAGCAGAAATCCCGGGTCTGAGATTGCAGGGGTTCCGGCGTCCGAGATCAATGCGATCTGTTCACCACTTTTAAGGCGTTTAATGATCCCGTCCAGGGTTTTATGCTCATTGTGCATATGATGGCTTTGCATCGGGGTACTGATCTCATAACGTTGCAGAAGTTTTCCGCTGGTCCGGGTATCTTCAGCCAGAATAAGATCTACCTCTTTTAATACCGAAATTGCCCGAAGCGTAATATCCTCCAGGTTACCAATAGGCGTTGGGACTAAATACAGTTTTTCCATAAGTGATCAGGGCCGAACGGCTCTCCCTGTAAAATAAGACAGTAATACCCCTGCAAGTGCTAGCAGAGAGAACAGATAATCCGCCCCATTGAACATATAATGCGCAAAAAAAGCCAAAAGTGTATTGAAGAAGAAGCCGGCATAAGCCCATTCCCTTAACCATTTTGAGAAATTCCCCCAAATTGCAATTAACCCCAGGATCTTTGCTATGGCAAGAGGATAAACCAGGTAGGTTGGATAGCCAAAAGCCTCAAAATAGCCTTTTATTGCTTCGTGATTAAAAAAGTAATTGTAAACAGAGAACAACATGATCGCGCTGAAGAGGGAGGTGGCGATCCAGTAAACAATCTTTTGTGTTTTCATAAAATATAGCTGTGGTCGTTTCGCGAATTCTAAAGATACTAAAATTAGCTGCCTCCGGAGCAGACAAAAAAAGCCCGCCTGGCAGCGGGACTTTAAATGCTAAAACGGTATTGAATTATTAGGCAAAACGCCTTTCGATCAAACCCATAAATCGGTTAACGTAGTCGTCCTTCCCTTGCCAGTCATTGTAATCCGGCCTGACCATATTCTCAATAAAAGCAATAGAGCGTTCCTCAGTGTCAATGGTGTTCAACTGGGATATCACACGGTTGAAATCCTCTGTACTGTCATTAAAAAGATGCTTTACAAAAGCGAGTCTGTCATTCAGTCCAACTTTAATATCCTTATTGGAAAGCGTATCGTTAAGAGATTTAGCTTTCGTTTCCTTGCTCGGGAGTTCAACCTCAGGGGTTAGCTCTTCCTTGTCGTTTTTGACAACCTCCGTTTTTGCAACAAACTCGGCAAAGAACTGATTGATCTCCGACCCGCCAGGCATTTCGGATACCATATCCTTAATGGTATCTATGCCGGGAGTGATGATATCTTCTTCGTGAGGATTAGACTCCGGTACCGACTTGTTTTCGTTCATAACCGCGCTCGCCATTTTTTCGAACTTTGAGGCGATAGCATTCTTGGATACATCGATCTCGATGTCATTCAACTTCTCATCTATGAATTTGAGTACAGCTAATTTTTCGTACAGATTCTTGGCACTTTCATATAACTGAGGAATTTCAGTAAGCCCTCTGGAGGTAATAATGTCTGTTGACAATTTTACCAATTCCTCTTTCAATTTTCTTTTCATGTCATTTTCTTAATTGCCCCATCAGGGCCGCCCAAACTTAATTTTCAACAAAAAAGGGTATGTTCTTTTTAGATATCCGAACCTCACAGGTGGTTCTTTTTTAATACTTTTACACCCGGGTATATACAAGAACGGAGAAACCACATACTTTCGTCTAAAATTACAAAATGTTTCTCGAAAACACTGTTAATCATAAGGAACAATTCGGCTGGATAGAGGTGATCTGTGGCTCCATGTTTTCGGGTAAGACAGAGGAACTTATCCGTCGTCTGAGGCGGGCGCAATTTGCCAAACAGAAAGTAGAGATCTTTAAACCCATTGTGGATACCCGTTATGATCAGGATAGGGTGGTATCTCATGACGAAAATGAAATACGGTCAACACCGGTCCCCGCGGCCGCAAATATCCGTATCCTGGCGGATGATTGCGAGGTAGTAGGAATTGACGAGGCCCAGTTCTTTGACGATGAGATCGTGACCGTTTGCAACGATCTCGCCAATAGGGGAGTTCGGGTTGTAGTCGCTGGCCTGGATATGGATTTCAAAGGGAATCCTTTTGGGCCTATGCCAGCTTTGATGGCCACAGCCGAATACGTTACTAAGGTCCATGCCATATGCACCAGGACAGGGAACCTCGCTAATTACAGTTTCCGGAAATCAGACAACGATAAATTGGTCCTTCTCGGAGAAACGGAAGACTATGAGCCTTTAAGTCGAGCAGCCTTCTACAAAGCCATGTTGAAGGAAAAGGTCAGCCAAATGGAAGTAAAGGACGAAGAGGTTGTCCAAACCAAAAAAAACACCAATGCCAGAAGTTAAGGAGACTGTCCTTGAGATTGACCTGGAGGCGTTGAGGCACAATTACGATTTTCTGAGATCAAGGCTCAGGCCTGATACCAAATTTATGGCCGTGGTCAAGGCTTTTGGTTATGGAAGCGATGCCGCGGTCATTGCCAAAAAACTGGAAGAACTGGGGGTAGACTATTTTGCGGTGGCCTATGTACACGAAGGCGTGGCGCTCAGGGAGTCCGGCATCAGTATCCCCATTCTAGTTCTTCATCCGCAGATCGGTAACCTGGACCTGCTGATCGCCCATAATCTGGAGCCCAGTTTGTATTCATTAAAAGTGCTGAAAGCATTCTTAGCAGCGGCTGGAAGACAAGGATTACTGGATTACCCCGTACATCTTAAGTTCAATACCGGCCTCAATCGCCTGGGGTTCTGGGAAAATGATGTTGACTTCATTAAAAGGGAGTTGGCCGGGCACCGTGAAGTGAATGTAAAAGGTATATTTTCGCATCTGGCGGCCTCGGACGACCTGGAAGAAAAGGATTTTACACAAACGCAGATCGGCACTTTTGAAAAGATCACATCGGAAATTACCACCGTTCTGGGCTACAGCCCGATTAAACATCTCCTCAACACTTCCGGTATACTGAACTTTCCCGAAGCGCAATACGATATGGTACGAAGCGGAATCGGTCTGTACGGTTATTCCAACGACCCGGAAATTGACCGACAGCTGAAAGGCGTGGGTACGCTTAAAACCGTGATCTCACAGCTACATAAAATAGAGCCAGGTGAAAGCGTGGGATACAACAGGGCCTATATCTCAGAGGGCTACAGGACCACAGCCACACTTCCACTGGGGCATGCAGATGGTATAGGCAGGCAGTACGGAAGGGGGAAAGCTAATGTTTTACTACATGGACAAAAAGCGCCAATCGTGGGGAATGTTTGTATGGACATGATCATGATAGACGTCACCGGGATTGACTGCCAGGAAGGTGATGAGGTTATCGTATTCGGCCCGGAAAATTCCGCGGAGGATTTTGCCTCAGGAGCCAATACCATTTCATATGAGCTTATAACGGGTATTTCTTCCCGTGTAAAAAGGCAGTTTCTAGGGGATTGAATTGCATTTTAACATTTTGTTAGGAATATTTTTTTTAGTTACCTTGTGGCGGGTATAACTAAATATTAACCATTAAAAACACTACATCATGTTAAAAGAATTCAAGGAATTTATCATGACCGGCAACGTCATTGAATTTGCAGTGGCCGTCATTATGGCGGGTGCTGTCGGTCTGGTAGTTAACGGTTTTGTCAACGATATTGTGATGCCCATCGTAGGGCAATTCACAGGAGGGGTTGACTTTGCCAATCTAAAGTACGTACTAACGGCAGCCTCAGGAGTAGAAGGAGAAGCGGGCTACGTGGCTGAAAATGCTGTACGGTATGGCGCATGGATCAACACCCTGGTCAATTTACTGATCGTTGGGTTGGTTATGTTCATGATCGTTAAGGCATACAACAAAGTGAAGACCCCACCACCCCCGCCACCGCCTTCAGGACCTTCTCAGGAAGATCTGCTCGCGGAAATCAGAGATCTATTGAAAAAGTAATAAGCTAATTCGGCCCGGTATTCTATCGGGCACCGCTACACTACAGTTATAACCAAAAACCGCCGGGGAAATCCAAACTCTGGCGGTTCTTTTTTTAAATATGTTTATTTTATAACAGTTTGTTATATTTTTATATAGCCAAAGAAAAGTCTTGGTCGATCCAGCTTCTTGAGGTAACTTTGTTGGCCTAAATTTAAACAATGAAAGTAGCTGTAGTAGGAGCCACCGGAATGGTTGGAGAAGTGATGCTGAAGGTTTTGGAGGAAAGGGATTTCCCAATAACCGAATTACTTTTAGTAGCCTCTGAGCGCTCTGTGGGTAAAACGATCTCATACCGAGGGGAAGAACATACGGTGATCGGACTGGACGACGCCATCGCCCTACGCCCGCATCTTGCCATATTTTCGGCCGGAGGAGATACTTCCCTGGAATGGGCTCCAAAATTCGCGGAAGTTGGGACCACAGTGGTCGACAATTCTTCCGCCTGGCGTATGGATCCAACCAAAAAATTGGTAGTCCCTGAAATAAACGCCCACCTGCTAACCGCGGCAGATAAGATCATAGCCAACCCGAATTGTTCCACCATACAGATGGTAATGGTTTTGGCTCCGCTTCACAAAAAATATAAGATGAAGCGTGTAGTGGTTTCAACCTATCAATCCGTTTCGGGAACCGGGGTAAAAGCCGTTCGCCAGCTGGAAAACGAGATGGCCGGAGTATCCGGAGAAATGGCTTACCCATATCCCATTAACCGCAATGCCTTGCCGCATTGCGACATATTCATGGAAAACGGCTATACCAAAGAAGAGATGAAGCTGGCCAGGGAACCTCAAAAGATATTGGACGACAGAACATTCTCCGTGACGGCAACCGCTGTCCGCATCCCTACTGCAGGCGGGCATTCCGAAGCCGTCAACGTTGAATTTGAATCGGATTTTGATCTTAGCGAAGTCCGGGCTCTGCTTCAGGCTACTCCCGGAGTGACCGTGCAGGACAATCCCGACACTAACACTTACCCAATGCCCATTTACGCTCATGACAAAGACGATGTTTTTGTGGGCCGCATAAGGCGAGATGAGACCCAACCTAATACGGTAAATATGTGGATAGTCTCGGATAACCTTAGGAAAGGGGCGGCTACCAATGCCGTTCAGATAGCGGAGTACCTTGTAGAAAACGAGCTGGTCTGAGACACCGTTTAACAATACTGTTAAAACCTTTGGAAAACCCTTTATCCAAAGGTTTTTTTATGGTAATTTTAGGGCTTCTTTTAAACCCTGAATATGAACCGTTATATCCCCATTTGCATGGCATTACTGTTAATAACAGCTTGCCAGAACAGTCCGAAAAAAACTACTATCGCCGTGACCTACCCCAATACGCTTAAAACCGACAGCGCCGACACCTATTTCGGGGTCGAGCTAAAAGATCCATATCGCTGGCTTGAAGATGACAGGAGCCCGGAGACCGAAGCCTGGGTAAAGGAACAAAACCAGGTAACTTTTGGCTATCTGGAACAGATCCCATTTAGAAATGACCTTAAAAACCGCTTTGAAAAACTCTGGAATTACGAGAAGCTGGGGACTCCTTTTAAAGAAGGGGGATATACGTACTTCTATAAGAATGACGGATTGCAGGACCAGTACGTGGTATACAGAAGGAAAGATGATGAGGAAGAAGAAGTGTTCCTTGATCCTAACACCTTTTCCAAAGATGGAACTACCTCACTTTCAAGTTTGAGTTTTACCAAAGACGGAAGCCTGGCTGCCTACCTGATCTCAGAAGGTGGAAGCGATTGGAGAAAAGGGATCGTTTTGAATGCGGAAACCAAAGAAATGCTTGGGGATACGCTGGTTGACATTAAGTTCAGCGGTCTGTCCTGGTACAAGAACGAAGGCTTCTACTATTCCAGTTATGACAAACCTGAAGGCAGTGAGTTATCCGCCAAAACTGATCAACATAAGGTATATTACCACAAGTTGGGAACATCGCAAAAAGAGGATCAACTCATTTATGGAGGCGAACCGGAAGAACAGCACAGATACGTTTCGGCCAGGGTCACCAAAGACCAAAATTACCTGCTGCTGACCGCTGCAAATTCCACATCCGGGAATAAATTATTCATTAAAGAATTAGGCGTTAAGAATGCGGCGTTGGTCCCCATAGTAGATCATGAAGATGCAGACACCTATCTCGTGGATAACGAGGGCGCAAAACTCTATCTGTCCACCAACCAGGATGCTCCGAACACCAGGATCGTCACTGTTGACGCTGCTGATCCCGGACCCGAAAACTGGAAAGATTTTATACCGGAAACAGAGCATGTACTGAGTCCGAATACCGGTGGGGGCTACTTTTTTGCTGAATATATGGTGGATGCTATCTCCAAAGTACTGCAGTACGACTATGACGGCAAACTTATACGTGAGGTAGAACTTCCCGGAATAGGTAGTGCAAGCGGATTTGGGGGCAAGAAAGAAGACAAGGAATTCTACTTTTATTTCAGCAACTACAAAACCCCGGGATCCTCATACAAATACAATGTGGAAACAGGGGAATACGAGCAGTATTGGAAGCCGGAAATCGATTTCAATCCGGACGATTATGAGTCCAAACAGGTTTTCTACAATTCCAAAGATGGCACAAAGGTCCCCATGATCATCACTCATAAAAAAGGCCTGGAACTCAACGGTAAAAATCCGACCCTGCTTTATGGCTACGGTGGTTTTAATATAAGCTTAACCCCGTCTTTTAGTGTGGTCGACGCCATCTGGATGGAGCAAGGCGGAGTATACGCCGTTCCTAATATCCGGGGCGGAGGAGAGTACGGCAAAAAGTGGCACGAAGGTGGGATCAAGACCAGAAAACAAAATGTTTTCGACGATTTTATCGCCGCGGCTGAATATCTGATATCCAACAACTATACTTCTTCTGACTACCTGGCAATACAGGGCGGCTCTAACGGCGGTCTGCTGGTGGGTGCGGTAATGACCCAACGTCCTGATCTGATGAAGGTAGCGCTTCCAGCTGTCGGGGTACTGGACATGCTGAGGTATCACACCTTTACAGCCGGTGCAGGCTGGGCTTATGATTACGGCACCTCGGAAGAAAGTGAAGAGATGTTCAACTACCTGCTCGGATATTCTCCGGTGCATAATGTAAAGGAGGGGACTGCTTATCCGGCTACCCTGGTAACCACCGCGGATCACGATGATAGGGTAGTTCCGGCTCATAGCTTCAAGTTCGCTTCGGAACTACAGGACAAGCAAAGCGGCCTTAACCCCACATTAATTCGTATAGAGACCAACGTAGGCCACGGTGCGGGTGCTCCGGTGAGCAAAACCGTTGAAAAATTCGCGGATATCTTTGCGTTCACCCTTTTTAATATGGGGTTCGAGGAACTTCCAAACCAGGCCGTTTTGAAAGAATTTAAAGAATAAACCCAAATATTTATCGTCAAAATTCGTTTTGAATGTGATGGTTCCATAAGGCCTGCCCCCGGGCCGTACCAAACTACAGAAGGACAGAAAAGAAAACACCGCTTATGTTACACGTAAACCGCGTTTCTTTTGCTTACGATGAAAAACCCGTGCTTGAAGACATCCGTTTTCAAGTGGGCAAGGGCGAACATGTGGCCATTATGGGGGAAAGCGGCTGCGGCAAAAGCACCCTTCTCAAGATAATTTACGGCTTACTGCACGTCAATGTGGGTGAGATTAGCTGGAACTCCAGTCCGGTTAAAGGCCCGTTGTATCACCTGGTCCCCGGGGAACCTTTTATGAAATACCTCTCCCAGGATTTTGATCTGATGCCTTATACCACCGTAGAAGAAAACATCAGTGAATTCCTCTCCGTCTTTTATCCCGAAGAGCTACAACAGCGAACGCAGGAACTGTTGGGAATGATAGAAATGCGGGAGTTCGCAAAGACCAAAGTAAAGCATCTTAGTGTTGGGCAGCAACAAAGAGTGGCACTGGCAAGAGTACTGGCGCAAAAGCCCGAGGTACTTCTACTGGACGAACCCTTCAGTCACATAGACAATTTCCAGAAGAACAGCCTGAGAAGGAATTTGTTCCATTACCTCAAAGCGGAGCAGATCACCTGCCTTACGGCTACTCACGATTACAATGATGTACTACCTTTTGCGGAACGCATCATAGTACTTAAAGACCATAAGATACTTGCTAAAGCCCCTACTCTGGAACTTTATGAGAACCCTGGGGATCTTTACACCGCTTCGCTTTTTGGGGAGGCCAACCTCATCCCCATCAATGTGGTAAAATCCTATGCGGACACCACCAGAAGGATTATCGTATATGCGCATGAATTTAAGGTCTCTCAAAATTCTGGCTTGCCTGTGGAGGTACAACATTCCTATCCCATGGGTAATTATTACCTCATCAAAGGGGTGTCCGATGAGAAAGCAATTTACTTTAATTCCGCTACAGCACTCGAAGCCGGAAGCCGACTATTTCTTAACATAGCCCTGGAAACCATCAACAAGCGGCTGAACGCGAAGCAACTGAGTTAAGGCCAACCGCCAATTGCTGTAACAAGCCTTATTTTTAAAAACCTCTATGTGGTTTTCCTATTTTTGCCAAAACCCTCAGAGTTGAATAAAGAAGAGATCATCCGGGAATTAAGGTTTAAATCTGTTAGAAGTAGCGGTGCCGGAGGGCAACATGTAAATAAGGTTGCTACAAAGGTCGTACTTCAGTTTGCTCTTGAGGATTCCAAAGCACTGAACGAGGAGGAAAAAATATTGATCAAGGCAAAACTGCGTAATCGCTTAAATAAAGATCAGCAGCTCGTACTGCACTCGGATACTACAAGAAGCCAAAGCAGGAACAAAGCCCTGGTAACCCAACAGTTCCTTAAATTAATTACCGAAGCGCTAAAGAAGAAAAAGATACGGAAGAAGACATCCCGTAGCCGGGCTTCCATAGAAAAAAGGCTTTCAGACAAGCGAAAAGCCGCGGAAAAGAAACAAAGCAGGCAAAAGCCGAAGCTTTAACCCTTTTATTCAACACAGTTTATCAGGGTTCCTATTCCATCTATGCTTATGGCGATCTCATCCCCGGACTGCAGGTTAAAACTACTGTCCGGAACAATTCCCGTGCCTGTCATCAATAAGCATCCGTGAGGAAAGGAATACTCCAGGAAAAGATAGTGCACCAATTCCTCGAGCGAACGCTTTAATTGTTCCAGCGAAGTACTTCCGGTGTAAACGGATTTACCTGCCCGGTTTATTGCCATGTGTATAGGGGTATTTCCGGCCAAAGGTTCCTTTTGGACAAGAATACAGGGCCCCACGGCCGCTGCTCCGTCATAGGTCTTGGCCTGTGGCAGGTAAAGGGGGTTTTCTCCTTCTATACTTCTGGAACTCATGTCATTTCCAATAGTATAACCGACGATCTTCCCTGAAGAAGTCACTGAGAGCGTAAGCTCAGGCTCGGGAACATCCCAACTGGAATCCTTTCGCTTTCTCACTTTTCCGTTTGGCCCCACGGCTCTGTATCCCATGGACTTAAAAAAGAGTTCAGGACGTTTGGCTTCGTAAACTCTCGCGTAGAAATTGCTTCCACCGGCTTCTTTAGATTCCTCTTCCCTTCCCAATTTACTGTTGTAGTAAGTAACGCCACTTGCCCAGATTTCCTGGTTTTGGACCGGCGCCAGAAGCTCCTCCTCCAGGTACTTTTCTGCAGACTCTAATGGTTTTGCGGTTTTAATGCGGTCCACCAGCTTGTCATACAGACCGTCATCGTTAATGAATTGATCCCAATTTTCGTTTTCTAAAAGATAGTGAGAACCGCCGTCTTCGAGCAGTATCCCTTTTCTAGTTCTATATACCTTCATGGCTGGTGGGTTGTCGTACGTGCTGTAAATTAAGAAGTATTTTTTGATCCGCGAAAAAGGGAAGAATTTAGCGCAGCCGCAACTAACTACACTATCCGAAGTATTTTGTGCTGTTTGCCATTTAGCTCGTAGGTATCCCCGGCCTGCTTCCCTAATAACAGTCGTCCCACAGGAGCCTGAGGGGAAATACAGAAGACCTGGCTTTTCTTGCCCTTGTACAATCCGGCTGAAATGGACATAAAGAAACATGCTGCTTTGGTCTCAACCAGGGTGCCCAGACCTATTCTTTCTGAGCTGCTCTCAGGATCTATCCCCTGAAGTACACTCTCCATTTTTTCAAGCTCCCGCAGTTGATAGCCTAATTTTTCCCTTTCGAGTTGCAACATGGCCCTTCCGGTTTCGTGTTTATCCCCGGCACTGCTTTTGGTCTCAGAAGTCAGAGCCTCCGCCACTTCAGCAATCCTTAGCCGAATCACTCGGCGTTTCTGGCTGACAAAATCAACACAAAAATCATAGGCTTCTATCTTGTTTTCCAAGATGATCATGAAGCAAATCTAATTAAAAGAAAATACAGTTTTGGGTGGTTATGGCCGGGCTTACTCTTCAAAATGATAGAGGTCTGCGAGCCTGAAGATCAGGAATTCGATGATGCCGTCGTCGCTCATCCCCTGCTGATACATGCTATAGACCTCATCAAAATTATCTTCCTTGAAGTAGTCCAGGTCTCCCGATCGATATTCACTGAATATGTTCCACGACTTAAGCCCTTCCAGCATTTCTTTATGGGCGTAATAGCGCTTACTCACCATGGCCAGATTTTCTTCGTACATTTTGCTCTGGGCACGGTTTAAGCCTACTTCATTGGCCAAAAGTCGGGCGTATTCAGCCTTTAGTCTTCGGTCTGACCTTTCAGCCTGGGCTATGATCTTGAAATAGGCCCTGGAGACCAGGGAATGGTATTTCTTCTCAAAACCGCTGTCAACATCTGATCCCATCTTGGCGTCACTTTCGGAGATCCCGACGTCGGAGCTGCTGTAAAAGAAGTCTTTGTTTTCCGAAGGGGTGATCGCCAGTCCGGCCTGCAACGAATTTTCCCAGGCCTGGGACTTGATCATCTCCTTCCATACCGCATTGTACTCCTTGCTGAAGTTTCTCTTGGAAGGAGAGCACCCCAGACAAAAACAAAGTATGACCACCGGAATTGCAGCGATTTGTCGTGTTCTCATATTTTCGGCCAAAAACAGCTTGAAAATAGATCTAAAGGTCAGGGGAAGGGTGTGAAAAAGGACTGCTTCTTCAGCCTTTGGGGAAAGGGCAAGAAACGACATTTATTCCTAATATAAAAGGGAATTCTTTAAGACGGGCTATTTCTTCGGCAAGTTTAAGGGTTAGGCGCTGATTTCAGCCAGGTCTTTTCCCGTCTCAGAGCCAATTGCCACACCCATACCTCCCAGGCGGACCGCACAAAAGACCTTGTCTGAAACTGCTTTGACAATTGGGGTTTTATGGTCTCCTACGCCCATGATCCCGCTCCATCGCCTTTCTATCCCGATGGATTTCCCAGGCAGGATAACGGATTTCAACAGCTGTTCCAGTTTGTTTTGAATTGTTAAGGTAAGGCCGAAATCTGTGGTTTCTTCTTTGGCGAAATCCAGATTCCTCCCACCGCCCAGGAGAATACGTCCATCCAGATTTCTAAAATAGTAATATCCTGCATCCAGGTGAAAGGTGCCCCGGACTTGGAGTCCTGGAATGGGTTTGGTAAGCAACACCTGTGCTCTGGCAGGTTTTACGTTTTCGTTGAGCAATTCAGAAGCAAATCCATTGGTTGCAAAGCACAATTTTTTGGTCTCAAATTCAAACTGGTCTGTTTGCACCTTTACTACAGATCCGCTCTCTTCAAATTTTTGAACAGTAACTTTGTTCAGTATGGGAATATTATTGGAATAAACAAGCCTTATCAGGTTTTGCATCATCCTTCCTGTATCTATCTGTCCTTCAAATTGGTGGGTGACAAGGGTGTTCTGTATTCCCTGAAAACCAAAGGTATTCCTTTTCGTTTTCAGAGGAGGTTCCTTAAAAATGGGTTTTAGAAGTTCATTGATCCTCGGTAATGACTCCAGGCATTCATCAAAGCTATCCTGCTCGTCTTCCAAAAAGATCTCATGTCCTCCCAGCATTTGAAAATCCAGGGCTTCATCTCCGAGATTTTTGCGAAGCAATTGTATTCCCCGCCATCTTTTGAGCACCAAATCGTAGACGGTTTCCTCGGAGTGGGATCGCAGATCGCTCAATATCTCTGAAATGCTGCCGTAACAGGCAAAACCGGCGTTTTTTGTGCTGGCTCCCATGGGTAGTACTCCCTTCTCTAAAACCAGTATACTTGCTGAAGGATAACGCCTCCTAAGCTCCAGGGCACAACTGAGTCCGACAATACCACTGCCTACAATGGTAAAATCCAGATCGGAAAGGTAGCTCTTGTATTCCCAGTAACTCCAGTTCATTTTTGAGCATAATGAAGCAGTTAAAAAAAGTTCGCTTGCGACTTGGTCACATCGAGCGCAGTCGAGATGTATTTAATAATCGGATATTCAAAGAGTTCTCGACTGCCCGTCCGAATGTCTTAGCCGGGCGGACGCTCGAACGGACAAAAAGCTTTTTCACAACCTCATTTATTAGTCGTCGTATGCAGGGTCCATTTCAAAGTCGTCCATAAAGGCCGTGGTATAGTTCCCCGCCAGGTAGTCCGGATGATCCATCAATTGCCTGTGAAATGGAATTGTGGTCTTAATACCTTCTATTACGAATTCGTCCAGGGCCCTTTTCATTTTGTTGATCGCCTCTTCCCTGGTCTGGGCGGAAGTGATCAGCTTGGCGATCATGGAATCGTAATTCGGTGGGATCGTATAGCCACTGTAGACATGGGTATCCAGTCTTATTCCATGTCCTCCCGGCGTATGCAGCGTAGTGATCTTTCCAGGTGATGGCCTGAAGCCATTATAGGGATCTTCCGCGTTGATACGGCACTCTATGGAATGCAGCTTGGGCGTATAATTCTTTCCTGAGATCGGTACACCACCGGCCACCAGTATCTGTTCACGGATCAGGTCGTAGTCAATTACCTGTTCGGTTATCGGGTGTTCCACCTGGATACGGGTATTCATTTCCATAAAATAGAAATTCCGGTGCTTGTCCACCAAAAACTCAACTGTACCAGCCCCTTCGTATTTGATGTACTCGGCGGCCTTCACGGCTGCCTTTCCCATTTCGTCCCTTAATTTATCCGTCATAAAAGGAGAGGGAGTCTCTTCTGTCAGTTTCTGGTGCCTTCTCTGAACCGAACAATCCCTTTCGGAAAGGTGGCAGGCTTTTCCATACTGATCGCCCACAACCTGGATCTCGATATGACGGGGTTCTTCGATCAGTTTTTCCATATACATCCCTCCGTTTCCGAAGGCTGCCGTAGCTTCTTTTACCGCGCCTTCAAAAAGCTCCTCCATCTCTTCTTCTTTCCAAACGGCGCGCATTCCTTTACCACCACCTCCGGCAGTAGCTTTGATCATAACAGGGTAGCCGATCTTTTTGGCGGTCTTCTTGGCATCTGCCACATCCTTCATCAGGCCGTCAGAGCCAGGAATGGTAGGTACACCTGCTTTTTTCATGGTTTCCTTGGCGGTTGCCTTGTCGCCCATCTTATCTATCTGTTCGCCTGAGGCGCCGATAAATTTGATCTCATGCTCTGCACAGATCTTGGAGAATTTTGAATTTTCAGAGAGAAATCCGTATCCCGGATGAATGGCATCTGCGTTGGTAATCTCCGCCGCAGCGATAATATTAGGGATCTTCAGATAAGATTCGCTGCTGGGCGCAGGGCCAATACAAACGGCTTCGTCCGCAAAGCGTACATGAAGACTTTCCTCATCAGCTTTGGAGTAGACCGCAACGGTTTTGATCCCCATCTCCTTGCAGGTTCTGATGATCCGCAATGCAATCTCCCCTCTATTTGCTATCAGTATTTTTTTAAACATAGCTGTCTAAATTTCAAGTTTCAAATTCCAAATAAACCTTGGATTTGGAACCCGCCTGTAGTCAGGTAGGTTTGGTTTTTTGATTTGCCTATGAAGGATCAATTAAGAACAACGGCTGGTCAAATTCCACAGGAGAGGAGTCATCCACCAGGACTTTTACCACCTTTCCGGCCACTTCTGACTCTATGTCGTTGAAGAGTTTCATCGCCTCAATCACACAGAGTACATCTCCTTTGGATATGGTATCACCAACCTCCACAAAAACGGGCTTATCCGGCGAAGGTTTTCGGTAGAAAGTCCCGATTATCGGAGATTTAATGGTAATGTACTTAGAATCATCTTCGGCTTCTGCCTTAGGTGCGGCATCGGCTTCCGGAGCTGCTTCGGGTGCTGCTTGTGGTGCTGCTGCCTGCGGTACCGGCGCAGGAGCCACCGGAATCTGTTGAACGTAGGTTGTTTCGGAACCTGAGCCTGTTGCCCCGGTTCTGATCGTGATCTTAATATCGTCTGTTTCCAGCTTTACCTCGCTGGCACCGGATTTGGCTACAAACTTGATAAGACTCTGAATTTCTTTGATATCCATGGATTTCAGGTTTTAGTTAGTTGAGTTGCTGTATTATTAAGGGTTATACGCCCATTTCAGGTAGATAGAACCCCAGGTAAATCCTCCGCCAAAAGCCGCAAAGACCAGATTGTCTCCTTTCTTTAATTGGCTCTCGTAGTCTGACAGTAAAAGTGGTAAAGTTGCTGAGGTGGTATTTCCATACCGCTGAATATTCATCATTACCTTACTGTTATCCAATCCCATGCGATGAGCGGTGGCATCTATGATCCGCTTGTTCGCCTGGTGTGGTACCAGCCAGTGCACATCGTCATGTGTGAGGTCATTGCGCTCCATAATGCGTGCAGCGACATCGGCCATATTTGAAACGGCAAACTTAAAAACGGACTTGCCGTCCTGAAACACATAGTGTTGCTTGTTCTTAACGGTTTCTTCCGAAGCCGGTAATAGCGAACCTCCCGCCTCGATCTTCAGGAACTCCCGTCCGCTGCCATCAGATCTCAGGTATTCATCCATAAGTCCAAAGCCTTCCGTATTGGGCTCAAAAAGAACCGCTCCCGCTCCATCACCAAAAATAATGCAGGTCGTTCTGTCTGTATAGTCCAGGATAGACGACATTTTATCCGCTCCAATGAGCAGGACTTTCTTATACTTCCCGGACTCAATATATCGAGCTGCCGTAGACATCCCATACAAAAAATTGGAACAGGCGGCTTGCAGGTCATAAGCAAAAGCATTTACAGCCCCAATTTTTGATGCCACATAAACCGCGGTAGCTGCCACCGGAAGATCCGGAGTAGCTGTACCCAAAATAACCAGGTCTATTTCCTTAGGGTCTATCTTGCTTTTTTGGATAAGGTCTTCTGCGGCTTTAATAGCCAGGTAAGACGTGCCTTTATCCTTGTCCTTTAAAATTCTTCTTTCTTTGATTCCCGTCCTGGTCGTTATCCATTCATCAGTGGTATCAACCATTGTTTCGAGGACCTTATTGGTAAGTCTGAAGTCTGGAACGTAAGCCCCTACAGCCGTAATAGCTGCCGTTAGTTTGCTCATGCTAATGCTCAGTTTTAGCTATAAACCTTTGAAAAATGCTCCAAAATTGGTGAAAAGTAAGGATTTTTTGTGACTTTTCGTTTAAAAACCCCCTTTTTAGGAATTTTTGAATTCCATAAAAAACTCCTACTTAAAAAAGCAGGAGTTGGTATAGTGTCTTTACGATTTATGCGCCTAGGCTTCTTCGGTCTTATCGATCAAGACCTGGCCTCTGTAGTACAATTTCCCTTCGTGCCAGTGAGCCCTGTGATACAAGTGCATTTCTCCTGTGGTAGGATCCGTTGCAAGGGTTGGAGCAACCGCTTTGTAATGGGTTCTTCTCTTGTCTCTTCTGGTCCTTGATATTTTCCGTTTAGGATGTGCCATTTGAAACTTATTTATCCGTTAGTAAATCCTTTAATGCATCCCACCTGGGATCTGTATTTTCTTTGTTTTCTTTTGCCTCTCCCGGTTGTAATTCCTCCAGTCTGTCCAGAACATCAGATTTTAAACTGCCGTCTGCAACTCCGGGATGAATCCTTTTAGAAGGCACAGCCAAAACGAGCATTTCGTACACATATTGCGCGATATTAACCTGATGCTCTCCATGCGGGATGATGAGAATCTCATCATCTTCGTTATTGTACGATTCTCCGAACTTGACCACGAGTTCCAGAGTTCCTTCGATTTTCTGATCGTAAGGTTCACTGGTAAGGTCGCATGCTACATTAACCGTTCCGCCAGCATTCATCTCAAACTCCAGCATGGTACTCATCTTGTGCAGTTTTACCAGCAGTTCGATGTTGGCCCCGTTGAATTCATCATAACCGAAAGACTCAAAGAACGAATTGTCAACCGTGTACTTAAACTCGTGTTTTCCTTCTTTCAACCCGGAAAAAGGAATGTTGTATTCCTTGTGCTTCTCCATCATACACTAGTTTAAGGCGTGCAAAGATACTTTTTTTTTCCTAACACCCAATCAAAAATAAAATATATTTCCGCTCGTCCTGGCCTATCCCTAAGAATATTTTTCGGCCACTCCCTGCTACTTTTTTATTTTCTGTTTTTGCAGGGGATTTGAGGTAAGTTCCAGGTATTCTTCGCGGTTCTTAAAAATACTAATGGCTGTGAAAACTGCCTCTTTGAATGAACTGTGATCCGCCTGGCCCTTACCTGCAATTTCATAGGCAGTTCCATGGTCCGGAGATGTCCTTACTTTAGAAAGGCCAGCCGTGAAATTCACCCCTTTTCCAAATGCCAGAGTTTTGAAGGGGATGAGTCCCTGATCGTGATAGGCAGCCAGGATAGCGTCAAAATTCAGATGGTTTTCGGATCCAAAAAAACTATCTGCGGCGTAGGGTCCGAACATCAAATGTCCTTCATCGGATAATTGCCTTATCACAGGCCTGAGGACCTCATCATCCTCCTTCCCAATAACCCCGTCATCGCCACTGTGCGGATTGATGCCCAGGAAAGCGATCCTGGGTTTTCTAATGGCAAAATCCATTTTAAGGGAACGCTCGATTGTTTTGGCCTTTTTTACAATAACCTCCGGGGTAATCTCGGCCGCCACTTCCTTAACCGCCACATGATCTGTAAGCAATCCTACCTTTAGTTGTTCTGAGACCATGAACATCAGGCTTTCTCCTTCAAGTTCCTTAGCCAGGTAGTCCGTATGTCCGGGGAAATTGAAATCCTCGGACTGAATATTTTTTTTGTTGATGGGGGCGGTTACCAGTACGTCTATCTCCCCGGCCTTGAGTGAAGCGACGGCGGCTTTCAGGGATCTGATGGCATAGTCGCCTGCCTCTGAGGTACATTCCCCAAATTCCGTTTTGGGCATATCCTTCCAGACATTTACCACATTTATTTTGCCATCCAAAGGTTTCCTGGCATTGGGGATCCCGTTGAAATTAAAATCAATTCCCAAGGCTTTTTTTTGAAAGGAGATGGTTTTATTGGATGCGAAGAAAACCGGGGTACAAAAATCCAGCATTCTCGAATCTTCGAAGGTTTTCATGGCCACTTCGCAGCCAATCCCATTCAGATCACCAATGGAAATCCCCACCTTAATTTTCGCTTTTTCCTGCATTATATCTTTACCTTTGTATCTTCTTTGATAAGCGCAAAACTACTCAATTTAAGAAGAACATGTTTACAGGGATTATTGAAACTTTAGGAACCGTGGTTCAGCTGGAAAAAGAGGGTGGAAATCTTAGTATTTCGGTCAAGTCTTCCATTAGTTCAGAGCTTCAGATAGACCAGAGTGTTATGCACAATGGAGTCTGCCTCACAGTGGTAGCTCTGGAAGGAGATACCTATACGGTTACCGCCATAGAAGAAACTTTGGAGAAGACCAATTTGGGAGAGCTTCAAATAGGAAGCCTTGTCAATCTTGAACGCGGCTTAAAGGTGGGTTCCCGTCTGGACGGTCACATAGTCCAGGGACACGTAGACCAGACGGCAAGGTGCACCGGCATTACTCAGAAAGACGGTAGCTGGCTTTTTACCTTTGAATATGAACCGTCGAAAAACAATGTTACCATAGAAAAGGGTTCCATAACCGTAGACGGTGTGAGCCTTACGGTTGTAGATTCCGAAGATGACCGTTTTAGTGTGGCCATCATCCCCTATACTTTTGAGAATACTCTGTTCCAATATTACAACCCGGGAACAGTGGTTAACCTGGAGTTCGATGTGATCGGTAAATATGTGGCACGCTTGCTGGGTCCCCGTTGAGAATGCTCCGGGCCCAGTCAGACCTTGATAAAGATATTTCTTTTGTAGAGCCAATAGGCCAGCAATACGTAAAACGCTACTACGGTAAGGCCATAGAGCAGGGAGGAGAACTGGGCCGACAGAAAATCCTGTACAAATACAGTCTCAAAAAGCCAGGCGTGTAACGATAATTCCTCACTCACTTTGATGGAATAGAATAACTTGGTGATAAAGCTCGACAAGAAATAGACCGTGATGGCATTGGCCCCTGCATATCGAAAAATACTACCAAACTGGATTTTCCTGACATCAGTGATATAGTAGATCAGCGCCAGGAACATATTGGCCCAGCCCGCCGTGACCAGTACAAAACTGCTGGTCCAGAGCGCCTTGTTGATCGGAAAAACTAGATCCCACAAATGTCCTAAAATCAGGAGACTTCCTCCTATCCCCACCATCAGGCGGATCTTTTGTTCCTGTTTTGAGGTTAGGATAAGGCCGGTAAATATTCCGAGTAATGCGGAACAAATTGCCGGTATGGTGCTGAGCAGGCCTTCGGGATCGTAATCGTCTTTCCACATATGCGTGCCCAGAACGTTCAGGTCTATGTAGTTTGCGAGGTTATTTGGAGCCCTTTCAAAAGTGGAGGCCATTCCGTTTACCGGTACAAACCCCATTAACAACCAGTAACCAACAAGTAAAAAAGCGCAGATCCCGATCAGGGTTTTCCATCTGAAATTGAGGAACATAATAGCGGCAAAGAAGAAGACAACACCGATGCGCTGCAATACTCCAGGGAAACGGATCTCGCTAAATTCCTTAATAAAGGGAAAGGATATGGTGAAAGCCCCGAGGAACAAGCCCAATCCTATTAGTTTTAAGCTCCTTATGGTGATTTTCTTATAAGCCGCGGCGTCCGCTTTTTTATGCTTGTACGCGAATACGATAGAGGTTCCCACAATAAAGAGGAAAAAGGGGAAAACCAGGTCTGTGGGGGTATACCCATGCCATTCCGCGTGCAAAAATGGGGCGTAAACACTGGACCAGGTCCCTGGAGTATTCACCAGGATCATAAGGACTATGGTCAGGCCCCTGAAAATATCTACGGAAATTATTCTGTTTTTTAGCGCCATTCTGATTACAAAAGATTATCCTTCATCCTGTTCCATGCTCGTATCAATAGTATTCCTGAAACTATGGCCACCGCAGTTAGGATGAAAGCTGCAGTAGTTCTTCCATAGATCCAATAGCCCGTTGCGAACAAGAGGGAATAAATAAGCGCAACACCCAAAAGCATCGCTGTGATCCCGGACGGCACACTCCATTTTTCCTGGCTGTTAACAATTTCTACTTGTTCTGCCCTGGCCTCATCTACCACCTTATTCCATCCCGGACCACCAGGTTGGATCTTCTGGTAAAAGCTTCTGAGCACCTCTTTGGTTTCAGGTTGGGTCAGGAAAGTCGCTGCCAACCAAACCACGGAGGTAAATACCATTATGAATGGCAGTTCAGCCCAATCCGGCATTAGTCCGGTTTCCGGGTCAAATAAAAAGGGTTTCAGGGAGGTGGTCTCCAATAAAATAGCCAGTATTCCAGAGGAGAACATGGCTGAAATCTCGCTCCATGCATTAATCCGCCACCAGAACCATCGAAGAATAAATATCAAACCTGTTCCGGCCCCGAAGGAGAGCAGCAGATTGAACACTCCCATAGCGTTTTGCATGGCCAGGGCCAGAAACGCGCTCAGGACCATCAGAACCACGGTAGACAATCTACCCACGGCCACCATTTGTTTTTCTGTGGCATTCGGATTGATCTGCTGTTTGTAAAAGTCGTAAACGATATAAGAAGATCCCCAGTTGAGCTGGGTAGATATGGTACTCATATATGCGGCAATCAAAGAGGCCAGCACTACTCCGAGCAGACCACTGGGCAATTTGGTCAACATGGCGGAATAGGCCAGGTCATGACCCAACTTATCTGCCGGAACATTGGGAAATGCAGCTGATATACTTGCTACATCGGGGAAGACAACCAGGGATGCCAGGGCTACCAGTATCCACGGCCAGGGCCTTAATGCGTAATGCATGATATTAAAGAAAAAGGTCGCGCCTATGGCGTGGTTCTCGTTCTTGGCAGCCAGCATTCGTTGGGCGATATAACCCCCGCCCCCTGGTTCGCCACCAGGATACCAGGAACTCCACCACTGTACCGCCAGGGGGATGATCAGAATAGTGATAACCGCCTTTTTATCGCTGAAATTGGGTAAAATGTTCAACTTATCCCTAACGTGTTCACTTTCCAGTATCGCCTGCATCCCGCCTACCTCCGGGATATTTACCAGGTAAAAGGCCGCACCAATGGCTCCTGCCATCGCTACGAAAAACAATAGAAAATCTGTATAAACAACACCTTTAAATCCTCCCAGCGCACTAAAGATAACCGTAATCAGACCAGCGCTTATCACTGTTTCCCAAGGTTCCAGCCCCAACATAATACCTCCTATTTTGATGGCTGCCAAAGTCACAGCAGACATGGTAATAACGTTGAAGAATATCCCCAGATAAACCGCACGGAACTTCCGCAAAAAACTAGCCGCTTTTCCGCCGTACCGTATTTCATAGAACTCCAGGTCTGTGTTCAGGTTAGATTTTCGCCACAGCTTGGCGTAAACGAAGACCGTCAGCATTCCGGTAAGCAAAAAGCACCACCATCCCCAGTTTCCGGATACTCCAGTGGTACGCACCAGGTCCGTTACCAGGTTAGGCGTATCCGTAGAAAAAGTAGTGGCCACCATGGAGAGCCCCAAAAGCCACCAGGGCATGGTTCTGCCGGATAGAAAGAATTCGGAAGAGCTCTTACCCGATTTTTTTGAGACATAGATCCCGATTCCTAAAACGATTGAGAAAAAGACAATGATAAAGGAGTAGTCTAGTGTACTGAGTTCCATAGTTTGGTCTTGGTCGAGCCATAAAGATATATTTTTTTGAAATACCTTTGTTTCCCATTCCTAAAAACCAATCATGCCCTTATTCAGCAACCCGGATATCTCTGTAACTTCCTGGGTGATCGCATTTGTAGCCTCTTTTGTATTGGGAATTTCAAAATCCGGGATCAAGGGGATCGCGGTTATCATTGTCACCTTAATGGCCTTGGCTTTTGGTGCCAGAGAATCTACCGGACTTATCGTTCCCATGTTGGTGGTGGGAGATCTGTTCGCAGTATTCTATTACAACCGACATACGCGTTGGAACTACATTCTAAAGTTTTTACCGTGGATGGTCCTGGGACTGCTTATCGGTGTTCTGATTGGCAGGGACCTGCCCGAAAAAACCTTTAAGGTCTGTATGGTAGTAATTATTCTTACTACCGTTTTTATGATGGCCTGGTGGGATTTACGCAAGACCAAAACGGTTCCTACACATTGGGCTTTTGCCAGCTTTATGGGACTAATGGCAGGCATAACCACCATGATTGGAAACCTGGCGGGGGCCTTTTCCAATGTTTATTTTCTGGCGAAGCGACTGCCTAAAAACGAATTTATCGGAACGGCTGCCTGGCTGTTCCTCATTATTAACGTCCTAAAACTCCCGTTCCACTTCTTTGTCTGGGAGACCATAAGTCTGGAAAGCCTCTGGATCAATTTAAAGCTTTTACCCGGAGTAATTTTGGGGTTGTTTGTGGGGGTGCGTTTGGTTGGGGTGATCAAAGAAGGATTCTATCGCAAAATGATCCTGGTGTTAACCGCCCTTGGGGCTATAATGATATTGTTCCGATAAGCACCCGCTTTATTTTCACCTCTCAAAACTCAATTCGGCATAAACCGGAAGGTGGTCCGAGGGGTACCTGCCATTTTGGGTATGGCTTAAAATGGCATATCGCATCAATTCAAACCCCTGTTGCGATATAAAGATGTAGTCGATACGCCTGCTCACTGTTCCGTCAACTTCAAAGCCACTGAAAGTGCCTTCAGGGCCAAAGGAAAACTCTTTTGCCAGTTGATGCGTGTCTTTCATCTTTGAAGCAAGGTGTTGGATGGCCGGATGATCTGGTTCAAGGTTTAGATCACCCATAACCACAACAGGCAGATCTTCCTTATTGATCTCATCTATTTTCTTAAGAATAAGGTAAACACTTTGGCTACGGGCCTCTTCCCCTATATGATCAAAATGAGTGTTGAACACATAGAATTTTTTTTGGTCTTTTTTGGTCCGGAACAGGCCATAGGTGCATACCCTGTTCAGGGCGGCATCCCACCCTTTGGAAGGGCTTTCCGGGGTTTCCGAAAGCCAGAAAGTCTCACCTTTTAGCAGTTCAAGCTTTTCGGTGTTGTAGAATATCGCTGAAAACTCTCCTGCAGACTCCCCATCGTCTCTTCCTTTTCCGGTATACTGGTATCCACCCAGACCGGATTTTATGTCTTGCAGTTGATGGGCCAGTGCTTCCTGGGTTCCAAAGACATCCGGAGCATGGAACTTGAGTTGTGAGATCAGAACATCCTTTCGGTTATCCCAGCTACTTGGGCCATCCTTGGGATTGTCATAGCGAATATTATAGGTCATTGTCTTTATGGTCTGTCCATTAAGTACAAGACCGAACAATGCCATCATCAAGAAAGCGCATACCGGTTTTAGGTGTTTCATTTCAATCCGGGTCCTTTTAATCTTTCGAAATCCTTGAAGGCTTTATTAACTAATTCCCTAGGTGCCTGCTCAAATTCCTTTGGCGTTACTTTGTAATGTTCCTGGACACTATCCAACCTGGAACGCATATTTAAGACAACTTCCTTGTACTGCTCATCCTCAATAGCGTTGTACAACTCTTGCGGGTCTTTCTCCAAATCGTAAAATTCCCAGCTGTCTATATCGTCATAAAAATGCATTAGTTTATAGCGCTTTGTCCTAATTCCATAGTGCTTTTTTACCATGTGGAAGGCCGGATAGTCGTAATAATGGTAGTAGACCAGTTCCCTGAAATCATCGGCAGTCTCCGTACCTTCCAATAGTTTCCTGAATGACTGTCCCTGCATTTCTGAGGTTAGCTCTTGTCCTCCTGCAAAATCCAAAAAGGTCTGGGCAAAGTCCAGGTTTTGCACAAGTGCAGTGATCTGGCTCCCCGGTTGAATGACCCCAGGTAGTTGCATCAGCAAGGGCATTTTAAGGGATTCCTCATACATAAAGCGCTTGTCAAACCATCCTTTCTCCCCCAAATAGAATCCCTGATCCGAGGTATAGACCACCAGGGTATTTTGGTCAAGACCTGCTGTTTCCAGATAGTCCAATATTTGACCAACACCCTCATCTACCGCAGATATGCTGGCCAGATAGTCCTGAAGATATCGCTGGCCCAGCCATCTATCCAGATCCTCCCCTTTAAGTTTGGCCTTGTGGTAGGCATCGTTTTTTGCCTGATATGCTTTATCCCATTCCTGCCTCTGAGCTTCGGTCATCCTCTCAAAATTTGAAGGCCAGGGATTATAGCCAATCTCCGGAGAACCCAATTTTTCAGTCAGTTTCAGGTCATAACCGGCGTACATATCCTCGTAGATCGTTTGCTGTTGTTCCCTGGCAGCCTGTTGGCCCTGGTGTTCTGCAAAATAGGTGTCCGGAAGCGGGAAATTTATGGAATCGTATTGGTTGGCGTGCCTGAGGGCCGGCATCCAGTTTCGGTGTGGGGCTTTGTGATGTAACATCAAAAAGAAGGGCTGGCCGGAATCTGCCTGGGTTTTTAACCATGAAAGTCCTTTATCTGTAATGATATCGGTTGCATAACCGTTGATAATGCTACTGTCTCCTTCCTTAATAAATTTGGGGTTATAATAGTGTCCCTGTCCTTCAATGATATCCCAGTAGTCAAATCCTGTAGGAGCTCCGTGAAGGTGCCATTTCCCCACTATGGCCGTTTTGTAGCCCTTTTGTCTGAGGTACTTTGGAAGCGTTGGCTGACTGCCGTCAAATCGCTCACCATTCATCCTGAAACCATTGATATGGCTGTGCTTTCCAGTGAGTATTACCGCACGGCTGGGACCGCAAATAGAATTGGTGCAAAAACTGTTCTGGAAGAGTACTCCGTTCTTAGCAATACGATCTATATTGGGTGTAGGTGCCAAATGGCTGATAGGATGCCCGTAGGCGCTTATGGCCTGGACCGCGTGGTCATCAGACATTATAAAAACGATATTCGGTGGAGTGTCCGGCTTCTTCTCCGTCTGTGCTTCCTGCTTACAGGACAGTATTAGTACAGACAAACTCAATAAACCGAAAAGTCTTCTGGTGTTCATGGGTTTTTAGGTTGTAGTTTTATTCTGGATTGAATCAGTTGATTTTCAAGGATCGTCCTTTGAATGAATTCTGCTATGACATCGGTATAGCTATAGGCCAGATTGGCCCAGTCGTGATTTCCATCCGGGTCGTACATCAGTTGATAGCTGCAATTCAGTTCTTTCAGCTTTTCTGCAATGGCTTCTGAGCCATCCAGGATGAGATATCCGGTGGCATCCGTATCACAGTAATGATGAGGAGCCTGGCCATAGGGTACCAGATTGTCTTTTTCTCCGTGAAACATCAATGCGGGAACGGCATTTTCGGACTGGAGGTAACCCGCGTCCACCACAGCTCCCGCAAAAGAAACCACTCCGGCGAATTTAATATCCGGGTAGGGCAGGGATCTGAAATCCTGATGATATCTCATAAAGGCTGTATTCAGTACTGCCTCGGCTCCTGCACTACTTCCTGCCAGTATTATTTTCTCCTTGTCAAAACCAAGTTCTGTTGCCCGGTCAGTCAGGTATTTTGTAGCCTTTAGAATATCTTCAGTGGCCGCTTGAAAGGTCTGGATCTTTTCATTGGCCGGGCAATCACAACCAAAGGACTTGCCTTTGCGAGTCAGGCGGTAACTTATAGAAGCCACCGTATACCCCTTTCCTGCCATAGCTTCACAAAAACCGCGCTCCAGCTCGTTGTCCCTTGTACCTATGGCGAATCCGCCACCGTGGACGAGGAGAATTAAAGGCCTCCGTATGGCCGTATCTTTTTTAGGGCTGTAAAAATCCAATTTTAGCGTATCTGCATAGTTTAAAGTAAGCAGCTGGGTTTCGGTAAAAACGGTTTCCAGATATCGCCGCTGTCCATAACTCATATTTATTGAGAGGAATAGCAGTATTAAAAGGCAAAAGTTAAGGTTGGAACAAAATCTCATACTTGGTTTCAATCTTTTGGAATCATGGTCTGAGCACTAAAATACTGTATTCCGTTTATTCACGGATACGTAAAGCCCAATTTGTCCAGCCCGGATTGAACGGCTTCGTTTTGCATAAAAAGATCCCAGAGTAATCCTGTTCTGTAGTTTTCTATCATGATGATCTGAGGACCTTGATCGATAGCCAAATAAGCATCGGCAACCCAAAAATCGTATTCAGGACTAAAGGCATCGTAGAAACCAGCCGGGCCTAAAAGACGTTCCCTGTTTCGATAGAAGTAATGCATGGCTTTAAGGGATTCTTCCGGACTGTAGGGAATGGAACTAATTGCAGCTGTGGGTGATACCACTCCGGTATCATTTCCCGGTTTGTGAGCAGAATAACCGATTCCGCCATCCGCTGTCCGGGTATAGCTTGCGGTGAGTCCCCAGCAATCCGTTCCATAATCCTTGAAGTTCCCTGGATTTTCCAGGCAGTAATTGTAGTTGATGAGGGTATGATTTACGTTAACACGCCAGTAGTCAGCATATTCATCCCTTAGCCCATTGGGGTTTAAACCCAGGTAGGAATAATGCGCCCAAAAAAGCGGTCCGCCGTATTCCGGAGAGCCTGCATGGCTCAACAAAAGCGGAAAGCCATAGGTTTCTGTGGTGGATCTTATCCCCCCATCCGAGGCCCATCCCTGGGTATAGACTTCTTTTGCTATCCCATAATCTGGCGATGCAGCCGCCAACACATAGGTTATCAATACCTCGTTATACCCCTTTAACTGAAGATTTATGTTGAAATTGAAATCCGGACTCCAATGCCAGTATAGTGTATCTTGATTCTGGGTGTACCAATCCCATTCTATACCCTTCCAAAGCAAATCCGCCTTTTCCGCAAGGTCTTTTTCCTCTGTACTACCGTTCTTGAGATATTCATAAACGCAGATCAGGCCCTGAGCCAGGAATGCTGTTTCTACAAGGTCGCCGCCGTTGTCCTGCGGACTGAATGGGATTACATCTCCCGTTTCTCCATTGATCCAATGGGGCCATGCGCCGTGAAACCGCTCTGCAGACTCGAAAAAAGTCAGGATCTTATCCAGTCTTGCCAGGCCGTCTTGCCTACTGATGAAGTTCCTTTCCATAGCCACAATAATGGCCATAAGACCGAAACCTGAACCTCCGGTAGCAACGGTATTTTGGTCCAAGGTGGGGTTTTGGGGATGATAGCGTTCCTTTGCCGCCCCGGACTTGTCCTCTGCAAAATCCCAAAAGTACTTAAAGGTCTGTTGTTGAACGAGATCCAGCAACTCCCCGTCTTCAATTGCCGGTTCCTCGTTCCCAGGTTCTTCCGCGTCATCGGGAAAGACTATGGGTTGATAGGTGTAATCATCTCCGGAACAGGAACACAGATATGCCGTTAACAGCAAAAGCCACAACGCATTAACTTTACTCATTTTTCTCTAAATAGGTACTGCTAAACCCAAGCTTTTTCAGCCCGTTTTGCACATCTTTGTTTTTCATAAAGATATCCCATAAAAGACCCGTCCGATAATTCTCCACCATCACGGGTATTGGACCCTGGTCTATTGCCAGGTAACGGGGAAGGTACCAATTGTGCTGTAAGCTAAAGGCATCGTAGGGGCCGTATTCACCTATTAGAGAGTCTTGTTCTTTATACATATACCTCAGAAATCTAAGGCTTTCCTCCGGTGTATAGGGCATAGAGGAAAGTGCAGCAGTGGGTGAGATAACCCCGGGATCATCCAATGGACGGTGGGCTGCATAGCCTTTCATGCTGTAGCTGGAAGTTAGCCCCCAGCAGTTTTCTCCATAGCCCTTGTGTCCTTCCGGATTATCCAAAGCATACTTATAATGAATTTTCGCATGGTTTGTATTGAGCTTCCAATAATCCGCATACTGATCTTTTAAACCCTTTGGGTTAAGGCCCAGATAAGAATAATGCGCCCAGAACAAAGGTCCAACGGGAGCATCATCGTGTTCATAATGGTCTAATTCAGTATTCAAGTCATAGAATATAGTATCCTTGCTGATCGCCCCGCTTCTGGCCCAGCCATTTTCATAAACCGCTTTTGAAATACTGTTAGTGGGAGAGGCCGCGGCCAGCACATACATGATAAGACATTCGTTATAGCCACCAACCGGAAAGTTCATTTCCCAACCATAGTTGGGGGACCAGTGCCAGTACAATACCTCTTCCCCATTTTTGGTATACCAATCCCATTCAACCTCTTCCCATAATTTTTGAATACGATCCGCTATGGCCTGTTCTCTCGGAACCGAGGGTTCCATATATTCTTTTACGGTCAAAAGCCCCTGAACCAGAAAAGCTGTTTCTACTAGATCTCCCCCATCATCTTTTTTGCTGAAGGGGTAGGTTTTGCCATTGGGGTTTAACCAATGGGGCCATGCGCCGTGAAAACGATCGGCTTGCTCCAAAAAGTTCAATACCCTTTCAAAGCGATCCAGGGCCTGGGCGCGATTGATAAAACCACGTTCCACCCCTACAATAATGGCCATTAAACCGAAGCCGGAGCCACCGGTGGTGATCACATCTTTGGGGTGATGTGGATATTCGTTGTCCATGTGCAGCCGTTCCCGGGCCAAACCGGAAACTGGTTCCGCTGCTGTCCAGAAATAATCAAAAGTGTGTTTTTGAAGGCTGTCCATTAAAGCAGAATCCGACCATTCGGACTGCGATTCGGAAGTGTTCTGCGAGACTTCCTTTTTAGAAGATTTGTGGCCATTGCACCCAACTATTAAGGATGCAACAGCCACGTAGATTAAAACTAACCTCATAGAATAAAACTAACTAACTCTAATTTTTTAAAGATCGGCATTTCTGATATTCTGAATTTCCTGCTGGGTCAGGGCCTTGTTGTACAATCTCAATTCATCGATAAAACTGAGGTCGGACAAGTGGTTCCATTGGGTAAATCTCGGAGCACCGGAACCAATGGAAAGCAGGTCACATCCTGTCCAATCCACTCCTCCATCCAGAGTGCCCTGAGCCACCACTTCGCCATCAAAGTACACAGCCGCATCCGTACCTGAAATGGTAAAGGCCATATGAACCCACCCTGCGGTAGTCGGGTCTAACGCGGCCACATCCCCTCCGTCAAACCAGGCATCTCCATCGCCGCGGCCTACATTCAGTTTGAATACCTGGCGAGTGGCATCTCCTTCCCTGAAGAATCTGAAACCACTGGTCCTAAGATTCTGAATATCCGGAAACTCCGGCCTTTCAGTATCCTCGGGGCCCATCACTAAAATACCACCTCTTCCGGGTTCGGCATTTACCTTATACCAGAAGGTGGCACTGAATTCGTCCGTTGTCAGACCGTTTGTCGGATAAGTAAGGTAAGAATCCGCACCTCCAGCAAAAGCATCGGTCCCTGCTACGCTTTCACCTGCAAAGCCAGTGGTGCCGACTACGGTTGCTTCCAGGTCTTTGAACAGATCCTTGTTATCTCCATCAAAAGGCATATAGAACATCTCCCCGTCAAAAGTACCAACAAAACCTCCAGCCTCGGAAGTCATAATACCTTGTATTTCAGATTGTGGAAGTGCACGGTTAAAGAGTCTTAACTCATCCATATAGCTGTGATCAGACCTGTGATTCCAGCCGGTAAATCTGGGAGCCCCAGACATGATCGAAAGAATGTCACATCCGGTCCAGTCTACACCGCCTGGCAAGTCGCCCTGACTCACGATCTCCCCATTGATATAAACGGTAGCCTGAGTACCTGAAATGGAAAATGCCATATGGGTCCACCCGGCATCCGTGGAAATATCGGCGGCCGCACCTCCGTCAAACCAGGAGTCGCCATCGCCCCTTCCCACATTCAATTTAAAGCGTTGATTTCCTCCGGCATTTTCGCGGAAAAAACGGAAACCGCTGGTACGATTGTTCTGTGAATCCGGATTGGCTTCATCCGGCGGGCCGATCACCAGTACGCCGGCCCGGTCCGGATCGGCATTTACCTTATACCAAAATACCGCTGTGAACTCGTCTTGCAAAATCCCATCTGTTGCAAAGGAAAGATAGGAATCCGCCGCGCCTGCATAGGCATTTAATCCTACGAATCCCTCTCCGGCAAATCCAGGGGAACCAGTTTCGTCAGCGGCTCTCAGGCCAACAAGGTCAAAATAATCCCCGTCAAAAGGCATATAAAACGTTTCTCCAATGTAAATGGGAACATAAGCGGGTTCTTTGGCAAAGTTCACTGTTGAGGTAGTGTTCTTGCCATCGAGATCCGTTGCCGATACGCTCAGAACATGAGCGCCATCGTCAAGTTTATCGTAGACAAGGTCATCAACCAAAACCCTGCGATAATCCTTAAAACCGCTAAAGCTACCAATATTCTTTCCGTCCAGGGTCACGGCTACAGAAGCCACTTCAATATCGTCCGTTACTTCAAAATCAATAGTGATAGAGGTCACCGCCTCGAGCACCTTGATAGTGGTCCCTTCCTGCGGAAAATTGATCTGTACCTGAGGCGCCGAAGCGTCTGCCCCGGGATCTACCTGAGTTATGGAGTCTATACCGTTATCACATCCCAGAGCGAAAAGCAGGGCTGCGAAAAGGATCAGGAAGTATCTACTTTGTTTCATGAGTCTATCTTTTTTCATCTTATTCTGTTGAAGTTAGTACCTGATTAATCCCCTAAAATCGGGAATTGGTCTACCTGGGTCTGAGGGTAGGGCAGGAAGCTTTTATCTTCGCTAAAGGTTCTGCCGTCGTAGCTCAACTCATCAAACCGACCTAATCTCAGCATATCGAAATAGCGTTTTCCCCATTCCATGCTAAGCTCCGCGTATTTTTCATCAATAATCTGATCCAGTGTGACCCCTGATAACGGCGGCATCCCGGCACGGGTACGAACAAGGTTAACGGCCTGGTCCGCGCTGATAGATCCACCCGAAGCACCCTGCGCCAAGGCTTCGGCATACATTAAGAGGATCTCAGCATATCGGATTATGTTGAAGTTCTTATTACTGCCATAGGCCGTTCTTCCGCTGATAAGCTGATTGGAGGGCAGGTAGTGTTTTCCACTGGCGAAAAGCGCCCGGGCGTAGTCATTGATAAGATCTCCATCGCGAGTGGTATTTGATACAAATCCAGGTAAGGTGGCATAGGCAGGATCCTCTTGCAGTACTGCTATTCCCCTATCTGTGAACAACACACTTGTCTCCAGGCGTACGGTCTCACCGCGGTCCAGCATAAATTTTATAAACTTCATACTGGGTTCAAAGAAACCCCATCCGCTGCTGGCGCCTTCTACCGCCGGGGTCCAGTTTTGCGGTCCGTAAGGTGCATAGAGATGTCCTTCCCGGTCTCCCTCTCCCTGTCCAAAATCGGAATACTGCATATCCAGGATACTTTCATCACTGAGTTTCCCCGGGGTTTTGAATAGCTCATAATAATCAGGATAAAGGCTGAAAGCGCCTGAATTGATAATTTCTGCGGTGGCATCGGCTACTGCCTGGTAATTCTTGAGTTCCTGATTGGCCAGGGCCTTTATAGCCAGAGCGGTATAGCGGGTAACCCCGCCGGGCAGGTCTGTGCGTTCATTAGGCCTTACCGCAAGCAGAAACGGAATGGCCTCGTCCATTTGGTCTGAGATATGTTGCATAACCTCATCCTTGGTAGGTACCACCTCAACATCGGATAACACAGCGGTATCTGAGGTTTCCGGGATAAATACATCGCCCCAGACCTGGGATATATGGAAGAGCATAATGGCCCGAAGCACCTTGGCTTCCGCTATATAGCTATCCCCCAAGGCCTTACCTTCATCATCCGCCAGCTCCTGGAAACGTGCGATCTGCTCCATAGCGGTATGGGCGGAAATAATATCCACATAGATGTTCTCCCAAAGGGAATTATACATCCAATAGTCCTTGTTATAATTAAAAATGTCGGTTTCAGCGAAGTCCTGCTGATCTCCTAGCCCTCCTGCATTGACATCGTCACCCCTAACGGCGATGAGCAGAGGTTGCTCCCAGCCGCGGGATTGAAAGGCCTCATACACTCCTACGATAGAGAGCTGCATATCCTCTGTCTTGGTAAAATCCGTTCCTCCGGCAAAGTTGTTGTTTAGCTCTGGTTCGTCTAATTTGTCCGTGCATCCCCAAATGGCGAGCAGTAGCAGCGCCAGATAGGTCAATGAATTTGTTTTCCTTAGCTTTTTCATAGTAATTTCAGATTTTAATGTTCACCCCAATAGTGTAAACTGCCGGAATGGGATAGGTTTGATTATCCACTCCGTTGGCCACCTCAGGATTAAATCCGTTATAATCAAAAACGGTAAGCGGTTTCTCAGCCGTTACGTAAATTCTGGTCTGCGGAATGCCATTAAGGGTACCGTTACGGTTAATCGTATATCCCAGAGTAATATTCTGTATCCTAAAGAAGTCTCCGTCCTCCACGAAGTAATCGCTCAGGCGTTGGTTCCAGCCTTTTCTGATGCCGGCCGCTGAAGGGTAGCTATTTGTAGTCCCTTCCCCATGCCACCGATTAATTGCAAAATCGCGATCTACATTGGTGTCATTGGTAAATATCACCTCACCCCGTTTTCTGTTGAGGATCTTGTTTCCTCCCTGGCCAATGGCACTGGCCGAGAAATCCCATGCCTTATAATTGAACCCAAGGTTGAAACCAAAAGAGTAGGACGGCAGAAAAGACCCGAGCACCGTACGGTCATCATCCGTAATATCACCATCTCCGTTGATGTCTCTATATTTAAAATCCCCTGGCTCCAGTCCGTTGGCTACCGCTACAGGATCTGCCTGGATCTCGGCATCGTTCTGATACACTCCGGCCACCTCCCGACCAAAGAATGCGAACAGAGATTCACCGACTATGGAACGTTGCCTGAATTCCGCTGTTCCCGCATCGAGGAATGGCTGTCCGCCAAGGTCTCTGACCTCATTGGTCAAAGTGGCAACATTGGCGCCGATGGTATAATTGAAATCTTCGGATACCTGCTTGCTCCAGTTCAGAGCCAGTTCGAACCCTGTATTTCTGATCTCACCAATGTTCTGCCTTGTAGTCCCCGGGATCAACGGTCGTTCTACGGGAATCACGGCATCCCTGGTGTTTCTTACATAATAGTCTGCTTCAATGGCCAGATTGTTATTGAACATTCTTGCAGAAAGCCCTCCGTTGATCTCCTCAGTCACCTCCCATTTGAGGGTGGTAAAATCACTACTGGTGTTTACCCCGCTAAACAGTACATCCCCTAAGGCTGTTGTCACTGTATTGGAGGTGATGGATCCCTCACTGGAGGGTACCTTATCGTTCCCCAGCTCGCCCCAACTGGCACGTAGTTTTAGAAAATCGAATATGCCGTTGTTCTCCATAAAAGACTCCCCGGTCACAACCCAACCGGCACCAACAGTGGGGAAGTAACCCCATTTTTCCTGGTATTTATTGGTCCCATCTGCCCTGTAGGTACCGTAAAGCAAGTAGCGGTTGTCAAAATTATAGGAAACCCGGCCAAAGAAAGACAGCCCGTATTCTCTTCTACCGTCATCCCTGGTAACCCGATTGCCATTTTCTTCTTCAACTATAGTTTCAGCCAAATCTATAAAGTAGGCCTCTTCCCCGGTAAGCGGGAAATTCAGTCCTTTGGCTTGCAGCAGATCAAAAGCTTCATCCCGGAAAGAGGACCCTCCGAGTACCGTAAGGTTGTGTTTGCCGAAGGTGTCCGTATAGGTCAGGGTGTTATCCCATATCTGGTTAGACACTGTGGTATTGCGCTTGAGGATGGAGGCATCTTCGCGCTGGAAGTTGTTTCCGATAAAGTAAGGAAGCCTGATCTCTCTTCGGTCAACCGTTTCAAAATTATGGTTATACGCGGTTCGGAATACCAGTTTTTCCGGGATCAGGTTGATCTCCGCGTAGAAGTTTGCCAGGATGTTGCGGATCCGATTCCGGTTCTCGCTGAAATCCATGGTGGGAAATGGGTTTTGACCTCCCCGGTATCCCAGATCCTGAGCATTGGCATAATTGGTCGGGAATACATTTGGATCGTCCAGCAAAAGGGGGTCAAGAACCGGGAGGATTGGTACCGCAAAATAGGCCAGCCTCCAGGCGGAGTCTTCCGGATCAAAGCGGGTGGCGTTACTCAATACCACATTCCCGCCCAGGGTAAGCCATTCATTGACTTTAAAGTCTAGCTTGCTTCTGAGGTTAAAACGCTCGTATTCATTTTTCATTTTGAGCAGACCCTGCTGTTCAAAGTAGTTTGCTCCAATAGCGTAGGTCGCGGTTTCGCTTCCCCCGGTAACATTGATACTGTGATTTTGAATTATCGCAGTGCGCATGATCTCATCGTACCAATCCGTGTTCACATCCGGAACATTCGGGTTGATCCTACTTCGTCCGTAGCGTTGCATGGCATTGAGAATAAACTGGGCATCCGGTTCTGATCCTGATTCCAGCGCAATCCTTGTAAACTGTTCCGCATTAGCCACCTTTAGTACATTCTGCGCAACCTGGTAACCCGAATAGCCATTATAGGTGATCTGGGCTTTCTGGTTGAATTTACCTGACTTTGTCTCGATCAATACCACCCCGTTGGCAGCCCGAACTCCGTAAATGGCAGCCGCCGAGGCATCTTTTAGTACAGAAATGGACTCAATATCTGCCGGGTTCAGAAAATCAATATCGTCAAAGAAGGCCCCGTCTACCACAAATAGTGGAGAACTGGGGTCGCTTGCATCGTTCAGGTCGGTATCGTAAGAACCAATACCCCTTACCCGCACTGTGGGCGACTGTCCCGGACTACCGTTATTGACAATTTGCAATCCTGCCACTCTTCCCTGCAAGGCTTGCATAGCCTGACCTACGGGAGCGATATCCAAGACCTCAGAATCTACAGTTGTAATGGCTGATGTCAGGTCTTTTACTTTCAATTCACCATAACCAACAACAACCACCTCATCCAGTGCCTGGGTGTCTTCCTGGAGTACTACATTGATAGTCGTTTGCCCATTAATTACGACTTCCTGTGATGCAAAACCGATATAACTAAATACCAACGTCCCGTTTCCCGGGAGGTTACCCAACACATAGTTCCCATCAAAATCCGTTTGAGTTCCTGTTGAAGTTCCCTTAAGCACCACACTGGCACCAGGCAGGGGTGTGCCATCAGTATCGGTAACCACACCGGATACGCTAACAGTCTGTTGTGCATGTGCAAAAAAGGAGAACAATAAAAAACAGATTATCAATAATTTGTTTTGTATTTTCATAAATGTTCAATAATTCAGTTAGATTTTTACTAAATTATTAAACAGCTGTGCCAGGAAGCGGAAATCGGATTACATAAAAAATACATCATCAAGCAGCCCGGTTGGAATGCCTGCTTTCTCGGGTTTTGCAGTAGTAAATACATCAGATCCTAAAAAAACTTTAACAAAGTGATGTAGAAATGATGTAGTCGTAAAAAGCCCGGTTGTTAGCTTATTTTAAGGTGATTAAGAAGTTTGAGATGTTTTGTGAAGCATCGATTGCCAGCTTTTTTCGCAGTCTGTACCGATGTATCTCTACTCCTCGGGTTGAAATTCCCATGAGGGGAGCGATCTCTTTGGAAGACAGATTCATTTTCAAATAGGCACTCAATTTCAGATCTTTTGGTGTAAGACTGGGATATCGATCCAGAAGGATCTCAAAAAAGTCTTCGTGCAGTTCCTTGAAGTTTACTTCGAACCGTTGCCAGTCGTCATCGTCATTAATAGAACTGTTCAGCTTTTTGATGAATGCCCGGTAGCGCTGCTGATTAGAAAACTTGTCCTTATTCATAAGAAGCAAGTTCTTCAGTTCCAGGATCAGTTCATTCTTTTTGGCCACATTCATGGTGGTACTGGCCAGTTCCTTTTGCTTTAACTTTACTTCTTTGGCAAGTTTTTCCTTTTCAAGGCGGGCGAGGTGTTCTTCCTGCTCACGGTGGAGCTTTTCCTTTAATTTAAGGTGTCTTTTCTCCAGCTTCTGGCGGTTGTAGTGCCTTACCAAAAAGAAGACACCCAAAATGCCGAGAAAATAGCAGAGTACGCTCCAGTTAGACAGGTACCAGGGAGGATCAATTTCAAAAGTGATCATCGCAGGAGCGGAACGTTCGTTGTCTATACCCACCGTAGAAACCTCCAGGCTGTAATCCCCGAAAGGTAGGTTCTGAAAGTTCAGGGTTCCTGTATCCATATAAGCCGAATCCTGTATGGAACCTCTCAGTTTATAGTAGTACCTGGGCCTCACAACGCTGGCGGCTGCAAATTTTAGGGTAAGATCCCGGGATCTTTTATAAGGTACCGCAAAAGACCTTTCAATAATGGCATGTGGCCCTTCTGTATCTGCAAAGGCGTTCAATTCCGGGGTGGGGAGTTCAAGGGCGTTCAGATATTCCTTGAATTGTGATCGATTGAGCCTCCCGAAACCGTCGGTAAGGGTAAAATAATAAACAGAGTCATTTAATTGTATGATCTTTTCCGCTTCCTCGGCCAGTCTTCGTTTGAGTTGAGCATCATCAAGAATGAGCTTTTCTTCCTTGAGGTCGGTATAGATGAGCTCTCTGGTACCGTTATTATCTATAAACCAATAGTGCTCGTCATCAAAATGAACCAGATTCTTATTGTTGTAAGCCTGAAACTCCTGAAAGGGCTCTATACTGCCCAGAATTGGGTCGTACTTGTACCATTTTCCTTCGCTTAACAGTACAATCTGATTTTTGATGTTATAGACCCTTACGTTATAGATATTCGGGATCGCATCATCCCGAAACTCTTCACTTTTCACTACCGCATCACGGTTTTCATTCAAATGAACACGGAACAATCCTTTGTATGGGTGTGCTACCCATAAGGTGTTATGGTTTTCAAAACAGAGATACTTGACGGGAAAATTTATTCCGGGTACAGCCCTGACCATCCAGTCCCCGTTAGCCTGTTTGGTATATTTGGCTATACCGGTATAGGTTCCCTGAAGGAAAGCCGCGGTTGTTTCCGGAATTTTTATCATTTGATATCCCCCGGAAATATCAGATACCCTGCTCAACTGTTCTTTTTCAATTTTAAATGTCCCGGTGTTGTGCCCGCAAAGAAGTTCGCCTTCCACCACTTCCAGATCCCAAACATGGCCCTGGGTACCTTCAACAAATTTCAGCTGGTCCTCTTCAAAATAGTAGACCCCTGTATTGCTCCCGAGGTAGGCCACCTCGTTATAAATGGCCAGATCGTAAACAGTTCCCACCGCCCCGGAATAATCCGTATAGTAGGTAAGGGGATTGTTCAACTGCAAGCGGTCTATACCGTTATCCAGGCCTACCCATAGCTGGTCTTCGTATTGCAGCATGGAGAGCACCGTATTGTTTTGCAAACCCAGTTGCCTGTTTAGCCTTTTAAAACTGTCTTGTGCAGGATCGTAAAAATAGATGCCTCCTTTTATGGTACCAAAGGCTATTCTTCCGTCTTCAAGGGGCAATGCCTGGTTAAGCTGATGTTGCTTTAGAGAAGCATTCACTTTGGTTTCATATGGGGATAGCTCATCATCAGCCCCAAGTGTATAGCAACCGTTTAATTTAGTACTGATCAACAATTCTTCACCCACCAGGTCCATATCCACAACCACCTTTCGGTCCAGTAGAGGATGATTCCCGTGTGTCAAAAGTTCATTATCCGATAGCCAATACAAACCTTCATGACCACCTGCCAGAAATACCCTGTCCCGAAAAACCGTCATATTGGTAATTACGAAAGGAGGTTTTACAACTTTGATGGTGTCTTCCTTATATAAATAGATGCCGGCGAAAGACCTGAATATGATCACATCCTTGTAAGGAAGGATCTGCCAGAACTCCTCACTGGTGAATTCGTGATCTTTGATCAAATGCGTTAGGGAAGTATATTCAAGCGGACCTTCAGCAGTTCTTGTCCAATATCCAAACTCTTCATAGGAACCGGTGTATATCCTATCGCCTATACTAGCCACCGACCGAATGGTCGTCTTATTCGGCAGTTGGTAGAGTTGCCATTCCTCCCCATTATAATGTAAAAGCCCTTTGTTGTTCGCGCCAAAAAGCTCCCCATTACCGCTTGCGGATAAACTCCAGTTCTTACTCGCAGCACCGTAGTCGAATGTCCTGTAGTTGGTTATAGGTGGAAGCAGGTTCTGGCCCACAATGCAGACCGGGGCCAGCAAAAGCAACCATAGAAAACCTAATATTTTGTTCTGCGATCTCAGGTACACTTGCATTTAGATTAAGCGTAGCTAAAGTTACAAAAACAAAATAGCCAGGCCTTGCTTACTCGATACAGGTAAGCTAGTTAAACCCGGATACAATCACATATCTTCTTTTTCAGGAAGGTTTCTTTGCTGTTTGTAAAGCATTTATTCTTGAAAAACTCAGGTTTTGTACCGCTTGGTTTCCAACCTTAAACGCCAAAACCTGCCCGTTTTCGTCAATTTGAAATTCCACACTTCCTGCGAACCACTGATCGGCGTCAAAGATCTTTTTGTTAATCGGACTTAAGTTTACCTTTCCTATCTTAGGATGATACATTTGTAGCCCGCCATCGGCAGTGGTGATACGGAAAACGGTACCCGTAACCTCAGAATAATACTCTCCGGTATATTTTTCCAGATCCTTTGTGGACAGGGCTACGGCTGCGTATTTTTCAAAATAAATAGGGTAGGCTTCTCCGCTTATATAGTCCATTGATCGGTTACCATCTTCATTTTTGAATTCCAGGTAGATCTGGTCATCAAAACCGGTATCCAGTTGAAAGCGGTCCTTACCCAACGGGATCAAAGGAGATTCGTATCCATTGGTCCTGACGTACCTTAAAGTATCGTTTTTCAGGTCAATCTCCCTGGAAATCCCTATGGATTGGTCCCAATATGTCCCACAGTAAGTCAGCAGCTTTTTGGTATTGAGATTTTTGACATTCAACTTGTCATAATCCACCGTAGCAGGCTCCGGAAACAACTCTTCCAAATAAAGATATGCGGATTGCATTCCCAGATAACCCGTGTAGGGTGCCCCGCTATTGCTTAAAACTACAACCGCAAATTCGTGATCCCTGAATTTAAAGATGGAGCTGGTATACCCGCCAAGACTGCCCATACAATACACTTCATGCATTCCCCTTTCCTTGTGAATGTATTGCTGCCCCAGGGTGTATTTGCCGGCGGGGGTATTGAAAAGCCTGCTATCCGCATTTTTTACGGTTTCCTCAAGCCGGCCGATCAGTGCTTTGGAGCCAACTCTGGGTTCTAACAGATGAGCTTCCCAGATCATCAGGTCTTCTACGGAGGAATAGATATTCGATGCCCCAAACGGGCCGTGGTTCAACTTTGATTCGATATACGATTCTCCTTGCTGACGGTATGGCAAAGCAAGGTTGCCCACAGCTTCCGAAAGGGTATCCCTAACCAGGGTGTTTTTCATCCCCAGAGGCTTGAATATTTCATCGGTCATATAGTCGGCGTACGATTTACCGGATACCTTGGAAATTACCTCAGCGAGGATCATTAAGCCGGTGTCTGTATGAGCGAAATCCGTACCGGGTTTGAAGGTCAATTCCTTTTGATTCTTTAGAAGCTGCAGTGCATGTTGCTGGGTAAACTCATCTTCCATTCCCCAGCCGGCCAGGGCCTTGAGCGGCCAGTAGCCATAATATCCGTGCGATTGTTGCAAGAGGTTATTCAAGCTTACCTCTCCGGCCCGCGGAATACTCTCCGGAAAATATTTGTCCAGGGTATCCTCCAGGCTTAGCTTGCCTTCTTTTTCCAAAAGCAAAACGGCAAAGGCTGTAAAATGTCTGGAAAGCTCCGCCAATTGAAACCTGGTTTGCGGTGTTATGGGCACCTTGCCTTTTACATCGGCCATCCCAAATCCTTTTTGGTACACCAACTTTCCCTGACTTTGAATCGCTACGGCTACTCCAGGCCTGTCTGGGTTATCCCATTCCGAAAAGAGGGAATCCAGCTGTTTCTCGCTTACATTTGCAGGCTTTTGTACATCCGGAATCTGAGTCCTGGTAATTTGTGGTAATAGTGATAATAGTAGTGCGAAGAGGACGCTGTAATTTTTCATTTGAAGGGTTTCCGGTAATACTAATACAGCTACCCAAAAATCTGTTCGTTAAATATAATCCGGGAGTAGCAGGTTATAAATCAGAACGGCCGGGGATCATGAATTATTTAAATCGTGAGGGAGTTGTGCCTGTCTCTTTTTTGAAGGCGTTGTAGAAGGCCGACTTGGAGTTGAAGCCGCAATCATAGGCTATAGCTTCCAGTGAAAAGGAAGGTTTATCCTTGATCAGGGCTGTAGCCTCCAGTATTCTGAACTTGTTCAGGTAATTCGGGAAGTTAATACCAAGATGCTCATTGAGCAGTTGCGAAAGTCTGTGAGGAGAAGTATTGAGCTGCTTGGCTACTTCCGGAAGGGTGATGTTCGGATTCTTATAAAGTTGTTCCTTTACCATGAGGTCTTCCAGGGTTTTTATCAGTCGACCGGCTTCGTCAGCCGAAATGGATTTGTCCCCGTATTTAGGGGGATACCGGAATAGCAAGGTGTTTTTCTTTTTTGCAAAGAACAGCAGGGTAACCAGCAGATAAAAAATAAAGGTAAAGCAGATAGAACCAAGGATATAGGAAGTGTATCCCACAGTGTTAAAGGCAACCCATATCAAAAGGTTACCCAGGTAAATGCTGAGAATCCAAAGTTCAAAACTTCCCCTTCTTATCATTTGCAGCTTCAGGCCTTTTAGGGCATTTCTCAATAACCATCCGGAGGCGATCAGGTAAACAAGCCATTGCAGATATATGATGTAAATGAACACATTGATCCACAATTTGAGGTATTGAGTTCTGGGAAAGGCCCCAAACAAGACCAACGCGGCGGGTATCAGAAACAGCAGGTGGAATCCCAGGGACCTTTTATACGAGGCTTTTGGCCTGGTGGCAGAAAAGGTGTAGAAATACAAAAGCGGACCGATAAACCAGCAGGCTATGAGGCCAGTCTGAATGTATATCACCGCCAGGTCCGGATTAAAATAATAAAAGACAGACTTACCTACCCGAATGCTCAAGGCAAGCAACAGGGCACCCAGAAAAAGATGCGAATGGTGTTTTGGTCTGGCAAAAAACAAGAAATAAGCTCCCATAACCAGCCCGTTAAAGGCTCCCAGGGCACTGAAGAAAAAAAGAAGTTCTCTGCTTACTTCCATAGCGAGAGGCCATGTTTGGCCTTAAAATTAACATAATTCTTTGAAGCGGGCCCCTGGGATTTTCTTAGAATTTTGATAAAAAATCTCCCTGCCATCTCATTGTTTTAAAATGCTGGTCACTCTTAATTCAAGAACAAAACCGCACTCGTTCATTCTCAAGCTGTTTTTTTAACTGAATTTGAGGGTCCGGTAAAATAAGTAAGCCGGGAAATCGTTATAAAATAGCAGCCCTATACAAATCTTCTTACTTAGCAACACCTATCCAAAATATGCCTTATATGGCTTTTTTTGGTGCTTGGTATAAGAGAACACATGATCAATGGGGCACAAGCCAACATACAATAAATCCTGGAACGCCGTTTACCATTACCTGGAAGACCCCGGTAATCTGGAAAAACACCGGCAATTCTACAATTGCGTGGAGCCGCTGATCAAGCACTGGCTCCTAAGGCTTGGTATTAAAACCGATTTGGAGGGGCACGCTAAAAGCATTTTTTCCGACCTGTTCGTTAAAGAGTTGAAACGATATCGCTCAGGGAAACTGCTGCCCGTAAATTGCACTGCCCAGGTTACTTCTTATTACTATCCGGTTATCCGAAATCTGTGCATCGACTATGTGAATGTGCTGAATTCCAGGATTCCTTTGAGTTACGACACAACACCTCCCGAGCCCGAAGCTATCCCTGGAGTTTTTGACAGCCTTTGGGGAGAGCATAAGAACACCGTATTGCTGGAAATGAACCGCAGTGTGAGCGACTATATTGAATATTCAAACTACGAGCCTTTAAAAAAAGAATTCCTGAGAAAGCGGTTCATACAGGGAAAGAAGATCCTGGATATCCTGAACGGCGTAGACAAAAGGGAGTTCGAAGCACAACGAAAATGGATATGCAGACAGGGTAAAAAGATCGCAAGCCTGATTGCCAATAAGATTCTGCCCGCGATCATAGATTGTTACAGGCTACCCATCAACAGGCATATAGACCCCAAGATCATTGAGAAGCACCTGCTAGGTGCCCAGACCAAAGCAGTAGTCTAATACAAAACCTTTAAAAGATCACGGACTTCTTCCTTATAAGCCTGAATCAGTTCAAACCTGGATTTGGCAGGAGTCGCTTTAGTCTGCTTCCCTATTTCCGGGAACAGATCTTCCAAAGCATTCTCCCCATCAAAATCAAAGGAGTCTGATCCGAATTCCGGGTGGTGCATTTGCGCGATCCGGATCTTTACCGGAAATTCCTCATCGAACCTGGCTCTTCTCCAGATCGCCATCCTGAATTCCGGTTCCAGGGTGGTTTCACCATTTAGATAGGCCTGGTAGAGCAGTAGCAGCCGGATACCTAAAATGTCGTGTTTCAACTGCTGTCCATCCCGTATTTCTTCGCTTTCAGGAGGGTTTTCCCTATTGGCCTTGTTGTTTATTTCGACCTCTTTTTTGTACAGATCATTCATCACCTACATTTCACTTTTTGAATAAGCGTTTCTACTTGCAGTACTGTGGTTTGGCCTTTTGTTTAACGAATGAGGTTAAACGCAATTTGCGGTCTGGTCGCGATAAGAAGGTAAGAAGTACAACACTTGAAACAACGGGGCCCGATGTTTACTTTAGCCGGTAAGTCTCAATATATACCGTTTGGTACATTTTTGTTATTATCGCTTTGATAACGTTTCAATCTGGTAGCAAGTAGTTTTTACTTCAAATAAATACGAGATATTAAGTATATATGGATCAATAGTTTAAAACTAGCGAAAAAAAACTAATTATACAATTGAGCATAGGCCATAGCAGCCAGGATCCCGGCAGAGCCAGCCCCTGATTTTGAGGGTATTTCCGGTGCTCCTTTGGTACTTAGCATGCCCTTCTCATTTTTAACATAACCGGCCCAGGCCACAATCAGTTTTTTGCCATCGCTTAAAACCGTCCAGCCGTCTTTTGCTTTACCCGTCGTACCGGTTTTTCCGTAGTATTGCCTGTTTTCCGGCAAAAAACGGATCAGCCGGTGGCAGGTGCCCCCGGCTTCAAATGCGCCAGGTAAAAGCGCTTTGATCCTATCCGAATTCTTGATGGAATACAGCGGCTTCTGCCTCTGATCTCTGAAATCAAAAATAGTGTCCTGCAAACGCGGGTTGACAATATACTTCCAAGGACTAAGCGTAACAATTCTGCCCTCGTTAAAAAGCATTTGGTAGGCCTGGGCCACTTCCCAGGGTGTCATGGTCCTCGTCCCCAGAACATAAGACTCCCCAAGAATATAGGAGGGATTTGATGCTATATCCATTTCCGCCAGGCTGGATTCCACCTCGCGGGCAACTTCCAGGGGGTCGGTATACACCCGATGGTTAACCGCGGCCTTATTGAGGCTGTACTTCAAGACATCCCTGACCAGCACCTCTTTGTTGCGCATTTTTTTGCTGACATTGTCGGGGTTATAACGGTATTCTTTAAGGTCGCCATTAAACAGCCGGGTGTCCTCGTTAAAATCGTAATTCTCAAAAAGTTCCAGGAAAACCAGCGGCTTTAATATGGATCCACACTGGAAACCACTGCCATAATCCGTAAAATTCGCAATAGCCGCATTGCTTTCGCGATTCCCTAGAGTGGCTTCAATCAATCCGGTTTCAATATCCACCGCCAGCAATGAAACCTCCAGGTTGTAACCCTTCCGGAACAGGCTGGAACCAAACCGTTTCTTAAATCGCTCCACAGCCTTCTGCAATTGTTCCTGATTTTCCTGTTTAATAGAAGAAATGTATTGCACCGCGAAATAGTCTTTGGCTTTACCCCGTTTGCCAGACAGGAAATTGGTAAGCGCGGAAGTCTTTCTCAACTGATTACCGCCGGAAAAACCCAGCTCCATCTTTTTCATCTTTGCCAGCCTTTGGCGATCCTCTTCAGAATCATCCGTAATAAGGCTAAAATAAGCTAGCATACGATCTTTGATCACTTCCCGGTTGGCGTACCTATCAGAACATAACTTTTTGAGTTCGTAACCTCCTTTGAGTGTCTTTACTGTGAGCAACATTTCCAAGTCATTCAGCTCGTGCGGAGGCCTGTTAAAAACGGCATAGGAAGCCATAATGAGTCCGGAAAAATCCCGTTCGTACCAAAAGTTACCTGAATAATTGGTATAGGCCATTAAGATCTCCTCCGGGCTTGCGGATTTTACCATTTGGAAAGCCGCCAGCTGTTCCCCGTATTTCCGTGACAGGTAAATCGTTCCCAGGCCGTCCTTTTTATGGATGGCATTTTTTAGAAGTTGCTGCGGGATATTGGATCCCCCGTCTGCCTTCCCTTTGAACAATCGGGCGATGCCTGAAAAAGACATCCCATAAACATTGTCTTTCCCGAACTCAAAAAAGTTCTTGCTCTCCACTTTGGTAAGAAAGTAGATATAGTTTTCCGGCAATTCCTGGTAAGACATCACCGGGACAATTGGGAATTTATTCAATTCACCCTTCTTGTTGAGTTTTTCGAGTTCCTCCTGGGTAAGGCGGTTATTAAGAATGGTTTTCTCTCCGAAAATGGCCAATACGTTGTGGTCCTCATCCCTTACCGCGGAAATGAAATGCGAATTGGGTTCGAGTTTCATCTGCAATGGCCATAGGATGTGAAATAGTATCAGGGCCAGAAAAACCGCTATGATAGATAGTATGGCTTTAAGACCGTCACTCATAATGCTTTTCTTTTTTCAAAGTCCGCGATGAATCGTACGAGCTGATAAAGGGCCGGGCATACCCATCGCCAAAAAACAAACAGTAATCCTCCGTTGAAAAGTATGGACACAAATAGTCCGAAACTGGAGGGAGAATACATGCGGATGTACGCCGGCAAGAGAAAAAGCATTCCAAGGGCCACAAAAAATATTCCCGTTTTTCGCTGTGAACGAAAGATGTCTGACAGCCAATTCAAACGGATCGACAATACTTCTGAATTCAGAGCGGCCTTGACCCAATCGTAGTGGAAATGCATCCAGGCAGCGATAAAGAGGCAGGCCGTAAAATGAAGCCTGGCCAGAAAAACCGCAAAAAAATTGTGAAATATACGCCATCCGCTTCCGAAGGTCTGAAATGGATATGAGAGGTAGAGCAAAGTCTCAAAGAACATGAACAGGCCCAAACACATGAACTGCAGCTTTAGCCTGTCATGTGCCAGGTTGAAACTGGAGGTGATATTGAGTTTGCTCAGGCAATACAATACCGCATAAAGTCCCGAAAAATAAGATAGGGTATGCAAGCCAAAATAAGACAAAGGGTACTTAAGGCTGCGCAGGGGTGAAAGCAATTCAGATCCGTACCAATACACGTTGTTGATCAGGATATTGTATTCGATGATACTGGAGGAAATGCTCAGGCAGAAGGCAGAAAAGAGCAATTTGCTGAACAAAAAGCAGAGCAGGCTAATACTCATGCCTATGAGCAAGACCACCAGGGTTCCCAGGCCTTCCTCTCGCGCAACTTTTCTATTGAACCAATATTTCCTCGGTATATAAAATAAAATGCATGCCAGCAATGCCAACCCTATAAGCATTAGATAAACTACTACTGCTGGCATGCTTAAAGTGTTGAAATACCATCCGCAAAGGTCACCGGAAGCCCAATTTGTTCTTCAAGGGCATATTTCCAAAAAGCACGGGCCTTATGCACTACTCCGGAATTCTTTGGCTCGGATAAAACGATAAACAACACTTCTTTCTGTGCTCCTGTGCCCACCTTGTCCGGCAGATAGTATCCCTGCATCTTTTGGTAGGCAGTTTCCATCTGCTCCGGGGTGGTAGGTGGGTTCTTGTAAAAATTCACTGCCGGATTATTCTCTATAAGGTCACTCACCACGATTACCGTACCATCCGTTTTGTTGATGGCTTTCATCAATGTGGGGAAGAGCGATGTGCTTTCCATATTACCGAGAGAATCCAGGCTTTGAAGGTTCTTCTCGTGTGCCTCATAGAAATCCCGCCATCCGATGATGAGTTTATTCCTGGCCTGGCCCCAACTGGTCTGCGAGAACTGGGTGGAAACAGGGTTGTAATAACTCTGGGTGGAAATAAATCCGAAATCATAATTGACGGTAAAACAACTAGGGTTCTCCGGCAGATTTAGCTTCTTGGAAATGAGCTGTTTGAAGTTCTCTTTTCGCAGTTCGTATTTCGCGCGATCTATCAGTACCGAATCGGTTACATCTACCAGAATGGTAATATTCCGGGTAGTGACCTGCTCACATTCAGTATTGCAGCCAGAGGCTGTGATGAGTATCGCCAACAATAGTATGACACCTAAATTTTTCATCTGTTCTTAAATATGATTAAAGTCGAACCGCTTCCAATGCACCGGCGTTGCGTTCTCCTTGTAATTCTCAAAATGCTCCCTGTATTTGCTAAGCTCTTCCACGGAGTCGATTTCCAGGTCGCCTAGCTCTTTTTCAAAAACCCCGATTTGGGCCGATAGTTCCTCGGTTCTGTTTTCCAGGGTAGCAACATCCCCGAGGATACGTTTGAATTCGTCTTTACCGGCCACTTGGGAGTTAGTTAATCTGTTTTCAAGCTTCCTCAGCCTGGCATAGGTACCTTTTAGTTCCAGGATCTTAAAATCCAGGTCTGCTTGCTGTGGAGTTTTTTCTGTGGGTTCAGGTTCGGGTTCAGGTTTTGGCATTTTTGCCTTCTTGCGGTCCTGATGATTGTAGATGCTCTTTACCGCATTGGTAAGGAAGAGCGCCAGGGTAACCATCATGACTGCACCGAGAATGAGGAATCCGTTTCTAATGAGGAAAGCGGAAAACGTCAGGGTTTCATCCAGCGCCTTGGATTCCAGGAACCACTCCATTACTGTGAAACCCAATATGGAATAGACCCCGAGTATCAGTAATATAGGGAGCCATACCCACTTCAGTGAAATTTTCCGCGAAGTAAGGAAGCTCGCCGCAAAAACGATAGGGATAAAGAAAATACTCCGCAGAATGATAACCGGGAGATCATGGGTCTCGGTGAGGATGTTGTAAAACAAGATCCCCTCCCCAAAAATAAAGAGGACCTCAACCAAATATAACACCCAAAACGGTACTCGTTTGGGGCCCTGCTTTACTTTGGGTTGGGGGATTTCTTGTTTTGGCTCAAAATCTTCAATGGAAGTGACCTCATCCATATTGTAGGGGCAATAGAGTTCATCTCCGTTGAGTTGACACCGTCTAATGTGATTTTTGATACCGGCCTTCTGAGACCTGATAACCTCCATCAGGGAATCCATCTCTTCCCGGATACTCAGGGTGCCTTCCTTATTCCTAAGCGCTACTTCCCTGGAGAGCTTCCCTTTTATGATCTCCACCTTGCGGATGTTCTCCGCGAGTGACTCTCCCAATTCCCCAATCTTCTCATTGAGGTTGTATTTCTTAGACTTGTATCCATTCAGGATCTTCTGTTCGTCCAGAATGTAGTTTTCTTTTGGCACAATCCCCAGGTTTACCGAACGATAGGCCATATTCTTCAGTTGCTGATCAGAGAATACCATCAGAACAGGCTTTAGGGATTAAGAATTAAGGATAAGATATAATTCGGTCTCCAGGGAGATCTCTGGTACCGCTGCTTTTGCAGATATTTGTTCATGCCCGTTTTCGGAAATGGGAACTTCCGAAAGCAGTTCATTCATTTTAGACTTGTCATAAGCCACAACGGGTTTACCCCAAAGCGGCTGATCTTTGCGAAAAATTTTTTCTCCCAATTTCATTCCTAAAAGTGTTTACGTGGTTTAACCGTATATCTGCCGGAATAAAATTTTGGGACATTTTATTGTTAAATTTTTTTGCCCCTGCCTTTTGACCGTAGCTATTTGACTAGATTTTTGAATATTTTGTTTAAGATTCAATATGGCTGCATAAAGGGGTTATTCACCCGACAGCTCTTTTTTATCTCCTTTAAAATGAGTATCTTATTTGGGCAATCTACTAAATTAATAACGTCATGGGAAGAATTAAAACCTTAAACAAATGGGCCAACGCCCATACTTATTATTGGTTAGACCTTATTCGCGTAGCTCTTGGTGTTTTCCTCATTGCAAAAGGCGTAAGCTTTATGTCTAACCTGGAGTTAATGACTGAAGTAATGAAGCCTTTTGAAAACCTACCCGGCAGCTGGCTGATCATGCACTATGTTATTGGCGCTCATTTTGTAGGAGGATTTATGATCATTGTTGGCTTCCTTACCCGTTGGTGTGCCTTACTGCAGGTTCCGATTCTGATTGGCGCCATCCTGGTAAACTTCATTGGTGTTATGGACCTTAACAACCTTCTTATCGCATTGGCGGTATTTTTGGCCTGTATTTTCTTCGTGGTTTACGGATCCGGAAAGCATTCAGCGGACTACTACCTCAAAATGCAGAAGTAGCGGATTAGAGATTCCAGAGTATAATAGTAGGGTTGGATCGTATGCGAATCCAACCTTCTTTTGTGCAGTCTTGTGAAATAAAATACATTTATGCCAGCTAATTGGATCGCGCTTAATGAAGAAACCTTCCCAACTTCCCCAACCCTCTTACGACTGGCTCTGCGACCCTGGGGTATTTTCCCTTGGGCAAGAACCTGCCACGGCCTTTCGGAGATCTCCATTCAGGGCTGAACACAAGTTAATGCTTAACGGTACATGGGATTTTATCTGGGCCGAAAACAAGGAAGCCCTGCCCAAAGGTTTTTCAAATCCCGGGTTCGATACCCAAGGCTGGGGCAACATAAAAGTTCCGGGCAATTGGGAACTGCAAGGCTACGGCACTCCCATTTACGTAAACCAGCGATACCCCTTTGAAAAAAATCCACCTTTCGTTCCTGAAAAAAACCCCAGCGGGATCTATAAGAAGAAGGTCAACATTCCATCGAACTGGGACCAAAAAAACATTTTCCTGGTTGTTGAGGCCATTAAATCTGCCAGTTATTTTTGGATCAATGGATATTTTATCGGTTATAACCAGGACAGCAAGACCGAGGTGGTCTTTGATATTACCGAATACTACGGCCAGGAAATTGAGATCACCATTCAGTTATTCCGATGGAGCGATGGCAGTTACCTGGAATGCCAGGATTTCTGGAGACTTAGTGGTATAGAAAGAGCCGTATACCTGGAGGCGCGGAATCCGCTGCATATTTTGGACCACAGCATAGAAGCGAGCCTGGTGAACGGCCATAAGGACGGGCGGTTGAGCTTTCAAACGAACTTGCGAAATACCTCATCAACCAAAACAGAAGGTATACTAACCCTTCAACTGATGGATAGGGAAGGAAAGTTGGTAATTTCTTCGGACTTGTCATTTTCCGTAACATCAGGGGAAAATCTTCAGTTAAATACTACCCTGGAGGTTCCTGATGCGCAGCCCTGGAGCGCGGAAATTCCGTATCTGTATTCACTTTCAGCGGAGCTTAAACTTGAAGGTGACATACAGGACCAAATCTCAGCCCAAATTGGTTTTCGGAATATTTCCATCATAGGGAATCAGCTCTGCCTGAACGGTATGCCGCTTACCTTAAGGGGAGTAAACCGGCATGAACACGATCAGGAACACGGCCATGTGATTACCAAAGAAAGTATGATCGCTGATATTTTGTTGATGAAAAGGCATAACATCAATGCCGTGCGCAACTGTCATTACCCCAACGCCCCGGAATGGTATGAACTCTGTGATCAATATGGCCTTTATGTGGTGGACGAAGCCAATATTGAGAGTCATGGTATGGGATTCGAAGAAGAAAGCCTGGCCAAAGACCCCGCCTGGCAAAACGCGCATTTAGATCGTATTGAGCGTATGTATCAGCGAAGCAAAAACCATTGCTCCGTGATCATTTGGTCTTTGGGTAATGAGGCTGGTAATGGGATAAATTTTGAGAGGGGTTACCAATGGTTGAAAGCACAGGACAAGTCCAGACCTGTACAATACGAACAGGCCTTTGAAGAGGCCAATACTGATATCGTATGCCCCATGTATCCCAGTGTTAAAGCCGTAGAAGATTACGCCCAAAACCGGGGAGACAGGCCTTTTATCATGTGCGAATACTCCCATGCCATGGGAAACAGCAACGGAAACCTCAAGGAGTATTGGGAACTGATTGAAAAGTACGATTGCCTGCAGGGTGGGTTTATTTGGGATTGGATGGACCAGGGCATCCTAAAAGAAGAGCACAACCAAAAATACTGGGCCTTTGGAGGGGGTTTTGGTCCTGAGGACACGCCCAGCGACGGTAATTTTTGCATTAATGGGCTGTTGTGGCCAGACCGCACACCGAAACCCGCCCTTTATGAGGTAAAGGAGTTCTATGCTCCGGTCCGAATAAAGCTGTTAGACCAAAACAGCGGACTTCTGAGCATACAAAATGAATGGCTTTACACTTCATTACAGGCTTTTTCTTTGTACTGGTCTGTTGTAAATGAAATTGGCACTGCACAAAAGGGGAAAATACCTCTGGATCTGGCCGGAAACTCAGATGCAGCGTTTAAGATCCCTTATAATATATCTTCCCTCGATACTTCCAAAGAGCACTATCTGAACCTGGACATAATTGCTGACAAACCTTTAGCATGGGCGAATAAAGGGCATGTGCTGGCAGCAACACAATTCCAGTTGACCCAAGGGCTTGAGTCCAAGTTATCCGAACAAAAAAAGTCCGGCGGACAATTAAATGAGGAGGATAAGGAATTCAGGTTTAAAAGCAATGGGGTTGAATTTTGGGTGGATAAAGAATCTGGTCTTATCACTTCGATCCTGAAAGACAAGGAGGAACTGTTGTCTGGCCCTATTAGACCCCTCTTTTGGCGGGCTCCTACGGACAATGACTTTGGATGGGACATGCCGGAGAAATGTCAGTATTGGAAAGAAGCCAGTACCCATTTCAAACTAAATTCACTCCTTGCTGAGCAAAATGAAATTTCCTGCGTTTTTGACCTCGGGGATGGCAAAGCGGAATGTATATTGACCTATCTGTTCGCAGCTGAAAACAACATTGAGATAAGACTTGAACTAAAGGTCCATGCTGATCTGCCACTACTACCAAGAATGGGTCTGTATACGATTCTAAAGGAGTCATTTGCTAACTTAAAGTGGTTTGGAAGGGGGCCATTTGAGAACTACCCTGACAGGAAATCTGCCGCGCGAATGGGGGTTCATAGTGATGAGACCAGCAAGCAATATGTGCCGTACATCTCCCCTCAGGAAAACGGGGCAAGACAGGATTGCCGCTGGCTGAAGTTAACAGGCCGGGAAGATACGCTCACCGCAAAAATCACGGCCTCTGAGCCTTTTTCTTTCAGCGCCCTGGAGTACAGTCCATGGCAATTGAACCGCAGTGAGCGGGATAAGGGTAATGCCTCCCAACTTGAGAAAGCTGGAGGAGTTCACCTATGTATAGATCATCTTCACATGGGCCTGGGAGGCATTGATTCCTGGCTTTCAAAACCGCTTGAAAAATACCTGATAAAACCGGATAATTTTAAATGTAGTATTTTCATTGAGCTATAACAACCAAACTAAAGACCAATGGAAAGCCAGATTTCGAACATTGACATCGGCATTGTCATCTCCTATTTTTTAATCGTTCTCTTCATAGGACTATGGATCTCCAGAAGAACCAAAACCGGGGAAGACCTATTCCTCGGGGGCAGAACCTTTGGTTGGGGTATTATTGGGCTTTCCCTTTTTGCCTCCAACATTTCGGGTTCTACCATTGTGGGGCTTGCAGGTGCGGCCTATACCACCGGTATTGTCAATTCTGTCTACGAATGGATGTCCGGACTTCCGCTTATCATCGCGGCCCTGATCTTTATTCCGCTTTATCTGCGAAGCAGGATCACAACCATCCCGGAATTCTTACAGAAGCGGTACGACAGGCGTTCACAATTGTTCTTTTCCGTGGTCACGATCTTCAGTACCATTGTTATTGAAACCGCCGGTGCCTTGTATGCCGGGGGACTGGTTGTGCAGACCTTCTTCCCGGGTTTTAGCATTTGGGAAACCTCTTTGATCCTCGCCATTGTAGCCGGTATCTATACCGCAGGGGGTGGACTTAAGGCAGTGGTATATACGGACGCCATCCAGGCCATAATTCTTATTATTGGATGTGGGGTAATTTCCTGGATCTTGTTTGGCCAACTGGATTATGATTGGAGTAAGGTAGTGGATTCGGCTCCGGAAGGACACTTTTCCGTAGTACGACCGCTGGACGATCCGGGGATCCCCTGGCCAGGTTTGCTCATGGGTGTTCCGCTCCTGGGCTTCTGGTATTGGTCTACAAACCAATACATCTTCCAAAGGGTTTTGGGAGCAAAAGATATGAAACAGGCACGATGGGGTGTGGTTTTTGCCGGTTTCCTCAAAATTATCCCGCTTTTTATCATGGTCTTTCCAGGAGCTATGGCCATAAGCCTGTACCCTGACATTGCCAATGGAGATACGGTCTTCCCGACCCTGGTAACCAAGGTGCTGCCAGTAGGTCTGGTCGGTCTGGTTTTGGCAGGAATTATTTCGGCCATCATGTCTAGTGTAGACTCCGCGTTGAACTCTTCATCTACGCTACTGGTGATAGACTTTATAAAACCTAAGCGGCCCGGTATAACCGAAAAGGACATTGTAAAATACGGGCGTATCGCCACCCTCACCTTTATGGTCATCGCGGCTTTATGGGCTCCGCAAATCCAGAATTTTACGGGATTATGGGATTATTTGCAGCAGATGTTTTCCATAATCGTTCCGCCAATAGCCGTGATATTCCTGGTTGGTGTTTTCTACCCTCGCGGAAATGGCGATGGGGCCTTCTGGACCCTGGTCCTTGGAACCCTGGCCGGAATCATCTTATTTGTTTTGGAACAACTGGATCTCTGGCACCTGCACTACACCATCAATGTTGGGCTAATGGCCCTGCTCTCAGCCATCATTTTCATTGTGGTAAGCAGCCGAACTCCTGCGCCGGATATGGAAGCGATGAAACAATATACTTTCAGGCCGGGATTGATCCGTGAAGGATTTGAGGATGTCCCCTGGTATAAGAATTACCTAAACCAGATCCTTGTCTTAGTCCTTACCATCTTTGGTATACTGATGTGGCTGTGGTAGGTTTGTACGATTCCTTAGTCCATTGCCGGGGTGAGCACAATTTTTCTGAATTCAATAGGGCCGTGATCGCCCTGAATTAAAAGCGGTCCGGGTTCCCCTTCTTTGCTGTCTATAGCCCCGCCAGTGATTCCTGGGATATTCTGGTCCACGATAATGGCCTTTCCGTTCGCTACAACGGTGACTCTTCGTCCGATCAGCGTAATTTCGTATTGCTGCCATTCTCCCGGGTTTTTGGCTGCCATTTCATTGGGGGTTAAGAAACCGTAGATCCCGCCAAATAACAAGCTGTTCGGCTCAAGCCCTTTGTTGTCTGCAATCTGTACCTCGTATCTTCCTCTAAGGTAAATGCCGCTATTGCTGCCTTCCGGGTAACGGAATTCTACCTCAAGTTTGAAATCCTTAAAGGTATCGGTAGTTAGCAGATTTGCTCCCGGTTTGGCATTCTTTAAGAGTCCGTCTTCCGCCAACCACTCGCCCTCTCCTTGCGATTCCCAACCACTGAGATCTTTCCCGTTGAAGAGGTCTATTGGCTTACCCCAATTGGGGTTGGCGTTATAGGATAGCTTAGGAGCCCGGGTTCCTACCCAGTCATAAGTCTTGCCATCCGTGTATCGCATATTCCCCTTGAGCGTTTCGCCAACATAAGTGCCTTCAAAGGCCATATCATCTTCACCTGGCTCGTACTGTGGCGGAATACTAAAGCTAAACAACTCCCCATCCATTTTTATCTCAGAAACAGGCCTGGCGCTGCCAAAAGCAAAAACGAATCGCCCCACCAGGGATTTTCCGGACTTGCTGATCTCCAGCCATGAGGGTCTTTCTTCACCGTCCATGGTCATGGTAAGGTCCCATCTCCCTACGATGGGGTTCGGTTTATCTTCCTGTGCGGATACGACGGCTGCGTTTACCAAAAAGAGGAATAAAAAAGCCTGGAGGCGGGATTTCTTAAATATCATTTTTAATGTGGGTTTTGTTGTTGATTCGAAGGAGAAAGATACAAGCTTTGCACAAAACTTCCATGGCCATTTTAAGGAAAAGGAAGTTCTGGTAAATAGGGATAAAATCCCGGGTATGGATCCTTAGTCTTTTTTCCCGTAATTCTGATTGTAGAGCCGGATCATTGAGATCAACCACACGATAAAAACGATGCCGACTAAAATGGAGTAGGTATAGACGAGTTTCATGACCTGGGCCTTTTTAAGTAGTTCATAAATCCTAGAATGGTTGGCGCCCAAAGTCCAATAAAAATGGCTTCCAGTTTCTCTCCTTGTAAAAAGGTATACTCTGCTACGATGATAATGGAAAAGACCACCAGAAGCATAACGATATTCATAGGGCCGATCTCCCTGATAAAGTTTCTAAACATAACTAGTACATTGTTGTTTTAAAGGTAAAAAGTTTTTTAACAGAAATCCAGTGTTCCTCCGCCAGGATCAAGAAATTTCCAAAGTAAAATTAGTGGCTGGTGAAGCTGCAATTCCTGTCCACTTTTTAGACGTGCTTTGTAAAATTAATTGACAGAAAATCAGGCCGTAACGAACTTTTATGGTTGTAAAATTCTAATTTTCAAAGACTTATATTCTTGGCATAAAATTAGGATGGCTATAATACGCAATCAGGGTAGATCCCTGTCCGAACCAGATCGGCAGAATGCCAGGGAGGGCGAGAAACACATCATCAAAAAAAGCGAAGCATCATGTTAAGGCATCATCTACTGTTGTTCCTCAGAAACATAAAAAGGCAAAAAAGCTCTTTTTTAATTAATGTAATTGGCTTATCCACGGGCCTTGCCTGTGTTATGTTGATCGCCCTCTGGGTTTCGGATGAACTTAAAGTGGATAAGTTCTATCCCGAACACCAGCAGATCTACCAGGTTATTGAGCACATTCAATTTACTGACGGCTTACAGACTTTATTTGAGACATTCTCCCCCATGGCAGAGGTATTGACGGAGCAAATACCCGAGGTAAAATACGCTGCAGCCACTATTCAACCGGGCTGGTTTGGAAAACATGTGCTTTCGGTAGGAGGTGAAAATAATCTTAAAGCCGTCGGACAACTTGCCAGTGAAGATTATTTTATGATTTTCCAGCATAAGCTCATCCAAGGAAACAGGGAGGAATTACTACAAAGTCCGGATGCCATTGTCATTTCCAAATCCCTTGCATTGAGCTTGTTCGGTACGATAGATAATGTGGTCGGACAGCAGGTGGAATACGAACAGAAAAGGCCATTTCAGGTCTCCGGGATTTTCGAGGATGTGCCCTTGAATGCAACAGACCGTTTTGATTTTGTGCTCTCAACGGAAGCTTATAAGGACGTTCCGCCCTGGACTTCTCTAAACAATTGGAACAGCAGTGGACCACAGGTCTATGCTTTACTCGATGAAGGGGCAGACATTGCCCAGGTAAATGCCAAGATAGACAAGATCCGAAAAGAAGGGAATGAGAACTCTATCAGAACACCTATGTTGATCCCATTTTCTGAGCACTACCTCTACGGTACCTACGAAAATGGGGTGCAGGTGGGAGGCAGAATTGAATATGTAAGGCTGTTTACCATCATCGCCATACTGATCCTGATCATCGCCTGCATAAACTTTATGAACCTTTCAACGGCAAGGGCCTCCGGAAGACTAAAGGAGATAGGAGTAAAAAAGGCAATAGGCGCGAAACGTGCGACATTTATTTTTCAATTTCTCAGCGAATCGGTATTGATGGCTTTTATTGCGCTTGTGGTAGCGCTGGTTTTGGTTACCCTGGCGCTACCTGAGTTCAATACCATCATCGGAAAACAATTAGAACTGAATTTCAGCCCAGTGGCTATTGCAGCCATACTGGGAATTTCAGTGATCACCGGTCTTATTGCAGGAAGCTACCCGGCGATCTATCTTTCCGGTTTCAATACCATCACCATACTAAAAGGAAAGCTCAATCGGTCTCTGGGAGAATTATGGACGCGTAAAGGCCTGGTGGTGATCCAATTCACACTTTCGGTGGTCCTTATAGTCTCTGTGATCGTGGTTTACAAACAAATTGAGTATGTACAAAAGCAAAACCTCGGTTATGCCCAGGAGCAGATCATACGTTTCAATATTGAAGGTAAAATAAAGGACCAACTCAGCACCTTTGTATTAGAATTAAGGAAACTACCTGGCGTAAAGAACGCTTCGAGTACCACTCACAGTATGATCGGTCATAATTGGAGCACCGGATTGGATTGGGACGGGCGGGATCCTGATGATATTAAGGCATTTCAGATCGTTGGGGTGGATTATGACTTTGTTGAGACCATGGGCATGGAAATGAAAGCTGGCCGTAGTTTTAGCCGGGAATTCGGAGCAGACAGTGCCAGAATAATTCTCAATGAAACCGCGATCAGGACCATAGGGTACCAAGACCCTATTGGAAAAACCGTGGAGAACGGACGGGCTGAAATAATCGGGGTTGTGGAGGATTTTAACTTCAAATCGCTGCACGAACGGGTAGAGCCCCTGTTTATGGTGATGATGCCTCAGGGTGTAAAATACGTTATGGTTAGAATGGAGGCAGCCAGGGAAGAAACTGCACTCCAGGAAATTCAGCAATTCTACGAGCGCTTTAATCCGGGGGTCCCTTTTGAGTATGATTTTCTGGACGAAAACTTCCAGGCCCTTTACGAATCCGAGCAGCGCGTGGGGGCTCTGTCCAGGTATTTTGCGGGTATGGCCATCCTCATTTCCTGCCTTGGCTTATTTGGCCTGGCTATTTTTACGGCAGACCGCAGGCGTAAGGAAATCAGTATCCGGAAAGTACTGGGACAAAGCGCGCTACAGGTATCTGTGATGTTAACCCGTGATTTTGCCTTGTTGGTCTTCCTTTCAATTTTCATTGCCTTACCCATCGCTTATATACTGGCTAACGACTGGCTTGCCGGTTTCGCCTACAGCATTTCACTACGGATATGGTACTTCCTGGGAGCCGGACTGATCGCCCTCCTGATAGCCATGCTGACCGTAGGTAGCCAGGCCATCCAGGCCGCGAATCGCAACCCTGTAGAGGGTTTGTATGAGGAGTGATTGATTCTAAAGAGCTTCCATTATTTTTCCGATTGCATTAGAAACTTTTCTATTTTAGATAGTCGGGAGGATAAAGATTTTAGCGTTTGATGCTCTTTTTCAAGTTTTCCTATTTTCTTTTCTTGTTGGATGGTATAGAGGGTCCGTTCCTCAATTTTTTAAAGTAATTGAATTTGGAATTCTCCAATATTAACCCCGTTCTTTTCCATTTCTTTGGCGGATGCAATTTCTGGCAAGTGTTTTTTTTCTTAAATGTGATTTTCGATAAATTCAAGAGTAGGTAGATTGTAATCTTCCTCAAATACAAAATCAGCACTTCCTGCGGTAGTTGTTACTTTTACTTCCCGAGTCTCGATTTTACCTCTAGAAATAATATTTGCAACTCTTATATTGGTATATCGGGTATTACTATCAGAGTTCCAGAAATTTATTGTTTTTTTCTTACCGTCATAAAATATTTTGGAATAAGAACCATCATCGTAACTACTGCTATATGCTTTCATAGTGAAGTATGAATTGGTATGATTTAGAATTCCGGTAATTGGGTCTTGCGCATTTGCTATATTAACTCGTTAATAGAATTGCCAGCAAGGTCATTTTTTTCATTGTATGCTTTTTATTTTTAATTATTAATGTATTAGATGATCCACTTAACATATGGCTCGGTAGTAAACCTGTGAGCCCCTATCTTTTTTGTTACATCGATAAATAGGGATATTATCCCTCCGGATTTGTTCTTATAAGCAGTAAGTATCCATATAACTTTTTATCGCCCGCCTGGATGCTGTCACAGGTCGTGTTATACAATCTCAGCTCGTTTCCCCGAAACTCCACTCTACATGTCTCCACCTTGGATAAGATGTCATAGGTGAACCTGTATTCATTTAACTTCAAGCGGTGCCAGGTACCCCTCCACGGTGCCCCGATAACCTCCCATGTGCCGTCAGCCCTGAATTCTTCCATTAATCTCGCTGCACCCGTATTCGTATCCAGGTGCTTGTCAGTGTCACATTCATGGGTATAGTGCCCAAGGCGCTGCCACTTACCAACCAGAGGGTCATGTTGTGCGTGTCCATAGAAGCAAAACAATATGCACAGAGACAGGATCGTTCTCATTTTGAAAGGTTTTGCTTGCAATAGTATCACTAAATACCTCATCGGCATGGTATCAATTCATATCTGTTAGATTGTAGGAATATCCGGACACTGTGCCTCAGGATTTCTTGCTTGGATACTTTAATATCAGTTATGGGGTCTGTTTCGATGTAGTTAGCTGTGTCTTCTCCACCAGGGTGGATCCTGGCCGGGTGAGCTGATGTTTCCCTTCACTAATTCCTTATGAAAATATCAGCTTCCCTACAAAAAAATTGCAGGGAGTGAAACTGCTTACCGGTTTCACGTGAATTTAAAATGCACTATATGGGAATTGAAAAACCTTGATAACCTCCGGCTAATTTTCATAGTAAATAAGATCACAGCTAGTCAAAAATCTTAGTTAACATGGTACACTGATAGCGAGGATCGCCTGACTTTGCAAAAATGGCCGAGCCTGGTTCAAAGTCATGAGTGTATCAAAAATTCATCGGTAATTTTGATACATTGTCTAGCCACAATCGTTGCCATCACGCAAATAGCCTATTCAATTCGAACACCTATTCTGGTTTGAAGTATGGCAGAACGAAAGACCCGTGGGCCCCTATCTCTTTTTTCATCAATAGTAGTCCACGTCTCCCGTCTTTATACTAATCTTACATCTGATCCTTTTCTACAGTCACCGGCCTACCGCTGCAGATAGACAACTCCCTGAACTGCCGGTCTGGTTCCGTCCCCGAAGTCTATCATATAGTAGTACACTCCGTAGGGCAGCTTTGCATCTCCCATAGTAATGCTTTGGCCGGCAGCGCTTCCGTCCCAGTCCGGTGTTCCCGCGTCTCCCTGGTACACCAGGGTGCCATTCTGGTCATAGATCGCCATGGTGTAATTAGGGTAATCGCGCCTCAGCCAGCTAATGGAAAAGGTATCGTTGATCCCGTCGCCGTTTGGTGAGAATCCCCTGTTCCCTACCTCCGGCAGCCCTGCAAAGTCCTTGCTATCCGTTTCATCATCGTTCGTTGCGGACCCCGATCCGCCCGGATCTGACAGCCCACTGAGACCATCGCTGCTGGTCCCGTCGCCCTTCGGATTCTGCACGAACAAACGTCCCGGGTCCCCGACCCCACTGCAGTCCTTACTGTCTCCAACAATATTGAAGGACAGCGTGGCACGCTCGGTTTCGGCGTTGCAGTAGGACAGTCCGGAGGCACCAATGGTGGGGGTGTTGGTAAAGCCCTGGTTATACCATCCCTTGAGCGTTTTGTCCCAGTTGGCCACTGAGAGCCCACTATTGTTGAGCATCCCGGTCCCATCTGTCACGGCCCCCAGGTCCCAAGCGCCCAAGTCCTGGTCAAAGGCGCTTGCACCCTCGAACATGCTGCTCATATTGGACACAAAACTGGTATTCCAGGAACCGATGTCCTGGTTAAAGGCGGGTGCGCCATTAAACATATGATTCATAAGGTATACATCGCTGGTATTCCAGGAACTGATGTCCTGGTTAAAGGCGGTTGCGCCATTGAACATATGCATCATATAGTATACATCGCTGGTATTCCAGGAACTGATGTCCTGGTTAAAGGCGGTTGCGCCATTGAACATATGATTCATTAACCTTACCTTGCTGGTATTCCAGGTACCGATGTCCTGGTTAAAGGCGATTGCCCCGGAAAACATAGAGTTCATACTGGTCACATTGCTGGTGTTCCAGGAACCAATGTACTGGTTAAAGGCGATTGCCCCGGAAAACATAGAGTTCATACTGGTCACATTGCTGGTGTTCCAGGAACCAATGTCCTGGTTAAAGGCGGCTGCGTTCGCAAACACCCATTGCATAATGGACACGTTGGATGTGTCCCAGGTGGAGAAGCTCATCGTCCCCGTTAGTGAGGTACACCCATGAAACATCTGGGTTATGTTGGTGACATTGCTCAGGTCGGGGGCGTCGGTAGCCTTAACATCCAGATTGGTGCAGCCATAAAATGCACCATTCATAGTGCTCCAGGAGATACTGCCACCCCATTGGTCCACGGAAAGCAGTTTATCCTTATCCCCGGAATTGTTAAAAGATATCCTGCTCAGGTTCCCGCTTGTGGACGCGGCATTTCGAATGGCCACTTGTATCTCTCCAGCCGTATGGCTATAAGTGGTGATATCTATAGTTGTGGTTCCGGTCTGGTCTGTTAAATCATAAGTTCCATCATTGCCCAGATCCACGTCGTAAGTCCCAGTTAAAGGGAGGGTGATGGAGTTCCCGTCTGATGCGCCGGACTTGTTCGTGTCCCAAGTGGTGATAAAAGTCGCGGGATCCTCCACGGTCACGGTGGCCGGGCAGGTTTTTGTGGTGGTGCCATCAGTCACGCTTAAGGTTACTGTATTATCACCAACGTCCGAGGTCGTAAAACTGCTCTTCGACAGGCTTAGGGAGATCCCACAACCATCGCTACCGTTGTCTACAAGGTCAGGCGTCAGGGTGGCGGTACCATCCGTGCCCAAAAGCAAGGTGGTTGCTTTGCACTCAGCCGTCGGTTGGGTAGTTGCCTTGCTGTCGCCGGTAATATTGAGGGTCAGTGCGGCGCGTTCATTGGCGGCCCTGCAGTAGACCAGGCCGGAGGCGCCAATGGTCACAGTGTTCGTAAAGCCCTGCCCGTGCCAACCAATTAGTGTGGCGTCCCAGTTGGCCACCGATAGCCCACTGTCGCTGAGCATACTGGCGCCAGAGTTCAAGTTCCCCAGATCCCAGCCACCCAGGTCCTGGTCAAAGGCAGTTGCATTTAAGAACATACTCCACATATTTGTCACACTGCTGGTGTCCCAGGAACCGATGTCGCTGTTAAAGGTTCTGGCATCCGTAAACATGGTGTTCATATCCGTCACACTGCTGGTGTTCCAGGAACCAATGTCCTGGTTAAAGGCGATTGCCGTAAAGAACATGGACCCCATATTTGTCACGCTACTGGTGTTCCAGGAACCAATGTCCTGGTTAAAGGCTTTTGCGACATCAAACATACCCTGCATCTCGGTTACTTTGCTGGTATTCCAGGAACCAATGTCCTGGTCAAAAGTGGTTGCTAAATAGAACATGTGTCCCATATCTGTCACGTTGCTGGTGTCCCAGAAACCAATGTCCTGGTTAAAGGTATTTGCGTTATGAAACATATGCTCCATATCGGTCACGCCACTGGTGTTCCAGGAGCCAATGTTCTGATTAAAGACTTTAGCACCCAGGAACATGTAGCCCATATCGGTCACACTACTGGTGTCCCAGGAACTTATGTCCTGGTCAAAGGTGAATGCCCCATTGAACATCGCTCTCATAGAGGTCACCTTACTGGTGTTCCAGGAACCGATGTCCTGGTTAAAGACACTTGCAGCCTGGAACAAGTTAGTCATATCGATCACGCTGCCAGTGCTCCAGGAACTAATGTCCTGGTCAAATGTGGTTGCACCGGCAAACATGAGGTTCATATAGCTCACCTTGGCTGTATTCCAGGAACCGATGTCCTGGTTAAAGGTGCTGGCACCATTGAACATATTCCTCATATCTGTTATGTTGTCGGTGTTCCAGGCAGAGAAGGCCAAAGTTCCCTTAAGTGATGTACATCCGCCAAACATAAATGACATATCGGTGACACTGCCCAGGTCTGGGGCATCGCTCGCCTTAACGTCCAAATTCGCACAGCCGATGAATGCCCTGTTCATAGTGCTCCAGGAGATACTACTGCCCCATTGGTCCACAGAAAGCAGTTTATCCTTATCCCCAGAATCGTTAAAATATATCTTGCTCAGGGTCCCGTTCCCTGAGGCGGCATTGCGAATGGCCACTTGTATCTCCCCGGCCGTATAGCTATAGGTAGTCACATCTATGGTAGTGGTTCCGGTCTGGTTCAACAGCTCATAGCTGCCGTCATTGCCCAGATCCACATCGTAGGTCCCTGTCAAAGGGAGGGTGATGGAGTTCGTACCGGAACTGCCGGACTTGGTCGTGTCCCAGGTCGTGATAAAAGTTGCGGGATCCTCCACAGTCACCGTGACCGTACAGCTGTCGGAGTTGCTACCGGGGTCCGTTACCGTCAGGGTCACCGTATTGGTGCCAGTGGTCGTAAAACTGCTCTTGGACAAGCTTAGTGAGACGCTTCCACAGTTATCGCTGGAACCATTGTCCACAATGGAAGCATCCAGGGTAACCGTACCGTTAGTGCTTAATTGGAGCGTTACCGCAGACTTGCAACTGGCTGTAGGAGCGGTGGTATCATTAACCGTTATGGTCTGGGTTACATCCGTACTGTTCCCTGCCTCATCAGTCACCCTATAGGTGCGGGTGATCACCTCAGGGTTGCTGTTACCATCGCTTACATCACTTACAAAACTGACTGTCGGGTTTGCCGTACAGTTGTCCGCCTCATCGGTTACTACCGTAATGTCCGTTGCTGGGACACATTGTACACTTACCGCTACCGGGTTGCTGGCCGTAGGAGCGGTGGTATCCTCAACGGTGATCGTTTGGGTGACATCCGTACTATTCCCCGCCTCATCCTTCACCCTATAGGTCCGGGTGATGGTTTCAGGGTTGCTCTTGCCATCACTTACATCACTTACAAAGGTGACCGTTGGGCTGGCGGTACAGTTGTCGGCCTCATCGGTCACCACCGCAATGTCCGTGGCAGGGACATTGGAGGTGCATTGTACACTTACCGCTGCCGGATTGCTGGCCGTAGGAGCGGTCGTATCCTCTACGGTTATGGTCTGGGTTACATCCGTACTGTTCCCCGCCCCATCCTTCACCCTATAGGTGCGGGTAATCGTTTCAGGATTGCTTTTCCCATCACTGACATCACTTACAAAGCTCACCGTTGGTGTGCCGCAATTATCGGCCTCATCGGTCACTACCGCAATGTTGGATGCAGGAGCACTACACTGGGCACTGATCGCGGCCGGGTTGCTGGCCGTAGGAGCGGTCGTATCCTCTACGGTTATGGTCTGGGTGACATCCGTACTGTTGCCCGCGGCATCCGTCACTCTATAGGTGCGGGTGATCACTTCTGGGTTGCTTTTCCCATCGCTTACATCACTTATAAATGTAACTGTTGGTG
>NZ_WXYO01000004.1 GCF_009901585.1 Poritiphilus flavus | reverse complement strand
TTCTGGCCCGAATGTAATAGGTACCACTACCCTGATTTACGGTAAAGGAACTGCCATAACCCAAACTTGTACTGCTACCATTGGAATTCTTGCCCTGCCAGTACCAGCGGACCCCGGTGGGGGGTGTACCGCTACGGCTTATGGTGGCCTGACCACAGTTGTTGCTGCTTACCGTGGGGTTGCCTGGTGTGCGTACCTGTATAGCGACTGATACGCTTACGTAGTGGTAGGACCCATAAGAGTCCTGAACAGAGGCCGATACACTTCCATTACTGGTACCGTTAAACCGCACCGATGCCCCGTAGTTGGAGCTTGATAAAACGGTTCCATTGTTACTGCAACTCCAGCTGACCGAAGCGATATTCGATCCGCTGATACTGTAATAATTCGCTTCTCCGACGTTAACCGTTGAAGATCCATAGATGTAATAGCCGCCAAAGGATTGGCCTTTTAGGCACGGAGCGCTGATCAGGGTGAAAAGCAAGCAAATAAGGGCCCTGGACCAATAGGAATTTCTTTGTTTCATAAGTAAGCTTAGGTTTTTGGAAGAATGATTTGGGAGGGCGGCCCGGGCACTAGCTCGTTTAGGTTAGCGCACTAAGAATTCGTTTATCGTATTATCGGTTTTTAGGTTAATTCTGGATTTGGCTTTTATAATGGTACTGGTAATCAGAGACCAGCTTTTTATCAGCATCCCGCACCTCTTTTAGGCGATTGAAGTCATCATAACTGTAATAGGTGGTATTACCCCTGGGGTCTGTGATGCTGGTGACCCCTACAAGCGGGTCGTAGGTATAGGTGGTGACCATGGCCTTGGGCAGGTTGGTTCGTAAAGCATTGAGGCCCTGACGCAATAGTTCCTCTTTGCAACTGGACTGCTTACAATTATCGGTATCCGCAAGGGATAGGGTCTGAAGGTTGCTTACGTAGGAAGAGACATCAGTGTAAATGGCGTTTTCTATCCTTGCAATAGGATATTCTCCTTTATAGCCCCATATATAAACAATATGAGGGCCACTTTTTACAGAAATCTCTTTTGGGTTTCCATTGGAGTAATAACTGTGGTATTGTATTCTGTCTTCCAGGTTTTGAGTTGCTTTGGACGTCCGCTGAAATTCTGACAGAGGAATACTATTGCCCCAATCCCTATAAGCGTTTTGCTGCGTTTCTTTAGACAGTACAACCTCATTACTGTCCTTTAGGGTTATTGTGGTCTGTAAGGGTTCAGTTATTCGGTTTGCATCTTTTAATTTATCAATTGCAGATAATGCGACCGTAGACAATCCGGTCATCTGTGATTTGTCGTCCGCATAATAGGTCCTCGTAGTCTTTGAATTGCCCATGCTATCCGTATGGCTCACTTCAATCGGAAAAGTTCGACCGCTGTACCCCAAGTCATGAGTATAGACGATAATCTCAGTGACATTACCAGTGCTGTGATATCTTTTGGTGGTTGTCTGGGTCAGATAAAATCGTTCACTTAAATTCTTATAAGGGGAGTATCCTCCGAAACATCCTCTATTTTCCACAGAAACGTATTGCTCCAACAGATTTTCCCCAAGAGGGTTATAACTATTACTGGTTTCTTCTATGAGATTATAAGCACTCCCGCTTTTCGCATAAACCTTTTTATTCAACAAGAGTCCCCTTCTATGCGCAAAATCCTGAAGAGGGGTATTGATATTTTGTTCTAACAGACCTGTTGCAAAAGTATTGGTCTGTACCCCGGCACCGTCATACATGAAATGGTGTGTATATTCAATTTTTCCTGCATTTCCGTTATCCAGGATTTCAGTTACATTGCTGTAGGCGCTGGTATATGAACTGCCATTTGTCAACGGGAATATACTATTAGACTGCAATAGATCAACGGGGCCACCAGTAGCTCCACCTTCGCAATAGAACATGTTCTTATAGATAAAAGTTGGTGGGTTCAATGCGGCTCCACTGGTGGTTGATGAATCATCGAATTTTGTATAGATATACTCCTTACTCAGAAGTTGAGTGCCGTCATGGTCATAATTTTTGATAGTTTTGAGGCGAAGTCCACCCGAGGTGACTCCATTCTGAGAATTGGGGATCAATTCGCGGCCGGTGATAAAAGCAGAAATATCCACACGGGGTTCTGGGGGGAAGATTCCGGAATTATTGTAAAGTATGATCTTAAGCTCAAGAGGCACACCCTCGGTAAAGACTATGCCTTGAGTAAGGCTGGACCCATTGGTCGCGGCAATAAGCTCAAATTGGGTCCCGATCTTTTTATATAGTTCCGCCTTGGGGCAGTCTAATCCACCAGAATTGGCACAGCTGTTCATGTTGACAGTCCAGTTAATTCCTCCTATATACTGATCTGGATCCGCAACGGTTATATATTTTTCAAATGTTGTGTCGCTCGAATTTACCGAACTAAGACCATCTATGGTGACCTGTTTGGTCTCGGTCAAGCCAAAAAAATCGATATTCCCAATTTTATTGGACTCAAAGTCAAATTCTGTATAGCCACCGGTAGGATAGGTGATCTTTTTAAGTGAACAGGCTTTTGCATAAGTTTCGTAAACTTTTCTGTCGGCCCCGGCAATTGTGGTATATACATTATTCACGCCTGCATTCCATTCGATTTTCGGATAGAAAACGCTGTTGTCCTGACCGTTATAATAACCCCAAAAGTCCTGTGAAAATGAAAACCTGTCGGGCAATATTTGGGAGGTGTCATATTCAAAGCTATAGACCTTATTATCAACATTCTCAAGCGTCTGCTTTACATTTTGAAGGTACAATCGTTTTCTACGCTGATCCAGGTTGCCAAAATTGGAGTTATGAGTTTTTGTTGAAGTAAAGTACCCATATTTTAAGGCGTAATTATCGATTGTTTTATTATTCAGGTCCTTTAAGGTTATATCGGTTAGCGCAAAATCCTGTTTAAGGTCTGTTCTCGAATGGTTATAACCAAACAATATGCTTCCCCTATTATTAATTATTGAGGTTAGGCGATGTACCTTATCTTTATTGAAGGCGTAGCTGGTCCTAATCGGGTTACTTGATGTGCCGGCTAATTTTGGGATCTCCTTTTGTTGACCTGATATATTGTAAAAGGTTATGTTTGAGAAATCATAAGTGAATGAGGTAAGGCTCTGATCTACCGCTTCTACGTCCATTAAGTGCCAGGATGTTACGTAATCCTCAAGAGCCTGAGGCGGGTCTGGCCAGGTACTGCCGTTTGTGCTGTAGGTAGTAGAAAGATCTCTTGCCTGCCGTGTACTGTCTTTGGATTTCCCCAGGTAATACTTGGTTCCGTTGGCCGCGGTTATCTCCCAGCGCGTTATTTTGGTTCCTTCGGTCCAATAATCAATTTTGACATCATCCTTAGGATGTGTGACAATTTCATATTTCGGATTTTCGTTCTGATTTCCGCTTTGTATTACGCTTTGTTTGAAAAAGAATTTGCCGCTATGGCCGGGAACATTGTAGTAATAGATGTCCGATTCAAAATCGTATTCCGAACTAAAATTGGTGATCCAATTCGCTTTTGCTACATCAGTTGAAGACAAGAACTGTGATACCGTTACAACAGGACTCAAATAGCCTGTGACGTAATCGTCCGGGATACCTCGCACACTGCGGGTAATGGATCCCCCTGCATTCAGTTTCCAACCTAAGCCGACACGTGAGGCAATTTCGTTTACCCGTATTCCTGAGGCATGGTATTGAAGACTAATTGGAACGCTGTAGCTTTTACATGAGAGTTCCATAATAGGAATGGAAATATTAGGAACTCCGGTAAATGTGCCAACCGGAATATCGCCAAATTTACCCATTGCGGCAGCCTCCGGGTTTGAAGGAAGTATTTTTGGAAGCTCCTGTCCGTAGCAAAAAACATTGAACATTGAGAATAGAATGATACGGTGAATCTTGATTTTCAGCATAGTTTTGTTAGGATTTGTATTAGGTAGCTTTTGATTTGTAACTTCCGTGTGGTCATCTCGCAGCTATTTCATAAGCTTCTTAATTAAAGCGGCCAAAAGTAATCTCCCAGACTGCAGTTTTTTTGCAGTGAAGTAATTTGAATAGAAATTAGTGAAGTAATCTGAATAGAAATTATGGTGTGGAGTAAAAAGCTCAGACTGATCCGAATAATAAAGTTCAGAGAAATGTGGAACTGTAAAATCGTGAAATTGAGAAATTGAGGAATTAGACTATTCTATTGGATGACTGGATTGATAGATTGTTAGAAAGTTAGATGATTAGAGGAGACAAGATTGCAAAACTGTGAAACTGAGGAATCGGAAGTTACTTGAAGTTATCATTCGCTAGCGCGAGCGTCACGCTCGTGCCCATAAAGATTTATTTTATCAACATCTTTTAAACTTCTCTCTATATTGTATGCAGAAGATGAGTTTATAGAAAATAGCATAGATTGCAAATCCGCGCCATCTGCGTTTCTATGGGGGTTGTAATTCCAATGGCTTTAATATCATTTACTAAAAGCCGGAAATTTCCCCCGCTACCGCCAGCGTCCGCGCTGGTGGGAAATCAAACTTACAAAAAACAAAACCACAGCATAGCTGCTGTGGTTTTTGAATTTCCTTCTTTAGAGCATTACGTTTTTAAAACTCCAATCTTAGACCAGGACCTATAGACACGAACGCGACGCTCGCGCTAGCGGGAGAAAACTCAATTTGGATTAGTACTCATAACCTTGGGTAGCATGATATAGAGAAATGTATATCTAGATGAACCATTTTCTTCATTTGTTGAACACTAAACTCCCAATTGCATTGACTAGTATACTCAAGATTCATGGCTAGCTCAATATCAGAAACTCCAGCCTTAGCTATTTCCCCATGATAATCAGACAATTTGGAAAGAATTAAATCCAACTCTTGATCTAGGGTAAGATCTTTATTATTTTCCAATTCGATTTGAACACTACTAAAAGGTATTTCCTGACCCTTGTATCTTCCTTTTGATCCAATAGATCCTTTTTTTTGCGAATCAGTTATCCTAATTCCATTAAGTTTATTAACAGCATCTGGATCAAAAGTTTCTCCTGTTAATATACAATATATAAAACCTGATATCATTCTTATTTGTAAATTGAGTTATTAATATTACTGCCGATAAATATCTATTGGCAATCCCGTAAAAAATGTCTTACCAGTTTTAGGATTTCGTAAAACCAAGTTCCCACTTTTATCAATTCCAACATCTGGATTTGTCGACTCAATTTTCCTTAATTCGTTTTTGAAATCCTTCTTTATTAAAGGTTTTATCTCCTTGTGAAACGTATTCACGTCAACACCGAGTATTTTTGAAATCTCTTTGGCTTCCGGAAATTTGAAATCCTTTTCACCTGATCCCTCCTCGGCGGATTCATCTTCCTCGTTAATTCTTCTTATCGGTGAATCTTCGCCATCTGATGCATTTTCAATATCAATATTTTTAACCCTTAACTTCTCATCGATAGAAGCTTCTTTTATTTTTTGCTCCTCACTTTCTTGCACTTCTTCGAAGGTCATGAAACGATGATCCTTTGGAGCTGGAGCATGAACTTTATTAGTAAACAGCAGCGCGGTAATTACTGTCCCTGCCGTTCTAAGAACAGAAGCAGCTACTTTTTTCACTCCTTGTTCTATTGTCTTTTTTTGAACAACTTTTCTGGTTAATTCCTTAGTTGCTTCGCCTCCAATGCCTCCCCCAACTAAAGCTTCTTTCACCTTAACCGGCTCATGATTAGCGGTGTCATCCTCGCCTTTTCCAGTAGTTGATCCTCCTTCAAGCCCTTCTAGTTCAACTTTCCATACAGGATTATTATGAGCGAATTGATATGTAGAAATTGAAAAATACTCTTGACTTATTGGATCAACTCCAAAGAACCTTCCAAGAGCAGGATCTGCATTTCGGTATCTAAACGTAACCCAATTCAGCCCAAATTCATCCTGACTTTCTTGACCTAAATACTCCCACTTATGATCCCTTCCATTCTGGGCCGTATTATAACCTTTGTGTTTGAGCCCAAAAGGATAGTAGTTGTTCTCTTCTTGAATTTCAAGTATGGGAGAACTGGCAGTTCCTACATTCTTATATGCAAGACGGATGTTACCTAAATGATCTTTGTACTGGTAGATGTACTCGTATCCTCCCAGACCATCAGGTTCTATGTACCCTTCTGGGTGGTTGAAGAATTGTAACTGCTCGCTACCACTGGTACCGCTATAGACGAAATTACCGGCGTATTCAGTATTTGTCAAAGAACCACTGTCATTCACTTGCTTAGCAAGTTTAACGCCAGTTGCATCATAAATATAGGTAATCTTTTTCTGATTGTTATTATCGAATTTTACCTCTGTGGGTAGGTTTAGATGATTATAGCTGATACCACCAGTCTGTATTCCCTTGTTAAGGTCCTGGGTTAGATTTCCATTGGGGTCGTATACATAATCATCTCCGCTATTAGTTCCATTATTAAACCCTTCTGCATCACCTGTTGCATCACCAACACTCTTAAGTCTGTTGCTTATCTCAGAGTTCAAATAGCTATAAGATAGATTGTCGACCATTCCACTGACCCCATAGCGTTGTAGTTCAGTAATGTTTCCGTTTTTGTCATATTCAACCGAACCTAGATTGTAGTTCCCGGTATTATCTATAGCTGATGTAATCCTGTTCAGGGCATCATAAACATAGGAATACCTTTCACTTACCGGATTAGCAGTGTTATTAGTACTCGAAGTGCTCCAGAAAGTTTGGGATATATTGCCATTGAACAAGGCCGGTGGATTCTCATTGCCCCCAAAATTTGTCGGGTTATTATAGGCGATCTTGAAGTTGAACAACTTATCTGTAGAAGCTACATCGTTAATATCCGTCAACCAGCCCCTTACATTGTATTTGTATGTAACTTCCTGTAATTCCTGGGAATTGTTGAAATCCGTAAAATTCGGGATCCCACCCACTTTTTTAAGCTCCAATTGACCCAGGTCATCATATTTGTTAAAGACAATGAGTTCCTGCTCGGAGCCATCGGTGATGCGCAAGCTAGTGCCATTGGTTCCCGGAAGTACCGTAGCATTCCTAACTGTAATACTTGTGGTAGCTTCAAGGTCGGAAACAATGTTTCCTTGAGCGTCCCAAACCAGGTTTGCATCCAGGCTGTTGTCAACTGGGCAAGCTATTCCCATAGTACCATCTCCTATGCATTGGGTTTGCGCAATAAGGCGACCTACGCGATCATAGCTAAAATTGTCTATAGTAACCACAGTGTTGGCTCCCCTGCTATGTTCAGACCGGGTTTTTAAGGGTTTGCCGATAAAATCCAAACTACTTTCCACAATGTCTGTGGTTTGCAGGAATTCATTCTCGCTATAAGTGTAAACAGGCCTTGCTTTCTGGTCATAATAGGTCAAGGTATTTATCCACTTGGCCGGAACCTGGTCCAATACTTTAACCCTGCTTCCTGTTGCCAACCCCTTTACATCATTACTATTAGACGCGCTTGGGTCCGAATCGAGTATGGTCACACTCTGCGGTGCTCCTGTCGGGCGATACACATAATTGTCGTAATAATTAATGGTCAGAATCTCGCTTAGGGTTGCTTTAGGGTTAGTAACAGTGCTGCCAGGGTATGCCCCGTTATCATAAAAGACATCCGTACCACCGTAATTGACAGAAGTACTATCCTGCTTTACCCAAAGGTCAATCGTAAGGCTGTCTACCTGCCCTTGAATCTCTGCACGAGACATATTTTCCACGCTCGTAGCCTTGCCCGTATAGGCCACTCTGCTAAAGGCGTCATACTTTGTAAAGAGCCATTCATCCAAATTCGGATCTTTTTCCCTTTGGTTGCCATCCTGGGTCATAATGGGCTGATCTAATTGATTATAGATAATATACTCCCAATCTTTTCCCGGTATTTTCTTTTCCACCAGGCGGTTCCGCTGGTCGTAAACATATAGATAGCAAAGTTCGTCCAGTTCCGTTTGGCTTACTCCATCTGAGGTATCTACCTTGGGAGATAACACATAAGTGAGATTCCCAAAGTCATCATAAACATAATAAGTATCGTGGGCCTCGACCGACAATCCAACATTGGCATAGGTGCGTTTTAATACTACACGGTTCTGTTTGTCAGTAAACTCTTCGGTGGCATGTAGCTTACCGTCAACCAATTCGTGGTTTTCGTCTTTGGTCACATTTTTGTAAAGTTCACCCTGGCGGTAAAATTCTGTTTGTGCTGTTACCGGATCAGTATCGAGCACCAGGGCGGGCGTAAAAGTGTTGTTGGCCAATACCGTGGTAACCCTAAAAAGGCGAACATTGTCATCTGCGGTACTAAAGCTATCGGCATCCCCCTGCTTGTTAGCCAGATATTCGAACTCGATACTATGGTCTTCAGCTCCAGGGTTCAGTTTCCAGTCTTCGCCCGGGGCGGCTTGTTTTAATACCCTGCTCAGAGGTGAGGATTCGAACTCCTTTTTGGAGTAAGCGTTTGCCTCGGTTACCGAAAGGGTGGGAAAATCGTTCCCATAATCCGGATGGTTTTTATAATGTTGCCGGGTTAATGCCTCTAAGTCCTGGGTACGATAGCTGCCTAAGGCATCCGTTGTCTCAGGTACCGGTAGCCAATCTTTATCCATACGGCCATAGTTGTCATATGCCATATGGGTTATAATATCCCCAAAGTTTCCTGAAATATTGGGGGATTGGTCAATTCCTATTTGTTGAATCGGCCTGCCCAGACCGTCAAAATAGCTAATCTCTTGTACTACACCTTCAGATGCTGTAAAAAACGCGAAATTATCCTGATCAATACTCTCATCGGCCAGCATCTCCTGTGCTGTTTTTTGATAGGTGCGGCTATAAAGGTAGTTTTCACCAGTGTATACCACTGTTGGTAGCGTTACACAATCTCCTCCCGTATTGGCCGAAGCAATGACGGTCCGCGTTTCCGAAGCCCCCGAGGAACAGTTACCTGTGGTATAGGATACGGCATAAGTCCCGGCTGGTGCTGTTACCACTCCTGTATTTGAAATGCTAACACCCGTAGAGGGATTAGTCGTGTATGAATAGGTACTATTGTAATCCGTGATTGTAAAAGTTCCTTTTTCACCTGCACAGACCGGTTGTGTAACTACGCCTAGCGTTGGAGGTGAAACCCCTGCAATACTAAGTAGGATATCGGTCGTTGGACCGGTACAACCATCGGCCGAAGTGGCTGATAGCGTATAGGTCCCTACCGAAGCGGTTACCGTGCTTTGAGATACCGGGATATTACCTGGATTTAAGGTATAGGTATAACTGCTGTCATAATCAGTGATTACAAAACTACCATTAGAGTTGTTGCAATCCGGTTGCACAAAGGAACCCACAGCGGGAGCAGTAGGTACCACCAAAGCAGGATTGATGGTCACTGAAGCGGCAGGTGAAATACATCCTGCGTCATTCTTTATGAAGACCGTATGGGTTCCAGGAGCTACTCCAAGCTTATTGTTCCCGGTTCCAAAGGTTACCCCGTTATCAAAACTATAGGTATAATTGTCTGCTGTAGGCGGAATAATTGTGATCGTTCCTGTATTTATGGAACAATCAGGATCTTCTTTTTGGACCGTCGGCTGGGCCGGTGCAGGCGGTGGCGTGAGAATGGTTGCAGTAGCCGCAACGGAGACACAACCTGTGGAATTCTTAACCAAGACGGTATAGTTTCCCGGAGCAAGGCCTGATTTGGTGACACTGGTCTGATAGGTTGCTCCATTGTCGAAACTATAGGTATTGCCACTATCTGTTGGGGAAGTTACGGTAAGGCTTCCCGTAACCTCAGCACAACCAGGGTTCGACTCAGTCACACTAGGTTGATCAGGCCCCCCCACTAAAGTAGCAATGGTGCTTGGAGAAACACAGCCGTCCGAATTTTTTACACGTACCGCATAGGTCCCTGGAACCAGGCCGGATTTAGTAGCACTACTCTGATAAGTAGCTCCGTCGTCAAAACTGTAGGTAAGTCCAGCCCCTGTTGGGGAGGATACGGTTATGCTGCCGGTTCCCTGGACACAGAGCGGGTCTGGACCCGATAAAACCGGTTTATCCGGGGAAGGAGGTGCTGCAGCTATTGTTACCGATTGCCCGGGTGAGACGCAGCCTTCAGTGTTCTTAACCTTTACGATATAGGTCCCGGAGCTTAAACCATTTTTAGTGGCACTACTCTGATACGTGCTGCCGTTATCAAAACTGTAGGTATTTCCACCCCCAGTGGGCGAGGTAACCGTAATACTCCCAGTAACAATGGTACAACTTAGATCAGTTTTATTGACCGTCGGCTGAGAGGGTGAGGTGGGCAAGGTAATAGATACTCCATCCGAAGCTTCACCCCAGGCTCCACCTGGTTCGTCGTTTTTTCCTCTCAGATAATAGGTCTGACTGGAGGTAGGATTAAAACTTTGCGCAGAGTTTGTAATATTAGTCCCAAGGGTACTCGTTTGCCAATACCAGGTAATGTCAGACGGAGGATTCGTCCTGCTTAGGGTCACCGCACAGTCTGCGGTCGTCGAGGTAGGGATGGTAGGTTTTCCCGGAATTACCGTAAGCAGCCTGGACCCGGTATTAGATCCCACCTGCACCTGAAGCGAGAAAGCAGCTCCTCCTGTTTTGCGGATGGTTACTTGAGTGGTGTTCTGTCCGGAAACGATTTCTGTTGTCCCGGTAACTGTCCATGTAATCGGAGGTGTGCCGACATCGATTGAATATACTTCCAGCTCACCCTCAACAACGGAACCTGCCCCGTTAATAGGAATTGTTTGGGCTGCGACCAGAAGCGGGCACAATATCATTAGGCATAGCGTCAGAAGACGCATAGACGATAGGTTTATCTTTATAAATTGCGTTTTCATAAGTATCGTATTTATGGGGCTTAGTTGGAAGAGGGTTGCATGTACTGGTATTCGTAATCGGACATCAAATTATTATTGGCGTCTCTTACGGCTTTAAGGCGATTGGCACTATCGTACTCATAATAAATGGTATAACCCTTTGGGTCTGTAATACTGGTTACTCCAATTAAAGGATCATAAGTGTAAGTGGTAATCATGGCTTCCGGAACCTGAGTTCTAAGGTTATTCAGACCCTGCCGCAATAGCTCCTCTTTACAAGTAGATACTTTACAATTATCAGTATCTGCAATGGACAGCGTTTGAAGATTGCTTATATATGAGGAAACATCATTATAAGTAGTATTTTCCAAGGTTGCTAAAAGATAAATGTCATCGTTGTATCCCCAGATATATACCGTTGTGGATCCGTTAGTTTTACGGGTTTCCTTTACATTGCCGTTGGAGTAATAGGTAACTTCCACCCTTTCTTCCATATCCGTGTCAGCATCTCCAATCTTGCTAGTATATATTTTGGATGGTAGAACTACGGCACCCGAGGTAAAATAATCCTGCTTCCTGGAAGCAACGAATTGAAGTTGAGTTCCAAGAGTATCCAACTTTACAGTTTTGGACTTAACCACCTCTGTCAGATCGTTTTTACTTATCAGGCTGGCATAGTCTGTTGGAAATTCGTGAGGATAGGTATATGTTGTTTCCAAGACCTCCCCTCTGCTGTCCACAGTTCTGCTTTTTTTAGGTAGATATAGGCTGTCTTCATACTCCGTCTCTGCCACTTGTGTTATTACCTGAACATTATCTAAGGGGTCCTTAAAGAAAAGTGAGTCCCTAGTAACGGAAACACCTCCATAAGCACCATTTACAAAGGTTTCTCGAAATACCAAACCACCGTATTGGGTATCCATCCAGGAAGCCCAATTCTGACAAGGTGTAGGGTTACAAAAATTTACGCCATATTCGGGACTGGATATGCCATCGCCACATTCCTGTCCCTGTACATTGCTATAGGTAAAATAACTCCCCTCATCCTTAATACATATATAATCTCCAATATGTTCAGCTTCATAAAAGACGGTCAAACCGTTTACTTTTATAGGTCGGTTGTAGGTCTCAAAATAGTCAATATGTTTAGTGGCGACAACTTCAGTACTGTCGTTATAAGTGATCTGACTTTCTATTTCTCCGCCTGTAAGTCCAGGGTAGTAATTGTTTTCAAAAGGATGATTCGGTCTCGGAACCAGTCCTTTGTCTGCGTCGTAGAAATTAAACTCCACAAAACCTTCGGATACTCCCAGGGAATCGACCTGATACTCCCTTACTTTAGGATATACCACAATGGGTTCATCTCCTTTAGGATACGAAACCGTTCTTACCAGAGCCAAATTGCTCCCATATCCCTTGAGGGTAGACAGCTCTGGTTTGAAATTTATTTTACTTTTAACATACTCATATTTTTTGCCCTTTAGGTGCTTACCATCTGCATCATAATCAATTATGGAGGCAATTCGAACTCCACCCTGATCTAAATTATTTATACTGGTGACGTTAATTTGACGACTAATCCTCCAGGTGATGTTATCATAATTCCCCTGACTATTTTCGTCCAAAAGAATCAGGATCTTGTATTTTCCTTTGAGAAGCTCCACAGACTCAGTGACCTTATTCTCACTACGCCACGGTACATGTTCACTGGGCATCGTCTCATAGTCCGTGAACCTTTTCGGGTCTATGTTACTAAAACATTGCGGGTCACAATCGGCACTGCCGAAATACACCAAATGTGCTTCTATATCCGCATTTAAAGCAGATCCGGTAAAGGAAATATCATAGAAATCCTGTTCTTCTATTAAAAATCCGCCTATTTCTACTTTTGGGATATTTGTAATATCCCCGTATTGCAGATCGGGAAGGAATCCCTCTTCGGTTAGATATAGATTTGCATTGGTGGGATCGTCTGCGGATAATTCAATTTCCGATGGACTTTCGGTAATTTGATTTATCTCATTCACCTCCGCAAGATTTCCCTCAAAACTAAACTCGCTATACCCACCAGTGGGATACATTAACCTTTTTAGCAATCCTATTTTGGCTTTATCCGCATTAGGTTCTCTGTCTGCACCTTCGAATACAAAATTTCCTGTTTCATATTTTGGATATAGTACGGAATTGCTCGCTTCGTTATAATAACCGGCAAAATCCTGGCCTTTATCTGAGCGTGATGGAAGTTGATCTGGTCTGTCGTATTCAAACTTGTAATTTTGATATACCACGCCATCTCCTCCTTTAATCTGCAAACCGTCCAATTTCAGACGAATGTCCAGATAATTGGTAGGTGAACCGTTGTTGGCATCGCTGTTGAAATAACTGTTATTCAGAAAGCTTATGCTTTTAATAGTACTTCCTGCATAGTCATAGAATGTTATGTCGGATAAGCGTGCATTGGTGCCATTGTTATCAATATCATCACGTGACCCCCTTGATAAATCAGCTACCACCCTATTGTTATGTTTAATGCTGCTCAAGAACGACTGGTCTACAAAATAGCCCGCACCTCCTCCGAAGCGCTCGGCAACCGAACTTTCCGGGTAGTAAGTGACAAAATCCAAAATAGTGGTAGTAGCTCTCAAAGCTGTAGATGCCAGCTGCTCCTGGGGCCAATACCCCATGCTGACGTATTCCAATTCAAATAAATCCTTTCTATTAGCGCTTTCGATTTTTGTTAAAAGCCAGGAAGAGACATACTCATTAGAAATTACGCCATTTACAGAAGTATCGTTTCCGTTTCTCTTAGTCAGCTCGGTTTGATTGAAATGATATTTGGTTCCATCCTCATTGGTTATCTCCCATCCAATAATTTGATTATATCCTAAAGTACTCCTGTTTACCTGATCAATTCTAATCCGAGGGTTATCCAAAGACTTGGGCTGGTTGTTATCATTAGTGTCAAAGACTATGGTAGTATTGAGCCCCGGAGCACTAACTTTGTAGATATCAGGTTGGGCATCAATTAAATTCTTATTTATGCTGTCCAGAAACTTAAAATATCCTTGGACTTCCTGTTCAGTACCGAACTGTTTGCTTGTATTCGCTAAATAACTCGCAATTGAATCAACCACACGGCTGTCATTAATAGTCTTGTAACCCCCATTGATATAGTCATCAGGAAGGCCATTGGCAATTCGGGTAATTCTACCCCCGGCATTCAGGTTCCAGCTCAGTCCAACCCAGGTAGCCAGTTGTTCTACTTTAATACCAGAAGCATCATAGGTCAGCGATAATGGAAAATTCATTTCACTTCCTTCTATTATATGTAAAGGAATCGAAATGTTAGGTGTTCCCGAATACATACTTACATCGGTATCCCCATACTTACTAAAGGCTTCGGCTTCCGGAGAATTAGGCACTTTCACAAGTTTGTCCAACTCCTCCTGATAAAAGCCATCTTGACTTCCGGTTTGAGCAAGGCCAAAAAAACTTACCAGGAATAGTCCTGCTATTACTATTTTAGAATACATAGTCTCTTGAAAATTTAGATGTGAAGAATTATTGGGCTTATCGCTTCGCCTGATTTTCCAGGAATTTTATGCGTTCTTCCAAAAGCTGCTGTGTTTTGTGCTGCTCCAATAGATAAAGCGTCAATTCCTCAACTTTTTCCAGAAGCAATTTGTTCATCTCACCTAACTCAAGACCGTTGGTCTCTATCTCTGATGCAGAAGGAATATTTATAAGGTGACCTTTCTGTTGGATATGTTTTGCCACTTCCTCAAGGCTTGGTAATTCATAGTCTTCCTCAAAAACATAGTCCGGCCAAACATCATTGTCTACCCGGACCTCGCGGGCACGGACATGTCCATCAACCGCCAATTTGTAGGTTCCGGGATTAGCTATTCCGATACTCACATTACCTGTGGTATAGGATAAGTTGTTGCTGGAATCCTGTGTCCAAAAGCCGCCGGTGCTTCCTCCCCCACCTGAAGTATTTTCCACTACTTCGATAGCTGAAATTATTGGGTCACCCACACTAGCAACAAAATCAATGGTCAATTCTCCATCGCTAACCGTTACGGTGTGTGTAGGGCTGTAAACCACGTTACCACCTACCTGGTTGTAGATATCCAGGTCGTCTTCAAGTAACTGACCTTCAATGCTGACATCGAACACGCGACTTCCTACACCTCCGCTTCCACTTACGCCAAAGTAGATCTCCAAAAAATGAAGTGTAACGTCGTAATCCCCGTTAGCCACGGGTATCTTGTAGTCCATAACATGGGAACCTGTTGTAGGGGTCTTGGTATACCGGATACTTTTGAACGGTTCGGGATTGGTTACATGGGTACTGACGAAGTCGAGTTCACCGCTGTAGTATTGGTCCGCGGCATAAGTGATACTATTATGGGTAGCACTGCTGGTACTACCACAGTTTAAATATATGGGAGATTGCTGTGCGAAGGCTGTTGAAGTAATTGAAACCAAGGCTAAGACGGTCCATAGCGTTCTGAAATTTATCATAGTTCTGGATTTAAGATTGATATTAAGTTTTGGGTTAAGGAGTAAAGTTTTTAAACTGGGTGATTGAATTGAAATCATGGTATCTTGATAGTAGGTTTAAATTCTATTTTAGACATAATTCTTTTCAATATCAGTGCATACACCTGGAATGGGTATGTCGTTGATATAGTTAGATTAAAAGGATGACGGTTGACTAAGTCTTATCCTTTTTATAAGGTTATTCTTTGAAATTCATTCCAGCTCATGAAGGCTTCGCTACTGTGAATGAATTTTGGATTTTCGTTATTAAAGAAGAAATGGTGAGTGTTGAGAAAGTTTGCATAAATAACAGGTTAAGATTAGGGTTAAAGTTAGATAAAAGATTACATTTTTATAAATTTTTTCTTACTTGAATTTGGGAATTGAATTGCTAAATAGTAATATTTTATTGACTTTTTCAAAGTTTTATTCTGTTTTTCGATGAACTACATTTCATAGATTTCTATACAAAGATTCTCCCGATTCCATATAATAATACCCACATTTTTTAGTTATACTAGAACCCGAATTTACCTAACTTAATACTGAGAACATGCTAGCATTTCAGAAAAGAATCCCCGCCCTAAATCTTCAGGAAACCCTCATTGCACTCGCCATCATCGGAATACTGCTTTTACTGGCTTTGCCTAATCTGATGCCCCTTATTTCCAAGGCAAAGAGCATAGAAGCCCAGACCCAACTGAAGGCTATCTACAATGCCCAGACCTCTTACAGCTATATGTATAGCCGCTACAGTCCTGAGCTGGCGGAACTCGATTTTGAACCGCCGCGTACGGTAAAGGAAAATGGAACGGCAAACTATCGCTACGAGATCCTTAGTGCCGACAACGTTTCCTTCAAGGCACGGGCAGAAGCCGTGACAGATTTTGACGGAGACGGCATACTCAATGTATGGGAGATCGATGAGAATGGGAATCCCAGACAAATCGTAAAGGACTGATGATCTTCCTAAAATTGAGCATCGCACTGCTTTGCGGCAGTATTGCCGTACAGGATTTCCGGGAAAGAGCGGTATTGTGGATTCTATTCCCGCTTACGGCGGCACTGCTGGCAACCTTGTACCTTAAAAGCACCTTTCTGCAGGATTTTCTCTGGAATATTTTTACCAATCTGATATTAGTGAGTTTTATGATCCTGATCCTCTATATATACACGCACTTCATTAGGGGTAAGGCCTTTTTGAATCACAGTATTGGTCTGGGAGATGTACTGTTCTTCTATGCCTTCGCACTGGGCTTCCCCACCTTTACCTTTGTCACCTTATTCGTTTGCAGCCTGCTGTTTTCCCTGTTCTTTTTTTCACTGGCAAGGAAGCGTCTCACAAACAAGACCATACCCCTGGCCGGACTCATGGGATTGTTCCTTACCGGCCTGATGTTAACCAGTCTCATTCCGGGACTACCATCCCTTTACACCCTTTAATGTCCGACTCCTATCACATACCCGCTCATTTGAAACAACGCATCACAGCGGAACAGGCGTTTCATTACCGCATCGTCCCTATAGCCGAGCAGGAAGAAGGTCTGTGCTTTAAAACGGATCAGGAAGCATTGGAGAATTTGTTATCGGAATTACGGATCGTACTGGATACTGCAGTGCAACTGGAGCCCTGTGAAAAAGAAGAGCTTCAGCGTTACCTGGCGGTCAATTATCGCATCGGGCAGGCCAACGAAAGTGCCAGCCTGGAATACACGCCGGATTTCCTGGAAAAAATTCTGTTGAACGCCAAACACATCGGCAGCAGTGACATCCATTTTGAACCCTATGAAAAACGTTGTCGGGTTCGTTTCCGCCTTGATGGGAAATTACTGGAACAGTTCAGCATCCCACTGGAAGAATACCCCACCATAATTAATAAGATAAAGATCAAAGCCGATCTGGATATTGCAGAAAAAAGATTGCCACAGGACGGCCGGATCACTGTACAGATGGCACAGGGCGAATTTGATATTAGGGTATCATCCCTCCCCACTCTGTACGGGGAAAAATTAGTACTACGCCTTCTGAGCAAAGACACCGGAGCCCTGGACCTGGATCAACTCGGGTTTACGGAAAAAGAACTTCAACGCTATTTGGAGGGGGTTAAAAAACCTCATGGCATCATACTGATCTCCGGCCCTACCGGTTCCGGAAAGACCACTACGCTCTACGCCACCCTTAAACATCTGAACACCGGGAAGACGAACATATTAACCATAGAAGACCCTATTGAATACACCCTGGACGGTATAAACCAGGTACAACTCAAAGAAAACATAGGACTGGATTTTGTCAGTGCCTTGCGGACCTTCCTAAGACAGGACCCCGACATCATTATGGTCGGAGAGATCCGCGATGCCAAGACCGCCAATATGGCCATCAAGGCCGCGCTTACCGGGCACCTGGTATTGTCTACCATTCACACCAACTCTGCCTGGGCAACGGTTTCCAGGCTTATCGATATGGGAGTCCCATCTTTTCTTATTGCAAATACACTAAACCTCAGCGTGGCCCAAAGGCTGGTCCGTGTGCTTTGCGAAGACTGTAAACAACGATCAGAGATCAGACCGGAATTATTTCCTGAAGGTTTCCAGATCCCTGAGGGTATGAATCACCATTATGAAGCACAGGGCTGCAATTCCTGTCACCATACCGGCTATAAGGGAAGGAAAGCCATTTATGAGATCCTGCCCGTAGGTAAACCGCTGATGGGGCCTATAAAATCCAACGCCCTGGAAATTGAAGACTATTTAGAAGATCACGATATCACCACACTGCAGGAAAATGCCATAGCGCTGGTAAGAAGTGGGATTACCTCTATTGAAGAGGTGTATCCCTTGCTTACCGAATGAACCAACCCAAGTTTAAGATCAATGACCCCCTACCCAAAATACAAACCAAATCGACCTTCCATATTACGAAGTTTTGCTTTGTTGCTGCTTCTGTTGGTATGCTTGAAGCTGCATGCCCAGCAGCCAGACCGAATACTGCAGATACAAAACAAATTGGAGGTCCTTTCACTGGAAAATACCGAGTTAAAGGAACAGCTAAAGCTGGAGATCAACGTTACCAATGTAACCCTGCCAAATTTCCTGATAGCGGTCTCTAAAGTACACGGACTGAATCTCAGTGTATCTCCGGATATTTCAAACATCACCATTGTCAACAATTTCTCTGATGTTACAGTGGCAGATCTTTTGGTCTTCCTTTGTAAACAATACGATCTCGATATAGATTTTACCGGGAATATCCTCTTTGTAAAACGCTATATCCCGCCGGTGGAAAAGGTATTTGAGAAGGAAGTTCTCGTTCGTTTCAACCCAACTGATCAGACACTTTCTTTAGACCTGCAGAATGATGCCCTGGGAAAAGTATTTCGGAAGATCATGGACGTATCCGGAAAGAACCTACTGTTCTCACAGGGCATGGAAAATCAGCCGCTGAATCTATATATAAACAATGTTCCTTTTGATGCGGCCATGGAGAAGTTGGCGGTCATGCACCAACTGTCGTTCTCCAAATCCAGGGATGGTTTTTATCTTTTTAATCGTTTAGACGATCCCGTGAGTAACAACAGCCGGGTCCGGAGGAGCTTGGGTAAAAGTCCCCTGAATTACCAGGTGCTGGATACGGTGAACAAAATACTTCATGTTGATTTCATCAACACTCCGATCGCTTCCATAATAAAGGAACTAAGCTTCGACCTGAAGTTGGATGTATATACCGCTACACCTTTGGAAGAGGCCGGAAACGTTACCTTCAATGCTACAAATATCCTCTTTGACGATCTGTTGACGCACATTTTTGAGAGCAAGCAGAATTCTTCTCCTTTTAGTCAGGTCCCGGATGCACAAGCTTCAAGGCCTGCCAGAGGGAATGTTCAGGCTGCCGCTTCTCTCCCGGTACATTTTACTTTTAAGAAAGAAAACAACATCTACTTTTTCGGTACTGCAGACCAGCTAAGCCTACGTGAGGTAGAGATCGTACAACTGATGTATCGCTCAGTGGAGCTACTCAGCGACCCCTCCTCCTTTTCCGGAGGATATCGTTCAGCAGGAAGAACGAGCAGTGCCAATGTAAATTTTTTTGGCAGCAATGGACAAAACAATTTTCAGAATCAAAACACCAATATAAACCGGAGGTCTGTGAATACCAGGAGTTCGGGCTTTTCCAACTATGCGGACGGAGCAGAAGCCCTGGTAAACATTCTCCCGGATGAGATCAAGGCGGATCTGGACATCAAAGTGGATTTTGAGCTCAACAGCTTCCTGGTAAGTGGACCTTCTTCTAACATTAATCGTTTTAAAAAGTTTATCCGTGAAATAGATAAACCCGTACCTGTGGTCCTGATCGAGGTCATGATACTGGAAGTAAAAAGATCTGCTACGGTGGAAACGGGAATTAGTTGGGGTATTGGAGACCAGCCTGTAAGTACTCAGGGAAAACTTTTCCCGGAAACAGACCTCACACTTGGCGCGAATACCGTGAACAAGATCATCGGGGGTTTTGACGGTTTCGGATCTTTTAATATCGGACGGGTGGTACCGGATTTTTTTGCTACCATAAAGGCGATGGAGGAGAACGGCAATATCCGCATCCGCTCTACACCTAAATTATCCACGCTTAACGGGCACCGGGCCAATCTCTCCATTGGGGAGACCACATACTACGTGATCACCAATCAGAATTTCTTTGGGTCTCAGATCCCTACGGCTTCTGAAGTACGGAATTATGCTCCAATTGACGCGGAATTGGCCGTGAGCATTAAACCGCTGGTATCAGGAAATGGTCAGGTAACTTTGGACATCAATGTGATCCAATCCGATTTCAGCGGGGAGCGAATCGAAGAAGACGCGCCACCGGGGCTTACGTCCAGGGAATTTAGTTCCATCATACGTATGCAAAACCAGGACCTTGCCATCCTGGGAGGCCTGGAAGAGAAGCTCAAGAACGACAGTGGTAATGGAGTACCTCTTTTGGCCCGGGTCCCGGTAATTAAATGGTTATTCAGCAAGCGCAGAAGGGAAGATACCAAGCAGAAGCTGACCATATTGATAAAACCAACAGTGATCTATTAATGCTGACTGGCTTGCTAAAACATATCAAACAAGGCAAGGTATTTTCTGGTGTTGAGATCACCGAAAATTCGTCTGGCATCTCATATGAATTGCTGGTGATAAAGCAAGCTGCAGACGAATTGCACATCGCTAATCGAGGATCGTTTAATTCCCTGGAAAGCCTGGCCGAAGTGGTTCCCAAGACGGCTCCCCTTGTAATCATAATTAATACTTCACAGGTGCTGACGAAGCTGGTTGGGCCATCGACCAATTCAAATCCGGAAGCCATAGTAAATGGGGCTTTCCCCAACCTAAAGCTTGAAAATTTTTATTATGAGCTTATACAAAAAGAAAGTGATCCGCTAGTCTCCATAGTGAAGAGGACCTATGTGGATGAATTGATGGCGTCCTTTAAACAAGAAGGACTCATTCCATACTTTATACACTTTGGGCTCGGTAGTATGGCAGCACTTCTGTCCTATTCCTCTTCCGATATAGCAGTTTCCAATTACCAGCTGGAAATATTGAACCATAGGATTATTTCCATACAAGCATTTAGTACTGCAATTTCGGAACAGGAGATCAATGGATTAGCGCTTAGTCATAAGGAGATGTTAGCTTTTGGTGGGATCCTCGGTCAGATAGGTTCTACAGCAGCCAGCAGTAACTTTTTAGCTCAAAACAAGGTTTTAAGAACAGAGTTTGGAGACCAAAGGATATTCCGGTTCTCATTCAGGGCTTCCCTGATATTTGTACTTACCCTTTTACTAGTGAATTTTCTTTTCTTTGATCACTATCACAGCCAAGTATCCAGCCTTACAGAAACTATGGAGGTAAACAACTCAAAGATCAGCAGGCTTAAGGAATTAGAAACAGATGTCAGCAAAAAGGAAGAGCGCCTGGCGCTGCTGCAGTCTTCTTCAAATTCCCGGGCCACGTTTTACCTGGATCAAATCGCTCAAACCCTGCCTGCTTCTGTTCTTCTGGATCAATTGATCTACCAACCTCTGGAAAAGGCCGTCAAGGAGTCGAGCCCGATTCAGGTAGATGAGCGGGTACTTCTCGTCAAAGGAATTTCTAAGGACGCCGACCATTTTTCTAATTGGATTGTGTCTCTGGAAGCCCTGGACTGGATAGCCTCAGTACAAACCATGGATTACGATTATGTATCGAAAACCACCTCCCGCTTTTCACTAAAAATTACATTTCATGAAAAATAGGATGAAAATTAAGCTACTCTTCGGCGGTCTCGTCCTTGTACTGCTTTTATGCTACCAGTTTGCCATAAAGAATACCCTGGTATTGAAAGATAAGTATGATCAACTATCAACCGGGGTTTCCTCACTGGAAGATACACCCCGACAGCTATCACTGCTACAACAAAAATCCGCTTATTATGACTCCATTCTTGGCGGAATGGATCTGGGTAATACTTCCGTGCAAAACAATCTTCTCCGAAAACTACAACAGGAAAGCGCGATGCAGAACGTTCAGGTTATGGATTTCAATCCTCCGCATTCTTTCATTAACGAAACCAACGAACTTCTTACCTATTCATTCGATCTAAAAGGATCTTACAACGGCATGCTCCTCTCCCTTTACAGCCTGGAACAAAAAGGAAACTTCGGGCAGATCATCCACCTGGATTTTGAAAAAAAACGAAACTATCGAACCAAAAAACAGGCTCTTACCGCAAGTGTATTGCTACAGCGGATTAAATAGATGGTTGGATGGTTAGACTTTTGGATTGATAGACGGCTAGACGGTTGGACGGTTAGACTTTTGGATTGATAGACTGTTGGACTGTTAGATTTTTAGACGGTTAGATTTTTAGATGGTTAGACTGTTAGATTGTTGGACGATTAGATGGTTAGACGGTTGGGTTTTTAGACTTGTGGATTGCTAGATGGTTAGATGTTTAGACAGTTAGATTGCTAGACTGTTAGATCGTTGGTAAATTGATTCATTGCTAAATTGTTACATTTTCGAATTCTCAATTCCTCGATTTTACAATTTTACAGTTTTACAATTCCACATTCATACCTTGGATGGATAGATTGCTAGACGGTTAGATCGTTAGATGGTTAGCTCGCTAGTACATTAGTACGTTTACAAATTTTCAATTCCTCGATTTCACAATTTCACAGTTTTACATTTCCACATTCATACCTTGGATGGTTGGATCACTGGACAGCTAGATTGTTGGACTGTTAGATCGCTAGAGAATTAGATCATTGCTAAATTGATTCATTGCTAAATTGTTACATTTTCGAATTCTCAATTCCTCGATTTCACAGTTTTACAGTTTTACAATTCCACATTCATACCTTGAATGGTTGGATCACTGGACAGCTAGATTGTTGGACTGTTAGACGCTAGAGAATTAGATCATTGCTAAATTGATTCATTGCTAAATTGTTTTATTTTCGAATTCTCAATTCCTCGATTTCACAGTTTTACAGTTTTACATTTTCAAATTACCTCATTGGCACATTGATTCATTGATACATTAGTACATTGCTACATTTTCAACCCTAATCTCCTACTACCAATCTCTGGCTTTGTATTTGCCCCGAACGTCCTAAAATCCTAATCACATATAAGCCTTCCGGCAGGGTGCTGATATCGAGTACGTATCGATTCGTTCCGGTTTTTACTTCCTGACCATCGAACCGCATTATCAGTTGTCCACCCAGGGTAAACAGGTGAATATCCGTAACAGCTTCAGATCCTTCAGGAGCTGCAATGGTAACCTCAGATACCGCTGGATTAGGATATAGCTGGAATCGCGTCAGAATATCATCGGTGGACTCAGAATCAGTGGTTATTCCATCTTCCAGCTCGGGCAAGGCTGCTTTTGAGGTGATCAGACCGGCCGGAGCAGACTGCCCGGCATCCGCAACCACGGAGACATTATCGAAGACATAGATCTCGCGGCGCGCGCTGACGTCGGCCTCCACAATGATCTGTAAAGTACTTCCATTAATTCCTGATGCTGTAAAGGTCTGAGCAGATATATCATTGCGCACCTCTCCAAACATAACCGGTGATCCACCATCAACCGCATAATATGCCCTCAGGAAGTCTGCATTCTCCTTGCGGTTATCTCTGTCATCCACATCCACAGATACTGTAACCGTACCATTGATCACAATTTCCTCTGAAGTCCAGATTCCCGGATTGCTACTGTTTCGGTTAACGTAGAATACCCCGTCACGGACTTCAAACACACCATTATCCCGACTGGATGTCCAGGCCGTATTACCACTATCCGAAGTTGTGCCATTGGCAAGACCATCAAAGGTCTCGGTCCAGGGTAAATCTCCGGGAGGTAAGTCCCTGTAAGTCGCGCTGACGGTAATATCCGAAGCGCGCATGGTCAAAGTGGTCGTTGCATCTGAAGTGCTTGCCAGGGCAGCCGTATTTCCTGTCCATGCATCGAACTCCTGGCCCGAAGGTGCCGGATCCGCGACTATGATAACGGAGGTTCCGGCAGCGTATGCTCCTCCCCCGTTACCTGACTGAACCGTAAGTTGATAGGTTTCTACAGGGTCTCCTGAAACCGTAACATTATCAAAATAGTAGTATTCATCGGACCAGCTGACATCAGCTTCCACTATGATCTGCAGGGAGCTGCCGCTAAGGCCCGAAACACTGAAGGTCTGGGCGGAAATATCATCCCTTGCTTCCCCGAACTGTACCGGGGTTCCTCCATCCAGACTGTATAAAGCACGAATAAAATCCGCTGTTTCTTTGTTATTATCTCCATCATCAATATCGATACTTATGGAGACATTAGTGCTGATAGGGATAAGCTGCGAGGTCCACACCCCTGGACTGGCACTGTTTTGCGAAGTGGTGAAAGCCCCGTTCTGAACTTCAAATAATCCGCTATCCCGGTTTGAATCCCAGGCGGTTGGACCACTATCCTGAGTAACACCATTGCTTAAATCGTTAAAGTCCTCCACCCAAAGTACTTCAGGATCCGGATCAGGATCCGGGTCGGTCTGGGTTGGAACGATCTCAATGGCATTGATCAAAGGATTTTGAACTAGCCCCTGGAGGAATCTTATGTTCAGCTCTCCGTCTGCAAGGATCACATCGTAAGAGACCATCCCACCGGAGAGGTGACCGAATTCCGCGACCAGGTCCAGGTTTGGAAAAGCAATGACCCCTTCAATTTCTATATCGAACACCCGCTGACCGATTTCACTGGTTCCACCGAAGCTATTTCCCAAAAAGAGATTGACGGTATAATCACCATTGATCATGGGTACTGTAAATTCCATATTTTCTCCGGGATCGGAATATCTTTCCTGAGCAAAAATGGTGTTAAAGGTAGCCTCATCGACATAAGAGGGGACAGAGCTATGCCTATTGGAAAAGAGCAATCCTCCGTTAAATATGTTACCATTGTTTACGGAATATCCCGAACCGGTATAGCCCCCTGGCCCATCATTAGCTACCCAATCACTTCCGGAATCCGTGGCGCTAAGGAAGCCACCCCCTGCATTGATCCTGAGTTCAGAAACTGGCGGGGTCGGTTCAGGCAAAATGGTCCACATAAAGCTTGTAGATACCGTATCACTGGTATTTCCATCGCTGTCATCCACGGTTATGATCACATTGTACGGGCTGTTAGCATCGGCTCCTGTCGCCACTGTACCCCCCAATTCCCCTGAAGTGGGCTCAATAGTAATTCCCGGAGGAAGGCCAGTGGCCGAGTACGCCAGGTTACCATCGCCCCCTGATGCCTGAACTCCCAGACTTCCATCCAATTGTTCGCCTACAGTATTGGTTTGGTCTGCAATCGGCTGCACTACGATAGGTACATCCGGTATGACATTTGATACAATTTCAATACCGTTTATCAAGGGATTTTCAATGGTTCCATGTACAAATCTGATATTCAATGCCCCATCGATCAATGAAACGTTATAGGACAGCATACCTCCGGACTGATGTCCGAAAGCGCTAACTAAATCGAGATCGTTTTCCACAAGGCTCCCTTCTATCTCTATATCAAATACACGTTGACCCACCTGGCTGGTCCCATTGTAACTATTACCCAAATATAAGTTTACCGTATAATCCCCGTTGATCAGGGGGATAGTGAACTCCATTTCTTCACCACTGGCCGGATCCCAGCGCTCCTGGGCGAAAATCGCGTTAAAGCTGGTTTCATCTATATAAGAAGGAATAGAACTATGCCTGTTGGCATAAAGCAGGCCACCGTTGAATATATTACCGGTATTTACCGAAAAACCTGCCCCGCTAAAACTGCCTGTTGCATTATTTGCCTGCCAGTCTCCCTGGGCATCCGTTGCTGTTATTAAAACGCCTCCCGCATTGATACGAAGGTTTTCGTTTACGTTTTCCGGCACTACATTAAGAAAATCCCAGGTACCCTCAAGTTCCACTCCATCGGTATTTGAGGTTCCCAGGAAACCTACGGCAAGGGCCGTATTGCTTTGCTGGATAGCATTGAGTATGCTGCCTGTGGCCGTCAGGGTCCCGGCTATCTGACGGGCTCCGCCGTCCAGATCATATTCCAGGCTTATACTCCCATCTGACGGGTTGACCACCATATAAAGCACTATTTCACTTTGAGGCCGGTTAGCTATATCTATAGACACGTTCACAGGTGTTTGTGGAATATCATTGATCTCCTGAGAAGCTATGAGTCCGGCAGTGGTGAGCACGAATTTTATAAAGTTACTTTGGGTACCATCACCCATAAAGATCCCCAACTCCCCGTTTACCGCAGCAGTGTTCCCGTATAGTTGCAGCGGCCCATTGAAATTGATCAATTTCCCGGATACGGTAAAAATACCGGTTGATTGGTCTACCTGAACACCGTATTGATAGCCTTTTTCCTGGGTATTCGCAGTTCCGTTGGCGGTTCCTGATGTCATATGAGAAGTCATCAGGCCGGCTGCCCCACCTAAAACATCGTCCGGATTCGGGCCTTGTCCCCGATCGTCCAGCCAATTGAGCCAGTTCGGGTTCGGATCCCCATTGTTCATAAGACCGGTCATCCCAAGTCCGTAAATCCCACCTAAGCCTTGCTGGTCACTAAAAAGTCCGTTTTGCACGGGCAAGGTAAACGCGTCACTTCCGGAATTCCCCGGATCTCCTAATTGAAAAGGATCATTCTGATCTAAAATCCCGTCGTTATCGTCGTCAGTATCGTTAAGATCTGAAATCAGTGGCGCACCTGCGGATTTATCATAATCCGCGGGCTGTGAAGCGCCGCTACAGGGATCAGTCTGATTGTCCACTTCATCCTGGTTGGTATAACCGTCACTGTCGTAATCCGCTGAGGGGTCGTAACCGCTTTCTCCGGGATTGATACAAACAACCAGGTCATTAGGCTCCAAAACAATGATCTTCCCGTTCAGGGTACCTACCCAGATGGTTCCGGGAAAGATTTCCGAATCACTGTTACAGCTTACACCGAGGGCGTTACCCCCAAGACCGGAAACAAAGCTGGATGTAAGTGTATCAAGGCTTCCGTCCGGGTTGAGTTCTACCCGTCTAAGAACGCCACTGTTCACACCGGCAATAAGATTACCCTGTAAAGCACCCCCGAAATTAGAAGCGGTGTACTCATCAATACCATTAGTGTTGTTGCTCCAGGTGGTTACCGGTGCATCATCAGGCCCGTCAGGATTACTGATGCCAGGTCCGCGCCAATCGCCTTCAACAGGGTTTGCGGCAGGTACAATGCTGGCCCAGTTCGCGGGTAACCCAAGGTTAGGATCGGTGGTAGAACCCGGTGTAGATCCATCCGGATCGTAGATCTGGGTTCTGAAAACCGCGCCTGTTGTACCAGCACCTGGTGTGGTGTAAAGGCCTGCTCCTGCCGGATTTGCCCTTATAGGATTTGGATGGCCACCATATGTACTTCCAAAGGAATAAGACTGAATATCTGTGGTTACTAATTGCAGGTGGTCCGCATTATTTACCTGCTCTCCTCCGGAAGAAGAAGTACTACCGGGTTCACTGGAGTCGTAATTATTCGTTACACTTCCACCACCTTCATTTTCCGGAAATCCGCCCCAGCCGCCATTCGCGCCATTGTCCGTTACATAGACGGCCCCTGCCTGGGTTACCACAAGGTCGTAGGTATTTCGATATCCGGGAGAAAAGACCTGGACCGGCCCGGCCGGGTCTATTATAGCCTGATTTAAGCCATCGTTGCCCCCAAACGGATCGTCCACATCCACCCCGTCATATCCGGCGGTATCCGGATCCGTGATCCCGTTTGCATTGGGCCGGGTGGGATCGTCTAAAGTGGGGAGGTCATAAATATAATTTCTTCCATTGCTGTCTGTTTGGATTGACAGGCTGTTGATCATACTTAGATTAACGGAAAGTACCGCGGCGGAAAGCGCGTATTCGCAGGTATGCACAAAATTTGTCGAAGGGGCACCGGCATTGGTGTGTCCGCCCTGCGAAGCGATGAGATAGTCCGACCCATTGATGGTTGTGAACTCCAATCCGTTAATCGCGTGGTTTTGCTCCGAGCGGGGTAAGCCCCTGACCAGGTCAACCACATCCCAGGAGGTCCCGTTCCAGCTAATACGGGTAATGATACCGGAATTCGTATCCAGACCCACATCACCTTTTCCTCCTCCGCCTCCGGCTCCAATACGAAAATCACTGGAACTTACGTATATCACCGGATTAGTTGCCGTACCGGCGACCGCCAGACCTGTGGTTTCTCTTTGGGTCTCAGAAAGGTTCTCTGTACCGTCATCATTGTGATTTACGATATCCGTAATACTTGATAAGGATTCTACAGCGGTAACAGCATAGTCATTGGAACTATTCCTGGTAACCGTGAATATTTTGATTGTACCGGGATACTCCGCAACATAAAGGCGCCCATCAGGACCATACATCAAGGAAGTTACACCGGCATTAACGTTGCCGTTACCGTTAAAATTAAGCTCGCTCTGAGCAAAATTGATCTGTGCCTGCAGAGCGGAAACAAAAATTAGAAAAACAAAAAAGGGTAGAATATACCGAAGTCTAGACGTGAAGGAGTAGCTGTGATCCATTTTTTTGGTTGGTTTGGTGAAACAAAAAACAGACCTGGGGAAATAGACTAGGGCATTAAAAATATTTTGTTTGTGGCTACTTCGGAAAAGACCGCTGTTTTATTCGTTGATCGTATTGATTTTATAGGCCAATGGCAACAGAAAAGGGGGTGGTTGACGTTGCTGATCTGATATTTTTTACTGAAAATTGGATTTTGGGTTGATATAGAACTGTAAATGAGCTAGTAAAGGTCAGAAGCCGACTGTTCTGAACCATTATCAGATTCCCAGACGCACTATGAGCGCTGTTATCCACAGAAATACTATTTTTGCGCAGAAATTTGTGTTTGATGTTTCAAATTTTTGCCAAAAAGGAATACCTGGTCGATCACTTGAGCCATTATGTGGATATGCACAATCATATTCTTCCGGGTATTGACGATGGTGCTAAAACTGCTGAGGACTCCATTGCGCTGATCAAAGGCTTTGGGGAGTTTGGTATTTCGCGTTTTATCGCCACACCTCATATCATGCACAATTACTATCCTAACACAAGGGAGACCATAGAGGGTGCTTTGGCAACACTACAGAACGAGCTTCTTAAAAATGATTTGAAAGATGTGGTCATTGCCGCTGCGGCTGAACATATGATAGACGATAATTTTGAGAGTATTCTTGGAAAGGGTCAGGTAATGCCAATGCAAAAGGAATACCTGCTCGTGGAAATGAGCTTCCTGCAACCACCTATTAACTTTGATAAGGCTTTGATCAAAATCGCGGAGAACCACTACTACCCTATTCTGGCGCATCCGGAACGTTACGTTTTCCTTTACCAACGTCAAAGGAAATTTCAGGATTATAAGGAAAGGGGAATGCTCTTCCAACTCAATCTGTTATCCCTGGGGGATTATTACGGGAAGCAGACCACCAAAATGGCCCTGAAGCTTTTAGAAAATGGACTGATAGACTACGTGGCTTCGGATGTTCATAATCTCCATCAATTAAAAACACTTAAGGAATTGTCTTTGCCAAGAAAAGTACTCAGACAAGTCTTGCCATTGATCAGGCAGACCATAGAAGTATTTTACTAGCGCTACAAAAGAAAAAGGACCTGCCCCAAAGCAAGTCCTCTTCCCAATTTTATCTTTAGAACTGTATTAGTTTCTAATGACCATTTTCAAAAGGAAGGGTTCTCCTTCGCTCATGATGAGCCTTAAGAAATACACTCCATTCCTATGGGTATCAACCGGGATAATATAGGCTCCCTGAATTGTTTGCAGCTCTTCTCCCAAATACGAGCTAACCAGTCTTCCACCTACATCATAGATCCGCACTCCAAAAATCTCAGTATCACCTGGCTGATTCAGTATTTGCACTCTCGCTACGCCTTGCTGGGTAGGATTTAACTCGAGAATTGCTTTCATTTTATCAGCCACCGCCTCAACTGTTATGGTCACTGTTGCCGAATTTGTAAGGCCGGCAGCATCTTCCACAGTCAGAGTCACTTCGTATGTTCCCGGATTATTGAAGGTATAGCTGGCTTCCATATCCGTAGAGGTGCTACCATCTCCGAATTCCCACAGGTAACTCACTATACCCATATCATCCGTAGAATTTGCTGCACTGAAGGTTACTTGTAGCGGTGCATTTCCGCTGGTCGGATCCGCGTTGATCACGGCTACCGGCGGCAAATTAGAACCTTCCGGTAATACGGTCACGGTTACCTCATCAAAACCGGTCTGGCTTTCATCGTCCGTAACTGTAAGTCTAAAGACATAAACGCCTTCTACCAGGTCGGAAGCTGTCAATGTAGCCGTGGTCTCCCCTGAGAGTGTCGCAGTACCCGGGCCACTTTCCTGGGTCCAAAGGTAAGCTGTTATATCTCCTCCATCCGGATCGGTTCCGCTACCGTTGAGTGTTACTGAGTTCGTTGGAAGCACAATGGTCTGATCCGCCCCTGCGTCAGCCACAGGAGGTTCACCGCCTCCTTCCGGCTGGACCGTTACTATTACCTCGTCAAAACCGGTATCGTTCTCGTCATCTGTGACGGTCAACCTAAAGGTATAGGTACCGGCTACCAGGTCACTCACGGTAACATCAGTGGTAGTTTCACCTGCCAGGGTGGCCGTACTAGGACCACTTTCCTGGGTCCAGAGGTAGGCTGTAATATCCCCGCCGTCAGGATCGAATCCTGAACCGCTGAGCATTATCTGGTTTGTAGGCAGGGTAAGGGTCTGATCCGGACCTGCATCCGCGATAGGCGCTCCGGAACCAAATACTTCAATACCCGAAATCTTTGGGTTCTCTACAACTGAGGTCAATATTATAGTAAGGCTACCATCGTTAACCGTAATATTGCTGAAAGTTTCAATAACCGCCGTCGCGCTTCCACCTGCCGCAGCAACAATATCATAATTATCCATGGTTTGCTGTCCTCCTTCAATATCAATATCGAATATCCTGGAACCTTCGCCACCGGTAGGATCCCCGGAGGGAACTCCGAAAAAGATCTCTGCAAAGTGCAGATTAATGTTATAATCACCAGATGCCACCGGTATCTCATAAGTCAGGATACCTGAGGTGTTGAACCGTTCTGTCTGATACAACTCGTCATTTTCAGTATTGGCGATAGCTATTGGGTCGCTAAATACTCCGCCACCCAGGAAATACTGGTCTGCAGACCAATCTTCACCCATAAAGGTCAGAGCAGGTCCACCGGAATTAATTCGAAGTGACAGAGCTCCCTGTAGCACTTCAACAGTAACCTGGTCTGTTCCCATTTCAGCTTCATCATCTGTAACGGTAAGGCTGAAAACGTAAGTACCTTCTACAAGATCGCTCGCTGTAAGATTATCGGTATTCGCATCGCCAAGGGTAGCTGTAGTCGGACCGCTTACCTGAGCCCATTGATATGCCGTAATGCTACCGCCATCAGGGTCGTATCCGGAACCGTCCAATACAATACTGCTGTTTGGAAGGTTTACGGTCTGATCTTCGCCTGCATCGGCTACAGGTGGTTGAGTGCCACTTTCACCAAGTACCTCAATACCTGTGATCTTCGGGAATTCCACTATCGCGCTGAGCGTAATGGTCAAAGCACCGTCATTTACATTAATGCCTGTGAAATTCTCAACCACTGCGGTAGAAGGTCCGCCTGCTGCCACGAAAATATCGTAGTTCATAAGTTGCGCCTGCCCACCTTCAATATCTACATTAAATACCCTGGAACCGGCACCTCCGGAAGGATCTCCATTAGGAACCCCGTAGAACACTTCTGCAAAATGCAGGTTGAGATCATAGGTACCATCGGTCACAGGTATTTCATAACTGAAAGAGCTGGAAGTGGTAAACCTTTCCGTATGATACAACTGATCATTAGAGGTGTTCGCGATTTCCATGGCATTGGCAAAAGTATCGCCACCAGAGAAATACTGGTCTGCACTCCAATCCAGTCCGTTAAAGGTATAAGCTGGACCTCCGGCATTTATTCTTATGGCATCCGTAGGCGGAACCACGTTAACCGTAACATCGTCAAATCCGGTTGCGCTTTCATCATCAGTAACTGTAAGCCTGAAGACATAGACTCCTTCAATAAGATCATCTGCTATCAGGTCTGCTGTGGCCTCACCGGATAACGTGGCGGTACTCGGACCGCTCTCCTGAGTCCACATATATGCATTGATAGTCCCTCCATCTGGATCATTTCCTGAACCATTCAGGACCACGCTGTTCGTTGGGAGTGTTATGGTTTGATCTTCTCCGGCATCAGCTATAGGATCTGAAGGGCCTGCGGTTGTATTTTCAAATATTCTGGGAATGATGTTATCCCAGCCGATAGAGACCACATCCAGGTCACCATCGTTGTCAATATCCACTACCTGGGCTCCATCGTGATGGTCAAAGCCAGTTCCTCCCATATCAATAGTCTGCCGTATAAAGGTTCCAGAGTCACATAGGTCGTTCTCAAAGACGATCAGGCGATGGTCTTGCAGCCATTCCCCAACAATGATATCTTCATCTCCATCGAAATCAATATCCTCCACGAACACACTCAAACTACCGGTAATATCCGTAGCCAGAACCCGCTTGGTCCAGGGCTGTTCCGGATCAGCCGGAGCCTCAAACCAGGCAAACTCAAAGCGATCAGGATCACTTCCAAGACCTAGCTGGCCTACTACTGCATCCAAATCCCCGTCCCTGTCAAAATCTGCCAATTGATTACGATCAAGCGTCGTTGCGTAAGTCGCACCGGTTGAAAAAGTTGTCCAGGTACCATCTCCGTTATTTCTTAACCAGTTGCCACCCTGGAAGAGATCCAGGTTACCATCACGGTTAATATCTCCTTCATTAACATCTTCACCCAGGGAATCCGGACTTAAGTTCTCAAGGGTCCAGGTGGTGTTAACAGGATCTGCTGGCACCGTAAGCAGTTGCATGGCGTCTCCGGTATCTTCCGCTCCATTCCAGTTTATAGCCATTTGATAGGGGCCCGCAGTTTGAAATACCCCTCCTGCCAGTCCGGCCAGGAAAGGTTCTCCAAAAGTGGCCGTTCCTGAAGGAATATTTGTTCGAACCGTAAAATTCCCGGAACCATCATTTTCGGCCCAGGCCATATCCGAACTTTCGTAAGCTCCCTGCGTACCCAGCAGGTCCATATCTCCATCCCCGTCAAAATCGTATACGTGCGCGACGTTATTAAACGGACTTCCGATAGCATTTTGCTGCCAGTTCCCAGAGGCTGAACCCGGGTTTTTGTACCACCATCCTCCGGTTACAATATCTTTCAGACCATCGCCATCAAGATCGTAATGCGGGAAGATATACACAGCCCGATAGGGCAACTCAAAATCTTCTATCTCGTGTACTACCCACTGGTCTGGGAACGGATTGTCATTACAGGTTAACTGAGCTGTAACATTGACCGTTATTTCATCAAAAACACCAGTGCCAACGTGAGAAGCATCAAATAGTTCAAGTCTTATGGTGTGATTCCCAAGACTTAATCCATCTATAGTGATAGGGCCATAGCTGTAATGTGGCCCCACCATAACACCATCAATAAAATAGTGCATATGAGTACTGCCAACGGCGATCTCCCAATTCTCTACCGTAAAGTTAACCTCAAAAGGTTGATTAACATCCCAACCATTAGAAGGCGAAATTATGGTAATGTCCGGTGTCGCCTGGAAGGTATCCGGAGGTAAGATCTCTATAGCCGATATCTTTGGATTGTCTACCCCTGGGGTAAACTGTATATTGGCTGTTCCGTCAGTTATGCTGAAATTATCAAAAGTTTTGATCAGGGCTGTGGCCGGATCGGTTTCGGTCAGAATATCGAAATTGACTAATACCTCTTCACCCTCAATGGCCACATTGAATACGCGATCTCCGGCGCCGCCTCCCGGATTTCCACTGGGGACCCCAAGGAATATCTCCGCGAAGTGCAGACGTATATCGTATTCGCCGGCAACCGGAATAGGAATTTCATAAGAAAATGTGCTATAGCGTTCCGACTGATACAACTGATCAGCATCTGTATTTTCTATAGGGATGGCGTCTGTATAGGTATCTCCTCCATTGAAGTACTGATCCGCGACAAAGGTCTCTCCGTCTGCGGTGACCTCAGGACCTCCTGCATTGATGCGTACCGCATTAAATATAAAGAAGGAATAACTATCGGACACAACAGGCAGACCTACCAGATTCTGAACGTTACTTATTGTCAGATTATAGGTAACCCCGGAACTTAGGTTTGAGGTAGTGATCAATACCGATTGATCATTCTCTTGTAAAGCCACCGCGTTCACGGAAATGCCTCCGTCTATACTGTAATTAGAAAGGTTTTCTGCCGTAGCCTGGCTTACGTATTCGGAAAAATCTACCCGAATTGTATTATTGTCTTCCGCCACCACGGAAACCACTTCCGGAGGCGTATTATCCGTAGAGACCCCGTTTCCAAGGAATTCTACATAGTTAAGGTCAAAAATATCGGAAGTGACGCCCCCGTTCTTAAAGACAAAATACAGGTCGTTCTTTCCTCCCGGGTTGGTTAAATTGCTTTCAACGTCCAACCAGTTGGAGTTACCACCGGTATTCGGAACGTTAGTAGCGACTACCAAGGTACCGGTTGGACTTCCTAATCTAAGTTCTATGGATCCTCCGGCCATGGTTGAGGCTACCCTGTACTTTACCCCGGTAATATTTGCAAGGTTCCTTCCTTCAAAGACGATATAACCGTCATTATCTACCCGCATAGCCGAGTTACCTCCACCCCAGGGGTCCGTATTACTGATCAGTACGGTTCCACTTTCCGAATCGGCGAACTCCGCCTCCTTGCGTTTGGGGTGAAGTCTTATCTGATCGAAGGAGATCAATCCACCGGTATCCGTATAGTTTGTTCCAAGGACGAAAAACAGATCCGCTTCCCCCCCAATTTGGTGACCTTCGTACCCCAGGGTTACGGTTTGTGGGCATCCATTAAGTGTAGCTTCATCGTGAAAGTGGTTCAGGTGACCAAGTGAAGGAACCACATTTACGTCATCGCAATCTATCTCTCCTCCGGAGGTACTTCCGTCCTGCTCATCGGTTACTTCCAGGTCTATGTCAACATCATCCCCCCATCCTATCAAACCACCATCCACAGGAGATGTAAAATCAAATGTAGCTTTGGTGTTGCCTGCATATATGGTAACGTTCTTTACTCCTATTCCACCGTTACCGTCATCCACACGAAGTTGAGCATTAAAGGTACCTTCAGTGGTATACGTGAAGGTAGGATTAGGATCTGTGCTGTCTATGATTCCGTCTGTGGTAAAATCCCAGGCGTAAGACAGAGGAGAATCTCCATCCGGGTCAAAAGTACCATCACTAGAGAAATTAACTTCCAGATCCAGGATACCATCGGTAGGGCTCGCGTCCAGCGTAACCACAGGAATGGAGTTGGTAGTAATTCCAATGTAATCCACCCTGATCAATCTTCCGGTTCCCGCGTTCTGTGGGCAACATCCGGTTCCGTACGCCAGAATATACATAAAGCCATCAGGGCCGATCTTCATATCGAGAAAACCATCCTGGGATGTCGGGAAAACAGAGGGGGCCAATTGTTCGTTGGTTATAATATTTCCAGTGGCATCCATGGTGACTGCCCAAATCTTACTGGTATTGAAATCAAAATAAAAGTAGACCCCATCGAACTCTACCGGGAGTCTTTTAAGGTCTGTAAGGCTGGCATCGTAATAATATCTTGGTCCGGACAAGTAGCACTGGTGAAAAAAGTCTAACCATGCCGGCTGAGCCGGAGGAAGATCAGTTCCTCCCGTATTCCATACGGAAATGTTCTGCGGAGACGCTGGATTGTTATAGTATGGTGTGCTGGCATAATCTACCAGATAGGCTTCGTTATCTCCCGAAAAATAGGGCCAACCGTAATTCCCTGCTGCTTTGGTAAGGTTAATTTCATCCAATCCAACGGGTCCTTCTCCCGAACCTCCTGGAACATCTGCATCAGGGCCTACTTCTCCCCAAAACAGCCAGTCTGTATTTTCTTTGTCGACGAAGATCCGATAGGGATTCCGCGCACCCATCACATAGATCTCGGGTAAGCCATCTACTCCTCCTGGGAATAAGTTTCCCGCAGGAATGGTATAGCTGCCATTGGACTGTGGTGTGATCCTAAGGATCTTTCCTCTCAGATCATTCATATTGGAGGAAGTGTTCTCTGAACTCTCCGTAGGATTATTTTCATCAAAAGTAGCGTATGGGCTGTGGTTGGTATTATCCCCTGTTGCTATATAGAGATTTCCCTGGGAATCAAAATCGAGATCCCCACCAGAGTGAAAGCAGCAGGTTCGTTGGGTTGTCCATTCGATCATGACCACTTCCGAAGAAATGTCCAGTACATCCCCATTCATGGTAAACTGAGAAACCCTGTTCACAGATGCTGCCAGGGGCGAATAGTGTAAATAGATATAGTTGTTCGTCGAGAAATCCGGATCAAAGGCGATTCCCAACAAACCGTCCTCAAACTCGTGAAAGACAGGAAGAGTTCCTGCAGAAACCGTAGACTGCGTATCCGGCTTATAGATAATTACCTCACCGTATCTGTCAATAATAAAAATTCGTCCGTCAGGAGCAAACTTGAAAGTAGTGGCGTTAGCCAGTCCTGTAACCAGGTCTACCTTCTGAAATTCATCCGGAAGCTGGGCGTGAATAGATCCACTTGTGAACAAAGCGAGTAATAGAAGGCTAAACAAGCCAGATCTCAAACCTCTGGTGTTCAACAGAGACAGTTCACGTAAGTTCTTCTTAAACAGTAAAAATAAGGGAGTGACAATAGCAAACGATAAGTAGGTTTTTGGGTATAATTTTCTCATAGTTCACAAGTTATTATAGCAGTTTTTTTTACGTGCGCACACGACCCACAAAGATAACTTTATAACAACTTTAAGGGTAAATACCCTACCGGTTTTCGTTAAAACTAGATTGAAAATCGGCAAAGTACTTAAACCAACTAAATTTGTTTAATTTATCCAGTTGGGATTACTCTGTAATCTGTATGGTTTCGGGGGTTACCAGAGGATTTCAGGCACATCCTTAGAACGGGCCGTCAAATTTACAATTACTGAGGTTTTTAATCACATTATTAACACTAAAATCCGTCGCCTTTTTTGGTTGTAGGAAACCACCTATATCAACCCAGGCAAATCGCTTCTTTTAATCTGGTTATTTGTGTGTAGTTTGGTTTAATTGAATGGTGTTAAATGAGCTGCAAAAGCTCAATGGGGAACCTGAGATCCTAGAACCTCCACCATTTCTTCTGTTCTTTGGCATAGCCATAACCGTATTTTCCGGCGTATCCTAAATTAGATGCTTTTACGTCGTTGACCACAAAAGAGAGACCGTTAATTTTACCTTCTTCCTTTAGCTTGATGGGGTATTGAACCGCCTTCTTTTCAGTAACTCCCGCCCGGGTAACATAGACTATCAGGTCGGCAAATTCACTGATCAGTAAGGTATCGGAAACCACCATCATCGGAGCGGTATCCACAATGACGTAATCGTAGGTTTCAGACATCTCATCTAAAAGCTGCTTCAGTCTGTCGCTCATCAGTAATTCGGCCGGGTTAGGTGGTATCCTGCCCGAATAAATCACATCAAAGGTATTGTGGTGAACCAACATAGGGTTAATGATATCTTTGGATTGCAGGTCTTCATTGTACAGATATTCTGTCAATCCCGCGTCTTTGTTCTTGCTTCTTTTGGTAAGTTTATCCACCTGGCTTCCCATAAAAAAGGTATACAGCTTAGGATTCCGTATGTCTGCCCCGAGCAATAGCACTTTCTTATTGGTTCCGGAAAGTATCATGGACAGATTGGTAGACACAAAGGTCTTACCTTCTCCTGGTACACTGGAGGTCACAAAAATAATGTTGTGCTTACCCCGGCCTTTTTTGGCTTTGATCAGGTAATCCAGGTTGGTCCTCATGATACGCAGTGCCTCGGCCAAAATGGACCTATCATCCTTAACCACCACTTTCTCCTCATTTTTGGCCAGTTTTGGGATCTCTCCCAATACGGGAACGCTCTTGGTGATCTTTTCCAGGGAGTGCATATTCTGTACCTTGTTATCCAGGAGATCCGAGGAATAGATAACCGTAAATGGCAGCAATAGACCCAGTATCACCGAAGCCAGATACACCAGGGACCTCTTGGGAGAGACCGGGTCTTCCGTTTCGTTATAGGCGTAATCGATGATCTTTGATTTTGGGGCCGTAGACGCTACCGCGATTTGAGCTTCCTCACGCTTTTGAAGCAGATATAAGTAAAGTGATTCCGTAGTCTGCTGCTGACGTGTAATGTCTCTTAATGCCCTTTCATTACTGGGTGCGGAATAGATCTTTGAATTTATTATCGCCTGCTGTCCGCTCAGCGTATTTACCTGCAACCCAAGATTGTTTACCGTACTGTTCAAACTGGACTGCATGCTTTGTTTAAGGCCTCTCAACTGTTGGTCCAGGTTCTGGATGATCGGTGATCTCTCTGTGGAGCTTTTAAGCAGTCGCTTTCGCTCCAGTACAAGCTGGTTATATCTTTCCGTGGTACTGGCGATAGTCGGATCGTTTAGTCCGATATTTCCGGGAAGTACCTCAAAACCTTCCTGTTGTTCTACCAAATTCTGCATGGAGCTGGCAATGTCTAACTGGGTACGATAGTTTGCAAGTTCCTGCTGGTTCGCAGCGCCAATATTTAAATTGATGTTAGCCTCTGATTGGATGTCCGTCAGACCCCGGCTAGTTTTGAGGTCCTGGGCGTCCTGATCCACCGTAGAGAGGTTGGCGGAAATATCTGAGATCCTTTCGTTGATGAAGTTGGAAGTCCGGTCTGCAATGATCTGCTTATCTTCAATGGCATTCTCATTATATATCCTTATCAGGGTGTTGAGGATGTCTCTCGCCTTTTCTTTGATGGGATCTTCCAGGGAAAGTGTAACGATATTGGAATACTCATCCGGATTCAGGACCTTGATGCGTTTCTGATAGTTTTGTGCAACCAGCATGGTTGGGGTGATCTGTACCTTTATCCTGGTGTCCTTATACTTGCTGAAAGTTTCGATGTTCGGAGTGATAACAATCTCACCTACAGGGGATTTGATGTCCTTACCGAAAGCATAGATCTTTACGGGTTTGTCCTCCTCCTCACTGTAGCCAAAGGTGGTTGAAGAAGACAGTGTGAGGTAAAAAGAGAACTCCGCTTTGTTGATCACGGAATCCGGCGCAATGAAGTTCAGCTTTATCGGTGGATCTTTATAGATCTCGGTGTTCAATACATGGCCGGTTGCCATGATCTTGGTATTCAATCCTAATTCCTTTACAACATCTATGAAATTGGATCTTGAGTTGATAATGGCAATCTCATCTTCCACCTTATTCTGAATTCCGGAAAAGATCTCCATTTCAGAGAAAAGGTCGAGGCCGGTGCCGGAACTGGCATCTTCAAGAATATGGATCTTAGCCCGTGCCTCATACTGCGGGATGGTATACCTCAGATAGAGATAACCAAAAACAATACAGGCAACAATGGATAATACAAACCACTTCCACCTGACGGTGTAGTTATAAATAACATCTTTTAATTCGATATTCTCGGGCATAAAAAAACAATTTTTAAATGGGGCTGTCTACAGCCCGGCGTATCGGTATTAGTTCCTTGTTATTAACAGCACTGTAGAGGTAATAAGAACAGACGCAATTGAAACTGCTATTGTTGCCCTGTTGTCCAGAGCGGAAGAGGTAATGGCCGACCTGTTCGGCTCTACATAAACCACGTCGTTTTGAGTAAGGTAATATACCGGTGAACTCAAAGCGTCCTTATCGGTGAGATTTATTCTCGTATATACTTTCGTACCGTCAAAATCACGAATCACCATAACATTCTCTCGCTGACCTTTAATAGTCATATCTCCGGCCAAACCTAAGGCCTCTAAGATGGTAATCTTTTCTCCTATTACGGGATAGGTACCTGGACTTCGGACCTCACCCAAAACCGTTACACTAAAATTCCTTAAACGTATATTGATAATGGGGTCCTTAAGGTATTCCGAAAGCCGGTCTCGTAAGAGCACGCGGGTCTCCTCCGGGGATAATCCCGCGATCTTCAATTTCCCTACAACCGGAAAATCTATTTCTCCCTGCCCGTCGATCAGATAATCTACCTGCTGCGGTGTAATACCGCCTTCCTGAGCACCTCTAAACAGGTTAAAGGGTACACTTGCCTCATTATCCAAAGTAGATACGTGTATACTCACTAAATCGTCTACCTTAAATTTCGGGATAAAGTTGTTTTTTTCTACCAGCGTTTCAAAGGTACCGGCATTTTGAAAATAAACAACGTCCTTTTTTGAAGCACAGGAGGTTAACAAGCATATCACGAAAGATATGAGCATAGGGGCATAGAACCGAGAGTAGTTACTTTTTTCTAACATATTAATTGGAATTTTCTGTACAAGTATAGTCAAAATCTAGGATTGAAACACCTTCTTCTGAACCTTATTGTCCACTGCCTTCTTCTCGGATTCATCAAGCTTACAGAATTCTGAATTGTTAGAAACGTACTCAGGAACAATTTCTTTCATCAACTTTACAGTGTCACCATTGAAGAACATGTTAGAAACGCAAAGTTCGTCTATTTTGGAGCGCACTTCGGAGTAGTCAAGCTCACGCACTTTACTGATCATGATCTTCTTGTGGTAGGTAGGTAATGTGTTTTCGCCTGAAGCCAGCAGTTCTTCGTACAGCTTTTCCCCTGGCCTTAGACCGGTAACCTTAATATCAATGTCTTCCGGATAACGAAGACCGGAAAGTTTGATCATATTCTTCGCGAGGTCGTAGATCTTAACGGACTCACCCATATCAAAAATAAAGATCTCACCACCCTGACCCATCGCGGCTGCTTCCAGTACCAATTGCGAAGCCTCAGGAATGGTCATAAAATACCTGGTAATGTCTTTGTGGGTTACCGTCAGCGGGCCTCCTTTTTCAATCTGCTTTCTGAATAGCGGGATAACCGATCCGTTGGAACCCAGAACATTACCAAATCTGGTTGTAATGAATTTGGTCTTTTGCTCCTGGTGCATACAACTGATATACATCTCTGCAATACGCTTGGTGGCTCCCATCACATTGGTTGGGTTAACCGCCTTGTCCGTGGAAACGAAAACAAATTTCTCCACATTGTAAAGCAGGGAAAGGTCTACCAGCATTTTAGTACCTGCAATGTTGACCTTAATTGCTTCATAAGCATTGTATTCCATCAGCGGAACATGCTTGTAAGCCGCGGCGTGGAAAACAATGGTTGGCTTGTACTCCTGGAAAAAGGTATTCATGCGGTTTTTGTCCCGGATATCCCCTACAATAGGGATGAAATTGTGAAAGCCGTTTTGTTTTAATTCCTGCTGCAGGTCGTAAAGTGCAGACTCCGCCTGATCGATAATGATCAACGATTTGTAATCATAGGTGGCTATCTGCCTTACAATCTCACTTCCAATGGAACCGGCACCTCCGGTTACCATGATCACCTGCCCCTTCAACTCATCAGATACTTTGGATTTCTTGATATTGATAGGAACCCGGTTCAGCAGATCCTCAATCTGTACCTGTTTGATCTGAGAAACCTTGAGCTCCCCGTTGATCCAATCCTGTACAGGAGGAACGATCTTAACCTGTACCGGAAAGTCTACAAGGCTTTCAACGATTTCACGCAGGCGGTTGTTATCAATCGTATTTATAGATACAATGATCTCGGAAATATCACTTTTCTTGAGGAAGAATTCCGTGATGGTCTCCTTGCCATATACTTTAATACCGTTAATGCTCTTTCCTACCTTTTTATTATCGTCATCAATATACCCTATGACTCTTGCGTTACTTGCGGTATGATTAGTCAGAGCATTGTAGGTAAGAATACCAGACTCCCCTGCTCCATAGATCAATACATTCTTATTGATATGGAATTTCTTGACCAGGTTATAGTAAAGCGTCTTAAAAACATACCTGGATGTAGTAAGTGCAATAAACCCGATTAAACTATGTATGATAATAATAGACAGCGGGATAGTGAAATTCTTCATCAACCCCATCTGCTTATTGACGATCACCATGAAAATGGTCAGGATACTGGCCAGACAGATCGCGTTAAATATGTTATAGACATCCCTCACCCCGGTATGTCTTACCACTCCTTTATAAGAACCGGTAAAAATAAATGCTGCCAGAGCTATCAGGGCAACCAGGGGTAACTGAAGGAAAAGTTGCTTGGTATCGAAGTTCAACGTCAGATTAAACCTGATCAGGTAAGACAACATGAATGAGATACTGATAAGAAAGACATCAATACCCAAAACGAGCCATTTTGATGCGTATCTATGTGCGTTACTTACGAGGTAATTCTTAATCATGCTAAATTGTTTTGAGGATTAGGGCCAGGATTCTTTTCAGATCTTCCTCTACTAAATTGGATCCGCTCGGGAGGCATAGTCCTCTTTCGAACAGATTTTCTGAGACTCCGTTGGTATAAGACAGATTCGCTTCGAACACCGGTTGCATATGCATGGGTTTCCAAAGTGGTCTGGACTCAATATCATCCTCCAACAGCGCCAATCTTATTTTTTCTCTTGTTTCGTAATCCGGCAATAGTATACAACTCAACCACCTGTTGGAAAAGAATCCTTCAGGCTCGGCGAGGAAAGTAATGCCGGATATATGTTCCAGATGTTGCTTGTAAAATTCGTGATTGGCCCTTCTCGCTTTCACCCGCTCTTCCAGGACCTCCATCTGTCCTCTGCCTATTCCGGCGAGAACATTGCTCATACGATAATTATATCCCACTACCGAATGCTGATAGTGAGGAGCATTATCCCGGGCCTGAGTAGCCAGGAATACCGCTCTTTGCTTGTGCTCCAAATTTTTACTTACCAGGGCCCCGCCACCGGAGGTGGTAATTATTTTATTGCCGTTGAAGGACAAAATTCCAAGATCTCCAAGGCTACTGCAATTCTTTCCTTTGTACTTGCTACCTAGTGCTTCGGCGCTGTCTTCTATAATTGGGATATTGTATTTTTTTCCAATAGCGGTAATCTCGTCTGCCATATAGGGCATGCCATAGAGGTGTACCGCGACGATAGCCTTGGGCTTTTTCCCTTTGGCTGAACAATCCAGGATCGCTTTTTCCAGTAATTCCGGAGACATATTCCATGTCTTTTCCTCACTATCTATAAAAACGGGCTGAGCGCCTAAATATAAAATGGGGTTTGCGGAAGCGGAAAAAGTAAAACTTTGGCATAAAACCAGGTCACCTGAAGTAACACCCAGCAATTCAAGGGCAAGATGGATCGCAGCAGTTCCCGAACTCAGTGCGGCTACATGTACATCTTCCTGTACGTAATCTTCCAGAGCCTTTTCAAACAAATTTACATTTGGCCCCAGGGGTGCCACCCAGTTGCTGTCGAATGCCTCTTGAACGTAGGCTTGTTCATTGCTTCCCATATGGGGAGAGGAAAGCCAAATTTTCGTTGCGGTTACCAATGGTTAACTATTTTAAATTAATGTCAGCCCTATCCCTTCAACTACTTATCTCGGCAAATGAATTCCGGTAAACTAAGAGAGTAATATATGTTTATTCCGGATTCTGCAACATACAATATACTAAATATATAGCAGAAAAATTTCAAAAATCTCAAAGTCAGGCTGCATCTGTTGAGTAAAAGTACAACTTATCAGAATTCACAAAGTAAAATCCCGAATATATTTCGTTAAAGGGATAATTTTATCGTTAAAGCAGGGAGAATTTCTGAATTGAGTCAAAACAGCTGAAGCAAGGCCATGCTTTAAACGGCTAATTCGGACTGATGACTCGTAGTGCGCAAAATTCCTGCTACCATAAGATTTTCAACCCGATTGTGCAATTTGACATACAAATAGGTGCTTTTGGCAGCATTGTGTCGAAGCTTCCAAAAATATTTTATAATCTTTGCGCCATATTAGTTTTACCCTTAAATCAAAATGAAGAAAATAAACAAAATTTGCTGTATAGGAGCGGGTTATGTGGGCGGCCCTACCATGTCCGTGATCGCACAACAATGCCCTGAAATTAAGGTTACTGTGGTAGACATTAACAAAGAAAGGATCGCGCTCTGGAACAGCGAAGATCTGGATAAACTTCCTGTTTACGAACCAGGACTTAAAGAGATCGTCGGTGAGGCCCGGGATCGAAATCTGTTTTTCTCCACTGAGGTGGATCAGGCCATAGACGAGTCTGAAATGATCTTCATCTCCGTGAACACCCCTACCAAGACCTATGGAAAGGGAAAAGGACAAGCCGCAGATCTAAAATTTATAGAACTCTGCGCCCGAGATATCGCAAGGGTGGCCAAGACAGATAAGATCGTAGTTGAAAAATCAACACTTCCGGTTAGAACGGCCGAAGCAATAAAGAGTATACTTGAGAACACGGGTAACGGGGTTAATTTTGAGATCCTTTCCAACCCGGAATTCCTGGCTGAAGGAACGGCAATTGACGATTTATTAAATGCAGACCGCGTCCTGATCGGCGGTGCAGAGACCGAGGCCGGACAGGAAGCAAAGGATGCCCTTAGCAGTGTATATGAACACTGGCTCCCCAAAGAGCGTATACTTCAGACCAATGTTTGGTCTTCCGAGCTTTCCAAGCTTGTGGCCAACGCCTTTCTCGCTCAAAGGGTTTCCTCTATAAATTCCATTTCGGCCCTTTGTGAGAAAACCGATGCCAATGTGGCCGAGGTTTCCAGGGCCATTGGTTTTGACAGCAGGATAGGACCTAAATTCTTAAACGCCTCCGTAGGTTTTGGTGGATCTTGTTTCCAGAAAGATATCCTTAACCTGGTGTATATCTCCAGAAGTTTTGGCTTGGAGGAAGTAGCGGATTACTGGGAGCAGGTGATCATTATGAACGACTACCAAAAAAGGCGTTTCGCAGAAAATATCATCAGTACATTATATAATACGGTCTCCGGAAAAAAGATCGCTTTTTACGGCTGGGCCTTTAAGAAGGACACCAACGATACCCGTGAATCCGCCGCTATCTATGTGGCTGACGCGCTTCTTGACGAACAGGCGGAGATAGTGGTTTACGACCCTAAAGTAACTGAGGAAACTATCTATGCAGATCTCGATTATCTAAAAACAAGGGATCCACAGGAGAACCGACGTCTGCTTAAGGTGGTAACGGACCCTATGGAAGCTGCAAAGGAAGCTCACGCCATTGCTATTCTTACCGAATGGGATGAGTTTAAGGAATACGATTGGCAAAAAGTATATGAGGCCATGTTGAAACCGGCTTTTGTGTTTGATGGAAGACGACTGCTGGATAGCGATAAAATGAACGAACTTGGCTTTAAGTATTACAAAATAGGCCAGTCATGAAAATTCTGGTAACTGGTGCGGCCGGTTTTATTGGATACCATCTCTGTGAACTGCTCTTGAAGCAGGGACACAAGGTAGTGGGGCTTGATAATATCAACGACTACTACGATGTCTCCCTCAAGTACGATCGCCTGAAACAATTGGGAATAGCCAGAGAAAAGGCCGAAGTTTTCAACAAACCGGTGGTAAGCAGTCTTCACCCGGATAGTTTTTCTTTTGTACGTATGAACCTGGAAGACAGGAATGCTCTTCCACTCTTATTCGGTACTGAGCACTTTGACAAGGTGTGTAACCTTGCCGCCCAGGCTGGAGTTCGTTACAGTCTGGAGAACCCCGAAGCCTATGTAGATAGCAACCTCGTGGGTTTTCTCAATATCCTGGAATGTTGCCGAAATCATAAGATCAAGCACCTGGTCTATGCCAGTAGCTCCAGCGTATATGGCCTGAATAAGGAAATACCTTTTAAGGTGGAACACAATGTGGACAATCCGATAAGTTTGTACGCCGCCACTAAAAAGAGTAATGAGCTTATGGCCCATACCTATAGCCATTTGTTCGATATCCCAACCACAGGATTGCGCTTCTTTACGGTTTACGGACCCTGGGGAAGACCTGATATGGCCATGTTCCTGTTTACCGAAGCCATAGTGAATGACAAACCCATCAAGGTCTTTAATTACGGCAAGATGGAACGTGATTTTACCTATATAGATGATATCGTTGAGGGTGTGGCAAGGATCATGAACCAGGAAACCGCTTCCCTGGCCCAGGCTGATAAATACAGATTGTACAATATAGGTAATAACAATTCTGTAAAACTTATGGATTTCATTCAGCAGATAGAACAGAACCTGGGTAAGGAAGCCCAAAAGGAAATGCTACCCATTCAACCCGGAGACGTTGAAAAGACCTGGGCAAATGTGGACGACCTGATCGCGGACTACGACTATCAACCTAATACGGACGTGTCTATCGGTGTCAAATCATTTATAGATTGGTATCTGGACTATTATGGTAAAACGGTTTCGTAGTTTTGCAACAGGCAACGACAGAAAGTGATATCGCCTGATGGAGAAAGAACCGACAGGAACTTTTGGCCGAACACAAAGAATTTGAAAATCCGTATTACTATAAACCTCAATGACAAATTTTAAACTTGACCCAATCCATACCGTACTGGTTACAGGCGGTGCCGGGTTTATCGGGTCTAACCTTTGCCAATGGTTATTACAAAATGGCAATAAAGTGATTTGCCTGGACAACTTTGCAACAGGCAAAAGATCCAATATAGCTCCCTTTGAATCTCATCCGGAATTTCGTTTTATTGAGGGGGATATCCGCAATTTGGGAGATTGCATGGAGGCATGTAAGGATGCGGACTACGTATTGCATCAGGCGGCGCTAGGGAGCGTCCCGAGATCCATAAACGACCCTATCACAAGTAATGAGGTTAACGTTTCCGGCTTTCTGAATATGTTGGTAGCGGCACGAGATTCCGGGGTAAAAAGACTGGTCTATGCCGCGAGTTCCTCTACATACGGGGATTCCAAATCCATGCCCAAGGTGGAAGAAGTGATCGGCAAGCCGCTTTCTCCCTATGCGATCACCAAATACGTAAATGAACTGTATGCGGATGTCTTCAACAAAACTTATGGCCTTGAAACTATCGGCCTGCGCTATTTTAATGTTTTTGGAAGGCAACAGGATCCCAACGGGGCCTATGCAGCCGTGATCCCAAAATTTGTATTGCAACTCATCGGCCACCAATCCCCTACCATCAATGGCGATGGAAGTTTCTCCAGGGATTTTACTTATATAGATAATGTAATTGAAGCTAATATCCGCTCCATTACGGCAGATTCAGCAGAAGCGGTAAATACGGTTTACAATGTTGCCTTTGGAGAGCGTACGGATCTTAACGAGTTGGTGCGATTGCTAAAACTATACCTGTCTGAATTTGATGCCGAAATAAAGGATATTGCGGTGATTCACGGCCCGGAACGCAAAGGGGACGTCCCGCACTCCCTGGCTTCCATTGAAAAAGCGAAGAGGCTACTGGGGTACGATCCCAGGTTCAGTATGGAAGAAGGACTAAAGGAAGCCGTGGCCTGGTATTGGGCAAATTTGGAGAGGATCAGCTAAGTTTTGTCCGATCTGAATCCCTCCACGCCTCAAATAACCAATATCTTTAGTACTTTTGTCGCATTTTGATATCAATTGGTAACAGGCTGCCACAATCCGACCGTTAGCGGGAGAACATTCCAGCAGTGATCAGGTGCTATAGTGGCAGCAAACGAAGAAGCCAAGAAAACGCTTCCGTCGCATGACAAACAACAACAAAATTGCCGTAATTGGCCTGGGATATGTAGGTTTACCCCTGGCCCGTCTTTTCGCTACAAAATACCCTGTGATAGGTTTTGACATCAATGAAGAAAGGGTTCGGGAATTACAATCGGGTACAGATAGTACCATGGAAGTATCTGATGAGGCATTGCAGGTTGTTTTGAAGCAGTCTGCGGATATGGAAACCGGCCTCTACTGTACCTTCGAAATAGAAGATCTCTCCGATTGTAATTATTATATCGTTACCGTTCCCACACCGGTAGACAGTACCCACCGTCCTGTATTAGTGCCGCTATATAAGGCCAGTGAAACTGTGGGTCAGGTGCTGAAGAAAGGAGACATTGTCATTTACGAATCTACAGTTTACCCGGGAGTTACCGAAGAGGAATGTGTACCTGTTCTGGAAAGGGTTAGCGGATTGCGATTCAATCAGGACTTTTTTGCCGGTTACTCTCCTGAGCGTATCAATCCCGGAGACAAAGAACATACGGTGGATAAGATCCTAAAAGTAACCTCTGGCTCTACTCCGGAAGTCGGGAAGCAAATAGACGAATTGTACGCTTCGGTAATTACCGCCGGCACTCACCTGGCCCCCTCTATCAAGGTGGCGGAAGCGGCCAAGGTCATCGAGAATTCTCAACGAGATATCAATATTGCCTTTGTCAATGAACTGGCAAAGATCTTTAACCTAATGGAAATTGATACCCATGAGGTGCTTAAGGCTGCCGGTACCAAATGGAACTTTCTTCCCTTTAAGCCCGGCCTGGTGGGAGGTCATTGTATTGGTGTTGATCCCTATTATTTGGCTCAGAAAGCACAGGAATTTGGGTATCATCCTGAAATCATCCTGGCCGGCCGGCGAATGAATGACAGTATGGGGAAATATGTCGCTACCGAAGTGGTAAAACTTATGGTCCGGAACGACATAATGGTTCGCAAGTCTAAAATTCTGGTTCTTGGGATCACTTTTAAGGAAAACTGCCCTGACGTACGCAATACGAAAGTAGTTGATGTTATTTACGATCTGCAAAGCTATGGTTCGGATGTCAGCATCTATGACCCCTGGAGCGATCCCGTGGAAGTACAAAAGGAATACGGGCTCTCTGTAACCAGGGAATTGCAGCTTCAACCGGACTTCGATGCGGTGATACTCGCAGTTGCCCATAAGCAGTTCTCCGATCTCAATTTTGAAGCACTGCTTAGGCCCAAAGGCATTCTTTACGATGTTAAGGGCGTTCTTTCCGGAGAAGGAATTAGCGGACGCCTGTAAACTTCCCGTCTTTATAGCCAAACCTTCAGGTTTATTCCATCTGCAAAGGTCTGATCATTTGCCCTGCTCCTGGTATACCTTATAATATATTGATCTCTTTCCGCTGAAGCACTTAAAAGAATCCTTTTCCTAATTAAAGTAAGTCCATCCATGTGGAATTCTTAAAAAAAAGTGCAGTTCATCGATTAAATTCCTAATTAATGTTAAAATCAATTCAACGGTAATCTAAAGCTTTACAACAGCCGTAATAGATTACAATGTGGCCTAAAAACCGGCATCTTTGTTAAAAACGATGCTTTTCATCGAAAATAAGTGTTGCTTTATCGATAATGTTTAATTTTTTAAATATTTTTAAATGCCCAAAAATTACTAGTTAACCTAAATCTTAAACCTACTTATGACATTTCCCCCCAAAAACATCATTTGTTTGGTGCTCTTTTGTCTTATATTTCAGATTATCATTTCGTGTAGCAAGGACACTGACTTGTTCAATGACATCGTATTGAATGAAAATGGCTCTTTAGAAGAAAGAGAAAGAAACGTTGGCGAAGAAGGCGATGAGCCCGGAACCAGGATCTTCGCCTTTACCCCTATCAATGACGTCTACCTTCAGGGTGGCACTTCCTTTGATCAATCCATCATAAGATTACAGGAAGATTACAGAACAAGTTACCTCATGTTCGATCTAAGCGGTCTGCCAGGGGATATTAAATCAGCCAAGTTACAGTTTACCATTAACGCCGATGACGGGGATGGACTTATTGAAGTAAATAAAGGTACATCTAACGACTGGACGGAAGAGACACTAGATGAGAACAGCGCCCCGGGCATAGAGGCTGTGCTGGGAAGCATTAATCAATCCTATGCCATGGGTTCCACCCAGGAGGTAGATCTCACAACAGAAGATCTTAGCGCGGAAAAGCTTACTCTTGTACTCACGCACAGTACCGGAAACGACCTGGCTTTTGCTTCCAAAGAACACCCTTTGGATGATCTTTCTCCAAAATTGGTTGTTACCTATTACGGTACCGAAGATCCGGTAATTCAGGAAGAGGAGCCTGTGGATGAAGGAGAGGAAGAGCTACCACCATCTGATGAGCCTATCGATTACGGTGAGTTAAAAGCATTCCCCTCAGCCTACGGAGGTGGAGCCTACGCCACCGGCGGACGAGGAGGCAGAGTGATACATGTTACAAACCTGAACGATACCGGACCCGGAAGCCTCAGGGAAGCCGTATACGCCAGCGGACCGCGAATTGTCGTTTTCGATGTTTCCGGTACGATCAACCTTCAAACCACCTTGAACATTAAAAATGGAGACCTGACCATAGCCGGACATACCGCACCGGAAGGCGGGATCACCCTTACGGGGGCCAGGACCCAGTTTGACGGATGTGATAATGTGATTGTCAGATATATCAGGGTGCGCCCAAGATATCAGGCCATTGAACAGGACGGCCTTAGGGTGGCAAATTGTACGAATTACATCTTTGACCACGTTTCCGTTTCATGGGGAACTGACGAAGTTGCGAGTATGGGCGGGATCCTTACCCGAAATTCCACTTTTCAAAGAATGCTGATCGCAGAAGGAAAAACCGCGGCCCTGCTCGGGGATAGCGATACCCCGGCAAACTCTGATAATTTCAGTATGTTGAATTCGCTCTTCTACAACATCAGCCACAGATTCCCGAATGTGAATTCCAACGGCCGTGTGGATGTCGTAAACAATGTAGTATACAACTGGAATTTCAGACTAATCCGTACCCAGGGAAGTATCTTGCTCAACCATATCAATAATGTTTACCTCAGGCAGAAACACGGGGTTTATGAAAACCAGATGCACAAGGTGGATCATCACCATGGAGGTAACATACCACAGATCCACACCAGGGGTAATCTGGTACTGCCTGACGTGCTTACGGATCCGGACGCGGACAACTGGTTTACCTGGACTACTTTTGGTAGCTGGAGTTATGGTGGCACTTGGTATGACCTGAACGATACCAGGCCGGCACCACGTGATTTCCAGGCTCAGTCACCCTTTAGTATGCTAGGGCCTGATTTCCCATTGAAATCTGCCGGAGTAGCTTTTGATAATGTCCTTGATGATGTAGGATCCAATAAAAGGCTGGACGGTAGCGGAAATGTAATATGGGAACAGGATAATGTAGATGAGATGTATATAACCAGGGTAAGGAATGACGACCCGGTACCTTACACTTACGGAAGCGTTACTGAAATCCCTGCTACTCAACATTATCAGGCGTTCTGGGAAACTGTTAGCAATACACCGGTAGCCACACATCCTCAGGGTTATGATTCAGACAGAGACGGAATGCCCGATGCCTGGGAACTTGCTCAAAGCCTGGATCCAAACAATCCGGACGATGGAAGTCAGGACAGGAATAACGATGGATATACCAACCTGGAAGATTACCTCAACCTGATCGATTTTTAAGTCAAACCAAGGTATATATGATATCAAAGACCTTCGTCCTGCGGATAGGAGGTCTTTTCTTTTAGGCAGCACTTTGAAACTGTCCAAAGACCATTCCGTATATTAATTTTGGTTTGATCTTTGATATTCGTTTCTCGAACGTTTCAATTTTTGTTGACAAGTCATTCCGGAATGAGATAAAAAAGACCCGTTTATCCACTTTAGATCATAGGAAATCTTTGTAGAAATATCCATTGAGAAGCCTTGTCAGCCCGTTTGTTTTATCCCCATTAGCTGTACGCCATAGGAAAATCACTACAAAGTGTGCAGTTCATCGATTTTTTTATTAAAAAAATGTTAAAACCCTGTCGGTTGATCGTCCAAAACAGGAGCTTGCTACGTATGCTTAACAATGCTGCTTGGGGCAAAGTGTGCAATTTTGTTGATAACTTATAAACATTTTTTGAACAAAGAAAAATGGTTCAACTCTTTTGTGCTTATTTTTGTCCGGTTTGCATTTAAACGGAAAAAACAGCTATTATGTCGGAGATTTTTTAGATAAATGGCAGATCCCGAATAACCACTAAACTATTAGAGTTCACTATGAGATTTCACCCCACCCGAGTCCATAAGTTAAACCTATGCCTTAGTTTATTACTTTTTTTGATCGTTCTTGCCTGTACCAAGGACAGCGATATCCTCCAGGAAGCAGATTTCAGTAACGAAGTACTGCAAGTGGACGAAAATGACAATTCCGAAGAGGAAGCAACTGAAGAAGAAGAAACAGAAGAGGAAGAGGCGACTGAAGAAGAGGCAACCGAAGAAACCGAAGAGGAAACCACCACAGAAGAAACCCAAGACGAAGAATCCGCCGCGGAGGAGGTATTCGAAAGTCGTACCACCGTATTTATACCGTCCCAGGACGCCTACGTTCAAAACGGACAGGGTTTTAACGATGATATAATCAGAGTTGATAACGAGTTCAGAACCAGCTATTTACTTTTTAATCTTAGTGCCATTGATAGTATTGGAGGTTCTATTACTAATGTAGAGCTTCGCTTTACGATTAATGCGGATGGAGGAAATGGACAGCTTGATATACATAAAGGTGTAGGCAATGACTGGTCTGAAGATGCATTGGACGAAAGTAATGCTCCGGAAGTTGATGTGAATGTCGGATCGGTCAACAAAGACTACCAGGTGGGGACTGTACATGATATCCTCCTTAACGCGGAGAACATCACAGCAGACAAAACCACTCTTATCCTAACGCACGGGGAGGGAGACGACCTGGCATTTGCTTCCAAAGAACACCCTTCCGTAGAAGGTCCGAAACTCATCGTTACCTATGACGCTCCTGAAAGTGCTCCTGAGGTTGTAACCGACGAAACGGTGGAAGATAGCGGTGGAGGCTCCGGCGGTCAGGAAGACACAACATCAGAAGAGGAGACTACAGAGGAAACTACCGGAGAAAACGGAGCTCCAACAGCCCGTATAGGTGCCGATCCGACATCGGGAACCGCACCGCTTGTCGTTTCTTTTACCGGAAATACCTCATCGGACGACAAAGGCGTTTCCAGTTATCTGTGGGATTTCAAAGATGGCAATACAGCAACAAGTGTAAATCCTTCTCATACATTCACAGATGCAGGGACCTATGCCGTTACCCTTAGAGTTACAGATGAAGAAGGTCTGTCCGATACTACAACTGTGACAATAACGGTTGAAAATCAAGTAGATAACGAAGAGCCTGTTGCCGTAGCTAATGCGAGTCCGGATACAGGAAATGCTCCTCTGGAAGTTCAATTTGTGGCTAATAATTCTACAGACGACAAAGAGATCACCAGTTACTCCTGGGATTTCGGCAATGGCCAATCTACATCTAACAAGAACCCATCTTATACCTACAATACAGCTGGCGTATACGAAGCAACTTTAACTGTTACTGATGCTGAAGGACTTTCCAGTTCCGATTCTGTTACCATCACGGTAAATGAAGGCGGAAGCGGTGGCTCCGGAGGCGGAGGCGGCGGTGGCGGCGGCGGAGGCGGTGCTCCTGCCGGAGGGGTGAAAGCCTCTACTTTCGGTTACAATTCAAGTAACGCCACCGCGGCGATCAAAGCGGCGATCAACTCTTCAAACAGTGTCATCATCGTGGACCGTCAATCCAGTGATTGGATTGTAGAGCCTCTGACCTTCAAGAATCTGAGGAACAAAACCATTTACTTTGAACCTGGTGTGGTTCTCAGGGCGAAAAGCGGGGCCTTCCCCAACACTTCGCACAGGCTCTTCCAACTCATTGACTGCGACAATATTGAAGTGATCGGATACGACGCTACTTTCAGAATGAACAAACCAGAGTACCAGGACGGACAGCAGCGGCACGCCTTTGCGATCGTAAGATCATCGAATATTACCGTAAAGGGACTTACCCTCCGGGATAGCGGCGGAGACGGAATCTACCTCAGCCGATTCAATCCGGGAGAATACAACAGAAATATTCTAATAGAGGATATCGCGGCGATCAACAATGCAAGACAGGGTATGTCTGTGATAAGCGTAGACGGTCTCACTATACGCAATTCTACCTTTACCGGAACAACAGGAGAGTCTCCTGGTGCGGGGATCGACTTTGAGCCTGATTTTATTCAGGACAGAATGACGAATATTGTGGTTGAGAACTGTTCCTTTACAAACAACTGGGGACCCGGGATCCTGTTTGCCCTTACCTATACGGCATCCAGTACAGTACCTATTGATGTGACTTTCAGGAACATTTACCTATCCAACAACTTTGCCACCTCTAACCCGGGACCGTACAAATCGGAGATCAGCCTTGGAATGAGTACAGGTAGTATCCATAATCCGATACGGGGGCAGATCACCTTTGACGGCCTTACTGTGGAGAATAGCAGATATAGCGCTATTTATACCAAAAAGACCCTGGAGGCTTATAAAGTAACCGTTAAGAATGCGGTTCTAAGAAACTTAAGCACCGGCAGTAACTTCCCGGTCATTCATATGGGCGTTCTGGACTATGCCAATTCGTCTACCGCGAATATGGGAGGCTTCACTTTCCAGAATGTGCTGATAGATTATGACGGTAATGATCCTTCCGTAGAGCTGCACGGGCCTACCAACAAGAGCTTCCTTACCAGGGAAATGTATGGACAGATCAGGGTTAGATCGCCTCGCGGAGTACGCTTAAAAGACGATCTGGGCCTCTTGTCTACCAATCATTCATCGGTGACCCTGCAAGTGGTCAGTGATTAGACTTTACTCACTGGAAAATGGCGGTACGGCCGTCATTTCCCAGCCTAAAGTTTGATGATGAAACGCGTGAGTTAGCGGTTGCCAATTTGTAAATTAAGTTAACAGGCGGAGCGAAGTACTACAGAGGTTATCTATGCTGGAGTGCCATAACCCTTCCCCTCCCCTTATAGGATATTATCCTGGGGATTTCTACGATTTTTATGATATTTGCAGCGGATCCGCGGAAAGTTCTTGTCTACGCTTTTTGGATCCCGGTTAGAGGAAAGTTCCCCGTAACTTTGAAGGAGACTCAGCGGATAACAGTTTACACCTGTCATTTTAGGGCTTTGGAAATAATAGATTGGAACTGTGATCGTTTGCTTATTATTGGGTAGCCAAACCAACCAAACCAGACGGCTCAAGCCCAAGATCCTGAAACGGCTGCTTATTTAGTGACCTTCAAACTGAATGACATAATCAAGACAAACAGTTAATGCAATCACAGGAACTAGAAATCAATCTGGAAAAGACCAAACAAATAGATAAGCTTATATCTTTTTTGTTGTTCTTTGGCCTGTTCCTCAACCTCTTTTTTATCTATTTCGCCCAGGAACGCCTCTATATGTTTAAGACTACGGGATTCAACTTCCTGGGGCCGGAAAAGTATATCAGGATCGTTTCTGTTATTAGCATTATACTCACAGCGCTTATCTCCGTCTTTTTCGCAAGGGCCAAATATCATCTTTCCATATATTTTGCTTATTCCATATTGGTTTTAAGCATATTGTTGAACTATCTTCTAAGCGGTGCAGATCTGTTCAATACTACCGAAGTAATGGATAACAGGGGAATAGGCACCTGGGTATGTTTCGGACTGATCTTTGTAAGCTATCACCACAACAGGTTTGAGTTCTTTAAAAAATTCCTCTATCTCTCGGTGATAGTGATCTCATTGCTCTGTTTGTACAATTTCTTTGACTTTGGAATTGGGCTGTACAGGGGCCAGGCCTTGAGCAAATACCGTGTATATGCCACAAATCTGGTATGGATCGTACCCTATGTCTTTTTGATTTTAAAGAACAATAAAAAACTGAAATGGCTCAGGCTGTTTGCGCTGGGGTTTGGTATACTACTCGCCCTGATCACCCAGACAAGGTCTTTTCTGATCATCTACCTTATCACCATACTTTTTGATTTTTATCACACCAAGCGTAAAGGAAGTTATTTGATTTTGTTCCTGCTGGGGTTCGTGGGGCTGATATTCCTTATTATCAATACGGAGATATTCAGCACTTCCTGGGAATTACTGATCAACAGGGGGACAGAAGACACCAGATCTAACCAACTCGAGACTTTTCTGGAACAATTGAACGGTTTTGAATTGGTTACGGGTTCCGGATTTTTCGCTACCTATCAGTTCGGGAGCCAGCAATGGTCCGCAATTGATAACCAATGGTTATTTTTATTGTGGTGGGGCGGTTTACTTCCGGTGCTGTCTTACTTTTATCTGAGCGTTGTAGTACCTATAAAGATGATACGGAGAGGTAATCTGAGCTATGAGACCAAAGTTGAATGCTACATTATTATTCTATGGATCCTCGGACTTACCGGACTGGCCATTTTTACCACAATGTCGGTAGATTTCTTCTTTTTTGTTATCAGCATCATTCTTGGAAGGCTATTGTACAAATACAGTAGCGGAATGAGGTGATAGATCGTCAAATCCTGAAACCAACACCCATGACCTGCCCAATACCCAATAAACACAAAACCGAGTTCTTTTGCAGAAAAGAAGGAAATTCCGCCTTAAGGGAATTCAATTATTTTCTGGGAAGGGGCAGGCTGATTCATTTGCATCCAGTATCATCGTAATGGCGAACAGTACCCTCAAGAAAATAATAACCATGTACGGTGCCAGTGTTCTTGGCATCCTGATCGGGTTTCTGGTGAGTATCTTTAATTCCAGGGTGCTGGGTCCGGAGCGATTCGGGGACTTTAAGTTCATTGAAACAGCAGCCCGTTTTATTGCCAGCCTGGTTTCCGTTGGTTTTTTCATTTCCATTACCCGGCTTATGGCTATGAACGATGACAAAGCCAGGGAACGCCGTTATGTGGGCTTGTTCACTGTCATCTTTGCGATAACTTCCGCAGTGGGAATACTGATTTACCTGGGCTTTTCTTTCCTTGAACCCTATTTTTTCGATAATGAGCTGGATCAGTCCATCTGGAGATATTTCCTGATTGTAATGGTTATCATCGGGCAGTTGGCCATGAACGAGATCCTCAAGGGGATGCATAAAATTTATACCCTGTCTCTCTTCGGGGTCCTACCGGCCTTCCTCTACCTTGCGGTGATCTATCTGGTCCATGAATTTATCACTCCGGTAACCATCGATTGGGTGCTTTACGGTTATTACGGATTCCTGATGCTCGTCATTACGGTGATCCTTGTTGGCTTAAAACCCAGTTTTGATATCAAAAAACCTCTGGTCAGGGAGTTGTTCAAAGAAAATAAGTACAATGGCAGACCCATTTATTATGGCAGCCTTGCAGGAGTGGCCACCACCCATATCGCGGGTTTTACCATATCGTATTTTATGGACAATACCCAGGTGGGTTTCTTTATGCTCGCCAATACGGTCTGTAGTCCTCTACTGGTAATCCCCTCGGTTTTAGGCACCATATTTTTCAAGAAATTTGTGCATCTGGATTTCATCCCCAAAAAGGTGGTCTATTTCAGTTTGGGTATTACCGCATTGGCCCTGGTAGTTTTCTATGCACTCATAGAGTTGGCCGTGATCACCTTTTACACCGAGGCCTATTTGCCGGTCTCAGACATCTCAAAACTACTGATACTCTCCTTCATATTTCACGGATTAGGGGATCTCATCAACAGGTTCTTGGGAGCTAAGGGAAAGGGTACCTTATTGCGCAACGCGGCCTTCATAGTTGGTTTTGTCAACGTGCTGGGTTATACCATTTTAGTAAGCTTTTATAAAATAGAAGGAGCCATAATAACCAAGATTTTAGCCAGTGGTCTATATTTTGCAGTTATGTTATGGTATTATTATAATTTTACAAAAATTAATAAACAATAATGTTCGAAGGTAAAACACTTTTAATCACCGGAGGTACGGGCTCATTCGGGAATGCCGTACTCAACCGTTTTTTGGAAACCGACATAAAAGAGATCCGCATTTTCAGCCGGGATGAGAAGAAGCAGGACGATATGCGGACCCGCCTCAAAAATGAGAAAGTAAAGTTCTACATTGGCGATGTACGCGACTATAACAGCATAGAAAGGGCGATGAATGGCGTAGATTATGTCTTCCACGCCGCAGCCCTGAAACAGGTGCCTTCATGTGAATTCTTCCCCATTGAAGCCGCCAAAACCAATGTTTTTGGAACTCAGAATACCATAGATGCCGCCGTGGCCAATAAGGTAGAAAGGATCATTTGCCTGAGTACAGATAAAGCCGCCTATCCTATTAATGCCATGGGCATCAGCAAGGCGTTGATGGAAAAAGTAGCAGTGGCCGCATCGCGGAATATCCCTGAGGGTGGTACCACCGTCTGCCTCACGCGTTATGGAAATGTGATGGCCTCCAGGGGTTCTGTAATTCCGTTGTTCGTCAAACAAATTCAGGAAGATCTGCCCTTAACGGTTACAGATCCGAATATGACCCGTTTCCTGATGTCTCTTGAAGACGCTGTAGACCTTGTACTTTTTGCATTCCAGAACGGAAGGCAGGGAGATCTTTTTGTGAACAAGGCTCCTGCAAGTACGATTGGAGATCTTGCAGAGGCCGTCAGGGACATCTTTAGTGCGAAAAACGATATTAAGATCATCGGAACCCGTCACGGGGAGAAGTTGTATGAAACTCTCTGTACCAGGGAGGAAATGCAAAAGGCGGAGGACATGGGTGAATTCTACCGTATTCCGGCAGATAACAGGGATCTTAATTACAGCAAGTATTTCTCTGTGGGAGAAACGGATATCAGCCAGATAGAAGATTATCATTCTCACAATACGAAACAATTGACCAACAACGAACTGAAGGACACCCTTCTGAATCTCGATTTTATCCAAGAACAACTCTAGATGGCCGCATCAAACCTGATCCAGGGTTCCCGCTTTTCCGATGCACGTGGAAAACTCAATTTCTTTAATGGATTTAAGATGAAGGAGATCGTCAGGTTTTATGAGATCCATCCGGCAAACCAGGATATTATCAGGGCGTGGCAGGCGCACAAAGAGGAAAAGAAATGGTTTTACTGTAATTCAGGTGCTTTCATTGTCAATCTTATCAAAATAGATAATTTTGATAAGCCATCCAGGGAATTGATCCCGGAGCGTTACATTCTGAAAGCTGAAGATCCACAGGTACTTGAAGTTTCCGGAGGGTATGCCACTGGTTTTAAGGCCCTTGGCGAAAATGCCAAATTGCTTGTTTTTTCCAATTTTGATTTACAGCAGTCCGCCGGTGACGACTTCAGGTTTCCGCCGGATCACTGGGAGGCAGATTGGGAGGTAAACACATAAAAATAACTATAAAATGAAAATAGGGATTACCGGCCAGGCGGGTTTTATGGGTTACCATTTGTATACCACTTTATCACTTAAAGAATCCATAACACTTATCCCTTTTGAGCGCTCCTATTTTGAGGATCCCCTGAAACTGCAGGAATTTGTTTCCGAATGCGACGCTATTGTACACCTGGCGGCCATGAACCGGCACGAAGACCAGCAGGTGATCTACGAAACCAATCTTGCATTGGTTACCAAACTGATCACGGCCTGTGTGGATAGCCAATCCTCGCCACATATTATCTTTTCCTCTTCTTCCCAGGAAATTCGTGACAATCTCTACGGAAGATCAAAAAAAGAAGGCAAAGAAAAGTTTATGGAATGGGCTGCCGCTGGTAATGGAAAATTCAGTTCCTTAACCATCCCCAATGTTTTTGGGCCTTTCGGCAGACCTAATTACAACTCTGTAGTGGCCACCTTCTGCCATAAGATCGCCCGTTACGAAGAGCCTACCATTATAAAGGACGGTGAAGTTGGGCTGATCTATATCAATGAACTAGTACAGGTATTTCTCGATACCATTGAAGGAAAAGCGGAGGCCGGGGAGATAGGCAAGAACAGTTTTGCCGTGGATATTGCACCCAGGCATAACAAGAAAGTGTCGGAAATACTCGTGCTGCTGAAAGCATTTCAAAAGGACTATATGGAAAACGGGATTTTCCCTAATTTGGAAGAGCCCTTTCAGAAAGCCCTGTTCAATACCTTCAGATGTTATATCCCTGAAGATCACTACCCTGTAAAGTTTACCAAGCACACGGACAACCGTGGAAGTTTTGTAGAGATAACCCGGGCTCAGACCAGCGGGCAGTTCTCCTTTTCCACAACGGTACCGGGGATTACCAGGGGGAATCACTTTCATACCCGAAAAGCGGAGCGCTTCGCGGTGATCCAGGGAAAGGCACTGATACAATTAAGACGGATTGGCACGGACCATACGGTGGATTACTATCTGGATGGAAATGAACCTGCCTATGTAGACATGCCCATATGGCACACCCATAACATTAAAAATATCGGCGAGGAGGAACTGATTACCTTATTTTGGATCAACGAGCCCTATAATCCTGAGGATGCCGACACCTATTTTGAAGACGTTTAATATAGAAGCTAAAACAACCCACTTTGAAAAAACTTAAAGTAATCACTGTAGTTGGAACACGCCCTGAGATAATCCGCCTGTCCTGTGTTATGCAGGCGCTGGATGCCAACCAGGCTATAGAACATACTTTGGTACATACCGGCCAGAACTACGACTACGAATTGAACGAGATCTTTTTTGAGGACCTCGGAATACGTAAGCCGGATCACTTTCTCAATGCCGCAGGAAAGAACGCAGCAGAAACCGTAGGGAAGATCCTGGTAGCGATTGACCCCATCCTGGAAGAGATCGCGCCTGACGCTTTTTTGGTGCTGGGAGACACCAATTCCTGCCTTTGCGCTATCCCGGCTAAGAAACGTAAGATCCCTGTTTTCCATATGGAGGCCGGGAATCGATGTTTTGATCAAAGGGTTCCGGAAGAGACTAACCGGAAGATCGTGGATCACGTTGCGGACATTAACCTTACCTATAGCGACATTGCCCGGGAATACCTTTTAAGAGAGGGACTCCCGCCAGATCGCGTTATAAAGACCGGTAGCCCGATGTACGAGGTACTCGGTAAATTCAGGGATAAGATAGAAGCTTCCAATGTGCTTGAAAAACTGAGGCTGGAGAAGAATAAATACTTCGTGGTTTCCTCCCACCGGGAAGAAAATATCAGCAATCCGAAGAATTTTAACGGCTTGATCAGTTCGCTGAATCAAATAGCCGAGAAATATGACTACCCCGTCATTGTCTCTACCCACCCCAGGACTAGGAATATGCTGGAGGCAAAGCAGGTTAAGGCGCATAAGAACATTCAGTTTCTTAAACCCCTTGGTTTTTCGGATTACAATGCGCTACAGTACAATTCCTTTGCAGTCCTATCCGATAGCGGGACTATTTCAGAAGAATCTTCTATTCTGAATTTCAGGGCCTTGAACATTCGCGAGGCACACGAACGTCCTGAAGCTATGGAAGAGGCATCCGTAATGATGGTAGGATTACATCCGGAACGGATTTTACAAGCCCTGGTGGCCCTGGAAGTGCAGGAAAGAAATCCTGAGAGGAATTTCAGGGAAGTCGCGGACTACAGCATGCCCAATGTAAGTGAAAAAGTGGTTCGTATAATTATCTCATATGTAGACTACGTCAACAGAGTGGTGTGGTCTAAAACGGACGCGGATGAGTAAGAGGGCCTTATTCGTTTACAGCAATTATGATTTCGCCCTTAAAAATGTGGGCTCCACCCGTATGCGATATTATGCCGGGGCGGTGGCGGACCAGGATACCAAAGTGTATCTGGTAAGTTGTACCTCCGGAGAACTGAATGATGATTTCTTTGAAGAGGTCAGTCCGAATGTCTTTAAACCAAAGGACAACAAGCTTCAGTCTTATGGTGTTTGGGCTTCAATAAAGTTCCTGAGGAGGTTATTCAGATTCTCAAAGCTCAAAGGAGACTCCAGGGCATTCATCTTTTACCCCTCCCACCGTATTGCACTCGAGATCATCGCTATTCTCTATTTAAAACTGATCAAACGGCAACGGGTCTTTACGGAATACAACGAGGTAAGAAAATATACTGCGAGTTTTCACAACCCATTGTCCATAAGGAAACCGGTTTACAGCCTGAAAAGAATTATCTACAGGACGGTGTTTAGCTGTATGGAACTACTACTCCCTCTGTATAACGGCCTGATATGCATTTCTACTGAAATTCAGAAATACGGAAGCAGGTTCAACAAAAATACAGTGAGGATCCCGATTCTTACAGACCCTTATACACCATTGGAGGTAGAGGAAGGCACTTATGCCAATCCAGAGGTCTTTAACATCGGGTTTTCCGGAAGTATTCACCTGGAAAAGGAACGGCTGCAGAATTTTTTCGAGGTTATTTCACAGCTGAAGAAAAAGGGATTTGAGCTGCAGTTTAATCTATGCGGGCAGGTGAAGAAAGACCAGGAAGATTATATTTTCAATCGCTTATTAAAAGATCTGGAAATAGATAGCTCGGTGAATTTTTGCGGTTATCTGCATAAAGAAGCGCTATCATCATTTTTGAAACAGCAGGAACTGCTGGTTATCCCAAGAGGGTTCACGCTTCAGAACAAATACGGTTTTTCAACTAAACTGTCGGACTATCTGAATCACAAAAAACCCGTTCTCGTAACTGATGTCAGCGACAACGGCAAATTCATCAAAGATAAGATCAACGGATTCATCGTTCCCCCGGATAATGACGAAGCTATGTTGGAAAAGTTGGTCTACATCATCGAAAATTATAAGGATTTTTATGAAGAAGTGGTTGCCATGGCCCACAAAACCTCGGAAGATCACTTCTACTATAAACGTTATGGGGAGGCCCTGAAAAACTTTTTGTTCGCGGCTTCGGAAAACTAAAAACAGCATTGGTTTGCCGAAGGCTAAGAAGAAAACTTCCTCTTAAGCTTCTGGTAACTGATAATGTCCCCTGAAATGCTTACTTAGATGAGAGATTTTTTTAAGAATTTATATCGGAATACCTGGCTGGGCAAAGTGCTGCTTTGGCCCTACATCTATTTCAGAGACCACCTGCTTCCGGAGAAAACCCTGGCCAAAAGGACTTTCAAACGCCGACTGGGGTACTCCTTGAATCTAGATTCTCCAAAAACTTTCAACGAAAAGATGATGTGGCTTAAGCTGAATGACAGGACCCCTTTGCATACCCAATGTGCGGACAAATTCAGGGTACGCGAATATGTGGCGGAAAAACTCGGGGAGGAATACCTTATTCCCATGGTCTTTCAATCCTACGATGCAAAAGATTTGCGCCCCGAGAATTTCCCGGACCACCCCTTTATCATCAAAACAAACCACGACAGTTCCGGTGGAGTAATCGTGCGGGATAAATCCAAGATAAATTGGGAGGAATTACAGCAGGATTTCGCCAAAAAACTAAAAACAAACTATTTCTACGGTAGTGGAGAATGGCAATACAAGAATATCCGGCCTTGCATTGTGGCTGAGAATCTGCTAAAGGGTGAAGATGGTGGAGTTCCGCCAGATTACAAATTATTTTGCTTTCACGGAAAGGTAAAGTACATCCAACTGGATCTTGACAGGGATACGGTCCACAAACGCAATATGTACGATACGGAGTGGAACCTGCTCGACTTTAAATACCTCTATGAAAATGGCAGACAGCTGAAGAAACCCCAGAAGCTGGACGAAATGATAAGATTGGCGGAGATTGTCGCTCAGGATTTTGTGTTTGTACGGGTTGATTTTTACAATATTGGGGATAAGGTCTATTTTGGGGAGATTACCTTCCATCCCGAGTCCGGAATGGGAAAATTCGTCCCGGACAAATGGGATGCGGAATTGGGAAAACTCCTTACCCTACCCCTTTAATCCAACAAAAAATACAATGGTCCTCGGGGACCCGCAACACTTCCGGGGCCAATTGAGAAAGAAATTTTAGCAAACAGTGGCCAAACAAAAGATATCGGTTTTAAATATCAGTATGACCAGCGGAGGGGCGGAAAAAGTGATCAGCCTTTTGCTCAAAAAACTGGTAGACGATTTTGAAGTGACCCTTATCCTGATGTACGACCACATTCACTTTGACATCCCAGAAGGTGTCGACATAGAAATTCTGTCAAAAAAAACGGAGGAAAAGCAAGCCTCTTTTTTTAAGCAGTTAGGCGATAGCATTCTTTTTCTCAGGAAGTATTTCAAAGTCATCAGATCCCGTGAAATTGACATTGCCATTTCGTTTTTGGCCTTTCCGAATTTTCTCAATAGCCTTGCCGCAATGCGGTTTTCAAAACTTAAGACCATCGTAAGCGAAAGAGGCTATCCTTCGGATAATACAACCAGCAGGCTTTCTTATTACATTTCCAAGATCTTCTATCCCCTGCTCTACAACAGGAATACCAGGCTGTTCTCCAATTCCATATATATTAATCAGGACCTTGCGGATAATTTTCGGGTAAAGATCCCTATGGAGGTGATTTACAATCCGATTGAAATGCCTGAAAGTCAGGTGGCTCCGGATAGCCTTGGAATTGCTACGGATAAGCTTAGAACGGTTACGGCAGGCACCTTAAACGAACGAAAGAACCAGGCTATCATCATTAAGGCCATAGCAGAAGCCGCAGAAGGCTTGGAACTGGATATTTACGGGAACGGACCGCTTAGAAGTCAACTTGAAGAACTCATCGCTGAAAAAGGCCTTGGGGATTCAGTATTTCTTAAAGGAAGGGTAAAAAAAGTATCGGAACGCCTGGTCCAATACAACTGCTTTGTATTGTCATCCAATACCGAAGGCTTCCCGAACGCTTTGCTTGAAGCCATGGCCGTTGGACTGCCCTGCATATCGACCAACTGCCTTTCCGGGCCATTGGAGTTATTAAATGGTTCCGCGGATGAAATATTTATCGAAAAGGGCAGTTTCTATAAAGGTAAAAATGGCTTATTGATCAACAACGGGGATCATCTGGGGCTGCATAAAGCATTGTTATACTTTAAAGAGCATCCCGGGGAGCGGGTGAAATTTGGAGCACGAGCGTCAGCAAAGGCCGCCGAGTTTGAGTTGGGCACGGTTTACGATCAGTTTAAGAACTTTATTATTTCCTAATCATTACTGCTATGTGCGGAATCAATGGATTTATATCGAAAGGACAATTAAGTAAAGAGACCCTCGCGACGAAGATCGGGGAGATGAATGATATCATCTTTCATCGTGGTCCGGACGAGGACGGTGTTTACACAGATGTTCAGGAGGGATTCTCACTGGCATTGGGCATGCGCCGCTTATCCATTATTGACCTCAGCACTGGAAAACAACCCATCTTTACGGACGACCGTGAGATGCTTATTCTATTTAACGGAGAGATCTACAATTATCCCATACTAAGGCATGAACTTGCGCAAGAGGGAGTCACTTTCGCGACCCATAGTGATACGGAGGTAATCCTGAAACTTTACGAACGCCACGGCGAAAAGGCTTTCAGCAAACTGGATGGGATGTACGGTTTCAACATCTATGACAAAAAGAAAGACAGAATTGTCATAGCGCGGGACTTTTTCGGGGAGAAACCGCTTTACTATACGCAACAGGGAGATAAATTCATCTGGGGATCTGAACTTAAGTCCCTTCGCTTGCTCATGGATGAGAGACCTGGGATCTCGGACAAAGGACTGAACCACTTCCTGCGGTCAACATATATTCCGGCACCCTATACTATTTACGACAATGTCTTTAAATTAGAAGCTAACCACTGCCTGGTATACGACCTGAAAACGCATAGTTTTGAGATCTCCCCCATTGAAGAAGAATTCAATATAGTAGATGAAAAGCACGATTTTGCCACCGCACGGGAGAAAGTAAAAGACCTGGTCCGCGAAAGCGTGGAAAGCAGATCTATCTCCGATGTACCTATAGGCACATTTCTATCAGGCGGGGTGGATTCTTCCATCGTTTCTCTATGCCTGTCTCAAATGACCCAGGAACGCATCAATACTTTTTCTATAGGATTCAAGAAACAGGCTTATAGCGAAACAGATAAGTCGCGCCTGGTGGCCAAACAGATTAACAGTAAACATCACGAGTTTATCATAGGAGAAGAGGACCTGAAAAACAATATTCACGAGATCCTTCTAAATTTCGACGAGCCATTTTCAGACACCGCTTCCCTGCCTAACTACCTGGTCTCCAAAAAAACCAGCGAACACGTTAAAGTGGCACTGACCGGTGATGGGGGCGATGAGATTTTCGGGGGTTACAACAAATACTATGTTGGAAAACTGAATAAGAGATACACCTCCATTACGCCTAAATTCATCCACAATTTCATTATGAAAAGGGTCTACCCTCTTTTGATGGATAAGGACGATAAACGAGGGCGTAAATTTCAGATCAGGAAAATGTTGAATTCGGTAAATTATGAGGGAAACTACTATTGGGATATCATTTCTCTGGCGAATTCCGAAAACCAGCTAAAGAGTCTTATCCGGCCGGAACTGCATATAGAAGACCTTTACAGGGAATACAAACAAAAACTGAAAATTGACAAGCCAAATTCCCTAACGGCTTATCGTTTTATTGATAAGATCATTAGTCTGGAGGGTGGAATGTTAACCAAGGTAGACCGGACCAGTATGATGAATTCCCTGGAATGCCGGGCTCCTTTCCTCAACAAAAAGATATGGGAATACACCAATGGACTTCCTGAAAATTATCTGATGAAAGGCTGGGACAAAAAGTATATACTCAAAGAGGCGTTCAGAGACCAGTTCCCTGAAAATTTCCTGGATAAAAGTAAACAGGGATTCGGGTCGCCGGTTGGAGACTGGTTGCGCTCCGGCCTGAAAAAAGAGATGGAATCCTATATAGAGACGGATTTCCTGAAGGCACAAAACATATTCAACCTCAATTACTTACAAAGTATGGTCAAGGACCATTTGTCCGGAAAACGAGACAATACCTTTACGGTCTGGGCTATTTATTGCTTCCAGAAATGGTATGTGAACACCTATCTGAACTAAAATCCCCGGAAGCACTCTAATTTTTGTAAATTCAACCTGAAAACTCCAAATCGCCTGCTAAGACCCTAATGGAAAAACCAAAAAATATCCTCGTTCTTTGTTCCGCCTCCTATTCGCTGTACAATTTCCGGGGTGATATGATAAAGAGCCTGTTAGAAAACAATTTCAAGGTGTACTGCGCCGCTCCTGATTTTGACGATCGCACTTTAAAACTGGTTCATGAGTTGGGAGGAATACCTGTCCCTTACAATCTGGAGCGAACCGGGCTGAATCCGCTTAAAGACCTGGGCTCCATTAGGCAGCTGAAAGGCATTTTAAAAGAACACAAGATCGATCTGCTTTTCCCCTATACCATCAAGCCGGTAGTTTATGGGTCCATGGCGGCCAAAAAGCACCGCATCCCAGTGGTTTCTCTGATTACCGGGCTGGGTTTTACCTTTAGCCAGGTTTCTTTTAAATCAAAACTATTGCAGAAGGTTACAGAGTTTCTATATCGAAGGGCATTGCGCTATAATAGTGCTGTGGTATTCCAGAATAAGGACGATTTACAGCTTTTCCTGGACAAAAATATTGTTACTGCCAATCAGACTCTTGAGGTGGTTCAGGGATCGGGCATCAACCTGGATCGCTTTGCCTTTAGGAGTAACAAAAAGATCAAAGGAGAGCCTGTTCGCTTTATTATTGTGGGAAGACTTATACGAGAAAAGGGTGTCGGTTTGTTTATCGAGGCAGGAAAAGAGCTCCAAAAGGAGTTTCCAAAGGCCGAATTCCATATTGTTGGAGCCCCTCCCCCCAATAACAGTTCCGCTATTTCCCTGGAGCTACTAAACACTTTAAACAGTGAGGGGGTTATTGTTTATCACGGCGAATCTAACCAGGTGGATCAACTGATCTCCAGGGCGGATATCTTCGTATTGCCTTCTTTTTACCGGGAAGGGGTACCCCGCTCTGCCCTGGAGGCACTTTCCACCGGGATGCCGATTATTACCACAGACCAGCCCGGTTGCCGGGAAACCGTGGTCCCTGAAGAGAATGGATTTCTTATTCCGCCGAACGAACAGGAACCCCTGACCAAGGCTATGCGCTATTTCCTGGATAATCCGGAAAAAATTGAGGCCATGAGCCTGGCAAGCAGGAAGTTGGCCAAAGAAAAGTTCGATGTTAATCTGGTAAATGCGCAGCTCATCGATATCATAAATAGCAAAATATAACTGGTCTGATATGAATGGGGACCTTATAACTTTTTTAGGGTGTCATTTGTCCATTAATTGAGAGGCTATCCAAAAATATGGTCTTATTTTGCAATGTAAAGGGTAAGTAAATATGTACGTCCGTTTTTTTAAGCGCTTGCTGGACATAGTTTTATCTTCTGTACTTTTATTGCTACTCAGCCCAGTGCTGATAGTGGTAAGTTTGTTATTGCTCCTGGCGCAAGGCAGCATTCTTTTTTCCCAATCCAGGCCAGGAAAAAACGAGAAGATCTTTAAGATCACTAAATTCAAGTCCATGACGGACGAACGCGGACCGGATAATGAGCTTTTGCCAGATGAAGAACGACTAACAAGGATAGGACAATTCGTAAGAAAGACTTCACTGGACGAAATTCCGCAGTTGTTCAATGTACTTAAGGGTGAAATGAGTCTGATAGGCCCCAGACCCTTGCTGGTATCCTACCTGCCCCTTTACAACGAAAGACAGAAAAAAAGGCATTTGGTAAGACCGGGAATAACAGGGTGGGCCCAGGTGAACGGCAGGAACGCCATTTCATGGGATCAGAAGTTTGAATATGATGTGTGGTACGTAGAGAACATCAGTTTTAGCCTGGACATGAAGATCTTGTGGCTGACCTTCTTGAAAGTATTAAAAAGAGAAGGAATTTCGTCCGGCACCAGCGCTACCATGGAATTCTTCACCGGAAACGAAGCTTCATGAGATTAAGTATCGTAATCCCCTGCTATAATATGGAGGCCTACCTGCCTCAATGCCTGGACAGTCTTCTGGCCCAGGAACTCGATCCGGATGAACATGAGATCATCGTGGTCAACGACGGCTCCAAAGACCGGACTCTGGAGATTGCAAAGTCTTATCAGGCCCAAAATCCGCAAATTGAGATCATCGATAAAAAGAACGCGGGTGTTGGCGCTGCACGGAATAGCGGGTTGGACAAAGCTATTGGGGCCTATATCTATTTTCTGGACCCGGATGATTACCTGGTGGAAAACAGGCTACATGAAGTGCTCAATCTGGCTGAAAGTCAGCAGGTTGATATTCTAAGTTTTATTTCAATACCCGTTGGTAAGGACGATTATATCACAGATGGTGCGCCATTTGAGCCGGTTTGTGAGCTGGATATAAGCGATGGTATCAGCTATATCGCCAAAAAGAAATTCCACAATGAGATCTGGTGGTACTTAGTACGAAAGGAATTCCTGACCTCCAATAATCATCGTTTTATTGAGGGTCGATGGATGGAAGATGCCATTTTAACGGCCGAACTTTTTTGCACCGCAAAGCGCATGGCGCATGTGGATATAGACCTGCACAGATACAGGATCTTACCTACCTCGGCCATGAGGAATAAAACTCCCGAGCACTACAACAAGGTTATTTTTGACAATGCCAACGCCGCCCATGTATTTGACGGGCTGATAAAGGAGATACCTAAAGAGCACCCAAAGGCAGAAAAATGTATACAGCGCCTCAAAACCAGGCAACAATCCTTTGTTTTCTTCCTTCTGGTCAGGCTGATGAAATCTGACCTTTCTGTAAAAAGAATTCCCGAAATGTTAAGTGGGTTCGAAGAGATAGACGCCTATCCGCTTAAAAAATTCCTGGGTAAAGACTATAGCGGTTTTAGCTATTCGTTTATGGTTTTTATCTTTAACAGAAAATATTTGATAAATCCGTTTATCAAGATTTTCCGAACTTTTTACGCAATAGTCAGATGAATATATTGATCACTTCGGCAGGCAGGCGTGTTTCTTTGCTCAGAGCTTTCCAAAAAGAACTGAAAAAAGTAAACCCGGAAGCCAGGGTTTATGCCGCCGATGCTAATCCTGCACTCGCAGCCGCCTGTACTGTGGCCGATGGTTCATTTAAAGTTCCGCGACTTTCGGAACCCAACTACATCGACTATCTGATCGGAAAGTGTAAAGAACACCAGATTGGCTTAATTATTCCCACCATAGATACCGAACTGCTGCTCCTGGCAGAGAATTCCTCCCTCCTGAAAGATCACGGGATCCAAGCGGTAATATCCTCTCCTGATTTTATCGTAAAGTGCCGCGATAAACGAAAGATCCACAAGTTCTTCGAGGAAAAAGGGATTGCCGTGGCCAAAGAATACCCACGGGACAATTACAAGCTCCCTATGTTCCTGAAACCCTGGGACGGGAGCCGCAGCGTAGACACTTACCTCATACAAAAGAAAGAAGAGCTGCAGGAGCATCACTTTGCCAATAAAAAGCTCATGTTCCTGGAATATCTGGATCATTCGCAGTTTGAAGAATATACCTGCGACCTTTACTACGGCAGAGATCACAAACTCAAATGCGCGGTCCCCAGGAAAAGGATAGAAGTACGGGATGGGGAAGTCAATAAAGGTGTAACCTGTAAAGACGACCTGGTTCCGTATATCAGAGAACATATGGCGGAAATTGAAGGGGCTGTAGGCTGCCTTACCACTCAATTTTTCAAACACAAATCCGAGCCCAGGATATACGGGATAGAGATCAACCCCCGTTTTGGTGGTGGATATCCCCTATCCTACCTGGCAGGAGCGAACTTCCCGAAATGGATCATTCAGGAGTACCTGCTGGACCAATCAGTTGAAGATAATTTTGACTGCTGGGAAGGCGATTTGCTCATGTTGCGATATGATGATGAAATTTTAGTCCATGGATATAAAGGTTGATTCAAAGACCGTAATTGTTTTTGACCTGGACGACACCATTTACAATGAACTGGAGTTCTTAAGATCCGCTTATATTCACATTGCAAGGCAATTAGACCCCGAAGATTGGAGGAAACTTTATGTTCTCATGTTTTCCTTATACCGAAATAAAGAGGACGTTTTTGGAATGCTCTCAGAGCAATACGGAATTTCTAAAACCCGGTTGATAAAGGATTATCGGGAACATATACCCAATATAGTTCCTTTCCGGGGTGTGGTTGAGCTACTAAAGGAGATCAGGTCCAAAGGCGGGCAGACAGGCATACTTACGGATGGCAGGGAAATCACTCAAATGAACAAAATAAGGGCGCTGGGCATTGAAAACCTCATAGACCATATTGCTATTTCCGAAGTACTCGGATCTGAAAAGCCAGACCTCAACAACTATAAGGTTTTTATGGACAAATATGCTGTAGCTAAGTATTGCTACATTGCAGATAATGCTAAAAAAGACTTTGTTACGCCAAATAGTTTGGGATGGAAGACCATTGGCCTTATGGACAATGGCCTGAACATCCACAGCAATGCTTATCAGTATTTCTCAAAGGAATATCTGCCGCAATTCTTTATTCAACAAATTTCTGAGATCCGGATAATTTAGGGCTTTTAGTACTCCACGACTAGAAACTCCGTTCTTCGGTTTACGCGATGTTCTGCCTCCGAACAAGGTACATCATTCTTACAATGATTGGTTAATTGGGTTTCACCCAGACCTTCGCCGATCAATCGATCTGCTTCCACCCCTTTTTTGGTCAGGTAATCCAGAACGCGTTTAGCACGGCGTTCAGACAACCATTGATTGTATTTTTCAGCACCCCTGGAATCCGCGTGAGCGGTGATCCTTAGTTTTAGTGTAGGCGTTTCGGCTAAAAGCGTTGCTAAACCATCGAGTACGGATTTGGATTCTCTGCCCAGATAGGAAGAATTCAGGGCGAAATAGGGTTTACCCAGACTTTCGATAGCATCTAACAACTGTTGTTTGCGTTTTTGCTCAGCTTCCTGCCTGGCTTTTTCTGCCGCGGCAAGTTCTGCTTCGCGTTTCTCACGAGCCAGCCTTTCTGCAAGCGCCTTGGCTTCTTCTTCAGCCCGCTTGGCCGTTGCAATGGAATCTGCTACCCGCTGACGTTCTTTTTCCAGTTCTTCTATAAGCGCTAATTTCTCTTCCCCTTTCTTTGAAAGCCCTTTTTCGATACCGAATTGGTACACTACCCCGGCAGCGTGTTGGATGTGGTTGGTGGCGTTATCACCTATAGACCATTTACCCGAAGAATTGAGATCAATACCCCAATTGTCCGAAAGCCATGTTCTGAAGCCCACAACGGCATTGTAAGTACCCCTGCCCTGGTTATTGGCGTCTGTATAACCCAAACCTACCCCGACATAGGGGTCAAACCAGGCTGTCTGTCCAATGATCTTATTGAGGTCATAAGACAATCGGGTATCTATAGACCAATAGTCTATGTCGGTGTCATTCACCACCCCATCTATGATCTTCCCTTCTTTGTATTGAGAATAGGCCGCAATGGCTTCAACACCTATTCCGCTCTCAAAATACCTTCCTATACTGGCTCTTGAGGGAAAAGCTACCATATTCCATTGACTGTCTGCATCAAAAAGCTGATCAAAAACATCACCGGAATCGTCAATAATGGTGTATCCAAGACCTGCCATCCAGGAGCTCTTGACGATACTATCCTTTGCGGTGAGGGCTATTTCTTCCTGCCCGAAAGATTTTGCGAAAAAGAGCAGAATTGCCACAGCGAGGACATTCTTATAGGCTTTCATAATTTTAAGATTTAGGGCTTAATTGTAAAACAAAATTACCCCAGCTATAATGCGGTGCCAAATTCCGGGTATGATCTTCAATAAAATTCGACAGAAGGTCAACTTAGCCGCTGATACGTCTAGTTTTCTCGTTCTAGCTCAATTTCCCGATCGGTAAGCGGTAAGGTATAAAGGATGAAAGGATAAGTAATGGCGGTAGAACTTTCCTGATTCTCAGTCTTTTCCGTGGCCACGGAAAGTACCAGTTTTTCCGGATTTTCCGATTTGGTTTGCAGGGCAGGAATACGACTTCCTGAAACCTCGCCTCCGCAGTAAATCACCACCATTTCCCTGGAGAAGTCCACTTTTGGAATTGGCAGTCCAGGTTTTCTCGTTTTATTGATCTCCAGGAAGAAGCGCTTTAGCTTTCCGGCCTCTCGGATAATCATGAGTTCAGGAACTTCAGTCCCTCCATAGCTATCGCTGAGAACATAGGTAAGATTGTTTTCCACTGCCGTTTGTGCTTCATTGGTATTCACTCCTTCTTTTTGACTTTTACAGCCTAAAATAAGAATTAAGATAACGAATACTAATTTATTCATAATCAATTAGTAAGCGTTTTTATATCGCCCCTTGTAGGCCTTCTCGTAAACAGCCTCGTAAAGCGGAAGTATATGGGTGATATCAAACTTTGAAGCTTCCTTAAAAGCGTTTTCTTTGAACTTTTCCAGCGTTTGATCGTTCTCTAAAATACTCAGGGCGTTGGCTACCATATTGTCAATATCGCCAACTTTGCTCAAATACCCTGTAACCCCATGTTTGTTTACCTCCGGAATACCCCCGGTATCACTGGAGATCACAGCCACTTTATTGATCATGGCTTCCAGGGCAGCGAGTCCAAAGCTCTCTGTTTCTGAAGGGAGTAAGAACAGATCTGAGAAGCAAAGGATACGATCTATCTCATTGCTATTCCCAAGGAAGACTACCCGGTTTTTGATTCCCAGTCTTTCGCAAAGCCTTTCTGCCTTTTCTTTCTCCGGCCCCTCTCCGACCATGATTAGCTTTGCAGGGATCTTACGCTGTATCTCGTAAAATATGCGAATGACATCTGGTATCCGTTTTACCGCACGGAAATTACTGATATGCGTAATTATCTTTTCATCGTCATTGGCCATAAGTGAACGCTGGCAATCCGTGTATTGCATGCTGTACTTTCGCTTGTCTATAAAGTTTGGGATCACTTCTATCTCCTTTTTGATCCCGAACAAATCCTTTGTGCTCTGTCTTAGATTTTCAGATACCGAGGTCACCACATCAGACTTATTGATACTAAAGGTAACCGCCGGCTTATAGAATGGATGGTTCCCGACCAAGGTGATGTCCGTTCCGTGCAAGGTGGTGATCATAGGCACATAGATGCCTTCTTCCTCCAATATTTTCTTGGCCATAAAGCCCGCATATGCATGAGGTATGGCATAGTGCACATGCAACAATTCAATCCCGAATAGCTTAATGGTGTCCACTAGCTTGCTGGAAAGTGCGAGCTCATATGGTTGATAGTGAAATAGCGGGTACTCTGGAACATGAACTTCGTGGAAGTAGATCTTGTTGCTCAAAAGCTCCAGTCTTACCGGTTGTTTATAAGTAACAAAATGAACTTCATGTCCCCTGTTGGCCAATGCAATACCCAGTTCAGTGGCCACTACCCCACTTCCTCCGAAGGTGGGATAACAAACAATAGCTATCTTCATGAATACAAATCTACATTTTAATTCCTTCGCTAATTTATAATGGAATCATAAATAGCCTGTTGGATACGGGTCCTAAGCCCGGATTTTACCAATAGCCGGTTGGTGGCCGAAGGAAAGGTACGGTTAGACAAGAATACGTAGACAATCTCTTCTTCAGGGTCTGCCCAGGTATAGGTCCCGGTAAAACCACTATGTCCAAAACTCTTGCGGGAAACACAACCACAGGTTGGCCCCTTATCTTCCAGCTGGGGCTTGTCGAAGCCCACGCCTCGCCTGACATTTTTATGGCAGAAATAGCATTTGTTGAATTTTTCAACTGTTCGCTCCTCTAAAAATCGTTCACCGCCGTAAAATCCACCCTGTAAATACATCTGCATGATCTTTGCCACATCATTCGCATTGCTAAATAAGCCGGCATGCCCACCTACTCCACCTTGCATTGCGGCTCCCATATCATGGACGTATCCCTGTACCTTCTGATAGCGGTAATAATTGTCAATCTCAGAAGGTACTATGTTTTCCCTGGGGAACTTCTCCAGTGGGTTATAACTGGTGTTGGTCGTGCCCAGGCGTTTGTAAAATAACTGATCTGTAATATCGTCCAGGCTTCTACCGTAAGTATCCTCAATATATTTTTTGAGAACGTAATAGGCCACGTCACTATAGCGATATCTGTTTGATTTTAGTTCCTGCCTGCCAATGCGGTTATATATGGAGTCGGTGTAGGCATTCGCGAGGTACATGCGGTCTGTTACCTTTATGGAAAATCCGTCCGAAGGGTTGCTTCGGTAGAACTCTCCGGAAGGTCTTCGCTTTTTATCCAGAGTGTCTATGTAAAAGGCGATCCAGGCAGGTAGGCGGCCATAATGACTTAATGCCTTTAGCACTGTGACATTTTTGAGTTCGGAGTCCTCATAAGCAGGTATGAGCTCTTTGAACGTAGTGTTCAAGGCGATCTGCCCCTCCTCCTCCATCTTCATAACAGTGGGTAGTGTAGCCAGGATCTTGGTCAGGGAAGCCAGATCGTAAATATGATCCGCGCGAATACTATCTCCATCTTTATAAGTAGTCTTGCCAAAGCCTTTATTGTAAACCACTTTACCCCGACGGGCTATCAGTACCTGTGCACCGGGATACATCAAAGAATCCAGACCATCCTGGACCAGTCGGTCCACCTCAGCCAGGCCTTCGGAGCTAAGCCCCACGCGTTCCGGTACGCTATAACCCAAACGCATCAGGGGTTGAAGAGACAATCCTGAATGAACCGGAAACTCCGGGTGAGCCGTAACTGGCAGCCTTCCTTTTGCCCCGATAGCGCCAAAAAGCAATTCCGCTGCCGTTTCCTGGGCTATCTCACTATTCTGATAGGCCATGACCACGGCATCTATGGTATCAAAACTGGCAACATCCAATAATGCGTAGGGCTTGGCAAATGCCGTAAGTATCGTATTGGAGGTCCTTAGTTTGCTGATCTCATGTAACCAGAACCGGTCTTTTTCGGAAAATTTATAGGCTTTCCAGGGACTATCGTTGCTTTTGTGAAATCCTACGATCACCAGGTTAAAATCTGCCAGTTTAGCCTTTAGGTCTGCAATATTGGAAGCGCTTACCTCGGTAACTTCAGCATAGTTATTCAAGTTTTTCAGAAAAGTATCCCCTTCGGCATCACCCAACTTTACATAGGCTATCTTTTTGTTTTCCAGCTTCTTGATCGCCAATAGATTTACCTTGTCTTTCAGCACTGTTATAGCATTCTCCATCACTTCCTCGTAAAGCATATCGTCTTCCGGGGAATTCAAGGATCCGTAAAGGCCTGTGGTATCAATAGGTTGATATTGGTGTAATCCGGCCTTGTATTTGGCCATGAGCATTTTCTTTACGGATGCCTCCAGCCGTAGATCAGAGATCCTGCCCTGATCATAAGCCTCTAATATCCTGGTCTTGGCAGCTTCTATATCGCGGGGCATCAATAGAATATCATTCCCCGCCAGAAAAGCCTGTAATTCGGTTTCACCAGGCTCGCCGTAATTAGCGACACCGTTCATATTCAATGCGTCCGTAAAAACCAGTCCCTTGAACTGCATTTTCTCCTTTAACAAGCCGGTAATTATGGATTTAGAAAGGGACGATGGCAGGGCTTCCTGATTTTCCAATTCGGGCACATTCAAGTGAGCTACCATCACACTGCTCAAACCATTCTCGATGAGTTTTTTATAAGGATAGAGTTCTACACTGTCCAAACGCTGTGGCGTAAACCCTATAGTCGGTAAGGTATTATGAGAATCCTGGGCGGTATCTCCATGACCTGGAAAGTGCTTTCCACTGGATAGCACCCCGGCTTCTGCCATGCCCTGCATAAAGGCCAGGCCCTGCCTGGTTACGATCTCTTTGTCTTCCCCGAAAGATCGGTTGCCGATGATGGGATTTTTTGGATTGGTGTTAATATCTATATCCGGAGCGAAGTTTATATGCACCCCCAGGCGTCTCGCGTGTTTTCCGATCCGGTATCCCACCCGCTCTATGATGCAGCTGTCCGTAACGGCTCCAAGGGTCATATTCCAGGGAAAGGCATAAGCCGAATCCAAACGCATAGCCAGCCCCCACTCCGCGTCCATACCAATCAATAATGGGACCCTGGAATTCGCCTGGTAGGAATTGGTGAGATGGGCTTGCCGCACCGGGCCTCCTCTGGAGAATATCACTCCTCCTATCCTGTGCTTTTGTATGATGTCCTTTATCTTGTCCGTAGCTGCCTTTTCCTGATTTGAGGCCACCATCACCATAAATAGCTGACCGATACGGTCTTCAACCGACAGATTCTCATAAGTCTCATCTACCCATTTTTTCTGATCCAGGGTATCCTGACTTACCAGCGGGTCTATTTGTCCCCAGGAATAAAAAAAGCCAATGGAAAATAAATAAACTAGTATTCGTTTCCGCATAAATAGATTAATCTAAGGTACTAACTTAAATCCCGATGAAATATTGCATTTCATCGAATTTCCTAGTCTCAGTGGGGTTTGGCAATTGTTTATGTCAGGCTGTTCTCCGGTTTAAAATTACAAAAATCGACTATGCCAACTTTCGGAAGCCGGTACCTCCCAGAAGTTCTCATACTCCTGTTTGTTGGTAACCAAATTGTTGAATACGACTGTATTCGCTGAAACCGATTTAGCTTTCGCCATTTTCTTGAAATCCGCCAGAGGTTTATAAGCGATATACTCCCCTTGTTTGAAGGAGACGTTCATTTTGTCTAACAGATCAACTTGATATTTCTTTTCCAATGCCTGGATAAAGTGCACCGAAGCGTCTATCGAACAGCCGGATGCTGAATTCAGGTTTTGATCCAGGCCAATCACAATGAATCTTGAATACCTGATCTCAAAACCCGCTTTTAGATCAGCTCCGTGTGCCGTCCATTGCTTGATAAACTCTCCTGTTAAGCTACTTACTTCCTCCAGTTCTTCAGGGGTGAAACTCCGGTTTGACTGGTAGATCCAGATACGCGAAGTTTTGGGAAGTGATTCAAATGATACCAGCATAAGTGTTTTTGTTTTTTCTGAATTGTCAGGGCCAATTTACCACCCCTGACTATTTGTTCGCCAAGCTTCCTGAACCTTACCGGAAATCAGAGATCCGCGGCACGAGCGAGCAACTCTGTGATGTCCATTACAGCGATAGAGGCTTCTTTTTCCTTATTCTTAATTCCATCTGTCATCATCGTATTGCAAAATGGGCAGGCGGCCGCAATAATATCCGGCCGGGTTTCCAAAGCCTGCTCCGTACGCTCAATATTGACGTCCTTATCTCCTTTTTCAGGCTCTTTGAACATTTGCGCCCCGCCAGCTCCGCAACACAGTCCTCGTTTTTTGCAATTCTTCATCTCCACCAATTCCGCATCCAACTTCCGGATGAGTTCCCTGGGAGCTTCGTATACGTCATTAGCCCGCCCCAAGTAACAGGGATCGTGATAGGTTATCCGCTTTCCTTTAAAGCTTCCTCCTTCCAGGCTCAATCGTCCCTCTTCAAACAACTGTTTCAGGAACTGCGTATGATGCAAAACCTCGTAGTTCCCTCCTAATTCCGGATATTCGTTCTTAATGGTATTAAAGCAATGCGGACAGGCCGTTACGATCTTCTTTACCCCATATCCATTGAGAATTTCAATATTGGTCACAGCCTGCATTTGAAAAAGAAACTCGTTCCCTACGCGTTTTGCCGGATCTCCACTGCAACTCTCTTCAGTACCTAAAACCGCAAAATTTATGCCGGCCTTGTTCAGCAATCGCACAAAAGCTTTGGTTATCTTTTTTGCTCTATCGTCAAAACTACCTGCACAGCCTACCCAGAACAGTACTTCGGGCTCTTTACCTTCGGCAAAGAGTGAGGCCATGGTTGGAACATTTATTTCATTACTCATAGTCCTATAACAAGTTTTAGGATTCAGATGCCCAATTCAGTCTGTCCATCTGATTAAATGGCCATGGAGCTCCGTTATTCTCAATATTCCCCATCATGGAGTTCAGGTCTGAAGGTGCGGCAGACTGCTCCATAACCAAATACTGCCTCATATCCATAATAATTGAAAGGGGGTCAATGCTGATGGGGCAGGCCTCTACGCAGGCATTACAGGAGGTACAGGCCCACAATTCTTCCCTGCTGATATAATCGTCCAGCAACTGCTTCCCGTCTTCCACAAAGTTTCCTTTGTTCGCCGTAATGTTGCGACCCACTTCTTCCAGCCGGTCCCGGGTATCCATCATGATTTTCCTGGGAGACAATTTCTTCCCGGTTTGATTCGCCGGGCACTCGCTGGTACACCTGCCACATTCCGTGCAGCTGTATGCATTTAGTAGTTGTATCCACTTCAGGTCCATTACATCCGAGGCTCCAAATTTCTCAGGAGGTGGTGCATCTTCCGCCGGCGCGGCGTAAGGATCAGCCGAAGGGTCCATCATCAACCGCACTTCCCTGGTAACCGACTCTAAATTCGCAAACTGCCCTTTGGGATTCAGGCTGCCATAGTAGGTATTAGGAAAAGCCAGGAGAATATGTAAATGCTTGGAATAGTAAAGGTAATTGAGAAAGAAAAGGATACCCAGAATATGAAGCCACCAGGCAGATCTTTCTATAAGCACAAGGGTGCCAATGGAGAGACCCTCGAACAAGGGCGCAATAAACTGGCTTACCGGGAATGCACCTGCTTCATTATAATGTGGAGCACCGAGTTGCTGCAATTGCAGGTCGGAGGCGTTCATGGTGAGGAACAAGATCATCAGTACCAATTCAATGTAAAGGATCAGGTTCCCGTCTTTTTCCGGCCAGCCTTTCATCTCGGGTTTTATAAATCGCTGCAATCTGATAATATTCCGTCTCAACCAAAAGACAATCACCGCTACGATCACCAAAAGGGCCAGGACTTCAAACGATGCGATCAGGAAGTCGTAGAACCCGCCCATAAAGGCGAACACCCTGTGTGTACCCAACAGTCCGTCTATGATGATCTCAAGGACTTCAATATTGATGATAATAAAACCGAGGTAGACGATCACATGCATGATCCCGGCAACCGGTCTCACTACCATTTTACTCTGCCCCAATGCAATCATGGCCATATTCCGCCACCTGGTGGAAGCATTGTCACTGAGATCCACTTCCTTTCCCAGTTTAATATTCCGGGCGAGTCTTCGTACGTTCCTCGTAAAAAATGCTATCCCCAGAACGAGGGCTATTGCAAACAGGATATTCTGGAGGTATTCCATTTATTGATCGTCATTTTTATCCGCTGGGTCGTCCTCAGGCAGGGTATAATCTTTCTGTTTCTTTCCAAAGACCGAAACATTGACATAGCGTTTCGGATTGAGTCTGAAATCCTGAAGCAAAAGGTCCAGTTCGCGAGAAGCCTCGGAGAGATTGGTATACAATGCTTCATCGTGCATCAGTTTCCCCAATGAACCCTCACCTTTCTGCATTTTCGCCATTAACACATCTAAACTGGCCAGGGTAGATTCCAGATTTCGGATCGTTTTCGATAGATCGGCGGTAGCAAGGGAGTCGGATATTTTGGAAAAATTAGTCGTAATGGTGTTGATATTCGTAATAGAACTATCTAACTGGGCCTTATTCGTTATTAATATCTCATTAAGAGCATTGGCGCTTTTCTGAAAACTGCTTACCAGGCCGTTCAAACCTTCTATGCTCTCCCTAAGATTTTTTTTGGTCCGGGTGTCCAATACATCATTGAAATTCATCAATAGGGAATCCGCATGAGAAACCGCTCCTTCTACTTTAAGTTGGAGGGGAGTTAACCGTTGCTGTACCAGTTCGGTAAGGCCGGGTTTCGTATCGGTTATGAGCGTATCACCTGAGACTGCCATTGGCGCCCCATCAAAAACCGGCTTTATCTGAATTCCCTTTCCTCCTATAATACCGGTGTCGTAAAGTTCCGCTCTGCTATTCCTCGAGAACTCAAAATCACTACTAACCGAAAAGGTTACCAGCAGGCTGCCGCTTTCATCTTTAAATTCAATACTGTTGACCTTTCCAACTCCAAATCCGTTGATGGACACTGGAGTCCCGGGTTGCAATCCGCCTATATGCTGGTATACAGCGTAGAAGGTCTTGCTGGATTCAAAGATTGAGGATGACTTTAGAAAAGTAAACAACAAAATAAACAGGAGAACTCCGCCTATGACGATTATCCCCGTTTTAAATTCCCTGGATAGTTTCAAAAGGACTTTGTTTTGGTTACAAACAAAATTAGAAATAATTTTTGAGGACAAGCCATTATTCAGAGACGTAATTTAAGGCCTCTTTAATAGGAATTCGAACACCGTCCTTATAAGCCACAATAAAAGAGGTGGAATAACCCTTGGCATCTGCATTGGATTTATAGAGCGTGGCCTGGAAGTAAGAATCCGTATTTCCGTACATATATCGGAACAGGTTTTTGTAGGGTTCTTTGGATAGAGTGTTCAACCCTCTAAAGTCTTCTGCCCTGAGAGGCATATCCTTTGAGCTGGCCAACAGCTGTACTTTAAAAACTATATTGACATCGGGTTTGGCCTTTTTGGCCGGCGGTGATTTGGCGGCCACGGTAGTTTTATCCACTGCTTTTTGAGCTACCTCTTCTTTTTTGGGTGGGTCTGCTTTAGCTGCCACTACTTCTTTCTCGGGCGGGGGAGAATTTGTTTTGGCGACCTCTTTTTTGGAATCCTCTTCCACAGGTTGTGGGGAGTTCAGTTCTTTGGTTACAGCCGCAACCACCTGTTCCGTCTGCTTGTCCACTTCTGCCGGCGGAGTTTTTACAGCTGGCGTGGGTTTTGTCTCTGGCGCCTTTTTAACCGCAACTTCAGCCGGAGGCTGCGGCACTGGTTCTTTTTTCGGCAGATTCGTGGTCTCCGGGGCCTTTTCCGCAGAAGTAGTATTTGTGGTTTTTGGAGGTTCAGTCTTCTCGATTACCGCTTCCGCCACCTCGGTAGCTTTTTCTTTCTCCTCCGTTTTGGCTTCTGTCACTGGAGGTTCTGCTGCTGTCTCTATTTCCGGACTTTGTTGGGTAACAACAGCCGGTTCAGTTGTGGTATCGATTGTAACACCATCTTTGTAAGACACTATGGCATCGGCGATCGCTTTCCCTATCTCTGTCTGACCTTTGTTGGAATTCAGGTACATCCCTTCGGACTTGTTGGTCAAAAATCCGGTTTCTACCAATACGCTTGGCATAAAAGTCTGATGGAGTACAATAAAGCCGGCTTGTTTTACTTTGCGATCATTTCGCCTTAACTTATTGGAGAAGTTTTCCTGCATCAGGGAGGCCAATTGTATACTCTTTTCCAGGAATTCTTCCTGCATAATGGTTAGCCCTATAATGGATTCGGGCGAATTGATATCATATTTGGCGTAGCGGGACTCGTAGTTGTCCTCCAGGTAGATTACTGAGTTCTCCTTTTTGGCAATCTCAAAATTCTGTTTATTGGCGTGCAGGCCAAGAACAAAAGTACCGGCACCATTGGCATTGGAGGTGTGTGAATCGCAATGGACCGACACGAAAAGATCCGCGTTCGCTTTGTTGGCGATCTCGCCTCTTACGTAAAGGTCAACAAAGGTATCGTCCTTACGGGTATAGACCACTTTGATCCCTGCTTGCTTTTCCAGAAATTCACCTGCCCGAAGTACGATCTTAAGGGCAATATTCTTTTCAAGGTAACCGTTCCCGAGGTTTCCAGGGTCATGTCCGCCATGACCAGCGTCTAAAACTACGATGAAATCCTTAGCCGGTGCATCTTCCTGATTCGGTTTTTCAAAAGAGACAAAAAGCGTCAGACTAAGTAAAAAGGGAATAAAAAAAAACCGTTTTCTTTGCATTGTCATACTGCTATTTCAGGGCATCTGCTATGGTTAAATTTATGGTAATGTGCTGTAAGCAGAAGAAAAAATATATGTATGTTTGGTCTCCAAATATCAGGCCAAACCATTACAAAAATAGGATTTATAGCCTTGCAATCAAATAAACATCCTTTACTTTTACTATGGTTGCTTCTCTTTGGTGCCTTTTCTCTTGTGGCTCAGGAAGATTTGATCAAACCCCTGCCTATCAAGGCTGTAAAGGACTCCATCACGGCTCCTCTCCTTACTCCACAAATGGTACGTGATACGGTTGTTACAGATTCCACAGAGATTGACACTCTGGGTGGAAAGGAACCATTTTTACTGGATAAAATTGAGTACAAGGCCAAAGATTACGTCAAACTCAGCCAGAAAGACCAAAAGATCTATTTGTACAATGAGGCCGAGATCTACTACCAGGATACCGAGCTAAAAGCGGGCATCATAATCATGGACTATATTAAAAATGAGGTCTACGCCGGCAGGATCAAAGATTCACTGGGGAACTACACACAGCTACCTTACTTTAAACAGGGAGAGAACGTGGTGATCCCGGACTCCATCCGATTTAATTTTGACACCCAGAAAGCACTGATATGGAATTCCAGAACGGAGCAGCAGGCGGGCTTGGGGCAGTTGGGTAGCGATGCGATGAAGGTATATGCAGATGTCACTAAAAAGGAGAACGACTCGGTTTACTTTCTGAGTGAGGGCAAGCTCACTACCTCCAAAGACACGATCGATCCCGATTATTACATTCGGGTCAGAAAGGCCAAGTTCGTCCCCAAGAAAAAGGTAATTGCCGGCTTTAGTAACCTGTATATTGTTGATGTACCCACCCCTATTGCTTTGCCTTTCGCGTATTTCCCCTTAACGGTAGGGCGTACCGCGGGTATTATGATGCCCACCTTTGGTAATGATCCGGACCGGGGGTATTTTCTGCAGAACGGAGGGTATTATCTCCCTATAGGGGATTATGCGGACCTTACCCTTACAGGAGACCTGTATACCAACGGAAGTTACGGGATACGTGCCCAGTCCGTATATGCCAAACGCTACAAATTCCGGGGGAATATCAATTTCAGGTTCGAAAATCAGATCGTAAGTCAAAAGGGATTTGACGATTTCAGCCGTGGGACCATTTACAATGTACAGATCTCACATTCTCAGGATCCCAAGGCCAATCCCAATTCAAGGATCTCCGCCTCTGTTAACCTCGGAAGTAGCCAGTATTACCGGAATTCCCTATTGCAGCAAAACCTGCCCAATACACAGATCAATAACCTCTCGTCTTCCATATCGTATTCCAAGACATTTCCGGCTTATCCCTCGGTGAACCTGAGCCTTACTGCCACCCATAACCAGAACACCAATACCAATGTGGTGGATGTTACCCTGCCAACCTTACAGGCCAGTATGGAGCGTATCTTTCCCTTCGCCAAAAGGGAGGGAATTAAAAAAGGGGCTTTACAGAACATTAATTTTCAATATGATCTGAACGCCAGAAACCAGATCCGTACCAATGATGAAGATTTTCTGAGTACAAGAATGTTTGACGATGCCAAGGTCGGAGCCCGCCATCGTATTCCGATCAGTACCAACTTTAAGGTTGCCAAGCACTTTAGTGTTACCCTGGGTGGTAGCTATGAAGATGTATGGACGCTGCAGACCTTCAATCAAAGCTTCGATCCGGATACACAAACCGTTGTAACGGATACTATTAGTGGTTTTGACCGTTATAATCAATACAGTCTAAGTGCGAGCATTGGTACTACCCTGTACGGGACTTTCAATCGTGGGGAAGACAGAAAACTACAGGCCATAAGACACGTGATGAGGCCCTCCATCAGCTATGGATTTGCACCTTCATTTGAACAGTTTTACGATGAGTACCTGAATACGGTTACCGGCCAGACTGTCCAGTTCAGCAGGTTTCAGAACACCATCTACGGGGCCCCAAGGCTGGGTAGGTCCAATGCGCTGAGCTTTACCCTTGCCAATACTTTGGAGGCTAAGGTGAGGGACAGGGATTCAACCGTTACGGAACCCAAAAAGATCATGATCCTCAATAGCTTCAATTTATCTTCTGGGTATAACTTTGAGGCGGATTCGTTGCGGATTAGTCCGCTGGTTATTTCAGGAGGAACTAATATCCTCAACAACAAGATGTCCATTAACTTTGGCGCCAATTTAGATCCCTACGCCATTGATAATAATGGAAGACGGATCAATACTTTCAATATTGATAACGGGGGAAGCCTTTTCAGGTTAACCTCGGCGCGAGCCAACCTAAGTTATTCCATAAGCAGCTCGGACTTTGGAGGAGACAAGGAAGAAAAACGCGGAGATCCGGACAGTCCCTATGACGGTCAGAACTACGTCGCGGCCAGTGGAGGTAGGACGGATGATCTCTTCGGGCAGGCCAATAATTTCAATGAGGGAAGTTTTGACAATCGGGATGAAGACGATGTGGAAAACCCGGTTTACGGAACCAAGATCCCCTGGGATCTCAGGCTGCAATACGCCGTAACCTATAGCAATAGTAACCGGCAGAATGAGTTTAGCAACCACTCCCTGATGTTCTCAGGGAATGTAAATCTATCCCCTCGCTGGAGGGTGGGTGTTTCGTCCGGTTATGATATCAGACGGAAAGGTTTTACGGTAACCCAATTGCGTTTTGAAAGGGACCTGAAGAGCTTTAAAATGAATTTTAACTGGACTCCCTTCGGGGATTTTGAACGATGGTATTTCTTTATCGGGATAAAAAGCTCCATCCTTTCAGACCTGAAGTGGGAAAACCGAAGTCAGCCCAATATCAGATAAGTCAGTATTCAATTCTCTACCCACCGATGCACTAAATCGTAAAGTCACAAAAACAATACCCATGAAAAGAATCATCAACACTGTAAATGCCCCAGCCCCTATAGGGCCTTACAACCAGGCTGTGATGCATGGTGATACGCTATACATATCCGGTCAGATACCCATGGATCCTAAGAGTGGTGAGCTCGTTGAAGGAGATATACAGCAGGAGACCAGGCAAAGCATGGAAAACCTGAAAGCGATTCTTGAGGAGGCCGGGATGTCTTTTGAGAACGTGGTAAAAGCCACAATTTTTGTCAAGGACATGCATCAGTTCGCTGAGATCAATCAGGCTTACGGAGCGTACTTCGATGCTGCTACCGCTCCGGCAAGGGAGACTGTAGAAGTTGCCAATCTACCTAAATTCGTCAATGTTGAGATCAGTATGATCGCGGTTAAATAGCGAGAGTTTCCTTGTGGAATTCCACCAGGCCTTCGATAGGTCTTTGTCTGATAACCCCAAGGATGAGGTCATTCCTTTCGATTACGGCTGTGAGTTCTTCCTTGAGATAGAAGGCTATACTTCCCACGAAATGGATGGGAACCTTTGTAGCCAGTTCAAACTGCATGATATGGTTGTTCACGAACTGCTGAAAACCTTTATCTATCACACCCTTGCAGTAAGGATGGTCTTTGTGTTCTATTAAAAATCTGGCAAATGTAGCCAGGTAGGTATTCGGGTTGGGCCTTTTGTACAGATTCTCCTTGATAACATCAGGGTCAAGATCGTATTCCCCTGAGAACAGATTGGCCAGGTCCTGTGGCATTTTGTGATAGTAATAATCACGGATCAACTTTCTGCCGAAAAAATTTCCACTACCGTCATCCATAGGGATATAGCCAAGTGACACAACCTTCTGAAACATCTGATGCCCGTCATAATAACTACAGTTAGAGCCAGTTCCGAGGATACATACTATGCCTTGTTTTCCTATTTTGGTAGTGGAGTAGATGGCCGCGTAGGTATCTTCTTTTACCTGGGGTACTGCATGGGGGAAGAATTCTTTGAAGATCTTCTTCAGGAATTTCCTCATCCGCTCGGTACCGCATCCCGCCCCGTAAAAATATAGGCGCTTTACTTTCCGGCTATTCTTGGAAATCTCAAAATTATTCGCCAGCCGCTCTATGATGACGTCTTTGGTGAGCACTTCAGGGCTCAGCCCAAGGGTTTGGGTCATAAATAATTGTTCACCATCTTCTCCGAGGGCAATCCAGTCTGCTTTGGTAGCACCGCTGTCTACTATGAATATCATGGAAAAAACTTTGCAAAAAACAGCTTCCTCAAAGTACACAAAATTTTGCTCACTTTAAGGAAACTGATCAAAATATTGGCTGTTTCTAAAGGCTATAAACGTGTTCGGCCAGATCTACCAGTTTGTGGGAGTAACCGGCTTCGTTGTCGTACCAGGAAATCAGCTTAAAGAATTTGGAGTTTAGTTCAATCCCAGCGCCGGCATCAAAGATGCTTGTACGAGCATCACTTACAAAGTCCTGAGAAACAACGGCCTCTTCCGTATATCCCAAAATTCCTTTGAGCTCGCCTTCGGCCGCGGCCTGGAACGCTTTTTTGATCTCCTCATAGGAAGTTTCCTTTTCCAATCTTACCGTAAGATCTACAACAGATACATCAGCGGTAGGTACCCTAAAGGCCATCCCTGTAAGTTTCCCCTGCAATTCAGGAATTACCTTGGTAACCGCCTTGGCGGCTCCGGTGGAAGCCGGAATGATATTCAACATGGCGCTTCTACCTCCCCTATAGTCTTTTTTGGATGGGCCATCAACTGTAAGTTGCGTGGCAGTAGTGGCGTGCACTGTAGTCATCAGGCCTTCTTCTATACCGAAGGTATCGTTGAGCACTTTGGCCAAAGGAGCCAGACAGTTTGTAGTACAGGAAGCATTGGATACAATGGTATCGCTGGCCTTTACCTGATCGTGGTTAACACCCATTACAAACATAGGAGCGTCTTTGGAAGGAGCTGAGATGACCACTTTCTTGGCCCCACCGTCAATGTGGTATTGAGCAGTTTCCAGGGTGGTAAAGATACCCGTACATTCCGCTACGATTTCGGCACCAACCTCATCCCACTTAAGGTTTTTGGGATCCCGCTCCGCGGTGATGCGGATGGTCTTTCCGTCAACGATCAGATTCCCATCTTTTACCTCGATGGTCCCGTCAAACCTGCCGTGTACAGAATCGTACTCCAGTAGGTAGGCCAGATGTTCTACATCCAGCAAATCGTTGATGGCAACAACATCTACGTTGTCTCTCTTTACGGTAGCTCTGAAAACAAGTCTACCTATCCTGCCAAATCCGTTAATTCCTATTTTCAATGTTGACATTTTCTCGTATTTAGATTAAAACTATGTGGTCATTATATCAGAAACCCTGATGAGTTCCTTGTCTATTTTCGTGTGTCCTCTCAAGGCTTCGGTTATGGGTGTCAGCACGATCTTACTATCCATTATGCCGACCATTAGGTTGGTCTTTCCTTCCAGAAGTGCCTCTACAGCCTTTACACCCATCCTGCTTGCCAAAACCCGGTCAAAGGCCGTTGGAGCTCCTCCCCTTTGCATATGCCCAAGAACAGATACCCTCACGTCGTAAATGGGCAAGTGCTCCTCAACATATTCCTTGAGCTCAAACACGTTCTTCCCTATCTTGTCTCCTTCAGCTACTACAACAATACTGGAAGATTTGCCGGACTTTTTACTTCTTTTCAGGGAATCCAGCAGACGTTCCAGTCCCAGGTTCTCTTCCGGGATCAAAATTTCTTCGGCTCCGGCCGCCACTCCGGCATTCAGGGCAATGTGCCCCACATCTCTACCCATTACTTCTATAAAGAACAGACGGTTGTGAGAGCTGGCTGTATCCCTGATCTTATCTATAGCATCAACTACAGTATTTAGAGCAGTATCAAAGCCAAGAGTGTATCTCGTTCCAAAAATATCGTTATCTATAGTACCCGGGATGCCGATAACCGGAAAATCAAACTCTTCATTGAAGGTAGTCGCGCCTCTAAAACTTCCATCGCCACCAATGACAACAAAACCTCCGATTCCTTCGGCAATGAGTTGGTCATAGGCCAATTTTCTACCTTCCGGGGTGCGGAATTCTTCACATCGGGCAGATTTTAGTATGGTCCCCCCTTTATTAATGATATTATTCACGCTCCGGGCGTTCATGGGTACAAAATCCCCTTCAATCATTCCGTCATATCCACGATATATCGCAACGCATTCCACGTCCAAAAAGGCGCAGGTACGTACCACGGATCTTATTGCGGCATTCATACCGGGAGAGTCCCCGCCAGAAGTCAAAACCGCTATCTTTTTTATATTCGTAGCCATTGAAAAAAATCGAATTGCGAAATTAACAAACTTCTCGGAAAAAAAAATGTGGCCTTCCGATTATTTATTCATTTTTGAGGATTCGAAAACGATTTCGGTAATAATTTTGGCATTCATTGTGGAAAATGCAACAAATCGATTTCCGGATTGAGAATTTAATTATTTGGCTTGCTGTTTTTTGGGAAGAATTGTATTAAACTGTCCCGACCCATGACAGATCCCGGATTTACCAGTGCAGGGGTCTCGTCCGGCAGGTCCTGTTTTTTCATAAATACTTTGCGCATCAGCTCCTTGAAACTGTTGAAATCCACCTCGTATGAAAGCCCCACACCCTGGGTGTATCCCTGTCGCTCGGTGAGGAACTGTTGAATCTGATTTTCGCGATTAAAGATCTTGGCACGCAGCGTACCTTCTTCGTTGAGTAATACCTGAATTTCGGCATCTCCCGCGACCACAGTTTCGGTAACACCTCCGACCGGAACCCCGAAGCGGCCGTTGAACAAGATCCGGTCGCTGATCCTGGTAGAAACCGTAACTCCGATCCTGTCTTCGGTCTGAACGTCATTCGGATCCTGATAGCCCTGTTCATAGGATACTCCGAAATCAAATTTATCATTGCCTCCACCGAGTACCTGATTGAGAATACTGGAAGCGCTTTGGATTGCATTACCCACCACAGCCTGACCGGAGAGTCCGGAATCATCATTTACAAAGGTCCCCTGGGCTAAGAGGAATATGGCATTTCGCTGTTGGACCGTCGGATCCTGCAGCCTGTATTCCAACTCAGATTTAACCGTTGAGCTCGTCCCCGGAAATTCAATATTGAAGTCTATGGTGGGCCTTTCCAACTCGTCTGTCAGCAGGACCACCACATCCGTCGGGATACGCCGGGTATATGCGGCATTATCCAGCAAAGGAGCCGGGTTGGCATTAAGGGAATAAACCGCCTCCATATTCAGGCGGGCGGCCAGTGGTTCGCCATCCCAAACGATGGTACCACCGGGCTTTACATTGAAAGTCTTATCGATCACCCCACCAAATTTGTAGTTGTATTCACCGGTCACCACCACAAAATCCCCGAACATATTGAATTTGCCATTGGTATTGATCTCAATGAACACCAGTCCGGCACCCGTGCCTTTGAGGGAGCTACCGGTCTTCTGATCCACAACGATCTCTACCTCGGCATCAGGGGTAACATCCAGATCGAATTGCAGTTCCAGACCTTCGTAATCCTTGAGTTGTCTTTCCAGTTCTATGGCCTCCACCCGGTCTTTTTCTATAAAATTGATAAAGGAGTAGTCGCCTACCGCCTCCACCTCACTGATCGGGATCTTAAGCGAGGTCCCGCGGGCCGTGGCGCCCTCAAAAGTGATGGTCAGGGCGTTTGTAGGTCCGAAGATCTTACCTTCCCCATTTACAAATCCGGTACCGTAATACAGAATTTCTTCTTCGAAAGGAGTATTCAGGATAAGGAAGCGATCATTATTGGTGTCCAAATCAAGATCCAACCTCCAGTCCGTAAAAAAATTATGCCTGATGGTGCCATTTAAGGTAGCACGGGTTTTCATGGCGATATCCTCCAGTTGTATATTCTGGAAATCAAAGGTCTGATTGAATAGCCGCACCACCGAATTCGATCCGAAGTCGTAATCCACGTTGAGGTAAGGTATGGCGAGGCCGGCATTGTTCAGGCTGAGCAACCCGCTGATGTCGGGGTTCTTGACATCCCCTTTGATCTGAGCGCTCCCATTGAGATCCCCCCGTATATTGGTGATCACCCCCTCGCCCAAAGGACTAAAGGGCACCAGATTAAAATCCGTAAAATTTGCCAGCAGGTCAGATTCCAGCACTCCATTGTTGTTGGTAACATTCCCAATGATGCTGAATTTCTCACGCTGGCTTTCTGTGATCGAAGAATTAACCACGAATTCCGTGAGGTTACGATTTCCGACGATCCCGATATTCAATTGTCCCAGTGGAATTCCATTGACCCCGAAATCGGTGATATCCAGGTTACAGATAGGCAGGTATTTTCCTTCGCGTTGCTGCAGGTTCAGCACCCCGTTGATCTCACCGGAAAGCTTCAGACTATCAATTGCCGGGGAGATCTTGTTCAGGGAAACGATCTTGAATTGCAACTCCAGGTCCTTATAGGTAGAATCAGCAACCTGACCTCGCAGTCGGATCTGTTCCCTGTTCTCGTTGTTCATGACGATCTCCTCAATGGTGATACTGTCCAGGGCCCGGTTGATAATCACCTTGTTCTGCCGGTTCCCGTCCCTGTTCAGCACCCAGGTATTCCCCTTAAAACTTACATCGGACTTCTTCAGGCCTATTACGGATTTGTTCTCTTCGTTAAACGTATGGTAGAAGTTCAGGTTATAGCTGTCATTATATTCACTTCCTCCCTTGAATTCCGTTCGGAAAAACAGGGTGTCTGTCAAAGTGGTATTAATGAGGTTGAAGTCCTTGACATCATAGTAAATCGTAGAGACGTCGTCCACCGACACGAAAGTATTGAACAGTGGGTTCTTATTGTCGATCTTAACATCTATATTCTTTAGCTCATTCCCGTAGGCGGCAATATTGGGCGACTTAAAGGTGAGTTTAAAATCGCCTTCATCCGCAATGATATTACCCCGGATAAAGGTGTTCGGGCCAAAATTCACTTCGGGAAAGAAAACATCAACAATCTTATTGTATATCTTAAAATTAAAAGCGAGTTCCTGCCCTGAGGAGATCTCAAAGGGCTTGTAATTGGTATAAATACTACCAATAGAGTTCCGTACCAGTTTTCCCAATTCCCTGACCTTGAATTTCCCTTTCATAAACCCGGTGATGATATCCGGAGAATTGATCTCAATGGTCCTTAGGGAATCCTCACCGAAGGAAGAGGCAATTTTGAAATCATCGAAGTAATAGGTCTGATTGATGTTTTGATAATTGGTCTGCGAGAACTTGATGTCTCCTTCAATATTATCAAAAGAGTCCCCGGTGATATCCATATTCACATCCCCCTTAAAAACAGCAACGCTATCTTCAATAAAATTGAGTTTTTTCAGATCCGCATAGTCAACCGAAGCAATGAAGTTAAAGGTATTGCGTTCACTGCCAAAGTCGGCTAGACCGGTAAAATTAAAGCGGAAGTTGTCGTCATTGCTGACCAGCGATCCATCGAACAACTGGTCTTTTACGATCCCGGAAACCTTGACATTATTGTATTCATAGCCGTTGTAGTTCAGGGCATAGATATCTCCTATAACCTCGGTATTCAGGCTTTCCTTTCCAAAGCCCCGACCTTCCACATTCACATCCAGGGAGGTCTTTCCCAGTTTCTTGTCATTGAGAAATCGACCCAGATCAAAATCGATCAGGGAAACAAAGCCTTTGTAATTCGCGTTGTCAATATTGTTTACATCGGTAAGGTCCAGGTCGGCATAGCTGCTGCCAATGCGACTGTTCAGGTTGATCTGCGCGTTGATGGAGTTTTCCGAAACCGTGGCATCTCCCCTTATGGTGAACTGCCCTATTTTTTGAAAGGAAGAGGGAAGGGATTTTCCCAATATGTTCGGCAGAAGAGACCTCAGTTGATAGTAGCTGGTGGTGATATTCTTAATATCCGCTACCATCAGAAAGGGTTCCTCCCGGCTAAAGAGATTCTTGAAATTGAAATCTCCCCGAATTCCTGTATTATCAGAACTCAGGAACAATTGCTCTACATTAAGATCGTTGAGCACTCCCTTTACATTGGAGGAAAAGGTGGCAGATTTCTCTTCTCCAAACTGATCATACAGGCGGTTCACCTCATCGAGACCCACGGTAGATTCGTTGAATTGGGCGGTGATATTTACCTTGTTAAGAAAATCCGCGAAATCTTTGCGATCATAATCAAAAACCACATTCCCCTTTAAATGAGATAAAGGGGTCTGAATGTCAAGGGAGTCAAAGCGCATCTGCTGCTTGGTATACTTGAAATTCGTCGCCAGGTTATTGAGGTCAATGCCTCTCTTACTTTTTAGGGATAGAGCCTCTACCACGGTAGTTACTTCAGGACCCAGTATCTGGAAATCGGCAGCTTCAATATTCAGCTCCTTGAAATTGAGGGTTTCCTGTGTTTCCAGGTTTTCATCGATCAGCCGGAACCAGCTATCCTGTACTTCAACATCGGCGGAGGAAAAGAAAAAAGGAGGTGTGCCTGGCGCTCTCGGCTTTCCATCGTCCAATTTATCAATAAAAATGCCCAGATTGGTATCGGGCGCCTCAGCATAGGTTTTCAATTTAAAATTCAAGCCTTCGATCTCAATATCCCCAAACTCCAATTTGCCATTGGCGAGATTCCGCATGCTTAGAATGGAGGTAGTTAATTCGTCAATGTAGAATAGGGTATCTTTCTGATAATCTTCGATATAGACCCCCCTCAGAGAGGTATCCCAACTGATCAGCGATATACGCAGCCTGTCAATATTGATATTGGTCCCAAACTCTTCGTTGATGGATTTAGTGGCGTAATTCGCAAAACTGGTTTGTACTACCGGAAGCGATAATACAACGGTTCCCAGTACACAGATGAGTAAAATGGCCAGGAAGATCCTTATCAGTATTTTTCGAAGTTTTTTGATAGGGTGTTATGTTTTACCTTTGTCCATCCAATATCTGTTCCAAACCCAGGTGAAAAAAGAAAATATTTACATTCTTGCCATAGAATCCTCCTGCGATGATACCTCAGCCGCAGTGATGTGCAATACCACCAGACTGAGCAATGTAGTGGCCACTCAGAAAATTCATGAAGAATACGGAGGAGTAGTTCCGGAATTGGCCTCCCGTGCGCATCAACAAAATATCGTTCCTGTGGTACACCAAGCTCTTGACAAGGCAAATATCGATAAAAAACAATTATCCGCCATAGCCTTTACCAGAGGACCAGGCCTGATGGGTTCACTGCTTGTGGGCACCTCCTTTGCAAAATCCATGGCTCTCGGATTGCAAATCCCGCTTATTGAAGTAAACCATATGCAGGCGCATATACTGGCTCATTTTATCGAGGAAGAAGGCAGCGAAAGCCCCAGCTTTCCCTTTTTGGCCCTTACTATTAGCGGCGGCCATACCCAGGTAGTGCTGGTAAAGGATTACCTGGATATGGAGGTATTAGGTGAAACACTGGACGATGCCGTTGGGGAAGCATTTGACAAAAGTGCCAAAATTCTGGGCCTGCCCTACCCCGGTGGTCCGCTGGTAGACAAATACGCCAGACTAGGTAATCCGGACGCTTTTCAGTTTCCCAAACCCAAAGTAGAGGGCTTGAATTTTAGTTTCAGTGGTCTAAAGACAAGCGTACTTTATTTCATTCAACGAGAACGTAAGAAGGACCCCGATTTTGTTGAAACGCATTTGAACGATATCTGTGCCTCCATTCAGAAGACCATTGTAAACATTCTTATGGACAAGCTCAAAGCAGCGGTCAAGCAGACCGGAATTACCCAGGTGGCCATTGGCGGCGGGGTTTCAGCAAATTCCGGAATTCGGAAAGCACTTCAAGAGGCTGAAGAGGATTACGGTTGGAAAACGTATATCCCAAAATTTGAGTACTGTACGGATAATGCCGCTATGATAGGGATTGTAGGATATCTCAAATACCGTATGGGAGATTTCTCGGATCAAAGCATAACTGCAAGGGCCAGGTATGTTATTGGTTGATCCCTTCTTCGCCAAGGCTACGAAGGAAGCAATCAGTTGGCAGTTGGCGGTAGGCAGTTGGCAATACTGTCTGGTCGAGCGTCCGCCCGCGCCGGTACGGACGGGGAGTCGAGACCTAATCATGAAGTAAATAGTCCCGATAGCTATCGGGAGTGAACAGATTACCAACTAGCCAGATAAGCGTCTAATAATCAAACCTTCTAAGCATCCAACGATCTAATAGTCTAACAATCTAACCGTCTATCTCTCCTATTTCACAGTTTCACAATTTTACAGTTTCACAGTTTTACATTGCTACATTAATGCATTGTTACATTAGATAGTTAGACGGGTAGACCATTAGATGGCCAGACCGTTAGTTTTTCACAATTTCACAGCTTTACAGTTTCACAATTTTACCTTTCCATATTGCTACATTAGATCATTTTTCCGTGAGCTAAATTTATCCTTACCTTTGGCCTTAAGATAATTGGTATGCCCTACAACGAAGATCTCGAATACCGCCTGAGCCAAGCGATCACATGGCTTCCAAAAGAAGTGGCGGAATCCATAACCAAGAAAAAAATGTTTGGGGGCCTTGCCTTTCTCTACAAAGGCAAGATGACTGTTGGTGTGGTTAAGGACGAGCTGATGTGCCGGGTAGTTTCGGGAAAAATGGAGGAAGTACTGGCCCGGGAACACGTCCGCCCAATGGATTTTACTAATCGCCCAATGAAAGAATTCGTTTTCGTGTCCGGGGAGGGTTACCGAACAGAGGAACAATTACAATCCTGGCTGGAGTTAGGAATAGAACACGCGGAACATGCCCTCCGCAAATAACCCAAAAACCTGAATGAGTGCGATAAAGTCTTTTCTCAGGAACCCCAGGCAATATCTAGCCGGAGTTTATTTTAGTTTATTCAAAAAGGTCTTTCAGAAGAACGGCCTGTCCATCCACATTCCATTTGAACTCACGGATGTCCCCTTCAGGGGTCGGTTTATGCTTAATAAATACGAAAAAGAAGAGGCTACTTACCTGGCCAAATACCTCCCACAAAATGCTACGGTCCTTGAACTGGGATCTTGTCTCGGCTATGTTTCATGTCTCACCAACAAGATCCTTGCAGATAAGCAGGCACAAGTTGTTCTGGAAGCAAATCCGGCACTCATCGAATGGATCCGTAAAAACAAGGAGGTAAATGAATGTGGATTCCATATAGAAAATGCCATAATTTCGAAGCAGAAGCAGAACGAATTTTTCATCCATGACCTGATCGTAGGAGGCAGTACAAAACGAAAAACCGCAAAACGCCTGGAAATTGAAGGGGTAAGCATCCCGGAGATCGAAGAAAAATACAGTCTCAATTTTGACACCCTGATCATGGATATCGAAGGTGGAGAGTTAGACCTTTTCAGATCGGAGCGCGAAGACCTGAGTAAATTCAAATTAATATTTTACGAAGTACACCCCTTCGCAAATATTCTTTCTGAGGAAGAGGCCCTGGAATGCGAAGGAATACTCAAGGAAATCGGATTTCAGATGGTATTGCGCGACGGAAACTTTCAGATCTGGGAGAAGTTAGCCCCTCGTCCCGCTTAATTTAATATTTTTAGAAAAAGGATCTTTTATGCAACTCTTTTACAATCCCAGATTAGATCAGAGCGTTTCCCAATTTTCCTTTGGGCCGGAGGAAAGCAAACACATAGTCAAGGTATTGCGCAAAACGGTCGGTGATGAACTCAGTATCACCAATGGGGAGGGCTATCTCTTCACAGCGGAAATTATTCAGGCAGACCCCAAACAGTGCAAGGCAGCCATAAAGGACACCCAGAAAAAACATCGCAAAATGCACTGGCTACACCTGGCGGTGGCTCCTACAAAGACCAATGATCGGTTTGAATGGTTCCTTGAAAAAGCCACAGAGATAGGGGTTAATGAAATTACTCCGGTGATCTGCGAAAGGTCTGAAAGAAGATCTATTAAACCTGAAAGGCTTGAAAGGGTAATGCAGTCGGCGATGAAGCAATCCCTCAGGACCTATTTACCCAAACTGAACCCGGCAATTCCCTTTAGTGAATTCATTGCAAAACAGCATGAAGGGCTTTGTTTTATAGCGCATTGTGAAGAAGATGAAAAGCTGGATCTCAGAAGAAGAGTTGCGCCGGATAAAGACGTAACCGTCCTTATAGGCCCTGAAGGTGATTTTAGCCGACAGGAAATTGACCTGGCGTATGAGAACGGTTTCTACCCGGTTTCCCTTGGAGAGCACCGGCTAAGGACGGAGACTGCGGCCCTGGTAGCCTGTACTACTGTTTCTCTGGTAAACAGTCGTTAAAGGACCAAAAAATTCCGCACCCTCCGATCCATAGGAAAAATGCGGAATAACTAAACAACAAATTCGCAATTAACCTTTAAGCTCGCTTTTAGCCGCCGCGGTTATATCGTATGTATCGCTTTCTACCAAAACAATTAGTTCAAGTTTTTCTCCCGGCTTTACCAGATCGGGGACAGGCATTGTGATGCTTCCACTACTATCAGTGAGTTCAGCGAACTGCTCTCCTACTACAATATTGCTATTAGTAAGCGTGCGGTTGCGGTTTTCTCCTCTTTTTATATGAGTAGTGCGTTCATCCAAAACCAACAATATCCTGAGCATTTTGTCCGTGGTATCCCCCAGAACCTCATAATTCAGTTTTACCTTGCGCTTTTCCGCATTGATATGGCTCAGGCTGATCTTATTCGCTGCTTTCTTTTTGCCATAGTCCTTAAGGGCAGCATTCATTCTGGAACTATTGGAACCTACAAAGTGTTCCATACCGTTAACCACCAACTGTGGGGTGTAATTGCTCCTATTCCTGAATTTATGATTATATATCCCCTGCTTTTTGGCAAAGCGCGGCTTGCTGAAGGGATCCTCCCATCCGATATAATTCCAATAATCCACGTGATAAGACAAGGTGAAAACCCTGTCGTTTCCTTCTTGCTTTACGCGTTTCAGAAGCGCATCTGCTGATGGGCAGCTTGAGCAACCCTGTGAGGTAAAAAGCTCCAGGACCACTATGGGTTCATAGCTACCTTCAATCCTATCGTTATCCGATACAGCTTCCGTCTTATCAGCACTTATACTTGTGAATGCCACAGTTATCAGGGCTACTAATACTATTGTAAATACAATCGTCCTTTTCATCGCTTAATTTGCTACATTTGATACAATCAATGGGTCGAAAACATATGAGGCAACTTACCCTATTACTTATTCTTTTTTCATTTTCCCTCTTAAACGGACAGGAAATAGGGGTACTGAAATACGGCGGAGGTGGAGATTGGTATTCCAATCCTACCGCCCTTCCTAATCTGATCCAATTTTGCAACGAAACTATAGGAACTACCATTTCGCCAAAACCTCAGACCGTGGATGTGGGTAGCACGGACATATTCCAGTATCCTTTCGTTCACATGACCGGGCACGGGAATATTTTCTTTTCGGATGAAGAGGCCGAAAATCTACGGACTTACTTGCTTTCAGGGGGATTTCTGCATATCGATGACAACTACGGCATGGAGCCTTACCTGAGAAAAGAACTCCCTAAAGTATTTCCCGACAAGGAACTTCAGGAACTCGGCTCAGATCATCCCATTTTCTCACAGCAGTTCGACTTCCCGGATGGTTTGCCAAAAATTCACGAGCACGACGGGAAACGGCCGCAGGCCATGGGTATTTTTCACCAAAACAGACTGATTTTGTTGTTTACTTTCGAAAGTGATCTGGGGGATGGCTGGGAAGACCCTGAAGTGCACAATGATCCGGAAGAAGTCCGGCAAAAAGCGCTGCAGATGGGCGCCAATATTATACAATACGCATTTAAAAACTAACGCATGACCCCCAGGCAAATCTCCCAAGGTATACTCAGGGCTGTCGGTATTCTTGTCGGTATAACCCTGATCCTTTATTTCTTATATGCCATACGATCTGTTTTGGCTTACCTGGCATTGGCCGCTGTGGTCGCGCTCTTAGGCAGACCCATTGTATTATTTCTCAGGAGGAAACTCAAGTTTCCTAACACTCTGGCCGTTGTAATCGCCATGCTGGTCATGGTAGGAGTGCTGGCAGGGATCATTGCCCTTTTTGTTCCGCTGATCACAGAGCAGGGAAAAAACCTTTCGCTCCTGAACATAGACGATCTTCAGAGAAACTTCAATACACTTTACCAGGAGATCCTTACCTATCTGGGAGCTTCACCTGAAGCCGTAAACGAGATCATCCGGGAGTCAGAACTGGAAAAAAGTGTACTGCAAGGTCTGGATATTGGTTTTATTCCCAACATCCTCAATTCCTTTGTGGGCATACTGAGTTCCGTGAGCATAGGTTTATTTTCAGTACTCTTTATCTCTTTCTTCTTTCTCAAAGACAGTAAACTGTTCCAGCGTGGTTTGCTGACATTTGTACCAAATGACAAGGAAGGTGGTACGGTGAAATCCATAGACAAGATCAACGGTTTGCTCTCTCGTTATTTCGTTGGTCTCCTGCTACAGATCCTGGTACTTTTTGTGATCTATACGATCACATTGCTGCTTGTGGGTGTGGAGAACGCTGTTGTCGTTGCCTTCCTTTGCGCCCTTTTTAATATCATTCCCTATGTGGGTCCGATAATAGGTGGAGTACTGATGATCTTCCTTACTATGACCAGTTTTTTAGGCTTCGATTTTAGCACAGTAATTCTCCCTAAAACAGGATGGGTCCTCATCGGTTTGGTCATTGGTCAGCTGGTTGACAATTTCTTCTCTCAGCCTTTTATTTTTTCCAATAGCGTTAAATCCCATCCACTGGAGATCTTCCTGGTCATCATCATCGCCGGTCTGCTTTTCGGGGTGGTCGGAATGATCGTCGCGGTGCCGGGATATACCGCGATAAAGGTCATTCTGAAGGAATTTCTGGCCGAAAATAAAATTGTAAGTCGACTTACAAAAGATTTATAATTTTACTTTGAATAAGGAGATATTAAATACTGGTGTACAGGATTTTATAGCCAAAAATTTGAACACTGACATCCTGTCAGTTTTACTAAAAAAGCCCCTTTTCGAAGGGATTTCTCAAAAGGAACTTGCCCAACAGATAGAAGGGAGAAAAAAAAGCCAGAACAAGTTGCCTGTCTGGTTCAATACCCCTGGAGTGTACTACCCTACCCGGCTTCAGTTAGAGCAAACCTCTTCACAGTTAACTGCTGAGTATAAATCCCGGATTCCGAATGGAAACTCCCTGATAGATCTTACCGGAGGCTTTGGTGTTGACAGTTATTTCTTCAGCCTTAAAATATCAGAAGTTGAACACTGCGAGATCAACCCCGATCTCTCTGAAATTGCCGCCCACAACTTTGGTGTATTGGGTGCTAAAAACATCAAAACACGTCCCGCTGATGGCCTGGAATATCTTCGGAATTCTAAACGGACTTTTGACTGGATCTTCCTGGACCCTGCTCGAAGAGACGAGCTAAAAGGAAAGGTTTTCTTGCTTTCCGATTGCCTGCCGGATGTCACCCAACATCTGGATTTCCTAATGGAAGTTTCAGAGAATGTTCTCATCAAAACCTCTCCCCTGCTGGATATCACTGCCGGACTGCGAGAGCTCGGAAATGTGCGGGAAATTCATGTTGTGGCTGTGGAAAATGAGCTGAGGGAATTGTTATGGGTGATCCAAAAAGGTTTTGTTGCAGAACCATTGATCAAAACGGTTAACCTTAAAAAGTCTGCAGAGGAGTTGTTTGGCTTTCGTATTTCAGCTGAAAAGTCTGCCAGCAGTACGTATTCTGAGCCTTCCGGATTTCTTTACGAGCCCAACGCGGCTATTTTGAAGGCCGGTGCCTTTAAGACCATCGGAGTGCAGTACGGGTTGAACAAGCTACATGAACATTCACATCTCTATACCGCCGACCAACTGATCACATTTCCAGGAAGGAGGTTCCGTGTAAAAAAAGTGCTACCATACAACAAAAAACAGATCAGGGCTCTTAAGCTTTCCAAGGCGAATATCAGTACCAGGAATTTCCCGGAAACCGTTGCCAGCCTGAGAAAAAAGTTAAGGATCAGGGATGGAGGTGAGCATTATGTTTTTTTTACAACAATAATGCAGGGAAAACTAGCTGTTCTGCTGTGCGAAAGGGTTTCTTAATAAATTTTATCGGTATATTTATTACAACATCTAACCTTCTAATACGCACAAACACATATCTATGGAAGCCAAAACATTTAACATCAATCGCAGGAATTTTCTAAAAGGAGCCACCGCCGCAGCTGTACTTTCTTCATTCGGGATGTATGGCTTTGAATTGATGCATCGGGACAAGCCCTGGAGAGTGGGACTCATAGGGGCCGGATGGTATGGTACCAGCGACCTTTTTAAGCTTATACAGGTGGCCAATGTTGAAGTTATCGCCATTTGTGATGTGGACAGCAGGTTCGTAGATGAAGTGGCTACACTGGTCTCCCAAAGGCAGCGATCAGGAAAGAAACCCCGGGGATATTCAGATTACAATAAGATGTTGGATGAAAATGGCCTGGAACTGGTGCTGATAGGGTCTCCGGATCACTGGCACGCCCTGCAGTGCATAGATGCGCTAAAGGCTGGTGCCCATGTCTATGTGCAAAAACCGATTAGCGTGGATGTCATAGAAGGTGAAGCCATGGTAGCCGCAGCACGCAAGTACAACCGGGTGGTACAGGTAGGTACCCAGCGCAAAAGCACCCCTCACCTGATACACGCCAAAGAGGAAATTGTTGATAAAGGATTACTGGGGAAGATTTCGCATGTAGAGATGTGTTGCTATTTCCACATGAGGGCCAACGGGAATCCACCACTGGAAGAAGTTCCGGAATTCCTGGATTACGAGATGTGGACAGGTCCCGCTCCACTCAGACCCTATGACGGTTTACCCCATAAAAGGTGGTGGAGGACCTTCATGGAATACGGCAATGGAATAATGGGCGATATGTGCGTGCATATGCTGGATACGGTGCGATGGATGCTAAAGCTGGATTGGCCAAACCGAATCAGTTCCACAGGTGGCATTTACGTTCAAAAAGATGGAAAATCAAATATCGCTGATACCCAAAGTGCCCTATTTGAATACGAAGAGCTCAATTGTGTATGGCAACATCGCAGCTGGGGCAACCCTCCGGATCCGGAATACCCCTGGTCTTTCAAATTGTTTGGGGAAAAGGGAACACTCTCCGGAAGCACCATGCAGTACGATTTCGTACCCTACGGGGATGGAAAACCCGTGCATATGGATGTAGTTTACGAAAAAGAAAAATATCCGGAAGACCTTGAAGAAAAAGGAATAGAACTAAATGCCGCACCAGCGACAAGACTGCATATGTTGGATTTTCTGGCCGCTATTGACAAGGGCACAAAACCTGTCGCGGACATTCTGGAAGGCCATATATCTTCGGCCAGCTGTATACTGGCAAATCTGTCCATGGAAGCTAAGCGGCCCGTGGTCTACGACCCTGAAAAGCGAATTGTGGTAGGTGATCCCGAGGTCACTGAAAAACTAAAGCGCCCTTACAGGGATCCCTGGAAACATCCGCTACCTGAAGATTTCCTATAATTTAGTCCATAGTTTCCAGCCATTCCAAAAGCCGATCGGTCCAGCTTCGCAGATAGGGATCGCTCAGGGCCAATGAAAACCCGTGTCCCCCTTTGGGATAAATATGCATGGTGGCAGGCACCTTATTTGCTTTTAAAGCCTCAAAAAATAGCAGACTGTTCTCTACCGGAACTCCCAAATCATCCACCGCATGGATGAGCAAGGTCGGCGGAGTTTCAGAACTTACCTGTAACTCATTGGAATAGTGCGCTACGAGTTCCGATGGCGGATTTTCACCAATTAAGGCCTTTTTAGATCCTTGGTGAGTAGCCTCACCGGTAAAGGTGATCACCGGATAAACCAGGGTCATAAAATCCGGTCTGGCGCTCATCTGGTCTAGGGAGTCTTTGGCCTTATAAACGTCCTCATTAAAATGTGTCCCCAGTGTTGAAGCCAGGTGCCCGCCTGCAGAAAATCCCATGATACCGATCTTGTCTGTAGCGATTTTCCATTCCGCGGCCCTGGAACGAACAAGTCTCATGGCGCGTTGCGCATCCTGTAAAGGTACTTTGTGCTTTTCGGTCAGCGCTTCGGAAGTAGGTAAGCGATACTTCACCACTATTCCCGCAATCCCTCTGGAATTGAGAAATTTGGCTATATCGGTACCTTCCCAATCGTAAGCCAGGATGTGATAGCCACCTCCTGGAAATATGAGCACCGCCTGGCCGTTGCGGTTTGCCGGGGCAGGAAGGTATACTTCAATACTGGGAATTTGCACTTTGCTTATCCTAAGGATATCACCCTTTTCCCTTACTTCTTTCTCGTTTTCCGAAATGCGGTTGGGAATGCTTTCAGGCCAAAGTGGCATAATGGTATCCTGAGCATATATCCCAGTTGAAAACAGCAACATTGCCAGGAAAAAATAAGTTGGTTTGTTCATATTATTTACATTCCCATTTGAAATCAGCTATCTTCTGGTTAGATGACGCGGTTAAGTTGTAATGCCACCATTCCGTACGTATTCCCCAGAAACCATGACTTTCCATACCCTCTTTCAATAGTTTCCTGTTGTCCAATATTTCCCGGGGCAGGTCCATATTATCGTGATAGGCCCTTTTACCAAAAAAATCAAAATCCGTTCCCATATCCAGATCTACTCCATCAAGGGTTGCGAGGGTGATATCTACCGCTCCGCCTTTGTTGTGTATGGAACCCTTAACGGGATCCGCTACGTACTGCGGATTAGGTACAATTTCCCACATTTTGTATTGAACTGAATTCGGGCGATAGCAATCAAAAAACTTGATCTTATACCCCTTTTTCATAAAATCTTTATTAGCAGCTATAAGAGCTTTGGCAGTCATCACCCTGGTGTAACATTCCGGGCAGTCGTAAACCTTGGCCTTGAGAAAATTGTTCTCCGTTGCGTAACGCATATCGTAGAGGAAATCCTCACTAAAGTCTGCCAGCCTGACAAAAGTAGTATCCGCCAGGCCTTCAAAAGACCTCAGAACGGGTTTATCATCTGGCAAAGGAGCCTTAATTTCCTGTGCTTCAGGCATATTTTCGCTTTCGTTAATCTGTGATCTTTTATGGTCTTTACAGGCTGCAATAAGTAGCAGAATAAGAAGAATTCGGATGTTGTTCATGGTTGTTTTGATGAATATACTGATAATTTTGAGTTGCCACAGGCATAAAATTATTAATATATTTCGTGTTTGAGACGGTCTATCACAAAGCTTATAGCATTTAGACTAGTTATCTACCATTTTAATGTATTTCTGTAAATGATAAAATTTCCCGACAATTTTCTTTGGGGTACAGCCACCTCAAGCCATCAGATAGAGGGGGCGGCAACCCAGGGTGGCCGTGCCTGGAGCATCTGGGACGCCCATGCTCATACTCCGGGCAGGACCCATAACAATGAGAATGCTGATATCGCCTGCGATCACTACAACCGCTATAAAGAGGATGTTAAGCTGATGGGAGATCTGGGGTTAAAAGCTTACCGTTTTTCCATCTCCTGGAGCCGCATACAGCCAGATGGGCAAGGCAAACCTAATCCCGAAGGTATCCACTTCTATAACAACCTCATAGACGAACTCTTAAAATACGGGATAACGCCTTGGATAACGCTGTATCATTGGGACTTGCCACTGGCCCTGCACACTGAGAAAGACGGCTGGCTCAACCCGGATATCGCGGATTACTTTGAAGCTTATGCCGAGCTCTGTTTTTCGAATTTCGGAGACCGGGTAAAGCACTGGATCACCCTGAACGAGCCCTGGGTCGTCTCGATCCTCGGTTATGCTGAAGGCGTTTTTGCTCCTGGCAGAAAATCCAGGGAAGAGCCGTATATCGTAGCGCATAATCTGCTAAGGGCCCATGGGAAAGCCGTAGCAAATTACCGTACAAAATATCAGCCAAGCCAAAAAGGTGTTATTGGGATTACCAATAATTGCGATTGGCGGGAGCCTCTGACAGATGAAGCATCTGATGTTGAAGCGGCCCAAAGATCGCTTGAATTTTTCCTGGGCTGGTTCGCAGATCCGATCTATTTTGGAGATTACCCTGCAGTAATGCGGGAACGGGTTGGTGATCGCTTACCTGAATTCAGCGAAGAAGACAGAGAACTCATAAAAGGTTCCTCAGACTTTTTTGGGCTAAATCATTATACCGGGCTCTATGCCTCCGATGTCCCTCCTGGTGAGGAAGTGCAAAACGCCGTTTATGGCAACGGGGGTATTTTTGAAGATCAGTATGTACAGCTTACCGCTGGTCCGGAATGGAAGCTGACAACTATGAATTGGGCCATACTCCCCTGGGGCTGTAAAAAACTGCTGGAGTGGATCAGCGAGCGTTATGATAATCCTCCGATCTATATCACAGAAAACGGCTGTGCTCTGGACGACAAACCTGAAGATGGCAAAGTACATGACCCTGTTCGCAAAGACTATCTGCAGTCTTATCTGACTGCATGCCACCAGGCTATGGAGCAGGGCGTGGACCTCAAAGGCTATTTTGTCTGGTCTTTTATGGACAATTTTGAATGGGCCCTGGGCTATTCCAAGCGCTTTGGGATAACCTATGTAGACTATGAGACCCTGGAACGCATACCTAAGGAATCCGCGCTATGGTTTAAAGATGTTATATCCAACAATGGATTTGAGCCGGACAAATAGAGCCCAATATGGTGTTTAAAAAAGTTGATACGCATATTTATAAGCTCCTGTTTCTCAGTATTCTGATCGCTTCTGAAATGGGATGCCAACAGACTCAGGAAGCCAGAGTAGATAGAAAACCAAACATCGTGCTTATCATGGCTGATGATCAGGGCTGGGGAGACCTCAGCATTCAGGGCAACAGCAACCTGAGTACGCCGAATATCGATGCTCTGGCCAAAAATGGGGCGAGTTTTGAGAACTTTTACGTACAACCTGTATGCTCCCCGACCCGGGCTGAGCTGCTGACCGGTCGTTATTTTACCAGACTTGGCATATACGATACTTCTGCTGGCGGAGAACGCCTTAACCTTGGGGAAACCACCATTGCCGAGGTTTTCAGGAATTCCGGTTACGCGACCGCGGCTTACGGAAAGTGGCACAACGGCATGCAACCACCTTACCATCCCAATGCCAGGGGGTTTGACGATTTCTACGGTTTTGCCTCAGGGCACTGGGGCAACTATTTCGAACCCTTTCTGGAACACAACGGACACCCCGTAAAGGGCAAGGGTTTCCTTGTAGACGATCTTACAGAGAAGGGCATGTCCTTTATCGAACAAAACCGTGAAAATCCATTCTTTTTGTATTTACCCTATAATACCCCTCATAGTCCTATGCAGGTTCCGGATGAGTATTGGAAAAAGTTTGAGTCCAGAGAACTGGGCATGAGATACCGCGACAGCACCCGGGAAAATATCAATTTTACGAGAGCGGCCTTAGCTATGGTGGAGAATATCGATTATAATATCGGTAGACTAATGGAAAAGATCAGGCAGGCCGGGCTTGAGGAAAACACCATCGTGATATACCTTTCAGATAACGGTCCGAACGGATGGCGGTGGAACGGAGGCATGAGAGGGAAAAAGGGATCCACGGACGAAGGAGGGGTCCGCACACCATTTTTTATACAATGGAAGGATTCCATTTCAGCTGGAAAAAGCATAGCGGATATCGCAAGTGCTATTGATATTTTGCCCACTTTGGCCGATCTGGCCGGATTGGATATCAAAACAGCCGAACCCCCGGACGGCAAAAGCCTTGCACCTTTGATTTTTGAGGAAGATGTGAATTGGGATGAGCGTTATGTTTACAACCACTGGAATGGCAGAACGAGTATACGCTCCCAGGAATTTCGGTTGGATCATGAAGACCGGTTATACGATATGTCGCAGGATCCCGGCCAGACCCTGGATGTTTCCGATGATAATCCTGGGGTCTTTGAAAACCTGAAGTTGGTCAAGGCAAAATGGTTAGCCCAAACCGCACCTCCGTCCAGGGATAGCGAAAGCAGGCCCTTTACGCTGGGATATCCCGGTTTTGAACTAACACAACTTCCGGCCCGTGACGGGCAAGGCCATGGTAACATTCAACGGAGTAATAAATATCCCAATTGCTCCTTTTTTACCAACTGGAAAAGTGCTACAGATTTTATTAGTTGGGAGGTGGATGTACTGAGTGCCGGCGAATACGAAGTGACCCTCTATTACAGCTGCAAACCTGAAAATACAGGCGCTACCATTTCGCTTTCCATGGGTGAGAACCAAGTTAGCAAGAAGATCAAAGAAGCACACGATCCTCCTTTAAAAGGGATGGAGCACGACCGCGACCCCAGGATAGAATCCTATGTCAAAGATTTTAAACCCCTGGTGTTGGGCACGATTAACCTGGATAAAACAAGTGGAAGGCTTAGACTTGATGCTTCAGACATTCCAGGCGCAGAAGCCATCGACGTACGCCTATTGCTCTTCAAAAAATTGGATTAGTAGCTACTGGTATTCCAGTATCTCACTGTCTTCGTAACCTATGCGCTCCGCTTTGGCATAAAAAGGCTTATTTAACGGTAGCGCCTGATCATAGATCTTCCAAATGGTGTCGTTCTTTGGTCTCCACAGTATAGTAGCATCCGGTTTTGAACAGGACAGGGTTACGCTATCCCCTTGTTCCAGGAGTGTAACTTCGGACAGCCTGGGTTGTTTACCTCCTGGCAACCACCTTGAGATAAGCTCCTGTTCCTGGTATCTGCCCATATCATTGGTTTCACTAATCCAGTTATTCAGCACCTTCCTTAGATGCAATAAGGTGTCCTGATATTCTTCTACAGTCGCCAGGTTTTTGAATTCATAGGGATCGTTCTCAAGGTCGTATAATTCTTCTTCCGGCTTGGGAAGTCTGAACCACAGGGATTGCACTGAATCCAGATTCCCGGCAGTATTGAGAGCCATTAGCTCCTGCATCATTGGCATTTGTTCCCGGTACGATACCGGAAGGGCATTACTTATGTCTGTATTATAATTCCGGATGTATTTAAACCGCCTGGAGCGAACTGCACGAAGCCTGTCCCTCATTTCATCAAATCGGTCTGACGAATGAAAGGTATAGGCAACTTTTTCAGAAGATTCATATGGACCGAACTGCGCTTTTCCCTGCATGACCTTTGGAGGTTCAATTCCTGCCAATGACAGCACGGTTGGGGCCAGGTCTATAAAACTGATAAACCTGTCGTCCCTGGTCCTGTTCCCTGCATTATTCGCAAACTTGATCACCATAGGAACCTTTAATCCGGTTTCGTAAAGCGCTCTTTTGTGCCGGGGAAATGGTCCGCCGTGATCCGCGTAAAAAAAGATGATGCTCTTTTCGTAAAGGCCTTCACTTTTTAATTGCTGAAGTATCTCCCCCAATTGCTCGTCCATGCGTTTTAGGTTGCTATAGTTGACGGCCAGGTCGTGCCGGATTACCGGGGTATCCGGAAAATACGGCGGTACCGGAACCGCATCGGCGGAAACATACAATTCCTTTTCGCCATTCCTCCAGATCCCTGATTCATGGCAAACATTAAAGTTAAACACTGAGAAGAAAGGAGAATCATCCGTCCTGTTACGCCAATGCGCATTGTTCCCGCTTTCATCCCAGGCGGAGATCAGCTTTTTGAAATTGTAGTCTTCCTTGGCATTATTGGTACAGTAGTAACCTTTTTTCCGAAGGTATTGGGTGAACATCTTCACCCCATCCGGTACCTGTGGAGAGTAGTTAGGGACACCAATACTGGGTTCATTCATCTCGCGCCAGGGCGCGTAGGTCCTCATATTATGTGTCCCCAAAGTTGTGGGGTACATGCCCGTAATTATGGCGCTTCTCGCTGGGGCACATACCGGCACCGGGCTGTAGGCATTGGTAAAGACCACTCCATCCTCCGCAAGAGATTCCAAATTAGGTAAGGAGATGGTGCTGTCTCCATACATCGGAAAAAACTGAGGCGACTGATCTTCGGCAACAAGCCAGATGATGTTAGGTAGCTCTTCCGGCTCAGATCTCTCAGAATCCGCGCAAGAACATATCAGGAAGCATAACGTAAGGGCGGCAGCAAAGGCCTTCCTCAGGGGAATCATTCTTCCAGGCTTTCAAGATATTCCAGACTCTTAGGAACCTGCTGAACCACGCGGGAACATTCGTCCTCAATGAACATGTATTTTACATAGCCCAATTCTTTGGCTCGCTTTACCACTCCGGCAATATCCACCTGACCGGTACCCAGTACCACATTGGTTTCTACGTCTTCGTGTCCGGTATGGTTTCCTTTAACCCCATGCTGCATGTCCTTAAGATGAAGCAGCACAAATTTTTCCGGATACTTATTCAGCAATCCTACCGGATCTTCCCCACCGTGGTGCACCCAGTATACGTCCATTTCAAATGCGAAATCCTTGGCATTCTTGGCCATGTAGTCAAATAGGGTACCATCTTCGTAAGGCCTGAATTCATAGCCATGGGCGTGATATGTCAGCGTAATGCCTTCCTCTTTCATTAATTTGCCGGCCTTGTTAAATACTTCCGTAGCGTTTTTGGTATCCTCAATAGTGAAAGAATCTCCGTCGTGTGGGATCCAGGCGCACATTACAAATTTTGCATCGAATGCCTTGGCGTTGGCAATAACTTTAGCCGGGTCTTTGGCAAGGTCTTCAAAGGAAGCCCCTACACTTACCACATCCAGATTGTTCTTTTTGAGCATGGCCTGAAACTTCCCCATTGGCAGGCCATAAGTGCCCCCACCCTCACATTTTGTAATTCCCCAGGAATTGATCAATTCAAGAGTTCCCGGCACGTCTTTTTTGAACTGGTTTCGCAAGCTGTAAAACTGTAATCCTACTTCCTGGGCACAGAGATTCCCCAGGCTTATGGCCATGGCCAGTACTAGTGTTATCGATCTTGTTTTCATATTTTAATTGCTTAGGTTTTTTCAAATTCAGGAATCAATCCAATCCCTTTAAAAATTCCAGGCTCACGGGAACCTGTTCTACTACCCTGGAGGATTCATCCTCAATAAACAAATACTCAAGGCCCAAACGTTTCGCTTCAGCCACTACGGCAGCAATATCAATCTGTCCTGTACCCAGCACAACATTGGTCTCTACATCGGACTGTCCGGTGTTGTTTCCTTTAACACCTTTTCTACAGTCCTTTAAATGCATGAGTTTGAAACGATTCGGATAGCGTTTGAGCCATTCCACCGGATCTTCCCCGGCATGTGCGAACCAATACACATCCATTTCAAATTCAAAATGTTTTGCAGACCGTATCATATGGTCCATAAGTGAAGTATCGCCATGGGGCCGGAATTCATAACCGTGTGGGTGGTAGGTAAGAGTAATGCCGTTTTCCTTAAGCAGTTTTCCGGCCTTGTTAAATACTTCTATAGCCTTATTGGTATCCTCGGCTGTAAAGTTGGTCCCTTCATGGGGGATCCAAAAACAAACCAGATATATAGAACCATAAGCCTGGGCTCTTTTAAGAGCGGTTTCAGGTGTTTTTTCCAGTTCCTCAAAGGATGCGCTGGCACTTACGATTTCTAGGTTATACTTTGAGAGCAGTTTCAGGTACTCTTGCATGGTATACCCCTGAGTACCGTCATTCCCATCCTCTACCTTGGTGAACCCCCAGTCTTTGATCAACGCGAAAGTACCAGGAACATCTTTCTTAAACTCATTTCTCAGGCTATACAGCTGCAAGCCTATTTCCTGCGCGAAAAGCCCCGAGGCTGTTAATAAAAACAACAAACAGATGACCCTGCGCTTCATTTCAGTAAAGAAAATTTAAGTTAAAAGATTGCCATTCTCATCCCATTCGGCGATAACCCCTCTTTTACTCTGATCCACGCATTTTGCCAGCCATTCTTCTTCATAGGCCACCCCATGCTGATCCAGTACATCCTGGGGAACCCCATCCCACACATTGGGCATATTCCCTTTATAACCAAGGTCTTCTATTCCCATCTTTGAGGTATAATAACCGGTTAGGGTCAGGTTACGCATCAGGCTAAAGAATTGTATTTCCAGGGCCTGTTCGTCCATAGGCACCTCGGCATCGTAAAAGGCAATAGGATCCAGTATCTGTTTTTGCTTGGCTTCTTCGGTGAGTTTGAACTCCGTCCCGAAATCCGTATTGCTCTTGTGGTCCAGCCACATCAGACCACCCCTGAGCGTAGTCTGTAACTCTGGAATATCCTTCGCCATAAACTCAATAAACTCAGGAACACCTGCTTCCGTCGGTCCGCCATTCTCATTAGGAGGAAGGATTAAGTTACTGAGTACATCAATTGTTTCTAACTCGTGTTCGTTAAAGAATTGCTCCGCATTAAGCTTCTCTATCAGTTCCAGTTCTTCAGGGGTTCTTCCAAAATACTTCTCATCGGTGGATACTGTTTCTTCTTCAATTGCGGCTCCCTCCGGTTTGCAACCGTGAACCGCCAGTCCTCCGGCAACAGAACCCAGAATAATTGACTTTATACTTTTTCTTCTATCCATCTCCTAGATATTTTGTTGTTTTAATTGCTCTACAATATATTCTGAGGCCCGCATTGAGAGCGCCAATATGGTCCAGGTACAGTTTTTATCTGCCTGTGAAACAAAGGGTCCCGCATCAGTTACAAAGACATTGTCCGCATCGTGTAACTGCTGGAATTTGTTGGTAACAGAGGTCTTGGGATCGTCTCCCATACGGGTTGTTCCAACCTCGTGTATGATCTTTCCTGGTGCCAGTAATCCGTAATCCTGCTCTTTGGTAGGGGTATCTCCCAACACTTCTCCGCCCATATTGTGTATGAGTTCTTCAAAGGTTGCCTGCATATGTTTGGCCTGGTTCCGCTCAAAGTCAGACCATTTATAGTGGAAACGCAATACGGGTATTCCAAATTTATCGACAGTGGTCGGGTCAATTTCGCAGTAATTATCCTTTCTGGCCACTGCTTCTCCCCTTCCTCCGAATCCGATGACCGATCCGTAGTACTTCTTAACGTCGGCCCGCAATCCTTCTCCATAACCACCGGTAGGCAGTCCGAAGAATTTATTGAATTCATTCGGGTTGAATCCAAATCCGTAGTTGGGCATTCCTATTCCTCCCCAGACCTCGATATGATAACCGCGGGGGAAATCCAGGTTCTTATTATCAAGCCACCAGGGGGTATATACATGCATTCCGCCAACACCATCTTCGTTGTAAGAGAGTTTGCGGTTCATAAGACCCGGAATAAACCCGGCCCGACTAGCGCCTGTGGAATCATGGAGGTACTTCCCTACCAGATCACTGCTATTTCCAAGGCCATTCGGGTGCTGTTTACTCTTGGAATTCAGGAGGATACGTGCAGAGCTACATGCAGATGCTGCCAATATTACCACCTTTCCCCTGAGCTTGTATTCCTTTCTGTCTTCCCGGTTAATATAGGAAACCCCGGTCGCTTTACCTTCTTCGTTTGTGGTAACTTCCCGTACCATAGAATTCACATAAAGGTCTACCTGCCCCCTGCTTTTCTGCGCGGGGAAGATCAGGCAGGAACCGGATGAAAAGTCGGCATAAACCTGGCAAGACCTGCCGCATTGGCCACAATAAAAGCAAACCCCTCTTTCGTTGTTGATCTTTTTGGTCAACATAGACATCCTTGATGGGATCACCGGCATTTTAGATTTTCGCGCACCTTTTATGTAGAACAATTCGTGCAGCCTTGGTTTGGGTGGCGGCAGGAAAAATCCATCCGGGTCATTGGGTAAGCCTTCGTTGGTGCCAAAAACACCGATGAGCTTATCGAGCCTGTCGTAATAAGGTTTTACATCCTCGTATCCAATCGGCCAGTTATCTCCAAGGCCATCCACATCCTTATGCTTAAAATCCTTAGGGCCAAAACGAAGTGAAATCCTTCCCCAGTGATTGGTTCTTCCACCGAGCATCTGTGATCGATACCAATCGAATTTTGTTCCGTCCTTGTGGGTATAGGGTTGTCCTTCTATCTCCCATCCTCCATAGGCCATATCCCACTCGCCAAATACCCGGGTGGTACCCGCACCCCTTCTGGGTGACTCATAGGGCCATTTCAATTGTGTTTGTTGTTTGGGGTCCTTAGGATCAAAAAACGGGCCTGCTTCCACCACGGCCACATTAAGTCCGGCATCCGCCAGGACCTTGGTAGACATGCCCCCTCCCGCTCCGGAACCTACAATAATAGCATCGTAAACCGTTGCTGACTCTTTTATTTGCATAATATTCGCTTAGTTGGTAGTCAAATGAATTTTGTATATAGAGCTTTAAATTACATTTTTTCAGGGAATAATTTGGGACTAATCTTAGATTGAAAAAATATGTGGGTAAATGGATAAAATCTGCGAAGCTGGCCTTCTTACAACAGACAACTTCTTACAATACCCTCTTGATCCCCGAAAACTCCTGCTTGTATACGGAAGGTGTCCTTCCTTTGGCTTTCTTAAATACCCTGTTGAAATTAGCGATACTGTTGAAGCCACAGAGAAAAGCAATCTCCGAAATACTAAGATCGCGTTCTATTAACCACCTGGAGGCATAACCGATCCTGACATCGTTAAGGTATTCCACAAAAGTCTTTCCCGTTCTTTTTTTGATGAACCTGTTAAAGGAAACACTACTCATGTTCATCATTTCGGACACTTCTTTAAGTGTGATCTTATTCGCGTAATTCTCCTGAACATAGTCGTATAGTGTTTTGAGCTTGTCGTTGTTCTCAAAACTATTCAGATGGATGGTGGTGGTAGAAAGCAATCTTTGATTCCTTGAATTGGCCAGGTCGTAAAGAATGGAAAACAACTCGATGAAATAGTCTATCCCTCCGAGTTTAGAAACCCTCAATATCCTTGGAGCCAGGATTTCAGTTTCCTCCTTTGAAAATAGTATACCATGGGCAGATCTGATGAACATATCCTTTAGAGGCTTCATGATCCGTCGGTCCAGGAAAGCAGAACCGAAAAGATCATTGTGAAATTGCACAGTGATCTCATGTATGTTACGCCTGGTGCAAACGTGCTGTTCCCAACCGTGAAACAGATTTGAACCAACCAGAACCAGTTCCAGGTCACTGATTTCTTCGATGCTGTCACCAACTATTCGCCGGATCCCCTTACCATTGGAAATAAAGTTGAGTTCCAATTCGGGGTGAAAATGAACGGGGTAGTCAAAGAAATCCTTGACACGATCAAAGACCAGAAAACTGTCCTGACTGGACAAGGGTGTAATTTCTCTATGGATCCTTTTGAGAATATCCATTAGATCGACATCTTGGTATTTTTAGTTCTTGAAATGATAAAATAATATCATGGCAATGATAACAAATATTTTAGATTTGATCCTAATGATTTAGCAATAGCATCCCCACTATTCTCCGATTTAGATAATAAAATCATCAAAATTCTGAAGATATTTTGAGTTATTCCGTCATTCCGAATTTCTTATTCCGGTAAGAGTATGCTAAGCGGACTGGATATTGTAATAATACTGTTATACCTTCTGGCCACTGTCCTGATTGGGCTCATTCTTAGAAAAAGGGCTCAAAGGAGCAAGGATGACTACCTGTTGGGTGGCAAGTCTCTACCCTGGTATATGCTTGGCTTATCCAATGCCTCTGGAATGTTCGATATTTCCGGAACCATGTGGCTGGTAACCCTGACTTTTGTTTACGGGCTCAAAAGCATTTGGATACCCTGGCTATGGCCTGTTTTCAATCAAATATTTCTGATGGTTTACCTGTCCTCATGGTTGCGCAGATCAAACGTAACTACCGGGGCAGAATGGATACTCTTCCGTTTTGGGGAGGGCCGTGGTGGAAAATTATCGCACAGCATCGTTGTGGCTTTCGCAATAGTAAGTTGTCTCGGTTTCCTGGCTTACGGTTTTATAGGACTGGGGAAATTCGTGGAGATCTTCATCCCATGGGAGCTCATAAGCGCTTATGTTCCCTTTCATGTTCCACAGGAATTTGTTCCGCATTTTTACGGAACAATTTTTACACTTTTTGCAGTGTTCTACGCGGTGTTGGGTGGGATGTCTGGCATTGTATGGGCAGATCTGCTGCAGTTCACCATTATGACCATTTCCGCTGTTGCCATTGCTGTTATTGCATGGCAGGCGATAGGGACAAATGCCCTGGATGTTCCCGCTGGTTGGATGGATCCCTTTTTTGGATGGAAACTGGATATTGACTGGAGTGGAATTATCAATGAGGTAAACGCGAAAATAGCCTCCGACGGTTATACGTTGTTTGGCCTGTTTTTCATGTTGGTGGTTTTTAAAGGAATCCTGGCCAGTATTGCAGGACCGGCGCCTAATTACGATATGCAAAAGATCCTTTCCACCAAAACGCCAAAAGAAGCGGCAAAGATGAGTGGATTCGTTTCGCTTGCCTTAATGCCCACCAGATATTTAATGATAGGCGGTTTTGCCATTCTGGGTATTCTCTTTTACGATAAACTGGATCTGAACAGGAACGGTACGATCGACTTTGAGAACATTCTTCCTTCCGCGATTAGTGAATTCGTTCCCGTAGGACTGACCGGCCTGCTCCTGGCGGGATTGTTGGCGGCCTTTATGTCGACCTTTGCGGGCACTTTAAACGCGGCACAGGCTTATTTGGTAAATGACGTCTATTTGAGATACCGGAAAGACGCCTCGGCCAAACAGGTAAAACGGATGAATTATTCCAGTGGTATTCTGGTGGTAGTGATCAGCATAGTACTGGGATGTTTTATTGAGGACGTCAATTCCATCACCCAATGGATAGTCTCCGCCTTATGGGGAGGTTATGTGGTATCTAACCTTTTGAAATGGCACTGGTGGCGTTTTAACGGAGAAGGTTATTTCTGGGGGATGCTCTCCGGATTGATCCCCGCTATTCTTTTCCCTTTGGTCTTTAAGGAAACCCTGGAACTTTACCTCTTCCCTTTATTATTACTCATTACTACAGCCGGATGTATTCTGGGGACTTACGCGGGAAAGCCAACAGAGCTTTCAGTATTAAAAGAATTTTACCGGCGTACCAGACCCTGGGGATTCTGGGGGCCCGTAAAGGAAGCTGTGCTCAGGGAGGATACGGAATTCAAAAGCAATAAGGCATTCAAAAGAGATATGTTCAACATTTTCATCGGTACTACAGCTCAAACCCTTTTAGTCGCCCTACCTATATATCTCATATTAAGGGAGTATCTCTATACGGGTATTACACTGGCTTTGTTCGTGCTATGTGCCATCCTGTTAAAGAAGTACTGGTGGAATACGTTGGATGAACAACTTTAAAGGAACACAATGACAAAGACATCCGCATTGAAGAGAATTAAAAACTACGACAAGCTGTTCGAGAACTACGAACGTCTTGTCGGAAGAACCAATTCGCCTGTGCCAGAGTCCAATGGGATCATTACCCGTTATCAATATCCCATCATAACTGCGGATCATATCCCTGTTAACTGGAGATATGATCTGAACCAGAAAACCAACCCCTTTGGTTTGGAGCGAATTGGGGTGAATGCGGCATTTAACGCCGGGGCAATAAAATGGAAGGGAAAATACCTGCTTGCAGTGCGGGTAGAAGGAAGCGATAGAAAATCTTTCTTCGCTTTCGCTGAAAGTGAGAACGGCATAGACAATTTCAGGTTTTGGGAGAAACCTCTGGTATTACCACAAAACGACGAACCAGACATCAATGCATACGACCTGCGTCTGGTGGCCCATGAAGACGGTTATATATATGGTATCTTTTGTGCTGAGCGTAAGGATCCTTCGGCACAGCCATATGATACGGTTTCCGCCGTGGCGAAGGCCGGAATTATCAGAAGCAGGGATCTCAAACAATGGGAAAGGCTTCCAAACCTAATTTGCGGATCCGCCCAGCAGCGAAATGTAACCCTGCATCCGGAATTTATAAACGGTAAATACGCCTTGTATACCAGACCACAGGACGGCTTTATAGATACAGGTTCAGGAGGGGGTATCGGCCTGGGATACATAAGTGATATGAGCTATCCGGTATTGGAAGATGAACGCATTATCAATCCGAGAAGGTATCACACTATATATGAAATGAAGAATGGCCAGGGACCATCCCCCTTGAAAACTCCTGAAGGCTGGTTACATCTTGCGCATGGCGTTCGCAATACGGCTGCCGGTTTGCGTTATGTGCTGTATGCTTTTATGACCGATCTGGAGGAGATAGACAAGGTGATCTATCAACCGGGCGGTTATCTGATGGCTCCTAATGCGGAGGAGATCATTGGGGATGTAGGCAATGTATTGTTTTGCAACGGTTGGATAGCAGATGAAGACGGTAAGGTATATATCTATTATGCCTCCTCCGACTCGCGTATGCACATCGCGACCAGTAGTCTGGAGGTATTGGTCAATTACTGTAAGCATACGCCTGAAGACGGAATGAATACGACCTCCTCAGTAGAGAGCATAATGGCACTGATTGAAAAGAATAAAGGTCTTATGACCATGTAATATAACAGTAACTGTTCTTGTTTATTTTTTTGAAGACCCCTGTCCAGGGATACCGGGCAAAACTATCCCGGGCAGGTAATTAAGGATATGCAAATATCTTTAGTAGCGATGACAACTCCCTCTTATCCTTTTGGTTATGAGGGTGTTGTTTTTTTGGCGTATTTCCGTGACTTGCAGTTTATTAAGAATTTGGTAAAGGTCTTATAAGAATTAACTTATGAAAAAGCAAATGTTGATTTTATCACAAATGAAATAAGATTATTTATATTGGTAATAAATGACAAAATATTGTGTAGTATCTCTATATTATTCCCATAATTTTATTAATATTATCAAAAATTTATAGGTTTTATTAACATTTTCACGCAATCGTTTTCGTAAAAAATGTTCTCAAAACCGTGAAACTCAATTATTTAAAACTAACTAAACAACAAATGATTATGATTCAAAAAAATGATTCTCATTCGTTAAAACCTTATTCCCGACAGCGTAAAAGCTCGAGTTTTAAGGTTTTTTCTTTGCTTCTGTGCTTTGTTAGTTCGTTTGCTCTTGCGGGACCAATAGCGAATTACGAAAAACCTGAGATGGCAGCAATGTTTCAATCCACCATTACAGGAACAATTACAGATAATCAAGGAGTTCCGCTACCGGGTGCAAACGTTGTGGTCAAAGGTACTACAACAGGTGCGGCAGCAGACTTTGATGGGAACTACTCCATTACAGCCAGTCCTGGGGACGTATTGGTGTTCTCGTACACAGGTTACAATAATGCGGAGATTTCCGTTGGAGACCAAACTACTATCAATGTACAATTGGAAGAAGGTCTGGCTCTGGATGAAGTGATTGTAACAGGGTATACTACTGAGACCAAGAGAGAGACTACCGCTGCGGTTTCTATTGTTAAAGCAGAAGAATTGGCAGCAATTCCTTCCGGTAACGTAGAACAGCAGTTAGCAGGTAGGGTTGCGGGTGTAACCGTTGTAACAAACGGGCAGCCTGGTACTGCCAGCCAGATCCGTGTTCGTGGATTCGGAGCTTTTGGTGGTAACGAACCACTTTACGTAGTGGATGGTGTACCAGTACTTAATATCAACTTCCTGAGTCCGGATGATATTGAGACGACTACAGTACTTAAGGATGCAGCCGCGGCTTCCATTTATGGTGCACGTGCTGCGAACGGGGTAATCGTTTACACCACTAGACAAGGTAGAAGAGCCAAAAAGACAGACATTACTTTAAACATTCAAAGTGGTGTTACCGACCCTAATGTTAACGGTTCTCCTGAGATGCTGAACCCTCAGCAAATGGCCCAGTATACGCACATTGCTTACGAAAACAACGCGGTTGCTAACGGAACAGCTCCTCAGTATACTCACCCTCAGTACGGGTCCGATCCAACACCAAGATTCCCTGACTACCTGCACGCAGACGGTCAGAACGGGGTATTTGAAAGTGATATCAACCTGGCTCAGATCCAGGCTAACTTCGAGGCTGATCCTGAGAACGTTTTTCTTATCAGGCCAAACCTTGCGGGAACTAACTGGTATAAAGAAATCACCAGATTGGCCCCTGCAACAAGAATTAGTCTTGGTTTTGACGGAGGTACTGAAAACAGCCGCTTTTATGTAGGTCTTGGTTTACAGTCTCTGGATGGTATCCTTCTGGAGAATGAGCAGGACAGATATACAGTAAGGTTTAATTCTGAGTGGGACATTACTCCCTGGTTAAGTCTTGGGGAGAATCTTCAGGGGACCTATAACTCTGTAAGAGGACAAACTGGGGGCAATGGAGGTCAGGGTATCGCGGATGACGAATCCGAGGTGCTTTCTGCTTACAGAATGCCAACGATAATTCCTGTTTTTGATGAGTTTGGAAGCTACGCCAGTACCAGGGCTGCAGGATTTAACAACCCTCGTAACCCGGTTAGGAGGCTGGCTCAGGATCGTGGATCCGATCAAGCCTACTCTATAGAGGCATTCGGTAACTTCTATGCCTTGCTCAAGCCCATAGAAGGACTTGTGATCAGAAGTAGCATTGGAGGGCAGTACTACAACTTTAATCAGTTAGACTACAACTTTAGGTATCTGGGAGATTCTGAGCCACAGGCTAGTTTCAGCTTCTTTGAAGCATCTGAATACGGTTTCCAGTGGACCTTTACCAATACCATTACTTATGAGAAGCTTTTTGGCAAGCATAAGATCAAAGCTTTTGCAGGAATTGAAGCCATAGAAGGTGCCGCTTCTCCAAGAACAGCACCACAAGGAAGAAGGATACAGGGATCTGGTATCAACCCATTCTCTACCGATCTGGATTTCGTATCACTTGCTACTGTTCAAAGTCCTGTAGTACAGAGTTTTATCCGAAAAGGGGTTAACTTTAGCTCTATCTTCGGTAAACTGGACTACAACTTTGACGAGAAGTACTACCTGACAGGGGTAATTCGAAGGGACGGTTCCTCAGTATTTGGTGAGAACAACCGTTACGGTACCTTCCCCGCGGTCTCTGGTGCCTGGAGGGTAATTGCTGAGCCATTTATGCAAGACCAAAATATCTTCAGCGACCTTAAGATCCGTGGTGGATGGGGTGAAATGGGGAACTCAAACAACGTATCTCCGACGAACCAATTCTCACTTGCGGCGTCTAATTTGGGTAACACCTTCTATCCAATCGGTGGTCAGAACAGTGGAGCTGACGAAGGTTTCGCAACCAGCCGTATCGGAAACCCTGATGCGAGATGGGAAACCAGTACAACAACCAACATCGGATTTGATGCTTCTTTCTTTGACAATAAGATCGAGATAATCTTCGACTGGTGGCAAAAAGACACGGAGGATCTCTTGTTCGAAGTGCCATTGGCAGGTGTAACCGGAAACTTTGCAGCGGCTCCAGCAGTAAACGTTGGTGCCATGGAAAACAAAGGTGTTGATTTCCAGATCATCGGTCGTGGAAACTTTACGGAAGACTTTTCTTTTGAAGTAACCTTAAACAACTCTTTCCTTAAGAATGAGATCGTTGCCTTTGACGGTGAGCGTACCTTCGTGGAAGGTGGTGTATTCGGTGGAGGTTTCAGGGGAATTAACCCTACAAGAAACCAGTTAGGAAGACCTCTGTCCTCATTCTTTGGATACCAGGTGATCGGATACTTTAACAGCCAGGATGAGGTGGATAACTCTCCGGCTCAGGATGGAAAAGGTCTTGGACGTTTCCGCTATGCAGATGTGAATGGTGATGGGGCCATTACTCCTGACGACAGAACCTATCTTGGAGATCCGGTACCAGAGTACAGTGGTGGAGCAGTGATCAACCTTAAGTATAAGTCCTTAACTCTGGAGACATACTGGAACTGGGTAACCGGTGTAGAGATCTTCAACCAGGGGAAATGGTTCAGGGATTTCTTCGGAACATTCGAAGGTTCTGCTAAAGGTGTTGCAGCTCTGCGTTCCTGGACTCCGGAATTAGGAAACAATGCAGCAGCTCCAATTTGGGAGAGTGCTACAAACCTGAGTACCAGTGGTGCTTCTAACTCCTGGTATGTGGAGAATGGAGACTATGTCAGACTACAGAGAATTGCATTGCTTTACTCTTTTGACAACCTATTGGACGACCTAGGTCTGAGTAGACTTGAAGTGGGTATCTCAGCGAATAACATTTGGACAATCACCGATTACAGCGGACTTGATCCGGTTGTTGGTGGTGACGCTGATACAAGGTTTGGTGTGGATGTAGGTAACTACCCTGTAACACCATCTTACTTAATAAATGTTAACATCGGCTTATAATCCTTTTGTTATGAACTATTTAGATAACCATTTTTTAACTATATTTGATAAAAAAAAGTTATGAAAACAATCAAAAACATGAAGAAACTAGGAATTATTGCTCTTAGTGCGCTGGTTTTAGGCGTGTCTTGTAGTGACGAATTTTTAGAAGTACCACCTGCGAGCTCCCTTGGGGACGCTCAATTGCAAACCCTTGACGGAGTAGAAGGATTACTCATCGGAACCTATGCCGCACTTAACGGTGTTTTCGGTAACCGATTTGAAGGTCCGAACCACTGGATCACCGGTTCCATAATGGGCGGTGAGGCCAACAAGGGTACAGATGCGGGTGACTACGCTGCCATCAACCCAATCCAAAGGTATGAAGGCGATCCTACTTCAGGAGACCTTAACAATCTATGGAGAGGACGTTTTGAAGGCGTCAGTAGGGCTAACCGTGTACTTGCCACTTTAGAAGCGGCAGCAGATGTAATTACCGCAGCGGATGCTCAGCGGATTTCCGGAGAAGCAAGAATGCTAAGAGGTCACTTCTATTTTGACCTTAAGAAGCACTTTAACAGTATTCCTTATTTCGATGAAACTGTGCTTCCAACTGAAATCCCTCTAATTCCAAATACTCCTGATGTATGGGGACAGATCGAAGCTGACTTCCAGTATGCTTTCGACAATTTGCCGGAAGTAACTGATGCAGGACGTGTAAACAGATGGGCAGCCGGGGCGTATCTTGGAAAAGCTTATCTCTACCAAGGGAAGTGGGCTGAGGCCAAAGCAATGTTTGACGACGTGATCGCCAATGGAGTTACTTCCAATGGATTGGCTTATGCCTTGTTGGATGACTATGCTCAGATCTTCAATGCGGAAAATGACAACCATGCGGAAGCAATAATGGATGTTGAATCTGCTAACAACACTGGTAGCACGCAAAACGCCAACTACTTTGATGATTTGAACTACCCATACAATACCGGTCCTGATGGTCCTGGTAACTGCTGTGGATTCTTCCAGCCAAGTATTGAGCTTGGAAACTCTTTCCGTACAGATGCGATGGGTCTACCTCTATTAGACGGTTCTTATAACGATCCAGCTAATGAAGTAGCTAACAATTTTGTTCATGTAGTGGTAGATGGCCAGGATGAAGCTACCTTCGTAGAAGATCCCGGCAACCTTGATCCAAGAATCGATTGGTCAGTAGGTCGAATTGGTATCCAGTACCTGGATTGGATCGAGCACCCAGGTTCTGCGTGGATCAGAAGTTTCCCTTACGCAGGTCCTTATTCACCTAAGAAGTATATCTACTACAGGTCTCAGGAGAACACTTTTACTGATGGTAGTTCCTGGACACGTGGTTACGCTTTGATGAACTATACCATCATCCGTTTCGCAGACGTACTGCTTATGGCTGCTGAAGCTGAAGTTGAGTTAGGAAACCTTGCTGCGGCACTGGCCTTGGTAAATCAGGTACGTGCGAGAGCGGCAAACTCTACCTTCTGGGTACGAAACGCTGGAACTGGTGATCTTGAAGCCAACTACGTAATAGGAGAATATACTTCATTCCCAGATCAGGCTTTCGCCAGGGATGCAGTAAGATTTGAGCGTAAACTGGAGCTTTCAGGAGAAGGACACCGTTTCTTTGACCTGGTTCGCTGGGGAATTGCAGCTGAAACATTGAATGACTACCTTGCTTACGAAAGCCAGTACCTGGTAACTAAGTTTGGTGGGGCTTCCTTTACAGCTGGTAAAAATGAGTTCTATCCTATTCCACAAACTCAAATAGATATTCAGGGATCTGACGTACTGACTCAGAATCCTGGTTACTAATACAATGTATTTTTAGAAGAGCCCTGGCAGGTTGCCAGGGCTTTTTTATTTGTCAATCTCACGAGCTTCTTGCATTTTTGCAGGTAAGCAGATTTCAAACAACCTATGAGATTTCAAAACAAATTTTCTTATGTCTTGTTGTGTTTACTTTTTTTGGCTTCCTGCAGCCAAAAGGAGGAAACAAGGAAACTCTTCCAGAATATAAGCCCGGAAAATTCCGGGATTAGGTTCAACAACCAACTCACGGAAAACGACTCCATCAATATCATAGACAACGAGTTTGTATACAATGGAGCCGGGGTCGCCCTTGGCGACCTGAATAACGATGGTAAGGACGATATCTTTTTTGCCGGCAACCAGGTAGACAACGCGCTTTATCTCAATCAGGGAAAGCTCAAATTCAAAGATGTTACCTCCGGGTCAGGCGTCTCTAAGCCTGATTCCCTGCTTTGGTCCTCGGGAGTTTCCATACTGGACATCAATCTGGATGGAAAACAGGATATCTACATCTGTAATACCTTTTACAAAGACTCAACCCGAAGGCGAAATCTCCTCTACATTAACCAGGGTATTAACTCAGATAATATTCCGTCCTTTAAGGAAATGGCAGAAGACTACGGCGTGGCTGACACCAGTTACTCTTCTCATGCGCAATTCTTCGATTACGATAACGACGGGGATCTGGATCTATTTATAGGAGTAAACCGTATTGAAGGTATAGATCCCAGCGATTTCAGACCGCTGGTAGACGACGGTTCTTCTATGAGTAAAGACCGTCTCTACGAAAATATCTCTACAGACAGCCTCCCCCACCCTGTTTTTAAGGATGTCTCGGAGAAAGCAGGTATTCGTTTTCACGGCTACAGTCACAGTACACTCATACACGATTTCAACTCGGATGGCTGGCCTGATATTTATGTAGCGAACGACTTTTTTAGTAATGATCTCATTTATATCAACAACCATGACGGCACATTTACCAACAAGGCCGGTGAGATCTTTAAGCATTTTAGCCTGTCCTCTATGGGAAGTGATATCGGTGATATCAATAACGATGGTAACATGGATATCTTCACTACGGAAATGCAGCCTTATTACAACAAGCGAAAGAAGTTGTTCCAGGGTCCCAGTAGTTATCAAAAAGAGATCTTTACCAGAACCTATGATTACGAATATCAGTACGCCAGGAATACCCTCCAACTAAACCTGGGAACAAGCCCTAGCTCGGGCTTACCCATTTTTGCGGAAACCGGGATGTTTGCCGGGGTACAGGAAACTGATTGGAGCTGGGCACCGCTCTTCGCCGACTACGACAATGATGGCTGGAAGGACCTGTTGATCACCAATGGATTCCCCAAAGACGTTACCGACCGTGATTTTGGTGATTTCAGGAACACAGCCAGCAGGTTGATCAGTAAGGAAAAATTAATAGCTGAGATCCCTGAGATCAAAGTTCCCAACTTTGTCTTTAAGAATAAGGGCGATCTTACCTTCGAAGACGTCACCGACCAATGGGGTTTGAATTTCGGCACTTACTCCAACGGCGCGGCCTATGGAGACCTGGATCAGGATGGAGACCTGGACCTGGTTATCAATAATATAAACGATCCGGCAATACTGTTGGAAAACAAGGCGGATCAGTTACTTCCCGAAGAAAACTATCTTAGAGTTTCACTATCCGGTACAAAGAGCAATCCGGCCGCCCTTGGCGCAGTAGTAGAGGTATTTGGCGGTGGATTTCAACAGAAACAATCCCTGCTCTCCGGAAGAGGTTATCTCTCCAAACCAGAAAATGTTTTACACTTCGGGCTGGGTAAACAAAAAGAGGTGGATTCCATACGGATCACCTGGCCAGGTGGAAAGCTACAGAGCTTCGGAAAGGCATCGGCCAATCAGCAATTGGATTTAGTCGCCTCGGAAGCAGAGTTTGCTTCAAATACGGGTGATACAAGCTCAGCCAGCATGCTTTCTGAAGTATCTTCAAAATACCAGCTTATTCACCAGGATAGGGATATTGATTTTATCGACTTTAATTTTCAACGGACTTTACCCCATAAATTCTCGCAGTACGGTCCCTCATTGGCCGTTGGGGATATAAACAATGATGGCCTGGACGACCTATTTGTTAGTGCCAGCCGAACATTCAAGCAAAAGTGGTTCATTCAGCAGGCAGATGGTACCTTCCGTCAGCGTGAAGTGGTATACAAAGAAAACGAAAAACTTGAGGAAGAAGATGCCGGAACCCTCCTGTTCGACGCGGATTCTGATGGAGATCTTGATCTTTATATCGCACGAGGTTGTGCACAGTATCCGGCCGGACATCCGTACTACAGGGACATCCTGTTGATCAATGACGGCTCTGGTAATTTTACAGACAGTTCCTCTGCTCTTCCCGGATTTAAAAGTAATTCTTCTACGGTTAAGGCAGCGGATTTTGATCAGGACGGAGACCTGGACCTCTTTGTAGGCAGCCGGGTGCTTCCATTTTCTTATCCCCAGGCAGACCGGTCTTATATTCTTAGAAATGAGAGTTCAGCAGGCCAGCTACGCTTTGTAGATGCAACTGAGGAGGTTTGTGAGGCCCTGGCATTTCCCGGTCTTATCAGTGATGCCCTTTGGACAGATTTCAACGGGGATTCCAAGGTAGATCTTATTCTGGCCGGAGAATGGATGCCATTGCGATTTTTTGAAAATACTGGCGGTACTTTGGCTGAAGTTACCCAAAACACCGGCATACAAGATCATACAGGTTGGTGGAATAGTTTGTCACCAGCGGATCTCGACAACGACGGTGATATCGATTACGTAGCCGGAAATTTTGGCCGTAACAGCTATTTCAAGGGAAGCAAAGAGCAACCGGTGCGCGTTTATGCCAAAGACCTGGATGACAATGGGATGATTGATCCTTTGATCTCCTATTATTTAAGGGACAGCCTGGGAACTAAAAAGGAATATTTGTATCATCCCTGGCAGGATGTTGTAAAACAGTACGTGGGAATTCGTAAAAGGTTTAATTCCTTTGGTTCCTTTGGGGAATCTACCCTTCCGGAAATGTTTTCAGACGGATTGCTAAGCGATGCCATGGTGCTCTCTTACAACTATATGCAGTCTGCCTGGGTAGAGAACCTTGGAAATGGAAAATTTGAACTGCATGCGCTACCTATTGGGGCCCAACTGGCTCCGGTATATGGGATACAGACTACAGATCTCAATGAAGATGGTTTCCTCGATATCCTTCTTATTGGCAATGATTATGGGTTGGAAGTACAGCAGGGACGGGCTGATGCCTTTGTTGGCCTGGTACTGCAGAATACGGGTTCAGGTGACTTTACACCACTTTCTCTTGAAGAGAGTCATTTCTTTGTTCCCGGAGATGCCAAAAGCCTGGTAAGGCTTGCGGTAAAGGGCGATAGGCTATTGTGGGTTGCTTCGCAAAACAACGATGCCCTAAGAGTATTCGAGAAATCCCGTGAGGGATCTAAATCCTTTTTACCACTACAAGATAATGAGGTTAGTTGTATTCTTCATTTGGATGAAAATCTAAGGAGGAAGCATGAATTCTATAGGGGAGACAGCTTTCAATCCCAGTCCAGCCGGGTGATTGAACTAAACGATAAAATTAGAAAACTGGAATTCTTTGATTCCGAGGGACGAAAAACCAGGGAGCTTAGCTTTTAACCTGGTAAACAATCAGAGATTACATTGGGATCTTTGGCGCCGCTTTAGAATTTCTAATCTGATTTAGCGCGTCTTCCGCAGACCTTACTGGAAGTTTACAGCTATTATTCCTGCAGACGTAAATGTAAGTGTCTCCCGGAACGAAACGATTTTCAAACAGGGCCAGCTCACTTTTGGTATCACTCCCGACAATCAAAGCATTGGCTAATCCGTTGTTTTGCAATTCCTTAAGCTTCTCCTCTGCCTGTGGTCCTACAATCGCAATTTCGTAATAGGGAAAGGCATTGTTCACCAATAAATTGCCCCATCTTCCGTAATTGTCAACGCTTTGGGTTACTCTAGGAAGCAGGGTGTTCAGCATGGCTTCAGACTGCTTGATCAGCTCCGTATCGTAATTTATATGACCCAACTGCAAGAAGACCTCAGCCAATACCGCATTGGGCGAGGGAATCGGGCCGTCGTCTGTCTTGATGATCCTTGAGATAAGGTCCTCCCCTGTTTCGTTATATCGGAATAAAGCGGAATTCTCCTCTTTGAATCTGCTGTTCGCTGCCTGGGCAAAATCCCTGGCATAATTCAGGTAATCCGTATTCATGGTAGCCTGATATAGTTTTAATGAAGCTTTGGCCAGGAAAGTGTAGTCCTCAAGAAATCCGGGAGATTTTTTGCTGCCTTTTTTAAAGGAATGCAGTACGTCTCCATCCTGGTAACAGTTCTCAATGAGAAAACCAAAGATGCGCTCAGCCCTTTCCAGGAACTCCGGCTTACCCAGGTACAGATAGGCATCTGCAAATCCTTCGATCAAAAGGGCATTCCAGGAGGTGATGATCTTATCGTCTACACCTGGCCTTACCCGCCTATCCCGCAACTCCAAAAGACTGGTTTTCCACGACCGCTTCATAAGCTCAAGATCCGCGGATGAAAAACTGTGCTGGGCAATGAAATCCTCATCCCGAAGGGTTCTGTGCAATACGAATTTGTCAGCCTCCCATGCGCTTTCCTCACTTATATTATAATATTCGCTGAATAATGCGTAGTCTTCCCCAAGGGCCGATCTCAGTTCTGCTTCCTTCCAGATGTAAAACTTTCCTTCTTCCCCTTCGCTATCAGCATCCAGTGCCGCAAAATATCCCCCGGATCCATTGTACATTTCCCTATCCAGAAAAACAACGGTCTCATCAACTACCGAGGCATACATTGGATCTCTGAAAGTGGCGAAGGCTTTGGAATACAGGCTAAGTAACTGGGCGTTATCATAGAGCATTTTTTCAAAATGCGGTACTTTCCAGTAGGGATCGGTACTATAGCGGTAAAAGCCACCTCCTAACTGATCGTATACTCCTCCCAGGGCCATTTTGTCCAGTGTGGTTTTGATGTGAGCGTTTGCTGATTGATTTCCGGATAGCTGCGCATAGTCTAACAGGAATAGCAGGTTTCCGGGCATCATAAATTTCTGGGCCTCCTGATTCCCTCCCCATGCTTCATCCCATTTCAGCTGCCATAAACCTACGGCCTGTTCTAATTGAGCTGTCGTAAAATTCGCCTCAACCGTAGGTGGCTCTATGATGTTTACCGCTTTCACACCACTGGCCACCTTATCGGCGTATTCATGAGCTGTAGCAGGGTCTTCTTTATAAAGGGAGCTTATATTGGTAAGTACCTTGGTCCACTGTTCCTTGCTGTGATAGGTTCCGCCGTATAAAGGTTTTCCATTGGGTAGCAGAATGACGTTTAACGGCCACCCGCCTTCGCCTGTCATCAATTGAACAGCCGTCATATAGACCTGATCCACATCCGGTCTTTCCTCACGATCTACCTTGATATTGATGAAGTTAGTATTCATCACTTCGGCCACCTCTTCATCCACAAAGGTCTCTTCTTCCATTACATGGCACCAGTGACAGGAGGAATATCCGATACTTACAAGCACCAGTTTGTCTTCTTCTTTGGCCTCTTTCAGGGCCTCCTGGCTCCAGGGCTTCCAATCTACCGGGTTATGCGCGTGTTGCAGAAGATAAGGGCTGGTTTCTTCAATCAGAGCATTAGTATACGGGTGTTTCTCTTCACTGCTTTGCCCTTGCTTGCAGGAAATGAACAGGCTGAGTTGTACAAAAACACTGAGGAAAACCGGTATGACATAGCTGTTACGCCTTAGCCTCATCTGAAATCTATTTGGTTCTGGCTAAAGTACGATATTATTATCTGCCGGATAAGCTAATGCTCGTTCTTATGTTTGTAATCTCCGAAGCGGTATTTTACCGTGCGTTTTAAGGGAATATTCATCCCATTCGTTCTTTCCAGCCAATCGTAAATAGCCGAAGACATGGACTTGGCGATTTCCTGTTTGTCCGGATCCGCAATCAGATTGTACATCTCATCAGGATCGTTACGGAGGTCGTACAGTTCATTCCGGTCCCAGATACCCTGATATTTAATATACTTATACTGATCCGTTCGCATCCCGAATACTGTAGGGGTCATAGGAAAATCGTACTCCCAATAATACTCGTAGAAAACTTCTTTTCTCGCCGGAGCCTGGCCGTCTCCCGTAAGTATGGGAATGAAACTAACCCCGGGCATGTTTTCCGGTTGTTTTACCCCGGCTTCTGCAAGTACGGTAGGCCCGATATCAATATTTTGAACCATTTGTTGAGGCGTTTTTCCGCCTTCAAAGAGCTCCGGGCATCTGACCAATAGGGGTACCTTGACGGATTCTTCATAGAAATGCCGCTTATCTATAAGTCCGTGCTCCCCCCAGCTAAAGCCATTATCTCCCATATAGATCACCAGGGTTGATTCGTCCAGACCCTCTTTTTTAAGGTATTCCATTACGGTTCCAATACTATCGTCCACTCCTAAAAGGGTTTCGCAATAGTCTACGACTAATTCATGCAGATCCCGGTTGCTGTGATACATATAGTCTACCCCATGCCAACTAATACGCTGGTCTGCAACCCATTGCGGCCATTTTAGATCTTTATAGGCTCCTGTTTTAGTCTGATCGTAAGTGGCAGGAAGGCTTATCTTTTTTCCTTTATACATTCCTTTATGCCGTCTGGCCGGCTTAAATCCGGCGTGTACCGCCTTGTGCGAGAGATATAGGAAGAAGGGTTTGGACTTGTCCCGTTTATCCAACCAGTCTACCGCATGTTCTGTCAGCAAATCCGTGATATAAGTAGAATCCTTGTAGGCTACCCTTTCGCCATTGATATTCAATGTGGGATTGTAATAAACCCCCTGACCTGGAAAACTCTCCCAGTGGGTAAACCCGGGTTGGGGTTCATCTCCGTGGTCTCCCATGTGCCATTTTCCGAAAAAGCCGGTCTGATAACCCGCTTTTTGCAGGTATTGTGGAAAATAGGTCAGGTTTCCAGGATCCGGCGCCTGATTATCTACTATGGTATGCATATGAGAGAATTGCCCTGTGAGTATAGAAGCCCTACTTGGGGAACAGAGGGAGGTGGTCACAAAGGCATTAGGCAGGTAAGCTCCTTCTCTGGCCAGTTTGTCCATATTCGGAGTTTTTAACCAAGGGACTTTCCCCGTAAACCCCATATAGTCATATCTGTGATCATCGGTAAGGATGAAGACGACATTTCGCTGTTTCTTTTTAAGTGGTTTTTCCAAACCCGGATCCGGCGAATTTCCATAAGCTCGGACCGAGTGGTTTCCAAGGATTAGAACGCCGGCCAGGGCGGCAAACAGGGTACCCAATTTTTTCATAATTCGTTAGTTTGATTCTTGTTCTAAAAAACCCAATACATAAGTCAGCGGGGCATTCCAGTTCAGGCATATTTCGTTGCTGGCATAGCTCGGTTCCTGATCTACCCACGCCTTCATGGGGGCCACGTTCTCAGGATAAACAACCCCATTACTGGCATCCTGAAGTCTGCTGTTTGGCCCGCCACTTAATAATCCGGGTACGGATTCTTCTATGCCATCTGCTGCGCTCGGTCTATGGTGTAGGAACATAGGGGTCTTATCCCCGAACCCGCTAAGAAAACTGTATCCTACCGCATTATTACCCAGGATGTAATCCACGGCTTGCTGAGCCCCAAATAAGTACTTTTTATCCGGGTTGATGCGATATGCATGAGCCATGATCATAGCTGCATTAAGTACATCGCTATTTGAGCCCCACTGAAAATCGTCAATGGGTTGAAAGTATTCCTGTTCCAGCGCTTTCGATACCAGGTCATCAGCTGAGGCCAATATCCCTGAACGGATCTTTTGTAAAAGTTCATCCGGAACATTTTCAGGATTTCTTAAAAGCGAGAACATTCCGAGAAACCGCATATACCTGCGCCAGCCATCACCGGGTTTCATCTCAAAATCCAACTGTTCTTCCTTCAAATGGTCCAGGTACTGCTGGTCTCCGGTGGATACAAACAGTTCCGAAGCCGCCCAAAAGAATTCATCTGAAAAGTCGTCGTCTCCATATTCCCCGGTACTTATGTCTTCGGGATTCTTGAAAGCGACATCAGGGTTGTCTTTAGCCCACTGATAAGCTTTCCTGGATGCTACAAGGCAAGTATTGGCATAATCCTGGTCCGAAGTTTGAAAAACCCGGTATGCCTGGGCCGCCATCGCCGCAAAATCCAGGGTTGAACCAGTTCCTTTACCGATGACATAGCGCGTACTAACCGCTTTGTCTGGCATCACCATTCCCTCAAAACCTTTGGTGGTCAGTTTGTGAAACATACCCCCGTCTTCATCCTGCATGGTCAGCACCCAGTCCATCTCGTATTTTAGTTCATCCAGATAATCACTTCGGCCATTGCCACTTTCCGGAATATTGAGATCGCCATCAATGATAGCCTCAGGATATTCCTCGTACAAAGTATAGAACTGTCCAAGGGGAAAACTGGCATTTAAAACATACTTTCCGTAATCTCCGGCATCGTACCAACCTTTAGGGGAAACCAGGAATCCATCAGTTCTCCCACTAGATGGATGAAAACTTACGCTATCATCCGGATGGCCTGCCGCTCTATGCCATTTCCCGGCAAATTTTTCATCCAGGGCCATACTTGCCCGTTGGTAGTACAAGCCCTTGACACTACCCAAAAAAGGAGCCTGCAGGATGTGTTTTCCGATCTCAAAGGGATAAGACTGTCCGATACCAGCTATAGCCAGTTGGTATGTACCTTCCTCATTGAAGTCAGTAAAATCTGCGATGCGGACCTCTTCTCCGGACAACTCCCATTTACGAGCTTCGGACAGGTCTGCTGAAAATACATTCTTACCTGACTTTGCCTCAATAAGCTCAAATTCAGTGGCTTCTACCACACCGACCACCACAGCTTTCTTTATGAATATAGGGTAGTATCCGATTTGATTAAGTCTGATTTGTTCGCTTACAACGCCTTCCGAGCCCCTGGTTTGCTCTTTACAGCCAAGAAAGAACAAGACTGTGATCACCAAGATCAATGCAGTAATAGTATTTCTCATCATATTGTTGCTAGATCATATCCACACATGTAAATACCTGCCGTCCCTTTTACTTAAATCCTCCCTTTGACACTAATCCTTTCGCTTCTGAGCGATGAACCAATCGTATAAGCCTTCCGTATTATACGCCTGTACCCAGGAATTATGCCCGACTCCCTCGTACTTTGTAAACTTTACATCATAGCCCATCTGCTGAAGCTTGTCTACCATATTTTGAGACTCAGAAAAGGGAATGGATTTATCTTCGGTTCCATGAAAAACCCAGATAGGCATATCTTTATCAATCCAGGAAGCATAGGGTACCGGGGTCATCCCACATACCACCGCCATAGCAGCGAATCTTTCAGGGTACTGTACGGCCAATTCCCAGGCTGCCCCTCCACCACGACTTAATCCTGTTAAATATATTCTTTTTTTGTCAACGCGATTGCTTTGAACTATGGTATCAAGTAACTGCATAACGGCTCTGGTGTTCCACCATTTTTTCGGATGAGGGTTTTGCGGTGCAAGGATCAGGAACGGAAATTGTTTTCCTTCCGCTATCAGTTTGGGAGGGCCGTTTGACTTTAGCGCCCCAAGACTGTCTCCGGATTCTCCTCCTCCGTGTAAAAAGAGTAGAATAGGGAATTGCTCTTCCTTTTTAGTCTCGTAATCCGGTGGAAAGTACAGATAGTACTGCAGTTTTTCTATCACAACGGTTTCTTCTTCATCAGCTAACAGCTGGCTCTTAGGTTGGGAGGCACAGCTTTCAATAAAGAGAAGAACCAGAATTATGCTCAGGCCGCGAATCATGTGTTAAAAGGCTATTTTATTTTATTCTCAAGAAGAAAGAGGTCTGCAGATTCGTGATCCGGATATCTGAACAGGTCCATATCCCCATCGCCATCATAATCTATGGCCTGACCGTTATAAATACCTTCTGAGGTAATGATCATCTCCTCATATTGATCAGGAGATCCCGTATTTAAAAACACACTTACCGGAAAGCTGTTTTTATCCAGGTTAACCGCTCTTCCCCCATTGACCCCAGCAAGTACATCGAAATCCCCGTCGAGGTCAAAATCGTAGACCTGTAAGGTGTGGCAGGCCACTATACTGTCCTTTATTACTGTGCGTTGCCAGTTTTGTCCGGATTTTTTATAGCTTACCAAGGGATATCCCGCCCTTTCGGAATGGGCCATATAGATCTCTGCCACTCCATCCCGGTCGGTATCCCTGACGAATGTTTTGGTTCCGTTTCTGGACCAGTCTCCTTCCTGGTTATTCCATTGCTCGTCCAGGTTCTCTTCCAGCCAGGTTTCCGTGATATCCTCTCCCGGGTTGTAGTAAATGAGGCCGTTTGCCACAATGTCTGGAAATCCATCGCTATTCAGATCACCCACGTCCATACCTTCGTGTAATACTTCGTTCTGAATAAATTGCACCTTATACCAGGTATTTTCGTTTTCCTGTCTAAAAATACTCAGCGTATGTTCATCAAAAGTAAGTACGGCAAGATCCAGATTACCATCGTTATCAAAATCAGCAAAACTGACATCTTTTACCGCATCCGGCACCGTACCAATGGTGTGAGCCTTCCATTCTTCCCCGGTATTTTCATACCAAAAGAGTTCAGCGGTGGCCCCGGCATCCGTCCATTCCCCGGGATGCTTTACGGCGATAACATCATAATCTCCGTCCCCGTCTATATCATTGCTTTCTAAATCCCCGCTGGCAAAATAGCCCCCTGAAATCGGCTGTTCAGCGATCACTGTTTTCTCCCAAAGACCAGGCTCCTTTTTACCTGTAAAATATCCCAGGTAACCTCCGGATCCATTGTTATGAATAAAGAGGAGATCGGCAATGCCATCTCCAGTGACGTCTTTAGGTGTATGCGCCCACCAGAGTTTAGCGCTATTGACGATCTTGCGCGATTCAAATGTGAGTTCTTTGTCGGATTGTCCTTCCGCATCGGAGTTTTTCTTTTCCCTGGGACCTCCACAGGAGATTGCCAGTAAAAGAAAGCTCAACAGGACATGGTTAAAGCTTATCTGTAATTTCATCTTTGGCTGTACGTATGCTATTTTCGATATGAAGGGTTATTTGTTGGTGTCCGTCTTTGCTATTTACATGTGCCCCGTAAAACCCAATGAGGAAAGTGTTTAGACCTTTGAGCAGGGCTTGAGCATTGTCTTCTCTTCCGAAGCCAAAAACTGTCATACCATCTTCGCTCAAAGCTCCATTTTCCGTATTCCCAAGATACGACATCATATCCATTTTATCATCATCGCTCAGCTGGGCAATATAAAAGCTGTTTTCAGTTCCTTTCCTACCAAAGTAGGCCCAATCAAACTGACCAAAATCGATGCTGCCTTTGTAGTAATCCGGTATGTCCTCAGCAGGTCCGTCCCTATTCGTACCATAGATCGATGTCTCCGGATCGTAAACCCCGCCTGGTGTACCTTCATAAAGAAACCAATAGGCTACGTTCGGATCCGCTTTGAGGATTTCAAAAATGGCATGATCATCGTAAAATGTCCACTCCCATTCCCACAAACCGCTTTTGGAAACCGTTCTTATTTTGTTTGTACCTACAAGCTGGGAATTGCAGCGATCGTGTCCCGGGTGACCTGCGCCGTCATCGGTCTCCGATTTAAACACCAGGTTTGGCAGACCCCTGAATGCAGAAGCAGCCGAAGCCGGATAGCTCCCCCAGGGTTCTCTCTTAAAGCTTACCCAATCGTTCCCATAGATATCAATAATGCGTGAAAAGCCTCCTCCTGCCCTGTCAAAATAGTAGGTAGCTTTGGCGGTTTCTACCCTAAAATGAGGGGTCCCTTCATACAATAACTCGTGGATCATCACATTGGTCACTGGTGTTGCATTTCGCCTGATCTTCATCATAATTCCCGGCCATTGCACATCCATGCCATGTACCATCTTACCCTCGTGAAGCGGTGTTTTTGCCGAACTGATCTCGTTTTTGCCCTCTTTCAGACTGCTGATATCTTCTATTTCCTGTTCGCTAAGAAAAGCGTCATAACATGGGGTATTGGCGGCCGTTGGCAAAGAATTTCCATTAATATTTAGCCCTGCGGAATAACAGGGACTCCAGCTGTTCCAAAAGAGTTTAACCTCATTTTCTGTTTGTAATTCAAATGGCAGATCTAAATATTCCGTGTGTACCCCATTCCGGGTGGTCCAAAAGGCGTCCTGTCCATAGGGTTTTATCAGGGATACGGATTTTGTCCGGTCTATCATCGAACCCTCAAGTACCGTACTGACCCTGGTAATGCCATTAATATCCTTTACCAGAGCCATAATTTTTATGGGATCCAGCTGATCTGGCAACCAGCTGGTATTCCATTTAAATTTGAACGGGGGTTTCGTAGCTGATCCGATATGGTTCGCCAATTGTCCCCTATGATAGCGGTACTGCCAGTCCAAATATTTTCCATCGCCTTTCCAATTGACATCCTCATAAAATCCAATATAATCTACCCGGGCGGTTTCAATTCCCTGCAGTGGTTCGATCTCCAGGTCAATTACATCTTTTATTTGCCCCTCTGAGCTTATACCAGATGACTTAAGGACAGGGACTATCCGATCTTCCGGATAGTAGACACGCAGCACTAAGCCGTAAATGATATTCTGTGGCCAATCCCAGGACTGTTCCTCAGACACGGTGAGGCGGAAGGCGTTCTGTCCCTGCTTCAACTGAGACAATGAAAGGGCTATCCTACTGTTGAAATGGAACATATAGTCTGTTGCACGAGCAGGAATAGTCCCGGGTTCCGGAAGCAACAATGGCACTCCTTTATTGAATTGTATACGCAGTTCTTTGGTGTCTTCATGCGATTGTACCCGCTCAACAAAAACTTCGGCCCTAAGGGCGTCTTGAAGGTTTACCTCAGCAGGCAGTTTTATAAAACCGTTTTCGTGAGCATCTTTTGGAAAGTGATCTTCGTTTGATTTGTAATCCAATTTTCCACCCACCCTGAGAAATCGTCCCTCGTCGTTTACCCTTTCCGGAGCCCAGGGATAGTCTTTGAAGCGCATTCCTGTTTTCAGAGGTTTGGTCTTGTCATTACGCCAAAGGTGTATATACTGGTGTCTATCCCATCCGGCGCCAATAATGTCTAAATCCCCATCAAGATCAATATCTACCCATTGGGTTCCCAGGTGATTCTCTTTTCCTGTATCTATAACTTTCTTTGAAAAACTTCCTTTCCCATCGTTATACCAAAGTTGTAACTCTAGTTTCTCCCCTTTGTGTTCAGCGCTTAGCAGGTCTATATCTCCGTCCTGATCGATATCCGCGATGTCCAAATTATTACTGGAGTACTGAGTGGCAATACGGTTCCTTTCCCAGCTTTGCAAGGTTTGCTGGCCGTACCACCACAGATTGGCATCGGGTTCCAGGCCAGGGTAGCGTTCCTCGGTGACGATTACATCAGCTTTTCCATCACCATTGACATCCGCAATCTCTACCCTGTCTATAGGGTGTTCGCTCTCGCCTATATGTGTTTCCTTCCACGGCCGGTCTATTCGTCCCGGGTTTTCATACCATATCAGGTATTTGGGTTCTTCCTCCCCATCTGGTCGCCTTCCTGCAGCAATATCAAGATCTCCGTCAGCGTCAATATCACCCACTCCTATGCCTTCATCAGAGGTATTCTCACAAATTAGTCTTACTTCCCATTCCTGATCTTTGTTGTCATTCTCAGGAACAACCACTATATAGATATTCCCGTTCCCGGCAATGACGAACTCCATAGGCCCACCTTCAATAAATTGTGCTTTTTCAAAGCCCTGGCTGTTCACATGGCTGGTGGCCGGAACTGTTCCGATCCGCTTTCGCGAAAAAGCCGTAGCCTCTGTGTTTAGCGCTTCATACCAGAACAGATCTGGCAGGGCCATGGCTATCAGATCAGCATAGGGATCACCATCAACATCAAAGCATAAAATACCGTCTACATTATCGTCCAATACCGTACGTTCCCAATCAGACTCCATATTATCACCGGGATTGTGGTACAAGTACCTGCCGGAGAGGATATCGAGGTCCCCATCCCGGTCAATATCTCCGGCATCCAAACCGAAATATCTAAGCCATTCCGGTTTGGCCCAATCTCCCCACATCTGTTTGGTACTGTCAATTTCTATATAGGTCCAGGAATCAGAAGAGGTCTGTGCCTGAAGTAAAGGAGCGGAAACAAAGTAAACGAGACAAGAAGTTAATAGAATCTTTTTTATCATATGGTTAAAGCTGTTATATAAAAATAACCAAAGCAGGTCATACATTTAAACCGTATTTTGTCAATTCTGGCACAGATAACTAAGGCTCAATTTGTTTCCTTATTTGCTAATTTCTAACTTTAAGACAGTCTTTAAATGTATGTGATATGAGCGCCATTAATGATCTTGCAGAACAACATCGTCCGGTATCCGGACTTTTTAAGCAACCAAAGACTGATGCGGAATGGGATCAGTTCGCTTTAAGTGAGGAACAATTGTCTTCGTATCTGACTAAGGGTTATGTTTCTGGAATCAAATTACTGGAAGAATGGCAGGCTGATGCCCTTCTGGAAGAACTTAAAGAGATCAGGAACCCGGAAAATCCTTCACATGAGCTTTTCTATGAGTTCCATTCCAATGAATCCAGCGACCCGGAAGCCGTACTTTTCCACTCCCTTGGGCATTGGCGTATAAGCGAAGGCTTTCACGATGTACTTTGGAACCCCGCATTTCTTAAGGCTGCAAGTCAATTGCTCGGAAACCGCTCGGTGCGTTTCTGGCATGATCAACTTTTTTGTAAACCGGCGCATCATGGCGGAGTGGTGGCCTGGCACCAGGATTTTTCCTATTGGACAAGGACTACTGCCATGCAACACCTGACTTGTTGGGTAGCCCTGGACGATGCCACGGTAGACAACGGTTGCCTGCATTATATACCTGGAAGCCATAACTGGGGTTTACTTGAAAAACCAGAACTGGCCGGGGATATGGAAGGCATCATGGATTATCTTTCTGAAGAACAAAAGGCAGCTTTTAAGCCAGTCCCCATAGAACTGAAAAAAGGTTATGCTACATTTCATCATCCCTTACTCATGCACGGCTCATTTGAAAACCGTTCTGATCGCAAAAGGAGGGCCTTTGTCCTCAATGTATTCGCAGATGGTACCAAGAGTAATACGGATGAAGTCTTACTAAAGGGGGTACCAGTAATTCCGAAAGGCCAAAAAATGCAGGGGAAATTCTTCCCACTACTTTACGAAGCTACCTAAAGCAACATAATTATTTCAGGGAAACGGACATCAGGTAATCATCCGCGGCCATGTATAAGATCTGTTCATTCTCATCCAGTGCGCAGTTGGCCGTTTTTTGTCCGGTATGTATCCTCGCTATAGGAGTTCCGGCTGGGTTAAATATCCAGATCCCTCCTGGTCCTGTAGCAAACAAATAGCCTTTGCTGTGCATTTTCATACCATCCGGAAGTCCCTGCTGCCCTTCCTTTCCTATCAGCCCGGTAACGTCGTACAACAGATTTCTATCCCCTACTATGCCCGGGGCGGTTATATCATAACGGTTCCAGACCGCCTGTTCCGGGTCGGATACCGCGACAAACAATTGGCTTTCGTCTGTAGACAAGGCAATTCCATTGGGACGGCTAAGCATATCTACCAAAAGTAATTCACCTGAATTCAACAAGCAGTAAACCCCTTGAAATTCCAGTTCTTTGTTTTCGTCCTCCATGCGATTAGGAAGACCATAGGGCGGGTCCGTGAAGTACAGATTACCCTGGCTGTCAAACACCCCGTCATTGGGACTATTTAATCTCTTGCCATGATAATTATCCACAAGGACCTCGAACTCAGCTGCGGGGTCCGAGACGGGTCTTTTCATTTTGGCCACGCGGCGATCGCCATGCTGCATGAGGACCAATTCCCCTTCGGCATTGAGAAGCAGTCCGTTGGATCCTGGTTCCGATCCGTTAAAATTCTCGCCGGAAAAGCCGGAAGGAAAGAGATAGGTGATGGTATCATTTTGCGGATCCCATTTGTAAACCTTGTTGTTGGGGATATCTGAAAAAAGTAAAAAATCCCCATCCGGGACCCATAGGGTACCTTCTGTCCAGCTAAAACCCGAAGCCAGAGTTTCAATTTGGGTCTTTGGATCCAGCAAACTCAAGGCCTCATCCTCCAGGATCTCAATATAGGGAGGAGATTGCTCTTCAACCTTAAGTACGGTTTGCCTGGGTTTGGCTTCTTTACAGGAATGCCATGAAGATATCATTAGAATAGCCAATAGCGATAAGGCTGTGTTCCAAAGCCTCTGAAAGCTGTTTTTTCTATCATGCATATCTAAAATTTAAAACATTCTATGAATTACATCACTCTGCTATGAAAATAGTCAATTTATGTTGTTTTTAAAACCACGTGTTATACTATCTGATTTTGGCCAGCATGGACAAAGTTGTATTTTTAATGCTCTTATGAAATATATCGTCTGCCAGACTCCTGGAAGTTTTCTCCTTAAAGAAAAAAGCCCTCCTTCGAGAAAGAAAGGTGAGGCCCTGTTGAAAATCGTTAAGGTTGGTATTTGTGGAACCGACCTGCACGCATTCTCCGGGAACCAGGCCTTTTTTACCTATCCCAGGATATTAGGTCATGAACTGTCGGCAGAAATTCTGGAGATCGATGAAAATGATAAAGGTATTATTGCGGGCGATAAGGTGGTGATCATGCCCTATGTCAGTTGTGGAAAATGTATTGCCTGCAGAAGCGGCAAACCCAATTGCTGCCAGGAGTTGAAAGTCTTGGGTATTCATACCGATGGAGGAATGCAGGAGCAGTTTTGTGTTTCGGTTGACCTGTTAATTAAGGCTACTGACCTCAGCCATGATGAAATTGCTATAGTGGAGCCTTTAGCCATAGGGATGCACGCGCTGGGGCGGGCGCAGATCCAACCAGGAGAGAACCTTGTGGTTATGGGTTGCGGCCCCATAGGCCTTGGAATATTGAAATTAGCCCAGCTATCCGGAGCGAATGTTATTGCACTTGATATCAGTAAAGATCGGCTGAGATATGCCAAAGAGGTTTTCGGAATAAAACATACGGTTTTGGCCGATTCCGGCGCCAGAGAAAAAATTGCGGAACTTACAACAAACAATATGGCCACCGCCGTTTTTGACGCCACGGGTAATAAGAAGGCCTTGGAATCCGGGATTGATTATATGGCTCACGGAGGAAGGTACATTCTTGTGGGGCTATCGAAAGAAAGCCTGAGTTTTCATCATCCGGCAATACACGCCAAGGAAACTACGCTCCTTTGCAGCAGAAATGCCACTATGGAAGATTTCAGACAGGTGATTCAGGTATTGAGATCTGGTCAGTTCCCGACAGCGGCCTTTGTTACCCATAATATTGATTTCACTTCCATGATAAACGTATTTGAAAGTTGGTTGGATCCAAAAGCGGGCGTAATAAAAGCCATGGTCAATTTTTAGAACTAATACCTCAACGGAGGAATAAATAACGTAAAGCTTATGAGTAGCACCCGGGTCTTAAAACTACATCCTAAAGACAACGTTCTGGTTGCGCTACAAGATATGGAGCCTGGAACAGTGGTTGAAGAAGGAGGCTCCCCGCTTTCCCTGGTTAGCAAAGTTTCTGCCAAACATAAATTCGCAGCCGAAGACCTGAGTGTAGGCGATAAAATCACCATGTACGGTACCCTGGTAGGAAAGGCTACCAGGCGGATCTCACGAGGGGAAGTGATCAGCCTGGATAATACGGTTCACGATGCGGCCGCCTATCAGGTAGGCCAACACATTGAAAAATGGGAGAAACCTGATGTAAGCAAATGGAAAGAGCGCACTTTTGATGGATATCACAGGGCTGACGGAAGTGTTGGAACGGCCAATTTTTGGCTGGTTATTCCGATGGTCTTTTGTGAAAACCGAAATGTAGAAGTGCTTAGATCCGCACTGCTAAAATCCTTAGGTTACCATATTGCCGAAGATTTTTCCGTGGATACTGAAAGTCTGGTTTCCAAATACCTCAGCGGAGCATCCGAGGAAGAATTATGGGCTACAAGCATTATCCGAACACCGGAGGAGATCAAACAAAACAGGGCATTTCCCAACGTAGATGGAATCAAATTCCTCAGCCATGCCGGAGGATGTGGAGGTATGCGGGAAGATTCGGATGCGCTATGTGAACTGCTGGCTGGCTATATTACGAATGCCAACGTGGCCGGGGCTACCGTGTTGAGCCTGGGCTGTCAGAACGCCGAGGTTCGCCTGCTCGCAAACGGGATAAAGGAAAGAGATCCCAACTTCTCCAAACCTTTGTACATACTGGAGCAACACAAGAGTAAAAGTGAGCGTCATTTCATTGAAGAAGCCGTAAAAAAGACTTTTATAGGCCTGATAGAAGCCAATAAGACGGAGAGAAAGCCGGCACCATTACATCATTTGACGTTGGGACTGGAATGTGGCGGTTCTGACGGTTTTTCCGGAATTTCGGCTAACCCTGCCCTGGGCTACACTTCGGACCTTCTTGTTGCACTGGGAGGAACGACCATCTTGTCTGAATTCCCGGAACTGAATGGAGTGGAACAGGAATTGATCAACCGATGCACGTCCAGGGAAACCGCGGAGAAATTCGCCGGATTAATGGATGCCTATTCAGCAAAAGCGGTTGCTTTGGGTTCTGGTCTGGAGAATAATCCTTCTCCCGGGAACATCAAAGACGGTTTGATAACAGATGCCATGAAATCTGCCGGAGCTGCAAAAAAGGGAGGCACCTCCCCGGTTACCGATGTTTTGAATTACGCGGAAAAGGCGAGGACAAAGGGGCTTAACTTACTGTGTACCCCCGGAAACGATGTTGAAAGTACTACCGGACTGGCAGGCTCGGGCTGCACCCTTATCGCCTTTACCACCGGTTTGGGTACCCCAACAGGGAACCCGATCGCCCCGGTGATCAAAATATCCAGTAATAACGAGCTTCAAAGGAGAATGAAGGACCTTATCGATATTAACGCGGGGACTGTAATTACCGGTGAACACAGCATTGAAGAAAAAGGTGAAGAACTGTTGGAATATCTGATACGGGTAGCAAGCGGTATTGAAATGCCCGCCGCGGTAAGGCTTGGTCAGGATGATTTCATCCCCTGGAAAAGAGGAATTTCACTTTGATAATCCTTATGAAAGCACTCAACAGATCTACCGTCGGAATCACGGAGCAGCTACCTCTTAAAATAGTCCAATTCGGAGGCGGAAACTTCCTGAGGGCTTTTGTAGACTGGATGATTCAAATACTTAACGAACAGACTGGCTTTAATGGAGGAATCGCGCTTGTTAAACCCACGGCTGGAGGGGACTACGCAGCATTGCGGGCTCAGGAAGGGCTTTACCACCTGGTTTTAGATGGAGTTTCCGCCGGCAAACACATTTCAGATATCAAACTTATCAGCTGTGTGCAAAAGATCATCAACCCTTATACCGAATGGGACGCGTATCTGGACCTTGCAAAAGAAGCTGAACTCAGATTCATTGTTTCCAATACCACGGAATCCGGGATCCGGTTTAACTCCTCCGACCTGTTCGAAGATCATCCTCCTAAGGAATTTCCGGCTAAGCTCACCCAACTCTTATACCAACGCTTTGAACACTTTAGGGGAGACCCGACCAAGGGCTGTTTCTTGCTGCCGTGTGAGTTGATCGTAGACAATGCGGAAGCATTGAGAGTGTTAATCTTACGCTATGCCGACCTATGGAATTTGGGTGAAGATTTTAAGCATTGGATAAATACCGCAAATGCCTTTTGCAATACGCTTGTAGATCGAATTGTTTCCGGATATCCAGAGGCCAGGGCATCCGAAATTCAATCGGAGCTGGGCTTTGAGGATCAGTTATTGGTTGCCGGAGAATACTATCACAGTTGGGTTATTCAGGGAACTGAAGAAATTCGGCAGGAACTTGGGTTCCATCAGACCGATCTGAACGTACAATTCGCAGATGATCTCACCCCTTTTAGGGAAATGAAAGTCAGGATTCTAAATGGGGCACATACCGCCGTGGTTCCTGTAGGATATCTGGCCGGCCTAAGGTATGTACACGAGGTAATGGACCATGAATTGGTCTGTGGCTTCATTGAAACGCTTTTGTCTACCGAAGTGATCCCCACCCTGGACTATCCTGATAGCACAACCAAAAAGTTTATGGCCGATGTACTGGATCGATTTCGAAATCCAGTACTGGAACATCAGTTAATGAGCATTGCCTTAAACAGTACTTCAAAATTCGTATCCCGATTACTGCCCACTTTAAGGACCTATTATTTAAGAAAGAATTCCTTGCCTAAACACCTTGTGTATGGGCTGGCTGCATTGATCGTGTTTTACCGTGGGGAGTTTGACAACAAGCCTATTGAACTGAAAGATAACGAGCAGGTATTGACCTTCTTCAGCACTTCATGGGCCCGTTATGAAAGTAAAGAACTCAGCGGAAGGGAATTTATCCATTCCGTTTTGGCTAATGAGGACATCTGGGGTGAAGATCTGAATAGTTTTGAAGGACTGGCTGAATTGATCCTCAAATATCTGGAGTTGATACAGGCAAAAGGAATAAAAGATACCTTAGAAAATTTAGATTGATATGATTATAGACTCGCATCAACATTTTTGGAAGTACGACCCCGTAAAGCACTCGTGGATCAATGATGAAATGGCCGTCATCAGAAAGAGTTTTATGCCTGAGGACCTGAAATTGGTGTATGCGGAGAACGGGGTTGACGGATGTGTTGCGGTTCAGGCGGATCAAAGTCTGGATGAAACCGATTTTCTCCTGGGTCTTGCCAAGGAAAACGAATTTATAAGAGGAGTTGTGGGTTGGGTAGACTTCCGGTCCGGCGATGTAGAAGAACAACTGGAAAAATACAATTCAGAGGAAAAAATCAAGGGATACCGGCACATTGTACAGGGAGAACCGGACCACAATTTTTTATTGAGATCCGATTTTCTGAGGGGAATTGGTATGCTGGAAAAGTTTAACAGCACTTATGATATCCTGATCTTTCCACATCAACTGGGGGCTTCATTGGAATTTGTAAGACGCTTTCCAAAACAAAAGTTTGTGATAGACCACCTGGCCAAACCTTACATCAAAGATGGTTATTTTGACGGATGGGCCGTGCTGATGAAGGAATTGGCGAAACACGAGAATGTGTATTGCAAACTTTCAGGCATGATCACCGAGGCGGACTACCACTCCTGGACCGCACAGCAGATTGAACCTTATATGAATTTGGTGTTGGAAGCGTTTGGGACAGACCGATTGCTCTATGGTTCTGATTGGCCGGTATGCCTCGTCGCCGGAGATTATGCCCGGGTAAAAAGCCTGGTTACTGACTTCATAGGCGATTTAAGCCAGGACGAACAATCCGACATCATGGGAAACAATGCCCAGGAATTCTACAATTTATAATATAGTCTGCTTGTAATTTGACAAGAGACTTAGCTGTAGTCCCTGTTTTTTCTGCTTAGCAGGGCGTTGGCCTCAGCGTCTTCCTTAAATTTCTCTGCTACAGGGTCCCAATTCAATTCTCTGCCGAGTTGATAGGCAATATTGGCAAGATTGCAAATTGTCGCAGATCGATGTCCGGTTTGAACGTCACAAATGGGCTTGGTTTTGTTTTTGATGGCATCCAACCAATCCTGATAGTGATTGCCTTTAGCATCGTACAAATGGGTATCCGAGTCTTTCAGTTGTACGCTTAATATACTGGCTGGGTTAGTCTCCAGATAATTTCTGCTGATATCAAGACTTCCCTCAGACCCGATAAACCGAACTCCCCATCCCCTATCAAAGTCCTGGTGTACCATTTCTATACCGTTTTCATAGTACATTCTCAGGCCACGAACCGCGGCTGGATTTTCCGGTGGCAGGTATTTTACAGGTCCTGTCCGGTCCATTCCCAGGGCCCATTGGGCTATATCGAACATATGTGCGCCCCAATCGCATAGGATACCACCTCCTGTTTCCTTGAATTTTCTCCAATCCGGCCAGAATTTCACCTTGTTTTTGGATGGAGCTAACCTATGGTTATAGGCCAACATAGGTGCCGGGCCGCACCAAAGGTTCCAGTCTACCTTTTTGGGTAGTTTTTCAGGTAGCAGGTCGTAGTCACGAGCGGGGTCTCCTACATTTACAAGTACTTTTTGGATCTCTCCCAGGTAGCCGTTTCTGACCAGTTCTGAGGCCTTCCGGAAATTCTCCCAGGATCGCTGCATACTACCGGTTTGCACAACGGCCCCGGTTTCCGCAGCGGTCTTTACCATGGCTATACCTTCGGATACTCTATGGGACAGGGGTTTTTCACAAAAAAGGTGCTTTCCCGCTTTCATGGCATCTATTGACTGTATAGCGTGCCAATGATCCGGCGTAGCAACAACAACTGCATCAATATCCTTTCTTTCCAGCAGCTCTTTATATTGGGCATAGGTGGTCACTCCTTCATAGCTTCCTTTTCCATATTTTTCAGCATATTGTTTCTGAACCTGTTTGCGGAACCATTTGTTCTTGGTACTCCAGACATCACTTCCCGCAATGATCTGGGCTGAAGTCTCATTGATAAATCTTCTTGCAAGTCCTTCGCTTTGTCTTCCGAGGCCTATGAAGCCCAGGTTGATCTTGTCGCTCGGTGCTACAAATCCCATTCCCAATACGTGCCTGGGTACAATGGTTACCGCTCCTAGCGCTAGCGTAGTTTTGAGCATAAAGCCTCTTCGGCTTAGGGGGTTCTTTGGATTTTGAGATGGGTTTTCAGTTGTTGTTAGTTGTTCTTTCATTCTTATAGGATTAAAACGCTTATTGAGGCTATAAACCGGACGCATTTTTAAGCAGACCTCAATATTTGGCAGCTTAAAATCACGGCAATATTCGGAATGGTATTAAGCTCGGTAGTAAGAGGCTATTGAAGATAAAAAAATTAGCTAAGTTGACTTCAATAAGTTCAAAAAAACAACAAAAAAGTTGCGTTCCTTCGGATATAGAATTACATTTGCACCCGCCTTTGCAGAACTTGATAAATCAAGCTTGCACGGGCAGGTTGGCCCGCTCGTTAGGCGATCTCAAATGATCACGGGTTTTACGGCCTTTGTTCATTGAATTACTTGGAGAGGTGCCAGAGTGGTAATGGAGCAGATTGCTAATCTGTCAACGCGTAAGTGTTGCCCGGGTTCGAATCCCGGTCTCTCCGCCTTCGCCTTTTTCCTTAGCGGAAAAAAGGCTTCGGCGGACATGTCCGCCAGACGTTCTTAACACCGTTTGGGGTGTAGCCCGCCTATGCTAAAGCTACGGCGGATGGACTCCGCCCGGTATCGCGCCAAGGCGCTGCTGAATTCTGCTATTTAGGGTTTGGCATTTGAAATATGAAATTTACACCATCGGGGTGTAGCCCGCCTATGCTAAAGCTATGGCGGATAAACTCCGCCCGGTATCGCGCCAAGGCGCTGCTGAATTCTGCTATTTAGGGTTTGGCATTTGAAATATGAAATTTACACCATCGGGGTGTAGCGTAGCCCGGTTATCGCGCCTGCTTTGGGAGCAGGAGGTCGCAGGTTCGAATCCTGCCACCCCGACTTCGCCCTCCAAAACTCGAGATTTTCGAGAGTGCCGGAGGGCTTTTTATTTTCTGATATTTACAAACAATTCTTATCTCGCCGGGCTACGTCGGGTGACACCCGACCTTTCAGCTTTTATGAGCAACGACACCATTTCAGGATCACGCGAACTAAGTGAGCGTAATCCTGGGAAGTTCAAGTCTAAGTTTAAGTACAAGTTCAAAGAGCACTGAAGTAAAAAACTCAAGACAAGCAAGTGCTAGCCATTATTAGAATCAACTCCACAAGCTATTGCAAGGACCACCAGCAGTGTAAGAGTTAAGATTTTATTCTTCCAGCTCAATAATCAAAGCATTCTTAGCTTTTACAAAAAGCTCACTGGAATTCTCAAATTCAGTTTCCGACAGTACATCTCTGCCAGAAAAACTTTGGCCCAATATCTCTTCGTATTGATTCAAACCAATTGTTATATCCTTTTCATCCTTGTTTAAGACGATCATAATTTTATTAGAATCATCGTATCTGAAAAAGACATAAATTTCATTGTCGTTCTTTGGGGAAAAGTGCATCAAATTACCCTTATGTATGGTTTTCGCGTTTTTTCTCCAATTGAATAGTTTTTTTGTGAATAGTTGGACATCCTTTTGCTTGTCTGTAAGGCCATTTCCAGTGAATGCATCTACTTTATCACCTTCCCAACCTCCGGGAAAATCAGATCTTATTATACCATGGTCCTCTGTTCCCGGGTTTTTCATAAGTATTTCGGTTCCATAATAGATTTGTGGGATACCTCGCACTGTAGCCGTATGTACCAGAGCAAGTTTTAAGAGATCCACATCTTCATTCAGTTGGGTGTATATTCTACTCATGTCGTGGTTGTCAGGAAAAATTACCAGATTCAATGGATCAGGATACAGATAATCTTGTCCTAACTCTTCGTATAGGTAGGTCCAGGAAGAAGTCCATGTTTTTTCATTGTTCAAAGAATTAACCAAGGCATTCTGAAGTGGAAAATCCATTAAACTCTTTAGATAGGAATTGTAGCCATTGGGATTTTCTTTTCCTTCCTGCCAATATGAGACGATCGCAGGACGCGTTACCCATTCTTCTCCGACAATATTGAAATCGGGATATTCAGTCATAATGGCTTTTGTCCAATCACTCATGAAGTACATATCAGGATAAGGGTAAGTATCCATTCGGATACCTGAAATACCAGAATATTCTATCCACCAAATACTATTTTGAATCAGGTATTTGGCCATTGAGCTGTTTCGTTGGTTCAAATCTGGCATACTCGGCACAAACCAACCGTCAAAAAATTGCCGGTAATCTATCTTTGAGGCATAGGGGTCCAGAATTACGGTTTTCCTATGATTTGTTCCTGTATACTCCGGCCATTGATTTATCCAATCTTCAGAGGGCAAGTCCTTCATCCACCAATGTTCCAGACCACAGTGATTAGCAATCATATCCATAATAACCTTTATCCCCTTTTCGGCCGCATCCATACACATTTCCTTGAACAATTCATTAGATCCATACCGGGGGTCTACCTTGTAAAAATCGGTAGTGGCGTATCCATGATAGCTGTTTTTTGGCATATCATTTTCCAAAACGGGATTGAGCCAAATCGCGGTAAAGCCCAGATCTTTGATATAATCAAGATTTTTCATAATGCCTTCTATATCTCCCCCATGTCTACCTCCTTTGTCAGATCGATTGGCTTTATCCATTAATCCGCTAACATTATCATTTCTTGTATTGCCATTGACGAACCTATCCGGGGTTATCAAATAAATGGCATCTGAAGAATCAAATCCTTTGAGTTTTTTCCTTGCCTCGTCCCTTTGAAGGAGAGGATAGGAATATGAAAAAGGTTGCTGGTTGTCTCTTGAAAAAGTAAAATTTAGTGTGCCAGACTGCGCCTCATCCGCAATTTCTAAAGTCAGAAACAAATAGTTCTTGTTAAGAACCGTTTTAGTTCCTTTTAGTTTTACGCCGGAATAGGTCTCTAAACGAGCGGAATACATACCTATCTCTTCGCCGTACACCAATAATTCTATTTCGTTAAAAGACATCCCGACCCACCAATTGGGCGGTTCTATCCTACTAATATGCTGTTTCTGGGTATATCCTGAGTATACCATCAAAAAAGAAAAAACGGATATTAAAAAGGGAATTCGTATCATAGTGAAGGTCTTATGTGGAAGATTATCTAGTTCCTGCAGTTATTTGATCTAAAAGTCTAAGTCAGCGTTAATCTATTGATTTATAGAAATCATTTCGCCCCAACTTATAAACTGACATGTTATTTATTTGCAGGAAAGATAATAAGACAAGTATTTCTTCTTATTTGGGGCTATTGAAATATTCACTTGGAGTTTTCCCAACAACTTTTTTAAACGATCTATTGAAAGAGGATTTGGAGTTAAAACCAACGTCAAGGGCTATGCCGAGAAAAGTATGATTTTTGTATCCCTCCTGCTCAACCCTTTCAATAAAATCCTGTACGCGGTACTGATTTACAAAGTCACGGAAATTTTTACCAAACCCTTCATTAATAGTCCTCGACATGATATGAACACTAGAATTCAATCGATCTGCTAATTCAGGTAAATTCAAGGTTGGATTCAAATAGAGCTTTTCAGTATCCATAACGGTTTTTAGTTGACTCTGTAGATGGATAATTTCCCGGTCGTTTGGAACTGATTTTGCATTTTCGAGGATCTCTATGGGCTGAATTTTAAAGATCTCCGGCTGTTTAATCGCAAAATACCCAAGAATATATACGGTTAAAGAGAATAGAATCCAATTGAAGTCTACCATTGCGTTAGTTATGTTGATGGTGTCAAAATTGAAAAGTATTCCAATTGCCCCTACAAGGTAGATGAGTAACCAAAAGACTAAACAGACCCATTTTACCACCATAATATTTTTCAAGTATGTAATGTTTTGATAATTCGAAATAGTGTTACCCATATTGCTAAAATAGGTTTTGACTATGGACCTGATCTTAAACCAATAAATTGCATTGAATAAAAGTGCTGCCGCACTAACCGCAACATAAATAGGCGGGTGCGATAGTCGAATTATTCCTCTTTCCACAAAAATGTGTGTGGGCTCTAAAAAAAACTGAATGTAGATAATAAGCTGAACAAAAAAGGGAATGAAATGAAACCAGGTCTTACGAGATAGCTTTTCGGAGGAATTTAATAGTTGATTGATGTAAAACAAAAATATGGGGGCATAGAGAAAATAGACTATGTCCGGAAATAATGCAAGTCTTGGAAAAGCTTCATAAACACTGCGATCATAGATGGAAACACGAGAAGCCAGGGCAAAGGAAATAAGGAAAATAAGCACGCTAAGAAATCTATTGGCCCTTTTGTTATTGTTTTCGAAAGAATTGATGATCAATACGAGAAGCAGCCCCTGCACTGCTGACAGCAGCAACACCAGGGTGTAAGGGTTGAAAAGGCCAAAAGATTGGTCCTCCCAATGAGAAATGGAAGCCTCTATAGTGGAAGTTTTCGGTTCTATTTTGGTCTTTCTATTCAATCGTGGTCTTCCGTAAGCCTTTCCTTCGACAGTGGGCCAGTTTCCCCTGGTGAATTTATATTCCAAAAGATCAAAAATTACGGGAACCTGCGTTTGCCAATGACCATTTGAAGTCTTGAGTAATTCATAACGCTTATCTCCCGGAACCCATCCATTAAAATTTCCAGTAACATAAATAGGAGCTTCCGGAGGTGTTCCTTCAGGGATCTTCACCACATTTACGGTTACCATCCTCGCATTTTTTACCTTTCCGATTATATCTGCCCAACCTGAAACTGTAAGGAATATGGTATCTCTGGAAGTTTTCTTCGGGGAGAATTTCCGAACCAAAGTCGGGTGTCCTTCGTGACCGACTTCAACTTTTTCCCAACTCCCCCTGGTAATTTTATAGGCCAGGATAGACTGATCGATGTATTCAGGTATTGTAAGGCCATACTTTCCATCAGCGTTCAATTTAAAGCTATAGTCAGGGTCGGAGGCATTCCAATTATTAAAAGAACCGGCTACATACAAAATGTCTGATTTGGGGGTGCTTGGCGGAATATCCTGGATAATAATGGTGGTTTGAGCAGCTACGGGAATCAGCGCAAGGAATACAATAAACTGTAACGCCTTTAAAAGCACTGATTGTTCACCACAAATTCTATTGGACAGCATAATTCAAACGCAGGTAAAGTCTACAATCTGACAATAATTTATTGATTTTTTAGGAAATTTCACCGTGTACAGCTGATTTTATATTATTTGTCTAAGTAGAAATCACATATTTCCATTGTAGGAAACTGAAAGACAATTCTTTTGTATGACCGTATAAAAATGTCAAGACCCTAGCCAGAATCTGACTAGGGTTTAAAACTAAAATTAACTAAACTCAAAAAATTACTTATAACCCTATGATCACGGGTTATACGAAATAAGAATAACTTTGATATCGATGGAAGGGTGATTCCATCAATTTTATCCCTTATAGGAGTTATTTATTTTATTGACCAAACTGCATATCCGTTGGCCGGGGCTTTTAGCAATACTGTTCCACTGTCATCTGTGGAAAGTCCGGTGGTTATACCACCTATATAATCATGCAGTTCTTGACCAGCCCAATGCGTTGTAACCTCTCTGCTTAATTCAAGTCCGTTCCTGTTAATATAAATTACGAGGCCAGGATTATCTCCATCGCCACTTCTTGAGGCGATGTATTCATCTCCATCCGAGTACAAAACCTCTAAATCTCCGGTAGCGATAGTCCTATTAATTAAAATAAGTTGATTTAGCTTTTCTTTGAACTCTTCATTCTCATAATCCAGATAAAAAAGGGTCGGATATCCAGGGTGCGTCAGGATAAATGCATAAGCAAAAAGTTTATATTCTTCCTCGATTACGGGTTCTCTGTCCGTGTCGTGATTTGCAACAAAGGTCACGGCATCGCCGGGATTCGTCTTCCAGAGCATGTCTCCATTTTGCAGGATGCTCAGGTCGTTTCGTTCAAATGCGTCCCTCATTTGAAACAGGCAGGGGAAATCAAAGGCATTGACTCCGGCAGCGGCCACCCACTCCCTAACCAAATTGGCGTTGCCATCGAAGAATTCACCAACGGACCACCCACCAACTTCATCCACCCAAGCGGATACAAACTCTGGGCTAAAACTTTTTACATAATCAAATCGCCAACCATCAAAACCAACAGTATTTTTATAGTATTTGGCAACTGAGTTATCGAATTTCCATAACCAGTTTTGAACATTATCCTGAAGATGACACAGGTCCTGCTCTTCAAAAAAGAGGGCTTCCTCATCGTTGTTGTGTATGCTATTTGGATGATAATCCTCAAAACTTCTGTTGAACAATCCTGAGGCATTCCCGTTCGTTTCGTTGAAGAGGGTAAACGTTTCCTTGCCGCGATACGGATTGAACTCTGGACCTCCGCCACTGTTATGTCCCATGACGATATCCGCGACTACTTCGATATTGTTCTCATGGGCCCTGGCGATTAAATTGTCCAATTCTTCACGAGAACCAAACCTTGTTTCGGTGGTACCATGTTGAAAATATTCTCCCAGGTCATAATAATCTGAAGGGTCGTAACCCATTGAGAAACCACCGGACTGTCCTTTTGAAGCAGGTGGCAACCAAATTCTGTCAATACCGGCGGCAGCCCATTCATCAGTCTTGTCAGCGATAAGGTCCCACCAATCAAAGCGAGGTTCCACATCCCAATAAAAAGCCTGCATCATTACCCCGTTACCATTTAAAAAAGAAGTAAGATCCTGACCCTCTAAAGGAGGTACTTCGATATTGGAAGCCTCTACAAGACCTGAAGGCTGATCAAAAACATCGGAACAGGATATTAGAACTATAGGTCCTGCCAGTAAAAGCCCGATAATCAGGAATCGTTTTACGATAGAAAAATTCATTGGCAAAGCGAAAAGTGAATTATATAATTTTTTCATCATGTCATTTAAAGATTACCCTTTAGTTAGAAAAGGCCATATAGACCGTCTTCTAACCTTAAAGATTTAATTCGGTGTAACGGAATAACTGTATTGCCTGGCATTGCTAAGGTCAAGTACTACTCTGTAGTTTCCACCGTTATCCACGCTTAAATTTGCGCCGCCAAAGTTCATGGAACCGTCTCCGTTGTCGTCGGCACCTAAATTAATGTCCCATGCATCGTTTGCCCTGAACTTAAATTCTCCGGCAGTTAAGTTAACGTCTATATACCATATCCGGTTATCAGGGTCGTAGGTCATATCCTGATCCGCTGTACCTACTGGATCCGCATCATCGGGCCATCCATTGGGTGTAGCTGCTCCAGTTAAAGCCCAATCTGCTTTTTGAAGGGAATAGGTAAGGTCTTCAGTGTTCATACGAACCAGATAATAGCCTGCAGTACCATCAGGGGTTCCGCAGTTTACCTCTCCATCCTGTTCTATGGTACCCGAAAATGTTCCGTCAGAATCTCCAGTGTCTCCATAATCACCATCAAAACTTTCGTTGGTGGGCAAGAACTTGTATTGTGCACCATCCACGGCCATATTTACAAAACCTTCAAAATCTTCCGGGTCGTCCAGAGTAGCTGCAATACGGACTGCATCTGAAGGAGTCCAATCATTGCCGTAACCGCTTGCAGCGAGAAAGCTTCCGACTACAAAGAATTCTTCGGGTTCGATCGGTGCGGAAGGTTCAAACGGTACCACACTAAAGGAAATAACATCGGATTCAATGGACAGCGAGCTGCCTAATGAGGCTATAACTTTAGCTTCCATTTGTACCGGAATGATGTTATCATCCGCATCCCTTGTTACTGTTTGAAGAAAAACTTCTTCTAACAGGTCGTTGAGTTCATCTACAGTCATGGAAACAAAAGTATTGGCGGTGTTTCCAAAACTATGTGGTGTTGCAAAGTCATTCCCCGCTATTCCCATTAAAAGTTCATAGCTTTCCACGGTGGTGACATCAAAATCTGCCGGGGACCACGTAAAGGTAACAGCTATATTGGACGCAGTCGCTTCGGTAAGCACGATAGTAGTTCCATTCAATTGAGAGGACAAGATCGGTGCCGCTACTACTGATGCTACTTCCACAGTATCATCCTCATCACAGGCAAGTAATGAGAACACCAGTACGAATGCTAATAGTTTTCCTAAATATTTCATCTTCATTAACAATTTTAAATTAATATCCTGGGTTTTGGTCTAAGTTGGGATTGGCATTGAGATCTCCTGACGGTAAGGGGAAAATGCTTAAATGATCCGGTAAGGAGGTTCCGTTTTCCACTCCTCCTTTCCAGTCCCATAAATAGGTGTTTCCGGTATATTGCTGGAAACGTATCAAGTCTGTTCTACGATAGCCTTCCCAGCCGAGTTCCCGTCCTCTCTCATCCAATATGAACTGAAGGTCGATGGCGGTAACGTTTCCGGAGGCATCTCCATAAGCTCGCTGTCTAATATCGTTTACGTAGCCTAATGCGGTGGCCTCATCACCACCTCCTCCTCTAAGGAATGCTTCTGCGTACATCAAAAACACATCTGCCAGGCGGAATAGGGGCAAATCGATATCCGGATAGGTATTGTCTTGTCCAGGCGAACCGCCGGAAGTCAAGTTCCTGAATTTTGTATAGCCAAATCCTTCTTGAAAATCGCTTCCCGTGGGAGGAGAAGTAAGTTCCAGCGAATGTCCATCTTTAAAGAAGAAAGAAGCTCTTACATCCGGGCTATCCTGAAAGGGATCATCACCCGGAAATTCGAATAAGCGCACAAAGTTTTCTTTGCATGTAAGTGCTGCGAATCCACCCGTGTTCGCCCCGAAATCGCCAGAGGAGTTGATGTTGGCATCCAATGTGCCATTCACCATAATGAACATGTAGCCAAAGGACTGTGTTTCTATTCCGTCGTGGGTGATGGGGAATATGATTCCCTGGGCGGTATTGTTATCTGCCAGGAACAATTCGTTGTAATTCGGGTGAAGCGAATAGCCTGCACCAATTACCCGGTCGCAAAAACTTAAGCAGTCACTATAACGATCTTCTCCTATATACACCTGTGCATTGAGGTAAAGTCGTGCCAGGAGTGTCCATGCAGCGGCCTGATCGGCACGTCCATATCCGTTTTGTCTGGCTGGCACCAACAAATCCGCAATTTCAAGCAGTTCGGATTCTATGTAACTAAATAAGGCACTGGCATTTGTTTGTTCTGGTAAAACCGCACCAGGCAAGTTGTCTTCAGTCACAAAGGGAACGTTTCCTCCAAAAATCTCGAGCGCATGGTAATAACTTAGAGCTCTGAGGAATCTTGCTTCGGCTCGATAGAAAGCTACATCAGTTTGAACATCGGCCGGAACATTTCTGCTATCCAAAACCGATTGCGTGGTCTGTCTTAAAAACTCATTAGCCTGTGTTACCTGAAAAATGATCCGGTTATATACAACAGAAATCACGTCATTGTCAGGTGTCCAGGTATTGATCAAAAGTTCTCCGACCCCGGCATCATCGTATCGCCACTTCACCGCATCTGCAGTGAGTTCGTTCAAATAGAAATAGGTTCTGATATATTGTGAATTACCTTCATCAAAACCGATAAGGTCTCCCTGTCCGGATGGTCCCTGTTGTCCGGTGACTGAATACCCCGCATATATTTTGGCCAAAAACTGTAGATAACTTTCAGGGTCGTCAAAAGCATTTACGGAGTTGACGTTATTTGTATCAATGTCATCCAAATCATCCGTGCAACCTAAAAGAGCCAGGCTGAATACCAGGATAAAAAGGAATTTATATATTTTATTGATCTTCATCTCTCTTTGTTTTTAAAAGTCTAATGACAATCCTGCTTGTATTGTAAAAGGTCTTGGGTAAATATTATTATCAATTCCGTTCGTTATCTCCGGGTCAAGACCATCATAATCGGTAATTACGAATACGTTCTGAAGCGTACTAAAAATTCGCATTCTTGCGTCTTCTTTCCATAGATTGTTAAAAGTATAGCCCAGGGTCATATTATCCATTCGAATGAAAGAGGCATCCCGAACATAGTAGTCTGAAAATGTTATCTGATTACTGGTACCTTCAAAGTTGGATTGCAAAACCGAAGTGGCCACATTTCTTAAATCCTGACCAACGTTCAGATTCCTATAGTTACCTCTGTTAAGGTCTATACCATTATAATTGTAATTGCCGTAATTGGCGCGCGCGGAAAAACTGAAGTCAAATTGTTTATAAGTAAATCTACTATTCAGTCCAAAGACAGCCAAGGGAGCAGCCTGTTTATATGGTCTTCTATCCAAATCATTGATGACCCCATCATTATTTAAATCCCTCACTACGCCTTCAATGGGTCGGCCTTGTTCATCGTATATTTGTTCAAATACAAAGTAACTTCTGGTGGGTTGGCCCACTAAATGCCATTGCGCTCCATCATCGCCTCCAATTCCAATCAATGATGTCCCACTCACAGGAATACCACTCCCTGGATCATTTCCTGTTTGGAAGAGACGATCAATTTCGTTTTCGTTATATGCAAAGTTGAAACCAAGATTCCAATTGAAATCTTGAGTATCGAAAACCGCGGCATCCAGAAAAAACTCCACCCCTTTATTGGTAAGGCTTCCGATATTGGTAGGAAGACGGTTGGTAAGGTTACTTCCGGCAGCTACATTGACGGTACTCAAAAGATCTTCAGTTTCACGATAGTACAATTCAATGGCGCCACTTATCCGGTTATCAAAAAGACCAAAATCCATACCAATATTATAGGTTGTCGTTTCTTCCCATTTGATGTTGGCATCGAAAGGCTGGGCCCTTATAGTTGTAACGAAGATGGGGTTACCGTTGGCATCTTGCCCTAATTGAGTGGATGCTCCATTTTCGCTTGGTGCAAACTGTGGTAAAAAGGGTTGCGTATCGGTACCTTGCAATACGTCTTGCTGCCCGGTAATACCCCAACCCAACCTGAGCTTTAGATTGGAAAGCGTATTGGAATTAGCCAGGAAACTTTCATCGCTTATGTTCCAGGCCAATGCCGCGGCCGGAAAATTACCCCAACGGTTATCACCTCCGAAACGTGAGGAACCATCCCTTCTGTAGGTCAAGGTCAACAGATACCTATCTTTGAAGGTGTAGTTGAAGCGCCCAAAGAACGATTGTAAGTTGCTTTCTAAAATAGTGTTGATGACCAAAGGATCTCCAACACCGTCCCCTCTTAGATCTACGCTCATTCGGTCTTCATAAAAATTTTGATAGGAATAACCCGCGGTAAAGTCAAGACGAGAGTTAATTTTTTCAAATTCTTTGGCATACTTTAAATAAACATCCATCAATTTATTCTCTTCGTCCTGCTCAAAGGTCCTTATCCTTCCATCTACGATGGCCTGGGCCGCTAAGGTAGCCGGCTGATTGTCCGTACCGTCTCCTATAGATTTATCAATACCCAGATTCAATGTCGCTGTGATATCCGGAAAGAAGTGTAAATTGTAATCGAATTTTGCATTTCCCACAAACCTTCTTGCAATGGCATTGTTATCCCGAAGTTCCAATAAGGCGAGTGGGTTATTTATGGTGTTGGTAGTCGCTGAGCCATCTGCTTCATAGTAGTCAAAGAAACCACCTGGAAGATCCGAGGCAAAAACCGGTTGAGTGGGGTCAAACTCCAATGCACTGCCAATAGCTCCTGTATCCGCGAAATTGTTCTCCACATAAGAGCCCCTACCATTGATTTCTATCTTCAGTTTATCATCGAAGAGTCTTGGTGTGACGTTAAGTGCCAAAGTGGTACGCTCCAAAGCTTCAGTTTTAAGAATGCCATCCAGCTGGGTATAACCTATAGATGCCCTGAAGGGAATTCCCTTGATTCCGCCACTTACGCTAAAATTGGTGTCGGTTCCTGTGGCCGATGAAAAAATCTGCTCTTGCCAATTTGTATTTGCCTGGCCCAAATCTTCAACACGGCCAGGCAGGCGTTGCCCAATAAGTTCACGATAATCTTCAGCACTGAATACTCCTACAACCTCCTTTAACGTATTTACCGAGACAGAAGAATTCAGAGAGAACTTAAGATCTCCGGTGGTTCCCTTTTTTGTAGTGATGATTATAACACCATTTGAAGCTCTTGATCCATAGATTGCCGTTGCCGAAGCATCCTTAAGAATAGAAAAGGAAGAAATGTCATTTGGGTTCACAAAATCAAAAACGTTTCGTGATCCAGAATTCCGTTGTTCATCCAGCCCCGGACTGTCCAGTGGAACCCCGTCAATAATGATCAAGGGGTCATTGCTTGCGTCCAGTGAAGATCCACCCCGAATCCTAATTTGGCTACCGCTACCTGGCGCACCTCCATTGGTGGTGATGTTAACACCAGCTGCCTTACCTACCAAAAGGTCTTGAGGCGAAGCTATGAAACCCTGGTTCAATTCTTCCTCCGTAACACCGATTACGGAACCTGTGGCATCTTTCTTCGTAGTGGTACCATAACCTATTACCACTACTTCTTCCAACGCCGCGGCATCTTCCGTCAATGAAATATCCAAATTTCCTGAAGTTACAGTGACTTCAACGGTTCTAAATCCGATATAGGAAAAGATGAGTATGTCGCCAATATTTGCCGAAATTTGATAAACGCCATCAAAATCGGTGGTGGTTCCGGTGGTAGTTCCTTTAATAATTACATTGACGCCCGGAAGGGGCTCGTTAGTGCCTTCTTCTGTTACCGTACCTGTTACCCCATCTTGGCTCAATACCCAGAGCGGAATTAGAAAGAGCATCAACAATAACCTTGAAGTTTTCTCATTCATATCAAGTGTAGTTTGATGTTAGCTTTGATTTAGAAATTGTAAAAATTTTGTTAAAAATATTATCGAAGCCATAAAATTTCGCTTCATTTTATAAAATGACCTGAATTTGCTTTTTGATTTTTGAAATAAGAATACCCTCCCTCGAATAAAATCATGCACTGTTCTTGGCCTATTACTTAGCAATAGCCTTGTTCCAATGATGTGTGGTGTGTGCTTTCATTTTTATCGATAAAACACCTATGAATTTTTCCGCTAAATACATGAATTTGAAAAATGGTTTGGACTTCAATAATTCATCTGTTCGATCTAATCGATAGCAAAAACTTCGGCTCGCATGAGCGTCCTACCCCCTTTAGGATCATGCGAGCAAAGCGAGGTTAATCCTGGGAAAAGTTCAAGATTAAATTTAAGTACAAGTTCAAGGCACTTCGAAGTAAAAAAGAAACAAGGCTAGCCAATTTCAGCTTTGGTGAAGGGTCAATTTTTATTGAATCTGCCGCTTATATCTTGTTCCAAAAAGTAGGAACAGCATCGCTTTGTAATTGTTCCCTAAATTTTCTCTGAGGATGCTGAAAGCTTTTGTTATCTGGGCTTCCACTGTCTTGATTGAAATGTCTAGGTATTCGGATATTTCCAGGTTCGTCAGGCCCTCCTTTCTGCTCAAAAGAAAAACCTCCTGGCACCTTGGAGGTAGCTTTTGAATTTCCTCCATGATCTTGGTCATGATCTTTTCCCAGGAAGTTTCATCGTGCAATGCTACTGTTTTTTCCAGGGCTTTGAAATATTTTTGCTCCAGTATCATCGTGGACCTTTTCTTTTTGTACTGATTGATGAACTCGTTATACACAGATTTGAATAAATAATTCTGAAGAGAGGATTCTATCCGAAGTTTTTTACGTTTTTCCCATGTCTTAAGAAAAACATTTTGAACAATGTCTTGCGCCATTTCATGATGGTTAGTCAAAGTAAGGGCATAACCAAACAACCGCTGACTGTAAGAATCTACCAGATATATAAAGGAGTTTTCGTCACCCCTTTTTAAACTGGATATTAACGTTATTTCATCCATGTCCATTTTACGATAAACAAAAAAAAAGGGCTTAGCAATGCAAATATGAAAAAAAAATTATAAAAAAGTTAGGGTATTGAAAATCTGCCCTGTCTTTCTATCGAAGAACAATTCTTAAGCGCATATTGGAAATAATACAAATAATACACAAGTATTTATTAAACGAAGCTTCATCAGAAGATCTTGATTTTTTGTCCGATTGGATTCTTAAAGAAGGTAATGAAACCATTTTTGAGAATGAAGTAAAAATCCATCTTGAAACTACAATGGCCATGAACCAACCAAATAAGGATGAAATTAAAAAAGAACTGTTTAAGCGGATTAAAAGGGACAAAAGTAGACGGCTTGTCAATACGGTAATTAAATATGCCGCTGCACTCACACTTCTACTAACCATAGGATACTTTTTCAACAAACAGAACCAAACGGAAGACATAATATCCAATAGACTTGTTCCCAAAGTGGAACAGGTCACTATAACATTGGATGACGGGACAGTCAAGGAATTGACCCCTACAGAAAATAAAAAAATAAGAAAAGCAGATGGGACTGTAGTAGGCTCACAGGAACATTCTAAATTAACGTATTCCAAGGGTACAAAAACAGAAGAACTGGTCTATAATACGCTACATGTGCCTCATGGAAAAAGATTCGATGTTGTGCTGTCAGACGGTACGCATATCTTCTTGAATTCAGGAACCACTCTGCGTTATCCGATTGCATTTGTTGACAAGCAACCCCGAACCGTTTTTTTGAATGGTGAGGCCTATTTTGATGTAGCCAAGAACACAGAACACCCTTTTGTGGTTAACGCAAATGGGATAGACGTCCAGGTATTGGGCACAAAATTCAATGTGTCTAATTATGCCGAGGAAATGGGTATCAATACGGTTCTGGTTGAAGGCTCTGTGGAACTGCAAAGGAAGGACGAACTACATGCAAAAGAAAAAAAACCATTGCTGCTCACACCAGGGTTTATGGCACATTGGGATAGGGCCAGTAATGAAATAGGGGTCGAAAATGTGGATACCAGGTTATACACCGCATGGATTGAAGGTAAGCTGGTTTTCAGAAATACTTCCTTTCTAAAGATTAGACATACCCTGGAACGAAAATACAGTGTAACCATTAAGAACCGCAACAAAGAGCTGGATGAACAACTTTTTGATGCCACATTTGATATAGAGACCATTGATGAAGTATTGGAGTCCTTCAGCAAGAGCTTTGCCATTGATTATTCCATCATTGACAATGAAGTAATTATAGAATGAACATTCTTCTTAGAATTTGCTATTTGAATAATCCAAAAACATAAAAAATATGATGAAACCTTTGAATTGATTGTAGCAAATCATGCATAAAAAAGAATCGGAAAATGCGGACACATTCTCCGATTCGGTGCAATGATTTAAATGAATTTAAACCAAATAACACAACTAAAATATGAAAAAACTCAGTAATTCAAGAGGTACTGAGCGATACCTCTTTAAACTATCTCTGAAAATGAAGCTTACTGTATTATTAACTATGGTTTCCCTTTTTCAGATTCAGGCTCATACCTATTCACAGACCAAAAAGGTGTCACTTGATATGTCAGATGCTACAGTGGCAGCCGTAATCTATGAAATTGAATCCCTTTCCGACTTTAAGTTCTTGTTGAACAGAAGGGATGTTGATGTAGATAGAAAGGTATCCATAAAGGTTAAGAAAAAGTCCATTGCATTCATTTTAAATAGAATATTTAAAGGGACAGATGTTGAGTATGAAGTATTGCAAAAACAGATTATTTTAAGAAGTAAAAAGGGCAATCTGAACTCCTTGAATGGGGACAAAAGTGATGATTCATCAGATAAAACAGTCCAAATCCAGGTGACCGGAACCGTGACGGACGAAGCAGGAGAGCCACTTTTGGGAGCCAATGTAATAGAAAAAGGAACAACAAACGGAACTCAAACTGATTTTGAAGGAAAATTTGTCCTTACCCTTTCAGATGAAAATGCAACCTTGCAGGTATCCTATATTGGCTTTGCCACCAAGGAAGTACCTCTCAATGGAGCAACAACGATTAATATCACTTTGGAGGAGAGTACCGCCGGATTGGATGAGGTTGTATTGGTAGGTTATGGGGTACAACGAAAGTCTGATGTAACAGGTGCTGTGGCCAGTGTGGACGGGAATGCTATTTTGCAAAGACCGGTTGCCAATGCCATTCAGGGCCTTCAGGGTCGTGTGGCCGGAGCCAATGTATATTTGAATTCCGGAAGCCCAACGGCCCAGCCCAGAATCATTATCAGAGGACTGGGCACTATCAACTCCAGTTCCAATCCCTTGTTTGTGGTGGACGGAGTGGTTATGGAGGACTTTCAGTTTCTTAATCCTAACAATATTGAGAGTATAGAAGTACTCAAGGATGCCTCCTCAACTGCCATTTATGGTGCCCGTGGGGCAAATGGCGTTATTTTGGTTACCACTAAACGGGGCGGCAAAACGGAGGGTATCTCCGTGTCCTATGACAGTTTTTTAAGTATAGGACGCTTGCGAAAAAAATTAGACCTCTTAAACGCGGAAGAGTTCCTGGAGGTAGTGGAAACCGGTTTTGCCAATACCCCTAAGTATCGGGACGATGTAACTGTGGCGCCTATATTGACAAGAAGTGATCCTCTACTCTTTGATGCCCAGGGTAATCCCCTCTACGATACAGATTGGCAGGAGGAAGCAACCCGCACGGCCATTACACATAATCACCAATTGGCAATACAGCAAAGCAAAGGAAATTCTTCAGTGGGAGCTTTTTTCAATTTTTCTGACATTGAAGGGATTATGCTCAACAACGATTTGGAACGCTGGAATGCAAAATTGACCTATGACACACAAATAAAGGATTGGCTGTCCTTTGGGGCCAACCTGTTAGTGAACTATACCAAGGAGAACTCTTTTCAGGAAGATGGGGGCAACCAAAATCCCCGACGAACCATGATAGAAATGCCTCCCATATTTCCGGTACGTTTTCCAGACGGTAGCTGGTCTAACAGCCGTACAATTACTGATAACTTTAATTTGGAGGCCATGGCCAATCCCGTACATGTTTTAGAAACCGAGGTACGGCGCAGGTTGCGGAACCAGGTTTTTGGAAATGTTTTTTTCGATTTCAAAATTGCGGAAGGCCTGACATTCAGGACCCAGTTTGGTGTTGACAGGCAGGACCGTACCTTTCAAAATTTTGAACCCAATGATCTGATCAACATCTCCGCACCCTTGGGTGATGCCAGTGTCTTAGAGCAAAAAGTGACCTTTTGGCAACAGGAGAATTTTCTTACCTATAACAAGTCATTTGAGAATTCCCGTATCAATGCAGTCTTAGGGGCCAGTTGGCAGGCACGTGATTTTTTTAGTTTCCAGGCGAGATCCGAAGGGTTCCCGGATAATTCCCTCTCTTTTTATCGTCTCCAATCGGGTAGTATCCCGGATGAGCCCGAATCCGGATTTAATGATTGGACTATCAATTCCTACTTTACACGTGTAGGCTATACCTATAAGGACAAATATTTGGTGACCCTGACGGGCCGTTTGGATGGCTCATCCCGTTTTGGGGCCAACAATAAATACGGCTTCTTTCCGTCTCTGGGACTGGGCTGGGTACTGTCAGAAGAAGATTTCCTTTCGGAATCTTCCTTTGTAGATCGATTAAAGTTAAGGGCAAGTTACGGGGTTACAGGGAATACGGAAATAGCACCCTATTCCACCTTGTCCACAGTTAACACGGGTACGGCCTTGATTAACGGGCAACGCGTCAACGATAGTTTCGTAAGCCGTATTCCCAATCCTGATGTGGGCTGGGAGACCACCACTCAATTCGATGTAGGTGTGGAGTTGAGCACAAACACCAATCCCAGGATTAGCATGGAACTGGATTATTATTACAAGCTTACGGAAGATCTATTGCTCAACAGGCCCATCCCGCGCTCCACTGGATTTAGTTCGATTCGTGATAACATCGGCTCCATTTCCAATAGAGGTACAGACATCTCCATTAGTTCGCTTTACTCTAAGGAGGATTTCTTTTGGGAGGCGATATTTAACCTGAACTACAATAAAAACCGTATAGAGGAATTGGGGGCCAATGATGAGGATATCTTTCCCGGTCCTAATTTTGTTTCCGGGAGCAATACCATTCTCCGTGTAGGGGAACCGGTGGCCTCTTTCTGGGGACTGGAACGCTTGGGGATCTGGGGTACGGACCAGGCCGCAGAAGCGGCCGCAGTCGGTGCCCTGCCTGGCGAGGCCAGGCGTTCTGCTGAACGGACCATTATCGGTAATGGCTTACCCGTGTGGACTGGAAGTTTTATTAACACCTTCCGTTTGGGCCAGTTTGATTTTACTGCAGATCTCCAGTTCGTCTTTGATGTGGATATTCTACAGCAGGCCCTGCATTCTACGGAAGATCGTTCAGGTATTGCCAATGGCCTGCAGACCATCCTGACTGAGGGCTGGACCCCGGAGAACCAAAACACCCAGGTACAGGAGATTCGAAACCAGGGTACTTCTGGCCAGAACAGCCAGGTGGACAGCCGCTGGGTCGCAGACGGGTCCTATCTGAGGGGAAATTTATTCACATTGGGCTACACCTTCCCCGATACATTTGTGGATTCCATTGGCCTTAAAATGCTCAGGGTCTATGGAAGTGTGGATAACGCCTTTGTGATTCAGTCCGATGATTTTCAGGGATTTGACCCCGAAGGTTCATCGAATAATAGTCAATTTGGACAAAACATTTTCTTTTTCCAGTATCCAAGGCCCAGAACCTTTACCCTTGGTTTTAACCTTAAATTTTAACAACTATGAAAAATATAAAGATAATAGGCTTTTTAGGGTTACTGCTCTTTACAGTTTCCTGTGACGATTTTTTGGAGGAGGAGCCACGGGATCAGCAGAGTGTTGACCAGTTTTTTGCCGAGCCTGGACAGGCCGAGAGTGCGGTAAATTTCCTGTATCAAAACGGCGTTCCTGAGATGTTCCTTTCCCAGGGCGTATTCAGGGGTTCCGATGCCATGTACCTCCAATACCTTTCCGGTTTTTTTGATAATGAGTTCAATGGTCAGGAACGCCAGGTAGACCTGGCCCAGCAATTGGCTATTTCACCCACAGAGATAGACCGTGAGTTGAATCGTATATGGCAAAATCTTTATCAGGGTATTTCAGGAGCCAATCTTGCTATTGCAAATATTCCGGATACCCCGGGACTATCAGATGACGAACGTAATGATTTGACTGCCCAAGCCAGCTTCTTTAGGGCCTTTGCTTATTTTTATTTGGTGCGCATGTTTGGTGATGTACCTCTGATTATTCAGCCCGTGGATGGCCTGGATGAGGTTTTTGTTCCCCGCGCCCCGGTTTCCGAGGTGTACGCCCAAATTGTTGCCGATTTGAATGTGGCTACTACTGCTGGAAGCCTTCCTAGTGGCAACATGGTGGAAAATGGTTTCCGAATCACTACGGAAACCGCTCAGATGCTCCTGTCTGAGGTGTATTTGACAATGAGCGGCTTTCCGCTGTCGGATGACAACTACGCCAATTCGGCTACAGCCATCCGGGCCGTAATCAATAGCGGGGATTTTTCACTGGTTCCTCATGATTTAGACGGTGGTGGAAATGTTATTCCGGAGAGCAGTGCCTATAACAAAATGCGCCAGGCGAAGACTTTGGCCAACGATTATATCTACCAAATCGAATATGAGGCAGGTATCCGTTCATCCCCATATCCGCAGTGGTCTTTTCCAGCGTCAGTAAGCGGTTCGGTGGGTTCTGCTTACGCCAATATTCAGAACGCCTATGGCCCCAGACCAGCGCTCTACGACCAATACGATCAAAATCTGGATCTGAGGGTGCAGGAAAAGCAATACTTCCACACTACTTTTACCACAGCCGACAATGAGGAAATTACTTTTCCAGTAACCCCTTATATCTGGTTGGATGAGGAACCCTTCTTTAATTCGGCACAATCTTCCCAGAATTTAAGGGTATATAGCTATCCGGAGGCCTTGTTAATTGCAGCAGAGGCCATAGCCAGATCTGAAGGAGTAACCGCGGAGGCGGTTGACTATCTAACCCAAGTTCGGGCCAGGGCCTACTGGACCACTGATCCCGAAACAATTCGTGCAGGTTTGGCAGTTCTTTCCGTTGGCGATTTTGTTGAGGAGGTGTGGAAAGAGCGAAATCGGGAACTGATATTTGACCAAAAACTTTGGTTTGATATGGTACGTACCCGATTGTATCCAGCCGGAGCCAATGGGGATGTTACCTTCATCAATCTGGTTGGGGCGCAGAATACATTTGGACAGACCTTTCAGGAAAAGCACCTTTTATTGCCTATTTCGATTTCCGAAATGCAAAGGAATCCAGAGTTGGTTCAGAACCCTGGATATTAGGTTCACACAACCTACAGAAGATTTATGTCCAATTATACGTGAATGGAAAATACATACAAGTAATAATAGTTTGTTTTAAGTTAGAGTTAGTTTTAAAACCGGTATACATTTCGTTGCCGGTTTTTTTTAAGCCTTGATGGATTGTTAAGCCCAAGAGGCCTCTACTCTAGCAAAAAACGACACCCAATAAATAGATGAATGTATACGGTACTTCAAGATGGAAGCCATGAAATAAGTGTAGCTACCCGCTTACATATCAATAGAATCACAAAAAAAGTAAAGAAACCAATTGCTGGTTTTTAGAAGCTTATGGCAGAAAGGCTTCCTGCTTTGTATCACATAACCTACAAGACCTGGCGAGCTCAATGGGAAGAAATGAAGCAGTTGTTGCGAAATGGAACAGGCAATTTGAAGAAAACAAGTATATTAAGGAAGCAAGCCTGAACGGTGAGGATTTATTCAACTTGAATTTAACTCATACCCAGATAATTGACGGTGGCGAACTGGAACTGAAAATGTATAACAGAAAAGCTTCCAATACTCCAAAAAACACCCTTATAAACAAAAAAAATGAATAGATTAAATTCACACATTAAAAGACTGGAAATACAAAAAAGAGGAAAATTATTTAGCCTTCTGGTCGCATTTTTCTTATCATATAGTTCCATCACCTCTGCACAAAAAGTTGGTAATCAAGTACCCAAACAAAGCCTGATTCAGTATGTAAACCCATTGATGGGAACAGATTCAAAATACAGTTTGTCTAACGGCAATACGTATCCAGCCATTGCGACTCCCTGGGGTATGAATTTCTGGACGCCCATGACCAGTAAGATGGGAGATGGCTGGACCTATAAGTACAACGAGAACAAAATTAGAGGTATAAAGCAAACACATCAGCCCAGCCCCTGGATAAATGACTATGCAGCCTTCTCCCTAATGGCGGTAACAGGTGAATTAAAGTACCAGGAAGATGAACGGGAATCCTGGTTTTCTCACAAGGCAGAAGTATCTAAGCCTCATTATTACAGTGTTTATCTGGCAGACTATGATGTGACCATGGAAGTCTCCCCGACCGAAAGAGCGGCTCATTTCAGGTTTACCTTTCCTGAGGAAAATTCTTCCTATATCCTATTGGATGCTTTTGAAATGGGCTCTAAAGTTGAGATTATACCTGAGCAAAGAAGAATTGTGGGTTATTCACGCAACAACCACGGAGGTGTTCCGGAGAACTTTCACAATTATTGGGTGGCCGAATTTGATCGTGATTTTGAAATAACCCACAGTTGGAATAACAATTGGCAACTGCAAAAAGACAATCTAGAATCAGAAGGAAACCATGTAGGGGCAATCATTGGTTTCAAGACCCAAAAAGGTGAACAGGTACATGTGAAAGTAGCTTCATCATTCATCAGTGCTGAGCAGGCTCAGATCAACCTCAACAGGGAAATAGGGAATGATTCATTTGAAAAAACGAAACAAAAAGCCCTTGAGGAGTGGGAAAAAGAGTTGGGCAGGATCACCATAGAAGATGATAACATCGATCACATCAGAACCTTCTATTCCTGTCTTTACAGGGTATTGTTGTTCCCGAGAAAGTTCCATGAAATTGATGCCGATGGTCAGCTGGTTCACTATAGCCCTTATAATGGGAAAGTGCTTCCCGGGCGCATGTTCACAGATAATGGCTTTTGGGATACCTTTAGGGCAGTATTCCCCTTTTTCACCCTCATGTATCCGGAACTCAATGCCCGGATCATGGAAGGTCTGGCCAATACTTATAAAGAGTCTGGCTGGTTACCGGAGTGGGCAAGTCCCGGCCACCGTCGTTCGATGATCGGATCCAATTCAGCCGTAAACATAGCTGACTCCTACTTAAAGGGGATTACCGACTATGACGCAGAACTGCTCTATGAAGCAATGATCAAGAACGCCACTACTGAAGAGGGAAGGCCTACTGACAGCGGAGGGGTAATCGAATCCGTTGGACGTGAAGGAGTAGGCTATTACAATTCCTTGGGATATGTTCCTTATGATGTGGATATTAGGGAGAATGCTGCCCGTACCTTGGAATACGCCTTCGCAGATTTCAACATAGCCCAAATGGCCAAAAAATTAGGTAAACAAGAAGATGCCAAATTGTATTTCAAGAGGGCTCAGAACTACAAAATGGTCTTTGACAAGGAATCCGGCTGGATGCGCGGAAGAAACAAAGACGGCACTTTCCAATCACCCTTCAATTTGCTGAAATGGGGAGATGCCTTTACGGAAGGAAACAGTATGCATTACACCTGGTCTGTCTTTCATGATGTTCAGGGGCTCATCAATTTGATGGGCGGAGATGAGGCCTTTGTGTCAAAACTGGATAATGTATTCAGCATGCCTCCTGATTATGACGATTCCTACTATGGACATACCATACACGAGATCAGGGAAATGCAAATTGTGAATATGGGTAATTACGCCCATGGCAACCAGCCGATACAGCATATGATCTATCTCTATAACTATGCGAACCAACCCTGGAAAACTCAGCAGCGTGCACGAGAGGTTTTGACTAAACTATATTCCGCAACCCCTGATGGATATTGTGGAGACGAAGACAACGGACAGACTTCTGCATGGTACGTTTTCAGTTCGATGGGCTTTTATCCGGTAACTCCCGGCACAGATCAGTACGTATTCGGTAGTCCTTTGTTCAAAAAAGTGACGCTCAACTTTGAAAACGGCAATCAACTCACCATAGATGCGCCCAACAACAGCCCCACGAACTATTACATAAACGGAATAAGGCTAAACGGTCAAAGCCATGACCAAACCTGGATAAGCCACGTGCAACTGCAGGCCGGAGGAAGGTTGGAATTTGATATGGTCAATCAAGCGGACTCCGGATGGGGAACGACTAACGCTTCAGTACCTTTTTCAATGACTAAAAAATAAGGTAAATTATGGGATCTTAAGGAATAATGCAAAACCCGAATAGCATAGATAACCGTATTGTAATGACCTTGGATGCCGGAGGGACCAATTTCATTTTTTCTGCAATTAAGGAGAATGAACCAATAATTGACCCCATTCGGTTTGAGCCACATGCCAATAAGCTCGAGAAATGTCTCAAAACCATCATAAAGGGCTTTGAAGTTGTCAAAGAAAAGCTGATTGAAGCACCTGCGGCCATAAGTTTCGCTTTTCCGGGGCCGGCTGATTATCCCAATGGCATTATAGGTAATCTACCTAATTTCCCTGCATTTTCAGGAGGTGTTGCACTTGGTCCAATGCTTGAACATCATTTCAAGATCCCGGTATTTATCAATAATGACGGCAATCTCTTTGCCTATGGGGAATCTAAAAAAGGATTTCTTCGAGAGCTTAACCAGGATCTGGAAAGGGCGAAAAGTCTCAAAAAATTTAAAAATCTAATTGGTATTACTTTAGGAACCGGTTTTGGTGTTGGCATAATAAATAATGGCCAACTTATTATAGGAGATAATTCAAATGGCGGGGAAGGATGGCCAATGCGCGATATTCTTAACACAAATAGTTATGTAGAAGAACATATAAGCAGAGAAGGTATAAGAAGAAGCTATGCCAATAAATCGGGACTGGATTTAAAAGAGGTAGGTTCTCCGGTAGATATTTATCTCATTGCAAAAGGAGCACAGGAAGGTAACAAACAAGCTGCGCTTGAAACATTTGAGGATTTTGGAACCGTTTTAGGAGAGGCGATTGCCAATTTAATCGCGATTGTGGATGGTATAGTAGTGTTTGGAGGAGGCATTTCTAAAGCCTTTGATCTTTTTTCACCTTCTATGTTCAAACAGTTGAGGTCTTCTTATATCCTACCGAACGGGAATGCTATAGATCGATTACCTCAACAAATTTTCAACCTTCAAGATCCGAATGAAAGAAACTCTTTTTTAAAAGGAGTTAAAAAGGAAATAGAGGTGCCCGGGGCTGATAAAAAATTGACCTACGAACCCTATTTTAAAATAGGTATTGGCGTATCAAAATACGATACGGCCCAGATGATCGCTATTGGAGCATATAATTTGGCCTTAAATAGGCTGTAATGTATAAACACCATCAGGACGACTCGGCAGAGCAATGGCAATCCTGGGGAGGTTTAAGTCCATGATTAAGCTTAAGTCTAAAGTGGATTGGAAAAATTATACGGGTCTAAATGTCATCCATACATTATTTTAAACCATTTATACGGCATCTCCATTGGTCGCTACAGTTTTGTAAAAGCCTCACTTTCCTAGTAGCTATTTTTGCAAAATTATATTGTATTTTAAGAAGTTATGCACCAGCTTTTTCCCTATCTCTTCGCTGCCCTGTTAAGCTTACCACTGCAGTTAGTGCAACCCCAGCGTCAAGAACAGGTGGACAGCTTGAGAATAGCGCTCTCGAAAGCTAAAAGTCCGGAAAAAGTTGCCAGCTTAAACTTAACTCTCTACAAGAAGTTAAGAAAACAGGATTCAGATTTAGCTCAGTTACACCTTGATAAAGCCCTTTCCCTTAGCAATGGTACATTGTCTGATTCCCTATATGGAAGAATACTTTTAGCTCAGGTTGAACAGCATTTGATTGCCAATAACTACGACAGTGTATTCCACTATGCAAATAAGGTTGAAGATTTACGGAAACACCTAGATCCCAAGTTATTGGTGGACCTCTATTCCATGGTAGGTACCGCACACTATTACAAGAGTGGTTATGCCGAAGCAATTTTAGCACATAGAAGAGCCGAAAAGATCAGCGATGCTAACAATCTAGAAGCAGGAAAAGCCAAGGTGTTTAACAACATTGGGATTACTTATATTAAAATGGAAAATTGGCCTGAGGCCAAAAAGTATATGACCAAATCCTTTGACTTGTGTGAAAAATACGGTATTAAAAGAGGGATGGCCTTTACACTGGGCAATCTGGGAATTATTAATAAAAATCAGCATGACTATTATGCTTCTATTGAAGCCTACGAAAAATCCAATGTTCTACTGACTGAGTTGCGGGATGAAAGGGGCCTGGCAAGAAATTACGACAACTTGGGTGTGCTGTACCAAGAACTGGGTAATTATAACAAGGCTTTTTATTATTACGACAAAAGCCTTTCTAAAGCTAATGAAATCAATGATGAATCAACCGCCACCAGCGCGTTGCATAATCTTGCTGGCCTTTACATGGCAAAGGGTGAGTTTGCGTCCGCTTTAGCCAATTTTAAAAAAAGTCTCGCAATTGCGGTAAAGTTAGACAACAAGGATGTTATAAGGGACAATCACTTGGGGTTGTCCCAATTATACGAACAAATAGGCAAACCTTCACTCGCACTGCTACATCAAAAATCATATACCCATTGGAAAGACAGTATTATCAACCAAGAACATTTAAAGAATATAAGTGAACTTGAAATTAAATACGAATCGGAGAAAAAGGAAAAGGAAATCTTATTTCTCTCTAAGCAGAAATTGATAGCCGATGACAAACTTTCCAAGCAAAGAACAAGAATTAAGCGACTGTCATATAGCATATTAGGTATTACACTAGCCCTTAGTGCCGGGATTCTGCTCATCATTCAATATCTAAAAAATCGAAAGCAAAAGGAATTAATAGAAACTATGGTAGAGGCTCAAATGTCTGAAAGAGCTCGAATCGCAAGAGACCTTCATGACAGTGTAGGGGGTTCCTTGGCCATGACCAAGAATGTACTACAGGAGATCGGTGAAAAACTAAGGGAAGAGCATCCAAGCATTCAGAAATCTATTCGAACTATTTCTGAAACCTCAGATCAAGTAAGGCAAATTTCGCATAACTTAATGCCTGGTGAATTGGTCAAATTTGGGTTGGTAACGGCGATAAACGCTACGTTAGAACATCTGCCAAAAACCTCACTTGCTACTCAGCTCTATACCTTTAATATGGAAGAACGCATTCATCCTACTAAGGAAATTCATTTGTTCAGAATTGTTCAGGAGGCCATTCAAAATGTAATCAAACATGCTCAGGCCAGTAAATTAGACATTTCACTTAACAAACATCGCAAATATCTTAGTCTAATGGTCGAGGACAATGGTGTAGGTATAGATATAGACAGCTTACAGGCCGGCATTGGCCTCGAAAATATAAAATCCAGGGTCTCACAGCTTAAAGGAACCTTCAATATAGATACCAACAAGGGCAGAGGTACCGCAATAAGCATTCAAATACCAATTTAATATGATCAGAATTGCAATAGCAGATGACCATACCGTGTTCAGAGAAGGGCTGGTATCCTTGTTATCGGAGGACAACAATGTTTCAATCGTAGCCCAAGCCAAAAATGGCAAAGAGGTTTTGGAAATTCTAGAAAATGAGTCTATAGATGTCCTCATTCTTGATATTGAAATGCCGGAAATGGATGGTTTTGATACGATTCGTGAAATAAGACAATTAGATATAGAAGTTAGAGTTTTAGTCCTTACCATGCATTCTTCACTGCAGTTCATCAAGAACATTTTAAAGGCTGGAGCTCATGGCTATCTTCCAAAGGACGTAGGAAAAACTACTTTACTCAATGCTCTTGATACCATTCATAGAACAGGACAATTCCATTCTCCCGAAACTGCGAAAATGATTATGGATGACTTAAGGGAAGACACACATACAACGGCGATATCCCCAAGAGAAAAAGAGGTCATTCAACTTATTGCGGATGGTTACACCACTCAGGAAATTGCTGAAAAATTGTATTTAAGCAGGCATACCATAGAATCTCATCGCAAGAACATCTTACTTAAATTGGGCCTAAAAAATTCCGCTGGCCTGGTAAAGTACGCTATCCGTAAAGGAATAGTCTACTGTTAAAATAATTAGTCCGACTACCTGTTTTCTGCCAATTCGCCTAATGGCCTTTTTGGGTGATCCCTCCTAATTTCGGTGCAATTAGTTTTGTAAAAACAAATTATGGGATCTTTCAAGAGAACACTCTGCATTTTCATGATGGGAATTACCCCCTTAATTCATGCACAAACCGAAAGCCAGGAGCATACCAATCTGGTTAAAACACTTTCAGACGCTTATCACAGAGCCGTCATGGAAGAGAACACCAAAGAGCTTATCAGGATGTTACATCCGGAGGTGGTGTTCCATCCCCCATCAGGAGAACCCTATTCTGGAAAGGATATTGTCGGTCAGTTAATCAAATCATTTTTGGAAAAGAATGACGTCACCTCCTGGGCCGTGACTATTGATAGCTATACCGATCTAGGGAATAGTTTGGTGGAATTTGGTCGTTTCGAAATGGTTGAAAACAAAGAAACCACCAGTAAGCGAAAGTACATCAATATTTGGGTCAGGAATAAGGAGAACTACAGGCTTTTCTACAGGGGATGGTCCTCTTTATAATGCCCTGAGATTTAATTTTGATCAGATCAATTGTTTTCCTAACTGCTTTCAGGTATGCTGATTTTTGCAGATTCCAGGTTAAAATTTAAGGTGTCCGCAAGCCTAATTTTGCACTATAATTATTAAGAACATGAAAAAAACTCTGTCCATATGGATGCTCATGATTTTGGGGATGTCCTTTTTTTTCTGCACCTCAACCCCAATAGTGGAAGTAGATCTACTAATAAAGGCAGGGACTTTGTTTGATGCTCAAAGTGGTGAAGTTGTTCATAATAAAGCCATTATTGTGGATCAAGGAAGAATTATAGCCATAGAAGATCTAAATAAAGATCTCAGTGGCTATAAAGCTCTAAGCAAAATTGATGCAACTGACAAATTTGTAATGCCCGCGCTTTTTGACACTCACAGTCATGTTACCGCATTTGTCGATACAATAGGAACAAAATACCGGGTGCCAACGATAAAAGTGTTTGCTGATGAACAACTCTCAAAATGGCATCTTAGGGCAATGCTCTATCAGGGTATAACCAATATAAGAGAGCTTGGCGGATTTCCGAAGATTGCGGTTAACTTAAAAAAACAGGAAAGAATTGGAGAAATTAAGTCTCCAAGAATCCTGGCCTGTAGCAAGCTAATGTCGGAGTCTCCTTTAATATTTCCGGAAATCGTGGAGCAAATCCATGATGTTGAGGATGCCAGAAACTATGTAAAAGAAATGAAGAAGCTTGGAGTTGATTATATAAAACTACTCTTCAATTTAAGACCTGAATTCAGTAAGGCCGCCATAGACGAAGCGCACAAACTGAACTTAAAGGTCGCAGGCCATATTAAGGCTACAACCTGGCGTGAAGCCATTGATATGAAGATTGACGCCCTTGTACACACACCTTATGGAAACGATCCCATGATGGACTTGTCCTCAAAACATGTGAGCAAGGTTTTAAATGAAATGGCCAAAAAAGGCATACCGAATGATCCTACTTTGGCTATGAGGTACGGATACTTTGAAGACCCTTTTTTTGAACAACGTACCCAACTAAAGGAAGTTTATGATTCAGCACCTCAAAAATTAAAGGCAATGTGGCAGATGCTCTCATCCTATAAGAGTATTACATTTAGTAAAAATCCGGCTATGGCCGAATATCACTTCAGTTACGTCCAAAAAGCTCATGATGCGGGAGTTGTACTATCCACAAGCTCCGATACCTGGACCTCATGGGCAGATTACGGCAATACTATTCACAATGAAATGTTTCTCCTTTCAAAAGCTGGTATCCCGAATAAAGATGTCTTAATGATAGCGACCAAGAATGGAGCCTATCAACTTCATATTCAAAATGATTATGGCACTGTTGAAAAAGGTAAGGTTGCTGACTTGTTGATCCTTAGAAAGAATCCTTTAACAGCTATGGAAAATACAAGGACAATCGATGCTGTAATCAAGAATGGCAAAATTGTGGATAGGAAAAAACTACTCAAACCATAGGTTTAACTAAATGGGGTTGCCGAACCAGCCCAGAGCATAAAAATTTCCCTACCTGTTTTCCGGTATTTAGGCTTTTGCCGATTTCCGGTTAAAAATTCTGCTTATCACGGTCCTAGTTTTGCACTATAAAATTTTAGAAATCATGAAAAATGTATTAGTCCTTTCAGTTTCAGTGTTATTGAGTGCATTGCTGTATTCTTGTGACAAAGACGGCGACAATTGTTACGAAATCGGTGATCATAGTGAATTAGCAATTGACCTCGATATTACTGAAGATCAAGTTCAGAAAACATTGGCAAAGTAATGCCATGGGATTTGAAATGAAATTCAAATTATTTAAAACTTTTTTTTAATCTATAATTACATCAAAATGAATACAATAAGATTAGGTGACATAGCACCAAATTTTACGGCTGAGACAACTCAGGGACCAATTAATTTTCACGATTGGCTTGGAGATAGTTGGGGAATGTTGGTTTCACATCCCGCAGACTTTACTCCGGTTTGTACCACAGAACTAGGAACCATGGCCAATTATTCAGAAGCATTTACGAATCGAAATGTCAAGACAGCCGCTATTAGCGTTGATCCACTCTCCTCGCATACTGAATGGATCAAAGACATTGAAGAAACTCAAAATGCCGTGGTGAATTTCCCTTTAATAGCTGATGCTGACCGTAAGGTCTCTGAACTTTATGGGATGATTCATCCCAATGATTCTGCTACTATGACGGTAAGATCGGTATTTATTATCGCACCTGATAAGAAAGTGAAACTGATTTTGACCTATCCGGCGTCAACCGGGAGGAATTTCGATGAGCTTTTGCGGGTAATCGATTCTTTGCAATTAACTCAATATGAGATGTTAGCCACTCCCGCCAACTGGAGAAAGGGGGAAGAATGCGTCATATTGCCATCGGTCAGCAATCAGGAAGCAGAAAGAATGTTTCCGAAGGGGTTCACTGAAGTTAAGCCTTATCTCCGATTAACACCACAGGTTTAATCGACAGGCTCTTATGCTGTACCAGGTCGTCTTCCGACGATAAATCGACCTAATTGGTTTAGGGGTTTAACAGGGCTAAAGATGTCTTCCGGGCACCTTTGGTCCTGTTATTTGATTATTCAGGATCAAGTGAGTAATTTGAGAGTAATCTTGAGGAAGTTAAAGTCTAACTGAATAAAGTAAGAGGTATGCCAAAACAATGGCTAATTGAGCTTCCGACCTTTTACAACAGTAGATGAAACAATTTCTAAAATAGTCTCGAGTAATAACTAAAGGGCATTTTCCACAAAAAAATTTCCATTATCTACAATTCCGGGTCATTAAAATTGCTTAAAACCCCTAGTTTTTTTAAGGTTTTTATGCAATCAATTGTCTGTCGTTTATCTTAAATTTCTAAACAAATATCTCCCCAAAAATATTTACCTGTTTTTGTTTTTGTGTCTCAATGCTTTGGAATACAAGCTATACTTATCGCTGTTTTAATTCTTAATAAGCAAGTAAACCAATTATGGGTAAAGACAAAACGACTGAAAGGGATTGGTTTATTGACCAAATTGAAGATAAGATGGTCAAAAATTACCTAACACTTTTTATTGAATACGTCGATGAAAAAATTACTTGGTACAAGAGGCATCGCAAAATAAAAGGAGTCTTATCTAATGTTTTGGTTTCAGTTGCGGTGGTTTCCTTTTCTATGAGTTTAATTCTAATTGTGCTGAAAAGTCCTAATGATGATATAAGCATTTTTGGAAAATGTTTCAATGTTTATTCCTCTGGATATGTTTGTTTAATGATTGCGAGTACAGTTCTCCTGATAGATCGGCTGTTTGGTCATTCATCTGGTTGGATAAGATATATGATGGCTCAGTTAGAAATTGAGAATTCCATTAGTGAATATCATGCCCAGTGGCTTAATTCTATATCCAAAGCGAATCTTGGACAGCTAACCAGTGAGGATAAGGTTAGTCTAATTACACTACTCAGCAACTTTGATAACACAATAAAATCAATTGTAATAAAAGAGACTTTAGAATGGAAAACAAACTTCACAGTGCAATTAGAGAAATTCCGAAGTAACGTAGATGCCAATTTAAGAAAAGCTAAGACCAACTTAGAAAAATACCAATCTGAGCTAAAAGAAAAACTTAAAAAGGATTTAGAAGACGAAAAAGCTTCATTGGAAAAAGGGAATCTCATTTTACAAATTAGTAGACCCGAAAAATCAATAGTCGAAATCACCGTAAGCGGGGAAGATCTAGAGAAGCCGATTGTTAAGAAGGTAGAAGAGCATCAACTTTCAACCAGTTTTTTAAAGCTTAGGCAAGGAGTTTATCAATTCCATTTTAATCTTATTAAAGAGAGTAAAACAGTTGCGATTTCTGAAAAAATCCTTACGGTTAATCCGAACAAAACAACTGAAGAAAAGATTTCTCTTAAAGCCCCTTAATAGAATAAACTATAAACAAGTATTGTTACATGCCAGGTTTTACTTGGATATCCAAAAATACCCTTAATTGGGTGTTCTATTAATTAACTGTAAGACATATCATTTGAAACATCGATAATCATTAAAACAGTCTTATGAATCAAAAAATAGTCCTCTCTATGACCCAAAATGAACTACAAGAATTCAGCACACTTGTAGAAAGCAGTGAAATCAAAGATTTGAAAGAACTAGTAAAACTTGTGGTTTCTAAAGATGACCCTGACACTTTTATTAAACGAAAAGTATATGAAGCTCTTTCAGACCTTAGCGGATTCGACATTGATGATATTAATGATGATCAAGAACTAAAAAGTGATTTAGGCCTTACCAACTATCACAAAAAATCATTGAAAAGGTATTTTCAAAGAATTGTAAATGATTTAGATTCTGATAAGATTATTACGGTAGCGGAATGTGAAAAATTAGATAAAGTTTCAGATTGTATAAAATTGGTAAAGTCTAAACTATGAAATATCCAATCTTAGTATTTACTGTTTTGTTTGTTCTTGGTACAATGAATGGGCAGGATTCAATTAAGAAGGTAGGGCAAGATTCGGATCAAGATGATAGTTTTTTTAATCGAATTACTCTAAGAAAGTCTTTCCAAAGCAAAAATGACAAAGCTGAACCGGCAGTTGTAACATATTCAAATGCTGAGAACAAAGAAGAATCATGGATATTGAATGCAGCTGTTGGGGTGAGTATTTTGAATAATATAGAAGAAGGTTTAACTCTTTCTCCTTATCTGGAATACCATCGAAACACCCTTGTCGATAAAGAGCAGGACAATTTTCAGACTGGATTAGCAACTGAGTGGCAGCTTAGAGATATGTCAAGGAAAAAATGGACTCCTATTTTGATTGCATCCTTGAAATATAATGAGGACAACACTAAGGATATTTCTTCTTTTCAAGGAAATTATTATTTCACTCCCCTTTTTAAAGGTAAAGCCAAAAATCCCGAATTCTTTTACATACCAAATAATATTTCTGATTTTGGTAAATTATTTCAATTTGTTTATTCCCCTTATTTAGGACTAGAAAATGAAAATAGGTTTTCGACTGAAATGATTACCGATGAAGGAGATATCTATCGTACATATTTTCGAATAACTGCAAACTTTTCACTTTTCCCCGGACTAAAAAAGCTTGAAAAAAAATTTGAGTTCAGTATAGATTGGCAGTACCGATATAATATTGAAGAGAATGTGGAGGGCCTTGATAAATCTGATCACAATTATTTCAGTGCAAGTTTTAATTATATCCTATTCACAGCTCAAGAAGGAAAAAGATCAGCCAAAGTCGGTGTCGATTATGTAAATGGTGATGACCCATCAAGGAACTTTGAAGAACAGTCCTTTTTTGCGGTGAGTTTAAAAATAAATTTATAAATCAGGGACTGGCCCATAGTTAAGATGAAAAGAGTTTTAAACAACACCTGGGATAAAATTGTGGATTGGTTTTTAAGAAGAAAAAACTTAAACCACATACTTTATGTCCTATCAGCATTTCTAATTAAGGAATTGGCTGCAATAAGCGCTGGAAGTGATATCAAAAATTTTGCGGAAAACTTCAAAGGGAATTATCCTGATTCCGCTTTAATAGAAGTTTTTGCCGATTTAGTAATTGTATTTTTTTCGTCTGGTAGTCAACCAGTACTGATAATAACGTTAGCAACAATTATATTGATCCTTTACGTGCGGTTTTTTGACGACTCGAATCTAAGCCCTGTTCTGAAGGCATTGGGTTTTTTAGGGTTATCAGCCGTAGTACTGTTGACAATTATAAACTTAGACTTTAATAGTGTAAAAGTTGATATAATTAAATATCAACGAGTTCTAAAGGAGGTGCAAAGAAATATTGCTAATGAAACACCAACTGTCATAAAGACCAACTCATATTTAGATCATATAAAAAAATCAAATTCAGATTTCACTTCCTTTCTTAAGGAATTTAATGACTCCTTGACCAAAAACCCCAACTACACAGGTGTGGCATATGTAACTGCACCAGCAGGATTTGGAAAATCATATTTTACCAAAAAATGGATAGAACAGGAACTTAAGGACAAAAAGGTTGGAAAAATTAAAGTTCGTGAAGATTTTGTATGCGGGGAACAAGAATCAAGATGTTTTGCAGATTCTCTTGGATATATTGTAACTAAACAACCTGATTTAATATCAGAATCCAAAAACGGGGAATCAAAATCTTTGGGCCATCTGTATAAGTACACTTTTAGCTTAGACTCTATATTACATCAATATAAATTTGAAAACAATACCGATGTTATAATGGTTGATGATTTAGATGAAGTGTCAGATTCAACCATGAATAAATATTTAAAAGACTTTGAAAATATTATCGAAAAGGGAACTTATCCAGATTTAAACTTAATTGTATTCTTGTCACGCCCTGAAGCATTAGTTAATTATCTATCTAATACGTACAGAAAAAATCCAAAGGTTGACAAAATTTATGGTTTAGAACAGAAAACACTCCAAAAACCGATTTTCTCAACACGTGAACAAATTCTAGACAGAATTAATGATTGGGCAAATTGGTACCAAAAAGAAAAGTTGGGACGTTTAATTGATGATACCGAACGGAATCATATTCTTACACAAGTCTTTAACTTATACAATAAGTATGATTTCATCAAACTTCAGTTACAAATTCAATCAAACAGCGATTTTCTGTTCCGTGGAACCATAAAGAACAGAATCAATCAAAATACCGAAGAAAATGAAATCAAAACAATTCTGTTTAACACAATGGTTGGCAGAAATTCTGATACGCATTTAAGGCCAATGTTAGATTCTAACGAAGGCGTGATTTATATGGAATTTCTGAAAGAGGTTGTCTTAAACGAAATAAACATAAAAGAAATTTCCGAAAATGAGGGTTGGTTTATAGTAAACAATAATGAAAAGGTAAGTATTGACCTGGATGGAGCTACTTATACCACAACTGTTAAATCATTACTAAACAGAAGCGGTTTAATAACAATTGACCCAATTGATAGTAAGCTTTCGAAATACCGATTTGAACCGTTTTGGATTCATGAATATCTTTTGAACAAGACAAAAAAAGACTCACCTTAACAAGCTTCTTAAACCAAATAAAAGGGCATTTAAAAAGCGTTTCTTGTTTATAGGATTGACAAATTCTCAATCAATTTTCCCTACTAAAGAATAAGAAAAGGCAATAATTGAGTTGATGTCAAAAGATTCAAAACCGGAGGTGATTGGATAGAGGTAGAAGTCTAGAGACATTTTACTTAATAAATATAACTTGAGAGAAAACCAGAGTAAATCTATTAAGTTGTTAGTTGATAAAAAAGAACAATAGACTTCTACGATGAAATCAAAAAACTAAATCTGAACAGACTAAGCATTGAGTCTTTGTGCCTAACGGATTTAAGGCTTTTATACCTAATAATAGTCATAATTTACAATTTAAATGAATTTTATTAATACAAAACGGTGTTATTCGCCCGCTTTAGGAGCAGGAGGTCGTAGGTTCGACCCCTTTCAGAACCACGCGAACAAAGCGAACGTAATCCTGCGAAAGTTTAAGTATAAGTACAAGTTCAAAGTGCAAGGCGGTTTAGGATAGGTAGGAATTGTGCATCATTCTGATTGGAATGCCTATTATAACAGGAATGGGTTAATCACTATCTTTAAGAGATACTTAATCCAATCAAAATGACAGACCGTAGAAAATTCATCCAAAATGCCTCAGCTTTGGGTATGGCCACAGTCCTTGGAGCCTGCGACTCTCCCAAACCTAAAGAAGAGCCAAAACCCAAAAAACAAAGCAATATCAGAAGAAACCCAATCGGGGTATCTACCTATTCCTTTTGGCAGTTTAACGGCCCAAAGGAAGACGTACCCATCGAAATGTGTATAGATAAGGCAGCAGCTATGGGTTTTGATGGCATAGAACTTTTGTTGGTACAGATGACTTCTGAAGAGAACAGCTATTTGCAAAACCTCAAAAAGCGAGCCTACCACGCAGGATTAGACCTGATGGGTTTCAGCACACACCAGGGCTATGTTTATCCTGAAAAAGAAAAACGCGACGAGAACATTGCTAAAACGATCAGGCAGATAGAACTAGCCTACGCCCTGGGTATACCCACAATGCGATTGAATACCGGGCGCTGGGGAACCTCAAAGAATTTTGACGATCTTATGGCCAATAAGGGTATTGAACCAACCTTAGAGGGTTATACGGATGAAGATGGCTTTGAATGGGTGATCGATTCCATTGCAGCATGCATGCCAACTGCGGAAAAGTGTGGAGTGGTCCTGGGCTTAGAAAATCATTGGGGGCTCGGACGTACGGCTGAAGGCGTAAAGAGGATTGTTGACGCTATTGACAGTCCATGGTTGCAAATGACTTTGGATACGGGCAACTTTTTAGACAACCGTGAGGCACAGATGAAGCTTATGGCTCCCCAAACATTCCTCGTTCAAGCCAAAACCTATTATGGTGGTGGTAAATGGTATTCACTGGACATAGATTATCCCGCAATAGGTCAAATGATGCGGGATGTAGGATACAAGGGATGGATTTCGCTGGAGTTTGAAGGTGTTGAATCGCCAGATACGGCTGTTCCCAAGAGTTTGGAAGTTTTGAGGGATGCTTTTTATTATGAAATTTAGCTGTGATTAACACCTGATGTGGTTATAAATTTTAAATGTTAAATGTTAGGTTGACTAGTTATAAAACTTAACACTTAACACTTAACACTTAACATCCAACCCCCATTTTCTTATGCTACCGCGAGATTGTATCTCGTGGTTATTGAATTTTCTTCATTTCAACACCAGGTTTTTTGAACCACCAGTCTAAGACTGGCGGTAGCGGGGCCTAATTGAGTTATGAGTGTGGGATGGTAAAACCTTAAAGTCAGGATGGCACGGATTGCACTTGTCTGTCTCTAATGGAAATCAGCGCTAACTAGTGGCACGAGCGTGACGCTCGCGCCAGCGGGGGCTTAACAGCTGATGTGGTTATAAATGTTAAATGTTAAATGTTAGGTGGACTAGTTATAAAACTTAACACTTAGCACTTAAAACTTAACATCCAACACTCAACCGGTAGACTGAAAAGTTTAAGTTAAAAATCAGGTTCAAAGTGAATTTTCAGCCATGAAAAAAATTCATGGAATAGTACAAGGCCCTTTCATAGTTATTTGGTACCCGCTTTAAATTTACATGAGAACCAATTACCGCGTTATTCCAATGTGCGAATTTTGGGCCTTTTAATATCTTGTAAAGCAATCTTGGGTCCAGGGAATAGGAAACATAGCATTCATTTTCTGGAATACGATCTACCAATTGCATGGGCTGGCCATTCATTGGGATCTTTGCAAAAGAATCCCCTTCTAAAGTAATGTATACGTTAGTGGCACTACTGAAATTTATTTCCTCCCGCTTTTTGTTCATTCGCTCAAAAGCAGCTGGCAACAGATCCACCAGTTCATCCATTTTAGGGATTTCTTCCAGCTCATAGTCGAGCTTTTTATGTGCCAGCACATCATTGATATACTCCTCTTTTGCTTTCAAATCGACTGGGATATAAGGGTTTGATGACTTACCGCATTCCAAATCGAAATAGTCATAGGTATTTAAAAGTATTCCCTGGGACTGGTCCTGATTTATCTGCTCTGATTTATTGAAATATTCAATAGCCTCTTCCGTTTCCGGTACCCCTCTTTTATGCTGAAGAGATGCCAGTTTACCCGCCAGGGTATAGGTGCCGGCAAAAGGCATATAGTATTTTGGTTTTACCTGTTTAATATAATTTATACCCTGTTGAAGGAATTGCTTCTTTTTCTTATTTTCCGCAATGATCCTTTCATTTTCTTCAAGGTCAAAACATTGAGGATATGGGCCTGCACCGCCATATCCAACCAGTAAGAAATCTATTTGCTTGTGCTTTTTTAATACTTCATTTACCGCGACGTGCGCTAGATCATACGGACAATCATTTAGGTTTAAAACGGTATAATTTTCATCGTCAATTAAGGCCAGGGAATCAATTTGGGTAAACTTGAATTTTGTCTCAATAAAGCCACATCCCATGAATTTAGCACAGAGTTCCGGATTGCAGTTGTCTGCAGCGAGGATTTTAATACCTACCCCGTTCTTAAGGGATACCCTTTCATTATGAGGTAACTCTATCGCCTTAAAACCCAGCCGCTCAATATTCGCTTTTAAAAAAGTGGTGGTGTACGTATGAATGAGTACCGGAATCTCCTTCGGAAGTAATTTTAAGGTTTTGGTGCTGAAATGATCTGGATGTATATGGCTGACATATATGAAATCAATATCCGCAAAGTACTCCTCATTAAGTTCAAGAGGTGGGTAATGACACCAGGATCCATAGTATTCTCCATCTACCAGCCACGGATCACATAAGATCTTAACACCCTTAGATTCTATTACAACACAAGCGGATTTAATATAATGTATTTTCATTTTCTTGTTTACCCAATTACCGTTTTACCTAAATTTTGCAGAAATGAATACCAGCCTGAGAGGCTTTCAATCCCCTGCAGCCGGTCAATTCAGATGGTTTCTGCTTATAAACTTGGGTAAATCCCGGGACCTAAAAAATTGAGCAGTAATAAGTGGACATTTGAAGCTATAAGTGGAGAAAATTTGAGCTATACAGCTCGGTGGGAGTAATCATATTCCGTCTGATATAATGATTTCACCTTTTTGTTTTCAGAAGTAGTCCTTATGGTTATTCACTATGCATAGTGGAGTTCCAATCCGATTCCCTAGGGTTATGGATTTTAAATGTTAAATGTTAGGTTGACTAGTTATAAAACTTAGCATCCAACAATCATCTCGCCTAGATGAACCTAAAGCCCAAGGTGGTTATAGATTTTAGGTGTTAAGCGTTAGGTTGACATTTATTGGAAAACTTAGCCCTTAAAACTTAACATCCAACATTCATTTTCTTATGCTACCGCGAGATTGTATCGCGTGGTTATTCCAAACTTACATAAAACAAAACCACAACGTTGCTGCCGTGGTTATTGAATATTCTTCATTACAACACCAGGTTTTTTGAACCACCAGTCTAAGACTGGCGGTAGCGGGTGTTATAAATTTTAGGTGTTAAGCGTTAGGTTGATATTTATTGGAAAACTTAGCACTTAAACTTAACATCTAACATTCATTTTCTTAAGCTACCGCGAGATTGTATCTCGTGGTTATTCCAAACTTACATAAAACAAAACCACAACTTTGCTGCCGTGGTTATTGAATATTCTTCATTACAACACCAGGTTTTTTGAACCACCAGTCTAAGACTGGCGGTAGCGGGGGAAAATGAAAGGACAGTTATAAGGATTATGCATGTGCTAAATACTAGTATGGGTAGCACGCGGAGTAGGTTTAAACTGTTTATTATAAGATCTGAAGAAGCTCATTAGAGAAAAGTTTCAACATGGCATACCCGAAGTAAACCAGGACCAAAACAAGGCCTTCGCTTTTCTGAAGCCCCTTTTTCCTTCTAAGGAATCCTATAAATACGAGACTTGCGATCAACAAAAAGGGGAGGTCAAACCACAAAAAAATGTTGTTCACCTCAATTGGGGAAATAAGTGAGCCTATGCCTAACGGAATGAGCAAATCAAATATATTGCTGCCTACCACATTTCCAATAGACAGCCCTGGTTTGTGTTTCGTAATGGCATTTATGGAGATGGCCAATTCCGGCAGGCTTGTTCCCAAACCAATTAACACCGCGCCAATTACCGATTGGTGAAGGTTCCAGGTTTTGGCCAAATGCAGTGCATTTTCAATGGTGTATTCAGAACTCAGAATAACAATAAATAGTCCGGCCAATAAAGTGAACCCTTGTAACAGTAATGGTTTTGATTTCTTTTTTTCTTTTGCTTCTTGATTTCCAGCGGACTTTTTTTCGCGCTGTAATAATGTGAAAATGTAAATTAAAAAAGCAATAACGAGGATCGCCCCATCGTTCCAACTGATCAAATTGTCGAAGGCTACCAGAGATAATAGGATGATGGACCCCATAAGCTCAATGGCAAAGTAGCGTACCTGCACCTTACCAACAGTCATAAAGTGAAAAAGTGATACCGTGCCGATAATCAGGGTGATCTGGCAAATAGAACTGCCCAGGGCATTCCCCATGATCACATTTGAAACGTCTACTCCTTTAGCACTGTGTATGGATCCGTCTATGGCCAATACCAGTTCCGGCAGGTCCGTTCCAAATGCCAAAATCGTCAGTCCGATGAACAATTCGGATACGTGGTATCCCTTGGCAATTTTAATGGCAGATCTTACCGTGAACTCAGTACCTATCCATAATCCCAAAATGCCGATAAGAAGAAGGAAAATGGAATCCATAGGCTCTGTTTTTAATCAAAGGCGGTGCGGGTATCAGTAAATGAGGGTGAGCTGACATCCCCACAAAACTAGCCCAGAGCGAAAACCTCAGAAATGATTTGAGTCAGGAGTGTATTTTAATTCTGTTGTTCACACCCAGGGGCTGTTCCAAAATTATGGTCATAATGATCTGCATCATTTCCAAAAAATGTCCTGGTTTCTACTTTAGCGATGCAAAAAAGTTTAACCTAAAAAACTATAGTTATGTCATTAGTAAAATTTAAAAGAAGAAGACCTTTTGGAAGTCTAATGAAGTCAGACTTCTTTGACATGGACGATTTCTTCGACAATCGTTTTTGGGGTGACGATTTCATAAGGGGACGTTTCTGGAACGGCAAGACCATTGCCCCTGCTATGAATATCAAAGAGACCGAAGACGATTTTGAGATAGAACTGGCTGCCCCAGGCTTTGCCAAAAAAGACTTCAATGTGACCCTTGAAAACGGATGTCTTAACATCTCAGCCGAGAAAACCGTTTCCGAAGAGGAGAAAGAGGAAAACTATACCCGAAGAGAGTTTAGCTATGACGCTTTTGAGCGTTCGTTACAATTGCCCGAAAGTGTAAAAGAAGAAGCTGTAAAAGCGAAATACAACGATGGTATATTAAGCTTTAAACTGGCAAAAAAAGAAGAATCTAAAAAACAAAAGCCCAAGGTGATAGAGGTCGCCTAGGCACCCCTCTTTTTAATTAGGTAGATCCCTGTTATCAAATTTCAATTGTAGACCGTTGACAGATTTGGTAACGGGGATCGGTTATGTATAACCTCCCAGGGCTAAACCAATGTGATGGCACCATGATACAAAAGCCCTTTTCCCTTTCCGTTAAAATTCTGCTGGAGAAGATGAGCTCCAATGCGGAGATCGGGTTAAGCCCTTCAGAAGTAAAACAACGTTTGACGCAATATGGGGAGAACACGGTTCCCGACAGTATGCAAAAGGGAAAACTCGAAATCCTTAAAGACCAATTTCTAGACCCCATCATCTTTATACTATTTTTTGCAGCCACGCTCGCCTTGATTTTCGGCGACTGGGCAGAAGGCGTGGCAGTCTGCATTGTTATCTTAATTACTGTACTTATTGGCTACTTTATGGAACTCAGTGCATTTCGTTCCCTGGAGTCCCTTCGCAAAATCGGCCGGGTGGAATGCAGTGTGCTCAGGCGAGGTGTGATCACAAGAATAAAAGCCTCACAACTCGTACCTGGTGATCTGCTGCTCCTTGAAGCCGGAGACGTAGTCGCTGCGGATGCACGCCTGATAGAGACGGAAAGCCTGGCCATTAGAGAAGCACAGCTGACGGGTGAAAGTGTCGCGGTTGAAAAAAACCAACAGATACTGCATCCTGAAACTCCCATCACTGAACAGAAGAATATGGTCTTTAAGGGTACAGTGGTAACCAGGGGACGCGGCAAAGGATTAGTGGTCGCAACCGGATCTGAAACCGAATTGGGCAAAATACAGCTATTGGGGGAACAGACCGAACGGCAAAAGACCCCTTTACAAAAAGAACTGGGTAAACTGGGCAGATGGCTCATATGGTTGATGCTGGCCTTTGTCTTACCTATTATCGTTTCGGGCTATCTCAGTGGTAAAGAGCTGTTGCTGATGATAGAGACTGGAATTGCTTTGGCGGTTGCGGCAATCCCTGAAGGCCTGCCCGTAGTCACTACCATTGCGCTTGCCAGAGGAATGATAAGACTTTCCAAAAGAAAGGTGATCATCAAACAGATGGAAGCCGTTGAAGCACTTGGTTCTACCACCATAATAGCCACGGATAAAACAGGTACGCTTACCGAAGACAATATGACGGTGCACAGCATTGCATTTGAGGGTGAACTGCACCAAGGTTTGCATTTACAGGAAGCAGAGTTATTTGGCATCAAAGCGGACCAAAAATCCATGGAGTTATTGATCTTGAATAGTATTCTCTGTAATGATGTTGTTCTGGACCCAAAAAGGTGGCGAGGTGATACCATAGACCTGGGATTACTCCGATTTGCAAAAAAATTGGGTAAAAATCCCAGCTACATTCGGTCACAGTTTCCCAGGGTAATGGAACTGCCATTTGACAATGAATTGAAACTCATGGCTACGGTTAACCAGACAGCCGAAGATGAATTCACCGTATTTGCAAAGGGTGCTTTTGAAAACATTGCCCAACATTGTAGCAAAATACTGGAAAAAGGACAGCACAGAACTTTTGACAATTTTGAGGAATGGAATGGTTTGATAGACGAATTGTCATCAAAAGGGCTGCGCACCCTGGCAATGGCCTACAAAAAACAAACTAATCTTCCCGCTAAAAACGAAATACTGAGTGAATTGGTGTTTATCGGGGCCATTGGCTTTATAGACCCTGCACGCAAAGATGTAAAAGACCTGATAGCGACTTATAACAAGGCGGGAATAAAAGTAGTGATGATAACCGGTGACCATCCCAAAACTGCAGAAAAAATTGCAGAGGATATGGGTCTCTGGCCTGATACGGCCGAAAGAAGATCTTCCTTAACAGGGACTGATTTGGATCGGCTTGATTTTACCTCAAAGAAAGCGAAAGAAGTTCTGTTGAATACTACCGTTTTTAGCAGGGCGACACCAAAACAGAAACTGGACCTGGTAAACTTCTACCAAAGGCAAAAGAACATCATTGGAATGTTTGGTGATGGTATTAATGATGTCCCAGCACTGGTAAAGGCGGATATTGGTATTGCCATGGGGCTAAGGGGAACAGAAGCCGCAAGGGAAGCTGCTGATGTCATTCTCAAAGACGACCGCTTTGGCGCCGTTGAGCTGGCCATACGACAGGGGCGAATCATCTATGAACATATCAGGCAATTCGTGGTATACCTACTTTCTTGTAATTTGGCTGAAATTATTTCGGTAGGTATTGCTGCCTCCTTTAATCTACCCTCACCACTACTACCCTTGCAGATCCTGTTTCTGAATTTGGTAACCGACGTTTTCCCGGCCCTGGCATTAGGCTTTGGAGAAGGGGAACAAGACGTTATGGCACGACCTCCAAGAAAATATAAGGAACCCATCATGACCGCAAAGCTTTGGGCTTCTACGGTAATCTATGGTATTTCAATTACCGCCGCCATATTGGGGATCACTATGTTTTCGCATTTTGAGCTGGAACTGCCCCCGGAAAAAATAAACAATATGGCCTTTTATACCCTTATCGTAGCCCAGTTGCTCAATATATTCAATATGCCCAAGAGGCATTTGTCCTTTTTCAAAAATGAAGTTACCAAAAACCCCTGGGTATGGGGTGCCATTGTGCTAAGTCTGGGTATTACCTTTTGTGCCTATGCTATTCCGGTGTCAGCCAGAGCACTTTCGTTAGTTTCTATAGGTTGGGAAGAACTCAAATGGACCATTTTGTTCGGTTTTAGCACTTTACTGCTAGCGCAATTAATGAAAAGAATAGGATTAACAACATGATTCAGGGCGGCTTTCAAAATGAAGATCTACAATATCTTGAGGGTGCCGTGATGGTATCCAATTAAAAAGGAATATGACCTTTATCATATTCAAGTAGTAGTTTACATTATAACTTTGAAAGACTCATAAGACCCTGCTAACCAGCTAAACCACGCAAGGGGCATGAAACCCTGCCACGCTTCATTATTAGTTTCATAACGCCCTTGAATTGTAGGAGTACCTAAAAGGAACCGCTAAGGCGGCGCCTTGAAAACAACATCAATCTAACAGCAATGTTATGAAAGCTGAGGACGACTTTAATGGCAATGCTATCTATGAAAGTCTTTTTGAACGAGACAGAAGACTCCGGACCCTGGTAAGCAATCTTCCAGGGGTAGTCTATCGTTGCAAGAACAACAGGAACTGGGACATGCAATTCATCAGTGACGGTTGCCTGAAGATAACAGGCTATACGGCAGAACAATTCTGCAATCCGAAAAGCGGTATTACATGGGGTGAAATCATACACCCGGAGGACAGGGAAAACGTTTGGGATACGATCCAAAAAGCGAACCAAAATAAAGAGCAGTTTCATGTAAACTATCGGATCTTAAACATTGACAAAGAAATTCGATGGATAAGTGAAACAGGGATTGGGATCAAAAAGGGTAACAAAAAAATTCAGTACGTAGAAGGCTTTATACAAGATATCACTGCCCAAATGGAGGCAGGCAATACCCTTGAAATCAGAAAAAGGGCCTTGGACGCTACGGCAAGCGGATTAATTATTGCTGACGCCAAATTAAACAGATTCCCTATCATCTATGTAAACAACGCCTTTGAACAAATAACAGGCTATACGAGCCAGGAAGTAATGGGCCTGAATTGTGATTTCCTGCAAAACGATGACAGGCATCAGAAAGAAATTGAGACCATAAGCAAGGCTTTAAGGTCTGGTAAATCGTGTCATGTTGTACTTCGCAATTACAAAAAAGACGGTAGCATGTTCTGGAATGAACTTTCTATCACCCCTGTAAGGAACAAAGTAGGTGAATTGACACATTTCATCGGGACCCAAAATGATATTACTACCAAAAAGAATCTTGAATTATTGCACCAGGCCAAGAGTGATTTGCTGGAAATGGTAATCAAACGAAGGCCGCTGCAGGAGACCACAAAGCGCATCCAGCAGATCCTGGAACAACAAATTCCCAATGCGAATATCGCCTTGATGATATTCAATAAGCAGAAGAACTCCCTGGAAAAAGTCACCTCACCTAATCTGCCTAAGGAATTTAGTGAGATGCTGGAAAATGTATCCGTTGAACCCAATTCTTGTTCTTGTGCCGTATCCGCTTACTTCAAACGAAAAGAAATCGCGGAAAATATTCTGGAAGATCCTTCATGGTTAAAATTCCGGGATCCGCTAGTTAAAAGTGGAATGAATTCGTGCTGGTCTTACCCAATGCTGGATGCCGAAGATAAAATTCTTGGAGTTTTGTCTGTCTTCCATCAACATCCCGGTATACCTGGTAAGGCAAATGAAGCATTGATAGAAGAACTGGCCAGCCTCGCAAGTGTGGCCATTGAACAAACTAATATCCGTGAGCAATTGCAGGATAATATTGAACAGCTGGCATTGTATTCTAAGGGTTTAGAGAAGGAGGTAGCAGAACGGACTAAGGACTTAAAAGAGGCCTTTAAAGAATTGGAGGTATCGAACTTTGAGCTCATTGGTCAGACTAAAGAGGCAAAAGCAGCTGAAATTCGAGCCGAAACCAGCGAGGCTATGCTTATGGAAATCGCAAAAAAGTTTCCTAAGGGGGTAATCTTATTGGTTGATGACAATATGTGCATCAACTTCATGGAGGGAACCGAACTAAGAGGTCTGCAAGAGCAGGTCTCCAGAACTGAAAATAAAAAGATCGATGAACTCAAGAGCTTTTCTGACAAGCGAAAAACACTTTTAAAAAAATACGTTCAGCGTACCCTTGCAGGTGAGCACCTGAGTTTTGAAACGAAATACCGCAATAACATCTATGGTGTTAACACTACTCCCCTATCCGTGGATAACGGCAACATCACCCATGCATTATTAGTCTTGCTGAATATATCCAAACGAAAGGAAAATGAGCGAAAGATCTTTGAGAACCTCAAAAAGGAAAGAGAATTGAGTGAACTCAAGTCGCGTTTTATAACCACTGCATCCCACGAGTTCAGAACCCCTCTTAGTGTTATTCTCTCCTCCGCCACCTTAATAGAAAAGCTAAATATGCCGGGTAAAGAAGAGAGACGTTTGGTGCACTTGCATCGAATACGGTCTAATGTACAGCATTTGGGGGTGGTGTTGAACGACTTCTTATCCCTGAGCAAACTGGAAGAGGGAAAGACCACCGCGGAGTTTAAAAAGTTTGATTTGGTGGCGTTTTCCAGGTCTGTAATAGAAGAAATTGAGACACACAAAAAACACGGGCAGGTCATTATTTTCGAGCACAACCTACCCAAAACAGAAGTGCTGCTTGATAGTAAATTAATGCATCATATTCTTTTAAACCTGCTTAGCAACGCTGTAAAATATTCTCCAAAGAACAAGCAAATCACCCTTAAAATTGAAAGCGAAGCCCAAAAGATCTCCATTTGGGTTATCGACGAAGGGATAGGTATCCCAGAGAGCGAACAACAGCACCTTTTTCAGCGTTTTTTCAGGGCCAAAAACAGCCTGAACATCAGCGGAACTGGCTTAGGGTTACATATTGTTAAACAATATGTTGAGCTCATGAACGGAGAACTAAGTTTTGAAAGTAAAGAAAATGTAGGCAGCACCTTTAAAATGGTGTTTCCCCAAAAACACTGGAAACTATGAAAAAAATACTAGTCATTGAAGACCACAAAGATGTTCGTGAGAACACCGTAGAAATTCTTGAATTGGCGGATTATGACGTAATTGCCGCGGAAAACGGGAGAACAGGGATTGAAATGGCCAAGGAGCAACTACCAGATCTTATCGTTAGCGATATCATGATGCCGGAAATGGACGGGTATATGGTACTGGAGGCCCTGAGTCAGGACATTAAAACCGCAGGTATTCCGTTCATTTTTTTGACAGCAAAAGACGGGAAAAGTGATATGAGAAAAGGCATGAACCTGGGAGCAGATGACTATTTGTACAAACCCTACGACCCACAGGAGTTGTTGGATGCGGTGAAAATACGGCTGAAAAAAAATGACTTTCTTCAACAGCAATTCTCAAAGACAGCCATGGGGATGAACAGTTTCTTCAAAGAGGCTTCCAACTATCTCGGTATGGAATTGCTTTCCAAAAACAGAGCATCCAGGGAATACGGTAACAGGGAGGTAATTTATCAGGAAGGCGATGCCGCACACCATCTTTATTTTATTCAGGAAGGTAATGTAAAGACCTTTAGAGTAACCGAATCCGGAAAGGAAATGGTGACCGGTATGTACGGGAAGGGGGATTTTATTGCGCAACTTTCACTTCTGAACAGTTGCGGAACATACCTGGAAACGGCTACCGCTTTAGAACATGCCAGGGTGTTTAGTATTCCGAAGGAAGACTTTACAAAACTGGTGTATAAGGACAGGGCGGTGTCCAATAAATTTCTGGATATCATATCGAATGATATGGTGCAACTGCAGGAGCAATTGGTAGCCATCGCCTACTCATCCGTAAAGCAGCGTGCCGCTAAGGCTTTGCTTGAACTTCATGAAAAGGGTTTCATTGAAGATGAGCATCATAAGGGTGTTGATATTCTTAGAGAGGACCTGGCGGGAATGATTGGTACTGCCAAAGAAACTGCAATTAGGGCCCTCACTGAGTTCAGGGAAGAGGGATTGGTAGGTATCGGAAAAAAAAGAAGGTTAATACTTTTAGATAAGAATCGCCTGCGCTCCATTGCTGATTTTGGTATATAACCCGCCTGGTTGCTACAGGGTAAAAACAAGAACAGGGAGCGGATGCTCCCTGTTCTCTATGAAAAAACTAATTCTATCAAACACAAACAATCAATTGTCTACAGAAACTTACTGCTAAGAATCAATAATCAATAGATTTTCATGAGTGAATGAATCGGTTCTTTCACTATGGCATTATCATTTTTCAATGACAATAACCATTTATTTATAAAAGACCAGGGATACCGAAGTAACCCTGGTCTCCGCGAACATTACATCTATTTCATAGCTACTAACATTCATTCTCTTCGACCTGCCGCAAGACAGATCTCAAAAAACGAAACGACCTATGTAATAATTGGGATGTTCACTCGAGCCATGGCCATATTGCTATGACCTAGGCGTATGACTTCAATATTTTAAAGAACTTCTTGATTTAATTATAGCGCTAATATATGTTGAACATAATGGCTGCAAAATGATCTGGATCAATGCGGCTTAATTTTTATGTTAAAAACAGAAATCATCCAACGCCCGGGTTCCGAATGATGCTAATCATTTTCAATTGCATAAGCATGGGTTTACTTTGTCCTGATAAACTGCCCCCGACATGAAGAACACTATTGCGCTACTTTTTGCAATCTCCGCCATACTGTGTGTTAGCAGTTGTGGTCCGGTGATCGTTTCCCACCGGTTAAGCGATCCTCCACCACCCTGGTTTTATCCCAACAGAATAGAAACCGTAAGGTATGTTTATTTCCCGGAGCATCTGGTCTATTACGACCTGTCTTTGAGAACCTATCTTTATTTGGAAGGGGGCGTTTGGGTATCGGTCAATGTATTGCCCAGAAGATTCAATAACATAAACCTCAGGCGGAGCAGGTATATACGCATAAGGGATTACCACGGTGACGATATCAAAAGGTATCATCAGGAAAATCATTTAAACAGAGGTCGAAGTAACAAAAGTAACAGGCTAAAGAGAAGCAATGACAGAAGAAGAACGAATTGAGTTAAGAATAAAAAACACAATCCCATGAAGACGCCACTACTAATGTTAGCCATGCTTTTGTTTTTTGGATGTAATTTCCAGGAAAAAGAAAGTAAAATTGAAGACGCCAGTGAACAAGAAAAAACCGGTATTCAGCCCAAAGAACGTTCACAAGTTCATAAAGAGTACGATGAACACGGCAATCTTATCCGCTATGATTCTATTTACAGCTGGTCTTACTCCAACATTGATGGAGACTCTGTTGTCGTAAACCTGGATAGCATTATGGATGCATTCAGAAACTATTTCAACAATTCCTCTCCTTTTGAATGGAACGACGATTTTTCCTATTTCCCCAGGCCTGACTCCCTGTTTTTAAAAGACTTTTTCAAGGATGATTATTTCTTACAACATTGGGAAGATCAGGATTTCAATGTGGAAGAAATGATAAAGAAAATGGATTCAACCCGAAACGCGTTCCTGCGCAGATTTCACCCTGGGCTGTTGGAGTCCTCTAAAGACAGTATCTAGAACCTAAAGTTTATTCATAATCCTTGTTCATGCAGAACGAAAACATCATAAAATGGCTTTTGAAAGGAGATGTCTCCATACAATATCAGGTTTATAAAGACCTGCTGGGAGAGGAGCGCAAAGATTTAAGGGATAGGATCGCAACAGAAGGTTGGGGTGCCGAATTTCTCGCTAAAAGAAACGACAATGGACATTGGGGGCAAAAATTCTATCAACCGAAATGGACTTCCACGCACTATACACTATTGGATCTTAAAAACCTCTGTATCTCCCCTGCCAATGAAATCATTCAGGAATCCGTCGAGCTTATTGCAGATACGGAGAAAGGCATTGATGGCGGCATTAATCCATCCCCGAATATTCCATTTAGCGACCTCTGTATTAACGGTATGTTTTTGAATTATGCCTCTTATTTTCTTTTGGATGAAACCAAGCTTGAATCCATTATCGATTGCATACTGTTGCAAAAGATGGCAGACGGCGGTTTTAATTGCAGATTTAACCGTTTTGGGGCAAGACACGGATCTATGCATACCACGATCTCTGTGTTAGAAGGTATCGCAGAATACCGATTGAATGGTTATCAATATCGCCTGGAGGAGCTAAAAGAGTCAGAACTGTCAGCACGAGAATTTCTTCTGATGCACCAACTTTATTTGTCTGATAGAACAGGCAAAGTTATTAATCCGGATTTTTTACGGTTGTCGTTTCCGGGTCGATGGCGCTACGATATTCTAAGGGCTCTGGACTACTTTCAATACTCCCAAACGCCATGGGACTGCAGAATGCAACCGGCAATTGACCTGCTCTTGAAGAAACGCCGAAAAGACAATCGCTGGCGTTTACAAGCCAAACATCCGGGTAGGGTACATTTTGAAATGGAAAAAGCAGGTCGGCCAAGCAGATGGAATACCCTGCGAGCCATGCGCGTTCTGCAGCATTACGGCATAGGTGCCAAAAAGGAAGAACAAGTCCTCTATTTTAAATGAGACGAAGAATAATTCTACTGTTTTGGATGTAATGAAACTGCAACCCTATGGAAAGATCTTATCGTCCAGAATAAAAATTTAAACAAATAATATAGAAAGCCATGAGCAATACCATAGAAACACAAAAAGATGAATGTTGCCCTACTTTCCATCCTGAAAAATGGGATGAAAAGACATTTGATTGGGAAAACAAACCCTTTATTGAAGAGTCGGTTCCTTCATTTTTGCACATACCGTCAAAAAAAATGCTTGGAAAGAAGATAAGAAAGATGATGAAGTTGGCTGAGGATTCGGATAAAATAGCTGAGGACAAAACGGAGGTTTTACTATTGTTTATGGACCCTCACGCCTTTAAATCGAATATCTATTTATCGGTAAAGGACGCTGTTCCCAATGCCAAAAACACCACCCTAACGGGTAAATTTATGACTAAGGTATTCGATGGCCCTTTTAAGGCAATTCCAAAGTTTATCAAACAAATGGATGTCTACTTAAAAGACAAAATGAGACGTGCGGAAGATTATTATGTACACTACGCCTATTGTCCCAAATGCTCAGAGGAAAGAGGAAAGAACTATATGGTTTTTTTCGCCAAAGTAAATTCCTAGCACTTAAACCTGATTATATAGGCGTATTTCGGTTCCTGGATTTTTCGATCTGATAAATGGAGATATCTAATGAAATGAACCAAAGAATAAAGCTCGCAAACGTAATTTTCTGAATAACCGGAAGTGCCTTTATATAGATGCCGGTTTCGTAGATATAGTAATTGACAAAAAAGATCAAAAGGCAAAAAACACCCAGATAAAACAGTCCGCGGTACCTGATCCTGTACAATTCAATAAAAGAGCTGATCAATGCCACTACCCCTAATGCCCCGGCGATCCGTACGATAATATCATGATTTCCGGCAGCCAAAAAGAGGATTATGATCGAAGCGAGCATTCCTGAAGACTGCATGATACGTTGGTTAATATTCTTTAGTTCAAACAGCCTTGGCAGATTATACCAGAATACTACAAGGCTAAGGCAAAGCACCAACAGGGCGAGGCGTGCAAAAACTCTTGCCGAATTCAAGACGCCTCCAACACTATAAGTATCCAAAAGATCACAGAGGTAATTGTGCCAAAAACTAAAGCCCTCGTGATAGGGGTTTGAATGTGATCCACCCGGATAGCGTATAGCGGCAATAATATAAAGAAGAATAAACAGCAGCATACCCGTTAAGGGCAAAAGCGCCAAAGAAACCCGATTTTTTCTAAAAACAAGCATTTTATGTCTCCTTTTCCCGGATCTAATGCACAAACTGACAAGAACTCAGGCGGAGTTGTTAGAGTAATGTCGTGAAGTATCTTAAGAAAAGGAATGATAGCCGTCAGTAAACGCCACATGCCCTGCCCGGCATTATTTGCAGGTTTGTATTAACTGCAGGGCCTTGCAGCCTGCCATAAATGGCCATCCGGCACGAATGATCCACGTCATTGCCAATGGAGCCCCAACAAAATAATTTTACCGGGAGAATGAATAACATTCAAAAATCTGATTATTAATTCAAGTATTATACGTTATGAAAAAATTACTGTTAGGTATACTCGCTATTGGACTTACCATCCAATCGTATTCACAGGTAGTAAAAACTGAAAAACTATCAGAGGTGGTTGTTTATGCGACCAACTATAAATACCTCAACAATGTGAATACCCAGGAAGTTGCTTCCATACCCGTTCAAATGCTGGAAAGAAAGGTGGCTTCTTATGACATTAAGAACTCAGACATTTATCACGACGAATATGACTACTACGAAGTAGCCTTCTATATTCCGGAGGGTAAAATCCTGGCAGCTTACGACAAGGATGGCCAGCTGATGAGAACGGCCGAGAAGTTCAGGGATATCAACTTACCCAATACTGTGAAGAAAGCTGTTTTGGATCGATTCCCGGGGTGGACTATTACCAAAGATATCTACCTGGTAAATTATCACGACAAAAAAGGTGTAACCAAAAAATACAAGCTTAAGCTTGTAAATGGTGACAAGGTCTTGCGGGTAAAAACAGATGCCAGTGGCAACTTCCTCTAATACGACTTATTAAAAAACACATTAGTCATGTCAGTTTTAAAAGTAATAGAGATATTAGGAAACTCCACCGAGAGTTTTGAAGATGCCGTTCAGAACATTTTAAATGAGGTTTCAAAAACGGTAAGAGACATTAAGTCTGTATATATTAAAGATATGCAGGTCACTGTTGAAAACAACCAAATTGCCCAGTACAGGGTAAACGCCAAAGTGTGTTTTGGTATTCTTGAAACCGAGAACACCTAGATAAATAAAGGGCATCTCAACCTAGCCGGGGTGCCCTTGAATATTTGTTACATCAACTATAATATTTCCCTAAACTATTAATTATGAACACACTAGAGCTATTCGACAGTCATGTGGAGGACTACGAGGCCTGGTATGACAATTATCCTGCCGTTTACGAATCAGAAATCAACGCCCTGCGGGAACATTTTCAGAAATTGCCCGAAAACATCAGGGGCATTGAGGTAGGACTGGGCACGGGACGGTTTGCTAAACCTCTGGGGATCAAAGAAGGGGCAGAACCCTCTCAGGCCATGGCCGCTGTTGCAACAAAACGGGGGATCCAGGTTGTTGATGGGGTTGCCGAAAATCTACCTTATGGCGATCTGCAATTTGATTTCGTGCTATTTGTAACGATCTGCCACTTCAATAACGTAAAGTCTGCCATTGAGCAGGCATATCGCGTACTCAAACATGGCGGTAGCCTGATTATTGGATTTTTAGACAAAGACCAGGCCATCGCCCAACAATATATCGCAAAAAAACAACGCAGCGTATTTTATCGCAAAGCCAGATTCTACCGTACTGCCCATGTGGTTAAAATGCTGGAGGATGTTGGCTTTAAGAACCTGGAATTCAATCAGACACTCTTTGATGATCTGGAAAAAATTGGCAGCCCGCAAATCCCAAAATCAGGATATGGAAAGGGCTCCTTTGTAGTGGTTAAAACAACCAAAAGATGATTATTGAACACTTATCACATACCGCGGATGAAGCCATAAAAGTAGAAGGCTTTGGATTGGACGATCTATTTAGAAACGCTCTGAAAGGCATGAACAATATCCTGAAAAAAGGCTTTTGTGACACAGTGAAAAGGTTTGACTGCCAAATGCAGATAGAAGTAGAATCTACAAGCAAAACCTGTTTACTAATTGACTTTCTCTCAGAGATCCTGACACTTTCTTATGTCCAAAAAGCCATCTTCTGTGGGGTATACTTCTCACACTTTTCCAAAAACAAGCTCGTTGCCACGGTCTATGGTACCTGGTTCGATCAATTTGAAGAGGAAATAAAGGCCATCACTTATCACGAAGCCCATATTCGGCGTACTGAGAAAGGTCTCTGGGAAACCTGTATCATTTTCGATGTTTAATGATGCAAAAGGTAGCCAAAGAACATATCATTAAGCTGGAGGATTACTTTTGGGAGATCCCAAAATCGTTTAGGGCTGATATGTTGGTACCGGCCCAGATCCTGGCATTCGAAGAACTGCTGGACGACATAATTGAGGACAGGTCCCTGAATCAACTGGTAAATGTGGCCACCTTACCGGGAATCAAAAAGGCAGCACTGGTCATGCCGGATGTGCATGAGGGCTATGGCTTTCCTATTGGCGGAGTGGCCGCTACTTCACATCCTGATGGCGTGATCTCACCTGGAGGCATAGGCTATGACATCAACTGTGGGGTAAGACTACTCCGATCAGAATTGCAACTGGAGGATATCCGGGAACAACTCGGACCATTGTCCAAAGAACTATATGAACAGATCCCCTCAGGGATGGGTCAGGGTGGGAACATCCGGCTTTCCCTGGAGGAATTAGACCAGGTGCTGAGCCAGGGTGCGGCTTGGGCTATTGAAAACAATTATGGCATTGAAGAAGATCTCAAATTCACCGAGAACAAGGGAAAAATGGAATTCTCAGACGAACAATTCGTTTCGGTAATGGCAAAGAACAGAGGTAGTGACCAATTAGGCACTATTGGCTCAGGTAATCATTTTGTAGAGGTAGATTATGTCAGTGAAATATATGACCAGGAGGTTGCCCGGGCTTTTGGCCTGGAAAAGGGTCAAATCGTTGTGCTCATTCATACCGGCTCACGGGGTCTCGGCCACCAGGTGGCTACAGATTACATTAGAAAAATGATGAGTGCTATGGCTGACTATGATATCAAACTTCGGGACCGGGAGTTGGCCTGCGTACCGTTCAACTCTGAGGAAGGACAGGAGTATTTTAAGGCCATGTGCGCGGCGGCGAATTATGCCTGGTGCAATAGACAAATTATCACCTGGGAAGTAAGAAAGGCATGGGAAAACGTTTTTGGCAAAAAGGGTGGCTTTTTAAAAGTCTTATACGATGTGGCTCATAACATTGCTAAAATCGAGGAACACACTATAGCGGGAAAGGAACAAAAGGTCATCGTTCACCGAAAAGGTGCCACAAGGGCCTTTGGTCCCGGATCCAGGGAACTTCCTGAAGCATATCGCGATTTCGGGCAGCCTGTGATCATCCCCGGTAGCATGGGTACCTGTTCTTATGTACTGGCAGGAAGCCACAGAAGTAAGGAAATTACCTTTGGTTCCTGTTGTCATGGTGCAGGCAGGCGCCTCTCAAGACGGGAAGCTAAAAGACAGGTAAATGCCCCCAACCTTAAAGAAGAATTGCAGGAAAGGGGCATACATATTAAGGCAGGATCTTTTAGAGGCATTGCGGAAGAAGCTCCGGTGGCCTACAAGGATGTCAATATGGTCGTAGAAACCGTGCATACTTCAGGTGTAGCCAAAAAAGTGGCCAAACTGAACCCGGTTGCTGTGATTAAGGGTTAAATCGGATCAACATTAAATCGAACTCTGGAGCCCTGCCAACATCATTTATTCTTCATCAATCTTTAAGTGCAATACAAATTTCTACGATATGCTTTCCTTCGGGATGCTTATCTGGTTCATTCTGATAAGATTCATACATCATTCCCGTGTATTCCAGGTTTTCTTCGTTAATGTGGTCTAGCATGCTTTCCCAGGCCATGCCGTATTCCGTGGGAAGAATTTCAAATGAACCCACCAAATAATTGGCTTTGGGTAATTTCAAAATCTTCATATTGCCTTCTGCCATAATATTTTCAGGCACTGTAACTCCCACGCTAATACGTTGTTCTTCTTCCGGAACGGTATGCGGGTCATGGTACACGGTTATGGCTTCCATTTCTGGCCGGGCCAGAACGCCTTTAGGGCCAGCCCATGCATAAACTTCACCGAATAATCTTCCAAAGAGTTCGGTATCGCCTTTGTAGGGTCCAATATGCCGTATATAAGCCAGATTTCGCTCAGGTAATGCTTTGATTTGAATTTTGGATTCTTCTATAGTTTTCATCGTATTTGGATTTAATTGTTCTCTTATTGAATTACTGTTCTTGTTGAACATTGGTGTTCTGGCATTCTTGCAGTAATCGGATGGCCTCCTGATCGCTTATTTGTTCAAACTTTTGATAAAACTGTCCGACCGCGTGAAAATTAGGCGGAGTAAGCAGGCAGATCACCTCATCGACCTGTGGATTATCCTTTAATTTCTGAATGGTTTCCCGGGGCGCTACAGGCACCGCTACGACAATCTTTTTGGGTTTTTGCCTTCGTACCATTTCTATGGTTACCAATAGGGTATTGCCTGTGGCAATTCCGTCGTCAATAATTAATATGGTTTTATCCTTTAGATCTTCAGATTGCCTGTTTTTGTAGTATTGCCTGTGCCTTGTCCTTAGCTTGTCCCTTATCCTTTCGGTTTCTTCTTCGATATAACTCTTTGTTACCCCGAAGGCGTCGCTAAGTACTACATCCTGTAGACTCACTGCACCAATAGCGTATTCTCTGTTGTGGGGATGGCCAATTTTTTTAGTCAAAACCACGTCCAAGGGAGCCACCAAATTCTTGGCTATTATATTTCCCAGAGGTAAACCCCCGCGTGGTATTGCCAAAACCACAACCTCATCTCCTTCATACTTTCTAAGGGTTTTGGTAAGTTGTAAAGCCGCATCTGTCCTATCTTGAAACATTTTCAATTTCTATTAAAGTCATATTAGAACCTGAGTTCATCAGGCGTCTCCTTCAGTTTGTGTGTCACCATAAATCAAGTTGTGGCATCTATGCCTGTTTTCAATGATTTATTATATTGATTTTTCACTGGCTGCCTATGACTAATGGACTGCGGTTATGTTAGCTTTTTTTGGGAAAATTGTGAGTATTATTGCTCCATAACTAACAGCCAGCAGCACTATGGAAATCAGAACTCCCAAAAACGGTATCAATGTCAATAGGCGAAACAGAATCGCAATACCCAGGGCCAGGAATACCAGCCTCCAAAACCCCCAGTTAGCCTGTACCCTGTGATTCCAATAATGTGTAAATAAAGATGCGGCCACTAAATGTCCGAAGACCAGACTGAACAAAAACAGCACCAGCACGAACAAACCTATGGGGATCCCAATGATTATTACAAAAGTCAGGGCAATCAATATTGGAATACCCAGTAAGTATATCAGCCCGTAGCCAAGCCCTTTCCAAAATTCTTCATCTAAACTTTTTATGGCATTGGCAAACAACTTTTTAAAAACCCAATTCAACAATAACAGGATCAGAAAAGCGGATAGAACGTAAAATATCCAAAAACCCAGGGTGGCCACACCAAACATCTTCCATGGAAACTCATCCTGCTCTTTCATAAGGTCCGGGTTAAACGAGGCTGTAGAACTCACCAACGAATTCTTGAAGTCAATTTCGCCTTCTTCTGTCCAATACTCCACATCGCCAAAGAACCTGGCATTTTCGCCCAGTTCCAGTTCCTCAGCCACAATTTTTGAATTTCCTCTGATCTCTCCGTCAACTTTTATATCACCCCCATATAGCTCTACCCCTTCTCCCACGGGACCTGAAATGCGAATTTTCCCACCAGAGGCCTTTATCATTCCCACGACTTCGCCTTCTATATCAACTTCACCCGAAAAATTAACCAGGTTACCTTGTATTTTGGCTTCCTCAGTAATGGATACTTTTCCGCCAAATACGATAACATCATCTCCGACATCCTCAGATATGGTCAGGGTGCCCCCGGCGGCCCGTATGTCATCTTTGACGATACCTCTTACTACGATATCGCCCCCGGCAACAACCAGGTCCTGGGCAATGGTGTCCCTAATGACTATTTCTCCGCCAGCTACCACTACATCCCCATTCACCATGGCATTTACATTTATAGACTCACCTGCCAGGTAGATATCTTCATTTTGCTTTGTTGAAACAGTAATCGTTTCTGCAGCTTCATATTGTCCATAGATCAATACGGGCAATAAGACGGCTAAGGAAAAAAGTAGTCGTGTTTTCATCAGTTCATTTATTTAAAGTTCAGTCTTCAAAGTACTTGAGAATACCCCTGATTTGAAATGATTTAGATCAACCTTAAAAATCAATGATGCGGATTGATAAGCATCATTTCAATCCTATGTACCATAGACTAACTTTGTCTACAAACCTTAGCGTTTTTGCTGTTGAAATACGCGGCAAAAACCATAAAAAATTGTAGTCCTATAATGAAAACAGAAAAGGGTCCGGTGATGAGAGAAATGCAAGAAATATTGAGTGAGATCATTCTTTTGACCAACCATATTGAAGTGGAATACCCGGAATTGTATCAGTTTTTGGAAGAGCAACCTATGACCATCCCAACGGAAGACCACCCAATTATTGACAAAAAAACCATGAAGGTGTATTTGGAGGGTCTTAGGCAATTGTTGGAACACTATGTAGAAGAGCATCATTTAAGAAAAGCCTGAGCTTTCACTTATATGTTCCCTACTACCAAATACTGAAATATGGTCATCCACCGATTTGATAAGGAGAATTCGCTCTTGAAAGCCTTTATTGGCGAAGTTAGAGATGTAGACGTCCAAAAGGACGCCATGCGTTTTCGAAGAAATGTCAATCGAATTGGCGAAGTGCTAGCCTATGAACTGAGCAAGACCATGGACTATGAAGATACCAGAGTTCAAACGCCTTTCGGTTCCAAAAACATTAGCCTGCCAACAGATCAACTCGTGTTATGCTCTGTACTTAGAGCCGGTCTACCCCTGCACCACGGGCTTTTGAGCTATTTTGACAAGGCAGAAAATGCTTTTATATCCGCCTACAGACACCACCCGGATAACAGCGACGACTTTGAGGTAATTGTGAAATACTTCGCAGCGCCTTCACTTCATAAAAAAACCCTGGTACTGATGGATCCGATGCTGGCAACCGGGAAAACCCTTGAAAATGTGATGAAGGCCATGGCAAGTCATGGCAAGCCCAAAAAAATACATATCGTCTCGGTAATCGGTTCAAAAGCCGGAGTTTCCTATATAGAAAAGATATTTCCTGAAGAAACACAGTTATGGATTGGGGCAATAGACGATGAACTTACCAGCAAAGGCTATATTATACCAGGTCTGGGGGATGCGGGCGATCTCTCTTATGGACCTAAGTTGTGAATTATCAAGCCTTAAGATATGCAGCATACCGATTCCAAAAGAGAACATATCCAAAAATGGGTTATGAGTTTGGAGTTTGGAATTATGAGCTTAGGGTCGTAAAAGTTAAGAACTCAACAATTAGAATTCAACGCTTCACACTCGTTTGCCAAAAAGTCTAACTTAATGTCTTGAAGAGTTTAACCTAAAGACTTAGAAAGTTTAAGTTCAAGATTAAGTTTAAACCATTGGCTTTTCGCTTTGCGCCATACGCCATACGCATTTTTCTTTAGAAACGCTTTAAGACAGTAATTTTCCCCTGCGCTACCGCGAGATTGTATCTCGTGGTAAATCTAATTATAAAAAGCAATCACCGGAGTGGCGCGGATTGTATTTGTCCACCTTTAATAGAGATCTATGCAAACTGGCGGCACGAGCGTAACGCTCGCGCCAGCGGGGGCAAAACTGTGAAGCTTCCTACCTTGAAAATCTGCCAGCTTCTAATTCTAAATACGAGTATTCTGCTTAATTGGACAAACCGGTACCGCGGGCATTAGCAAATCCATACCTCAAAACCCATCAGTTGGAAACGAAAAAAAGGAAGGATGCTTACAAAGCCAATGCCCTGGAAATGCCTTCAAAACAGCTGCTTTGGTTAACGTTTAACGGATTTTTCCTGCCTTACAACGCGGCAATACTCACAGACTAAAGAGTTTGTTAAAATTCATAACAACAAATACCTCAGTATTAACCACCTAATCCCTCAGGTTGACAACAATTATCTGCCAGAGAGAGATAAAGGGTTTTCTTTTGTTAAAAAACAATTGCTGCCCAAATGCCCACCAAATCTAGTACTTACCGAAAAAACCTACTCAAGTCTTGCCTGGCTTTTCTGTTGCTATTCGCATTCAACAGTATAAATGCTCAGCTCAGTGACCTTCATTATCTACCCCCGATGAAACAAGGTCAGAACAATCAGGGTATTCGGCAGCAGGCGGTTTACCTTTCCACGCCGGAACCGGTAACCTTTGCAGTAAATGTGTATCGTGGGACTAATACCACTCCGGTAGCTACTTATAATATTTCTAATCTCAGCCCAGCGGTTTACACCCTCGGAAATGGAGATAATAATATCACCCTTGTTAACAACGCGAACACTGGTGTGGTACTGAATAATGCAGGACTGCGCTTTGAATCTCCCAGTGGAAACAGGTTCTATGTGAACTACAGGGGGTATTCCTCATCGCAGGCGGCATCCCTGACTTCCAAAGGACGGGTGGCCATGGGTACCAGGTTCAAATGGGGTGGTGTACCTAATTTGGGATCACACCCATCCAAATCGAACACCCTGGGAATCATGGCAACAGAAGATAACACCACGGTTCAGGTTTTCGGATACGATCCGGACTGTCAGTTCAGAGTGGGAAACAATGTTGCCGGAATTACAGCTGACACCTATACCGTTAACCTGGATGCCAACGAGTCCTTTGTATTTGAGACCTATATAGGAAACAACCCCACTCAGGCACACGAAGATGGCTGGATAGGGGCCTCGGTCATTTCAGATAAGGATATCGTTATCAGCAACGGTTCTATAAATTATGGACGACAGGCGGGCGCCAGTAACCGTGACGCCGGTATTGACCAGCCTGTGCCCGAGAACAGACTTGGAAAAGATTATGTATTTATCCGGGGTAATGGTAATGCCAATGGATTAACTGAATTCCCACTGATCATCGCAATAGCGGATAATACCCAGATCTTTGTAAACGGTTCCGCCACACCAATCGCCACTATAGACAACGGGGAGTACTTTCAAGTACCCAGTAGCTATTACTCCTCCAATACGGTTGGAGCCAATATGTTTGTACAAACCTCCAAAGACGTCTATGCCTATCAATGTATGGCGGGCGACAGTAAGGTATACACCCAGGGATTGAATTTTGTAGCTCCTGTAAACTGCCTGTTGCCTGATGTGATGGACAACATCCCGGATATCCGGAACATGGCAGGTACTCTGGTCAATGGTGGTCTAACCATAATTGCCGCGGTAAATACACCGGATGCCAATATCATGGTAACGGATGGTAACGGACCTGTAACCCTCCCGCCATCTAATCCGGTCGCGGGAACCACAGACTGGAAGACCTTTTTTATACCCAACCTGAACGGAAATGTAAGTGTACAATCCACAGGCCCCATGGCCATTGGATTTTTTGGTTATAACGGCGCCCGGGGGGTAGCCGGATATTTCTCCGGCTTCGATACCGTACCCGAAGTAACCCTGGAAATCAGAGGGGGTAGTGGCTGTTTTGTCGGATCAACCATCTTTGAAGCCACAGGTAACTTTGATGCATACCAATGGTATGGGGACGGGCAAATGATTCCCGGTGAAAACGGCCCCAGCTATGCGCCCGCGGTAGCAGGTGACTATTTTGTAAGGGGAACCAAAGGACCCTGTACCTACGACTCCCAACCTATTTCAGCTTATTATTGCGACCCGGATGTGGTCATGGAAAAAACCGTGGACAAAGCTGAGATCACCGAAGGTGAGACCGCGACCTTTACCATTAAGGTCCGAAATCTAGGCGTAGGCCCACTGACCAATTTGCAGATTACAGACGATATCCCGGCAGGGTTAACCTTGCAAAATGCCTTTACCATTACCGGAAGCTGGAGTGGAAACACCTGGAACATCGGGACCCTGAACGGAGGAGAAACCGCTTTCCTGGAATTGGAAGTTTTGGCAGATCCTATAGACACCCTGCCTTTGCTGCGTCTGGCAAATACTGCTGTAAATACACAAGACCAACCGGATACCAACATCTCCCAGGACCACCCTACTGCATTGCTTACAGTACATAACGATTTTGACAATGACGGGGTGGTAGACAGTGTTGACCTGGACGATGACAATGACGGTGTTTACGATACGGAAGAATGTGTCCCCACCCAAAATAACCTGGCTTTGGGAGGTACGGTAACCATGAGCTCCACAATTAGCGGGGGCGCCGGTTCAAACGCGGTTGATAACGACACTAATGGTAATTTCGCTAATGGTTCCGTCGCTCAGACAAACACTGCCACAACCAACGAATGGGTTAGCCTGGATCTGGGAAGTAATCAGTATCTGGACGAAATCGTGCTTTGGAACAGAACCGATTGTTGTAGCGACAGGCTTTCCAATGCCTACCTTATGGTATCGGAAAATCCATTCCCTGCAAGTACCAATCTGGATGACGCTCTGGCAAATGCTAAATATGCGTTTCAGTTTGGCAACACCACAGGGCAAACCGAGATCAGGACATTTATAGGTACCCAGGCCAGATATATCAGGGTACAAAAGTCGGGAAATAATATCAACGGTGATGCCCTGAGCATTGCTGAAATACAGGCCATACAGAACGCTGTTTGCAATACAGATGGAGATGCGTTGCCCAATCAACTGGATCTGGACAGTGACGGAGACGGGTGCACCGATGCCAACGAATTTTATAAGGATAACAACGCGGATGGTGGTGACGGAGGCGAATACGGCTCCGGGGTTCCCGTTGTAAACCCTACGGATGGTACGGTAAATGCCGCTTCTTATACCGCGGTTTTTGCTCCGGAAATTTTATTGGGAAACACCACAGAAGATCTGGGAGGTACTGATATCAATGGCCAGGGAGTAAATCTCGGGGAAAGCTTTCAATACGTGCTTCGCTTTCAAAATACTGGGGATGATAATGCTGTAAACTATACCATACGCGATATCCTACCTGCCAATGTAACACTGGATAACGTAGATGTTTCAGGGGCGCTCGGCACAACTCATACACACGACATTAACACCAATACCATAGTATTTCAGGTACCGGATAACCTGGTAGAGGTTGGTGATCCCGAATACACTATCAGGATCACTGTAACGGTATCCGGCAATTGCTCAGACTTTGTAAATGCCTGTTCAGCACAACTTGAGAATCTTGCCTATTCCACCTTTGAGGGTGTACTTAACCCGACGGTTTTTACGGATGAGGCAGGTTCTTCTAATTTTCCCTGTAATACCGTTCCGGAAGTAGCCAGCAACAATATTTTGGATGATCTGGCCAATTGTAACCAGGCCAGGACTGTACAATTATGTGGAAATGATGTAATCTTAAGCGCTGGATCGGGGTTTAATACCTACAACTGGGCCCTTGACAACAATGGAAATGGGAGCATAGATGCCGCAGACACCCTATTGAACGACGGTGACCCGGACGGCGACCCAAGTACGCTTATAGTAACCGATATCGGTAATTACATCGTAGAAAAGTCGGGTGCAAGCGGTTGTCCGGATCTTGTAGAACTTATTACTGTAGAGCGTTTCGGTACAACACAGACCAACCCCATAATAGACTACTTTAATCAGGTAAATGCGGACGGTGATCCTGACAATGACCTTCAAGGGGAGATTGCGAGCTGTGCCATAGACGGTTCCCTCTTACCTAAAATATTCCTTTGTGGCGAAAACGATGAAGCCACCATTCAATTAGGGATCACCGATGCGGACAGCATCATCTGGCAACAACTGGATGAGACAAGCTGCTCCGATGCCGGAGACGATTGCGCGAATACCGATGGTAGCTGTACCTGGAATAACCTGGCTACTCAGCCGAATTATACGGTTACAGACAGTGGCAGGTACCGGGTGGTGATCAATTACCAGAATGGCTGTTTTAGCCGTTTTTACTTCAATGTTTTCAAAAATACTTTAGACATACTGCACACGGCTTCAGATATCCTTTGCAGCACTCCTGGTAATATCCGAATAACCAATATTGGTACAAATTATGGTTTTCAGCTGGTAGACGCTTCGAACAATAATATTGTTGTGCCTTTTGCCGATGATAATGGCCCTGATTTTAACATCAACAGCAGTGGAACTTACAAAGTGCAGGTAACGCAACTGAACCCGCTCACTGGTGATCCCATTTCCGGTGGTTGTATTTTTGAAACTGAAGACATTGGAATTCTGGAAAGGGATTATCAGGTAGACCTCAGCTCAACACCCGCGGATTGCAATCAATTGGGAACCATTACCGTACAGGCCCTGAATGTGTTGCCGCTATACCATTATGAACTAAGATTGGACGATGGTAGCAATGGAGGTCAGGGTACTTTTATTGACAACCGCCTGGCTACAACAGACAATACACATACTTTCACCAATGTTAATCCGGGGGATTATATCGTAATTACCACCACAGATGATGGCTGTAGCGATACCCAACAGATCAGGGTAGATGAGATCCCTGAGCTGACACTGACGGCGCTAACAGCGGAAAATATCACCTGTACCGCTGGAATCGTTACGCTGACCCCATCTGGTGGCAATCCGAATCCGGATTATCAAATGGCCATATGGAGCAAGGACGGTGCAGATCTGTACGCTAGTCCCGCTGATATACCTGCATCCGCATTGCAGACAGCAACGAACTTTTTATTTGGATATCGTGGCACACCCACTACCTATTTTCCTAATGAAGATGGAGATTATGAGTTCATTGTTTTTGATAACAGTGGTTGCTCGGCGATCTCAAACACAGTGACAGTAGAAGAACCAGGAGGACTTTCTTTATCGGCTGCGCATTCTGGTATTGTTTGTGCTGATTCTTCCACGGCTTCGCTTACTGTATCCGTTACAGGAGGAACCACCCCTTACCAGTACAGTCTGGACGGTGGCTCCAATTACCAAACAAGCGACACTTTTGTAAACCTTCCGGCTGGCTTTTACACCATTACGGTAATGGACTCCAGTGGCAATGGGGGCTCAGGTTGTGTGGAAACCCTGGATTATGAAATTGATCAGCCCTTCAGGCTTACGGCTTCTGCGGCCATTGTTGAGGATGCCTCCTGTAACCCGGCTGGAGCATCGGTAAAAATACTGAACGCCAACGGCGGTCAGGCACCCTACGAATACAGCTTTGATGGTGGAAGTAATTTCGATGCGAATCATCAAAGATTTCTGCTACCCGGAGATTACCAGCTCATCGTTCAGGATGCTTTAGGTTGTACTTTCAATATGGATCTCACTGTACCTGTAGTGGTACCGGATCCGGACCTGACAACTGCTTTGGACTATGCTTGCGACGGCCTTGGAACACTGACGGTATCTACATCAAATACCACCGATTTTACCTATACCTATGCTCTTGACGGTACGCCAAACAGTCCTGCGGACAACAATGTATTTACAAACCTGACTGATGGTTCGTATGTGCTCACTGTAGGTTATTCCAGCAGTATTACACCAGCTCAGAGTACCTTGTTTTTTGAGAATTTTGGTTCGGGTCCTACAACTCAAATAGGCGAAATAGGCCCTGGATATTGTTATGAACCTCAGGATGGCAGTACTACACCTTGTAACCTTGGTCCGGCCGGTATATTGGTGAACGGAGAATATACGGTAACCAACTTCGTGACTAACCCTATTCCGGGATGGCTGAGCCCAAATGACCATACAGGCCTGGCAGACGGGCGCTTTCTGGCCATAGATGTAAGCACCCTGGCCGGAGATAACGGCATACTATGGGCACGAAGAGGAATTGAAGTACTTGCAAACAGGGATATCACTTTGTCTTTCTGGGCTTATAACCTGTTAATAACATCCGCTAACGGTAACAACCCAGATGTATTGATAGAATTGGTGGATACTTCAGGAACAGTGTTGGCAACTGCCACCACGGGAGACGTTCCAAAGAACAACAACGCGGACGACTGGCATAACTTCACTTTCAATCTAAATCCAGGCGCGAACACTGTAGTGGATATAGTACTAAGGACTAATTTGAACAGTGACTTTGGCAATGACCTGATCCTGGACGATATTGAGGCCTTTCAACTGCCGGAAGTATGCGAGAGGACACAGGACATAGCTGTAGTCATAGAGCCTGACCAGGCCTTTGCAGCACAGTTTTTGAGCGTTACGGAGCCAAGTTGTAACGGTACATCAGACGGAGCTATTCGATTTGAGGTATCTAATTTTGACGCGGTAGCCGGTTTTGAATACTCGCTGGATGGCGGTACGAATTGGATTGGTTCCACAAGTTCTCCTGTCACCACCGCTGCCACACTTGCAGATGGAAATTATTCAGTTCTGGTTCGCAAAGCGGACGATAACAGTTGTTCCGTAAGTTTCCCTGCTACACTCACTGAACCGGCAGCACTTGTGCCAGGCCTTAGTATCACTACGGCTTTCAGCTGTTTCAATACCGGTGCAACTCTGGAGGCTTCTGTAAGCGGAGGCAGCCCGGGCTATGAATATCAATTGGAAGATACAGTAGGAGGTATAGTGGTGGCCTATCAAACCAATAACACATTTACGAACATACCGGATGGCGATTACCTCGTCCGGGTACGGGATAACAACAATTGTGAAGCCTTGTCAGCAGCAGCTGTTACCGTAGATCCACTACAGGCTATAAGCTTTACAACTACTTCGACGGCTTGTTATGACGGGTCCAACAATGCAACCATTACGGTTAATGTCACATCAGGAAATGGCGATTACACCTTCAGGATCGATGGTGGAGCCTGGTTGACCCCTACTCCTGCCACAGCGACTACCTATACTTTTAACGGTCTCGCTGATGGGTCCTACAATATTGAGGTCGCAGATTCTTACGGTTGCGCCGCAGGGCCTCAGCTGGTTGATATAGAGTCAGTGTTAACGGCTACGGTAGACACCGTTGATGTGACTGGTTGTGCGGACGGGAGTATTACGATAAACGCTTCAGGGGGAGATGGAACTTATGTCTATGCTTTCCTAACCTCAGGCTCTACCGTACTTGACACGGATTTTGTAGCGACAAACTCCACGGTTATAAGCAGTGCCACAGCGGGTAGTTACGATGTTTATGTTCGTGATAATTCCGGTAGCTCTCCTTACTGTCAATATATGGAAACCGTGACTGTTGCCAACGCTGCTGTTTTGGCGTTCAATACAACGTTTACCGACCCGGAATGTCATGATGGAATGGGATCCATAGACGTCAATATCACCTCTGGTGACGGTCCTTATACCATTGAAATTGTAGACCTGGACAATGGTGGCGCCTCTGATCAAACGGTTAACAATGTACTGACAAACAACTATGCATTCCTTAACTTATTAGCCGGGGATTACACCATTATAATTACAGATACACACGGATGCTCACTTAGCGATACTCCAATAACCATAAATAACCCTGACGAACTGGTTGGAACCGTAAGCGGGGTAACTCCTATGGACTGTAGCGGAACCAGTTTGGATTTTGGTTTTGATTTTTCAGGATACCCAACAACCATTGGAACAGTAGAATTTAGCGATGATGCGGGTGCAAGCTGGCAAAGCTCGGATCAATTCCGGGATTATATTTCCGGCGAAACCGTTAATCCTTCCCTGAGAACTGTTGATGGTCTGGGTAACACTATTTGCCAGACCGACCTGCCGCCCTTTATCATTCCTTATCCTTTGGATGACCTGGATATTACCATTTCTGCGGTGGTCTATAACTGTAATGAATTAAGGGTAGTTGTACAGGGCGATGAGGGTACACCAGGCTATGAATATGCCTATTCCGAAGACCCTGCCAACTTTGATCCGATCACAGCAACCTGGATCGCCGGAGGGAGTATAGATAATCTTGGTATGCCAGTACCAGCGGGGCACGGAAGGTATGAATGGACAGGCCTGGTTCCCGGACGAACCTATACTTTTTACGTACGGGACGGTGCCGGTTGTGTAAGGCAGAGTAACGTCAATGTGAATAACCTTATCACCCAACCCCTTGGAATAACCTCCGTGGTAACGCCATCATGTAGCGGTAGTAATAATGGAAGTATTACCTATACTATTGTTGAGAATACGGTTTCTCCGGGTTCCGAAATGCAATGGTCTTTCTACGACATTTCTACAGGAACACCAGTCCTGGTAAGTAATAGTGGTGGAAATGTTCCTTTCTCCGACCCACAGACACTGACATTTAATACTCTGGGAACCGGCAATTACTTCGTTGAAGTAACTAAAATGGATGGCGCGGTGGCAAGCTGTGTCAGCGCCTCCGAAAACGAATTGTTAGAAGAGTTGGACGCGCTTACCGGGACGCCTGCAGTCACCCAAGACATTGCCTGTGATCGCCCGGGACTGATCGAAATACCTGATATTTCCGGAGGTGGTGGCATTTATTATTTTGATGTAAGCGGTCCTGCGCCGTTTACCCCAATTTCCGGAACACTTGATAATCCAATAGAAATTCCGGCAAACTCGCCAGGAGGTTCTTATTCAATTTCCGTAAGTGATCAATACGGTTGTACCCTAAGTCTCGGCAGTGTTAACCTCAACCTGGCGGCCAACCCGACGATAGACGATATAGTCATAGACAATTGTGGCACTCTTGCAAACTTGACTATAACAGCAAGCAGCACTGCCGCCCAAATTTTCTACTCCGTTGATGGTGGCGTAAATTACCTGAATAATGGAGGGTTATTTACAAACTTAGCCACGGGTGCCTATACGGTAAGCATCATAGATAGCAATGGATGTACAGCATCGAGCCCAATTACTATCCATCAGCCACTCCAGGCTACAGCTTTGCTAGACACCACATTAGGTTGTGGAGCCGGAAACGAAGCCGGGATCCTGATAGAAGTGAGCAGTGGATCCGGAAGTTATGATTATGAAGTTCTGGGAAGCTCAAGTACATTGGTCTCCAGGCAGACGCTTGCCACCAATCCTACAACTGTCGTGGTTGCAACAGCAGATACCTACACGGTTAACGTCTATGATACGAATACGGCAAGTCCGGAATGTTCAAGAACCTTCACCATTGAAGTTCCTGCTGCCACACAGCCAAGTTTTACGGCAGACCCAATGGATGTAAGCTGTTCCGGCGCTTCCGATGGAATAATTGCGATAACTGAAGATAATAATGGGATCAGTCCGCTGACCTATAGCCTGAACCCGAACGTTTCCACATTCAACTCTACTACCAATAGTTTTGAGAACCTGCCTCCGGGTAATTATGAAATTACGGCGACCGGACAAAACGGTTGTAGTACCGTACTAAGTAATATTCCTATAGCAGAGCCTAACCAAATTACCTTTGATGTGCCAGCCGTTAGTCCTTTCGGATGTGCTGCAGGAAACAGCATAGACAATGCTTCTGTGACCATCAATACCACAAGCATAGCCGGAGGAAGCGGGAATTATGTGCGATACGAGTTTATTGATAATACCACAAGCGCTGTTTTACAAAGCGGGACGAACGCGGTCTATTTGCATACGAATTACGCTGCGGTAGATGTACTTGTAAGAGTAGTTGATGATAATGGATGTTCAGCACAGTCCCTGGTGAGTATTCCAGCCTTTGACGAATTGCTAAGCGCTTCAATTACCGTGGACGACGCCATAAGTTGTTCTACTCTGGATGAAGATATAAGCATTGATGTTACAGGAAGTTTATCTAACTATGGTTCCGCTCCGGCAAACTACGAATTCAGATTGTTGCCATCCCTGGTGTATCAGTCTTCCAATCAATTTGCAGGCTTGCCCGTCGGGAATCATACTTTTGGTATCAGAAATGTTAACACGGGATGTGAGATCACCATTGGTCATCTGGTGGAAGATCCTAACACCTTTGATATTACGGTTGAGAAACTGGCAGATGCCGTGTGTTTTGGGGATAACGGAAGCGTTCGCTTTACCCTGGTAGATGCCAGCTATACAGGCGGATTTAGCTGGAACATCTTTGATACTAACGGCACCCCTGCGGATAGAACCGATGACGGCCCTGCAATATTAAGCGGGAATTCGGCCACTAACGGACCCACAACACCTATTGCCGTGCCGGCGGGTAACTATTTAGTTGAAATTTCGCAGGACGCCTCTCCGGCATGTAGCCAGGTAAGAGCTTTCAGTATTACCACACCACCGGCGCCTATCACTTTAAGTCCGCTTGATTTGGTTGACGTCGGTTGTACCAACGATCAGGGAAGTGTTTTGATCGCTCCATTAGGAGGTCAGGGACCCTACACTATTGATCTGACCCATGTGGGCACAGCTACTACTACAACCGCAACATCCGTTAGCAGTCATCTGTTTGATGGACTTTCCGCTGGTCAATACACCATTACTGTAGTAGACGCCCTCGGCTGTAGTGAGTCATTTGTGAATGCATTTGAACTTCTGTTACCAGACCCGATTACCGGCTCTATTTCAAATACTGCTATTGTTTGTCAGGGAGACACAGATGCTTCTGTAACTATCAGTCTCAATCCAAGGAATGTGATCACCAATTACCGTTTTGTGCTAAATACCTACGACGACATGGCTGGGTCTACCCTACTGAGTGCCTCTGCCACTCAAACGGCTCAAACGTTCAGCAATCTGGGTGCAGGTTTCTATAGCATTACGGCTATTGACGATATGGACTGCACTTTTGAGACCGGTATTGTAGAAATTATAGAACCAACTGATGTGGATGCCCTGTTGGTAACCAACCAACAGCTAAGTTGCCAATTGCAGGCAGAATTACTACTTGTCGCTTCCGGAGGTACCGGTCCGTATAGCTGGAGTACAGATGGTATTAGCTTCACGCCAATGAACGAGACCCTGGCTGCAGATACCCATCTGTTCCAAAACATTGCAGCCGGGAATTACAGATACTATATAAGAGACAGCTTTAATTGTGTCTCAACCCTATCGAACGAAATAAGTATTGAGGCCATAGAAGACCTTGATGTATCGGTTGACCTTAGCGCGGCCCAGGTGAATTGCAATGGGGACAGCACCGCATTGATCGAAGCTGTTGCAAGCGGAGGTATGGGCAATTATCTATACGCCCTGTTCTCAGACCAGGCCTTAACTAATGAAATAAGGCCAAACCAAAACAACGGCAGGTTCGCGGACCTTCCCACAGGCACTTATTATGTAAGGGTACAAAGCGAAGACTGTGAAGCTTCTTCCATAGAAATACAAATCGACGAACCCGATACCTTAGTGGTCAATACTACGATCTCTGATATCAGTTGTTCAGGGGCGGATGACGGTAGTATCCTTTTAGATGCCCAGGGAGGTAGCGGTGATTACCAATATGCCATTTCGCCAAACCTGAACCAATTTGATTCGGTCAATCTGTTTGAAGACCTGTCTCCAGGAGACTACAGTGTTATAGTACAGGACAGCAACGGTTGCTTTGAGTTTATTGAATTCAGCCTGACCGAGCCTGACGCCCTGACCGTGTCCTCTACTGTAACAGACGAGATCTGTTTTGAGAGTAGTGATGGTACCATAACACTGCAGGTAAGCGGCGGAACCGCGCCATACCGGACCAGTCTGAACAGCATTGATCCTAATAATTTTGTTGAAGGATTATTTAGCTATGAAGATCTGCCTAGCGGCACACATGTAGTCTTTATTCGTGATGCGAACGACTGCGAAATAACGGAAGCCTTTGTAGTAGAACCCGGCGTTAACCTCGCGGGTGAAGCCCGGGTTACCTATGAATGTAATGAATCAGGTTTTACCTCAAATTCGGTGCAGGTAGTATTTGAAGACTCTTCCGTACTCGGCGATGTGTTGTACGGACTGGATACGGATGATCCAAACCTGATGCAACTGGATCCTGTCTTTGAAGGTCTTAGTGGTGGCAGCCACACCATTACGGTTATTCACAGCAATGGGTGTACAAACGCTTATGATTTTGAAGTTACCATATTTGAGCCTTTGACATTGCAGTTAGCTGAGGGGGATATTAACCTGATTAGCGCTGTTGCCGTAGGTGGATCCGGAAATTATACATTTAGTTTAGACGATGGTCCGGGCACTTCGGACAGCGAATTTTATATCACCGAGACCAGAGTTTACTCGGTCACTGTTACGGACGAGAACGGTTGTAGCATTACCCAGGAGATCTTTATGGAGTTCATTGATATAGAAATCCCTTATTTCTTTACCCCGGACGGCGATGGGCGTAATGATATATGGAAACCGGAAAATATAGAGCAATTCCCTAATATCTTCGTTAAGATCTTTGACCGTTACGGTCGGACAATCTACCAATTCAAAGGGAACGAAGATGGCTGGGACGGTCAGTATCAGCTGAATGAACTGCCGACAGGTGATTACTGGTACATTATTAAGCTTAATGGCATTGAAGATGATCGTGAATTCGTAGGGAGCTTTTCGCTTTACCGATAGGAAGGCGCCTGGTTCTTTAGAATTCGTTGAGCTGACTTGTGCAATTTTTTAAATAAATGAACTTTATTTTTATATGAATATTAAATTATTCTTACAAAATATGAGCTAAAGAAAGAGTAAAAAGTAGAAGAGTTCCCCAAAAATGACCCTAAAAAAAATTGTTGCTTCCTTAATGCTGTTCATAGGATTCATCTCCTATGGGCAATTAAGTGATTTACATTATTTACCTCCGCTTAAGCAAGGTCAAAATAACGGTGCAATCCAGCAACAGGCAGTGTATCTGTCTACACCGGAAACGACCACTTTTACAGTCAACGTATATCAGGGTACCAATGCCACTCCTGTCGCTACCTTTAATATTTCCAATACCAGCTCAGCAGTGTATAACCTGGCCAACGGCGACAACAACGTCACACTTGTAAACAATACAAATACCGGGGTGGTTCTTACAAATAGTGGCTTGAGATTCGAAGCGCCGGGCGGCAACAATTTTTATGTCAACTATCGCGGGCGGTCTAATTCGCAGGCAGCCTCCCTGACTTCAAAAGGACGGGTCGCTATGGGTACCAGTTTTAAGTGGGGTGGTGTCCCTAACTTAGGGAGTCATGTTTCCAAGTCAAATACCCTGGGAATTATGGCCACAGAAGATAATACCACTATTGATATCTTCGGATACGACCCGGACTGCGAGTTTAGAGTGGGGTCTAACCGGGCGGGTATAACGGCAGATACCTATCAGATCGTGTTGGATGCCAATGAATCCTTTGTCTTTGAAACTTACATTGGCACCTCTCCTACTCCTGCACACGAAGACGGTTGGATTGGGGCTTCAATAGTTTCTGATAAGGATATCGTTATTAGTAATGGTTCCCTGAATTACGGCCGACAGGCAGGAGCGTCTAACCGGGATGCGGGTATTGACCAGCCGGTTCCTGAAAACAGTCTTGGCAAAGAGTATGTCTTCGTAAGAGGAAATGGAGGTAGCAGCGGACAAACCGAATTTCCGCTTCTGATCGGGACCCAAAACAATACGGAAATATTTGTCAACGGTTCTGCGACCCCTATAGCCACTATAAATAACGGAGAGTATTTTGAGATACCCAGTAGCAATTATTCATCCAACTCCGTTGGTGCCAATATGTATGTTCAGACTTCCAAGGATGTATACGCTTATCAGTGTATGGCAGGTTCCAGCCAGGTCTATACTCAGGGACTTAATTTTGTAGCCCCGATCAATTGTCTCTTACCCGATACTATGGATAATATTCCGGATATCAGGGATGCCGCGGGGATCACCGTGTCGGGTGGAGTAACCATTATTGCCTCAACAGCTACCCCCGATAGCAACATCATCGTTACGGATTCCGGAGGCACGGTAAGCCTGCCTGCTTCTAATACCGTTGCCGGAACATCGGATTGGAAAACCTTTTATATCGCTAACCTGAACGGGGATGTGAGCGTACAATCTTCCGGACCAATTGCCGTTGGTTTTTTTGGATTTAACGGAGCGAGAGGACTTGCAGGATACTATTCCGGATTTGATACCGTGCCGAATGTAGACCTTCAAATAACCGGCACGAATTGTTTACCTGGGGCTACCCTTGGCATTGCCAGCGGTGAAACCTTTGACGCTTATCAATGGTACGGAGACGGCACTCTGATCCCGGGAGCTACCTCAGCAACTTACAATGCTCCCACAGCGGGGGACTACTTTCTCAGGGTTACCAGAGGGCCCTGCAGTTACGATTCAAATAATATACAGGTGTACTATTGCAATCCGGATATTGTATTGAACAAATCCACCACGGATTTGGTGGTTAACGATGGGGAATTGGTAAGCTTTGATATAACTGTTGAGAGTTTTGGAATCGATCCTGTGACCAATCTCCAGGTTACAGATCTGCTTCCTACGGGATTGGATTTTGTTTCGGCGACAGTTTCAAAGGGATCATTTAGCCATCCCAACTGGACAATCGGGACTATGACCCAGGGTGAATTAGTTAGTATGACCCTAACCGCCAGGGCCTGGATGACCAACATTTATTTGTCTTCCATGACCTATACCAACACCGTCACAAACAGTCAGGACCAGACGGACAGTAATATCACTACGGACAGTCCATCCGCAGACGTACAAGTCAATCTCTTACGCCCTAATACTGTAATCACCAACAGTAGGATAACTGTGAGGGTCAATAGACACTGATAAAGTGAGGAGGGTTTCGGTTATCAGCAAAGTCTATGTTTGTCTTTTATTATATCCTACTGCTTAGCAACAATACCTAATAAGCATTGATACTTTGGGTCTGGAATAACAAGACAGGCTAAGGATTGCTTTTTTTGTTTATCACACCACCTTATGCGTACTTCAGATTGCGCCTTTGGATCCTGGAAATTTCAGCTTCGATCCGACTAAAAAGTTCCCGCTTGGGAACATCGATATCCAGCATAATGATCTCGGGATAACTATTTTGCAACCAACTAATTTCGGCATTTGAGGTACAGAGGATAATATGCACACCTTTGTGAAGAAAAGGCAATAATTCGTAAAGCCCTTCCTTACTATAGACAAAAAATACCACGGTGCTGATATTTTCGGACATCAGGTAATCGAATTTGGCTTCTATTGCCGGAGTTCCGGGAAATACAACTTCGAAATCGCGTTGCGATCGAAAAAGCTTTTTTCCGTATGCTCCATGCGCTTTCATACGATCGTAGAACAGAACCCGTTCTTTTTGTTCCTGACTGGCCATACCTGCTAATTAAACGTTAATAATCCTGCCTGTATCTTTCCTTTTTATCGGTCCTGATGATGAAAACCAATACACCGAAAAAAAAGATCATAGAAACTATAAGTATAAACTCCATCATAATCTTGGGGATCATAAGATTAACATACTAATGACGAAGGTATTCCGTCATTTGGTGAATTCCAGACGTGAAGTAATAAATGGTTCTATACCATTACAGTCGGGATGGGAAAGCTGAACATACGAAAAGGCCAGGCAAGCTGCCTGGCCTTTTACCCCAAAAACGCGTTCCCATAGAACACTAAAACTGTACAATGTTAAGGACCAATTCGCAAAAAGAGAATTTAGAAGTAATAAGTGGCGGAAATACTTGATAATCGAGGGAAACAGCAGCAACTGCTACTTAATTTTCAGAAATTTATTGAGGGAATTCAGCTTCCTTTTGGCGACCGGTATGGATTCTCCGGATTTCAGCTCCAGGTAGTTCCCGGCCGCCTTGTTGATATTGGTTACCTGGGTGATATTTACGATAAACGAATGGTGGATCCGAAAGAATATATTCGGATTCAGGAGCCTCTCGAATTCTCCCAGATTCCGGCTCGCCAACTTAGTCTCCCCGCTGGTCAGCTTAATATGGGTATAACGACCTTCCGCCTTTAGATAGACGATGGATTTCTTCTCTATAAGTTCAATTTTATCCATTGAAGGAATGGCCAGTATCTTTATACCTCCGCCTTTCTTTTTTGGTAAGGTCCTTTTGCTGTATTTATGGGATAGTTCTACTTTGTGTTTGGCTTTGTTAATCGCAAAAAGCAGATCTTCAAGTTTTAAGGGTTTTAAAAGGTAGGCCGTTACATCGTAGGAAATGGCTTTTAGCGCGTACTTATCCACATACGAGGTAATCACAAAATGGCACTTTTTCCAAAAGTTTTCTATGATCTGGAATCCGCATCCTCCTTTCAATTCAATATCCAGAAAGACGATATCAGGTTCCATGGAACCAATCAGGCTGATAGCCTTATCCACATCTTCCGTGAATCCCAGAACTTCTATTTCAGGGAAGTACTTTTTTAGAATAAACTGTAAACTCCGATAGGAAACTTCATTCTCAACTATAAATGCTTTCAGTTTTGGAACCATTTCCATCGTATTAAACAATCCTATTTTCGAAGTCAAATCCCATATCAGCCATGGACTTCAGTTATATTTCCCTTATCGTTGCAGATCGCAGAACAGTATATCGTCATCCTCAATACTTTCGCGGATTTTGCAAATTTCGTTTTATCTGCTGGTTCAAGCCATGTGATATTTCGCCGGCTTCCATCATACCTGCGGATTATTCTGATCCAACCGTGATTTAACGCACCTATCACAATACATGATACCTGTTCAAAAAATAACCGGACAATTCCTCAGTCTACAACATCATTGAAGGTTAGCGTAGCGGTATCTATTGTCTCAACAGTTGAAATTGCGTCTTTAAGTACTTTGTAGGTCACATCCACAGAGTTTGCCCGTGGAAGCGTGGAAGGGGTTTCCGATAAAGCGTACAAAGTGATCGTATATTCGTGGCTTCCCGAACTTGCTGAGCAGGGCGAAGTATAGGATACCACTGAACCGTCTTTGTTCGCTCCCATGTACCAGTCTCCATCATCCGCGGCCCCATGAGGAATTTCAGTTACCCCCGGGTCTATTCCCCATAGCAATAAATAAGAGTTTACCTCAGAAGTGTCATCCGGAAAGGGATAGTGATGCATGATCAGTGCAAGGGCTCCTGCTTCGGCGGGAACATTAGACCAGGAAAGGGGTATGGAGGCTTCTACTCCATTTTCCTTTTCCTCGCATTTATACGCGTCTAAAAGTTCCCCATTATCATCAATAGCTATACTGCTCAGTACAAAGTCGGAAGTGGTGTTGCCCGGGCTGTCACTTACAAAACCCTGATAGGTTTCGGTTCTGCTGCCACCGCTGGCATCAGTATATTCAAAAGTATAGGTCCCGGAGTCATCCCAATGGTAATTGACGGTATTGATATTGTTGCCATCCCCATCCAGGTATTTTAGACTATAGGCATTCTCACCGGTAAGGCTAAAAGTTATTGTACCTGTATTCAGCGAGGGTTCTTCTACCTGTCTGAGGGGTGTTGACAAGGCCTGTGGCCATACCTGGTCTTCCGGGGCTGAGCTGTCGGGGTCCAAAGACACTTCTCCCCGCATAGCTGTCATAAAATAAGGTGCTTCCTCAATGGTGTGGTACTGGTATGAGCCATCATCATTGCGAATACCCAGGTATTCGTCAAGTTCGGCCGTGGTGGTCCCGTATACAGGGAACCCATCCAGGGCATAGGCAATGGGTTGACCTTCCCCGGCAACTGATTCCAGGTGTGTGGGCGGAACGTGATAATGATAGTCATCAGCCCGTCCTGAATGGCCACCCCACTCATCGAGCTCTCCGATTTCTTGTGCATATTCCCCGCGGTTGTTACGCGGATTGAATATTGGAATTCCATTAACTGCGATGGCCACAGCACCCTTCATAAAATGCTCTGTCAGGGATAATGGTTCCGCGGCCAAAGCGGGCTGAATGGGTATTGACCAGCTGTTGTCCCCTGAATAATCCTGCGGAACCGGTACCTGACGGTTCCAGGCGGTAATACCCTCCATCATTTGATGTTCAGGTAAACCGGAAGAAGCAACATAAAAGTAAGTATCGTCAAAATGGGTTGTCACCCCGGCGAATTTGTTGAACAAGCTGCTCATGCTATCCGTATTATTGGCTGGAACCTCGCTTGTGTTATTGGTTACTGTATCATCATCGTCCATATTGTTAGACACATAACCTTCAGGCTGTTCACAGGCGGATTTACTGGCATCCGGGTTTCCCAGACCATCTTCATCGGCGTCCTGAAACCAGCTAAGTTCTTCACAGGATCCAGGTTCGTCCTCATTGTCGCAGGTAATAAATATCAGGGATACCAGGAGAAACGCGCTAAAGTGCAAAAGAAGCCTGAAATGTTTTAGGTTTTTAGGTAAGGCAAAAAGGCACATTAAGACGGCCAGGCCAAGTACTACAGCAAGAGAGACCGGAAGTCCTTTTTCAGGGATTTCTGTCCCGATAGCAGCTGTTGGCAGATTGAGTGATTGAATTTTTCGATACTTTTCCAGAACGTACTCCTGGTCTATGACAGATAGTTTGGAAAAAGGATATTTCATCAGTTGACCCTTTGCGTTTTCCATAAATACCGTGTCCCTCTTATAGATTAGAAAAGAAGCCCTTAATGTATTGGAAGCTCCTTTTAGGTGCCAATCCCGTAAAACCGATTCGTGCCCGCCCTGATGTGCCTGGGCGATCTGGCCAATTCCCAGCATAAGTAAAATCACAAGGGGTCTAAGTATGTTCATAAGGCTTGGTTTGGTGGAAATTTGCAATGCTCAATAAGACCAGTATCAGGTTGATGGCAGTCACTATTGCCATAATGCCTATAAAGGTGTACATAGTTTCATTGATATAAATGTTAGCTGGTTATTTTTCGGGCTCAACCCATAGATCCACAGTTTATGGGGTTTGTCGGGTATTGATTTTTTATGTTGGATGATGTATGAGATCCTTAATGCTGTATTCTACGATCTTGGCTTCTTTTTGGGTCAGGCAGACCATTTTTCCTCCAACGGCTACACGGCAGGTTTGCTCAAATGGTCTGATCAGTATATTGGTTGTTTTTTGTATTTCCCGGCGCACTTGCTCCGCTGTCTGAATTGTGGTGATAAGATCAATGACCTGAAGCAGGGTCTTTTTGAAGAAGCTGTATCTGAGATAATGGCAATTTCCGACGATGCTTCCGGATCTCCAGATTTGCTCGAGTATTCTAAAATCCTGTCGTAACCGGAGGTCATTTACAACCCATTTAAGGCTTTGCGGGGTATTGCATGGGTTCCCGTTAACATATACCTCCCGGGTAATATAGTAGCTCTTCCTTACGGCCCGGGACCAAATGAGCTTCAGACCTAAAAAGGTTTTAAGTGAGTTGCCCTTGTTCAAATAATTCTGCAGCACCACTGCATCCGAATGCATCTGCTTCGTGGTCTTGTTGGTCAGATAGTCAATCCTGAGCTCGGTGTCCATCCACTTTAGCTCCGCCTCATCTAGCCGGTTAATGATCTTCATGGAGCGCAATAATTGTTTTTCCAGGATTCCAATTTTGCCTGATTGATAGATCTCAATAATATTTTTAGAAAGTTGAGACTGCTGGCTGGTAGCCTTTTCGTTGTGTTCCTTCAGGTATTGAAGTTTCTTTTGTAATTGCTTAAAATCTCTACATTCTATGAAAGCTGGCAGGGTAATCATAAGTTTAGGTTTATGGGTTGATCTCTAGAATTCAAACCTGCATCATCGGGAAAATCAGTTCATGCATCATAAAATTGGTGTAATCAAAGAATGAACAAAAGACTTATGTAATAAGTGGCGGAATATTCTAATAAGTGCTTGCAATACATCCTGCCTTTCGATCATGGGGCTAAATTATCATGGGTAGAAAGTTTCGGAAATAAGCGTCAATGCGTAAATCGTGCGTAGCAGCACGTATACCAAAAACAGGGATGGAGGATCTTTAGATCTCGAGGATTATCTTTTTATTGGTCAACGCCCAATTGGTCAGCGCATTGGGTCCTCCTTTCAGATTTAGCTTTGAGATAATATTGCTCCGGTGCTTCTCGATCGTCCGTACTGAAATACCCAACTCTTCGGCGATATTGTTATTGGATATCTGTCTGGCAACCAGTTTAAGGATCCTCAGTTCCGATGGGGTCAGAAGTTGTAAACTTCTTAACTCTTCGTTCGCCTGATCCAGAGAGTGGTGATCAAATGAGCTACTGAAATAAGTATTCCCGGAGATTACGGCCTCAATGCAACGTGCAATTTCAAAAAAAGAGTCCTCCTTGAGAAGGTATCCACTGATCTGAAGGGTTTTCGCCCGATTGATATAAGAGGCCTCCTTATGAAAAGAAAGTACAATAAAACGGGTATTCACTCCTTTATCCCTGGCCATCTTAATGACGTCGAATCCACTTAAGAAGGGCATATCAATATCCAGGAAAGCTATGTCTGGCCTTAGCTTTAAAAGAAGTTCCAGGGCGTTCATGCCATCAGCAGCCCTTCCGATGACATTGTAATCATTGGAGACGAGTTCCTCGTATAACCCCTTTAGCAGAATGGGGTGATCATCGGCGATAATTATGGAGACATCCTTGTTGGCCATGATTCAGATTCGGTGTACGAAGTTCTAAAACCTCACCGGATTGCTCCATAAAATTAAACCATTTGTACGGATTTAGGATTTTAAGCGGTCTAAAAATGAAGTGAAGCCCATAATTCGTCGTACATAATATACAACTGGGACGATTATCAGACTATCGGGCCGGATAGCGATCAAGCGTTATTACGACAGTTCCAGCAGCCCAAGTCCCCCGGAAAATAGCTGGTCATGGGATTTTGAAAATGAATTTTCATCAGCATTGGATTACGAGCTGTCCAAAATCCAGGAGTCAAAATACCTATAGCTGAACAACGGCAGTTGGCTGCGAATTGCCAATTTAAATTTAATGATAGTCCAACGGCCAATTATACCATTAATAAAGGCGTAGAATATTTTTTGGGAGCAGAGGCCCGGTTTCATTACCCTCAAGAAAGATTAAAAACAAAGGTTTGGAGACTTGCCGAATACTGTCAGTCCGAGCAGGTGAAATTGGCCTTAGAAGTGGTCCCTTAGCGGGCAACACTTATTTATCTATTGGAACAGTTGTGCATTGTAAGTTTTTTCTTGCTAATTATCATGATAGATTTACCCCATGAATTTAGGGAGGGCACTTGATCGTCACAAGGGCATAAGGGCGAGAGGCTGGCGATCTTCAAACGCCAGATGGGGACATCCTCCTTATGCCACGCCCTTCCATATGTATTTTTAATAATATTAAAAAAGCAAGAGCTATGACTAAGGAAGAAAGATACCCGGAAATTAAAGATTTACTGGTTTTTGGAATTGAAAAATTGAGATCGAATTTTGCAGACAAGACCGCCAATATGGAGAACATGTGTGCCGTCCATACCGCATACAGGGAGCTTGCCCTATACTCTTTCGGATTGCTTGAAGTTCCTGAGGCATACCGGGATAAAATAAGCAATTGCCTGACCGGTGGGACCTCACTGCTAGAAACTAAGACAGCTTTGTTAGACTATATAGACTCGGGTGAATACATTGAGATCTATGGAGATAAGTTGCAATCGCCATTGGAAGCCGTACAGACCCTGCTGGATCATAGCGAGACCCATTTGACCTTAGAAGCAGGTCAGAAACTATTGAGACAGATCATGGACTTTTACGGTTGAATAAAAATGGTTCTGCCTTCTTGGCCAAATTCATCCTCTTCAATAGCCACTAACAAGCTAAAGCCACTATTTCTTATACTTAAACCTGAGCTTGAGCTTAAACTTGTTTTGCCGTGAATCAGCCTAACAACCGCAAATCCGACCGGTTAGAGCTTTAGATTCAGAGTAGCACCATGAGCTGCTTCCTCTATTATTAGTATATTTAGAGCAAAGGCTAGGCGAAGCGAGCAAAGCCGCTTCGCGCTCCTTTTACTTTTTACCCCCATTTCTCATCTACGGAGGTTCCCGAGTTGACCCACTTTCGTTTGCTATGGTACCAAGCCAAAAAAAGACCAAACTCAAATACACTTTCCATGAAACCAGCTGAAACCACTATTAAAATGAATAAATCCTACACCATCCTGATCAGCCTGATCGTCGCATTAGGAGGTTTTTTGCTGGGTTTTGACAGCGCGGTCATTTCCGGAGCTGTTAAAGGAATAAGCGTGTATTTTGAGATGACTAAAGCCATGGTAGGCTTTTCCGTAGGTTGCGTGATCTTCGGGGCCATGGCTGGAAATCTGGTCGCCGGCCCGGTAGCTGATCGCTTCGGCCGCAAAAACGTATTGATCGTTGTGGCCGCCCTTTTTGCAATATCCGCTTCCTGGTCAGCCCTGGCAACCAGCTACCTGGAGTTCGTGGTCGCCCGGATCATTGGTGGGATTGGAGTAGGTGGAGCCATACTGATCGCTCCGATCTACATTGCGGAGATCGCTCCTCCTAAATTGCGCGGAAGCCTGGTTTCTTTTAACCAGCTAAACATAGTTATCGGTATTTCCGTGGCCTATTTTTCCAATTATTTCCTGGTTGATATAGAAGGGGAAAGCTGGCGTTGGATGTTGGGAGTTGAGGCTTTCCCGGCCATCGTATACTTCATTGGTCTTTTTACGGTTCCCAGAAGCCCCAGATGGTTGATCCGGAAACTGAATAAAGTAGCCCTGGCGCGCAAGATACTGACACGGATTGGAGGCGAGGCCTACGCGGAGTACACTATTGAGGAGATCCAACAGGGGCTTTCTAAAAAGGAAACCAAAGGCAAACTTTCGGATTTATTCAAGAGCAAGTATGGCACTATAATGACCATTGCCCTTGGAATTGCCTTTTTTCAACAGATCACCGGGATCAATGCGGTCTTTTATTATGCGCCTACCATATTTGAGCAGGCCGGAGGCAGCACGGATTCTTCATTTTTACAAGCCATTGTGGTTGGACTGACCAATCTGGTCTTCACCCTTGTAGCCATATGGCTTATTGACAAATTGGGCAGAAAGCCTCTGCTGTTGATAGGCACTACATGCATGACCATAGCCCTGCTCATGACCACTTTCGCTTTTAAGAACGCCACTTACAATTTTAATGAATCTACTTTGAACAAGGTTAGCAACGCGGAGATAAAAACAGCCTTAAGCGATCTGGACGGACAGACTTTTGAGAGTCAATCGGATCTTTTCGAAACCATAAGAACAAAACTGGACCAAGAACTGTTTTTGGAATTTGAACGGGAGGAGATCAAAAACTTCATCAATATCAATGCGACCCTGGTATTGATCGCTATTTTACTCTATGTTGCTGCTTTTGCGATTTCCCTCGGACCTGTTATGTGGACCCTAATCTCTGAAGTATTCCCAAGCAAAATAAAGGCTATAGCAATTTCTGTGGTCGGTTTTTTCAATTCCCTGGTCAGCTATACGGTCACCCAGGTTTTTCCGTGGGAGTTGTCCAGTCTCGGGCCTACGACCACTTTTGCGATTTACGCTGCACTTTCTTTTTGTGCCATTCTCTTTGTTTATAAATATATCGTAGAAACTAAAGGAAAAAGCCTGGAGGAAGTAGAGGCTTTATTAGTGAGAAAATGATCCCGGATATTGAGGGTTTCTGTTAAATTAATCCTTTAATCATCCTTGAAACGCGGTTAAGAAAGTGTATAATGGCGAGTCGGCTCCTGCGCTCGTATTCCAGTTTTTTGCACTTATCTATCAGTTATCCCGATTATTCATTGTCTTTTGCTTCCTGCTTAGTAAAGCGGGTACATTTGCTCCATAAAGGGGAGGTACTTTGTCTGCATTTCACGTATTGCAATGAAGCACTTTACCCGGTGCCCGCTAAGCCTGAAAATGGTTAGTGAAATAAGGCCTCCCTTTTTTGTTGACGAGATCCCATTGACCTTAATCTGGTCAGTAAAGCAAAGACAACAGCCTACAATTTAGTATATATGAACTATCACACCAACAAGAGGGACCTTTTATCCCTTAAGATCCTCACCCCACAGGACTGGGTGACCTTCAGGCAAAAATTCAATTCCATTTACCCGGACTTTTTTCCTTTGATGCACAGCAAAGGATACGGTCTGACGGATTCGGAGGAACGACTGCTATCACTGGAAAAGCTAAATCTGACCTCCTCTAATATTGCCCACATCCTGGGCATTTCACTTCAAAGTGTATATACCGCAAGATACCGCTTGCGGAAAAGGCTGAACGTTCCGGACAAGGAATCCATAATCGGGTTTTTGGAGAACCGCTATCCCTAATTGCATTTATACGGAGGCATTAGCCTGAACAAGTCTTTCTACTTAGATTAAAATTTTCCGGGTTTAGGGTAATCCCCGATAAAAGTAGACTTCGATTTGGTAGATTTCGACTATTTTTCAGCTGTTAAATCATAAAACGCTTCATCATGAAAAATTGTTTATTTCTGCTTATCCTAAGCCTTTCGGCCCTCTCCTACTCCCAGTCGTCGGAGAAGATATCTGCCCTGGATTTTGTCCAAATCCTGAATGACAACAAGGAAGAAACCCTGTTTTACTACCACAACAATTGGAAGGTACTGCGGGAAAAGGCTTTGGAGAACAATTATATCCACGCTTATGAGCTTTTGGAAACTGAGGCCACTGAAGATGCGCCCTTTCAGCTCATCCTTAAGACTACCTACTTAAACAAGGAGCAGTTTGACCAAAGCGAGGAAAATTTCCAGAAACTTATTGACGAAAAGGGCGAGACGCGTTTTCTCAATGAAAAAAGGCCTCCGCAGTTCCGGAAGTTGCTCTTTCACAAAAACCTGAAACACCTGGAATAGGCCGGCAACGCGGGCTTAAACATCACTTTAAAAGACCTGGCTACCTATTGGCAGGCCGGCCATGTCTTCCAAGAAAGTAAAATTTCTTTTTGCCACTTTCAGAATGATAATCGTATATTTGCACCCGCATTGACCTCAGCCCCTCTTTTGTTTAAGGGTGAAAGGCCTTGCAGCGCAACAAAAGGTCGCGTAGCTCAGCTGGATAGAGCATCTGCCTTCTAAGCAGACGGTCACAGGTTCGAATCCTGTCGCGATCACTTAAGAATGAAAAGCTCGCCTAAGGTGGGCTTTTTCATTTAGACTACGGAGCGCAATCAGGATCACAAGCTACAGCGAGTAATCCTGTCGCGATCACAATACTAAGTCCTAAATAGTTTTATTACAACTATATAGGACTTTTTTGTTTTATAAAGTGTAACACTTTCTGTACACTAAATCTATTTTTTCCTGATGAAAATTGGTGTTACTTAAAGGATAAAATGGATAGATTCTGCGAGGCAAAATCAGAATAAATTTTCTTGAGTGGAACTAAAAAGCTACTTTGCTCAAATCTTTCTCTATGAAGATATCCAAAAGCTCCAATCACCCCAGTAACCTCAATGAATTGATTAAAGATGCTTATGGTACAAGGGAACAGTTAGCAGAGGTTTTAAACTTGGGTATTGAAATGCTGTTCTATTTAGAAGAGGATACCTTTGAGCGAAAGGATGTGCAGCACGTCGCCTCTGCCATTAGATTGGTTAGGGAAGTTCTAATACAAAGCGATTGATCTTTTTCTCTGTAAAGGCCCACAGAGCTATGAACTATGGTCATTTTTAGCATGCGTTTTTTATCTCCAATTGTCGAATTTTCGAGAAAGAAATGAACAGATAAGCAGTTCACACTTCCTGTTGTTGTCTATATTTACCTGTTCCAGTTTACAATTCTTGTTATAATCGATATCAATTTTCGTTTCTTTTTTAATCCGCTCGATATATATTTTCCACCTATCGTCCTTTGGCGGAATGGGGAATAAGACAAATGAAACAATTCCTTGAGTTGAATTTAGCTTTTTAGCATCCTTTACTATTGATTTGATATTTTTGGTGATTGGTCTACTGTTGTTGCTTACGCCTTCAATTTTCCAATTCGTATTTGAAGTTTTAAGTTCAACCTGATAATAGCGCTCATTGTAAAAAAATGAAATGTCAGCACGATTGTGTCCAAATCCATTTTGAGATTCAACTTCCACATTTTCCATTCCGATTAATTCGAGTCGGTTGGCTAACTCAAATTTCAACCATCCTTCAAATTTGGCTTTTTGTCTGATGGGTATTTTTAATAATTCCTTATTCTCTCTTATGATTAAGGAAATTTGTTTTAGAATTGTCTGGTCCAATTAGTTTATCCTTTATGATTCTTCAGACTGCGAAATCAAGCCTTTTTAAAATAGAAATTTTTGAGGTTAGGGGTAGAGGCCATGCTGAACTGTAGACAACGTTATGCGAGGGGTTTTATTAAATTTTCTTTCAGAGAAAAAGTTTTATCGTCTATTTCCATTTTTTTTATAGAAATAAGATTATAGTTCATCATGCTTTTCTCCAGTCTATTAATAGCAAGTTCCAGAGAACTCTGAGAAATGTTGCAACCAAAAATTATTTCACTTACGTATGCTAAATCAAATTTAATTAATTCCGCATTTTCATTGTTTTTTGTTTTTGCTATTGCTCTTACTTCTTTTTCATATTCCCATCTCTCTGATTTTGTTGTTAACCAATAATAAATTACTCTATTTAAAGGAGCGTTTCCATCTAATGGTTTTAATTCCGAAATGTATTTAACAGGAGCTAGGACAAACTGATTTAAAATGTTCGCATTGAACTTAAACCCAATGCATATTCCAGAGTGCTTTTCTGCATAATGAGACCACATAAGGATTTCATCACTAACTTCTGAAAAACAACTTATTTTAAATCTATCACGGTTAATTTTATTGTATTCTTCGTATTTATTTTGGTCATTTATCTGGTCCCAAACTGTTCTTCTGAAATCTGAAGGAATTTTTGGTTTAATACTATTAAAAAGCTCTCTTTTTTCTTCTTTTGTTAACCTAATTTTCAAAAGCTTTTCGTTGCAATCAAAAGGGTCGTTGAATATTGAAGGATGAGAAAACTTTAATGTTCCGTTCAGTAAGATGTTTTCGATTCCAACTTCAAGGCTGGTGTATTTATATAATGTCTTATTGGAAATATTTTTCCCAAAATCATTATTGATTATTTCTTCAAGTTCTGATTTTTCGAGCATATAATTTTGAGGTGCAACCAACCTTGCGCAAAACGGTCCCGGCTATGATTTCGTTGTGGACATTCCCGTTAGGAAATCGTCCGTTTGAAATCCAGCCGTGTTAAAGGTTAATTAGGTTTCAAGTTAGTTAAAATGCCGCAATGAATTATAGTCAATGTTGGGCATCGTTATTTACTTTCCACTGATATATAGTCTTTATCATATTCAAATTCCCCTCCTTTAATTTTTCCGCTTTTGTAAGTCAAAGTTATAGGGTCAGAAAATCCGTAAAAAATAGTATTATGATAGTCGACATTAATCAAATCATTTTCTTTTGGAAAAGAATTATATAAAATCTTGTTGTATTCCGGTTGCAGGTGTTTTATTAATGCTTTTTCCGCATCTGAGGAAATTGTCTTTTCGTTTGGTAAAGTATAATCGGAAAGGTAGCTCGTCATATCCTCTGCATTTGATTCTGGCCCAAAACTTACAATGGTATTATTATCTACAATCTTTAATAGAAGTATGATTATTTCGTTGGACGGAATATTGTCATAGGAAAATGGTTCTTCGTTTATTAATATCTCTTGGAATGTAGAATGGTTCGATAATCGTTTACAAATATTTTGCTCTGTAGACTTTCATACATAGTGGACTTTGAATTCACACATTTTTCTATAGTTCGCTGAAAAATCTGCACGTATATGTCCTTTCCAATGGTTTTGAAATAGTTTGTCAGGTGAGAACCAACCCAATGTCTTAGTTTTTTTTCCATTAGCATCAATTTCCTGAATTGAAAAACCTTGTGTTCCATTAAATGGAAATCCAATCTTTTTTTCTAATGTATTTTTTCGGTTGTGTAGCCTTAAATCTATTCGTTTTGATAAATCAGTTGTGATATTTTCTTGCACAAGTGGAAGTGTACATTTAATAATTGAAGGATTTTCATCTTGTCTTATTTCAAAATTTAGTTTTAATTCTTCTCTAAAATTAAAGTTGTTAAAAGTTAGTGCTTTTCTTTGGGCAATGATATATAATTGACTGTCGAAAACATTGTCACGAAAACCTTCGTCCATTATCAATTTCCGAAAATCATATGCACTCATTGGAGCATATCCTAGTCCGATTTCGTTTATTAGTAATCCTTTACCTTTCATTTTATAATTATAGCCAATGTTGTGCGCAGACTTTTATTTATTAATGCAATTTGTCATGACATGATTTGCATATTGAAACCAACCATTTTATAGGCTCCTTTCCAATATTTTTCTTGGCATATCTTTTATGATGTACCTGTGTTGCACGCTTTCCGCAGTAGACACATTTCCAGTTATCCCGTTTCAAGACTAGGTAACGTTTTCTTTTCCATTCGTCGGACTTTAAATAGGTATTTCGGTAATAGTCACGACGACGTTTTCGTTTTAAGCTGAAACGCCAACGTTTAAACAACCAAGGGACTAGTCCAACAATTAGAAGAAGAAGTAATAATTTGATGTCCTTCATATCATTTTCTAATGATATTTAAACAATTTTCCAATCTTCTGACCAATCATATTCTTCTTCATTTTTCCATGGCGCTCCGATTTCTACACTACTGACTTTTCCAAATTCCACGTTTAGAGTTAGCCAATTTTCGTCATCGCTGTGAGTGGACCAAAAATCGTATTCTTCTATCTCCCACTTTTTGACAATTCCTCCAAAAACTTCACTTTTAACCCAATCGACATTTCGGTCAATTATTTTAATTCCGTTGAATGTCAAGTGTGGACTGCTTGAGTAGATGTATCCCAGACGATTGTCCTCATTTTTGTATATGGTCAGCCTTAATTTTTGATTGTTATATTCGATGTAGAGGTTATCTGAATCATCTTCGTCCTCTTGAATTTTATCTGGTATTCCAAATGTCTCGTAAATCACTTTTTGGAACATTCCAAATTTCAAGTCACCAATTCCAACGTTTAGTTCGAGTTCCATTTTTTCAGCTCGCGTAAAACGGTCACGGCTATGATTTCGTCATGTGGTTGAAATTCTTAGAATTTCGAACCATAGAAATCGAGCCGCTTATTATTTTGTGAATTTGAAGTTAGCTAAAAAGCAGCAATGAATTATAGCCATTGTTTTGTGCCGCACTTTGTTAATCTAAACTCTTCCAAAACATAATTTAATTAAATATGGATGTTAGATTCGTTTTTATATATCTTTTATTTTTAATAGAGTATAAATGAATACCTCAAGAGGCTTATTGTATCCGGCACTACATAAATTCTATAGTTCCTTGAGCAGTCTTGAACAATTTGAAAAAGGGACAAACTTCTTTGACAACATAAGTTACTTAGATAATTTCTTTTCAGAGTATAGAAATATCACCTTTGTGTTGCAAAAATCTTTGGCCAATACATCATTCCTGTCCATATATGAAAAGCTGCGTGATAAATACCTAGTCAATGATGTCGGTAAATGGTTTATAGAGAAACGAAACGAGGTACTTAAGCAACAACCTTTTAACCTGGAAAAAAGAATTTTAATAAGTATCTATTCTGGTCAGAATCCGTTGTCACTACCTGAATTAGTTTATACTATTGATAATGATGTAGAAATTTCATCTATCGTTGACTCGCTGAGGACAACATTTATTGACTCTGGTCAATTAGAAGTGATGTTTTCGGCTGAGTTTTCATTTTTTGAATATGGCCATAGTGAAGATTTGTATGATAATTTGATTTTCGGAATAAGCCAAATGAAACTCTTCCTAGCTGACATGAAAAAGGAAATCAAAGGGGACTGTAAATTATCTGATGAACTCGAAAGGAAAATAGATAAGATAAATTTCTACCGGGTGCCTAAAGATATGCTCTTTGTTGATGACTACGTATTTTATAGTAAAAAAGAATATTTTGAAAAAGCATCGAGAGTTGCCTTGTTGTCAGGTCAAAGACAGATAAAAGTTCCAATTGAGAATCTAAATAAAACTTATCCTAACGGTGACTTGTTTAGCAAATTTGAACTAATGCATTTGGTGATTTTTCAAATGCAAAAAACACTATTACCAACTTGTCTAATTTTATATAGTGATGATACATTTGAACTAATTACTTTTGGATTCTCTATCAAAACTACAGTATATAGAAAGTTCAATGAAATTTCTAAACGAATTGAAGCTGATAAAATAGTTAGTGTTCTTTTTGTCACGGAAATGTACATTTATGATATTGGTAATATAAATAATCTGGACAGTCGTGAAAGGGTCGAACATGCTAATAGCGAGATTTTAGCATTTTATATGATTGATAAAGATCTAGCAATTAAATCACGTTCATATGACACAAGACAAATTGATGACTTTGAATACATAGCTTCGATAATACGAACTAAATCGAACGAACAAGAACTACCAAGATTTATGAACCCGATTTTGCATGAGTTTACACGTTTAAAAACAAATTTCAAATAGGTTTGCCATACTTTGACTGCATACAGTTTGTGATGCCATTATTGGGAGCTGAGGTAGTGTTTTGGTTATATAATTGTACCCACACTGAATTTGTTACGACTTGCTTTTGCATTATTATCTACACCGAAGTATTTACCAATCCTGATCATTCTCTCCAGGGCTTCCAGATAGGATATAGTTCTTGAGGCTTTTGTTGAGGTCATTAAAGTAATTCTCAATTCTGTTTGGTGATTCGCCAAAGTTCTTTACCATAGATTTTTTGGTCTTAAAACCCTCTATATTTTTATAATCAGCCCCATTTCCATACTCATTGGGTGGGGTTTCTATGGTAAAGATTTCAAATTTGTACCGCCCATCTTTTACAGCAATTTCAACAGTGTACTTTAATGGGAACGAGTACTTATTTTTTACAATCAACAAATTGGATGCAACCCCGGTTAACCTGATTTTTTTACCCTCGATAGTGGCTTTAAGTACCTCGTCAGGATTTTTGTAGGTTTCCTTTACCCAATTGAATGCGCTGGCATAAATTTCATCTGCCGTCTTACCCTCCACCTTGGTAACAACGTAATCGTTTAGCCCTTTTTCTTGATACTCAAATTTTTTGGCATCCTGTGCTTTGCCTGTACCGATGGTACCGATAACGAACAGTATAAATACTAGTCTTTTCATGTTTATTGTTTTGGTAGTTAATTACAATGAACTGCCAATTATAACGAATCCGTTATAGATTTTATTATGCAATGTGAAGTTCTTTACGTTGTCATGGACAATGAGAAAGAGCTTAAACAGTTGGGTGAGAAGTTTGCAAAGGCCAGAGAATCATTGGGCCTTAGCCAAACGGAGTTTGCAAACAGCATAGGCAAAGATCAGCCTAGCATCAATAGGCTTGAAAAGGGTAAAATAAATCCCAGCTACATTTATCTATTGGAAGTTTGTAAAGGATTGAAGATGAAATTGTCTGAACTACTTGAATCTTTTTAGTTTTTTCAACAAATTAAAAACCCTCTTGAATATTCGGGAGTAGACGAGAACGAGCCACCGCTAATAGTCATCTTTGTTTTGGACAGTTATTGATTATAATAACTCGCAAACGAATCTCGAAAACAAATCAATGCTTCTGGATAGCGTCTAGTTATTTGTTTTTTTGCTCTTTTATAATTGGGAGGTATTATTCTTTGAGAATCTGAACTTTCTACCTTTCGGTGTTCTAATTTGTTTCTGCATTCATAAAGGTTATTCATTATTCTACCAGCTTTTTCAGCATCATTTTTCTTCTGGTTAATTTGAATGTATCTAGAGCGTTCTGTACCAGCATCACCCTGCCTTTCAGGCTCCTCTTTTATTATTTCTTGTAGATAATGCAATGCAAGGTGGTCTGTGAATCTAATGGCATTTTGCAACCAAGAATATATTGCTGAATTATCTTGAATTTTCTTGAAAGATGAAAATGTGTTTAGACAATTGGCAGCATCCCCTTGTGCTAGTTGATAAACATCAGTCGTTAATGCTTCTTCAAACTCAAATTGAATTTCATTATCGATTACATCTTCATAGAAATAAACAAATGAGTCTTCATTCATCCCGACTGTTTCTTCTTCTTTCTCAATAAGTCCGATTACTATAAGTTTATTTGAGGCCGTTAGTTCTTTCCCTTCACCAATAGAATTCTTTATGTCTTGAAGTGTTTTTAGATAATCCATTATAAAAACCAAGATTTTAAATTGTCAATTGGAATGTTTAGATTCTTTTGATGGATTAAATTCAAGACAGTTTCTTGAACATAAATTTCAGGTTCGGATTTAATTAAGTATGATAAAGAATCTGCTATTTGTGAATTGGCTTTTATTTTTTCAACTAAAATCTTGTAATAACCTAGTCGGACAAGAGGGCTTTTTTCTTTACTGATTTTCTTGATGATAGAATTTACCTTTTGACTATTAAAATCTAGTGTCTTGCCATATACAGCGAGTAGCTGGTACTGTACCCATTCATAGTCTTTGAAATCATTAATTAAATTATTGAACTCATCATTATAATCTTTCAAATCAAGGTAATATGTTAGATTCCAAATGAGATTGTTTGCTTTCCAAAAGATGCGAGAAATACCAAATAACCAAATGTCGACCATTTCGTAGTCTGGAACTTTGTCATCAATGTCAATTAAATTTTGAGTTATTAATCGCCATTTTTGAGCTAGTGTTAAAAATCTCCTGACAAGTTTTACATCCTTTAAAAATGAGGATTCCAATATGTTTTCATCTTTTGTATTATGATAGATGTCTACAAGTTCATTCTCAATTTCCTCGATAGCATCGTAGTAAAAGCTTAAAGCTTCCCTTTTATCAAGAGATTTAATATTTTTTTCTTCATCCCCACTTATTTGAGATGAATCATGTTCTAAAATATCTACGTCTATTTCTTTAGATTTTTTATGCTTTTTAATTTTAATACCTGATGCGTCTAGCAATCTACCTTTCTCACTATCAGAGCGTTCAACTTCTTGAATTGATGTCTTCTTGATGTTAATTGATAATGACTTACTTTTTAAATGTCTATCAAAGCTTATTAATGCTGAATTAAGAGTATTCTTATTTGAATCGTATATTCTAATATCATCCATAAACCTATAATAGGTTAATCCATTTTTCATAGCTAATCTGTCAAGACTATCTAAAATTAGATTAGCGAAGAAATAAGAAGCAGCAGGTCCTTGTGGAATACCTACCCCAATTGTTTGCAAATCTCTAGTTCCTGACCAGAAATTGAGACACTTACCCAGTAGTTGTAGAATGTCATTAGCGATTTTGAATTCGTTAAGTTCTATGATTAAAGTTGAGTGAGGAATAGTGTCAAAAAAACTAGTAATGTCTGTTTCTAATTGATACTTGATCGAGCGTTTATCTACTGTTTCGTTTATACTTTGTACAAATCGATTATAAAGACTCACGTAATACTCGAAGAAGTAATAATCAATAACATCATCCTCCAGTAGTTTCACCCCTTTTTTTACATCTGGACTTAATACGCTTCCAAATACAAAATGTCGGGTTTCAGAAAAGTGGTCGTATGTTATTTCTGCTACATGGTTTGCAATAGCTTGATAAACAATCGCATCTTTTATTCCGAGTACTGTTTTAGTTCTTTGAGTACCATTGATTTTTGGCTCGAAATATTTAAATGGTCTGGTTGGATTATACTTTCCAGAATCAAGTTCTTCTGTTAGGTTTTTCAGGTTTTGTGTTAAGTCTGAATTGAAGACACTTATACCAAAATAGTCCTTAGCATCTGTTCCAACACTAGCTATAACCCGTTCCCATGCAAGTAGTATTGAATCCGCCGAAAAACATTTTTTAAATTCTTTACTGTTCATTTGATATTTTACTGTTTTTCGTAATGACCTGTCTTTAATAATGGCATAGTGTCAAATCATGAAATACGTCGTTGTTTTTAATCATTTTTATTTTTCGATTCAGGTTTCTGAACGTGGATTACTCCACTATCGGTTTCTATAGAATAAGGAACATTATGGTCAGGTTTTTCAGCAATTTCTGATTTTAGGATGTACTCTATGCCATTTTCAGTTTCTATTGAAAAAAGAGTGTCATTATAATAATCAGATACATACCATCTAATTTGGTTTAACAGAATTTTTCTTTGAGGTGAATTTTGCATTTTCTTCTTTACTGTTGAACTGTAAAGATTTACCAAATCTTGATGATTTGTTTCAAAATATGTTAAAACATTAAAACCACCTGTTTTTAGTTCGGGTTTGTCATTGATTTTGATGTTTTTTCCATCCATAGTTTTCAGCGTAATATCTATGTTATATGCAAATAATGCAGCTGGAGGAACTATGTTAAAATTGAAAACAATTCTCTCAGGTTTATCAGGGTGAAAAACCTCCGAAATATTTTTTACGATAGTAGTATCCATTGGAGTGCTTGTAATTGAAAATTCATATTCTGACGTGATTTTCACTCCAGAGGCTTGTTCCGTGCCATCGTCATTTTTGTTATTACTATTACCATATAGCATATTCGATAATCTAGTAGAGTCAACCTTTGGATACGTTAGAAAATTTTCAAACGAGTCATAATAAAGTACTTGAATATTGGTTTCGAGTCCATTAATTACAATTGGCTTATTAGATTTATTATAAATTAAGACTTCCGCCATAATATTATTATTATAGGATTTGTTTTCAATTTTTGTAGAGATTGAAAATGGATTGATTGCAGTGGATGTCTTACTAAGGAAATCCCAAATATCGTCCACATTAGTAAGAACAGCAGCTATTAAAGCAATGGCACTTACCATCGTTATTTTCTTTCTTCTTTTTGACTTCTTAGATTTTCCCATTACTCAATTTGGTATAATCAAATACCATAGATGTGATATTCCTTGGATGTTTCTATTTATCAAAACACTCACTTTCATTACTCAACTCTTTGATATAGTTTTTTGCAGGTTCAAACTTTTCCGAAGTAAAACTCCACAGAATTTCAAATAATTTATCGAGTGTATCTATTAGATTCGAGTAACTAGTCGTTTTAGGTATTTTATTTTCAAAAGTGTCCTGAATATATTTTCTTCGAGCATTAGCACTTGGGTGAGACTCCTGTCCGTTGTAATAACCATGAACCAATTGCTCACTTTTTTGAAAAATATCCAACCACATAAACCATAATTCCGCACCAGCAATAAAGATTTCGGAATCATCAATTGCTTTGGTTTTGGCATGCTTTAATAAAAAAGTAAAGGCCAGACTATCCGCTTCGTGTTCTTTGTTAGGATAATTAGCTATTTCAATTGTTTCTTCATTATCCGAAAAGTTTGGTTTAAAAGTGAGATTTGAATAAGATGCATCATGTTGAAGTAGTGCATGGGAATACTCATGGGCAATCACAAAAAATTTCATTGCTCGAAAAAACGAGCTATAAAATTTAATTTTACGTGGGTCTATTGATAAAGAAGTAGAATCAGGTGTTGGGTCTGATAATAAATGACCCATAACTTTAACACCAAAATCTTCGATTGTTGGTTTCTGCGTTGCTATAAAATCTCTTAGGGGGACAACGTCCATATAAGCAATTTTATCGTTATCCGTGTAAGGCAAAATTCGAGAAGAAACCTTTGCTAATTCCCCAATATCAAGACTTAGTCCATTATTTATTTCTAACAAATAGTCTCCATTTTTACCCCATTTTAACAATGATAAAGCCATGGCATTGTAACACTTACAATCTACCGTGTAAGGATATACTTCACCAATTTCAAAGGAATCATACTCATTAATTACTCTTTCTACCTCCATTAAATCAATCGCCAATGAATATCTTTCAACAAATAATTCATGCTTTGTTTTTGGGTGCGTAATGGCATTCTTTATATTTTCCATGTCCTTAATGGCCTGAGCATTGCACTCTCCATTAGGACAGAAAATCTGTTTCAATAGCTCGTCAGCATTAATATCTAATTCCTTATTTGGTGCTTTTTTCCTATATTTTCCTTGTCGGCTTTTGATCAATGCAAAAGCTAAATCATCGTTTTTTTTTCCGTTATCATTTTGACTTGAATTTTCGCCAGTTTTGCATGCAACTAAAACAATAGCAATGAGAATTAATGGCAAATACTTCATCAGATTATTTTGGCGTTATGATTAAAGAGATTCTCCCACTTTTATGAAAGTCATTCAAACTTGAAGGTCCAGAAATCGTTTTATTCCATAAAATTGCCCAGTTTATTCCTGGTAAAGTGAACCCTAAACTCACTTGCGAATACGTGAATGAACTGGCGTCATCTCCCAACAACCCTAGTCCCTCATAGAATGTATCCCCTCCGACCACGTATGCTCCTCTAAAATGTCCTACAAATCCCAAATTGTTTTCGGCAAGAGGCATATTGAATCTAACTTCCCCACCAAAGTCCATATTAATTGTGCTATCATCGGTACTAGCTCCCAAAGCAGGAAAATCGAATCCAAGTTTTGGATTGAACAAAAATGTTAAATAAGAGCGGTTAGAATCCCAACTTAAGGTAGGTCCGATAAGGGTAAAATTAAAGACTGCAGCTCCACCTCCACTCAGGAATCTTTCAATACTTTGATCGCTCTCGCTTTCTTCTTCCCTATCTGTTGCAGCTACAGTAGATGTCAATGCAACCCGAACAGGCCCTGCATAGTCACTTATTATATCTACGAAAGCGGAACCTGTTTCCCCCGTCGCGTTAAGGGAAGCTGTGTTCAGGAAACTAAACCTTTTACCATCACTCCAAATAGTAGAGGCCTCCGTAGCGTTTTTTGCAGGAAGCCATTCGAAACAAATTTTGCAGCTATCATCAACTAGCCCCTGTCCTGTTGGCCCTCCAATTACAGGGTTTATTGGACTTAAAACTTGAGAGAATAGCTGATTGGTAATAATAAAAGCGAGGATAATAAAAGAATGTTTTTTCATTTTAGTGTTTTATTGTTATTAATCTGGTTTATTGAAGCTTATATACATCGGTAAAAGGTCGACCAAAACAGAATTTGGCGAGTCCAAATAGATTTTTTAGCCACTTAAAAATGTTTAAAATGAAATCAAAATAGAATACCCACTAATAGGTATTATCTAGGGGGAAGTTTAATCCATTCAAAATAGTGTTTTTACAAAACAAATGATTACATTAAAACCTTAAAAAAACTAAGGTTTTTGTACAGTTAAATTGAAAGAACAACGGGATTTACAATTGACAATCACCTATGGTTATTCTATATGAATTGGGAGTCAATTTGGACTGTAGGAAATTTATTTTTGTGTAGTTGATGGTTGTGACCAATTCGTGAATTTATTTTCTTTCTTTTTCGAACTAAACACCTTTTTCAATTTTCCGACTAATCCGAAGTTAAACAATTTTAAAAATCGGTAATGCCAAGGGTATTGTATCTTAAATACTTCTCAATAAGTAATATTATAACATTTTTGGGACGTATTAAGAGATTAATTTTTGTGCCACATCTCTATCCAAAGAACTCAAGGTTAATTATTCAGCATCCTTTTCACTTTAGTAGCTTGGAACTGTTTGCCAGTACTTGTTTTAAAACCAGCATCGTTTAACTTTTTTGCCATAAGTCTAAGACTGAGGTCCTCATTTTGAATAGCCTCTATATAGGCTTTAGCTTTAGTATTATTTTCGTTTTTTAGTGCCTTTGTTTTGTTTCTTTCGGCACCCTTAAGACGCCCTTCCAGTGTAAGATTTTGAGGGCTACCCAACCTTTTGCCATTTGCCTTAAGAACAGCTAATGCAGCCTTTGTGCGATCACTTAAGAATGAAAAGCTCGCCTAAGGCGGGCTTTTTCGTTCGAATGAGATTTGAATTCATTCAAAAATCGGAATGAGAATGAAAAAGCCCACCAACCGAAGGTTGGCAGCTTTTCATTTAGACTACGGAGCGCAATCAGGATCACAAGCTACAGCGAGTAATCCTGTCGCGATCACGACACTCAGGAAACCACGCCCAAAGGCGTGGTTCTTTTGTTTATGGAAAAACCAAACGCAGTTTGAGTTTTGGAATAGACAAAAGAACCACCAGCAGTAGCTGCGTGGTTTCCTATTTGCAACATTGAACTGCAAAGGATCACCGAAGGTAATCCTGTTTTACCGAAAAGAACAAGCAGCGATAGCTGCGTGGTTTCCTATTTGCAACATTGAACCGAAAGGATCACCAGAGGTAATCCTGTTTTACCGAAAAGAACCAGCAGCGATAGCTGCGGGGTTTCCTATTTGCAACATTGAGAAGGAAGGTCCACGAGCTTTAGCTAGTAATCCTGTTGATTCAATACTTAGTGATTCGCTATCTCACCAAAAGGAAATAGACCGTAGTGTAAATTACAAAGAGAAAATCGTGGCAAAACAGATTGATTGGTAATCCGACACAGATTACGGAAAGTAAATCCATAGGCATAAGGGTTATTTAAGGGCCAGGGGTTAACGCTTTGTTCCTGGCTCGTAATTAAAAAACAACATTGTATACCACTTAATTTGGGTTTGGGCATTATTTACGTGAAAAGGAAGTGATTCAAATATAACTTTAGATATGATTCTTAAAATAAAACGATAGGAAAGCTGAGGCTCGTATTGGTAGTATTGACTATACAAATCAACTGTACCTACTCGGCATCCAGGGTGATGTAACATGTTTGGAACGGCCTAAACAATTTCAAGAAGATTTTTTAATGGGCAGTGCTACTGATTTTAGCCCGATATCGCAAAGAGAGAAAGCAAGAATTAATGGATAAAATAAAAAAGGTTATCAAAACCTATAACGCAGCGGCAGATTCTTTTGATAAAAAACCTCTTAGTTTTTGGAATTTTTTTGGACAAAAGACGGTAGACCTTGCCAACCTTAGGCAAGGTGATTCCGTTTTGGATGTCTGCTGTGGAAGTGGGGCGTCTGCCCTGCCTGCAGCCAGAGAGGTCGGCAAAGAGGGTCTGGTGATCGGCGTGGATTTATCCGAAAGGCTTTTACAATTGGGCCAAAGCAAGGCGGATGCGGCAGGTTTGGATTGGATCTATTTTATACAAGCGAATATGGAGCAAATAAAGTTCCCCAGGCACAGGTTTCATGCGGTAATGTGTGTGTTCGGCATCTTTTTCTTTGAGGATATGGAAAGGCAATTGGCAAACCTTTGGCGCTTGGTCAAACCCACGGGAAAAATTGGGATTACCACTTGGGGCAGTAATATTTTTTCTCCGGTATCCGAAATTTGGAATGAAGAACTATCAAAGATCAGAATGGATCTGGTCAGTGACTTTCAACCTTGGGACAACATTACCACAGAAAAGGGGCTTAAGGAATTATTTTTCAATACCGGTATAGAAACGGTCCGTATTGTAAGTTCCCAAAGAAAGCAAATTCTTAATGACCCTGAGGACTTCTGGACCATTGCCATGGGAAGTGGTTTTAGATGGATCATAGAACAACTGACCCCCGAAGAGCGAATTTACTTTAAGACCCGCCTTCTCTCAAAAGTTAGGGCACATGGCATTAATTCAATCGAGACCAATGCCCTTATCGCGGTGGCACAAAAACCTCCTGCCCGTCAAGATCTCTAAAAAGTTAAGTGAGGGAAAAAGCAAACCTAAAAACGGAAATTAATAATTAAAAGAGTATTAAGTATGAAGAAAATCCACAGCTTCCATGTAGCTATAGTCTTGATATTATTGGTGTCATGTGCTGAAAAAAAGCAATACGCGCATAGCGCCACACCTACTGAAGTCGTTGCGAAAGTAAGAAAAGCGGCAAGTCATTTGGAAGATAAAGGACTGGAAGGTCTAAGTCAACTTCGAGATCCCAATTCCGAATTTAGCTGGAAAGACACCTATGTTTTTTCATTCAATTGTTCTGAGGACAGGGTTTTGGCAAATCCTGCTTTTCCGGACAAGGTAGGCGGTGATATTAAAAAACATACTGACTACAATGGATTTCGATACGGCTTGAAAATGTGCGAAGAAAGTGACAATGTCAACGGAGTCTGGATAGAATACCTTTGGCCAAAGCCGGGAGGGGGACAACCCCTAAGAAAAATCAGCTATGTCATCACGGTTAAAAGTTTAAACATTCAGGTAGGTGCCGGTATTTACAATGAAGATATTGGTATGGCCGAACTTAACAGACTGATTCAATGAGCAAGGTGAGAACTATTTAGAATTACAAGGAATTTGACAGTAGAAATATGGAGAATTTTCAGTTAGATACGGCTAGACTTCATTTGGATTACGAACTGCTATCTGGATCACGAGATATTGCGATTAAACAATAGCACTCAGCCTACCACAAAGTATTGAAGCATTTTGTGGCAGATACCTTTTCCAGCAATAAAGGGTAGAATCGATTAAACCTTTGGACTATTGGCTCGTTAATTAGACTCTTCCTCTCCTACTTCTTCCGCCTGAGTTGTGACGGACCCAGTTGTTGCGTTGCCATAAACCGGATCTTCATTTCGCAAGATATCAATAACTCGAGCAAAATTTGAGGAAGTCATATACGGCGTTTCCTGACGTTTTCCCTGAAATGTAGTAAAATAGAATTTTCCGAGATCGATCTTAGGATCCCATAATGCTTGATACGATTTTAATTTAGTCCATCCTGTAGTTCCTTGGGCATAATGTGGCATAGTAATAAAATTTAAATTAAACACTCAATTAGATATGCGTACAATAGAAATGCGAGGGAACTAATTATTGGTATATTTCTTACACATAAAATACGAAAAATATTAAAAAGTATTCGTATTAATTGGATATAATTTTACAGATAATGCGCCAGATAAAAGATCACCCAGTCACAACAGCAGTTGTGCTTCATGCCTACTAAATCTTCAAATGAAAATCATTTGTTTTAATTCAACTCAACTAAGTAGCTTTTCATTTGGACATTGGAGCGCGATCAGGGTTATGAGTCATTCGGCTGCGCTCATGACAGGCTTTAGTGAGTTAACCTGTTTAAGGACGAGAACCAGCAGCGATAGATGCGGGGTTTCCTATGCCATTTAGCATTAAGTTTCCCCTCTAGTTATTCGTCCGCTGCACCATAGACAACATAATTCCACTCAGAATTAATAGTCCGCCTACAATTCTGTTTTGCATGTGAACTTTTTGCTGATCTTCAAGGTAGGACTTTAGCTTTTCAGCAAAAAGAGCATATATAAACAGCGATAGTCCGTCAATGATCAAAAAGGTGATCGCTAGGATTACTATTTGTGGAATGATGGGATCCGATTCATTTAGGAATAACGGAAAGAGTGCGGCAAAGAACACAATCGCTTTTGGGTTGGCTGCCGACATTAAAAAGCCCTCTGCAAATAATTTTGAAAAACTTATGTCCTCCTTTCCATTTGTTGCTAATGTTATCTTCGGTTTAGTAATGATCTTCTTAATTCCGATATACACCAGATAAGCCACCCCACACCATTTGATAATCTGAAACAATTCCCCGGACGAAACCACAATAGTCGCCAATCCCGCGGAAGCAAGAATAATTTGAAAGAGATTGGCCGTTAAGTCCCCTGCTATGGTCCCTGCGGTTTTTCCTTTTCCGTATTTCATGCTGTTCGCAGTGGCCAGTAAAACACTTGGTCCAGGTGTTATGGCCAGGATAATTACCGTTCCAACAAAGGACAACCATACTGTTATTTCCATCGTTTTTGAAATTTTCTAATTACTCACAACTTGTTGATATACTTACCAAATGGAATAAAACCAATAAAAGAGATGATCGTTTGATCAAACTTTTAACTGCTTAGTACCTCTTTCCACCTTTCGGACTCAGCGAATTCCTTTATCGTATCATTGCGTTTTACAAGCAAACCTTTCATATAATTCTTTAGAAACAACCTATCTGCCAGGACTCCCAAAAGTCCGAATGGGGATGTGTAATCAAAAAAATCGGTCATTAAGGTTTTACCATCAACTTCTGCAAAATGATGCTCGTGCCGAAAATGTTTAAAAGCGCCTTTCACCATTTCATCTGCAAAGAAATCCGGGCGTTTAAACTCTGTGATCCTGGAGGTCAGGTTCTGGTAAACTCCCAGGTGTTTTGCCCGCCAGGTGACCCATTCACCCGCACCTATTAATCCGGAAGTTTTTCCATCAACTGCCTGTTCGTCAGTGTGCTCCGTTGAGATTTTGTGTAAGTCGATACTTCTGGCCAGATCAAAAACGATCTCTTTTTTCGCCCTGATCTTGGTTTTTAATTCAATTCTAGGCATGGTCCTTCTTGAACTTTACTTGGTCCTTTTTAAATCCAATTCAGTTTTAGATTAAATCACAAACATAAAGGTATCACAAAATGTGATACCTCATTAGACTTGTCAGTTGCCGCAAACTCCTATCTGTTTTGCGCCTGTGGGGACCCATTTGCCCTTATTAGTGAAGCTGGAAGTTTTTCTGTGAACCGCCAGTTCGTTCGTGTATTGCGCTGTAAAAAATCCTGGGTCACCCTGAGCAAAGCCTCCGGCTTGTCCATTTGAACAAAATGCCCGGAATCCTCAATAATTTCCAAACGGGAATTGGGTAAGCTTTTGTCCAAAAGCTCCCCCAGCGCTACATTGATAAATCTATCATGTCTTCCCCAGACGACTAAAACAGGCTGTTGTATTTCATGGATCCTGCTTTCCAGGTAAGCCTGACCCGGTGCGTTGTTCTGAAAATAGCTCAAAAAGGCATTCTGAGTCGTTTTATTATACCCGTCTTTTAGAAATTCGTCTTGAATTTCCCTCGGAATATTACTACCCTTGTAAAAGCCTTTGTTATAGGCAATCTTCGCGGAGATCTTTGGGAACCACTTTATCAAGGCCTTTGCGCGTATGGAGTTCTTACGGCCAAAACTCCTGACTTCCCAGGAAGAATAGGCAGATGTTGGGAAAGGAATACCGTCCATGACCACAATCTGACCGATCCGATCCGGCTGCTCAACCCCCATAATCAATGCCGGAGAGAGCCCGATATCTGTGGCCATGATATTTGCAAATTCAATTTGCAGGGTATCGAGAAAATCCATCCCCACGGAGGCGAAGGATCTTGGATTGTGATCTGTCATTTCTGAAAAAGCCTCGCTGCCACCAAAGCCTGGCCAATCTATAGCCAGAACATGATAATTTTCGGAAAGCGTTGGCGCGATATCATACCAGGTCTGCAGGTTTTCCGGTACGCCATGTAGTAACAGGATTGTTGGATCGTTTCTATCTCCTAATTCCGCATAACGAATGTTCAGTCCGTATTTTTGAATGCGTACATGCCTGGTACTCAATAATCTTGACTCTTGTTGATTTGTTTTCATTGTATGTGATTTTATATTAAGAATTATAAATATGTTGTATATGCAACTTATGTAGTAAATTTTTTATTTCATTCTGGATTCCAAGACTTTAATACTGTCCATCCCCTGCTCCTGCAACTGGTCTACAAGCAGATCCATGGCCTTTTCCCATTCCGGGATAAGGATCTTGACCAAATCCATTCCTGAATCGGTCAATGCTACCTGAGGTCTGTAGTCCGCGGTCCGAATAATTAAACCCTGTTTTTCCAATAGCTTGATATTCCTACTGACGGTTGACCTTTCCAAGCAAAGTACCTCTCCTACTTTCCCCTGTTCCACCTTACCCAGTTCGTGAAGGGTAAATAAGATCGTCATTTGATTTTCTGTGATCTTATGATCCCCCAGGAAGCTTCTGATATGGCCATCAGCAATCCTGGATAATCTTCTGAGCCTTGACCCAACACAATGTTCTAGTTGATACTTCATAGGTCAAAAATACATACAAAAGTTGTATATGCAACATATTTAACTTTTAATTGGCTTAAGCAGCTTTTTCAGCAAATCCGAAATGGAGGTCATAATGAGAATTCACAGGTTGCATCAGAAAGTATTACATTTAACTTTATGTGAATTACTAGTTGATCCCGAAATGTCTGAAAACCTTATTGCTTTTTTGATATTGTTAGGAATTGGAGGGTTTGTGACCTTGCTTGTATATCATAAAAACCGCGGCAATCCAAAACTTGCAATACGAATTGTAGCCTGTGTTATAGGGACATTCTTTCTGGTGCAATTTGGAATGTATGCAACAATTAGGCAAAACGGTCGGAGGGATTTTAAGAGGGAATTGAGAAAACTGGATTTGAAAGTAACTGAAATCCAGGTCAATGGGAATGTTGTGGATTTAGCGACAGAAGAGGTCATAAAAGAGCTATTATCCGTGGATAACCTTCGTGCGCATCACAGTTCTCCAACAGATGAATTAATATTCCATATTACTGACGGGCAAACAGAAATCAAGTTCAAACTTGGCAGGGATTCTGAGTTCAAAACAGAATATTGGCTTGATATTAAAGGTAGAAATATCGGTAAGATCAGAACCCGATTATTCAATGATATTGAATAATTTAAGCATGAAACTTCCTGATTTAGTCTATTTCCATAATTCTTTTATTGGATGATTATTTATTAGCAGTCAATTGAAACAACTCCTTATCCCGCTGTGGACCTACAGTACAGCTATTGTCAAAGTACATGGTTGCCGTATTTTCACTGTTATAGGCCGGCCATTCAGGTAGTCCATCGTGATTGGGATCCCCTGTTTTGGCAAAGTTTAACCACGCACGGCTCACTTTATCCGCCAGGGCATGGGCCTCTTTTCCACCTCCGGTCATATGATTGGCAAGGGCTACATTGTCAAAAACAAAGGGAAGCTCCATACAGTGCAGCGATTTATACTTACCGTCCATGACGGGGGATTGCCATGTAAAGAGGAACATATAAACAGGCGCCCCACCCTCCAGGGATGACTTTTCGTTAGCCTGTTCCACTGCCCCGGGCCGGAAAAGCGTATCCACATCCAGAAGGTCTTTGGGGTCAGTATCGTTAGGATATGCCTTTTTTACCGCGGCAATATAGGCATCTGCCTTGTCCTTATAGGTTTCCTTAATATGCTTTAAAATGTCTACTTCAGAGGCTCCCAGGAAACGCATATTTGCAAAAGGTGCAAATTCATTCTTAGTGGTACCTATTAAGAGGGGTACGTCTTTTGAAAGCTCGAACGCCTCCTTGGAAAAGAGTTGAAAGGGCAGGTCCTCACCGTCAACGCTCGGTCCCCATCCCAGTCCGAAGCCCGTTATTGGCTTGCCCGCTGCCTTCATTTTTTCCTCCACAATTTTTAAGGCTTTGGTGCCCGCTGCGCTCAACTTTTCAAACGGAAGCGTTTGCAGGCTATCCACCTGCTCAGGGCTCAAACCCAATTGGGACAATACCTCGGCACTTATAGCCTGAGTATCCTCCTTTTCGAGTATTCCCATACGGAAAGATCCACTTTGGTTCACGGCTTTGTGAAAGAGTCCTTTCGCTTTTGGCATAGCCATAAGGGTGTTCACTTTAGCCCCACCACCAGACTGGCCGAAAATCAATACATTATTGGGATCGCCTCCGAAATTGGAAATATTGTCCCGTACCCATTCAAGGGCCGCAACCATATCCAAAATGCTGTTATTGGCCGAATGCTTGTATTTTTCACCATAGGCTGAAAGATCCAGAAAACCTAAGACGTTGAGGCGGTGATTAATAGACACTACCACCACATCGCCTTTTTCGCTCAGGTTCTTTCCATCATAAGAAGGCAGTTCCTGGCTGGATCCCGCGGTAAAACCTCCACCGTGTATCCAAAACAGTACGGGCCGCTGTTTGTCGTCTAAACCTGGTGTCCAAATATTGATCCGCAGGCAATCTTCGTTGGTATAACCCCAGTTATGATCAAAAACAAACTCGCCTTCATCGTTCACCTCGGTAGTAGGGATCAGCAAAGGGGCAACCGGGCCATAGGTCATTGAACTTCGGATCCCTTCCCAGGAATCGGTCTTTTTAGGAGGCATAAAGCGCTCGGCCTGGGCATAAGGGATCCCCTTATAGATATAAGTATTGTCTTCTATATAACCTCGAACCTTGCCGGCTTCGGTATCGGTTACGGCAACGTTTTCACCGGTTTTGATCTCTAATTGGGCAGACAGTATGTTGAAGGAAAGCAGCATTCCTACAAGCAAATAGCTAACTATTTTTTTCATATTTAAGGTGTTTTCGATTTTCGGTTCCAATTGCTTTCAAATGTATTTTTCAGGCTTATCCAAAACAGCCAGGATTACTTAAACCCTATTTTCGCAATACCTTCATGGCTTATCTTGATGGCCTCCAGGGGTTCGAGGCCGTCAAAGGTCATGTCTTGCTCCACAAAATAGTACTCCATCCCGGACAGCTCTTTTTTTGACAGGATGGAAGCGAAATCAATGGTTCCTTGCCCCACCGGCGCAAAACGGCCCTGTTCGTCCATATCCTTAACATGCCATGCCTTGAAACGGCCAGGATACTTTTCAAAATATGCCAGGGGATCCGCTCCGGCCTTGGTAACCCAGTATAGATCCATTTGGAAGTTTACCAATTCCGGGTTGCAGTTCTCCAGTAAATAATCTAAAACCACAACGCCATCCTGATTTTCTATCAGTTCGAAATCATGATTGTGATAAAGTAATTGCAGTCCTGCTGCCTTAGTCTTTTCACCCAAAGTATCCAGGATATCAGCCAGCTCCTTTGCTGTGCCGGTCATGGAAAGTTCCCGTGTTTCCGGATTGTAATTAAACATCCCCATAGGCGGCACAGGAATGACAAAGTACTTAAACCCGGCTGCCTTAACATCCGCTATCATAGCATCCGCATTCTCAAGGGTCACGCTGCCCTGATGCGTACTAACAGGGTTCAGCCCTATTTCGCTCAAATAGCTTTTAAAATCAGAGGGAGACATGCCGTAGAATTTTCCATCTGAATAACCCGCGGCCTCAATATTCTTATATCCGGCCGCAACCACAGCCTTCAGGGTTTCTTTTGCCTCTGTACCCATGGCATCACGCACGGTGTATAAGGCTAATCCTCCAAAATTTGCACTTTCATCTGCCTTAATTTCAGTAGCCTCCGTGCTTGTTTCTTTTGTTTTATCCGCGGCTTGCTTACAGGAAAGCAAAGCGCAAAACGTCAGGACTAGAATTGGAATTGTTGTTTTCATTTTTTCGTATTTAAGAATTATATGTCGAATGCCTTTTAACCCCCTGTAATCAATTCATTTGGTGTTGAAATGAATTAATTAAGGTGAAACTAGGCGTACTTTTTTCCTTTGATTGGGTTTTTATCCTTAAAGCTATACAGGTAAGGCGCCTTGTGCGCACCTCCGGTAAACAGTTTTTCGTGCCTGATTAGAATTTCCCTGGCCAGAATTTTACGTTGAAAGGTGGTCCTTCGTAGTTTTTCACCTAAAATCGCTTCATAGACTGTTTGTAAGTCCTTCATGGTAAACTTTGCAGGTAGTAGATTCATTCCGATTAGTTTTTTATCCAGGTTTTCCCGTAAGTTTTCCAGTGCCTTATCCACAATGGCCCGATGATCCATCATTAAAGGCGGTAAATCATCAATAGCATACCAGTTGATGGAATCTGAAAGCTCGTCCGGTCTTGGCTGGACATCTTCATAATTGATAAGGGCGTAATAGGCTATGGAGACAAAGCGATCGAACAGCCAGTGATCATTATGTACTTCATATCCGTTGTTTATAAGAATTTCACGCATAGTCTCAGCGGAAGATCGGGAAACCGAACCGAAGGTGTGGAACTGTTCCAAATAGATATCGCTTAAGCCTGTGCGTTCTTTCAGTCCTCTTTTAACCGCATCGTTAATATCTTCGTTTCTTTTGACAAAGCCACCCGGAATCGCGAACAATCCTGTATTGTGGTATTCCAATACTAATATCTTAAGTTGTTTACCATTAAAGCCGAAAATGACCGAGTCGTAGGCCAAATGCGGTATAAATTCCTCATTTGAAGGGGGTTGTTTTAGCTTTCTCGTACTCAAAACGATCAATTTTAATCAAAAAAAAGCTAAATTCCGATCAAATCAAAGTATTATTGTAACAAATTGAGACAATAAGAAAAAATTACCTGAAATGGAGATTCAAGTCGTTAGGCGTCAGCTCAAAGTCATAATCCTTCTCACAGTCTTTTTTTTAATGGGAAACAACTTAGCACAATCTCAATCTGGAAAACTGCGTACTGTTGTAACCACCGATGGGGAAATAGACGATGTGGATACTTTCCTTCGGTATTTATTGTATACCAACGAATTTGATACCGAGGGGCTGATCTACTCCAGTTCCATGTGGCATTGGAAAGGCGATGAAAAGGGCACAAAATTCACGTCCGAAATGGAGATGACCCGAAACATTTATGGGGAAGACCTTACTAATCTGCGTTGGCCGGGAACTAACTGGATACAGGAGCTATTGACCGAATACAAAAAAGTACACCCCAATCTGCTGTTACACGATACCAATTATCCATCCTCCGAGGAACTATTGGCTGTGGTAAAAGTGGGTAATATTGATTTTGAGGGTGAAATGGAGCAACGTACCGAAGGCTCGGAATTGATCGCCCAGAAGCTGTTGGACGATGACCCTCGTGAGATCTTTCTACAGGCCTGGGGAGGTACCAATACCATTGCCAGGGCACTAAAGTCCATTGAGGAGGATCATTCCAAAACCAAAAACTGGAAGGATATCAAAGAAAAAGTTTCCCGAAAGGCGATTATTTATACGATCATGGACCAGGATGCTACCTATAAAAACTACATTGGTCCGAATTGGCCGGAAATCAGGGTGTTTTATAACGCTAACCAGTTTTGGTGCTTTGCCTATCCCTGGAAAAAAGTGGTTCCCAAGAGCCAGCAACCTTATTTGGAGGGAAGTTTTATGGGGCCGAATATCATAAATAACCATGGGCCCTTGCTTAAGAAGTATTACGCTTATGGAGATGGGCAGAAACAAGAGGGCGACCCCAACCATTTTGAGGGCGATATCAGCAAAATAGCCAATACCGACAGGGGTAGTTTCTCCAAATACGATTTTATATCCGAAGGGGATTCCCCGGCATTTTTGCATTTGGTTGATGTAGGCCTGGACAATTACAGCGATCCGTCCCGGGGAGGCTGGAGTGGGCGTTTTGTGCAATCCGAAGAAAACCCTTTCAAGTATGAGGATGGAAAGGCCTCGGCCGATTTCAATCCCGAATCGGGTGAAATGGATCCCAGATACCCCCAAACCCGCTGGATAAAGGCCATGCAACTGGATTTTGCAGCACGAGCCGATTGGTGCGTAAAACCCTTTGATGAGGCCAATCATCCACCAAAAATTAGGATTTCGGAAGGGAATACCCTTTCTGTCAAGGCAGGCGAAGAACTAACAATCCATTTTTCAGCTTCTGATCCAGATGACCATAAAGTAGCGTTTTCGGCCTGGTGCTATGCGGAAGCAGGTGATGGGGCGGTGCAGATCGAATCTCAGGAAGCATCGGCCAAGATCAAAATACCGGCAAATGCGGAACAGGGAGCCAAATACCATATCATCGTTGAGGGTACGGATACCGGTTTTCCCGCATTGACCCGATATCAACGAGTCATCCTGGAGGTGACTTCCGGAAAGGATTAATAGTTTAGGCGACTATATTTATCCTACCTTAAACCAAATATTCAAGTATGAAAAACCTTATTCCACTTTTGATCGCTTCACTCATAAGCTTAAACCTTCATGCACAGTATTCCGGCGAGATAAAAGTCGTGGAGTTATTAGATGCCGAAACCAATGCCATTGGTCAAAAAATTGAGTATCCCAACTTTGACAGCGCGAAAGTTACCATTCGCAAAGTCATATTTCCTCCTGGCTCGGATACCGGCTGGCACAAGCACGAGATGCCGGTATTTTCATATATCCTAAGCGGCACCCTCACCGTAGAAGTTGAAGATCGGAAATCACTGGAATATTCTGGCGGGGAATCTTTCGCCGAATCTATTGGCATATACCACCGTGGCATCAACAAGACCGATGATGATGTGGAGATAATAGCGATTTATCTGGGTGGAGATCAACAACAATTATCAATCGCGCGTCCTGAGGAATAAGAAGTATATAAAATGTTCTAATTCAGAATGTTTCTAAGTATTATCAAGACAGATATTTTGTAATTTCAAGACAATAAAGAACATCATGGCAAAATTTACACTTAACATCAACGGAAAAGCCCTTGAGGTGGATGTTGACCCTTCAACACCCATGCTCTGGGTATTACGTGACCATCTGAAGCTGGTCGGAACCAAATACGGATGCGGTATCGCCCAATGCGGGGCCTGTACCATTCATTTAGGGGATACGGCGGTACGTTCCTGTATGCTGACAGTATCTTCCGTGGGCAATCAGGAGGTGACTACCATAGAAGGCTTATCGGAACATGGTGACCACCCTGTTCAAAAGGCCTGGCTTGAGGTCGATGTACCGCAATGTGGCTACTGTCAGGCAGGGCAGATCATGACGGCATCGGCTTTGCTGAAACAGAATCCTAAGCCCAGCGAGACAGAGATCGAAATGGCTATGAACGGCAACATATGCAGATGCGGTACCTACACCAGGATCAAGAAAGCGGTTCAATTAGCTGCTGAAAGCGGATCCTAAGCCAACTCCAAAAAACTATAGCAATGACACTAGTAACATCGAAAATGGGAAGAAGAGCCTTTATTAAAAATACCAGTTTGGCCGGGGGTGGATTGGTACTTGGTTTTAACCTTTTAAATTCCTGCAAACCAAAGACCACCGAAGCTGTGGTCGCAGAACTGGAAATGCCTAAAGAATGGTATGAGATCAATGGTTATTTAAAAATTGGCGATAACGGGGTGGTGACTATCCTGTCGCCCAATCCCGAAATTGGGCAGAATGTTCGGACATCAATGCCTATGATCCTCGCGGATGAACTGGAAATTGACTGGAAAAATGTGGTGGTGGAACAAGCTCCTCTGAACACCGACCTGTACAGTTGGCAGGTGGCCGGGGGAAGCAGATCCATAATGAACTCATGGGAGAGCCTTCGTATGGCGGGTGCAACTGCAAGACATATGTTGAAAGAAGCCGCCGCTCAGGCCTGGCAGGTACCTGTTGGAGAAATCAGCGCCGTTGCCGGAGTGCTTAGCCATGAGGCAAGCGGTAATTCCGCAGGCTATGGGGAAATGGCATCACTGGCATCACAGATGGAAGTACCGGAAGAAGTTGAATTGAAAGATCGGTCAGAATTCTCTATTATCGGAACCTCTCGCAAGAATGTGGATGGAAAAAAGATCGTCACCGGCCAACCCTTGTTCGGAATAGACGTTCAACGGGAAGGCATGCTGATCGCAGGCCTGGCACATCCGCCAGCATTTGGCATGAAATTGAAGTCTTTTGACGCAGCGGAAGCCAAAAATATGCCGGGTATTCGCGATGTTTTTTCCATAAAGTTGTACGATGAAGGCTTTAAGAAATCGGCCTTTCACCATACGGCATTCAATGAATTGGTCGCGGTAATCGGGGAAACTACCTGGGAAGTTATGCAGGCCAAAAAGGCCTTAAAAATCGAGTGGGAACAGGCATCCGAGTCCGTTGAGAGCATGAGCATTCTCGGCAGGGAAATGACGGTTAAACACCCTACAGGTATGGAAAATTCCGATACCCATAATGCGAAGTTGAAAGAACTCAATACGCGTAAAGGAAGGGTTGCTCGTAAAGATGGTAACCCGGAAGCGGCTTTTGCCAAAGCAGCAAAAATCATTGAGCGCAATTACAGCTGTCCTTTCCTGGCACATAATACGATGGAACCTATGAATTTCTTCGCCAATGTTACCGAAGACCATGCGGAACTCCTTGGGCCCACCCAGACACCAGAGTGGATGGAACCGGCTGTGGCTGAGCGTCTGGGTCTTCCTTTGGAAAATGTTGACATTCAAATGACCCGTCAGGGAGGTGGCTTTGGCCGCAGGCTGTATGGACATTTTATGGTTGAGGCGGCTGTGATCTCCCAGAAGATGAAGGCCCCGGTGAAGTTGGTATACAGCCGGGAAGACGATATGTCTCAAGGAATGTACCGGCCCAGTTATTACGCTACTTATCGTGCCGGACTGGATGAAGACAACAATTTAATCGCATTTCATGTGAAGGCCGGAGGTGTTCCGGAGAGTCCGCTTTTTGCAAACCGCTTTCCCGCGGGAGCGATTGACAATTATCTGGCGGAAGATTACACTATAGATTCCAATATTACCACCGGAGCGTTCCGTGCGCCTCGTTCCAATTTTATTGCCGGTGCTGAACAGTCATTTTTGGACGAAGTGGCCGAAGAGATGGGTAAAGATCCTATCGATTTCAGATTGGAATTGTTGCAACGTGCAAAGGAAAATCCTGTGGGTGATCCGGAAACCAACGATTACGATGCGGCCCGTTATGCCGGTGTATTGGACCTGGTTAGGGAAAAGTCGAATTGGGGACAAAATGAATCCGGTGTATACCGGGGGGTTTCGGCCTATTTCTGTCATAATAGCTATGTAGCCCAGGTATTGGATATGGTTATGGATAACGGTAACCCTATAGTGCAAAAGGTGACCTCAGCAATTGATTGTGGTATTGTGGTAAACCCCGACGCCGCGACCAATATGGCCGAAGGAGGCGCGGTTGACGGTATTGGTCATGCCATGTATAGCGCCCTGACCTTTAAAGACGGAGCACCTGAACAAACTAATTTTGACCGTTATCGTTTAATCCGTCATAGCGAAGCGCCAAAGGAAATCGAGGTTCATTTTGTGGACAACGGCATTGACCCAACCGGAATGGGTGAACCTCCCTTCCCTCCCATTATGGGAGCTTTGGCAAATGCTTTATACAAGGCCACCGGAAGGAGGCATTATCATCAGCCATTTATTTCTGATAGGCCGCCTTTGGTTGGCTAGGGGATGACAGGCTCGAAACCAATCTTTTATTTTTGTATTAGACTCTGCAACACGGTAGTTCGTTTTAGATAAATCTTGTGAGAGTGGAGGTGTAGCGTTTGCCTTATTTGAATTTTTGCTTATGGTGCAGGATTCTTAGAATATAAACAACATCATGGTGTAGTATAAAATGAATTGCATACTTAAAACTATCAAAATGAGCACGTCTAATATTTCGATAGTAGGTTTGGAACAGAAATGGATTGGCCCTTATATATGAGATTTGACTTTTAAAATCCTTATCAAAGTTTTGTTCTAACCCAGAAACCCTGTAATAACATTTCGCGGTTAGCAGGTCTTTCTCGGCATCCTTGGAAATTTTAATCTGATATGCCATTCCTACTCATAACATCCTCAATAGTGGAAAATTCTATTTCATCTTTATCGAATTTGCTCAATAAATCGTCCATCATGTCCGTATATTCCTTGGACGGGACTTCTAGTTTTTTGGCCTGTTCCATGGCCAAGAACTCAAGATAATTTTTAAGACTACGGTTCTGTCTTTTCGCTTCAGCTTCCAAAGTTGAAATAACTGCTTCATCCAAATGTAACTCTTTACGCACCATAACAATAAAACTTATACGTACAATATACGTATTAATCACGTAAAAATTACATAAAATTCTTAATTTTCTGAATGATACTTATAACTTAAGCCCCATAAAACGCATAAAGAGTTCCAGGCATTCGTCTATCTGCTGCTGATGTTCCCGGATATTGGACTGCAGCGCTAATGGATCAATTTCCCCACCGGACTTCTCCAGGTACGGAGGCAGGGTTTCATTGCGATCAAGCATCACCCAGGCCGGATTGATGCCTTTGGTGTCGTACAAAAAGTTCATAAGGTGGGTCAACTTTGCCGATGTAATGCTGTTCAATGTCTCCAGCCGTGCCATGGTGTTCTGGGTGAATTTCCCCTCCCCGTCAAGAAGTTTCCTTTGACTTAGATATCCGTTGATCATCGTGACAAACTCCTCCTGGGTTTTGACGTAAACCTCTGTGCGCAATCGTCTGACCCTTTGGCCTATGTTATTTGAGCATACTTTCATGGCAGGTATCAATAGGTTTTAGACAGGAAGCAAATGCGGGCATGAAAGGATGCTGTCCAACTTAAAATCCAGTTGTTCCGGGAATCCCGGGCTGTAAGAACAAAATCATTACCAATGAATGCCCAAAACAGCTTTCCCGAAACTATGCAAGGGCCGCAAGAGGGACAAACACGGATGCACAATCGGGTGGATAAAAAGATAAGTGTGAAGTAATTTGCCTGACAGGAAGAAATCCAAGTTAATTGAGGGTTCCGGCCGTAGGCCTTGCCAACGGTCACAGAACCCTCTTCCTACATGAAACTAACTAACTCAAAACACAGCCAAGGGATAAAAACCATCTAAAAAAACCTAATACAACTAATGGACTATGGTATCCCTTGAACTGCACAAGCCAAATCTAAGTCAGCATAGAGAGATAGGCAAAGACCAATGCACAAGTGGTCTATTGAAATAATAACTGTTATAAATCTTTTATTGAATAATTCTTTAGTCTGGCTCAATTAACACCTGGCAAGCATCTTTAATCTGCTCTTCTTTCCTCAAAACGCTGGCAAAAGACCTTAGATTCCATGGCACGTCTGAATTTCAGTTATTCCGTGATTCACCCATTTATTTGGCACTTCCTTATAGGTATGCATTTAGCCTTGGAGCCCGACAGTTTTGAGGATATATTCTGAAGCAAAATCAACGAACTAGTAAAGATGAATAATCTATTTAGACTCGCCGGATCTGTTACCAAAAGTGTACCGTTTATTTCAATCTTGCTGATTTTCATATTTGTGGCCTGTAGCAATGACGAAGAAAAGGTTCCGGAAAGCGATCCGAGCATCGTCTTCAGCATGGGTAGTGTAGAAATCAACGAAATTTCCAGGGGTTTTATGCTAAGTGTTCTTGCCAGTCATAAAATAAGTTATTACGATACGGTATACGAAAAGCCCAAGAATCTCGTCGCTTTCAAACTAAGGGATGTGCTGGAACTCGGTTACGAGATCAATTTAGATACCATCAGGAACTCCACCTTCACTTTTTTGGCGCTGGACGGATTTCAGGATTCAGCCAGTAGCCATCAGGCCAACGAACCCGGTGGTTATATTGCTTTTGAAGATCTGGACGTGGAGGGATTGGAGAACTGGGAGCCCGTCGCTATTGAAAACAACAATAACCCGGCCCCATTTTACGTCGTTTGGATCAATGAAGGTCAAACTCCGGAAGACGGCTATCCCTGGCCGTATCAATTGTATGCGATTGATAAGGACTAATATCAGAAAACAGTCCGGCAGCCGTTATCCCGGCCAAAGACCTCAATTGTCCTTCTCTTCCGTATTTGAGCTAATACACATCACCGTATCGTCCACATTGATGGGCGGAGTTGCCAGTTTGTACAAAACAATGCCGTCCTTCGGGGCTTTGTATTGCTCCAAAACATTACCGAACTCATCGGTAGTATAGCCTACTACATCATCTTTTTTTACGGTATCCCCGGCTTTGTATTCGCTATAGAATATTCCCTGTACACCGGCGTCAATATAGGTCTGACTATTCCGGTAGATTATATTGGGATGAGGCCCGCTACTCCTACCATACATATCCAAAGCAGCCAGCATATTATACACTCCCTTTTGGATCAGATGTACATTCTCTTCCTGTACATTACCCAATTTGCCGCATTCAATACTTAGACCGGTTTTGCCATCCTGAACCGCCTGCTTAAAGGCATACTTTGCCGGATCTGTTTCTGATATGGTATATGGATAGGACACAACATATTCAAAACCGCTGTTTTCGGAAAGCCTCCGGGCGAGAGCAGTTTGCTCCGGTTTAGCAACATTATTGTAATAGCAAACAAAAGGAATCAGGTCTTCGCAGGCATCCCCGCCGTGAATATCAAGGAATACATCACTTACAGGAATAATATTTGTAGTTATGAAATACGCCAATTGTTCCGTGATGCTACCCTCAGCCTTTCCGGGAAAGGCATTGTTCAGATTTTTTTGATCCTGGGGATTGATAAAGGGTGTGCGGGTAAAAAACGAAGCCGTGTTAGCCATGGGAATGACGATCAGGGTCCCCTCGAGTTGCTCTTTATCAATTTCCTCCATTAATTTTTGGGTAGCCATAATAGGTGGGTATTCATAGCCGTGAACGCCGGCAACAATTGTGAATACCGGCCCCGGGCTTTTTCCCTGAATTATGGATATGGGTAAAAACCCTTTATTTCCATCTGCATCTTCAAATTCAATGCGCATATCTGCCCTGGAAGATGTTGTTCTTTGTTCAAAACGGTTTTGAAATGTATTTTGAGCTACTATGGAATGCAAAGCGCATAGAATGAATAGCAGGTAAAGGTTTTTTCTCATCACTTGATGTTTTAGTGAATCTACAATCCGATGGTTAGACTTTGTCCTTTTTGCAACAAAAGGTAAGAAAATCCGTTCTTGATCTACAAACCGAAAATATAATATCATCACAACCGCGTTAGTTTTTGAATATTACTGACACCTGTAGCTGATGTAGTGATGGCCCATTCTAAAAAATGGAAAATCGCTGTAAATATTTTAACAACTGAGTATATGATGATCCGAAAAATATTTGTGCTATTCGCACTATTGTTACTGGGGACGGAAATGAAGGCCCAGGATAGCCAATCCCTTACCGCAACTTTTAGTTCTTATGAAGAAGAAACCTTTTATTTTATGCCGGATGATAGCGAACAGATGGAGTTTTCTTCCCTGAACGAAAAGGCTTCTGCCAAGTACGACCTTACAAAGTCAGAGTTTAAAGGTAAACGCTTCAAAGTCACCTATATCATAGAAACCGAGACGGATGCTTCCGGTGAAGAAATTGATGTAAATATTATTACAGACCTGGAACGCATAGAATAGCAATAGATCTTTTCCTGCTTAAGATGAATTAAAAAGGGGGAACTTTGAGATTTCGATATTCTCCTTATTGAATGCCCAGGTTCGAGCATTTCAGAGTCTATAGATCTCTTTACGAACCAATTTCATCAGGTCCATATGCCGCTCTTGCCGCATAAGATTTCGATATTTCTTTCTGTCCAGCTTATCGACAAGGTTCCAGATGGCCAGGTTCATTTCCGCATGTTCGGTAAAAAACCCAATCATATCAAAAATTCTGGGAGAGGCGTCTGCGGTAAAGTATTTATCATAGCCATATTCTTTGGCGTAAAAAAGGAACTCCACCGTATGCAAAAAATTCCTTGACCCCGAAATCAGGTCCCAATCAAAGTTAAAATCGTTATCGTTAGTGTGCAGGTAGTAGTCTGTCCCGGTCTCCTCACACAAAGCTATTACCTGGGCCGGATTCTCTTTAGCAAGCAGCGCATGCCCAAAATCTATAGTAACTCCCGTAGCTTTGTTGCCTACTTCCTTTAAGAACAAAATGGTTTTAGCACAATTGTCCAGTTGCGCATGCACCCTTGTTTCGTTGATCTTGTACTCAATGAAGAGCGGGATCTCAGGTAAATAATCAGCGGCCTCCGCCACGGATTCCACCATATTTCTCCACGCCAGAGGATAATCTACCTGGAAAAGATTGTCATATCCGTCAGAAAGCGGGCAACAGGTAACCAAAGGAGCCCCTACGGCTTTCGCATAATCCTTGGCTTTTTTGATGATATCTACAGCACCCTTCCTCAAGTCCGGGTCCGTTCTGGAAAGCACTCCGGGAACCCATTGGGTCTCTTTCTTGATATTCGCGTTGACTGCGGCAAAATGTAGTCCCCGGTCCCGAAACATCTGTAGTGTTGTGCTGGCTTCTTCCGTCTCATAGGGATATACAATTTCCACCCCATCCACCCCAGGTATTTTTGTCACCAGATCTAACCTTTCCGCTAAAGTTGTAGGCTCCTGGTATTCTGAAAATCGGTCCTGGGTCCTTCCCAGAAAAGCGGTGATAATACTTTGTTTCATTTAAATGTCTTTATATGTTTTTGTTGTCGGTCTACCTTGATAACATCAGCCTATAACTGTTTCGCGTACGACATCCGGATCGGTGAACTGATCCATCAGATCGGTTACCCTGGTGGAGAAGGAGTACAATACGGCCCCTCTTTTTCCGGCTTGAAACCAGTGTTTTGTACCAGGGGGTAAAACCAACTGATCTCCAGGCTCAATGACCACTTCGTGTCGCATGGTGTAGCAGGAATCCTTGCCGTCTACAATAAAGCCCTCAAGCATATTATCTTCCCCGGGAATGTAGAAGGTCAGGTCTCCCCATATGCCTCGAATTACCTCTTCCTTGCCAGGGTCCTCTCCTACTGGCGGATGCCAGTGTTCCGGTTCGGTTTGATAAGGGAGGAGGACCAGGATCTTGGCCGCCATGCGATTGGTATTGAAAAGGGTCAGAATCTGAACCCCTTCCTCCCGTATTCGACTCAAGCCAAAGTCTGCAGCGGTAATATTCTTCTTGTCCGCCTCTGTCAAATGGATGCCGGTAGCCTCAATCATTTCAATGGACTTTTGGCAAACTTCTGCGTACTCTTTCTTAGTGATCATGTTCTTTATAGTGTTAGGTCTAAAGGCAGCTGGGGTTTAACACCCAACCACAGGACAATAGCAATTAGGTTTAAAAAAGCGGCCAGGTAAAAGAAGGGGATCTCGGAGCCTGTCATATCCAACAAATAGGGAAATGCCAAAGCAGTAAGAAAGGATCCGATATTACCAGCCATATTCATGGTGCCGCTAACCGCTCCGGAAAACTGCCTCCCTACATCAACACATGCAGACCAGGAGGGACTCAAAGTCATATCTGCACCGAAAACGGCTATAGAAATAAAAACAATGGCCGGAGTAACCGTCTCCATATAGGCACCTGCCACTATGCCGACCGAGGCAAGTAAAAAACCTATGATTGCAGGTAGTTTACGAGAAAGTGTCATTTTGTTCTTCTTATAGATATAATCTACCAGGAAGCCTGAAAACCAGTTGCCCAGGGCACCGCTAATCAAAGGTGCGGCGGTAAAAAAGCCGGCTTCCAACGCATCCAGGTTATACTTGGCCTTTATATGCGGAAACAACCAGGTAAGACAGAAAAAAAAAGTAAAGTTGCTGGAAAAATACTGTCCCATTAACAACCACATGGTTTTGGACCTGAACAGTTTACCAAGGTGAATTTGAGCCTTGACCGTATTTGCCACTTCTTTCTCCGTGTGTTCAATAATGAAATCGGTCTCCTTTGCGGATATACCGCTGTGATCTCTTGGATCATCCCGAAACCACCAATACCAGACCACTCCCCATAACATTCCGACCAGGCCAAGGATCACAAAAGTGAGTCGCCAGCCAAAGAGGTCCATTAACCAGGCAACCGCGGGAAGCGCGATAGCGGCGCCAATCCTTCCGCCGGAAAAATTTATGCCGTTTACAATGCCCCTTTCCTGCAGGGGGATCCAGCGATATATGGCTCTTGCCATCCCAGGAAAGGCTCCGGCTTCCCCTACGCCGAAAACGAATCTTACGATAAGCAGGGATATGTAATTCCAGGTTGCTCCGGTGAGAGCAGTAAATAGAGACCAAAGGCTAACCACTGCAGTAAGTATCTTGCGGGGACCGAATTTATCCGCCAACAAACCGGCGGGGGTTTGGAACAAGGCGTAGCCCAGCGCAAAGATGCTCATGGCCCAGCCCATCTGCTTGTCGCTAAGCTGTAGTGATTCCGCTACGGGATCTTTTGCTACCGAAAGCAGGATCCGGTCGAACAGGACTATCATGGCCAGCACAAAGGTGCCAAAGACCATTTTGTATCGCTCTGGAAATAAAACCTTATCCTTCAATTATCCTCTGTTTTGTCAAAAAGCCTTTTTGTCTTTTCCAAGTGTTCCCTCATAAGTTTGCATGCCTGCTCCGCATTCCTGTTCTCAATAGCAGTAATAATGTCCAGGTGTTCCTGCAGGGTTTCGCTTGGGGGTCTGAGTAGGCCTAACATATCAATACAAACCAATAAGTTCCCTTTTTTAAACAGATCGTATAGGAAGCTGTTTCCGCAAGATCTTATTAAGGTATCGTGAAAGATACTATCGGTGACCTGGTATTTTTTTTGAGATATGTTTTCGGTTGTCGTATAAGGGTTGAATAGTTTTCTTAGCTTTTGGATGTCCTTATCAACGGCATTCTCCGTAAAGAGCTGTATTGCCATAACTTCCAAGGCGATACGGCAGTCATATATCTCCCGAATCTCTTCCCGGCTGAATTCCCTTACCACAACTCCCCTTCTGGGGATGGATTCAACAAGAGATTCCGCCTCCAACATTTGCAGGGCGGTACGCAGCGGCGTTCTGCTGATCCCCAGTTGCTCAGCCAGTTTTTCCTGCACTATTTTTTTTCCAGGCTCCAATTGCCTGGATACGATCAGATTCTTTACTTCTTTATAGGCCTGTCTGCCTAGTTCATTGGTGCTAAGCTTCATTTAATTGTAATTAGTTGCCATTAAGTTTTATAGCGTCACTACTGCAGGGCCAGGGACATTCGTTTAAAGAACTCATTATAGACAAAAGGTTTGCCCTTTTTGGGATTGCCATCCTCCCCTCTTCTCACGAAGACCAGATCCCATTCCGGGATCACAAAACACATATTATTGTGTAAGCCACTGGCGTAGTACAAAGACTTAGGGGCGTCAGGCATGTGATAATCAGCACCTGGCATCTTCCCATTTACCCACCAATTGTAGCCATAACAACCTCTGCCGTCCACATTACTTCTATCGGTATCGGCAACCCTGGTGGTATTCACCTGATTTTGGGTAGCTTTTTCGATCCAGGCTTTGGACAATAATTGCTCTCCGTCCCAATTCCCTTCATTCAGATATAGATGACCGAATCGCGCGAGCTGCTCGGCATTGATCATAACGCCGGTACAACCGTTGTTGATGGGCAGTTCGTTGACTTCCTGTTCGGTTCCCCATTTGTATTCCCCGATTCCAATGGCCTTTCCAATATATTCATCGAAGATTGATTTTAAGGTCCGTCCGGAGTGCATCGTCAACAAGCGTCCGAACATCATTTGAGCCTCGTCCCAATAGGCGTATTCTTCACCTGGCTTGAACAAAGGTTCTTCCAATTGGTAGGGTGTCCAGGACCAGTCCTCACTGGGTTCGTTCCACCGGCTGTTGCCCACAGCGCTGTAACCGGATGTCATACTGGCGAAATGTTTGAGCTGGACCTCCGGATATAAAGCTCCAAGACTGGAATCTATTTCCCTGGCATAAGTTTCCTCAGAAATCTCACCCCGATCTGTCAATAAACCCAAAACCGTACTGGTAAAAGATTTGCTGGAGGAATAGATGTTGTGCTTTTTATAGATGCTGTCTCCTTTGTAAATAAGATATCCCTTGCGAACGATGAATACCTCTTCCAGTCCATCTTCCCCGGACTCCGAGGCCAGGTATTCCAGGGCCTGCTGCAAACGCTCAGGGTCCACTCCCAATTCCTGCGGTTTCTTTTCCACCCATTGCTCTCCGGGAAAGACCATCGGCAGTTCCCTGCTTCCCTCGGAGCAGGAAAAACAGATCAGTATCCCAAAACCTATCAAATACAGTCTCTTCATATCTTATTTCAATTGTGCTTCGCGGCTATCATTCAGTCCCAGTCAAGTCTGACTTTAACGTTTCTAAAAATACGATATTTTTGTATACTGTATACAAAAATGAATATTGATTTTCGTAAATTATAGATTGATCATTCAAGGGAAGTACACCGTAAATCCAGGATTGCGGAAGTCTGAACCAAGCTGCTGGTTCATTTTCCATTACAAGTTCATGATTATCTTTATATCGTATCCAGCCGCCTTATGAAATCCAAATTTCTTCACAATTACGACTATCAGGAATACATAAAAAATGTTCTGCACTCTACGGAAGCTCAGAAACCCATATTCATCGCGACCGAAGAGGAATTCTCCAGGGGCAAGGGAATCACTCACCCTTATCGCAGCAATTTCTATTCCTTTGGGGTACTCCACCAAAGTGAATGCCAACTTCAGGTAGGGATCCGGGAATACCACATCAAAAGGGGGTCTTTAACAATGGTTGGACCTGGAATAGTCCGTAATTGGATCTCAAATAGTTGGGATATGGCGAATACCACGGTATTTTTTAAAGAAAGCCTCTTTGGTAAACCATTTCATTCCAATTTCCTTTTGGATTATGATTTTTTCAGTCATGGAGCAAATCATGTTGTGGATCTGGATGAAGAAGCGTATAACAAGATAAACCTACTGCTTGAACTTCTCAAGGGGAACATCGACAACCTGGCCTTTGCCAGTGGTCTGCTCTACGCAATACTTGAGTATATTAATCAGGTTTACAGTGAGAACCAGACACATCTTCCTTTAACTCGAAACGATAAAATTGCAAGGGAATTCAGGAATTTGCTCCAGGAGAATTTTCGGCAGCATAAAACCGTAGACTTTTACGCTGATAATTTCAACTTGAGTTCCAAGCACCTGTCCGATTTGCTTAAAGATACTATTGGAAAAACCATTAAACAGGCTATAGAGGAAATGGTCATCTTCGAGACCAAGAGTTTGCTTAAGCAGACCACCATGGATATTAAGGAGATCGTATATCAATTGGGGTATGAAGACCCATCCTATTTTTCCAAATTCTTTAAGGGAAAAACCGGTTACACCCCTTCGGAATACCGTTTGAAAGCTTAAATCCGTAAAAAATACCATCCTTTCCGAATTTAGGACTAACCCTTGCCTTCGCTGCTGCCGGATATTTGTTCCAAGTAAAGTTTAATCCTAAAAAGATAAATCATGAAAACTAAAGATCTCAGATTAAATCAACTATCTGAAAATGCTTATGACAAATATCTGGCCTATCTAAAAGCCATGGACAACAAAGACGTAGATACTTATGGAAAATTTTTGGCAGAGGATGTGGAAGTATGGTTCAACAACAATCTGTTTGGCAAAGGCAAACAAGAAATATTGAAGGGTCTTGGAGAATACTGGCAAAGCTTCGCTGCTATAGAACATGACCTCACCAATATCTATGGTACTGACAAAAATTATGTGCTGGAGGCCCTGAATCATTACCAAAGACATGATGGTAAGGAAGTAACTGTAAAAGCAGTGGCATTCACTGATCTGAATGAAAGTGGTGAGGTCAATTCCGTTAGGCTGTATATGGACATGTCCCCGGTTTTTTACTGATCGCCGGCAAACTCAGCTATTTGAAAGTCACTTTCTTCAGTTCAGGGACAATCCTGTCCGCCTGGGGAAAGGGACTCTTCCTGTGATGTTAGGAGCTATTGAATCTATTTTTTTCAAGTTGCTGTAAGCCAAATTTCTCAAAACCTGAGCTTGTCTTTCCCCTGCATCCCGGTACTCTTGATCGGTCGTTTCCATGACGGTGTAAAATTCAAAAATACAGCTGCGTTTTTTTCATTAAAAAGTAAATCCTTGTTACATTTATTAGGTAGTACAAAGCATGCGGAAAAACGTAAATCAACCCTAGTAAAGATGGATGAGGTAATATTTGATTTTTTATCGAAATATATTGAGCTGACCCAGGAGGAGAAAGACATCATATCCGATCTAAAGTTCATAAGGTCGTACAAGAAAGGCTCTGTATTACTGTCTGAAGGCGATTTGGGAAAGGAGTGCTTTTTCATTCTAAAAGGCTGCATTTACAGCTATTATCTGGTGGAGGGTGAGCTTAAAGTCACCGAATTCTTCACAGAAAAACAGGCAATTACCCCTGTGAGTTATACTTTAAAAAAACCCTCGGAATATTACCTGGAGTGTTTGGAAGACTGTATCGTCTCTATAGGATCTCAGGAAAGAAGCGCGGAAATCATGAAAAAGATACCGAGGCTGGCTACCCTTGGTCCCAACTTTCTGGAGGATGAGCTGGCCTCCCAGAGAATGAAATACGACACTTTTATCAAATTATCTCCCGAGCAGCGTTATCAGAATCTTCAGGAACAATCTCCAGAGTTGCTGAACAGAATTCCTCAGTATCTAATTGCCAGTTATTTGGGAATTAAACCTGAATCCCTTAGCAGGATAAGGAAACGACTTCTCAAGGCTTCCGGATCTTAAGTCGACACCGCTTTTTCTTATTACATCCAATCGCGATTTCTTAACCCAGGTCAATGAAAAGCGATCTAAGGTGTTACAATTTTGCATTTCGAAAACTTAAGACCTATGAAGAAATACAAAATTGAACCCCCGGCCCTATTGTCCACACTTTGGATATTCATTCTGTTCAACATGATTTTCAGAGACCTTCATCAATTTGCAAGTGAAGGTTTTATACAGGAAATCATGGCCCTGGAAATATCCCAGGAAATGGTGCTTGTCTATGGGATTGTATTGGAAATTCCAATAGCCATGGTGCTGCTATCCAGAATTTTGGATGATAAGTTCAACAAATGGGCGAACATTATTGCAGGCGTTATCACTTCGCTTGGATTATTAAGCAGTTTACCCACTGCGGATATGGATGATATCTTTTTTATTATGGTTGAATCCGCAGCGCTGCTGGCAATCATCAGGATTGCCTGGAAACTCACTTCATCCCCTAAAACACAAACCCAGCTAAAACACCAGGCATGAAAGCAATTGTTTGTACAAAGTATGGATCTCCGGATGTTCTGCAGCTTCAGGAAGTGGCTATCCCGGTTCCAAAAGACAATGAGGTATTGATTAGGATACATGCGGCTGCAGTGACCACAGCAGGACTCATTGGCAGAAAAGGTACTCCGTTTTTTACCCGGATTTTCAGTGGTTTAACAAAACCCCGGAACAATATCCTGGGAATGGAACTGAGTGGAGAAATTAAGGCTGCTGGCCGTAAAGTAAGCCAGTTTAAAAAGGGCGATCAGGTATTTGGACTTACCGGTACAGGATTGGGTTCGAATGCGGAATACATATGCCTGTCTGAAGACGCGGCGCTGGTGAAAAAACCCAAAGATCTGACCTATGAAGAATCTGCCGCCTTGATAGAAGGGGGCCTAACCGCTTTGAATTTCCTTAGAAACAAGGCCAGAATTCAAAGCGGACAAAGGGTCCTTATTGTAGGAGCATCCGGATCTGTGGGTACAGCCTCCGTTCAACTCGCAAAGTATTTTGGCGCAGAGGTGACGGCTGTTTGCAGCAAGGGGAATGCAGGAATGGTAAGATCACTAGGGGCAGACAAGGTCATAGATTATAAGGCTGAGGACTTTACACAAAGCGGCCATACCTACGATATTATCTTTGACACCCTGGGCAAGCATTCGTTTCCCGCTTGCCAAAACTCTCTGACTTCAGATGGAATATTTCTTGACGCGGCCGGATTGTCTACTGTTTTTCATATGCTGTGGACCTCAATATTCAGTCGTAAAAAAGCCATTCTTACCGCGACCTATGTACGATCTGCAAAGAAGATCAAGCCAGATCTTTTGTATTTAAAAGAGTTGATCGAAAGGGAAGTAATCAAACCTGTAATAGACCGGCACTACCCCCTTGAAAAAACAGCTGAGGCACATCAGTATGTGGAAACCGGACGCAAAAAAGGGAATGTTATACTTTCAATTGTACCCTCAGCAGTAGAATTTCAGAATTGAATGCTATGAAAACACTAAGCAATACATGGCCAAGAACATGGGCTTTAAGGCGTTTCGTCTTTCAGACTTGTTTGGTCCTTATGGGCATTACCTTCCTAAGCGGATGTAGCGCCTACAGGGCTGAACGGTTAAAAAATAAGAGTTACAGGCAGTGGAAAGCCCGTCAAATGAATGAGGAATCCCACAGTAAGGACAATGTCTCAAACCGGTCCACCTATTTTGGAAGAACTGGAAGGAACAGCTTAGGCCGGACCTTTTCGTCCTCCCTTTAACAGTAACCAAAACATAAACACCAATTCACCAAAAAAGGTGACCATCAACCAATCCGTGTTGACAGAAGGGAACAAGTAGTTTCCGGAATATGTAATGAAATAGCCCAGGCCGGCAAGGACCAGTAACCAACTGATTATTTTTGGAATATAAGTCGATCTTAGGGCCAAATACCCCAGCAGACCCAGGTAAATCCCAAATAGTATTAGCCCGAATCCCATTTCCCGGCCAAAGGAATTAAAATAAAAAAGTATTTGGTCAAAAACCTGTTCCTGACTTGTGGCCAAAAAATACTTGTCCGCGTTCAGCAGTCCTAATACCTTGATAAGATTCAGCAAGGCAATCAAATAAATTGCCGTATATACTATTCTAAACCAGGCAACAAGAAGGGAAAGCTGTTTATTTACCGGTTTCAGAAAGACGTATAACGCCCAGGCGACGATAATGTCGCAAATTATGGTTATAAAGTTCAGGAAAATCCCAAGGATGAAATAGGATTTATTGTCATGGAGGTTTTTTGCAGTTATTTCCGGGCTTTTATAATCTATAAGAGAGGGGAATATCTGAAATTCCGCAAAAGGAACGGTCAGGACCATGATCAAAAGGCCTATTCCAGCAATTACGGCTGATTGTCTCAAAGATATTTCGGTGCTGTTTTTATGCATCAAATTCCGACTAATTAGTATTCTTTAGATTCATTTTACTCTTGGCTTTTCTAACATGAGTTGTTCCTGCTCTTTAAATTACAATTTTCAATGTCTATTTAAAAGAGACGCAAAACACCGGAAAATAGTTGCCTGGTGATTTGATGTTCCAAATAAGCACAGGACTGAAGCAAAGGAAGTACCTTAAAATGGTAAAAGGGATACCTCAACACCTGAAAACCGCGTTGCACCGCCAATGTAAATATAGCTGGGATTTGACTATCTTTAGATACTCCCCCATTTCAAATTCGAGAATAGACACTGCTTAAAGATTTCTAGTTACAAGAATCAAACTAGTCAAATACAAGACCTTTATCAGCACAAGACCGAAATAATGATCAAGAAATTTGCATATCCAATACTGCTGCTTTGTTTGAGCATGCTGTTTATTTCATGCGGGAAATCGGACAAAATCATGTTATTTGATGGTGAGTCTTTTGAGGGGTGGGAAGGCTCGAAGACTGTTTTCAGAATAGAAAATGAAGCCATTGTTGGCGGCAGTCTAAAAAAGCCGAACGATGAGAGCTACTACCTATGTACTAAACAGAAATATGAAAATTTTGAATTGAGACTGCAAGCTAAATTCATATCCGCGGATGATAAGACCAACGGAGGCATAAGTTTTAGAGCCAGTCGTGTACCCAATTCAAATGAAGTCATGGGCTACCAGGCCGATATTGGATATATTGATGCCCGGGCAATCGCACTTTTCTCTGATTTTATACCAAGGGATACCACTGGTATTTATCCGCTATGGGGTAGTCTTGTAGATGAATGCCGGCCAGATACTTCCAGATATCCCAGGCCAGATATTTTTCCTGTCAGAATATTTGAAGTTGCCAATAAAGAACTTATTGAAGAAACCATCGATCCGGATGGTTGGAATGAGGTTTACATCAAGGCAAACGGACCCGATATCGAAATTAAGATCAATGGGGTAGCAACTGCAAACTTTACGGAAAGAGATAATGTACCTACAACGGGATGTATTTGCCTGCAAGTGCATTCCGGAGATCCTTTTGAAGTTTGGTACAAAAATGTTGAGCTACAACAGTTGGATTAATTGAAGACCTCCGAAATTATAAAGGATGAGCATGCGTTCCCCCCTGAAGCCCTCACCAGTGTCCGGTTCCCGGTTCGCCCTTAAATGGTCCTGCCAGGTCTGGGGTTATCCATCCGGCGTAAAACCTCCCGGCTTGAGGCCGGACCTTAATTCCCTCTACCCTGCAGTCCAGATGTTGAGGATAGAAACCTAAATGATGTTTTAAGGCTTCAAATTCCTCAAAAGGCTTTGGGTACGACCAGGCGACGGCTATTTCGCTCTTTTCCTTGAGCGCCCAGTAAATAGCACTGCCTTTCCACTCACATAATGAAGTTTTTCCGGTCAGGCTTACCAGCATATCCATATCGATGTCCTGCTCAGGAAGGTAGTAGGTTGGCGGACTGGCGGTTTCCAGTACGGCCAGGGCCGCACGAGAATCGGCAAGGGGTTTATCCTGATAGCTAATGGTGATCCGTTTATTCACATTCTCGACTATAGGTGGGCGTGGAAAATCCCAGACGGACCGCTGACCTTTTTTGGGTTCCTGGGCGAATGGCGGTCGGCTATCCCCCTTATGATTCCACCCTTCCCGGGCCTTTTGTAGCCAGTCTGGCTTCCAATTACTATGGTCGTTTTTTTTCATTTGATTTCTTAGATAGGCGTTATAGGCTTCGGCTCTGGCAAGTCAATTGTGATCCTTAATCCCAGTCCCTATTTCCTATAAACAGTATTTCCTTCTTTTATGGTTTCTAAAACCACAATATTCTTAATCTCAGCCTCATCGACCTTTAATGGGTTTTTGTCCAGAATAACCAGATCTGCTATTTTACCTTTTTCCAAGGTCCCTTTGGAATCTTCTTCAAAATGCTGATAAGCAGACCAAATCGTAATTCCTTTTAGGGCCTCATAGGGCGTTAGTTTTTCATTCGCGCCAATGAGCTGTCCGGAACGCGACTTTCGCTCCACAGAAATCCCGACCATTCGCATTAAATTCGGAAGCGCAACCGGGGCATCCGTATGAATAGTCACCTTTACACCCTTATTAATGGCGGTCCGCATAGGGCTAATTTTATTGCCCAGTTCGTCCCCTATAATTTGTTTGTGCCAATCTCCCCAATAGAATGTATGTAATGGAAACAAAGAGGCTATTACATCCAGGTTTTTTAAAGAATCCAATTGATCTTCTCTAATGTACTGACCGTGAATTAATGTGGTCCTTCTATCATCATTTCCATATTCGTTTGCCGCGATCCTGGTCGCCTTTATGAACTGGTCAATTGCTGCATCTCCATTGGCATGCGACAGTACTTGCCAATTGTTTTTAAATCCTTTTTTAAATAGGTCTATGGCTACATTTTCATCCGGAAAAGCAGGGTATCCCCGGTAACCATCTTTAGCTCCATCAGGTTTTATGAGATAAGGTCTGGTTCTCCATGCCGTTCTGCCCTGTGGTGAGCCATCCAGCGTTATTTTCATTCCACCGATCCTATAATGATTGTTATACGTTTTACTGTTCCACCTGGTTTCCATAATGCTATCGGCATAGGCATAATCAATGTAGGAGACGACATCCAGTTTAAGCGAATTTGCTTCAGCGGCATTTACAAACATCGAATGATCCATAGCCCTTCCCTCCTGCGCTGTAGTGTAACCATAAGAAAGTGCCATTTCCTGTCCGGCTTCAAAAAATCTTTTGGCGGCCTCATCAGAAATTGGCGTCATAACTTTTATAAAATGAGGTAAAGCTGCAAGCTCTTCAAGGACTCCATTGGGTTCATTTCCGTTTTCTCTTCTTATTATACCCCCATCGGGATCCTTTGTGTCAGCTGTTATATTCAGCAAGTCCAGTCCCTTGGAATTGACTACAGCAAAATGACCGGAAATGTGGATAATACAGATTGGAAATTCCGTTGAGACCTGATCCAGGTCGTGTTTAGTCGGAAAACGGTTTTCTTCCAGTACGGAATCATCAAAACCCAGTCCGAAAACCCATCCTGTAAGCGCTCTGTTTTCAGGTGTATTCCATTCTTTAAGAATGCTAATGAGTGTTGGTATATCCTTTGCCCCGGCATCTGGTGGTGGTAAGATCTGAGCTCCTATTGCCTGGGCCGAAAAGGAACCGAAATGCGCATGTCCATCTATAAAACCTGGTAGCAGGGTTTTACCGCCTAAATTGGACATTTTATGCCCCTCCCCGGCCTCTTTCATCGCTGCATCAGACGGGCCCACAAAAGTAATTTTTCCATCTTTTACTACCAACGCTTCAGCATATTCCGGCGTCTCACCCCTCATGGTCAATATATCGCCCCCAAAATATACAACAGCATCGTTTTCGATCTCTTTCTTATCTCCTCTGTTACAAGAAAATAGCAAGCCTATCCCGAGTATTAATCCGAAGTATTTTGTTTTCATAAGCGTTGGATTTGATAATTGTCAAACTACAGGCATTCTGAAGATCCCTATTTCATAATCAATTTCCATTAAATGTAATACTTTTCTTATTCAAATGGCTGTATGGCAAATGCCTAAAAAAGAAAAAACAAAACTTTGTTGCATCATTTATAGAAAATCACGACTATAGGCTAAACGGATCTTGTTTTATTTGGCAATTGATATGCTTAAGGAAATAAACAACTATTACGACCCCTTACTGGGCTATGTCAAGAAAAGGGTAGACAACACCATGGATGCGGAAGACCTTACCCAGGAAATTTTCCTAAAGCTTTCCAGGAGTGATCTGGAAACTGTGGAAAATCTCAAAAGCTGGATGTATCGAATAGCAAAAAACACCATTATCGATTATTACAGGGCCAGGCAAAAGAAACTGGAAGATTTGGTCATTGATTTATCCAATGAGTCCCTGGATGACGAAAACACCATAGAGGAACTTAGTCGGTGCATACTGCCATTTATAGAGAAGCTCCCGGAAGAATACCGTACCTTATTAAAATTATCTGAGCTGGATAACATCCCCCAGAAACAGATCTCAGAGCAAATGAACATGAATTACGTCACCGTTCGATCTAAGATCCAGAGAGGGAGAAAAAAACTCAGGCAGATCTTCGAGGAATGCTGTCATATCTCGTCGGCTGGCAGGGGAAGCATTATTTGTCATCAAAAACCAACCAATTGTTGCGGTGATTAGCGGCTGATCCGATATAAACATTAATCCACCCTTTACATTCTGAAAGTCTTCACCAGAATCCGTTCTACTATGGCCCTGGCCGTGGTAAGCCTTTCAAGATCCGGATAGACGGAGCCGGTTTGTGCGGAATGATGACCGTGACCCACCAGTTCCATCAGATAGTACTTCTTTTGGTCTTCCTTCAAATCGATTACTACTTCGTAAACGACAGAAGGCTGACCCAACTGACCGGTACCGTTGTGAAAGACCTCGTCTTCCGGAAAATCGTATTCGGAGTAAAATTCGTTGTCATCAAAAGCCACGTTGATCTCCAAGCGTAAACGTACTTTTTCCGGACTGCCTCCGAACGAGGTTTTTAGCCGGAAACTGTTGGATAGGGTTGCCCCAGAAATGGCGTCCACCAGCGGATCTTCCGGACTAGGTGCATATATCCCATCGGCTTGTTGTACCCCCCTTTTATGAGACCAGACCGGAAGTGCATCAACCCTTCTGTATTCCTGTGAGTTGCCCGGTTTGGCATCAAAACTTTTAAAGTTCTCTTTGGTTCGTCCACCAAAAAAAGTCCCTTTGGCTGTGGCGTAAGTGACATATAGAGAAGCAAGGTATTCCCCGTCTAAGGTCTCCAGCCAAATGGCCATTTGCGGATGCCAATAGTGTTCTCCTGCAACCAATTCAATTTCCAATTGTTGGAGGCTGTCCCTGTTTTTATCAATCGCGATAAAGCTGTTGTTTTCCACCTCCCGCTCCTGCCCTGCCCTTAAGCGGGTTCCAAATTCCATAATATGTGACACCGGCCTGGAATCCGTTACGGAAAGGCTTAGAAGCAATAGTAATATCAATCCAAGGGAGATAAAATAAGGATTGGACCTCTTTTTCAGCACATAAGCCCTCAACCCTTGCCAATTATTACTAATGTGGAAAAATGCCCCTATAAGAAAAAGAAAGCCAAAAAGTGTATGGGTCGCGGCTATACCTCTCTTATAATCCAAAACAAAGGATAATACTCCTGAAACGGACACTATGGCGAAGCACAGGGCCAGGCCTGTGCTTATCAGTTTTCTTTTCATCATTGATATAAGTATAAGCCTCAGTTATCCGAAAGGAAGATTACAACAGTTTTGCCAGATCGGATATTCTTGCCCTTAGAGTGGAGACTAGCCTGGCTTTGCGTTCAGGGTACGCCTGCTCTGTAAATTGTACCTTAAGTTTTTGGCTTAGTTCCCTTTCTATGATTTCGATCTCGTTCTTTATAATGGACAGGCTTTCATCATCGGTTTCCCCAATAATACTGTGAATATCATACGATCTGGGGCTAAAACTGATGCTGCTGTGATTTTCCATTTTTGATTTCACCTCGATCAGGCTTAGCCGTAGATCTGATATTACTCTGGCCTCTCCAAACTTGGTTTTTGCCCCCCGGCATGCCGAAGGTTTACAACCAGAGTTCGTGCTTGCAGCGGTGTTAACTCCGTCTGAGCTTTCCTGGGTGGCCGCTTCTTTTGATTTTGTTTCGCAAGATTGAGCATAAGTTCCAGAGATCCCCATAATAAATGCAAAGGCCCCTATTAGCATAAAATACTTCTTCATGATACGAATTTTAGATTTCCCTTTTAAGGACGTACGTTAAGAAGAAATGATGCAGCCCTGAGACAAAGAAATGATTCCTGAACCATTTTCACCCCTTGAAAATCGGTCCATTTTCTGACATTTAATGCAAATTCTATTGAACTTTGGTTTAACCATTTGGTTAAAATATTTACGAGCTTCGATTTTATTTTTCATTTTTGCAGTAAAAGAAGTTTAGAATTATGGAGGGAAGGAAAAACACTGAGGCTGATATTTTAAAGGCTGCCAAGAAAATTTTTATCCAGCATGGATATGCAGGGGCCCGGATGCAAGCCATCGCGGACGAGGCTAAGATAAATAAGGCCATGCTCCACTATTATTATCGGAGTAAGGATGCGCTTTTTGAAAAAATTATGGATGGAGCCGTTGATTTGATGAGCAAACAACTCGTTCATGCGCTTTCCGGGGATGCTACAGTGATGGAAAAGATGGAAAAAATGGTTTCAAACTATACGGATACTATCATAAAGAATCCATACATCCCTATTTTCATTTTAAATGAACTAGCCCGTAACCAAATGAATTTCCAGAATAGGTTACTACATAATCTGCAACAGAACAATATATTCAATGACTTTCTGTCTCAAGTAATTTCAGAACAGCAAAAAGGAATCCTACAACCCGTTCCGGTGCCCCATATTATGCTGACCTGTATGTCTTTGATCGTGTTTCCTCACATTGCCAAACCCGTATTTCTAAAGATTTTTGAAATGTCCGACAAAGACTATATGAATATGATGGAAGAGCGCAAAGCGTACATCATGGATTTCCTTAAAAAGAGCCTGGTCTTATAATTTTTTGTTAATTATTAACCGTTTGGTTAAATTAATTGGTTAATAATCTTTTTTGTTTGTACACTTGCATTAACCAAATGGTTAATCAACGTTATGAAGAAACTGATCCTCCTGTTTTCAATACTGTCTTTCAGTGGTCTTTATGCCCAGCTCACCAATTCAAGCACTTCCCTGACAGAATTATACGAGGCCGCAAACTCCAATTATCCATTGATCAAAGACGCTGGTCTTATTGACAAAATTGAAAAGGCCGGCCTGTCAGTACTTTCAAAGAATTCCTTGCCTAAGATCAGTATTGAAGGCAAGGGTCAGGTTCAGAGTGAAAATATTGAACTCAATTTAGGAAACACGGCAATTGAAGCTCCGCTGGAAACATGGAATACCTCTTTGAACATTGATTACAACCTCTACGATGGAGGTACTACCAAGGCTCAAAAAAAGGTCGAAACTGCTTCAGCCAAAGTAAACCGCAATTCCCTGGAAGTACAGCTGCGATCTTTAAAGGATCAGGTTAACACATTGATATTCGCCATATTGCTCAGCAGGAAACAAAAACTTATCCTGGAAAATTCCAAAGAAGATCTGGAATCGAATATAAGAAGCCTTCAGGCCGCTTTTGAAAATGGAACCGTCCTTGAAAGTGAGGTCTCCAAACTCCAGGTCCGACAACTTGAACTTGTATCGGAAATTGTTTCCCTGCAAGCGGATACCTCAACATATTTTTTGCTGCTGGAACAGTTAACCGGCAAGACGCTTCCCAGGGATGTGCGTTTTGAAGTACCAGTTTTACTGGCCCTTGAAAACGAAAGGGTCAATAGACCTGAAAATCAGCTTTTTGACAGTCAAAAGTCTTTATATGCCGCCCAGGAAGCGTCCATTGCCGCCAGTACCCTTCCCAAGATCTCAGTATTTGCTCAAGGTGGGGTCGGAAACCCGAATCCTCTGAATTTTTCAGATTTGAGTACTGCAACTTACGCTTTGGGCGGGTTGAAGTTAAACTGGAACTTTATGGATTTTGGCAAGGGAAAAAAGGAAAGACAGCGCCTGCAACTGCAACAGGAACAGATTGAGGTAGACCGTGAATTGTTTCTCTTTGATATTGAAAGTAAATCCACGGAATACCAGGAAAGGATAAAAGCAACACAATTGCAGATTGCTAACAATACCAGTATAGTAGACCTCCAAAAAAACATCCTGGCCCAAACCAGGGTACAGTTAGACAACGGGATTATCAATGCTACGGACTATGTTACCCAGCTGAATGCCACTCTTAATTCAGAACAGGAACTGGAGTTCAACAAAACTAAGCTTCAACAACTACAAATAGAATATCTAACCCTCTTAGGACAACTTTAATATGAAATTACTGAAACCACACCTCCCATTTGTACTTATGGCGCTTAGCCTGGTGTCTTGTAATGACAATGGCAAGGCGGACGCCTACGGGAGTTTTGAGGCAACCAGCGTAACGGTGAGCGCCAAAGGCAGCGGAGAACTTCTCAGCTTTGATGTAGAAGAAGGGCAGCAAATTGACGCTTCCAGAATTGTAGGGCTTATAAATACTACCCAACTTCACCTGGAAAAAGTAAAGCTCAGGGCCCAGCTAAACGCTTTAGATCTTAAATTACAAGAAGCCGCACCAGAAGTAGCCGTCCTTTTAGAAGACAGAAACAACCTGATTCGGGAAAGAGACCGGACAAAACGACTATTTGCGGAGAAAGCGGCTACTCAACAGCAACTCGACGATTATAATGGCAGATTAGATCTTATTGATCAACGCATTAAAACCACTCAACGCAATGTGAGCCTGGCAAACAGGGCGATCCTTTCCGAACGGGAACCTCTGGAAGCTCAGATTGCCTTAATCGACCATCAAATCAGTGATCATACCATCGTCAATCCCATTGCCGGAACCATACTGACAAAATTTGCCGAGGAACATGAACTGGTCAACCAGGGTACACCCCTTTTTAAAGTCGCTGATCTCAATCAAATAAAATTAAAGGCCTACACCAGTGCTACCTTGCTTCAAAACGTAGGATTGGGAGATGAAGTAAAAGTGCGTATTGACCAGGGCGAGGACGATTACCAGGAACTGAAAGGTACGGTCTCCTGGATATCGGATGAAGCGGAATTTACACCAAAGACCATTGAGACCAAGGAAGAACGCGTCAATCTGGTATACGGTATCGAGGTGACGGTAAGCAATAACGGGGCTCTTAAAATTGGAATGCCAGGAGAAGTAATATTCAATCCCAATTCTGAAGAATGAATGCAATAAGCATCCAAAATATCAGCAAAAATTATAAAGATACCAAGGCCCTTGAGGATATAAGCTTCGAGGTTCAAAACGGGCAGCTTTTCGGGCTTATCGGTCCGGATGGAGCCGGGAAATCTACCCTTTTCCGCATACTCACTACGCTGTTGTTAGCGGATAAAGGCCAGGCCTTTGTGGATGGATACGAGGTCGTAAAGGAATTTCGGGAAATTAGAAAAAGAGTGGGTTATATGCCTGGTCGATTTTCTTTGTACCAGGATTTGAGCGTGGAAGAGAACCTCTCTTTTTTTGCTACCATATTTGGAACTACCATTGAAGAAAACTACGATTTAATCAGGGACATTTATGTCCAGATCGAACCCTTTAAGAAAAGGCTGGCCGGTAATTTATCCGGAGGTATGAAACAGAAGCTGGCCCTATCCTGCGCCTTAATCCATAAACCAACTGTGTTGTTCCTGGACGAACCCACAACAGGAGTAGATGCTGTTAGTCGTAAAGAGTTTTGGGATATGCTCCGAAGCCTAAAAGAAAAGAACATTGCCATACTGGTTAGTACCCCCTATATGGATGAAGCGGTTCTCTGTGATGAGATCGCACTCATTCAGGAAGGTCGCATACTTAAGATAGATGAGCCTCAATCCATGATCCATCAGTTTGACAGGCCACTGTTTGCGGTCAAGACCAATGACACCTATAAGTTACTCAAACACTTAAGGTTAAAGCCCTTTACCCATAGTGTATTGCCCTTTGGGGAATGTCTGCATCTTATCAGCTCTGAAAGGATGTCTGCTGCAGACCTGCAGGACCAGCTCAGGTCTGAAGGCTTTGCAGACGTCATCGTATCAAAAATCAAAGCGAGTATTGAGGATGTCTTTCTTGAGCTTTCGCATAAAACCGAAGGCCATGTCTGAAACCAAAGTGATAGAGGTAGCTGGCCTTACCAAAAAATTCGGGGATTTTAAGGCTGTGGACAATATATCCTTTGAAGTGGAAAAAGGAGAGATCTTCGGTTTCCTGGGTGCAAACGGGGCAGGAAAGACCACAGCAATGCGTATGCTTACAGGCTTGAGCAAGCCTTCATCCGGCAAAGGTAAGGTAGCAGGATTTGATGTGCTTAAAGAATCGGAACGCATCAAGGAACGAATAGGATATATGTCCCAAAAATTCAGCCTGTATGAAGATCTGACAGTAAAAGAAAACATCCGGTTTTACGGTGGTATTTACGGGCTGTCAAGACAGCAGATCCAGACCAAAACTTCCCACATATTGGAAGAGTTAAATCTGGACCAGGTCGGAACTAAATTGGTAAAATCATTGCCTTTAGGCTGGAAACAACGCCTGGCTTTTGCAGTGTCTATGGTACACGAGCCCGAAATTGTCTTTTTGGACGAACCTACCGGAGGGGTGGATCCCATGGTGAGAAGGCAATTCTGGGAAGCGATCTATCAGGCAGCCGAATTGGGAAGGACTATCTTCGTGACGACCCATTATATGGACGAAGCAGAATACTGTGACCGCATATCGATAATGGTCGCGGGTAAAATCAAAGCCCTGGACTCACCAGATAAACTAAAAGATCAATTTGAAGCCGGCTCCATGGACGAAGTATTCCTAAAACTGGCACGTTAACCCTAAAATTATACCTCATGAAAAAAATTGCATTTGTCTTACTTATTGCTTCAATCACAACGAGTTTTAGTACCGCTGAAAAGAGATCAGCTTCCAAAGGAAATATTACCGTTACCGTAACCGGAATAGACGAAATCAAGGGGCAGATCGTTTTTATGCTCTTTAATCAGGCCGACGGCTTTCCCAAAGAACTCGATAAGGCTTTCAAAAAGGTTTATGTTAAGGAATTTAATGATGTGGCCACAGCTACCTTTTCTGAGGTACCCTTCGGCGACTATGCCGTATCCGTGTTTCATGACCAAAATATGGATGGGGAGATCCAGACTAATTTCATAGGTATGCCCAAAGAACCCGTTGGCGCATCCAATCTTACCAAAATGGGGAAACCCAGTTATAAAAAATGTGTGTTTATGCTAAACGAAGCTGAGATCGCTATCAAACTGAGATTCATCCTTTAAGAAACGGTTCATGTTTAAGGTATTGCTGGCATTCATTCGGAAAGAATTCTATCACATTTTGAGGGATAAACGCACCCTTTTAATACTCTTTGGGATGCCCTTGGCACAGGTACTCATTTTCGGCTATGCCGTTACCAATGAATTCAATGATGCGGAGATTGATATTATGGATTACGCGAAGGATGAGACCAGTGAACAATACATCAATCACTTGCAAAGCTCTGGCAACTTTATTGTACGCAGGGTATTGGGATCACCTAATGAGATGGAAGAAGGGATGAAAGCAGGAAAAGCGAAACTTGTCGTTTCCATACCAGATAATTTTTCCGAAGATTTCTACGCCGGAAATTCCATTCAAATTCAGGTTATAACCGACGGATCTGACCCAAACAATGCCAATACCCTGGTACAGTATCTGACGGAGATGACCCAGAGCTTTCAGCGCCAAAAGCGAAATGAACCTACAGATCCGTACACCATTAATGTGGCTAGTCGTATGCTTTATAACCCTCAGTTGGCCAGCGCTTATAATTTTGTTCCGGGTACCATAGCCTTGATCCTCCTTATCATATGTGCTATGCTCACTTCATTGACCATTGCAAAGGAAAAGGAGATAGGGACCATGGAAATCTTGTTGGTTTCTCCCCTGTCCCCACTGCTGATAATTTTGGGGAAAGTAGCCCCCTATGCCCTGTTGTCATTCGTCAATGCTATTGTAGTAATTCTTATAGGATTCTTTGTTTTTGATGTACCTGTACTAGGGAGCACCTTATTGCTATTGAGTATGTGTTTTCTATATGTATTTACAGCCTTAAGTCTTGGGATCCTAATTTCCACCACTGTCAAAACCCAACAGGAGGCCATGATGAAATCCCTTATGGGATTGATGATGCCTTCCATGCTGCTCTCCGGATTTATTTTCCCATTGGCAAGTATGCCTGTTGTGCTGGAGTATATCGGAAAAATAATTCCTGCTACTTATTTCATTCGGATCCTGAAGGGTGTGATGTTGAGAGGTGTAGGACTGAACTTCATTCTTTTTGAAATAGCGGTGCTCCTGGCCATGACATTGGGCTTTCTCTTTTTGTCGTGGAGGAACTTTAAAATTAGGCTGGAGTAAACATAAGACCTGAAACCATGAGACGATTAAGATTTCTGATACAAAAAGAATTCATCCAGATTTTTAGGAATAAGGCCTTATTACCTATGATGACTTTATTGCCTATAATCCAACTCATAATTCTTTCCAATGCTGCATCCAACGAGGTCAAAGATGTTAGGGTTGCGGTGGTAGACCTGGACCAAAGTGAGTTATCAAGGGCCTTGTCCAACAAAATTGTAGCCAATGACAGGTTTTCGTTGGTCGCCACCCCTTTTAACAAAAAAGAGGCTTTAGACCTTATGCAATTGGACCAGGTTGATATCGTACTTGAAGTTCCCAGTGACTTTGAAAAGCAGTTCTACAGGGGTGAAGCACCTCAACTACAGACCTTGGTCAATGCGATCAATGGACAACAAGCTACTGTAGGCTCGGGTTATCTGTCTGGCATCATCGGTTCTTTAAACGGGGAGATAAGGGCTAAGGAGCCCATGCTTTTCCCAGACCTGGCCAAACCCAATAAACCCATTGTGGTTACTTCCAACAACTGGTACAACCCGGAATTGGATTATCCTCATTTTATGGCTCCCGGAATATTAGCAGAACTTACAGCCTTGCTGACCATCGTGCTTACGGCTATGAACACGGTTCGCGAACGTGAAATCGGGACTATTGAACAAATCAATGTCACACCTATTAAGAAATGGGAATTCATCCTGGGGAAGCTGGTTCCCTTTCTATGTCTGGGGCTTCTACTCCTTACCGTTGGACTAATTGCCAGTAAGCTCATTTTTGACATCCCGATGCGAGGTAATATCGGACTTATTTTTGCCTATGCCATCGTCAACCTTATTTGCGTACTTGGATTCGGGCTTTTGATCTCTAATTTTGCAGAGACCCAGCAGCAAGCCATATTTGTTGCCTTCTTCTTTGTCCTGATATTTGTGCTCATGTGTGGACTTTTTACACCTATTGACAGTATGCCCAAATGGGCACAATACGCCACTATACCAAATCCTTTGGCACATTTTATTTCAGTATCCAGAAAGGTTTTGTTGAAAGGGAGTGGCCTGGCCGATATTAAAATGGAATTTTTGTACACCTTTGTCCTGGCAATACTCTTTAACACGGCAGCCGTATGGAGCTACAAAAAACAAGAATGACCTTTCTGGTTGCGGCACTGTTGATCACGACCATTTCCGTTGATACTCAGGGCCAGGAAGTAGTATTGGATAGCTCAAACTACAAGAAGTACATTCGCAGTCTGCCCGCCTTCACCATGTACGGGGATAACTATTTCGTAACAGGCATTTCCCTAAATGAGGATATCACTTCAGAAACCAGTGACGCTAAATTTGAGATAGGATTTAAGCAGCGCCTGACCAATGTGGATCTACCCTGGGATGTTTTTCCTTTTATAACGTATCGGCAAAAGTCGTTCTGGAACATTTACCTGGAATCCTTTCCTTTTAGGGAAACCAATTACAACCCTGCCCTGGGGCTCGCCAAGCTTTTTGTCAACGATGAAGGTATCCAATCCGGACTTTGGTTTGCCTTTGAACATGAATCCAACGGTAGGGATGGCGAGAATTCCCGGAGTTGGAACTATTTCGCACTGCAGTATTTCAAGCCTTATGGCACAGACTGGCAATTCAGGGCGAAAGTCTGGATCCCTGCAGGGGATCTAAGTGATAACGAAGATATTACCTCCTTTCGTGGATTCTTCGCTTTAGGAGCTACCTATAGTCCTGTAAAGAACCTGTTTTTCGATATGGATATTCAACCCGCTTATGATGATAAGTTGACTGGCTTTATAAAAGCGGGCTTAAGTTTTAAGATCTCAAAAAATAGCAACCAATTTGTCTACCTGCAGTATTTTGGTGGTTATTCGGAAGACTTGTTTAATTATAACCAGGACGTAAGTAATTTAAGGATTGGGATTGCCTTCAAAGATCTGATGATGAATTTTAGAACTCATAATAACTAACCGCCATAGATATTAGGAGGATAGTTCACTACCGACAGTAGGACTGCCAACTTCCCAGTACTCAGTGCCCAATGCCCATTGCCTACAAAATTGATTTTTTCCAATTTTTGGGGTCTAGACCCCACCCCTTACTCAAGTTAAGGTTTGACACTGCATTTTGAAAGCAGGAAGACTATTATTCAATTTAAAAATGTGGAAATGGAACAATTTGAAGAATTGTGAAATTGAGAAATTGAGGAATTGGGGAATTAGACGGTTGGACGGTTGGATTGATAGACTGTTGGATGATCGGATGATCTGAAGAATTGTAAAACTGGGAAATTGAGGAATCGGGGAATGAGATTTTCGGACGGTTGGATTGACAGACGGTTGGACGATTGGATGATTTGAAGAATTGTAAAACTGTGAAACTGTGAAACTGTGAAATTGAGGAATCGGGCAATGAGATTGTTGGACGGTTGGATTGATAGACGGTTGGATGATTGGATGATTTGAAGAATTGTAAAACCGTGAAATTGAGGAATTGGGGAATGAGATTGTTGGACGGTTGGATTGATAGACGGTTGGATTGATAGACGGTTGGATAGTGAGATTATCGGAAGACGAACTGTTTACTGCTTACTGTTTACTGTTTACTGTATTTATCCGCCGAAGCTTTAGCGAAGGAGGACTGATTACTGATTACTGAAATTGGGGTTACACTTCGTTCCTCACATCACTGCTGGATGCTAAGCCTAATTGATCATTAATTGGATCCGGCATGCCTGGCAAACAAGCTGTTTCCACAAAAAATTATAATATCCTTAACACAAAAAGCTGCTGAAAATCCTCTAGATTTGTGGAATTGTGAAAGATGTCTTAAAATATCTTGGTGTTCTGCTATTCACAGGGCTTATGCTTGCAAAGGCCACTGCGTTTCATATCTACGAACATCACGATACCATGAACGGACAGGACACTCAATGTGAGCTCTGTTTGTTATGCATAGACAATCAGCAGTCAGAAGCCCTGGCTGTTTCCTTTGAGATTTCAGAGGAAAATCCTCCCTTACCGGAATCCAGTAGCAAAATTACCGCGATTGACTTTCAGGTCAATTTAAGTCTGCAAGAGAATAAACTGTTCTGCAGACCCCCTCCATCTTTGCTTTAGTAGCAGTATCTGCAGGACTTTCCGAGCTTTACAGCCTATCACACATCTTTAGGAATGGTATATATATACCAATAGCATTGAATCGTTCTGTGCGCTACCATCGTCGATCTTAGTGATAGATCCTATATCCGAATACCCGAGAAGTACATATATAGTCAATAATCCTAATTTTTAATTCAATTATGAAATACATTAAGTTTTTATCCATTTTAGCCCTGACCGGAAGCCTGTTTGTCGCATGTTCAGATGATGATGATGCTCCAGCCCCGGTAAATGAAGAAGAGGTGATAACCACCATGACCGTTACCCTGTCTCCTCAGGGTGGTGGTACGGACATCACCCTGCAGACAAGAGATCTGGACGGCGATGGTCCTGACGCGCCTGTTGTTACTGTTTCCGGCGATCTGGCCGCAAACACTACTTATGACGGCTCTATTGTTCTGCTAAACGAAACGGAAACCCCACCGGAGAATGTAACCGAAGAGGTGGAAGCGGAAGACGATGAACACCAGTTCATTTTCGTCACCACCGGTAATATAGCCAGTGTTGAATACGACGACGAGGACGGAGACGGCAACCCTGTTGGTTTGAGTTTCGACCTGACCACCGGCGACGCCGGAGCGGCCACCCTGTCCGTTACCCTTCGCCATGAGCCTACGAAGCCCAACGACGGTACCCTGGCGGGTGCCGGTGGCGAAACCGATATTACGGAAACATTTGATTTAACGATCCAATAAGATCGGACTAATTAAGATTGGGAGCGGATAATCTCCGCTCCCTTTTAAAGATGAAGAAGGCCTTTTTAAAAAACTGCTATAGCCTTACGCTGGCAATTCTACTGCTGGTGCAAATGGGCTTTCATGCAGTTCATGCGCTTACTTCACACCACAAGGTTCATACCGTAGATCACACAACCTTTTCTGATACCCAAATCCAGGAAACCTACCACAATTGTGAGCTATGTGCAAAACTCTTAGGACAAAAGCTCTATGTAGAGCCGCTTCCTGAAGTTAGCCCCTCTTTCACCAATTCCTTCCATAATTCAACCTTCAGGGAAACCCTGATCAGCTCCCGATCTTTTGAGATCCTCTCCCTCCGCGGACCACCCCGGGTATTGTGCTGAAAATCTCCATTTCTGGAATCCGGGTTCAGTTAAACTGGCCCTTTAGACCAATACATGTCACCATCAGATAATCTGGTAGTGCAAGGCGCAGTATTCTTATAACATTTATAATTCAAAGCGATGATCATAACTAACAACCTTACCAAAAAGTACGGTGAACAGACGGCACTGGACCATTTGGAACTCGAGGTAAAACAAGGTGAAATCTACTGCCTCTTAGGAGCAAATGGTGCCGGAAAAACAACCACGATCAACCTGTTATTAGGCTTCATTGAGCCAACTTCGGGCAGTGCATTCATCAACCAGCTAAACGTGCAGGAAAACCCGAAAGAGACCAAAAGATTTTTGGCATATATCCCGGAAAACCTTATGCTGTATCCCAGCCTTAGCGCCGTGGAAAACCTGGATTACTTTTCCGGGATCGCGGGGAAAAAGCTTTCAGATGCGGATCTCAAAGGATTTCTTGCCGAGGCCGGATTACAGACAGATGCTTTTGGAATGCGTATTTCAACATTCTCCAAGGGGATGAGGCAGAAGGTTGGAATAGCAATTGCCCTGGCGAAAGATGCCAAAGTACTGCTTTTAGATGAGCCCACATCCGGTCTGGATCCCAAAGCCAGCAATGAATTCGGACTATTGTTACAAAAGTTGCGAACCAAAGGTGTGGCCACATTAATGGCCACGCACGACCTGTTCCGAGCCAAAGAGGTAGGCACGCATATTGGAATCATGAAGGACGGTAGCCTAAGACAACAGCTGGTAGCAGAAGACATAAGTCTTTCGGAGCTGGAGCAGGCCTACCTCAATACTATGGAATACAAAGAGTTAGTCTTATGATCTCTAAAACATTTCTCAAGGAAACCCGGGAGCTCATGCGCGACGGGCGTGTGCGCATTGCTTTTTTGATCGTGATCGTGTTGCTTGGAGTAGCGGCCTTGATAAGCGCCAGGCAGTATAAAAATGTGAACGAGCAATACGAACTAGCTAAAAGATCCGAACGTGCCATTTGGGACAACCAGGGTGAAAAGAACCCCCATTCGGCAGCACATTATGGTACTTATGCCTTTAAACCTAAATATCCGCTTTCCCTTTTAGATCAGGGTGTAGATAAATACGCCGGAACCTCCATTTTCCTGGAAGCTCACAAGCGTAACGAAGCACAATTCAGCGCTGCGACGGATCAGACCGGCTTAGCGCGTTTTGGGGATCTCACTCCGGATTTTATACTATTATTCATCATACCCCTACTCATTGTGCTCCTTGGATACAACAGTTTTACCAAAGAGCGGGAAATGGGAACACTGACACTACTTAAAAGTCAGGGGGTCTCTGCCTGGAGATGGGCATTGGGAAAATGGACTGCCCTTTTCTTCCCTGTTTTGATTATTACAGCAGCCCTGTTTCTGGTAGCAGGTATTGTATTGAGTAATCTTGACGATTTTGGCGTGTTTAGTTGGAGCTCTCTTTTTATAATGTTTGTGGTCTTCGTGGCCTATTACATCATCTTTATCAATATCGTCCTTTTGATATCATCGCTGGCCAAAAGATCGGGGATTTCCCTGGTGGTCGCGCTTTGCATCTGGATTATTGCCTGCCTTGCAGCGCCAAAGGCTGCCAGCAATATTGCGGAATCCAAATATCCCTATCCTACCCGACAAGAATTTGCCGCCAATGTATTAAAGGATAAAAAAGAGGGGTTGGACGGGCACAATCCATGGAGCAAGCAGGCCAAACTATTGCAGGAACAGGTGCTCAAAGAACACGGTGTTGATAGCCTTCATCAATTGCCTTTCAATTTTGATGCCTACCGCATGCAAAAAGGTGAAGAACACGAAGCGGAAGTATACTTTAAGCACTATAATTACCTGAAGGATCAATATATCAAACAATCGAGGATTTACAAGGGTTTAGCAGCTATTTCTCCCTATCTCCCGGCTCGTTTTTTGAGTATGTCCATAGCTCATACCGACTATGCCACACATTGGGATTTTGCTGATGCCGCGGAGTCTTATAGAATCGCAACCCAGAAATTTTTGAACGATAACTTTGCTGAAAACTCCGAGTTTGGGCAATGGTCCTACAGGGCCGATGCAGATTTTTGGAAGGAGCTTCCGGCATTTGAATACAATCCGCCAGAGCTGGGTACCATCCTTTCCGATAACAGATCCAACCTTTTCATTTTAGGTATTTGGCTGATGGCTTCCTTTGGACTATTAATGTTTACAACCAAAACCATTTGACCATGTTATCATATAACTGCAAATACGAATTAAAACTGTTACTGCGCAGTCGATGGATACAACTTTTGAGTATTATGTTGTTGCTGCTCTTCGGGTTTTCAATATACAATGGGCTGGAAAAGGTTGAAAAGCGTAAAAGAGATATTACCGCTGCCAAGGAAGAAGTAAAAGAAAACGACGCAGTGATGTTGAAACTACTGGATTCCGTTGAAGGCGGAATGGAGGTCAGCGCATCTCCCTGGACGATCCCTACCAGTCCTATGGCAGTGGGTAATTATCACCCAAGGGTGGCCGCAATGGAACCTCAGTCCATGGCTTTTATCGCTACAGGACAGGCCGATCTTTTCACTCATTACGTTAAACCCAGGGTATCGGGAGACGATTCCGCTCTTAATTTTGCAGAGATGACCAGTCCCGTCCAATTATTATTCGGCAGTTTTGACCTGGCTTTTGTTATAGTATACCTGTTGCCCTTGCTTATTATCGCCTTTTCTTATGACGTGCTCTCAGCTGAAAGGGAAAGTGGTTCGCTTAGGTTATTGGCAGCGCAACCCATAAGGATCCAGAGTTGGGTATTGCAAAAATTAGGACTGCGTTTTTTTTGGTTGTCCATACTGGTCATAGGTTCTCTAACCATCATATTTTTTGCCGTTGGCCTCAACCCATTTACTGAAATGACAGGCTTTTTGGGCCTATTGGGTTTGATTATCACCTATATGCTATTCTGGTTTGCGTTGGCATTCCTGATCAATCTATGGGTGGGTACCTCGGCTAAAAATGCCGTTGCTCTTTTAGGACTCTGGGTAGTATTCGTGCTTTTGGCCCCTTCCATGTTGAACCAGTTGGGCAATACACTGTACCCCATGCCTTCACGTACTCTAATGATCAACCAAATGCGGGATTTAAAGGCGGAAGTAACCAAGAAACAGGACGAAATACTAGACAATTTCCTAAGGGATCATCCGGAATACGCAATTAACGACACTACCCAGTATCGCGGGTTTTACCACCGATATATGGCATCCCAAAAGCTAGTCAAAGAGGAGCTTGCTCCGGTAGTGGACAAGTTTGAGGGGCAATTACAGAAGCAGCAGGACTGGATAGGCCGTTTCAAATGGGTGTCCCCTGCAATCATTGTCCAGGAATCCCTGAACCAGATGGCAGGTACATCCACCAGGGATTATGAAAATTTTAGAAAACAAGTGGTAGGATTTGCATCGGACTGGCGTCAGCACTTCATGCCCTTTTTATACAACAATCAAGACTTTAGTCAGAAAGACTATCCCAATCTCCCGAAATTCCAGTTTGAACAGCGATCATCTGCTTCTTTTGGCGTGATTCCTGTCCTTTTGCTGATTGCTATCGCATTGTTCGGATTGGGTTTTACGGTTTCAAGAAGTTCCAAAAAGGGCAATATTCTAACTGCCAACTGATATGTATAGGATTCTTCTGTGTATACTTCTGGTTAACGTCAACTGGTTAGGGGCCCAGGAAAATGAGGAAGATAATTTTCCTCCTCCGGACCAGCCCTTTGAAGTTAAAGTTTCAAAGGCCGTTGGCGAGATTAAATTGGATGGATCCCTGGACGAGGCGGACTGGGAGCAAGCCATAGTTACGGACGACTTTTTTAGAACCGAACCAAGGCAGGGAGGTACTGTAAGGTACCGGACTGAGGTCCGTTTTTTGTACGACGACAAAAACCTTTACGTTGGCGCCTTTTGTAAAGATTCGGTAGGATTGGAAGGTATTCGCATCCAGGATCTGAGAAGGGATTTCAGTTGGGGCGTAAACGATCTTTTCGGCGTTGCCCTTGACCCCCAAAACTTAAAACAATATGCCCAGGGTTTCCAGACCACACCTTATGGAAACCAGCGGGATTTCCAGAATTTTAATGGCAACAACTTCGATACTGGATGGAACACGCTTTGGCGGGTAAGAACAAAAAGGACTGCAAATGGCTATACGGTGGAAATGGGTATACCCTTTAAGTCCTTGCGTTACAACCTCCCTGAGGAAGGGAATGCGATAGAACTCGGTTTTACTCTGGTCCGCTATGCCAGACGGGACATTGAGGTCTCCACCTATCCGGCAATCCCCCAGTCTTTCACTCCCTACCGTATGACCTATGCCGCTAAACTGGTAGGGATCCAGGCTCCACCACCCTCTACAAATATTCGTGTTGAGCCATATGCCTTATATCAATACGACGAGAACAAAGAAGGGGATATACTAATAGACAGGTTGAATGAACCAAAAGTGGGTTTTGATACCAAATGGGCGGTCAACCCTAAAACAGTACTGGACCTTACGATCAATACGGATTTCGCCCAGGCAGACGTAGACAGGGCGGTAAACAACCTGGAGCGATTCAATATCTTTTTCCCGGAAAGGAGGCAGTTCTTTTTAGAAAACTCCGGGATCTGGGCAGGCGGCTTACAACAGTCCATACGTCCATTCTTTAGCCGTAGAATCGGGCTTCAGGGGGAATTCAATGCTATTCCCGCACCTATTGATGTGGGCGCCAGATTTACCCAACGCACCGAAGGGAATGCCCTAGCGGCTTTATTTGTAAGACAGCGTGAAACAGAAAACTCCGCCGGGGCCAATTTCGGGGTCCTCAGATATTTAAAAAACTACGGCAGGGAGAATAATATAGGCCTTATGGTTACCCACCGTCTGGACGACAGTTATTCGGAATTAGGCCTTGAAAGCAACAACAATACAACCATTACCCTGGACGGACAAATAAGACCTGCCAGTCAATGGGATATTCAATACTTACTTTCAACTTCCATAGACGAGCTCAGTGGGGAAACGGGTTATGCCGGAAGAATTTTCGTCGGAAATGATTCCAACAAATACTATTACGGATGGGTTACGGAGTACACTGATGCCAATTACAACCCCAGAATGGGTTTTGTAAGGCAAAACGATGTGATCAGGCACAACCCCGGTGGCTACTACATCTGGAGACCCAAAAAGATCGATTGGATCAGGAGGTGGGATCCGGGAGTGTTCGCCAACTACAACCATGACGCCACAGATCCCAGCAGTTTTCAACAGGCCAGTCTGTATATCTTTCCGGTATTTACCTGGTTTAAGGACAACAGTTTTCTGGAGATCTCCACTACCCCAACCTGGCAAAACATCAATTTTGATTTCGCTCCTTTGGGTCTTGAAATTGAACAGGACAGGTATTTTTATACGCGCTATTTGGTTCAGTTCAATACAGACCTTTCCAAAAAATGGTCCGGGGATATCGGATTGGACTTTGGGGATTTTTACAATGGCAGCAGAACTACAATCAACGCCGCGGCCAGATTTGCTCCTATCCCCCACACAACCCTTACCTTAAATTATGAACACAATGATATAAAAGGGGTAGGCCTAATGGAGGAAGATCTGAAAACCGATCTCTATACGGCCAATTTGCGCTTAGCTCTTAATCCCAGGGTACAACTCTCCAGTTTCTATCAGTACAACAGCTTTAATGAGCAGGGAAGATGGAATATTCGTTTTAGCTGGGAGTATATGCCCTTGTCCTTCATTTATCTCGTATTTAACGACACTACAACAGATATTTTCGATCCGGTGCAGAGCAGTTCTCAGTTTATCAGTAAGATAACCTTGCTGAAACAGTTTTAAAGCAAGCAGAACTTCTTTTCTTTATCCGTCTGAATGATGATAGCCAGCATGTCCACATAAATGTTCATTTGGCTCAGGGATATTCGGGAAAAATTACACATTCTCCTTATTTTTATACTATTCCTATGAACTATATCTCGATAAGTCTTTACAAGAAAATGATCAATCATGCCATACATGAAGGTATGGATGTAGATGAACTTAAGGATTTGCCCATCAGCCCCGAAAGTATGCAGAGCCTGCAGGCCGTACCTGCGGATCATTTCTTTGAGTTACACGAGATCCTTGACGAAAGATTAGGGCCGGGATTCGCAATTAGAGTGGGCCAGGAAATGAAAATAGAGGACTACGGGGTACTCGGCCTTTCCTGGAGAACCTGCTCATGGGCCGGTGAAATTTTTGAGCGAAGCGAACGCTATTTCAAACTGCTTTCCAATACCTATGTTTTTACCGTGGAGAAAAAGGGGGATGAGTCGCATATCTTACTCCATAGAGAACCGCATCGAAGAGGCCTGGAATTGTCCAATGAAGCAACGCTGTCTGCCACAGTTGTTGTGCTACAGGCCATGACAGAGACTGATATCACCCCTACCCAGGTGACTTTTAAACATGATCCTCCAGGTAATCTAAGTAGCCATGAGGCTGCATTTAATTGCCCTGTCCTCTTTAATCAACCCAAATATTCCATTACCTATAAGACGGCAGACCTTGAAACCCGCACGGCTAAAGCCGATATAAGCATCAATAAGTTTTTGGTAGAAAGGGTTGAAGAGAAAACCAGGGGACTGGAGGTAAGTACCAATAAAGTTGCTTCGGATGTGGAATCCCTCATTAAAGATGCTTTACCCAGCGGTATCCCCAGTATAGCACAGATCTGTGATCATATCGGGATGAGCAACAGAACCTTGACCCGCAGGCTTTCAGAAAATGGGGTCACTTTCCGGGATCTTATTATGAGAACGCAGAAAAGATTAGCCAAAGACCTTCTTAAAAACACCAACCGAAGTATCGCTGAGATCGCCTTTGAAACCGGCTTCTCCGAACAAAGCGCTTTCAATCGTGCCTTCAAGCGATGGACCGGCTTTTCTCCTACTGAATTCCGGAAAAACACTCAATAAACTTCTTTTGGCTTAAAGTGTCAAAACATTGGCTTGAACTATCAAGCATGCCTCTACTGTCCGGCATAGATTTGCTTCATAATCAAAAACATCAACTATCATGGAGCTATCTATCAAAACATTCGTCCTTCTCGGAGCCGTAATCCTGACAGGACTTTCCGCAGGCCTGTTCTACGCCTGGTCTGTGTCGGTTATCCCAGGCACTCAGAATCTGGAAAATTCAAATTACCTGCAAACCATGCAATCCATTAACCGGGCCATTCTTAATCCGCGGTTTTTCGCGGTATTCTTTGGCAGTATAGTCTTTCTAAGTATTGCCAGTATTTACGAATTCAATTTGAATAGAACAGCTTTCTGGCTAATCCTGGCGGCCTCCATTTGTTATCTGATAGGGACTGTGGGTGTAACCGGTTTCGGGAATGTACCGCTGAACGATCAACTGGATGTTCTTAAGCTTGAAGATCTGAGTAGCAGTAAGATGGCAGAATTCAGGGAGTACTATGAACAGCACTGGAACCGCTGGCACTTGATACGCACCATCTGTGCCGTAATAGCTTTCATCCTGGCAGTGCTATCGCTATTTACACACATAAAAAACATTTAAATAAAATCATCTCTAATATTCTAAATCTCGTAAAAATGAAACACAACATCTTAGTAATCGGAGGTACTGGTAAGACCGGTCGCCGAGTAGTAGAAGGATTAAATCAGCTGGGACATCAGGTAAGGGTGGCCTCCCGAAAAAGCGAACCAGCATTCGACTGGGAAGACGAATCCACCTATTCCCAGGTACTTAAAGGTATGGACAGAGCCTATATAGTTTACTATCCGGACCTGGCTGTGCCAGGGGCAAAAGATGCCATAGAAGCACTGACTAAAGCTGCACTAAAAGAAGGACTGGAGAAGGTAGTATTATTGTCCGGTAAAGGGGAAACAGAAGCAGAGGCCTGTGAGCGGATCGTTGCAAATTCCGGCCTGAACTACACCCTGGTCAGAGCTTCCTGGTTCAACCAGAACTTTAGCGAAGGGGCATTTCTAGAAGGGGTTTTGGCCGGACATGTGGCCCTACCCATGCCGGAGGCTGAGATTCCCTTTGTAGATGCGGACGATATTGCGGACGTGGTGACCAAAGTTATGGTAGATGACTCCTATAATGGAGAAACCATAACGGTTACAGGACCCAGGAAAATGACCTTTGCCCAGCTGGTGGAAGCCATGTCTGAAGGTATTGGCAGGGAACTTCAATATCACCCTATATCCCTTGAAGAATTTAAAGAAGGAATGAAAGCCGCAGGCCTGCCTGATTCTTATGTATGGCTATTTGGTTATTTGTTCAAAGAGGTCCTTGGAAATCCGGACAACCAGGAGGTGTCTCGGGATGTAGAACGGGTATTGGGCAGAAAAGCCACAGACTTTGTGGAATACGTTGAAAAAACAGTAAAAACGGGAGTCTGGAACCAGTCACTACCACAATCCGTTTAGAAATTTATAGGGCCGCTTATTGCAGTAAGCGGCCCTTTTCTATGGCCTTGATCCACCTGTGCATTTCAGGATTGTTATAAGCATCAGCGTACTTTTGCAGTTCTTAAACTACCTGTAGCAAGCTGAAATTATGATATTCAGGCTTAGGTTATTTGGATGTCCCCGTCTTTACCTTAGGATGATAATTGAAATGCTGACCTCCAATGGAAGCTTCATACATTACTCCTCCTTTGGTCAAAGTAAATACAGCCACACCATCTTGATATGCTGCATCAATTGATACTCCTGATTTAAGAGCTACGGCAGATGCCTGGGCATCGAATTTAAGTTTTCCGTTCGTGAATTTTTCAAAGGTCTCTTCGTTTTCAAAAAAGATAACTTCTATGTATTGCTGACCTCCAAATTGAATTCCTGCCGTTACTTGTTTCAGGTGGGCTCTTCCGACTACTTCGTCCTCTTCATAGACTATTCCATTTCCTGCAGCCCCTCCTACTCCTATAGCGGCTTTCGTGACTTTCGGAAATACGGCATAGCCATAGGCCTCGTCTTTAAATGATTCTAACTTTGGACTTTTTTCCAAAACGATTTGCATGGCTTCTGACGCGTTTAATTCCAGGTTCGGGTTCCATCCGTCTACCTGTCCTATCACTGTAAGAGACAAAAAGAGGGCAAATGTTGTTGTAAATAATTCTGACATTTTTAATTTCATTTTTTTCATGATTTTTAGTTTAAACGATTTTAGTTATGATGATTGATAAATAAACTCTTGTATTTGAAGGCGCACGCATGGCTAAAAGCCTGCCGGCACTGATTTTGATTTCTGTTTGATGTCTTGCTTCCTATCAGATGGTATTCTTACCCCACCCCAACCAAATCCTACGACAAAATGTGGGTGCTGTATTGTACTCTTTCTAGTTATGGTTTTCATGATCTTTACTTAATTACTGATATACCGTCCTGGGTTTATCGTTGTATTCCAGGACAAAGATGAGGCAGATCTATCAGTAAAAGGACCTGGCTTACAGGCAGGTCCGGAAAAGGTGTACGAGCCTATAGGGAAGCTATAGTAACTATCTCAATTCGTGATACTTAAAGCAGTTATAGATCAGGTAAAAAAACGCGTACGAGTACTCAGGCGGAGCCAGGTAAGTAGCTGTTTATTCTCAATAATCGAAAAATTCGGTGGGTGTTTTTCCGGTGCAGTTTTTGAAGTGTTTGTTGAAAGTGGATTTAGAACTAAACCCGCAATCATAAGCCAAAGATATTTTGGTGTATTTGCTGTTTTCGGGAAGTGAAGCAAGTTTTATGAACTCCTGTATTCGAATGGAGTTGATATAGTTGTAGAAGTTTTTTCCTTCCTGCTCATTGATCACCTGAGAAAGATGATTGGGATGGGCGTCCACCAATTTAGCCAACTCAGACAGCGTGAGCTCTTCATTCTTGTATACATCATCTGTGATCATAAGTTCATTTAGCCTGGTACTGATTTGATGGGCTATCTCTTCCGTAAGACCGGACTTGGCGTAGCGACGGGTAACAGCCTGGCCCGCTTTGGAGTTTTCTGCTACGGAAGACTCAGGGGTATTGGCATTTTGCCGGACTGGTAATTCCGAAGTTGCAGTGTAAAATATATTCAATTGATTTATTCCGAAAAAGCCAATAAAAAGTACCAAAACTACCACTGCGGAAAAGATAATGGTACTGTCAAAGAAAATGGTCAATATCCAAATAATAACAAAGCCCATAGAAAGATACCTGAGCCACAGCAATTCTTTTTTGTCCGTATTGGAAAAGTTGTCCTGGATCCTTAATTGGTGCTTTCTAATAAGGATCAGAGACCAAATGGCGTATACCAGACCTGATAACGGGATCAGGATGTTGCTATAAAGGACGTACCACTCAAAACCGGCTCCATCATTCTCAAAGACCTGTAATTTTTCGGCTCCCGTTAAACTGTAAAAAGGAATTGCCAGAACGATAAGCGATATGCCCGGAATAAGATGAAGCAAATTTACCCATTTGTTTTTGGGAGCGTTTCCCGTTATTTCGGAAACATAGAAAAACAAGAAAAGCCCATTGAGCACCGGCAGCGGAAAATCTATCCCTAACCAATTTGGGTATTTAAACAGGTAACCACTGTGTAGTAAATAATTGAATGCCAGGTTAATAATGATGAGCAGAAGCCAAACTGCCAAAACGATATCGGCTCTGGATTTGTTTTTCTTGACGAGCAACAAAAACTCCAAAAAAATTCCTATAAAGATTCCGAATACAAAAAACATAGGTTCAACCTTGACTACCAAAAGTCGAGATACGCTTTGGTTTCTATTCTAACAAATGTATTTTTTAATCGCGTTCAGTGGCTACTTACAGTTGAATATAAGTCACTCTATATGTCAGTATTATATTGGCAACCTCCAGGGTTTATGCAAGATTACATTTTCTCTGCTATTTCAACATTTATCAACTCGGTGATGTTATCGATCACATTTAAAGCATCATGGTAGACCTTGTCCTTTTCTGCCATAATCTGCAATAGCGAAAATAAAAGATTCTGGAATTCAACAGAAAATATGTTTTCCGGCTTTACGATATTGGCATCAGAAAATCTAATACTTGGTGTGATCGATGAAACAACATAGGTCATCATGGCATCGTAATGAATGTTCTCCATCCTATTGATATAAAGGTATTTTTCCTCCAATATCCTTAGGCCATCTACTATCTTATGATTCCGCAATAGCTTGACCTCCCCGCTATTGACCATAGTTTCATAAATATTACCATGCCTATCAAAGTCGGAATAATTAGTAAGGTTTCGCACAATAAGACCCAGGGTGTCCATTTGGCTCCGGTCATTAGCCTCAATAAGCCCTGAGGCGAATTTGAATTGTTGCATATAACCATTATTGTAATCAATAAGGTTACTGATCAATTTCTTATCATCTACAATCTGATCCCTAATGTTCATATAGTGACCGATCTCCGTGTTCTTCCTGATCCTGGCCTCATTCCAGTTATTTACCTGCAAGGCCAGACTGATCCCTATCATTACCAAAAGAATCTCTCCAATGGCATATAGTAGGTACTTTTTTAATTGTCCCTTGTTAATTTGGTCTATACGTATTTTTCGAAACAGTTTCATAATTATCAGCTTGGTCAGTTACAGACATATTGCCAGAACTAATGGGAGATGATGCTTATGGAAAACTTGGGCCAGGCGAATTACCAAATTTCAACATTGGATATGTATAGTCTTGAAATTTTGAGATGGATCCGTGTTATTGAAATTAAGGAAAAAACCATGATAAACCATGTCTGACTGAGTAATAGAGTTATAATATGGTTGAACTGATATAAGCCCTATTAAGAAGGCGATGTGATTACAATACTGAAAAGACGCAAAGCAAGAATAAAAAAACGCAGCTGCCTTCCGGCAGCTACGCTTGCATAAAAATAATAAACTGAACACTTAATTTTTATTCTCCCTGTCCTAAGGAGAATCCTCTTTGTCCATCGAATTCGTAGAGGTTTTCCGTTTTGATCACATCGAATCCCAAATAATTTAGTTTGGAGAGCAGGGCGACAACCTGTTCAAAATCAATATGGGCGTACTGAGGTTCCCTTCTGTTTATTTTAGCGTCCACCCCTACAAAGCGGCAGCGCCAGTGGTCTGTACAATAGGTTTCCTTTAATCCTTCGGGGTATACCTTGACCCCTCGGTTAGTGATCATTTTTAGTTTTAATTTGTAGACATCCAGGGATGAGAGGGCGTCTCCAAGTTCATTAGGATCCTTACCCTGCCAGTCCAGGAACACATCCACACCTACCAGTTCTTTATACTGCTGTTGGCGGAAGTATTCCGGCATTTGAATCACACCGTTTCCGTGGGCCAAAGTACTTTTGGTCAGATTATCCGGTGTTTTTCCCAGGTTTTCAATGACTTTTTCCGCGAATTCCTGTGTCTTTACCTTTTGCGCGCTCACTCCTTCCTGATAGATATCCGCTGTGTGATAGCCTTGTTCCAGGGTTGTTAGCCAGGCGTTCTTCACCTTATCACCGATCTCTGCCTGTCCGATGTGGGCCAACATGGCCACCGCAGCATTGATAAGCCCTGAAGGATTCGCTATACCTTTTCCCGCGATATCGGGGGCAGATCCGTGGATAGCCTCAAACATGGCCACTTCCTTTCCAATATTTGCCGAACCGCACATCCCCACAGAACCTCCTATTTCCGCAGCGATGTCAGAAATAATGTCTCCGTAGAGGTTTGCAGTAACAATTACATCGTAATTTTCCGGACTGGCCGCCAATCGCGCAGAACCTATATCGATAATCTGAGTCTCCGCCTGAATTTCAGGATATTCAATTGAAATCTCATCAAAGACCCTATGGAACAGGCCGTCTGTCAGTTTCATGATGTTATCCTTTACCATGCAGGTAACCTTCTTTCTGCCATATGCTTTGGCATATTCAAAGGCGTAGCGGACGATTCGCTCACATCCAGGTCTGGTTATGAGCTTAAGGCATTGATAGACCTCTTGCGTCTGCCTGTGCTCTATTCCCGCGTATAGATCTTCCTCGTTTTCACGAATGATGACCACGTCCATGGTAGGGAAATTTGTAGGGACATAAGGGTATAAAGAAGTAACCGGTCTTAGATTAGCATAAAGGCCCAGAGATTTTCTCAGGGTAACGTTAAGGCTTTTGTAACCTTTTCCCTGAGGAGTGGTGATGGGGGCCTTAAATATTATTTTGTTGTTTCGGATTGCTTCCCAGGCCTTGGAATCTATGCCTGATGTATTACCGGATAAGTAGACTTTCTCACCTAATTCTATGAATTCTGGTTCGATTTGGGCTCCTGCAGCCTTGAGGATGCTAAGGGTAGCTTTCATGATTTCCGGCCCTATGCCGTCTCCCTGAGCCACCGCCACTTTAACAGGAGTGTTTGTTTCTTTCTTTTGTAGTTGTTCGGTTAAAACCTTTATATCCATATGTACTTTGTGATTTTGTTTCCGGAACAAAGATCAAAAGAATATTCCATAAAATTTTATTTAATTATTTTACCAATCACATAAATATAATTTATGATTACTTCCTAAGGCCCTACAAATATGGCTTGGGTAATAAGCTGTGATCATAGGTTTTTTGCCCAATAATTGGTCAAATACTGTTAAGGAATCAGGGAATTCCCATTCAAAGAATTAAAATCGTAAGTGGAAATGATAATATATCGTCAATATTGCCCCAAAAAAGGCTGTAACTTGACAAAATCGTATTGGTTTAGCGGGGTTTATCCCTGCTGTACTATGTTGTGGCCAAGGCCACAAGAAATAAAGTAACCTATTCAGTTTATAAAATCTCAACAAAATGAAAGCTAAGTTCGTACTCTTAATTATCGGAGTTGCTATACTCCTTGCCAGTTGGCAGACTTCCACCGGCGATGCTCCCAAAGCAAAAAAAGGCATGGTCAAGATAGCCATTATGTATCCTAATGAAGAAGGGAAGACGTTTAACATGGATTACTATTCAGAGAAGCACATGCCAATGTGTGCACGCCTTTTTGGTGATTCCTTACAGCTGATGGAAATCGACAAGGGTGTTGGTGGCAGGACCCCGGACGAGCCTGTTCCCTATGTGGCTATCGGTTATTTTTACTTTAACAAGCTTTCCGAGTATCAAAATTCCTTCGGACCTAATGCGGAACAGATCCTGGGTGATATCCCCAACTATACGGATATTCAGCCGGTGGTACAAATCAGTGAGGTAGTACACTAATTGAGCCAGAGCTCCATTAGGGTGATTAGGATTCAGGGCTAAGTTTAAACTCAAGTTTAAGTTTAAGTGTAAGTTTTATGGGGTGGCTTGGAGCGTTGTAAAACTGTAAAATTGTGAAATCGAGGAATTGTAACATTAGACTATTGGATGATTGGATGGTTAGAGGGTTAGATTGTTAGACAGTTGGATGGTTGGATGGTTAGATGGTTAGACGGTTGGATGGTTAGACGGTTGGATGGTCAGACGTTTGGATTGTTAGACAGTTGGATGGTTAGACGTTTGGATTGTTAGATTGTTAGACTGCTGGATTTTTAGACAATAAACTGTTTACTGGTGACTGTTCACTGTTCACTGATTACTGCCCACTGCCTACTGAAACTGGGGTTCTAAACCCCTCCCCATATTAAGTTACCCACTACTACTGCAATTTCAAAGCAGGAAGAAAGTAAATCAATTTGAAAATGAGGAAATGGAACAATGTAGTAGTTTGAAGAATTGTAAAACTGTTAAATTGGGGGAACTGGAGAATTAGACAATTGGACGGTTGGATGTTTTGGATGGTTAGATTGTTAGACAGTTGGATGGTTGGATGGTTAGATGGTTAGACGGTTGGATGGTTAGACGGTTGGATGGTCAGACGTTTGGATTGTTAGACAGTTGGATGGTTGGATGGTTAGATTCTTAGACTGTTGGATGGTTAGACGTTTGGATTGTTAGATTGTTAGACTGCTGGATTTTTAGACAATAAACTGTTCACTGTCCACTGTTTACTGACTACTGATTACTGATTACTGACTACTGATTACTGATTACTGATTACTGATTATTTCTTTATTTTTAAGTTATGGCGTTAAAGAAATAATGCACACTTCAATTGGTAACGCATACGATATATTGAAATGAACAAATCCGTAGACAATTATCTCATCGAGGGTTGTGGACGATGTGAACTCGGTGGAACACCGGATTGCAAGGTGCATAGGTGGACCGAGGAATTAAAACTATTACGAGGCATTGTTCAGGATTGCGGATTAACCGAGGAATGTAAATGGGGTGCACCCTGTTATACCTATCAGGGGAAAAACATACTCATGTTAAGTGCTCTACGGGAGTATTGCTGTATCAGTTTCTTTAAGGGTTCTTTGCTGGCCGATGCCAAATCCTTGTTGGTAAAACCCGGGCCTAATTCCCAGGCAGCCAGGTTGTTTAAGTTTGTGGATGTAGGAAAAGTAAAGGAGCTTGAAACAAATATCAAAGCTTACATTTTTGAGGCTATAGAAATAGAAAAAGCCGGTTTAAAAGTGGCCTTCAAAACGAATCCCGAACCGCTCCCTGAAGAATTGGTAATGAAATTTGAAGAGGATCCGGTATTGAAAACTTCTTTTGAAGCTCTGACACCGGGGCGGCAACGAGGATATATACTCCATTTTTCCCAACCCAAACAGTCGAAAACGAAGATCGCCCGAATCGAAAAATGCATCCCTATGATCTTATCAGGAATAGGATTGCATGATAAGTATCAATCCGGAAAAAGAGGCTAAGCCTAAACTTATCAGCGTATAGCAAAAACGTCTTCCCAGAATTAAAAATGTAATCATGCAGGGCTTTCGGTCACAATGTATACTTTTACATTGATACATTTTGCTGGCCAGGATCGGCATGGTATTAACTATCTAATATGAGGTTCATCTTTTCTTTTATACTCATTTGCGTCTGCTTTGTCTCTTGCCGCAACAAAAGCGGAGAATACGTATGCCCCCCTTGCGACCTTCCCTGTGATGAATTGACTTTTTCGGAAGCGGGGAACTGTCCGCATTGCGATATGGCCCTTGTGAGCAAGGATAAATTGATCAAAGAAAATGAACTACAAGTTAACCAGGTAGACATTCAAAACGGATCTGGGGCATTTCTTGTTGACAGCGGACCGGGACATGAAGGTCAGAGCATAAAAGTATACTACCATAAACCCGAAAATTTCCATGAAGATTCCAAAATTCTTATAGTCATTCCCGGAGCCGGTCGAAATGGGGATAGTTACAGGGACGCGTGGATTGAAGAATCTGAAAAATACGGCCTGCTTATTCTCTCCCCTATGTATAATGAGAGGGAATATGGTTTTGGGGATTATCATCTTTGCGGATTGCTCAAAAATATAGAACTGAAAAACAGCATCGAATATGTGGAAAACACCAATATCGCCAGAATGAACGAGGAGAATTTCAAGTTTGAGATCAACCCAAACCGGGAGCAATGGATTTTCAACGATTTTGATAGAATATTCGATATGGTGATAGCCCATTTGAATTCAAAACAGACTACTTACGACATATTCGGGCATTCTGCCGGTGGTCATATACTACATAGAATGGCCTTGTTTCAAAAGGATTCCAAGGTAAATCATATCATGCCTGCCAATTCCAGTTTTTACACTTTACCCAGCTTTGAATACTCCATGCCCTTTGGCCTGAAAGATGCCCCCATTGAGCGAGAATCGTTGAAACAGGCCTTTGGCCGGAATTTCGTGCTGTTTTTGGGCGAAATGGATAATGAAAATGAAACCGGTGGGACTTTTTTACGATCAACAACTGCAGATAAACAAGGGCTTCACAGGTTGTCCAGGGGAAAATTCTTTTTTGATACTGCCAGGGCGATAGCGGAAGAACTTAAGGTTGAATTCAATTGGAAAATTCAGATTGTCCCTGGAGTGGGGCATAACCACAGGGAAATGGGAAACGCGGTTGGTGAATACCTGTATGCGAACAAATAAGTCTAACTACGAATCGTATAACGTAGATCACTACTCCTGCTCTTAAAAGTTGAATCTCAGCAGGAAGTTAGGCGTCAGCCCCAGGGATAGTTGCTCCAACTGGTCTATGTCCTGTAGTCCGGTAAGCGGATTCTCATCAACCCGATAAAACACCGACAATGGCACCTGACGATTGTACACATTTTGCAGAGACAAGCCGATAGTACCTGTACTTTCATTTTTGGATGAAAGCCGGAAGCCGTACTGTAGAGAAGCATCCAATCGGTGATAGTCAGGAAGGCGGCCACTATTGATAGTCTCAAATTCAATATCACCAGTCACCACGTTAAAACCCGAAACCGGGGTAAAAGGCACCCCTGTTCGGTAATTCCAACCTAATGAGAAACGCCAGTTCCCTGCCTCGTAAGTGTTAGAAAAGGTCAGGTTATTGGTAATATCATTATTGCCTGGAAATTTAGCATCCTGTAATTCTTCAAAGCGGTAATCTACCTTGTTGTAGGTGTAGCCCAACCAAATCCTGTAGTTTCCGAGTTGCTTTTTCAACAAGAAATCCAATCCAAATACATCGCTGGTACCCTGGGAATAATTTTCTGAGGCATTGGTGAATCCATTGGTAAAGGTGGTGAGCCCATCGATCTTTTTGACATATCCATCCACATCCAGTATCCAACCCTTAAAATCGAACAGCAGGCCGAGGGAGAATTGTTCACTTTCCAGCAAGGGAAATTCATTGTCGTCAGTTAAGGTCCAGATACCGCTTTGCAAGCGTAGGCGGGTATCGTCGAATTCAACTAGCTGACTAATGGTCTGATACCTTTTCTCCCCTGTGAGCTTCAAGCGTAGTAGCTTGCTCAGAGGATATTCCACATTTAGGCGCGGCTCAAAATACCAGCCATCGAGCAATGAAAAGGTAGATACCCTTAGCCCCAAACTTATCAGGCCCTTGTTTTGCGGCCGGAAAACATAAGCTCCGTACACTGTGTTGGTAGTATTCTTTCTGTTGGACACTTCATTGAAATCCCGTTCGTCCGCTGAAGGCAGAGGGTCCTCATCATCCTCCGGTTCTCCATCATCACCATTCTCATCACGGCTAAGCTGGTAAAAAACTTCGTTCGAAGAATATTGATAACCCCCTTTAATAGCGTGTTGACGGCTAAAGTCATAAGCCAACTCCGCATTAAACCCATAGTCCAGCACGGTATTACGCCTAAGGTTGTCTTCCTCTATCTGCTGTTGCTCGCGAAACTGGGTCCGGTAGAAACTTTCATAATCAGAATAATAAGCCCCAAAGGAATAATGCCAATTTGTTCCCTTCTCTCCGATCCATTCAAAACTCAGACCCTCATTTTCCGTTATCAGTGCGTCCTCTGTCAGGTTTTCATCTTCCTGCAACCGAAAGTTCAGGTCGTTATTTGTGAGCAACCCACTAAGGTATATACTGTCCTTTTCCGAAGGTTGAATGATCAGTTTAATATTGGTATCATAAAAGAAAAAGGTTTCTTCTCCACCAACCAGGGTCTCCTCATCCTCATCCTCTATAATCTGCCCGCTGGCTTCGTTGACCACGATAGTATTCTGAAATACTTTTTCTGATATGGCATCAAAGGTGGGTGTACCCAGATCCCCAACGTCTGCATAGGAACGACGTCCGGAAACTACCAGGCCTACAGATTCACCCAGGCGGGCTTTCACAAAGGCATCAGCCTGTGTTCCGTTAATACCCAGGCCTGCCCTGGTCTTTTCTGGCACTCCTGTTTCTCCCTGTATGTCGATAACCCCGGAGATGCGGTCACCGTATTCAGGGCTGGCCCCACCTTTAAAAATGGTTGCATTTGAGGTGATATTAGGGTTGAAGATGGAAAGCATACCAAAGAAGTGGCCGGTATTGTACATTTTTATCCCATCGTACAGGATAAGGTTCTGATCTGCTGATCCTCCACGGATCTGAATATCGGAAACCGTTTCATTGATACTTGTAATCCCGGGAACCCATTGGGCGGATTGAAAAATATCCGGCTCCACTAATCCAGGCAGTATGCCCTGCTCTTCAGAACTAAGTGTCAGGGAACCGTCTTTATTCTTGTCGATCCCACGGATGAGATAGGAACGAACGATAACTTCGTTGAGCGTCTCTGCCTGCGGATACAAGAGAATATTTCCGCAGTCGTTCCTGGTGAAATCCGCTGGTAAGAGCAGGCGTTCCGCGTAGCCCACGTATTGAACAAGTATCCCGTTGATCGTGGATTCGTCATCAATCGCAAAATAGCCGTTCTCATCCGTGGTATAACCCTTCGCCGTACCTTTAAGAATCAATGTCGCATAAGGCAATGGGGCTTTGGTCAACCCATCGAACAAATACCCGCAAACAAGAGTTTCAGTCTTTGGTACGCTAATGATCACCTGTCTATCCCCTATTTTTTCAAATAGCAGGCCTGTATCGTCTGCAAGTATATTCAATATGCTATCAAGGCTGAGATCCGAAGGCTTTATGGTAACCCTTTTGTTCGCGATAAGCTCATCTGAATAAGAGAAGCTTAGTCCGCTTTTTTCCTCAATATCCGCTAATACTTCTTTTAAAAAGAGATTCTCATAACCTACTTCAATACTATTCTGCGCCTTAAGCGGCAAGAATTGAAGGGACAAAAGAAGGACAAGGGAAAATCGGATCGCTTTAGGGAGCATTAAGGGTAACTTTTTTCTTGTCATTAGAAAGTTCATAACTGATTCCCATAGGAACAAACACCGATTTTAGCGCCAGTTCCAGATCGTCATGGACAAATACCCCGGTGAAATGTCCCTGAACTAAAGCGGGTTCGTATGAGAACGAAATACCATACTGATATTCAAGTTCTTCAATAACCAACAGCAATTCAGCATTGGAAAAACTACTCCTGCCTTCCTGCCAGGGCGGTTTGCTATCACTATGCTTAAACTCCAGCAAAATGTTGTCTTTTAATTCAACGGCATCTCCCACATTTAAGTATGCCCGTTGTTGCTCCCTTTCATTTTCGTAAAGTACCTTGCCTTCATAACAGTACAACACAAATGAGGTTGGCCTTGAGCGGATATTGAATTCGGTACCCAAAACCGATACCGTTCCGCTTTCGGTCCTTACCTTAAATCCTTCCCCTTTGGTAACCTTAAAAAAGCCTTCGCCTTTTAAATCAACCTCCTTATTATTGGTCCAAAAGAAACGCCGGTGCTTTAGGGTAGACATGGCATTAAGGGCTACCTCTGTACCATCAGGAAGCACTACACTCATTTTTTGGCCTTCAACGGTGGAATAGCTGACCTGACTAAAGAAAAGGCCTGCTATGAGTAAAATAGAGGCCGCGATACCAGCGGCGTAATACCAGGGTTTAAGCCGGATAACTTTTGTTTTTTGCTGCTTCTCAATAGCTGCCCACAATTTTCCTCTCAATACTTCCTTATCAAAATCAGGCTTTTGGAAAGCTGTCAATCCCTGTTCCAATCGTTGATATTCCGCATATTCCGATGATGCCTCAAACGCTTTGCGCTCAGACTCGGTCAGCTCACCTGCGAGCCAACGCGCCATTATGGTATCATCTCTTTCTTCGAACATATTTTTGGTTGTGGTTATTAAGGAAACAGGCTAATACTGATATACCCTACCCCCAAAAACTCAAATATTTTTTATCGTCTTTCTCAATTTCACCAATGCCTTATGCATACGCTTTTCCACAGCTTTTTGGGATACTCCTAGAGAGGCCGCGATCTCCTTATAGGTCATCTTATCCATTCTGTTCAACAAAAAAACCTCCCTTTGCCCTTCCGGCAGGTCGGCGATGGCCTGCTGCAAACGATCCATAAACTCCTTTTCTTCCAACTGAAATTCCGGAGTCTCAGTATCCGTATTATTCTGTGGTAATTTGCTGAACTTCAGGACAACCTTCTTATGCTCCTGCTGGTTATAGAATGCATTCTTGGCCACGGCGAATAGAAAGCCCCTGGCCTTTTCGAACAATACTTTTTTACAATTATTCCAAAGCTTGATGAAGGCATCCTGTACCAGGTCCTCTGCCTGCTGCATATCTCCACATTGGTAATAAAGGTAATTTCGAAGGGATTCGGAATTCAGGTCGAACAGCTCATTAAAGACCCTTTTTTCACAAACAGACTTATCGCTTTGGCTCATTCGTGAATTTTTTTTCGCAAGGGGGGGTGGGGTGAATTCAAAGTATCCTGTTCTAATACCAAAACTAAAAAATAATTGGTTATGAATGTCCCAAAGCAATTTAAGTTCATCCTTGGCGGTTTAAGTTTGCTTGCTGTAGTTACCATTACTTATAAAGCTTATCTGCTGTCTAAAAACGAAAGTAGTTTTTACCCGGACGAAGTTTACAAGGTAACCTACCGATACTTTTTCAAGACAGATACCAGCGCCACAACCATAAAAGCGTATTTGCCCAAAAACAATTCCCGGCAGCAAATAAGCCGGCAAAAAAGTACCCTTCCCGGCAACATTAAATTTTCTACTATTGCGGATGGCTCTAACATTAAGGGTCGATGGTTTACAGAAGCTCAAAACACTTATGAAAGCCTCAGCTACTCTTTCTTTTTTAAAGGCAAAAGTCAGATCTACGGCCTGACTGAGACATTTAGACCTATCCCGGATGCCATGGACCAATACCTGGAAAGCACTAGAAATATTCAAACTGCTGCCCTACCCATCAGCCGATTAGCCAATAATTTAAAGAAGCAGGCCGATACGGATAAAAAGACCATACAAGCACTTTTCGACTATGTTCACGGAATTCCCTCAGCTCCTATAATCACGCTAACCGACGCCCTGAGCGCCCTGGAGCGCAACGAAGCCTCCTGCAATGGTAAGAGCAGATTGCTGGTGGCCCTGGCCAGAAATCTGGGATATCCTGCACGTATAAAAGGAGGGATCATACTGACTGAATCCAACAAACGCACCTCGCATGCCTGGGCAGAGCTTTTTATAAATGGTAATTGGGTGCCTTTTGATGCCTTAAACGGACACTTTGCCTACCTGCCCGCCAATTATCTGGAGTTATATGAGGGAGATGAGTTTTTGATCAGCCATAGCCAGGGGATCCAGTTTGACTATTCCTATGAGATCACCAAAGAAGAATCCCTTTCCATACTGGATGAAGAGGCCGGTGAGACTCAAAGGGTCACCGCCTTTTCCCTATGGGGTCTGGTAAAAAGCAAGACCATCTCTAAAAAGAACTTGTTTTTGCTACTGATGCTACCTCTTGGCGGATTGCTGGTGGCCTTACTCAGAAATATAGTGGGTATAAGGACCTTTGGAGTATTCCTTCCCGTTTTGATCGCTTTTTCGCTGCTGGAAACGGGTTTTACTACCGGAATGGCCCTTTTTCTATTCCTGGTGTTGTTCGTAGGCTTGATCACACGTCCGTTTGACAATATAGGTCTGCTTCATACCCCAAAACTGGTTATTTCCCTGACCCTGATGGTGCTGGTAATGGCCATAGGCAATTTCCTGGGTTTTACTTTTGATATTCCCTGGCTGAGTTCCCTCACCCTCTTCCCTACCATAATTCTGACCATCTCTGCTGAACGCTTTTCCAAACTGATCGTTGAAGACGGGATGCATAAAGCCACCGGCACCCTATTTCAAACGCTGATGGCGGTAAGTGTCTGCTACCTGCTATTTTCTGTGGAAGGCTTGGATAACATCCTGATACTGTTCCCTGAACTGCTCCTACTGATCATCACCGCTTGTATGATACTAGGAAGATATGTTGGCCTGAGGTGGACAGAACTATTGCGCTTTGAACCCCTCTTGAACCCCAAATACATTTAAAGATGCTATCACGAATTTTTAAAGTGCCAAACCCCGGTGGGGTCATTGGCCTTAACCGCCGGAATATTGAATTTATTTACCCGCATAACCAACGCCGGCATTACATACTGGCAGATGATAAGGTAAAAACCAAAATGATACTGCACCAAAATGATATTGCCTGTGCCAAAACCTATGCCGTTATTGAGCGAATCAGTCAGATTAAAGCCAAATGGGAGTCTCTGCAAAACCAAAGTGCGCTGGTCCTTAAACCGGCCCGGGGCTGTGGTGGCGGAGGCATCAAGATATTGAAAAAGTCGGCTTGCGGTCAATGGCAAAGCAGTGGAAAAACCATCAGTGAAGCCAGGATCTTTCAGCATATTACCAGCATTATTTCCGGGCTGTTTTCTATGGCTTCCAACGATGTATGCCTGATCGAGGAATGTATTGTACCCCATCCCTTCTTCGCTGAGATCTATGATGAGGGAGTCCCGGATTTCAGGATTATTACCCTTAAAGCTGAACCTCTGATGGCCATGCTGCGTATGCCTACCTCGAAGTCTGATGGTAAGGCTAACCTTCACCAGAAGGGAGTGGGTATAGGCGTAGATATGGATGCCGGCACCCTTACCCAGGTGTATGACGGCAAACGCTACTCCAACCATCACCCGGATAACGAAAACGGGGTATTTGGCAAGCAGATCCCCTATTGGCCCGGTATGCTGGAACTCGCACAAAAAACCGCCCGGGCCTTCCCCCTGGATTACCTCGGCATTGACCTGGTCATTGACAAAGTCAAAGGCCCTCAGATCATGGAAGTCAATGTGAGGCCTGGCCTGGGCATCCAATTAGTTAACAAATGTGGACTGCGGTCTACCGTAAAATAATAAGCCACTTTAAAAGAATCCATTATGAAATATTTTCTGTGTACACTTACTATTTGCCTATGCATGAACCTAAAGGCCCAGGAAAGGCACCGTTTCCAAATAGGTAGCCAAACAGGATATGAGCACAACTATTTTAAGAGTCCGGACCAGGTTCTGGTGAACGACACGCTTTTATCCGGAGACGATCTTATAGCCAGTAGCGCTTACCTGGATGTCTCTATGGATTACGATTACCGTTACAAGTGGAAGGGGCATCGCATACGATTTGCCATTACGCCTTTTGCAAGGCTTTTTCAGGAGAATATGTCCGACAGCTATTGGAGTCTGAATGCGGCAGTGAAATACGATTATGAACTCACTGAAAGCACCAAACTGCTGGGCCAGCTAAACTTTAAACGCATGAACCGCGAGGGATTGGATGGGGCCCAGGACGTTTTGGTCAACCCCCTGGGATATACCAATTACGGAGTTTCTAGTGGAATAAGCCTGGAACCCCTTAAGCGGAATAAGACCACTATAGAGGGCTTTTACAATTTTAAGAATTTTGATGAGTACGGGATCCGTGACCTGCAGTTCAATGAATTTGGAGTGCAGTTGGGTAGTAAACAAAAATTTCGACCGGGACGTTATGATCATGCTGTTGGCTTTGTGGCCTATTACAAAAAACGTTTGTACGACACCTTCAATGCCGAAGACAGTCCACAACTGGGGCGCCGTGATTGGGACTATGCCAGGTTGAGCGCTTTCTATGAACTACCTCTGACGGCTACCCTGGAGATAGAACCGCAGCTAACGCTTTATTCCCGAATAGACCGCCTGGAGAACCGTTCCGGCTTTAACCAGTACGGTCCCGGTTTGCGATTGCGCTTTGATAATGACAAGACCAAAATAAGTGCCCTGGTAAAGTACCTGGTAAGGGATTATACAGATATTCAAGCCCCAAGTAGTGCAGAGCCCATTGGACTTTTGAGATACCAGTATTTTGATTTTTCGGTGAATTTTGAACATCAACTGCCGGTAAAAGGTTTGCTGTTTACGGGTACCATCTATAACCGCTTTCGCGAGACCAATACTACCAACCTGGCTTCACGTTCCTTCCGCGGGTACCACAATTATTATGGAGGGGTAGGATTAACATGGAAGATTTGAATTCATGTGAAATTGTGAAACTGTAAAATCGTGAAACTGTAAAATTGAGGAATTGGATAGTTAGATAGTTAGATGGTTGGATGGTTAGATGGTTGGGCGGTTAGATTGCTAGATAGTAAGATGGTTGGATGTTTAGACGAATTCTTGGATTATTTGTAAAATACGTTTAAGAACGAATATCGTATATCTAATATCGAACATCTAATATCGAACATCGAATATCGAACATCCCATATCGTACATCGTATATTCGTCTTACGCTTTGCGCTATACGCTGTACGCAGACAATCGACGCTTTGCCGTCCGTAGCCTTAGCGAAGAAGGGATCAACCATCAACGATACCTGAGAGAACTGTTTACTCCAGATAGCTATCGGGACTGTTTACTGTTCACTGATTACTGTTTACTACCTAAATAGGTCTCGACTCCATCTTCACTAAAGTTACGATGGACACGTGCGCTCGACCAGACAGTATCGCCCACTACCTACCGCCAACTGATTTCATCCTCCGAAGCCTTGGCGAAGGAGGACTGTTCACTGATTACTGTTTACTACCTGAATAGGTCTCGACTCCATCTTCACTAAAGTTACGATGGACACGTACGCTCGACCAGACAGTATTGCCCACTACCTATCGCCAACTGATTTCATCCTCCGAAGCCTTGGCGAAGGAAGACTGTTCACTGATTACTGTTTACTGTTTACTGCTCACTAACCTTCCCTCAAACAATACTCCGCTCAAAACCAAATGCCTTAGGGGCAAAAGTCGCATCCAGGCCCATTCCTATCGCAGCTTGTTGTAGCTGTTCCGGAACTTCCCCGCAAAACAAAAAGGGTCCTGGCTGGGCTATTTGCAATAATTCCGGAAAGTGTCCGGCAGCGGTTGTACCCAGGTGAAAACCAAGCGCATCGCTATCCTTAAACAGGTCTAAAACCAGTAATACTCCAGTACTTTCATTAAAGAAACAATCTACTCTTAAAGCTCCGGGCTCGTTTTCCTTCATTTGCTTTTCCACCTGCTCGTAAATGGCCTTAAGTTCATTACCTTTTTCCGCTTTGGCTGTCCACTTATAAACTACTGTAATTTCCTGATCTTTCATGATATATGTTTTATGTTATTGATCGTATACTACAAATGTATGGCATATATCACCTCTCTATAGGTGTCTTTTTCGACAATTTAAAGGGTTGTTTTCGACAATTCTATTGTTTACCTTCGTCATTATTTTTGATGATCATGAAACACATCAGCGTAATTGTCCCGGTGGGCAGCAGTATTGTAGATACCATTATCGCCCCTTTTAATCTGCTGAAAATGGCCAATTCTTACTCCATGCGCCTAAACAGGGAATCTGCCGGACCCTATAAGATAGACCTGGTAGGTCTGGATAAGGAGCCCATAGTATATCAGGGATTGTTTAGCATTCAACCTACAGCTGCTATTGGCGAAGTGAAGAAAACCGATCTGATCCTGGTATCTCCTATCAGCGGGAACCTGGAAAGAGAGGTAAGCAATAACCGGGGTTTTGTTCAATGGATCAGAAAACAGCGTATTGAGAACGATGCGGAGATCGCCAGTTTGTGCAAGGGTGCTTTTTTACTTGCTGAAACAGGCCTTCTGAATGGCAAATCCTGCGCCACGCATTGGACGGCACATGAGCAATTCCAGCGCAGATACCCCGCTGTCAACCTCATCCCTGAAAAGATCATCTGCGAAGACAATGGGATCTACTCCAGTGGAGGGGCATACTCCATACTGAATTTTACGCTCTACTTAATAGAGCGATACTTTGGTAGAGAAACAGCCATCTGGTGCTCTAAGGTCTCGGAAATCGACTTTGATCGTATCAGCCAGAACGCTTTTATCATCTTCAGCGGCCAGAAAGAGCATTCCGATGAGCCCATTAAAAAGGCCCAGCAGTATATAGAGGATCACTACGAGCAGAGGTTAAATATCAACAGCCTGGCCGCAATGGTTAACCTCAACGGTCGCAGTTTTCTCAGGCGATTTAAGAAGGCTACTTCCAACACCCCTTTGGAATATATTCAACGGGTTAAAATTGAGGCAGCCAAAAAGCAATTGGAGTCTACTACCAAAACCATTCTGGAGGTTATGTACGGCATTGGATACCAGGACGAAAAGGCCTTTAGAACCACTTTTAGGAAATACTCCGGCCTGTCACCTAAAGAATACAGAAATAAATACAACCGGGAGATGGCTTTTTCCTAAATTTAATGCAGAGATCGGCAAAGAGTCAGTATAAAGGCTAATGCAGATCCCTATCAGCTCACATTAAATCTGGAACAGCATGAAAAACGGATTGATCTTAGTACTATTTGCCTTTATGACTATCAGTGGCTGCAATACGGCTACTCAAAATGAGTCCACCGCTTATGACGATCGCATTGACGGCATTTTTACAGGCTTTGACGATGCCAACAAACCTGGAGCGGCCGTTGCCGTGGTAAAAGACGGAGAAATAGTTTTTAAGAAGGGGTACGGCAGCGCCAATATGGAATACGATATTCCTGTAACTCCTTCAACGGTTTTTCATATTGCATCGGTTTCCAAGCAGTTTACGGTATTCGCTATACTCCTGCTTGCCGAAGAAGGCAAACTTAACTTTGACGATGATATCCGCAAACACATCCCGGAAGTACCAGACTTTGGCAAGACCATTACCCTGAGGCATCTGGCGGCCCATACCAGCGGCCTAAGGGATCAGTGGAATTTGCTGGCTTTAGCGGGATGGCGGCTGGACGATGTGATCACTAAGGAACACGTTATGAAGCTGGTAGCCGCGCAAAATGAGCTGAATTTTGATCCAGGTGAAGAGTTCACCTACAGCAATACCGGTTTTACGCTCCTGGCCGAAACCGTAGCCCGCGTATCCGGACAATCGTTTGCAGAATTCACCAAAGCCCGTGTTTTTGATCCATTAGGGATGAGTAGCACACTGTTCTATGACGATCACGAAAAAATCGTAAAGAATCGCTCATACTCCTATTACAATACCGGCAATGGGTATAAAAAAAGTGTTTTGAGCTATGCCAATGTTGGCGCCACCAGCCTGTTCACTACGGTAGAAGACCTGAGTTTATGGGCCATGAATTTTGAGACTCCCAAAGTGGGTAGTAAGGAAATCATTGAGCAAATGAATACCCTGGCCCAATTGAACAATGGCGAAACTTTTGGAGGTGCTTACGGACAGTTTGTAGGTGATTACAAAGGCCTGAAGCAAATCCAACACGGTGGTGCCGATGCCGGTTATCGTACCTACCTGGCACGCTTTCCGGACCAAAAATTCGCCGTCGCGGTGTTCAGCAATTACGCGGATGCCAATCCCGGCGCTCTTGCTTTGAGGGTGGCAGATGTCTTTTTGGGGGATCAAATGACTACAGAACAACAGGAACAGGCAGCAATACCTGATTTTATAACGCTTTCTGAAGAAGACATGGGATCCTTCGCAGGAAGTTACTGGAATGAGTCCGGGGTTTATGCGAGAAAGATCTATTTTAAAAACGATACACTGCGGTACTTCCGCGGTGAAAACAATGAAAGTCCATTGATGCCCATAGATCAGAACACCTTTCAAATGCTGAATGTGGAAGTGGATCTTAAAGTAAAATTTGAAGAGAAAGGTGACAAGAAGACCATGATCGTTACCATAGACAACGGAGATCCTATCGTTTCCGAGCAATTTGAGCCCTTGGACTATTCCAGGGCTGATTTGGCAGGGTTTACAGGCGTTTTCTACAGTGATGAGCTAAGTACCGCCTATACACTGATCATGAGAAATGACAGCTTGATTGCCACACATCCAAGGCATAGCGACTTTTCCCTAACACCCATTAAGGAGGATATGTTCTCTGCAGACCGATGGTATTTTGGCAATGTTCGTTTTGAACGTAATCTGGACAATTCCATTTCGGGATTTAGAGTCTCCAGCGGAAGGGTAAGGAATTTGTTGTTTGAGAAGGAGGAGGATTAGACGATTGGATGGTTGGACAGATAGACGGTTAGATTGTTGGACAGTTAGATGGTTGGATGGTTGGATGGTTAGACGAATTCTTGAATTATTTGAAAAATACGTTTAATAACGAATATCGTATATCTAATATCGTATATCTAATATCGTATATCTAATATCGTATATCTAATATCGTATATCTAATATCGTATATCTAATATCGTATATCTAATATCGTATATCTAATATCGTATATCTA
>NZ_WXYO01000003.1 GCF_009901585.1 Poritiphilus flavus | reverse complement strand
TCGTATATCTAATATCGTATATCTAATATCGTATATCTAATATCGTATATCTAATATCGTATATCTAATATCGTATATCTAATATCGTATATCTAATATCGTATATCTAATATCGTATATCTAATATCGTATATCTAATATCGTATATCTAATATCGAACAGCCCATATCGTACATCGTATATCTAATATCGTATATCTAATATCGAACAGCCCATATCGTACATCGTATATCTAATATCGTATATCTAATATCGTATATCTAATATCGAACAGCCCATATCGTACATCGTATATTCGTCTTACGCTTTGCGCCATACGCTGTACGCATACCATCAACTATACCGGGGAGAACTGTTCACCGTTCACTGTTTACTGATTACTGTTTGCTCATCACAGGGGTTCTAAACCCCTCCCCAAATTTAAGTTAGTCATTGTTACTGCAAGTTAAAAGCAGAAAGAGGATATATTACTGTGGAATTGAGGAATTAGAGAATTAGACTATTGGATAGTTGGACGGTTAGACAGTTGGACGGTTAGATTTTTAGACTATTAGACTGTTGGATGGTTGGATTGTTAGACAGATAGAGGGTTAGACGGTTGGACGTTTAGATGGTTAGACTTTAAGCGCTTGGACGATTGGACAGCTAGACTACCGGATTGTTAGTTGGTGCACTGCCCACTGCTTACCGCCAACTTATTTCATCCTCCGAAGCCTTGGCGAAGGAGGACTGTTCACTGTTTACTGTTTACTACCTGAATAGGTCTCGACTCCATCTTCACTAAAGTTACGATGGACACGTGCGCTCGACCAGACAGTATTGCCCACTACCTACCGCCAACTGATTTCATCCTCCGAAGCCTTGGCGAAGGAGGACTGCCTACCACCTACTTCGAAGAAGCCATTCCCCCATGGCCTCCAAATAGCCATCACAGCGTTCATAGGGTAGGTCATTATCCTGAAATTCATAAAAGCCCCCGGTATTGCATTTAAACATATTGTGGTTACAGTCCGGGAAGGACTTGATGCTTAGCTCTGTGTTTTTAGCAAGGGTTCTTTCGTAAAGCGCCTTCGTTTTGGTCCAGTCTACATTCATATCCTTCTCACCAAATAAAGCTAAAACAGGGCACTTTACATTTGATAATATGGTCTCAAAACCTGATATAACCACCGGTACTCCGGTTTTTTCGTCCATTGCGGTTTTCATGAAGGTCGGCTGGAAGTCGTAATAGGATTTTTTTGTGATCTCTCCCCCGGTAAAGCGCAACCAAAATTTAGTTTCCCTCAGATTTTGGGTGGCGTCCAGGAAGGCCCCATAGCTTCCTCCGGAATGGCCTATTTTGTTACCATCCTTCCATTCCTGCACTATAAGATCCACCGAATCTTTGGGAAGTCCGTCAATTCTCAGGTTCTGTTCCAGCAGGTATCCAAAGTTTTCCTTATCATCCACCCCACTAACCGATATCCAAAACTTAATGTCTTTGTATTGGTTGATAACCAGGGGATTTATCCAACCCGCTCTACTACCCCCCCACAAGCCAATAGCTTCAGAACCGGGAATCTGTTTTACCTTCAAGGTATTGATAGCCGCTATGGCTTCCAAAGCGCTGTTTTGTACGGGTTGATTAATATCAAAAGTGCCACCGCTTTTGCCACATCCCATTTTATCCCACATATAGGTGGCATAGCCAGCATTTAATATAGTCTCCCGTACGTCAGCATACCATTCCTGGGCCACGGCATTGGTCCGCCCGGATCCATGAATGATGAGCACGAGTCCTTTGGGTTCCTTAGCTTCAGGCTGATTCAGTATCCCATTGATCACCACACCTTCAAACTCAAAATCAAAGATCTCGCTGTTCAATTGGGCATTGGCTGGAATTAAGCCAACTACCATTATTAGCAGGAAATAGATGCTTCGCATGTTCTTTAAGTAAAAGTTCAAGTAAAAGATTACGTTCAATAGAAGATGTTACAGTCTGGAAATTGAATAAGTGTAAAATTGTGAAGTCGAAGAATTGAGGATTAGATGGTTGGATTTTTAGACGGTTAGATTACTGGATTGTTAGACAATTGGATGCTTAGACGACTGCACGATTTCTTGAATTATTAGCTGAATACCTTTAAGAGCTAATATCGCATATCGTATATCTAATATCGTATATCGCACTTTGGGTTTACGCTAAGCGCCGTATGCAGCCTATCAACTATCAACTGTCAACCATCAACTATTTGGTAATTGGATTGGACGGTTGGATGGTTAGACTGATGGACGATTAACTGGTTGGTTTGTCAGATCTTTGAGCGTTTGGAAGATCTGCCTTATTTAATACATATCTTATGAATTGTTCATTGCCAATTTCTACCTCTTTATCCTTTACAAATCCGAGATGTAACAATCCTTTGATTCGGGTTCTTGTGGGCGGAAATAAAACCTGAATTGAATTCAATCCCAGTTCATTAAAAGCCTTGTCTATGATTTCTTTGTACAAAACCTTGCCTATGCCCCAATAATCCGGATGTAGCACCAAGGCCAGGTCGGCCTCTCCATTATCTGGTTGTATTCCACCCCAACCTGCAAATTGATTATTTATTACAAACGCCCATGGACCATAACCATGTTCTTTCCACATCTGTTCCTTTGAAGTCACAAACTTATCGCAATCCATTTCGTTGAATTCACCTTTCAATAAAGGCATTTGTCTTCGTACTAATGCATTGTTCATCAAATCGATAATACTTGACTTTTCTATTTCGCTTAAGCTCTTAAATTCGATATTCATGTTTTAATTACTACTAACCGTCTCGGTTAAGATTACATCCCGACATTCACCGTCGGGATAAGCTATGCCCAATCTTAGCGATTGGCTTTTGTTTTCTTACTGGTTTTATCATGCTATCATTTTTATTCCTCCGGAACAAATGCAATAGCATCTATTTCTACAAGAAAATCGGGATTTACAAGGCCTGCCACAAAAAGAACCGTGACTATCGGTTGGGTTGAGCTTTGTCCTAAATATTTCTGGGAAACCTCAAAACCCTTCCTGGCATCCTGGCCTTGCAAGATATTAATGTTGAGTTTGACAAGATCTTCAAAGGTAGCGTCGCAAGCCTTTAATGCAATTTCCAGATTCTTCATTACTTGATCAGTCTGTAACGCAAGGTCGTTTTTACCCACAATTTCGCGATTTGCGTTAACCGCGTTTTGTCCGCCAATGTAAATTGTCTTTCCGTTTCCCCGGGTCGTAACAATTTGGGAAAAAGCCGGGCTTTTAAAAAGTCCGTCAGGATTTATATGCTTCTTTTTGTTTTCCATTTTTGTGCCGTGGATGTTCTCAGCTTGCTGATAGCTAGTGGACATGTATTTAACTCCGTATAACCCTCTTATATAGCTTAAAACTAGAGAAATAATGTAGAATTGTGAAACTGAGGAATCGTAAAATTGAGGAATTGGATCGTTAGACGGTTGGACGATTAGATTGTTAGACGTTAAGACGACTGGACGATTTCTTAAGTTATTACTAAACACCTTTAAGAACTGATATCGTATATCCAATATCGTACATCGTATATCCGCAAGACGCTATTCGCTGCACGCTCTATGCCGACCAACAACCAACAACCATCAACCATCAACCATTCTTAAATGTATTAACGTCTACCCCTGTGCTACTTCCAACCAAAAAAACCATTTCATATCTAAAGGAGCCATTGTTGTATAGTGCCCATTTGGGATGTCTTAAATTACCATAGGACTCCATGGGTCCAAAAGTGTATTTATACTGCAAGGTCTCCCAGACTATGGGTTCACCCAAGTAGTTTATGGTGATCCCCCCGCCATACTCCTGCTGATAATAAACAGCGATCTTTTTAGCTCCTCCTACCTCGGTTTTCTCCATTTTGAACTCATAACGTTTGTCCTCCCTGGCGATAGCGGCGATTATTCTATACATATTAAACGGGCCTCTTTTAAGCGCGTTCTCCATAGATTCTACAGAACCCTGGGCAAACTTTCCATTTGTTATGGACCAATAACCAAATTCCGGACTGTATGCCCTTATTCTCTCGAAAACCTCACTTTTCATTTTAACCCATGAACGCGTGGCCGTTAAATCAATGATCTCATCTTCAACATAGGATTCTCTGTTGCTGGGATACCATATATGTTGAAACTTTAAAACCTTAAGTTGTTTCCATAGCTCCTTTCCTCCCATGGAATGCAGAAAATTATCCGTCGCGGTTTTTACCTCATTGGTATCATTACTGTTTTGATCTGTATTCTGTGCTGAAAGATTAATAGTCAGGCCAAGACTCAAAAAAATTATAAGTAAACGTTGTTTCATAATATCGGATTTCAATTGATGAATTATACTAAGATAAAAAAAATGAAATGTTAGCTTGTGTAAATGTGAAATTGAGGAATTGGATCGTTAGACGGTTGGATGATTAGATTGTTAGACGATTGGACAGTTGGATGGTTGGATAGTTGGACAGGTGGCACGGAAAGCATTACCGCGCCAGCGGGGGTACAATTGTGAAACTGAGGAATCGTGAAGCTTTTGAAATCATATATTGTATATCTAATATCGTACATCGTATATCCATCTTATGCTGTACACAGACTATCAACTCTTTGCCCTTCGGAGCCTTGGCGAAGAAGGGATCAACCCAACTATACCGAGGAGAACTGTTCACTGTTTACTGTTTACTGTTTACTGAAAGACGGACTTTTCTCCTTAATTAACTTAACCGCCATCTCCATTTCTAAATCCTTTCCCTTCAGCGCATCCTCAATCGAATATTCGATGTGATAGTCAGGATGGACACCTCTACCTATTGGGTGTTTCTGATACATATAACCCACCTGGATATTAGGAGAAATTCTAACCATAATCTTACTGTTGGGGAGCTCAATTACAATAGAATTGCCGCCTGTTGGTCCCTCAAAGGTTCCGCCGCTCTCCTCACCGATAAAGATGGCGCTGGTAGTTTTTTTAATATCTGCAATGGTAGCCGCGGCACTTGAGAAACTAATACCGTTCATTAAAACATAAAGCTGGCCCTCAAATACATGTTCTTTCGGAGGCTGCAATCGTAAGTTATCACTGTATTCATAATTATTGATCCAAAGGTTATTGCCAAACTTTCTCATGTACTCATCGTCATTATTGAAAAGAAAATCTGCACTATCCCGCTCTATAATTACATGTTTCAATGGCCTGAAGTCCAAATTGCTCAAATAGATATTCTGATATAATTTATAGGGTTTGTCAAACAGATAGGAAATCAACTCCATTTGCTGATGTTCGCTTCCGCCCTCGTTATCCCTTAAATCGATGATAAGGTTTGCTATACCTTTTTGCTTCAGGGTCAAAAACGACTTAGCAAGAAGTGAATCGTAATCCGGATCTATTTTCTCATTGTAAAAAGATCGGGAAATAGTAAGCACCCCATAGTTTTCATCTTCAAACAACTCAAATTTTGGGGATGGCTCATTGAACCAGGATCTTTCATCCAGACCATAACGGCTTTTCAGTATTTTTTTTCGGTCTTCGATTGAGATCCCCTGTACTCTGGTTGATTTTTTCCTATCCCTTTCAATGGGTAAATATTCAATCTCAAAAGAGCTGCTTCGATCTATGTTAAGATGGTAATAGAGATCAAAGCCGTGAAATTTATAGAACAAATATCGCTCAGCCAGTCTTCTTTTCCTGGTCTCGATATAGCCGTCAGTAGCGATGCCTTCCATAATATCCTTCAAAATCCTGGAAGTGGGTATGTTGTTGATAGATATGATTTTAGACCCCTCGGGAATGTGCTCTTTTGCACTGCAGTTTTTCAATATAAAAAGCTCATTGCCAATAACCTTAAAATAAAAGGGCAGCACTTTTTTATTCAACACCTCATTTTCAAGATCACCTTGAGGAATGGTATAAAGATGGCCGCAGTTTACAGAGGCATTTATCTTGCTGACCATACTCAGTAAGTCCAACCCAGAGATCCCGCTATTCAACGAATTGTAAATACTATCGAATCTACTGTCAAAAAAATCCTTGCTGTTATATTGATAAAGTCTGGGATGAACATATTCGAGTGCGGTTCTCAGCGTTTCAATATCTTCCCGGGCCTCCTCCCTGCTCAATTGCACAGGTGTTTGCGCAATCAGAAATTGGCTGGCCAGGACATAGACTAGCCCAACTTGAAGTAGTTTTCTCATAAGTACAATAAAGATGGGGTTGTCGGGGATTTGTTACACAAGGGTGGAGGATTTGAAGAATTGTAAAATTGAGGATTAGACTATTGGATGATTGGATTGTTAGACTGTTGGATGGTAGGATGGTTGGATGGTAGGATGGTTGGAAAGGTGGCACGGAAAACATTTCCGCGCCAGCGGGGATTATTAGACGTTAAGACGACTGGACGATTTCTTGAACTATCAGCTGAATGTCTTTGAGAGCTAATATCGTACATCTAATATCGTATATCGTACTTTGGGTTTACGCTAAGCGCCGTATGCAGCCTATCAACTATCAACTGTCAACCATCAACTATTTGGTAATTGGCTTGGACAGTTGGATGGTAGGATGGTAGGATGGTTGGAAAGGTGGCAAGGAAAACATTTCCGCGCCAGCGGGGATTGTGAAATCGTAAAACTGTAAAATTGAGGAATTGACTGTTCACTGTTTACTGCTAACTGTTTACTGGATTTATCCTTCATTGACTTTCTTCTGCCCAGGGATCGTAGGAACCAAAATTCCAGATATGACCTTCCCTGTCCCTGCAACTATAAGCACGCCCACCATAATCCTCATCCCGGATATCCATGACAATTTCAGCTCCCTCTGCCACGGCATTTTTATAATGAAGGTCAATTTCTTTCACAATAATGTAAGGTGCCTGGGTATTCAATCCATTGAGGTCTTCAGGCGTGCCGAACATTTTACCGTATTCGTCATCTTTGATGGAGCCCAACATGATCATTGAGTTTCCATAGATGAGTTGTGCATGGGCTATGGTGTCGTTCTCGCCTTCCACTACCAGGTGCCTTTCAAATCCGAAAGCCTTGCAAAGCCAGTTGATGGCCCTTTTTGCATTCCTGTATCTCATGGTCGGGATAATAGATGCCTTTTTTTCTTTCATGACGTAATATTTTTGGTTTTGTGACCTGCAAAAACTTTGGTCATAAGGTTCACATTCTGTGTGCTTAGGCCTTGTGCAGATGGCAAGTTTTTGTTCCTCCGCCACCGCCTGGGTTAATCCAGTTCTTTAAAGTTAGAAAGTTTAGTGAAACTGTAAAACTGATGAAGTGAGGAATTGGAAAATTAGACCATTAGATGTTTGGATTTTTAGACGGTTGGACGGTTAGATTGTAAGACGAGTAGCACGGGAGGTATTTCTGCGCCAGCGAGGTATAATTGTGAAATTGAGGAATCGTGAAATTGTAAAATCGTATATCTAATACCTTATATCGTATATCTAACATCGTATATCGTACATGGTCTTTCGCCTTACGCTATGCGCCAGTTATCCACAATAAACTATTAAAGTGTGGCAATTTGAAGAATTGGAAAATTGAGGAATTGGAAATGAAACAATGTAAAAACCCAATAATCCAAAAGTCTAACGATCTAAACGTCTAACTACCAATATTGAGGCATAAGAATTTGGTAATTGGACAATTTGAAGATTTGAAAATTGGTGGAATTGTGAAATCGTAAAACTGTAAAATTGAGGAATTGGAAATGAAGCAATGTGGAAATGGAAGGACGCAAAAACCGATAGTCTAACAGTATAGCAGTCCAAAAGTCTAACTATCCCCTGCGAAGATTTAGCAATAGGAGAAATTGAAGATAGGTAACACAAAGAAGGAAGAGTTCTTGCAAAACCATTACACAATGTACAATTACTGGACATTTTATGTAAAATATCTTTACATGAAATCCTGGTAATTTCTAATACAACGATTATAAAAAAATGATTTTCAAACACTTATAATCCTGGTATGATTTTATATACTGTTTAGCAACTACCAAATATTGATGAGGTCCTTATAAAGAAAGGGTATTACCCTTTTTCTTTGCTTAAAATGAAAATCATGCTAAAAAATCATTTGAAAATCGCCTGGCGGAATATCATAAACAACAAAGTTTTTTCGATTCTCAATATCGTGGGCTTGGTTACTGGTCTATTATGTAGTTTACTCATCTACATGTGGGTAGCCGACGAAGTCTCCATCGACAAATATCACGAGAACAACGATCGCTTGTATGCCGTATTTCAAAAACAGATTTTCGAGGGCAGGATAGACGCAGGATACTTTACACCAGCTGTACTCTACAGGGAGTTAAAAGATAAGATTCCTGAAATAGAAAAGGCCTCCCCCATGAGTTGGAAAGGCGCTAAAACCTTTTCCTATAATGACAGGATCTTTAAACAAGAGGGGTATTTCGTGGGAGAGGATTATTTTGATATGTTCTCGTACAAATTCCTGGAAGGTACTGTGGCATCCGTAATGAACTCCCCTAATAATATCGCTATATCGGAAGAAATGGCGCAGGTATTTTTTGGAAGTGCCGAAAATGCCATTGGCAAATCCATTTCCTATGAGAACCACCGTCCGCTGCTGGTGTCAGCGGTACTTAAGGACGTTAGTCCTACCAATTCCAAAAAAAGTGACTTTTTCCTGCATTGGGATATTTTCCTGGAAGAAAACGGATGGGCACCTGATATCACTAATAGTGGGCCACCAACTTTTATAATGCTAAAAGAGAATTCACAGCAGACAGCCGTAAATGCCAAAATCAAGGATTTTCTGGTACCATACAGAGCAACGGAAGATGATAATTTCACAGTAGAATTGGGGCTACAGCCCTATGGAGATACCTATTTACACAACAATTTTGAGAACGGTATTATTTCAGGAGGCCGTATCGAGAATGTACGAATCTTTGGCTTCATAGCGTTTTTCGTTCTGTTGATCGCGTGTATCAACTTCATGAATCTGTCTTCCGCAGGTTCATTACAAAGGTCCAGAGAAGTAGGCGTACGGAAAGCCCTGGGGGCCAAAAAAGGAGGTTTAATCTCCCAATTCTTAGTAGAGGCAATATTACTTTCTTTCATCAGTACTTTTTTTTCGCTTATTCTGATTGAACTGGTACTTCCTGTATTCAATGAGTTTGCAGAAAAAGAATTAAGTCTCTGGGACCTATCGGCCTTCTCCTGGATCTGCATCCTGGCAGTTTCCTTGTTTACGGGTATCGTTTCAGGCAGTTACCCGGCATTTGTATTATCGTCCTTCAAGGCCATCGATATTTTCAAGAAAAATAGGAACACCAATGCAAATTCGCGATGGGTAAGACAAGGCCTTGTGGTCTTTCAATTTGCCTTGACCATAATCCTGATTTCAGGAATGTTGGTTACCTCCCGCCAAATCGATTACATACAGAATGAGAACCTCGGTTTTGATCGTCACAACGTCTTTGTTTTTGCATATCAGGGAGATTCCACACGCAGCTTTTCAAGCCTGAAGGAAAGAGCATTACAATTGTCTGGAGTTTTGTCCATGTCTATTACCAATCAAGGCCCCATGCAGTTTTCCAACGGATTTGACGATATACAATGGACAGGTAAACCAGACAATGACCCGACCATCTTCATGAGTATGGATGTAGGACCGGATTTTGCGGAGACCTGGGGTACGGAAATGATCATGGGTACCGATTTTTCAGATAAGCGTATTGCAGACAATTCAGGCTATATCATTAATGAGACCGCTTTGAAAATTATGGGTCTTGAAAACCCGATAGGTAAACCCCTGACCATGTGGGGCAACAAAGGTACTATCATTGGCGTGATGAAAGATTATCCTATAAATACGGTAAAATCTACCATTCCACCTTTGGTTATCCGCAATGGGGAATATATGAACAGCGGAGCAGTTCTGGCAAGGATCAGTCCTGATAACGTACTACAAACAGTAGAGGCCCTGGAAAAGCTGTATACCGAAATACTTCCTGAAATTCCATTCCAGTATGTATTTTCCGATGCCTGGTACAATGATATGTATAAAAGCGAGACCGTATTTTTTAAGCTTTCTCAATACTTTTCACTGATGGCTATTTTTATTTCATGTATAGGTCTATTCGGCCTTGTCATTTTCTCAGCCCAACAAAGGGTAAAGGAAATCGGAATACGAAAAGTGTTAGGAGCTTCCGTTGGCAAGATCACAACACTTTTAGTAAAAGATTTTCTAAAATTAGTGGTTCTGGGTATTGTTTTAGGCTTTCCTGTTGCATGGTACTTCATGAACAAATGGTTAACCAGCTATGAATATCGGATAGACATGCCCTGGTGGGTCTTCGGATTAGCAGGATTTCTGGTAATGGCGATAGCGATCTTAACAGTTAGTTTCAAATCCGTAAGAGCGGCTATGACCAACCCAGTGGAAAGTTTGCGAACGGAATAGAACACGGGCTAATGTGAAAATGTGGAAAATTCGACGGTTGGATTGTTAGACGCTAAGACGACTTAAAGATTTGAGGAATTGTGAAATTGAGGAATTGGAAATGAAGCAATGTGTAAATGAAACAATGCAAAAATCCGATAGTCTGGCAGTCCAAAGATCTAACTATCCAATGCGAAAATGTAGCAATGGGAGAATTTTTGGAATTGTAAAACTGAGGAAGCGTGAAACTGTGAAATTGGACTGTTGGATTGTTAGATGGTTGGACGGTTAGATAGTTAGACCTTGGCACGGAAAACATTTCCGCGCCAGTAGAATACCGGCGTTTCATTTCTCAATAAACCTGATGGTTTTTGCTATGGATTCCGTTGCATCAGCTCCAATCCATAACAGGTGTCCCCATTCATTATCAAGAATTTCAAGCTCTGAATTTTCAATCAATTCGTGCAAATGTTTGGCATGGGATAAAGGTACAGAACTGTCATTTGTACTATGGATTATAAGTGTGGGACATTTAACTTTTGCGATAACACTTTCAGACAGGTCCTGATCAATATCATTCAAAAAGCCCTGTCCGGAGTTGAAGTATTTAAAGCTTGAAATCAATTCATTGATATCTTCCTTTTTTAATTTGTGAACGGGGTACCTGGAAAATTGGGGATAAAAACTCCTGGCCATGACTTTGGGAAATATTCTTGAAAAGAACCGTACCATTCCCCAGTTCAATTTTTCAATTCTTGGGTTAAATATTAGTTGTGCCGTTTTATAGATTTTTCCATCTTCATCCAGCCACTTTTTGGAAACTGCACAAGCCAGAATTAATTTAAAAACCTTGTCTGGGTAATGGGCCGCCAGTGCGACCGCCGTTGGCCCACCAGCAGAAATACCGTAAACAATTACTTGTTCTATGGATAAAGCATCCAATAATGCTGCAATTAAAGAAGCAGATCTTTCTGGAGTTTGGTTACTCTTCAAGGGAGTTTTTCCATACCCAGGACGGGAAGGGGTGATCAATCGGAACTTGGTCTGGTCGAAACCTTTATGGCTAAGCTTTTCCCTGCAGTTTGAATGTCCTCCGTGTACAAAGACTATGGGAATACCTGTCCCAACAGAGGAGTATTCTATAGTGCCAAGACTTGTATCTATTACTTTGCAGTTCAATTGCTTTTGCACTACCGTATAATTGAGTAAATAAATTCAATCATTCTTCATAGTCTAAAGCATAAAAATAAACAATCAACCTTGTTAGTAATCTTTTATGGACAGAGTTCCTGCGCTAGCACCATTCATAGTCCGGTGGGTCAATTTGAAAAAGGGGAAGTTTGAAGATTTGAAGAATCGAGGAATTGGAAATGACTCAATGTGTAAATGAAACAATGCAAAAATCCGATAGTCTGGCACTCCAAAGATCTTACTATCCAGTGCGAAAATGTCGCAATGGGAGAATTTGTGGAATTGTAAAACTGAGGAAGCGTGAAACTGTGAAATTGAGGAATCGGATAGTTAGATGGTTGGACGGTTAGATAGTAAGACCTTAGCGTGGAAAACATTTCCGCTCCAGCGCGTTACTGTTTACTGTAAACAGTATACTGGATTCGTCCACTGAACTGCCCTTTGTTTTCAGCATTTTTAAGCGGAGTATTCATCCAATAATGGTCAAAATTATCCGGTTTAATAATGGGTTGGTCCTGGAAAATTGGCCTTCGCTTATCCATAAATGGACCATCCGGCGGAGCATCTATTTTCGTTTTTATTTCTTGTACAAAATATTCCCGAAACTGATCGTAATCCCTGGAAGTCCATTCGTTAATTAGATTGCCGTACACATCGTGAATATTGTGAACTTCTGAGCTAAAAAACAAGGGGTCCAAAGGGCCTTTAAGGCCCCTCGCCCGAATAGTTCTAAACATATCGGCCGCCTTGTGAGGGTACATCCTGGGAACCATTACAACAGTTCTTCTGCTTATGTCGGTGGTATCAAGATAAATTCGTTTGAAACTTAATTCTTCACCTTTGTATTTCAGGGTATAATTACCCGCGTTCAAAGCCTCCTGTACGTTGGGCGGTCGACTAAAAGACATCACAAAACGTCCTAAGTGGGTTTCTATATTCGTAGAGTCCAATACAAACTTTGGGGGATCCCAGATTTGAAAGGTGTTATGAAAAGAAATGTAATTGAGGTACATCTTGTCATTTTCAGGGCGATATTCCTTGATAATCTCAAAAATCGGTTGGTCTTTTGTTCTATGCTTGTTCAAATTACCATCCGGTAATTCTTTTTTAAGATCATACACTGTATACTCCATCTTGTAGACGGCGAAATTTATTTTTGAAATATACATGGTGCCTTGCGCACTATAGTCTGGAAGTTGTTTGGCAAAGGCAATGGTATAAATAGGTTCGTTATCCAGATACGTATCAGGCCCTTTCCTGAACTTATGTTCAGACAGCAGATCATATTTAAGGCGATGTACGAAAGAGTAAGAACCAACTTCATAATTGCGCAAAGCGTCATGAACCCTTAAAATGGTAAATTCATTACCGCCATGGGACGCTAAAAAAGCCTTATCGATAACCTTCCGACCTTCTTCGAATTCATAGTTGTACGAGCTCGAAGCCAAAGTATCCCGCTTAAAATCAGTATTCTCCAGATAGTCGAAGATCTTAACTTTGGTTGTAGTGGAATCCATGGCATCAAAGCCTTCATCAAACACTTCCAATATAGCCTCGTTGAGATTCACATATTGCATACTGTCCAATTGGTAATCGCGATAATAGCCAACGGTGGAAAAAGGTTCTACCGGGTAATTCTCAGGTATAGACCGTATGGCCTTGCGTACGATTTGCCTGGCTGTATACTTCTTTTGCTTTCCGGCAATTACTACGGCTTCGTTCAATTCTAAAATCGCCGGAAGCAGTCTTATCGTATTCAGGTAGTCGACCGAAAAATTTTGGATTGGGATCTCTTGTGTCTGATATCCCATAGAGGATATCTCAATAATATCCCCGTACTCTTTATACTTAAAAGGAATTTTAAAACTTCCATCGAGATTCGAAATTACGCCTAAAGCGCGATCCTTTATTCGAATACTGGCAAAGGCTATAGGCTCCTGTGTTTCGGAGTCCTTGATCTTTCCTATGAAATAGTCAGGTTGTTGGGATAGAACGGAAGTTGATACCAGAAATAGTACAACAAAAAACAACTGAGTCGGCATTTTTCGCATGATTAAACAGTATATAGTTCTATGTATTTTTCTGTCAAAAGCTACCCAGAAGCCATGGGTCAAAGAATGATCGATATCATATACCCATTATCTATAAAGTTAAGCAATTATTTGTTGTGTTTTCGGAAAAGGCTTACACTGTCGCTGGAACTGATCTGGTGCGCAATTAATTGATGTCAAACACAGCTCCGTGAAACTGTGAAACTGAGGAATTGGAGAGTTAGACTATTGGATTGTTAGATAATTAGACGATTTGAAGATGTGGCAATTTGAAAATTGGTAGAATTGTGAAATTGAGGAATCGTGAAACTGAGGAATTGGAGGGTTAGATGGTTAGACGGTTGGATTGTTAGACGATTTCTTGAATTGTTACTGAATCCATTTAAGGCCGATATCGTACATCTAATATTGTATATCGTATATCCGTTGTGCGCTATACGCTTTACGCCGTACGCCGTACGCCGTACGCTGACTCTAAACAAATGTAAAACTGAGGAATCGTGAAACTGTGAAATTGAGGAATTGGATCGTTAGACGATTAGATTGCTAGACGTTTAGACTATTAGAGGTATTGACGGTTGTGCGGAAAACATTTCCTATAGCAGGCTTGCAAAACTTTTAAAATTAAAGATTTGATGTTGTGTATGTTAAAGAGACAAGTCCGGTAGAGTATGTTTTCGTGTCAACAAGGCTAAGCGATTTTCTTTTAATGTTTTTGAACAGTGGTTTGCCTCCGCCAAGTAAAATGGGATGAACTGCTAATGAAACCTCATCGATTAAGTCTAAGTTCATTAATGAAGTAGTTAATCCTGCACCACCAAATAACCAAATATCTTTACCCTCTTCCTTCTTAATTTTTGAGACTTCAGTTTTTATATCTTCTTTAATCAGTATCGCTCCTTCCTTTACCTTATCAAGTGTAGTAGAAAAAATGTATTCTTTGAATTTCGGAAAACCACTACCGCCTTTGTTGCTCATTTCTAATGTCATCTGGTAAGTTTTTCTACCAATAAATACTGTGTCCACTCGTTTAAAGAAGTCCGAAAGACCGTAATCCTGGTCAGTAAAGCACCAATCATACTCCCCATTAGGACCTTCAATAAATCCATCTAAACTAACGGCAAGCCCCAAAATTATTTTTCTCATAACAAGCTGTTTTTAAATGTCGTACAAGCGAGATATGCGATTATTGATCATATCCGTTATACAAGTAATACTAATTTAACTTTTTTAATTGGCATTTATATTTAGGCATTACGGCCATTTATGCGACCATCACATAAAGTGATTTATATTTTATTTGAGTATTCCATTCTTGGTCCACTCCCCTATCACTATTATTAGTTAGGCAGTTAATCAGGTTGCTTATGATTGAAGATGGGTAAAACTGAAAAATTGAGGAATCGATGAATTGAAAATGAAGCAATGAGGCAATGAAGCAATGTGAAAATGTAGTAATTTGAAAATTTGAAGATTGGAATAGTTGTAAAATTGAGGAATCGTGAAACTGTGAAAAAAGACTGTTGGATTGTTAGACGATTAGATGTATTTGGTAAACTGTTTACTCCCGATAGCTATCGGGACTGTTTATTTCATGAATAGGTCTCGACTCCATCTTCACTAAAGTTACGATGGACACGTACGCTCGACCTGACAGTACTGCCCATTGCCTACCGCCAACTGATATCATCCTCCGAAGCTATAGCGAAGGAGGACAACTGATCTCATCCTCCAAAGCTCTAGCGTAGGAGAGCTAATCGCTATACGCAATTCGCAGGCTATCAACCATTAACCATCAACTATACCGCGACGGCGAAGGAGGACTACCTACTGATTGGTCTCATAAAGCCTTGGTTTTAAGAGCTTCTATGAATTCTTATTTACTTGATTTTGACTCCCACTTGGACCAGCTCAATCCAGCGTTCCCGGTCTCAAACCAGTTGTTCTTAGAACACTCGGTATACCAAATGGATTCATCTTTGCCAGGATAAAATCGTTTGCAATCGCCGCGTGGCAGATCCCTTACCATCCAGGTATCACTGTCGTGTTCCTTTACATAGAGATAGCCAGGCCGGTTGGCTGTTGCACTGAGTTTTAGATGGGGGCCTATGATAATGTGCGTTGGGGTTTCGGTGACCATAGGCACCTTCTTCACGTCTTTGGACAGGGGTATGGCCTTGAAATCCAGGTCTTCATATGTGGATTGAAGGAGTATCCTGTGCTTGTCATCCTTCGGAGAGTAGATGTAGATATGCCTTTTGCCCTTATAGACCTTGGGATAGGAAATAGTGATCGTACCAAGGAGTCCGGCACTTTTTTGCTCGTATCTATGGTCTGTCTGGACCTTCCAGACAAAGGAGGTGTCCGATGAGAAAATATTGAAATTGCCATCCACCAATAGGAAGCGATTGTTCTTAAGGACTTCCAGATCGGGGACTTTTTCAAGGCCTTTCGGCAATGGCATATAATCCAGGCCGCCTTCGGTTCCATAGAGAAAACTCCCATTCTCAAGGGTGCAGATGATGGTATGATCTTTTTTTAGGACCATTTTCTTTATTTGTTGATAAGTGGGGGTAGAGATCAATTCATAATCGGTCACCTTTCCCTGGGCGTCCTTTTCCATTTTGATCACCGTACCCAGGGTAGCGTACAAATGAGTAATTTTAGTATCCAATTTGGCACTGTGACGGTCCACCAACACCTTGGCAAAGGACTCCACCAGCTTATCAACCTTGTCATTTTCAAGAAATTTCCACGCGGGGACTATGGATTCCCCCGCATCGGCGTAATCGGATTTATAGGTTCGTACATAACGTTTAACATCCTCTGCGTTATCGATTCGCAAGGCCATGACCTTGTCGGACTCCCTGTTTTCCCTGATCAGGTAAATCAACCCGCCATTGGTCACCTGACCAGATTTTATGGTGAACTTACCATCCATTGGGATCTTCAAATACTTGTTGTATCCAATTTCAGGACCCATCAATCGAACGGCCATCAACTCATACTCCCCATCGCTCAGTTCAAGGGTTATGAACTGGTTTTTGATGGCATGGAAGGCTGTTTGCCCACTGACCTTGGTCTTCTTCAAGAATCCTTCTTTTCTGTATTCAACCTCCACGGTAACCTTACGGGAGTAGGAATCGCTGTTCCAGGAAAATTGTACGGCAAAAAGCCCTTTGTTTCCATCGAGCTTATCGTTAATTGCGTGGGCCATCGTTAGTTGGGTACAACCCAGGATGACCAAGGCAAGTACAAATTGGCGAAACTCTTTTTGAAGTAATTTGATATAGGTTGTCATAGCTTTATTTCCTAAATAAAAAGTTCAGCGAAAAGGCGAGATAGCGGTTCTTCCACTTATCGGCACCTTCTGTGTTAATAAGATTTGTGAGGCCTGTATAATAGCTGACCCGGAATTTTAGTAGTCGTGCAAATTGCAGGCCCGTACCAAGATTAAGTCCGGTGGACAAGGATTTTAGTTCCCCTTCACCATTACCGATTTCCAGTTCAACGGTTTCCCCATCTATTTTGGTTATGGCCCTTGCGTTGTATTCCGTACTGATACCGCCATCAAGGAACCATTGCAAACGGTCCCTGGCGAGGTCAAAAGAACTCCCAAAGTTGATGGGAATATCGAAACTGCTTAACGCCCAGGTTTCGTCGGCAAATTTGAAGCCCTTCTGCATAAAAAGCAAAGCGCCCCGGAGATAAAGGTTTTGGGTCAGATGGAATTCCCCTACATAACCTGCCCTGGGACCCACGGCATTCTTGGTGTCTATAACTTCATCATCTATGGTAAAATCAGCGTTCATAAGATTGGCACCAATCTCAAAGCCATGTGCCATTTGACCATGTGCCATGGTTGTGATGAAGAAAAAGAGAAAAACGGAAATAAGGCTTTTCATGGTCGTGGTTCAGGCCTTAAAACGGGTTCTTTTTGTGCTATATACACTACAACCCGCTGATGGCCAATTCATTGATTTGGGTACTTAAGTAACGATTGGATGGTTGGATTTAGTATCTGTTCAAAAATAACCTCGACACTATGGGTTAGCCTCCGCTACCGCCAGAATTAGTCTGGTGGGTTATTCTGAAAATGTGGCAATGAAACAATTTGAAAATTGGACTATTTGTAGATTTGAAAATTAGTAGAATTGTAAAACTGAGGAATCGTGAAACTGTGAAATCAGACTGTTGGATTGTTAGACGGTTAGACGGTTAGACGGTTAGACGGTTAGACGGTTAGACGGTTAGACGGTTAGACGGTTAGACGGTTAGACGGTTAGACGAATAAACGAATTCTTAAGTAATTACAGAATACCTTTAAGGCTTATATCGCATATCTAATATCGTAAATCTGCTGTACGCTAATCGCGATACGCCATGCGCTGTCCATCAACAAACTACCATCAACTATCAACTATTGTCCTTCGAAGCTTTAACGAAGGAGGGCTTTACACTGTACGCTGTACGATTCTGTTTTGGTATGTAATCTGGAAAAGCAACTCGGTAGATACGGATTATTTAGAATTATACATTTCTAAAATGGCGATTTATCTTTTTTAATAAAGTAATCCAACCAGAGTAACATTGCCAGGGCGACCGTACACATCCAAAAGATGGGAGGAATAGAAAACATACCCTGGAACAACACCTTAGTAGATAGTGACCTCCCGGAATAATGGAATATATTCAAAAATAGGTCGTCTATCCATAGGAAAAGGTAGAAGATTGAAAAAAAGCTTATAAGAACACTGCCGTTCCTTTTAGATAGTAAGGGTTTAAAAACAATTTTTTTCTCTTTACCTCTCAGCATATGCATTGTCTTAGTGGAAAAATCATCTGGTAGGGAAGGAAGAATATCTTTGTTTAAATTATACCCGAAAAGCGTGTTCTTCTCTTCGATAAAACTATTTTCCGTCCTGAGACAGTCCATCACATCTTCTGTAAAACCCGGACTTGGTTTATCCAATTCCACAGTTCTGATAAGTTGTATAAGAAGCTTGTCCTTTTTTTTCATATCATAGTATTGAATTTGACTCACCCTTCAGTAGCACCGAAAGTGCTTTCCTCAGTTTTTTTCTAGCCCTGAATAGTTTCACTTTGATGTTGGTCTTGGATAGATTGGTAATTGAGCTAATTTCTTCTATAGAGTTTTCGTCAATGTAAAATAGCGTTATTAAAAGCCCTTCAATAGGAGGCAAAGCTGCAATGGCCTTTTTGATGAATTCCTGTTGTTCCCCAAGCTTTAAATCTTCTACCTGGGTGTTTGTGGTTGCCAACAATTCTTCCTTGTCCCTTACGTCTATTGTCCGGGTAGGAATTCTATTCTTTCTTAGATAGTAAAGAGCAGATCTATAAGTTATAGTATAGAGCCAGGTAGAAAACTTGGATCGCTTATTAAAATCCGCAATGCTCTGATAGGCTTTTATGAAACTTTCCTGGGCAATATCCTCGGCATCAAAGGTGTTCCCCAAAATCTTTAGGGTCACTGCATACACCATTTCCTTATATTTTTCAACAAGATGTGAAAATGCCATAAGGTCTCCCGCCTTTGCTCTATCAATGTATTCTTCTTCGTTTTCAAAACTCATTCTATTCCTTGGATGCAAGTTTTCGCCACCGCGTTACAGTTTTAATAAGATAAGTGAAATAAGCTTTTGCTTCATTCCTGTAACCTCAATTTAAAATCTTGCATCACATAGGCAAGAACAAAAAACAATTGTAATGAATGGAGACATTATCGTGCCCATAACATTTGTAGCTGCTATCTTTGGGATTTTATTTCTCTACTTAAGGTCCAGGCATAGGGAGCGAATCGCCATGATTGAAAGAGGTGTGACGGCGGATTCAATTGAAAACAAGGCCAAAAGAGCTTCGGCAACACTAAAAGTAGGTATGCTTTGTGTTGGTATAGGAGTTGGAATTTTGATGGGTTATCTGGTAGATCGAATTTTTAATCCTGAAGATAGCTCGGTATTTTATTTTGCCTTTATTTTTCTTTTCGGAGGGCTAGGCCTTATTCTAAACTATAAAATCGAGCCTAAAAAAAAGAATGGGTTTTAAAACACCTTTATTCCAATTAAGATATAGTGACTATAAAATAATCACTAAGGTTACCATCATCTTTGCCTACAGGGGTCATGGATATAGGTAAATAAAACGGTAATGACAAAATTATATCATGTCAACGAAGGTGTAATCGATAGAACTCACTAATAAAATGAAAAACGATCCACTTACCAGATTCTTTTGCACTTTGGTGTTTGTAGCACTTTCCACTCTTATAAATGCCCAGGAAATTAAAGGCTCGGTCCCTATTAGTGATGCCACCAAACAGAAAATAGACAATCTATTTAAGGCTTGGGATGGTGATAAAACCCCTGGTGCAAGCGTAGCCATTATAAAGGATAAGGAAATCGTCCTTAAAACAGCCTATGGCCTGGCCAATCTTGAATTCAAAATAAAGAATACACCGGCGACCCTTTTTAATATCGCCTCCAATTCAAAACAATTCACGGCATACGCCATATTACATTTGGCCAAAGAGGGAAAATTGGGTCTGGAGGATGATATTAGAAAATACATTCCGGAATTACCGGATTTTGGAGCGACCATCAAAGTAAAAAATCTGGCACAGCATACGCACGGCATAAGAGGTATCACCTACCTTTTAGGGATGGCCGGTTGGGACATAGAGGATTTGATATCCAGGAATGACGTTTTAAAACTATTGACCCAACAACAAGAATTGAATTTTTTACCGGAAACTGATTTCTCTTACAATAATTCCGGCTATATGCTCCTGGCGGAAATTATTGAGCGCACATCTGGAAAACCCTTTCATGAATATCTGGATGAAATTGTTTTTTCACCACTGGAAATGACGAATACGGTACTGTTCGAGGACTATAGTAAAATTATTCCCAACCTCTCCAGCCCCTATTTTTACGATGGCAACGTTTATAAAAAGGGCATCCGGAATTCAAAAGACATTGTTGGCAACACTGGAATACGAACGAATATAGAGGATTTGGGCAAGTGGATCATAAACTTTGAAAATACTGAAATAGGCGATAAAGAGGTTTTTGACAAACTGGTACAACCTACCGTTCTGAAAACCGGGGATACTCTAGACTATGCCTTTGGCCAAATTGTATCTAAATACAAAGGCAGACATGTTGTTGGTCACGGGGGAAGCGACGCAGGGTACAGAAGTCAGATTCTTAGGTTTCCAGACGAAAAGGTTTCAATAATTGTCCTATCAAATGACGGGTCGTTAAACGCCGATGAAAAGGCACATGCTATAGCCGATATCTATTTAGATGATAAAAATGTAAGTCAATCTGTAAAAAACGGTACCAATATTTCAAAGCCAACAAAGGCCATTCCCAAAGAGACCTTAAAAAAGTATGAAGGGAAATTTGAACTTAGACCAGGGTTTATAATGGAGTTCAATGAAAAAGAAGAGAAACTGTACGTTACTGCAACCGGACAAGGAACCTTTGCCCTGGAAACTCTTGGCGAGGCACAATTTCAAATAAGAAGGATCAGTGCCGTGATTAGTTTTACTGAAGGTGAGGATGGTGGTTTTGATTCCTTGACTTTTGATCATAATGGTCAGGAAACTGTCGGTACAAGAATAAAGTACCGTATGGATGTCCCTGAGTTGGAAAGATATAAAGGCATATACTACAGTCCGGAATTAAGGACATTCTACGAACTGGTAATTGAAAATGGTGTACTGCTTGCCAGACACCAGCGCCAGGAAACTACAAGCTTATCACCCTTGAGTGACCGTGAATTTTCCGGGAACACCTGGTTTTTTGGTACACTGAGATTTGAATTGATCGAAAATACGGTCGAAGGCTTTAGAGTAAGCTCCGATAGGGTTCAGAATCTATGGTTCAAAAAGGTAAAGGAGCCATTTGAATACTGAGATCGTTAATGTAATAATTTGAAAATGTAGCAATAGACCAATTGGAGGAATCGAGGAACCGTGAAACTGTGAAATTGGACGGTTGGATGGTTAGACTTTTGGAGAGTTAGACTGTTGGATTATTCGACGCTGGCACGGAAAGCATTTCCGCGCAAGCGGGGGGAATGTATGTTGCCGTAAGGGATTGCGTAGCTAAAACCTATCAAGTTACCAACCAAATTTGATGTGGGTGATGCTGCTCAAAAACCTATGAAACCCTTATGCACTATACACATTGTTGTGCCGTCGTGCTTTATTTACTTTTCCTAAATTTCTTTCTGTGTTCCTTATCCATTTTCTCCGTAGAATACTGAATGATCAATCTTCCGCACTTGTCTTTCCACTTCACTAAAAAATCTTCAATTTGAGATGGATGCTTTTTCCACAAACCACGTAATAAAGTACCTATCCCTTTTTGAACATATTCAGAATCATCAAGCATTAACGGTGCAACTAATTCTATTGCTTCTTTGGGGTTTAAATCCTTCGTTAATTTATCAAGTTCGACAAGAGCAACAGGAATAGCTCTACGCTTCCATTCTGACTCAGAATCAATCCATGATTTTAAATCATTAAAGTCAATAACCTTGTCAAATAATAGGCTTGACAAAACAAGCATGCATAGTACATCTGTAGTTGCCCAATTATTAATTCCATAATCAAACCAATCGCCAACCCGGTTGAATGTATCCTTTGAAAAATCCTTTCTGCTTGATTTTAAAAAGCTTATAGCAACATGCTTTTCATCAAATCTTCCGTTTTTCATTAACTCATCGCCTAAAGTAAGGTAACTCTCAATGGTCATTTCGTCTTTCCATTGCTCAACCCAAATTTCAATTTGGCGTTTAAACACTTTATCATCAATTCCATACCCATCGTACCCCTCTTTGAAATATCGCTGGTATTTCTTAATAATTTCAGGGTCAGAGTTTGCTTCACAGAAATCCCTTACTTCTGCAACTTTAAAGTCTATCATTGCATATATTTTTTTAAGAATCTTATCATTTTGTCAATTGCCTGTGGATTTTGTTTAATCAACTCATTGCTATGCCCATTATCAACCAGATATAATTCTGCCCTGACCTTTTTCCCAATTAAAAAACTATGAAAATCCTTGACCTCACCTGAAGCTACCAAATGGTCGTTTTCAGCTTGGATTAACAAAGTTGGCGGATAGTTAGAGTTTATATTATCTGTTAATTTGAATTTTTCAAGTCTTTTTTCATCGTTTGATGGGTCAAAACCAAAGATTTCATATAACGCTAATCCATTTCTTCCCAAGAACCTCCATAGATGCATACGGCTTTCATAGTTACCATAAGAAACTATCGAGTCTTTTACAATATCGTAAGGTCCAGGCTGGTTTAGGATGGCCAAATCGCCCATTTGGATATTGGAAGTTGAAAATCCGGTGGGTGGTGAAATGGCAACAATGGCATTTGGTGCTTGATCTTGATCAAATCCAGTTGATAGTGCCAAGTAGCCGCCCGCAGAACCGCCAATAGAAGCAATTTTAGCAGTATCAATATTAAATTCTTGAGAACCATTTTTACGCAACCATTTTATTACATCCAGTACATCGGCTAGTATGCCTTCAAGCTTGGTTTCAGGAGCCAATCTGTAATCAGCAGAAACAACAGCATAACCGGACTTTAATAGACCATTTTTAATTTCAATATTTAAGCCTTGGTCTCTATTCCCAAAAATAAACCCGCCTCCATGAAAATAAACTACAACAGGATGTAAACCACTTGTCCCTGGCAAGAAAATATTAGCCCTTATTTCATGACCTTCGACTTCTTTATATACGAACTCAACTTTTTTAGGTGAATAATCCTGGGAAAACAGTTGGATTGAAATTGCCATTAACAATCCGTGAAGAAAGAAACTGGTTCTCATTTATTCAATTTGGAATTTTATGAAAATGAATCTGGTATAGAATTTATGGATACCTACACCCAAGAAATATCATTTTAAAAGGCAATTTAGTCAGAAGGACTTTTTTTGTCTATGATACTGGTCAGTTTCATAATAGGGCAAAATAAAGGAACAAATGGGGAAGAAAAGTGGAGTTCCCTCAGCTACCGCCAGACTTAGTCCGATGGGTTATTCTGAAAATGTGGCAATGAAACAATTTGAAAATTGGACTATTTGCAGATTTGAAAATTAGTAGAATTGTAAAACTGAGGAATCGTGAAATTGAGGAATCGGAGAGTTAGATTGTTAGACAGCTAGACGAGCAGATTATGGGATGGTTAGATACGGAACTGTTTACTGTTCACTGATTACTGTTTACTGAATTCATCCGCCGTAGCTTTAGCGAAGGTGGGATTTACTTTTTAGCAATTAAATTGTTATACGCTGTCTTCATTCTTCATTAATTCATATACTTCTTTTGATTGCGCCAGGTGTCGCTTTTCGTGGGTTACAATGATATCAAACGCTGTTCCCAATTTGTATACTATGTTTTTGTTGGCGGGCGAAGAAATTATGGTTCCTTTTTCAACCAGATCTTTGGAATTTTCAAACAGGATTTTCAATTCGGCTTGGTGTGCTTTAAATCTATCAAGAATCCCCGGTGGGATTTCACTTTTTGCCGGTTCCCAGATCGGAAACGTTCTCATTTTCTTTTTCCTGTCCGCCTGAACTGCTTTCAGAATTGTTTTCTCAAAGAACGAAACCATAAATCCAAACTTTGCCAAAAATGACGTTTTATACGTTCCTTTTCGTATGGAATCGATTACCGGAAAATAGCTTTTGTTGACTACGATCAGATGTTCAATATTTTGGGCAATACTCCATGTTTCCGGGTTGGGTTTCCAGTTCAACTGCTCGATAGATAATCCACCGAAATTTTCCATAAAGCCTTGCGTATTTTTGTCGATTTGTTCGCCCCGGTTTTCCATGTGGATGTCTTTTTCTTTTTTGATTGTGGCTAATGTTTTCGGCTATTACTCCATCGCTCTACTACTGCCAGTCTACGTATGGCGGGTTATTTGATAACCTAAAATTATAGATAATGGTGAAATTGTGAAACTTAGGAATCGTGAAATTGTAAAATCGTACTTCGTATATCGAATATCGTATATAGTATATCGCCTTACGCTATGCGTTAAGCACCGAATATCAGCAAATGTAAAACAGAGGAATTGTGAAATTGAGGAATTGGAGGGTTAGAGGGTTGGATTGTTAGACGGTTGGATTGTTAGACAGCTGGAAGGTTTCTTGAATTGTTTTCTAATTGCTTTAAGAGCTGATATCGTATATCGTACATCATATATCCGCTATACGCTTTACGCTATGCGCCATCCGCCACCTATCAACGATCAACTATCAACCCTTGTCCGCCGTAGCTTTAGCGAAGGTGGGATCAACTATTTAGCAATTGGATGGTTAGACGTTACACGGAAAGCATTTCCGAGCCAGCGGGGTAATATAAATTCAAACATTAATTGGTTTTGGTAAATGTACTATAACGGTCTAGTGTAGGAGTAGTAGCGGATTTATATTCACAAACCTTTCGGTTTTGCATTGATCTTGGTTTTATGTTTATAGTTTTATTGTATGACTTGAACCGCAATTACTTTTAGACAATGCTGTGGGTAGTTATTAATCTATTTTTTATTTCTTCAACCGTTTTGTCGTATTCAAAATCTATCTTCTTTTTGAAATCTTTTTCTGCATTATTCTTTTCGGTATAATTAGCACCCCAACGATATATATCCATTACAATAGGAACAAGATCAAGACCTTTTCTTGTCAACGAATATAAATAGGCAGACCTATTATTTGGATCAACTTCCTTTTTAATAATTCTGTTTGCTAAAAGCCTATTAAGTCTATCTGTAAGAATATTGGTTGATATACTTTCTATAGTCACCAAATGGTTGAAATGGCGATTGTCAAAAAAAATGAAATCTCGAAGAATTAAGAGGGTCCATTTATCCCCGAAAATGTCGAGAGATAATGTTATCGGGCAATCTGACCTTCTTTTTAGTTCTTCCATTTTTCAAAGTTACAAAATGCACTTGCATAATACAAGTGCTTTTATATCTTTGTACTTGCAAAACGCAAGCACAACTTAAAAGTAAAATTTATGTCTTATACAACAAGTGTTTCAATTAAAGCAAATTCAAAAGCTATATTTAATGCAATAACCCAGTCAGTTCAAGAATGGTGGGGCAATACCAATTCTGCTGTTTCAAAACTAGATGATGAGTTTACCACAAGTTTTGGTAAAACATTTTGGAAATTTAAAATCTCAGAATTTGAGCCGAATTCGAAAATTGTTTGGCAATGTATTGATGCAAAGCATATTCATACTGGTTATGATGGGATTGAAAAGGAATGGATTGGAACCACCGTTGAATGGAATTTGGAAGAGAAAAGTCAAAACGAGACTATTTTAAATTTTATGCATAACGGTCTTGTTTCAGAATTAAATTGTTACGAAATATGTTGGCCTGCTTGGGAAAGGTTTGTTACTCAAAGTCTCAAAAGCTTTGTTGAAACTGGAAAAGGAATGCCGTATTTGTCCTAATTACACACAACAAAGGAATATAATCATTAATTAATATAGGCATTTATGGTCATTGATTATATCCTACTTATACAAATCACTATTTAGCCGGTTAGACGGTTAGATGGTTAGACGACTAGATTATTGGTTGGTTAGATACACAACTGTTTACCTCGTCCGCCGTAGCCTGGGCGTAGGAGGACTGCCTATTAATCCTCCGTAGCCTTAGCGAAGGAGGGCTGCCAACTGCCAACTGCGTACTGAAACTCAGAGTCTCCCAAAATCAAAACCATAACTGAGGAATGGTACCATAAAGAAATTTCCCCAAATTAGATATGGTGAATTTCTGGAGAGGTACATGCCACACATTAGTTTGGATCTACCATTTCCGTAACCAACCGTGATTTTCGTAGCACTGTAATTGAAATTTTCCAGGGAGGAGCTGCTACCTACAGCATTGCCATTCTCATCAAAAAAGGATTCTACTGCGGTGTATTCACTGTTTCGGTTCAACAAAGAATGGCCCAACCCTAAAAGTAAATCCCCTTTTTTGAAGAGGTCAATATGATAGGTCAATCTAAAATGAGACCCGATCAATAATCCTTTATTAGCTACTTCAACACCTTCATTACTAGAGCTTTGGTTGGTGATCAGATCATTTCGGAACGAGTTATTGAAACCTAGGGCAAACTTTTCGGTTAGGTAATAATCAACACCAACATTAAGGGCTACACCTGAATTTTGGAGATCCATATTGGTGTCAAAAGCTTGTGCGGATATTCCGGATATCTCAGCGTTATAAATTGGAGTAATCCTGAACTCCGGGCCTATATTGAAGAAAAATTTACCCCGTCGCTCCTGTTGTTGAGCGTAAGAAACGGTAGATAGCGTGATAAGTACTAGAATAAACTGCGCTCTATAATTCATGTTCCGTATCATTGGATCTGTTAGACTGCGGCTGAATGTGGAAGCATTGTCAAATGTTCCTTTCTCCTTGGGTTTGGAATTCAATAGCGCCTAAAACTGAAGCTAAATTCTTTGGGAAGAAAAACCGATGTAATTAGTGGTGTTATCGGAGGATAAATGGGAAGGGCGAGAATTTGAAGATTGGTAAAAATGTAAAACTGAGGAATCGTGAAATTGAGGAATTGGAGGGTTAGATGGTTGGATTGTTAGACGGTCAGACTGTTAGACGGTTGGACGATTTGGTAGATGTAAAATCGTATATCCCATATCGTATATCGTACTTTGGCTTTACGTTGCATCCTCCGAAGCTTTAGCGAAGGAGGACCGGACTGATCCAAACATTAAATAGTTCTCGACTCCGCTCGAACTGACAAATAATCATACTACCAACTAACATCGGTCAATTATCAACCCTTGTCCGCCGTAGCCTTGGCGAAGGAGGACTGTTTACTGCCTGGATAGGTCTCGACTCCATCTTCACTAAAGTTACGATGGACACGTGCGCTCGAACTGACAAATAATCATACTACCAACTAACATCGGTCAATTATCAACCCTCGTCCGCCGAAGCCTTGGCGAAGGCGGATCAAAATCCTTTTTTATAAATCCGAACGGATTGCCCTACTTTTTTTGCCTTATTTTTATATACATCCTTTATCATTGTAAAAAAACGAACAAATCATGAAACACATCTTTCTTACTTTGGCAGTTGTACTGCTAACAGCAAACCTGGCAACAGCCCAGGACACAGACCGCGAACAAATTGAGACTACACTTAATTACTATTTGGAGGGTGGGACCAATAACGATTTTGAGACCCTTAAAAAGGCCTTTCACGAAACGGCTACCATGAAGTTTATGGCCAAAGACGGTTACAAAGAGGTAAATGCCCTGGAATTCTTCGGCTCCCGCATGAAACCCGGACCTGCTCAAGACCGCACCACCAAAATAGAAAGCATAGACCTTATGGGGAATGCGGCCCATGCCAAACTGGTGATAGACTACCCGAGCTTTTCCTTTATAGACTATATGAACCTCCTAAAGGTAGATGGCGAATGGAAAATTGTAGGTAAGATCTTTTACCGCAAGCAAAAAGCGCTCTAATAGTTAAGAGTTAGGAGTTCAGAGTTATGAGTTTAGCTAGTGGTTGGCGTTCTTAATGCGGATAATTTTGCCGTCTTCTTCGTCTGTAAGCAGGTAGAGCCTGCCCCTGGGCGAAACAACGGCCTTGCGTAGCCTTACCCGATCGTTTACAAATAGCTCTTCTACATGGGTTACGGTTTGGCCCTCCAAGACTATGCGCCACAGGTTACCTTTGCTCAATCCAGGAAGGATGATGTCTCCCTCCCATTGGGCAAATTCGTTTCCGCTGTAAATGGCCAGGCCGGTTGGTGCAATCGTCTGGTCCCAGAAATGTACAGGGTCTGTATATTCGGCCCCTGCTACCTCTTTAGGCTCGTAATCTTTGGTACGGTACTTACCGCTGGTCCTGTTCGGCCAGCCGTAGTTGGCCCCGGCCTGTAGCAGGTTCAGTTCATCCCCTTGTATGGTACCGTGCTCGCTAAACCAGATCTGCCCGCTGTCTTCGTCCAGTATCATGCCCTGGGTGGCGCGAATGCCGGTAGCATATAAGCCTTTAACGGCCCCGGGACCAAAATCTGGGTTGTCTTTTGGTATGCTGCCATCCCTGTTGATACGGATAATCTTGCCGCGCTTATCCGCTACATCCTGGGCCAAAGGAATCTCGGGGTTCAGGTGTTCGTAGAAATTGCGTTCGCCTGTAGCGATGTATAACTTCTTGTCCTGCCCAAAGACCATCCCACCTCCAAAATGAAACAGCCCATGAGAATAAGGCCCGGCAAAGAACAGGGTTTCTACCTCTTCTAACCTGTCCCCTACCAGCTTGCCTCTAATCACCTTTAAGGCTGCCGCCTCTTCCGCATTCATACTGGAATACGAAAGGTAGACGTATTGGTTCTCCTCAAAATCCGGGTCTAAAAGTACCTGGAACCAGCCGGCATTAAAAGCCAAAGTCTTGCCATGGGCCCCACCCGGATATATCCCATTCCGGTGTACGGTGGTATCTATGGCAATGGCCCTTCCCACATCCGTTGGTAGTCCGCTTATCTCCTTCCGGCTCTTGGCCTCCAGGTCTATGCGTAATAAGGTACCGTCTTTCTCTGCCAGCAAGACTTCGTTCTCACTCAAAAAGGCCATACTCCAGGGTTTCTTGAGTCCGCTTATCACTACTTCTTTTTCTGGCTTTGCTTGGGCTTCTGCAGGGGTCTTGGGGATGGGCTCTGCCGAGGTAACCTTACCTACAATCTTCCACTGCTCTTCCAGTCGCTTCAATAGCAACAGATCATAATAGCGGTAACCAAAAGATGGAATATTTACCTGTAGCTTGGCGTAGGCCACATCCAACACTATTTCCAGGGCGGTAACCGAAGTATACCGCTTATTCCGCGTCCCGGGCTTGCGGCGCGTATACAAGTTAGCGTATTGAGCCGGGGAGAAACGCAGCAGGGTATCTGCAGCGTTGTGCAAGAACATCTGGGCCTCCGGATAAAAAGCCCTCTCTATACGGTCTGGGTAGTTGTATTCCGTGCCTACGATGAAATCCTCCAGAACAGCTTCTATTTGTTCCTTGTCACTCTGTGAGTATAAGTTGAAGTTTAAGATTAAGCTTAAGATCAAAAGCGAGTGGCGTATCTGTTGCATGGTTTAAGTTTTGGTGTCAAAGATATCCGCAACAAAAACCCAAAAGGCATCTTTGGACCGCAATGAAGTGCAGCATTATAATTTCGGACTGCTTTTAAGACATTTTAAGAAAGATGCAGGCTGTTCTTGTACTCTGCAGGGGTACAACCGCTTATCTTCTTAAAGGCGGCGTAAAAGGAAGATTTAGAGTTAAAGCCGGCTTCGTACCCAATGCCTTCCAGGCTGAGCTTGGAATCTTCCAGTAACATCCTCTGGGCTTCGTTAACCCGTTTCTCATTCACATAGGTGGCAAAACCATGAGGGTATACCTCGTTCAATACCCGGGAAAGCAAGTGCGCCTTAATCCCGGTTGCCTTTTCCAGATCCGTTAGTTTCAGCGCGGGATCTCTGTACAACTTCTGAGCTTTCATGGCCTGTTCCACTTTTTCAAGAATCGCCTTGCCATCTTCTGGCTGTAGGGCATTTTTTCCGCTTTTACGCTGCCGTTGGCGTAGTAGTCCAGCTAGCTCAATATAGATCAGGTAATAAAAGGCCGAGGTAAAAATGAGGCTGCCCCATAGATAGGTAAAACCACTGATCCAGAGCGCAAATTGGTAGGTAAAGGTGATGAAGAGATAGCCCAGCAGAATGGCCAGGAGTCGTTTGTCCTGCCGCTCTAGTTTCACGCGTTCTTTCACCGCCTTGGTGAACAAGCCCCTAAGCTCGTACAGGCTTAATGCGGTAAACAGTAACCATACTCCATAGATGGTGCGTATGCCCCAACTGTTCCAGACTTCGGGGAATTCGCGGTAGGGATAAATCACGCCCACTCCTAGCACCCAAAGGCCGCAAAGCAATAGGATAGCCGCATCGGCTTTGGAAAGGGTATTCGTTTTCCGCCGTGCCGACTTAAAGTATATATAGGCCAGGGGACCGATAAAAATGCAAGCGGAGAGACCTATCTGTAAAATAAGCTTGTCTGCCTCCCCCACCTGGAAAAAATAGATGCTCTTCCCTATACGGATACAGCTAGCCAGGATAAGGGCACCAAGCAGCCGGTTCTGCAGCTTATGGGCTTTGGAAGCAAACAGTACCACGGAAAGCACTATACCGTTAATCACTCCAATGGCGCCGAATAAATACAAAAAGGTCTTCCAGAATTCCATCTTTCAAATTTAGGAACTAGACCGCAATCTGGTCCTGTGGATCACTGCCCGTCCGTACCGCATAAACCGGGACATCTTTTTGCTTGCCTTTTAAATGCACCTTACCCAGTGACTCGTATTGGAAGTCACCTTCCGGCAGGGCTATTTTTAAAGGTTCTGAGATCAGCAGGGCTTCGTTAAAGGCATTGCATTGGGCCTGTATACGGGCGGCGGTGTTTATGGTGTCTCCGTGATAGGCGATCTCTTTTTTGTACTTCCCAACTTCGGTAACTGTAACCCGCCCAAGGTGCAGGCCGGCCTTAAAAAAAGGAACACAATCATACTGTTCCAGGTAGTATTTCTCCCGTTTCCGGATACGCTCCCTAAAGCGAAAGTAAGCCTCCAGGCAATTCTGCCTTAAAAGCCCCTTGGGCGCGTTCCAGGTAAGCACAGCCTCGTCTCCTACATACTGATAGATCTCAGCCTCGTTCTCCACCACCACACTAATGTCATTAAAACAATCCTGTAGCAGTCTGCTGTACTTTATATGTCCAAGGCGCTCGGCAATGGTGGTGGAAGACCTCAGGTCCAGGAACATAAACAGCCGGTCTTCCTCTTTAGGGGTATAGAATTTTCCCCAGACCAACCTCCAGAGATTGCCTTCGCCCAGCATCAGGTTTACCTGCCGCAACAAGCTAAAAAAAAGATCCACCGTAATCACATAGAAATAAATGGCCCCGCTCCCACGGTCTACCGCGAAATCCCAGATGCTGACATCTGTCCCGTAATAAAAGTCGTAAGTGGCATAGGCGATCAACACCATGAGTAATACGAAGACCAACATATAGATCAGCCGGAAGAACAGAAATTTTACTATAGTTACCCGTTTGTAGATGCGCTCCTCCATCAGCAGTTCGCTATAACCTGAGATCAGGCCTATCAGCGGGCCCATGGTAAAGGAGATAGTGAGGCTGGATAGAAAGTCGAACTTAAGCTGCCCCATTTCCATGGTACCCACACCGCGGACAATGGACAGAAATACGAAGGCCAACGTCCACCCTATGCAGTAGCTCAGTATAACCCGCCAGCGATACTTGGTCTTAAGCTTCATCACTCAAAGATAATGAGAAAACCTGGCGGTTTGAGGGGAAGTCGTTTAGGCAACGAAATTATAATGTTGTCAGTTCGAGGGCTAATGTCATATCGAGCGTCCGCCCGCCCGCCCGCTCCGGTACGGATGAGGCCAAGGCATTTGGACGGGGAGTCGAGATATGACCCGGATTGGGTTTAAATAGTTCTCGACTCCGCTCGAACTGACAGGTTTATGCTATGTCACTGAAAATTAAGAAGATACAGCTGCGATCAATATGACCACATTGAGGTCAAACTAGTTCTCGACCGTCTCTTCACGAAAACGTGCCTGACTCAGCGGACTCCTTGTTAGTCACATCGAGCGTCCGCCCGGCCAAGGCATTCGGACGGGCAGTCGAGATGAGACAGGGATTGAACCCGAATTAGTTCTCGACTCCGCTCGAACTGACAAGTTTATGCTAACTGGCCAGTTCCTTCGCACTAACAAAATAAAGCTTAATAATACTATCGATAAATATGATTGTGCAACTGATTGATCTTTTCCTGATCTTTAAAAGCGCCTTCGTAGAATGTGGTTACTGTAGATGATGCCGTGTCCTTTACGCCTCGAATAGATACGCACATATGCTTGGCATCAATGATTACCGCAACGTCCTTGGTGTTTAGTACCTTTTGAAGTTCCATCCCTATTTGTTGGGTAAGGCGCTCCTGCACCTGAGGTCTGGCGGCGTAGTATTGCACAATTCGATTCAACTTAGACAGCCCAATCACCTTTCCTGAAGAAATGTAAGCAACGTGGGCGTTTCCAATAATAGGAACAAAGTGGTGTTCGCAATGCGAATGCAGCGTAATGTCCTTCTCAACAAGCATCTGGTTGTATTGATAGGAATTATCAAATAATGCAGTAACGGGCTTATTTGCAGGGTCCAGGCCGGCGAAGATCTCATCAATGTACATCTTGGCCACCCTTTTTGGAGTTCCCCTAAGAGAGTCGTCATTGAGGTCCAACCCCATAACGTCCATGATTTGTGCAAAAAGTTCGGCGATCATCTCTTTCTTTTCAGTATTGCTCAAGGCAAATGCATCTGGCTTAAGCGGAGTCTCAATGCCGGTAGAAAGGTGGTTCTCGCCAATTTCTTCGTGAGTTAATTCTTTGATCAGTCTAAACGCCTTTTGTGGTGGCGCCAGTAAGGCTTCTGATGTGTTCATATAGTATCGGTTTCTGTTTTAGTATGTTCTAAATTGCTGTACTTTACAACGACTTCCCAGGTTTCAAAACAAAACCTTTTTGAAATCAGATAAAACTACACATTTTGTTTAATACTAAATGTTAAAGATTAAACAAAATTTAGAATATCAGAAGTTTGTCAGGGATAAGTACTGAAATAAGCTATATAGGAATAACAGACTCCATAGAAAGGTGCGCATCCAGTTGTAGTTCACAAGTTTTTCCAGCAAATGATCTTCTACATACCTGCTCCCAATTTTCCGATGCAGCGGTACAAAAACCATAAAGGTAAGTCCCCAAAGAAGTGTCAACAGCAGCAGGCTCACCCATTCATAGATAGCGGTATTCAGATATAACTGCCATAGCGTAACAATCAGCTGTGCTGTCATCAAAGGCAAGACCACAGGGGTAATGGCCCTGGTATATTTGTGATGTTCCCGTTTCAGATCTGCCCTTGGGTAGTACTGCAACCTGGGGTAAAAGGAAAGCTGCACCAGCCAAATGAGCACCAACATTCCGAAATCCAAAAACAAGCGTGTAGTTTGTAAACTAATCATAGCAACTCTAGTTAATGATTAAGTATCTAATGAGGTCAGGTAGGCTTCCGCCCTTTCCAGGTGCTGCCTCTTTTTATCTTCAGACATTTTGTCGAAGGTGCGCACCAGCATCCCCAACCTTGGATTGGATAAGAAAAAGTCCCTGTTCACGTGCATAAATCGCCAAAACAATGCGTCCCAGATCTCCTGCCATTCCCTTTTGTCAAAGTCACTCATCTTAAGGATGTAATTGCTACTGCTGATATAAGGTTTTGTGGCCATCAAACCACCATCCGCAAACTGACTCATACCATATACATTTGGTACCATCACCCAATCATAAGCATCTATGAACAACTCCATAAACCAGCGATACACCTCATCCGGATCAAACTCACATAGCAGCATAAAATTGCCAAGAACCATGAGGCGCTCAATATGATGGCAATAGCCAGTTCGTAAAACCCTGCGGATAATTTCGTCCAAAGGTCCTATGCCTGTGTTACCCGTATAGAAAGCAGGGGTTATCTTCCTGTTAAAACCCCAAAAATTTAAACTGCGTTCATAGGAACCCTTGCATTCATACATTCCCCGTATAAACTCCCTCCAACCCATGATCTGCCGGACAAATCCTTCGGTAGAGTTCAGAGGGACGTCATTCTCTTCCGCAAAGGCAATTGCCTTATCCAGCACCTCCTGAGGGGTCAGCAGACCAACGTTAAGCATGGGTGTCAGTACGCTGTGGTGTAAGATATCATGAGACTTTACCATGGCATCTTCATAAGGCCCGAATTCCGCAAAACGAAAATCCAAAAACTGATGAAACCAGTTCATGGATTGTTCATGCGTATGAGGGTAATGGGGAAAAGAATCCAACTGGCCAGGATTGTCAGCAAAGTTCCTGGCCACGTATTCCAGAGCCTCTTCAAAGTAAGGGGTTGCTTCCGGGTATTGTACGGAAGGTGGTTGCTTTTTGGCTGGATACTTCTTCCTGTTGTCGACGTCGTAGGTCCACTTGCCTCCCGCAGGTACTCCTCCAGCCTCCATAAGTATCCCTCTTTTTTCGCGTTCCGACTTGTAGAAGGAAGTTTGAAAGAACTTTTTCTTGTCTTTTTTGAAAAACTTGCTGAGATCTTCCCTGCTATTCAGGAACAAAGGAGAGCCCAAGGACTCCAACTGTATGCCGGAACTGTCACTGCCTTGGAGCAAGCGTTTCTCCAGCCAGTTATCTGTGGGATCTATATAAAAGACCTTTTCTACCCCATTTTCTTTTAAAAAGGGAATGAGCTTGCGAACATCCGAGATCTCCTCCCGGGCTTCTACATATTGTACGCTGGCACCCGTTTCTTTCAGGTACTCCGCATAGTAACGCATACTCATCCTGTGAAAGGCTAACTTCTGCTTGTGAAAAGCGTATTGCCTGAAGAATAACCATTCTTCTACAAGGTAGAACTGATGGCCGTTAGCCAGCAGCGGGTTATCCTTAAATAACTGATGCGGAAAAATTAGATTAACGGCCTTCATCTGTTTTTGTTTCCACGGCAGCGCGCACTGCAATACAAAACCTCATCCCAGCAACCGGCCCATTTTTTACGCCAGCTGAACGGCCTCTGGCATACCGGGCAGATTTTTTGTTCCAAGGTTCGCTTACCATATTTCATTTAGGGTATTTCAGCTCTTTCCGGCACTTTTTCCAATAAGCAAAGAACGACTGGAAGTGTCCCTGAACGGAAAACATCCAGTCTCTCGTATGCTCAGTGCCACTGTAATGTAGGTTAAGCGGATGCTCTTTAAAATGAATGTCTTCGGAACCGTAAAGCTCTTTCAGTTGGGTAAAAGAGCCTGTAAACACCTGGATATCCCTGATATTTTCGGCCAGTGAAAGCGTAAAGTCCAGGGTCTTATCAGAAATCGGATATTGCTGAAAGTGTTTGGGTTCTAATAATAACACCCGATTCGCCGCTGTCCCGGTGCCCCATTCAGGATCCAGATTGTAAAAATTGTACACGCACAACGGAAGATCCGGGTCAAGTTCCGGAACTGGAGTCTCGGGTAGATTCGTGCGCATTTCCGGGATTTCCGTTCGTTTTAACACCTCCGGCACGGGCAGTTCTTCAAAGTCCGCATATGGGATATTAAGAAAAGTGTCCTTTTGATCGGTATAGCAATACTTGTTGATATTTTCCTGATTGGCCACATATTTCCTCCTGCTGTTAGTACCTGCTACCCATTGCCAGCTCAAAGCATTGCTCGCCCAGTCCGCGTCTAACAAATGATAGTACATCCATTTAGCCGGGATACGCCAATGACTGCGCCCCACATTACAGCAGATCGCGGCGAAGTACATTCTCAGGTGATTGTGCAGATAGCCGGTTTCATAGAACTCTGCAATAGCCTTGTCTATGGCTTCTATTCCAGTTTTGGCCAGGATCACCGCCGAGGGTATTCCAAAATTCTCTACATTCTGTTGTTGTGATCTCAGGTCGTCATTGATCTGGATTCCCTTGGCTATCCAAATCTGCTGCCAATAGTCACGCCAGGCCAGTTCCTGGATAAATTTTTCAATCTTGTCCGGAGAATAGCCTCTATCCAGCACATGTTCTAGTACCTGCCTGGTAGAAATTACGCCTCTTGAGATATAGGGAGAGAGATGGGTTACAGCCCCATCTATGAAATTCCTCGTCCTTCCGTACTTAAGCGGATCTATGCTGCGGATCCTTTGATGTATTGAAGAAAGATCCGTAGGAAATAACTCAATATCCTGGAAAAGCTGCTCACTCATCGCTTACTTATTTTATTTCCTGTGATACTTCGCTGTCTACTGCATTTGAAACGAGAGATATCCGGGTTACGTTTTTTCAGGTGTTTCTGACTCACTCCGGAATTCACTCGTTTCCGCCACAATTTGAAACTGCTGGCCTTCAGTTCTGATCTCATAAGCCGGATAACCTCTTTCTCCTGGAGTCCGAACTGATATTGAATGGCCTCAAAAGGAGTGCGGTCTTCCCAGGCCATTTCAATGATCCGGTCTATGGCCTTTTCGCCAAGTTCATTATTCATGTTATCTCGGGTCTCAATTCAATATCCTTGGGGCTAAATACTACCCTTCCTCCGGGCGCAGGCAGCTCTTTTTTCATCTTCCAGCAAGCAACGGCATCTTTAAAGGCCTTCTCTGGATAATGATCCAGAAAGTCCCTCATATACTGGTTGTAATTGTTATGCCTGGCTATATCACGTCTAAAATCGGGGTCTTCCTTACGGGCCTCGAGCTCATGCCATTGGAAAACAGCATCCGCAAGAGATTTGCCGGGATGCTGCTTTACCCAATTCATAAAGTCTGAGTGGCAACTGAATTGTGGACCAATTTGGGATTTCATAAAGTTCCGGAAATTGGGCCCAAAACTTACACTGTCCGTAATTATCGTATCTAAATGAAGTTCTTCCCTGGCCCAGTTAAATGTGGAAGTGGGCCTTTTCTTTTTGGTTAGCGGGGCTTCTTTACCGGGATTGTCCAGGGCGAACAATATGCGGTCTCTTAATTCAAACTTACTGCCTCCATAAGGGAGTCCTGCCTGAATACAGATATCGACCAGGTCCGACTTTTTCCAATACCAGTTATTAAATTCGGAGGAATTCCTGATCTGTTCAAAAGTTGGTCTCTGGCCGATATTTTCTATCATAAATGACTGGATACGAATTGATATGCTTCAGATAAAGCATGAAGAAGCTAAACGCTCAGGTTTCCTCTTAACCTTTTCTCGATCTTTCTTTTAAGCACGGTCAACCGCTTCATTATGGCCATGATCTTTTCATCCTTTTTGATCTTGTAGATCTCATTGAGTTCAAGAATAAGGCTTTTGGCCTCTCTGGAAGCCTTAATCCTGTCACTGGTGGTCATTCCTGACTTTTTCATCTGCTCAAAGGCAGTCACTCTTTGCATTAATTCCATAGTAATCTACTTTTAAGATAAACGAAGTCTTTTTTTTAATCCATTGCAACTATTCGCTTCATGAGCTCCTCAGCTTCAAAGATCTTACCGTCGCTAAGTTTTCTATTAGTCGTAGATAATTGATGTGCCTCACTCATGAGCTTGTTATACTTTTGCTGTAACTTTTCTTTCTCGGATTTCTTTTTAAATAAGCCAAACATTTGATGAAAATTTAGGTTCGATTAGCAATGATTTTCCCATCGCTTGTGAAATTACAAAACGTTTAATCATTTAAAAATATTATTAAACAAAATAACATGGATTTAACAATATCCCCAATACCCCATTATTACTTGATGTAGATGGAGAAAAAAAAGTCTGTTATGCTAAATAAAAAGCCCTATTCCGGGTACTCCACCCTTAGGTGATAAATATTGGTGAGTTTTTGTTTCAGGACCTTCTTTACGGTCTCGATCTCTTTAAAGGTAATATTCGCGTTTAAGAACTGATTAGCCTTCATCTGGCCCGCCACGATCTTGTCCACAAACTCGTCTATAATGGTATATGTAGGATTGGTAAGGCTCTTGGAAGCGGCTTCCACGGCGTCCGCCATCATCAATATGGCGGTTTCTTTAGAAAATGGGATGGGTCCTGGATAACGGAAGTCTGCTTCCTTTACGGTTTCCTCCAATTCCTGTGCTTTTTTGTAGAAGTAATACACCAGGGTGGTGCCGTGATGCGCACGGATAAAATCGATTACCCTGTCCGGAAGATTATTTTTTCGGGCGATCTCTATGCCCTCAATAACATGGTTTATAATAATCCTGGCACTATCTCCGGGAGCCAGATCGTTGTGCGGGTTCACATTGGTAACCTGGTTCTCCGTAAAATAGGCGGGGTTATTCATCTTACCGATATCGTGATACAGCGCTCCTACCCTGACCAACATGGCATTGGCGCCTATTTCATTGGCCGCTGCCTCAGCAAGATTGGCCACCTGAAGTGAGTGGTGAAAAGTTCCCGGGGCTTTGTTAGACAGTTCCTTCAACAGCTTGGAATTGGTATCTGAAAGTTCCAAAAGGGAAACATCCGAGACCATTCCGAACATCTTTTCGTAAATGTAGATCAGCGGCTGCGCAAAGAGGGTGATCATTCCGTTAAGAAGGAAAAATCCAAATGTAAACCAGTGTACATTGTCCAGATTGCCTTCGTGAATAATGTGGAATGCAAAATATCCCACGATGTAGATAAGGGTGATCTGCCCAACGGAAACAAAGAGATTGGCACGTTTGTACAGTTCCGAAACCGTGAGAATTGTTACTATACCGGCTATGATCTGTAAAAAGATATATTCAAAGCTATTAGGGACCACAAAGCCCAATATCAATACCGTTAAGACATGAACGAATAACCCCAGTCTTGCATCGAAAAAGGTCTTCAAAATAAGTGGTAGAATACACAAGGGTACCACAAAAACATAGATCTCATTGTACTTTACCACCAGGGTGGTAATAAATACCATGAGCAGAATATTGAAGAAAATGAAGGTAACCCTCACATTATTCCCATAGATATGCGGGCGATACTTTTTTAGGAAGAGCAACAGCATCATGAGTACCAGGGCGACCAGGATGGTATATCCAAAGAGTATGAAGTAGTAATTGCTCTCCGTCCACAATTCCGATTCGTATTCTGCTTTCAGGGAGTCCAGAATTTTCAGGTTCTCCGCCTCTACCACTTCCCCCTTGGCAATAATTAACTTGCCTTCATCCACATTGCCTCTTGTAAGCGATATTTTGGAAAGGTTATCTTCCAGCTCCTTTTGCGAAAGATCGGCGTCAAAACTTACATTTGGCCGCAAAATGTCGAAGAACAATTGGTTGTATTGCTGACGAAGTGATCTCAGGCCTCTTGTGCGGAGAATGTCATCTTTTAAAGCGTTGGCATCGTTCAGTCGCTTAAGTTGCCCCTGCTCAATGCGCCTTGCCTCACTGTCTTTTATGAGATAAAGGTTGACCGCCCCGGCTTCCGGGTTCTGCCTTTGCAGTATGCCATTTTTATAAATGGTATCCAGTATTTCCGTTCCAACAGCCTTTAGCCTCCGCCTTTGGATAATGGTATAGGAATCTGTAGGGAAGATCTCCTCAAAACGACTGTCAAAGGCCTGGTAGACCTCATCAGCGATCTGTTGGTCGTACACGTAGTAGTCCGAGCGGTCCTGGGCGACGACCTGCCTTTCCTCTTCCAATTCTTCAGCTGTTTTGCGGATGGAAAAGTCGAAAGGGGCGTACAGATTGTTGTACTGCCATGGTTTGCCTTTTTGAAATTCGTACTTGAACTGCCCGCCTTTTGGGAAGAAAAACACAATGCAGGCAACCGAAGTCAGGTAAAGGATGTACTTGTATATTACCGATTGACTTTTATAGAAGGTATCCAAAGGTTTTGCCATGTGCCCGGGTTGTATTTCCAAAAATAGAAAATAATACGCTTTCCCTCTCTTTTGAAGTTTTAGACGGGCCGTTGCACTTTAATTTATTATTTTCGCGGTACAAATTGAACAGCGATGAAAGAGGTTGTAATTGTTTCCGTGGCCCGCACCCCGATCGGCAGTTTTATGGGGGCTTTGTCCAGCATTCCTGCTCCAAAATTAGGTGCTGTGGCTATCAAAGGCGCGTTAGATAAAATCGGTCTAAAACCGGATCTCGTAGAGGAAGTTCTTATGGGAAATGTTGTGCAGGCCGGAACAGGCCAGGCACCGGCGAGGCAGGCTGCCATTTACGCGGGTATCCCGGATTCCGTCCCCTGTACAACGGTAAATAAGGTATGTGCTTCGGGAATGAAGGCCATTATGCAGGCCGCTCAATCCATCGCACTCGGGGATACTTCCATAGTGGTTGCCGGAGGTATGGAAAGCATGAGCCTCATACCCCATTACGTACATCTGAGAAACGGTCATAAATTTGGCCCTTCCACCCTAACGGATGGGATGCAGAAAGACGGGCTCGTAGATGTCTACGATCAGAACGCCATGGGAGTATGTGCTGACGCGTGTGCGGCAGAGTACGACTTTAGCCGGGAAGACCAGGACAATTTCGCCATACAATCCTATCAGCGCTCAGCGGACGCCTGGGCAGCCGGAAAATTTAGTGATGAAGTAGTATCTGTAGAAGTTCCTCAAAGGAGAGGTGAACCTGTGGTGGTAAGCGAGGACGAGGAATATAAGAACGTAAAAATGGAAAAAATACCGGCACTCAGACCGGCCTTTACCAAAGACGGAACAGTTACCGCGGCCAATGCCTCCACCATCAACGACGGAGCAGCGGCGGTAGTGCTAATGAGTGCGGATAAAGCAAAAGAATTAGGACTCACACCGCTGGCCAGTATCAAGAGTTATGCTGATGCCGCCCAGGAACCCAAATGGTTTACAACTGCTCCTGCCAAAGCCCTGCCAAAGGCACTTGCCAAGGCTGGCATATCCATAGATCAGGTGGATTATTTTGAGTTTAACGAGGCGTTTTCAGTAGTTGGCCTTGCTAATATGAAGCTCTTGGGCCTTAATGATAGCAATGTCAATGTGAATGGTGGTGCCGTTTCTCTGGGACATCCGCTGGGTTGTTCCGGAGCGAGAATAGTGATTACCCTGCTCAGTGTTCTGCAACAAAATGACGGTCAGATCGGAGCCGCGGCCATCTGTAATGGCGGTGGTGGCGCTTCTGCCCTGATCCTAGAACGCAAAGCCGCCTCCTAAAAGTTCCCTATGCAATTCGGAATTTGCGCCCTGAGTATTGTTCCTGTTAAACTAAATGCCGATGATACCGCCGAAGTAGTTACCCAACTGCTCTATGGCGAGCATTTTAAGATCTTAGAGGCAAGAAAAAGCTGGAGCAGGATCAGAAGCGCTTTCGACAAAACCGAAGGATGGGTACTCAATAGTCAGATCTCAGAGATCAGCAAGGAGGCTTATGAAGGAATTGGGAAAACTGGCGCTGTAGAGCACTCTTCGGACCTGGTATCTTTTGTAAGTGGGGAGAAGGGCCTGCTTATTCCCATAGTAATGGGCAGTAGTGTGTCTAACTCACAACTCGCCAAGCATTGCTATGAAGGTGATACCGGTAAGCCTGGTGCCCATAAGGATCAACTCATCAACTTCGCTTTGAACTATTTGCACGCGCCTTACCTGCGAGGTGGACGGACCCCTTTTGGCATAGATGCCCCGGGGCTTACGCAAATGGTATATAAACTATACGGTGTTTCCCTGGCAAGAACGGCTTTGGATCAGTCCGGGCAGGGAGAGGCCCTGAGCTTTATTGAAGAAAGTGAAGCGGGAGACCTGGCTTTTTTTGACAATAAGGAAGGAGTCATCGATCATGTAGGCCTGATCATGCAGGACAATTATATCATTCATGTCAATGGGCGGGTTCGGATTGATCGTTTGGATCATACCGGAATATTCAATACCGAGGTCCGGAATTATACTCACAAACTGAGGGTTATCAAGAAAATAATATGACCCTCCATCGCCAAAGCCACAGAGGGTCATAAACTATTTGTCTTAAAAGTATATCAGTACTATTCGCCTAACAACTTCTTGATTCTCATAAAGTTCTCATTGTCACCCAAAGCCCCGTAAATGTTTTTCAACTGGCTTAGGATACCCTGGTTGTCCGGGTTGGTCTTCAAGGCTTCTTCAAGAATTCCGGCTCCTTCCAAAAAGAGATCGTCTTTCTTTTGCTTAAGCTCATCGTATCTGGCGATATCCGCTCTGGAGTTGCCAAGGTTATTCATTTCATCGATCAGCCCGTTCCCTTCATTTACATAAGTGGTAGAAAGGTTTAATTGAGCATTTACATAGCCTGGATCTACTTCCAATGCCTTTTTGTAAGAAGCTCTGGCCTCTTCCATATTTCCTTGCTCCATATTAATAACACCGATGTTGTAATGCAGATCAGGGTTATCCGGTGCCATTGAAGCAGCTTCGGCCATTAGCTCTTTAAATTTGTCTTTGTCTCCGGTCTGGTAGTACAAATTGGCTTCGCTCAATACCAGGTTTACATCATCAGGGTTGCTGGCCCTTGCTTCTTTAAAAGCTTCGAAAGCCTTGTCATTCTGGCCTGTCTGAGTGTAGATCAGGGCCATATTCTTAACGATCTCCGCGGTTTTAGACGGTAATTTTTCGTCAACAGGATCTGAATAACTTCCTGATTTAACATAGAGGTCGCGCTGGGTCTTATCCATAGTTTCCACTTCACCGGTCGCCACGTTGGTAGCCTTGTACGCTATACCGCCACCGTCATATCCAACAGCCTTAAGTTCGTCGTAATAACCCAAAGCCATATCGTAGTGTCCACCGTTTACGGCACTACTGGCCGCATAATAAAGATAAGAGGTGTCTTTAGGACTGATCTTGTAACTCATATAGAGTTTTTCAGCCGCTTCTTTGAACTTCTTGTTGTTATTGTCATCAACAGCCGCGTTTACCAGGTCTGCTGATATAGCCGCCAGACGCTGCTCAGTTTCATTAGTATATTTAGCCTTCCCTGATTTCTCTTCCAGGCTGATGACCTCTCTAAAGGACTTAACCGCCTCGTCAAAAGCGGTTGCATCACCTTTATTGGCGAGATCCGCATAGGCCTTACCTCTTAGGAAATGGTATTGCGCCTTTACTTTGTCATCTGCTCCGGAAATGGTTCCGGCGGCACCTTCAAGGGCCGCTTTGGCAGCTGCGGCATCTCCGCCCTTGAGCGCTTTGTCCGCCGCTTTGATCTCCGCCTTCTGGGCAAAAGCAACCATCGTAAAGACTGTAGCTACTACTGTTAAAATCTTAGTTCTCATCGTGATATTAAATTTAGTATTAGTGTTTATTGATTATGTTTATTCCTTTGTTTCCGGGCTATCTTTATCAAGAGCCGTGCCATCTTCCGTATCTACCTCAATGTTCATGATGTCAGCATCGTCCAGATCGTCCTCATCTTTACGCACCTTTGCGACGGCCGCTATGGAATCATCATCCTTCAAATTGATCAGTTTCACTCCCTGAGTAGCCCTGCCCATTGTTCTCAGATCTTCCACGCTCATTCTTATGGCAATACCTGATTTGTTGATGATCATCAGATCATCTGTATCCGAAACATTCTTAATAGCGACCAAAGGACCGGTTTTATCCGTGATGGAAATGGTCTTAACACCTTTTCCACCCCTATTCGTAACCCGGTAATCATCTATGCTGGATCTCTTACCAAAGCCGTTCTCCGAAACCACCAGTATCTCATCGTCAAAATTGTGAACAGATACCATACCTATAACGGCATCGTCTTCACCGGCCAGGGTAATACCGCGAACCCCGGAAGCATTTCTTCCCATTGGACGCGTCTTGCTCTCTTCAAACCGGATAGCTTTCCCGGACCGCAGACCTAAGAATATCTGGCTGGCACCTGTTGTCAGTTTGGCTTCCAAAAGCTCGTCATCCTCGCGGATGTTGATCGCAATGATCCCGTTTTGCCTTGGCCTGGAGTATTGCTCCAGGGAGGTTTTTTTCACCGTACCTTTTCGGGTGGCCATAATCACGTAATGACTATTGACGTACTCTTCGTCCTTGAGGTCCTGAGTACAAATAAAGGCTTTTACCTTATCTTCCTTTTCTATATTGATCAGGTTTTGAATGGCCCTTCCTTTAGATGTTCTGCTGCCTTCTGGTATCTCATAGACCCTCATCCAGAAACACTTTCCTTTTTGGGTAAAGAAGAGCATGTACTGGTGATTGGTACCGACGAACAAATGTTCCAGGAAATCTTCGTTCCGCGTAGATGAAGCCTTCTGTCCGACCCCGCCTCTGTGTTGAGTTTTATATTCGGTAAGCGGCGTCCTCTTAATGTATCCTGCGTGCGAAATGGTGATAACCACCTGCTCATCAGGGATCATATCCTCAATGCTAAGATCACCTCCCGCAAAATTGATCTCGGAACGTCTTACATCTCCGTACTTCTCTTTAACTTCTGTCAGCTCATCTTTGATGATCTGCATCCTTCTTTCCTTATTGGCAAGGATGTCTTTGAGATCTGCAATCGTTTTGATGATCTCCTCGTATTCTGATCGGAGCTTGTCCTGTTCCAGACCGGTAAGCTGTCGAAGACGCATCTCTACAATGGCCCTGGCCTGAATTTCGGTAAGCTCAAAACGCTTCATCAGGTTGGTCCTGGCCTCATCTGCATTTGCTGATCCTCTGATAATGGAGATCACCTCGTCAATATTGTCCGAAGCGATGATCAGTCCTTCCAGGATATGCGCCCGATCTTCGGCTTTCTTAAGCTCGAATTTGGTCCTGCGCACCACCACCTCATGACGGTGATCTACAAAATGGTGGATGATCTCCTTAAGATTCAGAAGTTTTGGCCTTCCGTTTACTAAGGCAATATTGTTCACGCTGAACGAAGACTGCAGGGCAGTGTATTTATAGAGGGTATTCAGAACAATGTTCGGAATGGCGTCTCGCTTCAGAATGTAAACGACGCGCATTCCCTTTCGGTCAGACTCATCCCTGATGTTCGCTATCCCATCTATCTTCTTGTCGTTGATCAGGTCCGCGGTTTTCTTGATCATATCCGCCTTATTGACCTGATAAGGGATTTCTGTGACGATAATGCACTCCCTGCCATCGATTTCTTCGAAGGAAGCCTTGCCGCGCATGACAATTCGTCCTCTTCCGGTATGAAATGCCTCTTTGACACCATCATAGCCGTAGATGGTTCCTCCTGTCGGAAAATCTGGCGCTTTTATGTGGGTGATCAGCTCATCGATCTCAATATCATTGTTATCGATAAAGGCCACGGTACCATCCACCACTTCGGAAAGGTTGTGAGGAGGCATATTGGTGGCCATACCCACGGCAATACCTGAAGCCCCGTTTATCAAAAGATTCGGGATCCGGGTTGGCAGTACGGTAGGCTCTTCCAGGGAATCGTCAAAATTCAGCTGGTGGTCTACGGTATCCTTGTCGATATCCGAAAGCATCTCATCGGCGATCTTGCGCATACGCGCCTCGGTATATCGCATTGCTGCAGGGCTGTCCCCGTCTATGGAACCAAAGTTACCCTGACCGTCTATGAGCATATACCTCAGGCTCCATTCCTGAGCCATACGCACCATGGTATCATATACTGAAGTATCACCATGCGGGTGGTACTTACCTAAAACTTCCCCGACAATACGGGCTGATTTTTTATGTGAACTTGTTGATCTTACACCCAATTCGTGCATCCCGAACAACACCCTCCGGTGTACAGGCTTTAAGCCATCCCTGACATCGGGTAGCGCACGTGACACAATGACCGACATTGAATAATCAATGTAGGCAGATTTCATCTCATCTTCAATGTTGATAGGAATAAGTTTTTCTCCTTCCGCCATACTAAAATCTTATTGCTTTTTAGTGGTTAAAATATCATGCCAATATACACAAAATCACAGGATACAAAGCAATTCCACAGTACTTTATTAAAGAATTTATCAACACCAAATAACCTCGTTTTCGTTAATAATTCCGGTGTTAATTTTTTTGTAAATCGAGGTTTTTTTCGTCATTTAGACCAAGTTTATCGAATATAGGTACGGTATTTGACGTTCTTATGAATAGATTTACTAATTTTAAACCTATATAAGGGTAGTTTATGGACGATAATTTTTCACCAAGAGTAAAAGATGTTATCGCGTACAGTAAAGAAGAGGCCTTAAGATTGGGGCATGACTTTATTGGTACGGAGCATCTGATGCTGGGATTGCTGCGTGACGGTAATGGGAAAGCCATAAGCATCCTCGATGCTTTGGATGTGGATTTGGATCACCTACGCCGTAAGGTAGAAATATTGAGTCCCGCAAATCCGAACTCTGGTAACGCACAAAAAGACAAAAAAAACCTTCATCTTACGAGACAGGCTGAACGCGCATTGAAAACAACTTTCCTGGAAGCTAAACTCTTCCAAAGTTCTTCTATCAATACCGCGCACCTACTGCTTTGCATACTGAGAAATGAAAATGATCCTACCACAAAGCTTTTGCACAAGCTCAAGGTAGACTATGACGGGGTCAAAGATCAATTCAAATCTATGATCACCAGTGATGACGATTATTCCGATTCTCCTAGCTCAGAATCCTTTCCAAGTGATTCTGACGAACCTATGGAAGGCAAAGAAGGTTCCTTTGGATCCACAACAGGTCAGAAAGGAAGTAAGAAATCCAAGACTCCGGTATTGGACAACTTTGGTCGTGACCTTACGAGGCTGGCCGAAGAAAACAAGTTGGATCCGGTAGTTGGAAGGGAAAAAGAAATTGAAAGGGTCTCTCAGATATTGAGTCGCCGCAAGAAAAACAACCCACTGCTTATCGGGGAACCCGGAGTGGGAAAAAGTGCCATAGCCGAAGGCCTGGCACTGCGGATAATCAATAAGAAGGTCTCGCGCATCCTTTACAACAAAAGAGTGGTTACCCTGGATCTGGCCTCACTGGTTGCAGGAACGAAGTATCGCGGACAGTTTGAGGAGCGTATGAAGGCCGTGATGAACGAGCTGGAAAAGAATGATGACGTCATCCTCTTCATCGATGAGATCCATACCATAGTGGGTGCCGGTGGTGCAACCGGTAGCCTGGATGCCTCCAATATGTTCAAACCGGCTTTGGCCAGGGGAGAAATTCAATGTATCGGGGCCACCACACTGGACGAGTACAGACAGTATATAGAAAAAGACGGAGCTCTGGAGCGAAGGTTCCAGAAAGTTATGGTTGAGCCTACTTCTGTAGAAGAGACCATTGAGATCCTTAAGAATATCAAGGAAAAATACGAGGATCACCACAACGTCAATTATACGGACGATGCCCTTGTGGCCTGTGTTAAGCTCACAAACCGATATATGACAGATCGCTTCCTGCCGGACAAGGCTATCGATGCCCTGGATGAAGCAGGATCCCGTGTCCATATCGTAAATATGGATGTTCCTAAGCAGATCCTGGAATTGGAGAAGCAACTGGAAGACGTTAGGGAACTCAAAAACAGCGTGGTTAAAAAGCAACGCTATGAAGAGGCGGCAAAGCTAAGGGACGACGAAAAAAGGTTGGAGAAAGAACTTGCATTGGCACAGGAGAAATGGGAAGAGGATAGCAAACTCCATCGTGAAACAGTTAGCGAGGAGAATGTGGCCGATGTGGTTTCCATGATGAGTGGGATACCGGTGAATAAGATCGCCCAGACGGAGAGCAATAAGCTGGCGGAATTGCCAGAGCTGATCAAAGGAAATGTTATCGGGCAGGACGAGGCTGTTGCCAAAGTGGCCAAGGCCATACAGCGTAACAGGGCTGGTCTGAAAGACCCGAACAAACCCATAGGTTCTTTCATATTCCTGGGACAAACAGGGGTTGGTAAAACCCAGTTGGCCAAGATCCTGGCCAAGGAACTCTTTGATTCCGAGGACGCGCTTATCCGTATCGATATGAGCGAATACATGGAAAAATTCGCCATTTCACGATTGGTAGGAGCGCCTCCGGGCTATGTAGGATATGAAGAAGGAGGACAACTGACCGAAAAAGTAAGGCGTAAGCCCTATTCCGTAATATTGCTGGATGAAGTTGAAAAAGCCCATCCGGATGTGTTCAATATGCTGTTACAGGTGCTGGACGACGGTTTCCTGACAGACAGCCTGGGCCGTAAGATCGATTTCAGAAATACGATCATCATTATGACCTCCAATATCGGAGCACGGCAGTTGAAAGATTTCGGACAGGGTGTCGGCTTTGGCACTTCGGCAAAGAAGTCTCAGGCAGACGGCCACCAGAAGAGCGTCATAGAAAACGCCTTAAAGAAGGCCTTTGCTCCTGAATTCCTTAACAGGATAGACGATGTGATCGTTTTCAATCCGCTGGAAAGAGAACATATTCACAAGATTATCGACATCGAACTGTTCAAGCTGTACGCGAGGATAAAAGATATCGGTTATGACCTCAACCTTTCAGATGCTGCCAAGGATTATATCGCTGAAAAAGGATTTGATAAGCAATATGGTGCCAGGCCATTGAAAAGGGCTATCCAGAAATATATTGAGGATACTCTGGCCGAGGAAATCGTCAATTCCAAATTAGAAGAAGGAGATAGCATCTTTATGGATCTGGATGAGAAAAAGAATGAGTTATCCCTTAAAATAAAAAAGGCCAAAAAATCCTCTAAGGCGTAAGAACCTCACAGGAATTATAAAACATAAGGAGTCCGTAAAAACGGGCTCCTTTTTTTATGCCCGAACAGGGAAAGTAAGAAACTAAATACAGCAAATAAACCGCTCAGGCCGTATAAACGATATTTAGGTCTTTTATCTAATATTTTTCACCAAATTATTGCTTAATTCTATTTTCGTTCCGGACACTTTAAACTATATGGAATGAAAGTCAGACCCACCAAAAAAACGGTGGTTGTCAGAGAATACCAGCTGGATATTGGAAAGATCCAGGTGTTCCAGAACCACATGGTCGCCATTTTTGACGAAGGTGCTACGCTCACCTTAGAAAGAGCTTATCAAATCATCGGAATTTCAGAAATTCACTTTCGGGACAGGAATTTTGGTTATATCAGTCTGCGAAAGCATTCATATGCCATAGATCCTACGATTTACAGTTATCTGAGACAACTAAAGAACCTGAAAGCCTTTGCTATAGTGTCCGTCAAGGAAGTAGATATGCACAACTTCAAAATTGAAAAGCTCTTCTACAAAAAACCGATGAAGTTCTTCATTGATTACAAGAATGCCCTGGCATGGGTTAAGCGCAGAGTACGCTAATCCTAAACACCACAATACTTAGTTAATCTGGTTTTAAGGATTGATCCGAAAAGAATTAGGCTTCGGTTTCTTCGGTTTGCTGCTCTTGTGTTTGCGGTGGTCTTAAGAGTTCTATATAGGCTTTGCCGATGAAATCAATTATGCTATTGGCGGTTAAGGCTTCAAAACCCTGTTCTGTGGCCGCGAGGTCCCCGGCCATACCGTGAAGAAAGACACCAAAAATTGCAGCTGCCAGCGGTTCATATCCCTGGGAAAGCAGGCCGGTTATAAACCCGGTTAGCACATCCCCGCTTCCAGCAGTGGCCATCCCCGGATTCCCATTGTTATTGATATAGCATTTTTCTCCTGCACAGATTGTGGTATGTGCACCTTTTATCACAATAATACAGCGGTGATTTACTGAAAACTCCCTGGTCTTCTGGAGCTTTTCAAAATCGTCTTTCCAAGAGCCAAGCAGCCGTTCCAGCTCTTTAGGATGCGGGGTAAGTATGCTTCCTTCCGGTATTTTGTCCAGTAACTTCCGGTTTTGCGATAGAATATTGAGGGCGTCCGCATCCAGCACCATAGCGCTCTTTTGTGCATCGAGGAAAGCGGAAAGCGCAGATACGGTCTCTTTTTCCGTGCCCAGACCAATTCCTGCTCCAACGGCAGAAGGTTCCAGGTCAAACTCAATCTGGGAGATGTATTTCTCCCCTTTATCTGTAAGCACCATGGCTTCTGGGCAGGCAATTTGCAGGGGTAAGAGTCCACATTGAGGCACGTATGCCGTAACCAGCCCGGCGCCAACCCGCAAGCAGGCGGAAGTACTCAGGATAACAGCTCCTATCTTACCATAACTTCCTCCCAGAATAAGCGCATGCCCGTAATGGCCCTTGTGCGAGAATTTTTGTCTGGGCCGGTACAAGGGCAGAACTTCCGCTTTACCCATAAGTTTGTAGGTGGTCTCAGTCTTTTCAAGAAATTCCGGGTCCAACCCTATATCCAGCACATCCCATTGTTTGATATATCGAGCTGTCTCCGGAAGGAAAAAGACCAGTTTGGGCGCCTGAAAGCTCAATACAAAATCTGCTTCCACCGCAAACTCAGGATCTTCAATCCCCCTATCCATAAACAGGCCGGATGGCACATCAACAGAAAGTATAAAAGCGCCTGTAGCCTTCAGATTTTTCATTAGATCCACTACCCAGGGAGCCGGACTTCTGTTCAGGCCTATTCCAAAAATGGCATCCACTATAATATCATCAACCCCGATACTGGGAAAAGCGCTGTCTCCGTTCAATATATTAGGCCAGATCTTTCGTGCTTTCAACCTGTCCAGATTGGTCAAAAAATCAGGAGAACGTTTCTCGCTGTAGTTCACGATATTCACTTCAATATGATAGCCGTGTTCCTGAAGATGTCTGGCCAGCGCTAAACCGTCTCCTCCATTATTCCCTATTCCACAGAAGAGATGGATCTTTACAGGCGCTCCCTGCATACGCTGGTGCAACCAGTGAAAGAGCTGTAAAGAGGCCCGTTCCATAAGTTCATCGCTGGTTATTTGTTGCTTTTGGATGGTGAAGCTATCCGCAGCATAAATCTGTTTAGCGTCGAAGATTTTCATAATTGAAGGTACATGTTTGCCTCAATTGCCCCGGGCCGAGGATAAAAAAGCTGAAATTATCTTTTCCGACATTAGGTCAAACTACTGTACTACAGCTCCAAACCTCATTGAAAAATTGAAGGTTATTTCCGTATTGTTAAATTATTTGGTAAAAATATCGGAAAAACAATGTCAACATTGCAAAAATTGGATAAATCTTTGCTAAGGTATTCAAATGTGCTACTTTTGAGCCTTTAACAGAAGTTAATGCCTGAGAAAACGGACATAGCAACTTATTCTTTCAGCCTTACCCATGCGGCCACTATCAGCTCTAATGGTACCACCACCCCATTGGGGTAAGCTATTAGTAATATCTCCGTTTTTACATCTCCTATTTGTTTCATAAACTATTCATAATCCGATAGACGAATGAAAATTCTAAAGTTTGGTGGTACTTCGGTAGCCAATGCTCAAAACATACAAAAAGTACAGCGTATTGTCAGTCAGATCGACTCAGATAAAGCGGTAATTGTGGTGTCCGCCCTGGGCGGGATAACTGACCTGCTGCTTACAGCCCAAAATCAGGCTGCAGAGCAGGATGACACCTATAAAACCACCCTTGCAGAGATCGAGAACAGACACATCCAAACCATAAAGGAATTGCTGCCCATCGAACGCCAAAGCAGTGTTCTCAGTGCGGTTAAGAGCGATCTAAATACGCTCGAAACTCTTCTGGAGGGTGCATTTCTTATAGGAGAATCCACCCCACAGCTATCGGACAAAATTGTAAGCTATGGGGAACTTCTCTCTTCTTTTATTATTAGTGAATATTTTATTTCGGCTGGGTTGGATACCTCATTTAAGGACAGTCGTGAATTGATACTCACCGATGAAACCTACGGCAAAGCCGCAGTAAATTTTAAAAAGACCAATGCTCAGTGCCAGGCCTATTTTGATGGAAACTCAAAAAGAATTACACTGCTACCAGGTTTTGTGGCATCTTCAGCATCAGGCAATACCACAACCCTCGGCAGGGGCGGATCCGATTATACCGCCGCCGTTATTGCTGCAGCTATAAACGCGGAGGAACTACAGATCTGGACGGATGTCAGCGGAATGTACACCGCCAATCCGAAACTTGTAAAGCAATCAAGGGCGATAACCCGCATTTCTTATGAAGAGGCCATGGAATTGTCGCACTTCGGCGCCAAGGTATTATACCCTCCGACCATTCAGCCGGTATTGGCCAAAGCTATCCCCATCAGGATAAAAAATACTTTCGACCCTGATGCAGAGGGAACCCTGATCACCAGTATGAAAAATGGCGGTGACAAGACAGTAAGAGGCATAAGTTATATCGAGCACATTGCCCTGCTCTCTCTTGAAGGACCTGGCATGATCGGAATCCCGGGAGTATCCAAGCGATTTTTTGAAGTCCTTTCCCAGGCGGGAATAAGTATTGTATTAATTACCCAGGCTTCTTCTGAGCATTCCATTTGCATCGGGATCTCGGAAGCGGAGGCCAAGGTGGCCCGGGAACTGGTGAACAAGGAATTCGATCATGAGATCTCCACCGGGAAATTACAACCAGTGGTGGTGGAAGAAGATCTGGCCATAATTGCATTGGTTGGGGACAATATGAAAAGTCACCAGGGATTGAGCGGTAAAATGTTCAGTGCTCTGGGGAAGAACAACGTAAACATCCGCGCTATTGCCCAGGGGGCGTCCGAAAGGAATATTTCTGCTGTCATAAACGCAGCAGACGCCAAGAAAGCGCTGAATACCCTCCATGAGGAATTCTTTGAAGCGCGCGTAAAGCAGCTCAACCTATTTGTGATGGGTGTAGGAAACGTGGGTTCAAGGTTTTTAAGGCAACTGTATCAGCAACGTTCCTTCCTGAAGGAAAACCTAAAACTGAATGTCCGGGTGATCGGGATCTCTAATTCCCGTAAGATGTATTTTGATCCCGAAGGCATTGAGCTTGGAAATTGGGAGGAGGCCCTTTCCAAAGGAGAAAAAGCAGACAAGGAGTTGTTTTTCGATCGGGTTCGGGAACTGAACTACCGGAACAGCATATTTGTGGATAATACGGCCAGTGAAGAGGTATCAGACGCTTATGCCACTTACCTACGGGAGAGCATTGCCATAGTGACTTGCAACAAGATCGCCTGTTCTTCGGACTATTCCAATTACAAGGAACTTAAGGCACTTAGCCGTACTTATAATGCGCCCTTTCTTTTTGAGACCAATGTAGGAGCAGGACTCCCCATTATTGATACGCTTAAGAACCTGGTCGCCTCCGGTGATAAAGTGCTAAAGATCCAGGCCGTGCTTTCCGGAAGCCTGAATTTTGTTTTCAATAATTTCAATGCAGACAATACTTTTAAAGATATCGTAAAGCAGGCCCAGGAAGAGGGCTATACCGAACCTGATCCCAAAATAGACCTCAGCGGTATTGACGTAATGCGCAAAATATTGATCCTGGCCCGGGAAAGCGGATATGAATTGAATCTTGAAGATATTGAGAACCAGTCTTTCCTGCCGGATGCCAGTCTGAAGACTACCAACAATGAAGAATTTTTTAAAACTTTGGAAGAAAGTGAAGAGGAATTCCAGGCGCTTTATAAGGAGGCAGCGAAACATCAAAGTAGGCTTAAATACGTCGCCAGGTTTGAGAATGGCGAGGCATCTGTTGGTCTCCAGCATATCCCTGAGGGACATGATTTTTACAATCTTGAAGGAAGCGACAATATCGTGCTGTTCTATACGGAAAGGTATCCGGATCAACCCATGATCATAAAAGGTGCCGGCGCCGGGGCAGATGTTACTGCTTCGGGTATCTTTGCAGATATTATAAGAATCGGAAACTTTTAGTCTCATGGATATCATCAAAGTTTTTTGTCCGGCTACCATTGCCAATATTTCCTGCGGATTTGATATTCTGGGGCTGGCCTTGAATGAGGTTGGTGACGAAATGACCGTAAAAAAGGTAGCAGAACCAGGGATCCGCATCACTTCTATAATTGGGCAAGACCTGCCTCTTGAGGCCACAAAAAATGTAGCCGGAGTAGCTGGTTTGGCCTTGTTACAAGATGTTGATTGCGATTTTGGTTTTGATATCGCTATTGACAAACGAATAAAAGCGGGCAGCGGCATTGGTAGTAGTGCTGCCAGTGCCGCGGGAGCTGTTTGGGCCATCAACGAGTTACTGGGGCGTCCGCTTTCCGTAGATCAACTCGTACCTTACGCCATGGCCGGAGAGAAACTGGCAAGCGGTGTTCCGCATGCAGATAATGTTGCACCCGTGCTGTTCGGCGGGTTTACGCTGGTGAGGAGCTATGATCCCCTGGACGTTATTCGCATTCATACCCCCAAAGAACTATATGCCACCATAATCCATCCACAGATTGAGGTCAAGACAGCGGATTCCAGAAGGATACTCAAAACGAAGATCTCCCTGGGAGACGGGGTAAAGCAATGGGGCAATGTAGGTGGTCTTATCGCAGGCTTGTATACTGAAGACTATGATCTTATTGGAAGGTCTTTGGTGGATCATATTGTAGAACCCATACGCTCCATGCTTATTCCCGGCTTTGAAGCCATTAAAAAAGCGTCTATGGAAGTAGGAGCCCTGGGCTGCGGAATTTCCGGTTCGGGTCCTTCGGTTTTTGCCTTTTCCAAAGGGCTGGAAACCGCTAACAGCGTTAAACAAGCCATGGAAGCCGTTTACGATCCGCTGGAACTACCCTATGAAACGCATGTATCCGGAGTGAATCTGGATGGAGTTAGAGCAGTGGGCGGTGTACAGTAAGCAGTGAACAGTGAACAATTAATGAGTATGCTTTAATCTTAAACTTAAGCTTGTACTTACAGAAATGAAATTTTACAGTTTAAATAAGCAGGCTCCGGAAGTATCTTTCAAAGAGGCCGTGATTCGGGGTATAGCTCCGGACAAAGGGCTGTATTTTCCAGAGTACATCCCACAGTTGCCGGAAGCTTTCTTTGAGACTATCGATCAAAAAGACAGCTTAACGATAGCATATGAGGCAATGAAGCCTTTTGTACAGCCGGATATCCCGGATGAGGCATTGAAAGATATCCTCCGAGGCGTATTGGATTTTGATTTTCCGCTGGTAGAGATCGAAGAAAAAGTGTCTGCCCTGGAACTTTTTCACGGACCAACTATGGCCTTCAAAGATGTTGGCGCCCGTTTTATGGCGAGATGCCTCGGCTATTTCTTCAAGGATTCAGAAGCATCGGTTACGGTATTGGTGGCTACATCCGGAGATACCGGAGGCGCTGTAGCCAATGGTTTCTTAGGCGTAAAGGGTGTCAATGTAGTTATTTTATACCCGGACGGAAAGGTCAGTGATATCCAGGAAAGACAGTTGACCACCCTGGGTCAGAACATCTCGGCTCTTAGGGTAGACGGGACTTTTGACGACTGTCAGGACATGGTCAAAAGGGCTTTTCTCGACGAGGATCTAAGGAAAAACCTTCAATTGACCTCGGCCAATTCCATCAATGTAGCACGATGGCTTCCTCAACTGTTATACTATCTGTTCGCCTATAAAAATGCAAAGACCAAATCGTCTAAACTGGTCTTTTCCGTACCCAGTGGCAATTTTGGGAATATCTGTGCGGGAATGGTGGCCCGCCGAATGGGCATGCCTTGTGATCAGTTCATTGCAGCCACAAATATCAACGATACGGTCCCGGAATTTATGAGGACGAAAGCCTATCGTCCCAAACCCTCTTCCCAAACTATTTCAAACGCCATGGATGTTGGGGACCCCAGTAATTTCGTTCGTATCAGACATCTGTATAATGATTCCTTTGATGCCCTTGAAAAAGAACTATCTTCCTACGCGTTCACGGACGACATGACAAGAAATGCCATTGCTGAGATCCATGCCAACTCAGCTTATATCGCCGATCCGCATGGTGCTGTAGGTTATCTGGGCCTCAAAGCTTACCAAAAAGAGCATCCAGACAGCTACGGGATTTTCCTGGAAACCGCTCATCCCGTAAAGTTTATCGATGTGGTTGAAAATACCCTTGGGGTAAAATTAGAGATCCCCGTGCAGATAAAGCAAGTTATGGGCAAGGAAAAGCACTCGGAACCCATAAGTTCTTATGATCAGCTCAAGACCTATCTCCTAAGGCGATAAACTAATTTTTTGAAATAGTTTTAATCGAGTCCGGGAAGTACAAAATCGTCCAGGGGGCTCTTTTCCGCCATTAGGGATTCGATATCTTCAGCAGTTCTGGGCGCCATTACTGAGAGATTGACAGGGCCGTCCTCGGTGATCAGGATATCGTCTTCTATGCGCACGGCAATCCCCCACCATTTTTTATCGCAATCGCTACCTTCCGGGATATATATGCCCGGTTCTACTGTGATCACTGTATTTTCTTTAAAAGACTCGTAGGTACCGCGGTCATGAACATCCAGGCCCAGGTAATGAGAGGTGCCATGTGGGAAATAGGTACGGGCCTGCCCGGAGTCTGAGATGATCCCCAGTTTCAAAAGCCCCTTTGTAATCACTTCTCTGGCAGCTTCCCCGGGAGCCTTGAAGGGTGCTCCTACAACGCTGGCTTTAATGCCCGCCTCCTGTGCTTTATAGACAATGTCGTAGATCTGTTTTTGTTCCGGAGAAAACCGGCCGTTGGCAGGAATAGTACGGGTAACATCACCGGTATAGCCGCGATACTCCGCGCCAAGATCCATCAAAACCAGCTCGTCTCCTACCTTAGGCTTGTTATTCTCTATGTAGTGTAGAATACAGCCGTTATGCCCACCACCAACAATGGAAGGATAGCCCTCATATTCAGCACCGTATTTTTTGTAGACAAATTCATGAACCCCCTGAATTTCACTTTCGGACATATTGGGATGCATGGCTTTCATTACCTCTATCTGCCCTACGGCCGATATCTCTATGGCCTTTTTTAGCAGCTTTATTTCCTCATTGGTCTTCACCTCCCTCAGCCTGTTCATAATGGTCTCAAGCATAAAGGAATTGAGGTTATTCGATCTTAATTCCAAAGAAACCTTCTCTTTGATCTCCTGTCTCAGGTTTTGATCTTTGGCATTGGCAAAATCGCTGAGCAGCCTGTCCTTTCGCAAATCTTTATAATAATTCAGGTAACGACCAAGGGTCAGTACAACCTGCTCGCTATTGGTTTCGTCCGAGGAATTGATCATTGTGTAAAGCTGCTGCCTTGTAGGGTTAAAATCCGCAGGATAGTTCGCTTTCTCCTTAAAGGCCCTAATCAGGTCAAAAAGGTCTGCTGTTCCTTTAAGGTCGCGGTAGTCATTCTTGAAATTAAAAAAGAGCACACTATCGAATCCCTTAAAATCAGTCCTGGAGTTGATAAACTCCCGGCCGTTAAAAGCCATTTCAAAACCCAATTTTTGTTTTGCCCCCTTAACTCCCAGTCTTTTGCCATCCCATTGCTCTGCCTGAAGGTCCCTTTCCTGAACATAGATGATCTCATCGTATGCCTGTCCATCCTGTCCTTGCTGTTCTTCCGAAAATATCAAGAGAACGGCATTGGGTTCCCTATAGCCTGTCAGATAGTAAAAATCAGGATCCTGATGATAGACATAGTCCACATCATTGGCCCTATTGCGTTGTGGATTTGCGAAGAACACAGCCACACTGTTTAGAGGCATCATTGCCCGGACAGCGGCCCTTCGCTCCTTGTGAAAACTGGCTGGTAAATAGTCTGTAGGAAGATCTTGTGCTATTAGCTTAAAAAACGACACAAAAAGTGCTAGCAACAATAAATTCTGTCTCATTTAATGTAGGGTTAATTCGCCCAAAATAGGGAATTTTAACGGAACAAAGCGTTAAAATTAAGGTTCATTTCAATAGTAAAAACATAAGCCTGGAAACCCTTAAGGTGACAAAATATTTCGATACATTTGCGCAATCAAAATACGATGACTAATGAAAACTACTGCCTTATCCCAGGTTCATGAGGCCTTAGGTGCAAAAATGGTGCCATTTGCCGGCTACCTGATGCCAGTGTCCTACGAAGGAGTCAATATTGAGCATAAGACGGTACGGAATGCAGTGGGTGTCTTTGACGTCTCTCATATGGGTGAATTTTTGATCGAAGGGCCAAAGGCATTGGATCTGATCCAAATGGTTTCCTCCAATGACGCCTCTAAACTAACCGTCGGGAAGGCTCAGTACAGTTGTTTGCCAAATGAAACAGGCGGTATTGTGGATGATCTCATCATATACCGGGTAAAGGAAGATACCTACTTGCTGGTGGTCAACGCCTCTAATATTGAGAAGGACTGGGATCATATCTCCAGGTATAATGAGGAAATCGGCGCCACTATGCGTGATCTCTCGGAGTCCTATTCCTTACTCGCCATCCAGGGGCCAAAGGCCGTAGAAGCAATGCAATCCCTAAGTTCCGTGGACCTGAGTGCCATAAAGTTTTACAATTTTGTTGTAGGGGATTTCGCGGGGATCCCTCATGTGATCATTTCCGCTACGGGGTATACCGGATCAGGCGGTTTTGAGATCTATTGTAAAAATGATGAAGTGCATCAGGTGTGGGAAAGGGTTCTGCAAGCCGGAGCGGATTACGGCATAAAGCCTATAGGCCTGGCGGCCAGAGATACGCTAAGACTGGAAATGGGGTATTGCCTGTACGGCAACGATATTGACGATACTACCTCCCCTTTTGAGGCAGGACTGGGATGGATCACTAAATTCAGTAAGGATTTTGTCAATTCCGAAAGCCTGGCTAAGGCGAAGGAAGAAGGTCCATCGAACAAACTCATCGGTTTTGAAATGGACGAAAGGGGAATACCCCGACAGGGGTACGATATTGCAGATATGGAAGGTAATAGGATAGGCAGGGTTACCTCTGGCACTATGTCTCCTTCGCTTGAAAAAGGCATCGGTTTAGGTTATGTAAAAACTTCGGCCGCCGATCCGGGTAACAAGATCTACATTCAAATCAGAAATAAGGCGGTACAGGCCACAGTCGTAAAACCACCTTTTTACAAGTGAACGAAACCAAATGAGTAAAGGCAGGGGAAAGTTGGAGAAAAAAGGAAAGAAAATACTCATACTCGGGGCCAGTGGATTTATAGGTAATGCCATCTACAAGGAGCTATGCAATTATTATGACACCTACGGAACCTACTGCAATGCAAGAAGAACCTTTGAACACAATGGCCAATTCTTTCGGTATGACATGGAAGAGGACGACATCGTCCGTATCCTGGAAAGCGTTCAACCACAGATTATTATATCTGCGGTAAGAGGTAATTTTGCAGCTCAGATCCAGGCGCACCAGCACATGTTGGAGTACCTGGTAAAAAATCCGTGCAGGCTCTATTTCCTTTCTTCGGCGAACGTTTTTGACGCCTACAGTAAATACCCCTCTTACGAATATGATAAAACCCTTTCCGAAAGCGTTTACGGACGGTTGAAGATAAAGATCGAGAATATGTTACTCAGACTGCCAAAGTCTAAAATGGCTATTCTACGGGTGCCCATGGTCTTTGGTAATACCTCACCAAGGGTCAAGGAGATAAAACGCGCTATCTGGAATAACGAGCCGGTTGAAGTATTTCCGAATTTGGTGATGAACGTTACCAATGATGACAAACTCACCCAGCAGATACATTATCTCATCAACAGGGATAAGGGCGGAGTTTACCATTTGGGGAGCAATGATCTGGTGCATCACGAGGATTTTATCAAAGAGGTCGTGGAGCGGATCGGGCATTTCACCCCAATTTATAAAAGGGTATTTACTACTAATGAGGAACGTTACCTGGCCGTTTTGCCAAGGGACAATCAACTGCCCAAGAACCTTCAGATGGGTTACCAGGAAATTATCGATCATCATGTGATGGGGTAGCGATATTTGAAGTTTTCTTTACAAAACATCCCATTGCTATTTAATAACTTTAGGGAAAACTATTGACCATGGAAAAATTAAGCGAAAGAACCATACAGGAACGCCTTGATAAGCTGGAGGGATGGGAATATGTAGACGGAGCTATAGAGACTACCTACCAGTTCGGAAATTTCCGAGAGGCCTTTTCGGCCATGACCTTGTTGTCCTTTGAATGTGAAATTCAGGGGCATCATCCGGATTGGACCAACGTTTACAACAGGCTAACTATTAGGCTGAACACTCACGATGTCGGCGGAGTGACCGAAAAGGATTTTACCCTGGCCCATAGCATAGAGGAATTGGTCCAGGAGGCGGGGCGCCCGGTATAGGGCCGTCATGAAAGGCCGGTCTTGGCCAAACTACCGGGTATTTTGAGCTCTTGTACGACTATCAAAAATTGCTAAATTTGCTTCCTATCAAACAACAGCAGTACTATGGGAAGAGCGTTTGAGTTCAGAAAGGCGCGAAAAATGAAGCGGTGGGCGGCCATGTCCAAGGCTTTTACGAGGATAGGCAAGGATATTGTCATGGCTGTAAAAGAAGGTGGGCCGGACCCTGATACCAATGCAAGGCTTAGGGCAGTCATTCAGAACGCCAAGTCTGTTAACATGCCCAAGGACAATATTGAAAGGGCCATAAAAAGAGCTTCAGACAAGTCTCAGGGCGATTTTAAGGAAATCCTCTTTGAAGGTTATGCTCCTCACGGTATCGCAATTCTTATAGAAACAGCCACAGATAACAACACCAGGACGGTTGCCAACATACGCAGTTACTTCAACAAATGCGATGGAAGCCTGGGCACTTCGGGTTCCGTGGAATTTATGTTTGACCACACCTGTAACTTCCGAATAAACGGAGAGGGTATGGATGCTGAGGAACTGGAACTGGATATGATCGACTTTGGGGCCGAAGAGGTTTTTGTAGACGAAGACGGCATACTGATCTACGCTCCCTTTGAATGCTTTGGTGCAATCCAAAAGGAATTGGAATCCAGGGAGATCGAGATCCTTTCCTCAGGTTTTGAACGTATCCCCCAGGTTACCAAAGAACTGAGCCCGGAACAAATAGAGGATGTGGAAAAGCTATTGGAAAAGATCGAAGAGGACGACGATGTGCAGAACGTGTATCACACGATGAAAGAGTAAATTGAATTGCTGCACATAGTCCATTATACCCTTATAACCTACTCCATTCAAAATTATTCTTCAAACCTACTTTATAAGGTAAAACACGCTTATTAAGGTCTGGGAAGTGTGGTTTTATGTCAGACACGGTCTAAATTAGATCAAGCTCCCGATATTTTCGTCGAAATACTCCACGCTTTCCCTGAAAAATCACCAACTTGAAAGATGTAATGAATTTCGGCTGGAGTCGACCAAAATTAATATGATGAGATATCTCCTGACCTTATTCGCAATACTCACTGTCTGTTCCTCCAGGGGGCAACAAATGGACCCGGCTCAGCTGGAAAACCTGATCACAAGTGTTTCCGACACCTTACAAACCAATGGTAACGCCCTTCAATTTCTTTACAAGGAGAGGATGCTCATCTGTATTTACGATGAAAATGCCAACCGCATGCGCATCATCTCCCCGATTGTGGAAAGGGAGCAACTGGAGGAAGACCAATTACTGAACGCACTAGTGGCTAACTTCCATTCTGCCCTGGACGTAAAATACGCCCTTAGTGATGAGATTATCTGGTCCGTATTCACCCATCCTCTTAGGGAACTTTCGGACCACCAGGTGCTGGACGCCATAGAGCAGGTTTATCTGGCAGCGTTTACCTTTGGCACTTCTTATTCCAGTACTAACCTTGTATTCCCGGGGAATTCGGGTAAAAAGGAAAAACCCAGGCCTAAAAAAATCTTGAATAAGACCTAGGACCCAATACAATATGGGGTAGACGGGTAAATGGTTGGATGGATAGATTATTAGATGGTTGGACCGTTAGACGGCTAGACTGGTGGATGGTTGGACGGGTAGATGGTTGGATGGTTAGACGGGTAGATGGTTGGATAGTTAGATGGTTCGACGATTAGATGGCTGGAAGGATGGACGGGTAGATGGTTAGACGGATAGACGGATGGATAGTTAGATGGTTGGACGGGTAGACGGGTAGATTGTTGGATTGTTAGACTGATAGACGGGTAGACGAGTAGATAGTTACAGTTTTACAATTTTACAACTTCACAGTTTTACAATTTTACAGTTTTACACCTTATCAACATTCAGACTGGCGCATCAAAGCTGTACTCCGGCACTTTGCCAAGCACTCCCTTGAAGAAAGCATAGTAGCTTTGGAAATCCGCTTTTTGGTCTGTAGTGGTCCAATGAGGTTCTGAAAATTTCACTTCTTTTTTCCCAAAATCAAAAGCTACCATTACGATGGGTACATTGGCCTCTTTGGCGATATGATAGAAGCCCGTTTTCCATTTTGATACTTTTTTTCGGGTGCCTTCAGGGGCAAGTGCCAATCGGAATACCTTCCGCTGATCAAACAGAGCCGCAACAGACTTAACTGTATCGCTGCTCTTGCTTCTATCGATAGGAGCACCGCCTGTCCACCTGAAATACCAGCCAAAAGGCCATTTAAACAGACTCTTTTTTGCTATATAATTGATCTCCCTGTCCATGATCTTCCGAACCAGAACGCCGAGGAAAAAGTCTACCCAGCTAGTATGTGGTACCACGATCACCACGCATTTTTCCACCTCCGGAAAGCTTCCGGTCATTCGCCAACCGAATAGTTTAAAATAGATGAATTTTGCCAGGCTTCGCATAGAGGGGCTAGATCTTCTCGTAGATAGACCTCAATTTCTCCCGATCTATTTTTTCCAACCAGTTTTTACCAAGGGCGTTTTCCCACAGGGGTTCCATACTCAGTGATATGCTGATCATGGTATCGAATTCCGCTTCCGTCAGCTTGCTGCATACCTTTTGAGGTAAGTTAATATCATTTTTTGCGAGCATTTCTCTAAAAAGGGTTACCCCTTCCGGATAGAATTCCTCCAGATGGGCAAATACCAGGCAGTTTCCAATACCGTGCTTTACTCCCAGGACGTAAGACAGACCATAGCTCATGGCATGCGCCACACCTACCTGAGAATAAGCAATGCTCATACCGCCATGCCAGGAAGCCATCATAAGCTTTTCCCTCGCGGTTTCCTCATTGAGATCGCCCAGGAAAACCTCTTTACAAAGTTCCAGGGCCTTTTCGCCATAGCTTTGACTAAACGCGTTTAAATAAGTGCCGTTCAGGGATTCCACACAATGAATAAAACAGTCCATCCCGGTATAGAACCATTGCACCTTAGGTACGCCTACCAACAGATCGGGATCCAGGACCACCTGATCAAATGTGGTATAATCCGAATTGATCCCCAATTTCCTTTCCGGGCCCATGAGCACCGTTGTTCGGGAAACTTCGGCACCTGTGCCGCTTAGCGTAGGAACGCCCAGGTGATAGATCGCCGGTTTTTCAACCAGGTCCCAACCCTGTAGTTGGGCTGAACTGCCTTTATTGGTTAGCATAATAGAAACGGCTTTGGCCAGATCCAATAGCGTTCCACCTCCTATCCCTACAATACCGGATGGCACTTCACTGAAGTCACTTTTTATTTTCCTGACAAGGGCATCAACCTGATCGGTCTTGGGCTCTTCTTCCGCTGAAATAAAAATGATTTGGTCATTAAAGATCAAGGGGATCCTTGGGATCAGTCCGGTTCCTTCAAAGACATCATCAACCAAAAAAACTACAGGGGCATCCGCATTTTTTCGTACGGGTAACAGTATTTCTCCAAGCTGGTCAAAACTCCCTTTTCCAAAAACCACTTTCTGAACCATCGGGAAGTTCCGATAATTCGTTCTTAATTTATGGGGAGCGCTTGTGAGACCTAATTCCTTTTTTATTTCCATAGCATCAATTCAGGTACTTCAAAACATCAGATAGTTTACCAACGGTTAAATGGTTATTTGTTTGTTCTTCCACAGGAACCTCTTCATGGGCCCAGGTTGTGTGAAACGGCACATGGATGGCCTGAGCACCCAATTCAACTATGGGAAGAACATCCGATTTTAAAGAGTTTCCGATCATCAAAAACTCATTTACCGGAATTTCAAGATGATCCAACAGATTCTGGTAATTTTCAGGTTGCTTGTCACTAAGAACTTCAACGTGATGAAAGTACTTGGAGAGTCCGGATTTCTCTAGTTTGCGTTCCTGATCCAAAAGATCTCCTTTGGTCAGCACGATCAATCTATACTGTTTTTCGAGCTTTCCCAATACCTCCACTACCCCGTCCAAAAGTTCCACTGGCCGAGAGATCATCTCTTTTCCTAGATTCAAAATCTTCGTAATGGTTGTCTGATTGATGTTATTGTTTGAGAGTTCAAGGGCAGATTCTATCATGGAAAGTACAAAACCTTTTATGCCATAGCCATAAAGTTCCAGGTTCTTCATTTCCATCCTAAACAGCTCCTGGTCTACCTTATTTTTGGTCTCATAATGCTCCAGTAAATCCGCGAATTTCTCTTCTGCCTCTCTAAAATAGGTTTCATTGACCCAAAGGGTATCATCTGCATCAAAACCTATGACTTTTATTCCACTGTAATCTATATCCATGCGTCTTTTGCTCTTTCGAGATCTTCCGGGGTATCTATTTCTATTCCACTTACCTGGGTTTCAACCATTTTTATACGCTTGCCATACTCCAGGTAGCGTATGGCCTCGATTTTCTCGGATGCTTCCAATGGCAGCATGGGTAAACGCCTGAAATCCAACAGGGCCTGCTTTCTGAACGCGTAAATGCCTTTGTGTTTATAATGTTTTGTCTGCACTTCCTCAGCCCTGGGATATGGAATTACCGCTCTGGAAAAATACAGAGCAAAATTCCTGTGGTCTACAATGACCTTTACCGTATTCGGATTGTTAATTTCCGCGGGATCTGTGATCTCCGTCATCAAAGATGCCAGGTCTATCTCCTCATTCACATCGTCCTTGAATACCTCCAAAACCCCTGCCAAACTTTTTCGGTCAGCAAAAGGTTCATCGCCCTGGACATTAACCACAATATCTGCCGGGATGGATTCTACAGCTTCCGCGATCCTGTCGCTGCCTGTTTGGTGTTCCTCCCTGCTCATAAGGGCAAGGCCTCCGGCCTGGGTGATGGTATTGTAAATAAGATCACTATCAGTTACCACGTAAACCTGATCGAATAATCCCGTATTGACTGCGGCCTCGTAAGTCCTCAGAATGACAGGTTTTCCGGCCAGGTCCTGCATCAGCTTTCCCGGGAATCTGGAAGCCGCGTAACGCGCGGGTATCATTGCTATTATTTGCATAGGCGAGGATAATGCTTATTACTCTAGGTCTTCGCCCTTGGACGTAGTTTCCTATAAATTGCAAAGATGATAATCAAAATTATGATAACCAAAACAGCAGCAATAACCGGTGCCAATACAGAGGCTGTTGAGACTACGGTTGCCGTTCCTGTCTCTACCAGGGATATGGCCGGATTACCCAAGCCGCCGGTAGTCGCGGTAGATGTAAGCCTGCTGGTTGCTGAAGCACCCTTGATGGCCGTAGCTGTTCCACCACCGGCTATGATAGCCAAAGACCAGGTCACCAGAGGGTCCAGGCCCGCAACCGTCGAAACCATTACGGCTGTTCCGGCAATCGCGGCTAGCGGAATGGCGATACTATCCAGGAGATTATCTACCCAGGGAATAAAATAGGCAAATATTTCAACCACCATTGCAACCCCTAAAGTGATCACTGCAGCAAGGCTTCCTATCCACTCCCAGTTCTCATTGAGTTCCCACATTCCGAAATACGAAGCCAGGCTCAGGGCGAATAAAGGAAGAAAAACCCTGAATCCTACGGAGGCAGCCAACCCCACCCCCAAAAAGATGCTCAATATGGTTTCTGAAGTCATTCCAGGTATACTTTTTACGAATTTAGACTATTCCTCATTGACAAAAAAATCCCTTTTGAATCCGATCAGGTATACCTTTTCACGGGCTCTGGTAATTGCGGTATAAAGCCATCTCAGAAATTCCTTGTCGATTCCCTCGGGAAGATAAGGCTGCTCTACGAAAACCGTTTTCCACTGCCCGCCCTGGGATTTATGACAGGTGATCGCATAAGAGAACTTTACCTGCAATGCGTTGAAGTACCTGTTATTCTTAACGGCGAGGAACTTTTTGTACTTCGACTTCTCGTGAGCATAGTCCTGCTGTACCTCCTGGTAAAGCCTGTTACCGTCCTCATAGGAGAGTGAGGGTGTTTCTGCACGAATGGTATCTAACAACAGTACGGTTTCAAAAGGGCGTTGTTTGGGATAATCCACCATTTGCACCTTGACATCCGCAAATTTGAAGCCGTATAGTTCCTTGATACTGTAGATCTCCAACACCTCTATGATGTCTCCATTGGCGATAAATCCCGCCTCCGAATTTGGGCGCAACCAGAAATAATTATTCTTGACCACCATCAGATAATCACCGGTGGCGATCTCGTTTTCCAGATAAAGTATCCTTTCCCGTATGTTGGCATTGTAAAGGTTTGCCCTTTTATTGGATCTAACTATGAAAACGGTCTCCTCCCTCCCGTTTTCGCGATAGGAATCCTCTATCTTTTCCTGAATGTCATAGCCTTCTGTAAGTCGTACTATATCGTTGAAGTTTGCCAGGTGAAACTTAAAATCATCGTAGAACTGCGTGCGCAACTGCTCTCTCAGATGAGTTGCGTTGCTCAGAATTCCTGAATCTTCGGCCTGCCTTACTACCTCATCCAGTTCCATTTTCTTCACCTGCTTATCATAGTGCCGCTCCAACTTGTTAGCGTCAAGGGCCGGGCTGATATCCAGGCGTACCGGTGGTAATTGAGCAGTATCCCCTATGAGGATGAGTTTGCAACCGTGACCGGAATAAACATATTGCAACAAGTCGTCAAGCAGGGAGCCATTCTCAAAAAGCTTGCTGTCTGTTGGCATATCGGGGATCATGGAAGCCTCATCCACGATAAAGACCGTATTTCTGTGCTTATTCGGTGCAAGTACGAAACGGATACCTCCACCCCGTTCTTTCTTGGGAACATAGATCTTTCTGTGAATGGTGAAGGCTTGTGTTCCCGAATAGCCGGACATTACCTTCGCCGCCCGTCCGGTGGGCGCCATGAGAACAGCTTTCATCCTTGTTTTCCACAAATTAGTAACGATATCGCCAATTATGGTGGTTTTCCCGGTTCCGGCATATCCTTTCAGTAAAAAAAGGGTGTTTTTTTCCTCCGACAGTAAAAAGTTGGCAATTCGCTGCAAAGCCACGGATTGTTTGGCGGTGGGTTCATGCGGAAATTTTTCTTTGAGAAGCTTGAAAAATGAAGTTGGTGTAAGCGTGGTCATAGGATTTCAAATATACAGAGGTTTTTCCGGTAAAGGCCTTAAATCATCCCCAAAAAACCACAAGAACAGGCCGCTGATATTTTGTTGGATAGCTGTGCTCAACCCGAGGCTGATACGCTGTGAAATTTCTCCTGGAAAAAGCCCGGAACAGTACTAAAATTGTGGTGTTAAGCAAGATTAAAAAGCAATTATAAAATATTAGGCAGTTTCCAAAAAAATTGTAGATTTGTGATAACCACTAAATTTAATTAACACTAGGAAAAATGAAAACCATACTACAAATTGTACTTTGGATACTCTGTGTTGTACTTGGATACCTTATCTACAGATCAGTTACAGGTCCTATTGAGTTTAAAAAGGTAAAACAAGAGCGATTTAGCCAGGTCATTGCAAAACTCAAGGACATCCGCAACGCCCAGGAAGCGCATAAAACGGTGACTGGGAAATATGCAAATGATTTTGATAAACTGGTCGCCTTTGTAGATACCGCTCAATACACCATTACACAACAGAGAGATTCTTCGTATATGGAGTATGACGAGGTGTATCAGATCGACCTTTTAAAAGAGGTTAAGATCATAGATACCCTTGGTTTTGTTCCTGTAAAAGATTCCTTATTTGCAAATGACGATCGTTATAAGACCATGATGAACGTTCCTTTCGCGCAGGGTGGTGAGAAGTTCACTATGAAAGCCGATGTTGTTGACAAAGGAGGATACCGGACTTCTGTTTTTGAGGCTATGGTAAATAAAGACGTCGTCCTATACGATCAACCCAAAGATCTTCTTGCGCGCGAGAATGCTCAGATAAGTGTTGAAGAGGTCAACGGAAGCACCATCAAAGTAGGATCACTGACAGAGGTAAGTACCAGCGGTAACTGGCCACCTATTTATGACAAAAAAGGAGATCAATAGCAAAACAGACCTTTCTGAGGAAAGTTATCATAAATTGTCCATTCAGGTTAGCTTGAATGGACTTTCTTTTTGCATCCTTGACACTATCGCGAACACCATAGCATCGAGTAATCGACTGAGCTTCGGAAAGGAGCTGTCTCCCTACGAAGTACAGAAAGAACTCAAGGACTTCCTTCGTGAGAACAGGGTCTCCGATTACAACTTTTCAGAAGTGGTTGCCATTCACAGGAATAACCTGTTCAGCCTGGTGCCAAAATCCCTTTTTGATAAGGATGAACTGGCCAACTATTTGAAGTTCAATGCCAAAATTCTGGCCAACGATCACCTGGAATACGATGAAATTGAGGGTTTTGACATGGTCAATGTATACGTTCCATTCGTCAACATCAACAACTATATCTATGACCTTTATGGGGAGTTTGACTTTATGCACAACGGAACTGTGATGGTACAGTCACTGCTGAATACCCACAAGAACGGCAAAGACCCTGTGGCTTATGTGCACATCGCGGAGCAGCAAATGGATCTGGCGGTGCTGACCAACAAAAGCCTGTTGTTTTACAATAGTTTCAATTTCAAGACCAAGGAAGATTTTATGTATTACCTGCTCTTCACCCTGGAGCAGCTAAAACTGGATACCCAAAACGTTAAGGTAAGATTGTTTGGGGCGGTAGAAGAGGGTGATGAGATCTATTCCCTTTGTTACGAATACATTCAGCACCTTGCGATATTCATACCCTCCAATCCGGCGCTTCCTCTGGCACAAGCCGAAGAGACCATAGATTTTACCGTGCTCAATGCCCTTTAAATGAGGATTATCTCAGGAAAATACAAGGGTAAGCGTATTCTCGCTCCCAGGGAACTACCCGTCCGCCCTACTACGGATATGGCCAAAGAGGCCCTCTTTAATATTCTCAATAACTCCTATTACTTTGAAGATCTGAAAGTGCTGGATCTGTTTTCAGGGACTGGTAACATTGCTTATGAATTCGCTTCAAGAGGATGCAGGCAGATCTACAGTGTGGACCAGGACTATCGTTGCATTAAATTCATATCCAAAACCTCAAAAACCCTTGATCTTAACATTCAGACGATTAAAAGTGATGTTTTTAAGTATCTCAAAAAAACGGATCTAAAGTTCGACATCATATTTGCGGACCCTCCTTACAGATTTGAGCTCAATGATTTTGCTAATATCCCGGAACTGGTCTTTTCCAGGGACCTCCTACTCCCGGACGGTACACTGATCATTGAGCACTCCAAGCACACCGAACTGTCGGAACTGCAGCACTTTAAAACAGCCCGTAAATATGGGGGAAGTGTCTTTAGTTTTTTTGAAACTTAAAAAGGTATAGTAAAAAGCAGGCCATAAGCCGGATTCTGTAAGCTGTATCGCAAAATACAGTCCCTTATCATTTATCTGGGCCCCTGGTTACCCAAAGGCTCTATCCGCCTACCCTTCGGCTTGGGCGTGCTACCCTTAATCGCCGGTATACATGACGTTTCACCGTATAGAGTTTACCTGATTTCACTACAGCATTACCTGTACTTGCTTTCTGTTGCACTTGTCCTACCTTAAAGTATGAGAACTTCAGGGTGACGGGTGTTACCCGCTATACTGCACTGTGGTGTCCGGACTTTCCTCCCTGTGGTAATAAAACAACAGAGCGATAAGGCGACCTGCTGAGTGCAAAGGTACGTCAATCCTGGCTTGCATCCATACGATATTGTTAATAAAAAAATATTAAAACCAGCGAAATCGAACTATTAATAACGGGTGATTTCTATATTTGTAGGTGACCCCCAGGGGTCTGATTAAAGCTACTTTGGCCTTGGAACCTTTTATCGTATCGGCAAGAAAATATCGCCCTCAGACCTTTAAGGACGTGGTGGGTCAGGAAGCCATTACGAATACCCTTCAGAATGCCATAGAAAACAATCACCTAGCGCAGGCGCTCTTATTTTGTGGCCCCAGAGGTGTTGGAAAGACTACTTGCGCGAGAATCCTCGCGAAGCAGATAAACCAGGACGGATCAGAAAGGGACGATGAGGATTTTGCCTTCAATATCTTTGAACTCGATGCAGCTTCGAACAATTCTGTTGATGACATCCGGAGCCTCATTGACCAGGTTCGGATCCCGCCTCAGGTAGGTAAATACAAGGTGTATATCATTGACGAGGTTCATATGTTGTCTCAATCCGCCTTTAACGCCTTTCTCAAGACCCTTGAGGAACCCCCGAGACATGCGATATTCATCCTGGCAACAACGGAAAAACACAAAATAATCCCAACCATACTTTCAAGGTGCCAAATCTTTGATTTTAAGAGGATTACTGTAAAGGACGCCGCCGGATACCTAAAATACATTGCGGAACAGCAGGGAGTGGTGGCAGAAGACGATGCCCTGCACATTATTGCCCAGAAGGCAGATGGGGCCATGAGGGATGCCTTATCCATCTTTGACCGGGTAGTGAGCTTCTCCGGAAAAGAACTCACCCGCAAGGCAGTTACTGAAAATTTGAACGTACTCGATTACGACACCTATTTCACCACAACCGATCTGATCCTTCAGAATAACATCCCTGAGCTGCTGTTGTTGTTTAATGACACTCTGGCCAAGGGCTTTGAGGGACACCATTTTATCAATGGCCTTGCGTCTCATTTCCGGGACCTGATGTTATGTCGGAATCAGGAGACCATTGCCCTTCTGGAGGTAGGTGAAAGAGCCCAGGAACTCTACCTGGAACAGTCCGGAAAAACACCGGAGTCTTTCTTGCTCAAAGCCATGGATATTGCCAACGAATGTGACCTGAACTACAAGGCAAGTAAGAACCATAGACTGCTGGTAGAGCTGTGCCTTATGAAACTGGCATCCATACTTCCTGCCGGTGAAAAAAAAAATCTGATTGATTCCAAAGCGGAGGAGATCGATCTGATCCCGGCTTCTCATTTTACTTCAAGGGATGCGGTTATCAAGCCCGGAAGCCAGGTTTTACAGTCAAATCCCGTTACTATACCATCTACTTCTAGCCTGCAAAATGAAAAAGCGGAACCCGCGGAGGTTGAGCCGGCTGAGACAGTCTCGGAATCAGCAACTGCCATAGCTACAGATCCGGGTATAGCGGTGAGTGAACCTATAGCTAAACCTAAGATCAAGGAGCGGGAAAAAAGGGTTTCCGGCCTCTCCATATCCAGCTTAAAGGCGAAAAAAGCCCATCAGGAAAACAAGCGGGAAGAAGTGCTTGATCCTGAACAGCTGCCCAGGGAATCCTTTACCGAAGAGGAAATGCAGAAGCATTGGACCCATTTTGTAAGAAAACTTGAAAAAGAAGGAAAAAAGATCCTGGCCTCAAGCCTCAGTACAGATGTCCCAAAACTAACAGAAGATGAGGTCCTTGCGATAGAATTGCCCAATGGCACCATGAAAAAGGAGATCGAAAGGGAAAAGGCGGACCTGCTTCAATATCTGAAGGAAAATCTCCAAAATCACTTCATTCGCTTAAAGATCACTGTCAACGAGGAAAGCGCGAAGAAATTTGCCTACACTCCTGAAGAGAAATACGAAAAACTTCGGGAAAAGAACCCTGCAATAGATATACTGAGAAAGGAATTCGACCTGGATCTATGATCGGCTGCGCATACGTGCGCCAATGGCATAAACCAGCATCACCACGGCAACAATAAGCAATCCAAGGGCTTCTCTGGCCCTTTCGATATTTACAATATCACCCTGGCCTATCTCTACTCCTTCAAACTTTTCCGGCCATAACATAAAGGTCCCTCCAAGGTATAATACAGCCAGAATAACAGCAGTTAAAAAACTTAGTCTTTTTACAAGAAAAAGAATGGAAGCCAATATGGCCAGCCCGTAGATCGCGAACCATAAATAGGCATCCGGGTCGTTGAACTGTACAATTGCCGCGTAGGCAAAAAGGATCGAAAAAAGAATGGCAATTCCATTGAATAGCGTTTTCATGGGAACGGTTTTAGTTTATTAAATGGTCTTCGAGCAGATGGAAAACCTCCGTAGCACTCAGGGTATCCGGGAGGCTCAGTCGTGCTTTATTTGATATAAAAATAGGATAATCTTCCTCATTTTCAGGTATTCTGCCATGGGATCCTTTAACCAATTCCGCTTTAAGTGGAATAACATTCATTACCGTTCGAAACCCAAGTTTCTTTTTCAACAGCTTCCCCGCGATCTTTGGAACCACCAGTTTATCCTTAGGATCCGTAAACAATTCCACAGGGTCGTAACCCGGTTTTTTATGAATATCCACCATACGTGCAAAGTCCGGGGCTTTTTTATCGTCCTCCCAGAAATAATAGGTAAACCAGGAATCCTTATCAGCAACTGCAACCAGATCACCACTGCGTTCGTGATCCAGGTGATGTTCTTTAAGGCTGTCTCCATAAAGTACTTTCTCAACCCCAGCTGTATTTCTGAGGAGATTAGCTACTTCCTCCATAAGGGAGCTGTCGTTCAGGTAAATATGAGCCAGCTGGTGATCAGCGACGGCAAAGGCGCGACTGGCACCTGCATCCAATAGCTCCAGCCCTCGTTCCACCCTGATACCGAGATATCCTTTTTTCCTTAGAGCGCGATTCAAATGCACTGGATTTTTAACATCTGTAATACCGTATTCCGAGAGTAGAACTACCTGAGTGTTTCTAGACTCATAATAGGTTACCAATTGTTCAACAACCTTATCGATCTCCTGCAGATCTTTTCCAATCTTATCAAAATCAATTCCGTATTTCTGCAGCCCGTAATCCAGGTGTGGCAGGTATACCAGACTCAGGGTGGGATCGTACAGTTTATCCGTTTTTACAGCCGCGTCTGCAATCCACTGACTGGCTTTGACGGTGGTCCTTGGACCCCAAAAGTGAAACAAGGGAAACATGCCTAACTCTTGCTGCAGGGTGTCTCTAAGTTCAGGAGGATGGGAATAACAATCCGGGATTTTCCGACCGTCCGCCAGGTAGTTTGGTCTTGGAGTTACGCTGTAATCTACCGTGGAATACATATTATACCACCAGAACAGATTGGCACAGCTAAAATCCGGATCCAGAGCTTTTAGTTTCTCCCAGATCTTTTCGCTGCGGACCAATTTGTTGCTTTGCCTCCAGAATTTTACTTCGCATTCCTCCTTAAAATACCAGCCGTTGCCCACAATACCGTGCTGGTCTGGCCATTTACCAGTGAGATAGGTGGATTGGGCTGAACAGGTAACCGCTGGAAGTACAGGTTTAATTGAAGAAGCCTCAGCCTGTTCCATAAATTTTCTGATAAAGGGAGTATAGTCTCCGATTAGTCTTCGGGACAATCCCACAATGTTTAGAACAGCTGTATTATTCATGGTTTATAACTTCTCCTTTAACCAATGGATCTCGCGAACAATAGAAGTGGATATATCTTTTTTTAATTCCGCCGGAAGTACATCCCAGGTGTATGTTTCAACTTCCAGGTGCTCCGATACCGGATTTTCACTAAGATATGCTATCACATCCAGAATCTGGTCTTGTGTTGAATAGAGCGGAGGGAATTTTTCCAGAAAGATGGGAACATGAAAATGTGCCCGCAATTCAGTAAAGGCTTTTGAACTGTAGAGCACTTCTGGAAGGTCCGAATAGGTATGCACTCCATCTGGCTGTTTTTCCGTAACCTGGTGCAGATAAACCGGTTCGTTGAATTGGGAGAGGGATTCCCAGATCGCGTCGCGTTCAAACCCCTCAAACAGTATTTTTAAGGCCGCACTCACCTGAATTTTCCCAATTTTTATCCCTTCTTCCTCAAAGCGTTTAAAGGTTTCCGCTGCATCCTCGTAAGCCAGTGAAAAATGGCACACATCATAGCAGACATTGATATATTTCAGGGTCATTTCCCTTGACTCCTGCTCATTTAAACCAAGAGGTCCTTTTAGTTCTTCAAGGGCTATAGGAAGCAAATAATCCTGAAAGAAAGCCACTACTTCGTCGCTATTCTCAAGTAAGCCATCCGGTTCCGGTTCTATATCCAGATGCATGTATTTTCCTGTGTTTTGCTCAAGCTTGTATAAATTGATGATCAGCTCCACAAGATTTTTAGCACCTTTTGTAAAGGCGTCCTTTTTCTGTCCTTCACCAGGATACCAGTATTTGTAACTTATAGGGGAGGTAGATATCCCACCGTTTATGCCTTCCGGTAACAGAACCGCCAATTGGTCGAACAATCTCTTGGTATAGGTAAGCCTTTCTGTTGTGGTCCAGTCCGGACTGTGAACCTGTTCTTTTACAACTTCATTGTGAAAATTGCCGTAGGGAAAGCCATTCATCGTGAACACATAAATGCCTTCATCGTCTAACCACTTTTTGAATTCCAGTAATTCCTGGCCAGTACCCAGTTCTTCGCTAGCCCGGTTAGATAGCCTTAAACCAAGTCCAAAAGGTTGGTCTTTACTAAGTTGTGCCTTGATCCCTGGCACATAAGTCTTAAGTCCGTGCAATGTGGTATTCCAGTCCTGACCCGGATGAATGTTAGTACAATAGGTAAGATGAAATTTCTGGTTCAGGTGCATTTTTCAGGCCACATTTAATTTGGATCGCCTGTTCAATAACTGCAAAGCCTTTCTCATAACCTTCAGGTCTATCTCGTGGACATCGTACTTTTTCCCGATTCCGGAGATCAGGGTTATGGTCAGTTGCCCTCCCAGATGTTCCCGAAACTCTTCCAAACCACCCAGAAGTTCTTCTGTTTCGCTTTTGTTTTTAATGGGAATAAAGAGGTCAAAACCAAGGTCCTGCAATACATTGATCGCTTTATCAAGGGTGGTGTCATCGATGAATTCCATCAGGCAGGCATAGGTCAGGTCTAATGCGATCCCTTTGGCTACTGCCTCACCATGACGCAATTTGTGATTGGTCATTTGCTCCAGCTTATGGGCAGCCCAATGCCCAAAATCCAGCGGCCTGGAAGAACCGCTTTCAAAAGGATCACCTCCTTTTGCAATATGTTGCATATGCAGTTCTGCGCATCTATAGATGACATATTGCATGGCATCCATATCCCGCTTTTTCAGTTTAATGGCATGATCACTGAGATATTTGAAAAAGGCTTTATCCTTTATCAGGGCCACTTTTACGGCTTCGGCGACCCCGGAGATCCAATCTCTTTGCCTGAGGGTAGTTAGAAACTCGCTATCATTAATAATTGCAAAAGGCGTAGCGAAGGTACCCACGAAATTCTTCTTGTTAAAAAGGTTTACCCCATTTTTCACCCCTACCGCGGCATCGTTCTGAGAAAGTACCGTAGTGGGAATGCGAATGAGTTTAACCCCTCTATGAGCGATAGACGCGGCATATCCGGCCATGTCTATAACAGCCCCACCTCCGATAACTACCACAAATGAATGCCTGCAAACCCCTTTTTCGTCAATGGCTTCAAGTAGTTTAGTAGTTGAATTACCCTTATTTTTTACGTTTTCTCCTCCTTTTACAATTAGGGTATCCAAATGAAGTAAGTTGTCTTTATGGGTCTTACAATAAGACTTAATGGAAGCTGCCAGGTAAGGGTGGTTCTGATGCACTCCACTATCCAATACAAAAAGCAACTTAACTTGTTCTTCCGGCTTGTAGGAGGCAATAATATCCCTGAACAGCAGATTGTCAGGGGCAAAGATATTTTGGGTAAAATACAACTGATAGTCATATGTTACGGTAAAAGTCTGCGATATGGGCTTAAACTGCATATATTCAAATTAGGTAACAGCAAACAATTTTGACAGGGCCATGGAAAGGGGTAACAAAAGTAGCACCAACAATCCATACCACCAAACACCAAAACCTGCCGCCCATGAAGCATCCAGAATTACGAGCCCCAGAACTCCTGAGATTACCGCTTTCCTGATCAATTCCGCGGAATTGTTCCTGTAGGCTCTGAACAAGGGCAAATACACCGAAAAAGCAAAAAGGCCAAGGAACGGTAACACTTGCCAAGCGTCGGTCAGCTGGTTTGGAACATTAATCAGAACGCCAAAAACCACTATTGCGTATAATATTCCGGCCCAAATTAAATGTTTCCGGTTATTCCCGTGTACTTCACCCCTGCTGATCAGGGTTATGGCAAAAATGTAAATCAATGGAATTATGGCTAATTTCCATTGGGCTATGCTTCCCATTACGGAGATGCCAAGGATAAGATTCAGGCCCCTGCAGATACCCATATTCAAGGGGCCAAAAAATACGTTCTTATTGGATACTGCATCGTACAGCACTATGCTACACGCCAATACCAGTGCTATCACCCCGCTTAATGTACCTACAAGAAATGCGAAGACCACACCCAAAAACAATAAGGAAAAACCGAAAAAAGCTGCCGAGCCCGGTTTTATCAAACCGGAAGGGATCGGTCTTTCGGGTCGTTCAAGCCTGTCGATTTCCGCATCAAAATAGTCATTAAGCACCACTCCACCTGCATAGAGCAAAACTGAGGCGCAAATAAGAAAAAGACAATCCAACAATAAATTGGATGCAGACGGCTCCTGTCCTAAACTGGAGACAAGGCCGGCAATTGCCAAGCCAGCGAGTATATCAGCGGCCGCGGTAGGAAGGTTTGCTGGTCTGGTAAGCTGTAGATAGCCTTTGAGGACCGGACCCATTCTAGCTGATTTGATCCGAGTCTATACGGGGTTCCTGACCCCTTAAGACACTGTTGTCATTATATAATTGCGTCTGGTTGATCCCGGCAGGTTTAAGCCAATGGGATTCCTTCATCTTGCCATTTTTGCTAAATGCCTGCAGGGCGTTACTATAGCAGGTTTTAACCACGTCTTCCCTCACTATACCCCTTTTAAGCATCAAAGAAGCGGTTTTAGGTACCGCAAGTGGGTCACTAACCCCCCAGTCTGCAGAACTATCCACAATGATATCGGTACTGCCAAACCGCCTTACTACCTCAACCATACGCTCATTTCCCATTTTGGTCTTTGGATAGATAGTAAATGCCGCGATAAATCCACGATCCAGAACTTCCTGTACCGTCTCTTCATTATTGTGATCAATTATTACGTTAGACGGGTCAAGGCCGTGTTCAAGGCAAACTTCCATACTTCGTATAGTACCGGCTTTTTTATCCCTGTGCGGGGTGTGTACCTGGACGGTCATATCAAGCTCTTTGGCAAGTTCAAGCTGTGCCCTGAAGTACTTGTCTTCCGCGGGAGTCTGATCATCATAACCTATCTCCCCAACGGCCACTACGTTTTCCTTGTGTAAATACAGGGGTAGTAATTCCATAACCTGTTCCGCAAGAGCCTCGTTATTGGCTTCCTTGGAATTCAATCCAATGGTGCAATAGTGCTTAATCCCGAACTGACTCGCCCGGAAAGGCTCCCATCCAACCAGGCTACTGAAATAGTCCTGAAAAGAACCTACCTGAGTTCTGGGCTGGCCCAACCAAAAGGAGGGTTCAATAACTGCCACTACACCTGAAGCGGCCATGGCTTCGTAATCATCCGTTGTGCGTGAGGTCATATGCACATGCGGGTCGATATAGATCATCTTATCACTCATAACTTATCTGGTCTTTTATATTAGCCCAGGTAATTTTACCTGAATTTATTTCTTCTTTTAGGTCGGGATACCCTTCCAGCAGGGATTGCGCTTCAGTCTTGTCTGAGTTGAAACAGCATAGTGCGGCGGCACGGTTTTCAGCGACATTTTCACTCGCGAACAGTCGTTTCATATCGTCGAGCAGGCCCTCTTCAATAAAATTGCTGACCGGTCTCCAAAATGAAGGGTCAACGTCCCTGGAGGCCGCCCATCTTTCATGAGCATAATCCGAAATGATCCTGGCGAGGTCCGCATTCGCCCTTTTATCTGCATCCAGAATGGTATTGAGATCCCTCTGCATAAAGGCAGCTTTAAGATACATCTGGTTCCATTGCTGGTCGTTGAAATATTCGGCCGGATAAGGGTTTCTACTGGAAATAGCGTCAAATACCGTCGCGATATTCGTTCGTAGTGACTCCACCGCGGCGTTCTTAAAGTCTTCAGCGTTTGGCAGAAGCGCCAGATACCTCAGAAAGGTTTCCAACTCGCTGGTATCCGCAATCTGAATTAAATTGGCCACCTTAGGTGAAAAATAACTTCTATCTTCCTCTAAAACGGCACACAGAAGGTAAATTCTGGCTAGCTCCAGTACCCGGGTGTTATGTTGTTTGAAATAGTTTGTCAGATCAGGATCCCCATCGGATAGCTCCAGATATGTATCCTTATCTATCTTATTGGCAAGGAGGCTATAAGTAAGATACAATTCTCTGGCCGAGGGCTCAGAGAGGATCTTTTGAAGTTTTTCCGATATCCAATCCCTGGTATCTTCGGAAATATTCGTAGTCAGTATCGTAAGAAGTTGATCTGCACTGATCGTCGATTGCATGAATTCAGTCGTTTTACCCGGATTAGCCCCGAAACTCCTGTAAAGTTCCTTAGTTTCAAAGATATTAAGATAACTAGAAACAATTGAATTTATTATCCCTAATTCCTTTGATTAATGGTGTTTTAGTTCGTCCAATCTTCATAATTTTACAAAAACTTCAAAGATGCTGGGACTTCAGTTACCTACAGACCCTCGTTGGGTGAATATTGTTGAAAAGAATATCGATGAGATCCTTACGGATCACGCCTTTTGCGAACAGAAAGCGGCAAGTACGGCGATTTCTCTGATCGTTTCCTATCCGGAGTATCCGGAACTGGTACAGGAAATGATCTCGCTTTCCAGGGAGGAGATGGGTCATTTCAAAATGGTGCACGATCGCATATTGGCGCGAGGAAAAACCCTGGGTCGGTACCGCAAGGACGACTATGTTATCGCCCTGATGAAGTTCTTCCCCAAAGGAGGAGACCGGGTAACACAATTGGTCCACCGGTTATTGTACGCAGCTTTGATAGAAGCCCGGAGTTGCGAAAGATTCCGCTTGCTTTCCGAAAAGCTGGAAGACCGGGAACTGGCAGAATTCTATCACAAGTTAATGATCAGTGAAGCAGGGCATTATACTATGTTCTTAAAGTTCGCCCGGAAGTATGGAGACCGCAAGGAAGTAGATGAGAAGTGGCAAAAACTCCTGGAGTACGAGGCAGAGATTATGAAAGACCTGGGGAAGAAGGAGACGATACACGGGTAGTTCAGTGGGCAGTAAACAGTAATCAGTAATCAGTGAACAGTGAACAGTAATCAGTGATTTTCTGATATCAACTTCACAATTTCACAGTTTTACAGTTTTACATTCGTACATTTTCAAATCTCCCAGTCCTCAAATTGCTACATGGCTACATTTCCACATATTTTAATTAGTTCCTTTTCTGCTTTTAAACTGCAGTGTCCGGGGTTAATTTAATTTTGGGGTGGGGTTTAGTACCCCTGGTTCAGTAAACAGTAATCAGTGAACAGTGAACAGTGAGCAGTTCTCCCCGGTATAGTTGATGGTTGATAGTTGATAGTCTGTGTACAGTGTAAGATGGATATACGATGTACGATGTACGATATTAAATACACGATATAGGCTCTTCAACGTATTTTGCAAATAATTCAAGAATTCGTCTAAACATCCAAACCTCCAACAATCCAACAGTCTAACTATCCAGCCATCCAATAGTCTCACCAGTCTAGCCATTCAAACATCTAACCATCTAACAAGTCTAGCAATCCAACCATCTAACAGTCTAGCCGTCTACCCCGTCGAACCATCTTACCGTCCAAGCATCCAACAAATCCAACCATCTAACTATCTAACCCTCCATCCATCTAATCATCTAACAATCCCCTACTCCTTAGCCTTTTCCAAATAGTAATCGTACATGGCAAATTGGGAACGCACTTTTTTCTTGTCGTTCTTTCTGTAAGCGTTGTCCTGATCTTTGTTGAAGACCCTGGCCTTTACGTTGTCTTTCCAGGAAATCTCAAAGGTATCCAGTAGCTCCTTCTTAATACCTTTATCGTAAATTGGGCAGCCTACCTCCACGCGATTATCCAGGTTCCTTGTCATCCAATCCGCTGAGGAGATATAGACTTTCGGATCTTCCTCATTGCAGAAAATGAATACTCTTGGATGTTCCAGAAACTTGTCCACCACGCTAATAGCTTCAATATTCTCACTCATCCCATTCACCCCGGGGATCAGGCAGCAGATTCCCCTGATGATCAGTTGGATCTTTACCCCTGCTCTACTGGCTTCATACAATTTATCCACCATCTCGTAAGAGGTAAAACTGTTCATCTTGATCTTGATATAAGCTGGCTTTCCTACAATGGCGTTGGCTATCTCATTGTCTATGAGTTTCTTGAATTTGGACTTGGTGTAGTGCGGTGAAACTATCAAGTGTTTGTATTTGTTGATCTTGTAGGTGGTCTCAAAAAAGTTAAATACTTTATTGAGTTCTTTTAGAATAGCATCATGGGAGGTAAAAAGCGTATAGTCCGTGTAGATCCGCGCTGTTGATTCGTTAAAATTCCCGGTACTGACAAAACCGTAACGCTTAACCTCATTATCTTCTTCCCGCTCTATGACACAGATCTTACTGTGTACCTTAAGCCCTGGAACTCCAAAGATGAGCTTCACACCTTCAGCCTGAAGCTGTTCCGCATATTGGATATTGGCACGTTCATCAAAACGGGCCTGTAACTCAATCTGAACTGTGACCTGCTTTCCATTCTTAACCGCATTGATCAGAGAAGCCGCTACCTGCGAGTCATTAGCGAGGCGGTATACCGTGATCTTTATACTGCGGACCTTTGGGTCCAGAGCCGCTTCTCTCAGAAACTTAATGATGTACGCGAAGGTGTGATATGGGGTATACATCAGATAATCCTTCCTGGAAATGGCTTCGAGTATACTTCCTTCAAGGCTCAGGCCCTTAATGGGCAGCGGGGTGATCTTGTCGTAGAGCAGATCTGTTCTACCCAGGCTTGGAAAGCCCATATAATCCCTTCTGTTGTGATATCGCCCTCCTGGAATAACGCTGTCCGTTTCCTCTATGTTCATTTTTTCTTTTAGAAACTTCAAGGTGTCCTGTTCTATGCTCTGGTCATAAACAAATCGAACAGGATCGCTGATCTTTCGGTGTTCCACGCTGGAGGAGATCTTTTCTATAAAACTCTTACTGAGATCGTTATCCATATCCAATTCCGCATCCCTGGTGATCTTGATCATATGGGCGGTAATGGATTCGTAGGTAAACATATTAAATATGCTTCGTAACGAATAACGGATGAGGTCGTCCAGGATCATGATATAGTTGCGGTCTCCTTCCTTGGGTAGCACAATAAAGCGATCAATCTCTTTGGGGATCTCAATAAGCGCGTAACGCACCTCTTTGTCCTTCCCTTTACGGCTGCCATCAGAGTCGATGAGTACCATTTTAATGGCCAGGTAAGCGGCGGTATCCTTTAGCATTGGAAATTCCGTGAGATCATTAAGAATGATGGTCATCAGTACCGGGCTTACATTTTGTATGAAATACCGCTTTACAAACTCCTCCTGAGACTCCTTAATGCCCGTTTCATCTACTATAAAGATATTCTGGGCCTCCAGTTCCTCTTCAATATTGTCCAGGATGGCCTGACTTTTCGCCTGCTGTTTGATCACCACGGCCGTAATCTCTTCAAGCAGATCCTTTGCCTTTTCGCCACCGAGAACGCTCTTACCGGTCTTTCCGGCTTCCACAATACGTTTTACCGTGGCATATCTCACCTTGAAGAATTCATCCAGGTTGTTTGAAAAAATCCCCAAAAACCGGAGCCTCTCGATCAGCGGGACATTTTTGGCGGTACTCTCCTGCAATACGCGTTCATTAAAACTAAGCCAGCTGATCTCGCGGTTTATATATTGGTTTTTGGTTTTATTCATTGATTTAGTTGTTTTGGAAATAGCATTTTTTTTGTGGTTCCGCCAGAGACCTGATCCCAGGAATCTATATCGAATTCCAGATGCACCAAACCGGATGTAGGAACATTTCCCACGGCTTCGCTACCCCATTGATTGGCAACATTGGTAAAAGCGTAATTATGACCAAAGATCATCACGGTATCCAGGGAGTTATCCAAACCCTGGACAAAAGTCATTACAGATTCCCCTGAAAAATCGTATAGGTTGTTTTCTAGCCTGAAATTTTCAAAAGGAAAATCCAACGTCCGTAAAAAAATAAGGCAGGTGTGCAGAGCTCTGTTTGCCGGACTCGAAAATACCGCATTAATTTCAGGCATACTGAATTGAAAGGCTTTGGCAACCTTACGGGCATCATTTATCCCTCGTTCTTTCAGTGGCCTGTCCTTATCTCCTACCTCATATTCCCAGGAGGATTTGCCGTGTCTTACCAATATTAATGTTTTCATTTTCTTTTAATTCTTTGTGTTATCCAGGCTTTCTATAATGGCCATTATGGCGCGAGCCGTTCTACTTTCCAGTGAAAGTCCTGCTGCAACTCAAACCGTATTCTGTCGTGCAATCTATTCGGCCTGCCCTGCCAGAATTCCATGGAAACAGGTCTTACCAGGTATCCTCCCCAATCCTCAGGTCGGGGGATCTCTTTCCCGGCATATTCCACTTCAAGCGCTTTCAATTGTTCTTCCAAATACTCCCTTGAGGGAATTACACTACTCTGCCTGGATACCAGGGCACCCAGCTTGCTTCCTTCGGGCCGTGATTCAAAATAGCCATCAGACAAATTAGCGGCAACCTTTTCTGCAGTACCCTTGATAATAACCTGCCTTTCCAGACCAGGCCAGAAAAATGAAAGGCATACATTGGGATGCTGCGCAATTGCTTTGCCCTTTTCGCTCTCGTAATTCGTGTAAAAAATGAAGCCCTCGTAGGTATATTTTTTTAGTAATACCACCCGGGATTTTGGGTAACCATCCAGGCCAATGGTTGAAAGCGTCATTGCATTGGGTTCATCTGCAGTGCCCGCTGCCTCTGCTTCGTAAAACCACTTCTGAAACAACTCCATGGGATTGTCAGAAACGGTTGCCTCTGACAGGGAGCTTTTTTCATAAGATTTCCGGTAATTTCCAAGATCTTTTTGCATGGAATGAAATTCTTATCCAAGATAAACAAAGTTGGGAAAAAGGGAACTATCCAAGGCGGGTAAATGCGGTAAACTTTAAGGACTATTTTCAGAATTCAAAAAGCTTGCCATCTGCGGCCAGCAGGGTATTTGGAAAGATCCTTTGAGCTTCTTCCAAAAAACTATCAGGATTGCGATACCTGGTAGAAAAATGACCCAGGATCAATTGCCCTACCTCAGCGTCCCGGGCTATGGTCGCGGCCTCGCCGGCCGTGGAATGTTTCGTTTTCTTTGCAAGACCGGCCTCAGATTCAAGGAAGGTCGCTTCGTGATAAAGCACATCGACCCCTCTAATCAACGGGATGATATCCGGGTAGTAAGCCGTATCACTGCAATAGGCATAATGCTTGGGCTCAGGCGGATCCAGGGTAAGTTCCTGGTTTGGGATAACACGACCGTCTTCCAGGGTAACGGATCCTCCATTTTTGATCTTTTGAAAGTATTCTTTTCCAATGCCGAATTCCCTAACAGCATCAATATTTAGTTTTCGTTCCGAGTAAAAGGAAGTAAAACGGAACCCGTTAGTATAGATCCTGTGCGCCAGCGGAATTGTGCTTACCTCAACTCCGGCGTCCTGAAAAAGTAGCAGGGGTTCTTTTGAATCCAGCTCGTGAAAGATCAGGGGGTAACTGGTCCAGGAATCCGCAAGCTTAAACAGCAGCGTAATGGCTTCTTTTATTCCTTTGGGCCCGTAAATATGCAACTCTTTTTCGCGCCCCAGCAGTCGGAAGGTGGAAATAAGCCCTGGAAGGCCAAAAAAATGATCTCCGTGCAGATGCGAAATAAAAATGTGGTTGATCCTGGAGAACTTCACCTTATTACGCCTGAGTTCCACCTGTGTTCCTTCCCCGCAGTCTATGAGAAACAGATGGTTCCTGATCTCGAGGATCTGGGCAGTTGGGTTACTAAGTGTTCTAGGCGTGGCAGCGTAACAACCAAGGATGTGAAGTTTCATTAAAACTGAAGATTTACCGTTCGCGAAAATTGAACATCCTTAATCCGGAATATGGGTCTCCAAAGATTTGGAGCTTGCTTAAACCTATCTGGTGCCATTTTAACTGCTGTGGTCTTCATAGGAAACTGCATCTTCAGGTTTGAAGGAACTTTTAAATGTGAAGGCCCATGGCGTTTCTCCCATTTCGTTTAGGTATGCCAATCGTTGCTTGGCCTCTTCTACCGTTGGCCTGTACCCGGAAGGCACATACCAACAGCACATATGCATTTCCTTCATTTTGGAGAACCATTCCTTTCTCCTTTTAAATATCTCAACATGAGCGGATTGATAGGTAAACTGAAATAAAGATTCCACAGATTCCCAAACCGACATATTAACGATCATATATTCGTCCTCAAAAACTGCCATGGAAGTGGCATTGTTGGATTCGTCCTTAAGTCTCCATATAAATCCGTCGCTGCTTTCGGCCAAAGCATTTATCCTATCCAGGTTTGCCACGAAATCAGCCATAACAGGACTATCTATAGGTCCAAGAATACGGCCAATATTGATCTGAGCCAGCTCGTACTTCATAATTCCAGATCCAGATCGCGTTCGATTTCCTCCATTTCAATGATATCCCTGGCCTCCTGCAAGCTGGGTACAACACACATTTCATCAGGTACATCCTCGTAAGACAGCTTATCGGTGACCAGTACAAATGACTTGCGCGCACCTCTATGAACGTTGGAAAGTTGGAGGAATTCCAGAATATCATCGGCCTTGAGCGCTGAAAAGGAGAATAGATTCACAACAATATTGTCATTTTTTAGTCTGGGATATGCTTTGGTAAGGTTTTTCAGGAAAGCTTGCAGAGATATATCTTCCTGAAATACTGTTACCGTATTGCCTTTTTTGTCAAAGATCATAATTCTTTCTATTTGATTTTTGAGGCTAGCAGGTAGATCACAGCCATTCGTATGGCCACCCCGTTCTCCACCTGGTCCAAGATAATGGACTGACCGGAATCCGCCACATCACTGGTAATTTCAACTCCCCGGTTTATAGGACCGGGGTGCATGATCACTATCTCTTTTTCCAGGCTTTCCAGCAGGTTTTTATTTATTCCGAATTGCTGGGTATATTCCCTGGTTGTCGGAAAATAACTGATGTCCATCCTTTCATTTTGTATTCGAAGCATATTGGCAACGTCGCACCAATTGAGTGCCTTCACCAGATCCGTCTCTACGCCAACACCAAGGGATTCGACATGCTTGGGAAGCAGGGTTCTCGGTCCGCAAACCTTAACATTGGCACCCTGTAGTTGCAGTGCGAATATATTGGAAAGTGCTACTCTTGAATGCAATATATCCCCAACGATCACCACATTTTTACCTGCCACATCACCCAACTTCTCCCTGATGGAATAGGAATCCAGTAAGGCCTGAGTAGGGTGTTCATGGGCTCCGTCACCGGCGTTAACTATAGAGGCATTTACGTGTTTCGCCAGAAAGATCCCGGCGCCTGGATTGGGATGCCTCATAACCACCATGTCTACTTTCATAGACAGGATGTTGTTAACCGTATCAATAAGCGTCTCCCCTTTTTTAACGGATGATTGGGCAGCGGAAAAATTGATCACATCGGCTGAAAGCCGTTTTTCCGCAAGTTCGAAGGAAAGTCTGGTACGGGTGCTGTTCTCAAAAAAGATGTTCGCAATAGTAATGTCCCTTAGGGATGGTACCTTCTTGATTGCCCGGTTAATTACTTCCTTAAAATGATCGGCAGTTTCAAAAATGAGCTGTATATCCTTTTCGTTCAGATATTTAATGCCTAACAAGTGCTTTACACTTAATTCGCTCATAGTCTATTTATTAATCAAATAAATCACGTCTTTGCCGTCATTTTCTTCCCACATTACTTTAACCTTTTCCTCATTGATCGCGTCAACCTGCCTGCCTCTATAATTCGGTTGTATTGGCAAGTGCCTGCTGAACCTCCGGTCTATCAGGGTAAGTAATTCTATTTCACTGGGCCTGCCGAAAGACTGTATAGCTGTAAGCGCGGCCCTTATGCTACGGCCGGTATAAAGCACATCATCAATAAAAACAACCTTTTTTCCCTCTACCAGGAAGTTAATTTCCGTACTGCTCGCTTCAAGGGTTTTATCTCCTCTTCTGAAATCATCCCTATAAAAGGTAATGTCCAGAAAACCTAGATCAATACGTTTTACTCCGTACTCTTCTTTGAGAATCTTTGTAAGTCTTTGGGCCAGAAATGTGCCTCTCGGCTGAATCCCAACCAGCACGGTGTGCTTAAAATCCAAATGATTTTCTAATAGTTGACAGGCCAATCGGTGAAGTATGATGTGTATTTCTTTAGAGGAAAGCAGTACTTTTTGACTCATGGGCTCCTTGACCAACTCTTTAGTGACGCAAAAATAGGGATTTCTATGCAAAAGGGAACAAAAAAAGCCCCGACACAAGGTCAGGGCTTCCTAATTCTGAAAACAGAAACTTATTTTTTCTTCTTATCAGCTTCCATTTTATCTTTCAAAGCCTGAAGTTGCTCATTCGCATCTCCAAGTGTGGGCTTCGCTTCTTCGGCAGCAGCAGCGGCCTTTTTCTTGGCTGCACGTACATTGCGCTGCTCCTCCTCACGGAAGATCGCAGTGTGGCTAGCCACCACCCGCTTGAATTCTTTGTTGAATTCAATGATCTTGAACTGCGCCTCTTCGCCTCTGGTCAGCTTCTTCCCGTCTTCCTTCTCCATATGACGTTGTGGTACAAAAGCGGTGATATCATCGTTAAAGCTGATGATGGCCCCTTTGTCCACGATCTCTGTGATGGAAGCGTCGTGAATGCTGTCCAGTGCGAACTGCTTCTCGTACTTATCCCAGGGATTCTCTGTGGTCTGCTTGTGTCCAAGGCTAAGTTTACGTCCTTCTACATCTAACTCCAGAACCTCAACCTCTAGCGTATCACCAACAGTTACGAACTCTGATGGATGTTTGATCTTCTTGGTCCAGGAAAGGTCTGAAATGTAGATCAGGCCGTCTATCCCTTCTTCCAGTTCTACAAAGACACCAAAGTTGGTAAAGTTTCTGACAATACCTTTGTGTCTTGAGCCCACAGGGTACTTAGTGGTAATATCTGTCCATGGGTCTGGCGTAAGCTGCTTGATACCCAGAGACATTTTTCGGTCTTCCCTGTCCAGGGTAAGTACTACCGCTTCCAGTTCGTCTCCTACTTTTACGAAGTCCTGTGCAGACCTCAAATGTGTAGACCATGACATCTCTGAAACGTGGATAAGTCCTTCCACACCTTCGGCAACTTCAAGAAAGGCACCGTAGTCTGCAATAACGACAACTTTTCCTTTAACCTTATCACCGATTTTGATCTCATCCCCAAGGGCATCCCATGGGTGTTTTTCCAATTGTTTAAGACCCAATTGAATTCGGGACTTGTTATCGTCAAAATCCAGGATCACAACATTTAGTTTCTGATCCAGCTCTACCACTTCGTTAGGGTGGTTGATCCTGCTCCAGGAAAGATCAGTAATGTGAACCAGTCCGTCTACACCTCCAAGATCAATAAAGACACCGTAAGAGGTAATGTTTTTAACCACACCTTCCAGTACCTGACCTTTTTCAAGTTGACCGATGATCTCTTTCTTCTGCTCTTCAATATCCGCTTCGATAAGCGCCTTGTGAGAAACAACTACGTTTTTGAACTCATGGTTGATCTTAACCACCTTGAATTCCATATTCTTTCCTACGTACTGATCGTAATCCCTGATAGGCTTAACATCGATCTGTGAACCGGGAAGGAAGGCCTCGATCCCGAAAACATCTACGATCATACCTCCTTTGGTCCTGCACTTTACGAAACCGGTTACGATCTCTTCCTTGTCGTGAGCCGCGTTAACACGGTCCCAGGCCATAATTGTTCTGGCCTTTCTATGGGAAAGCACCAGCTGACCACTCTTATCCTCGCGGATATCGATCAGCACTTCTACTTTGTCACCTACTTTGAGGTCAGGGTTGTACCTGAATTCATTCAGGGAGATAACCCCTTCTGATTTTGCGTTGATATCGATAATGGCCTCGCGATCTGTCAGGTGAGTTACGGTTCCTTCTACCACTTCCTCGTCTGCCGTATCCACAAAATTCTCGGCCACTAATTTTTCAAACTCCTCTAATTTTGAATCCTCTACTTTCTCTATGCCTTCCTCGTACTTGTTCCAGTCGAAGTTCTTGAGAAATTCCTGGGGATCCTGTTTGGGAGCCGCTTCTTTTACTTCTTGTTCTACCTTGGCAGTTTCTTCTGCCGCAGCTGTTGCTTTTTCTTCAGCCATATGCTGAGTTAAAATTTGTATTCCGCAGTGTTACAAGAGTTAAACAATAACTACAGAAGATATTATTAGACTAAATTTTTCCGTTCCTTTTCCTCTTGACTGTTTGTTAAAAAAGGAGTGCAAAAATACAACTAAATACTGGTTTTAACAACCCCTGGATCAGAAGCTTTATACCTCCGGTAGTATTTTACCGATTTTAGGACGTAATTTTCTGAGAATTTGTATATTACTTCCATCAATTTTTTACTAAATATTAACCGTTAAAAAAGTAAACTAAACATGAGTGTAAAAGCAAAATACCAAGCTGTTCTGGATCTGGGAGCTCAACTGGGCATTAAGGATGGCGATGTAAGGGAAGAAGAAGGAGTCCTTAAAGTTAAAGGAGAAGCCGGAACCCCTTATGAGAAAGATCTACTTTGGGACAAAATCAAGGAGATCGGTGGCGAAAGCCCTTCAGATATCAAGGCTAATATAACCGTTGGGGACGATTCCATCTACCACAGACATGTAGTAAAAAGTGGGGAGTCCCTAAGCAAAATAGCAAAACACTATTACGGTGATGCGATGAAATACCAGCAGATCTTTTCTGCCAATACCAATATCCTGAACAACCCGGATCTCATTCACCCGGATCAGGTACTCGTAATTCCTAATTTATAGGTTCTTAAGATCTTGAGAAGTTGCAAGGGCGTTTTTAACGCCCTTTTTCTTTGCTGGCGGCTATCACACGTAAACTGTAGTCATGGATACGTTCAAACTGCTCTTCCAACCCCATATCCCCATTGTCGAACTCCACGGCGTCCTCCGCTTTTTTTAGTGGGGATATCTCCCGGTGGGAATCCAGGTAATCCCTTTCCCGAACATTGGCCAGAACGTCTTCAAAACGCACTTCCTCTCCCCGTTCCAGTAATTCCTTATATCGTCTTTGAGCCCTGATCTCCGGGCTGGCTGTCATAAACAATTTGAGTTCAGCATTCGGAAAGACGACGGTGCCTATATCCCTGCCATCCATTACCACCCCTTTATTTTCACCCATCTTTTGCTGTATGGCAACCAGTTTGTGCCGTACTTCCGGAATTGCAGAGACCGGGCTTACATAGCCGGACACTTCCAATGTCCTGATCTGTTTTTCCACATTCTCACCGTTGAGAAAAATTTCGGAGAACCCAAGGGAATCATTATACCTGAATTCCAGTTCAACCTCAGGAAGCGCCTGGATAAGGGCCGGGATATCTTCCTCCACATTCCCAAACCAACCATTTCTAAGAGCGAACAGGGTTACTGCTCTATACATGGCTCCGCTATCCACATAAACATAGCCCAATGCTTTTGCCAATTGTTTGGCCAGGGTACTTTTACCGGTTGAAGAGTACCCGTCTATGGCTATGGTTATTTTTTCCATGCGTCAAAAATAGGGAGAAATGAAGATTTTACGATGAGCCAAGGTTTTTAATCCCAAAACAACCTGAATCTGAAAACTCCAAACTCCTGAATCAGAGCTTTTTTGCATTCTTTACCTTTTGATTTGTTATGGCCAGATCTATAACCTCACTCATGTCCGTAACGTAGTGGAATGTCAATCCCTTGAGGTATTCCTCCTTGATCTCCGTAACGTCCTTACGGTTGTCTTCACAAAGGATGATCTCTTTGATCCTGGCCCTTTTGGCCGCAAGGATCTTCTCCTTAATACCTCCAACCGGAAGTACTTTGCCCCTCAGGGTGATCTCTCCTGTCATTGCAAGGCTCTTTTTGACCTTCTTCTGGGCAAAAAGGGACACCAAAGAAGTTAGCATGGTAATCCCGGCACTAGGGCCGTCCTTGGGTGTGGCTCCTTCCGGAACGTGAATATGCACGTTGTATTTATCAAAGACTTCAGGATCTATGCCAAAGCTTTCCGCGTTGGATTTGATGTATTCCATGGCGATGGTGGCAGACTCTTTCATTACTTTACCGAGGTTCCCGGTAATATTCAGGTTGCCCTTACCTCTGGATAGTATGGATTCTATAAATAGTATATCGCCCCCAACACTTGTCCAGGCCAGGCCGGTAACTACTCCTGCCACGTCGTTGTTTTCGTATTTATCCCGCTCTAACCGGGCAGGACCCAGCACTTTTTCTATATCTTCATTGGAAACCGAAATATTATAGGCCTCCTCTATAGCGATGGACTTCGCCGCATAGCGTACCATTTTGGCGATCTGTTTCTCCAATCCCCGGACCCCGGATTCTCTGGTATAACCTTCCACGATCTTTTCCATTTGTCGTTTCCCGATCTTCAGGTCCTTTGAGGTTAAGCCGTGCTCTTTCAATTGCTTTGGCAGTAAATGTCTTTTCGCGATCTCTACCTTTTCTTCAATAGTATAGCCGGTAACGTTGATGATCTCCATCCGGTCTCGCAATGCGGGTTGAATGCTTCCAAGGTTATTGGCCGTAGCAATGAACATGACCTTGGAAAGGTCGTAACCCATCTCCAGGAAATTATCGTAGAACTCACTGTTCTGTTCCGGGTCGAGCACCTCCAGCATGGCCGAGGAAGGATCTCCCTGATGGCTATGGGAAAGCTTATCTATCTCATCCAGAATAAACACCGGATTAGAGGTGCCAGCTTTTTTAATACTTTGAACGATCCTACCGGGCATGGCTCCAATATAGGTCTTACGGTGCCCGCGTATTTCGGCTTCATCCCGAAGTCCACCCAGCGACATCCGAACGTATTCCCTGCCCAAAGCTTCAGCAACAGATTTACCAAGGGAAGTCTTCCCCACTCCTGGAGGGCCGTAAAGGCAGAGTATGGGAGATTTCATATCGTTCCTCAGCTTTAAAACAGCCAGGTATTCAATGATCCTTCTTTTGACATCCTCCAGACCGTAATGGTCACGGTCCAGGATGCGCTGCGCTCTTTTCAGATCGAATTTATCTTTAGAAAAATGATTCCATGGCAATTCCACGAATAAGTCAAGATAATTTCGTTGTATGGAGTATTCCGCCACCTGCGGATTCATACGTTGCATCTTGGCCAGTTCTTTTTCAAAGTGATCTTTTACTTTGGCGTCCCATTTCTTCTTTTTGGCCTTGATCCGCATTTCCTGGATCTCTTCGTCATAGGAAACACCACCTAATTCTTCCTGAATGGTCTTCATCTGCTGATGCAGGAAATACTCGCGTTGCTGCTGGTCCATATCACTGCGGACTTTAGACTGGATGACGTTTTTCAGTTCCAGTTTTTGCAGCTCTACATTCATGTGTTTCAGAGTAGCCAGAGCCCTGTCTTTGAGACTTGTGATCTCCAGTAGGGTCTGTTTTTCAGTAACACTTAGATTGAGGTTAGAACAGACAAAGTTTATCAGGAAGGAATTACTTTGAATATTCTTAATGGCAAAAGAAGCCTCACTGGGAATGTTAGGATTATCCTTGATGATCCTCAATGCCAGTTCCTTGAGTGAATCAATGATCGCACGGAATTCTTCGGTCTCCTGATCGGTATGATCCCTTCCTGCCTCACGCACCGTAGCGTTCAGATAGGGTTTTTCGGTGAGTATTTCAGTGATCTCGAATCGCTTCTTACCCTGTATAATGACCGTGGTATTACCATCCGGCATCTGCAGCACCCTCAGGATACGGGCTACAGTACCCAGGGCGTTAATATCTTTAATTCCGGGGTTTTCCACCTCCTCATCCTTCTGCGAGACCACTCCAATTACCTTGGAACCATTATTGGCATCCCTGATCAGGTTGATGGATTTATCCCTTCCGGCGGTAATGGGAATGACCACTCCCGGGAACAATACCGTATTGCGTAAAGGCAAAATTGGTAGTGTTTCGGGAAGGTTCTCCCTATTCATTTCTTCTTCGTCCTCAGGCGTGAGTAAGGGTATTAATTCCGAATCCTCATCTATACTCTGAAGCGACATATTGTCAAAACTTATAAACTTTGAATCTCCCATATCCTCATTAATCGGTCATAATGTCATTTAACGACCGCATTCTGCAATAAATAATTCAACTAATACTAATTCAAGTGCCTGATTAACAGCTAATAAGTACATTCTATGTTTCAGGCTTCATCCTTTTAAGCACAATTGTTATGCCAAGAGCTTCAATAATTTTCTTCAAAACTGTAACAATCGTTAAATTCCCTCATCTCTAAGACAAACCATTCACTTTTTGAGCCAACATATTGAACATACAGATGCCTTGTTGCAATCTTGTTTAGAAGGTAAGCAGAGCGCACAACTGGAGATTTACAACCGTTACTACAAAGCGATGTACAACACCGCAGTAAGAATTGTAAAGGACAGTGCGGAAGCTGAAGATGTCATGCAGGAATCGTTTTTGAATGCGTTTACGAAACTGCACACTTTTAAGGGAGATGTAACATTCGGGGCATGGTTGAAGCGCATAGTGATAAACAACAGCATTTATCACTACCGAAAGCAACAAAAGAAGAACGAAGTTGCTTTGGATGACATAATGTACAAGGTCGAAGATAATGATGGAGTTGATCCAGATCATGGAGTGACAGAACTAAAGGCTCAAAAAGTACTGGAAGCCATGAAGCTGTTAAAAGACAATTACAGAGTTTCTTTGACCTTACATTTAATCGAAGGATACGATTACGAAGAGATCAGTCAGATAATGGATATCAGTTATGCGAATTGCAGAACAACGATTTCCAGAGCTAAAGAAAGCTTGCGTAAAAAATTGATTAACGCTTAAGTTATGAAGGAAGAACAATTAGACGAATTATTCAAAAAGCTGCAGGGAAGCTTTGATGTGGAGGAACCCGCCAGCGGGCACAGGGATCGGTTCCTTGATAAACTGAGTTCCAGCCAGGGGGTGGTAAGCCTACAGAAAAAGAAGACATCCTGGTGGAGACCACTATCAATCGCAGCCTCATTCGCTTTATTATGTGTCCTGGGTATTACTTATTTCAACAGTAGTCCCAGTCTAGAGGAGCAGTTGGCAGAGATCTCGCCTGAGGTTTCGCAAACCCAGTTCTATTTTGCCAGTCTTATCGAAGAGCAGGTGAAGGTCCTGGAAAGCGAAAGCAGCCCGGAAACCAAAAAGCTGATTGACGATACCATGATACAGCTCCAGAAGCTTGAAGAAGATTACAAAGTTTTGGAGCAGGAGATCCTCAACGGAGGTAATAGTAAGCTTATCCTGAGTGCCATGATCACCAATTTCCAAACCAGAATAGACCTGCTACAAGAGGTCATGAACAAAATAGATACCATAAAGAATTTAAAACTCGACGATGATGAGAACTATACTATTTAAATATACCCTAATCGCCTTTTTCCTGTGCCCTGCACTGTTGCTGGCCAATCACGGGAAGTTAAAGGGACGATATACCAAGGAGAAGACCATTAAGAAGGAATACGATGTGAATTCCGACGCGCTGTTGAAAATCAACAACAGCTACGGAAACCTGAACCTGACTTCCTGGAATGAAAACAAGGTAGTCATAGAGGTGCACATCAAAACCAATGGTAATAACGAGGAAAAGGTGCAGCGGAAGCTAGATCAGATCGATGTGGATTTTGATGCCAGTAGTAGTATGGTATCCGCCAAAACCGTTTTTAACAAAGACAATAGCCGCTGGGGCTGGTGGAGCAAGAACAGCAATGTAAATATGCAGATCAACTACACCGTGAAACTTCCTGTAAAGAACAGCGTTCATCTCAGCAACGATTACGGCAACATCAATCTCGATCGCGTAGACGGGCATGCAAAGATCAGCTGTGACTACGGCAGGTTGGATATTGGCGAACTGCGGGGCAGGAATAACCAACTGAGTTTTGATTACACCTCAAAGTCTACTATAGGATATATCAACAGCGGAAAGATCTCCGCGGACTACTCAGGATTTACCATTGAAAAGGCCGGAAATCTGGTTGTAAGTGCAGACTACACCAATTCTACCATTGAACAGATGGAAGACCTCCAATATTCCGCAGACTACGGAAATATGGAAATAGGAGAAGTAAACAATGTATCGGGTAGCGGAGACTATATCAATGTTAAATTGGGTACAGTACACGGCAATGTGGATGTCAGTGCCGACTACGGAGGCCTTCGTATACGAAACATGGCCCAGGACGCGGGAAACATCAATGTGAGGACAGATTATACCGGCATTAAAATAGGCTATCATCCGGAATACCATTTCAATTTTGAGATCACTACAGAATACGCCGGTGTAAGCGGGAAAGAGGATTTCGAGATCAATATCAGTAAAGAACGTTCTAATGAGCGCTATTACAAAGGATATTACGGACGGGATAATAGCGGTAAAACGGTTTACATCACCAGCGATTACGGAAGTGTATCATTTACTAAAAACTAAACAGCAAACCAGCCAAAATGAAAAAATTACTACTCTTCATATTATTAGTTACCTTTTTAGGCAGTGCGCTAGCCCAAAACGTGGAACGCAGAAACGTGGGCGAATACGATGAAGTCTCAGTATCCGGGTGGTTCGATGTAACCCTGGTTGATGGTTCCGAAGGCGAGATCACGCTGGAAGGTAAAGCGAGTCAGCTGAAGTATATAGATACTGAGGTGAGGGACGGGCGTTTGAAAATAGAATGGTCCAAGCGATACAATATCAATCCTTTTTATTCCTTCTCGAAGATCAATATCACGGTGCCTGTTGAAGACATCAGTGCGGTGTATCTCTCGGGTTCAGGATCTGTTATCGGTGAAGAAGAACTGAATGCCAATCGATTCTCCACCAAGCTTTCGGGTTCCGGGAAAATAGAACTGGATGTAGTAGCCGAAAAAGTGAATACAGGGATCTCAGGTTCCGGAGATATTGTCCTTAGGGGTAAAACCAAAGATCTTGACATAGAGGTTTCCGGTTCCGGAGATGTTAAGGCATTTGGACTGGAAGCGGATTACGTAGCAGCCTCCATCAGCGGGTCTGCCGATGTAAACGTAAAGGCAAACGAGAAAATATGGGCACGGATATCCGGCTCAGGAGATGTGAACTATATCGGGTCACCAGACAAAATAGACAGCAAGATATCCGGTTCCGGTTCAGTTTCCAAGGGGAAAGTTAATATGTAATACAATAACTAATAAAATCAGCTATCATGAAAAAAATTATGACACTAACCCTGGTATTTGGCATGATCGCCGCTACCAATGCCCAATGGGGCAAAAGAGTAAAAGGAAATGGGAACATGACCACCATTGAACGTTCCGTAGGCGATTACGACGCTGTGGCGGTAGCCGGATGGTTCGATGTGGACCTGGTTGAAGGCAAAGAGGGAGAACTCACCCTTCGCGGAGAAGAAAATCTCCTGGAATATATCAAAACCGAAGTACAAAATGGCAAACTGGTCATCAAAACCAGAAAAGGGGTAAACCTTCAGCCATCTTCATGGAAAAAAGACGGTGGGATATATATTACTGTTCCTGTTGAAGATATCAATGCGGTATCGCTTTCAGGTTCCGGGGATATTGTGGGAAAAACCACTTTAAAGGCAGATGATTTCAAGACCAGCATGTCTGGTTCGGGAGATATCACCCTTCAGATTGAGGCCAACACCCTTGAAGCTTCGATGTCCGGTTCCGGAGATATCAACCTCAGCGGACAGACCGGTAACTTTGAAGTGTCCATTTCAGGTTCCGGGGATATCCGTGCCTACGAATTGGAAGCAGATGTAGTAGATGCAACCGTTTCAGGTTCAGCGGATATCAAGGTTACGGCCAAGGAAATGCTCAAAGCCCGGGTATCAGGTTCCGGAGATATTCACTATCGCGGGAATCCTGCCAAGGTAGATACCAAGACATCAGGATCCGGAGATATCAGCAAGGGATAACATCAAAATCAATCAAAAAACGAATAGTAATTAGGCCTCTGATCCAGGGGCCTTTTCTTTTACCCTAAGCAAGAGCAACATCCCAATGAGGAAGAACAGCCCCAGAAAGATAGTGGCATTACGCATACTTCCGGTAAACTGGGCTACAAAGCCGTATAAAAAAGTACCTATGATAATCCCGATCTTCTCCGCCACATCGTAAAAGCTAAAAAAGGAGGTAGTATCAGTGGTCTCCGGAAGGAATTTGGAATAGGTAGATCTGGACAAGGCCTGTATTCCACCCATTACCAGGCCGACACAGCCTGCAGCGACATAGAAATCCATTGGACTGATCAGGAAATAGGCATAGATACAAATAAACAACCAGAGCAGATTTATGATTACCAATGTGCGGATATTTCCAAATGCCTTGGAGGCCATGGCAGTGATAGTGGCCCCTAAGATAGCGACGATCTGGATGACCAATATGCTTACGATTAGTCCTGTAGTCCGCTCACTGTCCGATCCCCAATTGATCTCTTCTTCACCAAAATAGGTGGCGATCAGCATTACGGTTTGTACAGCCATGCTGTAAACAAAGAAGGCTACCAGGTATCGCTTCAGTCTTTTTTCATTACCTAATTGCTTCCATACGGCCTGTAGTTCCCTGAAGCCATTAAGGATGATGTTCTTTCGCTCTCCTTCTTTCTTAAATCCTTTAGGCAAGTAGTAAAAGGTATACTGGCTGAAAAGTATCCACCAGACTCCCACGGAGATAAAGGAGTACTTCATAGCCTTGATCTCCGCAGCCTCACCTCCGTCCGAGGTTATACCAAACAGATCAGGTTTCATGACCATGGCGAGGTTCACGAGTAACAAGATCACGCTGCCGAGGTAACCCAAAGAAAATCCTTTCGCGCTTACCCGGTCTTGCTGTTCAGGAAAGGCGATGTCCGGCAGGTATGAATTGTTCACAGCGAAACTCATCCAAAAGCCTACCAGGCCAAAGAAATAACACAGCAAACCAAAATAGATATTATCCAGGGAGAACCAGTAAAGGCCGATGCAGGAAAGTCCTCCCAGATAGCAGAAGAACTTCATAAACATCCGTTTGTTGCCAATGAAATCCGCAATCCCTGAAATCAATGGCATTACCAATGCTATAAACACAAAAGCTGCGGACGTAACATAACTTATCAGTGGCGCCCTGGCGATTTCGCCTCCGAAAACCGTTACTTTTTCGATACCGGCCACCCTAAAAAGCGCTCCGTAGAAAATGGGAAAGATGGCGGATGAGATCACCAGGCTGTAAACTGAGTTTGCCCAGTCATAGAAGGCCCAGGCATTCAATAGTTTCTTACTTCCCTTAACCGCTAGTGTTCTGCTCATTTATAAAAAAGCCATCCCTTAAAGGAATGACTTTGTTAAGTGTTTTTGGTTTGCCTTGTTCAAAGCAGTGTCTATTGAAATGAGGAAACCCCAAATTTCCTGGCTTCTGCTTCCGCCAAAGGAGCCCAATTCGTTAAATTCGCGATCCTGGTGTCATTAGATGGGTGCGTACTTAGGAATTCCGGTGGCGCCTGTCCTCCTGCCTTGGCTTTCATCCGCTTCCACAATTCCGCGGCTTCGTAGGGGTTATAACCTGCAATGGCCATAATCTGCAGCCCTATTCTGTCTGCCTCAGTCTCATGGCTTCGGCTAAAAGGCAACATCCCTCCTACCGTAGTCCCGATACCATAGGCTTGATTAAACATATTTCGTTTCTCAGGATCCTGTATGGCTACATTTCCCGCCACAGCACCCAATTGTTGTAAGGTGCCGGCACTCATTCGTTGTGCGCCGTGATCTGCCAGGGCATGGGCTACCTCGTGCCCCATAACCACAGCTACTCCGGTCTCTCCCTGGCAAATGGGAAGAATACCGGTGTAGAATACGATCTTGCCACCGGGCATACACCAAGCGTTGACCGTCTTGTCTTCAACCAGATTGTATTCCCATCTGTAATCCTTCAGATAACCCGGATATCCATTGGCCGTTAGCCAGCGTTCCGCGGCAGAGGCAATACGTTGCCCGACTTTTTCGATCATTTTGGCCTCCGTAGTTCCCTCAACCACCTTATTTTCGCCCAGGAACTGATCGTACTGAGCAAAAGCCGTCGGGAAAATCTGGCTGTTGGGGTAAAAGTTAAGCGTACTTTTCCCCGTAAACGGATTTGTTTTACAGGCAGCGACGGCCAGGAAGACCACCACTGTCAGTATGATTTTCTGTTTATTCATTTTATTTATGTTAGTGTTTTCTACTTAGAAAAGTACAAAAAATCACTTTCCGGTAATGTGCAATTCGGTAAAATTTTTGCTGATCTCAATGGAATTATTCCCGTTTAATCGCACTTCTTTTAAGGAAACCGGTTCATTGTCAACTTCGATGGAAGCTATTTTAAACGGTAGTCCAATGAGGTTGATCTTAAAGGTCTCATACGAGGTAATATAGGTCCCGTCTTTGAATTGCTGAACGATCAGCTCCTTGTCTTTTCCGTTCAGTTTGAAATTCCTTACGCTGTACCTTCCTTTGGTATAATCATAACCCTCCTCGGCATCCTCATAGACTGTCGAATTTTCCACTCCACTTTTGTAATACACATCCAGTGTAAGTTGGTCTATTTGCTTTTCTCCCACATATTGCTGTACCGGATACTTAGGTATAATGGCACCTTCTTTGATGAAGAGTGGGATCTTGTCAATATCCGCTACCACCCATTTCTCCATACCTCCTTCTACGACCTCACCAGTCCAAAAGTTATGCCATTTTCCACGTGGGATGTACATCCTTCTTCCCTTGGCGTTAGGTTCCTGAATTGGACACACCAGTATGTGCTCCCCGAATATGAACTCATCCGTCCGGAAATGCGTCTGCTGGTCTTCCTGGTCAAAATATACCAGAGATTTAAGCATTGGCATCCTCTCTTTCACATACTTCCAGAACATGGTGTAGAGGTAAGGAAGCAACTGGTATCGGATCTCGATGAATTTGCGGACGATGTTGGTTACTTCCGTATCAAAGGACCAGGGTTCCTGGTCGCCGTGGTCTCCACTGGAATGCACTCGGCAGAAAGGGTGGAAAACCCCAAGTTGTATCCAACGTGCAAAAAGCTCACCGCTTGGTTGCTCTGCAAATCCTCCAATATCGGATCCTACAAAGGACATTCCGCTCATACACATGCGCTGTACCTGTACATTGGCGATCCAGAGGTGTTCCCAGGTAGCCACATTGTCCCCCGTCCAGGTAGAGGAAAAGCGCTGGGCTCCGGCATAGGCCGCTCTGGTAATAACAAATGGCCTCTTGGGGTAAACATATTTCTTTACTCCTTCGTAAGTGGCCCGAACCATTTGCATTCCGTAAACATTGTGAGCTTTTCTGTGGCTGCAGGGATGTCCGTCATAATCATGCCTTACATCCAGGGGGGCTGTTTTAGTAGGAACCTCCATTACCGCGGGTTCATTCATATCGTTCCAAACCGCATGTACGCCATCCTCAACGATCAATCCCTTGTACAGTTCTGCCCACCATTCCCGTACTTCAGGGTTGGTGAAATCAGGGAAATTACAGTCGCCCGGCCATACCTTACCCCTCAGGTAGGGTCCATCCGCTCTTTTGCAGAAATAGTCCTTGTCCCGGGCTTCCTGATACACCCAGTAGTCCTTGTCCACCTTAATCCCCGGATCTATCATGACAACGGTTTTGAAACCGTCCTCGTAAAGCTCATCTATCATAGCTTTGGGATCCGGAAACCTGGTCTTATCCCATGTAAAACATCGGAAACCATCCATATAGTCGATGTCCAGGTAAATCGCATCGCAGGGGATATTGAGTTTTCTGAACTTAGCCGCCAGATCTTTTACTCTTTTTTCGGGGTAGTAACTCCATTTGGACTGATGATAACCCAGCGCCCACAAAGGTGGAAGTTCCGGGGTTCCGGTAAGGTCGGTATAGGAGCGCACTACCCTGGCGATATCCGGACCGTAAAAGAAATAGTAATTCATCTCCCCTCCATCGGCCCAAAAGCTGGTGGTATTGCGGCGTTCGTGGGAGAAGTCGAAATAAGATCGGAAAGTATTATCGAAAAAGATCCCATAAGCCTTGTTATGATGCAGGCCTATATAAAACGGTATTGCTTTGTAAAGCGGGTCCTGATCTTTTCCGTAGGCGTACTGATCTGTAACCCAATTATTAACCCGTTTCCCTTTAAGGTTGGTATGGGTAGCTTTGTCGCCCATACCGTAGAAACTCTCGCCGGTTTGGGTGATCTTACTCATTTTGACGGTATTTCCTCCGTAGGTATAGTTTTCTTCCCAATGGAAGCCCAGCTCGTCTTCGTTAATGATATTACCGTCCCTATCAGAAATCTGTATCCTCATGGTCTTCTTGTCAACAAGGACCTTCAGCTTGGAGGTTTCGACCAGATATTCTGTTTTGGTCTCTTCCACTTCGAGTTTGTCATAGCCACGACTCGCATTCTTATCGATGGCATAGGAGAAATCGGGTTCAAAGACATGTTCTGTGGCATATCTAAAGCGCAGAGCACTGTTCCTTAGGACAGTTAGTTCCAGGATCACCCCGTTCTGTGTTGTGAAGTAAAATTTATCGGTATCTTTTTTGAAATCTATTATTTGATTGGGATATAAATTCCCTTTGTATTCCAGTTCTGTGTTGGTAATCATAGTGGTTTTTTTGAAAGATTCGGCTGCAACCCCCGACCTCACAGCGAAAGGGTAAAGATACATCCGAACCGGCAAAAAAAAGACTTTAGGAAATAAAATGAAAGTTATCTTTTCCCCAATTTGTGAACTACAACGTTGTAGTTGAGCGTAAATTGGCTGATTAAGGGTTTAGAGGGTTGGATTGATAGATGTTTGGATGGCTGGACTTGTTAGACTTGGTTAGACTGTTGGATTGTTAGATAGTTAGACGGTTGGATCGTTAGATGGTTAGACTGTTGGATTGTTAGATAGTTAGACGGTTGGATCGTTAGATGGTTAGACTGTTGGATTGTTAGATAGTTAGACGGTTGGATCGTTAGATGGTTAGACTGTTGGATTATTTGATAGTTAGACTGTTGGATGGTTAGATAGTTAGACGGTTGGATCGTTAGATGATTGGACTTTTGGACGATTAGATGGATGGAGGGTTAGATGGTTAGATGGTTGGACAGTTGGATTATTAGATAGTTAGACTGATGGATGGTTAGACTGTTGGATTGTTAGATAGTTAGAATGTTGGATTATTGTAGGGTTGGATGATTAGACGGACGGAGGGTTAGATTATTAGATAGATAGACGGTTGGACGGTTGGATCGTTAGATGGTTGGACTTTTGGACGATTAGATTGATGGACAGTTAGAGGGTTGGATGTTTAGACGAATTCTTGAATTATTTGCAAAATACGTTGAAGAGCCTATATTGCGTATTTAATATCGTACATCGTATATCCATCTTACACTGTACACAGACTATCAACAATCAACTATCAACCATCAACTATACCGGGGAGAACTGTTCACTGCTCACTGATTACTGTTTACTGAAACAGGGGTGCTAAACCCCACCCCAATCTTAAATTAACCCCGGACACTGCAATTTAAAAGCAGAAAAGGCGATTTGTTGATTTGATGGTTTGTCAATTTGAAGATTTGAAAATGAGGGAATGTGAAATTGTAAAATTGAGGAATTGTGAAATTAACTGCTCACTGATTACTGATTACTGTTTACTGAAACAGGGATGCTAAACCCCACCCCAATTTTAAATTAGCTGTTTTCACTGCATTTTAAAAGCGGAAAAGGGACTAATTAAAAAATGTGGAAATGTAGCAATTTGAAGATTTGAAGATCACTGATTACTGCCCACTGTTCACTGCTTACTGCTTACTGTTTACTGCCCACTCCCGATAGCTATCGAGACTGACTACTGATCAATAGATCCACTAATATTTCAAATTCCTGTAGCCTTCAATCTTCTTTTTCTGTAACTTAACGGAAACAATTCTTTAGGGTATGGCAACATTCAGGTTGAATATCAATAACACCGCTCAGGAGGTTGAAGTTGCAGAGGGAACTTCACTTCTTTGGGTACTAAGGGAACACTTAGGGCTAACGGGAACCAAATACGGCTGTGGTATCGCGCAATGCGGCGCATGCACCATCCATGTAGACAACAGACCTATGAGAGCCTGTATGCTCCAGGTAGATAACGTTAGTGACGGTCAAAAGATCCGGACAATTGAAGGATTATCCGTGAACGGAACCCATACTGTTCAAAAAGCCTGGATTGAAGCGCAGGCACCGCAGTGCGGGTACTGCCAATCCGGTCAGATCATGCAGGCAGTGGCCTTGTTGGAGGAAAATCCAAATCCAAGTACAGAAGAAATAAAGACCTATATGAACGGTATTCTTTGTCGTTGCGGCACTTACATGCGCGTGATTAAGGCTATTGAACTTGCAGCAAATACACAATCCACCTAGCTCATAGATTCCAATGAAAAATAAAGCCCAAACAGATCCGGTAGAAGGCATGAGCCGAAGGAAATTTCTAAAATCTTCCGGCGGAGTGGCATTGTTTATTGGCGCTTCCGGAATGTTACCTCATCTAATTTCCTGTAAAGACAGCAATGCCCTTAAAAAACAGCTCCAAAAACACCCAATAACAGCCTGGGTTCAGATTACGGAGGATGGGGAAATCACCATTTATAACCCTGCCGCCGAAATGGGCCAAGGTTCCATGACTTCCCTACCGCTTGTCTTTGCCGAAGAAATGGACGCGGATTGGTCTAAGGTTAAGGTAGAATTTTCACCCCAGGAGACAGACATCTACGGTTCGGAAGGTTGGGCACCTGGTAGCAAATTAATGTTTACCGTAGGTAGCCGAACTACCAAAAGTTACTATCCTGTAATGCGGAAGGCTGGCGCCCAGGCACGCTATGTTTTACTAAGCTCTGCGGCGGCTCATTGGAATACCCCAATCGAAGAGCTAAGGACAGAGGATAGCTTTGTGATACACGAAAACAGCAATCGAAAAATAAGTTATGGGGACCTGGTACCCTATCTAAGTATGCCTGAAACCCTGCCTGATCTCAGCGAATCGGATTTTAAAGATCAAAAAGATTTCCGATTGGTTGGCCGGGAAATACCTCGTACAGAGATTCCATCCAAAGTAGACGGAAGTGCCCAATTTGCCATAGACCTCCGCCTTCCCCAAATGGTTTATGGGGTTTTGGAAAGAGGCAAGCTCAACGCAGCCACTCCAACGCTTACCAACGAGGACGAAATCCTCGCAATGGAAGGGGTGCTCAAACTGGTTCCCTTTGACTATGCTATAGGCGTAGTGGCTAAAACTCTTGAAGAGGCTTTGGCTGCCAAAAAAAGTTTGCAAATAGATTGGAGCGAAGCCCAGGCTTCCGGATTTAATTCCCAGGATATTTATCCAGAATACAAACAGATCGCAGACAGCAGAAAAAAGGGCGATGCCATTGTTGAATTGGGCGATGTAGGCCAAGCCATGAAAAAAGCGGCTAAAGTCTATGAAGTTGACTTTAAGAATGATTATGTCTACCACGCTCAAATGGAACCTTTAAACGCAGTCATACAGGTGGCCGAAGATAAGAAAAGTGCTGACGTATGGGTAGGTAGTCAGCAAGGACCGGATACCAAATTAGGCGTGCCGGATCTGGTCGGTGTACCACCTGAACAGGTAAACGTTCATCTGCAGTACCTTGGTGGAGGTTTCGGGCGAAGGAGTATGAACGATTTTGTCAATGAATGCGCCATTCTGGCTAAGGAGATGGCACCGCTACCCGTAAAATTGATATGGACCAGGGAAGATGATGTTTCTTACGGAACATTCAGACCTCTTTCACTGCAAAGGCTAAAAGCCTGTACGGATGCTCAGGGAAATATCAGCGGTTTTTCTCATTGCGTAGTTGGCGATGGGGGTAGACTGGTAACCAGCGGTGCAAGGAATGACCATTACGATATTCCCAATCAATTGGTGGAATGGCGGGAGACATCGCATGGGATCAGGTTGAAACATTGGAGGTCTGTAGGACATGGCCCTAACAAATTCGCCATTGAGTCCATGTTGGATGAAATAGCCCTGGACCAGAGTATTGACCCGGTTGATTTGAGAAGAAAACTAATGGCAAAATCGCCAAGGGCATTGGCAACGCTTGAAAAAGCTGCCGAAATCTCCGGCTGGGGCTCCCCGGTTGCTGAAGGCAGAGCAAAGGGCGTGGCTTTTGTGGAACACGGCTCTATGGGTACCGGGATCTGTGAGATCTCCGTAGACCGAAATACCGGCAACATCAAGGTGCATAAATTCTGGATAGCTCTGGACGCTGGTGTTGTGGTGCAGCCAGATAATGTTAAGGCTCAGATGGAAGGTGGAATAATCATGGGTATGAGTAGTGTACTCAAAGAACAGATTACCATTGTTGACGGAAGAGTACAACAGTCCAATTTTCACGATTATAACCTGCTCCGATTCCAGGATGTTCCGGAAAGCATAGAGACTGCGATTATCCCATCCACTGAGATTCCAGAGGGTGTTGGTGAAACGGCCACACCTATGGTAGCCGGAGCAATAGCCAACGCCTTTTTAAAACTTACCGGCAAACGGTTAAGGCACCTGCCTTTCACCCCTGAACGGGTGCTGGAGGTTTTGAATGCTTAAGGAGTGGAAGTGTAAACTTAAGTTTAAGTACATGTTTAAGTTTATAAGTTTTGAGTTTTAAATGTCACTGGTTGAATTAAGACAACTGTTTACTGCGCACCGCTTACTGCAGAATGTCTGCTGATCTCATCCTGCGTAGCCATGGCGAAGGAGGACTGTTCACTATTCAATTCCTTAGTTAGTTCTCGACTGCGCTCGAACTGACAATTCCAATACCTGCAAACTTATTATTCATCCTACAAGGCTTTAGCGCATGATTAATGTTTACTGCTTACTGTTCACTGCTTACTGCTTACTGTATACTGAACATCCCCAACTATCGTAAGACTTCAGCTTTGAGGATATAGACATTTTGAGAAGGCCAGTCGCCATCATCAACGGGTACCGCATTGATCGCGTCTACTACATCCATGCCCTCTATAACTCTTCCGAAGGGGGTATAATTGCCATCGAGATGATAAGAACCGGGTTTCTTTACAACAATAAAGAATTCATAAGGCGAAGCCAGCATGTGTGGATTATCTATTTCACTACTCGGCATAGAAATCGTTCCCCGATGATGCTTATAGCCCTTGCGGGTATCCGGAGGTAACAGATAACGTCCAATCTCCCGGCGTTTGCGGGCAGTTTCTTTATTGTCTGCATTTCCTCCCTGGATAATAAAATCCTTGACAACCCGATGGAACATCGTATTGTCAAAATAGCCCTTTTTGGCAAGGTAAATGAAATTGGCCTTGTGGTAAGGTACGTTGGAATACAGTTCCAAAGTAAAGCTACCCATACTTGTAGTGAGCTTTACCTTATTTTCCTTCAGGCCTTTTTGATAATCGAAAAAGAAATCAATGGCGTTATCTTCAGTTAGAACAAAAACGTCTTCCTCTTCCTTTACAACCACGCTGTCTTTGGCGATTTCTTCAACTTCATCCTGGGTCCTGGCTACCTCCGTTTTTTTATCAATCGGTTTTTCTTTACAAGCCGCTAATAAAATTAGTGCTAATATTGCAAGGCGATCAAGGATATTGAATGTCATGGATTTTGAAGATTTTTCGCTACAGGTTCCAAAAATAAAAAATCTGCCACTTCCAGGTACCGCTTCTCATTACAAAATGGCACCTGAGATCCGTATTAAGGAGTTGAAAAAAGGACTGCTTAACGGTCGGGAGCCCTATAAGGCAGGGGTAATGGCCCTATTTTATCCGGATGCCCTGAGTAAGACACACCTTATTCTTATCCTAAGAAATACGTATCCCGGGGTCCACTCCAATCAGATTGGCTTCCCTGGTGGAAAGCAGGAGAGCGAGGATAGGGATCTTCTGGAAACAGCCCTGAGAGAAACGCATGAGGAAATCGGTGTGCCGCCCTCTATGGTCCAAGTTATTCGGCCTATTACCGAAGTGTATATCCCGCCAAGTAATTTTCAGGTCCAACCCTTTGTAGGGATCTACCACAAAAAAGTTCCATTTGTACCTGAACAGTCCGAAGTGGCCGCCCTGGTAGAGGTTTCTTTGGATGATTTTATGGACGATAACAAACTCATCACCCAAAACCTGTCTACATCCTATGCCAAAAACATCGCCGTACCTGCCTTTGAATTTAACGGATATACGGTTTGGGGGGCCACAGCCATGATGCTAAGTGAGATCAAAGAACTTTTCAGGCAAGTGTTATAAGGCATATTTTGTAGATTTGTCACCTATGGGGTTATTCAAGGAAAATCCTTTTGGACACATTTTATTCCTTAAGAAGTGGTTGATCCGTATTATGGGAATGATCACACATTCGAGGTACAAAGGTTTTAACACCCTGGAGATTGAGGGTTCGGAGGTCATTCGCAATCTGCCGGATACCAATGTGCTCTTTGTAAGCAATCATCAGACTTACTTTGCCGATGTGGTGGCCATGTTCCACGTATTTAACGCCAGCCTAAGCGGGCGCGAAGATTCCATTAAGAATATCGGCTACCTCTGGCGTCCCAAACTCAATGTGTATTACGTAGCCGCGGCAGAGACCATGAAGAAGAGTCTGCTGACCAAGGTGCTGGCCTACGCTGGTTCCATAAGCATTGAACGTACCTGGAGGTCTGAAGGAAAGGACGTAAACCGGCAGGTAAAAATGAGTGATATCACCAATATCGGTATTGCATTGGAGGATGGCTGGGTGATCACTTTTCCTCAGGGCACTACCACTCCCTGGAAGCCATTGCGAAAGGGAACCGCCCATATCATCAAAAGATACAAACCGGTAGTGGTACCCGTGGTTATCGATGGTTTTAGGAGATCATTCGATAAAAAGGGCCTTAGGGTAAAGAAAAAGGGTATATTACAATCTATGGTGATCAAGGAACCTCTGGACATTGATTACGACAATGAATCCATTGACCAGATCATAGAAAAACTGGAATATGCCATAGAACAACATCCTTCTTTTCTCAAAGTAATCCCAAAAGAGGAACTACTGGCCTACGAAGAAGCACACAAACAACGCAGATGGCGTACTTAGACCTCTAATTTTTTAAGCTCGTTGTAATTCCTCCTGAGCCTGTTGAGCAGAATTCCATATAAAAGCTTGTAGAAAAGCCAGATAAGGGTCAGGACCATTGCTACGGCAAGTAAAAATATTCCTGTAAGCATTAGCCAGAACAATACCTCATTCCCGGCTTTGGAAGCGGCTTCCATGATCTTTTCGCTATTTGGTCCGTATTTCAGGCTGCCGTAAAGTGTAATAATAAGGAAGGCCACAAAGATCCCGATATTGAACCATACATATTGGGTGACTGTTCGTTTGACATCCAAAATCGCCTTCATTAGTTTCTTGGACGATTCAGTATAGGAGATACGTTTGTAGTTGCGATAGAACTTATAAATGAAATAGATCAAAACCACATAATTCACAACAGTAAGCACGGTGCTGATACCGTAGGTATTCCAGGTTTTCTCCAGCTCCGCCGATTCAGAATTATAGGGGATGAGATTGATAAGCGCCCAGAAAACAAATTCTATAATACTGATGTAAAAGATCCATTTGACAATGGAAGAAGACTTTTTCCAGATCATATTGTAAATATCATCGTAGGAAAGTTTAGGCAGATGTCCTTCCTTCTTCTGCCAGTCCTGTTTTAACAATTCTAATTCGTCCATCATAATCTTTACGGATTGAGTATGGTTCTCAATTTATTTTTAACCCGATTCATTTTCACTCTTGCATTCACTTCCGTGATCCCCAAGGTCTCTGCAATTTCACTGTAATCCTTATCCTCCAGGTACAGGAAAACAAGTGCCTTATCAATATCTCCCAATTGTTTTACGGCATTGTACATAAGTTTTAATTGCTGTTCCTGGGTTTCATCATATTCGTCGGCCTTTATTTTGAAAATTACAGAGTCGTAATCCTGGGTTTTTATTCTCTTTTTTGATTTTCTGTAGAGTGTGATAGCCGTGTTCAGAGAAACCCGGTACATCCATGTACTGAATTTTGATTCTCCCCTGAATTTGGGGTAGGCCTTCCAAAGTTGAATGGTAATTTCCTGAAATAGATCATTGTGAGCCTCTCTGTTATTCGTATATAAACTGCAGATCTTATGAACAACATTTTGGTTGTTCTGCAACTCGGTCACAAATTTGTGTTCAAGTTCCTTGTTCACGTTTCAGGTTAGTGGGTTGATATGAAGTTAGTATGATTTTTCCCGGATTTGTTACAGGAATAAGGGTTTAAAGTTTAGATTTTACTTTTAAAGCTTAAGGTTTTGGGTAGAAATCAGGATTCCCGACATTAGCCCCCAAAGCCAAACTGAATGGGCTATTTTCGATAATCCAGGGCCGGTGGCCTGTCTCCTAATAAGGGGATATATTCAAAATCCGCACCTCTTCTTTCTTGAAATTCTGCCTTGGCTTTTTCAATAAGGGATCCGTCTTTCAGTAATTCTACAGCAGTCAGGCTTAGGGTTTTCGCCGCGACCATCATCCCTTTATTACCAATGCTCATACCCCCAGCTGCAACAGCTTGCCAACTATGGGCAGGAGTCCCGGGAACCCATGTGGCCGCTCTCATACCTACGGTAGGAACAGCAAAGCTAACATCCCCAACATCCGTAGATCCATAGGCCTTGGCCTCCGTCTGATAAGGTTGCACATCCCGGGCAATCTCAGCACTGGCGCTGGCATATCCAAGGCTCCTGGCGATCTTGTTCGCAAATACCGTTTCCTCCGGGCTGTAATCAATCCCGCCTACCTGCACCAGTTTATCGTACATCACCTTTTGCAAAGTCAGGTTAGGCAAAAGTTCATGGGTACCCCCTATCATTTCATAGTCCATAGTGGTTCCTGTACCCAAAGCTGCGCCTTCAGCGGCTTTGACGATCCTATCAAAAATATCGATCACAACATCTCTGCGGTTATGCCTGGAATAGTAATAGACCTCGGCAAAATCCGGAACAACATTAGGTGCTTTTCCACCGTCAGTGATCACATAGTGAATACGTGCGCGTTCCGGAATGTGCTCCCTCAACATATTAACCATAGCATTCATGGCTTCTACCCCATCAAGCGCGGAGCGTCCCTTTTCCGGAGATCCTGCCGCGTGGGCGGAAACACCGTAAAACCTGAATTTCGCGGATTTATTTGCAAGTGCGGCCCCCGCATTTGCCGCATTCTGAGCTCCTGGATGCCAATGTAAGGCAACATCCACATCCTTAAATAATCCTTCTCGAACCATATAGACCTTTCCGGATCCCCCTTCTTCAGCCGGGCAACCGTAGAATCTGATGGTTCCGGTCGAATTATTGGCCTTCATCCAGTCTTTTACCGCAATTGCAGCGGCAGCTGAGGCCGTACCAAACAAGTGATGTCCACAGGCATGTCCCGCGGCTTTTCCAGCCGATTTTTTCTCCGGTACCGCAGCCTGCGAAAGACCGGGAAGCGCGTCGTACTCCCCCAAAATTGCTATTACCGGCGATCCACTGCCGTATTCAGCAATAAATGCCGTGGGTATTCCGGCTACTCCTTGTGCTATACTGAACCCTTCATCGGCAAGGGTTTTTTGAAGTAAGGCGGCACTTTTCTCTTCCAGATATCCCATTTCTGCCAGATCCCAGATCTCCTGGGCTACTGCTGAATAAGATTCCGACTTAGAATCGAGGTCTTTAAGTAAGGCCTCCTCATTTTTTTGAGCCGACAGAAAGTTGCAAAAAACTATCAGGAGGAGCAATGCGATATTAGTGGTTCTCATAATGTTGGTTTATTCCTGCCTAAAATTAACCAAAAACCGCAAGCTATGGTAATACTGATCAATCCAGTTTATAGACGACTGCCTGGTAAGGTTTCAACTGCAATTCCATATTATTTTCTATCCTGGACAGCGCTGAATGATCATTGGAGATGAGGAGTTTACCCGAGGAGGAAATTTCTTCAGAAAGCAAAACCCTCTGCGGTTCTGCTGAAAAACTCAGGATCACAAGGTAGGCCTCCTCTTCCAGTTTTCGGGTGTAGGCGTAAACATGTTCATGGTCTTCCCATATCAGATCGTAAAGGCCATAGATCAGGCCTAAATTGGATTTTCTTATGGCAACCATTTTTCTAAAATAGTGCAATACGGATTCTTTGTGTAATTCCTGGGCTGCTACATTAAGACCATATTTATAGTTCTTGTTGACCGCAATCCAGGGCTCACCATTGGTAAATCCGGCATGTTCCGTCTCATCCCATTGCATTGGTGTACGCGCGTTGTCCCTTGCCGTATGTTTTTCGTTCTCTATAAAACTGCGGATATTTTCAGGACTTTGTTCCATAGTCTGGAAACGATTAATAGTATTGATATCGCGATAGTCTTCAATATTGTCGAACTTAACATTGGTCATACCGATCTCTTCACCGTAATAGAAGTAGGGAGTCCCTCTCATGGTCAGTATAAAGGTCTGCAGCATGGTTGCAGAAGCGTACCAATGCTCCGGAGAGTCGTTCCCCCACCTGCTTACCGCCCTTGGAAAATCGTGATTATCCAGGAACAGGCTTCCCCAACCTTTTTTAGCAAAAACCGCATCCCATTCGGAAAAAAGCGTTTTAAACTCTTTCAGTTTCCAGGAGTTTTTACGCCGTTTAAAGAATTCTTCTTCATCCCGGTCTAAGGACATGAGATCGAAATGGAAAAACATGTTCAGTTCTTTTCGGTCTTCATCAACAAAATTCAGTGCCTGCTCCTTGCTAACTCCGGGCGCTTCACCTACCGTCATTACTTCGTAGTGCTGTAAGACTTCCTCATTCATCTCTTTCAGGAATTCATGCAACCTGGGTCCGTTTGCATAAAAAGGAACAAAATCTCCATGGTATTCTTCCGGAAGTTCGGGGTAGGTAATATCCTTTGAAATGAAGGAGATCACATCCATCCGAAAACCGTCAACGCCCTTTTCAAACCAATATCGGATGATATCATAGATCTCCTGCCTTACCTTCTTATTTTCCCATTTCAGGTCGGGTTGTTTTACCGAAAAACAGTGCAGGTAATAGGCATCCGTCTGTTCATCGTACTTCCAGGCATTGCTTTCCAAATCAAAATAACTCCACCTTTTTGGTGGTACACCATTTTCTGCTGGCCACCAGTGATAATAATCGCGATACGGATTGTCCCTGGATTTCCTGGATTCCTGGAACCAAAAGTGTTCATCACTACTGTGATTAGCCACCAGATCCATAATAAGCTTCATACCTCTTTGCTTTACCCCCGCCAGCAGACGGTCAAAATCGTCCATAGTACCGAAGTCGGACAGGATATTCCGGTAATCGCTTATGTCATATCCATTATCGTCGTTTGGAGAAGGATAGACCGGGTTCAACCAGATCACATCTATTCCGAGGCTTTGAATGTAGTCCAGCCTCTGCGTAATACCATTAAGATCTCCAATTCCGTCTGCGTCTGAATCCTGAAAACTCCTTGGGTAGACCTGATAGACCACTGCCTCTTTCCACCATTGCCGCTTTAAATCTGTTGTCATTTAGCTCATAAAAGACTTAAATATATCGCTTTCCCTAAAGAAACTACGGCCTGAAAAAGGAATAAATCAACTATAACGTTTGAGTATGGAAACTTTAAGAATTGAAGAATCAGCATGGCTAATTAACCATATCTGTTCGCTGTTAAATTCATGCTAATCCGAACCCTGAAGAAAGTGCGATCAGTCTAAATTCAATATCTTTAAGAAACTCACTAAGCTTGGTTATCATGCGATTAATCCATGTCCTTGTTGCTTGCTTCTTGTTTAGTTTCACAGGTCTGGCACAGCAACCAACGGAAACCCCGCCCCAGGACATTAATTCCATTGGAGCGTACAGTTTTAGTGGCCTGAAGTATCCCTTAGGGGTCAATGGGGAAAGAAGGGAGTACTACCAGATCCAATATGAGCTCTCTGATAATTTAAGAGTACAATTAGACGCTTTCTACAACAAGTTCGGAACCAGAAACAGGTTGAGAACGGCCCTCTTAACCAAGGTAAATCTGTCTAAAAAATGGTACGTTTTTGCCGGGCCTGAGATAGAATATGATATGAATAGGGAGCTAGGGGGCGATGGTGTTAGGTTAGGGCTGGATCTTGGTATGGGGTATGAAGTAAATGAGCAGCTCTTTTTAGAAGCCGGCTTTAACCAGAATCTGAACGGATCAAGGGTCGGGCCCTATGGTACTATGGGAGATTCCGATTTCTTTACCGTCCGATCCCGCTTTAAATTCTAACGATCCAATTTTATTTTGATGCCGCTTACTTTCTGGGGTGATACTGATTGACAATTTCCGCCAGATGCTGCCGGTCTACATGTACATAGACTTCTGTAGTGGTGATGCTTTCATGGCCAAGCATCTGTTGTATTGCCCGAAGGTCCGCGCCTTTTTGAAGTAAATGGGTGGCAAAGGAATGTCTAAAGGTATGCGGGCTGATATTCTTTTTCTGGCCGGTTTTGAGAGCCAGTTGTTTAATTATGGCGAAAACCATGGCACGACTAAGGCGAGCTCCTCTCCGGTTAAGAAACAAAATGTCTTCATTTCCCTTTTGGATCTTTTGATGAATTCTTACTTCGGTACGATAGATCTCAATGTATTTTTTGGTAATTGGCGCAATGGGTACAAATCGCTGTTTGTCTCCTTTTCCTGTTACATTGATGAAGTCTTCCTCAAAAAAAAGGTCGGATATTTTGAGTCCGGTAAGTTCTGAAACCCTCAGGCCGCAGCCATATAGGGTTTCCAACATGGCCCTGTTCCGCTCCCCCTCCGGTTTAGAGAGGTCTATTGCCTGAATTAACGCATCTATTTCATCTGTGGATAAGGTATCCGGTAGTTTTCGGCCAATTTTGGGCGATTCGACAAGATCCATGGGGTTGTCTTCCCTGTAGTTCTCAAAGACCAGGTAGTTGAAAAAGCTTTTAAGGCCGGAAATTGTGCGTGCCTGCGATCTCGGATTTACTGTTTTCGCCAGATGATGAATAAATAACTGCACCGTTTCCTGATCAATCTTTAGCGGATCCTTCTCTAAACCGGAATCTGAACTAAAAACTTTTAGCTTTACTACATCCCGCTTATAGTTTTGAATGGAGTTCTCAGACAAGCCACGTTCTATGCTCAGGTAATTTCTATAGTCTTCTAATGCCTGGTACCAGTTCATGTTTCAAATGTAATACAAAAGTTGTCAGACTTGGTTTTTAAGGGTGAAACAGCCACCGTAAACGGAGCTACATCGAATAGGAATGTTCTTACAACAAAAATACTCATTTTCACAACTATTTTGACGGCATGTCCCAAGTAACGCTTAGGTTTGAGGCCTTAATCAAAAACAACAAAAAAATGAAAAAACTGATTGTATTAGGAGTATTGGGAATTTTAGGTCTTAGTGTGAAAGCACAGGACTCAACAAGCACGGCAAAAGACAGCTGGCTCATTGAGGCAAACACCGGATTTGGTGCTGGAACAGGGGCTCACGCTTCCAATACGGGCTTTGGCTTTTACTCCTCAGATGGGACTACCATTTGGGCCATAGGTGTTGAAGGAGGATATTTTATGGCGGACAATCTGGCGCTAAAACTTGGACTGGGTTATTCCAGCCAGGAATTTGATAATGATTTTTTTGATACTTCCGCTTTCACTTACAAAGTTGGTCTCAAGTATTATATTGTTGGCACGGTGCCTATCCAGCTCGATGTTACTGGTGGTTCCATCAAAGATCTTGATGAAAACCCACTTTGGCTAGGGATTCAGGGTGCTTATGCCATATTCCTGGCTGACAACCTAAGCCTGGAACCGGGATTGCGTTATAACCTCAGCATGAATGAGGATTTTACGGATCAGGGTATATTCGAATTCAGGATCGGATTTGCCATTCATCTTTAACATTTACCACACGAATAGATTTTGTTTCGCGGGGGTCTAAATGGCTCCCGCTTTTGCTTTATATAGGAATAATCAATATTTAGACTGTTCTAATCAAAGTTTTCTATATTTGAGCATACACGAACCAAACACTATACGATTATGAAAAAAGTACTTATCATTCTGGGGCTTACTCTTCTTGCCTTTAACAGTGCAAAAGCCCAGGGAGTAGATATTGGAGTTACCGGCGGGCTTATGCATACCAACGCGGATATCAGCGTATCAGCCATAGGCATTAGCATTTTTGATATTGATGCAGTCAATCAGACTGGTTTTTATATTGGTTTGATTTTGGACATTGAGGCCACGGAGAAATTCCATGTGCAGCCGGAATTGACGTACGGAAGCGCCGGCGACCTGTCTTTTATTTACCTTCCCCTGATGGCTAAGTACTACGTGGCGGACAAATTTCACGTTATGGCCGGTCCGCAGCTTACATTTTCTTCGAATCTGGGAGATATCAAGGATGTTTTGGAAACTCTTGATGATATAACCGGGGCCAATGCAGACCTTGATGATCTGCTCAAATCCACGGCCATAGACCTCGGATTTGGTGCCGGATATGATATTACGGATAAAATTCGCGTCCATGCGCGCTATGCTGTACCTTTAACCGATATTTATGATGGTCCGCTGGGAGGTTCTTTGGATATAAAAAATTCCACTTTCCAGATCGGTGCGGCCTATATGTTCTGAGAATTTTTAACGATTCACCATCTTTGTTCCCAAATATTACGTATTTGTTTTAGACTGAGTTTCGAAAACACTTAATAATCATTTAAAACAACAAACATGAAAAAACTGTGGACTTTTGTAATCGCTTTTGCCTTATTCGGGATCTTGCAATCTAACGCCCAGGTTTACACCGGAGCAATCGGCCTTGGGCTGGATTTCGGAGACGGGGAAACACTTGTAGGACCTTCAGGAAAATACTTCTTCTCCGCTGAACATGCGGGACAGGCGGAAGTGTTATTTGGAGATGGTGTAACCGGGATCAGTATTCTCTATGAATATCATGGAGGATTCTCCGGTGCAGAAAACCTCCAATGGTATGCAGGTGCCGGTCCGACCATTCTTTTGGGGGACGGTAATTCGGATGTCGGGATCCGACCCATAATAGGTCTGGATTTTAAGATTCCTGATGTACCCCTTGCCTTTTCTTTTGATTGGCGCCCTTACATAAGTTTTGAAGAAAACGGTACTGAAGCAGCACGCTTTGCTCTGGGATTCAGATATGCCTTCGATTAAAAAATAATTCCTTTTCAGGAGTGCTAAAAGCGGAAGATAACCTTCCGCTTTTTTTATTTTCAAAGCACAAGAAGTTCATAAATCGCTCATCTGCAACCTTTTTCGGGGGTTTTACAACAAAAATATCGCGAATTTTCGCGAAGATTCTAGATTTGTTTTAACCAAACCAGAAATAGATACCAATGAGAAATCTGATACTAACCGCCATAGTTCTCCTTACTGCCATAACTACATATGCACAAGAGGGTGTTAAGTTTGGCGTACAGGGAGGTATACCCTTTGGAGATTTTAATAACAGGGTCAGTGTTGTACTGGGAGCCAACGTGGGCTATGCCTATGCCCTGGGCGAAACCATAGACCTTGGCCTTAGTATTGGGTATATTCACGGTCTGGAAGAGACTTTCCAGGAAAATCTAGCCGCTGGTGCTTCGGACGTTCAGTTTCTGCCATTGGCGGGATCCTTCCGCATCTGGCCTTCCAATTCCTTCTCTTTTGGAGGCGAAGTAGGTCAGGCCATAGGCATTAACGATGGCAATGACGGGGGCTTGTATTACCGTCCTCAATTGGGTTATATGATGGGTCCCAGGACGGAGGTAAATCTGTCCTATACCGGTATAGAACTGGATGAAAGTTCCTGGGCCACAGTTACCTTCGGTATTCGATATACCCTACCCGTATTCAAAGAAGGTTTCTAGGATTAGCCTGGGCTTTTACCTACCATTTGATCAGATTGCTTCCTAAACCATAGCCGGGCCAGCTTTTTTCATGGATCACATTTTACTACATTTACGACCATGAAGCTTATCATCATCAACGGACCAAACCTAAATCTACTGGGAAAACGCGAACCGGAAGTATACGGCGACAAGACATTTGAGGACTATTTTGAGGAATTACAGACCCGTTTTGATACCATTTCGCTGGACTACTTCCAATCCAATATAGAAGGAGAACTCATAGACAAACTTCAGGAGGTAGGTTTTAGTTATGATGGTATCGTGCTCAATGCCGCTTCTTATACCCACACATCTATTGGTTTGGGCGATGCTGTCAAAGCTATAGAAACACCGGTTGTGGAAGTTCATATCTCCAATACGCATAAAAGAGAGGATTTCAGGCACGTCTCCTATATCTCCTCCGGGGCCAAAGGCGTGATCCTGGGCTTCGGACTACAAAGCTATGATCTGGCCATACAGAGCTTTCTAGGAAGTCGTTAAGGGTTTCAGGTATTTCTTATCCGCATAGAAGGTTCCAAAGGGCAAAAGGCTGGCGATAAAGAGGATCATAAATCGCCTCAATCCCCACTTGCGCTCCATTGTAAGCACAACCGCCAATACTACAAAAGCGATAAACAAGAAACCATGGGCGTAGCCAACGTAGATGTTGGGCTCGGGTATCTTCGCCCAATGTTTAAGCGGCATGCTGAATCCAAAAAGCATGAGGTAGGAGATTCCCTCCAATATGGCTGTTATGCGAAAAGCTTTTAGCATTGTAATCTATTAGAAAGTGTATGGGTTTATTAAGTTTAGGGGTTTAGCAGCCGATCGGTTAGAATATTTTACTAATCACACCTTTCCAAACTTATTAACTCCCAGCCTCTTTAACTTAAACTTGTACTTAAACTTAAACTTACAAATGAATCACCTCATCATATGCATCGGCAACGGCTTCCATAACCGCTTCACTCATAGTAGGATGTGGGTGAACTGCTTTCAGCACTTCATGCCCGGTTGTCTCTAACTTACGTGCAACCACTGCTTCAGCGATCATATCCGTTACTCCTACCCCGATCATATGGCAACCTAACCACTCCCCGTACTTCGCGTCAAAAATAACCTTGACGAAACCATCCGGAGTACCGGCAGCTTTTGCTTTACCATTGGCTGAAAAAGGAAATTTACCCACCTTGATATCGTAGCCTTCCTCTTTTGCTTTTTGCTCGGTTAAACCTACTGATGCCACCTCAGGGATACAATAAGTACAGCCAGGAATATTGCCGTAATCCAGGGACTCTACATGCATACCGGCGATTTTCTCCACACATATAATGCCTTCGGCACTGGCTACGTGCGCGAGGGCCGGGCCTGGAGTAACATCACCTATGGCGTAGTAACCGGGAATATTCGTTTGATAAAAATCGTTTACCATGATCTTGTCCCGGTCTGTGGCGATGCCAACTTCTTCCAGACCAATGTTTTCAATATTACTCTTGATTCCTACTGCGGACAACACCAGGTCTGCTTCCAGCTCCTTATCGCCTTTTGCGGTCTTTACCGTAGCTTTTACTCCGTCTCCAGAGGTATCTACTGAAGTAACTTCGGAAGAAGTCATAATTTTCACACCTGATTTTTTAAAACTGCGTTCCAATTGCTTGGATACTTCCTCGTCCTCAACAGGTACCACATTCGGGAGGAATTCCACAACAGTTACTTCTGTTCCCAGAGCGTTGTAGAAATAGGCAAACTCCATTCCTATGGCTCCGCTTCCTACAACGATCATTTTATTAGGCTGTTTGTCTAAGGACATCGCCTTTCTGTAACCAATGATCTTTTCCCCATCCTGAGGAAGGCTGGGCAACTCCCGGCTTCTTGCGCCGGTCGCAATGATAATATGTTCAGCGTTATATGTGGTTTCCTTGCCGGCTTCATCAGTTACTGCGATCTTTTTGCCAGGCTGAAGTTTTCCAAAACCACTAAGTACCTCAATCTTGTTTTTCTTCATGAGGAATTGAACACCCTTGCTCATACTGTCAGCCACATTCCGGCTTCTTTTGACCACCGCGCCGAAATCTTTGTCAACCTCCTTTGCATTCAAGCCGTAGTCTTCGGCATGTTGCAGGTAGTTGAATACCTGTGCGGACTTTATCAGTGCCTTGGTGGGGATACAACCCCAGTTCAGACAGACGCCTCCGAGGCTTTCTTTTTCGACAATTGCAGTTTTAAATCCCAGTTGTGAAGCCCGAATGGCTGCTACATATCCGCCGGGGCCACTACCCAAAACGATTACATCAAAAGTGCTCATGAATGTTTTATTTTAAGTCTGAAAATTGAATTGCCAAAGGTACGAAACCAAAAGGAAAAGACGAGGGCGAAAATGAGATTTAGCAATATGATGGCAATGGCGCGAATTTGAACTGCAGGTATACCCTCATAAGTGATGGATGTTTAAGGAAGGCTATTCGTGAATTTGAAGATTTGAAGATTTGAAAATGCCGGGATGTGGAAGTAAACTGTTGGATGGTTGGAAAATTGGATAGTTAGACTGTTAGATGGTTGGATGACTAGACGATTAGATAGTTGGACGGCAATGATGGTTAGATGGTTGGATAGTTGGATGACCAGACATTTAGATATTTAATCAATCTACTATTCACTAATTACTGTTCACTGATAACTGTTTACTGCTTACTGAAAATGGGGTTCCTAACCCCGCCCCAGACTCAAGTTAGCAATTGGCACTGCATTAATAAAGCAGAAAGAGGATAACTCAATTTTATAATGAAATAGTGTAGCAATGTAACAATTTGAAGGTCTGAAAATTTGAAGATTTGAAAATGAAACAATGGCCGTTTAGGGGGTCTGTGAAAAGGTAAAACTGTAAAATCGAGGAATTGTGAAATGGGCTGGCAACTGCCAACTATCAACTATCAACTATCAAAGGTCAACTACTTTTTACCGAACATCCGCTTATTAAATGCCTCCGAGCCACCTTTGGGGATCGATAAGGAAACCCATTCACTGCCTTTGATCATCTTACCCAAAAATACGATTTGTCCGATGTGATAAGCGTAATGACCCAACTGCCGGTGAAAGGCCTGTGGGATACTGTGGGCCTCTCCTCGTATATATACTTTAGTGTCAAAATTTTCATTGTTTACACTTTTAAGCGCTTCAAAAAGGCAATCCCAACCGCGTTCCCAGGCACTGATCATATCTGACTTGGATTGAAAGCTATCCTCAAACTCCGTTTCCCTATTCCGCCAGGTTTTTTCACCATCTTCAGTGAGAAAATTGGTCCATCTACTAAGCATATTCCCGGAAATATGTTTGACAATTACCGCTATGCTGTTGTCTTCCTCCCCCTGACGCAAACGAATGTCCTCCTCACTGAGTTGTGCAAAGGTTTTATCACCGAGCGCCTTATATCGCTTAAATTCAGAAAGCAAGCTGCTTAGGAAGTCAGAAGTGTAATTCATGTGGTAAGTTCAAGTTTAAGTTCAAGCGTAAGGATAAGCTCAAAAGCTTTCAGTGTTCAGTAAAGGGAACTGTTTACTGTTCACTGATTACTGAAATTGGGGTTCCAAAACCCACCCCAGTTTCAAGTTAGTAACATTCACTGAATTTAAAAAGCAGGATAAACAAAGTACAAGTGTAAGTGTAAGTGTAAGTTCAAACGCTTACATTGTTGAATAAAGGAAACTGTTCACTGATTACTGTTTACTTTCCCATCAGGTCTCGACTGCCCGTCCGTACCGGCGCGGGCGGACGCTCGACCTGACATATCATATTGCACACTGCCCACCGCCCACTGTTTACTGTTCACTTCCTACTGCCAACCGGCTTACTAGCGTCGTCCGGGATGAAATCAAGCGCAGCTCCGTTTATGCAATGTCTTTTGCCCGTTGTAGCCCTTGGCCCATCGTCAAAAACATGCCCCAGATGCCCCCCGCATACTGCACAGTGCTCCTCCGTACGGGCATATCCTATCTTATAATCCACATCATAAGCCACGTTACCTTCTATGGTTCGGTCAAAACTTGGCCATCCGGTTCCGGAGTCGAATTTATGTTCACTCCTAAACAGCGGAGTTGCACAGCCAGCACAGACGTAAGTCCCTTTTTCCTTGTTATTCAGCAATTCACTGGACCCAGGGTTTTCGGTACCGGCCTTTCTAAGGATATAGAACTCCATATCGGTCAGTTCTTTCCGCCACTCAGCCTCCGTTTTGGTCACCGCAAAAGTCTCCTGGGGTTCTTTACTACTGTCTTCGGCCATTTCCTTTTTCTGTGAAACTCCCTTACATCCTGCAAATGCAATGCAGATGGCCATTAAAATGTTTCGTATCATAGCAATCTAATCGTATTTAATATAAACTGTCTCTTATTCTTTCGATACAAATTTACGGATAACATATCACTAAGGTATCACAAAAAAATCCTCCACCATAAAACAGCAGGGGAAGTATTTTTAAGACAAAATTTATTTAATCCAGCTGTACTCTCCTGATGTCTTTTTCCTCGATCGTCATGGCGCTCATTACTGAGGAAATATTGGAAGTATCCATTTTTGCGCTTTGTGCAAAAGCAGCAGGTAACACTGCAATCCTAAATACCTGGTTGTCCGTGTCTCCCGGCAACAGGGTAGCGAGATCAAAATCCGATTCCAGGAAGATATTTACGTCCAGGAACGTATGATCATAATTGTATTGTAGTAGTCCCTGGTCCAGAATCCTCGTTTGAGGAAGCAGTCTCCATATATCTACAGCCTCTCCATTGGAGTCTTCCGTTTGGTCCCACAAGAGGTATACCAGTACCACATCCGATTCAAATACTTCGACAGTCTGGGGAAATTCATAGAACAAAGCGTAATCATTCCCCACATTAAAATCACCTTCAATTTCCAGTATCGTTCCGAGAATATTGACCCCATCTTGTCCGTCAAGTCCGTCAAGACCATCAAAACCAGGAGGCCCGGGAGGTCCTGCCGGTCCTTCACAAGAAATCATAAAAAGCGCTATAAACGCGCCTAAAAAGAGTGCTGTATTTTTCATAATTCAGATTTTACACGCTTAGCAGTACCTCCTGAAGAAGGCCTGTAAACAAATTTTGAAGTACACTTTACAAAAAGCGTTCCAAAAAAATTAAAAAGCGCTAAATACCAGCAAAACAAGGCTTTAGAATTGACTAGAAATCCTACTTTGGTTTTACAAAGAATTTGCTACTTTTAAGGAAAACCAAAGGAACCACTGCTATGTTAAGACAAGAACGCGTTATCATAGAGAATATCACACCGCAAATTGAATGCGGTGCTTTTTTTGTTAAAAGAGTTGTAGGGGAAACCGTCGTGGTAACTGCCGATGTCTTACCAGACGGACACGATCTCATACAGGCAGAGGTACTTTACAAACATGAAAAGGAGCGCAAATACCGGGAAGAGCGGATGCAGCATCTGGGAAACGACTATTTTTCCGCTTCTTTTGTCTGTAACAAACAGGGGTTTTACCAGTATCAGATCCGGGCCTGGGTTGATTATGCACTTAACTGGCAACACGGGATAGAGGCCAAACTTAAAGACAATCAACGGGTGATAAGCGAGTTGCTGGATGGTGTTCAATACCTGAAATTCCTGCTCAAAAAGGTTCCCGACCCGGAGAAAGCCTATCTAAAGACCCTGGTGGAGCAATTCAATAATGAGGCTCATTATGACGAAGCTATACAGGCGGCTACCTCAGAACAGCTTCATCAGCTGTTTTTAAATTATCCACAGCGGATCCTGGCCAATAAAAGCAAAACACTGGAGGTCTATGTAGACCGGAAAAAAGCCAGTTTCAGCACCTGGTATGAATTCTTCCCGCGATCCTCGGCCGAGGAACCGGGTAAACACGGGACCTTTAAAGATTGCGAGCGACTGATCCCGCGCATCGCAGCCATGGGATTCGATACCCTTTACTTTCCTCCCATACACCCTATTGGGGAGGTGAACCGTAAGGGTAAAAACAATACTGTGGAGGCCAAGGAGGGAGATTCCGGAGTACCCTGGGGTATAGGATCCAAACACGGCGGGCATAAGGCCATTCATCCTGAATTGGGGACCGAAAAAGACTTCAAGGCACTTATCAAGGTGGCCAATAAGCACGATATTGAGGTTGCCATGGACCTGGCTTTCCAGGCGGCACCGGACCACCCATATGTAACTGAACACCCGGAATGGTTTCGCAAAAGGCCGGATGGTACTATTCAGTATGCTGAAAATCCACCTAAAAAATATCAGGATATTGTTAACTTTTATTTTGAAACCACTGATTATAAGGCTCTATGGGAAGAATTATTAAGTGTTACCCTCCACTGGGTGAATATGGGCATTAGCATTTTCCGGGTAGATAACCCGCACACCAAACCCTATTATTTCTGGCATTGGCTTATTGCGCAGGTAAAGAAGGATCATCCGGATGTACTCTTCCTGGCTGAGGCATTTTCGCGCCCAAAAGTGATGCAACAACTCGCAAAACAGGGTTTTTCTCAGTCTTATACTTATTTTACATGGCGGGTTCAGAAGTACGAACTGATCGAATATCTGGTAGAACTCACACAAAGCGAAATGAAAGAGTATTACCGTCCTAATTTCTGGCCAAACACACCTGATATCAACCCATATCATCTGCAGGGAGCTAATGAAGCTATGCACCTAATACGATATGCACTGGCCGCTACACTTAGCGGAAATATCGGAATTTACGGGCCGGTCTTTGAATATATGGTGACTGAAGCCCTGCCGGGCAAAGAAGAATACCTGGACTGCGAAAAATACGAAGTAAGGCACTGGGATTGGTCCATTGAAAATAAGCTAACCCATGTGATCAGTAAGATCAACGGTATTCGCAAGGCCCACGAAGCGTTGCAACAAACAAATAACATTCGTTTTTGTGGGGTTGAAAACGACAACCTGATCGCGTTTTACAAGTGGAATGACAGCAAAACGGATGAAATGCTCATCGTGATCAGTCTGGATTCCTATTACACTCAAAGAGGTGAGGTGCAATTACCTTTGGATTCCCTGGGAATTCATCACGGGCATGCGGTACAGGTTCACGATGTTCTGACGGATAATAGTTACATTTGGGACAAGGAATGGAACTATGTAGAATTGCACCCCGCTTTACCCTTTCATCTGTTGCACCTTAAGAAATAGCCATGGCTAAAGCAAAAAAAGATTCGGTATTGCAACCTCCCTTCAAATTTGATGTAGCCTGGGAGGACCTGATGGAGGACGAGAAGTTCGTAAAGGTATTTCTCTCCGATGTGCTGGAGAACTATGTCGTACAACAGCGTTGGTACGGCGGTAAATCCAGCAAAATGAAATATATCGAATTGCAGGAGTACTTTCGCATCCAACAACGGGAAGAAGTGTATTACGGACTGTTGCTGGAAGTTAATTTTGAAGAAGCCTTTTACCAGCATTATTTCCTGCCCATAGCTTTTGTGTCGGATGAGAGTTTTGCTGAAAAAGACCGCATACTGCCGCTTTCTATCAAAGGACAGGAAGGGTTTATCATAGATGCGCTGAACCTGGAGGCCTTTAGGAAACTGGTTTTTGAAAGAATTGTCAACGCAGAGCAGGACGACCGTACCCGGGTACAGTATCACAAGAGCCTGAATTTTACGGAGACCGAGTACAAATCGTCCCGTTTTATGGGGCTGGAGCAGAGTAATACCTCTATTATTATCAACGATACTCTAGTGATTAAATTCTTTAGGCGGATCTATGCCGATAAGAACCCGGATTACGAGATGAGCCGTTTCCTTTCTGAACGCAAGGGATATAAGAATACCCCGGCTTACCAGGGCAGCCTGAGTATTATGGATACGGACGGGGTTAACATTACCATAGCCCTGATGCAGGAATTGGTTCCTAACCAGGGTGATGCCTGGGATTTTATGTTGAAAGAACTACATAAGATCTTCAGCAACCTGGAATACAAGGGGATCAGTGTATCCAAACTTCCCCGGGTACCCCTTTTCCAACGTACTCAGATACGGGATGTGCCTCCGGAGATCATTGATTGGGCCGGGTTGAATATCTTCCTTAAAATTCAGGTACTGGCCCGGAGAACAGCTGAAATGCATGTAGCGCTGGGGTCTGAATTTGAAGATACCGCCTTTACCCCAACTCACTTTAACGGGGATTACGAAGTTTGGCTCAAAAACCGCTTGCTGTATCAATTTCAAAATCGATTGAATACGGTTGAGAACAACCTGCACAGGCTCGAGGGACTTAGCCTGGAACTCGCCAAGGAATTCCTGGAACGCAAGAATGAGATCAGGAAAAGATTTGTGAACTTTGACTGGACACGCCTAAAAGGAGAACGCATACGTGTACATGGAGATTATCACCTTGGACAGATCTTAGTACAGGATGACGATTTCTATTTACTCGATTTTGAAGGAGAGCCCGAGAGTACCATCAGGGACCGTAAAGTAAAGCAACCCCCGCTTAAGGATATTGCCGGGATCTTCCGTTCCTTTCATTACGCCATATACGCCACAATATTCAACAATGGAGACGCCTACCCCTATCAGTTGGAAGAGTTATACCAGGCCGGAGAAACCCTTTACCGCTACTTTATTGGGGTATTTATGGAAACCTATGTCACCATTATCCAGGAACACAACCTGAATATTGGCTATAAACAGGAGCGGGTATTCATTTTAAAATATTGCATGTTAGAAAAAGCAGTCTACGAACTGGGTTACGAAATGAATTCAAGACCCAGATGGGCTGTGATCCCTCTGGAAGGGATCATGGGAATCATTAATGAAACTAACTAAACTAAAACCAAAATTATATGAGCAGAGTTGTGCCACATAGTTTGTTTTCCGACTTCGATATCAATTTATTCAAGGCCGGGAAGCATTACCGCCTTTATGAAAAACTTGGGTCCCATCCTATTGAGGTCAACGGGGAGAAAGGCACTTACTTTGCGGTTTGGGCCCCTTCGGCCAAGTCCGTGGCAGTCGTTGGTGATTTTAATTATTGGCTGGAAGGAGATCACAAGCTGAATGTTCGCTGGGATGAAAGCGGTATTTGGGAAGGTTTTATCCCGGGGGTGGATGTCGGAACCAAATACAAGTATAAGATCCATTCGCACAACAACGACATCATGACCGAAAAGGCGGATCCCTTTGCGCGCCTCTGTGAAACCCCACCCAATACGGCCTCCGTAGTTTGGAAGGCCGATTACAAGTGGAAAGACAAGAAATGGATGGGCTATCGGGCTGACAAGAACGGCCTGGACCGTCCTTATTCGGTCTACGAAGTACACCTGGGCTCCTGGAGACGCAGGGAAGGGAATGGCTTTATGAGCTATACGGAATTGGCGGACGAACTGGTAACTTACCTGAAAGAAATGAATTTTACGCATGTGGAGTTCATGCCGATAATGGAATACCCTTTTGATCCTTCCTGGGGTTACCAGCTTACAGGCTATTTTGCTCCTACCTCCCGTTTCGGGAAACCTGAGGAATTTAAATTACTGGTAGACAAACTACACCAGAATGATATCGGGGTGATCCTGGATTGGGTACCCTCCCATTTTCCTGAAGACGCTCACGGACTCGGATTTTTTGATGGCTCTCACCTCTACGAACACCCGGACCGTAGAAGAGGTTACCACCCGGACTGGAAAAGTCTGATCTTTAACTACGGCCGTAATGAGGTGCGCGCTTTCCTGATAAGTAACGCGTTGTTTTGGTTGGATCAATTTCACGTAGACGGCTTGAGGGTAGACGCCGTGGCTTCTATGCTTTACCTGGACTACTCTCGTGAAGAAGGTGAGTGGGAACCTAATATGTACGGAAATAATGAAAACCTGGAAGCCATCTCTTTTATCCGGGAGCTAAACGAGGAGATCTATCAGAGCTTTAAGGGCGTTCAGACCATAGCAGAGGAATCTACCGCTTTCTCAGGGGTATCCAGACCTGTTTACCTGGGTGGACTGGGATTTGGGATGAAATGGATGATGGGATGGATGCACGACACCCTGGAATACTTTAAGAAAGAACCTATATACCGAAAACACCATCAGAATGATATTACCTTCAGTATGACCTATGCGTTTACGGAGAATTTTATGTTGCCTTTCTCTCATGACGAAGTGGTCTATGGAAAACAATCTTTGCTATATCGTATGCCTGGTGATGAGTGGCAGCGCTTTGCCAACCTCAGATTACTATTCGGCTATATGTTTACCCACCCGGGTACCAACCTGATCTTTATGGGAGGAGAATTCGGGCAATCTTCGGAATGGAATTACCAACACAGCCTGGACTGGCATTTGGTACAGTACGACCTCCATTCGGGCGTGCAGCAAATGGTAAAAGATCTCAATGCCCTTTACCAGGGTTACCCGGCTCTATATGAAAAACAATTCAGTACAGAAGGCTTCCAGTGGATCGATTATGGAGATGCGGAAAATTCTGTTCTTACCTATATCAGAAAGGGCCATGATGAGAAGAACGATCTGTTCATTGCCTGTAACTTTACTCCGGTACCCCGGGAGAATTATCGCATGGGTATCCCAAAAAGCGGAACGCTTACCGAAGTCTTTAATAGCGATCTTAAGAAATATGGCGGCAGCGGCATGAAGAATGGGAAGGTAAAAACGAGCGCAACTCCCTGGCACGGTCGGGATCAATCTGTTGAGATCACTATTCCCCCATTGGCTGTTGTGGTGTTCCAGTAGAATTATTTCAGTAAGCAGTTAGCGGTCGGCAGTAGGCAGTGAACAGTGGGCAGTGAACAGTAATCAGTGAACAGTTCCCTTTACTGAACATTGTAAGCGTTTGAACTTAGACTTAAACTTACACTTGTAGTTTGTTTATCCTGCTTTCAAAATGCAGTGAATGTCACTAACTTAGAACTGGGGCGGGGTTTGGAACCCCTGTTTCAGTATGCAGTAAGCAGTGGACAGTAAGCAGTCCCGATAGCTATCGGGAGTAATCAGTGAACAGTAATCAGTGAACAGTGAACAGTCTTGCTTCATTAAGGCCTCGGAAGATTAAATTTAGTAGTGTCCTTTTTTAAAATTCAAAACTTACAACTTAAAACCATTAACTTAAGCTTATACTTTTAAAAGTGAACAGTCCCTTTGATAAAAATCCAACCGTCCAAGCATCCAACCATCTAACAGTCCAACCATCTAACAGTCCAACCATCTAACAGTCCAACCATCCAATAGTCTAACTATCCAACAATCCAATAGTCTAACAATCCAACAATCCAACCGTCCAAGCATCCAACAATCTAACAATCCAATAGTCTAACAAGTCTGGCCAACCACCAATCCAAAGGTCTAACCGTCTAAAAGTCTGACTATTCCAACCGTCTAACAATCCAATACTCCATTTTCAAATCTTCATGCTGGCCAAGTCGCAAACTCACGATTTCACAATTCCTCGATTTTACAGTTTTACATTTTTACAACTTATCAAGTACTCTTCATTTAAAACCTAACACTTACAACCTGCCCTTGTACTTAAACTTCTGCAGCAAAAAGCATCTCAAACAGTCTCTATTACTTTTTCCAGATCTCTCCTGGATTTTGGCCTTTTGGATGGTTGGTTAAAGTCGTCTTCATCCCGGTAGCCAATGGCCACTGCCACAACGGCGGCATAGTCCAATTGATTCAGGATTCTGTCGTACTGCTCTGGTTCTATACCCTCCATGGGCGTTGCATCAATGCCCATTGCAGCGCAGGCGCTTAAGAATACCCCAAGGGACAAATACAGTTGCCGGTTAAACCAGGATTTGATCTGATCTTCTGGCATTGGTTTGATAAACTCTTTGTAATAATCAACAGCACGTCCGGGTAGCTCTGCTTCAATTTGCTGTTCAAAAAGGTCCAGACTGTTAATTCTACTGAATACCACCACGGTGTCACTATCCAGGACTTTTTCTGTATTCAGCCAGGAAACTTTGGACAATTGCTGTTTGGTTTCGGCATCTGAGACAAAGGTAAATTTCCAGGGCTGACTATTTATGGAGGAGGGGCTCAGGCGTAGCACCTCCATTAAATCCTGAATTTTGTTTTGCTCAATCTTCCTGGACGGATTATACATTTTGGTAGTATAACGCTGTTGCATGTATTCCTTAAAGCTCATCCTGTTTTTTCTGAATATTACTATAAAAATTAATGTTACAATATTATGTATAGAATTCTGTGTTTACAATAATCATCCAAAGAGTGTGGTTAGCAATAAATTTCACAATTCCTCAATTTTACAGTTTTACTGGATTTCAAATCCTCAATTTGCTACATTGGGTCATTTCCAAATTTCCAAATTAACACATTGTCTTTCTGCTTTCAAATTGCAGTGAATGTTACTAACTTAAAACTGGGGTGGGGTTCAGAACCCCTGTTTCAGTAGGCAGCCCTCCTTCGCTAAAGCTTCGGAGGAGGAACTCAGTGAACAGTCCCGATAGCTATCGGGAGTAATAAGTGAACAGTAATCAGTGAACAGTGAACAGTCTTGCTTCATTAAGGCCTCGGAAGATTAAATTTAGTAGTGTCCTTTTTTAAAATTCAAAACTTACAACTTAAAACCATTTACTTAAGCTTATACTTTTAAAAGTGAACAGTCCCCTTGATAAAAATCCAACCGTCCAATAGTCCAACCATCTAACAGTCCAACCATCCAATAGTCTAACAATGCAACAATCCAACCGTCCAAGCATCCAACAATCTAACAATCCAACCATCCAATACTCCATTTTCACCCTTTCACATTAGCCAAATCGCAATTTTACAATTTCACAGTTTTACAGTTTTACACTTTCACAATTTACCCAACCACCTCCCTACCTAAAACTAGTCAATCGGCTCAACTTTTGATTTAGTTTTATGGATTTGATACAAAATACTTCTTACTTTAGAATAAGAAAAATCTGTAATTCGGATTCAATTGTCAATTATGAAGAAAACAATATTAGTAATAGTGTTTCTATGCTTTTTGAGCTATTCATCGGCTCAGCAAATACTCAGAACAGAACTCGGTAACGTTTTTTATGGAACTAATAAGTATAAAACTGAGTATAATTCTCCGGAAGGAACTCCCTATCTGAATGAGAGTTTTACTCCGGCCAAAATAAATGATATTAGCAAAACTCATTTCGTTCGCTTTAATGGCTATAGCGGAGAGGTTGAAGTTAAAGTAAGTGAGGGACGGGTCGTAGTTTTGAATGAGGGAGATTTCTTTGCGATCAAACTACTGGACGGGAGTAATACCGAATACCAAACTCTCAGCTATCTGGACGAAAAAGGTAAGAGAAAACACTCCTTTTTTCAGCTCCTTTCTAATTCAGAGGGCTACAAACTTTATTTGAAACAAAAGGTCAATTACTATAAGGAAGTAAAAGCTGAGGCCTACAAAGAGGCGCAACCCCCAAGATTTAAACCCGGCAAGCCGGAATTTTATTTCAGTACCGCCAATGATCCTAAAGAACTTACCCTGATCCCTCAAAAGACCAACGGCTTTCTCAAACTATTTCCGGAAAAATCACAGGAATTAAAGAAATTCATCAAATCCAAAAAACTCAAACTAAACCGGAAAGAAGACTTAATGAGCATTTTCGAATATTTGAAAACTTAAACAGCTAAAATCGTATCACCCCAACTCATACTTGAGCTTGAACTTAAACTTACACTTAGCAATTTGCACAGCCCTCTTTCATTAGACGTTCGCTCCTATGAATAAATATTCGGCAAGGCGATCTTAAACCTTACCGCCAGAAGTCTTATGCTAATTACCAAAACGATGGCCGCCAGGAAGGCGTACTGATCTTTAACTGTCAGATAGGTCAACAGGAAATAAAAGCTGCCTCCCAGAATACAGGCTGTAGCATAGATCTCCTTTCGGAAGATCACAGGGATCTCATTACAAAGGATATCACGCAGTACCCCGCCAAAACTGGCTGTTATCGTACCCAAAGCAACACACATCACAGGAAGCAATTCTGCCTGAACGCCTTTTTCTATTCCTACCATGGTATAGAGGCCTATGCCTATAGTATCGAACAGGAAGAGGGAAGTACGGAGATATCGGAGTTTTTTGCGGAACAGGATGGCAAAGACCACCGTTCCGGAAATGGTAATCACGTATACGGAATCACGCATCCAAACCACCGGTGTATCCCCTATCAGAAGGTCTCGGAGTGTACCGCCGCCTATGGCTGTAACGAATGCGATAATGATCACCCCGAAAAGATCGAGCTTTTTCTCCATAGCAACCAGTACCCCGGAAATGGCAAAAGCGATAGTACCCAGAATGTCAATAACAAAGTAAAACAAGACCTAAAGGTTTTGAGTGTAGAAATTGTAATCCTTGATCACAATATCCACAAATTGTATGGGTTTGAGGTCCGTACTGATCCCCATAACTTTTTTTATCCGCTCACTGAGTGAGATCACCACATGATGATCACCGTGTAATTTGGCGGAATCGTAAAGTTCTTTGATGGTCTGCATCTCCCTGTCCTTAAATACCACAACCTGCGGAAATTGAGGTTTATAATCTTCTGGCAATTCCCTCAGTAATGTATCCTTGAGCCCAACTTTCCTTTTTTCACTGATCACAGTGGTTCCTGCTGCAATATCCCCAATACGCTGCCCTTTGCCCCGGATTAGAATGGTTAATACCGCTAACCCGCCGGTTGTGAGTGATACGTCAATGATCCTCAATATCCAACGCACAAAATAGTTGGCAAAACTCGGTTTGCTGCCATCTAATTTAACCACCCGAATACGCATCAGGCTTTTGCCTACGGTTTTACCGTTGGTAAAAGTTTCCAACAGCACATAATATAGAAAAGCAGGAAGACTAAGTACCATAACCAGCACCCACATATCCTCAATATCCACGTCAAGAGCGCCCATTACCAGAAACATCAAAACAATGTAAGTAATAATGATAAAACTGTCTATAAGGTAAGCAAGCATGCGGTCTCCGAGGTGCGCAGTGTTCTGGCTGATACTGATATTTTGGGCCGTTTCTATTTGAAATTGTTCCATACTTTCGTTTCTTTGGGATAAACCAAAAGTTAATGCGCGAGGCCGCCTTCGTAAAGCAAAATAAAGACAAATGGGCTACTTTTGAAAGCGCACTGTCTAACAAAACGAAGATTTCTCCAGATGTATTGTCCGACCTTTATGTAGAAATTACTGACCATCTGAGCTATGCCAAAACCTTCTATCCGGGCAGTAATACGGAGTTTTATCTCAATACCCTGGCTTCAGAAGCGCATCGCAAAATTTACAAGACCAAAAAAGAATCCAGGAACAGAATTGTACAATTCTGGAAAACAGAGTTCCCCAGCATGTTTTATCATCACCAAAGGGAATTGTTGATCGCCTTTTTGGTCTTCCTGTTTTTTAGCCTGGTTGGGGCTTTTTCGGCCGCGAATGACGGGGATTTTGTCCGGGCCATACTCGGCGATAACTATGTGAATATGACCCTGGAAAATATAGAAAAAGGAGATCCTATGGCAGTGTACAAACAAATGGGGGAATTCAATATGTTCCTGGGGATCACCATAAATAATATACGCGTAGCCTTAATTGCTTTCGCCCTCGGCATCACTTTGGGTATCGGTACTTTGATGGTAATGCTTCGCAATGGTATTATGCTCGGCAGTTTCCAGTATTTCTTTTACGAAAAAGGTCTCTTATGGGAATCTGCGAGAACCATCTGGATCCATGGGACCATAGAGATTTCCGTCATTATCATTGCCGGTTGTGCCGGACTGGTAATGGCCAATGGCATGCTCTTCCCGGGAACTTACACCCGGATGGAGTCTTTTAAGCGCGGGATAAAGAACAGTCTCAAGATCATGATAAGCACCCTGCCATTCTTCGTTATAGCGGGATTCCTGGAGGGTTTTGTGACCAGGCATACCGAAATGCCCGATGCTCTTGCAATCCTAATAATTGCCTCCTCCCTGGCAATAATATTGTATTACTACGTTATATATCCCCGCCAACTTCACAGTAAATCCAAATTATGAACGAAACCAATTACATAGAATTCAAAAAGAAACGCGAACTCGGCAGTATTTTAAGTGATACCTTCGCGTTTTTGCGCAATCAGTTCAAACCGTTTTTCAGCATATTCTTCAGGATTGTCGGGCCTTACCTCTTGGTCATGCTTCTTAGTTATGGCTTCTATATGTACACTGTAGGAGACTTTGTCAACTTTAATATCGAACGTTCGGATAGTGTAGCCAATACTTTCCTGATCTTACTCGTGGCCGTGCTGCTGATATTTTCGGTGATTGCGGTTTATGTCATTTCTCAGGCTACTACACTTTTCTACATACGGTCTTACGCCAACAATAAGGGAAAGGCAGATTATGCCGAGATCCGCAAAGAGGTATACCAGTCCTTCTGGAATTTCATTGGGTTGGGAATTCTGGTAGGCCTTTCGGTTGGCATTGGCTTTATGTTCTGTTTCATTCCGGGGATTTACTTATATGTGCCCTTAATGCTCTCTTTCAGCGTAATGGTCTTCAATCAAAAAGGGGTAACAGACGCCTATTCTTACAGTTTTACCCTGGTGAAGGATCATTGGTGGATGACATTCGCATCACTATTCGTGGTAGGTATTATCGTTACCGTAGCCAGCTACGCCTTCGCCTTACCCTCTACCCTTTACACCTGGATGAAGATGGGTATTATATCGGGAGAAGTAGACCCGGTCAGCCTGGATGGTAATTTCTTCGACCCCATCTCCATACTCCTGGGAATGCTCAGCACCCTGGCGCAATTTTTATTGAACATTATTTCGGTAGTCGCCGGTGTATTGATTTATTTTGATCTCAACGAAAAGAAAAACTTTACAGGTACCTACGAGCGCATCCAAAACCTGGGAGAGTCTGCGGAAAATTAGAAATGCTAAGAAAACTTGTCGTCTTTTGCTTTTGTTGCCTTGCTGCCAACCTGCTATTGGCAAAGCAAGACTCCACGGAGGTGAAATACGATGAGGGCCCGATTGAGCGGTTACAAATAAGTGAGGAGGAACTCCGGGCCTACAAGGAAAATCCGGCCTTCAACTACGAAATTGAAAAGCAGGAAAACGGCTGGTGGGATGCCTTAATGGCCTGGATAGGAAACCTGTTCCTTCGGTTCTTTGAAGCATTGTTCGGCGTTGAAAAAGCCACTGGCTTTCTGGCTTTCTTTCTTCGCATACTCCCCTATCTGCTGCTCCTCTTTTTCATCTTTCTCTTGATTAAATTTTTCCTGAGGGTAAGTGCCAACAGTATGTTACACACACAAAAAAACAAGCCCTTGGCGGCGCTTTCAGAGGAAGAGCACATCATTCAGAACGAAGACATCCAGGCCTTGATCCGTAAAGCCCTGGAAGAAAGGAATTATCGATTGGCCATACGATATTACTACCTGTTTCTATTACAATTGATGAGCGAAAAAGACATGATAAAATGGGAACTGCAAAAAACAAATGACGACTACCTGCATGAGATCCAAAAGCCGGAAATACAGGCTCCGTTCAGGACCATTACCAGGCTTTATGATTATATCTGGTATGGAAGTTTTGACATAGAGGAAACCGAATACAAAACAGCTGCCAGGGCATTTACCCAGCTGCAAAAAATGGTCGATAAAAGTGCGTAAAAAAGGAACGATATATGTCGTGATTGCCGTCCTTACCCTGGGTTTGCTCCTGCTATTGGAGTACAACAAACCCAAGGAGGTCAATTGGTTCCCTTCCTTTGTGGCACAGCATAAATTGCCCTATGGCACCTATGTATTGCGGGATATTCTGGAGCAGGATTTCGAAGATGATCTGAGACCAGTCCGCATCCCCCCATTCGAATTTCTGGCAAATAACAGCGATCTTGAGGGAACCTATTTCTTTGTGAACGATGCCCTTGAATTCGGTGAAAGCGAACTGGATGCCTTGTTACAGTGGGCCGCCAGAGGGAATACGCTCTTCATGGCTGCAGAGGCTTTCGAAAAACGATTGAAAGATACGCTGGGACTGGAAACATCCAGTCTGTTCAGTGGGCTGGACCGTGAGCATCCGCCAAGATTTCGACTGGTAAATCCTAGGTTGGACGCCAGGAAAGACTATACTTTTACCAAGGACCTTTATGCCACTTACTTTAGCGCTGTGGACACCCTGAAAACCACAGTGATCGGTACGGTTTTCAATGAAAGCGATGAAGAAGATCCTGAGGATCCGCATATCAATGTCATAAGTCAGCCTTATGGAGAAGGGACCATACTCATTAGCAGTTTCCCCAAAGCTTTTACCAACTACTTTATTTTGAGAGGAAACAACAAGGACTATGTAGCCGGTATCCTCTCCTATATAGATACTTCCAGGCCGTTGTTGCTTGATAGTTATTACAAAACCGGAAAGCCATACTACACCTCTCCTATGTATATTTTTCTGAATACCAAAGAATTAAAATGGGCGTACTACATCGTATTAATCGGGGTGCTGGTATATATTATCTTTGAAGGGAAGCGCAAACAACGGGCCATCCCAGTAGTAAAACCCTTGCGAAATCAGACTCTCGACTTTACCCGTACCATTGCCGATATGTATTATGAGAAGGGGGAACGCGCTCAAATTGCCAAACACAAGATCGAATACTTTATGGATTACATTCGATCTCATTTTTATTTGGATACCCAAAAACAAGACCAGGAGTTTTACCAGAATCTTGCGTCAAGAAGCGGACACAGTCCGGAAGAGGTAAAGGCGCTTTTTAAATACTTTGATACCATCTCAAAGAGCACTCAGCTTACTGATGAAGCATTGAGAAAATTAAACACCCGAATAGAAAAATTTAAAGCCAAAGCAAATGCAAAATAGCGAAGAGCAGGAAAAAGAAGAACTCAATTTTGACAACAGGATTCCTTTGGAAGACCTCAAGAATGCCGTAACGGCTATCAGGGCAGAGTTGGGTAAGGTTATTGTCGGACAGGAAAATTTCATTGAACTGCTGATCGTTTCCTTGCTCGTAGATGGTCATGTACTGATTGAAGGAGTTCCAGGGATCGCGAAGACGGTCACAGCCAAACTATTTGCCAAAACCCTCAAGACCGGCTTCAGCAGGATACAATTCACTCCGGATCTTATGCCTAGTGACATCCTGGGAACTTCGGTCTTCAACGTAAAAACTTCAGAGTTCGAATTCAAACAAGGACCGATCTTTTCCAATATCGTATTAATAGACGAAATAAACCGGGCTCCGGCCAAAACCCAGGCCGCCATGTTCGAGACCATGGAAGAACGGCAGGTGACCATGGACGGAACCACCTACCCTATGGACATGCCTTTTATGGTTCTGGCCACTCAGAACCCTATTGAACAAGAAGGCACCTACGCTTTACCTGAGGCGCAGCTAGACCGATTTCTGTTTAAGATCAAGGTTGGGTATCCTTCGGTTGAAGAGGAGGTAAAGATCATCCAGACCCACCATGAACGCAAAGGAGAGCAGCCCCAAGCTCTGGTTAAAGATGTATTGAACCCAACACAACTGGAAGACTATCGCAAAAAGATCCAGGATGTGATCGTGGAGGAAAAAATCGTAAAGTATATCGCGGAGATGGTTACCCGGACCCGAAATCATCCGCATCTGTACCTGGGTGGGTCTCCGAGGGCATCCATAGCGGTTTTAAATTCCGCAAAGGCCTTTGCCGCAATACAGGGAAGAGATTTTGTAATTCCTGAGGATGTTAAGAAGGCCCTGGTCCCCGTCCTGAACCACCGGGTGATCCTCACCCCTGAACGCGAAATGGAGGGCATGACCTCGGAGAGCGTTATCAGTATGATTGCAGAATCTGTAGAGGTTCCAAGATAATGAGTATGGGATGACTTTTCTGAGATCGTTATATATACACAACACATTTTTCAGATATCTCGCGGTATTGGCCGCATCCTTTGTGCTGTCTTATTGGTTCTCCTGGCTGTATCCGATAAGCTGGATCCTAACCCTGGTGCTTTTGGGGCTTTTTTTATTTGACATCGCCCTGCTTTACGGTTCAGCAAGCGGGCTTGAAGCTGGCAGACAGGCTCCGAATAAACTTTCGAACAGTGACACCAACCCCATTGAAGTTCATTTTGAATCCAAATATCCTTTCAAAGTTTCTGTATCGATTATTGACGAACTCCCTGTACAATTTCAAAAGCGGGATTTTGAATATAAATCAAGTGTAATTAAAGGCGAAAAACGCAGCTTTGAATATGTAGTTCGACCGGTGGACCGCGGGGAATACGTCTTTGGCAACCTCAACGTATTTGTTTCCTCCCCCCTTCAGATCGCCAGGAGGCGTTTTGTATTCCAAAAGGGACTAATGGTACCGGTGTACCCAAGCATTATTCAGATGCAGAAGTACGATTTTCTGGCGATCAACAATCGCCTTACGGAATACGGACTTAAGAAAATAAGGCGGATCGGGCATACCCAGGAGTTTGAGCAGATCAAGGAATACGTAAAAGGAGATGATATCCGTACCATAAACTGGAAGGCTACAGCCAAGCAGAGCCAGCTAATGGTTAACCAGTATCAGGACGAAAGATCACAACCGATCTTTTCGATCATAGATACCGGACGTGTCATGAAAATGCCTTTTAACGGCCTGAAGCTCCTGGATTACGCGATCAACGCTACGCTTGCGTTTTCCAACGTTGCCTTAAAAAGGAATGATAAGACCGGGATGCTGACCTTTTCCAAAAAGGTGGACAATTATGTTCAGGCGAGCCAGAAACTGACCCACCTGAATACCCTGCTCGAAAAGCTATATAATATCAACACGGATTTTTCAGATTCGGACTTTGGTTTGCTGTACGCCCATGTAAAACGGAAAATCACACACAGAAGCCTGCTGTTACTTTATACTAACTTTGAGCATATTTCAGCCTTAAAAAGACAACTTCCCTATCTGCTTGCACTTTCAAAAAAACATGTTTTGGTGGTCATTTTCTTTGAAAATACGGAGCTTGAAAAGCTCATAGCTGAGGATGCCGAAGATCTGCAGGCCATCTACCATAAAACCATAGCGGAAAAGTTTTCCCTGGAAAAACGCCTGATGCAAAAAGAACTGCAGCAATACGGAATTCAGACCATACTGACCAAGCCGGAGAACCTTACCATCAATACCATCAACAAATACCTGGAAATCAAGGCGCGAGGCCTTATTTAGACAATATTCGATCAGAATATTCAAAGCAAAATCCGTATACATTCCGAGCTCCCGGTAAGGGATTTCGCAAAGCAATTTTTAGACAAGCCATTTTAACTCTGGCACAGCTCAAGTTATTAACATTTTATCAACAAAAAATGAGAAAACTTTAGTATATTGAAGTGCTAACTGAATACTCACTGAAAATGAAGAGCTTTCTCTCATATTTATCCTGGATAGATGGGGTGGCTGGTGCTGTTTGGGTCTTATTATCCCTGATCATGGTAGGGGTGTTATTCCAGATTTACAGAAAAAAAGGTAGTTCTAATCCCTCTTTTATACTAGGGCTGTTCTTGCTTGTCCTTGTAAGCTTATACCCTCTATATACTTCCTTTTTTACGAATCCGGAAGTTGGAATTATCGGGAATATTGTAACCTTGCTGATAACCGTGGCCTATATGACCAGGTTAAAATCTATCTCACAGCAGCTCTCCCGCTTCATGATCCCTCAGGTGGTCTGGTTGTTCATCGCCACGATTTATGTTGGGGTAATGCTCATAGATCAGCCTTGAAACTCCTTGTCCCCTAAGACAGTTTTGGACTTGCGCTAAACGCAATCCACATTAACCCTTGAAAATTATTTATGCAGACTATTCTGGGTTCTGGAGGAATTATTGCCACAGAGCTTGCCAAAGCCCTGAAAGCTTATACGGATGCCATTCGGTTGGTAAGTCGCAATCCTGAGAAAGTGAACCCAACCGATCAACTACACCTCGCTGATCTTACGAAAACAGACGAAGTCCAAAAGGCGGTCGAGGGTTCTGAGGTAGTTTACGTCACCATAGGATTCCCTTATAATGCCAAGGTATGGAAGGCCCTTTGGCCACCGTTTATAGATGATGTTATCTCCGCCTGTGAAGATCATAATTCCAGGCTGGTCTTTTTTGACAATATCTATATGTACGATCCTGCCTATCTCAACGATATGACTGAGGAAACACCCATCCATCCTTCCAGTAAAAAAGGAAAGGTCAGGGCAATTGTCGCCAATAAGATCCTGAATGCAGCAGCAGAAGGGCGCATCAAAGCACTGATTGCCAGATGTGCCGATTACTACGGCCCTGGCGTTGGTAAAAACGGCATTCTAAGAGAAACCGTATTCAAAAATCTGCATCAGGGAAAAAAAGCGAACTGGTTGGGCTCGCTTCAGTTCAAACACTCCTTTACCTACACCCCGGACGCCGGAAAGGCAACGGCTCTATTGGGGAATACGGAGGATGCCTATAACCAGGTCTGGCATTTACCTACTGCTTCCGACCCCCCAACCGGTAAAGAGTGGATAGAAAGGATCGCTCAGGCTTTAGGTGTAAGTCCACGCTACCAGTTGGCATCCAGGTTCACCGTTCGCGTTTTGGGATTGTTTGTACCCATTATGAAAGAACTTGTTGAGATGATTTATCAGTATGACCGGGATTATATATTCCAAAGTGGCAAATTCGAAAGTCGGTTTGACTTCAGGCCGACACCTTACGAGCAAGGCATTCGGGAAATTGTGGAGGCCGACTTTAAAAAAGTTGACTATCTTTAAAGGTATTCATCAATCAGGCTTTCAACATGAACATGCAAGTGGCCCTTCCCGGGCAGTTTAAGCGCGGCTTGCGGAATCTTATATCTCCTCCGCACAATTATCATGACATTCCAGTTATTTTTTCGGTACAAAACAATGGATCAATGAGATATGTTTCACTACTTATGGGTTTGCTGATCCTTTTCTGCATGTCTTCCTGCCGGGAAAAGAAACCTCAATCAACCGAAGACCTGACCGTAGAACCAGTAGTTGAGCAACAAGCGGAAAAGAATACGCGCAACGCCCGCTGGGTGGAGTTGCTAAACAAGCTACCGGACTCTCTTTTTACAGCCTATATGGAAGAAGCGGTGGCAGTAAATCGCTCCGGAGAAGTATTTAATGGCCATATGGTCATTGCAAAAAAACATAAGATGCAGCGGCTACAAGTTGATTCTCTGAGCAGTTTGGGAGTTCTGCCAACTCAGCGGGACTCAACCATCAATTACGAGATCGCCCAATTTTGGACATCGGATGGGCAACTGTTTAAGTCGCTGGTGATATGGAACAGTTCTGGCGGGAGCCCGCTGCGAGAATTGGAATTCATTGCTAAAGCGGATGAATCGCAATCCTTTCCGGCCGTGATTGAAACACGCAGGGAGGATTGGATGAAACTCTGCAATGCGCATAAGGCTGAGGAACTGGTAAAGGAGTTGTATACGGAAAACGCTATCTACTACAATCACAAGCCTGTAGTGATCGGACATTTGGACATTGCCCGCGAATATGCCTATATGAACCAAGAAAACTATAGCCTGAAACTAACTCCTTTGATCCGCGGGCCCGTTGATGAGAATTTAGCCTTTGAAATTGGGCAATGCTCCGGATCTTACGGCGGCAAATACGTGTTGATATGGCAAAAGGGACCAGAAGGCGAATGGCGTATCTTAATGGACTCGAATCTATAGATGATCCGGTTGAAAGCAGGGGCTTCTTCCCCATGGAATCAACTAAGCTTATGATTGTCCAATACTCCTAATTACAAGTTCTGTCTTAACCTTTACCAGAAAATAAGCAGTTGACAATAACACATCCTGTAATTTACTTCCTTCAAGCGCTGCAAAATCAACTATTATCCCTATTTTTTACCTTCAAAAGATCTGTCCATGTTTCGCATTCTATTTACGCTTTGTCTATGTCTTTTAATGACTACCGTTGCCGCCCAAAAACTCAGGGTCAGTGACAATCAAAGGTATTTGGTCACGGAAGATGGGGAACCGTTTTTCTGGATGGCAGACACTGCATGGGAGTTGTTCCACCGATGCGATATGAAAGAGGCCAAAATGTATCTTAATAAGCGATCGGAACAGGGTTTCAATGTGATTCAGGCAGTAGCTCTTGCAGAGCTGGACGGTTTGCATAGCCCGAACCCTTACGGGCAAACCCCACTAAACAACGACGATCCCGCTTCTCCTAATCCAAAGTATTTTGAACATGTGGATAAGGTTATAAAAATGGCAGATTCACTGGGCATGTATATTGCTTTACTTCCGACCTGGGGAGATAAACTATTTAAAAACAGTTGGGGCGTTGGCCCTGAGGTTTTCAACGTGGAGAATGCCAGAGAGTTTGGAAAATGGATAGGCAAGCGCTACAAGGAGCAGGACAATATCATTTGGATCATAGGAGGAGACAGAAACCCCAGGGAAGGAACTGATGATGTGGCTGTTTGGAACGCCATGGCCGAAGGAATTGCCGAAGTAGCCGGTGGATACGAAAACACCCTTATGAGTTATCATCCACAGCCCAGGAAACTGGGAGGCTCCTCCACCTGGTTTCACGAGCAGCCATGGTTGGATTTCAATATGCATCAAACCGGGCACTGCGCCAATCAGGGAACATATAAGCACATCCGGCACGACTATGAATTGAGCCCTGCCAAACCCGTCCTGGACGGGGAACCGCTTTATGAAGAACACCCAAACTGTTTTAACGCTAAAGAGTTGGGATACAGTGATCCGGCAGACATTCGCCGTATTATGTACTGGAACGTATTCGCAGGAGGTTTTGGGCAATCTTATGGTTGCCACAACGTCTGGCAGATGTACAGTCTTGAAAGGGAAGGGATCAATGGTCCGCTTAGGCCCTGGCCAGTAGCACTGGATCTGCCGATGGCAAATCAGGTAAAACACCTTAAAAACCTGATGCTTTCAAGACCATTTTTAAGTCGTATCCCGCTACAGGGAATCGTCCAGGAGCAGCAAGAGGAAAACGACGACTACGTTATTGCAACAGGAGATCGTTCCGGCTCCTATATGATGATCTATTTCCCGACAGGTAAAACCACAGCTGTTGATCTGAGTTCCTTAAGAGGCAACGCACTGGAAAGTAACTGGTACGATCCGCGGACCGGGGTACATTTCCCTGGACCGGACCTTAGCAAAAAAATACTCAACATCAGTCCGCCATCTTCTGGCAAAGGCCAGGATTGGGTACTTGTAATTGATGATCAGGGGATGAATTTCTCCCCGCCAGGTAGCAGCGAGTGAATTTAACGGCTTGGCTATAAGCGAACCAAGTGCCGCCCTGTCCCAAAAAAATATCCGGGATACAACTTCTTCCGCCGATACCTTGATAGTTACCGGGTTCACAGTAAGGACCTCATTAGTTAAGCCGCTCACAAAATGTTACTACAACGATTTCACTGTCCTTCGAATTCACTATCTTCAAAGAGCAAAACCTGGCCGATTATGATTCACTTTCTTTCGTTGCCGCTGTTACTTGGATCCGTTCAAGGCAACAGGGCAAAAATAATGCCCGGATCTTCTGAAATAGCTCCCCAGGAACAGTTAGGACTGACACTGAGATCTCAGGCATTACTTTATCTGAAAAATCTGGATACCGGGGGACAGATCATATCAAGCGAACCGGCAAAAAAAGACAACAGCATATACTTAATGACCAAATGACAAGAACAAAAAGTTACTCCATACTGACAGCATTTCTTAGTGGGATGATGCTTGTAAACTCCTGCAAGCAAGGGCCTGAGATACCGAAAGAGATCCCCTTAACCGTTAGCCAGGATTCAACCACGGCACTAAGCCTGGCCGAAACAAGTCGCGCCTCAATTGCTCCCAAGATCGCCGAAGGTCTCACCCTGAGCTTATGGGCTTCTGATTCCCTGGCGCCGGATCCTATCACCATAGATATGGATAATGAGGGCAATGTATATCTTACCAGTACTAATAGACAAAAGAATTCCGAATTTGACATTCGGGGACACAGAGACTGGATGACTCCTTCAATCTCCTTTCAAACGGTCGAAGACAGGCGTGCCTTTTTAAGGGAAACCTTTGCCCCGGAACGCAGCGAAGAAAACAACTGGTTTCCCGATCTCAACAACGATAGCATCCACGACTGGCGGGACCTGAAAGTAGAAAAGGACGAGGTTTGGAAACTGGTAGATACTGATAAAGACGGCCTGGCCGACCTCTCTACCCGGATCCTTGAAGATTTCAACGAGGAAATAACGGATGTTGCCGGGGCTTTGTTGGTGAGGGATGAAGATGTTTTTGTAGGAATAGGGCCGGATATGTGGCGATTGAAAGATACCAATGAGGATGGAGTTCTCGATACCAAAACCTCTATTGCCCATGGTTTTGCCGTGCATATAGGATTTGGAGCTCATGGTATGTCCGGAGCTGTTGAAGGTCCGGATGGAAAGATCTATTGGGGCATAGGAGATATTGGGGCCAGCATTACCACCGTTTCAGGAGAAAAACATCATCTCCCCAATCAGGGTATGATCGTTCGTTGCAATCCCGATGGCAGTAATTTTGAGGTCTTCGCGCGAGGGTTGAGGAATACCCATGAATTTGTTTTTGATGCTTACGGTAACATCATATCTTCTGATAATGATGGTGACCACCGAGGGGAAAGCGAGAGGCTGGTCCATATTGTGGAAGGTTCTGATGCTGGCTGGCGTTCCAATTGGCAGTACGGAAAATACACGGACCCGAATAACAACGGTTATAATGTGTGGATGGACGAGAAGCTTTACGTCCCGCGCTGGGAAGGTCAGGCGGCATATATCATCCCCCCAATTCAGAATTATCACAATGGTCCAACAGGTATGGTCTACAATCCGGGTACAGCTCTCGGTAAAGACTGGCTAAACAAGTTCTTTTTGGTGGAATTCGTTGGGGATCCCGCCCTCTCGCATATCTGGTCGTTCGATCTCAAACCCAAAGGGGCTTCATTTGAGCTTGATTCGGAAATTGATGTGCTCAGTGGAGTTTTACCCACCGGGTTACAATTCGGACCGGACGGAGCTTTATACCTGGCCGACTGGATAAATGGCTGGGGTACAAAAAATTATGGAAGGATCTGGAAACTGGATGTTGAAGCAGACAAAAACGATTTGGACGCACAACGTGCGGAAACCGAACGCTTAATGACCTTTAATTACAAGGATGCAGGAACTGATGAACTAAGTTCGCTACTAAGTTTCCCGGACTTGAGGATCCGGAGAAAGGCTCAATTTGAACTTGCAAATCGTACTTTCTGGGGATACCGGGCATTTAAAAGGGTGCTTGAAGAGAATACAGACCAATTTGCACGGATCCACGCCATTTGGGGTATTGGACAAATCGCGGCAGAAAAGACCCGCAAGGCGGAGCCTTTGCTCGCCATGCTACAAGATCCTGATCCGGAAATCGTCGCACAGGCAGCCAAAGTAATTGGAGACCTGAAATATGCTCCAGCCGCTGAAGGACTGATTCCCCTTTTAAAATCAGAGCACCCCAGGGTGCAGTTCTTCGCCGCCCAGGCATTGGGCAGGATAGAACACCAGGCAGCCACCGACCCTCTTCTGGAACTTGTAGTAACAAATAATGATGAAGATGTTTACATACGTCATGCAGCAGTTCTGGCCCTATCGCGAATCAATGCTGCGGATGAGGTATTAAAGCTTGTAAATAGCGAAAACAGGAGTCTGAGGATTGCCGCAGTCCTTGTTCTTAGAAGGTTACAGCATCCTGGTGTAGCGGAATTTTTGAACGACGCTGATGAATATATCGTTACTGAAGCAGCAAGGGCTATCAATGACGATTGGTCCATAGAAAAAGCCCTGCCGGCATTGGCCTCGTTATTGGCAGATGAACGTTTCAGTTCGGAACCCCTGTTGCGTCGCAGTATCAATGCCGCACTTCGGGTGGGTGGAGAAAGAGAACTGGAATTGCTGATCGCTTTTGCAAAGCGGGCGGAGGTCCCGGGTAACCTTCGGGGGGAAGCCCTTGCAGCCATTGGGACCTGGTCCAGTCCTTCGGTACTGGACCGGGTAGACGGACGCTATCGCGGCGAGATCCAAAGGGATCCGGAGATCGTGAAGCAGAAGATTGAAGCTGATCTTCCCGTTTTTCTTGGTGATCAGGATGAGAATATGCTTATCGGAGCGGCTAAGGTCATAAGTTCATTGAAAATAACGAGTCTCAACCCGGAACTTAAAAGGCTTTTCAACCGGCATAAATCTCCAGCGGTCAGGGCAGCCATGCTCAACTGCCTGGGCGAACTGGACGATGACGGCATTGCAGCCTTAATGAAATCCGGTATGCGCGATCGGGAAGAAAATGTACGAGCAGCCGCGGTTGGATTGATTCCTAAGTTGCAATTGACCCGGGAAGACTTACCGGCTATTGTAGATCCAATATTTAGCACTGGTTCCTTAAGGGAACAACAAAGAATGATCGGGGTTTTAGGGGAACTATCCCTTTCACAAAGCGAAGATGCCTTGAGAAGCCTGATAAGACTGGGTGCCCGCAATAAGCTGGACCCTGGAGTGATACTGGATCTCATAGAAGCTATTGAGGTCACCGGATCGGAATCGCTGATTGCTGATCTAGAGGTTCTGAAAGGCGGGGGTTATACAGTGGATTCGTTCAAAGAAACCTTATACGGAGGAAGTTGGTGGCCGGGGTCTTCGGTATTTAAGAATCATCCCGGAGCGCAATGTGTGAGGTGTCACGCCCTGGATGGAGCAGGAGGTAAAGTTGGTCCTCCCCTGGATAATATTGCGAGTTTGTTAACCCGGGAAGAATTGCTTCAGTCTCTGATAGAGCCCGGCGCCCGCCTGGCTCCTGGTTACGGTTCTGTGGTCCTGACCTTAAGGGACGGACAAGTGGTTTCCGGAGTGCTGGCCGAAGAAAATGAGCAGGAGATCATACTTCGCACCTCAGATGCAGAACCTATGGAAATAGCCATTTCACGAATAGCTAAAAGAGAGAACATGCCATCAGCTATGCCAGCCATGGGACAAGTGTTATCTAAAAGAGAGATCAGGGACCTTATGGAATTCCTGGGGAGCCTGAAGGGTAGCTAGGCAACGGAAAGCCTGGCAGATTTTGTAAAAGGACAAAAAAAGGATTTAGGAATGAAAAGCGTCATATTTTTTTTAGTTTGCTGCTGGTCTCTTTCGCAGGCTGTTGCACAGGGTTTAGATGTACTGGCCACGGAGTTCGCCGGTACGCTAACCGATGATTTGAGAGAACAAACTTTTTTTGAGCTCAACGACGAGGAGCGTATGAATTTCAACTTCGTACCTGTTTTCCGAAAGGGTCCAAGTTTTCACGACTTTAATGAGGAGCAGAAACAGGCAGCGCTAAAACTACTCAGGGCTTCTTTAAGTGAAAAGGGCTATTGGAAAGCGACAGAGATCATGTCATTGGAAGCTATACTAAAGGTTTTGGAAAACGACCGTTTAAAAATGTCCGATGGCTCACCGATGCGTGATGAGTTAAATTATCACTTTACAATTTTCGGCAATCCTGAAGAAGGCAAGTTCTGGGGCTGGCGATTTGAAGGTCATCATTTATCGCTGAACTTTGTTGCCACTAAATCGGATATTCAATCTGCGACCCCCTCATTCATGGGAGCAAACCCCGCTATTGTGCCTTCTGGAAAATCCAAGGGGAAAGAAGTACTAAAAGCGGAGACTGCCCTGGGGTTTAAGTTGGTTAACGCCCTGTCCGATACTCAACTTACTAAAGCGCGTTTCTCCGAAAGACCGCCCCGTGAGATAATCACCAGCAACAAAAGAGAAGCTGCTGAACTGGATCCGAAGGGGATCTCCTATGCTGATCTTACTGAAGATCAGCAAAGTGTTTTTATGGATCTTTTACAGACATATACCGGAAATTACGAGCATCGATTCGCTGTAAACCTTCTAAATAAGGTCAAAGAGTCTGGTTTGGAAAATCTACATTTCGCCTGGGCGGGTAGTTTAAGCCCGGGAGCGGGACACTACTACCGCATTCAGGGCCCGAGCCTGTTGATAGAGTACGCCAATACTCAGAACGATGCGAACCATGTACATACTGTGGTTCGGGATCTGACCAACGACTTTGGTGCCGACTTGCTCAAGGAACACTATAAAAAAAGCCATTGAAACACCCGTTTATCTATATCCTATTATTATGGGGAAGTATGAATACACTGGCCCAGGAACACCCTGAAAAAGAATATCTTGAAATTAATGGTGTGCGTTTGTATTGTGAGATCTACGGGGAAGGTGAACCCCTGATGATGCTACACGGTTGGACGCAAAGCTCCTTGTTCTGGAAAGACTATGTCAAAAGCTTTGCTGATAAATTCAAGGTTATCCTGGTGGATCTAAGGGGGCATGGACGCAGTTCTCCGCTGACCGACGATTTTTCTCTGGAACTGGTTAAGAAAGATATTATTGGCCTGATGGATACCCTGAATCTTAAGACAATCCAGGGAATAGGACTCAGCTATGGAAGTCTGGCTCTCTTAAAACTGGCCAAAGATCATCCTGAACGTATCAGATCCATGATACTTATCAGTGCGATCCACAACTACAGCGGGAAAGACAATTTTGAAGAAAACGAGACTTTTGATTTTGAGAACCTGCCACCTGAGTTCCTTGAAGACCTACGCAAAAACCATCATCATGGAGAAGCGCAGATACGCTCCCTTTTTGATCCCGACCTCAATTATGAGATCCGAATGAGTCCGGAAGACCTCAGGAACATCCCGACCAAAACCCTGCTGATAAACGGAGAAGAAGATGCGGTTTTACCAACGGAAGTGGTGAAGCAGATGCATGAAAATCTTGGAAAAGCTGAGAGTTGGATTGTGCCTGGTCAGGGACATATTCCAATTAAGGGCAAATACGAGGCAGAATTTTTAAAGCGTTCTTTGGCTTTTTTGAATAAATAGAACGTATTAAGATCTGATTTTTTGTCTGAGGTCCCGCCACGCCTGACCTCAGAAGTATTCGTTCCGGGCCCTTCGTTTAGTTTATAAAAAACTCTCACAAAATCGTTATCTTTAGTCGCCTGAAGTTCATTGCATATTATTTGCCAGCCCTAATCTTCAAAATTCCCCCTTTAGAGTTTAAACAACCTTAATTTCAATAGCATGAAAACAAAACTGAGTTTGGTTTTATGTGCTGCTGTGATAGTACTTGCAGTATACTTAGAAACCAGTAGCAAACCGGAGAGCTCCTATGAAGCATCACAAAAAGCTTCATTTTACGGTATTAAATGCACCGTTGCGAAATATTTACTGAAAGACGTAGACACCACCAAACAGATCGCTCCACTCTTTGAGAATCTGGGTAATCATCAATTTGAGATCAGTACAGCTCATAAACCAGCCCAGGATTTTTTTAATCAGGGCATAAGATTGACCTACGCCTTTAATCATGCGGAAGCCCATAGGGCCTTTATGGAAGCTTCGCGTCTGGATCCGAATTCCGCCATGACCTACTGGGGGCAGGCTTATGCACTCGGACCCAATATTAACGATGCCTTGCCGGATGACGAAAGAAAGCAAAAATGCGTTGAAGCGCTGGAAAAGGCCAGTAAAATGACCGGGAATGTTAGCAAAAAAGAGCAGGCATTAATTGGTGCATTGGCGTCCAGGTACAGTGCGGATCTTACTAAAGACATTCAGGAATTGAATAAGGCCTATATGGTTGCCATGGAAAAAGTAGCTGGCGATTATCCGGATGACGCGGATATCCAGACATTATACGCTGCCTCGGTGATGAACACCATGCCTTGGAACTACTGGGATAACGATGGTAATCCTGCACCCAATACCCTAAAGGCAAAGGCTGCCCTGGAGAAAGCCATGGAGCTAAATCCGGACCATCCGGGGGCACACCATTATTACATTCATATGGTAGAACTTCCCAAGCCGGATCTGGCCGTGCCAAGTGCAGATCGTTTAGGCGGGCTGATGCCTGCTGCCGGACACCTGGTACATATGCCATCCCATATTTATATACGGGTAGGGCGTTACGAGGATGCGGTCAAAGCGAATCAGAATGCCATTCTGGCTGATGAGGATTATATTTCTCAGTGTTTTACTCAAGGTATGTATCCTTTGGGCTACTATCCTCATAACCTGCACTTTCTCTGGTCTGCAGCGAGCTTACTGGGCAATAGTGAGACAGCTATTGATGCTGCCAAAAAAACAGCGGAAAAAGTACCTATTGGTGAATTGGCCAATCTGCATTTTCTACAGGATTTTGCCTCTACTCCCCTTCTGGCCTATACACGGTTTGGGGACTGGAACCAGATTCTTACGGTACCCTATCCCGGAGATCAGTACAAACATCTCAAGCTTATCTGGCACTATTCCCGTGGTATTGCATTTTTACGCAAAGAGAACCTAAAGGAAGCTACTGAGGAACTGGAGGCCCTTAAAACTATGAAAGCGGATCCCGACTTAGAGCAGATCATCGCCAACTACACCAATCCGTCCTCAACGATTGCCGCAGTCGCATATCATGTAGTCGCGGGAGAGGTAGCGGCTGCCGAAGGCGACCTGGACGCTGCTATCGGTCATTTAAAGGAGGCTGTTACGCTGGAGGACCAGCTGGTTTACAGCGAACCTGCCGCATGGCATATTCCGACCAGACAGACCCTTGGCGCATTGTTTATGAAGGCGGAAAAGTACGCTGAGGCCGAAAAGGTTTACCTGGAGGATTTGGAAAAACTTCGTGAAAATGGCTGGTCCCTGATGGGATTATACCAAAGCCTGAAAGCTCAGGGGAAAGATTCGGAGGCCGACAAGGTAAAAGCCCGGTTTGACAAGGCCTGGCAGCACGCAGACATTGAAATTGACAACTCTGTCTTGTAGCCATCCTAAAAATGGGCATCAAAAGAAGATCAATCTCAGCACTGGTCCCGGTAGCTGTGGCTGCCGCCATTGCCATATGGCTTTATCTGGGGAAGGATAAACCTGAGAGCAGTCTGCCTGTTTATCAACCAAATGGCCTTAATCCGGAATATGTACATCCGGACCTGAGGCATATAAGGGCCAACCACAGGATAGGGGATTTTTCTCTGATAGACCAGGACGGAGATACCATAGGCCCGGAGAATTTCCAGGGAAAGCTATTCGTGGCTGACTTTTTCTTTACCCGCTGCCCCAGCATTTGTCCGGTGATGAGCCGAAACATGGAGAAACTACAGGCGTATTTTCGTGAGGAGCCTATGCTAAAACTGCTTTCGATATCAGTTACCCCGGAATATGACAGCATCGCGGTGCTCAAAGCTTACGCCAACGAATATCAGGCAATCCAGGGAAAATGGCATCTCTGTACCGGGGATAAAGAACACATTTATGATCTGGCAAGAAAGCAGTTCTTCGCGGTTACCGATGAAGGTGATGGCCTGCTACAGGATTTTATTCACTCCCCAAATTTTATACTGGTGGATCCGGATAAAAGAATACGAGGGGTCTACGATGGGACAAAGGACGAAGAGTTAGAACGCATAATCTCGGATATTGAAAAACTATTGGAATCTGAGTATGCCGATCCCGGTTAGCATGCTGCAACCTTTTCAGACTTTAAATTTAGCGGTCTGAATCGATTCTTTGCTCAATCTGAATTCGCGCATCAGTTCTTCAACGATCTCTGCGGCAGGCCTGATATCGTGGATAAGGGCTGAAACCTGGCCTATCTCCAATTCCCCCTCTTCCAAATCACCCTCGAACATGCCGCGTTTCGCCCTGGCCCTTCCCAGCAGTTCCCGGAGCTGGTCCGCGTCAGCACCATTGGCATAGGCCTGTTGTATGTCATTGTAAAACTTGTTCTTAATAAGCCTTACCGGGGCCAATTCCTTAAGTGTCAGGTGGGTATCACCCTCGCCGGCTTCAACGACCTTTTCCTTAAATAGTTGATGGGAAGAGGCTTCATTGCTTGCCACAAATCTGCTTCCCAGTTGTACTCCATCCGCACCTAGTACCATCGCGGCCAACATGGCCTGCCCCGTAGCAATACCTCCGGCAGCTATCAGGGGGATGCTAATTTTCTCACTAACCGCGGGAATAAGGGTTAAGGTAGTGGTCTCATCCCTGCCGTTATGTCCACCTGCCTCAAAGCCTTCCGCTACTATGGCATCCACTCCGGCTTCTTGGGCCTTCAGCGCGAACCTTACACTGCTTACCACATGAACCACCGTAATTCCGTTTTCCTTAAGGTATTTCGTCCAGGTCTTTGGGTTGCCTGCCGAGGTGAAAACTATTTTTACACCTAACTCCAGGATAATCTCCATCAACTTTTCAATATCCGGGTAAAGCATAGGCACATTAACCCCAAACGGCTTGCCCGTTGCCTGCTTACACTTCTGAATGTGCTCGCGCAACACCTCCGGATACATGCTTCCTGCCCCTATCAAACCCAAACCTCCCGCATTGGAGACGGCCGAAGCCAGTCGCCAGCCACTAGCCCAGATCATCCCAGCCTGGATTATTGGGTATTGAATATTGAAGAGTTCAGTGATGCGGTTTTTCATGGTTTAAGGATAAGTGTAAGTGAAAATACAAGTATAAGTTTAAGTTCAATTAGAGGTTTTAAGTTTTAGGCAAAAGATAGACAATTTATCCTCCGAAGCTTCAGCGAAGGAGGACTGTTAACTGATTTCATCCTCCGTAGCTTCAGCGAAGGAGGACTGTTCACTGATTTCATCCTCCGTAGCTTCAGCGAAGAAGGACTGCCAACTGATTTCATCCTCCGTAGCTTCAGCGAAGGAGGACTGCCAACTGAATACTACCCAATCACCCCCGAGCCTATCAATTCGTCTTCCAGGTACCAGGCGACAAATTGCCCTTCAGTGATGGCAGATTGAGGCTCTTCAAAGTCTACGTAAAGACCACCATCTATTTTGTGCAATTCTGCGGACTGCAGCGGTTGACGATATCGAATACGTGCCCTCACCCTCATGGATTCATCGGATGCAAGAGCCAGATCAGTTCTGACCCAGTGCAGTTCTTCATCGGAAACGAAAAGTGTTCTGCGGTACAAACCCGGATGTTGTTTGCCCTGACCGGTGTAGATCACATTCTCTTCAACATCTGTGTCTATTACAAACAGCGGTTCTTTGGTTCCGCCTACATCAAGACCTTTACGCTGCCCTATGGTAAAGTAATGAGCTCCCTGGTGTTCTCCCACCACCATGCCATCCGCTACGGAATAGGCAGGTTTTTCTGCATGATACGCCAGTTCCTCTTCCTTGGAATTGAAGTCAGGGGTTACCTTATCGTATTGCGCGATACTAGCCGGCACTTCAACGATGATTCCTTTTTTTGGTTTAAGCTTTTGTTGAAGAAAATCAGGCAAGCGTACTTTTCCGATAAAGCACAATCCCTGAGAATCCTTTTTTTCGGCGGTAACCAGATCGTTTTGCGCGGCTATCTTCCGGACTTCCGGCTTGGTCAGTTCCCCTATAGGAAAGAGAGTTTTGGCCAGTTGGTCCTGAGAAAGCTGACACAGGAAATAAGACTGATCTTTGTTTCCATCCAGTCCAGCCAATAACTGGTAAGTTTCAGATCCATCCGCATTGACAAGAGTACCTTTACGGCAATAATGGCCGGTTGCCACGTAATCCGCCCCCAGCTGTAAAGCGATTTTCAGAAAAACATCAAACTTGATCTCCCTGTTACAAAGGACATCAGGGTTAGGAGTTCTGCCCATTTCGTATTCCCGGAACATATAATCCACAATTCGTTCCTTGTATTCAGCACTCAGATCGACCGTTTGAAAGGGGACACCAAGTTTTTCCGCTACAATTAGCGCGTCGTTACTATCCTCAAGCCACGGACATTCATTGGAAATGGTCACACTATCATCATGCCAGTTCTTCATGAACAGCCCGATAACCTCATATCCCTGTTCCTTAAGAAGAAAGGCAGCTACACTGGAATCAACTCCTCCGGAAAGTCCGACTACAACTTTTTTCATCACTCAAATTGAGCTGCAAAAGTACAAAAAAGTAGGCTTTAAGAGCTAATTCCCGCTGGTTTCACCCTTTAGGAGCGGGAATACGGTTAAATTCATTTTGTTAAACTTTTTATAAAATATATTAAACAAACGCAACCTGACGTTTAATATTCATCTTGGGGATGTAGCCGCTATTATTTAAGATATAATGGCTTTTACAAACAACGACATTGAAACAGGATTTCTAATTTGTAATTCTGTTTAATCAACAAGTATATATCTTTAAACATTTTAACATCTAAAAACCCTCAAATGAAATCATTCACTAAATTATTTCAGTATGCCTCGATGGCATTGTTTTTAACCTTTTCCCTTTCTTGTTCGGATGATGATGACGGCACTGTAGTTATCCTACCTCCACAACCGGATATCGTGGATACTGCAATTGACAATAACCTCGTGAATCTTTTGGCCGCCCTGGAACGCGCCAACCTAACAAGTACTTTAAGGGGAGACGGACCTTTTACAGTTTTTGCTCCTACCGACCAGGCATTTCTGGACTTCCTGGCAGACAACAACTTCTCTTCTCTGGAAGCAATTCCTGAAGATGTGCTGACGCAGGTGCTTCTTAACCATGTTGTAAGCGGAGAGAGTTTCGAGGCAGATCTTGCAACAGGTTATATTTCATCTTCTTCAACTGCAGGGCCTGATGGACAGAACCTCAGTCTTTTTGTAGATAAGTCTTCCGGAGTTGTTATCAACGGAGTCTCTACTGTCGCTATTGCAGACGTAGACGCCTCTAATGGTGTAGTACACGTGGTAGATAAGGTAATAGGGCTGCCTACTATTGTGGATCACGCTGTAGCCAATCCAGACCTTACTGAATTGGTAGGCGCACTAACCGCCGGAGGAAATACTACTTTTACAGATTTGCTATCCGGCGACACTGCGGACTACACTGTATTTGCACCGGTGAACGCGGCCTTTACCGCTTTTACAAATCCAAATTCAAATGAATTGGCAGACATTTTGTCTAACCATGTTATCGCCGGGACCGCTGCACTTTCTACTGGATTGTCCAATTCTTATGTGAATACAGTAGCGGCCAATGCTGATGGAGATAACCTGAGCTTGTACATCAATACTGATGACGGTGTTACTTTGAACGGCGTTTCTTCTGTGGTAGCTGCAGATGTTATAGCTACTAATGGAGTGATTCACGCCGTAGATGCTGTAATTGATTTACCTACTGTAGTAACTTTTGCAGTAGCAGACCCAACATTTGCACCGCTGGTTACAGCACTAACGGATGCTACGCCAGCCACAGATTTCGTTTCTGTACTTAGTGGAGATGGGCCATTCACCGTATTCGCCCCTACTGATATGGCTTTCCAAAACCTGCTGGACAGCAATTCTGATTGGGATGCTGTAGGAGATATAGAAGAGGGACTATTGACAGCGGTGCTGCAGCATCATGTGATCTCCCCTGCGAATATTCGCTCCGGAGACCTTACGCCAAACGGAACCACAGTTACTCCTGCAACCCTGGAAGGTGATACCTTTTCAATTGATCTTCCCGGAACTGATGGAAACATCGCAGACGTAACAGACGGCGCTGGAAATACCGGTATCGGAATTATCGCTGTAGACGTTCAGGCGAACAATGGAGTGATCCATGTTTTAAATACCGTTCTTTTACCAGATACTACAAACTAAAGCTCAGTTTTTAGAATCGGTTTGAAAAACGTTCCCGTGTATGCGGGAGCGTTTTTTCTGCTATCTGTTTTCCTCAGCTAAAAATCAGACATCAGAATAGAACGGGTTAGCATACAAAAAACGAAGCTTGACAACTTATCTTTTTTTTAGTAGAAAGATTGACGCATTTTAGAAGTCCCAAATCTTACCAAACTTAACCTACTTAATGCCAAAGCCCCGACTAATGTCAGGGCTTTTTTTGTTTCCTACTTTAAACTTATTTACTCTTCGGGTTCCTCAAGCAGATCTATTACTTCGTAACCGTCATCAATGGCCTGATAAAGCACTTCGTTCAGTTCGTAGGTAGAGATCCCGTCAAAATTCATCTTTTCAGCATCCTCAGGTAATTCCTCCACCACAGCGCCAAGTGGCGCATCAACCACTTCGTACGCCCCTTTGTCTTCCTGGTAAAAAACGCCCTCGGAATACAAGTAAGGACTACCCTTAACGCTTATCCGAACCACATTGCCCGGCACGGTCGCTACCCTAAAGCCACGGGGAGGAAAAGCCCGGACATAAACGCCTTGCCTGGGTATAAAATACATACCGCCTACAGGGTAATAATTCACATTCCTATACCTGATCGCAACGGTATTGGCCGGTAAACGTCTGAGGGTTCTTCTTCGGATCCTTCTTTTTTTCCTTCGTATTTTTCTTTTGGTTCTGCGGTCTACTTTGACCACAGTTACACCCCTGCGCCTAACTACCTGGGCCTCTGCCTGCTCCGCAGGAAAAAGGATAAGTATAGCTGCAAGGGTCAACAGATATTTCCAAGGGCTCATAATAGGTTTTTTAGATTTACCTACTTAAGACCCCTGAAGTTGAAAAAGGTTTAATGGAATCCCGGAATTTGAAAGTGAAATTTATCTGCGTCCGGTTTTCTTCTGCTCTTCGGCCTGTTCCATCATCTCGCGCATACGTTTCTGGAAGCGGTTCTCTTTCTTGGGTTTCTTTTTATTCTCTTGTATCTGGGCGTGTATCTTGTCTTCGTCCAGAATAAATCGTTTTATGACCAGCATTATACCGATGGTAATCAGGTTGGAAACAAAGTAATACAAACTCAGACCACTGGCGTAATTGTTGAAAAAGATCAACATGATCAGTGGAGAAAGATACATGATGAATTTCATATTAGGCATCCCAGGCTGGGTTTGCATATTCTGCCCAGTGGTCATCATCATATAAAAGAAGATAGCAACAGACGCCAGTATAGGAAATAGACTCACGTGATCCCCGTAAAAAGGAATAGTAAATGGCAATTGTGCTATAGTATCGTAAGACGACAGGTCTTCGGCCCACAAGAATGACTTTTGCCTCAACTCGAAAGAGGTCGGGAAAAACATAAAAAGGGCGTAGAATATCGGTAATTGCAATAAGGCCGGGATACATCCGCTCATAGGGCTAACGCCGGCTTTATTGTAGAGCTTCATGGTTTCCTGCTGCCTTTTCATTGAGTTGTCCTTGTACTTTTCCGTGATCTCGGAGATCTCTGGTTTAAGTACCTTCATCTTAGCCTGGGACAGGTAAGACTTATAAGTTACCGGAGACATGGCCAGACGCACCAAGATCGTCATTACCACAATGGCCAGGCCATAAGGAAGCATAGAACTCAGGAAGCCGTAAAATGGTGTAAATATATAGCGGTTTATCCAGCCAAAGATCCCCCACCCATAGGGAATGGAGTCTGCCAGACCAAGGTCTTTATATTGGGAAAGCACTTTTATATCCGTTGGCCCATAATACCAGTGCATATTATAATTCAACTCACCGGCCTGTAATTCCAGGGGTGCAATAGTAAGATACTCTTTGGTAAACCGGGTTTCTTTGCTTTCCTCCTCAACAAGGTTCTTGGAGCTGAGTTCGGCGGTTTCAAAAGGTGTGTCGGTTGCCAAAATGGAGCTAAAGAAATGCTGTCGGTAAGACAACCATTTTACATCCTCTTCAGTCTCCTCGTCATCACTTCCCTCAGAGAGCTTGCTCACCTTGCCGTCTTCGTAATTATAGGTCAAACGCGTATAACGGTTTTCGTAAACCACACTTTTATTATGTCTTATTCCCCTAAGCTGCCATTGCAATTTAGGTGTCTGACTACTGTTAATGACCGCTGAAAGGCCCCGGCTACGAACCGTGAAATCCAACATATAGTCATCGGGTTTCATTTCATAGCGGTATTCCAAAAACTGGTTCTCGGATACCTTAGCCTTCATGGAAAGCACCTGATTCTCACCACTATTGGTCAGACTGGGTTCAAAGTAAAGGTTTTTGGTGTCCAGTACCCGGTTATCGGTTGTGGAGAAGTTTAGACCGAAGGCTGCATTACCGTCCTGTACCAGATAAACCGGAACAGAATCATTGGTAACAAAATTCTTCATTTTGGCGAGGACTATCTGTCCTCCCTTATTACTGACTTCCAGCAGTAGCACCTCATTTTCCAAAAGCGTGGTTCCATCAGCTGCCCTCGTAAATCCGAAGTCTCCCACTGATTTTTTGTAATCAGCTACGGCAGTTGAGTCTTCAGTGTTTATTGTAGTTTGATCAAGGATAGGCTGGGCAGGCTTAGACTCTTCCTCAGCAGCCTGTGCTTCTATTTTTTCCTGTTCCGCTTTTTGGGCTTCTAACTCTTCTGGTGTGGGCTGGTTTTGGTACATCCAGAATATGAGTATTCCAAAAATCAGGATGAAACCAATTATAGAGTTAATGTCCAGTTTCTTTTCTTCCATGTAGTTCTATTATGAGAACGGCCGCGTCCAATCCAGTCCTCCTTATTTTCTTTCAGGTCTGCAAATATATGCCCAAATGTGCAGTTTATGCCAAACTGGCATTAGTTTGTTGTTTTTTGTGCTGAAGTACTGCTTTTACGAAGCCAACGAAAAGCGGATGAGGGTTGGCCACGGTACTTTTGTATTCCGGGTGATACTGTACCCCGACGAACCAGGGATGCGATGGCAATTCTATGGTCTCCACCAGACCGGTTTCCTCATTGATCCCCGAGGACACCATTCCGGCATTTTCCAGTGCCTCCCTATAATCATTATTGTATTCGTACCGATGCCTGTGCCTTTCGGATATGGCCGTTTCGCCCCCGTATATTTGATGCACCAGGGTGTTTTCCCGGATCTTACAGTCCCAGGCCCCCAGACGCATAGTACCCCCCATATTGGTAATGGTCTTTTGCTCTTCCATGAGATCAATTACCGGATCAGGTGTTTGTTCGTCCATTTCGGTTGAATTTGCCTCCTTTAGGCCCAAAATATTCCTGGCGTATTCAATTACCGCCATTTGCATGCCAAGGCAGATACCCAAAAACGGTATTCCATTCTCCCTCGCATATTGTACGGCATTGATCTTACCTTCAATACCTCTTTCGCCAAATCCGGGTGCTACCAAAACCCCATCCAGGCCTTTCATTTTTTCTTCGAAGTTCTTCTCTGTAATGTGTTCTGAATGAATAGTCCTTACCTTAACCTTAACTTCGTTCGCGGCCCCGGCATGAATGAAGGATTCCAGGATGGACTTGTAGGAATCCTGTAATTCCACGTACTTACCGATCAGCCCTATGGTTACTTTGCTCTTAGGGTTTTTGTGTCTTTTAAGAAATTCATTCCACTGGGTAAGGTCCGGTTTATTGGAGTCCGGAAGCGCCAGCTTTTGCAGCACGACAGTATCCAGTCCCTCTTGCTGCATCATGATGGGCACATCGTAAATGGTGGCAACATCTATGGATTGGATTACGGCCTCCTTTTTAACATTGCAAAAGAGTGCCAGCTTTTGTTTGATCTCATCCGATATCTCATGCTCGGTCCGGCAAACCAACACATCCGCCTTGATCCCGCTTTCCATGAGCGTCTTAACAGAGTGCTGCGTTGGCTTTGTCTTTAGTTCCCCGGCAGCTGACAGGAAGGGCACCAGAGTAAGGTGAATGACAATGCCATTGCCATCCCCCAGTTCCCAGAGCAGTTGTCTTACCGCTTCAATATAGGGTAAGGACTCAATATCACCCACAGTACCGCCAATTTCAGTGATCACAATATCGTATTCACCGCTATTACCCAGGATCTGTATGCGTTCCTTTATCTCATTGGTGATATGGGGTACTACCTGTACGGTTTTACCCAAAAACTCTCCGCGCCTTTCTTTTTCAATCACACTTTGATAGATCCTCCCGGTAGTTACATTGTTAGCCTGGGAAGTCTTTACGTTAAGAAATCGCTCGTAATGTCCAAGATCCAGGTCGGTTTCAGCCCCATCATCCGTAACATAACATTCCCCGTGTTCATAAGGGTTCAAAGTTCCGGGATCTACATTGATATAGGGGTCTAATTTCTGGATGGTAGTCTTATATCCCCTTGCCTGCAGTAATTTGGCCAGGGAAGCCGCAATTATTCCTTTTCCCAGGGATGAAGTTACCCCTCCCGTAACGAAAATGTATTTGGTATCTGGCATGATAGGCATCTGTGTTACGGGATTCAAAGATACGAATTCCGACGGCAATTTATGAGGTATCCGAAGGAAATTCTTTTTGAAGTGTTCGGATCATAGGTTCCAGGCCGTTCGATTTAATATCCAGCATAGTTTGCAGGTATTCTCCCAGTTTTCCTGCAGGGTAACCACGCTGCTGAAACCATAGCAGATACGGTATAGGAAGATCTACCAGGTACCGTCCCTTGTATTTCCCAAAAGGCATTTTATAGTGTACCAGCTTCAAAAGCGCAACTTTGTCCGGCTTCATTTCCACACTTAAATCTAAATAAATTATCTTTAAAAGGCGGTAAAACATATCTCATGAAACGTAGAACATTTTTAGGCACCTCAGCGGCAGCTTCTCTGGGAGTAATCGCTACTGGAACGGCCCAGACTCCAACAAATGCAAATTCTGATGTAAAACTCAAAGGAAATATCAATCACAGTGCTTGCTACTGGTGCTATAACAGCATTCCCCTGGATACTTTTCTTCAAAATCTCAATGAGCTGGGCGTCAAAGCCATTGATCTGGTAGGTCCGGAAGATTTTCCCCTTTTAAAGAAACACGGGATACACGCGTCTATGTGCTGGGGAGCTGGCAAAGGAATTGTAGAGGGCTGGAACAATCCGGCGCTTCACGACGAACTGGTCGCGGATTACAAAGAAAAGATCCCGCTGATTGCAGAAGGAGGCTATACCAACCTGATCTGTTTTAGCGGTAACCGCAACGGAATGGACGATGATAAGGGCCTTGAGAATTGTGTTAAAGGTTTGGAACAGATCCTGCCACTGGCAGAAAAGCACGGCATTGTTATTCAGATGGAACTGCTAAACTCCAAAGTAGACCATAAAGACTATATGTGCGACCATGTGGATTGGGGTGTTGAACTTTGCAAACAATTAAAATCCGACAGTTTTAAGCTGTTATACGATATCTATCACATGCAGATCATGGAGGGCGATGTGATCCGTACCATCAGGGACTACCATGAATACATAGGGCACTACCACACCGGAGGAAATCCCGGAAGGCATGAGATTGACGAAACCCAGGAGCTATACTATCCGGCTATTATGAAGGCCATACTGGAAACAGGTTATCAAGGACATGTGGCCCAGGAATTCATCCCCAGTTGGGAGGATAAAATAGCAGCCTTAAAGCAAGGGGTAACTATTTGTGATGTTTGAAATTAGTTAGCGGCTTGCTAAAGTGGTGGTTTTAATATTCCGGTTGCAAAGCCTTTGCGATCTTCTTATTCCATTCGGCCTGCTTTTCGCGATTCCGGGAAAAGTTGGTCTCCCTGTCGTACATCTGCTGAAATGCCGCAAGTTCCCGGTTGATTCTGTAATAGATCTCCTTCACCTCGCTCTTGACGTTTTCCGTAAAGCTGGTCTCGTTCATTAGTCTGCGCATCTTTCGCGCGAACAACTCCGAAATGTCAAAATGCAATTGTTCGTGGCTTAAGATAACCTCATCGCAAATCTTGGGTTGATACCAGGACTTGTTGGGGTAGAAAAAGGTACTTACGGTATAATCTAATTCGTATTTTCCCTTGTTGGAAACAGACGAAAACTCGTAACTTATACCACTTGCAGTTGTTGCCGCGGCCCTTGGGGAGTCAGGAACTTCTCCTTTAAAATCATTCCAACTCAAGCGATGGTCAGGCGACCACAGAATGGTCTCATATTCTTGTCCATATAGGAAAGATCCAAGGCAAAGAAAAAGCGTCAGGGATATTTTAGTTACAGCACCCACTGGAATTCAATTTCTTTTTCGATATCCGGATGAATGCTCTGGATAACCGGGCAGGTATTGGCCGTATGCTCCAGTATGGTCTTGCTTTTGTCCGATATGCCGGAGGGCAATCGAAGCAGTATCTCTATGCCTGAGATCCTTCTGGGATCGGATGCCATGTGTTTTGTGATCTCAGCATGGGAGCCTGTAAGATCTACATCCAGCCCCCGGGCCTTAATGCCCATTACGGTTAGCATACAACTCGCCAGCGCTGTGGCTACGGTATCCGTAGGTGAAAAGGCCTGCCCCAGCCCATTGTTATCAAGCGGAGCATCAGTTATGAATTCGTTTCCCGAACGAACATGTGTACACTTTGTTCTAAGCTCACCGGTATATTCTACTTTAGAAGTCATTTGGATTGCTGTGGTTTTACTTCTTTGATGAACATGTCCTCATACATCATAATGTAGGATGCTGTATTGAAATAACCCGAGCTAAGATCCTTGGCGTAATTGAACTTATTGCCTGTATACTCTGTTACCCCTATAGTCTCAGAGGCCTGGAAAAGGTTCATTCTATAAGCCAGCTTCAGCAGCAGATCAAAGGTCAGATCAAAGCCCCTTACGGCGTAACGGTCTGGAGTGCTTCCAAACTTCCTGCGGTACCTGCGGACAAAGGCATCGCTGCCGACTTCCCGATAAACCGAAGGATAGGTGAATTTGAGGTTGGATAAGTGTGAACTGGAGATCACGTCATTATCAAAGGCCTTGTTCTTACTGGTGGTAAACATACGAACACTAATATCCTCAGTAATCGTAGAATTCAGAATAGAACTCACACTTGAAACCAGTTTAAAATTATCCGTTTCTACAAAGACCCAGTTTTCCTGATCTTCAGAAAGCTGTAGTTGAAATTGTTCCAGGTCAATAGAGATATTCTCTTCTTCTTCTTTGACTTCCACCAGTTTGGCCAGAGGGAACTTTTCCTTTATCTGAGCTGCAACATTCTGCCTTTTTTCATCGGCAATCACTATGATGTTTTGCTCAGTTACCTTAGTGCTAATATAGTTTAGCATCTTCTGCCTCAGTAGACTGTCCGCAGGGATGGAAAAGAATACATTGGCAAGACTGATCTCGCTCTGCGCCGCAAGAGGGGCGATCACGGGTACGTCATAATTGGCGGCCTGTACAGCAACTTCCTTTAGGGCGTTTGGTTGCAAAGGCCCAACAACCGCGTTGTAGTTGTTTATGTTTTCGCGAATAAGGATTTCCCGTGTTTTGTCCAGGCTCAATTGGGTATCAAAAGTCTTAATGTCTACAGAGATCCCAAGATCTGCAATGGAATCCAAGGCTATCATGGCTCCGGTATAAAGGCCAAGGCTGTATTTGATGTCATTTCTGCCGGAAATCGTCTTTTTTGCGTTTTCCCTGTCTTTAAAATCGACCTTATCCAGACGAAACGGCAATAAATAGATCAGCTTTAAATGATTATCTGTGTTAATGCTATCCAGAAGGTTGATCTTATCCAGAATAAGGGCATTCTTTACCTCAAGGTCTACCGCCCTTTCACTGGGTAGCTTCAGTACCATTCCGGCTTGTAAGCCGCGTGAGAGGTCTGGATTGAGCTCCAGTAGTTCATCGTATCTAACGGAAAGGTCCCGCGTCAGTGAAAAGATGGTTTGTTTTGGTTTTACCTCGTAGAAAATGTAGTTATCCGTATTAACTTCTTCGGTTTTCAACGTTTTTTTGGGAAGTCGGATCACCATGCCTTCCTTTAAACCTCCCTGTTCTACAATTTCCGGATTCAGTTTTACGATATCCGAAGAGGGTATACCGTATTCCCTGCCAAGGCTATACAAAGTCTTTTTGGGAGGTACTGTATAGGATTCATACAACTGTACAGTAAGTGAATCAACGGAAGTGCCGGCGATTTTAGGGAGCATGAGTTCCTGACCTACCGCAAGGTGATTGGTGGTCCTCGGCAGATCCGGATTCAGGTTGATCAGGCTATCTACCGTAATGCCATATTTATGGGCGATACTCCATCTGGTTTCCTTTGGGAGGACAGTATAGGTTTCAAAGTCTTCCAGGTTAATGGAATCCTCGGCAACTTCTACCACAGGGAATTCAGGTATCTTCAACCGCATACCCTTTTTTAGGGGGGAAGCGTAAAGATCCGTATTGTAACGCTTAATATCCTCTTCAGTGATATCGTATCGTTTCGCGATCCCAAAAAGGGTTTCCTTTCGTCGGACCCGGTGGTTCTTAAAACCGAGGGGCTGTCTTTGAACCAACTCCTCCGCTTCTTTTTCCGCTTCTTCCCGGGTATCGCTCGTCTTGATATCTGAAGCAGCGGCATCCAGCGGGATGATAAGTACGGTATTCGGCTTTAGGATATCTTCCTGCTTAAGGCCCTTATTGGCCTTTAAAATATTAAAAGGTGTTACCCGGTACTTCCTGGCAATACTGTAAATGGTTTCGCCTTCCTGTACCGCATGGGTCACAGTTTCCTGCGCAGCTAACTGCAAAGTGAACATCAAAAAAGCCGATAAGACTATAAAAAATCGCATGTGTTTTCGGTTTACCTTATTCCCATTCTATAGTGGCGGGAGGTTTTGAACTAATGTCATATACTACTCTATTAACGCCAGGAACCTTATTTATGATATCATTGGATGTTTTTTGTAAAAATTCATAAGGCAAATTGACCCAATCTGCCGTCATCCCATCGGTACTTTCCACGGCTCTCAGCGCTACACACTTTTCATAAGTGCGTTCATCTCCCATGACCCCTACACTATTTACGGGTAAAAGCATGGCTCCGGCCTGCCAGACCTTGTGATAAAGTCCCCATTCCCTTAGTCCATTGATAAAAATATGGTCCACTTCCTGGAGTATGGCTACCTTTTCCGCGGTAATATCCCCCAGGATCCGGATAGCCAGACCTGGTCCCGGAAAGGGATGTCTACCCAGTCGTTCATCCGCAATATGCATACTTGCACCTACACGCCTTACCTCATCCTTAAACAACATCTTTAGCGGTTCCACAACCTTTAATTTCATAAAATCCGGCAGGCCACCTACATTGTGGTGACTCTTAATCGTTGCCGAGGGCCCTCCGGTAGCTGAAACGGATTCAATGACATCCGGGTAGATGGTTCCCTGTGCCAGCCATTTCGCATCCTCAACCTGGTGGGCTTCATCGTCAAAAACTTCAATAAAGACCCTGCCGATGATCTTCCGTTTCTTCTCCGGATCACTTTCTCCCTCCAGGGCTTCCAAAAAGCGTGCCGAAGCATCTACACCCTTGACATTCAGGCCCATATGCTTATATTGATCCAGCACATCCTCAAATTCATTCTTCCGCAAAAGGCCGTTATTGACAAAAATGCAATGCAAATGGTCCCCAATAGCCTTGTGCAGCAGTACCGCGGCAACCGTAGAATCCACCCCGCCGGAAAGCCCGAGGATCACCTTGTCGTCTCCTATCTTTTCCTTCAATTCACTAACGGTAGTTTCAACAAAGGCATCTGGTGTCCAGGTCTGCTGTAATCCGGAAATATGTACGAGAAAGTTTTCCAGGATCTGTTTTCCCTGAGAGGTATGATAGACTTCCGGGTGAAATTGTATCCCAAAAGTTTGCTCTCCTTCAATCCTGAAAGCAGCGTTCGTCACATCTTCAGTACTTGCCATAAGTACAGCTCCTTCCGGTAATTCTTTAATGGTATCGCTATGACTCATCCATACCTGTGAGCCTGTAGAGACCTCGTAAAAGAAAGGTTCATCGTTTTTAATGGATCCCAGCCGGGCCCGGCCGTACTCCCTTGTGTTGGAAGGTGCTACATTCCCACCGTGAAAATGGGCGAGATACTGTGCCCCGTAGCAGATAGCCAGCAGCGGTTTTTTACCCTTTATCCCCGATAGGTCCGGATGTGGAGCATCGTCCGCTCGTACGGAATAAGGAGAACCCGAAAGGATAACGGCCTGGTATTCATCCAGGTCTTCAGGTAAATGATTATAAGGTTTGATTTCGCAGAAAATATTCAGCTCCCTAACCCGTCTTGCTATGAGTTGTGTGTACTGGGAACCAAAGTCAAGAATAAGGACGTTGTTTTGCATGGGCAAAAATAGTAAAATGGAAAATTTCAGAAAGCTTCTTTTATTTATATTTATACATACCATCAAAAAAGTTATCCAATGAAAAAAATAACCACCGCGCTTTTTACAATATTGACCGTTTCCGTTTTTGCCCAGGAAGGATGGACACTCTCCTCCGGAAAAGTAGAAAAGTACACTGGCATAGTAACCGCCAATGGACGGATCGGGATACTTCCTGAAGACAAACCATTTGCAACGCGTTCCGTAATCCTAAACAATGTTTACGATAAGGAGGCACCGCTCGGTGTAAGCAAAATTTTACTGGGAATGAATTTTGCCAATCTGGATATGACCATAGATGGTGAACTAATAACCGAAGAAAATATCAGCGATTTTCAGCAAACCCTGAACATGAAAACCGCAGGTTTTACCACTTCATTCAAGTTTAAGGACAAAGCAGAAATTACTTATACTGTTTATGCACTTAGAAACATTCAATACACTGGTTATATAGATGTTAAGGTGATTCCTACAAAATCCATTTCACTCAAAATGACCGGGAAGATAAGTACTCCTGAAGAGTATCAGGAACCGGTGAGCACATTCAGGGTATTAAGGGATCTTGAAACCACTATGCCTATACTTCAGACGGTAGCTAAAAGTCGTTTTGGAAGACATATCGTCGGAACCTCAGCGACCTTTATCTGGCATGCCATAAATTCAACAAGGGAACATCAGCGACCGGAATTGATACATGAAAAAGTTTCGGATTACGAGAATTACCTCTCCTTCGAAAAAGAGTTAAAGAAGGGTGAGGTATATGAATTTGCCTGGACAGGGGCCGAGTGTTCAACCCAGGATTTTGAAGACCCGCAATCGGAGTCGGAACGCTTTGTGATCTTCAATCTGCTCACTCCTCGTGATGCGTTGCTCAAACAACACAAAGAGCTTTGGGAAGATCTATGGCAGGGCGATATTGAAATTGAAGGTAATCTTGAAGACCAATTGGATATTCGCCTGGCCCTATACCACCTTTACGCTTTTTCACGTGGGGATTCCGATCTGAGCATCGCCCCTATGGGTCTTTCCAGCCAGAATTACAACGGACATATCTTTTGGGATACAGAGCTTTGGATGTTTCCTCCCCTGCTCCTTTTAAATCAGGATATCTCCAGATCCCTGGTCAACTACCGCTCTGACCGATTGGGCAAAGCCAGGGAGAAAGCCATCAATTTTGGTTATAAGGGAGCTATGTTTCCCTGGGAAAGTGACGATACCGGCGAAGAATCCACTCCTGCCTGGGCGCTTACCGGCACTTTTGAACACCATATTACCGCGGATGTGGCCATTGCCTTTTGGAATTACTACAGGGTTACGAAAAATATGGATTGGCTCAGGGAACGAGGATATCCGCTTATCAAAGCCGTCGCGGATTACTGGGTGAGCCGTGCCGTAAAAAATGACGACGGCAGTTACAGCATTAAAAACGTAGTGGGCGCCAACGAGTTTGCCCCTAATGTGGACGATAATGCCTTTACCAATGGATCTGCCATTACCGCGCTGCAGTTTGCCGTAAAAGCGGCTGAAACCGTTGGAGAAACCGCGGACCCTTCCTGGGCTGATGTGGCATCCAAAATCAAACTCTACAAATTCCCGGACGGAACAACCATGGAACACAGTACCTATGACGGCGATATCATCAAGCAGGCAGATGTTAACCTCTTATCCTATCCCCTGCATGTTATTGATGATGAGGAAACCATCAGAAAAGACCTGAAATACTATGAGCCAAAACTATCACCCGAAGGCCCGGCCATGGGCCAGTCAGTATTCGCGGTGCTCTACGCCCGATTAGGAGATGCCAAGGAGGCCTATCGTCTTTTCAAGCGTTCCTACGAACCTAACAAAAGACCTCCTTTTGGAGCTTTATCGGAGACGGCTACCGGTGAGTACCCTTATTTTGCAACCGGTGCGGGTGGGATGTTGCAGGTAGTGCTTTTTGGATTTGGAGGGCTGGATATTACCGATGATGGGATAGTTCAGAAGGATCCTATTCTGCCCAGAGAGTGGAAGTCACTGACTATTAAGGGCGTTGGGCCTGATAATAAGACCTATCGTATAGACTAGCAAAAAAAAGGATCAAGTGAGTACCTGCGCAGCAGGGGTTGGTTTTTGGGCTTGGATCCTTATTCTGATTTTGAATTAAAAGTCTTATTTTTAAAGGGCCTAAGTAACTTTTTACCTCGCTGACCAAGATTTCCGTGTTCCCTTGTATCAAGCGTGGTCCTCAAATTGTTTTTTAGGTCCAGGCTTGATTTGATTTGAAGGTGCAAAACATAAGACTCTTACTGGCCCTATTTTTCCTTTGCCCGGGAAGTTCACTTTTCTCGCAGTGGACGGAGCAGGTAGACAGCCTGGCCAGGGCAGCCGCTGAGATGCCTGACAGCAAGAAACGCGTTGCGGCCTACGGCACGCTTTTCGAAAAGCTCATGTTCACCGACTCAGACCAGGCCCTGAAATACGCACGCCTGGAAAACGAACTGGCCACCCGCCTGGATTTCAAAAAGGGCATTAGCGCCAGCATACTTCACATGGGTACCTATCACGAGAATGTAGGCCAGATGGATTCCGCCCGATATTATTATCAGCTTTCCAAACGAAAGTTTGAGGAGATGGGTAGTCTTAGAGGTAAATTGTTTATCAATCACGCCCTGGCAAGCCTGGAAAAAAAACTTGGAAACTACGACCAGGCGCTGAATTACTACGAGGAAAATATCGGTATTTACCAGCATCCGGATATTGAAAACTCGGATCTTGAAGGTTTCAATAAGATAGGCGCGGAATATCAGGGTAAGGCCGAAATTTACAAGGAAAAGGGAAACTACAGACTTGCCGTGGAACAGGCCCTGGAAGCACTGCGATTTTTTGAGGAGATAGGGCATACCAGGCGCATAGGAAATGCACTTCAGGAATTGGGGGTTATCGAGTACAGGAGAAAGCATTATAAAGAAGCTATCGACTACTCAAAACGGGCCTACGATATTTTTGCTGATCACGATTACCACGAATACAGGGGGCAGACAGCCATAGACCTGGGTACCGCTTATATGGCAATAGAAAATTATGATCTCGCTCTTGAGCAGTTTGAAGATGCATTGCAAATAGGAAGGGAACATAAATTCATCGATGTAGAAGCTGCTGCACTGGCCAAATTGGGTATTGCAAACCGCTACATCGGGAATTATCGCGCCTCGGAAAACTTTCTGAACCAGGCCCTTAAGCTACACGATGGTTCCGGCTTCAGGAAAGAAAAAGCGGAGGACCTCAATGAACTGGCCAGCTTAGCGCTGGAAATGGGGAATAGTCAGTCTGCAGTAACCCGAACTACCGAGGCCATAGCGTTGTCCGAGCAGCTTGGATCACTTCCGGAACTCAGTAATTCTTATCTAATAAGGTCTATTGCACGTGAGGCACAGGGAAATAAGGACCTTTCCCTAAGGGATTACAAACAGCACTCCCTCTTAAAAGATTCTATTTTCAATACTACCAAGTCTCAGCAAATTGAGGAGTTAAGGACCATATACGACACTGAAAAAAAGGAGCAGCAAATCGTACTACAGGAAAAAGAGATCGACCTGCTGGAGCAAAAGGCTGAAATAACCCGCCTGCAGCAGATACTCTTGGGGGGCGCCTTACTGCTATCATTACTAGGTTTCTACGGTATCCGTCAGAAGTTAAAGAGAAACAAGGCCGAAAAGGAAAAAGTGGATGCGGAACTGGCCTTCAAAAAGAAAGAGCTCACCACCCACGCTTTGCATTTGGCTCGGAAAAATGAAACCCTGGAAAGCCTGAAACAGAAGGCTAAAGAGCTCAAAGCCAATGAGAATTCCAACGGAGGTTATCAACAATTGATCCGCACGATTAATTTTGATCTGCAGGACGATAACAACTGGGAAAATTTTGCCCGCTACTTTGAAGAGGTACACAAGGATTTTAACAGTAATGTGAAATCTAAATTCCCTCAGGTTACTTCAAATGAGCTCCGCCTAATGGCTTTATTGAAGATGAATCTGTCTTCCAAACAAATCGCAAATATCCTTAATATCTCCCAGGAGGGCATTAAAAAAGCCCGTTACCGGCTGCGTAAAAAGCTGGATATCTCCTCCGAGGAATCCCTTCAGGATATGGTCTTATCCCTTTAGTTACGGGGCATCCGGAACCTGTCCCCTTTTTGTCCCTCTAAAAGTTTTGGGGTGTCCACCCTTTGTCCACCTTCGATTTTTTTTAGCCTGAAATCAGCAGCCTAGGTTTGTGATGTCTTTTGGCAATCATGCCTTTTAAGACAACCGTTTTGTGGTCTTGCTCGGCTAAGGGCTGCAGACCGTTACCGGGCAAGTCGCACAAAATAACAAGAAGTATAACCACAAAACAAAGTATCATGAAATCACAAAACGAGTTGATCAGAAAATGGTTGATCATGCCATTACTTGTACTGGCCCTGGCCTGTAGTAGTTCGGACGACGGAGGTGAAGAACCCGGTCCGGATGGTAACCCTGACCCACAACCAACTCCGACGAGTTTCGACGAAGTTGTAGCCCTGGGAGCGGATGTAGCCTCCTTCCCACAGTCTCGAACCGAAGAGGTACTGCAGGAATTTCCACCTGAAAATGAGGATTATGAGGAGAAGGATGACGAAGATGAGACGGTTGAGCGAAGATTCGTTTGCACCAGGAAAACGCTCAGTGTTCTGGATGGCAACGGACAATTTCCGCTGTTCAATACCACAGCGGATGTTATCTATCCGGGAGCCCTTCTGCAAGGAAAAACCCTATCGGATGCCACCCCTTCACCCATTGTTGTAAAAAGGGCCGGAGGATCCATTTCATACAATTTAAACAACGGGAATCTGAACTCCAATTTCGATGTGGATGAAGTAACCAAGAGCAGTGTTCAAAACGCGATGAACAATATTATCGCCGGAGCCGGAGAAGTAACCGCTGCCAATTTCCAACTGGATATCGTTCAGATTGAAAGTGAAAGCCAGCTTGCGGTTGAGCTTGGCCTGGACGTAAAAACTTTTACTACCAAGGTTTCTTCAGACATGTCTTTTAGCACCGAAAAGCAATTCAATCGTACCCTGGTAAAACTCAACCAGTCTTATTACACTATGAGTTTTGATCTGCCTACCAGCCTGGAAGAGATCTTTGATTCAAGCGTAACACCGGAGGATCTGGCTACCTATGTTCAGGCAGACAATCCTGCTACCTTTATTTCTTCCGTGACTTACGGCAGGATCTTCTATATGTTGATTGAGTCTACTTCAAGCAGACAAGAAATGTCTGCCAAACTCAATGTAGCTTATGGCGCATTTAGAAATCAGGTTGAAGGTGAAGTGAAGGTAAACGCATTCCAGGAACTCAAAGACCTAAAGATCAAGGTTATCGCTTACGGCGGTGATGCAAAAGGTACTTTTCAGCTGGCCGGAGAGTCCACTATAGCGGATATTGCAGACAAACTGGCGGAAGATACCGATATCAGAGCTGGTTTACCGCTCTCCTACGTTGTTCGAAGTGTAAAAAGGCCCGACCGAATCGTAGGCACCAGCATTGCCACAGAATACGACGTGGTGGAATGCGAGTTAAAAGGTATTTTACCTCCCGGACTATACAAGGACCTTGTAGACTTGTTTGACGACGGGATAGGAGCAGTAGCGAATCTATTTGGCAGTGACGTTCTCGTATTCAACAAGGCGGGAGATAAATATGCCTGGTTTAATGGCAACACCCCTGGAATTCTGAGTGATGGGAACAGAAGGATCTTTGATATTGCAGACCCTGATGGTCCCTTGGGCGGTTTAGAACTAGAAAATGTAGGCTCCGCAGCCCGCTTTCCCGATGATGCAGACCCGAGGCTTTATATCACCGATGTTGACGGGTTCAAGCTTCAAATCTTCAGATTTGATCCATATACTGCAAACACATTACCCCCTGGCCCGATCGGTTCAGCTGGTAGCGTCCTGCTGGTGAACGAGGTTTTTGGGGATAGCGGAAACTTTGTAATAGGAACCGACGGCTTTGAGGCCGGATTGCGAATAGGTGCCGTAAAGATGGCCTACTTCGGTAAGCCCGGAGAACGATACCAGATCTATACGCGCACCGGCGCTGGAAGTTGGTCAAATCCAGTAAGCTCAAAGGATTGGTTTGAGAATGGTCCTGAGGTCGGAGGTGATCAGTTTGAAAAAGTAGGCGCAGCCACAAACTTTTCCCTTGGAGGCAGCAGCGTGAGATACCTCTTTGTAAATGAAGCAGGAGACGAAATTCAGGAGTGGTTTTCTTTTGCCACTGATCCGGACCGATGGGACGGACCCTGGGTAATCAATTAGTGTCCTTTTTTGAGTTAGTTTAAAGATACCCCGGCTACAAAAGTCGGGGTTTCCAACATCGCCTAACTAACTGGTATTCATTACATTTAATACAAACGTATCCGCTATGAAATCTACAGTAATACTGTTCCTGACAATGGTGTGGATATTTACAATCTCCTCAAGCGCACAGGAATATAAAAATATAGACAGTTTATTGGCCGTATATCATAATCGGCCGAACGATACCACCAAGATTCGGATAGGTACTTTGGTACTGCAAAACCTGACCTATACAAACCCTGAAAAGGCTTACAAATACGCCCACCAAATGGTTCGTATATCCAAAGAGATCAACTACGAACACGGGGTTGGACTAGGCTACAACCAACTGGGCTCATATTTTCTAAATAAGGACGAACTGGATTCTGCCCAATATTACCATCAAGCTACCCTGGATGTAGTGACCAGATCACAGAACATAGGAGGCATACTGACGGCAAACAACCGATTTGCTGTGCTGCTGGCACGTAAAAATGAGTTTAAGGAGGCCGAGGAATATTTAAAAAAGAGTATTGAGCTATTTGAAAATCGAGATACAATTGCTGTAGCCAGGGAAATAGATTTTAAATATATCGGATCTACCTTTTATGAGCTTTCGGAAATGAATTTGCGGCGGGGCCGCTATAACCTGGCGCTAAAACACGGTTTGCGCAGCCTGGAACTGTATCAGGAAAGGGCTGGAGATCCTCTTTTTGAGGCAGACGCCTACACCTTGCTCGGCCAAATCGAAATGAAAATGACAAATTATGAACAGAGTATAATCCATTTCAACCAGGCTTATAAGGTCTATGAGGAATTCAAGGACCTGCTTTGGGCATGCGACGCATTGAGGCACATCGGGGAAAACATGCTGCTTCTGCACCGGGCAGATGAGGCCGTAGAATACCTTAAGAATTCGATAAAGATCGCGGACGAAAACAGATTCCAGCTGAAGGAGGCTGCCGCCCATGATCTATTGGGCAACGCCTATATTACATTGAACAAGTTCCCGGAAGCCCGGGAAAGCCTTAATCGTTCACTTGAGGTATACAGCGAAATGGACAACCCTACAGAGATCAACAAAACCTATTCCAGTCTCGGGCTTTTATACAACAAAATGAATCAGCCGGAAGCGGCAATATCTCATCTGGAAAAGGCCATTGTGATCTCGGACAGCCTGCGGTCTCTTGCGGATGCGGCTGAATCTTATCTCAGGCGTTCAGAATCCTTCATTCAACTAAGGGACTACCAGGCCGCATATCAGGATTTTTCCAAATACAACGAACTAAATGACAGCATCTTCAACATCAGAAAATCAGAACAAATTGAGGAAATGCGCGCCATTTTTGACATAGAGACCAAGGAACAGCAAATAGCCTTGCAAAACCAGGAAATCAGTTTGTTGGAGCAAAAAGCTGAAATAGGGAATCTTCAGCGGCTAGTCATGGGGATTGGCCTGCTCTTATCCATAATCGGATTTTACGCCATCCGCCAAAAAATGAAGCGGAACAGAGCAGAGAAACAAAGGGTAGATGCGGAACTGGCTTTTAAGAAAAAAGAACTCACCACGCATGCCTTGCACCTGGCTAAGAAAAACGAAGTCCTGGAAAGAGTGATACAGAAAGCCAGGGAATTGAAGCTAAGCCAAAATCAGGGCGGTTATGAACAACTGATCCGCACTATCAATTTTGACAAGCAGGATGACAAAAACTGGGAGAACTTCACACAGTATTTTGAGCAGGTCCATAAGGACTTCAGTAAAAACGTAAAATCGCTCTACCCGGAGGTAACCAAAAATGAGCTTCGCTTTATGGCTTTGCTTAAAATGAATATGTCTTCCAAGGAAATCGCTATCATTTTGAACGTCTCCGCGGATGGAATTAAAAAAGCCCGTCAGAGGCTGCGTAAAAAGATGGGGCTCAACCCTAAGGAGTCCCTTGAAAACACCGTAATGCAGATATAGCGTGAACAGCTGATCCCCGGAAAAGACCTGATTTTATTGATACTTTGAGGTGTACCCCCTTTGTACCCCCTGGAAATTTTTAGACCGGATTATTACATTATATGTTTGAGTTGTTATCTAATTACGAGGAATAAGATAACAATCCGTTTTTGTGGTCTTGCCTGGCGATGGGCTGCAGACCAGGCCCGGCGAGATACACAAAAACCCAGAATGTTGAACCACAAAAACAGCTAAGGATGAAAACACAAAAAACACTTTGCAAAAGATGGCTCATTTTCCCCTTTCTGATCCTTGCATTAGCCTGCAGCAGCGATGATTCAGAAGACGAGCAAGACCCTGACGGTAATCCAGATCCAGAATACACTATAAGTGACCTCGAGGCCACTATAGTAGAAAACCCGGAGGCAGGTTTTATACTCGGCTCCTTAACTACAGACCTTCCGGGAAGCCTTACCCACACATTGAGTAGCGATGCCTTTGCCTTTGACCCTGCCACTTTAGAGGTTTCTGTAGCAGATGAATCCGTTTTTGATTACGAGCTGAACACTGTTGTAAGCGGAACAATCACGGTTTCAAACGGCAGCGAATCGCTAACAGCCACCATTACCATAACCCTTACGGATTTTGTTGACGTTATTGAAGGCCTGCTTACAACCTCCAGGGATGCTTATCTGGCAGCCGAGCAAGGGGATTGGATAGAAATTACCGCCGAGGAATTCGAAAGCCTGGAAGAGGAAATGGAAGATGTCTCCTATAGCGGGACCTCAAAAGAAGATTATTCATTTCCGGTCCTTATAGGAACCAGTCTCGGCAATTCCGATACCCTCGGTTTCTCTATAACCAATGTCACAGATGCGACTATGCCGGAAGGGAGCTACCTGTTTGCTATTCGCTTTTTCTCTGGATCAGGGGTTTTTGAAGTAACCGAAGGTAATAAGGTGAGAATTTCTGAGACTGGTTTTAGAGAAGGCTATACCGCGATCGGCAATCCTTTACCTGAAAAAACCAGTGAAGACAGAGAAGCCTTCTTTGTACTTAAATACAATTACTCCCCGGTGAATACTACCGGCTATTTGTCCATGTACTATGCTCCACGTAACGGTGCATCCAGAAAGGACTCCTCAGAAGCCTTTCATTTTCAATCAGGTGAAGTGGAGGAATATGTGAACGATCCCAGTAGCGGATCAACCTATGCCTATCAGGGATTGAGCACCACAACGATCCAATGGGATTAGGTCCTAAAGAATTATTGTTTAACCACAAAAACGCCATTATGAAACCACAGATCAGAATTTCCAGAATACTTCTTCTCTTGCTTTCCATTGCAGTTACACTTAACTGCAGCAAGGACGAGTCGAATTTTGAACCCATTGGGAGCGATCCCTGTAAATCAGACCCGTGCAGCAATCCTGAACTCTGTGCGGATAGCTGCAATGACAATGCAGGAGGGATCACCGGAGAGCTTAACAGGGAAGATTTGAAGCCCGAGGGCAATGTTACCGAAACTGAGAACGGCTATATGGTGGAAGGAAAGCTCAGTATGGAAACCGAATCAGGCGAAACAGTGGTCTTTAATGAAGCAGACCTTGATGTGGAATTCAATGAGGACGGTAGTTTGATGAGCATCAGCGGTACGGCAGAGGTACCTTCTCCTTCTAACTACTTTGAAATTGCGGATCCGGTCTCCGCGGACGTGGGCTTCTTTAGCGGGAAATTCCTGAACGAAAACCGCAATTTTGAAATCAAGCTGAAAGACGACCGCCATTATTTTGTATTCGCCATTGCGGTAGCGCTTGAAGTAAGCGTTGGGGCCAATGACGATCCTGATGCCACTAAACCCATTACTATTGCCGTTCCGGTTGGCGGCCATATTACTCTGATACAGGACTTTACCGACCCTATGTTCTTCTATTCCCTGGGTGGTAGTGCTTTAGGAAATAACAGCGGGGATGGAAATAACAATGGTGACGGAAACAACGGAGATGGGAACAACGATGGTAATGGAAACAATGAAGATGATGGGGAAGTAATGGGCGTTAGCTTTGGCGCTTCATACGGGGCAAATTTGGTCTATGAACCCAGCCTGCCTGTTGAAAACATTGTTTCTTTTGATGCAAAATCGGTTACCGGTGGTACCTTTTCTTTTTGGAAAGTGCTTGAAGCCAGCGGCCTGTACTACCAAAACAAAGGTTTCAGCGTAGATTTCAACCTAAAGGAGCCTATGAATTCTGAAATCGGATATGGTTACAGGGCCGGGATCAATGGTAATATCAACTTTTCAGCGGATATTAAGGGCATCATTTCCTTTGGTTTCCCTATTGGCAAGGGCAGTACAGCTATTGTAGCGGAAGCCAGCTCAAAGGAGGGCATTAAAGCACAGGCTTTTGTGAACGGCCTGGTAGAGCCAGACCTTTCCTGGTGGCCAGACTTTATTCCTGTAAAACCCAATGGAAACCTAAACGCTTATGGTTATGTAGAAGAAACAGGAGCATTTGATCTGGGGCTGTCCGGCTCACTGGGATTGGAAATGCCTACTGGAAATCAAGGTGTACAGGGCTCTTTAAGGCTTACTCAGAACGAATTTACTATGACGGGAGAAGTAGTTTCCGGCGATGATGTCTGGGGTGCCACAGCTATAATCACTAAGGACGAGACTCGCTGTATTGCCACAGCGCCGAATAACTTTACTGATGGTATTTCAGAGACGGTTACGGCCCAGATCGATCAAGCTATTGAAACCACGGAAAAAGCCCTGGAAGACCTGGAAAAAGCCAATGAGAACTACGAATTTGAGCTCAGCCTGAGAGGATTAAGAACTGCCCTACCGGGGATCATTGACCGGGCCCTGGCTGAAATAAATACTGCAGAAGACAATGGCATTAAAAGTGGAAGAAGTCAGGCTAACAAAATATTGAATGACAACAATCGCAAACTCTGTAGTGACAATATTGCCGCAGTAGTAAAAAGCGCGGTCAAACCGTACAAGGACGCGCTTACCCGACTGAAAAACGCCGTAAACAATTCCAATGACAACGCCCAGACCAGAACAGAGTTGGAAGCTGCTCTCCGGAATCTGGCCGGGCTGAACAAAATAAACAAGAGTGTTACCGTATCCATTACCCATGGTCATAAAACCTTCGGATGCGGCAATTTGTGGAAACAAACCAACAAGAGAACGATAAAAATAAACCGCACTATTCTCAACTCAACTCAAGTTTCACAACTCAATGAAGCGGCTGATAATGTAAAATACATTCAGGAGGCGGACGGTATCCGTTTTGACGCCCAGCTTATTGTTGATGAACTCCCTACCATGGAGGAATTGGAAGGCCTGAAAAAGAACGTGGAGGCCTGTGTTTCTGAACTTACAGAGCAGTTGGGGGATGTAGGGTTTGTGTACAATCACGAAACCAAAGAATACACCCATTTTATGGTCATTAACGGGGAAGAAAAAGAGGTTGGCACTTTTGATATCTTCAATAATTCTGAGATCGTGGCAAGTGCCCGGCTCGAGCTTGGAAGTTGTAATACCTCTGAGGAATTAAAGGCATTACAGCAAAGAGCTAAAGCCAGACGTTAAATACCGCTTGCTTTTAATAGATCTCAAAGAAAAAGCCCTGACCGTTAACGTCAGGGCTTTTCAAATCAAAAACCAACCTAAACACATGAACTTATTATGACACAAATAATATTATCTTTCTTAAAACTTCACCCTCTTGATTGGGGCTTCAAAAGGATGAAGTTTAGTACTCCTTTTTCGCAGCATTTGATTATAAAACAACTAACATTAAAAATACCCTACCTATTTTTTCATTTTTTTTTAATTTTATTTGAAAAGCCCTGTAATGACAAGTGTTTTCTGGAGCGAAATAAAAGAAGAATTGTTGTCGGGAGCTACCAAAAAGGGGCATCCTTTCCGCTATTTTACCCTTGGTACGGTAGGTTTAGACCATATGGCAAGGCTACGAACCGTTGTTCTGCGAGAACTTACCGAAGAAATGGATCTTCTCTTTTATACAGATCAACGGTCTAAAAAGATCATTCACATCAAAGAAAACAGCAAAGTGGGGATGTTGTTCTATCATCCTGAAAAGCTGTTGCAACTAAAGGTGGAAGGCCTCGCCACTGTTCACACCGGATCTGAGACCTATCTCCGCCACCGGGAGGGAATAGACCCCAGAGGAAAGAGGGACTACACAACCAGTAAGGCCCCGGGCAGTGCCCTTGAAGGACAAGGGCCCTTAGATTACCTCAAGGAAGATGATTATTTCTGTGTAGTAGAGGTGACTCCCTTTAAGATCGAGTACCTGAGACTGTCTGACCCGGATCATATTCGCGTTCGATTCTCCAAAGATCAGGGCCTGTGGACCGGAGAATTCCTGGTACCTTAGCTCATAGTATCCAGGATTATCCTTATATCTTCTTCAGTGGTATCCGGATTGATAAAGCAAAATCTGGCCACAGTCTCCACCGCATCCCTGGTTTTCCATTTAGTGGGGGCTACAAGTGCCAGTCCGTCGCGGTGATTCTTAAATGTCCAATCTTTGTATTGCGCTTCCTGCCAGCCCTTACGCCTGAAAAGCACACAAGACAGGCTCGGAGGTCTTACGAGTTCCAGCTTGGGGTCTTCCGTTATCATTTTCCCGGCCAGATTGGCCAGCTCAATCCCCCGTTCAACCGCCCATTTATAGCGGTCAGTTCCATGGGTTGCCAGGGAAAACCACAGCGGTAGGCCGCGCAGCCTTCGGGTTAGTTGTATCTGATAGTCTGCCGGATTAAAACCCCGGGCTCCCTCGTCCTTAAATATCTCCAGATAAGATCCTTCCTGTTCATGCGCTTCTCTTGCTAATTCCGGATCCCGGTAAATCACGGTACCGCAATCGTAAGGCGAAAACAGCCATTTATGAGGGTCTATGGTAATACTATCCGCCTGTTCAATTCCTTTAAACAGGGATCTCACCGAGTCTGCCACCAGCGCTCCCCCGCCGTACGCGGCATCCACGTGAAACCAAAGTTTTTGTTCGCGGCAGATCCCGGCAATGCTTTCCAGGTCATCTACTATCCCTGCATTGGTAGTGCCACCTGTGGCGACCACCGCAAAAAGTCTCTGGCGTTGTTCCGATGAAAGTGATGCTATCTTTGCCTTTAAATGCCCGGCCGTCATCAGATCTTCCACTTCCACGAGCAAAACATCCGCATCAATGACCTTTGCCATAGCTTTTATAGAAGAGTGAGCTCCCACTGAAGTGATGATCAGCCCTTTTCTATTCCGGTTTTCGGCCCGGCGCCTCCAGTACTCCCTGGCTGTGACCATGGCAGATAAATTCGCAGCCGTACCCCCGCTGGTAAATACTCCAAATGCGCCTTCGGGCATTCCGGTAAGGGAAACCAGCCAGTTCATCGCCTCGTTCTCACAAAAGATCCCTCCTGCTCCTTCCATCCAGTAAGCTCCGTGAATACTGGAAGCGGAAGTAACCAGGTCAAACATCACGGCAGCCCGTGTTGGCGCGGCAGGCACAAAAGCCAAATGCCTGGGATGATCTATGGGAACGGTGGCCTTTACCAGTACATCCCGGAATAACTGAAAGGCCTTCTCCCCTCCTATCCCTTCCGGAGTTACGGTATCTCCCACCTTTTCCTTTAAGGTTTCCGCTTTTTCAGGTTTTCCCAGTTCGGGAGAAGTATTGGTGATACGGTTGATAGCGTATTTCATGACATCCAATGTCATTTCCACCAAGGCAATATCGATATTGTGCATCAGGATAATTTTTGACAAAAGTAGGGTAGAAAAGGGAAATAGATCCCTGCTCGCAGCTCTCAGTATTTGGCGATCAAAAACTCAAGTTGAAGCGGGTCCAGCGCTTTCATTAGGAAAGGGATCAGATCATCTCCCAACTGCAGGTACAATTCAGAAAAATTCTGGTTTCGCTCCTGAAGACTCTGATTCGGAAAGAGGTCGTTTTGCAGATCTGTCATACGGATCACCTGGTCTTTTAGCTTTCTTTTCTGGGCCTTTAAAAGACGTTTTTCCAGATGGTCCAGACCTTTTTTCTGTTTGACTTCCTGTGCCTTGACTGCACCCAAAAAAGAAGGGTCCGTTTGCTCTGCAAGCTCGTATAGGCTTTCAAAATGCTCTTCCAACAACTGCTTCTGTGGGCTAAAATCGATCTCAATATTGGAGATCTCCCTGATCTTCTTGTTTATAAAGCTGCTTTGTTTTAGGAACAGATCGCTGGCTTTTAATCCCAGTTTCTCCATTTTTCTCCCTTGTTTTTCGGAGAGCAGCACCGCCGAATTACGCAAAAGCAGGATTGGGAAGGGAATTTCCAAAGCCTCAAAGGAAGATTTAAGTTCCAGCCAATAGGCCAGTTCTCCTCCACCGCCAATATAGCAGAGATTCGGTAAGATCACCTCCTGATACAAAGGTCTGGTGATCACATTGGGAGAAAACCGTTCAGGTCGCGAATCTATGGTTTCTACCAATTGCTCCCTGCTAAATTCAAGCTCCGTATTCAGCACCTGATATTTTCCGTCTTTCTCCACAATACGCTCCCTCAATCCATCTTGCAGGTAGAAATAATTGATCTCCCTGGGGTTTACCTGGATATTGTACTGACCGTCCAGTTCCCTGAGTTCGGCAATCGCTTCGGTAACTTTTGTAAAGGAGGAATTCTCAAGAATATCCTTTTTGATATAAGGTGTAAGCAAGGTTTTCAAACGGTGATCGTCTGCATCCAGGATCACCAGGCCGTAGGGTTTAAAAAGTTCATTAGCCAGATATCGGGTAGCGGAGCTCAGATCGTTATTCTCTAAGTAGGCCTGTTCAAAAAGTGCTTTCAGGCTATCTGAGTTTTTTCCAGGTTCCAGTATCTGAGTAAAAGCCTCTAACACCTGGTCCAGCCCTTCCGTGTCCAGTTTTCCAACTGCGCCGGAGGCATCCTTACTCCATTGAAGCTTTTTACCCCGAAAATTGAAGTAATTGATCTCTTCAAAATCGTGATCCTCGGTAGCCATCCAATAGACCGGAACAAAGTGATATTGAGGATAAGCTTTTTTGAGGGCTTCCGTAAGCTTTATCGTAGATACGATTTTGTATAAAAAGTAAAGCGGCCCGGTAAAGAGGTTCAACTGATGTCCTGTGACCACCGTAAAGGTAAGTTCATCCCTCAGGAGGGCTATATTACTTTTGGTCTTTTTGGAGATGTCCATTCCGGCATACTGCTCCTCTAAAACCCTGGCAAGCACGCTGCGATTTTCCAGGGGAAACGTTTGCTGTTTCTCCTGTATTTGTTTTTGGAAAGCTTCCAGATTGGGAAATCTGTGATAAAAAGGTTTCAGGTTTTCTTTTTCGGAGAGATAATCACAAATCAAATTTGAAAAGTATCCGGTTTGCCTAAAAGAAATACAATCAACTTCCATCTGAAGAAATAAAATCCGACCAAAGATAAAATTCCTGGGTTTTTCTTCTCCTAAAAATACGTTAATTACCCAAACTCACCGGACCATCGGATTCAAACTGCCGCGAAAAGCGAAAACTCGTCATTATTCCTTAGATTTGGCGAATCACCAGACAAATCAAAGTATATGAGACAGACCCTCTCTGTAATAGCACTTGTTTTTACGATCTTTTTGAATGCCCAGGAGCTCAAGTCCCCATCTGAATTTCTCGGATACGAACTCGGTTCGCGCTTTACCCGGCATCACCAGGTGGTAGACTATTATGAGTACCTCTCCCAGGCCGCTGCAGACCGGGTAAAGCTTGAAGAATACGGCAAGAGCAATGAGGGTAGGAGGTTGATGATCGCTTATGTATCAACCTCCCAAAATATCAATGATCTGGAATCTATTCGCGAGGAACATCTTAAAAGTACCTCTGGTGAAAGTAATTCCACAAAGGCTATTGTCTGGCTAAGCTATAATGTACACGGTAATGAAAGTGTAAGTACAGAAGCATCTATGCAGACCATTTACGAGCTGTTGACCAATAAGAGTTCCTACCTTGAAAATACAGTGGTTATCATAGACCCCTGTATCAATCCAGACGGAAGAGACCGCTATGTAAACTGGTACAATCAATACAAAAACAGTCCGTATAATGTAGACCCGAACAGCAAGGAACACCACGAGGGGTGGTGGAGCGGCAGAAGCAATCACTATATGTTCGACCTCAACCGTGACTGGGCCTGGCTCACACAACTTGAAAGCAGGCAGCGTTTGAAGAAATTCAACAAGTGGCTACCTCATGTACACGTTGATTTTCACGAACAAGGCGTGGACAATCCTTATTATTTCGCCCCTGCTGCGGAGCCCTTTCACGAGGTGATAACAGATTTCCAGCGGGATTTCCAGGAAACCATTGGAAAAAACCATGCGAGATACTTCGATGCCAATGGATGGTTCTATTTTACCAAGGAGGTTTTTGACCTTTTCTACCCCAGTTATGGGGACACTTACCCTACCTATAATGGATCCATAGGTATGACCTATGAGCAGGGAGGCAGCGGCAGGGCCGGACTTGGTATAAAAATGAAGATCGGCGATACCTTAACTCTAAATGACAGGATAGCCCATCATCATACCACCGGGCTTTCTACGGTAGAGGTAGCCGCCAATAATGTCGAAAAGCTTAACGAAGAGTTCAAAAAATTCTATAGAAACAAGAACTACAAATACAAAAGTTACGTGCTTAACGGAGAGGCAGACAATATGCTGGCGCTTACATCGCTTCTGGACAAGCACCAGATAAAATACAGTTCAGGTACAGGTGGCACCGTTAAAGGCTATAATTACCAGACGGGTAGAAACGGAAGTGCCCGGACCGGAGATAACAGCCTTATAGTTTCCACTAACCAAACCAAAGGAACCCTGGTAAAAGTACTTTTTGAACCTAATGCCAAGCTCAGCGACTCGCTGACCTACGATATAACGGCCTGGTCACTCCCATTTGCATATGGACTTAATGCCATTGCCTCTGAGAGCCTTGTGAGCGGCGGCGAATTCCAAAAGACCACTTCCGGCCAGAGCAACCTGGACCCTAATGCCTATGCCTACCTCGGAGACTGGAATAGTATGACGGATGCCAGATTTCTGGCAGATTTGCTGCAAAAAGGGATCCGGGTGCGATTTGCAAAGAAACCATTCACCCTGGACGGAAAGAAATACGCCCGGGGTAGTTTGATCATTACAAAGGGAGATAATCAAAACATTACGGATTTCGTTCAACAGTTAATGACAACATCCAGGGAGCACGGCAAGCCTCTTACCGCTGCCGCGACCGGTTTTGTAGAGAGCGGAAAAGATTTCGGATCCTCCTGGGTTCAAATGATCCCCAAAGCCAAAATAGCGGTCTTATCAGGTGATCCTACCTCTACCCTTCGCTTCGGAGAAATCTGGCACTTTTTTGAACGGCAATTGCGCTACCCCATCAGCGTACTGGATGCGAGCTATATCAAAGAGGTGGACCTTTCTGCTTATGACATCCTGGTATTGCCGGGAGGTTGGGGATATAGCGAACTACTGGATGAAGACTATCTTGAACAGCTAAAGGACTGGGTGGCTAATGGCGGAAAACTCATCGCCATGGGAAGAGCGATCAAAAGTATAGACGGTGAAAAGGGGTTTGGCATTACGGAAAAGGAATCTGCCAAGGACAGTAGCGAAACCAAGGTTAAGCAGTACGACAAGACTCCCCGAGAACAGATCAAGGACGCGATAACCGGGGCCATTTTTAAAACAAAGGTAGATTCCACACATCCGCTCGCCTACGGATATGGCAATAATTATTACAGCTTAAAACTCGGGAACCAAAGCTTTGATTACCTCAAAGACGGCACAGTGGCCTATATTGAGAATGACACTTCACCAGTGGCCGGTTTTGCTGGTAGTGAAGCCCAGAAGAAAATGGAGAAGACCCTGGTTTTTGGGGTTGAAGAATACGGGCAAGGGCAGGTGGTTTACATGGTAGACAACCCTCTTTTCAGAGGTTTTTGGGAGAATGGGAAACTCTTTTTTGCCAATGCCCTCTTTATGGTGAATTAGGTGGGAGAGAGATAGTCCTTGTTGGCGTACTTTTAGCCTTAGCCTAGTACGTAGCCATGGATAAACGTATAGTTGAAAAAAAGCAATGACCAATTGGTTGCGAAAAGGTCCCGGGCTTTCCCGGGATTTTTTTGTTGTGATTCCAGGCACAGCCAAACTGCGTGAAAAAATGTGATACCGATACGGCAAAGTAATATCCGTATTTCAGTTACATTTTCGCGTGCGGATCGTCAGTTGAAAAAAGTACAGGATGATCTCAGATAAACAAAGAGCAAGATTAGCCGGTCTAAGCTTTCTTGCCGTTATAGGATTCGGGGTATTTGCAGAATTCTATGTTCGCCAGCAGATTTACGTTTTTAATGACCCCGCGGCCACAGCAAATAACATTGCTGAGTATAGCAGCCTCTATACTTTGGGTATAGTCAGTGACCTGATGATGGCCCTGGCTTATTTCCTCTTCCCACTGATATTGCACCCACTTTTTTTGTCCGTAAATAAAAACCTTCTTCGATTAATGATCCTCAGCGTGTCCGTTGCAGTAACTATACTCTGCCTGAATTCGATCAATCAGATCGCGGCCCTGGAGATGGTAAACGGAAGTGATTATCTGGGGGCGCTTTCGGCGGACCAACGGGATGGCTGGTCCACTTTCTTTTTGAAATTACACGGCAAGGGCTATAAGATCGCCCAGATCTTCTACGGGCTGTATCTACTGCCCTTGGGATATCTCATATACAAATCCGGGCGTATTCCTAAGATTATTGGCGTCTTTTTAATGCTGGGGTTTGTCGGGGATTTTATTGATTACTTTTGGTATTTTCTTTTTCCCGATTTTGATTCAATATTACTTGCAAACATCACCCTGCCCGCGGATCTGGGAGAATTCTCCCTTTGTCTCTGGCTTTTGGTCATGGGGATCAGGCCACCAAAAACCGTTGAAGCAGTATCCTGATTATTTACTAAATTACAGTGCTATACTAATCGGGTAGTCTATCTTCCCGTTTCTCGTACGAGAATTTATGAGACAGAAGTATTTGTTTTTTTTGATTTCCCTTTGGTTATTGGGTTATCAGCTGAGTTATGGGCAATATACAGAGGAAATTGTATCTGCCACAGAAGAGTTTTTGAATACCCTCAACGCCGAACAACAGGTGTTGGTCCAATATCAACTGCAGGATTCCACCCGAACCAAATGGACCAATTTTCCCGTTGGGATGGTGTCCAGGCCTGGATTGCAATTTGGAAGTCTCTCCGAAGAGAGCAAGATCAAATTTCATCAACTACTACTTACTTTTCTCAGCTCCCAGGGATATCTGAAAACCACCAGTATCATGAAACTGGATGATATTTTGAACGAGGGTACTGCCCTGGCACTGGAACGCAAGCAGATTAGCCAGAGGACCTACAAAGAGATCATGAGCCTGGAATGGGACTATGACAATTTTTATATTTCCCTCTGGAACGTCCCGGATATGATAGACCCATGGGGACTAAAATTCGAAGGGCACCACCTGTCCATCAACCTTACCATGGCCAGTACTGAGATCTCAATGACTCCCCTGTTTATGGGAGCAGACCCGGCCGAGGTGACATCTACCAAGTTTGCCGGACTCCGGGTGTTAAGTAAAGAAGAAGACTACGGCATAGCCCTTATTAATTCCATGGACAGCCATCAGAAAGAAATTGCCACCCTTAGCCAGGAAGTACCGGCAGACATCATCACTAATCCGCAGGACAACAAAAGAATTACAGAATACTATGGAATCAGCGCGGACCAGCTTACAGAAGTGCAACAGAAGCTTCTTGTACGCCTGATAAAAGAATATATCAACAACCTGGAAGAAAACAAGGCCACGGAAGCACTCAGGAAACTGAATAGATCGGGTCCGGAGAACATTTTTTTCGCCTGGATAGGGAGCTACGAACGGAAACAACCCCATTACTATCTTATACATTCTCCGGACTATATCATAGAATATGACAATGTGGGGTTCCAAAATGACGGAAACCACATTCATACCATATGGCGGGAAAAAAAGAACGATTTCGGAGAAGACATCCTCAGGCAACACTATAAAAGGCACAAACACTAATCCTCGTCCTCCTCGTTTTTCGGACTTCGGATCCTTTATCCCATTCTTGTTCAGGCCTTAGTAGGATATCCCCATACTGCACACAAGGCTTCAACCACTCCCAAGCTGTTTATAAAATGTTAAAGTCCGGAATATTTGGAAACAAAATAAGGGCTCATACGTCACATTAACTGAGATAGCACAAGAAGTCTTAAAAAACAGCGACATGAGCACTAACCTCCTGGATCGAACACACGTATTCGAAAACTCCGCGACAGATAACATACTGCAGGCTTTAAAGACCGCAGAAAAAGACAAGAACTATTACGCTTTTTACGACCAGATCAAAGCGAGCAGGCTCCCTTTCATACCCTGTTATGAAAAAGACACTAAACTGGTTCACGAACAATGCTTTGATTTCCTTCAGATGCTGGGCGAGATCTCCATACCGGTTTCCGTAGCGCTCTCCATGCATTACTATATTTTAGCCGCGGTGGCTTCCTACCCCTTTTCCAAAACCAGTAAGGAATACTGGAAAAGAGAAATACTGCTGAAAAAGATCAAAAAAGAGCGCCTGCTCATCGCTAATACGGGATCTGTGCGCACTTTTAAGTCTGTGGATGGAAACCAGGCCATAGTGGCAGACAAAAGTGGGGATAGCTATGTGATAAGCGGCGAAGCTCCCTTTATGTCGCTTTCCGGGATCGCGGATTACGCGGTTTTCACCGCTGAGATGAAGACCGGGGAAAAGGCTGTTTTCTTTATTCCTTTGGATCAGGAAGGCATTGTATTCAAGGACACCGCTTTCGGTGAAACCATGGAGGGTTCCTTTACCAAATCAGTAGAATTCAGAAACGTCCGGGTAGACAGTTCCGGGGTGATTCGACTCGATGCCGATGAAGATGAGCGTTGTGACCTGTTGATATACCAAAGATCCTGGTTCCAGGCCCTGATACCTGCGCCCTACCTTGGTGCAGCGCAGGCAGTGCTGAAAAACCTAAAGGCATTTGCTTCAAAAAGAATAAAAAAAGGCAAATTACTCGCGGAATCCGAAAGCTTTCTAGACGCCATGGGAGAACTGAGAATCCGATACCAGGCTGCAGCTCAGCTCAGCAATGAAGCAGGAAGCGCCCTGGCAGATTTCAGAAAGGACAACAAAAGAAAACTGAAAAGGATTTTCGAGAGTTCTGTTGTCGCCAAATATTTTTCCACCCACTTCGCGGAGGAGATCGTCTCCAAAGCCCGCCATCTGATGGGAACCCGTTTCCTCACCCCTGGCAGCCTGACCGAGAAAGTCTATAAAGAGATCGTTTTCGGCCCACTTCAGCCCATGACGGATGTGGATATCAGGGAATATTTTGGTGAACAGGCTATGGAAGATGGAACCATTTAAAATATTGCATTTCGCATTTCAGACCATTAACCGATAATTTACCTTTGAAAATTACTGCTTATTTTTACGGAGCCTAATGGCTCCCGCGGATTTGATTTATCCCAGTCCCTATCATTTTTTTGGGTTAAATTAAACGGCTGATTTTTGTAAGTTTTTAAGAACTCACGCTACACAATAAAGAAAGCGAAATGAAAAAAATAGTAGTTTTTGGTTTAGGTCTGATATTGATGGCGGCCTGCAATACAGACAATGATTCCAGTGATACCCCGGCAGACCAGTTTCCGGTAGCGAGTTTTACCGTTCAATCCACCACGGTGACAACCGGTACCCAGGTGACCTTTACGAATACCTCTCAGAATTCAACCGCCTACACATGGGTCTTTAGCGGAGGAAGCCCTTCACAGAGTAACGAAGAGAACCCTACGGTTACCTATAACAGTGCCGGTGTCTTTGATGTAACCCTTACCGCATTCAATAATGTGGGGGATAACAGTTCAGTGATCGAAGAAGATTTTATTACGGTAGAAGAGGAAGCCATTGAAACCATGGCTACTTACAATGTTACCTTTGTAGGTAACTGGAACGCTACCAACCATCCCACGGATTTCCCCAGCGGCGATCATTTTTCCCGGGCCGTAGGTATGGTACACCAAGCGGGAGCCAGCTTTTTTGAAGAAGGAGCACTGGCAACAGATGGTGTAGAAGAAATGGCGGAAAGCGGGGTCAACGGCACACTTCAGGCAGAGATTGACGATATTGTAGACGGCGGTACGGCCCTGAGCTATATTAACGGCGAAGGTCTGTTAACCGGCTTTTCTGAAGCTTCTTTCCAGATCACCGTGACCCAGGAGCACTCTCTGGTAACCCTGGTCAGCATGATTGCCCCCAGCCCTGATTGGTTTGTGGCTATAGAAGATGTAGACCTTTTGTCCAACGGAACGTTTGTGGAAGACCTCACTGTTGATGCAATAACCTACGATGCGGGAACGGATAGCGGAGCCAGCTTTACATCTGCCAATGATGATACCGATCCAGCAGAAAACATTTCACTGATCACTACGCCACCATTGGGTAATGGAACCACAGTTAGCCCACCTATGGCCATGTTCATCTTTACTAAAGTAGACCAATAACGCCTTAATAAACTATGCAAAAACCTTTTCTTTCGTTTATTTTTCTTTTAGGAACATTAATGTATGCCCAGGACCAAAAAGACCTAGATTACTACGCTCAGATCCCCGACTACCCGGAAAACTACACCCCCGGGACAGTGGTGTCCAGAATGATAGATGGCCTTGGATTTCGATATTACTGGGCTACCGCGGAACTACGCCCCGAAGATCTGGCCTACAAGCCTTCGGAAACTAACCGGACTATAGAAGAGACCATAGACCACATTTACGGTCTTTCCAGGGTGATATACAATTCCGCGATAAAGGAAGTAAACCAGAGAAGTAATCCGAAAGCCGATACGTTAGATTTTGCACAAAAAAGGGCTAAAACACTGGCTAACTTCCAAAAAGCGGCAAAGATATTTCTCACTGCCGAAGACCTTACAGAACACAGGGTCCAATTCCAGAATGCAGAAGGGGTGTCGGATTACCCGTTTTGGAATCAGATCAACGGTCCGTTGGAGGATGCTGTCTGGCATTGCGGCCAGATAGTTGCCTTGAGAAGGGCCTCTGGAAACCCCTTCCCGGCTGGGGTTAGCGTATTTCGTGGGGTCAAAAGGGACAATTAAAAGGGTCAATAGAGACGAATCGGCCTTTATCCATGTCTTTTGATGTAATTTGATGTTGCTGTTGTCCAATTTCTCGTGACAATAAGCGTCACAGATGTAAAAACATCATTCATTAACCCTTTTAATCCAATTACAATGAAACGATTGATATTGCCGGTTGTGCTACTTGCTTTGGCAAGTTTTAGCACCCTAGACATGAAGCTATCCGATGCCGAAAGGCAAATGGCCATAGCGGAACTCCAAAAATCTCAAAACATGCTCTTAAGCGCTATTGAAGGCCTGAGTGAAGCTCAACTGAATTATGTTATAGGCGAAGAAGCATGGTCCATTGCCCACTGTGTGGAGCATGTGGCCGATTCTGAAGCTTCATTTGGTCAAATGCTCAATGGAGCCCTGGCAAGCCCGCCAAATCCTGACAAACGTTCCGAGGTAGTTATGACAGATGCCGAAATACTCGCCAATATCGCCAGCCGTGAGAATAAGGTAAAAACCTCTGCGGAATTTGAGCCTTCCGGTAAGCACGGATCGTTTAGCGCCTCGCTAAAGGCGTTTCAGGATAAAAGGGCAGGACACATTGCCTACCTCAAAAATACCGAGGACGACCTTAGGAATCACTACGGTCAGCTTCCGTATGGCACTATTGATGGCTTGCAGATCTTTTTATCCATGTCCAGTCATACAGAAAGACATGTAAAACAAATAGAGGAGATCAAATCCCATCCGCTTTTTCCAAAAAAATGATCGGATCTCATAACCAGAAGCTCCCGGCCTTAATTGGACCGGGAGTTTTTTTGTTATGCGTATATTTAAGCGATGACCTTGATCACATTTCTGGTTTTTACAGCCTTTGTGGCCTTGTACAGCACCTGGAAACTACGCCGCGATAAACTAAACACCAATGACGGTTATTTTTTAGGTGGCCGCTCATTAACCGGTATAGTTATTGCCGGGTCCCTGCTGCTTACCAATATCTCTACCGAACACCTCGTGGGGATGAATGGTTCCGCCTATAAAAACGGAGCGATAATCATTGCCTGGGAGGTCACCTCTGCTTTGGCCCTGGTGGTAGCCGCACTATACTTCGCCCCCAGATACCTGAAAATGGGCTTGACAACCATCCCGGAATTCCTGGAAAAGCGTTTTGATGGGCTTACTAGGACATTGGTGGCCCTACTGCTTATCATCTCCTTTGTATTCACCTTATTACCCATTGTTCTCTATACCGGGGCCCTGAATATTGAAGCCATATTCGATATCTCAGGCATGCTGCACACCAGTAGGGAAAACGGAATTTGGATTACCATAATCGCCGTTGGTGGATTAGGTGCCATATACGCAATCTTCGGAGGCCTGAAAATGGTAGCCTATACCGATACGATCAATGGCTTTGGGCTTTTGGTCGCGGGTTTATTGGTTCCTATTATGGCTCTGATAAGCATTGGGGCAGGAAACCCACTGGAAGGGATTACCACGGTATTTGAAAACAGCCCTGAAAAATTCAATGTGGTCAGCAAAGAATCAGGTATAGGGCCAGGGGCCCGTTCCGCTATACTTCCCTTTGAAGTCCTTTTTACCGGACTGATCATTAATCAGTTGTATTTCTGGACCATGCACCAGTCCATCATCCAAAGGGTATTGGGAGCTGTAAACCTCAAAGAGGCTCAAAAAGGCCTGCTGTTTACGGGTCTGCTTAAAATACTGGTTCCCCTGATCATCGTTCTGCCAGGACTTATTGGATTCTTCTATTTCGGAGACAGTTTTTATACCGATCCCGACCGCGTATACCCCGAGCTCGTCAAAAAAGTACTTCCGCCATGGCTAACCGGCTTTTTTGTGGCCGTGATGATGGGCGCTATACTGACCACTTTTAACAGTGCACTCAACAGCGCGGCAACCGTTTTTAGCCTGGGTATATACAAAAGATACGTCAACAAGGAAGCCACGGAAAAAAGACAGGTGCGGATCGGTAAATGGACCTCCGCCGTCCTTGCAATTTTTGCTATTGTCATTGCGCCTTTCGTTGCCAATGCACCGGAAGGGCTGTACCAGTTGCTACAGCAGCTAAACGGGATCTTTTTCATCCCTATGGCCAGTGTGATCATTGCCGGTTTCCTGTTCCCGAAAGTAAATGCCTTCGGGGCCAAGGTCGGGCTGACGTTTGGCTTGTTGTTCTATGTGCTTTGCTATTACGTTTTTACCCTGGAACTGCATTTTGTGCACATTTGGGGTATTGAATTTGTACTGAACATCCTGGTAATGCATCTGGCTTCTACAGCCAAAGGAAAGCCGTCCGTTTTTGTTATCAGGGACATGGGAGCGGTAGATCTGAAACCCTGGAAATTTACCCGGCCGTTTAGCCTGTTTCTGGTGGCATTCACCATTATTTTGTACCTTTTACTTGGAAATGTCTGAGATGGAAAAAGTATTCAGGAATTACGATCAGTCCGATGTTACGGCGGCGGTTCGCGAGCACTATCGCAAAATGCGGCAAAATCAAACCGTGGATTACGTAGAGCGCATGCACTCCAAGTATCTGAAGTTTGACAGGCCGATGGGACTCTGGGAAGCCATGTTACATCTGAACGATCTTATTGATGTCAGCGATCCGGACCTTGATCTCCCGAACGTGCAACACCTCATACAAAGCGCCGAAGCGATCCGGGAAGACCAAAGACCGGATTGGATGCAACTGGTAGGGCTCATACACGATCTGGGCAAGGTAATGTTCCTCTGGGGCAGCGATGAAGACGGAACCAGCCAGGATGAACAATGGGGCATGGTAGGTGATGTTTTTGCAGTGGGCTGTGCACTTCCCGATAGCTGCGTATATCCTGAATTCAATCAGCTCAATCCCGATATGCAGAACCCGATGTATAACACGGATTTGGGAATCTATGATAAGGGATGTGGATTGGATTCGCTTACCCTGGCCTGGGGACATGATGAGTATTTGTACCGTGTTTTGGAAAATCACGAAGAAAACCGGATCCCCGAAGAAGGGATGGTAATGATCCGATACCACTCTTTTTATCCCTGGCATAGCGGGGGCAGTTATTCCCAGCTATTGTCCGAAAAGGATAAGCAATATCTGGAATGGATCAAGGATTTTAATAAGTACGACCTGTATACCAAGAGCAATACGATTTACGATCTGGAGGAGATCAAAGACCATTACCTCCCTATTGCGGAAAAGTATTTGGGAACAGGACCTATCTTTTGGTGATCCCTTAAATAAAGACACATCCAACATATCTAACTTTTGTAATACCTGACCAACTATGTCCAGATGGAGCATCTATCTTATGTCCCTGCTAATTCTTTCATTCAGCTGTTCGGATAAACAACAAAGCCAGGCTACAACAGATCCGTCCCTACCCAATATCGTCTATATTTTTGCTGACGACCTGGGCTATGGAGATCTTGGCTGTTTTGGAGCTACGGACATCAAAACCCCTTATTTGGATCAACTGGCGGAAGGAGGAATAAAATTCACAGAGTTCTACTCCGCATCGCCGGTGTGCAGCCCCTCCAGGGCCGGATTACTGACCGGGAGAATTCCTCAGAGAATGGGCATTAATTCGGTGTTCTTTCCGGAAAGTTTTACAGGAATGTCACCTGAGGAGATTACCATAGCGGAACTTCTTAAGGAGCGCGGATACGCCACAGGGATAGTCGGGAAATGGCATTTGGGTCATCGGGAGGTCTTTTTGCCACTACAACAGGGTTTCGACAGTTATTTTGGGATCCCGTACAGCAACGATATGCGAAGTGTGGTCTATATGCGGGACAACGAAGTGGTAGAAGATTCTGTGGATCAGCGGTATACCGTTAAAAAATACGCGGAAGAATCCCTGAAATTTATTGAAGCCAACCAAAAGCGGCCTTTTTTCCTGTATCTGGCCCATAACATGCCACACGTTCCCTTATATGTTTCGGAAGATTTTGACGGCAGTTCTGAAAGAGGGCTCTACGGCGATGTCATTCAGGAAATTGACTGGAGTGTAGGACAGGTATTTCAAAAACTCCGGGAACTTCAGCTACTGGAAAACACCCTGATCGTTTTCTCCAGTGATAATGGCCCATGGCTGGTCATGGAAGACCACGGAGGATCGGCAGGGATCCTTAGGGAAGGTAAGCAATTCACCTTTGAGGGAGGTGTACGGGTGCCAACCCTGGCCTATTGGGAAGGAAAGATCCCAGAGGGTACCGTCTCTTCAGCCCCCGCTGCCCAGGTAGACTGGTTCCCGACCATAGCGGCAATCACAGCCTCTTCTTTACCCACAGACCGGGAGATAGACGGGAAAGACCTCAGTTCCGTACTCCTGGGTACTGGCTCGAGGGAAGGGGACGATTTCCTGTTTTTTGACGGGGAAGAACTTCAGGGGTATCGCAAAGGAAATTACAAACTAAAACTACCCTATCCGGGTTTTGAAGGCACGCGCTGGAAGAAAGCAGTAGCCGCTCATGATACCTTGCTGATCAACCTGAAGCAAGATCCGGGAGAACAAAACAATCTCTACGGAGAACAAAAAGAAAAGGCCAAAGAATTGTTTGCTGAAATGGAACGGGCCTACGAGGCTCTTGGTGAACTTCCACCCTCCTTAAAGGTTGGCTCCCCTCAGGATGGCAGCCATTTTGACTATCTCAACACCAAAAAGGAAGGGTTAAAAACCGAAAGTCCTTAATTAACAAAGGGTTAACTCATAGCACTTTAAGGCTGATTCGCAAGTTTATGTCGCTAAAAATCACTATTTTAGAGGTAGTAAATTAATGATGAAGTGTGATTATTACCCTAAAGAATTATGTCATGAGAATTATACAATTAATACGAACTGGAAAAGGCCTGACAGGCCTGGCTTTCGGGCTTATATTGGCGATTTTTGTCGCTATTCCGTCAAATTCCTGGGCATTTCAGGAAGATCAGGATCAACAAGAGGTGTCCTTCAATCAGTACAAAGGAGAAGTTGTTGATGCATCCAATAAGAAACCGTTGATCTTCGCAAGCCTGACACTGGAAGGCACCAACATCAGTACGGTTACGAATACGGAAGGAGAGTTTTTACTAAAAGTACCCAAGAGTACTACGGAAGGCAATATTGCCGTATCCTTTCTGGGGTACAAGACAAGATTGCTGCCATTATCTCAATTGAAGGATAACAACAACAGGATAGCCCTGGAAGTTTCCATCACCGAATTGACGGAGGTGGACGTTACCGTGCCAAGAGACGCGGTGACCCTGGTTAAGGAAACCCTTAGAAAAAAAGGAGAGAATTACTTTGACGATCCCACATTGATGACTGCTTTCTACCGGGAGACCATCAAAAAAAGACGGCGCAATGTATCCCTTTCCGAGGCGGTTGTAAACATTTACAAAACGCCTTATACTTCTAAAAAGCGTGATGCTGTACAACTGTTTAAAGCACGTAAAAGCACAGATTACAACAAACTGGATACCCTGGCTTTAAAATTACAGGGCGGGCCATTTAACGCTCTTTTTGTGGATATTATGAAGTATCCCGAGTTTATTTTTACTCCTGAGACCCTGGATTACTACGACTTTAATTTTGACCGTTCTACGCGAATAAATGATCAGTTGATCTTTGTGATCAACTTTAAGCAAAGGCCAAACATTCTGGAGCCGCTTTACGAAGGAAAACTGTATATCGACGCGCAAAAGAAGATCCTGACCAGCGCTATTTATTCCCTGAACATTGTGGATAAGGTTAAAGCGAGCAGGATGTTCGTCCGCAAAAAACCTAAGAATGCGAGAGTTTATCCTACCGAAGTGGCCTACAGGGTGGATTACAGGGAAAAAGATGGTAAATGGTATTACGGATACAGTAATGTGCTTCTTGAGTTTAAAGTGAACTGGGACAGGCGTTTGTTTAACTCGGTTTACAGTATGACCTGTGAAATGGCGATTACAGACTGGGAAAAGAACCTGGCAGGAGAATTTCCTAAATCAAAAGAAAGAATAAAGTCTTCCATTATTCTCAGCGAAGAGGCCATCGGTTTTTCTGATCCGGATTTCTGGGGAGAGTACAATATCATTGAACCTGAAAAATCTATAGAGTCTGCTATTAGGAAGATCCAACGACAGCTACGCAGAAGCAAAACCTCAGGTGGAGAATCTGCACCCTGATCATTGGCAGGAACAAGAACATTATTAAAAATCGGCCTAAAAGGCCGATTTTTTTGTGTTATCCGGCAATATTATACAAGAAGATATTGCTCTAAGAAGTTATGAACAATTGTTGATAACCACGGTTCATAGCTTGTTGATTTTTAATGGCTTACAAAATTTGGAAATTTGAACAAAAAGGCTACTTTTATTTCATGGTTCAAGGGAAATACCTGTCTAGGGTAAATCAGGAGAGCCATTATAGAGTTGACGTTCTTATATTGTTGGATAACCGGACTAGGATAATCAGTTAACTTGTTAGCCGAAAAGAATAGAAAGGTGAGCATAAGATAGGATGGCTGTCGCTGTCAGATCGACATGTGGGTGCTCTTGTGTTAAATGTAGAACTTCGGTTTTAGACTTAATAGGAAGGTACTAAACGACAAGAAGAAGCATCGAAAGTCACTTGGTTTAATAATTGAGGACAGGAGATGTTTCAAACGTCGAAATAGCTTCGCAAATGCAATCAATGGTTGCGGTTCTGTGCTCCGGCACAAAACAAAAGTTTGCAGGCTATTTCTAGAAAGCCATATCAGTGTACGCGTTGCAATGATATGGCTTTTGTCTTTTTAATAGCTGGTATTCAGCTAATTTGAACTCCCTCAAAGTTTCGCGATTTCAGGCTGCTTTCAGCTCGTTTAAAGTTGTATATTTGCTCCGCTTTAAAGTAAATCGCTATGCCAAAAATTGTCTATACCAAAACGGATGAAGCTCCAGCCCTGGCCACCCAATCATTTTTACCTATCGTACAGGCCTTTACCCGAACCGCTGGGATCTCCATCGAAACCAAAGACATTTCATTAGCAGGAAGAATTATCGCAGTCTTTCCGGACTTCCTTGAAGAGCAACAACGAATTTCTAACGATTTGGAAGTCCTTGGGGAAATGGCAAAAACCCCGGAGGCGAATATTATCAAACTACCCAATATCAGCGCCTCAATACCGCAGTTGAAGGAAGCCATTGAAGAGCTGCAAGGCAAAGGATATGCCCTTCCCGATTATCCGGACGAACCGGCAAATGAGAAGGAAAAAGAAATAAAATCCCGATACGATAAAATTAAAGGGAGTGCAGTAAATCCGGTACTGAGAGAAGGGAATTCAGACCGAAGAGCGCCTAAGCCCATCAAGAATTACGCTAAAAAAAATCCACATAGCATGGGTGCATGGAGCAGTGACTCCAAAACGCACGTAGCCACTATGGGAGAAGGGGATTTCAGCTCAAATGAAAAATCCCTGACCATTTCGGAAGATACCGCAGTTCGCATAGACCTGGTTACTAAAAGTGGAAAAACCATAAACCTGAAAGAATCCGTCAGCCTGTTGGCCGGTGAGATCATCGATGCCACTGTAATGAGCAAAAATGCCCTGATCAGTTTTCTAAAAGAACAACTGGCCGATGCCAAGCAGCAAGGGGTACTCTATTCTGTACACCTGAAAGCTACCATGATGAAGGTTTCAGACCCTATCATCTTCGGGCATGTTCTGGAAGTATTCTTTGCCGATGTCTTTAATAAACATCAGGAGACTTTTGATCAATTGGGAATTAGCGCCAATGACGGCCTGGAGAATCTTTTGGATAAGTTGCAGGAACTTCCGGAAGCAAAGCGAAAAGAGATTGAGACTGACATCCAAAAAGCGCTTGAAGAAGGTCCGGATCTCGCCATGGTAAACTCAGACAAGGGCATTACCAATTTACACGTGCCCAGTGACGTTATTATCGATGCGTCAATGCCGGCAATGATCCGCAATTCAGGTCAGATGTGGAATGCCGATGGTAAATCACAGGATACCAAGGCAGTTATTCCGGATAGCAGCTATGCCGGAATATATCAGGCTACCATTGATTTTTGTAAAGAAAACGGGGCTTTTGATCCCCGAACCATGGGTACCGTCCCCAATGTTGGACTTATGGCCAAGAAAGCGGAGGAGTACGGATCTCACGATAAGACTTTTGAGATAAGCGACGAAGGAAAAGTTCAGGTGGTAGATGTGAATTCTAATGAGGTTCTGATCACTCACCAGGTAGAACCCGGAGATATCTGGCGTATGTGCCAGGTAAAAGATGCGCCTATACAGGATTGGGTAAAACTGGCGGTCACCAGGGCCCGGGAATCCGACACCCCGGCAGTCTTTTGGCTCAATGAAGACCGCGCTCATGACGCTGAGCTGATCAAAAAAGTAAATACTTACCTCCCCCAGCACGACATTCAGGGATTGGATATACGTATTCTTTCACCTGTAGAAGCTACCTTATATACCCTAAAAAGGATCAAGGCCGGGTTGGATACCATTTCGGTCTCAGGTAATGTTTTACGTGACTACCTTACCGATCTTTTTCCCATCCTGGAAGTAGGTACCAGCGCCAAAATGCTTTCTATTGTGCCACTGATGAACGGCGGAGGTCTGTTTGAAACAGGAGCGGGAGGTTCAGCACCCAAGCATGTAGAACAGTTTTTGGAGGAAGGCCATTTGAGATGGGATTCCCTGGGAGAGTTTCTTGCACTTGGAGTCTCCCTCGATTTTTACGGCGCTAAAAATAACAATCAAAAAGCCAGGGTCCTGGGAGAAGCCCTGGATGCGGCAACGGAAGAGTTTTTAGACAAAGACAGATCTCCTTCCCGAAAGGTAGGGGAACTGGACACACGTGGCAGCCATTTTTATTTGGCCTATTATTGGGCAGAAGCCCTTGCCAAACAGCAGGAAGATGAGGAACTAAGAGACTCCTTTGGTGCGATCTATGAGGAAATGACCCGTGAGGTGGATCAAATCCTGGGAGAATTGCTTGATGCCCAGGGAAAATCACAGGACATTGGAGGTTACTATTTACCAGATCCTGAACAAATTGCCCGGGCAATGAGACCAAGCCAAACCTTAAACAAAATCCTCGAAAAGCTCTGATTTTAAAGGTATTTTAAGAATTAGCCCGGTAATTGCCGGGCTTTTTTATTTAATGCTGTTAGATTTTCCAGCTTTTTGAAATTTCTTTTTTACTTTTAGAAAAAATTGCTGGAATGCACCCAACTTTCAGGAGACTGCTGCCTGTCTTAGGCCTACTTTTTTCAGTTCAAATTTATGCTCAGCAAAAGTACACTTTAAGCGGTACCATTACCGAAGCTTCAAGTAACGAAACCCTCATAGGGGTGTCTATTATTGTCCCTGAATTGTGTACCGGAGTGACCACCAATGAATACGGTTTTTACTCCCTTACATTACCTGAAGGCGAATACAGGGTGCAGGTCAGTTATTTAGGGTTCCAGGATATTGTACAGACCATCTCGTTTACCCAGAACCAAAAGATAAACTTCCAGCTGGCTGAAGAAGCGGAACAGTTGGAAGAAGTGGTGGTGACCGAAAATGTAGAACGTATGGATATCCGCAAACCCCAGATGAGTGTTAGTACCATGGCGGTGCAGACCATCAAAAAGATCCCTGTACTACTGGGGGAGGCCGATGTGATCAAATCCATATTGCTGCTACCCGGGGTTACCAGTGCCGGGGAAGGTGCTTCCGGATTTAACGTACGGGGTGGTGCAGCAGATCAAAACCTGATCTTATTGGACGAGGCTACCATTTTCAATTCGTCTCACCTCTTTGGACTTTTCTCAGTCTTTAACCCCGACGCTATCAAGGATGTAAAGCTTTTTAAGGGAGGTATCCCGTCCAGGTACGGCGGACGTGTATCTTCCGTACTTGAGATCTTCCAGAAAGAAGGTAATAGCAAGGAATTTAAAATGAACGGCGGAATAGGGGCTGTAGCCAGCAGACTGCTGGCGGAAGGACCTATCGTAAAAGACAGGGCTGCTTTCCTGGTGGGTGGCAGGGCCTCTTATGCGCATTTTTTTCTTCCGTTGTTCGATATTAACAACAAGGCTTATTTCTACGATCTGAACACCAAATTGAACTACCGCATCAATGAGAACAACAACATCTTTCTCTCGGGATATTTTGGACGCGACCTCTTTAGTGTAAACGACAGTTTTGTTAATGTTTACGGTAATGCCGTACTGAATTTCAGATGGAACCATCTGTTTTCGGACAAGCTGTTTTCCAACCTATCGCTAATCTACTCCGACTATTTCTACGGCCTGGAGCTGGACTTTGTCGGATTTGAGTGGAACTCGGGGATTCAGAATTTCAATCTTAAGTACGATCTGAAACATTACCTCAATGACGACTTGCAGATCAACTACGGAGTTAACAATATCTACTATAGTTTCAACCCTGGTAAGATTGAACCGAACAGCCCGGAATCCGGGATACTTGAAGAGCAACTAATCAAAAAATACGCCAATGAGGCTGCGGCTTACATTGATGTAGAACACCAGATTACGGATAAGCTCAGCGTGCAATACGGACTGCGCTTCAGCCATTTTAATCGCTTTGGCCAGGATGAATTGTTTCTTTATGAAAATGACCGGGCCGTAGATTTCGATCCCTTTCAATTGGTTTACGAAGAAGCCACTCCCATAGATACCCTGGAATCCTCAAGAAGAGAAACGCTCAAAAGCTTTTCCAACCTGGAACCGAGGATCTCAATGGCATATACACTGAACGAAAAAAGTTCCATCAAAGCAAGTTATACCCGTATTGCCCAATATTTGCATCTGCTTTCTAATACCAGCTCCCCTACTCCCCTGGATGTTTGGACACCCAGTGGCCCCTATATAGAACCCCAACTACTGGATCAGTACGCTATTGGATATTTTCGGGATATCAAGGGAGGGGAATACAGCTTTGAAACCGAAGCTTTTTACAAAGACATTCAAAACCGTATCGATTATATAGACGGGGCCAACCTAATCGCGAATAATGCTATAGAACAGGTTATTCTCAATGGAGTGGCACGGGCTTATGGCCTGGAAATTCTACTGAGAAAAAATGAGGGCAGATTCCAGGGATGGCTGGCTTATACCCTATCGCGCTCCGAGCAACGCACAGAGGGACGGGAGGCCGTAATAGATAACGGGAGAAGCAATTTGGAAACCGGAATAAATTTTGGGGAATGGTATAGTACCCCTTTCGATAAGACCCATGATCTTTCCTTCTACGGAAATTTTGAATTAAACGACAAATGGAGTTTTAATTCTAATTTTATTTTTCAAACCGGGCAGCCGACTAATTATCCGGTAGGTCAGTTTGAATTTGAAGGACTGGTAGTCCCTTATTTTGGCTTGAGAAATACAGAACGACTTCCTGACTTCCACAGGCTGGATATTGCTGCCACTCTTAAGAATAAACAGAAACCAGGTAGTAAATGGAGATCCGAATGGGTGTTCAGTATTTACAATGTATATAACAGACGAAATGCCGCATCTATAAATTTCAGACGAAATCAGGATACAGGCGTAAACGAAGCCGTCAGAACCTCCATATTTGGGATTGTGCCGGCAGTAACTTATAATTTCAGCTTTTAACTATAAGGATCACATCGCCATGATAAGATCTAAAAATAACGACAATCGCAGATTATTCTCCAAAGGGTTCTTGTTCGCTTCGGTCTTTGCAGTTTTAGGCAGTTTGTCCTGTGAAGACGTGATCGATGTGGAAACACCATCTGAACCACCCAGGCTAATTGTCAATGCCCTTATGCGCGTGGATACTGAAGCCCCTTTTGTTCCGGTGGAAGTAAGATTGAGCCTGACCAGTAACTTCTTCGGAGACATCCCCACGACCAGTGCGGATGATAACCTGCTCATCATTCAGGAGTTCTTTGACGAAGAAGGTGAGTTGCTATTCGCCAGAACTTCCAGCCTGTGGGAAAACCCGGCAGGAAGCGGTATTTACGAACCGGATCCCAATTTTACCGTGGACCAGCGCATACCCACTACGCAGACACAATCCGATGTTCTATACACTTTGATCATCGATCATCAGGGCAAACGCTACGCGGCCCAAACCAGATACGCCCCTTCCGTACCTATCGATAACCTCGCCATAGGAGACGGTACACTGTTTGACGAGGAGGAAACAGAGCTCATTATTACCTATACCGACGATCCGGACCGCGATAATTTTTACGTTATAGATTTTGGGTTCAACGAATTTCTGGTATCCGAAGATGAGTTTTACAAAGGACAGCAGTTTTCATTTTCCTATTTCTACGACATGGAATTTGAATCAGGTACTGAGCTGGAAGTCAGTATACTTGGTGCAGACCGTAACTTTCACAACTATATGAACCAATTGATCGTTCAAAGCGAGGACGATCAGGGTCCTTTTCAGGTGCCCGTTGCTACTGTACGGGGGAATGTATTTGATATCACCGGACTGGACAATATAGATATAGTGGATAATGTGGGCAGGCCCAACGATTTCCCCTTAGGATATTTTGCGATCGTACAGGAATTTAAAGCTTCGATTACGGTACCCTGAGTTACTGCCTAAAAAAGTCTGAAAATGCCTTTTTAATGAGCATAAAGGCGTTTTCCATGTTATAGGACAAGGGTTTTTCCGGATCCCTAACCTCAAGGATCTCCTTTAAACCCTGCTTCTTAAGTATGGCGGAATCCGTATCCAACATTCCACAAACGGCCATGACCGGAACCTCATATCGTTGTCCTAATGTCAACACTCCGCTGATAAGTTTTCCATGTAGCGTTTGATCGTCTATACGACCTTCCCCGGTAATAATAAAATCGATCTTTTCTTCTTCCAATAAGCGGTCTGCCCCGGCCAGGTTGAGGATAAAGTCAATCCCACTGATGTATTCCGCTCCAAAGAAGGCTTTTAGTCCAAATGCAGAGCCTCCTGCCGCCCCACTCCCGGGCACATCAGCAACCTCTTTTTCCAGTATCCTGGCAACCGTCTTGTGCAGTTGCTTTAATCCGTCATCAAGCAGCCCTATCTCCTTCTGATCTGCCCCTTTCTGCTCCGCATATACATAGGCAGCACCTTCAGGGCCATATAAAGGGTTGTTGACATCGTTTATCGCAAAGAAAGAAATTTCACCCAAGTTGGGAGAAACCTCAGACTCATCAATGTGCTGTACTAAACGGAGATTGGCTCCGGTAGGTTCCAATGCATTTCCATATTGATCCAGGAACTTATAGCCCAGCGTACTGGCCATACCCATGCCACCGTCGTTGGTCGCGCTACCTCCTAATCCCAGATAGACTCTTCTGGCTCCTTTGGAAATTGCGTGTTGGATCTGAATACCGGAACCTATGGTGGAGGTTTGCATCGCATCACGCTCTTCCTCCTTAAGCAAAACCAGCCCTGATGCGGCCGCGAGTTCCAGGTACGCAGTCTGATTTTGCGAGTCGTATAAGTAAGGTGCCTGTACTGGTCTGCCAAGCGGATCCAGGGTATCCACAATGATCCTTTCCACTTCCAGATAATTCCTTACCGCATCCAGAAAACCATCACCTCCGTCTGAAGCAAGAATGTGATGAAATTGTGCCGATGGCCGGGCCTCAACTATGCCTTCAGAAATGGCCTGAATAACGTCCCTGGCACTCAGGGAGCCTTTAAATTTATCCGGTATCAATAGAAATCGCATAAGCTAAAGTTTCTTTAACCAAAGAAAACCAAAAGGTTCTAAATTCCAATCGTTCTCGGAAATATCCACCTCATTAAGCAGATCACGCACTGCAGCAGCCTTATTTTGTAGCGCTACAGCCTGATCCGAAAAGTTGTGAAGGCCGTAAAGCACATTGTCTCCATCAGTGCGTTCAATACATAAGACGTTTCCTGACTGACTGTAATTCGCCCCGGCTGCCGGGTGAAATAGCGGTTCTTCAGTCCTTTTTTCCAGCATTTTGGAGTATTGCTCAAAGACTTTAACCCGAACCGTGTCGTTTCCCTGCAACTCCTGCTCCAGCTCATCAAATTGCAGTTTGGCCCTGTTGATCCTTCTGTTGATCCTGGAATCCAGGGCAGCATCCCTGTCGTTTTCGGAACCGAGCAAGGAATGATAATATACCCCGGGAACCCCCGGCATACATAGCATTACTGATTGACTTAGCAGAAAGCGCCTAACCCTTAAATCGAGTGGCTCAGTTGCATGGGTCAGCAGGTCCATATAGTTGCAATTCAATTCATATGGAGACCTGGTGCCATCTCCGTTGTCCTTATACGACACAAAACCGCCATGCGCAATGGCCTTCTCCGCCAGAAAATTGATTTCCTCCTGAGGCACGATACCCTGAAGCGGCCTTACCCCTACCCCGTCATGACTGGCGGTAAAATTAAAAAAGCAAACCTTGTCTCCCGGAAGGTCAAGGCTGCCGGCCCAGTTAATCAGGTCTGCGGGATCTTGTTTATGGATAGCCAGAGCCAAAAGCGGCGGCAAGGTAAAATTATATACCATATGAGCCTCATTCGTACCATTCCCGAAATAGGAAATATTCTCCTTATGGGGCACATTGGTCTCCGTTATCAAAAAGGTTTCTCCTTCAATACTGTCCAAAACCTCTCTATAGGCCTGGATGACCAAATGGGTCTCCTCCAGATGAATACAACTGGTCCCCGCTTTCTTCCATAGAAAAGCGATCGCATCAAGACGAATAAAGCGCGCTCCCTGAGATACGTAGAAAAGCAATACATCCAGCACATGAAGAAAAACCTTGTAATTGGCGTAGTTCAGGTCTACCTGGTCCCGGCTAAAGGTGGTCCAGATATGTACGGCCTCACCTTGCTTGTCAAATTCATGCAATAAGGGAAGCGCCCTGGGCCTTACTACCTGGCTGTGATCTTCGTCAGGATCGGCTTCGATAAAATAGTCCCGGTAGGCCTCTTCCCCTTTCAAAAATCCTTGAAACCAGTCAGATCCCTGGGAAATGTGGTTGACAACGGCATCGAACATAAGGTCAAAATGCCTTTTTAAGGCTTCGATATCTTTCCAATTCCCCAGACCGGGGTCTATCTGGTAATAGTCGGTAACACTGAATCCGTCATCCGAGGTATACGGAAAGCAGGGTAAGAGATGTACGGTGTTGATCCTCCCCTTTAAATAGCGGGATGAAAATCGCTTTAAGGTATACAAGGGATTCTCCCCCTCTTGCTGTATCGCATCTCCATAAGTAATGAGTATGGCATCTTTGTGGGTCAAACCCCGATATCGCCCATCCTCGGCAGCCCGAAAGCCGTACTTATCCAGTAGCCGGGAGATCCCTTCCAATACGCTGTCAAGCTGGTCAGGGTATAGTCGTTCAATCAATTCCTTCATTGTGATTTGGGGTGTATATTTAGCTAAGTATATCTTTCAAACCAATAGAGACCAGGACGATCAACAAAAAAAAGCCAAGCAATATACCCACCTCTTTTTTGGCAAAAAAGTACGAGATCTCTATGCCCTTTTTGGTCTCACGCGGAATGAGAATACTTATCAGGTAGGCCACAATTATGGTGATGATGCAGCCTATAGCATTCCACCAGAACCAGAATACCTGCGGAACGAAAAGCCAGAGATACATATTGAAAAGCACCCCGGTCACTATGCCAATATTGGCCCCCAGGGCATGGGTCTTTTTGGTGAGCAATCCCAGTACAAACCCGGCCAGTATTGGGCCGAAGAAGATGGAACTCACCTTGTTGATCACTTCAATGACCGTTCCCTCGATATTGCCTGCAAAAAAAGCGAAGAACAGGCAAACCAGCCCCCAGAAAATGGAGAGGAACCTTGAATATCTCACATATTGCTTATCCGAAAGATCTCCTTTAAATCGTTTTATAAAGTCTTCCAGGGTAACCGCGGAAAGGGAATTCACCGAAGAACTTAAGGTAGACATTGCCGCAGACATAATGGCCACCAACAGTATGCCGATAATACCATTGGGAAGGTACTTAATGATAAAAACAGGAACCATAAGATCCTCTTTTTTGCCTTCCAGGCTATCTATATTTGCCGCATATACCTCGGCTATCTGTTCCTGAAAACTAAGGTCTGTCATCAGCAATGTACCCAGCACCAGACCCATAATACAGTAAGTCAGCGTAACCGGAAATCGGAATAGTCCATTGGCCATCAACAGGTTTCGGATGGTAGGCATACCTTTAGCCGATAGCAGCCGCTGGGTCTGGGTTTGATCCGTTCCATAGTAGGAGGCGTAAAGAAAGAAACCACCGATCACCATGGGCCAAAAACCGAATTCGTCATTCTTATCCGCATTGTTAAAGCCCCACTTGCTAAAGTCCACTGCCGTAAGCCTGTCGGAGTCTACCCTGGCAAGGAAATTGTCTATTCCGCCCAGTTCGCTCAGACCGTAGCTTAGACAGATCACTATACCGAGGAAAAGAATCAACATCTGAACGACATCGCCCCAAATCACCGCCTTCATTCCACCCTGAAAGGAGTAGATCATGGTAATGACACCAATCAGCAGTACGGATATCCAAAAGTTGATCCCTGTGGTCGCCTGAAGGATCAAAGCCATGGTGTAGACCATGACTCCAGTTGCCACGGACCGACTTATTTGAAAAACAAAACTGATCAATAAGCGGGAAGAGGCATCAAAGCGCCTTTCCAGGTATTCATATACACTGATTATACCGGCTTTGTAAAGAGACGGGATAAGCGCTACTAACAAAAATGCCATGGCCAGGGGTACACCGAACTCGTATGTAAGCCATTGCAAGCCTCCCCCCTGCTTCACTCCTACGAAGGCGGGAGCAGATATAAAGCTTACAGCGGATAGTTGGGTGGCCATGGTAGAAAGACTTAGAGGAAGCCAACCCATACTTCGTCCACCCAGAAAATAGTCTCCGGAGTTCTTATTTTCTTTGAACAGATATCCTATTCCCAGAAAGCCCAAAAGGTAAACGACAATTATAGTGTAGTCTAAAAAATTCATATCAGTTGATCCGTTTAAGTTTGGTGGTATAATTGGTGATCGCACAAGTTAATGCATTTTAATGTTTTTGCCGTTTCACAGCCGATAGTTTCTTTACACCCTATCGCCTTTTAGTAATTCGATCGATTTACTTCCGGGCAGTCCTTTGGACAATTGACTAAAATTGGAAAATGCCCATGTATATCCTAATTTTGAATTTGGAAAGGCTTTCCATTGTTTTAAAATTTTACAAATTGGCTAATAAAGCTTTATTGTTTAAGGGTCTTAGATCCTTTTTGATCACACTTGGTTTGATGTTCCTGGCCCCATTTGTTATCTATCAGGCCTTTAAAAATGAGGAACACCCCTGGTATATTCCGGTCCTGGTCATCGGTCTTATACTGGCAGTTGCGGCTATAGTAATGGGTTTCCGAAGTGTAAAGACCGTCGTGGATGGTTTCTTCTCCAAAGAGGATTAAATAGCTGTTGCTAAAGACTTTAGACCCTCTTAAACCCGGCAATCCCACTGCTGCAAGCATACTTAAAATCTCACCGGTATTTATTGCGCTCCTTATAACAAGATGTTATCTTTGCGCACTTAAAGAGTAGCTACAGGAATGATAAAAATTACATTACCCGATGGTTCTGTCAAAGAATTTGAACAGGGAAGCAGTCCTATGGATGTTGCCAGGAGCATCAGCGAAGGGCTGGCGCGCAACGTGATCTCCGCGAGTTTCAACGATACTGTTGTGGAGACGGTGACCCCCTTGATGGAAGACGGAAACCTGGTACTTTACACCTGGAATGACGCCGCGGGTAAAAAAGCATTCTGGCACTCTACCTCTCACGTGGTAGCCCAGGCTCTGGAAGAATTGTATCCGGGGATTAAGCTTACCATAGGCCCGGCCATAGAGAACGGCTTCTACTACGACGTAGATTTCGGCGAACATACGGTATCGGAAAAGGATTTCCCGGCAATAGAAAAGAAAGCCCTGGAGATTGCCAGAGGGAAGCACGATTACAAAATGCGAGAAGTGTCTAAGGCAGATGCCCTGGCATACTACAACAACCAGGGAAATGAATACAAAGTAGAGCTGATAGAAAACCTGGAAGACGGAGAGATCACTTTCTGTGATCACGATACCTTTACGGATCTTTGTCGTGGCGGGCATATCCCCAATACCGGGATCATCAAGGCCATCAAGATCCTGAACGTTGCCGGTGCTTACTGGCGTGGAGACGAGAATAATCCCCAGCTCACCCGGGTTTACGGGATCTCCTTTCCCAAGCAAAAGGAACTGACCGAATATCTGCAATTACTGGAGGAGGCAAAGAAAAGGGACCACCGAAAACTGGGCAAGGAGCTGGAACTGTTTACCTTTTCCCAAAGGGTAGGTCAGGGACTGCCGTTGTGGCTTCCTAAGGGCGCAGAACTGCGGGAACGTCTTGAACAGTTCCTGAAAAAGGCCCAAAAGAAAGCGGGTTACGAAATGGTGGTAACACCCCATGTCGGGCAGAAAGAATTGTATATCACCTCCGGGCATTACGAAAAATACGGGGAGGATAGCTTTCAACCTATCCGGACGCCAAAGGCAGATGAAGAATTTTTGCTTAAGCCGATGAACTGCCCGCACCACATAGAGATATTTGACAGCAGGCCCTATAGTTACAAGGATCTTCCAAAGCGTTACGCCGAGTTTGGGACCGTTTACCGGTATGAGCAAAGCGGTGAATTACACGGCCTGACAAGGGTACGCGGATTTACACAGGACGACGCCCATATATTTTGTACTCCTGATCAGCTAAACGAAGAGTTTAAAAATGTTATCGACCTCTCACTATACGTTTTAGGTTCTCTTGGCTTTGAGAATTTTACAGCCCAGGTTTCCGTAAGAGATCCGGAGAAGCCGGAGAAGTATATAGGGGATCCGGATAACTGGGATAAGGCGGAGCAGGCAATCATCGATGCGGCAACGGAAAAAGGTCTGGATTTTGTGGTGGAAAAAGGGGAGGCAGCCTTCTATGGACCTAAGCTGGATTTTATGGTGAAAGACGCCCTGGGGCGCAGCTGGCAATTGGGTACCATACAGGTGGATTACAACCTGCCGGAACGCTTTGGGCTTACTTATAAGGGCAGCGACAACGAGCTTCATCAGCCCGTGATGATCCACCGCGCTCCCTTTGGCAGTATGGAGCGTTTTGTAGCACTGCTGCTTGAGCATACCGGTGGTAATTTCCCGCTTTGGCTGATTCCTGACCAGGCTATCATCTTGCCAGTGAGTGAGAAACACGAAAAATATGCCGAAAAAGTTTTAAAATCCCTGGAAAATCACGAAATTCGCGCCCTCGTTGATAAAAGGAACGAGACGGTTGGAAAAAAAATACGTGAGGCAGAATTGAAGAAAATCCCATTCATGCTGATCGTAGGTGAAGAAGAGGAAGAAAAAGGAACTATTGCGGTCAGAAGACATGGTGGAGAAGACTTAGGGAAAATTTCGATAGAAGAATTCGCCGGCTTGGTCGAAAACGAAATAAATAGTACCTTAAAGTCCTTTTGAAACAGTTGTTTAATTAAAAAGCAGTAGTCATAGCAATACGAAGAAGATTTAGGCCCCAACCTAGGAGGGAAAACAAAAACCCTCACAAAATTAACGATAAGATCACCGCACAAAAAGTACGTTTAGTGGGTGATAATGTAGAGATGGGGATTTACCCTATCAGTGAAGCCCTATCCAAGGCTCAAGGCTTAGGCCTTGATCTGGTTGAGATCTCGCCGAATGCGGATCCACCGGTATGTAAGATAATAGATTATAAAAAGTTCCTTTACGAGCAAAAGAAGCGCGAAAAGGCCCTGAAGGCAAAGGCTTCCAAGGTAGTAGTAAAGGAAATAAGATTTGGTCCGAATACGGACGATCACGATTACGAGTTCAAAAAGAAACACGCGGAGAAGTTTCTTAAAGACGGAGCCAAGTTAAAGGCTTACGTCTTTTTTAAAGGAAGGTCCATAGTGTACAAAGACAAAGGTGAAATACTTTTGTTGAGACTTGCGCAGGAATTGGAGGATTACGGCAAGGTAGAGCAAATGCCGAAATTAGAAGGAAAGAGGATGACCATGTTCCTTGCACCCAAGACGAAGAAGTAAGAGTTGCGAGATAATAACAAATAGGAAGAAAATGCCTAAGATGAAGACCAAATCCAGTGCCAAGAAGCGTTTTAAGCTGACTGGTACGGGTAAAATCAAAAGAAAGCACGCTTTTAAGAGTCATATTCTTACGAAGAAGTCTAAGAAGCGTAAGCTGAAATTAACGCATTCTACATTGGTACATGATTCCGATGTGAATAGCATAAAAGAACAATTGCGTTTAAAGTAAACGTTCTTTGAGGTAGAATTAGTAACCCTGGAGTCAGGCTCAAACGAACCAAGTGCCACTAGCTGGCCGCCTGCTACAAAAAATCAAAAAAAATGCCAAGATCAGTAAACTCAGTCGCTTCAAGAGCCCGAAGAAAAAAGGTGATGAAGCAAGCAAAAGGTTACTTCGGAAGACGTAAAAACGTCTGGACAGTAGCCAAAAATGCGGTAGAAAAGGCAATGCAATATGCCTACCGCGACAGAAGAAATAAGAAAAGAAGTTTTCGCGCTTTATGGATCACCCGTATCAATGCTGGTGCCCGCCTTCACGGAATGTCTTACTCCCAATTCATGGGTAAAGTAAAAGCCAATAATATAGAACTCAACAGAAAAGTTCTTGCAGACCTGGCTATGAATCATCCGGAGGCCTTTAAAGCCATTGTGGAGAAAGTAAAATAAAGACAAATATCTCGCACTTTAAAACCCGCTCAATGAGCGGGTTTTTTTATGCCTTTTGTATAGCGAATATGGGTATTTTCTCTTTTTTGCCTTTCAAATCGATCTCCCCCATCGCCTTGGCGACATAGTCCGAACTGAGATCCAGCCGTTCTAAAAGGGATCCCGAAATGAGAAGTTTCTCTCCGTACTTGTTGCATTCTTTCTGAATACGGGCCGCAGTATTGATCACATCTCCGTGGTAAGCCAGTTCCTTTTTTACATTTCCTACCTCCACCACTACGAGTTCCCCACCGTGCAATCCTGCCTTGAATTCAGGAACTACGGAATACTTTTCCAGGTAATGCTCTGTACGCTTCTCTAATCGGTCCTGAAATGCAAAAAATAGTTTTATACAATTATTTCGCCTTATCCCAACATCAAATTGCCAGCTTATGACAGCTTCATCACCAACGTACTGGTAGACTTCAGCCCTGTGGCCACTGAGAAAGTCGTTAAGGTCCAAAAAGCATTCCTGAATCAGGCCACTATAGGACAAATGCCCAAGGGTTTCGGCTATAGTCGTGGACGACTTCAGGTCCAGGAACATAAATATCCGTTGTTCCTCCGTGGGTTTTCTGTATTTCCCCAACAGCAGCTTTACGAAGTTCTCCCTTCCAAACCGTTCCTTCGCGATCTTCAAAAAGGAGAAGCCCAGTGAAAATATTCCAAAATAGATCACAAATACCCAGAACATCCTGTTGGTTTGCCACCAACCTCTTTCATTATCGAAATCAAATCCCCATTCGGCCTCGGCCAGCTCCATGATCAGGGTGGTAGAGGAAATCAGAAGTAGCAGGTAGACCCAGGTCCGGATCAGGATCGAAAGACCCAGATAGAGCCTTTTCATCAAAAACCGATCAAATAGGAATTCAACAATAGCGTAAAAAAGCCCGATAAAGATTCCAAGGAACATCCCGAAACGAGTCAGTTCCCATATAGAAGCTTCATAGGAAAAGGCCACTTCTATACCGGGTTCCCCGCTGAGGTCGTAGTAGCGAATAAGGATAAAAAAACACATTACCAGGCACCAGTAGATAAGGGTGGCGATCAATAATCTCAGGAAGTAAATCAGTTGCTGCCTCATCTTCCGCCTATACTGTTAATTTCCAAAGCAACTGAGAACCAGGGTCCTTCCACTTGCCCGATCCCGATGTTCGCATAAATAGATCCCCTGCCAGATCCCCAGGTTCAATTGACCCGCTGTGATGGGTACCTGTACTGAACTCCCCATAAGCGAGGCTTTGATATGTGCCGGCATATCGTCCGGCCCTTCATAAGTATGAATGTAGTAAGGAGCGTCTTCCGGAACCATTTTATTCATATGGCTTTCAAAGTCCACCCGTACCGTGGGATCCGCATTCTCATTGATGGTGAGGCTTGCTGAGGTATGCTTGATAAAGACTTGTAACATACCGCTGCGGATCTGACCTACTTCCGGAATATTGTTTAGTATTTGGGACGTAATCAAATGGAAACCCCTGGGGTAAGACTTCAACCTGATCTCTTTCTGAAAGAATTTCATTGGACTGTGACTAAATTGTAAAATTTCTACAAAGACCCCTGTAATTTACACATAAAAAATACCTTTGTCACTCTTTCAAGTTCTACTATGGATTTGTCTAGCGTAAAGATGGTCGTAACTGACATGGACGGCACCCTGTTAAATTCCAGGCATGAGGTCAGTCCCAGATTCTTTGAGTTGTTTGATGTCTTACGGCAAAAAGGTATTCTATTTGCCGCTGCCAGCGGAAGGCAATACAACAGTATCATTGACAAGCTCTACCCTATCAAAGATGAACTCATTGTAATTGCTGAAAATGGTGGATTTGCCATGCAAAATTCTCATGAGATCGTTTCTACCCCTCTGGACTTTGGGATACGAGGAGAAATACTTGACCTTCTGGAACCTCTGGAGAATACCCATCCGGTGCTTTGCGCAAAGGACAACGCCTATCTGAAGAATTCTTCTGTGGACTTTCTCGAAAAGTTAAAAGAGTACTATACCGAATACCAAATGTTGGAGGATCTTAAGGAATTTGAGGGGGAAGTAATGAAGATCGCCGTATATCACGGAGAGAGTTCCGAACGCTATATATACCCGGCGGTAAGGCATCTGGAGGGAGATCTGAAGGTAAAGGTCTCAGGCGCTAACTGGGTAGACCTTTCACATAAAAACGCCCATAAAGGCTTTGCCCTGGAAAAAATCCAGAAACAGTATGGAATAAGCTCCAAAGAAACCATGGTCTTCGGGGATTATAACAACGACCTGGAAATGCTTGCCCTTGCGGATTACAGCTTTGCCATGGCCAATGCACACCCAAACGTATTAAAGGCAGCAAGGTACCGCACTCACAGTAATGACGATTTTGGTGTGGAAAGAATATTGGAACAGTTGATTGAAGACCTGGGATAATACGCGGCAATCAGGTCTTTTGTTTTTTCTTTCGAGCAGCCGGAAACAGCACATTATTTAGAATCAGCCGATAACCAGGTGATGTTGGATGCAGCTCCAATTCGGTCTTTGGGTCTCCAACCCTGTGCTGATAGTCTTCGGGGTCATGCCCACCATAAAAGGTAAAAAATCCTTTTCCTTTGATCCCATGTATGTAACGAGCTTCTCCGTTTATCTTATTCTCTCCAAGTATCATTACGGTTGGCTTTACCTCTGCCCTGGCAAATGCCGTGGTCTGGCCCATAAAGCCCTTAACAAGGCTGGTATGGTTCTGGCAGAGCATGGTAGGGATGGGATCCCATTTTGCCGAGAAATCCATCAGGGAAAAATAATCGGACTCTTTTGGAACATTGTTACGCCTGGAGGTCATGTCTATGGAGGAAAACTCATATCGCAGCGGATTTCGCTCTAGCGTAAAATTCGTAAAGGCAAAGGTATTTTTGAAATCCAACTTACTCTGGTAGCTGGCTTCCGAAGGATCACCGTCAAACATGGGTTCACAAATGTCCACCCCATCCGCGGCCAGGGCAATATCAAAGCTATCGGTCGCAGAGCACATGGCAAACATAAATCCGCCCCCGATCACATAATTTCTGATCTTTCCGACTACAGCCCGTTTTTGTTCTGAGACCTTGTCATACCCCAATTTTGCCGCCAATGCTTCAGCGTTTTTCTTTCCTTCAATATACCAGGGAGCCGCCCTGTATGCACCGTAAAACTTACCGTATTGCCCGGTAAAATCCTCGTGATGCAGGTGGAGCCAATCAAACAGGGCCAGTTTATCCTGCAACACCTCTTCGTCATAGACCGTAACATAGGGAATTTCGGCATAAGTGAGCACCATGGTCACCGCATCATCCCAGGGTTGATTATCCTTGGGGGAATAAACGGCAATTTTTGGTGCTTTTTCCAGAATAACCGCCTCCTGGTTTTGAGAGGGACTGCTGATGCCATCCAAAATAGCCTGTGTTTCTCCGTCTGAGAGGATCTCGAAGGACACGCCTCTGATCTGACATTCCTTCCGTATGCTTTCGCCATCCGGTAGCAGAAACGAACCTCCGCGGTAGTTGAGTAACCACTGTACTTTCTGCTGCTTGGTAAGTACCCAATAAGTAATACCGTAGGCCTTCAGGTGGTTTTCCTGACTTTCCGCATCCATAGGAATAAGAATGGATGAGGAGTAGGCATTCAGGGAGAAAATTAAGAAAAGAATCAGGGAAATACCGCCAGACCAATGTCTGGGATATAGCTTTGGGAAGTTTTTAAAAAGGTACTTCATTATCGTCCGGGTCTAGATCGGCATCATCATTCATTGCACTTCCAAAAGCCTCGTCCGCATCCGGAAGGTTTTTGGTGAGAAATGGGTTGTCCTCGTTCGCATTCATCTTTGATTGGAACTCGAATGGGGAATCAAAGTCATCCAAGTTATCAAATTTACCTAGTTGACCAATGAACTTTAACCTAATATTATCTAAACCACCGTTACGGTGTTTGGCTACTATAAACTCTGCCTGGCCTTGAGTAGGCGTACGTTCTTCGTCGTCCCACTCGTCTATTTTGTAGTATTCCGGACGGTAAATGAAGGATACGATATCCGCGTCCTGTTCAATAGCTCCGGACTCCCTGAGGTCTGAAAGAATAGGCCGCTTACTGCCTCCTCTTGTCTCCACCGCCCGCGATAGCTGGGAAAGCGCGATCACCGGTACGTTGAGTTCTTTTGCCAGGGCTTTCAGGTTCCTGGAGATGGTGGAAATCTCCTGTTCACGGTTCCCGCCTTTCTGACTGGTACCAGCGGTCATTAATTGCAGGTAATCCAGGATGATCAGCTTTATCTTATGTTGTGAAGCCAATCGCCTCGCCTTGGCACGGAGGTCAAAAATGGACAAGGAAGGGGTATCATCGATAAAGAGAGGTGCCTTTTCCAGGGTTTTCACCTTTACGTTCAGCTGCTCCCACTCGTGTTTTTCCAGGCGTCCGGTACGTAGTTTTTCTGAAGACAAGCCGGTTTCCGAGGATATTAGCCTGGTTATCAATTGTACTGACGACATTTCCAGGGAGAAAAAGGCCACGGGAATATTTGAGTTTACCGCTATATTCCGGGCCATGGAAAGTGTTAAGGCGGTTTTACCCATACCAGGTCTTGCCGCAATGATCACCAGATCACTGGGTTGCCATCCTGAAGTGAGTTTATCTACCTTGTCAAAACCTGAAGGAATACCACTTAATCCTTCTTTATTTGAGATTTCCTCAATTTTCTTTTTAGCCTGGATCACCAGGTTTTGGGCAGTCTCTGCCGAGCGTTTCAGATTACCCTGGGTAACATCGTACAATTTCGCTTCAGCATTGTCCAGCAGATCGAATACATCAGTACCGTCATCATATGCCTCTTCAATGATCTCATTCGAAATTTTGATCAGGCTACGTTGTATATATTTTTGGAGGATGATCCTGGCGTGGAACTCAATATGGGCCGAAGAAGCCACTTTTTGGGTCAGTTTTATGAGGTAAAAATCCCCACCTACGAATTCCAGGCGCTCATCCCGCTTTAATTGGGCAGAAACGGTTAATAAATCCACTGGTTCGGAGGATTCGAACAATTTGAAGATGGCTTCGTAGATAAATCGGTGTGCGTCCTTGTAAAATACGTCAGGATGTAGGATATCTATTACTTCATCTACTCCTTTCTTGTCAATCATCATAGCACCAAGCACAACTTCCTCTAAATCAACAGCTTGAGGAGGTATTTTACCTTTTTCAAGATTGATCAGGCCGGATTTTCCGATTTTATGACCTAGTACAGGGCTTGGTTTTTCCATAGCTGTAAAAGTAGCAATTAACCTTTAGTTAACTTTAGTTTCAACTTTCCCGATATCAACCGGAAATTAACATTTTGGGTGTTGATAAGTTACGAAATTGTGTTCATAACCAAAAAAATCCGGAATTTATACCTCCCGGATTTTTTTGAACTTGCTGAAACCTAAGCTTAATCGTTGAAGACGCCCATTGAAGCATATTTATCCATGCGCGTTTCTACCAATTCTTTTGGTGATAACTTTTTTAATTCCTCAAAGTGTTTGGAAATCTTGTTTTTTATTGTATCGAAAGTTTTCTCCCGATTGCTATGAGCGCCACCCGCCGGTTCTCTGACGATCTCGTCGATTAGTTTGAGTTTTTTCATATCTGTGGCGGTAAGTTTCAGCGCTTCGGCGGCCTGTTCCTTGTATTCCCAGCTGCGCCAGAGGATGGAAGAGCAGGATTCCGGAGATATCACGGAATACCAGGTATTTTCCAACATCAGCACTCTATCTCCCACGCCTATTCCCAGGGCTCCGCCGGATGCTCCTTCTCCTATGATCACTACGATAATAGGAACTTTAAGCCTTGTCATTTCCAGGATATTTCGCGCTATCGCTTCTCCCTGGCCGCGTTCTTCGGCCTCAATGCCCGGATAAGCTCCCGGAGTATCTATAAAGGCCACTACCGGGATACCGAACTTTTCGGCAGACTTCATCAACCTCAAAGCCTTACGGTACCCTTCCGGGTTTGCCATACCGAAGTTTCTGTATTGCCTGGTTTTGGTATTGTATCCTTTTTGCTGTCCGATGAACATATAGCTTTGATCTCCGATCTTACCCAAGCCACCGATCATGGCCTTGTCGTCCTTGACGTTTCTGTCTCCGTGAAGTTCCAGGAAGGTGTCGCCACAAATGGCGCGGATATAGTCCAGGGTATACGGTCTGTTCGGGTGACGTGAAAGTTGCACTCTCTGCCAGGCTGTAAGGTTTTTGTAGATCTCCTTACGGGTTTCGGCTAGTTTCTTTTCGATCTGTTTGCAGGTCTCGGAAACGTCAACATCGCTCTCCTCCCCTATGACCTGGCATTTTTCCAATTGTTCTTCCAATTCCTTTATAGGAAGTTCAAAATCCAAATACTCCATAAAAATTCTTCGGTTACTCTTGATTTAGCAGACAAATATAAACTTTTAAAGCGAACACTTTTTACTTTTTAACGCCCTGCTTTCCTTCAAAACCAGCTATATAAAGAGTATCTAAGGAGAAGGAATGAGCTCAAACTAAAAACAGTGCCTAGCGCTTGGCATTCTTAAGCAGGTAGAGTCCAAGCACGCCGAACGCCAGGTTAGGAATAGTAACAGCCAGTAAGGGTGAGAATCCGGATTGCTCTGCCAGGGTACCGAAAACCTTGTCAAAAAAGATGTAGATGAAGGCCACCCCGATCCCAAATGCCAGGTTTACCCCCATACCGCCTCTTCTCTTTACCGCTGATACGGCTACCCCTATGATGGTCAGGATAAATGCCGTCACCGGAAGTGCCCATCGCTTGTATTTGGTGAGAATATAAGTGTTGATATTAGAGGCTCCCTTGCGTTGCTGGTCCGCGATGAACTTGTTGAGCTCAAACAGGTTTTTGGTTTCTGCAATATAAGATACCGGGGTGAGGTCTTCAATATTAAAGGTAAAAAGCGTATCCAGACGGCGTTTGGTCTCCAGCAATTCGGTCTCATTCACTAGTTTTCGCTTGGAATAGCTCGTAAGCCGGTACAGACTGTCTTTGGGGATCCAGCGGATATTTGCCGCTGAGATCTTATACTCCAATTGGTTTTCCTGGTCAAAGTGCTCAAAGGTAAAATTGTACCCTATTTTACGGGCCGGGTCAAAACTACTTACATAGATAAAATCATTTTCATTCAGTTGGTTGAAAATGTTGCTGGTAACACGGTCTTGTTTCCCTTTTTTGAGGTATTTATATTTGAACTCATTGTAGCCTTTGCTGGCATTGGGAACAATGAACATCCCCATAAAAAACATCAAAACCGCAATGATGGATGCCCCGATCCAGTAAGGCCTTAAAAACCTCCCGAAAGATACTCCTGAACTCAGAATGGCCACAATTTCTGTATTGTTGGCCAGTTTGGAAGTAAAAAAGATGATCGATAAGAAAAGAAAGATCGGGAACAACAAGCTACCGATATAGATGGTGAAATTCAGGTAATAGATCAGGATCTCGTTCAATGGGGCCTCGTTGTCTATCATCTTCCCGATCTGTTCGGCCAAATTTAGCATAATGCCGATAGGAACAAAAAGCAAGATCATCATCCCGAAAGTAACCAGGTATCTTTTCAATATGTACCAGTCTACAATCTTCATTTACAAGCGCTTATCCATTTGTTTTACCATCTTGTCCTTCCATTCCCTGAAATCACCCGCCAGTATTCGCCTTCGTGCCTCCCTAACCAGCCAAAGGTAAAAGCCCAGGTTGTGGATTGTAGCGATCTGTTTACCCAAATATTCATTTGCCGCAAACAAATGTCGCAAATAAGCTTTAGAATACTCCTTATCCACAAAAGTAAAGCCCATTTCATCAATGGGAGAATAATCCGCTTCCCATTTCTTATTCTTTATGTTGATGGTCCCATGGGCTGTAAAGAGCATGCCATTTCTGGCATTGCGGGTGGGCATAACACAATCGAACATATCAATGCCCAGGGCTATATTTTCCAAAATATTGATTGGTGTTCCTACCCCCATAAGATATCTGGGCTTATCTTCAGGAAGGATGTCGCAAACCACTTCCGTCATGGCATACATTTCTTCCGCGGGTTCCCCAACAGACAGGCCACCGATGGCATTGCCCTCAGCTCCGCTACTGGCTATATATTCCGCGGATTGCTGTCTAAGATCCTTGTAGGTAGATCCCTGAACTATGGGAAAAAGGGTTTGGGGATAATCGTATTTATAGGGAAGTTTGTCCAAATGAGCTATGCAACGGTCTAACCAGCGGTGGGTCATATGCATGGAACGTTTTGCATAATTGTAATCGCAGGGATATGGTGTGCACTCGTCAAAGGCCATGATGATATCCGCTCCAATGGTTCGCTGGATCTCCATGACATTTTCCGGGGTGAAAACGTGGGTAGACCCGTCTATATGTGATTTAAACTTTACCCCTTCTTCCTTTATCTTGCGATTGGCCGAAAGCGAATACACCTGATACCCTCCGCTGTCGGTAAGTATATTGCGGTCCCAACCCATAAACTTATGTAGTCCTCCAGCCTCCTCCAGAATGTTTGTTTTCGGCCTGAGATAGAGATGATAGGTGTTGCCGAGAATAATATCCGGATCTATTTCCTCACGCAGTTCGCGTTGATGCACCCCTTTAACGGAAGCGGCGGTTCCTACAGGCATAAATATCGGGGTTGCTATGCTGCCATGGGCGGTACGGATCTCCCCGGCACGGGCACGGGATTGAGGATCAGTATGTTCTAGGGTAAATTCCAAATTTGCATGTTCAGTTGGCAAATATAGCTAAGAAGGCCACAATAGTTCCTTAAGGAAAAAATAAAGTTGTTTGTTCAGTGGGCAGTTTGGCAGTGAACAGTCCTCCTTCGCTAAAGCTACGGAGGATGAATCGTCAATTTGTCTCCCCGAGCGCAGTCGAGGGGTCATAAGATGGTGAGTTCTCCTTCCCTTGGATACGGAGAATAAATTGACAGTTTTACTTTTTTAAAACCCCACACTTACAATTCAAAACCCTTTTCTTTTACTTGAACTTAAACTTGAGCTTATACTTATACTTAATCCCGAACCCTGTCTTCCTGCTTTTTTATTACAGTGTTAAAGACTAACTTAATTTTGGGGAGGGGTTTAGGACCCCTGGTTCAGTGGGCAGTCCTCCTTCGCTAAAGCTACGGAGGATGAATGCAGTGAACAGTGTACAGTAATCAGTAAACAGTTCAATATGAAATAATCCAACAGTCCAACTATCTTACGATCTATCAATCCAATAATCCGACAACCCAAAACTTAACACTTACAATTTATAACTTTTCACTTGTACTTAAACTTAATCTTGAGCTTATACTTATACTTTGGAACTCCCAATTTCACAGTTTTACCAAAGCCAATTTAACCGATATCCAGGGAATCTCCATTTCGTTAATAAAAGTTGATAAATACAGTTGTGCAAGCAAAAGTTTGCGACTACTTTTGGCGGAAACCTTAAAAAAATGCCGCAACTGAAAGAACTACAGGATCTGGCCACTCAGGTCCGCAGAGACATCGTTCGCATGGTACATAAAGTGAATTCCGGTCACCCCGGTGGTTCCCTTGGTTGTACCGAATTCTTTGTCGCCCTCTACAACGAGATCATGGAACTCAAAGAGGGCTTTGATATGAATGGAATTGGAGAAGACCTCTTTTTTCTTTCCAACGGACATATCTCACCGGTGTACTATAGCGTACTTGCCAGAAGGGGCTACTTCCCCCTGGAAGAGCTGAACACCTTTCGCCTTATCGATTCCCGCTTACAGGGACACCCGACAACCCACGAAGGCCTGCCAGGAGTACGCATTGCCTCGGGCTCACTGGGTCAGGGTATGTCTGTGGCCATAGGGGCAGCCCTCGCAAAAAAACTTAACAATGACCCCCATATTATTTACAGCCTTCACGGTGATGGTGAATTACAGGAAGGTCAGAATTGGGAGGCGATTATGTTTGCAGCCGGTAAAAAGGTGGACAATCTTATCGCCACAGTAGACCGGAACGGGCAGCAAATTGACGGAGCCACAGAAGATGTGATGCCTTTGGGCGATGTAAGAACAAAATTTGAGGCTTTTGGCTGGGATGTTATGGAAATTGAAAATGGCAACGATCTGGAGGCCGTCATCGCTGGTTTGAAGGAAGCGAAATCAAGAACGGGCAAAGGCAAACCGGTTTGTATTATCATGACCACCGTTATGGGGCATGGTGTGGATTTTATGATGCACACCCACGCATGGCACGGCAAAGCTCCGAATGATGAACAATTGGAAGTTGCACTTGCACAAAATCCGGAAACCCTGGGTGATTACTAATCCTATTTCAGACAAGTAATGAAAAAATATATAGATCAAGGCAAAAACGATACCCGAAGCGGATATGGCGCCGGAATGACGGAACTTGGAAGAACCAACCCCAAAGTGGTCGCATTGTGCGCGGACCTTGTTGGATCTTTGAAAATTCAGGAATTCATAGACGAAAACCCGGAACGTTTTTTTCAGGTTGGGATAGCGGAGGCCAATATGATGGGTATCGCGGCCGGGCTAACCATTGGTGGCTACATCCCCTTTACCGGTACTTTTGCAAATTTCTCTACAGGAAGGGTTTACGATCAGATCCGCCAGTCTATTGCCTATTCGGGTAAAAATGTAAAGATCTGTGCCTCCCACGCCGGAGTTACCCTTGGAGAGGACGGTGCTACTCATCAGATCCTGGAAGATATCGGGTTGATGAAAATGCTACCGGGAATGACAGTGATCAATCCTTGTGATTTTAACCAGACCAAGGCGGCTACTATCGCCATTGCAGAGCATCAGGGACCGGTCTATCTTAGATTTGGCAGGCCCAAAGTCGCCAATTTTACCCCAGCAGATCAGAAGTTTGAAATTGGAAAGGCATTGATGCTGAACGAAGGTACTGATGTGACCATAGTTGCAACCGGACATTTGGTCTGGGAGTCACTGATTGCAGCGGAAAACCTGGAAAACCAGGGTATTTCGGCAGAAGTGATCAACATTCATACGATAAAACCGCTGGATGAAGAGGCGATCATAAAGTCTGTCAAGAAAACCGGCTGTGTTGTATCTGCTGAAGAACACAACTTTTTGGGCGGATTGGGTGAAAGTGTCGCCAGGACCCTTGCCATACATCATCCTACGCCTCAGGCCTTTGTAGCTACCCAGGATACTTTTGGGGAAAGCGGTACGCCGGCTCAGCTTATGGAGAAGTACGGATTAAACAATAAAGCCATTGAGAAAGCCGTTTTAGAGGTGTTAGAAAAGAAGGCATAACAACTGTGGTATCGTTTTTGATATCGCTATGCCATAACAAAAACGAGCACATTATGAAACAAACACTTCTTACCGTGGCCTTTGTTATTTTCAGCATGGCCGCATTTGCACAGAGCGACCCAGGTTTTGGCGTAAAAGCCGGACTAAACTACAACGCGAACGGAGACTATTTCGAGTCTGCCGGAGATGCCGCAAGAGATCCAGACCGAAATATCGGCTACCATCTTGGAGTTTTTACCAAATTGGGAAACAAGATCTACGTTAGACCAGAACTTATTTATACCAAAACAAAATCAGACTACGAAGGGGGCGATTTTGATATGAGTAAGCTGGACCTCCCTGTTTTGGTAGGAACAAAGGTTATTGGGCCCTTACACGTCTTTGCCGGACCTGCATTTCAGTATATACTGAATACCGAGTTCGACGGTATTTCCATAGACAATGTGGAAAATGATTTTACTGTTGGCCTGCATATAGGAGCAGGAGTAAACCTGGGAAGATTAGGTGTAGACCTGAGGTATGAGCGAGGCTTTAGCGAAAATGAAGCCAATTTTATCAACAACAATATTACTACCGTTGGGGAAAGTAGAATAGACACCAGGCCGGATCAACTGATCCTGAGCCTGTCCCTCAAGTTGGGAGGAGCAAAATAAAGACAAAAAGCCCGGATCTCTCCGGGCTTTTCTATTTTAAATATTTTTGGATCTAGGGAGTATCGTCGTCTAAATGGTCCGGAATACCGTCCCCGTCCGTATCCGGATAGGGAAAAATGATATTACCCTCATCATCCGTAATTTCATCCCGTGTTGAAGTGCCATCCTGATCGTCGTCCACATCCAGGAAATTCACAAAAATAAAGCTGTTTATTGCTTGTTCTGCCTCTTCATCCGTATTATCATCGTATAAGAAACCATTTCCATTGAGATCCTCATCAACAGACGGGATACCATCGCCGTCGTGATCCGTAGGATTGATAGTAAAAAGGTCAATAGTAAAGATCAGGGGGCTGTATATCGGAATACTGGCCTGCCCTATATTAAAAAAACCCAGGCCGGATGGCATGATGATCAAGCCAAGACCATAATCCTGTGCACTAACTGTTCCGTCCGGATTGGGAATAATGTTGGCGGCAGATTTGAAAGGTGTTAAACCATGAGAAAAACCCCGGGCTCCTTGCAGTGGCCCTTGAATACTTGCCAGATCAAACCAGACCGGTTGATTATCCGAGCCGTCAAAGACTGTTCCGTCAAGCAACTGGCCACGGTATCGCACAAAGACCGAATCCGCAAAGGTGGGCTGTGCCCCCATTCCTTCGGCCTCGAGCAGGTAATACATTCTATGACTAACGGTTTCGTCCTCCTCCAGGTTAAATTCATCAGAAGTAACCGTAATAAGCGTGTCTCGTACTTGTTGAGATAAAGGAGTTTTATCCGCATTGGCACCGGCAATGGTGTCTATGACTATCTTAAAATCAAAATCTGCAGGGGGATTGTCAAACTCTTCGTAATTGTAAAAGTGTGTATCCAAGAATTCCTGTATGGCCGCATCATCCTCTACTGCCACTTCACTAAGTAGTCGTGGAGGAACAATCATAATATCTACATCGTCATCATTCCTACAGGCCGAAAAAAGAAGTATCGTCAAAAGTATGGAAACCAGTCCACCTATCCTCATAGCTTTCATTTAAGGCGGCAAGATACAATTTTCCCCTATTTTTGCGGAAATCCTTAACAAAGTTTTTGCGCCGATGCGAATTGACAAATACTTATGGGCCGTGCGGTATTTCAAGACGCGAAATCAGGCCACAGAGGCCTGTAAAAAAGGGCATGTATCCGTAAACGGGCAGCAGGTAAAACCGTCCAGAGAGGTATACCCCACGGACCGTATCAAGATCCGGAAAAACCAGATCAACTACGAGCTAACCGTACTGGATATCCCGGCTAGTCGGGTTGGTGCCAAGCTGGTGGATATATACAGGAAAGATACCACCCCGGCAGAGGCTTTTGAACAAAGTGAATTGTTGAAATTTTCCAAGGATTATTATCGCAAGAAAGGTACCGGACGCCCTACCAAAAAGGACAGACGGGAATTGGACGATTATATGGAAGAAGGGGAGGTCAGTGAACAGTAATCAGTAAACAGTAATCAGTAAACAGTGAACAGTAATCAGTAAACAGTGAACAGTTCTCCTTCGCTAAAGCTACGGAGGATAAATTCTTGAAAGTGTCTCCCCGAGCGCAGTCGAGGGGTTTAGTACGATTAATCAACCTTCGCTAAAGCTTCGGAGGATGATTTCAGTACGCAGTTGGCAGTGAACAGTAAACAGTGGGCAGTGGGCAGTGGGCGGTACTCATTCGGCTTCGGAGGATGATTTCAGTACGCAGTTGACAGTGAACAGTAATCAGTGAACAGTTCTCATTTTTAAAACTTAACACTTATAATTCAAAACTTTTCACTTACGCTTAAACTTAATCTTAAACTTAGACCTTAAACATGACCTTAAATCAGGAATACTGGGAGAATCGATATAGCGAAAACAATCTTGGGTGGGATATTGGGGAGGTTTCCAGACCGTTGAAGGAGTATATCGATCAGCTCTCGCGGAAAGACCTTAAAATCCTGGTTCCAGGTGCCGGATTTGGGTATGAGGTGATCTATTTGTGGGAAAGCGGGTTTAAGAATGTCTTTGTGATCGACCTGGCACGGCAGCCCCTTGGGCGCATAAAACAGCAAATACCGGAATTTCCGGATAAACAATTGATACAGGGGGATTTTTTTGAGTTAAAAGAGAGCGGTTTTGACCTCATCCTGGAGCAAACTTTCTTTTGCGCTCTAAATCCGGAATTAAGAGTGGATTATGTGCTCAAAATGCATGAGTTACTGAAAGATAACGGGAAGTTAAGTGGTTTGTTTTTCGACTTCCCCCTTACGGAAAAGGGCCCTCCTTTTGGTGGATCTCTTGAAGCCTATAAGAAGTTATTCGGCAAACATTTCAAAATAAAAACCCTCGAAAGGGCCTATAACTCTATTCCACCCAGGCGGGGTAACGAACTGTTTTTTATCTTTGAACGTTAATTCCTGTAACTTATGGCAAATCGCATCCTCACGCATCAGCAAATCCAGCACAAGATAAGACGGATCGCCTACCAGATCTACGAAACCAATGTGGAGGAAAAGCAATTGGTCATAGCCGGAATTGAGGGTGGTGGCTTGAGTTTTGCACGGAAGATCAGCAATGTGCTAAAGAAGATCACTACAGCCGAAATTGTTTTGTGTAAGGTAATGATGGACAAGTCTGATCCGCTCAAAAGCGGGGTATCCACTTCTATTCCGGAAGCGTCCTATGCGAACCGTTCCGTGGTGTTAGTAGACGATGTCTTAAACTCCGGAACCACATTGATCTATGGGGTTCACCACTTTTTAAGAACTCCCCTGAAACAGCTTAAAACGGCCGTTCTGGTTAACCGCAACCACAAAAAATACCCTGTAAAAGCTGATTTTAAGGGAATTTCACTCTCAACTTCGCTGCAAGAGCATATTAATGTGGAGTTTAAAGCAAAGAATGACGGGGTGTACCTAGACTAACTTTTCCAGTATCTCATTTGCAATCTCATCAGCTGTCCTGGCACCTGCAACAATGGTATGTTTAGATATGGCGTAAAATGGGCTTCGTTCAAAGAGGTGCTTGCCTATGAACTCCGGCAGGTCTTCATCTGCCAGGTGTTTTATCAGCGGGCGGTGTTCCTTTTCTTTATAAAGGCGTTCTATAAGACCGGGGATGGAAAGCTTCAGATAGAACACGTTTTCCGTTTTGGAATTGATCAGGTCCATGTTTCCACTATAGCAGGGAGTGCCTCCTCCGGTTGCCAAAACAAGAGCGTCTTGTTTTTCAAGTACTTCCTGGAGGTATTGATGTTCCGCTTTTCTAAAAAAGATCTCTCCTTTTTCTTTAAAAATGTCCGGGATCTTTGTGTTTAGCTGAGTTTCAATATAGTCGTCCAGGTCCAGGAAATCCATGTTCAACTTCTCCGCAAGCAGCTGTCCCACGGTTGTTTTTCCACTGCCCATATAGCCTACAAGAACGATCTTCATTTTTGAATTTTAGGCAAAAATCAACCAAATAAAGGGGATTTCAAAGAAATGAAAAATTAATGCCCCTTTGAGCTTGAAAAGTTAATTATTGATAGTATATTTGCACCCGCCTGCGCGATACCACTGGCATCGTTAACGGCATAAGCCCTTTGTTTTAATGACCTGATAGCTCAGTTGGTAGAGCATCTCCCTTTTAAGGAGAGGGTCCTGGGTTCGAGCCCCAGTCAGGTCACGATCAAGCGCAAAACCTCTGCAAAATTGCAGAGGTTTTTTGTTTTGGAGAAGTACCGTGCTTGCACGAGGATTTCGACAAAACAAAAAACCTGGCAACCTTTGGTTGCCAGGTTTTGCATTTGCAGTACAGGACGGCTGGGTCAGGCGAACGCAGTGAGCCAACCCCAGTACCAACGAGTGAGGACATCCTAGTAGATAGACCCTGACTCTCAGGTCGGGATTTTTTTATGTAATAAAACTGGGGCGAGAAGCCTGCCCTGAGCGCAGCCGAAGGGAGCCCCCCGTCCGACCGGAGGTCATCCGGGCGGGCAGTCAGGTCACTTTTAAGAGTCCATAATCATTCAAAAAGTCTGTAAATCGTTGATTTACAGACTTTTTTATTTTTCCTGATTTCATTTGATATCAAATAATGCCACTTTTCGCGGTGCGCAATTCGGTGCGCACTTTTTTGAATTCCTAAAGTGCGCACCGCGAAGCTGTTAAAATTTGTGATTGTCAAGGGCTATAACTGCGCCCATTGAATATCCAATCAATATGTTTTTGATAAGAATAATCTTGTTGGTTAACTAATTTATCTGATTTCCCAAATCCAATTAAATCAGGAGCAATAACTCGAAAATTATTAGAAAGAACAGGAATCATTTTGCGATACAAATACGACCAGCTTGGTTCTCCGTGAAGTAATAAAACAGTTGCATTAGTATTATCTCCTTCATCAAGGTAATGCAATCGCAAACCATCTTCAACATTTAAATAATTGCTTTGAAAATTATAATCTTCTAAATTTTTAAATCTATTTTCAGGTGTTCTTATGATTTCTTTCATGCTTATCTATATGTCCTGTCCTGAAATATGGCAAAAGTCTATTTTATAGCAATGACAGCACTGGACGGACCTGATAAAGGCATTACCGAGGTTTGCGTAAAACCACATTCCTTTGCCCATTCGTCAAAATCTGCGGCAGAAAAGTCAAAACCTTCGGGCGTCTCTATATTCATATTTAAGGACATCATTAAGCCAAAAGCATTTTTACTGCGATTGTCATCAATGATGTTTTCAATGACTACTAATGCCCCTCCTTGTGGCAGGGCGTCATATGCTTTTTTTATAAGCATTTTCTTGTCTTGTATTCCCCAATCGTGAAGAATGTTCCCCATTGTAATTACGTCAGCTTTGGGAAGGTCTTCGTTTAAAAAGTTGCCTGATTGAGCAGATACCCTATCACTTAGACCCATCATTTCGATATTTTCTGAAGCTATTGGTTCTACCGGAGGAAGGTCATAGGTAACACAACTCATATGCTCATTATTTAAAGCTACTTGCGTTGCAAGATGTCCTCCTGAGCCCCCAATATCACACAGGGTACTATAGTGCGTAAAATCAAACACTTTAGACAACATGATGAAGTTACCCATTTGTATACCACCCATGGCCTTTATAAACTCTCTTAGTTTTTGCCGATCCGCATATATTGCTTCAAAAATGGAAGCTCCACCTGATTTTGTTTCATTTTGTGGTTTACCGGTTTTCAATCCTTCTTCTAGATCATTCCAAAATGGATATAATCGGTTATTTGACATTTCAAGGATTCCTCCTATGTAGCTAGGTTTGTTTTTATCGAGAAACAGATCCGTATCTTCCGAATTACTATATAAAGAAGTTTGCTTTAGGCCGCTTCTTTTCAAAAAACCCAATGCAACCAAAGTGTCCAAGAAATCATAAAGCCCTCTATCATGCAGTCCTAACTTAGCCTTAATGTCTTGTCCTGACAATTCTTCTTTTGCCAGATAGGTGAATAATCCCATATTAACCGCTGTAAGAAGCGTTTTTGATGCCCAAAAACCCATTCCTATTTGCATTATTTTAGAAGGTGTAATTTGTTTTTCCTCAGTCGTATCCATTGTTTCTGGTTAAGTATGTTTTTAATTTTTGATAACGGTCTCGGCTATGAAGCGAAGGAACGGTTTGGTTGGTTAGGCCTGTGCTTTATAGCCATTGTTAGCTATAGTTTTTTTGATTTGCAATTTGTATAATTTCTTTATCCTCTTTAAACAAGGATAAAACCCATGAGGGTGGAACTTTTTTTTCAGTTGCGCCGACTTCTTTCATAATATCAGTTAGAGCAGTGGGGATATCTCTTTTCCAAATAAGGGCTCTTGTAATTCCGACAGCTTTGACTTCATCTTCTTGTTCAAAATAATGAATATGATAAACCCACTTGTCGTCCATTCCAACGCTTTCCAATACCACATCAAATTTCGACCATATTTTTAAAGGTCTCCTATATATGATTTTTTGAGAACCTAAGGTTGGGGCGAGTCCTCTTTTTACGATAGCTTTAAATAGTTTAGACCGAGCAATTAATTCCCATCGTAGAAAGTCCATATATATAGGATATTTTGCTGCCGTCATTACTCGCAAGCCATCACAATCAAAAGGACCAACCCTAAAAGTTCTCCGTATTGTCTGGTCGTATTTCACTTTGTTTTGCCAGTTTCTAAGAACTAATATTTTAATGATGGTGTACCAATAATAAATCACAACCTTTCTTAAATTATAGCTACCAATAGTGTATGCTGAAGTCTTAAGAAATTCAAAGGTGTCTTCTAACCTATCGACTAATTTTTACCCTTGCAGGGCATTTCATTAACACGGTTGCTGGTTCTGGTTTGAAACCCAGTATTTTTATACCGTTTGTATTTCTTCAGAGGTTATTACTATTATTTTGAAGGGGGTTGAATGGTAAACCCTTGGTTTTTCAGAATATTCAGCATATCGTAGAAATAGTATAATCTTTTGATCTTGCCATTCTCTATCATCGCAGCAGTATGAAATGGCACGGATATTTGAGCACCCTCCTTTTTAGAAGTAACGACATTGGTGCCCCAGGATAAAACCCATTCACCTTCATTCCAGTAGTCGGTAACCTTTACAGGTAAATAAAAATCCCTTGCGAATTTATGATTATAGGTATTGGTGCTTCTGGTGTAATATTCACCATGGCCTGCTACACTGGTAGAATCTACCGCGCCGCCCAAATTATAGATTACCGCATCTGAGGCAAATTGGGCGTTCATGGTAGCCACATCGCCATTTTGCAATGCCTTGACATATTTTTGTACAGTAGCTAAGGCGGTTTTTGAATTTTTAAATTCGAGTGTCGAAGTCTGGGCAAAGAATACCGTTGGACACAAAATCAAGGATAAAAGTAATTTTTTCATTTTTAGTTGTATTTATAGTTGTGTTTGCAAGAAAGTGACTATCACAACCCTTGTCAATGACATTAGGACGAAAGGCTCTGTTTTGTTACCCAACAGTCAAAATATTTTCCCGAATGACACGGAGGGCATTATTTTGTACATTTAATTCCGTAACCAACACCAATTGAACATGATGGATCAAGCCTCCGGAAAATTAGTACTATGCTGTTGGGTATGGCTATTGATCTTATCTGAAGTAAATTCTCAGATTGTTGACTCCAAACAGTTCCCACCCTATCAAAAAGTATTTGTGGCTACCGATGCTTTTGACGATACCTATTTAGATATACTCAAAACCCAACTTGATCGTAGTGAGGTAGATTCTGTGAGATTTTCGATATTGAATGACCTAGCCTATTATTGGCATACTCGAAATCTCAAGACAGCCGCTGAGTTTAATGATCAAGGCCTAAACGAAACGCATATCGCAAAGGATAGCCTATGGCATGGACGGTTTTTAATTACCCAAGGTAGTATTCTGCTCAGGCAAGAAGAATTGGATGATGCGGAAACCGTCCTAAAAAAAGCTGTGGATTTGGTGACAAAAGAGGACTTGGCCTTTTTATATACCCAAATGGGTTATGTCTATGAAAGAAGGGGGAAACTGGACATTGCGGCAGATTATGCCAAAAAATCATTGGAATTGGGAGTCGAATTGCATGATTTGAAAGCGCAAGCCTTAGCCTATAGTGATTTAAGTAATCTTTTTTGGAAACAATCAAAGTTTGAAAAAGGACTTGAATTAGGCTTAAAATCTTTGGACCTCTTTGAAGAACGAGGGATAGATGATCTTGACTACGACTTTACACTCTACGTAGTTGGCAACAATTATTTGGGCTTAAAAAAATTCACTAATGCCCTATCGTATTTCAAAAAATCAATCGAGATAGGAGAACGATATGGTTTTTATAACAATTTGAGTGATATCTATATCTCCTTAACCGATCTGTATACAGATATGGGACATTATGCCCAAGCCGAAGAAGCCGGTCAAAATGCTATCAAATATGCTGAATTGTTAAACAATAATTTTATGTTGATGCGTTCCCATTTAGCTATGGGAAAGCTTCAAAATAGTCAGTTAAAGTATACTGAGGCCATAGAAAGCATTGAAAAATCCATTGAAATCGCCACGGCAGATTTTGGCGATGGTTTCTTTCTTAGTCAAGCGTACGAGGCCCTTGTAGTATCGCATTCCCAAAAGGGAGACTATAAAAAAGCCCTGACTGCCCATCAACGGTTTACGAAACTAAAGGATTCTGTTTTCACCTTGCAGGCCGATCAGCGAATATCAGAATTACAGACCGAATATGATGTAGCACTAAAAGAAGACACTATAAAACTGCAAGAGGCCCGTATTGCTCAGCAAAAATCAAGACAGATGCTCATCATGGTGGTTGCCGGATCATTATTTTTGTTGCTCGCGGCCCTATTCATTGCATTTAAAAATAATCGCAGAAAGAATATCTTACTGAAAAAGCAAAATGAGGAAAAGGGATTTCTGCTCAAAGAAATTCACCATCGGGTAAAGAACAACCTCGAGATCGTATCCAGCCTGTTGTTGTTGCAATCGGCAAAGTTAGATGACGAAGCGGCCATTGGTGCCATGCAAGAAAGCCAGAACAGAGTGCAATCTATGAGCATGATCCATCAACGGCTCTACCAAGGCGAAAATTTAGCGACTATAGAAATGAAGGACTATTTTATCAACTTGGGCAATCATGTATTGGATGCATTTGGGGTTCAAAAACGAGTCATTTTAAAATGCGCCATGGACCGTTTAAACCTTGATGTAGACACTGCTGTACCATTGGGTTTAATCGTGAATGAATTACTGACCAATACGATGAAATACGCATTTCCGGATGAACAAAAAGGAAAAATCAACATCAGTCTCACCACGAAAGATGCTGAGATCATGGAGTTACGGGTTACGGACAACGGAGTGGGAAAAAACAATGAAGTGATCCAAGGCAGTGGTTTTGGCACACAACTTATCAATCTGTTGGTAAAACAATTGGATGGCACGTTGGAATACCATACGGGCAAGGGAACCGAAGTGGCCATTCAATTCAAATTTGGGAAAAAGGCTGCCTAAAACGTTTGCAGTCTTTTTAAAAGGTCTTCTTTGTATGATTTGCTCACGGGCAGAATCTTTTTCTCAATGGTCAGGTGCGTATTGCCCACTTTCTCAATATGTGAAAGGTTGACCACATACGAACGGTGAATACGAATGAAATTCTGGTGTGTCAATTTTTCATCCATCTCTTTTAAGGTCATGACAATGGTGTATGCTTTACCCCTTGTATTAATTTTACAATAATTTCTGTCTGCTTCGACAAATAGGATGTCCTGTAGATAAACTTTCACCAACTCATCCCGCTGACGAACAAAAATACTATCGTCAAGTACAGTTGCTCTATGGGTTTCTCTATTCCCAAGGGTATCGTTTGAAGCGCGCAATTTATTGGAAATCAAGGCTACTGCCCGTTCAAGGTCCAATTTTTTAAAAGGTTTTGAGATAAAGGCTTCAGGTTGGGTGGCTTTTGCCCTTTCAAAATGTTCCTCATCAGAATTCGCGGTCAGAAAAATTATGGGGATATCATATTCTTTTTTGATGACATGGGCGGTTTCTATTCCATCAACATCCCCTTTCAGGTTAATATCCAATAACACCATATCCGGTCGTTCATGTGCAATATGTTGTATTGCTTCCTTGCCACGTGCAACAATTCCGGTAACCTCATAACCAAGATTGGAAAGTTGGAGGGAGATTTTTGCCCCAATGAGCATCTCGTCTTCAACAATTAAAATTTTGATAGCTTCTTCCATAGTTTTGGCTGGCGGTCGATACTAAAGCAAACCATTAAATATAGCAGAATATTTCTTTGCGCGTAATCGATAACGACCCATTTCCATAAAAGCACTATACTACGGAAACATCATTACGAGTAATTTTTACCCTTTCAAATTAAACGAGGGTAATTTTTAAACTATTTACCCTTGTTCAAATCACACCAGGTTGGGTTGGAAAAATTGTACCTCAATGTTCAATTGATGGAACTATTGGAAAAGTGGGAAAGTAAAGCCTATATTTGTGGCATCAATTTTATTTGATAGTATATACAAATAAATAAGTTCTTTTGATATATCATTATAAGCAGGTGCGCAATTCGGTGCGCAGGTTTAAAATTAAAATTTTAACTTTTTGAAAATCAAATGATTGGGTTTTAAGTTCAAGCCCCAGTCAGGTCACAAAGTGATGTGAAATCCCGACCAAAGTGTCGGGATTTTTTATGTAATAAAACTGGGGCGAGAAGCCTGCCCTGAGCGCAGCCGAAGGGAGCCCCCCGTCCGACCGGAGGTCATCCGGGCGGGCAGTCAGGTCACGATCAAGCGCAAAACCTCTGCAAAATTGCAGAGGTTTTTGTTTTGGAGAAGTGCCGTGCTTGCACGAGGATTTCGACAAAACAAAAAGCCAGGCAACCAGAGGTTGCCGGGTTTTGCATCTGCAGTACGTGACGGCTGGGTCAGACGAGCGAAGCGAGTCAACCCCAGATAGTCCCAGTGACAACCAGATTTTGCATTCGCAGTGTGGGATCGCTGGATTAGATGAGCAAAGCGAATCCCCGACCGAACGCAGTTGATCGGGCGGGCCAGCAAATGATATGTAATAAAACCAAAACCGGCTACGTTCTCTGTACTGATCTAAAGTTCATTGTGCCTTTATTAAGATGGAATTGACTTTCTTTGTGAAGCTGTTATTTAGGATCAGACTTCCTTACGGTCAATTCAAAAGTAAATCGAGTTGTTGAAACCTCAATGCAAATAATTTTGACTCTCAATTCCCTAATTACTTATGCTTTACAAATCACCTCTTCTGATTGTTTTTGTCTTAATCCATTGTGTTATTCAGGCTCAAGGAATTGAAAAATTTGGTACCCTCACCGAAAATGACAAGAGTTTTGAAGTCTTTGAAGAAGATCCAGATTCTCCGGCCGTAGTGCTATACGAAAGGGGAGAATTCTTCTTTATTACCAAGGATAACAGGCAGTTTCTTGTAAAAGAGTACCACACGAAAATTAAGATTCTTAAAGAGAATGGTTTTCCCTATGGGAACATTTCAATTCCATTACTTGGAACTCAGGATATCCATGAAGATATTATTGAACTAAAAGCCACTACACACAATAACGGGTTAAAAACCGAACTCAAAGAGGACAAAATATACCCATCTAATAGTCAAGCCGGTGTCGTAGAGATCAAATTCACTTTCCCCAATATCCAGGTGGGAAGTATTCTAGAATACAAATATGTATTGATAAGCCCCTTTTTCTCAAATCTTGAGGGATGGCTATTTCAAAGCACTATCCCCAAATTATATAGCGAATTCAACGCTAGTATTCCTTATAATTTTGACTACAACAGAACATTGATAGGGGACCTGGAATTGTGTTCGAACGAAATAAAAATGGAGGAATGCTTTCATGCAATGGGCAACACATATATTTTCTTATGTGAAAATCTTCAATATGCGATGGAGAACATTCCAGCGTTCGACACCAGCAATGAATATATGCTTGGTGCTGCAAATTATATTTCAAGGTTAGAGTTTGAGCTTTCCCGAGTAAAGGGCAAAAGCAAAAAATATAAATACTCTACCAGTTGGGAGGACGTAGATTATCAATTCAAAACGGACAAAAGCCTTGGTAAACAATTACGTTATAAGGGATTCTTTGGGCGTAAGATTCCTAATCACCTGTTAAAAGAGAAGAACCAGCTTATCAAGGCAAAGAACATTTATAACTTCGTAAGAGATCACTACACCTGGAATGGAGGTTATGGAATATATGGGCAATCTAAATTAAAGGAAGCCTTTGATGATCAAAAAGGCAATGTTGCAGAAATTAATATGTCACTTATCAATCTCCTGAATGCTGCCGATATCAAGGTAAATTTAATGCTGACGTCAACCAGAAATATGGGACTTCCTAAAAAAACCTATCCTACCATGTCTGATTTTAACTATGTACTTGCTAAAGTCGAAATTGATGGTCAGGAGTATCTTTTAGACGCGACAAATAAACATCACCCATTTGGTATTCTCCCTTTCAGAGCGCTTAATCATTACGGCAGAGTAATGGACTTTAAAAAAGGGAGTTACTGGCAAGAGATTGTACCCCATTCAGAAAACAAATATCATGTCAGAGGACTGCTTGAAATTGACCTGGAGACCGCAAGCAGCAATTGTCTTATGGAAATTACGAAAAGTGGTCATCATGCCGTCGACCATTTTGAATTAAAGGAGAAAATAGAGGATGAAGAATACTTGAATTACCTTTCCCAAACGATGCTTCAAGGCGTTGAAGTTCTAAGTTATACCGAACAGGAGAAAAAGACTACTGAAAAAAGCGTTACTGAGCGCATTAATGTTCAAAGGGATATACAATCAACGCGAGATCTGATATACCTAAATCCATTCGCATTCCAGTTTTTTAAGGGGAATCCTTTTTTGGAGGAGAACAGAGAATATCCAATAGATTTTGGGTATCCGCAAAATTTCAAGTACCAGATAAATATTAAAATTCCTGATGGATTTAAGGTACTTGAATTGCCTCAAAAGAACTTTATCAAGTTAGGTGAAGATCTGGCCAATTTAAGGTTTTATACGGCGGATGATAATAAACAAATTACCTTAAACTTTGAGTTGAGCTTCGCAAAATCGTACTTTGAAAAAGAAGATTATGGGGTCCTAAGAGAACTTTTCAAAAAGGCCGTCGAAGCCCAGAATAATTCGTTGATTGTACTCAAAAAGGCATAATAAAAACATTCCCCGATTTCTGGAATATATAATCATATAAAATGGTCCAAAACGATATGGTTTGGACATTTCATCCTAATGTCAAAATATAACACCTGACGTTACCAGATTGGGCATTTGCAGTACGTAAGGACTGGGTCAAACGAGCGAAGCGAGCCCCCAGATAAAAAAGTTGATCGGGTTGGACCTAATCCGATGAGTGTTGGCAGAAACAATTTCGAAACTTTCCATATGGCCAATACCCGGTGATCGCCACCACTTCAAATTTCCCAGGCAACGATTGCGCTTTGTTTAACGTCTATAAGACTACATGCAATTGCCAAACAACCGAATTTAAAATGTCTGAAAATCCGAAAATAAACATCCGAATTAAACTTGCTGCTTTGTGGACTTCATTGATGTTCCTGTACATATATGGCGACTATTTTGAGCTTTATGTACCGGATAAAGTAAGTAATCTATCCAATGGCATTCAAATACTTGATTCTCCTGCCAAACTGTTTTTGGCGTCGGTTTCATTAGCAATACCCGCGATAATGATTTCCGCAAATGTCTTTCTAAAACCAAAAATTTGCAGATGGTTAAACATAGTCTTTGGTATTTTGTTGACTATAACCGTTGTACTGGTTGGAAGTTCTTCGATTACTGCATGGTATAGCTTCTATGTGTTTTATGCTGCCCTAGAGGCCATAATTTCTTTGACAATTGTAAAGCTGGCATGGGGCTGGCCAATAGAAATTAATTAGGTTTGAACTCATAAAAAGCAACTAACAAACGCTATAACTCAGCGTGCACAATTACCAACCTCAAAATTTCTTCTTAGATTTAAAACAATTCGAATACGATTTGGCTAAATGGCTCACTGTTTTGCCAAAACCACAACCAGAACCGTAGTGCTGCATTCGAAAAACTGAGATGGAAGTATGAAAAAAATAAGTGCTGATAGAATTGTAAGCGTAAGTGCCATCATTGTAAGTATTTTTACCTTATTGATGATATTCTATCAAACAAGTCTTACCCGTAGGCACCAAAGGGCATCAGTCATGCCAAGTTTGGAAATTGGATATAGTACCAAGAAGAAAAATGATAGGCTCAACGAATCAATTTGGGTGTCAAATAAAGGTTTAGGCCCTGCATTTCTTGAGAAGATAAGCATCATTGAAGACGGACAGACTCTAAATATGGACCCCTACGAGTTTCTTTCAAAAACGCCGGCCAGGACAGAAGTAACTTATTTTGACAAATTGTACCCTGGTAGGATAATACCGGCAAACGAAGGGATTACGACTTTTGAAAAGGTCACCGATTCCACTTCACAGATCATAATCGGCAATATTTTTAAATTTTCGTTCAAAACCGGTCAAACCACAAATGACGGTTCAGAGAGAGCTCTTATTGAAATCATCTATAAAAGCGTTTACGGTGAAAAATGGAAAATACGTTCCGACCAATCAACACCTGCCAAAATAGATTGAAAAAATGGATTGAAGACGCTGCAAGACAACGGCTAGAATTTAGAAATCTGCATTAACATCTTCAAAATTGTTCTTAGATTTAAAACAAAAAGGCCTTAAGCGTGAAATACCCGCAATCAGCTAAATCAAAGTCAGGGCCGTCAATAGTAATTATAAAACCATCCTATGAGCAAAGTCCCAATATCCCTTCTGATGCTATCAATAATCCTCGCATGCAATGTTAAACAAAGTAAAGGCTTAGAAGAAAACAACAAATATGCTACCTATGGTTTACTTACTGAAGAATTAGAAGCCTACAATTCATTCCTAAGACAGCAAATAAATAAACGATTACAAAATGACTCTACTTACATTAATAAATCTCATAAGATTTACGATAGTCTCACTATTGATTATCAAAATTTTCTAAGTCAGACAATCGATGAGCTCATGAACGGGATAGATTTTGAGAAGCGCCTGGAATATGCTGGAGAATTATCCCGCAAAGATCTAATCAATAACTACTTCTTTGAAGAAACAGAATATAGTTCAATTGGTTTCGAATTCATAGATAAAACTGAAAACTACCGAAATCAAATATTAAATCTAGTGACTGATGATCTCTTGGCGGATAAATTAACTTTTATTCTATCGACGCGGAATTTACAGAATCGCAAAGGAGAAATGATCAAGTATCTCGATTATTTTTACAAAGACATGCCTCTTATTGCTACAATTATGTATCTCCAGCATAAACAAACAACTTTGTCGGAATTGGAGTTGGATTTTATTTGCCGTAGTAACTAAGCCAAAACACGCTGCGACCACATCTAAAACCGGGCCTAAGGCTGTTCGACGGGTGAGCAACCAGATCATCAGGAATCCTGTCCATCCAAATATCCAAAAGCGTAGCGCGTCACCCTGTCTGCTTTCTTCGCATAATCCCTTCCATCGCATCCCTCTTTTTCCGTATTTTAGGCCTCTCAGACACAATCTAAATGAAAAAGAAAATTTTCTTCCTCACCCTGTTGCTTTTAACGGGATTCATATCCTGCAAAGACACAAAAAAAGGAACAGACCATATTGAAATTGTAAAAAACTACTACCAGGCCCTGGACGAATCCAACTTCAATAAGCTATCCCCTCTTATCGCGGATAGCTTTTCTAGCAGGGAACTGGAATATGTAAAAGTGTTTTCAAAGCGGGAATACCGGGAATTTATTCGTTGGGATTCCGTATTTCATCCGGAATATCAAATTCTGGAAATAGCAGAGAATGATGGGCTGATCAAGCTAAAGGTCTCTAAAGCCGGGATCCGTTCCCTATTCCTCAATGAAGAACCCATCATTACCAGGGAGGAAGTGCGAATCCAGGAGGGAAAGATAGAAAGTGTCGCAATTACCGAATATGTGGTGTTCAACGAAGCCAGGTGGACTAAAAACCGGGTGGATCTTCTCAGTTTTATTGAGGAAAACCACCCAGAATTGAACGGCTTCCTTACGGACCAGACCATGCAAGGAGCCATGAATTATTTAAAGGCGATAGCACTGTTCAAATCGAGCAATGGAGATGACTAGAGAAGAGTTCATCAAAATGTGTGGTATTATGGGTTTAAGTTTACCCTTACAGGCCTCCTTCAGCACCGACGGAAAAAGTAAACCAAACAACAACTTTAGAACTGATTTTTCCGGGAAAGTGATCATTATTGGAGCAGGTGCGGGAGGACTTGCCACCGCGTATTTTCTAGGTCAGTACGGTATTGATTTTGAAATACTGGAGGCCAGCGAGACTTATGGGGGAAGAATGAAAACCGTCAATGATTTTGCCGACTTTCCCATTCCACTAGGCGCTGAGTGGCTGCATACCAACCCTAAAGTCTTTAAAAAAATCGTAAATAATAGCTCCGTTCCGGTAGATGTGGAAACCGTAGGTTACGACAGGACTAAAGATACCGTCGGTGTTTGGGAAAATGGCAGGCTTGAAGTATCCAAATTGGTGGATAGCGATCGAAAGTTCGTCAATTCCGGCTGGTTAGATTTTTTTGAGAAATATATCATCCCTTCCGTATCAGACAAGATCTCATACAAAACCATTGTCAGGTCTGTCGATTATTCCGGAGATCAGGTGATCCTCAATACCTCAGCGGGCGACTATCAGGCTGATAAGGTGGTAATTTCGGTTCCGCTGAAAGTCCTTCAGGACGGGGATATCAAATTCCAACCTGAATTACCATCAGACAAGTCGGAAGCTATTACAAAAGCCGTCATTTGGGACGGTTTTAAGGCTTTTATGGAATTCTCTGAGAAGTTTTATCACACTACCACCTCCTTTGTGATCAATCCGGAAACCGAGGGTCAAAAACTCTATTATGACGCTTCTTACGGTCAGGATACCGAAAAAAATATACTTGGATTGTTTGTCGTTGGCAAGCCGGCACAAGACTACATATCACTTTCCGGTGATGCACTTAGGGAATTTATGCTCAATGAGCTGGATGAAATATACGACAGCAAAGCCAGCAGCAGCTACCTGAAACATATCGTCCAAAACTGGAATGAGGAACCTTTTATTAAAGCCGCTTATTTAACGGACCACGAGAATTGGAGAAGGGTTAGGACCCTGGGTAAATCCGTGGCCGATAAGGTCTATTTTGCAGGAGGCCCCTATACCGATGGAGAGGATTGGGTTGCTGTGCATGCTGCGGCACAATCCGCCAAAACCGCTGCTGATGAAATTGTTAAATGAAAACTTCCGGATGAAGGACCTTTGTATTGCAATTAAGCTTTTGTTTTTATCAGCCACATTTTCCAGTCTTGGACAGAATTTGCCAAGCCTTGTGTCAGATAAAAATATCAATGCCACCTTTGCTGTCCTGGCTTACGATGAAAACGCCAGAGAATGGGGAGTTGCCGTGGCCACTAACAATATCTACGTTGGGAATTCTACCGTGTATATTGAACCCGGCCTGGGGGCATTCTCCGTAATCGCTGAAACGGAACCCAGATACGCTCTTGAAGGTTTCAGAATGCTCAGAGAAGGTAAGTCCATAGAGGAGGCTATACTGGAAGTAAAAAACAAGGATGAAGAGGCCAACTATCGCCAGGTCGCGGGAATAGATGCAAATGGCAATGTTTTCGCCTTTACCGGAAAATCCCTCAAATACTGGAATGGTATGGCTGGTGAGCTTGTGGGTTCCCAATATGTTGTCCTCGGAAATCAATTGGCGGACAGTGTGCTTGACAACATGGCCACTACCTTTGAAACCGCTCGGGGAACCCTGGCCCAACGACTACTGAAAAGTCTCCTGTCCGGTCAAAAAGCAGGTGGACAGCTTTCAGGTAAACAGTCTGCCGCCCTGGTCGTAAAAGGATTGGATAACGAATGGTTTAACCAGATAGACCTGAGAGTAGATAACTCCAAAAAGCCATTCGAAGAGTTAAAAACCCTGGTGGACTATCACTACGGCAGGATCCGATTGAATCAGGCCAACTACGCCTGGAGAGCAGGAAACCCAAAAAGGGCAAAGCAAAAGCTGGAAGAAGCGGAAAGCATGTTACAGGGTTGGACAGGGATGTATCCGAGAATTGCCAGAGTCCATATGCTCATGGGAAATGAGTATTCGGCCGTACAATGGATTAAACGTGGACTTAAGGAAAACCGGGATTTTACGGTATATCTCCCCTCCTTCTACCTTTTAAAGGGCCATTCCGAGCTAAAATCCCTCATAGATCCGGAAACTTTCAGTATAAAAGACTGGGAGAGTGCTCTGGGCATGTTGAGCAATTTAGGGCGGGAAACGGAACTGATAACCCTTGCAAAGGAGCTTATCGCTAAGCAAAAAGAATCCTCTTATTTGTATTTCCTACTCGGCAGGAGCTATTATTACGAAAAGGAGGAATCCAATGCTATCAAATACCTGGAAATCGCCTTGAAAATGGATGCAGAAAACATTGAGGCCCGGAACTTGTTAGATAAAATACAGTCTGAATAGGTACAAGCTTGACTTCCTGGTTTTTTAAATAAGAAGTGCGATATCTAAGTGGAATTTCTTTCTGGACCTAAACATTGAACTAGGATTCCCTGCCCGTCCCAAGGTTTGACGGCAATTCAAAAAGTTCCAACCCAAAATAGGGTACGGCTGCCAGCAGGTGGTCAAAAATATCCGCCATGATGTATTCGTAGTTCTGCCATCTTTTGTCTGCACTAAAAGCATAGATCTCCAGTGGGATACCCTGAGAGGTTGGGTTTAACTGCCTACTCATCATGATCATATCCTTATTCAAAGCGGAATGGTTTTTCAGGTAATTCTCTACATACTTTCTGAATACGCCAATATTGGTAAGGTTTCGGCCGTTTACAGGCAGCGTCTTGTCTATCTCATTCTCCTGATTATAAGCATCAATTTTAGTACTTCGGTCGTCCAGGTAATTACGGATCAGCTGGATCTTTTTTAAGCTTTCAACATCCTCAGGAGTAAAAAAACGAATACTGTTTTGCCTAATGATCAGCGCCCTTTTAATTCGCCTGCCTCCGGACTCCTGCATCCCTCTCCAGTTTTTAAAGGAATCAGAAATCAGCGCATAGGTCGGGATGGTAGTAATGGTCTTATCGAAATTCTGCACTTTTACCGTAGCCAGATTGATCTCAATAACATCACCGTCTGCCCCGTATTTATCAAAGGTGATCCAATCCCCTATTCGAACCATATCATTGATACTCACCTGTATACTCGCGACAAAACCAAGAATGGTATCCCTGAAGATCAGAAGGATTATGGCTGAGGCAGCACCCAGGGCTGTAAAGAACTTCCAGATAGTGGTCTCCGTGATCACGGCAAATACAGTAAGTATACCGATAACCCAGGCGAAGATCATAAAGACCTGTATATAGCTGTCAATGGGTTTATCCCTGAAACGAGGAAGCGTTTTCAGGTAATCATTAAGGCTTCGCAGGGAATTCTTGACGATCTGCAGTATCAATACTATGGAAATGATCTGCACTACTTTGATCGCAATATTCTGGAGATACTCGTAATCTATAAAGATCACCGGCAAAAACTCCCATACCAGTAGTAAAGGAATGATATGAGCCAGGTATCTGGGAACCTTGTTGGTCACCAGAAAATTGTCAAAATTGGTCTTTGTCCTTCGGGCCAGGCCAACGGACAGGCCTCTGAGTATCTTCCAGCTAATAAAATCGAGCAGAATGGCCAACACCACTACCAGCACAAGCAAGGCCGCCATATTCAGAGCTCTTGCCCACTCCTCTACCATGCCGTGCTTTATGAAGTAATCGTATAACAGATGCCCCAACCACTGTTCCATAAGCCTTTTTGAAGTCTAAGTATTGAAGGCGCAAGGTACGAAAAGTGACTATCTTTTTAGGGAGTTCGGATCCTTTTTGGGTTAGCTGTGAAAGCTCCTGGACTTCAGAATTTGGTTGAGCGAATCGGAATCACCTAAGCCCGGAGAAGTGGAAAGCGCTGTGGAACAACGTCAAACCTCAACCCCGGGATTCAGCAACTAAATACGGAGAGAATTCTCCACTCATGAATAATTGTATCTTTTACTTCTTAGCCTCTGTCTGCTTCAGTAAAGCATGCTTCCGTTACCTGTCTCGCAGAACCTTGGCAACACGGATAATTTTACGATAAGCATGTTATTTTCCGCTATCAATTCGTAGAAATTTCAATGAGAGGTACCATAAAAAGCAATGAATGGATTGACCTGATCCTTATGGGTTTTGGCTGAAATACAGCCCTTAAAACCGCTAATTGACCGACATGTTAAATCTTTTACAATTCTTATAGGGCTCGCTTTGATTTTTTGATGAAAAAGGGCAAATTCATATTTGTAAAGTAGTTAAGGAAGCACTCATGAGGACACTTGGATCTAAAATGAAATCTATTGTTTTTATCCGCTATTTCAGCATGATAAGCCTGGCTTTCTTTATTACCCATTATTTAAGTTATCGAAAACTACCCTTTTCTGATGGGTACGAGTTTCCATTGCAATCTTTTGCGATCGTACTGATCTTTGGATTGTTTATCTGTGAGTTGAACGCTTTTATTTATCGCAGGCTTAAAGACTCCTATCTGGGCAGCATGAGTTTAAGGCAAATCATTTTGCGACAGTTCGCCCTCAGTGCTGCCGGTACCGCGATTATGTTTTCAGTGCTTTTTATCGGCATCAATGTATTGCTGATCGGAAGGACTTTCCATCCACCTTCTTTTTTCTTGTATATACTGATGTGCATAGGTATTGCCTTGTTCGAGGATGTACTGATCACCGCCAAAGATTTCTACAGTATGTATCAAAAAAGTAGGGAAAAGAACTTTAAACACAAGGGAGAAGTCAATAAGATTTTGGTAGAACACGGGGAGAAAACACTGGAATTTGAGGCTGGAGAACTGGCTTATTTGCGCTCTAAAAACGGGGTAGTCACCATATTGGATCAAAACCTCAAAGAATACACCACCAACTTTGGTTCTCTCAGTGAAATTGAAGAGCAACTGCCCTCTACTGAGTTTTTTAAGATCAACAGACAGTACTATATCAACAGAAAGGTAATTAAGTCCATTAAAAAGGATAACAATAGAAAGTTGAAAGTGTTGCTTGAAAAGCCTTATCAGGGCAATGAAAGCTCCGAAGGATTGAATGTAAGCCGTTACAAAAGCGTACTTTTCAAGAGATGGTATCTCAGCCCTGAACTCCCTCCGAAAGCTCATAAATAAAGAATCCGCTTTATGTTCATAGCTACTGCAGTTTCGGTCAAAAATGCCAGAACCCTGGGATTCCGGGTTTCTTCCGTACTGCTTTTATCCCTTATTGCGGCACACTACCTCAACCTTTTCGGTATGGTTTTTCTGGAATCCGGGTACCGATTTCCGATAGAAGCGTTTTTGATCCTTAGTACCTCCGGATTGTTTATTTTGATGAGCAATTCCTTTATTTACAGGAAACTGGAAGCTTCTTATCCTTTCAGTACAAAGCTTCGCGAAAGGGTCATTTTACAAATCTGTGGTGTGGCCGCTTCCTCGGGACTGGTTTGTACTTTGGTTTATCTTTTCGCGACAACGGTCTTCACGGAATACCACTCATTTCAGAGTTTTACTTTCTTTCTTATTATCTGTTTCTTCCTGTCCTGTTCCGAAGCCCTTTTAATGATACTGGCAAGGATTTATTACCTGCAAAAAGCACAGCAGCCCGGGCCACAGACCATCAATTCACCCGGAGCTATTCAGGAACCGGAACTCTTTATAAAATCCAAAAAAGATATCCTCAGGCTTTCCCAGGATCAGGTGGCACTCATATATTCAAGCCAGGGCGTTGTGGTTGTTATGGATAGCGAAGCAACTAAATATATAACGCAATACACTTCACTGAACGAGATAAGAGAATTTCTTACAGCCACGGACTTTTTTCGGGTCAGCAGGCAGGTCACCGTCAATCGAAATACCATTGCACATCTCGAAAATGAAGCCAACGGCCGGGTAAGGATCCTGCTAAAAAGCAAGTTCCGGGAATTTGGTCGGCCTATTTATACCAGCCGTCACAAAAGCAAAGAACTATGGAAATGGTTTGCTGCTGAAGAATTACATCAAGCAGGATAACCTTTACCGAGGTCTTCCGGAAAGCTCCGTAGGTTTAATGGACTGCCATTCATGCTTTTTTTCGATACCCTTTATGGTCTCCGCCCATTTATGATCCCTTCCTACCTAGGGAAAATCCTAAGTTTGGTCAAATCAAAAAAATGAACAGATCATGAAAAAAATCTTCCTTTTATTCTGCACCCTAATCTTTAATCCGATGTACGGTCAGGATGCCGCAGCCTTTAGATCTTCTTTCGATGCCCTGAGTCATATCAGCGCTTCCGCCAATCTACAGCAGACCATCGGTGTTACAAAGATCACGATTGAGTATTACCGCCCGAACGCCAGGGACCGTGAAATATGGGGCACGGTGGTACCTTATGATAAAGTATGGCGGGCCGGGGCTAACATTGCCACCACCATCGAGGTCTCGGACAATGTGCTCATCAATGGAAAACCTCTGAAAGCCGGGAAGTATGCCCTTTTCGTCCTGCCCGGGAAAAAGGAGTGGACCTTTATTTTTGACGAGAACAGCTTTCAGTTCGGTGCTTTCTTCTATCAGGGCAGTACTGATGCCCTCAGGGTATCCGTACCCACAGTTAAAAGGAATAACAAGACAGAATCCCTGCTCTACTACTTTGATCATGTTTCCTATAACAAAGGAGAACTTAACCTGGCCTGGGGAGATCGTTCGGCAACCCTCTCGATAGAGACCAGCGAAGACGCTATTATAGCAGCTGTAACGGACAAAATTAAAGATGCCGAGGAGAACAATAACCATCGGGCCTACATCGACGCGTCTGCCTGGGCACTGGATCACAAAAAGATGGTAGATAAGATCCCTGCCTGGCTAAAAGCCTCACGGGATATCAAAGATACCTTTGGCAATAATTTTCTTGAAGCCCGCCTACACGCGCTTAATGGTGATTATGACCTCGCCATAAAAGCGGCAAATACTACGGCGGAGAAATTTCCGCAATTCACCGTGGTAACGGAGTCTTTTATTGCGCGATGGCAAAAGGAATTATAGGCAATTGGCACTTTCTTTAATTACAGTCCGTAACGGTTATCAAATCGGGTGGATAAATATGAGGATTTTAACATAGAGACTCAGGGTTAAAGTAAGCTTAATTAGGGTTAAAAAAGTCCTCCGTGTCGTAAATTTGTGGAAAATCCGCGATCTATGGATGCTGAGATCCTCGCCCGAGTTCAATTCGCCTTCACCATTGCCTTTCACTATATCTATCCGCCTTTGAGTATTGGTCTGGGGCTGGTAATGGTAGTCTTTGAAAGTCTTTATATACGGACCAGGAACAAAGAGTACCACATCCTGGCCAAATTCTGGACGAAGATCTTCGCGCTCACTTTCGGAATAGGTGTTGTTACCGGCATTGTTATGGAGTTTGAGTTCGGCACGAATTGGGCGGTATACTCCCGATATGTGGGTGATATCTTCGGCAGTGCACTGGCAGCTGAGGGTATCTTTGCCTTCGCCCTGGAAAGCGGTTTCCTTGGAGTACTGCTATTTGGATGGAACCGGGTAAAACCCTGGGTTCATCTGGTTTCCACCATAGGGGTGTTCCTGGGTTCCATGTTTTCGGCGATCTGGATCGTTGTGGCCAATAGCTGGCAACAAACCCCTGCAGGTTACCATATCGTTGGCGAGGGTTTAAGGGCCAGAGCGGAGATCACAGACTTCTGGGCCATGGTCTTCAATCCATCCAGTGTTGATCGTATACTGCACGTATGGCTGGGGGCATTCTTGGCTGGGGCCTTCCTGATCCTGAGTGTTCACGCTTATTATATCCTAAAAGGCCGCTTTGTAGACATCTCGAAAAAAGCCTTTAAGATCACCCTGGTGGTTGCCACAGTCTTTTCGTTGGGACAATTGGTTACCGGACACAGCTCTGCCGAAGGAGTTGCTGAGAACCAACCGGCTAAGCTGGCGGCCCTTGAAGGGCATTTTGACGCCTCTGCTCCGGCAGATATGTATCTTTTGGGGTGGGTGGATAAGGAAAAGCAAGAGGTAAGCGGGATTAAAATTCCCGGAGGGCTGTCCTTTCTGCTGGACTATGATTTTGACAGCCCGGTAACCGGCCTCAACGCCTTTCCGGAAGAAGACCGGCCCAGCCAACTCAATGCGATCTTTCAGTTTTATCATATCATGATCAGCATAGGTATGTTCCTGATCCTGCTTACGCTCTACAGTTGCTATCTGTGGTTCAGGGGTAAGCTCTTTGACCGGCGCTGGCTATTGTGGATCTTTGTCTTTACCGCCATATTGCCCCAAATCGCCAACCAGGTCGGCTGGTTTGCAGCGGAAATGGGTCGGCAGCCATGGGTGGTATATGGGCTACTGAGGACATCAGATGCACTTTCGCAAGCCGTAAGTGCCAATCAGATATTGTTCTCCCTTATCTTGTTTATGGTGATCTATGCCATACTATTCCTACTCTTTGTGTATTTGCTGAATAAAAAGATCAAACAAGGTCCGTATGATGATAGTGAAGCTGATCAGAGGCCATTAACCCAGGAGATCACAAGAGTGGTCACCGGAAATTGAACGCGATATGGAAACATTATTAGGTCTGGACTATCCCAGCTGGTGGTTTTTGGTAGTTGGCGCCTTATTTTCCGGCTACGCCATATTAGACGGATTTGATTTTGGTGCAGGAGCCTGGCACCTCTTTTTTAAGAAGGAATTGAGCCGGCGCATTGCTTTAAACGCCGTGGGTCCGGTATGGGACGGCAACGAGGTCTGGTTGGTTATAGGTGGCGGAGCGCTTTTCGCGGGATTCCCTGTAATGTATGCCACACTTTTTTCCTCCATGTATATCCCCTTCATGCTTTTCCTAATGTTCATAATTTTCCGGGCGATTTCCATAGAATTCCGAGGTAAAGAACCCATGAAATGGTGGAAAAACATGTGGGATATCAGCTATAGTATTTCCAGCATTATGCTTGCCTTTCTACTGGGAGTGGTTCTTGGAAACGTACTGCAAGGGATAGCCATAGGACCCGAATACATGTACCAGGGAGCTGGTTTTTTTGAGTTTCTGAATCCGTATTCCCTGATGACCGGATTAACCACTTTATCACTTTTTATGGTACATGGAGCCATCTATTTATTGCTAAAAACGGAAGGTCGCCTCTTTGCCAAACTCACCCGCCTGTTGAAGCGAGGCATGATTTTCTTTATGGTGAGTTTCGGAATTACAACGCTGTATACCCTTTTATACATTCCTCATTTATCGGACGACTTTAAGAGCAACCCTTCGCTTTTTATAGTTCCCCTACTCACTTTTCTAAGTATTGCCAATGTTCCGCGTTTAGCGAATAAAAAGAGATTTAAATGGGCCTTCTTTTTTTCAGCATTAACCATAAGCCTGCTGTTAGTCCTTGTGGCCATCGAGCTTTACCCTGTACTCTTGTTTTCCACCGTGGATCCCACCTATAGCATTGATATTTACCACGCCGCTTCGTCCACGAAATCGCTACGGATCATGATGATTATGGTGGCCATAGGAGGGCCACTGGTATTAGGATATACCTATTTCGTGTATCGTACGTTTAAAGGCAAAGTAACGCTGGACGAAACCAGTTATTGATCCAAAACAGGATCAGCAAAGCTGTTGCTCTTCCCCCTTCCTACTGCTTCATCTTTTCTCTCATCTGCTGCTTGAGCTTTGGTGCCACCTCGTCCTCAAAAAGTTCAAATTGCTCAGGGCTAAGAACCTTTTCCAACTCCTTAGCTTTGGCTTTTTGTGTATCCCTGATATCGCCGATCTTCCCGAACTTACCCCCGGGCCTGTTTCTAATGGCTACGATTTTTTCCGCGTACTTCAGGTTGATCACCGAAACTTTCTCCTGCTGATCCTGGTCTAAATTCAAATCCTCAGTCATCACCTTGTCCTGGTATTCTGCAATAGCCTCCGGATTCGGATTTTCCTGGGCGAAACCAAAGCTAAAAGTCATCAAAAAAATCAGTGAAATTCGTTTTACACTTCTCATAGTATCAATCATTTTTATTCAATTTTTCGTTTAAAGAACCAGAAATCCCTCAGGCTCAGGTTTACATTTATGGTGTTAAATCGTTCTTCGACCAATATTCCTCCGGTATCTCCCCTAAAACTACGGGCAAATGAAAGATTTAAGCGCGAAAGAGAGCTAAAACCCAGTGGGATCCCCAGGCCAGCCGTGAATGTAGTTGTATTAATGGCAGTTTCGTTAACAGACAAATAACCGCTGTCGTAATTATAACCAGCCCTGAAACCTATACGCTCCCAGAATTTGAACCCTTTAGGATTGGCTATGTATTCCGCTCCCAGACTGTAGACGTACTGATCCCTGAACTCCCCTACATTGTCCTGTTGCTCAGTTGCTCCCCATAATTTTAAAGCATAATCCGCATTGATAAAGAGACTTGGTATTGGACTATACACCAATCCGGTATTGAGTTCCAGGGGTAACTTAAAATCGTCCAGGTCCAGGTCGGTCTCCGTACTCACTTCAAAGGGAACAAAGTCAAGGGTCTTTGCCACGCTCCTATCCCTGGACCCAGCCAGGTTTGTCGGCAGGTTAACACCCCAGGCAAGCGTAAATTTGGGATTGAGATCATATTGTACTCCAATTCCCAGCCTAATACCACTATACCTGTTCTCATCTGTTACGTTCAGGGTACTGGGTGAGATAAAAGAGCTACCTGCCTGTACTGATTCCCTTTCCTCAATAGTCCCAAAAAGATAAGACAGGGCGGCACCTACCCTTAGTTGAGGTACGACGGCATATCCATAGGCCAGCCTGAGATCATTCAGGGCCCCTGAACCAAAAACGTTGGCCGTAAAAACGTCAAAAGAGCCCTCCGCGTTACTTTCCAGGCCAATCAGGGAGTACCCCACATCCGTAAACGGGGTTATGGACAATCCAATTGAACTCTTGGCATCCAGGCTTGTCGCCAGCGCTATATTGGAGAAACTCCCAGCGACCCGTTGTTCTTCGCGGTTTCCATTGGATAGTGTGCTGATCTCTGTCAGAAAACCGACATCGAACAAAAAACTTTTTTCGGGAATACCGGCATACGATGCCGGATTCAAGGGATTGATAAACTCTTCACCGCTGAGTGCATAACCACCTCGCCCCAGAGCACTATTCTTGCCAATATTGGCGTTAGTACTCACCCCAAGGCCAAATAAGGAATAAGGAGAACCTGTTAAATTATTTGTCTGTCCCAAAACAAAAAGAGGCAGGCAGCACATAAAAGCCAATAGAGATTGTCTATTCATCATAAATGGCATAGGTTATTCTCAATTCGGCCTGAAAATCCGGATGGCTGCCTGCCTGCAGCAGCGCCCTGTTTACCGTTTGATTGTAGTCCTGGGTGAACAATACAAGGGAGGTGTCTTCATTCCTGATTTCCTTTAACTTCCCATCCACATAGATTCCCACAGGAACTTCGTAAACCACCTCGGCAAACTCCTCTTCTTCGCCTGTTATTCGTCCGTATACCAAGCCGTCCCCATTACGGATCTCCTGGATGATGATATTGTTCTGGTTCAGAACATTGATATTCAGCGAATCGCGAAGTGGCATGCTGTCATCAAAGCTATTGTCCAGAGGTTTAAGGGTTAGAATGGCGCTTAGTGTTGTACCAGTACCTTCGAGCTGATATATTTCTTTCAAACTGGGAAATTCTACTTTGACCGCATAGCCCGTACCTGACTGTATGTAACCCAAATCATTGGCGGCTTCTGCCAGAAGTTCCGTTTCCTGATCGTCCAGACTGTCTAAAAAGGTGGAAGAGGTATTATTCTGAATGCGATTGAAGGCCACAGGGTTCGCGGGAAAGGGATTGATCACCAGGTCCAGTACCTCTTCTTCATCTTCGAACTCATCCTTTACTGAATAGAATATTCGCAAATAAGTTTCAGCCTGATCCCTGGAAAAGCCAAGAATCGCACCATCGTCTGCCTCCCCCGGCTGCAGGCTAAATCCTTTTAGAAAATCCCTTAACTCGTCATCATCATTGATCTCATTCTCCAGGATCAGATCAAACAATTGCTGTCCGAATTCCAATGGCAGGGTGATGTGTACCGAATCTTCCTTAAAAGGTCTTGGAAAATAATCGTGTATGGCTATCGGTATACTATCGAATTCCAGGGTACTGGTGTTGTAGAAATCGTTTTCTTCCGGAATGACTTCCTCTTTAAGTTCATGTACCCGGATGCGGGAAGCCTGCAGTGTATCGCTATAAAAATACCTGTCGTATCCCAGGATAAGCGCAATGCTGTCAAAACTCACATCTTCCGGCAGGTTGTACCTCGCACTGCCATCTTCCGGAGTGGCGGCAACCAGTTCAAAAAAGGCTGAAGAGGTGACCGTACCGAAGTATTCGTCTTCGTACTGACCCAGCAGCAGGCGGTCACTACTGGAGGTATTGATACTGTCAAATTTAAATGTGCTCACCTTTACGCTAAAGGTATCGAGCACCAACAGCCTTACATCCGAATCCGCAAAATCCTGCCCCACTTCAAGGGTAGGTATGTCCCCGCGATCAATGGAGCAGGCCATGATCCCAATCAAAATAAATAGTCCGAGAAAAATCCGTTTCATAATCAAAATCAAACAGCAAATTACGTTGTGCCTGCGGGCACCTGGAAGTATTTTATACACAAGCCCTGAAACCGTCTACCAACTCCTGAAATCTCCCGACGAATTAAGCTCTACCGCCTAGGTCGATAAAAAAAGGAGATTGGTCTATAAAAATGCGGGAACGGTATAATTAATTTCCTGGCTCCCCGGGCCTCTCATAGTTTTGGACAAACTAAAAACTTGAGATCAACATTTTATCTCGTCGGACTAATGGCACTTTCCCATAGCATACTTACCGCCCAGTTTTTTCCACCCGGAGAACTAGGCCGTTTTGAGTATAGTGTTATCCCGGATATGAAAGACTTGGATTTAAAGGCCTATTCCATTACCCTTAGAGGTGGTAAGAGGTTTAAAAATACCTTTGTGGGTCTTGGTCTTAATTACTCCAAATACGATATAAGTTTCTTCAACACCCCGCTTTCTTCGGACTTCAGTTCCTATGAGCAAACGCACAACCTGAATTTCAACATTTCTGTTAGAAAAGTTTTGAAAAATTCCTGGGCATTGAACCTTATAGCTTCTCCAACACTTTCCTCAAATTTTGCCGAGGGGATCGGATCAGAAGATTTTCTTTTTAACAGCTTTTTGCTCGCGTCAAAAAGCTGGAAACCCAAAAAGGGTACAACTACATTCAGTTTCGGTCTGGCCTATTGGACCTTCCTAGGAGAACCCGCCCTGATTCCCGCCTTGTCTTTCACCAGAAAGTTCAACTCCTCCTGGAGCTTTTCCCTGGGAATTCCGAGAACAGGGCTGGATTATCAATTGAACGAACGCCATGGGCTGAGTGCCCGGGCCAGCTTTCGCGGTTTCTATGCCAACAATTCGGACAGTGTCTCATTTGAAGGGCTAGGATTCCTTGAAAACACCAAATTGCGTTACAACACCCTGGACCTTGGGTTGGAACACAGATATAAGATACAGCCAAACTTTACCACTATTACAAGGATTGGCTATTTACCAAATAACCGGCTTGAGATCATGGATGATGATCACAACCTTATCTATGACTTCGAGGCCGGATCCGCCCTGTATTTTACCATGGGGCTTACGTTTAATTTAAACTTCAATACGAATGATAAAACAAAAAAAAGCGCTCATCAATCCCTTATTAAAACTAGCCTTCCTTAGTGTTCTGGCAATGTTATGGAATTCCTGTTCAAGTGATGATGATGGTGATGATGAGATAGGAAACTGGGTAGACCGCTCTATTTTTGACGGTACTCCAAGAAGCGGGGCTTTTGCCTTCACCATTGGAAATAAGGGTTATATGGGAACAGGTTATGACGGCGATGACAGACTTACTGATGTTTGGAGCTATGATATGGAAGGTAATTTCTGGAGCCAGCTTGCCAGCTTCCCTGGTACGCCGCGAAGCAGTGCCGTTGCATTTACGATTAACGGAAATGGCTATGTTGGTCTTGGGTATGACGGGGATGACGAGTTGGGAGACTTCTATCGTTTCAATGTTGGATCGAACAGCTGGGATTCCATCGCACCATTTGGCGGTTCAGCCAGAAGAGGAAGTGTGGCCTTCAATTCGGACACCAATGGATATGTAGGTACAGGTTTTGACGGTGATAATGACCGAAAGGATTTTTGGCGATACAACCCTTCTACAGACTCATGGACCGAATTGGTTGGCTTCGGTGGGAATAAAAGGCGAGATGCCACCACCTTTACCATTGGCAACATCGTGTATCTCGGAACCGGAGAGACTAACGGTCAGAACCAAACGGATTTCTGGGCTTTTGATCTGGATAGCGAAAGCTGGACCCCGCTGCTGGATCTGGACGATGATGATGACTATAATATTATCCGTAGCAATGCGGTTGGATTCAGCATGGAGGGCAAAGGGTATTTTGCCACCGGGGATACCGGTTTTGGCGGTACTTCCGTAGATGTCTGGGAATACGATCCATCCACGGATCTGTGGGACCAGAAAACTTCCTATGAAGGGACATCCAGGGAAGGCGCGGTAGCTTTTTACACCAGTTCCAGGGCCTTTATCGCCCTGGGCCGGAGCGGGACCCTGTATCTTGACGACAACCATGAATTCTTTCCAAATGAAGAAGAGGATGAAGACGATTAAAAGTTTTTAAACGATTTGCTACTAGTATCGTAGTGATTTTTGATTGAGTGCGGCCAGCCCTGAAAACCCATCAAATCCAGGGCTGGTTTTCTACTATGGAAAAAAGGTTTAAACATATCAGGGCATTTGTGATCATCGGGCTGATCGTTATAGGAGGTGGTCTGGTCCTTAATTATACAGAACAACAGAAAAGTCTTAAAAAACAAGGGTATCAGCTGATCACCAGGCAATCTGATTCCGGGGACTGGTATTACGAGATCTATTTCGGAGAAAGCCTGAAAATTAGACAGCGGACTATCCCGGGAATAAGTGGGAATCAGCCATTCGCTTCCGAAAAGCAGGCCCGGGGGATAGGGAATCTTGTCCTGGAAAAACTGCAGGAGGGACAAGCTCCGATCATAACATCTGAAGATCTTAAAAAATATGGATTTGCTCATCAAAAATAGGTACCTTCTCTCCTTTATAAAGAAAGATCGGTTGAAAACCTCATTTCAAATCAGGGAATTTTGGATCCACATTATCGTATGGGCCTGCCTTTTCTCATTTCCCGTAGCCATAACCCTCTCGGAATTTGGGAGGTTTGAACCGAAACTTCCGCTACGCATCCTTATGAACCTCTCCCTGGTATACATCAATTACCTCATCCTGGTACCGCGATTGCTCCTGAAAAAAAAGATCTTTACTTACATTCTGTATTCAGTTGCTGTACTCGTGCTTATCAACGTTTCCGCGCAATATATGTTCCCGAAACCACCTATTCCATTTGGGCGCATGCCGGATATGGATCTTTCGGAGATGGGACCAGTTCGCTTTATGCCCAGGGCCATAATGGGTGCCACTTCCCTCGCCTTTTTTCTATTGGGAGGCGTTCTCGGGCTTACCAAAGACTTTTACAAAAGGGATCGCATCAGCAAAGAAAAAGAGGCATGGAGAAACGAAACGGAATTGCAATTTTTACGCGCACAATTAAATCCACACTTTTTATTCAATTCTTTGAACAGTATCTATTCCCTGGTTAGGAATAAGGATATTGAAGCCCCGGAGGCTATTATTACGTTAGCCGAGTTGATGCGATATATGTTGTACGATGCCCGGCAGGAACTCGTACCCCTGGAAAAGGAGATCCAGTATATCAAGAATTTTGTTTCCCTGCAGTTGTTAAGGCTTTCAAATAGCGAAAAGGTAAAGCTCAGGATCACCGGAGACTATAATGACAAGAAGATCTCACCGCTGCTTCTGATACCTTTTGTGGAGAATGCCTTTAAATATGGGACTGATTTTAAGGGGGTAACCGATGTGGATATGCAACTGGAAATCCAGGAAGATCAATTTTCCTTCTACGTGAAGAACAAGATCGGTGTATACCGTAAAGACGAGTCGAACTCCGGTATTGGCCTGGAAAATATCAAAAGCAGGTTACAATTGCTCTATCCGGAGGAACACCGGTTGGAGATCACTAAAGAGAACGGATTTTATAAAGTACAATTAGAATTAAACTTATCTTGATGAAATGTGTAATTATAGACGATGAGCCTCTTGCTCTTGGTATCATAAAATCGTATTGTGAGGAATTGGGTAACCTGGAGGTTATGGGCCTTTTTACCAACCCCCTGGAAAGTATAGAGGTATTGCAAAAAGAGCAGGTAGATCTCGTATTCCTGGACATTGAAATGCCACAGATCAGTGGGATCGAATTCGTAAAGTCTCTGGAACAAAGGCCGATGTTCATTTTTACAACGGCATATCCTGAATATGCCATAGAGGGGTTTGAACTAAACGCCATCGATTACCTGGTAAAACCTATTCCCTTTGCCCGTTTCGTCAAATCCATCAATCGGGCTAAGGAGATCTATGAATTGCGGAATACCACCAAAGCGTCAAACAATTACGTAACACCGGCCGGCGGTGAGGCTGTGCAGGTACAGGAATTCATTTTTGTAAAGTCTGATTACGACAATGTAAAGATCCGATTGGATTCGATCAAATACATACAGGGGCTTAAAGATTACCTGAAGATTCATACTTATACAAACCGGCCTATACTGACCCTGATGAGTTTCAAGGACCTGGAAGACAAACTTCCTGCAAACCATTTTATGCGGGTACACCGGTCGTTTGTAGTGAATGTGAATAATATCGATGCGGTCCAAAAAAGCAAGATCCTTATAGACGATATGAGGATACCCATTGGTGAGAGTTACCGCAAAACCTTTTTAAAGCGCATAGGCCTCTAGAACTGCTTCAGCCGGCTGTTGGAGTTCACATCCTTATTTAGAGTTTTTCGATTTGACTTTTGGCCTGGGCAATACCTCTTCCGGGAAAGGGAACAGAATAGTGGAATTCTTTTCCGCGGCGATATTGGAAAGGGTTTGATATAGCCGCAACTTGATGGCCGATGGAGATTTATCAATCATCTTTCCAGCTTCAAGTAACATTCCGGCAGCCTGTTCTTCGGCCGTGGCCAGTATAATACGGGCCCTCCTGGAACGCTCCGCCTCGGCCTGGTTTGCCATCATTCGCTTCATATTTTCCGGAAGCTGTATGTCTTTGATCTTGACGTCTATGATCTCAATACCCCACTCCTGGGTCTCTTTTTCAACAATATATTTGATATTCTTGCCCATTTCCTCCCTTTTAGACAATATGGTATCCAGTTCTACTTTTCCGCAAACATCGCGTAAAGCGGCCTGGGACAGCTGGGTGATCGCAAAGGCGTATTCCTCAACCTCCAGTACTGCTCTTTCGGGATCATTTATCTTAAAAAATACTACTCCATCAATACTACAGGGTACATTGTCTTCCGTCATTACCTCCTGGGAAACCACATTGATGGTAATTACCCGTATGTCTACCACCTGGATGGTCTCCACAATAGGAATGATCCATCTGAAACCTGGATTCAGGGTTTTGATATATTTCCCGAATCGAAACTTAAGCGCTCGTTTGTATTCAAAAATAATTCGGATCCCGGCCAATAGGATCAGGCCAAGGATAATGGCCAAAAGTAATAGCGGATTCATGCTGGTAAATTTTGAATTAGATATAAAAATAAGTACGCCTAAAGCCAGTTAACTAATGGCTTTAGTGGACCTGAATAGGTTATTGTTCCGTAATTCTGTGCCTAACCGTGTAGTACTGCTCTGGATTTATAGGTTTTTAGGTCCTTCATCTGCCCCCGGTGAAGGCAGTGCCTGCAATAGTCCGTATTGACACTCAAGTCTCTGTTGGTACCGAAATCCAACAATCTCAGAATAACACGGCCGCAGTTCAGGCATCGATTTCTTTTCATGATTGCTAGTTACAATATATTGATATTAAACTCACCAATCAATATAAGACCTTCCTTTAAGGAAAAGTATGATCAAGATCAGCTCAACCAGGTGCCGGATGTGATATTTATCATGGCGAAGGGCAAAGGCATTCTCTAAATTTTCAAAATGTTATATTAGGAAACCTGCAATTTCATAGGAAAATTAGTTTATGTGGTGGACCATTGCCGTAGTACTCTATATTCTCATCGCCCTTTCACTGGTGGTCAGTTTATTGTTCAACGGGGTCAGGCCCGCAAAAACCCTGGGCTGGCTCCTGGCTATATTTACCTTGCCTGTGGCCGGAATACTATTCTACCTGGTGCTCGGGAGAAACCGGCGAAAGCAGAAGCTGCAACGCATGGTAGACAACGGCATCTTTGCGGACAGCAAAACGGACACGAGTAAGCTTCCTGATCTTTTCCACAAAAACGCAAAACTTATTCGCCTGATCCATTCTCTGGGTTATTACCCCTTATCTACCGATAACCATCTTACGCTCTTAAAAGATGGAAAGGAGACTTTCGATCATATTTTTACCGCTCTTCAGAAGGCCTCACGGACAATTCATCTGCAGTACTACATTTTTGAAGAGGGAGAACTTGCCGACCGCCTTTTGGAACTGTTTGCCTCAAAGGTCAACTCAGGTGTGCAGGTCCGCCTGATCTACGACGGGATCGGGAGTTTTTCCCTTAGCCGTGCCTATCTTAAAAAACTCAAGGATATCGGAGTGGAGGTTTACCCTTTTCTGCCCTTTAGATTTGGCCGCTTCCTCAGTTCTCTGAACTACAGGAATCACCGAAAGATCATTGTGGTGGATGGCAGTATAGGCTTTACCGGTGGTATTAATATTTCCGATAAATATCTCAAGGGAGATCCTATGCTGGGCACATGGCACGATATGCATCTGGAGATCGAAGGGGCCGCGGCAAGTTATTTGGACGATATTTTCCTGAAAGACTGGTTCCTGGTTTCCGGCGAGCAAATAAAGCAGCCTGTTATGGCAGAAAATACCGTAAAAGCCTATGGTGAGCAGGCCGTTCATGTTATTCCAAGTGGCCCAAATGACGGTTTTTCCACCATAGAGAAAATTTATTTCACCATGATCACTGAGGCCAGGAAGTACGTTTATATCACGAACCCCTATATCATTCCCAGTCAGACCATTCTTCAGGCCTTACAGACGGCTGCACTTAGCGGGGTGGATGTACGTCTGCTCGTATCCACCACTTCGGACAGTAAGATCGTGGGCTGGAGCGTAAGTTCTTATTTTGAATCTTTTTTAAAGGCGGGAGTCCGGATCTTCCAGTATCCTGATGGCTTTCTTCACAGTAAGGTCATCGTATCTGACGACCATCTGTCTACTGTAGGTACCGCCAACCTGGACGACCGTAGTTTTCATCAGAACTACGAAGTGAATGCCGTAGTCTATGATAAAGGTTTTGCCAATTTTTTGCGCGAAGACTTTTTGAAAGATAGTGCGAAGAGCCAGGAACTCATATATTCAAGATTCACCGAAAGACCCTGGCATCATCGGCTTAGAGAGGGTTTTGCCCGTTTGTTCAGCCCAGTCCTATGAGATCAGGGTCTCGAACCCCAACTCATTACTGCAAACCTCGTCGTTCTCCCAACTACTGATATTCCCCAGGGTAATCTCCGAAATACGTTTTAAGGCCTCATGAGTGACAAAAGCCTGATGCGGGGTGATCAGCACGTTGGGTAGGTCTATGAGCTTCTTGAATAGCTCGTCTGAAATTCCTTTGGTGGAATGGTCCTTGAAAAATAGCCTGCGTTCATGTTCGTAAACGTCTGCCGCATAACCGCCGATCCCACGATTTATAAGCGCTTCGATAAGTGCCCTGGTATCCACCACCGCTCCCCTGGCCGTATTAAGCAGAATCGATGATGATTTCATCATTCCCAGCCTGGCTTTATTTATGAAATAGTAGTTCTCATAGGTAAGCGGAATATGCAAACTCACAATATCTGAGGATCGCAGAAGGGTTTCCAGGTCCGTGTATCTCACCTGGCAAAGCTCTGTTAGAGAACTGTCCGGGTTAAGATCATTAGCCAGTATCTTGCATCCGAAACCGTGGAAGATCTTTGCCATAACCCTGCCGATATTACCTGTGCCGATTATACCAACTGTCTTGTTGTGAAGGTTAAAGCCATCAAGACCGTCCAAAAGAAAATTTCCACTGCGAATCCGCTTGTCTGCCTGAATGATCTTTCTGTTAAGCGACAGCAAGAGTGCCATAGTATGTTCTGCAATGGCGTGAGGGGAATAGTCCGGGGCATTGGCTACCTTAAAACCAAAGCGTTTGGCCGCCTTGATATGAATGTTGTTATAACCGGAAGATCGAATGGAAATATAGCGCACTCCAAAGTCCCACAACTTCTGCAAGACCAGCATGGAAGCATCGTCTCCCGAAAAAATTGAGATTGCGCGGAATCCCACAGCCTGCATGGCGGTATGGGAATCCAGGCTGACACTGGTAAATGAAAGCTGATGCCTTCCCTGGTTTGCTTCTTCGAGATAGGGAATTTCAAAATCCTTGGCGCTATAAACTAGTAGTTTCATCAGTGCTTTCCTCCTTTCTGAAAATAATGTCCTGTTCTTCAAGGGCTATGGTGACCAGTTTTACATAATCCTTAGTAGCCTTATCCACATCATCCGGATCAGTAATATCTATGGAACCGCGCCATATCAGCTGTCGTTCCTTGCCTACACAGATGCAATAGAGGGAAGTTTCGGCGTGATAAACGGTAAATGTGTCGTAGTAATCCGCATCGTAATATATGTCCTGATGACTTAAATAATCTTCGCTGAATTTGTTGTGATAGCTATTCCAATCGGCTATTTTTTTCCTAAAGGTCTGCCGGTTTTCAGAACCTATTACTTTGGTAAAGAGAATCGCGTCGAAATCCCTGTCTAACAAGGTTTGTTCCACTTCATCCAATTCTTCATCTGTTCTCTCGGAATCCGTAAAGTGCACATCAAAAACATCTATACTACGTACAGCTTCCACATCCCTTTTGGTGAATTCGCGTTTCATCCTGGTCTCAAAATTGGTCCTGGCATCCATATTAGGGGTCATACCCACGATCAACACCTTATAGGCATCAAAGATCACTATATCAGGATTCTTCCAATTATTGACCAGGTGGGTGGAAGAACAACTGCTCAGGGCAAGCAGAAAGAGTATCAGTCGTTTTTTCATGATTAGGTTTTAATAGTTCATTTTGTTCTCAGGGTCCCTGCAGGGCTTATTCGTTCAACAGGCGATTTTGTTTTCCTTTTTTCAGTACGGAGGACAAGAGTCTGAAAATACCTGCCTTGACCGCCCTATATTCCAGGATGTAATGGCCTATTACCACAGACAGGTTCTGATGTGTCTTGCGGTAGGCTTTTTCCATTTCGATCTGATCTACATCATCCACGATGATCTCCAGCTGATTTTTGTGTTTTTCCACCTTTTTTACCAGGTCTCCGAGTTTAAACTCCAGATCCAGCAAATTATCAACAAGTTCTTTGCTGGATTCAAACTCCTCAAATTCCAGTAATTCCAGGGTATGAGATTTGATAAGCTCGTTCAGGAAATGTTGTTCATCCCCCACAAAAGCCAATTCCGAGACCCACCCCTTGGTATGCTCGTGCATTTCCGGCCCGCTCATCCATTCTACATATTGGTATCCTTTTGTTTTCATGATTTTCATTTTTGAAGAGCAGCAAGCAGGGAAACCTGCTTGCCGCTCAAAACGAGTTACACCACTTCAATAACCCGTTTAGTTTTTTCTTCGGCCATTTCGCTCTTCATAAGTTTCAATTTCAGAATCCCGTTTTTGTAGGTGGCCTTTACCTCCTTGTCTTCATCTACAGTACCTGGTAGCTGCATATTCCTTTGAAAGGCGCTATAGTTAAACTCTTTACGGGTATATCCCTCCTCTTCTTCCCCCGATTCTTTGCTCTTTTTGGCGGAAACACGTAATACATTGTCTTCCAAGACGATCTCAAAATCAGATCGGTCGAATCCCGGAGCAGCCAATTCTATCTCAAAATCTGAATCGTGTTCTTTGACATTCATTGCCGGAACAGATTTCCCCATGTTAAAGAATTCGTCATTGAAGAACTCATCCCCATTGAAAAAGTCAAACAGGCTATCGTCCCATGGAAATCGATTCTTTTTAAACTTAATTAGTGACATAGCTTATACTTTTTAGTTAACAAAAATGTTGGTTAAACCTGAACTTCAAGTAGTGGTCGGTCAGTATGGCGCGTTGCCTTAGCGGTTGATTTAAGTACTAAGAAATTGGTTTGCGCTTTTTTAGAATGCCTCCTGCATAGTTGAAAATCTCTGATTTCAGGGCCTGGAAGTTGGTATTACATTCCCGCATACGATCCTTTAGAACCTTGTGTTTCCGGAAGTACTCCTTATTACCAGTCTCATCCTTACATTCCATCATACCACCCAGGTCACTTTCGTGTTTGGAGATCCGTTTCCTCAGGGTGGCCTTTTCTTCTTTTACTTTGGCCAGGCGTTGCAAAAAGTCCTGAAGACGTTCAAACAGATTAGGGGTGTTGGGTTGAAAGACGTAAGAATTCAGTAAGCGATCTATAAAAGTGATCTCATCTTCTATAAAGCAGAGATCAGACTTCCATTGTTGAGATTCCCAGTGTAGTTTTTCCTGAGTTTCCCGGGGACTACCATCTAAAAGCGGGCTTTCCATGTTTTAATAGTTTGGGGGAATATAAGCGACAAGTCTCACAAATAAAATGACCAAAATCAGCCAGCCGTCTTTCTTGCTTCCAGGTCATGGATCTATGAATAATAGTCCCGAACCCAGGCCCTGACCTGGTTGTCAGTCATGCTATCCTGCTTAAAAACACCCTTTAGTTTGGGCGCCAGTTGAGGGTAATCTTCCTTGAGGAACCTGCCCAGCTTTTCGCAAGTATCCGCAGGGCCGAAAAGGACTATAGCCTCTGCATCCTGTAATAGTGCAACAAGCTTTTCAAAATACTTTTTCATCTGCTGCTTCTCCCTTTCCAGATAAGTGCGTTCCGCGATGACTTCCTGCGGACCCCAACGCGTTTTGGACCGCGATCCGCCCTTGGGGTTATAAAATTCCATTTCGGAAGGAACTGTAATGAAATCTTCCTTCTTTTCATTTATAACAATTACATGAGCCTTCTCCTTGTCCAGCCAAATACCAATCTTTTTCATAATTAAGCATTATCGTTTAATACCAGCACAGGTACGCTTGGGTAATAGCCTATCTCCTTTACAAGTGGATTGGACAAAATACTACCGAAGAACAGGTGCTTTTTGTTTAAAAATGCGATCATATCGCAGAGATTATCCGTTACAAAATCCGTGATCCCTTTGCTGACATTCTTTCCTTCTATCATATGCAAACTGTAGTCCGCAGGCTCCAGGATCTCCATAAGCAGTTTCATACCTTCTTCCTGTTTCTTGCTTAGGCTTACTTTTTTCACAATGTGCAGAATGTGCAGGCTGGAGGCAAACATTTCGGCTATCTCCAGTAAGCAACTCATCTCCTTGCGCTTAAAATTCGCCTTGTAATCCGTTGGGAATAGTATGCTCTTCGGAGGTTGAAAAGAAAAATCGTCCGGAACGGCCAGCACCGGGCATTGGGTGATCTTTTCCATGACGTTTACCGTCTGTGTGCCAAAGATGGCTTTGGACGAACCGGTGATACCCTTGGTCCCCATCACGATAATATCAATATCCCGTCGTCCAACTTCGGCCTTTATTGCCGTTAAGACCGCATTGAATACAGAGAGGGTTTGAAAACTATGCCTGGGGTTGTCTCCGTGAAGCCGGATCATTTCCATTAACCGGAGCATTCCGTCATCAGAATCCCTTTTGGCATCGTCAAAACGGGGTTCTCCCGGTTCAGGGACCATCATACTTTCCAGGGTATATCCCGGCACCTGAAAGGCATTGAGCAGGTAAAACTCACAAGGCACCCCTGCGAACAGGTCTATAGCGTACCGAATAGCATTGAGAGAGTTCTTGGAAAAGTCCGTGGGTAACAGGATTCGTTTTTTCATTTGATAGGTTTTCTTTTCAATAGTAATTATTTGATAGCTCCAGATCAGCTGTTCTGCCGAAAGGGCAAGACCAGAAATGGTATGGTGACATGAAAACCAATTTTCTTGATCACCGGTTCAATAAAAAGTCGCTCAACAAAAGTGTGCTTGTTTCGGATCATTACTAAAAAGTCACTTTTGTTCTTGTCCTGGAAACTATTTATTCCCTGGATCACGGTTTGATTTGGCAAATCGTGAAACCGATGCGGAACCACCTGCAACATGGATCCCAGTTTTTCCTGATTGGCCATTTGTGCCTCAGACAGGTCGTAGCCATAAGAAATGTAGAGTACGTCCAGCATAGATTCGTGAAGCCTGGCAATGTTCAACAAGGGTTCCAGTTGATCAGTTCCATAATCAATTTCAAAATCGGTGGGAAACAGAATTTTCCTTGGAGGAACGAAGCTGCAGCCAGGTGGAATTGCCAGTACCGGGACATTGGATCTCTTAATCACATGTACCGTATGGGTTCCCAAAAAGATCTCTTTAGCTCCGGATGCGCCCTGAGTACCCATGATAATCAGGTCTATTTGTTCATTTTCCGAGATCTCCCTGACCTCGTCCAATAGCGTATTAAAGGCTGTGAGGCATACAAAGCTATGGATCGGATTTCTGAACTCTTCAGTAAGCCGCTGCTGTACCCCTTCCAACTGGGTCATGGAATCGGTCTGATAAATGTCTCCCAATCCTATCTGTCCGGGACTGTGCAAGACATATTCCGTTCGATAGATAGCAGGAGTATAAGTATGAAGCAAGAAAAATGTACAGGTTTGGTCTTTTAATAATTGCAAACCATATCGGATAGCATCCAGAGAGTTATCCGAAAAATCCGTTGGAAGTAATACACGTAGCATCGCTTGGGTTTTTAGTTCATTGTAAAACTAGTTCCGGAACAAACGGAAAACCATGATTTCTGTCAGTTTGAAAAGACCTCATATCCCTATCTTCGTCATATCTTTGATCCTAAATTTTGCAAATGAAAGCCAGTTTCAATTCCATCATCCGCTCCGAAAACCCAGTTTTGGTTGATTTTTATGCGGATTGGTGCGGACCCTGCAAGGTTCTTGCCCCTATTCTCAGTGATGTAAAAAAAGAACTGGGGGAAAAGGTCAGGATCGTCAAAATAGACGTGGACAAAAATCAAAGACTTGCATCAAAGTTCCAGGTACGGGGCGTACCGACCCTTGTACTATTCAAAGAAGGAGAGCAGGTCTGGCGACAATCCGGAGTACTTCAGAAAAATGAATTGATACAGTTGGTGAACAAACACCTGTGATCACCTCCCGACAGCGTGGCCAATACAGGACCACAAAAGCTTTTTTAATTAAAAAAATAAGGAAACTGACCTACGTCATTGGCATGTTACACACAAGCCATTACCTTGGTGGTTTACCAATACTAAAGGTCATGAAAATAAAAGCCACTTTAAGGAATTTTGATTCTTCCGAATACAAAAACATCATTGTTAGAAATTTAAACCGTATTCTGGATATCCGCATTCTGGATTTGAATCCGGATAAAGGTACGATCACGGTTTTGTACCAAACTGAGGATGCTTTGCGTAAACTAAAACGGGAATTGCAGTGTATCGGTTTTCCTATACGCATGCAGAAGATCAGCAGTAACAACCTTGCAACTGCCTGATGGCTTTGGCGCGGAAATCGATTGGCTAATGCCTAATCGATGAGATGCATAACCAAAAACGGGACTTTCGTTTTAAAAGCTATCTTTTTAACTACCGGTTCCCTGGTAAGTTTTTCAAGGAAACTATGCCAATAATCTATAATGGCTACCATACCGATTTCCGGATTTTCGGCAGTCAGATCCCGTATCGCTTCATTGATCTTGGAACCATTGGCCAGGTCCACTAATTCATACTTTTGACCCTTTAGTCTTTTTCCAAGAACCTCTCTGGCTTTTTCTTTAGCCGGAACAAGCTCCTTTTCCTTATTCACATGTACCACCTGTATTCTGGAATTCCACAGGCGTGCCAGCTGGAGCATGGGCTGTAACTCGTACTTTTCATACAAATGTTCGTAACCGGTGGCAAACAATATCTCAGAAAGCCCCTGGAATTCATATCCAGCAGGTACGGCGACGATAGGACAAAAATCGATTTCCCGAATTACCCTAACCGCATTACTTCCCAGAAAAACCCCTTTCAGCCCTGAGGCTCCCTGGGTTCCCATAAATACAAAGTCAATATCCTTGTCAATTACCGTTTTTCCTATGGCTTGTAAAAGGGGGTCGGACAAAAGCAAGAACTCAAACTGGTGATGATCCTTAGCTTTACCACTGGAATAGATCCTGTCTTCCAGGTCAGACAATGCAATTTGTGAAGAATCTTTGGTTGCCTGGTATAAACGGGTTTCCCTACCCTTGTTCATCATACCTGTAAGGCTGGAGGGTCCGGTCTGAAAGGCATTCATGACGTAAAACCTGCATTCCTCCTTAGAGAATAAGGCTAAGGCATAGGCGATAGCGTTCCAGGCATTCTCGGAGAAATCCGTGGGTAACAATATCTTTTTCATTTTTCTTGGTTTTAAATGGAACATCAGGCACCCTGTAGCACCAGTATCGGAATACTGGTATTCAGGCTAACCTTTTTGATCACCGGCTCTTCGATAAAACTTTCTAAAAGGGTATGCCGGTGCTTGACCATGGTAATCATCTGGGCCTCTTTTTCCTCCGCAAACTTTAATATTGCCCGGGCCACGGTACTCTTGACCGCAACCTTGAAAAACCCGTAATCCAGTTTTTCCAGGCGTTGTTTCAAAGCGCTGCGATTCATCTTCTGCTTTTCGGTAAGTGTGAATTCCTGAGCCACATGAAAGAGCAGGATCTCAGCCGGCCAGAGACTCAGCAGTTTTTTCAATGGCTGAAGGGTGTTTTCCGAATAATTATGGGCATATTCGGTAGGGAATATGACAGATTTCAACGATTGAAATTCAGTGTTTTCCGGAACGGCCAGAATGGGAACTTTTGATATCTTCCTCAGAATTCTTACCGCAGTACTTCCCATAAAAATGTTTTTAGCCCCGGTTGCACCCTTGGTGCCCATGGCGATAAGATCTATATCCTTTTCCACAGCAATCTCTTCCAGAGCTTCAATAATATCGCCCTGCCTGGACAATATATCAAAACTGTGGTTGGCATTTTTATGAACTTTTTCAATGTCTGCCAAGGTTTCCTTCAGCCTGGCCTGTGCGACTTCCTTAAGGGATCCCACAATAACGCCGGCCCTTGCCGTGCTCCTGGACCCTACATAATTCCTAAGCTCAGGCTCATAGCAATGAAAGAGGTAAAACCTGCACTTGGTCCCGGCATACAGCTTCAGGCTGGTGATGATCATATCCCATGAATTCATCGAAAAGTCCGTTGCCAATACTATATTCATCATTTTAGTTCATTTAGGTTTATCGGGGTAAATTTTGCATTACCAGAAAAGGGATCTGTAAAGACAGACCCAATTCATCCACAGTAGAGCGGTATAACATATCCTCTACAAACGAATGCCGGGAATTGACCATTACCAGCATATTTATCTTCTTATCCGCCACAGCATCCAGAATAGCATTGGCCTTGTTGCGGACAGGTGTGGTCTCAAAATTGAGATAGGCCGCAGTAAGGCTGCCCTCCAGGAATTTCTTATTGTCTTCCTGTCTGTGACTTAGTTCCTCAAAGTCGGAAATATAAAGACAGTGGATCCTGGCCTTAAATTCCCTTCCTATATCGTTCAATAGCTTTAGTTCCCTTCTCTTATAGGGAAGCGCATAATCTGTAGGGAAGAGGATCCGCTTTGGCTGCTCATATTCAAAACTTTCCGGAATAGCCAGAACGGGACAGGAGACATATTTAAAAACCTGAACCGTATGGCTTCCAAACGTAATTTTCTTATCTGCAGTCTGGCCCCTGGTTCCCATAATCACCAGATCCACATTGTACTGGTTCACAAAATCGTTTACAGCATCGACCAAAGATTCAAATGACGCTTTGGTTTCAATGGTATGCAAAGGATTTGGCGGTACACCTATTACCTCTTCCTTAAGCTCCTTAAGTTGCTTTTCAGCCTTGCGTCTGACTTCCTTTAACCTGGATTCAAAGACTTCTTCTTCCTCCTTCTTCTGAAAAGGCCCATACACTTCATCGGCATAGGCATGGAGCAGATAAAAACGCGTCCTTAGGCATTTGTATAATTGTTGCGCGTATTTGAGCGCGTGGAGCGCATTTTCGGAGAAGTCCGTAGGGATCAAAACTGTTCGCATAGTCGAAAAGGGTTTTCCTCAAATGTACCCTGCATTGGCTCTCAAAACTATGATTTTGGTCATTCACCCCTGGCAGGCAACTGCCTCATTCGTGAATTACCAGGAAGGGTACCTTAGTGTGAAAACTGATCTTTTCAACCAGCGAATCGAAGAGTATCTGCTGTATAAAGTTCAGGTTTTTAGCTACCATAACGATCATATCAATGTCCCGGCTTTCCACAAAACACTGAATGGCAGATTTCACGCTTTTATTGGTGATGGTATGGAAAGTGTTTCGCGAAGGAAAGGTGGCATTTAGATAATCGGAGAGGTACTCCTGGTTTCTCTCCTGAACCTCGTTAAGGTGACTGTCTGCTTTGGCGACATTCATCACCCTCATATTGGCCTGCCCCAATTCCATTACCTCATCTATGGCCTTAAGTATTCTGGGTGAATAAAAGATGTTGTAATCCGTGGGAAAAGCCACCTCCTCGGGTTGAACAAAACCCACACCCTTTGGAATGATCATCGCATTACATGGCACTTTGGTGATCACATCCCCGGCATTGCTGCCGATGATACGCTGCCGCATCCCGGTTGCACCCTTAGTGCCCATAACGATCAGATCTATTTTCTTTTCAGCGATATGCCGTTTTACGGATTCGATAAAGAAACCGTGATCATGGATCCCGTAATAGCTATGCCTGGAATTTGAAAAGGTGACTTCTACTAGTTTTAACAACTCATTCAGTTGCCTCTTCGTAGGAATGACTTCCTTTTGCGATAAGGGACTTTCCGTGTCTTCCTTATAAACTGATGCAGCCGGGTAGTCTATAAAATCACTTACGTGCAGGAGGTAAAAATTACAGTTTACTTTGGCGTACAATTCCTGGATATATTTAAGCGCATTCCAGGCGTTTTCCGAAAAATCAGTTGGGATAAGGATGTTCTTCATTGCAAAAAGGCGATATCAACTCAAAAGTAGTAGGGTCTGTCGGCCAAAAAAATGACAAATATCATCCTCTAGCATCGTCTCCAGAGCTGTTTTCGCGTTTTTACCATTAGAGCATATGCTCCAGATCGTTCAATTTCAGGATCTTTATGTTCCGGCCTTCAATTTCTATTAGGCCTTCTTTCTTGAAAGTGGAAAGGGTACGGATAAGGCTTTCGGTGGCAATGCCGGCAACACTGGCCAGATCGCTTCGGGCAATCCGTATGGGTTTGTCCGGACCCTGGTTTAGGACCTCGGCAAATTGCAATAGGGTTTGAGCCGTCTTTCGGCGGACGGAACTGTAAGCCATTTGGAGTAACTGATCTTTAATTTCGGCAATATTTTCAGTGAATAGCTCCATTAACTCCAGAGAGACCTCGTGATTTTCCTGCAAGAGGTTTTTCAGATTGTGCTTGGATATAGCAGCCATTTCTACCGCCTCAACGGCGGTAGCTGACTCCTGATAGGGTACATTGTCTACGAAGGAAGTAAAACCAAGAAAGTCGTCAGCAGCGTGAAGTGAAGTGATCAGCTCTTTACCATCCTCATCCATTTTGTGGGATTTTACGGTCCCCTTAAGTATGAGATAAATAAAGTTTGAAGGCCCTCCTTCTGCGTAAATGCTACCGGCCTTGGGAATACTGATGACCTCTCCGTTGTCATAGAAAAAGTTCTTCAGTTCATTGAGCGTCCGCATATGCCCTTCTGAAGGAGGTGTGGTATTTTGTCCTTTTGCGATCAAGGCCTGATGCACCTTAGACTTGGCCAGTCTGCTCTCAATGGCACTTACCAGTTCTTCCTCTTCGAAAGGTTTGGTAATATAATCGTCGGCCCCCAGATCCATACCCATGCGCACCTCTTTGCGCTCGGTTTTGGCCGATAGAAATATAAAAGGGATATGTTTGGTACTTTCGTGGGAAGAAAGTTCCTCCAAAACGCCGTAACCATCCAATTCCGGCATCATGATATCGCAAACCACAATATCCGGGTTTGAGGAAGTCGCAATTTCAACACCAACCCGGCCATTTGAGGCTGAGATCACGTCATAACCGGCTAATTCAAGTAGTTCTGCGGTATTTTCTCTTAAAGAAGGATCATCTTCAATAAATAGTACCTTTTTCATATAAGTGGTCTTAAGTAACTATTAAGTGGTTTGAAGTAACTATCGGGGGATATGCACTACAAACTCAGTGCCTTTATTCTCCTTACTCTCAAAGGTAATGGTTCCTCCCAAATTTTCCATATGCCTTTTGGCGATATTGAGCCCTATTCCTGTACCCTGGGTCAGCAGGGCATTCGCTGCACGGAAATAGCGGTCAAAGATGAATTTTTGATCTTCTTCCGGGATACCCATACCATGGTCGGTAACTTTGATCAAAAGCTTTTTCTTTTTCTCAGAGATCTCAATTTCAATACTGGTATTTTCCGGAGAATATTTAATGGCGTTATGCAGCAGATTGGCTATTACCAATTCTAGGATCTTCTCATCGAATTGAAGCTCAATTCCGTCAATGTTGTCGGGGTATCGGATATGCTGTCCTTTTTTGAGGAGCATATTGGCATCGTAAACCACCTGGTTGACCAACTTGCTCAATGGAAAATCCGTGAGATTGTATTTGACCTTGCCGGATTCCAATCGCTCCACGGAGAGAAAGTCGTTGAGAATCCCGTCCAGATACTTCACTTTGTTTCGAATGGTATTGAGGTGTTTGTCCCGTTTGGGCTGCTGTTCAGTTTCTTTGTATTTGGAAAGAAGTGTAGTAGATGTGAGAATGGTACTTAAGGGGGTCTTGAATTCGTGAGATACAAGGGAAAGGAATTTTGTTTTCAGTTCGTTCAATTCCTTTTCCCTTTCCAGCGCTTCCTTGGCCCTTTCCTCAGCCTCTTTTCGCAGTTTTATTTCTGCCCTGAGCTCCGAAACCGATTCTTCCAGCTCTTTGGTCCTGAGTTTTATCTTGGATTCCAGTTCTTCATTCATCGCCTTGATCTTCTCCTCGTGCTGTCTGCGTTCTGTAATATCAATGATCAATGCCATGATATAGGTATTTCCGTAAAGTTCAAAGGGGTTGAGGCCAACTTCCAGCGGAAAGGACTCCCCGCACTTTTTCAGACCTCGCAAGTTCAGGCCGTTGCCCATTCTTCGTTTGGAGCTCTTCGCCAAAAATTGTTTTACGTGCCCATCATGAGCCTTGCGGTATTCAGTAGGGATGAGCAGATTTAGATTTTTTCCGATCAGGGATGTCTTTTCGTAACCAAACATTTCATGTGCTGAGCCATTGGCAGCCACTATGACCTTATCCTTATTCACCACCAAAATCCCCTCTGAAACCCCTTCCGAGAGCAAACGGAATATATTGCTGTTCTTTTCAAAAACTTTCACAAAATAAAGATACGGCGAATAACTGATTTTCGTCATTTATCCCCATTTTTTGACAGCCTATTTTTATGAAAAACATCGGAGAGATGAAAACTGCATATTCAGAACAGACCGGAAAGGAAATGTATCAGAATCTAGGTAAGCTATTCTATGCGGTAGCTATGGCGGATCGTGCCGTGCATATCTCCGAACTGGAAAAGCTAAAATCCGCTGTGAGGGAAAATTGGCTGGAGGTTGATGATATCGAGGACGATTATGGTACCGATGCCGCTTTTCAGATAGAGATCGTCTTTGACTGGCTACTGGAGTACGAGAAGAGCAGCAAAGAAAGTTATGAGGAGTTCAAGACCTTCTACAAAGATCATCAAAGGGCCTTTTCTCCTAAAATGAAGCAACTCATCACACGCACTGCTCATTCCATCGCCGCATCTTTTGCAGGTAAGAACAAATCAGAACTGATCATACTGGCTAAACTGGATCTTCTTCTAAAATCCGACGAGCAAGACCTGTAATCTTTGTTAACATTTGAAGGTCATTACCGGAAGTTCGGCATGATTGACGAGCTCCTTGCCTATACTTCCCTGGAAGAAATGCACCAGTCCCTTTCGGCCATGAGTGGCAACAACTATAAGGTCTGCATCAATCTCGGAAGCATAAGTGTATAATCCTTCTTCAATGGAGAAATCAGACAAGTGGATCTGTTTGCTATTTGGAGGCATATCACCGTGATGCGCCACGCTAAAAAACAGCTCCGCCTGCTGCCTGACCTCTTTGGTACTCCGAAACTTCAAATGGGGAAGGGTAACATGGGTAAGGTGTATTTCCGGCTGCCAGGGAGCAAGGAATTGCATGGCCCTTTTGTAAGCACTCGCGGTTTCCACGGAATAGTCGATGCCGTATACCACCTTTTCCAATTTGAAGTCAGGGTCCCTTTTCTTGATCACCAAAACAGGGACCTCCGAGCTTCGCACTACCTTTTCGGTATTGGAACCTACGAACAGGCCGCGCATAGCGCCCAGGCCATGGGATCCCATCACCACCAGATCTATTTTTTGCTCTTTGGCCAGGTCATTGATCTCCGTAAAGATCTTGTAGTTCTGGATGGTTTTTGCAATTGGAATGCCCTTGAGGTAGGGTTTGTCGAGAAACGTTCTGAACCTGTCATTAGCCAGCCTCATATAGTATTGCGCTTCCTCGTACTCCTGGGATTCATCCTTAGCGAGCACAGCTTCGGAAAGCCCGAGCATATGAAACACGTTCAGGGAAGCCCCGGTTCTTCCTGCGATCTGTGCAGCTACCTCAAGGGCATTTTCGGAAAGGTCCGAAAAATCTATAGGAACCAATATGTTTTTAACGTCCGACACTAAATTGCGCTTTGCGCTTCCGCAACTGGGTCTCCAACTCCTTGATCACCTCAGCGGTAACTTTCTCAAAATCATCTGACTTGGATTTTGCGAAAATTCTCGGCCCGGGCAGACTAAGGCGGATCTCACATGACTTATTGTGCTTGGAACGATCCTGTTCTACTTTGAGGGTAACCTCTGCCTGTATGATCCACGGGAATTTTTTGGCCAGTTTTTCCAGTTTTTTCTCCACCATATCTGTAAAGGAATCACTTGTGGGCATCTGAATGTACTGTACGGAAACTTTCATATAAGATTTTGTTTTGATATTACTCAAAATTACACGTACCACCTCAGCTTAAACATGATCTATGTCATTTTAATTACGCGTTGAATTATACATATTGAGAGGCACCAAAAAAATCAAATCATGGCATTTAATTTCAATCAATACGCAAGCGAAGGAAATCACTTTCTTAAGACTTATGCGTCGGAAATGGATATGGGGGAAAACCGTGAAAAAGCCGGCAGGATACTGGTGGCCATACTTCATGCCTTAAGAGATGTGATCAGTACAGAGGAGTCTCTGCAATTCATCGCACAACTGCCTATGTTCCTAAAGGCCTCCTATGTAAACGGATGGTCTTTAAAAAAGAAAAAAAAGATCAAGCGCAAAGCGGACTTTGTGGAAAGGGTCAAGAAATACGATGGCCCGGCCGCTGTTAACGATTTTGAATACAGCGATGAGTTGGTGGAGAACTATGTATCCGCTACTTTCATTTTCCTACAGAAATACGTCTCAGCAGGAGAATTCTCCGATATAAGGGACGGACTTCCCAAGGACCTGAAACCACTTATTTTTTCAAACATTGTCACTTAATCTTCATCCTTTTAAATAACAGATCATGAAACTAAAACTCACGATTACACTATTTTTTATTGCATTTTCGCTTGTTACCCATTCGCAGACCGTGAAAAACATTGATCAGGTGGCGCCCTTTAGCGAGGATCTTGCCGCTATCAGAAAAGGCGATCAGTGGGGATTTATCAATAAAGAAGGTACATTGGTGATCGATTTCCGCGACGATTTGGTATGGGATAAAAACGTTGATGATTCAAAATTCGGGCAGCTCAGCAGGCCTCATCCCCTATTCGAAAACGGTATGTGCCTGATCTACTCAACCGGAGAAGAAGGTATTCCCATGTATGGATTTATTGATACCACTGGAAAAATTGCCATCGAACCGGAATATCTGAACATTACTTCTTTTGACAACGGCCTTGCCCTTGGCATCCTTTGTACTAAAACCTTTAAAGGGCAGAATGAATTCAAGCTGAATATTTTTGAATACAAGTTCAGTGAGGTGCTGATCGATACCAAAGGCGAGATCATGGAGTTTATCGGTAGAAGAGACAATATTCTTATGACACCACGCAGATACGAACAACCCAATCTCCGTTCTAAAATGCTTTCCGGCGATCTGTTGGCCGTCTGGAGTAAAGAAAAGAAATGGGAGGTCCGAAAACTGGAGTTATAGTAATACGACTTCCATACCGTGTTTGAGTATTGTATCCTCATGAATTGTGCCTACGCTTCCTTTTGCTGATTAAGGAGTAAGAGGAGCACGCTGAATATGATCACATTCTTTACGATATACTGACCTAGCAAGGTAAGTCCGAAGGGTACTTCTGAAAAAACCAGTTCCGGACTGAACAGCATTGGCGTAAACGTCAGTAGAATATGACCTACGGCGATTTGAAGTGCCCGCCTTCTGAACCAACCCGTAATCAGCAATAAGCCAATGGTCACTTCGAGTAATGCGAGCAATAAAAGGGAAAAACCTTCAGACAGGAAACCCAGAGTGAGGTAAGTAAGTGTCTCTTTGGCCAGGCTTTCCGCAGGACTGACCCCCGGAAAAAATTTTAAAGCGCCAAACCACAGATATACAATACCAACAGCTATTGCGCTGGCATTTCTACTCTTAAGGCTCCTGGTTAGTCTGGCGGTTAGTTCTTTCATAACAAAGTCTGGGCCTAAGCTAAACACAGCTCAGAACTTAAAAGATGACATTTGTCATATTTTATTTTTCGCGTTTTGTTATTTAGCCTTTACCGGGATCGGCTTATACCTCCTTAGCCATTCCATAATTTCTTTTTAACTTCATGCTTGTCATCTCCGATGCAAACGATTAGTCCAGGGATTTTAGTTGCAAAAATATGATCTCCATCATAGGCTTTACCGCTGTTTGGAAATACTTTCGTTTCTCAGGTACAACTTTAAACAGGATGTCATCTTTTAAGAGAATTGCAGGACCCATCGTCCTGATTTTATTTGTTTTAACCGCAACTTGCTGTAATTCGGAAGAAGAGAAGATCTTTCCGGTTGAAAGATCCATTACAGAATCCGTTTATTCTTCTGTCACCGTACAACCAGACAGCCTGTATCAGGCGCATGCTGCGGTGGCAGGCATACTTGAGCAGAATTTACTCGAAGAAGGGGATTCGGTGGCAAAAGGGACCCCAATCCTGCAAATCATTAACAGTGCCCCTGAGTTAAACTCCAGGAATGCGAGGTTAAACCTGGAACTTGCAATGGAGAACTTCAGCGGGAACAACGCGGTACTTACCTCTTTGAGGGATGAGATACTTGCGGCGGAACTGCAGTTTAAGAATGATTCCATAAATTATTTCAGGCAAAAGAACCTATGGGAGCAGCAGATAGGATCTAAATTGGAATACGATAATCGTAAACTGGCCTTTGAACTTTCTGCCAGCAGGCTTTCTGTTCTCAAAAGCAGTTACGAGAGGACAAGGCACGAACTTGAAACCAAGGTTAGACAGGCAGAGAACAACTACCAGACCTCCCTGATCTCAACGGAAGATTTTACAGTTAGTAGTAAAATAAACGGTACCGTTTATGCGCTGTACAAAAATCCAGGCGAACTGGTCAGCACATTGGAACCGGTGGCCGCCGTAGGCAGTTCGGATAAATTCGTGATTGAAATGCTCGTAGATGAGGTGGATATCGTAAAACTGCAGCTGGGGGATCAGGCATTGATCACTCTGGACGCCTATGAAAATACGGTTTTTGAAGCCGTTGTAAGCAAGATTTATCCCCGGAAGGACGAGCGTTCTCAGACCTTTAAGGTAGAGGCTGTTTTCAAAAAGCCACCGGAAGTCTTATATCCCGGCCTTGCCGGTGAGGGGAATATCGTGGTTGCCAGAAAAGAGAAGGCCCTGATCATACCCAAGGCCTATCTTACGGCTAATGGTCAGGTTCGCACAGAGGAAGGTCTGAAGGACATTAGAACGGGTCTCCAAAGCCTGGACAGCATCGAAATCGTTTCAGGCATAGATGCCGGTACATCCATCCTAAAACCGGAAGAATGATCAACTGGAAGGTAATATTTGGCATTGCGAAAACCCATCTTCTGACCAAGATGAAATCTACAGTGACCGCCTCCCTGGGAGTGACCTTTGGAATTGGTGCCTATATTACCCTGGTAAGCTTTATGACTGGTCTTAACGGGATGTTAGACGATCTGATACTCAATCAGACACCTCACGTACATTTGTACAATGAGATTGAACCTTCTGAGGAACAACCCATAGAAAAATTTACCCCGTTTGAAGATGCCTGGAATATTGTGCATTCCGTAAAACCCAAACAGAGTCAACGTAAGATCCACAATGCCGTACCCATTCTGAACTATCTCCGGGAGGATGAAAAAGTAAAAGGAGCGGCTCCCCAATTGAACGCGCAGATCTTCTACATTTCCGGCTCTATTGAACTCGGAGGTAACCTCATCGGGGTGAATATCATGGAGGAGGTACGTTTATCTAACATACAGGACTACATTGTGGAAGGTAGTCCTCAGGCGTTAAACAATAATGAGAATGGTATTCTTCTCGGCGCCGGGCTCGCCAAAAAAATGTCGCTTAGTCCTGGAGATCGCGTGCAGATCAGTACGGTTCAGGGAGATATCTTTCCGCTTAAAATCGTTGGTATATACCAAAGCGGGCTCGCCGATGTAGACAATGCGCGCAGTTTCGCTAATCTAAAGACGGTACAGCGCATATTAGGAGAGGCTGAAAATTATATTACAGACATCAATGTAAAGCTGCACAACCTTTCCGAAGCTATCCTTATGGCCAGGCAGTTGGAAAAGCAATTTCAGATCAAAGCCCGGGACATTAAAGAAGCCAATGCGCAGTTTGAGACCGGAAGCAACATCCGAAATCTGATCACTTATGCCGTTTCGGTGACCCTTCTTATTGTGGCCGGATTCGGAATTTATAACATCCTCAATATGCTCATCTACGAAAAAATGAAGGATATCGCCATTTTAAAGGCTACCGGTTTTTCCGGTTTTGATGTACAGATGATCTTTATGAGTCAGGCGATTATTATTGGGGTGATTGGCGGTCTATTGGGTCTTATTATAGGCTTTGGACTTTCCAGCCTTATAGATGGCATTGCCTTTGAGACAGAAGCCTTGCCTACCATCACCACTTATCCGATCAACTACAATCCGGGCTATTACGTGATTGGTATCACCTTTGCACTGATTTCCACTTTTATAGCGGGATATCTGCCTTCAAAAAAAGCCAAACGCATTGATCCGGTCCGTATCATAAGAGGAACATAAGGCTGGGGTATGAATACTGTTCTGGAGGCCAAAAATATCAACAAACACTTTAGGAAACCGGTAGATTTCCATGTACTTAAGGACATTTCTTTTAATGTCAAAAAGGGAGAATTCGCTTCCATTATGGGAAAATCAGGCTGCGGTAAGTCTACCCTTTTATACATCCTTTCCACCATGGATACGGACTACGAGGGTAATCTCTACCTCAACGAAGAGCTTGTAACCGGAAAAGACCATAAGGAACTCTCCAGGATCCGGAATGAACACATCGGATTCGTTTTTCAGTTCCATTATTTATTATCCGAATTCAGTGTCATTGAAAACGTGATGCTTCCTGCCAAAAAATTAGGACTTAAAAGTGAGGAAGAGATTATCCACGACGCCCAACAAAAACTGGATATGCTGAATATAGGGAATCTGGCCAAAAAAAGGGCTTCAAGGATCTCCGGCGGGGAAAAGCAAAGGGTGGCCATTGCCCGTGCACTTATCAATAATCCCTCTATTTTAATGGGCGATGAACCTACGGGTAACCTGGACAGCTACAATGCGGAAAACGTATTCCAGATCTTTAAGAAACTAAAGGAAGAAGAAGGACTTTCATTACTGGTAGTTACGCACGATATAGACTTTGCAAAAAGAACAGATCGGATCATTGTAATGGAAGACGGCAGGATATTGCCGGATTAATCGCTCATGACGACTTTCTGCAGTTAAAGCTGAGTAACGGAATGCGAATTTTTGATTCCATTTTTTTTACGGTGTCCCCCTCAAATAGCTTTTTGAACAATCCTTTCTCGCTGCGTTCCAGCATGGCAAGTATATCTGCATTACTGCTTTCCATAAACGATTTCAAACCAAGTGGCACAGAGGTAGCCACAGGAAGCTGAAAACTAATCTTAGGATAGTTCACTTCCTGCCTGAGCAGCTCTTCAAACCACTGCATCTGATCCTTTCCTGAGTACTCATCCTCAACAGGAACATGAACAACGGTAATATCCGCTTCAAAGACTTCTGCTATCCCAACCAGTTTCTTTAGCACAAAAATATCTTCCATTTCAAAGTCTGAGGCGTAGACAATATGTTGAAGGCTGGAAAAACTATGGTCGGGTGGTACAATCAACAGCGGAACCATGCTCTTGCTCAAAAGTTGATTGGCTATGTTTCCTGAAAAAAAGCCACGGAGGGTATGCTTTTCCTTCATCCCAACCACAATAAGATCCGCCATAACCTCTTCTGATTTGGCTAAAATGGCCTCGGAAACCGAATAGTGATCCACCGCATCGAGATGCATTTCAACTCCTTCGCGGTTTTCAGGCAGACCCAGATGTTCCTCGCAGTAGTGCTTAAGTACCCCCAGTTGTTCTTTACGGAAGCTTTTTAGCAACTGATCGCGATCCTTGATCACTTCATGCTGGATAGGCGGAAGTTCAAAAACATGCAACACGCTAAGCGTACTTTTTAAAGCCTTACTCAAAGAAAAGGCGTATTGGAGCACGGCGGTGGTATATGTATTACAATCTGTAGCAACAAGTACATGCTTCATTTCAGTTCTCTAAAAGATTCGTTCCAACGAAACTATTTCGTTTTTAAATCAAAAAAAATGACACCGCTCAGCTTCAATAAGAAGATCCATGATTATTGTCATTCCCATTTGGAAGATTGAGGCTTAAATTTACTTTCAGTATTAAAAATTACAATTATGACCCCTACAAAACCCGGAATAGATTGGGCAGAACGCTACGTCTTACTTGAGCATTGGAAATCTGACCTTGATTTCTATACAGACGACCTGCGCTTTCTACATCATCTTATAGACAAGTATTTTATCTGGATCACCAAAAGAGAGAATCTGGATATGGTAAAGGAACTCAGAATTCAAATTGCCCAGCTTAAGGAAAAATGCAATGAACTGCTGGAAGCTGTAAAATCGGAAATGCATCATATCGCATCAATGATGGAGACCCCTGAAGACAAAAAGCCGGAGCTGAGCCGCGAAGAGTGTGAAGAACTGGAAAAGGAATTCACCGGATTTGTAAAATCCTTTAGGGCAAACCGGAAGGAGGTCTTCAAAATAACGGAATACATCATGGACAGTGAAGAGCTTCCCAGTCTACTCAAATCTTGATCAATCCCATGAAAGCAAGTCTAGAAATACAGAATTTGAAGTGCGGAGGCTGTGCTGAAAGCATTCGGCGTAAGTTGGCCAAAATAGGAAGCCTGGAAAACCTGGTCATTGACGAAACCCGGTCTTTGGTATCCTTTGATTATGCTGAGGATAGCGGTTTATCCTGTGCGAAAGAGGCTCTCTCAAGTCTGGGGTACCCGACGGTAGATGATCAGAACAGCTTTGGGCAGAAAGCCCGCTCCTATCTGAGCTGTGCCACCGGGAGGTTTTTAAAGTAGCCCTTATTCAATTCGGTAGTCGCTGATAGTACAATTAAAGTATTCGAAATCTCCTTCTGGCAAATTCCAAATTGCCCGCATCCTTGTAGGCACGTAATAGCCCTGGATAAGTTTGTATTCTTCGGCAAGTCCTGTAAAATCGGTCAGGGTTTTTTCCCTATACCTTTGTGTCCGGAATCGCTCCAACAAGCCATCGTCATCAAATTGGAATACCCCTTCAACAGCGGTATTTTTATAGGTCATTTTAGCCTTCAGCTGACGCGCATCCATCACTTCCCAGCTAATCTCCTTGTTTAAAAATCCCACCGGATAGAAAAGGTATTCGCCCAGACATCGGGCCAGGGCACTTTGGTCTGTCTCAGGATCAGAAGAAATCGCCAGGTTCTTCAGCCCCATAAAACTGACTTTTACCTCTCCTTTACCTTCAATACTTTTATCCCGGATAAATATGGGAAATGCCTGGGCACTCCACAGGAATCCTGCGGGTTCTGCCGTCATATATTGCGTTGCGTTAAAGTGGGTCCATCTTTGATTCGGTTTTGATCTTATGCGCCCGATCTGCTTGAAAACGATATGACAATCCCTGCATTTACCGAGCACTCCAACCTTTTTAAGGTATTCCTGCATCAGATGGGGAAGGTGGTCCAGATCTTTGATGGTAATTTTCATTTCCTTCTTTCCCTGGCTGTTGAGAAAGGCTTCTTTTTCCTTTTCAACGGTATGGTTGAAACGCCAATACCCATAAAAGGAGGTAAGTATCAATATGAGAACAAGTCCTATTAACAGCCAGATCATTTTGCGCATCTTTTATATCGAGTTAGTATTCCTCCATATAGTGTTGTTCAGAGGCTTTTTTTTGAAGTTCCATAAAAGTACTCCTGTAACCAATCTCGAAAAGTTCGTCTATGTGATTAGAGTTGAATATGCGGTAGTCTCCCAACTCCGGCGGATTAATCACCATGTCACACAGTCTGAATTTCAGACGTGAAGACTGGTGCATCCTCAATTGGAAAGCGCGGTTTACCACGTCATAAGAGTGTTTAAAGTCTGCTATCTGCATTGGCTTAACAGGGCTCACATAGATTCCGTATATCTTATTGCAATAGCTCACCGGCTGAATTGGAAAATTATCCAGAATGCCGCCGTCTGCATATAGGTCTCCCGCGATATTGACCGGAGTAAAGATGCCCGGGAAAGCCGCGGAGGCCAGAATGGTACGAATTAATTCTCCATCCCTGAATACTTTTGCTCTACCTGATAATAGGTCCGTAGCTGTAACGAAGAGTTTTTTTGAAAGCGAATCGAAAGAATTGTCCGGAAAATAATCGTGTAAAAAGCCTTCAAAAGAAGAGGAGTCTACAAATCCAGGTTGCTTGCGCGCGTAGCGAGAGAATCCAAAAAGCTTGATGCTCTTAAATGCGGCCAACATCTCTTCCGGGTTGTAATTGGCTGCATATAAAGCTCCTACCAGTGCTCCGGCACTGGTTCCTGAAATTACATTGGGGACAATCCCGAACTCCTCAAGGGCCTTAATCGCCCCTATATGAGCAACTCCCCTGTATCCGCCTCCGGAGAGCACAAGTCCAATTGTTGAATTCATAATCGGATAATTTTAAGAAGGTAAAACAGTGTTCAAGGCCTGTAGACCGTTATCAAAACCCTGGAAATCCAGGTTAAGCGTCAAATAAGGTAAAGGGTAATAGGTGCCCCTAACTCGAGTGAGAATACCGACCGATAAAGAAGTTAATTCTCAAAAAAGACCGGTGTATCTCAGTTCGCAACGCAGCGTGTTAAAACTAGTCCATCGGTGTAAAAATTGAAATGATAATTATCACGTCGTCAGGTATAAACGAGCCCTCTTTGAATTGGCTTTAAGGATGATTGGAAGCCGGCATTGTCTGGCGAAGAATTAAATCCATCTAAAGTTTTTTAGTGAAAAGCATGTTCTTATATTTGCAAACCCAATTTGCACTCTTAAAGTATACCCGGGTGCTGGAACTGGTAGACAGGCATGGTTGAGGGCCATGTGTCCATTAGGGCGTGTGGGTTCGATTCCCATCCCGGGTACAATGTGGTTTAGGTCCGTATGCTGACCTCACGTCAGCATTCGATTCCCATCCCGGGTACAATGTGGTTTGGGTCCGTATGCTGACTTCGCGTCAGTATTCGATTCCCATGCCGGGTACAATGTGGTTTGGATCCCTATGCTGACCTCGCGTCAGTATTCGATTCCCATCCCGGGTACAAAGCCTCTTATTTTGGACAAATAAGGGGTTTTTTTAGTCCTGAAATTCTACATTTACACTTTTCAAATGCCAATGGGAAAAAGGGTTATAGTCATAGGTGGCGGTATCGTAGGGCTAAGTTGCGCCTATTACCTTCAAAAACAAGGCCATCAGCCTATTGTTATTGACAAATCGGAAATGAATGCCGGGGCCTCTTACGTCAATGCGGGTTACCTGACCCCCAGCCATATTATTCCTTTGGCTTCTCCCGGAATGATGGCCAAGGGCATCAAATGGATGTTCAACAGCAGTAGTCCCTTTTATATGAAACCTCGTCTGGATATGGACTTTATCCGCTGGGCATGGTATTTTAATACTTCCTCCACCAGGGCCCATGTAGAAAAAGCCATCCCACTGATAAAAGACATTAACCTATTGAGCAAAGAACTGTATACCGAGATGCACGACTCTGGGGAAATGGGCGATTTTCACCTGGAAAAACGCGGACTGCTAATGCTTTTTAAAACCCCTGGAGAAGGAAACCACGAGCGGGAGGTAATGAACCGCGCCATCGATCAGGGTCTTGAGGCCCGTGAGCTTACGGCGGATGAACTCGGAAAACTGCAGCCGGGTCTAAGCCCGGAAATCCGGGGCGCCATCCACTACGAATGCGACGCCCACAGCTCTCCTGATGAGATCATGGAAAGACTAAAGGCATACCTGCTTAAAGCAGGTGTTCTATTCCACAAGGGAGAAGCAGTTGAACGTTTCATAACAGATGGTGAGGTAGTTAAGGCAGCGGTTACCGAAAAAGGAAGTTATGAGGCAGACGAGATCGTTCTGGCATCGGGATCCTGGAGTCAGCAACTGGCCAAAAAATTAAACATAAAACTGGAAGTGCAGCCTGGCAAAGGTTACCGCATCAATGTGAGCAGGCCCACTCCAGTCACCATTCCGGCAATCCTTATGGAAGCCAAAGTAGCGGTTACACCCATGCGTGGGTTCACTCGTTTTGCAGGCACGATGGAACTCTCGGGTATCAATCACAAAATTCGCCCGGAAAGGGTGAGAGCAATCGCCAAGGCAGCTTCCGATTATTATGTAGATTTTGAAGTAAAACCTGAAGAAATGGACCAGGCGCAATGTGGCCTGAGACCGGTATCGCCTGATGGTTTGCCATATATCGGGAGGACCTCAAAGTACCGCAACCTGGCCATCGCCACAGGCCATGCGATGATGGGCTGGAGCCTTGGTCCGGCCACAGGCAAACTGATCGCCGAACTCATCGATGGTCAGAAAACCTCAATGGCTTTGGATGGTTTTCACCCGGAACGTCGATTCTAGCATCGCTAAAGTCGCCTTACCTTAATTTTGCGGAACCATACCCCGGCCCCATGGTCCTGTAGTGCAAAATGGCCGTCATTGGTTTTGCCGTATGCAGGGTAGTCTTTCCATTTACCGGCTTCACGTCGCTCATCCCAATCCGCTGAATTCTTATCGAACTCCACGATCTTTTCCCCATTGAGCCAATGTTCCACCTTGCCTCGGTCAAAAATGATTCTGCTGGAGTTCCACTCCCCTACTGCTTTGAGTTTTTTCTTAGCATTGGCCGTATGCATGGCATAATTTGCTCCGGTCTTTTGCCAGTCTTCAATAGGTTCCGGAAACCCTACATCGTCCAGGATCTGGTACTCCGGACCAGTGGAAGCAGCAGAACCATAAAGAGTATCTTCAACCACGTGATAGAAGATACCGCTGTTTCCGGCCTCGCTGATCTTCCATTCCAGGCTCAATTCAAAATTGTCATAAGTTTCTTTGCTTATGATATCCCCACCCTCTGCTTCGGCGTCGCCAAAGCAGGTGATCAGGCTGTCTTTAACAACCCATTTCTCAGGAAGCGAATCCATATTATATCCCCGCCATTGAGAAGCATCCATCAGTGATATCCACTGCGGTTCTTTTTCTTCGGGATCGGGGGATACTTTGTCCTTTTGTTGTTCTTTGCATCCCAAAAGGATCAGGGCCAGGCCAAAAAAGATCAATTTTCCATTCATAATGATGGTTGTTAGAGCAGCTTGATGTTAACAGGGTCCCATTTAATCGCTTTGTCCTGATAGTAGCTATCATTACAGCCTAAAGCCGGGGCTGCAGCCCTGTAACCAGACATGACGTCCTCCACGGCAAATACGGTTTCTTCCTGAGGTAGCATCTGCTTTCGTCTAAGGCTGATATGATTTTTTGTATCCGTTGCCTGAAGCATGGCGGGCATACCTGCCATAGCCAGTGATCCGGCTCCAGGCCTTTTTAGGAATTGTTTCCTAGTTTGCCCTGTTTTTTTAGTCATTTTTGTTATTGGATAATCGCCTAAAGATATCCATTTTAGCAGATTTAACCTCCACATTTTCAAAAAACAAAGCAGGGATGGAGCCTTGGCCAAAAAAGGATTAAAAAAATTTTAACGTGTGGTTGATACAATCCAAATATAAAAGTTGTAGATTTGTTTAATCTTTATGATCAAAAGATGAACAATGTAAAGAAACATTTCAGTATTAGAGACCTGGAAAATCTTTCAGGCATTAAAGCGCATACTATAAGGATCTGGGAAAAACGTTACGATCTTCTGGCTCCTGAACGTACCACCACCAATATCAGGACCTATAGCCTTGCGAGCCTGCAGAAGTTGTTAAACATAACACTGCTCTACAACCACGGACATAAGATATCTAAGATCGCAAAAATACCGGAAGGAGAGATCCCGCTCGCGGTCAGGGAAATCGTTGCTCAGAATAGCATAAAGAACCACGCGATCAACGCTTTTAAGCTGGCGATGATCAATTTTGATCAATCCCTCTTTCAACAGACCTACAACAGCTTGCTGGAAGATCGTTCATTCCGTGAGATCTTCTGGGAGTTTTTCATGCCACTTTTACAGGAATTGGGATTGTTATGGCAGACGGATACCATAAGTCCTGCGCATGAGCACTTCATCACCAACCTTATCAAACAAAAAATATACAGCAGTACTGAAAAACTGCAAGCCATAGAACCTACTAAAAAAGACAAGGTATTTGTACTATTTCTGCCAGAGAATGAGATCCACGAGATCGGGTTGCTTTTCGCCAATTACGAGATCCTAATCCGTGGATACAAGACTATTTATCTCGGGCAGACTATGCCTATAGAAAGCCTTGTAGATCTCCACAAATATTACGATAATCTTTATTTTTTATCCTATTTCACCGTAGTACCCACCAAGGACAGATTGGATAAATATATTGAAGATTTTACCCGAAAACTTCAGAAACAAGGAGACTCCCAGCTTTGGATCCTGGGAAGGCAGACCCAGTTCCTGGACAAGGACAAAATGCCCTCATTTATACGAACCTTTGGATCTATAGATGAATTGGGACTCGCATTGTAGGAACTTTTTTAGATAATTATGAATAAAAAAGTTGCCATTATCGGGTCCGGATTTTCCGCACTATCTGCTTCCTGTTACCTGGCTAAATACGGCTATAATGTTGAGGTTTACGAAAAAAACAGCAGTGTAGGCGGCAGGGCAGGACAATTGATCCGGGAGGGATTCACTTTTGATATTGGTCCTAGTTGGTATTGGATGCCTGATATTTTTGAGCGTTTCTTTAACGACTTCGATAAAAAGACGGAGGATTACTACATTCTTGACAAACTGGATCCGGCTTACAAAATATTCTTCGCCGACGATGAGATCACCATAGGAGAGGGCCTGGACTCCATAAGCGAGGAGTTTGAGCGTATTGAAAAAGGCAGCTCCACGCCCTTAAAGAAATTCATCAACAAGGCCCGGGAGAACTACAGGATCGCCATTGACGAAATAGTTTACCGGCCAGGTATTTCTCCATTAGAACTGGTTACCAAAGATACCGTAGTGCGGTTGGATCAGTTTTTTAAGACCATCAGCGGAGAGGTCCGAAAGGGCTTTAAAAACCCCAAATTGATTGCGACGCTGGAGTTCCCGGTACTATTCTTAGGTGCCAAACCGAGCAAAACACCGGCATTTTACAGTTTTATGAACTATGCTGATTTTGGTTTGGGTACCTGGCACCCCAGGGGCGGTATGTACCAGATCGTATTGGGAATGAAAAAACTGGCTACAGAACTGGGGGTAAAATTTCATACCAATAGCCCGGTTGAGAAAATTGTGGTGGAAGGGGGAATTACAAAAGGAATAGAGGTTGCCGGCAGTTTTATCCCGGCAGATGTTGTGCTGAGTGGTGCGGACTACCATCATACGGAAACCCTTATGGATAAGATGAACCGGCAGTATTCCGAGGAGTATTGGGAGCGGAAGACCTTTGCACCATCTTCTCTGTTGTTTTATGTCGGTTTTGATAAAAAGCTTAAAAATATTGAGCATCACAACCTCTTTTTTGACACTGACTTTCAAAAACATGCATCGGAGATCTACGATGATCCCAAATGGCCTTCAAACCCGCTTTTTTACGTCAATTTCCCTTCGGTTACAGACCCCGCAATGGCTCCCGAAGGCTGTGAAACCGGCTTCTTCCTGGTTCCTCTTGCCCCCGGGCTGGAAGACAGCCAGGAGCTGCGTCAGCAATATTTTGAACTTATTTTGAATCGGTTCCAGGATCGTACCGGGCAAAACGTTAAAAATAACATTATCTTTAGGGAGTCCTTTTGCGTGAACGATTTTGTAGAGCAGTATAATTCTTACAAGGGAAATGCCTATGGTATGGCAAATACGTTGTCTCAAACAGCATTTCTCCGGCCCGGTTTACGCAGCAAAAAAGTAAAAAATCTGTATTTTACAGGACAGTTAACCGTGCCCGGGCCTGGTGTACCCCCTTCATTGATTTCCGGTAAATTGGTATCGGATCTGATGATGAAAACCAAATGATAGCTAATTAGAGGATGAAGACTGTTTTTGACAAAGTATCTTATAATTGCAGTAAGCTGGTGACAGAGTCTTACAGCACATCTTTTGCACTTGCGACAAGGATGCTTGACACTTCCATACGAAGAGACATTTATAACATCTATGGGTTCGTAAGATTTGCTGATGAGATCGTAGATACTTTCCACGATTATGACAAGGTCCTGCTTTTCCAAAATTTTGAGGCAGACCTGGAGGATGCTTTGGCACAGAAGATCAGTCTAAACCCAATCCTGAATTCTTTCCAGGACACCTATCACAAGTATGAAATTCCGCATGAACTTGTTGAGGCTTTTCTAAAGAGTATGCGAATGGATCTCAACAAGACGGAATACCGTACGGTAGAGGAATTCAAGGCCTATATTTACGGATCAGCAGATGTGGTAGGCCTGATGTGCCTGAGAGTATTTGTACAGGGTGACAATGAATTATACGAATCCCTGAAGGATTCTGCCATGGCTTTGGGTTCCGGATTCCAAAAAGTCAATTTTCTAAGAGACCTGAAAGCAGATTTTGAAGACCTGAACCGTTCCTATTTCCCGAATACCAACCTGAAAGAACTGGACGAGGCTTCAAAAGCTTCCATAGTCCGTGAAATAGAGGCCGATTTTAAAAAGGGTTACGAGGGTATCGTAAAACTACCAAATGAGGCCCGTTTCGGGGTGTATACCGCCTATAAGTATTACTATAAGCTGTTGCAGAAGTTAAGAAAGACCCCTTCGGCAGAAATCAAGAATACCCGTATTCGCGTCCCGAACTATCAAAAATTCGGGCTATTGGCAAGATCATATGTAAATTACAAACTGAATTTGGTATAATATGAATACAGCGCTTTGGATATTGATCTTTCTGGCCACCTTTTGCTGGATGGAATTTATGGCATGGTTCACTCATAAGTATATCATGCACGGATTTCTTTGGAGTCTTCACCAGGATCATCACAAAAAAGATCACGATTCCTGGTTTGAACGAAATGACGCCTTTTTTATATTCTATGCAGTTGTCAGTATGACCTGCTTCTACTTTGCGGCCAATACAGCATTCTGGTATGGCTGGCCTCTGGGCTTTGGGATCCTTGCCTACGGGATCGCCTATTTCCTGGTGCACGACATATTTATACATCAGAGATTTAAGCTTTTCCGCAATGCGAATAACTGGTACGCCCGGGGCGTGCGCAGAGCGCATAAGATCCACCACAAGCATTTGGGTAAAGAGGACGGCGAATGTTTCGGGATGCTTATCGTACCTTTTAAGTACTTCCGGAATACCTCCTATTCCCCTAAAAGTTCATCAAAGAGAGCATAGACCTTAGAATTGTCCCAATCGGCAATACCGTCTTTAGACACTACCACATAACCATCCTTATCAATAATATAAGACCTTGGTGGCTCTTCAGTGACTACAGGAGCCCTTTCTCCTATGATCAGGTAAGTTACGGGAAAGGTAAAACCGTTTTTGGCCAGGAACTCTTCAACCGGCGGGCGCTCTTCATCCGTAATAATATAGAAATCTACTTTATCCCCATAGCGGTCATACAAAGCCTGAACACTTTTCAGTTCGGCTTCGCTCGGTAGGCGCCAGGAGGCCCAAAAATTCATAAAAACGACTTTCCCACGGGAACGCTCAAAGTTAAAAAAGTTCCATTCCGGATCCTTCAATGTCCAATTGTAGTCCGTAATCTGTTCACGCTCGGCTTGCGCTATTACTGGTGGGCTGAAGGAAAATAGCCGGTTTAAGAAAAGCTTGCCCTGATGGCCTAAGGGAGTTACGAAGAAAGAAAGAACAAAAGCAATAAGCAGGATATTGAGAAGCGTCTTTTTCTTGATGCGCATGCGAATTAGGGATTTGTTCAAAACTAAAAAACTCCCGCTGATTTCCGGGAGTTTTCTAATATTATTTGCCGCCGCTTATTGTGCAGCGCTTTCTTTCTTAATCAAATTCAAGGCGGATCCTTCACGGAACCATTCAATCTGAGAAGCGTTGTAGCTGTGATTCGCTATGATATTGACTTTGCTTCCATCCGCATGCACCACCTCAATAGTTAACGGTTTGCCCGGGGCAAAGTCAGTGATATCCACAAAATTGAAAGTATCATCTTCCCGGATCAGGTCGTAATCGCTTTCATTGGCAAATGTAAGGGCCAGCATACCCTGCTTTTTCAGGTTGGTCTCGTGGATCCTCGCGAAAGACTTAACCAGCACTGCCGCAACCCCAAGATGCCTCGGCTGCATGGCCGCATGCTCCCTGGAGGAACCCTCTCCGTAGTTGTGGTCTCCCACCACTATGGTCTTTATCCCTTCATTCTTATAAGCTCTCTGAGCGTCCGGAACGCCGCCGTACTCTCCATTAAGCTGACTCTTAACGAAATTGGTTTTCATATTGTAGGCGTTCACCGCACCGATAAGCGTATTATTCGCTATGTTATCCAGATGCCCTCTGTAACGAAGCCATGGTCCTGCCATAGAAATGTGATCCGTGGTACATTTTCCATAGGCTTTTATCAGGAGTTTCATGCCCTGCAGACTTTCCGTACTAATGGGTACAAAAGGTTCTAATAGCTGCAAGCGTTCTGAAGCCGGATCAACCTTTACTTCTACCCCGCTTCCATCCTCTTCCGGAGCGATATAACCGGCGTCCTCAACGTCAAATCCTTCCGGTGGAAGCTCGTAACCCCTGGGTTCGTCCAGCATAACCTCCTGCCCGTCTTCGTTGATCAGGGTGTCCGTAGAGGGATCAAAATCCAAACGACCTGCAATAGCTATGGCCGTAACCAGTTCCGGAGAACCTACAAAAGCCAGTGTATTGGGATTCCCGTCTGCTCTTTTGGCAAAATTCCGGTTAAAGGAATGCACGATAGTATTTCTTGGGCCGTCCGCGGCTTTATCTCCATAACGGTCCCACATCCCTATGCAAGGACCACAGGCATTGGCAAAGACTGTAGCCCCGATATTGTTGAAAGTATCTATGAAACCATCGCGTTCTATGGTGTATCGCACCTGCTCCGATCCCGGAGTGATGGTGAACTTGGATTTTGTTTTAAGATTCTTGTCTGCCACCTGTTTGGCCAGTGAGGCTGCTCTTGAAATATCCTCATAAGAGGAATTCGTACAGGAGCCAATTAAGCCGACCTCAACATTAAGAGGCCAATCATTCTCCTTAGCCGCTTCGCTCATCTTGGAAATCGGGGTAGCCAGGTCCGGAGTAAAAGGTCCGTTAAGATGTGGTTCAAGCTCGGATAAATTAATCTCGATCAACTGATCAAAATAGCTTTCAGGATCAGCATACACCTCAGGGTCAGCGGTAAGGTACTCCTTAACCTCGTTCGCGGCATCCGCGACATCTTCACGATCGGTGGCCCTCAAATAGCGGTCCATAGAATCATCATAGCCAAAGGTAGAGGTTGTGGCACCTACCTCGGCTCCCATATTACAAATGGTACCCTTACCTGTACAGGACATGGAGGTGGCTCCCTCTCCGAAATATTCGATGATGGCGCCTGTTCCTCCTTTCACGGTAAGAATATCCGCTACTTTCAATATGACATCTTTGGGTGCTGTCCATCCGGACAGTTTTCCGGTAAGTTTAACTCCGATAAGTTTAGGGAACTTTAATTCCCAGGCCATTCCAGCCATAACATCCACCGCATCAGCCCCACCAACACCTATGGCTACCATGCCCAGGCCTCCTGCATTTACGGTGTGAGAATCCGTACCTATCATCATTCCCCCGGGAAAGGCGTAATTTTCCAGAACTACCTGGTGAATGATGCCCGCACCCGGTTTCCAGAAACCAATGCCGTATTTATTCGATACAGACTCCAGAAAGTTAAATACCTCATTACTTGTTTGGTTTGCCCGCATCAAATCCGCTTCTGCTCCAACTTTTGCCTGAATAAGGTGATCGCAATGTACTGTTGTAGGTACAGCCACTTTGGGTTTTCCGGCGTGCATAAACTGCAACAAGGCCATCTGGGCCGTAGCATCCTGGCAAGCCACCCTGTCCGGTGCAAAATCAACATAATCCTTACCCCTTTCAAAGGCTTTTGAAGGCATCCCATCCCAGAGGTGGGAATACAAAATTTTCTCAGAAAGCGTAAGCGGTTTACCAACGATCTCACGTGCCTTATCCACACGTTCAGAAATCCCGGAATAAACCTTTTTGATCATGTCAATATCGAAAGCCATATACTATAAATTTTCTATTAATGCAGTTCTCCAAAAATACTAAAAAACGGAAGGTAATAAAACTTTTGAGCCTTGCAAAGCGGTAATTTTCCGGAATTGTAAAAAGGGGTAAGTCTTCCCTGAGAAGATGGTGTTTAACTAACCCAACTTTTTATCAAAATGCTATCAAAATTCAAAAAAAATTGAGCTATAAGAGCTTGCGGATCAGGTCTTCTTCGGTAATACCTTCTGCTTCTGCCTTGTAGTTCTTGATAATCCTGTGCCTGAGTATCCCCATAGCCACTGCTTTGACATCCTCGATATCCGGAGAGAATTTGCCGTGGATGGCCGCATGCGCCTTGGCCCCGAGGATCAGGTTTTGTGAGGCCCTTGGCCCTGCTCCCCAATCAAGGTACTGCTTAACCAGGTCCGGAGAACTGCTTAGGGTGGGCCTGGTCCTGTTTACAAGATTTACCGCGTATTCCACCACATTGTCCGGAACCGGGATCCTACGGATCAAATGTTGTAAGGCCAGGATCTCTTCACCTGAGAAAAGCGCTTGTACTTCAGGGAATTCATCGTTGGTGGTAGACTTTACAATCTCCATTTCTTCGGCCACCGATGGGTACTTTAGTTCAATGGCAAACATGAATCGGTCTAACTGGGCCTCAGGCAAGGGGTAAGTCCCTTCCTGTTCGATGGGATTCTGGGTGGCCAGAACAAAATACGGGAGCTCCAGCTTATACTGTTTCCCGGTAATGGTCACTGCCCTTTCCTGCATGGCTTCGAGCAAAGCCGACTGGGTTTTTGGAGGTGTACGGTTAATCTCATCCGCCAGGATAATATTAGCGAAAACCGGACCTTTGATAAACTTAAAGTTTCTGTCTTTATCCAGTACTTCGCTGCCCAAAATGTCGCTGGGCATGAGGTCCGGAGTGAATTGAATGCGCTTAAAATCCAACCCCAGTGTCTGAGCGATGGTATTGACCATAAGCGTTTTAGCCAGTCCGGGTACTCCAATAAGCAAGGAGTGACCCCCGGTATAGATAGACAAAAGGATTTGGTCTATGACCACTTCCTGGCCAACGATGATCTTGGCAATCTCCTTTTTTAATTCCTGGTGTTTTTCTACTAAACTTTGGATCGCTGCGACGTCGGACATGCACTTATTCCTTTACCCAGTTGTTTGCAAAATCGCAGCCCTTGTTATCTCCATTTACACTCACATAGGTGTCTTCAATATGCTCATCCATCCATTTTTTAATGGCCTTGAACTGCTTCTCCCTTAGTGCCAGCTCCTGGATCTTAAGATAGTCTCTGGCAAAGTCCGCTACGTGTTCATCGTATCGGTTGGTAACCTTAAGGATCTTGTATTTTGGAGGGCCTCCCCTGGGGTCTGCCTCAAGGAGGGGATACGATATTTCGTTGTCTTTCAGGTTCCGCACCTGGTTGTACAGTGTTGGGTCCATCTTGGTCAGCTCAAAACGGGAATCGAAATTGGTCGGATTCCGGAGCAGGCCACCATCGAATTTGGTCTCTTTTTCATCCGAAAAATTAAGCGCTGCCTCGGCAAAAGTGTACTTCCCTTCAATGATGTGCTTGCGAATGGAGTCCAGTTCTGTCTTGGCTTCTTCTATGGCCTTTTGAGGAACCTCAGGTTGAATAAGGATATGCCTCAGATCCCGTTCCTGTCCTCTTACTTTTTCTATATAAATAATATGATAGCCGAAAGCGGTTTCGAAAGGTTCTGAGATCTCACCCTCCCTCAGGCTAAAAGCGACATCCTTAAACTCCTTTACAAAGGGGGTCTGGCGTGTCATGCTGTAAAAACCACCTTTAGGTTTGGATCCGGGATCCTGAGAATAGAGGATGGCTTTAACGCTGAACTTAGCGTCATTATCCTCCACATCCGCCTTAATTTCGTTCAATTTGTCTATCACCCGCTGTTTCTCCACTTCCGGAATTTCCGGTTGTTTGACAATCTGGGAGATCTCCAGTTCCGCACCAAAGACCGGGCGCTCATCTTCCGGTATTCTATTAAAAAACTGTCTTACTTCTTCCGGGGTAACCTCAATATCTCCGACGATCTTCTGCTGCATTCGCTCGGAGAGCATGCGCAGCTTGTTGATGTTGTACAACTCTTCCCTGAAATCTTCTACGGTTTCTTTCTTATAGAAATCCAGGACTTTTTCCATAGATCCTACCTGCTGTACCAATTGTTGGAGTTGGCGGTCACTGGTAGCGTTAACTTCATCATCGGACACCAGAATACTGTCTTGTACCGCCTGGTGCGCATACAAACGGTCCTCCATCAGTTTTCCAAGCAGGCTGCAGTGCGTAATATCTTCGGTGGAGGCTCCCTGGTTGCGCAGGTCAATGAGGGCTTTTTCCACATCGGAATCCAGAATTACGTAATCTCCTACCACTGCTGAAATTCCGTCAAGTTTTACCTTTTTTAGGGTTTCGCTGGAATCCTTCTTAACTTCCGCGCTGGCCTCCATAGGAGCTGCCGGGGGCTCAACCTGGATATCTGCAATAGAATCGCGCACCTGTGAAAATCCGGTGACTATGGAAAGTAAAAAGGACCAAAAAAGCAGTGCTCTAGTCCTGTTCATAATAAACCTCAAATTCTTCTTCTCTCGTAGCCTCATCAATAATATCAGTTTCTAATTTTCTTATGTATTCTAACTTCCTCCTGTTCAAAAGTACTTGCCTAAGAGTGGGTTCAATGTAGGACAAAGGGGCGATGTCATTGACCCTCAGGACACCCGTTACCTTTGCCAAATATACTCCCGATGCATCCTCCAATTCAAAAAATTGTGATTTTTTTAAGTATCGGTCCTGATTCTCCAGGTTCAGTGGTGGTACTTCCTCTATCACCCTTGAAGCCCGGATCCAGAGTGAATCATTAAAATTTAACTTTTTGAATTGCACTCCGATGGAATCCAGATACATCAGATCTTCCGAATTAAAACGTTTCAGTCTTTCTATAACCTCGTCTTTGTTCAAAAACTGGTTTGGAAGTTCTACAAATCGGAGCTTAACCAGTTTTTCCTTCAGTTTAAAGTTTTCCTTTTGTTTGTCGTAGAAATCCCGCAATTGTGCAGTACTGATCGTGGTATCTTCGGACTGCTGTACCAACGCCTCCTTGTAAGCCCTGGTATAAAGATCCGTACGGTAATTAGCTACCAGACGTTCAAATTCAGCCAGCTTTTCTTCAGACAAATTGATCTTCGCTTTAGACAGTAAAAGTTGTTTAGTAGCCCAGGTATTGATGTAGTTGGATACGAATGAGGCGCTGTCTTCTTTGGAGATATTATCACGCAACAGAGCCTGCACCTCTTCCCTGTAAAGATAGGTATCTCCTACCCTGGCCAGTGGGGTGTTATCTGTGTCTTTTTTCCATATGCCTTCGCATGAGAGTGCAAAAAATAGGGCGACAACTCCAGACAAAAAAGCTGTAATTTTTATGGAATGCTTCAAAAAATGCATTGGGCAAAAATAAGCATTACAAAATCGTACACAAGGATTTGACTTAGGTATTAACACTTTGAGAATGTTGTAAAACAGCGCAAGTCTTATCATCCTTAAGGTCGCGGTAAACTTTAAGGTCGTTATTCCTTCTCGTTAACACATTCGTTAGCATAAAACTTTGGACCTACCAATACCCGCTATGCTATTTGTAACTGTCCAGAGCGAAGACATGGCTGTTACGGCTGTAGATTTAATTGCGCTTTTAATTTCTTAAATTAGTGGAAACTAACTAATCCGATGAAATATACGACTGAAATTACTATTGATCTTCCCAGGACGGAATTCATAAAAAAGCTGGATAATCCTGAAAACATGAGGCATTGGCAGCGTGGTTTGACGGAGTACAAACAGATTTCCGGCAATCCCGGGGAAGAAGGGGCCAAAATGGAGTTACATTACAAGATGGGTAAACGGGAAATGGTGCTGGTTGAGACCATCATCAAACGCAATTTACCTTATGAATTCCATACCACGTATGACACCAAAGGAGTACATAACATCCAAAAAAATTACTTCAACGATCTCGATGATCATACGACCAAATGGATCTCTGAATCAGAATTTCAATTCTCAGGGTTTATGATGAAAGTTATGGGTTTCCTCATGCCGGGAGCATTTAAAAAGCAATCGCTCAAGTACCTGCAGGACTTTAAGGCATTCGCAGAAAAAGGAGTTTCCGTTTCAGAATCTTAGGCCATGGAAAAACAGGACACTAAAGCAAAAAAAATCAAGTTGATCTGGGATTTCCGGGGACCCACTGCCAGGAATACTGCCCAGCATTATAAAAAGCATCTGCTGGAATATGCCGTATTGGAGGGTCTGGATCTTCAGATAAGCGGGTCTACGGACCTCAGCGATGCACATAGCATTGCCTACCTGGTGGTAAATGAATCCCAGATGCGGCAGGTAAGAGATGATTTAAAACCTAATCGCGGAGAAATTTACGATGGTTAACGTTCACTACATTTTCAATTTTATATTAAGGTACATCCGGCTCTTTTTGTTTTTGTCAGGGACCTTGTTAATCCTCAATTGCGCTGCCGGAGTTTCGCAAAAAAATCCGCTAGAGGTTGCCTTGTCCTCAGACAATCCAAAGATCAGGAAGGTGATGGACAGTGTAGAGAACTATGAAGTACAAATTCGCTATACCCAAATAGACCGCAGGAATGACAGCATATTGTTCAGTGATTTCGACTTCCAGGTAGACAAGGATAGGTATTTCTACCCCGCGAGTACAGTTAAATTTCCCATTGCCGTACTTGCATTGGAAAAACTGAATCATATTGACAGCCTCTCCCGGGATGTAAAATTCTACATTGAAGGAGATTCCGTAGAAAACACCTTTGCCGAAGACGTTATAAAGATCTTTGCGGTAAGTGATAATCATGCCAACAACAGATTGCTGGAATTTCTTGGGCAAGACACCATAAATCACAATCTAAGCGAAAAAGGCGTTTCCCCGGTACGCATTTCGCACAGGTTGGGATTTCACTCCGATGTGCTTACTACTAAACCGCTTATCCTTTACATGAATGACAGTACCCTGGCCACCACTTCCTCCCTAATGAATACGGAGCCGAAGGCACTTGAACTTGAAGGGGTCATGAAGGGCAGGGGCTACTATGCTGAGGATTCGCTTTATATGGAACCTTTTGATTTTAGTTTAAAGAACTATTATCCCATAGCCACACAGCACGGGGTTTTGAAACGGGTTGTTTTTCCTCAAAACTTCAGCGACGAAGAGCAGTTTCGCTTAAGTGAGGATCAGCGTGAGTTTCTGCTGGATGCCATGCAGATCCTTCCGAGAGAAGCGGATTACGATCCTAAGACCTATTACGACGGTTACTGCAAGTTTTTCCTATACGGAGATACAGATGACGTCATCCCGGACCATATCCAGATATACAATAAAGTAGGATTTGCTTACGGGGCGCTAACGGATTGCGCTTATATTGTTGATACCCGTAACGGGATTGAATTTATGCTCACCGCGACCATACTCGTAAACAAGGACGGGATCTTCAATGACGATGCCTACGAATACGACGAAACGGGCATTCCCTTTCTGGCAGAATTGGGAAGACAGCTCTACCAGATAGAATTGGAACGTAAGGGGAGTGAATAAACCTCCCTCGCTGAAACTACGAAGGGTGAAATCAGTTGGCATTTAGCAGTCCTCCTTAGCCAAAGCTTCGGAGGATAAATTAGCCAGTGGACAGATGCTATTATTTAGTTGCATTTACGCGCTAAAACCGGTTTTATCCCTACATAATTCATTGGCTAATCGCATAAACAATCATCAATTAATACATCAATCATGGAAAAATTAAGCTTCGATTCCTTTACAAAGAAGATCTACATTAAGACATCAATGGAGAAAATGTACTGGTGCTGGGGCACCTCCGAAGGGATTTGCTCCTGGTTCCTCAGGAAGGCGGATTATCTTACCTCCGAGGGCAAACTTCGCGACTCAAAAGAGTTTATAAAGGCTGGCGATACTTATATCTGGGAATGGCACAATTGGGATGGACAGGAAAAAGGCCAGGTCATCCAGGCAAATGGTAAGAATTATATTGAGATCTCTTTCGCGGAAGTAAGTAAGGTAGCCATAAGCCTGGAAGATCATGGCAAGGCTGTTTTGCTTAGTTTAAGACAATATGAGATCCCGACTGATGAAGAGAGCAAGTTAAATATTCACTACGGTTGCAGTAACGGCTGGAGCTTCTGGATGGCAAACCTCAAGGCCTATCTGGAACATGGGATTTTGCTTAACGAAACAGAATTTGATCTCACTAAGATCCCATTGGCGGGCTTTGAGTTTGTAAATATGTAAAAAAGCACCGCCTTAGGAAGCGGTGCTTTTGGAAACAACAACATAACCCTCCCTTAGTTGGGCATCACCACATCTTCGATAATATGAATCACTCCGTTAGAAGCCATTACATCAGTCTTTGCAATTTTGCTGTAATTTCCTTTGGTATCTTTTAGGTAGATCCCATCATCTTTCTTAACCGCCATCACTTTGGCTCCATTTAAAGTGGTTAACTCCGCTTTACCGTTGCCGCTTTCCAGGGCTTTAACCACGTCGGCTGCTGCCAGTTTTCCGGCTACCACATGATAGGTGAGAATCGCAGCCAGCTTTTCCTTGTTCTCAGGTTGCAACAATGAATTCAGGGCGTTTGAATCTATTTTGGCGAAACCGGAATTTACCGGGGCGAAAACCGTAAACGGCCCGTCTCCTTTTAGGGCATTAACAAGATCTGCCGCCTGTAATGCGGAAACCAGGGTTGAGAAATCGTCTACGGATACAGCGATATCTACTATATCCTTGGATTTATTCTGAGCTGATACGGTCTGAACGAATAAAAACAAGGCCGCTGTCGAAATAATAAAGAGTACTTTTTTCATGATTTGTTTTTTAGATTTAATTTTAAAAGGTGATTGAATTCGTGCACTTTTCTCTCTTAATTACACAGGGTATTGGCCGAGGGATGAGCAAGGGGGCTTTTTTATCATATCTTTAACACAAATATGAGCACAAAGGCTGGAGACATTTTGGCACTAGAGAGGCTGCGTAATGGTGAAAAGGACGCTCTGTACTCCTTGTACGACAAGTACTCGGGAGCCTTGTATGGCGTTATTCTCAGGATGTGTAAACGGGAAGACCTTGCCAACGACATACTACAAGATACCTTTGTGAAGATCTGGCAAAAAATCGGGACTTATGACTCACAAAAGGGTAAGTTTTATACCTGGGCTTACCGAATCGCCAAAAATACCACCTTAAATGCACTAAGAAAGACGGACAACCTCATCCAAACGGAAGATTTAAATGTATATGATAATAAAAGTGCGGAACTAACAAAACCAGATTACACCGCCCTGAACGGTATACTAAAAAAGTTGGAACCACATCACCGCAGGGCTCTGGAGTTGGTTTATTTCCAGGGATTAACCCATCGCGAAGCGCATGAGGAGATGGGGGTTCCACTTGGGACCTTCAAATCTTATGTAAGACAAGCGTTGAAACAGCTTCGGCAGCGTTATCAGAATGAGGCATTGTTAGTGTTATGGTTTATCGAAGCGTTGGCATATGGATAAGAAAAAGATCATAGACGAAGGACTTTTGGAATTATATCTTCTGGGGGAACTGGGAGATAAGGAAGTAGTCGCTGTTGAAAAGGCTCTTAATGAAGACATGGAACTCAGAGAGCAATACCGGATTATGGAAGAAGACTTTGAGCGCATGGCCTTTGAAAATGCCGTAGACCCACCTGAAAAGGTGAAGCAGTCCTTAAAAAGTTCGCTGGAGTCTGAAAATAAGGAAGTAGGTGTCCGACAATTGAATTCAGCTTCCGAATCCCCTACTTTTCAGCGAAGCCGCTTATTAGTGGCCGCAAGTCTGGCAGCTCTTTTTGCCCTGGGCTCGTTCTGGCTATACCTGAGATGGCAAACGGCCGAAGAGAACCTGCAGTTGTTACAACAACAGACGGCCGAAATGCAATCGAGAATAAACGATCTGGAACAAAACTACCAGGAAACCAATATGCGGTATCAGCAGATCAATAATCCGAATGTGGTTCCCCTGGTACTTGTTGGAAACCAATTACTTCCGGAATCTAAAGTGATAGCTTATTTAAACCATGCGACCAAGGAGGTAGTGGTGAATTCACAGGGGCTACCCACCCTGGATGCCGAGAAGGTTTATCAAATGTGGGCGGATGTTGAAGGTGAGATGATCAATATGGGTCTGGTACCAACGAATCAGCAATGGATAAGCCTGAAATATATAGACCATGCGGAATCGCTGAATATTACCATTGAGCCGCCCGGAGGAAACGATCATCCAACCGTAGAAAATCTGATCTCCAATGTGATTTTATAGGAGAAAATCAACTCCTAATTTATCTCAGAGCCGTTTTTTGATCCTACCTCTGAAAAGGTTTCCAATTCAGAAGATACTGAAACCGGTTCACCGTAGAGGTCAAAGTCTGCCGCATCGGTAATGCGGATTGTAGCGAAATCACCTTGCTTTAAATAGAAACGGGATGCGTCTACAAGCACTTCATTGTCCACATCAGGGGAGTCGAATTCTGTCCTTCCGACAAAGTAATTTCCCTCTTTGCGATCGATCAGGCATCGAAAGACCTTCCCTACCTTCTCCTGGTTCAGTTCCCAGGAGATCTGTGACTGTAATTCCATGATCTCATTAGCGCGTTGCTGCTTTAGGATTTCGGGAACATCGTCATTGAGTTGGAAGGCGTGGGTATTTTCTTCATGACTGTAGGTGAAGCATCCCAAGCGTTCAAAGCGCATTTTCCTGACCCATTCTTTGAGTAACTGAAAATCCTCTTTGGTCTCCCCGGGATATCCCACGATCAATGTTGTTCTGATCGCCATATCCGGAACGGCCTTCCTGAAGTTCTGCAAGAGCGCGGTGGTCTTCTCTTCCGTCGTACCCCTGCGCATACTTTTTAAGATCTTATCGGAGATATGCTGTAGCGGAATGTCTATATAATTGCAGATCTTAGGCTCTTTCCGCATAACCTCTAGCACATCCATTGGAAATCCAGTGGGGAAGGCGTAGTGCAAACGGATCCATTCAATACCTTCTACCTGGACCAAGGCCCCGAGCAAGTCTGCCAGTTGACGCTTTTTGTAGAGGTCGAGCCCGTAGTAAGTAAGGTCCTGGGCGATCAAAATAAGCTCTTTCACCCCTTTTGCAGCTAATTTTTCAGCTTCAAGTACCAGTTCCTCAATCGGTTTGCTCCGGTGTTTTCCTCTCATCAAAGGTATGGCGCAAAAAGAACAGGGCCTGTCACAACCTTCTGCTATCTTAAGATAGGCGTAGTTTTTGGGTGTAGTGGTAAGTCTGTCGCCTATTAATTCGTGTTTATAGTCCGCGCCCAGGGCCTTAAGCAGGTTTGGCAGGTCGCTGGTTCCAAAGTAGGCATCTACATCAGGGATCTCCTTTTCCAGGTCCGGCTTGTAGCGCTCGCTAAGGCATCCGGTAACAAAGACCTTGTCTACTTCTCCTGACTCCTTCTTGCGAACGAAATCTAAAATGGTATTTACGCTCTCTTCTTTGGCATTAGCAATAAAACCGCAGGTATTGATCACCACTACATTGCCTTCCTCCTCGTGAACCACCTCTTTCTGATTCGCCTTAAGCTGACCCATTAATACCTCAGAATCGTAAAGGTTTTTGGAACAGCCCAGAGTAACTACATTGATCTTATTCTTTTTCAGGGATTTGGTACGCATGAATTTCTTTCTGGACTGCAAAAATACGATTTCTTTCCACTTTCATCCTCCGAAGCTTTGCCGAAGGAGGATTGCAATTTGAGAATATGAAAATTTAGACGGTAGGATAGTTGGACGGTTAGATTTTTAGACGGTTAGACGTTTGGATAGTTGGACGGTTAGATTTTTAGACGGTTAGACGTTTGGATATTTAGACGGTTAGATTTTTAGACTTTTGGATGGCTGGATTTTTAGACTTTTGGATAGTTAGACGGTTAGATTCTTAGATTCCTGGAAGCCTAGCTGAAGGACTGTTAACTGCCCACTGCAAACTGCCCACTGAAAATGGGGTTCTAAGCCCCACCCCAAGTTTAAGTTAAGCTTTGGCACTGCATTTTTAAAGCAGGAAGGCGATTTGTCAATTTGAGAATTTGGAAATTTAGACTGTTGGATAGTTGGAAGGTTAGATTTTTAGACTTTTGGATGGCTGGATTTTTAGACTTTTGGATAGTTAGACGGTTAGATTCTTAGACGTTTGGATATTTAGACGGTTAGATTGTTGAACTCTCGGAACGCAAGCTCAAGGACTGTTCACTGATTACTGTTCACTGACTACTACTAATCAGTCCTCATACCCCTGAGGCATATTGCGTGCCTGAATTGCATCTTCGAAAGCCTTTCCTAATTTCAGTAGTCTCCCTTCTTCGTATTGTTTTCCGATAAAGGTCAGACTAATAGGCTCTCCGGACTCTTTGTACCCCATGGGTACAGTTAGAGCCGGGTATTTGGCGACAGCGGCATATCCGGCGTGGTAGTTGTTTATGGACAAGACCGCATCCAGCCTGAATTCATTCATGGCAGTATTAAAGTAGGTCCTGCCGTTTTTCTGGAGACGGGCTTTAATTTCTGCCAATTCCTCCGCCGTTGTCGAATCCGCCAGTATGCCTTCAAACAAGGCATGTCCATAAGGAATTCGGAGCAGGGAATCGCTTTCATTGAATGCTACAGCATCAGCGATAGAGTTGATAGTCACTTCCGAATTGTTCTTAGTAAAACGTTCAAGGTAAGCCGGCAGATCGTGCTTCATATCCATATTCAAGATATTGATGAAGCCACTCATATCTACTTCAGGTGGACTAAACTCAAAGATCCGAGCTCCTAAATCGCGTAGTTTTGCGACGGTAGTCCTGTAAATTGAATCACTTTCCATTAAACTTTTAAACACCCCAAGTTTTTTCCCTTTAAGGCCGCTGTCATCTTCGGCCGGTTTGTACCATACACCTTCCCAATTTGTCTGTACCGAGGCCTCATCCGTCTCGTCAAAACCCCTCATAGCATCCAGGAATATTCCATTGTCCGTCACATTTTTGGTCATCGGACCGGGGGTATCCAGGGTTCCTGAGATAGGAACGATACCCGATCTGCTCAAAAGGCCTACGGTAGGTTTCAGGCCTACCACGGAATTCTGGCTGGAGGGGGACAAGATGGAGCCGGAGGTTTCCGTGCCCACAGCGGCAACGGCGTAATTAGCAGCAACAGAAGTACCGCTTCCCGAACTGGATCCTCCGGATTCAAACTGTCTGGGACCGTAAGGGTTAAGGGTCTGTCCGCCAATCGCGCTGTATCCCACCGGGCAACCACTACACATGAAGTACGCCCATTCGCTGAGATTTACTTTACCCAATATAAGGGCTCCTTTATCCTTTAATTGCCGTACGATGAAGGCATCTTCCGGATCGTTGTAAGCAAGAGCAATGGATCCGGCCGTAGTGCGCATACCACTGGAATTGATATTGTCTTTAAGTAATATGGGCATACCGTAAATGGCATGTTTATCCCCGGTATCCCCCGCTTTTAATTCCGAATCCCGCTGTCTCGCCTCATCAACCACATTGGGATTCAATGCGATTACCGTATTCAGAGTAGTAACATTATCCAGTTCGTATTTGTAAATGCGGTAGAGGTAGAACAAGACCAACTCTTCGTAAGTTAACTTACCGGACCGGACAGCAGCTTGAATTGTGGGAATATCCTGTTCCAGGACCAGCGGTTTGAGCTTTTGGTAGGATGTTTCGGAAAAGGCGGAAACTTCAGCATAAAGTGGCCGGAAGACCTCGTTCTTATCAATTACTTTAGACTGTATAAGTTTGTAACGCATTCGTTCTACTTCATGATCCTGATTAGCCGCCACCTGGGCCGAATCGTTATATGGTTCCCAGAGTACAACCTCCGCTTCCGTTTTTTTCACTTCCTGCTTGCACGACAAAAGCGTGGCAAATAGCAATAGCCATATAATTCTATTCATTCTTATTTGCTTTTAAGACCGATTTCCAGTCATCGATGTTTTTTTGGTTCATCCGGACAAATTCATCCTTACCTTCGGCAGATGCGAGTTCCAGGGATTTCTGAGCGGAAACTATCGCGGAGGGAAAATCACCCAGAGCAGCTTCTACCAGGGATTTTACCCGGTGAAAGTAGTAAGTATCCCCTCCTTGCTCCAGGGCTTTATTCAAATAGTCCAGGGCAAGCTCAAAATCCTTTCCCTGCTCCTGGAGATACCTGCCGGCCTCATAATAGGTTTGGGCCGTGGGCTTATCTGTTATTTTTCTGCTGATCTCCCGTTGCATTGCAGCATGTGTATCTACGGAGATAGGGATGGTGATCCTCGTACGATCCCATAGCCAAAGCATTTTCATGCTATTGTGATCGATTTCGTCAAAGGTGATCAGGAAGTTTTCCTGTTTATCGCTAATCTTTTCAGGGGTCAGCCTAATTCTAAAGGCATCCTCTTTCGGATTGTAGGCTTTTCTGCCGTCTCCCCAATGACCAGTGTTTGTATGAAAAACAATCTGCCAGGACTGCTCTTCCGGGAAAGCGTACAAGGCATAGGTCCCGGCAGGAAGTCGGCTCCCGCCTATAGTTAGATCCGTATCTGTGGTAAACTTCGTGGAAGCATTTGCACCTACCCGCCAAATTCGGCCATATGGGACCAGATCCCCAAAAATTTCCCGACCGCGAACGGCCGGTCTGGAATACTCAACCGTGATTTTAGAAAGTCCTATCTGCTGTTCTATCCGGGAAAAGGGGCTGGCTTTGGGATGCTCTATCTGACCCCAGGCAAAAGGGCATAACAACAAGAGTCCGATGCTCAGTAATAATTTCAAGTTCCGGTATTAAAGAAAGAGTCTACAAATTCGTATTTATTAAAAACCTGGAGATCGTCAATACCCTCGCCTACACCAATGTATTTAACCGGTATCTGAAACTGATCTGAGATTCCGATCACGACACCCCCTTTGGCGGTACCATCCAGTTTGGTTACAGCCAGGGAAGTCACTTCGGTGGCTTTGGTAAACTGCTTCGCCTGTTCGAAGGCGTTTTGTCCTGTAGAACCATCCAGCACCAACAATACATCATGGGGAGCGTCTGGGATAACCTTTTGCATAACCCGTTTCACTTTGCCCAGTTCGTTCATCAGATTCACCTTGTTGTGGAGGCGGCCCGCAGTATCGATCAAAACCACATCGGCATCCTGGTTTACAGCAGAACTCAGGGTATCGAAAGCGACTGAAGCCGGGTCGCTGCCCATTTTCTGTTTGATTATGGGAACATCTACCCTATCTGCCCATACCTGTAATTGATCTATGGCCGCGGCCCTAAAGGTATCCCCTGCGCCCAAGATTACTTTTAGACCCTGCTGCCTGAACTGATGGGCCAGTTTACCAATGGTAGTGGTCTTTCCTACTCCGTTTACACCAACCACCATAACTACAAAAGGTTTGGCCCCTTCCGGGATTACAAAGTCGGTGGCCTCTCCCTGGTGGGTTTCCGACAATAATCCGGCAATTTCCTCTCTGAGTATGCCGTGCAATTCTTCCGTACCCATGTATTTATCACGGGCTACGCGCTCTTCTATTCTTTCTATGATCTTAAGCGTGGTATCAACCCCCACATCGGAAGTGACCAGTACTTCTTCCAGGTCGTCCAGAACCTCATCATCCACCTTGGATTTCCCTGCAACGGCCTTGCTGAGTTTTGAAAAAAAACTGGTTTTGGATTTTTCCAGACCCTTGTCCAGCGTCTCCTTTTTCTGAGACGAAAATATCTTTTTAAATAAGCTCATGCTGCTAATTGAATCGGTTTACCAAAGATAGGAAATGCACTTTAACATTGTGTGGATAACCGCTGAAATGTTCTGGCACTTACGATCTTAAAGTATCCGAATTAATGCCAATAAAAAAGCCGCTTTATAAAGCGGCTTGAGAATATCTTAGATCGATGGGTTATTTCTTAGCTAACCAATCGTTAACCAATTCCGGAGGCATAACACCTTCAACAAAAGTGTAAGCACCGCTTTTTGGAGATTTTACCATTTTAATGGCTTTGGTAAGTCTTTTTGAACTCGATTGTAAGGTTGCTACCGTCTTCTTTGCCATGGTTTCTTATTTTATCTCTTTGTGAATGGTCATACGCTTAAGGATTGGATTAAATTTCTTGATCTCCAATCTGTCTGGCGAATTCTTTTTGTTCTTCGTCGTGATATATCTGGAAGTCCCTGGCATACCGGATTTCTTATGCTCGGTACACTCTAAAATTACCTGGACTCTGTTTCCCTTTTTTGCCATCTTAAACTATCGTATTTGGATTATTTTACCAATCCTTGTTCTCTTGCTTCCTTTAAAACTGCGGAAATTCCCTTTTTATTGATGGTCTTAAGTGCCCTGGTAGACACTTTTAGAGTGATCCATCTGTCTTCCTCAGGAATATAAAAACGCTTTTTAGATAGATTTACGTTAAATCTTCTCTTGGTCTTATTGATCGAAAAAGAAACGTTGTTTCCGAACATTGCCCTCTTCCCAGTAATCTCGCAGACTTTTGACATTGCGTTACTTTTTACTTGATTTTAAACAGGGTGCAAATTTAGCTCATTTTTGCGGGACCCACAACAATCTTTTCTAGAAATTTAAAATTTCAGCCTTAAGCATCTCAAATGCCTTGTGGACAGACTTTTGCACGATTCTGGTACGGTGATTTCCCATAGTAAACTTTTGCGCTTTTACACCCGAAGGGGAGGCAATGGCGATGTAAACGGTTCCGACATCTGCGTCGGAATCACCCTTGGTTGGTCCGGCGTTACCGGTTGTGGCGATTGCAAAATCAGATTGAAGCTGGCTTTTAGCCTGTTCAGCCATGGCCCCGGCCACTTCCGGGCTAACCACGGAGTACTTTTCCACCAGCTCTTTGGGAATCCCCAAAACCTGGATCTTGGCAGCAGTAGCATAACTGACAATGCTCCCCATGAAATAGGCGGAAGCACCTGGTATTGCAGTAAGTTTGGCTGCAATATTTCCACCGGTAAAGCTTTCGGCAACCGCGAGGGTAAGATTCCGTTTTGTCAATAAAGAGGCAACAACCGCCTCTATGGCCCCATTCTCTTCTTCTCCCGAAATGATATCACCTATTAGCCCGTATAGTTTTTTTATTTCAACTTCCATGGACGTTTTAAGATGCTCTTTGTCCGTGCCTTTCGCGGTAAGCCTGAGCCTAACCTTGCCCAGGTTTGGCAGATAGGCCAGCTTTATGTAGGCCGGCAGTTCGTCTTCCCAGGTTTCAATACGTTGAGCGATCGCACTTTCCCCAAGTCCATAAGTCATAATGGTACGATGAAGAATGTAAGGCCGCTCAAATTCCACCGTGATTTTGGGAATGATATGGTGGGTCATCAGGTTTTTCATTTCGAAGGGTACACCGGGCATGGAAATGAATACCTTATTTCCCTTTCTGATCCACATGCCGGGAGCGGTACCATAGGCATTGTGCAAAACCTCTGCCCTGGAAGGGATCAGAGCCTGTTGTCGGTTGAGATCGGAAATTGGGGTTGAAATGTACTTTTTGAATAATTCTTCGATATGTTCCAGTACTTCGGGCCTGGGAACCAGGGTATCCTCAAAATACTCTGCCAGGGTGTGTTTGGTGATATCGTCCTTAGTTGGCCCTAATCCTCCCGTAATAAAAACCACATCCGCCCTGGATTCTGCATCCTTCAAGGCCTTTAGAATGTGAGACCTATCGTCCTGTACCGAAGTAATCTGATAAACAGAAACTCCAATTCTATTCAGTTCTGAAGCAATAAAGGCAGAATTAGTATCTGTGATCTGACCGATAAGGATCTCATCTCCTATCGTAATGATCTCGGCTAACATCAGAGGTCGAAGTCTTTTTTAAGCTCAGAAATTACCTGTAAGACATCTTTTTTGAGGAGTGGAAACTTTTCCGCGATCTCGGCACTATTCGCAGAACTCTTTCCAAGGGTCTCGATCTCCAGGGCTGTAGCACGGGTTTGTTCCATACCCAAGAGATCCACATTAGGTTTAATCTTATGTGCCAGTTTATAGACGTTTTCGTAATCCATAGAAGCAATAGCGCTCTCAAGATCTTCCAGATCCTGGGGCACTTCTTCGAGAAAAACCGAAATGACAGAATTTACAAAATCCTGATCTCCATCCGCCATTTCATTTATTTTGTCCAGACTGTATATCATTTACTTCACTTTTATACCAAACAGTTCTTTGTCTTCTAGCGTACCGGAAAGGTAATCATTTACGCTAATTTTACCAACACCCGCTGGTGTTCCGGTAAAAATCACATCCCCTTTTTTCAAGGTAAAATAGGTAGAAACGAAAGAAATGATCTCGTCAATCTTCCAGATCATCTGCCCGCTATTCCCCTTTTGTACTACTTCACCGTTCTTCTTCAGGACAAAGTTCAGGTTGTTTACATCCTTAAAATCAGATTTTGGAAGCCATTCCCCTATTACTGCAGCACCATCAAAACCCTTGGCCTTTTCCCAGGGTAAGCCCTTCTTTTTTAAGGTTGCCTGAAGGTCCCTTGCCGTAAAATCTATCCCCAGGCCTATCTCATCGTAGTAGGTGTGCGCAAATCTTTGATCAATATGCTTTCCTACTTTCTTTATTTTCACCAGGATTTCGACTTCGTAGTGTACATCATTGGAAAATTCCGGGATATAGAAGTCCTGTTCCCTGGGCAATACAGCGGAATCCGGTTTAATGAAAACCACCGGTTCCTCCGGACGTTCATTATGCAATTCATTGATGTGTTCCGTATAGTTACGGCCTATGCAAATGATCTTCATAATATGGACTATTCCGCTTTACCCTAATTTGTTGTTCAGGGAACGAAGTTTAATTTGGGTAAGTATTTTTTTGGTGTACAAGGGGAAGTCTGCATTTTGTATCCATCCGAAATACCCCGGCTCCTTTTCCAGAACTTCCAGTACCTTTTTTCCCTTGTGTTTGCCAAAAGAGAATATTTCATCTTCATCCTCATCCAGTAAAATGAATCCGGCAAAGTCCACAGATTGTTTTCTCCTTGAAAACTCAGCCAGCTTCTTTACATTGTTTTCCAGCTCCGGGTAACGATCCAGTTGTGCCAACAGCACTTCGTAGGTGGCCTGGGTATCGGCCTCCGCACTATGGGCATCGGATAATTCTTTATCACAATAGAACTTGTAAGCCGCTGCCAGGGTTCGCTTTTCCATTTTATGGAATATGGTCTGTACATCCACAGACACCATGTTTTTCATATCAAAATCCACCTCAGCCCTAAGCATTTCCTCTGCGAGTAAGGGGATATCAAATCGATCCGAATTAAACCCGGCCAGATCGCTGTCCCTTATCATATTGTAAATCTGCCTGGACAACTCCTTAAAAGTAGGCTCTCCGGATACCTTTTCATTGGAAATCCCGTGGACAGCCACTGCTACATCCGGAATGGTCATTTCCGGATTAACCAGCCAGGTCTTGCTTTCCTTATTTCCGTTAGGATAGATCTTAAAAATAGAGATCTCAACGATCCTGTCCTTAGCCACATTGGTCCCGGTAGTTTCCAGGTCGAAAAAGCAAATGGGTTTGCTAAGCTTTAGCTCCATTAATACAGATTTTGGACAAAGATACGCTTTCAGCTATGACGTGAAAGTGTCTGTTGATCATTTCAGCTGATTCGAGAAGAGCCAGGGCAATAAGTCCGGTTCTGCAAAGGCATTTTCCCAGCTGTTGTGATTCACCCCTTCGTAAGTGGTAAACTGTACCTCCGCTCCCTGTTCTTTGAGCGCATTTACGATTTCCACAGAGTGTTCGTAATCTACCACCATATCCGCATCCCCGTGAAAGACCCACCATTTGGTGTCAGTGAGATTGGCTGCAGTGTCCGGATGGGCCCCTCCACAAATGGCGAAGGCCGCAGCGATGGTACCCGGGTTCCTGCGAACGAATTCAAAAGTACCCATTCCACCCATGGAAAGTCCTCCTACGTAAATCCGACTCCGGTCTATCTTATGATTTTGGAGAAGCTCGTCAAACAAAGCCTGTAAACTTTTCATTGCCGGCGTAGCCTCACCAGCTGGTTGAAAGGTGAAATTAAAGGTCATTAATTTTCGTTGCCTGTCCACATTTGCCCAATAGCTCTCTTCCGGGCACTGCGGAAAGACCACAATTGCTGGGAATTTTTCCCTGTTCTCCGGTTCCAGAAAAACTGAACTGCCATGGGTTAGCTGTGCCTCATTATCCAAACCGCGTTCTCCGGCTCCGTGCAAAACCAGCACCAGGGGATAGCTTTTCTGAGGATCGAATTCCTTAGGTAACAGAATACGATAAGGTAAGGAGATATCCCCTCGTTCGAAGACCTTTGCCTGGTAGGCCTCTATACTTTCTTTTGAAGGTTTTGATCCGCAGGAAACCAGGACCATGCAAATACATAAAACAAGGAACCTCATAGCGCTAAACGTTTAGATCATTAAATATAAAAAAGCCCTGAGATGAAACCCAGGGCTTAATACCATACAATGCTTTTATGCTTAAATCTCCCTGTTCGTATCCCAGGCCTCCAGATAATCGGCAACAGCTTTTACGAACATCCCGCCAAGGGCGCCGTTTACCACTCTGTGGTCGTAGCTGTGAGACAGGAACATTTTACTCCGTATTCCAATAAAGTCTCCTTCTTCAGTTTCAATGACAGATGGTACTTTTCTTATAGCTCCCAGAGCCAGTATAGCTACCTGAGGCTGATTGATGATCGGTGTCCCGAAAACACTTCCGAAGGAACCCACATTGGTAACCGTGTAGGTTCCATCCTGAACCTCATCCGGTTTTAATGCGTTGTTTTTGGCCCTGAAGGCCAGATCGTTAACCACCTTTGCCATTCCAACCAAATTCAACTGGTCTGCATTCTTGATCACCGGGACGATCAGGTTGCCATCAGGTAAAGCCGCCGCCATCCCGATATTGATGTTCTTTTTCCGGATCACCGTATCCCCACTTACGGAAATATTGATCATCGGGAAATTTTTCAAGGCTTTAGCCACGGCTTCCATGAAAATCGGTGTAAAGGTGAGCTTCTCTCCCTCCCGCTTTTCAAATTCGGCCTTTACTTTATTTCTCCAGTTGACAATGTTTGTCACATCAGCTTCGATAAAACTCTGTACATGGGCAGAAGTAGCCACACTTTCACGCATATGATGCGCAATTAGCTTGCCCATACGGCTCATGGGGATTACCTCATCCTCTGCTCCCGGCTGGACCTTGCTAACGGGAGGTTCCGGCAGCTTGTTTGTGGCTTGTGGTTGTACGGGTTCGGGCTGCGCAGGCTGCTCCGGCTGCTGTACTTCTTCAACTGCGGATTTACCAGAGGTACGAGCTTCTATATACTGTAGTATGTCATTTTTAGTTACTCTGCCTTCCTTGCCGGTTCCCTGAATACCGTCTAACTCAGCCATCGAGATACCTTCCTCCTTGGCGATATTCTTTACCAGGGGCGAGTAGAACCTTTCCAGGCTGGGTGCGGAAACCGTTTCACTTTCAGAGCCGCTAATTTGTTTTACGACCTGGGTAACCTCGGTCTCCAGCTGCTGAGCCGCTACCTCAGGCTCCTCTACAGCTTCAACCACTGCTGTAGCCTCCGCTTCTGAAGTTGTGGCTGATCCATTCACCTGGATTACCGCTACGGTTTGCCCTACCTGTATAATATCGTCAACTCCAAAAAGTTTTTCAATCAAAACACCTTCAACCTCGCTGGGTACTTCGGAGTCTACCTTGTCCGTTGCTATCTCAAAAACCGCCTCATCCATCTCAATGGTGTCGCCAACTTCCTTCAACCAGGAAGTCAGGGTAGCCTCAGCTACACTCTCACCCATTTGCGGCAATTTTAGTTCAAACTTTGACATATTGTTATTTTAGACGCAGTTTCTGATTACTATTTTGCAAAAATAGTAAAAAAACGGCCGTATTTTTAGATTTATTGTATAAAACTATCCTTAAGATAATTTCAAGGAACCTTCAAAAGGAATCCTGTTCAGGATGCTTCTTCCAAGGGTTACTTCATCGGCATATTCAAGTTCATCTCCAACCGCAATTCCACGTGCTATGGTGGAGGTCTTTATGTCTATACCTTCCAGTTGTTTATAGATGTAGAAATTGGTGGTATCTCCCTCCATTGTTGAACTTAGCGCAAAGATCATTTCTTTGATTTTTCCCTCTTTGGCCTTAGCGATAAGGGAGGCTATGGTCAGGTCTTGCGGCCCAATACCTTCTACGGGAGAGATCTTTCCTCCCAATACATGGTATAAGCCCCGGTATTGCCCGGTATTCTCTATGGCCATGACATCCCTGATATCCTCTACCACGCAAACGGTGCCAGGATCCCTTTTTGGATTACTGCATATTTCACAAATCTCCTGATCTGAGATGTTATGGCAATTGCTACAGAACTTTATCTCTTCTTTCAGGGTCAGCAGGGCAGACGACAGGCGCGCTGTCTTATCCAGCGGCTGCTTCAGCAGATGCATCACCAGTCGCAAAGCCGTACGTTTCCCTATTCCCGGAAGTTGCGACATTTCGTCCACCGCGTTCTCTAAAAGTTTGGATGAAAATTCCATAACAGCAAAATTACGCACTATTTTTACTTTTTGTACTTTGCATCTGAAATTTATTTCTATGACGGCTTCGCATATTCTCCTTCTGGTAGGCGGTTATTTTCTCTTGCTTTTATTGATTTCATACTTTACCGGGAAAAACGATTCCAATACGGACTTTTTCAAGGCTGGAAAGCAGTCTCCCTGGTATTTGGTCGCCTTTGGCATGATAGGGGCTTCACTGTCTGGTGTGACCTTTATTTCGGTTCCCGGCTGGGTTGCCGATTCGCAGTTTAGCTATATGCAGGTGGTCATGGGTTATGTTGTAGGTTATTTTGTGGTGGCCTATGTCTTGCTCCCGGTCTACTACAAATGGAACCTAACCTCCATATACGAGTACCTAAACCGCCGATTTGGAACGGTCAGTCATAAGGTTGGGGCGGTTTCCTTCTTTATTTCCAGGGTTCTGGGAGCCGCTTTCAGGTTATTCCTCGTAGCTATTGTACTACAACAATTTGTTTTTGACGCCTGGAATGTACCTTTTGAGCTCACGGTAACCCTTTCCATAATCCTTATCTGGGTTTACACCTTTAGGGGCGGGATTAAAACGATTGTATGGACGGACACGCTCCAAACACTCTTTATGATACTCTCGGTTATCTTATCCATCCATTTTATTCTTAAGGGATTGGACTGGAGCCTGGGGGATTTCATCGCGTCAAACGAATTCAAACAATACAACAAGACCTTCTTTTTTGAGGATTTTTTCGCCAGAAACCATTTTGTGAAATCCTTTCTGGGTGGGATGTTCATTACTATTTGTATGACGGGGCTGGATCAGGATATGATGCAAAAAAACCTTACTTGCAGGAACCTTAAGGACGCCAAAAAAAATATGATCACTTTCAGTATATCGCTGGGAGTGGTAACCTTTATATTCATGTTGCTGGGTGCCTTGTTGTTCATCTACGCGGCAAAATTCCAGATCGGGATACCGCTGATGGACGGATCGCCAAAAACAGACCTTTTGTTCCCGGAAATCGCGTTAAACGGTGATCTTGGGATACTTGTCGGGGCAACTTTTATGCTAGGGCTGATCGCGGCGGCATACAGTAGCGCGGATAGCGCCCTAACCTCGCTTACTACCTCATTTTGTGTTGATTTTCTGAGCATTGAGAGTAAACCGGAAAAGGATCAGAAAAGGCTGCGAAAAAGAACCCATGTCTGGATGAGCCTGCTACTGATTTTGGTGGTCATCGCCTTTAAATATGTTTTAGACCGCAATGTCATTGACGGTTTACTTACGGTAGCCACCTACACCTACGGACCCTTACTAGGCTTATTCGCTTTCGGTATTTTCACTAAATACGACATTAAGGACCGCTACAGTTGGTTGGTGGCGGTAGTGGTAGTCGGTCTGATTATTGGTATTGCGAATATGCCTTCAGCCTGGCTGGGGGGTTATACTGTGGGTTATGAATTGCTACCTATCAACGGAATGCTGACTTTTATCGGTTTATACCTGATCCGAAAATAAATCAGTACTGTCCCGTAGCCAGCATGACCAGGGTACAGCCTACTTCAACCTCAATATCCTTTTCGCGAAGTAATTCATAAAAATGGAAGTTTTCCGTACCCGGATTAAAAATAACGCGTTTAGGAGCGAGATCAAGGATGGCGTCGTAAAAGGTTCGTTGATTGTACGGATTCATATACAAAGTTAGGGTGTGAATATTTTGAAAATCCTCCAAATTAGTTTTTATTTGTACATTCAATACCTCCCCTGCCATCCTGCCGAATGCTACGGTCTCGATACCTTTGGCCACAAGCCTGTGAATGGCCAAATTACTATAGCGATTAGGTTGCGTTGATGCTCCGAATACGAGTGTCTTTTTCATAGTGCGTTGCGGCGTGTTAAAGTGTGTTAATAACTGTAACTATTCGTAAAAAAGTTCGTCTATTGGTAGAACAAAAAATTAGTCATTGATATCGCTATATTTTTTATAGTTAATGGTTAGTGTTTAGTATAGCTTATCAATGAAGAAACCCCGGCGGCTTCGTCGGGGTTTTGCTTTTCTTGTGCACGTACCCACTCCTTGCCCTCAAAGATATCGCTTCTTAATGTACAAAATGCTAATCCGCTCTTCTCCAATTCCATACTGTTCTTCAGCTTGTTAAAATTTGTTAAAAAAACCGGGATATGGTAACATATATGGCCCTTTGTCGTCCAGTAGTTAACATCAATCAATCAATCAAAAACGAACGACATGAGCAAAGCTCTTTTACTTTGCGCCCTTCTGCTGAGCGGCGCATTGAAGGCCACACCCTTAACAGACCCCTCCGACTTACGTATTGGCAGCGTCACGGGAAAGGTCATTGATAAGACGTTAAAACAACCCGTAGCTTACGCCGCCATCGTCATTAAGTCCACTGAGGATAACAGCACCATTACCGGAGGAATAACCACGGAGGACGGTAGTTTTGAGGTAAAGAAGATACCTGAAGGAGATTTCACCTTTGAGGTGCAGTTTATTGGGTTTAAGACCTATTCCACACAAATACGGATCACCAAGAGCAACAGGAAATTAGACCTCGGGGTAATATCCCTTGAAGAAGAGGCCGAAGAACTCAGCGGGGTGGATGTGGTAGCTGAAAGAACCACTATTGAACAGAAAATAGACCGTAAGGTGATCAACGTGGGCAAAGACCTGACAACAGCCGGGGCCACGGCATCGGATATCATGAACAATATTCCCTCTGTCAATGTGGACTCCCAGACCGGAGAACTTACCCTCCGTGGAAATTCCAACGTAAGGGTGATGGTAGATGGAAAGCTCTCCAACGTACCCGTAGCTCAATTACTCAGACAGATTCCTTCTACCTCTATCAAGTCCATAGAGTTGATTACCAACCCCTCCGCTAAATACAATCCGGAAGGGATGAGCGGTATCATCAATATTGTACTTCACAAAAATGCGAATATCGGGTTCAACGGTAATATCAGTACAGGGCTGACCGTCGATATTGAAGCGAAATTCAACAGTACCATAGACCTGAATTACCGGAACGGAAAGGTAAACCTATACGGCAACTACGGGAATAATGTCGGGAAATATGTAAACAACGGAAACATATTCAGAGCGGATGAGAACTCGCTTCAGGACTTTGGATTCCTGGACAACAACCAATCCCATCTATTTAAAGTTGGTATCGATTTTTATCTCAACGAAAAGAACACCATTTCCTTCTTTACCAACCAGAATTTATATAACGGTACAACACTTGGTGAGACCAGGGTGACCTATAACAACGATATGGCCCGAAATACAAACCAGCTCTTCAGGAGCGATCAGGACAATTCCAGCCAGCAGTATAATTTTGATTATAAACTGGAATTCAAAAAAGAAGGGCACAATATTGAGCTGGAAATTGATCACAATCGTTTTGAGAACGACGAAGACGCGGACTTTCAGTCTACAGGCGCCACACTGTTCCCGGATTACAAGGATTTTGTGGATACACGAAGGGATCAGACCTTTATCAACCTGGATTATGTAAACCCCTTGGATTCCATCTCAAAGCTGGAAGCCGGCCTGGAATCCAGAACCTTTGAAACCGAAGTGGATTACACCTCAACGGGGCTGTCTTTTAATTCCAGTGGGGATCTCATCCCTACGCCCAGTACGGATTTTATCTATGGAATGGATATTTATTCCGCCTACGCCACCTTTGGACAGAACTATGAAAAATGGTCGTACCAGTTAGGTGTAAGGGTAGAAGACGTAACTGTAAAAGCAGATACGAACCAGGTAAGGGCCTTTACCGACGAATATACCCAAATATATCCTTCAGGTTTTATCACTTACAGACCGAGTGAAAAGAATCAGTTTCAGCTCAGTGTGAGCCGAAGGGTAGACAGGCCTGGATTGTCCCAGGTAAACCCGATCAGGGAATGGGCCACTCCGCTTATTTCTTCCTTTGGAAATCCAAGTCTGGTACCCCAGTTTACCAATTCCGTAGAGGCCAATTATACCAGAAGGCTTAAAAATGGGAGTATCACAGCAGGAGTGTTCTACAGAAGGATCAAGGATGAGATCAACAGGGCTGTTTATATTGATCGATTAGACCTGAACAAGATCATTCTGACCTTTGATAATTTTGATAATACCTCAGCCTACGGATTTGAGTTCTCTACCAACTACAGGCCCACCAAATGGTGGAGTATTAACGGAAGTTTTGATCTCTTTTCACAAACGCAAAGAGGGGTTACTGAAACCTTGCAGGGGGTAGTTGGTACGGCAACAGAAGACGACATCATAACCGAAAGGGTCAATGTAGATAACACAGCATGGAACCTGAGAATGAACAACAGTTTTAAGGCTACCAAAAAGCTGACCATCCAATTGTTCGGATTCTACAGGGGGCGAAACCAAAACCTGCAGTTTGAAGTTGACCCCATGTATTTTGTGAACCTGGGGGCACGATACAGCTTTGCACAGGGCAAGGGGACCTTTAGCGTGAATTACAACGATATTTTCAATACGATGCAATTTGGTTTCGACGGAGATCGTCCCTATGTACAATCAGGGGTATTCAACTGGGAAAGCCAGACGGTTTATACCGGACTTTCTTACCGCTTTGGAAGTGGCAAGAACAGGAAGGCGCAACGGAAAAGAAGAGACAGCAACACCAAGCAAGGTAGTGGTGGAATATTATAAGGGTGAATTGATAGGGTAATTTGGAAGGATTGGTTGGTTGACTTCCATTTCGCCCGTCAATCCAAGGAACCCTGACGATTCTGTCAGGGTTCTTTTATTTTATATCACCAAATACAAGAAATATAAGTTTCCTCTTGCAATTTTGGATGTACCAAAACGCCAAAGCTATCATTGATAGGCTAATATGAAAGAAATTGCTGATGAATATCCATTTCATCTGGCAATCCAGGCAACCCTGACGATTCTGTCAGGGTTCTTTTATTTGAATCTGTTCCAGATAGTATAAAGTATGAGAAAGATCAAGCGACAGTGCATTTAGAGACAAATACACAAAAAACTTATCCGTTAACACATATTGTCTTGATTTACAGTCTATCAAACGCTTTATTGGTAACAGAAACAGTGGTAAACCTCCGGACATTTTAAGTTTTTTTAAGCTTAAACAGGCCGTGGATTTACCCAATTGGCCCCGTGGTGTTCAGAATAGCCATTTTAAATACAAACCTTCTAAAAGTTTTTTTGTTTTTTCAGGTCTTGTTGCACTATTGCCCAACGCTTCACGGGCAAAAGAGCCCAAAAATGTCGTTTGCGAAGATCGAAAATGGCATGAATAACAGCTGGATATCCTGCATTACTCAAGACGCTAAAGGATTTATTTGGGTAGGCACCCAAGACGGTTTGCACCGATATGACGGCTACAGCTTTGAGATTCTCCGAAATTCTCCCAGGGAAACTGAATCCCTTATGGCTAATTGGGTCCGTACAATAGTTGCTGATCCTGATAATAGTCTTTGGATTGGAACGCATGGGGGCGGCTTAACAAAGTTTTCACCCCACAAAATGAGCTTTGCCAACTTTGCTCTTGAAGAGCCCGATGTTTCTTCAGGAAATATTGTTTTTAAGGCAATTTCCGTAAATGATAAATACTTACTATCCGCTACAGAGGAAGGCTTCCAGGTTTACAACTTCTTTACGGGCTCGAGGAGAAACCTGGGATATGGAACTTTTAAATCGAACATCGCTGCCTCAGAAGATTTCCTTTGGCTAACGGATAATCAACATCTATATCGCCAAAGTCTTGGATCCGAAACTAAAATTCTGGTCCATACCTTCGATTCAACTATTCAGCTGCTGGAATACATTCCATCTGTGGGCCTTGTAGTAGGGCTGAAAGACAATCTTATTCTGTATAAGGAGAATAAAATAGACAGACAGATTGCCATAGACGAAACAGTCGTGAGTATTGCTGCGGATACCAAAGGGGGCTATTTCCTGGCCTCAGGCACTTCCCTTTTTAAACTGAATACTACCCGGTTTGAACTAACAAAAGTAAGCACGGACATAGATACCACCAACAGGCAGATCAAGACCGTTTTTGCCGATTCACAGGGAAACCTCTGGGTAGGAACGGACAAGGGTCTATATAAAGAGCGAAAACAAGAGAAAGCTTTTCTGCAGAATCCAATTGAACTTCATGCAAGGAGAATTATAAAACACAAAGGTTCTATTTATCTGGGTGGCGCCAAGGGCCTTTTTAAGGTAGAGGATAATAGTGTTCTACATATCATACAAGATAGGGGTATCACCGCCTTATTTGATGAAGGAGAAAGCATCATGGCCAGTTCGGCCATGGAAGAGATCTACAAAGTGGTGGATGACAGTCCAAATGTCACCATTCCTATATCCACAATGTTTGATAAAAAGTTGGTGGTCTATGGACTTGCTAAAGATAGAAAAGGCCGTTTATGGGTAGGTTCCTGGATGGGGCTTCACCTGCTGGACGAGCAGGGAAAATTGCTCAAATTCATCCCACTAAACACAGGGTCCAAGAACGGTGAGGCCAAAATAATTGATATCCTAATCGATTCCAGGGACCGGCTTTGGGTCATTACCGCAGGTTATGGTTTGTATTCAATCAAAGATATTTCAGCCATAGACAAGAACACGGTAAGTCCGGAAATTACCGGCTTTAGAAACTCAAAGAAAGCGCTGAATTCCATCAGTTCCGATATTATTCTGAGTACAGTAGAGGACGAAAAAGGCCAAATGTGGTTTGGTACTGAATTTGGAGTGGTACGATACCTTGAGGATAGCAACGGATTTGCCAAATTAGAATATCAGGGTAAGGTATTCGACAAGAAAGTGATGGACTTGCAGATAGACTCGGATCAGAACCTTTGGATCACCACCATTAGTGATGGTATCTATGTCTTTAACGAAGTTACTAAGACCATGAGGCATTTTACCACAAACGATGGCCTGATCTCCAACGCTTTTCTTTTTGGTTCGGGGTTCTATGACCAAGTCGAGGATCTGATGTATTTTGGGACAAACGAAGGGATCCAAAAAATAGATCTTTCACAGACTTTTTCGGTTAAAAGCAATCCGCGTCCCCTTATATCCAAAATCCAGATCAACAATGCCGAAGACAAAAGCCATATAGCGCCCCTTACTGCCCCTTTTATAAAGGAGCTTTATCTCGCTTCTAATCAGAACGATTTTTCAGTTCGTTTCTCCGCATTAGACTTTAGCTCTCCTGAAAATATTCGCTATCTCTACGCATTGGACGATGATGAGTGGAGAACCACCGATCTACAGACCGCTTATTTCACCAATGTTCCCTATGGAAATCACACTTTAAAAGTAAAAGCTGTGCCATATGGTATGACAAGCAATCAGGAAAGTACTACTCTAAGGATCTATATTAAACCTCCTTGGTACCTAAGTACCATTGCCAAAATACTGTACGTGCTGTTGCTCTGCTCTGTCGTATTTGGCTTGCATGTTTACGCGAAATGGAGATGGAATATGAAACTCAATTTGAAAATAAGCCAGGAGAATGCACGGCGACTAAAAAAGCTTCATGACATGAAGTCCAGGCTTTACACTGAAATTGCCCATGAATTCAAAACTCCGCTTACCTTGATCTCCGGCCCAATAGACAGTTCTTTACTAGAGGGTAATTTATCGGAATTTGATCGATCAAACTTTTCGCTGGTCCAGCGAAACGCCAATCGCCTAAGTTGCCTGGTCGATCAGCTTTTGGAGCTTGCCAAATTAGAGGATGGCAAACTCAATATGAAGATCAGTGAAGGTAATTTAGGTCTTCTTTTACAGACTATTTCCAGCTCTTTTCAATTCAGCGCCCAAACCAAAAATTTGCGATACGAAGCGGAGATTACCGGTATTGGACTGGCCTGGTATGATGAAGATGTAATTGAAAAGATTATAACCAATCTTCTTTCCAATGCCTTCAAGTATACCTCCCCGAATGGGTTGTGTTGTTTTTCAGCCTGGAAAAAGGCGGACCGTGTCTATTTCAGCGTCAGGAACACCGCCAGGGATGCTTCAGAATTACCCCTGGAAAAACTGTTTGATCGTTTTTATCAACACAACGACTACTCGGAAGGAATGGGCATAGGTCTATCCCTGGTAAGAGAACTAGTTAAAGTTTACGGCGGTAAAATAGCGTTGAGGCGCGAGCAGGACGATATCCTGGAATTTCGCATAGAAATGCCGGTTAACAAGAGCGCTTTTAAGCAAGAATGGATAGTGGAAACCTCTGAGCTTAACACTGAAAAGGGTCGTGTTTCCAGGATTTACACAGAAAATGAAGGCCATCTTAATGGTCTTAATGCAGAGCTTCCAATACTGCTGATCATTGAGGATCACGATGAGATACGAAGTTTTATCAAATCAGCCCTAGAGAAGGAATATAGAATTCTGGAAGCCCAAAACGGAAAAACCGGAATGGAGCTTGCTACTTCCCGCATACCTGATATCATATTATCTGATATAAGAATGCCCTTACTAAACGGAATAGATCTATGTGATGTGCTTAAAAAAGATCAGCGTACCAGTCACATTCCAATTATCCTGTTAACGGCCAGTATGGGCGAAGAATTTGAACTCAAAGGCCTGACTTCGGGTGCTGATGACTATATCACCAAGCCATTCAAAATAAAGGTCCTAAGGCAGCGGATTGCCAATCTGGTCACTGTTCGAAAGAAACTCCGGGACAGGTACAGAAAGGAGTTTGTATTAAAACCAAAAGATATTGCCATAACCCCGGGTGATGAAGCCTTCCTAAATAGGGTACAGCAAATTCTTGATGAATATCTTACCGATCCTGAATTCAACGCTGAATCCTTTAGCCAGAAAGCAGGCATGAGCAGAATGCAACTGCACAGAAAGTTATTGGCCTATACAGGTTTGTCCACCTCAGCCTTTATACGTTCTCAACGTTTAAATCAGGCCATCAACCTTCTTAAGTCATCCGATCTGACCATTAGCGAAGTGGCCTATACCGTAGGGTTCAACACTCCTCGTTATTTTATGAAGTGCTTTAAGGAAACCTTCAAAAAAACACCCTCGGAATATCTTCAATCTATTGTATATCAATAATTTACAACCTGGGTTACATATTGTGACCACTTTGTTACATACCATCACCCACCTCATCTGCTAGCACGATACATTTGAGATATTAATTCTTAAAATGATGTATTATGAAAGCATTAGAAAAAAAGGTAGCGACTATATTATTTTTCTCCTTTACACTTATTTTCCCGGGAAGCTGCGCTAAGGATGGAGAAGATGGCGCTATCGGGCCACAGGGACCTCAGGGAGAACAGGGGCCTACCGGAGCAGCCGGTGAACCAGGAGCACAAGGTGAACAAGGAGAGCAGGGGGAGCCCGGCACGGCGAATGTTATGTATTCCGGATGGATAGATTCTGAATTCGCTGACGATATCATAACAACTTCAGCAACATTTACGATAAACGCTCCGGAAATGACCGATGAGATTATACAACAAGGAGTAGTTATGGTATTCGGGCGTTCAAATCCCAACGCCATTACCGGAGATACGGATGTTTATCCCCTGCCAATTGTATTTGGTGTAGCGCGCCAGCAGTCTTATTATTTCCGGGCTGAACAAGCCGGTGAACTGGATATTATTGTGGCCGCAAACGAAGAGGGACAAGCCGCCGGAAGCCCTTTTTTCGAAGCATTCAGATATGTATTGATTCCGGGGGGTACAACTGCAACTTCTAAGTCTTCCAATTCCCAGGACTACGGGGAAATGTCCTATGAAGAGATAAAAACGCTTTTTGAGCTTGAGGATTAAGCCAAAAAAAGTCTGCTAACTCCTCCTAAGCCGAGTTCGTTAAAATCAGCAATTGCTACCCAATTTGATTTTCCTTATGGGGCCGCTCTAAAATCGAAAGCCAACCTTTACGTGGCCGATGGTGGAAACGAGAAGATCAGAAAAATTACACAGGAATAAGGGGCTTACTCCTGATGTGGAAAGCTATTAATACACAGTTCATTGTTAAATATCATTTCGAGTCATATAAGTATAAATCCAATGAAATCTTCAAATATCTTTTACACCGGCCTGCTTCTTTGGATGTCTCTGGCATGTTCTAAATCTGATGATGAGATTTCCCCACCAGAGCTTAGATTTTCCGAAGAGGTTATCACACCCTTCTATACCGCCGGGAGCAGTGCCCCACCAATGGTCAACTGGAATGGCAACAAAGGGCGGTTTGGAATTAAAAATGCAGTCAAAGGCATCTCCATAGACAGCAATTCCGGAATTGTTTCATGGAAAAAAACCCTGCCTACAGGTCTGAATGTCATTGAAGTCCTGGCTTTTAACAATGCCGGATCCACTTCAGCATTTCTGGAGATAGAGCATTTGTTTCACGGAGAGTTTAAGGGGCTCTTTGACACTTTCATCCTCGTGGAAGGAGAACCGATCTTTATAAACCTGAAATTTAATCCGGAAGGAAGTTGCTCTTATGAACACTTCAGTACTTCTGTAGAAGGTTTCTGGGAAATTAGTAAAGACAGTATAAACGCCCTCTTTTTCTTTGAGGGAGAGGAGGTTGACCAAAGGTTCCTCAAAGGGATCGTCGTTCATACCAATGAAGAGGCCTATATAGAAGGAGTAATGGGTTTCGAGCTTGGTGAGTTGCTGCCAACAGAGAATTTCAGGGCAGATCTAATAGAATAACCTTTAAAAATGAATGTCATAATGCGAAACTTATTGTCAGGCTTACTGTTATTAGTGATCTTTTGTTCCTGCTCTAAATCGGATGACAGCAATGTTAGTCCCCCCCAATTCGATTATGAAAACCTAAGCGCCATTTTCTATGTTGAGGGCAACAGCGCCCCACCCGTAGTAGATTGGCACGGTGATATTGGTCAGTTTGGCCTTCAGGGTTCTAACCAGGGCGTAGACATAAACCCGCAAACCGGTGTTATTTCCTGGGATAAGACCTTACCATTGGGTGTTTCCGAGATCCAGGTAATAGCATTTAATAACGGAGGTATTAGCTCTAAAATGATTTCCATTGAAAACATGTTTGAGGGAAATTTTAGCGGAAGCTCCACTTTGGAGCTAACAACCAGAGATCTCGATCTGAATTTTTCTCAAAACGGCTCGGGCTTGCTGATCAGCTACGGGTTGGTAACCAGAGAAGTACCGGGCACATGGAATATGGAAGAGAATCAAGTTAGCGGAGAATATCCCAACCCTGACGAGATGCTTACGTATTGGATAGAAGGTGAATTAATTGATTCAAAGGTAGGGCCTAAGATTGAGGGTAAATTCTCAGTAGGCAACCAATTTGCCGGCTCTGTTGGCACATTTGCGGTAACGCTAAAAGCGCAGTAATCAAAAATATGGCTACAATATGAAGTATTCTTCCACGAAAAAACAGTCCAGATATTGCATAGTGAATTACTTATTATTGTTACGGAAAAGATTCCTCCCTTAAAAACGCAATTAAGGTCTGTGCGCTTTGGGCTCCACAGACCTTTTTTTGGTCTTCAGTGACCAGTAAATCCAGGCCCACTCCACTACATTTGGACCCATATCTATAAAACATTTTGAATAATGAGAATACTTGTATTAATTATGGTTTTAGGGCAGGTGGCCTTTGCCCAGGATAGGATGGCTCCTTTGGATTTTAAAGGTAAGGCCCTGGTTTCCGTTTCGGATGCCGACATGGTTTCATCTGCTTATGTAGATGGAAAGTTGGGAGAAGCGGATGGAAAGGATGCGATTAGTTTGATTCCGTTGAACGGAAACTATAAAGAATGGAAGTCTTATGAAACCTTCGCCACCAATTCAGTAGCTGGTCCGCCATGTTCAGTAGCGGTTTCTCCAGATGGCAAATATGCCTTTGTGGTTGAAACCTTTACACCACCCTCCGAGGGTGGCACCACTTTTAATGACTTTAGCATTGGCAGACTGTTGTCCGTTTTTGATGTCAGCGACCTTAAGAATCCTAAGTTATTGGAAACAAAAGACATTGGAGAGCGACCTGTAGGGGTTTCCGTAAGCCCCAATGGAGAATGGCTGGCTATCGGTTATTACAGCAATGGTAACCAGAATCTGGGGCTAATTCCTTTCGAGAATGGAAAACTGGGCAAGGTATTCACCTACAGCATTCCCAATGTGGATCCGGAAACTGCCGCAAACGAAATTGATTGGCACCCATCAGGTAAATTTCTGGCCGCGGTCATGCAAAATGCCAACCAAATTGCCTTTATAAGGGTAGACTTTTCCTCCGAAGAACCTGCTGTTGAGGCTCATGGAAATGTTGTCGGAACCGGGAAATTCCCCATGAAAGGAGATTTCACCCCGGATGGAAGTCATTATATTACAACTTGTCTTTACTGGGGACCGGATGTGGACGGCACCTGGATAGAAGCTCCCAGAGGGCAGCTGAATAGCATCCGTTTTGATAACCAACCCCAGGATGGGAAAGTATTGCATTCCAATATATCGACGGCAGAAGCCGGCATAAGTCCAGAGGGTTTTTCAATAAGCCATGATGGCTCATTGTTGGTTACCACTAATTTGGAAAGGAGTTACCTGCCATATGGGATCAATGATGCAGAACCACGTATCACCTGGTACAGTTCCCTCTCCCTGCTTTCGATTGACAAAGAGACCGGAAAACTCAACCATCTTGCTGATCATTATTTTCAGGGAATACTGCCCGAAGCAGTTGTCTTTGATGCCTCGGACAATTATCTGGCCGTTGCCGTATTCGACAGTTTTGACGATGCCGAAAAGGGAGGTAGAATCGATTTTTGGCGGGTTGTTAAACAAGCCGGGGAGATACCTTTTTTGGTAAATACTAACCACAGCGTTCCGGTGGCAAGAGGCGCTCACTCTATGGTACTCATCAGATAATAGAGACTAATTTGCTCCACTATGGAAAGTACCCCGGACATCTTGATTATTTTTGAAATATATCTGGAATAGGACTATGGAAGTTTTGGATACTTTTGTCATGCCTCAGCAGTTCAAGAACCATCTCGAGAACCATGAAATAGTGGAGCTTGATGATCTGACCATACTTGAGAGTTGTCATGACGGCCAGCACGAAGTAAGAGGCGTGGGTTATACAACCCAACACGAAATCCTACATGTATCTTCCGGTTCTTGTAAGCTGATCATAGAAGGAAGAAGTCTTGAATTGCTACCGGGGCAATCCATTCTGATCCCTAAACATACGATACTGAAATATCAAAAAGTGGGTTCTCCCTACCAAAGTATATTGTTTTTCCTCAAGGATGAGTTTCTACTGGAGTTCCTTCAAAATCACAGCTTCAGTAAACCTTGGCAGAAGTTAGCGAGGCCTTACGTGATATTTCAGGCCGAGGATCTTCTAAATGCAGCCTTTCAATCCATGAGACCCTACATCAGGAATGCAGCCAAAACCAGTAAGGAGCTTTTCAGGGTAAAAACGTTCGAAATACTATTGAACCTTTCCAACAACACCAAAACCTTACCTGAGTTTTTGTTCCACATGGCCATTCCAGCTAAAGTTGACTTAAAGCTTTTCATGGAAAACATGTACATCAAAAAAATCGGTCTTCAGGAACTGGCTCAATTATCCGGGCGAAGTCTTTCAGGCTTTAAAAGGGAATTCCAGGAAGTTTTTGGAACCTCACCCTTTAAATGGATAAAGGAAAAAAGGCTGCAAACCGCGAGGGAACTCATCGTGCATACGGCAAAAAGACCTACGGAAATCTATTTGGATGTCGGTTTTGAAGACTACTCCCATTTCAGTAAGTCATACAAATCCTATTTTGGATATCTCCCGTCCCATACCTTGCAGTTGTAATTGCACTGAGGGGCAATGATCTGCCAACGAAAGTTAGCGAACCCTGACGATACTGTCAGGGTTCTTTTATTTTATGGCTTAAGGTATAAGAAGGTTATATTAATAATTCTTTGTGTTTTGCTCAATCGTTTTTTTGAGCTTGGTAAGATTTGTTTCCTCCTGCGATTTGAAGGTACCGCCAATAAAAGCCATCATGGACCTGGAAAACACTCCATTTCCTGCGGCAGTAGTGCTCGATGAGATCTTTGTTTTTCCATCTACGGAAGTCATGGCCATTTTGTAATCCATATTCATAAAGTCGGACTCATAAGACATCGATATGGACTCGTTCGGCACTATTTCCGTAATGGTTTCCCGGATAGTCATTTGTTTTCCGTCATTTTCAAAATATACATCAGACACGGCCCCTACAGTTCCCGGGCTGCCACTGATATGCTCAATCTTCTGAAATCCCGGCAACCAGGCGGACAATTTCTCTTCATCCTGGGTGACCGCCCAGGACTCGGCCACTGGCTTATTGACCATTATTTCACAGTTGTAAGACACTTTGGATTTGATGAATCCTGCCAGTAAAAATGCGATAAACAGGATGGCAATTATTGCTAAGATGTAAACTAAGTATTTCATAATGGTGGTATTTATTCTCTGTTTTGGTTTTTTAGAACTTATTGAAGCATTAATTACCAGTACCTTAGCGCTTTGCCTTCTTCCAGGTATGCCTTTAAGGATTCGTGAATCAGGTAATTCCAACCCCCAACAAAGTTGTCTCGGATAAAATCCGGGTTTGTAAATGTTTCAATACCTTCATGGATCAGCTTCACTTTGGTTTTCTCTCCATCGGAAAACAATTCAAAGGTTACAAAAGAAATCCCTTCGTACCCTTCGTAGCGCCAGGAATACTTGAGTTTCTTAAGGGGTATTACTTCAAGTACCTCACACAAATGCACATAACATTTGTCTTCCTGACCTCCTTCAAAATGAAACTTGCAGCCTACCTGCGGTTTAAAATCAGAGATATCGAAATACCATTTTTTCATTAACTCCTTTTCGGTAATTGCACGCCAAACCAATTCTATTGGCGCATTGAATTCTCGTTCTAAGATCAGTGGTTTTTCTTCCATTTAATTTGGCTTTTAGGGTTCCTTACGAGGTTTGGATTGCAATTCGTCCAGTAAATCCTCCAGTTGATTGAATTTTCCGGTCCACATTTTCCTGAATGGCTCTAACCAATCAGCCACTTCCGATAGTTTTTGGGCCTCCAGCTTACAATAGCGTTCGCGACCTTCCTTTTTTACAGTTATTACACCGCACTGCTGAAGGTATTTGATATGAAGGGATACCGCTTGCCTGGTGATATCAAACCTGTCGGCCAGGGCATTTACATTCTGGGACTCCTTGGTCAGGGACATCAGTATACTCCTCCTTGTTGGGTCGGCTATAGCATTAAATACATCTCTTCTCATAAACAATTGGCCTAAATTTATGCAAGTGTTTGCTTGCAAATATAAACGCAAGTTTTTACTTGCGCAAATTTTGAAGTGAGTTTCTTAAAAAAAGCCTTTTAAATGAGTCAATAGAGAAGGCTTTAAAAATCCCGGAAATTTTTGGGTTTTATTGGACCTGGGCAGCCAAATTGATTGTTTGATCTGTTTTCAGTTGAGTTTTTTGGGAGTGGCTTATCAAAATGATTGTTTTTTCGTTTTGCAGATCTTTCAATTTATCCAAAACACGACTCCTGGTTCTGCAGCTTAAAGACTTGAAAGGTTCCTCGATAATGAGGATAGGTTTGTCCGTAAGGAAGGCACGGCAATATTGCAGTAACTTGGACTGACCCGAGTTTAGGTTGCTGCCAAGATCTCCGATACGGTCATGTAGTTGCAGATGATCTTTGGGGTTCTCAAAATACTGCATGTATGCCAACAATTTCGACGCCCGAATCTTACGCTCCTTGCTACGACTATAGACAATGGCTTCGTATACATCCCTTCCATACAAAGGATAATCATTAGAAACCACAGCGATCCGTTTTCTGATCGCTTTTTCCGAAAGTACAGTATAGGGAATCTCACCAATCTTCAATCGTCCTTTTCCGGGAGAAACTGTTTTGAGTAAGAGTTTTATGATTGTAGATTTACCACATCCTGAAGGCCCAAATAAGAGCGTTGTATTTCCCGGTTGGATAACAAGATTCAGATTCCTGAATACAGACTTAGGTGCATTATTATATGAAAATTGAACGTTTTCAAATATAATCGGGTCTTTCTCACGGGATAATTCTTGAAACGGTAACTCATTTTCTTTTGGCAATTCGAATACCTGAATCAGTTTATCAAACGAGATATTACCCAGTTTCCAAACTATACTTACTCTAAGTACACGTCTTAATACCGGAAGAATAGAAAGTATAAGCAATATTACCACTAAAAGCGTGGAACCCCCATGATTCTTTTGATAGGTTGGAGAGTTAAGTACATAAACCATAATTACCCCCAGAAGGGTATAGGTGATAGCGGGAACACTCGCCTGCATCAGGGCAAGGGTATTGGCATATTTTCTACCAATTTGATACAAACTCGTTGAGCGTTTGTGATACCGTTTGTTTTCCGGAGTATTTTTATTGAAGGCCTTAAGACTTATCATTGCCCTTAATCTGGTATTCACGAAAGAGAGCATTCCAGACCTCAGGTTGCGACGTTCAAGAGATTGTTTATAGATCACTTTATTAATCAGCCATAGTATAAAGGAAGCCAGTACCAAGACTCCCAGAATTAGTAAGGCCATTAACGCATCGATTGCAGTAATAACCATGAATACTATACTGAGGAGCGTGACATCCTGAACAAAGCGCATCAGGCCTTGTTTCAAATAGTTCTGGATACTTTTTAAATCTCCGCTAAAGCGCAGCAAATACTTCCCAATACCCTTCTCGCTATATACCGGTAACGCAATTTGCATTTGACAATCAAACAGACGTTCTCTTAAAGACTTGACAAAACGTTCCCCTACTAATGACATACCATAGCGATTACCGTATTCAAAGCCAAAGCGGAAGATCACAAGGGTGAAAAACACTACCAGGAACGAGATATGATCTTCCGTATCCATAAAGGGTATAAACCCAAAGGCCTTAAGCCTGTGAGAAGAGAACCCAAAGGCAAATTCATAAAATTTACCAATACTGATCGGGATAAGTATTGTAAACAAGTTATAGGTAAAACCAAGCAACAGTGTTATGGTAAGAAGCGCTTTCTGCCCCTTTGCAAATCCTTTGATCAAACGCCATTTCGTTGTTCGCATCTGCTTAGTAGTTCTAGGATTTTTAGCAGCTCAATTTCATTGCTGGTTAAAAACTATTCTATGAATCTGAGCTTTTGTGCCTGCGGGAACAGATCGCACCGATCTCGCTTTCCAAACCAGGTGTATCGATATCGTGCCACAAAGGAATATGCCGTATTCCTTAAAGGTCTTGGGATAAAGGTGAAAAAGATCATAAGGGACCACGGGAGCCTAAGCTTTTCTATGATTTTTAGTATGGCGTCACTTTTTTGAAAGAGATTCTGATCTTCAACGAGGACGATGGAACTCAAATCCTGTCGCAGTCCATATGATTCCAACAATTGCCTTGCGGGCTCCGATTGTAGCGAAGCAAAACTAATTTCGGCCTCCCTTTCATATCTTAGGATGAACTGTACCCAACCATTGCACAAATTACAGGCCCCGTCAAAAAGTACAATAGGACTGGTTTCACTAAGTTTTTGCAATGAACTTTTGGCATTGTTTAGTACGGGTTTCTTTTTTTGATTGCTAAAGAGTTTTTCCGGTTCAAAAAAAGATAGAAAAATCAGTCCGCTCATCTGATACCTGAACGTAATACCCATTATAAAAAAGATACCCCAGTGCATACCAAATGTAAGTACGGCCCAAAGTTTACCCAATCTCTTATGAAGAAGCGCCAGAGGGGCGCCCAACTCCACAAGAAATGTAAATACACCCATCACTAAAAACAACCATGTATGCTTATAAATCACGTTAAACAATGGAGCAGTTTCCGCACCCAAAACAGATTTTCTGATGGCATCCACCGCGACTTGTGACCTCATGGCACTTCCATTAGCCCATTCTAACGCCAGGTCGCCTGCAAGCTTAGCCACACCTGACAAGAAATAAGATCCCACAGTAACCGCACAGATCAGCATAACAGGCCAACCGTATTTCCAGTTTTCCTGCTTTTTTCTAAGTCCCTTTCGCCTCTTATTCCACGAGTCCAAAGACCAGGCATCGGCAGATGCCACAAGACCCAAGATCACCATATGCAATACCAGGGCGTTACGATTGTGGTAAATCATTGACCATGAATTGCGATAGGTGAAAAACAACAGGGCGAGCAGTGCAAAAGCAGGTCCTGTTATCCTGAATTTCCAACCGAAGATAAAGCAGAGATTAAGGCCTATGAGCACCAAACTAATCCACCAAAACGTATTTGGTTCTAAAGGTTGCTTCATCCAGGACAGCATTCCTACAGGCTCAAAGGCATCCGCATTCCGAATCATTCGCTGAAGCATATCGTATCTGGAAAAAAGATACCACAGGCAAAAAAGTCCGGTCGCGATCCGTAATAAGGCCAGGCGTTCGGGGGCAACGGGGATAAACCACCTTTTCTTAAGGGAGGTCCAGAAGTTCTTCATGATCTTTTAGTTTATATTTTGATATTGTTCTCTCCAGTACCGGAATGGTATCCTTATGCAAAAAATAATTCTCCAAATGGTAATACCCTTTAACGAGTTCCAAATGAACCAGCTTTTTGTAAAGCTTGACGTCTTTGTGTGCTAAGGTTTGAGAAACCTTTTTAAGAAAAGGAATTCCCCTTTCTTTTTTAGGCCCCCTGTTGATCTGTCTCCGCACCTGGTTAAATCCACCGGTTCCTACCAGTCTATAGGGGATCCTATTTTTATTCCCCAGGGTATCATGTCCTACCACATAATAAAGCCCATAGTTTTCGGACCTCTTTTTGGCGAACATGGGATAGTAAGACAATGGGAAGCTATCCTTTGGCTTCCTTGCACAATTTTGTGCAATTGGGGAGATCACTATACCTAGAAAAACAGCACTGAATAAAATAGCCTGGGGCTTGGAAAAATTCATTGTCCTAAATTTTTAGCAAGACGATTTTACATCGCTATTTTTACTTTCTTGGAGGTCAAAAGATCACGGAGAAGCGTCCCATCAACCAGCTTTTCAAGATCCAGTACCGGTAAAGTTTCCCGTTGTTCAACTTCCTGGACCAGTAAGGGGCTTCCTGTGAACAATCCGCCAAGGGCAAATAATCTATTGCCAAATATCGGAGACAGCAAACGTAGACCGGTATTCACAGCCAGACTGTCACTACAGGATAAGATAACGTGGTCTATTGTATTAGTAAAAGGTAGGTGGTGTATCAACTGATTGGTTTCTCTTTGATAAAGACCGTCGGCAATCTCTATAACAACATAGTCGGGGTTCGCTGCGCCCACTTCCTTTAGCAGGGATTCATATATGTCTAATATCGTGTCCCGGGAACATAGATAAGTTGACGGGAAACCCAATTCTGAAAAGTCACTGACATAATCGGCTCCGCAATCGAAACAAAGCATTTTATCCTTGTTGAATATAGTGCCTGTCAGCTTGATGTAAGCTACACGGTTTCCGGCATTCTTAAGACCTCGAGAAAGAAAGGCAGCCGTTGTGGTCTTTCCACTGTCCATGCTGGATCCCAGGGAAAGTATGGTCTTGAACTTCCTTTCAACCAAAGGTTGGAATGCTACCTTCTCCTTATGGCGATAGATGGTATTGATAACGCCCTGCTCATCTGATGCATATCCGATGAGCCTGATTTTAGTAGGTCCAATCTCCTGTAACTTGTAGAACATAGAAGTTACCGCTCCTGCCACACCTCCCTTTCCTACGAGATCGTATTCGGATTGATATGTGGGAGGAACATAGGCCTCAAATTGATTCGTAGCATACCGGTTGCCGAAAGCCAACATGATCTGGTCTCCTTCGAAAATGTAGCAATTGCGACCTTCAAAGTCCTGTATCGCATTAAGAGAACCAATCTCCAATACCTCGAAGACCGCCACATCGCCTGCTTCGGGTTTATGACTCTTGATGATCGAAGTGTCCAATTTAAAATCTGAAACACATTTACAGCTGTTTGCTTTTTTTATAGTACTCATGATAAATATTTTTTAGGGTTATGTTTATTAGAGATTCTGCTATATTTTCAAGCGATAAGAAAAATTGAAGGCCAGAACCGAGAAATTGTTGAAATCCCTTTTCACTTCACCGTTCCTGGGGTCAGTGACGTTGATCCTTCTATATTTGTTTCCCAGATTGAATTCCGTCTGTCTCATAAAATAAATGCTGGCATTTGCGCGCTTGAACGGTTTAAAACGCAGACCCAGCATAATTCGGTGAGCATGTAGTCCGTCGGGAGATTGTTTCACAACTGCCTCTCCCTGAGGGTCCCTGTATTGAAAGGGTCTCCCGTCCAGGTAATAATGGAGTTCATTGGTAATGTATGGAGTCATATTAAGGGGTAATCCCCAATCTCCACGATGCAAACGAAGGGCATAACGAATGCGATATTCAAACTTGCTTCGTTCGGGGAAATGCCACTCCGTCCGCAAAGTATTTGCAACTCTCAGCTTCCCGAGCCTGAAATTATATCGTATTCTGGGGTCTAAACGGTTACGAGCCTCCTGGTCCGGGTCTGAGGGGTCTGAAGAGCGTACATAACCCAGCCCGATCCTGAATTTGCTATTAAACCGGTATTCAATTCTGGCACTGTTCTGCAAGGAGCTCAGGTCCATGACCTCATCGAAAAGGTAAAGCTGTCCGACTCTTATACGCCACTGCTCAGTTAGCTTAGTTCCCAACGAGTGCCCGGCCCAAAATTTTACTCCGTCCTGAGCAACAATTTCTGAGTGGAATGAAAACAATAAGAAAATTAATACGGGTAATGCACACTTTAGGGTTCTCATATCTTTTGGAACTATAGATAGATTTAAAACAATCCTTTATAGCTATAAGAGAGCGAAAGCTAAAACGTGACTATTTAAGGGAGCTTTTTTTGTTTTCAGGCAATAGAGCGGTGCCTGGTGGGGAAAGTGAAAACCCCTTCAAAAATTTTCTAGAGAAAAACACAACAATAAGGATGACCACCACACTAACCAACATCAAAAGTGGAACTGGGAAGGATTCAGATTTTAAGGCCTGATCCACCTGACCGAGAAGAATAAAATTGGCCCAATAGTAAGGGTGCTGTTGGCTAGGAGGCGCCTGCTGTAGGTATTTTAGTTTGGACTCGCGTAAGGCGTTGTCAAAAGGAAGCCCTTTATCAATGTTTTTCAATAGATTTTGGGTCATCTCCATAGAACTTGCCTCACTTGCATTCCAAAGACTGGAAAGCACATTTTGTGCTCCGGCTAGTAAAAAAGCCTTGCTCATTCCCTGAACACCCTCACCCTTGTAGATTCTTCCACTAGCCGAATGGCAGGCACTTAGCAATACCAGGTCTGCGGTGATGCGCATTTTATAAAGACCTGTAGGGGAAAGCAGGAAGTTCTGATGAGAATCGTCAAAGATGACACATGAACGATTGGGGTCGTCTACATCCACCAATCCATGAAGAGAAAGATGGATGATACGCGCCTCTTCCGCGTGCGTATAAAAATTCTCAAGTGTTGCTTTCTGATCTTGAAAAGTTTTACCCTTGAAAATTTGAGCGGCTTGCTCCACTTCCTTTCCCGCAAGGGTTAGCTTTGACAGGGTTTCCTTTCCAAAAAACCTTTTTTTTGAGCGTAGTAAGGGGTTCAATTGATCGCTATATGTAGTGCCAAAGCCAAGGTAATCATAAGAGGGCTCGTAAGAATCTTCGGGATCCTTACTTATTAATGCCGGTGCATAGGCATAGGAAAAAGCAAATCTCCGGATAAGGTAGTCCTGACCATCATTTAAAGCCTCAAATGATACGGTATGAAGGACCCCATCGGGGATAATGCAAAGGCGTTCTACACTTTTCAGCTGGTTGACTCCTTCCTTTAGCAGCTTGTCATAAATGTACTGCGAGTCTTTTGTTGAAATGGTTAATTCGGGGTTACGGCATTGTTCGGTAAAACGTGCAATGCTTCCTTTTAGCTGATCATCCAAATGGGCGGCTGTATTCAGAAAAGCTTCCCCTCCAATCCAGAAGGCATGAACCGTATCCTGTGCCACAAAGAATTCAACCATGGCCATGTCTTCAGGAAGTTCTTCCTGAAGTACTTTAACAACTGGTGCTTTTAAGAATTTGTATCGTTCTTGAAAGTATTGTGGTTCGTTTTTTTCAATTTCTACCTGAAAGGCTTCCAAAGCATTCTGAGACTTTATAAAGGTCTGGGACAGGGAATCTCTAAGTTCATCAGATGCCTCCAGAAGTAAGTCTTGCTGTTCGTTCATTCGTTGTCGCAATTCCTGTTCTCTAACCAAGACATCATTTGAAACTGTAGATCTGAGCGCATTTACACGATTGAGTTCTTGTTGCAGAATGGAGGCTTTGGTTTTTGTAGAGAATTTGAAGGCTTCCTCTAAATAAAATTGGTCATTAGTGATGTCGTACAATTGCAAGGCGTTCTGCAGGCCTTTTCCGTAATGCTCAAATCGGGTATTCAGAAAATCTAGCTTTGATTGTTCAAACTGAAAGGAAAGAAGTCCTCGATTGATAACGGAATCAATCTTGTGCTGTACATTAAGCGAACGTTGCATGTAGATAAAATCACCTGACTGCTCAAATCTTTTTTCAAATATTCGGGTTTTTAACTCCAACAGGCGTATCAGTGCCCTTTCGTCAATTGTACTGAAGTTTTTTATAATGGGTGTTTCATATTTATCTAAGCTGGCTCCGGGCATAGCAATAGCAAAACCCTTTTTAAGTTGTTCGTTGGCCTTATACAGGTCGCCCTTACGGAGGTATAGCTCGGCAAAGTTTTCATGGGTCAACGCCATAAGGCTTAATCCACCATCTTCTTTGTAAAACTGCTTCCTTTTGTACAAGACCCTATGCATTAATTCCTCTGCGGCCTTAAACTGCCCTTTCTCCATGTGCAGGAATGCCAGGATTTCCAGCCCTATGGCATGGAACTGGGGGGTCCCTTCCTTATCCATAATCTGTAATGCCTTTTCAGCGCGTTCACGAGAAGCTTCGAATTTTTCCTGCTCATAATAAATGGTCGCGGCGTTTAGATAGACCGGAGCCAGGTCCTGAAAAGGGATTTCTCCACTGTGGGTTTGGGCAAGAGCAAAGGCTTTATCCGCATAGTCCGATGCCTGATCATAGTCCTTAAAATCCATTTGAAGGGTAACCGCATCGTTCAGGGCATCGAATTGTTCAAGGACCGCGTTTTCTTTTTCGAACAGATCTATAGCGCTTGAAAGATAAAGCTGTGACCTGAAATAATCACTGTTTTCTTCATAAAACAAAGCAATACCATGGTATTTCAGCGCCAATTGATAGGCAGGGTATTGAGGATCTTTCTCAAAAATATCCAAAGCTTCATCCAGGTAGACTTTGGCCTCTTCATTATTTCCTAAATACTGATAACAGATCCCCAGATTGTAGACGGTATTGGCCTTTTCAGTGGTTGGCACGGTCTTGCAACCCTCCCATAGCGGAAGTACTTTCTCTTTAAAATAATAGACTGCTTTTTTTTCCTGATAAGCAAGGTAATGCGACAGTCCTATTTTATGGTAAATCCTGCCTTTGGCATAACAGTCCAATAGCTTAAACTGGCTATCTTTTTCCCATTCCTCGATCAGGCGAAAGTTCGCTTCGAAATTCTCTACGTCTATATTGGCATTAAGTTGCTGATAGAGTTCTTCAAAATAGTCGTTGCTAAAGACGGTGAATGAAGCAAAAAAAAGGCATAGCAATAATACCGCCTTTTTGTTTGTGATGCAGATCAAGAGCTGAAAAGGGTGGGGTCTTATTTTCATTTCATAGGGTTGAAGCTAAGATAATGAATGTAGGTTCGACCCACCTACCTTTTAGAACCGAAATACAAGAAGTCTTTTCCTATTGGGATTAATAACAGGAAAAGACTTACAGACTATTGCTTACAACCAACTACTGGCAGGATCCCATTTGCTCAAGTGCAGACGAAAAGTTGATAATACCCTGAGATAAGATCAGGTCTTTCAACTCGTCGGAATAAACAGAAGTTTCAATCAGAGAGCATTTAATCGCAGCTGCACTAATGTTCTCGTTATGAGAGGCCATAATGGCAGCCATTGCCGTAACATAGGCGGTGGTATAGGAGGTCCCTGATTTGTCTAATTGGGCACCATTTAAGCCTGTGGTTGGGATATGTTCTCCCAAATAAGCAACATCAACAGTGTTCCGACCGTAACTGCTAAACCCGCTAAGTTTGTCTTCACAGCTCAGGGATGCTACTGAAAGGATATGGTTACTGGGATAGGAAGCAGGAAAAGAAATAATATCATCCGCATCGTTGTTTTTGTTAGTGTTACCGGCTGAAGCAACCATCAGAACACCATTTTGCGCTGCGTAATCGATAGCCAGTCTCAATGGGCGATTTGATGTATCTGTATTCTCATCCTGATAGCTAAAACTGAAATTCAGGATCTTCGCTCCCTCGTCTACGGAATCGAGAATGGCCGGAATCAGATGCGAAAGATATCCTATTCCCTGGGCATCATGGGTTTTACGTATATCAAATGTGATATCCGGAGCTTCCTGCTCCTTATTGATCAGATGATAAATCAGGCTGGTTATCTGAGTTCCATGACCATTCTGATCCTCTGGAACCTCATCATCGTTTACATAATCGTAACCGGAGTATTCATCCAAAAGATTAGGGGCAATACCCATAAGAGCATTCTCATCAATCCCAGAATCGAAAATGGCAATTTTCACAGAGGCATCACTTGCTGGAGCCAAAACACTGGAGCTTTCAAAACAAAATAGGTCCTGGGAGGACGTGGGATCCCTTAGGACAGACCCAAAATTAAATTCGACATCGTTAAGTTTAGCTCTTTTTTTGGCTCTGGCGATTTGGCCGTCTATATTAGTTATCTGCTCCCCAGCCATACTGGTATAGGGAAAAACGTTGGTATTCCATAATCTCAAATTGATTTCTTCCCGGAACCATACTTCCACAGAATTTAAGTCAGTCAACAAATCTTCGATTTCATCTTCTGAAATGCTGGGATCCAGTCTTACGAAAAAAAGCGTAGGATGTTTAATTAATTCATCTTCATCGTCGTCGTCATCGTCGTCATCATCTTCGTCGTCATCTTCATCGTCATCCTCGTTAGCATCATCCGAAACCCTGGAAGCTTCCACTTCTACTGGAACTTCTACCTCTTCAGGGCTACATGAGGTCGTGGAAGAAACCAGAAATATCAGGATCAAAAAAACGATTAGGTGTTTTAGCAGTTTCATAGCAATGGGTTTATTGTTCAAAATAATCATTTTCATTTATTAATATGGTGAAGTAATTTCTGGGCATCGTCATATTTCCAATCCCCATTTTGAATGTTCTTTATTGATTCTGTGGCCTTTGGTGTATTTCCGTTGAGGAGATGGGATAAAGCTAAAAACCAGTTTATTTCCTGTCTGAAGCGTACGTCATTCCTCTCACCAACCTCTTCGAATGTATCAATGGCCTGTTGAATCTGTCCGCTTTTCATGTAGGCCAATCCGAGATAGTATTTGTCTTCTTCACTGGTTGTTTTAATTTGATTGAAGTGGACAATCGCTAAATTAAAATCAGTATTGTTAAAGGCAACAATGGCCCGGGTTCTGTTCGTATCCAATTCGGTTACTCCTTTGGAATTTCCCGGATGAGTCAGACTTTCAGTATCCACATATTGGGCTGCAAGCTCTGTTGCACTGAAATCGTCGCGATTGATAAAAAACATCGAAAACAGCAGTGCCAAACTTGCCGCGACCAACAAGGGTCTTAAATATTTTAATTTGCCACCTTTTTTAGGATTCCTGCCAAGGCCGTAATCTTTTTGAAGGATTGAGCTGGCTTCTGTGCGTAATTCGGCATCTTTGGTTTTAGTTATCCACACTTCCAGAAGTGCATCGGCCTCCTCATCAGAGGTTTTATCGTCAATAAATCGCTGTAGGTTTTTGTCAATGTCCATATTATATAATTTCAACCATTAGATCTTTTAATTTTTTAACACAACGCTCTTTCTGTTTACGAACCGCAGTAGGGTTTTTTGAAGTGATTTTTGCAATTTCAATTAGCTTCATTTTTCCGTAATAGTGCTGTGTAAGCAGTTCTTTGCAGTTTTTACCCAGGCTATTCCAGGCCCGGCTAAAACCTTCGGGGACCGCAGCGTCCGAACGTTCTTCTTCCCGCTCTGGAATCCCTGTAATATCGTTCGTTAGGGGTTGATTGTTTTTTTTGTTTCTCAGATACATTTGAGTGGTCATTTTGGTGAATAAAAATCTCAGATTCCCATAGCGTAATTTTCCATTTACAAATCGCAACCGGAACTCCAGAAGCGTATCCATGGTTGCATCATAGGCATCTTCATGACTTGCTCCACATTCGCGTTTTACATACAATATGGTTTCCTCAAACTGTTTGAGAAATACCTGAAGGAAAAAACGGGTATCGTTTGCCTTAAGGTCATTGATCATTTCCGCAAAAGATGCTTCTGTAAGACCAAAATTCTTATTCTCCATGAATAGGGTTTTCAAATGCATTCAAAGTTAGTATTCTAAGGTACAAATCTGGTTTGCTAGTGAAATTCATTCTGTGATTCACATTCGCATCTTTTACCCTATAAGCACCGAATTCCTAAAACGTGACATTTTTTTTAATCTTCCGTAAATTCCTTCAACGAAATTTTTACCAAAGTGCGCCTTGGAGCCGCTAAAATGAGGGTTTCAATTCACTCTAAGTTATATACGAAGAAGTGAAAATTTTACAAATAATGTAATGGGAATTAACCTTTGGTAAGCTTCCGGAGGGCCGAATTATGAGTAGAGTATATGCCGATCATTAAGACTAAAAAATCTTCGTTAGGATTAGAAATTAGCCAAAGTGGATTTACAATCAAGTCAAGCTGGGATTCTATACATCAAACTAAAAACATTTAAAAAAGTGGCGCTTGAATCTTCTGTATATTATTTTAATCCCTAAGCTGGCCATTAAATCCAATGTCAGAATCAATTAGTCTATACCCTTAAAGCTGTTTGAGGGATGTTTTCTGTTGGTTTAATTTCTTATTTTTATTCCCTAACGAAAGCCCGGGGATTGACCTACCCGTACCTTAGGGTCCATTGTAACCCAGGAATTCACTGAGTATGGTAAACACTATCAAAAAAAATAAACTTTTGGTTTTCTTAACGGTACTCATAAGCTTAGGAGTACTGATCTTTGATATATTCCATTATTCCAATAGCTACGGCATTGTAGAGATCAATAATGTGAATGCCTTACTGTTGGTGCCTTTTATACTGTTGGTCTGTGGACTTGGGATGGCTTTGGGGAATAATAAGAACACCGAGGCAGTTGAAATTGCCTATAAAGAACGACTTTCGGACCGGGAACGGGAGGTTATTGAGCTTATTTGTTCGGGTAAGAAGAACCAGGAAATCGCGGATGAACTCTTTGTTGATATCAGCACGGTAAAGAGCCATATCAACAGAATATACAAAAAGACGGGATTGAAAAACCGAAAGGAACTCAGGTTTTATGGCGACAGGGTTCTACAAAAGAGTGGAAACCATTAAATCCACCCTTTTTTCCAACCTCATTTAGTTGAATTTTGCCAATTTGAATTTGAATTTTACCTCAGCTAAAAACGAGAAAATGGCAAAACTAAAGACAGCCCTAATTTACGGATTTGTAGTAGCACTGGCAGGCACCGCCCTATTGCTGACCCTTATTGCATTCAAATTGATCGGTCCCGAAGCCATTGCTTTGGAAACTGAAATGACTGGCGGAACCATACTCTTTCTAATGCTCTACCTTTTTCTGCTCTTCGCGATCTATTTTGCCATTAAGAAACGGAAAGAAACACTTGGAAGAGGTATAAAATATAGAGAGGCCTTTGTACAGGGGTTAATAGTTAGCGCCGCAACCGCGATATTCAGTGTGGTTTTTACGGTTATTTTTTATGAAATATTATACCCGTCTTATGTAATTGAAACCCTTGAGGCACTGAGATTGAAAATGGAAACCGCCGGTGTAAAGGCGGATATGTTAAATGCAAAACTTGAAGAAAAAGCAGCTTATTTGAGTACTTCTACCCAAAGTTTTTACGCCTTTGTAGGAAACCTTATAACAGGGCTTGCCTTCACCTTACTGCTGAGTTTCTTTCTAAAATCAAATACAAAAAATGAACTATAACAGCCAGATTAGCGATTATATAGCCGGAGCCACAGAGGAGCAGGTCATTGTACTGGAGGAGCTAAGAGAACTTGTACATAGGTCGGTGAGTGAGGTGCGCGAAGAAATAAAATGGAAAATGCCTGTTTTCAACAACGGAAAGGACTTTGCTTATATGCGATTTGCTAAGAAACACATCACTCTGGGATTTTACAATATCGAAAGGTTAAAAGATCCGGCTGGCCTATTGGAAGGACAAGGCAATACCTTAAAGCATATCAAGATCACTTCCCTGGACAGCGGTCTTAAGAAACAAATCGCTAAATGGTTGGTGGAAATCACTGAGTAAATCCCCTTTCCTGGCATATATGCACCTCAAGGTAGTTCAGATTCGATATTGGGCTTAACTCGCCCTGGAGCCGGAGACACTTTCACGAAAACTATGGATTTAACTAAGTCTCAAAAATACCCGTAGGATGCCCGTCCAGGCTGGTGGTATTCTTTTGCTTTCGGTATTCCAGCAGGCCTTCTTCTCCCTTTTCCTGCGCCCAGGTATCCAGCAGATGCCGTTCCCCCATGTAATCCATTAGGGGTACGCCAAAGCCACAGGAAGACTGTACCAGCTCTATTTGCATATCGATAAGTTGCCTGGCTCCTGGGATCTCAGGAAATAATCCGATGTGCTCCTTCCATTCCGCGTCCCTTTGGTGATGGACTTTGGCCGTTCCGTAAAGCCTGAGGATGAGTGGTTTTTTGTCGAATGCGCAAAACATTAACGTCATTCTGCTATTGTTTTTAAGGTGTGTGGCAGTTTCGTTCCCACTGCCGGTAAGATTAAGCCATATTACCCGATTCTGGTCAATAACCCTTAGGGAATCCATACCCTTGGGTGATATGTTTATGGTTCCTTCCTCCATGGCTGTGCCCACAAAGAAGAGTTTTTGCTCCGAGATAAAATTAATAAGCCTGCTGCTCAGCTTCGCCTGCCGCTTTCCCATACGTTTTAATTTCCTTTAGATCACCATCTGATAATCGCACTACCCCAGGTAAAGCCACTACCAAAAGCAGCGAGCACCACCAGGTCTCCTTCTTTGACCTTCCCTTGCTCCCAGGCTTCCGTTAGGGCAATGGGTATAGAGGCAGCTGTGGTATTCCCATAACTCATGATATTGTTAAATACCTGGTCGTCCCTCAACCCGAATTTCTTCTGTACAAATTGAGAGATCCTCAGGTTGGCCTGATGCGGTATGAGCATGTCAATCTGTGAGGGCTGTAAATTATTGGCAGCGAGACCTTCCATAATAACTTCGCTAAATCGAACAACCGCATTCTTAAAAACGAACTGCCCGTTCATGTATGGAAAATAAGACTCATCTTCAGGATCGTTGTCTGCCAGAATATCATTTACCCATCGCTTACCCATTCCCGGGGCTATCAGCGAGAGCTCCTCAGCATGCTGGCCTTCCGAGTGCAGGTGCGTAGATAGTATACCCTTTTCGGTATCTTCTTCCCTGCTGAGTACCGCCGCTCCGGCACCATCGCCAAAGATCACAGAGACAGCTCTTCCACGTGTGGTCATATCCAGGCCGTGGGAGTGCAATTCCGAACCGATCACCAGTACGTTTTTATACATCCCACTCTTGATATACTGATCTGCCAGAGAAACGCCGTAAACAAAACCGGAACATTGATTTCTGATATCCACAGCCCCAACGGTTTTGATTCCCAGATCTCGCTGTACCAACACTCCCGGGCCCGGGAAGTAGTAATCAGGACTTAAGGTCGCGAATACAATGAAATCAATATCGTCCTTATCAATTCCGGCCCTTTCAATGGCAATCCTGGCGGCCTTGACTCCCATAGAAGTTGTAGTGTCCTCTCCTTTGATCACATGCCTTCGTTCTTTGATACCTGTTCTTTCCTGGATCCATTCGTCATTGGTATCCATCAGTTTGGAAAGGTCGTCATTGGTCACGACGTTATCGGGCACAAAATAACCCAGGCCTATTATTTTGGAGTTGTACATGTTGTGGTTTGTTTCGTTCTTTTGAAAAGTCTGATCGGTTCCTTAAGTTGTAAAGCTTAACGCAAAATCTAAGATAACCAAAAAATAATTGATTTATGCGCTGGCCTTTCTGACAGGAAACCCGGTAAGGTACTTTTCAAAGTTCTTTACCGTCACTTTGGCTTTAAGGTCATGGAGCAGGTTATAAAGCCCAAAGAATGTTCGATTTATATACAGGAAATGTTTTGAGCCTCTGTTCCCGTTCATACGCCTGATGCGCTCGTCCTTGGAATAGCGCTCGCTCAGGTCGGCGATACGGCCCCAGAATACCTCATCTCCAAAATCAAATTCGGCTTCGTTAAACGGAGAGGTAAACAAGCTCAGCATTTCCTTGAACAGAGCTTTGAAAAAACGATGTTCCTCCGGGGTATCTTGACTGGACAGTATCTCCAGGTCTACCAATTTTTGAGTCAGGTACTCGTCATCATTGATATTATCCCTTTGTGCCAGCTCAAAATAAGGATTGTAAAACTCATCCGGCAATTCCTTGATACATCCGAAATCTATAGCGATCAAAGTGTCTCTTTCGCTGACCAGGAAATTCCCGGGATGCGGATCCGCATGTACTTTTCTAAGTCCATGCATCTGCAACATATAGAAATCCCAAAGGGTTTGCCCCAGCTTATTTCCCAGATCCGCATCGAAGGCGGTTTTGGTAAATTCGCCCAAATGCTGACCGTGCATCCAGTCCATGGTGAGTATACGTTCACTGGATAATTCTTTGTAGTATCTCGGAAACTCAAGATTTGGGATATGCTGGCAAGCTGTGGTGATCTCAACACTTTGGCTCAGCTCGAGTTCATAATTTGTTTCCTCAATGAGTTTGTGCTCTACCTCTTTAAAATATTTATCGGAATCCTTGGCCTGGAGGTTGAACATGCGCAGGGCTACAGGCTTTACAAGGGCAAGGTCACTGCTTATGCTTTCCGCTACACCGGGATATTGAATTTTTACGGCCAATTCCGTACCTTTTTTTGAGGCCTTATGTACCTGGCCTATGCTGGCAGCATTGATAGAGTTCTCGTTAAAAGTGTCAAAAACCTCTTCCGGATATTTACCGAAATATTTTCTGAAGGTTTTCCTCACCAAAGGCGCTGAGAGTGGGGGAACTGAAAACTGAGCAAGGGAAAACCTCTCCACATAGGCACGTGGCAGAAGATTCTTCTCCATACTTAGCATTTGAGCAACTTTCAGCGCACTTCCCTTTAGATTTTTAAGACCGTCGTAAATATCCGAGGCATTATTCTCGTTCAATTCTTCCTTATCCAGTCCCGGGGTCACCAGTTTCTTGCCGTAGTACTTAACATAATTTCCTCCGACTTTGATGCCGGTTTTTACGAGTTGTCCGGCTCTTTCTATTTTTCCAGTAGGTATCCTGTCTAAGGTCTTCATTAAATTCAGGGATATATGTTAGGCGAATCTTTCTTTAAAAAGGAATTTTCCGAGATCTACTATGCGTTCCAGGGGAGTATTGTCAAATACATCAAAAATGGTATTGACCGATTTCTCTATGGCCAGATCTGTTTTTTCAAATCCGGCGGAAGAATCGTCTATCCAGAATTTGAGCAAAAACAAAAACTGTAACCAGGCCGCTTCGGAAAGCAACTTTGGGTTGTATTTCGTTATCTTCAGGTTCTTCTCAGCATTATCTTCTGAAATAAGCAGATTGACGAAATCCTTGTACGAACGCCTTAATACAGATAACTGCTCCAGGCTGCTCAGGGTATTCTTATGCGATCCAAGTGCAAAAAGGGCATAACTTCTGTTAAGGGTCAGCAATTCAAAGAATGTAAAGAAAAAGCTGAGCATTTTATCCCTGCTGGAATAGCTTTCATAAGCTTCATTCTTCTCCAATAGCGAAGAAGTCTGGTGATAGAACTGCTGCCATACCTCTTTTTCAAGTCCTTCAATGGAACCAAAATGTTTATAAAAATCCTCTTCTTTTATATTGTTCAATTTGCAGAATTTGAATACGGATCTTGGCCTAGTTTCGTTTTCCAGCACGAACTCCATATATGCGGAAATGATGTTTTTCCTGAGGTCCTTTTTCGCCGCCGCTTTTGTTGCCATTTTTAGAATTTTTGTTTAAGCAAATTTAAAAAATATTATACAATATAGATGTTAATTATTTGGGAATATTGCATAAAAAAGCGCGCTTTCGGGGAAAGCACGCTTTTCAAACAACCTAACCAATTAATAAACAAACTGATTACAAAACATTAGCGACTCCTTCATAGCAACTAAGTCATTGATAATCATGTCAAATATATATAACGTTTAATATTTAAACAAATATATTAAACAAAAAAATATGTTAAACTTTTACTTCCCCTTGTTTTTATGGCCCTGAGGGGTGTCAGTTTGTCACTGTTTTTAACAATGGTACTTTTTTTGCCTTTCGGCAGTAGTAATTGACTAAAAAATATTTAGACATGGCCACAGGCAAAATCAATGTTTCAGTAGAAAACATATTTCCATTAATTAAGAAATTCTTATACAGCGATCACGAGATCTTCCTCAGGGAACTGATCTCCAATGCTACAGACGCTACTTTAAAGCTCAGACATCTTACCTCCATAGGGGAAGCCAAAATAGAATACGGCGATCCTCAGATAGAAGTAAAGGTGGATAAGGAGAACAAAAAGCTTCACGTACTGGACCAGGGAATCGGGATGACTTCCACAGAGGTAAAGAAATACATCAATGAAGTTGCCTTCTCCGGAGCAGAGGAGTTTTTAGATAAGTACAAGGACAGCGGTAAGGATGCGGGTATCATAGGTCATTTTGGACTTGGCTTCTACTCCGCCTTCATGGTTGCAGATAAAGTAGAGATCATCACCAAGAGTTACAAAGACGAGCCTGCGGCGCACTGGTCTTGCGACGGCTCTCCGGAATTTACACTAAAAAAGGGAAACAAAGAATCTCACGGTACGGAGATCATACTTCATATAGCGGAAGACTCCACCGAATTTCTCGAAGAATCCCGGATCAGGGAATTGCTAAGGAAGTACAACAAGTTCATGCCAATCCCGATCAAGTTTGGGACACGTACGGAAACCCTTCCAAAACCAGAGGGAGCCAAAGAAGAAGATCCGGCCCCAACTCAGGAAGTAGACGATATCATCAACAATCCCAATCCGGCCTGGACTAAAAAACCTGCCAGCCTGAAAGAGGAAGACTATAAAGGTTTCTACCGGGAGTTATACCCTATGCAATTTGAGGAACCCCTGTTCCACATCCACCTGAATGTAGATTACCCTTTTAACCTTACCGGAATACTATATTTTCCGAAACTGACAACCGATCTCAATATCCAGAAAGACCGGATTCAGCTATATCAGAACCAGGTATTTGTTACGGATAATGTAGAAGGGATAGTACCGGAATTCCTTACCATGCTAAGAGGAGTTATAGATTCTCCGGACATTCCGTTAAATGTGTCGCGGTCTTACCTGCAGGCAGATGGGGCGGTAAAAAAGATCTCCTCATATATCACAAGAAAGGTTGCGGATAAGCTTAGTTCTATCTTCAAAAAAGACCGGGAGGATTTTGAAAAGAAATGGAATGACATTAAGATCGTCATTGAGTACGGAATGTTGTCCGAAGAAAAATTCTTTGAAAAGGCTGACAAATTTGCACTTTACCCTACGGTTGATGGTAATTACTTTACGTTTGAAGAACTGCAGGAGAAGATAAAAGATCTGCAAACGGATAAGGACGACAAGCTGGTAGTGCTTTACGCCTCAGACAAAGAAGCGCAACACAGCTATATTGAGGCCGCAAAGGCCAAGGGCTACGAAGTGCTGTTGATGGACTCCCCTATCGTATCTCATTTGATGCAGAAACTGGAAACTTCCAAAGAGAAATTGTCCTTCGCAAGAGTGGATGCGGACAACCTGGATAACCTCATCAAAAAGGAGGATACGCAGATCTCCAAACTTTCTGATGAGGAGAAGGAAAAGCTCAAAGGCAATCTCGAAGAGGTGATAGACGACAAGAGCTATACCGTACAACTGGAGGCCATGGACAGTGATGCGGCTCCGTTTATGATCACGGAACCGGAATTCATGCGCAGGATGAAGGAAATGCAACAAACCGGAGGCGGTGGGATGTTCGGCATGGGTAATATGCCGGAAATGTACAATCTTATTGTCAATACCAACCACGAGTTGGTCAGTGAGATCCTCAACACCAAAACCGCTAAGAAAAGAGAGCGCCTCATCAATCAATCAATTGATCTGGCAAGATTATCCAAAGGTTTGTTGAAAGGGGAAGAGCTAACCCGCTTCATCAAGCGGAGTTACGAAATGGTGAAATAAATTAAGAAAGGCCAGGGATACCGTTTATAGCCTGAATTGGTTTGCTCAAGCTAAGCTTTTTGTATTAATTTAGGCCATCATGCAGTATCCCTGGCACCTTTATCTTATGGCCGGCATTTATGTTTTTGCTGGCTTGTTTCACTTTATCCGCCCACGCATATATCTGCGCATTATGCCTGCCTACCTCCCGAAACCAGAGCTGTTGGTCTGGCTTAGCGGGATTGCTGAGATCTTATTGGGCCTGGGCCTGTGTTTTTCAGGTACCAGAAATATAAGCGTCTACGGTATTGTCCTGATGCTGGTGGTTTTCCTGCTTGTACATATTCATATGTTACGGGATAAAAAAGCGAGTATGGGGCTACCCGTATGGCTACTCATAGCACGTATTCCTTTGCAATTCGGACTGATGTACTGGGCTTTAAACTACCTGATCTGATTCCGGCATCCCTGGATCTGGACCCGTTCAACCCGGAAGAAAACGTTTATCCCAGCGTGCCTTTAGTAGAATTGCCTGAAGTAAGGCAAAGAGTGCCATAATTACAATAGCATACATGGCAATATCCGGTAGTTCAATATTAACCGGCCTGTCCATATATGTGCTAATTGCAGAGGTATCCAGGCCCAAACCCTTAAGCCATCTGAACTCAAATTCTGCCTTACCAAACAAAACCCAGATCCCGGTAGCAGAGAGGATCGCGATCAGTATAGCCCAGGTACGGGAAGAGATCAAGGGTTTGTAAGCTGTAATCGTACTCTTTTGGGATTCCAGCTTTGAAAGTACTACCGAGGTGAAATCCATAGATGGAGAATCCAGACCGGCTTCCTTAACGGTCTTCTCGATAAACTGATCCAGTATCTTTTCCTTATTTTCCTCCATAACTATTTAAAATTTCCGGTTCTACAGTACTTTTTAACAAATCTGCCAGTTTTTTCCTCGCCCGGTGCAATCTTACCTTTAAGGCGTTGGGACTGTTTCCCATAATTTCTGAAATCTCTTTCAGCGATAGCTCTTCGTAATAATGCAATGTGATCAAAACCCCGTCATCTTCCGGAAGTTGTTGTATGGCTTTTTTTACCATTTGCTGTCTTTCCTGTACTTCCATGTCATCCATTTCACTATCCAGAGCAGAAATACTGTATTCCCGTGAAACGTCTATTGTGGTCGTACTTATTCTTCTTTGCTTTTTCTTCAGATAATCCAGGCTTCGATAATATGCAATTTTATATAGCCATGTAGAGAACTTGGCGTCCCCCTTATAGCTGTTTAAGGCCTTGAAGGCTTTTAAAAAAACATCCTGAGCAACTTCTTCCGCATCCTCATTATTTTTGACTATCTGGGCGGCCATAGTATAGACCATATGCTTATATCTGTCTATTAGCACCGCATAGGCTCTGGTATCCCCATTTAAAGCCCGCTCAATATAGTGTTGGTCTAGGTTTTGGCTCATTTAGCTCATAAGACGTCATAAAAAGGGTTCAGGTTACATATTTAAAAAAAAATCCAATTGAATGTAACCTTTTTCAAAAACTATCCGTCCTACGGGCAAACCAAATGTTTAATCATCAAAAAACAATTACATGGGAGGAGAAATAATCATAACAGCAGTCATATTCGGGGCAATCTTTGGGGTATTCTATTTATACTTTTCCACAAGGAATAAAGAGCGTTTGGCCCTTATAGAAAAAGGAGCTGACGCCAGTATTTTTGTAAAAGGTAAACGCAGCGGTACCGCACCATTCTGGAAGATACTGATACTGAACCTGGCACTTTTGCTTATGGGTATAGGAATTGCCATCTTTCTTGCATCTTTTTTCTCTTACAATTTAGGAATGCGTGAAGAAGTGGCCTTTCCGGGCACCATCTTCCTCATGGCCGGGGCCGGGCTTTTTGCAGGCTTTACCTTAACGAGGAAATTGGAAAAGGAAGAGGACTAGAAACGAATTTATCAAAAAAATAAGCGGACCACTCTGCAGCAGCAGGGTGGTTTTTTTATCTTTATGCAATGAAGATAATTGCTACGAATATCGGGAAACCCACAACCATTTTCTGGAATGGGAAAGAAGAAAAAACCGGCATTTACAAGTACCCTACCTCATCTCCCATAGCGCTAGAAAAAGAGGTAGTTGCCAATGATACTATCGCCAATCGCAAGGTGCACGGGGGGCCGGACAAGGCCTGTTATCTCTATTCTGCCAATCATTATCCTTACTGGAAGGACCGCTATCCCGGCTTGAGCTGGGATTGGGGTATGTTCGGAGAAAATCTCAGTGTTGGGGATATGGACGATTCCCAGATCCGGATCGGGGATGTTTTCCGGCTGGGTACGGCCCTGGTACAGGTATCGCAACCCAGGGAACCCTGCTATAAATTAGGTGTCCGCTTCGGAGACCAGGAGATCCTCAGGCAGTTTATTGAATATGGAAATCCCGGAACCTACGTGAGAGTCTTGGAAGAGGGTAAGGTTGCTGCAGGAGATACGCTCGAGCTGGTTGAAGCTTCAAAAAACCCACTGACAATTACACAGTTCTTTAGTTTACTATACGCCAAAGAGAAAGATCAGGAAATACTTCAACTCGCACTCAGCAACACCTCCCTTCCACAGGGAAAAAGAGACAAGCTAAAACGCTTTATAAAAAAAGGGGCCATTTAATGACCCCTTTTCCTTGGAATTAAAATTAACTAAACTAATTGACCACAATGGTTTCGTAATAGGTGTTTTGATCGTCCTTTACAACCAGGGTGTAACTGTCATCAAAGGCTTTCTCAAAGTTAAAGGCCTTCTCGATCAGCAGATCCCCCTTAAACACCTCTTTGTAAAGCATTCTTCCGTTACCATCGATCACCTTTACAGAAACACTGTTCCCTTCAAGGTTCAGAAGGTTCAAAAAGACCTTGTCTTCCGTTTTTCTGAATACCGGTTTGGTCCGCTCCTTCTTAGCAAGGATCTCTACTGATGGTTCATCTATATCTATGGAATAAGTGATCTCTCTCAAAGTGTTTTCCACTTTCATGGAGTAGACCCCTTCTTCCAGCAGATCCAGGTCGAACCGCTTTGCATAAAATTCCTGATCCTCAACGGCATCAGAGAAAATAATACGTCCTTCGGGATCAAATAAGCTGATTTTTGTTTCTGCCGACTGTGCCGGAAGTTTAAAAATGAGGCTTTTTCCTTCTGTCCCGATTTCAAGCAGATGCTTCGCTTCTTTAGCCAAACCTGTCATGGAAATGAACAGGGCGGCTACAACTGTCGTGATTTTCCAATTTACTTTCATAACTTCTTGTTTTTTAGATTCATGAATAAATTTGACAGTACAAACCTACTGCTGAAATCTAGCCGGAACTACATCATAATTTTCCACTTTATGTGTTATTTTAACCTGCAAATAGGTTAAAAAATAGTTAAGAGGTAATATAGAACATATTTTGGGTAATTTTGCAAAGTTGCACGTTTGAGGGCCTTGTTAATTTTGTATGTGTAAGACTCAAATAATGATAAAGCAAAAACCTACTTTTGAAGCCATTGCTCCCAATTTCGGTAACTCCTATACGTACCAGAAATTTGATCAGGACAGGCTTAATAAGAACAACAGCTGGCACTATCACCCGGAAATAGAACTGGTATATGTGAACGGAGGATCCGGAAAACGCCAAATAGGCAGTCATATGTCCTATTATACTGATGGCGACCTCATCCTGATAGGCAGCGATCTTCCGCATTGCGGACTTACGGATTACCTGACCGGAAATAAAAGTGAGATCGTGGTTCAGATGCGTTTGGATTTTCTGGGAAATGATTTTTTCGATATCCCGGAGATGAAAAGGATACAGGAATTGTTCCAGGTAGCCAGAGGTGGTGTCGCCTTTTACGGGGAAACCAAGGATCTCATTGGGGAGCAAATGGAAACCCTGGAAACACAATCCGACTTCAGCAGGCTTTTGGCCATATTGAACATCCTGAACGAGTTGGGTAAGTCCAAGGAGTTTAAAGTCCTCAATGCCGAAGGTTTTTCTCTGGAAACCGAGGTTAAGGACAACAACCGTATCAATATTGTATTTAACTATGTCAAAGCGCATTTCCGGGAAGAGATCACCTTATTGGAAATGGCGGAGAAGGTGAGTATGACCGTACCATCCTTCTGCAGGTACTTTAAAAAGATCACTAATAAGACCTTTGTGCAATTCCTTAACGAATACCGTTTGGTCCACGCTTCCAAATTGCTGGCGGAACAGCCAATGAGCATTACCGAAGTGTGTTTTGAATGCGGATTCAACAATTTCTCGCATTTCAATAAGTCGTTCAAGTCATTTACCGGACAGACGCCATCTGCTTACCGAAAGCAGCTCAAAAATGTCTTAAATTAGCGAATGCACAAACTCATCGTTCAAAATCTGGATCTTCCTGATGCGGATATCAGCTATATTCCCAACTTTCTCGACCCGGCCCAGGCCGGTGACATATTCCGGGAACTCAGGGATTCGGTAAGCTGGAGACAGGATCCGATTACGGTATTTGGCAAGACCTATCCCCAACCTAGGCTCACAGCCCTGTATGGCAATAACGGAAAGCCCTACGCCTATTCCAACATTACCATGCACCCGGAGCCGTTTACCCCTGAAATCCGGATACTTAAAGAAGGTATTGAAGCACTTTGCGCGGTTAGCTTTACTACCTGCCTTCTAAATCTTTACCGGGATGGGCGCGATAGCAATGGCTGGCATGCAGACAACGAAAAAGAACTGGGCAGAAATCCGGTTATTGCCTCCATAAGCCTTGGGCAAGAGCGTTTCTTTCATCTAAAACATCGAAATCGCACTGAATTGAGACATAAATTGTTACTGGAAAACGGAAGTTTGTTGCTAATGCAGGGCCCAACACAGCACCACTGGCTGCATCAGATCCCAAAAACGGCCAGAACCATTGGAGAGCGGATAAATCTGACCTTCAGGGTAATTAAATAAAAAATCGATCCGATTGAACCGATTTTTTAACACCCTTTTCTTTACAAGTTCCCTACTATCTTTAGCGGGCGGGTAATAACACTAATTTCCTCGCAGAAAACTCTACTTATATAACTTCAAAACCCGTGCCAGGGTATATCAATTCGATGACTGGTTAAATATTAAGGCAAAAGGAATAAAATTGGGATTCAGAAGGGATTCAAAATAGATCATTTAGCACTTTGGCTAACCTTACTCCACCTTTAAGTAGCTGATTTTCAACGGTGCCCCACCAGACGTAACGATATCTATAGTAAAGTTTCTCACCTACTTCTACGGACTCGTAGACTTTATCGGCAATGTCCCGGCTCTCATCCACCCAATCAAGCACATCACCCTTTTGAATGGCCTTGATTTGCTTTTTTGAGATTTTGGGCAGCTTATCAGCCAGTTCGGTATAACTCATCCCGTAATCGTCTATCATATTCGCATCCCAGAGCCGGTGAAGATTCGTTCCACGATCAAACCACTGGATCTGAATATCATTCCCTCCCCTATCCTCTAGTTTTCCAACATGCATGGGCTGATGCAGGTCTCCGATAAGATGTATTAGCATTTTGAGATAAAACACCCGGTCTTCAGCTCGGGATTCCTTATCCTGTGCTACAGCGATGCATTTTTCAATACCCACAATGAGGTCGCCGTAGCGACTTGGAGGTTCCTCCCCGTATTTCTGGCCTGGTGGTATATTTACATAGTGCCAGGCGCTGAATTTTCGAAATGTACTGTCTGCCTTGATCTCATCCGCAAAGGTAGAGACCGCCGCCAAGCTCTGCCCATTCAGCAATTTCTTTAAGGCCCTTTTTGTCTTAGCCTTCAGGTGTTGCTCTGCTACCAATCCAATGGTCCTGTGACCGGTTTTTGACCAGACGGGAGGTTTGCTGTATAAAAAATTGCACCCCAGGAAAAGCAGTACAGCCAGTTTTTTCATGCTTTTGGTTTTGGCCAAATGTATTAAATAGAAATTTAAGCAATTGTTAAGGTTGGTGCCATTTTAATTTTTTAATTTCATCTTGCACCCAAATTAGCGAACCTTGAATTCAAAAAAGAAAAGATCTTTAATCCTCAGATACCTCTTATATATACTAGGAGCAGTTTTGTTCTTCTGTTCCTTATTCGTGATAAGTGTGAATTTAGGGCTTTGGGGTAAGATCCCTTCGACAGACGAGTTGGCGAACCTTAAATACCAGGAGGCGTCCGAGATCTATTCCCGTGATAGCGTGCTTATTGGCAAGTATTTTCTCTATGACAGACAGCCGATAACAAAGGAAGAAGTTCCTCAGCACCTGGCCGATGCCTTGGTGGCTATTGAAGACGAAAGGTTTTATGAGCATTCAGGAGTAGACTATAGAAGCCTTTTTCGCGTGGCTTTCAAAACTGTACTACTCCGTGACAAGTCTGCCGGAGGAGGTAGTACCATAAGTCAACAATTGGCAAAGAACCTATATCCTAGAGAGGCTTCCGGCAAACTAAGACTCGTGGCAACCAAACTCAAGGAAATGATCATTGCCAGGCGACTGGAGTCTGTGTATCCCAAAGGGGATTTGCTCTTGCACTATCTGAATACGGTTTCTTTTGGTGATAATACTTTTGGAATTGAAAGTGCTTCACAGAAATTCTTTGGCAAAAATGCCAAAGACCTCAGGATTGAAGAGAGCGCGGTTTTGGTTGGAATGCTCAAAGCGACCTATTCTTACAATCCCAGGGTATTTCCCGAAAAAAGCAAAGCCCGGAGAGACCTGGTTCTAAGGTCTATGGTGCGCAACGAGTACCTGGCGGAAGCGGAAGCGGACAGTATCATCGAGAAGTCGCTGGTCTTAAACTACAAAGACTACGATCACAGTACAGGCATTGCGCCTTACTTTAGAGAAGAACTGCGAAAAAGGCTGCTGCGGCTAAAGGAAATAAAGAATGATGACGACGGACTGAGCATTTACACTTCAGGCCTCAAGATCTATACTACACTGGACTATAAAATGCAGCTCCTGGCGGAAAAGACCATGGCCGCGCATATGAGCAAGCTGCAACGGCAATTTGAAAAAAGCCATGGCAATAGTGCACCCTGGATACGGGATAAAGGACTGATAAACCGTGCTGTAAAAAACTCCGGTCCCTTTAAAAAATTGATCAGTCAAGGTCTTAGTGAGAGCGAAGCGATAGACTCCCTTTCTACAAAAAAGTCTATGGTTTTAAGCAGTTGGGAGGGAGACCTGAGTATTCAGGCCAGTACCATTGACAGCCTACGGCATTATATGAAATTCCTCAATACCGGATCCTTGTCTTTAGATCCGGCTACCGGAGCCGTGCTGACATGGATAGGTGGCATTGATCACAAGCATTTCAAATACGACCATATTTCACAAAGCAAAAGACAGGTGGGATCTACTTTTAAACCCATTGTATATGCGGCTGCCCTGGAAAGTGGTATAAGTCCCTGTACCTATTTTTCCGCTCAGGAAATAGAGTACAAAAATCTGGAAGGCTGGTCGCCCGGTAATTCCAGTGATGAGGATGAAACCTACCTGAATTACTCTATGGAACAGGCCCTGAGCCGATCGGTGAACACGGTTGCCGTAAAAGTATTGGAGAAGACAGGAATTCCTACTGTAATAAGCCAGGCGGCCAATATGGGGATTACCGCTGAGCTTCCTGAACAACCTTCACTTGCACTGGGAACCGGTGAGATAGGACTGGATGAATTAGCCGGTGCTTATGCCAGCTTCGCGAATGACGGCAGGGCAGTTCGTCCCTATTTGATCACTAAAGTTACCCGGGCCAATGGAGAGCCGCTTTTTGAACACCAGGAGGCAGATCCTGAAGAACAGGCGCTTTCAGATGCTACCCGCAAGCTAATGGTAGAAATGATGAAAACCACGGTCAATGAAGGTACAGCCGCGAGGATCCGTACTACTTATGGCCTGAGGAACGACATCGCCGGAAAAACCGGTACTACACAAAACAATAAGGATGCCTGGTTTGCCGCGATTACGCCGAAGCTGGTGCATGTAAGCTGGGTAGGACTGGATCAGCACGAGATAGGGTTTAAAAGTACCAGCCTCGGACAAGGCGCCAGTGCCGCCCTTCCTCTTTTTGCCACTTTTATGAAAGAATTGAACCGTGATCCTTCCTTCAACCATATTACCCGGGTGCGCTTCGAGAAACCCGATCAGGAAATTTTGGCCAGCCTGAATTGTAAACCGGTGAAAAGGGATGGATTTTTTAAACGCCTCTTTAAAAACCCCAAGAAAAAACGGAAGAAAAAGTTTAAGAAATCCTAGGCGAAGTCGTTAAATCTTTATCAATTCCGGGCTAAAATTTGGCATTTTTTTAACGGATTATTGGCTTAAATTTGGGCCTGCTGACTAATTCAAAACTAATGGCCAAACCGATTTGCTTTACAGCATTTCTAATCTTCTCCCTCCTAAGTTTCGGACAAACTCCCCAAAAATCCTTTACTGTAAAGCATACCGTTGAGACCATAGAACCAGATGGCATATTAGATGAAGCTGCCTGGAAAACTGCCGAAACCGCAGGTCCTTTTCAGCAATATTTTCCCTCAGATTCCATTCCCGCTGAATATCAGACGGACATTCGTATGCTGGTTAGCGAAACCACTCTGTACATCGGTATTACCCAATATACTCCCGGAGATGATTATACGATTACCTCTCTGCAACGGGATTTTCGGGCCGGGGGTAGTGACAATATAAGTCTGTTGTTCGATACCTTTAACGATGGGACCAATGCCTTTCTTTTTGGAATAAACCCCCTGGGAGTACGGAGGGAAGCGCTGATATCCGGAGGAGGTTCCAGTCTGCGAGGGTTTACCACGTCCTGGGATGTTAAGTGGAAGGGAGACTCGAAGATCTATGATGGTTATTACACCGCTGAGCTGGCTATACCTCTGACTTCCTTCAAATTCAGGGAAGGTGAGACCAAATGGAGGTTTCAAAGTTATCGTTTTGACTTTCAAAATAACGAGAGAAGTGTATGGTACAAGGTTCCGCAGAACCAGTCACTCATAAACCTCGCATTTATGGGCGATATGCTGTTTGAAAAGCCCTTAGGCAGATCCCGGACTCCGTTGGCCATCATCCCATATGTAAACGCTATCAGCGATAAGGATTTTGAGACAGACGTAGGTGAAAACAACATCAAGGTAGGAGGTGACGCCAAGGTTGCCATTGGAAATGGGATGAATCTTGATATCACCCTGAATCCGGATTTCAGTAATGTGGAAGTTGATGATATTTTCACCAACCTCACACGTTTTGAGATCTCGCTTCCCGAGCGCAGGCAATTCTTTATAGACAATAACGACCTCTTCGGGAGTTTTGGTGGTGGACGAGATGCCAACCCCTTTTTCTCACGCCGGATAGGTATCGCTACAGACAGTGCAGATAATAGTATCCAAAACCGTATCATTGGAGGTATAAGGCTCAGTGGGAAACTCAATGAGAACCTTCGTTTGGGATTATTGAATATACAAACTGACGAGGACCTTGAGAATGAAATAGCATCCAATAACAATATGATGCTCGCGCTGCAGCAAAAGGTGTTTGCCAGGTCGAACATCGGCCTCTTTTTTATCAATCGACAGTCTTTTAAGGATTACGACTTTGTTGAACGGGAAGAGGAGTATAACAGGGTGATCGGGATCGATTACAATCTGGCCTCCGAAGACAATGTCTGGATTGGCAAATTCTACGGACACAAATCCTTTCAGCCTGATGATTCAGAAGGCAATTATTCTCTGGGCGCTTTTCTGGGAAGGAATTCAAGGTTTTTCAATGTTTTTACGGACTGGGTATTTGTCGATGAAGAATTCTCATCGGACCTGGGGTTCATTCGCAGAAAAGACATTGTGAAATCCGCTACTTCGGTAGAAGCCGTATTCTGGCCCAAAAGGGGTCCGGTTAACAGCCATTCCATTGAGTTTTTCCCGATCATCACCTGGAGGCCGGGTCTGGATTTCCAAAAAACGGATCACGATATCCGCGCCAGTTGGGGATTCAGTATGCGGGATCAGTCGGAGTTCGGATTGGAGTTTTCCAACCGTTTCGTCTTCCTCACAGATACTTTTGACCCCACGGGCACTGACGGGGCCACTCCCCTGCCTGCAGACCAGGGTTATCATTTTAATGCCTTGCGCTTTGCCTATGAAAGTAACAGGGCCCAGGTGTTTTCCTATGAGCTGGAGACTTCCGTAGGTAGATTCTTCAACGGGAACCGATTTTCCATTGAAGGAGGGCTCTCTCTGAGGCTACAGCCCAAGGCGATACTCAGCCTGGATATCAATTACGACCACATAGAACTACCGGCTCCCTTTGCCACTGCCGATCTCTGGCTTTTAAGCCCCAGGATAAACCTGACGTTTACCAAGTCCATTTTCTGGTCTACCCTGGTGCAATACAGCAATCAAAGGGATAATCTGGGGATCAATTCGCGCTTGCAATGGCGTTTTGCCCCTCTGTCTGACCTCTTCCTGGTGTACAATGACAACTACTTTGTGGATCGGTTTTCGCCTCGCTTCAGGTCCATCAACCTAAAACTCACCTATTGGCTTAACATATAATCTGTTTTTCCCCGAAGGCGTCCCAATTTGATTATATTTGGAAGCAATAACCCGCTTTTATGGAAAAAACCGAACTAGCCGTGCCGTTAATTACCGATGATACGGTGGTTTTTGGCCTTCTGGCGCTTTGCCTTGGTTTCGTTTTTTACACCTCTTCCTTAAAAACCAACTTCTGGAAAAGATTCTACTCTTTTATTCCCGGAGTACTGATGTGTTATTTATTACCCGGTATCCTTACTTCCGTTGGTATTATCGCACCGGAATGGCAAAGCCTTAACGAAAACGGTGAGCTGGTTGAACATGAGTCGCGCTTATATTTTATGGCCAGTAGATACTTGTTGCCCGCCGCGCTTGTCCTGATGACTTTAAGCATAGACCTTAAGGCCATCGCAAACCTGGGTTCCAAGGCCCTCATCATGTTCCTGACGGGTACCACAGGGATTATTATAGGCGGACCTATTGCCATACTCATCATGTCGATATTTTCCCCTGAAACGGTGGGTGGTAATGATTTTGACGCTACATGGCGTGGTCTTTCCACCATAGCGGGAAGTTGGATCGGCGGAGGGGCCAATCAGGCTGCCATGTTTGAGATCTTTCAATACAATCCGAAGAAATTCAGCCAGATGGTCCTGGTAGATGTGATCGGGGCAAATATCTGGATGGCCGTGCTGTTATGGGGTGTCGGCAGAACAAAAAGAATAGATCGCTGGCTAAAAGCAGATGTTTCTGCCATTGAGGAGTTGAAGATTACGGTTTCTGAGTTTGCAGAGCGCATTACCCGGGTACCCAGTATAAGGGACTACATTATGATGACTTTCTTTGCTTTTACCGCAGTAGGTATCGCCCATTTCTTTAGTGGCTATCTCAGTACGCTACTGGTCCAAGGTTCAGAGGTGATCAGCAATCCCAAAAGCTTTTTGTCCTTCCTTGGAGGGAATTTCTTCTGGATGGTTGTCATTGCTACCGCAATTGGTATAATCCTATCATTTACCAAAGCCAAAAACTACGAAGGTGCAGGAGCCAGTAAGATTGGAGGCGTCTTTATTTATATTCTCGTCGCCACTATTGGAATGAAAATGGACTTAAGCCGTATCCTCGAAAATCCGGGCCTGCTGGCTCTCGGACTGATCTGGATCTCCATACATGCCGGACTCCTTATTCTGGTAGCCAAACTCATAAAAGCTCCCTATTTTTTCCTGGCGGTTGGCAGCCAGGCCAATGTGGGTGGAGCCGCATCAGCACCGGTGGTAGCTGCCGAATTCCATCCATCACTGACCTCTGTAGGAGTGCTTCTGGCCGTATTCGGATATGTAGTCGGGACTGGTGGAGCTCTGTTATGCGCTTACCTTATGGAAATCGCATCAAAAGTTTAGTATTCCGCAAAGTTTGTTGATATTTGCCGCACAAATTTGGATAAGATGAAGAAGATCGGCTTTTTTTTAATGCTCATTGTAGTACTATATTCCTGTGGCTCAAATAGTTCAGAGAGCAGTATGATAGTTACTGGAAATGTCAAAGGCCTAAAAAAAGGTACACTCTATCTTCAGCATATCCCTGATTCCGTATTAGTGACCATAGACTCGTTAAAGATTGCCGGTGACGGGAATTTCAATTTCGAGATCCCCCTGGATCATGCGGAGATATTCTATCTCTATCTGGACAAAACGGATAATAATGACATTAATGACAGGATCACTTTTTTTGGCGAGCCAGGTACCATAACCATAAATACTGCCTGGAATACTTTTGATACCAAAGCCAGAATATCAGGTTCTGAAACCCATAAGAAACTGGAAGAGTACCGGGAGGTCATGTCTCGTTTCAATTCCAAAAACCTGGAGTATCTACAGGCTGCATTCGATCCTGAGGTTCAGCAGGACTCCCTCGCGATGGATTCTATTCAACGAGCCAGTGATCGCAATCTTGTGCGTGGCTATTTATACGCTATCAATTTTGCGCTGAACAACAAAGACTCTGAGATCGCCCCTTATATAGCTGTAAAGGAAGTTCCGGACGCCAATGCCAAATACCTGGATTCGGTCTATACCGTATTGAGCCCGGAGGTAGCTGATTCCAAATACGGAAAGGAACTCCGTTCTTACCTGGATAAGATCAAAACTGCAGAATAGATTCAGGATTGGCTCAATTAAGTTTATTGAGCTTGGCAATCAGGGCATTCGCTTTTTCTTCAAGTTCTTTTCTGACCTCTTTGAGATGTGCTTTGCGGTTCTCCACTTTCTGGTCATTTACTTTTGCGATCAGATCGTCAAAAGTATTGATGGCGCCATCAATTATTTCGGTGCCTTCCTTAGACCCTTCCTTATCCGAAGAAGATTCAAGAAGGTACACGGCTTCAATAATATCGCCTAATACATAATTGATGTCTTTCTTCAAATCCCTTATACTTGCCATTTGTAGTTTTTTTCAAAATTAAACAAAAAGAAGATCAGTTTTTCACTGTTGCACAATCAGACTGTGACTTCCAAAAGTTTGGATGCCTTAGTACGGATACTGATCTGTTCGCTATTGGCTGGCATTAATACAGTTTCGCCCCTTGCAATGCTAACAGAGCCTGAATCATTGGCAATTACCGCTTCACCGTCTACGCACATATATATCGTAAAGGAGTCCCGATTGCTGGTGTCCTGCTCAAGGTCCGAAGACAAATGCAAAAAGTTAGTCTTGAAATAAGGGCAGGATACCATATCATTGACGTTGTCCTTCTCTTTTGGATAGTTTACCTTAAAATCATCCTTTTTCTTATAATCCAGAGCATCTAAGGCCAACTCCGTGTGCAGTTCCCTCAGATTTCCATCCTTGTCTCTACGGTTAAAGTCGAAAATGCGATAAGTAATATCCGAGGTTTGCTGTATTTCAGCCAACAGCACCCCGGCACCTATGGCGTGTACTTTTCCCGTATTAATAAAAAAAGTGTCCCCTTCAGAAACCGGTTCGTAATTCAGCAGTTCAAGAAGGGTGTCGTTTTCCAGGCTTTGGGCGTACTCTTCACGGGTAACGTCCCTGTTAAACCCAACAATAAGCTCGGCGCCAGGATCTGCATCCATAATGTACCACATTTCCGTTTTTCCGAAGGAGTTGTGCCTTTCTTTGGCCAGATCATCATGTGGGTGCAATTGAATGGAGAGATCCAGTTTGGCGTCAATAAATTTGATCAGGATTGGAAACTCATGGCCAAAACGTTCCACTACGGAGCTTCCCAAAAGCTCCTTAGGAAATTTTTCGATCAGTGTCGTCAGCGAAGTTCCCTTATGGTCTCCGTTAGCCACAACGGAAACATCTCCGGCCACTCCGGAAAGTTCCCAGCTCTCCCCTATTCCATCAGCTTGCACGGATTTACCCAATACTTCTCCCAGTTTGGTCCCTCCCCAGAGGCGTGGTTTTAAGATGGGAACAAATTTTAAGGGATGTATACTCATTTTTTGGAGGTTTTTTGGATGGCCTTCAGAGCCATTGGCATATGGTTGGTGGCATTTATGCTGTTAAAGACCAGGATTAATTTGCCGCTTTTATCGACGACAAAGGTTTCCCGGCCTGGAAGTAAATTAAAGAATTTGCTTTCTACCTTAAATAGTTTTCGCACTTTACCTCCCTTGTCTGATAACAGGGTAAAAGGTAGTTTATAGGATTGGGCGAAACGCTGGTGCATTTTTTCAGAATCAGAACTTATCCCCACTACTTCGGCTCCGAGTTCCTGAAAGTCTTCATAACGATCTCTAAAATCACATACTTCTTTGGTACAGCCGGGTGTATAGTCTTTAGGGTAAAAAAAGATCACCAGTGGCTTGTTCCCGATCAATTCCTTCAGGTGAAACCAATTGCCGTTTTGATCCTTCAGGGAAAAGTCCGGAATACTATCTCCAAGTTTTAAACCCATAATCAGCCGGTGTAGGTTACAAAATTTCGCGGAGTCTCATACAACTTCACCTCCAGGGCTTTGTCTTCCGGGATATGCGGACGCAGCTTGTTCCAGATCACCACCGCGATGTTTTCCGCGGTTGGGTTCAGCTCACGGAATTCCGGGACTTGCAGGTTAAGGTTCTTGTGATCGAGGGCATCTTCCACCTCGGAGCGTATCAGGTCTTTTAAGACTTTCATATCCATTACAAATCCGGTCTCCTGGTCTATTTCACCGGTAACACTAACGATTAATTCGTAGTTGTGTCCGTGGTAATTCGGATTGTTACATTTTCCGAAAACCCTGTTGTTCTTATCATCCGCCCAATCCGGCCGGAATAGCCTGTGAGCCGCATTGAAGTGTGCTCTTCTGCTTACTTTAACTTTCATTGTTCAAAACCATTTTTGAGCAGATGCCCATAAAACCGTTCGAAGATAATCTTAAACCAGGCTGTATAATTGTCCGGGTTAATGGCGATATCCTCCTTTACGGTCCTGGGTTTTATCCACTTCCAGTCCGCCACTTCCTCAGGATTGATCTCAGGGGCATCGTTGTAATAACCCAACATTACATGATCCAATTCGTGTTCCGTCAGGCCGTTGTCAAAAGGGGCTTTATAGATGAATGAAAAGAGCTCCTTTAGTTCTGTCTGGAAACCCATTTCTTCCATTAATCTGCGCTTTCCGGCATCGATATTGGATTCTCCCTCTCGCTGGTGACTACAGCAGGTATTAGTCCATAAGAGTGGAGAATGATACTTATGGGCTGCTCGTTGCTGAAGTAATAATTCGCCCTTGTCATTCAAAATAAATACTGAGAACGCCCTATGTAAAACTGCCTTCTCGTGTGCCTCCATTTTCGGCATCGTGCCAATCTGTTCATCAAACTGATTGACCAGGATTACTCTTTCCTCTTTCACACTTCAAAAATACGACCTTTAGTCCATTTTCGTGCAATTCGGGTGGGAAAAGTGTTAAAGAAAAGCAGGGGTATCTAGAAGAATCTGGGAGACTTAAGGTTGTCCAGAACCTTGATAAAATCATAACGGAGAATAACCTCGAAAGAGCCATCATTGAAAACAGCCTGACCAAGTTCTGTTATCTCCCTGTCGTATGCAAGACCTATCAGAAATTCCGGCGAAATCTGGAAACCAGCCATACCGCTTACAGCAGCGTCCCATCGATATGCAGCCCCTATAATAAATTTGTCGTTGTACATAAAGCTGGCAGAGAAGTCCAATTGCAAAGGTGCTCCAAAGACCACTTTACTTAAAATAGCCGGTTTGAATTTCCAGAAGGCGTCAAGGTCAAAAACATAACCTGTGATCAGGTAGTAATTCATCTGCTCCTTGGCGGTGGAAAGGGAAGATTCGTCAAAATGAGAGGTCTCCAAAATCCTGGGGACAGATACTCCGGCATAAAAGCGATCGGTATGGTAGTAAACTCCGGCACCTACGTTAGGTGAAAAACGGTTACTGATGTCCTGTTGCAAAGTAGGATCCGGGCCATTAGGGTTTAGAACATCCTGGTTCAGTTCCGAAAAGCGAACATCCAATAAATGACCACTGGCCTTTAGGCCAAAACTTAATCTCGCATCCTTTGAGGTTTGAAGCGTATACGAAAAATCCACGTCAAGATAGGTTTCCGAGGTGGGTCCGATCTGCTCGTTGACAATAGACAAGCCAATACCCGCTCCGCGATATCCCAGGGGAGTATGCAAATTAAGTGTTTGGGTAACAGGTGCGCCTTCCAGGCCTACCCATTGCGACCTGTGTAGTGCCGCGATACTAAAATGACCCCGGGAACCGGCGTATCCTGGGTTCACACTTACCGTATTATACATGTACTGGGTGTACTGCGCGTCTTGTTGGCCGAAAAGTGATTCGGCCGCGAAAAAGCTGCTGAGGAAAGCCAATATGGCGATCTTCAGGACTGTTTTTGTATTTCGACTGGACTGCAGCATTAGTAGGTTATCGGTTTATGTATATATAGCCAGACAGCGATCTCGTTTCGCCGGATTCGGGAATAATGTAATCCAGTATATAGAAATACGTTCCAACAGGCAATTTATTGTCCTGATCCACAGTAACTCTACCCTGTGAAGTGCCATCAAAGACATTACCCTGGGTGTTGTAAGACCTGGTGGTGTATACGAGAACACCCCATCTGTTATAGATCCTTATGGTATTGTCAGGATAGTTCTCCAGGCCGTCTATGGTAAGAACATCGTGTATTCCATCGCTGTTAGGTGTAACCACATTAAAGACCTCTACATCATCACCGTCGAAGTTCGGCTCCAGGTAATCCGGAATACCATCTGCATCAACATCGTCATTTGTAAAGTCTCCATCTCCGTCTACGTCCTCATCTATGGTCATCAACAAATCACCATCATCGTCAGTATCCCTGTAGTCTGATTCAGCATCGCGATCCGTATTCGGAAGGTCGTTGAAAGGATCGTTGATCTCATCGTTCACATCAATATCGATCACTGTTGCTCCTTCGTATCCGTCGTCCAGGCCGTCATTGTCCTTATCAGAACCGATCAGGGTAACATCAGGAATACCGTCCTGATCGTAATCATGGGCTTCTGTGGCATCCGGTACATTGTCATTATCGCTATCACTATCCAGGTAATCCGGAAGGGCATCACCATCTGTGTCTATAGGGATAATACCAAGACCGCCACCGTTCTCGTACGCGTCATCCAGGCCATTGCCATCCGCATCAACTCCACTCGGTGGGATGTAGCCCGCTGTGGTCTGAGATTCTACGTTGTCAGGAATACCGTCGTCATCACTGTCAATATCCAGATAATCCGGTATGCCATCGCCATCGGAATCCGTTGGATCTGTAGATGGATCATTATCACCATCCAGATTAAGATCTTCAAAGCTGTCCACAATACCATCATCGTCCCTGTCTATATCTGCACCTATCGGGTTAACAACCACGGTTACTGTCGCGGTACTACAGTTTCCGACCGAATCACAAATGGTATATGTGAAAGTATCAGTTCCGATAAATCCGAGGTCCGGAACGTAGGTTATAAAGTCGTCCGAAGGATCTCCAGGGGTACCACCGTCATTGATCGTCACATTACCATTAGATGGGTTAGTACTTGTTAGAGTACCTGAATTAGGCAGATCATTGTCATTTGCCAGGATATCGATATCCACGAATTGATTTTCTATGGTAGCTATGGCATCGTCAATAGCATCTACGATCGGGAGCACATCAACCGTTACCGTCGCCGTACTACAATCTCCTATGGAATTACATACTGTATAATCAAAGGAATCCGGTCCGTTGTAGTCCGGGTCCGGAATATAGGTTACAATATCGTCCGTTGGGTCATTGGGTGTTCCGTTATCGTTGATATTCACTGTACCATTAGGTGGATCAGTGGCCACCAGGCTACCTGTAGTTGGCAGGTTACTGTCGTTCGCATAGATATCTACAACCACAGAGTCGTCTTCATCCACTGTTACGAAATCGTCTACAAGTGTAGCTGCCTGTGCCATACATACTACCGTAAATGCAGGCAGGTCTGAGTTATTTCCTGCCTTAGTGATGGTAGCTGTATATCTGACCACGGTAGTGGTGGATGTCACTACGGGTCTCAACTGATCGCCTGAAACCGCAGGGTTCCAGCTTACGGTTGCCGAACCGTTCACATTGGCCGAAATATCAAGGGTTACCTGATTATCCGGGTTATTACAATCTGTCAGGATAAAATATCCCGTCGCATTGGAACCACAAAGAGTGCCATCATACGTAGCAAAATAAACCCCTGGTGTACTCGTCTCATAGAAAAAATCCGTGCTCAATACGGTGCTTGTATCCGAAGCCTCATACCAGCGGTAATTGCTTTGTCCTCCCCCATTAGGAGCCTGAAGCAGGAACTGGGCATTAGATGCAGTAATCCCCAGTAAAGTAAAAACAATACTGAGGAAAAGTAGCTTGTATTGATGGTTGGTTCTCAAACCTATATGGTCATTTACTTAATTATTTAACTACGAAGACTACATTGATCAGGGAGTTATAATCCGCAGGTTGACCTATGATGGTATAAGTAAGTACACCATTAGCATCGATACTCATTGTCGCGGTATTGAATACTGCCGGATCAGCGTAGGTTACGTAGTAATACAGCTCGGTTGCCGTATATGTGGGTACGGCGGCAGGAGCCCCTGCACTTGCCACGGTAGGTGAACCGTACTGTGCAGTGTATTGTGCGTAAAGATCAATATTGAAGGTTCCATTGGTTGAAGCGTCCACCGCGATAGAAGGCGGATAAAAGATCCTGGCGGCTTTTGCCGTAATCGGCGCGATATCCTGAATCACATCTTCTACGGTGGCCTCAGTATTGCCATCTCCATCCACATCTACAGGAGTGTCTGAATTAACTTCAGAGGCGTTCTGATCGTCCGTACCAACAAGGCTGGACAGGTCTACAGTCTCTGAAGTACCGTTTTCTATTCCAATGGTTAAGTCAGTACCGGATAATCCTGATCCGCTGATGTTCTGATCGTCTGTACCTGCATCGTCCAAATGTGAAAGGTCTACCGTTTGACCGCTTCCATTTTCAATACCTACGGTCAGTACATTTGTAGTAGTATTTACAGCAAGCGCCTGGATATTTTGATCATCTGTACCTACAAGGCTGGAAAGATCCACAGTCTCTGAAGTACCATTTTCTATGCCGATAGTAAGATCAGTACCAGAAAGTCCGGATCCACTGATATTCTGATCATCCGTACCGGCATCGTCTAAATGCGAGAGGTCTACGGTCTGACTGGTACCATCCTCGATACCAACGGTAAGTACATTTGTGGTCGTATTTACGGCAAGGCTCTCGATATTCTGATCGTCTGTTCCAACAAGGCTGGACAGGTCTACAGTCTCTGAAGTACCATTTTCTATTCCAATGGTAAGATCCGTTCCTGAAAGGCCAGATCCGCTGATATTCTGATCATCCGAACCAACAAGGCTGGAAAGATCTACAGTCTCTGAAGTACCGTTCTCAATTCCAATGGTAAGATCGGTTCCTGAAAGTCCGGATCCGCTGATATTCTGATCGTCTGTTCCAACAAGGCTGGAAAGATCCACAGTCTCTGAAGTACCGTTTTCAATTCCAATCGTTAAATCCGTACCCGAAAGCCCCGATCCACTGATATTCTGATCATCTGTACCTGCATCGTCTAAATGCGAGAGGTCTACAGTCTGACTGGTACCATCCTCGATACCTACAGTAAGTACATTTGTGGTCGTATTGACAGCCAGGCTCTCGATATTCTGATCGTCTGTTCCAACAAGGCTGGACAGGTCTACGGTTTCCGAAGTACCGTTTTCGATGCCAATGGTCAGATCAGTTCCTGAAAGTCCGGAACCGCTGATGTTCTGATCATCCGAACCGACAAGACTTGATAGGTCTACAGTTTCCGAAGTACCGTTTTCGATGCCAATGGTCAGATCAGTTCCTGAAAGTCCGGAACCGCTGATGTTCTGGTCATCACTACCCACCAGGCTGGAAAGATCTACAGTCTCTGAAGTACCGTTCTCTATTCCTATAGTAAGATCGGTTCCTGAAAGTCCGGATCCGCTAATATTCTGATCATCCGTACCGGCATCATCCAGGTGTGACAGGTCTACAGTCTGACTGGTACCATCCTCGATACCTACAGTAAGTACGTTTGTGGTCGTATTGACGGCAAGACTCTCGATGTTCTGATCGTCTGTTCCAACAAGGCTGGACAGGTCTACAGTCTCTGAAGTACCGTTCTCAATTCCAATCGTTAAATCCGTACCCGAAAGCCCAGATCCACTGATGTTCTGATCATCCGAACCAACAAGGCTGGAAAGGTCTACAGTCTCTGAAGTACCATTCTCAATTCCTATGGTAAGATCCGTTCCTGAAAGCCCAGATCCACTGATATTCTGATCATCTGTACCTGCATCGTCTAAATGCGAGAGGTCTACAGTCTGACTGGTACCATCCTCGATACCTACAGTAAGTACATTTGTGGTCGTATTGACGGCAAGACTCTCGATGTTCTGATCATCAGTGCCAACAAGGCTCGAAAGATCCACAGTTTCTGAAGTACCGTTCTCAATGCCAATGGTAAGATCAGTACCTGAAAGTCCGGATCCACTGATATTCTGGTCATCCGTACCGGCATCGTCTAAATGCGAGAGGTCTACCGTTTGACTGGTACCATCCTCGATACCTACAGTAAGTACATTTGTGGTCGTATTTACGGCAAGGCTCTCGATATTCTGATCGTCAGTTCCAACAAGGCTGGATAGATCGACAGTTTCCGAAGTACCGTTCTCTATTCCTATAGTAAGATCAGTACCTGAAAGGCCGGAACCGCTGATATTCTGATCGTCCGTCCCGGCATCATCCAGATGAGACAGGTCTACAGTCTGACTGGTACCGTCCTCGATACCTACAGTAAGTACATTTGTGGTCGTATTGACAGCAAGGCTCTCGATGTTCTGATCGTCAGTTCCAACAAGGCTGGACAGGTCGACAGTTTCCGAGGTACCATTCTCAATTCCTATGGTAAGATCAGTTCCTGAAAGTCCGGAACCGCTGATGTTCTGGTCATCACTACCCACCAGGCTGGAAAGATCTACAGTCTCTGAAGTACCGTTCTCTATTCCTATAGTAAGATCGGTTCCTGAAAGTCCGGATCCGCTAATATTCTGATCATCAGTGCTATTCGTATTTAATTCATCAATAGCGGCCTGTACATTGGCAGCTGTCAATCCTGATGTTGTATTATCATAAGTAACCTCTGCAGCAGTTTGATCGTCAGTACCCACAAGGCTGGAAAGGTCTACAGTTTCCGAAGTACCATTTTCTATACCTATGGTAAGATCGGTACCTGAAAGTCCGGATCCACTAATATTTTGATCATCCGTACCGGCATCGTCCAGGTGTGAAAGGTCTACAGTCTGACTGGTACCATCCTCAATACCTACAGTAAGTACATTTGTGGTCGTATTTACGGCAAGGCTCTCGATATTCTGATCGTCAGTTCCAACAAGGCTGGATAGATCGACAGTTTCCGAAGTACCGTTCTCTATTCCTATAGTAAGATCAGTACCTGAAAGGCCGGATCCGCTGATATTCTGATCATCAGTGCTATTCGTATTTAATTCATCAATAGCAGCCTGTACATTGGCAGCTGTCAATCCTGATGTTGTATTATCATAAGTAACCTCTGCAGCAGTTTGATCGTCAGTACCCACAAGGCTAGACAGGTCTACAGTTTCCGAGGTGCCATTCTCAATTCCTATGGTAAGATCGGTTCCAGAAAGGCCGGATCCACTGATGTTCTGGTCATCCGTACCGGCATTGTCTAAATGCGAGAGGTCTACCGTTTGACTGGTACCATCCTCGATACCTACAGTAAGTACATTTGTGGTCGTATTTACGGCAAGGCTCTCGATATTCTGATCGTCAGTTCCGACAAGGCTGGAAAGGTCTACAGTTTCCGAAGTACCATTTTCTATACCTATGGTAAGATCGGTACCAGAAAGTCCGGATCCACTGATGTTCTGATCGTCCGAACCAACAAGGCTGGAAAGGTCTACAGTCTCTGAAGTACCATTCTCAATTCCTATGGTAAGATCGGTACCTGAAAGTCCGGATCCGCTGATATTCTGGTCGTCCGTACCCGCATCATCCAGGTGTGAAAGGTCTACAGTCTGACTGGTACCATCCTCAATACCCACGGTCAAGACGTTAGTTGTAGTGTTAACAGCCAGGTTTTCGATATTCTGATCGTCAGTACCCACAAGGCTAGACAGGTCTACAGTCTCTGAAGTACCGTTCTCAATTCCTATGGTAAGATCGGTTCCTGAAAGTCCGGATCCGCTGATATTCTGATCGTCCGTACCGGCATCGTCTAAATGCGAGAGGTCTACGGTCTGACTGGTACCATCCTCGATACCTACAGTAAGTACATTTGTGGTCGTATTGACGGCAAGGCTCTCGATATTCTGATCGTCTGTTCCAACAAGGCTAGACAGGTCTACAGTCTCTGAAGTACCGTTCTCAATTCCTATAGTAAGATCAGTACCAGAAAGGCCAGATCCACTGATATTCTGATCATCAGTGCTATTCGTATTTAATTCATCAATAGCGGCCTGTACATTGGCAGCTGTCAATCCTGATGTAGTATTATCATAAGTAACCTCTGCAGCAGTTTGATCGTCAGTACCTACAAGGCTGGAAAGATCTACAGTCTCTGAAGTACCATTTTCAATTCCAATGGTAAGATCAGTTCCTGAAAGTCCGGATCCACTGATATTCTGATCGTCGCTACCTACAAGGCTGGAAAGGTCAACTGTCTCTGAAGTACCGTTCTCGATTCCAATAGTAAGATCAGTACCTGACAGGCCAGATCCACTGATGTTCTGATCGTCTGTGCTTCCGGAAGCCACTTCGTCAATTGCAGCCTGAACATTGGTTGCCGTAAGACCAGAAGTGGTGTTATCATAGGGGTTACTGGAAGCCCTTGTATCCAGAGTCACATCTGAACCATCATTGTTCGTAAAGGTATAAGTACCATTTGCATTGTCCGTAATGTCTGCCTTGCTAACTGTCTGTGGCACCCCATTTTCATTGGTATAGGTAAAGGTCCCATCACCGTTATCCACCAGATTTGTAATGGTCTCAGATATAGTGACGGAGGCCACATTAAGGTACAGGGCACCGTCAGAACCTGAGGCAATATCATTATTCGCGTCTGTACTGATAAGGCTTTCGGAAAGCGTTCCACCTCCATCTGTAACCTCAATACTGCCGGCATTCATGGCCAGGCCCGTATTGTATTCGTTCCCGATTACGGCATCGGCATCGTCAACAAGTGAAGAAAGATCAACAGTTTCACTGGTTCCATTCTCAATGCCAATGGTAAGATCTGTACCTGAAAGGCCAGATCCACTGATGTTCTGATCGTCCGTACCCGCATCATCCAGGTGGGACAGGTCTACAGTCTGACTTGTACCATTCTCGATACCCACGGTCAATACATTGGTTGTAGTGTTAACAGCCAGGCTCTCAATATTCTGATCGTCAGTTCCAACAAGGCTGGAAAGATCTACGGTCTCTGAAGTACCGTTTTCAATTCCAATCGTTAAATCCGTACCCGAAAGCCCCGATCCGCTGATATTCTGATCGTCAGTACCCACAAGGCTGGACAGGTCTACAGTCTCCGAAGTACCGTTTTCAATTCCAATCGTTAAATCCGTACCCGAAAGCCCCGATCCGCTGATATTCTGATCGTCCGAACCAACAAGGCTAGACAGGTCTACGGTCTCTGAAGTACCATTTTCTATGCCGATGGTAAGATCAGTTCCTGAAAGTCCGGAACCGCTGATATTCTGATCATCAGTGCTATTCGTATTTAATTCATCAATAGCGGCCTGTACATTGGCAGCTGTCAGTCCTGATGTTGTATTATCATAAGTGACCTCTGCGGCAGTTTGATCGTCAGTACCCACAAGACTGGACAGGTCAACAGTTTCCGAAGTACCGTTCTCAATTCCAATGGTAAGATCAGTTCCTGAAAGTCCGGATCCGCTGATATTCTGATCGTCCGTACCGGCATCGTCTAAATGCGAGAGGTCTACCGTTTGACTGGTACCATCCTCGATACCTACAGTCAACACATTAGTGGTCGTATTGACAGCCAGGTTTTCGATATTCTGATCGTCAGTACCAACAAGGCTGGAAAGATCTACTGTCTCCGAAGTACCATTCTCAATTCCTATGGTAAGATCGGTGCCTGAAAGCCCTGATCCGCTGATATTCTGATCATCCGAACCAACAAGGCTCGACAGGTCTACCGTCTCCGAAGTTCCGTTCTCTATTCCTATAGTAAGATCGGTTCCTGAAAGGCCAGATCCGCTGATGTTCTGATCATCCGTACCAGCATCGTCTAAATGCGAGAGGTCTACGGTCTGGCTTGTACCATCTTCAATACCTACTGTGAGCACATTTGTAGTGGTATTGACAGCCAGGTTTTCGATATTCTGATCGTCCGTGCCAACAAGGCTAGACAGGTCTACTGTCTCTGAAGTACCATTCTCAATTCCTATGGTAAGATCAGTTCCTGAAAGTCCGGATCCACTGATATTCTGATCATCGGTACTATTCGTATTCAATTCGTCAATAGCGGCCTGCACATTGGCAGCTGTCAATCCTGATGTTGTATTATCATAAGTGACCTCTGCAGCAGTCTGATCGTCAGTACCCACAAGGCTGGACAGGTCAACAGTTTCTGAAGTTCCGTTCTCGATTCCAATGGTAAGATCGGTTCCAGAAAGGCCTGATCCGCTGATGTTCTGATCGTCCGTACCGGCATCGTCCAGGTGGGACAGGTCTACAGTCTGGCTTGTACCATCCTCAATACCCACGGTCAAGACGTTAGTTGTAGTGTTAACAGCCAGATTTTCGATATTCTGATCGTCAGTTCCTACAAGGCTGGACAGGTCGACAGTTTCCGAGGTACCATTCTCAATTCCTATAGTAAGATCAGTACCTGAAAGCCCTGATCCGCTGATGTTCTGATCGTCCGTACCCGCATCATCCAGGTGAGACAGGTCCACGGTCTGACTGGTACCATCTTCGATACCGACAGTAAGTACGTTTGTGGTCGTATTGACAGCAAGGCTCTCGATGTTCTGATCGTCAGTTCCAACAAGGCTGGAAAGATCTACTGTCTCCGAAGTTCCGTTCTCTATTCCTATAGTAAGATCGGTTCCTGAAAGACCAGATCCACTGATGTTCTGATCGTCAGTGCTTCCGGAAGCTACTTCGTCAATTGCAGCCTGTACATTGGTAGCCGTAAGACCGGAAGTAGTATTGTCATAAGGATTGCTGGAAGCCCTGGTATCCAAAGTTACATCTGTACCATCATTATTGGTAAAGGTATAAGTACCATCAGCATTGTCCGTAATGTCTGCCTTGCTGACCGTCTGCGGCACCCCATTTTCATTGGTATAGGTAAAGGTTCCGTCACCGTTATCCACAAGGTTGGTTATGGTCTCAGATATAGTAACAGAAGCCACATTGAGATATAATGCCCCATCAGAACCAGCACTTATGTCGTTGTTAGCGTCCGTACTGATTAAATTGTCGGACAGTGTACCGCCTCCATCAGTAACCTCCAAACTACCGGCGTTCATGGTTACGGCGGTATTATATTCGTTTCCGATCACGGCATCCGCATCATCTACAAGAGATGAAAGGTCTATGGTTTCATTGGTACCATTCTCAATTCCTATGGTAAGATCAGTACCTGAAAGTCCGGATCCGCTGATATTCTGGTCATCTGTTCCAACAAGGCTGGAAAGATCTACGGTTTCGGAAGTACCGTTTTCAATCCCTATGGTCAGATCTGTACCGGCAAGGCCTGATCCACTGATGTTCTGATCATCGGTGCTATTCGTATTTAATTCATCAAAAGCGGCCTGTACGTTGGCAGCTGTCAATCCTGATGTAGTATTATCATAAGTGACCTCTGCGGCAGTTTGATCATCAGTGCCGACAAGACTGGAAAGGTCTACTGTCTCTGAAGTACCATTTTCTATACCTATGGTAAGATCGGTACCTGAAAGTCCTGATCCACTGATATTCTGATCGTCCGTACCGGCATCATCCAGGTGTGACAGGTCTACAGTCTGACTGGTACCATCCTCGATACCTACAGTCAACACATTAGTGGTCGTATTGACAGCCAGGTTTTCGATATTCTGATCGTCAGTACCCACAAGGCTGGAAAGATCTACTATCTCCGAAGTACCATTCTCAATTCCTATAGTAAGATCAGTACCTGAAAGCCCTGATCCGCTGATGTTCTGGTCATCCGTACCCGCATCATCCAGGTGTGAAAGGTCTACAGTCTGACTTGTACCGTCCTCAATACCTACGGTCAAGACGTTGGTTGTAGTGTTAACAGCCAGGTTTTCAATATTCTGATCATCTGTACCCACCAGGCTGGAAAGGTCTACTGTCTCTGAAGTACCATTTTCTATGCCGATGGTAAGATCAGTTCCTGAAAGTCCGGATCCGCTGATGTTCTGATCGTCTGTTCCCACAAGGCTGGAAAGGTCAACAGTCTCAGAAGTACCATTTTCAATCCCTATGGTCAGATCTGTACCGGCAAGGCCTGATCCACTGATGTTCTGATCATCGGTGCTATTCGTATTTAATTCATCAATAGCGGCCTGTACATTGGCAGCTGTTAATCCTGATGTAGTATTATCATAAGTGACCTCTGCGGCAGTTTGATCATCAGTGCCGACAAGACTGGAAAGGTCTACAGTCTCGGAAGTACCGTTTTCTATTCCAATGGTAAGATCGGTACCCGAAAGTCCGGATCCACTGATGTTCTGATCGTCTGTACTCCCGGCAGATACCTCATCAATCGCCGCCTGGACATTTGTTGCAGTCAATCCTGAAGTCGTATTATCATATGGGTTGCTGGAAGCCCTGGTGTCAAGAGTCACATCAGAACCGTCATTATTGGTAAAAGTATAGGTACCGTCCCCATTATCTGTTACATCAGATTTGTTGATCGTCTGGGGTACCCCATTTTCATTGGTATAAGTAAAGGTTCCATCGGCATTATCCACAATATTAGTCACGGTCTCTGCGATAGTCACTGATGCCACATTCAAATAGAGCGAACCGTCCGAACCGGCAATAATATCATTATTCGCATCGGTACTTATGAGGCTTTCAGACAGGGTGCCTCCTCCATCGATAACCTCCAGGCTACCGGCATTCATTGCCACGCCCGTGTTATATTCGTTTCCGATCACTGCATCCGCATCATCAACCAGAGAGGACAGGTCAACAGTTTCATTAGTTCCATTCTCAATGCCTATAGTCAAGTCGGTTCCACTAAGTCCGGAACCACTAATATTCTGATCGTCTGTGCTATTTGTATTCAACTCATCAATCGCAGCCTGTACGTTCGTCGCTGTCAGGCCTGATGTGGTGTTGTCATACGGGTTGGTTCCCGCATTGGTGTCGATGGTCTGGGTAGCTCCCGTCTCATCCGTATAGGTATAGGTGCCATCACCGTTATTAGCGATGGTGGAAATCGAGGTATCCGTAATGGTGGTGGTGTTTCCACCGGCATCCGTAAAGTCGTAAGTACCGTCGCCATTATCCACTAAAGCCACCGTTCCGGCAGCCGCGTTGATCTCATCGATGGCAGCCTGAACATTCGTCGCTGTCAGGCCTGATGTGGTGTTGTCATACGGGTTGGTTCCCGCATTGGTGTCGATGGTCTGGGTAGCTCCCGTCTCATCCGTATAGGTATAGGTGCCATCGCCGTTATTAGCGATGGTAGAAATCGACGTATCCGTAATGGTGGTGGTGTTTCCACCGGCATCCGTAAAGTCGTAAGTACCGTCGCCATTATCCACTAAAGCCACCGTTCCGGCAGCCGCGTTGATCTCGTCAATGGCAGCCTGAACATTGGTTGCCGTAAGGCCCGATGTGGTATTGTCATACGGGTTGGTACCGGCATTGGTGTCGATGGTCTGGGTAGCTCCCGTCTCATCCGTATAGGTATAGGTGCCATCGCCGTTATTAGCGATGGTAGAAATCGACGTATCCGTAATGGTAGTGGTGTTTCCGCCGGCATCGGTAAAGTCGTAAGTACCGTCTCCATTATCCACCAAAGCTACCGTTCCGGCAGCCGCGTTGATCTCGTCAATGGCATCCTGAACATTGGTCGCTGTCAGGCCCGATGTGGTGTTGTCATACGGGTTGGTACCAGCATTGGTGTCGATGGTTTGGGTTGCCCCGGTTTCATCCGTATAGGTATAGGTGCCATCCCCATTATCGGTAATGGTGGAAATCGATGTATCCGTAATGGTGGTGGTGTTTCCGCCAGCATCGGTAAAGTCGTAAGTACCGTCGCCATTATCCACTAAAGCCACCGTTCCGGCAGCCGCGTTGATCTCATCAATAGCATCCTGAACATTGGTCGCTGTCAGGCCCGATGTGGTATTGTCATACGGGTTGGTTCCCGCATTGGTGTCGATGGTCTGGGTAGCCCCGGTTTCATCGGTATAGGTATAGGTGCCATCGCCGTTATTAGCGATGGTAGAAATCGAGGTATCCGTAATGGTAGTGGTGTTTCCACCGGCATCGGTAAAGTCGTAAGTACCGTCGCCATTATCCACTAAAGCCACCGTTCCGGCAGCCGCGTTGATCTCGTCAATGGCATCCTGAACATTGGTTGCCGTAAGGCCCGATGTGGTGTTGTCATACGGGTTGGTTCCCGCATTGGTATCGATGGTTTGGGTAGCCCCCGTCTCGTCGGTATAGGTATAAGTTCCATCGCCGTTATTAGCGATGGTAGAAATCGACGTATCCGTAATGGTAGTGGTGTTTCCGCCAGCATCGGTAAAGTCGTAAGTACCGTCTCCATTATCCACTAAAGCCACCGTTCCGGCAGCCGCGTTGATCTCATCAATAGCATCCTGAACATTCGTCGCTGTCAGGCCCGATGTGGTATTGTCATACGGGTTGGTTCCCGCATTGGTATCGATGGTTTGGGTGGCCCCGGTCTCATCCGTATAGGTATAGGTACCATCCCCATTATTTGCGATGGTGGAAATCGAGGTATCGGTAATGGTGGTGGTATTTCCGCCGGCATCGGTAAAGTCGTAAGTACCGTCGCCATTATCCACTAAAGCCACCGTTCCGGCAGCCGCGTTGATCTCGTCAATAGCATCCTGAACATTGGTCGCTGTCAGGCCCGATGTGGTATTGTCATACGGGTTGGTTCCCGCATTGGTATCGATAGTTTGGGTGGCCCCGGTTTCATCGGTATAGGTATAAGTGCCATCCCCATTGTCGGTGATGGTCGAGATTGAGGTATCGGTAATGGTGGTGGTGTTTCCGCCGGCATCGGTAAAGTCGTAAGTTCCGTCGCCATTATCCACTAAAGCCACCGTTCCGGCAGCCGCGTTGATCTCATCGATAGCATCCTGAACATTGGTTGCCGTAAGACCCGATGTGGTATTGTCATACGGGTTGGTTCCCGCATTGGTGTCGATGGTTTGGGTAGCCCCGGTCTCATCCGTATAGGTATAGGTACCATCGCCGTTGTCTGTGATGGTCGAGATTGAGGTATCGGTAATGGTAGTGGTGTTGCCACCGGCATCGGTAAAGTCGTAAGTACCGTCGCCATTATCCACTAAAGCCACCGTTCCGGCAGCCGCGTTGATCTCATCAATAGCATCCTGAACATTGGTCGCTGTCAGGCCCGATGTGGTATTGTCATACGGGTTGGTTCCCGCATTGGTATCGATAGTTTGGGTGGCCCCGGTTTCATCCGTATAGGTATAAGTACCATCCCCGTTATCTGCGATGGTGGAAATCGAGGTATCCGTAATGGTAGTGGTGTTTCCGCCAGCATCGGTAAAGTCGTAAGTACCGTCGCCATTATCCACTAAAGCCACCGTTCCGGCAGCCGCGTTGATCTCATCAATAGCATCCTGAACATTGGTTGCCGTAAGACCCGATGTGGTGTTGTCATACGGGTTGGTTCCCGCATTGGTATCGATAGTTTGGGTGGCCCCGGTTTCATCGGTATAGGTATAAGTACCATCCCCGTTATCTGTGATGGTGGAAATCGAGGTATCGGTAATGGTGGTGGTGTTTCCGCCGGCATCGGTAAAGTCGTAAGTACCGTCGCCATTATCCACTAAAGCCACCGTTCCGGCAGCCGCGTTGATCTCATCAATAGCATCCTGAACATTGGTTGCCGTAAGGCCCGATGTGGTATTGTCATACGGGTTGGTTCCGGCATTGGTGTCGATGGTTTGGGTGGCCCCGGTTTCATCCGTATAGGTATAAGTGCCATCGCCGTTGTCTGTGATGGTTGAGATCGAGGTATCGGTAATGGTGGTGGTATTTCCGCCGGCATCCGTAAAGTCGTAGGTACCGTCTCCATTGTCCACCAAAGCCACCGTTCCGGCAGCCGCGTTGATCTCATCGATAGCGTCCTGAACATTGGTTGCCGTAAGACCCGATGTGGTGTTGTCATACGGGTTGGTTCCCGCATTGGTATCAAGGGTCACGTCAGTACCGTCGTTGTTTGTAAAAGTATAAGTGCCGTCCCCGTTATCCGTAATATCCGCTTTAGCTACTGTCTGTGTCGCTCCAGCCTCATTGGTATAGGTAATAAAACCATCCCCATTATCCACCATATTCGTGACGGTCTCCGTAATCGCTGCCAGATCCTCTATGGCTTGCTGAACAGTCAGTTCATTATTCCCATCCCCATCAACATCAACGGGTCCGTTCAGGTTAACCTCAGTGGCATCCTGATTGTCCGTTCCGCTGTTATCCAGTACTGATAAATCTACGCTCAATGTACCTCCGTTCTCCAATACGAGGGTAAGTTGGTTAGTTCCAGCGTTAAAGCTAAAATTCTGAAGCTGCTGGTCATCGGAAGAGGTCAGCTCCCAGGAAGTGCCGTCCCAGTAAAAGATGGTCCCGGTAGTGGTATTTACATAGATATCACCCGTATCTGCACCCGTTGGAGAGGTGGCTCCAGGAGCCGTGACCGCCGTACCGCTTAGTACCTCACAGTTACATTGATCCTGTAACGTTACGGTAGTCTGCGAATAGGCAAATCCGGATATCAGGAAAATGAGTAATAGAATTCTTTTATCCATGACTGTAGCTTTACGTATCGTCTTTTTCGTTCTTTTAGATTTGGGTAACCAACCCATATGCTGTCTCATTCATATAGCGTTCTTAGAAACAAGACGTTTAAAACAAACGACAAAAACAACTCGTCCAATAATGGATGATGATTTCCGAAATGAAAAAATTAGGAAAAGCTAACCTGAAGTAGGTTTTAGGGTTACCATGGTTTTTTCTGGATTTAAACTCCATTAAGTTTGGTCAAGTTATTCAAATTTGGGGGTAACAAACCGATTGTATCTATCTATAAATCAAATGGTTTAATTACACCATACAAATTTAATCCTATACCTACCACTGGAAAATAAATGTTGTAAAAGTGGATATTCTTACTGTATAGGGGTCAAAAGTTGAGGTTTTGGAATGTATTTCATCGATTTTCTAAGGTTTCGTTGGTCGATCAACCCAATTATAGCAACGTTTAGCGAGTGCCCCGGGAGGTAAGAAAAATCCTAACTTCTGTGGTTCTTTTCTGTGGTAATTACGCTAGTTCGGATCCACTCTATATGTTATCCGTCTATTGGTAATAACCGAGTTTGCCGCAACGGTTAAAGTAGCTGTATTTGAGGTGATTACGTCGCAGACATAGGTTGTACTGGAGACAACTACCCTGTACTGATTCCCATTTTCCGCGGTAGTGACATTGGTCAAGGTTAAAGTAGCCGTAGCGGTTCCACTGTAAATACCACCATCAGCCAGGTCTACCCAGCTACTTCCATTAAAACGCTGCCATTGATAAGTATCTGCATTTGTGGCTGTTACCGAAAAAGATCCAGTACATCCCGGACAAATGGTGGTATCTGCGGGTTGGACGCTTATGGCCGGAGGGGATGCCGCTTCACGATAGTCAAAAGTGCTGTTGGTATTCGCATCCGCCGGTACCGGATATGATGCTGCGGTTACGCTTCCGTTCGCGTCTACTGCCGGGCTGCCCGTACCGTACATTCCGTTGTCATCCACATCCGTGTTGGAGTCGCCATAAGCCTCATCAGCATCATTACAACCATCGTTATCACTGTCTCCCTCCCTAAAGTCGTAGTTAGAATCGCCATCCGAATCGAGTAGGGTATAAATCACAGTTCCGCTGTCTTCCTGTCCTGAAGCCTGTACACTATCTGCAACCCCGTCCAGGCCAACTGCTGCTGTTAGCTTTCCTGCCGTGTGAGCAATGTCATGCCCGGCTTCCACTACATCGTAAATGCCATCGTTATCACTGTCCAGATCCAGATGATCATCTATTCCGTCCAAATCAGTATCTGAACTGGCTGTCCAAATAATGGCCTGTACCAGGAGATCTTCACCTGCAGCATTGAAAGCCCCATTTCCATTGGTTTGAGGGACTATGGCCCTTCTACCGGGCGCTGTGCCGGTTTCCATGGCGTCTCCCTGTTCCCAGGCTGCCACAGAGGCCTGCCCATTGGGATGCCTCCCCAGAACTGTTCCGGTAGTTAAGCTATTTCCGTAATATTCGGCATCATTAATATCCAAATTGCCCAGGGACAAGCCAGATGTAATAGGATGGGTATTATCTATAATATTGATCAAGTTGTTTACACTGGCGCCACCACTCGCGGCTCCGAGAATTTCGTCGTGTAGGGCGGGTTCACTGGTGATAACCCCTTTTGTGGTTGTTGCGAGGTTAGCTACATTGGCAAAAGCGGTTCCACTAAAAACGTCCTCAAAAACAAAAGTAACGTCAAAATTATCTGCATTTCCTCCCACATTGTCGTCTACGACGGTAACAGAATACCCTAAAGCAACGAGTTTGTCTATGGTATTTTGCTCTTCGGAACCCGGAGTACCATTGGTGACCCACAAAACAGACCTGGGACTCTCCACCTGGTCCAGTATACCGTCGTTATCATCGTCTTCATCACATACATCGTTTATACCGTCTCCGTCAGAATCTGTTCCACCCGGATCAGCACAGGGTTCGTAGAGGGTAACAGTTGCCGTATCGCTTAAGCCTAATGCGGGACAAATAGAGACTGTAGAATCCGTAATGGTATAGTCAAAGGTAGTGCCGGGGAATGGCGTTCCCGCGCTGTAGGTAAAGGTCACCAGGCCAGCATCCGCATCATCAATTACCACTGAGCCTATTGCAGGTTGTACCACGCTGTCAATAAAGAAATTCTCTCCGTCCGGTTCTGAATCATTATCGAACAGGCTCAGTTGAATAGAAATGGTTGTACCGGCCGAAAGAGTAAAGAAGTCGTCCACGGCATCCGGGGGATTGACGTTTTCCACGATTTCCGCATCCGTAGTTGAAAGATCGTAATGGTTAGTACCGGGTATGGTGCTGGGCTGAGCGACGATGGTGGCTATAAGCCGCGAAAACCCGCTAGGGTCCGAGGGGTCGTAGAAATTGGGGTAACGAACTTCAATGATATAGGTTTCACTTTCTCCAAGGGGCAAACCAAAATGCACCTCTTCAGGGGACTGGGTACCATGCCCGTATACCCCGTTTACCTGCCTTAAGCCACTGACAATATTCCCTGCACAATCCCGGATGAGAACGTTTGTACCTATGGCCACACGTTCCGGTGTTCCCCCGGTGGAGCCGTTGGCGCCCCGATCTTCAGAAACGTCAATAAGCAGGTGATTATTTCGGTTCGCCGCGGGAAGATTATTAATGAACAACTGATTCCCGGAACTGTGATTGATATTCATATAAATGTCCAGATCTCCGTCATCATCGATATCGACCATGGTAGCACCTTCCCCGTTTCGGGTATTGAAGGTAGCCGCATCTAAGGTAAAGGTCATGGCAGTACCACTTCCGACAACTCCCGGAGCGGGCGTCGGGCTGTTTAATTGGTTTATGAAGAGATAACTTCGACTATCTCCTACTAAGAGTATGTCTATGTCTCCGTCGTTGTCCACATCACCTCCTGCAAGGGCATCAATATCGTTTGATGAGCTGCCATTGTCTGTATCGCTGGGTTGAGGAAGACCGGGAAAGGTGCCGGCACCCAAAGCCGTCCAAATGCCGGGTCCATCATTTCTAAAGATCTGGGTCAGGTCGTTCTCAGTCCATACGGCATCCAGATCCCCATCATTATCAAGATCCCAAAGCCCTACACCTCCTTTGTTTCCGTTAGCTGCCTGGGCCACATCGGAGCCGTTGGTAAATGTTCCTCCCTGGTTCAGGAAAAAGTCGTTCTCATCTCGCTTCCGCATAAAAAGGTCAACCCAGCCATCGTCATTGACATCGGCCGCGGCCCCGTAATCCCCATCGGTAGCAAACTGGTTCAGTCCAAAGTTGACTACACCGCTACCATTACCAGTAGTTATATGCGTAAAAAGGGCGGAGGGAGCGGGATTTACAACCGTATTGGTGGTATGATCAATATAATTGTTCCGCAATAACTCTATTCCATAATTATGGCTGTCAAAAAAGATATCCAGGTCACCATCTCCTTCAAAATCGAAAAACCCTGCACCTTCTGTATTTAAAGGATTAATGGTAATCGTAGCGCTGCTGGCTTCCCCGACGGTAATAGGTGTTGTCCCTCCTATCCCATCACCAAAAGTACCATCAGCGTTCTGAATAAAGAGTTGAATAGCCACCTGCGAACTGGAGGTTCCGGAGGAATTCATCATAAAGTCGGGCCTGCCATCGCTATTGACATCTCCCCAGGCTGCCTGCCTTTCGGCCCGGTCCCCGGCGATCATGCCCGGTGCAAGAGTCGTCTGTACATTGGTAAAGGTTCCGTTGCCGTTATTGCGCATCAGGAAGTTTCGTATTGAAGTACTATTGATCAGCACCAGTACATCCAGATCCCCATCGTTGTCATAATCCGCCCAGGCGTGACCGCCATCCTTACCATTTCCGATATTAAGATTGTATGAAGCAGCGCTTTCCGTATAGGTAGTCTGACTTTGAAGCAGGGCCGTAAACATAAGGCAACTGAGCCATAACAGACAAGTATAGCCTTTTTTGGGAAGAAAGCGGAATTGTAGTGTCATTGGTGTCTGCTACCATAGATGCGGGGGTACAAGGCATGGTAATTAGTTGTGACCCAAAAAAAACAATAAAACAGTAGTCACTGAAATAATTGTTGTGAAGTCTGGCGTTCTCACTATCTAATCAAAGAAAAATGTGGTCTTATAAAACCTTAAATCACTTACTTACAAATAGTTACGACTAAATCTTGTAGGAAATTTATGATAGTGTGGATTAGTTTGGATTTACCCTGTAGGTAATACGTCTGTTAGTAATAATGGTTCTGATCTTTATGATGCTAAAAGGCGAAAACTCCGAAGTGCTGTTAGAAAGTGTGGCTGTGGCTGTAATGTGATTCCCCAGGGTAATTGGCGATGCCACCGGAATGCTAAATTCAAATTGGTTGGTGTTGTCGGTATTCCCGTCAGCATCAGTATAGACTGAAGTTCCTGAGTTGGTATCTGCTACACTACCCTCTACGCCGCTGGCCAAGTAGGTTTGTCCTTCTCCATAGTCGGTAGAAAGGCCCAGTTCGTTATCCCCTGCACTTGCTGTACCCTGCTGAATATCAGTTAAAAAGAATTCTATTGTGGCTCCAGGTCTGGCCCAACCGCTGATCACCAGATTACTACCAGACATATAGGCACCGGAGATAATCGGAAAGTTCAGGGAGCCGTTCGGACCGGTGTCTGAATCCCCGGAATCATTCAAGGTAACTCCGTCTCCAATCGCATCTGTATTGTCAAGGTCTATTCCCAAAGCATCTGAGGCCGTTCCGTTGGCATAGATGGAGTTTTGAGAGATAAGATTGCCTGAGCTGTTACCTCCCGCCAGGACGATCCCAGGACCTCCGTTGGACCGGATAATATTGTTTGAAATGGATGAATTGTTCCCATCCAGCAGTATACCCGCATTTTCAACGTTTCCGCTACAATTACCTCCATTTTGGCCTGAAGTGGCTATAGTATTTTCGGAAATGGTGACACTTCCCGCGATGCCGTCTCCATCAATAGCAAGCGAGGCGGCATTTTCAATGAGGTTGCGTTGGATTACCACTCCGGAACCACTTACAATAGTGATATTATCATCGCAAGCGCCGTTTCCGTTTGCAGTAATATGGTTATTTTGGATTATTGTGGAAGTTCCTCCATCCACGCGCACTCCGGTATCTATATTGGTACTGATGAAATTTCCATCAATAGTAGCTGCGCCACCAATAACCTCAACACCGTGCTCTATATTACCGGCATTCACACCCAGGGCGTTCACCCCAAGAAGATTATTAGAAATTGTTGCAGAACCGTTATCTACTCGTATACCGGCGTTGACTGCAGCATAAACCGCGATATTCCTGATAGTTACGGAACTGCCTTCGTTGATCAGCACATCACCATTATTGCGATACAACTGGATCTCAGGCCGATCGTAGTTAGGTAGGGTGTTGGCCGAAACCCCGACGGTGGTTCCTCCTGAACCTACGGAACCTGAATTGGTATCTCCTGAATAGGCTGTTTGTGTTCTTCCATCAATGACGGTATTGGAATCTGTAATATTGGTCAGCGGATTACCGTTAGTGATAGTGATATCAAAATAACCGCTTGCAAAATTCGCATCTGCGGTCCGCCCAAGTGTATCGCCAGTTGGTGGGATCATAAACACTGAGGTGTCCTCTCCCGAGGCCGGGTTAAAAATGCTGTTAGTTTCTATATCCAGGCCGGTTTCATCCAGATTATTACTATTTATAATAAACTGTTCAAGGGATCCCTGGCCATCCTCGTTGGTGTTCACTATGGTATTGAAGTTAAATCCGAAGTCAAATCCAGCTACCCCGTCAGCCGTAATGGTAACCGTAGATACGTTTTGGGCATTGGTCAGAACTCCGGCTCCGACATCGGTGGCAGTCGGATCTGCCCCTCCTACCTCGTTTGTGATATTGACAAAGCCACCAAGTGTGGTGTAATTCCTTCTATAGGTTAGAATAGGCAAACAAGTGGTACATGCTGCTCCTCCTCCTCTTGAAGAACGCACTGTATTGCTTACTACCCTAACGCTGTAATCCCCGTTGGCCATCCCACCGAAAGCGTAGGCCCCGGTCGCATCCGTTGTTGTAAACTCTTCAAAAGTACCCGTACTATCGTATAGTTCCACACGAGCGTTTTCCACACCCACTCCTGAGGATGTCGCCATATCCCTGCCGGCTCCTCCGCCGTAATTGACATCTTCAAACACGGAACCTACAATAATGTTACTGGGTACTTTCAGGATCACCGCATTGAGCATTACGTAATCCTGCCCTACCTGTACATTGGTTGTGGCACTGGATTCCCCTTGAGAGATCAGTGCGGAAATGTCATAGGTATCCAGATCCAGACCGTAGGTGGTGGTATTGTTTACGTTAGGTACTACCGTATTGTCAAAAATGGTGGAATTAAAGGGGTTATTCGTGCTTGATCCGTCATTATCCCCATCCCCGGATAAGGTAGTAGTACCTGAAGTGGTTGTCAGGGACAGTAATTCGTTATTCGCCAGGGTCTGATCTCCTTCCCAGGACAATACCGTGGTTTTGGCACCTGAGGCCCCAATGGCGTAGAATCCTGAGAGCGTAAAACTCTGGGTGTTGTTTTGTTCACCGTCAAAACCCTGATAGAGGTTAATACTCACCGCAGGCAGGCTGTCATCCGAATAAAAGACCATAAGGGTCCAACCCCCTACCACAACGGTACTGGAGCAATAGGGATCCGCATTATCGATAGTCAATCCGGTAAAATCAAAGGTATTGGTAGACAAATTCGTTACTCCGGAAACCAGGGTGGTAACGTCTCCGATCATCGCATAGAATACGTTGGAACCAAAACTGGTCTGATCGGCATAGGCAGCAGTCACGTTCTGACCTTCAAAGGTAACGTCCAGGTCTGGTGTAGCCCCTGAATGTACCCAGAACAGATAGGCGCGTTCAATGGTCGCCGTAGCTGGTACTGTGCTTGTAAGGGTGTTTGATGAGGAGGTTGTAATGGAGCAGGAATTCGTATTGTTGTCCTGATCCCTAAGGCTTCCCCCGGTAACCGCGTAATCGTAGTAACCGTTAAATTCATTAAACAGGGTGAGCGGGGTATCCACCCCAATATTGTTATTGATGGTTCCTGTGGCGGTGTCTGTAATATCCACAGAAGTATCCGAAACGGTATTGAAGGATATGGTAAAGGTTTCATCTCCTTCTACGATCATATCATCTGTAATCGGAACTACGATCTGCTCAGTATCCCCGACTGTTCCGTTGAAACTTAATGTACCAGATGTGAGCGTATAGTCCAGCCCGGCAGTAGCCGTGCCGTCCGCGGTGGTAAAGTTTACCGTAAAAGGCCCCGAGGTACTCACACCAGTGTGAGTTACTGTAAAGGTTGCCGTACCGGCATCTTCATCAACTGCTACATCGTCTATTGTCAATGCAGGAGCCGGGGTATAACAGGATACCGCTATTTCCCATCCGGGATCGGTTACACTTCCATCCGAAGTAAATCTAAAGGTCAGACATCCTGAGGCGTCTGAAGAAGTGATTGTCGATGGGGGTAAATTGCCGTTGTGATATTGCCCGATCAGTGTACCACCTGTAGTGGTTCCTTCGTATACATAAAGAAAATCGAAGCCATTTTCTACATCAAAACTTGTAAAATTGAGTCGTATTTGAGTACCGGGAGTAGCCGGACAAAAAGTATGTGTTCTGTCTTCACTATTGCCGTAATTGCCCCCACTTCCTCCGGAGTCAAAGAATACTGTTGAACAGGTTGTGGTAGTGGTTCCGTCCGTGATTATGGTGGAATCGTTATCCGTAATGGTGCCGGTCGCCGTATCCGTAATGGTTACAGAGCCGTCTGAAGTGCCCGTAAACTGTATGGTAAAGGTCTCTGAACTCTCTATATCAGTGTCATCCGTGATCGAAACAGTGATCTGTTCGGTGTCCCCTGATGTGCCGTTGAAATTCAGGGTACCGGTATTGGAAGTATAATCGCTACCGGCAGTAGCCGTCCCGTTCACGGTTTGAAAGTTTACCGTAAACGGCCCGGTAGTATTGGCCCCCGTGTGAGTCGCAGTAAAGGTAGCTGTTCCTGCTCCTTCATCCACGGTAACATCTGCTATGGTGATGGTGGCTCCGAAGGTGGCCGTAAAAAGTACATTATCGATGAATACGATTTCCCCGTTACTCCAGTTAGAATCAATACCACCAATGGCAATTCTGGAGTTGGCCGAAATATAATTTGTAGTGAGGTTGTAATTTACCGTACCTGTATTGGTTGAGTTTATGGTAGCGATCACGTCATAGTTGGAGGTTGAGTTATTCCAAAGGTAAATGTACAATCCTTCATTGCCTCTGGAAGTGGCATCATAGTCCAGTGAAAGGGTAACGCTGGTCGCTCCTGTAAGGTCCAGATCCCTGTAGATCCATCTACCATCCAGGTTGTTGAACCTCAATTGATTGGAAGTAATTCTAATCCGGCCTCCTGAAGGATCCGTCGTTTCATTATTTTCCGTCCAGTTAGAGGCGAAATTCGCGGTTCCGTTATTCTGGCTGTACGAAACCGAACTAAAGGTATCCAAATAGGTTTGTTGACCAAAGCAAACTGTGGTCAGAAGTAGGTATAGTATGACAGATCCAAACTTTTTAAGCATTATTTGGAGCATTCATTGGTGGATTTAGTCAGGATAAAGCTACCATACCAGTCCAAGAGCACCCAAAAATTGTTGTATATGGCCGAAAAGAGCACATGAAGTACCTGAAAGTTGCGGTTTGCCGATCAAAAACAGGCTGTAGTTGGTCTATGAGGGAGCTAATACAGGGCTATTGCCGGTTGTTCGATGTAGAAAAAAATGCAGCCTTTTACGGCTGCATTGAGTTTGGTTGGTTTGGTTTGGAATCAAGATTTATTCTATGATGATAAATTCCGATCTTCTGTTTAACTCATGATCTACCTTAGAGCATTTCACCCCATTGGCACATTCGTTGACCAGGCGGGTTTCGCCAAAGCCTTCACCTTCCAGCCGATCTGCGGCTATCCCTTTGGATATCATATAGTTAACTGTTGCTTCTGCCCTTTTCTGAGAAAGCCATAGATTGTAGGCATCTTCTCCTCGACTATCCGTATGCGAATTCGCCTTGATCTTTAGGCTTGGGTATTTCTCCATTGCGGCGATAACTTTCTGTATCTCGATCTCTGCATCTGGTCTTATATTAAACCTATCGAAGTCAAAATAGATTGTACTCAATTGCAACAATTTGGCGAGATCATCCCCAAAACCTGCGGTAACCTTTTCTCTTTCCAGGTAGAAGTCCATGATCCTGGGCTTTCCGTCTGACCTGGCCAGGTATTCCTCCGCCGGCACGTATCCCTGTGTCTGGGCCCTTACAAAATTACCCTGATTACAATCGCAGGTAAGGCTGTAATTCCCTTCGTCATCTGTTATGGCACTGAGAACCTCTTCATTATTCTCGTCAATTACCTTTACGGTAGCCCCAACGAGTACTTCATTCGAGATCTTATCGCGTACCGTCCCTGTAATGGGCTGTATACATTCAAAGACCAGTGGTCTTGATTCAACAAAACTATAGATATCGTCTGCCCCCATACCTCCTCTTCGATTGGAAGCGAAATAGCCCTTGCGGGACTCTTCTGTAAATACGAAGGTAAAATCATCCATCTTGCTGTTAACGGGTCGGCCAACATTAAGTACGGAACGCTGGTATTTGTTCTCTGCAATTTTGGTAGCGAAAACGTCAAGTCCTCCCAGACCGGGATGTCCGTCTGAGGAGAAATACAGTATTTCTTCTGAGGTCACGTATGGAAAGGTCTCCCTGGCCTCAGTATTCACCGTATCTCCCAGATTTACCGGTGTTCCGAAAGTGCCATCAGCATTGATCGGGATCTTAAAAATATCCGAAGCTCCCCGGGTTCCCGGCATGTCCGATGCTACATAAAGGGTTTTCCCATCCGGGCCGAGAGCAGGATGGGCCACGGAATATGAATCGCTGTTAAAAGGCAGGTCTTCCAGGTTACCCCATTCCCCATCTACCAGGGTCGCACGGAATATTTTAAGCCGGATTACGCCATTATCATCCTTAATATACTTACCGTCTTTGAAATTATTCCTGGTAAAGTAGATGGTATCTCCGTCTTTAGTACTCACTGAGGTAGATTCATGCAGCCGTGAGTTAACGTTCTTCAGTTTGATCACGGTATTGGAAGAAGCACTATCCACGTTGACCTTATACAAATCCAGGAAATCCTTGGAATTCCATGTATGCCGATATCTGGCAAGATTTCCGGTATCACGGTCAGAAGAAAACAGCAGACCGCTTTTGTAATAGGTAGGGGCAAATTCGGAATATTTGGAATTGAACTCAAAAGGTGCGATATCATATCGTCCTGAATTCCTCTCTATCTGATCCCTATAGTCTTTTTCCGTCATAAACTTGCCTGCCCTGCCGTCTTCGGAAGTCGCTTCTGCAAACTTATCCATGATCTCGTCTGCCTCTGTGTATTCCCCTAAGCTTCTCAATGACTGTCCGTAACGAAAGAGTACCTCAGGACCTACATCTTCCGGGTACTCATCAGTCAGGCGTTTGTATGCTTCCGCGGCCTTTTCGTAATCCGCGTTGAAATAGTATGAGTTTCCAAGCTTCTGTAAAATATCTGAGGAAGCAAAACCTTTTTCAAGTAATCGTTGATATATATCTATGGCGGGACTAAAGGAATATTCCTCATACCTTTCGTTTCCCTTGGTAACCAGCCGCTCCTGGGCATTGCCGCTCCAGCTAATAAGGATAATAAGGGCCAGTAATAATTGTAATCTTTTCATCATTTCCGTAAGCGATTAGAAGAAACGTGGTGATACCAGTCGCTGGAAGGATTTTACCAGTTCAAATCTTAGGAACACTTCAAATGTGCCGTCGTTAAATTGTGTTCCTCCGAGTTCTGTTGTTTCCCTGTCGTAAGCCAGTCCCAGCATAAACTGGTCTGAAATTTGGAAACCTGCCAAGGCACTTACAGCCGCATCCCAGCGATAGGCTGCCCCAAAGGAAAACTTTTCATTAAACAAAAAGCTGGCTGAAAGATCCAACTGCAATGGAGCTCCGCTTACAACCTTGGTTAAAAGTGCAGGTTTGAACTTCAAATTTCCGTTGAGATCAAAAACATAACCCGTGATAAGATAAAAGTTTATTCTGTCAGTTGAAAGAAACTGAACGGAATTCGCATCCTGCTGGGAATTGTCAAAATGCTCTGTTTCTACCAGATTAGGCGCAGAAAGGCCTGCATAGAATTTGCTGGTATGGTAATACACCCCAAGGCCAAAATTGGGCGAAAACCTGTTTTCTATATTGTCCTGGGGTACAGGTTCCTGGTTAAAGTTACGCAGCCCTTCAAAATCCAGATTCAACAGGTTGCCCCCGGCTTTCAATCCAAAGGATAATTTACCATCCAAAGAAACATCGATGGTATAGGAAATAACCGCATCAAAATAGGTCTCCTGGACCACACCATCACCAATATTATCGTTTACTATGGAGATCCCATAACCCAAGCGGCTATTTCTAATTGGAGAATGCAGGTTGAGCGTCTGGGTTTCCGGCCCACCGTCCAGCCCCACCCACTGGGCCCTGTACAATGCGGCAACACTCAATTGGCCTCTTGAACCGGCATAAGCCGGGTTGACGCTCATGGTGTTGAACATGTATTGGGTATACTGCGCATCCTGCTGCGCAAACAGGCCATGAACTACGACCCCAATTAGGAACAGGGCGGCCATCAAGCCTTTTTTATGTGTCATATTGTGCTGTACTATTTATTTACTAACGTATAAATAACCGCTGTCTGTTATATTTTCCGCGTCTTTTTGGTATTCAAAGATGTAGAAATATACTCCCGATGGCAAATAATCTTCCGCACTTACTGTAGATCTTCCCTTAGACCTGCCATCAAATACATTGTTTTGGTTGTTGTAATTGTTTCCTTCATAGACCAATACTCCCCATCTGTTAAAGATCCTTAAGGTATTGTTTCTTGCCAGGTCCACACCGTCTATCCATAGAAAATCGTTCTGACCATCGTTATTTGGAGTAACCAACTGGTAAACGATCACTTCTGCGGCGGGGATCTCAGGATCCAGGTAATCCGGTGTACCCTCACCATTTGAATCATCATTTGTAGGATCTCCGTCTTCGTTAACGTCTTCGTCCGGAGTGTCCAGGCCGTCTCCATCGTCATCAAAATCGCGATAATTTACATCTTCAGTGCCGTCTGTATCCGGTAAGTCATTAGCAGGATCATCAATCTCATCGTTTACATCAAAGCCGTCGTTTACATCGCTACCTTCGTAACCGTCATCAAGACCGTCACCATCCGTATCCACGCCGGTAAAGGTCTGATCGGGAACACCGTCAAAATTGAAGTCATTTCCTTCGTTATTATCCGGAACAAGGTCGTTATCACTATCTAAATCCAAATAGTCCAGCTCATCTTCCCCATCGGTATTTACGGGAGTTAATCCTCCTAAATACGCACTGTTTACACCGTCATTAGCCTCGTAGGTGGCCTCGTCGTCATCATTCGGAGGAATATAGCCTGCTGTGGTTTGAGCTTCCACATTATCAGGGATACCATCGTTATCAGAATCGATATCCAGGTGGTTCGGGAAGCCGTCCTGATCCGTATCTATCGGATTGGTAAGCGGGTCGTCATCCCCGTCCAGATTTGGATCTTCTTCAGTATCCAGGATACCGTCATTATCGTCATCCAAATCGGTAACATCAGGAACTCCGTCACCATCTGTATCTGGACCATTGTCCGGATCCAGGTAATCCGGGGTGCCATCATCGTCAGTATCATCATTGGTGGGGTCTCCATCCATATCAACATCTTCGTCCGGAGTGTCAATACCATCGCCATCATCATCAAAATCCCGATAGTTCACATCCTCAGTACCATCGGTATCCGGAAGATCGTTGGCAGGATCATCGATCTCGTCGTTTACATCAAAACCGTCGTTAACGTCGCTACCTTCGTAACCATCGTCCAGACCGTCACCATCTGTATCCATACCGGTATAGGTCTGATCCGGTTCTCCGTCAAAATTAAAGTCGTTCCCCTCATTATTATCAGGAACAAGGTCGTTATCACTATCGTCATCCAGATAGTCTACTTCGTCTTCTCCGTCAGTATTCACAGGAGTAAGACCTTGATTTCCCTCACCTTCTCCTTCGTAGGCATCATCCAATCCATCATTATCACTATCATTCCCGCTTGGTGGGATATAACCAGCTGTGGTCTGAGCCTCTACGTTGTCCGGAATCCCGTCATCGTCTGAATCAATATCCAGGTGATTCGGAATACCATCCATATCCGTATCCTCAGGATTCGTCAATGGGTCGTCATCATCGTCAAGGTTAGGATCTTCTTCAGTATCCAGAATACCGTCATCGTCGTCATCGATATCGGTCACATCTGGTACTCCGTCGCCGTCTGTATCCGGTCCGTTATCAGGATCCAGATAATCCGGGGTGCCATCATCATCGGTATCATCATTGGTAGGATCCCCATCCATATCTACATCTTCGTCCGGAGTATCCAGGCCATCACCATCGTCATCAAAATCGCGATAGTTCACATCTTCGGTACCATCGGTATCCGGAAGGTCGTTAGCCGGGTCGTCGATCTCATCGTTTACGTCAAAGCCATCATTTACATCGCTACCTTCATAGCCATCGTCCAGACCATCACCGTCCGTATCCACACCTGTAAAGGTTTGATCCGGTTCTCCATCAAAATTAAAATCGTTACCCTCATTATTATCGGGCACGGTATCGTTGTCACTATCATCATCCAGATAGTCCACCTCATCTGTTCCGTCAGTATTTATGGGTGTAAGTCCTTCATCACCAGCCCCTTCGTAGGCGTCGTCCAGACCATCATTATCGCTGTCATTTCCGCTTGGAGGGATATAACCGTCTGTAGTCTGGGCTTCCACGTTATCCGGAATACCGTCGTCATCTGAATCGATATCCAGGTGGTTTGGAATGCCATCCATATCAGAGTCTTCAGGATTGGTCAGAGGATCATCGTCCCCATCCAGGTTTGGATCTTCTTCAGTGTCGAGCAGTCCGTCATCGTCATCATCCAGATCGGTAATATCCGGAACACCATCCCCGTCCGTATCCGGGCAGACTATCGGCTGTATGCTAAAGCGAATACCGTTTTCAAGATAATCGGAAGTGGTATAGAACTGAATCTGGGTAACCGGGCCCCGGGATTGCCAGGAATGACCATCAGGGTCATCGATATCTGCAGCTGTAGTATTTTCAACATAGTAGTTATCCCCATCAATTACCTCGTTTAAACCGGGAGGAAGCGTAGTGAGCAGATCATAAGTCGCACCGTCCAGTGCCACAATTCCGTCTCTTCTCATGGCCTGAACCAGGGGAGAATGGCGTGCGAAAAACAGCACTGGTACCGTACCTGAGATCGTAAAAGTGGTTGGCAGACCGTCTGTTACTGTAAAAAACAGTCCGGAAAACTTAGTACTGGCTTGTTCCACACTAACCAGGACGCTCCCGGCAGGAAGTCCCCATTTGGCGCTAAGATCTACCTCGGTTGCTGAGAGGCTTCCATCGTGCACATTGGAAGGAAAGCCAAAATCATCTATAAAAATTTCCCTGAATTCCTTTGGAACACAATCCGAAGATTTGGAAGTCACAGAGGAAGATTTTGAGATACTCCTGGCATATACCAGGGGTTTGTTATCCTCATCTGCATTGAGAGCCTTTATTTCTTGCTGCGACCACGCCGGAGACAGAAAACAAAGTAGAAAAACGGTCAGTGCTAAGGTGCCATAAATAGCCTTTGTCCTGTTGTAATAGTAGGAAGTAGTAAGCTCCATAAATGATAGTTTTCGATTTAAACATATCACCATGGCTTTGTAGGAAAATATTTCTGTAAGAGATAGGGCTTCTCTAAATGGTATTGCAAGATATGGCTAAAATCTATACCGGCAAATGGTTTACAAAGCAGAAATTATCAAATATCTTTCAACAACACTATTATTCGACAAAAGACCTTTTGGGGGTACTTTTTCTCTGTTTTAAATACGATTAAAAATCGAAAAAAGATTTTTCCATTCTCCTGAAAACGATCAAATAGACCATTCGTCGAACAGGGTCATTAATGGCGTATTTCCTTCAAAACCAGCTCGTTTTACCCTGGAAATTTTGCCATTCATCGGGCTTTGGCCGATTTGAAAAATTATGCGAATGGCAATCGGGGAAACAATATTATTTCCCTTATTTTTGCGCAAATTTTTAAAGTGGACTTTAAGAAAGAAATCGATAAACGCAGAACCTTCGGGATCATTTCTCACCCTGATGCGGGCAAAACGACCCTTACGGAAAAGTTGTTGCTATTTGGGGGGGCCATACAGGAAGCCGGGGCCGTTAAAAGTAACAAAATAAAGAAGTCTGCCACCAGCGATTTTATGGAGATAGAAAGGCAAAGAGGAATTTCGGTTGCCACTTCCGTCCTGGCGTTCCTTTATCAGGATAAGAAAATAAATATACTGGATACTCCCGGGCACAAGGATTTCGCGGAGGACACCTTTAGGACCCTTACCGCGGTTGACAGTGTGATTGTGGTGATAGATGTGGCCAAGGGGGTTGAAGAGCAGACTGAAAAGCTGGTGGAAGTATGCCGGATGCGTAATATCCCGATGATCGTCTTCATCAATAAACTGGACCGGGAGGGGAAGGATGCTTTTGACCTGCTGGATGAGGTAGAGCAAAAACTGGGACTGCAGGTAACACCACTTAGCTTTCCGATCGGGATGGGGTATGATTTTAAGGGTATTTACAACATCTATGAAAAAAACATCAATCTTTTTAGTGGCGATAGTAAAAAGGACATTGAGGACACCATAGCCTTTGACGACCTGGAGAATCCGGAACTGGAAAACCTTATAGGGACAGAAACGGCCCTTAATCTCAGGGAGAACCTGGAGTTGGTATCCGGTGTTTATCCTGAATTTGACAAGGCAAAGTATTTGGAGGGCGAATTACAACCCGTATTCTTCGGATCTGCCTTGAACAATTTCGGGGTACGCGAAATGTTGGATTGTTTTATTGAGATCGCGCCGCCGCCCCGGGATAAAAGGGCTGAGGAACGTCTCGTAAAAGCGGAAGAAAAAAATCTGACCGGTTTTGTTTTTAAGATCCACGCGAATATGGACCCTAAACACCGGGATCGGCTGGCTTTTATCAAGATTGTTTCCGGAACTTTTGAGCGTAACAAACCCTACCTGCATGTAAGGCACAAAAAGAAATTGAAATTCTCCAGTCCGAACGCTTTTTTCGCGGAGAAAAAGGAGATTGTGGACGTTTCTTTTCCGGGAGACATTGTAGGCTTACACGATACTGGAAACTTCAAGATAGGAGATACGCTTACTGAAGGAGAAAACCTGCATTTTACAGGAATACCGAGCTTTTCTCCTGAGCATTTCCGCTATATCAACAATGCTGATCCCATGAAGGCCAAGCAGTTAAACAAAGGGATAGATCAGCTGATGGACGAGGGGGTTGCCCAGTTATTCACCCTTGAATTGAACGGTAGAAAGGTTATAGGGACTGTTGGTGCGCTCCAGTACGAAGTGATACAGTATCGCCTGGAGCATGAATATGGTGCTAAGTGTTCTTATGAGAACTTTCCTGCCTATAAGGCTTGCTGGGTTGAAGCGGAAGATGAGACGAATGAAGAGTTTAAGGAGTTCAAAAGGGTAAAGCAAAAGTTCCTGGCCAAGGACAAGCAGGGGCAGCTGGTATTTTTGGCGGATTCGCAATTTTCCTTGCAAATGACCCAGCAGAAGTATCCATCTGTGAAGCTACATTTTACTTCGGAGTTTCAATAGGGTCCTGCTTAGGGCTGTGTGTTATTTTGTTTTGATTGGGTAGGATCTGGCCTTTTTTTGGGGTTTTCTAAACCCTCCCCTAATTAAAGTTAGGGCGGTTTACTGTAATATTCCAACAGTCTGGGTGGAATTGTTCTTAGGTTGATTTACAAGGCTCCACCAGGTTTCGGTTCGGACTAAGAGAAGATATAGATCTACTGTAATTGCCTTCTAACGCCGGGCTTTCCCAAAATACTGTGATAAAAGAAAAGGGGCTTAAACCCCTCCCCACTAGTAATTTAGTATTCCAGACTGCAAGTTGCAAGCAGTAGCGGCTATCAAACAAAGCGTAACGGGAATTCCAGGTTCTTATATTTGAAAGCTTTGAGGATTCGGGAATTCCGGATTTCGGTTTTTAGGTTTTTGGAGATTGGTGAATGAACAGTCGAATAAGCTTATGGCTAAATCCGTGATTCCCAGCCAGTGATCTATGATCTGGCTTTTCTCTATATCACCCTGATCTCAAAACAAAGGCTTAGAAAAACCTGGGGTCCAGACCCCACCCCAACTTAAAGTTAGTTGTTACCACTGCAGTTTCATTGCGTGAAAGTCAATTATTAAGGATTGTAAAGTTGTGAAGTTGTGGAATTGTGAAGTTGTGGAATTGTGGAATTGTGGAATTGTGAAAATGTGGAATTGAAAATAAGGAATGGGATTATTGGAGGGTTAGATTATTGGATGACTAGACTATTGGATGGCCAGACTATTGGATGACTAGACTATTGGATGGTTAGACTATCGGATGACTAGACGGTAGGATTGTTGTCGAATTATGAAGTTTAAGTACAAGTCTAGGTTCTAATTCAATTAAGAGGTTTTGAATTAGAAGTGTTGAATTAAAGTTTAAATGCCCTTTTTACTGACTTAAATATCGATAACCATTCACTGTGCACCGTCAACTGCCAACTGATTTCATCCTCCGAAGCTTTAGCGAAGGAGAACTGCCAACTGCTTACTGATTACTGCTTACTGATAATTACGCTTCCCCGGTTGGACCGAAATTCAAGGGAATAGAAGGTTGCTCGTAGTCCTTGATAGTACCATGAGCCTTCTCAAACCGGCTTACATTGTCGTTCAGTGCTTTGAGAAATTTTTTGGCGTGTTGGGGCGTAAGGATGATCCGACTCTTAACCTTAGCCTTCGGCGCTCCCGGCATCATACTTATAAAATCCACCACAAACTCCGAAACCGAGTGATTGATAATAGCCAAATTGGAGTACACTCCTTCTGCGGTCTTTTCGTCCAGTTCTATATTGATCTGTTTCTGTTTCTGTTCTTTTTCTGACATTTTCCCAGATATCAAAAGGTTAAAAAAAACCCCTGATGTTGAAATCAGGGGTCTTGGATATTAGAATTTTAATTCTTCTTTTCGAGCCATGATCTCGTCGTACTCCTCTTTGGATCCGACAATGATATTCTCGTAATCTCTCATACCGGTTCCTGCCGGGATCTTATGCCCGACAATAACGTTCTCCTTAAGTCCCTCAAGGAAGTCAACTTTCCCGCTTACCGCAGCTTCATTGAGTACCTTGGTAGTTTCCTGGAAGGAAGCAGCAGAGATAAAGGACTTGGTCTGTAGCGATGCCCTGGTGATCCCCTGAAGGATTGGGGTGGCCGTAGCGGCAACCGCATCCCTCGCAGAAACCAGAGTCTTATCAGCACGCCTTAGGATGGAATTCTCATCCCGTAACTCCCTGGCGGTGATAATCTGACCTGCCTTAAGGTTTTCGGATTCTCCGGCATCTTCAACAACCTTCTTACCGAAAATCTCATCATTCTCAAGGATAAAGTCGTCCTTGTGAACCAATTGATTCTCCAGGAAGGTAGTATCACCGGAATCCTGAATTCTTACCTTACGCATCATCTGACGTACCACAACTTCAAAGTGCTTATCATTGATCTTTACACCCTGTAGTCGATAGACTTCCTGAACTTCATTTACCAGGTACTGCTGTACCGCTGAAGGTCCTTTGATAGCCAGAATATCTTCCGGAGTGATGGAACCATCGGACAACGGCATTCCAGCACGTACATAGTCATTTTCCTGAACCAGTATCTGATTCGAAAGTTTAACCAGGTACTTCTTAACCTCACCAAGTTTAGACTCAATGATGATCTCCCTGTTACCTCTTTTGATCTTACCAAAAGAAACAACCCCGTCAATTTCGGAAACCACTGCCGGGTTTGAAGGATTTCGCGCTTCAAACAACTCGGTAACCCTTGGAAGACCTCCTGTAATATCACCAGCTTTAGCCGATTTACGCGGAATCTTAACCAGGATCTTACCTTCCTTGATCTTCTCTCCATCATCTATCATCAGGTGCGATCCTACAGGTAAGTTATACGAACGCAACACATTGTCCTTGTTATCTTTGATCAACAGTGTTGGGATCAACTTCTTGTTCCTGGATTCCATGATCACTTTCTCCTGGAATCCGGTTTGCTCGTCGATCTCTACCTGATAAGTAACACCTTGCTCGATATTCTCATAGGCAATTTTTCCGGTAAACTCGGATACGATCACACCGTTATATGGATCCCACTGACAGATCACATCGCCTTTCTTAACCTTATTGCCGTTTTTAATAAACAATTGAGATCCGTAAGGAATGTTATTTGTGCTTAGGGTAATTCCAGTCTTAGCATCAACCACTTTGATCTCAGAAGTCCTGGAGATCACTATGTTAGCTGCTTCGCCTTCACTGTTCTCCCCTTTTACTGTTCTAAGGTCTTCGATCTCTGCCACGCCATCAAACTTGGCTTCGAGCTTGTTGTCTTCAGAAATGTTACCAGCAATACCTCCAACGTGGAACGTACGTAGTGTAAGCTGTGTTCCAGGTTCCCCAATAGACTGGGCAGCCACGACACCAACAGCTTCACCTCTCTGAACCATTTTGTTGGTAGACAGGTTTCTGCCGTAACACTTGGCACATATACCCTTCTGAGCCTCACAGGTCAACGCTGATCTCACTTCAATCTTCTCAATCGGAGAAGCTTCAATCTTCTTCACATCAGACTCCATGATCTCCTGCCCTGCTGTTAGCAGCAATTCCTCGGTCAAAGGATCAAAAACATCATGAAGCGATACCCTACCAAGGATACGTTCCCCAAGGGTCTCTACTACCTCTTCGTTCTTCTTAAGCGCCTCTACTTCAATACCCCTCAGCGTACCACAATCGTCAATATTGACAATCACATCCTGAGAAACATCAACCAATCGGCGTGTCAGGTAACCGGCATCCGCCGTTTTAAGGGCAGTATCCGCAAGTCCTTTTCGGGCACCGTGGGTTGAAATAAAGTATTCCAAAATAGACAGCCCTTCCTTAAAGTTAGATAGGATAGGGTTTTCAATAATCTCACCACCTCCGGCAGTCGACTTTTTCGGCTTTGCCATAAGTCCACGCATACCGGTAAGCTGACGGATCTGTTCTTTGGAACCCCTCGCGCCGGAATCCAGCATCATATACACGGAGTTAAATCCTTGTTGATCTTCCCGAATACGTTTCATGGCCAACTCTGTGAGCATGGCATTGGTAGAAGTCCAAACATCAATAACCTGGTTGTACCTTTCATTGTTGGTAATCAATCCCATGTTATAGTTCATCATAATACCGTCTACCTGCTGATTCGCATCGGAGATCATATCGTGTTTCTCCTGTGGAATAATTATATCCCCAAGGCTGAAAGACAATCCTCCTTTAAAGGCAAAGTCGTAACCCATGGTCTTGATCTTGTCCAGGAATTCCGAAGTAGTCGGAACATCCGTTACGGCAAGTATCTTACCAATAATATCCCGCAGGGACTTCTTATTCAATACTTCGTTCACAAAACCTGCGGCTTCAGGAACAACCATATTGAACAATACCCTTCCTACGGTAGTTTCAATGATCTGGTTAACCAGCTCTCCTTCTTCGTTAAAATCCTTCGCTCTTACCTTAATTCCCGCGTTCAACTCCACTCTTCCTTCATTAAAAGCGATCACCACCTCTTCTGAAGAATAAAAGGTAAGTCCTTCTCCTTTCACAGAAATCTCATCGGTAGACTTTTTCTCTTTGGTCATATAATAAAGACCAAGGACCATGTCCTGAGAAGGTACTGTAATCGGAGAACCATTTGCAGGGTTCAGGATATTATGAGACGCCAGCATCAATAACTGAGCTTCCAGAATTGCTTCAGGGCCCAAGGGCAGGTGAACCGCCATTTGATCCCCGTCAAAGTCCGCGTTAAAAGCGGTACAAACCAATGGGTGCAGGCGAATTGCCTTACCTTCGATCAATTTAGGCTGGAAAGCCTGGATACCCAAACGGTGTAGTGTGGGAGCCCTGTTAAGCAATACCGGGTGTCCTTTCAATACATTTTCCAGGATGTCCCATACAACAGGTTCTTTCTTATCGATGATCTTCTTGGCAGATTTTACCGTTTTCACGATACCTCTTTCTATAAGCTTTCGGATAACGAATGGCTTGTAGAGTTCAGCGGCCATGTCTTTTGGAAGACCACATTCGTAAAGCTTCATTTCCGGTCCGACAACGATTACCGAACGGGCGGAATAATCAACCCTCTTACCCAAGAGATTCTGACGGAAACGCCCTTGTTTTCCTTTAAGGGAGTCCGAAAGTGACTTAAGTGGTCGGTTAGATTCTGTTTTAACCGCAGAAGCTTTTCTTGTATTGTCAAAAAGTGAATCCACAGCCTCCTGCAGCATTCGCTTCTCATTTCTAAGGATCACCTCAGGTGCTTTGATCTCCATCAATCGCTTAAGACGATTGTTCCTGATGATCACCCTTCGGTAAAGGTCGTTAAGGTCTGATGTTGCGAATCGACCTCCATCCAAAGGTACCAATGGACGAAGTTCTGGCGGAATAACGGGGATTACCTTCATAATCATCCACTCCGGCTTGTTTTCCCGGTTATCCTGAGATTCCCTTAGTGCTTCAACTACCTGAAGACGTTTTAAAGCCTCCGTTTTACGTTGCTTGGAGGTTTCTGTATTGGCCTTATGCCTCAAATCGTATGAAAGCTCTTTGAGGTCAATACGGGAAAGCAGGTCTATAAGACACTCCGCTCCCATTTTCGCAATAAACTTGTCAGGATCGGAATCCTCCAGGTATTGATTCTCAACAGGAATGGATTCCAGAATATTGAGATACTCCTCCTCTGTCAGGAAATCCATTTTCTTGATCTCCTCACCTTCAGGGCCTTTCGCAATTCCGGGTTGGATCACTACATAACGTTCGTAGTAGATGATCATATCCAGTTTTTTGGAAGGCAATCCAAGCAGGTATCCTATCTTGTTCGGAAGTGAACGGAAATACCAGATATGGGCAACCGGCACTACCAAATTGATATGCCCTACCCTGTCCCGACGTACTTTTTTCTCCGTTACTTCTACACCACATCGGTCACAAACGATTCCGCGGTAACGAATTCTTTTGTACTTACCACAGGCACATTCGTAATCCTTTACAGGACCGAAGATACGCTCGCAAAACAAGCCGTCTCTCTCCGGTTTGTGCGTTCTGTAGTTGATAGTCTCCGGCTTGAGTACCTCTCCTCTGGACTCTGCCAGTATGGATTCCGGGGAGGCTAACCCAATGGAAATCTTGTCAAACCTTTTTACCGTGTTATTATCTTTAAGTCTAGCCATAATGCTATTGCTGATAGTAAATTATATTGTGTTCAAGAACTTCTGTTATTCCTCCAATCTGATATCCAAACCTAATCCCTTAAGTTCGTGCATCAATACGTTGAAGGATTCTGGTAAACCAGGTTCTGGCATCGTCTCACCTTTTACGATAGACTCATAGGTCTTGGCCCTTCCAATTACGTCATCCGACTTCACTGTAAGGATCTCCCTAAGCGTTGCTGAAGCTCCGTAGGCTTCAAGAGCCCAAACTTCCATCTCTCCAAAACGCTGTCCACCGAACTGGGCCTTTCCACCCAATGGCTGCTGTGTGATCAGGGAATACGGACCGATAGAACGCGCGTGCATCTTATCATCAACCATATGCCCAAGTTTCAGCATGTAGATAACACCTACGGTAGCCGGCTGATGGAAACGTTCCCCGGTACCACCATCGTACAGATAGGTATGCCCGAATCTCGGTATTTGTGCCTCATCCGTCAGTTCGTTGATCTCATCCAGAGTAGCTCCGTCAAAAATCGGGGTGGCAAACTTCTTATCTAGGTTCTGCCCTGCCCAACCCAATACGGTTTCGTATATCTGACCGATATTCATCCTTGAAGGTACCCCAAGCGGGTTCAATACGATATCAACCGGAGTTCCGTCCTCAAGGAAAGGCATGTCTTCCTGACGTACGATACGCGCAACAATACCTTTGTTACCGTGACGACCAGCCATTTTATCACCGACTTTCAACTTTCGTTTCTTGGCGATGTACACTTTGGCCAGTTTCATGATCCCTGCAGGAAGCTCATCCCCAACGGAGATGGTGAATTTATCCCTTCTCAGGTTCCCCTGAAGATCGTTCAACTTGATCTTGTAGTTGTGAAGCAGGTCTGCAACCAGGGTATTGGTATCCTTATCGGTTGTCCAGCTTCCTCCTACGAGGTGAGCGAAGTCATCCACCGCGTTAAGCATCTTCATGGTGTACTTCTTACCTTTTGGCAACACCTCTTCCCCAAGATCGTTAAGAACTCCCTGTGAGGTTTTCCCGTTGATGAGTTTAAAGAGCTTATCAACAAGAATATCCTTGAGTTCCTGGAATTTTACCTCGTATTCGAGTTCTAACTTAGAAATAGCTTCCTTATCCTCAGATCGCTTGCGCTTGTCCTTAATGGACCTGGAGAACAATTTCTTATCAATAACCACACCTCTCAATGAAGGAGAAGCCTTTAAGGAAGCATCCTTAACATCTCCTGCCTTGTCTCCAAATATGGCTCGTAATAATTTCTCTTCTGGAGTTGGGTCTGATTCCCCTTTTGGTGTGATCTTACCGATAAGGATGTCTCCCGGTTTAACCTCTGCACCTATGCGGATCATACCATACTCATCCAGATCCTTGGTTGCTTCCTCAGATACATTTGGAATATCGTTGGTAAGCTCCTCAGCACCCAGTTTGGTATCCCTTACTTCCAGGGCGTACTCATCGATGTGAATGGAAGTAAAAATATCCTCCCTTACCACTTTCTCAGAGATCACGATAGCATCCTCAAAGTTGTAACCCTTCCATGGCATAAAGGCCACTTTCAGGTTCCGTCCAAGTGCCAGTTCTCCTTTTTCCGTCGCGTACCCTTCACAAAGTACCTGACCTTTCTTAACCTTATCACCTTTTTGAACGATAGGTTTCAGATTGATACTCGTACCCTGGTTAGTCTTGCGGAATTTTACCAGATCGTATGTTTTGGAGTCCTCCTCAAAGCTGACGAGGCGATCATTTTCAGATCTCTGGTATTTGATGGTGATCTTGGTAGCATCTACATATTCGATAACCCCATCTCCTTCCGCATTGATCAATACACGGGAATCGGAGGCCACCTGCCTTTCCAGTCCGGTTCCTACGATAGGAGACTGTGGCTTAAGCAACGGAACGGCCTGCCGCATCATGTTAGATCCCATAAGGGCCCTGTTCGCATCGTCATGCTCCAGGAACGGAATCAGCGATGCTGAGATAGAGGCTATCTGGTTTGGTGCCACATCCGTATAATTCACTTCTTGTGGATCCACTACCGGGAAGTCTCCTTCTTCTCTGGCGATCACCTTTTCACGCTCGATCTGCCCATTGTCCTTTAAAGGAATATTAGCCTGGGCGATCTTCATACCTTCTTCCTCTTCTGCACTCAGGTATACGTAATCCGCAGTATCTACCTTACCTGATTCCACCCTGCGATAAGGGGTTTCCAGGAAGCCCATGTGATTTACCTTGGCAAATACCGAGAGGGAAGATATCAATCCGATATTCGGCCCTTCAGGGGTTTCTATCGGACAAAGTCTTCCGTAGTGCGTATAGTGAACGTCACGAACCTCAAAACCTGCTCTTTCTCTGGAAAGACCCCCAGGTCCGAGGGCTGATAATCTCCTTTTGTGAGTGATCTCCGCCAGTGGATTAGTCTGATCCATGAACTGAGACAACTGATTGGTCCCAAAGAACGAATTGATCACCGAGGAAAGTGTCTTTGCATTGATCAGGTCAATCGGGGTAAATACCTCGTTATCCCTAACATTCATACGCTCCCGTATAGTTCTTGCCATCCTGGCCAGACCTACACCGAATTGCGATGAAAGCTGCTCACCAACGGTTCTAACCCTCCTGTTGGAAAGGTGGTCAATATCATCGATCTCCGCTTTGGAGTTGATCAGTTCTATCAGATATTTAATGATGGTAATGATATCTTCTTTGGTAAGGACCTGCTTGTCCATACCGATATCTAATCCCAACTTCTTGTTCATCCGGTATCGCCCTACTTCTCCGAGGTTGTATCGTTGATCGGAAAAGAAAAGCTTGTCAATAATACCACGAGCCGTCTCTTCATCGGGTGGTTCCGCGTTACGCAGCTGACGATAAATATGCTCTACAGCTTCTTTTTCGGAATTCGTAGGGTCCTTCTGAAGTGTATTGTGGATGATGGCATAATCGCTTTGAGCGTTGTTTTCCTTGTGAAGAAGGATGGTCTTAACATCGGTCTCCATGATCTCGTCGATGTGCTCCTTCTCCAGAATAGTATCCCGATCCAGTACGATCTCGTTTCGCTCAATGGAAACCACTTCGCCTGTATCTTCATCCACAAAATCCTCATGCCAGGTATTCAGCACCCTGGCGGCCAGTTTACGACCCAGGACTTTCTTTAATCCGGCCTTGGAAACCTTGACTTCCTCAGAAAGGTCAAAAATCTCCAGAATATCCTTATCCCGCTCAAATCCAATAGCGCGGAAAAGAGTGGTAACCGGTAATTTTTTCTTTCGGTCAATATAAGCGTACATCACGCTGTTGATATCCGTGGCAAATTCTATCCAGGAACCTTTAAAAGGTATTACACGAGCGGAATACAACTTTGTCCCGTTCGCGTGGAAGGATTGTCCGAAGAATACCCCTGGAGAACGGTGCAGCTGGCTCACTACTACCCGCTCTGCTCCGTTGATCACAAAGGTCCCGCTGGGGGTCATATACGGGATGGTACCGAGGTACACATCCTGTACAATCGTCTCAAAATCCTCGTGCTCCGGATCGGTACAATACAGTTTTAGCCTTGCCTTCAAGGGAACACTGTAGGTAAGACCTCGTTCTATACATTCCTGGATGGAATATCTCGGCGGGTCTATAAAGTAATCCAGAAACTCTAGGACAAACTGGTTTCTGGTGTCTGTAATTGGAAAGTTTTCCATGAAGGTGTTGTATAACCCCTCATTGCCCCTTTCGTCAGATTTTGTTTCAAGCTGAAAAAAATCTTGAAATGACTTAATCTGAATGTCCAAGAAATCCGGGTATTCCGGTATGTTCTTAGCGGATGCGAAACTTATTCTTTCAGTCTGTTTTGTGAACATCTATGGACAAAATTTTGAACGTGAATACTAAAGTGGGTTGTATATAACTTTATATACTATATATAAAAGGGTTTAGGTCTAGCCACCAAAAAGGCGGAAAGACCTAAACCTAAACCATATGGTTAGCGCTATTATTTAAGCTCAACTTCTGCTCCTGCTTCTTCCAATGATTTTTTGATACCTTCGGCTTCGTCTTTAGCAACACCTTCCTTAACGGCTTTAGGTGCGCTATCTACGATTTCCTTCGCATCTTTCAATCCAAGACCGGTCAATTCCTTAACCAGTTTAACTACAGCAAGTTTAGAACCTCCTGGAGCTTTAAGGATCACATCGAATTCTGATTTTTCCTCGGCGGCATCACCACCTTCACCAGCTCCGGCAGCTGCGCCACCAGCAACTGCTACTGCAGCAGCTGCAGGCTCAATGCCATACTCTTCTTTTAATATATCGGCCAATTCATTTACCTCTTTTACGGTTAGGTTGACCAATTGTTCTGCGAAATCTTTTAAATCTGCCATTTTTCTATCGTTTAATAAAAATTTTTAGTTTATTCTAGTTTTTAGTGCGTACTATTTTTCAGATAAGGTTTTTAGGATTCCCGCTAGCTTACCTCCACCTGATTTCAGGCCGGAAATAACATTCTTGGCAGGACTCTGAAGCAATCCGATAATATCTCCGATCACTTCTTCCTTAGATTTGATACTTACAAGGGTATCCAGTTTATCGTCTCCGATAAAGATGGCCTCTTCAATAAAGGCACCTTTAAGCAGAGGTCTTTCCGATTTCTTCCTGAAGTTCTTGATAAGTTTCGCAGGAGCGTTACCCGCTTCTGCAAACATCAGGGAAGTATTCCCTTTTAAAACTTCCGGCAATTCACCGAATTCCTTGTCCGAAGCCTCCATAGCCTTGGCAAGGAGGGTGTTCTTAACTACTGATAACTTGATATTTGCCTTAAAACAAGCTCTTCTCAAGTTTGAGGTGGTTATTGCGTCAAGACCTGATATATCTGCCAGGTAAATTGTGGTGTTCTCCCCCAACTGAGCAGTCAAATCCTCAATAACCGTTGCTTTTTCTTCTCTTGTCATTTCAAAAATCGTTTATCAGTTAAACTGCTCTAGGATCTAGTTGAAGACTAGGACTCATGGTACTTGAAAGATATATGCTTTTCATGTAAACACCTTTGGCCGCAGCCGGTTTCATCTTGTTAAGCGTATCGATCAGTTCCTTGGCGTTACCGGCTATCTTTTCAGGCGAAAATGAAGCCTTTCCGATAGCGGCGTGCACTATACCAGCCTTATCTACTTTAAAGTCGATCTTACCTGCCTTAACATCAGATACCGCTTTGGCGATATCCATAGTTACGGTCCCGGTCTTTGGATTAGGCATCAAACCTCTCGGCCCTAAAATACGTCCTAAAGGTCCTAGTTTTCCCATAACACTGGGCATGGTGATGATGACATCCACGTCGGTCCATCCCCCTTTGATCTTATCCAAATACTCGTCTAACCCAACATAATCAGCACCCGCGTCCTTTGCGTCTGCTTCTTTATCCGGGGTCACCAAAGCCAGTACTTTGACGTCTTTACCGGTCCCGTGAGGCAGGGTCACTACCCCTCTTACCATCTGATTTGCTTTTCGAGGATCTACACCCAATCGAACTGCAATATCAACAGAAGCGTCAAATTTTGTATTGGTGATTTCTTTTATTAAAGCTGAAGCTTCTTCCAGGGAATAGAGTTTATCCTTCTCTATTTTGGCGTGGGCTTCCTTTTGCTTACGTGTTAACTTTGCCATGCTAAAATTACTTTAAGATGTTAGAAGGGTCGCTTTCCAGATACCTTGATACCCATAGACCTCGCGGTACCGGCTACCATGCTCATAGCAGACTCCACGGTAAAAGCATTGAGATCTACCATTTTGTCTTCGGCTATGGTTTTGATCTGATCCCAGCTAACATTACCAGATCTGGCACGGTTTGGCTCACCCGATCCTTTCTTAATTTTAGCCGCTTCCAAAAGCTGAACTGCCGCTGGTGGTGTTTTCACGACAAAGTCGAAAGACTTATCGCCATAAACGGTGATAACAACAGGCAATACTTTGCCCTGTTTGTCCTGTGTACGCGCATTAAATTGCTTACAGAACTCCATGATGTTAACGCCGGCAGCACCTAAAGCGGGTCCAACCGGTGGCGACGGGTTCGCAACACCTCCCCTAACTTGTAGTTTAACTACTTTACTTACTTCTTTTGCCATTGTTTTTAAATTAAACTGCGAAGTGCTTAATTTGGAAGCTCACACTTCAACTATATATAAATACGTAACAGTTCCTAAACTTTTTCAACCTGCATATAACTGAGTTCCAACGGTGTTTTCCTTCCGAAAATCTTAACCATTACCTCCAGTTTCCGCTTCTCCTCATTGATTTTTTCAACCGTACCATTGAAACCGTTGAAAGGACCATCAATAACCTTTACTGTTTCTCCAAGAACAAATGGAATGGCGACATTATCCGTATTCACTGCTAACTCATCTACCTTACCAAGCATACGATTAACCTCTGCCTTTCTCAATGGTACAGGATCTCCTCCTTTGGTTTCTCCCAAAAATCCGATAACATTGGTAATGGACCGGATAATATGCACCATCTCGCCACCTAAATTGGCTTTTATCATAATGTACCCCGGAAAATAAACCCTTTCCTTATTGATCTTCTTCCCGTTGCGGATCTGCACAACTTTCTCGGTTGGGACCAAAACTTCTTCTAAATAATCTCCAAAGCCATGACGTTCTACTTCGCTCTCAATATAGCCTTTGATCTTATTCTCCTGACCGCTTACGGCCCTTACCACATACCATTTTTTTTCCAGTACTTCCGACATAGCTCCCTCCTTAATTGCTTAGGGCATTAAAATATACAGTAACCAGCTCGCTGAAGATGGTATCCACTCCCCAGGTTGCCAGGGCAAACAAAATTGAAAACACGGCTACGACCACCATGAGATTGGAGGATTCCGCTCTGGATGGTAGTGTGACGCTATTTCTAAGTTCCTCTATGGACTCTTTGATATATGTTATCATGCCGTTTGAGTTTCAAGTTTCCCAGGCCTAAACCTGTTATGATGTCTTATTAACTGCACGGGAGGAGAGACTTCCCTAATTTCCAACGGAGTTGGAATTCGGGATAAACTTCTCGTCTCACGGACCGTTTTCATTTAAATTCAGCACGGGAGGAGAGACTCGAACTCCCGACACCTGGTTTTGGAGACCAGTGCTCTACCAACTGAGCTACACCCGTTTATCAGCTTTTTTGATCCCTTACAGAACAGGGCAAAAACAGCCGTTTATATTTACACTGAAAGGTATCCTGCTTCACGCAGGACACCCTCAATGCATTACAATATCGTTATACGATTAATCTAAAATCTTAGTTACCTGACCGGCACCAACAGTTCTACCACCTTCGCGGATCGCAAAACGAAGACCTTCGTTCAAGGCGATTGGCTGGATCAGATCTACTGTGATCGTAAGGTTATCTCCTGGCATAACCATTTCTACACCATCAGGCAGATTAATGGTACCAGTTACGTCTGTAGTTCTTACATAGAACTGAGGACGATAGTTATTGTGGAAAGGAGTGTGACGACCACCTTCTTCTTTCTTAAGGATATAAACCTCAGCTTCGAACTTGGCGTGAGGTTTAACAGAACCTGGCTTACAGATTACCATTCCCCTTTTTACGTCAGACTTTTCAATACCTCTCAAAAGGATACCAACGTTGTCACCAGCTTCACCGCGATCAAGGATCTTACGGAACATCTCAACCCCAGTGATAGTAGATGTCAATTTCTCAGCACCCATACCGATGATCTCAACTGGATCTCCAGTGTTTGCCACACCGGTTTCAATACGTCCGGTAGCAACAGTTCCACGTCCTGTAATGGTGAAAACGTCTTCAACTGGCATTAAGAAATCCTTGTCAACATCCCTTTTTGGTAGTTCGATCCACTCATCAACAGCAGCCATAAGCTCCATTACTGTATCTACCCACTTTTGCTCACCGTTAAGGGCACCTAAAGCGGATCCGGAAATAACAGGACCATTGTCACCATCGTACTCGTAGAAAGAAAGCAATTCACGAACTTCCATTTCAACCAGTTCAAGAAGCTCATCGTCGTCTACCATATCTACTTTGTTAAGGAAAACAACGATTCTTGGAATACCTACCTGACGTCCAAGAAGGATGTGCTCCCTGGTTTGTGGCATAGGACCATCAGTAGCCGCAACCACAAGAATGGCACCGTCCATCTGAGCAGCACCAGTAACCATGTTCTTTACGTAGTCAGCGTGACCAGGACAATCTACGTGAGCGTAGTGACGGTTCGCTGTTTGGTATTCTACGTGAGACGTATTAATAGTAATACCTCTTTCTTTTTCTTCCGGAGCGTTGTCAATTGAGTCAAAACTCCTAACTTCGGATAAGCCTGCATTCGCCAAAACGGTAGTAATGGCCGCAGTCAATGTGGTCTTACCGTGATCTACGTGTCCAATAGTACCAATATTTAAGTGCGGTTTGGAACGATCAAATGTTTCCTTTGCCATTTTTAAAAAATTTAAATCTTAGTTTATATTAGTGTACAAATTATGTCTCAAGCGGGCTGACGACAGGTACCTATAAAACTGTGAACTCTTACTGCTGTCACAGGCAACCCATTGCAAACCATTATTTATATCTTAGAGCCAACGACGGGATTTGAACCCGTGACCTCTTCCTTACCAAGGAAACGCTCTACCCCTGAGCTACGTCGGCTTATTGGGTTGAATATTTAATGTTATAAGGCTTCAAGGTTCACCTTCAACAACCTTAACAATAAACAACGATCGCTAACCCAAGGTTTTGGAGCGGGAGACCGGGTTTCCCTCGACTCCGCTCGGGATAAACTTCTCACCCTGATAGAGATTAAAGCATATCTTGGAGCGGGAGACCGGGTTTCCCTCGACTCCGCTCGGGATAAACTTCTCACCCTGATGGAGATTAAAGCATATCTTGGAGCGGGAGACCGGGTTCGAACCGGCGACATTCAGCTTGGAAGGCTGACGCTCTACCAACTGAGCTACTCCCGCGTATATAAATCAATATTTCAATGAATATGCAGGAATTAGTGGTACTCTGTGAGCGTCTGACGCTCCCCGCCCGAACGTGCCGTTCGGTACAGACGGGTACCAACTGAGCTACTCCCGCGTATAATACAATTCAACATGTCAAAATCCGAACTTCTTAAGACTCAAATCCTCATGGTCTGAAACCATTTCATCATAAGGATTACCTCTCTTCGTTCGGTGATCCTGTTCGGGGTGTACCCGAACAAGGCATTTTTCGTTCGCAGCTTTACAAAAGCGAGCTTTTGACACCTTAATTATTTCACCCTCAAAGAACGTAAACAAAGAGGAGGATTACCTCTCTTCGTTCGGTGATCCTGTTCGGGGTGAACCCGAACAAGGCATTTTTCGTTCGCAGCTTTACAAAAGCGAGCTTTTGACACCTTAATTATTTCACCTTCAAAGAACGTAAACAAAGAGAAGGATTACCTCTCTTCGTTCGGTGATCCTGTTCGGGGTGAACCCGAACAAGGCATTTTTCGTTCGCAGCTTTACAAAAGCGAGCTTTTGACACCTGCTCTCTTAAATGCCTTGTGGGGAGAGCAGGATTCGAACCTGCGAAGGTAAAAACCAACAGATTTACAGTCTGTCCTCGTTGGCCGCTTGAGTATCTCCCCTCCTTATTTTTATGAACATTCGAGCCGATGGAGGGACTCGAACCCACGACCTGCTGATTACAAATCAGCTGCTCTAGCCAGCTGAGCTACATCGGCTTTTTAAAGCCTTTTATCGCATAAAAAAGTCCGCTATTTCTAACGGACTGCAAATGTAGATAATTATTTTCTTAATCAAAATAAATTTACAAAAATTTTAGTGAGGTGTAAGCCCTTGGTTTTTTCTTCTTTTTCACCAATTTTCTCTCCAGAGAACTGCATGCAGAATCTACTGCTTCTTCAAAAGATTTACACTGTTTTTTAATGACAAATTTATCACGTGGCACATGCACTTTAATTTCCACAATCTTATTCTCCTTTGCACTGGTATTTTCGACTTTCAAATACACATCGGAACTGATCACCTTATCATAGAAAAGGTTTAACTTGTCCAACCGTTTTTGCACAAAATCTAATAACTTTTCATCAGCATTAAAATTAACGGATTGTGTGTTGACTTTCATAGGCTAACAATTTAATGGACCGCCAGGAGGCGGGCGAGTGAAACAATAGATAAAGAACGTATCACTATTCCTTACTTCTGGGATGCGAAGCGGAATGTATCTTTTTTAGTTCAGCAATGCTATTATGGGTGTATACCTGCGTGGATGCTAAACTTGAGTGTCCCAGCAATTCCTTTACAGCATTCAGATCTGCTCCCTGATTTAGCAAATGTGTAGCAAAGGTATGCCTTAATATATGAGGGCTCTTTTTTACTTTGGACGAGACCTTACTAAAATACCCATTTATAATTCTATAAACAAGGGTTTCATAAATTTTATGACCGGATTTTGTCAAAAAAACGCGCCCAGGATCTGCAATAAAATCCAGTCCTTTTCGCTCCTCCAGGTAGGCTTCAAAAAGCCCGATCAGGCTATCGAGCAAAGGGATGATCCGTTCCTTGTTCCGTTTGCCCAGCACCCGTATACGTCTGGCCGGCAGGTCTATGTCAACCATCTGTAACTGTATCAGTTCTGCTCTTCGCATCCCGGTGGCGTATAATAATTCAATGATCAGTTTGTCCCGACAACCTTCAAATCCCTCATCAAAGGGTATTTGCCTCAACACCTCTTCCATCTCCTTTTCGGAAAAAGGGATCTCTACTTTCTTTGGGGTTTTAAGTGCCTTATGACCTGCAAGTGGATTCTTTGAAATACTGCCGATCTGCTGCAGGAATTTGTAGTATGCCTTGAGTGAAGAGATTTTTCGGTTTATGGATCGATTGGCGATTTTATCATTGGCCAACCGCACTATCCAACTTCTGATGAGGCTGTAATCTACAGATTCTATGTCGTCCAGATCGAACTCCTGTACACAAAAGCCTGAAAAATCAGAAATATCTTTCTCATAAGACCGGATGGTATGAGGAGAGTAGTTTTTCTCAAGTCCTAAATAGGAAACAAAGGAAGTCAGAGACATATCACAAAGTTACAAAACCTCCACTTGCTTCGCTGAACAAAAAAACCCGCTCCTGCAATTAGCCGGAACGGGTGTATATTGTAGAACGATATCTCTACCGCTATATTTCTTCTTTATCTCTTAAACTCTGGATGTATTGCGCTTTCTGGATCTGTTGTCTGCGCTCTACGGAAGGTTTGGTAAATTGCTGTCGCTTCCTCAGCTGACGCATTGTACCTGTGCGGTCAAACTTGCGCTTGAACCTCTTTAGTGCCCTATCTATGTTTTCTCCTTCTTTAACTGGTATTATTAACATTGGCTACAACCTCCTTTCTTTTGGTTTTGAGAGTGCAAAGATAAAACGAATAAATGGAATTGTAATAACTTATTTCAAAATATTCTTGGCAATCACTACTTTTTGAATTTCGGTAGTGCCCTCTCCAATAGTACATAACTTCGCGTCCCTGTAAAACTTCTCCACTGGAAAGTCCTTCGTATAGCCATAACCTCCGTGTATTTGCACGGCCTCATTGGCTACTCTGACACAGACTTCCGAGGCGAACATTTTGGACATCGCGCTCATCTTGGTCATGGACCTACCCGCATTTTTAAGGAATGCCGCTTTGTGTACCATTAATTCGGCCGCCTCTATTTCTGTAGCCATGTCCGCAAGTTTGAAAGAAATTCCCTGAAACTTGCTAATTGGTTTCCCGAATTGCACACGCTCTTTAGAGTATTTGAGCGCAGCCTCATAAGCTCCTTTGGCCGTCCCCAGCGATAAGGCTCCTATAGATATGCGGCCGCCATCCAGTACTTTCATAGACTGAATAAATCCTTCGCCTATTTCGCCCAGCCTGTTAGCATCCGGCACAACACAGTTATCAAAAACCAATTCTGCGGTTTCACTAGCTCTCATGCCCAGCTTATCTTCTTTTTTACCACTGGAGAATCCCGGAGTGCCTTTTTCAATAACAAAAGCGGTCATGCCCCTGCTATCGCCTTTTTCGCCGGTTCTGGCAATAATTACGGCAATATCTCCACTCTTTCCGTGTGTAATAAAGTTCTTGGCTCCGTTTATGACCCAGTTATCTCCTTTTTGAACTGCGGTTGTAGCCATCCCTCCTGCATCCGAGCCTGTATTGTGCTCTGTCAGTCCCCAGGCCCCAAGCCATTCGGCGGTTGCCAGTTTAGGAAGCCAACGCTGCTTTTGTTCCTCATTTCCGAATTCAAGGATGTGATTCGTACAGAGCGAGTTATGCGCGGCTACCGAAAGACCTATAGACGGGTCTACTTTTGATATTTCCTCAATAATTGAGATGTATTCATGGTAGCCCAGACCGGAACCACCGTATTCAACGGGTACCAATACTCCCATAAATCCCATTTCCCCGGCTTTTTTGAATAGCTCGGCAGGGAAGGTTTGAGCTTCGTCCCATTCCATTACAAAAGGCCTGATATGTTGTTCGGCGAATTCCCTGGCCGACTCTGCAACCATCAGCTGGGTTTCAGAATAATCAAAACCCGGTCCTGTAATTGTTTCTGTTATCATTCCAGCAATTTTATAGGTGCAAATATAGTTTAATTCTGTCAATCTTGTCGATTGAAAGGCCCGTTATATCAGGCAATTCGTCAAAAGACCTTATAGCTCCGACCTCGGTCCTTTTGGCAACTATTCTTTCTGCCATCTCCCAGTTAAAATAGGTAAATGCTGCCAGTTCAGACGCTGTAGCTGTATTCAAATCGAGTTTCTCTATCTCAGGGGTTTCGTTAATCGCAAAAAGTTGAAATGCCTGATCAACCACATTTTTTTCCAGCCCGTAAACATCGTACAACTGCTCTTTTACCATGAATCCTCCAAGCTTATCCCTGAATTTTACGATCCGTTGAGAAAGCTTCGGTCCTATGCCCCTCACCAGGCGAAGCTGTTCAGCTGTAGCCTCATTAAGATCTAATTTTCTATTGACCTCAGATGGAAGAGCATTGGCCGGTTTGTCTGATACTTTGGTTTGATTGAGGGTAGGTCTATCCTGGAATTTTTGCTGTGGAAATCTAAAATAAGGGGTTAATATGTTTAACAGGGAATCAGAAACCCGTGTGACCTGCTGAAACTCCCTGGCATTGTTCACTTGCTTCCCATGCTCTCTGAAATTCCGTAGGCGGTCGAGCTCATCTGCTGATAGTCCCAAAATATAGGCCTTGTAATCACTTATGAAATTAGGGTTGAAGAGATAAATGGCAGACCGTTGTTGTAGTACCTTGGCCTTCCGTTGTTGGATCAACTCTTGATGCAGTTCCGTATCCAACGCGAATTTTGCGTCTCTTTTTGAAAAATAACCTTCATTTATACAAAAGTGCAGAAGCTGAAGGCTGAGGATGATAAGCAATAAAAAGAAAATCCCACTCCGTTCCTGTCTGTTGAACCAGAAGTGGAACCTGATATTTTTAAAAGAATTCTTTATTTTCCGATTTTTTTGATCGCTTCCAAATAATTACCCAATTCTTCCCTAACCTTGGGGAAAAGGAACATTAGTCCCAACATATTGGGAAATACGAGCGCAAGTATCATAGCATCCGAGAACGCGAATACTGCTCCCATTGAAGCAGATGCTCCAATTATGATAAAGGCGATAAACAGGATCTTGTAACACATATCCGCCGTTTTACCTCTACCAAAAAGGAACTTCCAGGATTGCAGGCCGTAATAAGACCAGGAGATCATGGTGGAAATTGCAAATAGTACAACAGCAAGTGTAAGTATGTATGGGAACCAGGGTATTACGGATTCGAAAGCCATAGAAGTAAGGTTTACCCCTCCTAAGGTAACACCGTCAACCACTACATTTCCTGCTCCGTCTCCTCCGTATTCGAAGGCTCCTCCACTGTTGAAAAATATGATCACTAGGGCTGTCATTGTACAGATCACTACGGTATCTATAAATGGCTCCAGTAGTGCCACAATACCTTCACTTGCCGGGTATTTGGTCTTTACTGCCGAGTGGGCGATGGCTGCGGAACCTGCTCCGGCTTCGTTAGAAAACACCGCTCTGCGGAAACCAATGATCAATACACCGAAGAGTCCGCCTAAACCAGCTTCAGGGGTAAACGCCCCTTTGAAGATCAGGCCGAAGGCATCGTCAATATAGGAGAAGTTCCCAAAAATTACGATCAGACATGCGATCATATATATCCCAGCCATAAAGGGCACAATTTTTTCTGTCACCGATGCGATCCTTTTGATCCCTCCAATGATCACAATTCCCACCACGACGGCCAATACCACTCCAATAATGAATCCTGTTGATCCGCCTTGCAGTCCCATCATTGCCGCCAATTGCTCGGCTGCCTGGTTAGACTGTACCGCGTTTCCACCACCGAATGACGCTCCTACACAAAGTACGGAGAAGAGAACTGCCAGGGCTTTGCCTAAACCTACGAATCCTCTTTCCTTAAGACCTCTTGACAAATAATACATAGGTCCTCCATATACTGTTCCGTTCTCATCTACATCCCGGTATTTAACCCCAAGGGTACATTCCACAAACTTGGTAGACATACTCAACAGTCCGCACAGTATCATCCAGAAGGTCGCGCCGGGCCCGCCTATAGCAATGGCAAGGGCAACCCCGGCTATATTTCCCAGCCCTACAGTCCCGGAAACGGCTGTCGCCAGCGCCTGAAAATGGCTTACCTCTCCTTCCTGACTTTCGTCCCGGATAGTGTCCGGCAAGTCTCCATCCACAATATTGACCTCAGCCTTTTCCACTCCATGACCTTCGGGTTCCTCTACGGCATCGTACTTTCCTCGTACAACATTAATGGCCAGGGGAAATTTCCGAATATTTACAAAACCAAAATACAAAGTAAAAAAGGTGGCTCCCAGAACCAATACGATCACTACAAGGGGTACCCCAGTACCTGGAACCTGCCAGAAAACTATTCCTTCCCAGACGGCTGTGATGGGCTCAAACCAGGCGTTGATCCGTTCGTCTAATCCGAGATCCTCGGATTCCTGAGCCATAGAAAATAAAGGGAATAATAGGGTTAATGCAGAAAGAAGTCTCAACCTCATAATTTAAGTTTTTGGTTTTTACAAAGTTTGTCCGGGCGGCAATATCCTAAAAATATTTAACCCAATCAAATCTGGAACAGAATACGCCATGCTCTAATTGCCTATCCTATTTGAAACATCTCGTTTAACTTCTTGATCTGTTCCGGTCTTCCCAGGACTATTACCTTGCTTTTTGGTTCAATTTGCAGGTCGGCTTCAGGATTAATAATGTATTTCCCATCTGGTTCAATATATCCGATGATGGTACAACCCGTTTTTTTGCGAAGGTCCAGATCTCTCAGCGAATTTCCCTCAACCTGGTCCACAAAATCTTCTATCGCTACCTCTTCAAGGTTGGTCGTGTGTTCGCCTTCCACGGACAAGCGGTCTATAAAAGTGATCAGGTCTGGAATGACCACCAAAGAAGCCATGTGATCTCCCCCAATTTTGTCGGGCATGATCACTTTATTTGCCCCTGCCAATTCCAGCTTCTTCTGTGAAGTTACCTGGGAAGCCCTGCTAATAATAAAAAGATCCTTATTTAGTTGCCTGGCGGATAGCACCACAAAAAGGTTGGCCGCATCATCCGGAAGTGCAGAGATCAGGTAACTGGCCTGGGATACCCCGGCGGCATCCAGGACCGCATCTTCGTTAGCATCTCCTTCTACGAACAACACCTCGTTTTCGTGCTTTTCAATAATCTCCTTGTCTCTTTCCACCACTACAAACGGCCTTTTATAAGCCCGTAGACGCATAGCAGCCTGCATACCATTGCGGCCGTAGCCACAGACGATTACATGCTCTGAAAGCTTGTTGATCCTTTTTTTCACTCTTTTCTTTTTTAACAGTTGAAGGGAGTTCCTGCTTAATATATATTCAGTCACAACCGAAATCGCGTAAGCAAAAATGAATACACTTGAAACAATGAGCAGCACGGTAAACACCTTTGCTGGCGCATCCAAAGGCCTTACCTCCATAAATCCTACAGTAGTAACCGTGATTATGGTCATGTAAAGCGCATCCAGCCAGTTGTAGTTGGAAAGGAACCGATAACCCAGCACACCAACCAACAATACCAGGACCATTAGTGATATCGCCAAATAGATTTTAGAACGGAATAGTCTTAGCATATTCAGAGATCAAAAACCGAAGTTCTTTTGGTATAAAGCAAGTCTTTTATTTTAAGCCAGAAGGCCAAAAACAGATAAAGTGCAAAACCAAAACCCAATGTCACAAAAGTCAGGTAAATGAAAGACGTACGGACTACCCTGGCACGTATTCCAAGCCTTTCAGCTATACGACGGCAAACTTCAAAACCCCTCTTTTGGAAATAATACAGTATTCGGTAAAATAAATCCATCGCCTAAAAATACTATTTTCCACTTAATAATTTCACTCCGACAGCACACTTCAGGCATCTGTTTTCTTTACAGTATTTGTGGTATAACTGTAGAATTGCCTGGCTTTCCATGGCATTTTCAAAGGACAGACCCAGTCTCTTGAAATGCTGTTGTATGTTATTATTCTCAGCTCGTATACTGCTGATCAAGGCAATGATCTCTTCGTGATTTTCAGCGTTATGACACCTTGCAAAGCAGAATTTCAGTGGGAGGACAGCATTTATAATGAGCAGGTCTATAAAGGCAGGGCTTAGTTTTTTGACAACTTTCCTGGATGGCTTGCCGAAGGTATAATGTTCCTCCCAGTAACTACTTGCACTACAACTTAACAGCAGGTGCAGCTCCTCATAAGTATCCGCTTTCATCAGGGCATTGAACAAAGCTCCGTTCCTGGAATACAGGTCGGCCAGTTGCGACAGGCGGATAGTTGGAAAGTTAGACGGTCTAAGTTTAAAAAATTCCGCCCTCGGGACGGATAGGGCGTTGAGCCCAAATTTCCTTTTGTGGTAAGCATATTGTTCCCTGAGCTTAGTGTGATATATATCCGGTAACTCCTCTTCTAACATACCCGTCATCCCAAAGAAAACACTTTCCAATTGTGTAGCATCTCCCTGCAACTTCCTTGCTACCGAGTAATCCAGGGCCTGTGCCATTTGAAAAAATGATTTTGAATTGATCGCCTGGCCAAAGCCTTTTGCCAACATAATAAAGCATACGGTTTCCCAATCGAATTTCAGTTTTTCCAAAAGATCAAAAATTATTTTGGTACGCTGCTCAAGACGTTCAAAGTAGAGTCGCTCCATCCAATGTCGCAATAGAAAATCATTCGTGGTCGCGATTTCCTTTTCGCAGTTGATAAACTTTATAGAAAAGTCTGAGAATAGTTTTTGGTAGCGCTCCAACAGATCCCCTTTTATGAGGCCTTTGAGCTCCAGGGCGGGTATAGGCGTACTATCCCGGCGATGTACGGCTATATCGTCTTCCCAAACCACATGAAGTATGACATTGTCATAGGCAGGATCAGTTTCGTGGTGATGGGCGTACCAATATGAGGATCTGATATGGAGTTCTACATTGCCAACCCACAATTGGCCGTTGATCTCTATCCTGGCATACAGGAAATCGGGGCCTGAAAGCAGGTTCAGTTTGCCGTAATCTTTAATGATCACGGTCTTCCCCTCTGTGGTTAGCAAGGGTGCCTGAGGAAGTTTTTTATGCTCCCATATATATTGCAAGAAATCTTCCTTCACTTTATGGCCATGCTTAGGCCTGTGAAGGTAATTTTGCAGACTGAAATTGTATTGCAGTAATATTTAAGAAGTACCTAAAGAAGTGCAAGCTCCTTTAGGTTGTGGATTAATCCTCTGTGATCTCCCCTTCCCACTCGGTTATTCCACCCATAAGATTATAGGCGTTCTCGAAGCCGATACTATTCATAAGGGCGCAAGCCTGTGCGCTTCGGTTCCCGGATCTGCAGTACACATAGAAATTTTTGCTCTTATCCAATTTCCCAACTTCATCCAGGAATTCCTGACCAAGGTAAAAGTCAATATGAACCGCTCCTGGGATGTAACCCTCTTCCACTTCTTCGGGTGTGCGCACATCGAGGATCACCGCGTTGCTATCCTCATTGAGTTGTTCTGTCCATTCTTCCTGGGTTAGATCTGCCATTTCCAATATTTTAGATAAAAAAATAAAAAATCCGAAGGGACAAACTTCGGATTTCCTGACCAATAATCCTAGACTTTTATAGAGCAGCCTATCGCCCGGGTCTTTTCCAGCGGAATGGATTCGCCGGCTAACATAGCATCAATGGCATCCTCTACATACTTTGTCTCTACGGCCTCAGCCCTGGCGTAATTGTCGTCTATGGTGCCTATATAACGAACCTTGTTTCCCTTCCCTGTCTTTTCCAGCAGAAAGACATGCGGGGTTCTTGTTGCGCCGTATTTCGGATATATTTTCTGGCCCTCGTCTAACAGATAGGGAAAAGTAAATCCCTTTTCCCTGGCCCTGCGCTGCATATGTGCAAAATCATCCTTTGGTTTTGCGGCCGGATTGTTGGGATTAATGGCAATTACAGGTACGCCCTGTTCCTTATATTTTTTATCAAGGGCAATTATACGGTCTTCATAGGCAACGGCATAAGGGCAGGTATTGCAGGTAAAAATAACCAGGAAGCCTTTGGCGTCCTCAAAATCCGCGAGGGAGACCATTTTTCCATCTACATTCTTTAATTTAAAATCGGTGGCATAATCCCCAATATCGTATCCTTCTACGGCCTCGGTAGTGCCGGAGGTGAATGAGCTTAACAATATTACAAAGAGTACTAATCCAAAAGTTTTGAGATTCTTCATCGTACGTTTAATTTAAGAAAGTGTCCAATTGTTCATTAAGGGTCTCATAAGTAAAAGGTTGTTCATAAAACTTCCTCTTCTTATTGTTATAGATCAGCGTAGCCGGAATTGCTCCGGACCAGTCAATATCAATTTTCGGGATCCAGTCGTTCTGTTTGGGATCGTCCAGTATCACCACCTCGGATTCCAGCTTTTTGCGTTCAATGAAGGGAATGAGGTGGGATTGCCACATGCTTGGCATATCCAGGCTTACCAGGATCACCTCTACGTCATTTTGAAGCTGTTCTTTCCGGACCTGTTCAAAATAAGGCAGCTCTTTAATACAGGGTGCGCACCAGGTTGCCCAAAAATTAATGATATAGGTTTTACCATCATCCCGATTCAACAACGGCTCCAGGCCCTGATAATCGTAAACCGCCAACGGCATGGAATCTTTTTGGGCCTCAGCACCTAATTCAGGTTCACTCAATGCGGTGTCCGGCTTTTTTTTCTCTGCCTCGCCGCAGCTAACCAAGATTAGTAAGAGTGTTAGAACTGAAAGTCTTAGCATACTTAAAGGTTTACCTTTTAAAATTAAGCAGCCTCAATTGGCCTTATAAATATTTAACAAAAATTTATCGCTTAAAGAATTGCAGATAATAAAATCACAATTACATTTGTATATACAATTGTTGTAAAGACATGAATGTAGAAGAAGTTATAAAAACTACTAAGCCGATTCCGCTTGAAAAGCGGACGCTTATCCATCTGATGCTGGTACACAACAAAGTCAACGAGGCCATAACAGCGGCCTTGAAACCCTATGAAATGTCTAGTCAACAATTTAATGTATTGCGTATTCTCCGAGGCCAGAAAGGATGCCCGGCAAACCTTTCCACCTTAAATGAAAGGATGGTAAGTAAAATGAGCAATACGACCAGGCTTGTAGACAAGTTGATTCACAAAGGCTATGTACGAAGGGAGATCTGCGAGACTAATCGGCGCAAAGTGGAAATAACCATCACCGACAGTGGAAAAAGGATGCTTGATGAAATGGATCGCGTTATGGATACCACAGAACAACAGATCGTTGAAGGCTTTAGCAGGGCACAATTAGAACAATTAAATTACTTATTAGATAAATTTTAATCCATAGTTAAATCGATAATCCGAAAATTCAGAAATCATGAAAAAGAACGTAATCAGCCTGGCATTGGCAGTTGTATTTGGAACCGCGCTTCAGGCAGGAAATCCTGTTGACGGCGAAAAAAAGACCGTAAAAACGGAAAGCAGCACGGTTACCTGGAAAGCTTACAAAGTAACAGGCTCCCATACCGGGACAGTAAACCTTAACTCAGGTTCCCTGGAATTCGAAGCCGGAAAGCTCATCGGAGGGGAATTTGAAGTAGACATGACCTCTTTGATCTCTACCGACCTTGAAGGGGAATACAAAGGAAAATTGGAAGGGCATTTGAAATCAGACGATTTCTTTGGTGTGGAGACCCACCCTACTTCCAAACTGGTATTTACCAACGTAACAGCCAGTGGCAAAAACTCTTATGAGGTTACCGGCGATCTTACTATCAAAGGAATCACAAAGCCGATAACTTTTGATGTTTCCATATACGGAAGCAAAGCCACCGCAACTTTAAAAGTAGACCGTGCAGAGTACAATGTACGCTACGGCTCCGGTAGCTTTTTTGAAAATCTTGGAGATAAAACCATTTACGATGAATTCGATCTGGTCGTAGACCTGGAATTCTAACAAACTTAACCTCACATGAAGACCCTGAAGGGAACCAATTCCTTCAGGGTTACTTTTTTTCCGCTCTTATTTGCAGATTTAAAATTCCTTTCTATATTTGGCCTAATGAAAGTATTAACGGTACATACTTGGTGGTGGAAGAACTTACGTCATAAATCGTGAGCTAAGCACCATTGTAGTATAACCGTACGAAAAGGCTTGTCTATCACGACAAGCCTTTTTGATTTAACACAGTAAGTGATTATGAAATCATACCCATTGACAACTGCCTACAATAAGATCCTGGCAGATACCATTACCCCGGTAAGCGTCTACCTCAAGATCCGGGACCGTTTCCCGAACAGCATACTGCTGGAGAGTAGTGATTACCGCGCTAATGACAATACCTTCTCATATATATGTTGCAACCCTATCGCCAGCATAAAAATTGAGAATGAAACCGTTTACCGAAGTTTTCCGGATGGCAGTTCAGATGAGCAGGCTATTGATGAAAGCCTGAATGTCCCTGAAATAATCCACCGGTTTGCAGGCAACTTTAAGGTAGAGCAAAATGGCTTCAAATTTATCAACAATGGACTCTTCGGCTATATGGCTTATGATGCTGTGCGATATTTCGAAGATATTTCCCTGTCCAAAAAAAATGGTAACCTGCAGATACCGGATATCTACTATGCCGTCTATCAAAACATTATAGCGATAAACCACTTTAAGAATGAGGCATATATCTTTGCCCATTGCTATAATTCTGAATCCAATATTGAGGAACTGGAGCAAATCCTCAATGTGCGTACCTTTGCTTCCTATAATTTTTCAAAAGATGGCGCTGCATCTTCCAACCTGGAAGATGAGGAATACATGGAACATGTCAGGCTGGCAAAAAAACACTGCCAGCGGGGAGATGTCTTTCAGTTGGTACTGTCAAGAAGGTTTTCCCAGGGATTTAAAGGAGATGAATTCAACGTTTATCGCGCGTTGCGATCTGTTAACCCCTCTCCCTATCTCTTTTATTTTGATTTCGGGGATTTCAAGATCTTTGGAAGCTCTCCGGAAGCACAATTGGTAGTAAAAAATGGAAAGGCTGAAATCCATCCTATAGCTGGCACCTTCAAGCGTACGGGTAACGACGAGGAAGATGCCTTACTGGCAAAAAAACTCACCGAAGACGATAAGGAAAACAGCGAACACGTAATGCTGGTAGATCTGGCCAGGAATGACCTCAGTAGGAACGGCAATATGGTGAGTGTTGAGAACTATCGCGAAGTACAGTACTTTTCGCATGTGATACACCTGGTTTCTAAGGTTACGGGGCAGAAAAAAGCCGATATCCCAACTATGAAAGTAGTCGCTGACACTTTCCCTGCCGGTACCCTGAGTGGAGCTCCTAAGCACATGGCGATGCAACTCATTGAAAGATATGAAAAGACAAACCGCGACTATTACGGAGGTGCTATTGGCTTCATGGCTTTTGACGGGGATTTCAATCACGCCATTATGATCCGGACTTTTTTAAGCAAGAACCACCGTTTGCATTATCAGGCCGGAGCCGGTCTGGTGGCGGCTTCGGATCCGGCTACGGAATTGCAGGAAACCTATAACAAACTTGGCGCTTTGACCAAAGCGCTGGAAATCGCAGAGAACTTATAAGCATGATGAAAGTACTGGTCATAGACAATTACGACAGCTTCACATACAACCTGGTGCACTACCTTGAGGATCTGGATTGTACGGTAACCGTTAAACGGAACGATCAGCTGTCCCTGGACGAAGTGGAGGAATTCCACAAGATTGTGCTTTCTCCCGGACCGGGAATACCGGATGAGGCAGGCTTGTTAAAACAGATCATTGCCCGTTACGCTCCGACAAAAAGCATTTTAGGGGTCTGCCTGGGGCAACAGGCCATTGGAGAGGTATTTGGTGGCACCCTGGTCAATCTTGAAGAGGTGTATCACGGTATCGCGACCAATGTGCGTATTACTGTGGAAGATGAGATATTCAAGGGACTCCCGGAAGAAATTATGGTAGGCAGGTATCACTCCTGGGTAGTGGACCCTCAGTTACCTGAGGAACTGGAAGTGACCTCCCTAGACGAGAACGGACAGATCATGTCCTTGAGACACCGCTCGCTCAATGTACGCGGAGTTCAATTTCACCCTGAATCCGTCCTTACCCCGGAAGGCAAAAAAATACTGGAAAACTGGCTTCAGCTCTAAGCCCCGAAATCTAAACAGAAGATGAAAGAAACGCTAAACAAGTTGATCAACCACGAAATCCTGTCAAAGGAAGATGCTAGGCGGATTTTGGTGAACATCGCCGGTGGCGAATACAACCCCGGACAAATTGCCGCTTTTTTAACGGTATATATGATGCGCAGTATTTCCATAGAGGAACTGGAAGGTTTTCGGGATGCATTGCTGGAGCTTTGCCTCGCCGTGGACCTTTCAGAATACGATCCAATAGACCTGTGCGGCACCGGTGGGGATGGCAAGGACACCTTTAATATTTCTACCCTGGCTTCCTTTGTTACGGCAGGAGCAGGGATAAAAGTAACCAAGCACGGAAATTACGGAGTTTCCTCCAAGTGTGGAAGTAGCAATGTAATGGAATTCCTCGGTATCCGTTTTAGCAATGATGCGGATTTCCTGAAGCGCTCTATTGACGAAGCGGGTATCTGTGTATTGCACGCCCCCCTCTTCCATCCTGCCATGAAAAATGTAGCGCCCATCAGAAGGGAACTGGGTGTAAAGACCTTTTTCAATATGCTGGGGCCTATGGTAAACCCCGCCTTTCCCAAAAATCAAATGGTAGGAGTCTTCAACCTGGAACTGGCCCGTATGTACGGATACCTCTATCAAAATACAGACAAAAGATTTACGGTCTTGCACGCCCTGGATGGTTACGATGAGATTTCACTGACCGGTAAAACCAAAACCATTACCAATTCCACTGAAGCCATATTAGAACCGGATGATTTTGGGGTATCGTCGATCAGTCCTGCCGAAATTGCCGGTGGAGATAGTATTGAAGAATCCGCACAGATCTTTCTGAATATTCTCCAGGGTAAAGGAACTGAGGCGCAAAACAATGTAGTCTGTGCCAATGCGGGGATAGCCATTGCAACTGCATTAGGTCTAAGCCCTAAAGCCGGCTTTGAAAAGGCTCAGGAGTCCCTGGAAGCTGGGAAAGGTTTAGAAGCCTTAAGAAAACTACAAGCATTGAGTGCAGCATGAATATTCTAGAGCGGATAGTAAGGGATAAACGCAAGGAGGTAGATCTGAAAAAGGAACTTACTCCGGTTTCACTACTCGAGCGTTTTCCACTGTTTGAAAGGAAGACAAACTCCCTGGCAGAGAAGCTAAAACAAGTTGGTAGTTCAGGTATTATAGCGGAACATAAAAGGAGATCACCGTCCAGGTCGGTGATCAATCAATCCCTTAGTGTCCAGGAAGTGGCTCTGGGTTATCAAAATGCCGGAGTAGCGGGGATGTCCGTACTGACAGACCTAAAATATTTTGGTGGTTCTCTGGAGGATGTTTTATCGGTAAGAGCAAGCGTGCAACTGCCCATTCTTAGAAAGGAATTTATCATAGACCCTTTTCAGATCCTGGAAGCTAAGGCCTATGGAGCCGATGTGATACTGCTGATCGCGGCCATACTAAGCAGATCCGAGATCAAATCCCTTTCTGAAACCGCCAAAGATCTTGGCCTTGATGTGCTGCTCGAAGTACATAATGAAGCGGAGCTTCAAAAGTCTTTGATGCCCAGCCTGGATATGCTAGGGGTAAATAACAGGGACCTGAAAACTTTTGAGGTCAGCCTGGACACGAGCAGGTCACTTTCTGAACAGATACCGGACGATTTTGTTAAAGTTTCCGAAAGCGGAATTAGCAATGTTGACGCCATTCAGGATCTCAGATCCTATGGATACAAAGGGTTTCTGGTTGGAGAACATTTTATGAAGACGGAAAACCCGGGTAAAAAGGCCTCGGAATTTATCAAAGCATTGAATTCATGAAGCTCAAAGTCTGCGGTAATAAAGTCAATATTGAAGAGGTGGCCACTTTGGAACCCGACTATCTGGGATTCATTTTTTGGGAGCCTTCAGCACGTTATTTCGATGGTGAATTAGCTGTACTCCCAAAGAAAATAAAAAAAGTTGGAGTTTTTGTAGATGCCGATTTCAGTAATATCACAGATAAAATCATCAAATACGATCTCGAACTGGTACAATTACACGGAACCGAAAGTCCGGACTACTGCAGCGAGCTTTTTGCTCAAATGAAGAAAACGACGGGTAGGGAAATCGGGATAATTAAAGTTTTTACTATCAAGGACACTTTCAATTTTGATAGGCTAAAGCCCTATGAGTCCGTTTGCGATTATTATCTGTTCGATACGAAGGGGCCTTTGCCCGGAGGAAATGGCTACGCTTTTGATTGGAGCATCCTAAAGGATTACCCCTCTTCAAAACCTTTTTTTTTAAGCGGGGGTATAGGAAATGAGAGTGTGGAAGAGATTAAGGCCTTTATGGGGACAATGGTTTCAGAATTGTGCGAGGTGATCGATGTAAACAGCAGGTTTGAAAGCGAACCAGGACATAAAATTATTGAAGAACTAAGACGGTTCAGGGATTTTCTGGATGGGGAATATTGAATTGCAGTAAACAGTAATCAGTAAACAGTAAGCAGTGAACAGTCCCTCATCGCGTTTTGGAAGAAAAAAGCGTATAGCGCAAAGCGAAAAACTCAAATAATTAGACTTGATCTTGAACTTAAAAAAAGAAGTTAAACTATGAAATATCAAGCGGATGAAAACGGATACTACGGCAATTTCGGCGGAGCTTTTATTCCGGAAATGCTCTATCCTAACACCGAGGAGCTTAGACTCAATTACCTCAACATCATGGAGGACCCAAGTTTTGAAAAAGAGTTCCATGCGCTGCTAAAAGATTACGTTGGCAGGCCAACTCCCTTGTACTTTGCAGAGCGGTTGTCCAAAAAATACAATACCCGGATCTACCTGAAGCGGGAAGATCTTTGCCATACCGGAGCTCATAAGGTGAACAATACCATTGGGCAGATCCTGATGGCCAAAAGACTCGGAAAAGATCGCATCATCGCTGAAACCGGCGCCGGGCAACACGGCGTGGCCACAGCTACGGTTTGTGCCCTTATGGGTATAGAATGCATTGTGTATATGGGTGAGATCGATATTGCCAGACAGGCACCGAATGTAGCGCGTATGAAGATGCTGGGGGCCGAGGTACGACCTGCGCTCTCGGGAAGCCGCACCTTAAAAGACGCGACAAATGAAGCCATTCGCGACTGGATCAACAACCCGGTAAATACCCATTATATCATCGGTTCAGTGGTGGGCCCACACCCCTATCCGGATATGGTGGCCAGATTTCAATCAGTTGTATCCAAAGAGATCAAATCACAATTGCTTGAAAAGGAAGGCCGGGAGAATCCGGATTATGTAGTGGCATGTGTAGGAGGTGGAAGCAATGCCGCCGGAGCCTATTACCATTATCTGGATGAGGAAGAGGTTGGTATAATCGCTGTGGAAGCCGCGGGAAAAGGTGTGCACTCAGGAGAAAGTGCAGCCACCTCAGCCCTGGGGAAAATCGGGATCATTCACGGTAGCAAGACACTTCTCATGCAAACCGAGGATGGCCAAATAACTGAACCTTACTCTATTTCAGCCGGCCTGGATTATCCAGGAGTAGGTCCTATGCACGCCCATCTGTATGAATCCGGTAGGGGGGAATTTATTTCGATCACGGATGATGAGGCCATGCAGGCAGGCCGAATGGTTGCTGAACTGGAAGGGATCATTCCCGCCATTGAGACCTCTCATGCCTTTGCAATCTTTAACCATAGAAATTTTAAACCCGAAGATCTGGTCGTTATCAACCTATCCGGAAGAGGTGACAAGGATCTTCAAACCTATATTGACTATTTTAAGCTTTAATATGAACAGAATTCAAAGCAAACTTCGCGAAGACAAAAAACTCTTATCGATCTACTTCACCGCAGGGCATCCTAACTTAAATGATACCGTTACCATCATTGAATCGCTACAGGCAAGTGGGATTGATATGATAGAAATCGGCCTTCCATTTAGCGACCCGCTAGCAGATGGTCCGACGATACAAAAAAGCAGTACTGCAGCGCTCGATAACGGTATGCACTCCAAATTACTGTTCCAGCAATTGAAGGACATTCGTAAAACGGTTTCCATACCCTTACTGATCATGGGTTACTTCAATCCTATATTACAGTTTGGAGTGGAGGACTTCTGTAAGCAGTGCCAGGAGATTGGGATTGACGGCTTAATTCTTCCGGACCTACCACTGGCAGAATACCAAAGGGATTACGAACAACTCTTTAAAAAATATGGTCTGATCAACGTCTTCTTGATCACTCCCCAAACTTCGGAAGCCAGGATCCGGCAGATAGACGCGGCTTCAGAAGGATTTATTTACATGGTTAGCTCTGCCAGTACTACCGGAGCCAAAAAAGGCTTTGGCCAGGTTCAGAAAGACTACTTTCAAAGAATAGCGGGAATGAAACTTTCCAATCCCCAAATTGTGGGCTTTGGAATAAGCAACAAAGAGACTTTTAGCCAGGCCACCTCATCTGCAAAGGGGGCAATTATCGGATCAGCTTTTATCAAACACCTGGAATCTGAAGGTGTGGAAGCTATCCCGGATTTTGTGCGATCTATTCGGTAGGGTTAACAGTGAACAGTAATCAGTAAGCAGTGAACAGTTCACGATCCAATCGTCCAACCGTCCAGCCAGCCATCAATCCGACATTCCAAAACTTAACAATTCCAACTTAAAACCCTGGCTTTGGACTTAAACTTAAGCTTAAACTTGAACTTCAAAAGAACAATAAGTATAACCTTGCACACACCTGTCAACCATCATCCATCAACTATCAACTATCATCCATTAACGATCAACTATCAATTCTAACTGCAGATCTCATAATATTTTTTTACTTTCAAACTTTCTTTTAATTCTATGAGAATGAAAAGCCGCTTGCTATTACTTTTCCTGATCTTTACAACGCTGGGCTATGCACAAGACCCGGCACTTTTAAAATCCAAAGTCCGGCATACCATTGACGAATTACGCGACTTTGTATCCATTCCTAACGACGCCCTGGATCATGCCGATATTAACCGGAATCTGAGCTGGCTAACTAAAAAATTCAATGAACGAGGATTTAATTCCTCAGTACTCCCCACCACTGGTGAACCGCTTTTTTTCGCGGCTTTACCTATGCAGGACGAAAAACCGACAGTACTTTTTTATATGCACTTTGACGGGCAATCAGTTGATCCTTCCAAATGGGATCAGCCCAATCCCTATGAAGTTGTCCTGAAAGCCCCAGACCAGTCAACCTGGAAAACGGTTTCTTTTGACGAGATTGAAGAGGACATCAATTATGACTGGCGCCTGTTCGGGCGTTCTACTTCCGATGATAAAGGGCCTATTGTGATGTTCCTAAACGCTATTGACTTGTTGCGGACTACCGAAACGAATATGCCATTTAACATCAAAGTGATATTGGATGGGGAAGAAGAAAAAAGCAGCAAACCACTTCCCGCTGCGGTAAGAGAATACCGGGAGCTTTTGGAAGCAGATTTCCTGGTCATTTCAGACGGCCCGGTGCATCCCTCAGAGAAACCCACGGTAGTTTACGGATGCAGGGGTATCACCACCCTATCCCTTACTACTTATGGGCCTCAAAAACCTCAACACAGTGGTCATTACGGCAACTATGCCCCTAATCCGGGCTTTCAGCTTGCACAACTTCTGGCCACGATGAAGGATGCTGATGGCAGGGTGACCATAAAGGGATATTACGATGGGATAAAGCTGGATGAAGGCACCACACAGATATTGAATTCAGTTCCTGATGATGCAGCAGCTATCAATACCACATTGGCGATTAAAACCCCTGAAAAAGTTGGAGCTACATACCAGGAGTCCCTGCAATACCCCTCTTTGAATATTCGCGGGTTGGCATCAGGTTGGGTGGGAAAGCAGGCACGTACCATTGTACCGGAAAGCGCTACTGCCGAAATAGATCTTCGACTGGTACCGGAAACCGACGGAACACGACTTAAAAAACTGGTTAAGGACCATATTCGTGAACAGGGATTTTATATCACCTCTGAGGACCCTACCGCCCAGGAGAGGCAGACTAAGGACAAGATCATTAAAGTGCAGGAAGGAAGTGTGACCGACGCCTTCCGAACAGATCTCAACAACCCTTACGGCAAATTCCTGGTCAACATTCTCAAAACGGCATTTAATGATGATGTGGTACAAATACGAACCATGGGCGGTACAGTTCCTATTGCTACCTTTGTAAATGAGCTTAAGATCCCTGCCTTCGTTGTTCCAATGGTGAACCCGGATAACAATCAACACAGTCCCAATGAAAACCTGAAGATCGGTCAGATCGCATACGGGATAAAGGCATTTTATACCATACTCAGCAGTGAATTCAAACCCTAAAATATGGAGGCGACTGTTGCTTATATGCGCATTTAGCGCAACAGCCTTTCCATGGCAATTATACAATCAGGAGGTGATACAAGAAGAAAACAAAGTACCGTCTTATACTCTGCCGGACCTTCTTATGAAATCCGATGGAAAACGGGTGGAGTCCGCTGCCGAATGGGAAAAATTACTGAGGTCGCAGACGCTTCAAACTTTTGAGACAGAGGTATACGGCCAAATCCCAAACCAGGAGGTTGCCGTTACCTATGAAGAAAACCTTCTGCATGCCAAAACGCTCAAGGACTTTGGAAGTATTCGCGAAATTCGATTTTCCATAGAAAAAGACGGCAATCGCATTCAGGCGGTTCTATTACTGATCCTACCTGATAGATCTTCACCCGTGCCGGTTTTCCTGGGATATAATTTCAATGGCAATCATACCATTCATCCGGATGAATCTATTAGCCTCCCTGAATCATGGGTGGCAAATAGTCCTGAAATGGGAGTGCGGGAGAACCGCCCCAGCCCGAATTCCAGAGGTAAGAAGTCTTCCCGTTGGGCAGTTCAGCAAATATTGGAGAGAGGATATGGCCTGGCTACTATGTATTACGGAGATATCGATCCGGATTTTGATGACGGATTTGAGAATGGGGTTCACAGCCTGTTTAGTAAGAACAAAACCAGGGAAAAGGACGATTGGGGTTCTATAGCGACATGGGCCTGGGGCCTGTCCAGGGTCATGGATTACTTTGAGACAAACCCTCTGATAGATAAAAATAAGGTATGTGTCCTTGGTCATTCCCGCCTTGGAAAAGCGGCCTTGTTTGCCGGGGCCAATGACAAAAGGTTTGCCTTGGTCATTTCAAACAATTCCGGTTGCGGAGGAGCAGCGTTATCCAAAAGGCGCTTTGGAGAGACGGTCGCCGCTATCAACGACCGATTCCCACACTGGTTTTGCGAAAATTTTAAAAAATACAACCACAATGAAGATCAGCTCCCTGTAGACCAGCATCAACTCCTTGCACTTATGGCACCGCGACCGGTATATGTGGCAAGCGCTGCAGAAGACCTATGGGCAGACCCTAAAGGTGAATTCCTGGCAGCGAAAAATGCTTCAGCGGTTTATAGGCTTTACGGATTAAAAGGCCTGCAACTTCAGGAAATGCCAGAAGTGAACAAACCGCATATTGACGGCTATATAGGGTACCATATACGCTCAGGTGTACATGACCTGACAGCTTATGACTGGGAACAATTCCTCAATTTTGCGGATGCCAGGCTGAAATAGTCTTTCCCTAAGCGGAGTTCCTACTGGCGTTAATATTTCCATACAGGGACCTGGTAACAATCTTCTCGTACAAGTCCTTGTGTTCAGCGCCACTCCCAATTTTTTGCAGGGCGTATTGCTGTATGACAAGAAGCGGTAATACAATACTTTCCCGGATCTTTATGGACTCCCGTGAAACAGCTTCGTTCTCCATCAGTATATTTGATCCGGACAGTTCCAGTAACATTTCTTTGGAGAGTTTATACTCGCTGTACAGGATATTCCAGAAATCCCGGTAATCCTTATCATCCTTCATATAGGAAGTCAGCTCAAAGTAACACTTGGTAAGGGACATCATACTATTGAGCATCAAGGCCTTAAAAAAGGGTACCTCCTCATAAAGCGTTTTGAGTTCTTCAAACCGACCTTGTTCCTTCAACTTTTTTAGCGAAGTCCCGATACCAAAATAACCGGGAACATTCTGTTTCAGCTGGCTCCAGGACCCTACAAATGAGATTGCGCGTAAGTCCGAGAGTTCCAGCTTTTTCTTATTACCTCTCTTGCCAGGCCTGCTGCCGATATTTGCTTTTTGGTAGAATTTCAATGTACTCCTGTTTTCCAGGTATGGAATGAACATTTCGTGGTTCTTGAGCGAATTGTACTTTTCAAAGCTCAATTCTGAAAGTTCTTCCAGCAACTGTCTGGACGATTCTGAGATCACATTTTCCTTGCCAAACAGATTATTAGACAATCCAGCGGTTAACAGCTGCTCGCTATTGTGCATAAATTGCTCCTTGGTACCGTAAGTGCTGGTAATGGTCTGCCCCTGAATGGTAAGTTGTATTTCGTTATTGGCTACATCCTTGGTTTGGGCTGCGTAGAACCGATGCGTTTTACCTCCTCCCCTGGCAGGAGGTCCTCCCCTACCGTCAAAAAAGACTACCTTAATACCGTTCTTTTTACAAACTTTGGAAAGCCGCTCCTTGGTTTTTAATATTGACCAGTTCGCCTTTACAAAACCACCGTCTTTGGTGCCGTCAGAGAAACCAAGCATAATGGTGTGATGGTTGTTCCGCAATTCCAAATGTTTGCGGTAAGCCGGTAATTTAAATAGTTCACGCATTACCTCTTCGGAATTGTCCATCCCGATCATGGTTTCAAATAAGGGTATGATATCAAAGGAGATCTTTTCATCTTCCCAACCACACCAACGGAATAGTCCATAAACAAAGAGTACTGCAAAAATATCTTCCGAATTACTTATGATGTACCTCTCGCATCCCTGCTTGCCGTTCTTTTCCTGTATACGTTTTAACTGGGAAATATTCCTAAGGGTATCCTGAACGATCTCGTCTTCAAAATCTGAAGGGTCCACCTTGAATCGCTTATTGATTAACAGGTCGATCAACGCTTCTTTTTCCAGCTCGTCCACAGAATTCTTGATCACACCTTCTTTCATCAATACCTGTTCAATGGTCTTTTTGTGTGCCCTATGGTCCTGGCGTATATCAAGTACCGCAAAGTGTGTCCTGAATAGCCTTACCTTATCTATAAAGTGATCCAGTTCTTTAAGATATAAACTGTGGTATCTGTCAATCAATAAGGTCCGTAGCGTATAGAGATGTCCCAACAGATCTTCGTAACCTATGACCTTTTCCGGATTGAACATGCTTACATAAAGCTTGTCCCGAAGGTCCTGCAATGGTTCCTGAAGTTCACGGAAGGTCAGTTTCTTTTGTAATACCTTGAGGTTGTTGTAGTAACATTTCATCAGCGTGGTCCGTAACTCATCGGCAACTGCCATAGTAATGGATGCGGTCACAAAGGGGTTTCCGTCCCTATCTCCCCCCGGCCAGAAACCGAGTTTTATAATATTGTGATTCTCAAATCCACCCGCTTTTACGTTACTTTTGATTTGGGCATATAAATCACCTACAGCATCGTAATAGACGTACCTTAGCATATGGATGATGTTCTTGGCCTCGTCTAAGGGAGTAGGTTTTTTAGCATTGATCAAAGAAGTAAGACCCAGTTGCTGCAATGTACGGTCTATCTCGTCTATTTTATCTTCCAGGATCAGGGATCGCATATCCGACATAATATCCAGCACTGCAGGAGTATAGAATTGGGTAGGGTGAGCCGTCAGTACAATTCGGGCACTGAAATCAGATAGCTTTTTGGAAACCTTGTCCCACTGTTTGCTTTTGTCTGCCAGTTGAAAATAATCGCGGATAGACATAGAGGCTGTATGCTTGTGCAATTTAGGAAAGGCGGCATCCTCCACACTGTCAAAAAGTACCACCTGCCTTTCCACATACTGGATGATGCGGAACATAAAATCAATACGTTCCTTTTCTGTTTCCATTTCCGCGTAGTTCTGAAAAAACGCGTCCAGTATCTCAGTAGGGTTCTTCCCGGATTGCAAACCTTTCTCGCACTGCTGTAACAGCAGAGGTACCAACATGCCTACATTCTCCATATTAGTGTAGGGCAGGCTCAAAAACAAGCTGTTATAAATATTGAATTTATTACTTACGGATCTCTTAAACTCCTTTAACCTTTCGGATTGATTCATAGCTTGGAATATATCATTAGACCTTTGGCCCTTTAGAACCGGCTTAAGCCGAATTTCGCGGCTAAAGATCGTGAATAATCGCTTATGGATTCACGATTTCCAGAGGGAATAACAAAATATTAAAAAGAAGGTTTAAAAATCAACAAACTTTCCAATTATTTTACGTTTTAGTGAGAACACCATAACAGGAATTTAGACCTCCGTGACCTTCGCTTTTCTTTAGAAAAACTGTTTGTACTGATCCACACGGAAATCAAAAGTGTTGTAGGACGGATCTTTAGTTTTTCGCTCCTGATAGGTCGCCATGCTACCCACAGCCCGGTTTGCGGAACCGGAGGGTGCCGTGAGTGAAACGGTTTTGATCAATCTGCTGTTCCCGGTACCGGATGTCAGAGTGAATTGATGGATTCGCGGGATATCGTTGGACAGTAACTCCAGTTTCAGGCCGTGGTCCCTTAAGTGTCGTCTAAAAAAATACTCCGGGCCATTTTTACTATTCCCTCCTGTAAACAATAGTGTATCCACGGCGGTGTACTCCCGCAGATAGCTTACGAGGTCCCGTAATACAATGTTTTTCATACCAAGATCCGAGGCATCTATCTTTTCTCGTTCCGCCGATGCCACAATATCGCATATCCCGATCTGTTGTTTTCTAAGAAAAGTCTTCCGTTGAAGTACGGCTTCGTCCGTAGTCTCAAAAAGGAGTTTCAAATCAAAGATCCGATCCAGAATTCGCCACAACTGACCATCCCGGCTCCCATAGCAAAAATCCACGTCACCTGGCTTAAATGCCCGAATGGTAAATCTCGGTGGAGGAAGTGTCCCCACGATCAGTTTTGTAGCCTCTTCAAAGAGATAAGGTTCGTAGGGGTGAGTATGAAGAAACACTTTATGCAGGGGTTGATTCAATAGATAAGACCTAAAGATAATACTAATGGTCAGACTTAAGGGTATTTTGAATTTTAATCCCGAATTGCTTAGCTTTAAAATGAACTAAACAGAATAAAACTTATGGGAAAAGGAGATATCAAGACCAGAAGAGGTAAGATTTCCAACAAATCTTATGGGGTAAGAAGGCCCAGGAAGGCGAAGGCAAAGCCGGTCGTAACTAAATCAAAAACAAAGAAAAAGGCTTAGTCAACTACAAAGTTCAGAAGCACCTCATCATCGGTTGAAATATTGAGCTCGTAGGTGTAAAATCCAACAGGAAGGACTTCTTCACCAACAAAATCTATAGGCTGTAAGGTGAAGGTCTGCCCTCCGGCGATAATGCGGATAAATGCATACTGATAGGCCGTTTCGTATTCAAAGTATTCGGAATAATCACCTGATGCTACATTCATATGGACTTCCTCGCTATCCCCAACGGTGACTTCTTCAAAGAGAAGATTGCTGTCGTTCTTGATACGGATATTAATGGTAGTCACATCGTCATCCCTGTCAGTACAGGAAATTGTAGCAGTAAAAAGGGCAACCAATACAATACAAAACCGTTTCATAGCCAACTTTTATAAAAGATACTTTAGCTATAAAACGGTTGCTTTCGAAAAATATTCTATCGGATAAAGACCAGCTCCTGCTCAGAGGAAAACTCTTCGCTATAGCCGTAACCCTCATAATTAAATCCTTTGAGTTCTTCCAGGGTATTGGCTCCGGTATCCAGCACATAGCGGGTCATAAAGCCTCGGGCAAGTTTCGCATAGGTCATGATGCTCTTGTATTGCCCATTCTTAAAGTCCTTGAAAACGGCAGTGATCACCGGAACTTTAAGCTTCTTAGGATCTACTGCCTTAAAGTATTCCGCACTGGCAAGGTTTAGGAAGATCTCCCCCTCTTCCAGTTCTTCATTAAGGGAGGCGGTAATCTTATCGCGCCAGAACTCGTACAAGTTTTTATGTTTCCCTACCGGGAATTTGGTTCCCATTTCCAAACGATATGGTTGCATAAGATCTAAAGGTCTCAGGATCCCGTACAGACCGGAGAGGATTCGCAAAGTATCCTGGAGGGTATCCAGCTTGGAAACCGGAAGGCTATAAATATCCAATCCCCTGTAGACATCACCACTAAAGGCATAGACCGCTGGTCTTGCATTGTCAGGGGTAAAAGGTAGGCTCCATTCCTGATTTCTCTCGTAGTTCAAGGCTCCCAGGCTAGGTGAAATGCTCATGAGTTTGGAAAGGCTTCTGGCCGATTTCTTTCGCAGCAATCTGTTAAGTCGTGCAGACTCGTCCGGAAATCTCGGCTGCGAACTGTGTTCCGTAGGCAAATCACTTTCGTAATTCAGCGATTTGGCCGGAGATATTACAATCTTCATTTTCGATTAATTTTGCCTAAAAATAACGAGGATTTTCGTGAAATGCACCCTTGGCATCAAAAGAGTTATCAATAGTTAAATTGGCAAAAGCTATCCATCCAGTTTGTGCTGTGCATACTGCCGCCATTTCTCCACACACTGTTGCATGTCTTCAGGGATCTCGGAATCAAAACGCATGAATTCTCCGCTCAGCGGATGCTTAAAACCCAGAGTTTTGGCATGCAGTGCCTGCCTGGGCAAAACTTTGAAAGCATTGTCAACGAACTGTTTGTACTTGGTGAAGCTGGTTCCCTTAAGAATCTTATCACCCCCATATCTTTCGTCGTTGAACAGGGTGTGACCGATGTGTTTCATATGGACGCGGATCTGGTGTGTACGGCCGGTTTCCAGGGTACATGAAACCAGAGTAACATAACCAAAACGTTCAAGAACCTTATAATGCGTTATCGCTTCTTTGCCCTGGTCCCCATCCGGAAAAACCTGCATTTGCAGGCGATTCCTGGGATTTCGCCCTATGGCCCCCTCTATGGTTCCCTGATCCTCTGAGACATTGCCCCAAACCAATGCGACATATTCCCTTTCGCTGGTCTTATCAAAAAACTGCTTGGCCAAATGGGTCATGGCCAATTCCGTTTTAGCGATCACCAAAAGACCTGAAGTATCCTTATCGATCCTGTGCACCAGGCCCGGTCTTTCATTGGAGTTGACCGGAAGGTTTTCTATATGGTAGAGCAGGGCGTTGATCAGTGTACCTGAATAATTACCATGTCCCGGATGCACCACCATGCCGGCGGGTTTGTTCACTACCAGTAAGGCTTCATCTTCGTAAACAATATCCAGGGGAATGTCTTCGGCTGTTAGCAGAAATTCGTAAGGAGGGTGCTCAAACAATACCTTTACCTCGTCTCCGGCCTTCACTTTGTAGTTCTGTTTGACAATGGTATCGTTTACCCAGATATGCCCGGACTTTGCCGCCTGCTGTATCTTATTCCGGGTGGCATTCTCAATAAAATTCATCAGGAATTTGTCTACGCGCAGTGGTTCCTGACCTTTAGCGGCTACAAATTTGTAGTGTTCAAATAGTTCCTCGTTCGAAGTTTCCGAGGCATTGCCCGTTTCCATAGCCTAATTGGATTCCGCCTTTACCTGTGCGCTATCGGGAATAGTACCATTACCGCAAACCAGTTCAATTTTGGAAGTCTTGGGTAATTTATCGCCCGGGTTGATCCTTTTGCCTTTGTGTTTGATGTAATAGACCATATCCTTACCCAGTTCGTCAATATAGGTAACCCGCTGTACATCGAGCCCTACGGCCCTGAGCATGGAAGCGGCATTGCGCTGGGTAACCTGTATGATCTGTGGTACCGTTACCTGTTTGTAACCCGATGGGTTTACCGTCACGTATATCTTTCTGTTCTCTTTAACCTTATTGCCTGCCGGAGGATTTTGTTCGATAATGGAAAAACGAGGATATTCCGGATTGAAATTGGCCGAATCCAAAACTTCATAACGAAGCTTGGAATCTTCTATCACTTTACGCATCTCGGTGACCGAAAGCTTGGAAAGATCAGGGACCTCCACAAATTCTCCGTGGTTCGTAGAGCGCTTCAACCATTGAAGGGTGAGCAGGGTAAGAACGATCACCGCTAGCAGGGCCAGGCCGATATTGATTAGGAAAACCTTGCTTCTCAAGAAGTTGAACAAATTTTTCATGCATGCGAAATTTACATCAGACAAATATAGGAAATGAACCAGAACTATTCCGGATCGGATCAAGCCAAAGCCGCTTGCCTATATAACCGTAAAAAAGAGTAATTAGTACTCCCAATACAAGGCATTTTTATTTATTTTGGAATGCGGAAGGATTTCGCACCACTGTGGGGCCTGATCCGAGAGCCGAAGTTTTATGAAAAAAAACATTGCCATCATTATGGGTGGGTATTCCAGTGAATACGCCATTTCGTTGAAAAGCGGGAATGTGGTATACCAATATCTGGACAAGGAGAAGTTTCAGGCCTATCGCATTCATATTGCCAGGGAAAAATGGGTCTATATAGATGATCAGGGCCAGGAATATCCTGTGAACAAACACGATTTCACCATAGCACCTGAAGGAAGTACAATTCAATTCGACTGTGTCTTTAATGCCATCCACGGTTCTCCCGGGGAGGATGGTTTTATGCAGGCGTATTTTGAACTGCTCCGAATCCCTCAAACCTCATGCGATCACTATCAGGCTGCGCTTACCTTTAATAAAAGGGATCTTTTGAGTGTCCTTAAGCCTTACGGGATAAAATGCGCGGATTCCTACTACCTCAACAAAGGAGAGGAAATTGATGCTGAGGCAATTATCGCGAAAGTGGGTTTACCCTGTTTTGTAAAGGCAAACCGGGCCGGAAGCAGTTTCGGGGTATCAAAGGTTTTTAAGCTGGAGGAGCTCAACGACGCTATTGAAACAGCCTATAAAGAAGATGACGAGGTGCTGATTGAATCCTTCCTGGACGGCATAGAGGTTTCGGTGGGAGTCATCCGTTACCAGGGAAAAACCAAGGTGCTCCCTATCACGGAAATCGTTTCTGAGAACGACTTCTTCGATTACGAGGCCAAATACGAGGGTAAGTCCCAGGAGATTACCCCGGCAAGGATCTCAAAAGTTCAGGAGGAAAAAGTAGGAAAAGTTGCCAAACAGGTCTATGAGATACTGAAAATGAAAGGATATTCCAGGAGTGAATTCATTTTTGTGGGGGACGAGCCGTTTATGCTGGAAATGAATACCACACCAGGTCTTACTGAAGAGAGCATACTGCCACAGCAAGCGGGAGTTGCCGGTATAAGCCTGGCCGAGCTGTTTGAAAGCGCTATCATTGATGCATTAGCTTAAAATAAGTAACTTTAGTTCACCAACAGACCGAATTTATGAGACGCGCTATCTTTCCCGGCTCTTTTGATCCTATTACTCTCGGGCATTACGACATCATTCAAAGAGGACTACCACTATTTGATGAATTAATTATCGCCATAGGTGAAAATGCTGAAAAGCGCTATATGTTTGATCTGGAGGAACGACAGCGTTTTATCACCGAAGCTTTTAAGGAAGAATCCAAGATCAGGGTGCTTCCTTATCAAGGGCTAACGATTGATTTCTGTAAAAAAATGGATGCGAATTTTATATTACGCGGGCTCAGAAATCCGGCCGATTTTGAATTTGAAAAGGCCATTGCCCATACCAACCGCATGCTTTCCGAAATTGAAACAGTGTTTTTGCTTACCTCTTCCGGAAAATCCTTCATAAGTTCTTCAATTGTTCGTGATGTCATACGAAATGGAGGAGATTACACCGTTCTTGTGCCTGATACAGTACGCCTGAAATAGGCCTGTTCAGGGAATTTATCAACAGTTTCCTGCTCAATTCACAGATGATTTCAAGGACAAAATTCAAGCTCATGTTCAAAAATTGTAGGAATTTACTTGCTTTTTAAGCCAGATTTGCTGAGTATTGCCTATACGAAACCATGTTCACACAACGAGTTTAGGGAAGTTCACAACATTGATTGATCTATGTTGAATAATCAGATTACCTTAGTAAGAAATTACGACAGTATGTTGCGCAGACAACTTACAACAGATGATTATCTCATAAAACAATTGCCCCAGGCTACCGCATTTGTGGACCGCAATCTGAACGTGGTACATGTTTCTGACAAATGGGTGGAATATTTCCGTTTTATGGACTCTGAAGTGGTTGGTAAATCGCTATATGAACTATTTGAGGACCTTAGCCCCAAATGGGAAAGGGTACTTAAAAACTGCCTGAGCGGTAATGGAAAGGAAGTAGGCGTAGAACGCTATATAGGCGAAGACAAGAAGGAGCACTGGTTCGAATGGGTCAATATTCCCTGGTATGACGAAAATGGCGAGGTGATCGGAGTGATCATTCAGACGGAAGATATTACTACCCGCGTCATGAATGAACTAAAACTTGAAAAGCTGCAGATACTACTGACTGAGAAATCGCAGATCGCCAGGATTGGCAGTTGGGAATACAATGCGGTCAAAGACGAATTGTATTGGTGTGATATGACCAAGCGGATCCACGAAGTCCCCGAAGACTACGAGCCTGACATAGACTGTGGCATTCATTTCTACAAGGAAGGATTCAGCAGAAATACCATTGCAATGGCCATAGACCGTGCCATGATACACGGCACACCCTGGAATGAAAAACTGCAATTGATCACCGCAAAAGGACGTGAGATCTGGGTGATTGCCGCGGGTAAACCGCTATTTAAAAATGGTAAGTACGTAGGATTGATCGGAACTTTTCAGGACGTTACGGAACAGGTGCTTTCCGAAAACAAGACCAAAGAAAGTGAGCAATTACTACGAACCGTGGTAGACAATCTGCCACTAAATGTATATATCAAGGACCTGGAATCTAGAAAAGTGCTGGTCAATAAATCTGAATGTGATTTCCTGGAAGTCAGCACTCCGGAGGAATTGCTCGGGAAGAACGATTTCGCATTCTACGACAAGGAAACCGCGGAGATGACTGTAGAGGAGGATCGCAGGGTGATGCAGTCACTGAAACCAGTGCTTGCACAGGAATCCATTTGTGTCCGAAAGAACGGGGAAAGCACTACTTTTTTAACCTCCAAGATCCCATTGATCGGGGATCATGGTACCGCCTATGGTTTGTTGGGAATCAGCCTGGATATTTCAGACCTGAAACAAAAAGAGGAAGAGCTCCGGGACCTTATCAACGTCACCTCTCTGCAGAACAAAAAGCTGATCAATTTTGCCCACATCGTATCTCATAATCTGCGATCACATACGGCTAATTTTTCGATGCTACTTGACTTCCTTGTGGTGGAAAAAAATGAAGAAGAAAAGAATAACATAATCAATATGCTGATAACAGCATCGGACAACTTGTTGGAAACCCTGGACAATTTAAATGAAGTAGTGGCCATCAGCACCAATGTCAACCAGGAAAAACAAGAGGTCTGCCTGAACGAAAAAATCGGGATTGTGAAGGATAATTTGGAAGCCTTCTTAAAGAACAACAATGCTAAAATCATCAATGAGGTCCCCGAAAATACCTGTATTAAAGCTGTACCTGCCTATATGGAAAGCATATTGATGAACTTCATTACCAATTCAGTCAAATACAAAGATCCACACCGGGACCCCGTAGTACGCCTTTCTTTTAGAAAAAGTGATCAATACAGCATTCTAAGCATTGAGGATAACGGGCTGGGTATTGATCTGAACAAGCACGGTGATAAGCTTTTTGGCATGTACAAGACATTTCATGACAAAAGTGATGCCAGGGGCATTGGCCTGTACATCACCAAGAATCAGATCGAGGCCATGAATGGAAAGATAATTACCTGCAGTGAAGTAGGTAAGGGAACTACATTTAATATCTATTTTAATGAAAAAAATTAACCGAATAAGTATTATTGATGATGACCCCATAACCATATTCGGAATCAAAAAGATGCTCGACCACCTGGACATCTGCGATTCTATCTCAACCTACCTGAATGGCAAAGAAGCCATTGACGCTATTAAAGATCTTATTGCTGATAAGCTGGAAGTTCCTGAGGTGATCTTTCTGGATATCAATATGCCCATCATGGATGGATGGCAATTCCTGGAGGAATTCATCTCGCTACCCATCAGGCAAAAGATCCGGATTAACATCGTTACCTCATCCATTGATATTTCGGACCGTGAACAGTGGGAATACTTTAAGACCAAAACACATCACCACCTGGATTACAAGAACAAACCCCTGCGAAGAAAGGAGATCGCTGAAATTACCAGGGCTGCATAAGGAAAAGGCCAATTTTGTTTAATTTTGTGCGATTAAACAAACAGCTCTCCATGAATCGGCTTTTTTTGTTGTTGTTCCTTTTTGGAATTACGGCTTGTGAAACGGCTACCGAAGATAAAGTAGCCAGTTTTAGCACACACTTTGAAACTACTGAGGGACAGGAGACCGCTACCTACCTCCAGACCATAGATTTCTACATCAGACTGGCCAAGGAATTTCCTGAGATCAATATTCAGACCATTGGAGAAACAGACAGCGGGTTTCCACTTCACATTGTCACCTACAATCCGGACGGGGATTTCAATTTTCAGAAGATTGCCGCGGAAAAGGCCATCATACTGATCAACAATGGTATTCATCCAGGGGAAAGCGACGGTATTGACGCTACCATGTTGCTTTATCGCGACCTGGCCACAGGAAATTTAAAAGCCCCGAAGAACACCGTTCTTACTACCATTCCGGTATACAATATTGGTGGCGCTTTAAACCGGAACTCTACAACAAGGGTCAACCAGAACGGGCCTCTTGCATACGGATTCAGGGGAAACGCCCAGAATTACGATCTGAACAGGGATTTTATTAAAAGTGATACCAAAAACGCACGGACCTTTGCCGGGATCTTTCACCTGGTCCAGCCGGATATCTTTATAGACAATCATGTGAGTAACGGGGCGGATTATCAGTACACCCTTACCCATCTTTTCACCCAGCACAATAAACTGGGAGGTGAATTGGGAGAATTCCTCCATCAGGAGCTTATGCCTGAATTGGAAAATTCCCTGGAAGCATCCGGCTGGGACATCACCCCATATGTTAATGTCTTTAACCGACCCCCGGAAAACGGTTTTTCACAATTTATGGATCATCCCAGGTATTCTACCGGCTACACCACACTCTGGAATACCTTTGGTTTGATGGTGGAAACACATATGTTGAAGCCTTATAAACAAAGGGTGGAAGGCACCTATGAGTTGATGTCTAAGCTCATTGAGATCGCAGAATCCAACACAGAAAAGATCAAAGAACTAAGGGAAAATGCCCTGCTTAGGCATCGCGGCTTAACGCACTACCCTATACGGTGGGAGTTGGACACCTTAAAACATTCCCGAATTGCATTCAAAGGTTTTGAGGTAGACACGCTGCTCAGTGAGGTTACCGGCTTTCCAAGACTCAAATACGACCGCGAAAGGCCCTTTACCAAAGAGGTTACCTATCAAAACTACTATAGGCCGAGGGATTCTGTACTTATTCCTGAAGCATATGTCGTAAGAAAGGGCTGGGAGAAAGTGATGAACCATCTGGTACTAAACAATATAGAGTTCAGGGTGCTGGAGAAAGACACTTCCATTGCCGTGGAAGTTTACAGGATAGCGGACTTTAAAACAGTTCGGGAACCCTATGAAGGACATTATCTGCACTACGATACCGAGGTTTCCGCAGAGAAGCGACGAATAAATTTTCAGGAGGGAGATTATATTGTCCCTACAGATCAACCAGGCTTTCGCTATGTCATGGAAACTCTGGAACCAGCGGCTATGGATTCCTTTTTTAACTGGAACTTTTTTGATACCGTATTGCAACAAAAGGAAGATTTTTCACCTTACGCTTTTGAAGATATGGCGGCCGAAATCCTCCGAAATAACCCGGATTTAAACGAAGCCTTTTTAGCACAAAAAGCCACCGATAGTGTTCTTAGCTCAAATTGGTACGCCCAGTTGCAGTGGATCTATCAACATTCTGAGCATTACGAAAAAGCCCACATGCAATACCCGGTTTACCGTATCCTGAAATAGTCCGGGTCCTTAGTCTCCGAAAAGACCTTTGATGTTGGTATAGGAATTCTCCAGGGCTTTCTGGATCTTTTTGGGTCCCTTCCACTTTACCTTTTGGATACCCTCGCTTTTTTGACCTACAAGTTCGCCGCTATAACTTGTCCTCATCGCATACCAATGTACTTCCTTAAGGTGAAATGCCCCGTTCTTTTTGAAGATGTGATAAGTGGTTTTGAGGAAATTCTCAATTTTAAGGCCTTTTACCCCGGTTTCTTCTTCTACCTCGCGTAAGGCACATTCTTCCAGGCTTTCACCTTTATCCAATTTTCCCTTAGGCAGGTCCCATTTATTATTCCGGTAAATGAAAAGTACCTTTCCCTTTTTATTCGTCACTACCCCACCGGCAGCCACTTCAAGCGGGATTTTTTTGGTGAATTTCTTTAAGATCTCCTCGTTATTCGGATGGTAAATATAGGCTTCAGGTAGCTTCTTACTCACCAGGGATTCAATTGCTTGCTGTATGGCCTGGCTGTTCAAAAGAAAATAGTTGCCGTTGACAGTTTCCGACAGTTTATTCGTTAAAACCAAAGGGGCGTCTTTAACAAAAACTTTATACATTTGCGACATGGTTTTAGACAAGGACACCGCTGCAAAAACGGCAGAACTGCTGTTGCAAATTAATGCAATTAAGTTGAGACCAGAAAATCCGTTTAGCTGGGCATCGGGGTGGAAATCTCCTATTTATTGCGATAATCGTATTATACTCTCCCATCCTACAATCAGGAATTTCGTTCGAGAAGAAATGGCCAAGCAGGTAGAAGCCCTGTACGGCAAACCGGATATCATTGCGGGTGTGGCGACCGGAGCTATAGGAATCGGGGTCTTGGTGGCCGAATATCTTGGACTTCCTTTTATTTATGTACGTCCCGAACCAAAATCGCACGGCAGACAAAATCAAATAGAAGGCCAATTAGAGGCAGACCAGACGGTTGTGGTGATAGAGGATCTCATCAGCACCGGTAAAAGCAGCCTGAACGCTGTAGAAGCCCTGAAACAAAGTGGCGCAAACGTCAAAGGCATGATAGCCATTTTCACCTATGGTTTTGAAGTAGCCAGGGCAAATTTTGAAAACAATAATGTGGCGCTGCATACCCTCAGCGATTACGAGAGTCTTATCGAATTAGCTTCTGCTACCAACTACATTCAGGAGTCTCAAATGAATACTCTGTTGGAATGGCGCAAGCAACCCGAATCCTGGCAATCCTAGATTTATGCACATAGAAACAACAGAAAAGTCAATACCCAAGAGCAATAAGGCCGTTTTTGAATTTCTGACGGACCTGAACAATTTTGAAAAATTAATGCCGGAAAGTATCGATAAGTTCCAGCTTATTGATGAAAACACCTTCTTATTCGCGCTTAAAGGTATGCCTGAAATTACTTTGGAGAGGAAAGAGCAGCAACCCTATGACCGAATCGTATTAGGGGCCGCAGGCGGCAAACTTCCTTTTACACTTAGCGCAAACATTCAGGCGGTCTCAGAAAATGAAAGTAAGGTAAGACTGAGTTTCGAAGGTGAATTCAATGCGATGATGGCCATGATGATAAAGTCGCCCATCACCAATTTCATGAATACGCTCTCCGATAATCTTTCGGTTATCCCCTAGTGTAAATCTCCGGAGTATCCCTATTAATACATTAATTGAACTTCTTTAAGGTCGAAGTCCTTAAGGATAAGATCTTCCAGTTCCACCCTTAGTTTACCTTCCGGGGACACACCCCGAATAAAGCCCATGAAGAGTTCCCCCTGAGCATCTTTGAAGGTAGATGGCTTGTCCTTCCTGAACAAAACCTCCTCATAAGCCGGAATGGACTGACAATTCCCCGCTATGTCCAGTTGTTGCAGGTTTGTCTGCAGCTGGTCTAAAATATCCTGTAATAGTTCATCCAAATGTCGGTTCTGCCCCGTAATCAGCTTAAGGGAAGAAACATGGGACAGACCCGGAAATTCCGTTTGATTGACATTAAGACCAACACCGATAATCGAGGCCTGTATTTGTTGTTTTTGTAGGATATTTTCTACTAAAATTCCACATATCTTCGAATTACCTGACAGAATGTCGTTAGGCCATTTAACAAAAAGGTCTGGTATGGGAATTTTTTTCAGGACGGAATATATCGCCAGGGATACGGCAATATTCAGGTGAAATTGATTTTGGACATCAAGATTGTGAAACCTCTTTAATAAACTAAAAGTCAGGTTCTTACCGGGCTCAGACTGCCAGGAAGAACCGCGTTGACCACGACCTTTTAGCTGTTTTTCCGCAACCACCACAACATCTTCTTCGGGGTGATCGTTGAGCCAGAGGTTTTTGAGATATAAATTCGTCGAATCCGTGGCATCAAGTTTGATCAACTGCATGGTATAGGTCTTGTTTTCGTACTACAATGTTATGTTAAAAACAATGGCTAAGAATACAAAAAAATAATAACTTTGTAGAAACTAAAAATTCTGAATGCAGAAAAGGAAAGCTAGTGCAGATGAGCTAATTGCCTTAATCTTACATGGAATAGAAGAAGTAAAAGGACTGGAGATTAATTTACTTGACCTTAGGGATATTGAAAATACCGTTTGTGACTACTTTATAATTTGTAATGGTACTTCCAACACACATGTAAACGCAATTGTAAACTCTATTCAAAAGACCGTAAGCAAAGCTATACAAGATAAACCCTGGCATATTGAAGGTTCCGATAATGCGGAATGGGTATTATTGGACTACGTAAACGTCGTGGTTCATGTTTTCCAGAAACACATAAGAGAATTTTATGATATTGAGGGACTTTGGGGAGATGCCAAAGTTACTCTCGTGGAGAGCAGCTTTAATTCGTAAAAATAAACCATGGCAAAAGATAACAAAACACCCCAGAAGAAACCCCGTTTTAGCGCATGGTGGATCTATGGCCTCATAGCCATCTTACTTATCGGGTTCCAGTTTTTTGGAAGTGGTAATCTGGCCTCTACCAAGAAAACTACAACTTCTGAGCTACAGGAATACCTCAGAAATGGTGATATCACCAAGATATTGATCATCACCAATACAAACCAGGCCAAGGTCTTTCTAAGTGAAGAGGCCTTGCAAAAGGACGTGCACAAAGACGTTTCGGACAAACCTCTGTTCCCTTCCACGGGAATGGTACCTCAGTATGTGCTCGATTACGGGGATCTGCAGATCTTCCAGAATGAGATCACGGAGATCAAAAAGGAGAATAATCTGGATACTATCGTTGAGTTCGACAAAGAATCCAAGTTGTTTACAGACATCATTTTCTCCATTCTTCCCTTTGTATTGATCATAGGGATATGGATCTATCTGATGAGGCGAATGTCCGGAGGAGCAGGTGGAGGCGCCGGAGGACAGATCTTTAACATAGGGAAGTCCAAGGCCAAACTCTTTGATGAGAAAACCGATACCCGAACTTCTTTTAAAGATGTTGCCGGACTCGAAGGTGCTAAGGAAGAAGTAGAAGAGATCGTGGAATTCCTGAAAAACCCGGATAAGTATACCTCTTTGGGTGGAAAAATTCCAAAAGGAGCACTGCTGGTTGGTCCTCCGGGAACAGGAAAGACCCTATTGGCCAAGGCCGTTGCCGGAGAAGCCAAAGTACCCTTCTTTTCGCTGTCCGGATCAGACTTTGTTGAAATGTTTGTCGGTGTGGGAGCATCCCGTGTGAGGGATCTCTTCAAACAAGCCAAAGACAAATCTCCTTCCATAATATTTATTGATGAAATAGACGCCATTGGTCGCGCCAGAGGCAAGAACAATTTCACCGGTTCTAACGATGAAAGAGAGAATACCCTGAACCAGTTGTTAACCGAAATGGACGGTTTTGGCACGAATACCAACGTGATCGTTTTGGCTGCCACTAACCGGGCCGATGTACTGGACAAGGCATTGATGCGGGCGGGACGATTTGACAGGCAGATCTACGTGGATCTACCGGATATCCGTGAACGTAAAGAGATATTTGAAGTACACCTCAGACCCATAAAAACAGCTGAAACTTTAGACCTGGATTTCCTGGCTCGGCAAACCCCTGGCTTCTCAGGAGCAGACATCGCCAATGTGTGTAACGAGGCTGCGCTAATCGCAGCGCGTAAGGAAAAAAAGGCGGTGACCAAACAGGATTTTCTGGATGCTGTAGACCGTATCGTAGGAGGTTTAGAGAAAAAGAACAAGATAATTACACCTGGTGAGAAGCGCACAATTGCGTACCATGAGGCAGGTCACGCCACGGTAAGCTGGATGCTGGAACACGCGGCTCCGTTGGTCAAGGTTACCATTGTTCCTCGAGGGCAATCCCTTGGAGCAGCCTGGTACCTTCCGGAAGAAAGACTTATTGTACGTCCTGAGCAGATGAAAGACGAAATGTGTGCTACCCTTGGAGGCAGGGCAGCTGAGAAAGTGATCTTCAATAAGATCTCTACCGGTGCCCTAAGTGATCTGGAAAAGGTAACCAAACAGGCCCGGGCCATGGTCACTATTTACGGCCTTAACGAGGAGATAGGCAATCTTACCTATTACGATTCTTCCGGACAGAATGAATTCGGTTTCTCCAAGCCTTATAGCGAAGAGACGGCGCAAACCATAGACAAGGAGATCTCCAAAATTGTAGAGGAGCAATATCAGCGTGCTATTAATGTCTTGGAAGAAAACAAAGATAAGCTTACCGAACTTGCGGAACGTCTGCTGGAAAGGGAGGTAATATTCAAAGAAGACCTGGAGAAGATATTTGGTAAAAGACCATTTGAAAAGGAAGAGGTAGAAACAGAGCAGAAAAGCGTAGCCAAAGAAGAGCCCGCGCCCGAAGAATCTGCAAAAGAAAATAAATAAGCACTAAAAACGTTGTTTTTAGTAACCAACATCATTTTAGGTGTAACCAATAGAATGGGGCTTTTTGACAAGTTATTTGGAGGTGGTAAAAAAAAGGTTTCCAAAGAAACTGTGGAAACCAGAGGGGCTCATATGCCCGACCTTCAGATTCCTGTTGATGAAAAATTCACCATTCATTTCAAAAAGAACGGAGGTAAGTTCCTTTACTGCGATTCTTTTTCGGAAGTTTCTCAGGCCTTGAAAAACATTATCCAGGAGAACCAATGGGAAAACCATCCATTTTTTATTCTCAATCCACAACTTGAAAAAAAGTTTTCCAAGGAGAACATTTCCTTTACTGAAAAGACCAAGGATAGCCAGGTTTTTCTTACCACCTGCGAACACCTGGTCGCCCAGAACGGGTCCATTTTGGTTTGTTCTAACCAACTCAAGGAGAAAAAGCTTAACGAAGTCCCCGATAATGTGATCGTTTTCGCCACTACCAGTCAACTTGTAGAGACTATAGGAGAGGGTTTGAAAACGATCAAGAAAAAGTACAAGAACGGAATCCCCGCAAACATTACTACCATAAAGCATTTCCAGGCGAGCAAGGAAAATGCCGATGATTTCCTTACCTACGGCAGCAGCTCAAAACATTTATACCTTTTACTTCTGGAAGACCTTTAACATGAGAGAACTTTTAAGGCGTTTGATAACCGGAGCAGTGTATGTTATCCTTCTCCTGTCTGCGGTCTATTTAAGTTCAGACGCTTTTGATTTTCTTTTTATGGTCTTCGGACTTGCCTGCCTTTACGAATACAAAAGGTTGGTACATCTCAGAGGATATTACATTTTTGTTGCCTATCTGACTTTGTGGTGGGCCTATATTTACTTAATTGGTGATAAAGTATTGATCAACATTTTGATGTTCCTTACGATTACCATTAATTTTGCATTGCTGTTCTATTTGTTCTCAAATAAAAAGCAGCTTTATTACAACTATCAGAAGTTTATTGTCGGGCTTTTTTACATTGGCGGAGGTTGCATTTTTTTAACCATGATCCCCTATAAGGACAATGCCTTCGCACAAAGTTTGATTATGGGTATTTTTATTCTCATTTGGGTTAATGATTCCTTTGCCTACCTCGTCGGAAAGAATCTGGGCAGAACCAAACTTTTCCCTCAAGTCTCTCCCAAAAAGACCTGGGAAGGTACTCTGGGTGGATTGGTCTTTACGCTGGGTGCCGCTTATTTAATGGCCCGCTATGAGCCTATTGTGAGCCCTACCCAATGGTTAATCCTGGCTGCGGTTATCGTAGTTATGGGTAACTTGGGAGACCTCATCGAATCCAAATTAAAAAGGATGGCCGGGGTAAAGGACAGTGGTGCTATCCTTCCCGGACATGGCGGAATGCTCGATAGACTGGACAGTTTGGTATTTGCAGCCCCTTTTGCTTACTTAACACTAACCATTTTTACCTATGTTTCATAAAGAAGGGCAACGCATTATTCTCACCACATTTTTCATCGTCTGTGCAGTAATCCTGATCGCACAATTTTACATCGATATTCCCTGGCTGAAGCTGGGCCTTCAGATCCTGTCATTGGTAGTTCTCATCCTGATACTGCAATTCTTCAGGAACCCTACCAGGGTGGTTGTCAGGGATTTTGATGAAATTCTCGCACCGGTTGATGGGAAGGTCGTGGTCATTGAAGAGGTAGAAGAAAAGGAGTTCTTTCAGGATAAGCGAATACAGGTATCCATTTTCATGTCGCCCATCAATGTACACGTGACCCGCTATCCGGCAAGCGGTGTGATATCCTATTCCAAATACCATCCCGGAAAATACCTCGTGGCCTGGCATCCAAAATCGAGCGAGGAAAACGAACGGACCACAGTAGTGGTCAGAACGCCAAAATTCGGAGATATCCTTTACCGGCAAATAGCAGGGGCAATGGCGCGGAGGATAATAAATTATGCCGAGATAGGAGATCATGTCCAGCAGGGAGAAGACGCGGGATTCATAAAATTTGGGTCACGGGTGGATTTGTTGTTACCTTTGGATTGTGCTATAACCGTGAAGCTAAATCAAAAGGTTGTGGGAGCGAAGACCTGCATAGCCGCATTGGTCTCTAAAGATGAAGAATGAGAAACTACATAAGGAATTTTTAAAGGCCGTAGATGCGGTAAACAATTATACAGACCCACTACCCGCAGACCTACTATTGAAATTATACGCCTACTACAAGATCGCCAACAAGAATCTGAACAACCCGAGAAGCAAAACACCTCTGATCAACGCATTTAAGGCAAACGCATTGATACAGGCTCAAAAGGTGAAACCCGAGGAAGCGATGAAATTGTATATCGATCTAGTCAAGAAAGAGATCCTTCCAAAATCAAAATAGTTCCCTACTCGTAGAGGTCGTCCAGGTCTGCCTTACAAAGCTCCAATAAGAATAGTCCCATTTTTTCCGTTACCGCCTTAAAGAAGCGCTCACCTTTTTCACGACTGGCGAATTCAGGGTTTCCTACCCCGGTATCTTCGCTGATCTCAGACCATTTTCTTTCTGCCCATGCCCATCCTTCGGAAAAAGCCTTTATCCGGTGTTGCTTGGAACGTCCTGTGCCCCAATCTGAACGATCTAAGACCAGCTCCGGTTTCAGATAGAGCACCAGGCTGGTTTCCATTTCGTCCGCATGGTCTCCGCCTTCCTGGAAATAGGCGCTTTTATCCACTACACTCGGCCAGTTGCTGAGACTGATGAACATCTCCGGAAACTTAAGGCCCAATTCTCTAAGTAAGGGCTTGAAATTATTCCCGCCGTGGCTGTTGAAAACCAGTAATTTTCGTATCCCCTGCCTGTTCAGAACCGTAGCGATATCAGACAAAATAGCCAGTTGGGTACTTGGGTTGAGATTGATATCGAGATAGATATCCGGCTGGCCGGTATTCACTCCAAAGGGAATAGTCGGCAGTACTACCACCTTGGCCCCCTGTTCCCAGGCGATCCTGGCTGATTCCGCCGCAAGGGCATCCCCTTCAATAATATCCGTAGCGTAAGGAAGGTGAAAATTGTGTGCCTCTGTAGCCGCCCAAGGCAGTACTGCCAGATCAAATCGCTCTTGTTGTAAGGCCTTCCAATTTGTCTCTGCTAAAATATAAGGTCTTATGCTCATTTTAGATCAATAGGTTGCGCTTTGTGATGTTTTTGGCTCTTTCTCGAAGTAAGTAAAATAAAAACCTCCGAATATGGTGACGAAGAAATAAGTAGCTACCAGTAGGCTACCGGCTGGAATATAGGCGTTGATCCCAAACCAGTCTCCGGTCAGACCGATGAAGCCGAGGCCTGCCAAAGCCCGGAAAAGTTCTAACCAAACCGCATATCTGTCCCGGTCCATCAGAGAGGTATAGCCATAAATCCCCAAAAACACGAAAGCCCCAAAAAGAAGTAGTCCCTGAAAACCTATGGCTCCGTAATTATAGAACATGAAAAGCAGTAGGGCCAGGGTGGTAAGCATCTGAAAAATAGCGTAGCCTTTGAATGCCTTTGAAGCAGGGGTCTCATATCTTTTAAAATCATACACATTTTCAATCTTGGACATGGGGTATTTTTCCCGGACGTCCCGGGGCCTCCAGCCCGTAGGCATAAACCAAATACGCAATTTGTCAGCAATACTATGGGTTCTCCAGGCATCCTTGATTAGCCTCCAGATATGTTGAAAGTTAATTAGTATAGGATTCCAGGTGGCTGCGGGCTTTAATACGCCGTATTGCGGAGGCACATCCTCCAATTCTTCCTGAAAAGTACCAAACCATCTATCCCAGACACAAAGTATCTGCCCCAGGTTCTTGTCTATGTATTCCGGGTTGATCGCATGGTGAACCCTGTGCTGAGAAGGTGTAACGATTAAATACTCCAGCCAGCCCATCTTGCCGATGTGCTGGGTATGGTACCAGAATTGAGCGAATAAATGAATAGGCGCCAAAATAGCGATGACCTGATGAGGGACTCCAAGCAAGGCTGCCGGAATAAGCAATAATGGGAAATAGCCTATCAGATTACTGATGGACTGCCGTAAGGCACAGGCAAGATTAAACTCCTCACTGCTGTGATGTATTACGTGCTGATTCCAGAAAAAGTTGATATGATGACTTAACCTGTGATTCCAGTATCCGGCGAAGTCTATCACTATAAAAGCTACCAGCCAAACCAACCAGCTGGCCTTAATCTCTGTTATTGCCAGATGCTCAAGTAAATAGGGATAGGTTACAATGATCACCCCCAGTCCGAGTGAATCTTTGACAATGTTGGTCAATCCGGAGCTAATACTACTGACGGTATCCAGTACTTTGTGCTTTTGGTTTTTCACAAAATATCCATAGAGGATCTCAACGGCCAGTAATACAATAAAAAAAGGTATGGCGTATAACAATGCTTTAGCGTAGCTCTCCATGGTCTGCTCTAACTTCTATACCAGATAAATGAAAATGCCTTAGTTAAATGGCCCGATCATGATATGTGCCCTGTGTGTTCCCGGATCCATTAACCAGGGCATACCCGGGGAATGTGGTTTGTCTGGCAAGCCCGTGGAACTAGTGGTTGCGAAAGGTGTGTATATAACATAGCGAAACTTCCCATCTTTAAGTTCGCCGGTGGCCCTGTCATAGTTTTCATCCTTTCCAAAAAAGACGTACATCATACTGGGTTCCTTTGGCATTTTCAGTTTCCCTGATTTGATCTCTTCTCCCCTGATCTTCCGTCTTTCTTCCATAGCTATCCCTTCGGCGGCCAGTTCGCGGCCACGCGCCATAAAGGGTTCCAGCTTTTTGGAATAGCAGGAAACGCTTACCCCCTCCTTAGAAGGGTTATCCGCTATACAAACCATATTATTAGTCCCATCTCTCAACACCACCAGGGCACCAAAAGCATCATAACCATAAACCATAGCTCCAGCCTTTTCTTCCTCCGAAAGCGGCAGGGTGGCCGTCTTTATCTGTATCTCCTTGGGGATTAGTTTCGAGGCGTCCTGCGCCGTCAACGCCAAGGGAAAAAGCATCAAAAAGAGTATGGATCTTGTTTTCATTACTATCAGTTTTCCTTAAAGATACACATCTATAAGAAAGCGTCAAAAAATGTCCAAGGGGAGTAAATGGATCCCTTTTATTGGTTCGGGCGGCTATGGTCTGGCAATTTGCCGTCCATAGACTTCGGGGGAACTAGCTATAGTGCTACAGATTTGGCGTTTACCGACCTGCTTTGCCGGTATATAAAATTCGCCCGAACCGTAAAAGGATATGCATAAATAGGATTATAGTCTATGTTGAATTATCGGTCCTATATAAGGACCTCATCTTTTTTCTTATTAACCTCAGAAATCCACTGTATCCGTGCAAAACGATCATTCGGATCATCCTGAACGATCCAGCGGTAACGGGTAACCGTTTTCAAGTGAAGGTCCCTGCTGGTAAGCCGCTGCCATACCAGGTCTACATAAACCTCATACTTGTTTTTTTGGATCGATTGTACGGAGAAATTTTCCGGGTAATGACAACTCATTTTCAGTTGTGTGTAGGTGCTGCTTATCCATGCCTGTAAATCTTCTACAGATGTGATAAAGTCACCATTACCCAGGTCCATCATAAAGCTTTCTGCCAGGATATCCCGAAATACTTTCTTGTCTTCTTCTGCCCTTTCAATCAGAAGCAACCAGTAATGTACCAGTGCTTTGGTCCTGTTGGAAGGGTATGCATCCTGAAATGGAAGCTGCTGTACCGCATCTTTAGCACTAAAGTCGAGCAGCGTAAACTTAGGGAGCAGATCTTTTTCCTGGGAGAGCTCAGTCTTGTATCGTACGGAATAAGACTTTTCCGCACCATCTGGCTGCAACCGCTGATAAGTCACTTCGGCATCCAAGGCCGCAGGTCCGTTTGTAACCCTCTGGAATTGAATATTTTGTACGTGATGAGCCCTTACCTCATTGGCGGATTGAACCAGTTCTTTCGGGAAGTTTTTCCGACCCCGGATTTCACCCCGAAATGATTTTATGATTACATCGTTATCGAGTATTTCCAGTTGATGGCTGTTCTCTACGTCATAATCCCTCTCAAAAAGCTGATACCACCGGTATAGCTGCACTTTTGCTGCATGCTCCAGACTGGTAGGTCTAAGAGACTGCTTTCTGTTCGTCATATTCTTTTCTCCTAAAGCAAATTGCCTGCTCGTAAGTTAAATCTGATAGGTTGCCCGCTGCAAACCTACCAGCACATATACGCGTTAAAATGAACGTTGGTTCATTTAAACCGTAAAATCACGCTTTTATGGCATCCCAACAGATCCCAAAAGATCTGGTAATCACTTCTTCAGTTAGTGCTACATTCCTGACAACCAAATACCTGGAAAGATCATTGGCATATCCGTAAAGCAAGGGGATCAAAAAGTGGTTATCCAACTCTTTAACGATCATTTCTTCTTTACCGGAGTCCAGCATTTTTTCCACATGGCTGATGAACTTTTCCGTCAGTTTACTATTCTCTTCAGAGATCATCGGAGAATATCTGAACTGATCCAGGAAGATCATCTCGTCATTTCTACCGTATCTGAAGCGGATCACACTCTCCCAAATCACATATAATTGCTTTTTGACAGGCAAATGTGTGATGTTCGGAAGTAACTGTATCGTGCCTTCCATCATGATCTTACTGTAAAGAGCATTCAGCAAATGCTCCTTACTTTCAAAATAAATATAAAGGGTTCCACTGGCCAGCTTTGCCTTTTCTGCGATAGCCGACATCCGGAGGCCCGCCAATCCTACTTCACCAATGAGTGCTACGGTCGCATCATATATGGCGGTAACCTTTTTCCCGTCTTTCGGTTTCACGGCGCGAATATAGTAAATGAATATTTATTCACCAATAAAAGCCTGATTTTTAACAAGTTATTGACGAATTTCTACGAAAACGTTTGAGTTGGTACCTGAAAGGTAAATTGTAAAAGTACCGATACTGTAATAAGCGTTTTAAGTTCCTGTCAGGGAAATTTTGTAATTCACTTCCGCTTGAACGGATTTTTCAATGATTTTAAATTGAGGAGTGATTTCCATTTCGCGAAACTCAAGGATTTCGTGGAGCCTATAATCCGATTCCTGCTCATGGGTGCTTGGTTCTTTAGGATACAAAAGGGAGGCCGTCTAAAAAGGCATGTTGTCTGTTCGAGCGCAGTCGAGAACTCAATAAAGTTTCGAATATCAAATACATCTCGACTGCGCTCGATGTGACCAATGCACATACGTTTTTTAGACGGCCTCCCCATTTTAAACCCCTAAGGGGGCTCCCACTCAAATGTTTTAAGCTCTATTGTGGCTTAATATCAATCTTTACCAAATTATATCCTCCTCTTGGATCTTCAAGGTACACCACACCCGGAGGATTATTATAGACCCCTTTACCAAATTGAACGTCCTCTAGTTCGCTAACCCTTCGAACCAAAGTATTGTCATCTTCCGGTCCAGAATCACCACCATTCTGTCGGGGGGCCTGGTAAATTCCAAATCCTACAGCTTCATCCACTTCCGTACCCGCATCAAAAAGATAGGATTCATCGCTTTCAGAAGTACCGGAGAAAGGCGTACCATTTTCATCAAAAAGGGCAACACCATCATTGTTGTAGCTAATGAACCAGTCGTTAGTCTGGACCAACATGGTCGCTATGCCCAACTTATATCCCTGACCCTGAGGGACTTCTATACTAAAAGTCAGACTTCCGCCAGGTCCTATCGGGGCGGTTTCATTACTGGCTGCAACAGGTAATCCCAGTCCGGAAAGGTACTCCACGGCTACGGCATTATTTCCGTCCTCTGCCAGTTCCTCCAGGCCGCTATCGGGCTTCTCGGCTTCACCCTGCGTAAAGAAGGGATCAGCGTCCGAATTAAATGCATAGACCAATCCTGGCGAAAAGACACTTAGAGAAGATGCCAGTCTTAAAGGAGAACCGTTAGACCCGGTTTCCGTGAACCAATCGTATAGCATACCCGGCATTCCATCTTCTGCAATGCGCTCCAAACCAACACCTCTGTCTTCCTCTCCCAAAGTAAAAAAGGGCTCTGGAAGCGCATGTAAAACAGCGATACCAGGAGTTACCACAAATCCATTTGTAGAACTAGGGTCCATTCCCGGGTCCGGTGTATTGATCGCCGTTATTGTAAAGGTAAAAGTACCCGCAGAATTGCCATCTGCTGAAGGGGCATAGTCTAATACGGCTGTAACATAGATCTCCCCGGTGCCTCTGCCAGGTACTAAACGAACACTGGTATCCGGGTCTGCAGGTCCTACATCTACACCTGCCGGTGGGAAGCTGGCCGGGTCGTTGTCCGCTTCAGTTCCAAGATCATACAGGGAAAGCTTATCGGCAATATCAACTCCATTGAGGGCCTGTCCACCGGGAAAAAGGTCTATTCCGGCCAGGTCTGTAGGCGCGAGGAACCAATCGTTGCTGTTCCCCATCATTGTAAGGGGTGAGAATTTAGTCCCTGGAACCGCTTTAAAGCTAAATTGATATTGCGCTCCATCCGCGGTAAGTGGACCCGGATCCGTGGCCCCTACAGGAGTGGTGAAGGTATGTACATTAAGATAGTTGATCACGTTGCTTATAGTAATGTTGAAAGTCGTCAATTGGGCCACGACGTCGTTAGCTTGCCCGAGCGAAGGAATAGACTCCTCCGTCCAATCGGAAGCGGCATCCCCTTCTCCGTCGTATTCAATACTCGACCCGGCTGTGGAGACGGTGGGCACAAAATCGTTTGCTGTCCAGATCCCTGCTTCAACGGCCACGTTCTCCCTGGGGCTGCCTCCGGCACCCCATTGTACAAAATCTACAAGGGCATCTGCACTGGTAAAGGCATCAGAACTATAAAGTCCTAAACCTCCCTCATCGTCCGGCATGGAGTAAGGCAATACCAGGAATTCCCCCGGGCTGAGGTTAATATCTCCGCTTTCCGGGCTAATATTTCCTATTTGTTCATATGTACCCGGGCCAAGGCAAAGCCAGTAGGAGCTCAGATCAGCTTCTAAATCTCCGTTATTATAGATCTCTATAAGGTCACGGCTACCATAGGCTACTTCGTTCAGCACGACGGAAAGTACGTCTTCCATCGGGTTTTCCACAGGGTCTTCAGTATCCGGCGGATCCACGGCCTCAACCGGGTCAATTGCGTCATCTTCGGAGCAGGCGGCCAATAAGGCTACCAGCGCCAAAGCTTTTAACAGATTCTTTTTCATAACTTAATTTTTAGATTAATAATTTTTTGTCAAAACTACTATCAACCTAAATCTGAAAACGGTGATAAACGTCACCAAAAACTGTTAAGCCTGTACTAAATGCTGTTACTTTTTCGTGAACTTTAAAGTTCAACCAGCTCAATATGACGCCGGTGTTGAAGCAGGAATCCGTCTTTTTCCAGTTTTTTTGTGATACGGGAAATGACCTCCCTGGAGGTCCCGAGATCCGTAGCGATGGTTTGGTGTGACAGATGGATATCCGCAGAATTGCGAAGCCTGGATTTGTGAAGTAAGTACTTGATCAAACGATCTTCAATCCCCAGACAGACAAATTCTTTAGCGGTTTGCAAAAGGTCCTCGAAATTGCGCTGAAAATCCTTGATAATGATACGGCTGAAAGAAGGGTACTTTATGAACCATTCCTTAACCTTTGCCAGGGGTAGGCAAAGCACACAGGTATCTTCTTCAGTGACCGCTGAGAATTGCAATGGTTTGCGATCAAAAAGATGGTTAAAACTAAGAATACAGCTGTCCCCGGATTGAACGTAATACAACAGGAACTCTACCCCGTCTTCTTCGGCATATAATTTAATGACGCCCTTGAGGATGATCGGCAAAAAATCGATATAAGCGCCTTGTTTGACCACATAGGCTCCGCTATCAAAACTAAGGTAGTTACCGTGTTCCAGAATTTCATTGTAAAGCATCTGTTCCAGCGAAGGGAAACATTGTTTCAAATACCTGAATTCTTTTGGTTCCATAAATTCATGAATGAGTAATTCCTAAAGGTGCAGGCTTAAGAGCCTCATCTGTTTGTTTTATGATGACTTGTAAAATGTGAAGATCAAATTGGTATTGGTGTCTAAATCTATAGACGTTCCAGAGACCAAAGCCTTACGGCCCAAGCTTCAGATTTACCTTCTACCTCAAAAATTTATGCTAAAAACTACTCCAGGCTGGACAAGCTTTTTTCCAGGGTTTCTATCTTGGCCTCGGCATCCGCGGCCTTCTTTTTCTCTATAGCCACCACTTTTTCCGGAGCGTTGTTTACGAAACGTTCGTTAGACAGTTTCTTTTGTACGGATTGCAGGAAACCACGAGTATAATCCAGTTCGTCCTTGATCTTTTTGATCTCTGCTTCCAGGTCCACGGCTCCTGAGATTGGCACAAAGTATTCATTGCTCTTTACCCGAAAAGCGAGGGCCCCATCTACGGCCTGATCTACTTCCGTGATCTCCGATATGTTCGTCAGTTTTTGGATCACAACATTCCAATCTGATGCTAGCTTCTCGGCATTCAAAACGGAAAGTTCCAAAGCCTCTTTCATCGGAATGTTCTTTTCTTTGCGAATGGTTCGGATACCGGAGATAACCTCTGCGGCAAATTCAAAGCCAGAGGTAAGCAGTGAATCTGTTTTTCCTACTTCAGGCCATTGAGCAACGATCAGAGCTTCCTCAGGGCTTCTTTTGGCAATATGCTGCCAGATCTCCTCAGACAAGAAAGGCATGAAAGGGTGCAAAAGCTTCAGATTCAGCTCGAACAGCTCGATCACTGAATCATAGGTCCTCTGGTCTATGGGTTGCTGATAGGCTGGTTTTACAATTTCCAGTAGCCAGGAACAGAAATCGTCCCATACCAATTTGTAAATAGCCATTAAGGCATCTGAAATACGGTACTTCTCAAAGTGATCTTCAATTTCCGCCAGGGTTTTGTTGAATTTTGCGGAGTACCAGTCTATTCCCTGCTTTGCAGCTTCTGGCTGTGGCAGTTCTTTTATGTCCCAACCTTTTACCAAACGGAAAGCGTTCCATATCTTATTGGCAAAATTCTTGCCCTGCTGACAAAGCGCTTCATCAAACAGCAGATCGTTTCCGGCAGCAGAACTCAATAAAAGTCCAACTCTTACCCCATCCGCACCATAATTGCCGATCAGTTCAAGAGCATCTGGGGAATTCCCAAGGGATTTAGACATTTTTCGTCTTTCTTTATCCCTTACAAGGCCTGTTAGATAGACGTTTTCATAAGGGCGTTCTCCCCGGAACTGATAGCCTGCGATGATCATTCGGGCTACCCAAAAGAAAAGTATATCCGGAGCGGTGACCAGGTCACTGGTCGGGTAGTAATAGTTTACTTCTTCGTTATCCGGATCAAGTATACCCCCAAAAACACTTATAGGCCATAACCAGGAAGAAAACCAGGTATCCAGTACATCCTCTTCCTGCCTTAGATCTTCAGCTTTTAGGGATTTCTCCATTCCTGCATCGGAAACGGCCATTTGAGCCTTTTCCAGGGCTTCCTCAGCCCTTTCTGCCACTACAAAGTCCTGTGGGCCGGGACCGTAATAATAGGCTGGTATTCTCTGGCCCCACCACAATTGCCGGGATATGTTCCAATCCCGGATATTCTCCATCCAGTGACGGTATATATTTTCAAACTTTTTGGGAAAAAGCTTTACCTCTCCCGTTTTAAACACCGAATCCAGGGCAGGTTTAGATAATTCCTTCATTTTAAGGAACCATTGTTCCGAAAGCCTGGGTTCTATTACGGCCTTGGTTCTCTCTGAAGTCCCCACTTTGTTTACATAAGGTTCTGTTTTGGTGAGATAGCCCTTTTCTTCCAGCTCTTTTACGATCTCTTTACGCGCCACAAACCTGTCTTTACCCTCGTAATGCAGTCCATAAGCGTTCAGGCTGGCATTGGCATTGAAGATATCGATGACTTCCAATTGGTGTTTATCGCCCAATTCCTTGTCATTCTCGTCGTGAGCAGGTGTTACTTTAAGGCAGCCGGTCCCGAAATCCATGGTTACATACTCATCCTCAATGATAGGAATTACCCTGTCACATATTGGAACAATCGCCTTCTTCCCCTTTAAATGCGTGTATCTTTCATCATTCGGGTTAATACAAACGGCGGTATCTCCCAGGATCGTCTCAGGACGGGTGGTAGCAATGGTTACTTTTTCATCTGTGCCCTCAATAGGGTATGATAAATAGTACAACAAGCCCTGTTTTTCTTCGTAGATCACCTCTTCGTCAGAAAGTGTGGTTTGGGCCTCGGGGTCCCAGTTTACCATTCTATACCCCTTGTAAATATGCCCCTTGTTGTAGAGGTCCACGAATACTTTTATGACAGATGCTGACATATCGTCATCCATAGTGAACTTAGTGCGGTCCCAATCGCAGGAGCAGCCCAGTTTTTTGAGTTGTTCCAGAATCACCCCTCCGTATTTATGGGTCCAGTCCCAGGCGTGTTCCAAAAACTCCTCCCTTGAGATATCTTGCTTGGATATCCCCTCTTCCTTGAGTTTAGCTACCACCTTGGCTTCTGTAGCGATAGAGGCATGGTCCATACCAGGTACCCAGCAGGCATTCCTGCCCATGAGGCGGGCGCGGCGGATGAGCACATCCTGAATAGTGTTGTTTAGCATATGTCCCATATGCAGAACTCCGGTAACGTTTGGAGGCGGAATTACGATGGTATATGGCTCTCGTTCATCCGGAACGGATTGAAAATAGCCGTGCTTCAACCAGTAGTCATACCAGCGATTTTCAACCTGTTTGGGGTCATATTTTGACGGAATATCCATGATTTCGGTACAGTTTTTGTTTAAGCTCTGCGGACATGAAAAACTGACTATCGCCCCAAAATGTTAAACTTGCGATAATCAGTATGAAATTGTCTGAGTGAAATACGAAACAAAAATAAGTAACGTTAGTAGATAACAAAAGAATTTTGGATGTTGAAGCTAAAACTTCTACATTTGAGATTCACCCAAAACCAAATATGATGAAAAAAGTAGTATTATTAGCATTTGTTGGCCTACTTGCGCTAAGTGTTAAAGCACAGGATCAAACTGCTAAAATTGAATTTAAAACGGAAACCATAGATTACGGTGAGATCGCCAAGGGAAGTGATGGCGTTCGATCTTTTCAGTTCACCAATACAGGAAATGCACCTTTGATCATTAGTAAGGTAAGTTCCAGTTGCGGATGTACTATCCCTAAAAAACCCGAAGATCCTATTTTACCAGGAAATACGGGAGAGATCCAGGTGAAGTACGATACGAAGAGAGTTGGACCTATTCGCAAGGCTATAACCGTAATATCTAACGCAGATACACCTACCAAAGTCCTAAAGATCAAAGGAGAGGTAAAGGCTGTTGACGGAAAATAAACAGTGTATTATAGCTGTAATCAAAACCCTGGTCGAAAGATCGGGGTTTTTTATTTGAAGACTTCCTTTAGAACAAAGGAAAAGAGCAGGTCTTTGTTGTAGCGTTCAATAAGCAGGCGGATCTTCTTTCCTTCCCGTTCGTTGATCATCTTCATGATCTCCTGCAATTTGTATTCGTGTATCCTCTTACCGTTCACGGCCAGGACCACATCGCCCTCCTTAAGGCCTGCCTCCGCGGCCGGACTTCCGGCACGAATACCCGAAACTACGATCTCCGGAACAAGGCTCAGGCGGGTTCGGTTCTCCAAAAGGATTTGTACATTTCCGAAGGCTTCCTCGTCGTTTTTCACCACACCGCGCGAATCCGCGATCCGCTCAGCGATATACCTCAGGCCGTTATGCTGCAGCTCAATACCGCTCATATTGTAGTGAAAGGGTTTGTTAAAGCCGCCGTTCTTTCTCAGCGTGATTTCGTTCTTGGGATAGTTGAAGACGATATTAAATCTTTTAAGGACTTCCCCACCCACACTGCCGTTTCGGTCGCCAAGGTCCTTTACCGCACTAAATGAGGCCATATTGGGAAAAGCTGCCTTGGCATCGTTCAGCACAAAGTCGCCGATAGTGATATTGTTCAATTTGGTGCGTTTTCCAAAAATATCGCCATTTAAACCCTTACCCAGAAAATCATCGTAATACTTTTCAGGGATCCCAATACCTCTGATGGAGTCTTTAAATAGCCAGACAGCATCACTGCTGCCCGTATCCACCAGCAGCTTTACCGGAATATCTTTTTTCCCGTTTAAAGCCACTTTCCCCTGTAGATAGGATTTGTTCTTGACGATAGAGATCGGCAGGGTCTGTGATTTCTTTGATGGCTTGGGTTTGTAGTACTGTGGGTCGTAAAATTTGATCACCTTGGTGTTGTAATTGATATCCACCACAAAATCCCGAAACAGGTCGTATCCAATAATACCGTGAATAGGAATTCCCAGGGTAGGTGAGAAATTCATACTCTTATCCAGCACCACGTAGAGTTGCTGATTAAAATTCCTGATATTCTTTAGCTCGAATACATTTCCTCTGGACCTCAGAGCTTTCAAAGGTTCACCTTCTCCCAGTCCCTTTATGGTGATTTCTGATACGTTGTTTAACTGAATAGAATCCTGATCGGAGAGGCTGAACAAAAGAGGTTTGTTTACTCCGGAGTCCAGAATAAAGCTCAGTTTCGCCCCATTTACCTCCATGGGAATGATCATCAGGTTGTTGATCAACTCAAATCTCACTTTTTGGACCTTCTGCCCTTTCGGAAGCGCAAAATGTTGCGCCAAGCCCACGGTAGGGAGGGCTAAACACAACACTAACAGGTATTTAAAAAATGTTTTCAAAGAGTAATCAATTAGGTGGTTCTATCCCTAAGATACGAAAAACCGGTGTTAAGTAACATGAATTTAACATTCCATTAGATGAAAGGAATAATTTGCCCTGCATATTGTTTTCTCAGTTTTGATTTCTCATTTTTGCTAAAAATTAGGAATTATGCCATCCATTTCCCGCAAGGGGCAACAGATGCCTGAATCACCCATAAGAAAGCTGGTGCCCTACGCTGAAAAGGCCAAGAAAAGTGGTATTAAGGTCATCCATCTGAACATTGGACAGCCGGATATCAAAACGCCGGAAATAGCACTGCAGGCTGTTAAAAACAATACGCTGGAGGTGCTGGAATACAGTCGAACCGAAGGAACAGACGAATACCGCACAAAACTTGCGGCCTACTACAAAAAAAGGGATATATCTGTTACGGCCTCGGATATTATTGTTACTACCGGGGGTTCAGAAGCACTTTCTTTCGCCATGGGTTCAATTGCCGACGCGGGAGACGAAATAATCATCCCTGAGCCATTTTATGCCAACTATAACGGATTTGCCACCGCATCCGGCCTGAAGGTGATACCCGTGGTCTCGAGCATAGAACAGAATTTTGGCTTACCTCCGGTCTCGGAGTTTGAGAAGTTGATCGGGCCTAAAACCAGGGCCATTCTTATTTGTAACCCGGGAAACCCTACAGGCTACCTCTACACTGTGGAAGAGATCCAAAAACTGGCGTCGCTGGCCAAAGAACACGATCTTTTCCTGGTTGCAGACGAGGTTTACAGGGAATTCGCCTATGATGGAAAGCAGCACTATTCCATCTTACAGGAACCCGGACTGGAAAAGCACGCGATAGTGGTAGATTCCGTATCCAAGCGTTACAGTATGTGTGGAGCAAGGATTGGCTGCCTGGTTAGCCGGAATCCTGAGATAGTACAAACCGCTTTGAAATTCGCTCAGGCACGGCTATCTCCCCCGACTTTCGCTCAAATTGCCAGTGAGGCCGCTTTGGATACACCCCAAAGTTACTTCGATGCCGTCATTACGGAATACGTTTCACGAAGAGACCTATTGATCGCAGAACTGGAAAAAATTGACCAGGTGGTAGTGGCCAGACCCCAGGGTGCCTTTTACTGTATGGCCGAATTGCCCATTGAAGACGCGGATCACTTTGCCCAATGGTTGTTGGAGCACTTCCAAAAAGACGGGGAGACCGTAATGGTAGCTCCGGCAGCGGGGTTTTACGCTACAGAAGGACTGGGTAAAAACCAGATCCGAATCGCATATGTACTCGAAAAACCCGTTTTAAAAAGGGCAGTAGCCATTTTGGGAGAAGCCTTAAAAACCTATCCCGGAGCGTGAACATCCAACAAAATATATCCCTGAAACCTTACAATACTTTCGGCATTGATGCCAGGGCGGCACATTTTGTGGAAATACGCAGCCTGGAAGAATTGCAGGAATTGCTTAAAACAGAAGGGTCCAGTAATAAACTTGTACTGAGCGGAGGCAGCAATATGCTGATCACGGAAGATCTGGAACAATTAGTCGTTTATCTGAACATTAAAGGGAAAAAGGTCATTGAAGAAACCCACAATTCCGTACTTGTTGAGGCCATGGCAGGTGAAAACTGGCATGAATTCGTTCTCTGGACCCTGGCCCAGGATTACGGGGGTATTGAGAATCTTTCCCTAATCCCCGGGAATTGCGGCACAGCCCCGATCCAGAATATCGGCGCATACGGAGTAGAGCTAAAAGACGTTTTTGACAGTTGCGAAGCAGTAGAAGTCCAAACGGGCAGGGTAAAAAGCTTTTCCAGGGAAGACTGCCAATTCGGTTACAGGGATTCTTTTTTCAAGAATGCCGGTAAGGATCGTTACATTATAACTTCCATCCGTCTAAACCTCACAAAGAACGAACACAAATTAAATACCTCTTACGGAGCCATTGAAAGTGAATTGCAAAAACAGCAGATAGAGAAGCCCACCATAAAAGATGTATCCGAAGCGGTCATCTCGATTCGGCAGAGTAAACTACCGGATCCCAAGCTCATCGGGAACAGCGGTAGCTTTTTTAAGAACCCGGTGCTCAGTGCAGAAGAGTTCCGGGAGTTCAATCAGGAACATCCCAGGGCGCCCCATTACCAGGTTGCAGAAGATGAATTTAAAGTCCCGGCGGGTTGGCTTATCGAGCAGTGTGGTCTTAAAGGAAGTAGATTCGGAGACGCGGGAGTGCATAAAAACCAGGCCCTGGTATTGGTGAACTACGGCAGTGCCAGTGGAAACGAGATCCTGGACCTGGCAGATATGATCCGCGAAACCGTTTTAAGGAAATTTGGGATCGAGATAGTCCCGGAAGTCAATATTATCAGTTCCATAAGATAAAATACCGTACTTTGGAGCCAGTTATGACCAGGGCAATTAAACTGCAAAAAATAACCCCCCGGAAAGATTCCAGAGGGTTATACCAAACCAAACTAACCAAAAACTAAATGTACAATAACCAGTTGTACATTTATCTAATTAAAATTGAGATAACGCTATTAAAACAATCAATTTTATAAATTAGCGTTTACCTATATACGGTTCAAAAAAGATATTGGATGCCCCTGGCAGGCAATTATTTAGTTTTTAACCCATGCAATGAGCGCACTTCTTGAAAATCATATCGTTGAGTTGCTCCAGGAGCGAAATGAAAAAGCCATTTCGCTTTTGTACGAGCACTACGGTGATACCCTGTTCGGGGTGGCCTTTAAAGTGGTCCGGGATGAGGATCTGGCCCAGGATGTGTTGCAGGAAAGCTTTGTAAAGATCTGGAAAAAGTCGGATTCTTACGATGCGACCAAGGCTAAACTATTCACCTGGCTCTTCAGGATCACCCGTAATACCGCCATAGACAAACTAAGAAGTGTCAATACCAAAACGGACAAGGAAATCCAAATTGACGTTTCAGACGTATATAATCTAGGCGTTGACAGCATTAAGCCTGATTTTTTAGATGTCAAAGAAAATCTTGAAAAGATTGAGGATAAGTATCAAATTGTACTTGATGCCCTCTTTTTTCAGGGTATGACACAACAGGAAGCCAGTGATGAACTGGATATCCCATTGGGTACCATCAAATCACGTTTGAAGATCGGACTAAGAGAATTAAAGAAGATCTATGGAAGTACGATGCTGCTCGCTGCCCTAATAAATTTTATACTATGAAAGAAAAAATACGCATATTTCTGGATACGGACCTGCTGGAGAAATATCTCCTGGGCACCACCTCGGAAGAGGAGTCTTTGCAGGTAGAGCGATACATTGCCATGTATCCCGAGGTTCGGAAAACCTACAACGAACTTCAGGAAAACCTTGAGGTATTCGCCAAAATGCACGCTATAAAGACCCCTGAAGGTCTTAGAGAGAAGATCCTGAGCAAGATAAGGGCTCAGAATGCGGGCAGAAGGCGTTTTAGAAGGTACGCCATTGCTGCGAGTATCGCGGCTTTTGTGTTTGCTGGCTCTTCGTACTTCTTCTACAACCAGAATCAGAGTTTACAAGAGGAAAATACCATTGTAAACAACAAGATCAAAAATTTGGAGGAAGACATGAAGGAGCAGCTGGAAGATGTCAGGAACCAGTTTATTGTCCTTAACAATCCACAGACCAAAAAGTACGTGGTGAATGGCAACAAGAAAGCCAAGGAACTGAAGGCTGTGGCTTATATCAATCCGGTAAAGAAACTGTCTTACATCAACGTGAGAAATCTACCGAACCTTCCTGAAGACCAATGTTACCAGATGTGGGCTGAGGTCAATGGCGAAATGGTTAATCTGGGGGTAATCAAGAATGTTGATGACAAGGATAAGCTCCGGGCACTACCTTACGCGGAAAACGCTGTGAGTTATATTACCATAGAACCCAAGGGGGGCAATGTAACACCCACTGTTCAAAATATTGTCGCTAATATTAACTATTAGTAACTAAAACTCTAAAGTCGTCTTAAAGCCCCTTTTCTGGGGCTTTATTTTTGTATCTTTGCCCAAAGCTGCCATATGAAGTTGATATTGTTGACAATAGGATTACTGGCCCTGGCCTTTGCGGGTATTGCCATTAAGATCTGGTCTAAAAGAGATGGGAAATTCGCGGGTACCTGCGCCAGTCAAAATCCGTATCTGAACAAAGACGGGGAAGCATGCGGGTATTGCGGTAAAATGCCCAGCGAGCAGGAATGCCGGAGGGAAACCACACCTAAACTTCCTTAATTCATACGGTTTTACTTCCAATACTCCACACCTTGGAAAAAAACAGCATTACACTTAAAGAAACTATTGCCAAGGCAAAAGAGGGCAACCAAATTGCCTTTAGTAACCTGTTGGATGCATTTTGGGGAGATGTCTATGGATTTCAGTTGAAGCGTACGAAGAACGAAAATGACGCCGAGGACATCAGCATTCAGACCTTTTCAAGGGCATTTGACAAGATCAACTCCTATGATGATTCTTTTGAGTTTAAGACATGGCTGATCACCATATCAAAAAATTTGCACGTGGACCTTTTACGCAAGCGAAAACGCAGTGTTTTGGAAAGTACGGACAGCGGTAGTGGCGATGCCATCAAAAAAGTCCTGGACGATGCGCCTACGGCCGAAGACCGATTGATCACCGAGCAGCATCTCGCCTCTTTACTTCGCGACATAAAAAAACTAAAGCCACACTACCAAAAGGTCATCAATCTAAGGTACTTTCACGAACTGAGCTATGCAGAAATCGCCAAAGAGCTCGGCGAACCCATTAACAATATTAAGGTTAAACTATTAAGAGCCAAGAAATTATTGGCGGAGATCATCAAGAACAGATCAAAATAACGCTGTGAAAGTTGTAGGTTTTGGGTTTTGAGTGGTACGTAAGTAAAGGGTAATTTGAAGATTTGAAAATGTGATAATATAGCAATGGAGCAATGTATTCAATGTATTAATGATCTAAAAGTCTAACTATCCAATAGTCTTACAGTCTAAACATCCAACCATCCAATGGAACAATGTACCAATGTAGCAATGTAACAATGTATTAATGGTCTAATGATCCAAAAGTCTAACTATCCATTAGTCTAACGGTCTAAACATCCAGCAAACCATCCAACAGTCTATCCGTCTAAACATCTAACAGTCTATCCATCCAATGTATCAATGGAACAATGTACCAATGTATTAATGGTCTAATAATCCAAATGTCTAACTATCCAATAGTCCAACAGTCCAATCATCTAACCGTCCAACCATCCAACAATCCAATAGTCTAACCGTCTAAACATCTAACCATCCAACCATCCAACAGTTTATCGGTCTAACCATCCATCCGTCTATCCGTCTAACCATCTAACCGTCCAACAGTCTAACCCTCTAAACATCTAACCCTCCAACCACTATTTCTTCTTCCGGTTTGTTCGTATATTTGTAGAAAATTTCACTATGAGCGTAGAGACCTTAGATCACGTACAGCCACCCAAGGCAAAACCAAAATGGTTACGTGTTAAACTTCCTACCGGGCGTAAGTATACTCAACTGAGGGGTCTGGTAGAGAAGTACGACCTTCACACTATCTGCACTTCCGGCAGTTGCCCGAATATGGGTGAATGCTGGGGCGAAGGAACGGCTACTTTCATGATACTGGGTAATATTTGTACCCGATCATGCGGTTTTTGTGGTGTTCGTACCGGAAGACCAGAGGATGTAGACTGGGCAGAACCGGAAAAGGTGGCTCGCTCTATCAAGATCATGGGCATAAAACATGCCGTGATCACTTCTGTTGACCGGGACGACCTCAAGGATATGGGATCTATTATCTGGTCGGAAACCGTAAAGGCCATACGCAGAATGAACCCGGAAACCACTCTGGAAACCCTTATACCGGACTTCCAGGGGATACACGCCCATCTGGACAGGATCGTAGAGGTTGCTCCCGAAGTGGTATCTCACAACATGGAAACCGTCAGGAGATTGACCCGGGAAGTTCGAATCCAGGCCAAATACGACCGAAGTCTGGGAGTATTAAAATATCTCAAACAACAGGGAGTTAATCGAACAAAATCGGGTATCATGCTCGGCCTTGGAGAAAAAGAGGAAGAGGTAATCCAAACCATGACCGATCTTCGCGAGGCAGAGGTGGATGTGCTTACTATCGGACAGTACCTGCAGCCTTCCAAGAAGCATTTGCCGGTTAAATCCTTCATCCTACCCGAACAATTCGAGAAATACGGAGAGATCGGCAAGGAAATGGGCTTCCGGCATGTTGAGAGTGGGGCATTGGTCAGATCTTCGTACAAGGCGCACAAACACATTCACTGATAGCACCATTAGCCTGAGAGGATCCCGGATCTTACGGATATCCATTCAACTTTGGCGGTCTTAAAAAAGTCTGGAATCCTCTGGGAAGTTCCCATAAGTCACCTTTTTCAAATAAACTGATCCTATACCATGGAAAAACTGGCAATCGGCATAAACGGATTTGGCAGAATTGGCCGAACCCTGTTCCGCCTGCTGCAAAAGAACCCGGATATACAGGTTACGCTGATCAATGACCCTGCCGATCATATTACCCTGGCTCATTTACTAAAATACGACAGCATTCACGGGGTGTATCCCGGTGAGGTTAAAGCGGTTAAAGGCGGAATTGAAATTGATGGTCGATTTGTTGCGGTAACAGCCCATAATCATCCAGAACAAATACCCTGGAGCCAGCATCAGGTCGCTGTTGTGGTGGAATCCAGCGGTAAATTCAAAACCAGAGATGAACTGGCTTTTCATCTGCAGAATGGAGCCAGTAAGGTGATACTTTCTGTTCCCCCGGCTGACGATACTATAAAAATGATCGTATATGGAGTCAATGAGGAGTCCCTTGCCCTGGACGACCATATCGTCTCCAATGCCTCCTGTACCACCAATAACGCGGCTCCCATGCTAAAAGTAATGCATGATAATTTTGAAGTTGAACAGGCGTATATCACCACAATCCATTCCTATACCACGGATCAGAGCCTTCATGACCAGCCACACAGGGACTTGCGCAGGGCCAGGGCGGCCTCACAGTCCATTGTACCCACCACTACCGGAGCGGCCAAAGCGCTTACCAAAATATTCCCTGATCTGGCCCATGTAATCGGTGGATGCGGGATCCGGGTGCCGGTTCCGAACGGTTCACTTACGGATATCACCCTGAATATCAAAAAAGAGACTAGCATTCAGGAAATTAATGATACCTTTAAGCGAATTTCTGAAAATGAACTAAAAAACATACTTTTTTATACGAAAGACCCTATAGTTTCAATTGATATAAACAATAGTTGCTACTCCTGTACGTTTGATTCTCAGATGACTTCGGTAATCGGCAAAATGGTCAAAATTATCGGCTGGTATGACAATGAAACAGGCTATAGCAGCAGGATAATAGACCTAATCACATTACTGATCAACAAAAAATACGTTTGATAGCCGTATTAAAACATAGCAAAAAGACCATCTGCATCCTACTGGCTCTATGGTCATGCCTTCACATCGTACGATCTCAGGATACTGATCTCCAGGAGAACGGCATAGCCTCGTATTTTGATCAAAGCCGCATTTTCAAGAACCAAAATAAAATAGACCAGGCTTTAGAAGCCCTGGATAAGGCCGCTGAAATAGCGGAAGCCAATGAAAATGAAAAAGCTCTGGTAGACAGCTATCACAAGTTTGCCTTGCTTTATATGGAACTGGATAAGCGAGAGACCACTATCTTCTATTGGGATAGGGCAACCGTAATGCTAAACGACCTCGCATACCCTTTCGGGCAAGCCGTTCATAAGTATATAGAAGCCCTTCTGCTATACGACAGCGGCAATAATTTTCAGGCAATTTACATGCTGAATGAGGCGAAGCAACTGACCAATGACAGAAACCTGCTCAATCATATGCTTTTGCTCGAGGCAAACATTTATATGAGCATAGAAAAATACGACAGCGCCAGTACTAATTTTAACTCCCTGGTGGTCAATTCGGATGTTTATGAAAAGGATTATCTGAGGACCAAGGCCTACCTGGGGCTGGCAAACCTCAACGTGGAACTGGAAGACTATGAGGCCAGTATAGAGAACGGACGTAATGCGTTGCAGGTTGCAGAGGAAAACGATTTTGCCAAGGAAGTTTTCCAGGCTAATGAATTGCTGGACCAGGTATATGAGATAGTTGGCCGATACAATCTTTCTCTGGTGCACAGCCGAAACCTGCTCAAGATCAAGGATTCCGTTTTTACCATAGATAAGATCAAGACAGAAGCGAAAACTGCTGATCGTATTCAGTTTGACATGATGCGGGAAGAGATCGGCAGACAAGACGAGCGTATAGAGGAATTGAATGAATCCAGAAACCGATCTGAGATCACCGCGATACTCACCTCAGCATTTTTGACCATAATTTCATTGCTTGCAGTTTCACTCTACCGAAACAACCAGATCAAGCTGAAGACCAATGATCTTCTGCAAACCAAGAACAAGGAACTGCAGACGGCCCGTGATGCGGCGGTACAGGCTATGGAAGCCAAAACCAATTTCCTTTCTACGGTTAGCCACGAATTGAGGACACCCTTGTACGCGGTAACAGGGCTCACCCATTTATTGCTGGAGGAAAATCCCGGGGCGCATCAGAAGGAACACTTGAAGTCATTAAAATTCTCCGGAGACTACCTGCTGAATTTTATCAATGATATCCTTCAGATCAATAAAATTGATGCTGATAAACTAGAGCCATTAAGCATCGAATTCAGCCTTAAGAAGATCCTTACAGATGTGATCAATTCGCTGCAGCAGAGCGCCAAGGAAAATGATACCCGAATCATTCTGGATTACGATGAGGACATACCTGCGCATTTAATGGGAGACCCCCTGAAGTTGTCCCAGGTGTTTATGAACCTGGTTGGAAACGCTTTGAAGTTCACGAAGAAAGGGGAAGTCACTGTAATTGCGAAAGTGATGAAGAAGCAGGATGAGGACGTCACCTTGTATTTCGAGGTAAGGGATACGGGAATAGGGATCTCCAAAGAACAACAGGAGCACATTTTTGACAGTTTTGAACAAGGATCCATTCAGATCAACAGGGAGTACGGTGGTACAGGCCTTGGGCTTACGATTGTAAAGAGCCTTCTGGGATTGTTTGGCAGTAATATCCAGCTTCAAAGTGAGTCAGGTAAAGGAAGTTCTTTTTTCTTTGAACTCAACCTCAAGAGCAAAGACAGTGTGGTGGACGATATTCCTTTCGAGATCACCCAGAAGGATTACGACCTAAAGGGGCTCTACCTGCTGGTAGTTGAAGACAACAAGATCAACCAGGTGATCACTAAAAAAATGCTCAACAAAAAGGATATCAGTTGCGATATTGCCAGCAACGGTACGGAGGCGGTGCGCCTGGCTCGTGAAAACGACTACGACGGTGTCCTGATGGATATTCATATGCCGGGGATCAGTGGAGTTGAAGCAACCATTCAGATCAGGGAGTTCGATAAGCAGACCCCAATTATAGCCCTTACCGCCATATCTCTGGACGACAGCCTTGAAAACTTCTATGCGGCCGGTTGTAATGATGTAGTAACCAAACCATTTAAGCCAGAGGTATTCTACCAGAAGATCGGTGAGAATATCCTGGAACACAAGCTTAAAAAGTCAGCTTCATAGTGCTGTCAGTCGCTTCAATAAGCTTTGCTCCCCATCCTTTAAGAATCGATGCCTGACCGAAAGGTATGAGGCATTATCTAACTGCCCTTCCAGGCGCATATAGTCCTTTTCCGTGGTAATTATATGTGATTTATCTGCCAGATTTTGTATTTCGGCAGCGGTGAAAAAATGGTGGTCCGGGTAGCCCAAATGCTCAAAATCCAGTCCTTTGCTTCTAAGAAACGTAACCAGTGGCTCAGGTCTTGCTATCCCAGTAACCAGGGAAAATTTTGTGCCGTTTAATTCTTCCAGTCTTACCCCTTCCTGATATCCTTTAAGCGAATCAGCATATGCCAGGCTGCAAAACAGCAGTTGTTGTTCCGGCTGCGGGTCTATCTCCTCTGCTATCTTCTTTAGCTGCTGTTCACTGAGGTTTTCAGGGCATTTAGTAACGATGATAAGGTCTGCGCGCTTCGCCTGGTTCTTGCTGTCTCGCAAATTCCCGGTTGGTAAATACCAATCACGAGTGTATAGCTCATCATAAGCAGTTAGTAAAATAGAGGAATCCGGCTGTACCTTTCTATGCTGAAAGGCATCGTCAAGGAGAATAACATCCGGACCAATTTGCCTTTCCAACTTACGTATCCCGCTTCGTCTGTCCGCATCTACAGCTACGTTTACATCCTGGAATTTCCTGGCCAATTGAAGGGGCTCATCCCCAATTTCTTCTGCGGTACTGTTCGGATTTGCCAGAACAAACCCTTTGGATTTTCTCCGGTAACCCCTGCTGAGGACCGCGATTTTGTACTTCGGACTAAGCAAGTCGATCAACAATTCGATCATTGGGGTTTTGCCTGTTCCTCCAACGCTAAGGTTGCCCACACAGATGGTCCTGGTATCAAAGGTGCTGGAAGGAAAGACTTTAATGTCGTACAAAAAGTTTCGGATTAGCACGATCAACGCATAAACCAGGGAAAAGGGAAATGCTATTTTTCTGAGGAGCTGCATCTGAACGAAAATATAATAATTTATCTTTGGTCAGCTTAAAACTTTCAAAATGATCGTAAAAGAGGTCACCGACCTTCTCGAAGAATTAGCCCCCCTGGAATACGCCGAAGAGTTTGACAATGTAGGATTGCTGGTAGGCGATGCCAACGCGGAGGTCACAGGTGTTCTGGTGACTCTGGATACCCTGGAAAATGTGGTTGAAGAGGCGATAGAAAAGTCCTGTAACCTTATTGTCAGCTTTCATCCCATCATCTTTAAAGGCCTTAAAAGACTTACGGGAAAAACCTATGTGGAACGGGTTGTCCTCAAGGCCATCCGTAACGACATCGCCATATATAGTATGCACACGGCACTTGATAATGTCGCTGAAGGTGTCAATCACAGGATCTGCCAGGAACTGTGCATCCAAGACCATCAACCACTCATCCCTCAGAAAGGTATACTAAAAAAACTGACCACCTATGTACCCACGGAAGATGCGGAAAAGCTCAGCAGAGCGCTTTTCGATGCCGGAGCGGGCAGCCTCGGAAAATACAGTGATTGTAGCTTCAGGGTTGAAGGAACAGGCAGTTTTACCCCTGGCAGTGGGAGCACTCCCGCCAAGGGTTCTGTAGGCAAAATTCACTACGAGGCGGAAACCCAGATCAACGTTACCTTTACCGTGGACAAGGAATCCGCAGTGCTCAGGGCCTTGTTCGAGAGCCATCCTTATGAAGAAGTGGCCTACGAGGTTTACGCCCTGGAGAATACTAACCAGCACAGCGGAATGGGCAGGATAGGAATGCTGGAAAAGCCCATGAGCGAAGAAGGATTCTTAAACCTCCTGAAAGATCGTATGCAGGCTGAGGTTGTAAGGCATTCCCAACTTTTGGGTAAAGAAGTTCAAAAGGTAGCCGTTCTGGGCGGAAGCGGTGCCTTTGCTATTAAGGCTGCCAGGGCCGCAGGGGCAGACGTTTTTGTCACTGCAGACATCAAATATCACCAATTCTACGAGGCCGAAGGAAAACTGCTGCTCACGGATATCGGACACTATGAAACAGAGCAGTTTACAAAAAATCTTTTGGTAGACTATCTTACAAAAAAAATTCCTAATTTTGCAGTCTGTTTATCCGAAAGTAGAACAAATCCTATCAAGTATTTTTAATATATGGCAGCAAAGACAGAAGCAACGGTCGAGGAAAAATTAAGGGCATTATACGATCTGCAACTAATAGATTCTCGAGTAGATGAGATACGAAGTGTTAGAGGAGAACTTCCGTTGGAAGTAGAGGATCTGGAAGACGAAGTGCTTGGTCTGAAAACCAGAATGGATAAATTAAAGACCGATGTGGAAACGGTCAACTACGAGATCAGCGCCAAAAAGAACCTCATTGAGGAGGCCAAAACCCTGATCAAGAAATACGCGGAGCAGCAAAAGAACGTAAGGAACAGCAGAGAATTCAATTCCCTGGCCAAAGAAGTGGAGTTTCAGGAACTGGAGATACAACTGGCAGAGAAGAACATTAAAGAATTCAAGGCCCAGATTGAGCAGAAGAAGGAAGTCATTGCTGAAACCAAAGAACGGCTCACCGAACGCGAGGCACACCTTAAGCACAAAAAGGGTGAGCTAGACGCTATTCTCGCAGAGACCGAAAAAGAGGAAAAAGCCCTTTTGGAGAAATCCGAAAAATTTGAGCAACAAATTGAAGATCGTCTGATCCAGGCTTACAAGAGAATCCGAAACAACGTAAAAAACGGCCTGGCAGTGGTACCTATTGAACGAGGTGCTTCAGGAGGTTCTTTCTTTACTATCCCGCCACAGGTGCAGGTAGAGATCGCATCGCGAAAAAAGATCATCACTGATGAACACAGCGGGCGAATTCTTGTAGACCCTGTACTTGCCGAGGAAGAACAGGAAAAAATGCAAAAAATGTTCGCCAAACTTTAGGCGATTAAAAACGTATAATATGAAGAAGCCACCCTGTAAGGTGGCTTTTCTTTTATCCGGGAATGGAACTTCCGCTTGCAGCACTGTTATTTCTGAAAAACCTTCAGTTTACTACTGATAAAAACCCTTAAATGACCTCTCCCCCATTCTCAATCCAAAATTGAAAATTAATTACATACTATTTTGTAGAACAAATATTTTTTATAGATTTGTTCTACAATGTAGAAATAATATGTTTTTGCTAACGGACTAAAGTAATTTTAAAGAATGTCAAAAAATGAAAGATGCACGTTTAGGAGAATTTGAAGAGATCATATTGTTGTTGGTGGGCATCCTCGAGGACAAGGCATATACCCTCAGAATAGCCGAGGAATTTGAAACACAAACCGGGAAGTCAGTCTCAATTGGTGCGACCCATTCCACCCTGGACCGGTTGTGCAAAAAAGGGCTCTTGAAATCTGAATTGAGCGAGCCAACGGCGGTTCGCGGAGGCCGTAGAAAAAGAATCTTCAGCATTTCCGCTTCCGGGGAAAGGGCCTTGCTCGCCTCCAGGGATCTTAGGACAAGTCTTTGGGATCAATATCCCGCATTTTCCAAACTCTCTTTGAATATTTAAGCATTAATATCCTCTCTTATGCCTTACAACTCCCAAAATAGAATATAAGATGTCTAAGACCAAAATCACTCCTCCAAAATCTGCCAATCGCCTGCTGCGCTGGTTCCTCAGGGCTGAATTGAGGGAAGAGGTTGAAGGAGACCTGGGGGAAAGATTTCAGGAGGTGGTCCGCGAAAAAAGCCTTATACGGGCCGAGTTGGATTATTGGTATCAGGTTCTGAATTATATCCGGCCATTTGCCATTACAAAGTCGGTGTTCCCTCTTGATCTCGGCATGCAGAAAAGTCACCTTAAAGTTGGTTGGCGGAATCTGTTTCGCCATAAGTGGAATTCCATTATTAATATAGGTGGACTTTCGGTGGGGATGGCAATATTTTTAGTGATCTGCCAGTATGTTCTTTTCGAGCTGGACTACGATCGCTTTCATCCCGATTATCAGCGCATCCATAGAGTAATTGTAGAGGAATCAAGAAATGGCATAGCATCAGGTACTGGGCCTTATACTACCTACAAATTGGCTGAGAGGGCCAAAGAAGTAATCCCGGAAATTGAACAATACGCAAGATTCTATCCATCGGAATACAGTGCGGTGGTCACAAATCCGGATACCGAGAGACACTTTAATGAAGAAGGCCATACACTGGCTTTTGCAGACAGCACCTTTTTTAAGATGTTCAATTTTCCGTTAACACGGGGAGACTCAGCCACAGCTCTGAATGGGATACAAAACATCCTGATCTCGGAAAAAATGGCTAGAAAATATTTTGGTACGCAAGATCCTATGGGAAGGACGCTGGAAATTAAAGGGGGCTCCTCTTACGGCAGTTGCACTGTGACAGGTGTATTTAAGGACCTGCCGATCAACAGCCATATACAGTTTGAGTTTCTAAGACCCATTGATAACCTATGGCAATATGGCAATGGAGGATCCGTTAAGCGGTATGGCGGATGGGCACGGGAATGGTTTGGCACCTACCTATTGCTAAAGGAATCGGCAGATATTAGTCTTGTACAAAACAAGCTGGACCAGCTTATTAAGGAAAATAAAGCGAAATGGAACGACCCCGAAAACGTCATTGAAAAAACGCGTCTGCAACCTATTGATGATATCCATCTAAAATCAGCTTCTTACAGCTAGCCAGACTATGCGGTTGACAAAGGAGATATACTGGATATCCGGATCTTCATAATAATCGCATTCTTTATCCTTTTTATCGGTTGGGTAAACTACATCAATCTTTCCACTGCCAGATCCATGACCCGCGCAAAGGAAGTAGGCATTCGGAAATCCATTGGAGCTTTCAAGAAACAGTTGGTAGGACAGTTTATTATTGAATCAGTATTGGTAAATCTAATTTCAGCAATACTGGCCATTGGCTTGGCTTTTTTGTTACTTCCGGTTTTAAACAATATCATAGGTAAGGAACTACAATTCGCTATTTTGGCCACAACCACCTTCTGGGGTTGGTTTTTTCTATTTATTATTGTAGGCTCTTTATTATCCGGACTCTACCCTGCATTTGTACTTTCCTCCTACCGCCCAATTTCTATGTTGAGCAGTAACAAGATGGTTCGTGCCGGCAGCATGCAATTGCGCAAAGGTTTGATCGTATTTCAGTTCCTGATCTCCATTATGCTGGTATCCGGCACCTATTTGGTGTACAAGCAGATCACCTTCATGAAAGCCAAGGAATTAGGGATGAGTATCGAGAATATTCTGGTTGTCAGAGGGCCTAAAGTGCTTATTAACGGTCCTAAAGTAACCGACGGTACGGATATGGTTCAGATCAGAGCGGCAAATGCCTATAGCAGGGCAAAGTTTCTTACGTTCCAGGAAGAGGTGACGGACCATCACTCGATTAGGGGTGTTACCGGTTCCAGGCTGGTACCAGGACAGGTCCAGGACATTAATAACGTCTACCTCAGAATATGGGGAAAGGCCGAAGATGAAGGCCATCAGCTATGGTTGGTGAATACCGGAATGAATTTTATTAAGACCTTCGGCTTGCAACTGATAGCCGGGAGTTCTTTCAACACGGATATGACAGACGATGAGTTTGTAATACTCAACGAGGAAGCCGTAAAAACCTTTGGATTTGGATCTGCTCAGGATGCCATCCAGCAAAAAATCACTTTTGGGAAAACTCCCATAACCATAGCAGGGGTGGTTAAAAATTTCAACTGGCAATCCCTGAAAAGCCCATATATGCCTATGGTACTGCGCTTTGATGGAGGGGCCAATAATTTCATATCATTTCGTTTAGGGATAACGGATCTGAACCAATCACTGGATCACATTAAAACGGTCTACAATACCATCTACCCTGAAAATGCCTTTGATCACTTTTTCCTGAACACCAACTTCAATGCCCAATACCGGTCCGATGTTCAGTTTGGGAAGCTTTTCATGGGCTTTTCTATTCTCGCTATATTCTTAGCCTGCATCGGTCTTTTCGCCTTGGTCTCTTACTCCGCTGTTTTACGAACCAAAGAAATTGGAATACGAAAAGTGCATGGAGCAAGTACAACAAAAATTACTATGCTTCTATCCAGGGAATATCTCTACCTTTTGTTGATCGCTATCTTGTTAACTATCCCTGTAATTATCGTTTGGGGTAACCTTTGGCTGGAAAATTTTGCCTTTCGGACTTACCTGGGCTTTGACCATTTTTTAATTCCGGTTTTAGTGATACTAAGCATTGCTTTATTCACCGTAGGCCATAAAACTCTTAGTGCCGCCAGATCAAATCCCGCGGATTCTTTAAGGACGGAATAGCTTTAATATTGTTCTTTCGTCTTGAAACAAATGCGAAGCGATTAAGTGCTAAGTTGTAAGTTTTAAGTGCTAAGTTTTCTTTCAAAATTTAACCCAACATCCGCTACCGTCAGTCTGTGACTGGTGGTTTTTCTTCTTATTAGTTTGGAAATACCACGAGATGCAATCTCGCGGTAGCGCGGGGCTACCCACAAAAATCACTTTTCATAACAAAACGGCGGAACGCACTTCCGCTTGCAGCACCGTTATTTCTGAAAAACCTTCGGTTGTCTTTATATTAAGTATGTCTTATCCTTTTTCCGTAGTGAAGCAGTCATTGGCGTTAAAATTGTTGAAACCCTGGAAACAATTTAGCCAATGAGTGCGGTTCTTAAAATGAAAGATTTTAAGAATCACATAGCGAAAAAGTGTCTTTTCTTTTGTTTCGTTTTCTTTGGACAAGCAAAGAAAATGAAAAGAATGACAATGTCATGGCTTCTGGTTTTTTGTAGGTTGAAAATACGACAAGATGCAATCTCGCGGTAGCGCTGGGATTCTTGAAGGACGGAATGATCTCTTCATATTGTTCATTTTGTCTTGATACAAATGCGAAGCGATTAAGTGTTAAATGGTGAGTTTTAAATGATAAGTTTTCTAGTAAAAACCAACCTGATAGCGCTGATTAGTAATCCGTGCTTTTTGCTTTACGTCTAGATCTCTATTCAATATGTCTCACTGCACAAAAACTGCAGGCTAAAAGATTAAAATTGAGGTCGATTTAACATAAAGCGAATAGGCAGAGCAGCGTATTGATGCTTGACCTTTTAGAGTAGAATGAGACAATCCTTCTTCTTACAAAAACTACCAATAATCCTGTTCTCAATGATTACCAGTACCATTACAAAGGCCAAATCCAGAATTAACCTAAAAACCGATAATACGATAAATGAATTCTTAGTGCACTAACCTAAACGAGCTAGTGCCAGGGCCGCCCTCCCAAATCATTCTTCCAAAAACCTAAGCTTACTTATGAAACAAAGAAATTCCTATTGGTCCAGGGCTCTTATTTGCTTGCTTTTCACCCTGATCAGCGCTCCGTGCCTTATGGCCCAGTCCTTTGGCGGGTATTACATCTATGGATCTTCCACGGTTAACGTCGGAGAAGCGAATTACTACAGTATCAGCGGATCGAATATCGCTTCGGTGAGCTGGAGTTGTAGTAGCAATGGCACGGTTTTGTCCAGTTCCAATTCCGGGGCATCGGTGCGGTTTAACGGTACCAGTAATGGAAGTGTATCGGCCTCTGTTCAGGACTCTTATGGGTCCTACCACTACGTAAGCGTATCGGTCGCTATCCAGGTACGCACACCAGGCAACCCCACGGTAAGCAGCAACAACTGTGGTCAGGCCACCATAAGCCGCAGCGGCACACCCCCCACCGGGGTCCGCTGGTACTGGCAGGGCAAGAATTCCAATGGTAGCAGTACAAGTTTGGGTTATGGCAGTTCCTTTACCGTAAATCAGGGTAGTGGTACCTATTACATTCGGGCCAGAA
>NZ_WXYO01000002.1 GCF_009901585.1 Poritiphilus flavus | reverse complement strand
CCCCAACCCATTTATTCGGTCCTTAATTCTTTAATACTTTAACCTTTTTAAGGCCTGTTCCTATTACAAGATCAATCCTGCAATAGTAACGCTGTCTGCCAATATGTCAATGAACCTTTTTCTATTCTTTCTCGCCTCCAAAGCGCATCACTCTAAAAGCGGGTGCAAATATAGAGGACTTTTTTAAATTGCAACCAAAATTTTTAAGTTTTTTATGACTTTTTTTTGAGCCTTATTTTTAACTCGCTAGGTACGAGTTTCTTGCTCAATTTAATCGCAAAAAAAGGATAGTAAATTTAATAGAATTAAATGGTTTGCGCAACTATTTTTTTTGCTTCTCCATTTTACTCCATTTATTGGTCAGCGAAGCATAGTCATAATCGAGAACAGACTCCTGTCGCTCCAATCTTTTAGAGGCAAAGGCCCTTTGAAGGATATCTTCAATAAGGTAGTCTTCGTGTATGCTTTCCGGATGGTATTCCTCCTTTATACTGATCTTAAAAAGTCTTGCAGTTGTATTATACCAGAAGGCACGCCAGCCACTGCGTAATTCCTTTACCAAATTGAAGGCGGTCTTGCCGGTCTGACGGTAGATCAGTTTTACCAGGATCTGACCCTCAGTGCGGGTCAGTTTTTTAAGTTCTTCGGAGAACTCCTCCTCTATGTACTTTTGAACGTGACGGGTATAGCGTTTTCGCTTTCGTCTGGACTTGATCTTTCCCAAACTGTCATTAAGTTCTACCAACCTTTCCGCTGCCAGTTTTGCATAGGGATAGACCTTGATCGTCTTGCGCCTGAGTATGTAGTAACGCAACTTCTCTTTGTATGAACCGAATTCCAGCTTACTAAAGATATAAACTTCATCCAGGGCAATTGAATTCCTGAAAATAGAATCCCCTTCAACGATGATGAGCTTTTCAGCAATGGAATCCAGGGGCTGCTCTTTTACCTGAGCTGTAGCCCAACCCAAAGAGAAACCGCAAATCACAAAAATTAAAAACCGCTTCATCCGCTCAACATCTTCATACTTAAGATTAAGATCCGATAGGCAGAGATAATGCCTGATTACCATATCCGATCGTCTATAAAACAGGGCACGAATATAGGATTTAAAGCGCAAAACCCCTGCCAAAATTAACGATAAACATGCGAGTCTATTATTAAATAAAAGTGAATATTGCTAAGTTTGCAGCTAAAACAAACTTAGATGAGCGCAAAGCAGATCATTACCAAAAAATCTCTTGATTTTTTCGAAAAATACCTCAATAACGCTGCTCCCACTGGCTATGAATGGGAAGGGCAAAAGCTGTGGATGAATTATCTGAAACCCTATGTAGACACTTTTATTACCGATACTTACGGCACTGCCGTTGGAGTTATTAATCCGGATGCTAAGTACAAGGTAGTTATTGAAGGTCACTCAGATGAAATTTCCTGGTACGTAAATTATATTACCGATGACGGACTGCTCTATGTGATCCGCAATGGGGGAAGTGATCACCAGATCGCACCGTCCAAATGGGTCAATATCCATACTAAAAAGGGGATTGTCAGAGGGATTTTCGGATGGCCTGCTATACACACCAGGGACCGTGCGAAGGAAGAACCCCCTAAGCTGGATAATATTTTTATCGATGTAGGAGCGAAAGACAAAGCTGAAGTGGAAAAACTAGGCGTTCATGTGGGCTGTGTCATTACCTATCCGGATGAGTTTCACATTCTGAATGGCAATAAGTTTGTGTGCCGGGCGATCGATAACCGGGCCGGAGGATTTATGATAGCAGAAGTAGCCAGACTCCTCCATCAAAACAAAATAGAACTGCCTTTCGGACTTTACATCACCAATTCCGTCCAGGAAGAGATCGGTTTGCGAGGTGCAGAAATGATCACCCAAACCATCAAACCAGATGTAGCTATCATCACCGATGTCTGCCATGACACCACAACTCCCATGATCAATAAAAAGAAACAGGGCCATACGGAACTTGGAGCAGGTCCTGTTATCTCGTATGCCCCAGCTGTCCAGAACAAATTGAGGGAACGCATCATAGAAACTGCTGAAGCCAAGAAGATCCCTTTCCAGAGGCTTGCGGCATCCAGGTCTACCGGTACGGACACAGATGCTTTTGCCTACAGCAATGGTGGAGTGGCCTCTGCACTTATCTCCTTACCTCTGCGTTATATGCATACTACCGTAGAGACCGTGCATAAGGAAGATGTGGAAAACGTCATTCGTTTGATCTACGAGACCCTTCTTTCCATTAAAGAGGGAGAGACTTTTAGTTATTTCGATTAATTCCTGACCCTATCAGGATAGGCAAGATCTCCCATGGACGAGCTTATCGACATACTGGATGAGAACGGCCGACCCACGGGAAAAACTGCCATGAAGTCGGAGGCGCATAAGAAGGGCTGGCCTCATCCTACGGTTCATATCTGGTTTTATACCGCAAACGGGCAGGTACTGCTTCAGCAAAGAGGTGAGCATAAAGATACCCATCCTTTACTGTGGGATGTGTCAGTGGCCGGTCATATAGGTGCAGGAGAGGAAGCCAGAGAATCTGCGGTTAGAGAAACCCAGGAAGAAATAGGATTAAAGATCTCCGAAGCAGATCTCGAGCCCATAGGTGTCTTCAAATCCTATCACGAACACCGTGAAGATCTGATCGATTTTGAATTTCACCATACCTTTTTAGCTGAGCTCAAAGTACCTTTAAGTTCCTTGAGAAAACAGCAAAGTGAGGTAGAGTCCCTTGATCTCGTCCCACTCATGCAACTGGCTGAAGAGGTTTGGGGCCTGGCTAACCCACAAAAATACGTGCCACATGAGGTGGCCTATTACAAGCAGGTTATAAGATCAATTAAACAACGCTTATAGCGTTTTGATGAACTCGTCTAAGTCATCCCAGGAATAGGAGATCTGTTCTCCGCTGCTCATATTCTTTACGGCAAATGTCTTTGCTTTCAATTCTTCCGCACCCAAAAGCGAGACAAAGGGCACCTTCCGGTTGTTGGCGTATTTGAATTGCTTTTGGGTTTTAGCGTTGGTAGGGTAAAGATCAGCCTTGATACCCGCAGTCCTCAATCGGCTAACCAGAGTTAAAGCCGCCAGGGCCTCCTCCTCCCCGAAATTGACAAAAAGCACGTCAATGGATTGATCCAGGGATTCCGGGAAAAGACCCAGTTCTTCCAGAACCAGGTAAATCCGGTCAAGACCAAATGAGATACCAACACCACTTACATCCTTAAGCCCAAAGATACCGGTAAGATCGTCATATCTTCCACCGCCACCTATAGAGCCCATAGCTATGCCTTCCGGTGCAGCAACTTCAAATATCGCTCCGGTATAATAATTCAGTCCCCTGGCAAGGGTTACATCCATAGTGAGTTTCGTGGATTGCAATTCCAGCTTCTCCAGCATATTAATGATCTTACTCAATTCCAGGGCACCCTCAATTCCTATTTCCGAACCTTCTAAAAAGCTGTCCAGAACATTCAGTTTCTCCGCATTAGTGCCGGATAGCGAAAAAAGCGGAGCCGCTTTTTTTATAGCATTCTCAGAAATTCCCTTATCCTTCATTTCCTGGATCACTCCCTGCTCTCCGATCTTATCCAACTTATCCAAAGCTACAGTGAAATCTACCAGCAAGTGCCTTGCCCCGATAATTTCAGCCATACCGCTAAGGATCTTTCTGTGATTCAATTTGATGGTTACTCCGCTAAGACCCAGTTCCGTAAAAACCGCGTCGTACAATTGAATAAACTCTACTTCCTGCAAAAGCGAATTTGCTCCTACTGCATCCGCATCACACTGGTAGAACTCCCTGAACCTGCCCTTCTGGGGTCTATCTGCCCTCCAAACAGGCTGGATCTGATAGCGTTTAAACGGGAAGTCAATTTCGTTCTGATGCATGACCACATATCTTGCAAAAGGTACCGTAAGATCGTAGCGAAGGGCGCGGTCTGAAATCTTTGGCAAAATGGAACTCGACTTTTTAGAACTATAGGTAATATCATCCACCTTACTAATAAAGTCCCCGGAATTCAGGATCTTAAATATCAACCGGTCCCCTTCGTCTCCATATTTACCCATCAGGGTATCAAAGTTTTCAAAGGAGGGGGTCTCTATGGGTTGAAAGCCAAATCGCTCAAAATGTTTTTTGATGATGCCTGTGATGTAATTCCGTCTGGCAACTTCTGCCGGTGAAAAATCTCTGGTGCCCTTAGGTATGGAAGGTTTTTGTGCCAATTAGATATAATAAGGTATTTGAACTTCTATAAGTTTAGAGCTCAAATACCTTCTCACTCGGTTCGAAGACCAAGACCGGTACGTAGGAGCATTTTCAAAATGTTCGGACAAATATCGTTTATTCTATGATGTTATCAAACCATTTGAACAATTCCCCTTTGGTGATCACCGCTCCTTGCTGTATAAGCTCAAATTTATCCTTATTCCGGTCTTCCGTATATGCCTTGGAAGCCGTGAGATACTCAACATAATCTGATTGCCAGTTCTTCTTGAACCAGCCGAAACCTTCCGTACTTCTGAGATCAACTTCAGGATTCATCACCTTCACAGAGATCAGCCGCATTTCTTTTTCAGCCAGGTGAAAAAGGTGCATATGATCCGCCGAGATATTTTCAAGATAGTTAACGTTTCTCAATACTCCCTCCCAGACCAAATCGCTGAATACGTCCAGTTCTTCCTCAGCCACATGCGGCTTTTCTTCCTTTATCTTTGCCCATTCCTCCGCAGTAATGGATTGCGTAGCCAGGAAGTTTATGAACTCCTGCTGCAGTTCGGCAAGTTGCTCCCTTGTTAGTCTTTGATACTTCAACTCCTTATTTTTTGCAATCTTTCCAATCGATAAAAAAACACTGCCTCCCGACGGCTATCGGAAGGCAGTGCAAAATTAGGGTTTTTATCTTTCTAATTAAAAATATACCTGACTCCAAATTGAGCCTGCCATCTGGATACAAGATCCGTGTTGGGGCTAAATGTGCTCGTCAAGTTCGGGTCAAAAGTATAGGTGGGATCAAAACTGGTGATATTCCCATCCATATCCCTTGGGAAGCTAACGCTTAGAATCTCTGTATTGGTCGGGATCTCTACAATACCCCAGTCTGAGGAGATAAGATTACCAACGTTGAGCACATCCAGGCTGAGCTGTAAGGTATTCTTGCTACCGAATTTAATATCCTGTAGGATCTTTAGATCCCATCGTCCTCTCCATGGAGCCAAAGCGCCGTAGCGCTCCGCGTAACTTCCTCTGTTCTTGCTCAGATAATCATCCTGCTGAATGAATGCTTCAAAGGCTTCTGCCTGACCCGGTCCACTGAAATTCATCTGGCTGATCTCTGAAGCGGTTGGAATATACAGTAAATCGTTACTTCTTGAAGCCACTCCATCGTTGTTCAGGTCTCCGGCAACCAAATGGTTGAACCTTCCGCCCTGGGCATATTCAAAGAATGTAGAGATTGTAGTCCCGGTTTTAAAGGCTTTGGAAATTACCCCAACGAATCTGTGGGTGTCTCCGTATCTTGAATGCGAGAGTACATCGTCATTAGCGTTGCCTGAAATCGCATTTCCGTCAAAGGCGTCACTGGTGATCTCTGCTTCAATAGAGTTAACATCTTTGGAATCCAGGTAGCTATAGGCCAAACTGGTATACAATCCGTTATCAAAAGTCTTTTGCGCTTTCAGTACCGCATTGAAGATCCTTCCCTTGTCTGAATTTGTAAAGACGTAAGCATTGTCTCCCCGATCACTGTCCGCATAAACCGGACGGTTATCCACTCCAATGAGGGTCTCTGTCGGAGGGCGTAATCCCCAGTTCTGGACATGAGGTCCGTTGATATCACTGGTATAAGAAATATCCGCGGTAAGGATCAGGCCATTGTCGAAGCGGTAATCAGCTCCCAGACTTGTTCGCCATACCTGTGGCCACTGATAATCAGGATCAACGGGTGTAAGAAAGAAAATATTTGGATTTGCAATCTGGTTCCCCAACCAAACAAAGGGGAAACGACCTGTAAAGATCCCCGTTCCACCTCTTATCTGTAGGGTATTGTCATTGTGAACATCCCAATTGAAACCTACCCTGGGCGAAATCAAAAAGTCGTTGGTGGGTAGTTGAGTGGAATCAAAGAAAACATCTTCACCAGTTTCAGGATCAAAATAGGGAACCCCGGGTACTACGGCAGGGGCTACATCGATCACATCTTGTGCTTTATCCGAAGAATCGAAATACAATGGCTTGTCAAATCGAATTCCGTAAGTAAGTTTAAAATTCTCAAGGATATTCCACTCGTCCTGTACATAGAAGGCCAACTGACCGACATTGGTCTCTGCCAGGGCCCAGCCTCCTGCATTTCCTTCTCCGTTAGCCTCCAGAGATCGGTTAGCGGCTATAGCACCACTGATAGCATCCTGATAGAAAGCAACCAGGGCCGCCTCGTTGGTAGGATCCCTGAAATCCGCTATGGAACCTGTTGGAAAAAATGTTCCCTGAGCTCCGTAAACTCCCAAATTAAAGGAATTGTCAAACTGGAATTTTTCAAAAGAGAAGCCCACGGTAAAGGTGTGATCTCCTTTGAAGAAATTCAGGTTATTCGTCAACTGAAATACCTTTTGATCCAATCTGTTGTTGATGGAGAAAGGCTCGTGTCCGGCTATGATATAATTAGAACTCCCGGTTTCGTCCAGTAGCGTAATTGCCGGTGCAGGTGTGGACTTCGGATTCCTGAAATCGTCAAAATGCGTATAACCTACCTGCAATTTGTTGATAGCCTCATCGGACAGGGTTGAATTCAATTCTATCTGTACCGATTGTATTCTATTGTTGATTTGATACCCGGCGTTCTCAAACTGCAGAGTGGCCAGATTAGGTCCTCTTATACCCAAGGCTGTTGGGTGCGCGGGCTTTTCCTTAGAGGCATCCAAAAAGTTGTAAATAATCGCGAGCCGGTTCTTTTCATTGATATTCCAGTCGAGCTTAAAGATCCCCTTACTGGATTCCTGGTCAAAATTGAAACCTTCAAACCTTCCCGGATCGTAAAACTCTCCAGGCCCTATCATCACCTGACGAAGTATATTGTCTACGAGTTCAAAGTCCGAAGCCAGCACCCGGGATTCATTGATAGTACCGGCATTTCTATTGGGTACAAAACCGGCAGAGCCAAGATCCGTCCTTTCATCCCGTTCAAAGTTGGCGAAGAAGAATAATTTATTCTTAACGATAGGGCCACCTATACTTATACCGTATTGGGTCTGGCTAAGATCGGCCTTAAACACATCGTCTCCCTTGATCTTACCTCCGGTGAGGTCTTCGTTCCGGAAGAAACCGTACACAGTCCCGTAAAACTCGTTAGTACCACTTTTAGTCACCGCGTTAACCGAGGCCCCGGTAAAACCGGATTGGGTAACATCGTAGGGCGCGGTTGTCACCTGGATCTGATCAATGGCATCAATCGAAATCGGATTGGACTCCGTTTGTCCACCGGGTTGAGCAGCATCCAGTCCAAAAGGGTTATTGAAAATTGCTCCATCCAGGGAGAAGTTATTAAACTGGTCATTTCGTCCTCCGAAGGAACCCGCACTTGCCGTAGGTTCCAAACGGGTAAAATCATTTGTAGATCGGGTGATAGTCGGTAATCTGGTCAGCTCCCGCCTTCCAACACTGGTTTCCGCACCGGTTCGGTCGCTACCAAAAGTTCCACCGCGATCTGAGACCACTACTACCTCTTCCAGGGCCTGACTCTCAGAAACCATGGTAACCTCCAGATTGAAGGTCTTACCAAGACTAAGGAAAACGTCATTTTGTGTTTGAGTGGTAAAACCAACATAAGAAATGGTAACCTCATAGGGTCCGCCTACACGTAGGTTAAGAAGGTTAAACCTTCCATCTTCGTTGGTAATGGCTCCATACTTTGTACCTGTGGGTGTATGGATCGCCACTACGTTAGCACCGAGTAATGGTGCATTCTGATCGTCTGAAACTGTTCCCCTGATGTTTGATGTGGTCACCTGCGCAACTGCCACAGCCCCGGAGAACACAAGGGCAATGATTAGGAGTAATCTAGTTTTCATAGAGTTTAAGTGCGTGTTGAATTAGTTTTATACAAGTGGGTAAATATAGCATAAAAAAAGAGCTATGCACGCATAGCTCTTTGAAGTTATTAACGATTTTTTTTGTCGTTACTTTTTCTCAGCGACCACTTCAAAAGGAAATTCAACAATTACTTCCCTGTGAAGCCTGATCTGTGCTTCGTAAGGTCCTGTTCTTTTAACGGCACCACCTTTGATACTGATATACTTCTTATCAATTTCGTGTCCCTCTTTTTCCAGGGCGGCAGCGAGATCAATAGTGGTAACTGATCCGAACAATTTGTCAGCCGTACCAACTTTAGCAGGTATCTTAACCTCCAGCTGTTTAAGTGCTTCAGCGGTTTTGTTCGCCTCGTCAATGATCTTCTTTTCCTTATGGGCTTTTTGTCTCAGGTTTTCAGCCAGTACTTTTTTTGCTGAAGGTGTAGCCAAAGTAGCCAGACCCTGAGGGATAAGGTAATTTCTGCCGTATCCGTTCTTAACTTTTACCACGTCGTCCTTGAAACCAAGGTTCTGTACGTCTTCTTTCAATATAAGTTCCATGATACGCTCCTTTTTACTTTAACAAATCTCCCACATAAGGCATCAATGCCAAATGACGTGCGCGTTTTACCGCCTGGGCCACTTTTCTTTGATATTTCAACGAAGTACCTGTAAGCCTTCTTGGCAGTAACTTACCTTGTTCATTGACCAGTTTCATCAGGAAATCCGGATCTTTATAGTCTATGTATTTGATACCGGACTTTTTGAAACGACAATACTTCTTCTGTTTGTTGGTCTCTATATTAAGCGGTGTCAGATATCTGATCTCACCGTCTTTTTTACCTTTTGCCTGTTGCTGTAATGTTGCCATCTTTCTTACGCTTTAGCTTTTAGTTTTGTTCTTCTTTTTTCTGCCCACTCAATAGCGTGCTTGTCTAACTTTACAGTTAGGAAACGCATAACGCGCTCATCTCTTCTGAACTCTTGCTCGTAAGGTGCAATTACCTCTCCAGGTGCAGTAAATTCAAATAAGTGGTAAAAACCACTTTTTTTGTGCTGAATCGGGTAAGCCAGTTTCTTTAGCCCCCAATTTTCTTTAGAGACCATTGTGGCCCCTTTCTTACTTAAGAAATCCTCGAATTTCTTTACTGTTTCCTCTATCTGAGTATCTGATAGAACGGGATTTAAAATGAAAACAGTTTCGTAATGATTCATATACTTATTTTTAATTTTGGAGCGCAAAAGTAATAATTATTAGTTCGAATCACAAGAAAACGAAAAAATCTTCGTTATAGGAACATATCATAATTGAACTTAACCTTAAACTTTAAACTTATGTTCGTCGCCAACGATACAGGATTTAATGCAATGTTTACAACTTTTGTTGCAGTTGACCGTGTTTTTTCAGTATTTTGTCGATGATTTAACCCCACAAATCAACCCTTTATGAAATTAAGAAGTATTGTTGTTGATGATTCATCAATGCAGCGAATGGCAGTTGCGAAGTTGGTGAATAATCATCCAAATCTAGCCTTAGTTGCAGAGTATAGCAATGCTATTGAAGCTAAAAATGGTATCAAAAACAACGAAATAGATCTTATCTTTCTCGATGTTGAGATGCCGATCATCAATGGCTTTGACTTACTTGAATCTCTTGAAAACCGTCCACAGGTTATCTTAATCACCGGAAAACCAGATTACGCGCTTAAAGCATTTGATTACGATGTGACTGACTACCTGCACAAGCCTATCACCATGGCCCGTTTTGACGCCTCTGTTAAAAGAGCCGTTGTCAAATACGAGCAAATGCATAAGGTGAATGAGGACGAAGAGCATATTTTCGTAAAAAGCAACCTCAAGAAGCGAAAAGTTATCCTCAACGACATTAAATGGATAGAAGCTTTGGGAGACTATATCAAATTAGTTACAGACGAAGCCAATATCGTGATACTGTCTACGATGAAAGCCTTTGAGAAGCAATTGCCTGAAGATAAGTTCCTGCGTATTCACAAATCCTATATTGTGAACCTGGAGAAGATCGAAAAGTTCAACAGTAAGAACGTAGAGGTAAGCGGAAGGTCCATCCCGTTGAGCAGAAATAAGAAAACAGAACTTGCAGAAGCTCTGAGCAATGTCTAAAGCCTAAAGGTGATCTACATTGTAGATGACCCTGACGCTTCTGTACTGGGAAATAGCATTAAAGGATTTTTCAATTCTTTTAATGCTATTTTTCGTTTTTGCGGCAGACTGCCCTACCCCTATTTTAATCAGAGCATTCTTAACATACTGATTGCGGATCCTGGCAATGGGAGGGAATTCCGGACCCAACACCTCCGAATTCAATACTTGTTTCAGGGCCTGGACAAACCAGGAGGCAGCCTCGTTGAGCCTGTTGTACTCCCGGTGCCTGAAGGTTATCCGTATTAAGCGATTCTTTGGAGGATACCGATATAACTCCCTTTCATATAACTGTTCCGCATACATCTGCTCGTAATCCGAAGTGGAAACCTGTTTCAATATCTGGTGATAAGGATTATAGGTTTGTACGATGACCTTCCCCCGCTTCTTTGTTCTTCCAGCCCGGCCCGCCACCTGGGTCAACAACTGATAACAGCGTTCATGGGCCCTGAAGTCGGGAAAATTAAGCAAACTATCCGCATTCATGATCCCTACCAGGTTTACATTCCGAAAATCCAGTCCTTTGGTCACCATTTGTGTACCTACAAGGATGTCCATCTCCTGATTTTCAAAGGCGTGAATTATTTTGGCATAGGAATTTTTGCCTCGTGTGGTGTCCAGGTCCATCCTGCCCACTACCGCCTCAGGAAACAGTTCTCTGAGTTCCTGCTCTACCTGTTCCGTACCAAATCCCTTGGTATCCAGGGTAAAGCTGCCACAAGCCGGACAATCCGGTTCAAAGGCCTTGTGATGTCCGCAGTAATGGCATCTAAGCTGATTGCGGTGTTTGTGAAAGGTTAGACTAACATCGCAGTTGGGGCACTGCGGTGAATGTCCGCAGGTAGTACATTCTACAATTGGCGCGTAGCCCCTTCGATTTTGAAAAAGGATCACCTGCTCACCTTCGTTAAGGGTCTCTGTGATCTCTTCTCTTAGTCGTTCGGAAAAATGACCTTTCATGCGCTTTTTGCGCGACTGTTCCTTGATATCCACCAGTTCAATATCAGGCATAAGTACATTTCCATAGCGTCTGTCTATTTTGGAATAGCCGTACTTCCCGGATTGGGCGTTGTAGTAGCTCTCAATGCTGGGTGTTGCCGAGCCAAGTAAGATCTGACTGCCATGTAAGCTCCCTAAAACAATGGCTGCATCCCTGGCGTGATATCTCGGGGCCGGATCAAATTGTTTAAAGCTACCGTCGTGTTCCTCGTCTACGATGATCAGACCAAGGTCTTTAAAGGGCAGGAATAAGGCAGACCTGGCCCCTACTACCAAACTCGCCTTTTCTGATCCGCGCAGTACATTGTTCCATACTTCTACCCGTTCATTCATGCTGTATTTAGAATGGTATACGGAAATCTTAGTTGAAAAGTAAGTGCTCAACCTTGAGATCAACTGGGTGGTCAGGGCAATTTCAGGTAAGAGGTAAAGCACTTGTTTTCCCTGGGCCAGGGTTTGGGCTATCAGGTGCATATAGACCTGTGTTTTTCCGGAGGAAGTAACCCCGTGCAGCAAGCAAACTTTATTATCGCTAAAGCTCCTTTTTATATCATTCAATGCGGTCTGCTGATCTTCATTGAGCTGTTGGAGTTTGGAATCTCCGTCAGGATCCGCATGGCTAACCCTGTCTACCCGGATATGGTATTCTTCCAGCACCCCCTTGTCAATAAGCACCTTAATAACGGCCCTTGAAGATTGACTCTCTTTCTCCAGGTCGGTGGTCTTAACCGGTTTTCTGGTCTCAGCCTGTAATTGAAAGAGAGACAGTACGGCCCTGCTTTGTTTTGGAGCCCGTTTCAACGCTTCAAGCAAAAGCTGAAGCGCCTCCTCATTGTCGTATCTCGCCGCCAACTTTACATAGCGTACCAGCTTTGGCCGATACTGCTCATAGAGTTCCTCTTTCAATTGAATTGCTCCTTTGTTCAGCAGTCTGTGAAGTAAGGGTAAAATGGTTTTCTTGCCCGCTATTTCAATAATGTCATTGATCTTAAGTGCTGACTGATGATGCAAGGCTTCCCACACCAGGAATTCATCATCCTTTAACTCCATTTCATCAACTGTGGCCCCGGTCTTTTTTAGGATCAATGTTTCGCTCTCCAGCAAAAAAGCACCTGGAAGCGCGCTGCGGATAACTTCTCCCAGGGTACAGAGATAATAGCTGGCAATCCATTCCCAATGCCTGGTTTGAACCGGTAAAACAATGGGTTGTTCATCCAGGATCTCGTGTATCTCCTTGGCCTCATAGGCTTGCGGGGGTACAGTATGAACGTCCTGAACTATTGCGGTATAGATCTTTGATTTGCCAAAGGGAACCGCTACCCGCATTCCTTTCTTAAGAAAACTTGCTTCGGCAGCGTTGATGAGATAGGTAAACGACTGCTTTAGGGGTATGGGTAGTATAACATCTACATAATAATCCATATTACTCCTTCGCCCTGATCCAGGTCTGGGTACGATATAAAAACGCGATATAGCCCCTTACCATTAATTCATTAGGATCCTTGGGGTTCAGCCATATTTTGCAACGATAGGTAGTTCCGCTTTCCGGATCCAGCAGGTTTTTACCTTTCCATTCCCCCTCCCCGTTCTTTACTAATCCGGCCATGATCTCCAGACCGACTATGGGTTGGTCTTTCTTATCTCCCTCACATTTCTTACAGACCGCATTTTGCCTATTCTTTTCCAGCACCTTTTCAATCTTTCCGAACATCTTCCCTTGCTGCCTGTAAATATGAACGATGGCTTTGGGTTTTCCGGTCTTATCATCTATGGTTTTCCACCTTCCGAAAATGCTTTGAGCATTTACTGAAAAGCTCAGGGACAAAAACGCCAGTAGTAAGAAGACACTATTTTTTTTGAAACTCATTTTTGATACTTTTTTTTAAATAATTCAGAGTGGCATTGAGCTCAAAGCCCAGCAGCAAAATATTCGAATTTAGCCAGATATAGACCATTAAAATCAATAAGCCCCCAAGAGCTCCGTATAGCTCGTTGTATCGTGCAAACTTATCAATATAAACCCCGAACAGATACGAGGTCAGTAAAAATAATAAGGTCGTCATCAGAGCTCCATAGGAGAAAAACCGGGCTTGTTTCCCCTCGGCGGTACCAAAATAATACAGTATGGCTGTAGTAAGGTAGCTCAGTAGGATAAAAAACAACACCTTCCCCAATTGCGCTCCGAAGATCTCACCTTCATCGGGAATATATCCCCCGGTTCGAGCTGCAAAATCGTTGAGGTAGCTCAAAACATAAAATTCAAAATACACATAGGTAACAGCTCCGGCTATAAGCAGGATCGAGAGTATAAGACCCACCATCAGGGCGTAGGCGTATTGTTTGAAAAAATTCCTCGTAAGTTCAATGTGATAAGAGTTCTCAAAGCCACCGAAAATGGAATTCACCCCATTTGCCATTAGGAAAATAGAGATCAGAAAAGCGGAAGACAACAACCCCCCGCGTTTTTGGTCCTTTATTTGCTGATAGACCTCCCCAAAATATTCGTTGGTTGCGGTTGGCAGGAACGACTCCAGGAAGGCGAGGAATTGAGCGTCAAAATTTTCGTTGCCCACGCTGATATACTGAATGATATAGGGAACCAGGGTAATCAGGAAGATCAATAAGGGAAAGAGCGCCAGGAACAGGCTAAAAGCTATGGCACTTGCCCTGGTAGAAACGGCGCCCCGCACGATTCCCCGGATATACATAGCGACTATATCATAGAGGGAAAGGCCTTCGAATGCCGAAAGTCTTATATTTCTAAGCGCCGCGATAATCCAGTTAACTACGGGCACCTTTTTTAATCTTTCCTCTATGCTTAGCGCCATCTAGACTGCTTTAAGGCTTAGGTCCTTATTGTACACGGAATGGGTAAGCGCTCCGGACGATATGTAGTTTACCCCGCATTCCGCATATTTTCTGATCGTTTTTTCATTGATCCCACCAGAGGATTCTGTAAGGCATTGATCTCCTATCAGTTCTACGGCACGGCGGGTATCCTCATAGTTGAAATTATCCAGCAATATCCTGTAAACGCCACCTGCTGTCAATATTTGCTGAACCTCGTCCAGATTCCTGGCTTCAACTATGATCTTGAGATCCCTGCCGGTATCCTTCAAATACTTTTTTGTTTTCGCAATGGCTCCTCCAATGCTTCCGGCAAAATCGATGTGATTGTCTTTAAGCATGATCATGTCGTAAAGCGCAAAACGATGGTTCTCTCCACCCCCGATCTTTACCGCCCATTTCTCCAAAGCTCTTATGCCGGGTGTGGTTTTCCTGGTATCGAGTATCCTGGTGCCAGTACCTTCGAGTAGGTTTACGAAATCCCTTGTCTTTGTAGCTATAGCGCTCATTCGCTGCATGGCATTCAGGACCAGTCGCTCCGCCTTAAGTATACTTTGAGAGCTTCCACTGACATAAAAAACAATATCCCCATATTTTACCGGACTACCATCTTCTATGAGTACTTCTATTTCCATTTCCGGGTCCACATAGGCAAAAACCTGACTTGCAAAGGTCACTCCGGCAATGATCCCTTCGTCTTTTACCAGTAATTTAGCCTTTCCTCTGGCGGTTTCAGGTATGCAGGCCAGAGAACTGTGATCTCCATCCCCCACATCTTCACGAATGGCATTCTCAATTATCAGATCTATTTCCTGCTTGAATTGTGATTCACTGATCATTTTGAATTCTTATGGGAACGAAATTACTAAAAACATCCGCCACTGAAGAACTTGAACAAAGCGAAAATGATAACTTTGAGGCATGAACATTAAACTAATCACTATAGGCAAAACAGACCGCTCTGAACTCCAATCCCTGACGGACGACTACATCAGGCGCCTAAGCCACTATCTCCGTTTTGAAATGGAGGTTCTGCCGGATATCAAAAACACCAAGCATCTGTCTGAGATCCAGCAAAAGCAGAAAGAAGGGCAACTTTTGCTTAGTCGTGTGCAGGCAGGGGACAGGCTTTTGCTGCTGGATGAACGGGGCAAACAGTATAATTCCGTTGAATTTGCTCAATTCCTGCAACAACAAATGAATTCCGGGCTTAAACGACTTGTTTTTGCTATTGGTGGGCCCTATGGATTTAGCGAAGAGGTATACCAGGCTGCATCAGGAAAGCTAAGCCTGTCTAAAATGACCTTCTCCCATCAAATGATCCGTTTATTTGCCGTAGAACAAATGTACAGGGCCATGACCATCCTGAGAAATGAACCCTATCATCACGGAAATTAATACAGCACCCTAAACTTAATGGTGTGTTCTACCTGCTTAAGGGCTCGGATAACTTCTTTGTTGTATTCCTTATCCAGATCAGTGATCACATAACCGACTTCATTATCCGTAGACAGGTATTGACCGGTAATATTCATCTCGAACTTGGCGAGCACCTCATTGATGTTGGCCATGATACCGGGTACATTTCTGTGAATATGGAGGAAACGATGCGCGTTAACCTGTTTGGGCAGACGTATATTGGGGAAATTCACAGCATCCACCGTGTTTCCGGAGTTGATATAATCCATGATCTTGTTAGGTACAAAATCCGCTATGTTTCGTTGAGCTTCCTCTGTACTACCTCCCACATGGGGTGTTAAGATGACATTGGACAAGCCTTGAAGCTCAGTCTCGAAGGCACCATTGCTCCTGGGTTCCTCGGGATATACATCCACTGCAGCACCGGAGAGCTTTCCGCTTTTCAGGGCTTCAACCAAAGCAGGAATATCCACCACAAACCCCCTTGAAAGGTTGAGAAGCATTGCTCCGTCCCTCATCTGATTGATCTCCCGTTCCCCGATGAAGTTTTCGTTCGCCTTGTTATCATCTATATGCAGGGAAACCACGTCCGATACGTTTAACAGGTCTTCCAGTGACTGGCATTGCACCGCATTACCTAGAGCCAGTTTTTCGTCAACATCGTAATAGTAAACCCTCATCCCCATGGCCTCGGCCAGCACAGAAAGTTGTTTCCCTATGTTTCCGTATCCGATAATCCCAAGGTTCTTGCCCCTTATCTCACGAGAGTTAATAGCGGTCTTATTCCATTTTCCGGAATGGATCTCAGTACTTCTCGGGAAGACATTACGCATGAGCATGATGATCTGTCCGATGGCCAATTCCACCACAGAACGTGTATTGCTGTAAGGCGCATTGAAAACCACGACCCCTTTTTTCTTGCAGTAGTCGAGGTCTATCTGAGTAGTACCTATACAAAACGCTCCAACCACCAACAGCTTGTTGGCGGCATCTAAAACCCTTTGGGTAACCTGGGTTTTAGATCGTATTCCCAAAACATGCACCCCCTTGATCTTTTCGATGAGTTCATCCTCCGAAAGACTGTGTTTAACAAGTTCTACCGCAAATCCATCTTCCGATAGGTTATCGAAGGCAGCCGGATGTACATTTTCCAGGAGAAGGATCTTAATTCGGTTCTTGGGGTAGGAAATATTCCGGGGCAGATCATTGACAAAAAGGAATTCATCCAGGTTAGGTGTTACGTGATCCGCGTTGTTCGCCGCTTTATCACGATGAACATTCTCTGTGTAGGCAAAAAATTTATGGGCGATCCCGGCTTCCCGCATCACATAATCACTGTAACCATCCCCTATGACCTGTACCTCCCCATCAAGATCCAATTGCTTGAGACATTCTATCTTTCCATTGTGTGAGGCTAAGGGATTGGCTTCATCAAAGCCAATAATATTTCCTTCATCATCAAACTCAAAGGTATTCGCATAGACCCTATCCGAAGGTATATTGTATTCGGCAACAATAGGATCGATGAATTCTTTAAAGCCACATGATATCACGTAGATATCATCTGAGAACTTCTCAAAAAACTCTTTATTGGATTCTATGGATTTTGATATTTTTTGTCGCAACTCACCTACCAGCCCATCAAGGTCGTCTTTGTGCGCTTTTAGAAGACGGATACGCCTTTCCAGGGACTCGGTAAAGGAAATATCGCCGTCTATCCCCAGATTGGTGATCTTCTGGATCTCGTTGATCACTTCATCTCTGTTCGATTTTCCCTGAAGCGTCATTTCAGCCAAAACATCCAGGGCCTCTACCCTGGTAAGCGTGCTGTCAAAATCAAACACATACTTTCTTCCCACTGCTGCGTTCTTTAAAAATTAAGCTGTAAAATTAAAAATTAATTCAGTCTCGCAAGTGCATTATGCACAAAAAGTCGCCGGATCCAAGAAACTGTTACAATCCGTACAAAAGAAGTTTTAGCTGTGATTAATCAGTAAGAATTGCCGTAATGAAAGCTCCTGGAAATGAATTAGTTCGATTCTCCGGCGATAATTTCTTTGATAAACAGGACCTCTTCCTCGGAGAAGGGACTTCCGTCTGCCCTAAAAATATCGTGGTGCCAGACTTCCGGTTCTCCGGTAAAGGTAGAATCCCAACTCTTCCAGGGGTAGATGGTATTGGATTTTCCGGACACCAACCCCCAGTTGATCGCCGCGATCTTGTTATCCTTAAATACTGGAAGTAGTTTTTCAAAGCTATTCCCTACTCCCCTGGCCAGGTATTCAGTGCAAAGCAGAGGTCTGCCATAGGTCTTTAGTGCCTCTATCTTTTTGTTTACGTTTTTCAGATCCCCATCATAGGCGTGGAAGGAGATCACATCGGAATTTTCCAGCATATAGCGGTCCAGGGCCGGAAGACTGTCCGGAATTCCCCAATGATCGATATTCCCTCTCCAGATCCCTGTGGTGATCGGTTGATCCGGATTAACTTCCCTTACCCATTTCACTACCCTTTTCAGTAATGCCAAACTGTAAAGCTGCTTGTTCTCAACTTCCAGGGAAGCTCGGCCTTCTTGTCCGGCAACATTGTCCGGTTCATTGTAGATGTCCCAGACAAGGACCCGCTGGTCATTGGCAAAATGACTTACTACCCCTTTAACGTAGTTCTCAAGTTCATCATGTCGGGTGCTGTCTCCAAGGATTTCCGCACCCGGGGCCTGCACCCAGCCGGAATTGTGTACATGTGGTGCTGGGTCCGGTTGTTTTCCCAGAACGGGTACCGGATGCCAAACATCGTCCAGCAATACGAACATGGTTTTTATCTGGTATTTATCAGCTATGGTAAGATAGCTTTCCAGGCGTTTCAGAAAACCAATAGAATCCTGATCCCACAATAGGTTATGAAGGTATACCCGGTGTAGGTTCATGCCCAGATCCGCAGACCAGGACAATTCCCTGTCTATAGTCAGGGAATCAAAAGTATCGGATTGCCAAAATTCCAGTTGGTTGATGGATGTGCTTGGATTAAAATTCGTCCCGACCAGCCAGGGTTGATCCTTATACCATTCCCAGGCTTTGGCCTCCGGCCAGGCTTGGTATGATATGGATTTTTGCTCCGGTTTTTTGTTTTCCGCACAGGCGACGATCAGTAAAAGCAATAATAAGGCCCCAAATGTTTTCATGGTCAGGTATTAAAAGGTTTTAAAGGTGTGTATAGGCCAATCCGGCGAGCATGGCAAAGCCAAAGCTCATCAGCGTCCCTATCAGAATGTATTCCGTTAACTTACGGTTATTGCTATCCTTAAGGTCATTAAATCTGAAAACAGATTTGGCCGCAATTAAGAGCCCAATGGCCTCCCATCTATCCATTATAATGAATATCAGCACGAAGAGTCTTTCGATAATCCCGATATATTTACCGGCATTGGGAAGAGATTTATGGTCCAGCACTATCTGGTCAGACATGTTTTCCAGTAATTTGCCCATAATAATCGCAGAGGGGTAAGTTACAAATACAAGGGCGGTCACCAGGGCCCAATCCAGTTGTTGTATCCACTGTTGGGTGTGTTCCCAAAGATTGCCGTAGAATGCCACACAGTACAGCACTGCAATATGGGCAAACTGATCCAGCAGAAATGGTATGGTCCGATTTCTAAACCATGGGCTTGCGTAGAGTTTTGCCAGGTCTATGAGATAATGGGAAACCGCAATGATGGCCGCCAGCTTCCAGAAACTGAGGTCCCATAACAGTAGTAGCATGAGCACAAAGTGAATCCCAATGTGGAGATACAGGAAACCAGAGGCTATTTTCCTGGATTCTTTGTGTATTACCCAACGCAGGGGTTGCAACATAAAATCTCCGATGAGATGAGCCAGTATGAGTTTGATGAATAGAATCATAAATCTTTGTTTTTCATTCTTTTCGCGTAATAAGTCAACAGTTCCTGAACCAGGTCTAAACGGGCCCTCTTCTGCCTTTGGCTTACGGCGGATTGCTGAATATTCAGTTGCTTCGCGATCTGCTTTTGCGAGGCCTGTGGTTGTTCCAGGGCCAGGTTTACAATCTCCGCGGAAACCGTGCTCCAATCGTCCATAAAGTCCAGGGCCAGTTTAAACAGCAGGTTTAAAGTGTCGTTTGTGCCCTGGTCTGCTGTAGCGATCATGAGCTTGTTCTTTTCGTTCTTCAGGAGCTCCAGGGATTTCCCTGACCTTTGGTATGCGGTACCGTTAGACTCACTAACCCCTGTACCTTTAAAGGACTCCTCCCCCAGCCCTATTCCAATGCGTACATCCAGGTTTTTCACTGTTTTGATCATCGCTTTGATCCTAATAGCGATTTCAAGAGCGTTTTCCGGAGGAACCCTCAGCTGAAATTCATCGCCTCGGTATATCTCCCAGTCTGTCGGTGTCTTCCCTATGCTGGAAAAATAATTCCTGAGTAAGGGGATCCATTCAGATGCCGGACGGCTCTGGGAATTCACAATGTCTCCTGTAATAACTGCAATCATATTAATAAGCTAAAGTGCTAATATATAAAATTATAAGCATTTTTGCTAATTTTTTTAAATATTACTTATTTAGCTAATATTCATTAAGGATGAGTCACTTCAAAATAACATCTTTAAAACCATCGTCTTACCTTTAAACAGTACTGCTGATAAGGTTTTCCAAACAGCTTACCAAGCGCTTCCTCTTCCGGAATGATCTGAAACCTGTTCATGTATGCCACAAATAAAGCAGCCAATAAGGTGTTGAAAGCGTTTCCAAGCTTAAGTCCCCAGGCCAATAACAGCAACAACATGGCTAAATACATTGGATTGCGGCTAAATCGGTAAATTCCGGACATCACCAGTCGCGAAGCCTTTGAAGGAGACATGGGATCCACCGTGGTTTTGGCCCTGTAAAACTGAATGAGCGCAATAAAAGCCACAATCGCGCCTAACACCAATAAGGCCTTCACCAGGAGATTCCTGCCAAAAAAGTCGAAATAACCAAAAGGCAGAAAAGTCGCCAGAAGATACATCAGCGATCCAAATAGCAGTAACACAACAGCAGGTGGGAGTTTCAACCTCATAGTAAAGAAAAAAACCGGGAATAAAATTACTATTTTTGACAGCGTAAAACCCGTTTCCCCCGAATTAAAATTTCCATGGATCTCGTTTTTGCAACGCACAATCCCAACAAACTCAAAGAGGTAAAACTCCTGGTCCCGAAATCTGTAAGGCTTCTTTCCCTTGCGGACATCAATTGTACAGAGGAGATTCCCGAAACCGCGACAACCCTGGAAGGAAACGCCTGGCTGAAGGCTAACTACGTTGCAAAGAACTACGGCTACCCTTGCTTTGCGGACGACACCGGTTTAATGGTGGAAGCTTTGGATGGCGCTCCGGGTGTTCATACGGCCCGCTATGCCGGGGAACACAGAAGTGCAGATGACAATATGGACAAACTCCTGGAAAATCTGGAGTCAAAATCCAACAGAAAGGCCAGTTTCATCACCGTGATCGCCATGAATTTACCACAGGAGGAAAAGACTTTTATAGGAGAGGTTAAAGGAGTTATCACCACGGAAAAGAGAGGATCAGAAGGGTTTGGTTACGATCCTGTCTTTCTACCTGATGGTTTTGACAAGACCTTCGCCGAGCTTCCTCTGGAAATCAAAAATACGGTCAGCCATCGTGCCAGGGCCTTACAACAATTCGTGACTTATCTAAAAAAGCTGAAGTATATCAATAAATAGCAGTATCTTTGCGCCTTTATTGTAAGCCGCTGGGATAGCATGTGTTGCGCTGAGTCTATAGTTATAAAGGTCATCGGGCTAGGTAACACGCCTATTTAGGTATTAATTACCATAACTATTATGACAAAATTTGAAGCGCTGGGTCTAAATAAGGCCCTCCTGGATGCTGTCTCCGATCTTGGGTTCGAGACTCCATCAGAAGTACAGGAAAAATCCATTCCCGTCCTGCTGGAAGCAGAGACAGACCTCGTCGCCCTCGCGCAAACAGGTACAGGTAAAACCGCAGCCTTTGGTTTTCCGCTTATTCAGAAACTAAACAGTGAAAGCAGAACCACTCAGGGCCTGATCCTATCCCCCACCAGGGAGCTTTGCCTTCAGATCACCAATGAGTTACAGCTGTACTCCAAATACGTAAAGGGTCTCAATGTGGTGGCCGTATACGGAGGGGCGAGTATCACTGAACAAGCCAAACAAATTAAAAGGGGAGCCCAGATCATCGTGGCCACTCCAGGTCGGATCAAAGATATGATTGGCAGGGGCCTGGTCAATATCTCAAAAATTGAGTACTGCGTACTGGATGAGGCGGACGAAATGCTGAATATGGGTTTTTACGAGGATATTAAGGACATCCTCTCCAATACGCCGGAAGATAAATCTACCTGGCTGTTTTCTGCAACTATGCCCAGGGAAGTAGCAAGTATCGCCAAAAAATTCATGTATAAGCCGGTGGAGATCACCGTTGGAGCAAAGAATTCAGGGGTAGATACGGTAAGACATGAATACTATCAGGTGGGTAGTCGTGACCGATATGCCGCATTAAAGAGACTGGCAGATGCCAATCCGGGTATTTTTTCAGTAGTTTTTTGCAGGACCAAAAGAGATACTCAAAAAGTAGCGGAAAAACTCATCGAAGACGGCTACAATGCCGGGGCATTACACGGAGACCTCAGTCAGAATCAGCGAGATCTGGTGATGAATGCCTTCCGAAAAAAACAGATCCAACTTCTGGTCGCAACTGATGTGGCCGCCAGGGGTATAGATGTGGACGATGTGACTCACGTGATCAACTATCAGCTACCGGACGAGATCGAGACCTATACGCATAGAAGCGGTCGAACGGGAAGGGCCGGAAAATCTGGTATCTCCATGGTTATCATTACGAGGAGTGAGTTGCGGAAGATCAAAGCGATCGAAAAAAAGATCAAACAGCAATTTATACTAAAAAAAGTCCCTTCAGGTATTGAGATCTGTGAAATTCAGCTTTATCACCTGGCGAACAAGATCAAAAACACGGCCATAAGTGAAGATGTCAACGATTATCTTCCAGCCATTTACGACCTGCTGGGGGAATTGGATAAGGAGACCTTAATTCAAAAGATCGTTTCTGTAGAGTTCAGTAGATTTTACGACTATTACAGTAGAACCAAAGACCTCAACAGCACGGCTTCCGGAAAAGACGGAAGTAAAAAGGAAGTAGAGGTCAATTTTTCCGGTAATGGTTCCTTGAGATATTTTATCAACGTAGGGGAAAGAGATGGCTATGATTGGATGTCTTTAAAGGACTTTCTAAGAGCTACTTTAGGCCTTGAAAAGGACGATATTTATAAAGTAGACGTCAAAGACAGTTTTTCATTTTTCAATACGGATGCAGAACTCGGAGAGTTTATACTACAGACCTTTTCGGATTTTAAGGTAGATGGCAGATTTGTCAACGTAGAGATCTCAACCAATCCTGGATCCGGAAGAAGGAGTAAGGATAAAGGCCGCAGACAGCGGGATCGCGGTAAAGGCCGCAGACGAGGTGCTAAGCCGGTTAAAGGTCAGAGCGGAAAACCCGGTAAAAGAAGGAGCAAAAAGAGGGACGGTTTCTTTTAGTTAATTCTATATTAAAAACTGCTGTTGGCCGTATTTTTTTGCGTTATTCGTAATTTTATCGTCTATTGCTTACATGAAGAAATACATTGGTTTACTTTTCGTTATGCTTGGCCTTCTCGGATTCGCTCAGGAACCGCAGAAGGAGGGTGCTGTACGGGATTTTGAAGCTCTTGTGATAAACGCTCAATCCAACCTGCCCATGGAAAGCGTTCACGTTGTGAATCTAAACCAGGTTATTGGAACCATTACGGATAAGGAAGGTAAATTTTCTATTCAGGCCGCAGTGAATGACACCCTGTATTTCTCATATCTTGGATTCAAGTCACAAAAGATCCGGATCACCAATGACATGTTCAAATTTAAGGATACAAAGATCGCCCTTACCGAATTGGCTTATGCCCTGGAGGAGGTGGTCATCAGGCCGTATCAGTTAACCGGGTACCTGGAAATAGATGTAAAGAACCTGCCAATAAACACCGCTTATCAGTACAGTATTTCAGGGCTTTCAAAAAGCTACGAAGCCGGCAATAAAAGTCCCGGAGCCGTTACCAAGGTTTTAGGCGCCATACTAAATCCGGCAGATCTGCTACGGAACCTTTTCGGTAAAAAACCGCGGCAAATGCGAAAACTAAGGCAAATGAAAGAGGACGACGAGATCCGAAATCTCCTGGCTTCCAAGTTTGATCGCGAGACCCTTACCGAATTACTGCAAATTGAAAAAGTGGATATTGATGATATCCTATCGAACTGCAACTATTCAAAATCCTTTATCTCCACGGCTAACGACCTCCAGATCCTGGACGCCATAAGCAGTTGCTATGAAGAGTTCAAGGTACTTAACCGCGGCAAGTAAACCCCGGTTTTCCCACACCTTTTTTAATGCGACTAATCCACTTTGGATGATAATGATTTATCAGATCATTTAAGCTTTGCTGCCGGGACGAAATAAATTTTCAATTTAAGCCAGCATTTTATAGTTTTAGACAAAATCCATTACTATGAAGAAACTGCTAACGATCTTGGCAATTTCATCCCTTTTTTTAGCCTGCAAGCAAGCCCAAAAAGAGACAGAGACCGCATCAATTGAAGTTCGTGACAGTATTCCGGATACTACCCCAAAGTCGCCTTTCCTCTGGGAAGCCGCAAATGTCTATTTTTTACTTACAGACCGATTTAACAACGGCAATAAGGAAAATGACCTGAATTTCGACCGAGGCAACCCCACAGGACCTTTGCGAGGGTTTATGGGTGGTGATATTGCGGGGATAACACAAAAAATTGAAGAAGGATATTTCAATGACCTTGGGGTCAATGCCCTCTGGTTCACCCCGGTGGTGGAACAAATACACGGGGATACAGACGAGGGTACCGGAAACACTTATGGGTATCACGGCTATTGGGCCAAAGACTGGACCGTACTGGATCCCAATTTCGGAACAAAAAAAGATCTGGAGGAACTCGTAAAAAAAGCCCATGAAAACGGGATCCGGGTTCTGATGGATGTGGTGATCAATCATACCGGACCAATTACTGAGGAAGATCCGGTTTGGCCATCGGACTGGGTACGTACCGAACCTACCTGTGAATTCACGACCTATGAGAATACAACATCCTGTACTTTGGTTGACAATCTGCCCGATATTTTCACGGAATCCGATGAAGTCGTAGAGCTTCCGGACCCTTTATTGGCTAAATGGAAGGACGAAGGCAGGCTGAGCAATGAATTGGATGAACTACAGTTGTTCTTTGAACGTACGGGATATCCCAGAGCCCCAAGATTTTATATCATAAAATGGTTGACTGACTATGTGAATGACCTTGGGATAGATGGCTTTAGAGTGGATACAGTAAAACATGCGGATGAAAAGGCATGGGCAGAGCTTTATAAAGAGGCATCATATGCATTCGAGACATGGAAGAAGAAACACCCTGAAGAGGTACTGGATGACAATCCCTTCTTTATGGTTGGAGAGGTCTATAACTATGGGGCTTCCGGTGGCCGGGAGTTTGATTTCGGAGATAAAAAAGTAGACTATTTTGATCACGGTTTTACGAGTTTGATCAATTTTGATCTGAAGCGGGATGCCCATGGAGATTACGAGACCATTTTTAAGAAATACCACAAGCTACTGAACAAAGAGCTCAAGGGAAAAAGTGTTTTGAACTACCTTACTTCTCATGACGACGGAGAACCGTTTGACAAGGACAGGGAAAGACCATTCTATTCAGCCAACGTGCTCTTACTTACACAGGGAGCTTCCCAGATCTATTACGGGGATGAAACTTCCAGGGACCTTACTATTGAAGGTACCGTAGGAGACGCGACCCTTAGATCGTTCATGAATTGGGAGGAACTGGATAGCCTGCCGCAAACCAAAAAAGTACTGGAACACTGGCAAAAACTCGGTAAATTCAGACAAAACCATCCTGCCATCGGAGCCGGGAAGCACAAGCGGCTGGCTAAAGCACCTTATGTCTTCAGCCGCACTTATATCAAAGGGGATTACAAGGACAAAGTCGTAGTGGGCCTGGACCTGCCTCAGGGTAAAAAATCCCTTTGGGTAAAAGGATTCTTCGGAGATGGAACCAAACTTTATGACACCTATTCAAATACTGAAGTAGAGGTGAAAAATGGAAAGGTCATGCTGGATAATGAGTACGACATTGCCCTGCTGGAACTGGCACCTTAGGCCTCTTATCAGAATACGCTATCGCATTTAATCAGTTGTTATTACAGCTAATCCTGGTAATCAGGACTGTGAATGTAATGCAACCCTGTTCCCTTCAGTATCAATGAATAAGGCCATAAATCCGTGGCCTCCTCCAATTTCAGTCTTGGGTTTGCTGATCTTTCCACCTGCCACTTCAACTCTTCCAAGCTCATTGGCCAGATCTGTGCAGGAAAAATAGATCAAGGGCCCGTGGGTTTCACTCGGACTATACATTTCGTGTTTCACCAAGGAACCCGTGGCTCCCGGTTTGGTATGGTCACTGGGAAACCAACCCATTACAACCCCCCCCAGGTCGTGTACCTGTATTTGAATGTCAAAAACTGATTCATAAAAGGCCTTGGCCCTGTCCATATCGGTTACGGGAATTTCGAACCATCCAACGAGATTTTCTTCCATATTCACCTTAGTTTTCCATTACACTTTTTAAACTTGAGAGACCTTCCTCAAAGTCCTTTCCCACCATTTTGTCCATGTTCATGAAGAGCATCATAATACTCATAGGGAATTTGTTCTTTCCGCTGAATCCCCAGGTTACCTTAGTGCTTTCAGAACCTGATTCGGCCACCCTCATATAGGCATCAGACTGTGATTTCCAGGGTTTGAAGAACCTTAGCTGGCTTTCGATCACTTCGTTATCCACCAAACGTGTGATCTCTTGTTCGCCCATACCGACATCTTTGTTACCGTCCCATTTGCTAATGGCTCCAACGGTACCATCGGTCCCGGAAAACTCTTTTTTCATATTAGGATCCTTTTTAGCCCAAGGGCTCCAATTATCCTGGTTCTTTAGATATTTCAGGTAATCAAAAACTTTAGGGACTGGCTGGTTGATGACAATTTCCCTGTTTACATCGTAGTTTTTGGGAGCGATTATCGCTAAAAGCAAAATAAGCAGCACGAGGCCAACGAGAATGTAAATAATAGTAGTCATTTGTATATCAATTAGTTAGTAGTTGTTCAAGATAGAAAAAATAAACGAAGCTTCCGTTTAGGAACAGGAGATCAAGCTTAGAGCCGCTCTGATCAGGCAGGTTTGTGTTCACTACTCACCATCCATTGAATCCCAAACTTGTCTGTGAGCATTCCAAACTTCCCTCCCCAGAAAACCTCTTCAAAAGGCATAGCGATCTGCCCCCCGTCTGCCAGGCTATTGAAAACGGCCAGGGCTTCTTCTTCCGAAGCTATATTCAGACTGAGATGATGCGCATTGCCAAGGTTGAGTTTGTCGTGCGTGTCGCAAGCCATTATGGATCCTCCCTCAAATTCCAGGGTTGTGTGCATGATTTTGTTCATCATGTGGTCCGGCATAGGCATGTCTTCCGGCGCATCACTGTAGCGCATTTGCGTACTGATCTGTCCGTTCAAAACATCTTTGTAGAATCCGATAGCATCCTCACAATTGCCATCGAACATGAGGTACGTATTGATTTTCATCAGTTTATCGATATTGGTTCCTTTAAATGTAAACTAAAAAAGCGTATCTAAATGATAATAAAATATTAAAACAGGGCCTCAGTCAGCCTGGTAACGATCCATTATAGATTCGATGCTTTTAATGGATTTTTTGGTCCATTCCAACCTTTTGTCAAGAATTTCAGTTGGTGAAAGTTTCCAGTTGAGATCGGACTTGCGCAGATCTGAGCTCAGTTTTTGTAGTATGATCCCGGCAGCTACAGAAATGTTAAGACTTTCGGTAAAACCGGTCATAGGGACTTTTAGAAATCCATCTGCCTGCTTTAATACGGCTTCGCTAAGTCCCTCCTTTTCTGTGCCAAAGAATAGGGCCGTTCTTTCTGTTAAGGAGAAGTCCTCAAGCAGGCACGAGTCTTCATGAGGGGAAGTGGCGATGATCTTATACCCCATATCCCTGAGATTTTCCATACATGCCTCTGCAGTTTTATGGCTGTGGACATCCACCCACTGGTGGGCTCCCATAGCGATGTTCTTATCCAGGCGTTCCCCAAACCTACCTTCGATAAAGTGCAGTTGTTGAATTCCGAACACCTCGCAGCTTCGGATCACGGCGCTGGTGTTATGTAATTGGAATACATCTTCTACCGCTACGGTAATAAAATTGGTCCTTTGCTCCAGGACTTCAATAAACCGGGCTTTTCTGGCCTCCGATATAAAGCCTTCCAAATATTCGAGGAGTTCCAGATCAACCATAAACCGAATATAAGAAAAACGTATATTTATGAAGGAAGCACAAACTATGCATAAACGTATTGTAGTACTCACCGGAGCAGGAATGAGCGCGGACAGCGGTTTAAGAACCTTTCGGGATGCCGACGGGCTTTGGGAAGGTCACGACGTAATGGAAGTAGCTTCACCCCACGGCTTCGCAAGAAACCCGGAATTGGTACTCGATTTTTACAATCAAAGGAGAAAACAACTGCTCGAGGCCAGCCCGAATGCTGGTCATCAGGCCCTGGCAAAACTGGAACAATACCACAGTGTGAGTATAATAACCCAGAATGTGGACGATCTGCATGAAAGGGCCGGTAGTAAGGATGTGTTACACTTACACGGGGAATTGTTCAAAGTGAGAAGTACCAGAGGTCCTGAGGTAATGGAATGGCGCAAAGACCTTTTGCTGGGGGATCTCTGTTCCGATGGTTTTCAATTAAGGCCTGATATCGTCTGGTTTGGCGAAGAAGTGCCCTTGCTACCCAAAGCCGCCGAGATCACAAATAGCGCGGATATTCTGCTGATCATAGGAACTTCAATGCAGGTTTACCCTGCTGCCAGCCTGGTGCATTATGCGCCTCCCGGGATTCCTATCTTTTTTATGGATCCCAAACCGAATATGTCCAGCTCGAATTTCAGCAATCTGGAAATCATTCCTGAACGAGCGGCAGTAGGTGTTCCTACTCTGGTCGAGCGCCTAATTGATACAGGGACCTAGTCTTTTTGGCCCATTCTAGGATAGCATCTATTTGCCCCTGGCTTAGCCTGGCCTCTTCGTGTGTCCAGGTATATTCGTTCAGAGGCATGCTGTGCTCTTCCATAACTTCAACAACCTCTTCCAGTTTGTGGTCCTTTTTTTTGGCATCATAGCTATCCCATGCCGAGATATTAAAGTGCTCTTTACCTTCATCTACATGACCGGCGATCCAAAAAGATACCGGAGCAATATTGTTGTACCAGGGATACACGGTATTGTTGCTATGGCAGTCGTAACAGGATTCTTTGAGGATAGTCCGCACCTCAGCAGGGGGGTTGGTTTCTGTTAGAAAAGCCTGCTCGTGACCATCTTCCGCAAGGTTCTTATCAGGTCGGATAAATTGCATTCCTACGAAAATGATCAGTAAGGCCCATGCGATTTTTTTTGCTAATTTCATTTGGCGAATTTTGAATCCCTAATGTACAATTTTGTGACTAAAGAAAGGCTTTACGAGGCATTAAATTATGTAGACGCTACCCGTGAAAAAAGAGGGAAAATGGCTAAGCGGGTCCTTAGCAGCCCCGAGCTGATCCCCTTATTGATAGAAATCGCCCAGATGAACGATGATCCGGTTTCCTGTAAGGCCAGTTGGATACTGGAATTCACCCTGAAATCGAGGATTCAGCAGTTATTACCGCATATTGATCTTTTCCTCGGCGGGCTGGATAAAGTGCAGCTGGATTCTTCGGTTAGGCCTATGTCCAAGCTATGCGAAAGTCTGGTTCTCGCCTATTATTCCAGGAAAAAACACCCTGCCCGGGAGGCTTTAAGCGAAGGGCATCTGGAACAGATAGCCACCGCGTGTTTTGATTGGCTGATCGGCGAACACAAGGTGGCCGCAAAGGCCTATGCGATGACCAGTCTTTATCATCTCGGCAATCAGTTCGCATGGATACACCCGGAACTCCGACTTGTATTGGAGCAGAACTACGCCTCGGGCAGCGCAGCTTATAAAGCCCGCGCCCGGCAGGTATTGGAGAAACTAGGTGGGAGAAGTAGGCAGTAGGCGGTGGGCAGTGAACAGTTCTCCTTCGCTAAAGCTTCGGAGGAGGAACTAAGTGAACAGTAATCAGTGAACAGTCCTCCTTCGCTAAAGCTTCGGAGGAGGAACTAAGTAAACAGTAATCAGTGAACAGTAAACAGTTTCTTATCTAACATCCAACTATCTAACCGTCTAACCATCTAATCATCTAACCATCTAATAATCTAACTATCCAACCATCTAACCGCCCAATTTACTAATGTAGCAATGTGAAAATATATCAAATTGGTTAACCGCCTCCCTGCTTTTAAAATGCAGTGCCAACGATTAACTTGAGTTTGGGGTGGGGTTGGAGGCCCTGATGAACAAAAAAGATTAAATTTCTATTAAGCTTCTTATCAAGGTATCCAAGTATCTGCCAATCTAACCATCTAACTATCCAAAAGTCTAACCATCCAATCATCTAACCGTCTAACCATCTAACCATCTAACCATCTAACCGTCCAATGTACTAATGTAGCAATGTGAAAATATATCAAATTGGTTAACCGCCTCCCTGCTTTTAAAATGCAGTGCCAATGATTAACTTGAGTTTGGGGTGGGGTTGGAAACCCCGATAAACAAAAAGGATTAAACTGCTATTAAGCTTCTTATCAAGGTATCCTACTATCTGCCAATCTAATCATCTAACTATCCAACCATCTAACCATCCAACCATCTAACGGTCCAACTATCTAACCATCCAACCGTCCGACCATCCACCCATCAACTATCAACTATCAACCATCAACTATCAACCATCAACCATCAACCATCGATTTCCCAGTCTCAGTTTCCATCTCACTGACATATTAAGTATCTTTGCATCTTTCTAAAATCAAGCTTACCAACATGTCTTTATCAGAGCTCAATGCCATTTCTCCTGTAGACGGACGCTACCGAAACAAAGTACAGGATCTGGCCTCTTTCTTTTCCGAGGCCTCCCTGATCAAATACCGTGTAAAAGTTGAAGTTGAATACTTCATCGCGCTTTGTGAACTACCGCTTCCGCAGTTGAAGGACATAGAAAAAACAGTTTTTGAGCCTCTGAGGAAGATCTATCTTGACTTTACGGAAACAGATGCCGAGGCGATAAAGTCTATAGAAAAGATCACAAATCACGATGTAAAGGCCGTTGAATATTTCATCAAAGAAAAATTTGATGATCTGGGGTTGAGTGAATTCAAAGAATTTATTCATTTTGGGCTTACCTCACAGGATATCAACAACACCGCGATCCCGCTTTCCATAAAGGATGCTGTTAATGAAGTATATGTCCCAGCCTATTTTTCCTTAGCGCAAAGGCTGGAGGAATTATCTACAGAATGGGCGGATATCCCAATGTTAGCACGTACCCATGGGCAGCCGGCCTCCCCTACCCGTCTGGGTAAGGAAATTGAAGTGTTCGTAGTGCGGTTAAAGGAGCAGTTCAATTTACTGAACGATATCCCAAGTGCCGCTAAATTTGGCGGAGCCACCGGTAACTTTAATGCTCATAAAGTGGCCTATCCCGAAATCGACTGGAAGTCTTTTGGTACCGGTTTCGTACAGGAGAAACTCGGATTGCACCACTCTTTCCCAACAACCCAAATAGAGCACTACGATCATCTGGCCGCCTTGTTCGATGCCCTAAAAAGGATCAACACCATCATCATTGATCTTGACAGAGATATCTGGACCTATATCTCCATGGAATATTTCAAGCAAAAGATCAAAAAAGGAGAGATCGGTTCTTCTGCTATGCCGCATAAAGTAAACCCGATCGATTTTGAAAACTCAGAAGGAAACCTGGGTCTGGCAAACGCGCTATTTGACCATCTGTCCTCCAAATTACCTGTCTCCAGGCTTCAAAGGGATCTTACAGACAGTACGGTTCTGCGCAATGTGGGTGTACCCTTTGCACATACCGTTATTGCTTTCAGTGCCACTTTAAAAGGCCTGAATAAGCTTTTACTGAATAAGGAAAAGTTCGCTTCAGACCTGGAAGAGAACTGGGCGGTAGTGGCCGAAGCTATTCAGACCATCCTTAGGCGCGAAGGATACCCCAACCCTTACGAAGCCCTGAAGGGTTTGACCCGGACGAACGAAAAAATAACCAGCAAAGTTATCGCTGGCTTTATAGATTCCCTGGACGTTTCTGATAGCCTGAAAAAGGAGTTGAAAGCAATAAACCCCAGCAATTATACCGGGGTTTAGAGTTATTCCTGTTTCGGTTTATTATTCACCTTTGTGAATTTCCACCTGGTGCGGATATGGGATCTCTATTCCCGCTTCATCCAGCGCCAGCTTGCAGCCTTCATAAGTAGCGAAATACACATCCCAATAGTGTTCCGGCTTACAGAAAGGTCTAACGGCAAAGTTAACCGAACTGTCTGCCAATTCAGACACATTTACAGAAGGAGCCGGATCTTCCAGTACCTGTGGATTAGAGGTAAGCACATTTAACAGCACTTCTTTAGTCTGTTTAATGTCTTCTCCATAACCCACTCCAATTACGGTGTCTACACGTATTTTACCTTCTGCTGTATAGTTGATGATATTCCCGTTGGCCATAGCTCCATTTGGGACAATGGCCAATTTATTTTCGGGAGTAGTGAGTTTTGTGGTAAAGATCTCAATCTCCTTGACCACTCCTATCACCCCCTGGGCCTCAATAAGGTCTCCGATCTTGTAGGGCCTGAAGATCATAATGAGAACGCCCCCGGCAAAATTGGCAAGAGAACCCTGAAGAGCCAATCCTACAGCCAAACCGGCTGCGGCGATAACGGCTGCAAAGGTGGTGACATCCACCCCAAGCCTGGAGATCACCAGAAGAATTAAAAAGACTTTTAATGCCCACGAGATCAGATTGAGAAGGAAGCGCTGAAGCGATTCGTCATAACTGCTCTTAGACATTACTTTTCTCGTGGCCCCGATGATCCTTTTTATGATCCACGAACCCACAATGTAAATAAGGATCGCCGTTAGTAATCTCGGCCCGAATTCTTTGGCCAGCTCAATTCCGTAGTTGATCCATTCCTGTGCTTTTTCCATGATATAGTTAGTGTTAATGTTCCGCCCTAATATAGTAATATCACGTCTAAATTCTAAGCTTTTGGACCCACATATCGGAAATAAAAAAACCTGCCGGAAATTGAATTTCCAACAGGTTTCTATCATGTGTCGTAGTTTGCTATCCTCTTAAGAATTTGCCTATTTCCCCGAGGCCTTCCCCATCGTAATCCGACTTCTGTATGGCCTGCATTAACTGCACCAGGTTAGCTGGGTTCATATCGTCCCCGAGTACCCGGATCAGGGCAAAGCCCTTGTCATCGCTGCTTCCAAAAATAATTACCTCATCTATGGCATCCTCATCTCCCAAGTACTTGATCACTCCCTTGCCGTATTGAGAGTTTAATTTCATTAGCTCTATGAACTCATCATTTTTCAATATGGCATTTACTTTCGCTTTTTCTATTTTGAACTCCTCCGCATTTTCAGTTGTTTTCTTAAATGCGAGCAGATTCAGTTTTTTGAGCGACTTCAAAGCCTGTCTTTGCTTCTCGGTAAGATCAGCATCCTCAAGTTTTAGGACGCTGGTGGGTACATCGACAGAAATGAAATTCGGGTTTTCCGTACTGTCCACATAGTACTCCTGAAGACTCTGGGTTGAAGAGCAGGCAGATAAGAAAGCTACTCCTACTATGGCTATTAGTGCTATTATCCTTTTCATCTGTTGGTTTTTAAAACTGTGTTTTGATTTGTCTCGATCCGGACATCATTCAATTCTTCTTCTTTTTCTCCGCTTTATGCATATGATGTGGCAGGTTCATTCCGCGTGTAAGGGTGCCAATCTTTCTAAGGTCAATGTCTCCTGTCAAAGATACGAGAACAGTTTCTATATTTCGTCCATTGGGTCCGACTTCAACATCCCCCACTCCTGTTACAAACATGAGTAATTCCTCTACATAATTTTCATTCTTTCCGTAATTGACAAAGAATTTAACATTGGTGTCTTCGTCCTTAACCCGCATTAATTCTTCCATTGAGGAGGATTTCAGGTAGCTATTCACGGTTGTTTTCATACTGGCCGTTACCTCCTCGTCTTCTGTAAGGAATACTTTTACTCCTTTGAGCTGTTTGGCAAGGCCTACAAACTCTTCCGCTTCAGGGTCGTCTGCATTTTCACCAACTGTTGCCATAAGGTCTATCATTCCCTTGTTGATGATCACAGAAGCCACATTATCCATGTCTTCATATTTGTCAAAAATGGACTGGGAGAATCCCGCTAGAGGTGCCAGTACCAAAACCACTGCTATAATTACTTTTTTCATGATGTTAGTTATTTATTGATGATGTAATTCCGATTAATTTTTCTTCTTTCCAGCTTCGTTAAGTTCCTCCGGCAGATTCATTTTCCTGGTCAGGGAGTTGATCTTATTCAGATCGATATCCCCTGTAAGTGAAAGCAGTACGGTTTCAAACTTTCTTCCGTTAGCCTCAATCTCCTTAATGCCAGTAACGAACATCAGCAACTCGCTAACGTGGTCTTCGTCTTTCCCGGTCTTGATATAGAACTTTACATTCGCATCCTTATCCTTGATACGCATCAGTTCTTCCAGGGAAGCTGTTTTCAGATACTTATCTACGGAAGCTTTCATTTCAGTTCCAATGGCCTTGTCCTCTGTGGTAAAGACTTTGAGGCTCTTAAGGCTCTGAGCGATATCCATAAAGTCTTTTGCCTCAGGATCATCCACTTCCACTTCTATTTTGCTCAGTAGTTTGAACATATTTTCATTAACCACAACAGTGGTCACATCGTCCAGATCCTCATACTTATCGAATAAAGACTGGGAGAAGCCCGCCAACGGTATGACGGCCAATAATAGTATTATGATCTTAGTTTTCATCGGTTTAAGATTTAATTTTTGTTGTAAATTTTTTGTTTTGTTGTTTCAAATTCGTTGAGATAGGCCATTTTTTGAGTGCCTTTTCCAAAGTTAGTCGCCAGCAGGTCCAGGGCTTTCTTGGTTTCCTGGTAGGCTATTTCAGCTTCCTGCCGTTCTAACGCTCTCTTTTGCTGGTACTCCGTACCAAAATAAATGCCAAAGGCTACTAAAGCCACCGCTGCGACGGAAATCCATTTGTAGTATCTACTTCTGGTATTTAATGGAACCTGTCTGGTAAACCGTTCTTCTTTGGCTTCGGAAAAGTAGGTGAACATGGGTGCGTACTGTTCCAAATGCGGGGCTATATCACCTTCTAAAAAATAGTTTTTAAGGGTACGCTCTTCGGCTTCTGTTGCAGTAGCTTCAAAATACTTCTCCAATATTTTTTCAATCTTATCTGATCCCATAACGGTGTTTTTGTAATAGTTTTTCTCTTACGGTTTTCCGGGCTCTGGAAAGGGCCACTCTAACTGCGGTGGGTTTCATTTCCAGTAATTCTGCTATTTCGTCAAAATCGTATTCTTCAATGTCCCTGAGCTGTAATACCATTTTTTGTTGCTCAGGCAATTCTTCCATGATCTTTTCTACCCAACTTACACTGTCCTTGGCCTCTACCTGCGTTTGAAGCGAACTGCTGTCGTCGCTGTAGTTGCTATGAACCAGTTTCAGGTTACTGGACTGTTTGGATTTCAGTCTGTCCAGACAGAAATTCTTTGTCATTGTCATAGCAAAGGCCTCCACATTCTTATAGCTCTCCATCATCTTGTTCTTGGCCCACAGCTTCATTAAGATCTCCTGGGTCGCATCCTCGGCCTCTTCGGAAGATACCAGCAGCCTTTTGGCTAGCCGGTACAGCTTATCCTTAAAAGGCATGACCACATTTAAAAATTCCGACTGTGTCATTGTTGGTTGTTGAGTTGTCGTGTAAACCATTTATTTAGGGTGTTACACAAGGAAGACGAAGAACATCGAATTTTGTAACAAAAAATTTTTTTTTCCTTAAGATGTAAGTAATTTAGGCTCATTCTAACTAATTACTAGTTTGAAAATTAAGCTATAAAAAAGAAAATTTCTTCTTCAATTACCGTTTTCCCGTTTTTTGGAATGATAATTGGTGGAAAATAAAGAAATAATCATGAAAGAGATGAGAAAATACCTTGCCCCACTTCTTGGTATGGCATTTTTATTGGCCAGTTGTAATAATGATGACGATGCCGGCGTAGGAGGTCCTAGTGGCCCCGATCCAGATCCTTCCGCCAATGTGGTGGTCCAGGATTTTATGTGGAAATCCATGAATATCTGGTATTTCTGGCAGGCCGAAGTTGATGACCTTGCTGATGATCGCTTTAGTACGAATGCAGAATATACCGAATTCCTGGAGTCTGAATCCAGTCCTGAGAACTTCTTTAACAACAAATTACGCTTTTCCGAAGACCGGTTTAGCTTTTTTAATGATGATTATCGGGAATTGACCAACAATCTTGCCGGTATCTCCAGAAGTAATGGAGTGGAATTCCAGCTGTTCTTCTTTGGGGATTCCAATGAGGTCTTTGGCTTTGTTAAATACATTATTCCTAACTCGGATGCTTCAACCAAGGATATTTCCAGGGGTGAACTGTTCACTGGGGTAGACGGTCAAACGCTTACCGAAAACAATTACCAGGATCTGCTGTTTGGTGAAAACAACACCTATACGCTGAATATGGCAGATATTGCGAATGATGTGATCACTCCTAACGGCAAAGAAGTTACTTTGACCAAAGAAGAAGGCCTCGTTGAGAATCCGGTCTTTATAGTAGATTCCTTTAATGTTGGTGGGTCTAACATTGGTTATCTGATGTATAACGGCTTTACCAATGAATTTGATGAACAACTGAACGACGCTTTCGGGCAGCTTAAAGCCGCAGGAGTTACGGAGTTGGTCCTGGATTTGCGCTATAATTCCGGAGGCTCTGTAAACTCTTCCCGTTTGCTTTCCAGTATGATCTACGGAACAAACACCAACGACCTGTACATCCGCCAGCGTTGGAATCCGAAAATTATGGCTGCCTTTAGCGCTGAGGATGTGGAGGACTATTTTGCCTCAGAAACCGGGGATGGTTCTCCAATAAACACCTTAAATTTAAGCCGGGTATATATCCTGACTTCCAGGAGCACAGCTTCTGCCAGTGAGCTGGTGATCAATGGCCTGGATCCGTATATTGAGGTAATCCTAATCGGAAGGACCACAACCGGAAAAAATGAGTTTTCACTTACCATGGTGGACGATCCAAGCAGGGATGGAGCACCTTTTATCTATACACCTTCAAGGGAAAATCAAATAAATCCTGATAATCAATGGGCGATCCAGCCGTTAGTTGGACGCAATGAGAACGCTGCCGGATTCTTCGATTATACCAGTGGTTTTCCACCAGATATTGAGTTGGATGAAGACCTGGAAAACCTGGGTATACTGGGAGATGTAAATGAACCCTTGCTGGCCAGGGCAATAGAAGCCATTACCAGTCCGGCAAGTAAAAGAGATTTTACGGTAAAAACTCCTGCGCCTTATTTTACAAGTTCCAGGATGTTCCAGCCGCTAAAAGACAATATGGTGCTCGATAAACCACTGCACCTCCCCTATGAGCTATACGAGGAATAAAACCTTTAAAAAGGTTGTCTGAAAAGAGATTTTTGTCTGTTCGAGTGTCCGCCCACCTAAGACATTCGGACGGGCAGTCGAGAACTAGTTAAAGTTTCGATTATCAAATACATCTCGACTGCCTGCCCGGCTAAGTCATTCAGGCGGGAGCTCGATGTGACCACGATACAAATGCGATCCCTTTAAACAGCCTCAGTTTAAATTAGCATCCTTAAAAGGTCTTGTAGCCTTATGATCAGCGCTCCAACGGATATAGGAATTTTTTAATTTCGAAGGAAGTACACTATGCTCCGAATGAAAAAGGTAGTTTAGTAAAGCAATGCCATCAGCCAAAGTGCTGAGGGATGACTGAGTGAATAGCTCAAAATCCGCGATATATACCTTATTATTCCGGACAGCACTCATAGTTTCCCATCCGGTTTTGGAGGTCAATAAGGAAATTTCACTTAAGGTTCGCTCAATACTAAATCCGCAGGGCGCAATTACCAGTATATCCGGATCGTATTTAACTAATTCCTCCCAGTGCATTCCGGTGCTATCGCCACAGGGATTAGACAATTTGTCTTTTCCTCCTGCAATACGTACCTGATCCGGGATCCAATGCCCTGAATTAAAGATGGGATCCATCCATTCCATAAAAAACACCTTTTGGCGCTTAGAGCCGCTTTTTTGGAACCGATGCTCTGTTTCTGAAATACGATTGCGTAGCAAACGGGTATACTTATGGCCTTTTTCAGGCACGCCCATGGCGGTAGCAATAACTTCCGCTGATTTGAACACATCCTCCAGGGACTGGGGAGTTATGGAAATAATCTCCGGTTGTTTAGGCAGCTTAGCTACTGCAGCCATAGTGCATTCAGTATCTATCTGGCAAACCTCGCAAACATCCTGGGTGAAAATTACATCAGGTTTCAGTTCCTCCAATAGATCCTCATTAACATAGTATAGCGATTCTCCGTCCCGTTTGCTGGCGGAAAAAAATGAATTTATCTGACGGCTGCTCAGATCCAAACCTTCCAAAACGCATTGAACTACCGTGGGCTTTTCTTTTAACGCTTGTTCCGGGCACTCAAACGTAATCCCCACCAAGTGCTCCTGAAGGCCCATATCGTAGATCGTTTGGGTAACTGCCGGAAGGAAAGAACAGACTTTTAGCACAACACTCGATTTAGATTACAAGGTAAGGTTAATTCCCATACTGATATTCCTTCCCCTGGTTGTAAAACCAAGGACTTCCGTGAATTCCTCATTCAATAGGTTTTCCATATTAAGGAATATTCTGAGTTTTTCTTCAATAAGCTTATGCTGTAGGTGAAGGCCGACCAAAGAAAAGGCATCCAAAGGCACATCTACAAAGGGAAAAACATTAAAATCCGTATCGGAACGCTCCCCCGTATAAGAATAGCTAAAGGAAGCGGAAGTCCTCTCCGAGAGATCATAGGCACACAGCAGATTGGCCTTGTGTTTTGGTATGCGGATCGCGTTGTCTCCCTTTCTTTCCGTAAAAGTATAATTGGTACTTACTACCAGTTTATCAAGGGGTTTCCAATTCGCCTCCAGTTCCAATCCCTGGGCTTTTATGATGTTATCCGCGTTGCCATAGGTACCTGTTGCATTGTCAAAAAACACAAAATTCTCCTCTCTCCTGTTGAAGTACAATGCGCTAAGACGAAGACCTGAGGACAAGGCATATTCTACGCCACCTTCGAGGGTCCTGTTCTCTTCCGGTTCCAGATCAGGATTCGCCCCAAAATCACCAAACAATTGAGTCAAAGAAGGGGTTATGTACGAAGTGGCAAAGGAACCTAAAAATTTCAAATAGCCTTTGTCCGTTTGCAGACTGAATGAAGGATTCAAATTGTACACCAGCTGTGTTCCGTATTCCGAATGGTTGTTCAGCCGGGCTCCGGCATTAACATTAAGTCCAAATTCCGAAACATAAACCATATTCAGGTATGGATCAATAATGGTAAAATCCTGATCCGCTGAGAACTGCGCATCGTCCTTAATATAATTCACCCCCAAAATTGCATTAATCCCGTTCGCGAAGCTCGTCTTGTTATAGAGATCAAGTACATAATTCTGACCCACGAAGCTACTTGGGAAGGCACTGATATTTTCAGACTCAAAATCACTGTATGCCGCGTTTAAATATATCCCACCACCTTTATACGTATGTGAGGCATTGATACCTACCCTTTTTTGTTCACTAATGAATTGATAGGGCGCATCTACAAGTCCGAAAGACTCGTCGAAATCTGTCTTTAGTTTAGTTTGATTTCCAAAAATCCCAAGATTGAATCGCTCGCTTATCTGGTAACCGATCTTCAGGTTTGTACTGACATTGGAAAAAGTATCTTCCTCGTTTTCCGGAGTAACTATGGCCGATAAGCCTTCCGAGTTACGTGCGGCAAAATCCAGGGTGTAGCTCAGCTTGTCAACCGTTCCGGAAACCCGGGCATTGTTTTCAAAATTCCCAAAATTGTAATTCTGTTCCCCGGCAGTCTGATTTGTTCCAATACTGGACTGAAAATTGGCCGAGATTCCTTTTTCGGATGCTTGTTTAGTAGTGATATTGATCACTGCTGTAGCCGCGTTCGTACCGTAAAGTGTACTGGCCGCACCTTTGATAATCTCGATGGACTCAATAGAGGCTATGGGCAATAACCTCAGATCGTATTCCGATGAAAAAGACGAGGGGTCCGAAACCCTTATACCGTCTATGATCACCAACACCTGTCGGCCCCGGCCTCCTCTTGCGAAAACTCCTAGTACGGCTCCTTCCCTTCCCCTACTACCGGCTATCTCGATTCCGCTCTTAACATTGATCACCTGAGCCAAAGTCTGACCGTAGCTTCTCTGGAGCTCTTCGGCCCCAATCTTAATCACAGTTTTTCCGGACTGCTCGCGTTTTATCTCAAAACGCGTGTCTGTGACCACAACCTCATCGAGGTACTGAATGTCTGTGGAGTCTTTTTGTTGCACCTGCGCAACCAGGCCTGCACTCGCCAAAACCGCGATACATAAGCCCAATGGTTTTTTACCCATGTTGTTTAATTCAATAAACGGGAGTGTAGTATGTGTGTACCCATACGTAAACTTTTATCCCGAAAGTTTAACAATGATTAACCGAATTTGGCAGGTCTCCTGACTTACGTACTGCCATCGACCTTCCCGCCCTTTTTAGAGCAGTGGTATCGAAGAAATGGCAGCCGCCTCAAACATTTTGATCTAAAAACAGATCAGAATGGATCGGCAAAGCTTACAGTTGCGGGAACAGTTCCAGAATTTTCAGATTGCTTGTATGAGCTACCTCTCGAAATGAGCAAAGCTTTTTGAAGGTTTCAAAGGCTTAAGTTCTCAAATCACAATCCAAATCACTGGATTCCCTTTTAATCCTAATGGGGTCAATTACCCAAAAGGAACCAAAATTCCGGAACGAAGGTAAACAATTTGATACAACTTTGTAGCCAAAGATCAAATAATACTACATTTGAAAAAAATAGAAAATCCTGGATTTTGAATAGATCTATATGTTGGCTGTTAATCCTTTTGGTTTGCTGCTGCAAACAGAAGGAGACCACTTCTGAGCAAAGGGCCATGGCTACCTCCAAAGCATCCATAACCTACGCCAGGGGCTTCACGATTAAGGAAACAGAACAAGGAATTAAGGTAATTGAGGTCTCTTCTCCCTGGCCGGATGCTAAATCCGGATTTTCATATGCCCTGGTCCCGAAAAATACCCCGGAAATATCGCTAGATAAGGAAAAATATGACGCTGTGGTCCGGGTACCTGTAGAACGGATCGTGGTAACATCCACCACGCATATTCCAGCCCTGGAATCCCTTGGTGTCGCGGATAGACTGGTGGGCTTTCCGAATTCCCAGTTTGTCTCTTCCAAAGAGACCAGGAAACGGATAGCATCCGGACAGGTGAAGGAATTAGGGACCAACGAAGCGATAAATACGGAAATCCTAATGGAACTCAGCCCGGAACTCATGGTTGGCTTTGGCATAAGCGGAAAGAATAAAGCCTATGAAACGCTTCAGCAAGCAGGGATCCCTTTGGTCTACAACGGGGACTGGACAGAAGAAACCCCGTTGGGAAAGGCAGAATGGATCAAGTTTTTTGCTCCTTTTTTCGGTCTGGAGAAAAAAGGAGATAGCCTTTATAAAGCGATCGAACTGTCCTATGCCCGAGCCAAAGAACTGGCCCTTCAGGCTAAGACCAAACCTACCATCTTAAGTGGTGGACTTTACAAGGATGTGTGGTATGTGGCCGGTGGAAAAAGCTGGATGGCAGAATTTCTTAGAGATGCTAATACGAACTATCTGTGGAAGGAAACTGAGAATACCGGGAGCATTGGTTTAAGTATTGAAAGTGTGCTGGAAAGAGCCCAGGATGCTGACTTTTGGCTGAACCCCTCAATGCATACTTCCTATAATGAATTGGAAGAGACAAACCGACACTACCTGCAGTTTAGCGCTTTTAAAAACAAAAGGGTTTTTACGCATGCTCGCAGCATTGGGGAGACCGGCGGCTTATTGTTTTATGAGTACGCACCGAACAGACCTGATGTGGTACTCAAAGATCTGATCCATATCTTCCATCCGGAATTGCTTCCTGATCACGAACTATTTTTCTTTAAGCCCCTGGAGTAATTTGGAAAAAGAAAGATCATATACCTTTTCTTTTGTGCTGCTACTGTTGCTGCTACTGTGTTCTCTTGGGGTCAATATCAGCCTGGGATCAGTAAACATTCCTCTTAAAGATACTATTAATGCCCTGATCGGGGGCGACGTACAGTCGGAATCCTGGCGTTATATCATTTGGAACTACCGTATTCCCAAAGCAGTAACAGCCATATTGATAGGCAGTGGGCTTTCCCTAAGCGGTTTGTTGATGCAAACCCTCTTTAGAAATCCTCTGGCCGGACCTTTTGTTCTGGGGATCAGCGCGGGTGCCAGTCTGGGGGCTGCGCTGTTGATCATGGGATCCTCTGTATTCTCCGGCCTGATCTCTTACAATATTGCCAATGACGTTTCCCTGGCAATCGCATCGAGTATAGGCAGTTTTGTGGTTTTGCTGGCAGTGGTAGTCGTTGCCTCAAAAGTCAGGGACACCATGGCTCTGCTAATAATCGGGCTTATGTTTGGAAGCATCACAGCTGCAATTGTAACTGTACTCTCCTATTTCACAGGTGCAGAGAAGCTGCAGCAGTTCATATTCTGGTCTTTCGGCAGTGTGGGAAACCTGTCCTGGGCACAAATATCCCTGCTACTGGGCTTGATCCTCATTGGAGTTATCCTTAGTATACTAACCATAAAGCCATTGAACGCTTTCTTACTTGGAGAGAATTATGCCAGAAGTATGGGGGTTGCCATACAAAGATCCAGGTATATCATCATTATCGCGACCGGACTTCTTGCCGGTACCATTACGGCCTTTGCCGGACCCATTGCTTTTATAGGGTTGGCAGTACCCCATCTTACACGGCAGATTTTCGATACCACAAACCATAGAATCCTGCTGCCCGCGGTACTTCTGTACGGGGCTATTATTCTTCTTTTATGCGATACGCTGGCGCAACTGCCCTCTACTTCGTATATTTTACCCATTAACGCTATAACCTCATTGGTTGGAGCACCGGTGGTGATCTGGTTGCTTATTCGGAAAAGAAAGATGATGTTCTAATGTCGGATTCTGAAATAACAGGCCATATGCCATCAACTTATACTTTAACTTGAACTTAAACTTAAAACATAACACAACGCTTTCTGCAGAAGACCTCTGCATTGGTTACGGTCGGGGATCCAGGGAGATCCGTGTGGTCGAAGGACTTACTTTTTCATTACAATCTTCTGAATTGGTGGGAATTGTAGGGGTAAACGGTATCGGAAAAAGTACTTTACTTCGCACACTTGGAGGCGTACAGCCGTCGCTATCCGGGAATCTTTCTGTTAATGGCGAAGCATTAAAGGAAATAAATCAGCGAAAACTTGCTGAGTTACTAAGTGTGGTACTAACGGAGCCCACTGCTTCCGGAAATCTAACAGCGCTGGAATTAGTGAGTTTGGGCAGACACCCTCACACCAATTGGATCGGTAGCCTTACTGCACAAGACAGGAAAGTAGTTCTTGAAGCCGTGGAGTGGATGCAAATTGAAAAGCTGGTACAAAAAAAGTGTTTTGAGCTTAGTGACGGGCAGTTACAAAGGGTATTTATCGCAAGAGCCCTGGCACAGGATACTCGAATTATATTGTTGGATGAACCGACCACACATCTTGATCTTTATCACAAGGTACAGATCCTCAAACTGTTGCAGCGAATAGCCCACGAACATGGGAAAACCATTCTTTTCACCACCCATGAAATAGAGCTTGCCATTCAGTTGTGCGACAAGCTGTTAGTACTTGATAATGAACAGAATGCCTTTGGCACCCCTTCCGAGCTTATCGCGCGACACAGTTTCGAAAAGTTGTTCCCCGAAGATACACTTGTATTCGACCCACGAACTGCCTCCTTCAAAGTTAATAAGTAGCCTATTTCGCAGTGGTTGGTTTAAACCCAAACCTGTATCTTTATGCTTACCAATTGAGAATTAGATGAATGAATTTTTGCTGTACATAATTGTAGGTGTGGGCTTTTTGGCCCTGGGGTACTTTATTGGGATCTATATTCAAAATCTTAAGACCACTTCCCGGCAAAGCAGATTACTGGAAAGAGAAGATCAGCTGAAGAATAATCTCAACATGGTCAATGAACAATTGGTGCAATCCAATGAAGAAAAAAACGAACTGAGGCTGCATAAAGAGCAACTGGGTAATCAGATCACACGCTACCGTGCTGATCTGGAAAATCTACAGTCTAAGTATGACGAGCAAAAAGAAGAGATCTTAAAGCTACAGGAAAAATTTACCAAGGAGTTTGAAAATCTGGCTAATAAGATCCTGGACGAGAAGAGTGTGAAGTTTACGGAGCAAAACCAAAAGAATATCAAAAACATCCTTACCCCCTTACAGGAAAAGATCCAGTTGTTTGAAAAGAAGGTAGAAGAAAGCAGGAAAGAAAACTATGGAATACATCAGGCGCTGAAAGAGCAGTTGCTAAATCTGCAGAACCAAAACCTAAAGATCACCAAGGAAGCGGAAAACCTCACTAAAGCTTTGAAAGGAGATAGTAAAACCCAGGGTAATTGGGGGGAATTGGTGCTGGAGCGGGTATTGGAAAAATCCGGACTGGAAAAAGACAGGGAATACAGCGTACAGCAAAGTTTTAGCCGCGAAGATGGCAGCAGGGTCTTGCCAGACGTTATCATCCATCTACCCGACGGTAAAAAAATGGTAGTAGACTCTAAGGTTTCGCTTACGGATTACGAGCGCTATATCAATGCCGATGAAGAAACCAAGGAACAGAATTTAAAAGAACATATCAACTCCCTTAAAAAGCACGTGGACCAATTGTCTGCAAAGAAATACGAAGATCTATACGAAATGGAAAGTCCGGATTTTGTATTGATGTTTGTGCCGATTGAAACTGCTTTTTCTGTAGCCATAAACCAGGAAAACAACCTTTACAACAGGGCATTTGAAAGAAATATAGTTATTGTGACCCCTTCCACGCTTCTGGCAACGCTCAGGACTATTGACAGTATGTGGAGTAACGAGAAACAGCAGCGCAACGCCATAGAGATTGCACGGCAGGCCGGTGCGCTATACGACAAATTTGAAGGATTTGTTGGAGACCTCACCAAAGTGGGTAAGAAAATGGACGAGGCAAAGAACGAATATCGCGGAGCGATGAATAAACTGGTCGAGGGACGGGGTAATATCATTACGAGTATAGAAAAACTCAAAAAAATGGGGGCCAAAGCTAAAAAGAGCCTGCCTGATCCCATTTTGAAACGGGCGCAGCAAGACGATTTTGAAGAACCCAAATTGAAATTGTGAAAAAGATATTATTCTTAGTAATTGGTGGAGTTCTATTGTTATCCGCCTGCTACTACGCCTTCATTTACTATGTGCCGTTTAGCGAAGGGGTCAGATCCGGAGAATTGATCAAAATCAGTAGAAAGGGCGTTATATCCAAAACCTGGGAAGGCGAGATTAGTCAGGGTATTTCCGGAGCGCAGATCTTTAAATTTTCCGTTCAGGGAAAGGATAAAGAGGTCATAGCAAAGCTGAAAGAATACCAGGGGCAATATGTCAAAGTGGACTATATTGAACGATACGCCACCTTTTTTTGGTGGGGAGACACCAAGTATTTTATCAAGAATGTACAAAAAGAACGCTCACCTCACTTCAGGAACTGATTATGTCTTCCTTTAAAACAGCCCGGGAATCCAGGTTATCCATTACAGAACTAATGTTACCCTCGCATTCCAATTTTGGAGGAAAGGTACACGGTGGTTACATCCTGAATCTGATGGACCAGATCGCCTTTGCCTGTGCTTCCAAACACTCTCAGCGCTACTGTGTGACAGCTTCTGTAAATCGGGTTGACTTCCTGAATCCGATAGAAGTTGGGGAACTTGTTACCCTTAAAGCTTCAATTAACTATACCGGCCGGACCTCCATGGTAGTTGGAGTACGGGTGGAATCAGAAAACGTAACCTCCGGCGAGCGGAAACATTGCAACTCTTCTTATTTTACCATGGTGGCCAAAGATGAGAAAGGTAAAAGTGTTCCTGTGCCGGGATTGATTCTCACCGATCAGCAGGGAGTCCGAAGATTTGCCAGAAGTAAAATACGCAAACAACAAGCTTTTAAACGGAGTACGGAATTCGAAGAGTCTAAGTTTGATCACCATGCATATTTGCCGGAACTAGAAGGCGAAAATGTAAGGCTCAACCTGAAGTGACGAGTTTCGCGGCTTCAGAGTCCAAAAACCAGTACAATTTTCCGGATTGTGGGTTAACCAGGGCAGCGGGGTATTGCTCGTAGTCTTTCTCCTTGTGCAGAATGGCCTTTACCTTTTCTGCTTTACTTCCTCCTGTGACCAAAAAAGCCACTTCCCTGGCGTTATTTATCAACTTACCCGTGATGGTGACACGTCGTTGCCCGGATTCCGGGTGAATAGCAACTTCGCAGTTCTTTTCCGAATCCCATAGTTGAATTTCATGAGGAAAGACCGAGGCGGTATGCCCGTCATCCCCCATACCTAATATTACCAGGTCAAATTGAGGCAATTCGTTGGCTTCCGGAAGAAAATTCGAAAGCAGTTCCCCATATCGATCAGCCTCTGCCTCCGGTTCCGTTTCTCCCAGTATTCGATGAATATTATCTTCCGGGATCTCTATTTTGGAAAGCAAATGGGTCACGGTCATCTTATAATTGCTCTGATCATCATCAGGTGGAACACAGCGTTCGTCACCCCAATACAAATGCACATCAGACCAGTTGATGCTGTCCTTGTATTCCTCAGCGAGAAGATCAAAAACGATCTTTGGGGTGCTACCTCCTGACAGGGCAATATGGGTTTCACCCTGCTTACGTATCAAATGGGCCAGGTATTCGGAAAAGTAAGCAGCCACTGCTTCTTTACTTCTGGAAACTTTTACGTCCATGGAGTTATTAATTAATTACACAAAAACCGGGGTCGTCTGCAAGGTTTTTCCCGGGATTACGCCACATATATAAGCCTTCTATGAGGTCATCCGCGTTCTGTGGGCCCCACATCCCTGCGGAATACCCATAGGTGCGCACCTCCTTACCATTTGCCCAGTAATCCAGTATAGGATCCACAAATTCCCAGGCGGCCTCTACCTCATCCGCCCTGGCGTATAAGGTGGCATCTCCCTGCATCGCGTCCAACAGTAAACGCTCATAGGCTGTCATCACATGGGTATCGGTAAGACTGGAGTAGTAAAAATCCAGGTTTGCTCTTTCCACCTTAAATCCCTGTCCGGGGACCTTAACCCCAAATTTCATGAGCATACCTTCATCCGGCTGCACGCGAATGATCAACTTATTGTCTTTATTGGCAAAGCCAGCATCTTTAAATATCTGATGATGTGGCGTTTTAAAATGGATCACCACTTCTGTGACCTTGGTAGGCATCCGCTTGGCCGTACGCACATAAAACGGTACATCTGCCCATCGCCAGTTATCCACAAAAAACTTAATAGCCGCATAAGTCTCCGTGGTCGATTCGGGGTCTACCCCATCTTCTTCCCTATACCCTTTTACCTGTTCTCCATTAACATCCGCTGCCAGGTATTGTCCGCGGATGGTATTTTTATACAAGGTTTCTTCATCTCGCATAATGCGAATAGACTTCAGGGCTTTGACCTTTTCATTCCGGATCTCCTCAGCGTTCGGACCAATGGGAGGTTCCATAACCACCAGCGAAACGATCTGCAACAAGTGATTTTGGAACATATCGCGAAGGGCACCGGACTTATCGTAATAGCCACCCCGTTTTTCAACCCCGACGCTTTCCGCATTGGTTATCTCCACATGATGAATGTAATTGCGGTTCCAGAGCGGTTCAAAGATGCTGTTGGCAAAACGGGTGACCAACAGGTTCTGGACGGTCTCTTTTCCCAGGTAATGATCTATTCTGTATATCTGAGGTTCTTCAAAATACTTGTGCAGGGCGTCATTAAGCTCCTTTGCGGTTTCCAGGCTATAACCAAAGGGTTTTTCCACAATGATGCGCTTCCAACCGTTTTCTTCCCGGGTAAGATCCTGATCACTTAGGTTTTTGGCGATGATCTCATATAAGTTGGGCGGAGTGGACAGGTAATAGATCATATTGGACCCGGTGCCGTGCGCACTGCTCAATTTCTCGATCCGGGCCCTTAAACCCGAGTAATCCGTGTCGTAATTATCCCCCAAATCTTCATAATAGAGCATGTCTGCAAAACCCTTTACAAAAGCATCATTGGCTCCATTCAATTCGTCCTTCAGATATTGGCTGTCATAAACCACCCGCTGTCTGAAATCCTCATCGCTAAGATTGCTTCGGCTTATCCCTAATACCACAAAATTCTTAGGGAGGTGTTTTCCTTTGTATAAATTGAATATTGCGGGGATCAGCTTTCTGGCAGTAAGGTCTCCTGAGGCCCCGAAAATAACCAGCATTTGGTTCTCAGTCTTATTCATGTTAAGAGAGATAAAGTTATTTTTAAATATATCGAAAAGAAATGGTTCAGCAACCAACTTTGCTGTTGTGCTTTTAACAATTCTCACGATTTTGAGCTACATTTGAGCTTTAGCGAAAAACACCACTTTTTTTAATTCATAAAACTGAGCAAATGCAGGAATCTAAGTATGATTTTGGATTGGTAGGTCTTGGAGTAATGGGACGTAATTTTATCCTCAACGTAGCAGACAATGGCTTTACCGCTTACGGTCACGACCTGGACGAAGAAAAGGTAAATGCCCTGAAGGAAGAAGGCGGAGACCTTCAGAAAGTTGATGCTTCCACAGAGGTAAATACATTTGTCCAGGCCTTGAGTACCCCCAGAAAGATCATGCTGCTCGTTCCTGCCGGAAAGATCGTCGATGCCGTTATAGAAGGGCTACTCCCCTTATTGGATAAGGATGATATCATTATTGACGGAGGAAATTCTTTTTTTACCGATACGGACAGGCGTGAGAGTTATTTACAATCCAAAGGCATCCATTTCTTCGGCGCCGGGGTTTCCGGAGGTGCGAAGGGCGCCCGACGAGGCCCGAGTATTATGCCAGGAGGTTCCCGTGAAGCATACAAGGAAGTAAAACCTGTATTTGAGGCCGTAGCGGCTAAATTCAAAGGTGAACCCTGTGTAGCTTACCTGGGCCCTAAATCTGCCGGTAACTATGTTAAAATGGTACACAACGGTATTGAGTATGGGCTGATGCAACTCACGTCCGAGGTCTACGACTTCCTGCACAGAGCAGCCGGCCTGAGCAATGACGACCTTCACGATACATTTGCCCAATGGAATGCCGGAAGGTTGCAGTCTTTCCTGGTGGAGATCACCGCAGAGATATTCAAACAGCAAGATGACCAGGGTGAAGGACGGTTGGTAGACAAGATCCTGGATAAGGCCAAGCAAAAAGGTACTGGTAAATGGACATCCCAGAACGCCATGGATCTTGGGATCCCTGTTCCCTCCATTGATATTGCGGTAAGCATGCGTGAACTTTCTGCACTTAAGGAAGAAAGGCTAAAAGCGGACGAGATTTATTCCAGGCCGGATATCCGGAAAATGGATCAGGAAACGGCAGTAAAAATCGCTGAGGAAGCCCTTTATTTTGCCTTTATCATCACCTATGCACAGGGATTACACCAACTTTCCGAGGCCTCTGATGAATACGGATATGAACTTGAATTAGAGACCATAGCCAAGATCTGGAGGGCCGGATGTATTATTCGCGCGGCCTTATTGGATGATATTTCAAGGGCCTATGATGCTGAAAAAGGCCTTACAAACCTGCTGTTGGCACCAGCCTTTGTAGACAAGGTAAAATCAACCGTAGAATCTGCGCGTGCACTGGTCAGCTTTGCCGCCGGCAGCGGAATTCCCATGCCCGGGCTGTCAAATTCCCTGACCTATTTTGACGCCTACACTTCGGGAAGGCTTCCGCTGAACCTGATCCAGGCACAACGAGACCATTTCGGGTCGCACACCTACGAACGGATAGATATGGAAGGGATATTCCATACGGAATGGGGTGCTTAGACCGGGGTTTACTCATGATCAATACCTTGGTACCGGATTTTCCGGAAAACTAGAATGTCCTGCTCAGGTTAAATCCAAAGTAAATATCTCCCTCAGACCAGTCACCCACTCCATTTCCAAGAAAACCGCTTTCGAAGGTAGGCTGAGCGTTGGTAAAGTGCAATTGAAAAACGTGACCTCCGGTTTCAATATCAAAACCTATAGATAGCGGGTTGACGAATGGCGAGCCATCAGCCCTGTTCAGATGCCAACCGTAATCCAGGTTAATACTCCATCTTTTGCCCAGTTTATATCTTCCACCAACTCCCAGAGCAAACTGAGAATTATCCTGGGGTTCATAAGCCACATAACCTTCATAGAAATAGGTGGGCATGAGTTGTAAAGACAACTTATTGGAGACTTTCCTGGAGATAAGTAGCTGCTGTGTAAAGGATATCCTGTCTGAAAAATCTACTTCCCGTAGTATTAAGGCCTCCTCTATTAAGGTATTTATGGCTCCCTGGCTATACCCCACAATGGTAACCGGAAAATCCTTTTGCTGTCGCGTCAATCGGTATTTGGCTGAAAGATCATAGGTCTTATTGAAAGAACTTCTGGAAACCGCTAGATTAAAGCCATCAGTAAATCCGTAAATAAAGTGCAGTCTGGTATTGGCAAAATCCAGGCCGAAAAAATCATCAAAACCATTCTTAATACTACCGAAACGGTGAGAAACAATAAAGTAAAATTCTTTTCTGTTTACCATTTTGGTAGATTCAAAATTCACGATCTTCAGTCCTTTGAAAGCGGCTTCCGCAATCTGTGTAGTATCTGATTTATCGATCTCCTGAAGCAGATCATCCTGGGTAAAACCTTTAGAGGTAAGAAATACAATAAGTAGGAGACTGAGTTTTATGGTTCGCATAGCAATGGATTATTACCCTAAGTTTTCTTTCGGTTCTTATTTTGCCGGTAAATTACCGATTTCTGACCAAAACCAGTATTCAGGTAACAAAAATATACCTTCGGGCTACATCAAGGGCAATAGGTATTATGGAAAAAGTGTTTATCTTTTGAAAATACTTTTGGCACGGCACTTGCAAAGAGCTTAGAATAAGTAATTCAAATGATAAAAACCCCGAGAATCAGCGGCTTGAGAATTTTAATTTGTCTTTTGATTTTAGGTATGACACAGCTTGTCTATACCCAGGAAACCTATAAAACCACTTCCGGCGAAGTTCGTTTTAATGCCTCAACCCCATTGGAAGATATTAAAGCCGCAAACAGGGAGGTAAACGCAATTTTAAAAACAGAGAGCGGTAACTTTGCTACCGTCCTGCTGATGAAAGACTTCGATTTCAGAAGAAAGCTGATGCAGGAACACTTCAACGAGAATTACGCTGAGTCCGATCGTTATCCCAAAAGCTACCTCAGTGGTACCATCCAAAATTTCAGGATAGCAGAACTCGGTTCGGAACCTAAAACTTTCCAGCTAAACGGTAAACTCACCATCCATGGGGTTACCCGGAACTTTAACTCTGAGGTATCCCTGAGAAAAAGGTCGGATGCCATAGATTTACAATCGGAATTTATGATCCAACCGGAATCTTTTGACATAGAGATCCCAACCCTGCTTTTTAAAAAGATCGCTCAGGAAGTAATGGTTTCCGTCAATTTTAAGCTGAAAAAGCAATAAACAAGCTTTTTACTTGCTCAAATACATTTTCCTTCGCCCGTAGAGGTTGTAGAATTCATCATCCTTAAGACTGTCAATGAAAAGGATACTTTCGCCGGTACTTTTCATCTCAGGCCCCAGATTCTTATTGACATTCGGGAATTTATTGAACGAGAACACCGGTTGCTTGATCGCAAACCCTTCCAGATAAGGTTCGAACTTGAAATCCTTCAACTTATTGTGTTTCAGCATTACCTTGGTCGCATAGTTCACATAGGGTTCCCCATAAGCCTTGGCGATAAATGGTACCGTACGCGAAGCCCTCGGATTAGCCTCGATGATGTATACCTGATCATCCTTGATGGCGAATTGTATGTTAATAAGTCCAACCGTATTAAGCGCCAACGCGATCTTTTTGGTATGATCTTTTATCTGCTGCATAACGAACTCCCCTAGATTGAAGGGTGGAAGTGTAGCGTTAGAATCTCCGGAATGGATGCCACATGGTTCGATATGCTCCATTATACCGATAATGTAAATATCTTCCCCATCGCAAATGGCATCCGCTTCGGCTTCTATGGCCCCATCCAGGTAATGGTCCAGAAGTAATTTGTTGTTAGGGATCTTACGCAGTAGATCTACCACGTGTTCTTCCAATTCCTCTTTGTTTATCACAATCTTCATTCCCTGACCCCCAAGCACATATGAAGGCCTTACCAATAATGGAAAGTTTAGTTCATCTGCCAGGGCCAGAGCTTCATCCGCGCTTTCGGCTACACCGAACTGCGGGTAAGGAATTCCGTTCTCTTTAAGCAATTTGGAAAAGCTACCCCGGTCCTCGGCCAGGTCCAGTGACTGAAAGCTGGTACCCATGATCTTTATGCCATATTTATCGAGCTTCTCTGCCAGTTTCAGGGCTGTTTGTCCGCCTAATTGTACGATGACCCCCTCGGGTTTCTCATGTAGTATGATATCGTAAATATGCTCCCAGAAAACCGGTTCAAAATACAGCTTGTCAGCAGTGTCAAAATCGGTGGAAACTGTCTCCGGGTTACAGTTTATCATGATAGTTTCGTAACCACATTCCGCCGCTGCATATACCCCGTGCACACAGCAGTAATCAAATTCTATCCCCTGCCCTATCCTATTTGGGCCGGAACCGAGCACCACTATTTTCTTCCTGTCGGTAACTTCACTATCGTTTACCACATAACGTTTTCCATCGGCAGATTCAATCTCCTCTTCAAAAGTAGAGTAGTAATAAGGTGTCATTGCCTTGAATTCCGCGGCACAGGTATCTACCAGTTTATACACCCTGTTGATATTCAAAGCGGTTCTTTTCTTGTGAACCTCGCTCTCATAGCAATCCAGCATATGGGCAATCTGCCTGTCAGCAAATCCCTTTTGTTTTGCTTCTAACAAAAGGTTTTTTGGCAAGCTTTCCACAGTGTATTTGGAGATCTCTTTTTCCAGGTGATGCAGTTCTTCGTACTGCTTCAGGAACCACATGTCTATTTTGGTGATCTCATGTATTCGGCTCAACGGAATACCCAGCTGTATGGCATCGTATATCACAAAGACCCTGTCCCAACTGGCTACCGTAAGTTTGCTGATGATCTGGTCATAATTTTTATATCCTTTCCCATCGGCTCCAAGACCGTTTCTTTTAATCTCTAAGGATTGGGTAGCTTTATGCAATGCTTCCTGGAAGGAGCGTCCTATTCCCATAACTTCCCCAACGGCTTTCATCTGCAAGCCCAGGGAACGGTCTGAGCCCTCGAACTTGTCAAAATTCCATCTTGGGATCTTAACGATCACGTAGTCCAGAGTAGGTTCAAAAAGCGCGGATGTAGATTTTGTGATCTGATTCTCCAGTTCGTCCAGAGAATATCCGATCGCCAGTTTGGCGGCCACCTTGGCGATAGGGTAACCAGTGGCTTTGGAGGCCAGGGCAGATGAACGGGATACCCTTGGGTTGATCTCAATAGCAATTATATCTTCTTTTTCATCCGGACTTACAGCGAATTGTACGTTACAGCCTCCGGCAAAATCCCCAATACTGCGCATCATTAAGATGGCCATATCCCGCATTCTCTGAAAAGTTGTATCAGAAAGTGTCATGGCGGGAGCAACCGTTATGGAATCCCCGGTGTGGATGCCCATAGGATCCATATTTTCAATGGTACAGATTATAACGACGTTATCATTCTTATCCCGAAGTAACTCCAGTTCGTATTCCTTCCATCCCATCATAGCCTTGTCTATCATCACCTCGTGAATGGGCGAGACTTCCAGACCCCGACTCAGAAGTTCATCAAAATCTTCCGGTTTATAAACGATAGAAGCACCAGCCCCACCTAAGGTGTAAGAGGCCCTGATCACCAGAGGAAATCCAAATTCCTGAGCGATTTCCTTCCCCTTTAGAAATGAAGTAGCAGTTGCCTGAGGAGCCATTCCTATTCCGATCTTTTCCATGAGTGCCCTGAACTGCTCACGGTCTTCAGTAATATTGATCGCATCAATATCCACCCCTATGATCTCCACATCAAAATCTTCCCAAATGCCTTTTTCACCAGCTTCGATACAGAGGTTAAGTGCAGTCTGCCCACCCATAGTGGGTAAAACCGCATCAATCTCCGGATGTTCCTTGAGTATCTTTATAATAGACTTGGTATTAAGGGGTAAGAGATAAACATGGTCTGCCATGGAAGGATCCGTCATGATGGTAGCCGGGTTGCTATTGATCAAAACCGTTTTAATTCCATCTTCACGCAGGGATCTCAGGGATTGGGATCCTGAATAATCAAATTCACAGGCCTGCCCGATAATAATCGGACCTGAGCCAATAATCAAAACCGTGTTTAAGTCTTTTCTCTTGGGCATTTGCTACTTTTTTTCTTTACTGTTAATTACTAATCTGTTATTTATCGGATAAAAAAAAGGTGCTACTTTAAGAAAGTAACACCTGCTTATTTCGAAGAATGATTCGATCATTATTTTTTATGTCTGGGCTCTGAAGATACACTCAATTTCTTTCTTCCCTTGGCTCTTCTGGACGCCAATACTTTTCTTCCGTTAACGGAAGCCATACGCTCTCTAAAGCCGTGCTTGTTCCTTCTCTTCCTTTTAGATGGCTGAAATGTTCTTTTCATCTGACCCTGATTTCTTGTACTTGAATCAATTTTGCAACTGCTGGCAAAATTCTGGGCGCAAATATACGAAGAGTTTTTGCTTTGGCAAATTGAAAAATAAAAATATTACAGAAATAATTCTTCAATAAATAACAGCCTTATTGCTGCAGTTTTTAAGGTATGCCTTTCCATGACAAAGATAAGGTTGTGAACTACTATTTAAACAGCTTAGGTCAGTAAATCGTAGAAGTTAAAGGATAAATTAGACCCAAAGGCCAAGTTCGATTTCGGATTGTTTTTACTACTTTTGCGGCATCCGAATTACAATCCCCACAGAATGAAAAGAGTGCTCCTTATCCCAATTTTAGCCTTGTTTTCCGCAGTATTGCACGGGCAGACTTCCTTGAAGTATTCGCTAAAGGAAGGTGACACTTTTACGATCAAACAAAGCGCTCAGCAACTCATAACCCAGGAAATTGACGGGGCAGCCCACGAAATTACCAATACCATTGATGGCATTATGGAATTCCGGGTCTTAGGTGAAACAGAAGATAACTATTCAGTGGCTGTGACCTTCAAAGACCTGAACCTGAGTATGAGTTCCAGCATTCAGGGAACACTTATGGATGTTAAAGCGGGAGATGTTACGAGTGAGGATCCTCAATCCAAGATCTTTAACAGCCTTTTAAATACTCCCGTTCAAATTATCCTGGCCAAGAACGGGGATGTTCTTGAGGTAAATGGCGGCGACAGCCTTGTGGCCAAAATGGCAAAAGCTTCAGGAGTAGAGGATCAGTTTACTTTGAATATGATGAAAAAATCTCTGGAAAAGGAGTTCGGTTCCGAAGCGCTTTCCAACAGCTATAAACAAATGACCTATATTTATCCGGACGACGATAAGGAAGTTGGGGAGAGTTGGGAGAATGAGTACAGCGGTAAATTAGCCACCAAAAATGTCTGGACTTTGGACAAGGTAACCGAAACCGAAACAGATCTCAGTTGCAAGGCCGATGTGGTAATGGATCTGAAAGAACCGGCCACTACCATGAAGTTGACCGGGACACAGGATACCCAGGTAACGGCGGACAGCGAATCGGGCTTTATTCTAAAGATGACCGTTGAGGGTATCTCTGAAGGTACATCTACTCTGGCTCAAATGGGAGACCAGGAGATCCCTACCACCATCAAATCATTGATTACGTACGAATTAATAGACAACTTATAATCTAAATGTTCAATAAATACATAAAATTGGTAATCGCATTCCTAATTGTGGGTTATGCAGGTTATCAGATCACCGAAGGGTATATTGGAAATGGGATCTTTCTCATACTGCTATCTCTCATCTTTGTTTTTCTGTTTTTCAGGAACGAGATCATCTTGCTAGCCTTCCTGAGAATGCGAAAGCAAGACCTTGCCGGAACAGAAAGATGGTTGAGCAGGATAAAGAATCCGGAGGCATCTCTAACCACTAAACAGCAAGGCTATTACAACTATCTATATGGGATTATCTACTCCCAAAAGAACCTAACCCAGGCAGAAAAGTACTTTAGAAAGGCCCTGAAACTTGGCCTTAACATGGATTATGACGTGGCCATGGCGAAATTAAGCCTGGCTGGGATAGCCATGCAAAAGCGAAGGAAACGCGAGGCTACCACCTTACTTCAGGAAGCCAAAAAGCTGGACAAGAACAATATGCTGACGGATCAGATCAAGATGATGCAGCAGCAGATGAAGAGGATATAGTTCAGTGGGCAGTGGGCAGTAAACAGTAATCAGTAATCAGTGAACAGTCCTCCTTTGCTTAAGCTTCGGAGGATGAGATCAGTTGGCAGTGAACAGTAAACAGTAAACGGTGGTCAGTTATTCATAACTTAGCACTTACAACTTAACCCTTAAACCTAGAATAGCAAACCGCTATTGCCCCATGTTGTAGTAGCCTTTATTTGGGATCTCTATGATGTATTTCTTTCGGGAGGCGTTGTTCAGATGAGGTTGGCGTAACCAGGGATTATGCCTTTTGAGTATCTTGTAATTAACCTCATACTGCTTCGCAAATTCCGCAAAACTCAAGATAGGTTCATCTACTTCAACCTGAAATGTGGGGACCGCGGAATACAGATCTTCTTTTTCTATTTGAAAGCCGTACTTCTCAGGGTTGGATAGTATTTCTTTAATCGCCATAATCCTAAAGACGTATCGCCCGGTTTCCTCTCCCAGCAGCAGATCGTAATAATTATCCACCTGCTGAATACCCATAAATTTGTTTATGGATCCGGGTCCGGCATTATAGGCTGCAGCCGTAAGGGTCCAGCTTCCGTACTTTTCTTTCCATTTCTTAATATACCTGCACGCCACTTCGGTAGACTTTGCAAGGTGATAGCGTTCGTCCACATTTGCATTGATCTCCAGGCCGTATTCTCTACCGGTAGCTTTCATAATTTGCCAGAAACCTGTGGCTCCAGCATGAGAAACCACGTTTTGAAGTCCGCTTTCTGCAACCGCCAGGTATTTGAAATCGTCAGGAATACCATTCTTTGCCAAAATTGGTTCGATAACCGGAAAGTACTTATGTGCCCGTTTCATCAAAAGCAAGGCATTAGACTGCCAATAGGTATTCACCAGGAATTCTCTGTCCACTCTTTCCATGATCTCAGGATCATCCTGGGGTACCATTTCGCCTGCAAAGTTCAGATCTTCCGGAATATCGATAGCGGAAATGGTGTATTCTTTTGCTACGTTCTTATCAATTTCAACCTCAGGACCCTGTGAGTTTTCCTGAGTGGCTGAACTACTGTGTTGGACGGCAAAGATGAGGGTGCTTATCACAAAAAACACACCCAATATCATTAGGACATTCTTCAAAAATTTCATAGGCGATTTATTAGCTACAATATCAAAGGTAGCAAAGAATTGATATAAAGACATAACTCACTTATTCCAAAATAATTGTTGGCAGGTGTTCATTGAACCATTTATAACGATGAATGATCATGGTATGGGTTCCCTTTTCCACCCGGATGCACTCCCGGATATTCTGAATGGGAAAGACCGCATCCTGCTCTCCGTGGATGTGAATGAGATCCGGATCATATTCAGACTGGGCCCAATTTACCATTTGATCGATGGCCCAGTCTATATAACGTTTGTCGCGAATGGAAAGATATTTTTCGTAGAGCGCCAGGCGTTTTGTAACCGTTTCGCCAAAAGCGTACTTAGCCAGCAGTTCTACATTGTTCACAAGTCCTGTGGGAAGCAGTTTATGTACTTTGGTATATTTGGCGAAGATCATCCTTTTGGGTAATTCGGACTTCTGTTTTACACTGGAAACTATGATGACCTTTCTCGTCGGCAAATACCGAGCCATTTCCTGTACCAGAACACCGCCAAATGATACTCCCACTAACACCGGATCTTTGTGCTTTATCTTTTGACACATTTCCGCCGCATAGGATTTTAGATCCATACCGCGTGATGGAACGAACCATTCCAGCCGGTGTATTACAAAGCGATCCGGGGGCAGAACAATATTCTCAAAGATGCTTGAAGCAGCTGCCAATCCTGGCATAAAGTAAACGTGAATTTTGGTGAAGTTCTCCGGCTCCAAACTCTCTTTTTACTAGGAATTTAGCATTTTTTTTGATACCTTTGTCACCATATTGCAAAATTACCAAACTCTTGTTTTTTAGATAACTACGCTTTCGAGAACGTCGTAGTTTTTAGATCTGAAACCACTATTAAATCAAACTATATGAATGAAGTAGCAATTAAGGACAATAGTTTCTTGCGCCAATTTGAAACTAGGGTCGACGGACATTTAGCCAAAATTGAGTACTCTTCCCAAGAAAGAAAAGTTTTTTTAACTAAGCTGGTCATCCCAGAAGAAATTCAAAAAGAGGGATTTAAAGAAGATTTTATCAAATCTGTTTTACACCACATTCAGGAACAAAATTTACGCGTAGTTCCCACCAGTCCACAAATTGCAGGCTTTTTAAGAAAGAACAGGCAATATAAAGAAATGCTCCCCGTAGGCATCAGAATATAAGAATTGAGTCCTGACGTAGCGTCAGGATTTTTTTTATACAGCTACTTCTTCCGGCGCAAAAACAAACCTCACCAGGCCATCTTCGTCAATTTCCGTAAGCCTGATCCGATGCAAAGTATTCACCAGAGTAGGATCCCATGGCGCTTTGACTTTTACGTAGTTTTCAGTAAAACCGTAGATGTAGCCTTCTTTATTCTCGCCCTCAAAAAGTACAGTCCTGGAACTGCCAAGCTGGCTTTCATAAAAGGCCCTGCGTTTTTTTGCAGAAAGCCCACGCAGCATTTTACTTCTTTTATGTCGAATTTCCCTGGGAACCGATCCGCTCATTTCTGCGGCCAGGGTATTGTCCCTTTCCGAATAGGTGAAAACGTGCAGGTAGGAAATGTCTAGTTCATTTAGAAAGTGATAGGTTTCCAGGAATTGCTCCTCCGTTTCGCCCGGAAAGCCCACTATGACATCCACGCCTATACAGGCATGTGGCATTAACTGTTTGATTTGTGCTACGCGGTCTACGTAAAGATCACTCAGATACCGCCTACGCATCTGTTTCAATACCTCATCACTTCCGCTCTGCAGAGGAATGTGGAAATGCGGGACAAAACTGCGACTTTCGGATACAAAGGCTATCGTTTCGTTTTTCAATAAATTCGGCTCAATAGATGAAATTCTCAACCTTTCTACCCCATCTACCTGATCCAGTGCTTTTACAAGATCCAGGAAAGTATGTTCGTGCTTTTTGTTCCCGAATTCTCCTTTTCCGTAGTCCCCTATATTGACTCCGGTAAGTACGATCTCTTTAATATCCTGGGCCGCGATTTCCCGTGCGTTGTTAATCACATTTTCCAGGGTATCACTTCGTGAAATTCCACGTGCCAAAGGAATGGTGCAATAGGTACACTTATAATCGCATCCGTCCTGAACTTTCAAAAATGCCCTGGTCCGGTCACCGATCGCATAGCTTCCGACATAGAAATCCGCGTCGGCTATCTCACAGGAATGGATCTGGCCATGTCCCTGATTGCGGTCCGGCGAATTCAGCAGTTCATTGACATAGGAAGTGATCTTGAATTTCTCCGTTGCCCCCAGCACCAGGTCAACCCCGTCTACCGCGGCCAATTCTTCCGGTTTCAATTGGGCGTAACATCCTATGGCTGCAACAAAAGCTTCCGGGTTTAGTTTTAACGCCTGTCGGACCACCGTCTTAAATCGCTTGTCTGCATTCTCTGTAACGGAGCAGGTATTGATAACATAGATATCCGCAGGTTCCGAAAACTCCACGCGCTGAAATCCTTCAGAAACAAAACCTCTCGCAATGGTCGAGGTTTCCGAAAAGTTCAATTTGCAACCTAAGGTGTGGAATGCTACTTTATTTGGCATCTATCAAACGCTATTGAGGCTGCAAAGATAGTGTTTTGGGGGGAATCAGTAGTCAGTAAACAGTGAACAGTAAACAGTGGGCTGTGGGCAGTGGGCAGTAAACAGTAATCAGTGAACAGTAAACAGTAAGCAGAAGTCTGTCCCTCACTAAAATGTCCAAAGATCCAACCGTCTAACAGTCCAACGATCCAAATGTCTAACAGTCTAACCATCCAACCATCTAAACCTCCAACCATCCAACAATCCAACCATCCAACAATCCAACCATCCAACAATCCAACCATCCAACAATCCAACCGTCCAACAGTCTAAACATCTAGTCATCCAACCGTCTATCCTTCTAACAATCCATACCTCCAAAGATCCGACTAGCCATTTTCAAATTTTCAAATCTTCAAATGGACAAATCATCATTCTGCTTTGAAATTGCAGTACCAGCGGCTAACTTAATTTTGGGGTGGGGTCTAGACCCCAGTTTTTAGGAGGTAGGTGGCGCTTCTCCTTCGCTAAAGCCGCAGAGGACGAGATCAGTGGGCAGTCCTCCTTCGCTGAAGCTTCGGAGGATGAATGCATTGAGCCATTATGTCAGGTCGAGCGTCCGCCCGGCCAAGGCGTTCGGACGGGCAGTCGAGACCTAATTTAGGATAGGCCATAAACTGTCCCAATAGCTATCGGGAGTAATCAGGTAACAGTAATTAGTAATAAGTAAACAGAAGTCAGACCCTCATTAAAATGTCTGACGATCCAAATGGCTAACTGTCTAAACATCTAACTATCCAACCGTCTAACAGTCCAACGATCCAAATGTCTATCAGTCTAACCATCTAAACCTCCAACCATCCAACAATCCAACACCTACAACCTAACCCTTAAACTTAAACTTGTACTTGTGCTTGCACTTAAACTTCAACTTGAACCTACCCCTAATAATTCCGCCACTTTTTGGTAAGCTCAAATACGTGGTTCAGGATATCGGCTTCGGTTTCGTCGAAAGTTACTCCTCGCCTGGCCATCATTACTTTGGCAGCCTCGAATGCTTTTCTGGGCAAATAAGTGCTAAAACCAGATGCTCCTCCCCAACTGAAACTGGGAATAAAATTCCTGGGAAAACCGGGGACGTAAATGTTGGAATTAACCCCTATGACCGTTCCTGTATTAAACATGGTATTGATCGCGGTTTTGCTGTGATCGCCCATCATAAGGCCACAAAACTGAAGGCCCGTATGATCAAAGGTTTCCGTGGCGTAATTCCAAAGCCTGACCTTAGCGTAATTATTCTTGAGGTTGGAGTTATTGGAATCCGCTCCTATATTACACCATTCCCCTAATACAGAATTCCCAAGGTAGCCGTCATGACCCTTGCTGGAATAACCGAAGATCACGGAATTGTTGATCTCTCCGCAAACCTTTCCATGTGGTCCCACAGTTGTTGGCCCGTAGATCTTGGCGCCCATTTTAACTATGGCATAATCGCAAAGGGCAAAGCCTCCCCGAATTAGATTTCCTTCCCAAATCTGGGCGTTTTTACCCAGATAAATTGGGCCTTTACTGGCATTGAGAATACTGTGTTCAACAGAGGCCCCTTCCTCCAGGAAGATCCGCTCAGGATGGATCAACTTATTGGTCTCAGATATCGGAGCACTTGTACGACCTTTAGTGATCAAATTGTAGTCGGCCTCCAAAGCCTCTCCATTCCTGGAGAAGATATCCCAGGTGTTCAGTACCTGGAAAGGCTCCCCGTCCAGGTCTATTCTTTCGAAAGATGCAGTATCGTGATCCCCCATAGTATCAACACAATATGCGATCAGATCATCTTCATAAAAAACAGCATCTCCGACACGGAGATTTGTCACCAAATCAATAAGTTCCTCATTTGGGAGCACAGAACCATTGATTAGTACATTAGCCTCTGCTACGGTCAAAGGATATTTTTTGGAAAGGTACTCCTGGGTTTTGGATGAAGTAGGCATTCCGAGCGTCCTTTCCCATTTTTCGCGGATGGTGAGAATTCCAATTCTGATGTCCGCTACAGGCCGGGTAAAAGTAAATGGTAAAAGGGAGTCTCGTTCTGGCCCGTCGAAGAGGATATAATTCATAACCCGAAGTTTGAAGGTAAAAATAAAAAAATAACGCCCCCGATGTGCTCCGGAGGCGTTTCTTTATATTTTCTTGAAAAGATTTCCCTGATTACTTTTCTTCTTTTTTAGAATCTGCAGCGGGTGCTTCTTTTTTGAATTTCTGGTACTTACTCTTGAACTTATCAATTCGTCCGGCGGTATCAACCAATTTGGCTTTTCCGGTATAATAAGGATGAGAAGTTCTGGAGATCTCCAATTTTACCAGTGGGTATTCCTGCCCGTCTACGGTAATGGTCTCTTTGGTTTGTGCAGTAGACTTGGTGATAAAAACATCGTCATTAGACATATCTTTAAATGCCACCAATCTGTAATTCTCTGGATGTATGCCTTTTCTCATCGTCTAAAAAGTTAATTCCGAATTTTTCCGGCTGCAAATTTAGGTCTTTTTCTAACAACCTACAATATTTCCTTTCAAAAAAGAATACTAAAAAATCGTAACTTGATAATGTAACAATTCCTGAGGAAGGATAACTAACCAATTAGCAACTTAAATCAAATAGAAAATGGAAAATCAACCTAAAACGGGTAAGTACGCCCTGAATTTCGGTTTATTACTGGGTGCAATCGGGATTGTATTCGGTTTGATTCTTTACAGCATGGACCTGCAATACGAGCAGGGATGGACCCTAGGCATAGTCAACTTCCTGATTATGGCCGCAGTTATCGTCTTCGGTATCCTTCAGTTCAAAAAAGCAAATGCGGGGTTCCTGACCCTGGTTCAGGCTTTGAAAGTAGGACTTGGGATTGCCGTGATCGCCGCTGTTGTAAGTATTATCTATCAGATGATCTTTATTAACGTAATAGAACCGGATTTTCTGGCGAACGTAATGGAGATCAGGAAGAATGAGATGATCGCTAAAAACCCGGGTATGACCCAGGAACAGGTAGATGGGGCAGTTGAAATGATGGAGAGGTTCAGCGGACCTACCGCAATTATCATCTTCTCACTTGTGGGGAGTTTGTTCTTCGGTTTTATCATCTCGCTCATAGGCGGACTGATCATGAAGAAGACCCCACAGCAATAGTAAAACCAAAAATTGGTACTTTTGAAGGGAAAACGCCTTCGTACCTATGAATATATCCATAGTTATTCCCCTCCTGAACGAGGAAGAATCACTTAAAGAGCTCCATGATTGGATTGCAGACGTTATGCAGTCCAATCGTTTTTTGTATGAGATCCTCTTTATTGACGATGGCAGTACTGACGATTCCTGGAAGGTGATCTCAGAGCTTTCCGTGCGTAACCCTAATGTGAAAGGTATACGTTTCCAAAGGAATTTTGGGAAGTCTCAGGCCCTGCACGCGGGGTTTAAAGCGGCCAAAGGCGAAGTGGTCATTACTATGGATGCCGATCTGCAGGACAATCCTGAAGAAATCCCTGAACTCTACCAACTGATCCGTGAAGATGGGTACGACCTGATCTCCGGATGGAAAAAAAAGCGCTATGATTCTATCCTGGCGAAAAATATCCCTTCCAAACTTTTCAATTGGGCTGCGCGTAAAACCTCTGGCGTAAAGCTTCACGATTTTAATTGTGGACTCAAGGCATTCAGGCAAAGGGTTGTAAAAACTATTGTGGTTTCCGGAGAAATGCATCGTTATATTCCTGTATTGGCCAAAAGTGCTGGTTTCAATAAGATCGGGGAGAAAGTGGTTCAGCATCAGGCCAGAAAATACGGGAAGACCAAATTTGGGATGGATCGCTTTATAAAAGGTTTTTTAGACCTCATTACCATTTGGTTTGTTTCTAAATTCGGGAAACAGCCTATGCACTTATTCGGTGCCCTGGGGGTTCTCATGTTTGTGATCGGATCCGGTTTTGCACTTTATCTTGGTATTGATAAACTCTTTATTAACCCCACAGGAAGGTTACTGACAGACCGCCCGCAGTTCTTCATCGCGCTGACCGCCATGATCATCGGTACACAGCTGTTTCTGGCTGGTTTCCTGGGCGAGATCATGGTGCGCTCTCGTAAAAGTGAATCCCGTTATACCATATCCGAAGAAATCAATCTTTCCCAGGCTGAAAACCAATATTCTTCGTAATTTTGATCCGTTTTAAATCACAACCTTTCTATGCGCGATATTATCACCACCGCCAAAGGCTGGCTGACCGATACTTTTGACAGCAATGCCCAAGAAGTTGTACAACGACTTATAGATAATGACCCTGAAGAATTAAAGGAACGCTTCTATAAGGACCTGGAATTCGGTACCGGAGGAATGCGCGGAATAATGGGAATTGGCACGAACCGAATCAATAAATATACCCTTGGAAAAAGTACTCAGGGATTGAGTAATTATCTCAAAAAAGTATACCCTGATGAGCGTCTTAAAGTGGTTATTGCCTACGATTGCAGACACAATAGTGATACCCTGGCGCAAACTGTGGCAGAGGTATTCTCTGCAAATGGCATTAAGGTGTATTTGTTTTCAGAACTGCGAACTACACCTGAATTATCTTTCGCAGTCCGACATTTAAAATGCCATGCCGGCGTGGTGCTTACGGCCTCACACAACCCGCCTGAATACAACGGATACAAGGTTTATTGGACTGATGGAGGGCAAATTGTTCCACCACAGGATGCCGAGATCATTGGGGCTATCAATACAGTTTCTTTCGACGATATCAAATTCACCCCCGAGAATAGCCTTATTCAAAAGATAGATCGGGATGTGGATGAGGCCTTTATTGAGGCCAGTGTACGAAACGGAAATTTTGATGCCGACGGAAAATCCAATTTTAAAATCGTATTTACCTCTCTTCACGGAACTTCCATTACAGCGATCCCTGAAGTTCTAAAGCGGGCAGGTTACGAAAATGTGACCATAATTGAGGAACAAGCCACCCCGGATGGTAGCTTTCCTACGGTAGATTCCCCGAATCCGGAGGAACCGGAAGCACTGGAAATCGCGCTGAAAAAAGCCGAGGAGATCGGTGCGGATATGGTTGTTGGGACTGATCCGGATAGCGATCGTCTTGGCATAGCGGTCCGCAACCTGGAAGGTGACATGGAATTGCTCAACGGCAACCAAACCATGCTGCTGATGACCAAGTACCTCCTAGATCAGCGCAAAAAAACAGGGTTAAAAGGAGATGAGTTCATCGCCACTACGATTGTATCCACCCCTATGCTTGAGGGACTTGCCGAGGCCTATGGAGTGGGATTCAAGACAGCCCTGACCGGTTTCAAATGGATTGCCAAGATGATTGAGGATTATCCGGAGGAGGATTTCGTAGGAGGAGGCGAAGAAAGTTTTGGTTTCATGGTGGGCGATTTTGTCCGGGATAAAGATGCCGTAACCTCTACCCTACTGGCTTGTGAGATCGGCTCGGAAGCCAAGGCAAAAGGAAGTTCTTTCTACAAGGATCTTATCGATTGCTATGTGGACTATGGCTTTTACAAAGAGAAGCTGATCTCCCTGACCAAAAAAGGGATCAGCGGTGCAGAAGAGATCAAGCAGATGATGGTGGATTTTAAAGAAAATCCCATAGAAACACTGGATGGCTCTAAGGTTATACGAATTGACGATTACAACACTTCTACTTCTTCAGATTTGACCACAGGGGAAGTAGAAACTATTGATATTCCCAAATCCAATGTGCTGATCTACACCACGGAAGATGGTACGCGTATGGCTGCAAGACCCAGTGGCACTGAACCCAAGATTAAATTTTACTTCAGTGTGAATACCGATTTACAGAATGCGGATGATTTTAAAAAGGTTGGCCGGGAACTGGACGATAAAATTACCCGCATCATAGAAGAACTGAAACTGAGTTAATGGAGTATTTCAGAAAGATCCTTCGTTATGCCATACCTTACAGGAGGTATGGATTACTGAACATATTTTTCAACATACTTTACGCTTTATTTAGCGCCCTTTCATTTGCCGCTCTTATTCCCATGCTCAACGTCCTTTTTGATAAGGCCGAGCGATTGACATCAGCACCTGCCTACACCGGGATAGGGGATCTCAAGGATTACTTCATGGATTATATGAATTATCGCGTGACGCAATACTCCGGTGAGGACGAAATGAAGGGACTGGTTCTGGTAATAGGCCTTGTTCTAGTGCTATTCCTCCTGAAGAACATCTTCAATTACCTGGCGATGTATTTCATCACCTTTTTGAGAAACGGGGTATTACGCGACATCCGAAATGAGATGTACCAAAAGATCAACGCTTTACCGATCTCCTTTTATTCCGAAAAGCGGAAAGGTGATGTGATTGCCCGTATTACGTCGGACGTACTGGAAATCCAGCATTCGTTCCTCTCCATTTTAGAGCTCATAGTGCGCGAGCCACTGACCATTATTTTCACCATAATCGTGATGTTCCTGATCAGCGCCAAGCTAACGATCTTCGTCTTTATTTTTATCCCGCTGGCCGGGGCCATTATTTCGCGCATCGGCAAGTCGCTTAAGAGGAAGTCGGACAGGGTACAAAAAGAACAGGGAAAGTTTCTTTCAATTGTTGAGGAGACCCTTGGTGGCCTCAGGGTGATCAAGGCTTTTAACGCGGAATCCAGGTTCTATCAGACATTCAAGAATTCTACTGAACGCTTCTTCCATTTCTCGAACAAATTGCTGAACCGTCAGAACCTCGCTTCTCCAACCGGGGAGTTCCTGGGTATCCTGGTCATTGGGGTTTTACTTTGGTTTGGTGGTAAGATGGTCCTGGTAGATAAAACACTGGATGCCTCTTCCTTCATTGCCTATATGGGGCTGGCTTATAATATACTGACACCGGCCAAAGCACTGAGCAAGGCATCCTATGGGGTACGCAAAGGCAATGCCGCGGCAGAACGTGTGTTGGAGATCCTTGAGACCGAAAACCCCATTGTAGAAAAGGAAAATGCCATTGAAAAGGAAACCTTTGAAAGCGGTATTTCCATTAAGAACGTTTCCTTTAAGTACGATAATGAATACGTGCTCAAAGACTTCAGCCTGGAAGTCCCTAAAGGAAGCACAGTGGCCCTGGTAGGGAAATCCGGAAGCGGGAAAAGTACTATTGCCAATCTTATTACACGTTTTTACGATGTAAATGCAGGAGTCATTTCCATTGATGGCATCGATATAAAAGACCTTTCCAAAAAATCGCTTCGGGATCTGACAGGCCTGGTTACCCAGGACTCAATTTTGTTCAATGATTCCGTTCGAAATAATATAGCCCTTGGGAAGGAAGATGCTACGGAGGATGAGATCATTGCAGCGGCCAAGATCGCGAACGCCCATGAATTCATAGCAGATCTTGCTGAAGGCTATGACCATAATATAGGAGATGGTGGAACCAAATTAAGCGGGGGCCAGAAGCAGCGGCTGTCCATTGCCAGGGCGGTGCTGAAGAACCCTCCAATTATGGTTTTGGACGAGGCCACCTCAGCATTGGATACGGAAAGCGAGCGCCTGGTGCAGGATGCCCTGGAAAAGATGATGCGCAATCGCACTTCATTGGTGATTGCACACCGGCTGAGTACTATTCAAAATGCCGATATCATAGTGGTGCTCCAAAAAGGGAAAATTGTGGAGCAGGGAGGACATGCTGAGCTTATGGCACAAAAGGGGCCGTACAAAAAGCTGGTAGAAATGCAATCTTTGGCCTCCTAAACCCCTGTTTGTGAGACTTGCAGGTTAAACTTCAGGGTTAAAACGGGATAAGAATTAAACCTTTTCTACAAAAAAGGGTCTTATGTTAACCTAACAAGCTGATTTTGATCGCTGAAGAGACCTTAGTACAACAGTTAAAGCAAAAAGAGACCCAGGCGAGGGCTTTTGAAGTGCTCATAAATACCTATAAAGAGCGACTTTACTGGCATATTCGTAGAATAGTCCTGGATCACGATGATGCAGATGATGTATTGCAGAATACGTTTATTAAGGTTTTCAAAAGCATTGAGGGGTTTAAAGGTGAAAGTAAGTTATATTCGTGGATGTACCGTATCGGGACCAATGAGGCCCTCAGTTTCCTCAAGGCTAAATCGAGGAAATTAGGGGTTAGTAACGAAGAGTTACAACAACGAATGACTGAGAACCTGAAGGCTGATGTCTATTTTGAAGGGGACGACATCCAATTGAAATTGCAAAAAGCCATTGCCTCATTGCCTGAAAAACAGAAACTGGTGTTCAATATGAAGTATTTTGAGGAGATGAAGTACGAGGAAATCTCCGAAATTTTGGATACCTCGGTAGGTGGACTAAAGGCCTCTTACCATCTCGCGGTTAAAAAGATTGAGGGTTTTTTAAAGGAAGAGTAAACCTTTTAAGGTTTTGATAGTCAAACTTAAAGCATGGACAAGAAATACAAAAAGCAGCAATTTAAAACCCCGGACGGGTACTTTGAGGACTTCAACGCCCGCTTGATGAAGAAGATGGGGGCTGAAGGACCAAAACTTCCGGAAAAGGAGGGGTTTGCCGTGCCTGAAGGTTATTTTGACAAGCTGGATAAAAGTTTATTGGACAAACTGGAGGAGGAAAAGGATCCGAAAGTTATTAAGCTTAGGACTTACAGAAAGTACTACTTTGCAGCGGCTTCAGTCGCCGCAGCCCTGTTACTGTTTTTTGGGTTAACATGGAATTCCGGTGAAAGTCTGACCTTTGACGATTTGGCCGGGACGGAAATCGAGGCCTATTTTGAACAGACGGAGTTGGGATTGAATTCCTATGAACTCGCAGAAATGGTCTCGGTGGACGAATTGGAAATAGACGACTTTTTAGAATCTACCATAGACGAAGAAAACATAATCGAATATTTAGACGAGAACCTGCAAGATTTTGATGATTTGGATGGGGATTTTGGTGAACTAAATTTAGACAGCGATGAGTAAATACAGCAAAATAGGGGTATTGCTGTTGTTCTTATGTAGCGCAACAGTTTTTTACGGACAGAACAGGCCGGGAAAAGAACGGATTAAAACCCTAAAAGTAGCTTTTATAACAGAGCGCCTTGGACTCACTTCCCAGGAAGCACAAGTATTTTGGCCGCTTTACAATGAGCACGAAGAAAAAAAGGCTGCCTTAAACCAAAAGGAAAGAAGGGAGATCCGAAGCAAACTTGTAGATTTTGAAGGGCTGTCTGAAAATGAAGCCAATAAACTCTTAAGCCAACTCATTGCCCTGGAACAAGAAAAACACCGCCTGAATGTGGAATATTTGCGAAAAATCAGTGAGGCAGTCTCTCCCAAGAAGACTTTCCTGCTGATCAAGGCGGAAGAGGATTTTAACAGGCGCCTGCTAAAACGTATACAGGAACGAAGAATGAACAGAAATTAGATTTAAAAAAGGTTCGGATTAGTTAGTCTGCCTGGAATATCACCAGGCAGACTTTTTTTTGGGTAAAAACTACTCCAAATTCGACGAATTGCACAATTGGAGATTAAACCCTGAGGATTCCAGGAGGTCTAAGTAGTAAACCCATTAAAATAAATGTTATGAAAAGCTTGAAATTACTTTTGATAGGGATAATCCTTCTGGGAAGTTTGGGAGCTGTTTACGGACAGCGGACTGTTGTGAAGGTATATCCCAGATATGGAACCGTAGTCACTACTTTAAACAAACCCAAAGTCTATGTTCACGGTGGAGTAAGATTTCACCTGGCCGGAGGGGTTTGGTACAGGGCAAGAGGCAATAGGTTCGTAGTATGTGCAGCTCCGGCAGGTATTAAGATCCGTACTTTGCCAAGAGGTCATAGAGTGGTTTTCATAAAAGGTAAGAGATACTTCAAATATCGGGGAGTATTGTACGCCAAACGAGGAAGAAACTACCGAGTAGTATACGCATAATTCAGTTTAGTTGGTTTGGGTTGGCTGCCTCCCGGCAGCCTTAGTTGTAATGGGGGGAAGTGTACTTGTACTACTTCCTCCTTTCTATTTAAACCTTAATCGGGCGATACGGTTCTTGCCGGCCGCATATGCGATAGAATCATTCAGGAAACGAAGGGTGTAAAAAGGTTCATCGGATAGTTCCTCCCAGCTTTTACCCTGGTCAGTGGAATAGGCTATGCCAGTAAAGCCCAAGGCAACCAGGTCTTCCCCTCCCCCTCCCGGAATGAATTGCACACAGCTCTTATATCCCGGAGGTAGCCCTTCCGCAAGCAATTCCCAACTTTTACCCCCATCTAAGGTAATGGCCTTATTGGCGGTATTCCGATCGGGTTTGGTGTAATCTCCGCCAAAAGCCACCCCAAGTTTATTATCCCAGAAAGACAGACTATAAATGCCATGGGTTGCTTCTACCCCATTTACAGGAGTTTGAAATACTTCCCAGCTTTTGCCTCTGTCATCAGAATACAGCACCCTTCCTTTGGAGGTGGCCACCCAGGTCTTATCCCCAATGACGGCAATATTGCTGTTACTAGCGGCAAAGGCTCCTTCCTCGGGTAGGGCTTTTGGTAATTTTGAACAATCCAACTTTTCCCATTGAGTTCCGCCGTCCCTGGTAATCAAAATGGAAAGGCAACCGTTCATAGCATCCCCAACCGCGATCCCCTCCTTATTATCCCAAAAAGTCATGGCGTCGTAGAAAACCTTCGGATCCTCTTCTTTATAAACCAATTCCATTCGCCCTTCATTACCCGTCTTATACAACAAGGCTGGACTGGCTATGGATAGCATAAAAAAGTCCGTATCCGTATGAGCTACAGCTCTGAAGTGCGGTAGTATGGAATCGTAGCGCTGAACACTGGTCCTTACTTTATGTGTTTGAAGGTCTACCGAGCCAAAGATCCCCTGGTCAGCTGCAAAAGCCAGGCTTCCCGGCATAATTTCAATAGCGCGTATACTTACGGAATCTTCCCAGATAATATCGATCTCTAGCTCGGCGTACCGGTGACTTTGTCTTTTCCCGGAACAAGACAAAATCAACATGCAGATCGCCAGAATACAAAAATTTCGCATGCTCTAAAAGTACATAGAATAAGTTAAGACAGGAGAAGGGATTAAAAATCAAAAGGGAAGTAGTACAAGTACACTTCCCTTGACAAACAAACGCTAAAAACAATCCTCAACAAAAATCAGTTTTCCCGTTTAAGGGTTTCAATATCCGCCATCAACTGGCGGACGGAAGTTTTGTTCAATCCGTTGTAAATTCCTCTGATATGTCTGTTCTTATCCACCAGAACAAAATTCTCCGTATGCAAAAAATCGTTTGCTGTCTTCACTGCTCCAAGGTCTTCCTCGGCGAAGTAATAATTCCTTCCCAGGTCGTATATCTGCGTTCTGTCTCCCGTAGCCAAATGCCACTTGCCACTTTGTATACCTTTGGATTGAGCAAAACTTTTCAGGACAGGGACAGAATCTATTTCCGGAGTAACGGAATGTGAGAGTAACAGAACATCAGTGTCATTAATATAAGCTTCCTGCAGCAACGCCATATTTGCTGTCATCCTGGGGCAAATACCAGGACAGGTGGTAAATATGAAATCAGCTACATAGATCTTATCATTAAAGGTCTGTTGGGTTATTGTTTCACCATCCTGATTGACCAGATCAAATTCCGGGATACGGTGAAATTCCTTCAGTATTTCGCTCCCGGCTTCCAACCACCTGGGAGTAAACCGGGAGTCATTGTAGTATGGAAGCGAGGCTACCCTGCTTCCTTTTTTCGGCTTTTCCTCACATCTGGCAAGGAAAAGAAGCATTAATATCCCTAGTAAACTAACGCTGTACGATCTCATCTTTTAACTCGTAACACAATTTCGCTTTTCTCAGACCAAAAGTGCGCCCGTTCTTTGACTCGTAATTGACATATATCTTTCCATTCTTCAACCAGGCTTGCTGCATGCCTTCCTCCTTCCCCATACTAAAGTTGGTTTTACGGGAAATCTGTCCGTTGGGGTACCATCTCATCTGCTCCCCGTCTTTTGAGCCATTTTGGTAATTCAGGGCGGATGCGGGAGACCCGTCTGGCCACCAGGTATGGATCTCCCCATGCAACTTATTCGCTTTGTAAAAGGCCTTTTTCTTAAGTACCCCGTCCTGATACCACTTTGTGGCCTCTCCTTCTTTTTTACCATCGCGATACGTTGTTCGTTCAGCAGGACTCCCGTCCGGGTAGCATCTCATGGCGTATCCGTTAAAGGGCTCGTTGTTCCGGTACCACTTTCCCTCCATAGGCCGAAGCTCTAAATCTTCCTTTTTAACCTCTATCTCAGGAATTTCCACAACATTAGGTGCTACTTCAGATCGCTGTTTATTATGAGCACAGGCAGAAACTAATACCGCTATACCAAGAAGCGGTATTTTAATTGATTCTACTCGGAGTTCCCTGGTAATCACCTGCGAAAAGAACATAATATTGACTAAAGTATAATTCATTGATGATGTGATAATGATATTCCGGCTCTGTAGAATGTTGTGTGGTATGGGTATGGCCTCCGGAAGCATCAAGATCCGTTGGATAATCCCCGGTAGAGTTGCACTTCCTTCCGTATATAAAGAAGCCGTCAGCCAGGATACCTATAAGGCTATCATCGTCATCAGACCATGCTTTGGGTTCCAGGTGGTAGTGATACACCGAAGGACCGATATGTCCGCCGGTATAATCCAAACTCCCAATGGCACCACTTAGTGGTCCATTGCCTTCCTGATCGTTAAATATTGCAGCTCCGCTAATCGCGATCCCTATGCTGCCCAATTGGGTAGAAGTAGAACTGCTGGCAAGCTCCGGATTGGCGGAGACTGTCAACACAGCAGAACCATCAAAATTTGGAATGATCGAAGGTGTAAGGGCAACGTCGGGTTCGTCTTCGTATAGAGCATTTCCCTCACCCCAATATACCGTGGAATGATTGGGGAGTCCGTTGGTCTCAATAACCACATTGGAGCCATCCAAGTATATGTCTGTATTGTCTTCATCGAACTCCAGAAAAGCGGCGTGTAGTTCAGCGCTGGAATCACCGTCCTCATCCGCTGCATCTTCTCCATCCTCATTACCTATGATGTCTTCGGCTACCTCATCGCTATCTGAACTGCACGCCATAAAGGCTAATGCGGAAATACCAAGCATAATGCTTAGCATGGTCAAAGTTTTGATCGTTCTTTTCATCATCGATTATTTTGTTAATTATCCCTGTTTCTAGGCCTTCTTCCTTCCGGCTTAGGCGCTTTCTTCAATTCCTCCCGGGTAAGATACCCGTCTTCATCAGTGTCAAACTTGTCAAAATCCCGCTTCAAAGGGCCCTTTATCTCCGCTTTGGAGAGTTTGCCGTCTTCATTCTCATCCAGGTCTGCAAATAGCTGATCAAGCGATGGCCTTCTGTTATTTTGCCTCTCGCCTTCCGTAGACTGCGCATGCGCCATAGCAGTGGCCAGCATTAGGGCAACAATCGTGAAATACTTTAGCTTATTTCTTTTCATTCTGTATTGTTTTAAATGATTTCTTTAAACTTTAGATTAGTTTTCTCTGGAAATCTTGCGCCGGATCAAAAAAAAAAAACCTCAAATACTTGAGGTTTTAGTTTTGTAAAGCGTTAGAATTTACCTTGGTGGAGGTCCTTGCCGTCCTCCTGGTGGCGGCGGATGGTGGCGCCCTTCAGGTGGTGGTGGACCGCCTGGTCCGCGGCGCTGCATCACATTTCCTATCAACTTCTGAAATCGCTGTTTTTGTTCGCTATCGCATAAATCATAAATAGCCCTGAAATGATTAAAAACTTCGGTATCCCGGGCCTTTTCTAAATTCCCTATAAGGGTAGTAAGTGAATCGACAATAACTTGAGAAGTGTTTTCATCAGTTACGGAATTGAATAGGGCGTCTTTGAGCTCCCTGGTACGATGGTGAACAGGTCGCATACGTTCCCGAAATCTTTGCTCCAAAAGGTGATATTGTTCTGTTTGCTCGTCCGAAAAATTCAGCTGCCGTACCACAAATTCGTGAGGCGGCCCCTGTTTATTATCGGATTTGTTGAACAACAGGAATAACAATACCGCATTCATGGCAATCAGGAATACCAGTAATACAGTTAGTAGTAGATTTTTCTTCATGTCAATTCCAATCATAGTAATTTTCGTCCTCCCCTACCTCTATTCCGTAGGTCCAAGCAAAACTTTCAAGATTCTCACTGTAATTATTCTCAGAATATTTCAGTAATAGGTAGGCATTGACAATAATGATGCATATCAATGCGGCAAGCTGGTATTCCGGCCTGAACCACGCCAATACCAAAGTCTGAGTTTCTGGTTCCGCTTTTTCATTCAATCTCCTGAGTACCTTTTCTTTAAAAAAAGGAGATATCCTAACTTCTTTCATTTGAGAAGAGACGTCAAGGGTTTGATCTACCCTGGATTGAATTTTTTCCTTATCCTTCATAATTTGCTATTCATAATTTAAGATGCCATTAACAAAAAAAACTTGCGCTAAGCATCTTCGTTTTTGTAATAATTGTACAATATTTTCTGCAGGTTCTTCTTGGCCCTGAACATTATTGATTCCACGGATGAGATACTCTTTTTAGTGATTTCGGCCACCTCCTTATGGCTCATGCCATCAATCCTGTGCAGGGTGAAAACAACTTTTTGAGCTTCCGGTAGTTGGTCTATTGCCCGGAATAATAACTCAGTTCGTTCTTTATTTTCCAACTGTATTCCGGGATGATTAAATTCCGTAAAGTAGGAGCTTCTATCAACAGGGACTACATTTCCTGATAGGGATTGCATGAAACCAAATCGTTTTTTGGTATTTTTTTTACGGATAAACTCCAGGCTTTTATTTACAGCGATCCTATAGATCCAGGTGCCAAGCTTAGATCTACCATTAAATTTGCCTACTGAGTTAAAGACCTCAACGAATACCTCCTGACTGATGTCCTCGGCGTCCTCCCGGTTAGGAACGAAAGAAAGGCAGGTACTAAAGACTTTCTGCTGATACTCATCAAGCAATTGGCTGTAAGCCAGGCTGTCTCCGGTGCGCAAAGCTTCGATAAGATCCCGTTCTTTCAATGGATAGCTTTGGACAACAAATTACATATTTTAAGCGATTCCAAAACCGTACCTTTGCCCTTTAATTCTTTTGATGAGACTACACAAGAACCTGGTTTTTGCCACGATAAGTGCACTGGAAGACATATTCAACCAAGGGCAACTGGCGGATAAAACTGTTGAACGGGTTTTAAAACAAGACAAACGCTGGGGATCCCGGGATAGAGGGTTTATCGCTGAAACTACATACGATATCGTTCGATGGAAAAGGCTCTATGCTAAAATCGCCGGTGTACGGCCTCCCTATTCCAGAGAAGATCTTTTCCGGGTATTTGCAGTATGGGCGGTTCTCAGGGGAATTAGCTTGCCGGACTGGAAACAGTTTTCAGGCACCCCGGTGAGAAGGATAAAGGGAAAATTTGATGAACTTTCCAGGATTAGAAAATACCGGGAGTCCATTCCGGACTGGCTGGATAGCCTGGGCGCCAAAACACTGGGAGAAGAACTCTGGACGGCAGAAATAGCCGCTTTAAACCAACAAGCGGAGGTCATTCTAAGGGTAAATACCTTAAAAACCACAAGATCCGAGCTGCAGCAACTGCTGGCTGCGGACAAATTAGAGACAGAAACGATTAAAGGATATCCCAATGCCTTAAGGCTGAAAAAACGCGCTAATGTTTTTGCCTCCCCGACTTTTAAAGCCGGACTTTTTGAGGTACAGGACGCGGCCTCTCAACTTGTGGCTCCCTTTCTTCAGATAAGTCCGGGGGATTTTGTCATTGACGCCTGTGCGGGAGCCGGAGGCAAAAGCCTACACCTGGCAGCCTTGATGGAAAACAAAGGCCAACTCCTTGCGCTCGATATCTATCCTGGCAAATTAAAGGAGTTAAAACGCAGGGCGAGAAGGAATGGGGTACACAACACGGAAACAAGGCATATTGATTCCCAGAAGGTCATCAAAAAATTAACACAACGTGCAGACAAACTGCTGCTAGACGTTCCTTGTACCGGCACAGGGGTCCTAAGAAGAAATCCGGACGCCAAATGGAAACTACAACCTGAGTTTCTGGATAGGGTAATCCAAACCCAGAAGACCATATTACGGGATTACAGCAAGATGGTAAAAAAAGGGGGCACTATGGTATATGCTACTTGCTCCATCCTCCGGCAGGAGAATTCCGATCAGGTTCAGGAATTTCTTCAATCGGATGCCGGCGAGGAATTCAGCCTGGAAGAGGAACAGTCCATCTTCGCCTCAGAAGCCGGATTTGATGGTTTTTATATGGCGCGACTCAAGCGAAAGTAATCAACAACTTATTCTTGAAAACTGTTCCTGAGACAACTCCATCTTTAGTTAAAAAGCCGTAAATTTGGACTTTCTTAAAACTATCAACCTCTTAGTCCATGATCCATTTTTTCGGGGAGAAGACCAAAAAGGTTTTTGCCGTCCAGTCCACCAAAGAATTTTCTAAGGAAACCATCCAAAAACTTACATGGTTATTCGGCAACCAACCTAAAATCAACCTGGCGTCTCTCGACGCCTTTTTTGTTGGCCCAAGAGCGGCTATGATCACACCATGGAGTACCAATGCCACAGAGATAACCCAAAACATGGGAATTTCAGGTATTGAGCGGATAGAAGAATTCACAGCCGTCACTGATTCCTTCAATGACTTTGATCCCATGCTCTTTCAGAAATATCCCAATCTGGGGCAAGATATCTTTACGATTGATATGAAGCCGGAGCCTGTTTTGGAAATTGAAGATATCGGACGATACAATGAACAGGAAGGACTTGCTTTGAGCGAGGAAGAGGTAAGCTATCTTGAAGAACTTGCGGGAAGGTTGGGAAGAAAACTAACAGATTCTGAGGTTTTCGGATTCAGCCAGGTAAACTCTGAACACTGCAGGCATAAGATCTTCAACGGGACTTTTGTAATTGATGGCAAAGAAAAGCCACTTTCCCTTTTTAAATTGATCAAAAAGACCTCGGAAACCAACCCAAATTCCATTGTTTCTGCCTACAAAGACAATGTGGCTTTCATCAAAGGTCCGGAAGTTGTACAATTCGCCCCTAAGAAGGCGGATGAACCCGACTTTTACGCGGAAAAGCCCTTTGAATCGGTGATTTCGCTCAAAGCTGAAACCCACAACTTTCCTACAACCGTAGAACCCTTCAATGGAGCTGCTACAGGTTCCGGAGGTGAGATCCGAGACCGGCTGGCTGGTGGAAAAGGGTCTATTCCGCTTGCGGGAACAGCTATATATATGACCTCCTATTCGCGATTGGCTGAGAACCGCGACTGGGAAAACGGTATGCAGGAGCGCGATTGGCTGTATCAGACCCCAATGGATATACTGATCAAAGCCTCTAACGGGGCGTCGGATTTTGGCAATAAGTTCGGGCAGCCCCTTATCTGCGGTTCGCTTCTCACCTTTGAGCACGAGGAAAATAGTCGCAGACTTGGTTATGACAAGGTGATCATGCTTGCGGGAGGCATTGGATATGGCAAAGCAGACCAGGCACTAAAAGATACTCCGGCTAAGGGAGACAAGATCGTGATATTGGGTGGAGACAACTACCGTATCGGAATGGGTGGTGCAGCCGTTTCCAGTGCAGATACCGGAGAATTTGGATCACTGATTGAACTGAACGCCGTTCAGCGATCTAATCCGGAAATGCAGAAAAGAGCAGCCAACGCCATACGAGGAATGGTTGAGAGCCAGGAGAACCTGATCGTTTCCATACACGACCACGGGGCCGGCGGCCATCTCAATTGTCTTTCCGAACTGGTGGAAGAAACCGGGGGGAAGATACAACTGGACGCACTTCCAATAGGAGACCCCACCCTTTCCGCAAAGGAGATTATCGGTAATGAATCCCAGGAACGAATGGGTCTGGTAATCAGTGAAAAGGATATCAAGCTTTTAGAGCGGATCGCATCCCGTGAAAGATCACCTTTGTATGAAGTAGGTGAAGTAACCGGGGACCATCGCTTTGTTTTTGAATCCGAGAAAAGCGGAGAAATCCCTATGAATCTGGAATTGGCTGATATGTTTGGAAGTTCACCCAAAACTGTGATGTCAGACCAAAGTCTAAACAGGAATTACGCTTCATTGGATTATACCCTGAGCAATTTCAATACTTACCTGGAGAGCGTTTTACAACTCGAGGCCGTAGCATGCAAAGACTGGCTTACCAACAAAGTGGACCGTTGTGTGGGAGGCCTGGTGGCTAAACAGCAGTGTGCCGGCCCGCTACAACTCCCATTGAACAATTGCGGCGTAATGGCATTGGATTATAAAGGGAAGGAAGGCATCGCCACCTCTGTGGGCCATTCGCCAATTTCTGCTTTGGTAGATCCGGGAGCAGGGAGCAGGAACAGCATTGCAGAAGCATTGACGAATATTGTCTGGGCTCCGTTGACAGAAGGCCTAAAATCTGTTTCTCTTTCGGCAAATTGGATGTGGCCCTGCCGAAATGAAGGAGAAGATGCCCGATTATATGAGGCAGTTCAGGCGGTTTCTGATTTTGCCATTACCCTCGGTATCAATGTACCTACCGGAAAGGACTCCCTTTCTATGAAACAAAAGTACCCTGACGGGGAAGTTATCGCCCCCGGAACCGTGATCATCTCAGCAGCAGCACACTGCGATGAGATTGCCAATGTTGTGGAACCGGTATTGCAAAAAGGAGGCGGTGCGGTTTACTACATCAACATATCTCAAGATTCGTATAAACTTGGTGGCTCTTCATTTGCCCAGATATTGAACAAACTCGGGAACCAGGTTCCGGACATTAAGGATGCGGAATATGTCCGTAAGGTCTTTAACAGCATACAACAGCTTATAAGACAGGGACAGATCCTTGCCGGCCACGATGTCGCTTCAGGTGGTCTGATCACGAGCCTTTTGGAAATGTGTTTTTCTGACCTAAACCTTGGAGCAGATATTGATCTTAGTGATCTGGGAGAGCCGGATACGGTAAAACTACTTTTTGCTGAAAATGCCGGATTGGTTTTCCAATCCAAAGATGATAGCATTGAGGAGGTGCTGAAGGAAGCCGGGATAGACTACAGAAAAATAGGGCAAGTCACTGATAGATCCGTACTTAATATTAGAAACCATGAGGCAGCATTGGACCTGGACGTTTCTGCACTTCGTGATAAATGGTATTATACTTCGTATTTGCTGGACGATAAGCAAACTGCCAATGGACTGGCTAAGGCGCGATTTACAAACTACAAATCGCAACCCCTAAGCTACAGTTTTCCAACCCATTTTACCGGAAAGTCGGAGGCCTTTTCAAATCATGGACCAAGACCAAAAGCGGCCATTCTCAGGGAAAAAGGGAGCAATTCTGAACGGGAAATGGCCAACGCCATGTTCCTGGCGGGCTTCGATGTTAAAGACGTCCATATGACTGACCTCATTTCCGGTAGGGAGACTCTTGAGGATGTGCAATTCCTGGGAGCCGTAGGAGGATTTTCCAATTCAGATGTATTGGGAAGCGCCAAGGGCTGGGCCGGGGCGATCAAATACAATGAAAAGGCCAATGCGGTAATAAAAGACTTCTTCGCGCGCCCTGATACCCTTTCTGTTGGGATCTGTAACGGCTGTCAGCTGTTTATGGAATTAGACCTCATCAACCCGGATCACGAGATCCATGGTAAATTGACCTACAATGATTCCGGAAAACACGAGAGCAATTTTACATCAGTCAAGATCCAAAAAAACAATTCGGTAATGCTTTCCACCCTCGAAGGTTGCACCCTGGGGGTTTGGATCTCACATGGGGAGGGAAAGTTTAAGCTCCCCCATGAGGAAGAAACCTATGAAATTGTAGCCAAATACGGTTATGAGTCCTATCCTGCCAATCCAAACGGAAGTGATTACAATACCGCCATGCTCTGCGACAGTACCGGAAGGCATCTCGTTACCATGCCGCATATTGAGCGTTCTACCTTCCCATGGAACTGGGCCTATTACCCAGATGGCAGGGAAGATCAGGTATCACCCTGGCTGGAGGCGTTTGTGAATGCGCGTAATTGGATTTTGGAAAAAGCCGCTGTCTCTTCCTAATAAAGTACTGATAGGCTAATCTCGATTAACCAAATTTTACAAAAATCTTGCTTACTTTTCAAGGTCAACACAAGGGATAATGCCTGAAGGCATTATAAAACCAAATGAACTTATGATTTCCTCCAATATTCCACGAAGGGCAGAACTAAAAGACCTCCCTAAAATCGTAAAAATGCTGGCAGATGACCCGTTGGGACAAAAAAGAGAGCGCTTTACAGAACCTCTGCCTGCGGTTTATGTCGAAGCGTTTAATAACATCATCTCAGATCCAAACCAGGAATTAATGGTCCTGGAAAACGATTCGGGTGATATAATAGGCACCCTTCAGTTAAGTTTCATTCAATACCTCACCTATCAGGGCGGGGTCAGAGCACAAATAGAAGCGGTTAGGGTACATAAATCTTATCGCGGGCAGGGAATAGGACAAAAGCTCTTTGAATGGGCAATTTCAAGGGCTGAGGAGCGTGGAGCCCATTTGGTTCAACTCACTACCGACAAAAAAAGGCCCGATGCGTTGAACTTTTATCAAAAGCTCGGTTTCACTGCGAGTCATGAGGGTATGAAGTTACATTTCACTTAAGGACCGTTGCTCCAACTTAGTATTCGTTAAAGTTACCGCTAATCAGGGATTTAGAAAGTCCGATTTTTGAATCCGGTTTCCTTTTCCTATTTTGCGATTACCATAGAGAAACTTAGTATGCAAGAGATTACCAGACTTTTCGATTTTCCATATTTCCAACTGGAGAAATTCCCATTGGACAATGCTTTAGTTACCAAATACAATGGCGAATGGGTAACAACTTCCACTCAGGAGTACGTGGACAAGGCAAATGCCATTAGCCGGGCACTACTGCGAATGGGCATTGGGGCGAATGACAAGATAGCGTTGATATCCATGACCAATAGGACTGAATGGAATATCATGGATATCGGAGTACTTCAGTTAGGTGCACAGAACGTTCCCATCTACCCTACTATTTCGGAAGAAGATTATGCCTATGTACTTAATCATTCCGAATCCAAGTATTGCTTTGTTTCCTGTGCAGAAGTCTATGAAAAGGTAAAAGCGATAAAAGCGCAGGTTCCTTCACTGATTGAAGTATATTCTTTTGATGAGGTTCCAGGCTGTAAAAACTGGGAGGAGGTACTGGAACTTGGAGCGGACAATTCCAACCAAAACGAAGTAGAAAAACTAAAAGAGGTCGTTAAAGCAGACGATCTGGCCACCCTGATCTATACTTCCGGAACTACAGGTAAGCCTAAGGGCGTTATGCTATCGCATATGAATATTGTAAGCAATGCCCTGGAAAGTTCGGAACGGCTGCCCATAGCGGATGGTTCCGTAAGAGCGTTGAGCTTCTTACCAGTTTGCCATGTTTATGAGCGTATGTTGATGTATCTCTATCAATACAGGAGCGTGGCGATCTATTTTGCAGAATCCCTGGAGACCATCAGTGATAACCTCAAAGAAACCGAACCGCATGTAATGACCGCCGTGCCAAGACTGTTGGAAAAAGTATATGACAAGATAATCGCAAAAGGAAACGATCTCAGCGGAATAAAAAAGAAACTCTTCTTTTGGGCGGTAAAGGTCGGATTGCGTTTTGAGCCCTATGGACAGAACGGATGGTGGTACGAACAGCAGCTAAAATGGGCCAGAAAGCTTATTTTCAGTAAATGGAAAGCCGGTTTGGGAGGAAATCTTGCGTTGATAGCATCCGGTAGTGCCGCTTTGCAACCCAGACTGGCACGAATATTCAATGCGGCTGAAATGGGCGTTATGGAAGGTTATGGGCTTACCGAGACTTCGCCCGTTATTTCTGTAAACGATATGCGCAACGGTGGATTCAAAATTGGAACCGTTGGCAGACCAATCGGCAGGACAGATGTAAAGATCGCGGAGGATGGCGAGATCTGTATAAAGGGACCACAGGTTATGCTGGGCTATTACAAGGATCCGGAAAAAACTGCCGAAGTGATCAAAGATGGATATTTCCATACCGGCGACATAGGCGAGTTAGATGCTGACGGTTTCCTTAAAATTACGGACAGGAAAAAGCAGATGTTCAAGACCTCCGGAGGTAAATACGTAGCACCTCAGTTGCTGGAAAACAGATTCAAACAATCACAATTCATAGAACAGATCATGGTAGTTGGAGAAGGCGAAAAAATGCCGGCAGCTATAATACAACCCAACTATGAGTTTCTTTATGACTGGGCCGATAAGAACAATATTACTTTCGGAGAAAACTCTGATATTGTGGTTAATGATCAGATACTAGCCAAGTACCAGGAAGAAGTAGATCTTGCAAATGAGAGTTTTGCGAAGTGGGAAAAGGTAAAACAGTTCAGGCTCACCCCGGACGTTTGGTCAGTTGACGATGGTCATCTCACACCCACTATGAAGCTTAGAAGGAAGATCATTAAAGAGAAATATATAGCACTCTATAACGACATCTACGGCCGTCGGACCTAAGATCCGGGCTACCCCCCTTTCAACATCCCCCCAACTGAAAGTCGACTTATTTGTTAATATTTTAATGCAATTTATTATGCATGCATAATAAATTTTTATATCTTTGATAACCACATTTTACCTTATGAAGGAAATAACAATAGATTATGCCCTACGCGCTACCTGGCAAGCGGTAGCCAGAATGTACAACGAAGAGGCCAAGCATTTCGGCACTACAATGGCCGTTGGCTTTACGCTTTTGAGCATTGATCCTAAAACCGGCACCCCTTCTACCGCTCTGGGTCCTAAAATGGGCATGGAAGCCACCAGCCTTTCCAGGATACTGAAGAGCATGGAAGAAAAGGGCCTCATCGAAAGAAGGCCAAACCCTGAAGACGGGCGCGGCGTATTGATCCACCTGACCCCTTTTGGGCTTGAAAAACGAGGAGATTCTAAAGACGTTGTCATCAGATTCAACGACGTAGTAAGGGAAAATGTGAGCAAAGAGAAACTGGATCACTTTTTTGAAGTAATAGAAATCATTAATCAGCTAATAACAGATAAGAAGATCTACAGCAAAAATTCTGCAACGAACTAAACCTATGAACAAGCACATTAATAAAGTGGCTGTCATCGGCTCCGGAATAATGGGGAGCGGTATTGCCTGTCATTTTGCCAATATAGGAGTGGAAGTACTGCTTCTGGACATTGTACCCCGAGAACTTACTGAAAAAGAAAAAGCGAAAGGCCTGTCACTGGATGACCGTGTAGTCCGAAACAGGCTGGTTAATGATTCGCTCAATGGGGCATTGAAATCCAAACCCTCCCCGATATATCACAAGAGTTTTTCGAAACGCATTACCACAGGCAACCTGGAAGACGATATAAGCAAAATTTCAGAGGTTGATTGGATCATTGAAGTGGTTGTGGAGCGTCTGGATATTAAAAAACAGGTGTTCGAGAATCTTGAAAAGTACAGAACGCCTGGCACTCTGATCACATCGAACACTTCGGGAATCCCTATTCAGTTTATGAGTGAGGGCCGTAGTGAAGACTTTCAGGTTCATTTTTGCGGAACACACTTCTTCAATCCTGCCAGATATTTAAAACTGTTTGAGATCATTCCGGGTCCCAAGACCAAACCGGAAGTCCTGGAATTTCTGAACGCCTATGGGGAAAAATTCCTGGGTAAGACCTCCGTGCTTGCCAAGGACACACCTGCCTTTATAGGAAACCGTATTGGAATTTTCAGTATTCAGAGTCTCTTCCATATGGTTAATGAACTGGGTATGACCGTTGAGGAAGTGGATAAACTTACCGGTCCGGTAATCGGCAGGCCTAAATCCGCAACCTTCAGAACAGTAGATGTGGTAGGCCTTGACACCCTGGTTCATGTGGCCAACGGGATAAGCGAGAATTGTAAGGATGACGAACGACACCAGCTGTTTAGCCTTCCGGATTTTATCCAAACCATGGTGGAAAACAAGTGGTTGGGAAGTAAGTCTGGTCAGGGATTTTATAAAAAAGTAAAGGGAGACAAGGGCAAGAGCGAAATACTTACCCTGGACCTGGGTACTATGGACTACAGGTCTAAGAAAAGTGCCAAGTTCGCCACACTTGAACTCACCAAAACGGTAGACAAGGTTATTGATCGCTTTGAGATCTTAGTGAACGGCAAGGACAAGGCCGGAGAGTTCTATCGCAAAAGCTTCGGAGCCCTTTTTGCCTATGTATCTCACAGGATTCCGGAAATCAGCGACGAACTCTACAAGATAGATGACGCGATGAAAGCCGGCTTCGGTTGGGAACACGGGCCGTTCCAGGTATGGGATGCTATTGGCCTGGAGAAAGGTCTGGAACTAATTAAGGCCGAGGGGCAGGAAGTAGCTTCTTGGGTTACCGAAATGAAGGATGCGGGAATATCTTCGTTCTATTCCGTAAAAGAAGGGGCCACTTATTACTATGACATTCCTAAGAAAGCCATGGAGAAGGTGCCGGGCCAGGACGCCTTTATCATATTGGACAACATTCGCAAATCCAACGAAGTTTTCAAGAATAGCGGCGTTGTAGTGGAAGACCTGGGAGACGGTATTCTCAATGTGGAGTTCCAATCCAAGATGAATACCATAGGAGGAGATGTCATTGCCGGCCTCAATAAGGCTATAGACCTGGCGGAAAAGGACTTCCAGGGATTGGTTGTAGGAAATCAGGCAGCCAATTTTTCAGTTGGGGCCAATATCGCGATGATCTTTATGATGGCCGTTGAACAGGAGTATGACGAACTGAACCTGGCCATTAAAATGTTCCAGGATACCGTAATGCGAATGCGTTACTCCTCTATCCCAACGGTTTCCGCCCCGCATGGAATGTGTCTTGGAGGTGGTTGCGAGCTTACCCTGCATGCGGACAAGGTTGTTGCCGCGGCCGAATCCTATATCGGATTGGTAGAATTCGGAGTGGGCGTTATCCCGGGTGGCGGAGGTTCCAAGGAAATGGCGCTCAGGGCTTCAGATACCTTTAGGAAAAATGATGTGGAACTGAATGTTCTTCAGGAATACTTTTTAACCATAGGGATGGCCAAAGTCTCTACTTCCGCCTATGAGGCCTACGATCTGGGCATCCTCCAGAAAGGAAAAGATATCGTTGTGGTAAACAAGGACAGGCAGATTGCCACCGCCAAGGCTTATGCCAAACTTATGGCTGAGTCTGGTTATACCAGGCCGGTTAAGCGAAAAGATGTAAAGGTGCTCGGTAAACAGGCCCTGGGAATGTTCCTGGTTGGAACAGATTCCATGGAGGCCGGACACTATATTTCCGAACACGACAAGAAAATTGCCAACAAGCTGGCCTACGTCATGGCCGGAGGTGATCTTTCAGAAGCCAGTTACGTAAGCGAACAATACTTGCTGGACCTGGAAAGAGAAGCCTTCCTTTCGCTTTGTACAGAAAGAAAAACGCTGGAAAGAATACAGCATATGTTGAAGACAGGTAAACCATTAAGAAATTAGATGTGTAGATAATAGAGCCTAGACAGATGAGTAGACACAATTTTAAAAAACTTAAGATCTGGCAAGAGGGAATTGAACTGGTGAAAGAAAGTTATGGAATCACCAGAAACTTTCCTGATTTCGAAAGATTTAATCTTGCGAGTCAAATGAACAGATCTGCAGTTTCTATACCATCTAATATTGTAGAAGGCTCAAGCAAAAGTACGAATAGGCATTTTAAGATCTTTCTGGAAAACAGCCTGGGATCGGCATTTGAATGGGAAACACAGCTAATAGTAGCGCATAGTCAATCATATCTAAATGATGGCTTATTTAAAGAATTGGAAACTAAAGTATTACAGATTCAAAAAATGATAGGATCGTTCATAGATAACCTTAGTGACAAGAAGTCCAGCATCTAGGCTCTGAACGTCCAGTTACTTGAACCATCACAATATAAATGAGCAATGAATAAAACAGCATATATCGTAAAAGCCTATAGAACGGCTGTAGGCAAAGCCCCAAGAGGATTATTCCGTTTCAAAAGGCCGGATGAACTGGCAGCGGAGACCATAGAACACATGATGAAAGAGGTGCCCCAATTGGATAAAAAGCGCATCGACGATGTCATTGTTGGAAATGCAATGCCAGAAGCCGAGCAGGGTCTGAATATGGCTCGACTCATATCCCTTATGGGCCTTGAGATAGAGGATGTACCCGGGGTAACAGTGAATCGCTATTGCGCTTCGGGACTTGAAACCATTGGTATCGCTACGGCAAAGATACAGGCCGGAATGGCAGACTGTATTATCGCCGGAGGAGCGGAAAGCATGAGTTACATTCCTATGGGAGGGTACAAACCCACTCCGGACTACGAGGTAGCCAAGGAGGGTAATGAGGACTACTACTGGGGAATGGGACTTACTGCGGAAGCGGTGGCCCAACAATTCAATGTATCCCGGGAAGATCAGGATGAATTTGCTTACAACTCCCATATGAAGGCCTTAAAGGCACAGGAAGGAGACCGTTTCAAAGAACAAATTGTTCCTATTGAAGTTGAACACACTTTTATTAATACAGTTGGCAAAAAAGAGACGAAAAACTATACCGTTGGCGTGGATGAAGGACCCAGGGCGGACACTTCTAAAGAAGTCCTGGCTAAACTGCGTCCGGTATTTGCGGCTGGCGGAAGTGTAACCGCTGGTAATTCTTCACAGATGAGTGACGGAGCTGCCTTCGTATTGGTAATGAGTGAGGAAATGGTGAAAGAACTCAATCTGGAGCCCATCGCCCGTCTTGTTAATTATGCAGCTGCCGGGGTGGAGCCCAGGATCATGGGGATCGGGCCGGTAAAAGCAGTGCCAAAAGCCCTTAAACAAGCTGGGATGAAACAATCTGAGGTTGAGCTGATTGAGCTCAATGAGGCCTTTGCTTCCCAATCCCTGGCCGTGATACGGGAACTAGACCTTAATCCTGATATTATCAATGTCAATGGAGGTGCTATCGCTTTAGGTCATCCCCTCGGCTGTACAGGAGCTAAATTGTCCGTGCAACTGTTTGACGAAATGCGGAAAAGGGACATGAAGGGGAAATACGGCATGGTGACTATGTGTGTTGGAACAGGCCAGGGCGCAGCAGGCATCTATGAGTTTTTGAATTAAAAAGGATAAATCCTGTGAAAGTACATAAACAATAACACCCTGAAAAAACTGGAAGATAACATAGAAGAATGGCAAAGAATGACCATGAGCTTTCAAAATGGTCTTAAAATAGAAATCTTTTAGCTCTTTTCTTTCCTCTTTTTTCTCAAATCAAATATCTATGAGTACAGAAACCTTAAATAAAGAATTGCTGAGAGGCGGGCAGTTTTTGGTAAAGGAAACCAAATGCGAGGATGTTTTTACGCTCGAAGACCTGTCTGAAGAACAAAAGATGATGCGTGAAAGCACTAAGGAGTTTGTCGACCGCGAGTTATGGGCCCATTGGGAGCGCTTTGAGCAAAAAGACTATGCCTATACAGAGGAATGCATGAAAAAGGCCGGTGAGCTTGGACTGCTCAGCGTTGCTGTTCCTGAATCCTGTGGAGGAATGGGTATGGGTTTTGTGTCAACCATGCTGGTGTGCGACTACATTTCCGGTGCCACCGGATCCTTTAGCACCGCATTCGGGGCGCATACGGGAATTGGAACTATGCCGATCACTTTGTATGGTACCGAAGAGCAGAAACAAAAATATGTGCCGAAACTAGCTTCCGGCGAGTGGTTCGGAGCCTATTGCCTTACCGAACCCGGAGCTGGTTCTGATGCAAATTCAGGAAAGACCAAAGCTGTACGCTCCAAAGATGGGAAGTACTACAGTATCAGTGGACAGAAAATGTGGATCTCTAATGCTGGTTTTTGCAAACTGTTCATTGTATTTGCCCGTATAGAGGATGATAAGAATATTACAGGTTTTATAGTAGAGAATGATCCTGATAACGGTATTAGCCTTGGGGACGAGGAAAAAAAGCTGGGAATTCACTCCTCCTCTACCCGGCAGGTATTCTTTAATGAAACCAAGGTACCTGTTGAAAACATGCTTTCCGAACGAGGAAACGGTTTTAAAATAGCCATGAATGCTTTGAATATCGGAAGGATCAAACTGGCAGCCGCATGCCTGGATGCACAAAGGAGGGTAACCGGCGAGGCCGTGAAATATGCCAACGAACGCATTCAGTTCAAAACCCCTATTGCTAATTTCGGGGCTATAAAGGTTAAGATCGCTCGTATGGCTACCAACGCCTATGCAGGTGAATCTGCTTGCTACAGGGCAGCCAAGGATATTGAAGATCGTATCGCTATCCGTGAAGCCGAAGGCAATTCGCATCAGGAGGCCGAGCTCAAAGGGGTTGAGGAATACGCTATTGAATGTTCCATACTGAAGGTTGCGGTGTCCGAAGATGTACAAGACACCACAGATGAGGGAATACAGATCTTTGGTGGCATGGGCTTCAGCGCGGACACTCCCATGGAATCTGCCTGGAGAGACGCCAGGATCTCAAGAATATACGAAGGAACAAACGAGATCAACCGCATGCTCGCAGTAGGAATGCTGGTAAAGAAGGCGATGAGAGGTCATGTAGATCTGCTGGGACCCGCAACGGCGGTTGGAGAGGAACTGATGGGGATCCCTTCTTTTGAAACGCCTGACTTTTCAGAACTCTTCTCAGAAGAAAAGGAATTGCTGGCCAGACTCAAAAAAGTGTTCCTCATGGTGGCGGGAAGTGCCGTCCAGAAATACGGTACTGAATTGGACAAGCACCAGCAACTGCTAATGGCTGCTTCCGATATCCTGATCGAGATCTATATGGCAGAATCAACGCTACTAAGAACCGAAAAGAACGCCAAAAGGTTTGGAGAGGATTCTCAGGCAGCCCAGATAGCCATGGCCAAATTGTACCTCTACGAGGCGGTAGATACCACCATTCAAAAAGGCAAAGAAGCGATAGTATCATTTGCCGAAGGAGATGAGCAACGTATCATGCTTATGGGTCTGAAGCGATTTACCAAGTATACCAATCAACCCAATGTAGTTGCGCTTCGCACTCAAATAGCAGACAAAATAGCCGCTGACGGCGGATATACCTTTGACTAATTCAAATCAAAACTTTTGTGAGACAGAAGTTGAAACCATCCTCCGAATGAGGATGGTTTTTGTTTTTACAAGGATTGTTAGGAAGGCAAATACCCTTACATTTACGTTATGGGTAAAGATTTATTAGGTGAGGTATATTCACCATCTGATTTCAGGCATCAGGGGCACCAACTCATAGATAAACTGGCAGACCATTTGGAGGAGTCACTTAAAGGGGAAAACTCCAAAGTAATCGATTGGAAAATACCGGTAGAAGAGCATAAGTTTTGGAAGCGGTTCTTCAAGGAAGGCGATCCGGACGATTTCCTCGAGCGAATGCTTGAACATACCATTCACATTCACCATCCTAAATACATGGGGCATCAGATAAGTCCGGCCGCGCCGATCACGGGGCTAAGCGGGCTGCTAAGCGCCTTTATGAATAACGGCATGGGGATCTATGAAATGGGCGCAGCACCTACCGCAATGGAAAGGGTGGTTACAGACATGTTGTGTAGTACTGTGGGTTATCCGGAAGGCGCCAACGGTTTTCTTACCTCCGGCGGTACCCTGGCTAACCTCACCGCACTCTTAAGTGCAAGAAAAAATAAAGCTTCTCATGATGTGTGGAACGAGGGAACCAAAACCAATCTGGCGGTAATGGTTTCTGAGGAAGCGCATTATTGTATAGATCGGGCGGTCAGGATCATGGGACTGGGAGAAAATGGGATCATCAAAATCCCGACCAATGCCGATTTCAGCATAAGGACGGATAAACTGGAAGAAGCTTATCAGCAAGCAAAAGAAAACGGCCTGGAAGTCTTTGCCATAGTTGGCAGTGCTCCCGCGACAGCAACCGGGATCCATGACAACCTTGAATCCCTGGCGCGATTCGCACAAGAAAATGGCCTGTGGTTCCATGTCGACGCGGCCCATGGCGGAGGGGCTTTCTTTTCGGAAAAATACAAACACCTTTTATCCGGTGCGGCTATGTCTGATTCCGTGGTTATTGACGGACATAAGATGATGATGATGCCCGGCATTACCACTGCCCTACTGTTCCGGGACGGAACCAATTCCCATACAACCTTCAGGCAGAAAGCAGACTATCTTTTAGAGGCCTCCAGGGAAGAAGACTGGTACAACCTGGCCAAGCGAACATTTGAATGTACCAAACATATGATGAGTTTGCACTGGTATATGCTGCTGAAGCAATACGGCCCTGTAATATTTGACACTTTTGTTAGTACCCTTTACGATCTGGGCCATCAATTTGCCGATCTCATTGATCAGCATCCCGATTTTGAGCTTGCCGTAAGGCCAATGACCAACATTTTATGCTTCAGGTACCGGGATAAGAACCATGATGAGGAAGCCTTAAATCGTATTAACCAAAAGATCAGGCAACAGATCCTGGAAGAAGGTACCTTCTATATCGTACAAACAAAACTCAGGGGAAAACACTATTTGCGAACAACGATAATGAATCCGTTTACTACCGCGGAACACTTTAGAGGGCTATTAGAAAACATTAAACAAAAAGCTGAGCAATTAAGTCCTAGAAATTAGTGTTTGGCAGTCCTATTCGCGCATGGATTCCAAAACCTTTTCCTCCCCTGCTTTGTTGGCAAAGTTGACCGCGCATTCTATAAGCGCAAGGTGGGAATAGGCCTGTGGAAAATTACCCAATAGCCTTTTGGTTTTGAAATCGATGTCCTCACTAAACAGCCCCAGGTGATTACTATAGCCCAGGATCTGATCAAAGAGTTTCATTGCCTCGTCTTCCTCCCCTATTTTGAACAGGCTATTGATGTACCAAAATGTACAGATAGTAAATGAAGATGAAGGAAGACCGAAATCATCTTCGTTCTTATAACGATAGAGTAAGCCGCCGTTGTTAAGATCTTTTCCAATAGCTTTTACCGTACTCACAAATTTAGGGTCCCTTGCGTGAATAAAACCGTAAGATTCCATGAGCAATACCGATGCGTCCAGGTGGTCTGAGCCATAGGATTGCGTAAAGGCATTGACCTTTTTGTTCCATGAGTTTTCAAGAATATCCTGTTTGATCTCCTGCTCCAGGGGAACCCACTGATCCAGTTTACGGGTTTTCTTAAGGATACGCGCTACTTTGATAGCCCGGTCTATGGCCACCCAGCACAACACTTTTGAGAAAGTAAAGTGTCGGTCTTCTGTCCGGAATTCCCAAATTCCTTTATCTGGTTCACGCCAGTGCCTGGTAACGATCCAGACGATACCTTTGGTTATCCCCCAAAGTTCCTCCCCGTTTTCAATATCGGTACTGAATCGGACCAATTGAGCGTGCATTACATCCATCAATATCCCATAGATATCATTCTGCTTTTGCGCATAGGCGGCGTTTCCTATTCGAACCGGTTTAGATCCCTTATAACCGCTTAAATGGTCCAGCGTTTCTTCCGTGAGGGTCTTTTCCTTATTGATCCCGTACATTATCTGCAGCTTCTCGTCCTTATCCGGAATAAGGTCAATTATGAACTGTAAATACCTTCGGGCAACATTCTTGTGCCCCAAATTGGCCATAACCTTTATAACCATGGAGGCATCACGGATCCAGCAAAAGCGATAATCCCAATTGCGTACCTCCCCAATAGTTTCAGGTAAGGAAGTTGTGGCTGCTGCAAGAACCGCCCCGGTCTTGTCATAGCTGAGCAATTTCAAGGTAATAGCGCTCCTGGTGATCTCTTTGTTGTATTTGTTATAAGTGGGGGTACGGTTGGTCCAGTTTAGCCAATAGACCTTGGTGCGCTCAAGGTCCAGATATATTTTCCTTGAAGTGGGTTGTAATATCTTTTCATTATATCCTAAAAGAAAGTAGCCGTTTTTGGTAACCTCCAGTTCCCGGCCTTCAACCACGGCATTTTTGTTAAATGAGGTATACAGGAAAATTGTGTCGAATTTTTCCTTGGTGGTAAGGCTGACTACAAAATTCTTTTTGACATAGGTCTTGGTTTTTCCCAGCGCGTACTCCAGTTTCGGATCATAGTGCACCCGAAACTTTGGTTTGCCCTGTATATGTCTTATATGCCTGGCTACTTCCGGTGGTGCGTGATACTTACCGCTCTCAGTGTAATAACGCGGCATGAAATCATGCACTTCAAAGATGTTGTCCCCATCAGAGAACTTCGTGATCAGTACTGCGGTATTTTTTTTATACCGTTGGCTGATCTCGTAGGAATCGTCAACCAGGATCTCAAAACTACCCCCCTTCTCAGTATCCAGTAGCTTGGCAAAGACAGAAGAAGAGTCAAATTCAGGAAGGCAACACCACTCTAATGAACCAGTTTTGGAAATTAATGCCGCACTTCTGCAATTTCCGATAATTCCGTAATCCAGATTGTCCATTTTTAAATATCCGCTAAATGTTTTTTACAAGTTGGTTTTGCCGTGCAATTTGACGAAATTTAGAGAAATTAAAAGCAATTCCCGCCAAAAACCTCCTTTTTATGGGCAAAACTATCATAATCTCAAATAGACTCCCCGTACAGCTACAAATTAGCAATGGAAGCATTACCGCTGTACCCAGCGTGGGAGGATTGGCGACAGGCATGAAATCCGTTCATTCCGGTGGAGACAGTCTTTGGATAGGTTGGAGTGGACTCACAGATGAGGAAATTCCAAAAGAGCTTGCTCCGCAGATAGATAAAGCCCTTGCAGAACACGGCTCCTCCAAGGTAAACCTCAGCCAGGAAGAAGTGGACGGGTTTTATTTCGGTTTCAGTAACCGGACCATCTGGCCATTATTTCACTACTTTTTGGAATATTCGGAGTTTGAACTCGACAGTTGGAATACCTACAAAAATGTAAATCAAAAATTCGCGGATGCCGTCCTTGCCAGTTCTGATGAGGAAGACACTATATGGATACATGACTACCAATTGATGTTGGTTCCGCAGATGGTTAGAAAACAAAGGCCCAACATCGCCATTGGTTTCTTCTTGCATATTCCTTTTCCATCTTACGAGATTTTCCGTACCCTGCCCTGGAGGGAAGAAGTATTAGAGGGCCTGCTCGGATCGGATCTGATCGGGTTTCACACTTACGACTACGAAAGGCACTTTCTGAGTTCCGTTAGAAGATTGCTGGGACTGGAAGTGCATTTCAATGAAATAGATGTTAGCAATAGATTGGTTAAAGTGGATTCTTTCCCCATGGGTATTGATTACAAGAAATTCAGTACAGCTGCCAAAAATCATGGCAACAATAAGGCTAGTGAGCAATCTGATCTTCAACGAAGGTTAAACAAGCACAAAGAATCTACACCGGATGCCAAATTCATCCTTTCCATAGACCGGCTGGATTATACCAAAGGGATCGCTAAACGATTGAATGCCTTTGAGTATTTCCTCAAAAAATACCCGGAATACAAGGAAAAAGTCCGACTAATCATCCTGGCTGTTCCTTCCCGTTCCAACGTGCCTCAATATCAACTCCTTAAAAGAGAAGTGGATGAACTCGTGGGGCGGATCAATGGAGAATTGGCAACGGTCAGTTGGACACCCATCTGGTACTTTTACAGGTCGCTACCCTTTGAGAACCTCATTGACCTGTACACTTCCAGCGATATCGCATGGCTTACTCCTATTCGCGATGGTATGAATCTGGTGGCTAAGGAATACATTGCTACCAGGACAGATAAAACAGGGGTTTTGATCCTGAGCGAGATGGCCGGATCTGCCAACGAAATGAATGAAGCCTTGCTTATTAATCCCAATAATTTTGAACAGATATCCGAATCGCTCTACCGGGCTATCAATATGCCTGTAGAAGAGCAGAAAGAACGAAATTCTCAGCTTCAGAAACGTCTTGAGCGTTACAATGTGGAAAAATGGGCCAATGATTTCATGACTTCTCTAAGAGAACAAAGAGAGCTCGATGCCATAAACATTTCCAGGAGAATCACGGAAAGCCTTCAAAATTCCCTGGTAGAGAAATTCGGGAAAGCTGACGAAAAGATCCTATTCCTTGACTATGATGGTACCCTGGCGGGCTTTCAGTCCGACCCCCAAAAAGCCAGTCCGGATAAAGAATTGTACAAACTGCTGGATGAGCTGAACAAACAGCCGGACACTACAGTTTTTTTGATAAGCGGCAGGGACAAGGACACTTTTGAACGCTGGTTTCTCAAAAAGAAGTACAATATGATCGTAGAGCACGGGGTTTGGATTTCCAGGGACGGTGAGCCTTTTAGTTTGCTGGAACAAGTAAAGAATGACTGGATGGAAAAAATAAGACCTGTTTTGGAGTCCTTTGTAGACCGTACCCCCGGCTCATTTATCGAGGAAAAGAATTACTCCCTTGCCTGGCACTACCGCAATACGGATCCGGATTTTGGGAACCTTAGGGCGACAGAACTTACCACCGTGCTTACAAGTCTTATCGGTACTGACGATATCAGCGTGCTCTCCGGGAATAAGGTACTGGAGATCAAGAGCAGTAATGTAAACAAAGGACGGGCCGCGATGCGAATGATATCTGAAAAGGAGTACGATTTTATCTTTGCCATAGGAGACGACTGGACGGATGAGTTTATGTTCCAGGAATTACCCAATGATAGTATTACCGTAAAAGTAGGGCGTCAAAAGACTCAGGCCCAGTACTTTGTAGAGAACACGGCAAGGGTACGTGCGCTTCTTCAAAAATTTGTGACGAATTAATAACATCTTTCCAAATACCTTTAAGTTATGAAGAACTGTTTCTTCTTCCTGGCATGCCTGTCAGGATCTTATCTCTTTGGGCAGCCAGATACTGAAGTTTATTTATTGGATCTGATACCTGCATCGGACGGTTTTGAATTTAAGAACCTGAGGAACATTTCCAACAATCCGGGCTATGACAATCAACCTTCATTTTACGAAGATGGGTCTGTCCTTTTCTCGTCTACCAGGGATGGACAGACGGATATTGCCAAGTACGATCTTAATTCGGGTGGTATTTCATGGGTTTCAGCTACTACGGAAGGAAGTGAGTATTCCCCCTTAAAAATACCCGGAAAAAAAGCGGTTTCAGCTATTCGTCTGGATAAAGACGGTACCCAATTGCTGTATTCTTACAAGCTTTCCGACGGAAAGCCGGATCTGCTTCTGGAAGATCTAAAGGTCGGTTATCATGTCTGGGTCTCTAAGCAGCAAGTCCTTTCCGCGGTTTTGACCGAAGAACGAATGGACCTGGTTAACTCTAATTTTAAGGACGGCTCTAATTATACGGTTCAGAAAAACATAGGACGTTCTTTACAAAACATTCCGGATTCTGATCGCATTAGTTACATTAGTTATGAAAATGGCTCTGCTGAGTTAAGATCCCTTGATCCGATCAGTGGGGCTACCGACCTGATCGTCAAAATGCCAGCAGGTATTCAGGACATATGTTGGATGAAAAATGGCAGCATCCTTGCCGGAGAGGGCAACAAACTCCTTTTGTACAATCCGGCTAGCGGGCAGGAATGGGAAACTATCAAAACATTCGAAAATAAAGAACTTTACAGTATAAGCAGATTAGCCATTAACGACACTGGAACTAAACTGGCCCTGGTCGCGGAGGGATCTCCTGAATTTATTGTCCAGCAACAGTTGGATGCTTACAACTCCCGGGATATCGAAGCTTTTGCAGATACTTATTCAGATAAGGTCAAACTATTTTCATTTCCCAATACCTTAAGGTCTGAGGGTATAGAAAAGCTCAAGGAACAATACGGTGGGTTTTTCGCCTCAACACCGGATCTAAAGGCCGAGATCCTGAATCGCATTGTTATCGGCCAAAAGGTCATAGATCAGGAATTGGTTACAGTAAATGGTCAACAGTTTACTGCTGTTGCAATCTATGAGGTAGAAAACGGAAAGATCGCCAGGGTCACTTTTATTCAATAATCGCTGAGTTTGAAACCGAAGCCGCATATCCTCCCTACCATAATATTTTCCCAGTTCGCCTGCACCACGGTCTGGTTTGCCGGAAATGCGGTGGTGGATGAGTTGGGTGCCAAAGCTGGGTTTGGAAATGAGATCATAGGTTACATACTGTCTTCGGTACAATTGGGTTTCATTATAGGCACCCTGGTGTTCGCGTTGTTGATGATCGCCGATCGGTTTTCTCCATCCAGGGTATTTATGTTTTCTGCCTTTCTTGCCGCCTTCTGCAATCTGGCGGTCCTCTTTACCGGTGATTCCAAGCTGCTGCTGCTAACAGCGAGATTCGGGACCGGATTCTTCCTGGCAGGTATATATCCGGTAGGTATGAAGATCGCAGCGGATTATTTTGAATCGGGCCTTGGAAAAGCACTTGGACTATTAGTAGGGGCATTAGTACTAGGAAAGTCCTTTCCCTACTTTATAAAAGGCGCAGAATTCGGTCGGGATTACGAAATCGTAATTTTGGCAGCCTCGGCAATGGCCGTCTTTGGTGGAATACTGCTTTGGATACTTGTAAAAGATGGCCCATACCGAAGGCCGAGTATAAAACTGCGGCTGGAGGCTGGCCCCGCGCTATTCAGGATCAGCGGATTCAGGAAAGCCGCTATTGGCTATTTTGGGCATATGTGGGAACTTTACGCCTTCTGGGGCTTTTTAGCTTACGCCTTATATGTCTTTAACGAAGGTCAGGTTGAGAAGGTATCGGTTCCTGTCTGGACTTTTATTATCATAGCCCTGGGAGGTATATCCTGCATTCTCGGAGGTTATTTTTCCCTGAGGTTCGGAAGCCTTAGAGTGGCCAGGACTGCCCTTGCCCTTTCCGGGTTATGCTGTCTGTTATCTCCCTTGTTTTTTGAATTAGCTCCGGCCGGTTTCCTGTTCTGCTTTTCAATTTGGGGGATGGCGGTTACTGCAGATTCCCCACAGTTCTCTTCGCTTGTTGCCAATTCCGTGGTACCTGAGCTGAAAGGTACCGGGCTAACTATGGTGAACTCTATAGGTTTTGCCATCAGCATTGTTAGCATTGAACTGCTTTCGGCCCTTATCGATAAAATTGACGGGCAACTTCTCTTTCTGGTTTTAGTACCTGGCCCATTGCTAGGATTATGGCAATTATTCCGGAGAAAGTTGCATTAATTTTATACATTGTAATCTAAAGAAATTGTTTGTTTGCTGTACTTCTTAATAACCAACACAGACCATTCAAAGTGAAGTATTTGCATAATGTAAGTAGGGTTGAAGCCTTTAGCGACGCTGTTTTTGCGTTTGCTGCGACCTTGCTGGTTGTTTCTGTTGGAAGTGAAAGTGGCACTTCCATACTTCGGATTGATTGGGTTGTTTTTCTCAGTTTTAGCGTAAGCTTTTTTGTGCTGGTTTCCCTTTGGTGGTTACATTACAATTTTTTCCGGAGAACGGACTATATGGATAATTGGATCATTGCTATAAATGCTGTTCTACTGTTTGTGGTCCTGTATTATGTCTTTCCCTTAAAATCACTGATAAACTCCATGACCGGGAAGGTCGCCATGCGAACTATGGAAGACCTGGGAACCCTGTTCCAGTTATACAGCCTTGGATTCTTCCTGATCTTTGGATGTCTGTCGTTAATGTATTACCGGGTTTACGTTAAGACAAAAAGTACCAAACCAAACATTCAACTGCTTTTCTATACCAGGCACTTTGGAATCTACGTGGGGGTTGCCATATTATCCATATTACTATCTAAATTTCAAGTAGGCTTAAAATTTGCCCTACCGGGGATCATCTATGGCCTTCTGGGGCCATTGTGTTATGCACATGGCAAATTGTTTAATCGAAAATACCAAACAGATTTATGAGGAGTCTTTGGATCTTGTTACTGCTTCCGTTATGGGGTCTCTGTCAGACAGACAGCCGTCTCTATAACATTATAGATTCCGTTTCTTCAGAAAGATTGAAGGCGGACATTACCACCCTGGCGAATTTTGGCACCAGGCATACCCTTAGCGACACCCTATCACAAACCAGGGGTATAGGAGCCGCACGACGGTGGATCAAGGCAGAGTTTGAGAATGTTTCAGCAGACTGCCAGGGTTGTTTGGAAGTGTTCTATCAGAAAGATCTGGTGAAAAAAGGAGAAAATCAAAGGATCGTTCACGATGTGTGGGTGGTAAACGTGGTGGCCATTCAACGGGGGAGTAAATACCCGAACAGATTTGTGATCATGAGCGGTGATATCGATTCAAGGGTCAGCGACCCCAATAATTTTACTTCGGATGCCCCAGGGGCTAACGACAATGCCAGTGGTATGGCCGGGACCATAGAAGCAGCTAGAGTGCTTTCTAAATACCAATTTGAAAGCAGTATCATGTATGTTGGCTTATCCGGCGAAGAACAGGGTCTCTTTGGAGGTAAAGGGCTGGCGGCTTACGCAAAAACCCAGGGCTGGGACATTGTGGGTATTTTTAACAACGATATGATAGGGAACATTAAGGGGGTGGACGGCATTATCAGCAATACGGATTTCAGGATCTTCTCCGAACCTGTACCTCCAACTGAAACCGACCAGCAGCGCAGGGGCCGGCGGTTTTTCGGTGGTGAAGTAGATGGGATATCGAGGCAACTGGCACGTTATGTTCACAAAACCACCAGGACCTACATGCCTGAAATGAACCCAACCATGATATACAGGCTCGATCGTTTTGGCAGGGGTGGACATCACCGGCCTTTCAACGATGCAGGCTTCGCAGGGATACGGATTATGGAATCCCATGAAAATTATACGCAACAGCATCAGGACATCCGGGTGGAGGATGGAATAGTTTATGGAGATGTCCTGGAACATGTCAACTTTGAATATGCACGAAAACTGACGGCGGTTAATGCTATTAACCTTGCCTCCCTGGCATGGGCTCCAGCCGCACCCGAGGAAGTGAGGATAGGAGGAATTGTACAACCGGCAGCCAAGTTTAAATGGAGTAAAGTTGAAGGCGCGGCGGGATATAAGATTTACTGGAGGGAAACCACCTCTCCTACCTGGGATCACCACCGCTATGTTGGCGATGTGGACGAGTATACCCTTGAGGGTATTGTCGTTGACAATTATTTCTTCGGACTGGCCGCCATAGGAGCGGATGGGCATGAAAGTGTAGTTGTTTTTCCAAATGGCATTATTAGAGAGTGAAATTATGATCGTGAAAACCCTAAGTCGATACCTCACCTTAGTTCTACTTGCCGGCTTCCTTTTAAATTTAGTGAGCTGCCGGGAGGACAAGAAAATGGCCAAAGGTGTTGAAGCCCTTTACCTGCCAAATATGGATCGTGTTTTTGAGAACTACGATCTACTGGACAGTACAAAAAACTACAGTGACTTTGCCGAGCAACTGGTCGAAGCAAACCGAGACCTCAGATCCTCTGAAATGTACGTACAGGCGGCCATGCTGTATCATCAGGCCGGGAAATCCGATGAAGTCGCCCCTCTTTTGAACTTAGCGATAGACCAGGGCATGGCGAACCCGAAGCTGCTTTCAAAATTCCCAAACCTGAAGCCTTCTGAGAATTCGGAATCGTGGAAAAGACTTAAGATTCGCCTGGATTCTTTACAACAAGAGGTGCAGGAGCTTTCGCATTTCGATCTGGAAATGGAGTCTATGAATCGCTTTTGGGATTATTTTGAAATAGCTGTAGCCGATAGCGCTAAGGCTAAAACCGCTTTTAAAGAGTTTATTTTTGACGGACCCAAAGAATTAAGGGATTTTTATGTGGTACGATATTCCAGCATAGACAATATGTACGGCCAAATGATCAATGCGGCGCCTGGTTATTATAGGTATTTAAAACATCAGTTCAGTCCGGATAGTATGAATGCATTAAAGGCTCAGACAAAAAAATGGATGAGTCGTTTCAAACAATTGTATCCTCAAGCGGTTTTTCCTAAAGTTTATGTGGTTCCCGGAATCCTAAATTCCGGGGGTACGGCAACTGAAATGGGTTTGTTTATTGGCGGAGATATGTACGGACGGTCCGATAATATGCCCACCGAAGGGTTGAACGACTGGCAGAAAGGTGCCATTATGAAGTTTTCCGAACTTCCCGGCCTCACGATTCACGAATTGATGCATTTTCAACAAAGCTATCGAGATACGCTGAATACAAACAATGTTTTACGCGGCGTAATTGAAGAAGGGGTTTGTGATTTTCTGCTGGAGTTATCCTCCCAAAAGCCCTTAAAGAATAAGAATTTAAGCTATCTTGAGAAACCGGGAAAACTGGAAAATATTATGAACGACCTCAAACAGGACCTCTATACGAACGATCTTTCCAGGTGGCTTTACAATGGCGGGGCTATAGAAGATCGCCCTCACGATCTGGGATATACGGTTGGCTACCTGATCACAAAATCGTACTACAATTTGCAGCCCGACAAAAAAGCGGCAATATATGAGTTGCTAAACACCGATGATTTTACAATGATCGTAGAGGAAAGTGAATATGCCTATCTGTTAAATCAGGAAAGTAATTGAAACGTAATGAGAACCAGACTTTTAATTTTTGCACTAGGTGGGATATTAAGTACTTACGCCCAACAGGACCTGTTCACCTCGCAGGATACCCTGAGAGGCAGTATTACCATGGAAAGGGAATGGTGGGATCTGGTATTTTACGACCTGGAAATTGATGTAAAGCCCTATGAAAAGTTCATTAGCGGAAGCAACACCATCAGGTATGAGGTCCTTAACGAGAATCATGTCATGCAGATAGACCTGCAACCGCCATTAGAGATTGAAAGTGTTAGCCAGGACGGGAAAGAGCTCAGTTTTGATTCCAATGGGAACGCACATTTTGTGTACCTCCAAAAGCCCCAAAATAAAGGAGATCTGAACGAATTGGTGGTCACCTATTCCGGCAAACCCAAAGAGGCGGTTCGGGCACCCTGGGACGGGGGCTTTTCCTGGAAAATGGACACCAATGGCAAACCCTTCGTAGCCACATCCTGCCAGGGCCTTGGCGCAAGCGTATGGTGGCCCAATAAGGACCATATGTACGACGAGGTAGACAGTATGGCCATAAGCATTACCGCACCTAAAGACCTTATAGCCGTTGGAAACGGCAGGTTAAAGGGGATAAGTGAACAGGACAGCACTAAGACTTTCCACTGGTATGTACAAAACCCGATCAACAACTACGGGGTGAATGTCAATATTGGAGACTACGTCCACTTTGGAGAGACCTATGAGGGGGAGAAAGGCGAATTACAATTGGACTACTACGTGCTTAGAAACAACCAGGAAAAAGCGAAGGAGCAATTTAAGCAGGTACCATTGATGCTTCAGGCCTTTGAGCATTGGTTTGGGCCCTATCCCTTTTACGAGGATTCCTTTAAACTGGTGGAAGTTCCTTACCTGGGTATGGAACATCAAAGTTCCATTACCTATGGCAATATGTACCAGAACGGCTACCTCGGCAACGACCTCTCAGGAAGTGGCTGGGGATTGGAATTTGACTTTATTATCATTCACGAAGCAGGGCATGAGTGGTTTGCGAACAATATCACATACAAGGACATCGCGGATATGTGGATCCATGAAGGTTTTACAGCTTATTCTGAAAACCTGTACCTGGATTATCACTACGGTACTAAAGCCGCCTCTGAATACGTTGTCGGAACCAGACGGAATATTAAGAATGACAAGCCGATTATTGGACCCTACGGCGTAAATAAGCGAGGTTCCGGAGATATGTATTACAAAGGGGCGAATATGTTGCATACCTTACGCCAACTGATTGAAGACGATGAAAAATGGCGGGAGATCCTAAGAGGTCTCAACAAGGAATTCTACCATCAGACCGTGACCACAGAACAAGTGGAGTCTTATTTGAGTAAACACACAAAAAAAGACCTTACAGCCTTCTTTAATCAGTACCTGCGAACGACTAAAATTCCTGTTTTGGAATATGAAATGGCGGGTAATTCTATAAAATTCCGTTATGCCGATGTAGTAGCGGATTTTGATATGCCGGTTCGCGTATTCGCAGGTGAATCTGAAAAGTGGTTGTTTCCGTCCTCGGAGTGGAAAACGACCGATTTAGGAACCACTACCCCTCCACAGTTCGACAAGAACTTCTACATTGAAGTCCGCCAATTGTAAAAAACCCCGTCGTGAAGAACGGACGGGGTCAATGCTTTTTATCTGCTTTCGAATCGCACATTCATAAGTGCGACTGGGTTTGCTCCCCTATCTTCACCTTCCCGAGGTTTGTACACGAAGTAGATCTCGTCTGCCTTACCATCGACTTTCCGGTTTAGTTTGATCGGGACCATACCTCCCGGCTGACCTTCCACAGGTTTTGGCATACTTCCTTTACCGACCAACTCTCCGTCAGGAGCGTTTAGACGCATTTCAAAATCCAGGCCGGTTTTAGGTGGTTCCTGCCAGCCTGCGGTGATCATGGCGGTCTTTACTCCTTTCAGATCGATTTCCTCCAGGGCGAACCAGCATTCCTGTGGTGGAACTACCAGCAGATCCATTCCGTTAAAGGCAATAGACATCATTCCTTCGGCTTTGGTTGCGGGGGTAAATGGTACGGTGCTACCCATAAGGGTTACAGTTTTCACCCCGGTTAGCGGTTTAGCAGATCCTACACCACCGTCGGTATAGCTGGCCGTAAGCACCATTACGTTCGCACCCTGCGTGGGTTGCGGCACTACAGTTCCTCTAGGAGGCAAGGACTCTTTTTTTGCCTGACCTCCGGCCAGGGACATGATATATAGCGCCAGTTGCCTGGACTCGTCTGCAGTAACATTAGGATGAGCCGGCATGGTCACTTCACCCCATACTCCGGAACCTCCTTCAACGATCTTTTTTTGTATATAACCCTGTGCTTTTGGATTATCCTTGTATTTCTCGGCGATGTCTATATAGTTTGGCCCAATAGAAGCTTCCTTCTCTTTATGGCAGGTTTTACAATCCATGGCCAGGGCCAAAGCTTTACCGGTAACAGCGGCAGAGACTTCCTGGTGACCAAGGGACATATTAACCTCATCCATACTTTCCCTGTAATCCACCGAAACAAAGATATTATCCGAATCTATCTCGGAGCCTCCATCCGGATCCTTTACAGAAACGCTGTAATTAACAGGAACACCTGCCATGAAGAATGAGGAGTTTCCTCCGCTTAGGTCTATACTAACTTCGGGTCGGGAGTTCCCGGCTACCACGGAGATGGTCTCACTGCTTGCCGAAGCTCCTTTGTCATCTTTTACTTCCACGGAGATCTTATATTCTCCGGCTTCGTCAAAGCTGAATTCAGCCTTGGGTTCGGCGGTTACCATGGTTGTTCCATTTCCAGTGCTCCAGACATAGCTAATACCATCTTTTTCACGATCTACCGCACTTACTTCAGCCGCAATCTTTAGCGGCAGGGGTCCTGAAGTTTTATCCACAATGAGCTGATCGATCAGTGGTGGTCTGTTACCTCCATTATAATCAATGTAACTCAGCCCGGAATCCTCATTCTGTGAGAACCATCCACTGCCGTATTCCAGCAGGTAGACCCGGCCATCCTGGCCCATTTCCATATCTATAAGATTATTGACTTCAATTTCCGGAGCAAAGGGCTCCATTTTGTTCAGCGAGCCGTCTTCAAAGAGGCTTAAAGCCATCATCCAGCCTCGCATCCAGTCATAGACGATTACTTTCCCATCGTAATAATCCGGCAATTTCGATTCGCCAGAATACATATCGGCGTAATAAACAGGACCGGCCATAGCGTTCCGCCCTCCGGTACTGGTCTGTGGAAAGTCTGACGAATCCACATAAGGATAATAGATCATTGCCGGCATGGCTTTAGGGAGTTCCCGTAGTCCCGTATTGTTTCGGGAGTCGTTGATCGGTTTTTCCGGATCAAAGGCAGTACCGCTTTCGCCTGTCACATAGTCGTAGTCCACATAGGCCTTGTTATCCGCGATGAACAACGGCCAGCCAAAGTTTCCGGCTTCCCTGGCCTGCCCTACCTCGTCGTAACCCATAGGTCCACGGGTTGCCAGACTGTCTATTCTGGAATCGGGACCTACATCTCCCCAATACAGATACCCGTTCTTAGGATCAACAGATATCCTGTATGGATTCCTATGCCCCATAGTATAGATCTCCGGACGGGTTTTCTCGGTACCCGGAGGGAACAAATTCCCTTCAGGGATATCATACGTACCATCTTCATTCACTTTAATCCTTAGTATTTTACCTCTAAGGTCATTGGTATTGCCCGAAGATCTCCTTGCATCGTACTGCTCATGCCCGGGAACATCATTTAGAGGTGCATATCCGTTGTTTACGTATTTGACTCCTTTTTCATTAAATGGTGTGGAATTATCACCTGTTGAAAGATAAAGCAGATCCCCGGGTCCGAATGCAATGGAACCTCCGGTATGACAACAAATCTCTCGTTGACTTTCCACATCTAGAATTACCTGCTCGGAACTCATGTCGAAATTACCATCTACAAACTTGAACCTGGAGAGCCTGTTAACCCATTCGTCCCCGGACGGGGAATAGAATACATAGATCCAATTATTCTGCGCATAGTTGGGATCTTTTTGGATTCCCATCAGGCCTTCCTCCGCATTTACACCAGGGGTATTCAGGGTCTTATAATACACATCCAAAAATGCGACCTGTTTCATTTCATTGGTACTTGCACTATAATGCAGGATCTCACCCCGTCTTTGTGAGATCAGGATATCATCATTCGGGAGAACCGCCATTTCCGTAGGTTCAAAAAATTCCCCCCCTACCAGGGGCGCTTTGGTAAACCTATCCGCATCTGGTGGAATTTGTGAGGTGGCCTTGGCATAATCCAACATCAGATTATCCCCAATGGCATATTGGATCCCCCCTAATACATGTTTGAGAAACTTTTCTTCGGTATAACTCTCCTCAGTATGCCCCAGAGCGGTGTAGAATGCGCGTCCGCCGTCGTATTCATGATACCAGCTCATGGGGTGATAATCTCCATTGGTGCCCCCTTCATAGGTGCTTTCGTCTATGGTCATCACCACATTGACCTCCGGATTCATTTTCTTGAAATTATACATCTCATCCGTGCGGTGCCAGATACTATCGGTAAAGAAAGAGGTGGCCGGGAATGTCTTGCTTTTTATGATGAAGTCCGCCTCTGGTGTCCCGGAAGGGTGACTCTGAAAATAAGCTCCTACAAGTTTTCCATACCATCCCCAATCGTATTCGGTGTCCGTAGCGGCATGTATCCCCACATATCCGCCACCGGATTGAATGTAACGTTCAAAGGCCGCCTCTTGTTTGTTATCGAGCACATTTCCTGTAGTACTAAGGAAAATGATGGCAGAATATTGCTTGAGGATATCGTCTTCAAAAAGATCAGCGTTTTTCGTTGTATCCACTTCAAAGTTATTCTCAGCCCCTAATTTCTGGATGGCGGCAATTCCATTGGGAATAGAGGAATGCTTAAATCCCATGGTCTTGGAAAAAACTAAAACCTTTGGGTTACCTTCCCTTTTCTTACTGCAACCAATTAAAAAAAGACAGCACACAAGAGCTGTCATCCAAAACGAATTTTTCATTATAAAATATTACCTTTAAGTTCACTCGTTTTTAAAGATATGTATTGTTGTTGTTAAAAACCAAACATTCCGTGCGTACGGTACATCTTTTTCCAATAGATCAACAAAATTTAACGCTTTGGAAGAAATTTATTTCAAAAATGACCAGGAGTGGAGGGAGTGGCTTCACTTGAATCACGATAAATCCGGCGGCATTTACCTTATCTTTTATGCCGTGGCCCATAAAAAGGAAAGCATGCGCTGGGAAGAGGCTGTTAAAGTAGCCTTGTGTTATGGTTGGATTGATAGCACTGTAAAAAGTCTTGGAAATGGAAGAAGAAGGCAATACTTCTGCCCCAGAAAGCCCAAAAGCGTATGGAGCAAGGTGAACAAGACCCATATAAAGGATCTTATTTCCAAAGGCCTGATGCACGAGAGTGGATTAAAAAAAATTGCTTCAGCGAAAAAGGACGGCTCCTGGACCGCCCTGGATGACGTAGAGAACGGCGTGATCCCAAAGGACCTGCAATTGGCCTTTGACCAAAATACGATTGCCTTTGAGAATTATAATGCATTTACGCGTGGACAACGAAAGAGCTATTTATATTGGCTAAATCAGGCTAAACGGCAGGAGACCAGGAATAAAAGGATCAAAGAGATCGTTCAACTCTGTCAGGATAATATCAAAGACAGGTTCTCAAGATAACTACAAACAACCGAGGCATGAAAAAGTTAGCACTCTTATTCATCGGGCTGATAGTCATTTCTTGTAATCAGGCCCAGGAAAAATCGAACCCAAAAGGAATTCTAATATCTAATATCAATATTGTTGATGTCAGGAATGGTGTAATACGGGAAAACAGGAATATTATTATAGATTCCGGTAAGATCATGGCCATAGAACAGTCCGTTGAGGACGCGACAAAATTTAAGGAGACCATAGACGGGACAGGTAAATTTGCGGTCCCCGGGCTTGCTGAAATGCACGCGCATATTCCATCTCCCAACACCTCCCAAGAGCGTATTGAAGAGGTACTTTTCCTTTACCTATCTAACGGAGTAACTACTATTAGAGGAATGCTTGGACACCCTTCTCATCTTGAGATGCGTTCTAAGGCAGCAGCAGGGGAATTGCTAAGCCCACGGATCTTTACTTCCAGTCCGTCGCTTAACGGATTAACCGTCCGCACACCAGAAGAGGCAAGAACCAAAGTAACCGCATTTCAAAAGGACGGCTATGACTTTTTAAAAATACATCCTGGCATTCTTTTGAATGTCTTTGACGAATTAGTTGCCACAGCTAACGAAGTAGGAATTAGATTCTCCGGACACGTTCCTGTGGCTGTTGGTATAAGGCATGCTCTTGAGAGTCAATACGCCTCTATCGATCATGTGGATGGTTATCTGGAGGGTCTGGTACCAGAGTCCGAGAATGTGAACCCGGCAGCAAACGGGTTTTTCGGATACAACTTCACCCCTTTGGCGGATCCGGAGAAAATTGACGAATTGGTAGCCATGACCAAGGCCAATAAAGTCTGGATAGTCCCTACCCAAAGTCTTTTTGAACGATGGTTCGCCCCGGTTGGGGTTGAAGAATTATTAGCACAACCCGAAATGAAGTACATGCCCAAGACCACCCTTGCTAATTGGGAACGCGTTAAACGGGAGTATATGGCGGATGAAAATTTTAGTCCAGAACAATGGAAGAAATTTGATGAAATAAGAAAACGGCTGATCAACCGACTTCAGGAAAACGGCTACGGCATGCTTTTGGGTTCTGATGCCCCACAACTCTTTAATGTTCCAGGTTTTTCCATACATCACGAAATTCAGGGAATGCTGGATGCGGGTCTAACACCATTGCAGATATTGCAGTCCGGGACCATTAATCCAGCTATCTTCTTTGAGAAGGAAGGGGAATTCGGAGAGATTGGCGTTGGACAGTCTGCCGACCTATTCATAATCAATAGTAACCCTTTGACTGATCTTTCTGCACTCAAAGAACCCATAGGTGTAATGGTAAGGGGTACCTGGCTCAGTAGATCACATATAGACTCGAAACTGGCTCAAATCGCCAAAAATGCTGAAAAGAATTAGGCCATCCGGTATCCCAGGGGATATCTGAAGGGGTCTTCAGGATTTGGGGAATCGGTTTCTGAACTTTTTGCGAACCTGGAAGTACATCAGTAACATAATTATCAGCAAACCACCAATGACAACCCCCCAGGGGCTTATGGTATAACCGATATCGGAATAAGTTCCCTCTGCTGCAGCATCCCGCGAAATACTGAGAAAAAAGAGTAATCCTAAAAGGATCAGAGCAAGCAGATACAGGGTATTAAAATATGTATTCTTCATAGGGCAAACACAATTTTAAAGGTCCCAACTAGCCAGGGGCCAGGGCCGTTTCTACTGTTCGGGGAAGCAAATCAGGTAGATAAAAGTACAAATTTTAATTGAAGCAAATAAAATTGTATACAAAGATTTCCTTATTAAGGTAAGCCCTAATAACAAGGTGATCTATGTTCCTTCATGTAAATTTTACGATCCAGATCGTATTTAACCGTTTCAGGTTTGCCTATCATTTGAAATTCTATTTGAGGAACAAACACCTGATCGTAGAACTTATAGTTGTGGTCTTTATTATCCAAGGATGCTTTGTTACCCACTACAGTTAGTCCATATTTGACATTCGCAAGTGCCACTCCTTCCGGATCTTTTAGGGAGTAAAGAGAAACTGACTCCATAGCCTCTTTATCCAAGTTGTATACATAATGATAAAATCCAACCGTACTAAAGATCTCATCAGGGAATTGAGCCACAATACTCTTGTAATGGTAGTCCGTATTTTCGAGCAAATTAAAGGTAAGTGGATAGCATAAAGTTTCAAGGGCCTTAATATTGCAATGGCTAAGGAAATTTATCAACGAGACCTTACATCCCAGAGTTCCCTGCCTTTCGAAGCTCATCCCCTTGATAAGTTTTGGAATTCTTTCAGCAGCCCCTTCCATAATACTTTCGGCACCCCTGAGTGCACTGGGGATATAACTTACCAGACTTTCTATTGTTTCTTCTTTTTGATTAAAGAATATTGAACTTTCTTTTAGGTGATTCTTAACCTCCTCATAGACCGATTCACAGGCTTTTTTGGCTTCCCATAATTCCGGAGACCACTGAATTAAAAAATCCTTGTCAAGGTTTTTGCTATCCAACTTATTTATAACGTCCGCCACGGTAATTCCATTTGCTTTGAATCGGGAGTTAAAGTCAAAGACAAAATCATATGTCGTTTCACTAGGTTTTTCCTTCGTATCGGAACCAGGTTTGGCAGGATCTTTTAGTTGTGTTTTATTGGCTACGGTTTGGGATTGCTTAGTTGATGTGCTACTACTGTTTTGCTGTAGAAGAGACTTACAACGGTCCTTTATCACCTCAACCACAATATCGTCAATTCCGGTTGTAACAATTGAGAAATGGTCGTCATTAGTATATATAACTTCAGGATTTCTGCCTTCATTACCTACCGTTGCCGTATCGGGCACAATTTGATCTTGTTTCCCTTGAAAATATAGGGTTTCAGGTACGAATCGGGAGAATTCAACCCATTTGTCGTTCATTTCGGTAACAATTGATGATAAAGGATCAAGGTCCCTGATTTGAGGGTTTCCGGCGACCATCTTTCCAAAGGAAGCTAAAGTAGCTCCACGATGAGGAACAGCAAGCGAAATAAAGAGTTGTATTGGCAAGGCGGTGTTTATCTTGCCCCTTTCGAAAGCGTCGATCTCACCTAATATATAGGACTTTGAAACTAATCCTCCCATGCTATGGGCCACCAGTACGATTGTTTTGTATTCTTTACAACGGTACCTTATTTCGGACTGTAGCATTTGGGAAATCCCATTGATGTCTATATTCTTATGTAGCTTCTTCTTACGACCGGATAACTTTGCCAGTATCCAGGAGGGTTTTTCGAGTAGGTCGGTGATTTTCGTGAAGTATTCGGCCACAGCAAAGTCATAACTCTTTGAAAGCTCCTCATCATCTCGAAGGTGATCTAAAATCGACTTTAGATTATCCTTTCTAATCCAGGTATCAGACCCTCCTGTAAAGCCATGTACAAAAACTATCAGCGCGTCTTTCTTTTCTTCCGCCTTCTTATCAGACAAGATATTTATTCTCATTACTTTGATTTAAATGAGTACCAAGAGTGAAGGGGGAACCAGGAATACAGATAACGACTTTGACATATTTGATGCCACAATTCAAGTTATGTCGTCTTAATCTGCTTACTATAAATCTATTACATATTTTCCTAAAATAAAAATGGATTTTTCTTAGGCCAATACGAGAAATGGATAGTAAATCAATTGGAATATTGAGTTGATTTTGAAAAAGTCAGCAGAATTTTTAGCTATTTAAAGAATAGTCTAAACCCAAATTTTGCAAAATGAATCCTGATATCCCCACACTTGCCCGTGTTTGGGGTTTCCGCTCAAACTCAGCCGATCCACATAAAAGAGAGAATTCCCATTATTTCTCAATATGTTTTTCACCTCCTCTTTCAAAGCCTCGTATTCCTCGTAAAGTCCTTTTGGATGATTTCCCCAGGCGAGGATCACCTTGTCACAGTTTTTACTGAACTTATCAATAAAACTAAGGTTTTTATGGTCTGCTATGCCATTTCTGTGGAGTTGAAGTCGATCCGAATAGGTCTGATAAAAGGGAATCAGGTTGAGAATAGTTACCTTCCCTACATTGCGCAGTTCCTCATATCTTTCTTTATTCCTGTATATATAGCTGGCCACATTATAAACGGTTTTGTCTGAAACCTCCCTGTTCGCCCTGCTTGGATTTTTTAAGATAACACACAATTCCTCCTCCATATGTTCACAAACGGTCAGGGTCAACCAATACCGTTTGCCGGGTTGTTGATACAGTGCGATCCTGCTTACAAAATCAGGATATGTGTAAACGGGCTTCCTCATTGACGTTTAAGGCTTAGCTGTTCCCGCAGTGCCTTTCTTGAGCTCTATTCCGGCTTCTTTCATCAGTTCCAAACCAAAATTCCGAAGGGTTTCCAAAACAGGTATTACACGCTTCCCATCCTCTGTGATCGAATATTCTACTTTAGGCGGCACCACGGCATAAACCTTGCGCTTAATGAAACCGTTACCTTCCAGGTCCCTGAGTTGTGAGGTAAGCATCTTATCAGAGATATGTGGCATGCTACGTTTCAACTCACTAAAACGCATCACCTTTTTGTTCAATCTCCACAAGATCGGCATTTTCCAGGTACCCCCTATTTTATCAAGCGCGAACTCCACAGGATTGTAATACAGTTTGTTGTTGTACATAAAATCACCCATAACTTTTTGATTTACAGTATACTTTCATTTTAGTTAGTATCGTACTTAGTTGACAGTATATTGACAAAAGTAGGTAACTTCTATAATTTTAAACCATCTCTGAATTGACAAATGTAACCAGGTATGAAAAAAGAAATAATTGAGCAACAGCAATATGTACATGCACATGGTATGCCTTTGAAAGGGCGGATTTTGATGGTGGCCAGCAGTCCGTCAGTTTCTCAACAAACGGGTTGGCCAATCGGTTTTTGGGCTGCCGAACTTACTCATCCTCTACGGGTATTTCAGGAGGCGGGATACGAAGTCGATATAGCCTCAACCGAAGGCGGCGAGATCTTAATGGACGCCTGGTCAGACCCCACTGATTCCAGTGGCTATGCCGCCGACGATGTGATATCTTTGGGATATATGCAATACGATTGGTTTAGGCAACTTCTGGGAAATACCAAAAAAATAAGCCATCTGGATCCGGCGGATCACGATGCTATTTTCCTGGTTGGTGGCCAGGGACCCATGTATACCTTTAAGGACAATAAGGAGTTGCAAGAGCTTTTCGCTTCATTTTATGACTCCGGAAAACCCAGTGCAGCGGTTTGTCATTCTACAACACTGCTTTTGGAAACCAGGCGGACTGATGGAGAATTGTTGGTAAAGGGAAAGACCTGGACAGGTTTCGCCAATGCAGAAGAAGATTATGCGGACCAGGCGGTAGGACAAAAGATCCAGCCTTATCGTATTGAAGATGAAGCCAGGAAGATACGGGATACCAAATTCAAGGTAGCCGATGCCTTTTCGTCCTTTGCTATAAGGGACGGGAATCTGGTTACCGGACAACAGCAAAACTCAGGTGCCGCTGCAGCTCATATGGTCGTAGACCTTCTATCTTATCGCTGAAATCGAATTACTCAAAAAAATGTAGAATTAAAATATTGTAAGATGAATATTGCTATTGTTGGGACGGGAAATGTAGGAAGCGCCCTGGCTACCAAATGGTCCAAATCCGGGCATCATATACGTTTAGGGGTAAGGGACAAGAGTAGTTTTAAAGGAGATGAGCTGCTGGAAAACCCTAATACTGAGGTATTCGAAATTAGTCAGGCCGTGGAGCTCTCAGAGGTCATTTTGCTAGCCACTCCTGCCACAGCAGCCGTTACTGTAAGTGAGAGCCTTGGAAATACTGCAGGAAAGGTCATCATTGACGCTATGAATATTGTTATGGGGCGGGGTCCCGAGGGTTTTTCCAACACCTCGGACGCCGTTTTAGCCAGCACCAATACCAAAGAGGTGGTAAAGTGTTTTAACACCACTGGCTCTAATAATATGGAAGACCCGGTTTATCAGGGTGTTGCTACAGATATGTTTGTGTGTGGTGATAGCGCAAAGGGGAAGAAAATCGCCGCTATTCTAGCTAAGGATGCCGGATTTGGTGAATGTTATGATGTTGGGGGGAATGACAAATTTGAGCTTATGGAGCAATTCGCCTGGTTTTGGATCAATCTGGCTATTTTCCAGGGTCAGGGAAGGGAAATCGGATTTAAGTTGATGAGGCGGTAATGGGATTAAGTATAAGTTTAAGATCAAGTTTAAGTATAAGTTTAGAGGTTTTAAGTGTTGAGTTTTGAGTTTTAAGTTTTGGATAAGGAAAACTGATTACTGCTTACTGACCGGGGGTCCAAACCCCTCCCCAAATTCAAGTTAATCGGTCATACCGCATTTTAAAAGCAGAAAAGACAAAGTTCAAGTTTAAGTATAAGCTTAAGTTTAAAGGTTTTAAGTTTTGAGTGTTAAGTGAGAGGTGCCGTTCACTGTTCACTGTTTACTGATTACTGATTACTGCCAACTGCTAACTGCCAACTGCCAACTGACCTCATCCTCCGTAGCTTTAGCGAAGGAGGACTGATTACCGCCAACTGGCAACTGCCAACTGACCAGGGGTCCAGACCCCTCCCCGATATTAAGTTAATCGGTCATACCGCATTTTAAAAGCAGAAAAGACAAAGTTCAAGTTTAAGTATAAGCTTAAGTTTAAAGGTTTTAAGTTTTGAGTGTTAAGTGAGGGGTGCCGTTCACTGTTCACTGTTCACTGTTCACTGTTTACTGATTACTGCCAACTGCTAACTGGCAACCGCCAACTGCTAACTGACCAGGGGTCTAAACCCCTCCCCTATATCAAGTTAATCATTCATGCTGCAACTTAAAAGCAGAGAAATCAAAGATTAAGTATAAGTTTAAGTCTAAGTTTATAAGTTTTAAATGTTGAGTGTTAAGTGATGGGTACCGTTCACTGTTCACTGTTTACTGATTACTGATTACTGCCAACTGCTAACTGCCAACTGCCAACTGACCTCATCCTCCGTAGCTTTAGCGAAGGAGGGCTGCCAACTGAAAACCACCTTAACACCCCTTTAAGAAATCCCGTTAGGGATTTTGGTATCTTTAGGCGGCTAATTCGGAGAGGATATTTCCCTGTGTGGAATCTCAGGTCCTCTACCTCTTAAACTAATGCAACTTGAAAAAATCTCTACCGCTGCTATTCCTTATTTTTAGTTTCCTATCGCTTACTGCCCAGGACTTCAATATGAAGCTTTTACAAGACCTTAAACCCAGAAATATAGGCCCTGGCGGAATGAGTGGCCGGGTTACCGCAATAGATGTAGTTCATAAGGATCCTGACATTATTTACGCAGGTACCGCATCCGGAGGACTTTGGAAATCTACTTCCGGAGGCGTCAGTTGGAAGCCCATCTTTGATAAGGAGGTAACTGCTTCTATCGGTGCCGTGGCCATACAACAATCCAACCCTTCTGCGATCTGGGTGGGCACTGGAGAGGGTAACCCCAGGAATAGCCTAAATGGTGGTTACGGGATCTACAGATCTCTTGACGGGGGAAAGACCTGGCAATCCATGGGCCTGGAAAAGACAAGGCACATACATCGTATTATCATAGACCCGACAGACCCTCAGACCATATATGTCGGGGCTATAGGTTCCCCCTGGGGAGCGCACCCTGAGAGAGGGGTATTTAAGAGCACCGACGGTGGCGAAAACTGGGAAAAGATCCTCTTTGTTAACAACCAAAGCGGAGTAGCAGACCTGGTTATGGATCCTACCAATCCGAATAAATTGTTCGCTGCCCTATGGGAACACAAAAGGGACCCCTGGTTCTTTAAGTCCGGTGGAAAAGGCAGCGGATTATATATTACCTATGACGGGGGTAAAAATTGGAAAAAGGTTACAGAGGAAGAGGGCTTTCCTAAAGGAGAACTTGGAAGGATCGGGGTTGCAATAGCTAAAAGTAAACCCAATGTGGTCTATGCCCTTGTTGAGGCTAAGAAAAATGCCCTTTACAAATCTGTGGATGGAGGAGCTAAATGGGATAAGGTCAATGACAAGAACGATATAGGTAACCGCCCTTTTTATTACTCCGAAATCTATGTTGATCCTCAAAATGAGAATCGCCTCTACTCTATATTCACTTATGTCAATGTCTCGGAGGACGGCGGCAAAAGCTTTAAGCAACTGATGCCGGCATATAATGCCAATAACGGCGTGCATCCGGACCATCATGCCTGGTGGATACATCCTGAAAACGGACAATTTATGATAGATGGAAACGACGGTGGACTAAACATCACCAAGGACGGTGGTACTTCCTGGCGTTTCATCGGGAATTTACCGGTGGCCCAATTCTATCACATTAGTGTAGACAATGAATTCCCGTATAACGTATACGGAGGGATGCAGGACAATGGCTCCTGGAGAGGTCCGGCATATGTATGGCGCGCCCAGGGAATACGAAATAGTTATTGGCAGGAGATCGCCTTTGGCGACGGTTTTGATGTGGTCCCGGATCCGGATGATTCCCGATACGGATATGCCATGAGTCAACAGGGATTTGTCCGCCGGTACGACTGGATGACAGGGAATAATTATACCGTGAGACCCACTCCGCCGGATCGGGAGACCAAACTTCGTTTTAACTGGAATGCCGGAATTGGTCAGGATCCTTTTGACAATAGCACGGTATATTTTGGCAGCCAGTTTGTTCACAAAAGCACAGACAAGGGTCTTACCTGGACCATCATATCCCCAGACCTCACTACCAACGATCCCGAAAAGCAAAAACAAAGCGAAAGCGGTGGCCTTACCATGGATGCCACAGGCGCGGAGAACTACTGTACCATTTTGGTCATAGAACCCTCCACGGTTGAAAAGGACATGCTTTGGGTTAGTACTGATGACGGCAGAGTACATTACACCCGTGATGGTGGAGCAAACTGGACGGAGGTATCAGGGAATATTAAGGGACTGCCTGAAGGAAGCTGGATACCTCAGATCAGGGCTTCTAAAACCAATGCCGGAGAAGCACTGCTCATCGCAAATGATTACCGGAGATTTAACTACACCCCTTATGCTTATCGGACTAAGGATTACGGCAAATCATGGGAGCGCATCGTGGATGCTGAGGATGTACAAAGTTATACCTTATCCATACTGGAAGATCCTGAAAACCGGGATCTGATGTTTTTGGGTACGGACGATGGGCTTTACATATCTTTTAATGCAGGAGTAAAATGGCAAAAGTGGACCGAGGGTTTCCCTACAGTTTCTACCAAAGATCTGGCCATACATCCCAGAGAACACGATCTCATCATAGGAACTTTTGGGCGGGCAGCCTGGGTTCTCGATGATATTCGGCCACTGAGGGCGATTGCTTCGGACCAAGGGATACTGGAAAAAGATATCGCGTTGTTCTCACCACCAGTGGCTTATCAGGCAGCCTATCAACAGCCTTCCGGAAGCAGGTTCGGTGGAGATGCGCTATACAATGCGGAAAACCGTAAGTCCGGTGCCATGATCACTTATTTCCTGAAAAAGGACAACGTCCCTAAAACGAAAAAAGAGGAAAAGACTGATGAAACTACGGATACAGAAGGTGAAAAGGCTAAATCCAAAAAAACCAAAGACTCCCTTGTTTTTGAATTCTTTGATGGGGAAAGACTCATTCGAACATTGAAATACAAAACACCAAAAAAAGCAGGTTTCCATCGCATTTACTGGGAAATGGATGAAAAAGGAGCCGAAACACCATCACGTAAAATCTCTAAAAGCAAGAAAGAGCCCGGAGGCATAGATGTTAAGCCAGGTAGTTACCGGATTAAAGTCCACTACGGGGAACAGACCGATGAAACTGTAATTGAAGTCAAAACGGACCCAAGGCTAAATCCATCCATCGCGTCGATCAATGAAGTCTATGACATCGGTAAGAGGCTTCAGGACTACCAGCAAAAAGCCGCAGATGCGGTTAAGCAATTGGTTAAGAGCAAGAATATCGCTAACAAGTACGGCAAAGAACTGAAGACTTTGGATAAAGAGAAATTCAAAGATCAGATCAAAGCCTCTGAATTGATCTCCAAAAAGATTGATTCCGTAGTGGCCATTTTTGTTGGTAAAGAGGACAAAAGACAGGGAATCACAAGAAATCCTGAACCTACTGTTGTTCGAAGACTAAATACTGCCAGATTTTATGTAGCTTCAAGAAAAACCGGAATAACAGATACCGAAAGGAAGTTGATCCGATTCGCGGAAGAAGAATTAAAGGGTGCACTGAGCAAGACCAACGCTTTTTTTAATGACAGCTGGAAGGAATATCAGGAAGAAATAGAGCAACTTGAGATCTCACCTTTCAAAGAAGTAGAGGTTTTTAGTCTGGACTAAACCAAATATTTGATCTAATCAATACACCAATACTAAAGTGAAGAAAAGTATCGTTCTCTTGCTGGTCTTTTTCGGCATAAGTTCCGGAATGGCGCAAAATACGGGCGAAAATGTATGGGGAGCCTGGTATATGTACTTCGGGATGAACAGGGTCTCTGAAAAGTGGAGCATCCATACAGAAGCCCAGTTCCGTTATTACGAAACCACCGGCAATTTTAATCAGATCTTGCTGCGTACCGGGGCAAACTATCACTTAAATCCAAATGCCATTGCCACACTTGGATATGCGTTCATAGGTACAGACGGTACCTTTGAAGAACCTCCGGGTGCCATAGATTCCGAAGAACACAGGATCTTTCAACAGTTCATATTGAAAAATAAGGTTGGAGAGTTCCTGTTTGAACACCGGTATAGACTGGAACAACGTTTTATTGACTTTGGACCAAGATCTGAAACCCAGCACAGAGCTCGATATCGCTTACAGGTTACCTTACCTCTTACAGATATTTTCTTTCTTAATTTTTACGATGAAGTATTTATAAACCTGCAGGATGAGATATTCGGGCAGAACCGTTTGTACGGAGCAGTTGGTTTGAATGTGACCGAAAACAGCAGTGTTCAGATCGGGTATTTAAAAAATCACTTCAACGCGATTGACTTTGATCGTTTTCAGATAGGAATCTTTTATAACCCCGACTTAAGAGGTATCTTTAAAAAAGCTAATCCTACACCTAATTGATCCCGGGAACAGATCAACCTGGCGGTTGTCAGATCCAGGAATTATAGGTTTAGGTGAGTAGAAACCGACATGGGTTGGAATCAAGCAACAGACTATAATTAAGAACCGCTTAGGGATGAATCTTCAAAAAATACGCTTTAAGAACAAGCAAGGTCAGGAATTGGTGGGAAGATTAGAGCTTCCGGCAGATCGCCATCCTCATAATTACGCACTTTTCGCGCACTGCTTTACCTGTAACAAAAACCTGCAAGCTGTCAGGAATATTGGAAAGGCCCTTACTTCACAGGGTTTTGGGGTATTGCGTTTTGATTTTACCGGATTGGGTGAAAGTGATGGGGATTTTGCTGACACTAATTTTTCGGGAAATGTTGAAGATCTTGTAGCAGCGGCCGATTACCTCAGCGAAAATTTTGAGGCGCCATCATTATTGATCGGTCATTCCCTGGGAGGTGCAGCGGTGATCTTTGCAGCGGCTGAAATTACGTCTGTGCGAGCTCTGGCTACTATTGGAGCACCTTCTAACCCGACGCATGTTAAACACCTGCTTAGATCCGGAATAGAGCAGATCCAGGCCGAAGGGAAAGCGGTGGTGAATCTTAGTGGAAGGGATTTTACCATCAAAAAGCAGTTCCTGGACGACCTGGAAACCCAATCATTAGCAGATGTGGCTCAGAAACTAAGAAAACCATTGCTGATCATGCATTCACCGCAGGATGCGACGGTAGAGATCAAAAATGCAGAGGAGATCTATGTCGCGGCAAGGCACCCCAAAAGTTTCGTGTCCTTAGACGGTGCGGATCATCTTTTGTCTAAAAAAGAAGATTCTGCCTACGCGGGGCGAGTAATTGCCGGATGGGCACAGCGCTATTTGGAGATCACGGAAGAAGAAGCTTTGAGAACGGATCATCATGTGGTGGCCAGCTTAGATGCCGAAGACGGCTATACTACGCAAATGCGTGTGGGTAATCATTATATGACTGCCGATGAACCAACTTCCTTTGGTGGGAATGATTTTGGGCCTTCACCTTACGAGCTGGTTTCCGCCGGGCTATCCGCGTGTACTGCCATGACCATTCAGATGTATGCACGCAGAAAAGGATGGGATGTTCGCAATGTGGAAGTACATACCTCGTACGGCAAAGAACACGCACAGGATTGTGAAGCATGTGAATCTGATTCTTCCAAAATTGATACATTTAACCGGGAGATCAGATTAATTGGGGATCTCGATGACAAGCAGAAAGCGCGTATCATGGAAATTGCCGATAAATGTCCTGTACACAGAACACTGCATAGTGAGACTCAGGTGATCTCCACCTTAATAGAATGATTGAAGTTTAGGTAAAATTAAGATTAAGTATAAGTTTAAGATCAAGTTTAAGATCTAGTATTCCGTCCATTTTCTGTATGAAAAGCCATCCTTTTGAAGTTACCATTTTAGGGACACACAGCATATTGCTTCCGAAGCCTGCGGTACAACCTTTTATAGATAAAGATCAAAAGCGTGTACGTGTCGTGGCTACTTTTGAGGGGCGAAATGTTGAGATTTATGCGGCTTTGATGAAAAGACATGGCAATTACTATATCATGTTTAGCAAAAACAATCAGAAAGCCCTTGGTATTTTTCCAAACGATTATTTTGAGCTTCAGTTGTTTGAAGATACCACAAAGTATGGTGTAGAGCTATCTGAGGAGTTTGAAGCCGTCCTTTTTAGTGATCACGAAGCATATCAGGCCTTTGAATCCCTTACCGACGGAAAAAAGAGAGGGATTATTTATATGATTGCCAGGTACAAGAATTCCCAGACCAGAATTGATAAATCACTGTTGTTATGTGAAAATCTTAAACGGGGGATCCGCGACCCCAGGCTTCTGTTAAAATCATTCTGACCTAGAGTTGACTTGCCATTGAATATTGTGTAACTTTCTCGCTAAACATAAAACCTAAGAAGATGAAAAAGATAAAACTAGTGGCCCTAGGACTAGTTCTCCTGGCATCATATAACTGCAAAGAGGCCAAAAAGGAGGTCAAAGAAAATACGGAAGAGGCTGTGGAAGAGGTAAAAAAAGAGGTCGTGGTAGAGAGCGTTAAGTTCACCATGGAACCTAAAAGCGACAGCGAAGTTACAGGGGAAGTCCTCTTTACCGAGAAGGACGGTAGAGTTAAAATGGTAGCCAGATTAAGCGGACTTTCCGAAGGAGAACACGCTATTCACATACACGAAAAAGCGGATTGTTCTTCCGCAGACGGCAAATCTACGGGAGGGCATTGGAATCCAACTCATGAACCTCATGGAAAATGGGGTGCAGCAGAGGGTTACCACAAAGGAGACATAGGAAACTTTGTTGCCAATGCCGAAGGTTATGCCACAGTGGAGTTTGACACCGATCAATGGTGTATGGGATGCGATGATCCAAACAAAAACATTATTGGTAAAGCAGTAATTGTACATCAGGGGGTAGACGACTTCACCTCTCAACCCAGCGGAGCTGCCGGGGCTCGAATTAGCTGTACAGGAATAATCCAGTAATTCACCATTTCCGTATATAGCGATATACCAACTTATTTGGTAAGGTTCTCCCATAAATTCTACTTATGGAACTCGACGGATTGGTCAGACGTTTTCAGAAAAAAGATATCATAGCTTTTGAAAAGCTATACGGAATGTATTGGGACAATATCTGTGGCGTTGTTTACACCATTGTAAAGGACAGGGAAAGGGCGGAAGAGATCTCCCAGGATGTTTTTGCCAAGGCATGGAATAACTCGGAAAGCTATAATCCGGGTAAAGGACGTTTTTTTACCTGGGTCCTGAATATTGCCCGTAACGCGGCTATCGACGAACTGCGATCAAAATCCTATAAAAATCAAAAAAAGAACCTGTCCCTAAACTATTTCGTAGATATAGCTGACAAACAGGATATTTCCCGTATTTCAGATCATATAGGCCTTAAAAAACTGGTCAAAAACCTGAGCCGGAAGTGCATTGAACTAATAGAGTTATTATATTTTAAAGGATACACCCAAAAGGAAGCGTCTGAACAATTAGACATTCCACTAGGTACTGTTAAGACGAGAAACAGAAGTTGTATTTCCCAATTGCGGGAGAACATTACTTTAGAATGGACATAGAAAAGTACATAGCGTCTGGTATACTTGAGCTATACGTAGCTGGAGAACTTTCTGAAGAGGAAAACATGGAAGTATTCCGCAATGCTCAGTTATACCCAAAGATCAAGGAGGAGATCCAGGCAATTGAAGCTTCGGTCCTGGCCCTAAGTAAGACCGTTACCCCAAACATTGCCAGAAAAAAAGGTTTTGATGATCTCAAAGTTCGGATAGGTCAGAGACGGGATACCACCGTGGTACAACTTCCCAGGCCAAAACGGAATTGGAGCGCAAGAATCGGATGGGCCGCGGCCGTTTTACTGGGAGCTGGACTGAGCTGGTTCTTCTACGAGAATTCCAGGTTGCAATCAGAATTCGATGTTATTTACAAAGAGAACACCGTGCTGCGACAAGAGATCTTTGAGGCCAGGAGCTCGCTAAATAGCACAGAAGAGATCATGAACGCGTTCAGGGATAAGGACGTCATTTTCACGCCCCTCGAAGGCCAGGAAGTTGCACCTTCGTCCTACGCCAGGGTCTATTGGAGTAAAAACGAACAGAAAGTCTACATTGATGCACTTGGCCTCCCCGAACCTCCTGAAGGCAAAGTTTACCAGGTTTGGTCACTGACACTCAACCCGCTGAGCCCTACAAGCATCGGGATCCTGGATTCCTTTGCATCAGACGGAGACAAGATCTTTGAGCTGTCTAATCCCAATGAATCCCAAGCCTTTGGAATAACCCTGGAGCCTGAAGGGGGAAGTGATACTCCGACCATGGAACAATTATACACACTGGGTCAGTTAGAGGCCTCCTGAGCCAAACTTCTTAAATCATCCGTCCGTCAAGCAAATTAATTATTCTGGAACCATAGGCGGCATTTTTTTCAGAATGCGTTACCTGGATTATTGTGACTCCCTCGTTATTGAGCTGTTTGAACAGATCCATAATCTCCTCACCCTGCTGGGAATTCAGGTTCCCTGTGGGTTCATCTGCAAGTAGCAATTTAGGATTTGAGATCAGGGCCCTTGCGATCCCCACAAGCTGTTGCTGGCCTCCGCTTAACTGAACTGGAAAAAGGTCTTTTTTTCCCACAATATTGAAACGGTCCAGCATATCGGCTACCATAGCTTTGCGTTCAGACGCCTTGAACTTTTTATAAAGTAAGGGCATTTCCAGGTTTTCCTTTACGGTCAGGTCGTCCAGCAAATGATAGCTCTGAAAAACAAAGCCAATATATTCCTTATACAAATTGGCCCGGTATTTTTCTTTTAAGTTGTGAACCGATTCTCCCAGAAAGTGATATTCACCTTCGTCAAAATTGTCCAGCATTCCAATAACATTCAATAAGGTGGATTTTCCGGATCCGGAAGGACCCATAATGGAGATGAACTCCCCTTCTTCCACGTCTAAATTGATATCTTTTAACAGAAAGATCCGCTGTCCGCCGGACTGCACCCATTTAAAAAGGTTGTTTAATTGTAATAACATCATATTTCATTTAAAGTTCTTCAATCTGCACCATCCTTACCGTTCAGGAATAGCGCTTAGACCGTAAATTATATTACCCCTTTGAATACAAGGGCTATTCAATCACTGTTTTCTTTATTCTTCCTTCAGCGCGTTGACCGGATTAGCGGCAGCGGCCTTTAAAGCCTGACTTCCAACGGTTAGCAATGCGATGAACATAGCCAATAGTCCGGCACCCAGGAAATAACTCCATTTAAGCGAAATTCCATAAGCATAGTCCTTTAGCCAATCATCAGTTAGCAGGTATGCAAGGGGCAAACCTATGACGATCGCCAAAAGTACGAGTTTCCCGAATTCGGCAGAAAGCATTACAGCAACCTGAGTGGCCGATTGCCCAAGCACTTTCCGTATACTTATCTCTTTCCTTTTTCGCTCCGCGGTGAACATGGCCAGGCCAAACAAGCCCAAACAAGAGATCAATATGGCCAGTCCGGCGAAATAACCCGAAAGCACGGATACCCGCTGCTCAGACTCATACAGCACCTGATAATCTTCATCCAGGAACCTGTATTCAAAGGTAAACCCAGGATTAAATTTGGCATAGGCATTTTCCAGTTGCGCAAGTACTTCCTTTTCCCTGCCAGATTCAATGCTGGCAATGAACAAAAACGTTCGATGATCCGGAACCAGACGAAGGAAGGATGGTTTGATGGTTTCCTTGAAAGACTGAAAGTGAAAATCTTTTACCACACCGATTACCTTTCTATCCTGGCCCCAAAGCTGGACTGTTTTTCCTACAGCGTCTTCCAATCCCATTGCTTCTACGGCAGTTTCATTAAAGATGATGGCCTGGGTACTGTCTGAAGCATAGGTTTTCGAAAAACTTCTCCCCTCTTTCATTTCCAAGTTAAGTGTCTCGATGAGCCCCATAGTGCTGCTCATATCGGTAAAATCGACTTCGTTGCCTTCCTCAAAGCCTGGCCATCGTACACCCATAGTATTGTTTAGCTGGTTGCCAATGAAGCTCTGAACTGCAGTAGTTGCATTTCGTACTCCAGGTATCTCTCTAACCTCTGTAAGAAAGGCTTCGGAATTCTGCTGTAACAAGCCTTCTTTCTGAAAGTAAACGACATTGTCCTTATCCATTCCAAGGTTACGGCTTTGTATATAATTGACCTGTTGGTAGACTACCAATACTGCAACGATCAGAATAATGGACAAACTAAACTGAAAAACAACTAAGCTTTTACGTACACGGACTTCATTAAGGCTCTTTTTCAACTTGCCACGCAATACCGCAATTGGGTTGAAACGTGCCAGGTAAAGCGCAGGGTAACTTCCTGCAAGTAGTCCTGCGAAGAGTGTTACGCCAAGAACCGTCGCAATTGTACTAACATTAAAAGGAATAGATAGCTCCTTACCAGTTATCAGATTAAATTGCGGCAATACCAACTGGATAAGGACTAAGGCAATAAGCAAGGCAATTATAGCCGTAAGCAGTGCCTCGCCGAAATACTGCCCGACAAGCGTTTTTCTCCTGGATCCCAGGGCCTTCTTTACCCCTATTTCTTTCAGCCTTCGTGTAGCGTTGGCAGTAGTAAGGTTCATAAAATTTATACAGGCGATAATGAGGGTGAATAAAGCGATTGCTGAAAATAGGTATATGTAATCAATACGACCCCCTGCAACTTTGCCATTTTCAAAATTCCCGTGCAAATAATTACTGGAATACTGCTTTAGGAATAAGTCTGCCTGAACATCCGGGTTTTGAGCTTTGGAAAACCCTTCTATTTTCTTCGAAAAAGCGGCTACATCTGTACCGCCCTTTAAGAGTATATAGGTAATAGGGGCATTTTGCGTCCAACTGGATTCCCGTCCAATGTTTGGGGATAATTGAACGAACCTTTCAAAAGGCAGTACGAAATCAAACTGCTGTGTGGAGTTTGACGGAATGTCCTTAAATACTCCGGCTATGGTATTGGTTTCCGAAGTATTCAGGGTGTTCCAGCGCAAGGCCTTTCCGATTGCCCGCTGTGGCTCTCCAAAAATCCTTCTGGCCAGGGACTCCGAAATGACCATGGATCCGATTTCACTCAGGGCCTTTTCAGGATCTCCTATCAGGAAATCAAAGGAAAACATCCTAAAATAGTCTTCTCCTGCAAACACTCCTTTGGCCTTATGGGTTTCTTCGGAAATAGTCAGTGGTACGGACCCTAACCATCCTGAAGGAATAAATGGAGAGGCATATTTTACTTCCGGTAGTTTGTCCGCCATGGTTTCGGCAAGCATGTCTGGTGTCCAGTCAACTAGTTTGATGTTGCCAGCCTCCCCAAATCGGTTCCAGACCTGGTATAGTTCCTTATCGTTCTCGTGGAATTTATCAACAGCGAGTTCGTCCCTTACCCAAATGGCGATCAGGATCACGCAGGCCAATCCGGTAGAAAGACCAACGATGTTAATGAAAAAGGTACTTCTGTCTCTTTTTATGCTCCGTAAAAATATAGTGATACTGTGTTTTAGCATGATTCGTTTCTTTAAGTATTTAATCGCTATTCATCCCTAAGGGTTTCGGCCGGATTCAGAGAAGCTGTCTTAAAACTTTGCCAGCTGACTGTAGCAAGCGCTATCGTCAAGGCCATCAGACCTGAAAGCCCGAATATCCACCAATTCATTTCAGTCTTATAGGCAAAAGACTCCAGCCATTTACTCATCGCATACCAGGAAAGCGGTATGGAAAGCAAAAAGGCAATACCTACCCACCGCACAAGATCTCGATTCAACAATTGCAATACCTGGGTAGTGGAAGCCCCGTTCACTTTGCGAACCCCGATCTCTTTCCTTCTTTGCAGGCAGGAATATGAGGTGAGTCCGAACAAGCCCAGAGAAGCGATCACAATAGCCAATACGGTAAAGATCATAAAGGCAGTGTTGAACTTTACGTCTTCCTGGTATTGAGCCTCGAATTGTTTGTCTAAAAAAGAAAAGTCAAATGAACTTTCAGGAAAGACTTCATACCAGGTCTCGCGGAATTGTTTAAGGGCTTCATCGGTCGCTTTTAGCGAAGAGGCCTCCTGATTCAACTTAACTAATAAAGTATTTGTATTTCTTAGTATTGGTCTTATCAACAATGGTTCTATGGCCTTTTTCAATCCCAGATGATGATAGTCTTTCAAGACTCCTGAAACTTCCCAGTTATCGCCGAAAAATTCCAGGTTTTTTCCGACAAGACCTTCAAAATCCGTTATCCCCATATGCCTGGCAAACCTTTCGTTGATCACAACTTGTTTTATGCCCTCCGGCTGGGCAGGCCTGAAAGGCTCGCCGGCCGCGAATTCCATTTCTAATAGGTCAAAGTAAACATGATCCACACCATAGTTATACCAAATTCGCTTATCGTCTGTAACCCCGTTAGGAAATGTAATACCAACGGAAGATGAGAGGTTGATCTCGTCTTCACCAGGATAAGTTTCAACCATTGACACACCATTGACAAAGGGGTTTTTAAGCAGCTCGGACTTTAAGGTTTCGCGCTTTAGCTGAATTATCGAATCGGATGCGGTTTCAAGGATCTGGCCATTCAGGGCAACTAAATTATTAAGATTTGCTCCTATGGGCTGATTTCGGATAAACCGGATCTGCTTGTTTGCCACAAAGGTCCCGACCAATAAGCTAATAGTTGCCAGGAATTGGCCAACGATCAGAGCTTTCCGAATATTAAGCCCCGAAGACGAAACCCGTATTTTTCCCTTTAGCGCCTTTGAAGGCTTATACGAACTAAGAACAAAAGCCGGGTATAGTGCTGCCAGGACAGTCCCAAGAAGAAGAATACCTCCCATGATCAGAAGGTCACCGGATTGCATGAGTTGAAAGCTCAGCTCATGTCCCACAAAGCCGTTAAATGCCGGCAAAAATAGGTATGTGAGGCCCAGAGCTATCCCCATAGCGGCCAGGTTCAACACGGCAGATTCAAACAATGACTGCAGCACTAACTGTGTTCTTTTGGCCCCGGCAACTTTTCGTATTCCTATTTCCTTAGCCCTTTCCAGGGACTTTGTGGTTGAGAGGTTGATGTAATTCAGCCAGGATAGCAATATGGTAATAAAGGCTATGATAGTCAAAAAGCGAACACTATTGGCGTTCCCATTGGCTTCCGCTTCATAGGGTTTATTAGAATAGAGGTGTATATCTTCTATAGGCTCCATATTGTGCCTTTCGTAGGGTAACGCTTCTACCTTATACCCCATGATCTTCTCTTTGACACTGGCCGGATCCGCATTCTCATCCAGTTTGATATAGGTGAAATAATTGTTTTGGTTCCAGGTCACGTCCCATTGCTGCCGGAAAATCTCCCATTTATAGAAAGAAGACAGAGACATTAGGTAGGATGTCTTAATGTGGGTGTTTTCTCCTATGTCTTCCATTATTCCTGTCACCGTCAGCAAGGGTTTACTTCCTCCGTAAATCTGCAGGGTTTTGCCCATAGGGTCTGTGTCCCCAAAGATTTTCCCGGCCAGGGATTTGGTAAGCACAATGGAAAAGGGTTCAGAGAGTGCGGTGGCTTCATCGCCCCGAGTCAGGCTACGGTTAAAGACCTCAAAATAAGACGGGTCTGCCATAGCTCCTGTATTGTCCTTAAAAACCTGATTATCCCTCATAAAAACTACTCCCGTGCCGTGTCTCATGCGTACAAACTGTAATATTTCGGGGAATTCTGCCTGCAATGTCGGTCCGCTGACGATATAGGTTTGCGCATCTCCGGGAACGAAGCGATCGCCTTCCGTATAGTCCATATAAACCCGGTAAACCCGGTCTGAATCCTTGAAGGTATCGTAGCTTCTCTCATAATTAACATAGAGCATGATAAGTAAGAAAGAGGCCACCCCAACGGAAAGTCCAAATATGTTGATAAAAGCGTACATCTTGTTTTTAAACAGATGTCTTATCGCTATTTTAAAATACAGTAGGTGCATAGCTAATTTTTTATTCTTCCTTTAAATTATCCACAGGATTCGAACTTACTACCCGCAAGGTCTGAACCCCTACGGCCAACCAGGTAAATACCAATAAGATACCCAGGGGTATGATAAAAAAGTACCATTGTAGTTCTACCTGATATGCAAAGCCCTGTAACCATTGTTTTCCAAGGTAATATGCTAGCGGTATGGCCAGTACAAAACCAGAGAGCACAGGAATACTGAATCCGCTGTATAACCTCCAGGTAAGTAAGCCTGTTGTAGCTCCAAGGACCTTGCGAATGGAAAGTTCCTTTCGCCTTCTGCCACACCAAAAGGTGGCATAGGCAATAAGGCCAAGGATCCCTATACATATGGAAACCAGCGTAAATCCGTTTATGATACTGGCGAATTGTTGGTCTTTATTATACTGAGCCCGGAAATTATCGTCAACAAAATAATAGTTGAATGGGATCTGAGGGTATAAAGAGGTCCATTTGGATGCCAGTTGTTCCAGGGTATTCTCAAATTCCAGGGGATTGATCCTCATGCTGATCTTCATGAACTGATCCGGCCAGATCTTTAAGGATAAAAGACCTACTTTTTGGTGTAAGGACAGATAATTAAAATCCTTCACAACTCCAATCACCTTGCCATCACCTCCCCATTGTTCAAAGGACGCGCCAAGAATATCTTCCGGATTTTGAAACCCAAAGGCCTTTACGGCAGACTCATTCAGTATCAGGGCTGATGTACGGTCTGCCTCCCCCCTTCTGAAATCTCTTCCTGCGATAATCTCCAGACCATAGTCTTTAATGAAATCGTAATCCACCAGGTTCACATTGATCTCCCCATTGCTATTGTGACCGTTAAGCCCGTAAATCCCGGTGGAAACCCCGTTAGGTATTTGCCCGGGAACATGAGAGCTAAAAGACACCGTTTCTATGCCGGGAATTTGCCCCAGCTCCTCTTTCAGTGTTTCAAACGAATTCCCAATGCCGGAATTGGGACCGTATTCCAGAACGATCCTCTGGGCAATGTCCATTCCAAGATCCTTATCGTTGAGATACTTCATTTGTGAATAGATAAGCAAAGCGCCAATGATCAATCCACTGGTGATAAGGAACTGAAAAGCGACAAGCGCGCTCCTGGTATCGATCAGGTACTGCTTTCGCTTCGCTATATTGGTTCCGGAAACCTCGGCAATTTTCGAATATTTAAAGGCGGGAAAGATGCCTCCTAAAAGCGAAAGTGCCATGGGGATCAGGATCAGGCCTAGTATTGCAAGGGGCTTATACATCCAACTCAGATCCAGATTATACCCCAGGAAATCTCCGTAAACACCTGATGAGGCAAGGATCACAAAAAGGGCTAGCACGGTGGCCAGGGAACTAAGCAATACGGTTTCATTAAAAAACTGACTGAAAATCGCACTCCTGGTAGCTCCTACGGTTTTCTTTACAAATACTTCCTTGTGTTGGAAACTGAACTGGGCAGTGCTCAGATTGATGAAATTGGATACTGCCAAAAGCAGGATCATAATTCCTATTCCCAGCAGGACGTATAAGTCTGATATTTTGCCCTTTGTCCCCAATTCTCCCAGTTTGGGGTCACTAAAATGCAGGCCTTTAAGGGGTTCAATGGAAGCAACATACCGATCTCCGGCCTCGGTCTCTTCAAGATAAGCGGGAATGTTCTTCAGGCTTTGTTCTAATGATCCGGGCCTGGCATTTTCGTTGATAAGCAAATAGGTATTCATCGGGCACCAGGTCCAGTTTTGTGTGGCATTCGGATCGCTTTTGGCCATAAAAGTGTCCATAGAGACCAGAAAATCAAACTGTAGGTGCGAATTAGACGGAAGGTCCTTAAGGACAGCGGTAACCGTAAAAACCTTGTCGTCATAGTTGATGGTCTTATTTACCGCATCCAGGCTACCCATATATTTTTGAGCCATTCTTTCTGTAATAACCACTTTGTTTGGCCCGATCAGTGCTTCATCCGGGTTACCTCTCAGGAAATCAAAGTTGAAAAGAGCGAAAAAATCGGGGTCCGCATAGTAAATGTTTTCGGTTTCGGAAAACAACTGATCCTGATATCGAAGGGCATGGCTGCCGTATTCCTTGTTTATTCTTACAAATTTTTTAATCTCTGGTACCACAGTCTGCAGATATGGCCCTAAGGGAGTGGCGCTAAGACCCAGGGACAGATTCCCTGTGGGTGATATTATGGCCGTATTCAGCTTATAGATATTGTTGTAGTTTCGGTGAAACCGATCGTAAGAGGTCTCGTGAAAAATATAGACCCCGATATAAAAAAGGCTTACAATGCCAACGATCAGGCTAAACAATTTGGTAAAAGTACTTGCCTTTTGTTTCCAAAACTTTCTAAAAGCGATTCTAAAGAAATTCGACCTCATGATTCTCGTTTTTTGATGATTGATGATTTACTCTGCCCTCAAACTCTTTACCGGATTGAGATAAGATGCCCTAAACGCATGGTAGCCAACCGTGAGAAGCGTTATAGCAAGGGCTCCGACCAATGCGGCAATAAAGATCCACCAGCTGATTTCAGTTCTGTAGTAGAAGTCGTCCATCCAGCTGTTCATATAGTAATAAGAGGTAGGAATTGCGATCAGACAGGAAACGAGCACCAGAACAACAAATTCTCTGGACAAAAGTCCGATCAAACCAGATACCGATGCTCCCAACACTTTTCGGATCCCTATCTCCTTAGTACGCTGTTCGGCAACGAAGGCCGAGAGACCAAAAATTCCCAGGCAACTTATACAAATAGCAAGAAGTGCAAAGAAAGTTGCCAGTTTCCCCATTCGCTCTTCATTGAGGAAATTCCGAGCGTATTCCTGATCGATAAAATTGTAGGTAAAAAGGCTTTCGGGGTCGTACTTATTGAATATTTTTTCGATATGCGCAAGGGCCTGCCTGGTGTTTCCTCGGCCACCTATTTTAATGTTTACAAAACTGAGAAAACGGCCGTAGTGCAGGATAAATAAGGTAGGCCGGACCTGATCGTACGGAGAACGGGTGATCATATCTTCAACAACTCCTACTATCTTATACGATCCGTTATCACCCCATTTTACCATCTCCCCTATGGGATTCTCAAGTCCCATATAACGAACCGCGGATTCGTTAACGATAAAAGCCAGGGAATCACCTTTAAATTCCCTGGAAAAATTCCTCCCGTCTTTCAATTCCCAATCGATCATTTCACCAAAACCATAGGTAGCCCTTAGGGTATTGAATTCTTCACTCATCCCAGGATCTTTTCCTTTCCAGCTAAAACCGCTATTGCTTATAAAAGTGTCAGAAATAAGTACATCTGAGGCAGCAACTTCCTCAATGGAAGAGGATTGTAGCAATTCATCCCGTATGGTTTCAAACCTTTCCCTAACCTCCGGGGTATTGATTGGAAAATAGAGCAGTTGTTCCTTATTATAACCCAACGGCCTGTTCTTGGCGTGTTCTATTTGTTTGAAAATTGTAATCGTTCCTATAATGAGAACGGTAGAAATGGTAAATTGGAAAACAACGAGTACTCTTCTTAGACCCGAGGCTCCCTGTGCATTGCCAAAGGTTCCCTTTAAAACGCTGGCGGGGCGGAAAGACGACAGGTAGAAGGCTGGATAACTGCCGGCAATAAATCCCGTAAATAGCATAAAAAGAAGACAGCTAAACCAAAACATGGGATTTCCCCATGGAATAGCCATGGTCTTATCTGTAAGGTCATTGAAAAAAGGCAGGCCGGCAAGGACCAGAACTATAGAAATCACGAATGCAAGCAAAACAACAAGAAATGCTTCACTGAGGAATTGAAATATCAATTGATTTTTTCCTGACCCAATCGTTTTTCGAATTCCAACTTCTTTGGCCCGCTTTACGGATTTGGCGGTGCTAAGATTCATGAAATTAATGCAAGCCAGAAGAAGAATAAATACCCCTATGATACCGAATAACCAAACCCTGTCTATTGCCCCTCCGACATTCACCCCATTTTCAAATCTAGAGTAAAGATGCCATTTGCTCATTGGGTGTAAATGCAAGACTGGTTTGGATATGGGCCCTGAATCGTCTCCGGAACTTTTAATGTTATCGTACTTAACATCCCTTATCAGTTCTGAAACTGCAGTAATATCCGCTCCCTGCTGCAGTTGTACATAGGTTTGAAACCAGTTATTGCCCCAGCCCAACCTCGCTTCGAAATTTGCTACGGTATTCAGCAACTCCCAGGGTGCAATGAAAGTAAGGTCGCCAAAATCTGAATTCCGGGGAAGGTCTTTATAGACTCCCTTCACCTGAGCCTTCATGCCCGTACCGATCTTTATAAGCTTGCCCATTGGATCCGCATTAGGAAAAAGGGCATTTGCGGTTGATTCTGACAATAAGATAGCTGTAGGATCTTCCAGGGCATTTCTACTTCCGGCAATCATTTGAAGAGACAACATTTCGGTTATTCCCGGTTCCATGAAGTTTCCGGAACGAGTGATCCTGGTTTCTTCATAAGTGAGCAGTTCATCACCGGTAAATGAACTGGTAATCACATGTTTAAAATGATCATCAAAGGAATTTCTAAGTGCCCCTGCTAATTGCATGGGTTGATTGACCGCTGTACTAAGTTCACCGCCAAAGGTCTGCGTTTGCATTACCTGGGCTATATCATCGTAATTCTCGAATTCCTGATTAAAGGAAAGCTCGCTATAGATCCAAAGTCCGATGAGTAAGCTTGCAGCCATTCCTATTGCAAGGCCGGCGATATTCAGGAAGGAGAACCCCTTTTTTTGCAATAAGTTCCTCCAGGCGATTTTCAAATTATTTCTGAGCATGATTACATTTTTGTTTTTATTACTCCGTCCTTAAACTCTTTATTGGGTTGGCAGATGCGGCCTTCAGGGCCTGGAAACTGACCGTTAGAATGGTAATGGTCATTGCCCCGGCTACGGCCAAACCAAAGATCCACCAGGAAATCTCCATACGATATTCATAACCTTCCAGCCAGCGATTCATAAAATAAAAGGCCATAGGAACAGCGATTAAACAAGAGATCAGTACCAGCGTGACAAAGTCTTTGGAAAGCATACTCCAGAGGTTATAAACCGTAGCCCCAAGTACCTTACGCACACCAATTTCTTTGGTTCTTTGTTCTGAGACAAATGAGGCCAGCCCAAACAATCCCAGGCAACTGATGAAGATGGCCAGGGCCGTGAACACCCCTGCTAAACTCCCCAATCTTTGCTCGGACTGGAATTTCTTGTTGTATTCCAGGTCCACAAAGCGATAATCAAAATTTGCCGAGGGGACAACTTTTGCAAAGACTTCTCTTATCCTGGAAATTGCCGCGGAAGTTTTGCCGTTCGTATTGAGTTTAATATTGATATAATTAACATCCTCATAACTCAAAAAGAAGACCGATTGCCTTACAGGTTGATAGGGAGACTCCATCACCAGGTCCTTAACAATGCCAATGATTTTGAGTGGTGGGGTATTCGGCCTGGTCACATATTTACCTACCGGGTCTTCCAGGCCCATATAAGTGACAGCGGTTTCATTAATAATGATGGCTGTTGAATCCGAAGCCAGGTCACGGGAAAAATCCCTTCCTTCTGCAAACTCCCATCCTATGGCATTACCGTGATCATGACTTACCCTTAGTATACCGAAATGGGTGTCCCTGTCGGGATCCTTACCTTCCCAATCGAACCCTCCGGAATTGGAATATATTCCGGTTAATGGCGATGAGGATTGGGACATTTCCAGGACTAATCCGGTTTTTTTTAACTCATTTCTAAGCAGATTGTATTTGCCCGTGTATTCCGGGTTGTTCATTTCGATTGAAATCAGGTTCTGGCTGTCATACCCCATAGGTCTGTTCTTGGTATGCTGGATCTGACCGAAGACGATCACTGTACCTATGGTGAGTACAATGGAAACCGCAAATTGAAATACGACCAGTACTTTACGAGGTAAGGATGCAGAGTTTCCGGCCTTAAATGTGCCTTTTAGCACCTTTATGGGTCTAAACGAAGACAGGAACAAGGCTGGATAGCTTCCAGCGAGAAGACCGGTTGTGACAGTAATTAAAAGACATACCAACCAGAAGCCGGGCTCAGTCAGAGGAAGATGCATTGCTTTATCAGCCAGATTATTGAACCACGGAAGTGCCAGGGAAACCAGGGCCAAGGCTAAGACAAAGGACATTGTCGCCACCAGCAGGGATTCGCCCAGAAACTGATATACCAATAGCTTTTTCTCGGACCCGAGTGTTTTTCGGATACCTACTTCCTTGGCTCTTTTTTCCGATCTGGCCGTACTGAGATTCATAAAGTTGATACAGGCAAGACAAAGCACAAACAGCCCGATCCCTGCAAAGAGCCATACAAAACTGATCCTGCCCTTTGTCGGGTAGCTTTGTTCAAAGTCGTTATAGAGGTGCCATTTGCTCATGGGATACATGAAAAGCTCCGGCTTGTACTTTTCCAGTCGGGCAAAGCTTTCCGGGGCATAATCCCGAAAAAAACGGCTTAGTGCCAGCTGCGCTGATTCCGGGTCGACTTGCGGTTTGAGTTCTACGTACAGATTAAAGGAATAATCATCCCAGACATCGCGGATGTCATCAATCCATGGGGAATTGTCTTCTAACAAATTCCAGTTCGCAAAGAAATCAACATTTTCAAAGCGCGTATTTTTAGGAAGATCCTTATATATTCCCTTGACCACCCCATTCATCTCATTGTTTATTCTTACTGATTTACCAATCGGGTCCTCTTTACCGAATATTGCTTTGGCTGCAGAATTCGAGATTACTATGGCGTTTCTCTCGTCCATGCTTGAATATGTCCCTTTGATCATCTCAAGCGAGAACATTTCCAGTGCACCGCTGTCAATGAATTCTCCTGTCTGAGTCAGGGTCTCGTCCTGATATCGTACGCTAAAATCCATTACCCAATAGGCCCTGAGAATGTGCTTGAAATAATCCTGGAAATTTTCTTTTAATACCGTGCCCGTGACGTACATCATGGAATTCCCTTCTACCAATCCACCTGAATCCGGGTCTTCTGCCCGCTCATAGATCTGACCAATCCTGTCGTAATTCTTGTGATATGTGTTGAAACTGAGTTCGTCTGCAACCCAAAGGCCAATCAGAATAACCACGGCCATACCCAGAGCCAGACCTCCGATGTTTATAGCAGAATAGCCCTTATTCTTGAGGAGGTTCCGCCAGGCGATTTTTAAATAATTCTTGATCATAGCATTGATTTTATTCTGTTCTTAAACTTTCTACCGGATCTGATTGTGCCGACCGCAGGGTGTGAAAACCAATGGTCAGGAACGCGATCAAAACTGTAAACAGTCCGGTGATCGCAAAGACCCACCAGGACATTTCAATCTTATAGGCAAAGCCTTCTAGCCATTTAGACATAAAGAACCAGGCAACAGGTGTGGCGATCAGAATAGCCGCAGTGACCAGTTTCAGAAAGTCTTTTGAAATTAAACTGGTGATATTCGAAACACTGGCTCCCAAAACCTTACGTATCCCAATTTCTTTAGTCCGTTGCTTCACTACAAAAGTCGCCAGCCCGAAAAGTCCAAGGCAGGAAATGAGTATGGAAACCAGGGCAAAATAAAAAGTCAATCCACCTGTAACGATCTCGCTCCTGTAATTGGCGGCGTGTTGTTCGTCCAGGAAATCATAGTGCAGAGGGACATCCGGCAAAACCGCGGCAAAAGCCTGCTGCACGGCCGTTAAGCCTTCCTCTGTACTGCCTGCTTTCAGCTTTACAAACATATTTCCGGCATCCAGGGCGTCCAGAAGGTATACTCCCGGCTGGATAGGTTCATAGAGGGAGCGATTGTGATAATCCTTCAATACCCCAATGATCTGCCTTGGAGTTCGCCAAAGCTCAATGGTTTTGCCTATCGGATCTTCAAGGCCCATGATCTCCACCGCCCTTTCGTTGACCACAATCTGAAGTGTGTCTATCAAGCCTTCACGATAATAGTTGCCATCTGCCAGCGGAATATCAAAGACTTCCGGAAAGTTGTGCGATGTCCATTGCAAGTTAAATTCGATATTCGACTGATCTTCCCGTTTTCCAGGCCAGACAACACCACCGGTTGAAGCATTGTTATGCAGCGGACTTGGCCCTACAAGTGTCACGTCCCGGACTGCTGGTGATTTGACGAGTTCTTCTCGCAGTACATCGTATTTCTCAGTAAGCTTCTGATCCTGATGGATAGATATAATATGGTCTTTGGCAATGCCCAGATCTTTCTGGTTTATATAGTCTACCTGCAGTCTTACCACCATAGCCGCGACGATTAGAAGCGTGGTTAGCGTGAACTGTAATACCACCAGGCCTTTTCTCAAGGAGATGGTGTTTTTCTTCTCCAGGCTTTTACCCTTTAATGCATCCACCGGTTTAAAAGAAGAAATTACAGCAGCAGGGTACAATCCGGACAAAAGCGTTGTTACCAGGTAAACCCCAATGATCACAAGCCACATCGTCCAATTAGCCGGATTCAGGGCCAGGTTCTTGGCAGTAAAGTCGTTCGTAGCGGGAAGCAACAACAAGGTGAGGAAATAAGCAATCAGAAATGCTATGGAAGTGATCAATGCGGTTTCGGTCAGGAACTGGGAGATCAGTATTCCCTTTCTGGCACCGATACTCTTGCGAACTCCTATCTCTGCAGCCCTTTTGGTAGCATAGGCCGTGGCCAGATTAATGAAATTTATACATGAAATGATTAGCAGGAAAATCGCGGCAATAGTGAATATCCTGACATATTCTATGCGGCCGCCGCTCACCCTGGCTTGCTCGTCAAAATTTCCATATAGGTAGTTATCCGAAAACTTTTGAAAGATTATACCCTCCTTAAACTCTCCACTTAAATTGGCCTGGAATAACTCATGGGTTTTGGTGCTGACAAGAGCCGGGTCTGCCTTTGGATCCAGGACAAAAACTCCCCGCATACCATTGCTGCCCCACTGCATGACCCACTCATTCCTGTTCAGGAAGTTATCAAAGCTATAATAGAACTCATTGCGAATAGAGGATTGTTCCGGGAAATCGGCATAAACCGCTTCCACGCTAAAATCTCCATTATCATGAATATGAATAGTGCTTCCAAGGGCCCTGGTTCGCCACTCGTCTCCCCAGATCCGATGTGCAAGGCTTTCCGAAATGGCCAGAGCTTCTACTTTTGCGTCTAGTTGATCAATATCGCCCAGCAATACGGGGAAGCTAAAATCTTTAAAAAAGTTCGCTTTGGTATAAGACCCCCTGGCCCGGAAATTGACATTATCATGTGTCAGGTTATCCTCAAAGGCCGGACCGAGGATCAGATAGTTTTCTATTTCAGGGATTTCAGCCTTTGCAGCTTCCAAAAATGGATAAGACACGTTATTGTACACATCCAGTACATTGCCTTCCAGCGGGATGGTCCTTTTGGCCAGATAGAGCTGAGCGTCCTGTTCGTGGAACTTGTCCATGTTCCATTCGTCATTCGCCCAAAGCAACATCAGGAAAGACACGGTTAAGGCGATAGACAATCCAAGAACATTGATAGAAAAATAGGTTTTGTTCTTCAATAAGTTTCTCCAGGTTATTTTTAGGTTGCTTTTTATCATGACTTGCTTTTTTTATTCTGTTCGAAGGCTTTTCACCGGATTTGCCCTGGCTGCTCTAAGGGCTTGAAAACTTATGGTTAAAAGGGCTATGAGCATCAGCGATCCCACTGCGATACCAAAAGACCACCAGGGTACTTCAACCCTGTACTGGAACTGCTCCAGCCAGCGGTCTCCAAAATACCAGGCAACCGGCGCAGCCAGTAAGCCGGCGAATAAGATGAGTTTTAAAAAATCCTTGGTAAGCAATACGAGGATACTGGAGATGCTGCTTCCCAGTACTTTTCGAATTCCGATTTCCTTGGTTTTTTGGGCGATAAGGAAGGCGATCAGCCCGTAGATCCCCAGACAGGCTATTAAGATGGCCAAAGCAGAGAAGATAGAGGTCAGTGAAAGGAATTGTTGTTCTGACCTATACAATTCAGCCACCCTTTCATCGAGGAAGTCATAGACAAATATGTGATCCGGAAATACAGAAGACCACTCTTTCTCCAAATATGGAAGGACTTCAGAGATATTGGCCATATTGACCTTTACCGCCAACTCCGCATAACTTCGGCTCACCGGAGCGATAAATATAGGATTGATGCTTTCGCGGAAATCCCGATCGTGAAAATCAGCTACTACCCCCACAATCGTGCCTTTTGCAAAGCCACCTGATACTTCCAGCTGATGGCCAAGTACCTCTTCCGGTGATTGAGAACCTATCTTTCTGACGAATGTCTCATTCACCAGAACTTCGTCTACCGTGTCCTTTTCGTAAAAGTTCCTTCCGGCAACCAGGTTTAGATTGAAAGTATTCAGGTAATCCCTGTCAGCAGTCTTGATCTGGATAGGAAACTCTTCATCCTCCGGGCGGTTGTCGTAGTTCAGATTGGTTCCCCACCTGTTGTTACCTGCCCCGCCAGGGGAAGCAAAACAGGCCGTAACCTTTTCAACCCCTGCGGACCGTAAAAATCGTTCTTTCAGGCTCTTTATCTGCAAAGATTCCAGTTCATCCGGTATTTCAAGCATTAATACTGCCGACTTGTCATAACCAAGATCAGAATTAATGGCGTATCGGAGTTGTTTGTTGATCACCAAAGTACCTATGATAAGTGCGGCCGAAATTGAAAACTGCAGGATTACCAGGGTTTTTCTGGTAAGGTAACCGCCGGCATCCTTTTGGGTGAGTTTCCCTTTCAGTGCCAATATGGGAGTTATTCTGGTGAGTACTATACCCGGATAGCTACCTGCAAAAAAGGCAACGGTTAATAAGAGCAGCAGCACGAATACGAGTGAAGGGAGTTCCCAGAGCGTCGCCATGGAAAGGCTCAGATCAAAAACAGCATTAAAGTATGGCAAAACAAGGAAGCACAAGGCAAAACCAAGGCATAGCGCTATAAGGCTTACTAAAAAGGCCTCAGCCATAAACTGCCAAAACAGATGGTTCTTATACCCGCCGAGAACCTTACGTACACCAACCTCTTTAGATCGATATACAGACTGGGCCGTTGCGATATTAATAAAGTTGATGCAGGCGATAAACAGAATAAAAAAGCCTATCATGGAAAAGATCCACAATATGGCAAGATCTATCCCGCCGCTATAGTCTGAGCTAAAGTGGATCTCAGAAAGCGGTTGGAGTTTATAATGATGAACGTTTTTGGAGGTCGGTCGGAACTTTTGAACATATCCGGCAATGACTTCTTCGATTTCGGCTACCTTTTGGTTTGGATATAACAGCCCGAAGCATTGCAGATCGGAACTGATCCCACCCCAGGATTCCCCACCGAGAAAACGGCTGTAAGTTTCCAGTGTGGGAAAGGAAACAAAGATTTCTCCCTGGATCAGGGTATGTTCCGGAAGGTCTCTGAGCACACCGGTTATGGTAATGAGTTCCTCGTTAGACAGCACAAAAGATCTGCCTGTAACATCCGTATGCCCAAAGATTTGCTTTGCCATGCTTTCGCTTATGACCGCGGTATTCGGATCAACTATTGGCACCTCATTGGAACCGTTGAGCATAGGGTAGTTGAAAATCTTGAAAAGATCCGCTTCGGCAAAAACAACCCCCTCCTCAAGCCTGTTTTTATAATTGGCCTCCTCTACCCAGATTAGCTGGTTTTCGCGATTAACAACACGCGCGGTTAGTTCGGCATAGTTGTAATCCTCTTTGAAGGCATTAGAGAATCCCGGGGGGACACTCGCGGCATATTCTATCTCGTCTGTGTGTTCTTCGGTCACAAAACGGTAGATACGATCGGAATTCTCGTGAAAATTATCAAATTTCAGGTGATGGCTTACAAAGAGAAAGACCAGTATACTGCATGTAAATCCAAATGCGAGCCCGATAATGTTTATCAGGCTGAAACCCTTACGTTTGAGTAGGTTTCTCCAGGCTATTTTAAGGTTATTCTTTAGCATGATCCTTGTCTTAATTTTGTTATCCCATGAGGTTATTCTGTTCGTATACTTTTGATCGGATTTGCCCTGGCGGCTTTATATATTTTATAGGTGATGGTGACCATGGTGATCAGCATGATTGCTACAAGAGAAAGGGCAAAAATCCACCAGTTTAATTCTGTTCTGAATTGATATCCCTCCAGCCAGTTTCGCATAAAGTACCAAGCCAGTGGACAGGCAATCAAAGAGGCGATGCCCAGAAGTTTCAAAAATCCATTTGTAAACAAATTTAGAATGTGGAAGACACTCCCACCCAGCACTTTTCTAATCCCTATTTCTTTGGTTTTTTGAGAGACAAAAAAAGTGAGCATTCCGTACAGGCCAAGGCAGCAAATTGAAATTGCAATAATGGAAAACAGCTTTGACAAGCTTAATAACCGTTGTTCAGACTCGTATTGTTCGGCCACTCTTTCATCCATAAAATGAAACTCATGGATATAATCCGGGAAAGTCTGCTTCCAATGATCGGCAATTCCGGACAGGGTAGTTTTAATGTTAGAACCCTGCATTTTTACTGCCAGTTCGCTATAGGCATCAACTCTTGGGGCAATAAAAACAGGTCTTATGGCCTCGTGGAAGTTTTGGTCATGAAAATTCGCAACCACACCGACCACTTCCGCCTGAATGTGACCTCCACTCAGTTTAAGGCGTTTCCCCAATAGCTCATCAATAGATTCGAGTCCAAGTTTTTGAGCAAGGATCTCATTAACAACTACTTCCTGAATAGAGTCTGTCGTTTTAAAATTTCTTCCGGCAACAACTTCAAGTCCGAAAGTTTTGATGTAATCCTGATCTGCCATCTTAGCCTGTATAGAGAACTCTTCACGTTCGGGCCTATTGTGATATTGGATACCCGTACCCCAGCTGTTTTCAGCCGCTCCAGGGCTAGACAGACAGGCGGAGATATGTGTCACCCCCGGAACTTCAGACATTCTCTCTTTCAAGCCATCCAAAGCAAGCTGGTCCAGCTCCTCAGGCAATGTCATCATAACAATAGCCTCCTTGTCAAAACCAAGATCCGCATTTACCGCATAATCCAATTGTTTGCCTATCACTATGGTAGCTATCAAAAGTACGATTGATATAGCGAATTGTATTGTAACCAAGGCCTTCCTGGTAAGCTGCCCGCCAGCATCCTTTTGAGTCAATTTTCCCTTTAAGCCCAACACAGGGGTAACCCGGGCCAGAATGATACCTGGATAACTCCCTGCAAGAAATGATACCAGTATGAGCAAGAGAAGCGAAAAGCCGATGACTTCAAACCGGAAAAGGTTACCGGAAAGATCAATATCAAATAGTGTACTCATCTCAGGCAATAGCAGCATCGCCAACAATAACCCAAAAATCAGGGATACAAGACTTAGAATAAAGGTTTCAGAAATGAACTGCCAGAAGAGGCTCTTTTTTTGCCCTCCCAAAACTTTTCTTACCCCAATTTCTTTTGAACGAACAAAAGCCTGAGCCGTAGAAATGTTAATGAAGTTTATGCAGGCCACTGCGATTATAAAAACTCCTATAATGGAAAAAATCCACAATAGCTCTGCGTTCATACTACCGGCATAGTCCGGATTGAAATGAACATCTGCCAGTGGTTGCAGCTTATAATGATGTACGTTCTTGACCCCGGCACGGTGTTTTTGTACCAATTCCGGTAGTACGGATTCTATTTGTTGAGGGTCCTGATCAGGACGTAACAAAGTGAAACATTGAAGGCTGGACATTAAGCCGTGCCAGCTACCTTCAGCCAGGAAGCTGTTGTAGGCCTCAACAGTTTTATAGGATAAAAAGATATCCGTGTTAATCAAAGTGGTAACAGGCAGGTCCTCCAAAACACCTATGACCTGAACAGTTTCCAGATTGTTGAAAACAAAGGTGCGGTCGATGACGTCCTCGGTTCCGAAGATCCGCTTCGCTTCACTTTGGGTGATATAGGCCACATTAGGCTCCATAAGGTTTCGCCCGCTGTTTTTGTAAAGCAGGGGGAAATTCATTATTTCAAAAAAGTCCGGCTCGGAAAAGGCAATATCTACAACAAACTTTTCCTTTTCGTCTGTCCTGGAGATTGTAAGTTGCTGTTCTTCCCAACTGACCAGGTTTGCTACTCTTTCGGCAAAATCATAGTCATTTCTGAACGCCTCCGCAAATCCCGGTGGGACACTGGCCGTATAATAGATCTCTTCCCGATGTTGTTCCGTCACAACCCTGTAGATACGATCAGCGTTCTCGTGGAAGTTGTCATACTTCAGGTGATGGCTTACAAATAGAAAGACCAAGACGCTACAGGCAAACCCAATGGTTAGGCCCAAAATGTTAATCAGACTGAAACCCTTACGTTTGAGAAGGTTTCTCCATGCTATTTTCAGGTTGTTCTTCAGCATATTGGTCTATTTTTCTACAATTATCAACTTAGCGTCTTTCAGGGTTCCACGATCACTTTCCGGGGTTTTCGTTACTTGTTGTTTCCTGGTGATCCCGCCTATATCCAGATCACCCCCATTCATGGTGATCAACACCTCCTGGGTATCCACTACCATAAATGCAGCCCCCAACTCATTTACCTCAACTTCGAGCACCTCAGCTTTCAAAGTATCAGTATTGTAAAACTCACCTCTGTCCCAGACTTCAACTTTTTTTAACTCAGGGTTACTGACGTATACCTCAACAGTTTCTCCTCTGGCCGGACCTTTGGTATAGACTCTCAGCACCCCGTTTTTTACTTCTTTGATCAGTTCCGGTACCGTGTTCCCCTCTAACTTTTCCGTAATTTCCGGACCGGATCCCTGTTTAAAGAATACCTTTGCTACCCCGGAAACGTAGATTTGGTTAAATTGCGGAACCACTTTACCCAGGTCCATTGCATTGGCAGTGCCCTGATCCTGCGAATACAGTCCGCTACCGCATAACATAAGAATGCATAGGGTAAACATGGACCTTCCTTTTATGTCCTGCCAATTCGCTGTCAATGTGATAGTGCTCTTCATCTTTTACAACTTATTCGGTTCTCAGGCTTGTTACCGGGTTTTGCAAGGCAGCCTTTATGGATTGAAAGCTAACTGTGAGCAATGCAACAGCGGCCATAGCTATAAAAGGCCAAAGGAAGAAGGTCCAGCTGATCGGAATTCTAAAAGCGTAACCTTCCAGCCAGTTGGTCGCGCCATACCATGCCAGAGGTATTGAAATTATAAATGCCAGGAGCAGCAAGAAGGCAAATTCCTTGTAAAGCAATTTTAAAATACCGCTTATCGAAGCTCCAAGTACTTTTCGAACACCAATCTCCCGCGTTCTTTGTAAAGTGGTGAATGAAGCCAGCCCGAAAAGTCCCAGGCAGGCGACAAAAATTGCGAGTAAAGTGAAGAGTGCGAACACCTGGCCAAACTTGTGGTCTGCCTTGTACTGCGCATTAAAATGATCATCCAGGAAAAAGAATTCAAAGGTGTTTCCCGGGAAAAATTTGTCCCATTCCGACTGTACTCTCGATATGGTACTTGCGATCTGATCCGTACCCGTCCTCAAAGAGAAAAAACCGTAAACATCCGGAACCAGGCAAAGAATGAGAGGTTCGTATGCCTGCCTCAGGGATTGCTGATGAAAATTCTCTGTCACCCCAACAATGGTATATTGGTCTCCCCAGAACTCAATTCGCTTACCTATGGCTTCTTCAGGCTGGTCAAAGCCCAATTGTTTTATGCCCATCCTGTTAAAGATCACAGATCCTTCTTCGGAACCAAAATCCCTTGAGAATTTTCTTCCGGCCAGCATTTGAAGATCAAACAGGTCTGCAAAATCGTGATCAACCCGCATAAAACGATATTGTTTTTGCTCGGAAGGATCCTGAGTGACCAGTCTTATGCCACCTGCATTAAGGCCACCATCCTGACCAGGTACGGTAGACGAAACTGTGACCTCCTTGATCGTAGGATATTGAAGCAGCGCTTCTTTTAATGCCCGTTTGCGGTTAGAAAAGGTAGAATCTGCCACCAATGGTGGTTTAACAACGAGGGTCTGATCTATTTTTATCCCCAGCGACTGATTACGCATGAATTGAATTTGCTGATAGACTATCAAAGATCCGATCAACAGGAACAGCGAAGCAGTAAACTGCAATACCACTAGGGATTTTCGAAGCATGGCGCCCTGTTTAGTGCTTACCATCTTTCCCTTCAATACCTCAACCGGCCGAAAGCTGGACAGTACAAAAGCAGGATAAGACCCGGACAGTAATACACCCAGAACAAATAAAGACCCAAGACCCAACCAGAAGACGGGTTCCGTAAACAGCGCGTAAGACACTGGCTGACCTGAAATCCGGTTGAAGGAAGGCAGTACCAAAAACATAATAGCAAGGGCCACTATAAGAGCCAAACCATTGAACAAGGCTGATTCCAGGAAGAATTGAACAACCAACTGCTTGCGTTGGGAACCCACAGATTTGCGCACCCCAACTTCGCGGGCTCGACCCAGGGATCTGGCTGTGGCCAGATTGATATAGTTCACCCAGGCGATCAGGATAATGAAGAAGGCAATACCCAGAAGCAGGTAAACCGTCTTGGCATCGCCGTTAGGTCCGGGTTCTTCCATATAATTGGAATAGAGATGTATGTCAGTTATGGGTTGTAGATTGTAGACAACCGAAGAATTGAATTGCTCTAATAGCTCTCCTACCTTTTCCTCTACTATAGGGGGAAATTTAGCTTCAACCTGTTTGGGGTCCACATTTTTTTGAAGCAGCACATAGGTCAAACATCCGTCCCAGGCCCAATGCGTCTCCGGTAGGTTATCCCCTCGGATTTGCAGTAGCGTCGGGTAAGAGGCTAAGAAATTGGGCTTTAGTTGAGTATTGGCTGGCATGTCCTGGTACACCCCGGTTATTTTATAGTCCTCTCCTCCACTTATTTTAAGTGTTTCCCCAATTACATTTGTATTTCCGAATACCTGCAGAGCAGTAGACTCCGAGATGGCCGCCGTATTGGGTTCATCCAGAACGGTATTTGGGTCTCCTTTAACCAAAGGGTAAGAAAATATGGAGAAGAATGAAGTTTTAGAATAGTATACCTTGTCTATTTTGAGGGGATCCCCGTTGACGTCTACAACAAGATCCCTGGTAGGTATCACTTTTACATAATCTTCAATTTCCGGGATAGCAGCTTTAAAGTCATTGCCTACGGCATAGGCACCAGCTGCCCATTGGGTGGCGAGCTTGCCATTGTCATAACGATCTTGCTGGATTCGATATATCCTGTCCTTCTTATCGTGAAAATCCTCATAACTGAACTCAAAGACAACATATTGCAGTATAAGAAGGCATGCACATATTCCTATGGCCAGGCCCCCGATGTTTATACCGGAATACACCCTGTCCTTATTCAGGTTTCTCCAGGCTATTTTTAGATAGTTCTTGATCATGATTGTACGTTTTTTGACGCCTGATTATGGCTTATTCTGTACGCAGGCTTTTTATCGGATTGGCATTTGCCGCCCGTATAGCCTGGAAACTCACAGTGATGATGGTGATCAGCATAGCGCCCAGCATGGCAAGGGCAAAGCTCCACCAGGATATGATCACCCGGTAAGGATAATCCTGTAGCCAGCCATTCATCACGTAATATGAAATGGGAATGGCAATAAAACAGGAAATGGTCACCAGGCGTAAAAAGTCTTTTGAGAGCATATTCCAGACATTAAAAGCTGAGGCCCCCAACACTTTGCGAACTCCGATCTCCTTGGTTCGTTGTTCGGCTACGAAAGAAGTGAGACCAAATAGTCCCAGACAACTGATCAAAATGGCCAGAGCCGTGAATATTGCCGCCAGTCTTCCGACGCGCTCTTCGGAAGCGAACTTCACCGCGTATTCCTGGTCCACAAAGTCGTACTGAAAAGGAAGGTCAGGAAAGTGCTCCTTAAAGACCCTTTCAATAATGGCCAGGTTCTGACTTACACTTTGCTTAGGATTCAACCTTAAGTTATAGAAGTTGGAATTCTCCTCACTGTCAAAAACGTAAAGGGCTTGTTTTACAGGCTCATAAGGGCTTTGAGCGATAATATCCTGAACTACGCCTATAATTTTCATAGGCGGGGCGGGATCTTCCTCGTCGTCATCCTTTAGAAGCATACCTATCGGATTCGATACACCCATGTACTTCTTGGCTGTTTCGTTGATCAGCACTGCGTTGGAATCTGAAGCGAATTCCCTTGAAAAATCTCGGCCTTCAACAATGCGGAGGTTCAGTGAGCTGGCATACTCCGGTGTTACCTCGGTCCAGGCAAAATCTTCCTGGAAACCTTCTGGTTTTCCTTCCCAATTATACCCACTTCGGTTAGACCATATATTGGTTGTGGGACTACTGGAACCGGACACTTCAATTGCTGCATTGGATCCAATGAATTCGTCCCTCATGAGTTCGAACTTTCCACTAAAGTCTTCGCTCATCGCTGGGATTTGAATAAGTCCTTCTTTGTCATAGCCCACAGGACGGTTCTTAGCATGATTGATCTGTTGCATTACGATTACAGTACCAATAATGAAAGCCACGGAAACGGTAAATTGGAGAACAACCAAGATCTTTCTGGGAAGACTGGAATATCTCCCGGCTTTGAAAGTTCCCTTTAAAACCTCCACAGGCTTGAAGGAAGAGAGGTAAAGCGCCGGATAACTTCCGGACAAGAGCGAAGTAAAGAGAATAAAGACCACAGAAATAGCCCAGAAAAACGGACTGGTCCACGGAAATACAATTTCTTTTTTGGCCAGATCGTTAAAGCCATTTAAAGAGATCAATACAATTATGAGCGCGACAAAAAAGGCAAATACAACCACCAGGAAAGACTCGCTTAAGAACTGGTTGATCAATTGATTTCTTTGGGATCCGATAGACTTTCTGATACCCACCTCCTTGGCGCGTTTCTCAGACCTGGCGGTACTGAGATTCATAAAATTGATACAGGCCAACAACAGCACAAAGGCACCGATTATCCCAAACAACCACACGTATTGGATCCTGCCGCCGCTTTGCTTACCATTTTCAAAATTAGAACGAAGGTGCCAGTCCTTCATAGGCAAAAGCATAAGTTGAGGGTTAAATTCTGCAGTGTCTTCATTCAGGTCCTTTTTGACGTTCCTGATCGTGGAGGTGACCTTTTCCATGGTGGTATTCTCGGCAATCTGTACGAACATCTGGAAGGAGTTGTTACCCCAGTTGTCCTCCGCTTCCCGGACCCATTCGGATTCCGCCAGGTATTTATCCCAGGGCAAAATGAATTCCAGATCGTCAAAGGCGTTGTTCGTAGGGATGTCCTTATAAACCGCCGTCACCATCATGTCAAACTCGTTGTTTACTTCCACCACCTTGCCAATAGGATCTTCTTTCCCAAATAAGGCCTCCGCGGAAGATTCGGCGAGCATTATAGAATTAATCTCACGGACACCGTCTTTCTCCCCTCTTAGAATTTCCAATTCTAATAAATCCGGGGCTTCTCTTTGCATAAAGCTACCCGTCCTGGAAATACTTATCTCTCCATACTTGAGATATTGAGGGAAGTTCCAGGAAGACATCATCAGGTATTTGAAGTTGTCTGCATAGCCTTCTCTCAAAGCCTTCTCTAAAGGTCTTGGCATAGCCGGTCCTGTGCCGGTCTGACTGTTGAAAGTCTGGGACTGAAACATTTGAGCGATCTTACTGCGGTTCTCAAAATGATCGTTATAGGTAAGCTCGTCTTCCACCCAAAGACCAATGACCAAAGTGACCGCCATTCCCAGGGCAAGTCCACCAATGTTGATTAGGGTATAGGCCTTGTTCTTTAGAAGGTTTCTCCAACCGATTTTTAAATAATTCCTGAACATGATTATTCGTTTTTTAAAGATGATCTATTCCGTTCTCAAACTCTTTGCAGGGTTTACCATAGCCGATTTAATCGACTGAAAACCAACTGTAAGCAAAGCAATCAATAAAGTAATACTTCCGGCCAATACAAAAACCCACCAACTGATCTCGATCTTATAGGCGAAATCCTGTAACCAGCTTTGCATAAGAAAATATACCAAGGGCGAAGCGATCACAAAGGCAATAAGAATAAGCTTGACAAAATCTGTGGTAAGCATTCTTACTACAGCATCTATACTGGCTCCCAGAACCTTTCGAATGCCGATCTCCTTCTTTTTCTGTTCCGCGATATATGATATCAGCCCAAACAGACCCAGGCAGCTAATGAGGATGGCAAGTATGGTAAAAAGCACGGCGATCTCTCCAATCCGTTTTTCTTCCTCATACATCTGCTCCACATCCCTATCCACAAAGGAATGTACAAAGGGAGATGAAGTAACGGTAGATTCCCAAATACTTTCCAATTGCCCAACGATTGACCCATAATCCGCAGCATTCATGCGCACTACCATCCTTCTTGGTTCATTAAGACTAAAGAGCATGATGGGTTCAATAGGTTCTTTTAAAGAGGCAAAATGGTAGTCGCCGGTAACCCCGACAATTTCGAATTCCGAAGTTTCTTCATTATCGGTATACAGCAGCCTGGAACTCAAGGCTTTCTCTTCACTGATATTGAAAGCCTTTAGTGTTGCTTGATTTACTATAACCTGATTAGAATCAATTTCCTTTAAGGTTCTCCCCTGTAACAATGGGATTCCCATGGTCTCGAGATAATTGTCCCCTACCCAGTTTATTTTGACAAGCGTACGGTTTTCCGGATTCTTTCCGGGAAGGTAAAGACCCATATCATTTACAACTTGTTCGGATGGGGAAAACCAGGTACCGGCTATCTGACTTACCCCGGGAATCTCCCTTACCTGGGTTTTGAGAGCCTCAAAGCTTGTTCTTCCCTGCTGGGTATTGAGCTGGACCGAAATTAGATCGTCTTTCTGGAATCCCAGGTTTTTTCGCTGGGTATAGTTGAATTGCTGGAAAACTATGATAACGGTTGTGATTAAGCCAATGGAAATAATGAATTGGAATACCACAAGTGCCCTTCTTAAGTTGCCACTTCCGGATTTCAGGTTTATTACGCTTTTGAGTACGACAATCGGCTTTATGGAAGATAAAACCAATGCGGGATAAATTCCCGCAAGGAGTCCGGTCAGTGTTCCCAAAGCCAGCAGGGAAAAGACAATATTCCCATTGAACAGATCCGGATATGCCAGGTTGCTCTGAGCAAGATCATTTATATAAGGTAGTAGTAAAAGGACTATAGGAAGACTTATCAAGACGGAGAACACGGATAGTAATAAGGACTCCCCTAAAAACTGAAATACCAAAGATCCCTTATCGGCTCCCACTACCTTTCGGACACCAATCTCTTTGGCCCTTTTGTTCGCCCTCGCGGTACTTAGATTCACAAAGTTTATGCAAGCCACCAACTGAATGAAGAAAGCAAGGGTAAGCAGTAAGTACAAATACTGTATATCCGAAACCCGGTCCAATTGCCCTTCAATACCTTTGGAATATAAGTGGATATCTTTCACCGGCTGTAGCGAAAGTTCTTTTTTCATATTAACGGCATCGAGGTCGGATCCTCCCCTGGACCTCAAAAATTCCGGAAATTTTTGCTGCAGTGCAGCCGCGTTGGTTCCTGGCACCAATTTTACATAGGCTCTGACGAAATTATTGTAAGCAAAATTGTTGTAAGACCGCACAAAAGCTCCCAATCCCGGATTGTTCATGCTAATGACATAATTGGGCTTCAGATGGGATTTCCCAAAGGTCTCATCGTAAACGCCTGTTACGACCAGTGGCGTGGGATCTCCACTGTAACCGGATATTTCAACACTCTTACCAACAGCGTTTTCGTTGCCAAACATTTTTTTAGCAAGAGCAGAAGAGAGTACCAGAGTGCTAGGTTCATTCAGCGCAGTTTTAGGGTCTCCGGCTATGAATTTGTAATTGAAGATCTTGAAAAAAGTGGAATCCGCCAGATAGGCCCTGGATTCAAAAAAGCTGTCTTCACTTTCAGTTGAACTTATGAGGTCTACATTGAAGTTATCCACGAGGACCACCCGGCAGGCTTCTTCAATCTCCGGAAAGTCTTCCTTAAGGGCAAAAGCTATAGGTGGTGATGAATTTGCGGAATTGATGTCTTCGGTGCCCAGGCTAGCTCCATCGATGAAAGTCTTTACCCTGTATATGGATTCGGCCTCTACATGGTGCTCATCGTAGCCCATTTGGTCGAATACGTAGAGGAGAATTACCAGGCAACTTACAGTTCCTACGGTAAGTCCCAGGAGGTTGATGATGGTCTGCAGTCTGTTCTTAGTGAGATTTCTCCATGCTATTTTAAGTTGATTTTTAAACATGACTGTTCGTTTTTTGATGATCTATGGTGTTCTCTGTATGAATGCCTCCTCAAAGGTGATTGCCTTTGGACTATCGGAAGCGCTAATACAACAGCCGACTTCGGCATGGTCTCCAATCTTTATCATGATGATGATAGATTATATTGGCCCCTAGACGGTGGCCTTTAAAGGTTTGTTTTTGCTTTCTGTCACGATCTGACCGTCAAATAGATTGACTACCCTGTGGGCGTAGTTGGAATCGCGGTCTGAGTGTGTTACCATAATAATGGTGGTTCCCTCCTGATTTAGTTCTGTAAGGAGATTCATAACTTCTATCCCGTTTTTGGAATCCAGGTTTCCTGTAGGCTCATCTGCAAGGATAAGTTTTGGAGTAGTCACTACAGCCCTTGAAATGGCTACCCGCTGTTGCTGACCCCCGGATAGCTGTTGAGGGAAGTGTTTTTCCCTATGGGCAATCTTCATACGCTCCAATACGGTCTTTACCTTCTCTTTGCGTTCAGATTTGCTCATTTTTAGATAGATCAGCGGAAGTTCCACGTTTTCGTAAACCGTGAGTTCGTCAATGAGATTGAAGCTCTGAAATACAAACCCCAGGTTCCCCTTACGCAATTGAGTACGGTGTCTTTCCTTTAGTCCACTCACCTCGTGCCCGGCAAACTGATAGCTCCCCTCAGTCGGATTATCCAACATTCCAATAATGTTCAAAAGGGTGGATTTTCCGCAACCGGATGGCCCCATGATAGCCACAAACTCTCCCTCCTCTACGGTAAGGTTTACCTTATTAAGGGCAAGTGTTTCTACTTCTTCCGTTCTAAAACTCTTTTTTAGGTCCTTTATCTGTATCATTTTTTGATTGTTTTCCTCTGGTATAATAGCGATAGGCTTTTTCCCCGATTTGTTACACTTTTTTTATTTTAATACAATTCTTTCTGCATCACCAAAACTGTCGTAGTTACTGGTAATGACCTGTTCTCCCGGCTCTAACCCCTCCAGTACTTCATAAAACCTGGAGTTTTGTTTTCCTATGCGGATCGGTCTTTTCAGTGCTTCATTGCCTGCCGCGTCCACTACGAAGATCCACTGACCACCGGTGCTTTGGAAAAAGCTTCCTTTCGGAACCAATAGCGCATCGTTAGATTCTCCCAATTGGAGTTTAATATTATAACTCTGTCCAGACCGAATGGTTACGGGCTTGTCTGCTGTAAAGACCAGATCTACCCTGAATCTCCCGTTCCTTACCTCGGGATATACCTTCCTCACACGTAGAGGGTATTCGTTCTCATTCCGTTCCAGGGTGGCTACCAGGTCTCTTTTTACCCGGTCTATATAGTGTTCGTCAATGTCTGCTTCAATTTTGTAATCGGTGAGCACGTTAACCTGGCCCATCCTTTGTCCCTGGGCGATGCTCTGCCCTATTTCAGCATCCAGAAAACCGAGTTGTCCGTCTGCCGGTGCCCGAACATTCAGGTGATCCAGTCGTTCGTAAACCATTGAAAGCGTTTTGCGCATGCGCTGCAGATCCGTATCCAGTCCTGCCAGAGAGGTTTTACGGAGGGCATCGTCCTGTTCTGTCTGGAGTTTGACGATCTCGTACTGCTTCTGAGCGAGTTCGTAATTTTCTTTGGATGTGAGATAAACTTCGCTGGAGATCAATTCGTCCTGGTACAAGGCCTGATTCTGGTCGTAATTCCTTTTTGCGCGCTGAAGGTCGTATTGGGCTGTAGCCAGATTTCTTCTGCCTTCAACCTGTCTGGAATCAAAGTTGAGTCTTGTAGACCTGAGGTCGTTTTGTTTTAGTGCCAGATTACTTTCACTCTGTAGGATCTGCTCGTAAAGGCCCATATTTTCAAGTTTCAAAATGATATCGCCCTTTTTCACCATGGCACCCTCTTCGATCAGTTTTTCGGATACCCTACCACCTTCATAGGCGTCCATATAAATGGTCGCTATTGGAGCAACATAGCCATTGATGGTGATGAAATCATCGAATTTACCCTCGGTTACCTGGGCTATAGACAGTCTTTCCTTGTCGGTTCTAAAAGTGCTGAGAGAACTTCCGGAAATCAACTTCCATCCCACAAAAAGAATGAGCAAGCCAGCACCGATATAGGCGTAGTGCTTTGGTCTAAGGCCTTTCTTTTTTTCTAATTGTATATCCATTGCTTTTGCTTTCTCTAGTTAATGTTAAAGACCTGAATGCCGCTGTAGAACTCCAGGGTACTCTTATTTACTTCCAGGCGTAAACGCGCCTGCAGGTTCTGGTTCTGTGCTGTTGCGAACAGATTTTTTGCCGTTATGAGTTCTATGGCGTTGATCAATCCTTTCTCGTATCGTTTCTGCGCGATCTGGAAGGCCAATTCCTGCGACTTTGCTTGTTTCTCACTTTGAGCAGTCTCTGCTTCCAGCGCGTTGTACTCTTGTACCAGCTGTTGTATGGTCTGATAGAGTACCTGCTCCTGGATCTCCAGGTTATTTTGTTCCCGCATAAGAGCAATTTTCTGCTGCTTTACCTGAGAGCGTGTGGCGCCTCTGGTGTACAAGGGGACGGACAGTGACACTCCTACAAATTGAAAAGTATTATCGCGAAACTGGTCCCTGAATGGGATAGTGGTTCCTAAAGTATCCGTGATCGTCTCAAAGTAACCGGTTCCATAACCGCCAAACAGGGTCAATGAAGGATAATAGGTACCCCTTGCGGCTGCCACACTTTTTTTGGCGGCTTTGGTTCGCAGTTCCTGGGCTTTGATTATAGGGATGAATTCCATAGCCTTGTCAAAGATGATATCAGATTCAACCTCTAAAGTATCGATGGCCTGACTTTTGCTTTTGAGATCCGCGATCACTGAAATATCCGTTTCACCCTCAAGATTCATTTCCTGGATGAGTACCAGTTTGGCTGCAGCAAGCTGATTTTCGCTTTGGGTAACATTTAACTTGTCCGTTAATAAGGCGGATTCCGCTTCGTAAAGGTCCGCGCCTGCCATCAATCCAAGGGATATTTGTTTTTCTACCAACTCGTAGTTGGTCTGTGATACCTGTAGCTGTTCCCTGGAAATTTCCAATAAGCCTTCAAAGAATTGAATGTCGTAGAAGGCCGCCATTACCCTAAAAGCAAGAAGATACTTTTGCTGAAGGGTTTCTTGTTTTGTAGCGTTATATATGAATTTGGAAGCCTTCAGGGAATTGATCCGCTGAAATCCCTGAAACAAACCTACTGAACCTTCAATGGAATAATTGTTCGAGAAGAAATCCGTATTGACAATACTGTTGTCATTCGGGTCAACAGACCTACCAAAGCGTATGCTGTAATCCGCGTTTCCGGAAACACTGGGCAAAAGATTACGGATAGATTGTCTGTAAGTTTCTTTACCAGATTCCTGGGAATACTCAAAATCATTTAGTTGCAGATTGTGTTTCAGGGCATAGGCGACACAATCGTCGAGTGTCCATTTTTGCTGCGCAAAACTTGCGGAACAGATCAGGAAAATCAGTATGTAGAGCAATTGTTTCAAAATTCATCATTTGGTGTGCCATGTTATATGCCATTGCTGTGCCATGATTTTAATTGATTGATTTACAAATACATATAACTTATGGTTCAAAAAAAAGTTTTACATCTTGTAAAAATATTGTACAAAATATGTCAAAATATTTTACAGAGGCCAATTTCATTCAAATCCAATTCGTAGCTTTAAGCTGATTCTTTTAAACTAACCATGGTCAACGCCAGAATCTTAGTGGTAGACGATAATAAAAGCGTGCTCAGCGCGCTTGAAATCCTGCTGCAGTTTGAGTTCAGCCAGGTAGAAACCCTTTCCAATCCAAACCAGCTAAGTTCCTACCCACAACTAAATGAGGTGGATCTGGTTCTGCTGGACATGAATTTTTCGGCTGGTGTCAATACGGGAAATGAAGGTTTATTCTGGCTTAAAGAGATCCGCAAAAAGACCCCGAATACGTCTGTGATCATGATGACGGCTTACGGAGCTGTGGATCTGGCGGTAGAGGCCCTGAAGGAAGGTGCCGCGGATTTTATTCTCAAACCCTGGAATAATGACAAGCTGATGGCCACGGTAAAATCCGCCTTTCAGCTTCGGCAATCCAAAAAAGAGATATCGAGATTAAAGAAGAAACATTCCGGCCTGAAACAGCTGATCAATGAAGACCGAAATTATATCATCGGCAACTCCAGGGCCATCCTCAATGTACTAAACCTGGTACGCAAGGTGGGTAAGACCGATGTTAATGTGTTGATCACCGGGGAAAACGGAACTGGTAAAGAACTAATCGCGAGGGAACTCCATCGAACTTCAAAAAGAAAAAATGAAGTTTTTATAGGTGTGGATATGGGCTCTATTTCGGAAAACCTGCTGGAGAGCGAACTCTTCGGGCATATGAAAGGTGCCTTTACAGATGCCAAGGAAAACCGAATGGGTAAGTTTGAAGCAGCCAATGAGGGGAGTTTATTCCTGGATGAAATGGGAAACCTTTCATTACAGGCGCAATCAAAACTGCTTTCTGCCATACAGAACAAGGCCGTGGTAAGGGTAGGATCCAATCAGGCGGTTCCAGTGGACATCCGTCTGATCTGCGCCACAAACTGCAACCTGGAAAAAATGGTGTCGGAAGGACTTTTTCGTGAAGACCTGCTCTATCGTATAAACACCATCCACATTGAAGTACCACCGCTGAGAGAGCGCGGGGAGGATATTCTATTGCTGGCGGATTTCTTTTTGAAGCGCTTCACCCAGAAATACGACAAGGCCGGTTTACGAATAAACCAGGCAGCCCAGGAAAAGCTGATGCAATACAATTGGCCGGGCAACATCCGCGAGTTACAGCACACCATGGAGCGGGCCGTTATCCTCAATGAGGGCAATGTACTAAAACCCACAGATTTCATTTTACAGGCCAAGATCGGAGCACTGCCGGATACTTCTCCAAAGACCCTGGATGAAATGGAGCAACAAATGATTTCCCATGCACTGGAACAGCATGACGGAAACTATAGCGCTGCCGCAGAACAGTTGGGTATCACCAGGCAGACATTGTACAATAAGATGAGAAAACGCAAGGAAAAATGATCAGCCGGAACTTTTACTTTCAGCTGATCCTAAGGGTAATATTTTTAGCCTTAACAGCGATAATTACCGCATTTCTGTTCTTCGGACAGAATTACTTCCTGAGTGTTTTGTTCCTCATACTTTTTGTTATTCAGGCAGGAATGATGGCCAATCACCTGAACCACATCAACCGCAAATTGGCCTATTTCTTTGATGCGATCCGGAATGAGGATTTTACACTTCGCTTTCCGGAAAAAGACATCATCAAGTCCTTTAAAAATCTGAACCACAGCTTAAACCGGGTTAATGAACTGATACAGGAAGTTCACCTGAAAAAGCAAGAGCAGGAGCAGTACTACCAGGAAATCATAAAACAGGCCACTATAGGGATTTTGACCTATAATCAAAGGGGGCATATTCTGTTTTCGAACCCTACTATGGAACGCCTGTTCAATCACAGTCCGTTAAATCATATCAAACAATTGAACCAGGTAGATCCCCTGCTTTATGAAACCTTCGCTAAGTTTGAGCCCTTCGAGCGAAAAATGGTTCCGCTGACCAACGAAAGGGAAAAAACCCAGCTGGCCATAAAGTCTACCGCCCTTCGCCTCGAGGAAGAGGACCTTCTACTAGTTGTGGCCCAGGACATTCACCGTGAACTGGATGAGAAGGAAACGGATTCCTGGGTGAGGCTTATCCGTGTACTCACCCATGAGATCATGAATACGATAACGCCCATCACCTCTATTTCCGGCTCCATACTTGGATATTTCCGAACTCCGGGAGGGCTGGTATCCCTGGATTCCTTTAAGACCTCTCATATAGAAAGTACCGTAAAGGGACTGGAGGTCATTCAGGAACAAGGTGGTAATCTTATGGCATTTGTGCAATCTTACCGAAGCCTGCTCAATGTTGCGGCACCTGATAAAGAACTCATCAAAGCCAAAGTGCTTTTGGATAAGGTTGGAGTTTTGATGGATCAGGCCCTGGCAGCTAACAAGGTCAGCTTAGTGGTCCAAGCCCATCCTGAAGACCTCGAACTCTTTATAGACGAAAGGCAAATGACACAGGTATTGGTCAATCTTTCAAAAAACGCCATACAGGCATTAGGCAATACTGATGACTCGCAATTGCAACTACTAGCCGGAGTAAGGGAATCAGGTATTAAGTATGTGGAAGTGCAGGATAATGGACCGGGCATTCCCGCCGAGTTGCTGGATGAGATATTTGTACCCTTTTTTACTACCAAATCCGAAGGGACAGGAATCGGCCTTAGTCTTTCTAAAAGACTTGTTCAGATGCACGGTGGCTCACTGGATGTATATTCGGAAGCTGAACACGGTACTGTGTTCATTTTAGAATTTCCTTAAAAGTAAGAGCTTAGGAAGTAAACGTTGGTGAAGTAGTGATCTCGCTATACGCTAGTTCATGTAGATGGTTATCATTTAAACTGCCTTTTCTTCAAGGCATTTTGCAAAGCTTTATGGGCAGCCACGACCCTAAAGAACAAACTCAACATAATCGTAATCCAGATAAAGAAGAGGAAGTATTCCATAACGCTGGGGGCTTTTATAGGTTAATGATTTGGAAACAATTTTTATAAATTTTTCTGTTATACACCGGGTATTTCAGAGACTTTCTATGCAATTGAACGAGAAATTTAAGCATTTCATCTAGAGTTTCCTAAAAAAAGTTAACAGAACTGCAAAAAATCGATGAACTGCATTACTGAAATTGCCGGCGAAAGGGGGAAGTGAGCTCCGAGCCCTTCCGGCCCGCTTGCCCTGATCGGTGAAATGCACCACAATAAGATCGTGGTGCACCTCATCAACAAACTCCAATCACTCAAAAACAGATCACAATTGCCGTATTTTCGCCTCCGACAAAGGGCCTAATTCAAATATCGCACTAAGAAGTTCATCTCTTAAATCACTAACGATCGCTGTCCGGCCAGCGGCTTTATAAATTTCCGCCAGCTGAAGCAACACTTCAGGTTCACCGGTTTTTCCGTTTACATGCTCATCCGCGATCTGTAAGGCAATATCCAGATTCCCCCTTTTAAATTCAGTATAGGCTAACAGGCTGTAAGTTTCCGGGGTCGGTCTGTTCTCCACTTCTTCCCTCGCCAGCTTTAGCGCACCTTCAGTGTCGTTTTCTTCATACAGACGGAAAAGGATGTTGGATTTATGGTACATGATTCCATATTCCGGTTGACTGGCCAGCTCCTTGTATACCTTTAAGGCTTTAGACCTGGCATACTCATTATTTTGATATTCATAGATTTCAGCCTTTAACAGATGAATATCCGGGGAATTGAAGTTTTGTTCCACCCTCTCGAGGATCCGCAAAGCCTCTTCAGGCCGTTTCTCGTAGGAAAATACGATCCATGCAATTCCCTTTTTGGCATATGCATTTTGCGGATCTATCTTCAGTGCCTTAAGATAGTGGGCGTACGCATCCGCGATCCTGCCGGCATGACCATAGAAATCCGCGAGGTTGGTATAAGACCATATCATCAGGTCCCTGTTCCTGGCTGTCTCCGCCCTTTTTGTAGCTAACTCCATGAACCTGATCGCAGAATCAAGATCTCCGAGATGATCATTCCATTTGGATAGTCTGATCAGATAATCAAAGCTGGACATATCCTTAATACTGTCCAGATACTCCTCGGCCAGTTCGTAATTTCCAAGTTCCATATGTACATCAAAAAGTAAATTTCTGGATTGTGAAAGACCACTGCCTCGCTTATATGCTAATTCCGCTAATCTTAACGCTTCCGGAAAATTGTGCTGAGATATATAAGTTCTCGCGAGGCTTCGTTCGTAACCGGCCTTACCTACGGCTGCTATAGAAACCGCTTTTTTCAAGGCTTGTTCAGACTGCTTTAGAAAGCTAATATCCCCCGTATTCTGAAAATAAGAGCCGTAATAGGAAGCAGCAATTCCCAGGCTTGTGAGTTGCATGCTATCCGGTTTTATTTTGTCATTCCAAAGTCTGAAATGTTTAGAATCCGTTCCGGGTTTCGCAGTTTCAAGGTATTTCTCATAGACTGCACCCTGGGTAACCATGGCTAGCTGCTTTTCCTGTTTGCAGGACAGAGCCGTTATAAGTAGTATAAGCAACAAAGATGTTCTCATTTTTTCTGAATTTTGAGTTTGTTTTAATCTTTTAAAGTAGAGGGAGTTAAACGCTAAGGCTTCCCTCCCTCTTTCTTTTTCACAGCATTTTGTTATTCGGGTGAGCCCAGGTAGGGAAAGTCTGTTGAGATGGTCGCTGTAAGCCCTACCCCATCCGAAGTTAGCCTTGGCAGGTCTGCCATGCCGTCGTCGTCCAGATCCTGGCCGCTAAAACGAGTTCCCTCAGCACCGCCAAACAACAAGATCAAAGAAACGTCAATGATGTCGTCCTGAGGTGTACGTCCGGTCAGGGCTACCTCGTCCCCATCGGGTACCAAAAGCCTTCCATCCATATCTGCATCCGTTCCGGGATCAAAATAAGTTGTAGGCAGGTCCGGGGATATTTCCAGTACATCGGCAGCCAGGTATCCGGTTAGGGTGGCCGCATCCAGTCCTAGGATGTTGTTTTCATAATTCACAGTTGCAGGATCCAGCCCGAGCAGGTTGGCATATACATCGTGATACTGTTCCAACCGGGCTTCAAAACCCGCCTGAAATGCCGCGGTCATTTCCGAAGGAATGGTATTGTTATGTGCATCCTTTACACTTGGCATGCCATCCATATCAAAACTTAGTACCGTATTGATTCCCGGTCTGCCCATATGATCTTGTTGTACGAAAGTCCCTGAAAAGTCAGGATCTTCATTCATCATACCATCCCCGTCGTTACAAGGGTCGCAGGAACCTCCGCAATCCACGCCGGTCTCGTCTCCGTTCATAATGCCATCAGAACAGCTGCTCATGGCAACCGGCTCCAAATCGTTGTCGTCATCACTGCAGCTACTGAGGCTTATCACAGTTAATAAGATTAAAAAACTGAATAATATTTTATTGAATTTCATTTTAAAGGAATTAGAATTGTTAATAATTATTTATTGATAAAGTTTAAGTGTAAGATTAAGTTTAAGGATGTCGGATTGTTAGATTGTTAGACGGTTAGATGGTTAGACATTTAGACGGTTGGACAGTTAGATGGTTAGACAGCTAGATAAATAGATGGAGAACTGTTCACTGTTCGCTGTTTACTGTTTACTGTTCACTGCCATAAATAGTTCTCGACTTCCAACTGCCAACTGCAAACCGCCCACTGCCCACTGGATTCATCCTCCGTAGCTTTAGCGAAGGAGGGCTGCCGACTACTGTTTCCTGTTCGTAGTAACCCAGGCCTTATAGACGGTAAGCCCCAGGGCATTTGTACCAGTGGGTGTACCTAACATGGCATTGGGCATTTCAACCACAATGGATAGCGTATTGGCCCCGTCAAAAGTGTCTTCCGCCTCATCCGGAGTTTTAAATCCTTCAGGGGCCATACCCCCGATTACCGCATTGAACTGGAAAAAATCAAAAAAGAACGGATCCTGCCTTGGCCCCGCAAATATTCTCACTCCATCGGAAGTGGTTTCTATTACCGCCGAACTAGATGAGATCTCCACATCGCCAAGGGGATTGTTTTCCAGAATGGAGCTTGAAAGTCCTGTTTGTCCCGGATCTCCATAGAAGTAGTACATTCTTCCGTTTCTGGGTATGGCCTGTATGACCTTATCCTCTACCAGGTCCCCATCCAGATCGATATTGATCTCAGTCAGTATGTCTTCGTCAAAAGTGCCATAGGCCAGATCTGGCAATACGTTGGATTGCAGGTCAACCACAAAAGTGGTAAGATCTGAACCCTCTGTAGGCTCAAAGGCGTAGAAGTCCGCAATGTCCGCGGTTGTACCCATGGATGAAGGCGCATCAATGTGATCCGCTGAGATCAGGAAGGCCCCGGCTGCTACCAAAACCCCGATTCCCGTAATAAGTCTTGTCTTTTTCATTGTATATATTTTTAGGTTAAAACACCCCTACCTACGAAGGGCCATTCCGGGGGGTTTGGTTTTAAATGTTAAAATATTCTTAAGAAAAAATCAGGGCTGGGTAAATCCAGCTGACGCGGGCCTGAGGTCCCATAATTTATTTTATTTTTAGAGCTTAAAATCAATCTCATGAACCCTTCGGCCTCAGGATGGATAGACAAGTTCGGGCATCTGGTAAAGGCGCACCAGGACGTTTACCAGGACTTTGAGCATCTTTATATGGGGTTCAAGGAAACGGGCTTTGTCTATGGGATAAACCTTGGGATACCAGGTTTCATAACTACCGAGCACACATTATCAGAAGACGAAAAGGCGAAGATCAATTTGCTGGCAGCCCTGTATTTTACTTTTAGGCTGGAACAGAAAGACACTGATTTTAGAACATTTCTCAAGAGTATTTTTCAATTCTACCGGGACCTGGCAGTCAACCAGATGTCCTTCTTTCACAAGATCGTCACAGGGAGCAAAACCTCTTCTCAACTCGAAAAGCTAATTAATTCCAGGGTGTACCTTGAAGACAATGTGATCAGTAAGGCCTTTAACAGCAGTATCACCAATTCCCTGTTATTTATAGATGTACTCACCTTTAAGCATTATCTCACTAACGATGGGAATATCAGGGCCTACGCCCAAACCATGGAATACCTCACCATTAACATCTCATATCATGCCCTGAGTTCAAAAGAACCCAACAAAAACGACGAAAAACTGCTACAGCTGCTGGAATCTTCACTGACCTTTATAGATAGTGAAAAACAAAACTTCGACGGCAGTTACAGGGAAGAACTTGTTCAACATACCGCGGTTATGGAGAATCAGTATTTTCTGGACGTGGCCTGCCTTACAGTCTGGGAGGATAAGACCCTGGATTACCAGGAGTCTGAATTCATCTATGGCATTGGAAAAGATCTGGGCTTTGAAGAAGTACAGATTGAAGCCGCACTCCACGAGATCACCGTTTTCTTTGATACGAACTCGGCCAACATCCCCTTTCTTAGAGATACCAATATGGCCATGCAGTTTTACAACAGCATGTCTAAGGCCGTTCGAAAACTGATCTTAAGAAACAGCAAGAGGCTACAAAAGGAGTTGTCCGAAAGCAAAGAACTTGTGGCTTTACTCACACAATCTACCTTGAGGGAACTCAGTACAGAGGAAAAGAAAAAAGTGCAAAACCAGCTGCTGGATATTTTTAAAAGCATTCCTTCACTGGCCATCTTTATGCTTCCCGGAGGAGCTGTACTCTTACCGATATTTATAAAACTGATCCCCAAGCTGCTGCCTTCATCTTTTGATGACAACAGGGTAGAAAAAAGCGGCTAAATTGCCGCTAAAACCGTGTATAAGAAAAATCTATGGTGATACTTAAAAATTTAAAAGTCAATATTTTAAATTAATTTATTCCAACCATAACTTGAAATCCCTTACGCGTTCACGGCTTACAATGATTTCCTGCTCATTAAAGCGATTTAACTTGATTTGAAGTCGGGAATTGGTATAGGCGACTATGTCTTTGATGTGGTTTACGTTGACATAAAATTTCCGGCTCACACGGAAGAATACTTCAGGTGCCAAATCAGCCTCCAGGTTTTCCAGGGTGGTATCCAACAAATAGTTTCTTCCATCCGAAGTCGCTGCATAAGTACCCTTGTTCTCGCTGTAAAAACACTCGATCTCTTCCGCATTGATGATCTTTAGATGCTGCCCTACCCTCGCGGTGAATCTTTTTTTATATTCCCGCTCCAGTGGATTTACCAATAGCTTTTTGATGTCCTCAAAATCCAGGGCGATCTTCTGATCCGAATTATTGAGACTTTTGTACTTTTTTACCGCAGATTCCAGCTCCTCATCGTCTATAGGCTTCAACAGATAGTCTATACTGTTTAATTTGAAGGCCTGAAGCGCATATTCATCATAGGCAGTGGTGAAGATGATGGAACTGTTCACCTCGATGATATCGAAGATCTCAAAAGACAAGCCGTCTGAAAGCTGAATATCGAGAAAGATCAGATCCGGATGTTCGTTACGCTGGAACCAATCTACCGATTCTTCTACCGAGTGTAACATATGTGCAACTTCTACGCCCAGGTCTGCTAACAATCTGGCCAGTCTTCGGGCCGCGGGTTTTTCGTCTTCTATGATCAATACGTTCATGGCAATCTGCAGTCTGTTTCTTCTCTTCTTGTTGATTTATTTAGATCTCGTTTTGGTCTTCATCCATAAATTTGCGGATCTTCCGGTCTTCCCATCTATCGATGAAGGTGAAGGCGTGCTGAAATGCCACAAGGCCGTGAATGATGATCGCGACTCCCCAGATAATTGGAGTGGAAATGATATTCCAATCAAGCCAATACACAAAACTTTCCGAAAAATTATCGTTCGGAACTATTTTGAAAAAATACACCTTAAGACCCAACAATACAAGGTTTATCACAATATAAATACCCAGGTGTCTATAGAACCCCTTGATCCTGTCTACTTTCTTTTTAGCCCTTAAATAGCTGTCTGATTGATTCTGTTCCATGATCGCTTGCTTACTGGTATTTCTCAGCTTCTTCCTTATCCTTATCGATATATTTCTGGATCTGCCGCTCTTCCCACTTTTTTCCAAGGAATGGGTTTAAATTAAAGACCTTGGAGGCGTGAAATGCAACACCTATCCCCCAGAAGAACGCGGTAGCAAAGGTTCCGAACCTCCAGAAGCTCTCTCCATCCTCCAGGGAGCGGATAAATATATTCACCATGATAAAGGCGTTTACCGCCAGATATATTACAAAGTGGATATAGAAACCTTTGAGTTCATCTACCCTTCTGCGGGCGCGTCTCAGTTTATCTTGGTCATAATTTTCCATAACGATGTAGTTGTTAGTGATCTGGTTTACTCCCATCTTCCTTTTTGCTCATCTTTTTCCATAAACTCCTTGATCTTTCGTTCTTCCCAATCCTTGTTAAAGAAAGGGTTAAGGTTAAAGGTGTTTATCGCGTGAAAAAACAGTCCGATTCCCCATCCAAATGCGGCCCATAGGAACCACATATATCTCCAATCGTTGGTCCAGTAGTTTATGGCCGCCAGCAGTGAGATCACCAGGACATAGGCTGTGAGGTTGGCGTAGAATTTCTTTAGCTCGTCTACGCGTTCTTTTGCTCTTAGATATTTATTCTGTTTGTTCAGGTCTTCCATGGTATTGTAGTATTGTTATCTTGTTATTTATTTTCGGTTTGTCTCGAATTCAGAAGTCCTCTTTTTCCATGAGTTCTTTGATCTTCTTATTCTCCCAGCGCTTTCCCCAAAGTGGATTGGCATTGTAAGCTTCTATACCGTGCATCACCAGTCCAAAGCCCCATCCTACGATTGGGAATAAGACCCAGGGGAAACTGGTAGTCCATAAGTTAAGCATTATAAGAAGCGGAATAATAATGCAATAGGCAGTGAGGTTGCAGTAAAAGCCTTTGATAGCCTCTACCCTTTCCTTTGCTCTTAAATATTTGTCATCCGATCTGAAATTTTCCATGATATTTTTTGTCGTTTTGTCTAGGTTATTAATACATGTCAAATTTCCAAATTACGCGGTGGTTTTAAAAAAGTGAATTCCCGAATTGTGATTTTTAAGGGATGAATTGTAATGCGAAAAAGGAGATTAAAAATCGTCCTTTTCCATCAGTTCCTTGATCTTCTTCTCCTCCCATCGTTTACCGAGCAGGGGATTGTAACCATAGGCTTCCATCCCGTGCATAAGCAAGCCAAAGCCCCAGCCCAGCATAGGGAATATTACCCACGGGAAACTAGTGGTCCGTAGGTTGAGCCAGATAAGAAAGGGGATTACAATACAATAGGCAGTAACATTCCCATAAAAACCTTTTATCGCCTCCACTTTTTCTTTTGCTTTCTGATAGCGCTTGTCCCGGATATAAGTTTTCTGTGTTTCCATGGTTGATATCCTCCTGGTAAGCATAGGAAGATCTACACTGAAGTCCGTGCCGTTCTTATTTATCGTCACTCTCCGGTCTGTGAGGATGCTGTAGCGTTGTTGGATGTTCTGCAGGCCTACCCCGCTACTTTTCTTGACTACTTGCTTCTCCTGAAGATTATTGCTTACCCTAAGCATACCATCGTGTTCACTGACCTTAATATGAAGCGGTCTGGCCGTTGTCACTACATTGTGTTTCACCGCGTTCTCCAGAAGTAACTGCAGTGATAAGGGAACTATCTTGGCCTCAGGATTGCTACACTGGTCCGGGATCTCAAATACAATACTGTCTTCAAACCTCATTTTAAGCAGCCGTACGTAGGTCCTGGCGAATTGCAATTCTTCGTCCACACTTACCAGGTCTTTGTTCTTTTGCTCCAATACATAGCGGTAAACCTTGGATAAGGAGGTCGTGAATTTTTGCGCCTGGTCCGGGTCTTCGTCTATGAGGCTGGTAAGCACATTGAGGCTGTTGAAAAGGAAATGCGGATCCAGCTGGTTTTTTAAAGCATCGAACTTCGCCGAGGCTGTTCCGGCTATGATCTTTTGTTCTTTTACTTTTTTGTCCTGTAAGGAACGGTAAAAATATACCGCGTGAAAAATTACGGATATGACTACCGTAATAAGTAGAGCAATAACATAGTAAATGGCCCTTTCATTCGCTATAAAAGTATCCCAGTCATAGCCTTCAAAGCCCATAAAAATGAGCATACGCAACCAAAAAATACCCATCATGGTGAGGCCTACACCACCTAGGGCGCCTACCAGGAGTCGATACCTGGCATATTTCTTCCAAACTACCTTTTTGTGGATATATGTGAAAAATGATTCGTTGATCAGCGTAAGGCCAATAGCGAATAATATGGTATACCCAAACTCTTTCCAGAAAGTCTGATCAAACACAACTGCCTGTCCGGAGAGGTATTCAAAACCTGTAAATAGTACATTCAAAATAAGGCCTATTAATAGGCCTATGGAAAATGATTTTGTAATGAATCTTACGGTTTTCACTTGAAATGGTTTTTAGAATCCTAGAGTTCTTTACAGCCTTTAAGGATCATCTCCGCCCTGTCTTTTCCCCAGTTGGGATGAAAATCAGTTTCTGGTTTAAAGTTAGCAAAAAGTTCCAAGGAGCGCTCAACATCCTTACAATAAGGCGTGGTGTCTTTACCGAAATACCTTGCGGAACCCATGTCCCATTCTGCCTTGGAAAATACAACCCTGGGGTTTTCCGGAGCTATTTCGGCTGCCTTTGCATAAAGGGCTACATTTTGTCCGGATAACGTCATACCATAGGTGGCGCCGTCAAAGGCTATCCAGGCGGTATTGATCATAGCCTGCTGGATCAGGATCTCCGCATTATCTGGTGAGATGGCCTTTGCCAGATCGATAAATTCCTGTGCCTTGTTCAGTTGTTGGGTCAGTTTTTCCTTGTCCGTTTCACCGAAAGAAATGATAGTGTTTACCTGAGCTACGTAATAGTAAGGTAACCAATTATCCATTTCTGCCATGGCAATCCGTTCAAAAAGATTAGCTGCCTCCTGGGGCTTTTCAGACTTCCAAAGTTGAAATGCCTTTTGCATTCCCTTGCTGTACTTGTCCTGGGCCATACCTACAGTTGCAAAACTTAAGACGGCGATCAAAATCAATTTTTTCATCAGTAATATTTTAGTGGTTTTACAGCGCAAATTTGAAACAGTGGTCGGGAAACCGAAAAAAACAGCTACTGAATTGTGGAATTTGGGAGATGGATTGTAATTTCCGGGCTGCGTAGGGAATTTAGAGGATCATTCACACTTGTGGTGAATAATTAAAATAGAACAGCATCAATGTACATTCCACCGAAATACGAAAATAAGAACCTGGATGAAGTACGGGATTTTCTTAAGCAGAATGCTTTTGGAATTCTTGTCAATACGGTTGACGGCAGGCCTTGGGCTACGCATATCCCACTTGAACTGGATACCGACGAGGAAGGGCGCGATGTCCTGGTCGGCCACATTGCCAAGGCAAATCCACAATGGAGAAGCTTCAAAGAAGAAGAACGGCTATTGTGTATCTTCAACGGCCCGCATACTTATGTTTCCTCTTCCTGGTACCAGCAGGAAGAAGTACCCACCTGGAATTATATCGCGGTTCATATTTACGGGACACTTCGGATTTTAGACCAGGAGGCCGTTCTGGAATCTCTGAAAAAGCTTGTGGATAAATATGAGAGAAATTCAGATAACCCCATATCGGTAGACAGATTATCTCCAAAGACCATGCGGCAGATAAGAGGGGTAGTTGGCTTCAATATTATTATAGAAGAAATACAGGCTGCTTATAAACTTTCCCAAGGTCGGGAGCAGGATCATCCGGAGATTATCAGACATCTAGAGAAAGGACCGGAACAGTCCAGGGCAGTGGCCAAAGCCATGAAAGACAAGCAGAAGCTACCTTAGCATTGTAGGCTAATTCACTACTAAAATACAGAATTTATTTCCAAAATTTATTCTCTTAATTTTCTGAAAATTAGATATTTATGCGTATATTCAATGGATTTTTACATTCCTACGAATCCCCCTGTTGTAAAACTTAGACTGCCCTATTAATGGTCGGAACCTTCCTGAGAGTATCTGCCTGACTCCTCTGTTCCGATCATAAGAGCTGAGTATTAACCAACTTCATAGATTATGAGACAAACTAAAATTTCACTACTTGTGGTAGGGGCACTATTGCTTTTACCTAACGCCCTAAAGGCCCAGGAAAAAAGCTCCTCTCAGGCTTTCTGGGTTCACGAAGATGTTGTAAAACCTTCAATGACTGCAGAATACGAAAGTGTATGCAAGGAACTTGTGGACAATATGAAAACACACAATATTCCTGAAGTGAACACTATAGTTACCAACACTGTAGACAACCGCTACCTCTGGGTAGGGCCAATAGAGAACATGGCTCAACTGGACAAGCCTGTTTTTGCGACCCTGGCGGAAAAGATGGGTCCTGAAAAAATGGGTGCGCTGTTCGATCGCATGGACAAATGCTACGACATCGAACAAAATTACATTATTCATCTGGAGCCGGAACTCTCTTACATGCCTGGAGGGATCACCCAGACTCCGGAAGGTCAGGATTATCGAAAATTCCATTACTTCCATTATACCCCAGGCAACAGAGCGGCCGTAAAAGAAAAAGTTGTGGCCATTAAAAAAATGTTCGAGGACAAGGGATCCAAACTGGACTATAGGGTATACCGAAGTGGATTTGGCACCAGGGGAGAGTTCTTTATGGTGGCAGTTGCTGCTAAAGATGCCGCCGACTACGCTGCTAAAGTGGCCGCTAATAATGAAATGATGGGAGAAGAATGGCTGGATCTTTATAGCAGCTTCCAGGCTACCCTGGAGAAGTATGAGGCCTTTGAAGGACAGATGAGGCCAGACATGGCTTATGCGCCTGCCAACTAATCAAAAAAATAACAAACACTACGAAAATGAAGAATTTACTATTTACCTTATTGCTGATACCCGCCCTGATACTGGCACAGGAGAGCCGGCCCCCGGCCCCGCTGTTTATGAATGTTATGATGACTCCCAATCCCGAAAAGATCGCCGAGTTTGAGGCTGGTGTTGCAGCACATAACAAAAAATACCATGCCGAAGGGCCTAACCAGGTCAACGTATTTTGGGTAGCCAGCGGTGAAAACTCCGGGAAATACATATGGAGTATGGGACCTACAGCCTGGGAAGCCATGGATGCCGCCGGTAATCCGGATGCGGCACACACCGCAGATTGGAATACCAACGTCGCTGCTCACGCATTACCGGAAATGGAAACAACCTATTGGAAAGGTGATCCTGCACACTCTAATTTTTCCAAGGATTTTACCCTTAAAAACCTGTCCATCTTTATGATGGATATCAAGCGCTTTAAGGCAATGGAATTCGTAGCCCTGATGGACAAGGTACAAAAGGTCTTCAAAGCAAAGGATCCGGATCGTACCTGGGGCTCTTATTTTAACGAGTTGGCCAATAATAACGGACAGGATTACGTATGGGTAGACTTTTTTGACAAATCAGCCTGGATGGGGCGCGACAATAAATTCCCGCAGTGGTATGAAGAAGTTCACGGAGAAGGGACTTTTGCTGAATTTCTAAAAGAGATTGAAGCTACAACCGACGGAGACCGTCAGGAATTGTGGATGTTCAGGGCAGATCTGAGCGGGACTGATGGATCCGTTACTGCCGTCGCGGAAAATTGAATCCTTGTATTTCAGGAGCTTAAGAAACTCCATAACCTAACCAAAAGAGTAATACCCGGAAGAAATTCCGGGTTTTGCTTTTTTCAGGCAAGCTCAGAAGGCCGAATTGCCTATCTTTAAAACATGACTAAATTCAACATTATGAAGACGCTCAAACCCTATTATTTACCACTTCTAGTCCTCCTTGCCGGTTCGCAATTATGGTCTCAGAAAACCAAGCTGGAACTGCTCGATATCTTTAATATGGAATACGTTTCGGATCCGCAGATATCACCAGATGGAAAACAGGTCATTTATGTGCGGAATTTTAAAGATGTAATGACGGACAAGAACCTGTCTAATCTCTGGATCGTAAACTTCGACGGCAGCCAGAACAGACCCCTGACCAGTGGGAATCAGAATGACTTTGCTCCAAAATGGTCCCACGACGGCAAGAAGATCGTTTTTAAGTCCAATATGCAGGATCGGAAAATGAAATTATTCATGATGTGGATGGATACCCGGGAAACCGTGGCACTGCTCAATATGCCTCAAAGCCCCGGCTCGGTAAGCTGGTCTTACGACGATAAATACCTGGCCTTTTCCATGTTCGTTCCCAAAAAATCGGGATCCATCATCAAACTACCTCCCAAACCAGAGGGAGCCAAATGGAATAAACCTCCTATATATATCGAGAAAATGGACTATCGCGGAGATGGTCAGGGTTACCTCAAAAACGGTAATGAACAACTGTTTGTTTTATCGACGGACGGCGGAAGCCCAAGGCAGCTAACGCATTCAGATCACGATCACGGAGCGCCCATTTGGTCTCGAGACGATCAGAAACTGTATTTCACGGCAAACCTCAACGAAGATCACGAGTTTGAGCCACGCAACAGTGAAATTTACGAACTCAGGCTGTCCGACGGCGGGATCAAGGCACTCACGTCCAGGAAGGGACCGGATTTTGGCCCGGTACTTTCTCCTGACGGAAAGACCATCGCTTACACGGGTTTCGACGATAGATACCAGGGATATCAGCTCACTAAACTCTATCTGATGAATACGGACGGCAGCGGCTCAGCGGAAGTATCCACCACCCTGGACCGGGATATTGAAAGTCCGAAATGGGCTGGCGACGGAAAGGGTTTGTACTTCAGGTTTGACGATAGAGGTGAAACCAAGATAGGCTACGTAACCCGGGGAGGCAAGGTCACTAACCTGGCCGGAAATCTTGGCGGGCTTTCGCTAGGAAGACCTTACAATGCAGCTTCTTATTCCGTATCAAGGGATGGAGCCCTGGCATTTACACTGGGCGCAACGGATCATCCCGCAGACCTGGCTGTCCGGAATAACAAAACACAAAAGCGACTTACGCGGCTAAACCAGGATCTGTTTTCGTATCGCAAACTGGGGAAGGTAAGCGAACTGAGCTGGAAATCCTCCTTTGATCAGCGGGAGATCCAGGGCTGGATGGTTACTCCGCCGGATTTTGATCCCAACAAAAAGTATCCGCTTATCCTGGAAATCCATGGGGGGCCGTTTGCCAGTTACGGTTCTGTGTTTTCAGCGGAAATCCAGCTTTATGCAGCGGCCGGATATGTTGTGCTATATACCAATCCCAGAGGAAGCACCAGTTACGGAGAAGAATTCGGGAACCTGATCCATCACGATTACCCTAATCATGACTATGAGGACCTGATGTCCGGGGTGGATGCTGTGCTCGAAAAGGGATTTGTAGACGAAAATCGACTGTATGTGACAGGGGGAAGCGGTGGCGGTGTACTTACCGCATGGATCGTTGGTAAGACTAACCGTTTTAAAGCAGCGGTTGTGGCAAAGCCTGTGATAAACTGGTATAGTTTTGTGTTATATGCGGATGGGCCCAGTTTTTTTCACAAATACTGGTTTCCAAACAAACCCTGGGAGGATCCATCGAATTACCTCAAACGTTCTCCGATCTCCTATGTTGGAAATATTGAAACCCCTACAATGCTTCTTACAGGTGAGGAAGATTTTAGGACACCCATTGCCGAATCAGAACAGTTTTACGCGGCCCTCAAACTGGAAAAAGTGGAATCTGCCATGGTAAGGATCCCGGGTGCCTCGCATGGTATAGCCAATCAACCAAGCAACCTGGTGGCTAAAATTGCCGGTGTATTGGCCTGGTTTGAAAAGTATAAGGAATAAGCGCCCAAAAAATTCTTAACTTTATAGAAACAACCCTATTAGCCATGCTAAACAGTAAGTTCTGGCAAGCATTCTTTGCTATTGCCCCCCTGGCGATGTTGGTTATAACCCTGATCGGGTATGCCTTCTTTATCTTTAGTGTAGTAACCAATATGCCAGAGATTGAACAATCCGGAAGCGACCCTGCCTTTTTCGTTTTGGGGAATATCGGGGTCTTTATGCTACTGGTCTTGCTTACCGTGCTCATTTCCCTGGGAAGTTTGATTTTCTATATTATTCATGCTGTACAAAACCAAAACCTGGCAGATAGCAGCCTACTGGTTGTCTGGATATTGCTGTTTGTATTTGTAAGCGGTATTGGACAGTTGATCTATTGGATTGTTGAAATTCTTGGAAAAAATAGGGATAACCCGGTTTCAGAACGCACTTCTTAACAATGAAAACACGAAGAGAATTTTTAGCCAATGCCGCATTAGGAGCCGCGGCAATAAGCCTCAATCCTTTAACTTTAAACGCGACCAATACCGGTTTGATTGAAACTATGAAGAACCCTAAAATATCACTGGCGCAGTGGTCCCTGCACAGAGCCCTGCAAAATGGTTCCATCAAGGCGGCGGATTTTGCGGCCGTTACCCGAAACGAATTCGGCATAGGCGCGATTGAATACGTAAACCAATTCTATGTGTCTCAGGCAAACAGTCAAAAATTCTGGGGCCAGATGAAACAGGCCGCGGAAGATCATGACGTTCAAAGTTTGCTCATCATGGTTGACGGTGAGGGAAACCTGGGAGATCCCAAGTCCAAGGCTCGGAAAAATGCGGTTGAAAATCATTACAAGTGGATACATGCCGCAAAAATTCTGGGTTGTCATTCCATCAGGGTAAATGCATTTGGTAAGGGAAGCAAGGCAGAATTAAGAACGGCATTGGTAGACGGACTGGGGCAACTAGCTGCATACGGCGCCGAGCAAGACATCCATGTGCTCATCGAAAATCATGGCCTCCACACTTCAGACGGGAAATATATGGTGGGGATTATTGAAGAAGTAAACAATCCGTATTTGGGAACGCTTCCGGATTTCGGCAATTGGTGCCTGAACGCGGAATGGGGAAGCACCAAGGGAAATAGCTGCACAGAAGTATATGATCACTACCAGGGAGTTGCAGACTTTTTGCCCTTCGCCAAGGGAGTGAGTGCGAAATCCTATGATTTTGACGCTAGTGGAAACGAATCTCTTCTGGATTATAAGAAACTGCTAAAACTGGTCAAGGATTCTGGTTTTGAAGGATATATCGGTATAGAATATGAAGGTGAAGAACTCAGTGAAGCAGATGGCATAATCGCTACAAAAAAACTCATAGAAAATACCTGGCTAAATCTGGATTGAGCCTATTAACTACCTATTGAATGTCAGGCTGTAAAGGAGCACTGATTCTTTTTTTCCTCTAAGGAAGAGGTCTCCGATCTTTGCGAACTGAATATCATCTTCAAGCGTCAATTTGCTGAGCAGTAATTCGGAAAGCAGGAGCTGGGCATTATAGGTATTGCATTCCGCCTGTATCCTGGCAGCCGTATTCAGTACATCTCCGGTATAGATGATATCTTTTTTGATAATCCCGATCTCGCCCGTGGTCACCTGCCCGATATGGCAACCCGCTTTGAAGTTAGGCCGGAGTCCGAATTGCCTTTGGTAAAGATCTGCTTTCTTCTGAAATGCCCGGGTGATCAAATAGAAACACTCGATGCAATTGTTCCTGAACAAGCCGGTCTTTTCAGGCCAGGAGACTACGATCTCATCCCCCACATACTGGTAGATCTCTCCGGAAGTTTGTAGAATAGCGCTGGTCATGTCCCCATAGTAAGCACTCAGAAGGTCAAAGTACTTTTCGTGCCCTATCTGTTCGGCAATGGTTGTGGACGATTTCATATCCAGAAACATGAATATCCGCGTCTCCTTCTGCGGGCGATGGTATTTGCCTGAAATAAAATTATAAAAGACCCCATCCCCCAGGTATTGACTTATCTCCGAGAAAAATAAGGCAATAACAATTGTAAAAGCGATATAAAACATGACGCTCCAAAAGGCAAACTTATTCAGAAACCTTACGGATGACTGAATTGCTTCGTTCCAGTCCCCATCGTTAGAGTTTACCAGGCTGTTGGCAGTTGACAAAACAATCAGGAAGAGAAATATGAATCCTGCATAGAAGAAAGACTTTAGTAACACCTTGACCCAGAGCGCCTTATTCTCAAATCGTTTTCTAAGCCAAAGTACTTCCAATGCACCTTGAATAACACCGAAAAAAAGGCAGCCGAAGATAGTGACTGCCAGATTACCTTTAAAATCGTATTGATTCTGTGTGGCAGGATAAATATTCAAATCGCCCATGATACCAGCTTCCACCAGCAAATAGGCAAACGCGAACAAGACCCAAATTATGGGAAATGGCAGGATCTGCTTCGCAATTCTTTTGGTCTTCGGATGAAGCATGGTCCCTTAAATATAGCAAATATCAATAGTCTATTCATAGCTATTGATAGTTTCTGTCTTTAGTTCGTCCCGGGTTACAACTTTACTACTGTTCATCATATAATTTGCCTTCCGATTGTCCTTGATGGCCACTTTAACACCATTCCAACTATGCCATTGAAGAAAATAGGCGACCTTACCACTTAGCTGACGGATGAGTTCAAGCTCATCCCAATAGCCGGCCGCGGCTTCAGACGGACCGGTTTCCGTCATTACTACTGTTTTTCCCAATCCTTTAAGTTTGTCGTAGTTTGGAAAGTCTGGCTTGGGGCCATAGTAGTTTATTCCAACCAGATCCACATAGTCCGAACCGGGATAATACGAGGTAACACCGGCATTCCATCCGTAATCCGGGCTAGCTGAGTAGGTCCAGAGTAGATTATCCAGACTGTAGTCATAGCGAAAGGTATTGTACATATCCTGCCAAAGGGCCGTGAAATCCGCTTCATTGGACTGCATACCATCATAGCCATCAATACCATACCAATAGAAATGGGAATTCATTTCCTTAAAGGGTCTCCAGATAACCACTACCCCAGCCTGCTGAAGATCCTGCAACACTTTGGCCACCTCGTCCAGTTCATTTCGATAAATCCATTTCGCCTTGCTTTCAGGGGCATGCCTTAGCAATGCCCTCATGTTTATGGTTTGCCGCCCTTCAACGGAGTTCCAATGACTTTCATAAGCTGATCTAAAAGGATTGGGTGGCTGCCAGCTCAGGCTGATCAACCCGCCTTGCTCCCAGTGGTCTATAAGCGTACTGAGGGAAAAGCCCGCTACTGCAGAGGTACCCAGATCGGCGCCAATCAGCCCGGCGAATTTGTTTGTTTTCCCAGCCAGTCTACCGACGTACTCCTGGTAGTAATCGTTGATCTGTCCAGGGTCGTCACCACACTGTTGACCGGCGATAAGGCGGCCGTTGGTCACCAGATAATCGAAATAGGCCAGTAGGTTTTTCCTGGATCTGGCTCCGTTAAAAACCGGACTGCCTGATAGCTGATCGTGCTGTTGGTATGCCTGGATGGATCTTTGCTCTTTAAAGGAGCCTTGTTCGTTAAAGCTCCACAAAAAGAGCAAGCCTAGATAAAGAAGTGTAATGCGCATTTTTTTATAATTAATGGTTTCATTAGCATCACCCCAAAAACTATTCCGAAAACGATGTGTATCCCAATTGCCGAAAATTCTTTTACAAGTGAATGATATTATCAAATTAAACAGCCAATTTGCATAGAAAAAAAAGAAATTATATATTTATGTAATCACTTACGTAATTAAATATGGAATCATTTTATAACAAGGTCGGGAAAATGGCGCTCGGAAGCAGACTAAGGATGCTAAATGAGCGATTGTTAAGCGATGCGGAACGCATTTATGCTCTTTACGACGTCAATCTGAAACCCAAGTGGTTTCCAGTGTTTTATGTGCTTTCGAACGGTCAAAAGAAGTCCATTACCGAGATAGCCCAGGAGATCGGGCATTCACATCCTTCGGTTTGCAACATTGTCCGGGAACTGTCTAAGGCAGGCATAGTTACCGAAATGCCGGATAAGAATGACGGCCGAAAGAATATCATTCAACTTAGTAAGAAAGGTCAGCTTCTGGAATCAAAAATACAGTATCAATATATAGATGTGGACGAGGCGGTCGCTGAAGCTCTTAGGGAAACCACCCACAATCTCTGGACGGCTATGGCCGAGTTTGAGTACCAGTTGGAGCAACGTTCCATGTACCAACGGGTCCGGGACGTACAAAAGAAGCGGGAATCCGATAAGGTGAAGATCGTTCCTTATGAGGCAAAATACCGTGAGGCCTTTCGTACGCTTAATGAGGAGTGGATCCAGCAGTATTTTAAAATGGAGGAAATGGACTATAAGTCATTGCATCATCCCAAAGATTATATTCTGGACCGGGGCGGGCACATATTGGTCGCACTTTATGAAAATGAAGCTGTTGGAGTTTGTGCCCTGATCAGGACTCCGGAGAAGGAGTACGATTACGAATTGGCCAAAATGGGCGTTTCCCCAAATATGCAAGGCAAAGGAATTGGATGGAAATTGGGAAACGCCATTGTGGATAAAGCCAGAGAGTTGGGAGCTGAAAAGATCTACCTGGAAAGCAATACCATATTGGAACCTGCCATCGCATTGTACCGAAAACTCGGCTTTCAAAAAATCTCGGGCAAGCCTTCCCCATATGAACGTTCCAATATCCAGATGGCGCTTGAAATTCTATAGATATGTCGTAATTTTAAGGGAATCACCCATAAACTGGCCCATATCTTGAAGCAAACTCTGGCTTTTGATGTTTACGGAACCCTGATCGATACATCCGGGGTATTCCAAACCTTGACAGAACTTATCGGCCCTTCTGCCACTGCTTTCATGGAAAGCTGGCGACAGAAGCAATTAGAGTATTCCTTCAGGAGGGGTTTGATGGGATCCTATGTGGATTTTTCCGTTTGTACCCGGGAAGCTTTGGAATACTGCTGCCTAAAATTCGACGAGGATTTAACCCCACAGGCAAAAGACAGACTGATGGCAGCTTATACCAAATTGCCTGTATTTGAGGATGTGGGGAAGGCTCTCCGGGAATTGCAGGAGGAGGGACATACGCTTTACGCTTTTTCCAATGGGAGTAAAGAAGCTGTGCTTACTCTTTTGGAAAGCAACAATATCCATAACTTCTTCCAGGGTGTTGTTAGCGCCAAATCTGTACAGACCTTTAAGCCTGATCCTAAGGTGTACGAATATTTTGCACACCGGGCCACTTCCGAAAAAGAAACTTCATGGCTTATTTCCGGCAACGCTTTTGATGTCTTCGGAGCCATTAATTACGGGATGAAGGCCGTTTGGGTAAAGCGGAGCGAATCCGCGATTCTTGATCCCTGGGCTATGGAGCCTACAGAGCAGATCAATTCACTCACCGAACTCTCTTCAGTCCTTAAAGGCTATACTTAAGCCTCTAAAGCCCTCCTGACGAATACCCTGGCGAGATGTGCTCGATAGTCGGAATCGGCAAAGTGATCACTCATAACCTCTACTCCATCTACGGCGTGTTCCGCGGCATCGGCATTTCCGGTATAGGCTTCTTCAACCGCAGTAGCGCGGTATGGGGCATCAGAAACCCCGGTGACCCCTACCCTTACGTCGTTTCCGTCTTTAACAACAGCCACCCCGACCACTGCAAACCTGGAAGCGGATTGGTAGAATTTTTGATAATTCCCCTGGCTCACTTTTGGGAAGCGAATAGAAGTAATGATCTCATCTCCTTCCAGTGCCGTGGTAAACGTGCCTTGAAAAAAATCCGTTGCAGCTACTGACCTGACGCCGTTCTTGCCCTGCACCTCTATGGTAGCATCGCAGGCAAGTACCACTGCCGGGTAGTCTGCCGATGGGTCCGCGTGGGCTAAACTTCCCCCAAGTGTACCCCGATTTCGGATCTGAATATCACCAATAGTATTGGCGGCATCGGCCAGCAAACCCAGGTGCTTTTGCACGAGATCGGAGTTTGCAATGGCTTTATGAGTGCAGTTTGCACCAATATGAATTTCATCTCCCTGTTCCGTGATGCTGTTCAGTTCTCCAATACCTGAAATGTCAATTAGGATGGACGGATTATTTAATCGCAGTTTCATTGCGGGGATCAGGCTATGGCCACCGGCCAGGATTTTGGCCTCCCAACCGTGTTGATCCAGAAGCTCAATGGCCTGATCTACGGAAGATGCTTTTATATAGTCAAATTTTGATGGTATCATGTTTATTCTGTTTTAGTTCTGCATTGCTTTCCAAACGCGTTGAGGGGTTAGTGGCATCTGAATATCGGTTACTCCGAGATGCGATAAGGCATCAACGACGGCATTGACAACCGCCGGGGTTGAGCCTATTGCTCCGGCCTCCCCAGCTCCTTTTACCCCAAGTGGGTTATGCGGGCATGGTGTTACCGTTCTGTCCGTCTCTATCATAGGCAGATCGTCTGCACGCGGCAAGGCATAGTCCATATAAGACCCGCTTATCATCTGTCCCTGATCATCATAGATCACTTCTTCCAGAAGTGCCTGGCCTACTCCCTGCGCGATACCACCGTGGATCTGCCCATCCACAATCATTGGGTTCATAACATTTCCTACGTCATCACAAGCCACAAATCGCTTGAGATCCACCTTTCCTGTTTCCTTATCAACCTCAACTACGGCAATATGGGTTCCGAAGGGATAGGTAAAATTGGTAGGATCGTAGAAACTGGAGAAGTCCAGCCCAGGTTCCAGGCCCTCCGGATAATCATGGGGTACGTAGGCCGTTAGGGATACGTCTCCAAACGAAATGGATTTATCCGTTCCCTTAACCGTCCACTTTCCATCCGCATATTCCAGATCGGCTTCAGAGGCTTCTAATTTATGCGCGGCAATTTTTGCACCTTTTTCCAGTATCTTTTCTATACTCTTGATGATAGCACTCCCTCCTACCGCGAGGCTGCGCGAACCATAAGTACCCATACCAAAGGCTACCTGCTCGGTATCCCCGTGCTCTATTTCCACATCGTCCATTGGAATACCCAGTGCATCGGCAACAAATTGGGCAAAAACGGTTTCATGCCCCTGTCCATGAGAATGCGCCCCGGTATATACGGAAACTTTTCCTGTTGGTTGTACACGAACCTGCCCTACCTCGTAAAGGCCTGCCCGTGCTCCAAGGGCTCCAACCACGGCAGAAGGTGCTATCCCGCAACCTTCAATATAGGTAGAGATCCCTACTCCAAGAAGTTTACCATTGCCATTGTTCCTGGCTTTCTCCTGTTCTTTTCGGAAGTCTTCGTATCCGAGCATTTCCAGGCCTCGCTTTAAAGTAGCTTCGTAGTTACCACTGTCGTATTGCAAAGCCACCTGGGTCTGATAACCTTCCTGATTCACACCATCGAAGGGTGGAATGAAATTTTTGAAACGTATTTCTGCCGCATCTATACCCATTTCCTGTGCTCCTTTGGAGATAATGCGCTCCAGCAAATAGGTCGCTTCCGGTCTTCCCGCTCCCCTATAGGCGTCTACCGGAACTGTATGCGTAAAAGGTGCCGTAACGTTCAGGTGAATAAGCGGGGTGGTATATACCCCCTGGAACAAGGTCCCGTGCAAATAGGTGGGTACCGCAGGAGCAAAGGTAGACAGATAAGCCCCCATGGCGCAATACTCATCACTGAGAATGCCCAGGATCTTGCCTTCTTTGTCAAAGCCCATTTTTGCCCTTACCATATGATCGCGGCCATGGGCATCGGTAAGGAAGGCCTCACTTCTATCAGCGGTCCATTTGACCGGCCTTCCGATCTCCCTGGAGATCCAGGTTACCAGGGCCTCTTCCGTATAATGATATATCTTACTTCCAAAACCTCCTCCAACATCGTGGCTTACCACGCGAACTTTGTGTTCTGGTATCCCAAGAACAAAGGCGCATAACAGCAAACGTATGAGGTGAGGATTTTGGGTGCTGGTATATAAGGTCCACTTATCTGCATTTACATCGTAGTCCGAAATATAGCTTCTGGGTTCTATAGCGTTAGGCGCAAGCCTTTGATTTCGGAATTCCATCTCCGTCACATGATGCGCTCCTGCCAGGGCTGCCTCAACTTCCGCCCTGTCATTTCCAATGCACCAGTCGAATGCGGCATTGTCTTCCCACTGATCGTGTACAAGAGGCGCGTCCTTACTCATGGCTTTCTCAGGATCTGTTACGGCCGGAAGTGGATCGTAATCTACTTCTACCAGTTCTGCAGCGTCTCTGGCTTCCTCCAGGGTCTCAGCCACAACAGCCGCCACCGCTTCTCCTACATGCCTGATCTTGTCTTTCGCCAGCAAGGGGTGAACGGGTTCTCGCATGGTCTCCCCATTTTTAAAATCTACCTGCCAGCCACATGGCACCCCAAACTCCCCACAGCCGTCAGCTGCAGTATAGACCGCTACCACGCCTTTCGCTTGAAGGGCCTTGGAAGTATCCACGGAAAGGATCTTAGCATGTGCGAACGGACTTCGAACAAAGGCCAACTGCGTCATCCCGTGCAGCTTAAGGTCGTCCGTATATTTTCCGGCACCTTTAAGAAACCGGGCGTCTTCTCTTCTCTTTATTGGTTTACCTACAAATGCTCCCATAACCTAACTTTGGATTTGTTCAGCAGCATGCTGAATGGATTTGACTATGTTGTGATATCCCGTGCAACGGCAAAAATTTCCTTTGAGTCCATCCCGGATCTCCGCTTCCGTCGGATTTGGGTTGGCTTTAATGATCTCTGCGGCAGTCATTACCATACCTGGAGTGCAGAAACCGCATTGTAAACCGTGATGTTCCTTAAACGCTTCCTGGATAGGATGCATCCCACTTCCGTTAGCCATCCCTTCTATAGTAGTAACTTCACAGCCATCTGCCTGCACCGCAAGTACAGTACACGATTTAACCGCATCGCCGTCAATTAATATGGTACAAGATCCGCAACCACTTGTATCGCAACCAATATGGGTGCCGGTAAGCTGAAGCTCCTCTCTTAAATATTGCGCAAGACTTATTCTGGGCTCAATGTCATGCGAATGTGAAACGCCATTGACCTTAATAGAAATTTTCATTTTTCTACGATTTAATGAGTTGAAATATTCGTATTCTTAAAATTTCAGCAGGAACCTGTTTAAGCCATCAGGCTAAAGTGAACAGTCTAAAATTTTGGATTCTTAAGATAAAAAAATAACCGCTAAAAAATGATAGAAAAACCCTTGTTTTTTTAACTTTCTTCAAGAAAAGCCCTCATAAAATCCGGTTTAGTGAAAATTCTGGCTAAAAACCGGAGAAGTTGTCAAATTCCTTCGCCTTTGAGCCAGATACAGGGCCTGTTTTAGGCTTTTAAGGTTATGTGCAGGGGCCAGCAGATCGAGATAAGGCAGGGCGGTTTTCATACCCAACACTTCAGGACTAAAATTCGGACTACCGGCAAGCGGGTTGAGCCAGATCACTTTCTTGCTTTTTTTGTAGATCACAGACATGGCATTCTCCATTGACTGATGATCACCGGTGTCCCAACCATCACTTAGGATAAAGACAATGGTCTTTTTATCTAACAAATTATGGGCATGGGTAGTTGTAAAATCCATAAGACAGCTCCCTATGGTGGTACCTCCGGACCACTGCGGAACCCGCTCAGAGATCATGGCAAATGCCTTGCCAAATTCATGGTTCTTAAGGATCTCACTTACCTGGTGCAAAGCAGTGCTAAAAACAAAAGTTTCAATTTTGTCATAAGCATTTTGAAAGGCGTATATAAGGTGAACAAAAAACCTGCTGTATAACTCCATGGAGCGGCTTACATCGCAGAGCAATACCAGTTTTAACTTACGTTCCTTTTTTTCACTGAAGACCAGCCGCTGTATCTCTCCACCAGTGCGCATGTTTAGACGTACGGTTTGTTTCATATCCAAATGGGAGCTCTTTTTGGTTCTTTTGCGAAGTCTACTCTTCTGATGCGCTAACCTTTTGGCAATCCGTTTAAGCGCTGAAAGGATAAGTTCCATTTCGTCCGGACTCAGATCAGAGAAGTTCTTTCTGCTGAGCACCTCAAGGTCGCTATAAGAAGCAGTCGGCTGCTCTTCTTCAGATGGGTTTAAGTTCAGCCAGTCTTTTAGTGCCTGGAACTTCAGTTCTTTTCTCAGACTACTCTGCTGTAGTGTCTTTTTATCCTGTTTTTTTTTGAGCTTAGAATCCTGGGCCCTATCCAGTTCAGACCAGAATTCACGGTACAAATCCTCAAACTGAGCGAACTGATAGAAATTCTTGGAAAAAACGGTCTTCAGGGCCTGTCTGAAAAGATCCTCCTTGCGCATACTCAAAAAACCCAAGGCGTTTAGGGCATCTGATTCCTCCTGGGGTCCAATGGAATAACCTTTTGATCTCAGAAACCTGCCGAACTGTATGATGTTCGCCGAAAGAGAGGTTTGATATGTATGGAGTTCTGGAGGCAAAGGGTTTTAGTTTAAAGTAATTCTGTTAATTGATTAGGGGATTGCTGTGTGAAATTGTAAAGCTGTGAAATTGTAAAATTGTGAAATTGTAAAACTCTGAAATTAGGATCAATGCATGGTTTTTATCTAGTTATTCATTTTTCCTTAAGCTTCACTATCATTCTGGAATCCTCTTAATTTGTGTTTTTCGGAAAGCATTAAGTTTATTAGAAATTACATTTATTTTACTCCTTAAATCACTATAGGATTGTTCTTCTATATACCCTAAATGGTAGGCAACAATGATTAGGTTAAGGCTCTCCATCAGGCTACCATAGGAAATTGAGGTAAAACGAGCCTGATCTTTATAAGAAGCCCTGCTCAATCCTTCGGCCAAATTCGTAGAAACAGAAAGTATGGATCTCCTTAGCTGGGATATCAATCCAAATTTTTCGGTATCTGGAAAGCTCTTAGTAAGCCCATATATCTCAAGACAGGCTTTAAGACTTAACTTCCATACATCAAGTTTTTCGAAGTAATACTTATACATAGATCATACCTTTAGCTTGGCTTACTAAAGTACTCTCCTACACTGCAATATCCTTACACTTTTACTGTTTCACGATTCCTCAATTCCTCATTTTCAAATCTTCACAATTTCACGATTCCTCAATTCTTCAATTCCTCAATTCTACATTTTCACAATCTCGATTCCACTCCTGTTTTTTCCAGAAGTTCAGATAATGCGTCCTGGGTTTTCCTGATGTCCTGCCAGTCTTTGAGTACCACCCCAAGGGTGTCTTCTACCAACTGTTTGTCTAAATGCTTCAAATGCATGGAAGCAAGAGCCCTGGCCCAGTCTATAGTTTCTGATACACCAGGGGTCTTTTCCAGTTTCATCTGCCGCAGTTCCTGCATAAAGGCACAGACCTGTTTGCCCAGATTCTCATCGGCTTCGGGCACTTTACTCCTTACGATTGCCAATTCCTTAGCAAAATCCGGATAGTCGATCCAGAGATAGAGGCATCTTCTTCTCAGGGCCTCAGAAAGTTCCCTGGTGCGATTCCCGGTGAGTATTGTCTGAGGTTTATGGGTGGCGCTAATAGTCCCAATCTCAGGTATGGTAACCTGCCAATCTGATAGTACCTCAAGCAAAAAGCTCTCGAACTCCTCGTCTGCACGGTCAATTTCATCTATGAGTAATACTGCTTTCTTTGGATGGGTAATTGCCTGTAAGACAGGTCGCTTAAGAAGAAATTTATCTGCGAAGATGGTAGCTTCAAGCTGCTTGGGATCCAGTCCTTTTTGCTCCTGCATCTTTAAGTGAAGCAGTTGGTGCTGGTAGTTCCATTCGTATAGTGCGTGAGTACTGTCCAGGCCTTCGTAGCATTGAAGTCGAATAAAATCTGCTTCCATTGCTTTGGCCATTACTTTCCCGATCTCAGTTTTTCCAACCCCGGCCGGTCCTTCAACAAGAAGCGGTTTTTCCAGCTTCATCGCCAGGTAAACGGACATCGCAATGGCATCATCACTGATATAGCCCTGTTCCCGGAACATTTCCTGAATTTCGGCCAACTCTTTTTGCGGCATAAAAACATTATCAAATTCGATGTTTAAGATACCCAAAATGGCCGCCTGTTGCAAATTTTGACAGGAGATTCCTAAAGGTTATCCAACTGATTGCTTTTGTTGTCCGTACTGATGGTCCAGAAGAAGCCGACAAAGAAGAAACTATCCGCCGCAGGCCTTAGCGCTTGTCGTTCAAAAACTCCATTAGCATTGGGTGTACGGGAGTATTGGTAGTTATTGATATTATTGAATCCCAAGACGTTGTTTACCGAAAAGTAAAGGATCTTTTGCTGGTCTATCAAATAGGCCCAGTTAAAACTCAGGTTGTTAAAGGCCCTGGTCTTTTCAGCCATAAAATCCGCCGTATTCGGATTGTCGTAAGGTCTGCCCGAACCGTAGCTATAGGAAAACCCTATTTGTGAACGCCATTTATCCATCCAATACTTGGTAACCAAAGAAAAGTTGTGTTTTGGTGCAAAGTTCGGGGTAGCAGCCTCTCTAAAATTCCGGAAATCGCGTTCGGTATCCAGGTAAGAATACGAGATCCAGTAGTCCAGGTATTTAATACTTTTGTTGTCCCGCCAAAAGAGATCAAGCCCAGCCGCGTATCCCTCGCCGTCGTTGTTATATACGGAATTAAACTGCGGTAATTCGGTATTGAATTTCACCAGGCGGTCATAGTGTTTGTAGTAGCCTTCTGCTCTTAGTGTCTTGCCATCGCCCAGGAACTGATAATTAAGGATATAGTGAGTCGTCTTCTGAGCCTTTAGATCCTGATCAAATTTGAGGTACTCCGTGATCGGATTTTGGTAAAAATCCCCATAGGCCAGTGAAAACTGTCCTTTCTCACTGCTCTTGAAAGCGAAAGAGGCCCTAGGTGACAATTGGTAATCTCCGGTAAGCTCTGAATACTCCAATCGTGAGCCCAGTTTCATAGCCAGCTTGTTACTAAAGAAAATGTCGGCTTCGGTAAAAACCGCACCTAACTGATCTTCAAAACCGTAATCAAAGGCCATTGCCTGCCCGGACCTAAAAGACTCGTCGTAATTGATGAGGAAATACTCCGCGCCGAATGCCAGGTTAAAACGGCTGCTAAAGTTTTTTTTGAGTTTCAATTTGAGGTGAGATGCCGTTTCTTTACCGTCTATTTCATCCTCAAAAAGTCCAATATCATTGGTGTCAAAAGAGATACTGGCACCAGTGTTCAGGGTCCACTCGTTTTCAAAAAAGTGCTTGTAGGAAGCGTTAAAGTAAAGATTGTTATTCTTTAAATTGAAAGGAACGAATTCCTCAAAATTGATATCCTGCTGTTCGATATCCAGGTTGGCATGTGTGAAGCCAGTATAGAGTTTAAAAAGGTTCTTTTCTCCTTTGCTTCTAAATACCGCCTCACCTGAAGCGGATTCATAGGGGCTATTCCATCGAACCCCTTGAGTAGAGGGGATCAGCGATTCATAGGGCGCCAGGTTGATGTAGAACGTATTGATACTCAAGGATTCATCGCCCCATATCTCTGTATGGCCCAGTCCGCCACCTACAGACATCATAGAAATGTCCGTCTTCTCCTGGTCCGGTATATCGGTCGTATTTAACAACAATACACTGGAAAGTGCCTGGCCGTACTCGGCGGAATAACCTCCAGTACTGAAGGTGATCCCCTTAAAAAGAAAGGGTGAAAAACGCCCACGGGTAGGGATGTTATTGGCCGTGGCATTGAAGGGTTGAAAGACTCTGAGGCCATCTATAAAAACCTGGGTCTCACCTGCTGTACCACCGCGAACGAAAAGGCGTCCGTCTTCATTTACAGTGGTGGTTCCCGGCAAGGTCTGGAGCGCCGCTACAAAGTCTCCGGCCGCACCAGCCGTTGTAACAATATCAAGTGGTTTCAGTACGGAAGCTTTGGAATTGTCTCCAGCCTCAAAGGTACCTGCCGTAAGGGTGACCCCGCTCAGGGTGTTTATGGCTTCTGAAAGTGAAATGCTCAGTCCTTTAAAGTATGAAACATCCCCAGCCTCTAAATGGCTGTCGTAACCCAGCATGGATACTACCAGGGTTTGGGTACCTGTTTCCGTGGTTTCAAAAGAGAAATTTCCATTTTCATCTGAGGAGGCACCATCATAAGTGCCTTCCAGGTAAATATTCGCTCCTGATAAGGGTAATCCCTTCTCATCAGTAATCGTACCTGAAACCTCATTTTGAGCAAAGCCCAAGGCAGTTAACATGAAAAAAGTTGTGGTTAGTAGCTGTTTCATTTTTAGCGTTTTGATGGTACAAAATTCTACAGCTGAGAGGCGATTGCCTAAACGAATGGACCGAATTGTCGAATTCCAGGGACGAATCGCAATCCGTTTTTCCTTTGACAATTCGGTAGCTAAAACCGACAATTCAGGCAACTTGATTTCAGTCTGATGAACTGAGTCCGGAATTTTGGGGCATCGTTAACAACAAAACTTATATTCAATGAAAACACTAGCAGTTATTTTATCCGTATTCTTAAGCAGTATCGTCCTAAAAGCTCAGGAAGCTGAGGGCGTAACCGTAAAGGTGACTATTGAAAATGTGCTGTCGGACGAAGGGCATATTCTAGCCTCCCTGCACAGTTCGGAGACATTTATGAAAGGCCCCGGGCTGGTAAGTCTTAAGGAGAAAAGCAAGGCCGGGGAACTCAGTATGACCTTTGAAAACGTAAAGCCGGGCACCTATGCCATAATGGTGATGCAGGATGCCAATGACAACCAGCGAATGGATTTTCAGGACAATGGAATGCCTAAGGAAAGCTTTGGAATGAGTGGGAATGAAATGGCCATGGGACCTCCGAATTTTGAATCAGCCAAATTCGAAGTGAATGGTGAAGACCTGGAATTTCGAATCCGCTTTTAAGCGAAACTCATCAATCAAAAAACAATCAGGGCCTGCTAAACCGCAGGCCTTTTTTTGTGATTTAGGCATTATATCTTAAATTTAAGTACCGGATAACCGATAGATCAAAGCTCTCCCGCCCTAGAAAATGAGACACCTTTTTTACATCCTGTTTTTAGGAAGTGCATTCTTCTGTTCGATTATAGGGCAAAGCTCTAAAGCGGATAGTCTGAAGAATGTCTGGCAAGACAACGCAGCGATAGACTCTCTTAGGTACCATGCCGGCTTGGAATTATTCATGCTCAAATTCAGAAAAGATCTGGATAGTGCCAGGGCTTTTGGTTATGAGATCCTGGAATTCTCCAGGGATAGAAAAAACCCGGCCTGGGAATCAACAGTGATCAGGCGTATCGGAAATACCTATGCTATTCAGGGCAATTTCAGGGAAGCGTTGAAGGCTTTTGAGGAAAGCTACGAATTGAACCGCAGCCTGAACGATAAGAAAGGCATGGCTACAACCCTTAGTAATCTGGGTACTGTGCACTATGAGCTTGGCAACTATCCCGAAGCCTTAAAAAACCTGTTAACAGGTTTAAAACTCTCCGAAGAACTCGATGATAAAGTAGGATTATCACGTGTAACCAATAATATAGGTAATGTATATGTGGGGCAACAGGATTATGCAAAAGCCCTGGAATACTACACCTACAGCCTGGAGCTTAAGAAAGAGGTAGGTAACCCCAATACGCTTGCCAATGCCTACAACAACATTGGTCTGAGTCATATAGAACTCAAAAACCATGATCTCGCTTTGGAAAATCTTTTAAAGAGCGCCGAGTTAGCCGAAGGAGCAGGCAATATGAGAGCAATGACCAGGGCCTATAGCAATCTGGGAAAGGCTTATAGCTGGGAGGGCGAGCATGAAGAAGCACTGAATTACCTCAATCAAAGCGTTCAGATCAAAAATGAGATCGGCGATCGCGAAGGCCTAATAACAGCGCATTACTACCGTGGAATGGCCTACCTGGGCCTGAATAACTACCGGCAAGCCATACGGGATTGTAATGTAGGTTTGAGTTTAGCCGAAGAAATGGGAGCCAAACTCATGGAATTAGGAAATTGTGAGTGCCTGAGTGAAGCCTGGGAAGGACTGGGAAACACTTCAAGATCACTACAATATTTCAAAAGAGCATTTGCCGCTAAGGATTCGCTCTTCAATGACGAAAAGGCCAAAGAGATCACCCAGCGCGAGATGCGCTATCAGTTTGAAAAACAACAACTGGCAGACAGTATTGCCTATACAAAGCAAAAGGCGGAACAGGAATTGCTGTTTGAGAAAGACCTGAACCGACAGCGAAATCTGTTTAACCTGGTGGTATTTGGTGGCATAGGGCTTCTTCTGATACTGGGTATTTACTGGGGATCAAGGCAAAAAAGTAAAAAACTGGAGCGGGAGCGTACCATGGTCAACCGACTAAAGCAAATAGACCAGTTGAAGGATCAGTTCCTGGCCAATACTTCCCATGAGTTGCGCACACCTCTTAATGGCATTATCGGATTAACGGAATCCCTTAAAGATGGGGTAGCCGGAAAAATGTCTCAAAAGGCAATTGAGAACCTGGATATGATATCAAGCAGTGGGAAAAGGCTCACTCATTTGGTGAATGATATCCTGGATTTTTCCAAGCTTAAGAACAAAGACCTCAAACTGGTATTGCGGCCTGTGGATATTCACGCTACAGCTGATATCGTTTTAAAACTCTCCAAGCCGCTGGTTGGGACCAAAAAATTACGGCTGATCAATTCCGTTCCTACTGATGTAGCCATAGTTGAAGCAGATGAGAACAGAGTACAACAGATCCTGTATAACCTTGTAGGTAATGCGATTAAATTCAGTGAGAAAGGAGAAATTGTAGTGAGCGCCGAGGTATCCGGGAAACAGCTTGCCATTTCCGTAAGTGACACAGGTATAGGTATTCCGCAAGAAAAGTTTGAGACTATATTCAAATCTTTTGAACAAGCTGATGGCTCCACGGAAAGACGATATGGAGGAACAGGTCTCGGATTGTCCATAAGCAGACAGTTGGTAGAACTACATCATGGGTCCATAAGTGTGAATTCAGTTGAAGGCCAGGGTTCCTCATTCGTATTTACTTTGCCGCTGAGCAAGATCAAGCGATCTGAATTAAAGGAAAAGGATATCAACCCATCCGAAAAAGTTCAACAAATAGAACAGGAATCCTCGGAAGATGGCGAATCTGTCGTTGTACAAGGTGGCCAAAATGAAACGACAATACTGATTGTGGATGACGAACCGGTTAACCGAAGAGTGTTACAAAACCATCTGACGGTTTCGGGATATGGAGTAAAGGAGGTCTCGAACGGCGAAGAGGCACTAAAATTGCTGGAAGAGGGCGAGAAGATCGATCTGGTCCTACTCGATGTAATGATGCCGGGTTTGTCGGGGTACGAAGTTTGTGAAAAGATCAGAGAACGCTATCTCACCAGTGAATTACCCGTAGTACTTTTAACAGCCAAAAACCGGGTTAGCGATCTGGTCACCGGCTTTAACGCAGGGGCTAACGATTACCTTACCAAACCCTTTTCAAAGAACGAATTACTGAGCAGGATTAAAACCCATCTGAATTTACAGGGAATCCACAAGGCGGCAAGTAGATTTGTGCCCACCGAATTCATTAAATCCGTGGGTCGGGATGAGATCACAGAGGTAGAACTGGGAGACCACGTGGAAAAGGAAGTCACAGTGCTCTTCAGCGATATCCGGGAGTACACTCACCTGGCAGAGAGTATGACCCCGAGGCAGAACTTTAAGTTCGTGAATTCCTATGTGGGCAAAATGGGGCCGATCGTTCAGCAAAACAAAGGCTTTGTGAACCAATATCTGGGCGACGGGATCATGGCCTTATTCCCGGACTCTTCCGAAGATGCCCTAAAAGCGGCCATCGGTATGCAAAAAGAAATAGAAGCTTATAACGAACGAAGGGTCAAAGAGGGAAACATTCCAATTTCAGTTGGCATTGGATTGCATACCGGGCCACTGGTTATGGGCATTATAGGAGATGTTAACAGAAACGATACAGCCATCATCGCTGATACGGTAAACACCGCCTCGCGTATGGAAGGGGTAACCAAGTATTACGGTGCACGCATCATCATAAGCGAAAGCAGCTTTGAAAGCCTGCAAAATCCGAAGTCTTACGGCCTCAGACCCCTGGGGAAAGTAAAGGTCAAAGGCAAGGATAAAATAGTGGGTATTTACGAGTGCTTTGACGGTGATCCGCAAGGGCATATCACCATTAAACAAAAGACATTATCCGATTTCAATAAAGGATTAAATCATTTCCTCAATAATGAATTTCCCAAGGCGTCTGCCGTCTTCGACAAGGTCCTCTCCAAGAACCCTGAAGATGGGGTAGCCAGGTATTTCATGACCAAGTCCGCGGAATACACCATCGCCGGCGTACCCGGAGACTGGGAGGCCATTAATACCATGGACCAAAAATAGTGACCTCAATTTATAGCTAAGTCCGAAACTTCAGTAGGCTGCAAAGCTGAGCCGTACATTTTTGCCGATGCCATCTGCAGATATTTGAAATACCTTCTGTTTACCTGGTGTTGCAATTGAGATATGGTCCTGGCCGAGGCTTCATCAGTAGATCTAAAGAGATTTGAAAAGCGCTTTTCACATTTCAGGTATTCCTCTAAGGATAGCGAAGGGGCCTTTGAATCTAGCTGCAGGGGGTTTAACCCATGTAGAATGCGTCGTGGATCATTTCTATACAATAACCACTGACCTGAATTTACCGCCGCCTTGTGATACCCTTGTGGGCGCTTCATGTCTATTCCGTGAGCCGGACTGTGGCAGTAAGCGATTATAAGGGAAGGGCCATCAAAGCTTTCCGCTTCCAAAAAGGTTTCTAAAGTATGTTGCTGATCGGCTCCAATGGCAACGGAAGCGACATAGACATCGTCGTAGGTCATTGCCAGCAAACCCAGATCCTTTTTCTGTTTTGCCTTCCCGTGATGTGCGAACTTAGCGGAGGCACCCGAAGGTGTTGCTTTAGACATTTGCCCTCCGGTATTGGAATAGACCTCGTTGTCCATCACCAGAATATTGACATTCTCTCCGGATGCCAGCACATGGTCCAGGCCACCGTATCCGATATCATAAGCCCAACCATCTCCACCAACGATCCAGACACTGCGGTTTACGAGCTCGTCCGCGAGCGTCTGCAATCGCTTGCCATCCTGATCATCCAGTAGTTCCAACACTCTTTTTAGCCGGACCACACGTTCCCGCTGTTGGCTGATCTCCGATTCCGATCCTTGTTTGGCATGAAGCAGTCCATGGACCAACTTTGTATCCAACCGGGCTTCCAACGCTCTCAAAAGGTTTTTTGCCTGTGCTTTTTTCTGATCGTGGGAAAGTCGAAATCCCAATCCAAATTCCGCGTTGTCCTCAAACAGCGAATTGGACCAGGCGGGTCCCCTACCCTCCTCATTTTTAGACCAGGGAGTAGTAGGAAGTGCTCCACCAAAAATGGAACTTGCACCTGTGGCATTGGCTATCAGCGCGCGATCTCCAAAAAGCTGGGAAAGCAATTTTAGATATGGGGCTTCACCACAACCCATAACACCGGTTGAATATTTAAACAAGGGCTCCATTAACTGTTGCTGGGAAATCTTTTTTAAGCTTATCCTGCCCCGATCCATTTCGGGAATCTGTTGAAAATGATTCCAGTTGGCGGTCATTTCGTCTTTCAACGTCTCCCCCTTAACCATGGTAAGGGCCTGTACCGGACAGGCTTCTATGCAATTCGCACAGCCGTTGCATTGATCCGGATTTACCTGTAGGGTATAATTTAAAAGGTCCATGGCCCATTCGGGTTCCAGGGCTTTTACAGTTTCAAAGCTATTCGGTGCGGTTGTCGAATATTCCTCATCGTACACTTTTATACGGATAGCGGCCTGTGGGCAGGCCATACTGCAGGCACCGCATTGAGTACAGGCGTCGTAATCCCAAATTGGAAGTTCGTTTTGGGTATAAGCCATTAGCAAACCTGAAGTATTACTCGGGTAAGTCCCGTCGGGAGGGCATTGGCTAACCGGGATCTCATTTCCTTCGTCGCGGAGTAGTTTTCCCAAAAATGTTTCGTCAAAAGCCTGAGAGGTCTCCGCTTCGGAAGATGAATATTCAACCAGAACCGAAGTATCCACCCTGGACAAATAGCGTCTTAATTCCAGCATGGATTCGTCCTGAATTTTGTTGTTCTTAATAGCCAAAAAACAAGCGTGTAAGCCGGAAACCGCATATTCCCCCACTACATATTGACTTCCAAGTTCTTTGTTGTTCACCAGGTAAAGTGCAATGTCTTTTTCCCGTATATATTTTCTTTTTAAGCCGGGCAAGGCATTCCAAAATTCCAAGGGGTCGCAGTCCGAATTAATTAGTAAAGTTCCGGATGCATTAAGCCTGGACAGTATGTCTTCCTGCTCCAGGAATTTCGCGGAATCCAAACTGATATAATCCGCATTCCTCACCAGGTAAGGGGCTTTAATAGCGTCCGAGCTAAGGCGCAGATGTGAAACGGCTCGTGAAGCGGATTTCTTATAATCGCATTCCGTATATCCCTGAACCTGCAAACTCGAGGAAAAGTTTTGAAGCATTCGGTTGAAGCTGTTTAGCGTTTTTTCTGATTTGTTTTGATAAAAAATCGCCTGGTAGTCCGCAGTATGCAATGGGGTTTCCTTATCAACATAAGGAAGGCTCAAATGGGTAACATCGTCATGGATCCCGATGGTAAAACTGTTTATTGGATCTTCCTGTTTTAGGTTTTGTATAACCGCCTCGGCCATTTCCGGTGTGAACTCCTTTGAAGATAGTCCGTATCTCCCTCCAATTACCTTAGGAAGGCAGTTAAACTTTTGAGTTCCCTGAACTACAGCATTAACAGTATCCAGATAAAGGGGTTCTCCTGAGGCTCCGGGTTCCTTGGTCCTGTCCAACACGGCTATGGCTTTACAGCTAGCCGGAATCGCCTCCAGTAGATGCTTTGGACTGAAAGGCCTGAACAGTCTTACTTTGACAAGACCAATCTTTTCACCAACCGCATTTAGATGACGAATAGTCTCTTCCAGTGTCTGGGTAGCGGAGGCCATTGCCACCAACACGTATTCGGCTTCAGGATGACCTACATAGTCGAAGAGTTTATAAGACCGGCCGCTGAGCCTGGAGAATTTTTCCATTTGGTCTTGAACAATCCCGGGACATGCCTGGTAAAAGCTGTTAACCGCTTCCCTGCTTTGAAAGAACACATCCGCGGCTTGGGCAGTACCCCTAATGAAAGGCTTGTCCGGATTAAGGGCTCTTTCCCGATGTGCTGTTATCCAGTCTGTCTGTATCATGGCGTGGATTACCTCGTCCGGAATACGCTCAATGGTGCTCATCTCATGAGAGGTGCGAAAACCGTCAAAAAAGTGAACAAAGGGGATGCGGGAAGCGAGGGTGGCCGCCTGCGATATCAAGGCCATATCGGCAGCCTCCTGCACCGATGCGGCGGCGAGAAAGGCGTAGCCGGTATTTCGGACGGCCATAATATCGCTGTGATCCCCAAATACGGATAGGGCGTGGGTGGCTACAGATCTTGTGGCAACATGGACCACGTGGGGAGAAAGCTCCCCGGCCATCCTAAACATATTGGGCATCATCAAGAGCAATCCCTGTGAGGCTGTAAAAGTGGTAGCCAAAGACCCGGTCTGTAAAGCTCCATGCAAAGCTCCGGCTACACCAGATTCACTCTGCATCTCAACAACTGCAGGTACACTACCATAAATATTTTCTCGTTTGCCGGCATGCCATTCTTCCGCTAATTCAGACATTTCCGATGCAGGTGTTATCGGATAGATGGCGCAGAGCTCATTGGTTCGGTAGGCCACATCTACAGTTGCCTGGTTGCCATTCATAAGAAGTCTGTGTCTTGTTGTCATTGGTCTGATTAAAAGGTTGCCGGAAAATTGAAAAACCGTCCCAGGGATGTTTTTGTACCCGGGGACGGTCTTTGAAGGAAATTCTACTTTTCGAATTCTATCGAAACAGGAGTAGGATTTGTGATGATGTCAAACACAGGGGAGAACTGAGACAAAGCTCTTAGTTGCTCCTCAGAAGCATCTGATTTTACTTTGAATTTCACTCTGATCCCTTTGAATCCCTTACGAACTTCAGGATTCAATCCAAGGAATCCGTGAAGATCCACATCGCCGTCAAGGCTAGACTCCATTCCCTCTATCTCTATACCTTGAGCAGCAGCGTGATAAGTCATCGCGCCGGTAAGGCAGGAGCCCAAAGCGTGAAGTACTATCTCCGCTGGTGTAGCAGCAAGGTCTTTTCCTAAAAGCACTTCAGGGTGGTCTGCTTCCATGGTAAAGGTCTCTTTACGTGTAGTGTCTTCTTCACATACTCCGTAGAAGCTCTTAGCACTGGTTACACAGTGTCCGCCTTCAATCCAGTTGGTCTTGGCTCTGAACTCGAACTTAGCCAGTTCCGGCTTACCCTGAACCGCTTCGATTGTTCCCATTAGTTGGTCTACGTTTACTCCGTTCTTAATGTTTTCTGTTGTAGTCATTTTGATAATTTTTAATGTTAAACGATTTTTGTTGACTTACTATAAGCAGTTGCTGTGCCAAAGATCACAACTATCTTATTATCAGTTATTTAAGTGAGTAAACCACAATTGAATTTATTACGATATATCGTATATTTACGAATTGTCGTTAATAATTTTACGAAATTTCGTGAATTATACAGGGCGGGATATGCCCAGGGCCTTGATCTTGGAAGCCAGGGTGGTGGGAGGTAGTTTAAGTAATGCAGCAGCCCCGTTCTTTCCGGAAACTTTCCAGGAGGTTTTTTTCAAGGCCCGTTTGATGTTTTCCCTTTCCAGATCCGCCAATTCTTCCGAGGTAAGGATGTTGGGTTGAGGGGGTTGTAGCCCTTCTGCCGGACCAGTCCGGGAGTCCGGCACAAAAGTCCTCCAGTCTATAGCACCTTTAGGGCTGAGGATCACGGCGCGTTCTATGGTATTCTGAAGCTCCCTGACATTGCCTGGCCAAGGGTAGCCGGAAAGTATGGCCTTATCCGCTTCTGAAAGTTTTTTTACCGTCTTGTTGAGCTTAGCAGCGTATTGCTGCAGCATTTGTCCTGCGATCAAATGGATGTCACTCCCCCGCTCGCGAAGTGGCGGAACCTGAATGGGAAATACATTTAGCCGGTAGTAAAGGTCTTCGCGGAATTTACCCTTTTTGGATAAATCGAGAAGATCCCGATGCGTCGCTGCAATGATGCGGACATCTACCCTTAGGGTCTCTGAGCTACCCACCGGATCAAATTCTCCTTCCTGAATAACCCTTAACAGTTTAGGCTGCAGTTCCAGAGGTAATTCCCCAATCTCATCTAAAAATATGGTCCCTTTGTCTGCAAGCAAAAAACGGCCTTTTCTGCTGGCGGTAGCTCCTGTAAAAGCTCCTTTTTCGTGACCGAAAAGTTCACTCTCTATCAGGTTCGCCGGTATGGCTCCACAATTTATGCGGATGAGCGCTTTATCATTTCGCTTGCTCGCCTTGTGAATCGCCCTTGCCACTAATTCCTTACCTGTACCGGTCTCTCCACTGATCAGCACAGTCGCATCCGTTACCGCTACCTGCTCCACCAGTTCCAGAACATTTTGCATTCGGATGTCCTCAGCTATAATTCCGTAACTATCGGTCAGTTCCATCAATTCCTCCTCAAGGTATTCGGTCTGCTGGGTCAGGAGATCAATGGTATCCTGGGCTTTCAGCCTTGCCTCGATATTTCTCAAAATAAGGGTGTAGAAGGTCTGTTCCCCAACTCCATATTTGCTTAAAGTACCCTCGTTCAGTGAAGTGGTTTCCTCCGATCCGATGACGCGAATCGGCTGGGGAAGGAATTTGGCGTGCTCCGCTTTTACCGATTCCACCAGGGATTCCAGGAGTTGAGCACTGGTATCGTCTAAAAAGAAGAGGACATTACGCTGGAGGACGTCTTCATTTTCCAGCAATTCATTTGCCGAAGGGTTAGTAAGGATGATACGGAAATCCTGGTTGAACATAATAATGGCGTCCATGGCACCATTGATCAATCCGCTCATTTTGCTATTGGCCAGTTCTAATTGCTTCTTGGAACTGGCAAGCCGCTCCTGTATAGTATCCAGCTCCCGATGACGCCTGATCATTACCCCCAGTATTCCCTGGGCGAAACCGCTGTCCTTTTTCATCAGATCTAAAAAAGACCGTTGCGGTATCTCCAATAATTGGGTTTCTTCAATAGCCGTAACCGAAGCCGATCTTACTTCATTGTCAATTACCGCATATTCACCAAAACACTCACCCCTGCCAAGCGTACCGAACTGATGCTCATCTTCGTGGACCCTTACGGCGCCGCGATAAATGACATACATAGAGCTTCCCTGATCCCCTTTGCTGAAAATGGTGTCATTGCGGTAATAACTAATGATCTCCAGATCCTTGCAAAGTCTGATCAGGGAAGCCTTGTCGACCTCAACAAAAAAAGGTACCTGAGTAAGAAAGCCGGTAATTTCCTTAAGCTTAGCCTCGTCCATTGAGCGTATTTACCAATCTGCGTAATAAATATACGCATTTGATGTACAACGCCCCCGGACTTAGCCGATACCGGGAGAACCTATATCTCTTCGGAAAGCCAGGCCTTCATCATCCAGACGGTTTTTTCCTGTTCCGTGATAAAATCACTCATCATAGCATTGGTACCCTCGTCATTGGCTTCATCGGAGGCGACCAAAATTCGTCTTTCCAGAATCAGAAGTTGCTTTAGCGAATCAACGATCAGTTGCACCGCCTCTTCGTCCCCGGTAATGTTTTTCCCAACTGAAATTTGTGAATTTCCGAGGTAGTCCTCAAAAGTATGGTAGGGAACACCTCCCAGCGTTAGTATACGCTCGGCGATCTCGTCTACTTTTTGATTTGTATCTGTATACAATTCCTCAAATTTCTGATGAAGATCAAAAAACTGTTTTCCCTTGATATTCCAGTGTATCCCCCTAAGGTTCATATAGTACTGTTGAAAATTGGCCAGTAATTCATTGAGTCCCTTGGCCAGATCTATCGACTCTTTTGCTTTTAATCCTATACTGTTAAGTTCCATATCTCTTAAATTTTAATATAAAATTATCAAATATAAATGCTAATTTGCATAAATTTTATCGATAGTTTTTATACCTTTATAGTTCAAAACTTGTATTGATGACTATCACCCAATTGCAGTATGTGCTCGCGGTCGCCGAGTACAAAAACTTTACATTGGCTGCAGAGAAAAGTTTTGTTACACAACCTACCCTAAGCATGCAGGTTCAGAAGCTTGAGGATGAGTTGGACGTACTGATTTTCGATCGCAGCAAAAAGCCAATTTCCATAACCGATGCCGGAATGAAGATCGTGGCTCAGGCGAAAAACATTGTCAATGAGGCAGAAAGGATCAGGGACATTGTTGACCAGGAAAAGGGGTTTATCGGAGGAGAATATGTGCTGGGTATTATCCCGACCGTAATGCCAACGCTCTTGCCTATGTTCCTGAAAGCTTTTATCAATCGCTATCCCAAGGTCAATCTGATCATAAAAGAACAGAGCACCGAGAGTTTAATACGAAATATTCAGGATGGGCATCTTGATGCCGGGATTGCGGCGACTCCTTTGGAAATTGAGTTTATCAAGGAGCGACCTCTGTATTACGAACCCTTTGTTGGTTATGTCCCCAAGAATCACCGCTTAAACAAGGAGGTACAGTTAAACCCGGCAGATCTGGACATTAATGACATCTTATTGTTGCAGGACGGGCACTGTTTCAGGGATGGGGTGATCAATCTCTGCAAAACGAGCAAGAGTTATCCGGATGAGCATTTTCAATTACAAAGCGGGAGTTTTGAAACGCTGATCAACCTGGCCGACGAGGATCTTGGAATGACCCTCCTGCCCTTTTTAAACACCCTGGAATTGGACGAGAAAAAACGGAAGAACCTGAAATTCTTCAATAATCCGCCACCGGCCAGGGAAGTAAGCCTTATCTATCACAAAAAGGAGTTGAAGATCCAGATCACCGAAGCGCTTAAGGAAGTAATTTCCGGAATTGTAAGAGGGGCGATCGCTTTTCAGGATGTAAAGATCATCAGCCCTGTGAACAAGAACTGATCCTTACTGCCTCCTGAATTGCAAGGTGCAGCTTTCTATGCAGCCTATATAATTGATCTGAAAAATGCTGCCTTCTATACTTAGGTAGTATTGTCTTTCTATTTCTCCACCCAGGTTATCCGGATAAGTCAGACTGAGCAAATTATCCTCAACCGCGAAGGTTCCCTCCAGTGGGTCGGTACCGTTGTTGTAATCCCAGATAAAGGAACGGTTTAGATCAAAAATTATATTGGAACCGCTGTTATCTTCGGTCCAGTCCACTACGCCACCCGGGCTAATTCTTGTAGCTTCAAGCACCCATTTACCCACTAATTCGGATGATTTGATATCCTCAGCATTTTCCGGAAGATCTGAAAAGCTGTCATCGGAATTGCAGGCCAGGACAAATGCAATGGAAATGATGGCCAAAAATCTCATGATAGTTTTATTGGAAGACGGACTTGGGATCGTTAGGTTGCGTGAATACGAAATAAAAAAGCCACCCGAAGGTGGCTTATCTTATGCTTTTAAATAAATTAAGCTGGGTCTCAGTTCCGGTTTATCCGTAATGAACTGTTGTAACCAGTGTTTGAGTTCTTCGATTTCGTTGGGTAAGAGTCGGGAAACTGCTTTTTTAAGTTCTTTGCTAAACAATTTTGCATCAAAACTTACTTTTTGGAGTACTGTTTTGTAGTACTCCAGCATCGCTCTAGCCATATTATCAGAATGTTTTAAGTTAGACTGTTGTTATCAAAGTTAACCAAAAAAAGGTAACCATTATTGTATGAGATCAGTTAAAAATTGGATAATTTCATGTTAAAATCGACAAACAACCAAAAACCAACTGATCTGCATGGGGGGCAAAGATACAAAATTATGTTTATTTTATGTGCTGATAATCATACTTTTAGGCAGTTGTGCAAGTCAAAAATATCCGCGAATTGCAAGGTCCGTCAACCAAATCCTTGGGGAAGAAACTTCTGACAAACACTTTACGGGCATATTTTTCTATGATCCTGCTTCCAAAGACACGATTTTCAGTAAAAACAGCAACAAATACTTTACCCCGGCAAGTAATACCAAGATCTTCACTTTATATACTTCCCTTAAATTACTTCCGGACCATATACCAGCTCTAAAATATCAGTTTTCCAATGATACGCTTCGTATAGAAGGCACCGGAGACCCCACCGCGCTTCACCCCCATTTTCAGGATAGTACCCTGATCAAATTCCTAAATGGTTATTCCAATATCACGCTATATCCGGCCAATTTTCAGGAAGACAAGTTTGGTCCGGGTTGGGCCTGGGAGGATTATGATTGGTACTACTCCCCGGAAAGGTCCGGTTTGCCCTTGTACGGGAACGTAGCCACCCTATATCAGCAGGATTCTGTAAGAGTTAGCCCTGACTATTTCAGGGACAGCATTAGCACCTTTAGGGAAGCAAGAAACCGTGAGCCAGATAGAAATCAGTTCTATTATGATATAAACGCGGCAGATACTGTTGAAATACCCTATCGTACAGCAAATTTGACAACCAAAGGTTTGCTGGAGAAGATGCTGGGCAAGGAGATCCGCATTGACAGCGGCATGGCACCAACACCAAAAAAAGTACTTTCAGGTATGCGGTTGGATTCTGTTCTGAAACGAATGATGCACCTCAGCGACAATTTTTTAGCTGAACAGTTGCTCATCCTCTCCTCCTCCACCCTTTCAGATACACTTAGCTCCGCCAAAGCCAGGAATCATGTCATGGACGGCTTTCTGGTGGACCTAAAACAACCGCCAAGATGGGTAGATGGTTCGGGTCTGTCCCGTTACAATCTATTTACTCCTGAGTCTATGGTATATGTGCTGAACCGCTTATACCACGAGGTTCCCAGGGAAAGACTTTTACATTTTTTTCCGGCTGGCGGTATTTCCGGAACACTAAAGGAATGGTACCCGGGAGTTCAGGGACCCTATGTCTTTGCGAAGACCGGAACCCTGGGAAACAATCATTGCCTAAGCGGATATTTGATCACAAAATCCGGGAAGACCTTGATCTTTAGTTTTATGAACAACCATTTCCGCCTGTCCAATGGGGAAATAAAGCACCGTATGCAGAAGGTACTGGAGACGATGAGGGACAGCTATTGAGTAACGGATGTACGCGTATCCAAATGAGATGAGAACAGCCTTCTAAGCAGCTCCAGTTTAGGGTGGATATATCTTTTGCAGAATGGTTTCCCGGGATCCTTGCGATAATAATTCTGGAATTGTTCATCAGAGGCCCTGAATTCCTTGAAAGGCAATATTTGCGTGATCAGTTTGCTCTGAAACTCCGCCTGCAGTTCATCCCAGATTTGAAACAGAAATTCTTCGTCCATTTTATTAAAGGTATAGATAGCAGAGCGGTACTTGGTCCGCATGGAATGCTTAGAGGTGCTTTCGTGCGTAAACAAATGGATTAGGCTCAGATCTTTAAGCGTTATCATCTCGGAATCGTATGTCACGATCACAGCTTCCGAAAAACTACGGTCCGTACTATCCGGAGATACAAAACCCTGCTCCACGCTATGGACGCCTCTCAGTGATTGAAATACGGCTTCTGTACACCAATGACAGCCGCCTCCAAAAGCAATTTTCTCTAAAGCCATACCACATTAGTCGTAAGCAGCTCAGTCAAATAACCGATTGATCTCGGCATACTGCAATAACATGATAGATTTTGCATCGCAGATTTCGCCAGAGCTTATCATTTCCCTGGCCTCGCGGAATGGGATCTCGAGCACTTCAATGTTTTCGGTCTCATCTTCGACTCCACCACCCTTCCCAACTTTCATCCTATCTTCATAGGCGCCGACAAAGAAATAAAGGATCTCTGTTACTGAACCCGGAGACATATAAGATTCCATAACTTTCTGAACTTCGCTGATCTTATAACCCGTTTCCTCCTCCACTTCTTTTCGGATGCAATCCTCAGGGTTATCACCGTCCAGGAGTCCGGCGCACACCTCGATCATCATCCCATCAGTATTCCCGTTTACATAAGTAGGCATACGAAACTGCCGGGTAAGCACCACTGTTCCCTTCTCTTTGTTATAAAGCAAAATTGCAGCGCCGTTACCCCTATCATAGGCCTCCCTGTGCTGGGTTTCCCAACTGCCGTCGTCCTTTCGGTATTCATAGCTGAATTTGTTTAAAACGTACCAGTTATCCGAGAGTAGTTCTTTCCGGATGTTTCGCACTCTATCGTCTTTCAAATCAATTGGAATTATGGATTCAGATAAATATCCTGTTAGCTTTGGGAATAAGGTATGAAGATACCAACAATTGCCAAAATGAGCTGGACATAGCCTTGAAAAAATGTGCTATACATCTTCAGGCTAATAGAACATCGATCTCGATACCCCGTAAATTTTAAACCGTAATAGCTTTGTTCAGATAACGCCGGAACGGCAGCATTTCCAGGTAGACCTTAATCAGCTTATCCTTGAAATCCGGTTGAAAGACCTCCTCATTCGAAAAACGATGAACTACCCCAAAGGATTTATTCCGCAGCAAATCAATGTACGGATGGTCCTTCTGAAAGCCTTTCGGGGCGGTCGTCAGTTTTTCGTCTTCGTACAAATCCCCGAACAACGCCTTGAAGGATCTTTTGTTGAGGATCTTCTGAAACTCTTCCCCATCATAATCTATTGCTTCCCGTATACTTCTGAGGGTTTTGGGTTCCGGTCGCCATATTCCGCCAGCGAAAAGGGAGCCCTGTAGTCCAATTTCCACATAAAAATCGCCTGTTCCCGGAGCCTTGTCTAAACCTGCAGCAAAATGATCCTTATATATCGGTTTATTCGGATGGAACATCAGATTGTTATTGATGCGATTGATGCCTTTCTTACCAGGCGTAGGGTAATACCCATCATCTATTTCGGCCAGGCTTCTGTCTATGTCATCCAGCCAGGCTATAAATTCCTTACGTAACTGCTGATACCGTTTGCGGTTGGCATCCATCCATTCCTTGGAATTGTTTTGTTGCAGCTCTCCCAGGAATCGGAGAAGTTCTTTAAAGTTCATGGGTTAGAAGTACAAGTTTAAGTATAAGATTAAGTTTAAGATCAAGTTTAAGTTTAATTGGAGGATTAGATTGTTGGACGGTTCGATTATTGGATTTTTAGACTTATGGATTTTTGGACGGTTAGACTATTGGATTTTTAGACTTATGGATTTTTGGACGGTTAGACTATTGGATTTTTAGACTAATAGATTGTTGGACGTTTGGACTATTGGATTTTTAGACAGATGGTTTTTTACCAAATATAAAAATTCGACATCATCTTCGTATTTCGTATGTAGTAATTCTTAATTGATTTTATGTTTTACGAAGACTATTAACCAGCGACTATTAACTGCAAACTGTTTACTGAATTTATCCTCCGAAGCCTTAGTGTAGGAGGTCTCGACTGCGCTCGGGGAGACATTGTCCAATATTTATCCTCCGAAGCTTCAGCGAAGGAGGACTGCCAACCGCGAACTGCAAACTGTTTACTGATTACTGTTCACTCCAATTAATTGCCCCCTCGACTGCGCTCGACCTGACAATACGTACTGCCCACTGAATTTATCCTCCGAAGCTTTAGCGAAGGAGGACTGTTCACTGAACTAAAACCTATTATCCCCATCCAGCAGGTCACCCAGGCCACCTAAGATACTGCCTTCACCTTTATCTTTTCCTCCGCCTCGTGGCGCTGCCGCCCAAACACGGCCAGCCAGTCTGCTAAATGGTAAGGACTGAATGTAAACGGTTCCAGGACCTCTCAGGGTGGCAAAGAACAGGCCTTCCCCTCCGAAGATCGTATTTTTGATCCCTCCTATAAACTCTATATCGTAATCCACGTCCTTGGTAAATCCAACGATGCAACCCGTATCTACCTTGAGAACTTCCCCGGGAGCGAGTTCTTTCCTGGCCAGGGTTCCACCGGCGTGAACGAAAGCCATGCCGTCACCTTCCAGCTTCTGCATAATAAAACCTTCGCCGCCAAACAAACCTCTGCCTAGTCTTTTTGAAAATTCTATCCCAACGGAAACCCCTTTTGCGGCGCAAAGAAAGGCGTCTTTCTGACATATGAATTTACCCTGGGTCTCAGATAGGTCGATGGGTACTATCTTTCCCGGATAGGGAGAGGCGAAACTCACCTGCTTTTTGCCCTGGCCAATGTTTAGGAAAGCGGTCATAAAAAGGCTTTCGCCGGTTAAGATCCGTTTCCCGGCCGAGAATATCTTGCCCAGTACGCTGTTGTCCTGGTTAGAGCCGTCTCCGAAGATGGTGTCCATTTTTATATCCGTATCCATCATCATAAAGCTGCCGGCCTCAGCTACAACAGCCTCCTGAGGATCTAATTCTATTTCTACATATTGCATTTCTTCTCCGAAGATCTCGTAGTCTATTTCATGTGCATTCATAAAAGTGGGTTTTAAAAGTTTATGGGTTTATTTGATTATTTGTTTATGGATTTGTGCGCCAGAGTTATGGCAGATGTAACGCGTATTCTATGCTCACACCTATATGTAAATCATTTTTGTGATTTGTTACAAAATACTTTGAATTGGAATAATACCACGGTTTATGAAGCCGTTCATTGGTGAACAGTGTAATTAAACAAATAAACACATCAACGCATCTACTCCTTATCTCCTCAATGCTGTAGCGAATTACTGTTTTAAACGGACCGTCCATTCAAAATTAAAGGTACTTACCGCTACGCCTGCCTCGTTTACGCCTATGGATCTCATCCAAAAGGTTTGTCCCTCGCCGGTAGCTATGGTCTTCTGTATCGCTTCCCCGATCTTTCCTCCGTCTTCGCAGGTAAAGGTAATTCTGCCCGTCGCTTTTTTGGTAAAAGTGGCATTGTTATTGGCTACCAGCATGGAAATACGCTTGCCACTATTCCGGATCTGATCTATGACCATGGCCCCTGTACTCAGCTCCGCTGCCATCCCCTGAACAGCCCAAAACATGGAATTAAAAGGGTTTTGATTGAACCAGCGATGCTTTACAGTGACCACCGCCCTGCTTTCATTCAATTCCCTTAAGCGAACCCCGCACCACCAGGCCGAGGGGAGCTTAAAAAATGTAAAAGTGTTGAATTTGCCCGTATTCGTTGCCATTCTAAGCTTTGTTTGACCCAAAAATATCGAAAATAGCCGAAACCTAAAATGTTAATTTTATGTTAATTTGTAGTACTATGTTTTGCATACTACCTTTTTTTAGCCATATATTTGCATTGGAAGTTATTATGTTAATCATAGAATTGTAGTAAACAAATTAATATCATGGCAGAAGCAATTACCAAACACGAACGAAACTTGTCGGCCATAATACATGCGTCCACCTTTAGCAAGTACTTTATTCCTTTTGGGAATTTTCTTGTTCCCTTAGTGTTGTGGTTGAGCAATAAGAACGATCACGAATTTGTAGACTACAACGGAAAGCAGGCCCTTAATTTTCAGATCAGCATTTTGTTATACGGATTGCTGCTGGCTGTGGTCACCGCTGTAATGTTTTTAATATTCGCTTTTGATTTTGTGGGATTCATCAACATCCTGGATATCAATGAGCACGATCTTTCGGAATTCGGACATCACTATTCCGGTTTCGGAATACATATTATTGTTATGGTCCTGGCTGGCATTTTTGGGCTTGGACTTCTGGTACTCGATGTAGTTTGTACCATTCTTGCCGCCATAAAAGGTGGTAACGGCGAACGTTACCAATATCCATTCACTATAAATTTCATAAAGTAATGAGCAGGTTAGGCGAAATAGTAAGCACTTTGATCTTTTTGATATTATCACTTTTCATCAGCGTGGTATACGGTCAGGAATCTACGGATTCGGAGCTTTATCAAACCCTGAAGGAAAAAGACAGCACACTGTTCAATGCGGCCTTCAATACTTGTGAACCCGCCGTGTTGGAGTCGTTCTTTACAGAAGACTTTGAGTTCTATCACGACAAAGGAGGGCTAACAGAAGGCCGAGGCAATTTTATGTCTCCGGTAGAAGAAGGCTGCGCGCAAAGACAAGCAGGTGCGCCGCAACCGGCAAAACGCATCCTTATCCCAAACAGTCTTGAGGTTTTCCCACTGTATCGGCAGGGAGCCCTTTATGGAGCTATTCAACACGGGATTCACCGCTTTGAGTTCCTGGACGAGAACCAGGAATACCAGCAGGGAGACATTGCGAAATTTACGCATGTATGGATACTGGAGAACGGAGACTGGAAAATAAGAAGAGAGTTAAGTTATGATCATCAATCACAAAATTCAAAATAAGATCAGTACTCATCACACTGATTACATGGAGTTATTCATCAACCAAAATCGGAGTTTATTCATCAATCAAAATCAAATGGACTACCAAAAAACGAACAGTTAACCAAGTGCCGTAGCTCATTAAAATCGAGACAGGTACAGTAGAATTAAAAATTATGAATGTAGAAAACACAAAAGCACAGATGCGCAAAGGGGTTTTGGAGTATTGCATCCTATCCATCCTCTCCGGAGAGGATAAGTATGCCTCCGAAATTTTGGGCTCCCTCAAAGACGCTAAAATGCTTGTAGTAGAAGGCACCATATATCCTCTGCTTACAAGACTGAAGAATGCGGGATTGCTCACGTATCGATGGGAAGAATCCACCTCCGGACCTCCCCGAAAATATTATGCCTTAACAGAGACAGGAGCATTGTTCTTAAAAGAACTGAATACCACCTGGGACGAGCTACGAAATGCAGTGAATTTGGTTACCAATGCTAAAAACAACTAATAATGAACAAGACAGTCAATATAAATCTCGCTAATATACTCTTTCACATTGATGAGAAGGCGTATAACAAACTTCAGCGTTACCTGGAAGTGATCAAAAAATCCTTTGCAGGGACCGCCGGAAGTGATGAGATCATCGCAGATATAGAAGCCAGAATCGCTGAGCTCTTCCATGAGAAAATGGAAAACGAAAGACAGGTTGTAACCTTGAAAGAGGTAGACGAAGTGATTAACATCATGGGGCAGCCTGAAGACTATATGGTAGACGAGGACATCTTTGAGGATGAGCCCAGACCAAAAACAGGCGCCAATCGCCCAAAAGTAAAGAAACTCTACAGAGATATTGATGACAAGTACATCGGTGGGGTATGTTCCGGTCTGGAACACTACCTGGGAGTAGATGCGCTTTGGATCCGTCTCGCCTTTATACTGCTTGCCCTTTTTACAGGTTTCGGATTCATCGCTTATATCCTGCTTTGGATATTGGTCCCTGAAGCCGCTACCACTTCCCAAAAACTCAATATGAAGGGAGAGCCCGTAAACATTAGTAATATTGAACGCAAGGTGAAGGAGGGTTTTGACGATGTTGCCGACAGAGTAAAGAACGTAGACTACGACAAGGTTGGCAATAAGGTAAAAAGCAGTGGTAAGACCTTTTTTGATACCTTAGGAGATATCATCCTTTTCCTTTTCAAAGTACTTGGAAAATTCATTGGGATACTCCTGATCATCATCGGTGCTGCGACTCTAATCGGACTTTTTGTCGGCCTCTTTACTGTAGGCATACTGGACATGGTTCATATTCCCGGAGTTGATTTCTACGATATGGTCAACTCTACGGACGCCCCTGTGTGGTTGGTATCACTACTGACGTTCTTTGTGGTAGGTATCCCGTTCTTCTTCCTGCTCTACCTGGGACTGAAGATCTTAGTGAACAACCTGAAATCCATCGGGAACATTGCAAAGTTTTCGCTGCTCGGACTCTGGTTGTTATCGCTGATAGGACTTACGGTACTGGGTGTTAAACAAGCCTCAGCACATGCATATACCGGGAGCAAGACCATAAACGAAAGCTTGTATTTTCCTGCTGCACTGGATACGCTTACTGTAAATCTACGCGCCAGTGAGTATTACGAAAACCAGGAAAACGTCCGTTTTGACGGTATGACCATTACCTATAATGACGATGGAGAGCGCTTTATCTATTCGGATGACATTCGGTTTGATATCAAGAAAGCAGAGGATTCAGTACCACAGATCCGCATACGCAAGGATGCCAACGGAAGTTCTTTTGAAAATGCCAGGGACAGAGCCGCCAAAATAGAGTATGCATATGCCATTGACGGAAGCACTCTGGTTTTAAATGACTATTTAACCACCGCGATAGAGAACAAGTTGAGGGATCAGGAAGTTCGGGTGACGGTCTTTGTACCTGAAGGGACTCATATCAGATTCGACGAATCCGCAAAGCGACATATCGGAAGAACCACCCGCTACGACAAGGATCTCTACAGAAGTGAAATAGTAGATTACCTCTGGATCATGGGAGACAACGGTCAGCTGCAATGTGTGGACTGCCCGGAGTCCATGGATGAGGATTCCGATGACGATGCCAATGGCAGGATCATCATAGATGAGGATGGGATTAAGATCAACATTGAAGAGAACGGAGATTCCTTTAAAATGAAGTTAGACGAGAACGGAGTGGAAATAAAAGCTGATGAAGACAGCAAAAGTCTCAATTCAGACCCTGAAATTGACAACTCGGCAAGAATAACTATTACACCTTAACAAAGAATAAGAATTTTACATCAATCAAAAACGAAAGTTTAATACCACGTGCCTGAATAAGGCAGCTAATAAAAAACAACTATCATGACAACACTAGCAAGAATTACCATCGCTTTAATTATGGCATTATTTGCATCATCCTGTGCATTCGACATCAGTTTCGGTGACGGAAAGAAAGGAAACGGTGTAATTGCCGAAGACCGCAGAGAAGTTACTGAAGAGTTTACTGTTGTTAAAGCTTCTGAAGGACTGGATGTTTATGTAACTCAGGACGACGAGTTCGATATCACTGTTGAGGCAGATGAGAATGTAATTGATCTGATCGCCACGGATATCAGAGACGGACGTCTTAAGATCCATACTATTGAAAATATAGGTCGCGCTACCAAGAAGATCTATGTAAGTCTGCCAGAAATAACAGGACTGGAGTCTTCCAGCGGGGCTGACCTTATTGTACGGGAGAGCATTGAAGCGAGCAAGATCTCTCTGGACGCGAGTAGCGGATCGGATCTGCAGGTAGCCCTTACCGCAGACGAGGTAGAGGCAGATTGCAGCAGCGGTGCGGATATCAAAATATCAGGTGAGGCCAATGTATTTTATGCAGATGCCAGCAGCGGATCAGATATTAAAGCAAGAGACTTTAAAGTAAAGACATGTAATGCAGGAGCCAGTAGCGGAGCAGATATCTCCGTATACGTAACTGAATCCCTGACCGCTCATGCAAGTAGTGGTGGAGACATCTCCTATTCCGGAGAGGCCAGCGTAAAGAAAAAGAAATCCGTCTCAGGAAGCGTACACAAGTACTAATAAATTTAGCACAGCCAACCGTCCTTCAAGCAGACCAACCTAACCCTTAAAACCCTGTTTTACTCAATCTTCATCGGTATTGAGAAGGCAGGGTTTTTGTTTTTTGATGGGCAGGTATTTGGCTATATTCGTACTATGCAAGTCCGCTTAAAAAAATATGAACTACCCCTAAAACATACCTTTCGCATATCGCGGGAGGCCTACGATTTCCAGGAAACGCTGATTGCCGAGTTGCAACTGGATGGCGTAAGCGGTTATGGAGAAGCAACTTCTAACCCCTATTACAATCATACCTTCAATAGCATGAAGGCCGAAATTGAAAAGATCGTTCCTGAAATAAACAGCTTTCCCTTCGGTCAACCTGAAGATTTCCATCATTTCCTCAAAAGCAAGGGTTTGAGCAATTTCGCGATCTGCGCCCTGGATCTGGCCGCCCATGATCTTTACGGAAAACTACATGGAAAACCGCTGTACCAGATCTGGGAGACGGACATTAACTCCTATCCAACCACGAACTACACTATAGGCATAGACACTATAGAAAAAATGCTTGCGAAAATGGCCGAAAAACCCTGGCCCATCTACAAAATAAAATTGGGCACAGATCAGGATGTAGCTATCGTGGAAGCTTTGAGAAAGCACAGCGATGCGGTGTTTCGTATCGATGCGAATTGCGCCTGGACTGCAAAGGAAACCATCCATAATGCCCCCTTACTTAAGGAATTGGGAGTGGAGTTCCTGGAACAGCCATTAAAAGCCGATGATTGGGAGGGTATGGAGCAGGTGAAGCGGCATTGCGTACTGCCGGTTATCGCGGACGAAAGCTGTATTGTAGAAGAGGATGTGGCCAAATGTGGGCAGTATTTTGACGGGATCAACATTAAACTGACCAAATGTGGCGGCCTTAGTCCGGCTTTACGTATGATAAGGCAAGCCCGGGAAATGGGTCTTAAAGTAATGGTGGGCTGTATGACAGAATCTACTGTTGGCATATCCGCTATTGCCCAACTATTGCCACAGTTGGACTATGTTGACATGGATGGAGCCATGTTGTTGAAGGAGGATATCGCCCGGGGTGTGGTGATCAAAAAGAATGGGGAGGTACTATTCCCAGAAGTAAACGGAAGTGGTGTAATTCTGCGATAATGGCACATATAGTCAGTAGATATCCGGGACGTAACATAGAAGTCAAAGGCAGGCCTTACCTGTATTTTGGGGGTACCGCATACCTTGGGGTACAGGCAGATCCGGTTTTCCAGAAAATTTTGATCGGGAATATCAAAAAGTACGGAACCAATTACGGGGCTTCCAGGAATTCCAATATCCAGCTGTCCATTTACGAGGAGGCAGAGAAGCGTTTGGCACGCTGGATAGGTAGTGAAGCCAGCCTAACCCTTTCCTCAGGCTATCTGGCGGGTCAGTTGTTGTGCAGTTCTTTTCAAAGCTCCCGGTATAAACTCTTTTACGCTCCGAATAGCCATTCCGCACTTCGCACCCTTAATAGCGGGAAAGCAAAGATAAAACCCCATGTTACCTATTCCGCTCTGAATTTTGCGCTCAGGGAACATCTCAGATTGCGTCCTAAAATAAGCCCGGTAGTATTTCTGGACAGCATTGATTTTTCCGGATACAGTTACCCTCATTTTGAAGGACTTTCAACTTTACCACTGGAAGAGATCATCCTTGTTGCGGATGATTCCCATGGAATTGGTGTCGTTGGGTCCTCCGGGAATGGCTCTTTTAAAAAGCTAAAAGAACTGAATGCCAAAGAGCTCATTTTGTGTTGCTCCCTGGGAAAGGCAATGGGAATTCAGGCTGGAGCCATTTGCGGCTCCAAAGAGCGCCTTTCTCAAATGGCCTCAACGGTATTCTTTGAAGGAGCCAGTCCGGCACCGCCGGCATATATGGCCACTTTTTTGGATTCGTTTGACTATTACGCTGAAAAGAGAAAGATCCTGAAGCAACACATAAAAACTTTCCTAAAAGAATCTGCGTCCCTGGCCGATTTCCGATCCATTGAAGGTCATCCTGCATTTGCTTACGCAGACGAGAAGCTCACCAGGAATCTGGAAGAGAATGGCATAATAGTGACAGACTTCAATTACGGAAATGACAACGAAAACCTGACCAGCCGGGTGGTGCTTAACGCGGCCCATCAGAAAGAGGATATTCAATATCTGGTTTCCGTGCTAAAGTCCCGGACTAAAGGATAAGTGAGAATTCTCAACACTTTTACAGTTCTATTATTCACTTCCTAAAAATTTATATATTTAACAAAAAAATTCGTAACTTTTAAGAAGTAATATTTCGAACACTTTAAAAACACGCAGCCATGAAAAAATTAATTGGATTGGTTTTTTTGATGTTGATTTTGGTCGCGGCCACGACTAGCTCATCTTCTAAACTACAAACTACACCCTCCATAGAAGGTACCTGGGAATTGGTTGATTTTTACAACTTTGATGAAGAAGGGAACGTAACTGATACCGTTCCTACTGCGGATGGATACCGACAAATTAAAATGTTCTATAACGGGAAGATCATGTGGACCCGCTACGTACCCACAGATTCCGTTGAATGGTTCGGCTATGGATCATACAAAACTACAGACAGTACGCTTACCGAAAAACTGGAGTATATGTCTGCTTCCATTCGGAAAATTGCACCCGAATTTCTCGAATGGAATATGGAATTGGATCTTAAGCAAGATTATTATACCCAGATATTTATAGATGAAGAAGGTAACCGAATCTCCTCGGAAAACTATAAAAGACTTGATAAATAGCACAAAAAAAGCTCTAAGGATTTAGAGCTTTTTTTTGTAATAAACTTTTGAAAAGAGCTTAACTCACTTCCTGCGGCGTTTCTACGGTAGCCAAATACCTTTCGGCATCAAGAGCCGCCATACATCCTGTACCAGCAGCAGTAACCGCCTGCCTGTATTCTTTATCCTGAACATCACCGCTGGCAAACACTCCGGGCTTACTGGTTTTGGTAGATTTTCCTTTGGTAATGAGATAGCCTACATCATCCATCTCCAATTGTCCTTTAAAAATATCGGTATTAGGTTTGTGCCCTATGGCCACAAAGAAGCCAGTGATCTTTATTTCTTCTTTTTCACCGGTTTTGTTGTTTACCATTCGCAAACCCTCTACCACCTGATCTCCCAGGATCTCGTCTACTTCGGTATTGTAACGGATATCTATATTGGAAAGGCTGTTAACTCTGTGTTGCATTGCCTTGGAAGCTCTCATATGATCCTTACGGATAAGCATAGTGACCTTATTACAAATATTGGCCAGATAAGATGCCTCTTCGGCAGCCGTATCCCCTCCTCCAACAATAGCGACATCCTGCCCTTTATAGAAAAAGCCGTCGCAGACCGCACAGGCGGATACACCACCTCCCCGTAAGCGTTGTTCACTGGGGATTCCAAGGTATTTAGCGGATGCGCCAGTGGAAATGATCACTGTTTCCGCTTCTACAACTTTATTATCGTCAATGGTGACTTTGTGAATTCCACCAACCTCATCACTAAAATCCACCGCGGTAGCCATCCCAATACGCACTTCGGTACCGAAACGTTCCGCCTGTTGCTGTAATTGTACCATCATAGTGGGACCGTCTATGCCTTCCGGGTATCCGGGAAAGTTGTCCACCTCTGTGGTAGTGGTCAATTGGCCACCTGGCTCCATCCCTGTATACATAACTGGTTTAAGATCTGCCCTGGCAGCATAGATAGCTGCTGTATAACCAGCGGGGCCTGATCCAAGGATAAGCGTTTTTATCCGTTCTCTATTTTCTGACATAATTCAATTTTCGCTTAAATATTTCCGATATAAAAGTAGGTTTTTAGCTCAAAACCTTACGCTGAAAGTTATCAAAAGTTATTATGCCATTCAAGAAATCGGTTATAGTGAATGCCAAAAATGGTTTCATTCCATTAAACCGTATTTTTTAAGCACTTCCTGCCAATATAAGGATTGGATCTCCGTAATGAGTTGCTTGTTTACCTGGTCGAACGCGGGATGCGCCTTTGGCATTATAAAACTGCGATATTGTCTTCGGAAACTCAATGGTAGCAGGCTTACTTTGGATTCAAGGTCGTTGGTTTTGATAAGATATCCCAAAGTGGTCCTGTCATAGATCAAAACATCGATCTCTTTTCTCGCGAGGGCCCTTAGTCCCTGTTCAGGGCTGCTATAGACGTCTGAAGCCTGTAAATGGTTCTGCTGAACGAACAATTCGCCCTCCGAAGCTCCTACCACCCCTATTTTCTTAACGGTTTGAAGGTCCTCAAGACCTTTGATATCCGCTTCAAGCGTATTCACCGTCAATGTAGAGGCGATGGTAGCCGTAAAGCTGGATATGATAATGATGGCTGTAAACATCCAGATAATGGCAATGGTCTTGCCCATATGTGTTTTAGGGGCTTTATCTCCATAACCCACAGTGGTCATAGTCACCGCAGCCCACCATAGACCGTCAAAAAGTCCCATCAGCCCGGGCCTGAATTGATATCGATTCTTCCTCCGTTCTACAAACCACAACAAAGTACCGAAGGTGAGCAGTATGACCAATAACAATAAAACAACGTCTAAGAAGTCCCTGGAAAAAAAGTTACTCAGGAATAGTCTAAACTGGCTCTCGCTCTGTGAGGTAGCCGCTACACCAATACTGGAAATAAAGAAGGGTTGGCTCACCTGAAAATGTTCCACACGATAAGGGCTGTTGGTCAGCGGGTTTATGGATATATCCAGTTCATCGTAATCCAGTGAACGCACAATTCCGACCACATCGCTGAATTCTCTGTAGCTAAAGGGCAGGCCGGTTTCTTCCGATATGCGTTCCCACAGATCCACGGAAAGTCCTGAATAGCCGCCGGATTCACTGAAAATAAAAGGAGGATCCTCATGTATCCCAACAATCAGCGTGTCCCTGCTCTGGAAGGCATGGGCGGAACCGGTCAGAATAATCAAACCCAGTGTTATATATCGGTATGTTATCGCTTTTAGCATTCCTACGTCATTTTGTTTTCGGTTTGAAGCCCTATAAACTTCACCAGGATCTCCAGTAACATCACATGTCTTCTTGTAAACGCGTTTTTCTCTATTGCATAAATGCATAAGACAGAGCATGAACCATTTTTTCTATCAAAAGGAATAAAAAGACGGGAAGGAAATCCGCGGGTATCCTTTCCACTAATGTATTGCTCTACTTCCTTTTCAAAATCGTTGATCTTAACGGTCTTTTCCCGTACCATGGCATAACTGGCAAGATTATCCTTATCATTAAACTCTCCCCGCCTTTTTTCAGGACTTTTTCCTCCTGGACTATAGCTCAGATAATCTATGTACTCTTCAGACTTATTCGCAACTTCCAACATACCGATGCCGGTAGGCAGGTCTACCAGCTTTTGAAAAACCACACTACCCCCGTCTTTGTCCGCATCCTTAGAGATTTGTTGTATCAGTTGGTGAAGTAAATGAATGTTGGTACCTGTGTTTTTTAGTTCTTGTTGTTGATGTTTCAAGGTATCGCTCTGAGTGGCCAGTTCTGCTTCTTTGCTGCTCAACTCCTGTTGTTTTTGGAGCAGATTGGCCTGTAGCTGCTCTATGCGTTTCCGGAACCAGCGCCGGACGAAATACCAGAAAAACAAAAAGACCAAAACGGCCAAAAGCAAAATACCCCACCAGGTTTTGTACCACATTCCGGATACGTATACTTCCAATTCCATTGGCATACTCCAGGCGTATCCGCCTTCCTTCTGTGCCCTCACAAGAACCCGATGGGTCCCGGTGCTTAATCCGCTTAGTAGTATTTCCGGGTCTTCCGAATCGTTCCAGAGAAGGTCTGATATCTCATCTGCGGGGAGTTGTCTCTCAAATACTTTGTATTGATAGCGGACATTGTCACTGGGAAAGGTAATGGTAGTCATCCTCAAAAGCAGCTCTTCAGACTCGGATAGATCCGCCTGTTGTGCAGTTGAGTACTGCTCCCCTCCCACAACGGCAGTTTGCAGTACCGGCATTTTAGTAGGCAAAGGCCCTGGCAGTGATTGTAAGGAATGAACAAGGCCTTCGGCGGTTCCTACCCACAATTGAGAATTGCTGTCTGTAGTAAGGCAGCGATATGCCGAAACCTTGGAAGGTGTTCCGGCGTTCTCATCAAAAACCACATAATTGCCTTTGTCATCCAGGTGGATCAGCCCATAGGTATCAGTAGCGAACCAAAGGCTGCGATCGGGCATCGCACTGATGGATCGTATCTCGGTATGGGTAAACTCCCCCATAGCCACTTTCCTTATGGTTTCAGAATCGTATTTTAATAAGCCATCTGTTGTGGCCAGCCAGACAATACCCAGATCGTCTACCGCCATATCGTGTACCTCAAAAGTTGCACTGACGGGGAAAGGAAATGGAAGGCTTTTATTGACAAAACGATCCTGCTCCCTATCGTATTTATAGAGATAGGAGGAAATGCCGATTCCAGCGGCGTAAAGCTCATTTTTCCCTCCTTCTTTGATAACCAGTACCCTGTCCTGAAACCCTTTATCTGTGCCGTATTGGATTATCCGCCCCGATTCATCCAATCTTGCCACACCAACTATGGGTTTGTCCGAAGTGGCCTGACAGAACCAAACCTTGTCCGTATGATCCACATAAATAAAAAATACCCCTCCGCCTCTCCAACTGAGGTCGTGCTTGCGGTAAAGGCTGTTGTTTCTATAGTGGAAGATCTCCCCTTGTGTGGAACCGTACCAGGTGTCCGGGCCATTTGTGGCAATCCCGGTAATACTATTCAGCTCGTTTGCCCGGCTAAATGACACAGAATTTCCCCTGTTGTTGACCTCATAAACAGGACCCTGAGATAGCAGCACCTTTCCGTTATCCGTGGCGTGAAGTCCCAGTACATTGTCATAGCCCAAACCAAAGACTGTCTGAAAAAAACTGTACCACAAGAGTCCAAGTCCGTTTTCTGAACTTACCCAAACCAACTCATTAAAGCTCATCTGATCCCGGGTAAAATGCAGTTGATTGATGGATTCAAAAGGCAGATCCTCTACTCTATGCGGATCGTTAGACCCGAATACCTTAGTGAATCCGGGCTTTTCATTCAAGAATGGAAAAGTATAGAGTTCGGATGCAGTTGCCAACATCAGGTATTCAGCATTCTTTTGAGCTATTCTGTTAAAGGACAAAGAGGTGCGATAGGTTTTTTTAGACTGTACTGAATGATCCGCATTTAAGACGATCCGATAGATGTTCTCTCCCACCATCCAAAGGGTATCCTCCAGGACCAGGAAGTGATTGACATCCTCGTAACTCTCAAAAACCACAAATTGACGGCCATTTTCATCATAGTAAAACAGACCTTCTCCCGGGATCAGCGCCCACAGCGTGCCATAACGGTCCTCACCAAAAAAAGTGTGTGCTGTTTTTGACTTCTCTCCAAGTTGGTAGGTAGCGGATTCCCCATCCGGGTCAGTAAATGAATATACCTGCCCATCCAGCAGCCCGGCCCAATACCTGCCTTTAGTGTCAATGAAAAGTTCGGTGGGATATTTAAGTTTAGCCTCTTTCCTAAACTCCTTTATCTGCGGTTTACCTTGATCATAACTAATGCTGTAAATGCCAGTGTCATTAGAAAAAACTAAAGTCCCTGTACCACCTCCGGCAAAAGCCCTTATTGTTTTGGACCTTAAAGAGGTATTGTGATCCTCAAAGGTCTTCCCATCAAATCTGAACAATCCCTGATCCGTTCCCAGCCACATATACCCCAGGGAATCCTGAATAGCCTGGTTGACATTTTCAAACGGCACCTCAGTTCCCTGGTAGTGCACATATTGAAACTTCTGTGCAATTCCCTGCAGGCCTGTCCATAGAAAAATTACCCCTAAAAGACAGAATCTTAAGCGCATATAGTTTTTGGCGTTAGCTTTTAAAGATAAAAAAAACCGCTTAATGGCTCTTTGTCTCCCAGGATGGGCAAATCTAAGCGCTATAGACTAGCCATCGGAATCCTTCTCCAGCATGTCTACGGTAGCAACCGTTCTAAAGCCCAGGTGCTCCAGCGAAGAGTCCAGGCTGTTAGCCATACGCGAAGAAGTGCGGTAACTGGCACAGTAGGAAGCGTTACAAAGGAAGGAACCGCCTTTTATGATCTTTTCTCTGGCATAAGGATTACCGGCATTGTAAGGCTCTGAAGATCCCATAGGATCGTACGCAGTTTTACCGGTACTCAGCTGTTTGTAATAGTTTGTGTTGTACCAATCCGAAGTCCATTCCCAGACGTTACCGGACATATCGTATAAACCAAAATCGTTTGGCGGATAGGTTTTTACCGGTGCGCTGCCTTCGAAACCGTCATTCTTAGTATTGGAAACCGGGAATTCACCCGTCCAGGTATTCGCCATTTTAGCCAGCGACTCAGCATCATCACCCCAGGGATGTACCTGGTTTTTCCTGCCGGCCCGAGCGGCCAACTCCCATTCCGCTTCAGTAGGTAATCGCCTTCCCGCCCATTCGCAATAGGCTACGGCATCCTCAAAGGCGATATGAACCACAGGATATTCATCTTTACCTTCAATAGAGCTTCCGGGACCTTTGGGCATTTTCCAGTTTGCTCCGATTTTCCACATCCACCACTGCGAAAAATCATAGAGGTTGGGCACTGGTTTACCGGGTTTACGAAATACCAGGGACCCGGGTTGCATTACCGAGTCGTGGGGTTTCGCAGTTCCTTCGGGTAACTGTTTTTTCATTTCTTCCCAGTCTATGGGTCTTTCCGCGACCGTGATATAATTTGTCGCATCTACAAAACGCGCAAACTGGGCGTTGGTAACTTCGTGTAAATCCATAAAAAACCCGTTTACAGCAACGGAATGCTGTGGCTTCTCATGGCCCATGGCATAAGCGTCTCCGGGAACCGCCCCTTGCATATAAACGGACCCGGGGATCCAGACCATCCCATCCGGTACCCCGATGTGTGCCGGGGGTTCTTTTAATAGTGAAAAGGTATCCTTTACAGCGCTAAGCTTTATTTCATCCTCTGTTTCAGTCTTATCCGCCTTCTTAGAGGTTTTCTGCTCCCCACAGGCATAAGTGAAAGCCAATACAATCGTAAAACAAAGTCCTTTGATCAGTTTTGAAGTCATAGGTGATTCAACAAAATACAGTATGTAAAGTTATTTTTTATCTTCATACAACCAACAGCTCTCTATATGAAAAATAAAATACGCCCGAAACTAGTACTACTGATGATTATTTTGATCATCATCAGTAGTTGCAAGGAAAAAAGATCGGACAACCAGATCCCTGCTGACCTCGCCTCGGTTTCAACAGATACAACCCTGTCCGGCTTACAAGCTACACACTTTACGGATACTATCAATTCAAAACCCGTAGGCCTGTACGTCTTGAAAAACAAGAATGGCCTGGAAGCTACTTTTACAAATTACGGTCAGCGCCTGATATCCCTCCTTGTACCGGACAAGAACGGACGTTTTGAAGATGTGGTATTGGGCTTTTCTTCTCTTGAACCCTATACTGTTGGCAGGGGGATGTTTTTTGGAGCGGTTGTAGGCCGATACGGCAATAGGATCGCCAATGGTTCTTTTGAATTGGACGGGGTCAATTTCGATCTGGCCAGGAACAATGGCCCCAACCATCTGCATGGAGGCGAAATAGGTTTCGAAGCCGTTGTTTGGGAGGTTGACTCCCTTACGGATAATCACATTCGTTTCCGAAGGTTGTCTCCGGATATGGAAGAAGGCTATCCTGGAAATCTTGAGGTTGTGGTAAGATATACCCTAACAGATGCCAATGAACTGGAAATTAGCTATGAGGCGGAAACTGATAAAAAGACACATGTAAACCTCACTCATCATTCCTACTTTAATCTCAAGGGAGCTGGCAACGGAGATATTACAGATCATATTCTTTATGTAAATGCAGACCATTTTACTCCTGTGGCAGGTAAAGGCCTAATCCCAACAGGAGAACTGCGACCGGTTAAAGGCACTCCTTTTGATTTCCTTGAACCCAAATTGATTGGTAAGGAAATAGACTCGGACTATGAACAAATGCAATTTGGAGGAGGGTATGATCACAACTTCGTATTGAACGACAGCCCGACCAACGCCTCCGGTCTGGTACTTGCGGCCCGGGTGACAGAACCCAAAAGTGGCAGGGTAATGGAAGTTTATACCAACGAGCCCGGGGTGCAGTTGTATTGCGGGAATTTTATGGACGGGAAGACCGTAGGAAAAAAAGAAAAGATCTATGCCCACAGAGGCGCTTTATGCCTGGAAACCCAACACTTCCCGAATTCTCCTAACCAGCAAAACTTCCCGAGCACAATATTGGAACCCGGAGAGCAGTATAATTCAGTATGCGTTTATCAATTTAAAACTACGGAATAAAACCATAGCGAATTATTCCTCGTTAAGCAAGCCCTGATCTAAGATGGGGACCTTGAATTTTTCTATGCTGGCCTCAGTTCGTTCACTTGCAAAGATCTCGGCAGCAGCCTGCAGTACCTCGGGATGTGTTTCGGCCACATTTTGCTGTTCCCTGGGATCTGTTTTGAGGTTGTAAAGCTCAACCGTCGGATCATTTTCCTCGCTTTTCAGATTTTGCCGGATCAACTTCCAGTCTCCCATCCTCATTGCAACCTGACCGCCGTATTCAGGAAACTCCCAAAGCAAAAACTCATGAACCTCTTTTTGATCTTCCCCTAAAAGTGTTGGGGCAAAGCTTATGCCATCGTTTATGTCAGGAACTTCAAAACCGCAAATATCAGCTAAGGTGGCCATAACGTCGTAATGCGCGGAGATGTGATCGGTCACTGTGCCAGCTTTTATTTTCTGAGGCCAGCTCGCAATCATGGGCACGCGGATCCCTCCCTCGTACACAAAACCTTTGCCCCTTCCAAATCCGCCTTCCAGTGACCCAGCGCTTTTAAACCAGGCGGGGTCTGCCCCACCGGCATAAGACGGGCCATTATCTGAAGTAAATACAATAAGCGTATTCTCATAGATTCCCGCCTCTTTCAATTGGGCTACCAACTTACCAACATTCTCATCCAGATACGAAATCATGGCGGCGTAACCTGCATGCGGATATTGATGCGGGAAATACCCAAATCCGTTGTCCGCGAGGTAAGGTTCCTCCTCTCCGAATTTTTTCCGATAATAATCCACCCAATTCCGCGGAGCCTGTATGGCAACATGAGGAATGGGTGTAGCCCAATACAGAAAGAATGGTTCACTTTTTTGCTCTTCTACAAATGAGGTCAAAGCCTCAAACATTAATGCAGGGGTGTAATCATTCAGGTTGAAATTGGCATAACTGTTAGCATCCAGAGGGTCAGCATCCGCAGCAAGCCCCGTATGTGGAGGGACAGTGTCGTTATTGAGATGCACCCTGTTCTCATTCTCGTATAGATGCAAGGGGTAATAGGTATGTGCTTGTCTCTGGCAGTTGTAGCCATAGAAGTAGTCGAACCCCATTTTCGTTGGAATTGAGTGGGTATGAGGGGCACCTAAACCCCATTTTCCTACCATCCCTGTGGCATAGCCAATCTCCTTGAGTTTCATGGGCAAGGTTACCGTAGTCTCAGGCATTGGCCTTTGTCCTTCCAGTACAGAATCTTTAGCCATTGCTATATAATCCCAAACCGCTCCTCGTTCTCGCCATTCTTCATTACCTCTAATGTGGGCATGGCCGGAATGTTGTCCGGTCATAAGCATATACCTTGCCGGGGCGCAGACCGGAGCACTGCTGTAGTGTTGTGTAAAAAGCATTCCTGATCGGGCCAGGGCATCTATATTGGGCGTCTCAATCAGCTCCTGTCCGTAGGCTCCCAATTCCCCATAGCCCAGATCGTCTGCCAGGATGTAGATAATGTTGGGGCGTAAATCTACCGAAGTCTCAGGCTTGGGTTCATTCTTACAGGAAGAAACAAACAACAGAGCCAGGGCAATACCACTAAAGATAATTGTTCTAAGTCTCATGAAAGTGGAGTTTTATTTTGCCGTCCAACCTCCGTCTACGGTCAGCATGGAACCAACCACATAACTGGCGGCATCGCTGGATAGAAAGATAGCGGCACCCTGAATTTCATTAAGTTCTCCCCATCTTGCCAGAGCTGTAGCCCCTACTATAAACTCCTTGGCTTCTTTGGTCTCAGCGATCGGGATATTCATTTCGGTTAAAAATGGTCCCGGGCAAATCGCATTGACGCAAATATTAAAAGGGGCCAGTTCCAGGCCAAGAGCCCTGGTCATTTGAACAACCGCTCCTTTACTTGTCGCATAGGGGGTCCGGTTTGCCAATCCGACCAGCCCCAGAGTACTCGCCATATTGATGATACGTCCCCATCCCTGCTTCTTCATATAGGGTGTCACTGCTCTGGAGGCAATCCATAGACCGTCTACGTTCACCTGCATTACCTTTTGAAAATCCTCGTAGCTTAGCTCATCGATGGCTCCTCGGATATTGATACCGGCACTGTTGATCAGAATATCCACATGTCCGTAGTCCTTAACCATGTCTGCCACGGCCTTTTCTACCTGTTCTTTATCCGTTACATCGGCGCTGTAGGCCTGGGCCTTCACCCCAAAATCTTCTCTTAGTTTCGCGGCGGCTGCCTGCCCTTCTTCCTTATTACGGTTTAACAATAATGTGTTGGCCCCGGCTGAGGCAAGACCTGCTGCCATAGCATAACCAAGGCCTTTGGAACCGCCGGTGACAATGGCGTTTTTTCCGGTGAGATCAAATTGTTTTATTCCGGGTAATGCGGTTTCACTCATGATGGATCTGTTTATTTGAAGCCCAAATGTTTTTTAGCGTATTCCAGGGAGACACGGTTATTGGTTACTTCAAGGTTTAGTTGTTTATCTGTGGGTTTATCTGTTACGATGGCCAGGGGTTTTGTCGATTTCTGTTCTCTGATCCCTTTCAGGAAGACTGCTAGTTCTACAGCCGGGATCTTATCGAAAGTAGCCCAATATTTTTCAGTCAGGCAAGGAATTTTTAGCGGATCCCGGGTGATCATTTCCAAATTGAATCGGGCTTCAGGCTGTTTTGATCTTATCTCCTGAATCATACCTTCTATATCTAAAATCCCTTCCCCTAGATTTACTTCGGAAAGCAGGAATCCATCCCCGTATTCTTCCACTGCCATATCCTTGAGATGTACTGAAAAAGCAAATGGTGCCAATGCCTTTACTACCTCCATTGGGTCTTCTAAAAGCGAAATATTGTTCCCTGTATCCAGGGTAACCCCAATCCATTCACTATCCATCGCTTTTAACACCTCCATCATGCCCGCAATCCTGAAATCCTTGTGGTTTTCCACAGCAAGCTTCACCTTGTGTTTTCGCGCTAGGGGTTCAGCCAGTTGAAGTCTTATCAGGGAGTTCTTCCTGAATTCCTCAAAGGCCTCCATGGTATCAAAGTTCTCATACCGTCTTCCTGAAAGACATACGGTCCGGAAAATATCGATCCCGGCCTCTGTTGCAATCCTGATCTGACTTTCAAAGCGATCCACATCCGATTCGTCCTTTGGAAGGCTGATCTGCCCTTCCAGGAACAATTGGTCAGACTCCACCCTTCTTTTTACTTTGTTGGCATATTTCTTATCCCATCCCCGAACGTTCACCTGAACACCTCCAAAACCGAGTGCGGCGCAATGCTCGATCATATCCAGTGCCAGCTTAAAGGGTGGGTATTTTTCGCTCTCCATGTTGCGATACCAACGCATGAGGTAGGAAGCTTCCGCCACACCAAATCGCGTTTCCCGCAGCAGTGGCGAAAAGGAAGGCATAGCTGGGATAGCCGCAGCGAGGGCTGCCGTGGAACTGTTCTTAATGAACTCTCTGCGTTTCATAGAAGCAAGCTATTCAATATTTTCTAGTACAGTGCTCTTCCGCCACTCAAATCATAGGTAAACCCTGTGGTAAAGCTGTTCTGATCGGAGACAATGAAACTGGCCATTTCCACAAATTCGTCAAGGGTGCCGCAACGGTCCATCGGTATCTTATCCGTCATGTACTTCACCTGTTCCGGGGCCATACCATCTAATATGGCTGTACGAATTACGGCCGGTGCAATGGCGTTGATCAGTATTCCCGATTGGGCATATTCCTTCCCCTGAACCTTCGTCATACCAATTACGGCCGCCTTGGAAGTTGAATAGGCCAGCATACCGGCATTCCCATCCTTACCGGATATAGATGCCACATGCAACACCCGGCCGTGCCCCTGATCCAGCATATAGGGAGCCACAGCCTTAAAAGTATGAAAGGAGCCCAGAACATTGACTGCCATAACGTTTTCAAAATCTGCCGTGGCCACTTCGTGGCTTTTTATATTTGTTTTTCCAACAATTCCCGCGCAATTGACTAAAATATCTATCCTTCCTACTTCTGTGGCAAAATGATCAACCGCTTTTTTTACCTGATCATAATCAACCACATCTACCTCATAACTATACCCATTTGGGTTGTCCTTTGTAGACTTTTCAAGTGTTTCCAACTCACGATCGAACATAGCCACACGGGCTCCATAACCCAATAGCCGCTCGGCCAGGGCTAATCCCAGTCCTTTGGCAGCGCCAGTGATAATCGCTGTTTTGTTCTTCCAATCTGTTTGCATTTCCAATGAGTATTTTAAGGTAGATACCATTTAACCGATCCCGTTTTCTGTTGCTCAGCGGGATAGCTACTAAATGTAGCAAAAGATTTGAAGCGGTTCTAAAATTATGTACAAAAAGGCCAGGATGAGAAATTATTACGTCCTCTGTTTTGCTAACTTGAACAAAGATGTTTACTTTAAACGAGTTATCCGAAATCCAAAAAGATTAAGAACTCCCTAACCAACCACCTAAAGTGACTAAAAAAGACCCCGGCAAACTCCGAAGCGAAGCTTGGTTTAATCCGAAAGACGAGAAAACTGGTTTTATTCATCGCTCCTGGCTTCGCAATCAAGGGTATCCAGACGATTATTTCAGGGGTCGTCCTGTAATAGGCATATGCAATACCTGGTCTGAGCTAACCCCCTGTAACGGACATTTACGAGAATTTGCGGAATACGTCAAAAGAGGTGTTCTGGAGGCCGGTGGTGTTCCTTTTGAATTTCCGGTAATGAGTACCGGAGAAACGGTTATCCGACCAACAGCCATGCTTTTCCGTAACCTGATGAGTATGGATACGGAAGAGAGCATAAGGGGAAATCCGTTGGATGGGGTAGTTTTACTCACAGGATGCGACAAAACCACCCCTGGAACCCTGATGGGGGCCTGCAGTGTAGACCTTCCTACCATTATCGTCCCTGGTGGTCCCATGCTCAACGGAAAATACAAGGGAGAGCGCATAGGTTCCGGCACCTTTGTCTGGCAGTTAAAGGACAAGATTCAGAATGAGGGATTCACTCCCGAAGACCAGGTGGAGGCAGAGATTTGCTCTGCCCGTAGTTCCGGGCACTGCATGACCATGGGGACCGCCTCAACAATGGCCTGTATGGCAGAATCGCTGGGATTGACCTTACCGGGTGCCGCTGCCATTCCCGCTGTAGATTCCAGAAAGAAAACACTGGCCCAGCTTTCCGGAAGGCGCATTGTGGAAATGGTCCGGGAAGATCTCAAACTATCTAAAATACTTACTCGTGAGGCCTTCGAAAACGCGATCAAGATCAACGCTGCAATTGGAGGATCCACCAATTTTATCATACATCTGCAGGCTATTGCAGGCCGTATCGGTGTGGAACTGGAGCTTAAGGACTTCGATACCCTTGGAAGTACGATCCCGCTTTTGGTCAACTTAATGCCTTCAGGCCCTTATCTTATGGAGGACTTCTTTGATGCCGGCGGCCTGCCGGTAGTGATCAATGAAGTGAAGGATCAATTGCATACGGACGCTATAACCGTTAATGGTAAGGACATTGGGACAAATAATACTCAGGCGGTATGCTATAACACAGAGGTTATCGCCAGCCTGGACCAACCTTTTTTAGAAGAAGCGGGAATAGCCGTTTTATATGGAAACCTATGTGAGAATGGGGCGGTTATCAAACCTTCCGCCGCCACCCCGGAATTGATGAGTCATAGAGGTAAGGCCGTCGTTTTTGAGACCATTGAGGATTACCATGCAACTATAGACCAACCAGATCTGGAGATAGATGAGAACAGTGTAATGGTCCTAAAGGCGGTCGGACCCGTTGGCTATCCGGGTATGGCCGAAGTGGGTAATATGGATCTTCCGGAAAAACTCCTCAAAAAGGGGATAAAAGATATGGTCCGCATATCGGACGGGAGAATGAGCGGAACGGCATTTGGTACAGTAGTGCTTCACGTTTCTCCCGAATCTTCTGTTGGAGGGCTACTGGCCCTTGTGAAAACAGGTGACCCGATTATTTTGGACGTACCCAATAGAAAATTGCACCTGGAAGTAAGTCAGGAAGAACTGGACCGGCGCAAAGCCGCCTGGAAACCACCCAAGCTACCTTCAGACAGAGGGTATACAAGTTTATATACCAAAACCGTACAACAGGCGCACCTGGGCGCGGACCTCGATTTCCTTGTCGGAAAATCCGGGGATGAAGTTACCAGGGATGCCCACTAAACCAAACTTTTTATGATCTCTATTTTACTGCTAATCCTTAGTGTTGTATTCATTATCCTATGCACAGCGAAATGGAACGTACATCCTTTCCTCGCCTTGCTGGGAGCCGCCTTGATCTTTGCACTTTTTTCGGGAATGGAGTTGGAAACCGTGGTTAAATCCATAAACGATGGTTTTGGGATCACCCTGGGGAAAATCGGTGTGGTCATTGTGCTGGGGGTTATTATTGGGGCGTTTCTTGAACACTCCGGAGGGGCCTACAAACTGGCGGAGATCATTTTGAGGATCATAGGAAAAAAACGGGTACATGAAGCCATGGGACTAGTAGGCTTCATCGTCTCTATACCGGTATTCGCAGACAGCGGGTTTATCATCCTCAATCCACTAAATAAAAGTCTCACAAAAAGAGCCGGACTATCAATAGTAGGAACTGCAACCGCCCTCATACTCGGATTGATGATCACTCACGTTTTAGTACCTCCAACACCGGGACCTATAGCGGCGGCGGGAATTATAGGTGCGGATGTTGGCCTGGTCATGCTGGTCGGACTGGTTATAGGCCTGCTCTCCCTTGTGGTTGCAGTGATATATTGTAAGTATATGGGTTCCAGGCATTATTTGGATCCGAATCCTGAAACTACTGAAGAGGAGATCCAGGAAAAGATAAAGAAGGCACCCAGCGCTTTCACTTCCTTTCTACCAATTCTTATCCCCATCCTGCTGATCGTTGGGAAGTCGCTCATGGAGTTCAAACTTTCGGAAGCGCAAATGGAATTACCATGGGCAAAATTCATGGCCTTTGTAGGTTCTCCTGTGATCGCCCTGATCATAGGGATGCTTTTCGCCTTTTTGTTACCGCGAAAGTGGGACAAGGAAATCCTTTCAACCACAGGTTGGGTAGGTAAATCGCTTACGGACGCTTCCAATATCATCTTAATTACTGGAGCAGGTGGAATATTCGGAACCATACTGCAGAACAGTGGCATTGCTACAACGCTTGCTGATGCTCTCTCCGGCGCCAACCTGGGGATCTGGCTTCCTTTCCTGCTCTGTGCGGCAATAAAGACGGCCCAGGGCTCTTCTACGGTAGCGCTTATTACCACAGCATCCATACTGGCCCCACTGATGCTTACAATGGGTTTTAGTACCGATATTGATAAGGCCCTGGTGGTATCAGCGATAGGAGCGGGTGCCATGGTAGTATCTCATGCCAATGACAGCGGTTTCTGGATTCTGACACAGTTCTCAGGGATAGAAGTAAAAACGGGTTATAGGGTGTACACGCTCGGAACCTTTGTGGTTGGGTGTTTTGCGGCCTTGCTTATCTATATAGCCTCATTCTTGCTGTAATGCGGCCTCTCTTATGAGCTGCGATGCAAAATCTGTTTAGAATTCGTATTTTTAGGATTGTGATCCCAAGGAAACTTCAATCCGTTTTACGTATCAATCCATTCATTGCCCTGCTTTGCTTTGCTACGCTGTGCTGGCAATGCGAAAGAGGACCCTCTCCGGCCCTGTCCCCTGAAGAAGCTTTAAATTCCTTTGTTCTTGCAGATAGCAACCTCAAAATAGAACTGGTTGCTGCCGAACCCCTGGTTCAGGACCCGGTTGCTATTTCATTTGATGAAGGAGGACGATTATGGGTAGTAGAAATGCTGGGCTTTATGCAGGATATAGATGGCAAGGGAGAACTGGATAAGGTGGGAAGGATTTCAGTCCTGTTCGATGACGATGAAGACGGAAAAATGGATCGTAGCATAGTCTTTCTGGACAGCCTGGTATTGCCCAGAGCCGTTGCCATTGTAAAGGGAGGAGCCCTGGTCGCGGAGAACATTCCGCTGTGGTTCGCCGAAGATACGGATGGAGATTTTAAGGCAGATCGCAAGGTCCTCATTGATTCTACCTACGGCGGCCACGGAATGCCTGAGCACTCGGCAAACGGGCTGTGGAGAGGCATGGACAACTGGTATTACAATGCAAAATCTTCTTCCCGGTATCGGAGAACATCTACCGGCTGGGAGAAAGGAGAGACCGAATTCAGAGGGCAATGGGGTATCTGCCATGACGATGCGGGGAGGTTATTCTACAACTATAACTGGTCTCAACTACACGCAGACCTGGTACCGCCAAATGCCTTACTGGCCAATAAAAACCACAGCCCAAGCAGCGGTATTGATCACGGCTTGACCTTAGACAGGAAAATCTATCCGATCAGAAGCAATACCGCTGTAAATCGCGGATATGTTCCCGGCACACTGGATGAAGAAGGGAAACTACTCGAATTTGCATCAGCATGTGGCCCGTTGATCTACAGAGGACAGGCTCTTGCACCATCCTTTTACGGAGATGCTTTTGTTTGCGAACCAACGGCCAACCTCATCAAAAGAAACAGGATACAGGAAGATGGTTTTTTATTGAATGCCGAGGCAGCCTATGAAAAACTGGAGTTCCTGGCCTCCACTGACGAGAGGTTCCGGCCTATTTCATTGTCTTCTGGACCAGACGGGGCGCTGTATGTTGTAGATATGTACAAAGGAATTATCCAACACGGGCCTTATATGACCCCTTACCTTCGGAAGGTTACCCTGGAAAGACAGTTAGACAGGCCCATAAATATGGGTAGGATCTGGCGAATCACCTCAAAAGATCAGCCTGGGAGATTTTCTACTTTAGCCGGTCTGGATGGGTCTGTTTTAGTTTCTCTTTTGGATGATCCCAATGGTTGGACCCGTGATATGGCCCAGCGCTTGCTCGTGGAAAACGGAGACCAGTCGACTATATCCGGTATTCTTAGTGCAATTGCTGAAATGAGTCCAAAAGGTCAGCTTCACAGTTTGTGGACCCTTGAAGGATTAAACTATGGAGAACCCGAGCCCTTTTTGGAAGGGATGCAAAGCTCAGACCCCTTTGTTGCACAGGCCGCACTGCGCATCTTACAGCAGAGGTTTAAGGAAGATCCGGAGGTCTGGACCAGGGTTGGAGCATTTGTCCAGGGTAACTTCGATCAGAAGGATCCGCTATTACAGATGCAAATGGTTTTTACGACCAAAGACCTTCCGAAAACAGCGGCTTTTGAGATTGCTCTTCGCTTCCTGGAGGAAAACAAGGACTCCCCTATCGCCAGAGATGTTATTTTAAGCAGCCTGGAAGACAAAGAAGCCGCGATGTTGGACTATGTCATGTCTAAACCGTATTGGCGATCTTACGGGCAAGACCAGGAGATCTTCATTGAAATGCTTGCAACGGCCATAACAAACAGGGGTAATATCGATGAAGTTAGTGGATTGCTGGCTATGCAGGAATATACTGAGACTAAGCTTTCTTCCTGGGCAAAAAACGCCCTGGTAAACGGTATGATCAATCACAAGAGGCCGGAAGATTCCCTGCTTATTGAGCTTGCAGAACAGCCCAAAATTTTTAAAACAAAAAGCGAATGGGTCAACCTTCAGGAATCGCAACTAGCTGCTTTGGCCGGAATTTTTAATTGGCCCGGAAAACCGCAAGAGACAATGGAATCCACGGGTGATTCGCCTGTTATAGACAGAACTGTTTTAGCCGAAGGCAGGCGGCAATACGTCAATCTTTGTGCTAATTGTCATGGGACTCAAGGTGAGGGCATAGCTCGTTTTGCTCCCCCACTTAAAAGTTCAGAATGGGTAACCGGTAAAGAAGAAAAGCTGGCTATGATCCTTTTACACGGTATGGAAGGTCCGGTAAAAGTGGCAGGCAAGACCTATGATATTCCCGATATACTGCCTGTAATGCCTTCCTTTTCAACGCTGCAAAACCATGAAATTGCGGCAATCGCAACCTATATCAGAAATACATGGGGGCATTCGGAACCGGAGATCTCAAGTGGCACTATAGGACATATCCGCTTTCGTACCCAAGGAAAAATAAGTCCCTGGAAAGCTACCGAACTAGATACATTAAACTTTAACAGCGATCTTTAGATCATGAGAAAATATTGCCTGGCACTAGACTTAAAGAATGACGAAAAATTGATCAGAGCCTACGAAGACTATCACCGGAAGGTTTGGCCTGAGGTACTGGATAGTCTGCGGGATTCAGGCATTGAGCATATGCAGATATACAGACTCAGCAATCGGCTGTTTATGATCATTGAGGTCTCGGATCATTTTTCATTTGAGAAAAAAGCGGAAATGGACTCCAGCAACCCTAAAGTGCAGGAGTGGGAAGAACTGATGTGGAATTATCAACAGGCCTTGCCTACTGCAGCCCCAGGTGAGAAATGGATGCTTATGGAAAAGATATTTGAGTTCCCTGTGAGTTAGTCCATCGGATGTTCTTTCAATAACTCTTCTGCTGTATAAAAGCCTTCCTTATCTTTTATTTCCTCCCGGATCTCCTTTACTTTTTCCGGGCTTACAGGATCAGCTTTGTTTCCAAATGTATTTCTAACGAAAGTGAGGACCGCGGCCATTTCCTCGTCATCCAACATGCCCCCGAAAGGTGTCATGGGCACCTGCCCCGGATATACCTTTCCCTTGATCTCTATAGGTCCCATCATACCCTTCATAGTAAGCTTGATCAGCCGCTCCTCATCACCTGTAACCCATTCAACACCTGACAATGGCGGGAACTGAGAAGCACTCAATCCCTTGCCGTCCGCCTGATGACAGGTTACACAAAAACCTTCCCTATGGTAGATCTCTTCGCCTTTAACGAACAGTTCCCGTTCCGCTCCTTCCAGGTCTGTCTGGGCTTTGAGGGTTTCCGGATCCTGGCCTAGATTATGCCCGTTCAAATGGGCCATGGAGGCTTCATACGGCATCTGCATCCAGTCATCTAATGACTTTTTACCAGCCGCTTCTACGATAGGTACGCCTTCGGATTTTGGGAGCCATGAAGCCGCTACTAAGGCCTCAAGCCGTACCCTGGGATTTTCATCATCAGCCGCTTCCATAAGCAACCCTGGCTGTTCAGCTATCTGATGGCCCGAGTACCTCAGCACCCTCACGGCTGCTGCCCTGGCCCGGAAATCCTCAGCTTTTAAAAGTTGTTTGAGTAGACCGGGGTCTACTTTATTAAGTCCCCAGCTAACCCAAAGCGCTTCCAAAAGATGGTGCTCATACCTTGGCTCATTTTGGTCCAGTTCGGCAACCCATTCGGACAATTTCTGAAGTACAGTTTCGGCATCCCTTGCCCGTAGTTCTCTTTTTGTCCGATACCTGCTGCGATATTCCGGTAGTTTTAGGTTTTCCAATAATTCTTCAATGCTGGCATCTACAATCTTGGCGGGTTGCACCAAAGGTCTTGAAGGATATGTCAATCTATATATCCTCCCGTGTACATGATCTCTAAGCGGGTCACGGGCGTTGTGCTGCATATGACCAATTAGCACATTGTGCCAGTCCACAAAATAGAGTGAACCATCCGGTGCGAATTCCATATCTACCGGTCTGAAATTGGGGTCCGATCCGGTTAACAGGTCTACCCGATGTTCACTTAAGTAACCGGCCGTCTTTGGATCGTCTTTCATAATATGCTGCTTGGTCCCGAGAAAGCCTATGGAGTTGTTGACGATAAGATCGCCCTGGATCTCATCCGGAAAATGCCTGCTGGAGATAAACTCCAGACCTGAGGTGGGTCTTACCCGATGGGCTTCTTCTATCAGGTTTTTCGGTAAAGGCGAAGCTTCTCCGTACCGGGGTTTTATAGTACCCGGACTCATCCAGGTAATATCCGGCCCCGAAGTATGCGCGAAAAAGGGTTGCCCCCAATCGTCAAAAGCAATGCCCCACGGATTTGGAATAGGAAGCTGAGCTGTACGCTCCAGATGATGCCTTTGTGGACTATAGCGATAGAAGCCACCATTAGTACCTCTTACCGGGCCATAAGCGGTTTCTACATTGGTGTGCAAAAAGACCCCTTCCGCCATATAGATCGCGCCGGAGGGATCCGTGGTAAAGGCACTGATGGCATGGTGCGTATCGTGATCATCAAAACCACTAAGGATGATCTCGGTCTCATCAGCATAGTCATCTCCATCCAGATCTTTAAGAAGTACCAGGTTGGTGCCCTGTGAAACATAAACGCCTTCCGGGGCAAATTCAAAACCAATGGTCAGGTGAAGCTTATCGGCAAAAATAGTCTGCTTATCCGCCTTGCCGTCCTGGTCTGTGTCTTCCAGAATAATAAGCTTGTCATTCGGTTTTTCATCGCCGGGTTTGTAATGAGGATAGCTGGGCATAACCGCCACCCAAAGCCTGCCTTTGTTGTCAAAAGACAATTGGACAGGATTAGCGAGGTCCGGAAATTCTTTTTCCGAGGCAAACAATTCCAATTTATAGCCCTCAGGTACTTTAATCGCATCCAGGGCATCCTCTCCATACAGGTATTTAGGGTTGCCGGCTCCATGGACCTGCACATAATTTGTTTCCACCTCTGGAAGTACGGAGGTTCTGGCATCCATGGCAGCCAGGTCCGTACTTTTACCTTTAGCGGCATTCCAGATAGCTGTATCCCTGATCGCCGTCATTTCCCTGGTCTTTTTAACTTCAGCCGGATAGTTATCAGGTCCGAAAGGATCAAATCTTCGACCGTAGGCATGCACCCCGTTGGGAATCTTGAAATCGTTATGCCAGAACCAGTTCTTTTCCATAACGGCTTCCCTGACCAACTCCAGGTTTTGGGAGGAACTTATGTCCGATTTGCCAAAGACCTCATCCGCCAAAAGTTTTGCCAATTTCTCGTATCCCTTGCTTTTCAGCTGAAATCCATCAGCGGTAAGCGCTTCCTCCGTTGAAGCGTACCACTGTTTTGAAGGTGTAAAAGCATCTACAAAAGGTACACTGTCCTTTGCCGCCACCTCTCTCATGGCCTCGGTGTATTTTTTCAGGTTTTCATTTTCTTTTCCACCATCTGGCAGATCCATAACGGATGAGAGGTCTTCAAAGGCAATTGGAGAAACCAGGACCAACTCCGGGGCACGCTGTCCGTTGTATTTCCGGGATTTGGTATGCCGGATAAAAGCCTCTAATTCCGCTTTGAAGTTATCCAGGCCTGCAGTTCCCTCGAAGGATTCATTATACCCAAAGAATGCGATGATGATATCCGCCCCAAGCCGGCTAAGCCATTCATCTTCTGTTTCAAAATGCCCTATGCTACCGGAATTCTGTGCAAGCTCGGTCTGAAACTCTTCTGCCCCGGGGAAAGCCCAGGGTGAATTCCTGGAGGAATGCGGTCTAAAGCCTGGCGTATTTCCTCCATCACACATATTTCGGATAAACAGCAAACTATCCGGGTATCTCAACTGCATTTCAGTTTCAAAATGACCAAAATTCATCATTCTGGAACCCAGGTTGTTCCCAATTAAAACAATACGTGATTCTCTTTTGAGATCGATCCGTTCTGTCTTTTTGCTACAGCTTAGGATTACTAATGATACGCATAGCACCAGGCAAAACCTCCGAACAGTATTCTTTTTGAATAAGGTCATATAGTGGATGTTGTTTTTATCATAAAATATTAGGACAGAATTACATGCCGGCCTTCTTCCACAGACCGCTCACAGGCTTCTATAATATGTTGGCAGCGAATCGCATCTTCCAGAGTGGAGAGGGGTTCTTCCCCCTGCCTTAATACCCGGTCTATAAAATGGGTCGCTGTATTCTTAATGGTTTCCGGATAACAATAATAGGTTTGTGAATGGGCTCCTTTAGGTTCATTGATCACCCAATCCCTGTAGCTATAGCGTGTACTTCCTTTGGTCCCGATGACCTTGATCATGCAAGTCCAGGGATCCCCGGAATGATCGTCATTAGCGAAGCTCGCACAAAGATGACTCAGTATGCCGTTTTCCATAGCGATTGTGGCCATGGCCACATTCTCCTGGGGTGCCAGGGTGGGGTCTACCGTATGTCTCATGCAGGAAACGCTTTTGGGTTCTCCGGCTAAGTACAACATGGTATAGGCATGATGCGTCAGTATCTGCCGGATAACCCCGGGATAACGCGCCCTGATCTCATCGGAATGATGAATATTATACATCATGTAAAACTGGGTTACTTTGCCCAGTTTACCACTTTGGATCATAGCTTTGGTGCGTTCAATACCGGCTTCATAAATATAGTTGTGAACCGGCATGCACTTAAGTCCGGTCCCGGTGACCGCCTTTTGCATTTCGCGGAGTTCTTCTATGTTCGAAGCCGCGGGTTTTTCCACGAGTATATGTTTTCCGGCTTTCGCGGCCCTGATCGTATATTCACAATGTGTCTCCATGTTGGTCAGGACAAAAACCGCGTCTATTGACGGATCAGCAAGTAATTCATCTACGGAACTATAGGTCCGGCAGCCATATTGTGCTGCTTTGACCTTGCCCTTCTCGGCTGTTCGGTTCCAAAGTCCCGCCAGTTCGGCTCCGGCCAGATTGTTTACGGCTTCGGCATGTAAGTCCGCCACATCGCCTGCTCCCAGCAATCCTATTCTAATGGTCTTCATATGTTAAGCATTGCCTGGGTTAGTAGACTTTTTTCTGCCATCTCCCTAAAAGCCAATAAGGAATTACGGACCCCCTCATTGATGGAAGTTAACGGTAAATCCTGAAAGGTTTTATCGATCTTACGATGATCCAGATCGGAAACAAACAAATTTGGATCTGCATCCTCCGCTATGGATATTTCTACCGCATTACCCATACCAAGTTTTTCGGCTTCGTCACGGACGATGTCCAGGAAGCTGTCAACAGGTATGGTTTCGCCTTTGATATTGAAGGAGCCAAAGCCTTCTAAAGGCTGTAAGGTAACGTGGGAAAAATGGGCGCCCACATCTTCAACAAAGTGATAATTCTCCCTACCTTGATAAGGCATTTCAAAAGGAATAACACGCCCGCTAACATGCCCAAGGGCGATAGCTTTCAAAGCATTGGTTGGGGCAGAGGTTTTTCCTTTATCCCGCCCTTTGCCATAGGTTGTGTTCAGTCTCAGGCAGACGGTAGGAACAGCCGTATTCTCATAGAACAAACGGGCCAGATGCTCACCGGCAAGTTTCCAGATACCGTAGTGGTTTGGCGGGGCCAGCCGCAGATCCTCATGAACACTTTTTTCAGGGTACATGGCCCTTTTACCATATACCGCGGCAGAACTGGCAAACACAAATTTTTTGAGTCCCTTGAGCTTTTCGGCAGTGTCAAAAAGTACCATAGTACCTCCCGTATTGATCTCCATCCCCTGTACATGCCTGGCGGAACAATCCGGGCTTTGAAAAGCCCCTAAGTGAATAATGTGACTTGGATCCGCCTCGAGAACCACGCTTTTTATTGCCTGGTAATCCGAAACATCAAGTGTGGCGAATTCCAACCGAGGGTCAAGATGCTCTCCCAGCCACAATTTTAAGGGATCCTTGTTATTGGTCCTGGAAGCAACCACTATCCTGCCGACCTCATCGGACTGCAGCAATTTGTAAATGGTAACCGCACCTATGCAGCCAGTGCCCCCGGTGATCAGTATGGTATGCATGTAATATTATTCTTCATTTTTAAAATTGATATCAGTTCATCTCCACCACTGCTTTGATATTTTTTGCTTTGATCGCTTCTTCAAAGGCCTGCTTCACATTTTCGAACTTATATCTGTTTACATAGTGTTCAGAAGGGAAGATCCCGGTAACCATGAGCTTTTGAGCGATCATATAATCTTCCCTGCAAGATCCCATGGATCCTCTCATATTCAGCGAGGTACGTGTAAGCTGAGTGGCATTAACAGGCACTTCGGTAGGATAGGTAGCTATTACGCAAATATCACCTTCCGGCCTTACCACATCTATGGCTTCGGTTAGCACGGCAGCAACTCCCGAGCACTCTATTAACAGATCTACCTTGCCTTCAACGCCAAAGGGTACACCCCTGGAATCTGTAATTCCCTGTTGCAACTGTTCGGTAAGTGTGTTCTCAGGGGAAACTTCAGCGGTCATAAAGCCGCGTTCCGCTGCTTTTTTAAGACGTACATCACGGTCCCGGCTTATGCCTGTTACCAGTACTCTGCCCCCGGCTGCCCTTGCCAGCTCGGCGGCCATCAATCCGATGATACCACATCCGGTGACTACGATGTCCTGCCCGGGTTTAATGTCGCATTTATTGTTCAGAGCGTTTACGATGATAGAAAGGGGTTCAACCAGGGCGCCCTGTTCTGGGCTTAGGCCTTCCATTAAGGTAACTACCCGGTCTGATTCCAAAACCACCTGTTGTCCGAATCCTCCGTTCCTATGAAATCCAATGATCTGCTTTCTTGGGCATAAATTCCATTTGCCAATTCGGCAAGCGTGACAATTCACGTCCCTGCAACCCAACATCGCTAGCGGGGTAAATATGTCCCCAACCTTGAGGTCTCCGTGGTCTCCAGGGCCCAATTCCAATATTTCCGCGCTGAATTCATGTCCAATGATCCTGGGGCGTTCTACCCAGTCAAAATTCGCTTTGCCCAGAGCGGCGCTATTATCAGATCCACAAATTCCTGTATACAAGGTCTTTGCAAGGATCTCTCCTTCTTTTAGCTGAGGGATCTCCAGGTCTACGATACTGGTATTTCGAGTCACGTCCCGGCCGTTCCACGGACTGATCTTTTCGCGTCCATGCAGGCAGAAACCTTTTAAAAGTTCACTCATTCCGTTACTGTGTTAACCAGGCCAGGAGGTCCCGGTTTCTTTCCAACTTTTCGATGCCGCGGAGGCCAAAACGGCCTCACATACTTTTTGGGTTTCCTGGGCCTCTCTAAAGGTAGGGGAACAGGGTTTATTTTCTTCCAGACTTTGGAGAAAATCAGCCATTTGATGCACAAAGCTATGCTCATAGCCCACAGAGAGTCCGGGTACCCACCACTTGTCCATGTACGGCATATCCCCATCGGTCACGTGGATGGATCGCCAGCCTCGTTCCAGGGAATCATCTCTATGATCAAAATATTCCAATCTGTTCAGATCGTGCAAATTCCATTTGATAGAGGCGTGTTGTCCGTTAATTTCGAAGGTATATAGCGCTTTATGGCCCCGGGCATATCGAGTGGATTCAAAAAGCCCAAGAGAACCATTGTCAAAATGGCAATGAAAAATGCAGGCATCGTCAATACCCACTTTTTGTTTTTTGCCTGATGCTGTATGTACCCGTTCCTTGATAAATGTTTCGGTTACAGCGGAAACATCCTTAATTCCTCCGTTCAACCACATGGCCGTATCTATGCAATGTGCCAAAAGATCTCCGGTTACTCCGGAACCTGCCGCATTATCGTCTAATCGCCACAAACCCTCACCCCCCTGAGGTAGTTCCGGGCTTATGGTCCAATCCTGTAAAAAGTTTGCACGATAGTGAAAGATCTTGCCCAGTTTCCCGGCATCTATAAGTTGTTTTGCCAGGGTTACGGCCGGGATCCGACGATAGTTGTACCACACGGTATTGGCAACACCGGCCTTTTCCACAGCATCTACCATAGGTTGGGCCTCGGCTACCGTCCGTGCGAGAGGCTTTTCACAAAGGACCATCTTACCTGCTTCAGCGGCCGCTATGGCAATTTCCGCATGTTTGTCATTGGGGGTACATATATCAATAGCGTCTATATCCGTCCGTTGGACCATTTTCCTCCAGTCTGTCTCAAAGGATTCGTAACCCCACTGTTTTGCAAAGGCCTCAAGTCTCTCCGCATTCCTGGCACTTACCGCTTTCAATACAGGCCTGTATTGGAGATCCGGAAAAAAATCCCCTACCCTCTTATAGGCGTTAGAGTGGGTCCTGCCCATAAAGCCATATCCGACCAAACCTATTCGTAATTCTTTTTTACTCATTGTTATTTAGTTGTTTAGGAATCATTGGATCATTCTGCTTCGTACCAGCCATGCATATCCCTTACCTGTATCATAGCGGCCAGGATATCGTTCCAGGTCTTGGGTTGCATCATCACCTCGTTGGGGAACATACAACCATCCCAGCAAATATGACGGAATCTTTTGGTCAGGGTTCCGTCTTCATCCCGTAACCAGTGCCCGGCATCCACAGGGATGTTCAACTTTCCATTGGGATCAGTGGCCTGGCAATGCCTACCGGTCTTATCATGTGATCCAGCTCCGAAGACCGTTCCGTCGTTTTGGGCCACATGAAAGTCTATGGTCCAGGGCCTGAGCGCAGCGGTAAGGGTTTTAAGTCCTGCAGTAAGTGTTTCCCGGTCATCCCAATCGAAATCCGCTGGCAGGATGCGCTCATCCGGTTTGTTGTAGCCGAGTAAATATAATAAGGTATGTGCCATATCTGCCTGGAACCCTATATTGGGCCGGTCCACGGCTTCAAGGGTATTTATCATCGATTTCCAGCCGTGCATTCCTCCCCAGCATATCTCCCCTTCGGCGGCCAGGGATTCGCCGTAATCCGCCGCAATATCACAAGCTTCGCGAAATGTCTGGGCTATGAGTTTTGTATTGCCTACCGGATCCTCAGCCCAACTGGCAGGGTCCACTGAAGAGTCGATCCGGACCACTCCATTGGGCCGTACGCCCAACGCCCTGAGTTCCTGTGCGATCACGCAGGATTTTCGTACCTGAGTAACAAATCTGTCCCTGTCTTCTTTGGATCCCATGGCTGACCCTCCTCCGGTGGGGGTCCATACCGGTGCCACAAGACTGCCGATCTCCAGGTTTTTGGATTGGGCCTTTTCAGCCATTCTCTTTATATCGTCTTTGGAAGAATCGATATCCATATGCGGATCGAAGAGAAAAAGATCAAAACCGTCAAACTTTACGCCGTCCACTTCAGCATTAGCGGTTAACTCGATCATGGTGTCCAGAGGGATTGGGGGTTCGGAATCAGGTCCTTTCCCAACTACACCAGGCCAGGAGGCATTGTGCAGTTTCGGGTAGTTGTTTTTTTGCATGTTCATCGTATTAGTTCCATTCCGGTGATCGAAATACCCGCCTTAAGGGATATTATCTGATAGGATTTTTCACCGGAAAATAGGGTTCGTCGTCTGAAATTCTAAAATAACTAAAAATCAGGTTTAGCAAAAATTAATAGGCTTATAAAAATTTTCAGCTTTTTTGTTGGATCAGGCAAGACAATTGCAAATTAATTATGATTTTAGCAAAAAACACAGTAAACTTATGTGTTCAAATGACCAACAACAAACAATCAAACAGGTCAACTAACTATTCTTAAATTTTATTGACTTATGGAAAACGCGACAAATATGGCGGGGATCAACGCCAAAAGGCTTTTTTACGGAAGCTGTTTTGCCCTGATCACCACCGCTTTATCCTTCAGTATCCGTGCAGGTATCCTACCTCAATTAGGGGAGGAACTAAACCTAACCGCAGAGCAATTAGGTTATATCAATTCCATGTGGTTTTTAGGTTTTCCTATCTCGATGGTGATCGGAGGGCTGATCTACCACAAGGTAGGTGGAAAGGCAATTATGCAATTTGCATTTTTCGCCCATGCCATCGGAATAATCATGACGATCTATTCCGGAAGTTATATAGGACTCATGATTTCCACCCTGCTCATCGGATTGGGTAACGGATGTACTGAAGCTGCCTGTAATCCAATGATCGCAGATGCTTACGAAGGTAATATGATGAGTAAGATGATGAACCGCTTTCATATGTGGTTCCCGGGAGGGATCGTTATAGGAAGTCTGGTTTCCAAGTTTATGACCGATGCAGGTCTGGGTTGGGAAACCCAGATCTGGGTAATCATGATCCCTACACTTATTTACGCCTATTTATTTTTCGGACAAAGCTGGCCAAAGGCAAAAGTCGCGGAAGCTGCCTCTATTGTAGGGAATCTGAAAGCCATGATCTCTCCCTTGTTCATTTTTATGATGATATGTATGTCGCTGACGGCGATCTCAGAATTCGGGCCACAACAGTGGGTAGGTCTTATTCTGTCTAAAAGCGGGGCTTCTCCAATGATCATACTGGCACTTGTAACCGGTATCATGGCAGTGGCCCGGTACTTTGGAGGGGAAGCTGTACACCGTTTCGACCAAACCGGTGTACTTTTAGGTTCTGCAGTGCTGGCCACTATTGGGGTATTCCTCTTTAGTACCCAAACCGGGGCGATGGCCTATGTTGCCGCTATTGTATTCGCATTGGGAATCGCCTATTTCTGGCCGAATATGATCGGATTTATTGCGGATAAAATTCCGAAAAGCGGGGCTCTTGGAATGTCCATCATAGGAGCTGTTGGTATGTTCGCGAATTCTATCTTCCAGCCAATCATCGGGAAGTGGATAGACAGTGACAGGGAAACTGTTGCTTCTTCAGGCCTTACCGGGGATGAACTGGAGTTGGTTGCCGGACAGGCTACCCTGGAAAAAATGACCTTATTCCCAGGAATACTGATCATTCTCTTTACCATTCTTTGGTTCTGGATCCGTAAACGAAAAGCAGATCAGCCAGTTGCCGCTCCGGCTACTTAGTCGGACATCTTTGGCAGCTACCTGATCTCAGGCAAGTGCAAAAGGATAAATTTAGTATTTCATGAAAATTGGGATGAACATGCTGCTCTGGACGAATCACGTTACAGAGCAGCATTTCAACATTATAGACGACCTAAAACAAACCGGATACGACGGAATTGAACTGTTTCTCGGAGAAGGAGACCTGAGCCATTATTCCAACTTGGGCAATCATTTCTCGAACATCGGAATGGGGGTAAGCTGTGTGGCCTCCCTGGGACCTGAAGAAAATATAGCCAGTCCTGATCCTAAACACCGCAGCGCGGGACTGGATAGGCTTAAGTGGTCTATTGACAGAGGAGCGGCATTGAATGCAGATGTAATGTGCGGCCCATTTCATTCCAGTTTTGCCTACTTTACCAGGCAACCGCCAACCTCGGAAGAACGCAGCAGGAGCATAGAACAACTTCAAAAGGCCGCGGAATACGCAGCCCAGGCCGATATAGTCCTGACACCAGAAGCGCTGAATCGTTTTGAATGTTATCTGTACAATACCATGGCAGATCTGAAAACCCTGGTGGAAAATGTAGACCATCCCAACCTCGGCGCCATGTACGACACCCATCACGGCAATATTGAAGAAAAGGGACAGGCAATCGCCTTAAAGACCATTGCTCCCTACCTAAGGCATGTACACATCAGTGAAAACGACAGGGGAACTCCGGGAAGCGGACAGGTGAATTGGCGGGAAGTATTCGCTACTTTAAAAGAGATAGGTTATGACGGCTGGCTTACCATAGAGGCTTTTAGTACGCTTATTCCGGAATTCGCAAATGCCATCAATGTCTGGAGGGATTATTCGCCGTCCGAAGAGATTTACAAAAAGGGGTATGCACTTATCAAAGAGGGTATGGGAATTTGATCCCGACCAGAAGGAGTTGATACTCTATCTGTTTTCAAAGCAATTTATTTAACTTGAAATCACCATCGTGAAATATTTAAGATTTGTATTAGTATTGGCCGTGTTATGGTCTTGTAAAGAGCAAAAAGAAAGCGCAAAAGCAGCGGAGGCTGTTGAGCAAGAGCCGAAGGAATGGCTAAGCTATGAAGGCGAAACAGCTGAGGCCAAACATATTGTGCTGGTTTCCGGGGATGAAGAATACCGTTCGGAGGAGGCCCTGCCACAACTTGCAAAGATCCTCTCTCAGAGGCATGGGTTCCGCTGTACCGTACTTTTCGCCCAGCAGCCTGGCAAACCAGGGATCATAGATCCAAACTACACCGGGAACATTCCAGGGTTGGAACATCTGAACCAAGCCGATCTGATGCTAATATTCACCCGATTCAGGGCCTTACCTGACGAGCAAATGAAGCATATTGATGATTATCTGATGGCAGGAAAGCCCCTGGTAGCTATCAGAACGGCTACACACGCATTTAATTTTGCAGACAGTATTCCTTCTAATTACCATCATTATGGCAACTACTACAAGGGTGATAAAGAAGCCTGGAAGGACGGATTTGGCAGGTTGGTATTGGGCGAGAACTGGGTGGCCCATCATGGCCATCACAAGCATCAGAGTACGCGTGGGGTCATTGCAAATAAAGAAGTGGCGCATCCCATTACAAATGGCATAAAGGATGGAGACATCTGGGGCTCTACGGATGTTTATGAAGTAAGGTTACCTTTACCCGGAGATAGCGAGCCAGTAATTCTCGGACAGGTGATAAACCGCAGCGGGGAATTTGATGAGGAAGACATCTTTTTCGGAATGAAACCGACTGACACAGAGCTGGCGGAAGTCAACAATAAGGGGATAAAAGTTAATGAAACCCTGATGCCCATAGCCTGGACCAAAAGCTATCAGCTGCCTGGAGGGCAGAAAGGAAAAGCATTCACAAGTACCATAGGCTCTTCCAGTGACCTACTTAATGAAGGTACCAGAAGACTACTGGTCAACGCGGTGTACTGGGGATTGGACATGACTGTTCCTGAAGCAGGTGACGTAGGATTGGTAGGCGACTATAAACCTACTGCTTATTCTTTCCAAACCGATGAATACTGGCAGGATAAACAACCCAGGATCGCGGATTTTGAGTAAAGGATCTATGGGGATTTCAGGTCTCCATTAAAATCCAGCTCATATTCGAATGGCTTACAGATAAGGTCGGTTATCAGACTTACCTCCCTCCTGTTTAATTCTCGTTGCTCATGGAATTCTCCTTTGAGGTTGGATTCTTGCCAAATTCGCATTAGCGTTTCACTATTGTATTCCATGCCCATCTTTGTCAGGGCTTTACCTATAAATTCCGCGGTAATACCTTTTCCTGATGCCGGCAAACCTTTCAACTTTGGAGCATAGGGCAACATTCCCTGATGCCATTCAAATTCTGAAACAATGCGCTCCGGATAAAACCAGGTCTGATTGGCCCATAAGTATGGAATTCCGATCCCTTTCAGCACTCCTGAAGCTCCTATGCGCTGCATGGCCTCAAATGCCGGATCATCTGGTGCCGTATCGATATAGGGCATGATATAGGCCTTTGCCTGGAGCAGGGACTGTTGTACTTTTCGAATAGAGACCTCTTCGGGAGATTGGCCTTCTAACACAGCTGTAGCTGCCAATGCTCCTGCCGCCTGGCCAATCCCTAAAACAACCGGTTGCAGCCTGGTAGTACCGTTAACAATGTTGGATACACTTATGTTCTTTTCAGCAACCAGGAAATTCGGAGTTGTTTCAGGGACAAGGCTACCCATCGGGATATTATAACTGGGGACCTTTATATTGATAAAATCAATCTCAGGGGCCTCAGGGTTTTTATCGTGGTGATGGTCTATGGGGTAGTCGCCAACTGCAATACCCGTTTTGTAGTAATTAAAGTTGAAGGGGCTTTCCAAATGGTCTGCTGTCAAAAATACTTTGCCTTTCATCCTCCTGGCTTCCCTATCGTAAGCAATGAAAGGCATATTGTCCTTAGTTGGGAATTCATCGGCCAGTCTCAGGTTTTTAAAGCCGAGTTCCTGTTGGATATAATAAACAAAACCAAGGGTGTGTCTTTTGGCTTCCTCCAGTCGATCAAGGCGTTCTTCTTTACTTAGTTCAGGCCAATTGAGATAATAATCATTGCCACAATTCGGCCAGTTGATCATGTATTTCCCATTAGGCAGCTTTCCGTAGTTGAGCATCTGTTCACAATCCGAAACCGCTCCGAACATTTCGCCCCCTTCCCGTTTACAGCAACAATCAAAAGCGGCGGCATCGTAACCCTTGGGTTTTCTGACCTTTCCTTTTCTGCCCCTGGCAGTTACAACATCCTCCAAAATGGCCACATAAGTAAGGTCCTGAACGATGTTGTTTGCACTTTCGGGGGCTTCCGCTTCTCCTGTATCTTGTTTGGAATCCATCCCGAGTCGAAAACCAGCACCAACCAATGGCAACAAATCACCAGTTTCTGTACCATCTATAAGAATTTTGGTTTTGGTGGCATTTTGTGCTCCATTCTGTTCCCATTCCACCTGCCAACCTCCAGGAATTTGTTGAATAGAGGTATAGATGGCCCCATAGGCTTTCTTTAAATTGGGCAAATCCGCCATTTGCTTTAGAATTCGATTTCCTGTGGAGGGCTCAAAAAGCGTATGGCTTACCCAGCCGGTAGCCACCGCTTTTGCACCTCCGTAATGGTCGTACAAAGCCTGTCTGAATTCGCCCCAGATCCCGGAGGGCATGAGATGATTCCCATCAATAGCAGATACACCTGCGGAAGTGAGCATTCCGCCCAACCAGGGAGTTTCTTCAAGTATCAATACCGAGGTACCCATTCTCGCTGCCTGTATGCCTGCGGCCGTTCCACCAGCTCCTCCTCCTATGATCAGGACGTCTACTTCTTGCTGCGCCAAAGCAGATGAGGAAATCAAAAAAAAGAAACAGAATACTAAGGAGATCAGGCTGAGTGGGCGTGTCTTCCGCATGGCTAAAGTCTTTTGTACAAATTATTAAAAAAATCCTTGTGCACCTTCAGGCCTTCATAAAAGAAAAAAACCTCATCCTGCAGCCCTCTTTTTCGGTTTGTTCTGATCATTTTTTTGAGGAAATTTCTACTTGGAGCATATTGGTCAACCTTCAGGAGAATCCCGGGAATAAAACGACTACGGTCTTCCTCTGAAATAAATTCCAAATTAGCATCAAGAGTCTTTTTATAGGCCTTGAGGTTGTAGCGATAAACCTGGGGTATTACATAGTCTACCCAGTCGTTTTCTAACCAGGTGGGCCAATCCTGAAGATATTCCTCCTTACTCCAGGGAAAAATACTTGGCGCCATACTGACGATCATTTTGGGATCTGAGGTTTTGACTTCCGTATAAATTCGCTTTGCAAAGTCATTCAGCTTATTTGCCCTCCAGTTCACCCAATCAGGGTCTTTATAGTCTTGCGGTGGATCCGCTCCGTTGTTCTCTGCTCTGTAAAGTTTTAAGGTATGGGGGTCGTAACCGGCAGTTGAGGGGTTTGCCGGAAGCCTATCATCCCCTTGTATCCCATCCACCTCGTAATTCCGTATAACTTCCAGGATCATTGAGATAAGAAAGTCCTGTACTTCTGGCAGAAAGGCATTCATCCACTGAAACCCATTTTTCTCAACCAAATTACCCTGATTATCTAAAGCGGCCCAGTGCGGTTTCGCGCGGATAATATGCCCTCCATCCTCTTCCTGGTAAGAGGATGAAAAACCGAACTCAAACCAGGCATGTACCTCAATTTGTTCCTTATGGGCTTCGTTTATAAGTTCTTTTAGAATATCCCTGTCTTTAAACCTGGGGCTAACCATTTTGCCAAAGGTGTTTTGCATCAGCTCACTGGGATAGAGGGTATAACCCCTATTCCAAACCACCACGTAGATCTGTGAAAAACCTGCTGCTTTGCAATCGCCCACAACCTTCTTTATGCCTTCAGGGGAGTCCAGGGCTTTACTGGCAACATCGGTAAGCCAGAACCCTCTTAAATCCTGTGACAGGCCCATCTCGGTAATCAGCAATACCAAACCAAGGATCACACATTTTTTTAAAGCCATATTGGGTCAATTCAAAGCGTTATTTAAAGCTGTTCCAAAGTCTTCCAGATCTCTAGCATGCCTCTGGGGATATGAAAACAGCCTTTCCACTTACCTCCTTTCAAATGGAGTAACACCTGCCCCTGTCGGTTTAGATAACCATACCATTCTCCTCCATTTTCCATATCCCGGAAATGCTGCCAGGCATATGTATGAACCCTCTCAAACCATTCGGCAGCCCTTGCACTTCCATTACAGGCATAGGCTTTAGCCAAGGCTACCAGCGCTTCCATATGAACCCACCAAAGTTTTTGGTCCCATTCCAGTTGCTGGGGTGGATGCCCCTTAATATCCATGAAGTAGAACAGACCTCCGTACTTTTCATCCCAGCCGTGCTCTAACTGCCGGTACATGACCTCCTCGGCCTTCGCGATCAGGTCCTGATCATTTTTTCTAAGACCGATATTCATCAGAAACCACATGGCTTCTATAGCATGGCCGGGATTGAGCAATCTCCCTTCGAAACTGTTCACAAACTCCCCATTTGGTCCTATATTTTCAAGAACCAGTCCACTTTTTTCGTCTAAAAACTGGCTCATGATCATCTCCACCAATTCATCCGTAAAATCCAGAATGTCTTCTGAACCCAGTACCGGCTCCAATTCCAGTGTCAAATTGCAAAGGATCATTGGCAAAGCGAAGTTTTTAAGCTGCCTGGTCCCGGGAAATGCTTTAGTGTATATCCCCTTGGGATTTTGTCTCCTGCTAAGAATATTGTCGAAAGTGTTCCGGGCAATTTCAGCGAATTCCGCTCTGGGCTCTATCTCATAAAGTTTCCCGAATGCCATAGCCGCAAAGCAATCGGAAAAAATATTATATGGTTGTACCAGAGGATTCCCTTTTCGATCCAGTGAAAAATACCAATTCCCCTCAGTATCCCGCCCATGTTTTGACAAGAATTCTGCCCCATTCAGGGCGATTTTTTTCCAGGATTTCCTGGATTCCACCTCTTTGTAGAGCTTGCCAAACATCCAAAGCTGCCTTGCCTGTAGCCAAAGGAATTTATCGGTATCGTAAACTTCACCTCCAGGAGTTAAGCAACTGAAATAACCTCCGTAGTCCATATCCAGGGAGTGTGCTTCCCAAAAGGGGATGATCTGCTCTAAAAGCTCCTTTTTGTATATGTCCGTGTACTCCTGCATATTACCATTAAGGGAATGTTCACAATGTATTGAAGTGTTCCTTATAGCGGTTATAAAGATGCCCGGCCTGCGGATAAGCAGACTGCGGACTCATAAAATGGGAAAATTCAAAAGTGATGGCTTTTTCACATCCGGCCCGTTTCGCCGCTTCCAGTTTCAGTAACAATTTCTCAAATTTTATCGGCAGGAATTTGATAGGCATATCCCTGTCGAAGGATTCTGAATTCGTCCAGGACTTTAGTCCGTGCTTATCAGCAAGGGCCTTGTTTAGTGTCAAATAATCCTCCAATTCTCCTATCTCCACCTGGCCATCCTGGAAAGCGACCACGTCTATATGGTCCCGAATCCCGGAAAAGATCTCATCCCATTCCTGCTCGTGTTGTTGAAGGCTTACCGCCTCCATTTTTTCCAGGAGATGAGTCTTGCTGTTTACGGCTTTTTTGCCATCTATCCAGGGAGAGATCAGCACTGGTAATCCATCACTAATCTGTTTGCAGTGTTTCCCCAGGCCACTTATGGCCTCTATAGCCCCTTTGGTCTTCCTGCTCAATTCCAGGCTAAGGTACCATCCTGCAAAACTGGGATGTTGTCCATATTTCCCAAAGGCCTCTTCAATTAAAAAAAGATTGATATCTACCTCCTGCTGCATATCCCCTGTATCCCAATAAACCCCGCTATCATAAGTGCCAAAATAAAACCGCATTCCGTGTTTGGAGGAGAGATCCAGGAAAAGTTGAACCAGATCCTTAGGTGGTTTAAAACAACCCTTTTGATCTATCAGATAGGCGGAGGGATATGTGAGGTAGTCGCGATATCCGGCCCTGATCAGAATTACTGTATCAATTCCCATGGCTTTCATATGGGCAAAGTCATTGTCCCATTCTTTTTCACCCCAGTTCTGATGGGGAATGTCATGGCTTATTTCATCTAAAAAAGTGCCGCTTATCTTCATTACAAACTTAAGTTAGGTGTTTTTCTCAAGCTTATCCCACCAATACTTCTTTAAGAGATAGCTGGTGAGTATGAGTACCGCACTCCAAATGAGCATTTCCGTATTTTCCCTAAGCATGAAATAAATTGGAATTACTACCTGGGCTAACTGCCATATTATCCCCACTACTATGTTAAAAGAATCCCTTTTAAAGTCCTTATTTGGCATAAAGGAAGGGTCTTCCCTGATCACCTCGTCACGAATAGGTCCCCAGAATCCCCAGGGCCTGGTCTGCTTGTAAAACTGTTTTACCTGTTCCCGGTTGGGCAACGGCTTTAAATAAGTCCCTACAATACAACCGATCATAGCAAAGAGGAAGATGATAGGGAAAACAAAAATATCCACGTATTCCGGAAAGAAGAAAAGCTTGGTGGTTGAAGCGATCAGCCCGAAAAGCATTCCCCAGAAATAACCGTGTCCAGTAAAGCGCCACCAAACCCATTTCAAGACATTGGCTGCCACATATCCGCCATACAATGCAGAACTCAACCAAAGTATAAGCGTATTCAGGGAGCCGGCATTGAATCCGAAGAATATCCCTACCATGACAAGCAAAATGGAAGAAAGGATACTCAGTCGAACAAGCCTCTTATCCGATGCCCCCGGCCTGATGTACTTTTTGTAAATGTCATTCACGATATAGGCCGGCGCAGAGTTCACAAATGCCGCAAAGGTACCCATGAAAGCTGCCAGGAATCCGGCAAGCATCAATCCCTTTAGACCTACCGGAAGGAAGTTGTTTATAGCTAATGGCAGTACTTTTTCAAAATCAATAGCATCTCCCATGGCGGTCAATTCCGGACCCAGATACACCAGGGACAAGACGGTAAAGCCGATGATCATGAAGTAACGGGGAATGAACAATACCGTCACGGTCAGGAAGCTCATTTTTGCGGCCTCTGCCGGTGTTTTTGTGGCAAGGATCCGCTGCATATCATAACTGGGAACGGGGCCTGCAATGGAGGCAAATATCCCTTTGAGTACCATGAGCATAAAGAGAGCTCCGAAAAGTGTAAATCCGTCATTCGCGATTTTATCATTGACCTGTGGAAAAGGGGTGCCGCTCCAATCCAGATCCAGGTTCCAGCCAAACCAAAGATCATTCCAGCCTTCGGGAACTACAGCTTCTACCTGCCCGGCCTGCACCAGATTATATCCAACAATACCCACACCAACACAGGCGATAGTCATGATCACAAATTGCATCACCTCTGTAGCTACCACGGAGTGCATACCTCCTTTTACTGTATATAGGGAAGTAAGTCCGCATATGATCAAGGCATAGCTTCTTTCGGAGCTGATCTTGTAGCCCAGGAACTCGAAAGCAAGGTCCCAGGGAAGGATAGAGGTGCAGTACTTGCCTATTCCTTCAAAGAAATAGGCTATGAACCCAAGTACACTGATCACCGCAAAAATTACCACAATGATATGGGAGAGCTTTGCCCCTTTCCCGTCTCCAAAACGAAAGGTAATCCACTCTGCGCCGGTCATTACGTTAGACCTTCTCATCCAGATCGCCAGGTACACGAATACGAATACCTGATTCCAGACTGGCCATAGCCAGGGTAGCCAGGCGCTTTTTAGACCGTATACAAACAGTATGCCCACGGTCCACATGGTCCCGGAAATATCAAACATTCCGGAGGCGTTGCTAAGCCCCAGATAGTACCACGGTAGTTTGTTACCCCCTAGAAAATAAGACTCCAGGTTCTTGGAAGAGCGTTTGGATAAATAGAATCCCAGCGCCAGGATACCTATCACATAAGCGATTACAATTCCAATATCCCAAACTGATAATGACAAGGCGGGTGGCTAAATAGTTAATTGCATTTTTGGAAGCACTAAATATATTATTATTTCTTAGATTAAGGCTTAAATGAAGGTGCTTAGTAGGTAGAAATTATAAAATGAGCTTGATTACCATCACTTCTGTAATATGCATCACCTTATTTGCATTACTTGGGTTGTTCCTGCTGGGAACTCAAAGAGGTAGAACTATGGTCAATCGGTTCCTGGGCTTGTTTTTTCTCTTCTGGGCCCTTGATTTTCTCGATGGCCTCTTAATGCTTAACGGCTTTTACCTGGATTACCCCAACCTGGCACTTTTAACAGAGCCCTTTATTTTCCTTTACGGGCCCCTGATCTACGCATATACAAGGAATACATTAGATCCGGAAAGGAAGCTCCGGAAAGCAGACCTGTTACATCTGATTCCCTTCCTGGCTGGGATATTGCTCATTGTACTGGTTTACCATATCAGACCCAGAGAAACAAAAATAGCTATTCTGGAACAGGTTATTTCCCTGCAACAACCCTGGGAGGCCTATTTTGTTTTTCTATTGATCTACCTGCATTTCTTTTGGTACTTATTGATATCCAAACGACTCATCAGCAAAGCCACATATCGTATAAAACAGTTCTACTCGCACAACAATCTGAACTGGTTGAGGCAACTTCTGAATGCCCTTATCATTGTGATGATAATTTCTGTGATAAACAGTACGCTGCAATTTGGGGGATATCGGGACTTTTTTGAATTCAGCCTGTTGCTTATACAATTGACTACCGGCATATTCATAGCCCGATTGATTTTCAAGGCATTGGACCAACCTTCGTTCTTAATACAGGCTCAGGAGCAAGAGAAATACGCCGCCAGCCGTCTGGGCGAGGAAGAGTCGCTTTCCGTAGCGGAACTGATCCTTAAGGCACTGGATGAGGAACAACTCTTTCTGGATCCTGAACTGACATTGGATGGATTGTCTAAAGCGGTGGGAACTTCAAGCAGAAAGCTGTCGCAGGTGATCAATGAGCGGCTGGGAAAGAATTTTTTTGACCTTATAAACGGCTACAGAATTGAAGCTGCCAAGCAAATGCTGGAAGAAAGGGACGATCCCAAACTTACCGTGCTGGAAGTTATGTATGCCGTTGGCTTTAATTCCAAGTCCTCTTTCAACACCCAATTCAAGGCGAAGACCGGCCTTACCCCTACTGAATTCCTTAAAATGCATTCGTAGGTTTTACTTTCTGCATACCGGAATCCGAACTGATTTAAATGCGTACGACTTCGTGTAATCGGTCGTACAAAGTGATTTGTCTTCTGAGATTTACCAACGAATCACAAAAAACATTTCTCATGAAAACTCCCTTTAACATCGCTCAGGATCAGATCACATTCAAGAAGCAAGTTTGGTACCACTTTTACATGGGTTTCATAATTCTTCTCTTCTATGTATTCATATCAAAATTCCTAGTAGACCTCGGCTACCCAGGGCTTACAGCACTTTTAGTCGTAGAACTCCTTATTCTGGTTCCCCTGGTGACCGGACATTTGCTATGGAAAGGTAAAAAGCTCAATGGCCGGGCAAGTTTAAAAAATGTCATTGCCTACACCAAAAAGCTGTCCTTTAAGCAATACCTAAAATGGTCACTAATAGGTTTTTTATCCTGTATCCTCATCTACATACCCTTGTACCCGCTAGGACTTTTTGTCAAGGAATCGTTATTCTCCTGGTTGCCGCAATGGTATTTTGATCCTGGCTTTGGCACCGCGGATACCGAGCTGATCGCCAAGGTATTCTTTGCTGGTATTTTTATAGACGGCATAGCCGGACCGGTTGCCGAAGAGTTATTTTTCCGGGGATATTTATTACCCAGAATGGCTTATTTAAAAAAATGGGCGCCAGTGGTCAATGGCTTGTTTTTTGGCTTGTATCACTTTTGGCAACCACATAACTATATCGGCATCATTGCCGTGGGCATCATCATCAGTTTCGTTGTTTGGAAAAAACAAAATGTTTATTTGGGGATCATTATCCATTGCGCTCTGAACATCTTAGGGGCCTTAGGTGGTTTCCTTGCCGCGAGCGAAGGAGTAATGATAGCCAGGTAGAGCGTACTTTGAAAAAGTCAGGATATCCAAATCAGTTAAAGTTCGCATTATGCTGTTTCCATAATTGCTATCTTTAATTGAAGATTAGGAAAGATGTCGCGCATTTCCACAAACAGCATCAGGTATCAACCTGTTATGACCCGGATTTTGATCCTTAGCTTATTGACAGTGATTTTCGCAGACTGCAAACCCGGTTTACCGAAGCAAGAATACCTCCTGGATGAGTTGGATCTTGTCCCGGAGGGTATAGCTTATGACTCCAGGCAGAACAAATTGTTTCTTACCAGTATTGCAAAGTCCAAGATCATTACAGTGGATATTAAAACCGGCTTGCAGGAGGACTTCATAACAACAGGACAACATGGTTTCATGCCGGGTGTTGGCATTCTTATAGATGAAAAGCGGGAAGTGGTGCATGCTCTGGCCGGTTATTTCCCTTTAAACGATTCGATGAGTTCCCTTTACACCTTAGACCTGAATACTAAAAAACTTTTGAGTAAACTACATCCTTTGGATAGCGCGGACCATTTTTTAAATGACCTGGTCATGGATAAAAAAGGAAATCTATACATAACGGACTCCAAAGCCTCTGCCATATATAAAATGGAAGTAGGAGCGGACAAATTAGAGCGCATCTACGGATCCCAGGAAATCCAATACCCTAATGGGATAGCGATTTCGGAGGATGATTCCAAACTTTACATAGCCAGTTTTACCAAAGGAGTGCGGATTTTAGATCTGGCTTCCAGGGAGCTGGTAAATGAAGCAGATGCGAACAACTGGTCCCAGGGAATAGACGGACTTGAGTTCTATAGGGGCCATTTATACGCGGTTCAGAATGGAGTTCGCCTTCACGGTGACAACTTCAGAAAGCTAATCCTTAATGAGACACAGGACAGTATTACCGCAGTGGAGCAAATCCTGTCCAAAGACCCACGACTCGATCTGCCTCTGACCTTTTGTATTGTGGATGATAAGGCCCTGCTCATTGCAAATTCCAATCTTCAATATCTGGATCAATCCACCCTTAGAATAACGGAACCTGATTCCTTGAAGCCGACCAAATTAATCGCTTTAAATTTGGTGGACTGACGCATTATCCGAAATGCTTTAATGAAGTTGAGTAACTCGCCTTAAAAGGATTATCTCCTGATAATTGAGCAGCTGATTTATGTCATTCCTGTCCTTTATCGAATATCCCCGCACTTTATGCCCTTTTATAGCCTTGCTGAACCTTTGATGCTAGATTTGCTAGGCAACACTAATAGAAGGACACATGAAACTGCCAAAAAATTGGCTTTTCCTGATTGCGTTTTTTTTACTTTTTCTTCCCTCCAGGGCACAGGAAGTTTACCGCAAAGCTGAGAATATCCGATCTGAGGTTTTAGAGGAACTTTCGGAAATAGGCTCTCTGTATTTTGAATCAGACAGTGGTGATTTAAATACTGAAAACAGAAATCAGCTAGAACGCCTTAGTGTCTTGTTAGAGGAGAACAAATTACTGGAACTCCTGGTCACCACCCATACAGATTCCCGTGGGAGTTTTTCAAAGAACAAATCACTCTCGTTAAAACGAGGAAAGCAGATAAAGCAATTTCTGGTAGCACGGGGGATAGCCCACAATCGGATTTTTATAGAAGCATTAGGAGAGGAGCAATTAATAAACGACTGCTCAGATGGAGTTAGCTGTAGAGACTCGCTTCATCGGCAAAACCGCAGGGCGGAATTTATAGTTTTTATTGATTAAATAAAGTTTTAAAAAAATCGAATCTATTTTGATAAATGTGCATTAAATCAGGATCAGTTTTTAGAAAAAAGCAAAAGTTTATCCGCTTTTTAAAGGTCTGACAAAATCGTAAGAAAATATTTATAAAATATCTGATTATCAAAGATTTATAAACCAACAAAATAAGCACTTAGCAGTTAATCGATGAAATATTACCGTTTATCAAATATGAAGGATAGATAGGAATTGTTTCAGGGATGTTTTAATAACTTTCACCCTGTTTCAAAGCTGAAGTTCCCCCAAACATTTATAGTGAGTATTATCAAGAGTTTGCAGGCCAAATTATGGTCTGTGGTTTGTCTTGAAAGCCGGCCAAAAAAGATACATATGAAAAAAATTACACCCCTCCTACCCTTAATTTTATTGGTAGCCACAATGCATGCGCAGACACCTTGCGCACCCATTAGCACAATTGACTGTGCTGATGTGGATGTTTCTCTACCCTATTCCCTTGACTTTGGGGCTCCGGTGGCCAATTCCCTGCTCGATGGCAGCGGTAACGGTACTGGTTTTACCATGGTCCTGGAACATTCCGAAGCCCGAAGCGCCGGTGACCTTCCCGTTTCTGACCCATCTGTAAACGGTTATGAGCCCACACTGCTGAACTTAAATGCCGGAATGCTCGAGATACTCAGTCAGGCAGGGATCGCCTATCTGGACCCGCCAGTGAGCTCCAACAACAACAACCAGGTCAATACCCTGGGGGTTGGCCTTCCAACCGTACCTCCCAGGATGATTATCAGTTCTACACTCTCCAACATTGTAACTGGTGGAGGAAGTGCTCAGGCCGGGATCTGGTTTGGGTTTGATGAGGACAACTTTGTAAAACTCAATGTCAACAATAACGACAATATTGAGCTAAGGGTGGAGACGGCCGGTACTTCACCCGGCCAGGTGCAGTCTACATTTGCCATTTCCGGGCAGACCGTGATCCTGGAAATGGAAGTTGATGCCGTAGCTTTAACTGCGGATGCGTACTATACTATTGGGGCCGGATCCAGAACATTGCTAGGATCCCTCCCTATTCCTGCCAACTATTTTACCGGCAGGAACATCAGTGGTACTGATCTTAGCTTCGCCGGGATCTATGCCACCCACAGGAACGGAAGCCAGTTTACCGCGAGTTTTGACTCTTTTGACATCCAGGAACAGATCGTCCTAAGCACAGAAAACGATATCCTTGATTTTGTGCTGACCGAACAAACCGGTCCAGCTACTATCAATACAACAGCCCATACAGTAGATGTGGAAGTTACAGCCGGTAGCGGACTTACAGCTTTAACTCCGACTATCAGCATCTCTGCTGATGCTACTATTAGCCCATTGTCTGGCACTACTCAGGATTTCTCTGCTCCTTTTGATTATACGGTAACGGCAGAAGATGGCACCCCTCAGGTGTGGACGGTAACCGTAACCGAGGCCTTAGCTATCCTCTGTCCTCCTATCAGCGCCCTTGACTGCGCGGATATTGATGTGGCACTGCCCTATTCCCTGGACTTTAATGCTCCTGTAGCCAATTCCCTGCTCGATGGCAGTGGTAACGGTACTGGTTTTACCATGGTCCTGGAACATTCCGAAGCCCGAAGCGCCGGTGACCTTCCCGTTTCCGACCCTTCTGTAAACGGCTATGAGCCCTCGCTGCTGAACTTGAATGCTGGAATGCTTGAGATACTCTCACAGGCAGGGATCGCCTATCTGGACCCGCCGGTGAGCTCCAATAACAACAACCAGGTCAATACCCTGGGGGTTGGACTTCCCACCGTACCTCCAAGGATGATCATCAGTTCTACACTCTCCAACATTGTAACTGGGGGAGGAAGTGCCCAGGCCGGGATCTGGTTTGGGTTTGATGAGGACAACTTTGTAAAACTCAATGTCAACAATAACGACAATATTGAGCTAAGGGTAGAGACTGCAGGTACTTCACCTGATCAAATTCAATCTACTTTTGCCATATCAGGGCAAACGGTGATCCTGGAAATGGAAATAGATGCCGTAGCTTTAACTGCGGATGCGTACTATACTATTGGGGCCGGATCCAGAACACTACTAGGATCCCTTCCTATTCCTGCCAACTATTTTACCGGTAGGAACATCAGCGGTACTGATCTTAGCTTCGCAGGGATCTATGCCACCCACAGAAATGGAACCCAGTTTACCGCGAGTTTCGATGCTTTTGACATCCAGGAACAGATCGTCTTAAGCGCAGAAAATGATATTCTTGATTTTGTACTGACCGAACAAACCGGGCCAGCCACTATCGATGCGGTAGGGCACACGGTGGATGTAGAAGTTACAGCCGGTAGCGGACTTACAGCTTTGACTCCGACCATTACCATCTCTACTGATGCTACTATTAGCCCGTTGTCTGGTACTACTCAGGATTTCTCTGCTCCTTTTGACTATACGGTAACGGCAGAAGATGGCACCCCTCAGGTGTGGACGGTAACCGTAACCGAAGCTCTGCCGACACTCTGTCCCCCGGTCAGTACGCTTGACTGCGCGGATATTGATGTGGCACTGCCCTATTCCCTGGACTTTAGTGCTCCTGTAGCCGCTTCCCTGCTCGATGGCAGTGGTAACGGTACTGGTTTTACCATGGTCCTGGAACATTCCGAAGCCCGAAGCGCCGGTGACCTTCCCGTTTCCGACCCATCTGTAAACGGTTACGAGCCCTCACTACTAAGCTTGAATGCTGGAATGCTAGAGATACTCTCACAGGCAGGGATCGCATATCTGGACCCGCCGGTGAGCTCCAATAACAACAACCAGGTCAATACCCTGGGGGTTGGCCTTCCCACCGTACCTCCAAGGATGGTCATCAGTTCTACACTCTCCAACATTGTAACTGGGGGAGGAAGTGCTCAGGCCGGGATCTGGTTTGGGTTTGATGAGGACAACTTTGTAAAACTCAATGTCAACAATAACGACAATATTGAACTAAGGGTAGAGACGGCCGGTACTTCACCTGACCAGGTACAGTCTACTTTTGCCATCTCCGGGCAAACAGTGATCCTGGAAATGGAAATAGATGCCGTAGCTTTAACTGCGGATGCGTACTATACTATTGGGGCCGGATCCAGAACATTGCTAGGTTCCCTCCCTATTCCTGCCAACTACTTCACAGGAAGGAATATCAGTGGTACGGATCTGACTTTCGCGGGGATCTATGCTACCCACAGGAATGGAACCCAGTTTACCGCGAGTTTCGATGCTTTTGACATCCAGGAACAGATCGTCCTAAGCGCAGAAAATGATATTCTGGATTTTGTACTGACCGAACAAACCGGGCCAGCCACTATCGATGCGGTAGGGCACACGGTGGATGTAGAAGTTACAGCCGGTAGCGGACTTACGGCTTTGACTCCGACCATTACCATCTCTGCTGACGCTACTATAAGCCCATTGTCTGGTACTACTCAGGATTTCTCTGCTCCTTTTGATTATACGGTAACGGCAGAAGATGGCACCCCTCAGGTGTGGACGGTAACCGTCACCGAGGCTCTGCCTAGCCTATGTCCTCCTATCAGCACGCTTGACTGTGCCGACGTGGATATTGCCTTACCTTATTCCCTGGACTTTAGTGCTCCGGTGGCCAATTCCCTGCTCGATGGCAGTGGTAACGGTACCGGTTTCACCATGATCCTGGAACATTCCGAAGCACGCAGAGCAGGCGACCTTCCCGTTTCTGACCCTTCTGTAAACGGCTATGAGCCCTCGCTGCTGAACTTGAATGCTGGAATGCTTGAGATACTCTCACAGGCAGGGATCGCCTATCTGGACCCGCCGGTGAGCTCCAATAACAACAACCAGGTCAATACCCTGGGGGTTGGACTTACTTCTATTACTTCCAGGATCATCATCAGTTCTACACTCTCTAATATTGTGACTGGTGGCGGAAGCGCTCAGGCCGGGATCTGGTTTGGGTTTGACGAGGACAACTTTGTAAAACTCAACGTCAACAACAACGACAATATTGAACTAAGGGTAGAGACTGCGGGTACTTCACCTGGTCAGATTCAGTCTACTTTTGCCATTTCAGGTCAAACGGTTGTCCTGGAAATGGAAGTTGATGCGGTAGCCCTTACGGCTGATGCGTACTATACTATTGGGGCCGGATCCAGAACACTACTAGGATCCCTTCCTATTCCTGCCAACTATTTTACCGGTAGGAACATCAGCGGTACAGACCTGACCTTCGCGGGGATCTATGCCACCCACAGGAATGGAACCCAGTTTACCGCGAGTTTCGATGCTTTTGATATTCAGGAAGTTTCAAGCGAGTTTAATGTAAACATCAATTTCTCTAATCCAACTACCGCAGCACCACCTAACTATCAAAGAGACTCCGGTGATGCTTACGGAGACCGGGGAAATGGCTTTAATTATGGATGGTTAGACGCTAATACATCAGCTCCTGCAGATCTAACTCTTAACGGAAGAAACAGAAATATCGGAGGTGTTGATGTGCTAAGTAACACGCTTATCCATATGCAATATGGAACGATTTCCACAAATCCTGCCAACGGTTATTTACCTGATGCCATGTGGGAAATAGAAGTTCCAAACGGCACCTATACGGTAACTGTAAGCGTTGGTGACCCAACGGTTGATATTGACCCGGCTTTAACTCCCGCTCATACGATCAATATTGAAGGGTTCAACACCATTAACAATTTTGTGCCGAGCGGAGCTGTGGGAAGTTCTACAAGATTTACCACAGAAACCACCCTGGTGAATGTAATTGACGGCAGAATAACCATAGATCCTACTGGTGGGTTTAATACGAAAATAAACTATGTTGAAATTACAAGTTTCAATTCTGGTTCAAACCCATTCTTTACTAATGTATCTCCGGCAAATAACGCGACTAACGTCGCTATAAACGATTTCCAGGCAAATGTTGAACTGGTCATTCCAAGTGGGTACGAATTGGATGAAGGTACCCTTGCAGGAAATGTCAACCTGTTTGAGGTCGATCCCGGAGTTGGAGAAATTCTGGTGCCATCAAATTCCAATGATACCGGAGGTGGCGATGCCATTACACTTACACCGCTCGATGAACTAAAACCCTTTACGACCTATATCTTTAGATTATCAAGCAACATTGAGGTCAACCTGATCGGCGATGTTAATGACAGGTTATCATTCATTCCATTTGAATCAACCTTTACAACCGGGGATATAGATCCTGGTACGATACCTATGAGAGATCTTACCGGGGTTCAGTTTACCAAAGTTTTGGGCCCGGCTCTTGGACCAGGTACTGAGAACCAGCGGTTTTCAAGTCTTACAATTGGACCTGATGGTAAATTATACGCCAGTACGATCGGAGATTTCTCCTCAGACGGACAAATTTATAGATGGGACATGGCAGCGGATGGTACACTAAGTAATCTGGAGATCCTTAGTCCGGCGCTACAAGGTTCACCTCATCCCGTAACCGGGGTCAATAATAACAATGACAGATTGATCATTGGTTTGGTATTTGATCCCGCATCTACCGCACAGAACCTTATCGCTTACGTTAGCCATAGTATGGCAGCGATTACGGACGGTCCTGAATGGGATGGGAAGATCACAAGACTAAGTGGTCCCAACCTGTCCGTTGTGGAGGATATCGTAATTAATCTGCCGAGATCTTCTAAAGACCACTTGACGAACAGTTTGGCCTTTGACGACCAAGGCTTTATGTACATTAACCAGGGAAGTAATTCCGCGGGAGGAGAGCCCGATATCATTTGGGCGAACAGGCCTGAACGCCTGCTTTCAGGTGCGGTGCTTAAACTGGACTTCAGCAAATTAGGTACTCTGCCATTGGATGTTCACACTACGGACGATATATCGGTAATTAATAGCGCTAGCGATGGTAGTCTGACCATGAGTGATGGCACTTATAATCCCTATGCCACAAATGCCGCATTGACCATATTTTCTTCAGGTATTCGAAATGCCTACGACCTTGTTTGGCACTCCAATGGTTGGCTGTATGTACCGACAAACGGAACCGCGGGTAATGGGGTGAATTCGCCAAATGCACCTTCTACCTCAGACTACACTCTTGCAAGAAGGATCGATGGACTCACTTCACTGGGATTTGTTCCAGCGCTGGATGGAGGAGAAACTCAGAAAGATTTCCTATACGCGACTCAAGGAGGTTCGTATCACGGACACCCAAACCCGTACAGGGGAGAATTTGTATTGAACCATGGCGGTGTTAGCTACAGCGGCCTTCCGGGCCAGGCAGAGGCCAGCTATGTTGATGTTGATAAATATCCTGATAACCTGGGACCTGATCCAAATTACAGGGAGCCAGCTTATGATTTTGGAAAGAATAAATCACCGAATGGAGTAATAGAGTACAAGAGTGACGCTTTCGATGGAAAGCTGCAAGGTGTGCTTATGGTAGTAAGGTTTAGCGGGCAGGATGATGTATTGGTTATGGACCCTATGCCTAGCGGACCTATTGCAGAAGCTTATACTACAATTCCAGGTTTAGACGGCTTTGACGATCCTCTGGATGTTGTAGAAGACCCCAGCACCGGCCATCTCTACGTATCGGAATACGACAGGGATAACGGAGGAACTCCAAGGCTGACACTCTTAAGAGCGGATACACCGGCCACTCCAGGACCAAGGATAGCTGGTGTTCCGGACGAATTGATCTTTGAGATCACCACCAATGGTGACGGGCAAAATACCGATGCCAAGACCGTGGAAATTACAAATTCCGGTACCGAAATCCTGAATATCACTGATGTGAGCATAACAGGAACTTTTGCCAATCAATTTGACCCGGTATCACCTTCCGGTGGAACCAGTTTAAATCCTGGTGAAAGCATCATTTACACTGTGACCTACGCGCCTGATCTGGACGGTTCAAATCTCGGATACCAGGATGCAAGTCTTACAATTACCAGTAACGGAATATTCAATCCGGTGTTTGATGTAGGGCTGTTCGGACTCAAAAAGGTTGGTTATGAAGGTGTGGAAGAACCAATATTGCAGGATATCGCGGATGTACTCGGTGTTAGCGTTAATGTAGGCTGGACCACCTTAACTACAAGCACAGATCCGATCATTATGGGAGATGAAATATTTGCTCAGAACTGGGTAGCCGCCAATCAGGGGTTGGTAAACATTACTCCAGTGGGTCGCTATTCACCTGCTGAACCTCTTCCATTTGGCTGGTTTACTTCAGATGGGTCTGTTGTTACTAACGAAGTTGGGATACTTGCAGACGGTCTTGACAATGCTCAAACACTGTTCCCACCGGTGTCTTCAGGAACAACAAGTTTTGATCCACTGACTGAAACTTTTGGGATATATGTGGAATCAGCCAATTTTGGTGGATTCAAGTATACCCAGGACGACCTAAATACCGGTATTGCCCACAGGGCCAGGACATATCCTGCCAAGGACAGGGATGGTAATTTACTGGACAACACCTATTTCATCGCCTTTGAGGACTCCACAGACGGGGACTATAACGATTACATTTTCCTGCTTGAAAATGCGACCCCATCATTTGGTGAATCCTTAAGTTTTGATGTTGCCAGTTTGAATTTCACCGCTTCGGATGAGCAGGAGGTAATTATTCCTACCCAGCCTGTTACACTTACCGGTACAGGTGGGGTCACGGCGGGAGAAGTGAATCTGGCCGCCTCAGAAAGCTGGGTGGTACTCCCTGCTGTTGCACTGGGAACACCTATTGATATAGGATTAGATACGCGAGGTCTTCCGATCGGGAATTACAGCGCTACAATTACCGCCTCATCACCAGGTTATGCTCCGGCTCAGGTGACTATTAATCTCGATATAGTAGATGATATACAATTCGCCTATCAATTTAACTTCCAGGATCCTGATCTCATTGAAATATCACCTCCAGGATATATAGACGACTTTGGAGTACCTTATGGAGTACAAAGTACGCCTCAGGGTGACATTCAGTTTGGATGGGTATTACCAGGTACAGCAACGCCGGCTGATGCCAGCGCTAATGCGAGAAACCGAAACACGGGAGTGAATAACGATGTCCTGAGAAACACCCTCTCGGTAATGGGATCGCTTTCACAGTCTTTTCCCACACGAGATTGGTTGATCGATGTTCCGAACGGTAAATACTATGTGAATATCAGTGTTGGTGATATTTCGGCCAACGACAGCTACCATTTACTGGAGGTCAATGGCATTAATGTTATCGATTTTGATGAGGAGAACAACAATCCGCAGAATCTGGTGTTCTTCGAGAACATGGAGTTGGTAGATGTTAATAATGGTGTTCTCCGACTGGCGTTAGAACCGTTCGGTGTAAATGCCAAGTTGAATTACATTCAGCTTGTACAGGTAAATCCTGCCTTCCTACCTCCGTTGATCACAGCGGATTTCGTTGGAAATTCAGAAGCTCCAGATGTCTATAGAGGTACAGTTGATATAAGTCTTCAGGCTGAAAACCAGACGGGTAGCGGTGGAATCATTCGATTGGACTATATCCTGGATGGAGGTTCGATTACCTCTTATACCACGCCAATAACCGTTTCTGATCTTGGACCTCACACTTTATTTGTTGAAGCAGAGGACAGCAATGGGAATATTTCTCAGGAGACTTACAATTTCTCTATCGTTGCGGCGACAGGCGCGGAACTTACCCTGGAGAATATGACCAAGATTCCAGGTACCAACAGGGGATTCCCGGCGGATGACTATTATTCCTTCCACAGGATCGGAGATCCGGAATTCACAGAGCACGGTACGCTAACCCTGTTCCACGATTCCAACATCATGCGATTGCATAATACAGGGACTTCGGATCTGATCATTTCTGATATTATTGTTTCAGATCCTGCGGACTACACTTATGAGATCCTTCCGGTAACCAATCCTCCGGCTACTTTCCCTATTACGGTAGGAGCAGGTAGTTTCGTAGATATCAATATTACCTTTATCACAGACCTGGGAGTTACTCCAGATAATTCGATGCACGGAGGCACCATCGATATAGTGTCTAATGCTGATAATGGCGCGTCCATTCAGGCAACCTTGAATGGCTCCTATCAGGCAAGGCCAGGAGGAATCATGGAAATGGACCTCATTGATATAATCGATGTTTTTGGATTCCAGACCAACATAAAGAGTATTGTGAATAAGCAGGGGACTATAGATCCTGAGAATCCAACCCCTGAAATTCCGAATGCAGAATTTCCTATAGCGGCCAACGTGAATGCCGGATATGAGGGAGATCTGATCGTATCATCGAATTTCGTACAGGCAGATCCCGGTCAGCCTGTAAGAGCGTTTATGTTAGCAGCTTTCTCCGGAGTTGGTGGAGGGAATGCAAGATTTGTCAGGACATTTGATCAAACCACGGTAGGGGGCATCAATTTCACCCGAAGTATCAATTGGTACAATTCGCTACTGCCGAGAAACAATAGCGGGGTGATCAGTAATGATGTGAACACCAGTGGTATTACGCAGCCTTTCAGGATACGGATCCAAAACAGGCTTACCAGTGGAGGAACGAATACCAGTGGTTCAAACCCGCACATATTGGCAGCTCGGATCTTTAAAGTAAGGGATCAGGATGGAAACATCGTACCTAATGAATACATAGGTATCATGGACTTTACTGGTGGCGGTGGATGCCCATTGTGTGACTGGAACGATAACCTGTTCTACTTTATCAATATTAAGCCTGAGGATGACCCTGTCTCCACAATCGCTTCAGAGCAATTTGCAGAAGTAGATACCTTCTTTAGTGTTAATATAGATCTCTTCATAGACAGAGGATTTCCTGGAAATGAAATGTCGGTTAACAGTGTTCTGATTGACGGAACTACTGCATTACCGGCCTGGATGGAGTACAACGCGGCGACAAGAACTATTCGCGGCACACCCCCTCTAAGCGCTCTGGGAACCTATGATGTAGTAGTGAATACTACGGATCTGAGTGGCGTTGTGACCACCACCACCATACCAATCACTGTGGTGGAGGAAATCACTTCAGGTTCTTTATGGCTTGAAGACTTTAGCGGGCTTTCCAACGGGACTACAGTGGATAATGGCGCTACGGCATGGACCTCTTCCAGAGGCAGTGGATCTTTTGAGGTACAGGGAGGTCAATTCGAAACCAATGGCAGCGGTTCCTTTGGTACCTGGACTTCGGAGGTTATCTCTATTAGCGGTGCCGTGGTTAATGTTTCCGTAGATGTAAATGACGGGGATAACAATAAGGAAAATGCTGATTTCATCAGAGCATTCTATTCCGTAGATGGGGGAACTCCTGTACAATTTGGTTTTGCTCAGAACGATATTTCCCCACAGACCTTCTCTGCTACAGGACTTACTGGTAGCACTATACAGGTTATTGTGGAAGCACAGGTTAGCATCTCCAATGAGTTCTATTATTTTGACAATGTTGAGGTCTTCGCCACAGGAAGTTCTTCCTTTAAGGTTGACCTGGACAGCTTCGGACCGGAAGTTCAAAATGTGCAATCGGTATTGTATCCTAACCCTGCATCTAACGCAGTATGGCTAAATCCAGGCAATTCCGTGCTGGAGGATATTATTATCTTTGATGCAAGTGGAAGGGCTGTTATGATCTATGAGGCCAATGATGTCCTTAAAGGCGGAGAGTATTTACTGAATATCAGCTCATTGGAAACCGGAGTTTATTTCGTCAGAACGGTGGATAATAAAGGGCAAACCAATAGTAGCCCTCTCGTAATAGCGAAATAAAAGTTTTATGATTAAATAAGTATAATGATGATATCGGGCGATTTTCAAGCTGATCCTGGAAATCGCCCTGTTCATTTAAAATAAATCCAGGAACCAAACACTAAATGCACATGAAAAGAATTTCTGTTACATGTTACAACTGCGGTGAAAGCCGATCAGAGCTCTATGATGAAGAAAATGGGTTTACCTATGTTAAATGTGTTGGATGTGGATTGGTTTACCTGAACCCCCAGCCCTCACAGGAAGAAATAAATTCTTCGCATAAAATGGGCATGCACCGCGGAGATTCTACCATCAACGTAACCGGTAGTTACAGCCCGCTAAAAGTAAAGAACTACGAAAGCGTTCTCAAAGACTTTTATACCAAGGAGTCACTGTCCCAGGATTCTTTAAATTGGTTGGATATCGGTTGTGGTTTTGGTGAGTTCATTGAGTCTCTGGGTAATTACACTGGAAACAAATTAAAGGTAATAGGGTCTGAACCCAATAAACAAAAGCAGTCTTTTTGTGTTGACAGAAATTTAGACGTCACTTTTTTTGATATAGAGAGCCATGACGTTAAGTATGATTTTATTTCAATGCTTAACGTTTACTCACACCTCCCTGATCCAGTACAGTTTGTTAGAACCTTAAAATCCAAATTAAAGGACAAGGGTGAGTTATTCCTGGAAACTGGTCATTCCTCGCATTTGGCAGCTGAGGATCATCACAAACCTTACTACGCGCCGGACCACATAAGTTTTGCTAATCAATCTATAGTAGAGGATATACTGAAAAGAAACGGATTTGAGATTGTCCAGACTAAAATATACAGGCATGCCCAATTCCCACTGATCACTAAAAATCCTGTGGCTGTTATGAAGGAGAGCGCCAAGATCCTCCTGAATAGAAATGGAAGCATAAAAAACCTTTTCCCGAAAAGCCCAAACAGGGACATGTATATCAGGGCAAGACTAGCCTGATCATCCGGATCTGGTCAAAAAAGCCAGTTCGGAAGCAACTTAAGCAAGGATCAGAATTGTCTTAACCTTTTATCCTTTCGTAAATACGAAATACAAATGGATTCCGCGCGAGTCGGACAACTAACCAGGTTAGTCTTATTTTTAGGGAATTCTTTATAGACGACGGATTGAAGTTCACATCCGTATAATACTTCATCAGCTTTTTAGCACGCCCCTGAAAATGAGAAGAGAGCAAGGCAACCTTTTCCCCATTTTGAAGGTAGCCGTAAGACTTATTATCAATATTCCTGATCAGTTTTACTCCAAGATGCATTTTAAATTGCGCGTTGTCATAAAAGTTACTGTCGATGTTTACATTGCCATCAGGAACATATTTGTTCTTGCCTAGATCATAGATATCGTGAACTTTTAAGGAATCCCCTACCTCATGGTTAAAAAAGAGTTTTAGCTGGGTCATATCACAGATGCCGCCAGGTACGTTGTTTTCTTTGTGATATGCCCATTTATCCCTCAGTTTTTGAAGTATTCCTTCATCTACATAGGACTTCTTAATAAAGGAGGTTATGTCTGAAATAGTTCGATCCGTATAAAAATTAAGGCTGGGATTAAAATACTCTCCTTGCGGATCCTTATGCCCAATTAAATAGTAATCCTCTTCAGGAATGGTTTCGAGATACTCCAAGAGGTTCTTTTTGATCAGGATGTCACTGTCTACATAACACAAAAAAGGGTAATCGTGCTTCTTAAGGAATTCATCGATCACAAACCATCTTTGGTAACAGATCAATTCGAATTCATAAGAATTGTTAGACATATGCTCATAATAATTCTCTTTGAAGTCTAATGCGGATTCAAAATAATCATCTATGCTGTAGTGTTTGACCCCATCATAAACTTTATTGGATTCGTCTCCCAAGAGAATTATATCCAAATCCGGATTGTATTTCCTGGCTTCGCTTATTGCGAATTTCAAATGATTCGGATTGCCTTTGTTCAAAAAAATGATACAAGGTTTATTTTGAACGATATGATTTGTCATATTTTTTAATTTCTATAAACATCAAACTGAAAGACCTATACCTTTTTGTCTTCTTGCCTATAGGCTTTAACCAATGCTGATAACTTTTCGATCCCGGAAGCATCAAGTTCACCGGAAAAAATGCCCTTTACCTCTTGTTTTTCGAAAAAGGTCGTTGGTAAGTCCCACCAGTTCAGCGAATTCAACTCATTTACAAGTTGCTCTGAGAATCTTTTCTTTATTTCTTTGGCAGGTACGCCTCCTACTATGGAGTAAGGAGAAACATTCTTAGTAACTATACTATTTGCTCCGATTATTGCTCCATTACCAATTTCAATGCCGTCTAAAACCACTACATTAGCCCCGATCCACACATCGTTCCCGATCTTTACCGGAGCAGATTCCTCAAATTTTAGTTCTTCAGCCACAGACCTGTTAAGCGGATTATGAGGAGCATAAAAGAACGGGCTTGTAGACACAAAATTGGTTGGATGTTTTCCAAGGCCAATTTTTACCCCGCTGGCGATTGAACAAAACTTGCCTATGCTGCAACCGTTTATAGTGCAACTATAACTGATATAAGAGAAATCGCCTATCTCAGAATTGGTTATTCGTGTGAAGGGATAGACCTTTGCTGATTTGGCAATTCTGGAATTTCTTTTGTAAGAGAGTAGTTTATACGGTTTCATACTACAGCGTCAAATATTTCCTTTTGAGTATATGGATTGTAGTACTCATCCACAACCCGATAACATTCCTTTACAGTATCCCCTGCTTTTTTCTCGTACATCCATTTCAATACTACCTCCTTTAGACTATCAACATTGTCATACTCAAAAAAATCCCCAGTCTTATCTTCAATTATTGCCTCAAACTCCGGCATTTGCCGATTAAATTTATTGTGGGTAATGACAGGAACTCCATAGGTGAGGGCATGGATCGCGGTTAGTCCTACTTCACCAGGTGAAATTATTGCCTTCATAGACCTGATGAGTTTGTACAATACTTCTTCATCGTAACATGCTCCATAAAATATGATATTGTCTGTCAGGCCAAGATCGGAAGCCAGCTCTTTCAAATGGTCTTCCTCTTCCCCACTTCCAATTATAAGCAGGTTTACCCTGTTTTCTTCGGCATTTATTTTACGCGCCAGCTCTAACAGTAAATTCACTTTTTTCTGAGGTGTCAACCTCCCGATGAACCCGATGACAGGTAATTCTTTGTCCTTAAAGAGTTCAAGTGGTACCCCATCCTGGAATGCATTTCGTATTTTGAGCTGGTGATCATAATCCAACGAATTGTATATGAGGTTTACTCTTGCCGGATCAAATCCTTTGGAGACCAAAATATCTTTGGCCCATTGCCCATATACCAATATCTCGTCTGCTAATTTGTAGAATTGTTTTCTAACAAACCCTTTTAAATTATTTTCCTCGCGGATAAAACCGTGGGTCCAGAAGATGACCTTTTTTCCAGATAACTTAGCGAAAATTGCACCGAACCAGGTCGTAATGTAATACATCACCCCTATGAATATCACGGTATCGTACTTTCTTGAAAGACTTAGTTTTAATACTGGAAATTGAAACAGGAAATACTTCAAAAACCAGAAATTCTTTATGATCTTCCAATTAATGCCACCTTTAGAGGGAGGTAATTTTGCTAATTCACTATCGGCCGTCTTAATTTTTATATCCGTTTTTAACCCCGATAATACAGTGTAACGAGGATTATCACTTTTTGATAATAAATTAAATATTGGGATACGGTAGTGAGCTATATAGTGGTAGACGACCAGCACGTTTTTCATTAGTGAACCGTTTTTGATACATCGGCTTCAGGACCCCTGTTAAACCGGATCGATGAAGGGCGAAAATAGCATTTCTAAAGTTACTCTATTGTTAAGATATGCCGTTTGCTTAAGGTTTCTCCATATTTGTTTTCATGCTATGTTGTGCTGCCCAGTAGATATTGAATACTTCGTCTTTAGCAAAAAGCTGAAAACATTCATTGTTACTCTGATACGCGATCCAAAGCTTATTTCAACAACAGATGATTTTTCTGAGCAATCCTTACAACAAAGACCCAACCAAAAAATTCTGATTTTCTCGCTAAAGCACTGGTTATGAGATCTTTTTTTGTTGAATTATGATCGCTACTACAAGGTATAAAGGTATATTTTAATCCACTTTTGGCAGAATAAGTTGGATAAAATTCATTTACCTACGGCAAAGTACCTACTACACTGACTTTTGGTGGTATTTCAGTGCAAAATTGTAGTCAGGACCCGGGAACAGATCAATCGAGGCTAAAACCGCAATTTTCCAGGGTATTGTTCTGGTATACCGCGTTTAGTGCCATCCCTGAATTCAAAGTTGGATAGGTGCTGCTGCGAAGTTCATTGATGTTTCTTAGCGTACAGTTTCTCAGCGTATTATTGGTATTGATCCGATCGACCAAAAAGAGATGGTTCATATTAGACATGGTGCAACCGTCAAAAACATTGTCATGGGCAGGCGAGTTTTTTTGTTCCTGATCAAACCAGAAAAAGTTTACCCCCGCCAGATTATTGTTGAACACACATTGTTGGAAGGTATTGTGGTGACCGGCATTCCTCACGTCTCCACGGCTAAAATCTTCATCCCAATCCGAAAAAGCCACTCCATCACAATTCACCACCGAACACTGCGTAAAGGTATTGTGATGGGCTCCGTTGGCAATCAATAGTGCCCCTTCATTTTTAGGACCACCTCCAATGACGTCACAATTGGTAAACTGATTATCTGAGACCTCGGAATAGGAAAGTTCCAGCCAGGTATTTCTTACTGTGGAATTGCGAACGTTATTCCGCTTGGAATCGAATTTCAAGATCAGTCCATGGCCGAGGTGCTGCAGTTCCCCTACCCGTTCCACATATATGTTGTTTAACTCATTGTCATGAGCGCCCAGGGCCAGTAAGTAATAATAGTCACAAGGGTTTACACGGCTATCAGAATAAACCTTGTTATAAGAATGCTGCTGGTACTGGCAGTCAGAAAACCTGAAGCCCTCTGCCCCGGCGTTCAGTACAAAACAGTTCTTTATCACAGAATAATCACCCGTAACATTGATCCCGATTCCGGAATAACTCAACGTAGGATCTGAGGTATTATCCGGATAGGTATGTGCAGGGTTAAAATCCCCCACCTCTGTTACTATAACATTGTCCAATACCGTATTAGAACCACTGGAAAAAACACCCTGTGCGTAATGTGTGATCTGGATATTACTGATCTGAATATTTGAGTGAAAATTGAAAATTCCTGATCCCTGGCCTTCATTATTAACACGATTACCCCGTATTAGCGGCATGTTATTTGAATTGAGCGCATCACCGTAATTGAAGGTAGAACCATTGCTTGCTGAAATATCCCCGGGTTGTGAACGATAGCCTATAAAACGGATAGGATTGCCCGAAGTACCAGAGTTTCCGGGTTGTAGCGTAACATTTCCGTAATTCCCTGCTTTGATATAAACGTAATCTCCGGCTTTGGCATTGGCAAAGGCATGCTCTATGCTCCAGGCATTGGATTCGGACAGGCCATCGTTGGAAGAAGAACCATTTACGGTTACGTAGTAGCTGCCATCAGGTGCATTGCCTCCACCGCCTGAAGATGCTTCGCTTACTGTGATATTCAAAGTAGCGGTACTGGTCAGATTCCCACCATCCCGGACGGTCAACTGCACGGCATAATTCCCGGGACTGTTGAACGTATGAGAAGGATTCGCATTAGCGGAACTGGAGCCGTCATCAAAATTCCAGGAATACCCGACTATACCATTATCATCGGTGGATTGGTCTCCCCTGAACTGAACCGTCAAGGGGGCATCACCGGAAGTTCTATCGGAAGTAGCCACAGCGTTAGGGGCTTCATTCTGTTGCGGAGCAGTAACGGTTATGGTAACACTTGCCTTATCAGATAAACCTTCTTCATCCCTTACCGTTAACTCCACCACATAGGTTCCGGGATCTGTAAACGTATGCGAAGGGTTAGTGTTTGTGGCGGTCGATCCATCCTTGAAATCCCAGGAATAAGAAGTCACCTGATTATCATCCGTAGATTGATTTCCTGTGAACTGTACCTCCAGGGGCGCGGTTCCTGATCTGGGATTCGCGGATACTACCGCGTTGGGAGCTTCATTCTGTCTTTCTTCAACCGTTATGGTCACAATATCTTTGTCTGACAGACCATTTTCGTCTCGTACAGTGAGCTCCACCTGATAGGTTCCCGGATCGGTAAAGGTGTGATCAGGATTGGCCTGGGTTGATGTAGATCCATCTTTGAAATCCCAGGAATAACTCGCTACCGAATGGTCGTCCGTAGAATCGCTTCCTCTAAAGGATACGTCAAGAGGGGCTTCTCCTGAGGTTGGGTTAGCGCTGGCCCTGGCGATTGGTCCTTCATTCTGTTCTTCATTCACTTCAATGGTAACCACATCCGTATTCGTAAGTCCTTCGGCATCTCTTACGGTAAGTTCTACCTGATAGGTACCTACTTCAGTAAAGGTATGGCTAGGATTGGCTATGGATGCGGTAGAACCGTCCTTGAAATCCCAGGAATAGCCAGTAATTCCATTATCATCAGATGAATTACCTCCTGTAAACGAAACGTCCAGGGGCACTCCTCCTGCAGAAGGGGATGCATCCGCAACTGCCATTGGTGCCTCGTTGGTTTCCTCTTCGTTGGTATCTTCTCCGCCGCCGTTACCACCACCGTCACTTCCTCCATCTCCTCCGGTGTCTTCTTCTACTACGATCTGCTCGGCATCTTTAGGAGCATTGTAAGTAACCACAAGTTGAGGCCCTGCCACCGAGGGATGTTCCTTTGATGCAAATGCGAGATCATTTCCATCTTTGTGATCCAGAATGAGCGTGGTTTTCTCAGGAATAAGATCGGAGCCACTAAGCTGAATTTCTTCTGTGTTACCTACATTGTATTCCTTGATCAGTGTTCCCAACTGCAGCTCTGTCGCAGGCGCAGTCTGCTCAGAAAGATCGTCCTCAGACCAATTACTGGAATTTCCGCTATATACATTGATCTCTCCGTTCCCATCGTCACTATTGATGGTGAATTCCAGGTGGGCATCAGTAATATAAGCACCTATGGAATCTATTTGGCTCAGATCGAACATCAGGTAACTGGTCCTCCAATTCTCCTGAAGTCGAACAATTTGCTGATTATACCCCTGCCCACTTTGCAGGTGGGCATCATTTATGGCTGGGAAACGGGTCACCCGGCTTTCAAAATCCTCTTCCGTGCCGGAATCCTCCTCCTCTTCGTTGGTACCTTCCTCTTCGGTAGTTTCTTCTCCCTCTTCTTCTTCGGCCCCTTCCTCAGTTTCGGAATCCTCTTCACCATCCGTTTGCTCCTCATTTACAGTAGGATTAGGGTCATTCAGAACGGCGTCCAAAATGAGATCTCTGTCTTTGGTGCAGGAAAAAATGAGGGAAAAAGATATAAAGTACAGGCAAAGGAAAATTGCATGGATTCTTGTGGGGTGAAATCTCATAAAGCCTGATTAGTTACAGTGGTTATTCAGACGAATAATTATGTTTTAAGATATACGGAAAAACAATGCAAGTTGGTCTGCGGAATAGGTAATAATTTTGAACGGTTTTCAAACTATCTCCAACTCCACTTACAAAACTAAAAATTCAAGCCCTATTATCGCTAAAGAGTCTGTTTTTTTCGATGAAATACTCAATTACAACCCCTGGAACTATGGGATTTCAGGAAGAAATGCAGAAAATTGGAGAAACATTGTCAGTTTTATCTGAGGGGCGAACAATTTTAGGATGGAACAATGTAATAAGGCCCGTTGATGAACTTGTAACAAAGTAGCACCAGGATCTGAAAATTTAGACCTCCTCCATGAAGAATTTGTCACCTATTGGTCAATAAACGTTCTAAACCACAATTCTACAGATAGGATCCTAAACAAGACCCTTGAGTAGTCTTGCTCCTCATTTCTTGTTTTTGTCAATAGGTCCTTAAGTACCTTTTTATCAAAAATATTCCTGGCTTCCAGGGCATCTCCTAAAAGTATATCCTCAACTTCCTGATCTTCTTTAAACGCCCTTTCTACCGGGGATCTAAATCCATTTTTGCTGCGTTCGTGGGTTACTGATCTCGGCAGTACTTCTTCTGCGATCTTTCTGTGAATGAATTTGCCATAACCTTCATTGATCAGGTAGCAATTAGGCATTTTAAATACCAGTTCCACCAGGCGATAATCCATAAAAGGTAAGCGGCTTTCCAGGGAATGCATCATAGATACAGCATCGCCATAAAACAATAGGTTAACCAGTTCCGATTTGTGTTGTTTCCGCAAAATCCTGTGTAATCTGGTCTCTCCTGCAACGGCTTTGATCTTGGGGACTTTTGTGGATTCCGAGCTGTATTTTTTGAGGTGACCCGAAAACACTGCTTCGGTACCTTGCTTTTTACGATACATTTTTTTTAGGAATTCCGGCATATGATTTCTACCAAACAGCAGTACAGCGGTCTTAAGGGACCAATTCTTTTTAAACAGTTTGATTTCCTTATAGATCTTTTTGAACCTTAGGGATTTAAACAGATCAAGAAGGTAATCTATAAAAACTGAATCCAGGTATCCGGCAAGTAGTTCATCAGCCCCCTGGCCTTCCAGAATTACCGTTAGTTTTTTGGTGGCCTCGGCATTGATCTTACTTAAAGGAAAGATCGCTGGTGAGGCATGCCCGGATTCCAGATGATAGATCAGCTTATTCATATCACAGAGAAAAGAATCGTATTCAATTAGGACCTGATTTGGCTCGAAGCAAAAACAATTCAGTAATTCAGAAACGATCTGAAATTCGTCATAGATCTCTTCAGGAAAACTCGCGGTATACGCCTTGATCCTTTGATCGAAATTCTTATCTACTGTAGAAACTATGGACGTAGAGTCCAACCCGGAAGACATGGTAGCCCCCAGCGGCACATCGCTTCTGAGCCTTATTCTAATGGCGTCCTGGAATAGCGACTTGTATTCGGAGTAGAAGGATTCATAATCTTTGGTCTTATCCACAGATGTAGGAAAATCCCAGTATCGTATTAGATCGATCTTACCCTCTTTGATAGAAAGACTATGAGCCGGAGGAAGCCTGAAGATATCCTTGAACCAGGTCTCTACGTTTTCGCCCCCGGCGGATTCACGACAAAAGGCGGAAATTGCATTGTAATTTGGCCTTTTCAGGGAAGGATAATAATGCAAGATCGATTTGATCTCTGAGGAAAACAGAAAATCCCCCTCGTATTCAACATAGTAAAAGGGTTTTATCCCAAATCTATCCCTGGAACAAAACAATACATCCTTTTCAGGATCATAGATAGCGAAGGCCCACATCCCATTAAAATGTGATACACAGTCCTCGCCCCAAAAGTGATAAGCGGTAATTACTACTTCCGTATCTGATCGGGTACTGAAATTATATCCATTTTCGCTTAGTTCCTCCCGTAACTCTACGTAATTGAAAACCTCTCCATTGAACACCAAATAAAGGCCTAATTTCTCAAAGGGTTGATTGGCACAGTCCGATAGATCAAGAATGGACAAGCGCGTATGGGCTAAACCAAGGTAATCGTCAACCAATTGGGCCTTTCGGAAATTTGGCCCCCGGTGTCTTTGCAACTCAATACCCTGTTTTAACTTGTTAAGGTCTACCTGAGATCTCTTCCCAAAGTTCAATACTCCAAAAATTCCACACATAATTCTAAGTTTATTTAAACTTTAGCTCGTGTTTGATGTAGTAAGAATGCTAAGTTTTGAGGCAGCAGGAGCAGGGCGTCAATAGCGATTAGCTAAAGATCGGGGATGAAAGTTTTGAATCTTAAAAGCTTTATTTGGAATTTTTGATTTGATTCCGCCAAAATCGAAGTGACAAAATTCTAGCTTACGACTAGCCATAACTTGCTTATCCGGACCATTGCGGGCAAGCAATTGTAAAGCCATCATTTGCTCAGTGCTTCGATAGTTTTGGAATAGGAAGTATTTTCGATCAGTTTTTGGTTCCCAGACTTAATTCCAAGCTATAAGCGCTATATCCCATATTAAATGGATATACTTTATTTCCAACACAATATAGTGTTTATTCTAAAAAGGATTTCAGACAAACACAATTGAAGTGGACTGTAGTAAAAATAGCATTTAATCCAATATTCGCAGAATTACTTGGATAAAATTCATTTACGGACGGCGAAGAACCCCTGGTGTTAAATTTTAAGGGTCCATTTTACCAAAAGTTTGTAGGAATCCCCTTCGGGTCAATCCAGACTGAAGCCGCAGTTTTCCAGTGTATTGTTCTGATAAACAGCGTCTAGCGTAAGGCCGGAATTCAGGGTCTCATAGGTACTACCCCTAAGATTGGTTATGTTTATCAGGGTGCAATTATTCAGGGCGTTGTCTGTGTTGATGCGATCTACGAGAAACAAATGTTCCGTATTTGAAATGGTGCAACCATTAAAAACATTGTCGTGAGCAGGTGAGTCTTTTTGTTCCTGATCAAACCAGAAAAAGTTCATCCCAGCCCGGTTATTGTCGAATACGCACTGTTCGAAGGTATTGTTATGGCCGGCATTCCTGACATCTCCCCTGCTAAAATCTTCGTCCCAATCGGAAAAAGCCACCCCATCACAATTCACTACCGAGCATTGGGTAAAGGTGTTGTGATGTGCTCCGTTAGCGATCAGCAATGCCCCTTCATTTTTAGGACCACCTCCTATGACATCACAATTGGTGAACTGGTTATCGGATACTTCAGAATAGGACAGTTCCAGCCAGGTGTTCTTTATGGTGCAATCACGAATGTCATTCCCTTTGGCATCGAACTTTAGTATCAATCCATGACCCAGGTGCTGTATTTCACCTATTCTTTCCACATAGATGTTGTCTAACTCGTTATTGTCCGCTCCTAAGGCAAGTAAATAGTAATAGTCACACGGATTCACGAAGCTATCCGAATACACCTTATTATAGGAATGCTTCTGGTACTGGCAGTCTGAAAACCTGAAACCTTCAGCTCCGGCGTTCAGTACAAAACAGTTTTTAATAATCGAATAGTCGCCTGTAACATTGATCCCAATCCCGGCATAACTTATTGTAGGATCCGAAGTGTTATCCGGAAAGGTATGTGCAGGGTTAAAATCTCCTACTTCCGTCACAATAACATTGTCTAATACGGTGTTGGCCCCGCTGGAAAAAACACCTTGAGCGTAATGGGTGATCTGGATATTACTGATCTGAATATGGGAGTGAAAATTAAAAATCCCCGATCCCTGCCCGATATTGTCCACCCGGTTCCCCCTTAGCAAAGGCATGTCATTTGCATTCAGATCATCACCGTAATTGAAGGTCGAGCCATTATTTGCCGAAATATCTCCGGGTTCGGAACGATATCCTATGAAGCGTATGGGTTCATCTGAAGTTCCGCTGTGGCCAGGCTGAAGTTCTACATTTCCATAATCTCCTGATCTTATAAAGACATGATCTCCTGCCCTGGCATTGGAGAAGGCATGTTCTATGCTCCAGGCATTTGCTTCCGAAAGCCCGTCATTAGAGGCCGAACCATCAACTGTTACATAATAACTCCCTTCGGGAATCGTAAAATCCTCATTCCCGGAATCGGGATCGTTCTCTTCCTCCTGTTCTTCTTCTTCCTCGGACTCCTCATTGCCTCCATCAGGATCCGTCTCGGTAATAGTTTCCGGTTGAACGGCGACTTCAGAGTCTTTGCTACAGGAGTTAAGCACTAAGCTCAGTGCGAGAATAATGAGATACACAAAATTGTTAATGTAGTTAGCATTCATAGCAGGTTCTTTCTATTAGGGGATTTGGGGTTTTTGAAATTACAAATAATCAGATTTGCTCAAAAAAACAAAGATCAAAATTTATCACTTCATATTAACTACGGGGATTTTTCGCGTTTAGTTCACGAAAAACGCATTTTTCGACGAAATACCGTGCAGTTGCCTGATTTTGTTGCAGTTCAACGATTTTTTTTCTTTCGCTTTATTATAAAAAGTCTTTCTCAGACATGATTTATGTCCTGGTGAACTGCAATAATTTGGGTACTGTCCTAAAGAAAGGATAGAGGACTCTGTTTACTTTTAGGTCATTGATCTTGTACGCCTTTAAACACTCCATATTTCCATCAATAATATTCTTAATACTATTGTTGGTAGCCCCACCCAGCCTCATCTTTACTAAGTACTCTTCGAGGTAATGTGTAGAGATGGCATATTTTTCAAGGAAACGGAGCATAATTTCAAAATCCGCCGCTAGTTTAAAATCCAGGTTAAACAGCCCATACTTTTCATATACTTCCCTTTTTAAATAAAATGTAGGGTGGGCAGGATGCCAACCGGATCTAAAGCTTTTTCTTTTTCCTGTTTTCCACCTTCTGACGATGTTGTCAATATCATCTTGGGCAACGTAGTACAGATCCGCGTATACGGAGTCCAATTCCGGATTTTTCCTGAACACGTTCATTACTTTTTCAAGGGCATAGTCATCGCTGAACAGGTCATCCGAATTGATCAAGGCTACTACATCCCCGGTCGCCATCTCAATACCCTTATTCATAGCATCGTAGAGACCGTTGTCGGGTTCAGAGACCCATTTGGTGACTACATGTGGATATTTTTTTACGATAGCTAGTGTCCCATCTTTGGATTTGCCGTCCACTACGATATACTCAATATCTGAATAGGTTTGATTTTCTACCGATCTTATGGTTGATTCTACTGTCTTTTCGCTGTTGTAACAGACTGTTATTACCGATACTTTCATCTTATTTCGGTCTTGAGAAATACGTTTTAGATAGATTTGCCAGTATTATGCTCATTGGGAAGAAGACCAATGTTGCCGTAACTATTGATCCTGAGAATAAGCTCTGACAAATTCCCTGAATAAATATTAAGGAGACCCATATATAATCCCTATTCACTTTGGGTAACTTAAACATTCCGGAAATAGTTATAAATACCATCGCCACGAGGATTATGAAGCCAACCAGGCCCATACCCATTAAGGTTTCCATAAAAATGTTGTGAGGGTGATAACCAATTTCTATCCTATTCCCCAGAAAGGGATAGTTCAAGAATTCAGTCCAGGCGTCTATCCATAAACGTTCTCTCCCGGTTGTTCCGGACTCTACGGAATTAGAAGTTCTTTGAAGTATGCTGCTTCCTGTAAATTCAACACCCCATAAAAAAAGCGGTGTGGCTAATACCAGGCTCAATACCGTTTTGATCTTGACAACCAAATTTGATTGAGCTATCAGGTAGACCAGACTAAACGCAAAAGCCAAAATAGACCCTCTTGATGCCCCAAACAAGAACATGGCCAAAGAAAAAACTATGGTCATGTACAGGTATACGTATTCCCATTTTTTACCCACCACTCCAAAAAGCAGTTTGTACATGCAGAGTATCAGCGTAAGTACACTGGCGTAAGACAACGCAAGCGGGCTAAGGGCGTCCCCAAACTTTTCCAAGGAAATAGCAGACCTAAGACCAATTCCCAAGGTCAAAAGATCCTTATACAGGTACAAGGTAGTCGCACCCATGACAAAACCTGAAAAAATGATGCTGTTAATTATGATCCTTTTGTACTTCTCAAAGGATATGGTTGAAAACATCACAAAAGGCAATATGCTAAAATTAACAGCATATAAGAGATACTCGATCCAACTGGATCGTAAAGGGTAATCCGCACTGTAATGGTACAACAGCTTAAGTATGTACAACATCCAAAAAACAAAGAAGACGAAATAATAAATACTCTTTCGTTTTGAGGATTTTTCCTTAAAGTAAAAGCTGGTAAAAACTATAACTAACACCATTATTACAGTGGTAAGCAGGCGAATTGGCACGGATACCAGTCGGGAAGAATCTGCACCCAATACGGCAATAATTATGGCCAGAAGCGCGTAATACCCACTGTAAACAAAAAAGGACACAAAGGCCACGTTTTTCTCCAGAAAAGAAACGAGAAATTTGTTATGTCCTCTGTTTTTCAATTTAATACCGTTTTTGCAAATTCGTAAGGTGTATGATCTGACAGGTATTTTTCGTTATCCGAATTCTCCTTACCGATACTATCTATCCCCTCTATGCCTTTGGCGATTTGCCTGGGGGTAATCCGATCCAGGAACAGGCCATTACCGCTCTCTTCGACCAATTCTTTTAGCAGCCCCTCTCCCGTAATGATAACAGGCTTTTTTGAGGCAATGGCGTGCCCTAAAATACCACTTGAGGCTTCCGGGTTTTTATACGGCATAAGTACCGCGTAACACTGATTGAACAAGCTTTTCATTTGTGCATTGGAAACAAATTTGCTATCCATGATCACAAGTGATGAATCCTCGTTCGTTTGTGTTGAGATCTTCTGTTCGAGTAGGTTTTTGGTGCTCTCATCCTCCGGTTTTCCAACCATCAAAATTGTTAACCCCTTCCTGTGTTCTCCATTCAGATACTGAAGGGAATCCACAATCTCAAACGATCCTTTTCTGTTTGCCAGGGTACCAAAGTGAAGTATGATCTTCTTGTGCGATGGTATATTGTAATATCCGTAAATATCGAATCCTTCCAAAGGTTCAATTATCGGTACAGGGTCTGGCAATACAGCGAATATTGAAGTATCGAATTTTTTGTTTAGGACGTCTACCGTTTTTGAATCGTTGAGGATATATACCCGCTCTATCCTGGGATTGAGGCAATATGCCTTGGTTGTCAACCATTTTCTATAATACTTCAGTCGATTTTTCAGGCCATTTTTAGGCATACGCGTATATTGCTGAAAAAGGATACCGCGTATACTGAAATTTGGCCTCTTGAATGCAAGCGCAAGCTGAAAGGTATTAAAATAGAGCAGATGGACCGTTGTTGCCCTAAGCTGTTCCGCATATTTACACATTAGGCGGTACTCTACAAAGGACCTTTTCATCATAGAGAGATTTTCCAGGCTTTCGATTTCTTCCTCCTTCAAATAGTGCCAATGGATGTTTTCAGAACCCTCTGATTTCCGGGTTATGTCCGTAAACTGGGACTTGAAATCAGGGGGTACTACAAGATGATAAGTTGTTTGGAGGTCATTTTCTGTTAGAAAATCAACCAAATGACTTATATATTCCGAATGATGTCCGGAGTAATCCGGATCAAAGAGTACTATACTCATAATTACTTGCACTCATTTTCTGTGATACCACATTTACGGTTTCTATTGCTTTAGTCGACTGCCTTATAATCTGATTAATCAACAAATATTACTCGGCAAAGCGCGTAAACATGGTACATTTTTAACTCAGTTTAAAATACATCTAACTTGCTTCAAACAGCTTAGAGACACTAAAGTTCCCGGGACCTTCAACTAACCCGTAACTTTGTGCAATAAGCGGTAAACAAATGCCAACAACATCTCCTTCATCGCATAGATCTTCCTCATGTGATATAGTGTTTTTCCCCGTCTTAAGAAACTCTTTTCACCGTAATGAAATGAGCTTTTGGGACCCAGCTTAAAAACATCCCCTTTTTCATATAGAAGCAAATTGTCTTCATATGGAATGAGTTTGTTGGAAAAGGCCGCGAGACGGTCTTTATCCGGGATACTTTTAGTGGATACTAAATATTCAGCACGGATATTCTTTTCTTTCTTTGTTCCAAAAAGATCGAACTCTAATTCCAGGGTCTTATTCAATTCCTTAACAAAAACCTTTTGCTTAACCGGCTGAAAAAAGACATCGTATTTAATGATGTCGTGTTCAAAACCAGAAAAGGCGAAATTCCTTTTAATAATACGTTCTGAAAGCGCCACATTGTTGGTCCGCATTTCAGTTTTGTGATGAGTTCCCGACTCCTCAGACACATATTCCCTAACCGTGGTATATGAGCTATACGGATACACATAATAGAGGTCGTTTTCAACCAGGTAGCCTATATAGTATTTCTTCCAGGAGTGCTTCCAGTTTTTCACCTCGTCCGGAATATTGATGGACTGAAGGTCCATGTCATGGACATACCAATTTCTGAACTTCTTCCATTGTTGATCTGTCCATAATTGGCCCCAGGACGCCGCCCATTGCATGAAATAGGTATCACCGCCTATGTTTTTGGGGTAAAACCTGTACCAGCCCAACTCCTCGTATTCATAAGCATATAGTGATATTCCCGCTACCTCGGCTACATCGTAATAGAATTTGGAAGCTGCAGAGGCATATTCGTAATAGCCTGTTGCAACTCTTAGATCATCTTCCAGTATGATTACCGAACCGTACTGGCTTGTCAGATCACCGCAAAACAGAATATGGTTTCTAAGGCCAATATTTTCACGATGCTCTATGATCTTCTTAGTTCCAAAATCCCAAATGAAATCCTTAGCGACACGGACTACCTCTTCATGCTTTTCACCCTCAGTATAGTCTATGCTGATGACGAGGGGAACATCAGCATCCGGGTATTCCGCCCTGGCAATAGTATCCAGCAGATGCTTCAGTGAATCTGGCCTGTTGTACGCTACAACTACAATTGCTGGCTTCATTTTGTCTTATTTACGAAAAACCAATTTTCCGATTACTAAACGCACTTTCTGCTTTTCTGATCTATTAAAACTGACGACGTAAACTGCTAATGCATAGGAAATCGCCGTTAGTGGAACAATAATAAGAAACCTCGGAAGTTCTTCAAGGCTATTCAAAAAGAAGATATCCAAAACATACATTCCACCGGCCACTATACCCAATGACAGCAGACAATTTATAATCACCCTTTTTACAAATTCTGCCGGCTTATACTTTGTCAGCTTTTTAAAGAAAACAATATTTAGGACAACCGTGACCACTTCTATAATAAGCGTAACCCACAAAATGGAATACGAAGCATATCCAAGCTTCAATACAAGATATCCTATTGGTAATGTCAGTAGTTGCATAGGAGCAGTGTAGAACTGGTATTCCTTGATATTCCCAACGGCATGACTGGCTATGGTAATCCCCAATCTAAACTGTTGTATTAGGGTAAAAGCCAGGACCAGTTTGCAAAAGATGACTGTGTTTGGCGGAACTTCTTCTAACCAAATTTGTAGCACAAATTCCATTTGCAGAAATAACGGAAGGGCTATAAAGGCGAAAATATAAAAGGCAAACCGACTTGAAAGTATTGAAAGCCTTATCATTCTATCCCTATCTCCGCTGCTTTCATCTTTCACTATTTGTGGTTGGATGGCCTGGATCATCGCCCCGGAAAACGTCCTCAATTGGGTATTAATCTGATTGGCGATCCCATATGCGGCAATAACCACGGTGTTGAAAAATAAATTCAAAACAACCGCGATCCCCTGATTGCGAAAAATATAGGCCAATATGCCAATTAAGTTCCATCCCGCGAAAGAGTAAAGCTCCCGTATGGTCTTTTTCCGGTAATAGGTCTTCAGATGAACCTTGCATTCCTGAGCGTATTTTCGCCTGCAGTACGCCCTTTTTAGAAATGCGATAAAGATTGCCCTGATCAACATGAGAAATCCAAACAGGATCAAGGCATCGTTAGCGTAAAAGAGGAGGCTGTAGGCTATGGCCAACCGCAACACACTGTCAACAATACTAATGATCGATATTACGATCATATTTTCCTTGGCGTTGAGAAGCCCGTCAAACGGAACGGATATGATGGTCACAAATGTTGAAGCGACCACAAGGTGAAATAACAATCTTGCAGCTTCTAACCTTTCGGGGCTTATGGTAAGCTTTTGTGCAAGCAGATACTGACCGAAAACTTCAAAAACAACAACCAGGATCACGCTCAAAAAAAGGTGAAGTATAAGGCTGTTGGCAAAGACCCGCTTTACTTCCTCCTTTTCATTTTTGCCCATACTAAAGGACAAATACCGTTGGGTAGAGGTGGCCATCGTGGTATTGAGAAATCCAAGCATGGCAATAATACCCCCGATTACAACGTAGATACCGTAGTCTTCAGCACCTAAAGCGCTCAGTATAAGCCTTGTTGCATATAGGGATATCAGGATGGTAACGAACATTTTGGCATATAAAATGCCAGTATTGAAAATTATCCTATTACCTCCTTGAAGAGTCAAATCCTAGTGATTTAGAACCTTATCCGCATACCATGAGTACATCCTCTCAACTCCTTCTCCGAGTTCCACTTTATGACTCCAACCCATCCCGTGAAGCTTGGAGACATCTGTGAGTTTTTTCATGGTACCGTCGGGTTTTTCGGAGTTAAAGAAGAGTTCTCCCTTAAACCCTACGACCTTCTTTATAAGGTCTGCCAGTTCTTTTATGCTTATGTCCTTTCCTGTTCCGATATTGATATGGGTATTGCGGATCTCCTTGTTTTCCAGCCTATAGGTATCTTTAAAATCCCTGTTTTGCATGATAAAAACACAGGCGTCAGCCATATCTTCAGACCAAAGGAATTCCCTCATGGGCTTTCCACTTCCCCAGATCTCTACGCGTACCGTATTCCCTGTTTGTTGAATCCCGTAGGACTGCAAGACCTCCAGAATTTCCTTTTCACTGGCTTTCCCGTTAACGGATCCTATGGGGAGCTTATCCAGATCTTCCCTTACGGCCTCCCAATTTCCTTCTTCCAGGGATTTGCCCAAATGCATCTTCCGGATCAAGGCCGGAAGCACATGCGATTTCTCCAGGTCAAAATTGTCATTCGGCCCGTAGAGATTCGTGGGCATCACAGAGATATAGTTTGTTCCGTATTGAAGGTTATAACTCTCGCAAAGCTTGATCCCTGCTATTTTGGCAATCGCATAAGGTTCATTCGTATATTCCAGAACATCAGTAAGCAAATAGTCTTCCTTCATGGGTTGAGGGCATGCTCTCGGATAAATACAGGTACTTCCCAGAAAAAGCAGTTTTTTAACACCGTGAAGGTAGCTTTGATGGATCACATTATTCTGGATCATCAGGTTTTCATAGATAAACTCAGCCCTGTAGATGTTGTTGGCCACAATACCACCCACCTTGGCTGCCGCAAGAAATACATATTCCGGTTTTTCCTTCTCAAAGAATTCCGATACGGCTTTGGTATTGGATAAGTCCAGCTCGGAATGTGTTCTAAAGACGAAATTCGAATAGCCTTTACTCTTTAGGCTTTTAAGTATTGCGCTTCCCACCAATCCACGGTGTCCCGCGATGTAGATCTTAGCATTTTTGTCCATCTTATTCGAAGTAATTCATGATACGATAGCCTCCTTCTTTAAGGTAGTTATCTTTCTGCATCAGCTTCAGATCGCTCTGCATCATATCTTTTACAAGAGCTTCCAGGTCGTATTCCGGTTTCCATCCAAGCTTTTGGTTAGCCTTTGTAGGATCTCCAATGAGCAAGTCAACTTCAGTGGGTCTGAAATAACGCGGATCAACCGCTACCACTTCTTTGCCAATCTCCAACTGATATTTCGGGTCGTTGCAAGCGCTTACATATCCTTTTTCGTTTACGCCTTCACCCTTGAACTCAATTTCCATTCCCACTTCTGCAAAGCTCATGCGCACAAAATCCCTGACAGCCGTGGTCTTCCCTGTTGCAATTACCCAGTCTTCAGGCTCGTCTGCCTGTAAGATCATCCACATCATCCTGATATAATCCTTGGCATGCCCCCAGTCCCTTTGAGCATCCAGATTTCCCAGGAATACTTTTTCCTGTAGTCCAAGAGCTATCCTGGAAGTAGCCCGGGTTATCTTCCTGGTCACAAAGGTTTCTCCGCGTATTGGAGATTCGTGATTGAATAAGATCCCGTTACAAGCGAACATATTGTAGGCCTCCCTGTAATTCACCGTGATCCAGTAGGCGTACATTTTCGCGACGGCATACGGACTTCTGGGATAGAAAGGTGTAGTCTCTGATTGAGGTACTTCCTGCACCTTACCATAGAGCTCGGAAGTGGAGGCCTGGTAGATCCTGGTTTTCTTTTCCAGTCCCAGGAACCTTACGGCATCCAAAATGCGCAATGTTCCTATACCATCAGCATTTGCGGTATATTCCGGAGTTTCAAAAGATACCTGCACATGACTCATGGCAGCCAGGTTATAGATCTCATCAGGTTGGATCTCCTGGATGAGCCTGATCAGGTTGGTACTGTCAGTCATATCTCCGTAGTGCAGCCAAAGGTTTCGATTTTCCACGTGAGGGTCCTGATACAAGTGGTCTATCCGATCTGTATTAAAGAGGGATGATCGCCTTTTTAGTCCGTGCACCTCATAACCTTTTTTGAGCAGAAACTCTGCGAGGTATGCTCCGTCCTGGCCGGTAATACCGGTTATCAGACATTTTTTCATGTGTTGTGTGGTTTAGGATAGTAATTTCAAGCAAATATGACGCATTATTTTTTAACAATTGTAAATCCAATTTAAAATTCTTTAAAACGCAAAAATTATGGACAAACTAAGGTTAAATCGAAAATTAGTTTTCAATTTTTTTGTATATTTAGTAAAGAAGCTCCTATCTGATACGTTCTTATAGTTTCTGAATTGCCCACTACTCAGCTATCGCCCTAAGCGCCTCACAATTAATCACTAAGAACGCTGATTTCTACTAATACATAAGTAGTTTACCGAATATTTACAGGTTACGTCGAATTAAAACAGAGAAACTTTTCTTTTAATATTTAAGCGTGTAATTTCAATTTTTAATAATAAAAACGGGTTAAAAAAATTTTAATGATAAAATAGGATTAAAATAAACCATCACATCATTTAGCGACTTATTTTTGGCACCTGAATGACACAACCTTCGTTAAGATCGAAAACCGACACTATGACCAAAAACAAACGGAGAACAATAACTCAGAGGGTTAATTCTGTTGGCCTCATTTTTATTATCGACATCATACTAACCGCGGTGTCGTTCATAGCTTCCTACGGCATTTGCACTTCTATCTGGCCGGAACTCCGGGGGGATAAAATGCTTATTCAATTACCGGTTATTATTGCTATCTCCTGCCTTATCTTTTTAGCTATAGGTACCAGCAAGGGTTTTGTGAAGTACGATAGGGTAACTGAGGTATACAAAATTTTCAACGCGATTTGCCTGGCAAACGTTTTGACTATTGTTTTGATTGTCGTGCACGGCAGCGTTGTGATGGACAGTGACAATAGTTTCCTGATACCGCTATCCATAATAATTGTACATAGTTTCTTGAGTTTTGCGGCCCTTGTGGCCTCCAGATACTTATATAGAAAAGCCTATCAGGGCAGTAAGGAGAAACTAAATCCGGCCATTAAGGTGTTATTGGTTTCCACGGGCAGACAGGCAGACGATTTTATTTCGGCCTTTGAAAGAACGTATCAGGAAGATTACATTGTTGCCGGCGTTGTTTTTATTGACGAAAGCAATGAGCGGATTCAGTCTCAGATCCCTGTAATTTCAAAAAACAGCCTAAGCAAGGAAATCATTGAGGAATTCGGCATAAGCCAAATGATCGTTGCAAAGGCGGGTCATTTTGACCCGAATGTCAATGAACTTCTGACCAAAATGATAGAGTTGCCCGTTAAGGTCAAAATCGCTGATCTAAGTATACACCTTGGCAAAAAGGAAGCAGACCTTCAATTATCGGGAATGGATGAGCTTAGGGTTGAGGATCTCTATTCAAAGGAAAGAAAGAACAGCTGTGCTGTAGAGAAGGATCTTGCTCTGTTTTACAGCAACAAGAAAATCCTGGTACTTGGAGCAGGAGGTTGTGTGGGTAAAGAGCTCATAAAGCGCCTGATGAAATACAGCTACAAGCACATCCTGATGTTAGATAAATCAGATGATTCTTTGTTTAATCTGAAGCAGGAGCTCAACAGCAAAAAAGCGAGTCACACCTCCCTGATCCTTGCCGATATCCTGGACAAGCCAAGAATGCAGCAGGTATTTAATGAATTCGCTCCGGATATAGTGATCAATGCCACCGGTTATAAAATCTACGATTTCACCAAGGATAACCTGTATGAGGCGCTTAGGCTAAATGTATTGGGAAATAAGATCCTCTCAGAACTCGCCATAAGGTCTAAGGTTCAGAAGTACGTGAACCTTTCTTCGAATTTTAGAAGATATGATTTCGCGAATTCCCTGGCCTCTGAGCGAATAGGTGAGATCTACCTCAATTGCCATAACGATTCGGAAGAAACCGATTTTATTAATATTAGATTTGGCGATGTATTGGAATCGCCATCCTCCCTGGTAAATGTCTTTAAGACGCAGCTTGCCAATGGAGGCCCTTTAAAAGTAAGCTATGAAGAGGCAACAACCTCATTCATCGCGGTAAACGAGTTGGTTGGTCTAATTTCCCAGGCTATCGCTACTGCAGACGGGGGTGATATAGTAACGGTAAAGATGGGAGAAAGAATTAAGGAAATGGACCTGGCCAGGCAGATCATAAGGTTTTCAAAATTTGAATACAAAAAGGATATCGACATAAGTATTGGTAACAAGAGAGAAGATTACCCCTGGAGCAATATGCCTTACCCTTTCCAGGCCAAAAAGGATACTTCGATCCTCGAGAGCGAACGCTTGATCTTCAGATGCGAAGACCAGTTTGATCGTAGCCAGATGAAAGATAAGATTAATGAGCTATGCCTGGAAAACATGTTCTTTAACAAGAATGTTACCATCTTGATGGACAACATTCTGCATTACAGGAGCCATTCAGACCGGTATGCCAAGGCGAACAAACCTGAAATAAGCAATACCATTCACGACCCGTATTCATTTACGGTTACCAGACTGGAAGGATAGGCAATATTCCTATTGTTTTATACGGAATATCGTAATACTTTTGTTGTTTATGCCGATCACCTCGATTTCATTTACCCCCAGAAATTATTTAAAATGAATTAATTTCGCAGCCCGGCGAATTACCTAGATCTATGGAGGAATATTCAAGAAATCAACTAGCAGAACTTCCAGACTATAAGGAGGTCGTCCGCAGATATACCAAACATTGGATATGGTTTGCACTCGCGATAGCTTTGGGTATATCCTGTTCCTACGTTTACCTGAGGTACGCTACCAAGAAGTATGCGGCCAAGGCCAAGATCCAAATACTGCCCGAGCGCGGAGCTGGCCAGGAGTTGAATATTTTTAACGAGATGGATCTGTTGACCGGAGAAGAGAATGTAGTAGAAGATGAAATTGAGATCATTAATTCCAGATCCAATTTTATTGAAGTGGTCAATAGACTCAAGACGAATATCCGGATCGTACACCTGGGAAATATCAAGAACAGTGAAATATACCCTAACAGTCCTATTCAGCTTAACTTTATTTCACCTGATTCCGTAATCAACAATAAGGAAATCGACTTTTATGTTGAACTGGACACCGAGGCGACCTTTAGGTATAGAGGTTCAGAAAACGGTTCACCTCAGACCATAGCATATGGAAAAAACGTTGTCACACCGCTTGGGGAGGTCGTAATCACCCCCAACTCGGAATACTTTAAACAATTCAAGGGGGAAAACCTCAGGATAGAGGTAAGACCGGTCTCCAGACTCGCCGAAGAATATCGGGAAAAAGTATTGATCAAACCCGCCGATAAGGTATCCAATGTACTCAACCTTTCTTATAATGATCCGGTACAACAAAAAGCCATTGATATTCTCACAGAATTAGTTAATGTCTACAATGAAAACGGGATAGCGGACCGAAAAGCCGTGGCGGACAAAACTTCCAATTTTATTGAGGAAAGGATATCATCTATCTATGAAAACCTTGCCGATGTTGACGAATCCGAAGAAGACCTGCGAACCCTTAGAGGGCTTACCAATATAGAATCGGAATCTAATATCAATCTAAATGTGAGTGCAAGCACACAAAGAGAGCTTAGCAATGTCAATACCCAACTAAACATTGCTGAGAGTATGAAGGGCATAGTAGACAATGAAACGGATTTTGGGTTGCTTCCTTCGAATATCGGTTTGTCCGATCCTACCATAGCGAACGCGACCACCAAATACAACCAGTTGATCGCTGAAAGAAATCGGTTACTCAAGAGCTCTAATGAAAAAAACCCTATTATAGTAAATCTCGACCAGGAGATTACCGGTTTGAAAAGGATCATGCAGTCCAGTCTGGAAGGGATGATAGACAACCTAAACCTTCAGGCCAGCGGGCTGAACCAGCAACAGTCCAGATTGAATTACCGCATATATTCCGCTCCCAAAAATCAAAGGGCTTTACGTGATATTACCAGAAAACAGGAAACTACAGAATCCCTGTACCTGTATCTATTGCAAAAACGTGAAGAAGCACAAATCGCCTATGCTTCCTCAAAACCGAAATCCAAAGTTATTGACCTGGCCTATGCTCCGAGCGAGTTTCCTACTTCTCCCAAGCCAAAAATTATTTACCTGGGAGCTGTTCTATTCTCGGTATTGATACCATTTTCTACCATATTCATACACAATCTTATTGACAATAAAGTTCACAACAGGCTAAGCCTTGAAAAATTGGTAGGTGATATCCCGGTTTTGGGTGAAGTGCCGAAAACCAAAAAGCAGGACCAGCGATCTATAAAAAAACACGACCGTTCCGCCCTGGCCGAATCCTTCAGGATCATTGCGACCAACCTGGATTATGTGCTACAAAATGGAACCAACAACAAGCACAATGTTGTTTTTATTACTTCAAGTGTGCCTGGAGAAGGTAAAACCTTTGTGTCGTCTAACCTTTCCATGACCCTTGCAGGTATTGACAGCAGGGTGTTGTTGATCGGGGCTGATATCCGGAATCCCCAGATCACCAATTTCTTTTCGGATCAGAACATCTACAGGTCCAAGAAAAAACCAGGCACCCCGGGATTAACAGAGTATTTGTATGACAAGGACGTCACAGTGGAAGACATCACACATCCTGTGCTGGTACATACGGAGACCATAGATCTTATATATTCAGGCAAGATACCACCCAACCCGGCTGAATTACTCAGAAGCGCCAGGATGGAACAACTCATCGAAGAGGTTTCCAGGAAATATGATTATGTAATATTGGATACCGCACCTATGATGATGGTATCGGACACCCTTCGCATCAGTAAATTTGCAGACCATACCATATACGTGTCAAAAGCCGGAAGCACGGAATTAAAGCTGCTGGAGTATCCCATCAGGTTAAAACGTGAAGACAAACTGAACAATCTTTCATTTATCGTTAACGGTGTTAAGAAATCCGATCTGGGCTACTATGGTAAGTACGGCTATGGTTATGCACAAAAAAAGAAAAAATGGTTTAGTTTCTAAACCGTAACATCCCCCAAACTTTCTTACTGCGGACTTTTGAAAAATGGGATAGATATCCCTATTTGGCATGTGTCGTAGATATGCTTTTTGAATAAAAAGAACATAGAAACAACACGGGAGCGCGGCCAATTGTAGTGCCTTATTTTATGGGAGTTTATCGGGTTTTTAACCTATTGAACTAATTTAAAGTTGAGGAGTTCCGGCGGCCAAAAAAATATTGTATTATTGCGCTCCCCACTAAAAATTAACGAATGGCAGATTCGGCAATTTTAAATAAGAATGAACGCAAGTTCATTTTACTGTTGGGCGACCTTTTCATCATTGGTCTGGCGCTTGGTCTGTTCATTAACAAGGCGGTGGACCAGGAGAATCTGGACTTTTTCGCTAAGTCCATTCTGATAAGCCTGGGGTTTCTTTTTTATCTTACCTACGCCTATGTGCTGGAAAGCTATAACATAGAAAAAGTAAGCTCCAATTCCGGGGCGGCCATTACCAAGTCTGTTGTAACGGCAATACTATTCTCCATTTCCATAGTGGTTTTTGCCATACTTCTGTTCGATTTAGGCTTTTGGAGGAAATCACTACTGCTATTCCTGATCTCTACCCCGCTCCAATTCTTTATCTGGAGAATGTTCTTTGAATCCGTCTTCAAGATCGTACACATTGAAAAAAAGGTATTTTACATTTACGACAGCGAAACAGGCAGAACGCTAAACAGTGATATCAATAAGATAAACGGGGAGGATTTTGAGACCTTTTACAATGTTGCCGGGACCTATTCCATTGAAAAAAACGTCTCTGAATTCAACGAGAAATTCCTCGCCCAGAAAAATGATATTAACACCTGGATCGTCAATATCCGAAACTACGACGATCTCCCCCTTAACGTTGAAGGCCGGCTCTTAAATGCCATGATAGAAGGGAAAGAACTGCTCACCTTTACCTCTTTCTACGAAAATGTTTACGAAGCGCTTCCCATAAAATCAAGAAATGACAGTTTCTATGAAATGCTTCACTTGCAGAGCAAAAGGATACGCTACCTGCAGTCTATGGTGAGTTTTGTGATAAACTTCCTTTTCTGCTTTTTTATCAGCCTGGTTTTCCTGCTGGTCCTGCCCTTTGTGATCATATTGAACCTCTTTTTCAACAGAGGGCCGTTGTTCTACACCCAGTACAGGGTAGGTAAGAACGGGAAGGAATTCAAAATATTCAAATTCAGGTCCATGGTGGTCAACGCGGAAAAAGCAGGGGCCAAAATGGCGCAAAAGAACGATGCACGGATTACCGCCTTTGGCCGTATCCTGCGAAGGTATCGGGTGGATGAACTCCCTCAGATCCTTTCGATAATTCGCGGAGATATGCAGTTTATCGGCCCGCGACCCGAGCGAAAGGTCTTTGTGGACCAGCTAAAGGCCACTACCCCATTGTATAACGTACGACACCTTATCAAACCCGGAATTACAGGCTGGGCGCAGGTAAAGTTCAAATACGGGGAGAATCTCGAGGATTCTATCGCCAAGCTGGAATACGACTTGTTTTATATCAAGAACAAATCCGTTATCATTGACCTGAAGATCATCTTCAAAACGGTATCTACAGTCCTTTTTTCAAGAGGGGTATAAACATTTGTGCAGATCTTCTTTTTTACTAAGGATTTGGAAGTAACAGCATCAAAAGCCAAATTTAAAATTTTCAGACAGGGACCGGAGATAATTTTTCCGGTCCAGTTTGTATAGGTCTGGAGGGCGACTTTTAGTCTTTGCTTTGCTTGGTCCGATCTTAATCAGGCTATTCGACTTCAGCATCTTTTGCCTGAAGTTTCCACGATCTACAGACCTTCCCAGAATTTCCTCATAGAGCTTCTGCAGTTCGGGAATAGTAAAAGTATCCGGTATAAAGCTCAACAACAGCGGCTTGCTCAACAGTTCCCTGGCCATAACCTTACGGGCCTCCATAACAAGTTCCGTATGATCCAGCGCCAGTTGCCCAATGTCATCAATATTCATCCATTCAACCTTTTCAAACAAAGGATTTTTCCTGAGTTTGATGGTCAGGTCTCCCAATATGCTATAGTATCCTATAGTAACGAAGCGATTAGAAAGCCATTCATAGATATCCGGAGCAAAAACGGATTCGGCAAAAGCTGAAAACTCTTCCTTAAAATTGCGATCTGCCTGACCATAAGTCCCGAATTGGCTAAGGATCAGGTCTGCTACTTCGGTTTGTTCTAAAATAGTCCGCCTGGCTGCCTCATCTATGCTCTCATCCTGGTAGACAAAACCACCGGGAAGCACCCAAAAGTCACTGTTAATCGGCTGAACTACTGATACTTGTAACTTTTGATCGCAAAATCTGAAGATCATGCAATTTACGGAAAGCTGCGGGATGAACTTTGGGATGTCTTCCCGTATGGAGGCCAGGATATCTGCATGGATTTCGGACATTCTTGTAGCGGATTTAGATACAAAAATAAGATAATGAGTAAAAAACACTCAATGTTTCAAAATTATTTTTACTTTTGAGTGATTTTCACTCAACTATTCCTTTTTGATATTTCTGACATGAGAAAAAAGATACTCCTTTCCATTCTGGCTGTAATAGTACTGTTGATAACGGCTGCCTATTTCTTTGTCTTTCGTGCTAGCACGAACGATATTAAAGTATTGGTCTTTTCCAAAACCGCCGGCTATCGCCACGAGTCCATTGAAACAGGAATAGAGGCCATCAGGAAATTGGGGGTTCAACATAACTTCATCGTTGAAGCCACTGAAGACGCCCAACAGTTTAACGAGGCCTATTTAAAAGATTTCCAGGTGATCGTATTCCTGAATACTACCAGTGATGTTTTAGATCCGGTTCAGCAGAGCCAGGTAGAGCGATTCATTCAGGCTGGAGGCGGCTTTGTGGGTGTACATGCCGCAGCCGATACGGAATACGGCTGGCCGTGGTATGGGGAAATGGTTGGGGCTTATTTTGATAGTCACCCCTTGGACCCCAATGTACAGGAAGGGGTTGTACATGTTACCAATCCTAATCATCAGGCAACCGATTCCCTTCCGCAGAGCTGGAAAACTCCGGATGAGTGGTACAATTTCAAATCCATTTATCCCGGAAACAAGGTACTGCTGACCATTGATGAGTCTACCTATACCGGAGGTACCAATGGCAGCAATCACCCCATAGCCTGGTATAAGGAATACGATGGGGGCCGCTCTTTCTATACCGGGTTAGGCCATACGAAGGAACAATATGCGGATCCACTTTTCCTAAGCCATCTTTTAGGTGGGATACGATATGCCATAGGGCCCGGCTCGCTGATAGATTACAGCAAGGCTTATGCAGAGGTGGTCCCGGAAGAGAATCGCTTTTCCAAGGTTACTTTCACCCAGAATCTGGCAGAACCCATGGAGCTCGACTTTTTGGATCAGAACAAGATCCTCTTTATTGAACGCAAAGGAACTGTGCATATTTATGACCTGGAGACCGCCAGGGACAGTGTCATTGCCCGGCTAGAGGTCTTCTCCGGACTGGAGGATGGTCTTTTGGGCATGGCCCTGGATCCGGAATATGCCACAAATAATTGGGTATACCTTTACTATTCCGATCCCGGCGAGCAAGCCGTACAAAAGCTCTCCAGATTTGTTCTAAAAGACTATACGCTGGATCTGGGATCTGAAAAAGTACTGCTGGAGGTGAAAGCCCAAAGAGAAGAATGCTGTCATTCCGGTGGATCTCTGGAATTTGGTCCGAATGGGAACCTCTTCCTTTCCACCGGGGACAACACAAACCCACATGCTTCCAATGGATTTGCTCCTATCGATGAACGCGACGGACGCGCCCCTTGGGACGCTCAAAAGTCGGCCGCAAATACCAACGACCTACGAGGGAAAATCCTCAGGATAAAGCCCGAGGCGGATGGTACCTATAGCATTCCCGAGGGCAATCTGTTTGGAAAGGACAATCCCAAAGGACGGCCTGAGATCTACGTAATGGGTAATCGGAATCCATACCGTATTTCCATAGATTCCCGTACCGGATACCTTTATTGGGGAGAGGTCGGTCCGGATGCCAGCAAAGACTCCCTCTCACTTGGGGTTATGGGTTATGACGAGGTAAACCAGGCGAGACAGGCAGGAAACTACGGTTGGCCCTACTTTATTGCCGATAACAAGGTATATCACGCTTATAACTTTGCAACTAATACTTCAGGCGCCGCCTTCAACCCCGACAAACCGCAAAACAATTCTCCGAATAACACCGGAATGCAGGATCTGCCTCCGGCACAACCAGCCATGATCTATTACCCCTACTCCGTTTCTGAAGAATTTCCCGCCCTGGGAACCGGATCCCGGAACGCCATGGCAGGGCCTGTATTCTACACTGATGACTACCCCGAGAGCGGTCGGAAGTTTCCCGATTATTTTGACGGTAAGCTATTGATCTACGACTGGATGCGCGGATGGATCTTCGCTGTTACGATGACCGAGGATGGAGATTTGGACAAGCTCACACGGATCGTACCCAATATGGCACTTCACAATGTCATAGATATGGTATTTGGTCCTGATGGGGCGCTGTATATTTTAGAATACGGCTCAGGCTGGTTTTCCCAAAATGTGGATGCCACGCTTTCCCGTATTGAGTTTACCAAGGGCAACCGCATTCCCCTGGCCAGGATCACAACGGATAAAGCTATTGGTGCAACTCCGCTTACTGTTAATTTTTCCGGACGTAACTCCATTGATTATGATGGGGACCAGCTGAGCTATCAATGGGATTTTGGCGAATCTGATGCCAGTTCCACGGAATCCGAAACCGCTTATACTTTTGAGGCCTCTGGCAAATTCACTGTGAAACTTAAGGTTGAGGATGAAGAGGGAAACGTCGCGGAGACGGAAACCCAGATCATTGTCGGTAATGAACTGCCGCAACTTTCTTGGGAGATTACCAGGGGTAACAGTGACTTTTACTGGCCTGGTAAAGCAGTGGACATCGCCTACCAGATCCATGTAAGCGATGCGGAAGACGGTAGTTTGAAAGAGGGTACCCTAAACGCCTCAGATGTGCTGGTATCCTTTGATTATCTTCCGGAGGGCAATGACCAGGTAGCGGCTGCGAAGAGTCATGCTGATCTGGCGGATAACGCTTATGCCTCCATCGGAAAAGGACTAATGGATGCGTCGGATTGTATGGCCTGCCATAAAGAAAAAGAAAAGTCCATAGGCCCCTCCTACCAGGCTATTGCGGATAGATATGCTTTGGATAATTCAGCAGCGGCATTACTGGCGGATAAGATCGTAAACGGAGGTGGTGGCAATTGGGGGGAGACTCCAATGGCGGCTCACCCCGGGCTTTCACAGTCAGATGTTGATCAAATGGTGAAGTACATCCTTTCTCTTTCAGAGCAGGGCCAATCCGGAAACCCTTCAAAATACCCCGTAAAAGGTAGCTATAGCAGTGAGGAACACCGCAATTCAGACACCAAAGGTTCTTATATATTAACAGCGAGCTATACTGACAAAGGAGGTGGGAATATAGAACCTCTTACTGCCAAGCAAACCCTGCTCCTCCGGTATCCGCATATGGAGGCTGAGAGCAGCGACGAAGGGTCTTCCATGACTTTCTTTGTAAATGCGGACGAGACACCGGGAATAGACGAAGATATGACCATTGCGGTGGGTACCAAGGGAAGTTACCTGATGTTCCGGGAAATCGATCTCAGCGAAGTTAAGGCCATAAGAGGCCGATACGGGCTGGTAAAAGGGATAACCCAGGGCGGTGATGTAGAATTCCGGCTTGGTGGACTGGATGGCGAATTGATCTCCAGTCTTGAATTGAAAGTAGGTCTGACCGACTTTAAGTTGGAAGAGATCCGCAGTCCCTTTAATAAACAAATAAATGGGAAGCAAGATCTATACATTATCTTTAAAAATGAAGAGGCCAAAGATGGCGATCTGATCACGGTGCTGGACTGGTTTGAGCTCCTCAATGAGTGATGCTGCAAACCGAATAGGCTATCGTATCCACATTAACACAATTCAATTGTCATGAAACGCAAAATCAAAATGGCAGCATTCTCCTTACTTGGGTTGTTATTGCTTTGTCTTATAGCTTTCGGACTATTTATTTACAAGGCGAAATATGGATTTAATTTCTATGAGACCGATCCACCGGACTTGCCTTCGGATCTGAGCGGCAAGACGGTGCTTCTGTTTTCAAAGACCAATGGCTTCAGACATGGGGAGGCAATTGAAGCTTCATTACCAGTTTTTGCTCAAATGGCGGAAGCCAATGGCTGGTCACTATTTACCACAGACAACGGGGCAGTATTCAACAAGGAACAATTACAGTTTTTTGATGTGGTCATTTGGAATAACACCAGTGGTAAGGTACTGAATGAAACCCAAAGGGCGGCCTTCCGAAAATATATTGAAAATGGCGGCGGTTTTGTAGGTATTCATGCGGCGGGAGATGATTCGCATCAGTGGGATTGGTACGAAAACACACTAATTGGAGCCAAGTTTTCTCATCATACCTTACACCCTCAGTTTCAAACGGCGGACATGCACCTGGAGCAAGGAGATCCAGTACTAACCGAGGGTTTACCAACCCTTTGGACCCACGAGGAAGAATGGTATACATTCTTTAACAATCCCAGGGAAAATGGTTGCCAGGTCCTTTACAGGCTGGATGAATCCGGGATAGACCCCAATGGCAGCCTTCCGCTGCTTGCTCCGGACAAAGATTTTGGTATGGGTGCTGATCATCCCATTGCCTGGTATAAAGAAGTGGGCAAAGGCCGTTCCTTCTATTCCGCCCTGGGACATCAGGCAGCAGCATACGATATTCCGGAAAACCTTCAAATGCTCAGTAATGCAATTCGATGGGCTGGAAAATTCTGAGCGTTCGCTCCAATACAGGCCAGTTGACCACCCTACCTGCCCCTGAATAACCTAAGCTATATTTTGCGCTGTAATTGCTTTATCCGAACATTAATACACAACATATTCCCTGATACCTAATTATGTAAAATGTATACATGCTTCTGTAAAATGTATACAAATGGGTCCTGTGCTGCTCGTAATTTTGTGCTGTAGAATTAAAATAAAGCAGGTATCATGAAAGAAGTAGCATTAGTAACAGGGGCAAGTAGCGGAATAGGTCTGGAACTGGCAAGGATCCATGCCGAACGGGGCGGAGACCTCATTATAGTAGCCCGCAGAATTGAAAAGCTGACCGAATTACAAAAAGAGTTAGAACAGCAGCATGGCATCCGTGTAACCGCAATCGCCAAAGACCTTAGCAAAGCAGGGGCAGCCCAGGCATTATTTGAGCAAATATCGAACTCAGGCATTGAGGTAAAATACCTGATCAACAACGCTGGTTTTGGTTTAAGGGGAAAATTCCATGAGCTTCCCTGGTCCAGGCAGCAGGAAATGATCAACCTGAATATGGTTTCCCTTACGGAACTGATGTACCTTTTTCTTCCCCGGATGGTATCCAGGAACAGTGGAAAGATACTGAACACTTCCTCTACAGCCAGTTTCCTCCCTGGCCCTTTGCAAGCGATATACTTTGCCTCTAAGGCCTACGTTACCTATCTCGGGAACGCCATATCTGAAGAACTGTACGATACCAATGTCACCATAACCACGCTGATGCCGGGCGCCACTGAAACAGAATTTGCAGCGGTATCAGGCATGGACAAAACGGACCTTTTTGAAAAAACGGTGAGTGCACGCTCTGTCGCGGAAGCCGGATACGACGGAATGCTAAAAGGTAAGTTAGATGTGGTATCGGGCCTTACTGTCGCCCAAAGTCTGATGATGAAATCCATTCCTTTTACACCCAAGAAAATGCTGTTAAAGCAAATTCGAAAGATGCAAGAAGTTAATTCCTAACTTTAAGGACCTTAAGCGATTAAAAGATGAGTGAAATAGTTCATATCAGATCCATAGCAGAATCGAGAAAGCTATTTGGAATGCCCCCTCCTAAGCATCCCCTGGTTTCGGTAATGTGGGCCAAAGAGTTTCCGGATTTTGATCAGTACAAAGGATTGAAATTCAATACGGATCTGTTTATGGTTTCTCTAAAAGATGGTATAAGCGGTTCTATGGGTTACGGAAGAAACTCCTACGATTTTTCGGAAGGTACCATGGTATTTTCAAAGCCTGGTCAGGTACTTTACTCAGAAGATAAAAAGATAGCTGAAGATGCCAGGGGATGGATGCTGGTGTTTCACCCAGACCTCATAAGGAAGTCTGAGTTGGGATCAGCTATAGGTAACTATACCTTTTTTGACTACGAAGTTCATGAGGCTCTACATTTATCCGATGAGGAAAAGTCCATTCTGACGGATCTGGTCCTGAAAATTGAAAATGAGTTCAATCAAAACATGGATAAACACAGTCAAAAACTGATCATAACGAATATTCAGCTCATTTTGGACTATTGTCTGCGCTATTACGACCGTCAGTTTTATGTTCGTGCCAACCTGCACCAGGATCACGTAGCTGATTTTGAGCAGCTGCTGAAGGCTTACTACAACTCTGACCAGCCTTTTGAATCCGGTCTTCCTTCCGTAAAATATTGCGGGGAAATGCTCCATATGTCGCCCAACTACCTCAGCGATATGCTGAGAAAAGAAACTGGCAAGAGCGCCAAAGACCACATTCACGCCTTTGTGATCAACCGGGCAAAAAATAAATTGCTGGGTACTACCGAATCGGTGAGTGAGATTGCCTATGAGCTGGGGTTTGAATACCCACAGCATTTCAGTAAGCTCTTTAAAAAACGAACAGGGCTGAGTCCCGTTAAGTATAGGTTGCAAAACTAGGTCAATGAAAAATGCTTTGATTACAGGAGCTACTGGAATGATCGGTAGTATTGTTCTGGACCACTGTCTGAAATCAGAAGAGATCGCATCCGTTACCTCCATTGTACGCAGAAAATCCGGAGTGGAACACCCGAAGCTAAAGGAGATCATTCATGAAGATTTTACGGATTACACTTCAATTCGCGATCACTTCCGGGATATTGATGTTGCCTTTTACTGTATTGGGGTCTATACTGGAGCGGTGCCCGACGACATTTTCAGGAAGATAACGGTAGATTATACCGTCGTATTTACCGATGCCTTAAAAGCAGAAAGCCCCGGGGTTACACTTTGTTTCTTAAGTGGCGCGGGAGCAGATCTCTCTGAAAAAAGCCGGACCTCCTTCGCCCGCTATAAAGGCATGGCCGAAAACCACCTGCTGCAATCCGGCCTGAATTTTTTCAGTTTTCGCCCGGCTTACATTTACCCGGTGGAAAAACGCAAAGAACCTAATCTGATGTACCGTATTAGCCGGCGTTTATATCCCCTGATCCGCCTTTTCGGGAATAACGCTTCTATCAGGTCTACTGAACTGGGACATGCTATGTTCCTGGCAGGGATTAACGGAGCTACATCCACATTTCTGGAGAACAGGGACATTCTTGAACTGCTTAAATAGGAAAAATTGAAAAAACTACTTAAATATCTAAAGCGAATGTTATTATCATTAGGAATATTGCTTCTGCTCGTACTTGTTACTTCGATACTTTTTATCAAATTCTATCCCACTTTTGGAGGGGATCTTTCCGATGAGCGTAAATCGAAGTACACAGGTTCCAATCAGTTTAAGAATGGGGTTTTCGCGAATACCAGTAAAGATGTTCCAAAGGACCCGAGTTTTTCGGAAATGTTGACAATGACCCGAAAATTCTTCTTTACCAAAGTAGAAAACGGGACTCCGGAGAAGCAGATAGCGGTAAAGGAAATAGATTCTATGGACCTGGCCACTAACCATACCAAAACCCGCATGATCTGGTTCGGACATTCCGCCTTTTTACTGCAGATGGAGGGAAAGAATTTGCTGATAGATCCCATGTTCGGGGATGTGCCGGCTCCCCATCCATGGCTGGGAGCCAGGCGCTTTAGCGATAAACTGCCCATAGAAGTTGCAAAACTGCCTAAAATAGATGCAGTTTTGATCTCACATGACCATTATGACCACCTGGACTATGGATCGATCAGGGAACTTAAGGAAAAGGTAGATGTGTTTTACGTTCCCCTTGGTGTTGGTGTTCACCTGGAAGCCTGGGATGTTCCCAAAACCAGCATTGTAGAATTAGACTGGTGGCAGGAGGTCACCTTTAAGGATCTGCAATTTGCATGTACTCCGGCCCAGCACTTTTCCGGTAGAAAATTCAGCAACAGGCAAAGCACACTTTGGAGTTCCTGGGTTATTAAATCGTCTACAGAAAGCATATTTTTTAGCGGTGATAGTGGCTATTCAACCCATTTTAAGGAGATAGGAGAAAAATACGGCCCTTTTGATTTTGCGATGCTCGAATGCGGGCAGTACAACAAAATGTGGCCGGATATCCATATGTTTCCGGAAGAAACGGCACAAGCAGGTGTAGATGTCAGGGCAAAGCTCATTATGCCCATCCATTGGGGCGCGTTTAAGCTGGCCCTGCATTCCTGGACCGATCCGGTAACCCGGGTGATCAAAAAAGCTGAGGAGCTCAACATCCCGGTTTTGACCCCGGAGATCGGAGCCCCGATCGAATTGGGATTTACCGGGCAGAACGGAGTAAAATGGTGGGAATAACTAAGCGGGCTATCTGACTTTTAAAATTTGAATTCCGCTGTAAATACCGTGTGGAACAGCGTATCGTCCAGGCCGCTATCAGCCAGGAAATCTCCGGGAAATATCAGGTTGGTCTCCAATTCCAGACTGATAGATCTATTGACAGCAAAAGACGTAATTGTTCCTATTTGATGTCCGATAAAGCGTCTGGTATTGTCTGATGGATATTGCAGATTCAAAGGAGGGCCATATACGCCATCCTCCCGTGAGAAACGCCAGAAAGCGACATAGTCCAATTCCAGGGAAAACCTGTCCAGATTGGTATTGACATAGGGATGTATATCAAATAAATTGGAAGGGCCAATACGCGCCACCCTGCCAAAATAGGCTCCTCTGGGATAGAGGCCGTCAAAGGTGTTTAAAACACCATCATCAGCGTCCTTATCACCACTGATCACCTCCGTTTTCAATCCAACTACGCCCTTATTTCCCATGATCTCAATGGGATACTCCAGATTGAAAGACGCTGTCCAGGCCCTTATATCCAGATTGCCAAAACTACCGGTTTGATACACAAACTCGTTGTTGTAGGCAATCTTACCCAGGGAACCGAAATGTCTTAACCCTAAGGAAAGTCGATTATCGTCAGCCGTACCGGAATCCCAGGTCTTGGCTTCCTCCTCCTTGTATATGGCGTATACATCAGTGCTGTTGCTTTTATTCCAATTTTGGGTCCAGTAAAGCGCCGCTACCGATTCCTGGAGATCCAACGCATCATTGTCAAAAACACCTTGCTCCAAGCGTACAGGAACCGCATAGAAAGCTGTGACATTGGTCTGCGGGTTTTGAAACTCCAATTGCGCCATATCAAATGACAGGCGAACGTTAGGTCCTTCTCGTATATCCACCAGGCGGCCGCTACCCAATCTCAGATTTTGCCTGCCCAGAAGTAAGTTCCATTGGTCATTAAAAATATATCGGGCAAAAAACTGGTTGACTGCAAGATCATCCCGGTCTACTGGTGAAAGGTTTGCTTTACTACTGATCAAACTCGAATTGATTTCGGCAAACAGCTCCAGTTTTTCCGCAACCTTCAGGTGGGTGTGAAACTGAAATCGATTCAGGAACCAGATATCCCCCTGGTCCAGCTCAGCCGAAAACTGTTCGTTGATAAAGGCTTCGGACTGAAAACGATAACTACCCCCGAAGCTTAGGGTACTCCGCTTGCCCAGCTGTAACTGCTTTAGCTTCTCATAAAGACCGTTCTTGTCTGCAGGGTAGATCAAAATCTCATCGTTTTGTCGTAACAAGCTGAATTCCAATTGATTTCCTACGGTCTCTTGCGCCCTGATGACCAGCATTGAAATAAAACATATCGCTACTACAGCAAACCTGGCTTTCATCTTAGAAGCGTCTTATCAACAAAACACCGGCTACTAAAAAGATAACTCCAAGCATGCGCTGCCAGTTGATGTGCTTTACCGGTAGCCCCAGCAGGCCAAAATGATCCAATACCAGGGAAACCGTCATCTGGCCAGCGACGATAAGAACAAATGTCAGGGCTGTTCCCAATTTGGGTGCCAGTATAATTACGGCAGCCACGTAGAAGGCTCCAAGAATGCCTGCAAGCCAAACCACAGGGGAGACCGTTTTAGTCTGCTCCATGGTAGAAAAATCGAATTTCAGTATGAGCAGATAAACCAGTAAACCAAGAGTACCGATCAGGAAGGACGCAAAGGCTGCGAATATAGGTTGATGAACTGATTTACCCAATTGCACATTCAACCCCGCCTGTAAAGGCAGTACAGCTCCCGCTATAACAGCGAGAATAATATAAAACAGTTGTGCTTTCATATTCCAGGTTTTTTTCTGATTGATCTATCCATAGGAAATCTTTTGGATCAACGATTTAAGATCTCCCATTTCACAAGCCTTTCAGAAGTTTTTCCATATCCGCAATAAGCCTTCTGGTATCCTGCGGATCCAGGCCGTTGTAATACCCTCTGATCCGTCTTTCAGCATCGAGCAATACGAATGTCCCATCATGGATCAAAGTCCGTTCCTCTCCCCTTGAGTCGTCAAAGGCCATGACCTTGTATCCTTTGGAAATCTCAAAAACATCGGTCTGATCAGCAGTCAATAGCTTCCATTGTTCATTTTTGATCCCATTGGCCATGGCATAATTTTCAAGTACCTCAGGGGTGTCGGTCAGGGCATCAATGCTATAAGACAGTATCCCCACTTTGTCATTGCCTTCAAAGTGTTGCTGCACTTCCCTGAGGTGGGAGGTCATTTTAGGACAGATGGTCGGGCAAGTCGTAAAAAAGAAGTCCACCACATGGATCTTTCCATGGAGCTGCTGTTCTGAAAACGCCTCCCCGGTCTGACTTCTCAATGAAAACTCAGGAGCCTTGTAATAGACCAGCTCCCCGGTTACAGGATGCCTGGATGTCTCACCAAGGATTGGAAGAACTTCGGACTGCGCCATCCCTTTACCCTTACATGAAAAAAATAACCAGACCAAAGACAGCAGAACTAGGCTAACTGTCTTCATAATTCAGTTTAAGAGAGATGTTTTCCAGTTTTAGGATCTCATCCGGAATATTCCTGTTTGGCAGCGGTACGGGTTGAAATACCACCTCAATATTCTTTTGCTGTTGAATGGCTTCCGCTATTTCCTTTTCAATTTCAATCTGTAGGTGCACTCCATTTTGAAGCAGAACGCTGTCCAGATCCAAAATGGGTAAAATGGTAAACGTCCCGGTGTACTTGCTCACCCGCTCGCCTTCTTTGTCATATTCAAAGAAAACCCGTGCGCAATATGGCTGATAAGGAAGCTGAGCCCTTTCAAAATGGAGGATCACATGGGTCCGCTCCCTATCAATAAGTTCAGTGTAAATCGCCTCCGTTTGAGAGGTTTTCAGGTTTAGAGGGGCAACGCAATCCACTTTAGAAGCCTCTCTTACTGGTTTGTCCTTTTCTTCGTACGGGTTGCAGAAGGTAGGGTTCAAATCCAGATCCTGAAAGGTATATCCAAGATCTTCCGTGCTCAATAGGTCCTTAATCTTAAAATCTATCGGGGTCCCATTACCGTCTGTAGAAAAAAGTCGTTTCTCCAGCCATTCTTCGTCCTGAGGAAGGGTGTTTTCAGGGCTGTAGGCCTGCCATGCATCCCAGATCCGGTCGCAGTTGCCGTGATGTGCATAAAAGATAGGATCAAAGCCAGATTCCGTAAATGTAGCCATTTGTCCGCCTATCCAATTGTGGATGTTGTTGTGGAAGCTCTGTTCCGCAAGTCCGTCAAGTTGTGCATCCCCCCGTTTTTTGATCGCTGGATAGCCCCCAAAAGTCTTGTATTTGGCGGCCCTGAAACTTGCACCTACATTGATGAAATCCTTAGGGATCTCATTGCTTGAATCGATCAGTCGTGTAACATTGAATAAGGGATTGCTTTCATCCCCCCAATAGTGTTCCGGAATGGTATTGGATTTGGTCCAATCCCAATAGTGTAAGGCCAGGCTGGGTTCGCTCACCGCTTTCTGAAGCTTTTGTTCCATGGACCATAGATACAGGCGGTGCCAGGGCCAGACATACCAGTTGTAGTGAACCTGATTGGCATAAATGCTTGTGGCGCAAAAGGTAGCGTGCAGCATACCATGGGCTTGCCAACCCGAGGGGTCTAATGGCGCTATTTCGGAGCGCTTTTTTAGTATGTTTATCGCCTCTTTTAATACCTTAATTTCTGCATCGTCAACAGGAATATCAGCAATATTTTTCCGAACGGCCAAATTTCCGCTGGCGGGTTTTATTATAGCCTTTTCAGCATTGCTTTCACAAGCGCTGATAGCCGAGGTGGCAAGGGGTAAAGCGGAAACTCCCAAGGCAGACCACCCCATATTTTTTAGAAACTCACGTCGTAGTTGTTGATTAGTTTTCATGAATCTTTTAATTAGAAAGCGGGTGGCATATAGCCACCCGCTAATGGTGTAATTAAGCTTTAATGAATTGTAAGTCTATTACCAGCTTGACCTGATCTGCTACCACAACACCTCCAGCCTCGGTTACAGCGCTCCAAGCAAGTCCAAAATCCTTTCTGTTGATAGACCCGCCTATTTCAAATCCGGCCTTGGTTTGTCCGTAAGGGTCAACAGCCACTCCATTGAAATCAACATGTAATTCAATGGTTTTGGTCACATCGCGGATGGTCAGATCCCCGATCATTTTCTGCCCATCAAAGGAGTTTGATCTAAAGGCCATATGGGGATATTCCTGGGCATTGAAAAAATCATTTGACCTTAAGTGGTTGTCCCGTTCCTGGTTTTTTGTATTGATGCTTCCGACCGCTGCAGCGAAATCAAATTCCGCATCTTTAAAATCATCTGATCCTGTGGTAACAGAGGCATTAAATTCTTCAAAGTGCCCGCTTACCGAAGAGATCATCATGTGTTTTACCTTAAACCCAATCTCTGAGTGGGCAGTGTCTAAATTCCATTTTGTTTTTACTGCATTTTCCATATCTGTTTTAATTTTTATATGTCATTATTTTTGATATCCTCCAAAGTATTTCACTGGTGACCAATCCGGGATCACTTCCGGCATTTCAGGACTCATTTTGGCAAACTCCTCATCGCCATAAACCACATTTCCACCAACCACCGTCAAAACTGAGGTCAGTTCATTGATTTGTTTCTCAGGAATGGTGAAATAATCGTCAGAAAGAATGGCGAAATCCGCGAACATGCCATTTTCCAAAGTTCCTTTTACGGTTTCCTCGTTGGAAACCCAGGCACTTCCCTTGGTATACAAATGCAAAGCTTCTTCGCGGCTCAGCCGGTTTGCCTCTTCGGCTAGTTGAAAATCACCAACTGTTTTCCCAGTCACCAACCAATACAAAGCAGGCCATGGGTTATAGCTGGCCACACGGGTACCGTCCGTTCCTGCACCTACAGGCAAGCCCATTTCCATCATCTTCTTAACCGGTGGTGCCTGTTTGGCTTTTTCAGCTCCGTAGCGCTCCACAAAATACTCCCCTGCATACGCCATACGGGCCTGAATGGCTATACCTCCATTCAAGGCTTTAATGCGCTCAAGGTCTTTTACCTGAACCGTTTCGGCATGATCGAATAACCATCGTTTCGAAGCCAGTTTCCCATTGGTTTCTTCATTTACTTCCTCAAAAACATCCAGCATATTCGATATGGTTTCCCCGTAGGTAGCATGGATCCTGAAAGGCCAGCCGTTGTCCACATGCAGGCGAACAATGCGCTTCAGATCTCCGCGCCAGGTAGGCCTGTCACGGTTCAACAAAGGTTGTGGGGCCAAAAAGTTCTCAAAATCTCCTGCACTCCAGGCCAGGAATTCACCACCGCCTTCCAGTTCGTATCCGTGATCCAAATGGATCTCTCCGTTATGTCCCACTTCATTGGTTTCCATCCACTCGGTGAATTCTTCGTATTCCGCACCCTTGTTCTGAGGGAACAAATAATAAGACAAACGAATAGGCATCTCTCCGGCATCGGCAAGGGCCTTGGTACCGGTGTAATCCTTTGGAAATTTATGTCCGCCTCCACCTGCATCAATTCCACTGGTAATTCCAAAAGTGTTTAATTCACGATAGAATTGCCTAGTTCCGTTTTCCATCTCAGCCTGTGTTAAAGGAGGAAGACTTCCAATTCGGGCATACAGAATGGTGGGATTAGGTTCTGCAAATAAAACCCCGGTCAATTTTCCATTGGGGCCTTTTTCAAATCTTGACCCTACGGGAGCCTTGGTATTTTCATCAATTCCCAAAGCATCAAGTCCGGCTTGATTGAGGTATCCCTGACTGTACAGGAACAACACATAGGTCGGTACATCTCCAGTCGCTTCATTCAATTCTTCCATAGTGAACAAGCGCTTCTCTTCGAATTGAAAAGGACTCCAGCCACCAATTACCCTTACCCATTGACCTTCCGGTGTCCTGGCTGCCTGTTCTTTTAACATCTCCAGGGCACGTTTTAGCGTTTTAACACCATCCCAACGTACTTCAGCGTTAAAAAAGCGGCCACCTCTGGTCAGGTGCAAATGTGAATCATTAAGGCCGGGAATAAGCGTTCTGCCTTTTGCATTTATAACCTCTGTGCTGTCTCCAACCAAGGCCGTTATTTCCTCTGTGGTACCAGTGGCCATTACCAGACCGTCCTTCACGGCAATGGCTTCTGTAATACTTCTGTTGCTGTCCATCACCGCGACTTTTGCGTTGGTGACGACCAAATCGGCGGTTTCAGCAGCTTTTTTTACAGGCTCAGTGCAAGCCCCCAAAAGGATTGCCAGTACTAAAAGTGAAACATAATTCTTCATTATCCATGAGTTTAAGAAAGTGCTCCACAGTTTTGTGGAGCACTGTTTTTATGCCTTTCTAGTTTTTCGTTCCGGAATCTGCCTCACTGGCTTCCTTACCGGTCAGCCACTTGCTCATGGTTTTGATGTAATCAATGCCCAAACCGTAAGAGCCACCGTACTTTTTAGATATTCTTACAATCTCGTTATAGGTTTCGCTCCTGGCCCAATCTCTGTGGATTTCCAGCATGTATTGAAGCGAAGTTATAGGCCTGGCGCCAGCCTGCACTGCCCTTTGAATCGACATATCATGGGCTTCCTGTGAAAGTCCGCCGGAAGCATCAGTAATGATGTATACTTCATAGCCATCTTCAATGGCTGAAAGTGTGGGGAAAAGAACACATACCTCTGTCCAAAGACCTGCGATCACCAGCTTCTTTTTTCCAAGTTTTTCAACCTGCTTTACAACACGGGTGTCTTCCCAGGTGTTCATTGTACTGCGGTCTATGTAGTTAGACCTGTCGGTAAAAATGTCCCGTATCTCAGGAAAGACCGGCCCGCTAAAGGACTTTTCAGCAATTGTTGTCACAATCGTTGGCACCTCATACAGTACCGCCGCCTCACTGACCAGGCCTAAATTGTTACGCAATTCCTCAATAGGCTGGGACTCTACCGCGAAAGCCATTTGACTTTGGTGATCAATCAGGATAAGGGTATGATTAGTCGGGTTCAACAACTCCTTTGAGGCATTGGCCGGATCGTTGTCCGGATTGGGATTGTATTGTTTCCATTGTCCAAAAGTCAGAGCACTTACGAATAGTGCTATCAGTAATAAATTATAGTTTCTCATTTTAGATTTATTAGTGTCAATTTTGACTGTTATACTTGATTTTTAATTTTCGATTAAGCAATATTCATGGGCACTTCCATTAGAAGCAATTCGGTATCGCTATCTGCAGTGATCTCCAGTTCTTCCAGGTCCCATAGGCCAAAGCCATCCCGCTTTGAGAGCTTTTGCCCGTTCAGGGTCAGTTCGCCATTGATGACAAAGGCATACACCCCGTTGTTTTCAGCATCCTTCAACTGGTAATTCAGTGATTTACCTGCCTCCAAAAAGGTCATATTGAACCATGCGTTTTGGTGAATCCAAACTCCTTCATCTTCCGAATTGGGCGAAAGGATCTGTTGCAGTTTGTTTTTTCTATCTCCCAAATTCAAACTGATCTGATCATATCTGGGTTCGACTCCTTCTTTATTGGGTACCACCCAGATCTGGAGGAATTTTACCTCCTTGTCCTGATTGGCATTGTATTCACTGTGAAGGATGCCTGTTCCGGCACTCATTACCTGGATATCTCCTTGTTTTATGACAGCCGAAGTTCCCATGCTGTCTTTGTGCTCCAAATCGCCTTCCAGGGGAATAGAGATAATCTCCATATTGTTGTGAGGGTGGGTTCCGAATCCCCTGCCCGCAGCAACCACATCGTCATTCAAAACCCGTAATACTCCAAAGTTCATTCGATCCGGGTTATAATAGTTGGCAAAACTGAACGTATGATGTGAGTTCAACCAGCCGTGATTGGCTTTACCTCTTGTTTCCGCCTTATGCAGTACTGTTGTTCTGGTTTTTGTTTCCATAGTGTTTATATGATTAAATCCTAACTGTTTTAAATTGTCATGTCCGGAGCCTGACTGAGCTGATGCAGCCTTCAGATAATTAGCTACCCCCAGCAGAGATACCACTCCTCCCCATGACAGGTTCTGTATAAATTCTTTTCGTTTCATCACTTTAAAATTCCTGTCATAATAAACCATATACGTGCCAAACAGTTAACCAATTGAATACCAGTTATTAAGTGTTTATAGGAATTCTAAATTGCTTCTGACTATTTAGAATTTTCTGTTATTTGAGAAATTTTATGGTAATTTTAAGAGGTATAAACCCACGAATTCCAAAAGCCTCTAAAATGAATACAGACCTTAGTCAATGGCTTATTCAAGCCTTACCGTACGAAGTCTTTGTCCTGAACCGGGAAGGCTCAATAGTATATGCCAATGACATGTTTTTGAACAAGTTGGGATACGACGCAAAGGACCTGAATACGCTTACAATTTTTAACATCAATAGTACCGTAACTAAAGTTAGTTGGGCTGAGCACTGGGAGCACCTAAAAGAAGTAGGTACTGATAATTTCAAAGAAGCGCATCAAAACAAAAAGGGTAAGCTTTACCAGGTGGAGGTTTTTGCTCAGTTTTTCTCAAATAATGGAAATGATTGGATCTGCGCCCTGGCCCAGGATATTACCAAATCTTCCTTCTACAATTATTTAATGGAATCTACCGAGCACATGGCTAAGGTGGGAGGATGGAAATTGAACCTGCAGGACGGTTCTTTGATCGTTACTTCAGAAGCTTTAAAGATCTTTGAGACCAAGGATAAGAACGACTTACTTCCAGGAAAGGTAATCCACCATTTCATGGAAGCGGATAGGCTTAAAAAACTGCTTAGTGCAGCACTACAGAAGGGAACGGCATATGATGAAGTTTTGGTAATCAAAGGCGCACAAGGAAACAAAAAGTATTTGCGTTGTGTAGCGGAGCCCATTCTCAAGGGCAAAAAAGTATTCAAGATCTTAGGTGCCTATCAGGATGTTACCGAGCAAAAAACCTTTGAGACCAGACTGCAACTGTTCCGTAAGATCATAAATAATGCGGAAGACCTCATATACGTCTACAATCGGGAAGGAAAGCTTTTGTTGTACAGCAATTCCGTTTCTACCAAACTTGGATTTACAAAAAAAGAATTGGATGGTTTTACCATCTATGACCTAGACCCGAAGATCACTCCGGAATGGTGGGAAGGTCATTTTGACGAGATCGTTGAAAAGGGTGTTTTGCGTTTTGAATGGCTTGTGGGTCGAAAGGACGGTACAAAGTTTCCGGTAGACATTTCCGCAAATCATATTTTTTATGATGGAGAAGACCTGAACTGCGCGGTGATCCGGGATGTTTCCGAACGGAAGAAACGCGATGTGGAATTATTTCAGGCCCTGGAAGAGATCAAATCCCTAAAAACACAGCTGGAAAATGAAAATGAGTATCTCAAGGACGAGATCAACCAGGAAATCAACTTTGGCCATATTATCTGCCAAAGCAAAGAGTACCAGCAAGTCCTAAAAAAAGTAGACCAGGTAGCACCAACGGACACCACGGTTTTAATAACAGGAGAATCCGGAACGGGTAAGGAACTGCTGGCCCGGGCTATCCATGAGAACAGCAGTCGAAAGAACAGACCCCTGATCAAAATAAACGCTGCAACCCTTCCCTCAGAACTTATCGAGAGTGAGCTTTTTGGTCATAAAAAAGGAGCCTTTACGGGCGCTGTGGAAGATAAGATCGGCAAGTTTAAGCTGGCGGATGGCGGTACAATATTTCTGGACGAGATCGGCGAATTACCCCTTAGCCTACAGCCAAAACTCCTGAGATTCTTACAAGAAGGGGAATTTGATGAATTGGGGAGCAATAAAACCATAAAAGTGGATATTCGGGTTATTGCCGCTACCAACAGGGACCTGGAAAAAATGGTTGCCGATGGCAAGTTCAGAGTTGATCTCTACTACCGCCTCAATGTCTTCCCTATCTATAATATCCCATTAAGAGAGCGAAAAGATGATATTCCGGTTTTGGCCAAATACTTCCTTGAAAAGTATTCCAACAAGGCAGGCAAAGCCTTCAGGAGATTGAGTAAAAAGACCATTACAGCCCTTATGAATTACAACTATCCCGGCAATATCAGAGAATTGGAGAACCTCATTGAAAGGGCGGTTATCATAGAAAACGGAACCACTTTGAATCCGGGATCATGGATACCAATACCCGAAATACCTGCTCAGATCGAAGATTTCAAATCCCTGGAGGCTGTGCAGCGGGAGCATATATTGAATGCCTTAAAACAAACCAATTGGCGGGTAAGCGGCCCCAAGGGCGCTGCTTCTATTCTGGAAGTTAAGGACAAAACTCTCTTTGCAAAGATGAAGCGCTTGGGTATAGAGAGGCAAACCAATTTCCGTTAGCGGCCTGGTATTTATTTTAGAAACCGGGTTTGAACATTCCGGAAAGTTATCTACTAATGTAGGTCCTGGTCTGACCGTCCTTTACAAAGATCAACACAAGTTTTCCTTTCGGATCATAGTAGGCCTTAATTAAGTGCCATCCATCACTTTTAGCCGTATCCACCAGGCATTTTAGCACATCGCCTTTGGTAAGGTCCAGTCCGGATCTTGAGTCCTGGGCCTGAAGGTTCACAAACATTAATAGTAGTAGTAATAAAAAGTAGTGTTTTTTCATATTGTTTGGTTTTGAGAGTTTAGAGATGATTTCTCATGTAGTGGTAAAAAAAGGGAGGATCCCATTGCCCTAGTCAGTCCTGTTTCGGAACACTTGAATGCTGGAACCTAGGTGCCATGCAGCGGCACGTAGTTCTTAATCCGACAAAACCAGGAATGACATGGGTCCTCCCTCTACTTGTGAACTGGGGTAAAAATAGAGTGAACCGGGGTCTGGCCAAAAAGCGAATGCATATGTGTGTACATATGACGACAAGTGGGATATATTACCGAGTCGTATGAAAGAAGACGGTTCAATTCAGAAGTTTTGAAGTCCATAATACCATGCGATCAGTTAGGGAGAATTTGATAGTGTATACTGTGCTGGATATCGCCAAATTTCAAGCAGCTTTTTCACGATCCATTAAATGGTTGATCTGTTTTTCAGAGAGACAATCACGGCAGTATTAACGGTTTACTTTTGGCATACCTCCTTCAATCCTTGCCCCATTATCGCTGTATTACACCACTTATGCATTGGCTTTTGTTTCTCTCCCTTAGCATAGCCTAATTTTGATGAAGTTCAGTTGAGGGACGCTGTCTTTTTTTTCATTGATGTTTTCATGATTGACTAGTATTATTAGCGTAGGCGTTCCCGACAGAGCAATTTTAGTTCTAAGATAAAGGGAGGATCCCATAATGGTCAAGGTGCTGTGTATTGAGGAATGACACAGGACTGGGTCTCCTCCTTTTATTTTTTATGTCTGGAATCTTGCAGCATCTTAAAAAGGCTTTCTAGTTGACAATAAAATCATGAATATTCAAGAGGGTATTAAACATCCGTTTTTGGGAAAAAGAATAAGGCGAATAAGAAAAGAAGTATTTGCTCAAAGTCAGGTTGAATTCGCGGAAATGCTTAATGACTATTTGAAGTCCAGGGATATTGTAGACAAGCGCAATATGTTTACCCAAAATACCATCACCAAGATGGAAACAGAAAACAGTTTAACGGCCGGTAAACTGATCACATTGCTTAATTTTCTGTATGAGAAAAAGCAAATCAACCCTAGCTGGCTCCTCCTGGAGTTCAATAAAAGTCAACCACCCTACCTCAACAAATTGTCCGATGGAAAAAACTCGTCTGAGATACAGGCAGAAATCAAATCCTACCAAATGAAAATTGACCAGGGAATTGATAAAATATTGAATCTATACGGGTTGATCCTGTAACTTCCCTGGCACAGCTGTATTGATATTGGCACCAGAACCTTTTCCGTTAACGATCATCCTATTATCTCAAGGATATACCCTTAAAGGCTCCATTTATTGCCAACATCTTTTACCGGAAGACATCCGTTGTAATTTCCCGGGATGGGATCGTAGCTTAAAACACCCTCCCCTATTTCCCTGGAAGTAAAATATGCCCATATGGCGACGGCCTTCATAGACCGGTAAAAACCTACGGGTTCCTGATTGCCTATGGTAATACCCCAAATGCCGGGGTTAAACTTTCCGGAAGACTTTTCAGCGGCTTCTAAAACCTTGATTTTTTCGGACTCGTTCAGATCATTAAAGACACTGCCATGGTTTTTAAGGCAGTCTTCATTAAAGTCAGCAATAGCTTTTCGCATCGCTTCCTGATCCTGCTCCTCATAAGTTCGGGCTATAACCTTATCGATAAAAATATCCACTTTTACGTCCAGGGCGCCTGGAGTTTCGGTTCTTGGAAGGATCATATCTACAAGAGTCGAAATCGTTTTGGCCTCGTCCCGGGTAAAAAATTCAGGTTCCCAGTCCAGGCGTGTTTCCCGCTTACAGGATTGCAACAGGGATAAGAATGTAGGTAGGGTGACGGAGGCCCCTGCCAGTAATCCTGTATTTCTAATTGCGCTTCTTCTGTCCATACTTTCAGATGTTTCTTTTTTTCAATTCAGATACCGCATGGTTCGCAGCCCTGGCAGTGATCGCCATATAAGTTAATGAAGGATTTACGCAGGAAGAAGAGGTCATACAAGAGCCATCCGTGACGAACACATTCTTTGCCGCGTGGACCTGATTAAACCCATTGAGTACAGAGGTTTTGGGGTCTCGCCCCATTCTTGCAGTCCCCATTTCATGAACACCATATCCCGGCGGATGATCCTTGTCAAAACCAATAACATCCTTCAGGCCGGCTTTCTCAAGCATTTCTACCGCATCTTCCCGGATCTGACGGTTTAAAGCCTTTTCGTTTTCCTTGAATTCCGCATCTATGGATAAAGTAGGCTGCCCCCATTTATCCAGGACTTCACTGTTCAAACTTACCTGGTTCTCGTGATAGGGTAAACACTCTGCAAATCCAGTGATAAAGAACTCCCAGGGTCCGGGCTTTAAAATTTGATCCTTGAACTCACCACCAAAGGATTCAATATTTGCGGGATTCCCACCGCGATAACCCCCTCCCTGGTAACCAAATCCTCTTAAGAACTTATCAGAGCGGGTCGTTTCGTCTACATTCCAGTACCTGGGAATATAAATGCCATTGGGTCGCCTTCCCTTGTAATACTTGTCTTCAAAACCTTCAACCTTACCCAAAGCGCCAACCCGGTAGGTGTGGTCCATGAGATTATGACCCAATTCGCCACTGTCATTTCCAAAGCCGTTAGGAAAGCGATCGGAAGTGGAATTAAGCAGTATTTGGGTGCTACTTAAGGTAGAGGCATTGCAGAAGATGATCTTTGCTGAAAAAACAATGTCTTCGTTGGTTTCCGCATCAATTATGCGGACCCCGGTGGCCTTACCTTTGGTATCGTCATAGACTAGGGACTGAACAATGGAATACGGTCTGATGGTCAGATTTCCTGTAGCCTGTGCCGCAGGGAGTGTAACCGCATTACTACTGAAGTAAGCTCCGTAGGGGCATCCTCTGCTACATCGGTTTCTGTACTGGCATTGACCTCTTCCATTAAGTGGCTTGGTGAGATGTGCCACCCTGCCGATGATCATATGTCTGCCCGGAAAACTACCCTCAATCCTGCCTTTTACGTGCTTTTCCACGCAATTCAGTTCCATAGGCGGCAGGAAATGACTATCCGGTAATTGCGGAAGCCCAAGGGCTTCCCCGCTAATGCCGGCAAACTTTTCAACATAGGTATACCAGGGTGCCATGTCCTTGTAGCGAATGGGCCAGTCTACGCCTATCCCTTCTTTGGCATTAGCCTCAAAATCGAGGTCGCTCCAGCGATAGGTCTGCTTTCCCCAAAGCAAAGATCGACCACCCATATGATGACCCCGCAACCACAAAAAGGGTTTTACTTCGGTATAAGGGTTCGCTTCGTCATCCGCCCAAAAATGTTCCGTATCTGTGCCAATCCATCCGGAACGAATCGCTTTGTAGTGTTTCTTTTTCTGTTCAGGGGTTAACCCTCCGCGGAGTTCAGAATCCCAGGGATCCAGATTCATGGTAGGGTAATCCGTTACATGCTGTACGATCCGACCTCGTTCTAACACCAGGGTTTTAAGCCCTTTTTCGCATAATTCTTTAGCGGCCCAGCCCCCGCTTATACCAGATCCAATTACGATAGCATCATAGGTAGTTTGTGTCTGCGCATCAATATTGTAGTAAGCCATAGGAGAAAGTTACTTTCAAAAAATGGATGATGCCATTAAATTACAGAAATTAATTTTGCCCATCCTCCGGTGAATCAAATCAATCCTCAATAAATATGGACTTCAACAGGAATAATGGTTCGAGCCAGCTGTGTATACAGAAATACAACTATCAGGATTCAATAAAAAAAGAGAGCTTTTCTGATGGTATTAATCCATTTGGGCCTCTTACTTAAATATTTGGATCATAGGATAGAATTTTCTTACCTTTTAAGACAGTAAGCACCCTGAAGATATTTACAATTCTTCAGGGCTGATCCCCCTGCTTCATCAACTGACTTCTACACTACAAACTAAGGAATTACAGCATGGGAGAAAACTCAAAGAAAATTCGATTGGGCATATGTATGGCTGGCGCCGTATCCGCCGGAGCATATACAGCCGGGGTTGTGGATTATCTGATAGAGACACTGGAAAGATGGGAGCAGGCCAAGAAACGGATCAAAGAAAAAGAAAGACTTGATCAAAAGCTGACAGCAGAGGAAGAATTAATCCCACTTCACGATCTAGTAATTGAGGTATTGAGTGGTTCATCCGCCGGCGGAATGACCGCGGCGGTATTGTCTTATTCCTTCAATGACGGCAGCTATCTGACGCGTAGGAATGGGGAATTAATTTCGGAAAATTACGATTGCACAGAAAACAGGGATTCCCCTACCAAACTCTACGATTCCTGGATCAATATGGTGGACGAGGAAGGGTCTTCAACTTTTACCAAACTTATGCACCCGGAAGATGTAGTTACTTTCGGCCAAATGAAGTCTTTGCTCAATTCCCAGCCTATTGATGATATTGCGTCCAGGGCCATCCCGGATAAAATTGATTTTACCCCTCCAAAATATATTAGCGAGCACCTTAGTATACTGCTGTCCGTTACCAATCTTGAGGGTATTCCGGTTGACATTGATTTTACCAATATGGGGGACAACAACCCTACCCGTAATGTGCTAACCACTCATAGTGGCTTTATGCACTACAAATTCAAAGAAGAGGAGCATATAGATTTTGACTATCCTCCCCTACTCATCACAGACGACAGCAAGGATCGCCTTGCCCTTGCCGCTATGGCCACCGGGGCCTTTCCCTTTGGGCTAAGCAATCGTAAAATTGAGATAGAACGAAAGCATTTTGAAAAATTCAGGGCCCGTATGAAGGCAAAGAATATGAATGTGAATTTATCCTTACCGGATAACCACAACTACACTTTTACGGCTGTGGACGGCGGGGCCATCAACAATGAACCTATCAGTACCACTTTCAGATTGCTGGAAAAGAAAAGGAAAGCCCATCACGAAGAAGACAAGCACTATGTGATTTTAATAGACCCCTTCCCTACGATTACGAATGCCACCCGAATTGAAGATTACGAACATCCAGGTGATGAAGGCTATGCGTTGAAGGATCAGTTCTTTAAGTTAATCCAGGCGTTCCGCAATGAGTCTTCCTTTAAGCAGGAAGACCTGCATGAGAGGGTTGCCGGGGAAGAAAGGTACCTGATCGCCCCGTCAAAGAAAGGCTTCTACTTCCTCGCCTGCGGATTGATAGAGGGTTTTGGCGGTTTTATGAAAAAAGCGTTCCGGAAGCACGACTATCAATTAGGCCGAAAAAACTGCCAGGCTTTCCTGAGATATCACTTTGGTGAAGAACCTCAGCGCTTTGCAGACATTACTGGTGTCCGATTAACCGAAGCTCAGGAAGCGCAATGGCGATATGACGCAAACTATAGCCACAGGGGTATGGAAGATTACCATCCTCATTTTAAAATTCCCCTTATCCCGGACATGATCATGCTTCAAAAGACCAAGGCCAGCGATTTTAAAGACCTTAATAAAGAAAACCTTGCAGAACTACAAAAAGTACGAACAGAGATCGCTGAGCCCAAATACAATGGATTAACCACTCAGGAGTTATCAGAGATAACCCGCAATATTCAGGATAGGATAGACCAGATGGTAGCCCAAAGCTATCCGGACATAAAGAAAATGGCGAAAGGGGTGAATAAATGGTTGGGACGATTTGTCCGATGGTTTCCGCGTTTTGTCAAAAAGAAGATCAGCGGCTCGGTCTCAGGCAAGATAGAACCCTATCTGATGCGAACCTTTTCAGCCCTGACCCTGGAGCAAAAGGAATTGGTAAAAAATTACATCAAGGTCATTGAAAATGGAGGTAAGTATCAGAAGACAGCGGCTGTCGAAGCCATTGTTGCCAAGGGTGGGGAAAGGGTAGTTTCCTTTGTTGAGATCATTGATGAAAAAGAAGAAGCGATCGAGACGGCAGAGCGGGGAACTTTAAAAGAAGACTGGAGTATTGCGGAACCCGGGGAATACATCGTTACCAACGGTACCAAAAGACGTGAACAATACATCGTTACACCCGAAAATTTCAATAGAAAATACGTGAAAACCGGGGAAAACAGCTATCAACCCAATGAGAATGCACAAGTTTACGCCTTACAGATCTCCGAGGAGAATATCCGTAAGTTCAATCTAAAAGCCCTGGAAAACCTGATCTCCAGTCCTATGAACCCGGTTTACATTGAACCCAAATGGGAACTAAGTCAATCGCTATACCTGGACGATTACTTGGTGGTACCTGTTGAAAGCAGGGATGAGGTCTACTGTATTAAGAAGGATAGTTTTGAGGATACCTATTCCAAAATATCCATAGAATAATGCAGGATCACCATCAATACCAAACACTATTTCCTTTCAGAATCGCATGTTAAATGTTTAAAACCACTTATAAACTCCAACCATCATGAATACACTTAAACACTACCTGTTTTTATCACTAATTTCTGTATTCTTTCTCCTGGGCTGCGGCCCTGCAAAAATGAGCTCCACCTGGACCAAGGACGGGTATAAGGACCGTGCTTATGGGAAAGTAGCTGTTGTAGGGATGAGTAAAGACCTGGAATCCCGCAATCTGTTTGAAGGGGGCGCGGTTGCACTGCTCAAAGAGAACGGTATCAATGCCGTAGAAGGAATAAGCATGTTCCCTCCCGGGAGCGGAAAGAACTTAAAGGCGAAGGACTACATCAGAATTATCAAGGAGAACGAGTTGGATGGGGTGATCACCATGGCTTTGATAGACTCCAAGGAGTCCGAACGCTATCAGCCCGGAGAAACAGTGTACGTTCCGTCGTATTACAGGGTTGGCCGTTATATAGCAAGGGGATACAATGTCTATAGCACCCCTGGTTATTACCAGCCCACAAAGACCTACCTGATAGAAGCGGTTTTGTACGATGTAAAAGGGGAACTTTCCGAAGGAAAAGAGACCATGGTATGGACAGGCCAGTCCTCTCTGATGAACCCGTCCTCACTGGAATCAGCTTCCAAAAGTTTCACCAAACGACTGGTAAACCAGCTAATCGCAGATAATATTGTTTCTGCGAAGTAAAGGCGAGCTTCAGAATTTGTAGCGCATAGTTCCGATCTAAAGCAATAGTGTAATCAAAAACTAAAAAGGGGAATGGTTTTGCCATTCCCCTCTAAATTAATTCACCATTGATTTATCGCTATTTGGACAGTTCTTTCACCATTTGTTTTGAAAAATCATTTGAAGTTGTTCCCAGGGTTTCAGGGTTGTCAACCTCCGAGGTAATTATCGTCAGCAATTGCTGATCTTCCTCTTTGGTCAAATCGTAAACCAGGGTCTCTAATATGTATCTCTTGTTCTCAGAAGTTACAGTTTCAGTAGGACCACCATCCACGTAAATGGTACCAAACCCTCTATAAAAGCTTCTGTAATAGCCTCGTCTATGGTAATGCACTGGAAAGGTGTTTACCGTATAGGAGTTACCAGTAGTTACGGTCTTGGTGTATTCCTCAACGTCCCTGAGTACGGTAAGTACAACTACCTCATAACCCTGATCTAAAAGCGAATTGCCCAATTGCTTTAACTCCTCCGTATTGCCTTTCTTAACTGGCTTTAAATCCGGGAATTTGGTATAACTCTCCGTAGCGTTAAAGCCTTTACCGTTGAGTTCCGTCACCATATCTTTTTCAAATCGCTCCCTCACTGTGGGATTTTCCGTTTTACTAACCACCAGGATATCTTTGCTTTTGATATCTGTGGAATCCAGCTCCTGCCATCTGTCGGATACCTTTACTGTTGAACAACTAAATACTGTAACTGTTAGTAATACTGTTCCTAAAACTGTTTTTAAATTTCTCATTGTTTGTTGTTTTTGAAGTTATTAAATAAATAAAATTGTGTCCTCTTCCAGGTGTGCCATCAGCCTGTTTAGTATCTGCTGATGTGGTTGAATTCCGGTGATCTGATTTGTTCTCCCAATCCTGTTTATCACTATTGCTTTTCTAATTGATCTCATCTTATATTGGTTTTAATTTCTAGATCAAAAGTACTCAGAGGTCCCGCCAACATTGGGGTGATTTTAGGTGAAGCGGCCTAGATGGCACATGAAACAGCCGAATCTAAAAGTGAAGTGAATTCCTTAAAAGAGTAACGGGAACCGGAGGATTGCTTACAGCAAATTACTGGCTTGAAGTAATAAAAAAGGCTTTGCGTAAATGCAAAGCCTTTCACTCGAAAACGGATAAATGTTTACCAGCGTCTTTTGCGTTTTCTTTTGGTATCGTACTCATCGCGCTCGTTTCGGTCGTCTCTTCGTTCGCGACGGTCTTCACGACTCTCCCTGATGTCTTCGTTTAACTCTCGTTTGGTAGCCTCGACATCTTGCTCCAGGCTGGTTTTAAATTCTAAGAGTAGTGCTTTTTGAGCAACTGCCTTCTCCATATCAGCATCCTCAAAACTAAAGCTATACTCCTTGAGTTTTTCCAGTATGGACGCTTGTTTTTCGGCTCGATCTATCTGACCTTGAAAATCGCGGATATCATCTCGCCTATCCCTGCGATCATCCCTTGCATTAGCTTTGTCCCTGGCTAAATCCCTTTCGTCATCCCTTCTGTCATATCCGCCGTGGTCTGAATCTTCGCGGTCCTCCCTGATCTCTCTGCGTTCCGAACGCACTTCCGCCGAACTTTGGGCGATCTCTTTTCTGGCCTTTTTTGCCTTTTCGCCACTTTGCCCAACTTCTCGGATCATATCCTTTACAATATTGGCTTTTACCTCATTGGATCTTTCCGAATTCCTTGTCTCAAAAGCAGTATCCAGGACGGCGAGTTTAGCCTTAAAAGCTTCTAATTCCTTTATATCACGTTCTAGGTTTTTTTTCCCTTCTGCTATTTGTTTACTGTTCTGAATGGCTTCTTTCACATTCTGACCCTGCAGGTTAAAACAGAGGCTAAGTACGAAGATTGAAAGAATGTATTTGGGTCTCATGGCTAAATAAATTAGAGTTTGTGTTTTATTTTCTAACTGATGGAATTCTAAATTGAATTTCCTGGCACAAATTTAGTCCGGAACCAAGGGTATTTTAGAGGTTTTAATATGAATTGACCCATTTAAAATGTGAAACGTCTAAAACCGTTACTGAACTTTTATTGCTTTTGAAACTGAGAAAGCCCGATCTGCCCGTTCCTAAGAATTACGATTGGAATTGATTCCCCTTTGCTGTATTCTGAGATCTTTGATTTGATGAGGGATCTGGAATTTTTATCCTCAAACTTAATCCCGGCAACTTCCAAAATGATATCACCGCCAAGCAACAGATCTGTTCCGTTAATATTCGCAGGTATATATCCACCCCTAAGTCCTAACTGAGCAGCCGGACTGCGTGAAGATATAGATATGACCAGCAGGCCAGATTTTTGCGGGACATTGAGGACCATGCTCAATTCGGGATTCAATAGAAGCGTCTCCATACCGGTCCAGGGATTATCTGAACTTCCCATGAGATTCTTAAGCGCATTGGCCGGGGCTATAAAGCCTATGCCGTCAAACCCGCCAGAGGAGGTATATATGCTGCTGGCTATGCCGATCACCTCTCCTTTCATATTAAAAATCGGACCCCCTGAATTACCTGGATTGATTGCTGCATCAGTTTGCAGGAACTCGATCTGTTCAAAATCATTGCTAAGCTTGTCGCGTACATGTCTGCCGCTTAAAATGCCCCGGGTTAAAGACTGTCTGAAGCCATGTGGAGCGCCAATAACAAATACATCCTCCCCTATTGAAACCTTATCGGAATCCCCGAGCGTGGCAACTTTTTTGTCTTTGAGTAAAAACTCCCCGGAAACTTGAATGATAGCAGTATCGGCCAGCGGACTGGAAGCAATCACTTCGGCTGGATAGCTGTCACCGTCCAGAAACTCTACCGAAATGTTCTCAGCTGATTGGATGACGTGAGCGGCGGTCCAAATTAATCCGGTTTCGCTCACCAGCACTCCTGATCCCTGAGTGGCCGCCAGGGTCAATTGAAAAGAGTCTCCTTCCCCATCCGGGGCAACACTTTCCACGTTGATAACCACCACAGATGAACTTACTTTTTTATAAAGTTGAGACAAATTCTGTGAAAACGCCGGAAAGGCTGATAGGACAAAAACTAAAACGAGGAATTTTTTCATGATAGGATAGTAGTAAAGATTTTTAGGTATTGATTTGAATATATTGGATGTGCTATATAATTATTACTAGTTCTAAAAATTGAGGATTAACTGTTTACCCAGGCTTTGAACTCCGTGGCCTTGGCCTTACTAATCACAATACGCTCTTTGGCAGGTGGATTGGTCTGGAGTATAAGTTTACCGTTGAAGTAATATTTTAAATTCGCAATAGCATCTTTTTGTACGATATACTGCCTATTGACCCTTTTAAAAAACTGCGGATCGAGTTCTGTTTCTATATCTTCCAGTTTTTTCTCAATGACATAAGGTTTGTTCTGATAAGTAACCGCTTTTACGAGTCCGGTATCGATATAAAAAAACGCGATATCCTTGGTTTTTACAGGTACCATTTCGTCCTTTTGATGAACCAAATAGGTAGTTTTATAATTGTTATTTTGATTCTGCATCAAACCTAATATGGCATTGAGCTGGCCATCATTTATGGCAGGACTCTTTCCTGTCTGCCTGAATTTGTTCAATGCGGCTTCCAGTTCTTCTTCAATTACAGGTTTTAACAGATAATCAATGCTGTTGACTTTAAAAGCCTTGAGGGCGTATTGATCATAAGCTGTGGTAAATATGATAGGAGCCTCAATAGAAACCTGTTCAAAGATCTCAAAGGAAATTCCGTCGGCTAAATGAATATCCATAAACACCAATTCGGCTTCGGTCCCAGACTTAAAATAGGCTACTGAAGTATCCACTGCATCCAGAACCTTCAGCACTTCCACATTGGGCTCCAGTTGCTTCAATAGATAGGTCAGGTTTTCACTGGCCGTGACTTCGTCTTCAACTATTACTACTTTCATTTGCTTCAATTATGGGTAGTTCTACAATAAAGTTTCCCTCTTTTTGTCTTATGGAAATGTTTTTGCCAGTCAGTAAATTGTATCGCTTGTCCAGATTAGAAAGGCCAATACCACTGCTCCTACTCAGAGATTTTCGCAATCTGATCTTGTTTTCCACGATCAGAGCCTTGTTAGTGGAATACAATTTGATTTCCAAAGGATGCTTCTCCGATATTTCATTGTGCTTCACGGCATTTTCAACTAATAACTGCAGCGCTAAGGGAGGGATCTGTTTTGTGCCAAATGAGGATTCAATATTCAATGCAAATTTTAGCTTATTACCGTATCTAACTTCTATCAAATCCATATAGCTCTTCAAAAATCGCAATTCTTCATCAACTGTTACCAGATCAAGTTCGCCGCTCTGAAGAATATACCTGTACAGGAATGAAAGATTTTTGACAAATACAGATGCCTTCTTGTTTTCCCTAACCAGGGCACTTAAGGAGTTTAGTGAGTTGAACAAAAAATGAGGGTTTACCTGGTTTTTTAATGCAGAAAGTTCCTTTTGCAGATTCTGTTGCTTCAATTCGGCATTCTCCAGGATCTTGTCGTGCCTTGCCTTTTGCAGGCTGATAATGCTGGATACAAAAACGAGTATTACCGCAAGGGCGAAAAAGACGAACTCTATGTATTTGGGCACCACTTCTCCGGTATCCGTTTCTACGATGGCGGCATGTAAAAATCTGAAAACTGCGGAAGCGGCAAATATCAGAGCCACATTCAAAACATAAGTGACGGCGATTTTATAAATTCTAGCTAAGCGGGGGAAAAACCGCTGCCCGTTCACATTTAGTTCCAGGATCAACCAGGAAAATGCGAAAAAGACTATAATTCTAAGGATCAGATCCGATAAGGAAGCGCCGGAAAAAAAGTCTGATCCAAAGTCGAGCACGTTCAAATAGCCGACGAACCTTGGGAGTACCACCAGAAAAGTAACGAGCAGGGAAACTTTGACCAGATGGAGGGTCCTAACTCCGGAACGTGGGCTCATAGGTATGGATATTTGACTAAATATAGGCATAGTTTATCAGGTTTTAGATGCAGCCAAAGCCTTTAATTGATCTTTAAAGGCTTAAACCCTGCTATTCCCGTTTCTACTCGTAAGCGCCCTGCTGACAAGTATTAGTCCAGAGTAACTTCTTCTTCTACTTCCAAATATTCGATTTCATCAAGAGTTAGTTCAATCACTTCTTCTTGCTGGATCAGTTGACTAAAGTCAATCTCGAGTTCTGCCTCAATGATCTCCTCCGGAACATCCAATCGGATCTCTTCATCTTCCTCCAGATATTCAATTTCGTCCAGTGATAAATGGACCACTTCCTCCATACAAAACAGCTCATCGAAATTGATATCCAAGTCCGGATTAAAGATCTCATCTTCCGGGTCGGTCATCTGTATTACACTGGCTTGCCTTTCCGTTTCCAAAGTATTGATGTTGAATTTCTCTTTGTTACCAATAAACATTAGAGAGCTAATAATTGTACCTGAGATAAAAATTGTGCTAAGAGTTTTCATAATATTTGATTTAATTGTTTTTAATATCTTGGACAAAACTAGCTGAGGCACATGGGTAAAGAGTGGGATTTTCAACTGAAACAGCTAAATGGCCAGGTGAAACGACCTTGATGCTAAGTGAAGTATCTCCCATTCCCCTGGGGAAATCAATTGAGATATGGGATCTAGGGATTTATGGAGATCCGAGCCCGTCTTATTGCAAATTAATTGCTGATTAAAGGGCATTTGCTCTGCGGCTTTTTCCCCCGCAACAACTGGGTTAAAAAAGCGAAATTCTGTGAGACAATTCATGCTGACAGTTATTCCCGAAGCAGTCGTTAAATGAGGTTTTACTGAAAAAGAATTATCTTAAGACGTGATTTAGTTAATTATTTCGGTTTGAAGTACATTTCTTTCTGTTTCTTTCTGCTGACCTTCGGCCTCATCTCCCAGGAACTTCCGCCCATACAGAATTTTTATCCCAATGACTATCACGGGGAAAACCAGAACTGGGCCATTTCGCAGTCCGCGGAAAAACTGATCTATGTGGCTAACAGCAAGGGCCTGTTAGAGTACAACGGGGCCAGCTGGAAGCTTTATCCCTCCCCTAACGAAACCATCATGCGTTCCGTAAAAGTAGTGGGAGACCGTATTTATACCGGCTGCTTTATGGAATTTGGCTACTGGCAAAAAACCGTTTGGGGCACCCTGGAATACACCTCGCTTTCAAGGGACATCAATGTAGCTCTTATAGAGGACGAAGAGTTTTGGACCATCATCAATGTGGAGGATTACGTGGTCTTTCAATCCTTAAGACGTATCTATATCTACAACGTAAACAATGGTAATGTAAACACTGTAGATACAAAGAATTCCATTACCAAAATGTACCAGCTGGATGGGAGCATCTATTTCCAAAGAATGGGAAAGGGCATATTCAAAATTGAGTCGGGCAAGGACTTTTTGATTTTCGAGGATGATATTGTAAAAGATGATGAAGTCCTTCAGGTATTTGGAAGTGCTGCCAACCCGCTGATCCTGACCAGGAACAATGGGTTCTATAGTTTGGAGAACAACACTTTAGTTGCAGCGGCAGGATTTCCGAATGAGTATCTATCCAACATTAGTCTGTATACAGGTTTGCAACTTAAAGACAGCAGTTTTATGCTGGGATCCATTTCAGAAGGTTTGCTGTATCTGGCCGAAAACGGAGAACTTCGCTATCAGATAGATCAGGACAAAGGATTATCTAACAATACCGTATTGTCTCTGTTTGAGGATATGGATAGCAATATATGGCTAGGTCTGGATCACGGAATAAGCTATATCAACATAGATTCTCCTTACAAAGTTTTTAACGATACTAAAGGAATTCTCGGTAGTGTATACGCTTCGGCCATTTACAATGGAAATTTGTATCTGGGAACGAATCAAGGACTTTACTACAAGGCCCTGGACAGCACAAAAGGCTTTCGTTTTATCCGAGGCACTCAAGGCCAGGTATGGTGCCTGGAGGAGATTGGTCACACCTTATTTTGTGGACATAACTCCGGCACTTTTGAGGTCAGTGGAAATCGAGCCAACAAAATATCCAACATTCAGGGTACCTGGAAAATTGCAGAGCTCAGCGGCAAGCCAGACCTCCTACTTCAGGGAAATTACGACGGCTTATACGTTTTGGAAAAGTCCAACAACTCATGGAGACTTAAAAACAAGATCGGCGGCTTTAACAACTCATCCAAGTATTTTGAAACCCTGGACAACCACATTTTTGTAAGTCATGAATACAACGGAGTATTTAAGTTGGAGGTGGATGAAGCCTTCTTCCAGGTAAAAAGCGTTACCATAGATACAATGATCAAAGGATCGAACTCAGGGATTGGCAAATACCAGGGGGACGTTTTATATGCCTACAAAGAGGGAATTCTGAAATACGATGAGTCAAGTGGGGGATTTTCCAGAGACAGTCTTCTCAGCCTGATATACACCCCGGATGAATACGAATCCGGCAAATTGCTTGTGGATGATGAAGACAACAAGCTCTGGATCTTTAATAAATCGAACATCAGTTTTAGTGCCCCAGTGGGCCTGACAAACACTTCCCGGGTTAAAAACATTCCGCTTACCAAAGAAGAGCGGGATGGGATCCTCGGATATGAAAATATCAGTAAACTCAATGATAACGGCCTTTACCTACTGGGAAAAACTTCCGGATACATCACTTTTGACATTAACAATACGGAAACCAGTGACTTTGAACTGAGCCTTAGTACGATAGAAACCGGGGGCATTACCACGGACATAAGGCTACTGGATACAAGGACAAAAGGAGATTTTGACAGCGATGAAAACGACTTCAGGTTTACGTTTTATGCCCCGGAATACAACAAATACTTAAGCACGCAATATCAATACCGCCTAAAAGGAATGGACGATAGCTGGAGTGACTGGTCCGAACAGGCTGAAGTGATCTATGAAAATCTCCCCTTTGGGGACTATGTCTTTGAGGTCAGGGCCAAAATTGGAAATACCATCTCCCAGAACACTCCATCCTATACCTTTAAGATTGCCAAACCCTGGTATTTTTCCAATGCGCTGGTTGTTTTGTATATAGTGGGCGTTCTGTTATTCTCTGTTTTTATGCACAACGTTTACAAGCAGTATTACAAAAAGCAGCGGCTGAAACTGATAGAAAAGAATCGCCAGGAGCTGGAACTGGCTCAGGTACAGAACGAAAGAGAGATCATTCGCATTAAAAATGAACAACTGGAGCAGGAAAATAAAAGCAAAAGCAAAGAATTGGCAGCTTCTACCATGAGTATCATCAAGAAGAATGAATTGCTGACCATGATAAAGGAGGAGCTGAATATTATTGAGGATAAGGAATTGGTAAAACCCGTTATAAAGGTCATTGACAAAAGTCTGCGGCAAAATGACGACTGGGAGTTGTTCCAGGAGGCATTTAACAACGCGGATAGCGAGTTTTTAAAAAATGTCAAACGCTTGCACCCCGATCTATCTCCAAATGACCTTAAGCTATGTGCTTATCTGCGTCTGAATCTCTCTTCAAAAGAAATCGCCCAACTATTACATATCTCTCCAAGAAGTGTTGAAATTAAGCGCTACAGACTGCGCAAAAAATTGGATTTAAAGCACGAAGACAATCTGGTTAATTACATTTTGGGACTGTAAGTAACTCAACATCTCCTTTAAGCACCACAACATAGCTAATAAATACCTTTACATTACCTATACAAAGCCTTCTTTTCTGCCCTTTCTACAAATACAAAACCATTTTTTAACATTTATTTAAAACATTAGTCATACTGGTCTTTTTAGAGGATCACGACTGTGAAATTCCTATAAATATCCCCTGTTTTTTAGCATGTATATTTTTTGTAGGGGTGAATATTATGGTATCCGCAATTTTTGAACATAAGTTTAGAAAATCAAAAAATACTGTATGGATTCACTTCTGAAAAAACTAATCAAACTAAGCTGTTATTTGTTTACAACAGCAGCCCTGGCACAGAGCAGCCAGGTAGCGGTTGTAAACGATGCAGAGGGGTCGAAACTGACCGTTGACGGCGAAAGCTTTATGATGAACGGTATGAACTGGGATTACATCCCGATTGGAACCAATACCGTAAACGCACAATTCTGGGAAAAATCTGATGATATCATTAAAGCGGGGCTGGATACTGAAATGTCACTGCTAAAAAATATGGGAGTAAACGTTATACGCCAGTATACAGGAGTTCCCGCCAGATGGATTCAGTACATCTATGAAAACTACGGGATCTATACCATGCTCAACCACTCATTTGGTCGATATGGATTAACCCTGAACGGAGTCTGGACACCTGTAACCATTTACGACGATCCGGTAACTGAAGAATTCCTGATGTCTGAAATGAAGGCATTGGTTGAAGGTTACAAGGACACCCCCGGGCTTTTGCTCTATCTACTGGGGAACGAAAACAACTACGGACTATTCTGGGCAGGAGCGGAAACGGAAGATTTCCCGGATGACGAGGGAAGAATCGAATTCATTGGAGAAAGCAGAGGGCGGCCCATGTACCGGCTCATGAACGAAGCTGCAAAAATGATGAAGTCCATGGATCCTTCTCACCCTGTTGCCATTTGTAACGGGGACGTACTGTTTATAGATATCGTAGCCGAAGAATGCAAAGACGTGGATATCTACGGAACCAACACCTATCGCGGGCTTTCTTTTGGGGACATGTTCCAGGTGGTTAAAGACAAGCTCAACAAGCCGGTAATGTTTACCGAATTCGGAGCAGATGCCTTTAATGCCATTGAAAACAAAGAAGATCAATTTTCTCAGGCCTACTATATGGTGGGTAACTGGAAGGAAATTTATGAAAACGCCTCAGGTCTGGGGAAAGTAGGGAATTCCGTTGGTGGATTCACTTTTCAATTCAGTGATGGCTGGTGGAAGTATGGTTTCGACGACAGAAAAAATGCAGACGTACATGATAACAATGCTTCCTGGTCTAACGGTGGATATGCCAGAGACCTGGCACGTCCGGGGGCAAACAATATGAACGAGGAATGGTTCGGGATCTGTGCCAAAGGAGCAACCAATCCCAGGGGGCTTTACGATCTCTATCCAAGGGCGGCATATTATGCCCTAAAAGAGGCGCACCAGCTAAATCCTTATGCGGAGGGTGTTGATCTGGATTTTGTAACAAATCACTTCAATAATATCGAATTGATGGATGCGGTGCTCAAGGCACGCGGAGACAAAGCGGCGTTGAATGGTGAACAAAGCAATTTACTTCGTATAAGCAACCTCAGAGCCAAGCTGGCTACTTACAGCACTGGTGGTAGCCTGATCACCACACCGGATGATGCGGACCCTGATGATCCGAACACCTTCCCAAACGAATTGGGTTTTGATCATATGCAATCTTACTTTATTGGAGTGGAAGGCAATCCGGCACCGAATATGAAAGCCGAGGTAAACGTCAATATTGTGGGTAATGTTGCGCAAAACCCCATCAATGAGATCTTTTATGAGAATAACTCCCGCCCGCTAGAAGTGAATACGGATCAGGGGAATGTATTGGTACAGGATGTCAATAGAATAAGGGTTTACAATGCCTCTTATGAGTGGAACGCCAAACATTTTGATCTTAGAGGGTTTTACAGAACCGGGCACTACCACTGGGGATACGAAGGCGACTTCTTCGGCCTGTATCCCGAAGCCAACTACGGCCCAAACCTGGATATCTACAATGGTGAAATACTGGGTGCTGAAGTGGATGGCAAAGGGGCCCTCAAAGGCCTTAAGGCGGCAGTTGGTCCTCAATTATGGTGGGGAGCAAACCCGACAATGTTATTCAAATACGAGAAGCATATTGCAAAATTTGATGTTACCGCTATTTATCAAAGAGACTTTGAGACAGATATAAATTTTGACGAAAACGGACAACGTATTCTGGATGTGGATCAGTTGCGTTCCGGGGTTATCCCGCCCTGGCCCACAGAAAGAGCAACTCTATATTTAGAGCGGGAATTTGGAAAATTCGGTATTGGCCTGGGTGGTATTTGGGCAGGAAGCCCTTTGAATGGGATCTCTTTCCAGGATGTTAGAGGTACCCCCGGAAATTATGTGGTCTTTGAAGACAAGATACAATCCAGTGATAACTGGGGAGGTAAGATCAAACTTACCTACGAAGGTGGCAAATTCAATTGGTACGGCCAGGCTGCGGCTATGGGTCTGATTGCCAATGGAGGTGCAGACCAAACCCTGACCTTTACCGGCTGGAAACTAAGAGATACCGGAAGCGGTAACCAGGTGAATATACTATCCGGGTTTACTTTCGCAACAGGCAAGTTTCAAATCGCACCAAACTTTTTGTGGCAAAAGCCAATAGTTGAGGCGATGCCCCTGGATGTTCAGGCACCGGGACGCCTGAGGAACATTATTGATGATCCCTTTTCCGTACGTGCGAACCGTGAAACTACGGCGGGTGAATTACTGATCACGTTTGACCCCACCCCGGGCACCTGGATGTACGAATGGGATAATGACCGATCAGAAGACGCCAAGTTCGCGATGAACCTGGGCTTTGTATATCGTCATCACCCAACCAATATGGATGCGCATATCGGATTCCTGGCAGACCGTACTCAATTTTCCTTCCCTACTTCGGTTCCTGTTGAAGACCTTTGGGAGATCCATTCCAGGATGGTTTCTAAACTCAACCCTGATTTAGGCCTTATTGGAAATTTCTACTATGGTAAGGCACAGGCTAATGGTGATAGCGACAGGCTGGTCAGAAGATTCGGAGGTGACATTCGTGGCATATACAAGAATTATAAACTGGGAGCTCATGTAAAAGTGAACGATTGGGGTCCATACGATTACCACAGGGATTTCAACCTTACTTTTCCGCTGCAGCTGATGCTGGATCTCTCCACCACCCTGGGTAAACCAGACTGGTTCATCTTGCCCAGCACGCAAATTGGTATTCGTGGAATATGGAGATCTCTGAATGAGTTCTCCCCCAGATACGCACCGACGGCGGTACCACCTAATACCTTTCCTCCTGAGCCTCTGATAAGTCCGGTTGGATTTGACAATGGTAACGAATGGGAAATCATGACATATATACATATCAACATCGGGAAATAAAAGACATCAACATGAAAAATAGAATATATAACAACATACATTTTGTTTTAGTTCTCAGCCTGAGTATTGCCGTTTTTTACAGTTGTGAAAGAGACTTTTCGGAGGACGTGCAGTTTGCCACCTTCAACAATTCCGGTGAGATTTTTATAGATGCTCCGGTTGGATTGGGTAGCGACTTTTATTTTCCCTTTATTAATTCCAAGGCGACAGCATTCTCCGTGGATGACGAAGTAGCCTTTGAAAGTGAGTCTTCTATGCGTTTTGACGTCCCTAACGCAAACGATCCTGAGGGAAGTTTTGCCGGGGCCATCTTTAGAATAGAAGGGGCCGGTAGGGATTTAACGGGTTTTGACGCCCTTACTTTTTATGCCAAAGCTTCGCAGGGGGTAACCATTGCTGAATTTGGATTTGGACAAGACTTTGGAGAGAACAAATTTCAGGTAACCAGAACAAATGTTACCCTAAGTACTAACTGGGTAAAATACATTATTCCCATCCCCGATCCTTCTAAACTCTTTGAAGAAAGAGGAATGCTTTGGTATTCCGCGGGTACTACGGAAACCAACGGTTTTGGATATACGTTTTGGCTGGACGATGTACGCTTTGAAAATCTGGGTAATATTGCACAATCCAGGCCAGCTATTTTAAATGGTGCCGATGTTACACAGGAGGGATTTTTAGGGGTTCCGGTGGAACTGACAGGTCTCACCCAAACCTTCAATACCGGTTCTGGTGAAAATGTAACGGTAGTTGCAAAACCTTCTTATTACACTTTTGAATCCTCCAATACGGATGTGGCAGTCGTCAATGAGTTGGGTGTTGTTTCTGTAATAGGAACAGGTGAGGCTACCATTGATGCAAGTATTGCCAATGTGGCTGCAGCTGGTTCATTGACACTGGATGTCACACGCGCTTTTGACTTCGCACCTACCCCACCCCAACGAGATCTTGCGGATGTGATCTCCATATTCAGCGAGGCCTATCCAAATGTGGCTGTGGACTACTATAACGGATTTTTTATTCCTGATGGCCAAACCACTCAAGGTGGGGCTCCGCCTCTGGACCTGAATGGGGATCTCGTCATCAATTATACGGATCTGAACTTTGTTGCGATTGGATTCTTTAATGAAGTTCCTTCAGTCAATGCAACTGAGATGGACACTTTGCATATAGACATTAAAGTAAACGAAGCTATAGATCCCGGAGATTTTATCAGGTTACAGTTAGCAAATTCAGTAGGTAATAACGAGACATCCGGAGCATACACCATCAATGGTGATGCCTTAACCACAGATCAATGGGTAAGTTTCGATATACCGCTTAGTGACTTTGCAGGACTTACCGATAGATCACAGTTGGGGCTGTTGTTTTTCATAACAGACGCTAGCATCACGGATATTTTCGTAGACAACATCTATTTCTACAGGTAGAAAAGCTAATTCAAAATAAAGAAAAAGAAGATGAATAATATGATTAAGAATATAAGGTCAACCAGGTTAATGCTTCCGATAATCCTTCTGGCACTATCCTTTATGACATCCGGATGCGATACTGATGATCAGCAAACGGTAACCACTTTTACCAATCTCATCCTATCCGAAGAATTTGATACGGATGGAGCACCGAACCCTGCAGTTTGGGGATTCGATATCGGAACCGGAGAGAACGGATGGGGTAATCAGGAACTGCAGTACTATACGAACCGTACAGAAAATGTAAAAGTTGAAAATGGGGTATTGTTGATCACTGCAAGGGAAGAGTCTTTTGAGGGATCTGCCTTTACCTCAGCCAGACTGTTGACCAAAGACTTGTTTGAAGAGGAATTTGGTCGATTTGAAGCCAGGATCCGTCTGCCCTACGGCAGGGGGATATGGCCGGCTTTCTGGATGTTAGGAGCGGATATTGATGAAAATCCATGGCCGGGAGCCGGTGAAATAGATATCATGGAATATCGCGGACAAGAGCCCACGGTATTGGTGGGTAGTGTTCATGGTCCGGGCTATTCGGCAGGAGAAGCAATTTCCAAGGAATACACCCTGGAAAAAGACCGCTTTGATACTGGTTTTCACATTTTCGGAATTGAGTGGGGACCCAACTATATCAATTTCTATGTTGATGATGTGCTTTACAATCAGATCACCCCGGAAGACGTAACCGGGGAATGGGTTTTTGACAAACCCTTTTATATACTGATGAATCTTGCAGTTGGAGGAACTTTTGTAGGCCCGCCCAACGCAGAAACTGAATTCCCCCAAACCATGTTGGTTGACTATGTAAGGGTGTACAAGAAATAATAAACTAACTCCAAGAAAAATGAGACTATTATTAAGAAAAGCAAAGATTTACACACTTCTGATTTTGGCCATATCCTTTATTGGATGTGAAGACGATGACGAAGTAGTATTACCTGAGGTGATCGCGGGATTCACTTTTACGCTGAATCAGCAATCAGGGACAGTGACTTTCATTAATATTTCTGAGGAAGCACAGAGTTTCCTTTGGAATTTTGGTGATGGGGATACCTCCACCGAGATCAATCCGGTAAAAATGTACGAATCGGGAAGCTATACTGTAACACTAACCGCTTCCAATGCTGCCGGTGCATCGGCAACTTTCGAAGATAACCTTACCGTAACCATCCCAACTCCAGGACCTGGGTTTGATTCGGGATTATTGACCAATGGTGATTTTGAGAACGGGGTGGATCCCTGGATAGGGAACGGCGCCAATATTGACACCGATGGCGGTAACAGCTTTAACTTTGTAAACGTAGAAACGGCCGGAAATGCATTCGATGTCAATCTCAGCCAGGTTGTTGAAATCACTCAGGGTACCAATTATATCCTGACCTTTGATGCCTCTTCCGATCGCGAGCGTACTATGCTTGCGGGTATCGGCCTGAACGAAGCGCCCTTTACCAATACCGCGCCTTCAGTGGATCTGACAACGACTACCCAAACATTTATTTTACAGCTTAGCGCTGCGGATTTTGGCGGAGCTAACAGTCGTGTTCTTTTTGATATGGGAGCAGATGTAGGTGTGGTTGTAATTGACAATGTCTCCTTGGTTGAAGGTGGCGACGGAAGTGATAGTAATACCGGTGGTGGATTTGATTCCGGATTGATCGCAAACGGCGACTTTGAAGCTGGAGATACTTCCTGGATCGGTAGTGGGCTGAACATTGTTACAGACGGAGGAAACAGTTTTAATTCCGTGGATGTAACGGTGGCAGGTAACGCCTTTGATGTAAATCTGAGCCAGGTTGTGGAAATCACTCAGGGTACCAATTATATCCTGACTTTTGACGCTTCTTCCGACAGGATGCGAACCATGCTGGCCGGAATCGGGCTCAATGAAGATCCATTTACAAATACCGCGCCTTCCGTAGACCTCACAACAGATACCCAAACCTTTATGCTGCAGCTTGCCGCTACGGATTTTGGTAGTGCCAACAGCCGTATCCTCTTTGATATGGGTGCTGAAGTAGGAACTGTAGTGATAGACAACGTTTCCCTGGTAGAAGGAGGAGACGGGAGTGACAGCAATACCGGCGGAGGGGGTACTTTTGACTCCGGCTTACTCACCAATGGGGATTTTGAGAACGGCAGTGATTCCTGGACTGTAGGTGTAGGATCGGACCCGGCCCCTGTAGCGACGGATGCTGGTAACACCTTCTATTCCGTTGATGTGATGACAGCAGGTGCCGCTTTTGATGTAAACCTCACTCAGATGCTTGAGATCGTACAGGGCTCTACCTATACCCTGACCTTCGATGCCTGGTCTGACAGGGACAGAAGCATTGTAGCCGGGATTGGCCTTAGTGACGGAGACTTTTCAAATACCAGTGAAACGGTAAATATTACCGCGACCCGCGACACCTATATGCTCAGTCTGACGGCAACGACCTTCGGGGCTGCCAATGCAAGAGTGCTGTTTGATTCCGGAGCGGAAGTCGGGCTGGTCAATATAGACAACGTTTCCCTCGTATTGGATTCATCCGGTGGCGGTGGAGGAGGTTGTACAGCTACTGAAGTGGCCGCTACTGCACTTCCTTTGGACTTTGAAGGATGTGAAACCTTCCTTGCTTCCCAGAATTTCGGATCAGGGTTGACTTCCCAACTGGTAGCCAATCCATTCAAAACCGGGATAAATACCTCTGATTTTGTATTACAGGTAGATAAGCCATCCGGTTCAGAATTCTTTGCCGGTATCCAAAATACCTTCGCGTCTAATTTTGATTTGACCACAACGAATACCTTTAAGGCCAAGATCTATTCGACCAAGGCCAATGTCACCTTTAGATTTGAGTTGGCCGTAATTCCAAATGACGGAAGTCTCGGAAATCCTAATCCGGTCTTTGTGACTATAGCAAATGCGAATGAGTGGACGGAAGTTGAGTTTACTTTCATTAACTTACCTGAACCCCCCACTACTTACAATCATCTGGTTATCAAACCGGATAATGACGCAATGGATAGCCCCATCACAGAAGACGGCACCTATTACATAGACGATATCGTTCTGGAATAATTTTAAAATGACCATATGATCTAAAAATGAGGTTGGTGTTGAGATATCTTCTGCCAACCTCATTTTTGACTAAACCAAATAATTCACAATCTATTCATGCCTACTCGGGATATTTTTATAGGGAAATCCAAAGCGGATCATGCTCAAAAGGAGATCAGTGGAAAACTGGTCAGGTTTGAAACCGAAGACTATTATAAGGTCTCCAACTCAGACGCCATGAGGCCCTTTTTTATGAGCGTGGTCAGTGACACCAATCATTGGATGTTTATTTCCAGCAACGGGGGACTGTCTGCAGGAAGGAAAAATTCGGAATTCGCTTTGTTTCCGTATTACACGGACGACAAAATTACCGAGTCTGCGGCCATTACAGGAAGCAAAACCCTTTTTCAGGTATTCTCCCAGGACAAACTATACCTATGGGAACCCTTTTCGGACCGCTACCCGGGGATCTATGAGATCCACAGGAATCTCTATAAAAACAGCCTTGGGAATAAGATCGTATTTGAGGAGATCAATCACAGTCTGGGGCTGACCTTCAGGTACCACTGGAATTCCAGCAAGCGATTCGGTTTTGTAAAAAGATCTACTCTGGTAAATCACAGTGGAAGTGAACTAAAGGTTGTGCTCTTGGACGGCATTCAGAATATTATGCCGTATGGTGTTAACTCCTTTACTCAAAATGCGAGCAGTAATTTGGTTGATGCTTACAAAAAAAGCGAACTGGAAGCGGCGTTCGGACTGGGTATTTATGCCCTTAGTGCCATAATCGTAGACAAGGCAGAACCCAGTGAAGCACTCAAAGCAACGACGGTATGGTCTGCAGGATTGGCAAACGCTAAATACCTGCTTTCTTCTTTGCAACTGGACAGCTTTAGAAAAGGCGGTGAAATTAAACAGGAAACGGATATTAGGGCGGAGAAGGGCGCTTACTTTCTCCATGCCGAGATCAGTTTGGGAGCAGATTCAGAGCGGCAATGGATGATAGTAGCCGAGGTAAATCAAACCAAAGCATCCATAGCAGCGCTGACTTACCTGATCCGATCTAAAACGGATCTTATGGCTCTTGTTCAGGAGGATGTGGAAAATGGTTCGCGTCAGCTTCTGGAACTCAATGCGGCAGCGGATGGGTTACAATTGACCGCGGATAAACTCAGAAACACCCGTCATTTTGCCAATTCCCTTTTTAACATTATGCGTGGAGGCATATTTGACGATGGGTATACCATTGAAAAAGCCGATTTCCTTAAATACCTCAGCAAGGCCAACACTGAAGTCTATCAACAGAAAAATGCTGGACTTAATGCACTGTCAGGGACATTTTCACTGAGCCAATTATGGGAGGTGGCCAATGCGGACGAGAATACCGATTTTAAGCGATTGGCGATGGAGTACATGCCTTTGAAATTCAGCCGAAGACACGGCGATCCGAGCCGGCCTTGGAACAGGTTCTCCATCAATACTGAAACTGAAGACGGCAAAAAGGTCCTGGATTACGAGGGAAACTGGCGTGATATATTCCAGAATTGGGAGGCTCTGGCGCATTCCTATCCGGCGTTCATAGACAGTATGATCTTTAAGTTCCTCAACGCCACCACTTTTGACGGCTACAACCCCTACCGGGTTACCAAAGACGGCTTTGACTGGGAGATCATTGAACCCGATGACCCATGGTCCTATATAGGATATTGGGGGGACCACCAAATCATTTACCTGTTAAAGTTTTTGGAGTTCATCGAGGACCATTATCCGACAAAACTGGCATCCTACTTTAATGAAAATATGTTTGTCTATGCCAACGTACCCTATAAAATAAAGGGTTATCAGTCCATTCTGGAAAATCCCAAGGACACCATTGATTTTGACGAGGCGCTGGATGAAAAGATCAATAAGGAACGGCTTCAACTAGGTGCTGATGCCGCTTTACTGAAAGACCGCTCAAATGAAATATACAAGATAAACCTCCTGGAAAAGTTATTGGCGACAGTATTAGCCAAGGTATCCAATTTTATTCCTGAAGGAGGTATTTGGATGAATACCCAAAGACCGGAATGGAACGATGCCAATAACGCCCTGGTGGGCAATGGGGTGTCTATGGTTACCCTCTGTTATCTGAGAAGGTTTTTGAGCTTTTTCCAGAAATTGCTGGAAGAAAGCCCGGATGGTCTCTACCCTGTTTCGGAAGAAGTTGTTGAGCTCCTTAACCAGGTCCGGCTTACGCTCACGGAAAACGAAGCGCTCTTATCGTCCAAAATCTCCGACGCTGACCGAAAGACCATCATGGATGGATTAGGGGCCGCGGGAGGTGCCTTCAGAGAGAAAATATACGCAGAGGGCTTTAGCGGTAAGACCGGTAAAGTTGCCAATGAAGATCTGTTGCATTTTGTGATGATAACCCTCAGGTTCCTCGATCACAGCATAGATGCCAACAAGCGTCCGGACAAGCTATTCCACGCCTACAACATAATGACCATGGAGAACGAGGAGGAGGTTTCCATTTCCCATCTGTCCGAAATGTTGGAGGGACAGGTAGCGGTGCTAAGCTCCGGTTATATTTCAGGCGGCACTTCCTTAGAACTTTTAGACTCCTTGAAAAAGAGTACCTTATTCAGGGAAGATCAATACAGTTATCTGCTTTATCCGAATAAGGATTTGCTCCGTTTTTCGGAGAAGAACAATATTGACCCGGCGAAGATCGGGCAATCAGAGCTGGTAAGGCAGCTTCTAGATGACGACAACACATCGGTCATTGAAAAAGATCGCGACGGAGCCTATCACTTTAATGGCAACTTCAACAATGCCGAAAGCCTGAAAGAGGCCTTATCTAAACTTCCCAAAGACCAATATGGAGCATTGATCGAGAAGGATACAGATCTGTTACTCCAGGTTTTTGAGGAGGTTTTTGATCACAAGGCGTTCACGGGTCGTTCAGGTACCTTCTTTGGATATGAAGGCCTGGGATCCATCTACTGGCATATGGTTTCCAAATTGTTGCTGAGCGTTCAGGAGACTTGCCTTGCAGCCATCAAAAATGAGGAAAGTGCCGAGACCATAGGCAGGTTGTTGGAACATTACTACGAGATCAACGAAGGGATAGGTGTGCATAAATCCCCGGAATTATATGGAGCCATTCCTACAGATCCATACTCACATACTCCAGCTGGTAAAGGTGCCCAACAACCGGGTATGACCGGCCAGGTGAAGGAAGACATATTAAGCAGGTTTGGAGAGTTGGGGGTCTTTGTTAAAGCAGGCAAACTGAATTTCAAACCTGATTTACTGCGAAAAGAGGAATTCCTCGCAGCTTCCAAGACTTTCGAATATATCGACCTCCAAAATCAAAAAAGAAAAATTCAACTGGAAGCGGGTTCCCTGGCTTTCACCTATTGCCAAATACCCATAATATATCAACTATCGCAAAAAGAAGGTATTAAACTAATGTCCGGGGGCAACACCATCCAGGAATACGATACTCTGGAACTGGACAGCGAAAGCAGTACCGCAATATTTAATCGTAGTGGAGCTATAGATAGCATTACAGTACTAATTCAAAAATAACATTCATATGAAGAACATTAAAAACAACATATTATCCATAGCTTGCTTATTGTTTTTAGCCATAATGTTCTCATGCAAAAACAATATGAATAAAGAAAATCAATCAGCTACCGTGAAAGAAGAATCAAGCTTGAGCCCAAAGGATATTCTGGGGAAACCAGGTTATCTGGCCATGTCTTATGGCGGTTACCGGCACGTAGACCATGATATAGAACCTACCCTGGACGAACTGAAAGAAGATATGAAGATACTTGCCGCAATGGGCGTAAAGATCATTCGGACCTACAAGGTTCATCTGCCTCATGCCGGGAATGTACTCCAGGCGATCAGCGAACTGAAAAAGGAAGATCCGGCATTTGAAATGTACGTGATGCTCGGGGTCTGGATCGATTGTAAATACGCCTGGACAGACCAGGAGCCGGACCACGACCAGGAAAGCGAGCGAAATGCGGCTGAAATTGACGAAGCCGTGAGGCTTGCCAAGACCTATCCGGATATCGTTAAGGTTATGGCTGTTGGCAACGAGGCCATGGTAAAATGGGCCACCAGTTATTTTGTACAACCCGGAGTGATACTCAAATGGGTAAACCACCTTCAGGGTCTTAAGGCCTCCGGCGAATTGCCAAATGATCTCTGGATCACAAGCTCCGATAATTTCGCTTCATGGGGAGGTGGCGATGCTGAATATCATGTGGAAGATCTGAACAAATTGATCGAAGCGGTGGATTATCTTTCCATTCACACCTACCCTATGCACGACACCCATTACAACCCTGATTTTTGGGGGGTTCGAGAGGCGGAAAAAGAGCTTTCCGATCTGGAGAAGATCGACGCCGCCATGTTGAGGGCAAAGGAATATGCCATGGGGCAATATAAGAGTGTAAAATCCTATATGGAAAGCCTGGGAATAGACAAACCCATACACATAGGTGAAACCGGTTGGGCCACCGTATCTAATGGTCATTACGGACCTGAAGGCTCCAGGGCCACAGACGAATACAAGGAAGCGATCTTTTACAGTCATATGCGGGAGTGGACGAATGCGGAGGGGATCGCCTGTTTCTACTTTGAAGGATTTGATGAGCAGTGGAAAGATGCGGGAAATCCCCTGGGTTCAGAAAACCACTTTGGATTGATAAACCTGAAAAGTCAGGCGAAGTTCGCCCTCTGGGATATGGTAGACAAGGGGACTTTTGATGGGCTATCCCGGGACGGGAAACCCATAACGAAAACATACGACGGGGATAAGGAAGCCCTGATGAAGGAAGTAATCGTGCCACCTTATCACAAATCAGAATGAATAAATTACATAACAGATCAGTAAAAACAACGGCTAATCGAATTGGCACGCCATTGCTGTGCTTTTTATTCCTACTAACATTCGCTTGTATGGAAGAAAAAAAGGAATTAAGGATCCAGGCATATGAAACCTCTTCCAATGGAAGTCAACTCGAGGAGGTAGAAACGCTTTCAGGGCAGCAGTCGGATATCCGGATACAACTGTTACCCGATGAGGAATATCAGACCATTACCGGCTTTGGAGGTTCCTTTACCGAATCCTCGGCCCACTTACTGAACCAATTGAGCAAAGCGAATAGGGCTGCGGTTTTGGAAGCCTATTTTGGTGAAAGCGGGGCAAAGTATTCCTTAACCAGAACACATATGAATTCCTGTGATTTTTCATTGAGTAATTATTCTTATGCCCCGGTTGAAAATGACCTGCAATTGGAGCATTTTTCCATAGACGAAGATCGCGACGATATCATTCCGATGATCAAAGAGGCCATGGCCCTGTCCAAAGACGGATTCAGAATAGTGAGCTCCCCCTGGACAGCTCCCCCCTGGATGAAAGACAACAAGGATTGGAGAGGTGGAAAACTTTTGCCGGAATACAATGACACCTGGGCGCTGTTCTTCTCCAAATACCTTGAAGCATATAAGGCTGAAGGCATTGATATCTGGGGTTTTACTGTAGAAAATGAGCCACTGGGTAACGACAACAACTGGGAAAGCATGCATTTTGATGCTGAGGAAATGACCAGTTTTGTGCAAAATCACCTGGGACCCAGGCTGGAAGCCGACGGGCATGAGGTTAAGATAATGGGCTACGATCAAAACAGGGAGCATCTTAAGGAATGGATTGATGCCATGTATAAAGATGAAGCGAGTTCTAAATACTATGATGGTACCGCTATACATTGGTACGCAAGCACATTTGAAGTATTCCCAGAAGCCCTGCAGTATGCCCACAACAAAGCACCTGATAAGCACTTGATACAAACAGAGGCCTGTGTAGATGCCGAAGTGCCTATATGGAAGGACGATGCCTGGTATTGGAAGAAGGAAGCTACGGATTGGGGCTGGGACTGGGCGCCTGAGAAAGACAAGCATCTGCATCCGAAATACGCTCCGGTGAATCGTTATGCAAGGGATATCATAGGCTGCATGAACAATTGGGTAGACGGCTGGATAGACTGGAATATGGTCCTGGACAGGCAAGGTGGTCCCAACTGGTTTAAGAATTGGTGTGTAGCACCTGTGATCGTTGATCAAGATAAAGACGACGTTTACTTTACCCCTATCTATTACGTCATGACCCACTTCAGCAAATACATCAGGCCTGGAGCCAAGAGAATAGGCTTTAAAAATTCAGATCCTGAACTACTGGTTACCGCGGCTAAAAACCCTGACGGTAGCAAAGCCGTAGTGGTGTTCAATCCAGGTCCTGAGGAGAAACAGTTTAGCATTAGCCTGAATGAGGAGGAAGCCAGCATACGAATTGACGCGCAGGCCATCCAAACCCTGATAATAGAATAAGAAGACAAACTCAAAATAGAACCAACTAAAAAAAGAATTATGGGCACAACAAAAACACTTTCATCAGAAAAGGTTCCCTTCGGACAAAAAGTTGCCTTTGGAATTGGAATGTTAGCGAATCAGATGTTTCCGGCCATACTGGGAATATTTATGGTAGTACTGGTTCAGGATCTGGGCTTTCCCGGCTGGATGTGGGGGGTACTCTTTTTCCTGCCCAGGATTTTTGATTCCATAACAGACCCGATTATGGGATTCATATCGGACAATACCAAATCCAAATGGGGTCGGCGAAGGCACTATGTGTTTTTAGGTGCTGTGATCATGGGGATCTCCTTTGTGGTCATGTGGCAATTGTATCGCGAAAATGGTGTCGACTACAATTTCACCTATTTTCTGCTCTGGTCTTTTGTCTTCTATCTGGGTCTGACCATTTTTAGCGTTCCTTATGTAGCCATGGGCTACGAAATGAGTAATGATTTTCACGAGCGGACAGATATCATGGCTATCGCCCAATGGATCGGACAGTGGGCCTGGGTTATTGCTCCCTGGTTCTGGGTTTTTATGTACGATGAGGGATGGTTCCCTACTGCTGAGGCGGCGACCAGGGAATTGGCCATTTGGGTAGGGATAGTTTGTATGATCTTTGCTATGGTCCCGGCTATTTTTATCAAGAGCGAATCTACTTTGAACGCGGACTACGCTCCCCTGAATATAAAGACGATAGGCGGGAGTTTAAAAAAGATCATTGAGGGCTTTGCCGAGGCATTCAAGTCCCGGCCTTTCAGACAGCTGTGTATCGCTACTTTCTTTATCTACAATACCTTCTATACCATTGCCAGTTTTTCATTTTTTATTGTGGTGTATTATCTTTTTGGAGGAGACGCGGGAGCCGCTGGTGTCTGGCCTACCCTCTTTGGGAGTATAGGGGCCCTGGCCACCACATTTATTGTGATCCCAATAATCACCTGGATGTCTAAAAGAATGGGTAAAAAGAAGGCGTTTATCCTCTCACAAGGCATCTCTATCCTGGGATATATCATGCTTTGGTTCCTCTTTATACCCGGTAAGCCTTATATGTTCATCTTTGCCTTACCCTTTTTCTCCTTCGGTATCGGAAGCCTGTTTACTTTAATGATGTCTATGACCGCGGATGTTATTGACCTGGACGAGCTGAACACCGGTGAACGGAGGGAAGGTGTTTTCGGAGCTATTTACTGGTGGATGGTAAAGTTCGGCTTTGCAATCGCCGGGCTACTCACCGGAACCATTATGTCTGTGGTTGGCTTCGATCCTGATGCTGCTGTCCAACCGGAAGGTGCTATTTTTGGCTTAAGGGCCTTCTATTCCGGATTTCCGATCATTGGTACCTTAATTGCCATTTATGTGATGTGGAATTACGACATTACCGAGGAAAGGGCAAATGAAATAAGCGCAGAACTCGAGAGACGCAAGGGATTAAAACCATCAGGTCTTACCAATAGCGCTCTGACGTCCGGATTCCAGCTTAATGGAATGTCCGAGAACGAATTCAAGGAGAAATACCCCGGGTATTTCACCACTAAGATCGACTTTAAGGAGCTTTCCAAACAGGCACTGGATCGCGAGTTTGATACGGTTTTTCAGCAGGGGATGTCCGGAATCTGCTTTAGTGCCTATAGAAGCGGGCAGGAACCTGGGGATTATATACAGGAAGACCAGATCAGAAAAAGGCTGGAGGTATTAAAACCGCATACACAGTGGATCCGTGTATTCTCCTGTACCAACGGACATGAAAAAATTCCTAAGATCGCCAAAGAAATGGGCTTTAAAACCCTGGTAGGTGCATGGATCAGTAATTCAATTGAAGAAAACGGAGAAGAGCTCAAGTCCCTGATAGATCTGGCTAATGACGGTCTGGTGGATATCGCCGCTGTGGGCAACGAGGTGCTCTATAGGGAAGAACTTAGTGAAGAGGCCATAATAGGATACATAAATCAGGTTAAAGAGAAGACCACAAATGTTCCTGTTGGTTATGTAGATGCCTACTACGAGTTTGCTAACCGGCCGCAACTAACCGCAGTATGTGATCTGATCATGGCCAACTGTTACCCATTTTGGGAAGGTTCAGACATACGATCTGCGGGCTTCCATTTACAGTCCATGTACAAGACCCTCGCTGAGGCCGCTCCGCAAAAAAGAATAATTATCGCGGAAACCGGCTGGCCCAGCAGAGGAGAAGTTGTCAATGCCGCGGAGCCTTCAGAAGAGAACATTAAGAAGTATTTTATTAAGTCTCAATTGTGGGCCCAGGCCAAAAACGTAGAACTCTTTTATTTTTCCTCCTTTGACGAATCCTGGAAAATACATGCCGAAGGGTGGGCCGGAACTTCATGGGGCTTATGGGATACGAGTGAGAATTTCAAGTACAACTAACAAAACTAAGCCATGTCATACCGAGAAGGACATCACTATATTGCATCAAAAGCGAATTACTCCGACTATGCCGGAGTTGACTTCAGTAAGATTTCTAAAGACGAATTGGTTCAACTCTGGTTGGAAACCCTCCAAAAGGGGATGCATGGTATTTGCTTTAGCATGTACGAAGACGGGCAAGAACCCGGAGATATCATAACCGAAGCCCAGGTAGAGCGAAGGATCCAGATCCTGAAGCCCTATACCAAATGGATCCGTTCGTTTTCCTGCATAGAAGGTAATGAACACGTTGCCAGAGTCGCCCATAAACACGGTATCAAGACCCTGGTAGGGGCCTGGCTCAGCGACGATAAAGAAGCCAACGAGACCGAGATAGAAGCCCTGATCCAATTGGCCGGGGAAGGCTGTGTGGATATCGCAGCCGTAGGGAACGAAGTGCTTTATAGGAACGAACTCAACGAGGAAGAGCTACTGAGTTATATCAGGCGGGTAAAGGAGGCACTACCCGATATTCCCGTTGGCTATGTAGACGCCTATTACGAGTTTACCAATCATCCCAGGATAACCGAGACCTGCGATGTCATTCTGTCCAACTGCTACCCTTATTGGGAAGGTTGCCCCATTGAGTATTCCCTGAACCATATGCAGCAAATGTACGGACAGGCAACGGCCGCCGCGCAGGGGAAAAAAGTGATTATTACAGAAACAGGATGGCCCAGCGAAGGCGGCAGTCTAAGAGGGGCCTTTTCTTCAGCCGAAAACGCGATGAAATATTTCATCAATACCCAATTATGGTCCGCAAAGGCAGGAGTGGAGGTGTTTTACTTTTCATCTTTTGACGAATCCTGGAAAACCGGGGACGAAGGTGATGTAGGCGCCTATTGGGGCCTATGGGATAAGCATGAAAAACTTAAGTTCTGAATAAAGAAATTTCCGGTATTCCCCGAAACCATGTTGAAAATAAGTGCTATCAGCAAGAGTTCCCCCTTGAATGCACTTATTCATGTTTTACATACCCCTCCTGGCACATGGCCGGGCAGGGGTTGTAAGCATTTTCCGTAATTTGCCTTTTATATCGGAATCATCACTGCTATACCCCTAGCCTGTCTGAGATTCCAATTCCTTCCATTGCTCATAGGAAATGATGCCGTTTTCAGGTTTTGATTCGCCCTCCAGTATCCCGATAAATTCAAGAACATGCCCGTCCGGATCGTCAAAATAGATGGCTATTGCAGGCATCCAGGCAAAAACCATGGGCCTTTCCGTTCCGTCATTAAAAAAGTTTCTGGGCTTAATATTCCTGTCTTTTAGGAAATTGACGGATTCGTTTAAAACCCAGTCTGGCTCGCATGCAAATGCAAAATGCCGTATATCTATTTCCGCTTTTGGTTTTTCCCATAAACCCAGCATAAATTGTTTCGGTTTTCCAATCCAGAAAAATGCCGCCCGCCTTTCCGCTTCATAATGACACTGCTGCAACTCCATTTTGTCCGTATAGAATTTCACGGATCGCTCAAGGTCTTCCACATACAAATGGGTTTCGTATAGTCCTTTTATCATGGATACTTTATTTTCATTGATGTTCTATTCCAGAAACGGTCTAACCAACCTCTGGTCCCGGTATTTATTAAAGCACTACAAAATACGAAAAGCGTATGATGCTTTGGGAATATGAATGTTCAGGTAAATCTTTGCTTTAAATCTTCTAAAGGTATCTTATAAATTGGGAAAACAATTTATCATTATAAAAACCGCAATAAAATAGTTTGAAGCTTGTATTCTAATTTCTCAGAACACCCAAAACTTGACCATCTCGCCCCAATAAACATCTCTAAGTCTCACAAAAAATGTTTAGCATTCAAAATGCTATTTACTTTCTATATATCCGGTTCCAAGCGTGCAACAATGATTCTTTTGAACTAATTATTGACGAATTCTCTGTCCTTCTTCAAAATAATCAAAAAAGCACATTTTTTTTTACGGATCATTGCGATTTCAACAAAAAGTCAGGCGATATCACGAAAATTTACGAAACCGTTTTCGTAAGAATTTCGACGATTGTGATCTTAAGATTTAAACACTTGATTATCAAATTTTTAAGTCCTTTTAATATTTATCTATTCCACTCTCGCTAACACGGTCTGCCATCTCCCTGAATTGTTAAAATGTCGTAAGAGGCCATAGCTATCAAATAATTTTAGACTGCAAAATAGGAGCTACCTGCCCATCCTTTTACAAACAACTCAAGCAGTAATAATCAAAATATTCTAAAGTATGATCGCAAAATATTTTAGCCTCGCCATCCTACTCCTGACCTTGATGCCAAGTCTAAATGCCCAAACGATTACTGGAAACGTAAGAGACGCAAGTGGGCCACTACCAGGAGCCACGGTTTTAGAGAAAGGAACACAGAATGGAACCCAAACGGACTTCGACGGAAATTTTACCATAGAAGTATCAGATTCCAATGCAATTCTTGTGATAAGCTATATAGGATATGCCACACAGGAAAGCTCATTGAACGGCAGGAACGATCTGAGTATTGTTTTGGCAGAGGATGCGCAAAGTCTTGATGAAGTAGTGATCATTGGTTACGGCCAGACCCAAAATAAGCGTTTGGTGACCACGGCCGTTGCAACGGTAAAATCCGAGACCATAAAACAACTTCCTATATCACAGGCTGAGGCAGCCTTGCAAGGAACTATTCCGGGGGTTGTTGTTCAGCAGAACTCCGGATCTCCGGGTTCCCCTCAGACCGTTAGAGTAAGGGGAATTGGAACACCGAACAACTCTAATCCACTCTTTATTGTGGATGGTATTCAGGTGCCTAACTTAAGCTTCTTAAATCCCAACGACATTGTATCCCAAACTGTTTTGAAAGATGCAGCTTCAACGGCTATCTACGGTTCAAGAGGAGGTAACGGTGTAATTCTGGTAGAAACTTTGAAAGGACAAAAAAGGGACATGAAGCCACAGGTTTCCATAAATACTTTTTACGGTGTCCAAAGCCTGTTCAATAAGCCTAATTTGATGAACAGGGACCAATATTTGCAATACTACAATCAAGGTGTTGAGGCTGTAAACGGAAATACCGCGCCCGGATTCAGAGGTGCATTTACCGATGCGGAAAGGGCCTTATTACCAGATACAGATTGGTATGATGTGGTTTTCGATGATGCGCTCATACAAAACGTATACGGATCTGTTGTCGGCGGCACAGATATACTTTCATATTCCCTGTCCGGCGGTTTTTTTGATCAGGAGGGCATCTTGGGAGGAGAAGGAAAGTCTGAGTTCAACAGAAGGAACATCAGGGCTTCACTCAGCATTGATCTGACCGATAAGATTACACTCGATGCTTCCGCTCAATATCAGTTCTCTGAACGCTTTACAATTCCCCAAAATACGGGAGGCGCGGGTGTTGGAATAAGCAGCTTCATCAATGCCCTACCCCCTATTTATCCCGCATTTGACGAAGAGGGTAACTTCTTTAATCCCTTCATCAATGGTGGAACACCTGTTGCAAATGGAGTCCCGATAAATAGTCTGGGGGCTGTTACAAATCCCCTGTTCTCCATTGCGATAAGTAACAATGAAGCAACTCAGGATGCTACCAACCTCAACCTTTCACTTAATTATGACCTAACGGATAATCTCAGATTCAGGGGATGGTATGGGGCCTTTAGTAATTTTATTTTTAATCGAAGTTTTACGCCACTTCTGGTGCAACCGGAACAGCAGTTCAACACTTCTCCTTTTGTCAATTATACAGAAATTAAAAGTCGTCAACAAAACAGGCAGTGGGGAGGTACTATTGAATATGATTTTGGCAGGTTTTTAAATCAAGATCACAATCTAAATGTCCTTTTAGGATACGAAGCAGTGGAAACTACCTTCATTGGTGGTGATATTATCAACGACACCGGGTCTTTTCTCACCAATGATTTTGATAAAGTAAACTTCGCCCTTTCGGAAGATATCACGGATGCGACTGTCGTACCCGGAACTACTTTTCCAAGAAATATTGAATCATTTTTTGGAAAAATAGATTACAATTTTAAAGAGAAATATCTCTTCAGTGCGGTATTGAGGAGGGATAATTCGTCCAGTTTTGGTCCGGACAACAGAGTAGGTTGGTTTCCTGCAGTTTCTGCGGGATGGGTGATTTCGGAAGAGGAGTTTTTGACGGATTCCAAAGCCATTAATTTATTGAAGCTAAGGGGGGCATGGGGTATAAGTGGCAACGACCAATCTTCCTCTCCCTTTGCATACGCCGCCACAGTAAATACCCAAACCAGTTATGCCGGTCAGCCCGGAATCGCACTGACCAGTCTTTCCAATCCCGTATTGGGCTGGGAAGAGTTAACCCAGTTCAATGTTGGTCTGGATATTAACGCGCTTGACAATAAGCTGGGTATTACCCTGGATTATTACATTAAAGAGACCTCGGATATTTTGCTGGGAGCCACCACTCCCCTGACCTCCGGCTTGAATCCGGCAATTGAAAACACAGGTTCTGTGGAGAATCGCGGCTTTGAAGTCCTGGTTTCATATCGGGAAAACTACGAAAGTGGATTCGGATGGAATATAGGGGCGAATTTGGGTTTGAATAAGAACGAAGTCACGGATTTAGGGGAAACCTCCTTTATTCCCGGCGCCCAGTTAACCCCACAGTTCAATGACTTCGCCACAAGGACTCAGGTAGGGGACCCCATAGCCAGTTTCTATGGTTTTGTGGTCGAAGGAGTGGATGCACAGGGAAACCTGATTTTTGCCGACCTGGACGACAGTGGCAACAACCAATTGAGCCCGGACGACGGAGATAAGGCCATAATTGGCGATCCCAATCCGGATGCTACCGTAGGTCTCACCTTGGGTATGAACTATAAGGGATTTGATCTTTCCGCTTTTATGTCCGGGACCTTAGGTAACGACATATTTGATGCCACCATCAGATATGATGCATTGGGAACCAACAGGCCCGCAGCATATATTACTGAACCGGGTGCACCAAGGAATATTGTTGTCAGCGCCTCCCCAAACGGCGAGCAATTGATATCGGATTTTCACGTGCAGGATGGCAGTTATCTCAAAATGAAAAATGTCTCCCTGGGGTATAGTCTTCCTGAAGAAGTGATCGATCGCCTGGGACTAAAGAGGCTGAGACTCTACGTATCCGGTCAGAACCTGTTTGTCCTTACAAATTACAATGGCATAGACCCTGAGATCGGTCAGAATAACACCGGATCACCTTTAAATATTGGTATCGACCAGGGGTTTTTCCCTCAAGCCAGGCAGTTCATTCTTGGACTTAATATTGATTTTTAATCATCCAAAACCCAAAATATATTCGTGATGTACATTAACAGATTAATTCTTATTACCGTCGTAGTTCTGTTCGCTTCATGTGCGGAAATAGATGATTTAGAGCCAGTAACCGAAATCAACGCAGATACTGCTTTTAATACTGAAGAGGATGTTTTAGCGAGTCTGAATGCCGCCTATGACCCCCTGCAATGGCAATCGGTTCTGGGTCAGAATACTTTTCCGCTACTTTCGCAGGGTGTAAGAGCAGACGACCTTCATTCCCAATCCGCAAGTTTTTGGGCTATTGGAGCACAATGGGATCAGTTTAGTACTATAATTCCCTCTTTGCCATCGGTGGCTGCACTTTGGAGTAAATGGTATCGGGCAGTGGGCAGAGCCAACTTCACTATTGAGCTTGCGGAGAACTTTGATAATTATGAGACTGATGGTCTTCAGCAACAAATCGTCGGAGAAGCCAGATTTTTAAGAGGCCTGTATTATTTTGAACTGGTACGACTATGGGGTGGTGTGCCATTATTTGAGGAACCTATTACGTCTTCCGAACAAGAGATCTTTAAACCGCGTTCTACCGCCGCGGAGGTGTATGCTTTAATAGAATCGGATCTACAGGCGGCAGCCAACGTACTGCCGGATAAAGGCGGAGAAAGAGTACAGGGTTCTGCTACTTCCGGAGCTGCTTTGGGGCTTTTGACCAAAGTCTATCTGTATCAACAAAAATGGTCTGACGCCGTGACAAGTGCAGAGCGGGTAATGAATCAGGGAGTATACAGCCTTGAAGAGGATTTTAGAAACAATTTCTTGCAAACATCCGAATTTGGACCCGAATCGCTGTTCGAGATCAATTACCAGGACGGTCTTTTCGCCGGTGGATTCGTCAATACGAACCAACAACAGGAAGGCTCCGCGATGTGGCGATGGTCCTTCCCTTTTCTTTCGGGTACGTATCCTTCTTTCAACAATTTTATCCCCCGTCAGGATCTGGTCGACTTTTTTGATGATAGCGACCAGAGGAAGGCAGCAACCTTTTTATTGCCCGGTCAGGTTTTGAACTCTCCAGGATTGGCAACTCTTGGGTTTGACCCGGTACCTGACAATTTTGGTTATGCCATAGGGGTGAACACCGGAGCGAAAAAATACTTCCTGACCTTTGAAGAGGTACAAGAACTATTGAATGTTGAGGGATCTCCCCTCAACGAAAAAATATTGCGTTACGCAGAAGTTTTGTTAATGCATGCGGAAGCTTCCCTGATGGGAGGAGGGGGTGATGGACAAGCCTCGTTTCAACAGATCACAGACCGGGCATATGGACCGGGAAATCTCGCGGCACCCGCCTATACCATTCAAGGTGTCCGCGATGAACGACGCAGGGAATTGGCTACCGAGGGATGGAATCGTTTCACGGATTTGGTTCGTTGGGAGAATTTGGACGGAGGCGGGGTAATCGGACCTGCGCTTCAAGCAATAGGAAAAACGGACTTTTCGTCCCCCCGTGATTTGCTTTTGCCCATACCACAACAGGAAATAGACACTTACCCGCAAGGGATGCTAGAACAAAACCCCGGATATTGATATATGAGGACCAAAAATAATACAGGACAGATGAAAACAAAGACTAAAACCTTACAGTCCACTGGAGGGTGGATAAGTGCAATTTTGATCCTCATTATGTTCATTTCTTGTGAGGAGGAAAAGCTTTTTGATGATCTTGACAAAGTTTTGCCGTCCTATGTAGACGGTATTCAAAATCTGGATGAGGAAGGGATCGATTGTGGTGGCGGATCTGGTGTAGCCTGTCCCTCATGCAGCGATGGAATACAAAATCAAGGAGAAGAAGGAATTGATTGTGGCGGACCCTGTGAAGTCTGTATTCCAACACCAAGGGCTGATGAGTTGCAAAATTCAACTTCACCTTATTTCTTTACTTTTGAGGCAAACGATGCTGCATCAGGGCGCGACTTACTTCCCCTGCCTCAGAACGCCCAGGGAGTTACTTTTAATTTAGGTGTTGCTGATCCTGCAGGAGGTGACGGACTGGTAGGTCAGATATTGAGGCCGGAGAACGGGCCCTTTGGTGGCTTTGAGGATTTTAAGTTCCAGCCACAACCAAACCCCATTGACTTTTCTTCCTATAACAAGTTCACTATGGATGTATACATCCCATCCAGTAATGATTTTTCCGGTAACCTTGAGCCCATGGTTGAAGTGATACTGCACGATAATATCGATGGTAATTTTTTCCAACGATGGACGATTTTACCACTGACCATGGAGGAATCGGATTTTGATTCCTGGGTTACCTTAAGGTTCGATGGAACCAATGCCGTTTCGGCTAATGACGGCACACTTTTAAGTGATAATATTACTTATGATAACATTACCTTGCGCTTTGGCGGTAGTGGTCATCCGGAAGCAGGGGAATTCTTTGTTCGTGATTTACAGGCCGTCACATCATTTATTGCGGACGGAACCCCCAGGGCCGATGCCTTAGCCGGTTCCGGGCTACCCTTCTTCTATACCTTTGAGACCGGTGATGCGGAATCCGGACTTGATCTGCTGCCGCGTCCAACGGATCAACAGGGCGTGGTCCCCACTTACAGAGTTTCTGACCCCGCTGGCAGTACCGATGCGGTAACACGTATCCTAAGACCTGAAAACGGACCCTTCGGCGGTTTTGAAGACTTTAAGTTCCTGCCACAAGCTGAAACGATCGACTTTTCGGTCTATAACAAATTCAGCCTGGATGTATACATACCTTCGACCAACGACTTTTCCGGAAATCTGGAACCCCTGGTAGAATTAATATTACATGATAATGTTGATGGCAATTTCTTCCAAAGATGGACCATCATTGCAGTGACGATAGACCCTTCGGATTTTGATAAATGGGTAACCCTAGAATTTGACGGTACTACAGCCTTATCAGCGGCAGACGGCACCACACTGCTACCAGACAATGATACCTATGATAATTACACTTTGCGTTTTGGTGGATTTGGACATGTGGAGGAAGGTGAGTTTTACATTCGGGACTTTGTTCCGCTAATGGAATAAGATCAGTAGCAAACCATTGGAGAAGAACAGCTTTACTCCCAATGGGAAGAGAGAAAGAACAAATTTGTTTAGTTAATTTTTCTTTGGGATTAGGGAGAAGTTACCATTTTACGCGCTTCTCCTTAATTTTTTGAGATCCTATAACACCAGAAGACGGTGATCGCAAATTATAACATAAAGAACTAGATGGTTGCATACAAGATAAACAGCCTGGCCTATCTTTTTATATGGCTTTTGTTGGTACAGTGTTCGTCTGACGGGTCCAATGAACCGATAGTACTTGAGGCTTCCTGTTTTGATAATGTACGGAACGGCGATGAGACGGATGTAGACTGCGGAGGAAGCTGCTCCAAAGCATGTGAGCCTCAAGAGCCTTTAGGAATTCCCACAACAGGATATACCACACCGCCTGAGTACTCCGGTTATACCTTGGTATGGTCCGATGAATTTGATGGAAATGAACTGGATACCACCAAATGGGGTTTCCATCTGGGTGACGGATGTCCCGGCCTTTGCAATTGGGGAAATAACGAAGAGCAGTATTTTACAAACAGCAGGGACAACATTTATTTGGAGCAAGACAATTTGATCTTAACAGCCATTAATGAATTTGTGTCTGGAAAAAACTATACCTCATCCAGAATACATACGGATGATACCTTCGAGTTTCAGTATGGACGAGTGGATATACGGGCGAGTATGCCTTCCGCCCCGGGAACCTGGGTGGCATTGTTTATGCTTAATAAGGACTACACCATAGAAAACCCCGATGATTACTGGCCCAGTGGTGGGGAGATTGACATTGTGGAGTACCTGGGCGAAGATGCCGATAACATTTTGGGAACTGCACACTATGGAACGGATTTTCCGGCAAACCACAATTTTGATTCTGTTGACTTTCCCGCTGTAAACGGGGATCCTTTTGATGAAACCTATTACGTTTTTTCCATAATATGGGAGCAAGACAGAATCTCCTGGCTGGTAAATGACGTGACATATCATACCATAACTCCGGAGACGACCGAAGGCAATGGACAACCCTACCCATTTAACGATGCCTTTTATTTTGTCTTTGCATTATCCGTAGGTGGCAATTTGCCCAATGTATCCCCTTTGCCAGCAGATTTTCCGGACTCACTAATTATAGACTATGTCAGGGTTTTTCAGGAGGAATAAGAGAGGCGAATGGAATATAGTTTGAGGATTTATGGTATTGAGATCTACTGCCAGTTACATGAGTTGGGACAGGCGCCTGCAACAGATGGCATATAGCAGAAAAAAGAACCGGAACAAATTATAAATAAACAGTTTTTTAATATGGTACTTCTTGGAGAAAAAGAATTTTTTAAGGGAATCGGTGAGATAGCCTATGAGGGCAGGGATTCAGACAATCCAATGGCCTTTAAGTTTTACAATCCGGAACAAAAAGTGGCGGGAAAGACCATGAGGGAGCATTTTAAGTTTGCGATGGCCTATTGGCACACCCTATGCGGAACAGGAACTGATCCTTTTGGCCCGGGTACCAAACAATTTCCCTGGTCTACCTCCTCTGATCCGATCAAGGCTGCCATGGATAAAGCCGATGCCGCTTTTGAATTTGCCACAAAAATGGGCTTTGACTATTATTGTTTTCATGATTTTGATCTGGTGGATGAGGCTGAGACACTTTCCGAATCGGAAAAAAGAATCCATAAGATCGTTGATTACCTCAAACAAAAGCAGAAGGATTCAGGAATAAAACTTCTTTGGGGAACCGCCAATTGCTTCTCTAACCCTCGTTATATGAATGGGGCCGCGTCCAATCCTGATTTCAATGTTGTGGCACACTCCGGGGCTCAGGTGAAAATCGCCATAGATGCTACCATAGCGCTGAATGGCGAAAACTACGTATTCTGGGGCGGTCGAGAGGGCTATATGTCTCTGTTGAACACGAATATGAAACTGGAACAGGAGAATATCGGCCGCTTTTTAAATATGGCAAAGGATTACGCAAGAGGCCAGGGTTTTAAAGGGACATTCTTTATTGAACCCAAACCCATGGAACCCACAAAGCACCAATATGATTTTGATGCAGCCACCTCTATAAATTCGCTTCGTGAATACGGCTTGCAAGAAGATTTTAAATTGAATATAGAGGTAAATCATGCGACTCTGGCGCAACACACCTTTCAACATGAGTTGCAGGTTGCGGCAAATGCAGGAATGTTGGGCAGTATTGATGCAAATCGTGGTGACTACCAAAATGGATGGGATACAGACCAGTTTCCCAACAACGTTCTGGAAACGGCAGAGGCTATGCTGGTGTTCCTAAAAGCTGATGGCCTGCAAGGGGGAGGTATAAATTTTGATGCAAAGACCCGACGAAATTCAACTGACCTGGAAGATATCTTTCTTGCACATATCGGGGGAGCGGATACTTTCGCCAGAGGATTATTAGTTGCTGAAGCGATAATCCAAAGGTCGAACTATGGATCATTGCTGGAGAATCGATATGCATCGTTCAACTCGGGTAAAGGGCTGGATTTTGTACGAGGTAATTTGTCTTTGAACGATCTATATGATCACGCCAAGCTTTCCGGAGAGCCAAAACAAATTAGCGGAAAACAGGAGCTGTACGAAAACATCCTGAATCAGTATATCTAAAGCAATACATGGAAAGAATATCGGTAATTTCAGTTTGGCGAGAGCTGGGCTACTTCAGTTTTGCGTTGAAGGGACTTTTTGTCAAGGAAAGCTTATATGACATAGTTGTGGTACATTCTATATTTTTAATTGCGGCTTTTGAATTGTTAACATCTTACTTTTCCGGATAGGAGTTTAATTATGAAGAAAACTTCAAAAAAGACATGGTTCATAGCCTTTGTTGTATCGCTGGGAGGATTTCTTTTTGGTTTTGACGCCGGAATTATTTCCGGTGTGATGTCGTACGCCGGACCAGAATTTGACCTAAATGATATACAATCCGGCTGGGTGGTCAGTTCCCCATCCTTTGCGGCCATGATTGCCATGCTCATTTCCGGGAGGTTAAGTGATATTGTGGGTCGGAAAAAAGTGCTGTTGATGGTAGCGTTTTTATATGCACTCTCTGCTGTACTATCCGCCTATGCCCTGTCCTACAATATGCTGTGGATTGCAAGAATGATAGGGGGATTGGCCTTTGGGGCAGCCCTGATCTTGGCTCCCACTTATATCGCGGAGATCTCCAGTGCGGAAAACCGTGGCAAACTGGTATCGATCCAACAATTGAATATTGTGCTCGGTTTTTTTGCCGCATTTTTGTGCAATTACTATTTGAATGAACTCAATACCTCCTCGAGCAGTTTTTTGACCGATGAAACGGTATGGCGCTGGATGCTGGGTGTGGAACTGATCCCTGCCCTACTCTATTTCTTCATGCTTTTCTTCGTTCCAAAAAGTCCCAGATGGTTATTTCTAAAACGTAAGATCGAAGAAGCGAAGTCTATTTTAAGAGACCTGCACGGCTCCCTAAAAGCCAAATCCGAAATCGAATCCATAGAAAAAAATATAACCAAAGAAAGTACTAAAGAAAAGGTCCGGATATGGGAATTGATAAAACCGGGGCTAAGATTCATCTTTTTTGTAGGACTTAGCCTGGGAATATTGCAGCAAATCACCGGTATCAATGCGATCTATTTTTACGCTACTTCCATTTTTAAACAAACCGGTATAGGCACAAACGCGGCCTTTGCCTCTGGTGTCCTTTTAAGCCTGACAACTGTTGTTTTTACCTTTGTGGCCATATTCCTTATTGATCGGATGGGCAGGCGCCCCCTATTGCTTACCGGAATCGCGGGCATCGCTCTTAGTATGCTTTTATGCGGTTATGGCTTTAATAAAGCTACATATCAACTGACCGAGGAAGAAGTGAATTCCATATCCGCGCTGGACCCATCTAAATTGAGTACAATAGTGGGTAAAACTTTTGAAAGTGATATTGATTTCAAAAGGGCGATGAAGGAAGCATTGGGGACACAGATCTACGCTAAAAATGAGGGAGCGATACTTGAGGCTGCCACGGATATGAATGCTACTTTGGTGTTAGTCGGAATTTTGGGCTTTATCGCTTGTTTTGCATTCTCACTAGGTCCTGTAATGTGGGTTATGCTTTCCGAAATGTATCCCAATAAATACAGGGGATTGGCCATAGGGGTCATCGGTTTCGTCAACTCCTTCTCAAGTTGGTTGATTCAACAAATATTTCCCTGGGAGCTTTCCAATCTTGGCAATGCAATGACATTCCTGATTTTTGGTATAATAGCACTAATAGGGTTTTTCATCCTATTCAAAATATTGCCAGAGACCAAAGGAAAATCCCTGGAAGAACTTGAAGCTGAATTGATAAAAAAATGAATGCAATACAGAATCCAATATTAAGAGGTTTTAATCCGGATCCGTCAATTTGCCGGGTAGGTGATGATTATTACATTGCGACTTCCACATTTGAATGGTTCCCCGGTGTTCAAATCCACCATTCTAGGGATCTCAAAAACTGGAAACTTGTCGCAAGACCCCTCAACCGTATTTCACAATTGAGCATGAAAGGTATCCCGGATTCCTGCGGGGTATGGGCGCCTTGTTTGACCTACGACAAGGGTGTATTTTACCTGGTATTCACCAATGTGAAATCCTTTGACGGAGTATGGAAGGATACGCCAAATTATATGGTAACTACAACTGACATATTAGGTGATTGGAGCGAACCCATATATTTAACTTCCCGGGGTTTCGACGGATCTCTCTTTCATGATACGGACGGAAAAAAATGGTTTGTAAGCATGCGGGTAGATCACCGAAACGGCAGGTTTTTTGGTGGGATTGAAATGCAGGAATACGACCCAATTCAAAAAAAATTGATCGGAGAAGTGTACTACATAACGAAAGGCACTGATCTTGGTCTGACGGAGGGACCACATCTATACAAAAGGGACGATTATTATTATATAGTCCTGGCAGAGGGTGGTACAGAATATGGGCACGCCATGAGCGTAGGTAGAAGTACCTCCATATTTGGTCCTTACGAGTTCCATCCGGAAAACCCCTTTATATCAGCAGCTGAAGATGCAAATAATGTGCTACAAAAAGCAGGTCATGGCGATTTGGTCCAGACGCAAAACGGAGACTGGTATGCGGTTTTTTTGGTGGGCAGACCGCTGTCCACGCATGGGAACTGCACTTTAGGTCGCGAAACTGCCATTGAAGAGGTAATCTGGAAAGATGGTTGGCCCTGGCTGAAATGCGGCGGTAGAATCCCTAGGGAGCAAATTCCTATGTCCGGGCTAGCGGAATATGTCTTTGAAGGATCCAACGAAAAAGTTCATTTCAACAATGGCAGCATCCCTATTGAGTTTCAGTCCTTAAGAATTCCTGTTTCATCCGAATGGTGCGATCTTACCGCAAGAAAGGGATTTTTGAGACTCTACGGGAAAGAGTCCTTAACCTCCTTGCACAATCAAAGTCTCCTGGCCAGGAGAATACAGGATTTTCATGTAGTTGTTTCTACAGAACTTGAATTTCATCCCAAAAACATCCATCATATGGCAGGCCTTGTATTTTACTACAATGCCGGCCACTACCACTATGCCTGTGTAACCGCAAATTCCAGTGGCACTAAAAAGTTTTTGAGCGTATTCTCTTCTGACAATTATAAAATGAGCTTTCAAGATGAATTGAAAGACATTACCGCTTTTGATTCCATTGTAATCCGCGGTGAAATGAATCGGGATCAATTGCAGTTTTATTACAGCACGGATGGGATAAATTTCATGTCCATAGGGAAGGTACTTGATGCCAGCATCTTGTCCGATGATCACGTCAGGAATGGAAGAAGCCGATATCGACCGGCCTTTACAGGGAGTTTTGTCGGAATGTGCTGTCAGGATCTGGCAATGAACAGCCATTATGCGGATTTCAAATGGTTTTCATATAAAGAAATCAAAACAGAATAGCTGTGAGCCTTGGTCTCACCCATAGACCAATCTTGCAAACTTTAGAATGATCGTTTCATTCTTTTAAAGTCATCTTGGGTTCAAGCCCACTGAAAAAATTAAAAATTTAAGTCATGAAAAAACCAGCATTGATCTTTTTTGGTCTTGTACTTTTGCTTTGCTGCGTGGATAAAAGGGAAGAATCCCGCAGTGAACTGCACACGGAAATAGAAAACCCACAAAGGTCATTGGCCAAATTCGAACCCAAAAAAGGTGTATTGCTTTTTGTAGGACAGGAATTGGAAGCTGTTGGTGGCCTTGAAAAATACGATGACGGTTATCTTGATCATTTTGCAAAGCCAGCAGGATGGACTACCTATACCAACATAAACCCGGGAGCAAACTCCTTTGGACGTACCCAGAAAGGTTTGGATGGCCTGTTTGAGACCCATGATTGGGGTGACAACGACTACAATGCCACTTTGCAACATAATGACCCGGATTATTCAAATATGGCCATGGCCATAGGACTCCAATTTGTTGACCACGAAGAGAAGGTGGCAGATGGTACCCACGATGTCTTTATAGACAGGCTTGGAGATTTTTTACTGTCTCTGGGAAGGCGCCCTGTTTTTCTGCGGATTGCCTACGAATTTGATGGAGATCCCTGGAACCATTATGACAGGGAAACCACTATTAAAGCATATAAAAGAATAGTAGATAAGTTACGGGACAAGGGAGTTGAAAATACGGCATATGTCTGGCAGTCCACCGGTTTTATTTCAGGTCAGGAGCATTTGGAAGGCTGGTATCCCGGGGACGACTATGTGGATTGGTGTGGAGTGTCCTTTTTTAACCGATGGAAGGAAATTGAAATGTTTGAGTTTGCCCGAAAAAAAGGAAAACCAGTTTTTATAGCCGAGGCAACCCCTACCATCTCGGATTACGGAGGTAAATTGTATGGCTTGACCAAAGAGACCCAATTAAGCAATCCGGAACAAGCCGAAGAAGCATGGCAAAAATGGTTCTTACCCTTGTTTGATGCCATTGAAGAAAACGCTGACGTCGTCAAGGCAGTACACTATATTAATTGCCACTGGGATTCGCACCCCATGTGGGTGAACAATCCCACGTTTAAAGGGATTGATGCTCGTTTGCACTTAAGTGAATCCATTAGCAGCAGATGGATAGAACGTACTTCAAAGGCTCCATTTATTTTGTCTTCGAAGGACTTGTATGACAGACTTTACAACAACAACCAGAATCAGCGAAAATGAATTTCAAAAAAATCCACAACACTTTTTGGGAACAAGGGTATGTAATCTTTGAAAAGTTTTTTGACGACGCTTTAATGGATAATTACAATGATAAAATATTACAGCACTACGGTGTTAACCCGGATTGGGAACATACTGATGAGTTTATCTCAAAATCCGCGGTAGAAGTTATTCCGTGGTTTCCTTATCGCGATGGTCAGGGTGGTTTTGACGGCATAGATAAGGATAAGATCTTTAATAGAATTACGGACGCCCTGCTCAAAGATGGATGGAATAACCTCTATTGCATGATGATGTTTTCAAAGGCGGGAAGTAAGGGCCAGGCCTGGCACCAGGATTGTCCTCCGGATAACCCCTTAAAATACAATCTCAATCGTCTGGTGTATACACATGACATTACTGATGAGACGGGTGGCGATATTGTAATCATGCCCAAGGCACATAAGGCAGGAATACTTCCTGTGGGTAAGCCTCATGAGGATATAGACGGTCAATTGGTCTTTCAACCCAAGAAGGGAACCGTTGTTTTTTTACACGGCCATTGTTTTCATCGGGTAATGCCGGTAAAAAAGGATAGGATTTCCACTAATTTTAGAGCAGTTCCCCTAGGTACCCCTGAAGACATCACCGATGTCTGCGTCTATAGAAATATGAAGTATCGCTTTTCAACATCAGAAGTGATAGAAGAAAGATCTTAAAGGGGCTGGCTTAATGATGGACAAAAAGATAAAATGGGGAATTATTGGCCTGGGCCGAATTGCAAAATTGTTTGCAGAAGATCTAAAACTCATCAAAGACGCGGAATTGGTAGCCGTGGCTTCGACCGATATGGAAAGAGCAAAGAGCTTTGCAAGGGATTTTGGTAATCCCAAGGCATACGCTTCATACCGGGAGCTTTTTAAAGACGCCGAGGTGGATGTAGTATATATTGCCACTTTGCATCATACCCATTGTCCATTGAGCGTTGAGGCCATGAAGCACAAAAAACATGTCTTATGCGAAAAACCAATTGCTATTAACAAGTCCGAAGCCAGGCAAATGGTGGAAGCTTCTGAAAGAAACAAGGTTTTCTTTATGGAGGCCTTTTGGAGCAGGTTCAATCCGTCCATCGTGAAGATCAAAGAACTGGTTTCCAAAGGGGAAATAGGCAAATTGAGGTACATTAGTGCTGAATTCACTTTCTATAAACTGGACGAAGATCCCCAATCCCGCTTATTAAATGTAGATCTGGCCGGAGGTTCCCTTATGGACATGGGTGTTTATCCTGTATTTTTGAGCTATTTGCTGCTGGGAAAACCAAAGGAGATATTGGCAAGATCTCAGTTCTTAAAAAGCGGAACTGAAATTCAAACATCAATGATATTTCAATATGAAAATGCACAATCGGTTCTGTATAGCGGTTTTGCGAACAACACAGATATGAAGGCAAAAGTATGTGGTGAAGAAGGTGAAATATTTATTCGGTCAATATGGCACGAAACACAAGGTTTCCAAATTGTAAGAAATGGTACTAGCCAAATCTATGAACTTCCAACAAAGGGCAAGGGATTCGCCCATGAGATAGAGGAAGTTCATAAATGCATAAGAAGCAAAAAGTTAGAAAGTGCTGAATGGAGCCATCAAAACTCCCTTGACCTCATAGGGATAGTAGATGAGATTAGGTTAATTTCAGGTATTAAATACCCTTTCGAGGTCTAATGTATTTCGGATATGTCCAAGTTGACTCTTAAAGACATCGCAAAACACTTTAAAGTTTCAGTATCCACTGTTTCAAAGGCTATTAATGACAGTTATGAAATAAGTGAAAAACTCAAAGGCGAAATAAAGGAATATGCCAAGGCACATCATTATAGGCCGAACAAAGTAGCACTAAACCTTATAAACAGAAATACAAAAACGATTGGGGTGGTAATCCCAAATATCTTGAATTACTTTTTTGTTCAGGTCATATATGGAATTGAAAAAGTAACCGATGAGAAAGGATATAGTATCATTACGTGTATAACCAATCAGTCTTTGGAAAAGGAAAGCAAAACTCTGGAACTGCTAAGCAATGGTTCCGTGGATGGCGTGATAATATCTTCTGCGGCTGAGGAGAATGAATTGCCACATCATGCCCAACATTTGAGGGAATTGTCAGAAAATCAGATTCCAATGGTAATGTTTGACCGGGTAACTAACTTAATTGATTGTGATAAGGTGATCGTGGACGATTTTGAAGCTGGTTATAAGGCAACAAAATATTTTATCCAAACGGGTTGTAGAACAATCGCTATTGTCACCCCAATAGTTGATTCTGTAATAAGCAGATTGCGAATTGAGGGATACAAAAAAGCGTTGACCGAGCACAACATTCCTTTTGATGATAAGCTGGTTGAAGCCACAGATGCTAAAGAAGACCTGGAATTAACATTATCCCTTTTATTAAATTATAAACAGATTGATGGAATTATGGCCCTGGACGAAATTACGGCTGTCAAAGTGATGAGCATCGTGAAATCCAGGGGGTACCACGTACCTAACGACATATCCATAATAGGGTTTACCAATGGGGAGCTATCAAAGTACGTGACACCAGCGATTACAATGGTGAGCCAGCATGGAAGGTATATAGGAGAAACGGTTGCCAAAATACTGATTGATAGGATCGAGAATAAAAACTCAGATGACCATTTTGAAACAAAAACGATAAGGACGAGTTTAGTGGTTCGTGATTCTACGTTAAAATTGGAATAAAGTCGCGACCCCCTTCCTGGAAATACTTCCGGCTTTCTTAGCTCTCGGAAGTCTCCTAACCAACTTCAGATTCGGTCCATAGACCCAACGCATTCTAGGGGTGGTTGATAGCCAAGGAATTTTAATCATGTTGATACGTTAGGCATCCCAATACAACCAATCTCCTTAGATTAACCGGTTTTGCGAAAAGCAATTTGCGTTAAAAATGAAAAGGAGCGTTTTAATATTTGGAGCTTTTTGTGTGGTGATACTGCTGCTGTTTCAACTGGAGCATTGGTCCCTCTTTGTTCAGGCGGGTCCGAAAATCTGTAGGTGAGGTTAGACCATTGAATGCACGAAATCAAGATTAAAGATTTAAACCGTTTTTCAGAAATAATTCACCAAAGCCAGTATTCCATTATATGAAATAACCAAAGAGAAAAATAGAGCAGCTATGAGACCAATATTGACCCATATGCCCGTTTTGTTTCCCTTCATTAGCTTCTTATTATTTATCAAAAGGATGATCCCTACTATGACCAATGGCAAGACAAAGACATTAAAAATCTGAGATAGTATTTGTATCTCCACAGGGTTAGATCCAAATATTGGAACAATTAACGCGAATAGACAGGCAAAGGCAGTGATACTCTTAAACTGCCTGGAACTGGTGTCTAATTCTCCGGATTGATAGTCCGCGATTAAAATTGGGGCTATCAGTAAAATGGGGAAAATTGAAGAAAGGCCTGCACTTAGGGTCCCAAAGAAGAAAAGGGTCATTGCAAACCTGCCCGCAACCGGTTCCAGGGTATTGACCATATCCAGAACTTCTGTCACTGGTTTACCCTGATGGTATAAGGCTCCGCAAGCGACGGCCATTACTGAAGCGCTTATTAGGAACACCAAAATAGCTGCGGTAATAGCATCTCTTTTCTGTTGCTTGAGGTTTTGTATGGTCCATCCCTTACCCTTTACAAAAAGGGGGCGAGATAGAAAAGTTGCCGCGGCCATTGTGGTTCCGACAAACGCTGCTACCAACATTTTACCGCCTTGTACTTTGGGGATGGTTGGTATAAGTCCGTTTAACACTTCAGATGGTAATGGGTATACCAATAAAAGCGATATCAGGAAAGAAAACCCCATTACGGTAACAAAGAAGACAAGTATTTTTTCAAAAAAGGTGTATCTACCAACTAAAAGCAGCGCATAAAATATAATAGTTACGAAGATCGCAATGCCTAATACCACTTCGTACTTGTACTGTGCAACATTTGGAAAATAAATCGCGAATATCTCGTAAATAATGTTCGAAGAGAGCCCCATGATTCCCATCAGGGAATTCCATTGACCAAAAGCAATTCCTATGATGATAAGAATGGTCATGACTTTTCCCCATTTCAAGTGTCTTTTAAAAGCAAATAGGGCTGTTTCTCCTGTTATTAAGGTGTAATTACCATAAACAAACATGAGAATCCCGGAAAAGAGGCAACTCAGAAACAATACCCATAACAATTGCATGCCATAAGTGCTGCCCGCAACGATCATTGAAGTTATACTACCGGTACCAATGGTATAACCAATAGCAAAGATACCCGGACCAAAAGCCAATATCAGGGCCAGTATTCTTTTCAGGGATGACTCTTTTATTGATCGTTCGCCGTTCACGAAATCAGTTTCGAATTTTATTGATTGTGGTCAATGTAGTCTTGACTAATTTTTCCAGCCCGCCAAAGTCCTTTTTGGACAGCATATCCTTGTCTATCAATTTTGATCCCATACCAACACAGCTTACCCCTGCCTCAAACCATTCTCTAAGATTTTCTTCAGAGGGTGTCACACCTCCGGTTGGCATGATAGGGACTTTGGGATATACGGCCTTAACGGATCTTACAAAACCGGGACCCAATACGTTACCCGGAAAAGCCTTGACAATTTTGGCTCCCAGTTGAAGCGCCTGATAAATCTCGGTAACCGTGGCGCAACCTGGTATCCACAGCAAGTTTTCTGCTTTGCAGAAGTGGGCTATTTCCGGAATCATTGCTGGTGAAACAATAAAGCTTGCACCTTTTGCCTTGAATTTTTTTGCATCCTCAGCCGAGAATATCGTACCAATACCCAATATTAAGTCATGGTATTTCTTAGCATGATGCATCAAAGTACCAAAAACTTCCAGCGCATTTTCGCGCCGATCTGTAAATTCAAAAACTCGCACACCCCCTTTATAGCAGGCATCGAGCACTTGTACCGCCACCTCAACATCGGTATGATTGAATACGGGAACAAGACCTGCTTTGCCCATACTCCTTAGTATTTCTTCCTGGTCAACTACTTTCATTTATATGTACTAGCGAGCTACTCGTCCGGAAGCATCCCCACCCATTAATTTATCGACTTCAGCCACCGTTACCAAATTTGCATCACCTTTTATGGTGTGCTTAAGGCAGGAAGCGGCAACTGCAAAATTCAAAGCGTTTTGATCATCTTCAGGGTATTTGAGTAAACCGTAGATAAGACCTCCCATAAAGGAATCCCCTCCTCCTACCCGATCTACAATATCGGTAATCTGATATTCCGGTGATTTAAACATGGTTTTACCGTCGTAAAGCACTCCAGCCCAACTGTTGTGTGACGCTGAAATAGAACCCCTTAATGTTGTAATTACCTTTTTGGCCCGCGGGAATCGCTTCATCATTTGTTCGCAGACAGAAAGAAAGGCCTCTGCCTTAACATGCTCACCCTGGGTAGTGATATCCAGGCCTTCCGGTTTTATGCCAAAATGTTTTTCGGCATCTTCTTCATTACCCAAAACAATGTCACAGTAAGATGTTAATTCAGACATGATTTCTTCCCGTTTTCCATCATCGCAATATTTCCAGAGTTTAGCTCGGTAATTTAAATCTGTTGATATGGTTATTCCCAACTCACTGGCAGCTTTTACCGCCTCCAGACAGGCATCGGCGGCTCCTTGTGAAATCGCCGGTGTGATGCCGGTCCAATGAAACCATTCAACCCCCTGAAAGACCGATTTCCAATCAATCATTCCCTTTTCAATTTCTGCCATTGCAGAATGTGCACGGTCATATACTACCTTACTCCCTCTGCTTACAGCTCCTGTTTCTAAAAAGTAAATACCCAGGCGATCGCCGCCGAAAACTATTTTGTCCGTACCTACTCCCCTCTTGCGCATTTCCATTAAGGCACATCGTCCGATGTCATTTTCGGGGAGGCGGGTAACAAAATCCACCGGCACTCCATAATTGGCTAAAGAGACGGCTACGTTAGACTCACCGCCACCATAGACGACATCGAAATTATTTGCCTGGGAAAATCTTAAAAATCCCTGTGGAGCCAAACGGAGCATAATTTCTCCGAACGTCACAACTTTTTTCATTCTAAAGATTAATTTTTGATTGCTAATTGCATGCTCAGCTAAAAGCCAGGCCGCCGTTTATGTCAATATTGTTGCCCGTTATAAATGAGGCTTCGTCGGAAGCTAAATACGCTACTAAATCGGCCACTTCCCCGGCAGCACCTTCTCTTCGTAAAGGGGTGACAGAAGCCACTTTGGCACGAACCTCATCTTTGGTGAAATCATCGTGAAATTTGGTTCCTATCAATCCCGGGCAAACGGCGTTCACCCGAATTCCCTTTGGACCCAATTCTTTTGCCATTGCCCTGGTGAATGTACTGACAGCACCTTTGGAAGCACTGTACAGGGCTGAGCCCCCTCCACCGCCATCTCGTGCGGCCTGGGAGGAAAGATTAATAATTGAGCCTCCTTTGCCCATTAAGGGTTCAAAAGCCTGGGTTACAAACACCGTGGATTTGAAATTTACATCTAAAACCAAATTGTAAAAGCTCTCATCAAATTCCGCCAGTGTTTTTCTAGCGAAAAGGCCTCCTGCATTGTTTACAAGAATATCAATTTCAGCGCCAAAATTCGCAACGACTTGAGCCTTTAAATTTTCAATTTCCCTGAGGTTGGACACATCTGCTTTAACAGCAATTGCAATCTGCCCCAAAGATTTGATATGTTCAACAGTTTCATTTGCTCCATCCTCCGAATTAAAATAGTTTACGACCACTTTGGCACCTTCTTTAGCCAATTTTATGGAAATGGCCCGGCCAATATCCCTGGAGCCTCCTGTAACTACTGCTATTTTACCTTTAAGTTTACCCATGCTTGTCCAAAACTAAATTCCCAGCCCCTGACCGCCACCTACCTGAACGGTTTCAGCAGTCAGGAAAGCCGCATCATTGCTAACCAGAAATGAAATAACTGCGGCGACATCCTCCGGTTGTCCTAATCTGCCCAGTAAGATATTATTTTTCCAGGAAGCAAAAACCTCAGGCTTGGTAGACTTGATCTGGGTGTGGAACGGGGTGTCAATAGTTCCCGGAGACACCGCATTCACCCTGATCCCATATTCAGCCAGATCTTTGGCTAAGGCCCTGGTAATGGCATGTACAGCGGCTTTTGAAGTGCCATAAATACCGGCGCCAGGTCCGCCGGCGTTCCAACCGGCAATGGAAGTGTAATTTATTATTGTAGGCTTATCACCCTTTTTAAGATAGGGTATGGCTGCCCTTGAACAGAAAAAGGTAGAATCGAGATTCAATGCCATAACCCTGCGATAGAAATCAGTGGTCATCTCTTCAAATCTGGATCTTCCTCCCAGACCGCCGGCATTGTTTATCAGGGCATCTATCTTACCGTATTTTTCCCCTATGCTGCGGATATTTGAATTCACTGCTTCTTCATTGGTTACATCAAACCCATAGTACTCGGCGGCAATGCCTTCGGCAGAAAGTTCTTTTATCCTCTCGGCACCGGCATCGTCCTCTATTCCATTCAAAACTACGGTATATCCATCTTTTCCAAGTCTTTTGGCTACTTGAAAGCCGATACCTCCTGTTGCTCCGGTTATTAAGGCTATTTTTCCATTTGATGTCATGTGCTATTTTTTTATTAAAGTGTTTATTGTATCGAATCCAGTTCGACAGGTTTAATTTTTCTTATTAAAATATATATCGATAGTACCGCCAATGGGGCCAGTACGGCGATTATGATAAATGCGGGGGTGTATGAAACCGTGGTTATTTTTGGAATGAGCCAGTTCATGATAATCACTGAAACTGCCGCTATTGTGCCGGCAAGACCCGCCAAGGTACCCACAGAAGGACCTTTAAGTAAATCACTTGAAAGCGTCTGAATGTTCCCGATCGCAAACTGGAAACCAAATAAGACTACTGCCACGATATAGATAAAGGTCATTGGGTTGTTACCCTTTACAAAGAATATGATGCCCATCAATCCTAAGAAAATCAGTATACCTCCTATGAGAATGGAAATCTTTCTTGAATAGTCTACAGAATGTTTTTCCATCAGTTTACCACAAACCCATCCCCCTAAAATGCTTCCAGCCATTCCACCCAGATAGGAGATCCATATGGTAGAACCGATCTCTTCGATGCTAAAGCCAAATTTTGAGTTCAGGTACAATGGCATCCACCCCACGAACAACCACCAAATAGGTTCAATAAAGAATCGGGAAACCAAAACCCCCCAGGATTCTCTATAACTCAGAATTTTGGCCAGGGAAGAACCTTTCTCCTCGTTTTTTTCAGTTGAAGGTGCAATTTGGTCTGAAAGGATCATGCGTTTTTCTTCATCGGTAATCCATGGATGTTTTTCCGGCTTCGCTTTATTGATGACCAACCAGGGAAGTATCCATATAAATCCGACTAAACCGAGAATGATGAAAGTGGTACGCCAACCAAAATGGGCATACAAGAACGCAATCAATGCCGGAGCAATGACACTTCCCAGCGAGGCACCGGCGTTAAATATTCCCTGTGCGATAGCCCGTTCCTTTATCGGATGCCATTCACCATTGCTTTTTACCGCCCCGGGCCAATTCCCTGCCTCCCCAAGACCCAGCATGGCCCTGACAATGGAAAGTGAAAGAAGGCCTCTGGCAAAAGCGTGAAGTATGGCTGCCGCTGACCATAGGGTTATTGAAAAAACAAATCCTAATCTGGTGCCAATTTTATCGTAGAGTTTACCGGACAGGAATTTTCCAAGCGCATAGGTGATCATAAAAACATTCAACATCACCGCATAATCTGCCTCGTCCATACCCAAATCCTTACCCATTTCGGGCCACATAACACCAAATGCTGTTCTATCAATATAATTGATAACGGTTGCAATGCAGATCAATGTGATTACCCACCAGCGTAAGTTTTTTAATTTCATCTTTTTAAGGTTTTAAGGAAGTATGACAAGAGTTTTCCCGAAAGGCAGAGTGGTTCTTATGGAAACCAGCCTTTTTATCAAACACTTTGAAATTTAAATATGATATATAAATTCTGCAGGCAGGCAGGAATTGATATCGTATTTTGTTTAGTTTGCTTCCCTCCAAATATTTCAAAACAGTAAAAACAAAAGCGTGCAATTTTGATTTTACCCTTAACAATAATCTTTAAACGTTATAACAATACTGATACAAGATCTTAAAATGGGTCTTCATTTTCTCTTTGGCCTTTTTCGGATCCTGTTCCTTTATTGCTTCATATATGTCTTCGTGTTCCTGAATTCCCTGAAACGAAAGGTTGGCATCACAGACATGGTACTTTTCAAAGTTTGTTATGATTCCCGGGGTAATAATCAACATAAAAGTATTCATAGTACTGTTCTTGCTCGCCTGCGCAATAGCCAGGTGAAACAGCAGATCTTCCTGAACAGCATCCTGACCGTTCAAGACCTTTTTCTTATAGGCATCCAAAGCTTCTCTCATTTTGGCCAGATCTTCGTCCGTTCTCCTCAATGCCGCCAAACGCACTGTCTTAAGTTCCAATAGGATCCGCGTTTCTACCAGGGACTTAAAATCGGGGTCTTCCAATCTTAGTATATCCGCCATCATTCCGCTTATCGCAATTTGACCAATATCTGCAATAAAAGTTCCGCTTTGAGGCCTGGACTTTAGAATGCCAAAAAATTCCAACTTTTGAATAACCTCCCTGACATTGCTCCTACTCACACCGAATTTTTCCGAAAGCATTCTTTCGGAAGGCAATTTATCTCCAGGTTCCAGATTTTTATAGTTGATCAGATCCCGCAACTTGGAAATTATCTGTTTTTGTACCTCTCGGTTTTCACTCTTTGTAAGAATATCAACTCTCATAAATTATCTCAATTAATAAATTGGTTAACCAGATTGGTTTATTAAATTTAATCAATTTGCCTCAATCCCAAAAGCATAAGTATTACTATTGTCAACTGATTAATTTTCAGGCTGTTTTTTAAACTATTGGCCAAATAAATTGGCCAATAGTTACAAAACTCAACTAACTCAATGTTCAACCCGTAAATCATAATATTTTACCATTGCCGATGTGCCTTCGTCCTTGCTTATTAAATAATTCCCAGCCTTGAAATAATTTTCAAACACTCCCCACCTTTCCAAATGGATGTCTTCCTTAATGAAGGAATCTGTATTGTTTAAAACCACTTCAATCCTACCTTCGGAAGCAATTACCTCCAGGGAGAACTTTTCAGTTCCCACGGCTTCAGGAAAGGAATAAGGCTCATCATCCTCCCATGCCGATGTGTGCAATATTTCTTCATAGGAAACCCCTGGATCCCTCAATTTTTTGGTGTGCACCCTTACCTGGCCATCATTCCAATAAACCTTTAAAATAGGGGGTGCATTGTTATCGTCCTCTGCTATCAAATCTCGTTGTTCGTTTGTTAGTCTACCATGGATCTGCATAATTATGGTTCGGTACTTATTACCGTTTTCATCTTCAGAAATAAAAGGAACTGAAAGTGTACCGGTCATTCTGCCTCCCTGGGCAAAGGTCCAATTGGTATTATTACTTCCCGGTTCCATTTGTTCCCTCAATTCAGTTCTTGAATAGCTGGAATTGGGAGTGGATGAACCGGGAAAGGTGTAAAATACCAGAGACCCGTCCGTAGAATCGTTATACATGTATGGCAGCAGGGCTTCGTTTGTGGCATAATCCAAAATTTCCGGAGGTTCTACCTCATCGGGTCTGCCCACTGGTAAGGTAACTTTCCAGTGACCTAGATCAATATCCGGAAGCAAATAGGTTGTTTCCTCATTTTCTGATTCCGTATCATTGGTAGCATCTTCTACCTTGTTGCCTTCATCCTGTTCATTTTCCAAGTCCGTTTCAGAAGAAGATTGGCAATTGAACATGTTCAAGACTATAACAAGTAGCAAGGGAAAACTAATTCTATGTGTAATGCTCGAAATCATACTTTTCATTAATGTTTCACAGACAATTCATAAAACTTTACCCGGGCAAAGGCTCCTTCATCCCTGGACTGAAAATAGTTCCCGGCCTTAAAATAATTCTCAAAGATCCCCCAGCGCTTTATGCTTGGGCTATCGTATACGAAAAACTCATTATTATTGAGGGAGACCACCATTTTTCCATCTGATACCTTAACTTCCAGATTAAACTTCCTAAAGCCGACCTCTTCTTCAAAGTTTCTTCCCTTATCGTCCTTCCAGGCTTCTTTGTATAAAATTCCTTTTGCGGAAACCGAAGGATTTACTAACTCCTTGGTCTTTACCCTGATTTTCCCATTTTGCCAATATATTTTCAGGATTGGCGGGGCGTTGTGGTCTTTTTGTCCGATCAGCTCTTTCTGTTCGTCGGTTAATCTACCATGTATCTGTGCAATGATAACTTTATGGTATTTGCCTTTCTTATCCCTGGTAACTTCGTCCATAGCAATCTTCGCTTTCATAACACCTCCATCGGCAAAGGTCCAATTGGTATTATTATCACCCGGAACCATTTGTTCCCGTAACTCCGATCTGGAATATTTTGTATTGGCAGTGGTCGCATTGGAAGGGAAGGCGTAAAACACCAAAGCGCCGGATACGGAATCGTTGTACATATAAGGTTTTAACACTTCGTTGTTGGCATAATCCAAAATCTCCGGCGGTTCCACATTTATCGCACCGCCTTTACCCTGACCTTCAGGAATAGTGACCTTCCAGTGACTTAGATCAATTTTTGGCAGCTTTACCTTTTTCTTCTTTCTTTTCTCTCTCTTTTTTTCAAGTTTACCATCCGCTTCTGCAAAGCCACTTTGCTTGTCCTGGGCAGCGACACCAACAGTGAGAAATGCCATAATTAAAATTGCTCCGGATCTCTTTTGGAATAACTTCATTTTAGAAATTGTTAATGTCCAATATGGTCAAAGCGTTCAACCCTTTAATTCTCTCTTATTTAACCCCCCGGACCCTGATCTACAGCCCGGGTGGATTTTAATCTAATACAACAAACAGTCCCTATTAATCAGTAATCTCTATATTATCAAAGAAGGCCTCTGCGCTGTTGTCTATAACATCTATATTCCTGACATAAATGACTATCTCATTCGTTGAAGGGGTAAATTCAAACGTATGGGTAGCGTATGCATCACCATCCGTGGCGAATATGTTCGGAATAGCGAAATAGGCGTCGATTGCCGGGTCTGAGGTAGATGCATTAATACCGGTCTCATCGGATATTTCAGTATTTAATATAAATACCTCAGAGGTAATCCCGGCAGCGGTAGTCCTTGCATCTATAGAGAAGGTATAGGTCTCCCCGGCCTGCACAGCAACTACCTGATACAAACGACGGCCTTTCTCATCCAATTTGGCGCCTCTGGTTCCGTTATTTCCATCACTGGTGGAGCCGGCCTGCTCACTGCCATCTCCATACTCTGTTTCAAGCCAGCTATCCAGGGCGCCGTTATCCCAAAGTGGATCGTAGGGACTTGGAATGGTATTTCCATCATTGTCCACAACAGTGCTGTTAGGCGTCATGTCCCAGGCATCCGCATTGTCGCCTGTATTAAAGGTATATTCATCAAATGTACCGTTGAGAACCTGTACGACAAATCCCTGGGAAACTATGATCTGTTGGGTAGCGATATCCGTAGCTCCCGTAACACTGTAGGCGGTCAGGGTGACATCATAGATCCCGTCTGCCGCATAGGTATGAGTGGGGTTCTCCCCTGTGAACTGGAATCCGTCACCAAATTCCCACAGCAGCATTACCGCATCCACGGAAGCATCCATAAACGAATAAGTCCTGTAGTCCATCGCATCAACCTCGAAAGTAAAATCCGCAGTAACTGGTGCCTGTATATCAATGGTCTGGCTCAACTCAGTGGACAGGTTGGTATCACCTGTAGCGGTAAGTGTGACCGTGTATTCAGCGGCAGTGTCGTAAACATGGGTTGGAGATTCCTCTGTAGATGTATTCCCATCGCCAAAATCCCATAAGTAGCTTACCGCATTCGTGGATGAATTGGTGAAGGTATACTCCAGGTAATTCGTTGTACTCTGAGTGGATGAAAATCCTGCAGAAGGAGGTACTGCACCAGCAGCAGCCACATCAATGGTGAAATCATCAAGTCTGGCCTCTACAGGGCCGTTAAAGAAATATATCGCGACAGTGTTGTTAGCTCCGGAACTGAAGGTTAACTTCTGCTGAACATAGACATCAGGATCCTCAGTATCGTTTACGGTCACGGAAGCGATTATGCCGTCCAAGGCCTCTTGTGGAGTCGTGATAGGTCCGTTTTCCGTTACGCCAATTATCGCTACGGTTACCCAGGGGTCGGACGAGTCATCCAGCATGGTGTACCAGAATCTCAGGTCATAGTTGGTATCCGGCTCCACGGTTATTTCCTGGTAACCAATTCGGGTTCTGTCATTAGGTAACTTGGCACCCTGGTCTCCGAATGTTACGGGACTGCCTGTAATCTGAATAACCCCTCCCAGGTCGCTATTTCTCCAGGAATCCCTGCCATCTCCTCCACCATCGGGCAAGGTATCATCTTCAAAACCCGGCTCAAGGATTATAGGCTGAAAAGGGCCTTCAACCACAATAACATCAATAGTCACAGTAGCTGAAACACCATTTGCATCACTGGCGGTTAAGGAGACAGGATAGGTACCTTCGCCGCCTTCAAAGGTAAATGAGGGGTCTTGTTCTGTAGAGGTACTGCCTCCGCCAAAATCCCAGGCAAAAGTAGTAGCCTCTGTAGACAGATTATTGAATCTGATCGTTCTAAAATCATCCGAAGAAGAAGCGTAGGCAAAATTAGCTTCGGGAAATATGGTGTCTTCTTTGGAATTTGCGTCTGGCAGATCATCACGAAAAAGTTCATCACCTACACAGCTTACAATAAAACTGGCCGTAACCAAAACTGCGAGCAATAGTTTAGTCTTGCTAAATATTTTTATTTTGAATTTCATCGTCTTTTGTATAAAAATTAATAGCCCGGGTTTTGTGTCAAAAGGCCTTTGCTTATATTTATTTCTCTGGCGGGAATTGGCAACAATAAGGCTCTGGAATTATAGATATAACCCATTTCGGCGGCGTGTGCCGTCAATACCTCATCTGCAACACCGAACCGCAATAAATCAAACCAACGCTGGTTCTCAAACGCCAATTCTACGCGTCTTTCAACCAATAGTTCCTGTTTTGATACGCTTGAAATACTATTTGGGGCAGTTTCCGGGAAAGCCCTGTCCCTGATCCTCTGAAAAGAAGTCAGGGCAGCTACATCGGAAGTACTTGTTCCTGAACCTATTGCTGCTTCTACATGCATTAAAAGCACGTCTGCAAAGCGTATGGCTATGTAATCATTACCGGCGTTACGCGCATTTGGTCCATAAGGTTCCGGTTGTGCTGTAGAATCAAATCCATCAGGGAAAAACTTTGCTACTTCATTGGAGCCATCAACCGTAGTATAGGAAATCGCGGTTCGCGCACCGCCAAATGCGACAAAATCAACAATCAAATTGTCATTAACTATGTTCTGACCATCTTCTCTTCCGGCGCGAATCGCCGATGTAAATTCAGAAGAGAAACTTTGGCTTTCCTGTGCGTTTCCCGATTCATATTGTATGGCAAAAATGATCTCGTCATTCAATTCCGAATAAAACACGTCATAAAAGTTGGGCTCCAGATCAAACTCCATACTGTTAATAATGGCTTCACACAATTGCTGAGCCTCTGTATAATTCGGGTTTGGCTGTGTGAGATATACCTTGGCCAACAAGGCTTGCGCAGCTGCTTTTGAGGCCCTTGATTTATAGGTGTTATCCAATACATCTACCGCTTCCTGCAAATCATCTACAATTTGAGCATAAATTTCCGCCTCCGGGATCCTTGTAAAAAGGGCTTCTTCGTCCGTTGGCCCTACCACTTCCGTAACCAGGGGTACATCGCTGTACAACCTGACCAATTTAAAGTAGGCATAGGCCCGTAAGAATTTGGCTTCTGCCGTATACTTTGGCTGATTGTCGGCATCTGCAACATCCATAAAGTTCAGGATGTTATTCGCCCTGAAAATCACCTCATACATAGAGGCGTAATAGTCCTCTGATTCCACATTATTGGCATTGACCACATATCTGTGAAAATCAGACTTCGAACCTTCAAGGGTGGCATTTCTCGTATTATCAGTACGATGCTCGGTAAGCAGATGCTCAAACTGGACTCCCCTATTCGCATTACCAATATTTGTTACGGTATTTTCATTGACACCCTGAAGGGCATCATAAATTCCAATAACGCCAGCCAATACATCTTCATCGGATTGAAAAAAGGCATCCACAGCAACCGAGGTGTCCGGTAATGGGTTCAAAAACTCATCACTGCAGGAAGTGAGTATTAGTCCTGTAATGGCAAAGACTAAATATTTTATATGTTTCATAGTTTGTTTTTTAGAAATTAGAAATCAATGTTCAAACCTAATGTCATGGTTCTGAACAAGGGTGTTCCTGCCCTTTGAGAGCCATAAGCCCTTGGATTGCCATTATCATCATGTTCCGGATTGAAACCGTGATAATCATCAGCTGTGATATAGATCAGGTTCTGACCGGTCATGTAGATCCTCAAGGCTTTTAAACCCAATTTAGAAACTACCTTTTCAGAAAAATTATACCCCAGGTTTACATTGCGCAATGAAAAGTAATCCGCGCTGGCGATAACTTCACTTGTCAATACCTTTTCCTGAATGAAAGATGGATGCGGCACAAGACCATCAGCCACCGCCTGCAATTCCCCTCCACTTCGTGTGCGGTTCCCGAACCAATTATAGAAGTATTGATCCCCGATGTTATTCACCTGAGCCCCCAGACTTCCCTGAACCTGGAACGATAGATCAAAACCGCCAATTTGAAAGTCATTGGTAAAACTGTACAACAGATCGGGATAAGGATCTCCTAATATGGTTTTGTCCTCCTCCGTAATAATGCCGTCACCATTGAGGTCCTTTACTATGGTATCGTCAGCCTGTCCATTGATCCTATTCCACGGATTATCAACATAGGTTGTTCTAAACTCCGTATCATCGTATACATCGGTATCCACCACATAACCCCAGAAAGATGATATGGGCTCCCCTACCCGGTTGATCCATTGAGAATTTCTCCCATAGGTATCTTCGATAAGGGCATTGTTGGAATCGCCAAAACTCAACAACTCATTCTGGTTCGTTGATGCGATTAAGGTAGAGCTCCACCTAAAATTCTCGCTGACAATATTCCTCGTTCGGAGTTCAAGTTCAAAGCCTTTGTTTTGCACTTCACCCAGATTCACGATTCCATTGTTAAAGCCTGTGATATAGGAAACAGGATTGTTCAATAGCAATTCATCGCTGTTTCTTTGATAGTAATCCAAAGAACCGGATATTCTGTTATTAAAAAATCCGTAATCCAATCCGGCAGTGAATTCTTCGGACGCCTCCCATTGTAGCAGTGTATTTGCAATATTTAGTGGTGAAACACCCGAGGTTACACTTCCCTCAACAATAGCGTTTGAGTTTTGTAGTAAGGCGAGGTATGGCCAAACATTGACAGTCTGGTCTCCCACATTAAAATTCTCTGCTCCGGTAAGACCATAACTGGCCCTGAACTTTAAATTGGTAACCACATCGCTGTTAAGTAAGAAGTTTTCCCTGGCCACATTCCAACCTGCTGATACCGCCGGGAAATTTCCGTATTTGGAATTTACACCAAAAACCGAGCTACCATCCCGTCTAAAGGACGCATTGAACAAATACTTGTCTTTATAGGCATAATTGATCCTGGCAAAATACCCTACCTTTCTGAGTTCTGTATTGACTTCAGAAAAACTGGCGATAGCCGTAGCACCTTGCAGATTTTTAAGCAAGTCGTTAGAATAGCCGTTACCCGTAGTGATACTTTCTTCAGATTTTCGCTGTTGTATGGTCATACCTGCCAGCAAGCCAAGCTCATGATCACCAAATGATTTGCTGTAGTTGAGCGTATTGTCATTGATAAGTCTAATTCGGAATCTATTCTGCAAATTGTATTGAGCTCTACTATTTCCTGCAGCATGGTGTTTTGTACCATCCCATCTGGTTCTCTTGCGTTGCTCCAGAGTGACCCCTAAAGATGTTTTTGCGGTAAGTCCATCTAAAATTTCATAGCTGAAATATGTGGAACCAAATAATTTGGTATTATACTCATAATGCTCTCTCTCTACATATTGAGCATATGGATTGGAATCACCTGAGGTTCTAGGTCTTTCAGTATTGCCATCTTCATCAAAATCCAAATTGATCAGGTGATTTTCAAAGAAGTAATCTCCAACACCCACATCCGGATAGGCATCTCTATTGATAAATGGTAGCGTTTCCTCCGTATGAAAAATCGGCAACCATGGAGATTGACGTGTTGGATTGTGAATGGATGTCGGTAATCTTCTTTGCGAAGTGTAGGACGGTGTAGCACGTAACCCGAAGCTTAATTTGTCCGTTAATTTGGTATCCAGCTTTAGGTTTGCCGTGTACAAGTTGTAGTCGTCGGTGATCACCACACCCTCATCGTGAAGGGTTCTTAAAGCTGCACTGAACTTGGTGTTCTCTGATCCCCCTCTTGCCGAGAAAGAATGGCTTGTCACGTTTCCTCCATCAAAAAAAACATCCTGCCAATCCCTGTCAATACCAGTAATTCTTACCAATTCCTGAGCGTACAAGGTTTCTCCGGAAAGCGTACCAGTAGCGGCTTGCTCAATTCTTGCCCATTCGGCTACACTCTTCCTGTAGTCATCACTTCCATGAGCTTCTTTAAAACCCACGTAAGTCTGATAGCTAAACTGAGTTTTACCTGCCTTACCACTCTTTGTGGTGATCATGATAACACCGTTTGAGCCTTCACTCCCATAAATAGCGGCTGATGCGGCATCTTTTAGCACTTCAAAGGACTCGACATCGTTCATGTCAATATTTGCCAGAAATTCAGAGCTTACAACAATACCGTCGACGACCAGAGCGGGTCCGGAGTCTGCTGTTATCGACCCAAAACCCCTGATGGTGATGGTGGGAGCACCACCTGCTTCTGCATTGGTTGCCTGTATATTGACCCCGGAAACCTGACCGATCAGGGCTTCATCTACCCTGGATACTGCTATTTGATCCAGATCGTCGTTAACAACTTTGGAAATAGAGCCGGTTAAGGTTGATTTTTTCTGAGTACCATATCCTATTACAACAACTTCATCCAGTTGGTTTCTATCTTCCTGAAGCGTAATATTTATGGTCTCCTGTCCTGTAATAATTACAGTCTGTGTAGCGTAGCCGATATATGAAAATTGAACTACCTCATTATCAGAAACAGTGAGGGAATAATTTCCGTCAAAATCGGTTTGGGTACCTCTGGTTGTGTTCAGTACGATAACGTTTACCCCGGGAATTGGAACATTATCCGGTCCCTTTACGATTCCAGAAACACTATAAGTATCCTGGGCAAATGATTGGATACTGACAAGGGATATCGCAATCAATAAAAGTTTCAGTTTAAAATTCATTTGTTTAATTGGTTTCAATAATTCATGTTGATTAGTAATGCTTAATTCACATCGTGCATTGTGATTGTCTTGTCTGCTTACTGTCAACCACTGACCTTTAAAATCAAATGAATTCCGTAAATTTGTGTTGACAAGTAACTGTAAAGTGTATTTGTTTATGTATTACTTCCCTCCAAAGAAGTGATATCTACAAAAGGATAGGCGTGCACCTATCCTTTTTTGTTGTTTATGTTTTCATACGTTGTGGTTTTTTTGGTTGTCCAAACTGGTTAACCAATTTGGTTTACCAAATATATGTTATTTTTGGGTTAAAAAAAGTATTTCTCTCATTTTAACACTTTTAGACCATGAAATCCTCCCGGATAGGGCTAAAAACGTCAATTAAGATCCCGGCTTCCGTACATATAGCTCCGTGCATGGCATGTGGCGGTATATAGAAGGAGTCGCCGCCTTTTAAGGTTTGGGTTTCCCCGTCAATGGTCACATCAAAGCTGCCGCTTTCCACATAGGTTACCTGAGAGTGATAGTGTTCGTGCATTTGCCCAACTGCACCCACCTCAAAATGAACTTTTACCAGCATGATCTTATCATCATAACCCATTATTTTTCTTTTCAGACCTTCTCCTACCACTTCCCATTCCAGGTCCTCTCCTTTTATAAATTCTTTGCTCGCTCCAAATGTTTTCATATTGTATTTCTCTTAAATAGTTATAAAATGTAGTCCTTTTTCGTTACAATTGGATCTATTCCGGCGGCATACCCGGACCCACAGTGGCTTCTCTAAACCACACTTCCGTATAACAGCCATTTTCGTATTGCTTAGCTATATCACCTCCATAGGTTTCTGCCCCGGCACACCAAACCATATTTGTTTCGGGGTCTTTTCCATTGGTTTGATTATAAGCGCCTTGTTTGAAATAATTTAATTCCCCTTTATAAGCCGTAGGCCGCTCCGTACCATCCTGTCCTATAGGGGCAAATAATTTCCTTACCTGTGCCGGCAGGTCTGACTTTTTTGTGTATTCGGATGAGATTAGATCTTTAGTAAATGTTTTGGTTTCGTGATTATCACTCATAAAAGTGAGGTACATGATGCCCTTATAGACATTTACTTCGTAGCTGAATTCTTCTCCTAACGCTATGCCATCTGTGGGTTCTGGCGGATAATCATCCTTAGCTGTTCCTATAACAGACATATCGTATCCCCATACCGCACTGGAATAATCCCACCTTTTGGAGTTATTGCCTGCGGTATTGATCTCATAATTCCAGAAAACGGATCCTTTGCTGTGGCCTGGAAACTTCTTGTAAAATATTTTTAAGGGTTCATTTTCATGACCTTCACCGCTATGGATCTGCCCAACTACCACCGAATAAGAGGCTGCAACCCTGGCATCACCGGAAACGGAGACCTGCATAACTTTGCAGCTGCCGGTTAAATTACCTCCTTGCTCGGGGGTCCATTCCCTTTTTTCGTGTAGTTCTGTTCTCGTGTTGCTGGAGTTTTTTGAAGTAACACCGGAATTTGGTGTTTTATAGACCACCCAGCGTCTGGTTCCATCAATTACAGTATAGAAAAAATCCTTATGTTCAAAATCAATCAGATCTTCCACATTGGTTCCATCACCCATCAACATTTTAAACTTATCCATAAAAGGAATCACCTCACTGGGGTAAACTGTTTTTGTACTTAGGCCGTCGTTAGCCTGAAAATAACCTGCATTGGAAATGGCTTCCTCACTGAAAGTAATATTTGCGGATTTGAACCAGACTTCGGCATAATTACCATCTGCATATTGTTTTGCAATATCCCCTCCATGGGTCTCAGCTCCGGAACACCAGACCCGATTTACTTTTGGGTCTTTTCCGTTCGTTTGGTTGTACGATCCCAACTTAAAAAAGAGACCTTCATCTGCATAGGCATTCTTACGTTCTACTCCATCCTGACCTATAGGCACAAATAAATTTTTGACCTGTTCCGGGATGCTTAGGCGTTCTGTGTATTCCGAGTTAACAAGATCTTTGGTAAATGTTTTGGTTTCGTGTCCTTCACTGGTAAATGTCAGATACATAATCCCCTTCTTAACTTCCACTTCATAACCGAATTCTTCTCCTAAGGTAATCCCATCTTCAGGTTCGGGGGGATAGGAGTTCTCATCACTCCCAACAACAGAAAAGTCATGGCCCCATACCGGATAGGAATAATCCCATCTTCCTGAATTATCATCACCAGCGGTATTGATCTCGTAATTCCAAAAAACTGAACCTTTGTTGTGACCAGGAAATTTTTTGTAGAATATTTTCAGAGGTTCGTTCTCGTGACCGTCTGCGCTATGGATCTGACCAACCACTACGGAATAGGTTGCCGCGACGCGAGCATCGCCAGTACTGGCAACATTCATTACTTTAAGAGTGGCATTCATTTTGGCTTCGGTCATTGGGGACCACTTCTTCAATTGAGCCAGTTCAGTTCTTGTATTATTAGAAGTGCCGTGGGTATTCCCGGAGTTTGGAGTTTTGAATACTACCCAATCCGCTTTTTGATCGCTGGCGGTATAAAAGAACTGCTTATTTGTATAGTTAGTCGCCTGGCCCGCATTGCTACCGTCACCCAGTATTAAATTCCAATGTTGGAAAAAAGGTATAATGTCGTTCGGACTTTTTTCTTTGACTCCCTTTTCAGCGTTTTTTGTGAGGTTCTGTTTTTTAACAGTATCAGCACAGCAATTCAATAGCAAGATAAAGCCTACCATTAATGAGTAAAGGGCAGTTTTTGATTCAGATATTTTAAAGTCCATGATATATTGTGTTGATTTCAATTAAAGTAATAACAGTACTATGCCCAGCTTTTATCAGCTTTGGAATTGGCTTCAACCATAGAAATCAGTGCTTCCAGGGAATGATTTATTTATCCGGTATTTAGTAAAATCAAACCACAGAATGGAGAGAAATACTTGTTTATCACAATTGGTTAACCAGATTGGTTTACCAAAATTACATATATTTGTCACACTGACAAATTTTTAACATAAAAAGTCTTGAGATAAGCATGGAATTCACAAATCATGGAACATAAAATAACCATAGAAAAACTGAGACAGGCAAGTACTGCCACCGTTGCAACCTGTCTGTTTAAAAGAGGCCTAAAGAATCAGTTTATCCAGGAGGTCAGGCCCCTTAAACCCGGGAAACCCACTATGGTGGGGCAGGCCTATACCTTAAGATACATTCCCGCCAGGGAGGACTTAAATCCTATTGAGGTTTTCAAAGACCCTAAGCACCTTCAGCGCATAGCTATTGAGGAATGCCCTGAAGCTCATGTATTGGTCATAGACAGCCGAAAGGATGCCAGGGCCGCGTCTGCGGGTTCCATATTGGCAACCCGACTTATGAAACGAGGTGTAACGGGAATGGTAACCGATGGTTCTTTTCGGGATTCGGCTGAGATTGCTGAGTTGGATTTCCCGGCCTTCCACCAAAGACCTTCAGCACCCACGAATTTGACGCTTCATCAGGCCATTGCGATAAATGAGCCCATTGGTTGTGGTGATGTGGCCGTGTTCCCAGGTGATTTTGTTATCGGCGATGATGATGGGGTAATAGTAGTACCCTCCGAGATAGCCGATGAAGTAGCCGAGGAATGCCTGCAGATGACCTTGTTCGAAGAATTTGTGTCGGAAAAGGTCCAGGGAGGAACGTCAATAATTGGTCTCTATCCCCTTACGAATGAAAAACTAATGATGGAGTTTGAGCAATGGAGGAAAAGGAAATTGAAATAATCGGTTAATAGATATCAAGAGAGAATCTAGTATATATGAGTTCAGTAATTAATTAATATTTGTAAATATAATGTAAATTAATTGTAAAATTATTGTAAATTTGGTTATGGTGATTAAAATCAACATAACGCTTGGCTACACCAAAATCGAGTTTTTTTACGATAGATTCTCGCATTGGCTACAACGTTATGCCAAAAGGTACAGACGTTTCTTTTATACGGTCATGTATACATGAAAAACCCTTATTAAAGTTCACCTTACTTAGATGTATTACGATTTCCGAAAGATTTCTTTACCCCACATTTACCGGATTATGGGCAGCCGCAAAATTTAATTATCTTGGGTTGTTGTTCATTTTTGGTAAGACCAAAGACAATCAATAGACCGACTTCATAAAAAGTGATCAGAGCGAAAAATGAGAAAGACCATTTTAATATTTGGGGCTTTATGTGTGGTAATACTGCTGCTGTTTCAACTGGAGCATTGGTCACTCTTCGCCCTGGGCGGGTCCGAAAATCTGTATCTTATTATTTCCGGCACCTTGTTTTTACTTCTTGGGGTGATCATCAGCAGGTACTTTTTTGTAAAGAGAGAAAACAGTAAACGCATACTTCGCAAATCCAGTTTAAGTGTTCAGGAATTACGGGTACTTCAGTTAATGTCCAACGGACTTTCGAACAAAGAGATTGGCGAAAGGCTTTTTATCGCTGAAACTACGGTCAAGTCACATGTATCCAAAATATTGGTCAAACTAGACGCCAAAAGGAGAACTGAGGCGATCAAAATAGGGAGAGACCTTGAAATCTTATAGCTGAGATACCTTAAAAATCCAGGCATTATAATGTTGGGTGTCCATGCATCCTACTTTAGGATGATTTTCCCTGTAAAGCATGAAATCCTACTTTGGTAGGACAGCTGAGAATTCCAATACCTCTAGATTTGAGCATTCATCATTTAAACATTAAGCCATGAAAGGATACATCTTAAAATATGGAATTGCAGGTGGATTGATCTCCAGCATCCTGGGAACACTTAATTGGCTGATGGTGGCTCAATCTATCGGGGTTAGTGCCTCCCAGGCCCTTGGCTATATATCCATTACCCTATCGCTTTTGTGTATTCCTTTTGGGGTACGCTATTTTCGGGATAAGCTAAACAAAGGTGCGGTTAGTTTTGGCCAGGCCTTTCTTATTGGAATGGGAATTACCGGAATTGCAGCTCTGGTTATGGCAATTCACAGTATGCTGTTTTTTGCTTTTCAGAGAGAAGAGTTTATCGCATGGCAAAGGCAAGACCTCAGCCCTGCGGAGCTCGCGGCCTTTAATGAACAACTGGCACAAATGCCTGAATTTGCCTATACCCCCTGGTTTCAGGGTATTGTAATGTTCTTTATGGTCTTTCTCATTGGGGCGGTTGTGAACCTTATCAGTGCTCTGCTCTTAAAAAAAGAAGGTAGGCCTTTAGAATCGTAATGGTAGATCTTCAGAAAGGCGGATTGTCTTGATGCAGGAAAATCAAATATTGGCTGAAAGGGTTTTGGAGATGGGTAACTTCCTTATTCTTCTGCCGGTTGCCGCAAAAATGGCATTGCATACAGCCGCATAACAGGGAGGTCCGCCTATTTCCCCTACGCCCCAGGGTTGGCTTTCATCGTTTTCACAGACATGTACGTCAATTTCTGGGATCTCATTGATCCGAAGTACCGGATTGTCGTGAAAATTACTGCGTTGCACCACGCCGTTAACGTATTCTGTTCCTCCGTATAATATCGCAGACAGGGCCCAGATAATACCTCCTTCCATTTGTTGCCGGACCTGATCCGGATTTATCACCAGACCGCAGTCAATAGAGGCGGTGATCTTGTTCACCTTAATTTCATTGTTTACGGCAGAAACCTCTGCCACTACCGCCCCATAGCCATTACCGTGCATATAAGGATAAACCGCAACACCCTGGCCATGCCTTTCGGGCATCTGTTTACCCCATTTCGCCTTTCTGGCCACTAGTTCCAAAGCGCCCCGAAGCCTATTGATATTGCATTGATAGCTATGATTAAAATCCACCATATTACCTCTGGGAAGCAGACTAAGTCGAAATTCAAGGGGATCCCTGTTCAGTTTATGGGCGACCTCGTCGATAAAACATTCAGTGGAAAAGCCTTCGGCATTGGCCATAACCGAACGCCAGGCCCCTACGTGGGTAAAACCATCAACCGTTACCTGTGTTGCGGAACGGTTTGGGATATTGTAGTACATCCAACCCAGATTCCCACCCCAATTGGCCATGACATTTTTGAAATCCCAGGATACGGCTTTACCGTTCTGGATACCCATTGTATGTCTGTTGAGCTCAAAAGGATTCAGATAATCGAACTTAATGTCATCCTCTCTGCTGTAACACATCTTGACCAAATCACCACCTGCTGCTTTGGATACCAGCATAGACTCCAGCGCGTATTCAGAAGAATAGCGCAGGCCAAAACCTCCTCCGCTGGGATAACAGTTGATCTTGATATTTTCTTTTCTGATCCCAAGATGTTTTTCAATATTGGCCGCGATTTTATCTGCAGACTGAGTTCCCACCCACATTTCACAGGACTCCCCCTTAAAGTGCGAGGTAGCGTTCAGGGGTTCCATACATGCATGATGCTGATAAGGAAACTCATAAGTATATGAGATGACCTCATCCATTTCGGACTCCTTCACCTTCCTACCAATTCGCAGAATCTCACGGCCTTCGTCACTATCCAGTCGCTGTAGACAATCCGCTACAAATTCTTCATGTTCTACTTTGGCGTTGTCCCCCAAATCCCATTCAGCCCTCACTGCAAGTTTTCCCTGGAATGCCGCCCAGGTGGAATTGGCGATAACGGCGACCCCATCCCTTATATGGGAAACCGGATCCAGAGTGACCCCATCAATCTTTACCACCTTTTCTACTCCGGATATTTTTAGCGCTTCGGAAGCATCAAAACTTAGCAGCCTGCCCTTGAACACCGGGCAGCGGAGCACTGCGGCGTATTTCATATCCGGCAATCGAAGGTCAATGGCATAGGGATGTCTTCCCACCACGATATCCGGCACTATTTTGCTCTTCAGGCTCCTTCCTATCAATTTGAATTTGGATCGATATTTTAAGGGTACAGTTTCAAATAGTTCTCTGTAATTAACCGGTACCACTACCTTACCCGCCAACTGCCCATATTCCAGTCTTACATCACTGCCATGCTGATAAACGTAGTTTTTCTCTGCATAGCATTCATCTTTAAACACTGACCATTCCCTGGCAGCCGCTTCAATCAACAGCTGCTTTGCATATGCTCCTGCTTTTCTAAGCAGGTCCCAGTGTTGTAAGGTACTGGTGCTCCCTCCGGTGGCGTCCGATTTACTTACCGAGGATTTGATGTACCTGACGTTGATCTTTTCCCAATCGGCCTCCAGTTCTTCGGCCAGGATGGAAGTAAGCCCGGTACTTACCCCCTGGCCCATTTCATACTTGGTTAAACTTAAGAAAACACTGCCATCTGGGCGGATTTGCAGAAAGTCTGTAATGGGAAACGCCCCTTCGGCTTCAAACCCATTTTGCAATCCGACCAGGGGTATTACATGGGCAGGCATACTGACCACTTCGCTTACGCAGCTCTGCAAGAAGTTCAGTCCTAATACCAACCCACCACCTGCCAGTGTTGTTGTTTTTAAAAAATCGCGCCTGGAATTCATCGTTTTCATATGTTATTGGATTTGGAAGGATTATCCAGAATGGATTTTATCGCTTTCAAGATCCTGGGATATGTACCGCATCTACAGATATTGCCCGCCATAGCACTGAGTATCTCCTCATCCGTAGGTTGTGGATTGCTCTTTAAAAGCCCAATGGCATTCATGATTTGGCCACTTTGACAATAACCGCATTGCGGCACTTGCTCCTCAATCCAGGCTTGTTGTAATGAGCGGTAAGGAGTGGCCTCCACCCCTTCTATGGTTTGGATATCTTTGCCTGTTGCCGATTCTGATGTAATACTGCAAGATCGCACCGCCTTACCTTCAATAAGTACCGTGCAGGCCCCGCATTGGGCAATACCACAGCCGAATTTTGTACCTGTCAGCCCCAGGATATCTCTTAATGCCCAAAGCAGTGGTATGCCAGGGTCCATTTCTTTTTCATAGGAAGTTCCATTCACCAGGAGTCGTATTGTGGCCATATTTAGTATTTTCTCTTTTAGAATGCTTGCGTCCGGCTGGGACAATTATGCTTTAATGAGTTGCATTAAGGTCGTTCCCGGGTTCAGCAACCTCATTGTGTATCCTCAAAACCAGATGATCAGATTCCTTGTAATATTAGGGGATTGAAGCCATGGGTCATTTGCTAAAATGACGAAGAAGCAATTTTTAGGTACATAAGGTTCAAAAAGTGCTACCAATAGATTCGGTAGCGATTATTTTCTTTTCCGTCTAATGATTTTGGTGAACTAAATAAGCAGGTGTGCTAATGCTGCGGCATACCTTCTTTTTTTGAAACAATTGTACCAAAATTGGAAATGAGCTAGTCTTTCGGTTCTGTGGCTCTTAGGCATCGAAAGTCACTTTCAATTCAAAGTTTGAATTTAAACTTACACGTGTCCTTGAACTTAAACTTGAACCTCAATCCTGCTCAAACAAACTTAGCCGCCTCGGCCAGTTGGACGCGCAAAGCCAAAAACAAGAGCTCTTCAAGTTGAAGGAGATGGAATAATAGGTTGAAAAAATCGCTGATAAGATCGGCGAGATCATTGTCTCCGGAAACGGTGGTATGGTAAACCAATTGAAAGAGATTTTCGCTCTCAATAAGAAGTTCCAGAATGCGATAATGAAAGTTGTCGCATTTTCGTTTCCCTAAACAATATGACCAGTTTACTCATTGGTACTTGAGCTTTAGCACATAACTTTGGTACTTAGGGGGAAAATCAACCGATATGAAAAAAGCAATACTCCTTATGCTACTCGCCCTGGGATTCCAGTGTGTTTACGCCCAAACCAAATACGAAAAACTTTGGAAGGAAGTCGAACAATTTGAACTGGAGGGAAAGTTCAAAAGCGCCTCCGAGGTAGTAGATAAGATCCTGCAAAAAAGCGATAGGAGCAATGACAGTGACCAAATTGTAAAGAGCTTTATCTACAAATCCAAGTTTGCTCTGTTATTGGAAGAGAATGCCCAAAAAAGCATCGTTAAAGAAATTCAAGAACAAATAAAGGCTTCCGAATTTCCAACAGATGCTCTTCTTAAATCTGTCTATGCCGGATTTTTTGAGCAGTACCTGGCGCATAATCGCTATAAAATAAGCACCAGGACTGAGACCTTAAACAGTGACCAAACCGATGATTTTGAAAAGTGGGACCTCAATACCCTGGTAACCTTCATAGCAGATCAGCACCAAGAGGCTTTACAGCATTCCAATAGGCTAAAGGATATATCCATTGAAAAATTCAAGGCAATTCTCACTGAAAGTAATACTTCTAAAAAATACAGGCCAACGCTTTACGATTTCTTGATGCACAGAGCATTGACCTTCCATAAAATTGACCGCTGGTATGTAAACAGACCGAGTGAACGCTTCTTTCTAACTGATCCTGTGATCTTTGAATCCACAGAGAAGTTTGTTGAAGAACCTTTCGTTACAGTTGATAGCGTTTTTTCAAATCAAAAGGCGCTAAAGCTGTATCAACGTCTGGAGTCTTTTCATAAAAACCAGGACACCACCGCATATATTGATGTTGTTATTCAAAGACTAAAATTCTCGAGGGATCAATCTTCTTTGGGAGATAAAGACCAACTGTATTTAAATAGATTAGAACTACTGCTCGAAAACTATGACGGCCACCCGATTTCAGGAGTCATAGCCTACGAAATCGCCGAACAGCTGTTTAAGGCCAGTAATATCTCTAATGCCAAAAGCAACCCTCAATCCGCCGAACTTCGAATAAAAGCCCATAATATATGCAAAGAGGTCATTGATAAATATCCAAATTCGGATGGAGGGCTTTTATGTAAAATTCTAACGAATAAAATAGAAAGACAGGAGCTGGATATTGAAATTGAGAAAAACATAGTACCCAATAAGCCATTTTTAGGTAGGGTAAGCTTTAAGAATATAGATTCTCTATACATATCGATTTACTCCGTTCCAAACGCGTTCATGGAGGGTGCCTATTATTATCAGCATGATAGCCTTGCCCTGGATGTAATTTCCTCGAAGAAAGCCGCGGCCTCGATGTTCTATAATCTTCAACAGCGGAAAGACTTTTATAGCCATAGTACTGAAATAGACTTTCCAGAACTATCTGAAGGAGCCTACTTAATAGTTGCATCCAGCCTGGAGGCCCCCAAGACTCTCAATGAAATCTACGCTTATGAAAAAGCACAGGTTACCAACCTTGTACTGCTATCTTCACTGACTGATCAGCGCTTAAATCTCAAATTACTCCATAGGTCAAATGGAAATCCAATTTCTGGCGCTAAAATTACCCTCAGGGATGACAAGGATTATCTACAGGTGGGAGAAACAGATGCTAAAGGCACTTTTTCGGTTAAAAGACAAAAAAAGGAATCCTATAATCTAAAGGCATCCGTAACCAAAGGAAATGACAGCATCGCAAATCAGGGCCTTTGGCTGGGTGCAAAAAATGGCTATGATTATTACGAGGATAATCACATGGCAAAAATGTCACTATTTCTGGATAGGAGCATCTACCGGCCCGGGCAAACACTTTATTTTAAAGGAATAGTCACTGAAACAAAGAAAGGGAAAACCAAGGTGGTCCCAAATGTTTGGGTTACGCTAATGGTATATGATACGAACTACGAAGAACTCAAGGAAATACGATTAAGAACGAACGAATATGGTTCAGTTCACGGTCAGTACGAAATACCTCGAAATACCTTAACAGGGGAATTCACAATAGAAATGGACGAAGATTACGGCACCGAAGAAGATAATGAGGATCCGTATTGGTACAAAATCGACGATTTCGAAATGGCAGAAGTCAGTTTCTCAGTTGAAGAATATAAGCGACCTCGTTTTGAAGTTACCTTTGAAGAGGTAAAAGAAAATCTTTTGGTGGGGGATTCTGTACTGGTGAATGGTAATGCAGAAGCCTTATTAGGAACCGCTATTAAAAATGCAACTGTAAAATACACCGTTGAACGCAATACAACTTCTCTGAGAGGTAGTTTATACTACCAGGGTAAACCTCGTGTAGTTGCCCAGGGCGAAATCAAAACCACAGAGAAGGGAGATTTTAAGATTCCGTTTTTATCCGTTCCGGATTCTACCATTACCCCAAATCATAAGCCAATCTACACTTATAGCGTTAACGCGGAAGTCACAGATATCAATGGAGAAACAAGGTCCGCTGAGACGGTCGTCCGAGTAGGCTATCACAACCTTGAGGCCAGGCTTAAAATTGCCTCAGCGTTAAACAGGAACGAGACAAACAGCGCTGGCATTAAGACCCAAAACTTAAACCACCAACCAATTCCGGCTCTCGTTGAGATACAAATATTCAAATTAAGAGAACCCACTACCGTGTTTCGTAAAAAACCCTGGAGTTTAGTAGAAGCCCATATTATCGAAAAATCAGAATATAGAAGGCTCTTCCCTAATGAGCCCTATGATAGCTTAGACCTCAAACAGCATTGGCCCAAGGGAGAAATGGTTTTAAAAAAACAAATGCAAACGAATGGGGAGGACAAAATAGCATTGGGCGACATGAAGCAATGGCAAATAGGTGCCTATACCATGGTACTAAGTGCGATCGATAATTTAAAGGATACGGTAAAAGTTGAAAGAAGGTTTGATGTATATGATACAAATGAATCCTCAATTCCAAGCACTCAGCTTTTTGACTATAAAATAATAAATAGCGCATATAAACGCGATGGATTTGTACATCTTCAGTTCAGTACCGCTGCTGAAGAGGTAAAGTTTTTCCTCGAGGGATATTGCAATGACAAAGAGGTTTATAAGGAGGAGATTGACATCAAAAAAGGGATATCTTCCATAAAAATTCCAGTCAGGGAACACTATAAGGACCAAATGGTATTCAATGCCTATTTTGTCAAATTCAACAGTTTTTATTCCAAACAGTTTGCGGTTGACTTTCCTCAAGTGACCAAAGGGTTGTCTATTGAAACTATAAGTTTTAGAAATAAACTTGTACCGGACTCAAATGAAACCTGGAGTTTCAAAATAACTAATTCTGACAACCAACATGCAGAAGCCGAGGTGTTGGCAAGCATGTATGACGCTTCCCTGGATCAGTTCAGGAAACATGAATGGAACCAACAATTAGAATGGGCAAACTATTATAGTCCGTATGCTCCCAGAATTGAAGATAGAAATTCCTTTAGAACTACCAACTTTAGAAAATTCAACTATGCACTTAGGACTAACGTACTTTCTTTTCTTAAAAACTATCATCAGCTTAACTGGTTTGGACTTGATTTCGGCAGCACTAAAAGTGACAATAATCGATATCTTCAAAAGCTCAAGAACAAAACCTATGAACCTCCCAGGGCAGAAGGTAATATAAGCGGTATTGTAACGGATCCCGATGGGATTCCCTTACCCGGTGTGAACGTCATGGTCAATGGAACAACTCTTGGTACTCAGACTGATTTTGATGGATATTATTCCATAAATGCCCCGATAGGCTCAGAACTTATCTTCAGTTATTTAGGCTTCTTGAATGATATGGCTCCGGTTCCTCCATCTGCAGCGGTGAACATGGTACTAACTGAAGATGCTCAGGCTCTTGACGAGGTTGTTATTACCGGTTATGGAGTGGTCCGAAAGCAAGATCTGACCGCTGCCGTGTATGCCAATGCAGTCAGTGTAAGAAATGACATTGAAAACAAGCTATCCGGAAAAGCTGCCGGAGTGCAAATAACTCATACCGCTGGAAGTGCTGGCTCAGGGACGGAGGTCGTAATACGAGGAATATCTTCTTTAAACTCCAAAAACAGGCCGCTTTTTATTATAGATGGTGTAATTGTAGATTTTGCTGATGGCGAACTTAACGAAATAATCCTACAAACATCAGACATTGAAGATATCTCTGTTTTAAAGGATTCTGCCGCAACAGCCATTTACGGTTCCCGGGGAGCAAACGGTGTAGTGATCCTAACCACCAAGAAAGGACTAGAGAAAGCGCTACAGGTTGAAACCAGGACCAACTTGAAAGAGACGGCCTTTTTCCTTCCCAGTTTAAGAACTGATTCTAACGGGACTATCAACATTAATTTCAACTCACCTCAGGCATTGACCAAATGGCATTTCATGATGCTAGCCCATACTAAGGATTTAGAACTGGGAAGTTTGGCCAAAACGGCAATCACACAAAAGGACCTAAGTATCGTTCCAAATTATCCGCGTTTTCTCCGAGAAAAGGACAGCCTTGTGTTTTCCGCCAAAATCAGCAACCTAACTTCCGATCCACAAACCGGAACAGCTATTTTGCAGCTATTTGATCCCGTAACCATGGAACACCTGGATGCAGGAGTTTTTAATAGTGACCAAAGCCAAAACTTCTCTATTGCCCCCAACAATGATCTAAATGTATCCTGGAAGTTTTATATCCCGGAAAATATCAATGCAGTTCAGTTTAAGGTTTTAGCAAAATCCGGAAATAAGAGCGATGGTGAAAGTGTGATCATTCCTGTTTTGTCAAATAGAATTTTAATCACTGAATCCAAACCGGTATGGGTATTACCCAATAATACTAAAGAGGTTGTTTTAGAAAAACTAAAAACCCAGAATTCCAATTCGCTCAGACATCACCGCTTTACATTGGAATACACCTCAAATCCGGCATGGCTCGCCATAAGGTCCTTGCCGTATCTTATAGAATTTCCTCATGCTTGTGCAGAACAGACCTTTTCCAGATTATATGCGAATGCCGTTGCAGAGCACATAATGAAGAGTAATCCTAAAATAGCTGAAGTTTTCCAGAGTTGGGCTAACTCCGGGCATAAAGCAAGTACTTTAGAAAAAAACGAAGAATTACAATCTATTTTGATTGCTGAAACGCCTTGGGTAAGAGATTCCAAAAATGAAATTGAAAACCAGGCAAGACTTGGGAAGCTTTTTGAGAAAAACGCTGTAGCTGACCAACAGCTGCAAGCCTTAGTTAAACTAAGGGAACTTCAGCTGGCATCAGGAGTGTTTCCCTGGTTTGCCGGAGGCAGAGCGAATAGTTTTATCACCAGACATATTGTAGCGGGTTTTGGCCATTTAAACAAGATGAATATCCAAAGTGAAAATGAACAAAAATCCAAAACCATTATTGACAAGGCTTTAAAATATCTGGATCAGGAGTTTATCAAAAGGCATCAAAAAGCCCTTAAGAACACTTTACGCTCCACCAAAATTACTTTGACAAACAGCGATATTCATTACCTCTATTCCAGAAGTTTCTTTTTGGAGAGTCACCCCCTAAGCAAAGAGCTAAAAACTATCCATATAAAATACCTTAAACTCTGTAAAGAAAATTGGCTAGCCAAATCACTTTATAACAAGGCTATGATTTCACTCATTTTGGCCAGATATGGCAATAAGGAGGACTCAAAAAAGATTATGGATGGTTTGGAGGAACAGGCCGTACAAAGTGAAGAAAATGGGATCTATTGGAAGGAAAATACGGCTGGTTGGTATTGGTTTCAGGCTCCGATTGAAACCCAGGCGCTGTTAATTGAAGCTTTTACTGAAATTGGCGCTGATAAGAAAACTATAGATGGTCTTAAATTATGGTTGTTAAAAAATAAACGAACCCATCAGTGGAATACCACCAAAGCCACTACAGAAGCAATTTACGCATTACTCTTACAAGGCAGCGACTGGCTCTCGGTATCCGAAAATACCGTGATCTCAATAGGAAATCAAAAAATTCAGACTAAGAAATTAGAACCTACCAAAAAAGAAGCAGGTACAGGTTATATGAAAATTAACTGGTCTGAAGATGAAATAACTGATGAGATGGCCACTATCAAAATTCAGAATAAAAGCAAGGTATCAGGATTTGGGGGGGTGTACTGGCAATATTTTGAGGACTTGGACAGACTGCAGGACTCCAAAAATGGTCCCTTAACGATCAGTAAAAGATTATTCCTAAAGGAAAAATCCCTGGAGGGAGACCGGCTTATTCCCATAAATGAAGGATCAGGCTTAGGTCTTGGTGATCTTATTACGGTAAGATTGGAAATAAGTTCTAAGGAAGATCTGGAATTTGTCCACCTAAAAGATCTGAGAGCATCCGGTCTGGAGCCCCTGGACGTGATTTCCACTTATAAATGGCAAGATGGTTTGGGGTATTATCAATCCACTAAGGATGTGGCAACACATTTTTTCTTTGATAATCTCCCTAAAGGCACATATGTTCTTGAATACGACCTGAGAGCCAATAACGGTGGTAATTTTTCCACAGGCGTATCCACTTTGCAAAGTATGTATGCTCCTGAATTTTCCGGGAATTCTAAAGGGGAAAGGCTAACCATTGAATAAGTCCTTACGCTATTTAGAAAGCGAGCCAAGAACGATGAATATTTTTGATCAAGTAGCAATCCGTCCTTAAAATGATGCTTCGCGATCTTAATTATGTCTTTCGGTAAAACAAAATTGAATGTTGTCCGGTGTAGTTTATAGTATCTTCTTTGCCAGGCTTAAACTTAAACCTGAGCTTGAACTTAGGCGTATACTTGAACTTCAATCCTGCTCAAACAAACTAAGCTGCCTGGGGCCTGGTGGACGGGCAAAGCCAAAGACACTTCTGCCGCCGTATTTATAAGACTCCTCATTTTCTTTTCTCACCAGGGCATGGAAATTGGAATTAGGGGTAAAGTTCTTTTCGGCCTTTTGGGCCAAAGTACTCAAACTTTTAATGGCCTTAAGTTTATCTGTACGGCCTATTTTAGCTCTTTGCACGGCGTCTCTCAGGGTGTTTATGGTCTTATCATAAACCTTTAGCGGTACTGGAAAGGGGGTGGCATCTTTGCCCCCATGGGCAAAAGCGAAACGCGCAGGGTCTTCAAAACGAGAAGGGGTGCCGTTAATGATCTCGCTTACTAAGGTCAGGGATTGCAGGGTTCTCGGACCCAGGCCTTTTAATAAGAGTAGATCCTTAAAATTCCCGGTCTCACTTTCCTGGGCTAACCACAGTACGCTTCCAAGCCGTTTCATATCAACATCTTTGGGCTCAATATGATGATAAACAGGTACCAAAAGGTGCGGTACTTCTTTTAAGATGCGATCGGGATTTTCCCTTACAATGTCCAATATCCCCTTCTGAGTGGATGCTGCTTTCCTATGCACTAAATTCAGGATAGCACCCTGGTTTCTGCCGCAAACTGCCGTGTGTGGTTCCTGTACAAAGGACTTCAGTTGATCGGAATGCCAGTGGTAGCGTCGTGCCATGCCGTTAGAATGGTGCATGCCTTGTTGAACGACAGACCATTTTCCGGTTTCCGAAACTACAAAACTGTGAATATAAAGATTGAACCCATCCTGCAATGCTGTATTATCTACTTTAGCACTTAGCTTACTACATTGGGCCAGGTGATCACCGTCCAGACCTGTCCTATCCCCAACGCCAAGCAATTCTTTTGGAGTCTGGAGGGATTGTTTGCCTTTGCCTCCACAGACATAAATGCCCAGGCGTTTTGAAACCGGATTTAAGGATTGTTTCAAGACTTTCAGCACTGTGGTGGTAACGCCTGAGGAATTCCAGTCCATTCCGATGACCGTCCCGAAGCTCTGAAACCAAAAAGGGTTGGACAGGCGTTCTAAAAAATCATCCCGGCCGTTGTTTTCTATTATCGCTTCAACTATGGGCAATGCCAATTGTTTCATACGATTAAAGAGCCAGGGCGGTACTGCTCCCCCATGCAATAACAGATCTGCGGTTCCTGAACGTTCCATATTTTGGATTATTACCAAATATATGGAATATTTCCAAAACTAATGATTTTGTACAAAAAAGTTAACATTCTGGTAGATTGGGCAACCTGGCCCAGGTTACTTCAAGGACATGCTATTATACCGACGATTGTCTAGAGCTCCAAAGCTTAGAAGGTTTCAAGCGCGCATTTTGAATTGAAACCAGAACCGTAGCCATAGTCATATCCCCAATATTCTATTTGCTCATAGGCACCTATACAAGACAAGCCATTATCGGTAAGCATTGGAAATATGGGATATAATTTGGTTGGGATCTCTTGTTTTAATTCAAAGGTCTGCCCATCAAAAACGTGTATCATTCTTTCTTTCTGTACAGAGGCATAGATATCCCCATTCTGATGGAACAAAAAGCTCAGATAGTTCTTACCGGTAACATTTTGGAGCACAGGCCCGGGAGACAGATCCGCAATATTAAAAAACCTTCCTTCTATCCCGGTCACGAATTGGCTTCTGTCATTATTCCAGCTTACTATAAACTCGTCAATGTCATTCCCATCTAAATTCTGGTCAGGAAAGGTACTTTCAGTACGGGTTAGCGAAAAGTCCCAGCCGGTAACCGGGTCCAGATCCGGACCAAATTCGTAGATAGAGGCACCGGAGGTATGAGGCCCCGAACCTAAGGTGAGCAGTGTTCCATTCTCAAGGACTTCGAAATATTTGAATCCCTGACCTAACCCAAATTTCAATGTTTCTCCGGAAGTCAGATCAATATAGTCAAAGGAGAAGTCATCAACGAAATAGAGGCGATCCCCTACAATTCCGAAAGTTTCAAAATCGTCTATGAGTTCTGCCGTGTATTGTGTATCCACATTGTAGGTGTCCTTGTCTATGAAAGAAATGGTTCCGGTAAGGTCTCCGGTCACTATTTTATTCCCCGAAAAGATAAACTTGTCATAGTACTCAAAATTCTGGCTTAGTTCGTGCCTCTGAATGATCCTGTTAAAAGAACCGTCATAGCGAGCGAGTTGTGCCGTTCCCGATCTGTCCAGAATATGATAAATGTTGTTGTCTGCCGGATCTCTGGAAACCTGAAAAGGTACCTGATCAAATTCAGGAAATACTCTTGAAAAGACCTGTGGCTCACTTTCTATAAGGGTAGTCTGACTAAGATCGTCCGTATTTAAGCGATAATTCACTTTTACTACATAGCTGATCTTTGGCAGGTAAGGAACGTTAAGATCTTTGTAATTCTTAGCCGATGAAGGCAGGCTTTCGATCAGTTCAAAAAAGGTCCTGCCCGAATTATCTGTAAAGGTTTCACGGTATACCAAAAGATCTTCAATGATAATATCAGCGCCTTTTGACAGTTCCCAAACAAGCTCGACCTCCTCTTTACTTGTATTAAAGCCAGTTATGGTAAGTTCCGGAGGAGTGGAATCTGCTTCGTCGTCCAAGGAGCATCCGGTGAGGATCAGCAGGGAAGCGACAAATAAAACCTTATAAAATTTCATTTAGTATCTCTTTTTTTAGCTTGCGGGTATAGTCGTCCGACCCTTTCCGGAAATATATGTTGTCGTTTAAAACAAAGAAATTACCTATCTCCCAGGCTGACCCCAGATGGTGTTCAATGCCCGGTTTATCATTCAAATAATTACCAAATCCACCGTAGTAGAAGTATTGGTTAATTATGGCCCCCTGGTATTGAAAATAGAAGCGTGCCGAATCATCATCCAGTGTTAAGTCTGGATTTAAGCGATAGCCCTTGGTAACACCGGATTGTGGTGAATAGTTGTAATGCATTATACCATCAAAATGAAAAATACCGCTCAGACCTGTGCTATAAAACTTGAAATGCTCCCAAATGGGGCCTGAGGACAATTCAGACCAAGTTTCTGAAAGCTCGTCATACTGATAGCTGGTGGCCACATTGCTTGTTGTATTGCCGTCATAAGATTTACCATTGATCATATAAAAAGTATCCTGGAAGTAGAACATTACACTACCGTATCTATTGTCATTAAATGGTAGTTGGATCTCTTCTGCCGAAAAATCTGCCAGATTGATCTTTTTTAAGATCCGGGTATTGTCAGCAACCGTACTATATACATATAAAAAACCCTTCTCATTGGAGGTCAGGCTTTCCAAATAGCCTTCAAATTCCGTCCCCTCTACGATCTCCCATTTTTGGTCATCTGCAGAAAACTGGTAGAGGTTATTTTTATAACCAAAGTCAACCTCGTCTCCTTGAAAATAAGCATAGGCCTTACCCGCATAAACAACCGGCTTGGTACCATTTATGCCCGGGTTAGTATCTACCACGATGGAATTATTAAGTATTTCATATTGAATATCCAGGGATACTTCATGTCCGCCCATTTGATACACAACCTTATTGGCGACAAAGTCCTCGTAAGGTCCTACCGGAATCCTTATGGTCAACTCGTCCTTGCTTGCTCTTGAAATGGTGGTCTCCTTATCGTCAACAAATACCTTACCTATATTCATATCAGGATTAAAGTTCATTCCGGTAAGGACCAGTTCCCCTCCTGTCCAAAAGCTTTCTGAGGAAGTTAGAATTTCCGGTTCCTTCAATTGCAATGGCACTTCAGATACTACCTCCTGTAGCTGTGCGGTCACCTTCACTTCAAGATCGCTTTTAAATATTGCGGTAGGTAAATAAATATCAATTTCGTTGTGATTGGCCCTAAGCACATCGGCCCTTTCACCATTTACCTCAACCTGCACAAAGTCCTCGTTGCTATCAAAATTCTCACCCTGGATCTTTAAAGTTTCCTGAAAGGATATTTCAGCACTGCTGAAACCAGAAACGACTGGAGTCCTAAGCAGGAATGTTTCTTCAAGCACATTCTCATTGGTGTTGAGATCTACGATACGAACAGTAGGGTTATATCTTTCCAGTGTTCGCGGTACCACGACCTTAATTTTCTTGTTAGTAACGTAGTTTACCGCAGATTCTTCATTGTCAAAAAACACCTGAAGCCTGCCCAATTCAAACCCCTCACCGTCAATTTCTATTTCCTCCCCCATGACCGCTCTGGGTAAAGAACTGAATACCGGCCCTGTATTATCATCGGTCCCGTCTTTGTTACAACTAATCCCGGTAATAAATACAACTGAAAAAAGTAAAATACTAAGACGTTTCATCGATCTAACTTCAATTATTTTCATTTTAATGAGGGTCTTCGCTGATCTTATACCGATACATATGGGAGTGACGGAGATAGTAATCAGATTCTCCCAGACCAAAATACAGGTAGTCTCCCTGCCCTATCATTACATGATGCAGTAATTTGACGGGCATGGGGGTCTTTTCCGTCCAGGTTTTTGTTACAAAATCATAGGCGTACATTTCGTACCTGATAAGGGAGTTTCCTTGTCCGCCACTATAGTAAAGCTTGTTATTGTATTCGTATATATTCACATCGTAATTAAACTTGTAGGTCCCCATAGGATGCCCCAGATCTTCCCAGGTTGATGTTAGAGGGTTATACATGAAAATGTTCTCGTTAAATATATCATAGATAATTTTACCCCCGAGTTGGTACATTTTACTTCTATAACTGCGAATAGGTGCCGGAAGATATCCCAGGGTCCTGGTATGCGTATTCAGATCGTAGATGTAAAACTCGTAAGGATCCGCATTGGTAACACCCCTCGTGACCACATAAGCAACATCATCTAAAACAACCCCATTCTGCAAGTACTCATCTACCTCCAGACTCAGAGCAACATACTCCCAACTTTTGTTTACCATATCATAAACCTGAAATCCATTACCGCTGGGCACATAGACCTCATCTCCATTTACGGATGGTTTATACGTAGAAAGTCGGGTGTTACTGAAGCCAGGAACATTGGTGTCATAGGCGCTCCAGCTGTTAGAAACTATATCGTATTCATAAAGGCCCGTTAGGTTTAGATTATACAGTTTACCTGAGTATTCAAAATCCGTGTTATAACCAGAATGCAGCCAATAAAAAGCGTCGTTGGGTATCTGTAAATTTTCGTAGTTCTCAAAAGGTTCTATACCGGTTATGTTACCAACATTGGTAATTTGATTGCCGTAGGTGAACGTTATTGCAAGACTGGGTTCTAACAATACGTTATAGGGAAGCGTAAATTGCAGTTGAGTTTCTGAATTTGATATGACCTTACATCCTGTGCCATTAGCCGCTATGGCATAAGAAGAGGATCTTTCCAAATTTGTTCCTGTGATGGTGTAGATATCTTTTCGGGTTCCGGAGTTGTTGATCAGAGCTGTGGCTGTAGCTGCTATGATCTCAAAGTCAATTTCATTGGATTCCTGCCCTCCCGTTATAACTTTTACTGTGTGGCTTCCCGGAGCTATTGAAAAAGGGGGGTAAAAACTGGCCCAGCTGTCATTCATTGAATAAGTATCCAGGGCTTGACCATCTACCAATACCTCACTTACTCCGTTGTAGGCAAAATCTGTTCCCTCAAGACGTATTTCATCTCCATAGAAAAACTGGGTCTCATTTATTTCATCTATTTGAGGTGGATACACCTTGTAATTTTGGGAAGCGTTACCATAGGCGGTGGTAAGACTTATTTCAATTTCGCCGATTTCCGCAAAGCCAAATTGAGCCTCCCAGTTGTAGGAACTCTTTAACCATCTGGTGGAGTAAATGATTATGTTCCCCTCCTCATCCACTTCGGGTACGGACCAACTTCTATTCAATGTACCACCACCAACTTCCATATTTTCCCTTGTTGGGATGAAATATTTTGTTTTCACTTTGATCTCCTCCTCCAGGATGTGATAAACATCCTTCTCTATGGAAATGATTTCCGGAGGGAGCATGGTGATTTCTTCGGTGAGCTCAAAACTGGCAGTTTTCAGTACCAATTCAGGATTCTCCTCTTCAAAATACTGATCGATCACTACTTCAATTTCATTGTCCGTAGCGGACAATATGGTCTGAGATCTCCCGCCTACCAGTATATCCAGTTCTTTGTTAGGTTGTAGAAAGTATTTTCCTTTAATGGTAAGCGTGTCTAAAAAGCCTGTCATTCGCTTATCCAGCTCCTCTATTACCGGAGTTGTGCTTTGATAGTATCCCGTCTTTTCAATGATCTTGTCCAGCACCTGGATCTTAACATCCAGCAGTCCGGCTGAAAGCCCTTCAGGAATCTGAAAGGTCAATTTGTCAATGTCATAGGCTTCTTGCAGTGCTATTTCCTTTTCTTCTATCCACAACTTACTGATATTTGAATGGAAGTTTTCTCCATGGATCTGGGCGGTTTGGCCAACATAGGCCTCATAGGGCGCTATGGAATCGAATACCGGAGGAAGAATTGAATAACTTTGCTCCAACGCTTTTGAAACCCCGCAGGTAGTCAATTCGGGTTTGAATTCGGGCATTGAAATATTGGGAAGGACTACAAATTTCAGCAGGCTGTCAGATTCAAATACAAGTCGCTGTTCGGCATCACCCAGTTGAAGGATATTCTTGTTCGTCTCTGTTGAAATACAAAAATTCCGGCCTTTTATTACAATGGTGTCATTGATAAAGCCTTTCAGGGGAGCGACCTCAGTGATCTCAAAATCTATTTCTACATTACTCACAAAATCGAGAGTATCCCCGTAGAAATAGGTGTTTTTTGCGAAGATATAGGGATATATGGAATAACTTTCTCCTTTCACCAGGCCAGAACTCACAGTGGTTTGAAAACGCCTTTCGTTAAGTGCCCCCAGGGCTACCTTATCGTAGAACTGATTATTCTTCTGTAGAAAAACACCGTGGTCTGTGATGGTGATGGGATTATCCCCTTCGGCCAATACCTCTGTTTCGGAAGTTATGCCCGCCTTGTCATTATTCAATATCTTAAAAGAGGTTACTTCTATCCTGTCCAAACCATTAGGGTCTGAATCCTTTGGATCATCAGAGGTACAGGAAAACAAGCATACAAGGATCAGAGCAAAAGTGAGGGAGAACTTTTTGGCCATGTTCAAGTGATAAGGAGAATACAAACATATGAAACTTTTGGTTTTAGGGTAAATATTCGGGATTATATACCGCTTTTCTCCGTAAGATGCTTCTTACCTCGTTTAAAATCTTTTTTGTAGTAGCCAGGGAGATAAGCCCTGGTTATTTCGGCTTTCTGCTGAAAAGGGCTTCATTGGGTCGATTGTATTACCTAGCGGTGATCCAAAAAGAGGGAGGATTTAGAAAGTTAGAATCGTGTCGGGCTCGTAAAGATTCTTTTTACTTGAGCTTAAAATTAAACTTAAACTTCATACTCGATGGCGCGGATTTGTAATCCGCGCCTCTCAAGAAAAGGTTTTCGCTTGGGAAAGGATGGTTTGCTGATACGTTATTCTACTTGTATCATGTTATTCATGTCCAATGGAAAGCTATCGTACTCTTCATAAAGCTTTAAAAATTTACGAGGGTCTACCGGTCTCTCCTTTAGTGTTTCATGAAGTTCTCTGAAAAAGTTTTCCCTGTTCTGAGCAGGATTAAAAATCAAAAGCAGCTTTGCAGCCTTGTCACTATCATTTCTAAACCCATGGGGAGTAAATCTCGGAATATGAGCGACAGCTCCCTTTTCAGCCACAATGTTCCGCTCTCCAAGGCTCAATGTTACCTTGCCCTCTTGAATGATGAAGGTTTCGTCCATGAAGCGGTGATAGTGCACTTTGGCACCAATTGTTTTCGGCGCCAAACATATTTCATAAACTCCTATTTGGTCATTGGTAGTTTCACCTGTGACCTTGAAGTTTATCGATATTCCATGGGATTCAATCTTCTCACCCTGATCTGGCATTACCAATAATGCATTATCAATTAATACATCTTCAAATAGATCTGAATCGGTTTTCATGAGTTCCGGAGGTTAGGCATTACGTGAGGAAAATTACCAATCACCTTCCAACTGCTGTCCTCTATTTGTACCAGCGAGATGAAAGATTTAAACTTCAACTCCGAACTTTCCAGCGAAACTTTGACCATAGCAATATTTCCCTCGATATCTATAGAATTTACCTCCATTTTTCTGGGATTTCCGCCAAATGTTTTGTTCGATATCAGAGAAAAATACCTCTCTTTATCAATGATATATATACCCTTTTCACCAAAATATCCGTTTTGAACATTGATGTATTTATCGTGCAATGCCTGATCTAGTAATTCAAGATCACTGGTATCACCTCCTTTAAGAAATTTGGTGATTTGTTGAATTATTTTTTCTTCGTTGTTCATGATATTAATTATTAAAATAGCTTCTTATTTCCTTTTTGATTTCGCTTTTATTTTTTTCCACCAAATGCTCATTCGCAGTACCTTCTATTGAAAATTGTTTTACAACAGAAATTCCAATAAAATTTAGAATGGCCTCCAGGTAAGGGGTCTGGAAATCAAACTTTTCAAAAGCAGTTCCTTTAATAAGGCCGCCTTTTGTTGTTATCAAATAAGCCCTGATTTCTGTAAGTAGCCCATGATGTCCCATTTCATCAACGTTGAACGAATGACCATGTCGAACTACCGTGTCAAAGTATTCTGTAGGTTCTCTGGATATTGAACCATTGGACCTGGAACTGCAGTCCAATCGCAAAAGTGTTTTCATCTGTAATTGTTTTATTTGGTAGATTGACAATTACATCATGAAAAACGTGACAAGCAAATATTCTATATGCTTCAGTTTGAGGGGATCTACTACTGAGAATACGCTTTTTATTTTATGATTATGAAGCTCAAAAACCTGGCAGTTAACCAATTGATCTTCATCAAAAAACAAAAGTGCGGGCTGATGATTGATTTCGGTGATCTTAATTTTTTGACTTACCTGGAATGTTTCAAATACGCGCATAATTAGATCCAAAGCTGCGCTTTTCCCGCTTGTTATATTTCTTAACACCTTGATGTCTTTTCCTCCGTCAGCCATTAATTTAATATCATCGGATAATAGCTTTTCCAGCTTATTCACATCGCCACTCTTTACTATGTTGACATAATTTCTAAGGTACTCCGTACGGTCCTCATGACTTTTTTGATCGTTATACCCATTCCCTTTATCCAGTTTGGATTTTGCCCTGCTCAACAACTTTCTGGAATTCTCAATTTTCAAATGAAGTACTTCAGCTATTTCTTGATGAGAATATGAGAAAGCTTCCTTTAAAATAAAAACAGCCCTTTCCGTTGCGCTGAGCTTTTCAAGAACAACCAGCAATGAATACGAGATTATTTCTTCTTTGTTCAGGTCTGAGTCTGCCTTTTCAGTAGCCATAGGTTCAGGCAACCATACCTCTGCTGAAGTCATTTTACTGGAACGTTTTTTTATATTGATGGAATGATTGATGACAGACCGGATCAAATACCCGATCGTATTTTCTACCTTGACATTATCAAGATTCATATGCTTGAGCATAATATCCTGAACAACATCCTTTGCATCCTCTATTGAACCCAGGATGTTATAGGCATACGGAAACAATTTTGACTGGTAATCCTCCAAAACTACAGTATTGTTGTACATAAAGATAATGACAACTATAGCCATCAAAACGTGACACCCTAAGAACTTTTTTTACTTGAGCTTGAACTTAAACTTGATTTTCCCTAAAAATTGGAACGCTACTGTGCATGGGAATACCTGAAAAGTAAAAGGCCGGAAATTCCGACCTTCAATTTTATAACTTCCTTAGGTTTAGTAAACCTATACTAGCTGTCAGCAATGTAATCAGCAAGGTTGGTAGTAAAAGTAAATTCCAGCTAAAATCCCGCTTTTGCTCAAAATATTTAGCCTGATGTTTTTGCCAATCTATCACATCTGCAGGTGCATTATCAAATATTTTTGGATAGAAACCTAACCGAAGGTTGGCATGAAAATCTGTTAGGGCATCCAAAAAGTTCATATGACCGATCATATCCGTCCCGGCCAATTTGTTAAAGCTCAGTTGCGCGTGCATGGTAGGCACAAAAAGAGCTATCCTTTCACTTACCTTATTCCGCATTAGAATTTTCTTTTTCATATCCAGACCGGTTTTATAAGACTCCATATCACCATTGTGCTGCATGGCATAATACCATAACCAACTAAATTCATCTTCAGGTACCGACAAATCTTTAAATTGGGGATATTCCTTTAGGAAACCACTCATAGCAACATCTTTTTCCAAATCCCATTTTTCATGATATCCATCTCGTTGTTCGATCATGGCATGCAATGCTTCTGGCACTTGATACCTATTGATTACATAATTATTTACGGTAGCTGGCAATAATATGGTCAGCACAACCCAAATAGAAATTAAGCTCAATGCATTAAAGCTTGATTTTTTTCGAAAAGAGATAATTAGCAAACATAAAGCACTCCAAAACAGTAGATATAAAATACCTTGCATAAACAACGCCCAAAAATATGTATTCATAGGTATTAGCAAGTATGCGGCCGCCAATAGCAATAACACCACTAAAACAAAAAGTATGAAGAGAATTCTTACCGATAACTTTTTTAGTAAAAATGATATTTTAGCATTTGTCTGTGCAGCTAGAATACGCCAAGTACCTTGCTCTTTCTCCTCAGAATACAAGTTGAATGTCATGGCAATCAATACTAAAGGAAAGAGATAAATAATTACAAAACCTAAATCCAAATTACCCGACATCAGTAAAGACGGGTTTTCAAAATCAGAGTCATACTTCTGCCCTTGCAATCCGCGAATGGTCACAGTCTGTAAGAGTGGATTTACATCGCTCTGACCAATAGAAATAGCGCTAATGTTAGTAGGTTGTTTTATCAAGGTGAAACGTAAATAATAGAGCAATAACCCAAGATCATCCCCATGATATTCTACATTTCTATTGATACTTTCTTTTTGAAATTGCTTTGCCGCTACAATTGTCTTTTCTTGCTTTACTAGGTATTGCTTACCTATAAGAATGCTGATAATACCTAAGGTGAGTAATAAAGCTAAACTCAACAGGAATATCCTTGTTCTTATGAAAGAAGTAATTAAGAGGCTATACATTTAAATTGCTTTTAGGTTAGCGCCCAATTGGGACATCCCAAATAGGACCAAAACACTCCATAATAGTAATGCAAAAATGGAAACAGCTTCATTCTTAAAGACCTGAGAAATACTTAAAAAGTGATATTTAAATGGTGGAAATTCTTTCCAGTACCTATTTGAAATCTTGTTGGGCCCAACGTGCCCTTTATTAGGAATTAATTCCATTTGTAATCGGTTCATATCCTGCGCCAATCTATAGCGATATGTTTCAGCTTTCTCTTTAAAATGAAGAAAAGACTTAAAATCTGTACCCGAAAATGCCATAGACAGATTTTTAATTGCAGAATAGGGATTAACAAAAGCGGAAAATCGCTCTAGGTTGTTCTGCTTTAAATAAACCGTATAAAGGTCTTTTTGATGCTTTAAGTAAACTTTGGTGCTTAGTTCTTCACCCTTAGCCATAACAAAACCACCGTAGTTAAACGGTAAGTCCTCCACCTTATCGACTTGGTTTACTTGTAAAACAGAATCACGAAGCGCATTAAAATGCGGGTCATTAGGGTCGTGGCTATCCCCTAACTTTTTTAAATCGTGCTCAACCAAAGTCTCTAATTCTATCTTAGAAGGTGTTGGATACAAATAATAGCCTAAAGCTTGCAAGGATTTTGGAACAATAACCACGAACAACAGCCAAATACCCAACGATTTCACCAAAGCCCCTTTTGTGGTTTTGCTGAATGCTGAAACTAAAACGGCAATCGCACTCAAAATACCGAAAAACAGTATATAGCTGAATACCAGAACAAGATATCTTAGAAGGTCATCTGAAGAAGATGTATGTCCTAGTTCCGCAAATACAAAACCAAGCAGAATTAAAAATACAAGGACCAGTATTACCAGGGAAATGCTCCAAAGCCCAAACCATTTGCCAAAGACAATTTCTTTTCTGGAAATTCCCTGTCCTACTAGTAATTTTAACGTGCCGTTTTCTCGTTCTCCTGCTATAGTGGCAAATCCTAAATAGAAAATCAGTAAAGGAACGATTACTTTAAGTAGCATTGCCAAACTTACCTCCCCAAAGCGCAGTAGCCCAGTGGACATGCTCACTTCGGAAAAGTTGACCGTATTTTGCTTGTGGGCCTCCAAAAAAACAGCATTCCCAACGTAATTTTCCATCCCTAAATCAAAGACGCTTAAGGTGTGCTTTAAACGCAATGCAAAAGATCCGTAATGTGCCATACGGTGTGGATGTTTGTCTGGATTGTTCTCCCAACTTTGCCGAACTTCATCTTGAATGGCATCTCTGGTAAAATTCTGCTCATGATAATTTTCCCAACCTGTGTAGATCGCAAAAACTAATAGAAGGCCCAATAATATTGAGACTATTTGCATTACTTTAGAACGCAAAGCTTCTATCCATAATTGGCGCGCCATCAAATAGATTACCGTCCTACGCATCTCTTAGAATTTATACGTGGCGTTCAATAAGAAATTTCTAGGTGCTCCTGGACCTAACCTAGAAGGATTAAGACCACCTAACCAATACGTTTCATCAAATAAATTATTTGCTTTTAGGGTCAATTGAATACCTGTATTCGCAGGTCTGTAATAGATAGCGGCATCGAATACAGTATAAGATGGTAGCAATACTCTATCGGGAAGATACGTAGGGTTGTACCATGTAAATCTTTCGTCTACAAATTGAGCACCTAAACCAAATCCAATACCTTTCATAGTTTCATTCATAAAATCGTAACGTGCCCAAAAGTTTGCATTGTGTTTGGGGGCACCTCCAATTCGTTGTCCAACAAATTCTTCTATGGAATCTTCTAAAATTTCAGCATCGTTAAAGCCATAAGACGCTATCAATTGAAAATTTGACGAAACATAACCAGAAATATCCATTTCAAAACCTCTACTGCGTTGTTCGCCAATGGTTGTTAAGTTATCTAAATCAAAGGTATCACCAACTAAAATGTTCTTTTGGGTAATTTCGAAAATGGCCAGGTTGGCAAATACTTTTCCATTGAAAAATTCTGCCTTAGCACCAATTTCTTTTAGGCTACTCTCTAAAGGATCAAACCTCCCAGGTGAAGCAGTCCAAAAGAAACCTTCACCAGTTGGATTTAATGATATGGTGTTGGTATGTGGCTGAAAGCCTTCTAAATAGGTTGCATAGGCACTAATGTCCTTGCTCAGCTCGTAAGTCAGACCGAGCCTTGGTACAAAAGCGCTAGTTTTAAATTCTTGCTCATTGATACCTTCGTAATCAAAAATATCTTTAAACCATTCATATCTCAAATTAAATAAAGCGGAAAACTTTCCGACTTTGAACTGATTTTGAATGTAGATACCATCAGAAGTTGTTAAGTTTGCGGGAATTTCAAACTGTCTAATTACATAGTCATTAGTATTTCTAATTCCGTTGAAAGGGTTGGTTAGATCCAAATGCGGTACAACAGGAACCAAAAGTCCATCAGCTGTTTGCTGAAAATCATTCGGATCACTTGTTCCAGGTCTGAATCTTCCAACAGTACCATCATTTAACAAATAGTCCCTTGCGCTATTTGCTCCACCAATTCTTCTTTCCCAACGGGTGGCATCGTATCCTACCAGGATTTTGTTGGTGACATTATTCGTTTTTAAGTCATAGGTAAAAAATGCACTTATATTATCTGTGTTCCAAGCCTGTTCTCTTTCCGCAAATCGCATTGCGATAAGATTAGGAACAACATTACCATCGACATCAAATGCCTGACGAAAAGCGTCTGCCCTATGTTCTTTTAGATCCTCATCCCAGGTTTGTTTCATATACTGGGCATTAAATCCAAAATTTTCACCTAACTTTTTACTAAAGCTTGTCATTAATATTATTTCCCTGGTATTATAAAAATCGTTGATTGCACCAGGATTCAAGGTGATAGGTGTGCTATTTGGATCATAATCATCATCAACGGCACCGAATATGGGTTGTCCCCTATCTAAATTGCCTGCAGCATTATTATAAATCATTTCCACATTCAAAGAGGTGTTTTTGTCAGGAACGTAACTCAAAGACGGAGCAAATAATAGAGCATTGTTGTTAACAACATCTCTAAAAGAATCTGCCTCTTGATAAGCAGCGTTAAAACGATAAAGTAAGGTTTTGGATTCATTTAAAGGTCCTGTAAAATCGGCTGTGGCTCTTAACGTACCGAAGCTACCTGCCGCTATAGACACTTCGCTGCGTTTTTCGAACAAGGGCTTTTTTGTCACCATATTGACCGTACCTCCAGGGTCGGCGCTGGAAAAGGTTACCGAAGAGGGCCCTTTAATTACTTCAACCCTTTCTAAATGAGACGTAATCGGCTGTAAAAAGTAATACTGACGCGTACGCATACCATTTATTACTTGTCCGTCATCCCCTTGCGTAATACCCCTAATATTATAGTGATTATAAAGTCCTGTGAGTGCAACATTACTTACTATTCTAACGGCATCAGGTAACTGAAATGCCTGACGATCGGCAATAAGTTCTTTAGTTACTGTGGCTACCGCTTGTGGCAACTCTTTGTTTTTAATAGCAACTTTGGTCGCAGAGAACGAGTAGTCACTATTGTAATCAGTTCTCGCACGGCCAATGACCTCCACGCTCTGAAGCTGTTCCGTACCTTCACTTAAGGTTATGGTTCCTATATCCAAAGGAGAACTTGCAATAATTTCTACTTGATCTTTATAGGATTGAAATCCCAAATAACGAATCTCAAGTGTATAACTCCCATTGGGAACGCTGAGCTTGAATTGCCCTTGGTTATCAGTTAGTTTCCCGTAAGTGCCTACTGTACCTTGCATGGTTATCGTTGCCCCAACTATTGGTTCAGCTTGATTATCTATAATGGTCCCTGTAACGGTTTCTTGTCCCCATAGGACGCAACTCGTAAATAGGACAAATAGTATTGTAAGTTTTTTCATTTTTAAATAGTCTTTAGGTAGATATCCTGTAATTCGTTTGCATTTATTGTTTTGGTGTTGGCAGTGTACACGAGCTCTCCTTCTGTCATGATACCAATTGTGGTACCCAATTCCACTGCATTAAAAATGTCGTGCGTTGCTATAAAAATCACTTTACCCATTGCGGCCAATTCTTTACATATCTTGGTAAATTCTGCTGTAGCTTTTGGGTCTAAACCAGAAGTAGGTTCATCCATAAAAATCACCTCGGCGTTTTTGGCCAATGCCACAGCAATTCCCACTTTTTGCCGCATTCCTTTAGAATAGGACGAGAGGCGTTTGTGCTGTGCATCTTTCTCTAGTCCTATCTTGGTTAAAAAGTCTTCTAATTCTTGGTTAGTGTAGGTGAAGCCTGCTAAACGACTAAAAAAGTTTAGATTCTCAACTCCGGAAAAATTATCATACAATTGTACCGTCTCTGGGATATAAGCGGTAAGCTGGTTTATTTCATCTTTACCAACTTCTTTATCACCAACGAAGGCATGACCTCCATCTTTTTTGATGAAACCCAAAAAGATATTTATAGTTGTGGTCTTTCCTGCTCCGTTTTGACCTAAAAGACAGAAAATTTCTCCTTTGCCAACTTCAAAGGAAACGTCTTTTAAAGCAACCTCGCCACTATATGACTTGGTCACATTTATTGCTTTAAGCATGATATCATTAGGATTAATTAATAGAATGGATCGCATTTATGTCCATCATTATGTGATGTGCAATCCTTTAGTGGAAGGGTTAATCCAGTTTTTTAATTCAAATACTACTATACCTAAAGCACCAGCATATAAATGAGGATATACTGGTAATATATAGGTACAGAAAAGGCAATAAGTGTCTCTTCAAAGCCTATTCAAAAGTTAAAACTTGGATTAAGAAAATTGTGGCGGTGGTCTTGTAAAACGAAGGCCTTCTAAGGGCTCATTATAAAAAACATCTTGTGGGGCCTCACTTTTCAGTTTTAGTTCTGAAAAAAGAATTGTTGTCTGAGATATGGCCTCACTATCTGAGGACAAATGGGGTGTAAAGCTTATTGTAGTTGTAATATCACAGAGCTCACAATGCTGAACATCAGTATCATCTGTATGATGGGTAAGCACATGAAAACCTGCAACCTTTAAAGAGAAGAAAAGGGTTGCAAAAAACAACGAGATTGCGTCCTTGAAGTTTTTCATTGCCGAGAGTAAAAATATTTAAATCCTTGAGTTTACCAAAATAAAGATTTGATACCACCAATTTTTACAATCCCAACGGCGAGCAAAACAAAGTTTGTGCTACAAGCGTCCCGAAACATTCCAAACTAATACTACCGAGAGAGGTGTTATCTTCAGTAGTCTCTTCTCGTTTTACTTTTTAGCAAGGCCAGTTCATTGGCATTAGTATCGATATGCCAATAATCGTTCCCGAACCTTGGCCGGAATAGCTTCACTTTCAAAAGTAATTAAAGAAATTCCTAAGAAATTAAACTACTTATTTGGATTACGCTCACTAAGTTCGCGTGATCCAGAGAGGGGGGGAAGACAGTAAAGAGAACCTGTTCGCTTCGCTCATAGTGGTTTTTTATTTACAATCCAATACTGGAATCAATTCCGATTGGCCTAAAAATAAAAAACCATCGCCTTATGACGATGGTTCTTCTTTACTGTCGGGATGACTGGATTCGAACCAGCGACCACACGCACCCCATGCGTGTACGCTACCAGACTGCGCCACATCCCGATTCACAGTTTCAACTGTGATATTTCATTATTTCATACTCCGTAGCCCAAACTGTAATAATATAAGCAGTCTGGGTACCAGACGGAGCCTGCCCCGAGCGCAGCCGTGAGGCCACATCCCGATTCACAGTTTCAACTGTGATATTTCATTATTTCATACTCCGTAGCCCAAACTGTAATAATATAAGCAGTCTGGGTACCAGACGGAGCCTGCCCCGAGCGCAGCCGTGGGGCCACATCCCGATTCACAGTTTAGACTGTGATATTTCAATATTTCATACTCCGAAGCTCAAACTGTACTAATATAAGCAGTCTGGGTACCAGACGGAGCCTGCCCCGAGCGCAGCCGTGGGGCCACATCCCGGTTTACAGATTCAAACTGACGGCTCTGGCCATCCATTTCAAAAGGGTGACAAAAATAAAGAGTTGTATAAAGATATCATATCTTTTTACCAAAAATTTGCCTGAAACAGAAAGGCCGAAGTATACCTTCGGCCTTGTAAATTCTTTTTTTGGAATAACCTCAGCTTTCCAGTAATCCTTTCAATCGTTCCAAATTATTTTGAAGCTTTTGCTCAAAATCAGGGCCGTAGTATTTTTCAAAGGTCTTTTTAGAGATCCCCTTAAACCAGACTTCCTCCGTGATCTTTGACCCTGAATCTGCCGGAGCTACCGTCCTCCGTACATAAAGCATTCCTGAAGACAGCTTATGGCTGAAAGTATAGGATCTACCCGGGTCCACAGCAACTATCTTAAACTCATTGATCTGACCTCCCGGACGGATCATCACCCCTGTGGTTTTCTCATTAAAATCAGTATCGAATTTGGTATCAATCACCATCTTATCCCATTTTTTCCACTGGGATACCTCGGTGATAACTTCCCAGGCTTTTTCTTCGCTCTGTGTAGCAAGTACACTGGCCGTAAAACTTTTTGAACCGTTCTGGGCCATGGCCAATTGAACGGCAAACAGAAGAACTAATAATCCGAACTTTTTCATTGGAGTTGTTTTTAAATGGTCTTACTTCATTGATGTGTTACAACTATAAAGTTGACCCCTTTAAAAATCAAAAAATGTGTCAAATGACACACTAACAAAATTTTAAGAATTCTGAAGGATTTCTGTTCTCCTGATACGGTGTAGTGTTTCCCTGGATGTACCCAAATAAGAAGCTATGGTTTGTAGCGGCACAACCTGGAGCAGGCCTGGTCTTTTTTCTGCTAGTTCGTGGTAACGCTCACGGACGGATTTGTTTGCAATCTCCTTGATTTCTTCAAGTACTTTAACCAAACTCAATTCGGTAATCGTTTTAACAAAATTACTCCACCTCATGCTAGTGTTAATAAGAGAATCATATTTGGGTTTCGTCAATTCGTGTATGGTGCAATCCGTCATGGCCACGCAACTCTGTTCAGACCTTTTGGCTGTGGAAAAGCTCTCCAGGTCCGTACAAAAACAGGGAGCCTCGCGTAGTCTTAAGGTCTTCTTCTCCCCTTCCGGAGTATAATTGAAATGATGCAGCACTCCACTTTCTAAAAAATAGATGGAACGTACCAAATCGCCTTCCTGGAACAAGGGCGTACCCTTTGGAATTTCCTTTGTCTTAATATGAGAGAGTAGGAAATCCATCTCTCCCGCAGACAGATCCTCTACAGACATGAAATATTTCCTGAGTGCTTCCATACACTCAAAGTTAGGCCATGCTCACACAAAATCCACGCAAAAACTGTTAAAGAAGTAAAATTGAATCTGAATTGATCATTTAGCTCTTAAGCCGTATAAAATCCCCCTTCAACTGAGCCTTTTAAAATAGAACAAGCGCCAAATCTCTTTGACGCTTGCTCAACCATACTCCATTGAAAAAAATACTATCTATATAAGGTAAAATGGCCTACGTATTGCTGTTTTTCCTTGTCGTTGGCGTTAACTACATACCAGTAATCCCCGGTAGGTAATTCAGCACCTTCGTAGGTTCCGTCCCAGTTAGTTACCTGGTCCAGAATGGCCACTACCCTTCCATATCTGTCGTAGATCTTCACCTCGATAAAGGGGAAGAAATCCCTGTTTCTGGGGAACCAGACATCGTTATTGTTATCTCCGTCCGGAGTAAAGAACTTAGGTATCTCCAGCATGCCGGTGAAATCAAACGGAATGGCCAGGGTAGCTTCACATCCGCCGTCGTCTACAACACGGATGTTCACCATGGCATCTTCATTCGTTTCATACACATTCACATCTCCAAAAGAAACCCCCTGGAAGAAGTATTCATATCCGCCATAACCTCCTGTTGCCGTAGCGGTAATCTCGTTAGGGCCGGATTTTACCGCATCCAGGGTCAAAGGGTCATAGGCATCTGTAGTAAATTCTACAAATGTGGTACAACCATTTGAATGGTAAATGTAAACCGTATGATCTCCCGCGGGCAGATCGCCCCAGGTCCTTTCAGTGCTTGCAAGGGCCGTAATCGCATCTGTAGGATCCACAGGATTTAAGGCAAATAATAGATCTGAGTATTGACTTGTATCCTGCATGGACACCGTTACCGTACTATTCGGGAATATGCCATCGCATCCGTATTGAATATCCGTAAGCGGCTGAAGGTCCACTCCAATACCTACCGGAACGATCACATTGGTTTCACAATCGTTGGCATCTCTAACAAAGATCACATAGGTATCTCCTCCTACAAGATTGTCCCAGAACATTGCCGGATTTGGTGCAAAGTCTGCCGGATCGGTGGAATTCAGGGCAAACTCATATGGAGGTGTTCCACCGTTTACGGTAAGTGTAACGGTACCATCCGCATCACCCAGACAGGTTTCCGGAGTGGAATCCGCGATTCCAGCTACCAGTTCTGTAGGCTCAGTTATCTCAATAGTTTGTGTAATGGTACATCCTAAATCGTCCTGGATGATCACTTCATAAGTCCTTGGTTCAAGATCTGTAAAGGTCTTGCGGTTAGGGAACATAGGGTCATCTCCTTCGAAGAACTCACTCAGTTGATCGGCTATGGAGTAGCGAATAATTCCGGTTCCTCCACTTGCTTCAATGATCAATTGTCCATCAGTATCTCCATAACAGCTTACAGGTACTGCCTCCAGGTAGTCCAGTACTAATGGTGGCGGATCTGTGATCTCAATCGGATCAGTAATAGCGATACAACCTCCACTTTGGGCAAAAACCCAGTAGGTTCCTGCACCCAGATCCCTGAAGATCCCTGAAGATTGTGGTCCTGCCAGGATATCTCCGGCAGTTGGCGGAGCAACAGGTACTCCTCCGTTACCAGGAGCTCCAAGGTCGTTATTAACCAATGTATATACGTAATTTCCAATACCACCAAAGGCTTCTGATCTGATGATCCCGGTTTGCTGATCAGCACAATTGATCTGTATAAGGTAGCTTTCAGGCACCACGACCAAGGCTGCTGCCGGATCCAGTGAGATCTGGTTCGATACCTCAGAAGGACAACCGTTGGAGTTCTGAACATCGTACTGGAATGGTCCCGGATCTATGGTAATATCCTCTGTGATCTGTACCGTAGTCGCCAGTGGGTCCAGGGCATCGAACGGCTGGAACGGATCCGCGGTTCCTGCTCTTCGGTAGAAGTAGCTTACGCCAACTTCCGGATTGGTGATCGTAAGTTGCATTACACCCAGGTTACCACAACCAGGGGGTTGTAGCTCCACCAATTCACCTATAACCGGATCAGGATCCTGAACCGTGATCATGGTAGTTGTAAAGGTACAATTCCATCCATCTAATATGGTAATGGTATAATCTCCTGCAGACAAATTGCTGAAAGTAGGGGTAGTCTGCAGACCACTTTGAGTACCATCAGACAGCCTGTTCAACTGGAAGAGGTAATTACCTGGTCCCTGACCTCCTGCTATCGTATGAGCTTCAATCACGGCGTCGTTGTCATTCGGACAAGCCAAGGGATTCACTATCTGTATCCCGGCAGTAATCGGCGTTGGGGCCGGAAGATCAATTGTGGTTGTTTCCGGGCATCCTTCCACATCCCGAATGTTAACGGTATACAATCCCGCTGAAAGTCCAGTAATATTAACATTTGTGCTCGGGAAATCCTGAATAATGGTAACCCCGTCCGGTGCGACAACCTGATATTCGTAGGTTCCCCATCCTCCATCACCTTCCAGGAAGATCTCTCCTAAGCCTGGATTGGCACAAGTTACGTCTGCGGTTTGAGTCGCGGTAACAGTTAGTGCCCTATCCGGCTCTCTGACCGTAGCTACATTACTTACTGTATCACAGAACGGACTATCCAAGGCTTCAACCCTTACCACGAGGTTACCCGCTGGCAGTCCAGTAATGGTTTCTGGGTTCTGTACGTTAGTATCAAAGGTTCCGGTTACTCCAGTGGTAGTCTCAACTCCGAAATTGTCTACGGAGAAAACTTCCCAGTTGTATTGACCGGTATAGTTGTTGATCTGAATGCTCATCTCCCCGTCATTACCGTTAAAACAGGTTACCGGCTCTGTTTCAGCTACAACAGCTTCTATAGTGTTGTATTCGGGAACGTTTACAATAGGCGTCAAATAGCTACATCCGCCTACAACCGTCACCTCAAAGATGTAATCTCCGGGGATGCTTATCGGCCAGCTTACACGGTCCGTTCCTCCGGAACTCAGTGGCGATCCGGAAAGCGGAAGAATATCCACAAGGTAATTGCCGGGCCCTTCATTAATAATAACTTCTATTGACCCCGGATTGACACTTACTCCGTCAGCCGGATCACAACTGATTGGGTTAACGTTAAAGCTAAAGGTAATGTCTGTTGGTGCAAACAGGTCTACCTGTACGGTTTCCTGACATCCATTCTGGTCCGTAGCGGTAACAAACCAGGTCTGGTCTGTACCGTTATCCACTATTTCAAACACGTTATTAGTACCATTGTTAATGGTAGTGGTACCGTCTGTGATGGAATAGGTATATGGTGCTGTACCGGTATTGGCTCCAGTACCGTCTCCGTTGGTATCGGTAAAAGCGGTAATGGTAGCCGTATTAAATCTGTTGTTGTTCGGGTCACACACAAAGTCTGTATGCGTCTCTGCCAATTGCAGAACTGTAGGCTCTGTAATGATAATATTGCCTGATCTGTCTGAACAGCCTCTGTCCGAGACCACCTCTACCTGGTAGGTGTCCGGTGGAAGGTTATCAAATAAGGCGGAAGCCTGAGGACCTCGTAACGGTGTACCGCTTGCGCCGATATAGAGATAGTATTCAAAAGGGCTATCGGTATCCGTACCTGGTTGCAATTGTACATTGATATAGCCATCATCAGCGCCATTACAGGTTACGTTTTCACTATCTACGGGTTCAATTATATCCGGAGTGTTCACCACGGTTACATCAACGGTTACCGTGTCATCACATAAAGGAATAGTATTTGAATCCAGATCTGTTACCAGGATAGTATAGTTCGCGGGGAACAGATTGGTAAATACTGGATTATTGATCTGAACGATCACTGGGTTCACCCCATCGTCTAATTCATACCTGAAGTTACCACTACCTCCGGAGGTATTCACCGTAATAACACCATCTCCGGCATTACAGGTAGGCTCTGTAGTAGCGCTGGCGGAAATCGCAAAAAAGTCGAATACCCGGGCCACAACTGTATTAGTACACCCATAGCCATTCCTTACCACAATGGTATAATCTCCGGGATTCGGAACGGTAAAATTCGGACTGCTCTGGAAACCACCTCCTATATCGTATTCAAAAGTATCCTCCGGAGCAGGACCCGTAGTTAAAGGAGAGGTAACGTTGATCGTATAGTTAGCGACAGCAGTACACTGGTTGATCACATCCACGGTTGGCGTTGGAACACCAGGATCTTCTGTTACTATTACAGGTGTAAAACTGGTACAGCCATTAGCATCTTCTACATAGAAATCATAGGTCGCAGGGTAAGGACCAGGTATTTCATATGTCGTTTGTGTTGTAAATGTGGTCGGAGCAGGATCTCCTGCTGGCACATAGGCAAAGCCATAGGGAGCGGTTCCTCCCGTACCTCTTACCGTTACAAGAGCACCAACATTACAATTTGCAGGTTCGTTATTATCCACTACTAAGGATGGGATATCTGTAGTGATATTTACCAGGGCGCTGGCGTCACAATTCGTGTTATCGTCATTTACAAGAACCTGGTAATTCCCCGGTGGCAGACCTGTAATGGTATCCGTATAAGGCATAGGTTCGTTGGTAAATGAGGTAGGTCCGGAGATAATGGCACCGGTATCCGTATTCTGAACCTGGATGGTAAAGTCTGCCGGACTCGGAACAATGCCATCTACTGTAAATGTTATCTCCCCATTTGTTCCGGTACAAGAAGCAATGGACGCTGAAGCCGTAACTGTAAATGGTGTAGGAGGATCAATCGGATCTATTTGTTCGATATAGGTACAACCCAAGAAGTCAACCACCTGTACAAAATACGTGGTTCCATAGCCTACCTGGCCGGTAAAATCATGGGTATCGGCATCGACGTTGGGTGAAACCAACGGATCTCCTACCAAGCCAATCATATAAGGTGGCGTACCCCCAACAATATCCACGATATACGTAAATGTGGTATTACAATCCGTGGTTGGCGGTGGTGATACTGGAATAAGATCTAACTGGTTTTGTGAAATGATCACTGTATCCCTGTCCTCACATCCGGAAGCATCTGTAGTAACCACGGTATAGGTGCCGGGAGCTACATTTGGGAAATTAGCTGTTGTCGCGGGGGTTGGGCCTACGGTGGCCACGGCGACCCCGTTAATATCCTCCAGGGTATAAGTATAATTCGCTGTTCCGTTTGCTACCCCGGTAACATCTATGGATCCTTCCACAGTTCCGGCCGCACAAACTGCATCGGTTGGTACTACAGTGGCATCAACAGCCACACTTGCTCCCACAGTGGCCGAAAGCAATGCTGTAGTACAACCTCTGCTATCTCTTATCATAAAAGTGTTATAGGTACCCGGGGCGAATCCAGAATAAATATTCTGAGACGTAAAGGTAGTTCCGCCATTATCGCTGTACTCATAAGGAGGTACACCAAAATTGGTATCCGGTACCAGGGTAATGATACCGTTATTATCGCCACAGGTAGTATCCGTTGGTACTGCCGCACCAATAATAGTTTCAGGAGGTGAGATAGTTACCACATTGGTCTCAGTTCTACATCCCTGGCTGTCATAGACCTCAAACTGATAGGTTGTATCCGCAATAATGGAACCATCGTTTGGAATGCTATAAATAAAAGAGTTTCCTGTAATGTTTGTATTGGTTGTGGTATATCCTCCTCCGTTGATACTTACGTTGTAGTAGTCATAATCACCACCAGAAGGGTAACCATTACTGATATTTACCTGGATTTGTGCCGGAGGTCCACCACAATCCAATTCCTGTATTGTGGTCGCTGTAGCGGTGATCTCAGGTTCTATGGTAACGGTAATATCGTCCCTACAGTCGTTACCGTCTACAACCTCAATATCGTAGGTTCCGGGAGTAAGGCCATTAAAGGTATTACTACCGCCTAACAAACCGCCGTTAATTCTATACTGGTAAGACCCGTCTCCACCAGTGGCATTAACCACAATGGTAGCCGCGTTTACGTTGTCATAACAGTAATCGGAGGCTCCGGTGTCTACGGTCAGAACCGGAGAGTCCAGAGAAGTCAAAGTAAAGGTATCTGTGATCGTACAACCATTTGCATCGGTCACACTTACCTGATACGAACCATCCTGGGTAAGATTGGAAAAGGTATTCCCATTTTTAGGTCCAAGCGTAGTAGCATCCGGAAGTGTGAGTGAATAGCGGTTACCGCCCCATCCGCCTACGGTATTGATGCTTACCGCACCTACATTGTTATTCTGACAGCTCATCGCGGTCACATTCAGGCTACCAATGGCAAAGGCCACTGCCGGTTCCTCGATCACCAGGGTGGCGGTATCGGTACAGTTGGTATCCTCGTCTGTAACCAGGATGTTGTAGCTTCCTGCCGCAAGGCCAGTAAGGTTAATCACTCCGTTGGTCTGCCCGGTTACCGGGGCCGCCGCGTCTATCTGATAGGTATAGGTATTATCAAAACCGTCAACCAGGAACCTACCTTCTCCATTACTCTCTCCAACACATCGAACCACCTGGGTCTGCTGTGCGTTTACTCCAATGGAACTGATGTCCGTAATGGCAAAATTCTCATCATACGAACAACCTTCGTTATCGGTAACCCTAAAAGTATAGGTACCCAGGCCGAGCCCTGTAAATACCGGGTTGTTTCCATTATTTATGGCGCTACCTGCTGGTGCGATGATCTCGTAAGTGTAGGGTGCGGTTCCTCCCGTTTCCGTAACGGTTACTGAAGCTGTTGCCGTTGCACAATTCAGGCTTGAAATGGCAAAATCCAGGTCCGTAGGTTTGTCCAGCGCATTGAATACAATCGGAGGCAGTGTAAAAACACAATTGTTTGCATCCCTGATCTGTGGAGTATATGTCCCAACCCCAAGGTTGGTAAAGGTGGTGGTTGTGCTGAATCCTGCACCTATACTATAGTCGTAAGGCGGTGTTCCGCCGCTAACGCCTGAAATGGTAATTTGTCCGCCTGTTTCATTCAAACAGGTGGGAACAGAGTCCGGATTCGCGGTACCACTTATACTGGAAGGTGTACCTATAGTCTCATTAGAGGCCGGAGTAGTACATGAAAAGGCACCCTGTTGGTAGCGAACAACCACATCGTAACTACCTGGAGCAAGCCCGTTAAAGACATTACTTCCCTGGAAGTTGGTTCCATTGTCTATACTGAATTCCAGGTTATATCCGAATCCGTTGGTAACATTCACTGTGATCCGACCGTCATTAGCACCACCGCAATTCGCATCTTCCGCTACTATATTGTATACTGGCGGAGGAAGGTCTTCCACATCCACACTGGCTGTGTGCTGACAACCATTGGCATCTTCCACTAATATATTATAGGTTCCAGAAGTTGTTACCGTAAACATAGTGGTCCCGGCATATGGAGCACTAAAATTAGTCCCGCCATCCAGGCTATAACGGTACGGAGAGGTTCCCCCGGTAGTCGTAATGGTTACGTCTACGGATGCGGCGCCACAACCAAAACTGTCAGAGGCTGTTGCCGAAACATCAATAGGACTGATACCATTCCCGATGTCGATGGGGTCTCCATTGATATCCAAAGTAACGAGTTCGTTACATTTATTAGTTTCTACCCTTACGCTATAGGTCCCTGGACTTACATTGGCAAAGGTATAGTTGCTGGCTCCATCGGGTCCGAAGGTATCCACCGTAACCCCATTTTTTATAAGGCGATACGTATAGAATCCTGGAACTCCGCTAACACTAACGTCGATACTCCCCAATTCCCCGCTACATAGAATATCGTTAGCCGTAACATCCACATCGATATCAAGATCCAGTACATCTACGGTATTGGAAGGGAAAAGGCAGGCACTGCTGGAAACATTCTGCAACCTTACCCATACCTGATAAGTTCCTGCAGTAGTCACATCAAAGAAGGGATCGGTCTGGAAAGGGCCGGTAGAGCTATTCAGGCTGTATTCATAACCGGCTGGAACATTAACTACCTCTACCCTACCTGGGTTACCACATATAATATCCTCCTTGATAAGTTGAGGATCAAGGGGGTTAAGTGAGGCCCTGAAATAGTAATACTGCCCGCTTCCAACGCGAACTCGGAATTCACCCGCTGAATCCAGGCTGTAGGTAGAACCCGTACCAACCACGTCATAACAACTGTTATCGGTACTGTTACATTCTTCGCTGATTGAGGGTGCACAGCGGTTGGGATCTAGTTTTTCCCAGCTATAGGAACCGCCACTCTGACTCAGAGTAAGCGTACGTATATCGCTGGTTCCGCAAAGAAAGAATTTTGCAAGAGTACTACCGTCAATAGAACATACAGCCGTATCATCCGGATTCTGGATGATGGTCATAAACATCGGGGCACTTACCGCCGATGCGTTCGTATTGATGGCGCTTGTGTTGTTGACAGTTTCTGTTAGCTCAGTATCATTTGCCGTATCCGACTTTATGGAAACAGCTTCCTCAACAGCCTCGGAGATCTCAGATATAAGCTCGTAAACTTTCGTATTTGCTATGGCCGAAGAACCTACAATTGACGACAAAATCAAAAGTAGGGCATACAAGAAATGCCTTGATTTTTTAGGGAGCATAGGTTAATTCGTGTTATGGCAAGAATACACTTGATTTGGGATCAGGATATTCTAGAGCGTAATTGTTTAAACTTATATTTTCTCTTTATCTTTAGGCGTTAGCCTACATTAATTATTATTATTTTAACGTGTGATAATGGAAAAAAGTATAATTTTTCTTTGCTTTTTCGTTGTAATGACCACCTTCTCCTGCGCTCAAAAGGCAGATAATGACATAAATACCCCGACAGAAACCAATTTTTCATCCGAACTCATCGTAGAAGACCTTGAAATCCCCTGGGGTATGGTCTTTTTACCCGATGGCAGCATGCTGATCACCGAAAAATCAGGGAAAATCATCCATTTTAAGGATGGTGAAAAGATCATGATTAACAATGTTCCAGAGGTCTATTACAGAGGCCAGGGAGGTCTTATGGACATCGAATTGCATCCCGATTACGCCTCAAATGGCTGGCTCTATCTCTCTTACTCCTCGGAGGAAGGATCGGGAAGTGGGGGAAATACGGCTATAATGAGAGCCAAACTGAATAATAACTCATTGACAAACAAGGAGTTACTCTATAAAGCTTCACCAAATACTACCAAAGGACAACATTTTGGATCCCGACTGGAATTTGACAATAATGGATACCTGTACTTTTCTATTGGAGACCGTGGATCAAGGGATGAAAATCCACAGAATATTCGCCGGAACGGGGGTAAGATCTACAGAATTCACGACGATGGCCGAATTCCTGAAGACAACCCATTCGTAGGTACTCAGGGTGCGGTAGAAGCTGCCTACACTTACGGGAACAGAAATCCTCAGGGAATGGCCAAAAACCCGGTCACCGGGGCGATTTGGATCCACGAACACGGTCCCAGGGGCGGAGATGAGATCAATATTGTACAGAAAGGCGTGAATTACGGCTGGCCGGTGATCACCTACGGCATCAATTACAGCGGAACCCCTATTACGGATATCACTGAAAAAGAAGGTATGGAACAACCCGTTTACTATTGGGTACCCTCTATAGGACCAAGCGGTATGACCTTTGTGAATTCTAATAAGTTTCCAGACTGGAAGGGAAACCTTCTTGTGGGTTCCCTGGCTTTTCAATATCTGGAAAGGCTAGAACTGGAAGATAATAAGGTCACCTACAGGGAAAAACTGATGGACGGTATAGGCAGGGTGAGGAATGTACGTCAGGGACCGGACGGATTGATCTATGTTGCCGTAGAAGGTAAAGGTATCTACCGCCTGAGCCCAAATACAAGTAGTAATTAATAGCTATTTCTTTAACTCTATAAGGTCTTCACAAGGATCGCCTTTTTTCCTACTGAAGTTGGATTGATGGACGGTTGGATGATTAGATTGTTGGACGGTTAGACGGATAGACTGGTGGACGGTTGGATGATTAGATGATTAGATTGTTGGACGGTTAGATGAATAGACTGATGGACGATTAGATGGATAGACGATTGGATGGTTGGATGATAAGACTGGTGGATGATTAGATGGATAGACTGCTAGACAATTAGATGGAGTACTGTTCACTGCCAACTGTTCACTTATTCATCCTCCGTAGCTTTAGCGAAGGAGGGCTGTTCACTGATTACTGTTCACTGATTACTGTTTACTGCTCACTGCCCACTGATTTCATCCTCCGTAGCTTTAGCGAAGGAGGGCTGTTTACTGTTCACTGCCTACCGACCGGCTAGGTCTCGACTGCCCGTCCGAACGCCTTGGCCGGGCGGACGCTCGAACTGACACCGTTTACCGTCATTTGCAAACTGATTTCATCCTCCGTAGCTTTAGCGAAGGAGGGCTGTTCACTGATTACTGCTCACTGCCCCCCTCTCGCATAGCCTCCAGGGCCTTTTTTACCGAACCATGCTCTTTTAGGATGGCCTGAGCTTTTTCATAATCCACCTGAAGTCCTTCCATAACATAACGGGTTCCGCGGTCTACCAGCTTGTTATTGCTCAGTTGCATGTTTACCATTTTGTTGCCCTTTACCCGCCCAATCCGTATCATAAGGGCAGTTGATATCATGTTGAGGGCCAACTTTTGGGAGGTTCCGCTTTTCATTCGTGTACTCCCGGTGACAAACTCCGGCCCTACGTTGATCTCAATCGGGATCTCGGCCAAACCGGCAAGGGGAGATCCCGGGTTATTTGTGATTCCAGCGGTTAAAAGCCCTTTGGCACGGGCATCCTTAATACCTCCCAGCACATAGGGAGTAGTTCCGGAAGCAGCTATTCCGACAACCGTATCGTTTTCCGTCATCTGATGCTCCATGAGATCTTTCCATGCCTGGGTAGTATCGTCTTCCGCATGTTCCACTGATTTTCTTATAGCTATATCACCCCCGGCTATCAGGCCAATAACGCGTTCATGAGGTAGGCCATAGGTAGGTGGGATCTCCGACGCATCGAGGATACCCAACCTTCCGCTTGTGCCGGCACCAATATAAAAGAGTCTTCCCCCGTCAAGAAATCGCGGTACAATGGCATCCACAAGTTTGGTGATCTGTGGGATCGCCTGCTGCACCGCCAGGGCAACTTTTTGATCCTCTCGGTTCATATTCTCCAAAATGGCCTGAGTATCCATAAGCTCCAGGCCATCATAATTCGAAGGTGTTTCGGTGATTTTTGTATAATCTGACATGTCTAAAGAAGATGTATTTCGTGTTCTCTAAAAGGGTTCAATAAATTATTATTTGGGTCAAGCTCAGTGATCATAGTGTTAATTGCACTGATATTGCAGGTTTTATAGCGATGTTGGGAGTTAAGCTTTTCAGAGATACATAGTAGTACCGCCTTTTTTGATGCTTGTATCACGGCTTTTTTTACCTGTACGATGTCCCAGTCGAACTCGGTAAGTCCGTGCAAAGCATCTACATAGCCTGTACCGATAAAACCATAGTCTACGCGGATCTCCGAAAGCGCATGAACCGCACTGGAACCCGTAGCGATCTGGGCTTCTCTGGCTATACGCCCTCCTATAAGGATCACTTCCACATTGGGTTTTGTCAGCAGTTGTAAGGCTACAGGCAGGCTCAGGGTAAAACAGGTCAGTTGAAGAGACTCCGGGATCAGTCGTGCCAGTTCCAGGCAGGTCGTTCCGCCATCTATAAAAACCACACTACCTTCTTTTAGGAGGCTAAGCGCTTTTTTTGCAATGCTGATCTTTTCTTCCAGCGCATAAGTATTGTTGTTTGATGCTGTTGGGCCGGTAAATCCCAATGAAATAGCTCCCCCATGCACTTTCCGCAATTTATTCTCCGCGTCCAGCTCCTTTACGTCTCTCCGGGCCGTGTCTATGGAGACATCCAGCATTTCGGCAAGGTCTGTCAATAACACTCTATTATGCAGGGCAACTTCATTTAGAATAGCATTTTGTCGCTCTTCTTTCAACATAAAATTTGGTTTTCAGGGCAAAGATAAAGAAATCTTTCTAATGCTGTTTTTTGTTGTTTCAAGATTAATTTAATGTTAAAAAAGCATTAAACAGCAAAATAAACGGCAAAAAACAGCAAAAATGAAATTTAATTCGTACCTTTGTAGTTCACTAAGGTTAAATCATTAGATAAAAATGGCTGAAACATCAACAAAACCAACAACCGCAAGCTTCCCAAGGGATGAAGAATCCCGCAAGTTTGAAAAGATCAACACCTATGTGCACGACAGTTCACAAAACGCATCATTTTTCGTGGCCAATGAAATTGCCGATCTGATCAGGCAAAGACAAAAGCAAGGAAAAATGGCAGTTTTAGGATTAGCAACCGGCTCCACCCCTACCAAAGTCTACGATTTCCTGGTAAAATTCCACAAAGAGGAGGGCCTGAGCTTTAAGAACGTGATAACCTTCAACCTGGATGAGTACTTCCCGATGGAACCGGATTCCATCCACAGTTATGTACGCTTTATGAACGAACACCTCTTCGATCATATAGACATCAAAAAAGAAAATGTAAATATCCCTGACGGAACATTAGATAAAGAGGACGTCCGTGAATTCTGTGAAGACTTTGAAAAAAAGATCAAAGATGCAGGCGGAATAGATATCCAGGTCCTGGGAATCGGTAGAACCGGTCATATCGGATTCAACGAGCCCGGCTCTTCCTTAATCAGTAAGACCAGATTAGTGAGGCTCGATCGGGTTACTCGCCTTGATGCCGCCAGCGACTTTTTTGGACTCGAAAATGTACCCACCAGGGCCATCACCATGGGTGTAGGTACCATTCTATCCGCTAAACGCATCATCTTAATGGCCTGGGGAGAAGGTAAGGCCATGATCATCAATGAAGCTGTTGAAGGCAGTATACGTGAATCCGTTCCGGCCACCTTTCTGCAAAACCACCAGAATTGCGATTTCATACTGGATGAGGCAGCCGCCTCCGAGCTCACAAGGATAAGCACTCCCTGGTTAGTAAGCGAATGCGATTGGAATGAAAAACTCATCAAACGAGCCACCCTATGGCTTTCCGAAAAGCTCAACAAAGCTATTCTAAAACTCACCAATGAAGATTACAACGAATACGGAATGGGTAACCTGATCGCAGAGGTAGGTTCAGCGGAACATATCAACCTTATCGTATTCAACCAATTGCAAAGAACAATTACCGGATGGCCCGGTGGAAAACCCAATGCGGACGACAGTCAGCGTCCGGAACGCAAAGATCCCTACCCAAAGACTTCGCTGATCTTCAGCCCACACCCGGATGACGACGTGATCTCTATGGGAGGAACACTACTCAGACTTGTGGATCAGGGACATGAAGTTCATGTCGCCTACCAAACCTCAGGAAATATTGCGGTGTTTGACGACGAAGTTATCCGCTTTCTGGATTTTGCCACGGACATCCAGGCAGAAGACGAGGAATTGCGCAAAAAGTTCCTGGAAGTAAGGGCATTCCTAAGCGCCAAAAAACCCGGGCAGGTAGACAGCCCTGAAATTCAGAATATCAAAGGCCTGATCCGAAAAGGAGAAGCCCTTGCTGCCTGTCGCTACTGTGGTGTAGATGAAAATAACGCTCACTTCCAGAACCTCCCATTCTACGAAACAGGGACCGTGAAGAAAAATCCCTTTTCCGAAGAAGATGTACAGATTACCTATGACCTGCTCCAAAAAGTAAAACCACATCAGATATTCGCTGCCGGAGACCTTTCAGACCCACACGGAACTCACAGGGTATGTTTGCAGATCATCTATGCGGCCATAGACCGTCTCGTTCGCGAAGGATCGGACTGGATCAACGACTGTTATGTATGGTTGTACCGCGGGGCATGGCAGGAATGGGACATTGCGGATATGGAAATGACTGTGCCAATAGGCCCTAAAGACATGAACCGCAAAAAAAATGCAATTTTCAAGCATCAATCTCAGAAAGACAGTGCTATGTTCCCGGGAAATGACGAAAGGGAATTCTGGCAACGTGCCGAACAGCGAAACACGGAAACCGCACGCAAATACAATGCCCTGGGAATGGCAGAATACGAGGCCATGGAGGGCTTTGTACGCTACAAATTCAACAGACCCTAAGTATCGCATTATTTGAATAGCCAAAGGAAGATACTCCTTGTAATATCGAGAGTCCGCTCGTTTCCAAACGGGCGAGACCCTCGAAAAGGCTGAAGGCAATTTTCCAAATGACCATCCACTGCAAACCAAGCTGCAATGGGATTTCTTAACTTAGCAGACAAATAACCATAACCATTGGAAGACTCCTCCTTAGACGGCATTAAGTATCAACCAACTTCCCGCATCCGTTCTATTGGTACACTTCTTCTTGCTTTCGTCCTTCTTTTCAGTTCATGTAAGGTGCTAAAACCAGGTTTACCATCACCAAAAACGGAATTCAGGGGCGTCTGGATCGCTACGGTAGTAAACATCGATTGGCCTGCAAGGGGTACAGACTCCTGGGAGAAACAAAAAAAAGACTATTTAAACCTTCTAAAATTCTATAAAGACCTGAATTTTAACACCGTGATCGTGCAGATACGCACTGCCGGTGATGCCCTGTATCCTTCGGATCTGGCTCCTTGGTCCCGATTTCTTACAGGAAAGGAGGGTGAAGCCCCAGCTGCCGATGAAGATCCCTTGAAATGGATGATCGCCAGAGCCCATGAGTACGGTTTCGAATTCCACGCCTGGCTAAATCCATACAGGGCTACATTTGATCTTAAAACGGAAGTGCTGGCCCAGGATCACGACTATTTTCTGCACCCGGACTGGATGATAAAGTATGGGAAGAAATACTACTACAATCCCGGACTTCCTGAAGTTCGTCAAAAGTTGGTCGAGGTAATTGCCGAAGTGACTGCCCGTTACGATATTGATGCCATCCATTTTGACGACTACTTTTACCCCTACAGAATTCAGGGTGAAAACTTTGACGATCAACAAAGTTTTGAAGCATATGCCGATCCGAATCAGGATCTGGAAGACTGGAGAAGAAGTAATGTAGATTCTCTGATAGCACAGGCCCATCGCAGTATTAAATCGCACAAACCCTGGGTGCAATTCGGCATAAGTCCTTTTGGGGTGTGGAAGAACAATTCAACTGACCCCAATGGCTCAGATACCAGGGCAGGGCAGACCACTTTTGAGGATCTGTATGCGGACCCCTTGGTTTGGATGGAAAAGGGATGGATAGACTATCTTATCCCTCAGCTCTATTGGAGTATGGACCTGGAAGTAGCCTCACATCGAAAACTGGTAAACTGGTGGAGTGCGAAGGTTAAACACACGAATTTATACATTGGAAACGGGGCATATAAGATCAGGAATAACAGCGATAAGGCCTGGAAGAGGAAAAAAGAGCTCCCGAAACAACTGGAATTTGCGCGAAGCCTTCCCGAAGTGCAGGGGAACGCCTTTTTTAGTGCAAAATCACTGCTATCCGGAAAAGAGGATGTGGTTAAGCATATCCAAAAACGGCTTTACCAAAAGACTGCCTTAACGCCTGCCTCCCACCAAAAGGGTGAATTGCTAAACGCACAGCCTGAATTTCTGAGCCAAAAGGAAGCCTCGAATTTCTATCAACTTTCATTTGAACTCCACGCACCGGATCAGTATCAGTATGCACTCGTTTATGCTACCCGAAAACCGGAACAGCTAGACACCACCGATATGAATCAACTGATTGCCAAAATACATCTCAATGGCCGCTCCGTATTCAATCTTGGAAAAAAACTGATTGCCAAAAAAGGCGCGATTGCTGTCACCTTCCTGGATCGCTATAGAACTGAAACCAAATCAATTGTACTACATTTAAACGAAACGCGGATATGATACAGAAAAACAAATGGGCATGGGCATGGGTACCTGTGCTGTATTTCACCCAGGGTCTCCCCTACGTAATGGTTGTTACCGTTTCTGTGATCATGTACAAAAAACTGGGTGTCAGCAACGCGGACATCGGGTTATATACCAGCTGGCTGTACCTTCCCTGGGTAATAAAACCGCTTTGGAGTCCATTTATGGAACTGATCTGGACCAAACGAAAGTGGTTCCTGCTCATGCAGCTATTGGTTTCAATTTCATTTCTTGGGATAGGTCTGTTTTTACCTACCAATATCTTTTTTGTAACCACCCTCGCCTGCTTCTGGATGGCGGCCTTCGCTTCTGCCACCAACGATGTGGCCGCGGACGGATATTATATGATAGGGCTTACCCAGGAGAAACAATCTTTTTTTGTAGGAGTCCGAAGCACTTTCTACAAACTTGCCAATGTAACCGGCCAGGGATTGTTGGTTATTCTGGCGGGTTTTCTGGAAAACCATTATGGCGACAACACTAAGGCGTGGTCCATAACCATGATCTGTGCCGCATTGCTAATGTTCTCCCTAACGCTGGCCAATTTTTTTGTGACTCCCAAATACGAAAGCTCCGAAGGCATCAAATTGGAAAAACCTTCAGGTTTTATGGAGGTGTTTATCAGTTTCTTTAAGAAACCCGGAATGGGAATGGCCCTTACTTTTGTGCTGTTTTTCCGGCTGGGGGAATCCCAATTGGTCAAGATGGCTTCCCCATTTCTCCTGGATGATCCGGCCGTAGGAGGCCTGGGTTACAGCACGGCAGAGGTAGGGACAATTTATGGTACCATTGGGGTAATTATGCTCACAGTTGGTGGCATACTTGGCGGAATACTAATATCCCGGGACGGGCTAAAAAAGTGGATGTTTCCAATGGTGCTTTCGCTCAATATCCCAAATGCCTTTTACGCTTTTCTCGCGATTACCAAAACCTCGCATATTGCAGCTGTGGTAACTACGGTAGTTCTCGAACAATTCGGTTACGGTTTTGCCATTGCCGGTTTTATGGTTTTCCTGATCTATATAGCTGAAGGGGTCTCAAAAACTTCGCACTATGCCCTGGCGACAGGTTTTATGGCTCTGGGCATGATGCTACCCGGCCTGATTAGCGGTTTTGTCCAGGAATGGCTGGGTTACGATGGCTTTTTTATCTGGGTTGTACTCGCAGCCTTACCCTCAATTATTTTGCTGAAATACATTAAATATCCGCCTGATTATGGCAAAAAAGGAGCTGAGAACAATGCCTAAAATAATCCCTTACCAAACTGCAAAGCATAGCCTTAGTCTTCAGGAGAAGATCGGGCAACTGTTTATGCCTGCTGCCTTTATCAATGATTCTGAAGAAGAGATCCTTAAACTGGAGAAACTCATCAAAGAAAGCGCTATTGGAGGCTTGTGTTTTTTTCACAGTCGGGCCAGCGCTGCAACCAATTACGAAGGCAAAAAGGAGGTGATCTACAACGCCAAAAGTCTGGATGTGTTGGAGGGACTGATCGAAAGGTATCAAAACTCTGCCAAATACCCTTTGATCATAGCGATAGATGCAGAATGGGGACTGGCCATGCGTGTGGAAAATACTCCGCAATACCCTTATGCCATTACCCTCGGCGCGATTCCGGAGGGAGATGATCTTATTTTTGAGGTAGGAAAGCAGATGGCTATTGATTGTTTGAATGCCGGGATACACTGGAACTTTGCGCCAGTAGCTGATATCAATAACAATCCGGAAAATCCGGTTATTGGTTATAGATCCTTCGGTGAAAACAAAGAACCGGTAAGCCGTAAAGCAATCCAAATGATGAAAGGTATGCAAAGTGTCGGACTGCTAACCAGTTCCAAGCACTTTCCAGGTCATGGAGATACGGCAACGGATTCACACCTTGGATTACCCTTGATCGATAAGTCCAAAGAAGCCTTATTACACAATGAGCTTTACCCATTTCAAAAACTTATAGAAAACAAAGTAGATTCGGTCATGGTAGGTCATCTTTCAGTGCCCGCGCTTACCGGAAATACCGAGACACCAACCTCGGTATCGTCAAAGATTATCAGGGAAGTTTTGCGAAAGGAATTGGGCTTTGATGGTCTGGTAGTTACCGACGCCCTTAATATGCATGCGGTGTCCCGGCGTTTTGAGAAAAAAGGACAATTGGAGTGTCAGGCTTTCCTTGCCGGGAACGACATATTATGCTTTGCGGAAAACGTGCCTGAAGGTATTGAGGAAATTGCAAAAGAGGCAGATCCTCAGCTGGTAGAGGAAAGTTTTGAAAGGATCTGGAAATTAAAGGAAAAGGCCATGGCCACCGCCACCCAAATTCCTGCAACTTCAGGAACCGATCATGCAGTCCTGAATCAGAAACTCGCGGAACACAGTCTTAGTTTTGTCAGAGGCAATCCGGACAAGCTAAAGGACTTCAGCGGTGGGAAATTTATAGGCCTGTGCCTATCCGCTCAAAAGGATTCGCTTTTCTTTGATACCATAGCAAAGGAGCTTCCCTTTGAACATTGCTACAGTTCTCAAGATCAATTCTCGAATTTTGAAAAAGTGATTGGTGATTATGATCAAATACTTATAGGGCTGGTACCCCCAAAAGTCAAACCTCAGAACAATTTTGACATCCCGGCAGAACAACTGGAATTTATCCGTACGCTATCCAGAACTAAAAAGGTTGTATTGTACCTCTTCGGAAACCCATATGTTCTGAATTTATTTGATTTACAAAGCCTGGAAGCCGTAATTGTAGCTTATCAGGACTTTCCCGAGTTTCAAAAGAACGCCGCCTATCATTTCCTGGGGCGGTCTAATGCCGTAGGAATGCTTCCGGTAACTGTAAAAAATTACGATCATGAAAACATATAAGGTTCTTGGACTAATGTCTGGCACATCCCTGGATGGTTTGGATATGGCGTACTGTCATATTCAATCCGATCAAAACAATTGGCGGTTCGATATTAAAGAGGGAAGTTCCATATCCTATGAATCTGAAATGCGTAAAGAATTAAAGAATTCCATTTTTCTCCCGGCCGATGCGCTATTAAAACTTCACAATAGCTACGGCGAATGGTTAGGTGAGCAGGTGAATGGCTTTCTTCAGGGAAAAGACCTGGAAGTAGATTTTATCGCGAGTCACGGTCATACCACCCATCACCAGCCTGAGAACGGCCTTACTTTTCAAATTGGGAACGGGCAGCACCTGGCTAACAGCACTGGAATAAAGACAATATGTGATTTCCGGTCGAACGACGTGGCCCTTGGTGGTGAAGGAGCTCCATTGGTACCTATAGGGGATGAGCTTTTTTTTGGTCATTACGACTTTTGCCTCAATTTGGGGGGCATAAGCAACGTCTCCTTTAAGCACCAGGGTTCCAGGATTGCCTATGACATAGGTCTGGCCAATATGATACTGAATCATATTACGGCAAAAACAGGACTGGCCTATGATAAGGGTGGTGAACGGGCATCAAAGGGCTCAATAAACGAGACTTTACTTTCTCAATTAAACGCCCTGGAATACTATAAGCTTCCTTTTCCTAAATCTACGGGTTATGAATGGTTTACGGAAAAGGTGGTCCCTCTAGTAGATGCCTGCGATGACTCCCTGGAAAACTTACTACATACTGCTATTCATCATATTTGCGAACAAGTCGCGCTTCAGGTAAAACAGCATACTTCTAAAGCAACGAATACCCTTTTTGTAACCGGAGGAGGGGCCTTGAATACCTTTATGATGAACCTGTTACAACGAAAGTTAGGTAGTACCGTAAGTCTTGTAATCCCGAACAAACAACTGATTGAATACAAGGAAGCCCTGGTCTTTTCTTTAATGGGTGTACTTCGGCTGGAAAACAAGGTAAACGTCCTTAGCTCCGTCACCGGAGCCCGGAAAGACTCGTCCAGCGGGGTAATTTATTTGCCCTCTTGATTTGCATGTTTCTTGCAGTCCGAAAGCCTATCTTCAGACCCTGAACAACCATTGTCAGGTCGAGCGTCCACCAGGCCATGTCAGGTCGAGCGCAGTCGAGACCCAAAACAAAACAACAGCTCTGGCCATGTCAGGTCGAGCGCAGTCGAGACCCAAAATAAAACAACAGCTCTGGCCATGTCAGGTCGAGCGCAGTCGAGACCTAATCAATATAATGAAGCAATACTACATCTATATCCTTGAATGTGCAGATGGTCTGTCCTATACAGGAGTCACGAATGACATAAACCGTCGACTTAAAGAACATGAGGCCGGGCTAAACCAGTCCTGTTTCACTTATAAACGCCGGCCTGTTACGTTACTATTTAGCCAGGAATTCAATAATATTGATCAAGCCATTTCTTTTGAGAAAAAGCTTAAAAAATGGAGTAGTCAGAAGAAAAAAGCCCTTGCTCACGAGGACTTTGACCTGCTTCAGACCTTAGCTGAGTGCAGGAATGTAAGTCATTCGGATTTTAAGCCCGAAGATGAATGAGGTCTCGACTGCGCTCGACCTGACAAGGACTTACCTTAATCTAAAGGGTCAGATTACCTCGCTCGACTTGACACAAACTTATATCGAACCAATAGATCAAAATACTGCGCACGACCTGACAAAAACTTCCCTCAATCCTAAAGGTCAACTTACCGAGCTTAAAATGAAAAATGCCTTATACGTATTAGAGATAAAACTGTATACAGAATGAACCACTAAAGCGGAATATTCCCGTGTTTCTTTTTGGGTGGTACTACCTCTTTAGACTCTAACATGGCAAAAGCCTTGATCAGTTTCCGCCGGGTATTTTTAGGTAAGATCACCTCATCTATAAACCCACGTCTGGCGGCCCTGTAGGGATTCGCAAATTTCTCCGCGTATTCCGTCTCTTTCTCTTTAAGCGCTTCTTCCGGGTTCTCAGCCGATGCTATTTCTCTTCTAAAAATTATTTCACTGGCACCTTTAGCACCCATAACAGCTATTTCAGCCGTTGGCCATGCGAAGTTGAAATCAGCCCCAATGTGTTTAGAATTCATCACGTCATAAGCTCCACCATAGGCTTTCCTGGTAATCACCGTAACCCGTGGAACCGTGGCTTCACTCAAAGCGTACAACAGCTTTGCCCCGTGTACAATTATACCGTTCCATTCCTGATCCGTTCCGGGAAGGAATCCGGGCACGTCTACGAGTACCAAAAGCGGGATATTAAAACTGTCGCAAAAACGGGTAAACCTGGCTGCTTTTATGGAGCTTTTTACATCGAGCACCCCTGCAAGAAACATGGGTTGATTGGCAATCACCCCTACGCTCCTTCCACCCAGACGGGCAAAGCCCACAATAATATTCTCAGCATAGTCCGCATGAATTTCAAAGAAAGAATCCTCGTCAATGATCCCGTCTATTACCTCGTGCATATCATAGGGCTTGTTGGCGTTGTCCGGTACTATATCACTCAGAACATCCCGGACTTCCTCACCAAGCACATAATCCAGTTTCTCGGGCTTCTGCCGATTGCTTTGCGGTAAATAACTCAAGAGCTTTTTTACATCTTCCATACAAGCCACATCATTAGCAGATGTCCTGTGAGCCACGCCCGACTTGCTGGCATGAGTACTTGCCCCACCCAGCTCCTCCGAAGAAACCTCCTCGTTAGTCACTGTTTTTACCACATTAGGACCCGTTACAAACATATAACTGGTTTGTTCCACCATGAGCGTAAAGTCCGTCATGGCCGGGGAATATACTGCGCCACCGGCACAAGGGCCCATAATTGCGGATAGTTGTGGAATTACACCTGAGGCCTGTACGTTCCTGTAAAAAATATCAGCATAGCCTCCAAGGGAACGAACTCCTTCCTGAATCCTGGCGCCACCGGAATCGTTCAGTCCAATGATAGGTGCTCCAACTTTCATTGCCAGATCCATGACCTTACAGATCTTCTCCGCATGGGTTTCGGAAAGTGCCCCTCCGAAAACGGTGAAGTCCTGGGCATAGACATAGACTAGTCGACCGTCAATCGTACCATAACCGGTTACAACACCATCTCCGAAATAGATCTCATTTTCCATCCCAAAATCAGTGGTCCGGTGAGTTACCAGTACTCCCATTTCCTCAAAAGAACCTTCATCCAGCAGGTAGTTTATCCTTTCTCTGGCGGTAAGCTTTTTCTTTTGATGTTGTTTGTCTATCCGCTGTTGTCCACCACCTATATGGGCCAGTGCAACTCGTTCGTTAAGTTTTTCAATTTTCGGATCCATAGTTAATTTGTTGGTGTTCGCAATTGCTTTTGGTCTTCCATATATTGTTTCAAGGCAACCAAAGCGGCTATTCTTGCTTCTATTTCCTTATCTTCCTGCAGCGCTTCCGGGGAATAGTAGTTCTTCACAAAATGCGTGTCAAAATTCCCGGATCGGAAGGCCTCGTGCTCACATACGAATTTACCGAAGGGCAATGTAGTCTGCACGCCTTCTACTTCATACGCTGTGATGGCTTCTATCATAAGCTGAATGGCCGCCTCCCGGTCCTGTGCATAGGTGATCAGTTTAGACAACATCGGGTCGTAATAGATCGGGACGTCCATCCCTTCTTCATAACCGTTGTCCACACGAATGCCTTCTCCTACCGGTAGTTTGTAGGTTTCCAGTGTCCCTACGCTCGGCAAGAAATCATTTTGAGGGTCTTCTGCATACACCCTGAGTTCCAGCGCATGGCCATTGATACTCAGATCTTCCTGTTTCATAGGAAGTGGCTCTCCCCTTGCCACACGTATTTGAAGTTCCACCAGGTCTACCCCACAGATCAGTTCAGAGACTGGGTGTTCTACCTGTAATCTGGTATTCATTTCAAGGAAGTAAAAGTTGTGATCCGCATCCATAAGGAATTCCACAGTACCGGCTCCTAGATAATCACATGCTCTTGCCACATTGGTTGCCGCTACCCCCATCTGCTCACGCAGCTCTGGAGTTAGAATGGCAGACGGGGCTTCCTCTACAACCTTTTGATGACGTCTTTGTATACTGCACTCCCTTTCAAAAAAGTACAGTACGTTACCATGGCTGTCTGCCATTACCTGAATTTCTATATGCCTGGGAGAGGTCACATATTTTTCTATAAAAACAGACCCGTCTCCAAAGGCGGAAGTAGCTTCACTGATCGCGCGGTTCATCTGGGACTCCAGATCCTTTTCCTTATCCACAATACGCATACCCTTACCTCCACCTCCCGCAGAGGCCTTAATGAGAACCGGGTAGCCAATCTTCCCTGCTATTTCCTTTGCTTTTTTTACGTCCGTAATGGCCCGGTCTATCCCAGGTACCATAGGGATATCGTAGTTTTTAACCGCGTCTTTGGCGGCGAGCTTGCTCCCCATAACCCGAATGGCCTTGGATTTTGGTCCGATAAAAATGATCCCATTTTTTTCTACTTCTTCGGCAAAGTCAGCATTCTCACTTAAAAAGCCGTATCCAGGGTGAATTCCGTCAACATTCAGAGCCTTGGCAGTCTCGATGATCTTAGACCCTAACAGGTAGGACTGATTGGATGGTGGGGCACCAATGCAAACCGCTTCATCGGCAAACTTTACATGCGGCGCGTTTCTATCCGCTTCGGAATACACCGCAACGGTTTTTATTCCCATCCTTTTGGCTGTTTTCATAACTCTTATCGCGATTTCCCCGCGATTGGCCACCAGTATTTTTTTCATAGTAAGGGATTATTCAAATTCAATTAACAAGTGTTTCTTCTCCACGGTTTCTCCCTGACTAATAGGCACAGACTTTACTATACCATTTCGGGGGGAAGTAATAACATTCTCCATCTTCATCGCCTCAAGGATCAGCAACGGATCTCCTTCATTGACTTCCTGACCTGCAGACACACTGATGTCCAGGATCAATCCAGGCATAGGAGCCTCAATGGAACTAACATCCTTGGCTGAACCAAGGGCAAAACCCATCTGTTCGATAAGCAGATCCAGCGGATCCTCTATGGATATCTCAAAACTGTTGTTGTTGATCTTTACGGAATACTGCTTTTTGAAGTATTCTGAAGCAGTGATCTGAGCCTTGAAAGAAGTGTGGTCCTGTAGAATGTGATAAGCTGAATCCGCATTCTTCAGCATATCTATATTCTTCAGGTCTTCCGCGCTCAGGTTGAAACTCAAATTTTCATTGACGGTAACCTTATAGGTAGGATTCATAAGTGTTGTTTTTCAGGATTCTCCTGCTTGATTTTTAGAGTTTATTAAGTTATATAAAATTGGGAGACCGGCACGCGGAATCCCTAATAATTTCAGGCTTACCCTTCTATTAAATGCGTCAAAACCAATCCTACCAGCTCGAACACCATAAGTTTTGAGCTTTTGCCATTTATAAGGGAGCATCTCCTCCAAATTCCATGTAAAAGTATCCCTTAAAAAAACATTCAAATATGAATTTCGTCATATTTTGAAATTGCTTTTTAACCTAACTATGCAATTGAAATGAGAAGGTGTTGTGAAAAGCGGTTTCAGGTCAAATACTTACTTTTGAAATAAAGTAACAACTATGTTGATAATTGGAATTGCCGGAGGTACTGGTTGCGGAAAAACCACCGTTGTAAATCAGATCATTAACGAACTCCCGCAAGGTGAAGTAGGGATAATTTCCCAGGACTCCTACTACAATGATCTTTCCCATCTTTCTTATAAAGAGAGGGTTAATATCAATTTTGATCATCCGCAAGCCATAGATTTTGATCTTTTGGGTAAACACCTCACAAAGTTGCGGCAGGGCAAGGCAATTGAACAACCTGTATACTCTTTTACCGAGCACAACAGGACTAAAGACACGCTTTTGACGCACCCGAGGAAAGTTATGATCGTAGAAGGCATTCTGATTATGACCAACCCCGCGATAAGGGATATGTTCGACATAAAGATCTATGTGCACGCGGATTCCGATGAAAGACTGATACGAAGGCTCAAACGAGATATAAACGAACGTGGCCGGGATCTTGAAGAAGTGTTAAACAGATACCAGACAACCTTAAAACCAATGCACGATCAATTTATAGAACCCACCAAAGAATATGCAGATATTATCATTCCGAACAACAAATACAACACTGTGGCCGTAGATATCGTACGTACCATTATTAATGATAAACTGGGATAATCTGGCATGGGTTTAAAAGAACTGAGAAATAAAAAGTGGTTTGGCATAGTAAGCAATATTTATGTTTTGGTCCTGACAGTATTCGTGATCTGGATGTTATTTTTTGACACCAATTCTCTGTTGATCCATATGGAGCTCAGGAAAGAGATCAAAAGACTGGAAAAGCAGCAGGAATTTTTACGGGAAGAGATCTCCAAAGACCGAAAGATCATTGAAAAACTATCAGACCCTAAGGAACTGGAAAAATTTGCCAGGGAACAGTATTACCTCAAGAAAAAGAATGAGGAAATATACCTGATCGAATACGAGGATAGCTTAAAGAATTTAAAAGATGAATAGCAACAAGCTTTTTGAGGAATTTCCAAAAGTATCCGCTAAGGCGTGGAAACAACAAATTCAGGCTGGCCTGAGGGGTGCGGATTACAACGAATCGCTGCTATGGGGATCTCCGGAGGGTATAGTCGTAAAGCCGTTTTACAGCCTCGAAGACCTAGAAGATCTGAATATTACAGTAAGTTCAGCGCCAGAAGAATGGAAAGTAGGACAAGAAATCCAACTAGACGCTATAAGCACGGCCAACGAAAAGATCAAAGATACTTTGAACAGAGGTGCAGAAAGCCTTTTGATCAATATTCCGTCTCAGCAAGTGGAACTGGAGGGATTGTTCACCGGTGTTGATCTGACGCGGATTCCCTTGCATTTAAATTTTGAGGAATACCCTGGTGAATCCTTCATTCCTAAGCTAGAAGCCCTGCAGCTAAAGGTGGCCTCCTTATACCTTGGCCTGGATCCTGTAGGCCAGTTTGCCAGACAGGGAAGTTGGCGCGGTAGCCAGGATGAGGATCTGTCTCTTGCCATGGACATCTGCAAAAAACATTCAGGAAATGAGAAATATTTTCCATTGAATGTGGATATCGGCCTTTATCAGAATGCCGGGGCTAATACGGTACAACAATTGGCTTATGGTATGGCCCATGCCAATGAATATCTGCAGCTTTTGGATGATTTGGGATTGGATACGATCGGAATTTCGTTTAAGGTGGCTATTGGAGGAAATTACTTTTTCGAGATTGCCAAGCTCAGAGCCCTGAGGTTACTCTGGAGCAAGCTTTCGGAGGCGTATGGGATAAAAGTGAATTTCCACCTTATTGCCTTCCCTTCTAAACGAAATAAAGTGCTTTACGATTATAATACGAATTTGCTGCGCACTTCTATCGAGTGCCTTTCCGCTATTGTTGGAGGCGCAGACACCATATGCAATCTGCCTTACGACGGATTGTACCATGAAGACAATGAATTTGCGGACCGATTAGCCAGAAATCAGCTGCTCATCCTTAAACATGAGAGTTACCTGGATAAAGTGGCCAATCCGGCTGATGGCTCTTATTATATCGAAACCCTGACCCGCCAGCTTTCTGAAAAGGCCCTTGATCTCTTCAAAAAGCTAGAAAAAGGCGGAGGTTTTCTCAGGCAGCTTAAGGACCATCAAATCCAAAAAAAGATCAGAGAAAGTGCAGCAAAAGAGCAAGAGGCATTTGATAATTCAGCAGAAATTCTGGTGGGAACCAACAAATACCAGAACCCGGCAGACCGTATGAAATCTGAAATTAAACGCGATCCATTCCTAAAAACCGATCGCAGAAAGACCAGTATAGAACCAGTTTTAGAGCGACGTCTGTCAGAAGAAACCGAAAAGAAAAGATTAAGTCATGAGTAGAAAAGATCTGCAGCATCTGAGCCTTTCCGGAGCAGCAACGGCTTCCTCGACAGCGGCTGATACCAATAGCCAATTTCGAACCGCCGAGGGAATACAGTTAAAGCCGGTATATAACAAAGAAGACCTTAAAGAAGTAGGCCATCTGGAGTTTGCGGCTGGGATCCCGCCCTATCTGAGGGGTCCATACGCGACCATGTACGTTCAGCGTCCGTGGACGATCCGGCAATATGCAGGCTTTTCTACCGCGGAGGAAAGCAACGCCTTTTACCGACGAAATCTGGAGGCCGGGCAGAAAGGGCTTTCCGTGGCTTTTGACCTTCCTACCCACAGGGGTTATGACAGTGACCATGAAAGAGTAGTTGGCGATGTGGGTAAGGCCGGTGTGGCTATCGATTCCGTGGAGGATATGAAAATACTCTTCGATGGCATTCCCCTGGATAAGATGTCCGTCTCCATGACCATGAACGGAGCCGTACTTCCGGTAATGGCTTTTTACATTGTTGCGGCCGAAGAGCAGGGTGTATCGCCTGTACAGTTGGCAGGGACCATTCAAAACGACATCCTTAAGGAATTCATGGTACGGAATACCTATATCTACCCTCCTACTCCCTCAATGCAGTTGGTGGCGGACATATTTGAGTATACCAGCAAAAACATGCCCAAATTCAATAGTATCAGTATTTCCGGTTACCATATGCATGAGGCCGGTGCACCCGCGCATATGGAATTGGCTTATACTCTGGCGGATGGACTGGAATATATTAAAACAGGACTAAAAGCAGGTTTGGCTATAGACCATTTTGCGCCCAGACTGTCTTTTTTCTGGGGTATCGGGATGAATCATTTCATGGAAATCGCAAAACTAAGGGCCGGCAGGCTCCTATGGGCCAAACTGGTTAAGCAATTCAATCCGGAAAACGCAAAATCCCTGGCATTGCGCACCCATTGCCAGACCAGCGGCTGGAGTCTTACGGAACAGGATCCGTTCAACAATGTAGCCCGGACAACCATTGAAGCGGCAGCGGCTGTCTTCGGTGGTACTCAAAGTTTGCACACCAACGCCCTGGACGAGGCGATTGCCCTACCTACGGATTTTTCGGCCAGGATAGCCCGTAATACTCAGATCCTGCTTCAGGAGGAAACCAAGATCACTAAAACGGTGGACCCATGGGCCGGTAGTTATTATGTGGAATCCTTGACACATCAACTTGCGGAAAAAGCAATGGAATTGATCGAAGAAGTAGAATCCCTGGGAGGAATGACCAAGGCCATTGAGGCTGGTATACCCAAAATGCGTATAGAGGAGGCCGCCGCCCGTAAACAAGCCAGGATAGACAGTGGCCAGGACATCATTGTAGGTGTGAATAAATACGCGTTGGACGAAGAAGATGAGCTCCAGATTCTTGAAGTGGACAATGCGGAGGTACGCAAACAACAGCTGAACCGGCTGAACGAGCTAAAACAGCATCGTGATTCCCAGGAGGTCGAGCGCATACTGTCCAAAATAACTGAAGTAGCAAAAGCCAAAAATGATCCCAGTTCCTCCTCGTCCGATACATTAGAAAATTTGCTAGCTTTAGCAGTAGATGCAGCAAAGGCCAGGGCCACCCTCGGGGAGATAAGTAATGCATTGGAAGAGTCTTATGGCAGGCATAAGGCAGAGATAAAATCATTTACCGGAGTGTATTCAAAAGAGATAAAAGAGGACGAGAGCTTTAAAAGAGCAAGGGAACTGGCGGATCGATTTGCGCAGGAAGACGGGCGCAGACCCAGGATCATGATCGCAAAAATGGGTCAGGACGGCCACGATCGGGGAGCAAAGGTAGTAGCCACCGGCTATGCAGACCTCGGTTTCGATGTAGACATCGGGCCTCTGTTTCAGACTCCTAGTGAAGCAGCTTCTCAGGCCGTTGAAAACGATGTGCATATTCTTGGGGTTTCTTCACTAGCAGCAGGGCATAAGACTCTGGTCCCCCAGGTCATAGCGGAATTGAAGTCCCTGGGAAGGGAGGATATTATGGTGATTGTGGGAGGTGTAATTCCTAAACAGGATTATCAATTTCTGTTCGATGCAGGAACAGTTGCCGTTTTTGGTCCGGGCACAAAGATCGCGGATGCAGCCATTCAGATCCTGGAGCTGTTGTTGGAAGAGTAGTTTTCAGTATGCAGTTGGCGGTTGGCAGTTGGCGGTTGGCAGTTGGCAGTCTTAACCTTTAAAATGCTAAACTTAGAACTTAAACTCTTTTGTTTGAATTTTATCTAAACCTTTACTGCTTGCAAAATGCAGTAACAACATCTAATTTAACTCCGGGGTGGGGTTTAGAACCCCTTGTTCAGTAGGCAGTGGACAGTAGGCAGTAATCAGTGAACAGCCCTCCTTCGCTAAAGCTTCGGAGGATGAATAAGTGAACAGTAGTCAGTGAACAGCCCTCCTTCGCTAAAGCTTCGGAGGATGAATAAGTGAACAGTAGTCAGTGAACAGCCCTCCTTCGCTAAAGCTCCGGAGGATGAATAAGTGAACAGTAGTCAGTGAACAGCCCTCCTTCGCTAAAGCTTCGGAGGATGAATAAGTGAACAGTGAACAGACCACTATCTAATTGTCTAGCAGTCTATCCGTCTCACCGTCTAACAATCCAACCTTCTATCAATCTAACCGTCCAACAATCTAAATATCCAACCATCTAAACCTCCAATTCCTTAGTTTTACATTTGTTGGTAGTAAGCGCTTAGCGTATAGCGGATATACGATGTACGATATACGATATCAGCTCTTAAAGCAATTAGAAAACAATTCAAGAAACCGTCTAACAATATAACCATCCTCCCGTCTAACCATCTAACCGTCTAACCGTCTAACTATCCAACCATCTAAACCTCCAATTCCTCAATTTCACAGTATCAAATTTTCAAATCTCCAAACCGCCATATTTAGAAAGCTCCCATTCCGAAAATCTACACAGCAAGCCCTTCTTTAACGCACTTTAACACGGACCGTACTACTTATTCACTTTGTGTTAACAAATTACATTTTTTGGTAGGTGAAATAATCGTATTTTTAACGCCTAACTTACTACGATAATGGGCAAAATTATTGCTATAGCAAATCAAAAAGGTGGCGTCGGAAAAACGACCACCACGGTAAATCTGGCTGCCTCGCTGGGTGTACTGGAAAAGAAAGTCCTGCTCATAGATGCGGATCCTCAGGCTAACGCTACATCAGGACTGGGGATTGAAGTGGACGAAGTGGAATTGGGCACCTATCAACTGCTGGAGCATACCCGTGATGCCTCCGAGACTATTATCCAGACTTCCTCGCCTAATGTAGACCTGATACCAGCACATATAGACCTGGTAGCCATTGAGATAGAATTGGTGGATAAGGACGACAGGGAATACATGCTGAAGAAGGCTATCGAAGAGCTGAAAAATTCCTACGATTACATCCTGGTGGACTGCGCCCCTTCCCTGGGGTTGCTTACACTGAATGCACTGACCGCGGCTGATTCTGTGATCATTCCTATACAATGTGAGTATTTTGCTCTTGAGGGACTGGGAAAACTGCTTAATACCATAAAAAGCGTGCAGAGGATCCACAACCCGGATCTGGACATAGAAGGTATGCTTTTAACCATGTACGACTCCCGCTTAAGACTCTCCAATCAGGTCGTGGAAGAAGTGAAAAAACATTTTGCGGATATGGTTTTTGATACCATTATCCAACGCAATGTGCGCCTTAGCGAGGCGCCCAGTTATGGCGAAAGTATCATCAAATACGACGCCAGCAGTAAAGGAGCTAGTAACTACCTCAATATGGCCAATGAGCTCCTCAAAAAGAACAGAGAGAAAGTATAATGGCGAAGGCAACAAAGAAACAGGCCCTCGGAAGGGGCCTATCAGCACTTTTAAAAGATCCGGAAAACGACATCAATTCAGTTTCAGATAAGAATGCGGACAAGGTCGTAGGTAATATCGTGGAATTGGATGTTGACACTATAGAGGTTAATCCATTCCAACCCCGATCAAATTTTAATGATGAGGCCCTTAAGGAGTTAGCCACTTCCATACGGGAATTGGGTGTGATACAGCCCATTACAGTCCGAAAGCTCGATTTTAACCGCTATCAGCTCGTTTCAGGGGAGCGGCGATACCGGGCATCCAAGATGATCGGACTGGCGACCATCCCAACCTATATTCGAATTGCGAACGACCAGGAATCCCTGGAAATGGCCCTGGTTGAAAATATTCAGCGGCAAGACCTGGATCCGATTGAGATCGCTTTGTCCTACCAGCGATTGATCGATGAGATTCAACTGACCCAGGAAAAACTGAGCGAAAGAGTCGGGAAAAAACGATCGACCATCGCAAACTATATGCGCCTCCTGAAGTTAGACCCCATCATTCAGACCGGGATGCGCGACGGTTTTATTAGTATGGGCCACGGCCGTAGCCTTGTGAACATTGACCAAGCTAAAGACCAGATCGCTATCTACGAGAAGATAGTAGCAAATAACCTCTCGGTACGCGAAACCGAAAGAATGGTCAAAAACTATCACGAAAGAGATAAAACTTCCTCAACCGCGGTTCAAAAGCCGAGTCTGCCGGATTTCGCGAAAGAGGGGATGAACGAGATCACTCAAAGCCTTTCTACCAAAGTGGAGGTGAGATCCAATACGAATGGGAAGGGGAAAATAACGATCCCTTTTCATTCCAGGGAGGAGTTCCTCAGACTGAAAAAGCTGATCACAGGTGAGTAAAGCCCTATATTTTTTACTTTTTTTATTCCTTTCCACTGCAGCTATCACGGCTCAGGAGACCAAGCCGGAAACCCTGGAAAAGGATTCTGATTCCTTAAAGACCGACCTGAAAGAACAGGGTATTGTGTTTGAGGAGGTACAAAAAAGAAAGGTAAACCCCCTGGCCCCGAGTAAGGCCGCCTTTTATTCGGCTGTCTTTCCCGGACTCGGACAGATCTACAACCGCAGATATTGGAAAGTACCTATTGTTTACGCCGCGATAGGAACCGGCGTATATGCCTACATCTATAATGACGATCGCTATGACCGCTTCAGAGATGCCTTTAAAAGGAGGAGAGCGGGGTTTACGGATGACGAGTTCTACGACATCAACAATTCCGGGATCATACCCGGAAGCCCGGATCTGTCGGATGAGGCGCTACAGGACGCCCAGGAACGCTTTCAGAGAGACAGGGATCTTGCGCTCTTGATTACCATTGCCCTCTATGCCCTGAATATCATTGATGCCAACGTTGATTCGCATTTGAAACAGTTCAATGTGGATGAAGACCTCAGCCTTAAAATACAGCCTTACCTGGATTATCACCCTATTACTTCGGACCCGAATTACGGAATGGCGCTTACCATAAGATTTTAGGATCTAAGGCAGGAAAATCTACATTTCCTGGTGGAACACTTGCGCAAATTCGATGGATTACCAGGCTTATTTAGCTTTCCTAGCTTCTTTTATTGTAATATTGCAGATCGAATAAAAACTCATAACACCCTTCTAAAAAATTACCAGTGAATATCGCCTTGTTCGGATACGGGAAGATGGGAAAAATGATCGAGCAAATCGCTCTAAAACGCGGTCATAAGATAGTCGCCAAAATAGACCTGGATACCCCTCATTTAGATTCAAAAAATATAGATGTTGCCATTGATTTTAGTATACCTACCGCAGCTTTTGACAATATCAGCACCTGCCTTACCAATGGTATACCAGTGATTTCCGGTACAACCGGCTGGTTAGACAGATACGATGAGGCCATGGAACTCTGCAAAACGCAACAGGGCGCTTTTATATATGCCTCGAATTTTAGCCTGGGCGTAAACATATTCTTTGAGTTGAATGCCTACCTGGCCAATATGATGAAGAATCTCGAACAATACGAAGTTTCCATGGAAGAGATCCATCATACTCAAAAGCTTGACGCCCCCAGTGGAACTGCAATTTCGCTAGCCGAAGATATCATCCAAAGGTCTTCTTACGAAAGCTGGAATGAGGAAAAAACCGGAGAGCAGGTAATCCCAATTACGTCACTACGGGAAGCAGAAGTTCCCGGAACTCATACGGTAAAATATCAAAGTCAGGTAGACAGTATTAGCATAAAACACAGGGCTCATAATCGAGAAGGCTTTGCCCTTGGGGCAGTGATAGCCGCAGAGTGGATCCTCGGTAAAAAAGGGGTTTTCAGCATGAAAGATGTGTTAAACCTGGGTTAAAAAAAGTAACAAAAGAAGAGTTATGGCGTATTCTTATACAGGACTAAGTTTCCAGGGACTCCCATGCCAGATCAAATAACAACAAAATACAACAACCGTTTGCAATGGACAGCACACAGTGGATCATTTTCATTTTAGTCGTACAACTTATACATTTCCTGGGAACCTGGAAACTCTACCTTAAAGCAGGGAGAAAACCCTGGGAAGCCGCAATACCGGTTTATAACGCTATTGTGCTGATGCAAATAATAAGAAGGCCCAAATGGTGGGTTATCCTCTTATTCATCCCTATCATCAATCTGCTGATGTTTCCAGTGATCTGGGTTGAAACCATCCGAAGTTTTGGCAGAAACAGCCTGGCAGAAACCTGGTTGGTAATCCTTACACTTGGCTTTTACATCTACTATGTCAATTATGCTCTTGACGTTAAATACATTGAGGATCGAAGCCTGCATCCCAGAAGCGGTTTGGGTGAATGGGTTAGCTCCATTGTTTTTGCCATAGTGGCTGCCACCCTGGTACATACCTATTTCATGCAGCCTTATGTAATTCCAACGGGCTCCCTGGAACGTACACTTAGAATTGGCGACCTCCTCTTCGTAAGTAAATTCCATTATGGCGCAAGGACACCAATGACCACTGTTGCAGCACCCATGGTTCACGATACATTGCCGTTGTTGGGTATAAGGTCTTACTTGAAAAAACCGCAATTACCCTATTTCAGACTGCCGGGTTTTGAGCAGATAGAAAAGAACGATATCGTGGTCTTTAGCTGGCCGGCGGATACGGTCAGGGTATTCTTTAAAAAAGAAAAAGGCGTAAAAAAGCCTATAGACAAAAAATCCAATTACGTAAAAAGGTGTGTTGGCGTCCCGGGAGACTCTGTTGAAGTCAGGGATGGTTATGTTTTTGTGAATGGTGAGCGACTGGTCCTGTCAGACAGGGCGAAAGTCCAGTATGACTACAATATTTATGCCCAAAAAGGGGTTTCTTCCCGACTGCTGGCTAGTTTGGGAATAGATGAGTTTATCAGAAAGTATATCGCCACGACTCTGAATCAGGCCCAGGCAGATGCCCTTACAGGATATGCCCAGGGTTACAATAGGAATTCCAAGGGCGAAATTGAGATCTATACCAAATCTTCAGGAATTCCTATTAACGTCCTCAGACAGGCGAGGCTTTCGCTTACCGAGGAAAAAAGCAGGCAACGCGAAGCTACCCTGACGGACGAAATGGTTCAAAAACTAAGGAACCATTCGGATATCGATTCGGTAGTAAAAATTATAGAGCCCAGAGGACAAAGAGGTTACAATATCTTCCCTCAGGATTCGCGATACAGCTGGAACAACGACAATATGGGCCCTATTTACATTCCCGGAGAAGGGGATCAGGTTCCACTTAATCTTGAAACACTTCCTCTTTATAAAAAGATCATCAAGGATTACGAGGGAAAAAAGATCAGTATTTCCGGGAATCAGATCAGAATAGATGGGCAATTGGCAAAGACCTATACTTTTGAGCAGGACTATTTCTGGATGATGGGTGATAACCGGGACCACTCCGAAGACAGCAGGACCTGGGGTTATGTGCCGGCAAACCATATCGTAGGTAAACCCGTGTTCATCTGGATGAGTTTTGACAATTTCAACGATGGACTGGCCAATTGGCGACCCAGATGGGACCGTATCTTTACTACTGTTGGGGGTGATGGGGAACCGCGCTCTTATTTCAAACATTTCCTGATCCTTCTTGCAGCCTATTTTGTCTTTGATTTCTTCTGGAAGCGAAGGAAGAAGGCGAAGAAGTAGGCAGTGAGCAGTGAGCAGTGAACAGAAGGCATTAATTTTTCGAGTAAATTTGATATCTGTTAATTTGTTTATTCGGTAAAGATCGTTTTGCTTGTATGTTTAAATTTGCCTTTGAAAAACTGGACGTTTGGAAAGAATCCAAAGAATTCACCAAAGATATTTACAATATCACTGCTACCTTACCAGATTATGAGAAATACGGTTTGATGTCCCAATTGAGAAGAGCATCTGTTTCCATCTGTTCAAATATCGCAGAGGGAACAACAAGACTTTCAAATAAAGAAAAGGCGCATTTCACCTCCATCTCATTCGGTTCAGCCGTCGAAGTATTGAACCAACTAATTCTATGCAATGAACTAGGTTTTATTTCTAAAGAGAACTACGACTTGTTGAGAAGTAAGCTGGAAAGTATCACAAATAAATTGAATTCTCTTAGAAACTATCAAATAAACAAATCCACAAATTAACCGACCATTGCAAGTACTTCTACATCCGGTTTACTTTCCAAGTGTTTTTACTTTTGGAGTGATCTTAAAGCAAAAGCTTATCTGGGAGGTATGGGATAATTACCAGAAACAGACCTACAGGAACCGATGTTATATTGCCACGGATCAGGGTAGGCATCTGCTTTCCATCCCGATCAAACATGTAGGTGGGGAACAGGGAAGGCAACTCACCAAAGATGTGCGCCTGGAAAATGCCTACAGTTGGCAAAGACAACACTGGCGAACCCTTCAAACGGCATATAGAACGTCTCCTTTTTTTGAATTCTACGAAGATGATCTGGCACCCTTATACCATCAGGAGTATACCTATCTGTTAGATTTCAACCTTAAGACCATAGAAACCATCTGCGAATGTATAGGAATGGACATGCCCTTTGAAAAATCTGTAGGCTACGTGGCAGAGCCGGATGATGTTCAGGATGGACGCTTTTTGGTCAATGCCAAAAAAGAGATCGCCTTCGAGCAGCAGGAATATATTCAAGTGTTTTCAGACAGACACGGTTTTGTGAAAAACCTGAGTATCCTGGACCTGCTCTTTAATGAGGGCACCTCAAGCCTGGATTATCTTGAGAACCTGACAATTGATCTTAACAATGCTTAGGTTTTTAATACACTACGGAATACATTTCGGGCTGCCTTTTGCGATAGGATTCCTTTTTTTCAAAGAAGGTAGATGGCGGGTAATCGGCATTCTTCTGGCCGGAATTCTGATAGATCTGGATCACCTGCTGGCTTCTCCAATTTACGATGCCACCCGTTGCAGTATTGGTTTCCACCCTCTCCATACCTATTGGGCGATGGCCTTTTATATGCTGCTGCTTCTATTCCGTAAATCCCGTCTGATCGGGTTCGCCTTGTTACTGCACCTGCTTGCAGATGCCTTTGATTGTTATCTCCTGGATTTAGGTTGGTAGGACGCGGACTCTTAGTCTTCTTTGCCCGCCTTGAAAAGAAAGTCCTTTTCCGCCTTTGACAGGCTTTCGTAGCCGGATTTGCTGATCTTATCCAGAATAGCATCAATCTTTCGCTGACGACTTTCTTTATCGTAATCCACTGGCGATCCTTTGGTACCTGCTTTTTTGCGATAGACTGTTTTTAACGGAGCCTTTTTTTCCTTTTTCTTGAAAAGGTCTGCAAAACCGTCAAGCAATTTCGAGAAGCCCGCACCAATATCTCTTCCCTGCAACAATTGACGGGCGTACACATAACCTAAGACGGCTCCCCCGAGATGGGCGAGGTGGCCGCCTGCGTTCTGTCCGCCTGGGATCTGAATAAGATCGACCAGAATAAAAAAGGCGCCGATATACCAAAGCTTTACATTAAAGAAAAAGACCCGTACCTCCTGGTTGGGAATATAGGCACAGATAAAGATCAGAACCGCCGTAACTCCCGCAGAGGCCCCCACCAGGGCTGAATTGCGCCCTAAAAAGGCCGGAAATACATTGTAGCTCAGCAAGAACAGTAATCCCCCAAAGATCACCCCCAAAAAGTAAACGTTGATCAACTTTCTGGGGCCAAACAGGTTCAGGAAGATGCGGGCAGAAAAATAGAGCATAAACATATTCCAGAACAAATGCCAAAACCCCGCATGAAAAAATGAGTAGGTAACTATGGACCAGGGTTGAGAAATAAAAGCGAAAAGGTCCTTGGGCAGTTCAAACCATTGTGACAGGCTATTCTTGGGCAAATCCAACAAAAAGGGAATGATCCCATCGAGTATGAACACCACAAGGTTAATTACGATCAGCTTTTCAGCGATACTTAAACGCGCAAATTGATATTTTAAATTTCCTGAGGTCATTTAAAGGTCCCAACGATTCTTGTTAAACTGATTTTTTTTCCAGTACCACATCATAATAAAGCCGAACAAGGCCCCACCAATATGGGCAAAATGGGCTATTCCACTTCCAAAAATAGAATATCCTGTAACTCCTGAAAAAAGATCCAGGCCTATCAGTACAGGTATAAAGAATTTTGCCTTTATGGGCACTGGTAGAAAGATAAGGAAAAGTTCACTGTTCGGATAAGACATTCCAAAGGCCACTAAAATGCCATAAATAGCCCCGGAAGCACCTACGGCAGGAGTACTATAAGCACTGAGGAAATTGTCGATAACACTCCTTGGAGCTATATTATACCAGTCCGGGCTGTATTTCCCGGCAGCTATGATCTCTATGAGCTGAGATTCACCCATGCCTGCGTTTACCAATGCCTCAAGTCCCTGGTTAAAATAGTAATAATTCACCCCTGTATGTATCAGCGCGGCACCCAATCCTGCTGAAAAATAGAAGAAGAGAAACTTATTACGACCCCACATCCTTTCCAAAGGCGTACCAAATGCCCATAAAGCGTACATATTAAAGAGAATATGCATAAAGCCGCCATGCATAAACATATGCGATACGATCTGCCAAAAAGCGAAGTTTTCGTTTTTGGGGAACCAAAGCGAAAACCATTGATACATCTGATCCCCATAAATACTTGTAGCTACGAAAAAGAGTATGTTAATGATCAGAAGGTGCTTAATAGCATCGGTAAGTCTACCCATTTAAATAAATTTTTTATCGATATCGCTTTCAGGGATGGTAACGAATATCGGTTTGTTAAACGGACTGACCTTTGATTCCTTACAACCAAAGAGGTCATTTACCAGGGCTAACTGGGAGTTATTGTCTAAAAGTTCTCCCGTTTTCACCGCCAGGGTTTTGGCAAGGGTTTTACAGAGGATATCAGATTGCGAAAAACCGCTTTCGTTTATCCCATCCTGCCAGTCCGAAATAAGCTGATCCAGGACGATCCCTATCTCACTTTCAGGCACCATTGGTGGTACTCCGCTGATACGAACGTCCTCACCCTCTACCGTATCAAAAATAAAGCCGAGCTGAGAAAGTGGCTCTCTGATCTCGTTGATAACGCTTATTTCTGGTTTTGAGAACGAAAGGACTAAGGGAAATAGCAATTGTTGGCTTACTGTCTCTTTCACCGTTATACTTCTAAGGAATCTCTCGTATAACACCCTCTGATGCGCACGTCCCTGATCAATGATTAGCAAGCCCGATTTAATGGTGGTCAGGATATATTTTCTCCTGATCTGCAATGTGGTAACAGCGGATTCGCTCAGATCAGTATCGGCTTCAAAAAGTGCTGTGGAAGAAGGGTCAGATTCAAATTGAACACTGCTAAAAGCCTGTTCCTTTTGTCCGGACTCCAACCCAACATACATATTCTCCCAACCCTTAGCACTTTTCTTTTCTCTGAATGCTGCTGATTGGAAAGAACTGCTGTCAGTTTTAAAGGGATTAAATCCGGCATCTACGCTTACCCGGGGTTGACTTGCCTGTTTGTCCTTGAAGGCATAAGGGGTATCAAGATTCTGATCTCTTTCAAAATCGAGGACAGGAGATACGCTGAATTGGCCCAGGCTGTGCTTTACGGTTGCCCGTAAAATGGCGTACAGGCTATGTTCATCATTGAATTTGATCTCGGTTTTTGTCGGATGGATGTTGATATCAATAGAGGATGGATCCACTTCAAGAAACAGGAAATATCCCGGAAAGGTATCCGGTTTTATCAGCCCTTCAAAAGCAGCGACCACCGCATGATGCAGGTAGGGGCTTTTAATAAATCGATTGTTGACAAAGAAGAATTGCTCTCCCCTGCTCTTCTTTGCGAATTGTGGTTTGCAGATGTAACCGCCGATCCTGGCGACCTGGGTCTCCTCCTCAACCGGAACCAGCTTTTCGTCCATACGCACCCCAAATATATTGACAATCCGACGTCTCTGTTTGACTTTCGGCAGGTTGAACAATTCATTACCATTATGGTAAAAATGGAGTTGAACCCCTGGATGAGCCAATGCCACCCGGTGAAATTCATCGGTGATATGACGAAGCTCCACCTGGTCTGACTTCAGGAAATTCCGTCTCGCCGGAATATTAAAAAAAAGGTTTTTTACAGCTATCGAGGTTCCTTCCGGACTACTACATACTTCCTGAGACAATACTTTGCTTCCGGCTATCTTTAGGGCCGTTCCCAATTCTTCTTCATGAGGCCGCGTTTGCATTTCTACATGGGCAATGGCCGCGATGGATGCCAGTGCTTCTCCCCTGAATCCCTTGGTGTTTAGACTAAAAAGGTCTTCTGCATTCCTGATCTTAGAAGTCGCGTGGCGCTCAAAACTCAGACGGGCATCTGTAGTGCTCATCCCAATGCCGTCGTCTACCACCTGGATCAGGGTTTTCCCCCCGTCCTTGACGATTAATTTGATACAGCCCGCATTGGCGTCTATGGCATTCTCCAAAAGTTCCTTAACTACGGAAGCAGGCCGTTGAACGACCTCTCCTGCAGCAATTTGGTTGGCCACATGATCTGGCAAAAGTTGAATAATATCCGCCATTAGCGACTAAAGAATATGGATATGTCAAAATCTATTATGTAGAGAAATATCAGGATGAGTATGGCGATGATAATGATCATACGCAACTTCAGATAGGGGTCTCCTTTTACTCTCATATCGGCCATGGCATTATTGAACCTGCCTTTAATCCCACCTTGAGAGCCGACCGTAGTCCTGTATTTATCCAATTTATGCCCTATTTTATAAGGATTGCCCTCTCCCTTATCGTCATAATAACGGGGCGAATATTTGAATTTTTTGTTCTTACGTAATTTTGTGAATCTTCCCATGGTGGTATACCTTCAAAGGTACTTAAAATCAAAAAAAGTGCCGAAGTATACTTGCCAAAAAATGTTAACAGTAAGGTTCGTCAGTTGATAGTTGACCGTTGATAGTCTGTGCTCAGCATATAGCGCAAAGCGTAAGATCGATATATGATGTACGATATTAGATGTACGATGTTAGATGTACGATATTGGCCCTTTAACGTAATTGGGAAATAATTCAGGAATTCGTCTTAACAGCCAACAGTCCAATAGTCTAACCATCCAACCTTCTAAATTCCCCCATTTTCAAATTTTCAAATTGCCGCATTTTTATTAGTTGATGGTTGTCCGTTGATAGTCGGCGATTGGCGATTAGCGCAAAGCATAAGACCAATATATGATGTACGATATTAGATATACGATATTGGCCCTTTAACGTAATTGGGAAATAATTCAGGAATTCGTCTTAACAGCCAACAGTCTAATAGTCTAACCATCCAATCGTCCAACCACCTAACCCTCTACCATCTGACTCTCCAACCATCTAACTCTCCAAACATCTAACCATCCAACTGTCTAACCATCCAACTGTCTAACCATCCAACTGTCTAACAATCCAACATTTACAATTCAACACCAATCCATTGAACTTGGTCTTGAACTTAAACTTGATCTTAATCTTGGACGTATACTTGTAATTACTCCTTCCCCAGCGAAGCCATTTTAATAGCGGCAATAGCAGCTTCCGTACCCTTATTGCCATGTTTGCCTCCGCTACGGGCTCTGGCCTGTTCCAGGGTATCGTCAGTTAATACACAAAAAATAACAGGGGTATCCATCTGTACGTTCAGATCTTTGATACCCTGAGCGGAAGCACTGCAAACGAAGTCAAAGTGAGAAGTTTCTCCGCGAATAACACTTCCTACGGCAATTACGGCGTCCACTTCCTCCTGAACTATCATCTTCTTACACCCGAATGTCAGCTCAAAACTTCCGGGAACATCCCATCGGATAATACTTTCCGGAAGCGCCCCACAATCTATAAGGGTGTCATGAGCGGCTTTTGCGAGACTTTCAGTGATCTCAACATTCCACTCAGAAACAACAATCCCAAACCGAAATTGATTCGCGTTTGGGATCGTGGTCTTATCGTAAACCGATAAATTTTTATTTGAAGTAGCCATTTAGGTTCCACTTTTGGCCATACCAATAAAAGCATCTATGGTGTTGGCTTCCTGGGAGGATGAAAATTCATCCTTGATTCGCTGAAAATAAGTAAGCGCCTTATCTTTCTGATCCAGTTCCATCGCGGTTACCCCAGCTTTGTAAAGGTATTTAGGAGTGGTGTACTCATTGGTGTCATGGGAAATCGCATTTTCATAATACCCCAGTGCATCCGCCGGTTGTCCGAGCTGCATAAAAGCATCGCCGATACCTCCCTTGGCGAGTGCGCCAAGTATGGCATCATCAGAGTTGTAATTCTCCAAATGACTGATAGCTTCCTGGTATTGCTGCATATTCAGATAGGCCATCCCAGCAGAATAACTGGCCAGGTTGGCAGCTTTTGTTCCCTTATATTCATCGATAATATCCAGAAAACCATATTTCCCTTCTGCCCCGTTCAGTGCCAGATTGAATAGGGAATCCCTTTCTGCAGGATTGTTCAGGGCACGGTCAAAATACTGTTGAGGATAGAACATTTCATTGGCGGCATTGGCCTCTTTGGGGGCCTGAATAAACTGGTTATAGGCGAGATATCCTAAAACCGCAACCGCAATAACCCCGATTACTCCAAGAATGTAATTCTGATTTTTGGCGACCCACTGCTCTGAGCGCGAAGCACTCTCATCCAAGGTACTAAAAACCTCAGCCGTGGTACTTTTCTGCGCATCTAGATCGCGTTCCTCAGCTTTGTTTTTTGGTTTGTAGCCCCTCTTTTTATATGTTGCCATCTTATTTAAATTGATCGCGCAAAAATAAAGTTTTTATCTAAAATGAAAAGGGTATTTATTCGTTAATTTTCGATATTTTGCACCTCTTCTAGCCTTCAACTAATTCTGCAAGCATGTTTCTTAAGAATTTGGCACTTGTCAATTACAAGAATTTTGATTCCCGAAACTTTGAGTTCGATTCAAAGATCAACTGTCTTGTGGGAGACAACGGAAAAGGCAAAACCAATGTACTCGATGCCATTTATCACCTCGCTTTTGGCAAGAGCTATTTCAACCCGGTTACCTCGCAGAATGTCCGACATGGTGAAGATTTTTTCCTCATCGACGGAACCTTCGATAAAGAGGGCAAGGAAGAAAAGATCGTCTGCAGTTTCAAGCGGGGATCTAAAAAAGTGGTCAATCGAAATGGGAAGGCCTACGAACGTATAATGGACCATATTGGGCTGATACCGCTTGTAATCATATCACCATCAGACCGCGATCTGATACTGGAGGGCAGTGATACCAGGAGAAAATTCATGGACGGGGTAATATCTCAGTCGAATAAGTCCTACCTGCAGGCACTCTTAAATTACAACAAGGTACTTTCTCAAAGAAACTCTCTGCTTAAGTACTTCGCGGCTAACCAGACTTTTGATCCCACAACCCTCAGTGTTTATAACGATCAGTTGCAGGAATACGGCAGCTACATACACCAGGAACGCCAGGGTTTTATTGAAGCATTCATCCCCATTTTCCAGGAGCAATACAATCGAATAACCGGGGGACAGGAACTTGTGGGATTAAAATATCAGAGTCATCTTTCAAAAAACGATCTGAGCACCCTGCTGGAACAAAATCTGGATAAGGACAGGCAATTGCAATATACCAGCGTAGGCGTTCACAAGGACGACCTTAATTTTGAGATCACCGGCTATCCGATTAAAAAATTTGGCAGTCAGGGTCAGCAGAAATCCTTCTTGATCGCCTTAAAATTCGGGCAGTTTCACTTCCTGAGAAATCAGGTCAAAACCACCCCAATACTGCTTCTGGATGACATTTTTGATAAACTGGATGAAAACAGGGTAGCCCACATCATCCAACTGGTAGACGATTCCAAATTCGGGCAGATATTTATCAGTGACACACACCCGGACCGAACCGAGCGTATCGTTAAATCCATACACCAAACCTTTGAACTGTTCAATTTATGAGACTTTCACTCTTTTGGTTATGTATTTCCATATTGCTGATAAGCTGCAGGTCTCCACTTAAACAGGAAGATCTCGTGCATTTAAACGGGTATTGGGAGATAGACAGGGTGGAGTTCCCGGACGGCGCTGAAAAGAATTATGGAAGCAACACCACACTGGATTATATAAAAATCGAAGGGTTTGAAGGATTTAGAAAAAAGGCCTATCCAAAAATAGATGGCACATTCCAGGTGACCGACGATGCTGAACTTTTTAAGATCAGCCAGATGGAGAGCGAATTCTACATGAATTATCAAAACGAACTGAGTCAATGGCAGGAATTGTTAAAGGATGTATCTCGGGATCGTTTTTCTGTTGTAAATGAAGAAAATATTACCTACTATTATAAGAGGTACGAACCCATTTCGTTAGAGTGATGCTAAAGCGAAGAAAAAACAATCTTTCCCTGGGTGAAGCCTTGAGTGAATTCATCTCGGAGAATAAGTTACAACAGGGAATGGATAAGGTAGATGCCAGGTTGGCCTGGGAGAACCTTATGGGAAATGGTGTTGCCAATTACACCACCGGAGTGGAACTCCAGGGAAGTACGCTCTATGTCTCCCTCTCTTCTTCCGTGCTGAGGGAAGAGCTGAGTCTCGGTAAATCCAAGATCATTAAAATGCTCAATGATGAATTGGGCAAAGAGCTGATCCGGAAAATAATACTGCGGTAAATAAAAAGAGCTACCTGATGGTAGCTCTCCTTCATATCTTTAATAGGTTTCTTAGTAAACTTCCCTTCCGGAAAAGTGAAAAGCACCTTCAATTGCAGCGTTCTCATCGCTGTCTGAACCGTGAATGGCATTCTCTCCTATATCTTTCGCGTAGAGCTTTCTGATAGTTCCCTCGGCCGCCTCAACTGGATTGGTAGCCCCTATGAGGGCACGGAAATCCTCCACCGCGTTGTCTTTTTCAAGTATTGCTGATACGATGGGGCCCCTGGTCATGAATTCTACCAGTTCTCCAAAGAACGGACGCTCTTTGTGGATGGCATAAAACTCCCGGGCATCTCTTCGGCTCATCTGGGTATATTTCATGGCTACGATCTTGAATCCGGCAGCTGTTATTTTTTCGAGAATAGCTCCAATATGGCCGTTCTCTACCGCATCCGGTTTAATCATCGTAAAGGTTCTGTTTCCTGTCATTCTTAAAAATTTTGGGCAAAAATACACTTTCTTCCCACAACCAGCAAGATTAATACGTCTGTCGTATTTCCTGGTAAATTACACCCTCGTCCCCAACCATCTGCATCCGGACTTCATTCTTGGAAAAGTTGAAACGCAACAAGCCAAAACTCTTCTCGGATATTACATTTCCGATGCGGTAAGGATTGGCCTCCCCATCGAAATCCGAATAGGGGTGTGTAAGTCCACTGCTGGTAAAATCGATCAAGGGATAGGGTAATCCATCCAACTTGGTTTTGGAGAATTCTGAAATATGCCGGTCTCCGGAGACGATCACAGTATTAGCTGCCCCTGTTTTAAGCAATAGCTGCTTTAAGCGCTCTGTTTCATGTGGAAAATTACCCCAGCACTCAAATCCGTGCTGATCTGATAGGAACTGTATACTACTGACCAAGAGGTTAAAGTCTGCCTCAGAACTCTGCAATTCGGCTTCCAACCAACTCCACTGTTGCTCCCCCAGCAAAGTGCCTTCGCCATATGGCCCGGGCTGAAACCGTTTTCCCTCTTCGGTCGCATCGGTTAGCGAGCTGCGAAAATAGCGTGTATCCAAAACCAGTATTTTAACCATTCCCAGCCTTGTACCGATCTGATGCGCGGCATAGACCCCTTGCCTTGAACGCCTGGGGCTGTTCTGCGGAACGGCTAAAAAATCCAGAAAGGCCTGTTGGCTCTCTGCCTTTTTATCGAATTCTAGGCCGGCGTCGTTCAGACCGTAATCGTGATCATCCCAGGTACCGATTACCGGGACTTCACGCTTTAGCTTTCTATACCCGCGAACTTTGTCCTGTTTGGCGTACATATTCCTCATGACCTCCATATCCGAAGTATCGGCGTATATATTGTCTCCTCCCCATATCCATAGGTCCGGTTTGGCTTTTAGGACATCGTCCCACAATTGATTTTCCAGATCGTGCTTGTTACAGGAGCCGAAAGCTATGGTGACATCCCACTGAACCTCCGTTTCCTCAGCCGGTTTTTTATTGGAGGTACAGGCGCTAATAAGCAATAACAACAGTGGAATGGCGGCCAATCGAAACATAATAATGTGGATTTTCAAATCATAAAAATAGACTTTTATGATATAAGACTATGTTATTAAATTGTATCTTTGAGCGCATGAATTTAGAGGATGTTAAGGTCGTAAAGACACTTCTTACCGAACCCAAAGAAATAGTGATCATACCCCACAAAAACCCGGATGGCGATGCCATGGGTTCCTGTCTTGGACTGTATCACTTCCTTGTAAATTCAGGTCACCACGCCAGGGTTATTGCGCCGAATGATTATCCAAAATTTTTGAAGTGGTTACCGGGTAACGAATCCGTTATTATCTTTGAGAAAGACGAAAAAAAAGCCGTCCGACATCTAAAAAAGGCAGAAATCATCTTTACACTAGACTTCAATCATTTTGATCGTACCGGTCAAATGAAATCGCATTTGGAATCTGCTACTACGGATTTCGTCATGATAGACCACCATCAGGAACCGCAGGAATACGCCAGAGTGACCTATTCGGATACCAATATGAGTTCTACCTGCGAGATGGTTTTTAATTTTCTGGAGGTCCTTGGTGCTGCAGATCAGATATCAGAAGATATAGCCAACTGTCTCTATACCGGTATCATGACGGATACGGGCTCCTTCAAATACGCTTCTACCACCAGTCGCACCCATCAGGTTGTCGCCAAACTCATAGATTGTGGAGCTCAAAATACAGAGATACATCGCAGGATATACGACAATAACAGTCCGGACCGCCTGAGGTTACTTGGTCGTGCATTAAAAAATATGGTCATACTGGAAAAGTTCCGGACGGCTTACATCACCCTGGAGCAGCATGAGTTAGATGAGCATAATTTCAAAAAAGGAGATACTGAAGGATTCGTGAACTACGGTCTTACCCTTGAAGGAATTCACTTTGCTGCCATCTTTATAGAAAACCGGGAAGAAGGCATTATTAAGATCTCTTTCCGCTCAGTGGGTGACTTCTCTGTAAATGAGTTTGCGAGATCCCATTTTAACGGCGGAGGGCATACCAATGCGGCCGGTGGGCGTAGCGAAGACGACATGAAAGGCACTATTGCGTATTTCGAATCGTTATTAAAGGGTTACGAACTTAATCTAAACGCATGAAGACCCTGAGCTATTTCATCCTTTTCGCTTTCCTTCTCTCCTGTGCCGGGCCGGAACCCCGAAAACCCATAAAAGTACAAAGCGGCAGTTTTTACAAGGAATCCGTTGAACGAAATAAGAAGTTACTTGCGGAGGAAGAGCAGTTGATCCGGGAAATTATTACAAGGGACAGCCTGCATCAATACATTTCCTCAGCCAGCGGCTCCTGGTACTACTACGATAATAAGGTGGAAGGCGAAGGTATTTTGCCGGAGCCGGATGACCTGGTGACCCTTAGCTACGATATTCGTAATCTACAGAATGATACGATCTATAAAGCTGACGAAATTGGGGTGATCACTTACAAAGTGGACAAACAGGAACTGTTTCCGGGGTTGCGCAACGCGGTAAAACTACTTAAAGAAAATGAGGTCGCTACATTTCTTGTCCCTTCTTCACTGGGATACGGATACCATGGAGACGACAAGAGGATCGGAATCAATGTCCCCCTGAAAACGACCATAAGCATTTTGAAAATAGAAAAACAACAGAAAAAAGATAAAACAGTAAATTAAAAGACAGACCATGAAGAAAATCGCTTTTGCAACACTTGCCCTTTTTCTCATCCTAGCAGGTTGTAAATCAAGTAAGTATACAGACTTAGGAGATGGCCTTTTCGCTGATATTCAGACAGATATGGGAGATATTATTGTGAAACTAGAGCATGTGCAGGCTCCCGTAACCGTAGCGAATTTTGTTTCCCTGGCCGAAGGAACCAATCCTTTTGTGAGTGAACAGTACAAGGAAAAAAGGTATTACGATGGGGTGGTTTTCCACAGGGTGATCAAAGATTTCATGATACAGGGAGGCGATCCTACCGCTACAGGTAGTGGAAACCCCGGATATCGTTTTAAAGATGAATTGAGCGATTCCCTAAGGCATTCCAAAAAGGGTATTCTTTCTATGGCCAATTCAGGTGTTGCTACCAATGGCAGCCAATTCTTTATTACGCATAAAGCCACTCCCTTCTTAGACGGATACGATGAGAACGGTTTCTTAAAGCCATGTGGTAACCCACGGGTTAGTTGCCATGCGGTTTTTGGAGAGGTGGTTAAGGGCCTGGAAATTGTAGATTCCATTGCAACGGTTCCGACCAACGAAAGGGACCGTCCGATAAGCGATGTGGTCATGAATAAAGTGGAGATCATACGCAACGGCAAGGAAGCCAAGGCCTTTGATGCCCCTAAAGTGATGTCCGATTACTTTGCCGAAGAAGAAGCCCGCGTAGCAGAAATGAAAAAAATGCAGGCTGATTTCGCCACCGAACTTTCCGGTCAGAAGGAAGCGGCCACTACCCTACCTTCAGGACTTAAGATCCACAGCATGCAGAAGGGCCAGGGAGATCAACCCAAAGTTGGGCAGAAGGTGCTGGTGCACTATGCCGGTTGGTTAGCAGACGGTACTTTGTTTGATACCAGCCAGAAAGAAATTGCCGAGAAGTTCGGAAAGTTTGCCGAGATCAACGATATGCATCGTGGTGATTTCTCTCCTTCTCCAATGGATTACAGTCCGGATTCCAGATTGATAGCTGGGTTCAAAGAAGGTTTATTGACGATGAAAGTGGGCGATAAGATCCGTTTGTTCATCCCGCCGCATCTTGGATATGGCGCCCAGGGAGGCGGACCAATTCCTCCTAATGCAGACCTGGTCTTCGATCTTGAGGTTGTTGGTATCGCCAATAGCGGTCAGGAATAGCACTAATCGCTAGCGTACAGATCCATACCGTTCAACCCTGGCATCATGGCAGGGGAGATAAAAGATCTTGAACAGTAAAGTTTAGTCCTGGTTTTTAGGGGTGTTTTCCAACACTGCTTTCAGGAATTTCCAGAATTTTTGAACTGAGGGTATACTTAATCGTTCATCAGGCGAATGAGCTCCTTCTATGGTGGGCCCTATACTGATCATATCCATTTCCGGGTAGTGCTGCCCCAGTATGCCACATTCCAGACCGGCATGGCAGGCAACAACCCGGGGTTCCTCCTGAAACAAGGTTTTGTATTGACTGCTAAGCACCTTCAATATTTCAGAATCCGGATTTGGGCGCCAACCGGGATAGCTTCCACTGAACTTTACCGCATAACCCGCAAGTTCAAAAACAGCCTTAAGCGTATTGGCAAGGTCTGCCTTGGACGATTCCACGGAAGACCTGGTAAGGCAGGATATAGTGATCTTTCCATCCCCAACCAGCACTCTGGCGATGTTGTTTGAGCTTTCCACAAGGCCTGCTATGGATGTACTCATAGTGTAAACACCATTCCAGGCGGCATAAATAGCCCTTAGTATCCTTTGCTGGTCTTCAGGGTCCATAACCTTACCCGGAAGCTCGGTGGGAGTAATAGTAATTTCCAGGGCCGGGTCTACCTCGGCAAATTCAACCTTCAGGGTATTTATCCACTGCTCCATAGCAATTTTGAAGTCCTGTTCTTTATCCGAACTCACTACCAGAGTGGCAAAACTCTCTCTGGGAATAGCGTTTCGCAGACCTCCGCCATCAATTTCAGCCAATTGGATCCCAAATGAAGTAGTAGCCTCAAACAGTATTCTGTTCATGATCTTATTTGCATTTCCAAGGCCTCGGTGTATATCCATCCCACTATGCCCTCCGTTAAGACCTTTAACAGAAATATTGTATGCTCTAGCATTATCCATTACCGCGTGCTTTTTATAAACACCATTTGCAGTTACATCCAATCCTCCCGCACAGCCTATGTCAATCTCATCATCTTCTTCCGTATCGAGGTTTAAAAGGATTTGTCCCTGCAATACTCCGGCTTCCAGGCCCATGGCTCCGGTCATCCCGGTCTCCTCATCTATAGTAAAGAGCGCTTCTACAGGTGGGTGAGGTATGCTATCACTTTCAAGAATTGCCATGATGGCGGCAACCCCAAGGCCGTTATCCGCACCAAGCGTAGTTCCTTCGGCTATTACCCAATCTTCACTAATGAGCATTCGGATCCCTTCTTTTTCAAAATCGAAATTGGTTCCTGAATTCTTTTGATGGACCATATCCAGATGAGACTGTATGGTGACGGTCTTCCTATCTTCCATCCCAAGGGTTGCAGGCTTTCTGATAATGACATTTCCTACCTTGTCCTTAAAGGTGTCCAAACCCAGTTTCTCTCCAAAATCCAGCATAAACTGAATTACTTTTCCCTCTTTTTTTGAGGGCCTTGGCACAGCATTCAGGTCTGCAAATCGATTCCAAACGGCGGAAGGCTCCAATTGTCTGATGGCTTCACTCATAGTTTAAATCATATGCCCCAAAAATACAGATTGATCTCTTATGGAACCAGATAATAACTATTTTTGAAGGCATGAATGATAAGCTCAAGAACGGCATAGCGCTTTCCCTTATTCCCCAAATCGTGCTGGTAAAGATTCTCGCGAGCTTTCCGGAATTCATAGAAAAGTATTACAGTCAGGGATTTTATCCTCTGGTCTCCAGACTATTTCGGACCTTATTGGGATGGATCCCTTTTTCAGTGGGCGATCTGATCTATGCCCTGCTTATAATTCTGGCCATTCGATACCTCTATAGAAACTGGCGTCAAATAGGTAAAAAGCCCAAAGTCTTTGTTCGGGATGTTTTTATGGTGCTCTCCATCGTCTACCTGACTTTTCATATCAACTGGGGTTTTAATTATTACCGGCTTCCATTGTCCAAATCCCTTGAATTAACTGAAAAGCACGATTTTAAACAACTCGTGGACTTCACTGAAACCCTCATTCAGGCTTCTAACCAGATCCATGTGAAGATCAATTCAGATAGCACCAGAAAGATTGATATCCCCTATTCTCAAAAAGAGATCTTTAAAAAAACCATAGCTGGATTTGATGCACTTCAGGAACAATGGCCTACGCTAGCCTACGATTCTCCCTGTGCCAAGACCTCATTGTTCAGTACCATGCTGAGTTATATGGGTTATGGTGGATATCTGAATCCCTTCACCAATGAAGCCCAGGTAAACGGCCGTCTTCCGAATTTCAGGTTTCCCGTGGTTGCAGGGCACGAAATTGGGCATCAGATAGGGTATGCGGCTGAGAACGAGACCAACTTTATAGGATACCTGGTGACTTTAAATAATGATGATGTTTATTTCCAATACACGGCCCTTACTTATGCCCTGGGCTATTGTCTTTCTGATATCCGTAGGAAGGACAAGAAACAATTTGAAGAGCTCTACGGCAAGGTGAACAAAGGCATACAATTGGAGTTCCAGGCCATGAATGAGTTTTGGAAGGCTTTTGAAAACCCTCTGGAACCGGTTTTCAAGAGCATTTTTAATACGTATTTAAAGGCAAACAATCAGGAAGATGGTCTTAAGAGCTACAGTAGGGTGGTGACCCTGCTGGTAACCTATCACCAAGACCATCCCTTATAGTGTTAAAAAAACAAAATAGGCCGATAAATCCTGAGACTTCGCTTATTTTTAAAACGACTAATTAACTAATTCACTACAGATGAAAATGAGACTTGTTCTCCTCACCTTCCTATGGTGTGGTGCTTCACTGCTTGCTCAAGACTACTTTCCGGACAACGATGGAGTTAAAGCCAAAAACAACAATTACACAGCCTTTACAAATGCCAGGATAAATGTAACACCAAGCCAGGTGATTGCTAATGGTACACTCCTGATACAGCATGGAAAGGTGGTGCAGGCCGGAACCTCAGTGGCTATTCCCGAGAATACCGTTATGATCGACTTAAACGGCAAATCCATATACCCCTCGTTCATTGATGTATTTTCTGATTTTGGAGTAGCACAGCCGAAGAAAGCTAAATCACAGGGAAGATCAACCCAATATAACCCGACCCGGGAGGGATTTTATTGGAATGACCATATCACTCCGGAGAATAACGCTATCGCGAAATTCAAGTACGACGATAAAAAAGCAGAGGAACTGCGAAAAGTCGGATTTGGAGTGGTGAATTCTCATATAAGGGATGGAATTGCCCGGGGCACCGGCGTGCTGGTAGCTTTAAATGCTACGGGAGATGATGCCGACCGCATTCTGGACGATCGCTCGGCCCAATTTTTTTCCTTCAAAAAGAGCATAGCGAAAAGGCAGTCCTATCCTACTTCACTAATGGGGGCCATGGCCTTACTACGGCAAATGTATTCAGATGCGGATTGGTATGACAAAGGAAATTCCGATACCAAGGACCGCTCCCTGGAGGCCCTGATCTCTAATCGTAGCCTCCCTCAGATCTTTGCGGCAGGAGATAAAGGCAATGTGCTTCGCGCTGATAAAATTGGGGATGCCCAGGGAATTCAATACGCCATTTTGGGAGGAGGAGATGAGTACGAAGCTGCAGACGCGATCAAAAATACCAATGCTGTTTTGATTCTACCCCTTAACTTTCCGGACGCCTACGATGTTTCCGATCCGTACGAGGCGAATTATGTCTCACTTGCAGATATGAGGCATTGGAACCAGGCACCTGCCAATCCTAAAGTCCTTGCAGACAAGGGGATTGATTTCTCTTTTACGCTTCATCAGTTAAAAACCCCTTCTAAATTCAAAGCGAGCCTGATCAAGGCAGTGAAGTACGGCCTTCCTAAGGAAAAAGCTTTGGCGGCACTGACCACCACACCCGCCAGTATACTGGGAAAATCCGATAAAATTGGCACTTTAAAGCCTGGCAGTTACGCGAATTTTCTCATTACCTCCGGGGATATATTTGACCGCAAGACCACCTTATATGAAAACTGGGTGCAGGGTCAGATAAATGTGATCAGTGATAAAGATCAGAAGGACATTCGGGGAGAGTATGACCTGATAGCCGGCGGAATGACCTATTCCCTTTCCATTAGCGGAGAACCGGGGAAATTAAAATCAGAAGTCAAACAAGATACCAACAAACTCAAATCCAAGATAGCTTACAAGAATGATTGGCTTGAACTCTCCTTTGAAACAGATAAAGGAGAGAAACGCTACAGAATGAGTGGCAGAACCTATGAGTCTACTGAAAATCTTTCCGGAAGGTTGATCCTTCCCAATGGGAACGGATCCACCTTTAAAGCGATCAAAACCGGCGCTTTGGCAGATAAAAAGTCCGAAAGCGCGGAAAAGGACCAAAAACCTGAAGTAGTTCCGGTTACCTTTCCCAATGTCGGGTACGGTTATACCAGCAAACCCAGGTCGGAGACCCTGCTTTTCCGGAACGCCACGGTCTGGACCGGAGCGGATGCGGGAATTATGGAAAATACGGATGTGCTGGTAAGAGACGGAAAGATATCGAAGATAGGCAAGGATCTAAATTCCTCCAGAGCAAAGGTCATTGATGCCACTGGAAAGCACCTGACCGCGGGTATCATCGATGAGCACAGTCATATTGCAGGTCTGGCGATTAATGAAGCAGGTCATAACTCCTCGGCGGAAGTTAAAATGACAGATGTTGTAGACCATGAAGACATGGACATTTACCGCAATCTGGCCGGAGGGGTTACGACGATCCAATTGCTTCACGGATCAGCCAATCCAATTGGAGGACAGTCCGCGATCTTGCGGCTGAAATGGAGTGAGAGCGCGGATGATATGATCTTTCCCAATTCACCAAAATTCATCAAATTCGCTCTGGGTGAAAACGTTAAGCAGAGTAACTGGCAGAGTTTTGCCCGTTTTCCACAGACACGAATGGGGGTAGAACAGGTTTTTATCAACTATTTCCAGCGCGCTAAAGAATATGAGGCCCTTAAAAACAGCGGAAAACCTTACAGAGCTGACGAAGAACTGGAAGCGATCAGTGAGATCCTGAAAGGTGAACGCTTTATAAGCTGCCACTCTTATGTTCAAAGCGAAATAAATATGTTGATGAAGGTGGCGGAAAAATTCGATTTCACGGTAAACACCTTTACCCATATCCTGGAAGGCTATAAGGTGGCGGATAAAATGGCGGAACACGGTGTTGGGGGATCTACCTTTAGCGACTGGTGGGCCTATAAATTTGAGGTAAACGACGCCATACCCTACAATGCGGCCATAATGGCACAGCAGGGTGTGACCGTAGCAATTAACAGCGATGACGCCGAAATGTCCAGGAGACTGAATCAGGAGGCGGCCAAGACTATTAAATACGGCGGAATGAGCCAGGAAGAAGCTTGGAAAACCGTTACCATCAACCCGGCTAAGTTGCTGCACATTGATGATCGCGTGGGCAGTATTGAAATAGGCAAAGACGCGGATCTTGTATTATGGAACAAGCATCCGATGTCTGTTTACGCCAAAGCGGAAAAAACCCTGATAGAGGGCGCCGTTTATTTTGACCTCGAGAAGGACAGTCAATTACGGGAAAGTATCAAAAAAGAGCGAAACAAGCTCATCAACCTAATGCTCAAGGAAAAGGAGTCGGGAGGAAAGACCCAAACTCCCAGACAGAACAAAAAAGAAAGATTTCACTGCGATAGCTTATAAATTCAAATAAGGATGAAAAATATACTAAGCCTTTTTCTGGCAGCCCTGTTTTTACAGTTTTCTGCCTTTTCTCAGCAAACACCAGGCAAAGTACAGTCTGAACCCATTTCCATTACAGCTGCCACTATACACCTGGGAGACGGAAACGTAATGGAAAACGGGACTGTGGTATTCGAGGCCGGTCTTATCACCGCCCTTGGTACGAATGTGGAGACCAAAGGTCAGATCATCAATGCGGAAGGCAAACACCTTTACCCTGGTTTTATAGCTCCGGGGAAATCCCTGGGTCTCATTGAAGTAAATGCGGTACGCGCCAGCAACGATCAGGACGAAATCGGAAACATTATTCCCCATATAAGAAGCATTATAGCATATAATGCGGAGTCTAAAGTTGTAGAGAGTATGCGGCCGAATGGCGTATTGTTATCACAGATAACACCTAAAGGCGGCCGGATTTCAGGAACCTCATCAATCGTTCAATTTGATGCGTGGAACTGGGAAGACGCCGTGATCAAGGAGGACGACGGTATACATCTCAATTGGCCCGGGACCTTTCGAAGAGGGCGTTGGTGGCTTGGAGAACCCAGAGGGTATCAACCCAACAAAGACTATAAAAAGCAGGTTGAAGAAGTGGAAGTTTTTCTGCAAAATGCACTGGCATACGGAAAGGCGAAAGCAACAGAGATAAACCCTGCTTATGCTGCCGCTCAGGGCTTGTTTGAAGGATCCAAAAAACTCTTTATCTATGCCCAGGGTGAGAAAGAGATCATTGATGCCATAACGCTGATTAAGCAATCAGGTGTTAAGGAATTGGTATTGGTTGGTGGCTATGAGGCCTATAAGCTTACTGAATTCTTAAAAGAACACAACATTCCGGTTCTCGTTAACCATACGCATCGCCTTCCGGTCTTTGATGACGATGATTACGACCTGCCCTACAAACTACCAAAATTGCTTGTGGAAGCTGGGCTTCTGGTAGGCCTGCAGAATGCCAGTTCTTCGAACTTCCAAACCCGGAATCTTCCTTTTTATGCCGGACAGGTTGCTGGTCAGGGTCTGGATAAAGAGATAGCCTTGCAATTGATCAGCGGGAATACCGCTAAAATATTGGGTATTGACGATCTTTATGGCACCCTCGCTGTCGGCAAAAGTGCGACCTTGTTTGTCTCAGAAGGTGATGCCCTAGATATGCGTGGGAATCAACTCATCCACGCTTTCATTGATGGCCGGAAGATCTCCCTGGAAACCCACCAGACTGAACTGTGGAAAAGGTATTCGGAAAAATACGCCGGAGAATAGACCAGGCAGGTATTAACCGTATATTTCTAGCTATCCGACCTATTTTGTCCCACGCTCTCGGACCCTGGCTCCTTCAGGCATGGCATAGAATGCATCAGGTCTGGCATTTTTTTCCAGGCTTGCATTTTCAAAGGGAACAGGGCTCCTCGCATCCTTGATCTCCCGTCCTTCGTAATTGTACCATGTAATAGAGGCGGGAAGACTAACTTCACCGACTGTATTCCAGTTGTTGTAGCGGATCCACTTGACGTTTTCTGATTTTTCCCCGGTGCGATAGGTCACCGTATATCCCAACCAGGCCATTTGATTGGTGTCCGGATCGTAGTGAATATAGTATTCGTCCTTAGGTGAGGTGCCTATTCCGGTTTCATAGCTGATGGCGATACCAGGATAGTTTTTGCCTTCAAATACCAAATCTTCCGTCTCCCCGTACACAATCCCGTCATCCGCAAGCACAAAGGGCATTGCGTAGAAGTAGAACATCAGGTTATGATAAAATACCGGATCTCCGCCATACACTTCGTCAGGGTCTAAAGACCAAACCTGTTTCCCATCAAAACCCATAGAATAAGCAGGGGTGTCAATCCTGTCCTTACGGTTGTAAAGATCAACAGTATGTGTTTCACTGTTTTCATCCTTGGGCATTTCGTAGGCCAGGGTGCGGTAAGACCTCCATGTTTCCAGAGACCCATGGGCATTAAATACTTTTTGTAATTCCGCAGGGAATTTTTTCTCCATTTTCTTCATGGACAATTCCTGTGGCTGAGATTCAGATTTAGTCTCCTTAGGTGCCTCCTTACAGGCAAATAGCCCTAAAAAAGCGAGGAATAAGACATTTTTTTTCATGATTCCGGATTTAATTACTGGGGCTTTGTCGAACTTTTTATCCAATATTTACGGATTGCCCTACATTTGTGCCTATGCACAAAAGCAAATATATTGAAAGCCTGCAGAATCCGCTGATCAAAAAACTAGTACTTCTAAAAGAGAAGCATAGAGGAAGGAAAAAGTCAGGCCTTTTTGTGTTGGAAGGTACCCGGGAATTTCAAATGGCCCTAAACAGCGGATATAAGATGTATACGGTGCTTTTCTACTCCGGTATTGTTGAAGAAAACAGGGTTTTGCAGTACCTGGACGGCCTTGCCCACCTGCCAGATCTGGTGGAAGTTTCCAAAGAAGTATATCAGCGAATTGCCTATAGGGAAAAGACGGAAGGGATAGTCGCCATAGCTGAATCCAAAATCCACGGCCTTGAGGAATTGAAATTTGAAAATAAGAACCCGCTTATCCTGATAGCGGAGTCTCCGGAGAAACCGGGAAACCTGGGAGCAATGCTCAGGACCGCCGACGCGGCAAAGCTGGATGCGGTGATCCTCGCAGACCCTAAGGGAGACCTGTACAACCCCAATGTAATCCGCTCAAGTGTAGGATGCATTTTTACCGTCCAGATTGGCATGGCATCCTCTAAGGAAGTCATCCGGTATTTAAAAGAAAAAAAGATAGGCATATACGCTGCGGCTCTTAGTGCGTCCATTCCCTATCACCAGGTAGATTTTACAGGGCCTTCGGCTATTGCAGTTGGTACTGAGTCTACCGGACTAACAGCAACCTGGCTGCAAAACGCGGATCAAAATATTATCATCCCTATGCAGGGGGAAATAGATTCTATGAATGTCTCTGTTTCAGCGGCAATAATTATCTTTGAGGCCAAAAGGCAAAGAGCCTTTAAGTAGCGCCAAATCAGAACCAAACAACCCTTATATGGACCACACGACTTTGTTTTATATCATCATTGCTATCCTGGTAATCCAATTTGTACTGGACACCTTCCTGGAGTATTTGAATGCCTCTAAGTTTCAGGACCCCGTACCTGCGGAATTGAAGGATGTTTTTGATGAAGAGGAATACTCAAAGGCCCAGGCCTACAAGAAAACCAATCACCGTTTCGGTTTGCTTTCTTCTACCTTTTCCCTATTACTTACCCTGGCGTTTCTGATATTTAGGGGATTTGACTGGATTGACGGCCTGGCAAGGGCTCAGTTTGAAAACCCGATTTTGATAGCCTTGTGCTTCTTTGGGATTATTCTGATTGGAAGCGATCTGTTAACCACCCCTTTTTCCTACTATCAGACTTTTGTAATTGAGGAGAGGTTCGGATTTAACAAGACCACTCCTAAGCTCTTCTTTTTGGACAAACTCAAATCCTGGATAATGATGCTGATCCTGGGAGGGGTTATTCTAGCGCTGATATTGTGGTTCTTTCAATGGGCTGGCCGCAATTTCTGGATCTATGCCTGGGCTGTAATAGCGATATTCACCATATTCATGAACCTCTTTTACAGTCGGCTGATCGTACCCATATTCAATAAACAGACTCCCTTACAAGAAGGTAGCCTAAAGCAGAAAATCGAGAACTATGCCCGTCAGGTGGGTTTTGAGTTGCGCAATATTTTCGTGATAGACGGCTCCAAACGTTCAACAAAAGCGAATGCCTATTTTTCAGGTTTTGGAGGGGAAAAGCGGGTTACGCTGTACGATACACTTATAGAGGACCTGGATGAAGAAGAGATCGTAGCCGTATTGGCCCATGAAGTAGGTCATTACAAACGGCATCATATCATTTTCAACTTACTGACCTCTGTTTTGCTCACAGGATTTACACTCTATCTGTTGTCCCTTTTTGTCAATAATCCGGACGTTTCCCTGGCTATTAGGGTTACACAACCCAGTTTTCACGCCGCACTCATCGGTTTTGGGATTCTTTACAGTCCGATCTCAGAAATTACCGGCCTGGCTATGAACTTTCTTTCGAGAAAGTTTGAGTTCCAGGCAGACGACTACGCCAAAAGTACTTTTGCGGCCCATCCGCTGATCAGCTCCCTAAAAAAGCTCTCCAAAAACAGTTTGAGTAACCTTACTCCGCACCCTGCCTATGTCTTTATGCATTACTCCCACCCACCACTTATTGAAAGGATCCGCAACTTAAGGACATAAGCCCTCCCTGACACTTTGATGGCTGTTTTTCAGCACAAAGGCAGGCAAACTGCCATATTTACCGCTAATCGATGATACCCTTTGGAGGCACGATTTTTGTTGGTTCCTAAGAAAGATTGTGGTAATTTTAATCTAAGCGTCAGTTTGAACCAAACCGCTCTTCACAAAACAAGCCGGCTTAGCCGGAGCAAAAAAGCGTAGAAGAGGAGTCGTTTGCAATATTTGGGATAAGGATCTAGTCATGAGGACGGAAATTGCAATAGAAGAGGAAAACAAGGAGATTGCCAAGCAATACAAGGAACTACTCCGAATAAGCTATCAGACCTTGTCAAAGGATGACAAGAAACTGATACGCTCCGCATTTGACGTGGCCGTAGATGCGCATAAGAATCAGCGCAGGAAGTCCGGGGAAGCGTATATATTTCATCCGATTGCCGTGGCGAAGATCGTAGCTTCGGAAATTGGCCTGGACGCTATTTCCATTGCTTCTGCCCTTTTACATGATGTGGTTGAGGATACTGAGTACACCCTGGACGATATTGAACGTATGTTCGGGGAGACTGTGGCGCGTATCGTAGATGGCCTTACCAAGATTGCCCACCTGAAAAAGGATATGAACATTTCACAGCAGGCGGAAAACTTCCGCAAGATGCTGTTGACACTGCACGACGATGTTCGGGTGATCATCATTAAGATCGCAGACCGCTATCACAATATGCTTACTATGGACGCCATGCCAGAGCACAAACAGGTAAAAATGGCCTCCGAAACCTTGTACATATATGCTCCGCTGGCTCATAGGATTGGACTTTATAATATCAAAACAGAGCTGGAAGACCTCAGTCTTAAGTATACCGAACCGGAAGTCTATAAGGATATCCTTGAAAAAATAGAGCATACCAAGGAAGAGCAACTCACTTATATAGAAGATTTCTCCAATATCATCAAAGATTCGCTCGATAAGGAAGGGCTTAGCTATCACATCAAGGGCCGGATGAAGTCTATCTACTCCATCCGAAAGAAAATGCTTGCTCAGAATGTGGCCTTTGATGAGATCTATGACAAATTCGCCATCCGTATCATCTACGAATCAGACCGGGAGAATGAAAAGTTCCTGGCCTGGAAGATATATTCTATAGTAACGGACCACTTTACCCCTAACCCTATCAGGTTAAGGGACTGGATAAGCTCTCCAAAGTCAACCGGGTACGAAGCCCTCCATATAACTGTAATGGGTCCCGAAGGCAAATGGGTTGAAGTACAGATCCGTAGCGAGCGCATGCACGAGATCGCGGAAAAAGGCTATGCTGCCCATTTTAAGTACAAACACGGGGAACAAAAAGAACAGGGTATTGAGGATTGGCTGAACCGCTTACAGGAAGCCCTGGAAAATGCCAATGGGAACGCGGTGGATTTTGTTGAAGAGTTTAAGCTCAACCTCTATTCCAAGGAGATCTTCGTGTTTACACCCAAAGGGGAGCTGAAATCCCTGCCAAAAGGGGCTACCCCCCTGGATTTTGCATTCCACATCCACACCGAAGTGGGAATGCGAACCCGTGGTGCCAAAGTGAACGGTAAGTTAGTACCGCTTAACAGTAGCCTGGAAAGTGGGGATCAGGTTGAGATCATTACATCGGACAGCGCCAAACCGAATCAGAATTGGCTGGACTACGCTACTACTGCAAGAGCCAGGTCCAAAATTCGTTCATCCCTGCGCGAAGAGAAGAAGGAGATCGCATTAGAAGGCAAAGAAATACTGCGCAGAAAACTAAAATCACAGAAAATCAACCTCAACGAGGATGTCATCAATAAGATGGTGGTCTACTTCAAGCTGCAAACCAGTTTAGATCTTTTCTACAGGGTAGGCATTGGTGCTATTGATAACCAAAAGATCAAGGATTTTGCATCTTCTTACAACAATGCTTTCATCAGTTTCTTCAAGAACAAGATCCGCAGAAAGGCTGTTCCGGAAGGGATAGATAAGGAAGAGATTACCTCTAAGTACGATATGCTGGTGTTCGGGAAGGAGGAGGAAAAGCTCAACTACAAGTTATCCAAATGTTGTAATCCTATTCCAGGCGACGAGGTATTCGGTTTTATCAGTGTGAATGAAGGAATCAAAGTACACTCCAAAAGCTGTCCGAATGCCATTTCACTACAATCTAATTATGCCTATCGCATTATCAGTGCCAAATGGATAGATTCAACACAGGAAGAATTCACATCAGAGATCAAACTTACAGGTATTGACAATCTGGGATTGATGAATGAGATCACCGAGATCATTTCGGACAATATGCATGTAAATATGCGGAATCTCAATTTCAGCACGGACGGAGGTACCTTTACAGGCCGGATAACTGTTGTAGTGAAAAACAAGTCCATCCTAAAAAAACTCATGGAAAATCTCAGGCGTATAAACGGTATTGAGAAAGTCACCAGAATTTAAAATTTCGACGTACCTTTGTACATTGATGTAGCTTAATTTGCTATGGGGAACACCAAAGACCAAGAGATAGTAAAGAGCGTATTTACCGCTTTTCTGGAAGAGAACGGGCACAGGAAAACGCCTGAAAGATATGCCATTCTCCAGGAGATCTATGATCGGGACGACCATTTTGATATAGAAAAGCTCTATATCAACATGAAGAATAAGAACTATCGTGTTAGCCGGGCTACTTTGTACAACACTATAGAACTCCTTTTGGAATGCAAATTAGTCCGCAAGCATCAATTCGGGGAAAATCAGGCGCAATACGAGAAATCGTATTTTGATCACCAACACGATCATGTTATACTCACGGATACAGGGGAGGTGGTAGAATTCTGCGATCCCCGAATACAATCCATCAAAAAAACCATTGAAGAGGTCTTCGACATAAAAATCAACAATCACTCGCTATACTTCTACGGCACAAGGAACCGGGAAGAAGAAGCTAAAAACTAACCAATATATTACATGGCGGTAGATTTACTACTAGGACTCCAGTGGGGAGACGAAGGAAAGGGAAAAATTGTTGATGTACTTACCAAAGATTACGATATCATAGCCAGATTTCAAGGAGGTCCTAACGCAGGGCACACCTTGGAGTTTGACGGCATTAAACACGTTCTTCATACCATCCCTTCCGGGATATTTCACGAAAATGCCGTCAACGTGGTAGGAAATGGTGTAGTTATCGATCCTGTTGTCTTCAGGAAAGAACTTGACAACCTCGCGAAATTCGATATCGACATTAAATCCAAGTTGTTGATCTCCCGCAAGGCTCACCTTATTCTGCCAACACACCGCCTGCTTGATGCAGCTTCCGAAGCTGCCAAGGGAAAAGCCAAAATTGGCTCAACATTAAAAGGTATCGGTCCTACGTATATGGACAAGACCGGAAGGAACGGCATGCGGGTAGGAGATCTGGAACTGCCGAACTGGAAAAAGAAATATCGGGCTTTGGCCAATAAGCACGAAGCCATGATCGACTTTTACAATGTAGATATTCAGTACGATCTCAAAGAATTGGAAGATGAATTCTGCGCAGCAGTGGAAGTTCTTAAATCACTCACCTTTATTGACAGCGAGGAATACATCTACCAGGCACAGCGAGAGAACAAGAAGATACTCGCCGAAGGCGCTCAGGGATCTCTACTGGACATTGATTTTGGGACCTATCCCTACGTGACCAGCTCCAATACGACAGCGGCAGGAGCCTGTACCGGTTTGGGGGTATCTCCCGGCCAGATCGGTGAGGTATTCGGCATTTTTAAAGCCTATGCAACCCGTGTGGGTAGCGGTCCATTCCCCACCGAACTATTTGACGAAAATGGTGAAACCATGGGTAGGGTCGGAAATGAATTCGGAGCTACGACAGGCAGACCCAGAAGATGCGGATGGTTAGACCTGGTAGCGTTGAAATACGCGGTCCAGATCAATGGGGTTACACAATTGATGATGATGAAGGCAGATGTTCTAAGTGGATTTGAAAAGATCCAGGTATGCACTGCCTACAAATACAATGGAAAAGAGATCACCCATTTACCATATAGTATCGAAGATGGAAATGTAAGCCCAATTTATACCGAGATGAAAGGCTGGAAGAAGGACCTGACAGGACTTAGCTCCGAGGAGGATTTTCCGCCGGCACTAAACGATTACATCGCATTTCTCGAGAAGGAGCTTGAGGTTCCCATTAAGATCGTTTCCGTTGGTCCGGACCGGAAACAAACGGTCCACCGCAAGTCCTGAGCCGCAGTTTTCGCCTAAAATCCGCCCAGACTTCTCATTTTTTGTCATTTTTTACAGGAATATAACGGATTTGATCAAATTCATTTCGAATCCGCTCAAACGGCGTCATTTCGAGCTCTTTTAGGCAAAAATCCATATCTTTAAGATCAACTCTGATCAAATATGCAGCTTCGGATTTTTTATGTCTTGATGGCAGTTATACTGTTATCCTCATGCGGTGTGTCCCTACCTGAGGAGGTGGAAACGGCTTATGAAGAGCTACCGGAAGAGATAGACTTCAACTTCCATGTCAAACCCATTCTTTCAGACCGTTGCTATGCTTGTCACGGTCCTGACGAAAACAGTAGAAAAGCCGGTCTTCGACTGGACCTGGAAGAATACGCTTTCGCCCGTCTGAAAAGCGGTAATAGGGCTTTTGTTTCAGGTAATGCTTCCAAAAGTGAAAGTGTCACCAGGATACTTAGCGAAGATCCTGAGATCGTAATGCCGCCTGAGGATTCCCACCTGAATTTATCCGATAGGGAAAAAGCCATTATTATCAAATGGATAGAGCAAGGAGCAAAATGGAAAGAGCATTGGGCCTTTACAACACCTCAAAAGCCGGAACCACCGGCCACTGAACCTTCATGGAGCTCGAACAATGCCATAGATCAGTTCGTGCAAAGCAGGTTGAAAGAGCAGGGTTTTCAGCCATCAGCCGAAGCAGAGAAAGAGCGGCTATTGCGCAGGGTTTATATGGACCTGACCGGTTTGCCACCAACTATTGACGAATTAGATTCCTTTTTAGAGGACAAAACTCCCGAAGCCTACGAAAAAGTAGTGGATAAACTATTGACAACCGATGCCTTCGCAGAACGGATGGCATTGGATTGGATGGATCTTTCGCGTTACGCGGACTCCCACGGCCTGCACGCGGACGGATGGAGGCTGATGTGGCCCTGGAGGGACTGGGTGATCAATGCCTTTAAGGACAATATGCCATATGATCAGTTTGTGACCTGGCAACTTGCGGGCGACCTGATGCCTGATGCAAGTAAGGAACAAAAACTGGCCACGGCATTTAATAGAAATCACCCTATGACTGCTGAGGGTGGAGCCATAGACGAAGAATTCCGGCTTAATTACGTCTGGGACCGGGCAGAGACGGTAGGTACCTCTTTACTAGGGTTAACGATGAACTGTGCACGATGCCACGATCATAAATTCGATCCGATCTCCCAAAAGGATTATTATAAGCTAACGGCCTTCTTTAACAACGTCAAGGAACTGGGAATGACGGGCGATGACGGCAATTACGGTCCGATGCTGGCGCTTCCGGATCCTGAGACTGAAAAGCAGTTGGAATCCCTTCAGAAAGAGATACAGATCAAAGAAAAACAGCTGGCCCTAACTAAAAAGGAAAAGATCGCCCTGGATACCTATATCAGGCAATTGCCAAAAGGCCATAAGCAACAAGGCCTGCTGGGCCATTTTCCATTTGACGCCCTTACCAAGGATCCGAATAAAAAGAGAGGTTATTTTGTGGATGGCAATAAAAAAGTCACCTCGCTGGAAGCTCCAATTCAGACCGAAGGGGTAAAAGGAAAAGCACTGCGGTTTACGGGAGAATACGATGAAGTTTATCTTCGTGAAATCCCCAATTTTGAATTAACGGATAAGTTCTCGGCGGTGCTGTGGGCGAATACAACCAAAAGAGAGGTAGGAAAAACCCAAACCTTGTTGGGGACCTCCGGGAATAAAAACAACTTTTGGAGAGGATGGGATTTCTACCTGGATAGCCTTAACCGGGTAAATGCCAGATTGATCAATTCGCTACCTCACAATTACATTCACGTTCGAAGCAAGGATTCTATCAAAACGAATCAATGGTATCACCTGGGCTTTTCATATTCGGGAACGGGTAAGGCCGCTGGCCTGAACCTATTTGTTAATGGGGTAAGGCCGGAGATGGAAGTAGTTTATGACAGGCTGTATAAGTCTATTAAGACCATCAGGGTTGGAGATCATCAACTTAATGATCAACCGGTGCGGGTCGCAAAAAGTGGCCGTGCTTTTACGGGTGAGAACGGCATATTTAAAGGTATGCTGGATGATATTTACTTTTATTCCAGGGCGCTGCAGGATCAGGAGGTAAAAGTATTGGCCGAGAAAGCCGGGATTAACGAAAATCCGGCACCCGATTATTGGGTTGAAAAGGATCCGGAGGTCAGGGAAGCTGAAAAAAGCCTGCATAAACTCAGAGCTGATTGGCTTTCCCTAATGGAACCCGTTATGGAAGTAATGGTCATGGAGGAACTTTCAGATGGCAGGCAGGCTTTTGCTTATAATCGCGGAGACTATGAGCAGCCAACTTATGAGGTTCAACCAGGTACCCCGGAAACACTGCCAGAATTCCCGGAAGGACTTCCCGCAAACCGGCTGGGACTTGCCCAATGGATATTTTCGGATGAGAATCCGCTCACCGCTCGTGTTGCGGTCAATCGCTACTGGCAAATGATATTCGGAAAAGGACTGGTAGACACGCCTCAGGACTTTGGAGTTCAGGGGTCCCTCCCCTCCCATCCGCAGATGCTGGACTGGCTGGCCACAGAATTCATGGAAAACGATTGGGATATCAGATACCTTCTGAAACAAATGGTCATGTCTCACACTTACAGGCAGTCGTCTCTGGTTTCCGATGAGCTTCGCGAGGCAGATCCAAATAACTATTACCTGGCAAGGAGCAATAGCTATCGTCTTCCGGCGGAAATGATCCGGGACAATGCGTTGGCGGCCAGCGGCCTGCTGGTCCAAACCGTTGGTGGTAAAAGTGTAAAACCCTATCAACCTCCGGATCTCTGGATAGAACAGACGAATTTTTCACATATACTATTAAGATACAAGGAATCCGGAGGAGACAGTTTGTATAGAAGGGGTTTATACACCTTTATCCGAAGAACGGCTCCTCACCCTGCTATGATCGCTTTTGACGCTCCCCCACGAGATGTATGTACCATTAAAAGGGAGAATACCAATACCCCACTGCAGGCTTTGGTATTGCTGAACGATACACAGTTTGTGGAAGCTTCCAAAATCCTGGCGGTAAGGATGCTTGAGGAAGGTGGGGATAATCGGGAGGATCAGATAGTACATGGATTCAGGCTGGCAACAAGCCGTTTCCCGAAGAAGGAGGAAATTGAAGTATTGACTTCCCTCTACGACTCCCAGTCCGAAAAATTCGAGAAGGACCCCCAACAGGCGAAGGCCCTGCTGACCGTTGGTCGGAAACAGATTGACCCCAAATTAAAGACGGCAAAGACCGCTGCTTTAACCATGGTAGCGAGTACGATACTCAATCATGACGAGACCTATATGAAGAGATAAGATCGGTATTGAATAGCTGAGAAAAGCTAAAAATCACAAATTAAGAACTCATGTGTACCCACCATCATAATAAGAATTATAGCAGAAGAGACTTTCTGACGAAAACCTCCCTGGGAATGGGAGCCCTCTCCATGGCTTCCATGCTGGATCCGCTAGGAGTTTTTGCCAAAGATAAAGGCGGGCTAGCCCCTTCTTTCAACGGTGGAGGCGCGCTTGGACAACCACATTTCACGCCGAGGGTAAAACGTGTGATCTACCTTTTTCAAAGTGGCGCACCCTCTCAGATAGATCTTTTTGACTACAAACCTTTATTGAACAAACTCAACGGACAGGATATTCCGGAAAGTGTTTTAGGTGGGCAACGCCTGACGGGTATGACCGCGGGGCAGGCCTCTTTTCCTCTTGCGGGAACCATTTTCAATTTTAAACAACACGGTGAAAGTGGTGCCTGGATGAGCGACCTTATGCCGCATACTTCCAAGATCGTGGACGAGCTTTGTTTTATTAAATCAATGTATACAGAGGCCATTAATCACGACCCGGCAATTACCTTTCTGCAGACCGGTTCCCAACTTCCCGGAAGGCCTTCCATAGGATCATGGGTGAGTTACGGACTGGGAAGCGACAATCGGAACCTCCCCGAATTTGTAGTCTTGGTTACCAAAGGTAAAATGGGACAACCGCTCTATGCCCGGCTGTGGGGCAATGGTTTCCTCCCATCACAACACCAGGGGGTTCAGTTCAGGTCGGGAAAAGACCCGGTATTGTACCTGACCAATCCACCAGGAGTAGACGGGCATGGCCGAAGGGACCAATTGGATCATCTGCAAAAACTTCAGCAAATGAACCATGAAGACATTGGAGACCCTGAGATCCTGGCCCGAATGGCACAGTACGAAATGGCCTTCCGCATGCAGACTTCAGTTCCTGAGATCATGGACACCTCTGATGAGCCAGATCATATTTACGAAATGTACGGAGAAGACAGCCGGAAACCAGGAACTTTTGCAGCCAATTGCTTATTGGCGAGACGCCTGGCGGAACGGGATGTTAAATTCATTCAGTTATACCATCAGGGTTGGGACCAGCACGGGGACCTGCCAAACGCCATCAGAGTTCAGTGTAAGGACACGGACCAGCCAACCGCTGCCTTGATCTCCGATCTGAAACAGCGTGGAATGTTGGAAGACACCCTGGTGATTTGGGGTGGAGAATTCGGACGTACCAATTATTCCCAGGGACAGCTTACCGCAGACAATTTCGGTCGGGATCATCATCCCAAATGTTTTACTATATTCATGGCTGGCGCAGGGATCAAAAAAGGATTAACGCTCGGAGCTACTGATGATTTTGGCTACAATGTGGTACAAAGACCCGTACATGTCCACGATTTCCAGGCCACTCTAATGCATTTGCTGGGGGTAGACCATGAGAGATTAACCTTTAAGTTCCAGGGCAGACGTTACAGGCTTACAGACGTCCACGGCGAAGTGGTAAAAGAAATTCTGGCATAACAAAACCTAATACGATGAACAACAAAACCAATAGGAGAAGAAAATTTATTAAAACCTCCTCCATGGCCGTTGCGGCAGGCGCCGCCCTTCCATATCTATCTTTTGGGCGCAATACTTTTAACCCCTGGAAGGAAGACAAAGTCATTGGACATGGAGAATTCAAGTATAAAGTTGATAAAGAATGGGGAGTTCAGGATCCTTCGAAGATCCCCGTTAATGACTGCCATGAAATGGTGCTTGATCACCAGGGACGGATATTAATGACCACCACCGGGAAGGACAATAACAACATACTGATCTATGACAGATCAGGAAAAGTACTAGACTCCTGGGGCAAAGATTTCCCCGGAGCTCACGGGCTGACCATAAGCGGCGAAGGAAGCGATCAGTTTCTGCTGATCACCGACCCGGATACGCACAAGGTCTTTAAAACCACCCTGGATGGCCAAATACTGATGACCTTTGGCAGCCCTAAGGAAGTATCAGCCTATGAGAAAGAAGAGCAATTTAAGCCTACAGAAACCGCTGTAGCACCCAATGGCGATATCTATATTGCCGATGGATACGGTGAGAATTACATCATGCAGTACAATTCCAAGGGAGAGTATATCAGGCATTTTGGTGGAAAAGGCAATGGTAAAGAGCAGTTCGATTGCTGTCACGGGGTAACCCTGGACAACAGGGATCCGGAAAATCCAAGCCTGCTGATCACCTCGCGTACCAAACAGGAATTCAAAAGATTTTCACTGGATGGTAAACACCTGGAGACCATTTCGCTGCCCGGATGCTGGATCTGCCGCCCTGTGATCCATAAAGAGAATATCTACTTTGCCGTTATAGTTACTAAAACCTGGGATTCTTATGATGGTATGCTGGCCGTTCTGGACAGCAACAACAAGGTGGTCTCCCTGCCAGGAGGTAACGCTCCCGAGTACAAAGAGGATGGTCTGGTGCCTCCACTTTATGATGGTGTGACTTTCAGAAATCCGCATGATGTGCTGGTAGATAATGACGAAAACCTTTACGTACCTCAATGGGCCTCAGGAAAGACTTACCCCATAAAGCTTCACAGGGTCTAAAAAAAATACCAAAGAACTCCTCCGCATATGATCGCATTAGACTTTAGTACTTTTCTGGGAAGGTTTCACCCCGTAATCGTTCACCTTCCCATAGGATTTCTACTGCTTGCCATAGTATTTGAATGGCTACAAAAGCGAAAAGAGGCTACTTCTTATCACAGCCTGGTTTCTACAGCCTGGTTTCTGGGTGCACTAAGTGCGATTTTGGCGGCCTTTTGCGGTTGGCTGTTGGCTAATGGAGGAGACTATCCCGAAAGTGAGCTTTTCTGGCACAGATGGTTAGGGGTTGGCCTGGCTGTTGCGGCCACAGTCGGATGGTGGATAAAACGCGAGCCGGGTAACTATTCCAAAGTAATTCACAAACTGCTTTCTGCCGGGATTGTTCTCATACTGGTCCTGGAAGGCCATTTAGGAGGAAATATCACCCATGGTGAAGATTACCTGGTGGAATACGCACCGGAACCCCTTAAAGGCCTGTTCAGCAAGGAAAAGCCCGAAAATGAATATCCCAGCCTGAGTGACGTAGATACGGTACTGATCTATCCGCAGATGGTCTATCCTATATTAGAATCCAAATGTGTGGCCTGTCACAACAATAAAGAGCAGCGGGGTGGTCTGAACATGGAAGATCTGGTAGCCTTTCAGGAAGGTGGAGACAATGGGCCGGTAATCGCTGCGGGAAATCCATTGGAAAGTGAACTTTTTAGAAGAGTTACGTTAAGCCCCTCTAGTGAGAAATATATGCCTCCCAGAGGAGAACCGCTATCGTATAACGAAATTCAGGTACTGCATTGGTGGATAAGCCAGGGGGCAGATCCGGAAAAGGTACTGAACCCTAAAGAGGTCCAGGAAGGGGTAAAACCAGTACTTTTAGGACTCTATCAACTGGATACCGAGATCAAACCCTGGTATGCCTCAGTGTCTTTGGAACCGCTGGACAGCCTGAATCTAAACAAAATAAGAGAAAATGGTTTTAGCATCAAGTCGCTTGGGGCGGAAAATAATCTCCTGGACCTGAAGTTCTCTGGTGACAGTCTTACCGCAGAAAACCTGGCAGTACTGGGCGAGGCCAGCGAACACATTACATGGCTCTCTTTGGCCGGGAGCAACGTACAGGATGATTGGCTGGAGCCCGTCGCGGCATTCACCAACCTTACCCGGCTGCAACTGGAAAAAACGTCGATCACAGATGCCGGAGTCAGCAAACTACAAGGCCTGGAACATCTTGAAGCTCTGAATTTATATGGGACGCAGGTTACGGATGACGCCATGGAGTCCATCGCTGCCCTTCCTGCACTGAAAAGGGTCTACCTCTGGGGTACAAAGGTATCTCCTAAAGCCATAAATGAATTGAAACAGAGCAATACCGATCTTGAAGTAATCGGTGGTATCAACGGGCAGTGAAATCCTAAATCGGTGCTAATCTTTGTCTGGCTCCTCCAAAAAAAGCTATTTTTGGGCAAAATTTGGGTTTTGAGAAGTCATTTTATTCTAACCTTTATCTTATTTTTTGTCTGGGCAGCTCACCCCCAGGAAGAACCCCAGGAGCAGAAGGAAATCAACATTGTTTACGGGGCGAACTTTACCAAGGATGAGGAGAATTATCCGGGAGCGGCTATTTTCAGCAAAGATACCCGTCAGGTAGAGTTTGAGCATCAGGGAGCCCGTCTATGGTGCGATGCGGCTGTTTTCTACCAAAAAGAAAACAAGCTGAAGGCGGTGGGTAATATACTGCTAAAGCAGGGCGACTCCGTACAAATGAGGAGTAAAAAAATCGACTACGACGGAAACACCCGTTTAGCCAAAGCCAGGGAGCAGGTGGTTTTGAATAATGCAGACATGACCCTTCGTACGGATACCCTCTATTTTGACCGTGAGAAACAGGAAGCCTATTACAATACCTCAGGTACGGTCATTGATTCTGCCAACACCCTCACCAGTGAGATCGGAAGGTATTTTATGGAGATCAAAAAGTACCAATTCCTGGATAGTGTTCACATCAAAAACCCTGACTATATAGTAGATTCCGAGAGGTTGGATTACTACACCACTTCCAAAAATCTGTATATGTACGGGCCGAGTACCATAACGGGAGAAACCTATAAGATGTACTGCGAGCGTGGTTTTTACGATACCAAGATCGAAAGCGGTTACGGCATACAGAACACCCGTATAGACTATAACAACCGTATTATTGAAGGAGATAGTTTGTTTTTTGACAAGGCTTCCGAATTTGCTTCAGCGACCAACAACATCAAGGTTACGGACACCTTAAATAATACGGTGATAAAGGCCCATTACGGCGAGGTTTTTAAGGCAAGGGACTCCGTTTTTGCCACCAAAAGAGGTGTTTTTATCGGCCTGGTGGAGAAGGACTCCATGTATATACACGGAGATACCTTAATGGTCACTGGAAAACCTGAAGAACGAATTCTGAGGGCTTTTCGCAATTCCAAATTCTACAAAACCGACCTCAGCGGGAAGGCAGACTCTATTCACTTTGAGCAGCGCACAGGTATAACCCAGTTAATTACTGATCCTATCCTCTGGAATATGGAAAATCAGATGACAGGAGATAGTATACATCTGCTCAATGACATGGAAACAGATAAACTGGACTCCCTGAAAGTATTGAATAACGCCTTTATAATTTCTCAGGATACCATCGGTAAAAAAGGCTTTAATCAGGCAAAGGGGAAGGACTTATTTGGTAAATTCATCGAAAATGAGCTCAAACTGGTAGACCTTATCAAGAATACAGAAGTGATCTACTATATGTATAACGATGATCAGGAACTCATAGGGATCAACAAGACCATATGTAGTAAAATCCGAATGACCCTGGCAGAAAGTGATATTGAGGACATCACTTTTATAACCGATCCGGATGGGGATATCTTCCCGGAAAAGGACCTTCCGGAAAACAGCCGAAAACTAAAAGGGTTTATCTGGAGGGGAGACGAGCGCATTCGGTCTAAGGATGATATTTTTGACGAGGATGACAACAATCTGGTACTGCCCGTCATTAAGGGGATCAGCAACCCCATAGATATTGAAGCGGAAGAAGAACAGCGCAGTGCCAATGAGGGAGATCCAATAAATAAGATCCCACCTTCCAATACACAGGCAATAAAACCGCAGCAAGAGGGAACCGACAAAAAAACCTCCCGCAGTAATGAAAAATGAGTTCCTGAAATATCAGGCACAAACCACTTCGCATCCCCTGGCTTTAGAGGTAACCCGTGCTCAGGGAAGTTATATCTATGACGCGAACGGTAAAGCCCATCTCGATTTTGTTGCAGGAGTTTCCGCCTGTACGCTTGGGCACTCCCACCCTAATGTTGTGGAGGCGGTCAGCAAACAGGCCGAAAAGTACATGCATGTTATGGTATACGGGGAATACATTTTGGAACCTGCCGTGACCTATACCCAAATGCTGGCGAATATACTTCCGGATCCATTGGAAAGCACCTACCTGGTAAATTCGGGAACCGAAGCCATGGAAGGGGCACTAAAACTCGCACGAAGGGTAACGGGACGGTCTCAGATCATCGCAGCGAAAAACGCCTATCACGGAAATACTCTCGGAAGCCTGAGCTTAATGGATTTTAAAAGTCGGAAAGCTCCCTTCAGGCCGTTGCTTCCTGATATTTCGTATATCGAATTCAACCGGGAAGATGAGTTATCCCGTATAACGGATAAGACCGCGGCTGTGGTATTGGAGACCATTCAGGGCGGAGCCGGTTTTATAGTTCCGGAGCCCAATTACCTGGAGCAGGTCCGAAAGCGTTGTACCGAAGCGGGAGCATTACTGATACTGGATGAAATACAACCGGGTTTTGGCAGAACTGGTAAGTGGTTTGCATTTCAGCACTACAATTGCATCCCGGATATTCTGGTTATGGGGAAAGGTATGGCCTCCGGGCTGCCAGTGGGCGCTTTTACGGCTTCCGGGGAACATATGAAATTACTTAGCAGGGATCCGGAGCTTGGTCATATCACCACTTTTGGAGGCAATCCGGTAATAGCCGCAGCCAGTTTGGCCACCTTAAAAACACTAAGGGACGAAAACATAATTGATGATATCTATGAAAAGGAAAGACAGATAAGGAACAGACTTAAGCACCCCTATATCCAGGAGATCAGGGGTAAGGGACTGATGCTGGCATTGATCCTGAAACATGAGGAAATTGCCAATTATCTGGTTTTGGAATCTGCTAAAAAGAGGTTGATTTTGTTTTGGTTGCTCTTTGAAAAAAGGGCCGTGCGCATTACCCCTCCGCTCACTATTTCCTCGGAAGAGATTGACAAGGGTTGCGATCTGATCCTCGAAATTTTAACAAGTTACAAGCAATAAAGCTGTTAACTACTTTGTTAATAATATAGCCCAAATTCGGAAGAAATTGTAGTCTCAAAAAGATTATTTTTAATTCCATAGTTTAACCAAGCACCATTCTATGGCGTTAGATCCTAACGAAAGACCCAGCCACCCCATCGCCAAGTTTGAATCAATGTTGAAGACAGATGACGTCTATTTCTTTGATGCAGAAGACTTCGAAGACATCATTCATCACTACCTGAATAATGGCAAGATATCCCTGGCGAAAAAAGCTATTAAGATTGGATTACAGCAGCATCCCGATGCTACGGAGTTAAAACTTCTGGAAGTGGAAGTCCTGGTTTTTGAGAACAATCTGGACACCGCCGAGACCATCCTGGACCACCTTCAATCCCTGGACGGGAACAACGATGAGATCTACATTCAGCGGGCGAATATCTATTCCAAAAAAGACAACCATGAAGCGGCAGTAGCCATGTTGCAAAAGGCGCTCGAATTGTCCGAAGGCAGCCTTGATATTTATTCCCTATTGGGTATGGAATATCTTTTTATGGACGACTTTGAAAAGGCCAAAGAGAATTTTAAGGTCTGTGTTTCCTTTGATCAACAAGACTATTCATCGCTTTACAATGTTATCTACTGTTTTGAATTTCTGGAGGATTTCAAAGGTGCCATTCGATACCTGAACGACTATCTGGACAGGAACCCTTATTCACAAGTGGCCTGGCATCAATTGGGCAAACAATATTTCACGGAAAACATGTTCCAGGAGGCGCTGGCAGCTTTTGATTTTGCTATTATATCTGATGATTCCTTCATTGGCGCTTATTTTGAAAAGGGAAAAGTACTGGAGAGACTTGGTAAGTACCAGGAGGCCATCGAGAATTACGAAACCACTATTAAAATAGAAGACCCTACTTCGCATGCCTATTTGAGAATGGGTAAATGCTATGAGCAGTTGAAAAACGATGATCTGGCCAGATATTACTACTACCAGACCGTTCACGAAGACCCGCTCTTAGACAAGGGATGGCTGGCCATTACGGACTTCTATTTCAAAAAGAACAACCTGAAAAGGGCGCTCTATTATGTCAATAAAGCCATCAATATTGATGGAGAAAACCCCTTGTACTGGAAGAAATGTGCCAGGATACACACAGCCCTGGGCAACTTTGACGAGGCCGATTTTGCCTATAAGCAAGCGGTAGACCTGGGGAATTACGAGTTGGATACCTGGCTGAAATGGGCCGATGTTGTAGTGGCCAATGAAGAAATTGAGGCCGGGGTGCAAATCCTGAAACAAGGCCTGGAATTCTATCCGGAAAAAGCGGAGATCCAATACAAAATGGTAGGTCTCTACCTGATGCTAAATGAGCGGATCGAGGCACGTTATAAGTTTTTGCAGGCACTTACCGCGGATCCGGCCAAGGTAGCGCTTTTTGAGAGTGAATTTCCGGATTATTATCACTCGGCCTGGGCTCAGAATATCATTGCTGCAACCAAAAAACACGCTCGAAAATAATCTGCAAGACCCCTGGCGGTTCTCTGGGTTTTATTCCGGTCTGGGTATGACTGCTTCTAAAACCTAAAAGGGACGTTAAATACCCGAAAAGCTTCAGAATAAAAAGGCTACTTTTGTGTTTTCTTTTTTATGGAAGACCGCAACCGACTACAATATTTCTTTATTGCCCTGAAGGGAATGGCCATGGGAGCAGCTGATGTGGTTCCAGGGGTTTCAGGAGGAACTATAGCCTTTATTTCAGGCATCTATGAAGAGCTCATCAGCAGCATCAACAACATCAACCTGGGTTTGTTTAAAGTCTTGAAGAATGAAGGCTTTAAGGCGGCCTGGAAAAAGCTAAACGGGAATTTCTTGCTGGCGCTGTTTTCAGGAATTGCCATTAGCGTGGTCTCCCTGGCAAAATTGATCAGCTGGTTACTGGAAAACCAGGCCATTTTGCTTTGGGCATTCTTTTTTGGGCTGGTGGTGGCCAGTGTTTATTTTGTGGGAAAGTCCATAGAAAAGTGGTCCCTGTCTGCAGTGATCATGCTTTTGGTTGGGGCCGGTATTGCCTACTACATTACTACGCTCCCCGTTTCGGAAAACACGGAAAGCCTGCCATTTCTGTTCCTTTCAGGAGCGCTTGCAGTCTGTGCAATGATACTGCCGGGTATATCCGGAGCTTTTATCCTGGTCCTGCTCGGTTCCTATAAAACCATATTGGATGCTGTGCACGAACGAGACATTACCGTAGTGGTCACAGTAGCCGTAGGAGCCGTGTTTGGATTGCTCAGTTTTGCCAGACTCCTTAAATGGATGTTTAAAAATTACAGAAACCCTACCCTGGCATTATTGACAGGTTTTATTTTAGGTTCTTTAAACAAGATCTGGCCCTGGAAAAAAGTGCTGGAAACTAAAACTTTTGGAGATAAGGTCGTTCCGGTTAATGAAGCCAGCGTATCGCCTCTGACTTTTGATGGAGATCCTCAATTACTCTATGCCGTTGTACTTGCCGCTCTGGGGTTTTCACTTATTTTTATCCTGGAGAAAACCGCATCTAAAAAATAAGCACTGACCTCATATGCACCAACCTAGATCGTTCTTAGATAAGTTTTTTTTGGTCATCAAAGGACTTTGTATGGGTGCGGCCAACAAGGTGCCCGGTGTTTCAGGGGGCATTGTGGCCTTCGTGGCAGGGTTTTATGAGGAATTCATTTATTCCCTGCAGAAAATCAATCTGAAGGCTTTCAAATTGCTGTTTAACGGCAGGTTCAGGAGCTTCTATCGCTATACCAACGGGCAATTCCTAACCCTGCTGATTTTCGGCATGCTGGTAAGCTATTTCAGCGTCTCCAAATTGCTGGACTATTTTCTCGAAACAAAGGAATTGTTTGTATGGGCAGCGTTTTTTGGGATGATCATCGGTTCCATCTATTATATCGCCAAGGATTTTGAGCATTGGAACAAGCGGACAATACCAGCTGGAATACTGGGATTGATCGTCGGAATATCCATAAGCTTTCTTAACCCGGCCAAAGAAAATGACAACCTGTTGTTTATTTTTCTCTGTGGGATTATCAGTGTTTCGGGTATGACCTTACCAGGTCTTTCCGGCTCCTTTATTCTCATTTTACTCGGCAATTACGTACTTCTTTTGGTCGATTCGGTAAACGCTTTGTACGACACCATGTCCGAGGTTTTTCAGGGCGATTTCAGTTTTGCACAGAATCCGAAACGATTGAATACACTTAAGATCCTGGCAGTCTTTACCGCGGGGTCCGCGACCGGACTGGTGAGCCTCTCACATCTTCTTGGCTATGTCTTGAAGCGTTTTAAGCATCTTACCACTGCGGTGATCATAGGTTTTATAACAGGATCCCTTGGGGTGGTCTGGCCCTGGAAAAGAACGATCTTTGTTCTGGATGCCGAAGGGCTTCCGCTTTTGGATTCCAACGGAGATAAGATCATTAGGAATTACGAGCGTTACCTTCCTGAAATTGGCCAAAGCGAGACCTGGTGGGCCGCGGTTTTCGCCCTTCTTGGAGTATTAATTTTATTAGCTTTGGATTGGTATGGAAAAAACAGAAACCAAAAAGCATAAGTTCGGCCTGGTAGGCAGGAACATATCCTATTCATTTTCACGCAAATATTTTACCGAGAAATTTGAGCTGCTAGGGCTTTCTGATCATATCTATGAGAATTACGATATAGAAGACATTAAAGACTTCCAAACACTGCGAAATAAGGCCTTACGAGGGCTAAACGTGACTATTCCCTACAAAGAGGATGTGATCCCCTTTCTGGATCAATTACATCCCCAAGCGGCTGAGATCGGTGCAGTGAACACCATCAAATTTGATGGCAATGGGCTTACCGGTTTTAATACCGACATATATGGCTTCCAAAAAGCCATTGAACCTATGCTGACACCAGCTCACAAGGCCGCTTTGATCCTCGGTACAGGAGGAGCTTCCAAGGCGGTCGCCTTTGTATTTAATGAACTGAACATAGCTTTTCGCTTTGTGTCCAGGAATCCCGGGGAAGAGGCCCTGGCTTATTCGGATCTCAATCAGGATGTTATGGAACAATACTCCGTGATTGTGAATTGTACCCCATTGGGGACCTACCCCAATGTTGAACAGAGGCCGGACATCCCCTATGAATTCGTTTCTTCTACTCACCTTTTCTTCGATCTAATTTATAACCCGGAAAAGACCCGGTTCCTGCTGGAAGGCGAAAAACAGGGTGCCGCCATCAGCAACGGCCTGAAAATGCTTGAACTTCAGGCAGAAAAGGCCTGGAGTATCTGGAATTCATAGTCTATTATCCTCTACCTATACGATTTTAGCCTTACCTAAGGCCAGAAATATCCGCCAAAAAGAAGTTTCTTAACCTTGTCAGTTAAGTAGGTTGTTAGTATCTTACATTGGAGAATGGGCGTGGAAAGAAAAACATTAAAGGATGTTGGAAGAGAAAGATCAAAAACTACAGGAAGATGTAGGGGGGGATGAAAATTCAGAAACTACTGAAAATACAACAGATTCAGAGAAAAGCACTGAAATAAAATCGGAAACCTTAGACGAAAATGCCCCTGCTAAGGAAGCCGGAACGGAAGAAGATGTTATAGAAGAAATTGATGAATCCAACGCTGAAGACGCTGAGGACGAAGATAATCACCGAAGACATCACATTCCAATCCTGGACTACCACTCCATGTCCATGGAAAACCTGGTCGGAGAACTACAGCGACTCGTACGTAACGAAAAAGTACAGGCCATTCGAAAGCATGTGGATGGTATTAAATACGAGTTCGACCTTAAGTTTCAGGAATTCTTAGAACACAAAAAAGAGGAGTTCATCAGCAAAGGGGGTAATGAAATAGACTTCCGTTACAGTTCAGTCACCAAACGGCAGTTCAATGAGGTCTACTCGGATTATCGCGAAAAGCGAAACCAGTATTACAAGAACCTGGAACAAAACCTAAAGCTGAATCTTGCGAACAGGCTGGAGATCATAGAAGAACTCAAGAGCCTTGTCAATATTGAAGAGGATATCAATACCACTTACAAAAACTTTAAAGACCTTCAGGAAAGGTGGCGAAACGCAGGTCCCGTCCCAAGGGCGAACTACAATGACGTCTGGCGGACCTACCACCATCATATAGAGATCTTCTACGACTTTCTGCACCTTAACCGTGAACTTCGAGATCTGGATTTCAGACACAATCTGGAAGAAAAGATGAAGATCGTGGAGCGGGCAGAGGCATTGACCAAAGAGCCTGACCTCAGCAAAGCATTCCGGGAGCTGCAGACGCTTCACAAGATCTGGAAAGAGGATATAGGCCCGGTAGGCAAGGAACATCGGGAAGAGATCTGGGAGCGTTTCAGTAACGCGACCAAAGTAATGCACCAGAGAAGGCAGGAGCATTACAAAGAGCTAGATAAGGTCTATGAAAAGAACCTGGAAACCAAAAACGAGATTATTACTAAAATACAGGCTATTGGAGCCAACGTTTCCACCAACCACAGGGCCTTGCAGCAACAGATCAGAGAGGTAGAGGCGCTAAGGGAGGAATTCTTCAAGGCTGGTAAAGTACCTCAAAAGGTGAACGAGGCCACCTGGGCTGCTTTCAAAGAAGCTGTACGCGGTTTTAACCGGAATAAGAATGCCTATTACAAAAACCTGAAAAAAGAACAGCAGCTAAATCTTGATAAGAAGCGGGCTCTGCTTGAAAAGGCCATCAGCCTGAAGGATAGCGAAGACTGGGATACAGTTACTCCGGAAATGAAGCGTATTCAAAAGGAGTGGAAAACCATTGGCCATGTGCCCAGAAAATATTCGGATAAGATTTGGAACGAGTTCAAGGATGCCTGTAATCACTATTTCGATAGGCTTCACGCCCTAAAAAATGCGGCATTTAAGGAAGAAAATGAAAACTTCCTCAAAAAAAGTGAATGCATAGAAAAGCTAAGGGCCTTTCAGCTGACCGGAGACCGGGACAAAGACATCAGCACCATCAAAGGTTTTATCGATGAATGGAAGACCTATGGACGAGTGCCTTATAACAAGAAAAGCATAAACGGCAAATTCAATAAAATTCTTGACGCCCTTTTTAAGAAGCTCGATGTTAGCCGGCAGGAATCCGAGCTCTTGCGATACGGAAACAAGATCCAGCAACTGGCGAAGGCAGACAACGATCGGGCCATAATGAACGAACGTACTTTCATCAGGCGAAAGATCGATGAAAGTAAGAGCGAGATCCGCCAACTGGAAAACAATCTGCAATTTTTCTCCAATGCCTCAGAAAACAGTCCGGTAGTGCAGGAGGTCATCCAGAATATTGAAAGGCATAAAGATGCTCTGGCTACCTGGAAGGCGAAGCTTAAAAAATTAAATATCCTTGAAAACAACCTGAATAAAGAAGCTGAAGAAGCACCTGACACTGAAGCTTCTTCAGAAGAAGAGTAACTTCCAACTTCTACCGATCGACGAAATATGAAAGCTGTTCTCCTGTCTTTTCTCCTTGTTCTGATATTCGCCTGCTCGGGAAAAAGCCCGGATAAGACTGCGAATGAGGACACATTGAAAACCTCCATAGAAAATTTTAATCAGGCATTTGCCTCAGCGGATATCGAAAAGCTGGAAGGGCTCATCACGGAAGAATACCAGCACACCAATGGCAATTCTCCAGCCATCGGGAAATCGTCCTGGTTATCTTACCTGGTTAAAAGGAAAAGTGCCATAGAATCCGGCGAACTGGTGGTGCACGATTATCGCATGGAGGAGCTCAAAATTCAGCAACTCGGTGGTTCTGCCATAGCAACGGCTAAGGTATTGGTTTCACAAACCCGGGATAGCGTCAGCGAAGAACGGGCATTCAGGGTCACCACGGTATGGGTATTGGAAGAGGGTACCTGGAAACGGGCCGGCTTCCACGATGGAGCGATCCAATGAATTTATATAAGCACCCACACTAAAGCAGGCCACAGACCTATAAAACACCACGATGAAAATCCTATTTATTCAAACCGGGGGAACCATAGATAAGGATTATCCTAAGACTAAGGGCGGATGGGCCTTTGAGTTTGGAGAACCGGCTACCGAACGGATCCTTTCGAAACTAGATCCATCTTTTGAATACGAGATACACACAGCCAGTCAGAAAGACAGTCTTGAGATCACGGAAGCAGACCGGCAAAGCCTGGCAGATCTCATAAATAAGGAAGTGGCAGACGCCTATGTGGTTACGCACGGGACGGATACCATGATGGACACCGCAGCATTCTTAAGTTCCAGGGTAGACAGGAAGGTCGTTATATTGACTGGCGCTATGCGGCCAGAAAGATTTTCCAATTCTGATGCCCCGATAAATCTGGGAGTGGCTATTGGTGCCGCAAACCTGCTGGATCCTGGCATATACATTGCAATGCACGGCATACTCAAATCCGCTTCGGAGATCCAAAGGAATGCCGACAATGGTAAATTCTATTAGATCAGTAGTTCTTCCAGGCTTTAGAGACCTTTATTTGGTTTACTTCGCAACGTTTACCGATCTGGTCTCCCGGATCACGGTAACTTTCACCTGCCCGGGGTAAGTCATATCAGTCTGGATCTTTTGTGAGATCTCAAAGGATAACTGAGCTGCCTTATCGTCGCTGACCTTCTCGCTTTCAACAATTACCCGCAACTCCCTTCCGGCCTGAATGGCGTAAGCTTTTTGTACACCACCGAAACCAAAGGCGATCTCTTCCAGGTCCTTCAACCTTTGGATGTAGGAATCCAATACCTGTCTTCTGGCTCCCGGCCTGGCTCCGCTTATGGCGTCGCACACCTGCACCACCGGTGCAATAAGGTGTTTCATTTCAATTTCGTCATGGTGGGCGCCTATGGCGTTGCAAACCTCTGGCTTTTCACCAAATTTTTCTGCCCACTGCATTCCCAATATGGCGTGAGGAGTTTCAATCTCGACTTCCGTATTGGGTACCTTCCCTATATCGTGCAACAGACCAGCCCTTTTGGCAAGCTTTGGGTTCAGGCCTAATTCTGCGGCCATCACACCGCAGAGCTTGGCAACCTCCCTGGAATGTTGCAGCAGGTTCTGGCCGTATGAGGAACGATACTTCATACGCCCTACCGCCCGGATAAGTTCCGGGTGCAATCCGTGAATACCCAGATCGATGACGGTCCGTTTACCTACCTCCACGATCTCCTGTTCGATCTGCCTTTCGGTCTTTTTTACGATTTCTTCTATTCTTGCCGGGTGTATCCTGCCGTCTGTGACCAATTTGTGAAGCGATAATCTGGCTACCTCCCTCCGAACAGAATCAAAACAAGAGAGGATTATGGCTTCAGGGGTATCGTCCACGATGATCTCAACGCCGGTTGCGGACTCCAGAGCGCGAATATTGCGGCCTTCCCGCCCAATGATCCTTCCTTTTACATCGTCCGACTCCAGGTTGAACACCGATACGCAGTTTTCTACAGCTTCCTCAGTGCCAATACGTTGAATGGTATTGATAACTATTTTTTTGGCTTCCTGCTGAGCGGTAAGTTTCGCTTCTTCCAGAGTGGCCTGCATATAGGTCATGGCATCCGTCTTTGCCGTTTCCTTAAGCGATTCCAGCAACTGGCTTTTGGCTTCTTCCGCGGACAGGCCGGAGATCACTTCCAGCTGTTGTATCTGGCTTTTGTGCAGCTTTTCCAGTTCAGATTGTTTCTTCTCGTAAAACTCCCGACGGTGATTTACTTCTTTGATGCGCTGTTCAAGCTGATCGTTTAGTTTCTTATTCCTGGAAAGCTCGCCACTCACCTGGGATTCTTTATCCCTTGTGCGCTTCTCAGCCTCCGCTATTTTTTTGTCTTTATTGATGATTACTTTTTCGTGCTCAGCCTTGAGTTCTAAAAACTTCTCTTTAGCCTGGAAGATCTTGTCTTTCTTAACTTGTTCCCCCTCTATTTTAGCATCTTTGATGATGGCCGCGGCTTCCTTTTTTGCATTTCCAATGGTTTTGGAAGCCTTGCCTTTTTCCAGGAATTTCGCAATAATGAACCCGATTACAAGTCCTGCGATTGCCCCTATTCCTATTGCTGTTATATCCATATATCCAGATTATTTAATATAAAAAGCCCACATTGATGGAAGTTCTGTACAAACTCCAATAAACAGGTTTAGGGCTAACAGCTTGATCAAGGATCCTTTCGAGAAGGCCTGCTTTTACAAACTAAACTCACCCTTTTCAAACAAATTAGTGTTGAGTTTGTCAAAAATTAGATACCAATGTGGGCAGTAATTTAAATGCTATTTAAAAGAACTTATTTTATGCTAAGCTTGGAATTCACAAGATCGCCTAAAGCCTTTAACCGCTCTGCAACCTCTTTTGTGTCTTCCGATTTATCTATACCTCTTTGCTCTATTTTAGATGCAAATTGAAGAGCGCACATGGCCAAAACGTCCTGTTTGTCCCTAACGGCATAGTTCTGCTCAAATTTTTTCGCCAGCTGTTCGATATTCTTCGCGGCCTTGCGCAATCCTTCCTCCTGACTCGGGTCGATCGTAAGAGGGTATACCCTGTCCGCAATAGAAAGCTTTATCTTCAGCTTTTCCGTCATAACTGTATACTATTCAGCAAGTTGAGCCATACAATAGTCCAACTCCCTGATCAATGCGTTTATTTTGAGCTTTGCTTCTGTCTTATCCTTATCACTGCCCAGCATCGTATTTGCGAGCTTGAGAGATTTATATTTTTCTTCCCATTCTGAAACAGCCTCCGCCGCGCTTTGGTGGTTATTTTTAAGAGTAACCAACTCCTCTTCCAATTTGGTGTTAGCCTGGTTGAGCAATTCCAACTTATGCAACAACTTGCTAATCTTATTTTCCAAAGAATCAACGATTTCGGCCAATTCGCTCATGTGCAAATGTCAATGCGTTATACACAAAGTTAACATTCCCTTTAAGACCTCGCAAAAGTTTTACGAATTATTCTTGAAGTAATACTTTAATTGGTTTAGAATCGTTGACTTACAAAAATGGCCTGGAATTTGATTCCTGAATCTTTACGTTTTCAAACCTATTGGTTAATTTCGCATTAACGCCGCACCTATGAGAAGAACATTTTTCTGTTTCTTGTTCTTAATGGCAATCGCCCTGAATAGCCAGGAAAAATATCCCCGGGACGCATTCAGATCACCTCTGGATATTCCTTTGGTATTAGCCGGCACTTTCGGAGAACTCCGTTCCAATCACTTTCACGCCGGAATAGATATCAAAACACAGCAAAGACAGGGACTTCCCATCTACGCCATAGCAGAAGGAACGGTTACCCGTATAAAGATCTCTCATTGGGGGTATGGCAAGGCTCTGTATATTGCACATCCCAACGGCTACACTTCGGTTTATGCCCATTTGCAAAAATTCTCACCGGAAATAGAAGCCTATGTCAAAAAGATTCAATACCAGAAAAAGTCCTATGAGGTAGAGATGTTTCCGGATTTTGGGGAACTCAAAGTAAGTAAAGATCAGGTAATCGCCTTTACCGGGAATACCGGTGGCTCCTCAGGTCCTCATCTCCATTTCGAAATACGCAGTTCCGTATCTGAAAAACCCACCAATCCCCTTCTCTATGGCTTGGAGGTAAGGGATGCCACTAACCCAATCCTTACCAAGGTATTCGCTTATCCCCTTTCGCGAAATGCGCAGGTGAATCAGAGCAGTCAAAAGGTGCAGGTAAATTTCAGGAAGCAATCCAACGGTACTTTCCTCGCTGATAAAGTGTATGCCGCAGGCACTATCGGATTTGCGATCGGGACTTATGACCGGCAGGATCTCGCGGCGAACAGGAACGGAGTTTACGGGGTGCAGCAAATTGTCAATGGCAAAGTATACACGGATTACGATTTTGAAAGCTTTTCTTTTTCGGAATCAAGATATATCAACACTTTGATCGATTATGAGCATTTTGGAAAGTCTAAACAGCGACTTCAGCGTTGCTTTAAAGCTCCGGGAAACCGGTTGAGCATTTACAACGAGCTCTATAACGATGGTAAGATCGCGATTCAAGAGGGGATGACGTATCAGGTAGAGATCCGCATCCGGGATCTGGACGATAATATGATCAAACTCATGATCCCGGTAGAAGGAAAACGCGGCGCCCTTAAGGTACCTAAAGAAAACCCGGAGTCCGCGGATTTTATCGTGGCCAAAAAGCCCAATAACTTCGATCTTGGTGTTGCTAAGGTGTACTTCCCCGCAAATACCTTTTACGATGACTTTTATATTGATCTGAAAAAGGGATCCGACACCATCACCATCCACAATAACAGTGTACCCGCACACCGGAACTTTACGATCACCTTTGACACGTCCAAATACAGTGAAGAAGAGCGGAAAGAACTATTTATCGCCCGCTTAGACAGAAAACTGAAGCCGAATTATGCCACAACTTTCAAACGGGGAGAGGTCTTTACTACCAGAACCAGAAACCTGGGAACCTACACACTTGCAAAGGATACCATTCCGCCAAAAGTCTACGCCAAGAACTTCAAGGAAAAACAATGGTTGAATAATTACCGTTACCTGAGCCTGCATATTTCAGATGATCTGAGTGGCATAGACTCTTACGCTGCTACGGTAAACGGGGAGTGGATACTGATGGAATACGAGCCCAAAACAAGAACAATCACCTATAATTTTGACGACATCATTCTGGACAAAAAACAATGTACCTTAAAAGTTGTCGTTAAAGATAATGTAGGGAATTCCACTACCTTTACCAGCAGTTTCTACAGAAAATAGGCTTTTGAAGTGTTTTAACCCTTTATTAATTCTGCTATTAATTTGGCCTGTTTTACTGGTCCAGGCACAAACCGCATCGATTACCGGGATCGTACTGGATGAAGATAACAATCCACTCCCTAATGTGAACATCACTTCAGAGAATTCGGGTACCTTTTCCGATGCCGATGGCTTCTATCTTCTCGAGGTCCGGGCGGATTCCGAGATTACCGTCACTTTTACGCATTTGGGACATAAGGATGTGGTTTTAGAAAAACTCATTCTGACCACTAACGAAACCTACGCCTTTAATCCGGTTATGAAAACGGATGCTATTCAGGTGGACGGCGTGGTGGTTACCCCTACTGGGGAAAGGTCTGTAGAAGGCATTGTTACCTTGACGCCAGAAATCGTGCAAAAGATACCAGGGGCAAATGCCGGGGTTGAGAATGTATTAAAACTGCTTCCCGGGGTGTTCTCCAATAATGAACTGAGTACCCAATATGCGGTAAGGGGCGGAAATTACGATGAAAACCTGGTCTACATTAACGATATTGAAGTATATAGACCCTTCCTGGTGCGTTCCGGTCAGCAGGAAGGCCTGAGTTTTGTCAACAGCAGTATGGTCCAGGGGCTTAAGTTTTCTTCCGGAGGTTTCCAGTCGCAGTATGGGGATAAGCTATCCTCCGTCCTCGATATCACCTACAAAACCCCCACCCGATTCGAGTTGCAGGCTGAAGGTAGCCTTCTGGGGGCCGGTGCCACCCTGGAGACCATTTCCAAAAGCAAGAATTTCAGTAGTTTGAGTGGGGTAAGATACCGGGACAACAGCCTTTTTGTAAACAGTCAACAAACCACTACGAACTTCAACCCTGCTTTTGCCGATCTTCAAAGTTATCTGACCTATCGATTTTCCAGCAAGGTGCATCTGAACTTTTTAGGTAACTTTTCCATCAACAACTACAGGAACAGGCCGCTTACCAGGCAAACGAACTTCGGGACCATAACAGACCCGCAGGCCCTGCTTGTATTTTACGAGGGTCAGGAGAAAAACACCTATACCACCACTATGGGTGCCCTAAAGGCGGATTATTTTGTCAATGACGAACTGAATCTTAAGCTGATCTCTTCCCTTTATCACACCAGGGAAGAAGAATATTCTGATATCATAGCCCAGTATGAGCTGGCTGAAATCGAGACCAATCTGGGAAGTGAGAACCTCGGGGAAGTCACTTCCTCCCGTGGGGTTGGATCGCAATTCAACCGGGCCCGGAATGATCTCGACGCGCTTATTCTGAATATCGCCCACAAGGGACAACAAGCCAGGAATGGCAGTGTTTGGAAATGGGGAGTAAAATACACATACGAGGATATACGAGATCAAATCAGAGAATCTGAATTTATCGATTCCGCCGGATTTTCTATCAGACCTCCCCGTTCTGAATTTGTCAACAATCAGCCTGAGGAAGCCTTCGATGCTCCAATAGTTCCTTTTGAAGGACTTAGCGCCCGGAATTTTGTCCGGACCAACAGATACTCCGCCTACCTGCAGTTTAGCAAGCAGCTGGAATGGCAACGCGCTGATCTGTATTACAACCTGGGGATCAGGGCACAGCATTGGACGGTAAATGGAGAAGGTATTACCAGAACCTCTCATAGCATTTTCAGCCCCAGGGGGCAATTTGCCATTAAACCCGATTGGAAAAAAGACATGCTGTTCCGATTTGCCGCCGGCTGGTACCAACAACCGCCTTTCTACCGGGAGTTGAGGGATGCTACTGGTACGGTCCAGCCCGGGGTAAAGGCCCAGAGATCCATACATTTTGTACTGGGCAATGAATATAGTTTTGAGCTTTGGAACAGGCCTTTTAAACTTGTGAGCGAGGGGTACTATAAGAAGCTTTCAAATGTGAATGCCTACACCCTGGAGGACGTGCGGATCAGATACCGGGCAGACAACAACGCCAAGGCATTCGCATATGGCTTTGATCTAAGGCTTAACGGGGCCTTTGTGCCAGGTACGGAGTCCTGGATCAGCCTGGGATTCCTAAGAACCGAAGAGAATATTGAGGATAGAGGGTATATCTCCCGGCCAACAGATCAGCGCCTTAAACTGGGGATCCTCTTTCAGGATTACATCCCAACCATCCCAAATCTGAGGATGTACCTGAACCTTCAATACAGCACAGGAGTCCCTGGTGGCTCGCCCAGCTATGCCGACCCCTATATTTTTCAGAATAGATTAAGAGATTACAGGAGGGCAGATTTAGGAATTTCCCATATTTTTGTAGGTGCAAACAAGAAATATCCCAAAGGACATTGGTTACATGGTTTTAAAGAACTCAATGCAGGATTTGAGATCTTTAATATGTTCAACAACCAAAACTCCATAACCAATACCTGGGTGCGGGACGTAGACAGTAAGCAACAATTTGCCATTCCTAACTTTATGACCAGCAGAGTATTGAACTTAAAAATACAGGTGAGATTATAGTTGCCCAAGAAATGAAAAAAGTATTGCCATTTATCTTTTTGTTCGCATTCGCGTTCTCGAACGCGCAAAAGAACATCTATGAGAGTGCCAGGTTCGATCAATTGAGCCAGGATCATGCCATACTCGCGATCATTCCATTTTTCACCAACCTGGAACTGGAAGAAAAGGTCTCCAACGATGAGCGGAAAAGACTTGAGGAAAAAGAAGGACATGCGGTTCAGGACGCTTTGGAAACCTATTTTGGTCGGGGGAAGAAAAGGAAAAAGTTCTCCGTGGAATTTCAGAACATTAAGAACACCAATGCCATCCTGGCCCAAAATGAGATCACGTATACCAATATTGATACCTATACCATCAAGGAATTAAGCAAGATCCTTGGCGTAGATGGGATCATCAGTGGGAACCTCGATGTAAATATTCTTCTTTCTCGTGGTATCCCCGCGGAATTTAGCTTTTTGGACTACATTTTAGGAGATGCGAATTACGGCAGGATCGGTATTAAGATCAGTGACGGGAAAACTGGAAAGCTCCTCTGGAAATACGAGAAGGAGATCAATAAGAAATCCGGTAAGAACACGGATGATATGATCGATAAAATGATGAAAAAAGCGACCCGAAGGTTCCCGTACGATAAAGAACGTCAGAAAAACTCCAAGCGCTCTTAGTCTTAGTTCCTGGAGAAATCGCTTAAGACACCCACCACATAATCAATCTCCTCCCTGGTATTGAACTTCGAGAAGGAAAAGCGCAGTGAAGGCTTCTTCATATCTTCTTCAGAAAGGATCTCTTTTAGGACATGTGAGCTCCCATTACTTCCGGATTGGCAGGCACTTCCTTTAGAGCAGGCAATTCCCTTTAAGTCCAGATGAAACAACAACATGAGGGCCTTATCTTCCGGGAAAGGCAGGCACACATTCACCAATGTATAGGTACTCTGGTCCATATCTCCTGAAAGCCCGTTGAATTTGGCTTCTGGCAAAGAAGCCTCCAGTTTTTCGATAAAATACTTTTTCAAGCCGCTGACATAAGCTCTTTCCTCCTCCAAATTGTCATAGGCTTTTAGAAAGGCTTCTTCAAGGCCCACTATATTGTGAAAGGGTTCAGTCCCTGCCCGATATCCCCGCTCCTGTGAACCGCCAAAAATCAGAGGTTTGAGGCCCGAATTCTTTCGGATGTAGGCAAAACCAATCCCCTTGGGGCCGTGGAATTTATGGGCGGCAGCTGTCATAAAATCAATCGGGGTCTGGGCGACGTCCCAGGGATAATGCCCAATGGATTGGACCGTATCTGAATGAAAATAGGCATCCTTGGCCTTACACAGATGCGAAATAGCCTCAATATCAATAGCATTGCCTATCTCGTTATTGATGTGCATTAAACTCACCAGCTTTTTAGTCTGATCCGAATCCAATAACTGCTCCAGGTGATCCATCTGCGGATTGCCCATGGGATCCAGATCGACAAAGTGCAGGCTTATGCCGTATTCCTTTACCATCTCTTCGGCCGTATGTAAAACCGCGTGATGTTCTATTTTAGATGTGATTATGGTGCGTATGCCCAAATCCCTTACGGCTGATCTAATGATCATATTATCTGCTTCGGTACCTCCGGAGGTAAAAATGATCTCGGAGGGATGGGCGTTCAGGTATTTGGCGATGTTCTTCCTTGCTTGTTCAATAGCCGTTTTTGCAGTCCTTCCAAATCCGTGAGTAGACGAAGGGTTACCAAAACAGCCCGCCAGGGCTTCCTGCATTCTAACAATGACTTCCTCCCTTACAGGGGTGGTAGCGGCATTATCCAGATACACTTTTTGCATAGGTACTCTATCGTTTTAGTCATCGGCCAAAAATAAATCAATTTAAGTTAATTTCTTCCAAAATTCCCCATAATCCTTTAGGAAATTCCCTGGAGTTTCCGTTAACTTTGAGGCATGAGAAGAATACTCGGACTAGTTGGGTTTCTTACCCTTTTTGCCTGTAATGACGGAGACCTTCAAATAGAAACCATAGATTTTGACAGTGCAAGTGTGCAATTCTGCGAGTCCGCCGCTGATATCAACACCTCCATTTTATTTAAGATCAATACTTCGGAAGCGCTCATACTGGAACTACAAAACGGGATCCTTCAGAATGAGGCTTCAGAAGGGGCTATTTCCAGCAGCGTACCGAGTCAGTCTCAACTGAGTTACCGCATTTTTTCGGACAATGTGACCACCGGTTATTTTTGTGACGATATCCCTCCGACCACCCCAACAGTTATAGAGGAGATCGCCGCCCAGGGAGGGGAGGTATTTGTTACAACCGTCCAGAGCGCTACGGACACCACGATCTACGAACACACCATTGAACTCAGCGGTATTTCTCTGGTAAACGACAATGGGGAAAGGATAACCGATTTGAGCATTAACAACTTCGGCACTATTACCACCCAGTTGAGCAATTAAGGATTCTGATAAATATACACCTCGGTAGCGCCCAGACCGTATTTTTTGTAGTCTGCATCGTAATAGGTAAGGTTGTCATATCGGCCAAAAAGGTAATTTAGCTCCTCTTTAAGCACTCCCTCTCCTACTCCATGAACAAAAACCACTTTTTGAATGCGATTCCGGATGGCGAATTCCAGCCTGTTTTTGGCAGTATCCAACTGTAGGTTAAGCATGTCAAAATTACTCATTCCTTTGGTTGAATTGGTTAATTGATGTATGTGCAGATCCACCTCCATTTTAGGGGCATTGCGCTCTTTTCGCTTGACTTTCGGGCTGGATTTTTTAGGTTGCTGTTTCTCCTTTTTGGCCAGGGCGGCTTCATAATTGGTCACTTCAAGAGGCGGAGCATCACTTGTTTTCATCAGGGCATTGGGAGGGAACTGCATTTGAAAACCTTCGTCTGTCTCAATAAGTACGATCTCCGGACTTATGTCCACTACCCGGCCGCTGACCATATCATCAATGGTTTCTACCCTATCTCCAACGGCAAACTGCTTCATTCTTCCGTATTTTTATTGTCGCCGGATTTACCCCAGGACTGAGAGGATTTATAGATCCCGAACATCAACAGAACAATCCCAAGGCTTAGCGCGTATTCCTTTCGCATCAAACGATTTCCCGTTGCCATGATAAGTGCACCACCGATTATCAACAGAAAATAAATGGTTTGTTTTGTTTTCATTAGTCAAAAATAATAGTATTTTTCGGTAAGTTAATCCAGCCAAATGAAAACCATATCAGCACTTTTCATCTTAATTAGGGAAGAGTATATGCTACCCTGCTTTAGCAAGCAAATTTTGGGTGTGGATTGTCCGGGTTGCGGCATGCAAAGGGCAGTGGTATTTTTGATGAAGGGTGAGTTTGTGGAAGCTTTTAAGATGTACCCCGCAATCTATCCAATTGTGTTGCTTCTGGGTTTTTTGGCTACGGATCACTTTCTAAAGATCAGGTACGCGAACAAGATCAGCGTATTCCTCATGATAACCTCAGTCTTTATGATACTGGCCAACTTTATCTTAAAATTAATCTAACTAAACACTAAATTATGGAACAACAGAAATTACCAAACGTGACCATCGCGATAGTTCTGGCGATAATTTCATTTATATGCTGTTGCTTTGGAGGTATTCCGGGCGCTATTATGGCTGGGATCGCCTTCTTTCTGGTAAGGAAAGATGAAAACAGGTATAAAGAAAATCCAGAATTGTATTCTAATTTCAGCCAGTTGAAAACCGCAAAGGTCATAGCAATAATCGGTTTGGTAATTGGGATACTTTGGTTCCTCTGGACCGTTTTCCAAATTCAGCAAATGGGCGGCTGGGATGCTTATATGGAGCAATCCCGTGAACTCATGGAGCAATGGGGAATTGAAGAATAATCTCTAGATATACTTTAAATTATGAACCAAGAACCTTTACCAGGTGCAAGTAATGCCCTGACCATGGGAATTATTGCCCTTGTTGGCTCACTGATCTGTTGTGGACCTTTCGCCGCTATTTTCAGCATCATAAGTCTGAACAGTGCAAAAAAGGCGGAAAGGCTATACCAGGAGAATCCCGGGCAATACACCGGTTACGAGAATGTAAAAACAGGAAGAATACTGGCGTATATCGGCCTCGCATTTGCCCTTATCGGCCTTGTGATCTGTATATTGTATTTCGGAATGATCGTAGCCCTGATCACTACCGGGGAGTTTAATGGAAGTTATTAAGCTTTATTAATAAAAGAGGCTGTTTGAAAAGATCACATTGTCAGTTCGAGCGCCCGCCTGAATGACTTAGTCGGGCAGGCAGTCGAGAACTATTTATAGTTTCGAATATCAAAGACATCTCGATTGCCGGTCCGAATGTGACAGCCGGGCGGACGCTCGATGTGACCAATGCTCATACAAGCTATTCAAACAGCCTCTTATTGAATACCGGGAAATAGTTTTGAGGGTTAGTTTGCCACTTCACTCATGAATTTCAGCCGATAAAGCCGGAGTTCTTCGTCTTCGTATTCCCCGTCGAATTCTTTTAGCGCCTGCTCAATATTGTCTGTTTCGGCTTCAAGGAAATAATCGTGGATCTCTTCCTGTTGGTCTTCATCCAGGATCTCGTCAATCCAATACCCCAGATTTAACCTGGTACCGCTAAAGACAATCTGCTCCATGGCCTTAACCAATTCAGGAAGCTCCAGGCCCTTTGCAGAAGCTATATCGTCCAGAGGTAATTTGCGGTCAATATTCTGGATGATGTAGAGTTTTAGCCCGGAATTTGCTCCTGTACTTTTAACCACAAGATCATCCGGCCGGACAATGTCATTTTCATCCACATAAGTTCCAATAAGTTCTATGAAAGGTTTGCCATATTTTTTGGCCTTACCCTCCCCTACGCCGTGAATATTCACAAGTTCCTCCATATTCACCGGGTACTTTAAAGCCATATCACTCAAGGAAGGATCCTGGAAAACCACAAAAGGAGGAACGTCCAGTTTCTGCGCTTCCTTTTTCCTGAGATCTTTCAACAGCTTCAGCAATTTGGCATCAGAGGCGCTTTCATTGGTCCTATGAGCGCTTATGACCGTATCTTCCTTCTTTTCTTCGTAGGAGTGATCTTTGGTCATCATAAATGAGGTCGGTTTCTCCAGGAATTTCTTACCCGCTTCAGTCACATGAAGAATTCCGTACTGCTCTATTTCCTTTTTGAGCAGGCCTGCAACAAGTACTTGTCTTATCAAAGCCATCCAATAGCCCTTGTCCTTGTCTTCACCTATACCAAAAAACGACTTTTCATCGGTTTTATGGGATGCGATCAGAGCGTTCTTGGAACCTGTAAGCGTTTTGACTATCTCTTTGGCCTTAAACTTTTCATTGGTTCCTTGTACTACCTTAATGAGTTTTATTACGCTATCCCTTGCCTCCTCTTTTTCTTTGGGGTTCCGGGCATTGTCGTCCATATCCGCCCCTTCTCCATTCACCTCATCAAACTCTTCTCCGAAATAATGCAGTATGAACTTTCTTCTGGACATGGAAGTTTCCGCATAGGCTACGATCTCCTGTAGCAGGGCGTTCCCGATTTCCTGTTCCGCCACGGGTTTGCCGGACATGAACTTTTCCAGTTTTTCTATATCCTTATAGGAATAGAAGGCCAGACAATGTCCTTCTCCTCCATCGCGACCCGCACGACCGGTTTCCTGGTAATAACTTTCAATACTTTTGGGAATATCGTGATGGATTACATAGCGGACATCGGGTTTGTCTATGCCCATTCCGAAGGCTATGGTGGCCACTACCACATCTACTTCTTCCATCAGGAACATATCCTGGTATTTGGAGCGTGTTTTGGCGTCAAAACCGGCGTGGTAGGGTACCGCGCTAATGCCGTTTACCTGAAGTACCTGCGCGAGTTCCTCAACCCTTTTTCGGCTCAGACAATAGATGATCCCGGATTTTCCCGCATTCTTTTTAACAAACCGGATGATATCCGCGTCTACATTCTTCGTTTTTGGGCGGACTTCATAAAATAAATTGGGTCTGTTGAAAGATGCTTTAAAGATCTCGGCGTCCGTGATCGCGAGGTTCTTTATGATATCTTCCTGCACCTTAGGCGTAGCCGTTGCCGTAAGGCCAATGATAGGGATGTTCTCCCCCAGACGATTGATAATAGCCCTGAGGTTCCGGTATTCCGGACGGAAATCATGCCCCCATTCCGATATACAATGTGCTTCGTCTACTGCGACAAATGACAGGGTAACCGATTGCAGGAATTCCACATATTCTTCCTTGGTCAGGGATTCCGGAGCGACGTAGAGCAATTTGGTGACGCCGGAACTAATGTCCTGTTTAACCTGCTTTACTTCTGTTTTGGTAAGTGAGGAATTTAACACATGGGCGATCCCATTATTTGCAGATACTCCTCTTATCGCATCCACCTGATTTTTCATCAGGGCGATTAGCGGAGATACCACAATAGCGGTACCCTCTTTGATCAGGGCAGGTAATTGATAGCAAAGTGATTTACCACCACCGGTTGGCATGATCACAAAAGTATTTTTACCTGCAATTACGTTTTTAATAACGCCTTCCTGTAAGCCCTTAAATTGAGAGAAACCAAAATATTGCTTAAGCGCAACCTGCAAATCCATCTCATTCAAAACTATTCCGTTTTAACATTTAACCCAGCCCCTGGGATCTTAAACCGAACTTGATCTATTAAAGCTATTAAAATTTGGTGATTTTTTTCGGGTCGATAGAACAAAGTATATTGTCGATATTTAAGAATCCCCTATTGAATAAGTTTGTGTAATTTTGTTTTCTTAAATATAATACATTCTTTTAGAAATTGAACGCATAAAACGTACATTTTCTGGCAGTAAGAACCTGATAATCCTTGTCGTAAATTGAGTGAAAGCAAAGCCATATTGGCGCTGGCAAAGAAAACAATAATATCTGAAGGCGATGCAATCCACAACCTGGCCACACTCCTGGATGAGCAATTTGCAGAGGCCGTTGAATGCATCCGGAATTCCGGGGGAAGGGTAGTTATTTCAGGGATCGGGAAAAGCGCTATAATCGCCTCCAAAATTGTAGCTACTCTAAATTCCACAGGAACACCAGCCATATTTATGCACGCGGCCGATGCAATTCACGGGGATTTGGGTACCATTCAAAAAGACGACGTGGTGATATGCATCTCTAAGAGTGGCAATACCCCCGAAATTAAAATGCTCGTTCCTTTGATCAAACAGGGAGATAATACCCTTATCGGTATGACCGGTGCCCGCGATTCCTATCTTGGCGAACAGGCGGATTTTATCTTGAATACCTTTGTGTCCAAAGAAGCATGCCCTAATAACCTGGCCCCTACGACCAGCACAACGGCACAGCTTGTTGTGGGTGATGCCCTGGCCATTTGCCTGCTGGAACTACGCGGTTTTAGCAGCAGGGATTTTGCCAAATACCATCCGGGGGGTACGCTGGGTAAAAAACTGTACCTGCGTGTGTCGGATATCGTTGCTACAAACCAGAAACCCGAAGTTTCCATAGATACCGATGTAAAACAGGTGATTGTCGAGATCTCCGAGAAAATGTTGGGTGTTACTGCTGTGATGGAAGGCGGAAATTTAAAAGGGATAGTAACAGACGGGGACATACGCCGCATGCTTAACAAATACGACAATATCAATGGCCTCACAGCCAGAGATATCATGACCTCGAATCCCAAAACCATAGGGACAGATGTATTGGCCATAAAAGCGCTGGAAGACATGCAGGACAATGGTATTTCGCAACTGCTTGCCGTGGACGACGGAAAATATAAAGGAGTGGTTCATTTGCATAACCTAATCAACGAGGGTATTCTGTAATGGCAAAGACGACAAAAGCGGCTAAAGATCCGAATGAAATGTCCTTTTTGGACCACCTGGAAGAATTGCGATGGCATCTGATACGTTCTACCTTCGCTGTAGTCATTTTGGGATGTGTCGCCTTCCTGATGAAGGACTTCATATTTGATACCATCATCTTTGGGCCAAAAAAAATGGATTTCCCAACCTACAGGCTGTTTTGTAAGATCGCCAATTCCATCGGTCTGGATTCCGCCTTCTGTGCGGATTCCCTGCCATTTACCATACAGAACCGCACCATGGCCGGGCAGTTTTCTGCTCATATCTGGACTTCCATTTGGGCGGGATTCATTGTAGGTTTCCCCTATGTGTTGTACGAATTATGGAAGTTTATCAGCCCGGGCTTATACGAAAAGGAACGCAAGAACTCCCGCGGTTTTATCCTCATCGCCTCCTTTTTATTCTTTATGGGCGTGCTCTTCGGATACTACGTGGTTGCTCCTTTGTCCATCAACTTCCTCGGTACGTACCAGGTGAGCAAGGAAGTTTTGAATGAAATAGATATCAGTTCCTTTATTGCTACAGTAAGAGCTTCGGTGATTGCCTGCGGGATATTGTTTGAACTGCCCATATTGATCTTCTTCCTGACCAAGGTAGGTTTGGTGACCCCGGAGATACTAAAAAAGTATCGAAAGATTGCACTGGTGATCGTTCTAATTTTGTCTGCAGTGATCACCCCGCCAGATGTAGCCAGCCAGATCATTGTGGCTGTACCCGTATTGGTATTATATCAAATCAGTATTTATATCTCCAAAATCGTCCTGAAAAGACAGGCGAAAAAAGAAAAGAAATATGTCCGACCCAGTTGAGGAATTCAATACCTATCGGTCCAGGATGAACGAAAGACTGCTCGCAAACGACAATAAGTTGATCAAACGCATTTTCAACCTGGACACCAATGCTTATAAAGAGGGAGCACTGGATGTAAAGACCAAAGAACTTTTGGGTCTGGTAGCTTCGGCAGTTTTGCGCTGTGATGATTGTGTAAAATACCACCTGGAAGGTTCTTATAAGAACGGAGCCAGCAAAGAAGAGGTTCTGGAAACCCTTGGAATTGCCACGCTGGTAGGCGGAACCATTGTTGTACCACACCTGAGAAGGGCCTACGAATACTGGGAATACCTGGAAGGATCAGAAGGTTAAAAAAATAAAAATTCTTTTCGCCACAACTATTATTAGTTTAGTTTTGACGGCAATTTAGGATGAAACTGCGCGCAGAAAATATCATGAAGGCCTACCGCGGAAGGAAGGTTGTTAAAGGGATCTCCTTAGAGGTAAACCAGGGAGAGATCGTAGGGCTGCTAGGTCCTAATGGCGCCGGTAAGACCACCTCTTTTTACATGATCGTAGGGCTTATAAAACCCAATGGAGGAAAGATCTTCCTGGACGATATGGAGATCACCAAATTCCCCATGTACAAGAGGGCACAGAACGGTATTGGCTATCTGGCGCAAGAAGCTTCCGTTTTTAGAAAGTTAAGCATAGAAAAAAATATCCTAAGTGTACTCCAACTGACCAAACTCAGTAAGAAGGAGCAGCATATGAAAATGGAGTCGCTTATAGAAGAGTTCGGCCTGGGGCATATAAGGAAGAACCGCGGGGACCTGCTTTCGGGTGGAGAACGAAGGCGTACAGAGATCGCCCGGGCCCTGGCTACTGATCCGAAATTTATTTTGCTCGATGAACCCTTTGCCGGAGTAGACCCGGTAGCCGTTGAAGATATTCAGCGTATCGTTGCCCAACTTAAAAATAAGAACATCGGCATTCTGATCACAGATCACAACGTTCAGGAAACCCTTGCAATAACAGAACGTTCCTATCTGATGTTTGAAGGAGGTATACTAAAATCAGGGATCCCGGAAGTGCTTGCCGAAGACGAAATGGTTAGAAAGGTATATCTGGGTCAGAATTTTGAACTCCGTAAAAAGAAACTGGATTTCTAGCAACAAATAGCCCTTGGTATGCTCTGGAAACTCCTAAGGACCGCAGTTTGTACAATTTCTCCTACCGTTTATACATCCACAAATTATTTACTGAATAGCTTGTCCTAATTTGCATCCGGTTTCGAGCTACAGGCAATCAGCGACCTTAGCTATTTGCTTCCCTCCTGTACTTTTTAAGGAATTTCATTAATACCATACACCATGAAATCGCTGAAATTTGCTGCATTTTTCTTTATGGCCTCTTTTATAACCTCAGCAGCGGTTGCCCTTATTCCTGTGAACGACTACACGGATCAAAATCAGACAAACCATTTGTCTACCGTAAAGGACGGTGTTTTGTATCAGTATAGTGTAAGGGCACAATTAGACAGCCTTACGGTATTGGAAATGGATGCAGATGCCGCCACCGCCTATGTGGAGTCCTTAAGTTGGATACCTTAGCCCTATACCAGAGATTAAGTAAATATGGTTTTTAGCGCCGCTCAAGCCCTTTAAAAGAGGTATCCGGATCTTGAGTAGCAGACCATAGCGTACCTTTATCTCCCATGCCCTCAATAAACAAACTGATGTTCTTTATTCCCCGATTTGGGATGCTGAAAGTCACCTCTCCTTTCTCGTTTGTCTCCAGGTCCGGTAACCAATGGATCACTCCAAAATACTCAAAAGCATCGTCATAATAGCTGGAATACTTTGGATTGTAGTATGCTTTATCCGGTTCAAATCCTTTGTCCACAACAAATTCAAAGGCGTTATTAGGAACGGCTTTGCCACGTCCCAGACTGAGTTCTTCACCTCTTCTCGTATAGAGATAGATCACCTCTCCCCTTGCGGCTCTAACCCCTTCCCTTGACGCCAATCGGTCAAAATAGTAGCTTTCTAGCTGGGTTGTTGGCATATTCTTGATCCAGTTATTGTCGAATATCTGAACTCCATCAAGATAGATAATAGGAGACCTGCCGTCGCGATAAGAAGTAATAGATACACCCTCTGGCCATGGGACTACTCTGTATCTGGTGCGGATAATATCCAGGACCATAGGAAATGAAATAGCCTTGTTCTGGTCTATAGACACCACCCTACTCCTGAGGAAAGCAGGAATATTTACATTGGTCTTAGGATCGTTGACCAAACGCTCTTCTTCCACGGTCACCTCATCCAAAACAATCACTTTTTCCTCCGAGATAAGTTCATCGCTTTTGACGTCAGTTGCTATTTTTACCTCTTCTAATGCCCTGCTGGGATAGGACGGGAAAACTGTGAGTTTATCCTCAACACTCCTATCTAATATTGAGGCATATACCCCGGGTTTTTGCAACTTGCCTTTCTTACCAACTGCTGAGAGGTATATACTTTCACCACGTTCCGCAAAAATGTTGGAGATCACCAGTTCGTCCTTTTCTTCGGGAACATCAAAGGTCTGCTCTTCGTGATTGCGAGTACGATGCACCAGAATGCGGCTTGCAGCATCTTTCGACTGCTCGGGTATGGCCAACCTCATATGTACTCCCTTTTCGAAAATTTCTGTCTGCTTTGGTGGATTCCAAAGCATATCATTCCAGGAGTAGCGGCTCCAGCCCTGAGTTAGCAACAAAGCATCCAGTTCATGTAGTTTTTTTGAAGTTATCTCGCTAAAATAGTACGATGGATCTTCAATAACTCCCTTTATATAAGGTTGCAGGTAAAATGTACTTAGAATATTGGCCTGATGATCATAGGAGAAGGTAGATCTTGGCAAAACCGAAATACTCAGATTTGCCTTTTCTTCAACATTCACCGGAATTTTAAGTCGGAATTTCAATGAATCCGGTTCCGTGCTGAGCAGCTCAATTTTCATTTTGCCTGCCGTAGTCTCAGCCTGATTGTAAAAAAGGCGTTCTGCTACAGGCTCAGACCTTCCGTTGAATACTGTTATGGTATTAATGCCCTTTGGCAGCAAATCTCTGTCCAGTGAAAATACCCGAGACACTTTATCCTTAAAATCAAATTCCATTCGCTGGACTATCCCGTCTGAATGTATAAGAGCGAAAAAAGTTTGTCCGGACAGCAAGGATCTGGTAGCCTCGTTGGTCGCCACTGAGAATACCACTTTAGACTGTCCCGGGCCATTGGTGAGTCTCAAAACCAGGCCCTGGTCCTTGATCTCAGGCAATGAGAATTCTTTTTCCTGTCCATCCGCAAATTTAACCCTTGCCTTGTAGGATATTTTTTTATTCGGGACAAATATGAATTTACCGATACCTAAATGCGAGCTTGTAAACTGGATCACCTGCTCTCCCATGTCATCCTCAATTATCCCCTTAACTATGGGAATTCCCAAACCTCTGGAATCTATTGCCTTAACGCCCACTACCGTGGATACGCCATCTACCAGATGCCCTCCTTCGGGCAAGAAATGGACCTCGGACTCCTCTCTTAAAGCGGTCTTCACGGGTATCTCATATGAGCTGTCCAGGACCTGAATAGGCTGAACATAGGAATCGTCCTCTGAGAAATTTTTCATCCAGGAAGTGGTTGCCTTTATGTAGTAAGTGCCCCCGGTATAAGTTGAATCGATTGCGATGGAGCCCTTTAGGTAGCCGTCATCGGCCCTGAAGAGCTTTTTGGTGAGTTGCTTGCCAATACTGTCGTACAAACCAACATGTACATTAGCAGTTTCAACAAATGGAAGGTCTGTTTGCCTGTTGTAAACATAACCCTTGAACCATAGATCCTCACCGACCACATACTTGCTCTTGTTCAAGTGCAGGAAGATAGATTCCCTGGGTAGTTTAAAATATTCACTTACCGCCTGTCCAACTCCTTCTTCTTCCCCACTTTGTTGGGCATTTACGAAATTGACAGTTATAGTTATTAGTAGGATGAGCACATAGGACCGGAGGCAATTTTTTTTCATGGTTTAACGGATAAGATGTTGGAAAACAAAGAACTCAGCAGGTAAAACAAAACAATGAATGGAATCGCGAGAAACTTCAATGTAAGTATCAGTGCCAGGCTGACTATTACAAAGATATAACGCAGGGCATTATCTTTAAAACTCCAATTCCCAAATTTAAGCGCGAATAAGCGTATTTTGGAATTGAGTAAATAAGTACTCAACAAGGTCACAAATATGAGGAACCACGGGTTGAGTATAATGCTGTTCAGGTAATCATTTCCGTGAAACAACAGGACTAAGGGTAACGATAATATGAGTAAGGCATTGGCAGGGGTTGGAAGTCCGATAAACGAACTAAGCTGATCTTCATCGATATTGAATCGAGCCAAACGGAAGGCGGACGAAAGTGTAATGAGGAATCCGGCAAATGGCAAAAATGCAGGCCCTACACCGGACCAGCCTTCATCCAGGATGGGAGAAGTCGCATTCCACCCACCTGTTTGAGACATTGCCAGCAATTGGAACATCACAATTCCCGGTACCAGGCCACTGGTGATCAAGTCTGCCAGGGAGTCTAACTGCACTCCCAGATCTGACTGTACCCCCAGGGCGCGGGCGGCCAGGCCATCGAAAAAATCAAAAAAGATCCCGATAAATACAAACAAGGCGGCATAATCAAGTTCATTGCGGACGGCAAAGATCACTGCGATGCATCCGCTAAAGGCATTCAACAAAGTAAAAAAGTTGGGAATGTGTTGCCTCATTATAGCTGCTTTTAGTAAAAATAATATAATTTTCGTTCAGGTTCTGGGGAACCACATTTTATTCTGATATTTGCAAGCAGAGTTATCATTAATCCCATGCACTGGTTAAAATGCTGAGGAAAATTGCCTTTTTCCTGATCCTATTGTGGGCTTCTGTCCACACTTACGCACAATCCTTCCAATTATCCCCTAACGCCCAGATCAGTGTGTTAACCTGTGGAACCGGAGAGGAGTTATACGCCGCTTTTGGACATACTGCTATTAGAGTTCAGGATCCTGCCCGCGAACTGGACTGGGTCTACAACTACGGTACTTTCAATTTTAATACGCCCAATTTTTACATGAAGTTCGCCAGGGGCAAACTGCTGTATTCCCTAAGCAAGACAGATTTTACAAATTTTCTTTACACCTACCAGTTAGAGAACCGCTGGGTAAAAGAGCAAATTCTTCAACTGAAGGCGGCAGAAAAGATGGAGCTATTCAATTTCCTTGAAGAGAATGCCAAACCTGAAAACAAATACTATAAATACGATTTCCTTTTCGACAACTGCGCCACTAAGATCCCTGCCGTATTGAAAATGGCCCTGGGGGACAAGCTGGTGTACGACAGTAAATACCTCGAGGATTCGGCTACATTCAGGCAATTGATCCAGCAGCATTTAAAGGCCAATTCCTGGTCGAGTTTGGGGATCGATCTCGCCCTGGGAGCTGTAATAGACCGGAAAGCTACCACTCTGGAGCATACATTCCTACCTGAATTCGTTTACAGACAACTGCAGAATACCACCCTTACGGGCGCCCGACTGGTAGAACGCGAGCGGGTGATCCTGGATATTGAAAATACCAATGGTGGATATTATTTTACCACAAGTCCACTATTTTGGTTGCTGATATTCATGCTATTCACGGCAACTATTACGCATATAGATCTTAAAAATCACGCCAGAAGCCGCTGGCTGGACTTTTTCATCTTTTTCGTTACCGGTATAGCAGGTTTGCTAATGCTTTTTCTGTGGTTTCTTACAGATCACTCCTCAACGGCATACAATTTCAACGTATTTTGGGCTTTTCCCTTGAATTGTGTCGCCTGTTTTTATTTATTCCGAAACGGAAAACCGAGCATATGGCTGAAAAAGTATCTGTCCGTACTGCTGATATTCCTGGGCTTAACTGTGGTTTTCTGGATTTCGGGGGTACAGCGATTTGCTCCCCTGGTTAGCCTGATATTGCTTACTCTTGCCATTCGGTATCTGTTTTTGTATCATCATTTTAACAAGTCCGCATAATTCCATGAACCTTCTTACTGTTGAGCATATCAGCAAATCCTATGGGGAACTCCGGCTTTTTTCGGATATCTCTTTTGGGATCAACAAAGACCAGAAGATCGGGCTTGTGGCCAAAAACGGTTCAGGAAAAACCTCCATCCTGAATATTATCTCAGGAAAGGACCTCCCGGACAGCGGAGAGGTGAACTCCCGCAAAGGGATACGTATTTCATTTTTGGAACAGGAACCAGTTCTGGATCCAGGACTCAGCGTAGAGGAGATCATCTTTACCTCGGACAATGAAGTACTAAAAGTAATTGACCAATACGAGGAAGCATTGGCAAATCCGGAAGACGAACAGGCATATCAGAAGGCATTCGAAGCCATGGACAGATTTAATGCCTGGGATTTTGAGACACAGTACAAACAAATACTCTTTAAACTAAAGCTGTCAGACCTTAAGGCAAAGGTAAAGGTGTTATCTGGCGGCCAGAAAAAAAGACTGGCTTTGGCCAATGCCTTGATAAACAGGCCGGATCTCCTTGTATTGGACGAACCGACCAACCATCTTGACCTGGAAATGATAGAATGGCTGGAAGCTTACTTTAAAAAGGAAAAGATCACCCTCTTTATGGTAACCCATGACCGCTATTTCCTGGAAAGGGTATGCACGGATATACTGGAACTGGATGCCGGCAAACTTTATGCCTATCGCGGGAATTACTCCTATTACCTCGAGAAAAGGGATGCCCGCCTGGACCGGGAAGCCGTGGAACTTCACAAATCCAAAATACTCTACAAGAAAGAACTGGACTGGATGCGCAGGCAACCTAAAGCGAGAACTACAAAATCGAAATCCCGTATAGCTGATTTTAAAACCATAAAGGAACAGGCTCATAAACGCAGGGAGGCTCACGAAGTGCAATTGGAGATCAATATGGAGCGACTGGGAAGTAAGATCCTGGAACTGCACAATGTTTCCAAGGCGTTTTCAGATCTTATAATACTGGATAAACTGGATTATAATTTCACAAAGGGTGAACGACTCGGGATCATTGGCAAGAATGGTACTGGAAAATCTACTTTTCTAAACATTCTTACCGGCATAGAAAAACCAGATAGCGGAAAAGTAGTGGTGGGCGATACCATCAAATTCGGCTATTATACCCAAAAAGGTATTCCGGTAAAAAACGCTCAGAAAGTGATTGACGTGGTCCGGGAATTCGGGGACTACATTCCGCTGAAAAAGGGAAAGCAGATCTCGGCCCAGCAGTTACTGGAACGTTTCTTATTTGACCGAAAGAAACAGTACGATTTCGTGGAAAAACTCAGTGGTGGTGAGAGGAAGCGATTATATCTGTGTACCGTACTGATCCAGAACCCAAATTTCCTGATCCTTGATGAACCCACTAACGATCTGGATATCGTTACCCTTAACGTGCTTGAAAACTTCCTTTTGGATTTCCCCGGTTGCTTACTGGTGGTCTCACATGATCGTTATTTTATGGACAAAGTTGTGGATCATCTTTTTGTGTTCCGCGGTAATGGACAGATTGAAGATTTTCCCGGAAACTATTCAGATTTTCGGGCTTATGAAGACAGTTCTGCCCGGGAAAGCAAAGATGCGCTTAAGGAGGTCCCCGCCGATAAAAACCAGAAAAAAAGCTGGAAAGACCGGGATGAACAACGGAAACTGTCCTATCTGGAACAAAAGGAATACGGCAAATTAGAACGGGAGATCTCCGAACTTGAAAACAAGAAAAAAGAGCTGGAGGGCAGGTTTTCAGGTTCTAGTTTGAGCGGTGCTGAAATAGATGAATTGTCCATAGAACTCAAACAACTCATAGACCTTATTGAGACCAAGACAGCCCGTTGGTTTGAACTCTCGGCGATCTTAGAGGGCTAAAGTTACGCGCGAATGTCCGGTATATTCTCTTATTTCAAATTCTATCTTGGCGCCACGAACCAACACGGTATTCACTCACCTTTTGTTTATCGATTGCTTACCGAAGGACTTTATGCCAAACACTCATTTAAAAAATTGAGCAAAAGCCAGAAAGTATTGCTGAAGTGCATAGACTATTTTAAGGCGGTTAAGCTTCATTTCCCTGCGGGGGAACACAAACTTATTTCATTGGTGACCGAGTATTTCCCTAATTCAGACTTGAACACTCAACCTTTCGATCTGGTCTATTTGGACATTTCGGAGACAGAAGAACTCAGGACTTATATATCCGAGCCTGGGCTTCTTACCAATGATTCTGTCCTGTTTATAGATAATATCCATCAAACCAGGCTGTCGTTGGATCTGTGGCATCAACATTGTTCGCTTCCGGAGATTACTGTGAGCATAGACCTTTTTTATTGCGGACTTATGTTCGTACGAAGGGAGCAGGTTAAACAACATTTTAGGATTCGGATATAATCCCGTAATTTTAGTATTCATACAGTTGCTTTTCTTATGTACGACAATATCTATTACATTCTTGGTGCACTTGCCATTGTTTATGTAGCCATTTCCGTATTTAATAAGCGCAATGCCAAACGCCGGAAGGGACGCAAGTTTATGGAAGGATATGAGCGCAAGGACAAGAGAAAGGACCAATCGGAAAATCCGAGTTAATCAACAGTCAATGCTCCTGCACCCGGACTCCGAGAATAAAAGTGTTGTAGCAAAAGGCAAGTGGAATTAATCTCAAGCATTAACCGATTACAAATTAGTAACACCCAATCAGCAGCGAATGAAAATATACACCAAAACCGGTGACAAGGGAACTACGGCCTTATTTGGGGGTACCAGGGTACCCAAACACCATATGCGCATTGAAAGTTATGGAACAGTAGATGAGTTAAACTCCTGGCTTGGCCTGGTAAGGGACCAGGAGATGGATCAGGTATTTCGCGAAGTGATCCAGACGGTTCAGGACAAATTATTTACGGTAGGAGCTATTTTGGCGACTGATCCGGAAAAAGCTGTCCTCAAAAGCGGGAAGCAACGGCTGAATATCCCGAGGATTAGTGAGGAAGATATTCGTTTCCTGGAACTGCAAATTGACCAAATGAACGATAGCCTTCCTCCCATGACACATTTTATACTACCGGGAGGACACACAACAGTGTCATACTGTCATATTGCGAGAACGGTTTGTCGCAGAGCAGAGCGATTGGCAACCCTACTCCACGAAAATGAGCCTTTTGACGAGATGGTATTGTCATACCTCAACCGTCTTTCTGACTACCTTTTTGTATTGGCACGAAAGTTGTCCAGCGACCTACAGGCGGATGAAATAAAGTGGGTCCCGAAGAAAATGGACTAATAATTTGATCATTTCTCCGTTATCAAATTAGCAAAACCGAAAATTATTGATAAAATAGGTGAAATAACACCGAATTTTCTTGGCAATTTGGGTTTAAAAATTATTTTTGCAAAAATTTTAAAATCAAACCATAACCATGTATTGGACATTAGAATTGGCTTCCTATTTGAGTGACGCCCCTTGGCCAGCTACTAAAGACGAATTGATCGATTACGCCATCCGGACCGGCGCGCCTTTGGAGGTAGTGGAAAATCTGCAGTCCATGGAGGAAGAAGGCGGTGAGATCTACGAGTCCATAGAGGAAATATGGCCTGATTATCCTACGGAAGAAGATTACCTCTGGAATGAGGATGAATATTAATAGGTTTAACGGAATTACAACAAAAAAGTCTCATTCGAGGCTTTTTTTTTATGTAATTTTGGCAGTTGAGGGTAGGAATCCCTGAAAAAACCTAATCTGGAATACCTTTTGCTCTGGCAAGTGCAATGAAGTTCAGGAATACCACAGAAAAGACAAATCACACTTGCCCCCGACAAGTTTCGGAAGTGCAAGATTAACAATATACAAGCATGAGTTTTTTAAATTCGGTCATTAAGGCCTTTGTAGGTGATAAAGCGAAGAAGGATGTTAAGGAGTTACAGCCGTACGTAGACCAGATCAGATCTTTTGAATCTGCAATGGAAGGTTTGAGTCACGATGAGCTCCGCGCCAAAACCGCAGAATTCAAACAAAGGATCACAGACGACTGCAGCGAGATCCACGATCAGATCGAAAATTTAAAAGAAGAAGTTTCAGTTTCTCAGGATATCGACAAAAACGAGGAGATCTACGCCAGGATCGATTCCCTGGAGGATGAAGCATATGCGATTACCGAAAAAACACTCAACGATATTCTACCGGAAGCCTTTGCCGTGGTAAAAGAAACCGCCAGGCGATTTGCTGCCAATGAAACCATAACGGTTATCGCCTCTGAGTTCGACAGGCTGCTATCAGGTTCTAAAGATTATGTAAGTCTGGAGTCTGATAAGGCCGTATGGAAGAATTCCTGGGACGCCGCCGGAAAAGCGGTTACCTGGGATATGGTACATTATGATGTTCAGCTTATTGGAGGTATCGCATTACACCAGGGAAAGATCGCTGAGATGCAAACAGGGGAAGGTAAAACACTGGTGGCCACTTTACCACTATACCTGAACGCCCTGGCCGGCAAGGGAGCCCACCTGGTTACGGTGAACGACTACCTCGCCAAAAGGGACAGCGCCTGGATGGCACCGATTTTTGAATTCCACGGACTTTCAGTGGACTGCATTGACAAGCACCAGCCTAACTCGGATGGCAGACGAGCCGCTTACAACGCGGATATTACCTATGGCACCAATAACGAATTTGGCTTTGACTACCTGAGGGACAATATGGCACATACACCAGGCGACCTGGTTCAGAGGCCGCATCATTACGCCATAGTGGATGAGGTAGACTCCGTACTGATCGATGATGCGCGTACCCCACTTATCATATCCGGGCCGGTACCCGAAGGAGACAGGCACGAGTTTAACGAACTGCGGCCGAAGGTAAGTGATATTGTTCAAAAACAAAGGCAGTATCTGACCGGAGTGCTTGCCGAAGCCAAGAAACTAATTTCCGAAGGCGACAGTAAAGAAGGTGGTTTCCTGCTGCTTCGAGTTCACAGGGGCTTACCCAAGAACAAAGCCTTGATCAAATTCCTCAGTGAAGAAGGCATCAAGCAACTGCTTCAGAAAACTGAAAATTTCTATATGCAGGATAACAACAGGGAAATGCCGAAGGTTGATGCGGAATTGCTCTTTGTTATCGATGAGAAGAACAATCAGATTGAGCTCACCGATAAAGGTATCGACTATATCTCAGGAGATCAGGAAAAGGATTTCTTTGTGATGCCGGATATAGGAAGTGAGATCGCAAAAATTGAGAATAAAAACCTGGAGATAGAAGATGAAGCGGCCGAAAAAGAGGAGTTGTTCAAAGACTTCGCGGTTAAAAGCGAACGCATCCATACGATGAGTCAGCTTTTGAAGGCCTATACCTTGTTTGAAAAGGATGTTGAATATGTAGTGATAGAGAACAAGGTAATGATCGTTGATGAGCAGACGGGCCGTATTATGGATGGACGGCGTTATTCGGACGGGCTTCACCAGGCTATCGAAGCCAAGGAAAATGTGAAGATCGAAGCGATGACCCAGACCTTTGCTACCATTACCCTTCAGAATTACTTCAGGATGTACAAGAAACTGGCGGGTATGACAGGTACAGCGATCACTGAGGCCGGTGAGTTCTGGGAGATCTATAAACTGGATGTGATGGAGATCCCTACCAACAGGCCCATCGCCAGGGATGATCGAAACGACCTGATATACAAAACCAAAAGAGAAAAATACAACGCCATTATCGAGGAAGTAACCCAGCTTTCCGGTCAGGGCAGACCTGTCCTCATCGGGACAACCTCGGTAGAGATCTCAGAACTTCTTTCCAGGATGTTGAATATCCGGAAGATCTCGCATAATGTCCTCAATGCGAAATTGCATAAAAAAGAAGCGGATATCGTGGCAGAAGCCGGTAACGCGGGTGTGGTAACCATTGCCACAAACATGGCTGGTAGGGGTACGGACATCAAGCTTAGCGATCAGGTTAAGGACGCCGGTGGATTGGCAATTGTGGGTACTGAAAGACACGATTCCAGAAGGGTAGACCGCCAGTTGAGAGGACGATCCGGACGACAAGGAGATCCCGGAAGTTCACAATTCTACGTATCCCTGGAAGATAACCTGATGCGTTTATTCGGGTCTGACAGGGTGGCGAAAATGATGGACCGTATGGGCCTTGAAGAGGGAGAGGTGATTCAACACTCCATGATGACCAAATCCATTGAAAGAGCACAGAAAAAAGTAGAGGAGAACAATTTTGGTATCCGAAAGCGACTTCTGGAATACGACGATGTTATGAACGCCCAGCGGGAAGTGGTCTACAAGCGAAGAAGGCATGCCTTGCAGGGAGAGCGACTGAAAGTAGATATCGCCAATATGATCTACGACACCTGTGAGGTGATCGCAGATACCAATAAAGTGGCTAACGATTACAAGAATTTTGAGTTTGAACTCATAAAATATTTCTCTATTACCTCGCCAATTTCCGAAGAGGAGTTCACCAAGCTCAGCTTCCAGGAGATCGCCAATAAGATTTACAGAGAGGCCTACGATCATTACCAGGAAAAAATGCAGCGCAGCGCGGCAATTGCTTTCCCTGTGATCAAGAAGGTTTATGAAGACAGTTCCAATTCTTTTGAACGCATAGTAGTGCCATTTACAGATGGAATCAAATCCCTGAATGTAGTTACTAATCTGAAGGATGCTTACGAAAGTGACGGAAAGCAGTTGGTAACGGATTTTGAGAAAAATATCACTTTGGCGATCATTGACGACGCGTGGAAGACCCATCTCCGTAAAATGGATGAGCTGAAACAATCCGTTCAGCTTGCGGTTCACGAACAGAAAGACCCCTTGCTCATCTACAAATTTGAAGCCTTTGAGCTTTTCAAAAGCATGATTGACAAGGTAAATAAGGAGGTGGTATCCTTCCTGTACAAAGGAGAGCTACCCTCCGGCAATACCAATGATATTCAGGAAGCTAGAACAGTCCGCAGACCGAAGGAAAAACTTAAGACTTCCAAGGAGGAGATCCCGAATAGCGATGAATTGGCAGCACAGAACCGCGCTGCGGGTCAGACCCAGCGCAGTCGGCCGCAGGTTACCGAGACCATCACCCGGGAGAAACCCAAAATCGGGCGTAATGAGAGAGTGGTTATAAAAAATGTGATGTCCGGGGAAAGCAAAACCGTAAAGTTCAAACAGGCGGAACCTCTGATCGATCGTGGTGAATGGGTCCTGGTGGACGAATAAATGTCTTTTTGCGCAAAATAGAACTGTGAAGCCATCTCTGTAATTTCTGCTTCCGGATTAGGCAGAAGTACTTCAGAAAAATATCAAAATTCAATACCTTTATGGGGAAGGCTATCAAACTGCCCTTTCCCTATGAGCAATTCTCGTCGTAAATTCCTGACCTCTGTCAGTATGCTGGCTGCCGGTACGGCTATGCCGATCAGCTATTTTGGTCTATCTCATAAGAACAAACTCAAGGTAGCCCTCGTGGGTACGGGTATCAGGGGTATTACTTTTTGGGGGAAACGCCTCGTAGATAATTATTCTGACATCCTGGAATTCGTGGGGCTTTCAGATCATAATCCCGGGCGCCTCGCCCACGGTAAAAATTATATTGGTGCCTCCTGCCCTACTTTTGAGGATTTTGACGAAATGTTGCGAAAAACCAGCCCGGAACTGGTCATTGTGACTACCAAAGACTCCAACCACCATGAATTTATAATTAAAGCCTTGGATCATGGTTGTGACGTGCTGACTGAAAAACCCATGACCACGGATGAAGAGAAATGCCAGGCAGTTCTGGATGCAGAAAGACGCTCCGGGAAAAACCTTATCGTCGGTTTCAACTATCGCTGGAGCCCTTATAGCACAAAGATCAAGGAATTGTTGAGTCAGAACGCCATCGGAAAGCTCACTTCTGTTGATTTTCACTGGTATCTCAACACCTATCACGGAGCGAGCTATTTCAGACGCTGGCACGGACAAATGGCTAGCAGTGGTTCTCTGTGGGTACACAAGTCAACCCATCATTTTGACCTGCTAAACTGGTGGATCAATTCAGAACCCTCCGAGGTATTTGCCTATGGCGATTTGGAATTCTACGGCAAAAACGGCCCCTTCCGCGGAGAGAATTGCAGAAATTGCGCGCATACGGAAAACTGCAAGTTCTATTGGGATATTACCAAAAACGAATTCCTTTCAAGCTTGTATACAGATCACGAACAACACGACGGTTATATCAGGGATAACTGCCTTTTCAGGGAAGAGATTGATATTTACGACAAAATGTCCGCCCAGGTGAAATACCAGAACAACGTACAACTGAACTATTCTCTGACCACCTATTCACCGTACGAGGGCTGGAGAGCGGCTTTTAACGGTACTGAGGGCAGGATCGAGGCCTGGCTGGATATTCCCTATTATGAAAACCTTAAGGTAGATCAGGAAGAGCTTCACAGACGCGAAATGGATCAATCCGGCCAGGAAGAAATAGATTCCGAGCCCATAATTGTCCACAAAGTATGGAACGAATTTGAGACGGTTAATGTGCCCATGGAAAAAAGCGGGCACGGTGGCGGTGACAAACGTTTGCACGACAAGATCTTCAAAAATCCTGAAGATCCGGATCCCTACGGCAGAATGGCCGGAAGCCGGGATGGTGCCATGTCAATTCTTATCGGAATAGCCGCTCGTAAAAGCATACAGGAGGGGAAACCGATAAAAATCGCTTCGCTTACTGATCTCAAACCTCGGGAAGTTCGCTGACCGAAGTTCTTATCAGATAGGTTTTCGATACCTAAGACCTTTGAAACTGCCAAGAAAACGGGCCTGGAATTCTGTTTTAGCCTTTTGATTATGTCCTAAAACATGAGTAGCTTTACAGGGTGATACTATTGTATGAACTGCTGGAATCTGTTTTTCGAAGCGATAAAACGGTCATACCTTGTATAGAATTCTTACGCTAGGGTAATCAAACACAATCCAAGATGGAAACAAATGTCAAAGGCCAGGAGCGATTACGTGACAAGGTAAGGCTAACGCTCAAGGTCAATTACTATTCTTCCGTATTTTGCCTGATATTTTATTTGCTGTGTACCGTACTGCTCGATATAACAGAGGTGATCCCCACAATTTTCCTGGTTTTCGGTATCCTGAACCTCATCAATACCTTTGCCTATTATTTTCATAAGAACCTTACCATCACCTACAACATCGTTTCCATAATGACCCTCACCGGGGCAACTATTATTACACTGTACAGCGGCGGAATATCGAGTCCTTTTATTTTTGTACTGGCCTTGATCGTCTTTGCCGGATATGTGACCACAAGGGTTTACGGGCAAATCTACCTGAACCTCAATATTCTGATCATTGTTTTGATCTACTCCCAAAGTGTTACTGATTTTTCTTTTGTGACCAATGTGGTCCCGGAAAAGTCCAGGGATCTTTTCGCCTTTTTCAGCGTGCTGTTCTCTGTTTATCTTTTGGGAGGGGTATTTGGTAAAACCCTATTGGAAGCCCACCACAAGTTGTATAAGTCCAAAGGGGAAATTGAAGAGCGCATAAGGGAAAAGGAGACCCTGCTCAGGGAGGTTCACCACCGGGTAAAGAACAATTTACAGACTGTATCCAGCCTGCTTAGTTTACAGTCCAGGAGTATTTCGGATGAGCATGTGAGGGCGCTGCTAAAAAGTAGTCAGAACCGGGTTATTTCCATGGCTATGGTTCACGAAATGCTGTACATGCATAAAGATCTGGCAAAGATTGAATACAAGGCCTATGTGGAGGAACTTAGCGAATTTCTGGTGAAATCCGTGAAAGGAGCGGAAAACAATGTCAAACTAAACATAGATATTCCGGATATAAAACTTGGAATAGATACGGCAATTCCGTTGGGGTTGCTTATCAATGAAGCTATCACTAATGCGCTTAAATACGGGATAAAGGATGATGCGGAAGGTGAGATCTCCATCGCACTCAAAAAGGAAGAAGAGCAGGGATACGTGTTGAACATAGGTGATAATGGGGTTGGTTTTTCAGAAACGGTCAACTTTAAAAATACCAAATCTCTCGGTTTGAAACTTATACACAATCTTGCACGTCAGCTCAAAGGTAGCATTGTAAGGGACCGTTCTAAAAAAGGCACCAATTACATCGTAAAGTTCCGGGAAATCGAGCAGCGACATCAATTTGACTCGGTAGCCTGAGACTCATCAAACTAATCGGCTTGCTGAGGAATCCTTTCTGCTTTTTGTGCTATATTTAGACGACTAATTCGTAAAAACTAGCACATGTTCAAGAAACTGTGTGGCCTGCTGTTTATTTTCGTATGGACATCGCAAGCCCAGGACTACTTCTATAAAAAATTTCAACCCTTTAATTCTGATATTCCCAGCCCTCAGGAATTCCTGGGATACGCCATTGGAGACCATCATACCCGCCATGATCGCATTGTCTCCTATATGGAAACACTGGCTGAACTTTCAGACCGCGCGACAATCAGCAGCTACGGCAGAACCCATGAAGGACGCTATCTGGTCATGCTTACCGTCAGCAGCCCGTCTAACCTGAACCAGTTGGAACAGATCAAAGAACAGCACCTTGCCTTTACCGATCCGGAACAGAATCCGACCAATTATGACGAGGTCCCTGTCTTCATTAACCTGGGTTATAACGTTCATGGGAATGAACCATCCAGTTCGGAGGCGGCCATGCTCTCCGCTTATACCCTGGTAGCGTCCAACAACCCGGAAATCCTGAATTACCTTGACAAAGCGGTCATATTTGTAGACCCAACCATCAATCCTGATGGCAGGGACAGGCATACACAATGGGCCAATATGTACCAGGGCAATCCGCTGGTCTCGGATCCGCAGGATGCGGAACACAATGAATACTGGCCCGGCGGCCGTACCAATCATTATTGGTTCGATCTCAATCGCGACTGGCTTTTGGGTATTCACCCGGAAAGTCGGGGGAAACTGGCCTGGTATCACGAATGGTATCCGAATGTGGTTACCGATTTCCACGAAATGGGAACCCAAAGCACTTATTTCTTTGAGCCTATGAAGGCTAACGGATCGCTCAACCCTATTATGCCAAAGGAAAATTACGAGGACCTCAATAATATTTTCGGGGAGTATTTCGCCAAGGCCCTGGACAGTATAGGTTCGTTTTATTTTACCAAAGAGGTTTTCGATGGCACTTACCCGGGCTATGGCTCCTCTTATCCCGATCTTCAGGGAGGGCTGGGGTTGCTCTTTGAACAAGCCAGTTCCAGGGGGCACAAACAAAAAACAGCCTTTGGAGAGATCAACTTTCCCTTTACTATACGGAATCAATACACCTCCAGTATGACTACGGTAAAGGCTGCCGTTGAGAACAAGGCTTTTCTCCGAAAGTATCAGCAGGATTTTTTCAAAAGTGCCCTCTCCAGGGCCGGAAATAGCCGGATACGGGGGTACCGTTTTGAAGATAAGTACGATCCCAACCGGACAAAGGCGTTTATCGATAAACTCTTACTGCATAAAATTGACGTTTACGAATCCGGAGATGGATATGTAGTACCTACCAGACAACCGCAGTATCGAATGGTACAAACCATGTTCGAGACTTACAGTAAGTATAGGGATAGTGTCTATTACGATGCTTCGGGATGGTCCGTCGCGAACTTTTACAATATGAAGTACCGCACGGTTACCAGTTTGAATACCGGCCAGAAGATAAACAGCACTGATGGCCTGGTAAAACCGGCGGCGATCCAACGGTCGGACTATGCTTATGTATTAGATTGGGATGATTACAATGCCCCGGCGGCCTTGCATTTCTTACAATCCAACGGGTTGACCCTTTCCACATCCTTTAAGCCATTCACGGTTAACTCAAACAATGGCCCGAAGACCCTGAACTACGGAGCATTGGTGTTGCCCGTACCTCTTCAGAAAAAGTCCCCGGAAACCGTCTTTAAGCTGCTTCAAAAGGCGCAGCAACAATTTCAGATTCCGATCTACGGGGTCAGCACAGGCTATAGCAGTTCCGGAGTAGATCTTGGTAGCAGATATATCAGGGCGCTGAAAAAACCCAAAGCTGCCATGCTGATAGGGCATGGTACAAGATCTTACGAGGCAGGTGAAGTATGGCATTTGCTGGATACCCGCGTCCGAATGCCGATCACGAAGATCCCGATGCGAAATTTCGACCGGGCCAATCTGTACAAGTATACCTCTCTGGTGATGGTCTCCGGTAGGTATGAGTTGGATGAAAAACAGCGAAAAAAGATCACGGATTGGGTCGAAAAGGGAAATACCCTTATCACCATAGGCTCCGCCAGCGAGTGGGTGATAAAGAAAAAAATGGTCAAGGAAGAACTGATAAGTTCGGAAAAAGACTCTACCAAAACTGTTAAGCGTTTACCTTATGTAGAGGCAGAAGAACATTTGGGTAAGGAAGAAGTAGGTGGAATAATCGTTAAGGTGGATATTGATCGAACACATCCGTTGGGCTTTGGGTACAGGGACAATTCTATTCCGGTATATAAGAACAACTCCGTATGGATCTCTCCCAGTAAGAACGCCTATGCAACCGTTGCCAAATACGCCAAGGACCCTCATATAGACGGTTTTATAACAGAAAAGAATACAGAGACGTTTTTAAAGCCTGCGGCCTCGCTGGTTGTTAGTAAACTGGGAGGAGGGAGAGTAGTTCTGTTTGCGGACAACCCCAATTTCAGAGGTTCGTGGTATGGCACAAATCGCTTGTTCCTAAATGCGCTCTTCCTTGGTGATAAGATAAGGGTGCCGGAGTGATCAGTCCTCCTTCGCTAAAGCTTCGGAGGATGAATTCAGTTAGCAGTTGGCGGTAGGCAGTTAGCAGAAGCTCTTTCTTGTCAGTTCGAGCGCAGTCGAGAACTAATTAAGGAGCAGTCGAGGGGTAAATAGTCCCGATAGCTATCGGGAGTGAGCAGTCCTCCTTCGCTAAAGCTACGGAGGATAATATCAGTGGGCAGTTTGCAGTGTGCGGTGTGCAGCCCTCCTTCGCTAAAGCTACGGAGGATAATATCAGTTGGCAGTGTGCAGTAGGCGTACGGGGTACAGCGTATAGCGTATAGCGTATAGCGCATAGCAATAAACTTAAACTTGTACTTATTCTTGTACTTATAAACTAAACGTACACCTAGTCTGTCATTAAACCATTCAACATATGAAAAAACTACTACATTTCTTCGCGTTGATCATTGTCACTCAAGGCCTTATAGCCCAATCTGTAGACGGTGACGGTCCATTTTCGCAATTGATCATTCGGGGCGTAACCCTGATCAACGGGAACGGGGCTCCTCCTCAGGGACCTATAGATATCGTAGTGGAAAACAACCGCATTCAAAAGATTCAGGTAGTAGGGTATCCCGGGGTAGCGATAGATCAGAGCAAACGGCCCCAGCTGAAGCCAGGTGGGCGTGAACTCGATGCCAGTGGCATGTACCTACTTCCCGGCTTTGTGGACATGCACGGTCATATAGGAGGAATTGCCCAGGGCGCGGAACCAGATTATGTGTTTCGGCTGTGGATGGCGCATGGGGTGACCACAGTACGTGAACCCAGTGGACGCGGAGTGGATTTTGCTATGGATCTCAAACGAAAAAGTGCCAAAAATGAAATAGTTGCTCCCCGTATCCAGGCCTATACCGGTTTTGGACAGGGTAGTGAGAAGCCCATCAGTACCCCGGAGATGGCGCGTGAATGGGTAAGGAACAACGCCAAAAAGGGTGCGGACGGCATTAAATTCTTCGGAGCAGCACCGGAGATCATGACCGCGGCACTGGATGAGAACAAGAAACTCGGACTGCGTTCAGCCTGCCATCACGCTCAATTGGCTGTAGCTCGTTGGAATGTGCTGCACTCAGCACGAGCCGGCCTGACCAGTATGGAACACTGGTATGGATTACCGGAAGCCCTCTTTGAAGACCGTACAGTGCAGGACTACCCCCTGAACTATAACTACAATAACGAACAGCACCGTTTTGAGGAGGCCGGGAAACTTTGGAAACAAGCGGCCAAGCCGTATTCCGAGCATTGGAATAAGGTGATGGACGAATTGATATCCCTTGATTTTACGCTGGTTCCCACCCTGAACATTTACGAAGCCAGCAGAGATCTGCATCGAGCCAGAAGGGCGGAATGGCACGAGGATTACACCTTGCCTTCCCTATGGGAATTTTACCAGCCGAGTAAGATCTCTCATGGGTCTTACTGGCACTACTGGGGAACGGAACAGGAAGTTGCCTGGAGAGAGAACTACAAACTGTGGATGACCTTCCTGAATGAATACAAAAACAGGGGAGGAAGAGTAGCCGCAGGTTCGGATTCAGGATTTATTTTTCAGCTCTATGGTTTTGCCTTTATCCGTGAATTTGAGCTGTTGCGTGAGGCGGGCTTTCACCCGCTGGAGATCATTCGGTCGGCCACCTTGAACGGTGCCGAAGCCCTGGGTATGGATAGTCAGATAGGAACCGTAGCCGTAGGTAAACTCGCTGATTTTGTAATCGTTGAGGAGAACCCTCTGGAAAACCTAAAAGTGCTCTATGGTACAGGGGCCATAAAACTAACCGAAGACAACGAAGTTGTTCGGGTAGGAGGTGTAAAGTATACCGTAAAAGATGGTATCATTTACGATGCCAAGGCACTACTCTCCGAAGTAAAGGACATGGTAGACGAAGCCAAGCTGAGGGAGAACTACAACATACTACAGCCTGGCCTCAAAGATTAAATTCCTGTAGATTCAGGGTCTACCATTTGAACTTGAGTTAGTCCTTGCTCGTAATTCATTTGGCTGATATCCTTTGATACCGCCAGAATGATTTTAATAAGCTTGTTGTCTTATTTATGCCTTACTGGCACTTTTATAGGTCTCAGAACTCCTTTGGTCTTAGGAAATAAAACCACATGAGTTAAAATTAAAGCAACCGGAAGTAAAATTAAAAGTAGCATAGGATCTGGGTTTAGATGTTCGTAGTTAAGAATACTGGGTTTAGGGCGGTTCTTGATTCGTAAGATTTTAAGCTAGTTTGGGTCTATCTTTTTTAGTTGTGAATTTCAAAGCCTTTTTTACCCTTGAGTTCTTACGCTTGTACAAACGCGCGATTTGCTGCGTACCAGCTTTCGTATCCTTTTTAACAAGAACAGTATCGCCAGCGCTGCTAACCAGAACAACAGCCATTTCAGGAAGTGCCACTTTAGCATCTGTAGGAACGTTTTGTGCTATGGCGAGGGCGCCAAAAACAACAATTGATATAAGGGTTAAAACTGCTTTCATGTCATTAGATTGGGTGACATAAAAATAACTCTGACATTGGCCATAAGGGCCTCATAACTCGCTGAGAGACACTATTTTTCGGTTATTGACAAAAAGCTGGATAAAGTGCAAAAAAGCCTCGATAAACGGAAATGGGTCCAGATCCACTTTACCGATTTAAAAGGTAGTTTATCGGGTCAGAAACCGGCTGCTTTGTACCTTTAAGGTGAAGAACGAAGCTTTTAGGGCAGATGGATAAGCTTAAAAATACTCTTGAAGGCGGTATTGCAGTCATACATCAGGCTAAACCACCTCCTCCAAAAGATGGGATACAAAAACCCATGAAGCCCACCGGTTATGCAGATAGTGGGGCAGATATTCTTTATGCGCTTCGAGAGCGGGGTTATCCTGTGATCACTCCCGAAAAAAACCCTGGCATTACAAAAGACAGGGATTGGGTATTCCCGGATACTACGGCTGGCATCAAACAGGCCATAGAAAATGGCGCCCGAATAATCTGGCTGAACACCATATTATTCGATACTCACCCGATAACGGATTTTTTCGGTAAGAACCTCCAATTTGTGGGTCAGACACCGGGGATGACAGATTTGTATGACGATAAATTATTGACCAACGATCTATTGCGGGAACATGGACTCCCGGTACCGGAGACGGTATTAATGAACAAGAAAAACCTTTTGGAAAAAAGCTATCCGTTACCACTGCCTGCCGTACTGAAACCCATTCGTGGACGCGGAAGCCAGGGTGTGGTTGTGGTAGAAAAGCCACATAAGCTGGAAATGGAACTTAAACGGATGCTGGAAGAAGGAAGCTATGGCAATACTTTATATCTTGAACCCTATCTTTCCGGGCAGGAGATCACCTTCACGGTGATGCCGGCTGGCAGCTACTTTATAAATGGGGAATTACGGGAATTTAAGGCCGCCTGGAGCCTTCCGGCTGTCAAGCGTTTCAACCACCATCAGGGTGTTGCCCCATACAATGGAACCGTAGCCGTAACCCTGAACAGCGCCGTTTTGTCAGATGAAGAATTACAGGAAGAGCGGGTTGTTAAGGCCAGCCACCAATGTGAAGTTGCCGCATCCCTGGTAAGTGCACGGGCTCCAATTCGAATAGACTGCCGCGCTGATGCCAAGGGAGACTACTGGCTTTTTGACCTTAACGTAAAGCCCAATATGACGGGAGCTTCCAGACCTCATCGGCAGGATCAGGACAGTCTTTCTGCCCTCGCTGCCAGGAAAATAGGTTGGGAATTCGCCGACCTTCTCGAAAATATGTTGAGACAGCGATGGCAATTGTAATCAGAAATTCCCATCAACCCGAATACTTATGAATACTTTTAAGAATACCAACGGTTCGGAAAAACTATGAATGCCGCACTTACAAATTACCTTCGGAGATATGTTAGCCTGAGTCCGGATGAGGATGCTTTGTTCCAATCTTATCTGATTCCTGCAAAACTAAAGCGGAAGGAATATGCCTTTGAGCAGGGAATGATTTGCAACTCCCGTTATTTTATAACTAAAGGCTGTATGCGTTTGTTCTACATCGACCCAAAGGGGCATGAGCAGATCATTCATTTCGGCCTTGAAAACTGGTGGCTTACAGACTACGATAGCTTGCTTAACAAAACTCAAACCCATTTTAACCTGCAAGCCATTGAACCTACAGAGCTGCTGGTGTTAAAAGAGAGCGATCTGGAGGAAATTTACCAGCAGATCCCCACTTTGGAACGGCTTTTTAGGATTATCATGGAACGAACCTATATCGCCGGGCAAAGAAGGCTGGAATATATGTTTAGTATGAGCAGCGAAGAACTCTATGAACATTTCGTTTCCGTCAATCTGGCCTTTATCCAAAGGATTCCCCAGTACATGCTGGCTTCCTACCTGGGAATGACCCCGGAGTACCTCAGTGCACTCAGAAAGAATGACAAACGTATTTCTTAAGAAATATTAAGCATTTTCCCTTAGCCCAATTCTAATTTTGGCCCTTATTAACCCATTAATAAAATGAGAATGGAACGTATAGGATATGAGGATATTCCTCAGGAAATATTTGAACACTTAAGGGCTTTGGAAGGCCTGCTTTCCCGATCCGGAATTGATAAAAGACTACTGGAATTGGTGAAGATGCGGGTATCCCAGTTGAACGCTTGTGCCTATTGCCTGGATATGCATTATAAGGAACTCAAGCACAGTGGTGAATCCGATCTGCGGATCTCCTTGCTGCCCGCCTGGGAAGAAAGCCCGCAGTTTAGCGAAAAAGAAAGAGCTGTCCTGGCCTACGCCGAGAAACTAACACTTTTGAGCAATAAAGCTTTATCTGAATCCGTATTTTCTGCGATCAGGCAGCACTTTTCGCTAACTGAGGTTGCCTACCTTAGCCTGGCCATCACCCAGATAAATACCTGGAACCGGTTGATGAAAGCATTTAAGTTTGAACCCGGACACTATAAGATTCCGGCTTAAGAAAAATAGTATGAAGACAAGGATCATAAATTATTTTCTCAAGCTGGCACTGGCGGCAGGTTTCCTTTCTGCCGTTGCAGACCGTTTTGGCCTCTGGCCGGAAGACATATCGGCATGGGGCAACTGGGCTAATTTTACGGCCTATACCGCACTGATCAACCCACTTGTTCCAGATGGTTTGATACCTGCGCTGGCCGCAGTCGCTACAGCAGCCGAGCTTGTGCTTGCCGTTTTACTGTTAAGCGGTTTTAAGACGGTTTGGGTTGCCAGGATCAGCGGTGCCCTGCTACTGCTTTTCGGGCTGGCCATGACCTTTAGTACGGGTTTGAAGGGAGCGCTTGATTATTCAGTGTTTTCAGCTGCTGCAGCGGCCTTTGGCCTATCTGCCCTGGAAGCAATTCCGCGAAAACCTGAAAATGAGTTGGTTTAACTTATGGTACGGATAAGGCAAAAATGAAAAAATCCCCACTAATGGGGATTTACAAACATGCCTAAAACCACTAGTTTTACACCTCATCGTAAGAGTAAATTGCAAAAAGGTGGGGCTTCTTCAGAAACCCTGCCTTTTTATTCCCCCCAGTCTCTTTAAATGAATCGATGACAAAGCCATCCCGTATGGCTAAATCCAAATATTACCCTTAAATTGAGACCTGATGAACCAACCTAAAAGAAATTCTGCGACTACTCAAGGCTTGTTGATCTCAAGCTTTGGAATGTTAGCCACTATGGCTGGACTGGTAATCCTAAGCATGGACGGACACAAATCTATATACCTGTCCCTTTGTATTATAGGTGCGGTATTGGCTACAATTGGACTAATAGTGATCGCGAAGGGGTTTGGCAAAAAAGAGGGTTAATCACTTCCGGTCTACATTCAACCTGGTGAAATCAGCTAATTTATGGACCCCGCTAAAAGAGAAAAACTACTTTCAGACGTTCTGGACTACCTGAACAGGGAGGAGAATTTCGAGTGGGCCACATCCGGGACCCTGGTCAGAAAGATCGGCCTGCAAGAGATAAGCCCTCTGGAACTGGACGACCTGCTCTTACAATCACATCAGGAAAATGAATCTTTCCCTATACGTTTTTCAACACTTCCCTCATATGTCAACCTCAATGTGTTATGGGGAAGCGTAGAGCGGATTGGGGATAAGGTAGTTGAGAGCATATACAGATTAGATGAGCCGCTGGACATTGAAGATCTTGAAGTATCCGAGTCTCCGGATCTGTTTTTGTCTCATAGCTTTAGAGATTCAGAGCTTGTTATTTCCCTGTCTAAACATTTAATGCAGAGTCATATACACCCCTGGATAGCTGAGACACGTATACTCCGCCACCAGCACATCAATCAAGGCGTGATCCGGGCCATTGCGGAGAGCCCGGCTTTTGGGGTGCTTATTACCGGAAATCTGTTGTCCTCAGTTTGGTCCGCAAAAGAGATAGAATTTGCTTTCAGGAACGATAAGAAAGTCATCGGATTCATCCAATCAGGAGATCCCTTACTGCTTGAGCAGATCCGGGTAGCGGACTTTAGCGGTGGAAACAAGATAAGTCAGGAGATCTTCAGTAGGTTCTTTGATAATCATCCTGATGTAAGATTCCTTTATTTCCCGGATACCTCTGCCAGGTCAAATCCTGGATTTGATTCGGAACAGCTATTGGAATGGGAACAACTGGAATCTTTTCTGGAGTTAGGGCCGGAGCGAAGCTAAGATCTAAACCTAAGATCTTGAAACCCTTATATGGGCATTACAAAAATCCCCACTAATGGGGATACCCTGGTATCATTAAAGGAAGTAATTTAGCATTGCAATGCTTTTGATCAATAAAAAGGCAGGAGTATCTGGTTGTCCGCTTTCCTGCCTTTTTTTATTTTCCAAAAATCCGGTTTTGTCATAATCTACAAGCACTTCTCAACGGAGCCGAAAACCAGGCGTCTTTTGAGTTTATTCCAATGTAGCAGTGATCTAAAGGCTTACTTATGTTTAAATGACAGTAAAAGGAACAAAAAAAGAGGGCTGATGCCCTCTTTTTCTAACTAACTAACTTAAAATTCAAGTGCTTACGCGAAGCGAATCAAACGCAAGATTGTGTGTCTCCGACTATTGTTCCAAATATCGTGCCTGTTCAGGGGACGATCTACTATAGTTCTGGATTCCTTGTTGTGTTTTTTTGTATTTTTCATGATGTATATCTTTAACTTGTTACTTCCAGTTAAGAAGCAGTCCTTCCGCCTCAATTAACTACACCTACTTAGACGGAAAAAGTGTTAAAACGTTACACTTTTAAGGAATGTTTAACTCTTTGGGGCAACATGGCTTCAGGTCAATAACAATGGGGCCTTACAAAAGATCATATCTAACAAATTCACTTGATTATTACGTACTATAGTACGGCTTATCAGACATCGTTCATTAGAGGGCCTTTTTGGACCTTTAAATGACCTTTTTGGTCAAAAATGGCTCAAAAAAAACACGCAAAACCAACTTTTTAGACCAAAAATGGAAGGAAAGAGAAACCTTTCAATATCCTATCTTTATAATCATCCAAAAACCGCCGATAAAATGACTGAAGACAACTACCTTAAAGAACGCGTTGATGACCAGGTCTCCTGGTACAACAAAAAGTCTAAAAGAAACAAGCTACTTTACCTCAGTACCCAGGTACTGATCGTGATCTTCTCAACCTCTATTCCCTTTTTGGTGGGATTTATCGAACGTACACTGGATTTCATGTCTATTCTAACCGGAATACTGGGGGTACTGGTAACCATACTTACCGGTATTAATACTTTATATCTGTTCAAGGACAAATGGACTTCCTATCGACTGACTTCAGAATCGCTTTTACGCGAAAAATTCCTTTACGTTACCAAGGCTGCAAATTACCAACGGTCTGAGCATCCTTTCCAGGATTTCGTGAGCCGTGTTGAAATGTTGCTTAGTGATGAAAACCGACTATGGGAGGAGATGTTTAGTCAGGAGCAGGATGATTGAGGGATAGTTGATGGTTGATCCCTTCTTCGCCAAGGCTACGAAGGGCAAAGAGTTGATGGTCCGCGTACAGCGTATGATGGATATACGATGTACGATATACGATATTAGATGTACGATATACGATATCAGATGTACGATATTAGCTCTCAAGGGCATTCAGCTAATAGTTCAAGAAATCGTCCAGTCGTCTAATAATCCAACCCGTCTAACTGTCTAACAATCTAACCGTCCAACCATCCAACCGTCTAACTGTCTAACTGTCTAACTGTCTAACTGTCTAACAATCTAACCATCCAACCGTCCAACTGTCTAACCGTCTAACCGTCCAACCCTCTAACTGTCCATCAATCTAATCGTCCAAAAGTCCAAACCTCTAACGATCTAACCATCAATCTTCAAATTTTCAAATTGCTACATTCTCAAATAAACATGTCCTCTTTCTGCTTTTAAATTGCAGTACCAACGATTATCTTAAAATTGGGGAGGGGTTTGGAACCCCTGTGATGAGTAAACAGTAAACAGTGAACAGTAATCAGTGAACAGTGAATAATGCTTGGGCTAACTATCCAATCGTCTAACAGCCTAACCATCCAACAATCTAACCTTCCAATCATCCAACAGTCTAATCGTCTAACCGTCCAATCATCCAACCATCCAACAATCATTCCCACATCGGACAATAAAAAAAGGCAGGGGATCATCGGGGTTCACCTCCTGCCTTCGTCGGGTTGCAATCTGTAGTTCTGTATGTAACCGACCTGATTAGGCCAATTTAGCTCTTGTTCTTTTAGTACTGAAAGAAAGCGCCTTCTTCACTCTACTGTTTTTACGCTTGTACAACCGAGCTACCTGAGTTTCTTTGGCTTCCTTAGTTTCTTCTTCAACAGTTTCAGTAACAATACTCATTTCTATAACCTCAACCTTTGCTTCAGCAGTGTTGTTCTGGGCCTGGGCAACCATTCCGATGAAGAGAACAAAGATTAAAGTTATTAGCGTTTTCATGTCTTGCGTTTATCTATTATAAAAACGCCCTGACAGCTATCTCACCAGTTTGCAAATCGCTGAAAAACCCTTATTTTTCGGTATCTGGCGAAAACTCGGTTAAAGTGCACAAAACCCTCGGTGAACAGATCAGACCCCCCAGACGGTTAAGCGGAAGAATGTGCATTTTAACGGTACAAACTGAATTCGTATCTTCCTGCATATGCGTATCAGGCTGGACATATCAAAAAATCTAAAGGACCAGTTTATCGCCGGATTTAAGCTGGAACTTAAGGGTGATGTTTACCCTATGAATCCATCCTTAGGTGAAGGAGGCCATATGAAGGTTTTGGACTTCCCCGGTGAATTGGAGTTTTATCACTTTGGATCAACACGCTTTAAAGAGCCTATTGAGATGACCTCGGTGAATCCCGCTACCACAGATTGGTTCATCATCCATATTAATTTGTCTATGGTGAAACAGGAAAAAAAAGTGGGTGAAAGACTTATCCACTTCCAGAAATACCTGCCCATAGGAACGCTGCTGTATGGCCCTAACCTGGAAATCTTTACGCTGATCCCTCAAGATGTGAATTCCGAAGTGACCACTATTCGTTTTAGTCGTCGCTTTTTGGAGTGCTACTTTGAAAATGCCGGATCAGTAATTGATTTTGATAAACCCCTGAGCTATGAAGACCTGGATGCCGATCTGGAAAGCCTTTTGTTTAAGGCATTGCAAGCAATGAACGACAGATTGGCTTGCCACGCCCTGATCCTGAAGTTCCTGCAAAACTATTTTAGGAAACTAAAGCAACACGAACATACTGAGAAGCTTGAAAAGATACATCCGGAAGATGTGCAATCGCTTTTTAAAGCTGCCAAAATGCTTCGGGACCCATTGGCATCGGATATCCCAAATCTCAAGAAACTCGCTGCTATGGCGAATATGGGTGGTACCAAGTTCAAAACGCTCTTCAAACAGGTTTTCGGAAAACCTCCAATGGAATACAGGAACCGGGTCCGTATGGAATTCGCCCGCGAAGAAATTCAGATCAAAGGCCGTACCCCATCGGAATTAAGCCATGAATTGGGATACGCACACCCCTCAAACTTCACGACAGCCTATAAAAAGTTCTTCGGACAGTTACCTTCCGCCAAAACCTGATTTCGTCTTTCTTCAATATTCGTCCGACCGAAAGCATTAATTGTTCATGTAATACTTACCCTAACTTGGAGGTATAAAACCTTAAGTTATGAAAACAATGCTATTAAATGCCCTGCTCTTCTGTTCCGCAAGCCTGGTAACAGCTCAAACACCAACGGACTCTGCAAACCTACAATTGGAAAAGAACAAAGAAATCGCACGGAATTTTTACCGCGACCTCTGGTTCTCTAACAATACGGACAAATATGCCGATTATGTCGCTGATACCTACGTCGCACATGACATAGGAGACAGAAAAGGATCCGTAGAGCCTGCTGTAGAACAAAAGGAGATCGCGGATTTCTTTTGGGAGAAAGGGGTTCTTAGCGGTAGCATTGACTACCAGATCGCTGAAGGAGACCTGGTAGCCACACGCTGGCAATCCGCCTTCGAAGGAGACGGCCTATTTGGTAAACTTTTCATTGAGGTGGACAAACCACTACCCATAATCAACGTCATGCGTATGAAAGACGGCAAGATGGTGGAAATCTGGAATCACAGGCACGATATAGATACCCCGCAAACAATGCAGTTCACCTTTAAGGGCCTGGCAATAGGATTGCTCATTGCCCTAATACCTTTCATCTGGGCTTTACGGCTTCGAAGAAGGCTCAAAAAAATATCGGTAGAGTAATTCTAGTCCTCTAGGATCTGCCGGATCATCTGATTAGTGAAACCCCATTCATTGTCGTACCAGGTCATTACCTTCAATAGATCACCATCCACCACACGGGTCATACCCAGGTCTACGGTGGATGCATAAGGGCTCTTTACGATATCAGAAGAAACAAGAGGCTCATCAGTAGTAGCCAGGATCTGCGCATAACGATCTGTTTGGGCCTCTTCTTCAAAAATGCTGTTGATCTCTTCAACGGTAACCGGCTTCTCCGTAACAAAGGTCATGTCCGAAATGGAACCCACAGGGATGGGAGTCCTGATAGCTACACCATCAAATTTCCCGGCATACTGCGGTAGGGCTTTGGTGGTTGCTATTGCCGCTCCGGTAGTGGTGGGTACAAGATTCGCAGCCCCTGCCCTACCCATTCTGAAATTCTTTTTAGAAGGGCCATCGACCATACTTTGTGAAGCCGTATAAGCATGTACGGTAGTCATGATGGCCTTTTTGATCCCAATCCTTCGGCCCAGGATCTCGACAACCGGGCTAATATTGTTGGTGGTACAACTCGCGCAGGAAAATATCGCAACATTGCCGTCCTGGGTATTCACTCCGTGTACAACCGTAGGGGTGTCGGCGCTTTTGGTAGGTGCTGAGATCGCCACAGTTGAGGCTCCCGCCTTTAGATGCATTTCGGCATCCTCACCCTTGGTAAACAATCCCGTACTTTCAATTACTACATCAACCATCAGTTCCTTCCAGGGCAATTCTTCCGGGTTCCGTATGGAAGTATATTTAATCTCTTTACCATCCACGATCAGATGGTCCGTGGTATGGTCTACCTCCCGTTCGTAAATGCCATAAACCGTATCGTACTTAAGTAAATAAGCACTATTCTCTATGGAAACTATATCGTTTACAGCGACTATTTCCAGCTCAGGAGTGTCCATAATGATCTTCAGGGCGGCTCTCCCGATGCGGCCCATTCCATTAATTGCTATTCTTTTCATAAGTGTTGTTTTTAGGCATATGGTTAGTCGAAAATTAGCGCATTACATTGCGTTTCAATGCCAGATTTATATTATCAAATGATTATTTCTGATGGGATAGGTAAATTCAAAATAACCGTGGTGTTAAGTTGATTTTACTAACCGTCCGGACCGATGGATTCTGCGTACCCTAACTAGTTGATCCTCCAGGGTGGATTTTTCCTGTTTTCGCCTGCGTGGTAAAGAATAAGAGTATTGCCATCCGGGTCTTTTAGTCGTGCTTCGCGCCACAACCAGGGTTGGTCCTGTGGAAGGTGTTCAAAAGAAATCCCATGTTGAACCAATTCCTCAACCCAGGCATCCAGTCGATCAGATTCAAAATAAAGCAGTACGCCTTCTCCTGTGGGCAAGTTAGGAACCTGGTGCAAAGAAAAGGTAGAGTCTCCCTCAGGGCATTCAAACCTGGCATAATGTGGTTGCGCTTCAACAATGAGCTTTAGTCCCAGGATCTTGTAAAAGTCAATCGCTTTTTTCAACTCCAGTACCGGTACTGTTACCTGATTAAGTTTCATAAGTCTGAATTGCTTTGCTGCGAAGTTAAACCATGTGACTCAATGAGCGCTTCCAGTTCCGCTATCTTTTTCTTTAGGGGAGCAGTAACCGCTTCTATGGCTTCCCGGGTATACCTGGGTGTTATATGTTGCGGACAATTAACATCCCAGGCTGTCACCGTAAAAACGATAGCTCGTTCCACCCTGGCGCGATATGAAGCATCCGAAAGGGATTCAAGTAGCTCATCATCGTTTTCGACAACTTCTGCCATACCCCAAAGTTTGATCCTGGTCCGGTTGGGGTAGTCCATCAGAAATATGGTAGCTTTATTGTTCTCTTTGAGATTCCCAAGGGTGATATACTGTCGATTCCCACCAAAATCCGCGAATGCCAGGCGTTTATCGTCCAATACCTTGAGAAAACCCTTGGGTCCTCCCCGGTGCTGAATGTAAGGTTGTCCGCTGGCGTTAGCAGTTCCCAGATAAAAGGAGTCCATTTGTGCCAGGAATTGCCTTAGGGAAGTATCGATCTCTGTAGGCCATCCTCCTCCCTCTTCTTTACGGGCATAACTCTTTCTTGAACCTTTTTGTTCCTGAAAGGCCTTGACAGTTGGCGTAAAAACGACATCGCTGGGATATTTTAAGGAAGCATGCATAGTTTTAGTTTTTTTAGGTTTATGATTTAAATTTCCTTTCTTCTTCCTCAATATGGATGTCATTAGCGCTCATGTCCCTTACGGCCATCAGGCCATCCTCATTAAATTCCCAATGCTCATTACCATGTGTTCGGTACCACTGTCCGGATTGCGAATGTTGCCATTCGTACTCAAACCGAACTGAAATCCGTTTATCCGTAAAGGACCAAAGATGCTTTCGCAGCTTGTAGTGACTTTCAGTTTTCCATTTATCGGTCAAAAACCTGACGATCTCATGTCTGCCTTCAAAAAACTGATCGCGGTTACGCCATTGTGAGTTTGGAGTATAGGCCAGAGAGACCTTTTCAGGATCCCGGCTGTTCCATGCATTTTCTGCCGCCTGCACCTTGGCAGCGGCCGATTCTTTGTTGAAAGGGGGTACGATGTTTGTCATAATTCTTTATTGCATACAGACAAGTCTGTTCATTGGTATTAAAATTTTTTAAATTTCAAGCAGGCTGGCCCCGGCTTCTTTTGCACTTTGAATGGGCCATGGGTTTTTCTGTATTTGAGATAGTATGATGGCTCCCTCCATGAGGACCATGAGCTGCTTGCCAAGTACAGTAGCCTTTTCCGTTGTATATGCCTGCTGTAATATATCGATTATCACTTCTTTTACTTCATTTTTGTGAAACACCGCCTGCTCCCTGATCCTGGTTTGATCCACTGGAAGATCCGTAATAATGTTTTGCCAACCACAGCCCCTGTAATCCACTTCCTTAAGCCACTGCTCCAGATAGTCAAAAGTGGCCATGATCTTGTCTTGGGGGGCGTCTACAGCTGAGATCCTTTTCATCAGGGAATCGGTCCAGAGCCTGTGTCTTCTTTCGAGGTAGGACACGGCTATTTCTTCCTTGGATCGAAAATGCTGGTACATGCTCGCCTTGGCTACTCCGGCTTCGTCAATGATCTGGTTGATACCGGTCTGATTGTAACCGTTCAGATAGAACAATCTCGATGCGGTTTCTATAATACGATCTTTTACTCCTGGCTTTTTCACAGCGTAAAGATATCACGGCTTTTCATAATAAACAGACTTGTCTGTTTATTTTAACATCATTTTAACATGCAAAAGTATTGATATTTGCTATGTTACCCGGCTTATAGTCGTTCTGAATACTATATCTAGTGCTATTTAAGCTTAAATACCGTCTTTATGATTAGGCCATTTTAGCTCTGCTTCTCTTCGTACTGAAAGAAAGGGCCTTCTTTACACGGCTATTCTTACGCCTCTACAAACGAGCTACCTGAGTGTCTTTAACTTCTTTAGTTGCTTCTACAACCGTTTCAGTAACAATACTCATCTCGATAACCTCAACCTTTACTTCCGGAGTGTTGTTTTGGGCCTGAGCGGCGATTCCGATAAAGAGAACAAAAATTAAAGTTATCAGCGTTTTCATGACTGCGTTTTTATTATATAAAAACGCAGTCAGCCGTATCTCACCGGCTTCCAAATCGCTGAAAAACCCTTATTTTTCGGTATCTGACAAAAACTCGGACAAAAAGCACAAAACCTTCGGTGAACGGATCAAAGACCAATTTCACTTAAACGAAATAATGTGCATTTCGCGGAGATCTACTCAGAAATTCAAGACCAGGTTAGGATCAGGACAATTGGCCTTATACCATTCCAGGTTCGCCGCACTGCAAACCCCCGGGTAATCACCAACATACTCCCCAATATTCAAAATGATCTGAAAATGAAGGTGCGGAGCATAATTTACATTGATCTCGGTCGCCCCCAGGCTACCCAGAATACTGCCTTCATGATACGGTTTACCTTCAAAGATCCCGTCCAGCGATTCCACGGACAAATGCCCGTAGAGGGTATAAAAGACAAAACCCTGTAATTCATGCATAAGAATAATGGTAGGTCCGTAGTCTCCCTTGGTCGTATTATTACCAAAACTGTGCACCTTCCCCCCCAAGGGTGTTCTTACTAAGGTCCCTTCAGGGGCCCAAAAATCCATACCAAGGTGAACGTCGCGATCCGGGGCGGAATCCAGATCAAAATTGGGGCTCTGCCTGTATAGGTTCCTGGTTTCAAGGTAACCGCCATAGGCTACTTTGGAGGCCGAACGTTCCAAAACTTCATCTATATAACGCTGACATATCTCCGGGTCGGAGATCTGTATTCCATCCAATTCACTATTGTCAGCAGAAAGGTCAATTGGAGTGTAGGTCTCTAGGGGGACATCTTCGAAAACCGGTCTGGTTTCCGTGTCCAATACGGTAAGAATTTGTACGAATAAACTCATAATCCAAATCTAGGGCAAAGGCGGAAAAATGTTAAAGAAAACTGCCAATTTCTTAGTTAATTAATATGAAAAACAAATTCTTGCATTGATTATCAAATAGTTATAGTTTTATAAGGGCTGTTAAATTTTAAGATTCTGATTTGCTCGGAAAAAGGGCCAGTTTGTCGATTAATTGGGAATTTTGTTGCCTAACCCTGATGATTTCAATATTTTGCCCAAAAAATCTGTAAAAAGAACACTTTTTTACACTAAATCTTGTGACAATGAAAGCTAAGATCCCCTCTTTTTTAATAGTCTTTTTATTGGCATCTTCATTATGCCTCTCAACCTTTAGCTGTGGTGGCAGCGACGACAATATTGAGCCCGTAGGAATGGCGGATGATACACCTACAGACGATACACCTACAGATGACACTCCAACCGATGATACGCCTACTGATGACGATCCTATTATCAGTGATAATCCGGTTATCCGTATTAATGCCGGTGGTGAAATGGTGGAAGTGGACGGTATGGTCTTTGAACAGGACATTTATTTTACAGAACCTTCAGATACCTTCTACAACGAGAATGTTGGAGACATTATGAGCACGGAACAGGATACCCTCTACGTTACAGAGCGTATTACAGGAACCTCTTCTGGTGGATTCTCCTACGAAATCCCTATCAGCAATGGGGATTACAACGTAAACTTGTACTTCGCCGAGATCTTCTGGGGAGCTCCGGATCCCGGAGATCCTTCAGGTGGTGTAGGTTCCCGTATTTTTGATGTGGATATAGAAGGTGTTGTGGTTCTAAATGACTACGATATTACCGGAGAAGTAGGCCTGGCAACCGCGGTTATCAAGACTTTTACCGTTAAAGTTGAGGACGAGGTCCTGAACATTGTCTTTACTGCCAGTGTAGATCAACCGAAAATCTCGGCCATTGAGGTGCTGGGAGACGGTATGATCCTCCCCTGACAGTCGGAGAAAGCTTAACACTTTTTAACCTTTTTTGATGTAAGTTGTTCCTACTTTAGGGCAACTAATGCACAAAAAAAATGATGAAACCAGTACAAATGGCGCTTTTGGTTCTGGCAGCAACCTTTTCTGCTTCCTGCCAAACGAAGAGCAAGCCTCAGCAAAAAGCCATGCAGGAAACTGCTGAGATGGTCAAGCTCTCCTCTGAAGAATTGCAGGAATACGAAACCGCATATTTTGCCAGCGGCTGCTTTTGGTGTGTGGAGGCGATCTTTGAGAGTGTTAAAGGAGTTAAAGAAGTGGTCTCCGGCTATTCCGGAGGAACCGAAGAGAACCCAACCTATGAGCAGGTGGGTTACGGAAAGACCTCTCATGCGGAAGCGGTAGAAGTGTATTACGATCCCAAAGTAATTTCTTTTTTCGAGTTGGTACAGGTGTTCTTTGGTTCACACGATCCTACAAGTCTTAACAGGCAGGGTCCGGACCGCGGAACACAATACCGATCCATAGCCTTCTATAAGGACGCGAACGAAAAAAAGATCATCGAGGCATACAAGACCGCTCTTGAAGACAGCAATGTTTATGACAGGCCCATAGTCACCGAAGTTACGGCCTTTACGAAGTTTTACAAGGCAGAGGACTATCATCAGGACTATGAGAAGAGAAACCCGAATAATTCGTACATCCGAAATGTTTCCATACCCCGCCTGAACAGGTTTAAAAAGAACTTTCAGGATTATCTGAAAGAAGGGGCTCATTAAGGCCAACATATTAATTGATATTGTAAAGCGACTTTTTTCAAGTCGCTTTTTTATTTGTGCCTCTTACCACCTATCTTTAAGGTCACAGCAACCGAAATCCTAAAAATGAAAACGATTACTTTTTTAAAACCAAGCGGCTTGGCTTTGTTTGCCGTTGCCTGCCTGGTTTTTGGGTGTAATAATGCGCCTGAGGATCCAACGCCATGGGTCCCTTTATTCAATGAACAAAATCTTAACGGCTGGAGTGTTAAAGGAGGAAATGCAAGCTATTCCATTCGCGATGGGGCAATTGTAGGCACTACTGTTCACGACACCCCGAATACCTTTTTGACTACAGACGTACTGTACTCCGATTTTATCCTTGAACTGGAATACAAAGTAGATTCCACGATGAATTCAGGGATTCAGATACGCAGCAATAGTCTTCCCTGGTACAGAGATGGAAGGGTTCACGGATACCAGGTTGAGATAGACCCCTCGGACAGGGCCTGGAGTGCGGGGATCTATGAGGAAGCGCGAAGGGGGTGGCTAAACCCGCTGGGGGATAATCCCGAAGCACAAAAAGCCTTTCGTCAGGGGGAATGGAACCATTACCGAATTGAGGCCATTGGCGATAGCATCAAAACCTGGATCAACGATGTCCCTGCTTCCTATCTGATAGACGATTATACCTACAGCGGTTTTATTGGACTGCAGGTACACAGTATTCCAAAGGACCGGGAAGCGGGCACTGAGGTTATGTGGCGAAACATCAGGATTCTTACGGACAGCCTGGAAAAGTACAGCCGTACTTCACCACTAAAGCCCATAACCACCAAAAACCAACTCACCCTTGATGAAGAAAAAAACGGTTGGAAATTACTCTGGGACGGACAAAGCACTGAGGGTTGGAGAGGAGCACGGCTGGACGACTTTCCGGAGCAAGGATGGAAAATTGAGAATGGGGTATTAACGGTTTTGGCCTCTGGGGGAGCAGAATCAGCCGCAGGAGGAGATATTGTTACCGTGGATACTTATGGTGATTTTGAGTTGAAGGTAGACTTCATGATCACCGAAGGAGCCAACAGTGGTATCAAATACTATGTAGATACAGATCTGAATAAAGGACCAGGATCTTCCATCGGCCTGGAATACCAGATCCTTGACGATGCCAGACATCCGGACGCCAAACTGGGGAATCACGAAGGCAGCAGGACGCTGGCGTCTCTTTACGACCTTATACAGGCCAATACGGATAAGCCCGTAAACCCTATAGGTTCCTGGAATCACGCCCATATAATTTCCAAAGAAAACAAGGTGGAACATTGGTTAAACGGTATGAAGGTCCTTGAATACGAAAGAAAGAGTCCAGCCTATCGCAAATTGGTCTCAGAGAGCAAATACGTGACCTGGCCCAACTTTGGTGAAGCAGACAAAGGACATATACTATTGCAGGACCACGGAGACGAAGTGAGCTTTAGAAATATCAAAATAAAATAGATACCAAAAGACCAATAAATGAGTACTCGAAGGACATTTATAAAGAAAACCGCTGCTGGCAGTGCCGGGCTGACGCTGGGAAGTTTTATGCTACCCCAAATTAATTATGCTTCTGTTTTAGGGGCAAATGATCATATTAACACTGCAGTCATTGGAGTGCGAAGTCGGGCCAAGGCACATGTGAAAGCCATTCACAGTGATCCAAATGCCAAAATCCTCTACAATTGTGATGTGGATGACAACATCATTGCCGAGCATAACAGCTGGTGCCAGGAACAGATCGGATATGTACCTAAAGTGGAGAAAGACTTTAGAAAGATCCTGGAAGACAAAGATGTTGATGCGGTCTTTATAGCGACTCCCGAGCATTGGCACGCCCCAATGGCCATAATGGCACTTCAGGCTGGAAAACACGTCTATGTTGAAAAACCCTGTAGCCACAACCCTCATGAGAACGAACTACTGGTAGCAGCTCAGAAGAAATATGGGAAAAAAGTGCAAATGGGTAACCAGCAACGTTCAGCGGCTACTTCCATACTGGCCATAAAGGAAATAAGAGAGGGTATTATTGGCGAGGTCTTTAAAGGAGAGGCCTATTATTCTGCAAACAGGCAGTCTATAGGGAAAGGCAAGAAAATTGATGTTCCACCCAGTTTAGACTGGGAACTGTGGCAGGGACCTGCACCGCGTGAGGCATATCGGGATAATGTTCATCCTTATAACTGGCATTGGTTTAGGGCATGGGGTACCGGCGAGGTACACAATAACGGCACACACGAAATAGACATCTGCAGATGGGCTCTGGGAGTAGACCTGCCTGAAAGGGTAACTTCCTTCGGTGGTCTATATACCTATGATGATGACTGGGAGTTTGTGGATAACCAGCAACTCACCTATGAATTTAGCGGAGGGAAGTTCCTCACTTGGACCGGACACAGTCGCGGATTGATGAAACCAAAGCGTCCGGGCCGTGGAGCCACAATATACGGCAGCAAGGGAGCCATAATGCTAAGCAGGAACGATTACAAGTTGTTTGGGCTGAATGGTGAGTTGATCAAAGAGGTAAAAGAAGAGGCGCAAAGTCAGACTACCAATACCCGGGGCGAAGGTGGCCTGGATGTAAATCATATTAATAATTTCTTTGAAGCGATCCGACAAGATGTTCCACAGAATGCCCCAATTGCGGACGCCGCCATTTCCACCATGTTGTGTCATCTTGGAAATATGGCCCAGGATGCCGGAGAAACCCTGATTGTAGACCCCGGCACGGGGAAAGTACTCAACAACAAAATGTTCATGAAAAACTGGAAAAGGGAGTATCAGCCTGGTTGGGAACCAAAATTATAAGTAAATTTAACTATGGACAGGAGGAATTTCATGATCAAGAGCACTCTGGCCTCCGCTGCTCTGGGAGGGAGCACTTCCGTTATGGCCAGGATGATGCCAGGCTTATCCCCTAACGATTCCATCCGGATCGGGATAATTGGTACCGGCGATAGAGGCAGTGGGCTTATCCCTCATATTAACAAAATAAACGGGCTGGAAGTAGTGGCCTGCTGTGATATCATACCTTTCCGCCTGGAAGCGGCCATCGCCAAAACTGAGGGTAAGGCCAAAGCTTATAAAGACTACCGAAAATTACTCGAGGACAAAAGCATAGACGCGGTCCTTGTAGCAACTCCTTTTAGCACCCATTCGGAGATCGCGATAGACGTATTGGATGCCGGCAAGCACCTCTATTGTGAAAAAACCCTTGCCAAGGGTTATGACGGGATCCAAAACCTGGTCACAAAGGCCAAAGGATCCAAAAAAATAGTCCAAACCGGTCACCAATATCACAGTTCACGCCTCTATACACATGCAATAGATCTGATCTCCTCAGGTAAGATCGGAAAAATAACTGCCATAGATTGTACCTGGAATAGAAACGGAAACTGGAGAAGACCTGTACCCAGCCCGGAACTTGAGCGGGCCATCAACTGGAGAATGTATCGGGAGTATTCCGGTGGGTTAGTAGCGGAACTCTGCTCACATCAATTGGACTTCTCAAACTGGGTAATGGATGCGACCCCTAAAAAAGTGATGGGATCCGGCGGGATAGATTATTGGAAAGACGGTAGGGAAACTTTTGACAATGTCCACCTGATCTATACCTATCCCAATGGCGTAAGGGCTAAATTCACCAGCCTTACCAGTAATGCCATGGACGGCTATCGTGTTCGGGTGATGGGCGATAAAGGCTCACTGGTATTGGGCTTTTCCAAGGCCTGGTTCTATCCGGAAGGCAGCTACAAGAAAGAGCTTGGAAATGTTGATGGCGTTGCGGGAGCTACCGTAAAATGGGAACAAGGAAAAGGCATCCCCATAGAAGTAGAACATGCGGATCCCAGTGCACAGGCATTGATGGATTTCCGGGACAGTATTGTGAACAATGTCCCACCTACATCGGACATTGTTACCGGCGCCAAAGCGGCCGTCTGCGTTCAGATGGGACTGGAAGCCATGTATAATGAAACCATAGTTTCCTGGAAACAGGACCTGAATATCTAAACCCCTAAATCCAAAAATGAACCGAAACTGTTAATCTTTTGAATAACCCCAAACTATGAACCGTGAAATGCCCCATGAACTGAAAACCTGATCCACCTATACATATCATGGTGCATGACATCTGGCCATAGGATCCAAAACCGGAACAGATGAGAAATGCGTTGCTATGCGGCCTTATAATGGCCTGTTTATCCTGTAATGAACTAAAGAAAAAAGAGGATCATCATATTATCGAGGTCCAGAAAACGGCGATTGCCCCTACCCTTGATGGTAAGGTAACTGAAAACTGTTGGGAGCGGGCCATCTGGCATCCTTTGGACCAAAACTGGCTTGGAGAAGCCTATACTTTTGAGGATTTCAACGGCAGGTATAAGCTTTGCTGGGGACCGGAAGCCTTGTACATCCTAATGGAGGTAACTGATGATATCCTTTACGACAGGCATAAAGATCCTCTCAAACTCTGGTGGGACGACGATTGCGTAGAAGTATTTGTGGATGAAGACAATTCGGGAGGATTACATCAGTACAGCCATAACGCCTTTGCCTATCACATCGCGCTGGACGGTAATGTGGTGGATCTTGCTCCTGACCGCGATCCACATCTGTACAACGATCATATCCAATCCGCAAGGCACACCGAAGACGATGTCAGCATCTGGGAAATCGCCTTGAAATTGCATGACGACTCCTATATAGAAGGTAGCAAGCAAACCCCGAAAAGGCTAATTGAGGGAAAAAAGATAGGTTTCGCCCTGGCCTATTGCGACAATGACGGAAGTAAGGAAAGAGAGAATTTCATTGGGTCTGTTTTTGTGCCGGGAGAAGACAAAAATCAGGGGTGGATAAACGCAGACATATTTGGGACACTGATTTTGAAAGAATAACTAATCCTCCAGAACCACATCACTATACTCCGAACGAATATTGATTGACCTGGGAGTATTTTTATTTAGGTGATAGCCTCGGTGCACAGTGTTATTCAGTTTTTTGGTACGATCCAACACCAGGTATGCCGGGCTTGACAGTTTTGAAGAGGTGCCATCTACATAGATCCTATAAGCTCCGGAAGGCAATTCGCAAAATAACTCCCCGTATTGAATGGAGATATCCATATCCTTAAAACTATCCGCTATGGAATTGATCTGAAGTACACCAAGATTATTCCTGATCTGTGCAGAACTCAGTAGTTCCTCAATCCGGACATCCGAGGAATTTGAATACAGTACCAGGTCCCTGACCTGATCCAGTTTGACGTCATCTGAAAAATCCGTTTTAAGTTTTCCATAATCCCACCGCCGCACGGAGACGGGCGAATGGGAAGCAATGATACTGGTTTTATCACCTCCGATAGAGGAAGCGAGCAACCTTGTATAAGACAAGGTCGCATCGATATTCCTGGTATTTTCGGCTAACTTCACCTCCCCATGTCGCACATTCATTTTTAGTCGGGCCGACTTAGGCATCCTTATTTTGATCTTCTTCTTTACCTTGTATTTTCTTTCGGCGCCGTCAGACCACCGATAGAACACATTGGGTCCGTCATCGTCATAATCCTGAGAAATAATGATATTTTTTCTTAGGCGACGTTCTTCATCTCGAATTCTGTCACGCTCTTCACGAACTCGGTCGCGCTCTTCTCTTACGCGCTCACGCTCTTCTCGCGCTCTTTCACGTAACTCATTCCGCTGTTCGAGCAATTCCTGACGCCGTTCTTCCCTTTCTTCCCGGCGCTGTTGCAAGACTTCTGCTCTTTCTTTAATACGTTCCGCCCACTGCTCCATTCGATCCCTGTAATCCTCGTCAAATTGCTCAGAAAACTCTTTTTGCCATTTTTGCATATACTCCTCACCTTCCTCTTTATAGGCGTTGTAGTCAAAATTGGTAAACGGTATGGGGGGCATTTCCATAAGCTCAGGCAGTTCCGGGATCTCCAAATCCAAAAAAAGCGGTTCGAGCTCTGGCAGTTCCGGGATCTCAATGACAAAATTGTCCAGGTCAACCCTGTCAAAATTTGTTCTATAAGCCCAGGAACGCCCGCTGTTGGTGCTGATCTCAATCTCCCGGCTATTGCCTTTGATCTCTACAGCGGCTTCTTCAAAATAGTCCGCCGCTTCTTCATCAGTGGCCCCGTCCAGTTCTACCGTGGCCTCTACTACTACCTCATCTTTGTCCCAGGTTTCGAATTCAATGTCCGCATAACTAGTGTTGATGTCGATCACGGCATCCTTCCCCACTTTAAAGGACTCTTTATAGGTCTTGGTTTGCTTCTGCCCGTATACTCCAACCGAGAGCAACAAGAGCAGGGCGGTGCTGATTCTAAATATTTGTTGTAAACTCTTCATTTTTTGATGATTTTAATTCGTTCAATTTTTCCTTTAACTTGAGCAACAACTGAAGGCGTAATTGAAGATTTCGGACCAGGGCTGTAATTGTTTGATCGTTCGGACCAATGTCATTCAACTCCTTATTTAATACCTGGTATTCCTCGTTCAAAGCAGCCAGCCTTTCCATAAAACCATCAACAACTGCTTTGTTATCTTCGGAAATCTGTAGTTGCGAAAGCTCCAAATTGATGTTGGCTACATAGTAATTCTCCACTTTTCGCAGGTCCGGTGACAGATCGCCAAGAGACAATTCCGGTTTTTCGGTTGATTTTTGAACCTCATTCCGGTCTACCACGGTCTCCGGAATATCCTTGTCGAAAATCGTCTGATAGTAGGTAAATACTCCCAGGCTGATGAGCACAATGAAGGAGGCAGCTACCTTTAAAAAGAAGTAAGAAGCTTTCTTTTTTTGTGGTAAAGCGGAATCCAATCGTTCCAGAAAACGTTCCTCATGTCCACTTTTCATTGGAAATTTTTTGTCCTTTTCCTTTTTGAACAGTTCTCTAAGATCCTGTGCCATATCTTTTCGCTTTTAAAAGTTCTTTAAGTTGGCCCTTGCCTCGAAGCAGCCTGGTCCTGCAGGTAGTCTCTGTCAGGTCCAGGATCTGTGAAATCTCACCGTGGTCGTAACCTTCCACCAGGTAGAGCTGCACTACATATCGGTACTTTTCCGGAAGCCCGCTCATCGCCTCGCTAACCTCCGCCACCGATATTTCATCAGATACCGACCAATCTTCGTCCTCAGCAATATGCAATAGATTTTCATTAAGCTGCACATGCCGTACCTTCTTAGCCTTAATAAAATCAAGGCTTTTGTTGATCACAATTCGCTTTAACCACGCTCCGAAAGTAACCTCGCCCTTAAACTGATCTATTTTTTGAAATGCCTTTATAAAAGACTCCTGCAGAACGTCTTCCGCATCGTCCGGGTCTTTCAAAAAACGCATTGCAACACAAAACATACCTTCGCAATATTGCCTGTACAGTTTAAGCTGCGCTTTGCGATCGTTCGCTTTGCATCGTTCAACGAGATCAATTTGAAACATTAGGTTAGCTTCCAAGTCCGGTTTCAGTTGTTGTTACCCATAAGGACGGCTAAAAAAAATCGGTGTTGCAAAAAAGCTTAATTTTAAGAAAACTTTAGACCTAACCGCTTGAACCAAGTTACAATTAAAAACGAATTCCTCAGTCTTAAGGTGCTCGACTTTGGGGCGATTATCCAGGAGCTATGGGTAAAAGACAGGCAGGGAAACTATACCAATGTGGTTGTGGGATTTGAGGATCCGAAACACTATTTAGAAGATACGTATTATCTCGGGGCCTGTATTGGTAGATATGCGGGAAGGATCTCAGGAGGATTCAATCTCAATGACACCTTCTATCCCCTTGAAAATGAAGATGGTGTTCACTTACATAGTGGCTCGTCCTGTTTTGGCAAAAAATACTGGTCTTTTGAAGATGTAGGCCAAGAGGGAGATCATGCGGTACGTCTTAAACTGAAAAGTCCTCATATGGAAGGCGGGTATCCCGGGGAGATCAAGGCTTCGGTTACCTATAAACTGGAGGGTTCATCAATACACATTATCCATGAAGCCACTGCGGACAAGGCCACAGTCCTGAACATGACCAACCATTCGTATTTCAGGCTGCACCAGGCGGAAAGAATAGATGAACATCGGTTGCAACTCAATTGCAGCCATTTCCTGGAAACCAGGGAGAACCTCCTACCCACCGGAAGGGTATTGGCCGTAGATGAAACAGATATGGATTTTCGCAAAGGCAAATTAATTGGCCCTGTACGTATGGACACGCCTTTTATAAGCAATCCGGAGACGTCTCCGCTGGCCGAACTATATTCAGATCGGTCTGGTATCAGGATGAGGGTAAGCAGCAATCAGCCAGGGGTGGTTGTTTTCACACCGCTTTCCTTTGCGGGAATCTGTTTTGAGACCCAAAATTTTCCGGATGCTCCCAACTTTCCGGATTTTCCGAATAGCGTTTTACTACCGGGACAAAGCTATAGGAACTCTGCCATTTTTGAATTTGATTTAGTAATTTAGAAGCATACCATTAAAAAACGAACAAGGATGAAGATCTTGAAGTGGATAGTTGGGGTTTTGGTAGTATTGGGGTTGCTGTTCTTCTTCGTGGGCATGCCCTACCTCAGACAGCAAACCAAAAAACACAGCCCTGAAAAAACCGCGGTTTACAACAAAAATAATCTGGACCTCAGCGTTACATACAGCAGTCCTTTTAAGAAGGGTCGTGTAATTTTCGGAGAACTGGTGCCCTATGATGTGGTTTGGAGAACCGGCGCTAACGAACCCACAACCTTTACAACCACTACGGAAATTAAAATAATAGATAAACCTTTACCAGCCGGCACTTATTCCTTGTGGACAAAGCCGAATCGCGAACAATGGCTGATCATATTCAATGAAGACATACCGGATTGGGGAGTAAGCATAAGTAGCGGAGGGCGTGAAACTACCAGAGAGCCGGGGTCTGATGTGGTGCAGGTAGAGGTGCCCGTATCGTCCCTGACCACAGCGGAAGAAAGCTTCACTATTGCCTTTGAAGAAGACAGCCAACTCTATCTAAGTCTCTTTTGGGATACCACAAAAGTAAGCGTGCCTATTAACCCTTAGATTTGAGCACCTCCAGGAACATCGATTCTAAAAGTGCCTCCAGGGTACAAAAGCAGCGAAAGCAAGTACCAACTGCTGAGGAACTCCTCCAGGGAATTATTCGGGGGGATAAAACAGCCCTGGCCCGGGCCCTGACACTTGTTGAGAGCACCAAAAAGCAACATCAAAAGAAAGCTAATTATATTCTGGACAACAGTCTGAATTCCGGAAAGGAGAGTATCCGCATAGGCATTACCGGAGTACCCGGTGTTGGAAAAAGTACCTTTATCGAAACTTTTGGAAAGCTTCTCACTTCCCTGGGAAAAAAAGTAGCTGTACTAACCATTGACCCGACAAGCAGTCTTAGCAAGGGTAGTATCCTCGGAGATAAGACCCGAATGGAAGAGCTGGTCCGGGACCCGAACGCTTTTATTCGCCCCTCCCCTTCCGGCACTTCCCTGGGTGGGGTGGCCAGAAAAACAAGGGAAAGTATATTCCTCTGCGAAGCAGCAGGTTACAATTGTATTTTGGTTGAGACGGTCGGGGTAGGACAAAGTGAAACAGCCGTACACAGTATGGTGGACTTTTTTTTACTTCTAAAACTGGCCGGCGCAGGGGATGAGCTACAGGGGATCAAAAGAGGGATCATGGAAATGGCAGATGGAATAGCGATCAACAAGGCGGACGGAGAGAATCTCAAAAGAGCTAAAAGGGCACAGACGGAATTCAACCGTGCCCTGCACCTTTTCCCTCCTAAACCCAGCGGCTGGATCCCAAAAGTACTCACCTGTTCTTCCCTGGAAAACACCGGCATACAGGAGATTTGGGAAATGATCGATTCCTTCTTTACCCTGGTTCGGGAAGATGGTTTTCTTGAAAAGACACGACAGGAACAGAACAAAAAGTGGCTATTGAACACATTAGAAGACCGGCTGCTTACAGATTTTTATGAGAATCCCGGGATCAAAAAGGAATTGGACAGGCTGCTAATAGAGGTGGCAGAAAATAAAATCAGCCCGTTTAAAGCAGCAGATCAGCTTCTGGAACGCTATCAGAAAAAAGTCTAAATTTGTCAGCGAATTAAACCGCTTCCATGAATCCGATCACAGATGCTCTGTTATCCATTGTCGTACCGCTATACAATGAGGAAGAAAATGTGGCTTTACTCACTGAAAAGATTCACGAAAGCCTTGCGGGGTACAACTACCAGATTGTTTATGTAGATGATTTTTCCACCGACGGGACCCGAAAAGTGGCCAAGGCCATGGAAGACCCCAGGGTGCATCTTCTCGAGCTAAAGAAAAACTACGGGCAGAGCCTGGCCCTGGCTGCTGGGATCGACTATGCTGAGGGGGAATTCATAATTACTATGGATGGGGATCTTCAGAACGACCCCAGTGATATCCCAAAAATGCTTGAATTTGCCGTAAACGATGAGTTTGACGTGGTAACCGGCATACGGCAAAAGCGCAAAGATTCCCTGATCAAGAAAATCCCTTCAAAGATCGCAAACTTCCTGGTTCGCCGGGTCACTAAACTCAATATCAAAGACAACGGCTGTGCTCTAAAGGTCTTTACCAAAGACATTGCCAAGGAACTAAACCTATACGGGGAGATGCACCGCTTTATTACGCTTCTCGCCCACCTGGAAGGTGCACAGATCAAGCAGGTTCCTGTTAAACATCATGCCAGACACGGGGGGGTCTCCAAGTACGGATTGGAGCGGGTGTTTAAAGTAGTGGCCGACATGATGCTGCTATTGTTTATCAGAAAATATTTTCAGAGGCCCATACATCTATTCGGAATTTTCGGGTTTCTACTAATTCTCCTGGGTATACTGATCAATATATATTTGTTGATCGTAAAACTGGGATTTGGCGAGGATATCGGTACCAGACCGCTTCTTATGTTCGGAATGATGTTCATTTTGGCGGGGATCCAACTATTTACTATAGGGATAGTGATGGAGTTACTGATTCGGACCTATTACGAATCCCAGAGCAAACGTCCATATCGAATAAAAAAAGTATCCGTTGGAGGCACAGTGGCGTAAAAGAGGAATCACTTTCCTTAAGATAGCACTTAGCGCGGCCTTGATCTATTTTATATTTACCAAGATCGATTTCCGCAGCACGCTGCAGATCCTCAAAGGCGCCAATCCGGTTTATCTTTTCATAGCCTTTTTGTTACTGGCGTTCTCCAAGGTGTTGGCTTCTTTTCGACTGAACCTCTATTTCCATGCATTGAGCATCTTCCTCAGTCAAACCAGCAACCTGAAATTATACCTGCTGGGAATGTTCTATAATCTGTTTCTTCCCGGGGGGATCGGAGGAGATGCTTATAAAGGCTATCTCATCAGGAAAACCTTTAATATATCAACCAAACGGGTGATCGCTGTGCTATTGCTGGATCGCTTAAGCGGCCTTCTCCTCATTTTTATTTACAGCTGTATCCTGGCGTTCTTTTTAGAATGGGAAGCCATAGCCCCTTATAAGTCCTTGCTTGCTGTTGCCATTCTGGCTGCTATAGTCGTATTCCGGGGATTGAACAAAAGTAAATTCTCCTATGTTTTTGAGGTGTTCTGGCGATCTGCGGCCTACTCTTCCTTAGTGCAACTGGCACAAATGATCAGCGTTATTTTTATTCTTAAAAGCCTTGGAGTTGAAAGCGGAACGGTAGCCTACTTGTTCCTTTTCCTCATCTCTTCGATTGTTTCCGTATTACCCCTTACCATTGGCGGAATAGGTAGCCGGGAACTTGTTTTTCTCTACGGCGCTCTTTGGTTTGGACTGGAAGAAAACACTTCTGTTGCCGTGAGTATGATCTTTTTCCTGATGACCGCTATAGTCTCCTTTACAGGTATACGGTACCATCTTAAAAAACCGGAACTCGTAGTACAGGAAACCTCCGCATCCTAATAAATATGTACAAGGTGCATTTTGTTGATGACCTTTTTCCGGGTAGATGGATCCAGAAATTTTAGTTGAAGTCGGGTAATGCGAAACTGATCAACACTGTATTGGCGGTCCCAATCAAAACCAGAGTTCCTAAGCTGTTCCAATTGTCCGTCGGTGGCGTAGACCCAGATATCCTTCATTCCTAAGATCCCGTCCGGGGGAACGATTTTGACAGGCTCCCTGTTATAGAAATCCAATGACCAGGTATGCATAGGGGACAATTTATAGATTTTATCAACCGGCACTTCTTTTTGGGCTACTATTTCAGCCATGGCCGAGCCACCCTGATATTCCAGCAAAGCGGGATAGAAATGTGTGTTGAGTACGGCATTCAGCAATAGGGAGCTATATACGGACAAAGTTATGATCCTAAGGTAGTAAGCCTCCCTTTTCAGGCAGAAATAGATGATTATTACAAAACCGGCAAATAAGAAAACATAGGAATACCAACGTTCAAACTTGAAAACGTAAAAGCAGATCAGCATGGACGCGATGAACACCAGACTTAATATAAAATACTGGACTCCCAATAAGAATTTGGTCATTTTCTTCTTGGTAAAGCGATACAGACTAAACAAGTAAGAGGCGGACAATACCGCGAACAGTGGTATGACGATATTCAGGTAATGCGGAAGTTTAAACTGGGCAAAACTGATAATGATAAAAATAAGTGTTATCCCTCCGAAGGTAAGGAGCTCGTATTTAGGATGACTTTGAAAGCGAAGCTTTATAAAGGTCTTCAATCGGCACCAATAGGCAGTTAGCCCTATGACGGTCCAAGGCAGGAATACCCATAAAAACGTATGAAAAAAGAAGAAGTAATCGCTGCTGTTTTTGCCTACCCCCTGCCCGCTCATACGTTCAAAACTCTGTTCCCAGAAAATGAAGAGAATTCCACTACGGTTGGATTTTCCCCGGATCACCTTCTCCGGATGCAGGTCAAATTGATGGTAATAGGCATAGAGCATAGGGGTAATGACGAGTCCGAAAACCACAAGGGCCAGTAATACACGCCAGTTAAACAGCCGTTTCCAGGATCTGGTATAGATCAGGTGACAGATAAGCGGCAGTCCGATGACCACAAGGGCTATCTGTCCTTTTGTGGAAAAGGCCAAGGCGGCGCCCGCAGCACCTAACAAAGCAGATCTTATCCTGGCCGTTTCCAGGTAATCTGCCAATTGCCATATCGCGAAAATAGTAAAACCGGTCAGTACGGCGTCCGTGCGCACATCGATCACGGCCAGGACAATGGTCTGCGCGGTCATAAAGATCAGTGCGGAGAGCTTTCCAACATCCGTATTGTACAGCAGCTTTCCTAATCCGTAACAACTGTAGGCCCCCAAAAATGTGATCAGAATAGCCGGAATTCGGTAAGCCCAGGCATGTATTCCAAAGATCTTGAAAGACAGTGCAGCAAGCCAGTAATGCAGATGAGGTTTATCCAGGTACTCCTCGGGGCCTTTGAACAGATTTAGAAAATCGTTCTCCTGAACCATTCGCATGGCCATTACAGCGAATTGAGCAGAATCATTCTCGAAAAGAGTAACCAGGGTTCCGGCAATATAAACCAGGCTTATGAGCAGAAGTAAAAACCAATATCTCGTATTTCCGATCATACTTGATATTTGTGCATTGCAAATATATACAACCTGTAGAACAACCAGCTCATAATCAGACCTACGGCGGCACCGCTTATCACATCAAGCGGAAAATGCACCCCCAGATAAATTCTACTGTAGGCCACAAATGCCGCCCACAGTAGCAAAAAAGCCCCAAAACTACCCCATTTGGATTTCAATAAGCGGGCAAAGAAACCTGCTACTGCAAAAGAGTTCGCCGCATGGGCGGAAAAATAGCTGTATTTACCCCCGCAGGAGGCTTTCACGAGCCGGGTCAGGTCTCCTATTTCAGGGTCATAACACGGTCTGAGCCTTTGAAGACCGTACTTAAAGAAGTTAGAAAGCTGATCAGTCACCGTGATCAGCAGGGCAATAGCGACCAACAGGAAAAGCGTCCTTCTAAGGCCCAATCTCAGATAACTTAGTATAAGTAAAAGCAGATAAAGCGGAAACGCGCTCCAGGTTTTGGTAATAAACAACCAAAATCCATCCCAGGTTTCCGTTCCCAGGCTGTTGAGATACAAAAACGCTTCGCGGTCAAGTTGTATAAGTTCCTCCAACATTTCAGTTGTCGTATCGGGATATCTCCCTGTCGTAGAAAGCGGTGGCCTCTTCAATTAAGCGTTCGGCTTCAGCAGAAAGTTCTTTTTCATCTTCCTGAGTGAACTCTTCCAGCCACTCTACCTCATCATTTTCCAGGTTGATTATAAACCTGGGATAATCCGTATGTACTATAAATATTGCGGTTGGAAAATCCGTATTATCGCCTAATAAAAACTTTGGTAGTGGTGAATTACTCATTTGATCTAAGACCTTATTAACCTTTTAGTCATTAAGTCGAACCGAAGATACAACATAATCGCAGATGCCGTCAGGCCGGATAGTAATCCGATCCATATCCCGGTACTCTTCAGTTCGGTATGCAGGCCAAGGTAATAACTTATGGGGAAACCGATAAGCCAGTACGCGATGAAAGTGATAAAGGTGGGGATCTTCACATCCTGAAGCCCCCTGAGAGCTCCCAGTATAACCACCTGTAAGCCGTCTGAGATCTGAAAAAAAGCGGATACCAGCAATAGCTGTGCCGCCAAAAGTATCACTTCCATATTGTCCGCCTGGTTCGCCACATCGTCCACATCGAGGTATAGCGTCGGGAACCAATGCCTGCCCAGCAGGAAAAGAGCTGCAAACAGGATCTCCAGAAGCAGGGTAAGAAAGAAGATCGATTGGGCAATCCTCCGCAACTCGGTGAAGTTTCCAATACCTTTTTGATTGCCTACCCTTATCATAGCCGCTACTCCCAGGCCCATTCCGAACATAAAGGTCATGCTACTGAGATTCAAGGCGATTTGATTCGCCGCTTGTGGATTCTTTCCCAGGACTCCACTTAGCCATATAGCCGCGGTAAAAATAGCAACTTCAAAAAACATTTGGAGGGCGGATGGAAAACCAAGGTTGATGATCTTATTCATGACCTTTTTTTCAATAAGCTTAAAGTTAAATCCGCTTACATAAAACCTGAATTTGTCCTTTTTTCTCAATAAGCCCCACAGAAAGCCCAGCATGATCAATCTCGAGGCCAGTGTTCCGACAGCCGCACCAATAATCCCCATTTTCGGGAACCCAAAAGCTCCGAAAATGAGTAAGTAATTGAGTATAATATTGACCACATTGGCCAGGATGGTAGCATACATGGGGTACCTGGTCTGGGAAAGCCCTTCGGAGAATTGCTTAAAGGCCTGGAACATGATCAGCGGTACCAGGGAAAAGGCCACAAGGTCCAGATAAGGTAATGCAAGGGTAACCACTTCCGGGGGTTGATCCATGTAATACATGAGCGGTTTGGAAAGTAGGATTATCCCGAAAAGTGATACTCCCAGAATTGTACACAGGACGAGTCCGTGTTTCAGGGCTTTTTTGCCATCCGATTTGTTCCCGGCCCCATCGGCTTCCGCAACCAGCGGAGTAATTGCAGTGGAGAACCCTATCCCCAGGGACATGGCGATGAAAATAAAGCTATTTCCCAGGGAAACTGCCGCGAGCTCTGCTGTCCCGAGCTGACCAACCATGATGTTATCTGCAAAAGCCACGAAGGTATGCCCTAACATTCCCATGATCACAGGAACTGCCAGGGTTATATTGTATCGAAACTCTTTAGTGTATTGCTGGAACAAGGCGGGTTGTTTTTGGACGAGCAAATATAGCTTGTTTCCAATTCTTCTGTAACTAACTTTAATAAAGATTTAGGTAGAAAATGGAGAGTGGAGGGTTAGAGGACTGGACAGTTGGATTTTTAGACGATTGGACTAGTTAGATGGGTGGATGGACGGTTGGATGGTTGGACTAGTTAGACGGTTAGATGGGTGGATGGTTAGACTGTCGGATGGTTCGACGGTTGGACCAGTTAGACGGTTAGATAGGTGGATGGGTGGATGTGTTGGACTTGTTGGACGGTGGGTCTTGTTAGACGGGTAGATGGGTGGATGTGTTGGACTTGTTGGACGGTGGGTCTTGTTAGACGGGTAGATGGGTGGATGTCCAGATGTGTTGGACTTGTTAGACGGTTAGACTGTTGGATGGACGGTTGGACGGTTGGACCAGTTAGACGGTTAGATGGGTGGATGGAGGGACTTGTTAGATGGTGGGACGGTTAGACGGGTAGATGGGTGGATGATGGGACTTGTTAGATGGTTGGACCAGTTAGACGGTTAGATGGGTGGACAGCTGAACGTGTTGGACGGATGGACTTGTTAGATGGTGGGACGGTTAGACGTGCTAGACTTGCCAGACAGTGGGATTAGTTAGGCGGTTGGACTTATTGGAGGGCTAGATGTTTAGACAGTTGGATTGTTAGACGATTGATAGTTGTCCCAAGCACAGTTCATTGTTCACTGGATTTATCCGCCGAAGCTTTTAGCGAAGGAGGACTGTTCACTGTTCACTGTTTACTGTTCACTGATTACTGTTCACTGATTACTGATCTCATCCTCCGTAGCTTTAGCGAAGGAGGACTGCCAACTGCCAACTGCTTACTGAAACCGGGGTTCTAAACCCCTCCCCAACTTTAAGTTAATCGTTAGTACTGCAATTTAAAAGCAGAAAGAGCCTAATCAATTTGATAATTTGAGAATGTGCAAATTTGAAGATTGGATATTAGGACCGATAGACGGTTAGATCCTTAGATGGTTAGACAGTTGGATGATGGATTGTGGAAGATCAGTTCACTGATTACTGATTACTGTTTACTGATTACTGCTCACTGATTACTGATTACTGTTCACTGATTACTGATCTCATCCTCCGTAGCCTTGGCGAAGGAGGACTGCCAACTGCCAACTGCTTACTGAAACCGGGGTTCTAAACCCCTCCCCAACTTTAAGTTAATCGTTAGTACTGCAATTTAAAAGCAGAAAGAGCCTAATCAATTTGATAATTTGAGAATGTGCAAATTTGAAGATTGGATATTAGGACCGATAGACGGTTAGATCCTTAGATGGTTAGACAGTTGGATGATGGATTGTGGAAGATCCGTTCACTGATTACTGTTCACTGATTACTGTTTACTGTCCACTGCTCACTGATTACTGCCTACTGCCAACTGGCAACTGGCAACTATTTCGCTTCTTCCCAGTAGACGTCCATTTCCGCCAGGGACATATCTTTTAATGTCTTACCGTTTTCCTGGGCTTTCGACTCCAGATACTGAAAGCGTTTGATGAACTTTTTATTGGTTTTTTCAAGGGCATTTTCGGGATTTATCCCCAGGAACCTGGCATAGTTGATCATTGAAAAAAGAACGTCCCCAAACTCCGCCTCCAGCTTCTGCTGATCTCCTGATTTCACCTCATCCTGAAACTCTGAGAGTTCTTCCTGGACTTTTTCCCAAACTTGCTCAGGCTGTTCCCAATCAAATCCAACACCGGCTACTTTTTCCTGTATTCGATTGGCCTTTACCAGTGCCGGCAGGCTATTAGGAACACCTTCCAAGACACTCTTCTTGCCTTCTTTAAGTTTGATATTCTCCCAATTCCTTTGAACGGTTTCCGCATCATCAGCCTTGATATCCCCATAGATATGAGGGTGCCGGTGAATCAGTTTTTCACTGATGGCATGCGCCACATCAGCAATATCAAAATCATTAGTTTCTGAAGCGATCTTGGAATAGAAAAAAATATGCAACAACAGATCCCCAAGTTCTTTTTTCACTTCCGGCAGATCATTATCCAAGATGGCATCTCCCAGTTCATAGGTCTCTTCTATGGTCAAATACCTCAAACTTTGCATGGTTTGCTTTTTATCCCATGGGCACTGAGCGCGTAGTTCATCCATTATGGTTAAAAGACGGTCTAAAGCTTGTAATTGAGATTCCCTTGGATTCATAGAAACGAATTTTGAGCAAAAGTACGAAGATGAAGTTTTGGAAAGCCTTCAATTTTACTGTATTTTAGAATAATTCTAGTGCATCATAGCAACCTGACCAGATGTCCGACCCTAGTGATCCGTATGCGCTGACACCAGCCAAAATCAAATCTCCTCCAACAAGTTTCTGGGAACGTCTCCGTTTCTTAGGTCCCAGTTTTATTCTATCCGCCTCAATAGTAGGATCTGGTGAACTGATAGCCACGACCACCCTGGGTGCAGAAGCCGGTTTTATTACTTTTTGGGTGATCGTTGTAAGTTGCCTGGTAAAGGTGGCAGTCCAGGTTCAATTTGGCAAGCACACTATCCGCACCGGAGAAACTGCCATGCAGGCTTTTGACAAGCTCCCGGGTCCGCGTATCGGTAAGGCCAGGTGGAGTGTATGGGCCGTATTACTGGTTATGTTCGTAAAACTCTTGCAGGTCGGAGGCATCGTGGGTGGGGTTGCCATAATCCTGCATATTTTGGTTCCAGGGATAAGCATTGCAGCTCTGGCCTTCCTGATCGCCGTGGTTGTAGCGCTGATGGTCTATCGCGGTTACTACCACTTTATAGAAAGGTTTTCTTTGACAATGATAGGGCTCTTTACACTGCTTACCTTTACCTCCTTGTATTTTCTTAACTACACAGCTTACCAGATTAGCCTGGAAGAAGTGCTTTCAGGTCTTACTTTTACCCTGCCGAGGGAAGCCCTGGCGGTAGCCTTTGGTGCATTCGGGATTACGGGAGTAGGTGGTGATGAGATCATTCATTACAACTATTGGTGTCTGGAAAAGGGTTATGCAGCCTACACTGGAAAAAATGATCGATCAGAGGAGTGGAATAACCGCGCCAAAGGATGGACCAGGGTTATGATCCTAGATGCGGTAATAGCCATGTGTATATATACTACGGTTACGGCCGCATTCTATTTGCTTGGCGCTGCAGTCCTACATTCACAAGGCAGTATTCCGGAGGGTTACGGCATGATCGAAACCCTTTCGGTTCTCTATACTGAATCCCTTGGACCACATGCGAAAATAGCCTTTCTTATAGGTGCATTTATCACCTTATTCTCAACCCTATTTGCAGCCTTGGCTGCCTGGACCAGGCAACTTTCAGATATTTTCGGTACGGTAGGATGGATCAACTTCAAAGATGTCAGGGTACGAAGACGCACCATTGCGGTTTTGGCCTGGACAATTCCACTTTTGTGGGCCGGACTGTTCGTCTTCATAAAACTACCAGTGCTCATGGTAATCACTGGTGGCATCGTCGGCTCTTTGCTGTTGTTCCTGGTGGTATTCGCTGTGATCCACTTTAGGTATTTCAGGAAAGCAGATGGTGATAATCCGGGATTTTTGTACGATATTATTCTCTGGATCAGTATTCTGAGCATTATCGGGGTCGGTCTTCTTGGAATGATTAAACTATTTGAATAACACTTAACAAAAAATAAGCCTATGAAGCGATCAGTTTCCTTCTTGTCTCTACTTCTTTTGTTCTGTTTGGGTTGTGACTCCGTTACTACCTATGACGTGCTTATAAAGAACGGGAATATTGCAGATGGTTCCGGTGGAAAGTCTTATGTAGGAGATCTCGCAATAAGAGGAGATAGCATAGTTGCCCTGGGCAATCTCAATGAGGCCAAAGGCGCCATAGAGATCGATGCTTCAGGTCTCACCGTTGCCCCGGGATTTATCAATATGTTAAGTTGGGCCAACGTTTCGCTGATTGAAGATGGGCGGTCACAAGGTGATATACGACAGGGGGTAACTCTGGAAATTATGGGTGAAGGACGTTCCATGGGGCCCTTAAATGACGAAATGAAAAAGGGAATGAAAGATGGGCAGCAACATATTACTTACGATATTAACTGGACCACACTAGGTGAGTATCTCGATTTCCTCGAACAGAAAGGCGTCTCCACAAATATTGCGTCCTTCGTAGGAAATGGTACCCTGCGGGAATACGTTATGGGTTATGAGAAGCGGCCGCCAACCGAAGAGGAGTTGCAGAAAATGAAATCACTAACCCGTCAGGCAATGGAAGAAGGGGCGGTAGGCTTGTCTACCTCGCTGATATATGTCCCCAGCGGTCACGCAGAGACAGCTGAGATCATTGAACTGGCCAAAGTGGTGGCTGAATACGACGGGATGTACATTTCTCATATCCGGGACGAAGAAGGCGGCTTACTGGATGCCGTATCAGAACTTATCAGCATAGCTGATGAGGCCAAAATTCGTTCCGAGATCTATCATTTTAAAGCCTCAGGTACAGAAAACTGGGAGCTTCTGGATCAGGCCATTGAATTAGTGGAAAAAGCGAGAAAATCAGGTCTACCCATCACTACAGATATGTATATGTACAATGCCAGCTCTACCGGACTCAATGTGCTACTTCCGGGTTGGGCAAAGGAAGGAGGACACAGCAAGACCATTGAGCTCATTAAACAACCTCAGCGCAGAAAACAAATGATCGCGGAAATGGATTTTCACGTACCTCCGGAAAAGATACTTTTTGTGGGCTTTAAGAATAAGGATATGCGTAAGCATATTGGTAAAACCCTTGCTGACGTGGCCAAAGAACGGGGAAAAGCTGCCGATGAAACAGTAGTTGATCTTATTCTGGAAGACGACAGTCGTATCCAGGTAGTCTATTTTTCCATGTCCGAAGAAAATGTCAAAAAGAAATTGGCACTTCCATATATGGCCATTTGCTCAGATGCCGGATCCTATTCCAATGAAGGGGTTTTCCTGGAACAGAGTACGCATCCCAGGGCTTACGGTTCTTTTGCAAGATTATTGGGTCATTTTGTTAGGGACGAAAAAGTGATCTCCCTGGAAGAAGCAATCTACAAACTTACTACCCTTCCGGCTACGAACCTCAAAATTGAGAGAAGAGGGGCCCTCAGAGAGGGATACTACGCCGATGTCGTTATTTTTGATCCAGCAAAGATCCAGGATAAGGCCACTTTTAAAGAACCACATCAATATGCCGTGGGTATGCGACATGTATTTGTCAATGGCAAACAGGTTATCAAGGAAGGCGAACATACCGGGGCTTTCCCTGGAAGAGTAGTTCGAGGACCGGGATATAAGTTGGCAGCTGGCGGTGGGCAGTCCTCCTTCGCCAAGGCTACGGAGGATGAGAGCAGTGGGCAGTCCTCCTTCGCCAAGGCTACGGAGGATGAGAGCAGTGGACAGTCTACCTTGGCTGAAGCTTCGGCGGATAAATAGGCAGATTACACTAATCCCTCCGTAATAAATTCAAAACTTAACACTTACAAATTAAAACTTTGAACTTGATCTTAAACTTGTACTTCCAGATATGAAAAATAATCATCTTAAACAGATACTTTTCGTTAGCGTCCTCATGATCATGGCATGGGCCAATTCCCAGCAAAATGCCCTCATCGCCAAAGATGCCGAATTAACACTGGTTGCGGCAGATTATAAGTTTACCGAAGGCCCGGCCGTAGATAAGGACGGAAACGTATTTTTTACGGACCAACCGAATGATCAGATCCTGAAATGGTCCGCGGAACACCAAAAAGTCAGCGTCTTTATGAAACCTTCAGGCAGGGCAAATGGATTGTATTTTGACCATGACGGGAACCTGCTGGCCTGTGCAGATGAGAAATTTGCCATATGGCGTATCGATAGCGAAAAAAATGTTACTGTACTCATAGACGAGTTTGAGGGAAAGAATTTCAACGGACCCAATGATCTTTGGGTAGACCCCATGGGGGGGATTTACTTTACGGATCCTTACTATCAAAGACCCTATTGGGAACGAACTCAAAAAGAAATAGAAAACGAACGGGTTTACTACCTGTCCCCGGATATGGGATCTGTTAAAATCGTGGCGGACGATTTTGTACAACCCAACGGGATAATTGGCACCCCGGACGGAAAAAAAATATACATAGCGGATATTGGAGACAAAAAGACCTATTCCTATGACATAGGCGAAAATGGTAAGCTTCTGAACAAAACCCTGCTAACTGAAATGGGTTCTGATGGTATGACCCTCGATCATCAGGGCAATGTTTATCTAACAGGAGACGGTGTACACGTCTTTGACAAAAAGGGCGCAGAATTACTGCATATTCCGGTACCGCAGAAGTGGACTGCCAATGTAACCTTCGGAGGAGAGAATCAGGATACGCTTTTCATTACCGCCATGAATTCTTTGTACAGCCTGAAAATGAACGTTCGCGGAGTACGATAGCTTCCTGCACTATTTTGATGAAAGAGGACTGAGCGTAACATTCCTGAACCGGATACTACCAGTTTCCGCAGCCTGCAACGCGATATACCCGTCGATCAGGTCATTGTTTTCCATCTCAGCCGTCAGAACCCCATTCACCCAGACTTTTTGAACATTTCCTGAGCATTCCACTTTATAAGTGTTCCATTTATTCAGCGTATTCACATGGGCCATGGGTTTCATCCTTGTAACCACTGAACCGGTTCTGGAATCCTGATCCGGATGCTCATCCCAGATATTCATTTCATAACAGTCCGTGTTGGATATCTCCTCGTTCTTACATCGAACAAAAACTCCGGAATTAACACTGCTGTCCGGATTGAACTCCAATTCCAGTACAAAATCCCTGTACGATGCCCGACTCATCACAAAACCATTTCCACCCTCAGATGTTCCTACAAGATCTCCATTGTCAAATGCCCAACTGGCATCGCCTCGCTCAAACCAGGTATCACTGTTTTCTCCGAATAAAGTAATGCTGGCCGGACCGGCGTTTTTGCATTGATAGCAAAAGATGGTACCAAAAATCAGTAAAATTCCGATAATGAAAATTTTGAGTCGCATTGATGAGTTTATTTAATCTGTTGTTAACTGGTATAGTGTGAAAATAACAATTCTTAAACTAAGTGAAGTTTAACAGCTTGATGGCGGAATTTGATCAACATAAAAAATGATCTGCGCAAAATAGGAAAGCTATCCGAAATTCAATACATTAGGAAGACTTGAAAAGCAGCTTACGATGATCTCCATTTCCGAAGAAAAAAAGAGGTTCTTTGAAGAGAAAGGTTACCTGGTTCTGGAAAACCTGCTATCCCCTGAAGAAATAAAATATTACCAAAAAGTATACGACGCCTTTCTCAATAACGAAATAGACTCAGGAGACTTCCGTTCGGATCTGTCTGGTAGTGAGGTACAAGCAGTTGAAAAGATCACTCAGATCATGGTTCCGGGAAGGCTGCATCCCGAACTTCTGGCCAAACCAGCGCACCAACGAACCCTGGAAGTAGCCAGGTTACTGTTAGGAGAAGATATGGCCCTTGATTTTGATATGCTGATCAACAAAGCTCCTCATACGAACGCCCCTACCCCCTGGCATCAGGATGCTGCTTATTGGATCGATCTGCCGGACAAGCGAGCTGTTAGCTGTTGGATCGCCATCGACAAGGCCACAAAGGAAAACGGCTGTATGTGGTATGTTCCCGGGTCTCATTTGGGAGCTATCAAGCCGCATGTTCAGACCGGCAACAAAGGTGCCCTTAAATGCGACGGAAGCGAAGCAGATGGAGATTGCATTGAATTGGAGCCCGGTTCCTGTGTTATCCACCAGGGTAAAACACTGCACTACAGCAGGGGCAATACCACATCCTTACACAGGCGCGCGCTGATTACCAACTACAGACCCGAGGCAATGATAGCGTTGGAACGTTCTAAGGGTGTCGATCATACCGGGCTGCGCAAGGTAAACACCGAAAGCTAAATTAAACACATCAGAATATCCTCTTTAAAAACTAAATAATGGAATCAAACAAAACCTTACTCATTTATTTTTCCTTAAGCCTCATGCTGATCTCACCGCTGAGATCTCAAATGAAGGAAACAGATAAATCAGATCCAGCAGGTGTATCTACGGAAAGACTGGATCGATATGCGAATTATCTGAAATCAGAAATTGAAGCTGGTAAGATCCCCGGAGCTGTTTCAATGATCAGTAGAAATGGAGAGATAGTTCACCAGTCGGTATTCGGAATGAGCGACTTACAGTCTAAGGCGCCCATGCAGCAGGACAATATCTTCCATATCATGTCCATGACCAAACCTATTGTGAGTGTTGCCTTTATGATGCTTTATGAGGAAGGGCATTTCTTCCTTACAGATCCGGTTTCAAAATATTTGCCTCAGTTTAAGGACCTAAAGGTGAGCAAAGATCCCGAAAAGGGCATTGAGGCCGGGAGTTTACCGGCAAAGTCTGAGGTAACCATACATCAGCTATTAACACATACAGCCGGATTTTCTCATGGCCTTGGAGGCAGTAAGTTAGACCAGGAAACGGTGAAAGCACTGTATTTTGAACCTCAGACTTCAGTTGAAAGTCGTGTAAACACTCTTGTAGGCCTTCCTATGATTGGCCATCCCGGAGAACAGTGGAATTATAGTGCCTCTCCTGATGTACTAGCCTTGCTTATTGAGCATTTTTCAGGAATGACAGTTGCCGAATTTCTTGAGCAAAGGATCTTCGAGCCACTAGATATGAAGGACACAGGGTATAATATCGCTTCTGAAAAGCAAAACCGCTGGGTACCTGTTCACAATATGAATGAAGCGGGCAAACTCGTGCGGTCAGAGCAGCAACTTCCGGTTGAGGGCAACACGGTTTTCGGAGGAACGCATGGCCTTTTTTCAACGGCAGCCGATTATATGAAATTCTGTCAAATGCTGCTCAACGGTGGGAAAGCTAATGGTGTGCAGTTTTTGAGTCCTAAGACCCTTCAGGCCATGACCATGAACCAGGTTGGAGACCTTTTCCAGGATCCTGGGCAGGGATTTGGTCTTGGTTTTGGTGTGATGACCGATGTGGCAGAAAGTAAAAGACCTGGTTCCGTGGGAACCTACTATTGGTCCGGAGCCTACTGTACCTACTTTTTCATTGACCCTCATGAAGACCTAATCGCCATAATGATGACTCAGGTGCAGCCTTATAGCGGTTTCTACGGCAATAAACTGCGACAGATGGTATACCAGACCCTGGTTGAGATTGAGGATTAAAGCTGATTGAAGCCCGTAAATTCAGTTAATGAGTTGGATAAAAACTATCAGCTACAAGCAGGCCGACCCCGAATTGAAGCGTGTTTACAAAAGGGTTTTGGGGCCCCAGGACAGCATTGACAATGTACTTAAGATCCACAGTCTGCGACCACATACGCTGATAGGGCATATGACCCTATACAAAAGCGTCTTGCATCACAGCGCAAATTCCCTACCCAAATGGTATTTGGAGTCCCTTGGAGTTTACGTAAGCCGATTGAACCAATGCGATTACTGTGTGCAACACCACAGCCAGGGTTTGAAGCGACTGTTGGAAAGATCCGGGGAACAAAAGGACTATCTGGGCGCTTTAAACAGTGAAAAATTAGAAGACCATTTTAGTCCGAAGCAAATTGCAGGGCTTAACTACGCAAGGCTACTTACTTTAAACCCTGATCAATTAAGTTCTAAAGACATAAAATTGCTTCACGAATCAGGATTTGATGATGGTGAGATCCTGGAAATCAACCAGCTTGTAAGCTATTTTAACTATGTCAACCGGACTGTTTTGGGTTTGGGAGTTAACCTAAAAGGTGATATTTTAGGTCTGTCTCCCGGCGATTCGGAAGATCCCGAAAACTGGAATCATCAATAACCTTATAATCACGTCAAAATGAAAAAAATAATTACCGCATTGTTATGCCTGGGAATCTGTTATTTTGGATATGCTCAGGAAACCATTGAGCTTCCCCACCAAAAACCGGAGGGGTTGAGTTGGGAAGGAGGAGAAAAGGCATATTTTTCTCAACTCTGGCAAAACCCGGTTGTGACCAATGTATCAGTTCCTACATTACAGATATTCAAACCTGAAGCCGGTAAGGCCAACGGAACTTCAGTTATTGTAGCACCTGGTGGAGGTCTGTTCGCCCTAAGTATAGAGAGTGAAGGAACTGATGTAGCCAAATGGTTGAATTCAAAAGGTATCACTGCCTTTGTACTGAAGTATCGCCTAGTCCCTACCGGGGAGGATGGGGTAAAGGAGATTACGGATTTAGGTGCTAACAACCCCCAGGAAATTGGTGTCCGGGTAACTCCTGTCCTACCTTTGGCCATTGGAGACGGGCTTGCTGCCATTTCCTATGTCAGATCTCAAGCTGATGCACTAGGGCTGGACAAGAACAAAATCGGGTTCATGGGATTCTCAGCCGGTGGTGCCGTTACCATGGGTGTCTGTATGAACTATTCGGAGGAAAACAGACCCGACTTTTTGGTACCCGTGTACCCCTGGATGACTGTGGTTGGGCCGTACGAAGCACCAAAAGACGCTCCTCCTATGCTCGTCATTTGCGCCACTGATGATCCGCTTGGACTCGCCGCAGATAGCACCGCCTTGTACGATTCCTGGTTAAAAGCAGGGAAATCCGTGGGTCTGCATATGTATTCGAAAGGTGGGCATGGTTTTGGTATGAAGCCACAGGGATTACCATCAGATCAGTGGATTGCCCGTTTTCACGACTGGGCCGTATCCGAAGGATTGGCGGAAGCTGCTAAGTAAGACAGCCGATATTTAAATTTAATTTTTCAATTCCATTTCCATTGAGTGTTTTGGGAATAGTATATGGTGCTATGAACCGCAGCCAGGATAATGTACTGGATGAACCTAAAATAATTGAACATTTAGCAAATTAGAAGTATCTTGGTATCTCAATATCAAAGCAGATGCGCCTATTTTTGGTACTGACCCTTTTTATATGCTTATTCGGTTACGGCCAGGACCCGCTTCGTTTTCAGGAAGAGGTTGAAGCTTTACAAAAAAAATACGATACCCTTTGGGACAGTTCCAGAGAGACGGTAGTATTCGCCGGAAGTTCAAGTATTCGCTTTTGGGAGAACCTGCCGGAGATCTTTCCGGAATATCAGATCGTAAATTCGGGCTTTGGTGGCTCCCAGGCTTCAGACCTTTTGGGTTTTACTGAGGAGCTAATTCTGAGATACAATCCTAAGAAGGTATTTATTTACGAGGGAGACAATGACATTTCTGCACGAAAACGACCTAAAAGAATACTGGCGGATACCGAGGCGATTATTGAGGAAATAAGGGAAAAGGATCCTTCTACCCGGATAGTATTGATTGCAGCGAAACCCAGTCTGGCCAGGTGGCACCTGAAAAGAGGCTATAAAAAATTAAACCGAAAATTCAGGAGATTGAGCGAAAAACACAGTTATCTGGAATTTGCGAACGTCTGGGATATTATGCTGAAGGGCAGAAAAGTTCGAGATGATATCTTTATAGAAGATGGTCTTCACATGAATGCCGCGGGTTACAAACTCTGGTACGAAGTTATTCGGAATTATATCAACTAATCAACTCATAAATATCTAACATGAAAAATAATGTGCTCGTACACGCTCTAGTAGTTTTTGTAGGATCTGCAATGCTGATCGGTTGTCAGACCAAAGTAAAGGAGCAAATCAACTTCCCTCCTACTGACCTGGCCTCGGCAGATATGATCCCTATGCCTTTAGAGGTAGTACCGACTAACTCAGCCTTTGGCCTGGACCAGTTCACCGCAATCTATACCTCTGCCGAGCAGACAGGATTTGAGAAAGTGGGTAGCTTTCTTTCCGAAAAGATCAAAGGGAAGACAGGACTTGTGATACCAGTGAACGCGGCTGATCCAGGGGAAGTAAATGGGGTGATTTACATCAACCAGGCTGAGGGACCCGATGCCGAAGCCACGGAGGCCTATGAGCTCAATATCACAAATGATTCCATCATTATCAATGCTCCGACTGCGGAAGCAGCTTTCCGAGGCATTCAAACTCTCAGGCAGATCATACCTGAGGTTAGCAATGATACCCTCGCTGAGAGACCCATCTGGCCGGTCCCCTCAGGGAAAATTACCGATAAGCCCAATTTTGAATATCGAGGGTCTATGCTGGATGTAGCAAGGCATTTTTTCAGTGTAGCTGATGTAAAAAAATACATCGATCTGCTGGCCTATTACAAGATCAATCACCTCCACCTGCATCTTACGGATGATCAGGGTTGGCGTATAGAGATCAAATCCTGGCCTAAACTCACCGAAGTCGGCGGAAGTACTGAGGTTGGCGGTGAGGCTGGAGGCTTTTTTACCCAGGAAGACTACAAGGAAATTGTAGCATATGCTGCGGACCATTATATGACTATCGTTCCGGAGGTTGACATGCCCGGGCATACCAATGCGGCATCGGTTTCCTACCCCTTCCTGAACGGGAATGGAAAGACCCCTAAACTTTATGAAGGCACCAAAGTTGGTTTTAGCACATTCGACACCCGTAAGGATACCGTCTATGCTTTTATAGACGACGTGGTGCGTGAAATAACAGAAATAAGTCCAGGGCCCTATTTTCATATCGGTGGGGATGAAAGCCATGTAACCAAAAAGAATGATTATATCTATTTCGTAAACAGGGTGGAAAAGATCGTTCAGAAATACGGCAAGCGAATGATTGGTTGGGACGAGGTGGCTACCGCAGATATTGACAGCACTTCCATTTCTCAATTCTGGGCCAGCGAAGAAAATGCTGAAAAGGCCATTGAAAAAGGAATGCAGGTGATCCTTTCACCCGCTAAAAAGGCCTACCTGGATATGCAATACGATACACTCTCGAAGTTCGGACTGCATTGGGCTGCGTATATCCCGGTTGATACGGCATACATATGGACCCCGGAAAGTTATGCGAAGGGTATTCCAAGGGAACAGATCCTGGGTGTTGAGGCTCCATTGTGGTCTGAGACCATCAGCAATATAGAGGAATTGGAATACCTTGCTTTCCCCAGGGTTATTGGTTATTCCGAATTAAGCTGGAGCACAGAGGAAAACCGCGACTGGGAAAACTACAAAGTGAGACTTGCGAACCAGGCGCCTTTCCTGGATAGGATGAATGTAAAGTATTATCCCTCCCCAAGAATTGACTGGAAAGAGAGTAAATACACCTATAAGGAGATCATGAAAGATTGATCTTTACTATCTTAGTAAATGTAGCCACATACCGATTCTCATGTACTTATTCGGAAAACTGCATTTACTAAGAATAATTCTCATTTTAATTTTCGCTTCCGCCCAGCTGACTGCTTTCGCACAGGAGGCTATTATCAAGGCGGGGAAATTATATACGATCGAATCTGAGATCCTGAATGAGGAAAGGAAAATTGCCGTTTTCACGCCTGACGGTTATGCCGAAGGACAGGTTACGTATCATGTCATGTATCTGCTGGACGCGGAATGGAATTTCAAATACGTTGCAGCGCTCCTGGATAAACTGACGGCCGCCGGGGAGATCCCTGGAATACTGTTGATTGGGGTCGTAAACAACAACAGGAATCGGGATCTTACACCAGCAGGGAAGAACGACAATCCCGCCCGCTTTGGAGGTGGAAAAAAGTTCCTGGATTTTTTAACGCAGGAACTGCAACCCTGGGTGAAGCAAAACTACCGCACGCATCCTTATAGCATTCTTGCCGGACATTCTTTCGGTGGATTATTTACAGTGTACACTACTATGGAGGAACCTGAGCGGTTTCAGGCATATATCGCGCTAAGCCCCAGCCTGGGCAGAAACGGTGAGCAACAAGTGAAGAAAGCAGATGCTTATTACGAACAAAACGCTCCCATTCCTGAATCCATTTATGTGGCTGTGGGTAACGAAGGAGGATATACCGCAATCAGTACTAAAAAATACGCTCATATACTTCAGGACCAGGAATCAGGACTTAGATTTAAGTTCGAAAAACTGGAGGATAGCAGTCATGAAAGTATTACCATAGAAGGTTTTATCCACGGTCTTAAATTTATCTATGAAGGGTTCAATCTGGAACAGTTCCCGGAATTGGATGAGATCTTCCTGGTTGAGGAGCACTATAAGAAATTATCCGAAAGGTTTGGATATGAGTTGAAAGTACCGGAATCCCAGTATCAACGCTTCGCCAGGGAGCAAATGGTCACTAAAGAATGGGACTATGCCCGGTTTATCCTTAGCCAGTATGAAAAACACTACCCGGGATCCATTGAACTGGTATCGCTTAAAGCGGATCTTAATCTTTTGACGGGGGACTTCAAGGAGGCATTAAAGTACTACGAAATGCTTAATAGCCTGGGGGTTGAAAGTGAAAGTTTATCCAGGATTATCAAGGAATTAAAGGACTGATCATATTTCAAGCGTAAGCTTAAGTACAAGTTTAAGTTTAATGGGGAGGTTTGAAAATTTGAAGAATCGTAAAAGCGTGAAATTGAGGAATCGAGGAATTGGACTGTTGGACGATTAGATGGTTGGACTGTTAGATGGTTGGACTGATGGATAGTTAGAAGGTTGGATAGTTAGATGGTTAGACGGCTGGATGGTTAGATGGTTAGACAGTTGGACGGTTAGATTGCTAGATAGTAAGATGGTTGGATGTTTAGACGAATTCTTGAATTATTTGCAAAATACGTTTAAGAACGAATATCGTATATCTAATATCCCATATCGTACATCGTATATTCGTCTTACGCTTTGCGCTATACGCTGTACGCAGACCATCAACTCTTTGCCCTTCGTAGCCTTGGCGAAGAAGGGATCAACCATCAACGATACCGGAGAGAACTGCTCACTCCCGATAGCTATCGGGACTGTTTACTGTTCACTGGATTTATCCGCCGAAGCTTTGGCGAAGGAGGGCTGCCAATCGCTGATTCGTTGATTTGTTTATTCGTTTAGATGATTTGTCAGAAACATGAACTGTAATTTCTTCTTCATCAATCCTACTTCTAACTTCGCATATCTTGCCTTGAGCTCCGCCCATTTACCTTCCGAAACATAGTAAAGGTAGACTGCCAACTGCGAACTGCGGACTGCCTACTGAAACCGGGGTTCCTAACCCCACCCCAACATCAAGTTAGTCGCCGCCACTGCATTTTAAAAGCAGAAAGAGGGTTATTAATTTGAAAATGTGGAAATGTGGAAATGTGAAATTGAGGAACTGTAAAATTGACTGCCCACTGAATTCATCCTCAGTAACTTTAGCGAAGGAGGACTGTTCACTGCCCACTGCCCTAACGAGGTCTCGACTCCGCTCGACCTGACATTTCAAACTGTCAACTGCCCACTGTCATCTGCCAACTGAAATTGTCCTCCGTAGATTTGGCGATTGAGCGATGTATAGAGCTTGCGGTCTTACATAGTTCTCGACTGCCCGTCCGAACGTCTTGGCCCCATCCGTACCGGAGCGGGCGGGCGGGTGGACGCTCGAACTGACAATAATGCCAACTGGAAACTGGAAACTGCCAACTGGAAACTGCCAACTGGAAACTGCCAACTGTCCTAACTAGGTCTCGACTGCGCTCGACCTGACATTTCAAACTGTCAACTGCTCACTGATCTCATCCTTCGAAGCTTTAGCGAAGGAGGGCTGCCAACTGCTCACTTTTTAACCCCCGGTAATCCTTCAGGCCTCTGGGTTTGCCAATAAAAAGTATCCGCCTTTTGCTCCTCAGGCCAAACCTCATCCAAATTATCCGCATTATAAACCCGTCCGTTCTTGACCACATGCGTCAACGTATTTGTGTTTCGGAGGTTATCCAAAGGGTTTTGCCCCATGATAACAATATCGGCCAGTTTTCCTACTTCCAGCGATCCCAGGTCCTTTTCAAGGCCCAGAGCTTCCGCCCCGTGGATGGTAGCTACTTTCAGAGCATCGTGATTGGTCATATCCGCACTCGCAACAGACCACAACTCCCAATGATAACCCAATCCCTGAAGCTGTCCATGACTGCCAACTCCGGCCAACCCTCCTGCTTCAACCAAATCTTTCATAAAGACCGCATGTTTTTTGAAAACGTGTTCTTCGTCCATGAACCATCCCGGCCGTCTTCTGGATTTGCTTGCTAATTCTTCATAAGGAGTGAAGTACTGTATCTTTTTATCTCCCCAAACATCCTCGCGGGAATAATAATAATTCTCAGCCCATGGACCCCCGTAAGCCACTAAAAGCGTTGGTGTAACTGTCATTTTTGAGTCGGCTATACTCTTTACCACATCTTTATAGATCGGGTAAATCGGAAGGGCGTGCTCATGTCCGGGATATCCGTCCAGTAATTGGGTCATGTTGAGTTTGTAATCCAGTCCGCCTTCTGTTGTGGGCATCAGCTTTAACTCTTTCGCAGCCATGATGATCCATTGCCTTTGCTGCCTGTTTCCTACCAGGTACATCTTTATACTTTTGGTGTTGTAGTACTCACTGTATTGTTTCAGCACTTCCCTCGCGTGGTCGAGACTATTGATCTTATACCTCCAGAACCCGACACCCGGGCCTGTACTATAAACCCTTGGCCCGTGCAATATCCCTGCATCGACCATGTCGGCATATGTAAGCACATCAGTAGTGGCGGTCTGCGGGTCTCTAGTGGTAGTCACCCCATAGGCAAGGTTAGCGGAATACATCCAAATCTGGTTCTTGTGAATCCCCCAGTTGGGCCACATATGGGCGTGAGTATCTATAAAGCCAGGTGCCAGAGTTTTACCCGAAACATCTATGGTTGTAGTGTTCTCAGGGACACTAAAGCTGCCACTTGGTCCTATGGCCTTGATCCTGTTGTTTTCTATAAGCAAATCCCCATTCTCAATAATTTCGTCCCCTTTCATACTGATGATCCGGCCACCTTTCAACAGTAAGGTACCTTTGGGGGTATCCTTCTTAAAGGTTACCTTGATCTTAAATTCATCCGCCTCGAATTTTGGATCTTTTTTGTCTTTGTCTTCCTTCTTATCCGTTTTGGTGGAATCGGATTTCTTTTCAGTTTCCTTTAATTCTTTTTCCTTCTTCTTGGCCTCTGCCAGGCTATCCTTGAACTTTCGTCCCTCCTCAAGATCATATCGAAAATGACTTGCTCCCAAAGACCAGTGTACCTTTTTACTGTCTGAAGACCATGCTGGAAATTCGCCTCCCATGATGGTAAGTTTCATCGCCGGAAAAGAAGCCTTATCCGGACTTGCAACCGAAATCGTAGGAGTTTTTCCATAACGGGGGATCCTTACGGTAAACATATCATTATTGATTTGAGCCAGAGCGGTCTTTCCGTCTGGTGAGATCCTGATCTCCGAAGGCCTGGAAGATTTGTCGTTAGGTTCCTGTCCGCTGTCTGCGGATGGCAGCAATGAATGCGAATGGTCATGGGAATGGTCTTTCCCAAATATATCCTGCGAACCATAGGTTTCAATACCCTTCAAAATCAGGTGTTCTTTCTGGTCCGTTCCGTCCCAGCGAATGGACAACAAACCCTTTCTGCCGTTGCTCAAATAGATACGGTCGTCAATTTTGGTGAAGTGTGGATTGCTTCTTCCTTTGGTTTTATCGATGAAATTGGTGGCCCCGCCATTGGAGGAAATCCAGACCAGGTCTTCCTGCGCACGTCTTGTGAAAGGCCCAATAGCATCGTCGTACACCTGGGCGGTCGCCCTGTGAAATGCTATACGATTACTTTTATAAGACCATGAAGGACTAGTGTACAACCCCGGTTCCCTGGTAAGCTGCACCGTTCTTCGCCTGCCCTCAAGGTTCACCTTATACAAATGCCCTCCGCCTTTTTTCCAGGTAGTGTAGACAAGAAAATTACCGTCAGGCGACCAGGCCGGCTGAGCCTCGGTAAAATCATTATTAGTTAATCTACTTGGGGTCCCATTGGGTAAATCCATAACATACAGCCTGTTTAGGGCGGTAAAAGCCAGTTTGTTACCATCCGGGGAAGGTACCGCATCCCTGATTTGGGTCACCAGGGCTTCTTCGGTATCTTCTATGGGATAGTCGAATTTCAATCGGGGACCGAGGTCAAGATTGACATCCGCATTGAATGGGATCTCCGTGGCCGCGCCTGTCTCAAGGGAAATTGAATAGATCTTTCCGCCGTAGGAGGTTACCAGGTTCTTACTATCCGGAGTAAAAGACATGCCAGGAAGCACTCCCAGAGGAGCAATGGATTCCTGTTCATCCCTTTGTACAGGATACGCCAGCCATCGTTCCTTACCGGTTTTCAGATTTCTTAGTATCAATCCGGTTTCATCCTCAAATCGAGTGCCGTAAACCAGCCAGTTACCATCAGGAGAAGGAGTGGGCGTAAATGCTGAGCCATACCTGGAACTGATAACCGCCATATCCCCATCTTCCATGTCGTAAGTCCCCAACTGATACTGAGGTAATTGGGCATTGTAATTCCACGCCCGCCTGCGCTGAGAGAAATACAATAATTTGCCATCAGGGCTGAAGGCTGGATCAATTAACTTGATATCTTTCGGTTCTTTGACCAGTTGACTCCCGGAACCACCGTCCTTGTGGTAGATCTGTGGCTTGATGTTTCGCCTTCCTTTTACGCCAACGATGAAATCGCCGTCCGGAGTCCAATCCGCGGAGAAGAAATTGTGTTTTTTGTTCTTGCTGATCTGTTTATCCTCTTTGGTTTCCAGATCTATAGTCCATATATTATCCGATCCGCTTTTATCCGAAATAAAGACCAGCGATTTACCGTCCGGGCTGTACCGGGGATGTACATCATAGGCCATTCCTGTGGTGATTGGAGTAGCCTTACCCCCACTGATCGGCAGAGAATAGATATCCCCCATAAGATCAAAGACTATGGTCTGTCCGTCCGGGCTTACATCCAGGGAGATCCAGGTACCAGTATCCGTGTTAAAGGCAATGGAACGTTCCGGTTCAAGAGGTAATTCCTTAGTAGCCTTTTTTGTGCTGTCTTTAGCCTTCTCTTCTGCTTGAGAGCTTACTAAAAAGGGTGTGAAAATAATCAGGATAAAGGCGATTGCGGATCGGTTCATAGTTGGCTTAGTTTAAGTTAAATTTGCTAAATATAGCCAATAAATATGCTCCGAAATCATAAAAAAAACCTAACCAAAGGCCAGGTTCTCCAGTATTGCCAAAATGAAGTCTATTCTTCCTCGTCGGAGGCTTCTTCATCTGAACTTTCCTGAAATTCAGTTATGCCCTGGTCATGTAGAATATTGTACCACTGGATCACTTTCTTGATATCGCTTGGATACACCCGGTCTTCATCGTAATTCGGAAGTATTTCAAAAAAGTATTCCTCAAGTTTGAGTTTGTCTTCCTTATGCCCAACGGAAGTTTTACTCCCTTTTTCCTTCTCTTTTATTTTTTGAAAGACCTCCCTAAGCGGTAGTTCTTCATCCAGGGTATATATGGCGATCTCCGAAAGGACACTTACGTTGTTATTGATGCCGACGGTTATTTTTTTTCCGTTGAGTAAAGACTCCGCGACAAAACCTGTTCTGGTTTGTGTTAACAATTTAAAAAGTCCAGGCTTACCGCCTATTGATAGTATTTTTTCTAAACTCATTTCTTAATCGTATTCAGGGCAAAGATGAAACTTTTCTAAAGAATTATAATTCTGTTTAACGTCCTTTTTTCAAGGCCGGAAAGCGCATTCTGTAATCAACATTGATCTTTCCTTTGGAAATATTGGAGAGCTTTCCTTTGAGCAATCTCTTTTTTAAAGAAGAAAGCTTATCGGTGAACAAGATCCCTTCAATATGATCATACTCGTGCTGTATCACTCTGGCAAGCAGTCCATCATAGGTTTCGGTAAAGGTGTTAAACTTCTCGTCCTGGTAAGTAATGGTGATGGTATCTTTTCGGCTGACGTCCTCACGGATATCCGGAATGCTTAAACAGCCTTCATTGAAAGTCCAGTTATCCCCGGTCTCCTCTCCCATTTTGGCATTTATAAAAACCCTTTTAAAGTTTTTTAAAAGCTCTTGTTCCTCAGGCGTTAAGTCTTCATCATCCGCAAAAGGGGATGTGTCGACCAAAAAAAGACGGATGGGAAGTCCTACCTGGGGCGCAGCCAGACCCACGCCGCTGGCCTTATACATGGTCTCCCACATATTGGCAATTAATTCCTTCAATTTCGGGTAATCTTTGGGAATGTCTTTTCCGACCTTTCTCAAAACCGGATCACCATAAGCAACTATAGGTAATGTCATTTCTTTATTCTGTTTAAGTATGCCTGTAAAATCAGTACGGCACTTATTTCATCAACCAGGTCCTTCTCCCTGCGACGTTTCTTTTTGATGCCTTGTTCTACCATGCTGGCAACGGCTAATTTAGACGTAAATCTTTCATCCTGGCGCTCCACCGGTACTGCCGGAAAGGTTTTTGTCCATTTTTCTATAAAACCCAGGATCATTTCCTCAGATTCCGAAACCGAATTATCCATTTGTTTGGGTTCACCCACGACGAGTTTCTCCACTTTCTCTTCAGCGAGATAATCCGTTAGAAATTCCATGAGATCTGAGGTCGGCACGGTAGTCAGACCTGAAGCTATCAGCTGTAACTCATCTGTAACCGCTATACCGGTTCTTTTACTTCCATAATCCAGAGCCAGGATTCTTGCCAAATTCAAAAATTTTTGCAAAAATAACGGATAAATTGTTATAACTGAGGTTTCGACAACTGAATTACAATGCTTCGGCTTATATTTGTCGATAATTTAAGAAAACGGCATGACCCAATTAAGAGAAACCATTGAAAAGGCATGGGAAAATCGCGATTTGCTGAAAGAGAAAACCGTACAGGAAGACATCAGAAAAGTAATCGATCTGATAGATGAAGGAACACTTCGCTGCGCGGAACCTGCCGGCGATGAGTGGCAAATCAACGAATGGGTCAAAAAGGCTGTGGTCATGTACTTTCCTATCCAAAAAATGGAAACTCATGAAGTAGGCATATTTGAGTATCACGACAAAATACCCTTAAAAAGAGATTATAAAACCAAGGGTATACGTGTGGTACCTCACGCGGTTGCCCGCCATGGGGCGTATATTTCGCCGGGGACCATCCTTATGCCTAGTTATGTGAATATAGGAGCCTATGTAGACGAAGGTACCATGGTAGATACCTGGGCCACGGTAGGCAGTTGCGCCCAGATCGGGAAACATGTGCATCTCAGTGGAGGAGTAGGAATTGGCGGCGTACTGGAACCCCTTCAAGCTGCCCCTGTGATCATAGAAGACAATGCCTTTATTGGAAGCCGCTGCATAGTTGTTGAAGGTGTTCGGGTAGAAAGGGAAGCAGTTCTTGGAGCCAACGTTGTTTTAACGGCTTCTACCAAGATCATAGACGTGACTTCCGATACCCCAATGGAATACAAAGGTAGGGTTCCTGCACGTTCAGTTGTTATACCAGGTAGTTACTCAAAAGAGTTTCCGGCAGGTGAGTTTCAAGTGCCTTGTGCCCTGATTATTGGTACAAGAAAAGAGAGTACGGACAAGAAGACCTCTCTGAACAACGCTCTGAGGGAATATGACGTGGCTGTATAACTTTGTAAGAAAAATATAGTTGCATATACTTTTTTGAATTTTTTTTAGTTATAACTTTGTTGAAGTTAACCGAACCGCCCTACTTATAACCAGTTTATGAGCAACCCTAAGGAAAAAATATCGGCGCTCATTATTACCTATAACGAAATAGGTTATATTGAAAAATGTATTGAATCTGTCTCTTTTGCCGACGAAATTATCGTTGTAGATTCCTACAGCACGGACGGAACCTATGAATACCTTCAGATCCATCCAAAGGTTAAAGTTATCCAACATCCTTTTTCGAATTTTACACTTCAAAAATCTTTCGCCCTGAAACAGGCTACCTATGATTGGGTGCTTTTCCTGGATGCGGACGAAGTAGTATCGCATAAATTAAGAGAGGAAATTTTAGCCACTGTAAACAGCAAAACCGACTGCGTGGCCTACTGGTTCTACAGAAAATTTATGTTTCAGAATGAGCCACTTCATTTCAGCGGATGGCAAACAGACAAAAATTACCGCTTATTCCGTAAGAGCAAAGCCCAGTTCTCCGACAAGAAGATAGTTCATGAAACTCTGGTAGTAGATGGAAAATCCGGTATCTTAAAGGAAAAACTAACGCATTTCTGCTATAAAAGCTTTGAGGATTACAAGAAAAAAATGCTCAAATACGGCAGGCTAAAGGCCAAAGAAGATTTTTATAGGGAAAGAAGGTTCAATTTCGCCTCCCTGGTCTTTAAACCGTTTTGGAAGTTTTTCAATCACTATATTTTAAGGTTAGGTATTCTGGACGGTAAAAAGGGTGTAACCATCTGTTATCTCAACGCCCTTAGCGATTTAGAGCGCTACCGTGAACTCAAAAAACTGGAAAAGAAAAACGAGCTGGCTTACTACTTAGTAATGCCATAATAGGTCCATACGCTCTTTTTCTGCCTTACCTCTTTTCTGATCACCATATTTTTAGCAATAGCCTCAGGTGTTTTATATCCGCGTTCGTGATCCAGGTGAACACATACGGCGCTGTACCGCAATTGCTTGGATTTCACCCCAAAATTGATTAGGCGCTCTCCGAATTCCCTGTCTTCGCCCCCGTATTGCATGCGTTCGTCAAAACCATTAACGTTTAATATATCCTTTTTCCAACCGGAAGAATTGTGGCCATTCCAGCTGGCATTGGTGGGCGTGAAGGTGTTGAAAAAGGTGGAAATAAAACCTCTGGCGGTAAGCTTAGTGTTCTTAAAGGTTTTGGGGATGCCTTTCTCTTTCAGCCACTGAATATTGAAACAGTTTTGCTTTTCAATATCCTCAAGCGTAATTATGTTGGAAATGTTCATCGGCAACATATAATAGCCACCGGAAATAAAATATCCGGGTTCTTTGTTGATATAATGTACCTGAACGAAATCCTCACGGGGAATGCAATCCCCATCGGTCATAACAATATAATCGGTATTGCTCGCAACGATCGCTTTGTTAAGGATCCTGCATTTCTGAAAGCCATCATCCTCCTGCCATACATGTATAAGGTCATAAGACACCTTTTCCTTCATGGCATTAATGAGATCCCTGGTCTCGGGTCCGGAACCATCGTCCGCGACTATCAGCTCAAAATCCTTATAGGTCTGACACTGAAAGCCCCAGAGTACCTTCTCCAACCACTCCGGTTTATTATATGTGCTAACGACAACACTTAAGCTGCTCATTAAAGTTTTCTAATTTTGCTACTTTTGCAAATGTAGTTTTTTGCATACCATCTCCAATAAAATTCCGGATTTTTATATGCGACGTACCTATGTAGGTTCAACCATTTATCACATCTACCTTTCGCTCCTTCACATCATTAGAGCCAGTGGTTACGCCCCTAAAAATGTTGGTGAAAATATACTCTTCCTGGTAGAGAGTACTCCCATGATAGAACTGCTTATTCCTCGACTAACCCGGAAGTATTTTCGCGCCGTGTATATAATTTCAGAGCGGCGGGACCATGTTGCGGCACTGGGAAAATTCAACTATTCCCTGAGGAGAAAAAAAACGCTTATCCCCTATCTGGAAGCCAGGCATCCGGCTTTGTTGCAGGAAAAAAACTTCATTGATCAGTCAGATCTCTATCTCTGTGATACAGACTCCAGTAAAAGCTATTTTTTGTATGAATTTGCGGGAAAACCCATAAATATGATAGAGGATGGAGCAAGAACCTACAGCCAGCGGCATACCTCGTTCGAGCAATTCGTCAAATCGTACGTCACCAAAACCCCCATAGGAGGAGGTTTTGACAAGCAGGTAGAAACCATTTATGCCCAATTCCCCGACAGATTACCTCCAGGCATAAGAAATAAGGCCATTGAGCTAAATATTAAGAAAGAAGTCGCCAAGCTCGATGCACAGATCAAGCAGGAGCTATTCGAGATCTTTATCCCGGAAAGCGATTTTAAAATAGAAGGAGACAAAAACGCCCTGGTCCTGACTCAGCCCATATCGGAAGACAAGGTGGTAAAAGATGAAGCGACCAAAATTGGCATATACCGCTCCGTTATAGAAGGTATTCCAAAGGAAATGAACATCATCCTAAAGACCCATCCCAGAGAATTAACCGATTACAAAGAGCACTTTAGGCAAATAACCGTGTTACCAGCACTATTTCCTATTGAAATTCTCGGGCTTAGAGAAGGATTCTTCTTTGAAAGCGGATATACGCTCTTTTCCACGGCCCTATCTAATCTGGAGATCGTGAAGAAACGCCATTTTCTGGGTAAGGAATATTTGGATAAATTTACGGTCAAAGCGACGCGCGATCTCATTAAAAATATGGTTGAGGAACCTTAGCGTTGAATCAATAAAAAGAAAGTATGTCTAAAGCTATAGGTTTTATACCCCTTCGAAAGAACTCCAAGGGGATACCCGGTAAGAATAAGAAAAAGTTGCTGGGGCGTCCGCTATTCAGTTGGGTTCTGTCCGAAGCCTTGTTCTCCGATCTGGACCAGGTTTTTATTTTTACGGACGATGAGGATATCATGGCCTATGTCAATGCAAACTACTCCTGGTCATCCAAAGTTTCCTGCATAAAGCGATCTGCCGAGAACGCCTCGGATACTGCTTCAACTGAAGACGCCATTCTGGAATTCTGTGAAACTTCCAGGGTGGATTTTGATGTCTTTTGCATGCTCCAGGCGACCTCACCCTTAACCCGTAGATCCGATATAAACGCTGCCCTGGACATGCTGCAGAACAAGGACCTCGATGCAGTGCTAAGTGTTGTACGAACGCATCGATTTATCTGGTCTGAAGACGGTAAAAGCCTGAATTACGACTATAAAAACAGGCCCAGGCGACAAGATTTCGAGGGGCTTCTTATGGAAAACGGGGCGGTGTATTGTACGACAAAATCAGCTCTTACAAGCTCAAAAAACCGTTTAAGCGGCAAGATCGGCACTATCGAAATGCCGGAGAACACCCTGGTTGAAATTGATTCGGAAACGGATTGGCAGCTGGTAGAACAACTTATCATCTCCAGTTTTAAATCGAGTAAAAAACTAGAGCGGATCACCCATTTGGTTCTGGATGTAGACGGGGTATTCACAGATGGTCAGGTAACTTACAGCGCCGATGGAGAACTTTCTAAGGTCTTTGATATTCGTGATGGGATGGGTCTGGAGATTATACGCCAGCATGGAGTACAGGTCATCGTTATGACCTCAGAAAACTCCCAGGTCGTTGCGAGCAGAATGAAAAAACTTAAGATAGAACACGTATTTCTTGGCGTAAAAGACAAGTATGCTTTTTTGGAGAACTTCTGCAAGGAACATAAGCTCAGCCCGGGAGAGATTGCGTATATGGGAGATGATGTAAATGATCTTGCCAATATGCTCAGGGTAGGATGGTCCATTAGCCCGGCTAATGCCACCAGGATGGTGTCTTACCATGCGGATCTGGTACTAAAGAGCAGCTCGGCCCAGGGTGCTATTAGAGAAGCGACCGAATTTATTATGAACTATAACCTTAGATTTAATGACCTATAAAGAACCCTATATAATTGCTGAGATTGGTTGCAATCATAAAGGCGATATGAAAATTGCCAAAGAGCTGATCAATATGGCTAAGATATTTGGTAACGCCAATGCTGTAAAGTTCCAGAAAAGGCATAACCGTGAATTGCTTACTGAGGAACAATACAACGCACCTCACCCAAATCCTATCAACGCCTATGGCAACACCTACGGGGCGCATAGGGAATTCCTTGAATTTGATGTAGACCAACACCGGGAACTTAAGGCGTATTGCGAAGAGGTAGGTATTACCTATTCTACTTCGGTTTGGGAAACTACCTCTGCCAAAGAGATTTCGAGTATTCAGCCGGATTTTATAAAAATCCCGTCTGCCTGTAACAACAATTTCGAAATGCTGGGTTGGTTGTGCGATAACTACCAGGGAGAACTCCATATCTCTACAGGAATGACCACTAAGGATGAAATTGATTCCCTGGTCGACTTTTTCGAAGAAAGGGGTCGCAACCAGGATCTTGTGGTATACAATTGTACTTCGGGTTACCCCGTTCCATTTGAAGATATCTGTTTGCTTGATATCCTGAAACTCAAAGAAAAATACCAAAACCGGGTAAAGAGCATTGGTTTTTCCGGCCATCACCTGGGGATTGCTGTTGATGTTGCCGCCTACACCCTTGGGGCTCATATCATTGAACGTCACTTTACCCTGGACCGGACATGGAAAGGGACAGACCACGCGGCTTCTCTGGAACCCATGGGGCTTCGCAAGTTATGCCGGGATCTGAGGGCAACCCATAAAGCCCTGAATTATAAGCAAAAGGATATTCTGGATATCGAAGAAGTACAACGCGAAAAGTTGAAATACAAGAAATAATGGAGGGGAACTTCCAAACAGAATTAAAAAATTGCCTTGAAATTCTTTCCGGTGGAGGCCTAATCCTCTATCCTACGGACACTGTATGGGGCATAGGTTGTGATGCGTCTAACGCAGAAGCGGTAAAAAAGATATATGAGCTAAAGCAAAGGCCGGATTCCAAAGCCCTGATCTGCCTGGTTTCCAACGACGCTATGCTGGAACGGCATGTGGAAAAGGTACCGGAAGCAGCATATGATATTATAGACCTTTCGTCTAAGCCCACGACCATTGTTTATGACCAACCTAAAGGTGTAGCTTCTAACCTCATTGCGGAAGATAATACCCTGGCAATCCGCATTGCCAGTGACAAATTCTGCCAATACCTGATCTCCGCTTTTAAAAAACCTATTGTATCCACATCGGCAAATCTCGCAGGACAGCCCACTCCAAAGTCATTTTCCGAGATCAGCGGTCCGATTTTAAAAGGTGTGGACTATGTCGTAAATTTGGAGCGCAATTTGACCAAAAGCAAACCGTCCTCCATTATCAAGCTCAGCAATGACGGTACAGTGAAGGTGATCAGGGAATAAAATGAGCCGAACAAACTACAAGGAAGCGCTGCAGGATCCAATTTTTAATGAGATAAGAGAAGCTTCAGAAGCATTGTCTTTGGAATCCTATGTCATTGGCGGCTTTGTCCGGGACTACCTGTTAAAAAGGGGTACTCCAAAGGATATTGATATAGTGACCGTAGGAAGTGGGATTCAATTGGCCAAAAAACTTGCTGAACATTTACCGGGAAAACCCAAGATCTCAGTCTTCAAGAATTTCGGGACCGCCATGATAAGGCACAAAGGGCTGGAAATCGAATTTGTGGGCGCACGCAAGGAGAGCTATCAAAGGAACAGCAGAAAACCTATAGTAGAAGACGGATCCCTGGAGGATGATCAGAAACGCAGGGATTTTACCATCAACGCCCTTGCCTTTTCTCTAAACGGTTCGGATTTTGGAGATCTGTTGGATCCTTTCAATGGGATCTCTGACTTAAAGAACAAGATCATAAAGACTCCTCTGGAGCCCGGGATCACTTATTCCGATGATCCTTTGAGGATGCTTAGAGCTATCAGATTTTCGACCCAATTGGACTTTACGATTGATCTTGAGTCTCTGAAAGCCATTACCGCCTACCGTGAACGAATAAAGATAATCTCCAAGGAACGTATTGTAGAAGAATTGCACAAGATCCTGGGCAGTGAAAAACCTTCCAGGGGATTTGCATTGTTACATAAGACAGAGCTATTACAGTATATTTTACCGGAACTCGTGGCTCTGGAGGGCATTGAGGAAGTGGAAGGTCAAAAACACAAGGACAATTTTTGGCATACGCTGGAGGTAGTGGATAATATCGCGAAGACGACGGATAATATCTGGCTAAGGTGGGCCGCCTTGCTGCACGATATTGGAAAGGCACCAACCAAGCGGTATGACAAAAAGATAGGATGGACCTTCCATGCTCATGAATTTGTAGGCGCCAAAATGGTGTACAAGCTTTTTAAAAGGCTACATATGCCACTGAACGACAAAATGAAGTTCGTACAAAAAATGGTGGCGATGAGTTCTCGTCCCGTGATCCTTTCAGAAGACTACGTAACAGACTCAGCGATCCGTCGCCTCGTATTTGATGCCGGAGACCACGTAGATGACCTGATGACGCTGTGTGAGGCGGATATCACAACCAAAAACCCCAAAAAACAAAGGCGCTATAAAAACAACTTTCAGCTTGTCCGCCAAAAGATCATTGAGGTGGAAGAGCGCGATCACATAAGGAATTTCCAACCTCCGATCAGTGGAGAAGAGATCATGGCCACCTTTGATCTAAAACCCTCGCGAGAGATCGGTATCCTGAAAGAAGCAATTAAAGAAGCTATTCTGGAAGGCGACATTCCTAACGACTATGAGGCCGCTAAAAAACTTCTACTGTCCAAAGGCCGGGAAATGGGTCTGACTGTAAAGAACAGTTAGATTTTGGTATTTCATTTCACGAAAGAGTAGTAATTTTGCAATTGCTTGAGAATCGCAAATGAAGTTGACTTATCACCGTCTGGCCAAAATTTCGTTGATCCTTGTTTATCTGGTAATAGCCGCTGGCGCTGTAGTACGAATGACGGGTAGTGGAATGGGCTGTCCGGATTGGCCAAAATGCTTTGGATATTACATCCCGCCCACAACTTCCGGGGAACTGGAATGGCGGGCCCAAAAATCATACAAAAAGGGTCAGGTAATCATCAAAAATGAGGCTTTATGGGTGGCCGTTGAAGATTTCACAACCACGGATTCTTATTCTGACGGTAATTGGGAGGAGTATACCAGACATGATTATGCCGCTTTCAACGCGGCCCACACCTGGATAGAATACATAAACCGACTTTTAGGAGCGCTAGCAGGCCTGGCGACCTTGGCACTGGCCTTGTTTTCTTTCCGCTACTGGAAATCCGTAAAAAAAATCACCTTGCTTTCCTGGTTGGTGGTATTTGGTATGGGATTTCAAGCCTGGCTTGGTGCAACCGTAGTTTACTCCGTACTCGAACCTGTTAAGATTACCATGCACATGGTCATGGCCCTGATAATTGTGGCTTTTTTGATCTATCTCATTCATGAAACCGGAAAACGTCCGGAAATTGTGAAATTCGACAAGCTAACGGCTAATTTACTATGGCTGGCACTTGGATTTACCCTGATTCAGGTGGTACTGGGAACCCAGGTAAGGCAATTCGTAGATGAGCAAATAGACCTTGTCGGTGAGCAGGCCAAACAACTTTGGCTTGCAGAACCGCAAATTCAATTTTATATCCATCGGTCCTTTTCGATATTGGTCGTGCTGCTGAATACCTACATAGCCTTCAGGATATACAAACTTAAGCTTGGCTTATCCCCTATCAACTGGGTCTTGGTATTGATACTGGTTGAAGTGATCACCGGGGTGGCCATGAATTATATGGACTTTCCTTTCGGTACACAGCCGCTTCATCTCATACTGGCTTCTTTACTATTTGGAGTGCAGATATATTTGGTACTGGAAACCCGAAAAGCAAATAAAAGTCTGAAAACTTTGTAACTTTGCCTTTGCACTTAAAAAAGGTGTTGATGGTTTATAAGATCAGGATCATACTGGATGCTCAAGAGGATATTTTCAGGGATATAGAAATTAGTTCCGGAGATACCCTTGAGGATTTTCACAATGCCATAACCCAGGCGTTCGGGTTTCTAGGAAATGAAATGGCTTCCTTTTATACCTGCGATGACCGTTGGAACCAGGATGAGGAGATCGCCTTGTTCGATATGAGTGACAGCGGTGATGTGCGCCTGATGAACGAAACTTTTTTGGAGGATGTACTTACGGAGGCCAGTCCCAAACTGATCTACGTCTATGATTTTCTGAGTATGTGGACCTTTTTTGTGGAGTTGGCGGATATTGTTAAAAAAGAGGATGGAAGATCGTATCCGAATATTCTCTTCAGTTTCGGCGAACTCCCCGATGCACCACCGGAGAAAAAGTTTGAATCGGATCCGTCTTTCGACTTCAATGACACCCTGGATAACTATGACGACCTGGACTTTGATGAGAACTGGAATTAGATTCCGGCAGTATGGTAAATTCGAATGTTCAATCGTTCATCAACCCTTAATTAGCAACTGTAATAATTCAAAAATCAGCAGATTTCCATGATCAACCTATATGCCACTCAAATTGAAAGTATCTCAATACACAGGGTGGGCAACAAGAGTAAAGGGGAAGCCCTTTTCCTGTCCCAACAGCCATATTCCCCGGATGATGAAACAGCCGGTTTGCTAAAAGAGTACTTTTTGCGCCCCTTTCGTGAAAAAGAGGAAAACTATTTTCGTCTGGACCACGAAGCAGATCTGGAGTTCAATGAAGTTTATAGGCAGGTTGCCGAAGTTTTTGAGGACCCCTCCAGGCTGCATCTCATTTCCAAAAAGTTGGGAACCCACCTGTATGAACAATCGATGCACCCACATATCAAAAGCGGGGAATTATACGTTGCACACCTTACCGATGTAATCATTGATTCCGAAAAAACCGATGCGATAGGAATATTCAAAAGTGAATTAAAGTATGATTTCCTGCAATTCAGAGAAGAGCAGGAAAGCCTGGATATCCTAGTCCAACAAGGTGTTAATATCAACAAACTGGACAAAGGTTGCCTCATCTTCAATACCGGCAAAGAGGATGGCTATAAGGTACTTTCCGTGGATAGTAACCGCTATGACACCAAATATTGGCTGGAGCAATTCCTGGGAGTTGTTCCGCTTACGGATGAAAACTTTTATACCAAGAACTATCTGAAATTCTGCCAGAATTTTGCCAAGGACGTGGTTTTGCCAGCCGAAGATAAGCAGCAGGAAGTGCTGTTTATGAATCGTGCAGTCAATCACTTTGCCAAGAATGATGCCTTTGAAGAAACCGCTTTTCTCAATGAGGTGATGGAAAATCCTGAACTTATCCCGGAGTTCAAGCACTACAAGGTTGAAAAGGGACCAAAATACAGTATTGAGGATGTCTCAAATTTTGACATCGCAAACAAGGCTGTTTCAGATACCCGGAAAAAGATCAAGAATGTGATCCAATTGGACACGAACATCCAGATCAAAATGGACTTCATTAACCCGGAGTCTGCAGAGAAGTTTGTGGAAAAAGGCTGGGACGAAGAACGTCAGATGTACTATTACCTGGTTTATTTCAACAAAGAACAGAAGGGGTAGGTTTTCAGTAGGCAGTGGGCAGTAAACAGTAATCAGTGAACAGTAGTCAGTATTCTGTCTGTTCGAGCGAAGTCGAGAACTACTTAATTCAGTTGCCATTTGGTGGTTTGCAGTGGACAGTTAGCGTTTAGCGTTTAGCGAAGAAATTCACAATTCCTCAATTCCTCAATTCCTCAACTTTACAATTTTGCCTTTCCACATTAGCAAATCCCCAAATCATCAAATCATCAAATTGCCTAATCGTCTTTCTGCTTTCAAAATGCAGTGGTATACGTTAACTTGATATTGGGGTGGGGTTAGGAACCCCGGTTTCAGTTGGCAGTTGGCAGTTGGCAGTAAACAGTAATCAGTAATCAGTAATCAGTGAACAGTCCCGATAGCTATGGGGAGTGAACAGTTCTCTCCGGTATCGTTGATGGTTGATCCCTTCTTCGCCAAGGCTACGAAGGGCAAAGAGTTGATGGTGGGCGTACAGCTTATAGCGCAAAGCGTAAGGCGAATATACGATGTACGATATGTGATGTACGATATTAGATTCTAAGTGTACGAACGAAACAATTCAAGTGAACATCTAACCATCCAAACATCTAACCGTCCAGCCGTCTAACCATCTAACCGTCCAACCATCCATCTGTCTAATAATCCAACCTTCCAATAGTCTAATAGTCCAAAAATCTAACCGTCTAACGATCCAATTCCTCAATTCCTCAATTCCTCAATTCCTCAATTTTACAGCTTCAGCCACTCAATCCAGATCAATACGTTTTTCAATGATCTGTTTCATACTGACATCCTGGTAATTCCGCTTTACAAAATCAAGGGCCAGGGCAAGAAGTTCACCCATGGTCTCACTTCTCTTAAAATTGGCATCCAGGGTAAGCTCGTAGATCTGCTTACCCAGCATGGCTATATGTTCAGGTAGTGAAATATTATCCTTTTTACAAATCATAACAAGGCGATTGATCCGCGTACCGGAGCTGATGATCCGTTTGGCAACAATAGACCGCTCCTCTATTTTGTACTGATCTACCGAATTACGCTGTAATTTACCCCGGACCAACTCTACCATATGATAATTCTCCTTGAAGAATTGTGGCCTGTATACCTTCAGTTTGCCTTCAAAACACTGCTGGTCAAAATCGATAGCGCGAATGCGATAGACCACATGATCAAAATCGTGTACCGGTACAATAACATAGTTGTAAGACCTCATATCTCCCAGAAGCCTAATCATGCAACGTTCATTGAACTTTACAAACTCCTTGGCCAGCTGCGCCTTCTCGGATTCACTGCAATGTGGCAGCATTTCCTTGATAAAAACATCACCGGGTATCCCGGCGATATGCTCTTCGATCAAGGTATCCTTATATACCAGAAAGTTCAGGTTGTAGGGAGAAAGCATATGTTCCAGTTCCAGCCCGTATATTCGGGAGGCATCCGTTCTTTTTACATAGAAATAGGTAAAATTATCGTTCAGTATGTTACGTACCTTAATACGAAAAGGTTTGGAGTTCCCAAATGTGCAGTAGTCTACCGCATCTATGTTCAAATATTGAAATATGCGATCACTACCATCAGAATGCAATATGGAATACACCTGTTTCAGGCTAAGGTCAATCTCTTGCCGCTCCGAATCGGAATAGTATACCCTCACCCAAAGCGTATCCTCTCCCGCAGTGTCGTAGACCACTACAGATCCGGCAAATCTCAGCAGGTCCTCATAAAAAATCGGGATCTCTATCTTGCGATTGTACTCGTCAAGGTAAGAATCCAAATCAGCACTGACCGGATAGGCCGGCTTCTTTTTAGACATCAATCTTTCTTCAGACATACTTCCTTGCTTAAATTTACCAATCCTTGTAACAAAATAACGATTTCTTCGTCAACTATACGAAACACTACCAAAAAACAACCGACACTTGGAAACAATTCTCAGCGTAAATAATCTCACTAAGAAATTCGGCTATCTTACAGCCGTTAAGGATCTGACATTTTCTATTGAGAAAGGCAATGTTTATGGGATCTTAGGCCCTAATGGCAGTGGTAAATCCACTACTTTGGGAGTCGTACTGAATGTTGTGAACGCCACCCATGGCGGATTTACCTGGTTCGATGGAACCACCTCAACCCACGATGCCCTTAAAAAAGTAGGGGCAATCATTGAAAGGCCAAACTTCTATCCGTATATGTCTGCCGAGCAGAACCTAAAACTGGTATGCAAGATCAAGGAAGTGGGGCCAGAAAAGATCCGGGAAAAGCTGGAACTTGTCGGGCTGTGGGAGCGAAAAGACAGCAAGTTCAGAACCTATTCCCTGGGTATGAAACAACGATTGGCTATAGCCTCTGCCCTACTTAACGATCCTGAGATCCTTATCCTGGACGAGCCCACCAACGGGCTGGATCCGCAAGGTATACACCAAATCAGACAGATCATTAAAAAGATAGCTTCACAGGGGACTACCATTTTGCTGGCCTCTCATTTGCTGGACGAGGTAGAAAAGGTTTGCAGCCATGTGGTGATCCTTAGAAAAGGTGAAAAGCTCTACTCCGGAAGGGTAGATGGAATGCTGGCCAGCTACGGTTTCTTTGAATTAAAAGCCGATAACAACGAAGCACTCCTGAATTTCCTTGAAAAACATAGCGGTTTCGGCCAAATAAAGCAGGAAAACGGGCTTATTACTGCCTTTTTAAAGGAAGAGATGGACGCCAAAGCCTTAAACAGCCAGCTTTTCGAAAAAGGACTCGTACTATCGCATCTAGTAAAACGCAGGGAAAGCCTTGAAGAACAATTCCTGAGCCTTACCAAAAACCAGCCCAACCAAACAGCCAAAGCCTAATATGATACGTTTACTTCACATAGAATTTATAAAGCTGTGGAACAACAAATCGAGTCGGTTCCTGATCCTTGCATATTTCGGGTTAATGACCTTTATCGCATTTGTGTCCAGCTTAAAGATTGATTACGGCCCGCTAAAGTTCAATGTGGCGGATATTGGCCTGTTTAATTTTCCTTATATATGGCATTTCAATACTTTTATGGCGGCTTTTCTCAAGCTATTTCTGGCCATAGTCATTGTGTCCATGATCGCCAATGAATACAGTAACAAAACCATAAAGCAAAACCTTATCGACGGCCTGAGCAAAAAGGAGTTTATACTTTCTAAGTTCCTGACGATCGTTGCCTTTTCCCTGATTTCCACTGTATTCATCTTCTTGATATCCATGATATTAGGATTAATGCATTCCTCTTATGATGAAGTCTCTATTATCTTTTCGGATTTGGAGTACCTTCTCGCCTACTTCGTCAAATTACTGGGGTTTTTCTCCTTCTGTTTTTTTGCGGGAATGCTGATAAAGCGATCGGCTTTTGCCCTGGGATTCCTCTTTATATGGTTTATCGGAGCGGAATTTATCCCATACGTTTATATAGCCGCGAATAAAACCAAGGAGCTCGCGGACAGTATATACCAGTTTTTCCCATTCGGGTCCATGTGGAATACCATAGAAGAGCCGATTACCCGACTTTCTGTCATCAAAAATGCCGTTCAGACCGTCGGGGAGGAAGTAACCAAAAGTTACGAGGTACATTGGTATGAACTGGTCATAGTGCTTGCTTGGACTGCTATTTTTATCTATTCATCGTACGCATTACTTAAAAAGAGAGATTTGTAGTATCTTGTAGTGTTTCACGGAACACTATGAAAAAGATTGCCTCAATTTTTCTAATGGGCTTGCTCTGTCCTGTTCTTATGTTCGCCCAGGGCGAAACATCCAATTGGCTTTTTGGGAACCGTGCAGGATTAAAATTCAATGGCGATGGCAGTGTTACTCCTTTGGAACAAAGCAGCCTGAATACACTGGAGGGTTGCGCTTCTATTTCTGACACTTTTGGGAACCTTTTGTTCTATACGGATGGGATACGGGTGTACAACCGTGAACATCGAACAATGCCTAACGGTGCAGGGCTTTATGGGGACCCTTCCAGCACGCAATCTGCGCTTATTGTTCCTAAACCTGACGATCCTGATATCTTCTATATATTCACTGTAGACACCTCCATTGGTGAGGGGGATCCGGACTTTGGGTTGAATTTTTCCATTGTGGATATGAGTCTGGCAGATGGCCTGGGAGATATCGTCCAAAAGAACATAAGACTTCTTAACGATTGCTCGGAAAAGGTAACGGCGGTGATCAAAGATTGCAACGAACGCTCAATCTGGTTGCTGGCCTTTGCCTCTTCTACCGGAAATGGCGATACCTTCAATACCTATCACGCCTTTGAGATCAACCAGGATGGGGTTAATATGCTTTCCGTAAAATCTAGTTTTCCAGGATTTCCGGTGACTGATCCAAGGGGATACCTAAAACTTTCATCAGACGGAACCAGACTTGCGAGTGCTAACGCCTTTGACGGTTTACATTTGTATGATTTTGATGCGGAAACCGGCCAGCTTTCCAATCCACAGCGCATCCCAATTCTGGACGAAAATATATACCCATACGGCCTGGAATTCTCTCCGAACAACCGTTTTTTATACGTTCATTCCACAAACAGGAATGATCCGTTAGCCACTACCGGGCACAGTTCTTCTTTGTTGCAGTACGACCTGGACGGAGAAGATATCCCGCAATCCATGGTAGTACTGGACAAGCAACCGATATATCGGGGTGCGTTGCAATTAGGTGTTAACGGAAAGATATACAGGACAATTGCCCGTAGTTATCTTGTAGGAACTCCATTTCTAGGGGTAATTCACAATCCGGATGAGATCGGACCAGCGGCGAATTACGAACACGCGGCCATTAAATTGATTGGTGATGCCAACCAGGGGTTACCGCCCTTTATACAGTCCTTTTTTCAGAGTGAAAGCCTGGTTCAACAGGGTTCTGATTCTGATGACGAATTCATTGAACTTTGCTATGGAGATCCACTGGGCCTTGAGGCCATAGACCTTCCTGGTGCAACTTATCTCTGGACCAAAGATGGGGTTGCTTTTGAGCCTACAACCGCAAACGAGTATATATTGCCGGAAGTAACTGATGAAGACTCTGGCCATTATGTAGTAACGGTTACTTCTGCGAATCCGGATGAATGTCCGGTTCGGGGGCAGGCATTTGTAAAAGTACTGCCGATCCCCCCAGAAATTATACCACTGGAGGCCTGCGATTTTGATGTTTCTGATACGATGGATGGAATAACTGAGATCAATCTGGAAGCAGCCAACAGTTATACAGACACTGAATTCACCTTTTACGAAAGCCTGGCAGACAGGAATAACAACATTCCTATCCCATCACCGGAAACCTACAGAAACAGTGTACCACTTAATCAGGTCGTATACTACAAGGCGACAAATGTTCTGGGCTGTGAAAGCTTTGGAGAAATCGACTTAAGTATTTACCCCGTAAGTGTTGCTCCCAGTTCCTTTGGGCCGGTATATTCCTGCGATACCGATTCCAGTGACGATATACTTTCGGGAGTTTTTGACCTACAACAGTTGTCCTTGCAGTACCCCGAGACCTCCGTGAGATTTTTTGAAAGTTTCGAGGATATTGCCACTGGAGAAAATGAATTGGGTAGTAGCCATTCCGCTACTGCCGGGACGGTTTATGCCAGTTTGGAAAAAGATGGTCAATGCGTAGGCATAGAAACCATTTCCCTGCTGGTTAGCCCCATACCCGAGGCAGATATTGAGCGGGAATATCTGGTTTGCACGGATGGTAGCCCAATCCGCCTGGTAGCACCGGAGGGTTTTGATACCTATCGCTGGTTCGCCGCTAATAGCACTTCCATTAACAGCCTTTCGGAAACAGCTTTTGCTGAGATCAGCGCACCCGGGGATTATATCTTATCCGTTGGAAAATCTTATGGTAGTGGCGATACCGGAACGGTTTGCGAAAAACTGATCCCGTTTTATGTAGAGGCTTCTAATAAAGCAAGCATTACAGAAATTGAAATTCGCGATTTCTCGGATAACAATACGGTGGACATAATTGCGGACGGTTTGGGCATTTACGAGTTCTCTTTGGACGGGATAAGCTATCAATCTACCAGTAGTTTTGAGCGGGTTGAACCCGGTTTGTACACCTTATATGTTCGTGATCAGAACGGTTGTGGCATCACCACCAAAGATATTAGCGTTTTAGGGTATCCCAAGTTTTTTACACCTAATGGGGACGGTGTCAATGATTTTTGGCAGATCTCGGGCGCGGATGAGCTATTTCAGCAGAATACCCTCATCACTATATACGACCGCTACGGCGCACTGGTTACCCAGATCAGCCCTGATGGGGAAGGATGGAATGGAAGAAACGCATCTTTGACCCTTCCCGCAGCGGATTATTGGTTCCGCATTTCCCTGAGGGACGGAAGGGAAGTAAAGGGTCATTTTGCACTTAAAAGATAATAAGGAATAATGAAAAGCAAAGGTCACATACAAAATCTGGTTTTAGGAGTACTTCTCCTTGTGGGCCTGATCTTGCATGGCCAAAGTTGCCCTGACCTCACTTCACCGGTAGATGGTGCCACCAATGTGCCGGTCAACGCAGATATTAGCTGGAGTGCTGTTGAAGGGATCAATGGTTATATTTTGTCCATTGGGACCACACCAGGGGGGACAGAAATACTGAACGAAAGGCCTGTTGGGAGTGCCACTACCTATACCCCTCCGTTAGGTCTCCCGGAAAATACACAGATTTATGTGACCATTACGCTTTTTTTCTTCGACAGACCCGATATAACCTGTAACACTGAAACTTTCAGAACAGAAGATATAACCACGGCACCTTTATGCACTTCGCTTCGGAACCCACTTAACAATGCGACAGACGTCAATGTAGGCACCAACATCGTTTGGAATTACGCGCCAACCGCCACGGACTACCGATTGAATATAGGTACAACTCCGGGAGGGAATGATATTCTGAATGACCAATCTGTTGGCAATGTGCTGTCTTATCAACCGCCAGCGGACTTCCCGCCAAACACCCAGATCTATGTCACGGTTGTTCCCGTAAATGATAATGGTTCCCCTGCGCCTTGCCAGGAAGAAAGCTTCACAACCGGGGATATTGCAGTCTTACCTGGTTGTACCTCTTTGATAAGTCCGGCAGATGGCGCTATCAACGTACCTCTTACACCTTTTTTGGAATGGACAGCAGTACCCGGGGCCGATGGCTATAGACTTACCATCGGGGAATCACCATTTACAGCCGAGATATTGGATAATAACGAATTTCTCACAAATTCAACCTTCGTAATAAACTTTGATCCCAACAAAACTTTCTTTATCACTATTGTCCCTTTTAACGATGCCGGAGAGGCTATCGGCTGCCAGCAGGAATCATTTACTACTATTCTGGGGTGCGGCCCTTTTATAGACCGGGACACCGGTGAATTGGTTACCCTAAACCCGGAAATAGAATTTCCGGATACGGTTTCATTCTGTGAAAATACCACCCCTTTGGTAATAACCTCTCCGGACGTGGCCGATGGTTTCCGGTGGTATAAGGTGGATGAGTTTGGCAACGAAATACTGATCTCGAGTACCGCAGAAGTTTCTATTTCGGAGAACGGGGAATACATATACGAAGCTTATAACGAAATACCTCAGGCCACGGGTGTTGTGGAATGCGCCACCACCAAAACCTTTAATGTGGTTTCCTCTGAACTTGCGACGGTTCGTAACGTGGATATAAGAGAAGTTGGAAACGGTTTGCGAATACAGGTGGAAGTGGATGGTATAGGAGATTATGAATTTGCCATAGACAACCCGGAAGGGCCCTACCAGATAGACAACGTTTTTGAAGGCATTAGCCCCGGAACCCATATCATTTACATTCGGGACAGGAATGGCTGTGGCACCGTGGATTATGAAATCACTCAGGATCTTACTCTGGAAGGATTTCCAAAGTTCTTTACCCCTAACGGAGATGGCATCAACGATTTCTGGCAGTTCGTTCCGCCTGTAGCCGGAGAAGTTAACGTGGCCGATATTTTTATTTTCGATCGTTTCGGCCGCCTGATTACTCAAATGGATCCATTATCCCAGGGGTGGGATGGAACGTTTAACGGAACTGAACTCCCTTCTGCAGACTATTGGTTTAAGGCCAGAGATGCCTCAGATAATGAGATAACCGGGCATTTTGCCCTAAAACGATAAGGTGGGCCAGGAAATGTGGTCAACCTGAACGTCATGAAAAAAAGATTGCTTTTAATTCTTTGCTTTCTGATGGGCATTTACGTCAGCTCCCAGGAATGCCCCAGGCTGACCTTTCCAGCGGATGGTTCTATAGGCGTTCCCGTAGATGCCACAATAACCTGGCCGGTGGTTGACGGAATAATCGGATATCTCATCTCTCTTGGTACCACACCGGGAGGAACCGAGATCCTTAACCAACGTTCCGCGGGCCTCACGAATTCCTATACCCCTGAAGTAGGGCTACCAGAGAATACTCAAATTTTTGTCACTATCAGCCTCTTTATTGCAGATCAACCCCTGAAGGTTTGTCCGGTGGAGTCCTTTTGGACAGAGGATGTTACCGTTCCACCGCTATGTACCACATTGGACAGTCCGGCAGACGGTGAAACTGTGGTGAATGCCAGTAGCGACATTACCTGGAATTACGCTCCCAAAGCCACTGGGTATCGAATTTCTATAGGGACTTCCCAGGATTCTTTTGATATTATCGAGAATTTCGACGTAGGGAATGTGCTTATCTTCAATCCTACAGGGGATCTTCCTATTGATACTGATATTTATGTCAAGATAATTCCTTACAATGAGAATGGTGAACCCACATCCTGTCCTTTGGAAATGTTCACTACAGGGGTTGAAGATACCAGTTGCCAGGCCTTTTTTGATCCGGACGTAGGAGAACTGGTATTTCCAAGACCAATGCTGAAGTTTCCGGACCGGGTGAGCATCTGTATCAATCAGTCGTCCACCCTTATAGATACGCCGGATGAAGCCGATGGGTTCAGATGGTACAGGATCCATCCGGACGGCAGTGAGACCTTGATATCGGACAGAGCTGAGGTTTCGCTTTCAAACGTTGGCCGATACCGCTATGAGGCCTTCAATATTGTAAGCCAGGCGGCCGGAGACGTTGAATGTTCTGAGACAAAACAATTCCTGGTGGTGGCCTCCGAACGCCCCGTAATATCAGAAATTCTCATTGACAGAATTGATGGCAGGAAACAAATAACCATACAAACCACGGGTCAGGGAAGTTACGAATACGCCTTAAACGACCCTTCAGGCCCTTATCAGTTAAGTCCGGTTTTCAGTAACCTGCCGGATGGTGAGAATAAGGTATTTGTTCGGGATATCAACGGTTGCGGCCGGGCCGAAAGAAACGTTCCTAAAGAACTTTCCGCAGATGACTTTCCGAGATTTTTTACCCCTAATGGGGACGGCATAAACGATTACTGGCAGTTTGTGCCCTCTCCGGATAATGTGCAAACAAGACCTGATTACATTCATGTTTTTGACCGCTACGGCGTATTCCTTGCCCAAATAATGCCAAATACCAAAGGATGGGATGGAACATTCAACGGTCAGCCACTACCTTCTAACAATTACTGGTTTGTGGCCATGGTTTCGGACAATCAAAAGATCCAGGGCTATTTTGTACTAAAGAGATAGTAAAATCCTTTCACGATCGCGATTTTTTACTCTTTGATTTCTTAATTTTAGGGTATGAAATTCAAAGTGGTTTCCACATTCAAGCCAACGGGAGATCAGCCGGAGGCGATCCAACAATTATCAGAGGGAATCCGTTCCGGAGAAAAATACCAGACACTACTGGGTGTTACTGGTTCAGGCAAAACCTTTACCGTGGCCAATGTGGTAGAAAGCGTTCAGCGCCCTACCCTGGTACTGGCCCATAACAAAACACTGGCTGCCCAGTTATATTCGGAGTTCAAACAGTTTTTCCCTGATAATGCCGTAGAGTACTTTGTATCCTATTACGATTATTACCAGCCAGAGGCATATATTCCCACCAGCGGATTGTATATTGAAAAAGACCTCTCTATAAATGAGGATATTGAAAAGCTAAGGCTCAGCACCACTTCTTCCCTGCTTTCAGGTAGGCGGGATGTTTTGGTGGTGGCCTCGGTTTCCTGTCTCTACGGTATTGGAAATCCGATAGAATTCCAGAAAAATGTAATCCATATTCAAAAGGATCAGCAGATCTCCAGGACCAAATTTATGCATCAACTGGTACAGGGGCTGTACTCCAGGACTACGGCGGACTTCCGCAATGGGAACTTCAGGGTAAAGGGCGATGTTATTGATGTTTTCCCAGGCTATGCGGATCACGCTTTCCGTATACATTTTTTTGGGGATGAAATAGAGGAGATCGAAGCTTTTGACCCTTATAAGAATAAGCTGATCGAGGTCTATGAAAACCTGAATATCTATCCGGCCAACATATTCGTGACCTCTCAGGACATCCTTCAAAATGCGATTCACCAGATCCAGGAAGATCTGGTAAACCAGGTGGCTTATTTTAAGGAAATTGGAAAGCCCCTGGAAGCCAAGCGACTGGAAGAGCGTACGAACTTCGACCTTGAAATGATCCGGGAACTGGGCTATTGTTCAGGAATTGAGAATTACTCTCGTTATTTGGACGGTCGGGAAGCCGGAACACGGCCGTTCTGCCTCCTTGACTATTTTCCGGATGATTATTTGATGATAGTCGATGAAAGCCATGTGACCATCCCACAAGTACATGCCATGTATGGCGGAGACCGGTCCAGAAAAGAAAACTTGGTGGAATACGGCTTCCGATTGCCAGCGGCTATGGACAACCGACCTTTAAAATTTGAAGAGTTTGAAGCCCTGCAGAACCAGGTTATCCATGTAAGCGCCACACCGGCGGACTACGAAATGGAACATAGCCAGGGTGTATATGTAGAACAGGTTATCAGGCCTACCGGGCTTTTGGATCCTGAGATCGAAGTCCGTCCAAGTGCCAACCAGATTGACGATTTGGTAGAAGAGATCCAACAAAGGGTTGAAAAGGATGAACGTACCCTTGTGACCACCCTGACCAAAAGAATGGCCGAAGAATTGGCCAAATATCTGGCCAGAATATCCATCCGCTGCCGTTATATTCACAGCGATGTGGATACCCTTGAGCGAGTTGAGATCATGCAGGACTTGAGAAAGGGCATATTTGATGTACTTATTGGGGTTAACCTTTTAAGGGAAGGCCTGGACCTCCCGGAAGTGTCCCTGGTGGCCATCGTAGACGCGGACAAAGAAGGTTTCCTGAGAAGCAACAGATCGCTAACCCAAACCGTTGGTCGTGCCGCAAGGCATCTCAATGGAAAAGCTATTATGTATGCGGATACCATAACAGAGAGTATGCAAAAAACCATAGACGAAACAAACTACAGGAGAGAAAAACAGATCGCATATAATCTTGAACACAATATTGTACCCAAAGCCTTGAATAAAAGTTTGGATAATGCCCTGGCAAAAAATTCGGTTTCTACCTTCCATTTTGAAAAAGAGGAAATGCGCGCAGCAGAACCTGATTTGGAATACCTGACCAAGGATCAGAAAGAGCAATTGATCAGGGATAAACGAAAGGCGATGGAGAAAGCGGCCAAAGATCTTGACTTTATGCAAGCGGCCAAATTAAGGGACGAAATCAAGACGCTTCAGGCACAGGAGTAGTGCCGTTCCCCACTGGTTTAGACAAAATATCTCAAGTTTTCATTTATATCATTTAAAAGTGTAAGTAAAGTCTTATATTTATCTGAATAATAATATTATAACTTATATTTTTAGACTAGTCTAAATCTGTAATCTGGACAAAATCTCATAAAAAAGCGCCCCCGACTGACGACTGCCAGAACGAGAGCGCTCCCTAACTAACCAACTAAACAAACCAACCATTATGCAGGCCTGTTAGGAAGGCCTGACATAAATCAATTTTTTATTTTCCTATTGATATCAACCTTTTGGGTTTTGGAAGTGCCTCTTCTTTTTTAGGAAGGACAAACTTCAGTATACCATCTTCGTAAGAAGCTTTTATCTTGTCTTCATCAATTGTTTCCGGAAGTGAAAAAGATCTCTTGAAACTGGTATAGGCGAATTCTTTTCTACTATAGTTCTCTTTTGAAACTTCATCCCTGGACTCCTTTTCAGCAGAAACGGTAAGTACATTTTCGTCTACCTCGATATTAAAATCATCTTTTTTCATTCCGGGAACCGCAAGCTCCAATTCAAATTCCTTTTCGTTGGCTTTGATGTTAACCGCGGGAAGTGTGTTTACATCTGTTTCTATCCCACCAAACCAATCTGGTTTAAGAAACTCGTTCATTAAAGAAGGAAAAAACAAACTATTTCTTCTAACTAAGCTCATATCTCAATATTTTAATTAAACTAAACTTTGACATTTGCTTTATCTAAGGCAAAGGCTATACCAACACCAAAAGACTGCCTTTTTGGCGTATTTAGAGGTTGTTTTGATGTCAAAATGTCCTGTTTGAAGAATGATACTACAGCTCGGGACTTAAATCGGGCCAGGATTGCCCTTTTCCGCGGGATTATATTCGTGAGAATTAGTTGTAGTGTGCCTTAAAAATACTGATAAGTACTTCCGGAGGTACGATCTTATTGGGATACTTGTGCATTATGGTGAGTACCTGTTCAATGGCCGAAGGCGGAAGCCCCATGCGGAGCCCAATATTGTGCAATTCACTCACTTCGATCTGATGTTGTTCCTGATCGACATTCATTAGAAGTACCAGGCGATGAAATTGAACGATGCGCTCAGCCTGTGTTTTGGGCATAATCTTTTCGACCTCCGTCTTGAAAAGGGAATCAAAAGTGGCCTTATCTACACCTAATTGGGTAGCTACGCCCAGCAGAAAGTCGTATTCTGAATCTTTGATAGCATGATCAGCCTTTGCAAAGGCGATCATTTCTGCCAAAATACTCAACTTCTCTTCGTAGGTACTCATTTATATTGTAGGTTTAGGGCCAGTTGCTTTATAATAACTATAAAAAAAAGCGTTTCGTATAAAAATAGGGAAATAATACGCTGATTGTTAACATCTTGACGAATTTCCAATAACTTGCTGAAAATCGAATAAAATGACGAATAACGATGTGCTTAAAAAGCTTCGTGTGGCGCTAATGCTCAGGGACGACGAAATTGTGGAGATTTTAAAACTGGTGGACTTTAGGATCTCGAAAAGTGAGATTGGGGCCTTCTGTCGTAGCGAAGGACATCCTAAATACCGGCCATGTGGAGATCAGGTATTGAGAAATTTTCTAAACGGCCTGGTGATCTATCTCAGAGGAACTAAAGACGAACCAAAGTCCCCAGGCGATGTATTGACTGCGGCCTTTAAATCCAAGGGCTTATCCCTTCCCGGGGGTCCACAGAAAAAATAGCTGGAGATTGGCATAAAAAAAGATCCTGAAGCCCGGAAAAACCAGGTTCAGGACCTCTCCCATTGTAACAAGCTGTATTATTCAACGATGCGCACTGGGACGCGGTATATCTTCCCCTCTCGGTAATCCTCCAAATTTACTTTTTGGTAGTTCAACCTGCTTTTAACAAAAGATTCCAACTGGTCATTGTCTGTTTCTACAGTAAGTACGACTATTTCCTTTTCTTCGTTTAGGGTGAACTTCACTTTAGCGGTCAACTCGTTGTTTTCTACGATAAAATTGTTATCATCCAGAAGATTTTCGATCTGTGCTGATAGTGATTTTGTTGGATTCTTGGGTTTAGGTTTCACGATGTTGGCATTCATGCTAACAGCGGAAAGAAGCATAACTGTGATTAGTAATACACTGAATTTTCTCATGACGTTGTTTGTTTAATGATTGTGATGATGAATTGATGATTTGATATAATAGACGATCTATTTTTATTAATGTTACAATGGGATTTCCTTTTAACATAAATTTATGTGCGTCTGTTTTACGTGGTAAAATTACTGGGGCTGGTAATGCTGGGCAAGATTTTAGCTTAGGTTTAACGCTTATTTAAAATGGGTAACGTATAGCAAACATTACCCATTTTTTCACTTATTTGTTATGCGGTTATCCTAAGCGGGATAATGTAACGCTTACCCTTTTCCAGGGGGGTAAAATCTACCTTTTTGTAGTTTAACCTTGCCTTAACAAATCGATCGAGTTTTTGGTCTTCCGAATCGACTTTGATAACAACAATTTCGTTATCCTCATTAATGGTGATAAGGATCTCCGCCTGAAGGTCTTCGTCCTCAGCAACCTCTATGCGATTGTCCTTTAATAATTTCCACACCTGGTAAGACAACCCTTTTTCTGATTTGGGCTTTTCCGGATCACTGGCAAAAATGCTTCCGGCAGTCAGTAGCATTGCAGCTACCATAACTACACTAAGTTTTCTCATGACATTGTTTGTTTAATTGTTAATGAATTGATGAATATGCATGAAAGACGCCTGGTAAGAATATGTGTTACATATAAATGCTACGTTTAACTAGAAATTAACTTGACATTGAGTCAATTTTATGATAATTCCGCAAAATTTGGCGTTCGGGCAATTATGGCGTACAAAAAAAGGGACCGAAATCAAAAGATCGTCCCTTTAGTGTTATGTTAGTGATCCGTGTTTAAGCAAGTACTTCCTTGACCTTGTCTGCAGCCTCCTGGAACTGCACAGCTGAGTGAACTGCTAAGCCGGAATTGTCTATGATCTCTTTGGCCAGTTCGGCGTTAGTACCCTGTAATCTTACTATGATTGGAACTTTGATCGCGTCACCCATGTTTTTATAGGCATCCACAACACCTTGAGCTACCCGGTCACAGCGCACTATGCCTCCGAAAATATTAATGAGTATTGCCTTAACGGCGGGATCTTTAAGGATGATCCTAAATGCCTCTTCAACGCGTTTTGCATCTGCGGTACCGCCAACATCGAGGAAATTGGCTGGCTCTCCACCTGCCATTTTGATAAGGTCCATGGTAGCCATAGCCAGTCCGGCGCCATTGACCATACAACCTACGTTACCGTCAAGGTCTACGTAATTAAGGCCTACGGCCCGAGCTTCAACTTCAATAGGACTCTCTTCCCTCAGGTCTCTCATTTCAGCGTATTGTTTTCTTCTGAAAAGAGCGTTATCGTCGATAGATACTTTGGCATCTACCGCCATGACCTTATCATCTGAAGTCTTGAGTACCGGGTTGATCTCAAACAGATTGGCATCACTTTCCACATAAGCTTTGTAAAGCGCACTTACAAAACGGGTCATTTCCTTAAAGGCCGCTCCTGAAAGTCCAAGGTTAAAGGCTACCTTCCGTGCCTGAAAAGGCAATAGGCCGGTAGACGGGTCGATCTCCTCGGTAAAAATAAGGTGCGGAGTTTCTTCCGCTACCTGTTCAATATCCATCCCTCCTTCTGTGGAATACATGATCATATTTCTACCGGTGCTACGGTTGAGAAGTACTGACATATAAAACTCATTGGGTTCGCTATCTCCGGGGTAATAGACATCTTCGGCGACCAAAACCTGATGCACCTTTTTTCCTGTAGCGGAGGTCTGCGGCGTTATCAGGTTCATTCCTATGATGGAACCGGCAATGGATTCGACTTCCTGAAGGTTCTTAGCAAGTTTTACACCTCCACCTTTTCCGCGTCCACCTGCGTGGATCTGGGCCTTGATCACATGCCACGAAGTACCCGTTTCCTGGGTCAACTGTTTGGCAGCATCTACGGCTTCCTTGGCATTATGGGCCACTATACCCCTTTGTACTCTTACTCCGAAACTTGCTAAAATTTCTTTTCCCTGATATTCATGAAGGTTCATAGGTCTGACTTTCTAAAGTTCGGAAGCAAAAATAGGAAACGGGCTTCATTTACCCTAATGAATTTATGGTAAAGAGTCCTGAGAAGTTTGGGCGGGATATGTTGATCAATATTCGGGGATGGATTTTAGGATTAAGGGATTTCAAATGAATACAAATGGGGCTTTGTGCCGCAACTCAGCGAGTATGATCAAAGCTGGAATATCCCATCAAAATGCCGGTTTGTTGCAGTAAGAAAACCTAAATTAAGAATGGGGTGGGGTTCGGACCCCAAAAAAAATTTCTGGAAATACCGGCTGATTGCGAATTGCAGTGGCTATGGGTAAATTGGTTGTGGGGAGGGGGCCTTGGCCCCTGGATCAGTAGGCATTTTGCAGTAGGCAGTAAGCAGTTCCCTTAACTTAACACTCAGCACTCAACACTCAACACTCAGCACTCAACACTCAACACTCAACACTCAACACTCAACATTTAAAACATATAAACTTGAACTTATACCTGCACTTTGTTTCCTATGCTTTTTAGTTGCAGTGTAAACGCCTAACTTATTTTTGGGGTGGGGTTTAGAACCCCAAAATTAGACTGGTTTCTCAATGAAAATGAGTTTTGAAGCTGAAATCACAAAGGAACTGAGATAAAAAAGATGAATATATTACCAGCGAAAGATGATCAAAACAAATAAAGCTAAATCTTGAAATCCTTGAAGTCCAAAGGATCAAAGTTCCGGAAATGCCCGTTCTGGTCAATTATGGCCTTGGTTCGATTCACCTCATTCAAAACCTGTATGGTTCCAATTAAATGAGATCGGATAAAACCAAGTCGCTCGCTTTCCCTGGCCAGTTGCAACAATTGGTACTCCTGCTCAAAAGAAAGTCCCATTTTATGCGCAAGGATGTAGCTGTTAAAAAGATCAATCGGAATTGGAGAAAAAGGCACATCCATAAGATTGTAAAGTTCCTCGAGCTTTAGCAAAACCTCTCTTTTGGCTGCCTTGTCACCGTCGTTGACATTGTCTAAAAACTGTACAATACCACCGGCATATAGCTTACCTTCCATTTCATTGTCAAAAGTAAGTACTTTAAATACCTGCCTGGCCACGCAGACCACATCCATGGCCCCTCCCTGATAGGTGTTGACTACCTCCACCAACTGCACCTCTGTACCATAGGCTATGCTATCATTGATGTAGACGGGGATACCAAAAGTGATCGCCTCAGATTTACAGTCGTTGATCAATTGCTTATAACGCTCTTCAAATATGTGAAGAGGGACTTTCTCTCCGGGAAAGAAAACGGATTGCAGAGGAAAGAAAGGTAACTTCATAGGTTAATTTTGCTTAAAAATACAAAGGCAAAAAGATTAGAGCAAGGGTAGTTTAATATTCCATTGTTATAAATATAACTATTTGTTGTATTTTTATATAATTGCACATTATTTTGCGCATTAATAGGAAGAAAACTAGTTTTGTTTGAAATGTACTGATTATGCGATCTACAGATCTTTTAAACATTGCAAAGAAATTTGGAGACCCGGTATACGTCTACGATTCGGAAAAGATCATTTCCCAATTCAACCGGCTTACAAATGCCTTTAAAAGTGTAAAGAATTTAAAACTGAATTACGCCGCCAAGGCGCTTTCCAATCTCAGCATACTCCGGTTGATGAACAGCCTGGGTAGTGGACTGGACACCGTATCTATACAGGAGGTAAAGCTCGGCCTGTTGGCCGGTTTTAAGCCGGAAGACATCATATTTACGCCAAACGGGGTTTCCCTGGAAGAGATTGAAGAAGCGGCAGCGCTTGGAGTTCGAATCAATATTGACAATCTCTCCATTTTGGAACAATTCGGTAGCAAACATGCTGATATTCCTGTTTGTATCAGGATCAACCCGCATGTCATGGCCGGTGGAAATTCCAACATCTCCGTCGGGCACATCGATTCCAAATTTGGCATTAGCATTCATCAGATACCCCACCTTTTAAGGATTGTAGAACTTACCGGTATGAATATTAACGGAATTCATATGCATACCGGAAGTGATATTCTGGATATCGATGTATTCCTTTATGCCTCGGAGATCCTCTTTGAGACAGCAAAGCATTTCAAATCCCTGGAATTCATTGATTTTGGTAGTGGATTTAAGGTTCCCTATAAGGAAGGCGATATTCAGACCAACATCGAGGAATTGGGGCAAAAGCTCAGCGGCCGGTTTAACGAGTTCTGTAAAGAATACGGGCGGGAGCTGACGCTAGCGTTTGAACCAGGCAAATTCCTGGTGAGCGAAGCCGGCTATTTCCTGGCTAAAGTGAATGTGGTAAAACAAACAACTTCCACTGTTTTCGCAAGTGTCGATTCAGGTTTCAACCACCTTATCAGACCCATGCTTTATGGCGCTTCCCATCAAATTGTCAATATTTCTAACCCCAAGGGTAGGGAACGCTATTATTCTGTGGTCGGATACATTTGTGAAACAGATACTTTTGGGAATAACCGAAGGATCAGCGAAATATCCGAGGGGGATATACTCTGCTTTCACAATGCCGGGGCTTATTGCTTTACTATGGCCAGCAATTACAACTCAAGGTTTCGGCCTCCGGAAGTGCTCTGGCATAATGGAAAAGCCATTCTAATAAGGGAAAGAGAGACATTTGACGACCTTATCCGCAATCAGGTCGACGCCAAGGAGCTCTTTGAGCCAAAGAAGGCCAAAGAAGCGGTGAAATAAAGATGTAGAATTTTCGTTATTTTTGGTATAGTTATTGGACTAATACCTAAAACAGACGGTATGAAAACACAAACCCAATCTTTTTTAACCTTATTGCTGATACTTTCATTGTCTCTTACGGGCTTTCAAAGTATGGCTCAGGAGGTTCAGTGGCTCAGTCTGGAAGAGGCTGCGGCCCTGGCCCAAAATGACAAGAATCCGAAGAAAGTCTTTATCGATGTCTATACCGACTGGTGCGGGTGGTGCAAAAAAATGGATAAAGATACCTTTCAGAATCCGGAGGTAGCCAAGTATATGAACAGCAACTTCTATATGGTGAAACTGGATGGTGAAGGAAAAGATCCCATCGAGTTTAAAGGTAAGACCTATAACTATGTGCCTTCTGGCCGAAGAGGATATCACGAAATCGCAGCCGCTCTGTTACAAGGTAGGATGAGCTATCCTACAGTAGTTTTCCTGGATGAGGATTTGAATATGTTATCGCCTGTTCCAGGGTATCAAAAACCTAAACCCTTCCTGAACATCGCCAGGTATTTTGGGGATGACATCTACAAGGAAAAGGACTGGAAAACCTATAGCGAGGACAGCAAATAACTTTTGGTTCGTTGTGCGCCGAATGCCGTGGGGATGAAAATCCCCTACCCTATTGCAATTGGCGAAGTTTAGCCGGATTCATGGATGCTTAATTGCCAATAACCAACATCGATCCATCGCCCGAATTTATACCCCACTTCCTTAAAGTGCGCTACTTTTTCATATCCAAATTTTTCGTGCAAACGCTGGCTGGCAGCGTTTGGCAAAGAGATCCCTCCAATTACCATACGGATGTTCTGAGCTTTAAGCTTTTGCAGAAGGGCACTGTACAATTGTGAACCTATACCTTTTCCTTTGACATCCGCTTTGAGGTAAACCGTACTTTCTACCGAATAACGGTAGGCAGACCTAGGGTTCCATTTAGACGCATATGCATAGCCCATGATAGAGCCGGAATCCTCGTAAACCAGCCAGGGGAGTTCAGGAACCACCGCGGATATCCGCCTTTCAATATCCGCAGCTGTCACGGGCTCTTCTTCAAAAGTGGCTATGTCGTTTTTAATATAATGATTGTAGATGGCAGCTATATCATCAGCATCCGCCCTGACAACAGTTCTGATCATGTCCGTCTCCTGGTTTAAGTTAGTAATAGTTATTTGGCCAGTTTGAAGTTAGTAATTTAAGTACATCTTCGGTTATTCCAATCCGGCCTTTATGAATATCGTATATTTGTATTAAACAGAAATTCTATGAGAATCCGCGCTGCCATATCCAGTAAATACATCAATGAAACAGATATTGAGATGGCAGAAATTGCCAATGCCCTTGCCCACCCTTTAAGAGTTGCTTTGGTCCGTTATCTCGGTACCAAAAACAGCGGTAAGGGTGTAGACAATGTGACCTGCAATAAGGACCTCGTAGAGCTCTTTGATTATTCACAGTCCACTATTTCGCAACATGTAAAAATATTGAAGGATGCAGGCCTTTTCATTACGGAAAGTAAGGACAAATTCACCTATTACTACCTCAACAAAGAGCTACTGAAGAGATTTGGGACCTTCGTCCAATTATAGACACAAGCTCCGGAATAATGCTAATTTGATGTTAAAAACCAAAATCGTACTTCCTTTTTATTAAATTCGTATATCGCTAATAAACGATTTTAAATAAATATGATTTCTATGATAGCCAAAACCTTTTTGACGAGCCTGCTGTTATTACACCTTTCAGCTATAGCGCAGGAATTACATCCTCTTGAACCCGTTCAAGGACATTACAAGACCTTACAAAACCTCAGTGCGGAACCCAACCCACAGCGTGCCGACCTGGATGCCATTGCTTTTCCTCCTTCGGACTACAGCAGCGGAACGCTTATCTATACCATGGTATCCCCGGAATACCTGACTCCTGAACAGCTTGAAGAACTAAAACTATCGGTGAAATTTCCGGCTAATAGTTCGGATCAGACCAGGGCAGAACTGGATTTCTTGCTGGAGTGGCAGGAGAAACGCGGCCCTGAGCAGGAGAGTCGTTCCACGAATGTGCTTGCTCCTATTGGGTATTGGCCTCATGTCAATCTGTTGTCAGACCATCCTCGTCATCAGGAGAATTTAAACAATCTTTTCTATGAAGGACGCGCTGTTTTTGGTGAAAGCTGTAATGCGGATAACTATCCCAAAACCGCCAAACTGCTTGAGGGGGTGACCCGGGATATGCGAATTATGGAATTTACGTTAAAGTACCATTTGTTGAGGGCCAGGCCCTATCATCTGGAACCGGAACTAAAACCCCTGGCAAGAATTTCTTCTCCTTCTTTTGCAAGCGGGCATACACTATGGGCTTATATCCATGCATTTACCTGGAGTGAACTTGTCCCTTCCAGGCGAAAGGCCTTTTTAGACCTGGCCTACGAAGTTGGAGAATCCCGTGAAATTATGGGGATCCACTACCCCAGTGATGAAGAAGCCGCAAGGGTCCTGGCTCATAAAATGTTAACAGCAATGCTTAAAAACCCGAAATTCACAACGGATCTTGCGGCCGCCAAAGCCGAATGGAAGTAGCAATTTCATTGAATTTTAACCACGGAGATGCAATAGCTATTGCTTTCCGAATTACCTCTTGGCACATAGATCGCCGACTTGGAAGGTACATATTCCAGGTCCCCGAAGTAAAGGGAATCTGAGCTCAAAAGCTCAATAGCCTGAAGTGAGGCATCCATTTGCCATAAAGCGCTTGAACCAACAGTGCTGATAAAATAACCTCCCTTGCCGTCCGGCCAAAGACCATCAATGTCCTCAATGGCCGGTCGAGTTTCCAGTTGGGTGATTTCCCTGGAAGTCTTATCAATTGTGGTTAAGTGGAAGCCGCCAACAAGGAGGCTTTGTTCTCCTGCGGATATTCCATTAGCCCATTTAAGCAGTTCCGCATCGGTAAGCCAAACCTCTAGTTGATCCTGGCTTACTTTAAAAACAGCATGTACTGCCGAAGCACTGAGGTATACTTCGCCCTGCGGGCTGATACTTACATCATTGATTCCGGAATTAGGTAGAGGTTCCTGCAATTGATCAATGACCTCGGCTGTCTCGGTATCGATGATCTTCAAAGAATTGACATCCGCAACATACAGCTGATCCTTATGAATAGCCATTCCGGTAGGCCTGTTAAGTCCACTGACCCATTTCAGGCTGATCAGTTCCCCACTTCCGGATATTTTGGAAATAAAACCCTGATCCCCTGGAGCATAATCCTTCCCGTTTGACACATAGAAAACGTCCTTTAATTCGTCATAAACAATACTCTCTGGCCTTTCCAGTCCCTGGTTTGGCAGGATATTGTAGTGATCGGGCATAGACGTTCCCGAATCAGATTGGGAGTTTTTAGAGCTTTTAGAACCGCATGCGGTAATGAAGATAAGACAACAGCAAGAGTAGATTGAAAGGGTAATAGCACCCAGACACGACTTACCAACATTTAGATTCCTTCCTCGCATAGACAACCAAAATTTCGGACTGCTTAAAATTAACAAACTGTAAATACTTCTGCATCATATTATCAATTAAATTCGTATATAGCTAATAAACGATTTAAATATGACTTGGAAAACTACCTTATTTAGCCTCCCCATTCTTTTTGTTGTTTTGATTTCCGAATGCCAGGAAACTGTTAGTCCAAAAACTGAGGATCACGACCGGAGCGGTTCTGTTTTCACTTCTGTGACAGCGGGCCGTATCGCTACCGACGGCGGACTTTCCAGGGGTGTGGCCTGGGGAGATTATGACGGGGATGGAGACCCGGATCTCTATGTTGCCAATTCCAACGGGCAGTGGAATGCCATTTACCGAAACAATGGTGACGGTAGCTTCAAGAAAATGACTGATGACAACGGAGATGTGAAGGTAATATCTGAGGTCGTTAAACACGGTGGGAATTCCCAGGGAGTGAACTGGGTAGACTATGACGGTGATGGTGATCTGGACCTTTATGTGGTAAGTCGTGGGAGCGAAGGGAACTTTCTTTTCAAAAATATAGATGGATTGGGATTTAAAAGGATAACAGACAGTCCGCTAACCGATGAGGGTATTAGTGCTTCCATGGCCTGCTGGGTGGATATAGAAGGAGATGGAGACCTGGATGTATTCATAGTGGCTTCGGGAAGCGGTAGCAATCTGGCCTTTAGAAATGATGGTGAAGGAGTATTCGTAAAGATGGAAGATAACCCACTGAGCAGCGGCAGAGGAAGGGGTCGTGCCTGTGGCTGCGGAGACGCCACTGGCGATGGATTACCGGAATTCTATGTGGCTAATGCCCAAACTACCAATGACTACTACATCAACCTTGGCAATTGGGAATTCAAAAAGGTATCTGAGGGGCATGTGGTTGAAGACATAGGTTATTCTTATGGGGTTTCCTGGGCGGATTATGACGATGATGGGGACCTGGACCTGTTTCTCGCTAATTTCGACAAGAAGAACTTTCTATATCGCAATGATGGCAACGGCAACCTCTCTCCTATTCTCGAAGGGCCGGTCTCCCAGCAAACCGGCGGAGCGTCTAAAGGGCACAGCTGGGGGGATTATGACAATGACGGGGACCTGGACCTTTACGTAGCCAATGGCACCTATAGGCCAGATATGTACAATTTCTTCTACCTGAACCAGGGAAATGGTCAATTTGTCCAGGATTTTTCCGGGCATTTGAAAAAACATGCAGATACCTCTGCGGGAGCAGCTCATGCCGATTTTGACCGGGATGGAGACCTCGATATTTTTGTAGCCAATTGGGGAAGTGGAGACCAGGTAAACCGATTTTACGAAAACACTACCCAGGGCAAGAACTGGATCATGATAAGGCTTGGCGGAGCCAAGGGCAATTCTTATGGTATCGGCGCAAAACTAAGCCTATTTGCAGACCAGAAGGTCCAATACCGATGGATGCTTCCGGTGACGGGCTATGGAAGTCAGAATGACTATGAATTACATTTCGGCCTGGGTAATTCCACAAAGATTGACTCTCTGAAAGTTCAGTGGGTCTCCGGAGAGCAGGATGTGTATTACGAACCTGCTCCCAATGCTCACTATCTCGCCGTGGAGGGTGGAGAGCTCAAACCTATGGAATAGCTAGATTTCCGTCTTTTCGCAAAGCGTCCGAATGGAATCGATCAAATCCTTTACAACCAATATGGTGGTTTCAGGACTCATGAATACAAGCCTCAGGTATCTTTTTCCTTTGAATATCGTGGTTGTAAGATAAAAATCTCCCTTGGCGATAAGTTCTTTTCTGATCTCTATTTGAGAGGCTTCCTTATCCAGGTATTCAAAGCAGAGGATATTACTCTGAGGCCTTACCGGACAGGCGAAGTCTGGCTGTTGCTGAATATAATCATATGCCGCCAGAGTTAAATCGTATTGACGATCGATAAAACTGGCCATTCCTTCCTCTCCTATCGCGGCCAAAACAAAAAACAGCTTCTCTCCCAGGCCGGATTTTGTAGTCTCAAGCATTCTGTTGATAAAGTCAAAACCCGGTTGTTCTTTTTCGTGAAACAAATAGCTGGCATTTTCCCCTACGAAAAGGCCGCCGTCCAGGTTTCTGTGATCCTTCACCAAAAGTGCGGCACACAAAGAAGGGGCCTGCAATAGCTTATGGGCATCCCATACCAGGGAATCTGCACGCCCAACCCCATCGAGGCGATATCTGAATTTATCTGAAAGCAGGGCGCTGGCTCCATGCGCACCATCAATATGCAACCATAGATGGTGTTGCTCACAAAAATCCGCTATTTCATCGATGGGGTCGTAAATCCCCGCAGGGGTACTACAGGCATTGGCAACCAGGGCCATAGGGCGCTTACCGTCTTCTATTATCCGCCCGTAGGTTTCCGGAAGTCGATCAGGGATCACAGCACCTTCCGAATCTACTTCCAAAGCGTAAATTGCCTTGGAACCCATACCCAATATACCGACAGCCCTGCTAATGGAATAATGACTTTCCGAAGGCAGTAATATGCACAATTCCGAAGGGCTTCCCTCGGTCCAGGTTTCAGGAGCACATTTGGATCGGGCAAGGATCAGGGCGGTAAGGTTAGCCAGTGAACCTCCGTTAACCAGCACACCACCTCCATGACCATACTTGTTCATTTCATCTGAGCACAAGGGAGCCGGGGTCCAACCTATCTTACGGAGCATCCAGTTGATCAGGTAATACTCCATGCTTACAGAAGCCGGACCCATTTCATAAATGGAAGTCACATTGTTGGTAAATGCATTAATAAACGTTCCAAGAGCAGCGGAATAATGTGGGGCGGCACACTGATGCCCCAGATATCTCGGATGGTGCAACCTGGTATTAAGCCTCAGGTATTTTTCGAGAAATTGCTCCAGATCCGGCCCGTTCAGTCCACCTTTACCCAGGTATTTGTCAAATTCCAACTCCCGCATTATGTGGCACATTTGCTGCTGTTTGAGAACAGGCTCATCCCCATTTACTGATTCCTTGTAGAAATTTTCCAGGGCCTTACCTACCAGTTTGAGATCTTCAGTGAACATATTATATCGTTTATTGCTAATATACGATATAATAACAAATAGCTACCAAAATCTTTTATGTGATAATTCCGAAAAAGGACCAAAAAATGCGTCAAACAGTGAAGTTTCGACCCCAATTACTGGCTTGTGTTCTCGGGTAGATAGTCGCCAAAAAGATTCCAATCCATGGCATTCCCCCATCCCTGCCCGTGATCGCTGGTATTTTTCTCCACATGGCCTTCTCCAATCCTGTGCTCTCCGAATGCCAGAAGTGATAGAATGGATCCCGGCCTCAAATGTCGACTTGCCCAGCTCAAAGGAGAGTCCCCATAGGCATCCCGGGCCTGCTTATCTGCGCCATGATCCAATAGATATGCAATAGTTCTTTCATCCGCATAAGCTGCTGCCCGGTGAAGCGGGGTTTCACCTGCTGTTCGCACATCGCGCATAAACGCCCCGGTCTCTATACCGCTTATCGTTTTGACATTAACGTCAGCCCCATTTTCTACCAGTAATTTGACTGTATAGTAGTAAAAAGGCCTTCCGGCCTTGGCTGTAGCATTGTGTAAGGGTGTTTCGGCTGTTTTGTCAACCTTGGCATTCACATCAGCTCCCTGTCCTATAAGGAAATCGCAGATCTTCCAATGCCCAAAGAAGGCCGCATTCCCCAATTCCTCATTTAGATCAATACTGCTTAAGTCTCCTCCTTTATTTATAACTGCACGGATGGCACTCAAATCGTCATAGTAAACCAACCATTGCAGTAGTCTTACCGGTCCCTGATGAAGCAGATCTTTCCACTCAGGAAGTTCGAACAGTTTGAATATAAAATCCGTTCTCCCGGCGCTGATCGCAGCCAAAATCTGGTCCGACTTCATAACTTGATTTTGTTAATACCCTTACCTAAAAATAACCAAAATTGGCCGTAGTCCACTTATTCGCGCTACGCAGTCCAAAAATTCACCTGGTTCTTTACTCAGAGGATTTCAAAATAGACGGTAACACTACTCTCCACGGTGATCTTTTCGAAATCAATATCCAGGGGTTGAAAATCACTTTCCTGCATTGCCTTGTCATAAGCCATGTTGATACCCCGTGCACGAGTATTGAAAACACCCCTGAGGTTGGTATTCATATCGCTGATGTACAATGCTTTTCCCGCCTTCTGATCCAGGGGTTTCAGCAATGCCTCGGCCTGGGTTTTTGCTTTGGCCACAGCCTTTTCCCTGAGCTCTATCTTGAGTTCCTCCAATTTAGAATATTCCGTCTTTGCCAGCTGTACGTTGGAAATATCGATAGATTCCAATCCAAGGATGACTTTTCCGGCTGTTTCGGCATCGTACACCAGAAGCGTATAAGATTTGTTTTTTAAGACATCCTTTTTGCGCAAAAAGTACTTTTGAAAGTTGCTGGCCAGATCTTCCAGGGTCAACTGTTTTTTAATATCGATACCCAGCGACTGTAGTTTGGCCGCCATTTTGTTTTCCAGTTCCTCCACAGAGGTTTTTCCCTTGGTATCAGCTTCTGTAATTAAAATAGAGAGAAAAATTTTGTCCGGGACTACCGTTGCAGTGTATAAGGCCGAGGTTTCCAGATAAGGTTTATCAATAAAATTCTTGGTCTGCGCATTTCCAATAAAAACGGTGGCGCAAAAAAACATAAGGAGTGCTATTCTTTTCATGGGAATTGTTTTAGTTCTGTTTCACTTCTGCGAAGTTAAGGCGGTCCAAGCTGAATAAAAAGTTGAACTGAGGAAGTCCACACTTTGGTTTAGGGATTAAAGTTTCTTAATTAGGATATGCCACAGATCAATGATTCGATCAGCCCTCGGACCTACCTTTTAGGTCCGTGTAAAAGCTGTGGTACCTGGGCACTTCCATGCCAAGTCTTTGGGCCTCGTGAACAACATAGCCAGTGAGTGCTTCTAACTCTGTCCTGGATCTTCCTGCCTGAAAATCACTATGCATGGACGAAGTAGCCTCATAAGGTAATGTTTTAAGCTTGCTTAAAACCCTGGTCTCTATTTCAGGATCCAAAGCGACCCCCTTTGCCTCTCCCAACTGCTTTACCTCCTGTATCAAAGCCTGAAGGGAATCTTGTTCCTCCTTAATTACCTTTCCAATAGTGCTGTCAAAATAAGTAGAAGCGGTAGCCATGGACGAAATGAAAAGGTACTTCTCCCAAAGAACAGTATCAATATTGCTACTCAGAGTTGATTCTATCCCCGCCTGTTTTAGGATCTGACTAAAGGTTTCCAGACGCGGATCTGAGTGACCGTCTGAGCCAAAATACAATTGCTGGATGTTCCCGGAATTCTCTACTACTCCTGGTTCCCTGAGACGTGAAATGATATAAACCAGGCCTTTCCAAACTTCGGAATCGGGATAACTGTTTTGGATACGTTCAGCGGCATCAACCCCGTTCAGCAGTGGTAGTAGCACCGTTTTTGGTCCTATAACCGGAGCCAGACCTTGCAGGGTCTGCTCCAGGTCAAAGGTTTTGGTGCAGATGAGGATAAAGTCCGCCGGCCCGATCTGGGTAACACTCTCAACCGCGACCTTTGGCCTGGCGATGAATTCTTTATTCCCCTGAATTACCTTTAGGCCATCTTCCTGAATCTTTTTTAGGTGTTCCCCCCGGGCTACAAAGACTACCTCAACCGAATCACTATGTTCGAATTCTCTTGCAAGCAATCCTCCAAAATATCCTCCAACCCCTCCAATTCCAACTACAATAATTCTAAATTTCTGATCCATGTTCTGACCTTTTTAATAATTATCAATTTTTGGATTTGATTTACTAGTCAAAAGGTAGTAAATCAGGTTCTAAATATTGGGTCCTTGCCTTTTCCGAATTGAAAATATCAAATCCGTAATGCGCGTCCATCAGCTCCCTGAAATTGTACTTGAGTCTGGGGAATTCCAATATAAATTCCATAAAGGATGCAGACTTTGATCTCAACATGAAGTGATGCACAGCTTTAATTGCCGCGATAGTCAGAGTCTTATTGTATTTTCCAGGATCGCCAGCCGAAGAAGCAAACCGCAAGAGTTGAATCTGAATGCGCTCCAAAGACTTGTCAATACCGTAATTGTACAGATGTATCCATGCCAATCGCAAATGGGCCTCATGACTAAATATGGCCGGGTCCAGTTCGCAGGATTCGAATTGTCTTTCAAATTCCTGATCCGTCAGTTCAAAGTGCTTTTCCATACCGATCAAATTGTTTTAAAATTAAAAAAGAAACCATCAAAAAGCCCGAGAAACAGCATTACACAAATGTCATATTTGTAAAATACTAGCTCTCGGGCTACTTGTCGCAAAAACTAAAATTACACAAATTTCCTTTGCTCCACAAAAAAGAAAGCCATAATAACTATCCGGCAAAGATCAGGGGTCCATTTTGTAGATCACAGGATTGAAGGCTTTGGAGGCTACCATCACCCGGTCTCCTGTTTTTATACCCTGTATTTCTGTCTGCTGGGCTATGACCTTTACAACCTGGTTCTGTATGCGAACCGTAACAATAAAGACTACATCCTGCTGCTGAATATTTAGCACTTCCCCGGTAAATTTGAATTTCCCACTGATCTTCTCGTCAACAAATACCTCTGCAGCTGTTCCCTGTTTTGTGATTTCCCCCTTTTTTAGCACAACTACCTGATCTGAGAGTTTGCTTATTTCACTGATGTCATGACTGATCAACAAAGTGGTAAGTCCAAACTCCTGGTGCGCTTCAAGTAAATGATCCTGCAGTTTCATTCGGATCTTATAGTCAAGAGCAGAAAGGGGTTCATCGAGCAAGAGTATTTTAGGTTTTTGCACAAGAGCCCTTGCAAGAGCTGCCCTTTGTTGCTGTCCACCGGATAAGCTTTGCGGTTTTCTATGCTGCAGTGCTCCCAATTCCATGAGTTCCACCAGCCTGTCCATAGCGGCTTTATCCGCCTTTGATTTTGAAGCGAACTGAAGGTTTTGAAGTACGCTCATATGAGGAAACAAGGCATAGTCCTGGAAAACAAAACCTATGTTGCGCTGCTGAGGCCTTAGGCAGATCCCTCTCTCCGAATTATACCAGACCTTACCATCTACCTCAATTAGTCCCTTGTCCGGCTTTAAAAGTCCAGACAGTATTCGCAAGGTGGTGGTCTTACCTGCTCCTGACTCACCGTAAATAGTGACCAAATGCCCTTCACTGATCTGAAGGTCAAGCTTGAGTGTCATTTCGCCATCAGCCGCGTGAAGCTTCTTTTCTACTTGCATTGAGATCATCTCCAAAACCGTTTTAGATATCCTCCATTGACCAGGTACACCAGTAGCAACACGCAAAAAGTAATTATAAACAGTACGGCAGAATAGAAGTTTGCAGAAGCATAGTTCAGGGCTTCCACTTCATCATAAATGGCTATAGAGGCCACTCTCGTTTCCCCGGGTATGCTTCCGCCAATCATCAAGACCACTCCGAATTCGCCAACGGTATGGGCAAAGGCAAGAACAATACCAGTGAGAATTGAAGGTTTAATATTGGGAAGCAGTACGCGAAGAAGTGTGTCCAAACGCGATCTACCCATGACGTATGAAGCCTCTCTGATCGAGGCCGGGATTCCAGACAAACCGGATTGTATGGGGTGAACCATAAAGGGTAAACTATACAGAACAGAGGCAATTACAAGGCCGGGAAACGAAAACACCAGCCGAAGTCCAAGCCAATCATTTAACCAGCTCCCGAAGGCATTGCCCGGACTGAAAGCCACCAAAAAATAAAACCCCAAAACGGTAGGTGGCAATACAAGAGGCATACTGACCAGGGTTTCAATAAGGGGTTTGATCCGGGACCGGGAATGTGCCAACCAATTGGCAAGTGGAATCGACAAAACAAACAGGATGACTGTAGTCACGAATGCCAGTTTAAAGGTCAGTATTAAAGGATCCCAGTTCATGTTTCGGACAACATTATTTCATTCAGTTTTACCATGGCTACCACCTCTACCCCTTCTTTAAGTCCCAATTCCTGCACCGCGCTGCTGGATATTAAAGCAACAATGGTCCCTGCCTGGGTTTCTAATTCGATCCGACTCAACAACTTGCCGGTTTCTATATTTTGTATGGTACCTGGTATTTTATTTTGAAGGCTGACTCCGGCATTTTCAGTAGTGGAGAGTATTACTTCAGTCTCCTTGAATAGCAGCCCAATTTTAATACCATGTTTCAGATAAGTCGCCGTTTCCGGATTTTCAATAACGATAGCCTTAAATATCCTTCCTCCGCTTACTGAGGCCGAAACCAGGGACAAACTTCCGTTAGTTTCTACTTCCGTAATATGTCCCTCCAACTTATTCATCAAAAGTATATCCGTATTTTTCCAGTATTCCTCTGGCTTCTTTAGAAAAGAGAAAGGTAATAAATTCGTTGGCACCTTCTGTGGTCTCTCCTTTAGATTGCAGGGCGACTACTCCTTGCCCGATAGGCTTATAGGAATTCTCGTCCAATGCCTGCCAACTGCCCTTACCCTTCATTTTTGGAGATAAAACAACAGACATCGCTGTAAAGCCGATTTCAGCAGCCCCGGACGTAATGAATTGATTGGTTTGGGATATACTCTCACCAAAAACCAGTTTTGCGGAGGTAGTGGGATACAGATCGTAAAACTTCAGGACTTCGTCCGCCGCCCTGCCATAAGGGGCTGTTTTAGGATTGGCCAGGGCGATGTGTTCCACCGTGCTGTCCTTTAAAATGGCTAAAGAAGGATGAACGCTTTCCTGAATAGACCATAGTACCAGTTTGCCATAAGCGTATACCCTGGGAGAACCTTGAGTTAAGCCACTATTGAAAAGCTCCGTGGGGTATTTCATGTCTGCCGATACAAAAACGTCATAGGGGGCACCCTCCATGATTTGTGCCGTTAGCTTACCGGAGGAACTAAATACTAAAACGTGCTGCGTTCCGGTCTTTTCTGAATACAGGGCTGCTATCTCTTCCATGGCAAACTGCGTATTAGCCGCGGCCGCGATTGTCAGCGTAGAGGAGTCGCGTTTTGTACCACAGGCGGACAGTAGCAAAACCAAGGCATAAGGAATCCATTTCAGCAAAAGATCCCTGGTACTCACCCAGGTAATTTTAAAACTCAAAAACTGTCGGTGGATCATTGCGTAAATGAAATCTGGGATGATATTCCTCTTTTAAAAGTAGGAAAATAATCAGAAGTTGAACTCAAGTCCCGATGTTGTCTCGCTCTGTTTTTGGGATTTTGATTGTGCCGTTTTTTCTTTTCGAATAGAAAAATACACTTTATTTCAAGGGTCATCAGTCGACCGATCCCGTAAACCGTGGGCATATAGGTATCCCAAATAATAAAATAAAGTTTATATATGATTCAGATCATCGATATAAACAGGGGTTATCGTAAATTTATTGAAAGTAAAACAGTAATCATATTAATCTATTCGCAATGGAAAACACTAAACATACCAGCAGCTCATCCAATGGCGCAGGTTATGCCCTAAATGGAGAAGGCAAGTGTCCTTTTTTGCATGGGGCGCTGAAGCAGGGAGCCGGGGGTGGAACCTCAAATCGCGATTGGTGGCCCAATCAGCTTAAATTAAACATCCTGAGACAGCATTCAGCACTGTCTAATCCTATGGATGATGACTTCAATTATGCTGAGGAGTTCAAAAAACTGGATCTCAACGCGGTAAAGCAGGACCTTTATGATCTGATGACAGATTCCCAGGAGTGGTGGCCTGCAGACTACGGACATTACGGACCATTCTTCATTCGTATGGCATGGCATAGTGCCGGAACTTACCGCATAGCTGATGGCCGCGGAGGTGCCGGATCAGGTACTCAGCGATTCGCTCCCCTGAATAGCTGGCCAGACAATGCCAACCTTGACAAAGCGCGACTTTTACTGTGGCCAATTAAGAAGAAATACGGAAAGAAACTCTCATGGGCAGACCTGATGATACTAGCAGGTAACTGCGCCCTGGAATCTATGGGTCTGGAAACCTTTGGATTTGCCGGAGGTCGTGAAGATGTATGGGAACCGGAAGAAGATGTTTACTGGGGTTCCGAAACCGAATGGTTAGGAGACAAAAGATATGAGGGAGATCGTGAATTGGAGAATCCACTGGGGGCTGTACAAATGGGGTTGATCTATGTAAACCCGGAAGGTCCGAATGGAAATCCTGATCCCGTAGCCGCTGCCCGGGACATTCGCGAGACATTCGGGCGTATGGCGATGAACGATTATGAAACCGTGGCCCTTATTGCCGGTGGACATACTTTTGGTAAAACTCACGGAGCTGCCAGCGATGCTGAATTTGTAGGTCGTGAGCCTGCCGGAGCCTCTATAGAAGAACAAAGTCTGGGTTGGAAAAACAGCTTTGGCTCAGGAGTAGGTTCGGATACCATAACCAGTGGTTTAGAAGGTGCCTGGACCACTACTCCAACGAAATGGAGTAACAATTTCTTTGAAAACCTCTTCGGCTACGAATGGGAACTTACCAAGAGTCCTGCAGGAGCTTATCAGTGGCAACCTAAAGATGGTGCGGGAGCTGGTCTTGTGCCAGATGCCCATGACCCGGCGAAAAAACACGCCCCTTTTATGTTGACCACGGACCTTTCCTTAAGGATGGACCCTGCATATGAAAAGATCTCAAGGCATTTTTACGAGAACCCTGATGAATTTGCCGATGCTTTTGCGCGAGCATGGTTTAAACTGACGCATCGTGATATGGGGCCTATTGCCCGTTACCTCGGTCCTGAAGTACCAGAAGAGGAATTGATCTGGCAAGACCCCATCCCGGCAGTTACCCACGAAGTTATTGATGATGCTGATATTGCTACACTCAAAGACAGAATATTAGCTTCAGGACTTTCGATATCAGCGTTAGTTTCTACTGCCTGGGCTTCTGCTTCTACCTACAGGGATTCCGATAAACGCGGAGGTGCTAACGGAGCAAGGATACGCCTGGCTCCTCAAAAAGATTGGGAAGTGAACAATCCGGCACAACTTGCTAAAGTATTGGAGACGCTGGAGGGAATTCAAACAGAGTTCAACGGAAGCTCCAATGGAAAGGCCGTTTCGATCGCAGACCTTATCGTTCTTGGCGGAAGTGCTGCAATAGAGGAAGCTGCAAAAAAGGCAGGTCATAGTATAGACGTGCCGTTCACAGCAGGAAGGGCGGATACTAGCCAGGAACAAACCGATGCAGAATCTTTCGAAGCGCTAAGGCCAGTAGCAGATGGTTTCAGGAACTATCTCAATGTAAATGATAAGATCACTGCTGAGGAACTACTGGTAGATCGTGCCCAGTTGATGTCTTTGACTGCACCCGAGATGACCGTCCTCCTTGGAGGTTTAAGAGTTTTAGGGGCTAATTTTGATGGATCGTCCCACGGTGTATTTACGGATAATCCGGAGACACTTACGAACGATTTCTTCGTGAACCTCCTGGATCTGGGGACCACCTGGAAAGCGACATCAGAGGCCGAAGAAGTTTTTGAAGGTACGGATAGGATTACAGGTGCGCTCAAGTGGACCGGTACCCGAGCAGATCTTATTTTCGGTTCCAACTCAGAACTGAGGGCCCTGGCCGAAGTATACGGATCTTCTGATTCCGCCGAAAGGTTCGTTAAGCACTTTGTAGCCGCGTGGACCAAGGTGATGAACCTGGATCGTTTTGACCTGGATTGATACAACGATATCGAAACAGATATATAAGAAAAGAAGGCGGCCTGTTTTCAGGCCGCTTTTTTTTGGTCGGATTAGGAGCTGGAACCGTAGCTTCAGACCTCCTTGATCATTCTGAACATCCCTCTATAGACGGCTTTCATCATAAGGTCATCAAAACTAAAGGTCCCTGCCTTTATAAAACCGCAATTCTCGTAAAACCTAATGGCTTTTTCCTGACTGTCCATAACCTCAAGCCATAAAGGGGTACGTGGATCTTTGCAGAACTTTTCTTCTATCCAATTCAGCAGTTGTTTGCCAAGTCCTTTTCCCTGGATTTCCGGGGAGAGATAGATCCGATGAAGTTTTACCATGGGCCGGTTATCTCCACCTGGTATACTACAATTGAGGACTACTTTCAGAATTCCGATGGTCTCTTCATTGTATTCCACAAAATAATATCTGGAGTCCGGATCCTTCAATTCGGATTTAAGGTTTTCAATGGAATATAGCTTGTTCAGGTAATAGTTGCCACCATCCGGCCAGAGATGTGCATACACAGGCGGATAGATAACAGACATAAGCCTGAATAACTTATGCTGCGAAGCGAGTGTGACCGGAACTAAATTGATTTCCTTATTGACTTGAACCGTCATCTTAAAATTCAAATGAAACCTTTAGTGTTGGAGCAAAAGATAAACAGCTTACCCGGCAGTAATCTTCAAGTTCCCGCTAAATAGTCGGCAAATTAACGACTGTAATTGGGAGATTCCTTGGTAATGGTCACATCGTGTGGATGGCTTTCATTGATTCCACTAGCGGTGATCTTTACAAAGCGGCCGGATTCCTTTAAACTGGCAATATCTTTGGCGCCGCAATACCCCATTCCGGCTCTCAACCCTCCGATAAATTGATGAATACTTTCAAAAAGGTCTCCTTTATAGGGGACACGGCCAACAATTCCTTCAGGCACCAGTTTTTTGATGTCGTCCTCCACATCCTGGAAATAACGATCCTTGCTACCTTCTTTCATAGCCTCTACGGAACCCATTCCCCGATAGGATTTGAATTTCCGACCCTCATAAATAATTGTCTCTCCGGGAGATTCTTTGGTCCCGGCCAAAAGTGAGCCCAGCATCACGCTGTCCGCACCAGCTGCAATGGCCTTGGGAATATCTCCCGTATACCTTATTCCCCCATCAGCTATCACGGGTACACCGGAACCTTTAATGGCATCTGCTACTTCCAGAACCGCTGAGAATTGAGGAAGACCTACTCCGGCCACTACACGGGTTGTACAAATAGAACCCGGGCCGATACCTACTTTTACGGCATCCGCTCCGGCTTCAACCAGGTATTTGGCAGCATCAGCAGTAGCAATATTACCAACTACCACATCCAGATCCGGGAATTGGTTTTTCACTTCTTTTAAAATGGCAACCACCCCTTTGGTATGTCCATGTGCCGTATCGATAACGATCGCATCCACACCCGCATTAACCAGTGCTCCCACCCTTTCCAGGCTATCCGGTGTCACACCAACAGCCCCGGCAACCCTAAGCCTTCCGAATTGATCCTTGTTCGCGATGGGTTTTTGGGTAAGTTTGGTAATATCTCTAAAGGTGATCAGACCTATCAATTTATTCTGACCATTTACTACGGGAAGTTTCTCAATTTTGTTCTCCTGGAGAATGTCTTCGGCTTCTGCCAGTGAGGTCCCTTCCCCAACGGTGACCAGATTGGTAGCCGTCATGACTTCGGATATGGGCCTGCTATTGTTCTTTTCAAAACGCAGGTCACGGTTAGTTACTATACCCACAAGTTTCCGTTCATCATCCACAATAGGAATACCTCCTATACTGTGTTCTGCCATACTGGCCTTGGCATCTCTTACCAGGGCCTCTTCGGGTAGGGTAACCGGGTCCATGATCATCCCGCTTTCAGCACGCTTTACGCGGCGCACTTTGATCGCCTGTTGCTCTATGGACATATTTTTGTGCAGTACACCAATACCTCCTTCCCTGGCCATGGCGATCGCCATACTAGATTCAGTAACGGTATCCATAGCAGCCGAAATTATCGGGACGTTGATAGTGATGTTTCGAGTAAATTTCGTTTGGATGTTGACCTCTCTGGGAAGTACTTCGGAATAGGCCGGCACCAGGAGTACGTCGTCATATGTGAGACCTTCTCCGAGGATTTTTTTACGATGGGCTTCCATTGCAATTAAGGATTAATTGCGTGCAAATATACTACTTTTTGGGCCAGTAAGCGCACGCTTTTCTCATTTTTGATCCCAAAGGACTTCTATGGGCTCAATCCTAACCATTTGGTAACCAAAAGGCAACTCAAAATTATTTTTATTTATTCTAAATAAAGTTTGAAAACTCGCAATCGAATTGTACTTTTGGCCTCGCGAAACATCCTTTATTTGAATTTAGTCTAAATAAGCTATGAGAATTTCCCTGGCCGCCATTCTGGCACTTTCCTTCACTTTTAGTTATAGTCAACAGAACGATACACTTCCCGCCCCGGCGACGGTTAAGCTCAACGAGGTGGTCCTTTCAGCAAAGGTCATCTTCGGTAGTAAATTCGAAGCGAAAAACAGGACAGGTTCCGCGTATTATATTTCCCCAAAGGAGATCAAGAAATTCAATTATACGGATATCAACCGTACCCTCAGAAGTGTGCCAGGAGTAAATGTTTACGAAGAAGACGGTTTTGGGTTGAGGCCAAATATTAGTTTAAGAGGAACCTCCCCTGAGCGTAGTGCCAAGATAAGCGTTATGGAAGACGGAGTTCTGATCGCTCCTGCACCTTACAGCGCACCTGCCGCCTACTATTTCCCAACCATCGCCAGGATGGAGGCCGTTGAGATCCTAAAGGGTAGCAGCCAGGTGCAATACGGGCCTTTCACCACAGGAGGTGCTATTAATATGATCTCCACAGAAGTGCCGGACGATTTCAGCGCCTTTGTTAATTCCAGTTACGGCAGTTTTCAGAGCGGAAGGGTACACGCCCAGCTTGGGGATAGTCAGAAAAACTTTGGATACGCCGTTGAATATCTCAACTACAACTCCAACGGCTTTAAAAACCTTACTTCCGGCGGGGATACCGGTTTTGACAAGAACGACCTGGTCGCAAAATTTTTGGTCAAGACCAATCCAACCGCAAAAGTCGGGCAGGAATTGGAATTAAAATTTCAATATTCGGATGAAGACTCTGATGAGACTTATTTAGGTTTAACTCAAGACGATTTCAACCGTAGTCCATTTGAGCGTTATGCTTCTTCCCAGGTAGACCGTATGACAACGGAACACACCCAAATTATGCTTACGCATACACTGAAGTTCAGTGACTATTTTAGAATCACTTCAACAGCTTACAGAAATGACTTTAGCAGAAATTGGTACAAACTGGACTATGTAACCTTAAATGGTGAACGAGAAGGAATTTCTGGGTTGTTGGCCAGTCCGGTGGACTTTGCCCCTTACCTGGATGTGATCAGAGGCACGGTAGACAGCCCAGACGATGCCCTGGGTGTAAAAGCAAATAATAGGGACTACCTATCTACCGGAGTTCAAACTAAATTAGACCTGCACTGGACGGATAAAACCTTTTTCCATGATTTTGAATTGGGACTTCGATATCATTACGATGAGGAGGACAGATTTCAATGGGTTGATGGTTACGCCATATCAAACGACGGTCAGATGCGGCTTACTTCAGCCGGGGTACCTGGCACCAATGCCAACAGGATAAGCGATGCAAGAGCATTTGCCGCCTTTGCCCTATATAAGCTAAAATACAAGGAATTAACAGTGACCCCCGGATTGCGATATGAAAATATCACCCTGGGCAGAATGAATTACGGGACCGAAGATCCAGATCGGGTTGGGACCAATATAGCTGAAAGAGAGAATAAGGTGGATGTTTTTATTCCCGGTATCGGCCTTAATTACAATTTTGAAAAACTTTCAGTTTTCGGAGGTGTACATAAGGGTTTTTCTCCACCCAGCAACCAGGAAGGTCAGGAACCTGAAGAGAGCATAAATTACGAGGTCGGAAGCCGTTTCTCATTTGGAAACTTTTCGGGAGAGATCGTAGGTTTTTATAACGACTACAGCAACCTCCTGGGAAGTGATCTCGCAGCCACAGGCGGAACGGGTTCTTTGGAGCAGTTTAACGCGGGGGAAGTACGCGTACAAGGACTGGAGGTACTTCTAAACTACAATCTGCTTCCTAATAGCAGCAAGCTGATCTTGCCTTTGACCCTGGGATATACCCTGACTGATACGGAATTTCAAAATAGTTTCGGTAGCGAAGACGACCTATGGGGCGAGGTAAATGCGGGCGACGAGCTTCCATACATTGCAAAACACCAATTTAATGGTTCTCTTTCTCTGGAACATGACGATTACGAAATTCATCTAAGTGGAAGATTTAACGGAGAGTTCCGGACTGAGGCAGGCAGTGGAAGCATTCCGGAGAACGAGTTGGTGGATTCTAACTTTATTTTTGATCTTGCCGGAAAATACCATTTCAATAAGAATATCAGCCTTACTACCAATATCATTAATATGTTTGATGAGACCTATGCCGTGGCCAGAGTACCGGCAGGGCTAAGGCCAGGGCATCCATTTGGGATTTACGGCGGTATCGAATTGCGTTATTAGAGCAAATTTCTAAGCCTGACTGAGGTTTAGTACACCATACAATAAGCTAAGGCTGATCAATTGCGTTTTCAATTGTTTCAGCCTTTTTACTTCCGCTATAGATTATCCGGAATATTGATACGCCGCTTCGATTGCATTTGCCATTAGTAATGAAGGGCTTGCTACTTGGCAAATTCTTCCTCCTGAGTGATTGGAAAATCCAAAAACACCCCGGGGTGCACTTAAGGATTACCATAAACGGGTTGGAGCAAATAAAAACCCTGTCCATGTTACATCCAACAGAAGTTCCCTTAAATGGGATCATTAGGTTTCAACGGGCCAAGTAAAACTTTTGAAAGGATCCGGAACGGAATATATTCTGTTCAGAAATGGCGAGAAATAAAAAGGCCGGAGATACAGTGAACCTAAAACTGAATGTATCCTCCGACCTTTTTACTAAATCAAACTATCACTGAGTTGAGTCCAGGAAATTAGATTATTCAAATAATTTTTTACTATTCTGCAAGGGAGGTTTCTCCCTCGTTAGGATTATAGACGTACTTAAATGTAAAGTATCTGGCAGCGTTCGTATCAGGATCAGGATTAGCCGGAGCGTCCTCGTAATAGCTCAGGATCTCCACTTTGGCATATTTTCCATCCGCTGTTCTAAAAACCAGGATCTTGCCCGGAATTGGAGCAACAATATTGGTCATGAAGTTGTAGTTGTACCATCCGCTGTCACTACCAGTCGGAATACCGAATGCGCCGTCTGCATCCTGTACAAAAGTTAGCCCCGAAGCCGAAGTAATATCGTCAAAAGTGCCATTTTCTATGGCTGCTGCTGCATTTCCATTTCTTGCCGGTTCATCATTTGTCCCTGTTACCTGACCTCCATTAACCGCGATTGTTGTAGACCTGAAAGCGATATCCCAATCTGTCTCGCTCTCGGTCACATCTCCGTCTGCAAAACTGAATTTGGTAAAGGGTCCGCCTGCCGGTTCTCCGAAACCTCCTGTCTGAGGGGCAAATAAATTAGTGAAGGTTTCGGAAACCAGGTTGGACAATACCGTAAAGGAAGATGGGGCCGCCCTGGTAAATCCGTTGGCAGAAATACTGATCTCACCGCTTCCTGCTCCAGCTGGTACAGCGGTAACAATCTGAGTGCTGCTAAGAGAGGAAATGGAAGCGGCAACACCGTTGAAGCTAAGATCAATCTGACTGGCCTCAGAAGGAAATCCGGTTCCTGTTATAGTAATTTCAGTACCCACGGCACCAGAAACCGGGTTTACAGCCGTAACTGTGAATTCGGTTGGGGTCTCTTCATCGTCATTACTGCATGCTACCAAAGTGAATAACACAAAAAGAAGGCTAAATAGTTTTAAACTGTTTTTCATAATACGCTGATAATTTAAAATTGAATATTGAGTCTTGTAAACAATTGAATTCCGGGGTTTACCAAAACCTCGGTGCCCGACAAAGCGAGCGGATTTTCACCTTTAAAATCAAGGAGGTTAATGGCTCCAAGCTGCAGGCTGTATCGATCAAAGAATGTTTTGTTGAGTGTCAGATTCACCAGGGCATAGCCGGAGACAAAGGAATCGTCCAGATCGTCCAGCAAACCATTACCGTTCCGGTCCGTAAGCCCAAATCTACTCCGGTAATTGACCCGAAGATTGGCATTGGCATTCCATTTCGGCACCTCATAGAAGACTTTGAAGTTGAACATATGCCTGGACCGGTTAACCAGGCCGAAATAATCCAACCTGGATAGACGAAAGGTCTCCAGGGTTTCAGGGTCTCGGCCAAACACTTCTCCGTTATCAATGGCCTCCTCCTTGTCTTTGTCATAAGCGTAAAGAAGCTGGTAACCAAGAGAGATCCTCAGATGTTCCCATAGCTGATATCGGGTATCAATTTCAAGACCTTGAGTATAAACCCTTTCCCTGTTGATATACCCAAAAACATTCTGCCCATTGGTTTTGGCCGCCAGAATTTGTGTATCAATAAGGTTTTTGAAATCGTTTCTAAAGAGATTGAGTTCAGTTGAAAATTCTCCCTTTTTAAAGGACAATCCGAGATTGTAACCAATGGAACTCTCAGCATCCAGTTGATCACCCAGGTCTGAAGGATCAACAGCCAAACTGGCTATTTCGTTGTTGTCCTGTAAACGCCGTATTCCCTGAGCCTCTACTTCTTTTCCTAATACGGAATACCCTCCGGCGGACACATTGGTAAAATCCAGATATAGCTGCCTGAAATCCGGGGCTTTGAACCCACTGCCTACAGAGCCTTTAATGGAAAAGTATTTTCCCAAATCGTATTTGGCGGAGATCTTGGGGCTTAATTGCGAATTGTATTCGCTGTGATTATCAAAACGGGCTCCGGCAATGACATTAAGATTGTCAAAAGGACGAAAATCATACTGGGTAAAGACATATTGTGAGTCAAAACTGACCTGTTCGGCAAAAAGAGATCGATTCAGGCTTTCAAAATTGTAACCAACCCCCAGGGTAAGGGTGTTATTAGGTTTGAAGCTGTGATTAAATCGTATTTCAGGCCTGAATAACTTCTGATCGAAGTTGTTATCCAGTAATAGATCGTTATTAATAGGATCTAAAGTCTGTTCGTCTGTTCTGTAATTGGTGTAATAGAATTCGTATTGCAAATTTGTTTTCCGGGATGCCGTATGGTCTATTCGAAGAAGGGCATTGAGATCCTCCTCTTCACTGGTACTGGGAGAAACCTCGAATTCCTGGGAAAAATAGCGTCCTGACGCGAAAAGATTCAGGTTTTCCGCAATGTCAAAAAAGAGTCTGCCACTGAAGGTGTAATTGTAAAACGGATTAACCGTTTGGCCGTCCTGGGATGGAGCCAGGTCGTATCCATCGGTACTCAGGCGGTCCGCGAAAAACGAAAAACCCACCTTCTCTATCCTTTGTTGTATACTAACATTGGAGTTTTGGTTATTGAAAGAAGCTACACGGTGGGAAGCCTGCCCCCTTATTTTGTCGGAAGTGGGCTTTTCTGTGATGATATTGATCACTCCTCCCAGCGCTTCGGAACCGAAAAGGCTGGAAGAAGGCCCTTTAACGATCTCTACCTGTTTGATGTTGCCAATGGCAAGCCTGCTTAGATCGAGATTACCGGAGCTTCGGCCCACTACCGGAACTCCATCTATAAGTACGAGCACATAATCCGAGGCTATTCCCTGGATCTGTACCCCTTCTCCCCCACCAATGGTGACATCAGGGGTCATAATGATACCTGTCTGTTCGTTAAGGATCTCATTTAGGCGGGTTACACCGGTTTCCTGAAGTTGTTTTTTGGAAATGAGTGTAACTGGCAAAGGGAGAGAGGACAATTGTCTTACTGTTCTCGTTGCCGTGACCACGACTTCGTCTAAATCCTGCCTGATAATGCTATCTGTCTCTTCAGTTTGTGCAAAAACCAGGGCACTTAAAAAAAAATAAAAAATAAGTAGCCTTTTATTTTTATTTAGACTCATTCTTAATAAATTTGAGGCAAATATATTTCTTATTTTTAATCAATCTAAATAAAATTAATATTTTTGCGACGAATTATTCACTTTTAACTTTTAATGATTCTAACATGAAGAAATCCATTGCTTTCGTTATGCTATTAATGCTGGCAGGTGGCCAGATTATCGCCCAGAAATCCAACAAAAAGAAAGACCTGAAGGCCATTAAAGAGATGTGCGGTTGCTTCGAAGTAACTTTCAATTTCACTGAGACTTTTCAGCATGTCCAAGACTCCACCTACAAACCATCCAAGACCAAAAAAGACAAAGGCCTGGAATGGGCACAACTGGTTCGGGAAGATGACAATACCGTATCTATACAACACCTCTTACAAGTAGGTAAACCAGATGAAACTTATATCGTAAAACACTGGCGTCAGGACTGGTTATACGAGAACACCGATTTCTATATGTACGATCATGACAATAACTGGACCTATCAGTCCAAGCCGGACGAAGCGGTGAAGGGACAGTGGACACAAAAGGTCTTTCAGGTGGATGACAGCCCCCGATATGAAGGTTCCGGAACCTGGGTACACGTAGACGGCAAAAGCTATTGGGAAAACCGTACAGACGCCCCCCTTCCAAGAAGGGAGTATACCACCCGAAGTGATTACAATGTTACCAGCCGGGGAAATCGACATGAAATAACCTCCAACGGATGGGTTCACGACCAGGATAACTATAAAATCGTTCGGGAAAAAGGTAAGGAAGACATTGTCCTGGCTGAAGAAAAAGGGTACAACACCTATGTTAGAGTGCCAGACAGCCAATGTAAAGCCGCTGCGGAATGGTGGCAAAAGAACCAGGAAAAGTGGGCATCTGTACGTGCCAAATGGGACGAGGTTTACTCCCGTAAGACCAATCTTGCCCTTGAAAACAAAGTGGATAACAAGGTGCTTTTCAAACATCTTTTTGAAGAAGATCTCACTGATGAGAACGACATAAGTTCCGTAATCGATTCATTTGTAAAGGATCTGCAATGAAAAAAATGCATTCGGGTATAGTCTTCGCCCTGACAATTTTTATAACCAGCTTTTTATCCGCACAAAGAGAAAACCCATTCCTGGAAAGGGCTTATTGGACAGCTAATCCGTCTATTGCGGAAATAGAGCAGCGGATCTCCGAAGGTGCTGATATTTCCGAACTTAATTCAAACGCCTTTGACCCGGTCTCCTGGGCACTTATTGAAAAAGTGGACAATGAGACGATCAAATTCCTGCTTTCCCAGGATGGAAATGGTGTAAACAAATTAACGCATGACGGGCGGACCTACATTTTTTGGGCTGCATATAAAGGCAACCTGGAAATGATGCAGTATCTGGTGGACAATGGTGCCAAAACGGATATTGTGGATAGTCATGGCTACACCCTGCTTAATTTTGCCGCTAATACCGGTCAGATCAACCCTGAGCTGTACGATTTTGTCATTAAGCACGGTGCCAGGGTCACTGAGGAGAAAAACCGGGATGGAGCCAATGCCCTGTTGCTGGTAGCACCTTTTGTCCAGGACTATGCCCTTGTTGACTACTTTGTAGAAAAAGGAATTGACCTGAAGAGTGAGGACAGCAATGGGAATGGTATTTTCCACTATGCGGCAAAACGCGGAAATACAGACCTGCTCAACAAACTGATTGACCATGGGGTTCCTCATAATAAACTGAGTAAGAGTGGTGAGAATGCCTTTATATTTGCCAGTAGGGGTACCCGGGGATATACCAATGGTTTAGAAGTTTACCAATACCTGGAAAAACTCGGGATAAACCCAAACGTGGTTTCGGACGAAGGAATAACTCCACTTCACGGCATAGCCTTTCAAAATGAGGAGCTTCCAGTATTTGAATATTTTGTCTCAAAAGGGGTAGACCTCAATCAGTCTGACGAAGACGGCAACACTGCCTTACTCAATGCAGCCAGGAGAAACAGTCTGGAGGTTGTCCGTTATCTTGCAGCAGGTACTGAAGATATCAACCACACTAATAAACAAGGAGCCTCTGCTTTAACCCATGCCATTCAGAGCAACAAGCTGGAAGTTGTAAATTTCCTGCTTGAAAATGGGGCCGATGTTCAGGTCAGAGATAAGGAGGGTAACAACCTGGGGTATTATCTCCTTAAAGATGTATATAAAGCGGAGAGACCGAAGTTAATGCAGGATAAATTGGCCGCTTTGAAGGCAAAAGGCTTTAATTTTGCTCAAGTTCAGGAAAACGGTAACACCTTATACCATATAGCGGTTGCGCAAAACAACCTGGATGCGCTGAAGTATATCAGTTCTTATGGTCAGGATATCAATGCGAGAAATAAGGATGGAAATACCCCCTTACATCTGGCGGCGATGAATGCCCATAATGATGCCATTTTAAAATTTCTCATTGAAGACGGAGCAGACAAGTCTATCAAAACGGATTTTGAAGAATCTGCATATGACCTTGCAATGGAAAACGAGTTGCTCCAAAAAAATAATGTCACCATAAACTTTCTTGAAACACCATGATGAAAAGAAGATTGAGAGCTATTGTAATTTTCAGTATTCCTCTACTGCTGCTGGTAGGATTTAAGGCCAGGGAGGCCGCCAGTAGTTCCTATAAGTGCATGATACAAATGGTTAATTACTCCGGAGAAAAGGCCTATGTTGTGATCTCTCTTATGGACCCGGAAGGTAATTACGAAAAAACACTTTATGTGAGGGGTGAAGATGATGAATGGTATCATGACATTCCCGCGTGGTGGGAATTCTATGGTAAGAAAAGGCCCGATATAGACGCCATAACCGGCGCTACCATTGGCGGTGGAGAACGCGCGATTAACGTTTTGAAAATTGAAGATGATAAGATCGATGCCGGTTATAGTATTCGATTTGAAACGGCTGTGGAGGATCAGGAATACTACGAAGACGATATAGAGTTTGAACTTACCTCATCAACTATCAACAGCAAAGTAGAAGGAAAAGGATTTATCCGCTATGTTCGGATAATGCCTCAAAAATAGTCTTAAACTTTTATGGTAATTTCTATTTGGAGGTATAGCCATCTTGTTTTGGCTATATCTTCTTCCATTTTTTTGGGGATCGCTTCCATAACCGGTATCATTCTGGCTTTCGAGCCTATTTACCATGCGATTCAGCCTTATAAGGCTGAAGATATGGAACGCATTTCCGTCGCTGAAACTCTGGAAATGCTTGATGGAAAATACCTGGAAGTGCTTGAATTAAAGGTGGATTCGGATAACTTTGTCCAGGCTTCCGTAATCGGCCAGGATGGAGAGAGTTCAACCATCTACATCAATCCGCTCACGGCAGAAAAAATCGGGGAACCTCAGGAAAAGAAGGCCATTTTCCGTTTTGCCACAAATCTTCACCGCTCTCTTTTTCTTAAAAGCCCGGGGCGTTTTTTTGTGGGCCTGGTCTCTTTCCTGCTTCTATTAATCGCGATCACAGGTATTATTCTGGTTGCCAGAAGGCAGGGAGGTTTAAAACGATGGTTCACCAGGGTCAACAAGGATACGTCTGGTCAATACTATCATGTAGTGTTAGGTCGGATCTTTTTGGTTCCCGTAATTATAATAGCGGGCACAGGGGTTTACCTTTCCCTTGAAAAGTTTGGTTTGTTACCCGAAGCTGAGATTTCGCATCAGACCGTTTTAGCGCCTACTACCAAAGGCAATTCAGCTGTCGCTTCCGGCCCTTCGGTTTTAAAGCAAATACGATTAAAGGAGGTGAGGACAATTTTGTTCCCATTCTCTGATAATGAGGAGGACTACTACCAGTTAGAACTTAAGGACAGAGAAATTCTGGTACATCAGTACAAGGGCACCGTCATTAGTGAGGTCGAATATCCACTTATCATGCTAGCCTCACGTCTAAGCCTGGCCTGGCATACCGGCCGTGGCAGTGTTCTTTGGTCCGCTGTATTACTGGCGAGTTGTATTGCCATTGTCTTTTTTATGATCTCAGGATTCGCCATGACCCTGAGAAGAAGAAAGCATACTGTCAGGCTGAAAACTGAGGCAGCAGATCCCGGGAAATGTGAATATGTGGTCCTGGTAGGTTCAGAAACCGGCAGTACTTTCAATATGGCAAAAGTGCTTCAAAAGGCACTTATCGCCTTAGGAAAAAGCGTATATCTCTCTGAACTGAACGACTATGAGAATTTCGACAGAGTGAAGCACCTCATTGTACTAACGGCAACCTACGGCCATGGAGATGCTCCGTCAAATGCACAGAAATTCGTGGAAAAGTTCCAAGCTACCACTATAGCCAATCCAATGTCTTTCTCCGTGGTAGGCCTGGGTTCTCTCGCTTATCCCAACTATTGCCAGTTCGCAATCGAGGTCGATCAGCTTCTTGGAAAACACCCTAAACTGAAGCAGGCCTTACCACTCTATAAGATCAACAACCAGTCTTTTGAAGCATTTAAGGACTGGTCGGATAAATGGGCTAAGGCGCTGGGCCTTCAGCTCCGATTAAAAAATCCCGGGTCACCTGCTTCAACCAAAAAGACAACAGAATTTGTAGTAGTTGAGAGGACCGAAGTTAACCCGGACGATACATTCCTCCTGAAACTAAAACCAACAAGCAATCTCAGCTTCAGTTCAGGGGATCTTATTGCGATAAAACCAGGAGGCAATGAGGTAGATCGCTTTTATTCAATAGCAAAAACTGATGACGAAATCTTATTGAGTATTAAAAAGCATTCTAATGGCTATTGTTCCCGGTATCTAAGTGGACTGGAGCAAGGGCAGGAGATCAGCGCCTGGATTAAGCCAAATACGGAATTTCATTTTCCTTCCAAAACCCCGGAGGTAATACTTATTTCCAATGGTACGGGTATTGCACCCTTTCTGGGGATGATCAATAACGGTTTGGGTGCAACAAAAACTCATCTGTTCTGGGGTGGAAGAAACGAAACCTCTTTGGAGATCTACAAAGACTATATCCATAGCGCCAGACATAGGGGGCAGCTCAGTTTTGTTTTTGAGGCTTATTCCCAGTCTGGTTTGGAAAAGCATTACGTACAGGACCTGGTATGCCGTGAAGCAGATCTGATCGCCAAATCCCTGGAAAACGGGGGTGTAATAATGATATGTGGTTCAGTTGCCATGCAAAAGGAGGTGGTTCGGGTTTTGGAAACCATTTCAAAAAAGCGGTTAAATGTCCCATTGAGTCAATTCCTCAATCGCGGGAAGATCAAAATGGATTGCTATTAATGCCTTTTGATCGGGCCGGGCTTAGTGATAGACTGAAAAAAGCTCTGTCGCTTTATTGTGCGCAGCCTCGAAAGCCATCCAATTTACCTGTGTATCCGCTTTGACCGCAGTAAAATAGGAAAGCATTTTCTCCGTGGGCATATTACCGGTAAGTTCGTCCTTGGCCATAGGGCAACCTCCAAACCCTTGAATTGCTCCGTCAAATCTACGGCAACCCGCCTCGTATGCGGCGGCCACCTTTTCGTGCCATTTCGTTGGGGTAGTATGCAGATGAGCACCAAACTGTATTTCCGGATATTTAGGAATAAGATTCGAAAACAAATAAGTAATCACTTCCGGGGTGGAAGTGCCGACCGTATCGGAAAGGGAAAGTATTCTTGATCCCATTTCGGCCAGGCGTTCGGTCCATTCCCCTACAATCTCAACACTCCAGGGATCACCGTATGGATTTCCAAAGCCCATGGAAATGTATGTAACGACTTCTTTTCCGGTATTTTCTGCAATTTCCAAAATACTCCTTAGTACCTCTATGGATTGGTCAATGGTCTTATGGGTATTCCTCATTTGGAAGTTCTCGGATATAGAGAAGGGATAACCCAGGTAGTCGATCTCCGGATGTTTACTGGCGTCCTGGGCTCCGCGCACATTGGCGACTATAGCCAGGAGTTTACTATTGGTCCGCGATAGATCCAACTGGGAAAGAACCTCGGCGGTATCCACCATTTGCGGTATGGCTTTGGGGGAGACAAAACTTCCAAAATCGATGGTGTGAAATCCACAACCTAAAAGGGATTGGATGTATTTTACTTTTTCCGCTGTAGGGATAAAAGTTTTAATGCCTTGCATGGCATCTCTCGGGCATTCTATGATCTGTACCTTTTCGGACATTTCAGGTTTTGGTTGCTCTTCAAAATTAGCATTATTTATTTGATAATGGATACCAGATTCGGGTCAGGGGAAATTGGGGATATGGCAGTTATTCGGGTGGATTCTAAGGCAGTGAAGTTTACGCAAAAATATAAGTGTAAGTTGAAGTACAAGATTAAGTTTAAGATGAAGTTTTAAGTGTTGAGTGTTAGGTGTTGAGGGTTGAACATACAAAAGGAAAACTGTATTCTGTTCACTGTTTAGTGTTTACTACTTACTGTTCACTGCTTAATGCCAACTGCCCACTGAAACCGGGGTTCCAAACCCCACCCCAATTTTAAATTAATCCCGGACACTGCAATGTAAAAGCAGAAAAGGCGATTTGTTGATTTGATGGTTTGTCAATTTGAAGATTTGAAAATGAGGGAATGTGAAATTGTAAAATTGTAAAATTGTAAAATTGAGGAATTGTGAAATTAACTGCCAACTGCATTCATCCTCCAAAGCTTTGGCGAAGGAGGACTGTTCACTTCTTCAAGTTTAAGTAAATGGGTTTTAAGTTGTATGTTTTGAATTTTACAGGTGGAAAACCGCAAAGTTAATTTTCCAGGACCTTAATGAAGCTAGACTTTTACTGTTCACTGCTTACTGCCCACTGATTTCATCCTCCGTAGCTTTAGCGAAGGAGGACTGCCAACTGAATCCAGGGCCTCAATTTCGTTCTAAAATGGCCTTATTGATCTTTTTGACCAATCCCGGCCCTTCATAAACAAAGCCTGTCCACAGCTGCACAAGATCCGCACCCGCCTCAAGCTTTTCCAAGGCGTCTTCAGCTGAATGAATTCCTCCTACACCGATAATAGGGAAAGATTTTCCGCTCTTTTCAGCCAAAAAACGGATCACCTCCGTACTTTTTTTCGTCAAAGGTTTGCCACTGAGACCACCTTTTTCTTCCTGAAGTATAAAATCGGATTTTAGATCTTCTCTACCTATAGTAGTGTTAGTAGCAATTATACCATCAATCCCTGTTCGATCCACAATTTTGATGATATCCAACAGCTGGTCTTCACTCAGATCCGGGGCTATTTTAAGTAAGATCGGTTTTTCCTTGGCGTCTAATTTTTCAGCCAATTTGGTATTCTCCCTTTTAAGAGCGTTCAATAATGCGGTCAAAGGTTCTTTGTCCTGAAGTTCGCGTAGACCAGGCGTATTCGGTGAACTTACGTTCACTACGAAGTAATCTACATCCTCAAAGAGCGCATCCAGGCAAATCAGATAATCCTTAATGGCCTGGTCATTCGGAGTGGTTTTGTTTTTGCCTATGTTTCCGCCTATCAATACCCTATGTTCCTTTTTCAATCGTTCTGCGGCGTCAAAAACCCCTTCATTGTTAAAACCCATTCGATTGATGATCGCCTTATCCGCCTTAAGTCGGAATAACCTTTTTTTAGGGTTTCCTGCCTGCGGTTTCGGAGTGAGCGTTCCAATTTCAACAAACCCAAAACCAAAGTCGGCTAATTCGTTAAACAATTTAGCGTCCTTGTCAAAACCTGCAGCTAGACCTACAGGGTTTTTGAATTTCAAACCAAAGACTTCTCGTTCAAGTCCCGGATCCTCAATTTGAAAAATGGACCTAAAGAGTCCGGAGAATCCCAATCGGGAGAAGGTTTTGATCAATTTGAAAGAAAGATGGTGTACTTTTTCAGCATCAAGTAGGAAAAATAAGGGTCTGATTAGGGCTTTGTACATGCTTTTGACAAAATTTCCCCAAAAATACGAACTTCCCCCGACTAGCAAGCGCTTTGCTGCAGGTATTCGATATATGGAAAGCCCGATATTATTCTGGATTTACCGAATCTCTTACTTTCTGAGGAATAGTCATGGGTTGGCGATAGGCCGCCCGGCAAAGCGCGACGTATCTTTCATACTGCCTTTCATTGAAAGTTGCCAGTAGTTTTTGGTCAAAAGATTTTGAGATAGTAACTATCTGGTCTTTTAACTTCTTATACTTTACCGCCAGGGTATTCAATTCTTCCGTAGTGCTTTGTGGATGCTTGTCAAACAGTTCCTGGATCTGATCTTCAATCAATTTCTGTTGGGTCTGAAGTTCCGCGGACCATGCATTCATTTTGGATTGTTGTTCTTCATTCAATTGGAATACCTCCACTATGGTCTGAGCATCCTTTCCCCCGAGGCCTAGTGTGCAGTCTTCAAAACGTTGGGCATGGGAGATATAGCCGCAAAAGAGTACAAGTAAAATCGAAATATAGAAAGTGTTTTTCACGATATCATACAACTAATAAGCACAGGCGCAATAATACATATTTAAACTGTATTTTTGGCCAAAAATTATAAGGATGCAGCATATAATTGACCGTTTTATAAGCTACGTTACCATTGACTCACAAAGCGATCCGGAATCAGAGACCACACCGAGCACCAAAAAGCAGTGGGACATAGCCCGTAAACTGGCCAAAGACCTGGAATCCATTGGCATGGAAGAGGTTAGCCTTGATAACAAAGGTTATATTATGGCCACATTAGCTTCAAATTGTGAAGAGGCAATACCTGTGATCGGATTTATCTCCCATTATGATACTTCTCCGGACTTCAGCGGAAAAGATGTAAAACCGAGGGTAATACCGGAGTATGACGGAAAAGATATCGTGCTCCATGAAAAAGATTCCATACTGCTTTCCCCATCTTATTTTGAAGAACTTAGCCAATACAAAGGTCAAACCCTGATCGTAACCGATGGTACAACCCTACTAGGTGCAGATGACAAGGCAGGGATCACTGAGATCATCACCGCCATGGAATTCCTGATCCGTAACCCCGAGATCAAGCACGGGAAGATCCGGGTGGGTTTTACTCCTGATGAGGAAATCGGGAGGGGAGCTCATCATTTCGATGTAGAAAAATTTGGAGCGGATTGGGCCTATACCGTAGACGGCAGTCAGATCGGAGAACTGGAATACGAGAACTTTAATGCGGCGAGCGCCCATATAACCGCTTCAGGCAAAAGTGTGCATCCAGGTTACGCCAAGGGAAAGATGGTGAATGCCATAAGCCTGATCAATAGACTTATCGCACAATTGCCAGAAAAAGAGGTTCCTGAGCATACTGAAGGAAGAGAAGGCTTCTTTCACATTCACAAACTGAGCGGAAGTATAGAGCAGGCAGAGTTAGAGATGATTATCCGCGACCACGACCTTGAAAGCTTTGAAAAAAGAAAAGCCCTTCTAAAAGAGCTGGTGGCTTCTCTGAACCTTGAAAACGAAGCTTGTTTTTCCATTGAAGTTAAAGATCAATATTTCAATATGAAAGAGAAGATCACCCCGGTTTTTCATATCGTAGAGATCGCCAAAGAAGCCATGGAATCAGTAGGTGTCACTCCTATCATAAAACCCATAAGAGGGGGTACGGACGGCTCCCAACTCAGCTATATGGGCCTTCCCTGCCCGAATATTTTTGCAGGAGGTCATAATTTTCACGGTAAGTACGAGTACCTGCCAGTGCAAAGTATGATGAAGGCTGTTGATGTTATTGTAAAAATTTGCGAAATTACAAGGAACAAAAAATTACAACCTCATGAGCGCAACTGAAAAGATCGAAGCCTTTTACGCCAGGGAACACCAATATAAAAAGGGAATCGCGGTATTGAGAGAACTGGCCCTAAAAACAGAACTGGAGGAGAGCTATAAATGGAATTTCCCTGTTTATACCTACGATGGCAAAAATGTATTAGGAATCTGTGCCTTCAAGAGTCATTTTGGGGTGTGGTTCTTTAACGGCGTATTTCTAAGTGACCCTAAAGGTGTCCTGGAAAATGCACAGGAAGGTAAAACCAAAGCCATGAGGCATTGGAAGTTCCTGTCGGAGAACGAGATTGATAAAGCCGGAGTTTTGGCCTATATGCAGGAGGCTCTGGACAACCAACGGAAGGGTATTGCACTTAGCCCGGGACCCAAAAAGGAAACCGTCGTACCGGAAGCGCTATCTAACGCTCTGGACAAAGACAACGAACTTAAGGTGAGGTTCGGTAAACTCACGCCCTACAAACAGCGGGAGTTTTGTGAATACATCAGTGAGGCCAAACAGGAAAAGACCAAACAATCCAGACTGGAAAAGATCCTTCCTATGATAGCCCAGGGTATTTCACTTAATGACAAATACAGAAGTAGCTGATCTGAACTATCCCGGCAATTTCCATCCGTTGTGATAGGCCGCTTTGGTTATTTCATTGGCCTCATTGTCTGTAAACTGGCCCTGTTCAGCATCCCAGTACAATCTCTTTCCTGTTTTATAGGCCACATTACCCATGTGTGAAACCAGGGCCGCGTCATAACCGACTTTTAAAGGAGCATTTAGGGACGAACTATCCCTGCTTTTCACGGCTTCTATAAAGTTCACCGTATGCAGGTCCAGGCCACTTCCCTGATTTTGCTGTAGGGGCAGCCGTTCCAGTTTTGGTATTCCGTCCTTTCCCCAACCCTGGAATTCGTTTTCCGGGATAACTTCCCATCCACCTCGATCCAGGACCAGCGTCCCGTTGTTACCAATAAAGGCGATACCGTGATTTCTTCCATAATTGCCACCGTCAATTCCTGTCGCGTGTTCCCAGAGTATGGAAAAACCGTCAAATTCAAAAACGGTCTGAAGGGTGTCAGGAGTTTCAGAGGCATCATTCGGATAAGCAAATTTTCCACCCAGGGCCATCACGGAACGAGGGGTTCCCGCTTTCATACCATATAGCGCATAATCTATCAGGTGCACACCCCAATCCGTCATCAATCCGCCGGCATAATCCCAGAACCATCTGAAATTGAAATGGAATCTATTGGCATTAAAAGCCCGCTTCGGTGCAGGTCCAAGCCACATGTCATAATCTACCCCTTCCGGAGCTGGTGAATCTGGTTGGGGATTAACGGGTTTCATCCAACCCTGGTAGGCCCAGGCCTTAGACAAGCGGATCTCTCCCAGTTTCCCGGAATGCACATAGTTTATGGCATCCACAAAGTGAGGCTGACTCCTTTGCCACTGTCCTATTTGTACTATTCTATCGCTGGCATTTACGGCATTCAGCATCAGGTTGCACTCCTCAATGGAATTGGCAATAGGCTTTTCACAATAGACGTCTTTCCCAGCGTCAATGGCATCTGTAAGCTGAAGGCAGTGCCAATGGTCCGGTGTCCCAATGATCACGACATCGATATTCTTATTTTCTAAAAGTTTCCGGTAGTCCTTGTATTTTTTGGGTTTTTTAATGCCTGCCTTCTCAAGTTCGGCAATGCGCTGTTCCAGGACATTCTCATCAACATCGCAAAGCGCCACAAGTTCAATTTCACTGATCTTTAGCATGGAGCTAAGATTTGAAAAGCCCATCCCTTTGCAGCCTATTAGTCCAACGCCTATCTTATCATTGGGACTTACTGATTTCCGAATGCTTGCAAGAAGTTCTAACGGGAATAAAAATGCAGCTCCGCTACCCAAAAATGCCAGGGAGCCTTGTTTTAGAAAGTGGCGTCTGTTCGAATTCATGACAAATGATATTTAGTTGCATGAAGATACTAAATAAGCGGCTTTGGCGAACATGAGGGTAAAAAAAACACCGGCAATATGCCAGTGTTTTATTTTTTGAGGGAAGGAGTTATTTTTCCTTAGGTGCATTGAGCTTTTTGCTCATTTCCATGGAAATAGCAGAACGGTCGAACTTAAGCCTTCCGGCCATGGTTTCAATGATGCAGGAAAAATCCTTGTCATTCAGATCCACCACCTTTCCGTGTAATCCACTTTTTGTAATAATCTTATCCCCTTTCTTCAATGCCTGTGCAAATTTTTTCTCGTCTTTCTGACGCTTGATCTGCGGTCGTATCATAAAGAAGTACGCTACCGCAAATATCAGCAGCATTGGAAGTAATGATCCTATATCACCCATTTATGTGCTTTATAAAATTACTGCTTTACGGGTCCAACAGCAGCAGTAGAGGCTGCATTCTTTGGAGTTACGAAAGCTTTGATGCGCAATAGTTCTGAGCCTTTTTCTGTATTGGCCGATACGGTTACGGTTTTGGTTACCTGATTCTGACCGGAACCATTGAATTTCACCAGTAGTTCTCCGGTTTCTCCGGGAGCAATTGGCGTATTCTTAGGATATTGAGGAACTGTACAGCCACATGAACTTGTCGCATTTGTAATAATCAGAGGTGCATTACCGGTATTTGTAAAACTGAAAGTAGTCTCTTGCGGAGTTCCCTGCTCAATTGTGCCGAAATCGTGTTCCGATTTATCGAAGGTCATTACAGGAAGGTTTTTGGCTGCTTCATCGCGCTGCGCCGCTACCTCCACATTTGAAGCATTGATCTTGCTGGAAGCGTTTTCCTTACAAGACATAAATGCTAGTACAGAAACTAAACTCAAAGTGATTACGGTCCTTTTCATTTTTTTGTTTTTATTTAAACTTAATTTATCCCTTTTCAGAAGATTGGCGGCCGCTTTAGCCACTTTTATGTCCGTTTCCTGAGAAAGGCAGAAGGTTGAAATTTTTATCTTTCAGGCCTGTGTTTCCGAGCAAAATTAAGGAATATTTGTTTACAACAATCCGCGTCCGCTTTTTTTAAGTTTTCCTTTGGTTTTATATTCCTTCACCAATTTGTCTAAAATCCCGTTAATAAAGATGCTGCTTTTGGGAGTAGAATACTCTTTTGCAATCTCTAGATATTCATTAATAGTGACTCTTTCAGGAATGGATGAGAAATTGAGCAATTCACATATGGCCATTTTCAACAATATGGCGTCGATATCCGCGATCCTGTCCTTATCCCAATTCGGCGTTTTGCCCTCGATTTCCTGCATGAGCTCCGCATCTTTCAACAGGGTTTTTGAAAGTAGTTTTTTTGCAAAATCAAGATCGTCAATATCCTTGAGTAATTTCGGAAGAAAGAAGGCCTCTGGTTGACCAGGGCCCGCCTTTTTTAGGCGTTTTAGAATGAAAGTATTCACTAGCGGAATATCGTCTACCCAGGTGAGCTTGTCATCTTCAAAATATTCATAGATCTTTTCGTTAGGGGCGATCACCTCCCGAAACAATTCAATGAGCAAAGCCCGGTCTTCTTCATAAGCGCTTCCCTCCTTTTCCATATAGCGCCGGTAAAACTCACTCGCAATAACCTCCTTATAGATAATCTTTACATACTCCTCATGAAGATACCAGTGCTTTAATTTTCGCTTTTCCAACTCTTTTTGCAGGCGCTCGTTGTTAGCGATCTGAGACAGCAATCGATTGTTTACAAATTTTTGTTGATCGGGATATTGATCCGAGGTATTTGCTACGTATTTTTTGGATGCGTGCAAGACGTGCTTTTCCGCTAGCAGGAAGAGTTCCCGAAACAATGCCAGGTTCAAAAGATATAAGGAGTAGGTGTTTTCAATGCTCGCTTTCAAGAACTTCTCCTGTTTTTCAAGAGAATCACCTTTGGATTGGGTCAGGGCGTATATGCATTGCATTACTTTTACCCTAATATGCCGTCTTGTTAGCATGTATAAAGAACCTTATTTTTGATTGATAAACAGCAACGGAGCAAAAATAGCAATCTATTTTGAAAACAGGCCGTATTGGTTCGCACTTTATCTTATAAGTTTTATAACATTTAGATATCTACCAATCCGCTATCTTTGGGCCGTTATAATAAAACCACACCCTTAGCCTGCCAACCGAATGAAGGAACTCAGACATCTCAACAAATACTTCAAAAAATACTGGTTAAAACTACTTCTGGGGATCATTATTACTATCATCGCCAGGGTATTTCAGCTGGTAATGCCTTCATACGTAAAGAATTCTATTGAAGTCGTTGAGAATTATGTCAGTAATCAACTCGAAGAGTCTGCCGCCAGGGATCTACTTTTAGAATACATACTGATCATCGTAGGTGCGGCCTTGCTTTCCGGTTTCTTTACCTTTCTAATGCGGCAAACGATCATAAACGTGTCTCGATATATAGAATATGATCTAAAGAACGAGGTTTTTGACCATTATCAGTTACTTAGCCTCAATTTCTACAAGAAGAACCGTACGGGAGACCTGATGAACAGAATAAGCGAAGATGTGAGCCAGGTCAGGCTGTATGCAGGGCCCGCGATAATGTACGGTATGCAGACATTGACCCTTTTTGTTTGTCTGATCCCGCTGATGTTTATAAAAGCGCCAACCATCGCTTTTTATTCCTTATTACCCCTTCCTGTACTGTCTATTTTGATCTATCAGATCAGCCGTATCATACACAAAAGGAGTACAAAGGTGCAGGAATACCTGTCTACCCTTTCTACCTTTGCGCAGGAATCCTTTTCTGGGGTTTCAGTCATTAAGGCTTATACCCTTGAACCACAGATAAATTCTGAGGTTAGAGCACTGGCTCTGGAAGGTAAGGACAAAAGCATGGACCTTGCCAAGGTCAATGCATGGTTCTTTCCTTTGATGATACTACTGATAGGTATCAGCAATATTTTTGTGATCTATGTAGGTGGAAAGCAGTATCTGGATGGTCAGATCGAATCTGTGGGTACTATTGCCGAGTTTATTCTTTATGTCAATATGCTTACCTGGCCGGTAGCCATCGTGGGTTGGCTTACCTCCATAGTACAAAGGGCGGAGGCCTCACAGAAGCGGATAAACGAATTTCTTAAAGAAGAGCCGTCCATCAAAAGTGAAGTGGCCCAGAAAACTCAGATTTCCGGCAAAATTGAGTTCAGGGACGTAACTTTTACTTATGAAGATACGGAGATTACGGCCCTTCATGGTATTTCCTTTACGGTTGAACAAGGAGAAACTGTTGCCATTCTGGGAAAAACCGGTTCAGGAAAATCTACGATCCTGGAGCTGATCGCCCGTCTGTATGACACCTCTTCCGGAACTATCCTTATTGACGATGTGCCTATCAAGGAGATCAACCTGGAAAGCCTGAGATCCATGATAGGTGCAGTGCCTCAGGATGCATTTCTGTTTTCAGATACCATTCGAAATAACATTAAATTCGGAAAAGAGGAGGCCACAGAGGAAGAGATCGAAGAAGTGGCCCGAATGTCCGTGGTACATGACAATATCGTAGGGTTCACAAATGGTTATGACACCATACTGGGTGAACGGGGTATAACCCTTAGTGGAGGACAGAAACAAAGGGTCTCCATTGCAAGGGCATTGCTAAAAGACCCTCAGATCTATCTTTTTGATGATTGTCTTTCTGCGGTGGACACAGAAACAGAAGAGGAGATCCTCAACAACCTCAAAAGGGCTTCCGAGAACAGGACCACCCTTATCGTAAGCCATAGGGTATCCTCTGCAAAAAATGCGGATAAGATCATCGTATTAGAGGGAGGTAAAATTCTGCAGCAGGGAACACACAACCAATTAGTGGCGCAGGAAGGATACTACAAAGACCTTTATATCAACCAGCTATCGGAGAAAGAAAACTAGAAAAATGTTGCTGAATTAGCTTTTTTTTCACATTTTTGATGGCATTTAAGAAAATATACTAACTAGAACTAAGGCCATGAGCGATAAAGATACCATAGATCAGGAAGAGATTTTCTCAAAGGTGATGAGAGCAGGAAGAAGAACTTATTTCTTCGACGTTAGGAGTACAAAAGCAGGGGATTATTACCTTACGATCACCGAAAGCAAGAAATTCACCCATGATGACGGTTCTTTTCACTACAAGAAACACAAAATCTACCTCTACAAAGAGGATTTTCAATCGTTCCGTGAAACCCTGGAGGAAATGATGGATTACATCATTGATGAAAAAGGATTGGAAGTGATTTCCGAAAGGCATCAAAAAGACTTTAAAAAAGAAGATACCAGCAGTAATGGAGAAGTAAAGTCTTCCGAAAGCTTTACGGATGTCAGTTTTGACGATATCTAAAAGTCATATATAAAAGTAAATAGCCCCGGAGTTCCGGGGTTTTTTTATGCGGTATTTTTAACACCTACTTGACTTCAGGTTTTAAACCGCAAGAACTTGTCCTATGCCTTGCTATTAGTTACCTTTAACGGCAGACTAATTCAAAATCTAAAACAAGGCTTATGAAACAATTGTGTGTGTTGGTATTCTACGCCATAATGCAAACCGGGATCGCACAAAACGTACCAGATCTTAACTATTACCTCCCCCAGGACGTAACGTATAACGAAAAAATCCCAAAACCAGCGGATGTTATTGGCCACGAGGTAGGCGAATGGCATGTAACCCATGATAAGCTTTGGTTTTACATGCAAACTCTTGCCGCGGCAAGTGATCGCATTCAAATAGAAACACGTGGTACTACTTTTGAAGGCAGACCATTATTGCTGCTTACCATCAGCACTCCGGAGAACCTCAACAATCTAGAGCAAATTCGCAAAGAACACCTTACGCTTACAGAAACGGAAGGTTCCACCTTAGATGTGGAAAATATGCCCATAGTGGTGTACCAGGGTTTTTCCATTCACGGCAATGAACCCAGCGGATCTAATGCCACATTGGCTTATGCCTATTATCTGGCAGCCGCTCAGGGTGCGGAAATAGAATCCCTTTTGGACAAAATGATCATACTACTCGATCCTTCCTTCAACCCGGATGGCCTACAGCGTTTCGCCTATTGGGCGAATGTTCACAAGAGCATTCAACTGAATCCGGACAAGAACGAGCGTGAATATCACGAAGTATGGCCAGGTGGGCGCACAAACCACTACTGGTTTGATATGAACAGGGACTGGCTTCCGGTACAACTTCCTGAAAGCCGGGTAAGAATTAAGACTTTTCATAAGTGGCTGCCAAACATACTGACGGACCACCACGAGATGGGAACCAATTCCACCTTCTTCTTTCAGCCCGGAGTGCCTTCAAGGGTTCACCCGCTCACCCCTAAAATCAACCAGGAGCTAACGGCAGAGATCGGCACATATCACGCCAAAGCCCTGGACGAATTGGGTTCACTATATTACACAGAAGAGAATTTTGACGATTATTACTACGGTAAGGGCTCCACTTTTCCGGATGTTAACGGTGGTATAGGAATTTTGTTCGAACAGGGGAGTTCAAGGGGTCATATACAAGAAAGCGAAAACGGAATACTTACTTTTCCATTTACGATTCGCAATCAGTTTACCACGGCCTTATCCACCATAGAAGCGGCGAAGAACATGCGTACAAAGATATTGTCCTATCAACGAGACTTTTTCAAATCCGCGAGGGATGAGGCACAGCGCAGCAGAACCAAAGCCGTGATATTCGGAGATAGTAAAGACGGGGCCAAAGCCTGGCACCTGGCCGAAATCCTTAAAAGGCATCAGATTAAATTCAACGAGTTGGCCAATGATGCATCGCTCAACGGCAATTCCTTCGTCAAAGAAAAGAGCTATGTAGTGCCTATGAACCAGAAAAACCACAGACTGATCAAAGCTATCTTCGAAAAAAGGACCTCCTTTACTGACAGCTTGTTTTACGATGTGTCTGCCTGGACCTTTCCGTTGGCATTTAACCTGGATTATACCGAGACTACTTCCCTTTCAAATGCAGGACCTGAAGTGACTGAACTCAAGCCTTTAGAGGGGTCGGTAAACGGAAAAAGCCAGTATGCCTATTTGTTTGAATGGCACGAATACTACAGCCCTAAGGCTCTCAACAAGATCCTTAATAAGGGTTTAAGAGCCAAGGTGGCAAAGTCGCCATTTAGTTTGAATGGTACAAGATATGACTATGGTACCATAATGATCCCAGTGCAGGGTCAGGCGCTCCAGGCTGACGAATTACACAAATTCCTCAGCGGTGTGGCGGCAGAATGCAATCTGCAAATAAATGGCGTGTCTACGGGCCTGACACAGGGGATAGATCTGGGTAGCAATCAATTCGATCCGATAAAGAAGCAAAAAGTAGCCGTATTGGTGGGCGAGGGAATACGTTCTTATGATGCCGGAGAGATGTGGCATTTGTTCGATACACGCTACGACATGAAGATCACCAAGTTAGACGTGGGCTATTTCGATTCGGCGGATATCAGCAAGTATACCGATATTATTGTCCCGGGTTCCTGGGGAAGCCTAAACCTGGACAGTGCAGTAGCCAAAAAGCTAAAGCCATGGGTTAAGTCTGGTGGTACGCTTATCGGGTACCGAAGCGCTGCCAAATGGTTTAAAAACAATGAATTGATGAAACCTGAGTTTAAAAAGGACAGTATTGTGGCAAAGGATGTTTCCTTTGAAGAAAAAGCTGACTTCAAAGGAGCTCAGGTTACAGGAGGGGCCATTTTCGAGGCAAAGCTGGACAGGTCTCACCCTATCAATTTTGGTTACAAGAACGATAAACTCCCGCTCTTCCGAAACACCAACATCTATCTTGAAGCGGACAAGCAGAGCTATAACAATCCCATTCAGTATACCTCAAACCCGCTTTTAAGCGGTTACATATCTGAGGAAAACCTGGAATTGATTAAAGGTAGCGTACCATTCAAAGCAGTGCGATCGGGCAAAGGCAGGGTTATTTTGTTTACAGACAACACCAACTTCAGGGCCTTCTGGTACGGCACGAACAAATTACTGATGAATGCCATATTCTTTGGTCCGATTATGTAAGTGCAGTAGATCTGATTTCGCAGGATAACAGTCACCCTAGCGCTTTGCGTTAAAATATAGGGTCGTACCAATTTTCATGTTAACTTTAGGATAACCAAATGAAGTAGAAAAAATGGCCAGAACACCCAGTAATATGATACCCTTAGGGACTCAGGCTCCCAATTTTGAACTCCTGGATACCGTATCGGATAAATCCCTTGGCCTTTCCGAGCTCAGTGGGGAACAAGGTACGGTTGTAATGTTTATTTGCAATCACTGCCCGTTTGTCAAACATGTGAATGCCGGTGTGGTGTCCCTTGCCAAAGACTACCAGGAGAAAGGTATTGGTTTTATAGCCATTTCCAGCAACGACATTGTTAATTATCCGCAGGATGCACCACACTTAATGAAGGAGACCGCTAAAGAAGAGGGTTACACTTTCCCATATTTGTTCGATGAAACCCAGGAAGTGGCCAGAGCCTATGCTGCCGCCTGCACACCCGACTTTTACCTGTTCGATACTCAACACAGGCTGGTATATCGCGGACAGCTAGACGACTCCAGGCCAGGAAACGGTATCCCGGTAAGTGGTTCAGATCTGAGAAATGCCCTGGACGCGCTTTTGAGCGGTCAGGACATTAGCCAGGAGCAAAAACCCAGTATTGGCTGTAACATTAAGTGGCGGGAAAGCTGATATGAAAGTTAGTAAAGCAGAAGCGCTGTCAAGACTCGCAGACAGCGGTAAATTGTTCCAGGAGATCTTCAAACATGGTTCCCTTTACGTTGAGGTATATAAACCAGAGAAGGTTGATCTGCAGCAACCCCATACCCGGGACGAAATTTACGTTGTAATTTCAGGAACTGGGGAGTTTTTAATGGACACCGAAAGGACTGCTTTTGCTCCAGGTGATTTTCTATTCGTTCCGGCAGGGGTAGTCCACCGATTTGAAAACTTTAGTGATGACTTTGTAACCTGGGTGTTTTTCTACGGCCCGGAAGGAGGCGAAAAACCCTAGGGTTCGTTGAGCCATCCTTTCCTTTCCAGCAGGTTCCTGATATGGGCAAAGTGATGATTTCCATGCCACACATATCTCCCAATATTCTCTTCAAGGGAAGTTTCGCTGCCATCGTCAGGGTGAATGAATGTCCGCCTGAGTTGTTCCCTGCTAAGGCCTTTCAAAAGAAAGACCAGTTTAGCATGTACCGCCCTTAGGTGAGCCAAAGACAATGCTATGGGCCCTGTTTTGGTATCAAAGAGTTCAGCCCAATGCTTCTCCTCGTAGGCTTTGATCGTCGGGCGGTCTTCGGTAAGGCCCCATTTAAAGCGTACATAGCTATTGTGGTGGCTGTCTGCCACATGATGTATTACCTGACGCACTGTCCAGCCATCCGGCCTATACGGACAGGCTAATTGCTCCTCCGAAAGTGCACTGACCAAGGACTGTAATCTGTCCGGATAAGACTCCAGTTGAGCGATCCATTCAGCCAGGATCTCATCGGTTATAATATCAGGGCGACTAAAATATCCGATGGGATATCGAAGTTCTTGTAGTTCTTTCTCTGTCATGTTATAAAAGTAGTGCAAGATTTAGAAATATTGGGATACCTATGTCTGAATTAATCGCCGAATTTGAAATGTGCTTCATTTCTAAAACTTTAATACATTTTTAACCAGACCCAGGTGTAATTTCCCCAGTATTCCGCCTAATTTTACGGTATTTGATAATACAACCTTAAAGCAAATAAAATGGCAACAATTAGATTAGGCGACATGGCCCCCGACTTTACAGCAGACAGTTCAGAAGGACAATTTAACTTCTACGAATATCTTGGAGACGGATGGGGAATACTGTTTTCACATCCTGCGGACTTTACCCCGGTCTGTACTACAGAATTGGGAACCGCGGCAAAATTCAAAGCGGAATTTGACAAGCGCAATGTGAAAATGGTGGCGCTAAGTGTGGATGGTAAAGAATCCCACAATGAGTGGATTAAGGACATCAATGAAACACAGCACACCACGGTAAACTTTCCCATAATAGCAGATGAAGATCGCAAGGTATCCGATCTTTACGACATGATCCACCCTAACGCCGATGATACGCTTACGGTCCGGTCCGTGTATATTATTGCACCGGATAAGACAGTGAAGTTAATCATTACATATCCGGCATCTACAGGACGTAATTTCCACGAACTGTTGAGGGTGATCGATTCATTGCAACTTACGGCCTATCACAAAGTGGCCACACCGGCAAATTGGGAACACGGGCAGGATGTAGTGGTTAGCCCTTCTATTCCAACTGATGAGGCAAAAGAAATTTTCAGTAAAGGAGTTGAAGAGATCAAACCCTATCTCCGCTTGACACCGGATCCTACGGTCTAGAAAAGTAAAAGCCTCCTTTTCGGGAGGCTTTTTTTAGGACTTGCCTGGAGCAATCTATTTTCAACTTGTTTGTTTCCCTGCCTTCCCGAAAACCGTTGAGGACTAAACATTAGCAAAAGTTTCTCGACAAGTTTTGAATCTTACACAGCCTGAATTAACAGTCTTCATTCTCTAAAAAAATGTGTAAGAATTTTATTATAAAACCAGCTGAAATTTTGTTTAACTTTGGCGCAACCATTTAGAACTTTCCCGTCTAAAGGTTAAACATTCGACAAATTCCCCGGCTTAACAACCACAGCTATGATTACTTTTTTGGTCATTCTTTTCTTACTGCTATTTGTAAATATCCTATTGTTGTTTTTGAGCGGAAAAAAGACCAATAAATCCTGATCTAAGAAATTCAGGTTCTTTGGGTAGGGTTTGTAAGGTTCGAGTTGTTATTAGAACAGAACCCGCCTGGTAGTCTCAGACTCCAGCCAAAGTTTTAAAATTATGTCGCTTTTCCTTGGAATTGTTCTGGGCATTATCGCCATAAACCTGCTGCTACTGATCCCTTCCTTAAGGAATAGCAAAAAGTAATCCGTTATATCGAATGGCTGCTAAGCCAGGCAAAATAAGCCTACTTTACTCCCATCAGTTCTACTTCAAAAATAAGCGTGGCGTTCGGTGGAATAATACCTCCGCCTGCTCCTGCCGCACCATATGCCAGGTATGAAGGAATAACAAATCGGGCCTTATCTCCTACAGACAACAGACCAATCCCTTCGTCCCAACCCGGAATCACTTGTCCGACACCTAACTGAAAATCAATAGGTTGATTTCGGCTATAGGAAGAATCAAAAACCTGTCCATTAGCAAGGCTACCTTCGTAATGCACGGAGACCATATTGCCTTTGGCGGCCTTTTCACCATTGCCTTGTTTCAGGATCTTAAATCTTAGACCACTTTCAGTCTTTTCGAAACCAGCAGAAAGTTTTTCCAATTCTGCCTCGGCCTTTTTTTTCTGTTCGGCCTCCCGTTCCTCTTTTACCTTCTCAAAGGTCCTGAAAGCTTCAACAGCGTCCCAATTGGTTGCCTCATTACCCTGGCGTACAATTTCCAGGGACTCAATCAGGTCTCCCTGGGCAATGGCATCGACTACTTCCTGACCGTGTTCCACGTGCCCGAATACTGTATGTTTATTGTCTAACCATGGAGTAGCCACATGGGTAATAAAGAACTGGCTTCCGTTAGTACCTGGTCCGGCGTTAGCCATAGAAAGCACTCCCGGGCCTGAATGGGTAAGCTCCTGATGAAATTCGTCATCAAATTTGTATCCCGGATCTCCGGTACCTGTTCCTTGAGGACATCCACCCTGGATCATAAAATCTGGTATTACCCTATGGAAGGTAAGTCCGTTGTAATAAGGAGTACCTTCCGGTTTGGCGGTATTACCTAATTTGCCTTCTGCCAGTCCGACAAAGTTACCAACAGTTCCCGGCGTTTTATCGTGAGTAAGTTTTACTAAAATTTCGCCTTTTGAGGTATTGAATTTGGCGTAAATCCCGTCTTGCATAGTTCTCTTTTTAAATGAGCGCCAAAGGTAGCGAAATTTACTTGACGAACCGAGATTTCGGACTGTTGGGAGGTTGGATGGATTAGAGGGTTGGATGGTTGGATGGCTAGACGGTTGGATGGTTGGATGGCTAGACGATTAGATGGTTGGACGGTTAGATGGTTAGATGGCTAGACTGTTGGACTGTTAGACAATTAGATTGGTGGATGGCTGAGTGGTTAGACGGTTAGATAGTTGGATTCTTGGACGGTTGGATGGGTGGATTGCTAGATGGTTAGACGGTTGGATGGATCAGGTTCGTGTACGTTGTGATGTTCATGCCAGTTAAATGTTTTTTAATAAGAACACTGTTTACTGTTCACCGATCTCATCCTCGATAGCCTTTGCGAAGGAGGACTGCTAACTGCATACTGAAAATTGGCTCGCCAATTCTCACGGGGCTTCCAACCCCACCCCAAACTCAAGTTAATCCTAGGCACTGCATTTTCAAAGCGGAGAGACCAAGTATTCATTTGGAAATGTGGCTAATTAGATTAAGAGAGTTCGATGGCTGGATAATTGGACGTTTGGACGGATTAGACGATTAGACCATTAGATAGCAAACTGTTCACTGTTCACTGTTTACTATTCACTGCAAACTGCAAACTATCTCCCCTTGATCTTTTCAGGTTTAACCGTACCGTACTTATCAAAAAGGTATACCAGGCTGGTCATGGTTGCTGCACCTAACTCCAATTCGCGCTTGTTTACATGCTCAAAGGTATCGTTCTCCGCATGGTGATGATCAAAATACCGCTGGGAGTCCGGCCGTAATCCAGCCAGGACCAGCTCATCCGTTTTTAAAGGTCCGATATCCGCTCCGCTACCGCCCTGGATAAACTGGTGGATCAAATAAGGTTCAAAAAGGGGTTTCCAGGATTGTACCTGCTGAAAATTGGCCTGATCACAATCAAATGAAAAACCACGTGGGGTAAAACCTCCGGCATCGCTTTCCAGCGCAAAAACGTGTTGCTCCCTTTTACGTTTGGCCGCATCAGCATAGGCATTCCCACCCCTTAGGCCATTTTCCTCATTCATAAAGAGCACAACCCTTATGGTTCTTTTCGGCTTATACCCAGTAACCTTAAACAACCTTAGCACCTCCATACTTTGCACACAACCTGCTCCATCGTCGTGTGAGCCATCTCCAAGGTCCCAGGAATCCAAATGCCCGCCTACAAGAATGATCTCACCCGGATAGGTACTGCCACGGATCTCGCCGACGACATTGAACGACTCTACATCATCTAACTGCTTGCAGTTTTGCTTAAAATAAAAGTTTATCTCGGGATTTAACTTCAGGGTGGTACTCAGCAGTTCCGCACCATTGGTACTTATGGCCGCCGCAGGGATTCGCTCGTTAACCGGGGTTTCTCCATAGCTCATGGAACCAGTGTGCGGATAATCATCCAGCCGCAGATTCATCGATCGGACAATAACACCCACAGCACCAAATTTTGCCGCCTCTGCGGCCCCAGAGTAGCGCTGGTCCACACAACCTGAATAGGATTGGAAGGTACTGATCAGCGTAGGATCCATTGGGCGATTGTAAAATACGATCTTGCCTTCGATCTGATCTCTTCCCTTGACAGCCAGATCCTCTATGCCCTGTACTTCTATTACCTTGGCTTTAATACCGCCAACTGGGGTAGATACAGAGCCTCCAAGTGCTGTGATAGGAACGTTACTGGTAATCCCCGGCCTGGTTTCTATATAAGCGAATTCAGGGGTGCCCCTAACCCATTTCGGTACCATTACGGATTGTAGCCATACACGGTCCAAACCCAGTGAATCTAACTGTATGCGGGTATACCTAACAGCCTGTTCCGCCTGGACAGAACCTGAAAGTCGCCCGCCGATCTGGTTGGATAAATGATTTAGCCAATCATAGGCTTTTCCCTGAGTAAGGGCCGCATCGTAAAAAGACCTGATGGCTTTTTCATCTTCTGTCTGAGCAAATAGCACCGCAGTGCTCAGGAAAAAAATCACTAATATCTTTTTCATTCTTTTTCACTTTCCAAAGCAGCCTTGTATAGGTCTAAATTGGCTTTTACCTCATCTTCTAATTCCGGCTCCTTTATATCTTTATATTTTTTTAATTCCTGCAGCAAAATCGAAGCAACGATCAATCTTGCAGCCCTTTTACTATCTGCCGGGATAACATACCAGGGGGCATGCGGCTTGGAAGTCTTCCGAATAGCCTCTTCATAACATTTTTGATACTTGTCCCACAATTTTCTTTCTTTTAGATCGCCAGGTGAGAACTTCCAATGCTTCTCCTTTAGGCGTAATCTGCGAAGCAGGCGTTGCCGCTGTTCTTCTTTTGAAAGATGTAGAAAAAACTTAAACACCAGCGTACCGTTATCGGCGATATGCCTTTCAAAATTGTTGATCTGTTCAAAGCGTTTTTCCCAGAATTCGTGATTTATGTCTTCCACACGATGTATCCCAGGGATATCTTCACTCAGGATATACTCAGGGTGAACGCGGGTCACCAGTACATTTTCATAATGCGTCCGGTTAAAAACCCCAAATTTTCCTTTAGCCGGTAATGCGATATAATGTCTCCAGATATAATCGTGCTTTAGTTCAAGCTCCGTAGGAACCTTAAAACTGTGTACTACCACTCCCCTGGCGTTAAAATCCTTGAAAACCTCCCGGATCAGGCTGTCTTTTCCTGCTGTATCCATTCCCTGAATGCATATCAACACGGCGTATTTCCCATGTGCATATAGTGTATCCTGAAATTTCCCGAGTTTTACACGTACCTCTTCCAACTCGGTTTTCAACTCCTTTTCGGATCGACCAAAATCTTCATAAGTATCTGTTTCTGAAAGTTTTACACTGGATGAGGCTAAATAATTACCACTCTGTATTTTATTCATAGGATGAATATAAAGCATTTTGTCGGGGTTCCACAGCCGTGTGTGTAAAAAATACCACGGTTTGTCCTCTAAACCTTACCGTTGGTCTATAAGAACGGTGTCGACTTACAGTTAATCGAAAAAAATAGGGAAACGGGCTCATCTCCTCCTATCTTTACTAAGCCTAAATTTTACTGAATCAATGCCTTATGCTATGAAAAGAAGGTACTACATATGGTACGCTACGGTGTTTTTAACACTTTCTTCCTTCAGTTTTAATAAAGCCTGTGATTACGCCGGTTCCAATATTGGCTATGTTCGATCACAGACTGAAAAGGCCCTTGAAGCCAAGGATATCAATACTTCCCGATTCTACGCATACAAGGCTTTGAACGCCATTGAAAAGTCTAAAAAGCAATTTGAGGAATGTGGTTGCAAACAAATGATAAATAGTATTTACGAAAGCCTGGATAACCTAAAAAAGGCCACCAGGGTCTCTTCGTTAAATGGCACCAAATTACTGTTAACCCGAGCTCTGGATAATGCCCTGACCAGTTTGGAAGCCCTGGAAGAGCATGACGAATTGCACGATAGCCCTTATGATTCGCAACTACTTGCCATGAACACAGTGGAATCCGAAAAGAAGAAAAATGCTTTTGTGGAATTAAACGGTAAAAAGCTGGAGGACAAAATAGATGAGTCTTTGAAAAACTTTGAAGCATCATTGGAAAACGTAGTAAATTCAGTAGACTGCAAAGAGGCCTATGTCTTTACAAACCGAATTTATAAACACTGTGAGTTACAATTACTCAAGCAAGACCTAAGCGAAGCCAAAAAATACTACAACCTCCGTACCAAGGAAATCGCGGAAGCTGCATTGGTAAAGTTGGAAGCCTGTAAATAAGGAGTTCTTCTCCGTTCCTGGTTTTTACCGCTTACTTCGTACTTTAACCCTTAGTTTTCCTATTTACTGGCAAATAGTTTTACGTCTTCCTCACCAACTTCTTCGCCCCCGAGAATAATCAGTCTTTCCACAACATTCCTAAGTTCGCGGATATTACCGGTCCAGTCATAGCCTTTTAGCATTTCAATGGCTTTTTTGGAGAATTCCTTAGGCGCGGCCCCCTGTTCAGAGGCGATTTTCTTCGCAAAGTGTTCAATTAGCAATGGAATATCTTCACGCCGGTCGTTCAAGGCAGGGACCTGAATCAGTATAACCGCCAGACGGTGATATAGATCTTCCCGAAATTTTCCATCGGCTATCTCCTTCTGCAGATCCTTATTGGTAGCCGCTACTACCCGAACATCCACTTTAATGTCCTTATCCGTCCCCACGCGGGATATCTTGTTTTCCTGAAGAGCCCTAAGCACTTTGGCCTGAGCTGATAGGCTCATATCTCCAATCTCATCCAGAAAAATAGTTCCTTTATTTGCGGCTTCGAACTTACCTGCACGGTCTCTTACCGCAGAGGTAAAGGCTCCCTTAACATGACCAAATAACTCACTCTCTATGAGTTCTGACGGGATAGCTGCGCAATTCACCTCAATAAAAGGGGCTCCGCTGCGTTCACTCTTCTGATGGATCCAATGTGCAACCAGTTCCTTCCCGGTACCGTTAGAGCCTGTGATCAGTACCCTTGCATCCGTAGGAGCCACCTTGTCAATCATATCCTTAATGGCCTGGATAGCTTTGCTTTCCCCGACCATTTCGTAATTCTTGCTTACTTTCTTTTTGAGGATCTTATTCTCAACGACCAGTTCTTTTCTGTCCAGGGCGTTGCGTACAGTGGTAAGAAGACGGTTAAGGTCCGGTGGTTTTGAAATATAATCGAAAGCACCAAGCCTCATAGTGTTTACCGCGGTATCCAGATCCCCGTGACCTGAGATCATGATAAAAGGGATTTCCGGTTTGAGTTTCCTGGCTGCTTCCAATACCTCAACACCATCCATCTTTGGCATTTTTATGTCGCACAGAGCGAGATCATAGTCGTTCTTTTTGATCAAATCCAAACCTTTTACACCATCTTCGGCCTCCTCCACCTTGTAGGCATCACTTTCCTCGCTAAGGATCTTTACCAAGACCCTTCGAATCGCCGCTTCATCTTCAATTACCAGAATTTTTGACATGTCTTTTTTGTTAAAATATTCCTACTCTAAATCCCACCCTAAAATATATATTTTGATCTTCATTCAGTACAAAAACGTTCTTTCTTTTGTCGTCCCGAAGTAAGCCGCTTTGTATGATAGTATGACCAAAGAAGCCGTAAAAGGAGATCTCTTCCGTAACCCGGTATCGATACCCTATATTTCCCAGTACCGCCGAAAGCGAAATATTTGCACCAATAGCTCCATCGGGTAGCAAAATATCGTTTTGGGCATTTACAAAATACCCATCCAGAAGGGCTCCTATTTCAAAACTATGCTGATCATTAAGGTGATATTCGAGGTTCATCCTCGGCACCCCGATATTAAAAGACCAATTCCGGTGAAAACGTCTTCGGTAGCTTATCAGAGGAAGTGGGATTGGTAAACCCGAAGCGCTGTTGAAAGTTATTCCGGCGAAAAGCCTGAAGGGTTTGTCCGTGTCATTTTTAGTTTTGAGGAAAACGGCGGTAGCATTCAGTAGGAAATCATTGCTTTCAATACCGTTTACAAAGTTAGAAGCCAGGCGGGGCGTTACAATTCCTATAAAACGCCAATTCTCATTCCATCGGGTGATGTATCCCAAATTAAAATCTATAATATGCAATTGCTCCAGTTCACTAAAATCAAAAGGGAAGGTCCGACTTACATCAATATCCAGAAAATTATACTCTAACCCGGTGATCACGTATTTCTCGGGACCCAGCGCGATCGGAAAATTTCCCAATACTCTGTATCTGGTCGTCTTGATACCATTGCTGTTCTCTGGAATCTGGGTATACTCTAAGCGAATGATGTCCGTACTCTGAGCAAGAGCAACCCCTGAAAAGCACAAAAAGCAACACCAAATCCCAATGTGCTTTATCATATTAGCTATTGTCGGTTTGAGTTTTGGGAAGCTGGCTGCCGCGCTTTTCCAAATCGCGTGTGAACAGGTGTACATCCCTTTGCGGAAACGGAATCGTAATATTGTTTGCCCTGAATTTCGCATCTATAAGATAACGTAGGTCACTTTTAATTTTTGGATCGGTAAAACTGTCATTAATGTAAAAGTTGACCGAAAAAAGCAGTGCGGAATCCCCAAAGTCCTCAAACAGCACAAAAGGTTTCGGATTTCTTAAAACTTCCTTTTTAGACTCTACACATTCCAGTAACACCCGGGTTACCAGTTCCACATCGCTTCCATAGGCCACTCCTACCCTAACGTCCTCCCTGGTAGTTTTATGATTTTGGGTATAGTTATAAATGCTATCCGTTAAGAATTTATGATTGGGAATCACAATAACCTTATCATCACGGGTAAGGGCCCTGGTAGTCCGGAGTCTAATCTCAAATACCCGGCCAACCTTTCCTTCAACCTCAATAATATCCCCTACGTGCAAGGATTGATCGAGAATGATCAGAATACCTGAAATAATATCCTGAAAAAGGTATTGCAAAGCAAAACCAAGCCCTACAAATAAAGCGGCGGAAGCTGTTAGCAGCACCGTTAGATTTACTCCTGATGAATGAAGAATAGTGATCACCACCAGGATGTAGAAAAGGTATTTGAGGAAGCCAAAAATGCTCTCGAATTTGTTCCTGTCCTCCTCAGGAAGTTTCGCCGTGATCAGACGATTGATCAGCTTTAAGGCAAAAGTGACCACAATTATGGCCAATATGATGGTAAGCAGGGTGCCTACGGTGATGTGAATAGCCTCACTATCGTATATTTTATACTGGAGGAACTCCTTAAATCCGGAAAGCATATTCTGAATCTTCTCCATCTCAGTATCTCAACCATTTAAACAGTTCTTTGTAGGTAGGCTTTTTACCGTACATCAGAATTCCCACTCTGTAGATCTTGGCGGCCAGCCAGACTATGCCAATAAATGTAATGATCAGAAGCGCAATGGAACAGAGCAACTGCCAAAGTGGTACGCCTCCTTCTCCTATCCCTCCCGGAAGCCTCATCAACATAACTATGGGTGATGTAAGCGGGAAAAGTGAAAACCCGACGGCAATAGGCCCATGGGGATTGCTGAACACCGAAAAGAAGCCCACATAAATTGCAAGCATAAGGGGCAATATGATAGGAAAAATAAATTGTTGGGTATCCGTTTCATTATCCACTGCAGCCCCTATTGCAGCGTAGATGGAGCTATAGATCAGATAGCCTAAAATGAAATACAAAATAAATGAGAAAATGAGGAGAGCCCATGGAAACTGGTATATTTCGGCCGCATACAGTTGCATGGTGTCCATCTCCGAAGGTACCGCAGTCATAGCATTAACAGTATTTGCTGATAAGCCGGGGTTCCTGCTCAAACCAGAGGGGTCTATATCGAAAAGTAAGAGAACCACCATGAGCAAAAGAGAAGCTGAAACTATCCAAATAGCAAACTGAGTGATCCCGGCAAGGGATGTTCCAATGATCTTACCAAGCATAAGCTGAAAGGGCTTTACCGAGGAAATTATGACCTCAATGATACGGCTGGTCTTCTCTTCGATAACGCTACGCATCACAAAACCTCCATAAATGATAATGAACATCATGATCAGATAGCCAAATCCTCCGCCAATAATAGCTTTGATCTCGTTTATGCCTTTTAAATTCTGCTCTCCTGCGAAGGTAGCGGTGTTAATTTCGAATTTATCCCGCATTTGTGCGTACTCCGCAGCCGAAACGCCAAGATCTTTAAGCCTTCGCTGCCGGAGCCGGTCCTGGAAGATGTCTTCCAACCTGTCCAATACCGTTGTTGCAGGGGCCTCTTTGGTATAAAAATAGGAGTCCTCCGCCACGATTTCCAGGTCTCCTCTATCCGGAATAAACAGCAAACCGTAGTAGCCTGTATTCAAAACTGAATCTTTGGCAGATTCCAGGTCGAGCCCCTTAAAGTAGATGAAGGAGGTGCTTTCCGTAGTGGTGAAATCCGTTGAAAAATAATCGCTTTCATTGAGCACCGCGATAATTCGCTTTTCACTGTCATTTACTTTGGTGAGATATGCGATCAGTACGATCATACCCACCATAAGTATGGGGCTGAGAAAGGTCATGATGACAAAGGACTTGTTCCTTACCTTGGCCAGGTACTCTCTTTTGATGATCAGCAATAATTTACTCATGAATATCCCGGTTTTGAACGGTTTGAATGAAGATATCATTTGCTGTTGGCACCATTTCCACAAAGCTTGCGATATCTGCCTTTTCAGACAAAAAAGCAAGAAAACCTTTGGCTTCTCCCGCTTGCAGCTTTACCGAAAAATCCAACAGCCCCTCATCCGGATGGTATGCTGTAGACGAAATTTCAAATTTATCCTTTAGTTCCCCCAATAAAGGTGATTCCGCAGGGGTTTCCACCCCTACCTTGAACAAATTGTTTTTATAGGCTTTTTTGATCTCAGAAAGCTTTCCGTCCAATATTTTTTCAGAATTGTGGATCAGAGCGATATATTCGCACAGTTCCTCAACGGATTCCATGCGATGCGTGGAGAAGATTATCGCAGTGCCCTGGGATTTTAACTCCAGTATCTCATCCTTTATGATATTGGCGTTGATAGGGTCAAAACCGCTAAAGGGCTCATCAAAGATCAACAATTTGGGTTCGTGCAAAACAGTTACGATAAACTGAATTTTCTGCGCCATTCCCTTGGAAAGTTCCTGGATCTTCTTGTTCCACCAATCGCCAATCTCCAGCTTTTCAAACCAGTATTTCAGGCGTTTTTTGGCCTCAGCCTTGTCGAGACCCTTTAACTGTGCAAGATAAAGTGCCTGTTCTCCTACTTTCATGCTCTTATACAGGCCTCTTTCTTCGGGCAGGTAACCGATCAATGCTATATGATGCGGTTTTAGAGCCTCCCCTTCAAAATAGACCTCTCCCGCATCCGGGTAGGTTATCTGGTTAATTATCCTTAAAAGTGTGGTTTTACCTGCTCCATTGGGGCCAAGAAGGCCGTATATGCTGTTTTGGGGGATTTGCAGGGATACCTTATTTAGTGCCACGTGATCGCCAAACTGTTTGGAGACCGACTCCGCGACCAGAATACTGTCCATGTAAGCAATTTTGCCAAAGATATAGAAATGCTTAGAAAGACCGGAATGATAAGGTTTTTTTTGTATCGCTTCCTATAAAAACAAAACCCATCCTTAAAGGAATAAGGATGGGAAAAAAATTGCTATGAAAAAGAAAATTAATATTGGTCGCCCAATATTAAATCAAATATACGTTTTTTATTTAAAACCAAAACTTAAAATCGTTAAGAGAACATATCCTTAACTTTTTCGAAGAAAGATTTATCAGTCTTTTCAGGTTTTGGTTCAAAATTATCGTCCTGCTGCATCTTTTCGAAGAATTCCCGTTGTTCTTTATTAAGCTCCTTGGGAGTCCAGACATTTACGTGGACCAGCAGATCACCGCTTCCATACCCATTAATACTGTTGATTCCCTTTCCTCTAAGACGTAAGATCTTACCGGATTGAATGCCCGGTTCAAGTTTAATTCGAACTTTTCCGCTAACGGTATCTATTTCTTTTGAAGTACCAAGAACGGCGTCAGAAATGCTGATATACAGATCGTAATGTAAATTGTCTCCTTCGCGTTTTAAGGTTGGATGTTCCTTGGTCTCTATGGCGACAAGTAGGTCTCCCGGAATACCATTACCCGGGGCTTCATTACCTTTTCCGGATACTTTTAGTTGCATTCCTTCTTCCACACCAGCAGGAATCTTAATAGAGACGGTCTCCTCAACCACTTTCAGGCCCTGAGCGTCTGCATCGGAAGGCCTTTTGTCTATGATCTGGCCTGAGCCTTTACAGGTTGAACAGGTTGTCGCGGTCTGCATCCGGCCAAGAATGGTGTTGGTGATCTTTGTAACCTGTCCTGTACCGTTACAGGTAGTACAAGTCTTGTAGGTTACTCCGGCCGCCTGCACTTTACGTCTCACCTTGACCTTTTTCTCAACTCCATGGGCTACTTCTTCCAGCGAGAGCTTTACGCGAATCCTCATATTACTGCCCTTGATCCTGCGCTGTCCACCACCGCCGAAACCGCCAAATCCACCAAAGCCGCCCCCAAAGGCACTTCCAAAGATGTCTCCGAACTGACTGAAGATATCCTCCATATTCATACCTCCGCCAAAACCACCACCGCCTTCAAATGCGGCATGGCCGAACTGGTCATATCGGGCCTTCTTATCAGGATCACTTAACACTTCATATGCTTCGGCAGCGCTTTTGAACATTTCCTCTGCCTTGGCATCTCCCGGATTTTTATCAGGATGATATTCAATAGCCTTTTTGCGATAGGCTTTCTTTATCTCAGCAGCGCTCGCATTCTTGTCGACCCCCAATATTTCGTAATAATCCTGCTTCATCAATTCTATTTAAGTTCCGACAACCACTTTAGGGTGTCGGATTATTTTATCCCCTAGGGTAAAACCTTTCTCAACAACGTCTATGATCTTTCCTTTCAGCTTTTTATTTGGTGCCGGAATCTGTGTGATAGCATCGTGCACCTCAGCATCGAAAACATCTCCCTGTTTTATGACGATCTCCTCCAGACCTTTGGCTTTGAGCGTCTCTCTGAATTTATTGCTGATGAGTTCTACTCCTTTGAACAATTCCTTATCCTCGGATTTTGCGATCTCTTTTAGAGCGCGATCAAAATCGTCCATTACCGGAAGAAGGGAAACCATAATTTCCTGACCTGCCGTCTTAAACAGATCCATCCGCTCCCTGGAGGTGCGCTTTTTATAATTCTCGAATTCAGCAAAAAGTCTTAGGAATTTATCTTTTTCCTGCGCAAGGGCTTCCTGAAGCAACTCGGTTTCCGAAGGTTTAGATACTTCCTCAGCACTTTGTTCTTCCTCGATCATCTGGTCCTGACCCTCGTTTGCCGTTTCTTCTGATATTACGTCTTCCAGCTCTTCCGCCTTATTTTTCTTACTCATGTAGTATATATTTAAAATACCCGAAAATGGGATGGCAAAAGTACTGCCAATTCTTTAAAAATGTCAAAATGTCACAAAAAAAACATCCGCCGGCGGCGAATGCGTGTTTGCGAAGCTAAGATCAGTAAAAATCAGACGTATTCTTCGGTGAACTGACCCTTTCGGGAATCCTCTTCAGTACCCTTTGCCAAAAGCTTTTCCAGGGCCCTCCCAATGTTCGGGTACTCAAAAACAAAACCGGATTGTTCTATTTTCTTACTGCTCACACGTTGACTTGCAAAGAGCAACTCAGACATTTCTCCGAGCAACAGTCGCATTGCAAAGCGAGGTATATTGGGAAGGATCAATGGCTTTCTGAGGACTCTGGCAATCTCCCTGGTGAGCTTGGTATTGGTAACCGGGTTGGGAGCTACAGCATTAAATGTTCCCTCAAGCCCCTCGGTCGCCACAAAGAACAGCAATCGGGCCAAATCCTGAATGTGGATCCATGATTGCCATTGCTGACCGCTGCCAAATGCAGCTCCGGCATAGTAATTTATGGGCCTGACCATTTCCGAAAGAGCACCTCCTTCCATAGACAAAACGAGACCTATCCTTACTTTAGCCGTTTTAAAGCCCAGTCCATCTATCTGATCCACCGCTTTCTCCCAGTCCTGAACCACATCGCCCAGAAAGTCGTCCGAGATTTCTGTGGAATCTTCAGTGTAGAAATTGGTAAGCGAATTTTTGTATATGCCTATGGCTGAGGCAGAAACCAGGGAAGTAATTCCGGAAGTATCCGCCTGGCTAAGTCCTGTACGTAAAGTGTTTAGGGTGTCTAAGCGGCTGGAGCGTATTTTTTTCTTGTATGAAGGGGTCCATCTTTTGGAAACCGTGGCCCCGGCCAGATTTATTATTGATTCAACTCCCTTAAAAGCCTCGAGATCTATCTCACCCTTATCCGGATTCCATAAGTAACCGTTATAGCCCTCCCGCTTTATGAGCTTCTGTTTACTGGTAGTCAGGTAGTTTACCTCAATACCCTGTTGCTCGCACAACCTTGTTAGTTCTGTCCCAACCAAACCAGTGGCTCCTGTGATCAAGATCTTCATACTCCCCTTTTTGCAAATGTACCGGTTTTATGCAGGGCTAACTAAGGGTTTAGTTAAGCTTTAACACAACTGTTTAACTTTTAAGCAACTAAAGATGTGACTATTACCTATGGTTTTATAGCCCTTAGCATTTCGCGTTTACCCGGAGGTCCAGGTAGTCTTTCAACCCTGAATCCGGCGGATTCCATAGCCCTCCTTACACTACCTTTCGCAGCATAAGTAACCAGAATACCTTCCGCTTTTAGCGCCTTAAACATTTTGACAAAAATCGCTTCAGTCCAAAGCTCTGGCTGTACTCTTGCTCCGAAAGCGTCAAAATAAACAAGCTCGTACATATCTATATCCTCGATCTCCCTGAAATCCTTTTGTTGCTTCTCCAGAACAAAACCGCTTTCTATTGGATTGGCTTCTTCCCATGTAGCCTTGTGCATGCGTTCAAAGGATTTTGCATCTTTCTCTGCACCGAGCATTTCAAGGTAATTCAGTTGGCTGATCTCCTCCGGAGCTACCGGGAATTTTTCCACTCCGGTATATCTTATGGCAATACCCTTTTTTCGGGCCTCAATTAGCGATATCAGGGCGTTTAAACCGGTCCCAAAACCTACCTCCAGTATGCTTATTTCCCGCTTGCGGATCTGATCCAATCCATGAGAAATGAACACGTGATATGCTTCCTGAAGCGCTCCGTGAAGTGAATGATACTGTTCACCCCATTCCTCGATCTGAATGGTCGTTGAACCATCCGCCGTTTTGATCACTTTCCGTTTCAAGTCTATTGCTTTAGCAGTACCCCATCCGCTTCAAAGCCGTAGTTTCTGATCTCTTCGGTAATGGCAGCAATTTCTTTCTCGGATTTGCCTGCATCCTGAGCGTAGTGTTTTTGATCGTCCACACTTACCACTTCCAGAAATGCGTTGCCATTTACAACTACCTCTTTACCGACTATGTCCGTGGGTACAAAAAAACCGTAGTCCTTAAATTTCACCATGGTCTCTGCTCCATCGGGTAACTCCAATTTCATCCAGCAGCCCTTTACCTGGCAAACCTCTTTTACCCTTGCAGAAAATTTGGTCTTTAAAGTATCTGATGCTCCAAGGGCCCTATAAGAAGCCAAAACTTTTTCAGGTTTTTCAATTCCCGAAGTAGATAATTTTTCTCCATAGGATTCGTATGCCGTGTTTTTTTGCATTTCATCCACATTCTTAGCCGACTTCTCCTGCTGCTTACAGGCGCTAAACAATACCAAAACCACAAGTAAAATGTTAAAACCTTTCATTATTAATAATATTTGTGAGACATCTGCAAAACTCAGAAATTTTGCCCTAAAAAAGAAGGGCGAACTCTGTATAAATGATTAATTTTATTCTTGTAAAACGCAATTTTCATGGAGACATCGGTTAAAAACCTTTCGATTGAAAAGGTAAAAACTTCAAGGCTTAGCGAGATTGACTTTGACAATCTCTCTTTTGGCAGTGTATTTGCAGACCATATGTTGATCTGCGAATACGTCGATGGAGCATGGCAATCGCCAAAAATTGTTCCTTACCAGCCTCTGAGCCTGGAGCCGTCAGCCAAAGTTTTTCACTACGGCCAGGCCATATTTGAAGGTATGAAGGCTTACAAGGACAGCGAGGGAGGTGTTTGGCTTTTTAGACCACAGGAAAATCAAAAACGATTGAATATCTCTGCCAAACGTCTGGCTATGCCGGAGTTGCCGGAGGAAGTTTTTATGGATGGGTTGAGAACGCTACTTCAACTGGATGAGAAATGGATTCCTCAGGCCGCAGGAAGTTCGCTATACGTCAGGCCATTTATGTTTGCCTCCGGAACAGGTTTCCATGCCTCTCCAGCAGACTCCTACACCTTTATCATTGCCTGTGCTCCTTCGGGTGCATATTTTTCTGGTAAAGTTAGTGTCCTCATCGAGGAGAAATATTCCCGTGCCGCAAATGGCGGAGTAGGTTACGCCAAAGCCGGTGGTAACTACGCCGGACAGTTTTACCCAACTCAGTTGGCAGTAGACAAGGGCTACCAACAAGTAATTTGGACTGATGATGTAAGCCACGAATATATAGAGGAAGCCGGTGCGATGAATGTATTTGTGCGCATTGGCGACACACTTATCACCAGCCCTGTTAGCGACCGTATTTTGGATGGCGTGACAAGGAAAAGCATACTAACTCTGGCAGAAGATCTTGGGATTCCGACAGAAGTCCGGAAGATCTCCGTGCATGAGCTTGTCGAGGCGGCAAAGGAGGGAAGTTTAAAAGAACTCTTTGGTGCTGGCACGGCGGCAGTGATCTCTCCGATAGCATCATTCGGTTATAAGGGGAAAGATTACGAGCTTCCGGAATTGGAGGATAGCTACGCACATAAACTGAAGAAAATGATCACCGATATTCAGTACAACCGGGCCGAAGACAAATTTGGCTGGCGGTACAGCGTATTGTGATCCAAAATTCATATAAATAAGAAGGAGGGCTTTTACACCCTCCTTTTTTTATTTATCCAGAACTCCTTTAATATCCGGTTTGAAATAATCCGGGCCCTTTAGCACTTTTCCGTCTTCGCGGTAAATGGGCTTCCCATCGGCACCCAGCTTACTCATATTACTGCGCTGGATCTCTTCAAAAACCTCTTCTATCTTATACTGCATACCGTGTTCCAGTATGGTTCCGCATAGGATGTAAAGCATATCCCCAAGAGCGTCCGCCACTTCTACCAGGTCGCCGTTTTGGGCCGCCTCAAAATACTCCTTGTTCTCTTCGTCCATAAGATCAAAGCGCAGCCTGTTTTTGGTCTTTCCGAGGTTAGCAATAGGTGTATCCGCCACTCCTAGTCCGAAGGCGGTGTGAAATTGTTGAACCGCTCTGATCTTTCTCTTCATGTTTAAGTCTTTTTGGTTTAATTTTGCCAAAAATACACAATATGTTCAGCACCGGGCAACTCATTTTTGCACTCTTTTTTATCCTTGCTTTCACTGTTGTCCTAATCGTTACCTACAGAAAAGACAAGACCATCCACAAAAAGAATTACAAAGGTTTCGGATGGGTAGGGCTGGGCTTTACGGTATTTGTAATCATACTATTTCTGATTAAGCATATGCTCAATAAATAGGTAGGAAAAGTATGCATACCACAAAAATTAAGATATTCACAACATTCTTTCCGAATTATTCGTATAATATACCAAAAGGCTTAATTTTGCGTTGTAATGTTAATCAAATCCGATAAATGGTAACCTTTTTTGCGATTTTTGCTGTTCTTGTCCTCATAAATGCCGCCCTACTGATCTCCAGTATCCTGGGTAGCAGAGACAAAAAAGTTGCAGATCTGAAAAAGGGTGTTCCCGGACAGACTCCGGCAAAAATCCTTCCTTTGGATTTCATTTCCTCCAAATACAAAAAAGCGATTTAGTTTTATACCTTTAGGGTATGAAACAACAGTTGTTGCTTGTTTTTTTAGGTGGAGGCCTCGGTAGCTGTCTCCGCTTTCTCATCTCAAGAAGTTTTAACGATCACTTTGAACATTTTTACCTGGGCACCTTTATGGTGAACATTATAGGTAGTTTGATTATTGGCGTCATCCTCGGTCTTTCCGCAAAGGGGAATCTGCTCAGTGAAAGTCAGGTTCTCTTACTAACAGCAGGCTTTTGCGGCGGATTTACCACCTTTTCAACCTTTGCATTTGAGAAGCATTCCCTATTAAGTTCGGGAGAATTACTACACTTCAGTATCTATCTCATTAGCAGTATTCTAACAGGGATTTTGGCCATTGCATTAGGCCTTTGGCTGGCCAGATTGTTTTGATTATCACATTTACCTCCCTTTTTATTTAATTTTCAATAATCTTCTAAATTTTATCACATTTTTAAACAAATCAGCGGAGAATGTAGTGAAATACGTACAATCTTTTAAGATTGACTGCCCTTTTTTGACTATTCATCATTAATAATGCAATTTTTTCAATTTGAAAAAGAAATACCCATAAAATTATGGGGGTCATTTTGAAATAAAAACAAAAATTAGACCAATACCCCCACTTTTTGATGGGGGTAATTTTTTTAGATATATATTTGGCCCGTCAACAATAAACTTTACAAATGAAAAAAATCGAGGCAATTATTCGAAAATCGAAATTTGATGAGGTCAAAAAGGCACTGCATCAGATTGAGGTAAACTTCTTCAGTTACTGGGATGTAACTGGAGTTGGCAACGAGAAGCAAGGACATGTTTATCGAGGCATTTCCTACAGTACATCAGACATCCAAAGGCGTTATTTGGTGATCGTGATTTCCGATGAATTTCTAGACAAAACCTTAAGTACCATTATGGAATCGGCTCGTACCGGTAACGTAGGGGATGGAAAGGTGTTTGTGTCGGACGTCATGAATGCCTATCGAATAAGAACAGGAGAAGACGGCCATGCCGGAATCAACTAAAAACTAACTAACTAATACTTATAAGAAATGGACGCAGGATTATTTACAGCTAATAATGTTTGGATGATGGTTTGCACCGCCCTGGTGTTTTTTATGCACATGGGTTTTGCATTTTTAGAAATCGGATTAACCAGACAGAAAAATACAATTAACATATTATTTAAGAATATTTTCATTATCACTGTCGGACTATTAATGTACTACATTGGTGGTTTTAACCTGATGTATCCCGGATTTGAGGAAGGTTCTTCAGGTATTCTCGACTTTGCAGGATTTGGTATTGGAGCTCCTGAAAACGGGATGACTCCGGATTATGCCGATGGTGGTTACACCTGGTGGACAGATTTCCTGTTCCAGGGGATGTTCGCCGCCACAGCCGCTACCATCGTTTCCGGTGCGGTTGCCGAACGTATCAAAATAGGACCTTTTATGATATTCACTATCCTATATGTAGGCCTTGTATACCCTATAGTTGGGTCATGGCAATGGGGAGGTGGATTCCTTTCTACCCTTGGTGGAGAAGACGGAGGATTCTACGATTTTGCAGGTTCTACCCTGGTTCACTCTGTTGGAGGATGGGGAGCCCTTATCGCTATATACCTGCTCGGTGCCCGTATTGGCAAGTTCGGGGAGGATGGAAAACCTAAGGCTATTCCAGGTCACAGCATCCCAATGGCAACAGCCGGGGTACTAATCCTTTGGCTAGGCTGGTTCGGTTTTAACGGAGGTTCTGTACTTTCGGCAGACCCGGCCACTACCTCACTGGTACTCGTAACAACCTGTCTTGCAGCCGCCGCGGGAGGTGTAGGATCATTTATCCTTTCTACCCTACTATACAAAAACTACGATCTTACCATGTTCCTTAACGGAATTCTGGGCGGACTGGTAGGCATCACTGCAGGAGCAGACCTGATGTCACCTACCGAATCAGTTGTTATCGGGCTGATCGCTGGAGCGATTATCGTACTGGGTGTTGCACTCATAGACAGATTGAAACTAGACGATCCCGTAGGTGCGGTTACAGTTCACCTTATATGCGGTATCTGGGGTACACTCGCGGTAGGGATCTTCGGTTCCATGGCAGGAATGGATCAATTCCTTTACCAATTGGCCGGAGTTGGAGCCGCCGCGACCTTCTGTTCGCTGACAGCATTCCTGATAATCTTCGCACTTAAGAAAACCGTGGGAATACGGGTATCTAAAGAGGAAGAACTGGAAGGATTGGATCTTCACGAACACGGTATGGATGCATATGCCGACTTCAGAATGAACCAGCATTAAAAAGAAAAAGAACGGAGCGTTCTGCCAAACGCTCCGTTCAAAACCATTTCCATATTACTTATAACTAAAGCTCAATTAACTAGTTAACATCCTGGTTTTATGCAGGATACAAATCATTAAGATATGAAAACGATCATTCACACAAATTACATAAAAAATATTATTCTTTTGGCCATCATGCTTGTCGGAACAGCCTCTTTTGCACAGGACGATGAAGAGGAAGAAGGGTCAAAATTTAGCTTCAGCGGATCCGTTGATGCCTACTACCGCGCTAACTTCAATGGCCTGAATAAGGAGGTGCCTGTACTTGACACGGCTGGAGACCAGATAGGGGTTATCCCTGCCACCGCTCCGGGATCCTCTTTTGCTAACGACCCTGGATTCGCGTTGGGTATGGTAAATCTGATCGCGGGTTACGAAGGTGATAAGGTAGGTTTTGTTGCCGACCTTGTTTTTGGTCCACGAGGAGAAGATGCAGTATTTGGTTCGCCTTTCGGATCACCCAACATCGTAAACCAGCTTTACGTCTATTGGAATGTCAGCGAAAGTACCACACTTACCTTTGGTAACTTCAATACCTTCCTGGGTTATGAGGTGATCTCCCCTACGGCAAACTTTAACTACAGTACATCCTATATGTTCTCTTACGGACCATTCTCTCATGCTGGTCTTAAGGCCGACTTTGATCTTGGAAATGACTGGTCTGCCATGCTTGCGGTATTGAACCCCACAGATTTTACGGATATCAACCCATTCGGTGAGCTTTCTTTTGGAGCGCAACTAGGGTATTCCGGTCAGTATATCAATGTTCTTTTCGGTAAGCAGGGATTCAATGAAGTGCTAGACGGTACGGGAGCCCTTGTAGATACTGATGTTAAGTCCCTCTTTCAAATAGACTATACTGGAGGTTTTGATGTGTCAGATGATTTCTTCCTCGGAATCAACGCGACTTATCAGGACACCGATGGAGCCGGTTTTTACGGAGCCGCCTTATATCCTCAGTTAAAAACTTCCGAGACCTTTACAATCGGACTTAGAGGTGAGTACTTTGCCACCAGCGAGTTCTTTGGTGATATTGCAGGTATTGGATCAGATGCCGATGGCGATGGTAGTGTATTTACAGTGACGCTTACCGGAAACGCCAAGGTAGGAGATCTGACCATCATTCCGGAAATTCGTCTGGACAGCTCTTCTGAAGATGTTTTCGTGAATAACGATCTCGAAGTCAACGGAAGCCTGGCATCATTTGTACTCGCAGCAGTCTACGGGTTTTAGAAAAGAATCGATTAGTTTGGTTTTGTTTAGTTCACTCAGGCTGAGGCCCCGGTCCAAGGATCGGGGCTTTACTTTTTGGCCGTTTCCGGAAAAGCCTTTACCCCCGCAGTTACCGGAATATTCAAGGCGTTCACCCGCGGGACTATAGGACAGGAATATTTCGGATTGTAGGCACAATAGGGATTATAAGCCCTGTTGAAATCAATGATGAGGCTATCACCCTGCGGAATTCTCAGATCGAGATAACGCCCACCGGCATAAGTCTCTTTTCCGTTGGTCAGGTCCAGAAAGGGTAAGAAAAGATAGTCTTCGTAACCTTCTTCCTGCATAAGTTCCCTGGTTTGATAGATCTCTAACTCATGCCATTCTCCTTTGAGGTAAAAAAGTGCAATTCCATAAACCACCTCCTCCGACTTCCTGTCTGTATTTGTGGGCATCAAAAAGGGAACGGCATCCGGCGTTCTTTTCAGCGAGGCCACTACCCTATAGCTGGTATCCGGTTTAAAAAAATCCAGTCCTTCGAAATCCTTCCGATGACGGTCTGCCAATGGGGAGCTATCCGGGTCTTTGAATTCCGCATCCAGATTCCGCTGAAAATCCAATATCTCCTGCACCATTTCAGAGCCATTCACCACCTCCATCTTGGCTGCCTGATCATGGTATTTCTTGCCTTGATTACAGGAGACCAAAAAGACCAGTGTCAAAAGCGTAAAAGTGAGTATTGCGCGCTTCACAGAATTTAGTTTTGAAGGTAAAAATACAACATAGCATTTTTTTATGTAGCTTTGAGCTTCATTTTAGAAAAATGCAAGCACTTTCGATTTTTAAGACTGTCTATACAGATCCAGGAACTAGGGTCAGGAGCTGTCTATGTTGAAAATCGAACGTGATTATTAATAATATAAGCCCTGGCGATTCCGTCAGGGCTTTTTTAATGGGTTTTATACGGTGAAAACGCTCTATTTAAACTATATAAATTCCTTTAAAGGCTTATCCAGTGAAGTATGGTGGTTGGCATTAATAACGCTGATCAACCGTGCCGGCACCATGGTTATTCCCTTCCTCTCACTTTACCTGACCAATGATCTCGGGTTGAGCCTGGAAAATGTGGGCATAATCATGACCTCCTTTGGGCTGGGTTCCCTGGTTGGCTCCTGGCTGGGTGGAAAACTGACGGATCTCTTTGGTTACTACAGGGTAATGCTGATAAGTCTTGTCCTTACCGGCATACTATTTATCAGCATACAGTTCCTGTCGGATTTTTGGGTATTGAGTGGAGGTATCTTTATACTGATGATCGTTGCAGATGCCTTCCGGCCCGCTTCCCTGGTCGCATTAAGTGCCTATAGTAAACCGGAGAACAAGACCCGTTCTGTAACACTCATACGCCTGGCCATAAATCTGGGGTTTTCCGCCGGGCCCGCAGTAGGTGGTCTTATCATTGCCACTTTAGGATACGGAGGTTTATTTTGGGTGGATGGGGGAACCTGTATCGCAGCGGGAATATTGTTGTGGTCCCTTCTGAATCCCAGGAAAGCCAAGGTCCTTGATCAGGTTAAAAATAGCGCTCCAAAATCCGCCTACAGGGATTTACCATATGGGCTCTTTATCGGGTCTATGGTCCTCTATGGATTTATTTTTGTTCAGTATTTTTCGACTATGCCACTTTACTACAAAGAAGAGCGATTACTTAGTGAATACGAGATAGGCTTACTCCTTGGTATGAACGGGCTTTTGATCTTCACTTTTGAGATGCCGCTGATCAAATTCATGGAAAGCAGGCCATGGTCTAAAATCGGGAATATTATAGCCGGTTTATTCCTGGTTTTAATGAGTTTCTTTGTTCTTAACCTTTCGTCCTGGGGCGGCATAGTAGTTATAGGAATGTTGCTCATGACCCTTGGAGAAATGATAATATTTCCATTTTCCAACGCCTTTGCGATGGACCGTGCCAAACGTGGCAATCAGGGGGAGTATATGGCGTTGTACAGTATAGCATTTTCCATATCACATGTCTTTGCCCATAATTCAGGCATGCTGTCTATATCCCAATACGGATATGAAATTACCTGGTATGCAGCTGCATTAGTTGGGCTATTGGGGATTTTACTACTTTTAGCACTTAAAAAGCTGATCCGAAGAAAATGAAATACATATTCCCACTTGCCTTTGCCGTAGTGCTGCTCTCCTGTTCGGAAAGCAGGGAAAAAACGAACTCCCCGGCCCGGGAAGAAGCCTATAGTCCAAAACTGGAATCCAACCGTTATAATGTGGCATTCCTCATTATGGATGGAACCTATAACACGGAATTCACAGCCCCTTTTGACATATTCCAGCACACCCAATACCGTGAGGGAATAAAAGCCATGAATACATTTACGGTAGCCAACTCCAGGGATGCTGTAATCTCCTTTGAAGGAGTGCGGATCTTACCAGATTTTGACTATACCCGGGATAGCCTGCCACCTATTGATATTCTGGTAGTTCCCAGCGCGGAACACCATCTTGATTCGGATCTGGAAGACGAGGTAATGCTCAATTTTGTAAAGCAGGTCGGGCAAACTGCAAAATTTGTTACTTCTCATTGTGACGGCTCCTTTGTGTTGGCCAAGGCCGGACTGCTGGACAGTGTGGTTTCCACCACCTTCCCCAGCGATATAGAGGCGTATAAGACCATGTTTCCCAATCTCAAAGTCGCAGACAGCGTGCTTTTCGTGCATGATGGGAAATACATCACCTCAGCAGGTGGAGCCAGAAGTTTTGATGCAGCGCTTTATCTATGTGAATTTTTGTACGGAAAAGAGATTGCGAGATCTTTGGCCAAAGGCCTGGTCATAGACTGGGATTTAGATGCTGTTCCCCATCTCATTCCTCAATGACATCGTAGCGGGCGTCTTTAAGGTATTTATTGACAATCTCATTGAATTCCGGGCTAATCCGGAATAGGGCCGTATGTTCTAATTCGTAAAGGGCCGCCTTGTCCTTGTACCCATTTTTAAGCAGCTCTTCCAGGTAGAAAATTGATGTTCCGTAATCTTCGTACTTAGAACTTAAAGAAATAATACTCAGGTAGTGTTCGTATTCTTTTGGAGCGGTAATCGTCTTTAACATCCATAGAAAAAGAAGCCCTTCTTCATCTTTCAATTTTTCTTCATTGAGCAAATCGATATTATCTTCAATCAGGGCATTTATAAAACCTGAAAGCCTTTCACCCATCATCTTTTCTTCGGAATTATTGCTCTTCTTGTACTGGGCCAGCTTCCCCATTTGGTAATTCCACCATCCCAAATTATTGAAATTATAGGTCAGCAAATCCTCTTCCAGATAATAGAGGTAGTCTTCCTTGATAAGACCTTCACGAAACAGAATGTTGTTTTCATTTCGTTTTTGACTCCGGTATACCTTATCCCTTCGAATTGCTTTTCTAATTGCCGCCAGGGAATCCAGTTCGTAAAAAGGTCTGTAGACAGATACCATCTCCTGAATCAGGTCGTGTGCCTGAAGCATTTTTTGTGCCGAACGGAGTCGCGTATATGTCTGATAGCGCTTCTGGTAACTTTGCAATACCTGTTGATCATCTTTTTCAGTGTTGCCTTTTGCCATGGCTGCGAGCTTAAGGATCTCCATGGCTCTTGAGATATGACCTTTAGGAGGCCACTCATGTCCTCCTTCAAAAGTGAGCAACTGATTCGGGAATTTGAGCCGGTTCAGCACCTTGGCGGCATTCCTCATGGTGCTGTAATTAAAATCTTCTTTACCGACTATCCCTACAAAATGAAAGGGTCTTTTGTTACTTAATAGTTCCGTATTCGGAACAGGGGAACCAACGGAAATAACCCCTTCAATCTGCTTGACAAAAGTAGGTATGGCCGAAGCGAATTTTGCTCCGAAGGAGAAGCCGGCAGTATAGGCCCGCCGATTGTTAATGGGCAAGATCTTGGATACAGCCCCGAACATACGGCTGGCGATCAATACGTTTTTGGAAAGTGATAAACTATCACTAACACTGTTAGAACTGGCCAGAATATAACCGTGTTCCTCAGCAGCCTCCGTAAACATATGAAGCGCCTGTTTGGACTTACCCTCCATCTCAAAAACGAACACTATTGGCCAACGCCCGGTATTGTCAAAACTTGTGGGAAGATATAATGAATAACTCTCTGGAATTGAATCATTTACCGGTATAGCGTTCATAATGACCCCTTTTTTTAGGGTGAGTTGCTGGGCACTCAAATCCCCGCCAATTGCGGCACTCAAGAGGAAAAAGAAGGGTAAAAGTTTCTTCATAGCATTCGATACATCAAAAATCCGGCCAAAATAAACACCTTGCATTACTCTCCGATAAGGCCCATCTCCACCCCCTCGGAATACGCAACTTTAACCTGGTATTGATTGAAAGCATTCTTTATCGCTTTGTTAGCGGCAAAGGTAACTTCCCAAAAGTCGTCCGGAATTACAAACGGACGTACAATAAGTTCTATGTTGTGGGACTCAAAATTCAAAATGCCAATTTCCGGAGCAGGATCCCTAAGGATCCTGGGGATATCTGAAAGCGCTTCAAGTATAATCTCCCTAACCTTCGGAAAACTCTCTTCATAAGGCATGGTAACCGTCAGTTCCAACCGGATCATGCCTTTTTCAGAATAATTGGTTACCACTGAATCCGTGACCATGGAATTAGGAATGATCAGGATCTTATTACCCGGAGTAAGCACATCAGTGCTGAAGATCCCTATCTCCTGTACCCTACCGAACTTATCCTCCAACTGTATCCAGTCACCAACCTTGTAGGGCTTTAGAGTCAGTATAAGTATTCCTGAAGCAAAATTCCCAAGACTACCCTGCAACGCCATTCCTATCGCGAACCCAGCCGCTGCCAGGATGGCAATCAGGCCGGTGAGGTCTGCACCTATAATTGTGGCGATAATGAATAAGACGGTACCTTTTAAAAGTACACTGACGGTAGAGGTTAAAAAAGGTCTGAGCGATTCCGAAAAACCGGCTTTCTGCAGCAATTTCCCTACCCAGTTCACCAGTTTCTTTACGATCTTGAATCCGATCCAGAGGATGAGAGCCGCGGCAATTATTTTGGGCAGGAAGAAAACGACCTTGTCCAGGGCTATCTGAAAATACTCGTTAAGTTTATCCATGTCCACGAGATAAAATAACTAATTAAATCTCTGAACCCCAAAAATAAAACCCTTTTATGCTACCCTTTTGATGGCCTTGTAATAGCGGTTCAATTCTTGTCTAACCTGGGGTACTAATATGAACAGACCGATCATATTCGGCACTAACATGGAAAAGATCATAGCGTCCGAAAAATCAGTTACAGCTTCAAGACCTGCAGCCGCACCAACGATCACAAAAAGACAAAATACAGTTTTGTAAATATACTCGGCATTTTTACTTCTTCCAAAGAGGTAAGACCATGCCTGATAGCCGTAATAAGACCATGAGATCATGGAGGAAAAAGCAAAGAGGATCACAGCAAATGAAAGGAGGAAAGGAAACCAGGAAACCGCGCTTTCCAGGGCATTAGCGGTAAGTACTACCCCTTGAGAGTCTGAAAGTTCCACACCTATAACTACCTGTCCTGTTATAATCAGAGCCAGGGCAGTCATTGTACAGACCACGACCGTATCTATAAAAGGCTCCAAAAGGGCGACCAGTCCTTCACTGGCAGCAAATCTTGTCCGGACCGCAGAGTGGGCAATAGAGGCAGAACCGATCCCGGCCTCGTTGGAAAAAGCAGCTCTTCTAAAACCCTGTATCAACACCCCGATAAAACCACCGGCCACACCTTCTCCGGTGAAAGCTCCCTTAAATATGGCCGAGAAGGCGTCTGGGATCGCGCTGTAATTAATACCGATAACACTTAATACAGCAACCACGTAAAGGACTACCATGGCCGGCACGATCTTGTCGGTAACCTTGGCGATCTTCTTTATTCCTCCTATGATCACAATAGCAACCAAAATTGCCATCAACAAACCAAAGACCCAACCGTATCCCTGCACAAAACTCGCTTCACCACCTGTTACGTATTGGAATAATTGAAAGGCCTGATTTACCTGAAACATATTTCCTCCTCCAAAGGACCCGCCTATGCACATGATCGAAAAAACCACTGCGAGGATCTTACCCAATCTTCCCAGTCCTTTGTCCTGAAGTCCTTTCCTGAGATAATACATGGGACCGCCATAGACCTTTCCGTTCTCATCAATTTCCCGGTATTTCACCCCAAGAGTGCACTCTACAAATTTGGAGGCCATTCCCAGAAAACCTACCAGTATCATCCAAAATGTAGCCCCGGGACCGCCCACAGACAGGGCAATAGCTACCCCAGCAATATTTCCAAGGCCTACGGTTGCGGAAAGCGCGGCAGTAAGCGCCTGAAAATGACTCACCTCACCTTGTTCTTCAGCCTGGGGTTTTGCCGAATCATCCACTGTTTTGTCCTCAGTTTCCAGTCCGTCATAATTACCGCGAATAATTCGCACAGAAGTTGCGAAACCAGTAAAATTTATTCCACGGAAGTAGGCCGTAAAAAAACTTGCGCCAAAAATAAGGACGATAAGCACCCAGGGCAAACCTACCGAGTCCGTTATTGGTATCTCCGCAAAAACGGCATCGACAAACCATCCGGTTGCCTTCTGAAAATTCTGGTTGATCTGCTCATCAAGGCCTTGCTGAGCATTGGTTGTTACGGGTAATAAGAGATATGCCCACAGTACGCTCTTCTTTCGCATCGCTAAAAATTTGAATTGGAGCGAATTTGGGCTTTTATCCGTTGGACTAAAAGGTTAAACAGTGTTCAAAATTTCAGGGAGTAATGTTTAAACACATACGTAAGTACAGGCTAAGACTATTGAAATAACGAGGACTTTGAATGAATCTTTGCAGCTGTTGTCAATGTCAAACAATGCACTTTATTTCTCATTCTCAATAGTAGCAAAACGTAGCAGATCATTGTCTCTGGCATACTGAATAAGCCGGGTTTTGCCTTCAGTCCCCTGGATATGAAGCACTTTTTTGATCTGATGGATGTGCGCCTGAAAGCCGTCAAGACTGATATGCATGGCTTGCGCTATCTCCGTATACGACTTGGCTTCTCCACAGACGCCCAGGTTCGCAAGCACTTCCTTTTGTCTATCCGACAAATTTGCCTGGGTGGCAGCGCGTAATTCCGTGACCTCTTCCTTGAGCCTGGAAATGGTATCCAAATGGCTGTCGTTGGCAAGTTGAAGCTTGCTGTTACTAAGCTCCAGGGTTTCGTTCCGCTTTGATATCCTGCTTAGCACACTTTGCTGGGCTTCTTTCTCCGAGAGGAATTTCCAGCTGTACAACAAAATGGAAAACAGCAGAATGAACAAAAACTTAAAGGAAATGGCCGTTACCGTTCCAAGCAGTGCCCAGGAAGACATTGGAATCGCTTGCGGTATCAATTCCTCCGGGATAATACGGTGTGTTACGGCAATAACGATAAGCACAAAAAGTCCGAAGCTTGGCAGATACATGAATTTCATTTTGCGGTTAGCAAAGGCCTTGTTCAACTCGTTAAGCAGCGCAAAAGCTACCACCAGGGAGATAGGGATGTCTATGAGCCATATCAGGGAGTTACTCATACCACTTACACCAAATGAAGTGGCGAGGAATACAAATGCAAGCATCAGCATGATCCCTCCAAAAATAAAATAGAATTCCCTTTCCGAAAAACGCTCCACAATTCGGATAACAATATTCCGGTCCGAAGAATGCTCAATGGATGGAAGGGATAATAAAATGAACATGGAATTTAAAAGGGAAACCAACACCCCGAGAAATATCAGAAGTTTATGGTTTGGGGGCCAACCCATAGCCAGAACAGCAAACAATTCGATCAGGGCTCCCAGACCCCAAATAAAAATTGCCAGGCCAAACCACATAATACCCTTTACGTCCTGGGGTTGCACTCTGGCCTTTTTTTCCTTGACATAGATCCGATGTATGACTACTGCAGTGATCAGGCATACGATTGCTGTTACGGTATCTTCAAGGGTCGCGAACATTGCGGCTGACTTATATCTTTAAATATAGCTAAAATGATCTTTCTGATGGGTCTGGCCCCTGCCTAAGCCTATCATACCGGACGTATGGGGCCATTAGACACGACTTCTGACAGAATGATATGAGTGGTAGTTTCCCCGTATTGGATCAGTTTGTCAATAAAGGTTTCCAGGTGCGCCTGGTCTTTGAGCACTACCTCCATCACTATGTTTACTTCTCCGGTGATACGATAGCAATTGGTAACTTCGGAAAGGGATTTTACCATCTCGAGGAAAGGCTTCAATTTACCCATGAACGCCTTTAGCGTAATGATAGCTTTCAACTGGTAGCCGGATTTGTTATAGGAAACATTGGCCGCATAGCCGGTCAATATCCCGAGGTCCTCCATTTTCTTAACACGCTCAGCCACTGCCGGAGGGGTCAGGCCCACTTTACGCCCTATACTGGCAAAAGATTCCCTGGAATTTTCCTGTAATAATTGCAAAATGGCCCAATTGAGCTCATCTATCTTTAAATTCGATGTTTTATCCACCAATAATTTGTGTTTTTAAAGTAAATCTACAAAAAAGCTATCGATTAAAAAGTGCCATTTTTGGATTTGGTCGTAATTTTATAAGACGAATTTGCTAAGAAAGAAAATGCCCTACGATAATTTAAGAACGATACCTGTTTACCGAAAAGCACTCGATCTCTGCGTCATGAGCCGGGAGATCGCGTCCTATGTAAGTTACAATCAAAACTTACTAAAGCTCTATCAATCAAATAGTTTGAAGGACCATATAGCGGATAGTCTCTTAACAGACACCATTCTGATATCCCAACAGATTGCCAAGGCTGAAACTTCTAAATCCCATACCGTAAGGATAAAAAGTGCGAATTTCATCAATGTAATGATACGGAATATCAATTCGTATTGTACGGGATTAGAAAAACAGGGGGTAAAAGAGAAAGAATACCTCAGCCTGCTAAGAGAAGAGATCCGCACCTTCAGAAAGTCCTTCAAGGCCTGGAGAAAATCCCTTGGCAATGGTAACGATAAGCTCCATTGGGGGTTTAACGATTTTTTGTAAAGGATCAGCTCCTGACCCTACATATTCCTGCGATACTGCCCACCAACTTCGAAAAGCGCTTTGGTGATTTGCCCCAAAGAGCAAACTTTTGTGGCTTCCATGAGCTGTTCAAACAGATTTTTATGCGCTATAGCGGTTTCCTGAAGCAAAGCAAGTTGATCTTTGGCTTCATCCTTATTTCTCAGATGCAGGCTCTCCAGGGTTTGTATTTGTTGTTTTTTCTCGTCTTCCGTGGCACGGATGACCTCAGCGGGTAAGACGGTAGGCGAGCCTTTGGAACTCAAAAAAGTATTTACCCCGATAATTGGATATGCTCCGGTATGCTTCAAAGTTTCGTAGTGCAAACTTTCTTCCTGGATCTTGGATCGCTGATACATGGTCTCCATGGCTCCTAGAACCCCACCTCTTTCAGTGATTCTGTCGAATTCGAGCAATACTGCTTCTTCTACCAGGTCCGTTAATTCTTCAATGATAAAGGACCCCTGAAGCGGATTTTCGTTCTTTGCCAGGCCCAACTCCTTGTTGATGATCAGCTGAATAGCCATGGCCCTGCGCACAGATTCTTCGGTAGGTGTAGTGATCGCTTCGTCGTAAGCGTTGGTGTGCAGGGAATTACAATTATCGTAAATAGCGTATAAGGCCTGAAGTGTGGTTCTTATGTCGTTAAAATCAATTTCCTGAGCGTGCAAACTTCTACCCGAGGTCTGGATATGGTATTTTAGCATCTGCGCCCTGGCGGAAGCTCCGTATTTCTCTTTCAGGGCCTTAGACCAAATCCTTCTGGCAACCCTCCCGATTACCGCGTACTCCGGATCCACGCCATTAGAAAAGAAAAAGGACAAGTTAGGACCGAATTTGTCAATGTCCATCCCCCGGCTCAGGAAATACTCTACATAGGTAAATCCGTTGGATAGCGTAAAGGCCAATTGCGTTATGGGATTCGCTCCGGCTTCAGCGATATGATAACCAGAGATGGAAACCGAATAAAAGTTCCTGACGCTCTGGTCTATAAAATACTCCTGAACATCGCCCATCAATCTCAGAGCGAATTCCGTTGAGAAAATACAGGTATTCTGAGCCTGGTCTTCCTTAAGGATATCTGCCTGAACAGTACCCCTTACCTGCCTTAGGGTTTGTGCCTTTATTTCCTCGTAAGTCTTAGCCGGGAGCACCATATCTCCGGTCAACCCGAGTAACATCAGTCCCAAACCATCATTTCCTTCAGGAAGCTCTCCGTGGTAAACAGGCCTTTTGGCCTTTTTTTCTTTGAAAAGCTTCTCTATTTTGGCCTCAACCTCCTGCTCAAGGCCGTTTTCCCTAATATATTTTTCGCAGTTCTGATCGATAGCGGCGTTTAGGAAGAAGCCCAATAGCATAGGGGCCGGCCCATTGATGGTCATACTCACCGAGGTCATTGGGTTGCTGAGATCAAAACCGGAATACAGCTTTTTTGCATCATCCAGGCAACAGATAGAGACCCCGGCATTCCCGATCTTTCCGTAGATATCCGGCCTGTGCCCGGGATCGTTCCCGTAAAGGGTAACCGAGTCAAATGCCGTGGACAATCTTTTGGCGGGCATATCCAGGCTTACGTAATGAAACCTTCTATTCGTCCGTTCCGGTCCTCCTTCTCCTGCAAACATACGCGTAGGATCTTCCCCGGTTCGCTTAAATGGGTATAAACCTGAAGTAAATGGAAAAGAGCCGGGCACATTTTCCTGAAGACTCCATAAAAGCAAGTCTCCCCATGCCCTGTATTTTGGCAAGGCAACCTTTGGTATTCGCGAATGGGACAATGACTCGGTAGTGGTGTCCATCTTAATGTTCTTGCCACGGACCTTGAAATCAAACTGATCCTGAGCATAGCGGTTTTGCTGTTCGCTCCAGTTTAAGATGGTTTCCCAGTTGTATGGGTCAAGGTCCAGCTTGATCCTTTCGAATTCCTTGAAAAGCTCCCCTAACAATGCGGTATTGATATCCTTCGGGGCCGCAGCTATGATCTTCTTCTGTTGAAGTCCGTTGGCGTCCAAAAAGGAAGGGCTCTCATTATCATCCCGCTCATTCCCGATATGGCTAACAGACATAACCGTTTGGTAGATGCCGTATAGACGCTGTGCTACCAGACTTTGCTGTTTTGATTTGTCGTCATAGGCTCGGTTGTTTTCGGATATTTCGGAAAGGTAGCGCGTTCTTGCAGGTGGGATCACATACCTTTTTTCCGACATTTCATCGCTCAATTCCAATTTACTTTGCAGTCCGGCATTGGTTTTTGCATCCAGCTTTTCCATAAGCCGGGTATACAAAAGATTCATGCCCGGGTCGTTGAACTGCGAGGCTATAGTACCATATACGGGCAGAGATTCGTCTTCCTCTTCCCATAGTCCATGATTGCGTACGTATTGCTTGCGGACATCCCTGAGGGCGTCCAATGCTCCGCGCTTATCAAACTTGTTTATCGCCACCAGGTCGGCAAAATCAAGCATGTCTATTTTTTCCAGTTGTGTGGCCGCACCGAACTCCGGGGTCATAACGTATAGAGAAACGTCGCTGTGTTCTATGATCTCCGTATCCGATTGGCCTATACCTGAGGTCTCCAGAATAATAAGGTCGAAGGCAGCGGCTTTTAGAACCCTGACGGCTTCACTCACATATTTAGAAAGGGCCAGGTTGGATTGCCTAGTGGCCAGTGAGCGCATATAAACCCGCTCGTTATTAATGGCATTCATCCGTATCCGGTCTCCCAGCAAAGCCCCGCCGGTTTTCCGCTTGGACGGGTCAACAGAAATAATCCCGATATGCTTATCGGGAAAATCCATCAAAAATCGGCGCACTAACTCGTCTACAAGGCTCGACTTACCAGCTCCACCTGTGCCGGTAATACCCAGTACAGGAGGTTCTTTTGGACTATTTTCGAGGGAATTGAAGTGTTTTTCGAATTCTTCCGGTCTGTTCTCAGCCAGGCTGATCAAACGAGCCAGCACACCCGCTTGTTTTTCTTCCAGACATTGCTTCAACTTCTTCGCTTTTGGCAGACAGAGTTCCGGCACCTCGGTATCACTTTGGATCACCAGGTCGTTTATCATACCCTGAAGTCCCATCTTCCTGCCGTCATCCGGGGAATAGATTCGGGTGATACCATACTTCATTAGTGCTTCTATCTCTTTGGGAAGTATCACCCCTCCGCCACCTCCAAAGATCTTGATATGCCCGGCCCCTCGTTCCTGGAGCAGGTCGTACATATATTTGAAATATTCATTATGCCCACCCTGGTAAGAGGTCATGGCAATGGCATTGACATCTTCCTGGATCGCGCAATCTACTACCTCAGCGACGCTTCTGTCGTGTCCCAGGTGGATGACCTCCACTCCGGTAGCCTGTATAATCCGTCGCATGATGTTTATTGCGGCATCGTGCCCGTCGAACAAGGAGGCTGCGGTAACAATTCTAATCTTATTTTTTGGCTTATACGGCTTTTCTTGCTTCATTAACAATAAATGGTCAATTTAGAGGGTGCAATTTACGGAAAATGCAAAAAAAATAACCTTATTATCAGAATTTTATAAAAATATTTGCCTTTGACTACCGTAGATTCTTTATGCTATAATTTTACACCCTAAAAGTACGATTTTGAAAGCAACCATACTCATTCACTGTCCGGATCAGGCAGGTATTATCAGCGCGGTTACCGGCTTTATCCATGCCCAGGGCGGGAATATCACCTACCTGGACCAACATGTTGACAAAGAAGTTGGTGTATTTTTTATGCGGTTGGAGTGCGAATTCGAAGGGCAGTCGCTGCCTTGGGATTTTGAGAAGAGCTTTTCTGAGCAGCTGGCCGGGCCTTACAATATGGAATGGAATCTGAATCTGGATCACTTAAGACCCAGAATGGCCTTGTTTGTTTCCAGGTACGATCACTGCCTTTACGATCTTCTAAGCAGGTTCAGTTCCGGAGAAAAGGTGGTTGAGATCCCTTTTATTTTGAGCAACCATCTGGATCTGGAATATATTGCAAAGCAATTTGACATTCCTTTTTACCATATTCCCGTGACCCGTGATACCAAAGCTAAGGCGGAAGACCGGCAGCTGGAATTGCTGAAGGAATATAAGATTGACTTCATCGTGCTAGCTCGTTATATGCAGATCGTGACCTCAAAGATCATCAGTGAGTTCCCGTATAGAATAATTAATATTCACCACTCTTTTCTTCCCGCTTTTGCAGGAGCAAAACCTTATCATGCGGCTTTTGAGCGTGGTGTCAAGATCATAGGCGCTACCAGCCATTACGTTACGGAGGAGTTAGATGCCGGCCCTATCATTGAACAGGATGTTACACCGGTTTCACACGCGCATACTGTTAAGGACTTCATTGCCAAGGGAAGGGACCTGGAAAAGATAGTGCTGGCCAGAGCAGTGCACTTACATATTGATCGCAAGACCATGGTATACAACAATAAAACGGTCATTTTTTCCTAGTTCTACTCCGGCTATACTAAGAATTAAGTCCTTCACAAAACAATTCCTCATATACAGACGTTCTATGTCTATGAAAAAGCTATTCCTCATTCTATTGGTATTGACCGCCACGGCCTGTGGCGAATTACAACAGGTTGTAAATCAGCTTCCCGGCGGAGGTGCCCCGATTACAAATGCCGAAATTGCTAACGGCCTCAGGGAGGCGCTGCAGATGGGTATTGACAAGCAGGTGAGCAAACTCACCGCAGTTGATGGCTTCTATAAAAACCAGTTGGTGAAGATCCTCTTACCCGAGGAACTTCAGAAAGTGGATAAGACTCTTAGGGATATCGGACTCGGTAAACTTGCGGACGAAGGGCTGCTGCTGCTCAATCGGGCAGCAGAAAAAGCCGTAGGAGAAGCCACGCCCATTTTTGTGGATGCAGTAAAGGGTATTACGTTCAATGATGCCAGGAATATATTACTGGGTACTCAGGACGCGGCTACACAGTATCTATCCGGTAAAACCAGGGACCCGCTCTATGCCAGGTTCAATCCGGTGATCCAGAGCTCATTTAAGAAAGTTGGTGCGGATCAGGTCTGGAGCAAACTGATTACCAGGTACAACACAATCCCTCTGGTAAAACCTGTAAATCCAGATCTTACAGACTATGTAACCACCGAAGCGCTCAAGGGGGTTTTTACGATGATAGCGGTAGAGGAAAAAGCGATTCGCGATCAGGTTTCTTCAAGGACGACCACCTTACTTCAAAGGGTTTTTGCCTTGCAGGATTAAAGGGCGAAAATTCCTAATAATCACCACAATATACCTGGGATTTCCCCGTTTAAAATATAACTGTTAAAATTTTTTCCCGACTGGAAAAGGCTTTACAGTTTCAATACCGAATTATTTGAGTTAGTATTTTTTGAGTTAGTTAGTTTTAAACCCCGACCTGCCGGTCGGGGTTTTTTGTTAACATATTCTCTGTATTCTTCCATATTATTGATAATTATCCTATTTAGCTGGTTACAAGGGGATTCCGGCCACTTCTAAAAGGTAAATTATTATCGGGGCTTACCTTTTTTAAGAGAAATTTAAGATTTCTGGGCACATATATTAACTAATTTCATGCAAACGCTAATTCATCAATCACTAAATGGGACGGGTTCGCCTTGTTTTATTGTTTCTTTTCTATGTCGGATATGGTTATCCTATAGCCCCGATAGGAAATGCAGATTATTTTGGCGAAAGTTTTCAAAATAATATTCAAAGCCTGGCTGAGGCCGATCTTATTCAACCCCCTGTTGTAAACAAAAAACCCGTACCATCCCTCAAAGCCGCACTTCCAGGCGCATCAGGAGACAGTGCCAAGATCTACAGAAACATGGCGCTTAGCGCTGCAAGCCTGGGAAAAGCAAGCGAGGCGGCAGATCATATAGAACGCTACTTTTTAAAGGAATTCAACACGAGTTTCCTCTATAGTGAAGGCTTTACCACAATTCAAAAGGCCCCTGAATTCAAAGAGGTGATCAGGAAATATACCCCAAAGATAAACGGCTGGGCCTTAGTGTATTTATACGTTGCGTTTGTCGGCTTTTACATTGCCGTGGTGATCAACTTTAACCGAAAGATCGACTTCGTAGCCCGGATACTGATCAGCCTGTTTGTTTTCATTCACTCCTTCTTCATTTTTCATATCTGCCTGCTGATCACGAATTATCAGTATGAGTTCCCACATTCTTATTTGATGTCGACGGTATTTATATTTCTGTATGGCCCACTGCTATACTTTTATTTTAAGCGAATCACGCAGCAGCATAAATTCAAGAAAATAGACCTACTACATCTGTTGCCCACAGTGTTGTTCCTTTTTTATATACTGCCTATTTACGCCTTGCCGGCAGACGATAAACTACAGTTGATGCTGGAACGTACCATTGCCGGTTACAATCCTGGAGACTCCTCCTACCTGGTCATCCTTGTCTCCCTAAAGCTACTGTCTTTAGGCATTTACGCGTTCTTTATCCGCAAGCTCTATTTGAAGAGCAAGCAGGAACAGGAGTTACCGACGGAGAACAGGATCTGGCAGCGCAATATCTATTTTATTCATGTATTCTACATTATTACCTATGCCGTATACGGAACTTTAATAACCAATCATATCAATTCGGGATTCTTCTACCACATGCAGGTAATCAGTATGGCACTTATGGTTTTGTATATCGGCTATTCCGCCAATGTGCAACCAAATGTTTTCAGCGGAACCTTCGCCTATAAGAATCCTCTATTCTTTAAGTACAAAAAGTCCGGCCTCACCAGCAGTTTATCCATAGAACTGAAGGATCAGCTCATAGCCCTTTTCGAAATGGAAAAGATCTACAAAGAGAGCGATATCAGCTTGGAATTATTGGCCTCCAGATTAAACACTACAAGACACAACGCTTCACAGGTGATCAACGAACACTTTGAGATGAGTTTCCATGAACTTATCAACAAGTACAGGATTGAAGAAGCCAAGAAAATCCTGGATAGTGATCGCAAGAAGAATTTAAATATCATAGATATTGCTTATGAAGTCGGTTACAACAATAAAGTAACTTTTAATAAAGCCTTCAAAAAAGATACTCAACTGACTCCCAGTGAGTACCAAAAGATCTACGTCAGGTCGTAAAACGTAAAAGAAGCGTAAACTTTCATCGGCTAAGTAAACGTTTATAAGACTTTCCTCCAATTTCTGGTACAGCCCGTTACTTTGACGCCATAACTAGCTAATGTAAATAATGCAGCTCTGAAAAAGTATCCTTAAAGACACTACTTTGGTCTCATTTTTTTGGGTATTTATTTGAATTAGTCATCAATACCTTTCAGGGCTGCCACTTACATTATAACTCAAACTTTAATTCGTATGAAAAAAAAATGTAACTGGCTGTGCTTGTTATTCCTCATGGGGATGACACTTTCTTTTGCACAAGAAAAAACAATTACAGGTCTGGTCACAGACCAAAACAACATTCCCCTACCCGGGGTCAACATTGTGATCAAGGGTACGACAACCGGGACTCAATCGGATTTTGACGGGAATTATGCCATTAGCGCGAGCGAGGGCGATGTATTGGTCTTTTCCTATTTAGGTCAACGTACCACGGAACGGACTGTGGGAGCTTCCAGCACCTTAAATGTACAAATGGAGGAGGACGCTCAGGCACTGGAAGAAGTAGTAGTCATCGGTTATGGTAACCAGGAAGAACGAAAGATCATCCAGAACGTAGGTATTGTTAAGGAAGAAGCCATAGAGAATCTGCAGGTAGTATCTGCGGATCAGCTGCTTCAGGGACAATCCGCCGGTACCCAGATCGTAAATGCCTCTGGGGTTATCGGTTCTGCGGCTGTGATCAGGGTGCGAGGTGTAAACTCCATTAACTCCGGTAGTCAGCCCCTTATCGTGATCGACGGGGTTCCTATCACAGATACTGAAGGAAATACATTAAACAGGGGTGGTAATACAGATATCAACCCCCTCTCTTATGTAAACCCTAATGATATAGAGTCGCTTACTGTACTTAAGGATGCAGGGGCAACTTCTATTTACGGGTCAAGGGGTGCAAACGGGGTTATTCTGATCACCACTAAAAAAGGTAGAAGAAATTCCAAAACTACCGTTACCCTGGATGTAAACACTCAGTTTTCAGAATCTACCGATGTACCGGAAATACTGACGGCCGATGAATTCAGACAATTCAAATCCGAAGTAGCTACGCTGCAACAGGGAACCCCGGTTTCTCCGGAAGACCTGGGACTTGGATCCATCGGAGATCCTGGTACTGACTGGCTTGGAGGAGTACAGCGTACAGGAATTTCTCAGAACTACAATCTCGGAGTACGAGGAGGTGGAGAAAAAAGCTCATTCTTCTTCGGACTTGACTATTCGGACCGGGAAGGATTTATCATAGGTAACGACCAGCAGCGAGCTGCCGCTCGGATTAATATTGACACAGATGTGACAGATTGGTTAAAGGCCGGCATGAACCTTGGGGTTACCAATAACAGACTGGCAAGGGTTTTTATTGAGAATGAGATCGATGCGCCGTTTACAACTGCTTTCCTGCAAAGTCCGGTAGTAAGGGCTTTTGACGACGAGGGCAACTTTGTACAATCCGGTTCCTTTATCCCTAATATCTTCGCCCGTGTAGCATTAGACGACAGGGAGTTAAAAACATTCAGGGTCATCGGAAACGCCTTTACAGAAGTTACTCCGCTACCTGGCCTTACCTGGCGTTCGGAATTCGGTATGGACCGTCTGGACACTGAAGAAACTACTAGAGAAGCGGAATTCAACAGTCCTGGTGGACTTGGTCAGCAGGTAAGTGTACGTGAAGAGCGATGGTTGACCAACCAAACGCTAAATTATACGAACACCTTTGGAGATGATCATAATTTAAACGTATTATTAGGTCTTAACTACGAAGAGACCATGAGAACCCGTCTGAATGTATTCTCTACAGGTTTCCTTACAGACGACCTTAGAAATCTTGGTTCCGGTTCTACACCAACAGTATTAAACGGAGATCGTTTCCCATCAAGGCTTTTTGGTCTTTTTAGCAGGGTCTCCTATGACTATAAAGGAAAGTACCTAGTAGAAGGATCTATAAGACGTGACGGTTCTTCTCGATTCGGGGCAAATAATAGATTCGGTTATTTCTGGTCTGCAGCTGCAGGTTGGATCCTTTCCGAGGAAACATTCATCAAAGACCTTAACTTCTTTGATTATTTGTCTTTGAGAGCAAGTATCGGTACTGTAGGTAATGACCGTTTAGGGACCTTCCCATCTTTGGCACTTTACAGTGCTGGAGCGATTGCGGATTACACCGGTCAGTCCGGGATTATTCCAGGGCAACCTGCCAATCCGGACCTGAAATGGGAGGAAAGTGAGACTTTGGATATCGGATTCAAGTCTACCATGTTTAGTGGAAGACTGAATTTCAATGTTTCTTACTTTAAGAAAACGACCAGCGACCTGCTACTTAACCAGGTGCTTCCTCCACAAACCGGATTTGCAACCATTAGTCGGAATATCGGTGAGATGGAAAACTCAGGATGGGAGTTTGACCTTAGCGGTGTGATCGCGCAGACAGAAAACTTCAACTGGCGTTTAAATTTCAACCTTACTACCATAGATAATGAGGTTCTTAAACTCAATGAAGATGCTGCTACAGATGCGCAAGGCAGAAGGATTATTGATGGTCCTATACAGAGGGCAATCGAAGGAGAATCGTTGAATAACTTCTTCCTGATCCGATATGTAGGCGTTAACCCGCAAACGGGAGATGCAGAATGGCTGGATGTAAACGGTAATATTACAACCAATCCGGGGTCTGCGGACAGGGTGGTAACAGGAAGCCCGCTACCTGATTTTTCCGGTGGTATCACGAATACCATCCGATGGGGGGATTTTGACCTTTCTGTGCTGATGAACTACTCTTACGGAAACGATGTGGTTATCGATGGTTTGCGATTTGCGGACGGTAATGACGCTATCGGGGGTATTGTAAATATCAGAAGGCAGAACCTGAACTACTGGAGACAACCTGGAGACAATGCTTTCCTACCCAGTCCGACAAGTTCTACCTTTAATCTGTTTAACCAGCGTTCTACACAACAACAATTGGATGCTTCTTATCTGCGACTTAAAAACGTAACTTTAGGCTACAGTTTGCCACAGAAGGTGCTTGATCGACTAGGAGGTATATTTTCAGGTGTCCGTTTCTACGGAACTGCCACCAACCTCTTTACTATTAAGCGAAGTGAAATGGAAGGAATTGACCCGGAAGTAACGGATGATATCGATCCACTATTCCAGGGTGAGTCTTTCTTCACCGCACCTCAGGCAAAAACCTATTCATTAGGAGCCAGAATACAGTTTTAATTCAAAAAAAATTAAGCAATGAAGACAATAAAATTAATCGCAATATTATTCGGACTACTCATCACTTTTTCATGTGAAGACCGACTGGATGTTGTTCCGGAAGACAGTGTTGAAGCTGCTACGGTGTTCAATACCAGAGGTTCTATCAATGGAGCTGTGGTAGGTATCTATAGTAAAAATCAGAGTGGTGACCTTAACGGGATGGCCCAACTGATGTCTGATTTCATGTCGGACAATGTAAATTTCGTAGGGAGTTTCCCTTCACTTCAGGAAGTAGATCAATATGAGACTTTGGCTACCAATACCTCTATCGATAACATCTGGCTGGATGGATACGAGCTTATTGGAGCAGCAAACAATATTGTTCAAAACCTTCCGGATGTAGATCTTCCGGATCTTTCGGCTACCGAAAAAGCGAAGTTTATAGGAGAAGCTAAATTCCTCCGGGCATTGACCTATTTTCAATTGGTAAATCTGTTCGCACAGCCGTACCAGTTCGCTCAGGGTTCCAACTTAGGAGTGCCCCTTCAACTACAGCCTTTCCTTGCAGAAAGTGAGCTGTCTGATTTCCAATTGGAACGCTCTACAGTAAATGAAGTACACGGCTTGATAGAGCAGGATCTTTTGGACGCTATTGCAAGTTTGCCTGAAAACCCCACTAATATAGCGCCCTTCGGAACTGATGGTCGTGCTACCGCAGGGGCGGCAAGAGCACTTTTGTCCAGATTATATCTATATCGCGAACAGTGGAGCCAGGCAGCGGATCTCGCAGATCAGGTGATTTCATCGGGAGTTTTCTCCCTTACTCCTAATTACGATTTTTACGACAGCAATCCCAGTTCTCCGGAGAACTTATTTGTTGCTTTAAACACTCCGACGGACGGACCTCAGGAGCCAACGATCAGTGATGAAGTCTATGTAAATTTCTATAACCCGGCACCAGGTGGAAGAGGTGATGCACCCTTTAGCCAGGACCTTATCGATACTTTCGCGGCTGAACCTGGTGACAGAAGATTTGATGAGCTTTCACAGGCGGCAACGGACGCGGGGGGTAACAACACCTTTTTTACCACCAAGTATCCAGATGTTGTTAATAACGCCTCAGACGGTATGATACTGCGTATGGCGGAAATGTATCTGACCAGAGCGGAGGCTAATTTAAGAGGAGGTACTTCTATAGGTGACACCCCGCTAAACGATGTAAATGCCATTCGTGCAAGAGCCGGACTTCCAGCATTGGGTGCCGTTGATTTGGATGCTATCCTATTGGAAAGAAGAAAGGAATTCTGCTTTGAAGGACATCGAAGAATGGACCTGCTCAGAAATAACCAAAACCTGAGACCAGGCGGTGGACCGGAATCTGCCCCTGGAGCTGACAAGGTAATCTTCCCGATTGTTGAAGATGAATTTACCAACAATCCTAACATTACTCAGAACCCAGGGAACTTCTAGAATACTTTTTCAGACCATTAAATAAATAATAAAACCACCAGAGTTTCCCTGAACCTGGTGGTTTTTTGCTTAAAAGAACTATGAAAAATTCCGTACTGATAACTGTTGTTTTTGCTCTTGCTCTGGCCCCCTGTCTTAATGCTCAAATAAACCGGCCGCGTAATGACTCCTTTAATGAACTGTTATTCTTTGTTGGTACCAATACCATCAAATACGATGAAACTGAAGGAAGTCCATATTTGTATGAAGATTTTCTGCCCGCCCAAATCAACAATATCAAGGAAACTAAGATGGTGCGCTTTAATGCCGTGGAAAACGTTATTGAAGTCAAACAGGGAGAAAATATTCTGGGACTTACCATGTCTAAAGCTTATAGTGTAAAACTAAGGGACGGCTCCGAGCGTATTTTCGAGATCCATCCTGTAGAAACTGAAAATGGCAAACAGGAAAAAGTCTTTCTCGAAAAGGTCTTTTCCAATGATAAGTTCATGCTCTATATGAAAGAAAATATACGTTACGTTGAGGCCAAACCGGCGAAAAGCAGTTACGATCAGCCAATACCTGCCAAATTCGTAAAAAATAAAAACAGCTTTTACCTCATTGAGCAAGATTCTGAGGGACAAAAACTGGTCTTATTGCCTAAAAAGAAGAAAACACTTATTAAGACATTCGGCGATAAAGGTAAAACCATTGATAAAAAGATAAAAAAGGAAGGTCTAAAGTTGAATGAGAAAAATGATATGGTCACTATTTTAAGTTATTATTATAACTTATAATGAAATCTGGCGTTATTCTCAGTAAAACAGGCGTAAACATTCATCGGAATAGTAAACGTTTATAAGTCTTTCCTGTAATTAGGAGCAGACATCCTTTCTTTGAATAAACAACCTGTTAAATGTAAAGCAGCCCTGATCACTTACTTCTAAAAAAACTTCTGTCTCATTTTTTAGACTGTAATTATTTGAATTAGCTATCAAAATTATTCAGGGCTGCAATTTACATTTCCTCTTCATCAGCAGGACTTCAGTATCAGAATTATCTATTTCCATTTAAAGCCAGATTAGGTACAATCTATGGCACTTTTCCTGTTAAATCGGTAAAACCGGCGAAAAACAACCAAAAAACCCGCTTTTCGCCAATAACAATATCACAGAAGGGCTACAAAATGTTAGAAAAGGTAAAACATCCGTAAGCATTCATCGGATAAGTAAACGTTTATCAGTATTTCCCCATTTACTCATACACCAACTTACATTAGGCATGAAAACTAGCTAATGTCAATAATGCAGCTCCTAAACACTTACCTCACAATCGAATTCTTTAGCCATAGCGGTTTTTGAATTAATCAGCCAACACCCTGAGCCGCATTTTTGCACGCTAACTTAAACATTATAAAACATGAGAAAAACATGGATTCGGTTGCTTATGCTATTCCTATTGGGGACCTCCTGGGCATATGCACAAGAAAAAACGGTCTCGGGAACCATTACAGACAGCTTTGGCGTTCCCTTACCAGGAGTAAACATTGTTATTAAAGGAACAACTACCGGTGTACAATCTGATTTTGACGGTAACTACCTCATCCAGGTGAGCGAGGGCCAGACACTGGTCTTTTCTTATCTAGGACAACAAACCGTGGAATTGCTCGTAGGCAGTTCCAACACCATGAACGTCCAAATGGAGGAAGACACCCAGGCGCTCGAAGAGGTCGTAGTGACGGCCCAGGGTATCGTTCGGGAAAAAAGGTCGCTGGGTTACGCAGTAACCACCGTGGAATCTGAACTGGTAGAGTCCAGGCCAGAAGCTGATATCGCCAGGGTCCTTAATGGAAAGGTTGCAGGGGTAAACATAACCTCTAACAACGGACTTTCAGGTTCAGGTACCAACATCATCATCAGGGGTTATTCCTCGGCCACACAGTCTAACCAACCCTTATTTATTGTAGACGGGGTTCCATTCGACTCCGGCACTAATACACAAACGGACTTTCTGGACGGGAACACGGAATCGAGCAGGTTTCTCGATATTGACCCGAACACCATAGAGAGTGTCAGTGTACTTAAGGGGTTAAGTGCGACGGTGCTATACGGTAACCGAGGAAGAAACGGGGTAATCCTCATTACCACAAAAAATTCGGTTTCCGGAGAAACCGCTTCAAAGAATGAGATCTCGGTAACACAATCCATCTTTGCTTCCAAAGCAATTGTTCCGCGGTATCAAAATAATTACGGAGGTGGTTTTCACCAGGGCTTTGGGTATTTCTTCAGTAACTGGGGGCCTCGTTTCGACAGAACTGATGACGATGGTATCGCAAATGCAGCACAATTCCTCTCTGATGGTCCCGGTGGTGTAGCGCTGTTGAGACACCCTCATAACTTTATTGCAGACCCAACCCTGATCGCGGGTTTTGAAGACCTGCTGGACGACCCCTACCCCTATCAACCATACAATGGGGTTGAGGAGTTTTTCAGAACAGGATTTGTAAGCAGTACCTCGCTGAATGTCAGAGGAGGTTCTGAAAAGATAAATTTTAATGCGAATTACGGACGTACCAACGACATTGGGGTAACCCCGGGTAATGAAGTACTCCGAAACAACTTTAGTTTGGGAGGAAGCGCTCAGCTGTCGAACAACTTTACCGTTTCAGGAGTATTTAATTTTATACGAACCGGATATAAATCTCCCCCAAACGCCGTGAGTACGGGAAGTGGAGCCGCCTTCCTCGGTGGAGCCATCTTCGGGGATCTTTTGTATACCCCGAGAAGTGTTGATCTTACCAACCTTCCATTCCAGGCTGCCGACGGTAGAAGTGTATACTATCGTTCCGGAAACGATATTCAGAATCCTTACTGGACCGTGGCCAATTCCAAGACTACCCAGGATACGGATCGATTCCTGGGGAATATGTCCGCAACCTATCAGATGAACGATTGGCTGGGACTGACCTATAGATTGGGTCTTGACACCTATACAGAATTGAACTCCTACGGACAGAATCGCGGTGGGGTTGATGGTCCTGTACTCGGGATATTGAGAACTTCCGCCGTTCGGAACACTATCTGGAACCACGATGTGATCCTCACCGCTAATAAGGACATCAATGAAGACCTCAATTTAAACGTCACTCTGGGTCTTAACAGTAGGCGGGATATCTTCCAGCAAGACGGTTTGGAAAGTCAGGGACAATTGGTATTTGGTGTGTTGGAGCATTTCAACTTTACAACACCTTCGTCCACAAATTCATTTTCCGGAACCGCTATGAATCAGGATTTCGAAGAAAATCTGGTAGGTGTCTACCTGGACGCAACACTTGGTTATAAAGATTTCCTTTACCTGAATGTTGTAGGAAGGAATGACTGGTCTTCTACATTGGAAAGGGAAAACAACTCTCTATTCTATCCGGGAGCGAGTGTTTCGTTTGTCCCTACTTCCGCTTTTGAAAACATGCAGGGTGATGTGCTCAATTATATGAAACTGCGATTCGGTTACGGATCTTCTGCAGGGTTCCCAACTCCATTTAACACCCGGGATGTTCTTACCCTTGGTGCGAGAACACTGGTAGACCTAAACGGAACGGTAATTTCCGGGAATACGGTTAACGATGCCCTCGGAAACCAGGATCTGAAGCCCGAGCGGGTTGAAGAACTGGAAATAGGGATCGATACCAGGTTGTTCAACCGTCTGAACCTGAATGTCAGTTTGTTTGACAAGACTACTACTGACCTTATCACAGACCGGACGTTGGACAGCTCAACAGGTTTCCTGAGTACTTTTGTAAATATTGGAGAGATCAAATCTCAGGGAGTAGAGGTTGATTACGATCTTGTTGTACTAAGAGGTGGAGAGGATAAATTTGGTTTTAACCTCGCGGGTAACTTTACCACCATTGAAACTACAGTAACCGATCTGGCAGAAGGAACCAACAATATTTTATTGACCGATGCCATCGCCGGAGAAGCAGCCAACTACGCCGTTGAAGGCAGGCCTTTCGGTGTTTTCCTGGGTACTACTTTCCTCAAGGACGCAAATGGCAACAGAATAGTTGGGAATAACGGCCTTTACCTGGTGGATAACAACATTTCCGAGATAGGTGATCCTAACCCGGACTGGACCACTGCCATAATCCCGACATTTACCTATAAAGGTTTCAGCTTGTCAGCAAATATTCAGTACCGACACGGCGGAGATATCTATTCAGTTACATCCGCGGCACTGATCGGTAGAGGAACCGTAGACGCTGACGACCCAATAGACCGGGAAGCGCAATACGTTCTTCCGGGGGTTCTTCAGGATGGAACACCTAATAATATAGCAATTAGCTCTACCGAGTTCGGGTTTAATACCTTCTTCGGAGGAGATATCAATGAACTAAGTGTTTTTGATGGTACCACTATAAGGGTACAGGAAGCTTCCTTAGGATACTCCTTATCCAGGCAGATGCTGGAAAACACACCCTTTGGAAGCCTGTCTTTCACACTATCCGGATTCAACCTATGGTATAAGGCGATCAATTTTGAGAAAAATCTTCGCTATGACACCAATGCTTCAAGTACCGGTGTAGGTAACGGACAGGGTATTGACTTTATAACAGGTCCTTCCACAAGAAGGTACGGATTAACCATAAGAGCTTCTTTCTAATTGTCAGGAAAAAATAAAAGTATTATGAAAAAAATATATAATAAATTAAGTATTGCGCTTATCACCACGGCTACCTTCTGCTTGCTGGGCTGCGATACCACAGATTTGGGGGTAGTACCCAGTCCGAATGAATTAAGCCCTGAACAGGCAAGCGTTGATTTCTTCCTGAACCAGATACAAATTCAGGTGGCTGAAATTCATTCCGGAGAAGAAGATCAGGAAGAATACGGTCTGAGCCAGTTTGGTATGGAACCCGTACGGATGCTTAACGGGGCTAACGGCCCTACCTACAGGGAGATTAATGACCCGGTAGACTATGACAGGTTGTGGGACAATGTTTATGCCCGCGCCCTTATAGACATCCGCACCATGAATCCGCTTGCGCTGGAAGGCGAATTCTATACCCATATCGCCATTGGCCAGATCCTGGAGGCCTATGTAATGATGACCATGGTCGACTTTTTTGGGGACGTACCTTATACAGAAGCGGTAAGCGGTGGAGAAGGCATACTGAATCCGGTAGTAGATTCCGGCGCTTCCATATATGCTGCTTTGGATCTTCTATTGCTCGACGCTATCTCCAACCTGGGCAGACAGGAATTCGCCCTGCCCACAAATGATCTGTATTACGGCGGAGATAAAAGTAAATGGGTAAAAGCAGCCAATACACTGAGATTAAAGCTGTATTTGCAATCCCGGCTTGCTAATGAAGAAGGATTCGGTGCTGCTAAATCCACAACAGTGATCAACGAGTTGATCGCCGGCAACCAGCTCATCCTGGATTCAGGCGATGATCTGAAGTTTCAGTGGGCTACCAGCCTCGCGGCACCAGACAGCAGACACCCGTATTTTGCACAGAATTTTGACGGTGCCGGGCCGGATGCGGATTTCTATATGTGCAACTATTATATGAATTTGCTGGTTAACCAATACGGCGATGCCGATCCGCGTACCCGCTATTATTTCTACCGTCAGGTAGGGGACTACTCCGGTGCGGATGTGGTGACCAAAGAATGTGTTACCGAAATTTCAAGACCTTCATGGTGGGCCGCTGATGAGCCCTATTGCCTGGTACCAAATATCAATGGCTTTGACGGTCTTTGGGGCAGGAACTTCCTGGACAATGACGGTATCCCTCCAGACGATGCCTTCAGGACCCAATTTGGGGTATATCCGGTAGGTGGTCCTTTTGATGACGATTCTTTTAGGAATGTATCAGGTTCCTCCGCAGTTAACGAAGGCCTGATCGGAGCAGGGATCTCACCAATTTTGATGTCTTCCTATACCAATTTCATGCTTGCTGAAGCCGCTTTGACCTTAGGGACAACAGGAAATGCCAGAACCTACCTGGAAAACGGGGTAAGGGAATCTATCGGTACAGTAATGGCTTTTGGGGCAACTCTGGCCGCTGGCAGTAGCTTAATCCCTACACAGACGGATATAGACGATCATGTAGACGATATACTCAGCGCTTATGACGCAGGTTCAGATACCGACAAACTGCGTATTATTGTAGAACAATACATGATCGCCTTATGGGGCAACGGAATCGAGGCCTACAATACTTATAGAAGAACCGGTCAACCAGATAATCTGACACCTGCATTTTTCTTGTCAGATCCGGGTACCTTTATACGCTCACACTGGTATCCCCAGGTGGCTTCGGACAACAATACGAACATCACCCAAAAACCAGGTCCGGTTACACCGGTATTCTGGGATACCAATCCGGAAGGTTTTGTAGATTGATTCAACCATATAAAAATTTAAGAAAAATGAAAATCACAATAAAATCCATTATCGTACTGCTTATCGGGGCCATTGCCTTTATGAGCTGCGATGACGAAGACAAAAAACCACTGAATCTGTTAGGGGGTGATGAGACGAAAGCACCGTATGTACGGATCATTGTTGAAGAGCCTATAGTGGCTCAGGGAGATATTGCGAGCAGCTCCCTGAATGCCACCGTAAGTGCGCTGAACAACAACGTAGCTTCCTGGGAACTAAGTGTTAGCCGTGAATCCGGTGGAGTGGCAAGTGATACGGTCTCGCTTACCACTATAACCAGTTTTCCAAGTGAGATCTCTATACCCTATACAGACGTTGCTGCCGCACTGGGGATCTCTACGGATGATATTTTAGGTGGAGACTTTATTCGATTCCTGGGAACAGCAACGGGTACGGACGGTTCTGTATTCACCTTTGACAATTTTACCGCAAGTATTACCGGGCAACCGGAACAACGACAGGCATTTAATTTCATTGTACTTATAAAATGCTCTCCGATCTCCGACGCGACCGTCCCGGGTACCTGGATCGTAGAAATGGAAGATCTATATGGAGATGGTTGGGATGGAGCCTTCCTGACCTTCGAAATAGACGGGGTGGGTACTGATTATACCATAACCGCCGGGCAAGGTGACGCAGCCACGCACATCATCGAAGTCCCAGAGGGCACAACCAGTTTGGTTATTGCCTATACCAGCGGTGCCTTTGAAGAGGAACATGTGTATACGGTACAAACACCGGACGGGGATGTCAGGGGTCCATTTGGGCCTAATCCGGCTCCCTGTATAAACTAATGCATTGCATCAGGCCTGTTCTCCATTTGAGAGCAGGCCTTGTTTAGTTAGTCCTGAATTTTTAAAGAACCATGATGGGGTCCCATCATGGTTTTTTCTTGAAGTCTGTAATAATCTATTTGGCTCTTTTATAAAGGCCGTCAAAGGCCACATTGGCCACTTCTCCCTGATGCAATACCTCCCAAAGCTGACGGACCGTTCCGTCTTCGTTCATGGTCCAGGTAATGCGGTTTACATAGGTTTTTCCATCGGTATGGGTAAATTCATCAGAGCTAAGGATCATTTGATTGCCCTTCCGGTTTCCTTTGAGCTTAAGATGTGAGCCTTGGTTATCAATCCAGAGTTGCTCCCAGGAACCGGACTGTTTATTGAAGAAGTTCATGCTGCTTCCGGTGAACTGGCCTTTGGCACTTTTCCAGCTTTCTTTTAATACACAGCCATTCTCAATTTTTTCTATAGTGTTTTGCCCGGCGGCTGTACCATCCGCATTCGTGACGGTCCAACTGCCAACCCAGAAATCAAATGCCGTATGATCTTCGGTACAACATCCGCAATTCTCCTGCTGAGCAAGCATCAAATTAACGCTGGCAAGCAGAAAAATGCTGGTAAAGAGTGTTCTCATCATATCAAAATTTAGTCTTATCCTAAAGTACGAAAATCAATTGGGGGCAGGAAGATCAAACTGAAATAATGGCTCAAAGAATAGCCGGAATCTGTTAAGAATATGCAACAAACGGGCTCTCTAAGGAAGGATTTCGTTAAAAAATAGATAAATCGCCTGATTTTTAGTTGTATGCCCATCCTGACAGACATCCAAAAGCTGCTTTAGGCCGTATATTTGTAAGAACAAAGAAAATGACTATGGAAAATCAGTATTGCAGAGTTGGAGCAATAACCCCAATCACCAGTGGAAGTCATGCGGTAACCGTATTGGAGTACCAATATCAGATCTTCATGCAGAAAGCTGCGGACATCACTTACGCCGATACCAAGTTGAAAGAATTCTTCGAGCAAAAAGCTAAGAAGATCCAGAAAGTATTGGAAAACCTGGTATAGTATACTCTCCCCTCAAATATTAATTCAAACATTAAAACTGTAGTGCCATCTGGCCTTGCAGTTCTGCGGCCTTTTCGGCAGCTGCCGAGGCGAAATCCACCCCATTAGAGGCATATATTATGCCTCTGGAAGAGTTTACCAATAAACCTATATTTTTGTTTAGCCCGTAACGGCATACTTCGTCCAGACTTCCCCCCTGAGCACCTACTCCTGGTACCAGCAAAAAGCTATCGGGCACCAGTTCCCTAATTTCCTTTAAGTATTCGGCCTTAGTTGCCCCAACAACGTACATCAGATTGTGTGCATTCTTATAGGTCTGAGAAATCTCCAGTACACTTTTGTATAATTCCCGGCCTTCTGCCTGTTTGGTTTGGAAATCGAAAGCACCCGGGTTTGAGGTCAGCGCCAGCAGAATAGTATGCCTGGATTCAAAGGCCAGAAATGGTTCTATAGAATCCCTGCCCATATACGGGGCCACGGTAATGGAGTCAAAATCCAATTCCTCAAAGAAAGCCCTGGCATAACGTGTAGAGGTATTGCCAATATCCCCCCTTTTGGCGTCCGCGATCGTAAAGATTTCCGGGAAGTTGCTATTCAGGTATTGCATAGTCTTTTCCAGAGCTTGCCAACCCTTTAATCCATAAGCTTCATAGAAGGCAATATTTAGCTTATACGCCACGCATAGATGCTGTGTCGCATCTATAATAGCTTTGTTGAATTCGAATATCGGATCTTCACCCTCCAACAAATGAGGAGGTATTTTATCTAAATCGGTATCCAGTCCGATGCAGAGGAAAGACTTTTTAAGTTGAATTTGGTTAACGAGTTCTTCGGTGGTCATATAGAACGCTCAAATTTTCAGTATTTGAGGATATGTTTATTTTGTCGGATCTTTCAGATGTTTACGAGTTTATTTAGGGCGTTCTTTTAACGCTATATCAGAATATTTCTGAAGCTTCTTTAAGCTTCTCAGTGTTCTCTACCAGCATTAACTCGTCAATGATCTTCTGAATATCCCCGTTGATTATGTTTTGCAGATCATACAGCGTAAGGCCTATTCGATGATCTGTAACCCTGCCTTGTGGATAGTTGTAGGTTCTGATCTTTGCTGATCGGTCGCCACTACTTACCTGAGAGTTCCTTTTCGCCGCATCTTCTTCCTGCTTTTTGGCAAGTTCCATATCGTAAAGCCGGGATCTCAAAACCTTAAACGCTTTATCCTTGTTCTTGTGCTGGGATTTCTCATCCTGACACTGGGCCACAATTCCTGTAGGGATATGGGTCAGCCTCACCGCGGAATAGGTGGTGTTCACAGATTGACCTCCCGGCCCTGAAGAGCAGAAAAAGTCAATACGTACATCCTTTGGGTCTATCTGCACGTCAAATTCCTCTGCCTCTGGCAACACCATTACCGTTGCGGCACTGGTATGCACTCTTCCCTGGGTCTCGGTTTGTGGTACCCTTTGTACCCTATGTACTCCTGCTTCGAATTTCAGCGTGCCATACACATCCTCTCCTGTTACTTCGAAGTGGATCTCCTTATATCCTCCGCTGGTTCCTTCACTCAGGTCGATCACGTTAGTCCTCCATCCCTTAGACTCACAGTATTTGGCATACATTCTATACAGGTCACCCGCAAAAATACTGGCTTCATCTCCACCTGTACCAGCCCGGATCTCCATAACAACGTTCTTGGCGTCTTCCGGATCTTTGGGGATCAGGAGCAATTTGATCTCTTCCTCCAGCGCGGGTAAGGCCTCTTTGGCCTCATCCAACTGCATTCGGGCCATTTCCAGCATTTCGGTATCGCTACCATCCGAAATGATCTCTTCGGCTTCTGAGATATTATTCATGAGCTCAACATAGGAATCTCGCTTATCCATAAGAATCTTAAGGTCCTTGTATTCCCTGTTCAGCTGTATATACTTCTTTTGGTCAGCGATAATATCAGGTTGTATGATAAGGTCCGAAACCTCATCAAAACGCTGTTTTACCACATTTAATTTGTCTATCATAATCTGTCTGCCCTTAAACTGCGAATTTACAACTTTTTTGGTGGCCGAGAATCCTGGAAATCACTCAGATTGAACCTGGATGCTAGACCCAACCAAGGGACTTACTTATCCAGCATAATACCCTGGCTTTGATGTACGATATCCAGGTTATCCACAATGATAGCCTCTGTACCACCAAGTTGGTTGATAAGTGCAAGCCCTCTTTCCTTACCCATTACAAAAACCGCTGTGGCCAAGGCGTCGCACAGTTCGGCACTCTTTCCTAAAACTGTCACTTTGCTGATCCCTATGGAGGGATAGCCGTTCTTGGGGTCAATGATATGTGTGTATTTTTTGCCGTTAAAGCTTACAAATGCATTTTCGCTTCCCGTTATGGCTACGGAAGATTCCACCAACGGAAGCCAGGAAAATATCTTGGTACGGCTTTGCGGATTGACAATCCCGATGAGCCAGCGTTCTCCCGTGGCTTTTGTTCCCCAGGCGGTGATATCTCCTCCAGCGTTTATCATACCAGCTTTCACCTGTTTGGAAACCATTAATTCCTTTACCTTATCGGAAGCATATCCTTTTCCGATCGCTCCAAACCCTATCTTCATACCTTTCTCCTTGAGAAAAACGGTGCGCTCGGTACTGTTTAGTACAACTTTATTATAATCCACTTTATCCAGGACTTCACCGATCTCACCGGCAGTTGGCGGATATTGCATGGAGCCGTCAAACTTCCAGATCTCATCCAGGGCGGCATAGGTTATATCAAAAGCACCGTCAGTGATCTCAGAGATCTGTACGGCACGCTCTATCAATTTATACAATTCCAGACTAACCTTTACAGGCCTTATTCCGGCATTGCGGTTGATCCTGGAAGTCTCGGAATCCTCCTTCCATGAAGATATCAGGGCTTCAATACGCTCAACCTCGGCAATAGCTTCTTCTATATTGATATAGCCTATTTCCTCGTTGGCAGCAACTACTGTGATCTCAAAAGTACTGCCCATTAAACGCAGAGAGCGTTTTACGGTTACGTCAATACTCTCCTGAGACCGTAGGGCGGCCAAAACAAAGAGGCTAAAAAATAGGGCTGCCCAGATTCTCACGTGTTGCTATTTAAATGCTCCTTAGGTCGTTTTTGTGGTTTAAAGGTTAACCAGTCTGTTCTGCACAGAGATTGGACCGGCCGGGGTTTGTTGTTTGGTTTGATTTTGCTTTTCACAGGCCTATTCAAAAACCCGTAGTATGGAACCGTTTAATTCCGTATTGAAGATTTTAAGCGGATTGCTTGTGATATTGTTCAATGGGGTGCCGTTCTGATCGAACTCTGAACCATGGGTAAAGCAGCGAAAAATTCCACCGTCTTCTTCCAGGAAACGCACCTGGTCTGTTTGTTGATGACTGCAAATCTGACTGGCAGCAACAAAATTACCTTCAAGGTTCTTAACCACTACCACATCATTCTTAAGTATGAAATCACCGTTATTTTGGAGACCCTCACCCTCGGCGGAGTCAAGATCTATGGTGAAATCCACTCCTGTGGGTACCGGTTTCATGTCCAGGTCTTCGCCATCGCTGGAACAACCGTGAATACATGGGAAGGTAAGTGCAAAGGCCGCACCTGCTCCCAGGCTTCTCAAAAACTCTTTTCTTTCCATAACACAAATTTTAAGATCAATGGTTTCTTCGCAAAACCCTTTCGAACTCCGCGAAATATACCGGAATTGGGGATAAAACCAGTAAGCCATTCCCTTATAGGAAAGCCGGGGGTTTTATTATATTCAAAACGCCTTAAACGACGGATTCGTATACCTTAATATACAAAGGTGCCATATTGGCTGCTTATTGTGAGTTTTTTGGCGGAACTTTCCTCCACACGCCCTATAATGCGGGCATCGACGCCAAAATCCTGAGATATGCGCATTATCTCGTCCGCCATTCGCTCATCTACATAAAGTTCCATGCGGTGCCCACAGTTGAAAACCTGGTACATTTCGCGCCAATCCGTACCAGATTGCTCTTGTATAAGCCTGAAAAGCGGTGGGAGATCGAATAGGTTGTCCTTAACAATATGCAGGTCTTCGACAAAATGGAGGATTTTGGTCTGCGCTCCTCCACTGCAATGTACCATCCCATGGATATTTTCGGAATCGTGGTCCTCGAGTATCTTTTTGATGATAGGCGCGTAAGTCCTCGTTGGAGAAAGTACCAACTTACCTGCATCCAGGGGACTTCCCGCTACCGGGTCCGTTAACTTTGTATTGCCTGAATAAACGAGCTCTTCAGGTACCTCAGGATCGAAACTTTCCGGGTACTTATCGGCCAGATATCCCGAAAAGACGTCGTGACGGGCCGATGTAAGTCCATTACTGCCCATACCACCGTTATATTCCTTTTCATAGGAGGCCTGTCCGTATGAAGCAAGCCCCACAATGACATCACCTGCCCGGATATTCGCGTTGTCAATGACCTTATTTCTTTTCATTCTTGCGGTTACCGTGGAATCCACGATAATAGTTCGCACAAGATCCCCTACATCTGCGGTTTCTCCACCGGTAGAATGGATGTTTACCCCGTATTGCCGCAGCTCATCAATCAGTTCCTCTGTTCCGTTGATCAGGGCAGCGATCACTTCTCCGGGAATGCGATTTTTATTTCTACCGATGGTTGAAGACAACATGATATCCTCTACCGCCCCGACACAGATAAGATCGTCTATATTCATCACCAGCGCATCCTGGGCAATCCCTTTCCAGACCGAGAGGTCTCCGGTTTCTTTCCAGTACATATAGGCCAGGGAAGACTTGGTTCCGGCTCCATCCGCATGCATCACAAGGCAGTAGTCTTGGTCTCCGGTAAGATAATCCGGGACAATTTTGCAAAAGGCCTTGGGAAACAACCCTTTATCAATGTTTTTTATGGCATTGTGAACATCCTCCTTGGATGCGGAGACACCTCTTTGCGAATACCTTTCATCAGCAGACGAACCCATAATTCTAAATTTGTGACAAAAATAGCCGAATAATAAAAAAAAGCGCACATAATGTACGCTTTATACTTTCATGAGGCTTTGCTAACCGCTCTATTTGATAAACAGCAATTCCCGGTACTTTGCCAAAGGCCATGAACTATTGGCAACCAACTGCTCCAGTTTATCACTGTGATAACGGATCTCATCAAAATAAGGCCTTACGCTATTACAGTATGCCTGGGCCTTTTTTGGTATATCCTTTAGCTTATTGGCCCTTTTTCTTGCCTCGGTCATTTGGTCTGTTTTCTTTTTAATAGTGGCCACATGCTCCGCGATCTGCTCAATTATGGCATGCTGACCGTCCGACAGCTTTTTATGGGCAGCCCCATAGATTTCCTTCAACCCTAATACATTTGTAATGAGTTCATTCTGATAACTCAGTGAAGCCGGAATAATATAATTATAAACCAACTCGTTAAAGACCCTACCCTCTATTTGAGTTTGTAGTATATAGGTTTCCTGTTCCACTTCCTGTCTGGCCCGGACTTCAATTTCGCTCATCACTTCCATTGACTTAAAAAGCGCCAAAGCTTCGCTGGAAGTCATAACCTGCAGGGCCTCCGGTGTGTTCTTATTGTTGCTGAGTTTGCGCCTTTTCGCCTCCAGCTCCCATTCCTGGCTGTAACCATCACCATCAAAACGAATGCGCTTGGAAGACTTGATGTACTCCCTCAAAACATTGAATATGGCCTCGTCTTTTTTTAGTTTCTTTTTGTCGATAAGACTGTCTACCTCCTTCTTGAAGGCGTTAAGTTGCCAGGCCACGATGGCATTGAGGATGGTCATAGGTTTGGCACAATTGGTCTTGGCCCCTACACCGCGGATCTCAAACTTATTTCCGGTAAAGGCGAAAGGTGAGGTCCGGTTTCTATCTGTATTGTCCAATAGTATTTCCGGGATCTTACCTACTACGTTGAGTTTGAGTTCAGTTTTTTCTTCCGGGGACAGCTTTCCCTGAGAGACACCCTCCAGTTCATCCAGTACATCACTGAGTTGCTTGCCGATAAAGATGGAAATAATGGCTGGCGGGGCTTCGTTAGCACCCAGGCGATGGTCATTGCTGGCAGAAGCTATGGAAGACCGTAAAAGCTCTTCGTAAGTGTCTACGGCTTTGATGGTATTGACAAAAAAGGTCAGGAACTGCAGGTTTTTCATCGGTGTGGTCCCCGGGCTGAGGAGGTTTACCCCGGTATCAGTCGCCAAAGACCAGTTGTTGTGCTTCCCGGAGCCATTGATACCAGCGAAAGGCTTTTCGTGAAATAAGACTTTCAGATCGTGCTTATCCGCCACTTTTTCCATGACATCCATAAGCAACAGGTTATGGTCTACAGCAAGGTTGGCTTCCTCGAATACGGGGGCCAGCTCAAACTGGTTTGGTGCTACCTCATTATGCCTGGTTTTGACTGGAATGCCCAGTTTATTGCATTCCATCTCCAGGTCTCGCATAAAATTGATGGCCCTGACAGGTATTACCCCAAAGTAATGATCGTCTAATTGCTGCCCTTTGGCGGCGTAATGGCCTACCAAGGTCCTGCCTGCAAGCACCAGATCCGGTCTTGAAGCAGCCAGGGCTTTATCGAGAAGGAAGTACTCCTGCTCCCAACCCAGGGTCGCATTAACCTTGGTGACATTCTTGTCAAAATACCTGGCCACACCGGTAGCCGCTTCATCTACGGCGTGAAGGGCCCTAAGCAAGGGCGCCTTATTATCCAGGGCCTCCCCGGTATAGGAAACAAATATGGTGGGAATACAAAGGGTACTGCCGTAAATGAACGCTGGCGAGGTGGGGTCCCAGGCGGTGTAACCCCTGGCTTCAAAGGTGTTGCGAATACCTCCGCTCGGGAAACTTGAAGCATCCGGTTCCTGCTGTACCAACTGACTTCCGCCGAATTTCTCCACCGCTCTCCCGTCTTGTTTCAGATCCAGGAAGGCATCGTGTTTTTCCGCTGTTGCCCCTGTTAAAGGTTGAAACCAGTGGGTATAATGGGTTGCCCCCATGGAAATGGCCCAAACCTTCATTGCTTCTGCAACCTGGTCCGCGATCTTACGGTCTATTTTAGAACCGGAAAAGATAGCGTCTTTAACGCTGTTATAGGCATCCCTGGTAAGGTACTGCAACATGCGTTCCTCGTTGAAAACATGGGTTCCAAAATATTCGGAACGCCTCCCTTTTTCCTCTGTTGTAAGTGGTTTCCTGCTGTTGCTTTCCGTAATGGCTTCGAATCTCGGTATGGACATGTTTCTTTTTTTGGTTTCGGTTGAATCGCAAAATTAAACATTTAAAAGAATTGGCCTTAAATAATACATTTTTTATAAAATACCCTTAGAAAAAAGGGGGTGTTAATAATTATATCCAAATTTTTGATATTTACCCCTAATTTTATTGTGGAGGTACTAAGAAAAGGTATATTTTTGACGGTCATTTAAATTAAACTAATCCTTTGGTATTATGAGTAAATCTAAATTAGAGTACATATGGTTAGATGGGTATACACCTACCCAAAATATGAGAAGCAAAACGAAAATTGAGGATAACTTTAGTGGAAAACTTGAAGACTGTCCGATTTGGTCATTTGACGGAAGTTCTACCTTGCAGGCTGAGGGTAATTCTTCGGACTGTTTACTAAAACCTGTTGCAATTTTTCCAGACCCGGCCAGAAAAAACGGTTATCTGGTAATGACAGAAGTTCTCAATGCGGACGGAACGCCACATGAGAGCAATCACAGGGCGAGAATTGACGATGACGACAACGATTTTTGGTTTGGTTTTGAGCAGGAGTACTTTATCATGGATAAAGACACCCAATTGCCACTAGGATTTCCTGTTGGCGGGTATCCAGGACCTCAAGGGCTTTACTACTGCTCTGTTGGGGGGAAAAACACTCACGGAAGGGATTTTGTGGAGGAACACGCAGACCTTTGTCTGGAAGCTGGGATCAACTTTGAGGGGATCAACCAGGAAGTGGCCAGTGGACAGTGGGAGTTTCAGATCTTTGCCAAAGGAGCAAAAACCGCTGGTGACCAGGTTTGGGTTGCGCGTTATCTGTTAGATCGTCTTACTGAGCAATACGGTTACTATATAGAGTATCACCCGAAACCAATTAAAGGTGACTGGAACGGATCTGGTATGCATGCCAACTTCTCTAACTCAACCCTGCGTAACGCCGGTTCTAAAGAAGTTTATGAGCAGATCTGTGAGGCCTTCAGACCAGTGGCCAAGGAGCACATCGCAGTTTACGGCGAGTTCAATGACCAACGTCTGACAGGATTGCACGAAACCGCATCAATCAACGATTTCAGCTACGGTGTATCGGATAGAGGAGCTTCCATCAGGATCCCTATTGCCACTGTAGAAAGAGGTTGGAAAGGTTGGTTAGAAGACAGAAGACCTGCTTCTAACGGAGACCCATACAAAATTGCAGGTAGGATCGTTAAGACTGTGAAAGGTGCAGAAGTAACTGCCGCTGCAAATTAATTGTTGAATAGATAAATAAGGAAAAACTCGTGAGATGGCTCACGGGTTTTTTTATTGCATCAAGCCGTATAGAACTGATAACTACTCGCAATTAAAACTACAAACAGTACAGGTCTTTGGATCGAAGATCAAACTTCCAGGATAAACCAGGAATACTTATTTTTTCAATTTAGTGTAAGGAAGATAAAGAGGGTGTAGACGGCAATAAGAACCAGACCATCCCGCCAACCCAATCGCAGTCCTTTTGGGAAAAACACCAGGGGAAGGATCAGGAAGGAGATCCCCAGCATCCAGAAAATATCATTGGTCAATAAGGTTTCGTCCATGACGGTTATTGGTGCGATCATGGAGGTAATACCTAAAACAGCCAGCAGGTTAAAGATATTTGATCCGATCAGGTTCCCAACAGAGATCGCTTTTTCCTTCTTTAATATGGCAAAGACCGAAGCAGCCAATTCCGGAATACTGGTACCCACGGAGACTACGGTTATTCCTATGACCCGTTCACTAACACCTAAGCTGCTGGCCATTCCTACGGCACCTGAAATAAGCAATTCCGAACCTCCCCAAAGCGCGGTACCTCCAAGTCCCAGAAAAAGTACGGATTTGTACAAGGGCATGAGCACATCGTCTTCCGGGAGTTCGTCCACTACGGCCTGCTTCTGAAATCTCAGCAGGTACACCAGGAAAATGAACAAAAAGATGAACATGATCGCTCCTTCATACTGTTCAAGTAAACCATCGAAGAAAATAAATCCGAAAAAGAGCAATGAGGCCAACATCATCACCGGCCAATCCGTGGTATAGAAACTGCGCCTGACTTCTATACTCCCCAGAATGATGGTAACTGCCAATACCAAACCCAAATTCGCTATGTTAGACCCTACCACATTGCCCAAGGCCAAGTCCGGAAATCCATCCAGGGCGGCTTTAATGCTCACAATAAGTTCCGGAGCAGAAGTGGCAAAGGATACCACCGTCATTCCTATCACAATTTTTGGGATGCTTAGACGCAAAGAAAAAGCGACAGCAGATTTTAGCAGCCAATGCCCGCCGAGTATTAATAGGAAGAGTCCCAATAGAATAAAAAGCAGGTCCAGCATGCATAGAGTTTTGGTAAATATAACCTAAGATTTCAATTTTCAAAGCATTAAGCTTAGAGGCCCAATTTACCATTCCTAAAAATTTAGTTAAATAACTATAAAAATAGTTGTTCAACTAAAAAATTAGTAATATGTTTGGATTGTTAATTCAAAAATCAATATGCAAAAGTTATTCGTTTTCATACTCTTTTCGGTTTTGAGTTGCCAGCATCTATTCTGTCAGGATCCCAAGGAAAAAGAGCTAACTAAAGAGATTGAAACTTTTATGAGCGATGCTGAAAGCGAAGGCTTTTCAGGAACGGTATTGTTAGGACTGAACGGCCGGAAGATCTGGTCGGGAGGATATGGGTATGCCGATTTTGACAATAAGTTGCAGAACGATCCGGAAACGGTCTTCGATATCGGTTCGGTTACCAAGCAATTTACGGCGGCTGCCATACTGAAGCTGGAAATGCAGGGAAAACTATCCACCCAAGATAAGATATCCGCATACCTGGATGGGGTACCGGCGAAACTGCAGGAAATTAGCCTGCACCATCTCCTCACCCATTCTGCCGGGATGCCCGGGGCCATTGGCGGTGATTACAACTCCATTTCCGAAAATGAGTTTATTTCAAAAGCGTTTAAAAGTGTCAATGCCAAACGCGTTGGGAAAACCTACCATTACTCCAACGTCGGATATAGTCTATTGGCTATTATCATCGAAAAGGTAAGCGGGATGAGCTATGAGGCCTTTCTTAGAGAATTTCTTTTCTTACCCGCAGATATGCATCATACGGGCTATTTGCTGGGAGAATGGAACACCGCGGATATCGCTGTAGGCTATCGTGGAAAAAACCGCTGGGGTAAGCCTACGGAAAAGAAATGGGCCAAGGATGGTCCCTATTTACATCTAAAGGGAAATGGCGGTATCTTATCTACCGTAGAGGATCTTTATAAATGGCATTTGGCATTACTGGGGGATACTGTGCTATCCCAGGAGGCCAAAGAGAAGTACTACTACAGGCATATTAAGGAAGACCCTGAAGGAAGGTCTTACTACGGCTATGGATGGGCCCTCTTCCCTACTCCCCGGGATACTTATCTTGTGGCCCACAATGGTGGGAACGGCATTTTCTTTGCCGATTTCTGGAGATACCTGAGCGAAGAGATCACCATAATCGTTTCGTCCAACAAATCCGGGGATATTAGTGAGAGCATAGCCAGTGAGATAGCTGGCATCGTGATAAACAAAATACAACCTCAATAGAAAACAGCAGGAATATGCAAAAGTTAACCAATAAGGAAGAAGAAGTGATGAAGATCCTTTGGAGGCTTAAAAAGGCCTTTGTTAAGGAGATCCGGGCGGAATTTAAGAAAGACAAGCCGCACTACAATACGCTGTCCACCATTGTTCGTAACCTGGAAGACAAAAAGTATGTGTCTTACGAGGCCTTTGGAAACACTCACCGGTACTACCCGCTGGTTTCTAAAGAGGCTTACCGCAAGCGCTACATCAACGCTACTATAGCGGACTATTATGACAATTCTTTCAAGAATCTGGTCTCACATTTTGCCAAGGAAGAAAAGATCTCGGTAAAAGAATTAAAGGAAATCATAGATCTCATCGAAAAAACCAAGTAATGGAAGCCTTTTTTATCTATTTTCTAAAGTCGTCGTTTATACTGCTTTTATTCTATGGGATCTATCAGTTACTCCTAAGAAACGAGACCTTCTTCTCCCTGAACAGGCACTTTTTAGTGGCCGGAATATTGTTTTCCATACTGTTTCCATTGATCACGCTGGTCCGATATGTAGAGGTAGCACCGCTTCCTGTTACGGTTACAGAAGACAGCTTTTCTCAGGGAATTGCAATTGAAGAATCAGCGGCATTCAATTGGTGGTTACCACTTGCATTGATATACTTAAGCGGAGTGCTGATCCTGCTGATCAGGCTGGGGGTGCAGCTATTTTCACTCAGGCGTATCCTCGGTATCAACCCAAAACGCAGAGAGGGCAAATATGTGTTTGTAGAAACAGAACAAACCCTGGCGCCTTTTTCATTTTTTAATTATATCGTATACAATCCATCCAGCTACAAAGCCACGGAACTGCAAGCCATCCTAAGGCATGAAAAAGTACATTGTAAACAGGTGCATACGGTGGATGTTTTGTTGGCAAATTTACTGACCGTAGTATTCTGGTTAAACCCGGTAAGCTGGTTGTATAGGAAGACCATACAGCAAAACCTGGAGTTCCTGGCAGATGCCAGCGCCATTAAGGAAGAATCTTCCGTTAAAGCCTATCAATACACCATGCTAAAGGTATCCGGAAACCCCTTTTGCACGGCTATTACGAACCATTTTTTCAATTCATTAATCAAAAAACGAATAGTTATGTTACAAAGATCCAGATCAAGTAAAACCAGGGTTCTGAGGGCCATGCTGGTCTTACCGGCTTTAGCCATCTTTTTGTTTAGTTTCAACACGGCAGAGATCTATGTTCCGGACGGGCAGCTACAGCAGCCTTTTGCCATGACCCTGACCGGGCAAAAGATCATAGAGATCACTATAGACAAGAAGACTTCCGAAAATGAACTTCAGAAAATGAAGAAGGACCTTGCCAAAAAAGGTGTGGACTTCTCATACGATGTCATTCGGAATAACGACCGTGAAATCACCAATATATCCATTCATATGGGTGGGATAGAAAAAGAAGGAAAGCAGTTTTCCGCTTCGTCCAAATACGATAATGACGGAGAGCCTATAGATCCTATTACCATTTACTACGATCCGGAGAATCAGGTATTCTCCATGGGGGGCGAGCCCTCACATCCAGAGATGCTTCACCAAAGGGGAGGTCAATCCGTTTGGGTCCATAGTGGGAAGCATGATGGAAAGGTTATAGAGATCCTGGAAGAAGACGGAGAGGAACGCATTTTAATAGACGGAGAGGAAGTCAGCCGAGAGGAGTATGAAAAGCTCAAAGAGGACGGAGAATTTCATAACAGTAAAATCAAGGTAGAACGCATTGGAAGGAACTCCTCCAGTAATGTAATGATATTGAGAGACTCGGACGATGAGCACGACGTAGAGGTCATCAGTTCAGATGGGCCTAATTTTTTCTTTTCGGATCATACCGGTGGTAACCCTCCGCTATACATTCTGGACGGGGAGGAAGTCGATGAAAAGACCTTCAAATCCCTTTCACCGGACGACATCGAGTCCATAGATGTGAGTAAGGGAGAAGGGGCCCTCAAAAAATACGGTGAAAGGGCAAAATACGGTGTTGTGGAAATCACAACCAAATCGTGATCTTGAAGATCTCCAAGCGCATCTGAAGGAGTATTTAAGTAGTTTGGAAAACCGATGGTAATACTATCGGTTTTTTTATTTTTCAAAGATGAAATGACCGAAAACCGTTATTTTTTAGAAAAAATTCGCCTTGCAAAATCAAATTCGCCCAAAAAAGCCCCTTCAATTCTTATACTTCCGAGCTATGGGATAGTTTTCTACTTATTAATTAAAACTTTGTCCAAGACCCACTTCTAAATATTGTAAGTCTGATCATTTATTTGCTTACATATCTATATTCAAATCCATTAATTCTTTCAAATTCGTTAGCAAATATGGTTCTTTCTGATATATATTGATTGGATAATCGATTATGCATCACAAGTATCAACAACTAATTATTAACCGCTAATTCCACCCACTATGATCACTTTAGCCAAACTCCTCGTGAGTCTGCTTATCATTATCCTATCTTCTAACCTCTAAACTTTTCACTATGTTAACTTTCTTAGGAATATTTATCATAATTATTGGCGTAATCACCCTTATCGCCAAACCTATATTTAAGAATATTAGTCTGCTCAATTGGTTTAACCAGAGAAGGAGCCTTCAGATCATCCTCTTAGGTATCCTAATGAGTATTTTTACCGGACTACTATTTTATGCAGAGCCCGGAACCGCTTATGCGGTCCAGTACCCCTGGGGTGGCCAGAAAGCTGTTTTCCGGCAGGGGATCAACACCAAGATGTGGGGAAGGCTTATACCCATTCAATTTGAACTACCCATTAAGTATGTCATACCCGGCAGGGATGGCGAGTTGGGAGAGCAGAGCGAATACGCCAACGTGGATGCAGCCAAGTACTGGGCATTCAGTGACGCTGTAAAAGCCAGAATCGCTACTTCTGTAGTGATCAGCATCAATACGGAAGACGAAGCACAATTTCTTTCCGTGGCAGATCGAAACAAAACAGAGCAAAATATGATTCGTTCACGTATCATTCCCAACATTGATCAGTCTATAAAGAACACCTGTAAACTTATGGACGCCCAGGATTATATCTCTGGCCAGGCCTCAGATTTTGACAGGTATTTTAAAGATCAGCTCGAAAACGGAATGTACGTACTCGAGGAGTATGTTGAGAACGAGCGCAAGGATATCATTGGCGATAGCGCCACTGTCCGCACCGTGATCAACAAAGAAACCAAGCAGAAGCGCTTCCGTATCAAAAGGGAGAACGGCATGCCAATTCGCGAAGAGGGAAATTCCCTTAGAGCGTACGGACTAACCGTAGTTCAGGCAGTGGTTACCGAAATTGATTGGGAAGAGACTTTTGACAAGCGGCTACAGTTGCAAAAAGAGGAAGTTGCACAAACTCAACTTGAAAAGCAGCAGGCCGAAAGAGAGTTTTATCGCGCTCAGAAAGAAAAGGCTCGTGGTGAGGCTGAAAAAGCCGCCGAGCGTGCCCGACTGGAAAAGGAGCAGATCCAAAAAACCATCGCGGCTGAGACCGAAGCCAAAGTTGCTGAATTTAACCTGGTAAAGGAGAAGAAGCAGTTTGAGGTGGAGAAGTTCAAGGCTCAGAGCAAAAAGGTTGCAGCGGATGCGGAAGCTTATCAGAATGCCAAATTGGTAACTGCTGGTCTTACACCCCAGGAGCGCGCTGAATGGGAATATAAAACCTCGGTCGGTGTAGCCAGGGAACTCAAGGAGCTTAAATTGCCAGACATCTATATAGAAGGCGGAAAAACCAGCTCTAATGACGGCAATCTGCTGCAGTCCCTGATAGGAGCTGAACTGGCCAAAAAGATGATGGAGACTAAAACCAAATCCAAATAATCAAACAGCCATGCCCTACTACCAATACTATTGATGCTAATGGACCATCAGTAAAGCGCCCACCTAATAGAGGTGGGCGCTTAATTTGATGACTGTTTAAGTTGAAGTTTAAAAGGTTTTAAGTGTTAAAAGTTATAACTGTTTACTGCCAACTGATTTCATCCTCCGAAGCTTTAGCGAAGGAGGACTGCCAACTAACCTTCTTCTCCTATCTTCTGTAAAAAATCAATGTCTTCCTCAACCGTAAGTAACATGAGGCTGGTGGCTGTACAGAAAACGGGACTAGTGATACAATGATGCCCGCTCCAGCTACCGTCTGAATTCTGGATCTTCAGAATCCTTCCGCTCATGTCGTCATACCATTTCTTCCAGCTTTCGTCTTTGCTAACGAGCAAGGACTCGCCTGTTTGAAGATAGCTCAGGAATTCTTCTCCGCCATTGTTTCCAAATCCGTCCATAACCTTTTCATCCTGGGCCATAAGCTTGGCAGACTCGTAAATTTCGTAAGAGGTATTGTATTTCATAGCGTCCTCTTTGGAATAGCCAATATCTTCCAGAACCTCTACGCTAACTTCCGCCGCAGTTGGAATTCTACCTTCTTTACGGGCTTTTTTCATATCACTTTTGACCTTTCTTGCTTCTTTGGCGCTAGCCCTTACACTTCCGCTTACGGCATATAGTACTATCCCGGCGCCGTCTGTTGTTTTAACCGAGGTGTTTTTCTCATCATAATTGCTTTTCTGATAGGATTTAGACCGCTCTACAATTACCTCGTCTACCGTAGCTCCGACAGCCTGCGCGGCTTCCAGGGCACTACTGGCAAGGCCACTTTGCAATACTCCTGCCCAGCCTGCGCCTCTCTGTTTACCGGACTCATCAGTCCCTGCTTCGATCCTGGAGATACAAATGTCTAAACATCGCGAAACTCGTTTTCTATCAATACCTTCCAGATCTCTGTCCAAAATACTGGAAAGGAATTGAGAAGCCAGCACCGCGTCTATATTCTCACCTAGTTTTGTCTGTATCTGGGTATTTCTGACTTTGGTGATATAGGGGTATCCAGCCTCGGCGCTTTCTATGGTTTCGAGCAGGTAATTCAATGCTTTTTTCAGGTGGTTGGCGTGTATCCCTTTTTGAAGTGTAGTACCACTTCTCAGGAAAGCCATACCCACCATGGCGGTTGTTGCTGGATCTGCTTTTACCGCGTGGGGGTCCCTAATATGCTGGGCGCTGTGGCTGCCTGCCCCGTAACCACCGTTGGGAAGCTGGGCTTTTGACAACCATTGAAGTCCATCTCTGACTGACAGTTCCATATTTTCATCAGATTTGTAGCGTTCAAAGCCCAGGGAAGACTGCTCCCCCATAACGGTCATGAAGACACAACCTTTTTCAGGCTTTATTGTTCTTGCCTTTTCCGGAGAACCCGGGAAGAAGCGCAGGGCTCCTCCAAGTAAGATCACAGCCGGAATAAGAAGTAAATGAAGTTTTGTTTTCATAATGACATATCTTTTGAATTTGATCTTAAACTAGGGCGAATTGGCCGTATCTGAAATGGGTGGTTAGCCAGAGTACAAGAGCATTGAGGGAAGGTATCGCTTTGGTTAGGGAAATGCCTATTCCGGGACATTGCTTACCTTTACCACATAAGCAGACCGATGAAAAAGGCTTTATTTACTTTTTTAGCCAGGGCCAACAGGCTCTTTTTGCCCTCCTATTCAAAGCGGGGTTTGGATTTGTCTAAGGCCTCAAAATTTCAGTTGGCCATCATCGGCTGGCGCTATTACGTAACGACCAAATCCCTCGGAAATTAGTTCGAGGCATTCACTTCGGCTATGGCATGGCTACCAATATTTGGTGCGTGGTTATTTTGCCTTAAGTACAAAAAGAAATATATTTGCCCTCCCTTAGCAAAGGCATAAAAGGGTACGTTAAGAACATTAATAACAAAGGCCTCCTAGCTCAACTGAATAGAGCACTTGATTACGGCTCAAGAGGTTACAGGTTTGAATCCTGTGGAGGTCACAGATGAATCAAAAAATGATTCAACAAACCGAAGCGAGCAAAACATAAAGCTCGCTTTTTTGTTTTGTAAGAGAGGATTTTGCAATGCGAAGCATTGATTTTTTGATTCTCAACATGGAACACAAAGGAAAACCAAACGAAGAGAGGTAATCCTGTGGAGGTCACATCAAGCAGAAAGTCCATCACCACCGTGGTGGATTTTTTGTTTTACGAAGAACCTGGAGCTATGCTTCAGAGGTTCGGAGTAAAATGAAAAATAATTACGCAAGTAATTGGACTTTCTATTTGCAGCAGCGATTTTATTCAGGATCATGGAATAATTCTGTGGAGGTCACATCAAGCAGAAAATCGGGGAGTTTTACTCCCCTCCCTAAATATAATTTAAAGCTTCTCACTCCAAAAAACCAGCAGTTTACAGCTTTCCCATTGCAATAGCAATTGGGTTTGAAGGGTAAAGTAACAATCCTGCCGTCGCCAAGGCTATGGCAGGCAAGCCTGTGGAGGTCACTTAAGAATGAAAAGCTCCCTGAAAGCAGGTAAATCCGCGATTTGCAGCTTTGCATTTAGACTACGGAACTTATTTAGGATCACCGCATATAATCCTTGAAATTCAAATCACAAACTCCAAATTCCAAGCAGGGATTTTATTTTTAGGAAGGAGTTCGAAGGAAAACCGAACAAAGTAAGGAAATCTGTAGAGCCTGCCGGCATAGGCAGGGTCACTTTTTATTAGTCAACAGCGTTAACCGAATTACAAATGCAAGTAGAGTCTGCGATAAAAGGTTAATTAACAAAATCACTAAAAAAGACCAGAGCTAGGAAACCTATACAAAAGAAAGTTTGTTTTTGAATTCATGTCTTGTAAAATGGCCGTTTACGTGACTAATGTCATTGTTTTTTTAAATTAAGATTTATAGTCTGTTTTCGGCTCAAAGCGGACGGCAGGGACCGGCAGAAAAATCAATACGGAGGTTAAGTTTCATTTGACGAAATTTTCATCTCGATATTAAGAGTTCCTTCGGCCAGGCAATGAGTGAATTATTTGATTCTATTATGATGGAATTGATCTCATAACTTGGTTATATGAGCCATCCAATGAGTATCCGGAATATATGTCAGATACACATTATGCACTAGATCTTTGGCAAGACCACACCTCTGTTTTTCTCTTCGAATGAGCTGGAGAAAGCAATATTAAGGCAAATATTTATTTCTTAAATGTTTTGAATCCGGTCTGTTTTACTAAAGCTAAAAGGGATGTGAGTGTAGTTTCTAGGTGCCGACACTTGAACCTGATGTTTCAAAACTAATACATGGAATATGAATACAACACTTATTTTAAAACACACATTTAATGCATCACCAGAAAAGGTTTATGCAACCTGGACCGATCCAGCAAAAATGGCAAAATGGTTTGGATCCAGCAAAGACGGTGCAGAAATTCATGAATTGAATGTTTCTAAAGGTGGCACCTATCGACTCACGATGCTCGGTGATGATGGAATCAAGTATCCACTCTCAGGAATGTATACCGAGGTTGATCCACCATATAAACTCGTTGGGACGTTCCAATGGGCCAAGAATGAGAAGATCGAAAACTGGGCGAACGAGACAATCCTAACGGTCGAGTTTAAGGAAGTCAATGGAAAAACTGAACTAACATACACGCACGAAAATCTTTACGACGAAAAAGCAATGCAAGTACACGCAGATGCGGCAAGAGCTGGCTTTATTAAAATAGAACAGCTGATTACCGACTAAATCATAAAACAATTTAGTATGACCAAAACCTATCCAATCATTGCTGTGGAAGACGTCGAGGCCAATTCAAAATGGTATCAAGCCGCTGGAATGCAAAAGTAAATAAGGTCGGGATAGATTTGACATTTTCGTAGATGCAGATGATTGGACTGTTCTTGTTTGCCTTCACAGGTGTAGAGAAAATGGGCATCCAACCAAGATCGACCAAGATATACCAGCAGGGAAAGGACCCACTCACACTGTGCCGCATTAAAGACGCAGATCAGCTAGTTCGGTCGTTTGCAATCCCTAATACCCTAATGTCCCAGTAATGATATTCTCAAACCAAGGTTTTGTAAATATGGCCGCTGATTGCATTTACAAGAGTGGGTTCAAAGGATCACGAGCCTTTCGACCACCACTCAAGGTAGGTTCGGCGAGTAATCCTGCCGTCGCCAAGGCTATGGCAGGCAAGCCTGTGGAGGTCACATCAAGCAGAAAAATTGGGGAGTTCTACTCCCCTCCCTAAACATAATTTAAAGCTTCTCACTGCAAAAAACCAGCAGTTTACAGCTTTCCCATTGCAATAGCAATTGGGTTTGAAGGGTAAGGTAACAATCCTGCCGTCGCCAAGGCTATGGCAGGCAAGCCTGTGGAGGTCACTTAAAGCAGAAAATCGGGGAGTTCTACTCCCCTCCCTAAACATAATTTAAAGCTTCTCACTGCAAAAAATCAGCAGTTTACAGCTTTCCCATTGCAATAGCAATTGGGTTTGAAGGGTAAGGTAACAATCCTGTCGTCGCTAAGGCTATGGCAGGCAAGCCTGTGGAGGTCACTTAAAGCGTAAACCCTGTATTCTCATACAGGGTTTTGGTTTTATGCATTTAAATCTTGGTTTCGATTAACTTTTAGATCACATAGCTTAAGTTGGCCTAGTGAAGGTAAGAATCGGTATTCATAAACCATTCTTTCCCACCTGTCTTGCGCCGACGCTCAATTTCAGCAGCAACCACTTTGGCATCAGCATAGGGCACTATAAGGCAGTTCACAATGTTTTTATGTAAGATTAACTCAACAATTGCCTTGACCAACTCGATTGTTGATGCTGTACTTACTTGGGTTTTAGCTTCAATCTGAGATTCCTTTGAATTGGTTTCATCAAGATTTACAGCTATTATTTTGGTTTCTTTGTTCAGTCTCTGCATTTCACTTACAACTTGCTTAAATGACAGACCACCTCCATGATTCTTATATAATAACAAGATTTCCGGTGCAATCATTTTATCTTCAATTTCTAAATAATTGAGTTTGACTCCATTTTGACTGATAAATGAAATACGGTTGGACAATACTGACCATTTACGGTCTGCTTTAATTAGGCTCTCGGGAGCTTCCCCGAAGCCGGGCTTGAACTGGTCCGGGTAGATGAAACATTCTTCTTGATCTATTATGGAGCAATTGTTTCTTTGAGCGAAAGAACTATACCAAAATAAGCTTAGCATCAGGAAGATTATAGTTTTTATATAATACATTATGTGAATTTTTGAATTGCGATATCATACCAGTTTGTTTCCTCAGATCTATTTGCGTGCAATACCAGAAATCTGTGGAGTGATTGGAATAAAGGGAGAATAAAGCTTAAAATTTTCTATTTGAACATTTGAAAAGCCAGTCTCGCAAATCCGTCTCCTTAAGTTCTTATGTGTATGGCAGCCATCAAAAAACCACTTCCAGGGACGGTGGATCACTATTTGAATTCTTCTTAACAGGGATCCTTTATTGGCTGCAACGTGCTCTAAAAAGTAGAACTTACCTCCAGGTTTCAATACACGTTTAATCTCGGAAAGCGCCTGCCTTTCGTCTGGTATAGTGCACAGTGTTAAGGTGCTGACAACAGCGTCAATGCTATTGTCCATAAGGTTTAGAACCTCAGCAGAACCCTTGACGATTCGAAGTTGCAGTCCGTATCTTTCAGATTGATCAATTAATGATCTATGCATATGTGGGTTCGGTTCAACAGCTATTACCTCAGTGCCCGGTTTATAGTAGCGCATGTTAGCCCCTGCACCAGGGCCAATTTCAAGTAAGCGTTCCGGCAGATCCGAAAAAAGCGCTGTTTTTCTATTCTTGTATTTATAATGCATATATCCGTTTAATGCACGGAATATTCTTGAATTGATAAGTCTCAATGAGAAATTGTTATTTGAGCACATGTTTTTTGCCCAAATGTACCGGCATAAGCATGGAGACAGGATATCTTAAAAGTATTTTAATCTATGCGCAAAGAAGGTTGTCTTTCTTTAACTTGCCATTAATGAATATTCCCAACACTTTATATGCCCGATCAAAAGAGGGTAATCTCGCATATCAAATTATTGGCGACAAAGGTGATTTTTTGATATTGATCCCCGGATGGATTTCTAACATTGAAGCGGTTTGGGATATTCCTGAGGCAGCAGCATGGTTAAGGTATATTGCATCCTTTTCTAAACTGGTCATTTTTGATAAAAGAGGAACGGGCCTGTCTGATAACATTAATGAGAATGAACCCCCTGGCATTCAAGAACGTGCAAACGATCTTGAAATTATTTTGTCGCAGATAGGTGTCAAAAAGGCAAATTTTATAGGCCTTTCCGAAGGAGGTGCCCTGGCGTTACGCTTTGCTGTGCAACACCCTGGTATGGTCTCCAAACTCATCTTAATTGGTAGCTTTGCAAAGTGGTTAAAGTCCGATAGCTATCCATACGGCTTAACAAAGAGGCAACATTTAAAATCTATAGATTATATATTTGAGCATTGGGGAGAACCTGTAGGGCTTAAATACTTCGCTCCAAGTGTACAACACAAGAAAGGTGTTCAAAAACAATGGTCTCAATTTCTGCGCCGCAGTGCAAGCCCAACCACTGCCAGAAAGTTGTATGAGATGAACATTGAAATAGATGTGACTTCTATATTAAGAAAGGTTCAAGCTCCTACTTTAATTATCCATAGAGAAGGGGATAGATTAATAGAATCTCAACATAGCCAATATATACATGATAAAATTCCGAACTCTCAATTAATACTAAGCAGCGGGAATGATCACCTTGTTTGGTTTGGCGAGTATAAAAAAGAGTTACTGGCCATACAAACGTTTGTAACCGGTGAAAGAGCCACAGTAAATTCAAAGTTAGAGGAATTACGCGTAGAAGATCTCTTTAAGATATACCAGATTCGTGATTTCCTTGAAACCAATTATCCTGAAGAGATAACTATCAGCTCTTTAGCAAGGTCTTTTGGAATAAACCAGTACAAGATCAAAACCGCTTTCTCAGAGCTTTTTGAGACGCCGGTTATTCATTTTCTGACTGATATAAGACTTTCCAATGCCTCCCGCCTATTAACAGACCCTGAGGAGTCTATCGCCTCTATTGCCGAAAAAGTAGGCTACAAGCATTCTAATAATTTTTCAATTGCTTTCAAACGTAAATTCAATATGAACCCGACGGAATTCAGAAAAAGACTGCAGTCAAAAAAATGATAAGGGGGCAGATCGTATAGGAGCTTACTTTAGTTGTTGTTCAAATCTTTCCGTAGAAAAATCTTGTGCTTGCACTGAATTCCGTTTTCATAAATCGGCGCTTGGTATTCGAGAGTAAAGTAGTTCATCTCGATATCAAATATTTCAAAACCGATTCGCTGATATAGTTTTAGCTGTCCTATGCTGGAATTCCCCGTTGCGATTATCAGCGACTTATACCCCTGATCTCTGGCAACTTCCGATGCAAAATTCAGTAGATGACTACCAAAGCCGTAGCCCTGAAAAGGTTCATCTATGGCAATGTTCTTAATTTCCAGAGTAGTTGGATTGATTTCTTTTAACACCAATACTCCAATTATGGTGTCCTCTATTTTGGCAATATAACAACTTCCCGTTTTTATATAGGCTTCAAGCCTTTTCTCATCAGGATCTGCTAACAACAAAAGTGAAATTGGTACGCTTTCCCAATCCGGGCAAGTCAGAATAATTAAGTTCTCAGGTTTCATTTTACTGCAGCGCCGGACTAGTTATCAAATTGTTCCTGCCGGGGTGGTTTTTGAGGACGTAACGAATTCTATCAACCTGATCCTTCGTAAAAATATTCATTACCTCATCATCGCTATAGTTCATATAGTTAGCTATCATAATAGATTCTCCCGAACAGCCCTCAAAGGCAGTTCGTCCAAAAACCGCTTTGTCCACTGGAGGGGTATCATCACAGAAGTCATTGGATTCACAGTCGTTTCCACCCCAGGGATGTAAGAGTCCCAAATAGTGGCCCATCTCATGGGTTAGGGTTCGCCCGTATCGCGCATGACAATTTATTACTGATTCACCAAAATGTGACCAGTTGATTAAAATGCCTTCTGCATCTCCTTCCTGCGGAATGGCAAGTAATTCAGTCCCCGGAAGATCGGTAAGTGGCCCGGTAGCCAATCCAAGGACCACACAGGATGTTTCGGCCGGTAAAGGGGTAGTCCAAACGTTTATATATTGGTTGGGATCCCAATACGCGTATTGCGAATAATGATTGGGACTATAACCCAGATCTTCTACATCTATTGTAGAAGCATCTATCCTATTAATTCCATTAAAAGACTCCGAATCCGGATTTTTTTTGGCAAGCACAAATTCCACCCTTGAGTCCGCACCATCCGGATGCTCATTGTACCCTTTGGTACCTTCTTTACGACGAAAGTCCTCATTTATAATTGCTATTTGCCTTAGGATGCGTTCGGTTGAAAGATTAGGCCCGGCCCCAATTTCCTCTCCATTGTGAATTACATGAACCACTATAGGTAGCTGTACCAATTCCAAGTCGGGATCAATTGGGTCGGGGTCACTTATCTGCGCGGGCGTGTTATCCTTGCTACAAGCATGGCTTAAAATGTAAATCGCGAATAATAGGATAAATCTCTCGTATTTGCTAGAATTCAACATCGTTGACTGGTCCATTTTTCAAAGGAAATTAATGCTGCAGTTTTCTGAAGTATAATAAGTACAACGCTTGCAAAATTATCAAATGATAGATTCTTACTTGTTATTGATATCCTAAAGTTTTAAGTAGACAGAATTAGTTAAGGTTCAATACATAAAGCATTGCTCCGCTATCTTTATCTGATATAAAGCCATCACTGCTATAGGGCTCTGATTCAGAAGCGCTAAAAGCATCTGCAATTAGTCTTTCTGTCCTAAAAGGAGCAAAATGTACTCTTGTTCCGTTTAGTGCCTCGCAAGCCGCACCGGTCCATTGATTTGTAGCGCAAACCATTATATATTTGAATCCCTGAACTTTTAATACTTCTGCAGAAGCAGCCACTAACTCGAAGGCATGCTTTTTAGGTAATTGCGGACACTTTGCAACCATAAAATGAGATGCTACCTCTCCATTCTCTAATGCCTTCTTAAATTCAAAATACTTACTTTTTAGCAGCTGAATAGCCAGATGCTCTTGAGAAAATATAAAATCGAAAATAGGTTTATCTACCGTAAATACAGCTCTGAGAATTGGATCAAACTCCCTGAAACCGTCTTCCTCTTCGCATACTGTAATATTATATGCTCCGCCCAAAATTTTGGAATCAGGACCAAGCATGGTAAGCGACATTTTCTTTAGGTCCCTGTTAATCTCTACCTTGTCAATCGGATCTGCCGGATCGGTAAGTATAAACATTCGTATGAACCAATACATCAAATTTTCCGAGGACCACTCTCCAAAAAATGCGCTGCCAAATGGGTCTCTGTGAAGATAGTTTTTAAGTTCATCCGGTATTTGTTTTGGCATATTGATATGCCGATTCATAGGTTCGTTCTTTCCAAAAGAATCAGCTACCATTCTGGCCATTTCCAATATTTGGGGATCATTTAGACAACCCAACATTTTTATGGCATAGGTATTGGTTCGATACTTTTTCACTTTGCTCCAGCAGATGGTCCTTAGTTTGTTCGGCAACTTCATCAAACCATGTCGTTCCAATTCAGAAGCCTTTGGATATTCACACCATGGTAGATCTTGAGGAGTGTTTTCATTTTTCATTGCAAATATTCTTTTATTTAAGGTGATTTTCATGAGGCAGAAACAGTTGTACAATTCCTTTGGCAGATCCTGCAATACCGCCTATGCGATTGTGGCAGTTCAAATGCTGAAAGCGACACATTCCTGATTCATGCATGCAAAGTCATCAACCTGTTACACTAATAATTTCTGACAAAATTACCCGCTTATGCCCATGGATTGGATCTTCCAGAAGTATTTAAATCTATGCAAAAGGAATCCTATAATAGTGCCGGATATGGAGCCCAAATAATAAGTCCATCTGAGATTATCCAGATCGTTAAGGTCTGTCAATAGTCCTGAAAAAAGGTGTTTAACCACACGGAGTCGGTACGGTCCCAGAAATACAAAAATACCTTGGATGCCAACAAAGTGAAGTAATTGGCCAAGTTCTGGTTTTGCTTTTAAAATGGGGATTACCAATCCCCTCCTCAATATCAATTTAGGCCTCCTCTCTGTAAAAAACCAACAGTTTTAGTGCTAGTAAACTGCTTTAGGTATTCAGCCCAAGAATTGGCCAAAGGTAAACCGGTTTAGATGAGCCAATAGAAACTGGTCTTATAGCGGACAATCAGGTAAAGATCAGATCAACCACAAAATTTATACATGAATACAGCATTTGTTTCACCTGGAATTCATCCCAGGTGTAAGAGATCTACTTCTTTAAAAACGATTTGTTCAGAACGTGTTCAAAGACATTAATCTTATAATTTCGACTTAGGGGAATGGTCGCTGAAGTTAAATGCAATCGCGTATTCTCTACACTTTGTATTTTGTCCAATGCAACCAGATAGGACTTGTGGACCCTAATAAATTGCGAAGCTCCTAAAAGCGACTCTATGCGCTTCATAGACATAAGCGTTACGTACTTGCTGCCTGAAGTGTATATGACCACATAATTTTGCAGTGCCTGCACATATTCCACTTCATCAAAGAATATCTTTTCATATACACTTTCGCACTTCACAAAAAAATATTCCGGAGGAGCGCCGCTCTTATTGGCATTATTGTCACCCTTAGCAAGCAAAAGATAGTCCTTCGCCTTGTTGGCACCTTTTAGGAATCGTTCCATGGTTATGGGCTTGACCATATAATCCAGGACGTCCAATTCAAATCCTTGAAGTGCATAGCTGGGATACGCAGTGGTCAGGATTACCATTGGCCTCACTTTGGTTGACTTTAAATACTCAATTCCGGTCATGATCGGCATTTGTATATCGAGGAATACAAGGTCCAGCGTTTGCCTATTTGCAATATTCAACAAGGCAGTAGGGTCTGGCCCTTCACCTACCAAATCCAAAAAATCAATTTTTTGGATGTAATTCACCAAACATTCCCGAGCCAGGGGTTCATCATCTATTACAGCACATCGTATCATTCTGTCAGGCTATTTGAGATTTTACAACTTCAAGCTGTTGTAGTTTAAGATCTAGTTTTATGGCGTGTTGCAGATTATCCTTAATGATCTCCAGCTTATGGGCGTTCGGATACAGTAACTCCAGCCTGCGCTTTACATTGGCCAAACCTATCCCATTAACTCCATTTTCCTTTTCAACTACAAGGGGATTCCTACTATTAGAGACCATTAGCTGTAAGTTGCTTTGTTCTAGTCGTAACTGGATATCAATCCAATTTTTAGCGTTTTTATGATACGAAACATGCTTAAAAGCGTTTTCCACAAAAGGTATCATTAGAAAAGGGGCGATTTCCAAAGTGAGGGAAGTTGTTTTGTCCAGATCAACATTTAATTCCAAAAGCTCCGACTCTTGCCTTAGCTTTTCCAGTTCAATAAAATTGACTAGATAATCCAATTCCTGTTCCAGAGGAATAAAAGGTTCGTTGCATTGATACAATTGATATCGAAGCAATTCAGAGAATTTTGCCAAAGAGTTTGAGGCTTTATCCTGGTCCTTATGTATCAGCACAAAAATGGAATTAATGGTATTGAACAAGAAATGAGGATTGAACTGGGAACGCAAAAATTTAAGTTCGGTTTGCAGTTTTTCCTTTTCAATGGTATTTCTGCGCTTTTCAGAGGCCATCCAGTTCTTGGTCAGTTTAATACTCATGGCCAGGGTCATACTTGCCAGGGTTGATGGTAGCGCGTTGCTTTTGAATAAAGTAAAGAACTCTGTAGGTGCTATCTTAAAAAGCTCTTCAAAAGGGAGGCCCACCACGGCAGCATTGACATAATAACCCCCAATAATCCCGGCTGAAGTAGTAAGCACTGTCAGTAATAACATCGGGATGTAAACCAAATAGTTCCCTTTCTGTAAAAACCGCGGGATTAAGAAATACAGATTAAAATAAACCCCTAATGCCTGCATTACCACATAGAAAATAAACTTTGTAGAATATGCTGAAAAGAAGATATTCTGCACCGCCTCAACCGCGCTACCACTCATGAGTGCCCACCAGAAGTAGTGGTACAAAGACCAAAATGCCAGATGATACAATTTGTACCTGCTAATAAATGCGATTATGGATTTCAATGTTTTAGAGAGAACCATTCGAACAAAATTAGTCAAAAAACGGGTGAGACCTGACAGTTGGGGCCTATCGAATTGACAAGGTGTACCGAATAAATGACGAAATACAATACGAGATCTTAAACCCGCTTTTTTTGTCTGATATCCGGAAAACCATTCAACTTGTCAACCAGGCAGCTCCATTTGGCAATAACATTTCCGCATGGCCCGGAACTTCATTTCCTTTGGTCAAAATAAACAAAAGCCTATGAAATTATACTGGCGGAATGTAACAATCTTAACGATTCCCTTGACACTTTTACTCTACTGTTGTTCCAGCAACAAGCCAACAGAAGAAGAGGTTTCAAGACAAATTACGGAGACCGGGATGGCGGTAAGGGAAGCATTTAAAAATGCAGATTTAGAGACCATCAAATTATACCACCATCCTGAGGTGACCAAGGCTTTGGCGTATAACAATCTGCAAATAGGTCGGGAAGAAGTATTAAGCGGCTTAAAGTCTACTATGGAAAGCTTTGATCTGGAATTCCTGGATGAAAAAGTCACGGAAAAATTCATCTATAAAAACGACCTGGTAATTAAACAGATGCTTTTTGCCTTAAGACTAATTCCAAAAAACGGGGATGAACCCTTCGTTTTCAGGGGACGGACGTTATTGATACTTGAGCGTTCAGACGAAAGTCCGACAGGTTGGGCCACTATTCACGAAATCATTCAACCCTATCAAGAATGAAGACATTAACACTCATCTTTTGTTTTTGGTCCTTTGGTGTTGCTTTGGCGCAAAGAACGGCTATAGAATTTGAACTAAATGGAAAGCCTTCCCACGAGCAACTCATGGATTCCATAGAAATCTCTAAAAACCCTTTCACAAGATTTATGGGAGAGTGGACGCTAAAAGACGATAGGTGGATTCAAAATTGGGGAGATAAGACAGATACCATCAGAATAGCTAACCACCATACTGTTTCCAGGCAGCTGAACACGCAAAACAGTTTACTATCGATCATTGATGGACCGGAACCAAACGGTCATATATTTTGGTCGTACAACCCCAATACAAAGGAGGTCTCTCATTTGTCCAGTTTTGGAACCATAAGAGCGGGAGTGGGTCAGGGAACTTTTGATGAAAAAGGGGATTTGTCCCTTAAGATACGGTTCGAGGGTGAACCCAACAATACGTATCGCATATACCATTACAGCTGGATCTCAAAAGACAGCTATAATATGCGGTCAATACAATATGATAATAACCACAGACCTACCGGGCTTTTTTATGAAGGTACTTTCAACAGAATAAGGCAAGGGTTCAATACGGACAGGGAACGCAAGGTTTTTTTTGATGCCCTTAAAAACCAAAATGAAGACGATTTAAGAAACTACATCCATCCTAATGGGATATTTATGCTGGAATATCAAAAGACACTGAAGGGGCATGAGCAGATATTGGCTTACTACGAAAAAGTGTTTGATGAATATAAGATTGTGGCGTTAAACCCCTTGATAGAAGAGGTCATTGAGCTACCGGGCTACAAGATAGAGATAGGTTTATTCTCCCAAAAGATCAAAAGTCCCCGGCTAAAAGAGCCTTTTCAACAAAATGGAAAGTTTTGGTGCATCTGGAAGGAAACCACAGGGGGTTATAAGCTTTATGCTTATGCCCAGGGATACCACCGGGAATTAACACAGGAGGAATATGTGGTAGTAGACAAAGGTATTGTTCCTGCGAATAACGGCAATCTTGAGCTAAGAGCTTATGCCGCCTATGGGGAAAAAGCAATTAAAAATTGGGATGCTCAAATGCGAATTGATCTGTATGCTGAAGATGCCATATTCTACCCTTTTGCTGATAAAGCCAAAGTAGGCCTTGAGGTTCTGAAACCATACTTAAAGGATTACCACAAAGGGGACGTAGAAATTGACCATATTAAGGTCCTGCCTTACGAATATGTTTATTTGGAAGATCACATATTGGAGTATTCCCTATTTGAAGTGGATTGGCGCTTCAAAGAAAATTCGGGCACCAATGAAGGCAAGGGAATCCGACTTTGGAAGCGACAGCCAGACAACTCCCTTAAGATTTACCGGCATATTGGATTGCATAACCAAATAGAAAGATAATCAATGAAAATGAAGCATATTATTAAGAGTGTACTGACTTTGTTCTTTGTTGCTGAGGCATTTGCTTTACAAACTAAAAAAACTGATGAGGTACTGATTAAAAATCAAAGTCAGACCCTCGCAGCAGCCATTGAGGGAGAGAATTTGGACTTACTTGATGAGGTTTTCGATAATGAAAGCTTTATCCTGCCTGAATATCATAAGACATTAAGCGGACTTCCTCGCATTTCAAGCTACTATGATGATTTCTTTAAACAATCCGCAACCATTTCTTATACGAAAGACGCCTTTGAAGTGCAACGAATAGGGCATTTGTATATAGAATTGGGCACTTTTGAGCATAAGTATAGAACACCTAACAACGTCATTTTCGATTATAATGGAAAATACCTTACTTATTGGAAGCTTATTGATGATAAAACCCCAAAAATAGTAGCCCATATTTGGGGCGCTTCGCATTATTTTGAAGCCGAAAATCTGCAATTTGTTGAGATAGCAACCTTAGATACGGATCGTTTAATACCCAAAACGCAATGGGAAAGGGATATTGAAAATGTTCGAAAATACGTATATCAGGCTGTTTTAACAGGAGATGCGGCGAAGCAACTGAAATCTTATTCAGAAGACGCCATTTACATGACCTATTACGATCCACCTTTTATTGGAAAAGATAGGATCTCCGACTATTTCCATGCTCATTACAACCCTTTAGTTACAAGGGATTCTTTGGCGACATGGGCAATCAAAGTCGTAGAACTTGGCGATTATGCTTTAAAATTTGGGGAATACTATGTAGCGTGGACCTATGAAGACAAGCCTAATTTCATAAGAGGTAAGGGTTTATCTCTATACAGGAGGAGAGATGACGGGAAAGTAGAGATCTATCGTCAGATGATAAACCATAGCATGCCACCAACGCCAAAGACCGGGGATGAATAGATAGGTTTTTGGTGGATTGATCCTATGGTGAAAAGGTAATTCTTCGTCTGCTGAGCAGGGCTTGGCTTAGTTAGACCATCAAAACTGTTTTTGCCTACATAGTTTGGGGAGTTCTACTCCCCTCCCCGCTTTAATTTAAGGCTTCTCACTGTAAAAAGCCAGCAGTATACCACTTCCCCATTGCGATGCCTGAACCTAATTGTTTGGTTTGTACTCGGCGTTTCCAAATTTTATGAATTCCCCATCTTTTAAAACATAGTCCTCCACAAAAATGGTGGAACCGTCTTTAATCGTGTAAATGGTTTTTCCTTGCTCAAGTTCCGGTGAACCCCAGATCACCATAAGTGCGTCTTCTGAAACTTCACCTTTAAGAGGAAATGAATATCCTCTTGAATCGAACCAGCTACCGCTAACATTATTGCTTTCCCCTACTCGATAAATGCCCCTGGCCTTGAAAACATATTCTTTGGATTCTTCGCGTTGATTTTGAAATGTTAGTTGGTAGAATTTACCGTCCAGAATAGGCTTCCAGTCCATTTTAAAGGATGCCTTACTTCCCATAAGTTCTCCCTCACCTTTCCATTTTAGATTTGAGACTTTTTCAAAAAAACTTTGTGAATTGCAGATTTGAATGCCCACAACGGCCATCAGTAAAAGGGTGACAATGGTTTTCATTGGTTTAGTTATTTTATATCTGTTAATCTATAAATGAATTTATGCCCACTCAGATTTTCTTTAATGGGGCTGCTTTATGGACCAACCCCTTGGCCAGTCAATATTTCATCTCATAAAATTGACGATCTCAGCAGGGGATTTAGGACAACTTTTTAGACCAACTTCTCATGTTACCCGTATTTCATGAGGATAGTTTTTGCTTTTTTGAAGCTTTCCTCAAGTTTAAAAACCGTTGTAGCAAAAATATGTGTAAACTCTTATGCCGCTGAACCAGAGTTATTTATGAAGGAAACATCATTCGGGAATTCGTGAAAAAAACTATCTAAATATTCGCTCATTGACCAGCTGAATTAGAAAATCTGCCTTAATAACAAATGCTGTTATGAGTGGGATTCCTGAATCCTTCCCCATTCAAAATTTAGCGCTATTCTCTGCAAAGAGCATGTAAGGGCTTAAACAATCCCTCTTGCCTACTTATTTTTTTCAATTGTCCGCAACCCTCTTTTGAGAATATATGCCGTTTCCTTAGTAGCCGATTCTGCTTTCCATCTACTGCATACGGCCTGGACCCAATCCGGTTTTGATTTACTGGCGTCGTTTAGCCAATTCCCCACAGAATCCCGAACATATTTGGAGGAATCCGATCTTAAGGGTTCCAGAATGTGTAACCCTTTTTCGGGATTTTCCTGAAATTCAAGGATCTTTTTGGTCCATACTCCCACCGGGCGTAAGGCTTCAACGGCATAGCGCCGAACATTTTCATCTTCGTCAGAAATCCATCCCGATAAGATAGCCATGGCCTTGTCTAAATCTACGATTAGACGTTCTTTGGAAGCAAAAATAACTACTTCACGTACTCCAAAATGGGCATCGGCGGCGTAAGGTTTCATCGCTTTCAACAAATTCTCTATTGAATTCTGAAATAAGCTTTCCGCCCAGCAGCTCCAGCAACGAACAATATCGCTTGGATGATTTGACAAATTCATTTTAACAAAATTGGAGTCGGTAAGCTGAATGAAGGTCTCACCTATTATTTTGGTGTTGCTATTAGCGGTAGGCTTTTTTTGAGCGTTGACAGCCGCTGCGAAAGAATCGTGCCAGTCCAACTTTTTGGCAGACTCCAAAACCGTTCTTAGCAAAACAAGTTGGTCTGTTGCCAACCATTCTATAAGGTTTTTAGTCTCTATTTTTCCGGCGTTAAGATATTCAATCACTTCCGGACTCAGATCTTTCAGGCTTCTTGCCCCTTTTCTTTCAGCAATGTGTTGTGGAATCATGCCCTAAAGTTAGATGGAATTCCAATATCATCCTACCCATTCAATACTTCTCATATAATCCCTATATCTTATAATCCGTGTAAAGAGGAGAGACAAATAGGTTGAGGCAAGGTCTCAAGGACAGACCTGAATTTAATTGGTCAAAAGCCGGGGGATTTCCCAATCCCCTCCCCAACCTAAAATTAACCGTTTTGACTGCAATAAGCTAACAGCAAACAATCGCAATAAATCCTTTTGGGTAATAATCAAAACATTCCCGGTAGACTTTGGACAATAGGTACTTTTCCTACCTAAATGATTACCTTAGATATTTTCATGGTAGAGGATGGACTTTGAACTTATATTAAAAAATATCAAAAAACACATTGCGCTAAATGAAGCGGAAAAGAGGTATTTCACCAGTCAGCTTAGAGAAAGGTCCATAGCCAAAAAAGAAATGCTGCTGGAACAGGGGAATAGCTGTCGGAATATTTATTTCATTCGATCCGGAAGTTTAAGGGCCTTTTATCCTACCCAGGAGGGTAAGGAATCTACCATTATGTTCGGTATTGCAGATTGGTGGATTACCGATATGTACTGTTTTATAAACCAGAAACCTGCCTTGCTGAATATCGAGGCCCTGGAAGATAGCAGGCTTTGGTCCCTTGACTACAATAGGCTGCAAAACCTTTTTATTGAAATTCCAAAATTTGAGAGGTTCTTTAGAATCCTGATGCAAAACGCTTACTGCCGGGAACAACTAAGGGCCCTGGATAATATTACCTTTAGCGGAGCAGAAAGATATACCAGATTTGTTGAGAAATATCCTTTGATAAGCGAGAAGATAACACAAAAGGATCTGGCTTCTTATCTGGGTATCACCCCGGAGTTCTTGAGCAGTTTCAAAAGAAAAAAAGAAGCGACTTAAACTATCTTAAGTTTTATTAGCCATCTTCTTCCGTCCTTTACAGAAAATCAAAGGACATGATGATATTAATAGCCGGACCTTACCGTAGCGGCACGGGGAATGATCCTAAATTAATCAAGAAAAACATGGACAAGTTAGAAGCCATGGCGCTTCCGTTGTTCCGAAAAGGGCATATCCCCATGATAGGGGAATGGGTGGCTAATCCATTGATTGAATTAGCGGGCTCAAAAGAGGTGGGTGACGAAATATTCACAGAAATCCAGTACCCTGTGGCCCATAGATTATTGACCAAATGCGATGCTGTTTTGCGAATTGAAGGGGTGTCCAAAGGTGCGGATCAGGATGTTGAAGTAGCCAAAAAACTGGGGCTTAAGATCTTTTACAGTATAGAGAATATTCCCGATGAAGAATCTATAACCTCTTAAGCTGTAGTAGCTGTTCTCTGCTCGTTAATACTCCTCTTTAGATGCCGATAGTGCTCATGCACTGCTAAGGGGAATCTGAAATTCCTTTAAGGATTGTTAAAGTGAATTAAGATAAGTTTTTAAAGTCCTATCTTTAAATAGGAAACTTCTTATCTATGAGTATTGGCCCAACCCATTCGATAACCCAGAAAAGCAACGCAGTGTTAAAACGCGTCTGTCTTTTGAACTTTTTGCTATTGTTTATTGTTGTTTCAGGACAAAGCCTTGATTCAAGTATCGACAGAAAAGAATCAATGGATAATTTTCAAAATATTCTATCTGATTCCTTAGTACATTTAAAGGAAAGAACTACCCTGCATATCGCAAATCCCTATCTGGGTAACTCAAAGGATCTGTTTTTTAAGTGTTACCATCTTACCGGTGTCGATCAAAAAAGGTACAGTCTAAGTACTGTTTTGATTGTGGAATTACTAAACAGCAAGGGAGATATAATTCAAAGTCAGTTCCATGAGATTATAAATGGGGTGGTAGACGGATATTTGGAACTGCCAAAAGACATTCATCCCGGTAAATATAATCTCAAAGCCTATACCCGTTGGATGCAAAACTTTGATGAAGATTTAATCGCGCAACAGGAAATCTTTGTGGGTTATCCAACATCTGATGAGTTGAAGGCTGACAATACATCCAACATCACTATTGTAAGTGAAGGAGGAACGATCTTGAGCGAGTTTAAGAATAAACTGATCATTCAGCTTCCATCTTCAGATACCAGGAGTTATCCAAAAGCCAGTAAAATATTGGACGATATGAACCGTGAGGTGGCAACTGCACAAAATTTCTCTCCCGGAATAGCGTCTGCTGATCTTAAACCTAAAAAAGATAGAAAATACTATTTGCAACTGGATGACGGTTCCGTCCACAAAATACCAGATGCAGAAACTCGGGGTTATTTACTTCAGGTAAATAATTTGGATGTGGAAAAAGTTAAAATTGAGATCGCGGCTGCCCGGGAAAGCGCTAAATCCAATATCAAATTGGTAGGGGAATCCGGTGGCGTAAATTATTTTGAGAGCCAATTGGATCTAAAGGAAAATAAGACCTTGAAACTCGAGTTTCAAAAAAAGAATTTCCCCTCAGGAATTTTTACACTAAAACTAATGGACGAGGCTGGAACGGAATTGGCCAGAAGGCCTATTTGGATCGATACCAGGAAACTCAATATCCATTTAGAACCTGTTTCTTCAGGCTCAGATACCAATACCTTCAAGATAAAGGTGACTGACAAATCCAATGCTCCGGTAAAAACATCCCTTGCTGTAAGCGTGAACCATACTGATTTTGCCAAAGATCATGCAGTAAGAAGAAGTTTAACAGATGAAGATAACAGCTCTATAGACAGAAAAGAACGTTTTCAAAAGGACTTGGAAATACAGTTACACCAAGCAATTCCTGAAAACAATACCCCAGGCGAAAACCAAATAGGAAGTACTTTAAAGCATAAAATTCAAAAGGGATTGGAACTTAAAGGTTATGCGTATGATCTGGACAATAATTTGCTAGGTAACACCAAAATCCAGATCATGGCTAAGACCAAAGATGAGATTTGGCTAAAAGAGGTTCAGACTGATGCCGATGGCTTATTAAGTCTGGAGGAACTCCAGTTTTATGGCGATGCAAACTTAATTCTTAGAACTAGTGGCGAAGAATCCAAATCCAGGCGTGTTAAGTTGATTAACACAAAAGACCTGCAGAAAGAAGAAGCAGGATCAGGTCCTTCTTCTGATGCGAAAGAACCGGAATACGCTGAAAGTATTGAGCTAGCCGCTAAATCAAAAAGCACCGATGACATTGCATTGGAAACTGGTGAGACCGATGAATTGATTGAGCTTCAGGAAGTGGAATTAAACAAAGATCAACCTAAAGAACGAAAGAATACCCCCTCCGTATATGGCGTTGAGGTCATTAAAAGTAGAATTACTTACCAGAACCCAAAAAGACCGAGATCTATAGCACAAATGATCTCTGAGATCCCTGGGGTAATGGTCTTTGGAAATTTTGATTTTGCCCCATCCGTAAGGCTACTATCTACTTCCGGACCCATTTTGTTCGTATTGGATGGATTTCCACTGGCACAAGAGGATCAAGGCTTAAGCCTGGGAGGACCAGTCAGAACTTCCTTGAACGGCATTATGGGCCTGGTCTCCGCAATAGATATTGAAAGAATTGAACTGCTAACCGGACCCGAAGCATCTATGTACGGAACGAGAGCTGCCGGAGGAGTAATCAGTATACATACCAGGACAGGAAAAGATCGGGAGTCCTCCTCGAAAAGAAAAGGGCAGATGAGTTTTAAAGGATTTGAACCTTTGGTTGATTTTAAACCAGACCGCAGGAAGCTTTCAAAAAAACGTAAAGAAAAATCCAATCTACTGTTTTGGAGTCCAGATCTGGAAACCAATGAAGAGGGGGAGGCCATTATTGAGGTTCCAAAGTTTTCGGAAAGTTCCATACTCAGGATTGAAGCTAGTGCGGTAACCGTTGATGGACAAATGGGATCAATAAATGTTTATCGTTAATATGTCCTTTCATTGCTCAAGAGTGGTGATTCTCTATCATCACTAACCTCAGTGAATAATATTACAGTTTTACGAAAGGATGACTTCTCAGGCAAACGTGGTATTGGCTTAAGGCGTTTTAATGAAAAGTGAAATATAAGTAGGGATTAAACTATTTAATTTCAATAGGGAGCAAGTAATCCAGGAGCGATGGATTCCTGGAATTTGACAATCTTTTCGCAAGTAACACTAATCCACCCTTTCGAATCGCAAAAAAATAAATTGTTTCATGATGTAACGTTTTGAATTTTAAGCTCTCTATAAGAAGTACAAGTCTACTTCTTAACAATCAGATCATCATGAGAAAGTATGAATCCCAGTTCAAAAGACTTTTTGTTTTCTTCTTAGCGTTAACATCTATATTTTGCAAAGGTCAAATTGTTGAAGGCGAAGAATATGAACAAATAGATTCATTGTTAAACTCCGAATTCGAAAAGAGAAGCTTTCAAGGAGCTGCATTAGTTGCCAAGCATGGAAAAATTATTTATCAGAATGCCTTCGGAGAATCGAATATGGAATGGAAAACTCCAAATACCATATCCACAAAATTTCAGATAGGATCTGTCACCAAGCCGTTTACTGCTCTCGCAGTTCTTAAAGCTGTGGAGGAGGGATTATTGGATTTGAACAAGAGGATTACCGATTATTTACCCGATTATCCGAAAACACCTGGTGATAAAATCACCATACACCATCTTTTATCACACACTTCTGGTATAATTGATTTTCCGGATATTCCTGGTTTTGAATGGAACCTGGAACGTCTGGGCCATTCCCAAGAGATGATGTTGGCTTATTTTCAGGATAAGGAACTGAAGTTTGAGCCGGGAACTAATTTTAAATATAGTAATCTGGGATATTATTTACTTACAGTCATTCTGGAGAAGGTTAAAAGAAAAGAGTTTGCTGAAATACTTCAAACTGAGATTTTTGATATAGCCAGAATGGACAATACTAGCGTTGCCAAATTTAGAACCATACTGGACCAAAGGGCAGAAGGTTATGCAAATACCGGAAAGGAAGTAATAAATGCCCCTCCCTGGGACCAATCTATAGTAAAAGGGTCCGGGGATATTGTATCGACAGTGGAGGATTTATTTTTGTTCAGTCTGTCATTGTTTTCCAACAAGTTGCTCTCCCAAAAATACATGGATGTCATGTTTACCCCTTCACTACCAACAAAGGACAATTATGCCTATGGATGGTTCGTCAGCCTCCCAGATAAACATAGCGGGCCTAAATGGGTTCGTCATTCGGGAAGTATTAATGGCTTTAGTGCAATTCTGACTCACCTTACCGATGATAATTATACAATTGTTCTGTTGTCAAATCTACATGGCGTCAAGACAATCAAAATTACAGAGGAAATCAAAAAAATACTCTATAAATAACTTAAGGTTCCTATTTTGTAAAAAATTCGACGGCCTTTTTCTTCAAAGTAAGTCAACAATTACCTGGAGTTTTAGAATCTCTCCATGGAGTATGGCCTACTCTTCGGTTTTAAAGACCGATAATTCCATATGCTTATCGAATGTATCTCACTTATTAAGTATATGCCTCCGAAATACTTAATATCCCATTCTTACTTTCCTGGTATATTTCCAAGACTTAGCTACTAAGTCTATGGTATTTACTTAACCTCTTTCTACCACTTGCTTAATAACTTTTACACTACTCTCCCAATTGGGATACACCTTTTCCTTAAAATACTGATTTTCTTATCCTTTAAAATGTTTTTCCAATACAAAAAACCGAAACAGTAGCGCTTCGGTTTAAATAGCTAATACAAATCTTTGGCTAATCGCCTATGGCAGGGTTAAACGGAGCGAATATTCCATCCGGGTTCTCCAGTATAGTCCAGACATGCAATTGCCATTGCCCTACCATTTCGTTAAAATGCCAAACATCCTGATCCCCTGTAAATCCTTCAGGTGGATTTCCAGGATTATCCGGGTTTTCCGGGATGATCGCGTATTCGACAGCTACCATTTGCATACCACCATTTTGGTCCGGCACATAAAGGATGATTTCGGGTTTGTCCAATTCAAAGGTGCCATCAACTAATGCCGGATTCAAATAGTGATGCCCCATATTAGGGACGTAACCTGAGACATCTATCCTTCCTTCATTCTCCGCTACACTAAAATCCATAAACTGCAAAGTCTCAGATTTGAGCTGTTCTACTTCCAGTTCCCAGGCCTCAGCTACCGGGTTGTTATCGCTGTCATCACTTTCGCAACCGAAAATCAACACGGTAAGCACTAAAGCCGTAATTCCATTTAAATATTTACTCTTTTTCATGATAAACATATTTGGATTTATTTTTATTTACTATTACAGGAATTTTATCCCGTAGGTCTTAGAAATTCTGACCACCTCTTCGAAATCCGGTTTGCCTGGTGGCAAATCATTCAATTCCTTAAACATATGTTCCATCCCCGAGGGAAAGGCACTGACCCACATTCTGGCTTTTTGATCTCCTATGACCTTCCAGGAATGGACTATATTTTTAGGAGCATACGCCATATCGCCTTCTCCTAAAATGGTAGATTTATTGTCGACCATTAATTCTACCTGCCCGCTAAGTACCCTGAAGATCTCATCTTCTTTGGTATGTATATGCGGTGGTATGCCTGATCCGGGACTGAGGTCATCAATCCATTCGAAGATCTGATTATCCGTATCGGCTCCTACTACTTTTTGCCATTGCGGATTGCCAAATATTCGCAGCTCTGTACCTTCATTCGCGCGAACTACTTTTTCCTTTGTATCAATTGATGATTTAATGGATCTTTTTGAGCTGGCATGTACGCCAACAGGCAGTATGGCCGCAAGTCCTGTTCCTCCTAATTGGGTTATAAATGTTTTTCTGTTCATTGTTTATGCTTTTAGTTAAACTCTAAATTGATTGTGCTGATTCAATGAAGTCAAAGGTATCTCTGGGGATCAATGTGGATTGACAGTCAGGTTGCAGATTCTGGTAGATTTGATTCAAACTTTTCAAGAGGAGACAAAAGTGTCATTTCATGATACACAGCTGTTAGTGCAAACCATCAATACCATCGAACTTAGCATACAGTAGCTACCCTGTAGAAATTTCATTATCTTTTTTCTTGCTAAATATGATGGCTAAACTCCACTACATTCCGATTTTCCTGTTTTTTGTGAACCTGGTATCCGGGCAAGACACTTATGAAATTGACCCGCAATACCCGGTTCACGATTTGAATAGCCAGCTGCAGGTTTACACTGATAGCACAGACAGTCTTTCGGCGGAATACTTGCTCCGGGACAGTATTCTGCATTTTAGCAGAGGAGATGAGTTACCCCGTCTTCTCAATAGCAATCTCACTTATTGGGGGAAACTACGAGTAAAGGCCCTGGACACGCTGACAAACTGGATGCTGCATTTTGAGGATAAAATGATAGGGCCGCCCGCCTGGACCAAAAGCAACGGCAAAGTTGATGTTTATGCCTATGCCGGGAGCAAACTGATCTTCCACCAAAAAACCGGAGTAGAGTATTCCAAAAAAGAACGAGCCGCAAAAGGGAGCTGGGTCTTAAACAGCATCAAACTGCAAGAATTACCGGTTGGGGAAACCGTTACACTTATTATTAGAGCCAGAGGAAACAGTTTTGGTTATCCGGCCTACTTTAATTTAAGCGCGCGAAGCCCGGATCAGCCTTATTACCATCAGATCTATCAATTCCACAACTCTTTCAATACCTTTTTGTTCGGAGTAACATTTATTGTTTTTCTGTTCTTTTTGTTACAATACATCTATCTAAAAGAATCCATTTTCTTCTGGTTCTCTTTGTGGTTATTTTTCTGTGTGATTACCCAGGCGATGGCCAATGGACTTATAATTGGTGTTTTACAAAACATCCGATTTCCTTTTTGGATGTTCTTCGCCAACGGCATCTTTTTTACCTTCTGGTTCTTTGGCCGCTCTTTTATAGAATCAAAACGTAAGTTCCCTCTTCTGGACAAGTTCATTCTGGGGTTGGCCTTTTTTGTATTGATTGAAATTGTTCTGATGACACTCTATGTGATCTTTTTTAAACCGAACATTCATTTTACAGGACCCGGTATTCATTATCAGTTTCTGAACCTTTACACTTTTGGAAGCCTCATACTATCTATCGTCCTGTCCCTTAAAAAGGATCTCTTCGCAAGATACTTTGGTATCGGCTCCCTGATTGCCAGTATTTTTCTGATCATCGGTACACTGTGGTCTATGGGAATAATAAGACCTCCTTTCAGACTTGACCCATACGGAACAGGCATGTTCCTGCAGATTATCATTTATTCCTTCGGCATTGCTTATCGCAGCCAGAAGATAAACCAGCAGAATGAACTTGAACGTTTGAATGCTGCCCGGTCTCTCGCAGAAATACAAAGAATGAAAGATCTGGATGAAGTTAAAACCCGCTTTTTCGCCAATGTCAGTCACGAATTTAGAACCCCTTTGACTTTGATAAACGGCCCGCTGCAACAAGCGAAAAAATCTTCGGATGACAGGGGTGATAAATCCATTGTTTTATCCGACAAGACCTTTGGCGTTATTAAGAAGAATACCATGCGCCTTCAAATGTTGGTTGATCAGCTGTTGGATCTATCTAAAATTGAAAGTGGTAATCTGTACCTGAAACTGAGTAAGGGAGGTTTGATCCAATTTCTACGGTCACATATTTTCTCATTCGAAAGCCTTGCGGAGCGTCAAAATATCAGTTTGAACACCCATTTTTCAAGTGAACCTGAGCTGGCCTATTACGATAAGGACAAACTGGAAAAAATAATCAACAACCTGCTTTCCAACGCCTTTAAATATACTCCGGCAGGGGGTGCGGTTAGTGTGAATATTGGGCATACGGATAAAAACATCTCAATAGAGATCAGCGATACCGGCAATGGCATGAACAAAAGGGAGATCGATCGGATCTTTGATCGGTTTTATCGTGTGGAAGGGACCGAAACCAAAGGATCCGGTATAGGCCTGGCCCTAACCAAGGAACTGGTTGATTTGCATAACGGACAAATCAGTGTACATAGCGAAAAGGGCCGGGGAACCACTTTCAAACTGAGAATTCCTATACTGCCGGAAGGTCTTCCGCAATCCGTAAGGATAGAGAAAGACATTTCTAAACCTTCAGATTTAGAAACCCCTCCTTTGAAAGAAACTGAAGTTTCCATTGCCGAACCCTTGGTTCAACCAATTCAGGAAGAAGTGGTTCTGTTGGTGGAAGACAACCAGGATCTGCAAAGTCACATTTCAGAGATTTTGGAAGATCGGTATAAGGTTCTCACTGCTAATGATGGGCTGCAAGGAGAAAGAATGGCATTTGAGCATATACCCGATCTGATCATCAGCGATGTTATGATGCCCAAAAAAGACGGCTACGAATTGTGCAGTTCCTTAAAGAACAACATAAAAACCAGCCACATTCCAGTTATCATGTTGACTGCCAAGGCAGGACAATCCAGCAAAATGGCGGGGCTAACACAAGGGGCAGATGCCTATATTACCAAACCATTCAATGCGGATGAGTTATTGCTGCGTGTCAGAAATCTGATCGATGCACGTAAAAAGGTTTGGGAACATCTGCAGTCGCTTGACTTAGTTGCCATATCTGATTTAAACCTGAGTTCTGTGGATGATACTTTTCTGCAAAAAGTGGTGAAAATTATCAAAGATAATATAGATAATGAGTTGCTCTCAGTGGAAGATATTGCCTCCAAAGTAGGTTTTAGCAGGGCACAATTACATCGAAAACTCAAAGCGCTCACCAACAAAAGCGCCGGGCAATTGGTCAATGAGATCCGATTAAAAAAGGCTAAGAACATGTTGAAACAAAAGGTCGGTTCGGTCTCGGAAATTGCCTATTCGGTTGGCTTCACCAATATGTCTTATTTTACAAAAAGTTTCAAGGAAAAGTTTGGAGTGCTTCCCAGTAAGGTGTGAGTGATGGGAAGAAATGAGTTCTTAGACATGATGGTTGAATTTATCGATAGAAAAACATCCTTTTCAAACCCGGGATCCTATGAAAACCCCAGGTTTGTCAAATTCAAGGTTTCGAAGGATCTGATCTGGCGAAATCCTTAGTAAACCAACCTAAAACATTTCAAACCCAAACATAAATAAGATAGGGGGATTTCTGCTTTTTAATTTATACAAGGTCTTCAAAATCCAATTTAATCAATTCCCAACTTTTATCTTTGTGACATATTGGAGGCAAGTCATCTTCAGCTTGACTAAAATCACGTAGCTTTTGTTTTATTTCATCCTGAGTATAACCATATCGATATCTTCGAACATAGAATTCCAGTAATTCAGTTAGAGAATATCGGCCGATCAATTCGTGTAGATCCCAGAAGTCTTTCTTGCGTCCTCCCTGTCCAATAATTTCTAATTTCATCGCAGCGATCTCTTCCATACTGGCCATCCTTAGATTATTGTGTTGAACTATTGGGAATACAAAACTATCTGTGCAGAACAAATCCAATTTGATCAGGTTTTCTCGATTTTCTCCAACAAAATAGGATTTTCCGATAGTTACGTCGCCTAAATGAAGTGAGTCTACATATACAAAGGACTTTCTGAGTATTTCGTCAATTTTATTGAAATCTACGGTTCCGTATTCCTGGTCTGTAAATAAATCAATATCCACAGATTCCCTATGCCCCATCTGTAAGCTCAGGGAAGTACCTCCAACGAGCCGAAATTCGTCCAACTCATCGATCTCCATCAACTTGTCAAGGGAAGTCATAAGGAGGTTCGAAACAGTATTAAAATGCAAATTCATCAATTGACAAGGTCATATTTTTTGAGATTCTTACGTAATGAAGGAAGGGTTCTTCCTTTAATTTTGCTGACCTCTTTAGAAATAGTTTTCTTTCCATAGATTGAAATAAGTTCGCTTATTTCTGCGTGATTTCCCCTTTCCAGAACTCTCTTTATTATAGAATGTCTATTTCTATTCCAATCAATTCTATCAATATCAGTATCCCAAAACAAAACACTTCTAAAACTCTCCATTTTGGTAGAAGCCCTCTGAAGGCTTTCATTTGCTTTTTTGACATCATAGCTTGCTTGCAATAACATGAAATAATCCTTTTCCACCTTGAACACTTTTGAAAGCTTGATTGAAAGTTTAGCATTGATATCCCTCCTCTTATTAAGGATTGCACTTATTGTTTGCTTATGTTCATCAACAGATTCCGCTAAGTCAGAACCCTTAATATTCCTAAGCGCTAACTCCCTTCTTAGCAGAGCACCGGGATGTACTCCTTTTACTTTATTTAATCTAGGCAACATATTTCCGGTTATTAAAATAAAACTAAGTAAATATAAAAAAAGTAAACAAATTTATTTACTAATTGTAAACGTTTTTGTTTACATAAATATTGCAATTACCGTACCATTCTTGAAAAATCTAAATTATCCAACTGATATTCTTTCATTTAAAATTTTATTGTATATTTGTACTATACATATATTACAATGTTATAATAGTACAATGATCAAATTTAGATTGGATCCTAAGACCGGAATCCCATTTTACAGGCAAATCATTGATCAAATCAAATTTGGGATTGCCTCCGGAAACCTGAAGACAGGAGAGCAGCTGCCCACCGTCCGGTCTCTGGCTGTGGAATTAAAGGTCAATCTAAATACCATTGCCAAAGCTTACAAGGAACTCGAAATCCAGAATATTCTGGAGACCCATCAGGGTACCGGAACATTTATCAACGAAAACAAGGTTAAAATATCGGCCAGGGAAAAAGAGGAAAAACTAAAGGATATATGTAGTGAATTCTCTTCTATTGCTTACAGCTATGGCTTTTCTGTAGATGACATAATCGATCAACTAAAAAAACAACAATGATATGAAAGCAGTCAGGAAAAAATTGTGGAATCCTATTTCCGCAACGGTAATGCTAACAGCATCAGTAATATGTTTTGCCCTATACTATCTGGACATCATAAACATACAGTCCCTGGCATTGCTGTTATTGGTTTCCCTCTTTATATCCCGCTCCATACATATTGCAGATCAATGGGAAAAGGCGGTGGTACTGAGGATGGGAAAATTCAAAAGCCTTAAAGGCCCGGGTATATTTTTTATCATCCCGATTATTGACCAGATAGACAAGTATATAGACCAGCGGGTGAGGGTTACCGACTTTAAGGCCGAACAGACCCTGACAAAAGATACGGTTCCGGTCAATGTAGATGCAGTGGTCTATTGGACCGTCTGGGACGTGGAAAAGGCCGCCTTGGAAGTGCAGGAATATGAACGTGCTATTTTTTACATCGCACAAACAGGATTAAGGGATATCATCGGCAAGCATGAATTGGCTGATATTCTTCAGGAAAGGGAAAAGATCGCGTTGGACTTACAAAAGGTCCTGGATCACAACACCAATCCATGGGGAATAACCTGTCAGACCGTTGGAATAAAGGATATCATCATCCCACAGGTTTTGGCAGATGCTATGAGTAAAGAGGCCCAGGCAGAGCGCGAGCGCAGGGCAAGGGTTATTCTCGGGACCGCCGAAACTGAAATAGCACATAAATTTTCGGAAGCCAGTGAGCGCTATAAAAAGAACCCGGTGGCCTTACATCTCAGAGGAATGAACATGCTTTTTGAAGGTCTAAAAGAAAAGGGGTCCATGGTAATAGTTCCAAGTTCAGCACTGGATTCCATGAACCTTGGGGCCCTGGGCGGATTGGTATCCCTTGCACAGGATAGCGAAGAAGGACTGCTTCCTAAGGAATAACAATGCTTTTTGTTCAACACCTTTGGCAAGTTATCTTCCCTGAATTGAGTTAGTTAAGATTCAAAATCAAACCACTTATAATTACAACAAGCCACTTATGAAACGGGGTTTGTAGCTATAGCCACTCATGGGTAACTTAAGGTATTCCGTAGCAGGATAACCAAACCATACCCAGTGAAAAAGCTCCTTTACGTGTTGGTCATCATCAGCCTTTGGACTGCCAGCAACTGTTCAAAGATTCCGGAGAACAACGATCCTATAATAGGGATCTGGAGCAAGGAAGAGCAGAACGAAAAAAATAGTAAACTTCGGCAGGAATGGATCTTTAATGACGCCTATCTCGGGCGGCATCACCAATATCAGGATAACCAAAAGATCGTTCAAACAGATTTCAAATGGTCTCAGGAAGAAGGAGTGTACACGCTCACCTACCCTGGCACTGAAATGTTGAATGATAAGGTACGCATGCAGACGGCAATAGATATTGAGATGCTGGAAGACCTTCAGGGAAACCTCTTTGCGCTAAGGGATAGCCTGTGGCTATGCTGTGATTAGCTTGAAAAGCTTTTTTCGCTCCTCTTCTTATTGGCAAAACTCATTATGTGATCTGACCTATACGAATCAGCGCTTTTTTTAGGAATACTGCTAATATCTATATTAATGGCCTGCAACAAGAATTGAATTCCCAAAATAATCGGCAAGGCCGCCAGCATGATGGTACCCGCATTGTTCTCTGAGTTCTCCAGGATTCCCATATTCCATCTGTATCCTCCAAATGCAAGACCGAATACAAGTAGCGGAATTGCAATTAGAAAATAGATAGAGGCCATATTGAAATCGTAGATATAGTATTTATAAAAAATTCTTTTAAGCAGTCCTTTCCATGCTTTTATCGCAAAACTAAACAGGACGTTCCTTATGCGTAGATTGCTGATTTCGTTCCCGTAAATTGCGGCAATAGGAACATCCATTACCACTTTATTGATTAGGTTCAAATGGATAAGCATATCGGTCTCGAAAAAATATCCCTTGTCGATCTTATCCAGCTTAAGCTCACATAATGCGGGATAAGAAATGGCACAAAAGCCGTTTGTGGGGTCCATCAGGTTCCAATAGCCGGAGGTTGCTTTTACCACAAAAGACAACACACTATTGCCCAAAAGCCTGATTTTTGGCATGCTCTTCAGGGCTGTAAAGTCGTGAAATCTATTTCCTTTGGTATAATCCGCCTGCTCAGCCAGCAAGGGAAGTATTAGTATGGGGATCTGATTGGCATCCATTTGGCCATCGCCATCCATCTTTATCACAATATCGCAACCCAACTCAACAGCCTTTAAAAAACCGCTGATAACAGCTCCGCCAACACCCTTGTTTTTCTCATGAAATATTACTCGCACCCTCTGCTCGCCTATCTCATCCGCGATGGCTCCACTATATTCCGGGCATGCATCGTCCACAACCAAAATGTGGTCCACAAAAGCAGGTATGGATAAAATGACCTCTTTTATGTGTCTGGAAACCCTGTAACAGGGAATAACCACGGCAATCTTCTTATTCGATCTCATAGGCATTTCCCTTTACTTTCCATATTTGGTATTCCGGGCTGTTCAGGACAACAGCTTCGAAATGTGGTGATTTTTCCTGTAACAGATACAATTTAACCAGCGTCGTGTTGGCCATTTCGGCTGACATGGCTGCACCAAATCCAGTTCTTTTGTCCCATTGAAAAACGAAACGATTGTCCTTTCCGGAGTTCGAAAGACGACGGGATAACCCATAAGATTGCCTTTCTATGGTATCCCCTGTAAAAGTGGCAAGGGAGCGAAAGTACCTCTTCTGGTTAAAATAGTCCATTACCCCGGTGTTTCGGTTCAAACTCACCTGATTGTTTTTAATTTCATTACCCTGTTCTCTTAAGGCATTAAAAGTCAGAAAAAGCGGTAGTCCTTTGGTTTCGCCCGTCTTTAGATCTGAATTTCCCTGCTTAAACCAGGCGGCGGTCTGCGTCATTCTATAGTGAATGAACAGATAGATATCCTCAGTAGCTTTCGGGAATAAAAATGAGGTCCATTGACGGGGAGTTTTTAGGGTATCCGTTTCCGGAAGGAGTCCCTCTTTATGTGTCTCCATCAACCATGTTTCGGCCTCCTTAGGCTTTAAAGACAGCACTTCCCTTAGAAATATGAACGTATTCTCAACTCCTGAAAGGGAATTGTACAGCACATTCATTCCCTCTATTCCATTTTCGTTATAGAATCGCATGAAGTTCGCCGACACTGTGAGGTTATCCACGGCAAAAGGAAAGGAAGCATAATACGAAATTTCACCATCTGTAAATCCACCATCCGCATAAGTGCCCCTATTCAGGTAGTAGTGTATTTGATAGCCCAGATCCCAATCCGTCCAAATATTGCATCCTTTCGGAGTGTATTGTTTAAGTGCATTTAATAGCGATATATTTTGAGAGGCTGCAGTTTTTTGATGCCCAGCCGTAATGGTCTTATAACTACTTCCAATACCTATTATCGCTATTCCTATGGCGATGATAGTGGCTATTTTCGGTTTTATGGACTTCTTTTGGTTGAAGAGCATCTGCACTCCATAGCCAATACCCAACCCTAAAATCGGAGCGGCAAAGGAAACGAATCGATTACCGACCAAAAAAGCGGCAATGGCCATCAGGATCGGAACAACAAAAAAAAGCGACTTTAACTTTAGCTTTCTGCACAGAGCTACCAACCCAATAAGCATGCATATGAATAGAAAGGTGTTTGACGATGTCTTTTGTATAAAGTCAGCAATACTTACCGAGTCTAATTCAGAAATAGACATGTTCCTCGGAAACCTGGCATCTATATTATCGAACAGTAATTTGAATAAAAGGACGATCTGGTCCCCTATAAAGTAAGCGCTGACGGACAACAGAAGCAGGATGACACCATATTTCAATAGTGTTCTTTTTGTCTTATAAAAAAAGAGCAATGCAACTGTCAATGGAAACAGGGCGGAAATGACGACCACACTGCTGGCCGTGTCCCACCAGATATAAAACAAAAAAGCGCTCAAAGCCGCCAGACCGAGGAAGAGGTATCTCCTTTTGTCCTTTATCTCAGCAAATTGATAGATCAAATAGCTGTTTAGCAGTACAAAAACTACATTTAAAGAATCTGTGTCGAATACTCCGATACGGCTCCTGATGATATAGGTCAGAGAAAGGATTGAAAACAGAGCCGCGACCAAAGCCGCGATTCTGTTAAAATGAAGTTTTAAGCTAAACATGAATACCAGCGGAGCTAAAAGTGAGGCAAGGACCACAGGAAGAAAAATCGCTACGGTTGCCACAGGGACATTGCTTACACTACTTAAGGTAACAGCCAAAAGAGGAAGTAAGGGAGGAATCACCGGGTTTTGCGCACCATTAGGGACACGTCTTTTTTCCTGGTGGGAGTCATAAGTTCCTTGTTGTAATTCCTTGGCGATCTGTAAATAGTAATAGCTGTCAAAATTGGCCATTTGATACTCTCCCTCATATTGGAAATTTGCCTTGTCTTTTTTCCAAACAGAAAAGTCCTCGTATCTCAGATAAATGGCAAATATTACTATGGCAATTAGTAAAAGCCAGGAGTACCAGGGCTTGGGCCCCGGGTCAATATCCGTTGACACATTTTCTGAAGATTCTTTAGAAGCTTGTTTCAACATTGCTTTGGGTTTTAAACATCCAGGTCTATACCGGTAACATCCTTTGAACGGGAAATGGAATGGCTGTGGTCATTGATCAACATGGTACCATGCTTATTGGGCCGCCAGGCCTCTTAAACTAACTGTAGCTCTACCGATATTCCATCCTGTCCTGATTGATCACCTCGGCCAGATGATGCACCTGCAAATTTTTGGCGATAATGGTTCGTTCCGGGTTTAGGACGTAGATCTCAGGGGTAATATCTACATAGTATTTTCCGTATATGGAGCGGTTGGTAGGATCAAAAACATTGGTCCAGGGCATACCACTTTTGGCCACATAGTCACGCCATTCAGTATCATCGGTATCTATGGCTATACCAAATACTTCTACTCCCTTATTTTTCCATTCATGGTAAAACTGTATCAATTTGGGGGTCTCTTCTATGCAATGTTCACAACTTGGGTTATACATGTAAACAATGATATAGGGAGACTTTATATCGTAAATAGACCTGGTTTGGCCATTAATATCCCTGGATACTACATCAGGACCTTTTTTCCCTACCAAACTGGAAGCCATTTCGCCGGCCCGCTGTTGCAATGCAGATACCAGTGTTGAATCAGACCAGAAGGCACGCTCATGGGTGAAATAGTTCTGGATCATATGGACATATACGGCCTCCTTGTCCATAAATGTGGTCTTGGAAGGCTCGTAATTCAGGGCGATCCAATTGGCAAAAAACTTAAAATACTCCGGATAATTCAGCGCTTTTTGAATCAAATAGTCTGACGCCTTATTTATAGAATCCGGATGCTGGGGCGTTAACCGGGTAATATATCGTTTTAGTTTATTGGTAACCACCGGTGTGTACAACAATCGAATATCGCTAAAGTCCATTTTGTCCCAAAACCTGGAGCGATACCGGGCAACTCTGGCCTGATCCGAAGTGCCATCCGGACCACCGCTATCAGCTAGCAACGGGTTCTGGCCTGCCTTCTTATATTTAGTAAAGAAGGAATTCGGATGCTTTGCAAACAGGTCATTCAGGTGGTCCTGACGCTCTTGAATGAGTTTGTCCTTTTGGCTTTTTAAATAGGCATAATTCAGATCAATTTCCTGCATGTTTTTTAAGCGGTCTGAAATGGGTTGGAAACTTCTCTGATAGCCCAGTTCATATTTCAAATTCTCGTAGAGCAGTTCATTATCCAGGCTTCCCTGCACTACCATACTATCCACCAACTTATTGGCCTGGGTTTTCAAGCCAAAACTTTGATCCTCGTCCACCAGCAACTGCAGTGTACTATCATTGGCAAAGTAGGCCATGTAAAAGCCAGGCTTATAGGGTTGATCGTTCTGGAAGATGGCATGTCCGTTGGCATTCATCTGTGTAGAATCAGCAGCATACTGATTATCCGCATAGAAACCGACCAGGTAGACCTTGCCTTCCCCAAAGCCATCCACCTGGATACTGATATTAGGGGATTCCGGATTTGCTATCGGGGTTGCAGGGGTAATCCCGGAGGTGCTTTTCTTTTCACTAGCCTTGGAGCTGCAGGCAATTATGCCAATAATCAAAAGGAATGTTGTGAAGTACTTCATTGGAAATGGTCATTTAAAGAAGTTATTATTGGGGTAGACCTTTACCACATCTTATTCGTAGCTGTGCAGGCCTGATTTTAGACTCTGGATGTTCTTTCTACTTGATCTTCAAAAACCTGTTAAGTGATTTCAGTTTTCTTTTGGCAACAGGTATGGATTCTCCCACCTTCAATTCCAGGTAGTTTCCACCCGTTTTATTGATGTTTTGTACCTGGGTAAAGTTTACGATATAAGAATGGTGCGTTCTAAAAAACGTCTTGGGATCCAGGAGTTTTTCAAATTCCCCTAAGTTTCTGGTAGCCAATTTGCTCAGTCCACAGCTTAACAAGAATCGGGTATATCGTCCTTCTGCCTTCAAATAAACTATATGCTTTTTCTCAATCAGCTCAATCCTGTCTATAGAGGGCAGTGCTAAAATATTCGCACCTTCTTCGTAGCTTTCTTTTCCCTCTTCCAGAAGTTGTTTCTCCTGAGAAAGCTTCACTTTATGTTTTGCTTTGTTAACCGCCAACAAAAGGTCATCCAGCTTCAGAGGTTTCATCAGGTAGGCAGTGACATCATAGGTAATCGCTTGAAGGGCATACTTGTCAACATTAGATATGATCACGAAATTACATTGCCTCCACAGGCTTTTAATTATCTGAAAACCACAGCCACTTTCTAACTCTATTTCCAGAAAAACGATATCCGGCTTAAGCGCTTGAATTAGATCCGAGGCCTTCTCAACATCTTCGGTATAACCGAGCAGATCAATTTCCGGGAAATACTTTTGCAGAACAAAAACCAGGCCTCCATATGAGACCTCGTTTTCAACAATAAAAGCCTTTAGTTGTGGTTCCATTTGGTCTTACTTTAGTTTTTCAACTTGTTTGTTGCTGTAATCAATTCGAGCTTGGCGAGAATTCACTATTAGAAAAATGAAGCCTTCTCAAAACACCTGCCTTAAAACTTCTAGCAAAATATAATTGAATATCAGGCAACAATACCTGAAGAAAAAAGCACGAGTAATAAATGTTGAAATGCGCCGATATGTGGTATTTATTACTATAATTTCTCAAAGACTTCATTCTTACGATTATTCCAAATTCTTTCCCCTTCATAATTGTGCTAAGCTCACTTATTGAATTCTATAGCATATAAGGGTTGTTATTATGGTGGTTCTTTGAGTATGCAAGTTATTTCAGGACCACTTATCAGGTAAATAAGAAAGAGCACGTAAAAAATACGTGTTAGCACGTACGGCCTATCGGGACCTTAGTAAAACCTGAAAATGAGAAGTTTTAAAGCATTCAGGTCTCTTAATACCCGAATCAACAATAATGGTCAACTGCTTCGGTATTCTGGAATTGGTAAGAAAGCGAGATTATACCGGCATTTCCAGGGAGACGGTAGTTCCGGTTGATAGCTCGCTGTCCACATGGAGTTTGGCCCCGGCCATTTTGCTGCGTTCCAGGATGGTTCGCATGCCCAGACTGGCACTGTCGCGGATTTTCTCCTTGAAGCTAAAGCCTTTCCCGTTGTCTTTCACCACGATTTCTATCGTACCGGCCTTCCTTTCTATGTCTACCGATACCGACCCGGCCTCTGAATGCTTTACGATATTGTTCAATAGCTCTTGCATGATCCGGTAGAGTTGCAGAGATTTCTCATCATTAAGTAGGTCATCCACATCTTCAATGCTATGGGTAAAAAAGATGTCTGTGTTGGCATCCACCTCATCGATGATCGCCCTCACAGCCGCAGAGAATCCCAACTTCTCCAGGGTGGCCGGATGCAGGTAGCGGGAAACGCTTCGCAGTTCCTCCAGGGTATCCATCGCCAGGGATTTTACTGCTGCATCCTCGCCGGACTTTGACCTTTTGGCCAACAGCATCAGCTTTTGCCCTACCCCGTCGTGCAATTCTCTGGCCACACGGGTACGCTCCTCCTCCTGACCCTTGATCAGGTTCCTGGAGAAGCGGGCCTGAGCCTGCTGTTTCCTTTTGGTGGCATTCTGTACCCATACCAGGTAAAGGATAGCCAGCACAGCCAGTATTCCCAGACCGCCGAAAGTGATCCACATGTTCTGCGCCCGGTTCCTGGCGTTCAGCAGTGCGATCTCCGACTTCTGGGTGGCGATCTCCGAATCCTTCTTCTCTGCCTCGTATAGGGCCTGGTAATAGGAAAAACCGTTCGCCTTCTGGACAGTCTCTATGGAGTCCTTTATTTTATGGTGGGCCCGGAGATGTTCATGGGCCCTGCTTAAATTTCCCAAGCTGTCGTACACTTTGGCTAAAAAGCCATGGGACATATAAATACCCTCATAGAACTGGGAATTCTTTAGCTTTTCATATTCTCTTTCTCCCAGACGAGCCGCTCTCTGGTAGTTGCCCACTGCAAATTCATAATGCGCCATGGCCAGGTTGTATTCATCCAGTTCAAAGCTTTCACCTTCCTCCCTTTGCTCATCCAACTCCTTCTTAACTGCTTCGGCTTTATCCAGCATCCCGTTTTCTGAGTAGGCACTCAGCTGGGCCACCAATACCTGTAGTTCGTGATATTTGTAACCGTTTTTAAAGGCGTACACCCTGGTGGAATCCAGGAATCGGATCCGTTCCTTCTGGCTACCATTGAGCATCTCGTCAAAGGCCTGGTTAAAAAACTGACTATTTAGTACTTCATTTTTGTTCTTTTCGCTTGCATATCCCCTAGCCTCTTCAATGATCTCCAATCTTATTTTTTTGGCTTCCTCCTGCAGCCCGTTCTGGGAATAAAGTACTGACAGGTTGCCTTTTGGGCGCCATCCCATTTCCGGATCACTCTCCGATAAAATTTCATAGGATTCCTGCAATGCGGCAGCTGCCCCCTGGAAATCACCCATCAAAGACAGCACATTGCCCATTACATTTTTAATAATGCCCATTTGGGTTTGGTTGTTAGCCTGAACGGCATAGGCAAAAGCCTGCTCATAATTTTCAAGAGCCTTTTCAAGACGGTTGAGCATGGTATAGTTCCGGGCGGCCTGAGTGTAGACTCCACTCAATTCAAAAAAATGCTGGTTGGCCGGAAGTTTTTCCTTTAGGTCATTGAAAAACGCTATAGCGTTTTGTGGTTTTCTTAGTTCCTGCCAGGTATATATCATCAGTATGCGGGACTGTTCCAGGGCCAGGCGTGTGGAGTCTAACTCCAGGGCGAAATCAATGGTGCTCCTGGCTATGGAATCGTAACCGAGATCCGTTCGGCTATAGATCAATCTGGACAGACTATCCATCCACATCAGGCGTTCAACATCTTCTGAGTTATTAATCTTTAGCTTTAGGGCTTGGACAGTATTTGTGAGGTCCACCTCCTGTGCAGACAGGGATAGAGTAAGGATAAACAAAAACAAACAGCAAATTGTTTTCATGACCTGGGGAAGTCTTGAGGGACTAAATATAAGGAATTTGCTATCAGGAGTCAGACCCGATATTCGATCGATTCCGGTATCCCCTGATCTGTGGACCAAAATAAGAGGAAAGGCAGCAAACAAAAGCCCGCTTGTAGCGGGCTTTTCCCTTAAAGTAACTCAAGGGTCTGCATTAGGTTGATAGGTATACCACTATTTTCCTGTCCTTAGGCTTTTGTCCGTTCTTCCGTCACTGTACAAGCCCTCTATGGCCACAATTTCACCCCCTTCTTCCAGCATTTGTATTCTGAAATACGGAATTTCATCAATACGGAATTTGCTTTTAGACATGGGTATTAGTTTGTATTCGTTATTACCTTCTCTTTGATAATACAGTGCACCGTTCTTAAAATGTATTTTCCTGGGGCCATAGCTTCCGGCATAAGACTGCATGGTTCCCGCTTCCAGAGACACTTTTTCTTTGGCTGAGCGGTATCCTTCCAATGCCCACTCCAGATGATAGCTATCCTGACCTTCATTGCGCTTCAAGATCGTCTCAAGAGCAGTAATTTTAGCTACATCCAACGCCTCATTGGCCGGTACCTTGATGTGCGGTTCAACACCCACACCTTCCCAATTGGTATTGGTAATAGGATTGATAGCTCTCCCATCCGGTACCCAAATGGTAAAGCGGGAGGTAGCAATTTGTGTTCCGCCAGGGTGTGCTCCTCCACCAGTGACCTCGCCTATCAGAGTAGCCCGCTCCAGGTTCCTGAGATTATAACTGAACTCCTCTGCTGCGGAAAAAGTGCCGGAACTGGTCAGCACGTAAACATCGATATCCGGCCTCCTGGTTCCCGGGACAAAAGGCAAGGTCCAGGTTTGAGTGATTTCATCGCTATGCCTGTTGTAAAAGTTGTTTAAATGAACCCTGTCCGGACCGTAAAGATAACTGGTTATCAGCTGGATCATTGAAGGGCTGCCGCCACCGTTCTGTCTAAGATCAATGATCAGGGCGTCTGCATTGCTCAAGAGGTTCATGGCGGCCCTTGCAGTGGCGCCTGCTCCTTCGTCCACGTTAAAAAAGCCGGTTAAATTCAGATAACCGATGTTTCCGTCCAGGATGCGTACTTCCCGGAAGCCGTAATTAGCGGCTTTGGCGTTTCGCAGCCTTCTCTCGGCCAAGGCTATACTGTCTGCGGCTGATATTGACGCGTTTCTTCTTCGGGCGATATTCTCAGGATCAAAACGCACCCTTAAGTGCAGGTCTTTGCTGATAGACCTGATATCTTCAGTGAGCATTTCAGCGAATTTGTACGGATCATTTACCTTCCGATAGGCATTATCTGAAAGTCTTTTTCTCAGATGATCGTTCATCTTCAGAGCTACCTCTGGGAAAACGTAATTGGCCTCCAAAATTGCTGTAATGGAATCAATTACTTCTTGATGTTCCTGTTTGGAGATCCGTTCCGGATCATATTGCGCACGGGACGGCAACACCGCCCCGCACAACAACACGATTAAAAGCAAGCGTAACATTTTCATGATTGTCACATTTTTTGATTTATTGTTCTATTTTCTGATTTGATGGATTCGTACAATTATCTGTGATCTTTTGCAGCAGATTGCGAAGCGTATGTATTTCCTTATCACTAAGGCCTTGCAACGCCTGGGCGCGGTTCCGCATGATCACGGGAATGGATTGCTGCTGTGCAAGCCTTCCTTCTGGCGTTAACTTCAAACCGTAACGCCTTCGGTCTTCCGGATTGAAAAATCGCTTGAGAAAACCTTTTTTGACCAGAAGGTCTATCATCCTGGTGATCGACGCATGGTCCTTAAATACCCTTTCTGCGATCTCCCTTTGGGTAATATCCGGGTTGTCATCCAGGGTCTTAAGGATCAGCCACTGATCAATGGTGATTTCCTTATTTATCGCATTTAGCTGTCGCTGAGCAAATTGCCGGTAGGATTTAATGGTCTTTTCCATGACATAGAAAAGCACATTTTCCAAACGGGGTACTGCCTTGGTTTCTTTCATTGATACAAATATAGTTGATATATCAATTATTTCATAACACCGGTGGAGAATTTTGATGAATAAGCTTTGCTAAAAATATATGACATAGCGATATTCACATCGGGTATGCCGGAAACGTTCGAATGATTTTATAACAAAAAATACCTGACTTCTATGGCCTTACCCCTTTTAAATTCTGGATTAAATGCTTATACTTGATAAAAAATTGCATGTTATGAGGCTTTTTAAACGATTTAGTATGTTGGGATTGATGAGTATGGCCTTTTTTTCATGCTCATCAGATGATGATACTTCCGAACCGGGTGGCAACCTCCAGGAGCTTATAGGAAATTGGGAATTGATAGAACTCAACGTCAGCCCGCCACAGGACGTAAACTCGGACGGAACGGCTTCTACAAACCTCACGGAAGAACTTGATTGTATCTCGGGCACACTTTCCTTTAATGCTGATAATACCTGGGATCTGGACCTGGATGGTGTTAACGTGGTTTCCATAACCGGAGATCTATTTGATATAAGATGCTCCACTTTCAGGACTTCCACATCAGGGACCTGGCAGTCCTCAGGAAGTCAGGTAACACTCTTTTCAGGAGGAACTACTATTCTATACACCCTAAGCGGAGAGCGACTGACCAATACCATTGGAGAGGCTCTTCCTAATATCCAAAGTGAGGTATACCAGAAGCAGTAGTAGGTTGCCCTTATTTTAATCCCCCATATCTATATTACCGAGCGTAACAAAGATTACATTCCGGCTCGGGCAACTGACTTATTTTTGCCTAAACTCATTTTATGGAATATATACTTCAACCCTGGCCCTGGTATATATCAGGCCCACTTATTGCACTGGTGATGTTGCTGCTGGTGTATTTTGGTAAGACCTTTGGAATGTCTTCCAACCTCAGAACGCTCTGTTCCATTGCGGGAGGAGGCAAATACAGCGAATTCTTTAGATTCGATTGGAAGGCACAGCGTTGGAATCTGGTGGTTGTCATAGGCGCCTTGATCGGTGGCTACCTGGCTTCAAACTTTCTTTCGGATCATTCCGTAATTGATCTAAACCCCGCGACTGTGGCCGACCTTAAAGCCCTGGGATTTGAAGATGCCGGTGCCGCTTTGGTTCCCGCGGAGATCTACGATTGGGGAGAACTGTTGACCGTTAAAGGATTGCTGATCCTGATCGGTGCGGGGATCCTGGTAGGTTTCGGGACCCGTTACGCCGGCGGTTGTACGTCCGGGCATGCGATCACAGGTCTTAGCAATTTACAACTGCCTTCCCTTATAGCCGTGATCGGTTTTTTTATAGGAGGATTGTTAATGGTACATGTGTTATACCCTTTAATTTTTAGCTGATGAAGTTCCTTAAATACTTTTTTACAGGGATCTTTTTTGGGATCGTATTGGTAAAATCCGAGGCAGTGTCCTGGTACAGGATATTTGAAATGTTCAAATTTCAATCCTTCCATATGTACGGTATTATTGGTTCGGCAGTGTTCCTGGGAATATTGGGTCTTCTGATCGTCAAGAAAAATGAGGTTAAAGACATCAATGGATACAAAATTCAGCTTCCTCCCAAAGATATGGGGTTTGCACGCTATCTTATCGGCGGGAGTCTGTTCGGTTTAGGGTGGGCGCTGGCAGGGGCTTGTCCCGGTCCTATGTTCGTGCTGCTGGGAACCGGAGTATTAAGTATGCTACTGGTCATACTGGGGGCCGTACTTGGGACTTTTCTGTACGGGTTATTACGAGGCAAGTTACCTCATTAAGAAGTATAGGGATCTTATCTTAAACCGGGCTAAACGATCTCTGCACTAAGACCTGCCTGAAGCAGTCTGCTGCAGCGCGGTTTTAATTCGTCATAAGGGCCGGTCTTCACTGTACACTTACCGTTATAATGAACAATTAAGGAACATTGCTCCGCTTGCTCGGCAGTGTGGTCACAAACATCGATCAGTGTTTCAATGACATGCTCAAAAGTGTTGACATCATCGTTAAACAAGACGATCTCATTCTGATCGTGGATCTCCTCTTCCAAAAGGAGCTCTTCTAAGATTTTTTCTCTAGTGCCCATGGATGCGGATTTTTTACGAATATAGCAATTTTTGTGACTTGGCTTTTTAATTAAACGCTAACATTAGAAAAAGTGCCCGGTCCGGGCACTTTTATCGCATTGCAAGTAGTGTTTACCCTCTATTATCAAACTAATAGAGGTAGTTTAGTGCAATGATGTCATTGTTGTTGAACTCACCGTCTTCGCTGGAGCTAAAACAAGCCAACATCAGTGAAGTGGGGTCATATCCTGCCGGAGTTCCGGGGATGGGATTGGCTCCTACGGAGCCAACACCTTCATTGATGTTATCTCCGCAACTTTGCCTGGTTTGCCAATCGGTATGCCTGAAACCAACCGAATGCCCCATCTCATGGGTTATAACATGTTCATTTACATTGGTGGAAAAGCCATCCAGACCGTATATCTGGATAAATTTATTCGGATTTCCATTGCTGGGAAAGCCCGCCACTCCGCCGCTTCCGGATTCGTTAGGATTATAATAGACTACCATATCCTTGTCCTGAAAGTTTGTCCCGAAACTCAGGCTAAATCGAATGCCCAGGTTTAAGCGATTATAGTTGTTCACTGACCATTGCAGGGCGGTACGCTCCTTGCTTGAAAGCGCAAACTGCCCGCCGGTATAGCCAATAATCGTCAGCGTTCTGGGATTCACAAGGTTATTGGTATGATAATTCCTGGAATCAGGGGTTTTAAGTGTGGCGAGAGCCTCCAGTTGATCTTTGGAAAAACTGATATCTCCTTCTATCAGATAACGCTGCTCCACACTACCATCAGGAAGGTAGAAGCCTATTACTTCGATCTCGCCGGAGTTGAAATAATTCGTCTTTAGGAGTCTTACTACTTCTTCCGTAACTTCTAAGGGTTCAGCCTGTTCATTGCTTTCCGGAACAGTGCTTTCAAAAGGTTCCGCGACTTCATCCTGACAGGACCATAAGAATAGCGCCAAAAGGCACAAAATTGTGGGGGTTTTTAGAATTTTCATAGGTTATACGTGTTTTCATTCAATAAAAATTTGAGGTAATTACTTGAAATGCACCTATAAAATACTAAAAATTAGCTGAATTTGTAGGAATTATCCTAATTCTCTTTAGGATAATCGATAAACTGCGGCTTGCCAATTGTTCTTTTGAAGTGTGTTATCCAGCCGCAAACCGTTTTCTTCACAGCATTGAGATATCAGAGGCAGATCCTCCGTATAAAAACCGCTCAAGACCATCAGGCCACCGGAGGTTAGATGTTCGGTATACGCCGGAATATCAGTAAGTAATACATTCCGGTTGATATTGGCTAAAATTAGTGAATACTCCTTGCCCTTTTCCAGGACACTTACATCTCCCTGATATACGGCGATGCGTTCCTGCCCGTTTCTCCTGCTATTTTCCAAGGTGTTCTCGTAGCTCCAGGAGTCTATATCTACTGCATCTATGGTATCTGCGCCTTTCATAGCCGCCAGAATGGCCAATACACCCGTACCGCAACCCATATCAAGTACCGTCTTCCCCTCGCAATTAAGGTCTATCAAAAGCCGCAATATTAAATAAGTGGTCTCATGATGCCCGGTACCAAAACTCATTTTGGGTTCAATGACAATCTCGTATTTGACCCCGCGTGGCTCGTGAAAAGGGGCCCTAACTACGCATAAGTCCCCAACCTCAATGGGTTCAAAACTCTGCTCCCAAACCGCATTCCAGTTTTCCTGAGGGATCTCCCTGCGCTCATGGGTAATGCTAAAATCCTTGTTGGCAAAGATCTGTACCTGGTCCAGCAGGTTTTCTGTCCAATCCTGTTCTGAAATATAGGCCAGCAATCCTTCAGGGGTCTCTACAAAACTCTCAAAGCCTAATTCCCCAAGCTCGGCTATCAGTATTTCTGTCGCAGGTTCCCTGGGTACTATGTGAAAACGATATTCCAGGTAGTAGTCTCCCACCCTATCAGATGGCTTTGATGATGGCGATAAAGTCGTCCGCTACCAGTGAGGCACCCCCGATCAATCCGCCGTCAACATCAGGCTTGGAAAAAATGTCCTTGGCATTGCCAGGTTTAACGCTGCCCCCGTACAGAATAGTTACCAAATCAGCCAGTGTAGCATCATAGGCCTTGGCTATGGTCTCGCGAATAAAGGCGTGCATTTCCTGAGCCTGTTCCGGACTGGCTGTTTCACCGGTACCTATGGCCCAAACGGGTTCATAGGCAAGGATGATCTGCTTCCAGGCCTCCGCCGGAAGATCAAAAAGGGCGTTCTTTAGTTGCCGCTCTACAACCTCAAAATGACTGCCTGCCTGTCGTTCTTCCAACTCCTCTCCAAAACAGAAAATAACACGCATGGATTTGTTGAGCGCGGTTTTCACTTTATCCGCCAGCAGCTCATCGGTTTCTCCAAAATAGGCCCTTCGTTCGGAATGCCCTAAAATGACGGTATTTACGCCAATACTTAAGAGCATATCCGCTGCAATCTCACCGGTATACGCCCCGCTTTCCGCAAAATGCATGTTTTGGGCAATGGTTTCTATTGCTGATGATTCCAGCATATGTACTGCAGCTGCCAGGTTTACCGATGTAGGCGCTACCATTACCTCAGCCGAAGTGTCCGGTAATTTAGCCGATAGTTCGTGTAAAAGCGATTCGGTTTCAGCCATCGTTTTATTCATTTTCCAGTTCCCCGCAACAACTTTATTTCTCATTTTTCTAGTGCTATGGTGTTAGTGATATATTTTTCTATTCTTTAAAAATCAGGTTTTCCAGGTCGTTGTAGTGCACCTTGTCCAGTATGGTACCCTTTTCCAAAACCAGGACACCGGGATTGGATCGTACTATGGTCTTTAGCGTAGTCTCGTCTGTAAAGTAAAACTCAAAATTCAATCGGTGATCTGCGATAACTCCTGAGGTCTGCTCTTCATTAGATGCAGACATTCCAATTACCTTATATCCTTTGCGAATCGCCTCATCTGTTGTTGTCTTTACCTTTTCAAATGCCTCCAGCTCGCTTTTTACCAGATCGTAAGCGACAACCATGACCAACTTATCCTCTTGCAAAAGGTCCGATGCATAATCTACTCCCTCCTGTTCTATGGTAAAATCGTGAATAGGTGGTTCATATCCCTTTTGGATCTCAGTGGTTTCCACATCCACGAATTCCCCATCAACGGTGGGGTAATCCCCATTAGTGACAATGACTTTCTCTTCACCATTCACGTTGAACTTCCAGGCATATTCAAAAATGGCCTTGGGCGCACCTTCTGGCACTCCCATGCCTTCCTGGATATTAGCACCAATTTTATAGGGTCTGAAGTCAATAGATGGCAAATGATTTAAAACATGATATGCAAATACCAAACACAGTAGCCCGGCTGCTAATACTATGCCCAGGCTGGTTTTTCTGTGAAATAAAGGTTTAATATAAGCCCTACCCACGAATAGAATAACGATCAATACCAACAGAACGACATCTTTACTAAAAGATTCCCAGGGGGTTAGCTTTATGGCATCTCCGAAACAACCACAGTCCGTAACCTTGTTGAAATAAGCAGAATAAAAGGTCAGGAAGGTAAAAAACAATATCATCAGCAGCAGGCTCCAGACGGTAAATTTCCGTTGGAATCCCACCAGAAGAAAAACACCTAAAAGCACCTCAAATATGACAATGAATATGGATATCGCCAGGGCAAGGGGTACCAAAAATCCCAGATCCAGTACACTTGGACTAAAGTATTCCTCCAATTTAAAGGAAAAACCAACCGGATCGTTAAGTTTGATAAAGCCGCTTATGATGAAGAGGACCCCTACAACTACCCTACTGATACCGACGAGATATTTCATTTAGACAAGATATATAAGTTTGACATACATCCCGAACTCCGGTTAAAGCTGCTGCTGGTCTTGGCCGTTGCCAATAATTCCATTTGTTCTGCAAATATGGACCTCATAAATTTTTAGGAGTCTAAATGTATCATGGCAAATATGGAATAATTTACCATGTCCTGGTAATTGGCATCTATGCCTTCACTTACCAGGGTCTTGCCCTTGTTGTCTTCAATCTGTTTTACCCGGAGCAGCTTTTGCAATATGAGGTCTGTTAGTGAACTTACCCGTATATCTCTCCATGCTTCACCGTAATCGTGGTTCTTTTTTTCCATTAGCGCTTTAGTCACAGCCACCTGTTCATCGTAAAGCCGTACCGCTTCATCTACGGACAGGTCAGGTTCATCAGCAACGCCTTTCTCCAGTTGGATAAGGGCCATAATGGCGTAGTTAATGATCCCGATAAACTCTGAGCGTTCGCCTTCGTCTACCTTACGTACCGGATTCTCCTGCAGGCTTCTTATCCGCTGGGCTTTTATAAAGATCTGATCCGTTAAAGAGGGTAATCGTAAAATCCGCCAGGCGGCGCCGTAATCCTTCATCTTCTTTGAAAACAGTTCTCTGCAAGTCTGAATTACGGCATCGTATTGTTCGGAGGTTTGCTGCATTGAGTTCCTTGTAATTTGCGTAAATTTCGCTCAAAATTCTGTAACCGTCAAAGTTCATCGCCTAAAGTTATTCTTATGATTTAAGGAAGCGCTGACTTTGGTTTTTAGCCTATGTACCTCAACTGTAAAGGAAATCTTATAGACCTCAACCAACCCAGGGTGATGGGAATCCTAAACCTGACCCCGGACTCCTTCTACGATGGTGGTAGATACCAGGAGGACAAAGCCCTTTTGCATCAGGTTGAAAAAATGATCCTGGAAGGAGCCGATTTCATCGATCTCGGAGGATACAGCTCCAGGCCGGGTGCCGATGAAGTAAGTGAGGAAGAAGAACTCCGGCGCGTACTTCCGGCAGTGGAATTGATTTTGCAAAATTTCCCGGAAGTTTTGCTTTCCATTGATACCTTCAGAAGCAATGTAGCCAGAAACAGCCTGGAAATGGGAGCCGCCATGATCAACGATATTACCGCTGGCAGTGGTGACCCGGAAATGATGAGGAGCATTGCCGCCTTCAATTGCCCTTATATCCTGATGCATATGAAAGGTACTCCGCAAACCATGCAGCAACTCAATGCTTATGATAGTCTGATAGAAGATCTGCTCTATTACTTTTCTGCAAAACTTGCTGGGGCCAGAAAATCGGGTATTAAGGATTTGATCGTGGATCCAGGATTTGGCTTTGCCAAGGATTTAAATCAGAACTACGAGCTTCTCAGGGGCCTGAACCGCTTTCAGACCCTTGGGGTGCCCATACTTGCGGGATTAAGCAGAAAATCCATGATCTACAAAAAACTGAACACGGATGCATCCGGAGCACTAAACGGTACTACAGCTTTACATATGGTAGCTCTGGAAAAGGGAAGTTCAATATTGAGGGTGCACGATGTGAAGGAGGCAGTGGAATGTGTTGTTCTATTTGAAGAATTGCGGTAGGAAAAGGCTGATTTTTTGTTTCCCTATTTTGATTAATTTTACAAAAACAACAAGGATTGGATTTTTTAGATTTTCTGGAGTTCGGAATAACGGATATCATAGACATTGTCCTTGTCGCAGTTCTTCTCTATTACATCTACAAATTAGTACGCGGTACCGTCGCCATCAATATCTTTATTGGCATAGTGATCGTCTGGGGGTTCTGGAAACTCACCCAATTGCTCGACATGAAAATGATCAGCAGTATGGTAGGTGGCTTTATGCAGGTGGGCTTGATCGCCCTGATCATTGTATTTCAGCAGGAGATCCGGAAGTTCCTGTTGATGATAGGGTCTACTAATTTCGCCAATAAGAGGAATTTCATGAAGAGGTTGAAATTCCTCAAACAGGAGGGTGTTTCCCTGGAGCTTAATGTAGAGGCCGTACTGGCAGCTTGTGAAAGAATGGGCCAAAGCAGGACAGGGGCCATCCTGGTACTAAAGCGAAACAACTCCCTGGATTTTGTGAAATCCTCTGGAGATTCCATGAACGTGGAGGTGAATCAACCCATCATAGAGAGCATATTTTATAAGAACAGTCCCTTACATGATGGGGCTGCTATTATTGAAAACAACCATATTGTGGCCACAAGGGTTATACTGCCGGTGTCTAAAGAAAGATCCATACCGCTCAGGTTTGGGCTAAGGCATCGGGCAGCCGTGGGTATCACAGAACGTACAGACGCTCTTGCCTTAGTGGTAAGTGAAGAGACCGGACAGATCTCCTATATTAAGAACGGAGAATTCATGTTGTATAACGACCTAACTGAACTAAGCAATCAAATAAGAGAAGACCTAATATAACTGACCAACCGAATGGCTTGTAAAAATTGTGGGACGGACCTGCGTACGGATTACAACTATTGCCCGGTTTGCGGGGCTAAAGTGATACGCAACCGTCTTAGTCTGAAAAACCTCTGGTACGATGTTACTGAGCGGTATTTCAACATGGACAACACCTTCCTGATGACTTTTAAACACATGTTTACCAAACCTCAGGAAGTTATTGGATGTTATGTCGCCGGTATTCGCAGAAAATATCTGAATCCGGTGAGTTACCTGGGAATCGCCCTGACCGTATCGGGGCTTTCTCTTTTCCTGATGCGGAAGGTCTTCTGGGACGATATCTTTACGGGAGATATGGGCAATGCCCTGAACCCGGAGGTGGCCGAGAAAATAATGACAGTATCCCTTGATTTCAGCTCCTTCGTTTTCCTGCTTTATATACCGATACTTGGCTTTTTGGGATGGATACTATTTAATAAGCGCAATTACAATTTTACAGAATTCCTGGTGGTTGGCATCTATAGCCTGGCACACTACAGTTTGGCTAGTTTTCCATTCACTATTTTGGTTATGATATTCGCTCCCACAATGTATTTGGAGTCTTCCTACGTGTTTATACTGTTAATGGCTTTATTGGCGGTGTATATTTTGAACAGGCTTAATGGAAGACTGAGCATTGGGAGATCGCTGCTGTTTTTGTTCTTATTCGGGATTGGTTTCTTTATGATGGGAATGTTGATCAATTTGGTATTAATCGTTACCGGCGTGCTTTCGTTTTCCGATTACTTACCAAAATAAATCAGGCAACTTCTTCAGCCAGGAACTGTGCTTCGTAGAGGTTGCTGTAATAACCCCCTTTTTTTAGAAGTTCTTTATGAGTTCCGGTCTCTACGATCCTTCCGGCATCCATGACCAGTATCTTATCCGCTTTTTTGATGGTTGCCAATCGGTGTGCAATGATGATGGAAGTCCTGCCTTCCGTGATCTTTTCCGTGGCTTTCTGGATCAGTTGCTCAGAATAGGTATCTACCGAAGATGTAGCCTCGTCCAGAACCAGTATGCTAGGATTGCTCACATAGGCCCTGAGAAAGGCTATAAGCTGTCTTTGACCGCTACTAAGCATGGTACCCCGCTCTTTTACATTGTATTGATACCCTTCCGGCAGGCTCTGTATAAAATTATGTACCCCGATCTGTTTGGCCGCCGATTCTATGGATTCCAGTGAAATACTGTCATTCCTCAAAGTGATATTATTGGCGATGGTATCCGCGAATAGGAAGACATCCTGAAGAACAACGGCTATATGCTGTCTCAGGGAGGACAAGCTAAAGTCCTTGATGTCTATGCCATCCACCAGTATACTTCCTGAGTTGATCTCGTAAAAACGGTTCAACAGGTTTATTATGGTAGATTTTCCGGCTCCTGTTGCCCCTACGATAGCAACGGTTTCTCCGGCATTGGCTTTGAAAGAAACCCCGTGTAATACCTCTTCGTCTTCCAGATATCCAAATCGAACATCCTTAAATTCTATAGTTCCTCTGACGTCGTCTTTTTGTAAAGTTCCGGTATCCGGAATATGGCTCTCCGTATCCAGGATCTTAAACACCCTGTTAGCCGCGACCATACCCATTTGCAGCGTATTGAACTTGTCCGCAATTTGCCTTAAAGGCCTGAAAAGCATTTCTATGAAAAGGATAAATCCAAAAATAGTTCCGGCCAGGTTTTCACCTATGTTGGCGATGTTTTGCAATCCTCCGTACCATACCACCAAACCTATAGCTATAGAGGTAACGATCTCGGCTACCGGGAAAAAGAATGAATTGTACCAAACTGTCTTTAGCCAGGCATTCTGGTGTTTTTCGTTGATCTCGCGAAAGTTCTTGCTTTCAATACGCTCTCGAGTGAACAACTGCACGATCTTCATCCCGGTTATCCGTTCCTGAACAAAGGAATTCAGATTGGAAACCTGTGCCCGGACCTCAATAAAGGCAACTTTCATCGCCTGTTGAAAAAGTCTGGTGGCGTATAGTATAACCGGTAGTACCGCAAATACGATCAGTGCCAGTTTCCAGTTCCAGATTAGCATGATGGAAGCGGCGGCCAGCATTTTGAGCAGATCAGCTACGATCACAAAAAAGCCCTGACTGAATATCTCACCAATACGCTGCATATCTGCCACGGCCCGGGTTACCAATACCCCTATGGAAGAATTATCGTAATACTGCATTTTGAAACCCAGCATTCTTTTGAACAACTTGATCCGTATATCCTTGATGACAGATTCTCCCAACCAGTTCGCATAGTAGTTAAAAAGTAACTGGAATACCACTTGCCCGATCAAAACGGCCAACATCCCAAGTGAGAGGTAGAGCAATAGTTCCGAATCCCTGTTACTGATCGCATCGTCAATAATGCTCCTGACCAGATAAGGCGTAAGAACCGCGAAGAGGGTGAGCAAAATAGCAGAAAGAGCCACCCCAAAGAAGGTAAGCCGGTAGGGCCTGGTGTGCGCCATTACCCTTTTAAACAATCTAAAATCAAAAGCTTTTCCGGTATCTTTATCCATCTATTTTCAGAATCCTGTCGGGGTATTTTACCTCCGTCAAATATAGTCCTTTTGCTGGTACGGAAACCCCTGCCTTGCTCCTATCCTTACTTTTTATAATTGTCTTAACATCTGCTACGCTGATCTTCCCCTGACCCACATCGAGTAAGGTACCCACTATGGCCCGGACCATATTTCTAAGAAAACGATCCGCGGTAATCCTGAAGACTATGCGGTCTTCTTCTTCGACCCAACCCGCACTTTTAATATCGCACAGAAAGGTTTTTACATCCGTATTCGATTTGGAAAAACACTCGAAATCATCAAACCGAAGGAGCAGTGAAGCAGCTTCGTTCATTTTCGAAAGCTCAAGCGGACTTCTGAGGTGATAGGCGGTGTCCATGTAAAACGGATTCTTTTTTGGGCTTATCCAATATTCGTAAGACCTTTCAATGGCATCAAACCGGGCATGAGCATCTTCCTTTACTGGAATAAAAGAATAAACGGCAATATCCTCCGGCAAAAAGGAATTAAGCCTTCTTACGAGTTCTTCCGGTTGTTCAGGTAGATCCAGATCCGCGTGAGCCACCATTTTTCGCGCATGCACTCCGGTGTCCGTCCTTCCGGCGGCTGTAAGTGATATCTGTTTACGCAAAAGGGTAGAAAATACATCCTCCATCACCTCCTGAACGCTCAGAGCATTGGGTTGTCGTTGCCATCCGTGATACGACTTACCGAAATAAGAAAATACAATAAAATATCTCAAGGATTTATGCTACTTTAGGAAGGATAAATATAGTGAACAGTGGGCAGTAATCAGTGAACAGTAGGCGGTTGGCAGTAAGCAGTGAGCAGTTAATGTTGACGATGTCAGTTCGAGCGTCCGCCCGGCCAAGGCATTCGGACGGGCAGTCGAGGGGTAGATAATAGGTAGACAGTAATTAATGAGCTGTTGTTTTAAACTTAAAATTTAACACCAACAACTCAAAATTTATAATTTGAACATTTGCTTGTATTTGAAATTAAAAAATATCCCCTCTGTTTTTAAATTACAGTGCCAGCAGCTACCTTAATCACAGGGTTGGGTTTAGAACCCCGATTTCAGTTGGCAGTGAACAGTAATCAGTAAACAGTGAACAGTGAACAGTGAACAGTGAACAGTAGCTAAAGATTTAAAATTTATCACCAACAACTCAAAACTTATCAATTGAACTTAAACTTGTTTTTCAACTTTAAATCCATGTTAGATCTATCTTGCTGTCAGAACGGTCTAATAGTCTATTCATCAACTATCAACTATCAACCATCAACTAAAATATGACTAACATCCTGCTACTTTCCGATACTCATGGGCATATGGACGATCGTATCCTGGATTACGCGGCCAAGGCAGATGAGATCTGGCATGCCGGAGACATTGGAAACCTGGGGGTAACAGATGCGCTCAGCAGTTTGAATCCCCTGAGAGCTGTTTACGGCAATATTGACGATGATAAGGTCCGAAGGGAATTTCCGCTGGACCTTCGCTTTTTTTGTGAAGAGGTAGATGTTTGGATTACCCATATAGGCGGCTACCCTGATCGTTACAATCCCAGGGTGCGGCAGGAAATATCCGTTAAAGCCCCGAATCTTTTCATATGCGGCCATTCGCATATCCTCAAAGTAATGTGGGATAAGAAATTCAACCTTTTACATATGAATCCGGGAGCTTGTGGTAAACACGGATTCCATCAGACCAGAACCATGCTCAGGTTTACCATAGACGGTAAGAAGATTGAGAACCTGGAGGTAGTTGAATTGGGCAAGCGTTGAGTTTTTAGTACTTTTAAGCTGATCCTTTGACCACTTAGAAATTGATATTCAATCATTATCCAGTTCCTGCTCCTTTTAACGAATACATCGAAGCGGTGTTTCACTTCAAGGATTTTATTCCTGATCACTCTATAGAACGTGTGGTCCCAACAGGGCATTCCTTTCTCATTTTTGAATTGGACGATATGCCACGGAACACTTTCCACAACGATACTCTTAAACCTAAGGAGACCTATACGAGGGTCTGGATCTCCGGCATGCACGAAAACCATATTTCCATTTCTGCCCACCACAGATCCGAAATGTTCGTTGTGCAATTTAAAGCCTACGGTGGAATGCCTTTTCTGCATATCCCTATGAGTGAACTTAACAACCGTGTGGTTCCGGCAGAGGATATCCTGGGGGAAGGCATTTTTGATTTCCGGAACGAGTTACTGCTCGGGTCGGATTCTCAGGACAAATTTAAGTCTGCGGGCCGCTGGCTGGAATCGCGTTTCGATCAAAAAAAGGTACCCGCAACAGAGATGACCGCGGTGGCCAAGGACCTCATCCAGAAACCTGGGATCCCATTCAAAGAGGTTTTAGAGCGTTATCCAAAGACCCAAAAGCACCTTATTGAACAGTTTAAGCGATATTGTGGGCTTACCCCTAAAATCCTTCACCGCATATTCAGATTCAATGATATTCTGGCAAAAGTTCAAAAAGAGGAGAAGATCAGCTGGTCTCAAATTGCCTATGATTGTGGTTACTCAGATCAATCGCATTTTATTAAAGAGTTCAAGGCGTTTTCCGGATTTAATCCCCGGCAATTCATACGGCAAGAATTCCACAAAGAAGAAGAATCCAATTTTTTCCCCCTGGACCGCGAAGGTTAATTTTTTACTATCCCGCTAACAGCCAATCCCTTTACTTTGAAATTAGACGTCTTTTGGTTATCACGAAAGCAGAGCTGAATGTATAATTTCTAAAAACCACTTGTTATGGATAAAGCCAGGCAAACCATGATCGCAAACATGCCGGAAAAAACGGGAAAATCCCTGGAAGAATGGAAAAAAATACTCCGTCAAAAGTCATTTTCAAAACACTCTGACGCTATGAATTTCCTAAAAAAGGAGCACGGGCTTACCCATGGTTTTGCCAACACTATTGTTTTACTGTCAAAAGAGCAGCAAGACAGCGCTGAAGAACTTTTAACGAAGCAATACCAGGGCAAGGAAAATTTGATCCCCATTTACGAAAAGCTTGTTGAAGTGGTGGAAACATTTGGAGGTGATGTGGTAAAAACACCCAAAAAATCCTCCGTAAGTATCATCAGGAAAAAACAGTTTGCACTTATAAAACCAGCCACAAAGAGCAGAATTGATCTTGGCCTTAAGCTCCGGAATACGCCCGCTTCAGGACGTCTTGGTAATTCCGGCCCTTTCGGGACCATGTGTACTCACCGGGTGCAGCTTACCGCTCCGGACGAGGTAGACGAAGAACTTATAATCTGGTTACGAGCAGCGTATAAGGAGGCAAACTAGTCCATTAATCAGATTCCGGTTAGTAATAAGGATCCGCCGGAAAAAGCGAACAGCATGCTAGAAATGCAAACCCCCTGACCAGTCAGAGCTCGTCAGGGGGTACGCACTAATACTACTAAGATGTTAGGTTTAACGTAGGCGATCAACAGATTTTACAAGATCTTCATCCTTCTTAATAGCCCTATTGGCAAGGACCAAAAAAACGATAGAAAATACAGGAATCAGCATCCCAATACCCTTCTCAGAGACCGCGGCCTCTCCGGATAAGTTTAGCGATCGGTAAACGAAAAATCCTAGTAAAAAAAGGTTCAACAAAATATTCAACCTGTTTAGGAAGAATTGATTTTGCCTGTTTTTGTATAAAAAAATGGATAGCAGAGCCATTGCTGCCACCACGTAAAAAACAATGGAAATCCAAAGAACACTGCCGGCGTATTGCTGTACACCTTCGGCATTGGTCCAAAGCGATAGCCCGAACGGCAGACCACCCGCTAAAAGAGCGACTAGTATAAGATAGACTGTTTGTATGCGTTGGATCATCGCCTTATTTTGGAAGGGCAAAAATACGTGTCTTTTTATAAACTTACTATGAAAACCCAAAAAAATGAGTTCTGGGCAGTCCATTGGGGCTCACAAATTTTGGGCCAAAACCTCAAATAAATGGGGCATATACGATCAAATGTTGAAAATAATTTGTATTATTGCTTCGTTATTCGTTATAGCACTTACCAATAAGGGATATCTTTCCCGAGTAATACCCAAATAACAATACACTTCATTTTTTGTAACACGTAGAATTTATACATCATTTAATGTTTGAAATTTCAGATTTAAAAGCAAAGAAGCTACCCGAGCTTCAGGAAATTGCAAAGGGTTTGAATGTTCCTAAATTCAAAACCCTTAAAAAATTAGATTTGGTCTATCAAATCCTTGACGTACAGGCGAGTAACCCACAGGCAGTTCAGGAAAATAAGAAGACTGAAGAAAAAGAAAAGCCCCAAAGGCAACGACCTCAAAGAGCCCGGGTAAAAAAAGAAGCTCAGCACAGCAAAAAGGATTCCCAGACCAACGGAGCCATGGTAGCTGAAGCTCCCCAAACTCAAGTATCCGAAGAACCTAAGGAGCAACAAAAAGACACTAAAAAAGAACATCAGAAAAGTCAGGGACAGCATAAGAATCAGCCCAAAAAAGGTCATCACAGTAAGAATGGCCAGGATAAAAAAAGCAGCAACTTTGACAAGGACCTGAAAAATAAATACAAGCAACCGGAATACGAGTTTGACAGTATCATCGAAAGCGAAGGTGTACTGGATATCATGTCCGACGGCTACGGTTTTCTGCGTTCTTCTGATTACAATTACCTCTCTTCTCCGGACGACATATATGTTTCCCAATCCCAGATCAGGCTATTTGGCCTGAAGACAGGGGATACCGTCCTGGGCAATGTGCGTCCTCCCAAGGAAGGCGAAAAGTATTTTCCATTGATCAAGGTAAACAAGATCAACGGCCTGGATCCGCAGGTAGTCAGGGATCGCGTATCATTTGAACATCTAACACCCTTATTTCCAAAGGAAAAGTTCAAACTCGCGGAGAAGCAAAGCAATATCTCAACCAGGATCATAGACCTGTTCTCCCCCATTGGGAAAGGGCAAAGGGGTATGATCGTTTCCCAGCCAAAGACTGGTAAAACCATGTTGCTCAAGGATATCGCCAATGCGATTGCCGCCAATCATCCCGAAGTATACCAGATCATCCTCCTGATCGATGAAAGACCGGAGGAAGTAACGGACATGCAACGAAACGTTCGTGGAGAAGTTGTAGCTTCCACCTTTGACAAGGAAGCGACTGAACACGTAAGGGTGGCCAATATCGTAATTGAAAAAGCAAAACGCCTGGTAGAATGCGGACATGATGTGGTTATTCTGTTGGATTCCATTACCCGTTTGGCCAGGGCTTATAACACCGTACAGCCAGCATCAGGTAAGGTATTATCCGGTGGGGTTGACGCCAATGCCCTCCACAAACCGAAGCGCTTTTTCGGTGCGGCACGAAACATTGAAAACGGCGGGTCACTTTCCATTATAGCCACAGCACTTACAGAAACCGGCTCAAAAATGGACGAGGTGATCTTTGAAGAATTCAAGGGAACCGGTAATATGGAATTGCAGCTTGACCGTCGTATCAGTAACCGCAGAATATTCCCTGCAATAGACCTGATCTCTTCCAGTACGCGTAGAGACGATCTGTTGCTCGATGAAAATACCATCCAGCGAATGTGGATCATGCGCAAATACCTCGCGGATATGAATCCTGTAGAGGCCATGGAGTTTATGGAGCAACGCATCAAACAAACGCGTGACAACGAAGAGTTTTTGATGACGATGAGTCAATAAGGATTAACAATATTTTTCCAATCATAATCCCGGTGGTTTCAGACTTCCGGGATTTTTTTTACCTTCAGCCTTATATCGAATTTCCACAGGTATTAAACGATTTCAAAAGAATATATACTACATTTAATATCACAACCAAAGCTTCCCCCCAATATCCAATTCAGAAATTGATAACAATAACCCTTAAAAACAAGGAACCATGGAAAATGTGAGAAAAAGAACTTTCTTCAAAGCTTTACTTATGACCCTTTTGTGTATTGCCTTTATATCCTTTGAAGGCTGTAAAAAGGATCCGGATGGGGAGAAGCCGGAAGTAAAGGCTCCTGATCAGATCGTAGGTGTGGAAGAAGCCCGGGAAATGTACAATACCTATACCGACAGGCGTGCTAGACTCATACAGATGTACGAGGACTCGCTGGACGGAAGGGACAGGGAGTACGATCAGAAACAGCAGCAGATGCAGCAGGATCAGGCAGAGGTGAAAAAAGATTCTTTTGATGTGGCCCGTTACGGCTATTACGATTATAAAACCCTAAAACAATACCTGGATTATATTGAGCAGCAAGCTGCAAGGGCCAATGTGGAAATAGCCACCCTGCGGATCTATTTTTCGAATTACGGGGACAAGGAAACTTTTGAAGATGGGAAACCCGTGGTACACCCCAGGCAAAATTCGTTTATACTGGTGCCTTCCACCTTACAGGATAAACAGGACTATGCGTTCTACCTCAGGGAACTCTCCCAGGACGAAGTTGTACCTGTACTGCTGAACAAAAAGCTGGAAGAAATAGACCCACAAGGAATGGGCAACACGGAAAGCGGCCAACAACGGGCTTACGCCTCTATGATCCCTTATGAGTTCAATAGTGCGGCAGCCCCATTCCAGGGGAATCTGAGTACTTTTATGAATGAGTCGCAAATGGTACCTCCCCCCCATTAATTATTAGGATCTAAAAGCCCCGCTTCTGGACTTTTTGAATAATTTTTTAGAGAATTCCTCCATACCGGCTTACGGTATAGCTCTTTTATTTGCCCTATTCAAGTATCCTAAATATTACGATACCCCGATAAAGTTCTTTCCGGTATTGCTGATGTATACCTTTCTAAATGAGATATTGGGGTGGATCATAAGGCATGATGACAAATACAGTTTTGTGTTTAATGACTTTTATGCGGATTACAATATGGTCATTTACAACATCTACAACATTGTTTTCTTTGCGTATTTCATCTACGTTTTCAGGGCCTATTTACCGGATGGTTCCATTAAAAAATTACTTCTGATCTTAGGAGCAATATTTCTAATTGTTAGTTTGATCAACCCTATGTTCCAGGACTTCATGATCGAAGCTCAAATAGGCATCTACGTCATTGGTGCCCTGGTATTGATCACGGCAATAATCTTTTATTTTGTGGATTTACAAAAACGCAGTGGCCGATGGTTTCATCGCAAAGACCTGATGTCCTGGATTGGCCTGGGAATGCTTATCTTTTACACCGGATATCTGCCAATTAAGATATACAGGCACTTTAGTGCGATCCATATGGTAAGGGAACCCCTGTACATCAGAAAGATCCAACTGACCTTGATCCTCCTGATGTATGTATGTATAATAGCGGGATTTTTGATGATGCGAAGAAGAAAATTGGTTTCAGAATAAATGTTATATGAAAATTGTAGTAGTTGGTGGCAACGGAACCATCGGACAAAAAGTTGTAAACCACTTTAGGAAAGACAACGAGGTCTTGGTCGCGGGACGAAGCAGTGCCCCTGTTTCTGTGGATCTGGCCGATTCTAAAAGCATCGCGGCCTTATTTGAAGAGATTGGCAAAGTAAATGCCATTATCTGTACGGCCGGAGAAGCTAAATGGGCCCCTTTCACGGAATTAAGCGAAGAAGACTTCTATATTGGACTGCGTTCTAAACTGATGGGGCAAGTGAACCTGGTACGCATCGGATTAGATTACCTGGAACCTTCGGGTTCCATCACACTCACCACAGGCATACTTGCAGATGATCCTGTTCCTATGACCACCAGCGCGGCCATGGTCAATGGGGCTCTTCACAGCTTTGTAAAGGCTTTGGCCCTGGAGTTGGAAAACAAGCATAGGGTCAATGTGGTCTCTTCCGGACTGGTTGAGGATGCCGTAGAAAAGTATGCTGATTATTTTCCCGGGCATCATCCCATCCCCATGGAAAAGATGCTCAGAGGTTATATCCGCAGTGTTATGGGTAAGGGAAACGGGGAGATCATCCGGATCTACCAATAAGGATCGGCCGCATTATGGGATTTTACGATCTCTCTAAACCTCGGCGTACGGCACTGGTTGCAAAGATAAAATCTGCATTGCTCAGCGACCTCCGAAATAATGAGCAGGGCGCATTTTTGAACTACTTTAGGGATGAGGATACCTATATACGCAAGGCCGCCTACCTAAATATCGAAAGGATCTACCTTGAAAACCGCGAATTGCAGTCCAAAATATTGGAATATTTAAGGAGGTTGTCCCATTCAGAGCTGCCTAAAGTCCGACAAACCGCTGTAAATGCTGCCGGAGAAATCGGAAAAACAGATTTTGACAGTGTTCAACCTCTTTTTGATCGCGCCTTATTTGATGAACATCATTCCGTAAGAAATGCAGTCATCGGATCCCTGAAGAAGATGGGGCAGAAAAATCCACAAGCAGCTTTGAAATGGGCGGCTACTTACCTGAAACATGAAGACAAAGAGGTAAGGCGTGAGATCTGTCACGGAATAGAACTTCGCGGGAGGACACATCCACAGGATATACTAGATATGCTAAAGGAGTTACAGTTCGATGAGACCAGCAGGGTCAGGAATACGCTAATTCATGTTTTGGGGCAGATCTCTTATAAGAAAGGGTGCCTGGAAACGGTGGTTGAGGCACTGAACCATTGGGAAAACAAGGAGCTGATAGCAGATGCTTTGGACGAAATCGTGGATGTTCACCGGCGCTATAAAGACTTTGCAGCCCGAAGTCAGGAAAGTGCAATGCAATATATCTCTGATCACTACAAGGCATAAAAAATCCTGACGGTTTTACATCAGGATCAATCTGGTACTGGAAACTGCAAGTTTATTGCAAGGCGGAATAAATCAAATCCTCGGACAATATGGGGCACAAAAAACCCTGAAGTAAAAAATACTTCAGGGGAAGATTGTATGAGAAACCGTATGTTTATTACAATGCAGCTACCTGCTTCATCAATTTGCTTTTCAGGTTACCCGCTTTGTTTGCATGGATGATATTGCGTTTTGCAAGCTTATCGATCATGCTAACCACGGTTGGTAAAAGGGCTTCTGCCTTTTTCTTATCAGTTTCACCACGCAACTTCTTAATCGCGTTACGAGTGGTTTTGTGCTGGTACCTGTTACGCAGGCGTACCGCTTCGTTTCTTCGAATTCTCTTTAATGCAGACTTATGATTTGCCATATTCTTAGTTACAATTTCTCATCTGCGATACCGGAATCAGATCTTATGTGTGCATTCCGAATCACATCCTTGTTTTTTGTAGCCCGTAGGGGAATCGAACCCCTGTTACCAGGATGAAAACCTGGCGTCCTAACCCCTAGACGAACGGGCCGTTACACTATGAATGAACAATTGAAATCCCAACCGGCCCTAGGCACGGATCAGTATTTTCAATTATCAATGAACTTTAGTAGCCCGTAGGGGAATCGAACCCCTGTTACCAGGATGAAAACCTGGCGTCCTAACCCCTAGACGAACGGGCCATTATTAAGTACCATATGGGATGAACGAATATACAAAGAACAAACTATAACATTCCCGAATTCGCACTGCTTTCCCTGTACTTTCGGTTTAGGCAGGTGCAAAAATACAATTATTTTTCACTAGCACAACACCTTGTACTCAATTTTTTAAGGAATCGGCATAAGGATATAGCTGTATAGAGAACGGCCGCGCTAATCAATACGCTTTGGCAAAAAGTACCCTCCTCTCAGAAGGCTTGCCGGTTACCATACATTTTCCGGTCTCAGTATCCCCATCAAGTGGAATACATCGAATTGTTGCCTTGGTCTCATCTTTAATTCGTTCCTCGGTTTCAGCCGTTCCATCCCAATGTGCCGAGATAAATCCTCCCTTCGCTTCCAGCACTTCCTTAAACTCGTCATAAGTATCAACAGTAGTGATATGCGCTTCCCTGAAATTCAGGGCCTTTTCATAGATATTCGTTTGTATATCTTCCAGCAATGTCTCTATTCTGGCTACCAGATCATCAGCGGCTACTGTCTCTTTTTCAAGGGTATCCCGTCTGGCCACTTCAAAGGTATTGTTCTCCATATCCCTTTGCCCTATAGCAAGCCTCACAGGCACACCCTTCAGCTCATATTCGTTGAACTTGAATCCGGGTTTGTGCGTATCGCGATGGTCGTATTTTACGGAAATCCCTTTAGACCGGAGTTCTTTTACCAAAGGCGCTACGCGTTCAGAAATGGCATCAAGCTGGTCCAGTCCTTTGTAAATAGGAACGATCACAACCTGTATTGGTGCGAGCTTCGGGGGCAATACCAGCCCATTATCGTCGCTGTGTGTCATGATCAGGGCACCCATCAGTCTGGTTGAAACCCCCCAGGAAGTAGCCCAAACGTGGTCTTGCTTCCCTTCTTTATTGGCGAATTTTACATCAAAGGCCTTGGCAAAGTTCTGGCCGAGGAAATGAGAGGTCCCTGCCTGAAGCGCCTTTCCATCCTGCATCAGGGCCTCAATACAATAGGTTTCAACTGCTCCTGCGAATCTTTCGCTTTCTGTTTTGATCCCCTGGATCACCGGTACGGCCATATGTTCTTCAGCAAAGGTGGCGTACACCTTCAGGATCAGTTCGGCTTCGTCTATGGCCTCCTGTTTTGTGGCGTGAGCAGTGTGTCCTTCCTGCCAGAGAAACTCGGCGGTCCTTAAGAAGAGTCGGGTTCGCATTTCCCAGCGCACCACATTAGCCCATTGGTTGATGAGTAATGGCAGATCCCTGTAAGATTGTATCCACTTTCGGTAAGTGTCCCAGATTATGGTCTCAGAGGTAGGTCTTACGATCAGTTCCTCCTCCAGCTTAGCTTCAGGGTCTACTACAATGCCACTCCCGTCTTCGGCGTTTTTTAGGCGATAATGGGTAACCACGGCACATTCCTTGGCAAAGCCCTCAACATGGCTGGCCTCTTTGCTCAGGTAGGACTTTGGAATAAAAATTGGGAAATAGGCATTTTCATGGCCAGTTTCCTTAAACATCTTATCCAGGCCCGCCTGCATCTTCTCCCAGATCGCAAAGCCATAGGGCTTGATTACCATACATCCTCTAACTCCTGAGTTTTCGGCAAGGTCTGCCTTTAGCACGAGCTCGTTATACCATTTGGAATAGTCTTCGCTCCGCTTCGTTAAATTTTTACCCATTAAAAGTACTTTGGCACAAAACTTGTGACTTAATCATCAAAAATAGTTCGGTAAAACTAACTATTTTTAGTATGTTCAACAATATAAATTTACGACCATGGTGCAATCACTACCCCAACCTAAAGCGTTAAACGCCACACTGATCGTTTTGCTGTCTTTGGTACTGGTTTCCTGCGGTTCTTACCAGCAGGCTTCCTATTACGACGACGGTATTTACTCTGAGGGTACCGAACGGGTTACTGTGGTGGAGCGTGCTCCACAGCAAACAAGACCCAGGGTTCAAACTCAGGAAAAGGAAAGTGACGGTGTTTATGGTGATTATTTTGGCAATAAGGCCGATGAGTTGGATAGGATCCTGGATGATGATGAGATCTTCACCGATGTGGATGACTACTACAGCGGTGTACAAGGTGATAGCCTCGAACTAGACAGCAGAGAAAACTATTTTGAATCCAACAACGACTATAATGGATATGCCGGTTGGGGAGACAGTGGTAGCAATGTTACCATAAATGTCTACGACAACTGGGGAGGATGGAACAACTGGGGATGGGGCTTTGGCTCACCCTGGCTTTGGAATGGTTGGGGATGGAACAACTGGGGTTGGGGATGGAATGCCTGGCCTAGATGGGGCTGGGGTTGGAATAACTGGGGCTGGGGAGGCGCCTGGGGCTGGAACAACTGGGGCTGGGGCGGAGCCTGGGGTTGGGGCTGGAACAACTGGGGCTATGCCGGAATCTGGGGAGGAGGCTGGGGCTATCCTTACTACGGACGAGGCGGACGAGGCTTCTATAACAATTTTGGTTACAACCGAAGCCGACGTGGATATTACGGAAATAACGCGCTGGCATCGAATTCCCTTAGAGGGCGTTCTAATCTGGGTGCCAGGACAAGTGGAAATACCTCACGTTATCGAACTAACAGTGGAAGATCTAATATTGGCAGGAGCGGTGCGACTTCCCGTAGCAGCAGATATAGTAGAAGCGGAACTACCGCAAGAAGGTCTGTCAGTGCGGATGCTATCGCGAGAAACAGGTCTTATAGATCCAGCAGAAGTACTCGATCGGCACCCCGATACAATTCTTCACGTTCATTTCAGTCTTACAGGGGAAATTCCCCGAGGAGCAGCACCTATAGAAGAGGTTCTTCTTCGGGTACAACATCCGGAAGGAGCTATTCCAGTGCCACACGTAGGTCGAGCGGTTCTGCCTACTCAAGAGGCTCAAGGTCTTCTTCGAGTTACAGGAGTTCAGGACGTACCGGTTCGAGGAGTTCGTACAGCGGATCCAGGAACAGCGCTCCAAGAAGTTCCGGCTACAGAAGTTCAGGAAGAAGTTCCAGAAGTTCAGGAAGCTTTAGAAGCTCCGGAGGTGGTTCCAGAAGTTCTGGTGGATACAGAAGCTCCGGCGGAGGATCGCGTTCTTCCGGTGGAAGGTCTTCCGGTGGAAGAGGCGGCGGAAGAAGGTCTTAATACCCTACTAACAGTTACTAGCAAATTCTTGATATAATGAAAAGATATATTGTTTTCATAATGGCTATGGTATGTACAGCGGCGAATGCCCAGAACATTACCGATGTACTGAGATACAGTACCGAAAATTTACAGGGAACTGCACGTTTTCAGGCCCTGAGTGGCGCTTTTGGAGCGCTTGGAGGAGACATGTCCGCGATCAATATTAACCCCGCGGGTTCGGCTGTATTCAATCACAGCCTGATCACCATAACAGGTAGCAACTACAATACTGATAATGAGGCTACCTATTTTAACAGCTTCACCAACAATGAGCTCAACTCCATTGAGTTGAACCAGGTTGGAGGTGTTTTTGTATTCGAAAGTAACGGAGATACCAATTGGAAAAAAGTTTCCCTGGCTTTTAACTATGACCTCGTAAATAACTTTGACAATGAGTTTTTGGTCTCCGGGAACAGCAACCAGGGAATTGACGGTTATTTCCTTGGTTTTGCCCAGGGTACCCCTTTCGGTAATCTGCTGCTGCAGGACGGTGAATTCATCGAGGAGGCCTATCTGGACATAGGCTCCAGCTTCGGCTTTGGCACCCAGCAAGCCTTCCTTGGATATTTTGGAGGATTAATAGATCCGGTTGATCCCGACAATAACGACAATACGGAATATGTTTCCAATGCTCAATACAGCACAGTAAACCAGGAATACTTCCGGTCTACATCAGGATTTAACAGTAAGTTCACTATAAACCTGGCGGGTCAGTACCAGGATAATCTTTACCTGGGGGCCTCCGCCAACTTTCATTCCGTACTATATGAACAGGTAACCCTCTTTGACGAGACAGGCTATGACCCTGCATCCCCTATTCAGACCACAAGATTTGATAACTTCCTGCGAACCGAAGGTTACGGCTATTCGTTCACTGTTGGGGCCATTGCCAAACTCAACGATAATATCCGTGTGGGAGGAAGCTATCAATCCCCAACATGGTACAGGCTTACAGACGATACCTCTCAGCGAATCAATTCAGACCTTGCGGACGATGAGATAAACTTCATTGATTTTAATATTATCAACCTCTTTGAAGAATACCGGGTCAAGACCCCTGCGAAACTTACAGGTAGCCTTGCCATAGTATTCGGTAAAGAAGGACTACTTAGTTTCGATTACGGATACCAGGATTTTACTGAAGCGGAGTTGAGGCCTTCAGGAGATCCCAGCTTTGCCCAGGTGAATCAGGTGATCGCAGAACAGCTGCGTCCGGTTTCTACTTTCAGGGTAGGAGGCGAATACCGTATCGATGCGGTTAGTCTAAGAGGTGGATACCGTTTGGAACAAAGCCCTTATGAAGATGAAACTACCATTGGAGACCTGACCGGATTCTCAGGAGGTATTGGATTTAATTTTGGAGGAAGTCGGTTAGACCTTGCATTCAGCCGTTCGGAGCAGGAAGTCAACCAGCAGCTATTTGATGTTGGTGTAACTACTCCGGCACTGGTCAATCGTACCAATACAAACATAACACTTGGCTATACCTTGAATTTTTAAGATTGTTTTCTAGCTGAGTAAGTGGCCCTGATATCTATTCCCATTGGTATCAGGGCTTTTTTTATCGCTTCAGGGTAAAATGTGTTCTAATGGTATTGGCAACCAGGGCACCGTCCTCATCACGGGAGTATTCCAGGCGGAACCAATAGTCTGAAGATGGCATAGGCCTGCCGTTAAAAGTTCCATCCCAACCAATGGTGGTCTCATCCAGTTGTTTCAACAATTTCCCATATCGGTCAAAAATGAAAACCACAGGGTCTGTAAGGGTTTCTATACCAAGAATATTCCACGCATCGTGAATGCCGTCACCGTTGGGTGTAAAGAACTTAGGATATCCCACAACGAGAAAAGGAATAGGCTCTGTGGTACCACAGCCGTTCTTGTCGTTGATGATCAGGGTATTTTCTCCAGGAGGCACATCCAGGAATACGGATGAATCCTGAAACTCTCCTCCGTTAATGGCATATTCATAATCCCCGTCACCCTGAACAAATACCTCAATATTGTTGCTATCGGACAGATCGTCCAAAATGTCTACCCTATCCAGTACAGGAATGTCATAAAAGGTTATTAAGATACCACTAGGGTCTGTTACTATAGGCGGTGTTCCGGAGGCGGTGGTGATCTCAGCGAAATAGCGACCGGAGTTCTGCCTCAGGCTCTCGACAATCAATTCAGCTCCAAAAGGGCCGGTTCCGGCAAGCGTGGCGTCTATGGTACGGTCATCATCATAATCTACTGTCCAGATCACAGAACCAATATCTGCCCCTGCAGGTGAATTCAGTGCGCTGAGCGTAATGGCGGGATCCCCCACACAGGCAACAATATCCAGTCCCAAAAATTCATCTCTCAGAGTACAATCCAGTGCATTATCCTGGTCGGCATCCACCGAAGTCCCGGTAAAGGTCAGTATATAAGGTTCCGGATTCCCGTCAAAGTTTGTATTGAAATTATTAATAAGCAAATAGTAGATCTCTCCGGCCTGAACATCCAGCCACTCATCGTAAGTATTCTGGCTTCCGGTAAGGTGTGGAGCTCCCTCCTGCCCGGTTTGCGGATTCACTCCAATTCCGGTAAAGGGTGTATCATTAACTTCGTAGTTGCAACGTATGGGATCTGCTGTACCTGATGAGATATCTGTACAATCCACATCCGGACCGTATAAGGCAAAATCCCATTCGGCCGTAATAGGGCCCGTTCCTACTGCGGGTAAGGCTTCGATATCAAAACCGATCCTCCCGTCTGTTCCAGCCCTGAAAACATACCAGGAGGTGTTATTCTCGATATTTGCAGATGCCACACTACCTTTTTCCAAACATCCCGACCTTCGTATTGCATCCGGGTCAAAATCATTAATATCTCCGTTCCCATCTGCCTCTGCCATGATAGGCGCATCGGCACAAACGGGTATAGCAGTACGACAATCAGGAGAATTCTGTGCTTGTACTCCACAAACAAATAGGAGCAGGCAACACATAAGAAGAATAAGTGTTCGCATAGATCGTGGGGCTATCGTTACAAATAATCATATAGTATAACTCAAACCTCACGGATTTAGTATATTTCGTCCGATTTTTTCTACGGTTAATCGTCAAACCGCAAACAGGCTTCAAAAACCGAAAAACTATCGCCTCAGGGAAAAATGATTGCTAAGATATTTAGCCTCAACCACCTGCCCATTCATATCGGTATAAGTAAGTTTAAACCAATAATCAGTTGCCGGTAATTGCCGTCCTAAAAAAGTACCATCCCAACCCGGACTGTCTCCGGTAAACTGCTTTAGCAGCTTTCCATAACGATCAAAGACCTGGACCACCGGATTTTCGAGGGTGGACATACCCACAATATTCCACTCATCATTAGAACCGTCCCCGTTTGGCGTGAAGAACTTGGGAAAACCAACTACGGTAATGGTCTCTGTTACCGTACCGCATCCTCCGAGGTCATTGATACTCACTGAATGCATGCCCGGGGCTACATTGGTAAAAACATTAGACGGTTGGTATTCTCCGTTATCCAGTCTATACTCGAATTCGCCGACGACATCCGTTAGTATCTCCACCCGGTTATCCGCCTGAAGATCATCTATGATCACTTCGGAAATACGTGGGGTTTCAGATACCACAAGGGTAATGTCCGCATCGGTCGTACATGACAGTCCGGCTTGATTATTTGTTATAGTAAGTGAATAGGTGCCTGCCTGGGATACAAAAATACTGGAGGTAGTCTCTCCGGTATCCCATAAATAGCTGAAATGTGGATTGGAACTGGCCGGGCCGATGGCAACACCATTGCTGGCCTCACAAATGAACACCTCTGTTTGAAAATCTATTGGAGGGGTCTCTACCACTGTGAGCTGAAAACTGGTGGAAGCATCAAAGCAATTGGGATTGGCCGAAGATGTAGTCCTGACAAAAATAGTTTCGGAGCCCGGGTTTACAAGGTGATCCACAGTTAAGGCATTAAGGCCGGAGGTCGCATCTGCCGAGCTGCTATGATAAGAAACCACATATTCAGAGGAGCTTTGGGTTCCTAATGCCTCTGCATCCTTAGTGCTTAGGTCAAAATTGGTAATATCGGAGCATACCACCTCATCATTGAGTGCAAAAGTGATGGGCGCCGTGGTAAAGGCCACCTGTACGTCACTGATAATATTCGCGCCGGAGGTCACAATCTCAACACGGTACATGGCAGATTGAGTTACGTGAAGCGTTGCCGATGTCTGCCCGCTGATCAGTTGATAACCGCTGCCCAAGTCATTGTACCAGGAATAACTTATAGCTCCGGTGGTAGTGGCATCCAGTATTACCGTTTCACTGTCGCAAGCGGCCAATGGTGGCCCCAGAAGGTTGTTGATGATAGAGCAATCTAAAGCGTCGTGGGGGTTCGTTTCGAATATCTGTCCTGAAAACTGAATGGAAAAACCGGAATTGCTATTGCTGAAATTGTTGATAAAGAGGTAGTAATCCTCACCTGCGGTAACCTGCAACCAATCTTCATATAAGTAGGAATTGGTGTTCCCTGAAGGGTCTTCCCCTACTCCCATAAAAGCCTCCTGATCCTGATTGTCAAAAAAGTTACATCGTACCGGATCGCCCAAATTATTGCAATCCGAGGCCCGATAAAGGGCAAAATCCCAATCTTCTGAAGTATCAAAGCCTATATTGAAGCCTAATTGTCCGGAAGCCCCTGTTCTAAAGCGGTACCATGCGGAATTGGATTCAATGGCGCCCGTAACCGTTTGCTCCAGGCAACCACTGGATAAAGCCCCGTTAAAATCATCAATGCCATAGCCCTGAGTACCCCCATTAACGGGAGTATTGCTGCAAATGGGTACAGCATTGCCACAATCCACTGATATTTGAGCAGAAAGGCAATGACTTCCAAAAAATGCAACAACCGCCAAAACGAGGCTCCAATACTTCATAAGTAGCTGTAGATTTGGATGATACTAAAATAAAAAGTGGGCTTTGTTAACACTAATTTATGTTGTGTATAGGCCCAAACAAGCTATAAAGTGGCATATAATGTATATCTTTGCTTTTCGTTAAACTTTGATTTAGATGAAATTTGACAGCACGCTGGAAGAGCGTTTTGAAGCCATGGGAAATGACCATGTTTCTTCTTCTGAGGAAACCCCGATCAGGGAAGACGCCTTCGTATTAAGTGATGAGGAAAAAATAGAACGGATACGGGAGAATATCAGGGAGATCATGCTTACGCTTGGCCTGGATCTGGAGGATGATAGCCTGAAGGGAACCCCGAATCGCGTCGCAAAAATGTATGTGGAGGAAATTTTTGGTGGATTGAGCCCTAAGCGAAAGCCCAAATCATCCACTTTCAAGAACAAATACAAATACGGCGAAATGCTGGTTGAAAAGAATATCATCGTCTATTCTACCTGCGAACACCATCTGCTACCCATTGTTGGGAAAGCACATATAGCCTATATCTCCAACGGCACGGTGGTTGGACTGTCTAAAATGAACCGAATCGTTGATTATTTCGCCAAAAGGCCTCAGGTTCAGGAGCGGATGAACATTCAAATCGTCCGTGAACTGCAAAGAGTACTGGGTACTCAGGATGTTGCTTGCGTTATTGATGCCAAGCACCTTTGTGTAAACTCCAGGGGGATACGCGATATCGAAAGCAGTACGGTAACTGCGGAATATGGAGGGAAGTTTAAGGAGGAAGCTGTGAGAAGGGAGTTTTTGGATTACATCAACCTTGACACTAATTTTTAACCTTCTTAATTTCTGATGCAGTTATACAAAAGTCAACCGCTTAAAGTATACAATTCACTTTCCGGAACTAAAGAACTCTTTGAGCCGATCAATGAGGGCCACGTTGGCATGTATGTTTGCGGCCCAACGGTTTACAGTAATGTGCATCTGGGGAATTGCCGGACATTCATGTCTTTTGATATGATCTTCCGGTATTTAAGGCATTTGGGTTATAAGGTGAGATATGTGCGTAACATTACTGATGCCGGCCACCTGGAAGACGATGCTGGTGAAGGTGAGGACAAAATTGCCAAAAAAGCACGGCTGGAGCAGATTGAGCCCATGGAAGTGGTACAACGTTACACGGTGGATTTCCATGAGATCCTGCAAAAGTTCAATTTCTTACCCCCAAGTATAGAACCAACAGCAACCGGGCATATCATTGAGCAAATAGAGATCATAAAAGATATCCTGGAAAAGGGTTTTGCCTATGAAACCAATGGTTCCGTTTACTTTGATGTTCAAAAATTCAATACGACCTATGAATACGGGAAACTCAGCGGTCGGAAGTTGGAGGATATGATAGCCAATACCCGGGAGCTTACCGCCCAGGACGAAAAGCGGAATCCACAGGATTTTGCTCTTTGGAAAAAAGCGGAACCACAACACATTATGCGTTGGCCTTCTCCCTGGGGTGACGGGTTTCCAGGATGGCATTTGGAATGTACTGCCATGAGCACCAAATACCTTGGGGAAACTTTTGATATTCACGGAGGTGGGATGGATTTGAAATTCCCGCACCACGAATGCGAGATTGCACAGGCTGAGGCAAGTAACGGCCATGCCCCCGTAAAGTATTGGTTGCATGCCAATATGCTCACCCTGAATGGCAGGAAAATGGCGAAATCCACAGGAAATAATATTCTGCCAAACGAAATATTTACCGGTGAGAACAGCATTCTCAGTAAAGCATTTTCACCTTCGGTAGTTCGCTTCTTTATGATGCAGGCTCATTATACGAGTATTCTTGATCTCAGCGATGAGGCCCTGCTGGCTTCCGAAAAAGGATTTATCCGCTTAATGGAGGCCATAGAAACTCTTGAAAAATTGAAGGGAAGTACATCGCAGCAGGCCGAAGCGGATTTTGAGGTCACCGCATGGCGACAGAAATGTTACGATGCCATGAATGACGATTTTAATACTCCGGTACTGATCGCACATCTGTTTGAGGCCGTAAAGCAGATCAATCTTTTAAAGGAAGGTAAACGTTCTATTTCGGAAGAAGACAGGGCCTTGTTACAACAACTGATGCATGTTTTTGTATTTGATGTCCTTGGACTTGAGAAAAAGAACAACGGCAGCTCAGGTATGGATAAACTTGCGGACGTGGTCCAGTTGCTCATACAACTAAGAAACGAAGCAAGAAGCAACAGGGATTTTGAAACCTCGGACAAGATCCGGGACCAACTTGCCGAAATCGGGATTCAGTTAAAAGACGGCAAGGAAGGAACAAGTTTTACAGTGCTTTAGGAAATAGGTAAACACTTCCAGACCCAATAGGATATAATTCTCAATTATGAAAAAACTGCTGATCGCCCCTTTCATTTTCCTGGTAAGGGTCTATCAGAACCTTATTTCACCACTTACACCGGCTAGTTGTCGCTATACCCCAACCTGTTCCCAATACACCGTAGAGGCACTCCAGAAACACGGACTTTTTAAGGGAGGTTGGCTGGCGTTAAAGCGAATTTTCAGCTGTCATCCCTGGGGAGGTTCCGGTTATGATCCGGTACCTTGAGGGGTTGGTAGTTGATGGTTGTTGGTTGTTGGTTGTTGGTTGATAGTAATCAGTAGGCAGTGAACAGTAATCAGTAAGCAGTGAACATTACTTTCGGATTTAAAATCAAACACCTAAAACTCAGAATCTCTCAATTAAACTTTATCTTAAACTTGTACTTAAACTTAATCCACATCTTTTCTGCTTTTAGAATGCAGTGCAAACCACTAATTTAATTGCGGGGTGGGGTTAGGAACCCCGGTTTTAGAGGGCAGTGAACAGTCCTCCTTCGCTAAAGCTTCGGAGGATAAAATCAGTGGGCAGTTGGCGGTTGGCAGTTTTCCACATTCATAATTCAACACTTACATTTCAAAAATTTTCACTTACACTTAAACTTGTACTTGAGCTTGGATTTCAAATGAAAGCATAGCCATATGTTGATCTTCCTGTTATAAAAATGCAGTGCAAACCACTAACTTAGTTTCGGGGTGGGGTTAGGAACCCCGGTTTCAGTAGGCAGTAAACAGTAAACAGTAATCAGTAATCAGTAAGCAGTAATCAGTAAGCAGTCTTTAAATTTAAAATTCAACACTTATAACTCAAAACCCATTAATTGAACTTAAACTTAGACTTGAACTTAAACTTCATAATTCAACAAAAACGCTCCAGTCTAACCGTCTAACCATCCAATAGTCCAAACATCCAATAATCCAACATCCATAACTCAAAACCCTTTAATTGGACTTAAACTTAGACTTGAACTTAAACTTCATAATTCGACAACAATCCTCCGTCCAGCCATCTAACTATCTAACCGTCCAACGATCTAACCGTCCAACAATCCAACCGTCTAACTATCCAACCATCTAAACAATCCAACAATCTAACCATCCAATAATCCAATTCCTCATTTTCAAATCCTCAATTTTACAATTTCACAGTTTTACAATTTCACCGTTTCACCACCCTATCAAGCAAGTTCAATTTTCTTATCTTAGCGCCTCAAAAATATTTCTATGTATTTCCTTGGCTTTACGTGGAATCCGAATGAGACCCTTTTCCAAATTGGATTTATTCAGATCAAGTACTACAATCTTTTGTGGATAGTAGCTTTTGCAGTAGGTTGGTTTCTGACGAAACGCATTTTTATGAACGAGAAAAAGTCGATGCAGCAGCTCGATGCGCTTTTCGTGTACACCCTTTTGGCCACAATGCTTGGAGCTCGTTTAGGACATGTTTTCTTTTACGACTGGCCGTATTATAAGGATCACCTGCTGGAAATTCTTCTGCCCATTCGGGAGCGGGCGAGCGGTTCGCTTTTCGGGATCATAGATGGTTATGAGTTTACCGGGTTTACAGGTCTGGCCAGCCATGGGGCGGCCATAGGGATCATTATTGGAATGTACCTGCTCACCAGGAAGTATAAAGATCTCAAAATGCTTTGGATATTGGACAGGGTGGTCATTCCTGTGGCCAGTGGAGCCTTTTTTGTAAGGCTTGGTAACTTCTTCAATTCCGAGATCAACGGGAAGAAGGTTGATGAAACTTTTGCCTTTGCTACCCGCTTCGTGAGAGATTCCGACGATATGCCAGCCTCAGAAGCCGTTAGAATAACGGGGGAGGAAACGGCCAATGCGGCTTATAAAGCCCTGGAAAATAACCCGAAATTTGCCCAGTACCTGGAAGTTATACCCTTTAGGCATCCCGCTCAGTTATACGAAGGAGTTTGCTATATCTTTGTTTTTGCCCTGCTGTATTACCTGTATTGGAAAACAGACAAGAAAGACCAGCCAGGCTTCCTATTCGGTACTTTCCTGGTCCTGCTTTGGACTATCCGATTTTTTGTGGAGTTCGTAAAAAAGAGCCAGGGCGGTTTTGAAGAATCTTTGGGGTTATTATCAACAGGCCAGTGGTTAAGTATTCCATTTATTCTGGTTGGATTTTATTTTATGTTTAAAGGATACAAGAAGGCGGCTAAGGCTTAGGGCTTTGTCCTAAAAACAAGAGCAGTATGAAGGGTTCGAAAAGATTAATGGTTTTTTGGGGTTTGGCCTTATTGCTGGCTTTCGCAGCCTGTAAGGACAAGGCCAAAAATGTAGTAGAAACGGAACCCATCACCTTTACCAAAGAGGGGGAACTACAGATCTTCGACACAGCCACAGACTCACTGATTACCCGGTTTGATATTGAAATTGCCGAATCCGATTACGAAACCCAAACCGGACTGATGTATCGCGAGGTCCTTGAACCTAACCATGGCATGCTGTTCGTGTTTCCTGATGTAGCCATGCATTCTTTCTACATGAAAAATACCAATATCCCCTTAGACCTGATCTTTATTGATGAGGATCTCAAGATCGTCAGTTTCCAGGAGAATGCTAAACCCATGGATGAAACCGGCCTACCTTCCAAAGTCCCGGTGCAATATGTACTGGAAATAAACGCCGGCCTGGTACAAAAGTTCAACCTAAAGGTAACGGACAGCATAAGCTATCAGAAACTATAACCCCAGCACCATGCAAACCCGGGAATTGGGTATCCCCACAACCCAAGGTCATATCCTAGCGGCTACGGAGTTCGTTCCGGAGCGTTCAAACCAAAAGACGATGATCATTTCATCGGCAACTGGAGTGCTTCAGGGATACTACCATAAGTTTGCCCGATATTTTTCAACACTGGGTTATGTGGTCTACACCTTCGACTATTGGGGTATTGGCAAATCCGGAGGAAAGATAGACCAGTTAAAAGAAAATAAATTCGACCTAAAAAACTGGGGATTTAATGATCAGGCCGCGATGGTTGCCTTTGCCAGAGAAAAACATCCCGAATACGAGCTCGTGCTGCTTACCCACAGTGTTGGTGGACAGATAGTCGGATTTAATCCGCAGTATCGGGAAATCGATAAAATTGTCATGGTTGCCTCTCAAAGTGGTTATTGGAGGTACTTTGAAGGTATACACCAGCCTAAGATGATCCTATTCTGGTATGCCATGATTCCGTTTTTGACCCCCATTTACGGTTACTTCCCGGCCAAAAAACTGGGCCTGTTTGAGAACCTGCCGAAAGAAATGGCCTATGAATGGAAACGATGGGGGAAGCGGGCACGTTATATGATGCATTTTTACGATAAGAATAGTTACTTTTTTGATCGGATAGAAGCTCCTGTACTGTCACTGAGTTTCCCTAGGGACGAATACGCGCCGCAAAAGGCAGTGGATTGGTTAACCGCCCAGTTCACCTCTTCAAATACGGAAAGGTTGCACTATCAACCGCATAGATCCGCACTGGGTAAACTAAGGCATTTCGGTTTTTTCAGGGAAAGGTTCAAAGAGGAATTATGGGACCTGACCGATCGATGGATTCGTAAAACTTCTGATCTATGACACGGTTTTTATTAGAAGGCGAGCAGAGCCAACGCATGTGGTTCAGGAAGCTGAGCCCCGAAGATTTCGATTCCTGGTTGCCATTTTATCACGATCCTGCAAGCACCGAGTTCTGGGAAGGCCTGGCTGAAGATCCCAGGGTGGCCTGCCAGGAACAGTTTGAAAGGGTTTTTGAGCGCTATGAAAAAGGGCTGGGTGGAATGAATGCGCTTATCGCAAAAGACAGTTCTGAGCTCATAGGGATCTGCGGGCTTTTGGTACAGAACGTGGACGATATAGAAGAGCTGGAGATAGGCTACTCCCTGCTACCGGCTTTCCGGGGCCGGGGTTATGCTACCGAAGCGGCTAGAAAGTGCAGAGATTTCGCCTTTGAAAAGGGATTTTCCAATAGCCTCATCTCTATTATTCACGTAGACAATATCCCGTCCCAAAAAGTAGCTGTCGCCAACGGCATGCAGCTAGACAAAACCACGGTCTACAAGAACAACCCTGTACATATTTTTAGGATAAGCCATTAAGGAACTCCAGTTCGTACCTTAGAAAAACGCTTCCGGAATTGTCAATGCTACTTAGACACTTTTCCCTTTCATCATCTTATTCCAATACAGATAGGGCAAGGCATACTTTTTAAGCATCCAAAGTCGCCAGTGTTCCTTTGCGCTATTGAATACCAGCATGCGCTTTAATTTGGGGTCTGGGGTAAAGTTATTCTGATAGTCGAATTCCGCCAGGACCATTTTGCCATAAGCCGTTACCAGCGGACAAGAAGAATAACCATTATAAGAGTTGTTTGTAGCTTCTGTCCCTGCTATAAGTTTTAGGATATTTTCCACGACCACTGGAGCCTGTTTCCGGATTGCCGCACCTGTTTTGGCGGTTGGTAAGGCAGCTACATCCCCTATTCCAAAAATATTGGCATAGCGCTTGTGCTGAAGGGAATGATGATCTACATCCAGCCATCCGGCATCGTTTGAAAGTTTAGAATCCTTCACGAACCCTGGTGGTGCCTGCGGAGGGGCCAGATGTAGCATGTCAAATGGGACTTCTACCACTGAATCACCAGTCATTTTCTCACCCAGAACATTGTCTTCTTTGATAAGCTGTTTCTTTTCCTCAGGTGCGGTATACTTAAAGTAAACTACTTTTCGGTGAGGATCTATTTTATATGGAGCATAAAAAGGTTTAAAATGCATGCCGTAGCGATCAATGACCCTTGTCAGGGTTTTTCGGATCTGATCTATTCCAAAAATAACCGTTCCGGGTGTTGCAAAAATGACCTTAGTCTTGTCTAAAATTCCCTGTTTACGAAAATAATCCGCGGCGAGATAAGCGGTTTTTTGAGGTGCGCCACCGCATTTGATTACGGTGGTTGGCTGCGTAAATACCGCATTGCCTCCCTTAAAATTCCTGATGGTTTCCCAGGTGTGTTCAGGGTCGATATAGTTGCTGCAAACCACGCCCATATCTATGGCTTCCTCAAGTCCTTCTATCAATGATAAATCGATTACCAGACCCGGCGCAACCACTAAATAATCATATCCCAAAACATCCCCGGAAGCCAAAACCACAGAATTGTGATCCGGATCCAGTGAAGCTGCCTTATCACGGATCCACTCTACCCCAGAGGGTATGATATCTGCCATTGGTCTGGCAGTTTTGTTGAAATCATAGGTCCCCGCTCCGACCAAGGTCCAGGCCGGCTGATAATAATGTGTATCCGCGGGCTCAATCAGTCCTATCTGAAGCTTTTTATTCTTTCTCTTAAGCTGAGAGGCAACCATAATTCCACCTGTACCTCCGCCAATGACCAGAATTTGAAAATGTCGTTGCATACTGTTTATTCTTTGGTTATTACTAAAGATACTCTACACCAAAGGATTAGAGCGTAACCCGTGTTACACAGGGAATTGGAAGACAAGTTGAAACTGAAGTGGTTAGCCGAAAAGGGAAGTGACCACAAATAGATCACCCCCCTTAACAACTCAACAAAACATCTTGAATCACCAATTATAACATTGTTGTCGGGCAAACGTACTCGGACCTGGGAACTTTTGTTTCTGAAATTCCTTTAAATCCTTCCGTCACGTCTGCGAAATTTTGCCAGCCCCTCTGTTTCAATATGGCAGAAGCGATCATACTTCGATATCCACTACCACAATAGATTATAAATTCCTTGTCCTTTGGAAATGTAGAGAGATGCTGATTGATCTCATTCAAGGGCACATTCACCGCACCCAGGACGTGTTCTGAATCGTATTCACTTTTCTTTCTAACATCGAATAGCAAAGAGTTCTCCTGATCAAAATCAGCTTCTAATTGCTCAGCGCTAATTCGCTGAATCGTTTCATAATCTTTCCCGCTGTCTTTCCATTGTTCAAATCCGCCTTCCAGGTATCCCAGGGTATTGTCATAACCAACCCGTGAAAGTCGCGTTATGGCCTCTTCTTCCTTCCCTGCATAGGTGACCAACAGTATGTTTTGTTTTACATCGGGAATCATCTCCCCTACCCATTGGGCAAAACTTCCTTCAAGTCCGATATTAACGCTATTAGGGATGAAACCTTTTGCAAAATCCGAAGCGTCACGGGTATCCAGAACCAGGGCGCCACTGTCATTGGCCACAGCCTCAAAGCTTTCCGCGTTTAACGGCTTCTCACCTCTTTCGAGCACGGTATCCAGACTTTCATACCCTTTGATGTTCATGAGAACGTTCTGAGGAAAATAACCCGGAGGAGTAGTCAGCCCGGTTAAGAGTTCTTCTATAAATTCTTCCCGGGTCATATCGGCCCTGAGCGCATAATTCACGGCTTTCTGATGTCCCAAAGTATCGGTGGTTTCCTTGCTCATCATCTTACCACATGCCGATCCTGCTCCGTGATTTGGATAAACGATGAGATCGTCATTTAAAGGCATGATACGGTTTCGCAAAGAGTCGTAAAGGTGTCCTGCCAACTTCTCCTCGGTCAGATCTTCTACAACGTGCTGGGCAAGATCAGGCCGGCCGACATCTCCTATAAATAAAGTGTCGCCTGTTATGATCCCATGTTCCTTGCCTTTCTCATCTATCAAAAGATAGGTAGTACTTTCCATGGTATGGCCAGGTGTATGTATGGCCTTAACTTTGTAATCACCTACTTCAAAAACCTCGTTATCCTTTGCGATATAAGCTTCGTAGCCCGGTTTGGCCGTAGGTCCGAAAACGATTTGGGCTCCTGTCTTTTTCTTAAGGTCTAAATGGCCACTTACAAAATCCGCATGGAAATGTGTCTCAAAGACATACTTGATCTTCGCATTGTCTTTGGCTGCCCGGTCTATATAGGGTTGCACCTCCCTAAGCGGGTCAAAAATTGCCGCTTCTCCATTACTTTCCAGGTAGTAGGCCGCATGGGCCAAACATCCTGTATATATCTGTTCAATCTTCATAGTTTGATATTTTATTTGTTACGCTTATAAAATTATATCCAGCGGTTCACTCGGGTCGTAACCCAGGTTACAAAACTCCGATTTTCCCCTCGCCGGAAGAATGACTTTCGTCACCAACCGGCTTCATTTTTATTGAACTTCCCAATGCTTTTGGTTGAGATTCTCCGAGTTTTGGCGGACAGTCTTATATTTGTTGGGCTTGGACAGCTATGGGCCGTTTATATCGCTAACTGCAAAACATGATCTCTATTCCGCATTGGGTAATTCTTATAAACAATCGATCAGATAGAAGCTTTTTTATCTCGGGTTTGCTCAAGGGCGAATTAGAGGAATTTGAATTATTGAGAGATAAAAAGGGAGCGCTTTTTTCCAAGAGCAGGCTGGATGCTTTTATGGAGGAGGAGATCAGGCATGATCAGAAGATCTTGACGGCTCATACCGATCAGAGCCTGCAATCCATGAGCAGTGGGGAGCGCAAAAAGGTCCTGCTTCGCCATATCCTGGAATCAGACCCGGATTATCTGATTCTGGATAACCCTTTTGACAATCTGGACCGGGATTCTCAGCAAAAGCTAAAGGAAACCCTTTCCAAAGTTTCCGAGAATGTCGTTACTGTATTACTGTTGAGCAGGACATCCGACATACTTCCCTTTTGCAATCGATTTTGTCATTTAAACGGGAAATCTCTCGCATTCTTTAAGGATCAGTCTGCATGGAATTTAAAAGAGGCCAAAGAGCCTTTCCACGGTAATATTCCACTTCCATTAGAGGAGATCGAATACCGGGATGAACTGCTGGTACGTTTTAAGGATGTTTCTGTGAGCTATGGTCCGAAACCAATTTTAAACAATATCAACTGGGAGATCCGGAGTGGTGATTACTGGCAGCTCTCCGGACCAAACGGTAGCGGAAAGACTACCTTGTTATCCATGATTACCGGAGATAACCCCAAGGCTTATGGGCAGGACCTGTTCCTTTTCGGGCACCAAAAAGGAAGCGGAGAAAGTGTCTGGGACCTCAAAAGGTTCCTCGGTTATTTTACTCCTGCCATGGTAGATCGCTTTCGGGGGTATCACAGCCTGGAGAATATGTTGATCTCAGGCTTGATGGATTCCATAGGCCTATATGTAACCCCTAATGAGGCGCAAAAGCGGCTTGCGGGTGAATGGCTTAGCTTATTGGGGTTTGATGGGAAAGAAGGGCAGTACTTTCACGAACTAAGTACTGGACAGCAACGTCTGATCATGTGCGCCAGGGCCATGATAAAACATCCGCTCTTACTGATCCTCGATGAGCCCACAGCCAGCCTTGACGATGAAAGTGCCCGTTTGGTTACCTCTTTGGTCAACAAGATCTCTGAAGAGAGTCGCACCGCCATTGTGTTCGTGTCTCATAGGACGGAGCCCGGGCTAAAACCGGAGTCCAAATTAGATTTGCTGCCTACTTCCAAAGGGTCTGAAGGTATCAGGAAATGATCGATAAAAAACCCCGAAGTAAAAGTTACTTCAGGGTTGAATAAGACGGTTTGTATATCGTTATAAGGCTGTTATCAGGCTGTCGCCGGCTTGGCCTTGGTTATCACTTTCCTAAGCGTATCGAACATCACAGGAGTAGCGATGAACACAGAAGAATAGGTACCTACTATAACACCAACGATCATTGCGAACATGAATCCTCTAAGGGACTCGCCACCAAACACAAAGATGGCAAGAAGAACTACCAGGGTGGTAAGCGAGGTGTTCAGAGTTCGGCTCAAGGTGCTGTTTAGTGCCAGGTTGATATTACTTCCGGACCGCCATCCTTTCTCGCCAACAATTTCCCGGATACGGTCAAAGACCACCACGGTATCGTTAAGAGAGTAACCGATTACGGTAAGAATAGCAGCTATAAATGCCTGGTCTATCTCCATGCTGAAAGGCATGATCTGACTGGTCAGGGAGAATATACCCAAAACGATCAGAACATCGTGGAAAACCGCTGCAACGGCTCCAAGGGAGAACTGCCATTTACGGAACCTCAACAAGATGTAAAGGAAGACAACGGCAAGGGATCCAATTATGGCCCAAAGTGCATTCTTCTTAATATCGTCAGCAATGGTAGGGCCAACTTTTCGGTATTTCAGAACACCTACATCTCCATTCGTACCACCGGGAATAAAATCCTCATAAGTAGTTCCGTCTGGCAGGTACTTCTGCAAAGAAGTGTATAAAATGTCCAGGATCTCATCGTCTACTTCAGTACCTTGAACATCCACCTTATATTTTGTGGTTACCATGATCTGGTTGGCATCACCAAAAGTCTTGGCACTGGCACTTCCCAGGCTTTCGGTAAGCTCAGATGTGATCTCCGCAGGGTTTACTGGATTGATAAAACGTATCTGGTAGTTTCGTCCTCCAACGAAATCCACACCCTGATCCAATCCTTGTGTAAACAGTGAGAAGACCCCGACAGCTACCAGAATTCCTGAGCAGATATAGGCGACTTTTCGCTTGCTAAGGAAATCTATACTTAGGTTTTTAAACAAGTTCTTGGTAATTGCCGTGGAGAAATCCAGGGACCTGCCCTTACCGGAAAGGTACCAGTCTACCAACAACCTGGTCACAAATATGGCGGTGAACAGGGAGGTTAGAATACCGATGATCAGGGTTGTCGCAAAACCTTTGATGGGTCCGGAACCGAAGACCAACAGTATAAGTGCCGTAAGCCCTGTTGTAATGTTAGCATCAAGAATGGATGACAAGGCATTGCTGAAACCGTCTGCAACTGCCTGGCCTTTTCCTTTTCCTTTGGCAAGTTCTTCTTTAACCCGTTCGAAGATCAGTACGTTAGCATCCACAGACATACCTATGGTAAGCACGATACCTGCAATCCCGGGCAGTGTAAGTACTGCACCTAAGCTGGAAAGCACTCCAAAGATCAGAAGTATATTGAATACCAACGCGATATCTGCGAAAACCCCTGCCTTACCGTAGTAAAAGATCATCCAGATAAGCACGAATACCATGGCGATAAGGAAAGACATAAAGCCGCTGTCTATGGCTTCCTGCCCTAGCGATGGACCTACCACGAAGGAATCAATGATCTCCGCTGAGGCCGGTAATTTACCCGCTCTCAAAACGTTGGCAATATCCTTGGTTTCATTCACTGTGAAAGTACCGGTAATTTCTGAACTACCTCCGGAGATCCCCCCCACTTGAGAAACTCCAGGGGCCGTATATACTTTATTGTCCAGAACAATTGCGATACCCGTGTTGTTCAGGTTGGCTTCACTGGTCAGCTTTTCCCATAATTTGGCACCACGGACATTCATATCCATACCCACTGCAGGGCGGTTAAACTGATCAAATTGATCTCTGGCATCGCTTACCACATCGCCACTGATCCTAGGGGCATTTTCCCTATTGGATTTCAGGGCGTACAAGGCGGCCACTTCAGAATCCTTGGATGGGCGCTCCCACAAAAACTTGGTGAATTGTACATCGGCAGGCAACAACCTTCGGATCTGTGGCAGTCTAAGGTAAGAACCGATCTCAGCGGTATCTTTTAAGGCCGCAACACCAATGGCAAAACCAGGTCCGGGTATTTGAAGTTTGTCGATAAGCGGATTGCTTTCTGTACTGAGGTCCAATGAATCCTGGGCCACGTCAGATAGCAAAGAATCTATTTCCGATTCTTCTTTTTCAACCTCTTCGGTCTCTCCGACTATGCTTCTAAGTTCATTATTAGCCTGTATCAGGAAGCCGATAAGGCTTTGATTTCCGGGTTCATAGGTCTCCCAGAACTCCAATTGCGCCGTGCTGGAAAGCAGATCCTGTGCACGGGCGATATCCCTTGCTCCGGGTAGTTCAACCACAATTCGGCCGGAATTACCCTCTCGTTGTATATTCGGTTGTGTTACACCAAAACCATCAATACGCTCACGCAGTACCTCGAATGCTGATACGATGGATTCATCTATTTTTCTGCGGATGATAGGCTTTACCTCATCATCTGTCATCTGGAAATTGATCTCATCGCTAAGCCCTTTGTTCGCAAAAATGTCTGGTGAAGCGAGGTTTACATCCCCTTTAATGGCTTCAAAAGCGTCAAAGAACAGATTCAGGTAGGTATCGTCACTACTTGTTGATGCTGCATCAGCGTCAGCCAGGGCCTTGTTAAAAACTGGATTTTTGGTGTTGTTCGCGAGGCCTTTAAGAATGTCCTTAACGGAGATCTGCAAGGTAACGTTGATCCCTCCCTTGAGGTCCAGACCCTTATTAAGCTCCTTTTTCTTGGCATCCTCATAGCTGGTATAACCAAAGATCGGATCCTTGGAAATAGAATCAAGATATCGGGCCTCCAATGCTTCCCTTTTCGCAACATAATCCTCTTCTGAAGAAGGAATGCTGTTAGCAGCGTACACCGAAGCCTCACTTTCTGTCTTGCTTGTGATAAAAGTATATGAAAGCTGATAAATACTGACAATTCCAAACAGGAAAGCGAAGAGCTTTATGAGTCCTTTATTCTGCATGAGTCACTTTTGATTAAAAATGGAATATATAAATGGTATTTGTAAATAGCGTGCAAATATATCATTTCCCCTAGGAACTGACAATATATTTAAGGGTTTTGTACATTAAACAAAAAGGCGCCGCGTGAGCTCACGGGCGCCTTTAAACTATTAATTTCAGGGGGTTTAACTACACTTGTAGCAGGCCGTTGGTGGCACTTACACCCTCAGCGCTTTCCTTCATTTTTGCCATCTCAGCCTCATCCAGTTCTATCTCCACAATTCGCTCAATACCATTTTTTCCAAGGATAACAGGCACTCCTATGCTGATGTCATTAAGGCCGTATTCTCCTTCCAGTAAAGCGGAGCACGGGAACATTTTGTTTTGGTCACAAGCAATTGCCTGTACCAGTCCGGAAACTGCCGCTCCCGGAGCGTACCAGGCGCTTGTTCCCAGCAATTTTGTAAGTGTAGCTCCTCCGACCTTAGTATCAGCGGCTACCTGCTCCAACCTCTCAGGAGTCAGGAATTCCGATACTTTAACACTGTTACGGGTCGCGTGTCGTGTAAGCGGCACCATACCTTTATCGCTGTGACCGCCTATAACCATACCATCAATATCTGAGATTGGGGCTTCCATGGCCTCTGCCAGGCGATATTTAAACCTTGCGCTATCCAGGGCTCCTCCCATTCCAATGATACGGTTTTTAGGAAGATCAGTTGTTTTATGTACCAGGTAGGTCATGGTATCCATAGGATTACTTACCACTATGAGAATGGTATCCGGCGAATGCTCCAACAGGCTGCTCGCAACACTTTTTACTATCCCTGCATTGATCCCTATCAGCTCATCCCTGGTCATCCCCGGTTTTCTCGGTATCCCGGAGGTAATTACAGCGATATCACTACCCGCGGTTTTGGAATAATCATTGGTGGTCCCGGTGATCCTGGTGTCGAAACCGTTCAGGGAAGCGGTCTGCATAAGGTCCATGGCCTTACCCTCCGCGACACCTTCCTTAATGTCCAGTAAGACTACTTCTGATGCGAAATCTTTGATTGCAATATACTCTGCGCAGCTTGCTCCCACGGCTCCTGCGCCTACTACCGTAACTTTCATATGTGTTCTATTTTCAAGTGAATCTTAAGCCTGCCAAAAATAGCGAATTTTAACAGAAAAAAGGCTGACATAAAGCGCTTATATATCTTTTTTTTAATAGACAATATCAAGTGTCAGTTTTTAGGTCTTTTGTTAAAAAAAAAGGTAGTTCAACGAAGAAGTTGCCATTTTTGTGCAGTACGTCGAAAATATAACAATAGGTCTCCGAGAAGAACCGTTAGCCCAGTTACAGAGTCCCAAATCTGTAAACCTACTGATCAATGAAGAAGCTGATTTCGCTTATGGCAATTCTGGCAATCATATTTGCCAGTAACTGTTCAAGAATACCTGAAAACAATGACCCCGTAATCGGAATATGGTCCAGGGTAGAGACACAGAATATAAGCGACGCGGGTAAGCAAACGATCAGGGAGGAATGGATCTTCAACGATGCCTATCTGGGGCGATACCACAGATATAACGGCTCCGGACTGGAGATTAAAACAGATTTCGGATGGGAGCAGGTAGATGGGATATATACTATAAAGTATCCCGGCCTTGATATCCCGAACCACTATGTGAGCATGGAAGAAACTGCTGAGGGAGTTATGTTGCAGGAACGTGACGGTAATGTGCTGGCACATAGAGAATAAAATCCCCTTATTTTTTCCATATAGTTACGAAAAACAGCCTTTGCTATGAAAGGCTGTTTTTTTTTGATCCCCTTTTAGAGGAATCCCTGCAAACCTTTTAAAAACTAGCACTGTAAACATTCATAACCTGGATAGTGCGGATTTCCGCCAGAGGCGGACAAGGTGTAATCCGCGCCAAAAACAACCCTGACTACCGCCAAATTGCATCTCGTGGTAATTAAAACCCTACAAAGAGAGAAACCACCAGTCACAGACTGGCGGTAGTGTAGGGCATCTCGTGGTAATTCCTAACCTACAAAGAGAAAAACCACCAGTCACAGACTGGCGGTAGCGTAGGGCATCTCGTGGTAATTCCAAACTTACAAAAAGAGAAACCACTAGTCACAGACTGGCGGTAGTGTAGGGCATCTCGTGGTAATTCCAAACCTACAAAGAGAAAAACCACCAGTCACAGACTGGCGGTAGCATAGGGGCACAAAAAAAAGCCGCCTTCCTGAAAAAGCGGCCATTTTATATCGTATTTGCTATTTTTCTGTTCTACCTAAACCCGAAATTGACACCTACAGACAGATTGTTGAATTCCGCTATGGTATAATCCGCATGTAGCCTGAAGAAGCCTAACTTCAATTTGGTTCCAATGTTGGCGGTTACTCCACTGGCATTGGCGCTTACACTAAAGGGGTCAGTATATGTAGTCTGAAATGGTCCTGAGGTAACCACATAGGTTCCTAAAACATTGGTTTCGGACTTTCCGGTAAGGTATCCCAGTCCGCCGTAAAAGTTTATCACAGGCAAGCGCGTAGAGACCACTGCCTGGAATACCCAGCTGTTTATATCCATTTCCAGACGCTGATCCTGGCCTGCAACTACAGAGGTATCCGTAAAGTCGTAGGACGCATCGAAATGGGTGTAGCCGATTACTGCTGAAATAGCTACTGGTAATACTTTATCCGCAGGCAGGTGTTTGGTAAAATCATGTTGAATACCAAAACCGTAAAGGCTGATAGAAGCATCGTCTGTATTGATCTTTGGCAGGAACCTTGCCTTTAGCTCAGTTCCTTTTATAAGGCCTACACTGGCCTGCAAATAGCCCGAGGGAAGAAAATTAAAGTCTTCCGACGCCAATCCGCTTGGCAGTTCAAAAGTTTCACTGAATACGTTTCCATCGGTTACAACAACATTTATACCCTCAATATCACCCAGGGCAGTAGAGACCAATTTAGAGGTACTACCGTCTGTAAATTGCAGGTTTTCGTAGTCTGCGGTATTCAGGGTAAAAGCCTTCTTATCATCTTTATTTTTAAACCCAGTGAGGTTCCCAATGATCGAAATTTCAAATCCTCCTAAGGGTTTTGCATCTGCGGTATTATACCAGCTACCTGAAATGCTATAAATAGCGCCTTCGGAAACCGGGGCGAGATAGTCATTCGTAAAGCGTTGAGCATCGTCAATACCCGCGGCTAAGAGATCGTTAATGTTAGATTGTGCCCATGAAAGGGTACCCAAAAAAATCGCCAGTAGAAAAGTTATGCGTTTCATGTGTAAGAATTTTTGTATAAAACTAAAAAACCCTGACGTACGGTCAGGGTTTTTGTTGTATAAGTATAGATTCTTATGCATCAATGTTCGCATAAACGGCATTTTTCTCAATAAACTCCCTTCTAGGAGGCACCTCATCACCCATTAACATGGAGAAAATCCGATCCGATTCGGTCGCATTTTCTATGGTGACCTGCCTTAGGGTCCGGTATTCCGGATTCATGGTGGTTTCCCACAACTGTTCAGCGTTCATTTCTCCAAGACCTTTGTAGCGTTGAATACTAGCTCCTCCTTTAAAACTTTCAATGATCTCATCCCGCTCCTTGTCATCCCAGGCATAGCGCCTTTTGGAACCTTTTTTGACCAGGTAAAGCGGTGGAGTTGCAATGTAAACGTGACCGCTTTCTATAAGTTCCCTCATATAGCGGAAGAAAAAGGTAAGAATAAGTGTTTCGATATGACTTCCATCCACATCCGCATCACACATAATGATCACCTTATGGTAGCGTAGTTTTTCAAGGTTCAACGCCTTGCTGTCCTCTTCGGTTCCTATAGTTACCCCGAGAGCGGTATAGATGTTCTTGATCTCCTCATTCTCAAAAACCTTGTGCTGCATTGCCTTTTCCACATTGAGGATCTTACCCCTTAGCGGAAGGATGGCCTGAAAATTTCGATCCCGGCCCTGCTTGGCCGTTCCACCTGCGGAATCTCCCTCAACCAGGAATACTTCACATTTTCCGGGATCCTGCTCGGAGCAATCCGATAACTTCCCGGGTAGCCCGCCACCGGTCATCACGCTTTTGCGCTGAACCATTTCACGGGCTTTGGTGGCCGCGTGTCTTGCCTGGGCAGCCAGGATCACCTTTTGAACGATCATTTTGGCATCGTCCGGATGCTCTTCAAGATAGTTCGTAAGCATTTCGGAAACAGCCTGACTTACCGCAGCAGAAACCTCGCGGTTACCTAATTTGGTCTTTGTCTGACCCTCGAACTGCGGTTCTGCCACTTTTACCGATACGATAGCCGTTAAACCTTCACGGAAATCGTCTCCCGAGACCTCAAACTTCACTTTGTCTAGCATTCCTGAGGAATCCGCGTATTTCTTTAGGGTTGTAGTAAGTCCCCTTCTAAAACCGGATAAATGCGTCCCACCCTCGTGAGTGTTTATATTATTCACGTAAGAGTGCAGGTTTTCGGTATAACTTGAATTGTAGACCATGGCCACTTCCACAGGAATACCATTTTTCTCACCTTCCATGGAGATCACGCTCTGGATAAGCGGTTCCCTGTTACTGTCCAGGAATTTGATGAATTCCTTAAGTCCTTCTTCGGAATAAAAGGTTTCCGAAAGGAATTCTCCTTTTTCGTCTTTCTGGCGTTCGTCAGTTATGCTTATGGTTACGCCCTTATTCAAATAGGCGAGTTCCCTCATTCTATTTGCCAGGGTTTCGTAGCTATATTCGATAGTCTGGGTAAAGATCTCCTTATCCGGATGAAATGTCACAATAGTCCCATTCTCCTTGGAATTGCCAACACTTTTTACGGGATAGAGCGTCCTACCTCTTTGGTACTCCTGCTCCCAGATCTTACCTTCACGATGTACTGTAGCTTTCAGATGATCTGAAAGCGCATTTACCACTGACACACCCACACCGTGTAGACCACCGGAAACCTTATATGAATCTTTGTCGAATTTTCCACCGGCCCCAATCTTGGTCATTACCACTTCCAGTGCCGAAACACCTTCTTTTTTGTGCAGGCCTACCGGAATTCCCCGTCCGTTGTCCTGCACTGTGATGGAGTTCCCCTTCTGAATGGTTACCGTGATGGTATCACAATGGCCTCCCATCGCTTCGTCAATCGAATTATCTACTACCTCATAAACCAAATGATGCAACCCTCTGACACCTACATCACCGATGTACATAGACGGTCTCATCCGCACGTGTTCGATCCCTTCCAGCGCTTGAATGCTATCCGCTGAATAATTGTTCTGTTTTACTTCTTCACTCATAAGATTTCAAAGTTGTTCTTGCTTCGTTTTTTGGCATCCTACAAATATAACCAATACCCCATGGAATATAGGTTTTTAGGACTTTTTTAGCATTGAAGTTATTAACAAAAATTGTGGAAAATATACAGTTCAAATACAGTGCCAAAATCGTCTTATTTTCAGTTAAATCCGCTATCTGAATAAGGCCTGGAAACGACCTCTTTTAGTTGCCTCTCAGATACCGGCCGCCACGTTATCCCAAACAAAAGAAGCACCGAAATAACGGTGCTTCTTACGGACTAATTAAAATAAAAACAAACCTGCCTTTACTGTGGCAGGCAACAGAATCTCAAAAGTTATTTTTCGTAAGCATCTTCGTGAACGAACGCGACAGCCCTTCCTGAAGGGTCATTCATGTTCTTAAAGGCCTCATCCCATTCCAGAGCTATCTGGGTGCTACAGGCCACAGAAGCTTCCTGAGGAACGCTTAAAGCGGCTGCATCTGAAGGGAAATGCCCCTCAAAAATAGACCGGTAATAGTATTCTTCCTTGGAGGTTGGGGTCTGCAAGGGGAAGCGGAATTTAGCATTGGCCAATTGTTCATCGGTTACTTTCTCTTCTACAAGCTGTTTCAGTGTATCTATCCAACTGTATCCCACTCCATCAGAGAACTGCTCCTTCTGCCTCCAGGCAACGCTTTCGGGCAGGTAATCTTCAAAAGCCTTCCTTACGACCCATTTCTCCATACGTTCACCATTGATCAGTTTGTCCTTTGGGTTTATCCGCATGGCCACATCGATAAACTCTTTATCCAGAAATGGCACACGCCCTTCTATTCCCCATGCCGCTAATGACTTATTGGCACGTAAACAATCGTACATATGCAATTTGCTCAGTTTACGGACTGTTTCTTCGTGAAAATCCTTTGCGCTGGGGGCTTTATGGAAATATAAATACCCTCCAAACAATTCATCCGCACCTTCCCCTGACAGTACCATTTTTATGCCCATGGACTTAATTACCCTGGCCATAAGATACATGGGTGTAGAGGCTCTTACGGTAGTGATATCATAGGTTTCCAGGTTGTAGATCACATCCCTGATCGCATCAAGGCCTTCCTGAATCGTAAACTTGATCTCGTGGTGTATGGTACCGATATGGTCTGCCACTCTCTGAGCGGCTTCAAGATCGGGAGACCCTTCCAACCCTACAGAAAAGGAATGCAACTGAGGCCACCAGGCTTCCTTGGTGTCACCGGACTCAATACGCATTTGCGAATATTTCTTTGCGATGGCGGAGGTGACCGAGGAGTCAAGACCACCGGAAAGCAGCACCCCATAAGGCACATCAGACATCAATTGTCTGTGAACCGCGGCCTCCAGGGCCTCTCGTATCTCCCGTATACTGGTCTCGTTTTCCTTAACGGCCTCATATTCCATCCAGTCGCGGCTGTACCATTTCTTTAATTCGCCTTCAGCACTATGCAAATAGTGCCCGGGGGGAAACAATTCAATTTTTGAACAGGTCCCTTCCAATGCTTTCAATTCTGAAGCCACATAAAAGGTACCGTGCTTATCCCAGCCCATATAAAGCGGGATAATCCCCATATGGTCTCTGGCAATAAAATATTCTTCTTTCTCTGAATCGTAGATAGCAAAACCGAAAATTCCGTTCATCTCATCAACGAATTCAGGACCTTTTTCCTTATAGAGCGCAAGTATCACTTCACAGTCAGACTCCGTACGGAACTCATACCGGCCTTCAAATTGCTTTCGCAATTCCCTGTGGTTATAAATTTCACCGTTAGCTGCCAATACCAGCTTTCCGTCCTGGCTGAACAAAGGTTGCTTCCCTGAGGCGGGATCTACTATCGCAAGTCTTTCATGAGCCAAAACCGCCTTTTCATCGGCGTAAATACCACTCCAGTCCGGCCCTCTATGCCTTAGTTTTTTGGACATTTCCAATAATCTGGGACGTAAAATCTCGGTGCTTTCCTTTACATCAAACGCACATACAATTCCACACATAAATAGTTTAATTTATCAGTTAAGAATACAAAGTTGTTTAGAAACTTTCAATTAACAAATATAAATAGAACATATAGTTATAAATTATAACATATATTTCAATATTAGATTAGTATTGTAATTTATAGCGCCAATAAACTCTTAATAATCCGAATTATGTAAGCTCAGGAAATTTTAACGACTTTTTATAAACCAAGCATTGAAAAAGCATTTAGCTTTAGCGAATATTAAACAATCACTATCATGAAGAAATTATTGACACTAGCAACCATGGTATTTGCTATGGTATTCACAACTCAACTTTCAGCTCAGGATTTTAGCGGTCTGGACAAGAGCCCTGCGGACATTGCTTCCTACCCATCCAGCGGTCGTATCTCGGACAAAAGTGTCCGGGTCATCTACAGCAGACCTCAATTAAAAGGACGTTCTATGGCGGATCTGGCACCTGCAGGTAAGGTTTGGAGAACCGGAGCCAACGAGGCTGTTGAGATTACCTTGTATAAGGATGCAACCGTAGGCGGGCAGGCTGTAAAGGCCGGGACCTATTCCCTGTTTACTATTCCAGGTGATGGAGAGTGGACTGTAATTCTAAACAGCAAACTCAACCAATGGGGAGCCTATTCTTACGACGAATCTGCTGATGTTGCAAGGGTAAAGGCCAAAGTAAGTGAAGGAAACAAATCGTTGGAGGCCTTTTCCATCGCCTATAAGGAAGTGGATGGCGGTGTACATATGATCATGGGATGGGGCACCACAAGGGTCGCACTCCCAATATCATTTTAGCATACCTTCTAAACAGAAATGAAATGAGCCAGGAAGTACTTACTTCCTGGTTTTTTTGTTATTATAATCTTATTCAGCGATCCGGCCATCTATGTAGACCTGCTCGGCCTGAACGTTGGGAATGTCCTCGTCCCGAATACTCATAATATCCTCACTTAGGACCACAAAGTCAGCGAATTTACCTGGCTCTATACTGCCTTTTTCGTTTTCTTCGAAGTTGGAGTAGGCAGCCCAAATGGTCATTCCCTTTAAGGTTTCCTCCCTGGACAATACTTCTTCCGGCATAAAGCCACCTTCGGGGTAATTTTCGAGGTCCTTTCGGGCTACTGCAGCGTAAAAGGTGAGAAAAGGGCTTACCTCTTCTACTGGAAAATCCGTTCCCAGGGCCACCAATCCGGCTGCATGAAGTAGTGTTCTGAAAGCGTAAGCGCCTTTAATCCTATCTTCTCCCAGACGGTCTTCCGCCCAATACATATCGCTGGTGGCATGGGTAGGTTGTACCGAAGGAATGATACCCTGTTTGAAGAATTCAAAATCTTTGGGACTGATCACCTGGGCGTGCTCCACTTTCCATCTTCTGTCCGTTTTGTTTTCCAGGGCCTTTTGATACGCTCTGAGGACAGCGACATTTGCAGAGTCCCCTATGGCATGTGTATTCATTTGATACTCAGAGGCGGCTATACGCATGGCTAGTTCCTCCATGTCTTCGGCAGGAGTGATCATAGCGCCGAAATGACCGGGATGATCGGAATAAGGCTCTTTCAAAGCTGCTCCGCGTGAGCCCAAAGCACCGTCCGCATACACCTTGACGGAGCCTACGTGCAGTTTTTCCGTTTTACGGACACCTTTATCCAGGTAATAGTCCAGGTTTTCTTTTCTATTGCTGATCATCGCGTAAACTCTGATAGACAATTCACCAGCCTGTTGTAAACTGTCTATCAACTCTATGACCGAGCGATCCAATCCAGCGTCATTCACCGTGGTGAGGCCATAGTCAAAACAGATCTTCTGAGCCGCTTTCAGCGCCTGGATCTGCTCTGCCCGGCTGGGTGGGGGCATGGTCGCTTCAACAAGGTTCATCGGGCTGTCTACGAGTACTCCGGTGGGCTGCCCCGCTTCTTTGACAATCTCTCCTCCCTCAACTTGAGTTTGCCCATCAATGCCCGCCAAATCCAGGGCCTTTTGATTTACCAAAAACGCATGCCCGTCTACCCTCTCCAAAGCCACCGGTATATCCGGAAAAAGCTCGTCCAATTCCTTCCTGGTAGGGAATTCTTTGATCTCCCAATCATTCTGGTCCCATCCCCTGCCCCGGATAAAGCTACTGGGATTTTGTTCCTGAAAGGCCTTTACCAGCTCCAAAACTTCTTCATAGCTCTCCGTGCCGACCAGGTCCACAACTTGTTGATTTAATCCCAATCCGTAGAAATGACAGTGCGCGTCTATAATACCTGGAATGATGGTCTTACCATCAGCATCCACTACGGTTTCAGAGCTATACTTTTCGGTTATGAGGTTTTCAGTACCCACGGCGACAAACTTTCCATCCTTTACAGCAAAGGATTCCGCTTTGCTGAAGTTGTCGTCAACGGTATAGATATTGGCATTTAGGACGATCATATCTACCGTTTCTTTGGAGTATTCACATCCTAGACAAATAAGGATGATCAGGAACAGGAATTTTTTCATTACTATAAGGGTTCTTCGTGTGTTCTCCGCGGCCGCAATAGGCCTGAAAGAACGGATAGCCAACAAATATAATTATTTTGAACTGGCAAAGGGGATCACCTGATCGGCGCTTTGCTGATTACAAATTCTACCCTGCGATTCTGCCGTCTCCCCTCCTCTGTGGCGTTATCCGCTATTGGCCGGGAACCCCCAAGTCCTTTCCAGCGCAACCTGTCTGCTTCCAGTCCCAGACTCTTCATGAAATCAGCAACCGCGAGACAGCGGTTTTCCGAAAGTCTTTGATTATAGGATTTACCGCCTTTGGTATCAGTATGCCCTTCGATGTAGATCATAAGTGAAGTATCGGTCCTAAGGTATTCATAGATCCTGCTAAGTTCTTCCTTTGCTTCGCTTTTTAGCTCATACTTATCAAAAGAGAAGAGTACATTCTCAAAGACCATGGACTTATCGAGTTCGTAATCTGGAGTCTGTGTAGGGAGTTCTGCAATAGCAGTTTCAGCATCATTCTGGTTCCGCCTGATCTGCCTTAGCTCCACCATGTCAATATAATAATAGGCTCCCTTACGGGCATCCCGTTTGGTCTTGAATTTCCTGGTGCGGTTATTCCTTTGAAAGTTACCTATGGTCATGTAATTTTCTGTACCCTTGGCTTCAAAACGCGTATTGACCAGTATCCAGTCTTTGGTATCCCTGTAGAAATTCGTATATCCGATCTCCATACTGTTGTAGGCATTGCCTTGCTGCCGGTACAAATGCATACGGGATAAGGTCTTCTTAATATCTACCACTAATTCATCCCTGGAAAACAAAACTCCAAAATCCTTTACAGCGTAATCCGAGCGTTCGGCCAGACTTACGTAAAACGATAGTTCGTAGGAAACACCTTTTTTCAGGGTTTCTGTCAAGGCTACCTGGATGTATTCGCGGTAATCGTCAGGAGCATAGAGGTAGAGTCCGGCATAGCCTTTGCCAAAATCGGAGGGCTGTTCTCCATTAAAGTTTTTAGGAGTACCCATGGCCTTGCTACAGGAATTAAAGTAATCCGTAGATCCATGGGTAGGCGTGCTCCAATGGGCCACATCAGAAGCAAAATTACCCAGACTGGACGGGCATTTCTCATATTCTTCGAAACTGGGGTTCTTCACCAGATTTTGGGCAGAACCGTCCGAAACCCAAAGAATTAGAGCGGATATGACGATATGTAGCCATAACGGTCTCACGAAAATTCAAGGCTTTAATAATTCACTAAAGCTAAATTACAGAATATGGGGCATTTAGTGATTTTTTTAAGGCCATCCTTCGCCTAAGTGGCTTAAAATTAGGGTGTAATGAGCAAATCACTATGGTTTATAAATGCAAAACCCCGGTTCCTGAAGGAGCCGGGGTTCGGAATTTTCATGCCTAATGCATCTAAGAATACTTCTTACGGATCTTCCTGAAATTTTCTTTTGTCACCTTTTCACCGGTTTTTGCGTGATGTTCAACAGCAATAAAATAATCCCGGATCATTTTTTTGAATTTCCCCTTGGCCATGGCACCCATGAATGCAGGTTTGGTCCTGTATTGCATACTAAAAGTAAACCTGCTCTGCCCATTGCTAAGGGCTTCTACTTTGTATATGGCTTTGGTGTATTCCGGGTCCACCGGAAAGCGGCCGGCCTGGTAAACAGTGTTGGTAAAGCTCATCTCCTCTGGGCGATAGTTCGTCATTTTTTCTTTAACGAACTTAGTCCCTTTCTTGTTGAAGGTACATACCCTTTCAGCTCCCTCTTCAGCTTTAAGCGTACCATTGACGTAGTCAGAGGACATTATCATGGGATGCGAATAGGCAATGGCTCCATAATCTTCCCCTACAATAGCCCATACTTTTTCCGCAGGAACGTCAAGGACTTTTGATTCCGTGAATTGCTGTACTTTCTTTTGTGCCTGAACCGTAGTTGCGAAGGTGAGAACAAAAAGAAATACTGTGTTTTTTTTAATTGCATCTGTCATTTTTTTGAATTTAGGGTTATCACTGGATTACCCTACAAAGATGAGACGTGCAACGCGGAAGTTTTTGGACAATCAGTCCAAAGATTTGTCTTTGACGTTCAGTCGAAAATCACTTGGCGAAAGCCCGTGGAACTTCTGAAAAGACCTGGAAAAGTGTGCCAAATCCGAAAAACCGCAATCGAAAGCGATGGATGAGACCCTAAGATCGGTAACCTTTAATAGTTTGGCCGCCTTTTTCAGTTTTTGCTCTTTGATATACTTGGCCGGGGAAGTACCGTAATGTTTTTGGAATTCCCGTTTAAAAGAGGACAAGCTAAGGTGGGTGAGTTTGGAAAGTTCTTCTACAGAAAAGTTATTGTATAGATTCGCTTCAATTACAGCCTTAAACTCTACCTCAACCCGGGTGAACAGGCCTGCCAGGATCTGCTTGACGGTCTCTGCATTATCCGTTTTCGCCAGTATCAGTATGAGTTCTTTCAGTTTTAGTTTGAGGATCTCTTCGGTAACAATACTGGGGTTGTCAAAATAGAATTGCAGATTGTCTATATAACTCTTTAAAAGTTCTGACGACTCGTATTTTTCCAGTTGCAGGGGTTGCACTTCGTTAACCTTTAAAAGAAAATCCGGAAACTCCTTATCGTAGATCATCCTTAATACCTCCAATGGGAGATGCACCGCAACTGCCTCGCAAAATTCCGAATCGTCCGAGGCCAGAACATCGCAAAAATAGCTACCGCACTGCATGACCACACCTTCTTTCCGGTCTACCAGCTGTTTCTCAGTAGGTGCATAAACGGCGTTGCTCCCTTTGAGAAGGTAAAAAAAGCAGGCTTCATCGGGCATGCTATAAAAAAATCTGAAGGGCGGTGAAACCACGGCCTTTTCAAAGACTTTTTTACCATAAAGATTGATCTGTTTGTAGTCCTGGATCATTCTCAGTGCTCGTTTAAGGCACTAAACTACGTCAAATTCTGTGGAGTAATTTGTCTATTTGGTCCAAATCCTTGGCATTTTAAATGGCCCGGATGGATCAGCTGGAGCCAGGGGTGGCTACTTGTTTCTGGCTAGACTTTTTATGACAGGAGAATTCGGATTTTGGTTCTACTTGCTCAGTTTTTTCGTTTTCCAGTACGGGTTTGTCAAAACCGTAGTTTGTAAGGGCGGAGATCACAATGACCGGAAAAATGAGAACAATAAAGGAAGTAATGAGATGACGTCTCTTCACAATTGATCAGGTTTATGATTGATGATAGGAAAAAGGTAGAAATTTATGAGCAGCCAGGGTAACACTTTAGGAAAAGTTTAGTTTAAAACTATCTTAAAGTTTTTCCCAGGGATTGGCAATAAACTCTCGTAACCCCTTTAAAAATCGAACTTATAGGTTACTCCACCTAATATCTGGAAACTCTGAACACGGAAGTTCGCCCAACGTTGATATTGATTGTTTGCAATATTACTGGCTTTTGCGAATACGGAAAGCTGCTCATTGATACGGTATCCCAAATGCGCATTTGCATCAAAGAAACTGTCCAGGGTCAATACATTGGTTATGAAGTCTTCAGGGTCCGCACCCTGTACCGCGACAGAACTCAGGTCTTCCCGTTCTCCTACGTAGAATAGATTGGCGCCCATGAACCACTGTTCCCCGATCTGGTAATCCAGGAAAAGCGATCCTTGAAGATTGGGTAAGTTCCAGGCTGGGTTATCCGTTTCAGTGTCGTAATCATAGACTTCGGCATTAATACCAAAGGAAAAATTCCGGTTAATATCCACATTCAATTCGCCAAAAATGCCCAGCGTTTTGATGTCGTCATAAAACACTTCGAAAGAGTTCCCGAAATAGTACCCCTTTTCGTCGTCCCGGAAGGGGTTTTGCGGATTGAGTTTGAACAGTGGCCTTCTGTTTTCTGCGGTATAAGAGCCTTTAATGTTATAGCTCAGGTTTGGGAGTAATTGTCCTTTAAGTCCAACATAAGCATCGTATTGCTGATCCGTAGGCAGAATACTCAGGGTAGGTGAAACATAGGGATTGTCCTGTACAAAATCATAGTACGAATTCTGTTGCAGCCTTCCTTCTACTCCCCCATAGGCAATGGCCACATCGTCTAAGAGGCGATAGGAAGCGGTGACTGCCGGGTAGATATAAAAATTGTTATCGCTGTTTTCATTATCCAATCCATAGACGATATTCGCTCCGAGGTTCAGGGTTAGTTCATCCCTTAGGATCAGCAGGCTTGGAGTAACACCGAACTGCACATGACTGTAATCTATTGGCGGATTGTTTAGCTCGTTATTGACATTGGCGTTTTCGAAACTGCCTCCTACATAGTCGATTCGCGTCTTAATGGTAAACAATTCTTCTGTTATCGGCAGTTCAAATACCGGGGCCAAAACTGCCCGGTTCTCTCCGGAATCCACTTCATCCCAAAATCGCCTGAAGAGCAGTTCTCCTTTTTTAAAGGCAGAATCTTCTATGTTTATATGAGCCCCTGCCTCTGCAGTGAAATAATTCTGTCCTTCGTCTATTGCGTTAATAGTAGTTTCGTCAAATACATTTTCCGGCAGGCCGTACCAATTATATCGCTGATGCTGCAGACCGATATTAGCTCCCCAGTCAAGATCCCTATCTTTTTTGGAATAGGAAGCCTCCAGTTTGGTATTGTAAAAATCCGTATCCAGAGGGGTATTGTCTATATCTCCCCTGGAGGAATGATGATTCAGGGCCACGTCTATTCGTTCATCTCCCCTATTGATATCACGGCTGGTATAGAAATCCACCAGGGCATTGTTAAAATTACCCAAGCCAACTGAGGCATACGAATTATAGATCTTCTCCGGCTTACTTCGCTTCACCCTGGCTGCCTTGCCCTTGGCCGGAGTAAAGGTAGATGCCACCGGCACAGAAAAGATACTGTAGTTGATCTTTTTTTTCTGGAGTACAATGGAATCGTTCAGATTCGGTGTAGACCGGATCTTAAAGGCATCCGATACCGTAGGGGAATAAGGCCTGACCACGGTTACGGTCTCCGTTCCTATGTCGGTATCCCGCTCCTGGGCCATCCCCCATTGACTCAGGCATACCGTAAACAGGAACGCCAAACTGATCTGTTGTCGCATCATGTGTTCTTCTCAATTATATCTTTCTTTCCGACACGGTTGGAAAGCGGAAAGAACAATCTCATATTGGTTTGGACAAAGGCATATAACCTGCCTGTCCTCACGTTTTTAGTTGCCATCCGAATTCACGGATGAGTTTCGCTGTGCTTCTTTAGCTTTTATTATGGCTAATTCGCCTTCTGCCTCGGCAACGATCTCCGGATACTGGCCGAAATTCGCTATTACACTTTCCAGAATATAAGTGGCCTGATAGGCATCGTCAAGCGCATAAAAATTCGATGCCATAAGCAACAGACCTTTTCCTCCCCATTCCTTATATGCGGCATAGTCTTTGGCCAGTTTTTGTACTGAATTATTTGAAGCTTCGTACTCATTGGCCTTATTCTTAAAGTAGGCGTCATAGTACAAGGCCTCTGCCGCGGTTGCTCCTGTGGCTATCTTTAGCACTTTCGCATAGGCCTCTTCAGCCTTAATTTCGTCCCCGGTCTGAATGGCCGATCTCGCGATCATGATCTGGGCGTCACTCTTAATACGATTGTCTATACCCGAAGTGGCAAGTACTTTTTCCGCATAAGCCAGGGTCTGATCGTAATTCTTCTGCTGGTAATAGCCCTTCATCAGGTTAGACCTCGCGAAAGTCCGGTTCTGATTGATATCCGCCGTTGCTTCCAGGCGTTCCAGATAAGAAATGGCACTGTTATAATCGTCCTTACCGATATAGATCTCACAAACACGTGTGAGCGCTTGTTCCCCATATTCGCTGGTACCGCTGTCCACAACCGTTAGGTAATGAGGCAGTGCGTTGTCTTTTTCGTTTTTTGCATAGTACAACTGGGCTAAATTAAAGCTGGCTTTAACCGCATTAATGCCATTGGGAAATTCTTTGAGGTAATTTTCGTATCCCCTTATAGCCGCATCCTTTTTACCGTCAAGGTTTTGCTTGTCCGCAGACTCAAATGTAGCCTCATCCAGTTCGGTATCTGTTACTTCCACAAAGTCCAATCCTTGTACCCATTGCGCGTACTCGTTAACGCGTCCGAGGTCTACATAGATCAGTTTGGCAGTTGCCACTGCCTGAACGGCTTCCTGGCTGTTCGGATAATCCCTTACTACCGTCTTGAATTTTGAAAGCGCCTTTTCATTTCGGCTGGCATTGTAGTGAACCAGTCCCTGTCTCAGCAGTGCCCGCGACACCAGTGGGCTTCTTTTGTATTCCCCTATTAGCCTGTCATAAGTTTGCAGACCTTCAGTCTCACGGTTGGCCTTTATATAGGAATTACCCAACTCAAAGAGCGCATCGTCTTTGAGGGAAGACCTGGGATACCTGGAAACAAAACTTCCCAATTCTTCCAGCTTACTGTCATTTTTACCTACAAAGCCATAGCTGATCGCCTTTTGAAAGGCAGCGTAATCCTTTTCAGGGCCATTGGTTTGCAGGGCGCTATTGTAAGACTCTATGGCCGGCCAGTATTTGCTGGTTACAAAATAGCTATCCCCCAACCTTACATAGGCATCATTTAGTTTCTCTCCGCTGCTGTGCTTGTCTGCATAGGCCTTGTAGTAGGCTATGGCATTGCCATAATCTTTTAACTTAAAATGGGTGTACCCCAGATTGTAATCGAGATCATCGTACTCCGGGGTGGAAGTTGCTATGGAATTTTGTTTGAAGCGGGTAAAATCCGCAAGTGCCTGGTCAAAACGGTTCAAAAGGTACTCCGATTCCCCCTTCCAATAACTCGCTCTGGCCTCAAAAAGGGCATCGGCAGCATTGTTCAAGGATTTTTCAAAGCTTTCCGAAGCTGCAGCGTAATCCGCCTCAAGAAAGAGCTCTACACCCCGGTAAAAAGCGACTTTCTGATAGGTTGCTTTGCTGGCGAAATCCCGGTTTTCTTCCAGCAACTCCATCGCACCATTAAAGTTTTTGGAGGTGATGTACGAATCCACCAGCAACTCCTGCATTTCTTCTGAATGCTCGTCATTGGGATATTTTTCCAGGTAGGAAGTCAGTACAGTAGGAACCGGCTCATAGGCATTCCCGATCTCATAACTCAACCTGGCGTAATTCAACAAAGCGTCTTTCTGCATTTCCGGACTAAAGTCCATCTGAGATGCATTCCGGAAGGCATTGAGGGCTTCCTGCTTTTTGTCCAGATTCAGGTAACACTCGGCCAGGTGGTAATAGGCATTCTGGGAAACGCTGTTCGTGCCTCCGATGATCTTGTTGAATTGTTGGATGGCATTGGCGAAATCTTCCTGCTTATAATAGCAGTATCCCAGCAGATAATAGTCCGTATTGCTCCATTTCCCTCGTTTTCCCTTGTACTGTTCCAGGTACGGAATGGCCTCACTATACTGTTGTAAGTTGAAATAGCTCTCCCCGATGATCTTGTTCAGTTCGGAAACCTCCCTGCGGTCTGATTTTGGAAGCTGCTTTTCCGCCAGTGCTATGGCTTCCTGGAAATTCCCCAGTTTGAAATTCATATCCGCCTGGTAATAAGACAGTTTTTCGTCCAGCAATTCCTGGTCTGTGATCTGGTCAAAACGCTCATTTGCCCCTTCGTAATCGTCCTGTTGGTATGCGATATATCCCAGGTAATACTGAGCCTGGGAACCGTATGTGGGAGAGTTCTGAACCTTGCTCATGTAACGCTCCGCCTCTTTGGGTTTCCGGGAGGAAAAAAGGGAATAGCCCATATTAAAATTAAAGCGATCCTTCTCCTTTCGGGAAAGTGAACTCTGATCCACTTTCTTATACCATTTTAAGGCGTAGGGATACTTACCATTCTCAAAATAGTAGTCGGCCACGTCTGAAAAGGCAGAATTTCGTTTTGTAGATGTGGGATACCGTTCGACAAAATCCTCCATGAGGCGATCTGCACCAAGCTGGTTTAGTCTGACGGCTGCATTTGCCACAAAGTAGGCGCTATTCGCTTCAGTTTCAGCATCCCGTGTGGAGGATTTAACCTGTTCAAATAAGGTTTGTGCTGCCTGGTACTGTTTTTCGTTATACAGTGCCAGCGCTTGCTGATATAACTTCTGGTCGTGTGTGTAGATCCTTGATTCCTGTCCCTGGCCGAGAAAGAAGGCTCCAGCCAATATCAGGAATAAAACGGTGTTTTTCTGGCGCATAATGTTCTCTTGCCGTTAAGAATTACCGGATTTTCTCTTAATAACGTCAAATATTGTTCCGAAGTATATTAGCCAACGAAATAACATATTTTTAAGGGTTTCCGGCTTGTACTAAATGGGAACTTATCACTTTAATATCAACAGTTTTACGCCTGGACATCCGGTTTATATGGCCTTGGGAAAACGATTTGTTCCTATCACCTTTTCATCACATCAATTTTAATCGATCTCAACACTGCGATGTAAAATGAAGTAATCATTGATTATCTTTGGCCTCATGGCTGAAAGCATCTTAACATTAAAGGACGTCGCTGTTTACCAAAAGGAAAATATGGTGTTGAACAACATCAGCCTGGAGGTAAAAAAGGGGGAATTTGTTTACCTGATCGGGAAAACGGGAAGTGGGAAAAGCAGTTTTATGAAGACGCTCTACGCAGACCTGCCAATGAAGGAAGGCAACGGCCGGATCGTAGGCTTCAACCTCAAGACCCTTGAAGAAAAAGACATTCCTTTTCTCAGGAGAAAGCTGGGTATAGTATTCCAGGATTTTAAACTGCTTCCGGATAGAAATATCAATAAAAACCTGGAATTCGTACTCAAAGCCACGGGATGGAAGGATCCGGGAAAAATGCAAACCCAGATAGAGGAGGTACTGGAGAAAGTTGGGATGAAAACCAAGGGCTTTAAGTTTCCGCATGAGCTTTCAGGAGGGGAACAGCAGCGTATAGCCATTGCAAGGGCGCTTCTGAATGACCCTGAACTCATCCTGGCTGATGAACCTACAGGGAATCTGGATCCTCAAACCAGTGTTGAGGTCATGAAAGTATTACAGGAGATCAACAAGGCAGGCCGTACCATACTGATGGCCACCCATGACTACGCCCTGATCCTGAAATATCCCTCCAAAACCCTGAAATGTGATGGCCAGAAGGTCTTCGAGGTGATCCAGAAGGCTGTCTGATCACAGAACACTGTCACCCACCCAATTTAAGCTGTAACAGCTGGTAAAATTCTTTGTCTTTGCTATGTGGTTTTCCACCTCTAGCCTCCATGCGCATAAGATGAAGAACAAAATCTACTCCCTTTTAGCAGCCTGCACCTTATTGCTGCTGAACTTTGGATATAGCCAGGAACTTCCAGATAGTGAAAGTCTCAAGGCGATTGCAGACGAGTATTTAGAGGTCAACCCGGAGGCAAGCGGAGTAATCGCGGCCATTGGAAACTCTGGCTCAAAAGCCTGGAAATACAGCAAAGGTTACAAAGGGCTTGGCAGGGATTCCTTTCTGACCGGTAAGGAAGCTTTTATCGCCGCCAGTATTACCAAAACCTTTGTTGCAGTATGTATTTTACAATTGGAGGAAGAGGGAAAACTGGCTATTTCCGATAAGGTAACTCGGTACCTGGACGAGGAGTTGATCAGGCGCCTAAGTCTTTACAAAGGTTCTTCTTATGAAAACAAGATCACTATAGCGCAACTCCTCAGGCATACCAGTGGGATCTTCGATTATCTAAACGAAACCCAGACACATTTGGAGGCCTATAAAAATCATCCACAACGCACCTATACCCTGGAAGACAGAGTGGCTATTGCCTTGGACGTAGGGTCTGCCACAAGTCGCCCCGGAGAATACCATTACTCTAACACCAACTATATCCTGCTCGGAATGATCCTTGAGAAACTGGAGAGCAAAGATATCGGTAGCATTATCAACCAAAGGATTATTGTGCCTTTAGGTCTTAATAACACCAGCCTGAACCCGGAGGAAAAAATGATGTCCAAAATGCTTAAGGGTTACTATACCGATTGGGACCTCACCTCCTTCACCTATTACTTCAATCGTCAGAATCCGGCCGGCGGGATACTGACTACTGTGGACGACCTTTTAATATTTGGAAACGCGGTGTTCAGTGGGAGGCTTTTCCGATCACCCTTAACACTAGAAAAAATGTTGAACTTTCACAAAGGCTATGGCCTGGGCGTGATGCAGTTTGAGAAAAACAGGAAAACGGGCAGGGTCGTCGGGCATAGTGGCTTCGATCCGGGATATACCTGTTACCTGGCTTATGTGGAAAAACCCGGACTAACGGTAGTCACAGTGATCAATCAGTCTGAATTACGAGTCAACATGCCTGCATTTTTGGTTGTTAAGATGGTGCATTTGATCAAAGAGGGACTATAATCACCCAGGATAAAGGTACGGTCAACGAAAGCTGGGCTGTTAAAATTATGTTCGTCTCATCTTTTTGTTATTTTTGCCCTGAAGCCCAAAAGGCAAAACCAACCAAAATTAGCAGCAATCTTCATGGAAGTTCTTGGTATTGATATAGGAGGATCCGGGATCAAAGGAGCCCTGGTCCATATGGAAACAGGTAAAAAACTGACCGAAAGGTTCCGAATTCCCACCCCTCCATCCCGCAAACCGGAAGAAATGGCCGAAGTGGTCGCACAAATCGTTAAACATTTTGATTATAAGGGCCCGGTAGGGTGTGGCTTTCCTACAGTAATTAAAAAAGGGGTCTGTAAAACGCCTGGCAACCTTCATCCTTCCTGGGAAGGGGTTAACGCTGAGGCGCTGTTTGAAAAGGCCACGGGACTGGACTTTACCGTTATCAACGACGCGGATGCGGCGGGATACGCGGTTATGAACTACGGTATTGGCAAAGGGCGGAATGGCTTTGTGGTCATGATCACCATTGGAACCGGCTTAGGCAGTGGCGCCTTCCTGGACGGAAGACTGATCCCAAATTTTGAATTGGGTCAAATCCCCTACAAAAAATACGAAAAGATAGAAACCTGGGCAGCGGGTTCCGCTATGGACAGGGAAGGTCTTTCCTATAGAAAATGGGGTAAGCGATTCAACAAATTCCTTGAAATTGTGGAGTTGATCGTCTCACCGGACCTGATCATCCTGGGCGGAGGGGCATCCAAACACTTTGAAGAATACCGGGACCAGATTACCATAGAGACCGAAGTGATCCCTGCTGAGCTAAAAAATTACGCTGGTATTGTGGGTGCGGCAACAGCCTGCCTGATCTGTCATCCGGAACTGACCACTGGCAGTTAGTCCGGCTTATTCCTCTTCCGGTCTACTTCTTTCAGGAAAATTTTTCTCAGGCGGATGTGTTCCGGAGTAACCTCAACATATTCGTCCTTCTGAATATATTCCAGGGCCTCTTCCAAAGAAAACTTGATAGCCGGGACGATCTTTGCTTTTTCATCAGCCCCTGCAGAGCGTACGTTGGAAAGCTTCTTGGTCTTGGTGACATTCACCGTCATATCGTCACCTCTGGAATTCTCCCCGATCACTTGTCCTTCGTAAATATCTTCCCCCGGATCGATAAAAAAGCATCCGCGTTCCTGAAGTTTATCAATGGAATAAGGTATGGCCTTGCCGTTTTCCATAGAAACCAGCGAGCCGTTCTGGCGTTGCGGGATATCTCCTTTCATCGGCTGATATTCCAAAAAACGGTGCGACATAATAGCCTCTCCGGCCGTAGCGGTTAACAACTGATTTCGCAGGCCAATGATCCCACGGGAAGGGATGGTAAACTCGCAAACCATTCTTTCTCCCTTGGCCTCCATACTGTTCATCTCTCCCTTTCGGACAGAAACCATCTCTACAGCCTTGCCTGAAACCGTCTCCGGAAGATCAATAGTAAGTGACTCTACCGGCTCGCATTTAACCCCATCTATCTCCTTGATAATTACCTGCGGCTGTCCGATCTGCAATTCATAACCTTCGCGCCTCATGGTCTCGATCAGGACCGAAAGGTGCAAAACACCACGGCCAAAAACCATAAATTTTTCCGCGCTATCAGTTTCCTCTACCCTAAGCGCCAGGTTTTTCTCCAATTCCCGATCCAGTCTTTCCTTGATATGCCTGGAAGTCACGTATTTGCCTTCTTTCCCAAAGAATGGGCTATCGTTAATGGTGAAGAGCATACTCATTGTAGGCTCATCTATGGCAATGGTCTTAAGGCCTTCCGGTTGTTCAATATCCGCAATGGTATCCCCAATGTCAAAACCGTCAAGCCCCACTATAGCGCATATATCTCCTGTGGCCACTTCTGCTACCTTCTTTCGTCCCAGTCCCTCAAAAGTAAATAGCTCCTTTACTCTGGATTTTACAATACTGCCGTCCCTTTTTACCAGGGAAACTGCTTGTCCATCCTTAAGCGTGCCTCTCTGTAACCTGCCTATGGCGATCCTTCCGGTAAAGGAGGAGTAATCCAGGGAGGTAATTAGCATTTGGGTGTTTCCGACTTCCGGCTTAAAGCTCGGGATGTGTTTCACGACCATTTCCAACAGAGGCTCTATGGAATCTGTCTCTTCCTTCCAATCAGTACTCATCCAGTTATTCTTGGCTGAGCCATAGACCACAGGGAAATCAAGCTGCCATTCCTCAGCGTCCAGTTCAAACATCAGGTCGAAAACCTTTTCATGCACCTCATCCGGCGTACAGTTTTCCTTGTCTACCTTATTGATCACCACACAGGGCTTTAATCCCATTCCGATGGCTTTCTGAAGCACAAAACGGGTTTGCGGCATTGGACCCTCAAAGGCATCTACCAATAGCAGCACTCCGTCTGCCATGTTCAGGACACGTTCTACCTCTCCTCCGAAATCCGCGTGGCCAGGGGTATCAATGATGTTGATCTTAGTGTTTTTATATTGAACCGATACGTTTTTTGAAACAATGGTTATGCCACGTTCCCGTTCAAGGTCATTGTTGTCCAGGATGAGTTCTCCGGTCTTTTCATTTTCACGAAATAGCTGGCAAAAATGGAGGATCTTATCCACCAGGGTAGTTTTCCCGTGGTCTACGTGGGCGATTATGGCAATATTCTTTGTATCGGACATAGCTGCGTTTTTCAGCCTGCAAAGATACGCCTATTTTTTACAGCAAAAGCCAAAGTGATGTTATTTTTATCTTATTGATTATGAGGGGTTTTTGTAGCTACCCTTATATTCTATCCCGTTCATCTTCCAGGCCGGTTTTTCGATTACGCGCTTTTTTGATCTCGCTACGGCCAAAATCATAAGTGAGACTGAAGGCAACTCTTCGGGAATCACTTCCTCCACTACCATCAATAAACAGATCGCCAAATTGGGTAACTCCCCTCCAGGGTACGGTAAACAAGAGGTCGTTAACCGCGAGTCTGGCTGTAAAGCGATCATTGTAGAACCTTTTCTGAACCGCCACGTTAAGTGAACCCTGAGAACGTGTTTGATAAGTCCCTCCCCAAATGGATGGAGAACTGTACCAGCCTGAGACTTCCATACGCCACTTTTTGGGTAGTGAAAACGTATTTTGCGCATAGAGACCCAAAGACTCCTGGCGTACCGGCAGGAATTCCGGACTGGTGGCCTTATAATTACTGATATAGGCATTCAGGCTGAAATAGAGATCCCACCAGTTCAGCAGTTTCTTGGGGTAAGATATCCCTAGATTCAATACCTCCTGATCCGCTACATTAAGAGTAGTTAAAAAATTAGTGCTTTCCCCCTCGGCCACAGTTACTCTGGCAAAGAAATCCGAAATGTAAGTATAACTCAAGGATGTGGTTAACCTGTAGTTGTAGGTATGTGAAAGTTTGATATTGTTCGTATACTGAGGTTGCAAAAATGGATTTCCCTTGCTAAATGAAAGTTCGTCTAACTGATACTCAAAAGGATTCAAGGATTGATAGTTCGGACGTTGGATCCTTCGGCTATAGGTCAGCGCAAACTGATTCTTTTGGTTCAACTGGTAAGTAAGCCCGCCTGAGGGGAAAAGATCGGTATAATTTCGTTTAACCCTGTCATCTTCATTCTGCTGTGCGCTCTCAAGATTACCATCTGAAATGGTATTCTCAATTCGCAATCCGAATTGCAGGTTCCACTTTCCCCATTTACGATTGAAATTGAAGTAGCCCGCATTAATGTTTTCATCGTATTGGAACTGGTTACTACGGCCCGGATCCAGAATAGGCTGGCCATTAAGTTCATTGAAGACATCAAAAGTATTGTTGGTGGTTATAAATGAAAGCTTAAACCCGAGTCCCAGTACGCCCTTGAGGAATTTTTGCTCGTAATCTGCCTTTATTGTGGCAATGTCGATATCTATGGGGGTCTCCTGGAAAGTAATTCGCTCACTAATCACAATAGAACCCATCCCGTCAAAATAAGTATTCGGCAGAAAAGCATTCCGGTCACTGTTGTATCTGCCATAGTCCAGATCGATATTTACGCTGTATCCCAGCGAATCGGCATATCGGTAATTCAGATTAGCATTGATGTTGTAGGAGGTATTGTCTGTCTGGTTCAGAGCAACCAGTATACTGTCATTTTCCACCGTACTGGCCTCACGGATGGGAGTAGTGGTATTGTTGGTATTGAAGCTGTTGTTGAAATTGCCATTAAAGATTGCCCCCAGAGTGTGTTTGGAACTCAGATAGTAGTCGTATCCCAGTTTGAGGTTGTTGCTGTTTCTGTCGTAAATGCTGGTTGTCCTGGCATCAAACTGCGTATTGGACTGTGTTCTTAATAGGTTAATAAATCCGCTGGTCTTCCCGAAACGGTTGCTGTAGGTACCGTAAAGATTTCCTTTTTTACCCCTGGTATTGAAATTCAGGCTTGAATTATAGCGTACAAAATCCCCGGTAGTAGCCCCGTTTGTAAAGGTGCCATTAGTGCCAAGGCTTTTGTCTTTTTTTAGTTTGATATTGATTATGCCGGCATTTCCGGCAGCGTCGTATTTTGACGAAGGTTGAGTAATGATCTCAACAGCTTCAATATCTGTGGCCTGCAGGCTTTCCAGGTAATTCGTGAGATCTTCCCCCTGAAGTACAGATAATTTTCCATCAATAAATATCTGTACACCTGTTTTTCCTTCGACAATAATTCCTCCATTATTATCCATAATGACCCCCGGAGCTTTTCTCAGCAGTTCCAGGGCACTTGTCCCGGTAGCGTTGATCGTATTTTGTACATTGAAAACGGTTCTATCCGCTAATACCTCAACCATGGGTTTCTCCGCGGTGACCGTCACTTCGGACAATTGCTCTGTGGCAGTGTCCAGGATAAGGAAACCGAGGTTTACGTCTGAATTGTCCAGATTGATATTTTGTTGGAATGTCGCGAAACCCACGCTGCTGATCTGAAGGCGGTAGCTTCCTGTTTTGATGTTTTTCAAGGCGAAGAAACCATCCTCTCCAGTAGTGGTTGCTTTTACCAAGCTACTGTCCTGAAATGCGTTGAGCAATACCGTGGCATAAGGAATAGGTTGTTTCAGATCGGAGATGACACTCCCTGTGATGTCTTGTGCGTTTGAGGTTAAACCGATTAAAATAAGGCTAAGCAGCAGTAAATTTATCTGTCTCATGTTCGTCTTTTTTATAGATACACAAATATTGGCCTTTGGATGAGTCTCGGAAAGTGAAACCAGACCAACTGGCCTATAGGGCGTTAAAATGACCGGGGCAATTCGTCGACAAATAGGTCAACTTATCATTTATCATTTCCAGGATAAGCGGATTCTGGCTAACTTTTGCGTTATAATCATAATTCCGGAGTTTATGATGGATCGAAAGTTGTTTTGGGGTATCAGAGTAAAGGAAATCATTGTGTTATTGCTCTTTTATTTCTTTTTTGCCCTGTCGTACTATTTAACCTTAAGGTTGAGCCAGGCGGATTTCATCAGGCCAGGTGAAAATTTCTTCGATCTGTCTGAATTCTTTGATGACGGGGGGCTGCAATATCTATTGTTCTTACTTTCCACAATCCCCATATGGTGGTTTATCTTTGTCAAGATCAAAAAAAAGCCTATACAATGGCGTTTACTTACCCACATCATTACCCTTCCGCTGTTCGTTTACATAAACCAACAGTTGTATTACTACCTGGCGGATCTTTTCGGTCATGGCCATTTAGGCGGAAGTGGAAAAATATGGGATGTATACATTCCTGCTCTGCTTTACTTTATTCAGTTCGGTTTTTTTCACGCTTATGAGTATTTCCGCGAGAACCAACGCAAATTGAGGATTGAGGGGGAACTGCGTCAGGCTGCTTTAAAGAGTGAATTAGCCGCCCTTAAAGCACAGCTCAATCCACATTTCCTATACAACGTCTTTAACACCATAAATGCCTCTGTTCCAGCTCAAAATGAAAAAACCCGGCAGATGATCGCAAAGCTTTCAGACCTGTTCCGATATCAGCTCCAGGCATCCGGTCAGGAATTGGTCAGTCTGAGAGAAGAACTGAATTTTGTTAAAAAGTACCTGGATCTTGAAAAAGAACGTTTTGAAGACCGGCTTAAGATCAGTATCGATGTGGAAAAGGAATTGCTAGACGAAAAGATCCCCCCTATGCTGTTACAACCACTTGTGGAAAATTCTGTGAAACACGGGCTTTCCAGTCTGATAGAGGGAGGATCCATTAGTATCAGGGTTTTTAAGGAGGGAGAACGTCTTAAATTTGAAATCTCAGATACCGGAGTGGGTATAAAAGATAAAAAGAGCGCTTTTGAAAAAGGAATCGGACTGACCAATACCAGGGCCAGGCTTCAGAAAATGTATCAGAGCCAGCTTGAGCTTTCGGATAACATTCCGAACGGCCTTAAAATCCAATTTGCGATATGAAAAAAGTGATTATCGTAGATGATGAGAAAGCCGGCAGGCAGCTGATTAAAGAATACCTTCATGACTATCCCGATATGGTCTTACTGGGGGAAGCCAACAACGGTGTTGATGCGGTTAAGGAGATCAATAAATTCAAACCTGATATTGTTTTTCTGGACATTCAAATGCCCGGGCTTACAGGTTTTGAAGTGCTTACCCACCTGGAGGAGATCCCAAGAATCATATTTTCAACCGCTTACGATAAATACGCTTTACAGGCTTTTGAAGTACATGCCGTAGATTATCTTTTAAAGCCTTATACCAAGGAGCGCTTCGCGGTAGCCGTGCAACGGCTGGAATCCGGGAACGAGCAAGTTGCCTCCCTGACCAACAGCCTGATCATGGAAAGACCGTCCTATCCGGAAAGGGTGCTGGTACAGTACAACAAGAAACTGATAACCATAGCGGTGGAGGATATACTCTGGGTTGAAGCATATGGTGATTATTCCAAATTGCACGTAGGAAAGGAAGTTTATCTCAGTAACTACGGAATTTCTACCCTGGAGGAAAAATTGGATCCGAATCATTTCGTCAGGGTCCACAGGTCCTCACTAATAAACCTCAACGGTGTCAAGGAACTGGACAAATACGGCAAAAGTTATGATGTTACCATGCTTAACGGTGATGTGGTTAGGGTGAGCCGGGGTTATTTGGATAAGATCAAGAAATTGATACTGTAGGAACAGGTCGGGCTTTTTACTTCTATTCTGTAACTTTGCCGAAAATTCTACCGAATGGATCTTACCAAAATACCCAAGCTGAAGCACAGCATTAGTAGCAACTTTTTTTTACTCTCCGGGCCATGTGCCATTGAAGGTGAGACTATGGCTTTACAAATCGCGGAGCGCATCGTAAAAATCACAGAGGATCTAAAAATCCCCTATATATTCAAGGGAAGTTTTAAAAAAGCCAATCGCAGCAGGGTAGATTCCTTTACCGGGATCGGAGATGAAAAGGCTCTGAAGATCCTCAGGAAAGTCTCAGAGACTTTTGATGTACCTACGGTAACCGATATTCACGAAGTGAGCGATGCCGAAAAAGCAGCAGAGTATGTAGAGGTGCTTCAGATTCCGGCGTTCCTGGTCCGGCAGACAGACCTGGTGGTGGCGGCAGCAAAGACCGGGCGGGTAGTAAACCTCAAAAAGGGACAATTTATGAGCCCGGAAAGCATGAAACACGCGGTTCGTAAGGTTACAGATTCAGGCAATGAGCAAGCCATCATCACAGACCGCGGGACCATGTTCGGGTACCAGGACATGGTAGTAGACTTCCGAGGCATACCGACAATGAAACAATACGCCCCGGTGGTACTGGACGTAACACACTCCTTGCAACAGCCCAACCAGGCTTCAGGGGTTACCGGCGGAAGACCGGAACTCATAAGTACCATGGCCCGTGCCGGAATCGCGGCAGGAGTGGACGGCCTTTTTATGGAAACGCATTTTGATCCGGCAAATGCCAAAAGCGATGGTGCCAATATGCTTCATCTGGACTTGCTGGAAAAACTACTAACACAACTGACCGCTTTGAGGACTACTATCAACTCCTTATAATATTTTCCTCTTTTTACTGTTATTGCAAAACAACCAAACCAATTCTGTATGAAAATTCTTTATTTCCCCCTTCTGTGCTTGTTCCTATGTGCCCAGAGCGCCATAGGCCAGAAAAAGAAAGACAATTTCGGAACCCTTAATATTGAGGAAAGGAACTTTACCTCTTATGAAAAAGATCCATCCGCAAGTGCCGTGGTGCTTTACGAAAAAGGAGATAATTACTTCGAAGTCATTGACAGATGGGTACGGGTGGTTAAGGACTACCACGTAAAAATTAAAATACTGGACGAAAAGGGTTTTGATGAAGGTACTGTCTCCATTTGGTTGCGCAAAGGAGAAAACAGCAAGGAAAAATTGAAAAATCTAAGGGCTGTCACGCATAACGGTACGGTAAAGACCAGCGTGATGCAGAACCAGGTATTTCACAAAGACGTGAATCAATATTGGATGGAAAAGACCTTTTCCTTCCCCAACATCAAAAAAGGTTCGGTTTTAGAATATCAATACAAAATTATCTCTCCTTTCATTTATCATTTTAACGGCTGGGATTTTCAATCTCATATTCCAAAGCTGTACAGCGAGTTTAACGCCAGGATTCCCGGCAATTATATCTACAATAGAACTCTGGTGGGTACACTTAAGTTGAGTAAAGATGACGCCAGCTTAAAAAAAGACTGTTTCCAGGTAGAAGGTTATCCTAATGCAGCAGATTGCGAGGTCTTGCAATACGCCATGGAAGATATTCCAGCCTTTAAGGAAGAAGAGTTTATGTTGGCAGCTTCTAACTACAAATCCAGATTGGATTTTGAGCTTTCTGTACACCACCGTTTTGACGGGGTTACTGATCGTTATACCAAAAGCTGGAAGGATGTGGATAAGGAATTCCGTCTGGATAAAAATATCGGCAGACAACTGACCAAGAAAGGATTTTTTGAAAAGCAGGTACCGGAAAGCCTGCTAACGGAGGGGGATGAGTTGAGCAGAGCCCAGAACATCTATAAATTCGTGAGGGACCATTACACCTGGAACGGTAAATACGGGATCTATCGGGATATAAGGGTAAAGGAAGCTTTTGAGGACCGCAAGGGCAATGTGGGCGAAATCAACATTACGCTGATAAACCTTCTCAATTCCGCGGGTATCCCTACCAATCTGATGCTGACATCAACTCGCAAACACGGGATGCCCAAAAAGATACATCCGGTCATGTCCGACTTTAACTATGTGCTGGCCAAGACCGTAATTGATGGCAAGGATTATTTTTTAGATGCGACGGACAAGTTCAACCCCTTTGGCATGCTTCCGTACCGCTGCCTGAACTATTACGGGCGTGTGATGGACTTTAAGAACGACAGTTACTGGGCGGACATACCTGTTGCAGAAAAAAGCCGGTATATAGTACGGGCACAGGTAAAGCTGGACCCTGCAGACGACAAGGTTTCAGGAATATTTGATGTGGTAACTTTCGGGTATGACGCTATCAATCGGAGAAAAAACATTTCGGAGCAGGATGAAGATGCGTTTTTGGGAGAGATGGAGGATGAAGTAGGAAACGGCTTTGAGATCACCTCTTACAAACTTATACCTGAGCGCACCGATGAAAAGATGGTATCCGAGCGCTTTGAGTATGAAATAACCGGCCTGGCAGGCGAAGAAAAGATATACCTTGATCCGTTTTTGATCAAGTTCTTTGACAGCGATCCGTTCATAACTGAAGAGCGTCATTTTCCGATAGACTTCGGCTATGCCAGGAATTACAATTATTCCTTGAACATCATCCTGCCCGATGGATACGAAGCTGCGGAACTCCCTGAACCCAAGGTTGTAAAACTACCTAATAACCTAGGCTTACTTAAGTTCGATACCGGGGTAAAGGGCAACAATCTTAACATATATTACAATCTGGTTATCAAATCGCCTCACTTCACTTCGGACTATTATCAGGCCTTGAAGGAAATCTTTAGCTACGCCCTGGATATTCAGAATAACAGCCTCATTGTTTTGAAGAAAAATTCTTGAAGATAGTAGGAAGGCTAATTGCAGATGGTAATTAGTTTTAAGTGTTAGATTTTAAGTTGGAAGGCTACTTTTTGTTGAATAGCCTATTTATTGGGTTGAAAATTTAGGGGTTTTACTGGTAAGGGGACTCTAAGTCCCACCCCATTCTCAAGTTAATGTTTGGCACTGCAATTCAAAAGCAGGAATACGATTTGTCAATTTGAGGATTTGAAGATTGAATGTTTGGATCGTTAGACGGTTGGATGGTTAGACTGTTAGACGGTTGGACCGTTGGATTGATAGAGCGTTAGACAGATAAATAATTGGATGGTGAACTGATTACTGTTCACTGATTACTGCTCGCTGATTACTGCTAACTGCTCACTGCCTACTGAAACCAGGGTTCTAAACCCCTCCCCATTCTTAAGTTAATGTTTTGCACTGCAATTTGAAAGCAGGCGGGTGAATTGCTGCAATGCTTTCATTTGGAAACCGTGATCAAGGAAAAGTATAAGCCTAAGTTTAAGTTCAAGCTCAAGTACAAAGTCAAGGTTTTAAGTTGGAAGTGTTAAGTTTTGGGGTGTTGGGTTGTTGGATCGATGGACGGTTGGATTATTGGATAGTGAACTGTTCACTGATTACTGTTCACTGATTACTGTTCACTGATTACTGATTACTGCTCACTGCCAACTACTTAAAAAACCCTTTCTCCCTAACCGAATAAGCATCTTCCAGAATGGCGACCAGAATTTCGTTATTTACAGCCTCCAGAGTGTGATAACGCAGCGTTTTCATGACCTTTCGGCCTGCCGTGGTCATATGTTCCGGATATACGGTGAGGTGCGCGGAATTCCAGAATCCCAGATCCACATAATCCTTGGTCTGGTTCATGTAGCAAAATGGCTTTCCATCGATGTAATAAAAGGGGATCCGGTATTTGTACTTTAGCTCTGCACCAGGTAGGGTGTGTTCTATAACCGACTGAAGATGAAGCATTATACTTCTAAAAGGTTCACATTGTTTTAAGATATATTCTTCCGAAGGTTTCATATATTTAAGTGCATGAAAAAGATGGGGTTCAAGATATTATTTTTTCTTTTCTTTCCTGCTGCCGTATTTTGCCAGGATTTTTCCGATGTAGACAACAAAGTGATGCGATATCCGGACTTCGAGTCGGTTACAGACCTGAGCTATCGCATTCAGAATGACTTTAATGAGGACGTCCAGAGGGTCCGGGCGGCTTTTTTCTGGGTTACCCAGAATCTTACCTATGGCAAGCATTTGGAAGACGATTTTAGAGGAGAAGCCTTTGGATCATACGCCTTCCCCACCAGTACACAGACACATATTGATAACCTTGTACAATCCAAGATAAACAGGGCTTTCAATGCTAAAAGAGGAGTCTGCATTGATTATTCCTTAGTTTTGAATGCGTTGTTTGAACAATTCGGACTCAAATCAAGGATCATAACCGGGGTATCTAAATCGGAGATCACCAAAACCAACCCCCAGAGCATTTTCAAAGATCACTCCTGGAATGCGGTGAAAGTGGATGGTCAATGGCGTCTTATGGACCCTACCTGGGCTTCAGGGCTGGTGGATCGTAAAAGCAAGCGGTTCTATCGACTGTATGAAGATCATTATTTTTTTACCGAACCCGAAGAATTCGTCAAGACCCACTTCCCTATTCATCCGGAATGGCAGTTGCTCAAAAACCCGGTAAATGCAAGTACCTTTTTCAGTGGACCCATTTTTTATCCGGAGTTCTTTAGGAAAGGTATTCGGCTCTCCACCGAAACAGATGGGATTCTAAGTCTATCCAACCCAGATGAAAACTACATCCACTTTGATGAACTTCCGAGGCTTCACGGTATGACCTATACAATAAATGGTCGGGATGAATTCAAAAGACTGGGACTCAAAAAGAAAAATGAAAAAGCCTACATCTCTAAGATCCATTTAAAGCGAAGATTGAAAAGAAGTTATGATTTCCTGACGGTTTATATGGATAATAAGCCCATACTGAATTTCAAGATAGAACCCTGACTATTTATCTGAATGTACGAGAGATTGCTGATTGATCTCTCTGTCAAAATCAAATGCGATTCGGCGCGTATATCTTACCGGGGTTTTATTGGCGATGCTGATCTGTCGGGTTTCCAGGTTTACATCAAAATAGAAACAGGAAAAATCACCACAACACTCCTGCTCCAGTCTCGCCATCAGGAAACGCGTAATCTTTGGTCTTAGTTGGTATTCCAGCTCGATACATCTCTTTTTCAATGTATCGTCTGCCTCTGCGGTTGATATCCAGTTAAACTTCATGCGCAAGCTTAAAAAGCTACGGAATATACTATTTTAATCTTTATGTAATGCTAAATCAACGTTATCTTTCGATATACGCTTGACTTTTTGCGATTTTGTTCCTTTCTGCTTTAGAAAAATAACAATTTAATCACCTTACAATCTATTGCGGATTGGGACTTTAAGAAGCCGTTAATTAACTTTAGCCTAAACCACCAAAAAAATGAAAGCCGTTTTTACATTCCTCACTACAGTTTTGATGCTCAATTTCTTAACCGGACAGCACCGACATGGAAGACTGGATCCACTAAAATATCCGGATATAGAAGGTTATAAGACACTAAGCACCGACTTGCACCAACATACGGTATTTTCGGATGGCAATGTCTGGCCAACTATTAGGGTACAAGAGGCTATTCGTGAAGGCCTGGATGCCATATCACTTACGGAACACCTGGAGTATCAGCCGCATAAGGACGACATACCCCACCCGGACCGCAATCGTGCCTATTTGCTCGCAGTTAAGGAAGCCAAGGATAAAGGCCTGTTGATCATCCACGGCTCCGAGATCACCCGTTCCGCCCCTATCGGGCATAGCAATGCGGTTTTCATTTCAGATGCCAATGCGCTCATGCAGGAAGAGGCGGCTGCTTCCTTTTCGGAAGCTAAAAAACAGAATGCCTTTATTTTTTGGAATCATCCGGCCTGGTACGCTCAAAGTCCTAAAGGAACGCCTATTTTGAGTGATTTTCAGAAAGAACGCATTAAGAAAGGTGAGTTGCACGGTATCGAGGTCATCAATTCTTTTGACTATGCTGAGGAATCCCTCTCCATTGCCCTGGAACAGAACCTGACTATTTTGGGGACCAGCGACATCCATGGGCTCATTGAATGGGATTACATAGAAAAAGGACACCATCGCCCGATTACCCTGGTTTTTGCCGAGGAAAAAAGCCTGGAGTCCATACAAAAAGCCCTTTTTGCCGGTAGAACCGTGGCCGTCTACAACTCATTAATGATCGGGAAACCGGAATACCTGGAACCTTTGCTTCAAAAGTGTTTGAATGTGACGGAGGCCAGTTATATTGAGAACACCCAGATACTGAAAGTGGTCCTGGAAAATGTTTCCAGCAGCGATCTTTTGTTCGAAAACCAAATGCCCTACACCTTCTACAGTAGTTCTCCCGTCTTTAGCATTCCCGCCGGAGGCAACTATACACTTCAGATCAAGACTTTAGAACAAAAAGAAGAGATCACCCTGGCCTTAAAAGCCCTGAAAGCCTACACAGCCCCTAAGGTACAACCGGTTATCCGATGGACAATCCCGGTTGAATAACAAGAAACACCGTATTATGCGATCTAGGTTTGGTATATCCGAAAACTTTTATTTACTTTGTTTTTCAAAGTACTTTAAAATCTGATATATAATGGAATCAAAAAAGTATTTAGACGACATTTCCGAGATCAAGAATATGATGAATAAGTCGTCCCGGTTTATAAGCCTCAGTGGGCTTTCCGGAGTAATGGCCGGAATATATGCATTGGGAGGCGCATGGTTGGCGCATTCCAAGATCAGTGCAGACCGTATGAGTGCCTATAGCGACCTTTCGGAAATGGAGACCATCTTACAGGAACGTGAGCTGACCATTGAGTTACTGATGATCGCTGGAGGTGTTTTGGTTTTAGCACTTGGAACGGGTATACTACTTTCCATCCGTAAGGCAAAGCGGGAGGGGGAAAAGATATGGAACCATTCCAGCAAGCGGCTTGTGATAAACTTTTTTATTCCGTTACTTGCCGGAGGACTTTTTTCGATAGCCATGTTGCAGTACGGCTATCTCAGCCTTGTTGCACCGGCCACTTTGGTTTTTTACGGACTGGCCTGTGTAAACGCCAGCAAGTATACCTATGGCGACGTGCGTTACCTGGGTATTGCCAATATTGTCTTAGGTCTTATCGCTACCCAGTTTGTGGGTTATGGATTGTTTTTCTGGGCGATGGGCTTTGGTGTACTGCATATACTATACGGAACCCTGATGTATTATAGGTACGACAGGGCAAAGCAGGATTAAGGTCGATATCCGCAGGGAACTGTTATGAGTATCATAGACAACATAAACAAAGCGTTTGACCACCGGATCAGGTTAGGGATCATGTCCGTGCTGATGGTGAACGACTATGCCGATTTCAATATGCTGAAGGAACTACTTGGGGCTACAGATGGAAACCTTGCGAGTCATACGAAAGCCCTGGAAAAGGCAGCCTACATCAAAGTTGAAAAACAATTCATTGGCCGGAAACCGAACACCCGCTATACGGCCACAAAATCAGGCAAAGAGGCGTTCAAAAAACACATTGACGCCCTTGAAAGACTGATAGGAAAATAAAAAATTTTATCTATTTACTTTGTTTTTCAAAGTACTTTATACATTTTATGAGAGCAATTATTCTGGAGAGTCTTTACGAGTGGAGCAAGAAACCCTATCAAAGGTTTTTAAAACAAAATGCTCCCTGGCCGGTAACCGTCCGGGAACTGCTCCGCTATCCGGAAAGCAGCCTGGGATTTCACCTTGCCTGTTTTCTGATGCAACACAGCTTTGACATACAGCCCAAATTGGAAAATCACGATGTGTTCCACGTACTGACAGGAACCGGTATCTCGGTGCCGGAAGAGATCAGTATGCAATATTACCTGTTTGGGAACGGAAAACGCAGTTTATATCTGTTTACGGTGATTGGCATAGGTACCCTACTCTACCCGGACGAACTCTCACGTTTTTTCCAGGCCTTCAGACGAGGAAGGGCGGCTATGCCTTTCCACCAGTTAGACTTCTCCAAACTATTGGAACAACCTATAAAACGAATTCAAAAAGCATTTTCAATTCTTTAAAACCATTCTTATGAGAATTCATATCAGCTCCTTATTATCCGGTCTTATATTCAGTCTGCTGTTTTATAACAAAAGTATCGGTCTTAATTTCTTACTTATCTCCATAATGGCAGTTGTCTTATTATGGACCCTCGGGCGAAAGAAAACTTTTCCCTGGCCTTATGCCCTGGTGTATCTTTTCAGCGCTCTGATGGTCTTTATGGAGCCATCCGGCTTTCAGATCTTTGCTTGTCTTGCCGCCTTGTTTATGTTCATTGGGAAATATATAGGGCCAGAGAGTTCTTCATATCTTTCAGCTTTTGTCGGACTGCTCAACCTTTCCGGGGCATCCTTAATCAACAGGGCAGAGCGGCAAAAATCCGAAAAGAACAAAGTCAAAGGAGTTTTACCAAAGACCGCTATATATCTCAAAGCAGGTGGTTTAGCAGCTATACTATTCCTATTTTTTGGTATGCTATACCGGCAGGCCAATCCGGTTTTTGAGAAGCTTGTAAATGACATCGACCTAAGCTTTATAAGCATTCCCTGGGTTTTTTGCACTTTTGTGGGTTATGCATTGTTCCTTCACCTGCTCAGACCCTACCAGCCTACTGTTTTGTTTGAACAGGATGCTGCCCAGAGCAACGAACTACCCAGACCTTCCGAAGCATTTCCCGAAAAGCTGTTAGCTAAATTACGGAATGAACACTCCATAGGAACTGTGATCCTCGGGGCCCTGAATCTGCTACTGGTTTTTTTCCTGATCACTGATCTTATCTATTTGCTTCGTCCGGACATTGTTTCTAATTCGGATTACTCCAATTCCGTACACCAGGGAGTTTATGCCCTGATGTTTTCCATAGTCTGTGCAATAGCTATAATACTGTATTTTTTCCGAGGTGATCTCAATTTTTTTGAAGGGAACCGGCAACTCAAAAACCTGGCCTTTCTATGGATCGCCCTGAACATCATTCTGGTGGTTTTTACGGGTATCAAGAATTTGAGTTATGTCACCGCTCTTGGGTTGACATACAAGCGAATTGGCGTGTTTGTTTACCTGACTTTGGTACTGATGGGCCTGGCCACCACCTATGCCAAGGTGGTCAAGAAAAAGAGCTTTGTGTACCTGCTTAGGACCAACACTAATCTGGTGTTTGCCTGCCTTATGCTTTGTTCCGCTTTGCCCTGGGACCGTGCTATTACTTACTACAACCTCCACGCAATCTCAAATCCGGATATACATTACCTCACCAGTCTCCGAGCCAGCAACAGCCGACTGTTGTATGAGTATTCCATGAAGCCTGAATCTAAAATCCCGGACATGCGGAGGCAATCCTTGAAAAACCGCTATGTCGCATTCCTCAAATCAGAGTCAGACCGAAGCTGGCAGGAATACACCTGGTATCAACTCAATAAGCAACCATGAAAACCACGAAGTATTTTACTCATAGAAGCTGCAGAGCGGCATGTAGGCTATCCCTGTTCTGCGCGACATTGGGAAGCCTGCTGTTCCTTGTCGCCCTGGTAAGTGACCACGAGATAGTAATAGGATTCGGGCTCGTATTCCTTTTCCTGGCCTCACTCTCCAGTACACTGATGTTACTCCTGCTTTTTGTATTTGCCCTGATTCATTTCAGGCGGTTACAAGAGTTTTTATCCGCAATGGCATTACTTCTTCTGAATCTGCCTTTAGCGCTCTTATATTTTAATTTACTAATTCCACATTTATGAAAGTTTTGATCAATAGATTATACAAACGGAACATACTGCATTCCCAACTCGTCCTGGCCATTGGCTTTGCACTTAGTTTATTGGCTTTCCGTATTTATGTTACGCATTCGTTTTTCTATTCCTTTCTCGTCTGGAACTTATTTCTGGCAGCTGTGCCCTATCTGATCACCCAGGGATTTAAAAACTTGCTCTGGGCGTTGCGAGGGCGATGGAAAGTTTTGGTTTTTGGGCTCTGGCTGCTTTTTCTGCCAAATAGTCCCTATATCATCACCGATCTGGTACATTTACACAATGAGCGTTCTGTTTTGTTGTGGTACGATCTGTTCCTGGTTTTCGTATTTGCACTTACCGGCCTGGTTCTGGGCTTATTGTCAATGTTAGATATTTATAAAGTTCTGGCAGTGCGATTTTCCAGCAGAATGGCAGAAGTTGCCCTTTTTCCTATTTGTCTTCTCTGTGGTTTCGGGATCTATATGGGTAGATTCTTACGATTTAATTCCTGGGATGTATTTTCCAAGCCTCTGACACTTTTCTCTGAGATAACAGCCAGCATTCAGGAACCTAAGGCCTGGTTTATGACTCTTGGTTTCGGAGGATTTATATGGGTGCTATTTGTTCTGGTCCGATCGTTGGCATTGCGGAAGTGAGATGGAGGATAGATTGTTGGATGGTTAGATGGTTAGACGGATAGATGGTTGGATTGTTGGACGGATAGACGATTGGATGGTTAGATGGTTGGATTGTTAGACAGTTAGATTGGTGGATGGCTGAGTGGTTAGACGGTTAGATAGTTGGATTCTTGGACGGTTGGATGGGTGGATGGTTAGATGTTTAGACGGATAGACGGTTGAATTGTTGGACGGTAAGACGATTGGATGGTTAGATGGTTAGATAGTTGGATTCTTGGACGGTTGGATAGGTGGATGGTTAGATGTTTAGACGGATAGACGGTTGAATTGTTGGACGGTAAGACGATTGGATGGTTAGATGGTTAGATAGTTGGATTCTTGGACGGTTGGATAGGTGGATGGTTAGATGTTTAGACGGATAGACGATTGGATGGTTAGATGGTTGGATTGTTAGACAGTTAGATTTTTGGATTGCTGGAATTTTCGACGGTTGGAAGGTTGGATGGATCAGGTTCGTGTACGTTGTGATGTTCATGCCAGTTAAATGTTTTTTAATAAGAACACTATTTACTGTTCACTGGTTACTGAAACCGGGGCCCAAAGCCCCACCCCATACTCAAGTTAAGATTTGGCACTGCAATTGAAAAGCAGGAATACGATTTGTCAATCTGAAGATTTGAAGATTTGAAAATGAGCAAGTGTAAAAACGTAAAACTGTGAAACCGCTTGCTGCCAACTGTTTACTGTTCACCGATCTCATCCTCCATAGCCTTTGCGAAGGAGGACTGCTAACTGCATACTGAAAATTGGCTCGCCAATTCTCACGGGGTTTTCAACCCCACCCCAAACTCAAGTTAATCCTTGGTACTGCATTTTTATAGCAGGAAGACTATTTCTCAGTTAGAAAATGTGGCAATGTGAAAATTAGAAGGATTGGGTATTTGTAAAACTGTTAAATTGAGGAATTGTGAAGCTCACAGCATATCGCTACCGCTCACTACCCATTTATCCTGCTTAACGAAGAGAAGAAGGACTATTTACTTTTTCAAGTTTAAACATAAGTATAAATTCAAGATTAAGTTGATGGGCGTTAAGTTGTAGGTTTTGAATTTTATGTATTGAATTACGAATGTGGAAAACTGCCAACTAACCACCGTAAACGAGGCTTTAGCGAAGGAGGACTGTTCACTGTTTACCGATTACTGTTTACTGATTTGTGCCAACTGTCAACCGCCAACTGCCTACTGATCATTCCTTTCCTTCGACGTAATCCTGCAAATAAGCATACCGCTCTGTGAGCTTTCCGTTCTGTGTCATCCTGGCACGTTCCAGGATGCCTTCAGCATCCCCGTTGAAAAAGGCCGGAATAACATGTTTTACAAAAGCTTCCCCAAAACCTTCGCTGGCGTCCCTTGGGAGCTCCGCGGGAAGGTTATCTACTGCCATCACAGCTATAGCGTGCGGGCTGGTATAGGGTACTTCTATTTCTGCTGCGGGATGGTATCCATAAACCGGGTCGGCAATGGTTGAGGCTCTCAGCGTGGTGGCTACAGGCCCGTCAATATCGCAGCTGATGTCGGCCACGACTTGTATATTGAAATCCGGATGTTTTACATCTGCACGGGTATAAAGGTAAGGGGCCCCGTCTCCGTAGAAATGTCCGGCAATATAGAGTTCTGAAACTGCAGCAAAACGCATAAAAGTGGATTCGTATGCCTCAGGATGGTCAAAGAAATCCTGCATTCCCAATTCCGTTCCGTCTTTGCGGCGGTTATAGTCTAAAACATCGATCTGGCAGTATACGGGTTCGTCAAAGTCCTTTTGAAGGTAATCTTCAACGGCAACTTCACGCATACCCATTCCATCCAGCATTTCTTTAGCGCCATTCCCTACCCTACCCTTTCCGGTAAGCACTACTTTTATGTTTGGTAATTGTAGTTTTTTTAGCTCGGAGATCAGCGCTTGCCGGTCCTTCAGGTCTATGGCCATTGGCATATCAAAACGTCCGGTTTTGAGGCCATAAGCCCTAAGGCCGTTATAAGCTCCAACAATACCCGCGTAGCGACCAAAAGCCACCAGACGGATCCCTTTGGCATTGGTGATCACCTCATGGTCGTACAATTCGATATTCTTTTCCAGGATGGCGCGCAGTAGTTCCCGGTTATAGGGCTGTTTTTTGATGGTATGCGAAAAGAAGAAGTACTTTTTGTCAGGTACCAGGGCTTCTATGGGCACTTCTTTTACACCCAGCAGCACATCGCAGTTTTCCATAGTATCGCTTAGGGGTATCCCGGCTTCAAGGTATTCTTCATCGGCAAAAACGCGAATGGGCGAAGGTTCGGCATTGATCTCTGCCTGAGGATAAGCTTGTAATACGGCCTGACAAGCTTGTGGAGAAAGGACTACGCGGCGGTCCGGCGGATTTTTGCGTTCCTGAATGATACCGAATTTCATACTGCTGGAATAGGTTTATTAAGTTATGCGTTGTTGTAGATATGAGTCAAAATGGCAATACGACCATTCTGGTATTATTTTTGACGAAAATAAAAGGAATCACGAGGGTACGCAAACATTTGATACACGGATTCCGGGTGGGGCTGAATCCTGTTGAAATTGCGTACCTTTGTTGATTCGTCTTATACGATCTTTGATAACGAACAACAGGATTGAAGTCCCGAAGTCAGACTCCATGCCGAGATCGATTCCGGACAGTTCACCTGTGATATGCACAGCGTATCAGGTTCACTGGGGCCGACTGGTTTTGACAGCGAGACCAATGGCGATGTAAGCATGTCGAGCGCTGAGATACAGCTCGTTAATCTCATGACTCACACCTTTTAAATGGCGAGTCTAACTACGCTTTAGCTGCCTAACAGACTGAATTACAGTAAGTCTTGGCCTAGTCCCGCAAGGCGGGAAAGCTGAATGTCCCTGGGTAGCCCTTGTTGACGGCGACCCACTCAGGGGCACCATAAATGTCAACATAGCGCTTTTACGGCTTCGGTAAGGGCGTAAATCTTAAGAAGCTAAGTGTGTAATGGGCGGTTTTTGGTCAGTTACACATCGAAAATCGAACAAAGACTAAGCATGTAGAAAGCATGGCTGTTGCTTGTTTGGACGAGGGTTCGAATCCCTCCGGCTCCACCTTCGCCCACCATAGCTCAGTGCCAACTGAGCGAAGGTGGGCTTTTCATTCTTCCTCAATAATTCCCATTTGGGTTAGCAACAGCGGGCTTCGGTGGACGCAGTCCACATCAATTGCCGAAAATATTTAGAATCAA
>NZ_WXYO01000001.1 GCF_009901585.1 Poritiphilus flavus | reverse complement strand
TTCTGGTCAAAGGAAGTGGCATAAGCAAACATGCCGTACATATTGGTCACACTGCTGGTGTTCCAGGAGCTGATGTCCTGGTCAAAGGCAGTGGCATTCCAAAACATCATGTTCATATCGGTTATGTTACTGGTATTCCAGGAACTAATATCTGCGTTAAAGCTGCTTGCATAGCCAAACATTTTGTCCGTACTGCTAACACTGCTCAGGTCGGGAGCATCGGTGGCCTTAACCTCCATATTGCTACAGCCCCAAAATGCACCCTCCATCGTGCTCCAGGATATGCTGCCCCATTGGTCTACGGAAAGCAGCTTCTCCTTATCCCCTGTGTTGTTGAATTGTATCGCAGTAAGGGTCCCGTTCCCGGAAGCAGCATCCCGAAGGGCCACTTGTATCTTCCCGGAGGTATAGTTAAGCAGAGGGACATTCAAAGTGATGGTCCCGCTCTGGTCCAGCAGCTCATAGGTGCCGTCATTGCCCAGGTCCACATCGTAGGTCCCCACTGCGGGAATGGTAATGGAACTGCTGTTGGAGGTTCCGGGCTTGTTGGTGTCCCAGGTGGTGATGAACTCGGTCTGGGCATACAGGCCGGTGGTAATCAGGAAGGATGTAAAAAAGGTAAGTAAGGGCCGCTTCAGGCCCGTTGCGTAATTTGTCCCCATAATCTAAATCAGTTGTATGAATTCTCCTATTAAGCTAGTGCCTTATGCTCAACACTTTAAAAGGAAAGTAACAACTGTCTCTATTTGAAAATAAATGTGTGTTCCGAGTGGGGAGTAATAACAGCTTTCAATGAGCTCCTCATGACCTTCCGGAGGATAAGATTGCCGCCAATTTGCTCCGAAATAGGATTTTATGAGCGTTGAAATCCGAACCAATTGATAGGAATCTAGCTTATTTTTCTTAAAAATTTTATTTTCCTTTTTTCCCTTCTATTATTAACTTGTAGGAAATCAAAATGTTATGAGAGTTTCCTGTAGGAGTCGAATAAATCTTTGTGATTTTGTAATTCTCCTTTCCCTCCCAAATATTGCTTTTAACCAAGCTACTATGGTATAAACCGACGCTCTAATATGAAAACCCTCAAAAAAAAGAAATTAACCATAGCAGGTATCTCGGTATTCGCCTGCTGTCTTTCTCTTTGGTTCGTTTCCTGCCAAAGCCAAAAGGATGAATGGCAGCCGCTGTTCAATGGTAAAGATCTTGACGGATGGGTGGCAAAATTCCACCATCATGACTACGGTGACAACTATGCCAATACCTTTAGGGTGGTCAATGGGGCCATACAAGTGAATTACGATGATTATTCGGAGTTCAACGAGCGCTACGGACATCTGTTCTACAAGGAAGCTTTTTCTAAATTTCACTTAAAATTTGAATATCGATTTACGGATCAATGGATGCCGGATGCGCCGGACTATACCTATCGCAATAGCGGTATCATGTTTCACTCCCAGGACCCAAAAACCATATTAAAGGAACAGGATTGGCCAATTTCTGTGGAGTATCAGATGTTGGCGGATGAAGGTAAAGGGCCGCGGCCAACGGGTAATATGTGCTCCCCGGGTACTGAAGTGATTTTCGAAGGCTCCATGGATCCCAGACATTGCATCAGTTCAACTTCCGAAACCTATGCCTGGAACCAATGGGTTAAGGGAGAACTTGTGGTATACCGTGATTCATTAGTGATCCATAAGGTCAATGGCAAGGAGGTACTGCGGTACACACAACCCCAAATAGGTGGTGGGGTTGCCAATCGCTTTGACCGGGCTATCAAAATAGATGGAAAACTTCTAAGTGAGGGTTATATTGGCCTGCAAGCTGAGGGCCAAGGGGTGGAATTTAAGAATATTATGATCAAGGAGTTGGATTGATATCAGGAAGTCTTAGCACAAAACAAAGTCTTAGTAAATTTCGACCTTTATTTCATTACAAGTGGGCAAACTGGGTTAGTTCGCTTAGGACTAAAAATAAGAAACCCTGACGCTTCGGTCAGGGTTTCTCGGAATATGTGGTCCCACCTGGGCTCGAACCAGGGACCCCCTGATTATGAGTCAGGTGCTCTAACCAACTGAGCTATAGGACCATTGTAGTTAATAATATGTCTTGAACCGCCATTTTCTGTATCCCAATCTAAGATACAATTCTATTATTCAAGCAGTTCTGTCAGGTGCTCCCTGCCTGCCGATACCGACAGGTAGGCAGGTAACCAACTATACCCCGCCTGCCTCGTACAGTCGGGCAGGTATAAGACCGGTGTACTTTCAATAAGTTATTTTGAGGCCGTCGGTTCACTTTTCATCCACCCTCAAAATTCGGACTGCAATATTAGAATTTATTTTACTCCTGCGCAAATAGTATCCGCCGAAGCTTTAGCGTAGGAGGATTGTTCTTCTTTTTCCCCACCCTTGTCCTCCGTAGCTTTAGCGCAGGAGAATTCTTTACTATTTACCCCTCGACTGCGCTCGGGGTGACAAAAAGAACTTTCCTACTGCAAACTGCCAGCTGAATCTAGGCGTCCTGGCACAACTCCACCAGCACTCCATTGGAGCTCTTTGGGTGTAAAAAGGCAATCAGCTTATTGTCCGCTCCCTTTTTCGGGCTTTCATGCAACACCCTGAAACCTTCAGCCTTCAATCGCTCAATCTCCGCCTGAATATCATCCACCGCAAAAGCGATATGATGGATCCCCTCACCCTTTCTTTCCAGGAATTTGGCGATCGGACTGTCCGGATTTGTCGCTTCCAAGAGTTCTATTTTGTTCGGGCCCGACTGAAAAAATGAGGTGCGTACACCCTCCGAGGCCACTTCCTCTACCTTGTAATGCGCCTGGCCAAAAAGCTTTTCAAAAACGCGGTTAGAAGCCTCCAGGTCCTTTACCGCTATACCAATATGTTCTATTTTCTTCACTATCTTAGGTTCTACCACTAAATTACGCAATACTATCCGTATTTTTGCCCTATGGAAACACAAAGACAGAAAAAGATCGCCGGGGTTTTGCAAAAAGATCTGGCAGACATTTTACAGCGGGCAGCAACCGATGGTGGAATGAGGGGTACGCTGATCTCTGTTTCCAAAGTTTCAGTCACCACAGACCTGTCCATCGCCAAAGTCTATCTGAGTATTTTCCCTTCAAAGAACAGCGAAAAACTCATGGCGGGGGTTAAATCCAACCAACACCTTATAAAACACGAGCTGGCCCGGCGCACCCGAAATCAATTGAGACGTATCCCGGAACTCAGCTTCTTCCTGGACGATTCCCTGGACTATATAGACAAGATCGATCAATCCCTGAAAGGAGGCGATAACCCCATTGAAAAACCGGACCTCCTGGCAAAACGAAAAAAATCCTAGCCTTTCTGATTGAATTTCCCGGCTTACATAGCAAAGAGGTACCTGAGGTCCAAAAGCAGCCAAAATGCGGTAAACATTATCAACTTCATTACCTTCCTGGTCATTGTTATCGGGTCTGCCGCCTTGTTCATAGTACTATCAGGCTTTGCAGGCCTCAAAACCTTCAGCTTATCGTTTACCAACACCTTTGATCCCGACCTCAAGGCCACCCCGGCTTTCGGAAAGTCCTACACGCTAATTGCAGCTCAGGAGGAAGACCTGGCCAAAATTGAGGGAATCGCATCCTTCTCCAAAGAACTGGAAGAGCGGGTCTATCTAAATCACCAAAAGAAAAGCCATATCGCCTACATCAAAGGCGTAGACGAAAACTATATCCGTACCACAGGGGTAGACAGCACCATGTATATCGGACAATGGGGTATTGACGCCCAACAGGCAGTCGCCGGGATAGAAATTGCCAATCTGCTGGGGATGGCCGTGCAGGACTACCGCAGCCCCATGCTTATTCTTGCTCCCAAACCGGGAACGGGCTCCTTAAGGCCACAATCCTTCGGAGACCAGTTGTACAACCAACTTTCCGTAGTATTATCTGGTGTCTATGCCATAGAGGAGAACCTGGACAAAAAGTACGTGATCACTGCCCTGCCTCTGGTGCAGGCGCTACTTGAAAAAGACAGCACCCAGGTATCCGGGGTGAATTTTAAGTTGATGCCTGAAGCAGACGAGGAGGCAATTCGAAACCAGATCTATGAAGTATTGGGGGATGTTGTTCTCGTACAGGACAGACGGCAACTCAACAGTACGCTCTACCGTATGTTAAACACCGAAAACGTCGCTACCTACCTCATTTTTACCCTGGTTCTGATCATTGCCCTCTTCAATGTGGTTGGGGCCATCATCATGATGATACTGGACAAACAGCAAAACTCCAAAACCCTCTACAGCCTGGGTACCACCCTCAAAGAATTGCGAAGGATCTACTTTCTCCAGGGGGTTATGGTCACCAGTTTTGGCGGGTTGATAGGTGTAGTGGTCGCTTCCCTGCTGATTTGGTCCCAAATAGCATTCGGATGGTTGATGATCACTCCTTCCCTGGCCTATCCGGTTGAATTCCGCCCAATTAATGTGTTTATTGTACTGGCCACAATTGTAGTGTTGGGGGTGATCGCAGCTAAGATCGCCAGTAGCAGGGTAAACAGAAAAATGTTGGCCTGATCAGGCAAATACGTGATCTCCGAATTTTTCCAGAACCTCATCAAAAGCGGCAAATACATCCTCTGAGGCGTCGCTGGTAACCATTTTCATCCGATACTCCTTAAAGTTCGGAATACCTTTGAAGTAATTGGTGTAGTGACGCCTGGTCTCAAAAACCCCAAGCTTTTCGCCCTTCCAATCTATAGACATTTGCAGGTGCCTTCTGGCGGCGGTTACCCTTTCCTCCATAGTTGGCGGATCCAGGTGCTCACCGGTTGCCAAAAAGTGTTTTACCTCCTTGAAAAACCAGGGATAACCAATGCTGGCCCTGCCTATCATGGCCCCGTCCAGACCGTAATCGTCCCGCATCCGCTTTGCAGCCTCCGGACTGTCTACATCCCCGTTCCCAAAAACAGGAATATGCATTCTGGGGTTGTTCTTCACGGCGGCGATAGGGTCCCAATTGGCATTGCCCTTGTACATTTGCACCCTGGTACGCCCGTGGATAGCAATGGCCTTGCAGCCAACATCCTGCAGGCGTTCCGCCACCTCAACGATCTTAATGGAATCGTGGTCCCAACCCAGCCTGGTTTTAACGGTAACCGGCAAATGGGTGTGCTTTACCATGGCCTCAGTCAACTTAACCATGAGCGGAATATCTCTCAAAATCCCCGCTCCGGCTCCCTTGCATACCACTTTCTTAACAGGGCATCCAAAATTGATGTCGATGATATCCGGGTTGGATTTTTCTACGATCTCTACGGAACGCAACATGGAATCCAGGTTGGCACCGAAGATCTGTATACCTACCGGACGTTCTTTCTCATAAATGTCCAGCTTCATCACGCTTTTCGCCGCATCGCGGATCAGCCCCTCTGATGAAATGAATTCCGTATACACCACATCCGCACCCTGCTCTTTGCATAGCGCACGGAATGGCGGATCACTTACATCCTCCATAGGTGCGAGGAGCAAGGGAAAATCCGGAAGTTCTATCTTATCTATCTTTACCAACTGTCTCAGATATCTTTTGCGACTGCAAAATTAGTCAAAATTGCGCATTTGGGCCCATTTGCCGCATTTTCATGCATCGAAAAATAGCTTCATACCAAAAATAGAACAAACAATAACCGTATCTTTGCCCTCTCAAATTGGGCTAACAGCTCCTGTTGATAGGGTTCAACACTTATGAAGAACATTCGCAACTTTTGCATTATCGCACATATTGACCACGGTAAAAGTACCCTGGCAGACCGCCTGTTGGACTTTACCGGATCTGTAACTGAAAGGGAAAAGCAGGACCAGTTGCTGGACAATATGGACCTAGAGCGTGAAAGGGGGATCACCATTAAGAGTCACGCCATCCAGATGGAATACGAGTACCAGGGAGAATCCTATATCTTAAATCTAATAGATACTCCCGGACACGTGGATTTCTCATACGAGGTTTCCCGTTCCATTGCCGCCTGCGAGGGGGCATTATTGGTTGTCGACGCCGCCCAGAGCATACAAGCCCAGACCATCTCTAACCTTTACCTGGCTTTGGAAAACGATCTGGAGATCATACCCGTACTGAACAAGGTAGATCTACCCAGCGCCAATCCTGAAGAAGTTACAGACGATATTGTGGATCTGCTTGGATGCTCGGCTGAAGAAGTGATCCCGGCCAGTGCTAAGACCGGTATTGGAATTGAGGATATCCTGGAGGCCATCATAGAAAGGATCCCGGCTCCGGAAGGTAATCCGGAAGAGCCGTTGCAGGCCCTGGTTTTTGATTCGGTTTATAACCCATTCCGCGGAGTGGAAACATACTTCCGGGTGGTAAACGGGTCCATTCACAAGGGTCAAAAGATAAAATTCGTAGCTACCGGTAAGGACTATTTTGCCGATGAGGTGGGAACCTTGAAACTGACACAGCAACCCAAGCAACAGATCAATACCGGAGATGTGGGCTACCTCATCACCGGGATCAAGGATGCCCGAGAAGTTAAAGTCGGGGATACGATTACCGATGCCAACAAGCCCACAGATAATGCGATCGCCGGATTTGAGGATGTAAAACCTATGGTATTTGCAGGCATTTACCCTGTGGATACTGAGGATTTTGAGGAATTGCGTTCTTCCATGGAAAAGCTACAACTCAACGATGCCTCTCTTGTTTTTACCCCGGAAAGCAGTGCGGCCCTGGGCTTCGGATTTCGTTGTGGTTTCCTGGGGATGCTCCATATGGAGATCATTCAGGAGCGCCTGGAGCGGGAGTTCAATATGACTGTGATCACCACCGTTCCAAACGTAAGTTATCACGCCTATACCACTAAAAATACCGATCAGTCCATTATTGTTAATAACCCTTCCGACCTTCCCGATCCGTCTACGGTAGACCGGGTGGAGGAGCCTTATATTAAGGCCACGGTGATCACCAAGTCGGATTTTGTTGGAAATGTGATGTCGCTTTGCATTGAGAAGCGGGGCCAGATCACCAACCAGACTTACCTCACTCCGGAGCGGGTTGAATTGAATTTTGATATGCCGCTTGCGGAGATCGTCTTTGATTTCTACGACAGGCTAAAAACCGTCTCTAAGGGTTACGCTTCGTTTGACTACGCCCCGATCGGGATGCGGGTTTCTAAATTGGTGCGGGTAGATATACTGTTGAATGCCCAGCCCGTGGATGCGCTTTCGGCCCTGGTTCATGCGGATAACGCCTACCACATCGGTAAAAAAATGTGTGAAAAGCTCAAAGAGCTTATCCCAAGGCAGCAGTTTGACATTCCTATTCAGGCCGCTATCGGTTCCAAGATCATTTCCAGGGAAACCATCAAAGCGCTCCGTAAAGACGTGACCGCAAAATGTTACGGAGGGGATATTTCCCGAAAAAGAAAGCTTCTGGAAAAACAAAAGAAGGGTAAGAAACGCATGCGCCAGGTAGGCAATGTAGAGATCCCACAGCAAGCGTTTATGGCCGTACTTAAACTCAATGACTAGGGCTTTGCAGCACTGATCCGACCAGGGTAACAGCCAGCTCTGCTTTTTCTGACAATTTTTGCAAGGAATTAAATATTCCCGTATTTTGAAGGGTCAAAACCAAATAACTCGTTAGAGTTCTCCAAACCAAATGACCACATATATTGCCCAGTTTACGGCCAAACACCGTATTATTCAAATTGAACAGAATTCCATTTTTATCTGGCGCCAGGAAGGAGGTGAAATAGATGAAACCTTACTTTCGGACAAGATCACCCGGGAATCATCAGTGCATTTTTATCAACTTGTAGCAGGAAAGGGATACGAAATAGCCAGCAATGATATTTCAGTGACTGTATGGAAAACTGAGCCTTTTGCCGGATGATCGCCTTAGGCGGGTAAAGCCTTGTTTACAACGCTTTCCTCGTCGAACATTTTTCCGAGATAGACCAGCTGAAAGCCGTCTGTGATCGCCTGTACATCTTTGCTTTGGGATGAAATGATCTTGAGGTCTCCTTCAGGATCCTTGAGGAATATGGGTACGATATCATTATCTGAATTACTGATTGCCAGCAGTCGATCGTAGTGCGACTTGTCTTTCAGGGCTATCTCGTGAATCGCCGGAAATTTACGGCTGGCCTCTACAAGCTTGATGAAATCATCCGTATGGGAAAACAGCCCTTCACGGGGAGCCCCTTCCGGATTATTCATTTCCTCGTTGCTGACCAGGCGAAAAGATCCATTTTCGCCAAATTGCTTTTCAAACTTATCAATGGCGTACCGGTTGATCTCCGTATTGCCGGTCAACGCCATCAAATACCCCACATCACTTAGCTCAATATTGTCCGCAAGGGTGTCTGAATATACATTGGCGTTAATCGCTTCCAATCCCAATTCCTTAGCCTGTTCTACATTGGTAGGGTTATTGTCTATAAGCACTACATGCCGGTCATTCTTTTTCAGGTATTCTCCTATCAGTCTTGAAAACTCAGACGCGCCTATTATGAGGATACCGTTAGACTGTTGCAGGAATACTCCCAGTAACCTTGCGATATATCTCGCGGTGGTAGCGTTCAATAAGACCGTTCCCAAAACCACCATGAACACCAGCGGGGTGATGTATTCCGCGCCCGGCTCTCCTTTTATTAACAATTTAGAACCGAAAAGCGAAGCGATACCAGCTGCTACTATACCTCTGGGGCCCACCCATCCGATAAAGAGTTTTTCATTCGTTCTAAGTGAGGATCCCTGTGTACTCAAGAGTACCCCCAATGGCCTGACAACGAAAACTATTACCGCAAAGAGTATGGCTGTGTTCCAGTTGTAGATCAATTCCAGGTCGCTGATATTCATATTCGCCGCGAGCAGGATAAAAAGGATAGAGATCAACAAGACACTCAGGGATTCCTTAAAATATAGCAGTTCTTTGAGGTTTGGAAGATCCATATTTCCCATGACCATCCCCATGATCACCACAGCCAGCAGGCCGGATTCGTGTGCAAAAACATCTGATTCCACGAAGACCAGAAGCACCACCGAAAGCGACACCACATTGAGGAGGTAGTGAGGGATAAAATTACGCTTAATGGCAAACGCCAGGGCATGAGCAAATGTAAATCCGAAGGTAAAGCCAAACAAAATGATCTTTCCAAATTCTATCAGAGCAGTCTGGGTATAAGCCTGCCCTTCTCCCACACTGATAAACTCAAAAACAAGTACTGCAACCAGCGCGCCAATAGGGTCTATAAGGATCCCCTCCCATTTTAATACGGCTGATATATCCTTTTTTAAGGGAATATTTCTAAGAATGGGTGTAATTACCGTAGGACCGGTAACAATGATCAGGGCCGAAAACAAGAAAGACATCTGCCAGCTCAGGTCAAAAATAAAATGAGCGGCTATACCAGCCGCAAAAAAAGTAACCAGGGTCCCCACAGTGATCAGCTTGGTGATCACCGGACCAACATTCTGAATTTCAGAACGCTTTAGGGTTAAGCCCCCTTCAAAAAGTATTATGCTAATTGCCAGGGAAACAAAGTAATAAAGGCCTTCGCCCGGGAAAAGTCCGTTCTTTCCGTTCCAAATGGGTTCAATTAGCTTAGAACCATCTGCAGTAAACAAGGTAGCGATCGGTCCAACGAGCAGGCCAATGAGGATAAGCGGTAAGATTGCGGGTAGTTTCAACCGCCATGCCATCCATTGCGCCAATATTCCCAGGATAATAATCCCTGCCAGTTCTAACATGCCCTTGTTTTGTGCGAAATTTACTGTTTTTATTTTAGAAATGTGCTATCCTCAAACTGAGTCGTAACAGCCGTAGAAAAATAAGGACAATTGTGCAGCGAGGCCTTACCGGAAAATTTGGGGCCAAAAAGAATTCTTAAAAGGATATGTTAAAAAATCTGAGGGTCTCCACGCTATCCCTACAGCTTTTCTTATTTTGCAGCCGCTTAGAAAAATAGATAATGACCTTATACCCCATAGAGACAGGTAATTTTAAGTTAGATGGCGGCGCCATGTTTGGGGTAGTACCGAAATCGTTATGGACCAGGACCAACCCGGCAGACCATAATAATATGATAGACCTGGCCGCGAGAAGTTTACTTATAGAAGATGGCAACCGCCTTATACTAATAGATACCGGGCTAGGCTCCAAGCAATCCGAAAAATTCTTTAGTCATTATTACCTCTGGGGGGACCATTCCCTGGATCGATCCCTTGCCAGCGCGGGATTTCATCGGGACGACATTACGGATGTCTTTATGACCCATCTTCACTTTGATCACTGCGGAGGCAGTGTACAATGGAATAAGGATAGAACCGGCTATGAACCCGCATTTAAGAATGCGGTTTTTTGGTCTAACCAGGCGCATTGGGAATGGGCAACCCAACCAAACGCCCGGGAAAAGGCATCTTTTTTAAAGGAAAATCTGCTTCCTATGGAGGAGAGCGGACAGCTGAAGTTCATCCCTGATCCGGAATCGGATTTTGTAACAAGTTCGGAGCTGGGATTTGATATTCTCTTGGTCAACGGACATACGGATAAGCAAATGATCCCCCATATCTCCTACAAAGGAAAAACCCTGGTCTTTGCCGCAGATCTCATCCCTACTGCAGGGCATATTCCACTTCCTTATGTGATGGGATACGATACCAGGCCTTTGCTGACCCTGAAAGAGAAGGCGGTTTTCCTGGAAAAAGCGGTAGAAGAAGAGTACATCCTTTTTATGGAACACGATGCAGTGAACCAACTCTGCACCTTAAAGCAAACAGAAAAGGGCACCAGGCTCGATAAAAGCTATACATTCGATGAGATCTTTAATTAAAATACTATTTGGTATATTTCTCATTCCCTACCTGTCTTCCTGCCAGCAAGGGCCACTTAAAAGCACGGATTTTTCCGAAGAAGCTGCATTTACAAGTGGAATTGAAGGCCCGGCGGTAAATGCGGAAGGACTGCTTTTTGCCGTAAACTTTGAGAAAGAAGGCACTATAGGAAAAGTTGATCAAAACGGAAAGGGAGAATTGTACCTAACACTTCCCGAGGGCAGTATAGGCAACGGGATCCGTTTTGATGCTGATGGGAATATGTTTATAGCCGATTACAAAGGTCATTCTGTGTATAGGGTTAGCCCCGGAACTTCCGTTCCGGAGATATGGGTCAGGGACACCACCATGAATCAACCGAACGATCTGGCCATGGATTATAAAGGCGGCATTTACCTCAGCGATCCCAATTGGGCTGAAAGTACCGGAAATTTGTGGTATGTTTCTCCGGATCGCAAGCTGATACGATTAGAGGAAAATATGGGTACGACCAATGGGGTTGAGGTTAGTCCGGATGGAAAATACCTCTATGTTAACGAGTCCGTTCAAAGAAAAGTTTGGCGATATTCCATAGATGAAAATGGCAGGGTTTCAGGTAAAGCCCTCTTCCACTCCTTTGAGAATTTCGGGATGGATGGGATGCGATGCGATATGAAAGGAAATTTGTACATTACGCGCTATGGCAAGGGTACCGTAGCCATTCTAAACCCTGACGGAAAATTGCTTGAGGAAGTAATATTAAAAGGGAAAAAGCCTTCTAATATAACCTTTGGAGGTGCAGATGGTACTACCTGTTTTGTCACTTTGCAGGATCGGGGTTGCCTGGAGCAGTTCTCCGCACTAAATCCCGGAAATCATTACAATAAAATACACTAATAATTAGCAATCATATGAAGATCCGTTTTTTTAAATTACTCTGTGGTCCGGCTTTAGGGATACTTATACTAAGCGGCTGCGGAGGCACATCCCTTATACTTACTCCTGTAGAGAATATAGACAATGTACCCTTGAAGATCACGGAGCTCAGTGAATCTGAAAAGAGATCCTGGGGTCATGCAGACCTTACCACGGATACCATTCCCGGAATGAGTGTTAACCGCGCCTACAGAGATATCATCGGAACTAAAAAGGGTAAAAAAGTAATCGTAGCCGTAATCGATTCCGGAATGGACCTGGAGCACGAAGACCTTGATGGCGTTCTGTGGACCAATAAACGTGAAAGGCCAGGGAATGGGAAAGACGATGATAAGAATGGCTATGTTGATGACATTCACGGCTATAACTTTTTAGGTGCTTCATACAATGAGCAACTGGAATTTACCAGAATAGTAAAACTCAAACTGGCTGATGCCGATACTCAATTGAAGGCCAAAAGCCAATTAGACTCTGAAAGCTCACAGGCCAAACAGAATAAGCAACAATATGAGCAGATCCTGCAAACCGTGAAAAATGCCGATGAGGCAGTAAAAAAGCATCTTGGAAAAGACACCTACGATAAAGAGGATATTACCCAAATCAAAACGGAGGATCAGGCCATGCAACAGCATATTGGCGTTTTAATGCAGATGTATTCTTTTGCAGACAGTATTCCTGAAGTACTGGAAGAGCTTAAAGACGGTATTAACTATTTTTCCGAACAGCTCAACTACCACCTGAATGCGGAATTTGACGGACGTAAGCCCGTAGGTGATAATCCTTATGATTTTGATGACAAGGGATATGGCAATGGTAATCCTCAAAACATGCTCAAAGACGAAAGTCACGGAACACATGTTGCCGGGATTATCGGAGCTGAACGCGATAACGGAGTCGGGATGAAAGGAGTTGCCAATAACGTAGCGCTTATGAGCCTGAGAGCAGTCCCCAACGGAGACGAATACGATAAGGATATCGCCCTGGCGATCCGCTACGCGGTAGACAATGGAGCCAAAGTGATCAACGCCAGTTTTGGAAAGTCCTTTTCTCCCAATGCAGATTGGGTTTACGATGCCATTAAATACGCAGCGGAAAAAGACGTGCTTATCGTACATGCCGCGGGCAACGATGGGAACGACCTCGATAATCCCGCAAATCCAAACTTTCCGAATGACCAGATTAACAATGGCCCCGAATTTGCGGACAATGTGATCACGGTAGGTGCCCTGGCCAGCAAATACGGTTCGGAAATGGTGGCTTCTTATTCCAATTACGGAGCAATAAATGTGGATGTGTTTGCACCGGGTTCGGATATCTATTCCACCCAGCCCGGAAACAAATACGAGTTTAGTAACGGTACCTCATTTGCGGCACCGGGGGTTTCAGGGATAGCGGCGCTGATCCGCTCGCATTATCCAAAACTTACGGCTTCAGAAGTAAAAAAGATCATAATGACCTCTGGTCTCAGGGTAAAGACATCTATTATAGTATCCGGAGATGCTTCCAAGGCCAGTTATATGGACAAGATCTCAAAATCAGGAAGGATTGCCAATGCCTATAACGCTTTGATCATGGCGGAACAGGTCGCTAAAGGAAAACTAAAAGTCTAGCACAAACAAAAAGTATATGAAAAGATTGATGTGGCCTGTAATGGCGCTTTTGTTCACAGTGGGAGTTGCAGCACAGCAAAATTCCTACTGGCAGCAGCATGTAGATTACAAGATGGAGGTTAATATGGATGTGACCAACTTTCAGTATTCCGGGAAGCAGAAACTGGTTTATACCAACAATTCTCCGGATGTCCTGAACAAGGTATACTACCATATGTATTTTAACGCTTTTCAGCCGGGAAGTGAAATGGATATCAGGCTTCAGAACATCAAAGATCCTGACGGCCGTATGTTTGTAGATGGCAATAGCCGTATAGCCGCACTGAAACCGGAAGAGATCGGTTACCTCAGAGCCACTTCCCTTACCCAGGATGGTAAGGCGGTAGACTATTCCCTGGAAGGTACGGTTTTAGAAGTAAGTCTGGCCTCTCCCATACAGCCGGGATCTAAAACTACTTTTGATATGGTGTTCGAAGGGCAGGTACCCGTTCAGATCAGGCGTTCCGGAAGAAATAATGCCGAGGGGGTCGCACTTTCAATGAGCCAGTGGTATCCGAAACTGGCGGAATACGACTTTGAAGGTTGGCATGCAGACCCCTATATCGCCAGGGAGTTCCACGGGGTCTGGGGTGATTTTGATGTCAAGCTCACCATAGACAAGACCTATGTTGTTGGCGGAAGCGGTTATTTACAAAATCCCCAGCAGATAGGCCATGGCTACGAAGCGCCTGGCTCTAAAGTAGACCGCCCAAAAGGCAAAACGCTGACCTGGCATTTTATAGCGCCAAAGGTGCATGATTTTATGTGGGCCGCAGATCCGGAATACATTCACGACACTTTGCAGATGGAGAATGGCCCCTTACTGCATTTCCTCTATAAGAACGATGAGGATATCCTGGAGAACTGGAAGAATTTACAGCCCAAGACCGCGGACGCTATGACCTTCTTCAACAAGAATATTGGCACTTACCCCTACGATCAATACTCCGTAATCCAGGGTGGGGACGGCGGAATGGAATACGCTATGAGTACGCTGATAACGGGTAAACGTAGTTTTGGTAGTTTGGTGGGAGTCACCGTTCACGAGCTGGCGCATTCCTGGTTTCAGCACGTGCTGGCCACGAATGAAGCCAAGCACGCCTGGATGGATGAAGGCTTCACCACCTTTATTTCCAGCCTTTGCATGAATGAAATAATGGATCAGAATAAGGTTAACCCTTTTGAGGATTCCTACAAAGGCTATTTCGCCCTCACCCAATCCGGCAGGGAGCAGCCACAGGGCACTCATGCAGATCGCTACGACGTGAATTTCGCCTATGGCATCTCTGCTTACAGCAAGGGATCCGTCTTTCTCTCGCAACTTGGGTATGTTATTGGTCAGGATAAGCTTATGGAGACCATTCGGAAATACTATGACGATTTTAAATTCAAACATCCAACACCTAACGATTTCAAAAGGACCGCGGAAAAGGTTTCCGGGCTGGAATTAGGATGGTACCTGCAGGATTGGACGCAAACGACCAATACGATTGATTACGGTATAAAAGAAGTGTTAGCCGAAGGTGATAACACGCGGATAAACCTCGAAAGAATAGGGCTTATGCCTATGCCCGTAGACGTTCTGGTGGTTTATAAAGACGGGAGCAGGGAAACCTTTTATGCACCTTTGCGGGTTATGAGAGGAGAAAAAGAAAACCCCTATCCCGGGCTGGAACGCACTTTACTACCAGACTGGGCCTGGGCCTATCCATCTTACGGATTTCAGGTGGGCAGACCGCTGTCCGAGATCCAGGCGATCTCCATAGATCCCTCCCAACTCATGGCAGATGTAGACCGTGAGAATAACCTTTGGCAGGCCGAAGAACTGGATATTAAAGATTAGGCGCCCGGACGAAACCAGGATGTTTTCCTGTAGTCTTTGGTACGGGCAACACGCTCCCTGGAATTGAGTAGTATGCGGTCTTCTGCCAGTTCCCGGTTTCGGTATCCCAAAATATGGAAGAAGGGTTTGGTGAAAAAGCGGGCAATTCTGGTGTTGACCAGCAATTGCTCCTTTCTATTCCGGGATCGGGTAACACCTGGAAGCAATAGCAACAAATTCTCCAGGCGAAGTTTGCGCACTATTCTGGAAATCCACAGGGCCCAAATAGGGATCTTACGTATGAGAAAGAACCCTTCTTTTCCCTGAGCCTGGTAAAGCGGCATGAATAGAACAGCCTTTTTCTTTGTAAAAACTACCTTTCCGTTATGCTCGGCCAAAATGGTTCCCTTGGCGACATCTCCGAAACTTTCAAAACCTTCTATCATTTGGTATTTATCCCCGGGTTCTATCTGGTGTTTGTGAGTTACTTCATAAAAATTCCCAATACTTTCCTTTACCATACTGCCCAGTTCCGCCGAAAACCTCTCGTGGATCCTATGCCCATCATCCTTCATAAATCCGGTGTAAACCAATGTCAACCACATAAAGGCAATGGCAGCCTGAACAGCCTCCGGGTCGTTATGCTGGCCGGATTCAAAACCGAGAGAAACGTAACCCAGCGCATTGATATAACTCAACAAAGGTCCTTCCAGAAATTCTTCAATGCCCAAGATGACAGGTACAGGGAATTGTTTTGAAAAATCCCTGTTGATCAAGGCATCATTTATGGTTATAAAGGGAGCGGTTGGACTGGAGGTAGTATGAAGGTCAAAAAAATAGAAAGGTGGTGACCCCAGACTAAGGACCTTCTTAATGATGGAGTAAAGCTCCACAAGTTCAATTTCTTCCGTGGTCCTGGAAGCCTTCTCTTTCCCGGTGATCCTGGAGATTTCTTTGGTGGTCCAAAGCCGGTTCAGGTCCTGCTCCACAAACCGTTTGCCGATAGTACCGGCCGGTATATTTCCGTGGATCCCGAAGAGCGAACCCTTATATCGCTCCTGATTGCCCTCCAGGGTGGAGAATACATGCTGTATCGCTTTGAGTCCGGCAGGTTCATTGCCATGAATACCGCCGAAAAAAACCAGAGTAGGGCCTTCGGGTTTTATGATTTTCCCTATAAAGCGATCTTCTTCGGTATCAGGCAAGGGGTCTTGTTTTTTTAGGAGCAAAGTGTCAGAGGTCATTTGAAGTGATTATCCCTACCAACCGCTTTCCCTGGAGGACGGGCAGGCAGTTTATGTTGTTGGACTGCATTAAATCCTTAGCTTCGGCATGGCTGGCGGATTTGTCAATGGTGATCAGGTCGCGCTGCATCAAAGCATCAATACGTCCCCTCAGGATTTCAGGTTCATCCAGGTACTGCTCCATATCCTTCCAGCTTAGCAACCCTGAAAGCTCCTGTTTCTTATTCAATACGGGCATATGATGTATGTCCTTCCATTGCATGGTTTTCAGAACTAGTTCTAAACTGTCATTTTCGAGGACTGTAATAACCCTCGTATTCATAATGTCCTTCACCTTCCTGGCTTCGTCTTTTGTAGCAAACTCATCTCCACGTGGCAATTCCCACGCGTCTACAGCATATTTTTTGTTCTGCCTTTCATGCATTGCAGCCACCAGAATTCTAAGCGCTTCGGGTCTGTTGGCCTTCTTTCTTAAAGATCTGTAGGCCTCCGTGATCCATCGCGAGCCGCCGCGGGTTTTTGCCCTCCGTTCTATTACGGACAGATAACGCTCAACGTCTTTTGGCTCCAAGTCCATTTTGTAAAGTCCCTTATACGCCATGGGCAGGAGGGTGTCCAGAATAAGATCCCTGCTACTGCAAAGTTTACCATCCCAATAGAACTGAGATGCCATCCCGTACCTGGCGGCATTAAAAAAGTTGCCTTTTACGTCTTTGAAATCCATCCGCTCATGAACATTATCCCATTCCGCGGGCCTTCCCTGCATGATACCTACCCAGAACATCATATTAGCGATCTCATCCTCTGTTGTCGGTCCTGCAGGAATATAGCGGTTCTCTATTCGCAGATGGGGTAGCCCGTCCGTGATACCATAGCACGGGCGGTTCCATTTATAGATGGTTCCGTTTAGCAATCCAAGCGCCTTTAGTTTAGGGGTCATTCCTCCCTTGATCTCCTCCCAGCTTAAATCGTTGAAATCTCCTGTGATCAGGCTTCGATAACCGATAATTTCGTCTTTCAAAAAGTCCGCGATGGTCCCTTTTACCCACTGGTTGCCGAAACTTACCCTGGATTCCCGCTCGTTAAGCACAAAGGAACTGGGCCTGGTATCAATGCTCTGGGTAAAAAGTGCGATCCGCGTTTCTTCCCATAGTTCCTTACCCATTAGAAGTGGTGAGTTGGTACAAATGGACAATACCGGACCGGAAATGGCCTGTGCCCAATTGTAAGCGCTTATGAAATCTTCAGGATCTATTTGCAAATGCGCCTGGAAACTGGTGTTACAACCCTCGTACAATATAGAATCGTGATATAGGTTTATCTCGTCCACCCCTTTAATATGCAATTCGATGTCCTTCTGTCGGATCTCCTTTATGGATTTGTTCAAAAGATCGTATCGTTTGGCAGGGGTCATATAATCCTTTTCCAGGTGATCGGAGCCAATTGTTGGCAAAATACCGGTCAGTACAATTTTAGAATCGTGTTTGTCCGCTACCTGGCTTACCTTATCGAGCAATAGGTCTAACTGCCAGTGAAGTTCAGAAAAGCAGGAGCCTTTCAGCACCAGGGGATCCAGGTTGATCTCAAGATTATACCGCGTAAGTTCGTGAGTGAAATGGGGATCGTTTACCTCCTCGAGAATGTCTCCGGCATTGTTATTGGGTTCCCAATTGTTTTGCGTCACACAAAACTCTTGTTCCGCCCCTATTCGGATAGGTTTCCGCTCAAATCGTTTTTCTTTGATCAGAAATTCCAGAATCTCAATCTCCTTGAGCAACTGAGAGATATAATTGGCCTTGTCCGCGTGCCTTTCAAATCTTTTAACCTTAAGTTCTCCCATGTGAATAAATTAGCTAAAGAGCAAGGTAGACCGGTTTTTCCCGATTTTAAATGACAATTGTCATACGCAAGGGTCTCATTATATTTGCTAATTTTGATCTTTATGCGCTTTACCTTTCCCAAAAGTGAGAAACTGAAAAGCAAAAAGCTTATCGGGGAGTTGTTCTTAAATGGGCAAAGCATTACAGTATACCCTTTGCGTCTCGTTTACCTCAAATTATCAGATCCCGGCCCCGTTGCTATTCGCGCCGGAGTTTCCGTTCCTAAAAAAAAGTTCAAAAGCGCCGTAAAACGGAACCGTATCAAAAGGTTATTAAGGGAAAATTACAGGCTGAACAAACACCGTTTTTTTAACAACATAGAGGGAAACTTTGCGTTTCTATTTTTATATATTGGAAAAGAAATGCCGTCATACCGGCAGCTAGAGAAGAGTATGTCAGGCGTTATTCAAAAATTCTTAAGCAAAGAAGGCCATGCACAAATTGACCCGTAAAAAGATATTGATCCCGGTTTTTGCCGTTGTCCTGCTCATCGCAGGAAGTAGCTTTAAAAGCGATTTTTTCGAGATTGCCAAGCAAATCGAAATTTTCACCACGCTTTTCAAAGAGCTCAATATGAATTATGTGGATGAGACCAATCCGGCAGAGCTCATGGACACAGCCATTAAAAACATGCTAGAAGATCTGGACCCATACACCAAATTCCTCAATGAACAGGATGTTGAGGCTTATAAGATCAACAATGCCGGTGAATATTCGGGAATAGGGGCACTGGTCCGCTCCTATAATGAAAAACTGCTCATTGTAGAGCCCTACCAGGGTTATCCTGCGGACCAGGCAGGTCTCAAGGCAGGAGACGAGATCATCAAGATAGGGGATATTACCATTTCCGACTTTAAAGACGATGCCAGTGAGCTTTTGAAAGGCGCCAACAATACCAGTGTGGATGTGACTTTCCTGAGACAGGGAGAAACCAAGACCACCACCATAAAGCGCGAAGCCATAGAGGTAGATGCCGTACCCTACTACAAAATGGTAGGTCCTAATACCGGTTATATAGTTTTGTCTAAGTTCAATGCCAAGGCATCCTCCCAAACCAAGTCGGCCCTGATCGACCTTAAAGGTCAGGGTGCTGAAAAGATCATACTGGACCTTCGGGGCAATCCCGGCGGCTTGTTGTCAGAGGCCATCAACGTTACCAACCTTTTTGTTCCCAAGGGAGAGCTTATCGTTACCACAAAATCCAAGGTTAAAAAGTTTAACAGGGAATACAAGACCAGGAATAAGGCAGTGGATGAGGAGATCCCCTTAGTGGTACTTGTCAACGGAGGAAGTGCTTCCGCGAGTGAAATCGTTTCCGGCAGCCTTCAGGACCTGGACCGCGCGGTGATCATAGGAGCCAGGAGCTTTGGGAAAGGTCTGGTACAAAGGCCTTTAAGGCTTACCTACGGCACACAGCTAAAAGTTACTATTTCCAGGTATTATACGGCTTCGGGCAGATGTATTCAGGCGCTCGATTACTGGAACCGGGACGAGCAGGGTAATGCCGTAAGGAATACCCGCTTTAAGGACTTTACCACCAGAAACGGACGAAAAGTCCAGGACGGCGGGGGAGTGATGCCGGATGTAGAGGTGGCTGAAGCCAGAACCAATGTGCTAACACGTGCTTTGCTAAACAATCACGTGATCTTTGATTTCGCAACACAGTATTATTATGGTCACAAGTTGTCAGACGTTGGGTCCTTTAATTTTTCAGATTCGGACTTTAGTGATTTCAAGACCTTTGTATCTCAGAGTAATTTTGACTTTGAAACCAAAGCTGAGCGCGCTTTAAAGGAGGCAATGTACGGTGAGGACAAAGCCATTTTCGGATCGGATTTGCACGAAAGTTACAAGAGCCTGTTGGTTGAGATCAACAAGACCAAGCTAAGCGCACTGGACAAGCATCAAAAAGAGATTCAGAAGAATCTGGAAGATGAGATCCTCAAGCGTTATTTCTACAGGCAGGGTTTGTACGATTATTATCTGGACCACGACGAGGCTATCATGACAGCGTCCGCGATTTTGAAAGATAGTTCCAGATATTCAGAAATTCTGAGGTAGCTCCTACCCCTTCCCAATAGGCCGAAGCCCTTTTAAACAGGGCTGATACCAATTTGGTTTACCTTCTGATAAAATAGTATAGAGTAAATTCCTAACTTCATGCTATCTTGCTCAGTATGGAAAAAATGTCATGAAGGGACCCGGGATCTTTTTAGCGCAATTTGTGGGAGATGATGCTCCCTTTAACTCTCTTGTTTCCATGGCAAAATGGGCCTCAGATCTGGGGTACAAGGGAGTACAGGTCCCAAGCTGGGATCCCCGATTGTTCAACCTGGATCTGGCCGCTGAATCCAAAGCTTATTGCGACGAAATTAAAGGGTCACTCCGAGATGAGGGACTTGAGCTTATAGAACTGGCCTCCTATCTCCAAGGTCAGGTTTTGGCCATGCACCCTGCCTATCAAAAGTTATTTCAAGGCTTCTATCCCAAAGGCCTGAAGGGACAAGAATGTGTACGATGGGCCACAGCTGAACTTCAAAAAACTATCAGGGCTTCCGCTCATTTAGGCACTACCAATATTTCTGTAATGTCTGGCGGACTGGCCTGGCCCTACATTTACCCCTGGCCACAAAGATCTCCTGGTCTTATTGAAGATGCTTTTGACGAATTGGTTGCACGTTGGCTTCCCCTGCTTAACCAGGCTTCGGAGGCTGGAATTACCTTCGGTTATGAGCTGCACCCCGGTTCTGATTTGTTTGATGGCGCAACCTATCAAAAGTTCCTGGACAAAACAGATGAACATCCGGCTGCATGCCTTACTTATGACGCCAGCCACTTTCTATTGCAACAACTGGATTATCTTGATTTTATAAAGATCTTCAAGGATAGAATTAAGGCCTTTCACGTGAAAGACGCGGAATTCGTTCCGGATGGTATGACCGGTGTTTACGGAGGATATCTGGATTGGAAACAAAGGGCTGGCCGCTTCAGATCCCTTGGGGATGGTGAGATCAACTACAGCAGGATCTTTAGTATGCTCACCGCCGCCGGATATGAAGGCTGGGCCATAATGGAATGGGAATGCTGTATAAAAAGCCCGGAACAGGGCGCCACAGAAGGTGCCGAATTTATCAGCAGGCATATGATCGAACTAACAGATCGCGCTTTTGACGACTTTGCCGGAAGTGAAACCGATTCCCAACTGAACAATGAGTTATTGGGGCTCTCAGAAGAACCTTAAGTAGTGTCTAAAACGGTAAACATAGGAATTATAGGGACGCAGTTTATGGGAAAAGCCCATGCCAATGCCTATAACCAATTACCCCGGTTTTTTGATACCAGCGCAAATCCGGTTTTGCACACCGCCTGTTCCAGAAACCGGGAAAAAGCCAATGAATTTTCAGAACAATTTGGTTGGTCCAAAACAGAGACGGATTGGCGTAAAGTAGTAGCCAACGATGAGATTGATCTGATAGACATTTGCACCCCGAATCACTTACATCATCCCATCGTTATGGAAGCCGCAAAGCAGGGAAAAAATCTGCTTTGTGAAAAGCCAATGGCGCTCAATACCCGTGAAGCCAGGGAAATGCATGAAGCCGCTGAAGCCGCCGGAATAATTCACATGATGATCTTCAATTATCGCTATGTGCCGGCGCTGGCGCTGGCAAAAAAGATGATCTCAGAAGGAGATATCGGAAGGGTATATCACTTTAACGCGGTTTACTATCAGGATTGGCTTACAGATCCTGAGTTCCCTTATGTCTGGCGGCACAATGTTAAGGAAACCGGTTCCGGAGCACACGGGGATATGAATGCCCATATTGTTGACCTGGCCAGGCACCTGATAGGAGAGTTTGAGGCAGTAAGCGGAGTGCAGGAAGTATTCATCAAAGAAAGGCCAACAGGTAAAGGGAACGAAAAAGCTAAAGTTAGCGCGGATGATGCCACACTTTTTCTCGCCAGGTTTCGCCAGGGCGCATTGGGGACTTTCAATGCGACACGCTTCGCCAACGGCTTTAAAAATCACCTTAGAATAGAGATTTTTGGCAGTGGGGGAAGCCTGCTCTTCAATTTGGAGCGATTGAATGAACTACAGTACTTTTCCGCCGGTGATAATCCAGACAAACAGGGTTTCCGAAACATTCTGGTGACGGATAGATCTCACCCCTACCTCGAGGCCTGGTGGCCTCCAGGTCATATCCTGGGTTGGGAACACACTTTTGTACATCAGTTTTCGGAACTCATAGAAGGTATTTCCCTTAAAAAAGCGGTTACCCCCAACTTTTATGACGGACTAAAATGCCAGGAAGTCCTGGATAGTGTTGTCACTTCAGCTCAAAAAGAAAAATGGATTCCCATAGGAATAGATGATTAAAATATGATAGCGGACAAACAAATAACCACTTTGGAAAAAAAGGCCAGGGAAATACGAAGGGAGATCGTGGAGATGGTTTACAGGGCAAATTCCGGCCATGTTGGCGGCAGCCTGGGAGCTGCAGATATACTGACGGCGTTGTACTATCATTGTATGCGGATTGATCCGAAAAATCCGGACTGGGAAGATCGCGACAGATTCATACTTTCAAAGGGGCATTGTACTCCGGTGATATACGCGGTCCTGGCTGATTTGGGATATTTCCCAAAAGGAGACCTCCTCACTTTCAGAAGGCCCGGCTCTCATCTTCAGGGCCATCCCTACCAACCTAAAACCCCGGGCATAGATGCTTCTACCGGAACGCTGGGTATTGGCATTTCTACAGGAGTTGGAATGGCTTTGGGTGCCAAACTGAAAGGGAAAAAGCATTACTACTATATTCTTTGCGGCGACGGTGAAATACAGGAGGGCCAGGTCTGGGAAGCCGCGATGTTCGCAAACAAATACAAACTGGACAATATCATTGGTTTTGTAGACCGTAATTACCTGCAAACGGATGGATATTCAGAGAACGTTATGCCACTGGATCCTTTGGTCCCAAAATGGGAAAGTTTTGGCTGGGAGGTTTTTGAAATAGACGGGCACGACTTTCAGGCCATCATTGAAACGGTAGAAAAGGCGAAAACCATAGACAAACCGGTAATGATCATTGCGAATACCACAAAGGGAAAAGGGGTGAGCTTTATGGAAGGCCAGGCGGAATGGCATGGAAAACCCCCGGCCCGGAAGGAACGTGATAATGCTTTACTAGAACTTCAGTAGGATGGAATACAAACAAACACGGCTGGGGTACGCGGACGCTCTGATAGCCTTAGGGAAAGAAAACGAGAAAGTGGTGGTGCTGGACGCGGACGTTGCCAAGGCCACACTTACGGAAAAGTTTGAAGCCGTATTTCCCGAGCGTTTTTTCAATTGTGGGGTTCAGGAACAAAATATGCTTTCCGCAGCCGCAGGACTTGCACTGGAGGGTTTTGTCCCATTCGCTTCCACTTTTGGAGTATTTGCAACCTGCAGAGCCGGAGACCAGATGCGGAGTAGTATTGCCTATCCGAATCTCAATGTCAAAATAGGAGTAACACATTGTGGTATAAGTACCGGTGGTGATGGAGCGTCCCATCAATCCAACGAAGATATCGCCATGGCCCGTACCCTTCCCAATATGACAGTAATAGTTCCCGGCGACTATGAAGAGGCCCGTATGGCGACTCTGGCAGCGGCTAAAATGCAAGGCCCTGTCTACCTCAGGTTTGGAAGAGACAAATACCCTGTTGTTCCTCAAATTCACAACTCCTTTGAAATAGGTAAGGCAAAAGTATTACGCGAAGGCTCGGACATTACCATAGCTACAACCGGCATAATGGTCAGTGAGGGATTGAAAGCGGCTAATGAGCTTGCAGGTCTGGGTTATTCCGCGGAGGTGATCCATTTCCATACTATTAAACCCTTAGACTCCACAGCTGTCATTAGCTCCGCAAGAAAAACGAACGCTGTAGTAACCGCTGAAGAACATTCGATCATTGGCGGATTGGGCGAGGCCATCGCGGCGGTACTGGGTGAAAACCATCCCTGTGCTTTACGGAGAGTAGGAGTTCAGGATGTTTTTGGAGAATCCGGACAAAGTGACGAACTTTTGGACAAATACGGCCTGCGGGCCGGGAATATTGTAAAGGCCTCACTAGAAATACTGCGTTAAAACAACTAAAAAGAATGAAAGCGCTAGTTAAATACCAGAAGGGAGCAGGAAATGTTCGGCTGCAGGATATGCCCGATCCGGAAACAGATTCCGGGAAGGTAATTCTGGAGGTCAATTCCTGTGGAATTTGTGGTACAGACCTGCACGTATTTCACGACACTTTTAAAAACTATCCGCCGGTCATTCTGGGACATGAATTCTCAGGAAAGGTGGTAGACAAAGACCCGGCGCTTAAAGGTATTGATATTGGTTCTCGCTTTTCTGTTTTGGGCGCGATCGCTGTCTCCTGCGGCAATTGTGAGTATTGTAACAACGGGGAATTCATGTTTTGCCGGATCCGTCGCGGTATGGGGCATGGGGTTAACGGCGCTTTTACAAAATATGTTTCCGTTAGGCCGGATCAACTGTATTTTACCGCGGAACATGTCAGCGATGATGTCTCTGCCCTGGTGGAACCATTTGCTGTTGCCGTTCATGCGGTAGCGGAAATAGCCAGGGTTACTTATGGGGACACCGTCCTGCTTTCGGGTCCGGGCCCTATTGGTCTGCTGTGCCTGAAAATGCTGGTCGCCATGGGCATCAAAACCATTGTAGCAGGTACGAGTGAAGACCAGGAGCGGCTCAGGATCGCTGAAAATTACGGCGCTTTTAGAACCGTAATTGTGGAAAATGAGGATCTTCTTGAAGTTGTACAGGAAGAAACCGCAGGCCGGGGGGTTGATGTGGCTTTTGAAACAGCCGGCGCCCAGGCTTCCGCATCTAATTGCCTAAACGCACTGAGGCCTCTGGGCCAGTACATACAGGTAGGTCATTTCGGGAAAAGTGTTGTGCTTCCTTTTGATCTTTCCGCCTTTCGCCAATTGCATATCAAAGGTTCGGTTGGATATACCAGGGCTACCTGGGACAGGGCAATTTCAATTATTAATGAAGGTAAAATTAAACTTGAAGATGTGATTACACATCGTTTCAGCCTGGATGAATGGAAAACCGGTTTTGACCTACTGGAGCAAAAGAAATCTTTAAAAGTATTGTTGTATCCGGATTAATTCAACCCAATGGCATCCGAACTCAACCATCATAAGGCAAGCCTCGTTTTTGGTGCGGAGGCAATTCTCGGCGAAGGACCCGTCTGGGACCAGCGCAATCAAGTTCTTTACTGGGTAGATATAGAACAGGGCACTCTTCATGCCCACAATCCTTCGGATAATTCAAATCAACAATGGCATTTTGATGAAATGCTTGGAGCAGCAGTCCCGACAGATAATGGAAATATGTTGTTGGCCCTGGAAACCGGTCTGGCGGTTTTTCACTTTGGCAAAAGCACCATTGATCGCCTGGGGGTCCTGGAAAACGAGGATGCGGAACTGCGTTTCAATGATGGGAAGTGCGATCCTAACGGCAACTTCTGGGTGGGTACCATGCATAAGGAACTCCAGGCCGGAAAAGGCAATTTCTACAGGGTGACCCCTGCTCTTAATTCCTCCCTGCAAATACCGGGCACAACCATTTCCAACGGAATGGCCTGGTCTCCCGATCGCAGTACTTTTTACTATATCGATACCGGGGATTACTATGTGAGAGCCTATGATTACGAGCTTTCCAACAGCTCTATTACCAATGAACGCGTTCTTTTTAAGATCCCTGATGCGTATGGTGGCCCGGACGGGATGACCATAGATTCCGAAGGAAAGTTGTGGATCGCACACTGGGGAGGAGCATGCGTTCGCAGATGGGATCCGTTAAGCGGAAAAGTGCTGGAACGTATTGCTGTAAATGCCCCTCATGTAACTTCCTGCTGTTTTGCCGGACCGGAACTGAATATGTTGTATATTACAACTGCCAGAAGTGGTTTAACCCGGGAACAGCTGGCACAATTTCCGGATAGTGGAGGACTCTTTGCCTTCAAGACCGGAGTTTCGGGCTTAAAAACCAACTTTTTTAAAGATCACTAGATTGTATTCAGGATTGCAAGACAAAGTTGCTATCGTAACCGGAGCGGGTACGGGTATAGGTTTCGCCATAGTCGATCAGCTTTTGGGCCAGGGTGTTCATGTTGTTTTGAACGACATTGACGCGGAGCAGGGCGAAAGGTCTGTTCAGGCCCTGAGAGAGAGATCCAAAGGAAAGTGTTTGTTTTTTGGGGGTGATGCCGGCAATTTGAAGGTAATAGAGGAACTTGTAGCATTTACGCTTTCCAATTTCAAGAGGATTGACTTTGTCATTCCCAATGCCGGGATGACACTTTTCGGTGATTTTTTCGAGTTTACGGAAGAGAACTTCCAGCGGGTGGTCAACCTGAATTTGCAAGGTGCTTTTTTCCTGGTCCAAAAGACCGTGCCTGTAATGAAACAGCAAAATGAAGGTGGGAGAATAGTTCTGATGTCTTCCATAACCGGGATCAAGAGCTATCCTAACCTCACCGCGTATTCCATGACCAAGGCAGCCTTGCGGATGATGGCCCGCAACCTGGTGCTCGCCCTGGCACCGCATGAGATCACCATTAACGTCATTGCTCCCGGGGCTACGCTTACCGAGCGGACGGAACTGGAAGAACCCGATTACGCTGGGGCATGGGCGAAGTTGGTGCCCCGGGGAGTTGTAGGTAAGCCAGAGGACATCGCGAACACCTGCCTGTTCCTGTTATCAAAAGAAGCCGCACATATCAATGGGCAAACCATTGTAGTGGATGGTGGATGGACCGTTGTAGGGCGCTACCCGGGAGATCTGGATTAAATATCGGAGATGAGGTTCCTCAAGCTATTACTTATTTTATGCCTGTTTTGCTGTAAAGAAAAGACGGAAAAGACCGTTCAAAACTCCCATTTTACCCTTATACCCAGTACGGCTTCCCCCTATATTCAGGTTTTGGGAACGGTTCAGGATGCTGGTTCCCCTCAATTGGGATGCACGCGCGATTGCTGTAAAGATCTTTTTTTGGATCCGGATGAAACCCGAAAGGCGGTTTCGCTGGCATTGGTGGATCCCGAGTTTGGGAAGTCCTATTTGTTTGAGGCTACCCCGGATATCGGGCTGCAACTAAGAGTTCTAAAAGAAGATGCGCCAATTGCTCTGAACGAGATCCCCAATGGTATTTTTCTTACCCATGCCCATATTGGCCACTATTCCGGACTACAGTTCTTTGGAATGGAAGCAGCCAATACCAACGGGGCCAAGGTATTTGCCATGCCGAGAATGCAAAACTTCCTCAAAAACAACGGGCCCTGGAGCCAGTTAGTTAGCAGGGGTAATATCAAAATCCAAGCCCTGCAAGACCGGGAAACCATTGTATTGGGCCCTAACCTCTCCGTAACCCCTTTTACCGTACCCCATAGGGATGAGTATTCGGAAACCGTAGGATATCGTATTAAAGGGTCGGAGAAAAGCGTACTTTTTATCCCGGATATCGACAAATGGAGCCGCTGGGATCAGGACATCATTAAATTGATCTCTGAGGTGGACTACGCCTTTCTGGATGCCACCTTTTTTAGTACTGAAGAGGTAGGCCACAGGGATATCAGTGAGATTCCTCATCCACTCGTATCAGAAAGTCTTGATCTTTTTAAAGAACTGGAACCAAAGGAAAAAGAAAAGGTATTTTTTATCCACTTTAATCATACCAATCCATTGTTAGATTCAGAGAGTCCTGAAGCAAAAATGGTCATGGAGAATGGCTTCGGTATCGCGCAATTCAAACAACGAATAACACTCTGATCACGATGGATGCGAACCTCAGGCAGCAGCTCGAATTTCAGCTCGGCACCCGGATCAAGTCTGTTTTCCCCGTTTCCGGAGGCGATATTGCTACAGCGTATGGCCTGGAAACCGCGACAAACCGCTTTTTTTGCAAGCTCATGCCCGGAGACAACGGAAATCAAGTGCTGTCTTCTGAACGAGCCGGATTGGAGGCTATTAAGGAGAGTGGTACCGTCGCGACTCCGGAGGTCATGGGATTTGGACTGTCTGACGAATATGCTTTTCTGATCCTGGAATACATCCAGGCAAAAAGGCCTGAGGCTTCAGAAATGCGGCTTTTTGGAACTCAACTTGCCAAACTGCATCTCACCCCTTCTAAATTCTTTGGGTGGGATACGGACAACTTTATTGGGAGGTTGCCACAATCAAACAAAAAATCAAAAGACTGGGTTGCCTTCTACCTCGGTGAACGGCTGATGCCCCAATTGAATATGGCAAGAGATCATAACTTGCTGTCTGAGCGTGAAATACCTTCTGAAGACCGTATGCGATCCGCCCTGGAGAGACTGCTTGGGGGCATTTCACCAGTACTGATCCACGGTGATCTTTGGAGTGGTAATTATTTAATATCCGAAGATGGGGTGCCTTATCTGATAGATCCTTCCGTCTATTACGGTCACGGTGAAGTAGACCTGGCTATGAGCAGGCTTTTTGGAGGCTTCGGTCCGGAATTTTACCAGGGATACCATGAGATACATGCTTTAAAAGAAGGGCAGGCCCAAAGACAGGATCTGTATCAATTGTACTATCTGCTGGTGCATCTCAATCTTTTCGGGCGATCGTACTATCATTCGGTGGCCGGGATACTGAAGAAGTATTTTTGACAGGAGGTTTATTCCATACAGGGAATCGCTTCGTAGGAATTGCTGCCTTTCTTTTTTAGCATTCGGTATTCGGAGATCTCTTTTTGCAGGTCAAAATTTTCAAACTGGTAATCCGGCGTGTATTCCACCTCATCCCAAAAAGTAGTTTGAGGATCTTCCAAACGCCTATCTGCGGTGGTCCGCATCCAATGCACCAGAGATGATCTCAATTTTTTTACAATTGCCTCATACTCTGGTTTCGCTGCCATATTCCTGAGATTATAGGGGTCTTCTGAGAGTATGTATAACTCCTCCCCGGGTCTTTTGCCAAAGGCCAGATTATAATAATCCCCCTTTCCTGAGGCGCCTGCCCGCATTATCAGAAATTTGGAAATCGAATTGTCAATATCTCCAAACTGCCCGACAGATTGAAAGGTTTCCGGATCGCCAGCCGGCCATCGGTCAGGTTCAAAATTTCGGATATACAAATAATCTTTTGTTCTGACTGCCCGACATGGGTAGCTCTGGTTTCCCTTTCTGACGTTGGCGTGCCTTTCCCTTTCCAGGAAAACCGTATCCCTTTGTTTTGAAGAGGTCTTGCCGGCCATCTCTGAAAGTAGACTCCGGCCAGAGATCTCATCTGGTATTTCAAGCCCGGCCGCTTCCAGGAAGGTAGGTGCCAGATCTATAAGATTTACCATGGACGCTACTTTGATTCCTGAAATCACCTTGCCCTTCCAGTAGATGACCAGAGGCATTCTGGTGCCGTAGTCATAGAGATTAGCCTTTGCCCTGGGAAAGGGCATGCCGTTGTCGCTGGTCATGACCACCATCGTATTGTCCAATAGCCCTTTTTCCTTTAAGGAATTGATGATGTTACCGCATTCCCGGTCAAAGCGTTCCACCTCGAAATAATAATCCAAAATATCATTTCGAACACATTTCAGGTCAGGCAAAAAGCCTGGCACCTCAACCGCCATAGGATCCATGCCGGTCTTAATGCCGGAATTGGTATCGTAATCCCTATGCGGGTCGTTACTTCCAAACCAGTAACAAAAGGGTTGTCCCGGGGACCTTTCTTTTAGGAATGCATCAATATCCGTATAGTCTTTTCCCGCAGGATTGTGTTCATATCCTCCTCTTTCATAATCTCCGGGACCCCATCCTTTCCGACTCTTACCGGTATGGTAGCCTGCCTGCTGAAGCCTGCTTACCCAGTTTGGGTGCCTGTTGGAAATGATGGACCAAAGATTGCCCGCATCTTCCAGCTGATGAGGATATCTTCCGCTAAGGATAGCCGCTCTGGAAGGCGAGCAGGAGGGTGCCGCGCAAAAGGCATTCTCAAATAATACCCCTTCCCTGGCCAGCTTGTCGAACGTAGGAGTACGCACCACCTCATCACCATAGACGCCTGCATGCGGATAAGACCAGTCATCCGCGATCATAAACACAATATTTACTGGTTCCTGATTTTTTGGTGCAGGTTCGCTTTCAGCCAGATCTGCGGCAAGAAAGAGCAAGAAGGCAAGGAAGAACAACTTAAATTGTATTAGAGGACGCATTTCTAAGTGAATGATCTACAAGATAATAATTTGTCTTAAGCCCTATTAGGCGAAACCTATATTTTGTAGCTTTGATATCCTTAGGCCTAAAACCCCATGGAAGAAATAGAGCATCTGTTAAGTGGAGGACATCCGAATTCCCTGGGCAATACCGTTCAGGTTGTTGAAATGATTTTGGCAGATCCTTCAAAGTTCGATTTGCTCTTCAATACCTACTTTAGTAAAGATAAAGTGGTTCGCCTAAGGGTTTCCAACGCCATGAAACGCATTTGTAAGGCGAATAAATCGTTATTAGTTCCTTATATTGACCGTTTTCTGGATGAAATCGCCCTTATAGACCAGGCTTCTACCCAATGGACGCTTGCACAGTTGTTCTTAATGCTGGAAAAAGAACTCAACGATTCCCAAAAAAAGAAGGCAACAGGGCTTCTGAAGCGAAATATCGCCAGCCAGGATGACTGGATCGTATTGAATATGACTATGGAGACCCTGGGTCAATGGGCCGAAGGGGAGGAAAAACTCAAAAGTTTCGTGTTACCTCATCTTAATCGCCTCAAAAAGGACAAGCGAAAATCTGTAGCATCCAAGGCGAACAAGGTATTGGCCCGACTTGGTTGACCGCTGAATTGAGCATAGGTAAAAAGTGAACTTATAACATTATAGCAATCAGTAAACCAGCTGAATAAGAACTTTATAAAATGAAAAAAATACGCGTTTTAGTAGTGGGGTGTGGAAACATGGGGACCAGTCATGCCCGGGCTTATCATCAATTGGATGGCTTTGAGATTGCCGGGCTCGTCAGTCGTAAACCAGAAAGCAGGGAGCGACTTTCCAAGGAACTCGGTGGGCAGCCCACTTTTCAGGACTTCGATACCGCCCTTGCCGAAGCGAAACCCGATGCAGTTTCCATCAATACTTATCCGGATACCCATGCAACTTATATCAGAAAAAGCCTGGAAGCCGGTGCGCATGTTTTTGTGGAAAAACCACTTGCCCTTACCGTGGAAGACGCCCAGAGCCTGGTAGATCTGTCCATGGAAAAAGGGAAAAAAATGGTCGTTGGGTACATTCTAAGGGTACATCCTGCCTGGGCTAAATTTGTTGAAGTTGCCCAGGGCCTGGGCAAACCCCTGGTTATGCGGATGAATCTCAACCAGCAAAGTTCCGGCGGACAATGGTACACCCATAAGCAGTTAATGAATTCCATGTCTCCTATAGTAGACTGTGGTGTTCACTACGTGGATATTATGTGTTTGATGACCCGTTCCAACCCGGTCAGTGTAAGCGCTATAGGTGCCCGGCTTTCCGATGAGATAGCTGAGGAAATGTACAATTACGGACAACTGCAGGTGCGTTTTGAAGACGGTTCCGTTGGTTGGTACGAAGCCGCCTGGGGACCCATGATCAGTGAGACTTCTTTTTTTATTAAGGACGTTATGGGCCCCAAAGGCTGTGTTTCCATTGCTGAAGATGCCAAAGGGGATTCAGACGATATTGAAGGCCACACCAAAACCGGAGGCCTGTTATTGCATCACAGCGAATTGGACCAGGAGGGTAATTTCAAGTACAATGATGAACTTATCAACACCTCTGATGAACCGGATCACGATGGTTTATGCCTTTTGGAACAACAATATTTTTTAAAGGCAATTTCAGAAGACCTGGATCTTACCAATCATCTCAATGATGCCGTTAACAGCCTTAAAATCGTGCTGGCTGCAGACGAATCCTTCAAAACGAACAAAACCGTCATCCTTTAGGTTCTATGATACCATTACTAGAAAGGGCTGACAATTTTAAGGAACGCACCGCATTGCGCTCCGATAGCAGCTCCCTTTCCTATGGTGAACTTCTGGATACCGCACACATTGTAGCATCTCAGCTACTGAATGGAAGAGCAGACCTTTATGAATCCAGAATCGCATTTCTCATACCACCTTCCCCGGAATATACGGTAGTCCAGTGGGGCATCTGGAATGCAGGTGGCATAGCTGTTCCGCTCTGTGTATTACACCCCTTGCCTTCAATCCAATACGTTCTGGAAGACACAGAGGCGGAATACGTTATCGCCCATGATAATTATTACGAATTCCTTCAGCCACTGCAAGAGTCTACAGCAGTTAAACTGCTTCATCTGGATAGTGTTTTAAGCGGATCTGGAGGCGCATTACCTGAAATAAACCCGGGGCGTAACGCCATGATCCTTTATACCAGCGGTACCACCAGCAAGCCAAAAGGGGTGGTAACTACCCATAATAACATTTCGTCCCAAATCAAAACCTTGGTAGATGCCTGGGAGTGGGAAATGGATGATCATATCCTCAACGTACTCCCCTTGCACCACGTTCACGGGATCATAAACGTTATGAGCTGTGCGCTTTGGGTTGGCGCTTGTTGCGAGTTTCTGCCAAAATTCGATGCAAATAAGGTCTGGGATATCATGGCATCGGGAAGGTTATCTCTTTTTATGGCCGTGCCCACGATCTATTTTAAACTTATCTCTTATTGGGATAAGGCATCGGAAGAAGAACAAAAGCAACTTTCAAAGGCCGTTTCAGACTTACGGTTGATGGTTTCTGGTTCGGCCGCACTTCCGGTTCCGGTGCTAGAAAAATGGCAGGCAATTACAGGACATGTGCTCTTGGAACGCTATGGGATGACCGAGATCGGGATGGCCCTTTCTAACAGCTATAGGGGCGAACGCAGGCCCGGTTATGTAGGTAAGCCTTTACCCGGGGTGGAAATACGCCTTGTTGATGCAAATGGGAAGGAAATCCCTTCCGGAAGTCCCGGAGAGATCCAGGTAAAAGGCCCTTGTGTTTTTAAAGCTTACTGGAGAAAGGAACAGGCCACAAAAGAGGCTTTTACCGAAGATGGCTGGTTTAAAACAGGAGATATGGCGGAATTCAATGATGGTATATACAAAATTCTCGGGCGTAATAGTGTGGATATCATCAAATCTGGCGGATATAAGATCTCCGCTCTTCAGATTGAGGATGTGCTAAGACGGCATGAGGAAATTGAGGATTGCGCAGTGGTAGGCCTGCCTGATGAAGAATGGGGAGAAGTGATAGCGGCATGTTTGATAAGCACAAAACCCTCAGTAGATACCGATGCCATAACCGAATGGCTAAAAGGAGAACTTCCGGGATATCAGTTACCCCGAAAGTATGTGGTCCGGGAAGAACTCCCGAGGAACGTTCTGGGGAAAGTTACCAAACAAGCTGTAAAGCAATTTTTCTAATATGGATTTTCTAACTTTTTTTCCCTATCTCGGGATCCTTGTATTGATCTTCATCAACGCCTGGCTGGTACTTAAACGGAAGATCTATCTCAATGAGGAGAAAGATCAAGGTGCTGAATAAATATGGAATATTTTAAAGAGCGCTATCTCACCTTACTCCTCATTCTCATTTATATACTGGGGTGCCTGGCTATCGGCTGGTACTTTAAAAAAAAGGCTGCAAAAGACGTAGAGGGCTACTATATCGCGAAGAGAGAAATACCCGGTTGGGTGATCTCCCTTGCATTTTTCTCAACCTCAGCCAGTACAAACACCTATATCGGGCAGGCTGGAAAATCCTTTGAATTTGGCCTATCCTGGGCCTGGATGGGATTTATCTGGACCTTTTTCTGTATTATTTCCTGGCAACTGCTGGGCCCGAGGATGCGTTTTCAGTCGGCACGCCTCAGATCCTTTACCATTCCTGATTATTTTCACCTGAGATATAAAAGCAGGCTGGCAAAAACCATCAGGGTACTTTCCGCAGCCATAATTCTCTTCGCTACGCTCTGGTATATGGTGGGTATAGCCAAAGGCTGCGCTCATGTGCTGAGTTCCGTACTGGACATCCCCTATGAATACGGGGCTTTTTCCATTCTGTTCATCACCTGCGCTTATACCATATGGGGAGGTATGTACAGTGTTTTGTGGACGGATGCCATACAGGGCATTATTATGTTTGGGGTAGCAATCCTCATGCTGGCCATCCCATTTATTTATGTGGGTGGGGTTACGGAACTCTTTGATACCCTAAGGCAAACAGATCATAAAACCGCATCAGGTGCCGCCATAGGAGAAGGCCTGGTTAGTTTTGGGCAATTGGTACCCTTTCTTTACATACTAGGGATAGGCCTTGCCATAGGTATGAAGCAGATCTCCGAACCCAAAAACCTCATTCGCTTTTACTCCATAGACAATGCGAAGAGCATGCGTTTTGCTATGATATGGACCCCTTTTTTTTTAGGTATCTCCCTGGTTTGTGTAATGGGTCTCGGCGCCCTTGTTCACGCCATGGCTAGCGGTGAGGAAGCCACTTATCTTATCCGGAATACGGACGAGGTTATCGGTTTTATGTTGGATAAATTTGACAATGAACTGGTAAGCGGGATTTGTGTGGCAGGACTGTTCGCTGCCGGAATGTCTTCCCTGGCTTCGGTAATCATTATCATTGGAACCGCCTTTGTGAAAGACCTTTGGCATGTTGTGAGACCTATGCAGGAAAAGAAAATAATCACACGGACCAAATGGTTTATGGCATTTTACTGTGTCCTGGTTTACGCTTTTACCTTATTTCCCATTGCCGGCATAGTAGAGTTAACAGCTTTTGCCGGGGCCGTCTTCGCCGCCAGTTTTTTCCCGGCTATCTTTGGCGGACTATACCTAAAATGGGGAACAGATCTGGGAGCTCTGGTCTCTATGATCGTAGGGATGTTGACCAACATCATATGGCGTTTTGGGATTCGCTTTCGATATGAAGCCATGGAAGAAGTGCACGAAATTATACCCGCTTTTCTAATGTCTTTATTCTCCTATGTATTAGTCAGTAAACTGACCCATAACCGCAAACCGGACAGCGAACACCTGGGCCTTTTATTTGATACAGAACAAAAAGCCTAAATTGCAGTACGAATTTAAAGCCATGAGTAACTCATCGGAATTCGAAAAATATCGCCGGGTAGATATCGCAGAAATGCGGCCGTATATTGAAGGAGAGGAATTGTCTGAGTTTGTTTCCATTTCCGCAGCGGATATTGAAAACGGCAGCCCTAAGGTCGGGGATATGATCGCCAGAAACCCTGACGACCATCACGATCAATGGTTGGTAGCCAAAGAGTATTTCGAGAAGAATTTTGAAAAGGTCTCAAAGGGCAGCTAACATTCTAATATGAGGTATGCCATCTTCCAGGTAACCTTCCCCTACTTCAGAAAAGCCCAGGCTATTGTAAAAATCCTTTAGATAGGTCTGTGCAGAAACTTCAACTTCATCCTCCTTTATATTTTCCTTGACAGCTTTCAGGGAGGCCTTCATAATCTCATAGCCATAACCGTGTCCCCTATGCCCCGGGTCTACCACTACCCTGCCTATACTGGCCTTTTCCGCGTAGTCTCCAGCCTTAAAGATTCGCGTATAAGCTGCAAGTTCTCCCTTATTAGTCCCTAAAAGGTGTAAGGCTTTCTCATCTTTGGCATCTATGTCCTGGTAAACACAGTTCTGTTCCACTACAAATACCTCACTCCGCAATCTAAGAATCGCGTAAAGTTCCGTTGTATTAAGCTCTTCAAATCTTTTTATCTCAATCTTCATATCAGTCCTGTACAATCACTTTTTTGCTATCGCATTTCCCGTATTCCGGCTGGATATTGACATGGTTTATTCCAAATTTGTGATATACTTCCTCTTCGATCTGATCCAGAATTTTGTCAAATTCAGATAAATTTATATCCCGGTCAAAATCTATATGGGCTTCCAGGTGCACTTCTTCCTCATTGAGCTGCCAAATATGCACGTGATGCACATTCTTAACCGAACGTATGCTGCCTATCGCCTCTACAATTTTTTTCACTTCAATAGTGTCAGGGGTAAATAGCATTAGCACCCTAGTGGATTTTCGCAAGAGGTCATATCCAACATAAATAAGATATAGGGCGATTAGCAATGTCAGCAACGGATCTACCCAATAAACCGCATAGAGTTTCATCAGGATTCCCCCGATAAGAACCGCAACAGAAGCCATCATATCCGTTAGCAAATGCAAATATGCCGATCTCATATTCATATTCCTGTCGGAATCCTTTTTGAGCAGCAAAACACTGAAACCATTAGCCAGAATACCCAACAAAGACAACCAAATAACCAGATCTGATGCTATCTCTCTAGGATCCAGGAACCGCTCTATAGCTTCTTTGATCAGAATAACCGCCACAACTACCAATGTGGCCGCATTTACAAATGCGGCTATGATCTCCGCCCTTTTATAACCGAAAGTCTTGTTAGTTGAAGCTTCCCTTTTGGCTAATTTTGTAGCCGCATAACTTATGACAAGGGATAAGACATCCGAAAAATTGTGAAGCGCGTCCGAAAGCAGGGAAAGACTACCGGAAATAATGCCTCCTATAACCTGAGAAACAGTTATAAGTACATTGAGGATAATCGAAATAAAGAGGTTCCTCCCCTTTAAATCGGCATGACCATGATTATGGTGGCTATGCGAATGTCCCATGAATAGATTTTATCCCTTAAAGTTACGGGGATTTTGGCTGAAAAATGAAGCGCGGACGGCTTAAGAGCTACATGCAGGGAATTTTTTCTATCCTTCGTTCGTGCCTTCCCCCTGCAAAATCGGTTTCCAGAAAAGTCTTGACCATCTCCAAAGCCTGAGGAAGCGCGATAAATCGCGCAGGTAAACTTAGAATATTTGCGTCATTGTGTTCCCTGGCCAATGCGACGATCTCTTTGTTCCAGCATAAAGCAGCTCGTATTTTCTGATGCTTGTTCGCTGTCATTGAAGCCCCATTTCCACTACCGCATATGATGATACCCAACTCCGCCTTTCCCGAGGACACATCATCCGCTACAGGATGAATAAAATCCGGGTAATCCACACTATCGGTGCCATCAGTACCATAATTCTTAACTTCAATATGCATCGACTTAAGAAGGCCAAGTATAGCCAGTTTATACTCTGTTCCAGCGTGATCGTTACCTACGGATATTTTCATCTTTGATAGAATTTGTTATTACAAAAATACAAATCCTAAGGTGATTTGTCTTATCTATGTTTATTAACAAGGCCTCTAAAGCACAGATTTAACAGCTTTATTTATAGCGGTTTACATTTTACATGAATTGTTGAAGATCTGCGGAAAACAAATCATCTTTATATTTTGTTTTTTTCAAAAAAAATGACCTACAAAAAGAATGCGGTATCCTCCAACTCTATTTCTCAGAAGTTAACTTCAGGATTTGAGTATCAAAACGCGCTGAATTAACAATTTGGTAATGTTAACTTATCAAAAAATCCATGTTGAAACAGCTTATCAAAAAGGGTTAATAAAAAATATAATTCGTTGAATATTAGATAGAAATCCATGGTAAAAAATGTCAATAAAAATACATTTCAGTTGAAAGCAAGTTTTACTTAAATAACTTTTCCTAAATATTAACAAACAATCATAAGCCCTGGATTTATAAAATAATAACAAAAAGAAAATAAACATTATATAGTGTTTGTTTATAAGAAAAGGAAGGTTTTGAGAAAGCTGATAATTCTGAACTAAGGTCCTAGCTTTTTAATTTGTAATTTTCCGCCCAAATTGGATTTTAATGTCGAAAAGAACTAAGAGAGCTAAAAACCACCGTAAGAATGAAATAACCAAAGGAATTTTTACGGTCCTGGAGAAAGAACCGAACAGGAGCTTCAACTATAAACAGATCGCAGCCAAGCTCCGGATAACGGATACTGAAGGAAGGAATATGCTTATAAAAAGGCTGGGTCAACTACACGAAAAGAAAAGGATCCGCCAGGAAAACCGCGGAAAATTCAAGGCACTATCGGATAAAACCATATTTACAGGACAGGTAGATATCACCCTAAGAGGAAATGCCTATGTTTTGGTGGATAGTTTGCCCGAAGACATCTTTATCCCCGGATCAAAACTGGGAAGGGCATTTCACGGGGATACTGTGGAAGTATTTGTTTACCCTAAACGGAAATCGCAAAAGCTGGAAGGAGAGATCACCAGGGTGCTAAAGCGCAGGAAAACTTCTTTTGTCGGTATTGTAGATCTACAAAAGTCCTTTGCCTTTGTGACCCCTACGGATAACAGGATGTATACGGATATCTTTATTCCGATGGCAAAAATAGGCAAGGCTAAAGACGGGGATAAGGTCATTGTGGAGATCAATGAGTGGCCGGATAGCGCGGAGTCTCCCTTTGGTGAGATCATTGAAGTTCTAGGAAAGCCGGGGGATCATCATACAGAGATCCATGCTATTCTCGCGGAGTACGGATTACCTCATGAATTCCCGGTGGAAATTGAACGCTTTGCGAATGAGTTGGACACTTCCATAAAAAAAGAAGAGATCGCCAAACGAAGGGATATGCGGGATACGTTGACTTTCACTATAGATCCCAAGGACGCTAAAGATTTTGACGATGCCCTGTCCTTTACCGAGCTGGAGAACGGAGAATATGAGATAGGAATACATATCGCGGATGTATCGCACTATGTGCATCCGGACAGTATATTGGAAGAAGAGGCCTATCAACGGGCCACTTCGGTTTACCTGGTAGACAGAGTAGTGCCAATGTTACCGGAAGTACTTTCGAATAATGCCTGTTCGCTGCGACCCAGAGAAGAGAAATACACTTTCTCCGCGATTTTCAGGATGAATCAGAAGGCAGAGATACTCAATCAATGGTTTGGGCGAACAGTAATTAATTCTGATGAGCGTTTTGCGTATGAGGAAGCCCAGCATATTATCGAGACCAAAAGATCTGAGATCCCTAAAGAGATATCCATCAGGAAAGGCGCTTATCAGGTTAGCAAGGAGATCGTAAAGGCAATTGTCAGCCTGGACAGACTCGCGAAGATCATGCGGAAAGAACGTATGGGTGCGGGAGCCATTTCTTTTGACAAGGTGGAAGTGAAATTCTACCTGGACAAGGAAAATGAACCCAAGGGCATCTATTTTAAGGAAGCCAAGGACGCGAATAAGCTGATAGAGGAGTTCATGTTACTCGCGAATAAAAAGGTGGCGGAATTTATTGGGAAACAAAAACCTAAAAAGACTTTCGTATACCGAATTCACGACGAGCCGGATGAAGAGAAATTAATGGCCCTGAACGGCATTATTTCACGTTTTGGACATTCTCTTAACTTCCGTAATAAAAAGACGATCAGCGATTCTCTAAACCAGCTTCTGGAAGATGTTAAGGGGCAAAAGGAACAGAACCTGGTAGATACCCTGGCCGTAAGAAGTATGAGTAAGGCGGTTTATACCACTGAAAACATCGGACATTACGGCCTGGCATTTGAATATTACTCTCACTTTACTTCACCGATCAGGCGATATCCGGATATTATGGCGCACAGGTTATTACAACACTATCTGGATGGGGGCAATTCAGTAAAAGCTGAAAGGTACGAGGAAAAGTGCAGGCATTCCTCCGATATGGAAAACCTGGCCGCAAACGCTGAAAGGGATTCCATAAAGTACATGCAGATCAAGTTTATGCAAGATCATCAGGATGAAGAGTTCCTCGGGGTGATTTCAGGGGTTACGGAATGGGGGATCTATGTGGAGATCATCGAAAATAAATGTGAGGGAATGGTGAGAATTAGGGATATAAAAGATGATTATTATAACTTTGATGAACGGCAATACGCCATAATCGGGGAGCGGACAGGTAAAATGTACCAACTCGGAGATGAGGTGAAAGTGATGGTGAAGGAGACCGACTTATTGAAGCGCCACCTGGACTTTTCACTTTTAGGCAAAGTGGATTGAACCGTATTGCAAACGGCATTTTATCAGATATAAAATGAAGAAGTACAAATCTTTTTTCTGGCTTTGTTTCTTGCTTGCCAACCTTACGATTACACGGGGGCAGGAAGAAAAGATCACCCGGGAACTGGAGCGATTTACGGAAGTAAAGGCTTTTGACGGCCTTTCGGTAAATCTGATAAAATCCGATGCCAACAGGGCGGTAATAACAGGTGCAAATACTCAAAAAGTCGCCATTGTTAACAACAAGGGTGTTCTGAAGCTGCGCATGGAGATAGATAAGATATTCAGTGGCTACCGCACTTTCATCGATTTGTACTACACCGAGAAGATCGTGGTTATTGATGTGAATGAGGACGCCAGGATAAGTTCTAAAGAGACGCTGAGGCAGGATGTGCTGGAATTAAAAGCCCAGGAAGGCGGAGAAGTGGTGGTCAATGCAGAGGTTGAACAGTTATTGATCAAATCGGTGACCGGAGGAGTGATCAGGGCCGAGGGCTTTTCAGACAATCAGGACGTGCTCATCAATACCGGAGGCATATACGAAGGCAAGAATTTTAAAACCAAATTCACTACGGTAAATGTAAATGCCGGCTCTACTGCAGAGATCTTTGCCACGGATTATGTAAAGGCTACTGTTAAAGCCGGTGGGGAAGTTCAGGTCTGGGGCGACCCCTCTAAGATGGATGAGAAAACCGTTTTTGGCGGAAAAATAAATCGTATGTAACCCAGGAAAGCACCAATATGTTAGACGATGTACAAGCTGCGATTCCCCTGGGATTTTTTCTGAGTTTTGTAATTGGCCCTGTTTTTTTTGTGCTTTTGGAGACCAGTGCCACCAGAGGATTCCGCGCGGGCCTGGTTTTTGACCTGGGGGTGATACTGGCAGATATCTTTTTCTTGTTCATCGCGTATTTCAGTAGTTCTCAATTATTGGAGAATTTGAGCAATCAGCCAGGACTATATGTGTTCGGGGGGGTAATTTTACTGGTTTACGGCATTACCACCTTCTTTAAAAAGGATTCCAAAGCACAAAAACCGAGAATAACGCATAGAATGGGAGGTTACCTGGGCCTTTTTGCCAAGGGTTTCCTGCTGAACTTCATAAATATTGGGGTATTGGTATTCTGGCTGGGGGTGATAATAGTAGTAGGCCCCAGTTTGGATAACGATCCAAACCGTATTATGATCTTCTTTTCTTCTATGCTCCTGGCCTATCTTATCACGGATGTCTTTAAGATATTGCTTGCCAAACAATTAAAAAGAAAACTTACTCCGGAACGTATTCTATTGGCCAAAAAGGGTTTGGGGATCATATTGTTGATCTGTGGGATCGTATTCATCATCAAAGGGTTTTTACCCAAAGATCAATTAAATATACAGGAAGGGATTGAAAGGATAGAGCGCATCCGGGAATAAGCGCGAATCTTTAATAGTCAAAAAACAAAAAAACCGCCCATTATGAGCGGTTTTCCCTGAGGCATCGAGCGGATTCGAACCGCTGTACAAGCTTTTGCAGAGCTGTGCCTAGCCACTCGGCCACGATGCCATTCGTCCTGCAAATGTAGGGCTTTTTCGGAGTTTCAAAAAGAAATTTAGCTTCTCTTGGCTTCCAGAACTACCTGGACACTTTGAACGTCTCCACCAATAGGAGGGTTTATTTTTGCTACAGTTACTGAGGCTGTGAGCAGTAGCTCCAGTTCTGCAAAAAGACGGTCTATAATGCGTTTGGCCACATGCTCCAAAAGTTTGGATCGAATGGCCATTTCTTCTTTAACAATGCGGTTTATGTGGACGTAATCTATGGTGTCTGATAATTGATCGGAAAGGGAAGCTTTGCCAAGGTCCGCTCCTACCGTAACATCCACGCGATAGTCGCTGCCTATGATCGCCTCTTCCTCCAAACAGCCGTGGTAGCTGTACACCCGTATATTTTCCAGCTTTATTAGATCCATCAGATCCGGAATTTCTGCAAATCTAATGGAAACTGGGAAAAAGCCTCAGACAAGTAACAAAAAAGCTGCTTTTATCAATAAGTACAGCGGCAATTACTCAAGCCCTGGAACAGGTCTACACCCAGGGTAACCACATGGGTACCTGTACTAAAGCCAAGGATCTCATTAAGTATGATCTGATAGGAATACCCAAAGTAAAAATTACTCTTTTTGAGGCCTACGATAGGTGCGATATACAAGGGATCCCCGATCTGGTCGTTCAAAAAGCGGTAAGTCACCCCGGCATAGTAATAATCCTCAAAATCATACCAGCGGAATTTGGTATTCAGGTCGGTCACAGACCTTCCATCACTTTCAAACCACTGAAAGAAAACGGAGGGTTCTATTTCCAGACGGCTGTTCTTGTTCTTGGTATACCGGTATCCGGTGTAGACATAGTAATTTCGCAGCGCATTCGGTTCATTAAGGGCATCCACGAAGTTCGTAAGGTCCTTATTTAGCAAATTGGAAGCATTAAGGCTTAAGTAGAACTTGTCTTTACGGTATAGTACGCCGATATCAAAATTGTGGTTGTCCGTTCTTCGGTTGTCTACATTGGGGTCACCGCTTTGCTGTGCCTCCTCGTTCTCTACACGGAAACCGTTATAGTTATAGGATATTCCGAATGAGAAGAACTCATCATCGTAACGGTCCAGGGTGAGGTGGTGCGCAAAAGACAAGCGGGCACCTCTCTGACGGGTAAAGCCATTACTGTCATTGTACAATATCATGCCCAATCCGGATCTGTTCCCTAATCTGGCATCGGCGGCTAGGGACTGGGTATCCGGAGCATCTTCGATACCTACCCACTGGGTGAGCCCGTTAATACGTACTTTGATATGGTCTCCTATCCCAGCATAAGTAGGAGACATCACGAAGGGATTATCTGCCAGGTACTGGGAGAGTTGGGGTACGGTAAGCTCCTGGGCACTGGCTACCAATACACCAAAGATGGTGAGCAGGGATATTAACTTTCTGCGCATAATTCTGTAGGTTAAGATTTTTATCTGTACAGGGTAAAATGTCCGACAAATTCCCTGTCGTCACGTTCTCCCTGGAGCTTAATGATGTACCAGTAATCTCCGGTCGGAAGTTCGGTATTGTTATAAATACCGTCCCATCCACGGTCACCGTATCCCATTCGGTAGACCTCTCTACCATAACGGTCAAATATGATCATTAGTATCTCCGGGAAGATTTCAATATTCTCTGGAATCCAGTAATCATTCTGGCCATTTCCATCTGGGGTGAAAAAGGTCGGAATCTCAATATCAATGAACTCCATATCTATTTGTGCCGAAACCTCACAACCGTTCTCATCGATAACGGTTACTGTAAAGGTGTCCGTTCTGTTGATGAAATAAGTATTCTGGTTTCCATTATTCTCACCGTCAAAAATGAAGGTGTATTCCTGTCTTCCACCACTGGCTACTGCGGTGATTTCGTTGATCTGATTTTGTTCAAGCGTCAGGGTAAGAGGTTCAAAGCCTTCTATTTCAAAATCTACGGTCTGTATACATCCGTTAGCATGCGAAATTGCTACGAAATGGGATCCAGGCGCAATATTCCTGAAATCAGGGTTCAGTTGCATGTCCATTGGGTCCGTAGAATCCAGAGCGTACATGATGGATCCAAGTACCGACGGATCCTCCATGGTGATATTGATATAGTTGTCCGGAGTATCACCATCACATTCATAAACCGGTTCAACAACGGCATTGAGGTTTACTCCCGCTTCTATTTCAAAGATCACATTGGTTTCACAATCCTGGGCGTCCCTTATGAACATGGCATAAGTACCTGGCGCCAGGTCTGAGTATGTAAACAGATCCTGTACAAAATCGGCATCCGCATTGGAATTCAGCGCTGTGCGATACGGGGCAGTTCCTCCAGTGATGGTTACAGTAACCGAACCATCGTTATTACCAGCGCAGATCTCCGGAAGCGTAGTATAGCTAACATCCAGCGGAGTAGGTTCTACAAGGGTGAACTGGAAGGGTATAAAGCATCCGTTCTCATCCTGTGCGATTACATCGTAAACACCGGGTTCCAGGTCTGTAAAGACATTCTCCGTATCAAATTGATCCAGGTTAGGCGAAATCGCATAGTAAATAGTACCTGTTCCACCGGATACTTCTACTACGATTGTTCCATCGTTCTCTCCAAAGCAGGTTACATCTGTAAACTCCTGACGATCGATTTGAAGCGGAGCTGGTTCCGTGATCACTACAGGGCCATAGCTGGTTTCACAATCCACACTGGTTACCCGTACAAAGTAATTACCGGCGATCAGATTAGAGAATTGCCCATCAGGCTGAGGACCTGCAATTAAATTGGTCAGTCCGGCATCCGTGTAAAGTTCGTATGAATAGTTTCCTAGCCCTCCTGTGGCTGTGGCGATAAAACTGGCAGAGGCTTCACCTGTACAATTTACGGTTGCCGCGCTATCATCCACTGTAATATCCAGCGGGATGATAGGATCTATGGTTATCTCATTGGAGATCATGGCCTCACAGCCTGCGGCATCAATCACATAGAACTGGTAAGCGCCATCGGTAACGGTGACCACATGAGTATCCGGGCCGTTGAGCAGGTTAAAGGCACTATAGGTTACCTGATCCGTACTCCATTGGTAAGGCCCGGTACCACCTGTAGCCGTTAGTTCTATCTGAGCATTGTTGTTACAGGTCATTGCGCTCAGCTGTATCAGGGAACTCATTACCTCTGTTGGTTCAGTGATCACTGCCTGGTCGGTTTCATCATCACAATTCCAACCATCGGTTACCGTGATGGAATAGATGCCCGCTCCAAGATTGTCAAATATTGGGCTTACCTGGGCTCCACTGGTGAAGGTAATTGTAGTACCCGTGGCATCGTAATAGTTTAGTTGATACTGGTAAGAACCACTACCGTTGAGCACATTGATCGCGCTAACCGTACCGTTGGTATCTCCATAACAGGTCAGCATGGTATTAAGCGGCGTTATGTCTGCTGTAATTGGAATGGCCGGCACCAGGAAGTTCGGTAAATTCTGAACATCCGGACAGCCACCATTGTCTGTAACAGCAACGGTATAATCTCCCGCGGAAAGACCAGTAAATAACTGGCTGCTGGTTACGCCGTTTACAGGATAAGACTGCGTAGTGGTTGTATTGGTCAACACAATGTCATAAGGGGCGTAGCCTCCTGTGATCTCTACCAGGATCTCTCCCTGATCATCCGTACATGTAGCCTCCGCCACAGCGGTAACTGTCACATTTAGCGGCATATCAGGAGAACCGATGGTCACTGTATTGGAATCGTCATCACAGAAAGTGCTGGCCGCATCAGTTTCCACGACATTCACATAGAAATTACCCCCGGGCAGACCCGTAATGGTCCTTGGGTTAACGGAAGTATCCGTAGAAACCACACCTCCAACAGGATTTCCGAGGCTATCGAATATCTGATAGTCGTAGGTTCCGGTATAATTGTTAACCTGCAGGCTAAGTTCTCCATCAGTTCCTCCAAAACAAGTCACCTGGGTAGTCGCCGTCGCGATGACCTCAATCAGGTCATATGGTGCAATGGTATAAGGAGCTGTGTCTACATAACATCCCGTAGCATTGTCCGTTACCCGGAAGGTATAAGTTCCCGGAGCGTTTATTTCGTATCGGGCGGTAATCGGAGTTGGATTTCCAACAAAAGTACCGTTCGGATTACCCGTAGGTAGCAACTCATAGGTATAAGTATTGGCCGGGTTGCCATTGTCCGTAACTGTGATCTCCACCAATTCCGGGTTAGGGCAGGTAATCGCATTGATCTGGGCAACTGCAGCCGTAAAGACATTCAATGGATCCAGAACCACATTGTCTGTCTGGGCACATCCATTGGCGTCTGTAACATACACCGTAATGTTCTGTATTGCACCGTTATCTACAATATCAAAAGTATTGGAAGCCTGGAAGTTTACATTGTCAATACTGTACAAATAAGGCGCTGTTCCACCTCCGGCAGTAACGGTTATAGTGGATGTAGTCGCCGTATTGCTGGCATCGCAGGCAAATGCGGTTGCCACAGCACTTGCAGTCAATACTGCAGGCTCATTAATAACGATAGTTTGCCATTCCTCACAGCTCCTTCCGGAAAGCACCTGAACTTCGTAGGTGTTTGCGGCAAGGCCACTGAATGTTGGACTGGTTTGTGTAGGTTGCAACACAACAGTCCTGGTAGCGTCGTATAGGGTGTAAGTATAAACTGGTTGATCGTTTACACCTGGAGCTACTGGTAACAGATTTATTGTCACTTCCCCATCTGCAAGACCGTTACAGGAAACGTGAATCCTTGTAGGCACATCCAGCATTGGCAGTGTAGCCGCATCCAGATCCTGGGTGATGGTTTTGGTACAAACAGGTGTTGTCGTATTCAGATCCGTTACTACGAAGGTGTAGGTACCTGCCTGATCCAGGCCGGCAAACACTCCCGTAGCGTTAGATGCGGTTGTTACCAGATCCGGGAAAGTTACCGTGAAATCAAAGTTTCCAGAACCTCCGGCTACAGTAATAGTTACTTCGCCTTCAGGAGTTGTTAAACAATCGATAGGCTTAACCACAGTACTGGTCAGTTGCATTTCTTCATAAAGCACTTCAGGTCCAATAGTAGCGGTACAGGTCCACTGATCAGTGATCTGTACTTCGTAACTACCTTCACCCAATCCGGAGAATACGGTAGTGGTTTGCGGGGCACCGAAAGGTACGCCGTTACGGATCAGCTGGTAGGTATAGTTACTACCTTGTCCACCTGTGGTTCCGACTACTTCAAGTTCCCCTTCTAAGTTGGTACAGTTTTCCTGGTTGATCTGCAGGGTAGCGGTAATAGCGGCAGGGTCTGCCAGCACGATACCGTTTTGTACCTGTCTTTCACAACCACCACTATCTCTTACCCAGGCCTCATAGGTACCAGGGGCAAGGTTGGTAAACTCAGGTCCGGCTACATAGTCACCAGGTCCTGTAGGTGCTGCGGTACCGACGAAGTAGGTATAACCACCCCATCCACCGAGCACATCAATAATTTCAATAATACCGTCATTGCCCACACAGGTGATCGGGGTGACCTCGGTATTGGCCGTAATGTCAGCCGCGGGCCCTGCGATATTGAACAGGGCTGTATTGGTACAGTTCGGATGGTTGTTTTGGGTCACCTCTACCAGGTATTCCCCTGCAAACAGGGCAATAGGAGCCGTAGGCCCGTTGGTAGGGCTGGTACCGTTCTGCACCAGGATATCATCCGCGGTATTGGCTGGGGTACCATTGGTATCGTAGATGGTCCAGTCAAACGGACCAACATAGGTAGCATCGGTAAGCTCAAAGGTCACCTGTCCTGTTTGTGTACCGAAGCATTCCACATCACTGACCACATCGGCCACGATACTAAAGGTATTCGGATCGAGGATGGTCTCTGAAGCGGTGATGATACATCCGGTATTGATATGTCTGATCAAAAAGTCGTGTACCCCGACATCCAGTCCAGCAAAGACATTAGAGGCCTGGTAGTTGGCACCATTGTCAATACTGTATTCGAACAATGCGGTATTGTTATCGGTAGAGGTAACGGTGATGGTGATCTCCCCATCCATACCCGGGTTACAGGAGATCGGATTGGTAATGGCGGCGGTAGCAGTCAGCAGCTCGTCATAAGACTGAATGGCCGCGGTAGTACTACCCACACAACCGTTATCGTCATAAACATTGATGATATAGGTACCCCCTGCAACATTGGTTTCAGTGTAGACATTGTTAGGTCCGGACTGTACGATAACATCATCAGCCGTAGGCAGGGTACCCTGATCGTTGATAAACTCATAGATCACATAAGTACCACTTCCACCGGTAATAGCGGTATCATCAATGGTGATGGTAGCGTTCTCCGGATTGTTCCCTGTAGCACAAGCGAACTCTACTACAGAAGCATTGACATTGGCAATGGCATCAGGTTGCAGGATCACCTGAGTGATATCGGTAGTACATCCGTTAGCGGCAGTAGCCCGGATGGTATAGGTGATACCCGGAGCAGCGAGTCCTTCCAAAGCGGTAAAGCTAGCTGTGGTATTGGTGTTGGAGGTAGGCAGTATCGGGAAAGCGGCAGAGCTACCCGGTCCGGATATGATCTGGAAGGTAAACGGCCCTATTCCATTATCCAGTGCACTAACGTTGATGGTTCCATCATCCGCACCATTACAGGTCACATTGGTAAAGGAATCAACAGCTGGTACTGGCAATACAGCAGGATCCAGATCCTGGGTGATAGTTGCCACACACATATGTCCAACAGCCTGGTCTGTTATGGTAAAGGAATAGGTTCCTACCTGGGTCAGGCCGGTAAATACCCCTGTCGCATTTGTACTTGTTGTTACAAGGTCTGGCCAGGTAACCGTATAACTATAGGTTCCGGAACCACCTGTCTGGGTAATAGTGATCTCACCACCCGGACTTACAGAGCAGTCAATTGGTTTTACAACCGTTGCCACAGCATTGATCTCATCATAAAGCACTTCAGGTCCAATAGTAGCGGTACAGGTCCACTGATCAGTGATCTGTACTTCGTAACTACCTTCACCCAATCCGGAGAATACGGTAGTGGTTTGCGGGGCACCGAAAGGTACGCCGTTACGGATCAGCTGGTAGGTATAGTTACTACCTTGTCCACCTGTGGTTCCGACTACTTCAAGTTCCCCTTCTAAGTTGGTACAGTTTTCCTGGTTGATCTGCAGGGTAGCGGTAATAGCGGCAGGGTCTGCCAGCACGATACCGTTTTGTACCTGTCTTTCACAACCACCACTATCTCTTACCCAGGCCTCATAGGTACCAGGGGCAAGGTTGGTAAACTCAGGTCCGGCTACATAGTCACCAGGTCCTGTAGGTGCTGCGGTACCGACGAAGTAGGTATAACCACCCCATCCACCGAGCACATCAATAATTTCAATAATACCGTCATTGCCCACACAGGTGATCGGGGTGACCTCGGTATTGGCCGTAATGTCAGCCGCGGGCCCTGCGATATTGAACAGGGCTGTATTGGTACAGTTCGGATGGTTGTTTTGGGTCACCTCTACCAGGTATTCCCCTGCAAACAGGGCAATAGGAGCCGTAGGCCCGTTGGTAGGGCTGGTACCGTTCTGCACCAGGATATCATCCGCGGTATTGGCTGGGGTACCATTGGTATCGTAGATGGTCCAGTCAAACGGACCAACATAGGTAGCATCGGTAAGCTCAAAGGTCACCTGTCCTGTTTGTGTACCGAAGCATTCCACATCACTGACCACATCGGCCACGATACTAAAGGTATTCGGATCGAGGATGGTCTCTGAAGCGGTGATGATACATCCGGTATTGATATGTCTGATCAAAAAGTCGTGTACCCCGACATCCAGTCCAGCAAAGACATTAGAGGCCTGGTAGTTGGCACCATTGTCAATACTGTATTCGAACAATGCGGTATTGTTATCGGTAGAGGTAACGGTGATGGTGATCTCCCCATCCATACCCGGGTTACAGGAGATCGGATTGGTAATGGCGGCGGTAGCAGTCAGCAGCTCGTCATAAGACTGAATGGCCGCGGTAGTACTACCCACACAACCGTTATCGTCATAAACATTGATGATATAGGTACCACCGGCAACATTGGTTTCGATATACACATTGTTAGGTCCGGACTGTACGATAACATCATCAGCCGTAGGTACGGTCCCCTGATCATCGATAAACTCATAGATCACATAGGTACCACTTCCACCGGTAATAGCGGTATCATCAATGGTGATGGTAGCGTTCTCCGGATTGTTGCCTGTAGCACAAGCGAACTCTACTACTGAAGCATTGACATTGGCAATGGCATCAGGTTGCAGGATGGCCTGAGTGATATCCGTAGTACATCCGTTAGCGGCAGTAGCCCGAATGGTATAGGTGATACCCGGAGCAGCGAGTCCTTCCAAAGCGGTAAAGCCAGCCGTGGTATTGGTGTTGGAGGTAGGCAGTATCGGGAATACGGCAGAGCTACCCGGTCCGGATATGATCTGGAAGGTAAACGGCCCTATTCCATTATCCAGCGCACTAACGTTGATGGTTCCATCATCAGCACCATTACAGGTAACATCCGTAAAGGAGTCAATAGACGGTACTGGCGTTACTGCTGCAGGAACATTCACAATAATGGAGCCCAGACAGTTAGGAACTGCGGTACTGGTATCATAGATCGTGACCGTGTAAGCGCCGGCAGCACTGGCAAGGTTCCAAACGAAAGGATCAGATGGTAATGCGGTTCTGGCAACGTTTACTGGTCCTGTAATTTCGTAGTCGTAATTTCCGGAACCGGCTGTTACATCTATGGTTATTTCGGCATTCGGTGAAACGGAACAATCCAGAAGCTTGCTTAGTGTAGCATTAAACTGTAGCGGCGGTTGAATATCGAAGGTCTCCGTATCCGGACATCCGGTAAGATCTCTAACGGCAATAGTCTGCCCAAGTCCTGAACTTAATCCGCTAACGGTATATTGGTTACTACCGTTAAAAGTGATGTTTTGGAAAGGCCCTCCGTTTAAACTAAGTTGGTATGGAGTTAAACCTGCGACATCCAGTGTAACAAGTACTTCAAAGGTGCCTTCGGCAACGCACTCATCTACAATCGCCAGGGAAATATCAGGCCTTGCATCCAGCCCGACGGTAATATCAAAGTCTTGAATACAATCGTTAGAATCTTTAACGTAAACCGTATAATCATCATTGGCCAGGCCATCAAAATAACCTGTGGTATTGGTGCCTGTCCAGGTAGCGGCGGTTGGCGCGGCAGCTGTGTCTAACTCTAATTGAAATTCATACGACCCGGATCCGAATTGAGCAACAGCAGAGATGGTTCCGGTATCTGCACAATCTATGTCGTTAGTTGATGTTGCAGTAACGGAAAGTAAGTTAGTCGATTCGTCGATAGTGAAATCAGGTGAACTAATAGAACATCCGTTAAAAGCACCGCCAACTTCCGTCAATAAGATATAGTAAACACCAGGTGCCAGGGTCGCAAAGTTTGAAACTGTTATAGGTCCGGCCGGTGGATTTACGCCAGAAGTTCCTGTGAATCCTGTAGTGACGTTAGACTGTGCATTGAATATCTCATAAGTGACATCGGTGGCAGCCGCGTCAAAAGTGTCAAAGGTAAAGGTCACATTACCATCGTTAGCGCCCGTACAGGTTACATTGGCCTCCACAAGTGAGGTCACTGTCATATTTGATGGTGAATTGATCGGAGTTGCCGCCGTTTCAAAATAGTAGCAGTTTGTTGTAAGATCGTGAACTACAAAAGTATAGGTCACCCCTGGGATCAGACCGGTAAAGGTTGAAGTATCGCCTCCAACCACATCCGGCGCCTGGTAGGATGATGAATATGGCACGGCATAGGTTTCCAATATGGCGAACTCATAATTTCCACTACCAACCGCAGAAGAAACGGTAACTATCGCTGTACCACCTGCGGCACAACTTGCTGTAACCGTAGAAACATCAATATCAAGATCATTTGGTGGTGAGGCTATAATGTTTGTAGTCCTTAAATTACATCCATTGGCGTCAACAACATCTACCTCGTAAATCCCAAATTCCAGAATGGTGAAAGTGTAATCTTCACCACCGGCAGTTGTAGTATAGGAAGCAGAATATCCGTTATTTCCGGTAAGGTGATAGGTGTATTCCGCAACACCTCCTGTAAGTCCGGTTACACCAATTGAACCTGGGTCGGTTCCGGTTGCCGGGTTACAGGTAATTGGAACTAGGTTAATGCTATAACTAATTGCATTTGGTTCCGTTATGGTGACTGCAAATGGAGCAGAAACACATCCTTTATCATCAGTAATGGTTACTTCATAATTTCCTGCGGGTAAACCAGCGGTCTGGGTCCCATAATTCGTTGGTGTCCCGGTCTCCAAAACATTGATGACATAAGGAGGAGCTCCGATTGAAGTATCAATGACCACGTCCAAGGATCCGGTTGTATCTCCGTTACACAAGACATGAGTAGGAGTAACACTGGTTATTACCGGGGTGTCTGCCGGGGTAACAATTACAGCGTTGGTAACTACCGTACAGGCCGTAGGCGCGGTGGTGTCTGTTACTCTGAATTGATAAGTTCCGGCAGTATTTGTGCTAAATACATTTCCGGCAAAGCTGGTACTGTTATAAGTCACTCCGGCATCGTCTGACCATTCATAGGAATAAGCTCCAGACCCTCCGTTTGCATTTATGGTTATGGTAGCCGAGGCTAAACAAGTCAGGTCCGTGGTAAGCACCGAATTAGCCGTAAGCTGTGGATTAATAGTCACATTCTGTTGCGGAGCAACACATCCAAACTGATCTCTGACATCGATGGTATAAGCACCTGCAGCCAGATTGCTAAAGGTGTGTGTTGTAGCTGTAGCAGGTGTTGGGGTGATCCAGGGTCCTCCGTTAAGGCTAAACTGGAACCCTCCATTTCCTGGGATGGAGGTAACATCTACCTGTATGGTAGCGTCGTTAGCTCCGCTATAACAAGCTGTAGCGGTTGTGGTAAAGGTAGGGTTGTTCGGCGCCACCACAGTGATAACCGCATCAATAGGATCTTCACAACCATTGGTATCTCTTACCCGAACAATATAGTCTCCTGCGGCCAGTGCAGTAAAAGTAGTTCCGGCTTGGTAAGCGGTGATCACCCCACCTACCCCATCTTCAAGCTGGTATTCATAGGTAGGTGTTCCCCCTGTTGCCGAAGCGGTAATGGTAGCCCCGGTATTGTTACAGGTAAAGGGATCGGTAATGGAAGCGGCAGCCACAAGCACTGCAGGTTCTGTAAGTGTTTCGTTAAGGGTGATGGAACAGGTATTGTCCAGCACATCGCGCACCACGATGGTTACCAGTCCGGCACTGAGACCGTTGACGGTAATTGGGGAGGCGGTTTGCGGAGCGGAGAACCCACCTCCGTTGACGGAATATTCAAAGCCGTTAACGGCATCAAAGTTCTCTACTTCAAAAGTAATGGTGCCATCGGCAGCGGCATTACAACTCAGGTTTGTAAAGTTGGTGATGGATGCATCAAAGGCATTTCCAGGCTCAACGTTCACGGTAGTATCCACGGTACAACCGCTTCCGTAATTCACGGTAATGGTATGCGGTCCTACAGCGACATTGTTAAAGACATTGGAGGCCTGAGGGGCTCCGGCATCAATACTGTAGGTATAGGAAGGATCGTTAGGCAATACGGTTACATTACCGGTTCCGTCACAGTTGTAGGCCACCGAGGTAGACAAGGTAGGTTCTACCGGCAGTGGTGGGATGATGACATCAGGCAGAGTAATGAAACAGGTCACCGCATTGGCATCCCGAACCCTGATGGAGTACGTCCCATCAATAAGACCTGCAAAGACAGTTCCTCCAGTGGTCACAGCGGTCCAGGCACCACCGTTAAGGCTGTACTGGTAATCCCCGGAACCACCGGCAGTAGGGGTAACACTACCTACGGTAATTTCTCCGAGTTGGAGACAGGTATAAGTTTGTGTGATAGCGGCCTCAGCAACAAGTAGTGCAGGCTCGTTTACCACCACCGAAGCGGTTTGTTCACAACCATTGGTATCTCTTACCCTTACAGGATAGGTTCCTGCGGTAAGGTTGACAAAGTCTGCGGTAGTCTGATAGTTGGTCCCGTTGTCAATACTGTATTCAAAAGGGGCAGCTCCACCGGCAATGGCCAGGGAGATCTGTCCTGTAGCATCCCCAAAACAAAGGATATCGGTCACAGTTGGCGTGATAACGATAGGAGCATCCTGAGCGATCGTAATATCGAAAGCGGCCTCACAGAAGGTAACGACTCCGTTATTGTCTCTGACGTACACATCGTAATCTCCGGCCCCTGTAACGGTAATGGTGCTGGCAGCCCCGAAATCTCCGGGAACAGGTACCACGGCATCGGCCACCACAGCATAGACATAGTTCCCATCCCCACCCGCAGCGGTAATGCTGATATCGGTATCCGTACCACAAGAGGTAATATTAGGTGCTGAAGCTGACAGGCTCAGAGCTGGATTAATAGTCACGTTCTGTTGCGGAGCAGCACATCCAAACTGATCTCTGACGTCTATGGTATAGGCACCTGCAGCCAGGTTGCTAAAGGTGTGTGTTGTAGCGGTAGCCGGTGTTGGGGTGATCCAGGGTCCTCCGTTGAGGCTAAACTGGAACCCTCCATTTCCAGGGATGGAGGTAACATCTACCTGTATGGTAGCATCGTTAGCACCGCTATAACAAGCTGTCGCGGTAGTGGTAAAGGTAGGGTTGTTCGGCGCCACCACAGTGATAACCGCATCAATAGGATCTTCACAACCATTGGTATCTCTTACCCGAATAATATAGTCTCCTGCAGCCAGTGCGGTAAAAGTAGTTCCGGCTTGGTAAGCGGTGATCACCCCACCTACCCCATCTTCAAGCTGGTATTCATAGGTAGGTGTTCCCCCTGTTGCCGAAGCGGTAATGGTAGCCCCGGTATTGTTACAGGTAAAGGGATCGGTAATGGAAGCGGCAGCCACAAGCACTGCAGGTTCTGTAAGTGTTTCGTTAAGGGTGATGGAACAGGTATTGTCCAGCACATCGCGCACCACGATGGTTACCAGTCCGGCACTGAGACCGTTGACGGTAATTGGGGAGGCGGTTTGCGGAGCGGAGAACCCACCTCCGTTGACGGAATATTCAAAGCCGTTAACGGCATCAAAGTTCTCTACTTCAAAAGTAATGGTGCCATCGGCAGCGGCATTACAACTCAGGTTTGTAAAGTTGGTGATGGATGCATCAAAGGCATTTCCAGGCTCAACGTTCACGGTAGTATCCACGGTACAACCACTTCCGTAATTCACGGTAATGGTATGCGGTCCTACAGCGACATTGTTAAAGACATTGGAGGCCTGAGGGGCTCCGGCATCAATGCTGTAGGTATAGGAAGGATCGTTAGGCAATACGGTTACATTACCGGTTCCGTCACAGTTGTAGGCCACCGAGGTAGACAAGGTAGGTTCTACCGGCAGTGGTGGGATGATGACATCAGGCAGTGTAATGAAACAGGTCACCGCATTGGCATCCCGAACCCTGATGGAGTACGTCCCATCAATAAGACCTGCAAAGACAGTTCCTCCAGTGGTCACAGCGGTCCAGGCACCGCCGTTAAGGCTGTACTGGTAATCCCCGGAACCACCGGCAGTAGGGGTAACACTACCTACGGTAATTTCTCCGAGTTGGAGACAGGTATAAGTTTGTGTGATAGCGGCCTCAGCCACAAGTAGTGCAGGCTCGTTTACCACCACCGAAGCGGTTTGTTCACAACCATTGGTATCTCTTACCCTTACAGGATAGGTTCCTGCGGTAAGGTTGACAAAGTCTGCGGTAGTCTGATAGTTGGTTCCGTTGTCAATACTGTATTCAAAAGGGGCAGCTCCACCGGCAATGGCCAGGGAGATCTGTCCTGTAGCATCCCCAAAACAAAGGATATCGGTCACAGTTGGCGTGATAACGATAGGAGAATCCTGAGCGATCGTAATATCGAAAGCGGCCTCGCAGAAAGTAACGACTCCGTTATTGTCTCTGACGTACACATCGTAATCTCCGGCTCCTGTAACGGTAATGGTGCTGGCAGCCCCGAAATCTCCGGGAACAGGTACCACGGCATCGGCCACCACAGCATAGACATAGTTCCCATCCCCACCCGCAGCGGTAATGCTGATATCAGTATCCGTACCACAAGAGGTAATATTAGGGGCAGAGGCAGAAACCGTAAGCTCCGGATTAATGGTGATGGTATCTGTACCCGTACAGTTGTTGCCGTCTACAACATCCACCGTATAGGTGCCCGGACCTAATCCGGTAAATACGTTATTGGTATCATAAGCACCGCCGTTGATGCGGTATTGATAGTTTCCATCACCTCCGGAAGTAACAGTGGCTGTTAGTGTTAGCCCTACGCCTGAATCGTAACAAACATCGTTAGGGGTCACGGATAATACAGGGGCAATGGCTGCATTCAAGGTGAAAGTCGCGGTGTCCGTACATCCGTTGGCATCCGTTACCAGGGCGTTATAGAGGCCAGTCTGGGTTAAATTGTTAAAGTTACCCGTGGTATTAGTAACCACGGTGATACCATCAGGATAGGTCAGGCTGTAATCATAACTTCCCCAACCATCCGTAGCAACCAATATGGCGCTACCTGAATCGGTACATGTAGGTTGTGTCTCCGTAGCCGTCAGGTCTAATGCGGCTGCGGGACCATTTACGGTAAAGGAGGCCGTATCCGTACAGTTGGTATTATTATCTGTAACTGTAATCGAGTAAGTTCCGGCTGCCAGGTTAGGAAGCGGGATGGTCGTATTTGTTTCGGCATTCCCGTTAAATGTAGCGGGGCCGGTAATATTGTAATCGTAGCTGGTATTGAAACCGGAAACGGTGAACAATCCTTCCCCGTCTGTGCCCCCAAAGCAGGTGACATTGCTAATAAGTTGTCCTACAACATCTATTGGAGAAACCGGCGGAATGGTAAAGTTTTCATCATAGGTACAACCTTTATTGTCCGTTACTCTAAAAGTATAAGTGTCCGGTGCGAGCCCATCAAAGTCAGCCGAATTTCCGGTAATGGAAGTCGCGGCTATGGCGCTGGGCGCTATGATCTCAAATACAAAAGGGGTATTACCATCCACAACGGTAACCGTCACGTCTGAAGTAAGTGCCGGACAGTTTGGTGTGGTGGATGTAAATGTAAGGTCACTGGGTTCATTTAACGGATCCAGGGTTACGCTGTTGGTTACAAAGACGCATCCATTGGCATCACGAATAGTAATGCTGTAGGTTCCATCGGTCAATCCGGAAAAGGTCTCTGCCCCTGCTCCGGAAACAAAATTCACCCCGTCAATACTGTATTCATAAGGAGCAGTACCTCCGGCAGCTCCCTGGGCTTCAATAATTCCATTCTGAAGACAGGTATAATCCTGGACTATGGCAGCGGTACCGCTAACCGCATTAAGCGGGCCACTAATGGTAAAGTCCTCAAAGAAATCACAGGAAGAACTCCCTTTGCGCTGGTTAAGTCTCACCTGGTAATCCCCTTGAGGCAATCCTGTAAATTGCCCTGAAGAATTACTGTCAATCTCTGTTCCGGTATTGTCTATCAGAAAGAAGGTAACCTGATAGCCGTTGGTGTCTGTGACATTATAAGATATCGTCCCATCCGAAGCCCCAAAACAGGTTTCATCCGTTGAGCCTGTGGTATAAACTACATCGGGCACCAATGTAATGGTCACCTCATTGGAGAAGTCAGTACAGTTATTCCTGTCCACCACAACAAAGGTGTAGTTTCCGGGATCCAGTATATCAAAAATTACACTGGTTTGAAATTCTGATGCCGGAATAGAGGCCACATCCGGGTAAGATATCTGGGTGATCCCACCTTCATCCACATACTGCCAGATAGCATAAACGTGAGGGGTTTGCCCTCCGGTTGAATTCATTTGGATGTTTCCTTCCCTACAACTGATATGCTGTGAGATGGTCGCCTGAAGGTCCAGGTCACTTAAATCATTGATGGTTACCTGTTCCGTATGGTTACAGCCGTCATCGGTAGTAACCAGAATATCGTAGGTCCCAGGATTGAGGTTTTGAAAGGTATAGTTGTTATCGGATACCGGGCCATGGGTGTCCACGGTGGTACCCCCTTGTGAAATTTCGTAGGTGTACTGAGGTTCAACATTGAGAACGGAAATTGATATTTCACCCAGGCCGCTACAGTCCGTATCTCTTGTTGTAACATCTACCTGGAAATCCCTGTCCAGTATTCCTATATTATCCAGGAAGAATACACAACCGTCAACCACCCCTTGCTGGCGCATTTCTACTCTATATGCCCCGTTGGTAGTAATGTTAAAACTAGGGCCATTAGCAGCACTAAAAGGAACCAGTATAGTTCCGTTTGTAGCGTCCAGTAGCTGGTATTCATAATCTACCGGCATATTGGTTACCGTAATGTTACCAGGAGTAGTACAAATAATATCACTGCTGGTATATTGCGGATTTAAAGGGTTTTTAAAGATGTTAAAATAATATGTGGCAAAACATCCGTTCAGGTAGTTCACAGACATACGGTATTCCCCGGCATCCGAGGCCGTAAAGTCGTTTCCTGTGCCCACATTATTCCAGGTACAGGAGGCATCCCTGTTGGCACAATCCGGGATGGAAGCAGTACAACTTGCCTGATCCAGTTGTTCCCATACTATTGAGGTAGCGTCCGGAATGTTTACCTGAATTAGTTCGGTATCATTTAAACCGCAAAGGAAGATCTCTGGCAGTTCTTCCCCGTCATTCGGACAGATCAACACCTGCCCGTCCACCGTATTGGTGGTATCGTTGATAAGTTCAGAGATAGGGTTTGGCTGACCGGCTCCAAAGGCTACCACAGTGATAATTTCCTGGAAGCCTTTACAGGGGTCCGCTACGATCTTGTCTACAATGTAGGTGTTTGGCTGGGTTACCAGTAAGGTACTTGGGTCGTTATCCGGATCTCCGTCAGTGATCACGGTATCCCCGGCATCTATAAGTCCGTCGCCATTTTCATCTATATACCAGATATAGGAATCAAAGTTGTCCCCGGCATCAAGAACCACGTTGGCACCACATAATTCTACAGTCCTGCTGAAATCACAGGCAGAAAGGTCGTCCAACAGGAAGTTAGTAGCACCCGGAGTTACAAATCCGCAATTGTCAAAGTCCGATACACTGGGGTCATCACTGATCTGGTTGTCATTGATAACACCTTCATAGGTCGAGTAGGCGAGATTCTCGATCAGGTCTGTACAGGCGTCGATAAAATCGAAACAGTTTTCAGCTACCTCTACGCGCATCCGGATTGAAGAAAAAGGATCACCTTCTTCAACCAAATTATCGGGAATATTGAATAATACAGTTCGTGTGGCCGGGTCAAAAGTATAAGTTACTCCGGTTGGGAGTGTCATATTCGTTTCATCCAGAGTCACGTTTACAGGGAGTACGTCACGGATGGTATAATTCGTCGCATCGTCATTTCCGGTGTTCTGAAAAGAGAGGACATAGTCCAGAACTTGTCCGAGGTTTACCCCGGCTCCTGTAATATCGTTTCCTCCAATATCCTCAACCCTTTTCTCCAGAAGTATGTCTGGCTCAATGATATCAATACCAAAGGTTACAAGGAAAGAGGCAAACCAGTCGGAACTGGTAGAAAGCCTTAATGTAGCCTGGGTATCTCCATTGGCAATAAGGCTGTTAGAAGGGTTGTTGACATCAAAAATATCGGCATCATACCCCATAGAGTTGGTTCCGTTGATGTTCCTTGTGGTCACATTGTTCCCGTCTATGGTGATGTTGGCGTTGAAAAAGTTATTCGCCGGGTTTCCGGAATTACTCAGGTTAGTAAAACCTGGATTCATGGGGGTTTCTATGGAAAATGTATCTCCGCTAAGGCTGTATTCCCCTTCAATTACGTTAACCCCAATCCTGGCCTGTACTGGCCCAACAGGGATGGTGTTAAATCCAACTACATCAATATCTGCAACGGAGTCTCCTGAATTTGTGGTAACCCCTTCGTAACCGTCAAATACAGAGATGTACCTTCCAGGAAGGGTGGGGTTTTCGTAAATGATCACAAGCGTCCATCCTGCAACACCATAGGATGTCCTACCCCTGGTTCCTCTGACATTGGCTACGAAATACTCTCCATTAGGGTCTGCAAGTCCCTGCAGCAGGGTGGTCACATCCCTGAAACAAACATAGGGATCGTTGTTTACCGTATTGAACCCGTCTATAATGATCTCATCTTCTTCTCCTGCGGGATCAGCACTGTTGTCTGCTTGTATGTCGATATAACTACCACCGGGCATCCTGAATTTGATCTGTGTAAAATCATATCTATTGCTGTCGTTCGGCAGGGAACTGGTATATCTGGAGTTAACCACATCCCTGTCATAATTACCAGCCCAATATAAACCGGCCCAGTAGATCTGGGAACAGGCAGGTACAGTAAGCGTAGAACTACTGGAACTAAAGGTGGTAGGGTCTCCATCTATATCTACATACTCAATATGCAGGTTATTGTTGGAGCTGGTCCCATTGTAGTTATCGTTGGCATCGCGGGAATTGTTCCGACGGTTCATGACCGTATTAGACAGAAAGGTATAATCTCCCTTTATGTTAATGTAATTATTCCCTCCGTCATTCAGACGGGCAGAAAACGGAACTTCTTGTCCTCTTAAGGCCTGGAAGCCGACGAAGACAAGAAAGAGTAAAAGACAATGCCGTAGGTTAATGGTGGTTAAATTTGGTCGCATTTAGTTAGGTTATCAAGTTGGGTGTGACCCGCATGATCCACATTTTGTCTTCATACGAATCGTTTAGTTTGGAGTAGTAAGAAATGAGAGCGTTAGTCCAGGACTCATGTCGTTTTAAATACACATAGCGGTAGTTGTTTTCAGGGTTGATGAAATAACTGGCGCTGAGTCCTTGAGAGTTTAGTAGTTTTACAAATCGGTTGGCGTTTCTCGGGTTGGCAAATACATTTGCGATTATGTAGTAGCCTATACCTACCCCATCAATGTTGTAGGTCCTGTTCTCCTGGTTGGAGGCCACTTTATCCCGAACAATAACATTCTTGCGCAATACATCAGCCTCGTATTTAGAGGATTTTTCCTTGATCTTATCTGCATTGGCCGCGTAAGCTTCATTGGTGTAACGGTTCTGTACATTCATGATCCACAGGTCGCCGTCATAAGTTCCGTTTACTCCGGATTTATAAGCCTGAAGCGCTTCACTCCAGCTGTCATATCGCTCCAGATAAACGTATTTCATACCGTTGTTTGGGTTGTCTATATAATCCGCATTGATGCCCTGACTGTACAGATCATCCACAAATTTGTTTAGATAGTGTTCTCCGCGGTATACATTGGCCACCACATAATATCCATCTGCAACCCCGTCCAGGTCCCTGAATTTCTGACTCTTAACCCCAGTTTGCTGGGTAGCCTTCTTAATGGGTTTCTTCTGGATGCGATCGTTTTGTACCACAGGGTATTTTTTGATGGGCTCAGTCCTTTCCACTACATCGTTAGCGGCTATTTGATCTTGTTTCTCAGTAGGTTCTGTGATAACGACCGGATCCTTTTTGATCAGGGTTTTCTTAATGGTATTGGGTTCTTCTATATCCCTTTTCGTGGCAGGTGCCGGAGTATAGGCCAGGCTATTCTTATCCTCACCGTTCAGGTAAAGCTGCTGGGCTCGTTCTTCGATATCCGGCCTTTCCCCATTGGTCTCCTTTCTAACCATGCGCATGACCATCTCAAAACGCCTTTCCAGATCTCCCTGTCGGTTAGATTCAATAGTCTCCAGGGAATCTTGCCTGAACATCAATTCGGCCAGGATGGCATCGTTTTCGGCAAGGCGCTTTTTAAGTTCCTGAATTTCCTTGTCCTTGTCCGTTAGGGATTCTTCGGTTATTTCTTCGTCCTCCGAGTTGTTGACGAGGGCATCGTTATTATCTTCAAGCATTACACGATCTTCGGTAAGATTCGGAGTAAAGGAGTAAGCAAAAGATATTTCGTGGGTCAAGCCTAAATTGTCCAGATCGTTAGAAAGCCCTTTTTCCATAGTGTATCCAAGGGACAATCTTCTATTCAGATTGAATCCCAAACCGGCTGAAGCACCGTAAAAGCTGTCGTATCCTCCCTGAAGCCATCCGATCTTTGGAAGGTCAAGAATGATATTTCCACCCAGGACAAACTCGTCCTCCCCTACCTTTCTGGCCCTGGCCAGTGGCATCAAGCGCGCTTGCTCAAAGACACCGCTGCCATTTTCAAACTGATAGGTATATTGTAAATGTCCTGAAAAGGTCTTGTCCTTGAAATCTGTTATAGACTCACTGGTCTTTAAGTTGTAGTCAAAGAGGTTTTCCGCAAAGAGACCAAAGTCAAATGGCCCGTAAGAAATGTTGAAACCAGGTTGAAAAGTAAGCAAGGAGCTATCCTGAAATCCACTGAGGAATGGATCCACCTCTATGGGGTTTGCACGGCTTTCATCAAAACCACTGCTGTAGTACGAGACATTAGCACCAAAGGTAAAGTTACTTTTATCACTTAGTTTAATGCCATAGGCATAGTTAGCCAGCACACCATAGTTGCTTACGATACCTTCTCTCTGGTTGTATAAACTTAATCCTAAACCTGTTCTGTCATTGATCCTACCACTATAGCTCAGGAAATACATCTGATTATTATCATCAAAAGATACCGACTGGTTTCTGTGCAATAAATTGATGTACGATTTGTCTTCCCTTACCGTGGAAAAGGTTGGGTTGATCAGGAATCGATTGAACTTAAGCAGGTTCTGAGAGGGAACATCATAGCTTAGGAAGGGGTTATCTTCCTGGGCGCTTAGTTTAGGGGTAAGCGCAAAGATGCACACTAACAGGAATAGAATTCTAGTTTTCATTAGTTTGGTTATCGTATGATGGTAATCGTGCCTTGTTTCAAGACCTCCGAAGCGTTCCTGATCTTATAGAAAAAGACCATGTTCTGCCTTGGGAAGGACATTGAAGATTCCGGCCAGCTATTGTTATAGTCAAATTGATTTAGTATTTCTTCTCCTTTGTCATTGTAAATGATGACATTCACATCTGCCTTGTTGGAGTATGAATTCGGTAATATCCATTGGTCATTGATACCATCTCCGTTCACAGTGATCACATTGGGTACTCTGAATGTATCCAGGTATTCCACCTCAACAGTTCTGGTAACTTCGCAATTGCCAATAATGGCGGTCACGGCATAGGTTCCTTCTTCAGTAAAGTTTACCGAGGCAGTAGTGGCTATTTCTACATTGTTTATATCGAACCAACGATAGCTTTCACCTCCACTGGCGGTCACAGTCCTTGATCCTCCTTCAGGGAATACAACCACCCCTGCGGGATCTATTGTTATAAGGTCCGGATCTAATGGAGTGATCACGATCTCATTAGAAGGCAATGGACATCCGTTACGTTGAAGTACCAATTGGTATGTTCCTGGTTGGGTTACGTCTATAGAGGGTTCGGTAGTGTTTAGGTTAACCCCGTCCCTGAACCAGTCAAATGTTTCTCCGGTCAGGTCAGTAGGCGTATCGATAGTGATATCTTCTGAAGAATTACAGCTGATCAGACTTGTACTGTTAATGGTGAGGGTCTCGTTAACCAACAACTGCACAGAAAGCGCATTTGAGGTAGTATTGTAACTGCCGATACTACCATCCAGGGTATAGCTTCCATTCTCAGATATATCAGCCAGGCTGATGCTGCTGGAAGTAGCTCCTCCGACATTAGCACCGTCCTGTTGCCATTGATAGGTCATACTTGCCAGAAGTGATGAGGTAACATCCGTACGGGTTCCACCCGAATCCAGGGCGTTTATGGTGCTTACTTCCAGTACAATACTGGTGTTTTCACATGCAGTGTATGTAGAAGCGTAGTCTATCACTACTTCCAGGGAATCCGGAACAACCACTGTGGTTGTATCAGAATCCACAGAGGTAGAAGTACAGCTACCTCCGCTTAAGCTTACTCTGGCGAAATATACACCGGTCTCAGTTTCGTCTACTATTATGCTACTTGAGGTAGCTCCTGCAACCGGGTTTCCGTCCCTGTACCATTGATAGGTAGGAGAACTGGCATCTGTACTAACACTAAGCGTGGTTGTCTGACCTGGCAAGACTACCATATTGGCATCGTTGTCCCGGGTAACCGTAAAGTTCCCGGCGTTGGTCATGGTCACAGCGGCAGAACGTTCAAGGCAAATACCACTTCCTTCGATCTGTACCTGATAATCTCCTTCGAAACCGGAAACAGAAGCGTCTACGGTATAAGAGTCATCATCAACAGTAGGTGATGTTATGGCAGATCCGTCCTTATACCAGGTATAGGTGTAGCCCATCCCTGAGATATTGGCGTTAAGCACCTCGGTTTCTCCGCTACACAATGCGGTTTTGGCCGGGGGATTGATGGCAATACCCTGGCTGGTGGCCGTGGTCACGTCTATAATATTGGATAAGGTACCTCCACCGGCCGTGGAACAGGCACCGTAATCTATTTCTACCTGGTACATTCCGGCAGTACTCACCACAAGCTGATGAGATTTTTCACCGGATATTGGGGATCCGCTTCTATACCAGGTGTACTGGTAGCTGTAAGCGCCCGGAACATTATGTGGTGCTAGCGTTACCGCAGCCCCGTCGCATATCTCTATGGCTCCTCCGGGAGGAATGGTTCCGTTACCATCAGGGCTAATGAGGATAGCCGCATCAAAATCCCTGTAATACATTGGGTAGGGCGCAGACACGTCACCGGTTATGGCCGGGCTGGTACTGCGCACTCTCATTCTGTAACCTTCGCCTCGGGTGTCTGTTGGAAGTGCAAACTCGAAGAAAAAGGTAAAATTGGTGTTGTTCTGGTCGTCTCTGGCAAGCTCCACAGGGCTGGAAAAATCGCCCGTAGCATCAGAAAGCTCCAGGATAAATTCGTTATCGCTGTTCACCAATGGGAAATTCCAGGTGAACTCCACCCAGTAGTTGTTGAAAGAGGCAGAGGCACATGCCTTGTCCCAGGCTGAACTTCCTACAGGAGGATTCTGGTTCGGGGCAGGGACAGGAGCTTCGAGTGTCTGTGCACTTAACTGCAGGGATCCGAAGAACAAAAAGGACAATAAGAGAAACTGGTAGGTAAATAATTTTGGTTTCATAAGTAGTTGTAGTTTTGATACTACAGTTTTACCGGGCGTCAGATTTGGGTTCGGATAAACCGTATTCCTTAGGTTATGATAATCGATTTAGGGTCAAGATTAGGCTTTAAGTTATTGACATTATCATTTAAAAACAAATATGACACTTAATTATCGCGCGGGGAATTTAATGTTGTAGCACCGATTAATTTTGTTGTGAAACGGTTGGTTTTGTATGGATAGCTTTTTTGATGGGGCTTATCGCACCATTTTTCCTACCTTTGCTCCTTCAAAATTTAAGCCATGAGCGACGAATCCAGATCATTAAATTTTATAGAGCATATCATCGAGGATGACCTGTCTAATGGTATGCCTAAGGATGATCTACGCTTCCGCTTCCCTCCTGAGCCAAACGGCTACTTACATATAGGCCACGCCAGCTCCATTTGCCTGAATTTTGGCCTTGGAATGCGCTACGGGGCGCCAGTGAACCTGAGGTTTGACGATACCAACCCGGCCAAGGAAGAGCAGGAGTATGTGGAAGCCATCAAAAAAGACATCGAATGGCTTGGTTATGAGTGGGATACGGAGTGTTATGCTTCGGATTATTTTCAGCAGCTTTACGATTGGGCGGTAGTACTGATCAAAGAGGGAAAAGCCTATGTAGACAGTCAATCCTCAGAGGCAATGGCAGAGCAAAAAGGCACACCCACAACCCCGGGCACCAACAGCCCCTTCAGAGATAGATCCGTAGAGGAGAACCTGCAACTATTCGAGGGGATGAAAAATGGGGATTTTGATGAAAACACCCATGTTTTAAGGGCCAAAATAGATATGGCTTCTCCCAATATGCTGTTGCGGGATCCCATTATGTACCGCATACTGCACAGAGCGCATCACAGAACAAATACCGATTGGTGTATTTATCCCATGTACGACTGGACACATGGGGAAAGCGACTATATAGAGCAAATTACACATTCGCTTTGCACCCTGGAGTTTTTACCACACAGACCGCTGTATAACTGGTTTCTGGATCAGGTTACAGAGTCGGATAAGATAAGGCCAAAACAGCGGGAGTTCGCGCGCAGGAACCTTAGCCATACCGTTGTCAGCAAGCGCAAGCTGTTGAAATTGGTGGAAGAGGGTGTAGTATCTGGCTGGGACGATCCGCGTATGCCCACACTTTCAGGATTGCGAAGAAGGGGTTACACTCCCGAATCTATTCGCAGCTTCGCGGATACTATAGGCATCGCGAAAAGGGAAAATGTAGTAGATGTTTCCTTATTGGAGTTTCATGCAAGAGAGCATCTAAACAAAATTGCCCCTCGCGTGATGGGAGTCCTTAACCCTCTCAAGATTGTTATTACGAACTACCCTGAAGGTGAAGAAGAATGGTTAGAGGCGGAAAACAATCCTGAAGATCCGTCGGCCGGAAACCGCCAAGTGCCGTTTTCAAGAGAACTGTACATAGAAAAGGAAGACTTCAGGGAAGAGGCAAACCGCAAGTTTTTCAGGCTAAAATTAGGAGGAGAGGTGCGACTTAAGAACGCCTATATTATTAAGGCAGAGAGTTGTACAAAAGATACTGATGGGAATATTATAGAGGTTCAATGTACTTACGATCCTAAGAGTAAGAGTGGCAGCGGTACGGAAGAAAGCCTTCGAAAAGTCAAGGGAACACTGCACTGGGTTTCTGTAAAGCACGCCATCCCCGCGGAAGTCAGGTTATACGATAGATTGTTCACGGACGCGGTGCCTGACGGACATAAGGAAAAAGACTTTATGGAATTCCTGAATCCGAACTCTTTGGAAAAAGTCACTGCTTATCTTGAACCAAGTATGAAGGATGTTAATGAAGGTGACCAATTTCAGTTCCAGCGTCTCGGATATTTCAATGTGGACAAAGATTCTGAACCTGGTAAGCTGGTGTTCAATCGAACAGTCACTTTAAGAGATACCTGGGCCAAGATCGAGCAATCCAAGTGAGATAGATAACGCTTATCGATGTAATTATATCGATTGGTATTTTTTATGCAACCCCGCCTTTTTAGAGGAGTTATACCGGGTTTTTGACTCGATTGAATGTCCATGTGCCGCTCAGAAGTGATCAGGCGATACAGGGCTTTATTCAGTCTCAGGGGACATATGAGAAAAAAGGCTGTCTAAAAAGGGAAATTTGTCTGTTCGAGCGCAGTCGAGAACTAATTAAAGCTTCCGAAAATAAATTACATCTCGACAGCCCGTCCGAATGTCTTAGCCGGGCAGACGCTCGATGTGACTAATGCACATTCTTACTTTTTAGACAACCTCTTATTTTTATAGAAAAGAAAATCAAATATCCCCTTTGTCTTTGGATTTTTGTTTTTTCATGGCCTCGCCGATCTGATTGCTGGCTGTGAATGAAGCCACCATATTATTCAGCATGTCACTGCCGGCCTGGGGTGAATTCGGCAGCAGGATGAGGTTGGTGTTGGTTTCCTCACCAATAGACTGAAGGGTATCGTAATGTTGGGTAACTACGATAAGCGCGGAGGCTTCCTGCGAATTTATCCCGACTTTGTTCAATACCTCTACCGATTCTTCCAGTCCGCGGGCTATTTCCCGGCGCTGATCTGCTATACCCTGGCCTTGCAGTCTTTTGCTCTCTGCCTCGGCCTTTGCCTTTTCCACAATAAGGATCCTGGCCGCGTCACCTTCAAACTGGGCGGCGATCTTTTCTCGCTCTGAAGCATTAATCCGGTTCATGGCCGCTTTTACCTGAGCATCCGGATCTATGTCTGTGACCAGGGTCTTGATGATATCATAACCGTATTCCAACATGGCATCCTGCAATTCAGACTTTACCGCGATGGCAATGTCATCCTTCTTAACAAACACATCGTCCAGTTTCATTTTTGGAACTTCGGCACGCACCACATCAAAGACATAAGAGGTGATTTGATCATGTGGATATTCCAGTTTGTAAAATGCTTCGTAAACCTTGTCGCGGATCACCACGTATTGTACCGACACTTTCAGTTTTACAAATACGTCGTCCAGGGTTTTGGTTTCCACAATGACATCGAGTTGCTGTATTTTAAGACTTAGGCGTCCGGCGATCCGGTCTACCAGTGGAATTTTCATTTGTAAACCGGAATTCCGAATACTTTGAAACTTCCCAAATCGTTCGATCACAAAGGCGGTTTGTTGTTTGACTACAAAAAAAGAGGATAGCAGAATGACCAGCCCCAGAAAAATGATAGGAATAAGGATAAAATTGCCCATAACAATAATGTATTTAGTTAGTGAATGAATATAGTAAGACTTTATAATATCTGTAGTGAATTCGCCGTATTTGTTACAGTTTGGGCAAAATGAATAGAATGTGGAACTATACTGCCTGGAGGTATAATAAAGAATACCGCCAGCCGGTCAAAACAACTTAAGCGGATCTTTAAAGTGCGGTTATAGCCCTGCGGATGCGGGAAAGAGCGTCTTCTTTTCCAATTAATTCAATAATATCAAATAAATGCGGTCCTTTGAGATCACCGACAATCGCCAGGCGCAGTGGAGCCATAATCCTGCCAAAGGACAATTCCTGTTCGTCTATCCAATTTTTAACCTCACTCTCAATGGGCTGGGAACTGAACTCGGAAAGCGACTCAAGAATCGGCAACAACTGTTCCAGCAAACCGGATGTATCCGGTTTCCACTGCTTTTTTGCAGCTTTTTCATTGTAGTTTTCCGGCGCAACAAAGAAGTAAGATCCCAGCTCCCAAAATTCAGAAACAAAAAACGCCCTTTCTTTGATCAGGCCTACGATCTTCTCAAGATACCGCATATCGGACATGCGAGCCTGGGCGGTGGTTGAAACAGAAGACATCTGACTCAGTTGCTGTCCAAAGAGCTCTGCGAGAGAGGCGTCGCTTTTTTGTTGTAGATATTGATGATTGTACCACCTGGTCTTTTCCGGATCGAACCTGGCGCCTGCCTTGTTTACACGTTCCAGGCTAAAGGCGTCTATCAATTCCTCCAGGCTGAAGATCTCCTGCTCTGTTCCGGGATTCCATCCCAACATGGCCAGAAAATTGATCACAGCCTCCGGGAAATAGCCAGCTTCCCTATACCCTGATGACTCACCCCACGACAAGGGGAAAACGGGAAATCCGAGTTTTTCCCCATCTCTTTTACTGAGCTTTCCTTTGCCCACAGGCTTCATGATCAGGGGTAGATGCGCAAATTGAGGGGCTTGCCATTCAAAGGCTTCGTACAGTAGCTGATGTAGCGCCAGGGAAGGAAGCCACTCTTCTCCTCGGATAACATGGGTGATCTCCATCAGATGATCATCAACAATATTGGCCAGGTGATAAGTGGGCATACCATCACTTTTGAAGAGTATCTTATCGTCCAGAATATTGGTGTCTATACGGATCTCCCCACGGATAAGGTCGTGTAGGATGAGTTCTCTACCCTCCGGAGACTTAAAACGGATCACATAGGGTTCTCCGGATTCAATGCGTTTTTGAGTTTCCGCTTCACTAAGGGATAATGAGTTGGTTAGTTTTAAACGGTTGTGCCAGTTATAAATGAATGTTTTACCCTTGGCCTCGTGATCCTTGCGATGAAAGTCCAGTCGTTCAGCCGTATCAAAGGCATAGTAAGCCTGATTTTTACTAACAAGCTCATCTGCATATTTTTGGTAAAGTGTTTTGCGCTCGCTCTGACGGTATGGTCCAAATTCCCCTTCCTTCCCGGGGCCTTCATCGAAAGGTATTCCGCACCAGTTCAGGGCATCTACAATGTATTGCTCTGCTCCTTCCACATATCGGTTCTGATCGGTGTCCTCAATACGCAATACAAAAGTACCCTGATGCTTTTTAGCAAAAAGATAATTGAACAAGGCGGTTCGTACACCTCCGATATGTAAGGGGCCGGTGGGGCTAGGCGCAAAACGCACTCTTACAGCTTGACTCATAAATGCATAATTAGCGCTGCAAAGATAGGCCTAAGGGCGGTATCCCCAAAGGTCAGCTTTTCATTTCATCCGGAATCCTCGAATTCATGATCTTAAACCAAAGTGGGGGTAGAAAAGAGAGCACCATGGAGGTCGGATAACCAAAAGGCATTTGAGGAGAAACGTCGTGATAGTCCAGGATCTGATATTTCTTCGAAGACTTATAGTGGTGATCGCTATGCCTGGTCAATTCGTAGAGAATAATACGGCCCATGATGTGATTGCTGTTCCAGGAATGGACCTCCCGGACGCGCTCATACCTTCCTGAGGGTAGTTTTTTACGGAGCAGGCCGTAATGTTCTATATAGTTTACGGTTTCCAGTAAAAGGAAGCCTACTACCCCGGCAGCGAGCGCAATGAGAACTGCAAATTGCCCGAACATCAGAAAAATAGTCAATAAGTATAGTGCTTGAAATAAGGTATACCAGAGCATATCATTTTTAAGAGACCAAAATCCATTTTCTTCCTGCCTTAGCAACTTACTTTGAATTTTCCAGGCATTGAAATACTGCCGGATCACAGAGGTAAACCAGAAGGAATAAACTGTCTGGTTTATTTTCGCTGTGGCAGGATCTTCAGGGGTAGCGGCATGCACGTGATGCCCAAAATTGTGCTCTATATAAAAGTGCATATAGAAGGAAGGCAATAATAGGAGTTTGCCCAGGAAGCGTTCGTATGCTCTTGAGCGATGTCCTAATTCATGGCCTACATTGATGCCGTTCGCCCCAAGAACGATACCTACGGAAAACACCAGACCAATGATCTCCGAAGTTGTGTGATAGTTTGTACTGATATCCAAAAGGGTGTATAAGAGTATTCCGAAAACTACGGGAACATTGGCGTAGAGCATCCAGTCAAAAAAAGGATTGACCTTTTTGCGTTCTCTGACTTCTCCTTCGTGGTTGGAACTGTCCTGTGGAAGCAACAATTCCATTATAGGAATGAGCACAAAGGCATAAACAGGAGTAAAGTAGGTCCAATAGCCTTTAAAATACAAACCGATTAAGGCGGAAATCGGGATGGTCATAGCGGCGAGATACTTCAAATCTTTCATCCGTAGCTTTTTAACAAATTTTTGAGGCGGTATTTTGGTGGAACTGGTATCTTGGTATTAAATATACTCGATTCTGGATAGTTATCACAACATACTGGATAAACTCGGAGGCTTCATAAAGAAGTACTATTCCAAAATACTGGTCAAGGGAATACTCCTGTTCCTGTTTTTTGGCGGACTGGTATTCCTGACCGTATTGGCCCTGGAATATTTTTTATGGATGGGCTCTACCGGCAGGTTCCTGCTGTTGCTATTTTTTGTGGTTACCGGGCTTTTCCTGGCATCCAGGTATATCGTAATCCCGCTTATCTATTTGTTCCGCCTCAAACAGGGCATTAGCAATAAGCAGGCCTCTGTCTTGATTGGCCGTCACTTTCCGGAGGTGGACGATAAGTTATATAATCTTTTGGAGTTGGCGGAAGACCGCGACCAGACCGAGTTGTTACTCGCCAGTATTGAACAGAAATCGGCTCAGTTAAAGACCGTTCCTTTTAAGCATGCTATCAACCTTAGGGAAAACCTTAAGTATGCCAGATACCTGATTATCCCAATTGTGGTTGTGGGAATTATAGCCCTTTCAGGGAATTTCAATTCTTTTTTCGGTTCTTATGACAGGGTTGTTAATTATCAAACCGCCTATGAGCCCCCTGCGCCCTTCTCATTTAAGGTTCTTGCGGGTAAAACCAGGGTTTTGGAAAGCGAGGAATATACCGTTCAGGTAAGTACTGAAGGAGAGATCAGGCCGGAGAATGTCTTCATAGTAGTAAATGGTAGGGAATTCCTGTTACAACTTCAGGATGGCCTGTACCAATATACTTTCACCCCCCCGCTGCAGTCTTCTGAGTTCTTCTTTAGGGCGGATGAAGTCCGGTCTAAACCCTATTTTCTGGAAGCCCTGAAAGCTCCGGTGATTGAAGATTTTAAATTGCATCTGAAATATCCGGGCTATACCGGAAAAGTGGCGGAAGTGTTAAAGGGTACCGGAAATGCTACACTACCGGAGGGGACAGAAGTGCGCTGGGAAATAAAGGGAAAGCACACTGAGAATATCCAATGGAGCACAAAGGATACCGCCTTCTTTTTCGAGAAGCAAGAGGATGCGTTTGAATTTAAAAGGCGCATTTACAGCAATACCGATTATCAGCTGGCAACCTCCAATATACATGTAGACAAGTATGAAACCATGGATTACGAATTTAAAGTGGTCCGTGATGCCTATCCCAGTATCAGGGTAAACCAGGTTTTAGACTCGTTGAATCCCAACCTTTCTTATTATGTGGGTGAGGCTTCCGATGACTATAAGGTCTCCCATATTGACCTTGTCTATTATCCTATGGATGATGAAAAAAGCCTGCAAAGACTGCGTTTACGTAAACCTGATGCCAACTTTGATCAGTTTTATTACACCTTTCCGTCTGGTCTTTTACTGGAAGAAGGAAAGGAGTACGCCTTTTATTTTGAAGCGACGGATAACGATGCTATTCACGGGGGTAAGAAAGTAAAAAGCCGGGTATTTAATCGGGGCATCTTGGATGATAACCAGTTAAAAGACAAACAGTTAGAGTTCCAGCAGTCTATTTTAAACAATTTTGACAGGTCTTTGGAGGATTTGAAAGAACAAAAGGAGGTTCTTAAGGAGATCAACAAGGAACAAAAGGAAAAGAACAGCTTAAGCTTTAACGATCAGAATCAGGTTAAGGACTTTCTGCAAAAGCAACAGCAGCAGGAGGAAATGATGGAGAAGTTCAGTGAGCAGTTGAAAGAAAACCTTGAGAAAGGTAATCCTGATGACGAGATGAACAAGCTATTGAGAGAGCGACTGGAAAGAAGGGAATTAGAGGCTCAGAAAAATGCCAAGTTATTGGAAGAGCTCAAGGAGATATCGGATAAAATTGAGAAGGAAGAACTGTCTAAAAGGCTGGAAGAGCTTGCCAAAAAACAGCAGAATAGTGAGCGCAGTCTGGAGCAGCTACTGGAGTTGACCAAAAGGTATTATGTAACGGAAAAAGCCTCCCAACTGGCTGAAGAGCTTCGCAAATTGGCGGAGAAGCAGGAAGCCTTGTCAGAGGAAGGAAAAGAAAAGGAAGCGGAGTCCAAAGAACAAAGTGGACTAAATGAGGATTTTAAAAAGTTGGCAGAGGAACTTCGGGAGCTGGAAAAAGACAACAAGGATCTTAAAAAGCCTCTATCTCTGAATATTGACGAAGACAAAGAGGAAGATGTAAAAACGGATCAGAAGGAGGCTTTGGAGGAACTCAACAAGCAGGAAGAAGGGGAACAGTCACCGGAATCACAATCGGGTGACTCGAATTCGCCGGCTAATAAGGCAAACCAAAAGCAAAAATCGGCGGCTCAAAAGATGAAGGAGATGAGTGAATCCCTGAGTCAATCTTCTATGGCCGGTAGAGGCTCTACAATAACTGAGGATGCGGAAATGCTGCGACAAATTTTGGATAATCTGGTGATTTTTTCCCTTAAGCAAGAGAAGTTATACGAAAGCCTGGAAGGAATAGACCTGGATGTATCTAATTTCTCCAATACGGTAAGAGAGCAACAACGCTTAAGGGATCTGTTTGAACATGTAGATGATAGTCTGTTCGCACTTTCACTTAGGCGTGCGGAGTTGTCTGAGTTTGTAAACGAACAGATAACAGAGGTTTACTATAATATAGATAAGTCTGTAGGGAGCATTACAGAAAATCAGATTTATCAAGGCATTGCGTACCAGCAATATGTCTTGAACGCCTCTAATAGTCTCGCTGATTTCCTTGCCAGTTTGTTGGATAATATGCAACAAAGCCTCAGTCAGGGTTCGGGCTCCGGTGGCGGACAGGATGGTTTTCAGTTGCCTGATATCATCAAAGCGCAGGGAGAACTACAACAAAAAATGGGCCAGTCTGGCCAGTCTGGCAAAGAGGGTTCGGAAGGGCAGGAAGGTGAAGGACAGCAAGAAGGTTCTGGTAAGGAAGGAGAATCCGGAGAAGGTAAACAGGGACAAGAAGGTCAACAACCGGGTGAGGACGGTGAAGGTGGCAAAGAGGGCAAAGGTAAGGGCCAGGGACAGGAAGAGGGCTCCGGTGGCGGACAGGGTGAATTGGGAGAAGAGGAGCTGCGTGAGATATACGATATCTATAAAGAACAGCAACGCATCAGGCAGGAGTTGGAGAAGCAATTGGAAGATATGATCCGGCAAGGAGACAGGGACCTTGCCCGGAAGTTAATCCGTCAAATGGAGGCTTTTGAGAATGAACTGCTGGAGCGTGGTATTACGCAACGCACCATTAGCAAAATGAATACCATTAGGCATCAGTTGTTGAAGTTGGAAAACGCTGCCTTAAAGCAGGGAAATAGGCAGGAGCGCGAGAGCAAGGTAAATGAAGAATTCTATCGGAATCCTGTGCTTACCAAGCCGGAGCTGCTGGAGAAATATAAACAGGAAATTGAGATATTAAACCGACAGGCCTTACCTTTGCAGCAAATTTTTCAGAATAAGGTGAAGGACTATTTCAGAAAGGATGATTGAGTTTCATTATGAGTTGGATTTTGCTCTTGAGAATGATACCTATTATGCCGATTGGATTGCTAGAGTTATTAAGGGTGAGGGCAAGATCCCGGGTAAATTAAACTACATTTTTTGCTCTGATGAATACCTGTGGGATCTCAATAAGAAGTACCTGGATCATGACACCCTTACCGATATAATTACCTTTGAATATTCTGAACACGGACAAGTAAGCGGGGATATTTTTATCTCTGTGGATCGCGTTCGTGAAAATGCGGATACCTTGGATGTTAGCTTGATGGAAGAGTTAAGAAGGGTAATGGTACATGGCGTATTACACTTGTTGGGTTATGGGGATAAGACCGAAACTGAGAAGAAGGTAATGCGTGAGTTGGAAGAGGAAAAAATGAAATTGTTTCACGTGGAACAATAGGACCTATGTTTGAGAAAGAGTACGATGTTATTGTAGTTGGGGGCGGGCATGCTGGTGCTGAAGCTGTGGCGGCCGCTGCCAATATGGGATCCAAAACGCTGTTGGTCACTATGAACCTGCAGACTATTGGGCAGATGTCCTGTAATCCTGCAATGGGGGGTATTGCAAAAGGTCAGATCGTAAGAGAAATTGATGCCTTAGGAGGTTATAGTGGTATAGTGACCGATAGGTCGGCTATACAGTTTAAGATGCTTAATAAGTCTAAGGGCCCTGCTATGTGGAGTCCAAGGGCGCAAAATGATCGACTAAGATTTGCAGAGGAATGGAGATTACTGTTGGAGCAGACACCTAATGTGGATTTCTACCAGGAGATGGTAAAGGGATTGCTCGTAAAGAATGGTAAGGTAACCGGAGTCCGTACCTCATTAGGAATTGATATCAATGCGAAGTCCGTAGTTCTTACGAATGGAACTTTCCTCAATGGGCTTATTCATATTGGAGAGAAGCAATTTGGTGGAGGTCGGGCAGGCGAGAAGGCCGCTACTGGAATTACGGAACAGCTTACAGATTTTGGTTTTGATTCGGGTAGGATGAAGACGGGAACACCCCCTAGAGTGGATGGTCGTTCCTTAGATTATTCTGCTATGATCGTGCAGCCGGGAGATGAGAATCCTGAAAAGTTCTCCTACCTGGACACCCCTTTGCTAAAAGAACAACGGGATTGTTTTATGACACATACCAGTGCCGAAGTGCATGATCTGCTTAGGGAAGGTTTTGATCGGTCTCCAATGTTCAACGGCCGTATCAAAAGTATTGGACCTCGTTATTGTCCGTCTATTGAGGATAAGATAAACCGTTTTGCGGATAAGGATAGCCATCAGATTTTTGTAGAACCTGAAGGTTGGCATACCGTTGAGGTTTACGTAAACGGATTTTCTACTTCGCTGCCAGAGGATGTTCAATACAAGGCTTTGCGTTCCGTAAAAGGTTTTGAGAAGGTTAAATTCTTTAGGCCTGGCTACGCCATTGAATACGATTATTTTCCACCAACTCAGCTAAGACATACCCTGGAAACTAAGTTGATCGAGAATCTTTATTTTGCCGGTCAGATCAATGGCACAACCGGATATGAAGAGGCGGCCTCACAGGGTTTGATGGCAGGTATTAATGCACATCTAAAAAACAATGGAAAGGAAGCTTTTGTACTGAGAAGGGATGAAGCTTACATCGGGGTTTTGATTGATGATCTGATCACTAAGGGAACGGAAGAACCTTACAGAATGTTTACTTCTCGCGCGGAATACCGAACACTGCTTCGGCAGGATAATGCGGACCTCAGACTTACCCCAAAAAGTTTTGAGCTTGGTCTGGCTTCTGAGGAGCGGCTTAGGCGAATGGAGGAAAAGGAACGGAAATCAACTTCCTTCATAGAATTCTTTAAAAAGACCAGCTTTAATCCGGATCAACTTAACCCCATATTAGAAAGCCTGGATTCCGCCCCGGTAAAGCAGGCGGATAAGATGGTAAAAGTATTTTCCAGGCCTAAGGTAACTATGGATCATATGTTGCAATTGGAAGGTGTGGCTGATTTTGTAGCTGAGCATGAACTGGACAGAGAGGTGTTAGAGCAAACGGAGATCCAGGTAAAGTATTCCGGCTATATTGAAAAGGAGAAGAACAACGCAGACAAACTTCAACGGTTGGAGAATATCAAGATCCCTGCGGATTTTGACTACTCAAAACTAAAATCACTTTCCTTTGAAGCCCGTGAGAAGCTACAGCAGATCCAACCAGCCACCATCTCTCAGGCTTCCAGGATCAGCGGCGTTTCCCCAAGCGATATTAGTGTATTATTGGTTTATCTTGGAAGGTAAACAAGTGTTCCACGTGGAACAAACGGTATTTTTAATGGCTTAAAACTTCGGATGGGGTTGTTTTGGCTCGTTTTTTGTGTAAGCTAGTTTAACTGAAAATCGAGCCAACATGAAAAGATTACTACTCTGTATATGCCTGAGTATTGGCATCTCTTCCTGCATCCCTATTAGAATCGCCCCGAATATTAAAGACTATAAAATAACCAAAGGGAAAAAGTTTAAAAGAGGGCTACCTAAAAAGACCATGTTCATTTTTGAAGACCCTAAAGATGCTGACGACTTTTACCACTATGTCAACACCAAGTTTCAGTTGGATGATTATTATGTAGACGTACAAGTTCCCTTTGAAGCCGGAGGAAGTCATTATTACTTTTCCTTTTATGAAGTTGAGATCCCGGATAAGGCCATAAATCTATTTCCGCTCATTTTTGATGTGGCTGTGAGCGCCGCGGTAGGCTCGGATGAAGTGGAGCCTATCATGTCCGACGATGCGGAGGAGATCCTCAGAAATGGAAATTATTATATCGGCATTGAGGTTTTTAATGATGAGGAGAAGGATTGTCTGGCGGAAACTTCACTTTCAAGACCAATTGTTTTGAAGTATCTTCGGGAACTTAAAAAGGAGTACCTGGCTACGGACAATTACAATGAAATTGTATTTAAAAACTAAAGATCATGCCTTCAGCGGAGAGTCATTTGAATTGATGATTCGCGAAGATCTGGACATATTGGAGACCCGCCCCGTACCTGAAGATATTGATCGATATTACGAAGCAGAGGACTACATTTCACATTCAGACTCCAGGGAAACTCTTGTAGATCGCATTTATCAAATTGTAAAAAAGCACAATCTTAGGCGAAAAGTACGCTTGTTGGATTCCCTGTTAACCGAACCCAAATCACTTTTGGACTACGGCGCAGGTACGGGAGATTTTCTGCTGCTGGCCCGGGAAGCATCCTGGAAAGTCTCAGGAATAGAACCCAATGCCAGGGCAAGGGAAAATGCCAGACAAAAAGGAATGGACCTTCGGGCTAATTTGAATGAGATCTCATCTGGATCTTTTGATGTGATAACGCTTTGGCATGTATTGGAACATCTTCCTGATTTACAAAAGGCCATCTCTGCAATAAAAGAATTGCTAAGGGATGATGGTTATCTGGTAGTAGCCGTTCCAAATTTCAAAGCTTGGGATGCGAGACGCTACAAGGAGTTCTGGGCGGCTTATGATGTGCCAAGGCATTTATGGCATTTTTCCAGAGATGGAATTGAACAGCTTTTTAGTCAGCAAGGCATGAAACTGCATCAAACTAAACCCATGTACTTTGATGCTTTCTACGTTTCCCTGCTTTCCGAAAGATATAAGAAAAGTAGGTTTGCGCTTTTAAAGGGATTTTGGTCCGGACTGCGTTCAAATTTATCCGCTATGCGAACCGGAGAGTACTCTTCCCTGATTTATGTGCTTCAAAAAGCTTAAAAGGCATTTTAAGGCGATTTCCCGAGACTTTGACATATCCCCTTTACAAAAACCCTGTTCCCTTTTAAAAACCAATTTTGAGGCTGTTCTGAAAGCGGTTTAAAATAAGAAATACCGATCGAAATAAAAAAATCAATAAGAATTGCTTATTATTTCCATGGTGTAATGCCCGGGTGAAAAACGCCTGGGATCTTAAATATGAGAAAGCTCCCATAGGTTTCAAAAAGCTTTGCTATTTTTGCCCAACTAAAAAATGGACAAATGAAAAACTGGATTGTCGGATTGCTCTTTCTGACTTTGTTGAGTTGTGAGCAAAATAAAATAGGTTATGTAGACAATATCAAACTCATGGATGATTACCAGGAGAAGCAAGATATTGAGGCAAAGTACAAAACAAAAACAGATGCACTGAACAAAAAAAGGGACAGTGTCTCACAAGCCTTTCAAATAGAAGCACAGGCCTTTCAGGCCAAAGCCAGTTCCATGTCGCAAAAGAAAGCTCAGGAAGAATACGGAATATTGCAGCAGCGAGGCCAGTTTATCGGTCAGCAGCTTCAGCAGGAGGAACAACTGCTGCAACAACAGGGTCAGACAGAAATGGACAGCCTGGTAAGTAAGGTGAAAAGAGAAATCAGAGCCTATGGAAAAGCCAATGGATATACTTATGTCCTGGGCGGAGGAGAAGGAGGCAGTGTTCTTTACGGAACAGAAGCGATGGACCTTACAGAAGAGATCCTGAAGATCTTAAATGACAAATACGAGAAATAGTTCGTTTTAAGCGATTATTAGACTATCCTAAACTGAACTTTGTCTGTTCGAGCAGAGTCGAGAACTACATTGAGTCAAAACAATCTACTGTCAGTTCGAGCGGAGTCCAGAACTCTTAGGAATTAATTACATCTAAAATCCGGATCACCGCGCCCGGATGAGTCGGACGGACGGGCAGTGTAGAACTAAATTGCGCCAAAGAGATCTGCTGTCTGTTCGAGCGCAGTCGAGAACTCTTAGGAATTAACTGCATCCAAAATCCATAGCGGCCGCCCGTTGACTTCTGGCAGTGTAGAACTAAATTGCGCCAAAGAGATCTGCTGTCTGTTCGAGCGCAGTCGAGAACTCTTTAGAATTAATTGCATCTAAAATCCGGACGGTCTACCCGTTCCTATACGGGCGGACAGCAGACGAGACATCCACGAGCAATTTTTAAATCTTCTATTTACGATTGTAGCAGGAAAACCAGGAAAATGGCTGGGACGAAGTAAACCGCAATGGTCTTGGCTCCCTCGTAATCCTTAGCCATACGTTGGCCGAATAAGAGCATTAGCAGCGCCACACAAGAGAGTATGGCCCCGTAGAGTGCCATGGTGGATTCACCAATGATGAGCAATTGGTATAGGCCTATGGCACAGAGTATTCCCGCACTTACCTCAACCAGGAGCACCGTACCCAGTAAAACGGGGACAAGATTTCTTAAGGGTGTGTCTGAAAAGTGGTCCTTTAACCAGTTCAAATTACCGGTCCAGTCAAATACTTTGTCGATACCGCTTTGTAAAAAAGTGATGATAAGAAAGATGAGCAGTAAGATTTCGGTGGCGTTCTTAAGAAGGGATTCCATAATGCAGATTTAATTTAGGATTAGTGTAATACACTAAGCCGCTTTTTTATGAAGGAGCCGGGTAAGTCTTATGGAAAGATCTGTAAAAATGATCTTCGCATTCCCGTTGCGTTCTATATGATAAATGGCTGTTTCGATTTCGTGTACCAAACCTTCCACATTATTCTCATGCACAAAAGGGGCAAACTTTTGCAGTTGAAAGCCGTCTACATGGATCTGCATATAGGCCAGTTCATTCGCTTTATAATTGATTAGCATGGCCTGCCTGATGACCGCAAGACAGTATTTTAGGTAATTTTTTTGGGTTTCCCGCCCGGTTCGGGCAACTTCTTCACTCCAAAGGATCAGCTCGTGTATGGCCCCTTTATTCCCTTTCGCTTTAAAAGCGCTTCTTACCCATTGTACAAACCACTTTTCAAAGATCAGGTCTTCGGAATCCTTGTTCATCAGGTCTACGGCCTTATTGTAATTCCCGTTGGATTCGTGCGCTATCCGTCTCGCTTCTTTTGGAGCGAGCCCTTCTCTTATCAGGGCCTGGCCAATGGTATCTTCTGCCAGGGGTGGGAAGTGCAGTACCTGGCAACGTGAGCGTATGGTCTGCATAATCTGTTCTTCGTCTTCGGCTACCAGAATGATGACAGTTCCCGATGGCGGTTCCTCAATCAACTTCAGCAGTTTGTTGGCACAGGCGATATTCATTTTCTCAGCCATCCATATGATCATGAACTTGTATCCTCCTTCATAGGATTTCAGGGATAACTTTTTTACGATATCCATGGCTTCATCCACCCCGATCTGACCTTGCTTTTTTTCTATCCCGATTAATCGGTACCAGTCAAAAAGGTTTCCATACGGCTGTTCCTTGACGAACTGCCGCCATTCCTCCATAAAATGATTGCTCACCGCATGGCTTTTAACCTTGTCTGAATTGGAAACCGGAAAAGCAAAATGCAGGTCCGGATGGGTGAGAGACGCGCATTTCAGGTTGCAGGCCTCATCCCCATTCTCGTTCTCAGCCCCACTATTGGAACAAAGCACATACTGGGCATAACTGATGGCCGTGATCAACGTTCCGCAACCCTCCGGGCCAACGAACAATTGAGCGTGCGGTACTCTGCCGGATTCGGCACTGGAAATCAGATGATTCTTGATGTGTGAAAGACCTAAAATATCTCGGAAAAGCATATGGTTCCAAATATAAGCTTTTTGTTGTTCCAGTCTGCAAATTAATGGGTTCTCTGCTTTACCTTAAGCCGATTAATCTTTACATTTGCCACTCGCTAAACCCTTGCAAAATGGTAACAATTGACGATTTCGACTTTAAAGACAAAAAGGCACTAATTCGCGTAGACTTCAACGTTCCCCTAAACGCGGAATTCCAGGTAACGGATACCACAAGGATTGAAGCTGCCAAACCAACCATACTGAAAGTACTGGAAGATGGCGGCAGTGCCATCTTGATGAGCCATTTGGGGAGGCCAAAAGGAAGCCGGAATCCTGAAATGTCCTTAGGTCATATCTGTGACAAAGTCTCGGAAATCATTGGGGTTCAAGTCCATTTTGTGGAAGACTGTGTGGGGGACGAGGCACAGCAAGCCGCAGATGCCCTCAGAAGTGGTGAGGTATTATTATTAGAGAACCTTCGCTATCACGCTGAAGAAGAAAAAGGGGATACCGCATTTGCGGAGCAGCTGTCCGGACTAGGCGATATATACGTGAACGATGCCTTTGGTACTGCCCACCGTCCACACGCTTCTACGACCATAGTTGCGCAGTTCTTTCCGGGCAAAAAGTGCTTTGGATACCTTCTTGCTAACGAGATCAGGGCTATAGAAAAAGTGATGCAAACCGGTGAAAAACCGGTTACCGCCATATTGGGAGGAGCCAAGGTGTCTTCAAAGATCACTATCATAGAAAACATTCTGCCAAAAGTTGATCATCTGATCGTAGGTGGCGGTATGACTTACACCTTCGTTAAGGCACAGGGAGGATCCATCGGGGATTCCATTTGCGAAGATGATAAATTAGACCTTGCGTTGGAAATATTGGAAAAAGCGAAACAACAAGGGGTAAGTGTACATCTTCCTTCCGATGTGCTTGCCGCTGACGACTTTGCCAATGATGCCAAAACCCAGGTTGTTGCAGTGGATAGTATTCCGGATGGATGGCAAGGCCTGGATGCAGGGCCGGAATCCTTAAAACACTTCCGTAGAGTAATCGCGAATTCAAAGACCATACTTTGGAACGGACCTGTTGGGGTCTTTGAAATGGAGAATTTTTCCAAGGGTACTATCGCCATTGGCCACTTCATTGAGGAAGCCACAAAACAGGGTGCATTTTCCCTGGTAGGCGGGGGCGATTCCGTGGCTGCAGTTAAGCAATTCGGCTTTCAGGACAAGGTGAGTTATGTTTCTACCGGAGGTGGTGCAATGCTCGAAAGCCTGGAAGGGAAAACACTACCTGGAATTGCCGCAATATTAACGCCATAAGGGCGTTATCGATTAAAGACCCTATGGCAATTTTGGGGCTATTGTAAGCCGAATATTTTATTGTTTCAGAAAAAAACACGATTTTCGTTAGCCCCACAACAAAGTTCCAGCTTTATGACCTTGTTTAAAAAACTAGCATTGCTGCTCCCGGCTATGGCTATGACCCTTCAGCTGGTTGCTCAAGATAAAGATTCTGTGGTAACCAAAGACAGCCTTGCCTTGTCTAAAATCCCCCTTATTCAGGATACTACTGCTATGGACCTCAAAGGGGTAGAACAGATGGAGTTGATGGCGGCTCCAAAGGGGTTAGCGGATAACCAGCTTATCGCAAATACCGAAAAAAGAGGATATAATTTAAAAGACAATCCCGAAGCCGCGAGATACGACAGTCTCTGGATGCGGGAGCTAGCGGCTAACGCCCCTCTTTTTGTTGAGATGTATGACGAAATTGCGAATTGGGAACCGGATAGTACCAGTGCCAACACTATTGATACGGAAGTACTTAAAGCCCGTCTGGCCAAACTAAACGAAAAAACACCTTTTGACATATCTTATAATCCATCTCTGGAGAATGTGATCAAGTCCTTTCTTACCCGAAAGAAAGACCTGATGGAGCGAATGCTCACCGCAAGTCAGTTTTATTTCCCTATGTTCGAGCAGGAATTGGATAATATGGACATTCCGCTGGAGATCAAGTATCTGTCCATAGTGGAATCCGCGTTGAACCCAAGAGCGAAATCCAGGGTTGGGGCAACCGGACTCTGGCAGTTTATGTACGGAACAGGCAGGATGTATAAGTTGGATGTAAGCAGCTACGTAGATGAACGAAGCGATCCCATAATGTCTACCAAAGCCGCCTGCCAATACCTTTCCAAACTCTATGAGATCTTTGGGGATTGGGACCTGGCCCTGGCTGCCTATAACTCAGGCCCGGGAAATGTAAATAAGGCGATCAGAAGATCCGGTGGCCATAAGAACTACTGGAATATCCGTAGGTTTCTCCCCAGGGAAACCGCGGGCTATGTACCGGCCTTTTTGGCTACCATGTACATTTTTGAGTATGCGGAGGAGCATGGCCTTAAAATGAAGAACGCGGAAAGGCCTTACTTCAATACGGATACCATTCGCATAAAACAACTAATCACTTTTGATCAGATTTCGGAATTGGTAGGGATCAGCGTGGAAGAGCTCAAGGTGCTTAATCCTTCCTACAAGCTGAATATTATTCCTAAGATTGAAGGGAAACCTTATTATTTAAGGCTGCCCTATGATGCGATGGGGAAGTTCGTGGCCAATGAAGAAGCGATCTACGCCCATGTAGAAAAAGAATTAAAAAGCAAGGAATCTCCTCTGCCTCAACTAGTCAAAGCTCAGGACAGGATCCGCTATAAGGTTCGTAGCGGGGACTATCTGGGTAAGATCGCTGAACGCTACGGAGTGGGAGTAAGCCAGATCAAAAGGTGGAACGGGCTTAGGAGTAATAACCTCAGAGTCGGTCAACGCCTGACAATTTTCCCCAGAAAACCATATACAGCAGTAGCTGCAAAAAAATCCAAACCCAAATCCGCAACAGCGGCTGCTACCTCCATTCCAAATGGTGCCAAAGTACATACAGTAAGAAAAGGAGACTCACTTTGGACGATTTCCAGGCAATATCCTGGAATTACTGTTGAAAATTTACGAGAATGGAACGGTATTCGCGGTAACAATCTACAACCAGGGACCAAACTTAAATTGTGTGATTGTTCATCGTAAAGCAGTCGGTATATGAAACATTTTGGAACACTAGCATTACTATTTTTTCTCATCCTTTCCTCTTCTTGTAAGGAAAAAAACAGAAAAGTTTATAAACCACAATCTCTTGGCGCGATCAATACGGTGGCCGTGGTCATGGAAAGCCATTTATGGGAAAGTGAGGTTGGCGATAAAGTCCGGGAACACTTTGCCTCCCCTATCGTAGGGATGCCCTGGGAAGAACCGCTCTTTAGCATTGATTACATGCCTCAAAGGGTGTTTACCGGGACCACCAGACACCGCAGGGCGGTATTGTTCGTAAGCCTGGATTCTCTGAATGTGGCGCATATCAAAACGGATCTGTACGCTACCCCTCAAAAGATTGCCGTGATCAAGGGCACAGACCGGCAGGAACTCATAGATAATATAGAGCAAAATGCCAATCAGATCATCGCCTCCTTTCGCAATACGGAGATCGCAGAGGCTCAAGAGCGTTTTAAGCGATCCTTGAATAAGGACAAAGCCCTTGAAGAAAAGTTTGGGATAAAACTGAATTTCCCCTCCCTCTTTAAAGTTGGCAAGCAGGAAGATAACTTTGTTTGGATAGATATGGAGATCCCTAAGGGAACCATGAACATTATTGCCTATGAAATGCCTGGCAACAGTTTTGAAACGGATTCTACATTTGTTATGGACATTGTCCGGATGCGTGACTCTATAGGGGAGCGATATATCCCCGGACCGGATATTCCGGACAGGGTAACTTATATGATAACGGAAAAGGCCTTTGCGCCTTATGTCTTTGCAGCAACGATTGGGGATAAAAAGGCGGCCGAAGTTCGCGGTATCTGGGAAGTAAAGGGTTATCCCATGGCAGGTCCTTTCCTCACCTATATCATCAACGACAAGGAGAACAACCGAAAGATGGTTTTGGAAGGTTTTACCTTTGCACCGGCTACCAACAAAAGGGATTATATGTTTGAACTGGAAGCCATAATGAAAACGGTGCGGTTCAATTGATTTTATAAAACAAATGAATAAAAACCCGGGGTTTTGCCCCGGGTTTTTTATTGGCAATTGGCAGGAAATTTCCTTTATAGGACAAAAAAAGGCGCTTCTTATGAAGCGCCATCTGGTTGTTAGGTTGGTTTTTGTTTTTGGTCTTAATCAAAGGCGAAACCGGTTGCAACGCGGAACAAAAAAGCATAAAGCACAATAACAAAGCTCACGAAGCAAAACCAAGAGAACACTTTGAAGAAGTTCTTTACGATAGCATGCCCCAAATTTCTAAAGGCCTCCAGGTAAATTTCCTTAATAAGTAAGACGTGTTTCATTAGGTTAAGATTTAGTTTTTTTTAATGCATTTGGTTAGTATATATAACTGAAAATGCGGGGCTTAGGTATTTAGAAGTTGCGTTTTGTTGTGAAAGAAAGCAAAGGGGTTGTGAAAGTGAATGAATCTGCTCTGACCGTGGCTTTCGCAAGTCGGGGCGGGCAACAAAAAAGCCGCGGATCTTAGATCCGCGGCCTTGCTAAACAATACCATATTCCCCCAAATAGGTATCTACATGCTAACAATAATAAATTCTGAGCGTCTGTTCATCTGGTGTTTAGCACTGCTACATCTCACCGAACCATCACATTCGTTAAGCAGTCTCTCTTCACCATATCCTATGGCGCTTTCAATACGTTTTGGATCAATTCCTTTAGAGATCAGATAATCCCGGGTAGATTTAGCTCTTTGATCGGACAGGTACTTGTTATAGGCCCGCTTACCGCGTGAGTCCGTATGGGATTCTATCCGGATGACCATGTCCTGGTATTCGTTCATAACCTCAACCAGCTTATCCAGTTCTTTAGAAGCGTCTGATCGGATATAGTGCCTGTCAAAGTCAAAATAGATCATCTCCGTCTTAAGCTTTTTGATTCCGTCTTCAATGGCGATAAGCTCTTTCAATCTTTCCATGGACACTTGTGCCTCTACCAATTCATTATCCCTGGTTGTAATCAGCTGTTCGTTATCAAAATAATCGCCCTTAACGGTTTTCAGCGTATATTTTGTATTGCTGTCTAAGTCTTCAAATACAAAGCTTCCGTCTTCTCCGGTTACAATTTCCTTAAGTTTGCGGTTGTTCTCATCGAGCAGCATTACCAGAGCCTCCGGCATTACCTCCCCGCTTACGAGTTCTGTAACCACACCTGCTATGGCATTTTTATTGGCTTCTTCCGGGATCAGGCGTTTAAAGGAATAGATATCATCGTCTCCCTTACCTCCCCGTCGGTTAGAGGCGAAAAAACCTTTTTGAGTCTCTTCGTTGATGATGTATGAGAAATCATCCACCTTACTATTTACCGGTTTCCCGATATTCCGTACCCCACCAAAACCATTCTCTTCATCCAGGGTGGCCTCATAAATATCCAATCCACCTATTCCAACATGCCCGTCCGAAGAGAAATACAGTTTCCTGTCACTAATGAAAGGAAACATTTCCCTGCGTTCCGTATTGACCTCGGGACCAAGATTCCGGGGTTCCGAAAACTGCCCGTCGTCCAAAATATCAACCACAAAAATATCGGTCTCCCCTATGCTGCCAGGCATATCTGAGACAAAATACAACTGCTTGCCGTCCGGGCTCAATGCCGGATGTCCGGTTGAATAACTATCGCTGTTAAAAGACACTTCCCTGGCTTCCGTCCATTCGCCATCTCGCTTGGTAGACATGTAAATTTTCAAATGGTTAATGCCATTTTTATCTCTTTTCAGTTTCTTTCCATAATTGTTCCGGGTGAAATACATGGTCTCATTATCCGGAGAAAAGGCCACTGAAGCCTCGTGGTATTTGGTATTGATCTTTTTGGAAAACTTCACCGCATTTCTCACCTCATCGGATTCCTGATTGATCTTGGCAACATACAGGTCTAAATAGGGTTGGTTATTCCATTTATACCGTCTGGTAGAAAAAAATGAGGAATCCATGGCAGAAGCGAAAACCACCTTGTTTTCACTGTAGAACATAGGAGCAAAATCTGAGTATTCTGAGTTTACCGCGATATTTTTGATACTAAAGTTTTCCTCGGTTCCCAGGATATTATCCAAAACCTTTTCGTTTTTTGCTCTGCTGTACCTGTTTAGGGCAGCGGCTTCTTCCTTGGCCATCTGACGGTTGTACAGCCGCATTAATCTTTTAGCCCTGCTGTATTTACCCGTGCCTTTTAATGAATGGGCGTATTTGAACAGGTTGTCCGCAGACATCTCCTCCTTGTGCCTGGAATACAATATGTCATACCAGTAATAGGCACGCTCCATATTCGTATTGAAATAGTGCGAATCCCCGGCCTTTTGTATGACCTCAAAATGAGGTTCATTTTCGTTCTGGCTCAAAAATAGTTCGTAGAGTTCTGCAGCCTCAGCATACCACATTTTGGCAAAATACTGATCTGCCTTTTCCAATAGTTTGTCATTTAGCGGTTTGCCGGAAGATCTTTTGTTGAAGCGCCCCTTCTTTTCTGCCTGATTTGCAACTGGTCTATTGTCTTTCTCAGCCGCATTTTCGCTATCCGCCTTTTCCATACTCGAAATTAGCTCGGCAATCTCTCTTTCCGGCAGGCCAACTTTCAATATCCAGGTCTTGCCCTTATAGGATTTTTTACTTTTTGAAGTGTTCTGGGCAATCGCCTCTCGCCAGTCCTTATGAAAATTCAGGTAAACGTAGTGCATGCCGCCTCCGGGGTTGAATAGGGTCCCGGAATTAAATCTTTTCCTCTTTAATCCGTGGGCAAATCGCGAAGCATTCGAAGCCGCACCAAAAACTCCGGCTATAGTATAATAACCTTCATTGACACCTTTTATGGCCGCTATGCTGCGGTTTGCAATTTTTAGCCTTTTGGCTTCCGATTTAAAATCCGTTGCGTTTTTGGTGGACTTTACCTCAGTTGGCTCCGATGGGGTATTAGCAGACACAAGAGAAGGCTCTTCTGCAACCTGAAGTATCCATTTGGCCGCCTTGTGCTTACCTTCCAGGTTGGTAATACATCGGGAGATAGCTTCTTTCCAATCCCGTGAAAAATCCAGGGTGACGTAGTTTAAGTTGCTTTCCCGATGTCTGATTATCCTGGGACGCAGACCTTGTCTGCTAAGCTTCAGTACGGCTTTTTGCGCATTCTCTGGATTTCCAAAAACCCCGGCGACTATATAGTAGCCACTGGCAGCCATCTTAAAACCACTGAGTTTCCGGTTTGGGATCTTATGTTTTTTAGCAGCCCTGGTGAATTCATTTTCACCGGAATCCGTGTAGGCTGAAGCGCTAAGGTCTGTTCCCACATCGTGGCCGATGATTGGGGAATCCTTTGCAGCAAAGCTATTGACACACAGCAGCACCATGATCACGGAAAGTAGGCTGGTCAGAATTTTTCTCATCCGTTCGCTAAGACTTTTGGGGATAATCGTCTGTCCCGTTTTTTGGTTGGTTTCAGGTAATTGCCTGAAAATCAGAATTGATTAACTTCTAACGCCGAAAATAAGTGTTCTGATACTCCTGAATTATTTTTTGTTGTGAAAACAGGCATTTTTGTCGTGTACGACGAACTAATGTCTTTTTCCGATGAAATTGCAGGGGTTTTTAGGGAACTAATTGTGGTGTAGCACCTTATTTTATGGTAAACTATCGACAAACGGAACAAAGGTATTCCTCACAGGTCCGGGATCACAAATATAACGATAAGTATATTTTAAGATCGGGCAATAAAAAACATCTCCTAAGAGATGTTATAAGATTATGAAATGAAGGCGCACTGTTGGCCTACTGTTCTTTTTTCTCTTCGAGTTTATCATCCTCCTTGGAGGCATCCTTGAATTCCTTGATTCCGCTACCCAGTCCGCGCATCAATTCAGGAATTTTTTTGCCACCGAACAATAACAGCACCACCATTACGATAATCGCTATTTGCCAGGGTCCGATCGCTAAAAAGGTTAATAAAGATACCATGATGTAAAAATTTAATAGAAAACAAAGGTACTAAAAAAGTAATAAGTTACTGTTAATAGTAACGGCAACTTATATTTTTAATTGTTAAAGACTGTGATTTATATTTAAAACGTATCTATATTCATAGCGCCCTAGCACCGTGTTCTTATTTTTTGGTGAAAGAAGGGTTAGATTTATGTCGAATCTTATCTTTGTGAAATGGCCAAGAAGGGAAAAAAAAGAAAGGAAATAAAGCGGAAGCTCTTGCACAAGTATCGCCTGGTGATACTCAATGAGAGTACTTTCGAAGAAAAGATTTCCTTTAAGTTGAGCCGGCTCAATGTTTTTGTTACCGGTTCCCTCTTCATTATTGGCCTCATCGGCTTAACCACTTTACTAATTGCTTTTACCCCTTTACGGGAATACATCCCTGGTTATTCCTCTACAAAATTAAAGCGCCAGGCCACCGAATTGACCTATAAAACGGACTCCCTGGTGACTGTTCTAAATTATACCAACAGGTATTTGGATAATGTAAGAATGGTTCTCAAGGGGGATGTTGAAAATAACCAACTCAATCGGGATTCTCTTTTTGAACAGTTCAAAATAGATCCCTCCACAGTAGACCTTACGCCAATCCGGGAAGACTCATTGCTGCGCGCCGCCGTAGCCCTGGAAGATAAATACAATCTCTTTGAAAGAAACCTGGAGAATAGAAGTATGGTGTTGTTCTCTCCATTAGGCGGTTCAATAACCCAGGGATACGACGCGGAGAAAAAGCACTATGCGGTTGATGTGGCCGCAGCAATAGAAACCCCCATAAAAGCCGTGGCCAACGGCATAGTGATCTTTGCAGAATGGACCGCAGACACGGGCTACGTAATCATAATGGAACACGACAATAACCTTACCTCAGTTTATAAGCACAATGGATCTCTGAACAAGTCCCAGGGAGATATTGTTCAGGCGGGAGAAGTGATAGCTTCCGTTGGAAATACCGGAGAGCTGACCACCGGCCCCCATTTGCACTTTGAACTCTGGAGTAATGGAAGTCCGGTAAATCCGCTGGATTACGTCGATTTCAAATAGGGAATATGTCTTTAAAATCTTTTGCAGCCCGGATATTCGCCAAAAATATTGCCAGGAAAACTGCAAAATGGGCAGGCCAACCTCTTAAAACCCAGGAAAAGGTCTTTCAAAACCTGATCCGTACCGCCAGCAACACCAAATTTGGTCAGGATCATAATTTTGGTGGTATAACTTCTTATGCGGATTTTGCAAAACAGGTTCCCGTCAGGGATTACGAAGGTTTGCGCAGCTATGTGGACCAGGTTGTATCCGGATCCGAGTCCGTGCTTTGGCCGGGAAAACCCATCTATTTTGCCAAGACTTCCGGAACCACTTCCGGCAGCAAGTATATCCCCATAACCAAAGCCTCCATAAAAGAGCAGGTATTGGCATCCAGGAACGCTATCCTGAACTATATTCATGAAACAGGGAAAACCGACTTTGTCAATGGCAAGTGGATATTCCTTCAGGGAAGTCCGGAATTACAGGAGAAAAATGGCATTAAACTGGGAAGGCTTTCGGGCATATCCGCTCACTATGTTCCGTCTTATCTTCAAAAGAACAGGCTTCCGAGTTGGGAAACCAACTGTATAGAAGATTGGGAAACCAAAGTAAATGAAATCGTGAAGGAAACGGAAAATGAGAATATGACCCTTATAGCCGGCATTCCTTCCTGGGTGCAGATGTATTTTGAGAAGCTGAACGCCAAATCCAACAAAAAGGTGAGCGAAATTTTCCCGAATTTCCAACTCTTTATCTATGGTGGAGTAAACTACGCGCCCTATAAGACCAAGTTTGAAAACCTGATCGGGAAACCGGTAGACAGTATTGAATTGTTTCCGGCAAGCGAAGGCTTCTTTGCCTACCAGAATTCTCAGTCGGAGGAAGGTATGCTGTTGCTGTTGGATGCGGGGATCTTTTATGAGTTTATTCGCTCGGATGAATTTTTCGACGAGAATCCCCAAAGACTGACTTTAAAGGATGTGGAGACTGGTACAGACTATGTAATGATCATCTCTACCAATGCCGGACTCTGGGCTTATAACCTGGGAGATACCGTTCGGTTTACTTCGGTAAAGCCTTATAAGGTGGTTGTTTCAGGACGTATCAAACATTTTATTTCCGCCTTTGGGGAGCATGTAATTGCCAAGGAAGTGGAACAGGCCATGCAGGAAGCGCTTACAGCTACCCGGGCAAGTGTCAATGAATTCAGCGTGGCCCCCAAGATCACCCCCGATGAGGATGAATTGCCCTATCACGAGTGGTTCGTGGAGTTCGAATCCCTGCCTGAAGACATGGACAGGTTCAGAGAGCTCCTGGATCTGTCCCTTCAGAAACAGAACAGCTACTATTTCGATCTTATCGATGGGAAAATACTTCAAAGATTAAAAGTGACCCCGGTCCGGGTTGGAGGTTTTAGAGCCTATATGAAATCCATAGGAAAATTGGGTGGGCAAAATAAGGTACAACGCCTGGCCAATGACCGCAAGGTAGCCGATGGCCTACAGGAATTTGTTCAATAAGGAAGCGACTTAATTCTCCGGCTCGTCAAATACCCATTTATCCGCGTACATCCCGTAAACCAGTCCGAGCTCATTTTCAAATACGTATTTTTCGTCCTTTCCCGGATCAAAATTCACATTGTACACGTATACCTTTAGCCCATTTTCCTTAAGTTTCAGCAGAAAATCTGTCTGGCTTGGGATGATCCTCCTGGAAACCGCAACATATTTTACTTTGTTGATCGCCAGATAGGCCATTTTGTCTCCTGAAAGTCTGGCCAATGGTTCCTGGGAGATCATGGAAGTAATGTTGTTCTCAGCAGCTTCTTCAATGGCCAAGGGGCTAAAGAGCTCCATAATCAGCCGGTCACGGAATTGGAACTGATCCGCAAATCTAATGGGGTCGTCTACCTTATCCGTAATAAGAATCGCATCCGGGTGTGCGGCAAACCATTGGTTGATCCTCTTCATGTCCAGGGTAGTGTATTTGCCATAGATCTTATGCTTTAGGAATTCAGCATGGCTTACAGGCAGCGAGCCGCTGTAATCTGTAAATCTTGCCCACATTTTCCAATCGTGGGCCGCTACGTATTTCCCGTCTGAAGTCTCAATGATATCGAGCTCAAAAAGGCGAAACCCTTTTTTGTAGTTTTCGTCAAGGGCTTCACGGGAATTCGTTGATTTCACTCCGTTTACCTCACCTGCCGCATGGGCAATATACCGATCAGTACTGGGTTCAAAATCCCAGGAAGGCTTAGGAAAATAGATGGTTTTATCATCCAGGCGCGCAGGAATAGCCAGGTCCAGATGAATAGATATATCATGAACTTTCTCAGAGATTTTTCCCCCAAAGTTATGGGCTGTATAGGCCTGGCGGTTAACCAGCTGGCTCAGGGTCTTAAAACCCATAGCCCCGATCTCCCCACTGAACTTTTGCAGGCTTTTGGAAGCTGAGTCATGCGCCAGGATCATATATGTGCCCTTTCCATTGACAAGGGCCTTCAATATTTTGAGGAATTCCGCGGCGGACTCTTCGCTGCCATAGGTGTCAAAGGTTTTAAATTCATAAGTGTTGGAGGTCTGAAAATGGATTACGGTAAGCCCCCTGTTGATCTGTTCGGACACTCCATTAATCGTAAAACTGCTTCGTTTTTTAGCGTTAAAGCTGTAACTGTTCAGGAGGATGTGGCCATCGTTAATCGCCGTGGCGTTTTTCGGATTGCTGATCTCCTTAGGCTGATCTACAGCATCTTTCGCGCTTACAGCAGTGATGCACAAAAAGCAAAGCATTAACGGCAAGATCATTTTTATCCCTGGTCCTTTCCAGGGCGTGCCATTAGCGATCGAAGGTATTCGGGCTTTGGGAAACATAGGTGTTTTAAACTTGGGTACTTTCAGAATATCAACGCAGAAGCCGCGCTCTTATTGTAGGTTTTGGCAGAGTCAGGCACTGTAATCGGGCATAGAACCCCTTAGACATTTCAGGGGCATTAGGGAATAATAATAACAGACGGGATAATATCATAAATATTAAATGTAATTTTGCCTCAATTTATGAATAGCGTTAAACACACCACTACAAGGGCCCAGGAGTCTACTAACGCCATAGAAAGGCTCTACATTACCATGCGCCACCTGTTCAACCGGGGGTTTTATAAGCCGATGGGAGTTTCCGGAGAAACGCTTAGAAACGCCCTTCTGCTGCTTCGCCCGGAGATTTACGGTTCCATTGCCGAAGAAAAAGCGGAACTCAATGGGTTGATCTATGTATTGGAGCGACTTCCCGAAGGTATTGAACAGTGCAGATTCATAAACCTGACCTCCGATGAAGGCTATACACATTCCCACTTTAAGCCTATCATACCGCCAAAAAGACGTAGGAATTGTTACCGCATAGATGAGGAACAGATGAATATTGAGATTACCCGAGGGCGCTCAGACATCTATGATATTCTGACACACCTCACCTTTTTGTTCATTGAAGCTCAGAAGATCTGCAACAAGGTACTTATAGAGGATTCGGATAGAACTATCCGGGATTGGCAGAAACTGGAGGAAGCCATAAAACAGGAAAAGCTCAGTCAGGCTGCCAGGGAAGTAGCCCTTATCCATACGGCCAATATTTTAGGAAGACCTTTTCAGGAGGTACTGGAAGTATACCAAAATCTCGCCACCAAAACTGATCCGGAGCGTTTCCTGAAAATTATTTATTGGCTGGGAAAACTGGCCATAGATGAAGAGGTTGGTGGTGAAAAGCGGACCATAACCTTCAGTGCCCTGCTTAGGGAGCGCCTGGGGCACCATATTCACGGGGACCGATGGGCGAATACTATCAAAGAAACCCTCATCAAAAAAAGTTTGCTCAACAGACCTGTACATATTATCAGTGCTAATATGCACAGCGTGGTAAATTCCCTGTATGCCAGGAAATCGCTTAACAAGGAGTTTCCTAACAACGGGTCTCTGGAAATTTACGAGGCACTTAGCTCACCGAAAAATGAGCATTTGCGAAAAAAGGTCATAGCAACCGCCAAGCGAAACGGCATGATATCCATTGACGATCTGTCGGGGACCAATATTGATGTTCAGATCTTTGATATGGCCAAATTGGGTAAGGATGCCTGTTGTTACGAGTTGGCACAGGAACTTCCGGATGATAAAAAACCTGTTATCTTTGTTATGGATTACGCTTTTGGAGAGCAGGCCTACGAGACTATTGACGAGTTGCTGAAGCCTTACCGGCCAGAAAAAGGAGAGCCGGTTTTCCTGGATATCGCCTCCATTTCCATCATGGGCAAGGCTGGGATCCTGGAGGGTGGCAAGGGAGATCTGATGATACCCTCAGCACACATTTTTGAAGGTACTGCAGATAATTATCCGTTTAAAAATGAACTTTGTGCTGAAGACTTTGAAGGATATGGGCTTAAGGTTTTCGAAGGAACTATGGTAACAGTTTTGGGGACTTCACTGCAGAATAAGGATATTTTGGAGTTTTTTCACCAATCCACCTGGGGAGTTATCGGCCTGGAAATGGAAGGTGTTCATTACCAGAAGGCCATTCAGTCCGCTTCCAAAATACGAAAGAGCATACGGGAAGACGTGAAGGTCCGCTATGCATACTACGCCTCGGATAATCCTCTGGAAACAGGAAGCACCCTGGCATCAGGAGGCCTTGGAACGGCAGGGGTAAAACCTACCTATTTGATCACAGACAAGATTCTAAAGCAAATATTCAATTCAAAATAAATGGAGAGTCAAACACCTGCAAATCCTAAAAATCCATCTGAAGAAATAGACCTGGGGCAGCTCTTTAACCTGATCGGAAGAGGATTCAACAGATTGTTCAACGTCTTCCTGAGACTTTTTATCTATCTGCGTCGCCACGGTATTAAGCTTGGTATTCTGGCAGTTATCGGATTGGCCGCAGGATTCGGGTTAAACCAGATCGTCACGAAAAAACTTAAGACGGAAGTTATTGTCAAACCCAACCTGGAAAGTCAGAACTATTTATACGATGTCATCGCCGAGATACAATCCAACATAGAAGCCAGGGACACTACTTTTTTTGCGGCTATTGGCATAAAGGCTGAAGAGATCAAAAAACTCAAGGTCGTTGTTGAACCGATGGAAAAGGAAGAGCAGGAGCGTACGGATCAGGACCTGAAATACCTGGAACTTCTGGAAAAGTATCGAACGGACATTTTGGTTGAAGATGTGGTAAGAACAGAGATCCTCAATAACACCAGCCTCAATCACAGGATCACATTTTTCTACAGATCCGCGGAAACCGGGCGGGAGAATGTCAGAAAAATAATGGATTACATAAACTCCAATGAGTATTTCAAAGAGTTAAGTGCCATTACGGTTGAAAATGCCAAAGAAAGGATGACTCAGAACCAGGGATTGGTGACCCAGATAGACGGACTTGTAGCCAACTATTCCCAAAGGATGTCCGAAAGCGGGACCCAGGGCGAAGGCAGGATCATTCTGGATCAGGAAGAGCAACTGGATATTACCGGGCTTCTCAACCTGAAAAATGCCCTGATAAGGGATATCGAAAGAAAAAAATTAGAAATATTAAGGCAAAAAGGTGCTATCCGGGTCATAAATTTAGGAACAACACAGGCGGTGCAGAAGTCTTTTTTTGGTAAGAATATCGTACTTATTCCACTGGTCCTGATGGGAATCTATATCCTTATAGATCTGCTGAGGTACCTCAACCGAAAGGCCAATGAGTTTCAGAACTGAATTAATAACAAAGAATAATTACCCCAAGGCATGAATATATTGATTACCGGTGGTGCGGGATTCATAGGATCCCATGTGGTCCGCAGGTTCGTAAAAACCTACAAGGACTATAAGATCTACAATCTGGATGCACTCACCTATGCCGGAAATCTGGAGAATTTAAGAGACATTGAAGACGAACCGAATTACACCTTCATCAAAGGAGACATAACGGATGCCGCTTTCCTGAAGGAGATCTTCCGGGATTATCAGTTTGACGGAATTATCCACCTGGCAGCCGAATCTCATGTGGACCGCTCTATTACGGACCCCCTTGCCTTCGTGAGGACCAACGTCATGGGTACGGTTAACCTTCTGAATGCCGCCAGGGAATTGTGGGGAGCCGAGACAGAGGACAAACGCTTTTATCATGTTAGTACGGACGAGGTCTACGGCTCTCTTGGAGAGGACGGTTTGTTTTCGGAAAGTTCGCCATACGACCCGAATTCACCTTATTCTGCCTCCAAAGCCAGTTCGGACCATTTCGTTCGAGCCTATGGAGAAACCTACGGACTACCTTATGTAGTATCTAATTGCTCCAATAATTATGGCCCCAATCATTTTCCGGAGAAACTGATCCCGCTTTTCATCAACAATATCATCCACAACAGGCCACTGCCAGTATATGGTGATGGCAACTACACCAGGGACTGGCTTTACGTAAAGGACCATGCGGCGGCAATAGATCTGGTCTTTCATCAGGGCAGGAATGGAGAAACTTACAATATTGGCGGGTTCAACGAATGGAAGAATATCGATCTCGTAAGGTTGCTTTGCGATCTGATGGATAAGAAACTCGGAAGGGAAGCCGGCACTTCACAAAATCTGATCACTTATGTTAAAGATCGTCCCGGTCATGATCTGCGGTATGCCATAGACGCCGGAAAGATCAGTGGGGAATTGGGTTGGAAACCATCGGTGACTTTTGAGGAAGGCCTTGCACAGACGATAGACTGGTACCTGAACAACCAGGACTGGCTGGCACATGTTACCTCCGGGGAATACATGGAATACTATCAAAAAATGTATCAATAGGCTCTTGGCTTTTATGAATAGAATTAAATGAAAGGAATCATACTGGCAGGAGGTTCAGGAACACGCCTGCACCCTCTCACCCTCTCGGTAAGCAAACAGCTGATGCCGATCTATGACAAGCCCATGATCTACTACCCGCTTTCTACCCTGATGTACGCGGGGATACGGGAGATACTGATCATCTCTACCCCAAAAGACCTACCCCTTTTCAGGGACTTACTTGGAGATGGTAAAAAGTATGGTTGCCAGTTTTCCTATGCGGTACAGGAAGCGCCTAAAGGCCTGGCTGAAGCCTTTATTATCGGAGCTGATTTTATAGGGGATGATAAGGTGGCCCTGATACTGGGAGATAATGTTTTCTACGGATCCGGCCTGGCAAAACTGCTTCAGTCTAACAACGATCCGGACGGGGGGATCATTTACGCCTACCGGGTACATGATCCGGAAAGATATGGGGTTGTGGAGTTTGACAAAGAAGGTAAGGTGATCAGCATTGAAGAGAAGCCGGAAAAACCACGGTCTAATTATGCAGTCCCCGGAATCTACTTTTACGATAATGAGGTAGTCGGAATAGCGAAGAATATCAAACCAAGTCATAGAGGCGAACTCGAAATAACGGATGTGAACAAGGAATACCTGAAGCGGAAAAAGCTGCACGTAAGCATCCTGGACAGGGGTACAGCCTGGTTAGACACCGGGACCTTTCAATCCTTAATGCAGGCTGCACAGTTCGTGGAGGTCATAGAAGAAAGACAGGGGTTAAAGATCGGTGCTATAGAAGCGGCTGCCTACGAAATGGGATATATAGACCTGCAACAGTTCCGGGAATTGGCGGAACCACTGATGAAAAGCGGTTATGGAAAAAATTTGCTGGGTATTTTAAGAAAAGAAGGATGAAGGTCATAAAGACTCCACTTGAAGGATGTTTGATCCTTGAACCAAGGCTTTTTGAAGACGAAAGAGGGTATTTTTTTGAAAGTTACAATCAACGGGCATTTAGTGAGGCCGTAGGTCGGGATATCCGCTTCGTTCAGGACAACCAGTCTTTTTCAAAAAAAGGGGTTATACGTGCCTTGCACTATCAGACCGGGGAATTCGCTCAGGCAAAACTGGTCAGGGTAAGCCAGGGCCGGGTTCTGGATGTGGCCGTGGACCTCAGACCGGAGTCCCCCACCTTCGGACAACATTTTTCTATAGAGCTGAGCGAGGAAAACAACAAACAGCTTTTTATCCCAAAGGGGTTTGCACATGGCTTCGCGGTCTTGAGTGATACGGCGGATTTTTGCTATAAATGCGACAACTATTATGCCCCGGAATCAGAAGGCGGAATCATTTATAATGATCCCACATTGAATATCGATTGGGGTATTCCGGAGGAGGAACAGATTGTTTCACCCAAGGACGCTCAATTACCCCCATTTAAAGCCCTGGTAAAATGACAAAGATTCTGGTTACCGGTTCTGAGGGTCAGCTGGGCAAAAGTTTGCAGCACATCGCCCAAGATTATCCGCATTTGCAGTTCGTATTTACGGACCTGTCGGAACTGGATATTGCCAGCGCTGAAGCCGTGGATGAGTTTCTGAGGGATGGAGCTTTCGATTACTGTATAAATTGCGCAGCCTATACCAAAGTAGATCAGGCGGAAGAGGAGCAGGAACTGTCCAGCAGCATAAACGCTGACGGCTGCAAAAACCTGGCTTTGGCCTGTGCAAAGACGGCCTGCGTTTTGATCCAGATATCTACGGATTTTGTATTTGACGGCAATAAGGCGGAACCTTATACGGAAACGGACCGCCCGAACCCACTAAGCCATTACGGCAGCTCTAAGTTGCAGGGAGAACAGTATGTTCAGGATCTGCTCGACACCTATTTTATCATCAGGACTTCCTGGGTCTATTCGGAATACGGCCATAACTTTCTGAAGACGATGATACGGTTAAGCGGAGAAAGATCTGAATTGGGGGTGGTAGAAGACCAAATAGGATCGCCCACTTATGCCATGGACCTGGCAGGGTTCCTGCTGTATTTGATTCAAACCGGATCCACGGCTTACGGAATATATCATTACAGCAATGAAGGACAGATCAGTTGGTACGATTTTGCCAGGGAAATATTCAAACAAAGCGGAGCGGATATCCGGCTTAACCCCATTAGGACAGAAGACTATCCAACCGCGGCCCAAAGGCCAAAAAACAGTACCCTAAGCAAGGCCAGGACCAAAGCGGCTTTTGATATCGAAATTCCCAATTGGAAAGAGAGCCTTAGGGTCTGTCTGAATAATATGAATGTGCTATCGCAAAGGAAAAAGGTATAAAAATGAGTGAAGAAGGCAAGAGCCAACTTAGGAAACACTTAAAATTCACCTTACGGAACAGGTGGCGAAGCTTTTATCAGTCTACAAGACTGGGCAATCTTGGAAGCCGGGTCTTTATTGATAAGCAGGTTTCCCTGTTGCGTTTTCCTGGAAATATCAACATTGACGATGAGGTGGTCTTAAAACAGGGAGCCCAGATATGCGCCTGTAACTCTTCTGCGAAAATCAGCATTGGGAAACGTACTACCGTTGGGTTCTATACTTTCATTTACGCCTCGGAATCTATAGAAATTGGAGATGATTGCCTGATCGCACCCTTTGTCTATATTGTGGATAGCGATCACTCCATCGCCATGGGAGAACGGATCAATACCCAGGCTAACCAGACAGAGGGGATCAGCATCGGCAATGATGTCTGGATCGCGACTGGCGCAAAGATCCTAAAAGGGGTTACCATAGGTGAAGGAGCAGTGATTGCCGCCGGGGCGGTAGTCAAGGAAGATGTACCGGCATATGGTATTGTAGGCGGGGTTCCCGCAAAAGTAATCGGAAGTAGAAAATGACAGGGATAGCGATTTTATGCAGGTATAATTCCTCCCGCCTCCCGGGAAAGATCCTGAAGCAGATCAACGGCAAAGAGATACTGACCTACATTCTGGAACGGCTGAGCCCTCTTACCAGGGAATACCCTATAGTGGTCTGTACATCCACCGAATCCACGGATGACCCAATCGCAGATTTTTGCGCGGAATACGGAGTGAAATGCTTCAGGGGAGATCTGGATAATGTAGCCCTGAGATTCCTCAATTGTGCCCGTGAATATAATTTTGACCATATCGTTCGCATTAACGGAGACAACATTTTCCTGGATCCCTCGTTGATCGCACATATGATCTCTACCATTGAACAAGAGCAGTTCCATTTTATTTCCAACGTAAAAAACAGGACTTATCCCAAAGGCATGAGTGTGGAGATCGTGAATGTGGCTTTTTATGAAAAATGCTTTCCTTTTTTTCAACAGGACGACCTGGAACATGTTATGACCTACTTTTACCGGCAAGACGATGAGAAGATACACTTTGTTTACGATGCGGAAGGAGTAGGGCAAGGCTTGAATTTTGCCATAGATACACCCGAGGATTTTTCCAATGCCAGCAGTATAATCTCTTCTATGGAGAAGGATCATACGGCATATGGGTATCGGGAGATCATAGAGATATTTGAAAAGTTACAATATGAAGAATAATACCTGGAAAGGGAAACACGGGCCCTTATTGATCGCTGAGATAGGAGGAAATCACGAAGGAGATTTTGAGTATGCCCTGGCGCTTACCCGCCTTGCGATCGATTCTGATGTGGACTATGTAAAATTTCAGATCTACTCCGGAGACACCCTGGTAAGCAGGCTGGAATCTCCACAGCGAAATAAACATTTTAAGAAGTTTGAGTTAAGCCGGGAGCAATACATTCAGCTGGCTGAGTTGTGTGAGGCCAAAGGAGTAAAGTTCATGGCTTCTGTCTGGAATATAGATTATGTACCCTGGATCGATGAATTCAGTGATGTTTACAAGATCGGGTCCGGCGACCTTACGGCTTATCCGGTACTTAAAGGATTCGCAGAACTGGGCAAACCTCTTATATTGTCTACGGGCTTATCCACGCTGGAAGAGGTGATAGATGCGGTGCGATTTATACAGGACGCGAATGCCCGCTATAAGGACCCGGATTATCTGGCCGTGCTGCAATGTACCTCCATGTATCCCATTCCCTTTTCCGATGCCAATTTAGCCGTAATGGCCTCATTCCGGGAAGCGTTGGGTCTTCCCATTGGGTATTCGGATCATACAGAAGGAATGCAGGCACTGATCACCTCCTATGCCATGGGAGCGGAGATCCTGGAATTTCACTTTACCGATTCCAGGGAGAATAAGGAATTCAGGGATCACAAGGTTTCCCTGACCAAAGACGAGGTTCTGGAAATGATCCTTGAGATCAGGAAAATCCAGGACCTGAAAGGAGACCCGCTTAAGCGACCTCTGGAAGTTGAAGGAGATCATGTGATCAGTTTCAGGCGAGCGGTTTACCCCAGCGCAGATCTAAAAAAAGGAACCGTTCTTACGGAAGAAAACCTCACCGTATTAAGGCCGAACCATGGGATTGACGCCAGAGATTTCTATAAATTGATCGGAAAAAGATTAAAGGAAGATGTGAAAGAGCATCAAAAATTAAATTGGGATTACATTGAATAATTTAAATACTTTTGCGTAAAAATAAACATGCCTTTTATGAAATGGTTTAAAGAAAGTCCGTTATCCGCTACCCGGGATAAGAGCAAGGAAGTTTGGGTAAGAAAGAATTCCGAAGAAATGGAAGCTTTTCCCGTGGATCTCTATTTGGGAAAAAAGACGGACCTGTTGAAACTCAAAAAGAACATCGTTGAGAACATTAAAAATAAGGTTGAATACTATAACAAGTCCCGGAAGGAATTGTATTCGGGAGAAAACGAAGCAGTTGAAAGCTGCCCGATAACTGGTATTGCCACAGATCAGGCCGAGGAGATCGCCGATATTTACGGGGCCAAATATGTACAGACCCCGGATACTGGCCACGTCTATGTAAAAAACAGGCCAAGCAAAAAGACCATCAACGATTTTTACCTGAATAACGTCACTTATGCCGCTACCTATACGGATAAATCTTCTGCGGAATCCAGGCTTAACTCCATTGCGGTGCCATGGGTGAACTGGACCATTGAAGTTTTTGAAAAGCAATACGGCAGAAAGCCAAAAAGTATTCTTGATGTAGGATCCGGTGCCGGGCACTTCGTAGAGGCTTGCAGGCGCCAGGGAATCCAGGCAGAAGGGATAGAACTAAGTGAAAGCAGCCGTGATTTCGCCAAGGAAATATGGGGCTTCGAAATGGACAGCAGGGATTTTATTGAGGCCGCCGCGGATTACGAAGGCTTCGATATTGTTACTTTCTGGGGCTTGCTGGAGCATACTCCTAATCCCGGAAGGATACTGGATGCCGCTTACCAGGTAGTTTCCAAAAGTGATGCAGGGATGGTAATTTCCAAGCTTCCCCGCTGGGACTCCCTGAGTTCCGCGATTCAACGTTTGAATCCGGAGACCATCATCCGCCATATAGACCCTATGGGCCACATTATGCTATTTACAGATGCTTCGGCGGCGGAGTTGTATTACCTGCACAAGTTTAAACCAATAGCAGCCTGGTACTACGGAATGGATGTTTACGAAACCCTGATGCAGATCGGGAACAGTACGGGAGATTATGGCGCTCTGGTCAATACCGGAGGTTTGCAGGTAGAGTTACAACAGTTTATTGACGAGGCACGCTTTTCGGACGGGCTTACCCTTGTAGGTGTTCCTTTCGATAATTAGTGCTCACTGAGGCAAGGCCTTGTTTAGGAGTATAAGCCAGAACCAAAGGCTGGATCCAGGCACTTTCTTTTCAGACGGAAAAGCAGGAATTTTAAGACTAAATTTTTGAATTCTTATGGTAAAACCGCTTATTACAGTCTATATAACGAATTACAATTACGAAAGATATATAGAGCAGGCGATACAGAGTGTTCTGAATCAAAGCTTTCAGGATTTCGAATTGCTTATCATAGATGATGGTTCTACAGACGACTCTAAAACCATTATCGAATCCTATTCTGACCATCCCAAAATTCAGGTGATCTATCAGAAGAACAAAGGGCTTAATATCACCAATAATATCGCCTTGAAACTTTCCAAAGGCAAGTATATCATGCGCCTGGATGCAGATGATTACCTGGATACGGAAGCGCTCAAAAAGATGGTGGATTACCTGGAGGCAGACCCTGAACTTGGCATGGTATTTCCGGATTATTACATCGTAGATTCCGGGAACAATATCGTGTCAGAGATCAAAAGGCACGATTTCAAAAAAGAGGTAACCATTTACGATCAACCGGCCCACGGGGCTTGTACAATGATACGTGTTAAGGCGATGAAGGCTGTTGGAGGTTACGATGAAAGCTATACCTGCCAGGACGGTTATGAACTTTGGATAAAATTCATCAGTAAATTCAAGGTTGCCAGCATCAATGAGACCCTCTTCAGCTACAGGCGACACAATAATAACCTTACCAACAATGAACTAAGGATACTGGATACCCGCTTGAAGATCAAAGATGCCTTTGTTCAAAGAGAGCGTATACCGTTGCCAAAGACCGCGGCTGTAATTCCGATAAGGCCAAATTACGACATAGCTCTTGAGAACTTTAACGGTTCTACCTTCTTAGATCGCAAAATAGCCAGCCTGCAGAGGGCCAAGAATATCTCAAAGATTATTGTGGCCTCGAGTGACCCTTTGATCGAAGAGCATATCAAAAAACAATACGGAGACGGAATTGATTTCTTCAGGCGTTCGGAGAAGATCGAAAGAATAAACATCTCACTCCTGGAAACCCTGGCTGCTATTCACAAATCCGGGATGATCGATTCCTGTTCAGCGGCCATGTTCTGTTCCGTCAATTATCCCTTTGTGGATGCCGGAATAATCAATGACGCGGTAAATACACTCTCCATCTTCAATGCCGATTCCCTAATTGGGGTAAGGCCGGAAGGAAACACCTTTTTCAGGCATACCGGCCAGGGAATGCAGGCCATCCTGAAACAGGACAGTTTTACCAGACTGGAAAGAGAATCGCTGTACAAGTACACCGGGGGGGTATTACTCACGAAAATCGAAACTGCCCTATCCACCAAAAAACTTATTCACGGGAATGTGGGCCATATCGTCATAAGCGAAAAGGCGGCTTTAAATGTGGAGTCGGCGTTCGAAAAGCAATTTTGCTTGTATCTGGTCAAAGAAAATGAGATTGAAGTGGTCGATTAAAAACTTGCTTCAAAGCGAACAAAGCCAAAACCTCATCCTTCGGGTATTTACGGTAGTAGCCAAATTTCTGCTCTCCATTCTTATTGTCAAAAAACTGGGCATCTATGAAATGGGGGTTTTTGGTATCTTCCAGACCACTGTAACCTTACTCATTTACCTTTTAGGCTTCGACTTTTACACTTATAACACCAGGGAAATTCTGAAACAGCAAGCCCGGGGTCTCAACTATTACCTGGTGAATCAGCTTTTCTTTCACGGACTGATTTACCTTTTGGTATTACCCGCGGTGATTTTTGTTTTCCTCTACAATGTGGTGGACTTTCAGTACATCTGGTTCTTTTACGGGATACTGGTTGCGGAACACTTGTCTCAGGAGCTGTACAGAATACTGATCGTTTTAAAAAGATCTGTGATCGCTTCGGCGGTACTATTCGTTCGCAGCGGACTTTGGATACTGCTGTTGTTATTGCTGTGGACGTTTAGTGATTTTGGAAGGACGATTAACTCTGTTCTGATACTGTGGCTTATAGGGGCAGTGATCTCAATTTTTATGGCCTTGAGATACGTTCCTTTTAAGCTGAACCTTAAGGAAATCGATACCAAATGGATACGGAAGGGCGTAATGATCTCCACCCCATTTTTTATTTCTACCATCTTCTACAAGATCATGGAGTTCTCCGGCCGCTATTTCCTGGATTACTTCAGCACTAAGGAGGCCGTTGGGATCTTTACCTTTTTCTATGGCATATCCAATGCGCTTTTTGTATTTGTCCACGCTACGGTGATCATAGTGATGTCGCCTCATATCATAGAGAGCGCAGGACAGGGAATAAAGAGTTTTAATACGGTTTTTGGAAGGTTCAGGAAGCAGGTACTCGTCAATACCGTAGTGGGATTTTTGATCGGCGCGGCCAGTATTTATCCCTTTCTTTATTTTTTTGACAGCCCTGAACTGTCAGAGAACAGTTTCGTTTTCTTCGTTTTGCTGATGGCCACCTTTTTCTTCTGCTGTTCTTATATCCCACATTATAAATTGTATGCCTTTAAACAGGACCACAAACTGTTGCAGGCGTCCGTATTAGGAGCTGTAATTAACCTTGGCAGTAATTTTTTGCTGGTCCCCAAATACGGTGTTATGGGTGCCGCGTTCGCCCAGATGCTCGGTATGCTGGCATTGTTCCTTATAAAGCAATTTCTATTTCAACGATCCCGACATGAGTGATTCCGTTCGCACCAATATTTTTATAGCGCATACCCCGCTGCAGAATTTTATAGCGTCCAAGATAGTAAAGCAGTACTTCAATGATAGCGGGATCAACAATATGCTTTATACAACTGTTGCTTGGAAAAATAAAGAGCACTTCAATAGCTATCATTTCATTAATAAAAACAGCTTTTTTAGCAAAACGGTCAATACCTATATGGCCAAAAAGGAAATAGGCAGGATATTAAAATCAAGACCTTGCAATCTTTTCATCCCACATACCAGTGCGCTTTTAGACAATTACTTTTTTTATAGCTTTCCCAGGGAGAAATACGGGGTTCGCATAAACTTTTACTACGAGGGAATTCTCTACTTCTACGAATATCACGAACCTTTTATTCCAAAAGTGCACTTAAAGAGAAAGTGGTTTGCGCTGTTGTGCGGTTTTGTGTACAAGAGGAACCCGACTATATTTCCTGAGGACAGTTCTGGCATATACAAGATCTACTCCATACTTCCTGAGTTTACTATTGGGCCAGCTGAAAAGATAACCAAAGTGTCTATCCTGGAAGAAGACTATATTGGTAAAGAAAATTGCGCTTTAATTATCGGAGGTAAGCCGAAAGCTCTGGACAATTCGGAAATGATATCGCTTTATGAACTCATGATTCAAAAGATTCTCTCTAACAAAAGGATAGACAAGATCTATTTTAAAGGACATCATGCAGACCAAACCACGAATTTTGAAGACGCCAATAAAGGCCTTCTAAAAGTTGATGACATCACCCAAAATAGTCCGGTAGAAGAAGTGATTGCCCGCTATAAGCCTTCTTTGGTAGTATCTTATCCCTCATCAGCTTTGGTTAGTTTAAAGTCGATGTACGAGGATAAAATTGAGATTTCGTCCTACTATATTGACGAAAAAAAGGAGCACCTGAACAAACTATGGCCTATCTTTGAGAAACTGCAAATTCAACTAACATTAATTTAAAAACTACCGCAAGTAGGGCATAATGCAAATGGCATGAGAGCAATAAGATTTAAAAAATGGATATTCCCCCTTATCTTAAGTTTGTTTTTGGCTGGAGCTTGCAAACAGTCTGGAAAATCAGGTTCTGATAAACCAGAACACGAGGATCAACTGGTTGTGCAACTTATTGTAAAGGTCAAACAGGACGACAAGCTTGAGCTGTATTATCGCAAAGGAAAAGAGACCTATAACTCTGAAAGAAGACTAGATGCTCCTATCAGAGGTTCCGAAGAATTCCAAACAGTCAATTTTGTCTTTGAAATCCTTGAGTTCCCATCTCACGTGAGAATAGACCTGGGAGAAAATCCACAACAACCCGAAATAGAAATACAACAATTGGCATTTAAGTACAACGAGGCTGAACACATTTTTACACCTGAGGAATTAAAAAAATACTTTAGACCTAATTCCTGGTTACAATTTGATTTTCAAACCCTATCAGGAAAAGGCCGGGTTGTTGATGGCAAATACGACCCGTTTTTGTCGTCAAATGAGATCTCTTATTTCGTGAACAAATTAATCCTATATTAATGCCGGGGCCCAGGTGATGCAGACTCATGGAAAATGTCAAGATAGGTGAGAACAAAGCTTTTTCAGTCTATAGTTTAGTACTGTTGTTAGCCATTTATGGTGGAATTGTCATTACCTCAGTCTTTGGAAATTTAGGGAACCTCAGTGTTTTAGATATTGGTCCGCTCGCCCTGCCTTCTCTAGGGCTTTTCGTTCTTATTTGTTTACTTGCAGTTTGGAGGCGAAAGCTATACTTTTTGTTTCTCGTCTTTGCCATTCTTGCTTTTCCTGCGCCTATTGATGATTTATTTATAAGCGTCCCACTTACAAACCCGGATGACCGTACCCAGGTGGTATTTCCAATGATAACCAGGATAGACCTATATCTAATTCTGGGAATCTTGCTGGGTGTGCTCGGCAAAGGAGGCAAACTACGGGTCATAAAGTTCTCCTTATCATTGAAAGTGCTTTTGGTCTTATTCCTTTTTGTTTTCCTGGTTAATATTTTTAAGTCATTGGACCTGTGGGATTTTAATTTGCTTTTGGCATATTCCTTTCATCTGCGATATGCCATACTTTTTCTGGTTCTTTTACAACTTTACGATATTAAAAATTATCAGAAAGAGCTGATCAACGGTTTTGTGATCAGTCTTGTTTTTCTCTTGTTGGAGGCTTATATAAATACCCTGATGCGAGGGTCAACCCGCTTGTTAAGCGGCAGTCTCTCTCTCAATTCGTTTGCCAATATATCCGCGGCTATTTCACTTTTTGTGATTGTGTTGTTGAGGCATCGCCAAATCAAGAGAAGCTTGGGAATTTTTACATTGGCCGTAGCCATGATAATCCTGATTGGGTCGGCTACCAGGGGGGCTTTCCTGACCCTGATTCTGGCCTATTTTTTGATGTATCTTTTGGGAAACCACAGGAAGATAGTTTTAAATACCCTGAGGGTTGCGGCCGGTGTTGCTCTGCTTCTCGGAGCCTACGTATGGGCTTCCAGGAACAGTCACATTCCGGATCGGTATTCCTACCAGGAGATTGCAAAAAAAATAGACATCAATCTTTCAAAAAATTCTCTAAACGAGGTGATCAAAATCAAAAGTTCCAGGGAAACCAACTCCATAAAATCCAGGATTGACCTGTTTGATGCCTCCCTGAATATGGTTGTTGCCAATCCGGTGACGGGGATTGGGGTAGGACGTTGGAACAGGCATAAGAATCTTTATAGTGAAAATGACAGAGTGCCACGCGTTTTGCTCGACACCCACAATGATTATCTGGCTTTAGTATCTCAATACGGTATTCCCTTAGGGCTGCTGTTTTCCTGGTTGATCTTCTTTTACCCCTTTTATTTGCATGCAAAATCAAAACAAAAAGAAACAGGTCCTCTTTCACATCTGTACGTTATTAATTTTGCAATGGGAATAGCAGCACTTTCAAATTCAGGGTTTTTCAAGCATCAAATCGCTGCCTTGCTGTTAATGTGTTTCTGTATCACCCTTCAACTACATAAGGATTATGCAAAAGCTGATTAGTAGGACAAAGAATGTCGATTTGATACGTTGGAGCGCAGCCATTTTTGCTATGTCTTTTAGTTTTGGTATTGCGGTTAACTCCATTTCTTTTTTCCTTTTCGTTTTTGCCGGGATTGCCATTAGTATAAATGATATAGTACGGAAAAGAGATCTACCATCTTTAAAGCAGTTCAATTTTCCACTGATTGTTTTCTTTGCCTGGATTGCCATAAGAGAAACTTTTGTAAGTCCATCCGAGGCATTTCAGGTGGTTTTCTATTATCTGGCATTCCTTATCGTTCCACTTGTAATTGGCTTTCAGGCGCAAAGGCTTAAAAAGGAACTACCCATTATCCTAAAGGCCTTTTTGCTGGGATGTATAATTAATGCCATGGTAAATCTGGGTTTCGGGATCTATCGCGGGGTGATCCTCAATGAAAGTGGAATAAATTTCTGGTATTTTACATATCAATTCCTTGCGGAACCGTTTGGTATGCAACCTATATATCTGGGGTTCTTTTATGTCTTTGCACTGCTAATACTTGTGAGTTTCAGTGAATTGCGAAAGCATAAGGTTTTGTATTACGCTACTTTCTGTCTGCTTTCCCTTAGCATCGTATTGCTTGCGGCGAGAAATGCCATGGTATGCCTCGTCCTACTAGTTCCCCTTTATCTTGTCATTCGTGAGAAAATCTCCTTCAAAAAGGTATTGGTAGTACTTGGAATACTGGGAGTGTGTTTCGCTCTGGCACTTCAGAATCCGATCATCAAAAACAGAATTCTGAAAGTGAATAAAAAGGGTAATTTCTTTTCGGGGAGTTCATTAAGAGCAGGGATATGGAATAGCGCCTATAATGCCTCCCAAAATGATATTTTTTGGGGTTCCGGAGAAAAGAAAGGAAGCATTTTGCTCTTGCAGGAGTTTGAAACCAGAAAACTGGAAATTCCCCTGAAATACAAATACCATGCGCATAGTCAGTACCTGCAGACCCTGTTGCAGTATGGAATTTTAGGATTCTTGCTGCTTTTAAGTACTTTATTGTGGCCGCTGGTTCGTTCATTCGTTCTGAGAAACTACCTTGGCCTGTTCTGGATCTTATTGGTGTGTTTAACTTCAGTTACTGAAGCCATTTTTACACGGCAATGGGGAGTTTACGGTTTTGCATTCTTCACATGCTTGTTGCTACTCAGAGAGGATGTATCCGGATCTGAGCAAAAACCAGATAAAGACACCTAAGTTTTGTGTCAATTAGAAGCCTTAGACCTAATTTGAGATTCCGCTCCAAATTAGAAGTATATTTGCGGTCAAAATACCAGCCTAACAATGAAGATCGGAATTATTGGTACTCGGGGGATTCCTAATAATCATGGAGGATTTGAGCAATTTGCAGAATACTTATCCCAACATTTGGTTAAGAAGGGGCATCAGGTATTTGTCTATAATTCACATAAACATCCCTTTCAGCAGCAAACCTGGAAAGGCGTAAATATCATTCATAGAAAAGATCCTGAGCACTGGATGGGTACGGCGGGGCAGTTCATTTATGATCTTAACTGCATCTGGGACAGCCGTCGCAGGGAGTTTGATGTAATACTGCAGCTGGGGTATACCAGTAGTTCAGTCTGGGGGTGGTTGTTGCCTTCGAAACCCGAGATATGTACTAATATGGATGGCCTGGAATGGAAGCGTAGCAAATACTCCAAGCCGGTAAGAAAGTTTCTTAAACAGGCAGAAAAATGGGCGGTATGGACCAGTGATCATCTGGTTGCAGACTCTATCGGGATTCAGCAGTATTTAAAAGAACGTTATGGCAAGGAATCTGAATACATTGCTTATGGAGCCGAGATCTTTTCAGATCCATCCAAAGAAGTATTGCAATCTTATGATTTAGTTGAATACGAATACAATATGCTGATTGCCAGATTAGAGCCTGAAAACAATATACAGACAATCCTGGATGGAGTAGTCGCCAGCAATTCAAAACAAGCTTTCCTGGTAGTTGGAAAACACCAGACGCCCTTTGGCAATTTTCTAAAGAACCGATATATGGAGCATAGTCATATCCGTTTTCTGGGGGGCATTTATGATATCAACGCCCTGAACAATCTCCGGTATTGGTCCAATCTGTATTTTCACGGGCATTCCGTAGGTGGAACAAATCCATCCCTACTGGAAGCGATGGCCTCTAACTGTCTCATCATTGCGAACAACAATGTTTTTAACAAAAGTATTTTAGGAGATGATGCTTTTTACTTTGAGGACGCTAAGGATATTACAAGTTTTATGGGCCACAATAAAAAGGACTATCTTCAATATATTGAGAGCAATACATCTAAAATTCTGGCCAATTTCAACTGGTCCCTGATCAATGAAAAATATGAAGAATTTATGGTTCGGGTCTCTAACATATAAAGCCATAAATCACTTTAAAAAAGTAGCTTTTTTACCTTAGAACCTTCACAGAAACAAGGAGCAATTACTAAAGAATTAACTGTATCTTTACGCTTAAATTCCAAAATGCTTTTTAGAAAAGGTAATTACTCCGGTTTCATCATGCCGATTTCCTATGGGATTGATTTGCTGATAATTAACTCATTTGTTTATCTATTACCTCTTCGCGTTCAAAGCCCTGTCCTGTTCCATCTTTACATTTCTCTGGGGTGGATAATTATAGCAATAAAGAGCAGATATTACGAGATCTATCGATATACCAAAGTAACGAATGTCCTTATCAAGATCTTTACACAGTTCGTTTTCTTTTTGCTCATTCTTTATTCTTTTATCGGGTTCTTTAAGCAACCGTTAATGAGCCGTCTAGCTCTGGCCCAATACTTCGCTTATTTACTGATCACGCTATCTGTAATTAAGCTTTTGAGCTATGTACTTCTTATGAACTACCGGAAAAGGGTTAAAGGTAATCTCAGGAATGTTGTAGTCATTGGGGACAATAAAAAAATGAGTCAGCTGATCAAAGTATTCAATGAGAGAACGGAGTTTGGTTATCACTTTATGAGGCAGTTTTCACCTAAAGACGAAGGCTTCAGCCCCATGTCTTGTTTTGTCTATATTATGGAGAATAATGTAGATGAGATCTACTGCTCGGTGGCGGAGCTAAGTGATGAGGAGATCACGGATTTTATTGATTTGGCGGATAACAACCTTAAAACGCTGAAGTTTCTGCCGGACAACAGGAAGATCTTTGCCAAAAAACTGAAGTTCGAATACTATGATTACCTGCCCATACTTTCTCTAAGGGATATTCCTTTGCACAACACTATTGATGCCTTTGTTAAGCGCAGTTTTGATATCGTATTTTCCCTTTTTGTCATTTTTGGGCTTCTGATTTGGATAGCTCCCCTCTTAGCCCTTTTGATCTCTTTGGAGTCCCGCGGACCGGTTTTCTTTATTCAGAACAGAACGGGATTTGACAACAGAGAATTCCAATGTTTTAAATTCAGGTCCATGACCATGAACAAGGAAGCAGATCGTTTACAGGCAGGTAAAAATGATATGCGTGTAACTAAGATTGGAAAGTTCATTAGAAAAACCAGTATAGATGAACTGCCTCAGTTTTACAACGTGTTATGGGGCAATATGTCCGTAGTTGGCCCGAGGCCGCATATGGTGAAACACACCGATGAATACGCCAATAAGGTGGATAAGTATATGCTGAGGCACTTTGTAAAACCAGGAATTACCGGTTTGGCACAGGTAAGGGGTTATAGGGGGGAGATAGAAAAGGACAGCGACATACAGAACCGTATCAAATTCGATATCTTTTATGTGGAGAACTGGTCTTTCTTCCTGGACCTTAAGATCATCGTCCAGACGGTATTAAATGCGATTTCCGGAGAAGAGAAAGCATATTAACGGACACTGGTCAACTTTGGTCTAATTTATCGTGTTTTTGTACTGAAATAATTGGTCAGACTATCGTCTCAGCGTATTTTTGAAATCAAAATAAAGCGTACAAGTACAACCTAATATTCCAATATTTTGAAAAAGGTATTAATCACCGGGGCAGCAGGCTTTCTAGGGTCTCATTTGTGCGATCGGTTTATCAAGGAAGGCTTCCATGTGATAGGGATGGATAACCTGATTACAGGCGACCTGAAAAACATCGAACACCTTTTCAAGCTGGAACAGTTTGAGTTTTACCATCACGACGTGACCAAATTTGTTCATGTTCCCGGGGAGCTGGATTACATTTTGCACTTCGCCTCTCCGGCCAGTCCGATAGATTACCTCAAAATACCTATACAAACCCTAAAGGTGGGTGCTCTTGGGACTCATAACCTCTTAGGACTTGCCAAGGAGAAAAAGGCACGTATCCTGATCGCTTCAACTTCAGAAGTATACGGGGATCCATTGGTACACCCTCAGACAGAAGAGTATTACGGCAATGTAAATACCATTGGCCCGAGGGGTGTGTATGACGAGGCAAAACGCTTCCAGGAATCCATCACCATGGCCTACCATCGCTTTCATGGCCTTGAGACCCGGATCGTAAGGATCTTCAATACCTATGGCCCCAGAATGAGGCTGAATGACGGTAGGGTGATCCCCGCATTTATGGGTCAGGCCTTAAGAGGGGAAGACCTTACTGTATTTGGGGATGGTTCCCAAACACGCTCTTTCTGTTATGTGGATGATGAGATAGAGGGGATCTTTCGTTTACTGATGAGCGATTATGTGTTACCTGTTAATATTGGCAATCCGCATGAGATTACCATAAAGGATTTTGCGGAAGAGATCATAAAACTAACCGGGACCACTCAAAAGATCATTTACAAACCTCTTCCTCAAGACGATCCGCTGGTAAGGCAACCGGATATTACCAAGGCCAAGGAGATCCTGGGATGGGAACCTAAAGTAGAACGGGCGGAAGGGATGCAAAAGACCTTTGACTACTTCAAAACCCTATCAAAAGAGGAATTGGAAAAAACGGAACACCGGGATTTCACAAGTAGAAATAAAAAATAAAACGCTCGCATACCGACTATAGAGGCCATCAGGAACACCAGCTGATGGCTTTTTCTTTTTATGCACCATCCAACACTGCACAGCTAATTCCTATCGGAAATATTACGCCTGCATTTTGTCTTTGAAATTAAAGCGGTCTGGCTAAGATATTTCTTTGGCATATCCTATTTTTGCCCAAACAACTTCATATGAACATACTTGTACTAGGTTCCGGAGGCAGGGAACACACCCTGGCCTGGAAACTAAAACAAAGCCCGAAACTCAGTGAACTTTTCGTTGCACCAGGCAATGCGGGAACGGCGTCCATAGCCACCAATCTCCCGCTTGCGGTAAACGATTTCCAGGCGATAAAAACTGCTGTCTTAAACCATAGGATAGAAATGGTTATAGTGGGACCGGAAGACCCACTGGTGAATGGAATTCACGATTTCTTCCTGGAGGATGCGGAACTTAGCCAGATCCCGGTAATTGGCCCGCAGAAACACGCTGCCACCCTGGAAGGCAGCAAGGAGTTCGCCAAAGAATTTATGAGCAGGCATAACATTCCCACAGCGGCCTATCAGAGTTTTACTTCGGAGAACCTGGAAGAAGGGCTTCGTTTTTTAGAAACCCTTGAACCTCCTTACGTACTCAAGGCGGATGGCCTTGCCGCAGGCAAAGGAGTGCTTATCCTTGAAGACCTGGATGAAGCCAAAAAAGAATTGCGGAATATGCTGCTCGATGCAAAGTTCGGCAATGCCAGCGCAACAGTGGTCATTGAAGAGTTTTTGTCCGGTATTGAATTGAGCTGCTTTGTACTTACAGACGGGCAAAACTATAAGGTATTGCCTACTGCCAAGGACTACAAGCGGATAGGCGAAGGGGATACCGGTCTGAATACGGGTGGAATGGGAGCTATATCGCCCGTTCCCTTTGCAGATGAATCCTTTATGAGCAAAGTACTGGATCGGGTGGTGGTGCCGACAGTAGAAGGACTTCAACAGGATAAGATCCCTTATGTGGGCTTTATTTTTATCGGGCTGATCAAGGTAGGTGAAGATCCTTATGTGATTGAATACAATGTACGTATGGGAGATCCGGAAACGGAAGTGGTGCTGCCGCGGATCAAGAACGATTTTGTTTCCCTTTTCCAGGCTGTGGCCGACGGCAAATTGAATGAGGTAGCGCTGGAAATCGACTCCAGGGCCGCGACAACCGTAATGACGGTTTCCGGGGGCTACCCTGAAACTTACGAAAAGTCTAAAAAGATCTCAGGACTGGAAAAGATCGAGGATTCCATAGTCTTTCATGCCGGAACAAAACTCGAAAATGGACAAGTGCTTACCAATGGGGGAAGGGTGATTGCCCTGACTTCTTTTGGGGCGAATTTCCGCGAAGCCCTGGCTATTTCCTATCAAAGTGCTGAAAAGTTGGAGTTCGAAAAAATGTACTACCGTAAGGATATCGGTTTCGATCTCTGATTGTATGGACGCGCTACCTCCAGGAAGCGTTCGTCAAATCTACAAATGTGTGGATTTAAATTACAGGTAAGAATGCGAGGTGATGCTTTTGTCTTCCTCTCCTCTGTCGTTAAATATCTTCAACTGATTTAGCCAGTATACCATGGCTATAATCCCGATAATAACGAATATCCAGTTTACAGTGTTGGAAGCCCACCAGTTCTCCATGAATCTGAAAACGTCGTAAGGCCAAAAAAGCCCGTTTACGAATAAATCTTCTATGCCTTCAAAAAATGCTCGCATCTTGGTTATATTTACGCAGCAAAAATAGGAAAACCCCTGAAAATATCTAAATTTTTGCGGCTGGGATTTAATGAACTTTAGTTTGAAGCAATGGCGTCGCCAATCGCTGGATAAGTCATTGTAAGATACTAACAGGATTATGGCCAGGAGTATCCCGGACCTACAGGAACAGCTTAATGAAAGTCTCTTAAATGATCTCTAATACCTTCGGCAATACAAAACCGGTAAACTTCATCATACTGCTCAGTTTCCTGTTTTTGTTTTATTGGACCTTACATCTTGGGCTCTTTCAAAAGCGCTATGGCCTGGAGGAATTTGCACTGCAATTGTGTGTTTGTGCCGTACTGCTCTTTAGCATTTTTGTGGTGGATTTTATTGTAAAGCGCAACCAGATAACAGGGACCAATGCGTTTACAATGTTGTATTTCACTATGCTTATCGTAGTTTTTCCGGAGGTGCTGATGGATAACAACGGAATACTCTCCACCTTTTTTCTCCTGTTGGCCTTAAGGCGACTTATAAGCCTGAAATCCCTGAAAAGCATTAAACTTAAACTGTTCGACGCCACCTTGTGGATTGGTGTGGCAAGCCTGTTCTACGATTGGGCGCTGTTGTTTGTGATCCTTGTTTTTGTGGGCATCTATTTCTATGAACCCAAGAATTTCAAGAACTGGCTGGTACCCCTGATCGCTCTTTTTACTGTGGGTGCTATTTCCTGGGGCTTTCTTATCCTGGTGGGATATACGGATTTCCTGACTTCGCACTATCGCTTTTCAGTGAATTTTGAAACAGACTATTTCGGTAGCTGGGGAAACCTGGCAAAACTGATCGGATATACCGTATGTACCATTCTGGCCGGATTGTTTGCCTTTGTGCGTCTGGGCAAGCTCGGCCTGGGCCGTATCATTACCATGCGGTTGGTGGCCATAGCCCTGATCCTGGGGCTGGTGGTAACCGTTCTAAAGACGGGGCAGGATACCTATCCCATTCTGCTAACCTTTTTTCCCGCATCGGTATTATTGACCAAATACGTAGAAGTGATCAAGAAAGTAAACCTGCAGGAGATCGTTCTTATTTCCTCAGTTTTGTTGCCATTCATCATATTTCTAGCCGGCCTGATAAGCAAATAAAAAGGTATCTTTGCCAAAATTCTGAGAGTTATGTTTAGTGCATTCGCCTTTGAGATATTCGAAGAAAGTATTCGGACCTACCATATAAAGGATGACGTCTACCAGGCTTTTACAAATCCCTATCCAACAGAAGATGTAGCCCATCTTTTGTATCGCAAAAACTGGATAGATACCGTGCAATGGCATTATGAAGATATTATTCGTGACCCGGATATTCAGCCGAAAGATGCCCTGGACCTCAAGCGTAAAATAGATGCGAGTAACCAGGACAGAACGGACCTCGTGGAATTTATTGACAGTTACTTTCTAAAAAAATACCAATCGGTAGAGGTTAAGGAAGACGCCACTATCAATACGGAGAGTCCGGCCTGGGCCATAGACCGGTTGTCCATCCTGGCTCTTAAGATCTACCATATGAAGATTGAGGCGGAACGCCCGGATGCAACGGAATCTCATCGAGAGGCTTGTAGTAAGAAACTGGCTGTTTTGCTAGAGCAAAAAAAGGATTTATCTACGGCTATAGACCAACTGCTGGCAGACTTTGAGTCTGGAGACAAATACATGAAAGTCTATAAACAGATGAAAATGTATAACGATGAAGAACTAAACCCTGTTCTTCGTGGCCAAAAGTAAAGGATCACATATACTGGTAATCCGACTTTCCGCATTGGGAGATGTTGCCATGACCATTCCGGTCTTATTCGGGCTTACAAAACAATATCCGGAACTCAGGATCACCGTACTAACAAGGGCATTTTTTAAACCGCTTTTTGAGGCACTTCCGGCTTGTGAGGTGTATGAGGCGGATGTTAAAAAAAAGCATAAGGGTTTTGCCGGATTGTGGAAGCTTTACAAAGAACTGAAATCCCTGGATATTTCCATGGTGGCTGATCTTCACAACGTATTGAGAAGCAATATCCTAAAACGTTTCTTCAGCATTTCCCGCATTCCCTTTGTTCAGATAGATAAGGGTAGAAGCGAAAAAGGGGCGCTTACCAAAGGGCGAATGTTTGAACCCCTGAAAAATACCTGGCAGCGCTATTCCGATGTTTTTGAAGCCCTGGGCTTGCCGGTTCCTCCTGAAAGAATGGACGTTTTGCCCAAGCCAGACCTGGCACAGGAGGTTGCGAACATGGTAGGCGACGATCACAGGAAATGGCTGGGAATCGCCCCTTTCGCAGCGTTTCCAGGAAAGATGTACCCTTTGCAATTGATGGAAGAAGTGATCCAAACGCTAGATAATACCAATAAGTATAAAATATTGCTTTTTGGCGGTGGCAAACAGGAGGTGGAAACCCTGGATAAGTGGGCTTCAAAATATGCCAATACCACATCTGTGGCTGGCAAACTCAATTTTTCTTCTGAGCTTGGATTGATTTCACGACTGGATCTTATGCTTTCTATGGATAGCGGTAACGGACACCTGGCCGCGGTCTATGGCGTTCCTGTTGTCACTCTCTGGGGAGTAACCCATCCCTATGCCGGCTTCGCGCCTTTCAGACAACCGCCGGAAAACGCGCTCTGCGCGGACCGAACCAGGTTTCCAAGGATCCCGACATCGGTCTATGGGAACAAATTACCTAAGGGATATGAGAAAGCCATGGCAACAATCCTTCCTCAACAAGTTATAGACAAGGTGATGGCTACGTTGGCAGACAGCACAAATTGATTGGAAGTAGTTCTTAGTTATAGGCACCTTCTTTTGTGGCGATAGACTTAAAGTATTGCCTGATCTGAGTCATAAAACGGTACTTTCTTGCACTGGGGGCATTCTCTACCATAAAAGTACGTATTCCGATATAAGAGCTCATTAAGAACACAGCAACTCCTTCACTGTCTATATGGCGATTCACATATCCGTTGAACTTACCGCGTTGAATGGATGAAACCAGGTTCACCTCCCAAACTTTGATAATGTCGCTAAGGTGTTTCATTATTTTTGGGTTCCTGCCATTGAACTCGTTGAGGAAATTACCCAGGACAAATCCGAAATCAAGCTCGTTGTGAACAGCTGTCTCAAGAGCATTTTCAAAACAGTTGGTAATAAGTTCCAGAGGATTGTCAGGACCTTCTATGGGCTCAATGAGCATACTGTACATCTTGCGTACCACCAGATTCTCCACGATTTGAATGAAGAAATCCTCCTTGGATTCAAAATGATGGTAAAATGCACCTTTAGATAGGGAGAGCTCCTTTAGGATATCGTCAATGCTGGTGTTGTAGTAGCCCTGCTTGTAGAATAGCTCCAGGCCGGTTACCTGCATTCTTTGCATGGTGGCCATGCGCTTTAGGTTCTTGTCCATTAGATTTGGGTTTATCGTTAAAACAGACTAACAAGTCTATTACAAAGAACCCTCGAATGCTGCCGCCGCCCATTTTTCAAAGTTGTACGACCATAAAAGTCGATAAACTGTCAAAATACCTGAATACAATGAATTTCACCGAATTGTCGACAGACCACTTAGTCGGTTTATTCTGTCGCTTATCGACCTTAATTAGTCCTGTCTTCATCTACCATGACTAAAATAGATACAAAATCAGGCCACCGTCCCCTGGCAGCTGCTTCCCGCCCCTGCGGTACAACCATAGCAATGCTGGGAGATTATGATGTTCCTGTTGTTCAATAGGTCTTCGTTGTAATCCGCAATGTGTTTTACCTTGCTGGCTACCTTAAGGCCCAGCATCTGGTTAAAGTCACAGTCGTACAACCAACCGTCCCAGCTAACCGAGATCGTATTGGTGCACATGACATTCGCAACAGCAGCCGGATTATAGGCATCCACCAGGGCGTACATATAATCTTCATAGTTTTCGGAGGCGATCAGATAGTCCAGAAAACGGGCGATAGGCAAATTGGTAATGGCAAATAAGTTGTGGAAATGGATCCCAAAATCCTCTATCAGGGCCTTTTTAAAATCTCTTTCAAGGGCGGCCTGGTCTCCGGGCAAATAGGCCCCGGATGGATTGTAAACCAGATCCAGTTTCAATTCACTGTCCGGAAGCCCGTAACCCACGGCATTCAATTCCTGGAGCGCTTTTATGGACTTGTCAAAAACCCCATCTCCTCTTTGTTTATCCGTTTTACCACGGGTGTAGTGCGGCATGGAAGAAACTACATGCACCCGGTGTTTCTTAAAGAACTGCGGGAGGTCGTAATACTTTTTGTTTGCACGCATGATCGTTAGATTGGATCTAACGATAAAATCCCGGATCCCGGCCTTGGCAGCTTCTTCTACAAACCAGCGAAAATTCGGGTTCATTTCCGGGGCCCCTCCGGTAAGGTCCAGGGTATGGGCGCCGGTATTGCGGATTACCTCCAGGCATTGCTCCATAGTTTCCCTGGTCATGATCTCTTTTCGGTCAGGTCCTGCATCCACGTGGCAGTGTTCGCATACCTGATTGCACATATAACCCACATTTATCTGAAGAATCTCCAGCTTTTTGGGCCTTAGTGGAAACTGCCCTATCTCGGCGATCTTATCCTTAAAATAAGGTAATTCGCCATCGGCAAAAATACCTCCGTTCAGGATGTCTAATTGGGTATCATTCTCCGCCAGTTCTACCTGCCTGGCTTTTAGTGATTTTGTGGCCATAATAGTTTTCTTAAGAAGGAGCATTAGCTGAATAATCGGATGCTGGTAGGTCCAAAAACTCAGCGGTCATCCTGCTTACATCGATAGTTTATTGTATTTGTTCATCATCTGAACCCCGTGCACCAGGGTGGCGCCACTTTCTATAGCGGCCCCGGCGTGTACGGCTTCCATCATTTCCTCCTTGGTAATTCCCCTTTGCAGACCATCTTTGGTGTAGGCGTCAATGCAATAAGGACATTTTACCACATGGGCTACTGCAAGGGCGATCAGCGACTTTTCTCTTGCGGAAAGCGCTCCTTCTTCGAACACTTTCCCGTAATAGTCGAAAAATTTATTTCCGATCTCTTCGCTCCATTCCGTGATCTTGCCAAACTTTCTGAGGTCAGCCGGATCGTAATAACTGTTTGCCATTTTTTAATTTTTTTGAATTCATAAATAGTTAGGATCCCGGCTATACCGTCCAAGCGGGAAGGGCACCAAAAAGGTGAATTGGGAAATGAGGCGAATGGCCTTATACGGATCTCCTAGCGGTTAATGAAGGGAGAGCCTTTGTTGTAGTCGAGATGAAGAAATACTTTACTGGGATGTAGATTGGGTCGAAAAGGAATGTATATGCAGTTGTGTAATACCTTGGAAAGTGCGCGGATGAGGTCTTTGGAAAACCCAAAAAACTGCCCGGCAAGATTTCGGATATCCTCCAGGGAATCTATGTCTGAAAGTACCTCCAGTTGACAGATGGCAGTATCAGACTTTAGGGCTTTTGAAATAAATGCCTCTCTGAGATCCGCGCTTTGCCAGGGGAGGGTAGCCCATTGCCGCGGTTGGAATTCCGAACGGGAAATCCCCAACAGGTAAAATCCACCATCGGCGGACGGACCTAAGACAGTCTGCCCTTCAGCGAGTAGTTCTGTCGCACGGGCCAATTGAGACCTTTTGAGTCCGGGGGTATCATTACCCAGGGTGATCACATGCTGATACCCTTGCTGGAAAATCTCTTCTACCGCATTGGTAAATCGGGATCCAAAAGTATCGCCCTTTTGCTGTTTTTCCGTCACCAGGAAGTAAGGAAGCCCGGATCTTTCAACCATGCGAACGGTTTGCCGGGTGAGTTCGTCAAAGAGATTCCCTCCATTTACAATTCTTTTGCTCCTAACCTCATGACTGGAAGAATTTGCAAAGATCAGAACGGCTGTAGTAGTGTTATGGACCCCAACTTGTCTCATCGAACTATAGTATTCCTTCGTAAACTTACGATAATTACCCGCATCACTTTGGTCGGCGGCCATTTTTTTTCATTACAAGGCAGGCTCTTAATTCGTTCTATAATATTTCAAATTGCTCATTTCGAGCCCCGGAGATCATCTGCCTCTTATAATTGATCGCCGTTTTAAAATGCGAATATTGTATGGTTTATAAGACTGAAATCATACTGCCTAAAACCTATATTTGCTTACAGTGATTTTTGTCAGAAACGTTTTCAATATTTTGTGAGATCTTGCGTTCCCTATGTGAAGCGGAAGGTTAATGATTTGCTGATATCAACAGGAAAAAAAGATTTATGAAAAAGTTAAGTTTGATAATCGCCATAGCTATCACCTGTATAGGCTGTAGTACAAGTGATGATACGGATCCTCCTAAGGAAGAGGAAGTTCCAACGGGCGTGACCTGTGATGGCAGTGTAACCCTGAGAACACAGGAAGAAGTTGATAATTTTGGCGCAAATAATTGTACCAGCTTAGTGGGTAACTTATATATTGGGGACCCATCTGAAGAGAATTCATCTATTACCAACCTGGATGCCTTGGAAAGCTTAACCTCTGTTGGCCCGGGCAGTATAAAAATCAGGAATAATCTGGAGCTGGTCAGCATAGACGGATTGGATAACGTTACGCTGGTGAGATTTAGTCTGGACATTGCCAACAACCCAAAACTGCAAAACTTAGATGGTTTCCAGAAAATTGATTCTATAGGGGGTTATCTGACGATTAAGGACAATGCTACCTTAACGGACATTTCTGGCTTAAGCAATCTCCCGAATGTAAGAGAGATAATAACAATAAGCAACAATCCGGTGCTTACCAATCTTGATGGCCTTGAAGGAATTGAGCGATTCGGAAGCTTAGTCATAGAGAATAATGCAGCCCTGGCGAATATAGACGGACTTAGAAATTCTAAAACTGCCAATAAACTCAACATATCTGTAAAAGGTAACCCTTCTCTTGAAAACATTGACGGACTAAGCGGACTAAGCGCTGCTATCGGTACAGTAAATATTGAAAACAACGAAGTTTTAACAGATATAGAGGGATTGCAGAATATCACCGCTTTGGAAGAAGCCAATATACGTGACAATCCAATGCTATCCGATATTGAAGGTTTACGCAATGTGAACTCCTTTACATATGGCCTTACTGTAAGGGGCAATGATAACTTAATCGACCTTAAGGGATTAGAAAATGTCAGTTCTTTTGGTTCCGATAGTACAATAGGTTTAACCATATGGTCTAACGACAATCTGACTAGTCTTGATGGATTACAGAATCTTGCCCAAATAGACGGTTATTTGTCAATTCGCGAAAACACTTCCTTAACCACTGTAGAGCAGCTAAATAAACTTGAGAGTGTCTCTGAAGATATCTGGATAACCGATAATGCGGCCCTGCAAAACCTGGATGGATTTGAGAGCCTGACTTCCGTATCCGGAGAGTTAAATATAGCCTCTAACGAGAGCTTAAGCAGTATAGGCGGATTTAATGGAATTTCCCGTGTTAATGCAAACCTGAATATTGAAAACAACCAAAATTTAAGCAGTATAAAAGGGTTTTCGGGAATTACATATTCAACAAATCTGTTTCTGACGGATAATGTTGCGCTTTCTAATGTAAACGGTTTTCAAAACCTTGCAGAGGTCAGAATTCTTGGAGTAATTAATACTGCTTTGGAGGACCTTGAGGGATTTCAGGTCCTTACTGAGGCTAATACTTTGCGCATTAGAAACAACCCGCTTTTACAAAGTTTTAATGGGCTTCCGAGTGTTTTTAGCCCCCGTAGTCTTAGCATTACGGACAATCCCTCGCTGCTACATCTTGATAATCTGTCCGGAGTGACTGATATTACTGGTGCTGTTGAGATTATAAACAATGACAACCTAAGCAACCTCAATGGCTTACAGACCTTAAACTCCATTCGGTTTGACCTGACCATTACCGGAAATGACCTGCTGAGCGACTTCTGTGGATTACAGAATTTGGTTGAAAAAAATGGTCTGATGGGTCTTTACGATGTGCAGGGCAATGCCTATAATCCAACCATATTTGATATTGGTACAGGAAACTGCAGTCAATGAAAAGATCCCTTGCGAATTCAAAGTCCATCGGTTTGGTGCTCTCTGGAGGCGGTGTTCGAGGCATGGCCCATATCGGTCTTATCAAAGCCCTTAAGGAACACCAGCTTGAGGTTACCGCTGTTTCTGGAAGCAGTGTGGGAGCCCTGGTAGGTGCCCTGTATTCCAATGGTAACAGCACGGATGAGATGCTGGCATTCTTTAAGGAAACCCCACTCTTCAAATACAATTTTTTTACCATTAACAAACCCGGATTTTTGGATACGGATCGTTACTTCTCCATTTTCAAGGGGTATTTTCCGGAAGATCAATTCGAGGCTTTGGAAAAAGAACTCTTTGTAGTCGCCACGGACCTCCAGGCCGGAAAGGAGAAGTTGTTCTCAAGCGGTGCGCTGATCAAGCCCTTGCTGGCCTCGGCTGCTCTGCCTCCGGTATTCAGTCCTGTGGATATAGACGGGGTTTTGTATGCCGATGGGGGTATCATGAATAATTTTCCTAAGGAATACCTTCCGGATACTGTGGATTTTGTTATCGGTAGTAACGTTTCCATTGCCGGATATGTAGAAAAAAAGGGATTGAAGAATGCATTGCAACTGGCAGGACGGGTAACCGGCCTGATGATTTATGCCTCCGGGAAAGACAAATTGCGAAACTGCGATCTGGCCCTGGAACCCACGGAACTGGAAGATATTGGTGTGCTGGACAAAACGGGGATAGAGAAGGCCTATGAAATTGGCTATGAGCACGCCTCTAGAGTCCTGGAAACAATTCTTTCCAGGGAATGACAAAGGGTAAGATCACACACCAAACCACGAAAAATACCGCCATCCCTTTGGGATAAGGCTGAGTATTAACTATAGCCGGAATAGCCACAAAAAGCAACCAGGAACTTTTGTAAATCAGCTGGAAAACCAGTACCAGCGCCATTTTCTTGGGGTAGAAAAGACCCAATATGGAAAGTACAAAAATGGCACCCCAAAGCGCTCCAACCAATCTTATGGCTTCGGAATACTGAAATGCATTTTGGAAAACTGTGGCGAGGGCTTTCCTGGGAAAGAACAGGCTTAGGATGCTGATCCAGCCAGCGACCACAATATTGGCTATATAAATGAGCTTTAGTGCCATGACTAAAAGCGTTTAGACATCGTCATAGTCTACCTTCAACACCGGAGTGGTAGGGTGAGCCTGGCAGGTGAGCACGAAACCTTCTGCTATTTCGCTATCCGTTAAGATCTGATTTTTTTCCATCTCTGCCTTGCCCTCGATTATCCTGGCAATACAGGTACTACAGACTCCACCCTGGCAGGAATAGGGGGCGTCAATATTTTCATTGAGCACCGCATCCAGAACCACGGATTTCCGATCCATTTTAAGAGAATATTCCTCATCGTCCAGGACAACCCTAAGTTCAGTTTGTCCCTCTGGGATCTCAAGAGCTTCATCTTCCGTTTCCGTACTGGTGAATAACTCGAAGAATATCTTCTGTTCCGCTACGCCGTTTTCTTTCAATTTGTCGGATACCAGATGTATCATAGGCTCCGGGCCACAAAGATAATGAGCACTAAAATCCAGGTCCTTGTGCTTGTTTTTGAAGATGTAATTTACGGTAGCCGAATCTATTCTACCGAAAAGAGCGTCGTCTTCCCGTGCCCGACTCAGAACGTAATAAAGAAAAAACCGATCGGGATAATCCGACTTTAAACCTTTTAATTCCTCAAAAAACATGGTTTCCTGGAAGGATTGGTTCCCATAGACCAGCACAAAAGTACTTTGGGGATCTTTTTCCAATACAGCCCTGGAAATACTCATGATCGGAGTGATACCGCTTCCAGCGGCGAATGCCGAGATATGGCCGGAACCGCTGGTAGGATCATAAATAAACCTTCCTTCCGGAGGCATCACCTCAAGAACCTCTCCCTCGGCCAATTGCGTATTGGCATAATCGGAAAAACCACCGCCATCCACTTTTTTGATCCCGATAGTGATACTGCTTTTCTCCGGTGAGGAGCTTATAGAATATGCGCGGCGTAATTCCTTTCCGCCAATTTCTTTTTTAATGGTTATGTATTGTCCAGGCAGGAACTTGAAAGTCTCCAGATGCTGCTCCGGAATATCAAAAGTTACGGCAACCGCATTTGGGGTAAGTGACTTTACTTTGCTTACCGTTAGGGGATAAAAATTCGCCATTTTCGCAATTTTCCCGCAAATCTACTAAAGACCGGCGTATTGGGCATGAGAAATCGAAAAAATACCTTAAGCTTGTAACAAAATTCTCCATATTTCTACTAACTCATTGGCTAATTCATCAACCCGATGTTCAGACATTTCGTAAATCTTCAATGGAAAGCCTTTTTCCGATCGGCAAGTCTTGGTAAAGACACCGCGGTTAAAGTGATCATGGGAATTTTCGCAGCAATGATGCTGCTCTATCTCGGCTTATTGGGAGTGATGCTCTATTTCATCCTGGAAAAGGCATTTCCCGGAGCAGACCCGGTCCAAAAGGTAAGTGAGTACTTTTTGTACTGGATACTGATTGAACTTTTTTTTAGGTATTTTATGCAGAAGCTGCCGGTGATGAACATCAAACCGTTTCTCACATTACCGGTTCCTAAAAGCTCCATAACACACTTCGTTTTAGGCAAGTCTGCCCTGTCTTTTTACAATTTCATGTCCCTTTTCCTGTTCGTGCCTTTTGCGGTGGTTTTGCTTACCAAGGGATACCCGCTGTGGAACCTTGTGTTTTGGATCATATCCATATTGGGAATTACATTGACACTGAACTTCGTTAATTTCCTGATCAATAAAAGCGACAAAGTACTTATAGCTCTGGCAGCGATACTGATAAGCCTCTATTTTTTGGAGTATTTCAGTCTGCTGCCCGTTAATGCTTTTGCAGGAGAGCTGTTTTACCTCTTGTACCAGAATCCACTGTTTTGCTTAGTGCCCATCGCCTTGGCTCTACTTTTTTACTGGCTGAATTACCGCTTTCTGCGGGATAAGATCTATCTGGACTCCACACTGAAGAAAAAGGTCAAGGAAGCTGTGACCTCCGATCTCGCCTGGACAAAGAAATTCGGGGATATTGCCCCATACCTGCAACTGGACCTGAAGCTTATCTGGAGGAACAAACGCACCAAGACCCAGGTTTATATTTCATTGGGTATGATTTTCTACGGCCTGATCTTCTATTTTGCGGATAGTTATGGCGCTACCTCTACCATATACGTCTTTGTGGGCATATTTATGACGGGGATCTTCCTGTCTAACTTCGGGCAGTTCATCCCGGCATGGGACAGTGAGTACTACAGCATGATCATGGCCCAGAACATTCCCTTGCGGAAATATCTGGAATCTAAAGCAGGATTGATCTCGGTTAGTGTGGTGGTCATGTTTCTACTTTCTATTCCGTACGTATACTTTGGCTGGCAGGCCCTGGCTATCAACTTCGCATGCGCGATATATAACCTGGGAGTGAATATTCCACTGATCCTCTACTTCGGATCTATGAATAAAAAACGCATTGATCTGGACAAGAGCGCTATTGGAAACATGCAGGGCACCAGCGCAACACAATTTTTAGTACTTATTCCGCTGATGCTTGTTCCCTGCCTGATGTATTTGGGCCTGAAGTTCCTTATTTCCTTTGAAATTGCCCTTGCCGTTTTTACCATTTTGGGGCTCATCGGGCTGGCCTTCAGAAAACCGCTGATGTCCCATATAACAGAAATATACAGGGCAAAGAAATACGATATGATAAGTGGGTTTAAACAAAAGATAAACTGATAATACCATTGCTATGATAAGCTCTCAGAACCTGACAAAGACTTACGGAAGTCAGACCGTCCTGAACATAGAAAATCTCGAGATCCCGAAAGGGCAAAGTTTTGGGTTGGTTGGGAACAATGGGGCCGGAAAGACCACTTTTTTCAGCCTGCTCCTGGATCTGATCCAACCTACAACAGGTAAGATTGTCAATAACGAGGTGCAGGTGAATACCAGCGAATCCTGGAAACCTTTCACCTCGGCATTTATAGATGAGTCTTTCCTTATCGGATACCTCACACCCGAAGAGTATTTCTACTTTGTGGGTGAATTAAGAGGTCAGAACAAGGCGGATGTGGATGCCCTTTTGTCTAATTTTGAGGACTTTTTTCACGGGGAGATCCTGGGGCAGAAAAAGTATTTGAGAGACCTTTCCAAAGGAAACCAGAAAAAGGCCGGTATTGTCGCGTCCTTCATTGGCAATCCGGAAGTGGTTGTCTTGGATGAACCCTTTGCCAATCTTGACCCAACCACGCAGATCAGGCTCAAAGGCATCATCAAAGAACTTTCGCAAAAGCGCGAGGTTACGGTCTTGGTTTCCAGCCACGACCTTATTCATGTCACTGAGGTTTGCGAGCGCATTGTAGTGCTACATAAAGGTGAGGTGGTAAGAGATATTCAGACCTCGGCCGAAACCCTAAAAGAACTGGAAAGCTTTTTCGGCGGGTAGAAAGGTCTGACGCGGAATTCTCCGGTCTGACCGGTGACTAACGCGTCAGACCCATTCTATGATTATCCCTCAGGATTCATGGGCGTAAAGAAGAATTCCTCCCATACAATTTTACCGTTGTCTACCTTGTAAAGGCAAATCTCTGACATTTTGGTTCTGGGAGCTCCTTTAAAGGTCACATCCATTTCCATGGCAATGGAGATGAACTTATCAGCCACCAGGGGGTCCGAGACCGTCATCCCGTGGACTTCTTCAACCATACTGTTAAAGTGCTCCGTTTTTTGCCTTACTTCTTCCAGGCCCCTTACTTCCTTCATCGGGGCTCCGTCCGGTTCAATACTCACGATGTTTTCGTCATAGAGCGTATTGATCGCATCGGTGAATTGTCCCATTCTGCAATAGCCGACCAATTTATCGGCAACTTCCTGTGTGCTCATAACTGCGTTGTTTAATGATTAATATGTCTTTATATAAGGGCGTTATTCAAAAAGTCGTTCAGTGGCTTTATTTCCCTGAAATGGCTCAATATTATCTCTGGCAGCTTCTCGGAACCGTAATGAGCCTCCAGTGGTAAGCTGGCCATAGCATAGAATTGCTTTTTGTAAATAAGCGGGTTCTTCTCCGCGGCAGGCATCAGATCCTTGTCCAGCCTCTTGGAGTTCTCACCCAACAGGTCTCCCAGTCGTTCTTTGAAGGAAGTGGCCTCCACAATCTGCAGGAAACGATCTGAGTTTTCGGCGATTTCCGCCCGGACTTTCTTAAGATCTGCTGGCTGTAGCATAAAAAGTCCACCCCCAACGTGAATACTATCCGCATCTATCCCCAGATAGTAACCGGGGAAAACGGATTTCTTGCCGTTGGGAGAAAAGCCGGCCTTCATGATCAGGTTGTAGGGCGATTTATCCTTAGAGAAACGCACATCCCTGTTGATGCGGAAAAGCGCCTTTTTGGGATCCGGGAGAATGCGATCATCCCAGTCCCTTAAAACGGGGATCAGGGCCTCAAGAAGCTGAAGAAATGGAGCTTTGACCTCCTGCTCATATTTCTTCTTGTTCTCGTGAAACCAGCTTTTGTGATTGTTTTTGGCCAGTGCCTTGAAAAATTGGGAATAATTCTCGGTGATCATAGTATTTATACTTTTTTAAGAGGCATCTTTCATGGCTATCCATTCCTTAATTACGGCCTCCAGTGCCTTTTGTTTGGATTTGATATCTTCCATATTCTCAAACCTGGCTACCCTGGCCTCCTTGCCATCACCCTCCAGTAGCTTTAAAGGATCTTTGATAAGCGCGCCCTTGTGAAACATTAGGCTGACGAATTTCTTGGCGTTCATAAAGAAGGAGGCGATATTTCCTTTGTACATAAAAGTGGGGCTTTTCCATTTTATGGCCTCTTCAATCCTGTCGTCTGAGGCCAGTATGATCTCCCGAACTTTTTGAATTTCTTTTTCTAAAGGGTGCTGTCGTTCCTGCAGGAATTTATTCACTTCCGGATTCTTATTCATTTTTTTAACTGATTAGTTTAATATGGATATAATGATTAATGTACCTCTGCATAGAACTGCGGTTCAGGTCTTTCTTTGCACATGGCATACAGTTTATGAGCGAATTCCCGGCAGTACGCAGAGCTACTGTGTCTTTCCCTGGCCTCTTCATTTTTGAAGATCATTACATGGACGAATCTTGTAGGGTCTTCCAGAAGCTGAAATGACTTATAGAACAAGGTTTCCGGTTCATTTTCCTGAATCGCCTTGACGAAAGCAGTGATTATCGACTTCGCATTTTCCACTTCTTCAGCTCTTACTTCATATGGGATCAGGATATGGACCATTTTGTTCAGTTTAATGGAGGCGCTATGGCTTTATTGGCCCAGGTCAATAATAATTCCTTGTTTTCAAAAACCTCTTTAGGGACAAGTGCATAGGGCATTCTGTTGTGTTTTGGAGCCTGGTAAGCATCAAAATCCGCTTTATTGTCCTCATTCAGTTTTAAGTAACACTCGCCAGCTCCATTGACCATCGCGAACATTTTTTTCTGACAGAATATGCCGTAACCTCCAAACATTTTTTTTGATGAGATACCCTCAATCCCACCCAGTCCTTTTACCAGTTCTTCGGCAACCTGGGAGGCTTCTCTTGTCATTTTAGCTCCTTTCTCGCCCATCTACTTTCCTTTTAAATGTTCCAGAGCTTGCAAAGCCAGGGTTTCCCAGGATTTATGGTCCTTATAGTCAGATTCATACCAACCCGTTAAGGGCTTTTTATTTTTAAATGGACTGAAAACCTTTAGATCTGCCAACTGATTTAGCTGATGGTCTACTTCACCCAGCTTAAAGACCATTTTCTTTTTCCTGGAAAAAAAAGCAAATACCTTTCCCTTATAATGTATGGCAGGAGAGCTCATCATCTTACCATGAGTCACCCCTTCATAGCGCTCGCAAAATTTATTTCTAAGGGATTCGAATCTTTTCAATTCCATTGTGACTAACGGCTCTTTTGATCAAATCTACAAAATGAACATAGGCTTTAAAATGGTCAAATAAGACACTTAAAGGGGTTGATTGTGCCAGGAGCTTCTTGTATTTTTGAAAGAAACGGAAGGTTATGAAACACGTAAGCATATTGGTTCCTAAGAAGAATGCGATCTTGAGTAATGTGGTCGGGCCTCACAAGGTCTTTTCGGCAGCCAATCAATTCCTTAAGGATTATAATGGTAAGGCTCCTTTTTTTGATATACACCTGGTGGGATTGGAAAAGGATTCGGTCCTGTACGACGGGGCTTTTTCTATCCATTGTGACAGCACCATTGATGAGGTGGAGAGAACGGATCTCATTCTGATACCGGCCGTAAGGCCGGACCATCTTCTGGAAGATCTCAAGGAGAACGAGGATTTCGTTCCCTGGATCCTAAGGCAACGCAATGTCCACAACGCGGAAGTGGCAAGCATGTGTCTTGGCGCCTTTGTTTTGGCCAAGACCGGCTTGGTAGACGGAAAGCAATGCGCCACCCACTGGGCGGCAATGGATCTGTTTCGGCAACTCTATCCTGAAGTGGGCCTGGTTTCCAATAAGGTGGTTACGGACGAGGATGGTATATACACCAGCGGAGGAGCCTACTCTTTTCTGAACCTGATGTTGCACCTGGTAGAAAAATACTGTGGCAGGGAACCGGCAATCTATCTGTCCAAGTTTTTTGAGATTGAAATAGATCGGGTGGATCAGAACCAGTTTGCCATATTTCAGGGGCAAAAAGACCACAGTGATGAAACCATCCGCCAGGCACAGGACTATATAGAGGGGAACGTTTCTAAAAAGATCTCTGTTGAGCGGCTGGCGGACCGCTATGCTGTCAGCAGACGTAACTTTGTGAGAAGATTTAAAAAAGCAACTCAGAACACCCCCCTGGAATACATTCAGAGAGTGAAGGTTGAGGCTGCCAAACGCAGCCTGGAATCTACCCAGGATAACGTCGCGGAGGTAATGTCCGGTGTGGGATATTCAGACCAAAAAGCCTTCCGGACCGTATTCAAAAAATACGTTGGGCTTTCTCCCGTGGCCTACAAGAGTAAATACAACAGGGGTACGGCAGACTACAGTCAGAATCTCACAGCCTGGTAGGCTAAAAAAGCGGATTTCTTACTCCTTCTGAAGATTAAGATAATTTTGCCGATCAATGGTATAATAATCCCGTTCTTTTTAAGTTTAAGAATACGAACGAACACCGCTAATTTTGAAACTTCGTTACACTTTTCTTCTTTTATTTTTTTGTGGGGGCTTAATATTCAACGGGTGTTCTACAAAAAAAGATGCTTTTATGAACCGTAACTGGCACGCACTGAACACCAAGTTCAATGTGCTGTATAACGGTAATATCGCTTTTGATCAGGGCAGGCAGGAACTCAATGATTCCTATCAGGATAACTACTGGGAAGTTTTGCCCGTGGAAAGACTGGAGGTAACCGAGGAGATCAAACTGGATTCAGAAGACAACAATCCCAATTTCGTATTAGCCGAAGAAAAGGCCACCAAAGCCATACAAAAGCACGGTATGGATATCAAAGACGAAGAGCGAAACCCGCAGACAGATGAGGCCTTTCTGTTGTTGGGAAAAGCCCGTTATTTTGACCAACGCTATATTCCTGCACTGGAGGCTTTTAACTACGTTCTGAAGAAATATGTAGAAAGCAACAAGCTAAATGAGGCGACTATCTGGAGGGAGAAAACCAACATACGACTGGAAAATGAGGAATTGGCTATAAAGAACCTCAAGCGTTTGATGAAGTACGAAGATCTGAAAGATCAGGAATACGCAGACGCCAGGGCTATGATGGCTCAGGCATACATCAACCTCAACGCGCCGGACACAGCCATTCAGCAATTGAAGATCGCTTCGGCCTACACCAGAAAAAATGAGGAAAAAGGCAGATACTATTTTATCATAGGGCAGTTGTACAATCAACTTGGCCATAAAGACAGTGCCAATTATGCCTTTGACAAGATCATTGATCTGAATAGAAAATCCCCCAGGGTTTATATGATCAATGCTCATATTCAGAAAATTCAAAATACCAAAATCACGGACGAAAACAGGGAGTACCTTCTGGAGTACCTCACAGATCTGGAAGAGAACCGGGAGAACAGACCTTTCCTGGATAAGATCTACCGGGAAATTGCCGAATATCATATGGCAACCGGATCGGATAGTCTGGGGTTGGTCTACTATAACAAATCTCTTAGGGCCACCAGGAACATCAGGCAGCTTAACGCACTGAACTACGAAGACCTGGCGGAATACAATTTTGATGAGAACCTGTATAAGGATGCCGGTGCCTATTATGACAGCGTGCTGACCAATCTGCCTGAGAATACCAAGAAGTACAGGGCGGTAAAGAAGAAACTGGATAACCTGGAAGACGTTATCGCCTACGAAGAGGTGGTTCAGTATACAGATAGTGTCATCACCCTTTATAACATGCCTAAGGCAGAACAGGAGGCTTATTTTGAAGATTATATTGCAAAACTTAAGCAGGAAGCAGAAGAAAAGGCGGCCGAGCAGGAGAAAAGGGCTGCTGCCGGCTTCGCTGCTTTCGCCCAAACCGCAGGAGGTAAGGAAAACCAGGGTAAATTCTATTTTTACAATATTACCACCCTGGGTTACGGACGCACAGACTTCAAAAATCGCTGGGGAGAACGCGAATTGGAAGATGACTGGCGATGGAGCAACAAGACCAGAACACTTCCGGCTTCAGAAAGCGGAGCCCTGACCACTGCCTCGGACAGCACCGCTACCGGGCCGCTAACTGAAGAGCAGAAATACTCCGTGGCTTTTTACTTGGATCAGATACCGACAGATGTGGCCGTTATTGACAGCCTGAGCAAGGAAAGGAACTTCGCCAATTATCAGTTGGGCCTCATCTATAAAGAAAAATTTAAGGAAGATCTGCTGGCCGCTGGTAAGCTGGAGGCTGTATTGGCATCGGATCCTGAAGAACGACTGATCCTTCCATCAAAATACAACCTATACAAGATCTATGAAGCTTCTGCCAGCCCGCTTGCGGAAACAATGAAAGAGAATATCATTCAGAACCATCCGAATTCCCGCTATGCGGAAATCCTCCTTAATCCTCAGGCCATACTGACGGATGCGGAAGACAGTCCGGATGCCCGCTATGCCCAACTTTTTAAGCTCTATCAACAACAGGAGTTTTTACGGGTGATCACCGGGGCAGAAAAGAACATAAACGACTTTACGGGAGACCCTGTGGTGCCTAAGTTCGAAATGCTTAAAGCCAATGCTATTGGAAGACTGCAAGGCTTTACAGAGTTCAAGGAGGCCCTTAATTACGTAGCCCTGAATTACCCTAACAATCCCGAAGGCAAGAAAGCCCAGCAGATGGTTGCAGAGCAATTACCAAAACTGGAACCTAAGGATTTTAGTCCGGAAACAGGTTCCCAGGGTACCGGAAACTGGAAGGTAGTATTCCCGTTCAAACGAAGCGATAACGAAGCGGCCCTTAGATTGAAAAAGCGTTTGGAGGAGTCCATAGAAGACCTGAAGTATAAGAATATAGTGTCTAAGGACATCTATAACCTGGAAGATCAATTCGTGGTGGTACACGGCTTCCGATCCAAGGACTTTGCCCTGGGTTATGTGGAGCTTCTAAAAATTAACAAGGATTACCGGATTGATATTGAGAATTTTGTAATTTTATCTTCCAACTACAAAACAATCCAGGTTCATAAAAATTTACAGGAATACAAAAATCAAATTTTAACCCCAAAACCATAACAAATGTTTTCAGATAACAAAAAACCTAGAACTATGAACGAAATCGGAGGACAACCCAACAGAATTGAAAAGAACACTAAGATCAAAGGAGATATTATCTCAGAAGCAGACTTCAGGATCGATGGTAAACTGGATGGTAATGTAAAAACTTCCGGAAAAGTAGTCATTGGTAAAGACGGCTATATTCACGGAAAAGTAGAATGTGTAAACGCGGATATCGAAGGAAGTTTTAACGGGGAATTGCTCGTTTCCGATCTGCTTTCACTCAAGGCTTCTGCGGTAATAGAAGGTACCGTATCAGTATCAAAATTAGCAGTAGAACCCGGTGCGGCCTTTAACGCTTCCTGTACCATGAAAGGGAAGGGCGGTCTTAGCAGCAGCTCAAGCACGAGCAGCAGTGCGGCAGCAAGTAGCAGTACTTCGTCAAGCGGCAGCGCATCCGGCTCCGGAAGTTATAAATCTTCCGTAAGAAGTAGCTCCAGCAGTACGAATGAACCAGCAAAAGCGTCCTAAGAAAAAGAATCCGCTTAATTCATATGCCAGATTTTCCGGCATCGCATTTCAAATGATTGCGATTATCGGCCTGGGCACCTATGCCGGTGTTAAACTGGATGAGGCTTATCCGAATCAGTATAGCGCCTATACGGTGATATGTTCCCTGGCTTCCGTTGGCCTGGCCATGTACTTTGTTATCAAACAGGTTTCTAAGAATTCTGAAAACTGATCGCATTGAAATGATAAAAGATATCGGCTTTTTCTTAGTGCGTCTCGTTTTGTTTTCTCTGATACTGTTTGCCGTTCACTACTATATCCTTTTCCAATTCTTCAGCGGGGAACTTTATTTTCCGCTTTGGACCATCTATTGCTTCAATGCGGCCATGGCTTTTGGGGTCTATGCTGCATTGAGGTATTACAGCGAGATTCAACCTCAGAATATGTTGAGGATTTTCCTCATACTTACACTGCTGAAAATGGTCCTGGCTGTGGTATTCTTGCTGCCGCTTTTCCTTAAAAAATCGGCTCATGTTCAGCTGGAGGTTTTTAATTTTTTTATCCCCTATTTTTTGTTTCTGTTTTTCGAAATTTTTGGCCTTTCAAAATTTCTCCAAAAAAGCTGAACAAACTGTGTTATAAGTTTGTCAGTTAATATAATGTGTGTATTTTTGCAGCGAATTTTTCGGAGGGGTTTTTACTATAAAAAAGTTCAATGCAGAATAACAGATTCAAGGCCTTTATTACCGCTGTATTTCTTACCGTATTTACATTTGGTTTTGCAGCTTCCGACAAAGAGGCGAGTTCAGAAGATAAACCATTCGATACCAAGGAGTTAATCTTTCACCACATCAAAGATAGTCACGGATTTCACGTTGCCGGAGATGTCTCGGTTCCGCTTCCTGTGATCCTTTGGACAGACAACGGTCTGGTGACCTTCATGTCAAGCGCATTTCATCACGATATTGAAGGTGAGGTTATTGTTGAACGTAAAGGCTTAAAATTCGTAAATGTTCACGAAAAGATCTATCAACTGGATAGCGGAGCCAGCACTGTGAGTTTTGACGCTGAAAGCCATCCTACCAATGCCTCAAGGCCATTAGACCTTTCCATTACCAAAAATGTCTTTTCCATGCTGCTGTCCATGGTAGTGATCTTCCTGATCTTCCTTACCGCGGCCAGATCTTACCGCAAGAGTACGGATAATGTACCTACGGGCATCGGAAAGTTTTTGGAACCCATCATCGTATTTATTCGTGATGAGGTGGCTATTCCTAATATAGGGGAGCACAAGTATCACAAATACATGCCTTTCCTGCTGACGCTGTTCTTTTTTATCTGGATCAACAATATTTTCGGCCTTATTCCATTCTTCCCCTTCAGCAGTAACCTGAGTGGAAATATTGCCTTTACAGCTACCCTGGCGGTATTTACTTTTATTATCACCTTGTTTAGCAGTAAAAAATACTATTGGAAACATATGTTGTGGATGCCCGGACTACCTATACCAATGAAGTTGTTCCTGGCGCCCATTGAGATCATTGGGATGTTTGTAAAGCCCATTGCGCTCCTGATACGTTTGTTCGCGAACATTACCGCCGGGCACGTCATCGTGCTGAGTTTAATATCCCTGATTTTCATCCTGAATACGGAATGGGCCGCACTGGTTTCAGTTCCTTTCACCGTGTTTATCAGCGTTATTGAGGTGCTGGTAGTTGCCATACAAGCCTATATTTTTACAATGCTTTCTGCCCTGTATTTCGGACAGGCGCTGGAAGCCGAACATGATCATTAATTAATTTTTTAATATTTCTAACTATGAGTTTAGCATTAGTACAAGCCGCTGCAGAAGCTGTTGATTACGGAGCCTTCGCCGCTATAGGTGCAGGTTTGGCCGCAATTGGTGGTGGTATCGGTGTGGGTAAAATTGGTGGTGCTGCTATGGAAGCCATGGCACGTCAGCCAGAGATGCAAGGTAAACTTCAGGGTTCTGCGATCGTTCTTATCGCCTTTATCGAGGCGGTGGCACTTTTCGGAGTTGTGGTTTCTTTCCTTGCTACCTAAGACAAACATCAAAACTGAGGTGCTGCGGTTGGCCGCACCTCAGTTTTAAAAGTTAGAATAATAGAGAAAAAGAAAAAACATGGATTTAGTTACACCGGAATGGGGATTGATTATCTGGACGTCCCTTGCTTTTTTGATCTTACTTTTTGTACTGGGTAAATTTGCCTGGAAGCCGATCCTAAAGGCGGTAAATGACAGAGAGGATTCTATCAAGAACGCGCTTTCCGAAGCGGAGAATGCCAGGAAGGAAATGCAAGACCTTCAGGCAGATAACGAGCGTATCCTCAAGGAGGCCCGAGCAGAAAGAGAGAGTATGTTGAAAGAAGCCAGAGAACTGAAGGATAAAATCGTTTCGGACGCAAAAGAGCAGGCTGGCCTGGAAGCTGATAAGATGATCAAACAGGCTCAGGCGACTATTGAAAGCGAAAAGAAAGCCGCTGTTGCAGACATTAAGAGTCAGGTTGCGGACCTTTCTGTAGATATCGCGGAAAAAGTGATAAAAGAACAATTGGCCAACAAAGACAAGCAGCTTAAGCTGGTTAAAGATATGTTGGGTGACATCAAATTGAACTAGGAACTCATGATTCAATCAAGAGCGGCCATACGATACGCGAAAGCGGTTTTAGACCTTGCACTGGAAGGCAAGGCTACTGAGGCTGTGGAAAAGGATATGAGGAAGGTCCTTAAGGCACTATCGGATAATCCGGAACTTCATGAAATGCTGTCAAGCCCTATCGTGAAGAGCGATAAAAAGACGACCATCCTGGCCGAGGAATTCCAAGGGAGCCATACGATCACGGACGGCCTGATCAGAGTACTGATCGCGAATAAGCGAATCACACTTTTAGAACAGGTAGCTCAAAAATATATTATTCTTAACGAAGAGCTTAAAGGAGAAGGAGTCGCCTTTGTGACCACGGCAGTTCCCCTAAACTCAGAATTGGAAAAAGACCTGCTAAAGCAGGTGGAAAAGATCACCGGGAATAAGGTAACTATCAAAAATAAAGTAGACGAAAAGATCATCGGCGGGTTTGTTTTGCGCGTTGGGGATCTTCAGTACGACGCCAGTATAGCTAATAAGTTAAACGGTATAAAACGAGAATTTACGAGTAGTATATAGTCTGAGCCCTGGCAAAAAAGACTATTCAAAGAACATAGATTTAGAAACCATGGCAGAAGTAAAAGCCGCTGAAGTATCAGCAATCTTAAAGAAACAATTATCAGGATTCGAAGCCACTGCAACCCTGGATGAAGTAGGAACAGTATTGCAGGTAGGTGATGGTATTGCCCGTGTATATGGGCTTTCCAATGCGCAATACGGAGAACTTGTAGAGTTTGAAGGTGGCCTGGAAGGGATTGTACTTAACCTGGAAGAAGATAACGTTGGTGTGGTACTCCTCGGACCATCAAAAGAGATCAAAGAGGGAGCTACAGTTAAACGGACACAACGTATTGCTTCCATCAACGTTGGTGAAGGTATTGTTGGCCGGGTAGTGGATACCCTGGGGAATCCTATCGATGGAAAAGGGGCGATATCCGGTGAGCTTTACGAAATGCCATTGGAAAGAAAAGCTCCCGGGGTAATATTCCGTCAGCCGGTAAATGAACCACTCCAAACGGGAGTAAAGGCTATAGATGCCATGATCCCGATCGGTAGAGGTCAGCGTGAGCTTGTGATCGGAGACCGCCAAACCGGGAAAACCACGGTTTGTATCGATACCATCCTGAATCAAAAGGAATTCTACGATGCGGGGAGTCCTGTATACTGTATATATGTAGCCATAGGTCAGAAGGCTTCTACAGTTGCGGCTATTGCCAAGACTTTGGAAGACAAAGGAGCCCTGGCTTATACTACTATAGTAGCTGCTAATGCTTCCGACCCTGCCCCAATGCAGGTTTACGCTCCTTTTGCTGGGGCTGCGATCGGGGAGTATTTCAGAGATACCGGACGTCCGGCCCTGATCATTTACGATGACCTTTCCAAGCAAGCTGTTGCATATAGGGAGGTATCCCTGCTTCTTAGACGTCCACCAGGGCGTGAGGCTTATCCAGGGGACGTTTTCTACCTGCACTCAAGACTTTTGGAGCGCGCGGCAAAGGTAATTGATGACGACTCTATCGCCCAGAATATGAACGACCTGCCGGAACCTTTAAAACCTCTTGTAAAAGGTGGTGGATCACTAACGGCACTTCCGATCATTGAAACACAGGCGGGAGACGTATCGGCCTATATCCCTACTAACGTAATTTCTATTACGGATGGTCAGATATTCCTGGAACAGGACTTGTTCAACCAGGGGGTTCGTCCTGCGATCAACGTGGGTATCTCTGTTTCTCGTGTGGGTGGATCTGCTCAGATCAAGTCGATGAAGAAGGTTGCGGGAACCCTGAAATTAGACCAGGCACAATTTAGGGAACTGGAAGCCTTTGCCAAATTCGGTTCAGACCTGGACGCGGCAACACTGAACGTTATCGAAAAGGGACGTCGTAATGTGGAAATCCTGAAACAGTCGCAAAACGATCCGTTTACGGTTGAAGATCAGGTAGCTATAATTTACGCCGGTTCTAAAAACTTGCTAAGAGATGTGCCTGTTGAAAAAGTAAAGGAGTTTGAGAAAGATTATATCGAATTCCTGAACGCCAAACACCGGGATGTACTCGATACGCTAAAAGCCGGAAAACTGACGGATGAGGTTACCGATACCCTTAGTGCCGTTTGCAAGGATTTGGCGGAAAAATACAGCTAAACAGTTAAGAGTGCAGAGTTAGGAGTTAGGAGTTAAACTCACAACTTAGAACTCATAACCCATAACTATTAAGTCATAACTTGAAATATGGCCAATTTAAAGGAAATACGTAACAGGATTGCATCGGTATCTTCAACTATGCAGATTACCAGTGCCATGAAAATGGTATCTGCGGCCAAGTTGAAAAAAGCACAGGATGCCATTACTGCAATGCGTCCTTATGCCGATAAGCTTACAGAGTTGCTACAGGGTTTGAGCAGCAGTTTGGACTCGGATTCCGGCAGCAAGTATTCCGACAGCCGGGAGGTAGAAAAGGTGTTGGTAGTTGCCATTACGTCCAATAGAGGGCTATGTGGAGCCTTCAATTCCAATATCATTAAGCAATGCGTATCCCGTGCACATGAGGTTTACGGAAATAAGCAGGTAGACTTTCTGACTATTGGTAAGAAGGCAAACGACCTGCTGGGAAAAAAGCACACTGTAGTCTCAGACCACAGTCCGGTATTTGATGATCTTACTTTTGAGAATGTCGCGGTAATCGCGGAAAATCTCATGGAAAGGTTTACTAGCGGAGAATACGACAGGATTGAATTGGTTTACAACAAATTCAAGAATGCCGCTACGCAAACCGTCATGACGGAGCAATTCCTTCCTCTTGAACCTATTGAAGGAGAAAACACAGGTAGCGCCGACTACATTTTTGAGCCCTCCAAAGCTCAGATCGTTGAGCAGCTGATCCCAAAATCTTTGAAAACCCAGCTTTTTAAAGCGGTAAGGGATTCTTTTGCCAGTGAACACGGAGCGAGGATGACCGCAATGCACAAGGCTACGGATAACGCTACGGAACTGAGAGATCAGTTGAAATTGACTTATAACAAAGCACGACAGGCTGCCATTACAAACGAAATTCTGGAGATCGTTGGTGGGGCAGAAGCGCTCAACAACTAAGTCGCCATAAAGGAAAATTACTTGTAAGCCCCGCATTTTGCGGGGTTTTCAGTTTGGCACCAATTTTGGTTTTATATCTTTACAGCAAGTAAGAAAACGGCATGAGATATTCTATTTACATATTATTCAGTTTGGTTATGGGCCTTGGAGGCTGTTCATCACAAAAGAAACTGGAAACTTCTACCCCTTTTGTTCTGGGGCCTACGATTTGTCAGGATTGGATTGGCGGCCGGGCAGAAAGTGGTTCGGGCAGAGTGTTGCGCATTGCTGTCCGGGAGATGCCCGATGAAGGCATAAGCCTGCAGAACGTCTATTTCCGCGGACATATGGCGAAGATTGACATGGTGATGGAGGATAATGGAATGATCGCCCTTGCAAAGTATGAACTCAAGTCGGAAAAGCCGGACATGATCATGCATGCGGATTCCACCAAAGAAGTGGGGAACCAGCCTCCGAAATTAAAGTCCAAAGAATTCCCTTTTGATCTTCAAAAAGACGAAGCCGTACTCAGTTACCTGCAGGATGACAAGATCAAATACGTTAAAATATCCGGTGTGGTAGACAAGCCAGCCCGTGTTTACAAGGGACGCCCAAAAAACTAGCTTTGTTCCAAGGGTTTAAATACGTAATTTTAATCCCTACCTAACGTATTCGCTTTTGGGGCTGTTTCAAAAACTATTCAAACATACCTTTATTTATGGCCTGGCAACTGTGTTGCCGCGTATGTTGTCTTTTCTGCTTACCCCTTTGTTCGTAAGTGTTCTTCAAACGGACGAGTACGGTGAAGTATCTATCATTTTTGCCTGGTTCGCGATTTTCAATGTATTCCTGGCCTATGGGATGGAAACGGCCTTCTTCAGGTTTTACAACGGCAAAGAGAAAAAGGAAGAGGTAGTTTCTACCTCCCTGGTTTCCATTCTTTCATCTACCTTCATATTTCTGGTTTTGGCGCTGAGTTTTGGCGGTTTTATCGCTCAGTCGCTGGACATTGATCTCCGTTACATTCGCTTTGCGATTTATATCCTGGCGCTGGATGCACTGGTGATCATTCCTTTTGCCTATCTGAGGGCAAATGAGCGCCCGATAAGATACGCAATGGTAAAGATCATTAATGTTTCCATAAACCTGGGGCTCAACCTCTTTTTTCTGTTGCTCCTACCGAAATTGGCAGAAGCAAATCCGGAAAGCCTCCTAAATGTGATTTACCAGCCCGGCTTTGAAATTTCTTACATCTTCCTTTCTAATCTAATGGCCAGCGCGGTGACCTTACTTATGATGGCTGGGATATACACAAGGCAGCCCTTGCGCTTTAATCGGGGGATTTGGCGCCGGATGCTGCGTTATGCCTTACCGGTAATGATCGCGGGTATCGCGTTTACGATAAATGAGGTTTTTGATCGAATATTGCTTTGGGAGCTACTACCCGAAGACATAGCAGAAAGCGAAGTAGGGAAGTATGCGGCCTGTTATAAGATAGCGCTCTTTATGACCCTGTTCGCCACAGCTTTCAGGCTGGGAATAGAACCCTTCTTTTTTAGTCATTCATCTACTGAGAACCCCCAGAAAGCCTATGCTCAGATCACCAACTATTTTGTGATCCTTGGCAGCGTCATCCTATTGACCGTTGTAGTCTTTGCCGACCTCCTGAAACGCATTGTGGTTCCTAATTCAGATTACTGGGAAGCAATGCCAATTGTTCCCATCATACTTTTGGCAAGTTTCTGTCTCGGGATCTATCACAACCTCTCCGTATGGTACAAGGTCACGGATCGAACGCGTTTTGGGGCCTTTATTTCGATGACAGGGGCTGTAATAACCATTTTGCTAAATGTCTTCCTCATTCCGAAAATAGGCTATTACGCCTCGGCATTAGCCACCCTGGCGGCCTATGGCTCTATGATGACACTCTCATATTTACTCGGCCGAAAGTACTATCCGGTACCCTATAACTTCCGGAAAATAGTGTTTTACCTGGGATTATCGGTTATCTTCTCCGCCCTCTCCTTCTACGTTTTTAACAGAAGTTTGGTAGTAGGATGCCTCTTCCTTTTCGTATTTTTAGCTTTAGTATATAAAATGGAAAAAGAGGTCCTGAAAAGGATTTTCCTGAAGAGGGCAAAATAATTTGCAAAATCTATAAAAGGGCATGAAAGTTAAGATCATCAATAACTCGCGTCACGCTTTACCTCATTATGAATCCGATGCTTCTGCCGGGATGGACCTGAGAGCCAATATTTCCGCATCAGTTACGTTAGAACCTTTAGAGCGCACTATTATTAAAACCGGACTTTTTATCGAGCTTCCCATCGGGTTTGAGGCTCAGGTAAGACCTCGAAGCGGCCTTGCCGCGAAAAAGGGGATTACAGTATTGAATGCTCCGGGGACCATAGACGCGGATTACCGTGGGGAAATTGGTGTAATCCTTGTGAACCTTTCTTCAGAAGCCTTTACTGTTGAAGATGGCGAGAGGATCGCCCAGTTGGTCATCGCGAGGCACGAAAGGATAGAGTGGGTTGAAGATCAGGAACTCACAGAAACCGAACGGGGATCCGGCGGTTTTGGCAGTACGGGCACCAAATAGTTAAGCCACCTCCCAGTGCTTCCTGAAGAACTATAATTGCTATATGAAAAATCGATTTTACATCTTATTTTTCTTGTGCATGGCACTTTCTCTTTTACAGGGTTTCGCCCAGGAGGATGAGGAAAGCGCTGAGGTATTTCTGGAGGATTATACCGATGAATTTCAGGAAAATTTCTTCGAAGCCCTGAAACAAAAAGGGATTGAAAATTATGATAAGGCGATCAACAGGCTTTTGGAGTGCAAAAGACTGGATGAGGAAAACCGCGTGGTGGATCACGAGCTTGCCAAAGTCTATCTTGCAGACCGTCAATTGGTTAAAGCACTTGATTATGGCATAATAGCACTAAATTCCGAACCGGAAAACCTGTGGTATCTGAACACATTAGTGGAGATTGTACAAAAACAGGGAAGTACCATAGATCATCTTAAAAACGAGATCCCGCTTGAGAACGTAAAACTAAAAGAGCATCTGGCCCTGATCTATTACGACCGCAAAGATTATCAGAATGCACTGGCGATCTTGAAACAGTTGAAAAGCAGTTCTTTTTCAGAAGATCTGACGCTCAAGATCCGGGATTCACTTCAAAAAAAGGAGATCAAAAAAGAAAAAAGACCCGAAGCTGTTGAAAATACTGAGGCGGGCACGGTAGAAGGCTACCGGATCAGGATCTCGGAAATGATCGAAAAGTCGGATTTCAAAGGCCTGAAGCAATTGGCAACGGAGGCCGTGGACAATTTTCCTTCTCAACCCTTTTTCTACTATGCACAGGGATTGGCACTACATAAAACAGGCCAGAGTAAGCAGGCGATCGGGCCCCTGGAATCCGCATTGGATTATCTGCTGGACGATATCCCCCTGGCCAATAAGATATACAGTGAATTGGCAAGTTGTTACAAGGCCCTGGGAAATTCTTCGAAGGCAAATATGTATCTTAGTAAAATAAAATCGGGTTCTTAGCGAGATGGTACCAAATCTGACATCCTATTTAAGAATAATTATGGTTTGCGCCCTGCTAATGGCTTTCTCAGCCTGCAAATCAACCAGGATTACAGCAGGTGGCACAGCGAACGAGAAACTTTCTACCCGGGCGATCATAAAAAACCATTATAAAAATCAACCCGAATTCAGGACCCTAAGTGCCCGAATGAAAATCGATTATAACGATGGAGGTTCATCAAAGAGTGTAGGAGTAAGTCTCAGGATAGAGAAAGATAAAACTATCTGGCTCAGTGCTCCTCTTGGAGTCATTAAGGCCTATATCAGCCCGGAGCGGGTTTCCTTCTATAACAAACTTCAGAATGAGTATTTCGATGGTGACTTCGGCTACCTGAGCAACCTATTGGGCGTAGAGCTAGACTATGGGAAGGTGCAAAACCTCCTATTGGGCCAGGCCCTTTTTGACCTCAGAGAAGAGAAGTACGATTCCAGGGTCAATGATGGTAACTATCAACTGCAACCCGAAGAGTCACTTGCCTTGTACAAGGCGTTATTTCAGATAGAGCCGGCAAACTTCAGAATGGCCGTCCAACAATTGTCCCAACCCCTGAAAAAGCGGCTTCTTGAGATCAACTACAAGAATTATCAGGAAAAGGAAACCCACGTCGTTCCTAACGAGGTTGGTATTATAGCCATAGATGATGAGGAAAGGACTACGATCGGGATTACTTACAGGAACATTGAATTTAATCGGGATCTGAACTTTCCTTATAAGATCCCTAAGGGTTTTGATGAAATTGAGTTGAGTAAATGAGCCGGATTCCAAAACACAGTGGATTTACCATTTTTTGCTGCCTGCTGCTGCTAGGGTTTCTCTCCTATGGACAGACCGGTGAGCAAAAGGAACTTGAAGCCAGAAGAGCTCAACTACAAAAGGAAATCAAAGACATAAACCGCTTATTGTTCGCGGAGAAAAAGCAAAAAGGGACCGTTTTGGATCAGATGGAAGGTCTGGATCAGAAGATCAATGTGCGGCAGGAACTTATTCGGGTCACCAACCGACAGTACAATCTCCTAAACCGGCAGATAAACGCCAATATCAGGAATATCAGCAAGCTTCGCGAAGACCTGGAAAGTCTGAAGGAGGAATACGCGCACATGATCCGCAAGTCTTATCAGAATCGTTCACAACAAAGCAGGATACTCTTTTTACTCTCTTCGGAGAATTTTTTCCAGGCCTTTAAAAGATTGCAGTACCTAAAGCAATACACCAAATTCAGGAAGGAACAGGGCGAACAGATCGTTGCCAAGACCGAAGAACTTACAGCACTGAACCGCGATCTGGGAGAACAACGCAAGGAAAAAGAACAACTCATAGTTGAGAACAAAAGAGCCAGGGCCCAAATGATGAAAGAGATCAAGGCCCAGAAAGAATTGCTGAAAACCATAAGGCAAAATGAAAGTAAATACGCCTCAGCAATAGATAAGAAGAAAAAAGAGGCACGGGAAATAGACCGCCAGATCGAGCGGCTTATCCGAAGCGCCATTGCGGCCTCAAATAAAAAAGCGGGTAAGACAACCAGCTCCGCTAGCAAATTTGTTTTAACCCCGGAAGCGGCCCTGGTAGCCGATAATTTTTCAGCCAACAAGGGAAAATTGATCTGGCCTGTGGCCAAAGGGATCAAAAAACAAGGTTTTGGGATCTACAAGGACGCGGTATATCCAGGAATTAAACATCAGAGCAATGGGGTGATCATTGCGACGGACAAAGGAGCCCGGGCCCGGGCGGTTTTTGAGGGGGAGGTGATCGCGATATTGGCGATTCCCGGGGGTAGCAAAGGAGTACAGATCAAGCACGGCAATTACATCAGTACTTACTATAACCTCTCTAACCTTTATGTGAAGAAAGGAGATAAGGTAGCTACAAAAGACGAATTAGGAGAAATATATACCAATCGGTTTAACGGTCTTACCCAGCTTAAGTTCTATTTGTACAAGGATGCCACCAGGCTTAACCCGGAAGACTGGATTTACCGACTCTAACAGCACTATATGAAACAAATAACTGACCTACAAGGAACCTTTACATTACATAACGGAGTAGCAATGCCTTATTTTGGGCTTGGAGTTTATTTGTCAGAAGATGGACAGGAGGTTGTCAATGCGGTCAAATGGGCCATAGAAGCCGGATACCGCCACGTAGATACCGCTTCTATTTATAATAACGAAGAAGGCGTAGGACGAGGTATCAAAGAAAGCCCGGAAGCTCGCGAGAATATCTTTGTAGTAAGTAAGGTTTGGAATAATGATCAGGGATATGACAGCACTCTAAAGGCATTTGACGCCAGTATGAAGCGGCTGGATCTGGATTATCTGGACCTCTACCTGGTACATTGGCCTGTGGCGGGCAAATACAAGGAAACCTGGAAAGCCCTGGAGCAGCTTTACAAAGAGAAGCGGGTAAGGGCCATAGGGGTGAGCAATTTTCTTCAGCATCACCTTGAAGACCTGATGACAGGGGTAGAGATTGTTCCCATGGTTAACCAAATGGAATTTCACCCTTATTTGGTGCAGCAGGAATTGTTGGATTTTTGCCAAAAACATCAGATCCAATACGAAGCCTGGTCTCCAATGATGCAGGGAAAGATCTTCGGCATGGAAACCTTTCAAAAACTGGCTAAGAAGTATGGAAAGAGTATTGCCCAGGTTGTGTTGCGCTGGAACCTTCAGAAAGGGGTGATCACCATCCCAAAATCTTCCAAACGGGAAAGAATTATTGCCAATGCGGATATTTTTGACTTCGCTCTGGAAGAAGAAGACGTGAAATATCTTGACAGCATGGATAGAGGTCAGCGCTTTGGGCCGGATCCCGATAATTTTGACTTCTGACTTGTTGTGATCAGTCGTTTAGAAATAATGCCTTGAGCTCGGTGGCGTCTCCGGGGGCCATTTTCCCTGCAAGTACCAGGCTGAGTTGTTTTCTTCTCAATGCTCCGTCAAAACGTTCCTTTTCCAGTTCTGTTTCCGGGACAAGAGGAGGGACAGCGGTAGGTTTTCCGGTTTCATCCACAGCCACAAAAGTATAGATTGCTTCGTTTGCTTTACTTCTCTCCCCGCTAAAGCGATCTTCCATCCAAACATCCAGATATACTTCCATAGAGGTTTTGAAGGTTCTGGAGATAGCGGCCTCAATGGTAAGCACACTGCCAAGCGGAACAGATCTGTTGAATGCAACGTGGTTTACCGAAGCAGTAACGGTAATACGGCGGCTATGTCTTCTGGCGGCAATACTGGCGGCCCTGTCCATTCTGGCCAGAAGTTCACCACCGAAAAGATTGTTTAAAGGGTTAGTCTCCCCTGGCAGGACCATATCGGTCATGACCGTTCGGGAGTCTTTGGGCGTTTTAGATTGCATGCAATAAATTTTCCGCAAAGATACAGCTTAAAAAAAGTAGAAAAAGGAAAGTAATCTATTTTGCAGATAAAAGCCAGGCGTCAGCAGATACCGTACGTTTTATTTTTCGAAGGTTCCTTAGCGCTTCCTCCGGATCTTCGTAGCTTCCGTAGGTAACCTGGTGAAGTCCGTATTTGTTCACCCCAAGATAGGCAGCATTGAATCCTCTTCGCTTTAGGGATCGCACTTTCTTATCCGCATTTTCCTTTACTCTGAAAGCACCTGCAATGATGTGATGGTTGCCTTTGTTTCTTTTGGTGACCTCCAGTTTCAATACGGGTAACTCCAGGGGTTTGGTATCAAAAAAAGTGGCCTCCTGTATGTTCTTGGAAACCAATTCCTGGGCCTCCTCGCGGACTACAGAAGTTGTATCCATGGTATCATTGTAAAACCGATACCCCGTAAGGCCAGTGGATAAGGCTAGCAACAAAATGGCCGCATACTTTAAATAAGGCCTGAAATTGTACTGCTTTCGTTCTTCAGGAGTAATGATGAAGGGAATTTTTTCCTCAAGTTCTACTACTTCCTCTTTTAGAACTTCCCTGGTAACAGGAGTGGATACGAACGAAGAAAAACCATAGGATGCCGTAAGGTAGTTAACCTCATAGGATGGCTGAAACTGTATTTTTGTTTCCCGGTTTAACCATAATTCTCCAATATTGGGGAATTTTATTCGTGCCCCGCTACGAAGTTTTAATCGCCATTCCTTAGCGGTTTCCAGGGTACTGCTAAGTACCTCTTCGTAGGTGCGACCTTCCGCCCCAGCGATATAAGAGACCAAAAGCCCGTCATTAGACGCCAATTGCTCGTTAAAAGAGATCACCTTGGAAGGAGGATGAAAAACATGGGAATTGCTATCTATAACCGCAGATTTAGTCTGTGTCAGGAAGGCCCCAAAGTCCGGCACAACCACACAATTATAGCGATATAACAGCTCTTCTATATAATTTTCTATTCCCATTAACGCAAATATGAAAAAAAATTACAGGGCTTCAAACTACCTTTCATAACTTTTTATTAACACAAGATCGGCATTTTTTTGTGAATAACTCTAGATATAACGTAAATGACAGCTAGTGAATTGCTTTCGGCATTAAGATTACAGAGAATCCCAAATATTGGGGACATAACAGCTAAAAAGCTTATAAGTTACTGCGGAAGTCCTGAGGCGGTTTTTTCAGACAGCAAAAGAAGTCTCTCAAAAATTGAGGGAATAGGGACATTTACCCTTCATGAATTGCACAAAAAGACATACCTGGCCGAAGCCGAAGCAGAGTACAATTTTATAAGATCCAACAAATTTGATGTCGCCCTATTTACGGATGTGGAATATCCTGATTACCTAAAACATTGTTCCGATGGCCCCTTTCTGTTATTCATGAAGGGAAATATTAGACTGGAGAATAAAAGAGTGCTAAGTGTGGTCGGGACACGTACACCCAGCCCAAATGGAAAGGCTTTTTGCGAAAAGTTCATTGAGGAACTCGCTCCCTTTAATCCTGTTGTGGTGAGCGGTTTTGCCTATGGTATAGACATTGCCATTCAGAAAGCTGCTATGCAGGCTAATCTTCAAACCATAGGTTGCCTGGCACATGGGCTAAATCAGATCTACCCAAAGCCGCATAAGAAATATCAGGCCTCCGTTGAGGTCAATGGAGGTTTTGTTACCGAATTCTGGAGCAGCAGTATCCCGGACAGAATGCATTTTCTCCGGCGGAATCGGATCATTGCCGGAATGAGTGAGGCAACAGTTGTGGTAGAATCTGCAGATAAAGGCGGGAGCCTGGTGACCGCAGCTCTTGCGAATAGTTACAATCGGGAGGTATTTGCCGTACCTGGCCGGGTTTCAGACAAGTTCAGTCAGGGCTGTAATCAACTGATCAAAGGTCATCGTGCTCAGCTCATAACTTCGGCCGCAGACCTCATTTATTTGATGAATTGGGATAAGGACACAATGGTGAAAAAACCCCGGCAGCAGTCTTTATTCACCGAAATGAACGATAAGGAAAAACACATCTATGAATATCTCACTAAGCACGGGAAGCAATTACTGGACACCATAGCCTTGGAGTGCCGTTTGCCTGTATATAAGGTTAGTTCTTCTTTATTTGAGATGGAAATGCAGGGTTGGGTGCGATGTTTGCCGGGTAAGATGTTTGAGGCGGTTTAGATTTATTATTCCTTTTTGCTTTGCAAAACCGATCTCGCAACTTCGCCATCCTTTCATTACGACGGGATGGCACCAGTCAAAGCTTTCTCGATCTATTCTTTGGAAAAGGAAACCCAAAACCATAAAGTCCTTCCCTTTTGGTTATAAATTTTCTTAAAAGTCGAATAATGCCGAAGGAAATCGGCATACTTTTCAGTTTTGATAGAAATTAGGCTGGTTTCACTATGGCCAAGGGAAGTTATCCAAAGAGCATTTTGCAAAGCAAAAGCGGCCTGGATAACGCGGAAGTGAAAGCCGCCGTCTATTTCAAGAAACTGAAAATAAGCCTAGACTTTTTTGTTTCTTTTTTGGGCGATGCAAAAAAGAACATTTATCCCAGCAATCACAGGATGGTATATTCATTTCTTTTGCTTACCCAAAAGAAACGAATCAAAGAAAAGGGAACTTCTCCGTATGTATTTTCACAGTTAGCGCGGATTTGCAATCCGTGCTTGTAATTGTCAGACGCTAAGACTTTCTATCTGGCTTTTCATTTTCTTTGCTTGTCCAAAGAAAACGAAACAAAAGAAAAGACACTTTTTGGAGAGGCATTTTTAAAGCTCCGCTTTAAAACCGAAGCCATTCTTCTAAATCGCCTCCAGGGCTTCGGCGATTCTTTACGAAGCTTGCCTCCTATGCTGCCCAAAAAGACTTGGCATTCATCAAAGCTTTTAGTACTAAAGTTAGCCGAAGGTTTTTCAGAAATAACGGTGCTGCAAGCGAAAGTGCGTTCCGCCGTGTAGTTTTGTAAATCCAATTTTTAGAAATGCCAGCCAGGCGGAAGAGAGCATGTAGCGTTAGCAGCATCCGTGGTTTTGCTAACGGCAAAAATTTCCTAAAAATCTTCTTGAACTTTTAGTTCTTTTGTTTCAAGACAAAAGAACATCAAGAAGAAGTTACTTAGAGGGTAAAAATGCGGGGCGGGTGCGATGTTTGCCGGGCAAGATGTTTGAGGCTTTATAGGTTTTCTTTTCCTTTTTGCTTGTCCAAAAAGGAATGCAAAAAGGAAACCCACAACCATAAAGAGCTTCCCTTTTGGTTATAAATTTTCTTAAAAGTCGAATAATGCCGAAGGAAATCGGCATACTTTTCAGTTTCGATAGAAATTAGGCTGGTTTCACTATGGCCAAGGGAAGTTATCCAAAGAGCATTTTGCAAAGCAAAAGCGGCCTGGATAACGCTGATGTGAAAGCCGCCGTCTATTTCAAGAAACTGAAAATAAGCCTAGACTTTTTTTGTTTCTTTTTTGGGCGATGCAAAAAAGAAAGGGCAGCTATTTGGTTCGGTATTTTCTATTCATTTCTTCGCTTATACTTCGGAGAAGGAAGCTCCTCAATTAGGCTAAAGGTTTTTAATGAAGGTTTTTCAGAAATAGCGGTGCTGCCAGCGGAAGTGCGTTCCGCCGCTACCGCGAGATTTTATCTCGTGGTAAATCTGCCTATAAAAAGCAATTACCGGGTTAGGCAGTATTTCCGCTTCTGTGAAAATCCGCACTCTCCAAAACTCTAACTTAAACTCTTGAAGAGATGAACTTAAGTTTTTGGATAGTTTAAGTTAAAGATTTGCAGTTGATCGTTTGGACGATCAGCTGGTTTTTTGTCAAGATATTCCTTGATCGCAGCTTTCCTTAAAAATCCTATTACTGAACAAATCTTCTGAAAATAGAAAATCAGTAACCGATCTTCCCTCTTACCCTATTGAGTACCTCATCGGCTATCTTCCTGGCCTTTTCGGCACCGATCGCCAAGGCTTCATCTAATTCCCCAAGGTTGTTCATATAGTAATTGAATCGCTCCCTGGGTTCCTCATATTTCTTTAAGATCAGTTCGTACAATGCCTGTTTGGCATGTCCGTATCCGTAATTTCCGCCGAGGTAATTGGCTTTCATTGCCTCAACTTCTTCATCTGAGGCCAGGATACGATACAGGGCAAAAACATTGTCTGTATCCGGATCTTTAGGTTCCTCCAGAGGGGTGCTGTCCGTAACAATACCCATGATCTGCTTTCTTAGCTGTTTATCAGCCTGGAAGATATTGATAAGGTTCCCTTTACTCTTACTCATTTTTTCACCGTCCGTACCGGGAATGTACATGGTTTCTTTTTGAACCTGGGCCTCAGGTAAAACAAAGGTTTCCCCCATTTGGGCATGGAATCGGGAGGCCATATCACGGGTCATTTCCAAATGCTGCAACTGGTCCTTACCCACGGGAACAATATGAGCATCGTACAACAAGATATCCGCTGCCATGAGTACGGGATAGGTAAATAAACCTGCGTTTACATCCTCAAGCCTGTCGGCCTTATCCTTAAAGGAATGGGCCAGGGTAAGCCTTTGATAGGGAAAGAAGCAACTTAAATACCATGCGAGTTCAGTCACCTGAGGAACATCACTTTGCCTGTAAAAAACAGTCTTTGAGATATCGAGGCCAAAGGCCAACCAGGTAGCGGCCGTGGCATAGGTGTTATGCCTGAGCTCATCCCCATTTTTGATCTGTGTCAGGGAATGCATATCCGCAATAAACAGGAAAGATTCGTTGGCGGGATTGCTTGCCATTTCAATAGCCGGGACAATCGCCCCTAATATATTTCCCAAATGCGGAGTGCCTGTACTCTGTATGCCCGTTAAGATTCTGGCCATGCGATAATTTTACTTAAGGGACAAAAGTAAAAGAAATACCATAACCCTGCTAAAATTGTTACTTTTGATTTTATGCTATCCCTGCTGAAAAAAATTGGTCAAACCCTTTACCGGATTTGGTTTTATGTTTTGGTAGCTCTTCCCATTTTTATTTGCTTCCCTTTGCTGTTATTATTTACATTTTCAGAGAAAACCTATGCTCAGTTTTTTTGGATGGCACGTAATATATGGGCTAATACCATACTTTATGGCATGGGCTGCATTCCACGTATTACCAGGGAGCAAAAGATGGAAAAAGGCAAGAGCTATATGCTGGTTGCCAATCACACCAGTATGTTAGATATTATGATGATGCTCAAAACAAGCAAAAACCCTTTTGTCTTTGTGGGCAAAAAGGAGCTGGTGAAGATCCCGGTCTTTGGCTTTTTCTACAAAAGGGTTTGTATTATGGTAGACCGTGGGGATAGCGGAAGCCGTTCGGCGGTTTACAGGAGGGCTCAGCGCAGGTTAAATCAGGGATTGAGTATCTGCATTTTTCCGGAAGGAGGCGTTCCGGACGAGAAGGTTTTACTGGACGATTTCAAAGACGGGGCGTTTAAAATGGCTATAGCTCACCAGATTCCTGTTGTCCCCATTACATTTTACGATAACAAAAAGAGGTTTTCTTTTAGCTTTTTTAGCGGAGGCCCCGGTCCCTGTCGGGTTAAGGTGCATAAATTCTTTGAAACACAAAAGCTTCAAGAGGATCAGAAAGTCACACTGAGAGAGCGTGTAAGAAAGGAAATTCTTCAGGAATTGCAGGCTGGTTAGGGGATTAAAATACTAATTGGTATATGATAAAAATTAAGAAAAGCGCCCTGCTAAAACAGGGCGCTGAAGGGTGCTACCGCTTTAAACGGTAACTAACCTAACCAACATTCTCAATTTCACAGCAATTTCTATTCTAGAATTTCAGATTAACCCCGCTGTACACTCCCACAGTGAATGGTTGGAAGTTTCCGGCTGAATCTGAAAATGTATTTAATTGATATTTGAACATCGGTTCTACATTAACCTGCATTTTAGGGGATACCTGGTAATTAAGACCAAAACCGATATTGGTACTAAAATTCAGGGAATTGATGTTGTTCGCCTCACCCATTTGAGTGCTACCACCATCCGCTTCCAGGGATACCGAATTATCTACCAGGAAAAGGGAACTTACACCACCTATGACGTTTACTCCGAATTTTTTGTCCACAAGGGCATAGTTCAGTTCAAGAGGGACTTCCAGGTAGCCAAATTGCTGCACCATGATACCATCACGAGAGGGATCTAAGGCAGCTACTTCGGCACTGTTCAATGCAAATTCCGCGGAAGGCTGTCCGCTGGCACTACTTTCAACAACCAGATTCTTGGAGGACCTGGTATAATCAATATTGTTGATCTGCGTATTTGCAGACGCAGATAAGGAGGAAGTGAAGGATACATCGTTGGTATCGTACCCATAATCTACCTTGTGGATTCCGGACCGCACACTGAGTTTTTTGGAAAGTTCGTAGGTAACCGAAAGACCATAACTCAAATTGATATTCCCCGATTTTGAGTTCGCTACAAAATTGGAGTGTATGGGAGAACCTTCACCAAAAGAATCGAAATAGACTGGTGCCACAGTTGGCCCAACAGACCATTTGGATTCTTTAGACTCGGCTATGGCTTCCTGATCTTCTTGCTGGATCTCATCAAAAATGGATTTCTTTTTTGAATCATCCAATGCTACAGCCTCCTCAGTTTCCTGGTTTTGCTCTGCTTCTTTCCCAGGCATTACCTCCTGGTTCCGGGCTATTTCCTTACTATCAGCAGGAACAATAGCTTCTGCATCTGTTTCCTTGGCCTGAACCTCCTTTTGATCTACAACTGCAACGGCCGCTAATTCCGTATCTTTTTCCGTATCTGTTAACTCTGCATTCCTGATCTGTTGTGCTGTTTGCTCATCTGGACTCTTTGTATCTACCTGAGCAACTCCCTGATTAAGTGGACTCTCATTATCCTGACCTTTGATAACAGTGGCAGGTTCCGGTGCGTCATTTTGCTGGCCATTCTGTTCAGATGCCAGGGCGGGATCGTTAACCGCGCTGTTCAAAGGGGATGTGGCAGGAGTCGATTCGTTCCCCTTGTCGTCTGTGGTTGCGGTTGGATCATCTGTTTCCTCTACTTCAGAGGAAGTCAAGGGATTTTCCTGTAATGGACTTTTAGGAGCATCCTGTGTCGCATTCTCCACATCGGTAACTGCAGGAGTATCAGCTTCTCCTTGCCCGAAAGGATTGATAATGTAAAACATTAGGGCCAGCAAGGCTGCGACCCCACCAAGTTTCCACCAGATAGGGATGACCCCTTTTCTTGATTTCTTCTGACGATCCAGGGAAGCGGAAATCGAGTTCCAGACCCTTTCGTCTGGGACTTCCCCGAAGTCCTTGAACTTCTCCCGGAATAGTTCGTCAATATTTTTCTTCTTCATGTCGTCTGGTATTAGGCGATATTGATATTTTCTTTTTTGATTTTTTCTTTCAGGATCGTCCTTGCCCGGGCAAGGTTAGATTTTGAGGTTCCTGTTGAGGTTCCCAATTGCTCACTGATCTCCTTGTGGGAGTACCCATCAAGGACATACATATTAAAAGTGAGTCGGTATTTGTTAGGGAGTTCCTGGATGTATCGAAGCAATGTGGAAAGGCTGATATCCAGGAATTCCGAATCAATTTCGATTTCTTCCTCGATATTCTCCGAAACCACATTGAGGTATTCTTCCTTTCTGTACTTTTGAAGCACTGTGTTTACAGTGATCCTTTTGATCCAGCCCTCAAAAGACCCCTTAAATTTATATTGCCCTATTTTGTCAAAAATGGTCATAAAACTGTCATGCAGATTATCCTCTGCTTCAGTCTTATTCCTGGAGTATTTCAGGCAGGTTCCAAAAAGCATTCCGGAATATTTCCGGTATAATTGTTCCTGTGCCTTTCTATCTCCTTTTTTACAATTATGTATGAGTTCTTCCAGACTCAAAATGTTGGCTAGATTATCTTCGGTCTAGTAGTTAATTCCTTTTTACAATACGGGAACCTCTATTTCTATAAATTCCGGTTCTCCATCCGCATCTTCCCCTGTCCAGAATCGGAATATGTAATCCTCGGAATGTAACACGATAAAATTAAAGGTTGCCTCAACTTCTTCCGCTTCTTGTGTACAGGCCGTATCTTGCAATTCAGATCCTACGGCTACAACATTTCTTACCGTGGTATCTGATTCACTTATATCAAATCCTTCGAAAAAAGTACAGCCGTTAGGCCTAACATAAGTTACTGAAATTTCGTAGGTCTGATTCTGGACAAATGACTCGGGTAATTCCGCGCTTACAATCTGTAAGGCGACAAAATTGAAATTAACTCCGTCGTCATCCAGGCTGCAAGATACCAGCGGAGCCGCCAGTACCAAAAGCAGTATCAACATCTTCTTCCTCATAATATTCTTATGTAATTTACCTTAAGATGAGGACTGAAGCCAAAGGTTGCTTAAAAAAACCAAAAACAAACCCTATTTGCTTTAGGGTTTACAGGGGTTTAGGCGGTAAGTGCGGCGATAGCTTCTTTTATTTTGCCTTCTAATTCCTCGGACAATTCGGGATTGTCCTGTAGCAAAGCCTTAACGGCATCCCTTCCCTGCCCGAGTTTGGTATCTCCATAGCTGAACCAGGAGCCGCTCTTCTTAACGATCTCATAGTCCACGCCAAGATCGAGGATCTCACCAATTTTTGAGATCCCTTCTCCGTACATGATGTCGAATTCCGCGGTTTTGAAAGGAGGCGCCACTTTATTCTTGACCACTTTGATCCGGGTCTTGTTTCCCTGAACACCACCATCGGTGTCTTTGATCTGTGTTGAGCGACGGATATCCAGCCTAACGGAGGCGTAGAATTTAAGGGCGTTACCACCGGTTGTGGTCTCCGGATTCCCGAACATCACCCCAATCTTTTCCCGCAATTGGTTGATAAAGATCACGGTACAACGGGTTTTGCTGATAGACCCCGTAAGTTTTCTCAGTGCCTGTGACATTAGTCTGGCATGAAGTCCCATTTTGGAATCTCCCATTTCACCTTCGATCTCGCTTTTGGGTGTCAATGCGGCTACCGAATCTATGATGACGATGTCTATTGCTCCTGAACGTATGAGGTTATCTGCTATTTCCAGTGCCTGCTCCCCGTGATCTGGCTGTGATATGATCAGGTTGTCTATATCCACTCCGAGTTTTGCCGCATAAAAGCGATCAAAGGCGTGTTCCGCATCAATAAAAGCAGCAATACCTCCATTTTTTTGGGCTTCTGCAATAGCGTGAAGCGTAAGGGTGGTCTTTCCGGAAGACTCCGGACCGTAAATTTCAATAACCCGTCCTCTCGGATAACCTCCTACTCCTAAAGCAATATCCAGGCCCAATGAACCAGATGGGATTACCTCTACATCCTCTACTACCGTGTCGCCCATTTTCATAACCGCGCCTTTGCCATAAGTCTTATCCAGCTTATCCAGAGTTAGTTTCAGGGCTTTTAATTTTGCTTCTTTCTCGCTGCTCATTTCAAATTCTTGTATAGTGTTAGGGGAGCTAAATTACCATTTCTTTTTGCATATCACAACGGCCCACGCAACCTTTTTGGAATTGCTACATCCAATGAATGAGTGTTCGTACTTAAACACAAAACATACCTTAGTTCCTGCGAACTTTGGGCAACGGTGGCCACCTTCTGAAACTTAGTTTCTATGAAAAAGAAAATATACTAGAAGTGGTCGGCAAAGAGTCCTGGTAACCCATTCAGGGCTCTTTTTCCGTTTATATGGTTCTCCGCCGAAATATCCTTATTTTTGCTGCAATTTTCTAGCAGGACGAAACATATTTCGCGCTGTTATCTTTCAACTTAATCATTGATATAGTATGCAACTGTACAATACATTAAGTGCGAAAGAAAGAGCTGCACTCATTGAAGAGGCGGGCAAGGACCGCCTAACCATCTCTTTCTACAAATACGCACACATTGGAAATCCGCAGATTTTAAGGAATTACCTCTACCTTGGATGGGACGCTCTGGAAGTGCTGGGCAGGATTTATATCGCCCGTGAAGGGGTGAACGCCCAATTATCCGTTCCGGCCGAAAACTTTGAGGCATTCAAGAACTTTTTGGATTCGGTTAGCTTCCTTGAAAACGTGCGCCTGAATATCGCCATTGAGCAGGACAATATGTCTTTTTTGAAATTAAAGGTCAAGGTGAGACATAAGATCGTGGCGGATGGTCTTAAGGATGATAGTTTTGATGTTACCGACAAAGGGATCCATGTAGGAGCGGCCCGCTTCAACGAATTGATTGAAGATCCGGATACGGTACTCGTAGACATGAGAAACCATTACGAAAGTGAGATCGGACATTTTAAGAATGCCGTTACCCCGGATGTGGATACATTCAGGGATTCGCTGGATCTCATTGAGGAGCAGTTGAAGGAACACAAGGAAGACAAAAATCTGGTGATGTATTGTACGGGAGGGATCCGTTGTGAAAAGGCTAGTGCCTACTACAAACACAAAGGTTTTAAGAAGGTTTATCAACTCGAAGGGGGTATCATTGAATATACCAGGCAGGTGCGGCAGGAGAATCTGGAAAACAAGTTTCTCGGAAAAAATTTCGTTTTTGATCACCGCAGGGGTGAGCGGATTTCTGAAGATGTGATCTCCAACTGCCACCAATGTGGGAAGCCCTGTGACACCCATGTCAATTGTGCTAATGAAGCCTGCCATCTTTTGTTTATTCAGTGTGATGACTGTGCTAAAAAAATGGATGATTGTTGTTCGGACGCCTGTAAAGAAGTGCATTCCTTACCGCTGGAAGAGCAAAAGAAACTTAGGAGAGGTAAGGAAGTGAGCAACAAGATCTTCAAAAAGGGTCGCTCGGAAGTGCTGAAATTCAAAAAGTGATTCCAAGTCCACTCCAGGGCAATGGCTTACTTTCGTTCCACGGCAAATTGTACTATCTTTACCCTTAATAATAATATGAACCTTTTTTTTCTGGGCCTCAGGCTCCGGAAGAATCAAGATACGAAATATGGGTTGTAACAGTTGTTCAACCGCTAAGGATGGACAACCAAGAGGATGCAGGAACAACGGCACCTGCGGCTCTGACGGTTGTAATAAATTAACGGTGTTTGATTGGCTTTCAAACATGTCCCTCCCAAATGGTGCCCAACCATTTGATTGTGTTGAAGTCCGATTTAAAAACAGTAGGAAGGAGTTCTTCAGGAACTCCGGAAACCTCTCGCTTTCCATAGGCGACATCGTCGCTACCCAGGCAAAATCCGGACATGATGTTGGAATAGTAACCCTGACCGGGGAACTGGTCAAGGTTCAAATGAAAAAGAAAAAGGTTGCCTCAGATGACGAGGAGCTCCCCAAAATTTATAGAAAAGCCACTCAAAAAGATATTGACAAGTGGCAGAAGTGCCGGAACAAGGAAGAGGAAATTAAAAAGCGCTCCCGCGAAATGGCCATTCTGCTCAGGTTGGAAATGAAGATCTCCGATGTGGAGTTTCAGGGAGACGGTTCTAAAGCTACCTTTTATTACACCGCCGAGGAACGGGTGGATTTCCGACAGCTCATTAAGGACATGGCCAAGGCCTTTGGGATACGAATAGAAATGCGGCAGATAGGTTACAGGCAGGAAGCACAACGCCTTGGCGGTGTTGGGTCCTGTGGCCGTGAGCTTTGCTGCTCTACCTGGCTTTCGGATTTCCGTTCGGTGAGCACGGCAGCGGCAAGATATCAACAACTTTCCCTAAATCCGCAGAAACTTGCAGGGCAATGTGGAAAACTGAAATGCTGCCTCAATTACGAACTGGATGTATACCTGGAGGCCCTGAAAGATTTTCCGTCCCAGGACAGTAAGCTGTTCACCGAAAAGGGACTGGCCTTTTGCCAGAAAACAGACATTTTTAAAGAAACACTTTGGTATGCATACAAGGATGAACCCTCTAACTGGCACGCGCTGACCAAAGACCAGGTTCATGAAATTCTGGAACGCAACAAAAAGAAAGAAAAAGTTGCCAGCCTGGAAGAATACGCTGCGGAGAACACCAATGACGATAATTTGATCTTCGAAAATGTGGTGGGACAAGATAGCCTCACCCGATTTGATCGGCCAAAACGCAGAAGAAAAAAAGGCAAGAACCAAAGACGTAGAAACCAGAAGAAAAAGTCGAGCAAGAATGCCTAGAACACTGCTTTTTCTGATGATTCTCACCCTGGGATGGTCCTGTACCGACAATCTGGTCGTTTCCCAATATCAAAGTACTACCAGAGGAAGCTGGAACAAGGACGACATCATAGCCTTTACATTTTCCGAAATAGATACCCTGGAGCATTACAATGTGTTTCTCAACGTTCGCAACGACGAGAGTTACCCGTTTAGCAATCTTTTCCTGATCACCGAATTAGACTTCCCCAACGGCCAAACGGTAAGGGATACGTTGGAGTACGAAATGGCCCTGCCAGACGGCCAATGGCTGGGAAAAGGTTTCGGAAGTATAAAAGAAAATAAGTTGTGGTATAAGGAAAACATCGTTTTTCCCGTTAATGGCGTATATACATTAAGTATTTCTCACGCGATGCGTAGAAATGGAAGTGTTGAAGGTATTGCGGAACTGCCCGGAATTACCGATGTAGGCTTCGAAATCGAAAAGCGCAACTAGAACAATGGCAAAATCCACAAAGAAAAAGATTACTAAAAATACCAATGGCTTCGGGAAATTTATCAAATGGTTCTGGATACTGTTTGCTTCAGGTGTCTTTCTCGTTGCCCTCGTCTTTTTACTCGCGTCCTGGGGGGCCTTTGGCGAAATGCCCACCTTTGAACGTTTAGAGAATCCACAGACCAATTTGGCAACGGAGATCTTATCTTCGGATGGGGAGACCCTCGGAAAATACTATCTGGATGACAACCGTACCGATGTGGCCTATGAGGACCTACCTCAAAATCTGGTACATGCCCTGGTAGCTACTGAAGATGCCAGATATTATGACCACGCTGGAATAGATGCCAGAGGTACCCTACGGGCTTTTGTATTCCTGGGTAAAAAAGGAGGAGCCAGTACCATTACCCAGCAATTGGCCAAACAATTATTTACCGGGCAGCGGGCCAGGGGATGGCAGCGCTATACTCAGAAAATAAAGGAATGGGTTATCGCAACGCGGCTGGAACGAAATTATACCAAGGAGGAGATCGTATCCATGTATATGAATATTTACGATTTCGGGAATAATGCTGATGGAATACGCTCTGCTGCCCGCATCTACTTCGGTAAAGAAGCGAAAGACCTCAAAACCGAAGAATCTGCGGTGCTCGTGGGAATGCTTAAGAACTCTTCTTTGTTCAATCCCATTAGAAGGGAAGAAATGGTTAAGTCCAGAAGAAACACCGTTCTGGGACAAATGGCCAAATACGGCTATATTTCCGAAAAAGAACGGGACTCCCTTCAGGACTTGAAAATGGACATCAACTTTAACCCTGAAAGCCATAGGGAAGGCCTGGCAACCTATTTCAGGATGTACCTTCAGGGCTTCCTGAAAGACTGGATAGATAAAAACCCCAAGCCGGCGCTGGAGGGAGAAAGGGATAGATGGAATATCTACCTGGACGGTCTCAAAGTGTATACTACTATTGATTCCCGTATGCAGAAGAATGCGGAAGAAGCGGTCGCAGAGCATATGAAGAATCTGCAAGCTGAGTTCTTTCACCAAAATACACCTCAACGCAATAGCACCGCCCCGTTTTTGGAGTTGACCCCGGAGGAGATCAGTCGAATTACGGAAAGGGCAATGAAGAATTCCGAACGCTGGAGAAAGATGAAGGCCGCCGGGAAGTCTGAAAGTGAGATCAGGACTTCATTTACCAAGAAAACGGAGATGACCGTCTTTGACTGGAATAGTGAAACCCGTGAGAAGGACACTGTAATGACCCCACTGGATTCTATCCGCTATTACAAAACATTTCTCAGGGCCGCTATGATGTCTATGGAGCCTCAGACAGGCCATGTAAAAGCCTGGGTAGGCGGCCTGAATTACAAACACTTTCAGTATGACAATGTGATTCAGGGAGCCAGGCAGGCAGGTTCTACTTTCAAACCCTTCATTTATGCCGCTGCCATAGATCAATTGCGTTATTCCCCTTGCGATTCTCTGCCGGACAGCCAGTACTGCATAGAAGCGGAAAAGCATGGCAATCCGGAACCCTGGTGTCCTAAAAACTCAGATGGCAAGTATTCTGGTAAGATGTTTACCTTAAAACACGCCCTTGCCAATTCCATCAACACGGTAACCGCCCAGCTCATAGACCGGGTAGGCCCTAAGCCGGTAGTTTCCATTGTAAAGAATCTTGGATTGACGAAGGAAATCCCCGAAGTCCCCAGTATTGCCCTGGGCACTCCGGATTTCAACGTCTACGAAATGGTTGGGGCTTACGGAACTTTTGTAAACCAGGGTGTTTATGTAAAACCGGTAATGGTAACCCGTATAGAGGACAAGAACGGAACGGTATTGTATGAATACGTTCCGGAAACCAGGGATGTGCTGAGCAAGGATGTGGCCTATGCCATGATAGATTTGATGAAAGGAGTAACCGAAGGTGGTTCGGGAACCAGGCTTAGACACACCTATAAAAAGAACACTACGGTCTATAAGGAGATCATAACCGGCTACCCTTATGAATTTACAAACCCTATTGCCGGGAAGACTGGAACCACTCAAAACCAGAGTGACGGTTGGTTTATGGGAATGGTCCCTAATCTGGTCACGGGAGTATGGGTAGGCGGCGAAGACCGGGCCGCACATTTTAGGACTATTGTCTATGGACAAGGGGCCTCTATGGCACTGCCAATATGGGCGCTTTATATGCAAAGGAATTACAAGAATAAGGATCTCGGAGTATCTGATGGTGCCTTCCCAGAACCGGAAGAATTGTCTATCAATGTAGATTGTACCAAGATCATTGAAGAAATACAACAGGAGATCGATACGGATAACGATCTGGAAGACCTGGACTTCTAGATTCAACATATTTAAGCCAGAACTTCCCGAAGAATTAATCCCGCTTTTTTGGCGGGATTTTTTTGTTAAAAACGTATTTTAGTAGACCGCAGAAATCTAGTTTTTGCAATCTATTGAATATACATTATGATACAAAAAACTGTACCAAATGTCCGGCAGGCCCTGGAGGGAGTCAGGGATGGAATGACCTTTATGTTAGGGGGCTTCGGACTTTGTGGAATACCGGAAAATGCCATTGCTGAACTGGTCCGGCTGGGGGTTAAAGACCTTACCTGTATAAGTAATAATGCCGGAGTAGATGATTTTGGATTGGGGCTCCTGCTCCAGGGCCACCAGATCCGCAAAATGATCTCTTCTTATGTAGGGGAGAACGATGAGTTCGAAAGGCAGATGTTAAGCGGAGAACTGGACGTAGAGCTTACGCCCCAGGGAACCCTGGCTGAAAAATGCCGGGCGGCCCAGGCTGGGTTTCCCGCTTTCTACACCCCTGCCGGTTATGGGACTGAGGTGGCAGAAGGCAAAGAGACCAGGGAATTCAACGGAAAGATGTACGTGCTTGAAGAAGCGTATAAAGCTGATTTTTCTTTCGTTAAAGCCTGGAAGGGTGACCAGGCCGGCAACCTGATCTTCAAGGGTACCGCCAGGAATTTCAACCCCTGTATGTGCGGTGCGGCAAAGATCACCGTTGCCGAGGTAGAAGAACTGGTCCCTGCCGGAGCATTGGACCCAAACCAGGTGCACATCCCGGGAATATTTGTACAGCGCATCTTTCAGGGAGAGCAATACGAAAAGCGTATAGAACAACGGACGGTAAGACAAAAGGAATAGAAAATTTGAAAATGTTTGCCCGCATTAGGAAAAAGGGATAATGAAGCAATGAAATCAATGGATTAATGTAGCAATGTTTTTATGAAGAGGAATCCAAATGTAGTCAAGGAGAAAACCATTGATTTTGAGTTGAAGATCATCGAGTTTTGCGAGTTGTTAGAAACTCAAAAAAAATTTGTAGTAGCCAACCAACTACTTCGGTCTGGAACCAGTATAGGAGCACAGGTCCACGAAGTCAAGAACGCGGAGAGTCGTTCGGACTTCGTTCACAAAATAAAAATTGCCCTAAAGGAACTTGAAGAAACTAAATATTGGTTGATACTATGTGAAAGATCTGGTTCTTATCCTTTTGAAAGCTTTTTGAAGGAAAAAGTAAATGAATTAGGGTTGATTCTATATAAAATTGTCAGTACAAGCAAAAAGAATCTAAACAAATAACCCATTGTCACATTGATACATTGTTACATTAGTCATGCTTGATAAAAACGGAATAGCAAAAAGAATTGCCAGAGAAGTAAAGGACGGTTATTATGTAAACCTTGGAATCGGGATCCCAACCCTGGTGGCTAATTTTGTCAGGGACGATATACAGGTGGAATTCCAGAGTGAGAATGGCGTATTGGGAATGGGGCCGTTTCCCTATGAAGGAGAAGAGGACGCGGACATCATCAATGCCGGTAAGCAGACCATCACCACACTGGCCGGGGCCTCTTTTTTTGATTCAGCCACAAGCTTTGGGATGATCCGTGGCCAACACGTTCACCTGACCATATTGGGAGCCATGGAAGTAGCGGAGAACGGAGACATTGCCAACTGGAAAATACCAGGGAAAATGGTTAAAGGCATGGGTGGCGCGATGGACCTGGTAGCTTCTGCAGAGAATATCATAGTGGCTATGATGCATACCAACAAAGCCGGGAAGTCCAAGCTCTTAAAACGTTGTACCCTTCCGCTGACCGGGGTGGGCTGTGTAAAAAAGGTGGTCACCAACCTGGCGGTAATGGAAGTAACAGACGAGGGATTCAAGCTGCTGGAACGTGCACCCGGGGTAAGTATAGCGGATATTCAGGCTGCTACGGAAGGCAATCTCCTGGTAGAGGGAGATATTCCGGAAATGAGCCTTGATTAAGGAAAAGAGTGCATTTCATCGAAAAAATTAAAACACTCGTTATTTTAACCACAAGATGAGGGCGGTTCACAACAATAATTTAGACCGAAAGGGGTTTAGATAGTATCTTTATAACAAATAAAAAAGTCGATCCCTCCCCAAATTTACCGGGATTTAACTTTTAAACCTACAGACTATGGATGCCCAAATGAACAACAGACCTACTGAAGAAGAAGTGCAAGTGTATCGGAATGACTTTTACAGTGGTATTTTGATGCTAACACGAAAACTATTCATGCTATAAAAAGCATTATTAGAAAATTTAAAAGGAGTAAGGCTTAGGTTTTGCTCCTTTTTTTATTTTTAGTTCTGATTTATCAGAACATGCAACTACAACTTCAAAAATGTACTGCCAAACATTTGAATCAGCTTATTCAGCTATCAAAGAAGACCTTTGTAGACGCTTTTGAACATGTGAATGACCCCGAAGACTTCAAGACCTATATCGATAAGGCCTTTTCTAAAGAACAGTTAGGCGCTGAGCTGAAAAACCCCGATTCTTCATTTTATTTTGCATACCTTGAACAGGATGTAGTGGGCTATTTCAAACTAAACGAAGAACAAGCGCAAACCGATATCAAGAAGGCTGAGGCTTTGGAAGTAGAGCGAATCTATGTGCTCCAGGGATTCCAGGGTAAGAGAATAGGGCAGTGGATGATGGAAGAGATCAAAAAGATCGGAATATCCAGAAAAAAGAGCTACCTGTGGCTTGGAGTTTGGGAGGAAAATGTAAAAGCTATTGACTTCTACGAAAGACACGGCTTTGTAAAGTTTGGGAAACACCCCTATTATATCGGCAAGGACCGCCAAATGGACTGGCTAATGCGATTTGATCTGCCTTCCGCAAACAAAGAAACATCTACTATATGAAAATGAGAGTTACGCTTTGCCTGACTTTGCTCTTTTGGGGAGGTCTGGTTTTCTCACAACAGAATTATTACTTCCCGGAACGCCATAACTGGGAGGAAAAGCCGGCTAAGGAATACGGTTTTGACGACACCAAACTAAATGAAGCCATCCGCTTCGCGCAGGATAATGAATATTCCGGCTCAAGAGATCTTAGGATAGCCATTCTCAAAGGCTTTGAAAGGGAGCCTTTTCACGAGATCTTAGGACCGACCAAGAAAAGAGGTGGCCCGGCTGGCTTGCTGCTAAAGAATGGATACATCGTTGGGAAATGGGGAGATACCAACCGCGTGGATATGACATTTAGCGTCACCAAAAGCTTTTTATCCACCATGGCCGGTCTAGCGGTAGATCAGGGTTTGATCCACAGTACTAGGGATCTGGTGAAAGACTATATCTGGGATGGTACCTTTGGGGGTCCTCACAATAGCAAGATCAGCTGGGAACATCTGCTACAACAGAATTCAGACTGGTCCGGCGAACTTTGGGGTGGCAAAGATTGGGCAGACCGGCCGCCTCGCGAAGGAAGCCTGGACGATTGGAAATTCCGAAAACTCAACGAACCCGGGACGGTAATGGAATACAATGATGTGAGGGTAAATGTGTTGGCGTATTCCCTGACCCATGTCTTAAGGAAACCCCTGCCTATGGTATTGAAGGAAGAGATCATGGATAAGATCGATGCCTCAACTACCTGGCGCTGGCATGGATATGAGAATGCCTGGACAGAGATAGACGGGATCCAAATGAAATCCGTTACAGGCGGCGGACATTCCGGAGGGGGGATCTTTATTAATGCGGAAGACATGGCCCGGTTTGGCTTGTTGTTCCTAAACCAGGGGGTTTGGAAAAAAGACCGCTTAATTAGCGAGCAGTGGATCGCGAAGGCTACTACCCCATCTGAACCCAACCCGAATTACGGCTATATGTGGTGGTTGAATACCAAAGGGAACAGGCATTGGGAAGGACTATCTGAAAATCTGTATTACGCCGCAGGCTTTGGCGGTAATTTTATTGTGGTGGATAAGGAAAATGACCTGGTGGTGGTTACCCGTTGGCTGGAGCCCTCCAAGATCGGGACCTTAATGAAAATGATCGATGAGGCCTTGAAATAATCCTTAACCTTTGTGCAATCTTTGCATGAAAGTGGTTTTATATGTCCTGCCGAGGGGTAAACGAATACCCTTTACGGTAAGGCGATTTCCGTTTACCTGCTCCACTTCCCTTAGATTAACGATGTAGGACTTATGGGTCTGTACAAAGAGATCCTGAGGCAGTCGATCAAGCCAGTTTTTAAGGGAATCGATATAGGATAATCGGTTTGTACGGGTAACGATGGTAACGTAATTCTTTTCAGACTCGATATACAATATCTCCCCTGCCCTGATACGATGCAGGGTTTTATCCACATTTACGAAAAGTACCGGATCCCTGCTGTCCTTGTCTTCATAGCTTTCTTTTTCGCGCATTCCCGTGCGTACCCGATTCACGGCTTTCAGGAATCGCTCAAAAGAAAACGGCTTCACCAGATAATCCCTCACAGCGTCCAATTCATAACTTTCTACGGCGTAGTTGGGGTAAGCTGTGGTCATGATCACCTGTGGAGGGTTGGTCAGGGTCCTGATATATTCAATCCCGGTGATATCCGGAAGGTTGATATCCATAAAAATGAGATCGACCTCGTTCTTTTTCAGGAAAGGATTGGCGGCGATTGCAGATTGAAAAGCCCCTACAAACTCCAGGTTATCGAGTTTGTCGATATAATTCCGAAGCACCTTTTGGGCCGGGATCTCATCTTCTATCAAAATGCATTTCATAGGAGGTTCAATCTAAGTTTAACCTTGTAGACATCTGTGGCTTCAATGGATAACTCATGCTTGTCTTTGTAAAGCAAGTTCAGTCTTTTTTGGAGGTTTTCCAACCCTATGGAAGCAGATGTGCCAGAATCTTCCTGAATTTTACTGATGTTTGTGCAAAGGCATTCCAGTGTGCCGCCCTCTACCCGGATCTGAATATCCACGGTGCTGTTAGCCGCGCTGTGCTTGAAAGCGTTCTCTATAAGGGCAATTAGAAGGAGGGGGGCGATAAAGTATCCCTGGTCATCTATCTCCTTTTCGTAGTTGATCTCCTTGATGTTCTCAGTCCTGATCTTCTGAAAGCGTATATAATTGTCTATATACTCCATTTCCTTGTCCAGCGAAACTTTGCTGGAATCACTTTCGTAAAGAACATACTTGAGATTGTCGGACAGCATAAGGATCATTTCCGGAACCTGTCTGGGCTTTTCAAGCGAATAGGAATATATAGTATTAAGGTTGTTGAATAGCACATGAGGATTTATTTGGGATTTAAGGTATTGCAGTTCCATTTCCGTTCGCTCCTTACGAACGCGAAGGATCTCTTCCTGGTTTTCCAGGTACCTGAACAGAACCCAGAGAAAGGAAAAGAAAATAAGAGGTACCAGTGTTTGCCAAAGGTAATTCGAGAGGCACTTAGGTACAGAACAGCCACATTCCGCAAAGAAATTGCAGTAAAGCTGTGTCGCGAAAAAGGCCACAACACCTATCAACAGCACATATAAGGCGTACATTTTTCTTCGAACGAAAAATGGAAGCAGGAAAACATCATTCAGATAGACCAGGGCAAGAAGAATCGTAAAGTATTGCAGGAACGGGTTCTCCTTCCAGTAGTAGTCGGAGAAAACGAAGAGGGAAATAAATATGAATAACGCCCAAAAGAGCAGGTGTATTAGTATTCGATATATGTGTTTGCCTGGCAAATTGTGTGAATTTGCGCAAAAAATACCAAAAAAAGCGTCTTTATAACCAGCCAGCGGTATCAACGGCGCGGATAGCGATACAAACAACAGAGATCACCTAAAGTTGCACTTGGTATTCATATGTTGCTCCTTGGTATAGTTATTCCTTCGGCTGAAACACAAAGCTGGTATCTCATAACGGTTGAGGTTAGATTTAAGCTCATCAAAACAGATACCATGAAAGAATTTAGACTATTTCCACTGCTAACACTCCTGATTTTTGGGTCCCTGCAAATGGCGATCGCCCAACAACTCAACTACAAGACGGTAGACAAGAAAGGCCGAGAAAAGTTACTTGGCAAAATAACCAAAGAAGGCTTGCAGCAAGACAGTTTTGCCAACTGGTTCAACCCGCAGTACGAGAATTATCAGGTAGACGAAGAGACAGTGCAGGCATTGCGAAAGCAATTGAAAAGGTATGAGATCAAGGTATTCTTAGGAACCTGGTGCGGAGACAGCAGAAGGGAAGTGCCCAGGTTTATCAGAATTCTTGAAGCGGCGGATTTCCCCAAAGAAAACTTGTCCATTATCGCTGTGGACTATGAAAAGCCCTTTTACAAAAAGAGCCCGGGAGGGGAAGAAAAGGGATTGAATATCGTTAAAGTACCCACCTTTATTTTTTACAAAAAAGGAGCGGAAACAAACAGGATTATTGAGTATCCCGTGGTTTCCTTAGAAAAGGATATGGCCAAAATTCTGAAAGAGGAAGGCTATAAGCCCAATTTTAGCGGACTCAAAGCGAACTAAAGTGTGTTGATAATGGCTGTCGCCTTATCCAGGGTCTCCGTGGTTTTGGCAAAACAGAACCTCAATTGGCTGTGATCTTCCGCATTGCTGTTGAAGACAGAAATGGGGATACTGGCCAGCTTGTGATCTACGGTAAGCCTATGGGCCAGGTCCACATCGCTCTCATCACTGATCGCGCTGTAATCCAGTAACTGGAAGTAAGTGCCTTGCGAAGGGGTAAAAGAGAAGCGCGAATCTCGGATAGAGTTGAGAAAATGGTCCCGTTTCTGCTGGAAAAATGGGCCGAGGTCCAAATAGTTTTTGGGTTCTTCCAGGTAGACGGCTAACGCACGTTGAATAGGGTGATTTACGCAGAATACATTGAACTCGTGAATTTTCTGAAATTCTTTCATCAGGGGCTGGGGAGCCGCGCAGTAACCCATTTTCCAGCCTGTGCTGTGAAAAGTCTTGCCAAATGAGGCACAGACCAGGCTTCTCTCGGCTAACCCTGGGAACTTTGAAACACTTTGATGCGTATTGTCGTCAAACACCAGGTGTTCATAAACTTCATCGCTGAGAACCAAAATATCGGTATGTTCAAGACTCTGTTGGAGCTGGTGCATGTCTTCCGCGGAAAACACCCTGCCGCTTGGATTATGTGGTGTATTGATCACCACCATTTTGGTGCGCTCCGTTATTTTAGACCTAAAGAGGTCCCAGTCTATCTGGTATGTCTTTCCCTGAAGTTGTACCGGTACAGGAATCCCCCCGTTTGCCCATATTACAGGTTCGTAGCAATCGTATGCCGGTTTCAGAACAATGACTTCATCTCCTGTTGAAACTAGGGCTGCAATAGCGGTGTAGATAGCCTGTGTGGCACCTGCGGTTACGGTAATCTCGGATTCGGGGTGATACTCCGCTCCGTACAGGCTTTTGATCTTATGCGAGATCACCTCGCGGAGGGAGTAAATCCCGGCCATGGGAGCGTACTGATTGTAGCCGTCTTTCATAGCCTTTGCGATGAGGTCTATCAACAAGGGATCTGGTGAAAAATCCGGAAATCCCTGGGATAAATTCACGGCATCGTGCTTGTGTGCCAAACTACTCATAACAGTGAAGATGGAGGTTGGCAGATCCGGCAGTTTGGAGGTGATATTGTACTGGATAGTTATAGAACTTTAAGTGAGCTGCTAAATTAGCAAATTAAACAGTTCGCATTACCCCGTATTAGATCAATACTAGTCCCTCAGGATCTGATCCAGATAGATCTTATCACTGGTTGCTTGCAATTGCCTTGCCAGGGAATTTTCAAAAGCCCTCTGAAGCAAAACAATAATGGCTTTGGAATTGGATTTGGTGAGGCTGTTAGTTCTGTAGACCACATCGCGTATAGTAGAAAAACTCACATTCGTCAAGGCCGCTATATTGGCATAGTCGTCCTTGGAGGTATTCCTTCTTAAGATGGTAGATAGTTTTTCGCTGATCGGTTTTCCAAATTCATCTTTTTCAAACATAATGGAAAAGGTTTTTAAGCGAATTTCTCAGTTGAGGAATGTGCGGTCCATCAGTCGATTGCTGATAAAACCCAATGAAATTACGCAATTGTTTATATTTGTTTGTAAATCGGTTACAGATATATGTAGAAATAATACATAAATTTCTGAATACGTAAAAATATTACACAATATTACGACATTATGTTTATACTAAAGCAATTGAGGCGCAAAAAAAGTATCAGCCAAACAAATTTGGCCGAAGCCATTGGGGTAAGCCTTCGAACCATTCAGCTTTACGAAAGGAAAGGAGCCAATATCCCTATAAAGAACCTCACTAAAATTGCCCAGTATTTTGAAATGAGTATTGCGGAGTTATATATGTATGAAGTGAATGAGACCGATGGGAAGTACAACGGAAAACCAAGATTTTCTTCCAAAGGACAGCAGGTTCAACAGGTTGGCCTGGGCAAATACCAGATCTCTGTGCCCCTTATTTCCGGTGAACAACAACGGGCATATTGCAAAAACCTACACAATAAAGATTATATTAATGGACTTTCTCATATCGGTTTCGTGATAGAGGAAGTGCAGAATAGTAGTTATGCCGCTTTTGAGATTACCAATAATTCCATGGATAACGGCAAGATCGGAGGAATACCTAATAAGGCTATAGTGCTCGGAAAGTTAGTTCCTGGGAAAAAGTTCCCTACGGAGTGGCTATCCAGGCCAAACCATCCCTGGATCCTGGTAACCCTGGAGGGTATTTTGTGTAAAAGCATTATCGCTTATGACAAAGAGGGTGGGAAACTTAAATGTCATAACCTCAATCCATCACCCGAATACACGGACTTTGAACTAAACATGGAAAATCTGGAACAGCTCTTTCTGGTAGTCAGGAAACAATTGAATTGACCAAGACGCCTGGCTCCTTAACCTTTTACGGAAGCACTTAGGTATTCCCGATTCATTCTGGCAATATTTTCCAGGGAGATCCCTTTTGGACACTCAACTTCACAGGCACCGGTGTTGGTACAGTTCCCGAAGCCTTCCAGGTCCATTTGCCGAACCATATTCTGAACGCGCTCTGCGGCCTCTACTTGTCCCTGAGGTAATAGCGCGAATTGGGATACCTTGGCAGAAGTAAAAAGCATGGCGCTGGCATTCTTGCATGCAGCCACACAGGCTCCGCAACCAATACAGGTAGCCGCATTAAACGACTTGTCTGCCATATCCTTTTCTATAGGGATGGCGTTGGCATCAACTGGTCTTCCTGAAGTGTTTACGGAGATATAACCTCCGGCTTGTTGTATTCTGTCAAAGGCAGTACGGTCTACGATCAGGTCTTTGATCACCGGGAACGCTTTGGCCCGGAAAGGCTCAATAACAATACTGTCCCCGTCATTAAAAGACCTCATATGCAACTGGCAGACCGTGATCCTTGAATCAGGACCATGGGGTTGTCCGTTTATCATCAGGGAACAGGTTCCGCAGATGCCTTCCCTGCAATCGTGATCGAACTCTACCGGCTCTTCTCCCTTAGCAACCAATTCTTCGTTCAGCACATCCAGCATTTCAAGGAAAGACATATCCTCTTCAACACCATTGAGGTCATAATCGACCATTTGCCCTTTTGAAGTAGCATTCTTCTGCCGCCAGATCTTTAGATATATTTTCACAGCTCTTTATTTTAGTTCCTGAGCGCTCTGGGCACTCAACAATAGTTTATATTTTATTTGTACGAACGTGTTTTAACTTCAATGTTCTCGTACTTGAGTTCTTCTTTATGTAAGACAGCGTCTTTAGGCTCTCCCTTGTATTCCCAGGCCGCCGCATATTTGAAATTCTCGTCATCCCTCAGGGCCTCTCCTTCAGGGGTCTGATATTCTTCTCTGAAATGGCCTCCGCAAGACTCTTCCCTTTGCAGGGCGTCTTTCGCGAAAAGCTCTCCCAGTTCCAGGAAATCTGCAACTCTTCCCGCTTTTTCAAGTTCCTGGTTCTTGGAATCACTGCTTCCAGGAATATTCACATTTTCCCAAAAGTCCTTTCGGAGTTCAGCGATCTCTGTGATCGCGGACTCCAGGTCTTTGGCATTTCTGGACATCCCGCATTTGTTCCACATGATCTTGCCGAGCTTCTTGTGATAATAATCCACGGAATGCTCTCCCTTGCCAGACATGAGTTTCTCGATCCGATCCCGAACATTTTTCTCGGCCTCATCAAATTCAGCGGAATCCGTAGGGATAGGTCCTGTCCTGATATCATCAGACAGGTAGTCACCAATGGTATAAGGCAAGACAAAATATCCATCTGCCAGCCCCTGCATAAGCGCTGAGGCACCAAGCCTGTTTGCGCCGTGGTCGCTAAAGTTTGCTTCTCCGGCAGAATAGCAACCTGGAATAGTTGTCTGCAGATTGTAATCCACCCAGAGGCCACCCATGGTGTAATGGACTGCCGGATAGATCATCATCGGGGTCTTATAGGGATTTTGATCAACGATCTTTTCATACATCTGGAACAGGTTGCCGTATTTGGCTTCAATAATTTCTTCGCCCAATTGCCGGATGGTGGCTTTGTCAGGGTCCTTTATTCCCGAAGTATAGGCCTTCTCTTTACCATAACGCATAATGGCTGCCTCAAAATCAAGGTATACTGCCTCACCGGTTTTGTTAACCCCGTGTCCGGCATCGCATCGCTCTTTGGCTGCCCTGGAAGCCACATCCCTTGGAACCAGGTTCCCGAAAGCCGGGTATCTGCGCTCCAGGTAGTAGTCTCTGTCTTCCTCTTTCAATTGGGTTGGCTTCAGTTTGCCTTCCCGGATCGCCTGTGCATCTTCCAACCTTTTTGGGACCCAGATCCTTCCATCGTTTCTCAGGGATTCCGACATCAGGGTTAGCTTGGACTGATGATCTCCCGAAACCGGGATACAGGTAGGGTGGATCTGTGTAAAACAAGGGTTTGCAAAGAATGCCCCCTTCTTATGTGCTTTCCAGGAGGCCATCACATTGGCGCCCATACAGTAAGTAGAGAGGAAGAAGAGGTTTCCGTATCCTCCCGTAGCAATGACCACCGCATGCCCTGAATGCCGTTCTATCTCTCCGGTAACCAGGTCCCTGGCAATTATTCCTCTGGCTTTTCCGTCCACAAGGACCAGGTCCAGCATTTCGTGGCGGGTGTACGATTTTATCTTACCACGCTGTATCTGCCTGTTCATGGCGGCGTAGGCCCCGAGTAGCAGTTGCTGCCCTGTTTGGCCCTTGGCGTAGAAAGTCCTGGAGACCAGAACCCCCCCGAAAGAACGGTTGTCCAGCAGTCCGCCATATTCCCTGGCGAATGGGACACCTTGTGCCACGCATTGGTCAATGATGTTCGAAGAAACCTCGGCTAATCTGTAAACATTGGCTTCACGGGATCGATAGTCCCCTCCTTTTATGGTATCGTAGAACAATCGGTACACACTGTCCCCGTCTCCCTGGTAGTTCTTGGCTGCATTCACTCCTCCCTGGGCCGCAATGGAATGCGCTCTCCTGGGAGAATCCTGGTAGCAGAATGTTTTTACGTTATAACCTAGCTCTGCCAGGGTTGCCGCTGCGGAACCTCCGGCAAGGCCGGTACCTACAACTATGATATCAATATTTCTTTTATTGGCCGGGTTAACCAGGTCAATTTCGTTTTTATGTTTGGTCCATTTCTCAGCCAAAGGCCCTGAAGGAACTTTAGAATCCAACACGCTCATAGCATTAATGCGTTAAAGGGTTAAAATGATGGTAGAGGGCAATGAAAACAAAACCCAAAGGAATTACTACCGCGAAAACTTTAGTGAAGGCTTTTATTGATGGTGTATATTTGTTGTTTACTCCCATACTCTGGAAGGCCGAAGCGAATCCGTGCCACAGGTGTAGCGCCAAAAGCACAAAGGAGACCACATAGATAACAGTGCGCCACATAGGTGCGAATTTCTCAACGGTCTCGGCGTGGTATCTTGTCGGATCCTGAGGCTTGAACTCTATATACTTGTAGGCCATTTCGTGTACCCAGAAATCATAAAAGTGCAGCGCAAGGAAAGCGAGGACTACCAGCCCTGAAATGATCATATTCCTGGAAACCCAGGAGGCATTCGCGCTCCCTTTAAACTTTACATACTTCACACCTCTGGCTCTGTTGTTCTGCAACTCCAGAACAAAACCCATTACAAAATGGATGATCACCCCCGCGATCAATATGGGTTGCAGGATATATTGCACAAGCGGGTTATAACCCATAAAATGAGACCACTCGTTAAAAGTGTCCGGGGCGATAACAGAGGTAAAATTTATGGTAAAGTGCTGTGCTAAAAAGAAGACCAAAAAAAAGCCGGAAAGCGCCATAACAACTTTCCTGGCAATTGAAGATTTTGTCAATCCGCTCATAAGGAGTTGGTTTACATGAGTGACTACAAAATTAGGCCATGGAGCCGTTTTTAACAAACTTTCAAAGCGATATATGAACTATTTAGACCCATTTAAAACTGACAAATTTGGCCTTCTTACTTTCAGGTAATCTCCAGGCACAAAAGATCGTCCTAAATCAGAACAATAAAGTATTTAGGTAAGCACTGTTTTTTGTTAAAAAAAGGGCAGTGCCAATTAGTACCGTTCTATTTTTTAACCGATATTACAATCAAAATAACTACCAAGCGCTCACCACATGGATATCGGCCTGTTATCTGTTAGCATGAATGTGTACTCAACCAAGCGTATTGCCGAAGAGGCCAAAAAGCTCGGGCATTATATTGAGCTTATTGATCACACCAAATGTTCTGTAAAACTGGGTTCCGGAAAACCACAGATCTACCTGAGGGACGAGAACATTACTAACGAATTCCATGCGATAATTCCGAGGATTGGTGCAAAGGTTACCCGGCATGGTGCCGCAATTGTAAAGCAATTTGAAATGAACGGAGTCTTTAGTACAGCCCGTTCCCTGGGAATTACAAGAGCCAGGAATAAGGTAAGGACGCTGCAGATCATGGCGCGCAAAGGTATTCCCATTCCGGAAACCCTGTTTTCCATAAACCCGGATAATATTGAAGCCCAGATAAAGATACTTGGGGGTACCCCTGTCATCATAAAACTTCAGGAAGGCACCCAGGGCCTCGGAGTAATTCTGGCCGAAACCGAAAAATCCGCTAAATCCATCATAGATACCTTTTATAAAATGGACACCAGTATCCTCATTCAGCGGTATATTGAAGAGGCCAATGGCGAAGATATCCGCATCATTGTGGTGGGGAATAAGGTGGTGGCCAGTATGAAACGAAGCAGTGCACTGGGAGATTTTCGTGCCAATGTACACAGGGGTGGAGAAACCGTCGCGGTCAAACCGAGTGCCAAAGAGCAGTACATCGCGCTGAATGCCACTAAATTTCTCGGATTGGGAGTAGCGGGAGTGGATCTGCTGAGGTCCAACAAAGGACCGCTGCTTATTGAGGTCAACGCCTCTCCCGGATTAAAAGGGATAGAGGCGGCCACCGGAGTGAACGTGGCTAAAGAAATCATTAAATACGTGGAGCAGAATGGACGTCGGAGAAGAAAATAAGGAGATCGTCATCGGAAACGAAGCCGTCCCCCCCGGAAAAGAACAGCTTTTGAAGATCAGTATTGACCGGCTTCCAACCGGAACGCTTATTGACATACCGGTATATGTTTTCAACGCCAGAAAACCCGGGCCAACAATCCTTATCCAGGCTGGTCTGCATGGGGATGAGATCAATGGGATTGAGATAGTGAGGCGAATGCTGCAGCAAAAGCGCTTCAAGATCCGCAAGGGGGCCGTGGTCGCGGTTCCCATTCTGAATATATTCGGCTTTATACATTTTTCCAGGGATGTCCCGGATGGCAAAGACGTAAACCGCAGTTTTCCCGGAACCAAGTCCGGATCCATGGCCAGCAGGATAGCCTATCACTACACTTCGGAGATACTGAGACAAATAGATATTGGGATAGATCTGCACACCGGAGGGGCACAGCGCCATAATTTTCCCCAGATCCGCTATACCGAGGAAGATGAATACAGCAAACAACTGGCCGGTATCTTTAATGCGCCTATTACCTTCCCTTCCAGGCTGATCAAAGGCTCATTCCGAAATGCTGCCTACCGAATGGGTAAGCCAACCATTGTTTATGAAGCTGGTGAAAGCATGCGTTTTGATGACTATGCAATCTTGGAAGGGATGCAAGGGATACTAAATGTGCTGAAGCACTTCGAAATGATCAGCAAGATAGAACCGCTGTATTCCGAACGTAGTGAGAGCGTGCACCTGGAAGAGAGAAAGTGGCTTCGGGCGCCCACGGCCGGGATGTTTATCCCTGAAGTTACCAATGGTAGTGAGATCAGCAAAGGCCAGGAATTGGGATTGATCACCGATACCTATGCCAAACACCGCAAGCGAATTAAGGCGCCCTATGACGGATATGTGATCTGTATAAACCATCAGGCAGTGGTCAACCAGGGAGAAGCCCTGTTTCACGTCGGGAAATAATCCGGGTTGAAATACCTGTTTGGGGGTACCAAAACCCCATTGCATCACGATACCAGGCTCTCAGAGCATCCCAAATGTTCTCTATCCGAACTGTTCACAGACCAATCGGTTTGTGCACCCATACTTTCATCGATCGCATCCAGCAAATCCTGCACTTAATCGATGAAATTCAACCTGAAATCAGCCTAAGAAATCAGGATATCCAACACATCAAAACCCAAAAACCGACCGTAGGGTCTGTTTTAAGGATCAGCGGTTTTTTGAGTTTTTATGACCATGCCTTTTTAGAAGATTCCTTAAATGAGGTCAGTTTGTTCAATAGCTGTGATCAACTGGGCATCCATGGGCCACAAAATGCACCATAACTCATAAAGCCTATGCTAAATGAGGTACTATTTATATTATTGAAATATCGGATTCCTTATCTTTGACTTACTTAAGACTTCCCCAGGTCATGAAAAGTATTTGCCGCCTTTTATTGTGTTTCCTTACCTTCTCCCTGTCTGCCCAGGAGGTGGACCTCACCAATGCTGTCCAATCCCTAAAGCTAAAGATCAATAACTCGGAAGGAGGTGAACGCCTGATGTGGATGGATAGTCTTTCTAAACTGATCCAATACAGAACGGATTTCCCATACGATTCCATCGCAAGTCAAACGATCGATTATGCCCTGGAGCTTGATTCCACGCGATTGGCTTTGGAGCATGCCATACCCCTGGTGGATCATATCACACTGGGTTTGGGAAATCCGGAGGAGGCCATAGAGTATTTCAATAACTTCAAGGACAGGGTCCCCAAGAGGCAACACTTTATGGAGTTGATCGAGTTTTACATTGAGGGATCATATAGCAATATGTTGCTCCACCGTTATGTAGAGTCCCTGGACATTCTTGAACAGGCCTACGAGTTCTCCCTTCAGATCAAGGACCGGACAATGCAGGGTGTACTTAAAGAGCATATAGGCAAGGTGCTTTGCTTTAAAGGGGATTTCCAGGAATCGGCTGCGGCACTGGAGGAGGCCCATCAGATGCTAAAGGACCATAGTAGGCCTGAATTGGCATGGCGGCCAAAGGAAACCTTGTCGATACTGTACTCCCAGAATGGACTCCAGGCGGAAGCAAAGAAAATACGTATGGAAATCATCGAGGAGGCGAGAAAATATGGGGATAAAGGAACATTGTATGATCAGTTTTACAACCAGGCCTTTGACGAGATGTTGCATGGGAACCAAAACGAACGGCTCAGATATCTTGATTCGGCAAGGGTCTATACCTATATACCAGAACATGATAAATTTGTTATTCAGGAATCCTTGGTGGCCCGTTTAGGCGCCTATGCCGAAAACGGGATGCTGGAACAGGCAGAGGCTGTAAAGCAAGAGTTGGATGAACAGAGGAAGCACAGTGAATACTTTGAAATAAAAGAATACAACCTGGCCATGGCGCACTATGAATTTGCAAAGGGCAATTACCAAAGAGCAGCCACCTTGGGGGAAAGGGAATATGCCAATGTAAAGAATACCCAGTTCTTTGAGGGCATCTATATAACCCATGGCTTTTTGGCTAAGGTGTACGACAGTCTGGGTGATCTGGGCAGGGCTCATGAACATCTCCGGGCCCACCACAGGATAAAGGACTCCGTAGGCAGCGTTCAAAAGGCGAACGGATTTTCCTATTACCAGGCACTATATGAGGCAGAAAAGAAGGATTCGGAGATCGTATCCCAGAAATCGGAGATCGCACTGTTAAACGCCAGGAACCGGGCGCAGAACATGTGGATCACTTTTGGTGGTTTGGGGATACTGGCTGTGCTTACGATCCTATACCTGGTATGGGTACAGAATGCCACCAAAAGGAAACAGCAGGCTCAGGCCCGCTTCTCCAGGAACCTGATCAAGGGCCAGGAGGAGGAGCGAACCCGTGTGGCCAGAGAACTGCACGACGGGGTAGGGCAAAAGCTGATGCTGTTGGCCAAAAGGTCAAAGTCCGGTGAGGATGCAGCAGTAAAATCCCTGGCGATGGATACCCTGGAGGAACTGCGTAGCGTTTCCCGCCACCTGCACCCGGCCACTTTAGAGAAGTTGGGTTTCTCCGGAGCAATCAGGGCGATCATCGATGAGGTGGATGCCAACACAGACATCTTTTTTACCCATAGCATTGAAGATGTGGACGAGCTGTTGAGCGATGAGAATTCCCTGCAGCTCTACCGGATCATGCAGGAGCTATTGAACAATATCGTAAAGCACTCCGGGGCCAGGGCGGTATCGGTAGACATAGAAAGGAAGGCCGGTACGATAGAAATAGTGGTGAAAGACAACGGGAAAGGCTTTAGCTTCAAGGAGAAAATTCGCGACAGTGCCAGTCTGGGCATGCGTACGCTTTTGGAACGGGCCAGGATAGCCGGTGCCAAACTCCATGTGGAGAGCGGAGCCGCTTTGGGTACAACGGTTTCCTTAAAAATGGGCATTTAGGCTACTAAATTTCTGACATAACGAAGAAGTGTTAAGGGCATCCGCGGGCTTTTGCTCCAATCATTTTAAGTCGTCCTAAGCCGCTTTAAGCCCCTGTGGGAGCTTCCAAAGTCGCTTCCTCGGCAAATCGCTAAGCACCCCTTTTCAATGGATTTCCGCGCAATCCCTGATGCCAAGTTCCCGCCCGCCTGGTATTGAACTGCGGCGCCGGGAGCACTTTTCATTAAGTGCCAAAAAAGCGGTGTTCGCTCCGTTCACTAATCAATCAATCGTTACCCAAATTTCGTCCAAGGAAATATTCTCTTCAAATTAGCCCAGGACAATCAAGGTTTCTACTGCCTTGTTTTTAGCCCTTCGCCCTCCATCCCCGAATACCTTCCAGATTAGTGTGCCTACATTCCCTGGATATTCTCAAAAGTAAGGAATGGTGAAAAAAGCAAATGGGTATTAACATATCCATTTTTGAACTAAGGTAAACTCGCAAAATATTTCTCGAAAAAGAGACGGTAAAAACCGGTCCCAAACTCCTTTTTTATTTCGTTTCCTTCCCAATAAAAATTTAGAGATAACTCAACCACCAATATTGCCTGTTCCGGGTCTTGTAGCTATCGTACCATTTACAGATCGGAAACAGGGCAAGGATCAAAACAACCCAGATAAGGTATACCACCCAAAGACTAAAACCATAGCCTTGCAATTCGGGCTGGAAGTTGATCCACAGGTCAATAACCATATCGGAAGCCTGGAAGCCGGTAGCCATGGCCGCCAGCAGTGCAAAGAAATGAATAACATATATATGTATAATGTAAAAGAACATCGGCACCCTTCCGATCACCACAAGCCATTCTGTAAGTTTTCCACGCCAGTTTTCGGCAAATGCAAGAAAGATCATTGGCAATCCCAGGGTTACCAACAGGAAAAGCAAGGAAGGTGGATATTTGGTAAGGTTAAAAAAAGAAAGTACCGTAAAGCTTGCGGTGTCCTGAACCTCCCATTTTATGGCATCCCCATAGAGGTTGGTTGCCCGGATAAGTACGAAGGCCACTAACATCCCAAGGCCAAGCCAGATCAAGGACTTCTTTCTTTTCTCCGGCGCATAGGATGGCCTGTAAAACTCACCAAAGTGATAACCGAGCAGCATTACAAATATCCACGGGATCATGGGGTAGCCTGATAAAATGGTGATATTCCCCATGGGAACCACATTGAAAACGTGCAAAAAGGTCCAGATCCCGGAAGAAACCGCGCCGCTTGGGCTATAGGAATCAAATAGATTGTGCCCTACTACAAAGAGTAAGGCCAGGGAGATGTTCAGTTTTTTGGGAAGGTGGATAAAACCGGCCAGAAATATCATAGCGATCCCCAATACCCAGATCACCTGTAAAACCACCGTACTGAAGTCCAGTTTGAACATCCAGGCGAACTTGATAATGGTCACTTCCGCAATAACAAGCCATATACCCCTTTTCAAAAGCCATACGAACAGTTCTTTCTTACTGCGCCTTTGCCCGACGAAAAAGGCTGAGGTCCCTGCCAGAAAAACGAAAACAGGCGCGCAAAAGTGGGTAATAAACCGGGTCCAGAAGATCCCGACAGAGGTCTGGCTGAGGTCCGAAGGGTCATAAAAGAAAGCGTCGTAATGGAAATAGTCTCTTACATGATCCAGTGCCATAATTACCATGACCAGGCCCCTAAGCATATCTATGGACTTGATCCTTTTGGCTCTTGTTGTGGTCATTCTTAGGTTGCTTTTGGTTGAAATGCTACTCCTTAATTAGAAACTCCCTCTGATCCTTGCTTCCTCCGCCTTCCAGATCTATACTGTAAGTCCCTGGTGGCAAATAGGTTTTCCCGTCTTTGGCGATCTTTAGTTCCCTCTTGTATTTCTTTTGATAGGCTGTTTTGCCCTTTTTGGAAAACGCCACGTCATAAGAAACGATATTCAATCCGCGGTCTGCGGGCACCTCGGTATTGCTAACGGTAATCCCATCAGGGGTTTTGATGTTAATGGCGTATTCTCCGGGACTTTTTGAATAGAATACCATGTCCAGGCCGGGGGTTTCCGCTTTGCTCCAGGGGCTGGAAGGGTTACCCCAGCTTTCGGAATGTTTGATGTCCTTAAATGTAAAAAGATGTAATCCCTTGTCAAGTACTTCGGGTGTGAGCTCTTGCAAGGCACTGATATCCGCTTTGTAGATACTACGGCCATGAGTGCCCACCAACAAATGCCTGGCTTCAGGCTGAATTACAAGATCGTGGACAGCCACATTGGGGATACCGTTTTGGAAGAGCTCCCAGGACAATCCCTGATCAAAGGAAGCATAAAGACCGTTGTCCGTTCCGGCAAAGAGCAGGTGCTCGTTTTGCGGATCTTCCAAAATCACATTTACAGCAGACACCGGAATATTCGCGGAGATGGAAACCCAGTTTTTTCCGTAGTCCTCACTTTTGAATATATAAGGTGTAAAATCGTCCCATCTATACCCATTGAGGCTGACATAGACCCGTTCTTTTTGGTGTTTGGAGGCGGCAACCCGGCTTACCCAGAGGTCTTTGGGAAGTCCGGAAGATATGTTCTGCCAACTGCCTCCCGCGTCCCTGGAGAGGTGTATTAATCCATCATCACTTCCCGTATAGAGCAGGCCGAACTGATGCGGGGACTCTGAAATGCTCGTAAGGGTACCAAAGGCCACATTGCCTTTTTTTCCGCCCAGGGTCAGGTCTTTTGAGATCGTTTCCCAGGAATCACCCTGATTCATGGAACGGTGCAGTTTGTTACTTCCCATATAAAGGATATCCTGGTTATGAGGGGATAACAGGATAGGAGATTGCCAGTTAAATCGGAATGGAGCCTCACCCAGCTCGTGTTTGGGTTGGATAGGCTGGCGTTTTTCTTTTTCGAGATCCAGGCGGTAGTAGTTCCCGAACTGAAAGCCGGTATAGACGGTATTCGGATCACGGGAATCTATCTGTACCTGCATACCGTCTCCCCCAAGTATGGATTTCCAGGGATTGTGGCCGGTCTGATGCCATTTGCTGTCTTCTTTAGCAGTATGAGGACCCATCCAGACCCCATTGTCCTGCAATCCCCCATAAACATGATAGGGTTGCTGATTATCCGCGTTAATGGCGTAGAATTGGCCCACTGAAGCGGAATTGTGCTTGGTCCAGTTCTTACCATCGTCATAGGTCATATTGAGTCCGCCGTCATTTCCATTGATCAGGTGCCCTGGCCGATTTGGATTCACCCAAAGCGCCTGATGATCTGAATGCACATTTTCCTTGCTGATGGAGCGATAAGTCTTTCCTCCATCGTCTGAAGTTATCAGCGGGACCCCGCCCAGATATATCTTCTCTTTATTGCCTGGGTTTACCCTGATCTCACCGAAATAGTAACCATAGCTGTAATACAGATCATCGATATAGTTTTCGTTCATTTTTGTCCAACTGCTACCCCCGTCCTCACTGCGGTACACTTCCGCCCCAATAACAGGAGTATCGAACAGCAGTGAATTTGCATCTTCCAGGTATTTTGCCAGATCCACAGGCTGCACAGTACCGCTTCTTACCATGGATTTTACGTTGGAAGCCTTGTACTTTTCGTGGAAATTATTGTTCTTCAGGAAATCGTCCAGTTTTTGGTCTTCCAGTTCCAAAAAAGCCGAGCCGCTCATGTTTTTGAAATCTTCCTTTTTCAGTTTGTCTGAAGACTTATCCGGGCTTTTAGGCTTGTCTCTTCTGAATTGGTTATCGTGAACCGCGTAGAGCGTATTTGCATCGAAAACGGCCAGCCCTATCCTTCCAACTCCCTCACCAGTAGGGAAACCGCTTTCTGCGGTTGAGAGTTTTTTCCAGGTCTTTCCGGCATCCGTACTTTTATAGATTCCGGAACCGCTTCCGCTTCCCCTGAAGTTCCAGGCTTTACGGTCTTTTTCCCAGGCAGCGGCAAACATAATATTGAAATCCTCCGGGGCACAGGCCAGGTCAATAATACCTGCAACTTTACTGATGTATAAGGTTTTGGACCAGGTTTTGCCTCCGTCCGTAGTCCTGTAAATGCCCCTATCCTCATTTGGGGAGTACAGGTGTCCGGTTACCCCGACCACTACTTCTTCGCTGTTTTGAGGGTTGATCAGTATGCGGCCGATATGATGCGAATCCGGCAGGCCCATATTTTCCCAGCTCTTTCCGCCATCCGCGGATCTCAGGATGCCAATCCCTGAATATGAGGAACGGGAAGAGTTATTCTCACCTGTCCCCAACCAGATGACTCCCTGCTTCCAATCCACTGCGATATCTCCCACATTCTGGGTCTGGGAGGAATCCAGAACCGGGCTAAAAGAGGTTCCGTTGTTGTTGGTGTACCACAGACCTCCTGAGGCATAGCCTACATAGTATTCCACAGGGTTTTCCGGGTTTACGTCCAGATCCACCACCCTACCGCTCATTACAGACGGGCCGATGTTTTTAAAGGGAATATGACGCAGCAGGGAATTAGTCGCCATTTGTCGCTTCTGTTTCAAGCCCTCTTCAATATGCCCTGCCTGGGTGGCAGCCGGCTGTGCAGAGAGATTGAAAACAAGGAAAACAGAACAGAGGAGGAAAAAATATCTCATTATTTAGGAGGGTTTTGCGAAACGTGAATTTAGGCATTTGCCAAGACTTGTGAAAAATTAAAAAATCGACAAAAATATCCAGATAATTTTAATTTTTCTTAATTTGAAACCATCAAAACAACTAAACTGATAAAATGGAAGCGTATTTGCCATTGATTATTCAATTGGTTAGTGGGGCATTTGGGGGCAACATAGCTGGAAAACTTTTGAAGAACATGTCTCTGGGAACGATCGGGAACTCCATAGTTGGAATTCTTGGCGGTGGTATTGGTGGATGGTTGTTAGATGTGCTTGGGATGGGAGGCGGAGCTGAGATGGCCGGTGCCGTAAGTAGTATGGACCTTTCCTCAATAATCGGCAGTATTGCCGGTGGTGGCGTTGGCGGAGGTGTACTAATGGCCATCATAGGAATACTAAAAAAAGCAATTTCAAAATAAGGAATTATAACCAACCTCAACCGGAAGGGAGGCTCAAATCGGGCCTCCTTTTTTTTGTGCTATACCCAGAATCCTTATTTTTGAACAAAGCACGATTCCGATGAAATACGATCCGATCAGCAACGCATTATTTGTAAAGAACCGAAAGAAGTTTGCAGGGCAAATGAAACCTAAAAGCATTGCCGTTTTTAACTCCAATGACATATACCCTATTAGCGCGGACAGTACGCTTCCCTTTCAGCAACACAGGGATATCTTCTACCTTTCAGGCGTAGATCAGGAAGAAAGCATTTTGCTGTTATTCCCGGATGCTATGGATAAAAAATACCGAGAGGTACTTTTTTTAAGGGAAACTAATGAGCACATCGCTGTTTGGGAAGGTGCAAAACTCACAAAAGCCCAGGCTACGGAGGTTTCTGGTATTGAAACCATCTTATGGCTTTCTGATTTTGACAAGGTCTTTTTTGACCTGATGACAGAGTCGGAGCTTATTTATTTCAATACGAATGAGCACTACAGGCAAGCCGTGCAGACCCAGACCCGTGAAGACCGTTTTATACTAAAGTGCAAGTCAGATTTTCCGGCACACCAATGGGCCAAAAGCAACCCTATCTTACAACAGATCCGCGGGGTAAAAGAGCCGGAAGAAATAGTGCTTTTACAAAAGGCCTGCAAGATCACTGAAAAGGGGTTTCGCAGGATATTAACGGCCACTAAACCTGGTGTTTGGGAGTATGAATTAGAGGCGGAATACCTGCATGAATTCGTCCGTAACCGATCACGTGGATTTGCATATCAGCCCATTATCGCGTCCGGAGTTAATGCCAATGTGTTGCATTATGTGGAGAATAACAATCAGTGCAAGGCCGGTGAACTGCTGTTGATGGACGTCGGTGCCGAATACGCCAACTATTCCAGCGACATGACACGGACTATCCCGGTTAGCGGACGATTCACAGAACGCCAAAAAGAAGTATATGAAGCGGTACTCCGGGTGAAAAATGAGGCAACCAATATGTTGGTGCCCGGAAACCTCTGGGCGGAATACCACAAGGAAGTCGGGAAGATCATGACGTCCGAGCTATTGGGATTGGGGTTGTTGGACAAGTCGGACATACAAAATGAAAATAAGGACTGGCCGGCTTATAAAAAATACTTTATGCATGGTACCAGCCATCATCTGGGATTAGATACGCATGACTACGGCGCTTTGAAAACCCCGATGGTCGCCAATATGGTCTTTACCGTTGAACCTGGCATATATATCCCGGCCGAAGAAATGGGAATCAGATTGGAGGACGATGTGGTTATCCAGGAATCGGGACCACCCTTGAATTTGATGAAGGACATCCCTATTAAAGCAGAGGAGATCGAAGAACTCATGGCGGAGGCTGAAAGTAAGTATGCTGTGAACAGTGAGCAGTAGCCAGTCTTTCATTTGAAATTTATGAATGATTTATTGTTCTTTTTCAGGAAATCTAATATCCTGAGGCAACGATTTGCATAGGCCCTTAATCCTTTCTGAAAGCTTTTGTAATTTGTAAAATCACCCTCAACTATTTTATATTAGGCCTCATTAACAAGAACGTTTTCTTGAATCTGCTGATCTTTGTAATTACGTTTAAGATTTCTCCAAATAGTCATTAATAAAATGTCCATATGAAGTAGCCAGTCCATGTGCTAAATCGAAGCCATTACCAACAATTACTAACTTATTCATTGTTCTCTTACAAATAAATTTACAAATACAAGAGTTACGGCTACAAAGACTAACTAAGGTCTTCGGAATCCCTGGGGCCCCAGTTCAGAATACCAGGAAGATTCACCAGTACAAAGGCCACCGCAGCCGGAAGGACCCATCCCATGCTAAACTCACTTAAGGGGATCCAGAATTTCAACTGCCCCATCTGGGATCCAAGACCAATACTTCCGAGAAAATCAGGAATACTGAACAGCACTGTAGTTGCCACCACCACCTTAAAGACCATGGGAGTACCCCACCTGGCCGGAAGTACATTCAGTAGTATTAGGACAATGGTAATAGGGTATATAAACATGAGGGCCGGTAAGGCCACGGCAATGATATAACCCACATTGAACTGCCCCATTAGAATTCCGAGTACACAGCCAATTACTGCGGTAACGGTATATGCGGTTCGGGAATTGGCGAAACGATATTTGATGAAGTCGGCTGTTCCTGTTACGATCCCAACAGCAGTGGTAAAACAGGCCAGTGCCACCAGAATACTCAAAAAGAGGTTTGCCGTATTTCCCAATTGTACTTCACTGATCCCGCTAAGCAGGGCTGTTCTGCTGATATCCTCATCGAACTCCTGATGCAGCAGGGCTCCGGTCAGGATCAGACCGCCATACACTAAGAACAATCCCAGTCCTGCCAGCCATCCGGCCCTGGCGATCAGCCTTTTCTTGGCCTCGTAATTTCCGGGCTCTTTTCTCAGGTTGATGGAAACTATGATCACCCCACCGACCACTACGGCACCTATGGCGTCGAATGTTTGATAGCCCTCCAGTATACCATGAGAAAATGGACTTTCAAATACAGTATCCCCAAAAATATAATCGGATGAAAAAAGGGTGATCCCAATAAGGAGTAAGAGCACCAGCAATATGGCCGGGGTAAGGAACTTTCCGATGATATCCAGGATCTTTGACCGGTTCATCACAAAAATGAACACCATCACAAAATAAAGCACACTTGTGAATATGTAGGGGAGTTCAAAAAAAGGTTGCACTGCCATTTCGTGGGTCACGGAGGCTGTTCTTGGTGACGGCAGGGATATGGATATGGCATAAACGATAAAGCAGTATATCACACTGAATACCGGGGAAACCTTCTCCGCGAAATTATACATGGTGCCCTGAAGCCTGGAATGCGCGAGAATTCCGAGAATGGGGATGAGCACGGCGGAAAGGCAAAACCCACCGGCGACCATCCACCAAAGTTCACCGGATTTAAAACCCAATTGCGGTGGTAAGATCAAATTACCTGCCCCAAAGAAAAGTGAAAATAAGGCGAAGGCGGTTACCCAGGTTGTTTTGGTACGTCCGTTCATGGATAAAATATTGGGGAAAGATAATGGAAAAAGCCTGTCTTGCAAATATCGCCAAAAGGAAGATTGATGTGCTGTTCATCGAAAAAAGAGGCGTTTGTCGAAAAAATGGACGAAAAATCGCCGGACACCCAATAAAACACAGGAATGAGACGTTCCTGTGATAAAGTATTTCCAAAAGTGCTTTTATGACGAACAACTAAACGAATCGAATGCATTTCCACGACCCCAAATCGGACCAATGCGATACTTAATACCTACATTATGAAGAAAATATTTTGCAATATTTTTGGCCATCACTATACTGTATCGAAAAAAATTACATTACACATCAAAGAGTACAAATGCATCCACTGCGGTAAGCAAGTTACCACAGACGTGAGCGGTAATCTTTCTAATCTTACTCCCGAACTGCGGGAGATCAACGCAACATTAGAGCATATATATCAGAAGAAGCACAGCGCCTCTCATCAGGCAGCTTAATTATGCTTTGGCAATCAGATCCCCGGCTTTAAGGGCCATGGGATCATAAAGTTATTCCCGAAAATTAAGACAGCTCCTTACTACTTTCTGTCGCCTGCCCCAAGACAGCAAATTAAGGTATGCACTTTTTTCGGGAATTTTTTTATCTCCTCCCCACATTTAATTCAGCGCGTTCCAGCCTTGTGCCTCCAGCTTTAACTTGGTATTGGCCCGGGTGATAAGATGTGCTCCCTCTTTGGCTTCTGTCATGTGCCCGATAACCGTAAAATTCGGGTTGCCCTTTATCTTTTCATAATCATCCTGCCCTATAGTAAACAGCAATTCATAATCTTCTCCCCCGCTTAAGGCAACCAGGCTGCTGTCCAAATTGAATTCCTCGCATCCGGCAATTACGGTAGGGTCTAGCGGGATCTTCTCTTCGAACAGATTACAACCAACTTCGCTTTGCTTGCAGAGGTGCAGTATTTCTGATGAAAGACCATCACTGATGTCGATCATGGAGGTAGGCCGTACCTCCAGCTTTTGCAGTAACTCTATAATGTCTTTTCGGGCTTCAGGTTTCAACTGCCGTTCCAGCAAGTAGGAATACATGCTGAGATCAGGCTGGTTTTTAGGATTTACCTTGTATACTTCTTTCTCCCTTTCCAGCACCTGCAATCCAAGGTAGGCCGCACCCAGGTCTCCGGTAACTACCAGCAGATCATTGGCTTTTGCTCCCTTGCGATATACCGCATTTCCTTTTTCTACTTCGCCTATGGCAGTAACGCTAATGAGCATTCCTTTGGTTGAAGAACTGGTATCTCCGCCTACCAGATCTACATTGTAAATGGCACAGGCACTCGCGATCCCCTCGTAAAGCTCTTCCAGCGCTTCCAGTGGAAACCTGTTTGAAACCGCTACCGAAACAGTGATTTGGGTGGCCATGGCATTCATGGCGTAAATGTCGGACAGGTTGACCACCACCGCCTTGTAACCTAAGTGCTTTAGGGGTACATAGCTGAGGTCAAAATGAATTCCCTCTATCAACAGGTCGGTAGAAATGACTGATTGTCTGTCTCCAAATTGCAGTATGGCGGCATCATCTCCAACCCCCTTTACCGAAGTGGATTGCTCCAGGCTAAAGTTTCTGGTCAGATGTTCGATCAGGCCAAACTCTCCCAGGGAGCTCAATTCCGTTTTCTTTGGACTTTTGTCTTCTAGCATGCCGCAAAAATAATGAGGTTAGCATATAAAGCGTATCTTTAAAATAAAAAAAGAAACCATCCATAGCCTGTGTAAGTATTTTAACAAGGATTCTCTGGGAATCAGGAACGATTTTTGATAGTGAGAATTAGCTTCTACAACTTACATATAATTTATATTTATGAAAAAGCCCTTTTTTCTCCTGCTACTTAGCTTTTTGGTCCTAATAAGCTGTTCAAGTGATGATGATAATCCCGCCAATCCACCGGACAGTATGATGTCTGATGATGACGATCCGCCGGTTGTTGTCGATGACGATACCCAAAATTCAGGTCCTTGTGAAAGCGGTTCAGCCGGAGGTTTTCCCTGTAATGGATACGATTTGCTGGGACGGATCAGCCTGGGGGAATTCAACGCGAATGGAGGTAATGACATCTGGGGCTGGACAGACCCAATGACCAGCAGGGAATACGCTTTAGTAGGGCTGGATAATGGAACCGCCTTTGTGGATATTACCGATGAGGCTAACCTTGTTTACCTCGGGAAACTACCTACAGCAACTACACCCAGCGGCTGGAGGGACATCAAAGTATATCAGGACCACGCTTATGTTGTGTCGGAGGCAGCAGACCATGGGATGCAGGTTTTTGACCTTACCCGTTTAAGGGATGTGACCGATCCACCGGTCAATTTCACCGCAGACAACCGCTATACCGGCATAGGGAATTCGCATAACATCGTGATCAACGAAGCTACAGGCTATGCCTATCCAGTGGGGACCAATCGGGAAGACGCCTTCAGCGGCGGGGTACATTTCATAAACATTCAGGATCCGAAAAATCCGGTGGCCGCCGGCGGTTACGGGGGTAGTGGCTATACTCATGATGCTCAGGTTGTTACCTATAACGGCCCGGATGCGGATTATGCAGGTTCTGAGATCTTTATAGGGGCAAATGAGACCTCTGTTGTGATCGTGGATATCACAGACAAGGACAATCCGGCCCTGATCACGGGCACGAATTATCCTAGTACCGCCTACACTCATCAGGGGTGGTTTACTGAAGACCAACGTTATTTTATTCTCGGTGATGAAATAGATGAAATTAATTTTGGATTTAACTCCAGGACCCTGGTCTTTGATCTTAGCGATCTGGACAGTCCTACTTTACACGCCACTTATTTAGGCCCTACCCAGGCCATAGATCACAATGGGTACGTAAAAGCAGATCAATACTTCCTGGCGAACTACACCGCGGGAATGCGAGTACTGGACATTTCCGGGATTGCGGACGAGACTATAGTGGAAGAAGGCTTCTTTGATACGGTTCCGGGAAATGATCAAACCAATTTTAGCGGGGTATGGAGTGTCTATCCCTATTTTGAAAGCGGCAAAATAGTCTTGAGCGATATGAATAGCGGATTGTTTGTGATCCGGGCATCTAATTAGTGCATGATGAGAGGAAGGATTGTCTTTTTAGTGGGGATGTTGCTCGTGGTTTCCTGTTCTACGGACCAGGAAGATAGTGCTATGGACAATCTGGCAACTGCTGATGAATTCGCGGGCGAAGTGGAATGGATCAGGAGTTACGGTGGTTCCGGAAATGATACGGCTCAATCAATTATTGTTACTCAGGACGGCGGATATGCGGTGATGGGATATACCAATAGTACCGCGGGAGATATTCCGGACAAAGATCTGGCGGTAAATGATTACTGGTTCCTCAAACTGGACGCTCAGGGGGAGATTCAATGGACAAGAACCTATGGCGGGAGTAAGGATGACCGAGGGCAATCGGTAATTCAAACCTTAGATGGAGGTTATGCCATTGTAGGATACGCCATGAGTTCAGACGGGGACGGTAGCAAAAATGAGGGCTTTCACGACCACTGGATATTACGATTAGACGCTAATGGTGAGATATTATGGGAGCGAAGTTTTGGTTTTGCAGGTCACGATCACTCCTACGATGTTCTTCAAACTTCAGATGGAGGCTTCTTCTTTGCCGGCTTCCTCGACGTGCAATCTTCCGAGGGTTTGGGAGATACCGGGAAAGGGGATCTTCTTACAAGACACGGAGTTGGAGAATATTGGGGGACCAAGTTGGATGCCGACGGAAATTTGCAATGGCAGCATTATTTTGGCGGATCAAATAATGACAGGGCGTACTCTTCGGCCCTGACCAGTAGTGGAGATATATTAATGACAGGCTTTTCGGAAAGCACAGATAGCGATATATCCCTGACTAAAGGAAGCTATGACTTTTGGGTGGTAAAACTCGACGCTCTGGGGAATTTTGTCTGGGAGCGTTCTTTTGGAGGTACAGGTATAGACGTTTCCTATGATATCGAGCGAACCTTGGATGATAACTTTGTCATTGTCGGGCATACCTTTAGTACGGACACGGATATCTCCGGAAATCACGGGAATTCGGATTTTTGGATGATAAAAATTAATGCCGATGGACAGTTGATCTGGGAGAAAACGCTTGGAGGTAGCGCATTTGACGCTGCCCGGGCCGTTAAGCCCTGCGCGGAAGGAGGATATATGATCTGTGGGAATTCCAGGAGCAACGACATGGATCTGGAGCAAAACGCGGGTGAAAACGACATTTGGGTAGCCAAAACAGACGAAGAAGGGACCCTTTTGTGGCAACAATCCTTTGGAGGTGCCGGACTGGACTTTGCCTTTGATCTGGTACAACATACGGATGGAAGTTTCCTCATAGCCGGACAGTCTGACAGTGCTGATTTTCAAGGAGTCACAAACAAAGGTGGCTCAGATCTGGTTTTGATCAAAATAAAGTAAGAGGTGGTTTTCTTATCCTTTAGCCACTTACCATAGATTTCCCCTATATCCTTATCCGTTATATAAATGTTAGGAATTGCGGTAAAACCCTACATATACCCTATATTTGTAACCTATTTAGAATAAATCCAATTAAGAAATGATCAAGGTATCCGATACAGCAAAACAAAAGGTGGTGACACTGATGCAGGAGGAAGGTTTTGACGCGGAAAAAGACTTTGTACGCGTTGGCGTTAAAAGTGGTGGCTGCAGCGGCCTTTCTTATGATCTGAAATTTGATCATAGTATAGGCGAAACCGATAAGGTTTTCGAAGACAATGCTGTTCGCATCATCGTTGATAAGAAGAGTTTTCTTTACCTGGTTGGGACCACTCTGGAATACTCCGGAGGCCTGAACGGTAAAGGTTTTGTGTTTAATAATCCTAATGCACAGAGAACCTGTGGTTGTGGGGAAAGTTTTTCCCTCTGATTTGGAGGTTTGAGATACTGATGCAGTTTGACTGATCCGTTTTTCAAATTTTCGAATGATCAAATCAACATAAACATGGCATACACCGAAGAAGAATTAAAAAAAGAACTCGAAACCAAGGAATACGAATACGGGTTCTTTACAGATATAGAAGCGGACACGCTGCCTAAGGGCCTCAATGAGGAGATTGTCATTGCTATTTCTAAGAAAAAGGAAGAACCGGAATGGATGACGGAATGGAGACTGCAGGCTTTTCGTGCCTGGAAGGAAATGATAGAACCTGAGTGGGCCAATATTCGCTACAAAAAACCCGATTTCCAGGACATATCTTACTATTCCGCACCCAATAAGAAACCAAAATACAATAGTCTGGATGAGGTAGATCCGGAACTTCTGGAGACCTTTAAGAAACTGGGGATCTCTCTCGATGAACAAAAGAAGCTGGCCGGAGTAGCCGTGGATATTGTGATGGATTCTGTTTCTGTGGCTACCACCTTCAAAAAGACCCTTGCAGAAAAAGGCATTATTTTTTGCTCTATTTCAGAGGCCATTAAAGAGCATCCGGAACTGGTAAAGAAATACATAGGTACCGTGGTACCCCAAAAGGATAATTTCTATGCCGCCCTGAACTCAGCGGTTTTCTCAGATGGCTCCTTTTGTTATATCCCTAAGGGCGTTCGCTGCCCCATGGAACTCTCTACTTATTTCAGGATTAACCAGGCGGGTACCGGGCAGTTTGAAAGAACCCTGGTTATCGCTGATGAGGGTAGTTATGTGAGCTACCTCGAGGGATGTACAGCACCCTCAAGAGATGAAAATCAACTACATGCGGCCGTTGTTGAATTGATCGCTTTAGATAATGCTGAGATAAAATACTCAACGGTACAAAACTGGTATCCCGGAGACAAAGAAGGTCAGGGGGGAGTATTCAACTTTGTAACCAAACGGGGATTGTGCGAAAAGAACGCTAAGATCTCCTGGACCCAGGTTGAGACGGGTTCTGCGATCACCTGGAAATATCCTTCCTGTATCCTCAAGGGTGATAATTCCATCGGAGAATTTTATTCCATTGCAGTTACCAACAACTTCCAACAGGCAGATACAGGTACTAAAATGGTGCATTTGGGGAAAAATACCCGTAGTACGATTATTTCGAAAGGAATTTCAGCCGGGAAATCCCAAAACAGTTACCGCGGATTGGTGCAGGTGAACAGCAGAGCCGAAAACGCAAGAAATTTTTCGCAATGTGATTCACTGCTTATGGGCAACGAATGCGGTGCACATACTTTTCCTTATATAGAAGCAAAGAATAAGACCGCGCAAATAGAACACGAAGCTACCACCAGTAAAATTGGAGAAGATCAGATCTTCTATTGTAATCAGCGGGGGATAGATACGGAAAAGGCCATTGCGCTTATTGTGAATGGATTTAGCAAAGAGGTACTGAACAAATTACCTATGGAGTTTGCGGTGGAAGCGCAAAAGCTATTGGAAATAAGCCTTGAAGGTTCCGTGGGATAAACTATTTGAGACCAGCTTAAGAGATTAAAAGTAGATTTTAAAAAATACCAAGGGCAATACAACATTTAAAATAAAAGAAGACGCATGCTAAAGATAGATAATTTGCACGCCGGAGTAGAAGGAAACGAAATACTGAATGGTATAAATTTAGAGGTCAATGCGGGGGAAGTCCACGCAATTATGGGCCCTAACGGTTCCGGGAAAAGTACGCTGGCTGCCGTAATTGCGGGTAAAGAAGAGTTTGAGGTTACCGAGGGGACCGTAATATTGGATGGAGAAGACCTGGAAGATTCAGCTCCGGAAGAACGGGCTCATAAAGGGATCTTTATGTCTTTTCAATACCCGGTTGAGATCCCGGGGGTAACGGTTACCAATTTTATGAGAACCGCTATCAACGAATCGAGAAAGGCAAGGGGGTTGGAAGAAATGCCAGCCAATCAGATGCTCAAACTGATCCGGGAGAAGTCTGAATTGCTTGAGATCGATCGCAAATTCCTTTCGCGATCCTTGAACGAAGGTTTTTCCGGAGGGGAGAAAAAGAGGAATGAGATCTTTCAGATGGCCATGCTGGAACCCAAGCTGGCTATTTTGGACGAGACCGATTCCGGTTTGGATATCGATGCGCTTCGTATTGTTGCCAACGGGGTTAACAAACTTAGAAGTGAGAGCAATGCGGTGATCGTGATCACTCACTACCAGCGATTGCTGGAGTATATCGTTCCTGATTATGTGCATGTGTTGCACGAAGGTAAGATCGTAAAGTCAGGGACCAAGGAACTCGCCCTGGAACTGGAAGAGAAAGGGTACGACTGGATCAAGAACGAGGCTGTAGTATAGTGCAAATAAAGGTATCCACAGGCTTTTGGCCCGGGATACCCTGAAAGGAATTCAGAAAAGATGGATTTAAAAGAAAAATTGGTTTCTTCATTTTTAGCTTTCGAGAACAACATAGATGTTGATCATCCGGTGCATGACATCCGTTCCGAAGCCATTAAGAATTTTGAGATAAAAGGATTTCCTTCCAAAAAGGAAGAGGCGTGGAAGTATACCTCGCTGAGTGGCTTGCAAAAAACCAATTTCAGCATCTTCCCCAAAGAAGAGAACGCCCTGGAGTACCGGGAAGTCAAGAAATATTTCCTACACGAAATTGACACCTATAAGATTGTCTTTATTGATGGTATTTACAGTTCATACCTGTCCGAAACCACTCATGACGGAGTGGATGTATGCCTGATGAGCGCGGCACTTACCAAGCCGATGTACCGGCAGATCATTGAGTTGTATTTTAATAAAGTAGCATCTACAGAAGAGTCGCTGACCACCTTAAACACGGCCTTCAGCAAGGAGGGAGCTTACATATACATCCCAAAAAACAAGGTGCCAAAAAAACCCATCGAGATCCTGCATTTTTCCACCGGGAACGAGGCTTCGCTTATGTTGCAACCCAGAAACCTGATCATCGCGGAAGAAAATGCGGAGTTACAGGTGATCGAAAGACACCAGAGCCTTACGGAGAATGAGGTGCTTACCAATTCAGTCACCGAGATCTTCGCTGCGAAGAATGCTATAGTGGATTACTACAAAGTGCAGAACGACACGAAGAAGGCCTCACTTATAGATAACACCTATATTTCTCAGAAGGATACCAGCGTGGTAAAAGTGCACACCTTTTCATTTGGAGGAAAGCTTACCCGCAATAACCTGAACTTCTACCAGGACGGGCAACATATAGATTCTACCATGAAGGGTGTTACCATACTGAGCGAAAAACAGCATGTGGATCACCATACTTTGGTTCACCACAAAGAACCCAATTGCGAGAGTCATCAGGATTACAAAGGGATCTATGGAGAACGTTCTACCGGTGTTTTTAATGGCAAGATCATAGTAGATAAGATCGCCCAGAAGACCAACGCCTTCCAGCAGAACAACAATATATTGATCAGTGATAAGGCCACCATCAATACAAAACCGCAGCTGGAGATCTTCGCGGACGATGTGAAGTGCTCCCACGGATGTACCATTGGCCAGCTGGACGAGGAGGCCCTGTTCTATCTTCAGTCCAGGGGTATTCCCAAGAAGGAAGCCTCTGCCCTGCTGATGTATGCTTTTGCCAATAACGTATTGGAAAGCGTTCGTATTCCAGAGCTCAAGAGAAGAATCAATAAGCTTATAGCAAACAAGTTGGGAGTTCGACTTGGTTTTGATCTTTGATCTTACTTCAAGTTGGGCCGTATTGGGGATCATCAACCCTAAAAATCCGGAAGTAAAGACATGCAAGACACCGCTTTAGATATACAAACCATTAGAAAAGATTTCCCGATTTTGTCACGGGAAGTGTATGGAAGGCCACTTGTCTACCTGGACAATGCCGCGACTTCGCAAACACCCAGGCAGGTATTGGATGTGATCGTGGATTACTATTCCCGATACAATGCCAATATTCACCGTGGGGTTCACGCGCTTTCTCAGGAGGCTACTGATGCTTATGAGTTGGCACGAAAAAAGATCCAACTACACTTTAATATCGGCAGTACCAAAGAGATCATATTCACTTCGGGCACTACCCATAGTATCAATCTGGTGGCAAACGGATTTAGCTCCATTTTAAAAGCAGGAGATGAGGTGCTGGTTTCTGCCATGGAACACCATTCCAATATTGTACCCTGGCAAATGCTATGCGAACGTACCGGGGCGATTTTAAAGGTCATCCCGATGAGTCAGGATGGAGAATTGCTGATGGATAATTATCGGGAGTTGCTTTCCGGGAATACCAGGCTGGTTTTTTGCAATCATGTGTCTAACGCTTTGGGAACCATTAACCCCATCAAAGAGATCATAGATGAGGCACATAAGGTTGGCGCAGCCGTCCTGGTGGACGGGGCACAGTCTGCTGCCCATATCAGGGCGGACCTTCAGGAACTCAATGTGGATTTTTATACCGTATCGGCGCACAAGATGTGTGGCCCTACCGGGATAGGAATACTCTATGGAAAAGAAGAATGGCTTCAAAAACTGCCTCCCTATCAGGGAGGAGGTGAAATGATTGCGGAGGTGACCTTTGAGAAGACCACTTACGCGGATCTTCCTCATAAGTTTGAGGCGGGTACACCGAACATCGCCGGAGGGATTGCCTTTGGCGCGGCCATAGATTACCTGAATAATATTGGTTTCGATGCCATTGAAGCCTATGAAAACGAATTGTTGGAATATGCAACAGCATCGCTTTTAGCCATTGATGGCTTAAAGATCTATGGCACTTCCAAACGTAAGACTTCGGTGATCTCCTTCAACCTGGAAGGTATACACCCCTATGATGTAGGTACCATACTGGATAAACTAGGGATCGCGGTCCGTACGGGACATCACTGTGCACAACCCATCATGGATTTTTTCGGCATCCCGGGAACCATAAGGGCGAGCTTTAGCTTCTACAATACCAAAGAAGAAGTTGATACCCTTGTTGCAGGAGTGATCAAGGCCAGAGAAATGCTGCTATAGCGCCCTTCTGTTATCATTTTCCCAAACTGTTGAATACCATATCCACATATCGTACTTTTGCGCAAAAGAATGAGTTTATGACCATTGAAGACATTCAGGCAGAGATCGTAGATGAGTTTTCCATGTTCGACGATTGGATGCAGCGATATGAGTACATGATAGAGTTGGGAAAATCACTACCCTTGATCGAAGAACAGTACAAAACAGAGGATAATATCATAAAAGGATGCCAAAGTAAAGTTTGGGTTCATGCGGAACTGGAAGATGATAAACTGGTCTTTACCGCGGATAGCGACGCCATAATTACCAAGGGCATCATCGCTATACTGATTCGGGCTTTCAGCGGTCAGAAGCCCAAGGATATTATTGAAGCGGATACGGATTTTATCGATGAAATCGGGTTGAAGGAACATTTATCACCTACCCGGGCTAATGGATTGGTGAGTATGATCAAACAACTAAAGTTGTACGCGGTAGCCTATCAGACGCAACTGAGCTAAACGAAGGTTTAGGAGGTTGGTGAACTGAAATGCCTTAACTTATGGAAATCATGAATGAAGAAAACACAACTATAGATACTCAGGAACTGGGTGAGAAAATTGTAAGAGTGCTTAAAACGATTTACGACCCGGAGATACCTGTGGATATATATGAATTGGGATTGATCTACGATGTTCTGGTCAACGAGGACAATGAGGTAAAGATCCTCATGACACTGACCTCTCCGAATTGCCCGGTTGCCGAGACTTTACCTGTGGAGGTTGAGGAAAAGGTGAAATCCCTGGACCTGGTCCACGATGCCGAGGTTGAAATTACCTTTGACCCACCCTGGACCCAGGAACTTATGAGTGAGGAGGCCAAACTGGAGTTGGGATTGTTGTAGGGAACTAGAAACTGAAATCAGATGTCTGAGATTGTTAACAGAGTGGCACAGAGCCCATTAGTTACCTTTGATCTGGAAGAATACTATCCGGAAGGGGAACGTGTTGCCCTGGATATCAGTGACTGGCTTTACGAGGGTCTCATTTTGCGGGAGCAGGAGTTCAGGTCTCATGTCGCTTCGCATGATTGGGCTGCCTACAAGGACAGCTATGTGGCCCTGAACTGTTCCACCGACGCCATAATTCCGGGTTGGGCATATATGTTAATAACCTCTATGCTCGAACCTCATGCTAAATTGACCGTAATCGGGGATATTGAGGCCCTTGAAACCGCGATTTACCAGGAGGTCCTGGCAGACCTGGATGTCTCTTTTCTCAAAGACAAACCAGTGATCATAAAAGGGTGTAGCAACAAGCCTGTACCGCCTAACGCTTATGTTCTGGCCTTGTCTAAAATTCAAAAAGTCGCCAAAAAAATACAGTATGGGGAGGCCTGTTCTTCGGTTCCCTTATACCGTAGAAAATAGTGTTGATAAACTCAGTGTTTTGTTAACAATTCTTACATTTGCTGTTAATAACACTTATTAAACACTATTCATTATGAAAAAATTACTCCTGGTGCTCTTTATGGCACTGGTAACCCCCATTATTTACGGACAGACCGAGGAAGAGCTCAAGGCTGAACAAGCTGCCAAGAAGGATTCCATTTCTGCAATTCAGGGTCGTGTGGACGCTTTGCAGGCACAGATCGATGCACTTCCAGGTTGGAAGGTAGGAGCTTTTGGAACCATAGGTGGTAGCCTCTCTAATTTTAGTAACTGGTACGCCCAGGGTTTCCCAAACAACTCCTCAGGTAATATTGGTTTTACCGTAAATGCTTATGCCAATCTTAACCAGGAAAAGTTTTTCTGGAGAAACGCAGCCAATGTTAATCTGACCTGGGTAAAACTCGACGATAAAGACGATCCCGATGATGAAGACGGGTTCCGTGAGGCCACAGATGTCTTCAACCTTAGCTCACTATACGGGCGAAAACTGAGCGAAAAGTTTGCCATTTCAGGTCTGGTGGAATACCGGACCACCCTTTTGAGCAACTTTAATGATCCTGGCTATCTGGATATTGGTGTAGGTGCTACCTGGACCCCAATCACGGACCTCGTTGTGGTTATTCATCCTTTGAACTACAATTTTGTCTTTAGCAGTGAGGATAACATTTTTGAATCTTCGGCAGATGCTAAGATCCTTGTAGACTATACCCGTAAGATTGGAGCGGTAAACTTTAAGACAAACCTATCCATGTTCCAGAGTTATGAAAATTCTGATCTGAGCAACTGGACCTGGACCAATTCTTTCGGTTACACCCTCTGGAAAGGCATTGGTGTAGGATTCGATTTTGGATTGAGGAGCAACAAACAGGAAGCCCTGAACTACGCTATAAATACATTGGGCAACACAACTGAAACCTTTGATACGGTGGATAACGATTTACAGACCTACTGGACTTTAGGCCTGAACTACTCATTCTAAGACAGCTTTAAATTGCTGAAATAAAAAAGCCTCCGATTCCGGAGGCTTTTTTACTTTAAGTAGGTTTGTAAGATCTGGTTTAATTCTGGTAGTCTTGGGGACTAGTTAAGTAGGTTAATTTTGTTTAGTTGGTTAAGTTCAGGGTTCGATTTGGGGTAAACACTAATCTTAAACACAATGTAAAGATATGCTGAAAGGCCGTCACCACTAAATTTATGTTGTGAAGTCGCCCTCCCGTGTTGTGTAAAATATGAAGGGTCATTTTCTTCGATAAAACGCACTTCAGATCGTGTCAATTTGCAATCCTTTGATGCTGCGAGATTGAAATTCCTCTTTTCATTCGCTTTGTCCTTCGCTACCGCGAGATTGTATCTCGTGGTTCTAGTTATACTAAACCACCAGTCTCAGACTGGCGGTAGCGCCGGGAACATCTAAAATCCGCAGTGCGCTAATCGCAAAGCGCCGTGCGAAGCCTATCAACTGACAACCGTCAACCATCAACCTTTGTCCTCCGTAGCTTTAGCGAAGGAGGACTGTCCACTGTCCACTGCTCACTGAAGACAGGGATTCCAGACCCCTCCCCAAAAACAAGTTAGTTGATACTACTGCACTTTCAAAGCAGAAGAGGGGATACTTATTCCTTTTTGCTACCCCAAAAAGGAATTCAAAAAAGGGACTTTTTGGAGAGGCATTTTTAAAGCTCCGCTTTAAAACCGGAGCCAATCTTCTAAATCGACTCCAGGGTTTCGCCGATTCTTTACAAAGCTTGTCTCCTATGCTGCCCAAAAAGAAGGCCCTAAATTAGGCCTCTTCTTTGACTTAGACCGGAAGTGTTTCAGATATAGTTGTATCACAAGGGTCTCTTGCCGGCAGTAGTTTAGATTAAGGACTGTCCACTGTCCACTGTTCACTGTTCACTGATTACTGCTTACTGGTTACTCCGACATTATCCTTTTAGAATTCGGTACTCTTGTGTTAGCCCAGTTGCCATTCTTCTTTTTAGTATTGCTACAAATGTAAATGCCTGAAAATTAGGTATCTTGTAGTAATAGCTGTTGATAATGAAAAGATCAGTATTTCTCTTTTTGTTGTTTTTTGCCTATCTGGGTTTTTCTCAATCCAAAGTAGACAGCCTGTATAAAAAGTATACCGATGCGGTTACAGACTCTGTTAAAGTTAAAAGGCTTCACCAATTGTTCGAGGAATATAAGGACAATGAGCCGCAAAATGCCAAGGTTGTTATTCTGGAAGCCATAGACCGGACCCAAAACAGCCGTTTGGATCGACTTGAGGTCATGAGTTATAATCATTACGCTGATTATCTCAGGACCCAATCCGAAGATGATTCTGCCTTAATAGTTAATAAAAAAGCGATGGATCTTTCTCTGGAAATGGGGTTTCTAAAAGGTCAATCCAAGGCTTTAGCCGGCTTAGGAGTTAGTTATGCCAGAATGGGGAATTTTGAAGATGCAAGGAAATACCTCAATGAAAACCTTGCACTAACAGAACGCCTCGGAGATTCTCTCGGGATGGCGGACACTTATATAACCCTGGGAACTGTACACACCCAAAATATCGAATATACCGAGGCGATGGAACTTTACACCAGGGCCTCTGAAATCTACAGGAAGTTCGATGATAAAGGAAACCTTTCCAAAGCTTTGGGGAATATCGGATTCGTACATCGCAGTATGGGGAATTATAACAAGGCAAAAGACTATTTCATCCAATCGGATGAGATTGCCAAGGAAATCAATCTCAAAAGGCAGCGCGCATTTTGTTCTTACAATATGTCTATTGTTTATAGAAATACGGGAGATCTGGATCGTGCCATTGCATCCAACGCTGAGGCCATAAAGATCTATGCTGAACTCGGCAATAGGAAAAGAGTTTCCTTCGGGCAATTTACAATGGGTAAAATATACTGGGAGAAAGAAGATTATGAACAGTCGTTGGATTATTACCAAAGATCCCTGGAAATCTCACAAGAGGTTCATGATTCAGTAAACATAGGCCACTCCTACGAAAATATCGGGAAATGCCTGCATAAGTTGGGACGAAATGCCGAAGCAAAGGCAAACCTTGCAAAGGCTATGGAAGTTGCAGACCGAATAGGGCTTAAAGTACTGGCGATGAATACTCATGAAATATTGGCCGATGTTCATTCAGAGGATGGTGATTACCAGGAAGCCTATACCAATATGAATGCATATGCCACTTTGCGAAATGACCTCTATACCCGTGAAAAAGTTGATCTGGCCAATGACATTGAGGCGAAATATCAGAATGAACAAAAAAGCAGGGAAATCGCATTGCTGGAATCCGAAAAGGAATTGCAGACCCTGCAACTCAACAAGCGCGTTAACGAACGCAACGGCATAATTGCCTTTTCACTGATCATGCTGGTGTTGGCAGCACTCTTATACAACCAGTACCGTATAAAACAAAACGCCAACCGGAAGCTCAAGGAACTGGACCGAATGAAATCTAACTTCTTCGCTAATATTTCCCATGAGTTCCGTACACCCCTGACCTTAATAAAGGGCCCAATTGAACACCTGGAGCAGAATCCCGATGAGAAACTCGGATTGGAAGAGATTAAGATGATAAGACGCAATGCGACACGTGTACTGAAACTGGTTAATCAACTCCTGGACCTCTCCAGAATAGACACCGGTAATTTAAAACTTGAACCGACGGAAGGAGATGTTTTCAAATGCCTTCGCGCAGCGGCATCCTCATTTAACTCTCATGCCGCTCAACGGGCTATGGACTACCGGGTCCATATTCCGCATACTGCGCTGTGGGCTTCTTTTGACCGGGACAAACTGGAAAAGATCGTTTACAATTTATTGAGTAATGCTTTTAAGTTCAGCGAAGATGGTTCTGTCATCACCCTGGAGGTGAACTACCGGGAGCAGGAGTTGCAGTTAAAGGTTTCGGACTCCGGAAAAGGTATCCCGGATGATCAGCTCCTATTCATTTTTGACCGTTTTTATCAGGTAGACAGTAGTGCCACCAAAGAGCACGAAGGTTCCGGAATTGGGCTGTCCCTGTCCAGGGATCTGGTTGAAATGATGGATGGTACTATTACGGTTTCCAGTGAATTGCACAAAGGATCCTTTTTCACGGTGCACTTGCCAATTCAGGAGATCAGAACCGGCCGCGAAACTGACGCCAAAATCCACTTGCCGGCCAATAAAATACCATCAAGGGCTTTTGAATTCTCTAAAAAAGATGCCCGGGATCTGCCGGGCATTCTGTTGGTAGAAGACAATTCAGACATGCGTAATTTTATTCAAAAGAGCCTCATTGAAAACTACCGGGTTAACACGGCTGTTAATGGCAAACAAGGTTTGAATAAGGCCATTCAGGACCCCCCTGATTTGATCATCACTGACCTGATGATGCCTAAAATGGATGGAATAGAGTTGTGTAAAAGTTTAAAGACAGATGTCAATACCAGCCATATTCCTGTAATAATGCTTACTGCAAAAGCAGGGATGGACAATAAAATTGAAGGTCTTGAAACCGGTGCGGATGACTATCTTACCAAACCTTTTGACGCCAAGGAACTGCTGGTACGTATTAAAAACCTTATCACTCAGCGTCAAAAACTTAGGGAGCTCTATACCAATCGGGAAGTTCAGGTGGATCCCAGGAAAATTACTGTCACCTCGGTAGACCAAAAGTTTCTGGAAAAGGTTTTGGATCTTATGGAGAATCGCCATGCCGATGCGGAGTTTGGGGTACCGCAAATGCAGGAAGCCCTGGCGATGAGCAAGACCCAACTGCACAGAAAGTTAAAGGCTCTGACGAATGAGGCGCCCGGGGAATTACTGCGTAATTTCAGACTCAAAAGGGCGGCTCAACTTCTCTCACAAAAGGCGGATAGCGTTACTCAAATAGCCTATGGTGTAGGCTTTAATAACCTCTCTTATTTTGCCAAATGCTTTAAAGAACTATACGGGGTTGCTCCTTCAACCTATTAAGGCACCATATCATTCCATGATTTCCCGGAAGCATTTCACAAAAACGGATCTTCTTCGGCTTTGTCTTTTTAAGTCTGTCTTTCAGGCTCCGGCAGGGCGCTTTTGAGTTTAGCGTTCAGGAGAAATTTTCCATCCGTAACTCATTCTGGCACTTCCGTAAACGATAGGCTGTAATTCATACAATACTGCTGTCAATAAGCAATAAAAATCCTTGAATTAATGCCAGCTCTCATTTGGTACCTGCCTGTCATTATCTGGAACTGGGCTATTAGTTTTCAAGTAGTTAGGAGAATAGATTTGATCGAACAAAATCCCCCTAGACGATTTAGTAACCTAAAGAAAGAAAAATGGATTCAGTAAACAAAGAAAAGCAGATTGTAGATCAACTAGACAGGGGAATTCGAACGGGCCTGTTTTTGATAGTACTGTTGGCGGTGTCTCTCAGCCTAATGATCATGGTGGGATGTAGTAGTGACAACAGCGATGAACCCCAATCAGCAGGGGGGCAAATCTCAGGGGTAATTGAAGATGAGGATGGGAATGCGTACCCGGGGGTCTCGGTAACAGCCTCCAAAGGATCTGAAAGCATTTCGCAGACCACAGATAGGAATGGAAACTATAGCCTGACTACCAGTTCCGCAGGGGCGTATCAACTCGCCGTAGAACTGCCTCTGGCTACAAATTCGGTATCCTCCAATCCTGCAAGCGTCAGTGTAACCTCCGATCAGCAAAGTACAGCAAACTTTGTTATACAGCCGCAACCGGTTGAAGCCACTTTGAATTACGGACAAGCCGATATTTTTAATGAAATAAGGGACGAAGACGGGAATGCCGTTACCACTTCCACAGTACCTATTTATGCAGCCAATTTCTTCCAGGAGCCAATCGGGAAGCTAACGGCAATAAAGGCCCCAGACGGACATCATGTCACCCTGGGAGAATGGAAACAGGCCAAAGGTGAACTTCAGGTTCACTGTGATGGAAACTCCGCTACAGTAAATATTGACCTGGAAGGGCTTATTCCGGATGGGACCTATACCTTCTGGCTTGCATTTCTCAATAAGACCAAAAAAATTGGGCAATCTGTTGGACCATCAGATTTTGTTCACCCAATTAATCCTCCTTTGAAATCCGGAACAGACAATGTGCTGACCGCTGATGCTAATGGGGAAATAGAGGCTACGATAGTTCATCATTCCTGCATTCTTACCGATGAAGTGGCCCTGGTAATACCCATCATATATCACATTAATGGAAATACATTCGGATCAGGAGTCATCCCTGATGCAGAAGAAGTATCGCATTTGCTGGCCTACTTTCAATAGGCCCGGCAAGTCCTGCAAGAAACATTTCACCAACAAGATGAATAATTCAAGAGTATGGAAACAATCAGAGAATCAAATAAATTCGGAAAATGGACAATATTCCTATACCTCGTAGTAGCGGTACTATCCGTTTCCTGTAGCAAAGACGATGATGGCAACAACTCAGACAGCCGTATTCAACTCGGACAGTTGAGTTTAGATTTGGAAGGCGACTGTAATCACAGTAGCGGAGTAGTGGGTACAGACCTCAAGATTACAATACCCTATAGTGGTACCAAAGACGACGTTATCAGCAGGTTACTGGTAAAACTTAGCCCAAGCTCGGACCCCACGGATGACTTGTCATTTAACTATAACGGTCTCCCTTTAACCGACGGGAGCGGAACATTGAGCTGGGATGGCTGCTGGCGGTTTGGGAATAACGACTGGTTTGATTTTGAACTTCGCATAGAAACCGCGGACGGTACTATCAGTTCGCCCGCTGTGATACGGGTGAACAGACCCAATGGCGCAAATTAGTTGTTGCGGAATGATCAAAATAATTTTAAAAGGGAAAGACATGAGAAAATATATTTTACTATTGCTGGGATTAATCAGTTTTCTTGGAGCATGTACCTCTGATAATGGTGAAGGCGATGAAAACATTTTAGAAAATGAAACCGGGTTTAGTTTTGAGATCTCCGGCGCGATCGAGAAAACCATTAGCGGGGAACAAATGTTCTTTTTGGCTACCTCAGACGAAGATATTTTTGGAGAATTGCTGAATACAACCTCTTTTTCGGCAGTGGATCCAGGAGATGGGCAGGTAACCTTTGGTATTACCACTTATGATATCCTAGGTAAAGGGAGCTACCCTATAGAATTGAGGGTGGCTCCTGAAGCCTATAATGGCTTTGTGAATTTTGTAGAAGATCCTGGAGTGACACCGGTTTACACACCCCTTAGCGGAGCAATAATCATAAGATCCTTATCGGAAAACAACATTTCGGGAACCCTGGATGTGATTTGCCGTGAACCACTTTCATCAAAACAAATCACAATTAAAGGCTCATTTTCTGCTGATAGGCCTTAACTAAAGATTTTTTTTATAGCAGTTGTTGTGGATTATACTAGTGCTACTTTTAAGAAATCTGGTGCAATAAGGTTTTGGGTGCTAAGTGCTAAATGTTTAATTACGTTAATCCTTCGCTACCGCGAGATTGTATCTCGTGGTACTACTTAAACCAAAACAGCAGTCTCAGACTGGCGGGAGCGCCTGCAAGGAATACAATTCCGCGCTAGCGGCCAGGTGGACTGACTACTGTTCACTTGAGATAAGTCCACAAAAAAAGCCCTTAGTAGAAGGGCCTTTTTTTGTTAAGTAGGTCTGTAAAATTTGGTTCGTTACCAATAGCCTTGGGGGCTAGTTATTTAGTTAAGTCAGCATTTTCAGTTAAGCTCAGGGTTTCTTTGGGGGTAAACACTAATCTTAAAACAGGGTAAAGATACTTCAGACGGACTACCCGAACTAAATTTATGTTGTCAACCCCAGGTGAAATGTTGTGAAAAATATCAACGGTTCTGTTTCTTCGATAAAGTGCAACTTCTGGAAGTAAATTGACAATAAAAAACCCTGACGTTGAAGTCAGGGTTAGATTAGTTAAGCAGGTTCTTTTAATTGATATGACCCTTTTAGAACAGGGGCACTGTTTTAGTCAAAATGCCGATTTGGGGCCCCGCCAAACTTTTTTTGAGCATAGCGGAGGTCGCATTAGAAGATCAAATTTCTGTCAGATTTGGGCCCCCGATTTCTCGGGATAACACTAGCACTTAATTGCAGTCTAAATGTATATCCGATGTAGCGAACTTCTAAATTTATGTTGTGTATTGGCCTTAAACTGTTGTGAAACTTAAAAACCCATTAGTTTATTGGACGGAAGTGGTTGATTAAGAAGTGATTACTCATAGAGTTCTTCAGGGTAAAGAAAATTGTTATACGGAAATCGGCTAACATGAATGGCCCGTACCTTTTCATATACGTGTTTTCTGAATTCCTCCAGATTCTCCTTATTCAGTGCAGAAATGAACAAAACATCATTTCCCAACTTGCTCATCCAGGTTTGCTTCCATTCGTCCAGGGTAAAATGCTTTTCGGTTTTTGTGGTCACCAGGTCATCGTCTTCTATAGTTTCAGGGGTATAACGGTCTATCTTATTGAAGACCATCACTGTGGGTTTGTCCGCACTGTCTATCTCATCCAGTATCTGGTTTACGGAATTAATGTGTTCTTCAAAGTTGGGGTGAGATATATCCACTACATGCAAAAGCAGGTCTGCTTCCCTAACCTCATCAAGGGTACTTTTAAAACTCTCCACCAACTGTGTGGGTAGTTTGCGAATAAACCCTACGGTATCGCTAAGCAGAAAGGGCAAGTTTCCGATCACTACCTTGCGGACCGTGGTATCCAGAGTTGCAAATAGTTTGTTCTCGGCGAATACCTCACTTTTGCTGATCACATTCATCAGGGTAGACTTACCTACATTGGTATACCCTACCAGGGCAACCCGTACCAGGGCACCGCGATTGCCACGTTGGGTTTCCATCTGACGGTCTATTTTGGAGAGCTTCTTTTTCAAAAGCGCAATACGGTCCCTGACTATACGCCTGTCTGTTTCAATCTCAGTTTCTCCGGGACCTCTCATACCTATACCACCCCTCTGGCGTTCAAGGTGGGTCCAGAGTCCGGTCAGTCTCGGAAGTAGGTATTCGTATTGTGCGAGTTCCACCTGGGTTCTGGCATAACTTGTTTTGGCCCTTTGGGCGAATATATCCAAAATAAGACCGGTTCGGTCGAGGATCTTGCAACGGAGTTGTTTTTCGATATTGCGTTGCTGGACAGGAGTAAGCTCGTCGTCAAAAATCACGGATCCGATCTCTTCGGAGCTGACGAACTGCTCAACTTCTTCCATTTTACCTGTTCCGATATAAGTTCTCGGATTCGGAACTTCCACCCTTTGAATAAAGCGTTTGGCGACTTCTCCTCCGGCAGTGTAAGTAAGGAATTCCAGCTCGTCCAGATATTCATTGACCTTTTCTTCGTTCTGCTCGCGATTCACTACTCCGATGAGTACCGCCTTTTCATATGCAATGGTCTTTCTTTCTAACATAGGCCTGTTTAAAATGCAAATCTAATCAATCAGAACCAAGTGATTTTTGTAATTTTAATTCTCCAACGTAAAACCATGCTCTTTTCTTTTCTCAAACGAAATAAAGACAAGCATCTTTATACTATCGCCTTTTACAATCTGGAGAATCTTTTTGATACCGAGGACGATCCGGATACCCTGGATGATGACTTCACTCCGGGAGGATTTAAGAAATGGTCTAAAAAGCGGTACAAAAAAAAACTTTACAAACTAGCCAGGACCATTTCGGATATTGGTCGCGAAGATACTAAAAGTGTTCCTGTACTGTTGGGGGTCGCCGAAGTTGAGAATGAAGGGGTAGTTAACGATCTGATTTCTGCAGAACCCCTAAGGGACACGGCATATTCATTTGTTCATTACGATTCTCCGGATGAACGAGGGATAGACACCGCTCTGATTTACCATAAGGATTTTTTTGAAGTATCCTACTCAGAGCCCATTAATCTACTGGTGCATAATCCGGATGGCGAAATAGACACCACCCGTGACATTTTGTATGTGCGCGGTAGCCTGAACGGCGAAGAGGTGCATGTTTTTGTCAATCACTGGCCTTCACGCAGGGATGGGGATATGGAAACGGATTACAAAAGGATCAAAGCGGCCAATACTATATTGGAGTATATGGTTGGGATTGAGAAGGAGTATTCCGATCCGAATTACATTATTATGGGAGATTTTAATGACGGACCTAAAGCCAAAAGCATTCAGGACCTGGTTGAAGCGAAATCCCTCTATAATCCCATGGAGAAATTACTGACCCCCGATCGGGGAAGTGCGAACTACAAAAATCGCTGGTCGCTTTTTGATCAGATCATCTTGTCGCATAACTTTTTGAATTACGAAAAAGGGACACACACTTTTAATAGTGCCGATATTTTTGATGAATATTTTTTAACCGAATTCAAAGGAAAATATGCAGGCAGTCCGTTCAGGACCTACGGTGGGCGAAAGTACCTGGGAGGATATAGCGATCATTTCCCGGTATATGTACAATTAAAATACAACCGTTAAACCCGAAGAATTTCGTCCTCGTGTAGCAAGTTGTTATTCCGCAAGCTGAGGAACACCTGGGCCAGGGTAATCACATCCAGTTCGCAATAGCGTACAATACGCTCCAGATTTTTGTCCTTATAGTAGACATCACGAACCATACTACCGTCCATGTCTTCCTTAGGGGAAGGGATTCCCAGTACATGAGACAATAACTTTAGCGAAGTATAATGCTTGTAATCGCCAAATTTCCATAACTCCATGGTATCTAAATGAGGTACCTCCCAGGGTTTTTTTCCAAAAAGGTCCAGTTTTGTCGGGAGGTCAAGACCGTGAATGATCATTCTCCTGGCCAGGTATGGGAAATCAAATTCCTTTCCATTATGGGCACACAGCAAGTGTCTGGCCTGGTTAAAATGCCCTTCCAAAAGCGCGTTGAAATCCTTGAGAATTTTTACCTCCTCCCCGTGAAAAGAGGTCACCCTGAATTCCCTTTCCTTTTTCTTAAGGTTAAAATAGCCAACAGATATGCAGACAACCTGGCCAAACTCTGCCCATATCCCGGCCCTTTCGTAAAACGCTTCTCCACTGATCTCATCTTTGCGCTGGTAACTGGTCTTCTGTTCCCAGAGTTCTTTTAGCGCATCATCCAGCTCACCATAGGATTCATGCGCCGGAACGGTTTCAATATCAAGAAACAGTATGTTGTCCAGAGGGATTCGATTTAATTTCATGTAGTTCTTTTAAGCTCCAAGGTTGAGGTATTAGCTGGATCAAAGGAAACAGAGCTTACTGCAATAAATGTACAAATAAACAAAAACCTTTGATCTACTGCTCTTTAGAGAGCAGATTTAAAATAGTATTCCGTATATTACAAAAAAAATTGCATGCACTTCCGAAGCTGGTTTTGCCTGATATTCCTTGCCGCACTATTTGTTGGATGTTCTTCTGATGATGATCCTCTACCGGAATCTCCGAGTTTGAGTGACTTGAATTTCAGGGTGATAGGAGAGGACCTTCAAAACATATACCAATTCAATTACGATATTGACCCGGCAAAGCAGGAAACTATTAATCTCACTCAGGAAAACATGGTTAACCGGGGGTACCTTATCCTGAGGCAGGTTGATGAACTATTGAGTTTCTACAGTTTCTCATCCGGACAGTTTTCCGCGGTGCTGAGAGATGCGGCAACGGGAGAATCCAGGCTGGTAGAAAATTTCTATGCGGCCAACCCGGAACGATCGGTCACCTGGGGGATCAATTCCCAGGAACAGATCTTTATGGGATATCTAAGTCAGGGTTTGCCTCGTAATCTTGGTGTCAGGACCATTGATATTGCTACCGGAGAAGCAAGAGACAAAATTCACGTTCTGGATGTGAACAGGGTTTTTGGACCCCTGTATTTCGAGAATCGGTTAATACTGACCTATCTCGATTCGTCGGCAGAGTTTAATGTGGCTATTGTGGATACGCAGCAGGAAGAAGTACAGCTTTTTCTGAATTATGGAGAGGCTATACCCTGTGTATTTACGGACGACCAGGGTAATATCGTAGTTCTTGCGGATATGGGAGATGGTCAATTTGATTATTTTACCTATGATGCCCAAAGTCTGGAACTCATAGAAACGCGTTCCTTTAGCTTGAATGAATTTTTCGGGCCAGGCTCCGTGCCGGTAAAGTTGATAGATGATAAACTATTTTTCAGGGACCAGTACGTACAGCCTTCCCCGGTGGTTTTTGGCCCCGGCATCTACGATTTTGCCAATGGAGCGGAAAGTGGGATTGATATGATCACCATTTCACAACAGGTTTCATCAGGACTTGGAACCATAGTCAATATCACGGATTTTGATTTTCAAAACGGATTTTTTCTTGTCAGTTATTCCAACCTTTCGCCCATAGGAGATCCGGAGGGAGGTGTTTTGATAATCTCTGAAGACAGTGTGGTCATGGAGCACATAAGACTGGACTTTTCCCCAACATTATTAGTGCATTAGTGACTTTTGGTCCAATCCGACTCTCTGGTCGGTAAATTGAGGAGTAGCTACTTTTAAAATTCTGACCTAATCAGGTTTCCAACACAAAAATCCGATCAAACGAACGTATTCAGAAGCAGTTTGCCATCCCTGGTCACGCAACAGACCCATCGGTTGGCTAAAGCTCGAAAAGGCTCTGCTGCTTATCAGGGCACTCGTGGTTTAACAACCATTTTTTCCGGTGCAAACCACCGGCATAACCGGTAAGTGAGCCGTCACTCCCAATCACTCTATGACAGGGAATAACGATCCATAAGGGGTTCTTTCCGTTGGCCGCGGCAACAGCTCTTATGGCTTTAACATCACCCAGGGTCTTGGAGAGTTCAAGATATGAGATCGTCTTGCCATACGGGATATTCAAAAGGGCCTTCCATACCTGATGTTGGAATTCCGTGCCATCCGGATCAAGTCGCAGATCAAATGTCTTTCTAGTCCCTTCAAAATATTGTTGCAGTTGGTCTGCAGCTTCCTGAAGTCCAGAAGGTATGGAAAGGGTAGGAGAAGGAGCGGTATCCAACACTTTTATAGCTTTCAGACCGTTTTCATCCCCGCTGATCAACGCCATACCCAAAGGTGTACGTACATAAGCCTCTTCCATCACTCGATCTCAGTGTTCTCTTCGATTATACCCAGCCGCTTTGCACGATCCTTCCAGTTTTTCCGGGCCAGTTGTTGCAGGTCTGCAACGTTATCACTTTCGTCCATGATCTCCAGGCCTAACAGCGTTTCAATTACGTCTTCCATGGACACCAGGCCACTGACGGAGCCATATTCATCTACCACCAAAGCAATGTGTTCCCTTTTGGCAATAAAAATCTCAAAGAGTTTTGGGATTGGGGTGTTTCGGCTGGTGACCAGGATATCCCTTCTTATGGATGAAAGCGGTTCTTTGCCATTTTTGTTGACCAGTTCCTCCAGTAAGGTATCCTTAAGCACAAAGCCGGTAATATGATCGGGAGATTCCCCAAAAATTGGGATACGGGAAAAGCGCATTTTTGGGTTATCGTCAAAAAATTCCTGGATCGTTGTTTTTTCATCCGCCGTTTTCATGACACTTCGTGGGGTCATGATGTTTTTGACGGAGACCTCATCAAATCGAATTAGATTCTTAATAACTGTGGATTCGGATTCCTGGAATACCCCTTCTTCATGGGCAATATCCGCCATGGCAGTAAAGTCCTCCCGGCTAAGAACGCTCCCATGCGCTCCTTTCTTTCCAATGAGTTTGGTTGAAAGCTGAAGTAGCCACAATAAACCAGTCCATTTCAGGGCCCATACCATTCCTCGCAAGGTGGTCGTCGTAAAACGGGCCAATTGCTTCCAGAATGTAGCGCCAATGGTTTTAGGTATGATCTCTGAGGCCACGAGTATCAATATGGTCATAATGGTAGATACTACCCCAACCATAAGGTCTTCAGTAAATTCCACCCCGAAAATGGTCCTGGTCTGACTGCCGTATAGCTGGGCATATGCCGTTTTCGCCTGAACTCCCACCAAAATAGCACCAACGGTATGGGCTATGGTATTTAGGGTAAGAATTGCAATTAACGGTTTGTCTACATCTTTCTTCAGGTTTTCCAGGGCAGTGGCAAAAGCTTTGCCTTCCTTCTTCTTTAGGTTGATGAAAGTAGGAGTGACACTCAACAGGACTGCCTCAAGTATGGAACATAAAAAGGAGAAAAATATGGAGATAAGCGCGTAAAATACGAGAAGTCCCATAAAGCTTGGTTCTAGATGGCGAAGGTACTAATTCTGTAAACTTAAATCAAAATAAGCCTTTATTGGAAGCCCTGATAAAATACCTGATGCAGGGCCGTTCGGATATTGAGTTCATATAGATTCCTATGGGTTCGGGAAGGGTATACCCGATTGGATAGAAAAATAAATACCAATTGGTTTTCGGGATCTGCCCAGACAAAAGTTCCGGTAAAACCGCTATGTCCAAAGCTGTCTTTGCTGGCCTCAGGAGCGGGATAAGCTTCTTCCAGAGGGAGATTGGAGTTATTGAGCAGGGGTTTGTCAAAACCGAGTCCGCGTCTGTTGTCATTTTCGGGGAACTGTACTTTTATAAACTCCTGAACGGTTTTTTCACTCAGGTATCGTTTACCGTCGTACATCCCGTAATTCTGATAAAGTTGCATCAATGTAGCAAGGTCTTCCGCCGTGCCAAAAAGCCCCGCGTTGCCTGAAACTCCGCCTAGCAATGAGGCATTCTCATCGTGTACCCAGCCCTGTGTAAGGGTTTTTCGATATAAAGTGTCTATTTCTGTGGGAACTATGGTGTTTTCAAAATTTCTGTATTCCGGGTTGAAACCCAGGGTATTGCAGCCCAACGGGGCGTAGAAAGTAGTTTGCAGGTATTGGTCGTATGGCATTCCGGTAAGTTGAGAGATCAGGTCCGGGAATACCAGAAAGGTCAGTCCGGAATAGCGGTACTTCTTGGCAGATTTTACTTCCGACCGGTTGACCATGCGATGGACCTTATTTTTGAAACGGGGACTTACAAAGATGTTTTCATAGGCTTGTAAGGGGAAACGATCACTTTGAGTTGTTCGCAAAAAGCGTTTTTTAAAGCGGCCTTTTTTCAGTGCCTTATTCAGAAAGATGATGTAAGGCTCCAGGCCTGCCTGGTGAGCGAGAATTTCCCTAAGGGTAAGCTCTTTCTTGCTTGGGTATTTTCGCCAGGGTTTCCAATAGGTGCTAAAAGGTTTATCCAGGTCCAGTTTCCCTTCGTCAACCAGCTTCATAAGGGCCGGAAGCGGAGCGGTGATTTTGGTAACTGAGGCCAGGTCGTATATATCGGATTTGGCTACAGCTTTAATGCTGTCATAGGTATGGAAGCCATAGGTTTGATGAAATACGGTCTCACCGTTCTTAGCGACCAGAAGTTGGGCCCCAGGGAAGGCCTGTTCCCTTATTCCGCGTGTAATGATGGAATCTACCCGGCTAAAAACATAGGTGGAATCCAATGTGGAACCTGAAACAGGGTTGGCTTCCTCTGTCATGGAATTATCCACATGACGAAGATCCGCAACCTCCTGAGAGTAAGCGCCTAAACAGAATAAACCGATTAGTATTATTGTGATTTTTTTCAATGTATCGTGCCTAAATTAGATCAGCTTTATCGCTTCTTTTGCAAAATAGGACGCGATGATGTCTGCGCCAGCCCGTTTTATCGCGATCAGTTGCTCCAACATTACCGCATCGTGATCCAGCCAGCCTTTTTCGGCCGCGGCCTTCACCATGGCGTATTCTCCGGAAACCTGGTAGACCGCCAGTGGGACTTCAATTTCATTCTTGATATCCCGGACGATATCTAAATAAGAAATACCGGGTTTTACCATAACGATATCCGCACCTTCGTCTATGTCCATTTCAGTTTCTCTCAGGGCCTCATGACGATTTGCCGGATCCATCTGATAGGTTTTTTTGTCTTTGGGGATGTTTTCCATATTCACCGGTGCAGAATCCAGAGCGTCTCTAAAGGGCCCGTAAAAAGCGCTCGCGTATTTGGCGCTATAGCTCATGATTCCCGTATTGCTTAATTCTTCATCGTCCAACGCCTCTCTAATGGTCAGTATCCGTCCGTCCATCATATCGCTGGGCGCTACGAAATCTGCTCCGGCCCTGGCATGTGTTATGCTCATCTCAGCCAGTAATTCAGCGGTCTCGTCATTGAGTACTTCTCCTTCCAATACCAGACCGTCATGCCCAACTGAAGAATACGGATCAAGGGCCACATCCGTCATAACAAGCATATCCGGACAGGCATCCTTTATGGTCTTGACACCCCTTTGCATTAAGCCATCCTGGTTGAGGGCTTCTGTTCCTTTGTTGTCTTTGAGGTCGTCCGGGACCTTTACAAATAACAGCACAGCACCCAGGCCCATACCCCATAACTCTTTCACTTCTTCTCTTAGATAATCCAGACTCATCCGGAAATAGCCGGGCATGGAGGGAATAGCCTCTTTTACCCCTTTGCCTTCTACGACGAAGAGCGGGACTAAAAAGTCATCCGGAGACAGCCGAGTTTCTCTTACCAGGCTGCGAATGGCTTCACTTTTTCTTAGGCGCCGGTTTCTGCGTAATGGATACATTATTCTTGAGTTTTAAACTTCTATTTCTCCGATCAGGTATGGAACGGCCTTTCCTGCGATCTTAACGCGTTCACCCAAATACTCACATTGCAGATTTCCCCCTCTGGCCGAGAGTTGTCTCGCCGTCATTTTTGTTTTTCCGAGAACTTCAGACCAGTAGGGTGTAAGACTGGTATGAGCCGATCCGGTAACCGGATCTTCGTTGATCCCGGACTGAGGGGCAAAGAAGCGGGAGACAAAATCAACCGAATTCCCAGCTGCTGAAACAATGACCCCTCTCGCATCAAGCTGACTCAATTTTAAGAAATTCGGGCGCATGGCCTCAATGCCTTCCTGATCATCGTATATCAGCAAAAAGTCTGTTTTTCCTTTAAAGGTTTCCAGGGGTTCTTTACCCAAAGCTTCGTTCAACAGGGTCATAGACGCTACTTTGGTAAGGGTGTCTGCCGGGAAATCCATAGTCATGGTCCCATCAGCATCCCTCTTTACCACAAGTTCACCGCTTCGCGCTGAAAAGAAACGCAGCGTATCTCCATCAGGTTGATAATAATTGAAAAGCACATAGGCAGATGCCAGGGTGGCATGGCCGCAAAGATCTACTTCCACCTCAGGTGTAAACCAGCGGACCTCATAGCGATCCTCATTTTTAACTACGAAAGCCGTCTCCGCCAGGTTGTTCTCCATGGCGATCTGTTGCATAAGGCTGTCGTCCAGCCAGTCTTCCAGGATACATACCGCTGCGGGGTTTCCAGAAAAGGGCTTGTCCGTAAAAGCATCTATCTGATAAATGGTTTGTTTCATCTCATACAAGCGTTTGATAGTATAAACTTAATCAAAACCGAACTTACTATTGAATTTATCTGCCGCCTTTACCCATTTTTTTGGGGCGTCGAAACGGTAACCCAGGTAAAACTCCACAAAACCAATAGTATCATCAAGCCGTGTGTAGCGATCGGTATTATGACTAAGGTATAACAGTCGACTATTTAGTCCTGTAAAAAACCGTTCAGAATTATATCCAAATACAACACGGAAAACCGTTTCAAAAAGCAGTGAAGTATTATTCCCGCTATCAGAGCGGGTAATATTTATTCCCAGGCCAGATGTATTGCCGGCGCCCAGGATAAAATGTTTTCCAATAACCAGATTGTAGTAATAACCAGGGCCGAGAGCAAAGTCGTAAGATTGGCTGTCACTACTGAAGTCATCACTGTTTAGGTCGAATTTGGTGTAGTATGCGGTAAAGCCCGGAATAAAGCTCCCGGCACTTTTTTTCTGCCATTCATTCTGAAAACCAATAGCCCTGAACGAAAAGCGTTTGTTGAAAATATAGGACGTAGTCCCACCTATTTTGAGTGTACTCACATCGGGAAAAAATACAGCATTGCCCGATGAGGTAAAGGAAAAACCTTTTTGACTGTAGAAGTCCAGAGTTTGCATCCACCTGCCCAGAAACATTCTGAAATTAAAGGTGAGTAAACGAGTCCCACTATTGTCGTTATTGGCATCAAAGAAGTTCGGGGCGAAGCCCAGATCCAATTCTATAGACCTGAACAAAATGGAACCGCCGAGGTATACTTTATCATTCGGTTCAAGGGTAATTTGTTGACCCGATCCTGTGTCATTGACAATAAAGGTATTGGAAGTGTTCTGAAGCCCTAATCTAAAAGTGATCTTTTCCGGAAATGACCGTATGTAAGTGCTATCCTGACCGAAGAAAAAGAGAGGACAAAGCAAAAAGTACCATAACCATTGTTTCAGATCCAAGACCTGGGTTTTTTCAGAATGTTCAGCAAACGCTCTTCCTCACTTCCCTCTACGGGTTTGTGATCGTATCTCCACTGTACCTTTGGTGGCAGGCTCATCAGAATGCTTTCTATCCTTCCATTCGTTCTAAGACCGAATAAGGTGCCCTTGTCATGAACCAGGTTAAACTCCACATAACGACCCCTTCGGATCTGTTGCCAGTCCTCATTTTCCTTGGTGTATGGGAGTTTCTTTCGTTTTGTAACGATTGGTATATATGCATCCAGGAAATGATCCCCTACTTCGGTAACGAAACTGTACCAACCTTCCATATTCATGTCCTTATCTGCCTTGCAATAGTCAAAGAACAACCCCCCAACTCCTCTGGCCTCATTTCTATGCGTATTCCAAAAGTAGGAATCGCAGCGCTCTTTGTATTTACCGTAGAATTCCGGATGGTGCTTATCGCAGGCTTCCTTGCATACCTGGTGAAAATGTCGGGCGTCCTCGTCAAACAGATAATAGGGTGTAAGATCCTGCCCTCCGCCGAACCATTGATCCACGATTTCACCATCACCGTTGTACAATTCAAAATAGCGCCAATTGGCGTGAACGGTCGGTACCATAGGGCTTTTAGGATGGATAACCAGGCTTAGTCCGCAGGCGAAAAAATCACTGTCCTTTACCCCAAAATAAGCTTGCATGCTTTCCGGAAGTGCTCCGTGTACCGCGGAGATATTTACCCCGCCTTTTTCAAAAACTTCCCCGTTTTCGATCACCCTGGTCCGTCCTCCACCACCTTCGGCGCGCTCCCAAAGGTCTTCACGGAATCTGGCCTTCCCATCAACTTCTTCAAGCTTCCCACAAATGGTGTTTTGCAAGTCCTGTATGTATTGGTAAAATTTATCCTTCATTTTTATCTGCTTCTACAATATGTGCCAACTGACCTTCTGGCAATTTTGTCAATTCTTCAATTTGCGAAACGAACTGAGAGGCATCTGTCTTCTCTTGGAGCAAGCTGATCAAGGCTTCTACTGACAGATCTCCCATTTTCGTGTATAGGTGCCTTCCAACCTTGTTGTTGTGCAGATCCATTTCCCGGGCCAGTGGTTTATTTGGAAGGAAATCCTCGTGGAGATCAGTGATCTTCTGTGTCCAATCGAGTATCCTTTGTGGTTCCCCGGACCAGGAACTACACTTTTTAGCGATCAGGTAATTCCAAAGCGCATGTCTAAAGGCGTTGGCAGCTGTATTTTTATGATGTTGTTTTCCATAGTTAGCATTAGAAATGGCTACGGTCAAGCGAGTTGCCTTAAGGGTGGGGCTTATCATCAAGGGGTAGCGGAAACCTAACTTTAGCAGCTTCCATAGCTGATTCGGTTTTAGTATTCTTATTAGCCGCCAGAGCCTCATTATTCATGATATTCCTTCACCGCATTTATAAAAGCCTCCACGTTTTCCAAAGGGATGTTGGGTAAAATCCCATGCCCCAGGTTGACGATGTATTTGTCCTTCCCAAACTCATCTATCATACGCTTCACCCGCTTTTTTATCTCTTCTGGTGGAGATAAGAGACGGGAGGGGTCAAAATTTCCCTGAAGCGTTATGTTGCCTCCGGAAAGGTAACGTGCATTCCTCGCGGAACAGGTCCAGTCTACGCCCAGTGCAGATGCCCCGGACTGGGACATTTCCTTTAAAGCGAACCAGCAACCCTTGCCGAAGGCTATTACAGGGACCAGCCCTTTAAGAGCATCGACAATCTGTTGGATGTACTGCCATGAGAATACCTGGTAGTCATCCGGTGCCAGCATCCCACCCCAGGAATCAAAGACCTGGACGGCATCTACCCCCGCACCCACTTTTTCCTGCAAATAGGCAATAGTGGTATCGGTTATTTTTTGCAGCAACTTATGGGCGGCTTCGGGTTGTGTAAAACAGAATTCTTTGGCCTTGTCAAAAGTCTTGCTGCCCTGGCCCTGAACGCAGTAGCATAGGATGGTCCACGGTGAGCCGGCAAATCCGATGAGCGGGATCTCGCCAGCCAGTTTTTCCTTGGTCATTTTTATGGCCTGCATCACATAGTCCAGCTCCTGTGTAACGTCCGGAACCTGAACCTTATCTACATCTGCCGCATTGCGGATAGGTTCCGGCAGATAGGGCCCGAAGTTGGGCTTCATCAGTACCTCTATATCCATGGCCTGGGGGATAACCAGAATATCACTGAATAATATCGCGGCATCCATTCCGTACCTTCTTATCGGTTGTACCGTGATCTCCGAAGCCAGTTCCGGGGTCTGGCAGCGGGTAAAGAAATCATATTTCTCCCGTATGGCCATAAACTCCGGCAGGTATCGCCCAGCCTGTCGCATCAGCCAAACAGGGGGCCGATCTACCGTTTCTCCTCTTAGCGCTCTAAGGAAAAGATCGTTCTTAATCATGTCAATTTAGTTTTGTATAGTAGCCGCGATCCGTTCCTAACTGATCCGGAATGGTCAACAGCTTAATTACATCTTCTATCGTTGGGTGCTTCGCGACACAAACATTTTTAGTATAAACCAGAGCTTTTTCTGCCGTGGTGGTACCGATGCAATAAGCTGTAGCGATACCCATACTATTCATACTACAGAAACTCTCTACCCCACTTGGACTAAAAAAAAGCAGGCTGTCAAACTGTTGCTCGAACTTTTTGTGGATGAGCTCCGTCTTGTATACTTCTATTTCAGCCAGAGCAATGCCTGCAGTGGTCAGAATAGTAGGAAGTTCCTTTCTGGAGCGATTCCCACGAAAGAACAAAAAAGATGTGTTTTTATGATTTTTTTCGATAAAACGCGCTAATTCCTGGGCATTTTTAGCACTTTTTACCACTTTTTGCCCATTTTCTTCCAAAAACTGCTTCGTTTTACTTCCAACACAGAAACAAGGTCTGCTTTGGAGGTTGGCCTTCAAAAATCCTCTTACGGCATTTTTGCTGGTGAATATGTGGTAATCCGCGGTCTGATTGGTATTTATGTCAATTAACTCAACGTGAATGGCATCGTATTCCACAAGTTGGTATTGGTCCGATGGAATAGCCCGTCTTTGATCTTTGGTCAGTATCTTGGTTGAGAGTACATTCCTCATTTACTCATCTGCATTTTTATGGACCTCATCAGGGCTTCTCCTCCACGGTTTAGAATATCCAGGGCACATGCCTTTCCAAAATCTTTTATTTGGTCCATTGGGGTTGTTTCGTTCACCATGAACCTTTGCTGACCATCCAGGGAGAACAAGGCGCCCTTAAAATGTATTTCATCTCCAGAACTCGTTGCCAATGCTCCTATCGGGGCGGTACAACCACCTTCCAGGGTTTTCAGAAATTCCCGTTCTATGGCGGTACAGTGATCTGTTGCCGGGTCGTTGAGGGCAGCCAGATTACGTGTCAAGTCCGTTTCGTTTTCCATGCAAACGATCAACATGGCGCCTTGTGCAGGTGCTGGTATCATCCACTCCAGGGCTGTATGGTTTGCCGGTAGCTTCCCAATACGCTCCAGACCGGCCTCCGCAAAAATTGCACCGTCCCATTTATGATCTTGAAATTTCTGAAGTCTCGTATTGACATTGCCTCTAAGATCTACCACCTCATGCATGGGGTAGCGATGCAACCACTGCGCCTTTCTCCTAAGGCTGCCTGTGGCTATGGTTCCTTTGGCGTTTAGAAAATCCAATCCATCGTGAACCAGAATATCCCGGAAACTTGCCCTTTTTAGAACCGCCGCTTTAACAATACCCCTGGGCAAGGTGGTAGGTACGTCTTTCATGGAGTGTACTGCAATATCTATCCGGCCTTCCAACAAGGCAATATCAAGGGTTTTTGTAAAGATGCCGGTTATGCCTAATTCGTAGAGTGGAAGATCCTGACGGAGGTCGCCATCGGATTTTACCGGAACGAGTTCTGCCTCATGCCCTAATTGCTGCAGCTTTTTTTTTACGGTGTTCGCCTGCCATAACGCGAGTTCACTATCTCGCGTTCCAATTCGGATTGGGGCACTCATTTGGAATCCAGTTCTAGTTGAAATACTTTTTGTATGAGTTCCAGGCTGTCCTCCGCATTGTGATCACTTTCCTTGAGGTGATTGGCAAATTGCCTGGTGATCTTCTGAATGATCCGCTCCGAAACGATATCTGCCTGTTGGGAGTCGAAGTTGGCGAGTTTTTTGGACTGGTAGTCCAATTCCGCGTCTTTAAGCGAATTCAATTTTTTCTTCAGGGCATTGATTACCGGGGCAAACTTCCTCGTTTCCAGCCATTGACTGAATTCAGATTTGATCTCTTCAATGATCTCTTCTGCCTGAGGAATAAATGCTTTTCTGCGCTCCAGGGTCTCGTCTGTTATTTTGGAGAGATCATCCAAATGAACCAGGGAAACGTGCTCAAGTTGGGCAACTTCGTTCGAAACGTTTTTTGGGATGGAAAGGTCCAGTATAAGCAAGGGCTTTTTGTTGTGGATCAGTTCTTTGGTGATCGTCGGTGACTGAGAGCCTGTGGCCACGATCAGTATATCGGTCTTCCTGATCTCCGAAGCGAGCTCGGAATAGGGCCGGACTACCAGGTTAAATTTGCCTGCTATCTTTTCGGCCTTATCGCGGGTCCGATTGATCAGGGTAACATGGGAGTGATCGGTGTGCTTGATCAGGTTTTCACAGGTATTGCGCCCGATTTTGCCGGTTCCGAATAACAAAATATCTTTATTAGCGATGTCCGGTATCTCCTTTAAAATATACTGTACAGAAGCAAAAGCTACCGAGGTAGCACCCGAGGAGATCTGGGTCTCCGTCTTGATGCGCTTACTGGCCCTGATAACAGCGTTGCAGAGTCTCTCCAGAAAAGGATTAGCCAGGCCGATCTTTTTAGATCGGATAAAGCTGCGTTTAAGTTGACTGATGATCTCAAAGTCTCCCAGGATCTGGCTGTCCAAACCGGTCCCAACTCTGAAAAGGTGGTTGATCGCTTCCTTGTTTTTGTGGACATAGGCGACTGCCTGAAATTCTTCGACGGTTCCTTTCGTATTGTCGCAAAGTAATTTTATAAGCTGAAAAGGGTGTTGTGCGAAACCGTGTAATTCTGTTCTATTACAGGTTGAAGTGACGAGCAGCCCGTCAATACCTTCTGCCTTTGCCTGTTCCAGCAAAGCCACTGCAGAAACTTCATCAAGGCTAAACCTGCCTCTTATATCCGCGTCGGCCTTTTTGTAGCTAAGGCCTATGGTGTAGAAAGAATTATGTCTGGAAATATGATAACGCTGCATTCCCTAAATTAGATCGGAAACAAAAATACACGCCTGCCTTCATTAAAAATAACGCTAGAGGAACAAAATATGCCGAAATAGGTTTAGGGCAGCAGTCAAGCCGGTTTTCCGGAATAAAATTGCTATTTTTGTAGGAAATATAGCGTTTTTGAGCTAATCTATTTAGAACAAATCTAAATAAAAGACGTCAATATCCAATTTTTATGCAAGTTGAAAGTGTCGCCAAAGGTTCTTTAGATGAACTAAAGATTGAGGAAGGTTTCGTAGTGTTGAAGGCGCAAAACGATGCCGCCAGGGCTTTTAAGGTCAATCGGTTTATAGACCGTTCCTTTATTCAATTCCACTTTTGTTCCAAAGGGAATCTCAAATTTATATTTAACGAGGGCAGGTATGCCCTGGACGTTCCGGAGGAGAATTCCCTCTTACTCTATAACACCCAGGCAGACTTACCTCTGGAGGCTGAGGTAGCTCCGAATACCTGGATGGTCAGTATTATTATGAGCATTCGCAAGTTTCATTCACTGTTTTCCAGGGAGGCTGATCATATTCACTTTCTAACCTTGGAGAACAAGGACAAGAAGTACTATTCCCAGGAACATATTTCGCCTTCGATTGCCGTCATTCTGAGTCAGATCATGAACAATAACATACATAGTTCCATACAGGAATTATACGTAAAGGGCAAAGTTTATGAACTGATATCGCTCTACTTCAATCACAGTGAAGATGCGGATATGGAACAGTGCCCGTACCTGGCAGACGAAGATAATGTCAACAGAATTCGAAAGGCGAAGGAGATCATAATCAACCGTATGGCAGAACCTCCTACCCTCAATGAACTGGCCAAGGAGATCGGTTTACCTCTAAAGAAGTTAAAGGAAGGTTTCAAACAGATATATGGGGATTCCGTTTATAGTTTTCTTTTTGACTACAAGATGGAAATGGCGAGAAAAATGTTGGAGTCCAATACCTATAACGTCAATGAAGTAGGACTTAGGGTGGGTTACAGCACTTCCAGTCATTTTATTGCTGCATTCAAGAAAAAGTACGGCACTACCCCCAAGAAGTATTTGATGTCACTTAACGGCTAGTACTGCCTATAAAGGCCTGGCGACAATTATTCCCGTATTCTTACTGATCTTTTTGAGATAGTCTACCAGTGGTAATTCAGATACCTCCACCTGTCCGGAAGAAGAAGCATGTAGTAGATGGATACGTCCGTCGGCCTCCCGGGTGGCAATACCGGTATGAGTAACATCCAAGCCTGCAATTGAAGTAGCCAATGCGATGATATCCCCGGATTTGATCAAAGATTCCTGGGTGGCGATCTGATCTTGCGATAAAACGCAAATTGACCTGCTGTTTAACCCTTTTTCCGCCCCTACGATCTTATCGAAATTCGAGTCACTTTTAAGAAAGGGGTAAAGATCCCGATGGGTACTCATAAAGTTGATCTCTTTCTGCAAAGGCTGCCCGCCAAGTTCTGCAGTTACATCCTTCATCAGGCCTTTCTGTTCGTTATTGGCGATCCATTCTGTAAAATAATGCAACCTGGAACCATAGCCATCCAATTCTCCATCCCTATATCGTATCTTCTCCAGTGTGGCTACAAAGGAATCAAAATCCGGATTTTTGGTACGCATTATGAGACTGAAAGCAAGGACATTCTCAACATAAGTAGTGCAATCCAATCCGTGAAGATTGACCACCAGGGATTCCACCTCGCCAATCTCAAGGGTCTTGGCTACATAAGGCGTGCCCAGAAAGGTCTTGCCTATTGCTACCATGTTCTCACCTGCTTTTTTGATCTCCACAGATTCTAATTCCCCTATCTTCTTATGAAAGGCTTCTTTGTCTTTGGCAGAACAAATAATATCCTGGGCCAGGCAGGCAGATACTGTGCAGCAAATGAATAATATGGCAAGCTTAATTTTCACCGAAATAGAAGTTTTGCTTAAAAATAGGGAATTATTTAGCAGTAATTCAATAACCGTAGTGTCCGTAGCCCTGATAGCGATCTGGTCGGTATACCATGGCGCGCTTTCGGTCTTTAAGAATAAAAGCCTCCTGGGCGTAACCTATGGTTTCCTCCTCCGTATCCGTATCCTCTATTCTTAGGCCTTTGCTCTGGTAAAAGGGCTTGGTGCTCAATGGTTTTCTCTGCTCATATACCACAAGGTATATTTTTCCATTCTCATTCTTGTTCTGTTTGTTTCGCAAGATGAAGTAATAGCCATTGTACTTGTCGCCGCGATACATTATGGGGCGCTTTTCAAGGAATTTCAGACTGTCCCTGGTCTCGCTAAATTTTCTCTTTTTGAATAGAGCGCTCTCGGCCATAAACTGTTGAGAAGCATAAGAGGAAGGGAATAGCGTGGACTTATCGATACTTTCCAGACCGTCGTACAACTTGGCGCGACTGTTTATGTCTGCCGCCAGACCGTTAAGAAGCTTTTGAGGGATCTGCTCTCCGTTTTCTGCAAGCAATACAGCATAGGTGCATTGAATTTCAGGATCTTTTAACAGTAAGAGTTTGTCAAAGAACTGTCGCACATGCTTTTCGTTACGGAATGGGAATAGTAGTGTGGCATAATCCCGGAGAATAAGGTTTTGTTTGCTGTTTGCCCTGTTATAGCTAACCCTTTTGTTCTCGTCCGAATTATAGCTTCCCAACTGTCTTTTGAGCTGTATCCTCGCGTCGTTAAGGATCTGCTTCTTATATTTTTTATAGACTTTAGGTTTAAGCAAACCTTCTGATTTCAATGAAGCCAGCAGGGAGAAGACCGGGGATTTATATTCCGGGATGCTTCCATAGTCCAGGATTTCAGGGAAAAGCTTCCTGGCCAGCTGCAGGCTGTCCCTATAAGGACTGAAGATCTTCTGGATCTCCAGGGATTTGGAAACCAACGGTAAATCCTGGGTGAGAAGGTTCAGAAGTAATTCTGTAGATTCCTCGTCCTGTGAATTTGCAACAGACTGCAAGATCTTGGCCTGAGCCGTGGAATTATCATACGAATTGGCATAGTAGTTCCTAAAAAATGAAACAACCCTGGGGTCTTCAATCTTACCAAGTCTTTGGATCAGGTGGGACCGGATGTGCTTTTTATCTGAAGGGAAATCAAAATTCTCGATATAATGGGTCAACGAATCTATATGTGATTCGTCAAACCGCAAAAAGCGATAGCCTTTACTTGCTATACTGTCATTCTCCCGTAAAGCGGTAAAGAAATCCTGTGTTTTATCCTCCAAAATATCACGCCCAATAAGGGTATCCAATGGTTTAAAATTCGAAAAGAACTCCGAAACAAATCTACTGGGCTGTTGTACGGTATCAATAACGGCTTTAAGCTCGTAAAGCAAACCTCCCTTAAGCACATTCTTTACCAGTATGCCCCTGGTACTGGCAGTATCAGTAAGGGTAAGTTGTAATTCATACAATCCATCCGATGGTTTAGCGGTGCACTCTTCCTGAATGCATAGCTTCTTTTTCGCGTATTGTTTTTTCCGAAGTGCCCATACGGAATCGATGGTTTTGAACATCAAAAAATCGTGAGACTTTGTCAGTTCTACCGCAATGGATTCATCATTTTTGTTGGTATAACGCGTCTTTTTGGTATAAGCGTCATAGGGCTTGGGTTTAGACCTTCCCTGATAGTAATTATTACTGCTTTCAACGAATTTGGGCGGTTCAACCGGGGAAACGGTTGTGAAGAAGAGGGCGGTATCCCTGATCTTCTCAAAGGCCTTGGAATAGCTTGGATCGTTTAATTTGAAGGAACTGAAATAGCTGGAGGCTTCCTCCGGATCTTCTGTCAAAACTCCCATTAAATAATAATCTCCCCTCCTGAAAACAGTATTTAGATGAAGTGATTTCCTGGATTTGGGATCCAACTTGCTGGTCGAAACGAAACCGTCCTCGACGAAACTTTCCTTAGAAGGCTTTATTTTAAGGTCCTGCAGGAAGCGCTTTTGAATATGCTTAAGTTCAAAAGTATCTTCCTCTATAAAAGAAAAATCGTTCAAGGTCGCTCGCCTCAGGAAATAATAAGTATCCGTCAGTGAGTCATAGGCTTCCAAATTCCGCTTACCGGAACGGAACCTGTTCTTAAAACTGTAAAGAGAAGGCAGCCTGATACTGAAATCCTTAAACCCGGAACTTAAGGAAAGCTTTTTCGCAGGTTCATTTTTGAATTTCAGACTGTTGAAAATGGTATCCGAACTTACTTTGACGAAATCCCCTTCTCCCCCCATCTTAAAAATGAGTATCTCCAGGGGAGTGATAAAAATTTGATAGCGCTGATGATCTCCGTTCTTAAGTTGATTTCGAATATCCAGCCCTTCAAAAGGACCTTTTTGTATCCTTTTCTTGTCCAGGATCTTACCCGGTATATTCTCAAAAAGCAAGGCGTCTATCTCTGCCAAAGTTCGTATCCCATCCTTTTTTAAATAGGCATATGTGGGTATCCTGTTTACGATCAAATAACTGCCATTTGCCAGGTCGGGAGCAATGTATGTAGTAGCCCAAAATTCCGATACAGGGTATAGCTTTTCAGGAAGGCCTATGGTAAAAAAGTCATCGTCCGGCCCCTGAGGGAGATAGGCGTTGCTCTTTCGCTTCTTTTCAAATTTAGTCTTGAGTTGCAATCCTCTGGAGGTGGAACGGGAGATCAGTGGCTTTACCGTATAGCCCTTATCCCGAAGTAAGGAAATAACACCCTGCTCCCCCGGTAAATGTGCAGCACCGATTCCGGCAAAAACCTTTCCATGGCGCATAACAGAATCCAGGCTGTGGGCCATATTCCTGTTCCTGATATACAGCATGTTCTCCAAATAGTGATCCGTATACATGGCCCGGTCTATGGAGTCCAGAAGGTTGATATTCCTCTCCCGGTAGGCGTCCTGCATTAGCAGCATCAGGTCTTGCCTTTTCATGCGCTTCTGCAACCATTCATCCGGTTTGGGCTTCACAGCATTCATACTGGCCCGCCCCACCAGGGCTGTAGCTTCTTCAAGATCTTCAAGCGCAACAATGGGCTTTTCAAACTTGGCACCGGCCTGATATATGAACATATCCAGGTAGGTCTCTTCTTCGAAGTTTTGGGAATACTCATTGGTACGATAAAGTATATTATTGAGCATGCCGTCCTCAAAAGCGAGATAACTGGCAAGTTGTTCTTTGGTAGGTGCTCTTACGCTAAACGCTCTGGTATAAAAGCCTGCTGAAACTCCGCCGTTATTCTGGTATCCCATAAAGCCATTGTTCAGGTCGCTTTCCAACCAGGTGGCCGGATCAGATTCCAGGGCAACCATATCACTTTGATCCAGTGCTTCGTAGAACACATCGTCTAAACGAAAGGCAATCTTCTTACTCACGTGCATGGTTCCGTAGAGATAAGAACTCTTGTCAAGTCCATTACCGGAAATCTCCCATAGCAAACTGTTCTTCTCCTGGGCGCTGAGCACAAAGCCTGAAAAAAAGAATATGAAAACAACAAAAATGCGCATGTCCGCTAAAGATTTAAGACTAAGTTGCCCAAAAAAACGGGCAGTTCAAAATGCTTTAGATGAATTAACAGGAAATTATGTTAAGCTTCTCAAAATGATTCCCGTTAGTCAAAATCATAAGATTCCTTTATAGGTACATTCGAAAAACAATTTGCATTATCCTAACGGAATTTCCTTGCTTGTCGTATTTTAGCGCTGCTAAAATTACAACGCTATGAAGGGAGTTTTACTAGTGAATTTGGGTTCTCCTGACAGTCCTACCCCTAAGGACGTAAAACCTTACCTGGATGAATTCTTAATGGACGAAAGGGTGATTGACGTGCCTAAGTGGCTGCGTATACTTTTGGTCCGCGGAATTATTCTACAAACCAGGCCCAAGCGATCCGCAGAAGCCTACTCCAAGATCTGGTGGGAGGAAGGCTCCCCGCTTATTGTGATCTCAGAGAGGTTTACCACAAAGGTGCGGTCTAAAACAGCCTTGCCTGTTGCACTGGGGATGCGTTATGGATCCATGTCTATAAAAAAGGCCCTTCAGGAACTGAAAGGTAAAGGGGTGGATGAGGTGCTTTTGGTACCTTTATATCCTCATTACGCCATGAGTTCCTATGAAACGGTGGTGGTAAAGACCATGGAAGTACAAAAGGCTTCGTTTCCCGAAATCAGGATTACCACCCTCCCGGCCTTCTATAAGAATGACAAATATATCAAGGTGCTTTCGGAGGCCATTGCTTCTGGCCTGAAAGACATCGATTACGACCACATATTGTTCTCTTATCACGGTATTCCGGAACGTCATATCAGAAAATCAGATCCCACCAGCTTTCACTGTAAAATAGACGGAAGCTGTTGCCAGACTAACTCTGTGGCCCATCACAGTTGCTACCGCCATCAGTGTTATGACACTACTGAACGCGTAAAGGCTTTTCTCAATCTCCCTGATGATAAGGTGAGCTCCTCGTTTCAATCCAGACTTGCAGGAGACCCCTGGCTGAAACCCTATACGGATTATGAATTTGAACGTCTGGCCAAAGAAGGAAAAAAGAACCTCGCTGTCATAACACCGGCCTTTGTTTCGGACTGCCTGGAAACCCTTGAAGAGATCGCCATGGAAGGTAAGGAGCAATTCCAGGAAGCGGGGGGAGCGGAATACAAACACATTCCCTGTCTGAACGATAGTGATCCCTGGGTGGAATTGATGGTAGAATGGATTGAAGACTGGAACAAAAAAGAAGTTTTACCCGTCTGAGATCGCCCGCTATTCCATTTCCTCGGATTACATAAAGGAATTAAGGACAAATGCGAGGCAAAGCCTGGAAAAAGAGCAAATAAAGGATTAGTTTTGCACGGCAACCTCGCCTTACCCTAAAACCCCATATGGCAAAAGTCTCCGCGGAACAATTAGGCACTGAACCTATCGGAAAACTACTCGTTAAACAAGCCGTGCCGGCTTCAATCGGCATTCTTGTAATGAGCATTAACGTACTGGTAGATTCTATCTTTGTAGGGAACTGGATAGGTTCCATCGCCATTGCGGCCATTAATGTAGTACTGCCTGTTTCTTTCTTTATCGCGGCTCTGGGGATGGCCATAGGAATTGGAGGAAGCAGTATTATTTCCCGGGCCCTCGGAGCCGATAACAAGGAAAAAGCCCTGCGAACCTTTGGGAACCAGATCACCCTTACCTTGCTGGTGACCGTCTCCATGGTAATTCTCGGCCTTTATTTTGTAGATACCCTAATTCCGGCTTTTGGTGGAAAGGGGGGCATATTTGAACTGGCCAAGATATATTACATCATTGTGTTATACGGAGTGCCCTTTCTGGCGCTTTGTATGATGGGAAATACAGTCATCAGGGCAGAAGGGAAACCTAAGAATGCCATGATCGCCATGATTATCCCATCGGTTGGAAACCTTTTCCTGGATTACCTTTTTATTTATGTTTTTGATTGGGGTATGCATGGGGCAGCCTGGGCTACTACAGCTGGCTACCTTCTCTGTTTTGGCTATATCTTCTGGTTCTTTCTTTCCAGGAATTCCGAGTTAAAACTTCGCCCCTTGCACTTCGGATTGCAAAGACCCATCCTAAAGGAAATTGGGGCGCTGGGTTTTGTGACCCTGGCCCGGCAAGCCGTGGTGAGCGTTACCTATTTATTGATGAACAATATTTTATTCAACCTGGGAGGAGAGGCCATGGTTGCGGTTTACGCTATTATCGGAAGGATGCTGATGTTTGCCCTGTTCCCTGTTTTCGGGGTAACCCAGGGGTTCCTGCCCATAGCGGGTTACAATTACGGGGCTAAAAAATACCAAAGAGTACAAAAATCTATCAATACCGCGATCAGATACGCCGCTTATATGGCAACCCTGGTCTTTATAGGCCTTATGGTATTCCCTGCGGAGATTGCCAACCTGTTTTTAAGTGATAGACCGGGGATGGACGCTGCAGAATTGGCGACCAACACCTTTGTTTTGGAACATGCCCCTGCTGCAATGCGTTGGGTTTTTGCGGCTACACCCATTATCGCCCTGCAGTTAATTGGAGCGGCTTATTTCCAGGCTATCGGCAAGGCAATTCCTGCCCTGTTGCTTACCCTTACCAGGCAGGGGTTCTTTTTTATCCCACTCATTCTGATACTTCCGAACTTTTTGGGAGAACTGGGGGTATGGATCTCCTTTCCCATAGCCGATGTATTGGCGACTATCGTGACCGGGTATTATCTGAGGCGTGAAATTAAGCGGGAACTCGTTGTTTCTACAGCCTGATAGTATTCGATCAATCAGTCTGGTTTACTATGGCTTCTGCTAACTCATTTTCATATTTTTCCAAGGCCATCTGTCCGGCTAGTTCTTTTGCCTTTGCTTTGTAAGCATTGTTCTGCCAGAGGTCTGACAATTTAGGATCGAAGTTTTTGGAATTAAGGGAGGTTATTGACGGACCCTTCGGTCCGACCCCTTTTTCGCTCAGGATCTTATTCCACAAGAACTGATCAATGATATGAGGAATGATCATGGAGGCACAAGCGTACTTCATAGCCATATGCGAAGTCCCCGAACCTCCGTGGTGTACCACCGCATAGGTCCTGGGAAATATGTAATCGTAGGGAATGCCATGGACAAAATGGATCAGCTCCCTATTGAAATCCGAAAGCGGTTCCAGGCCACCCTCTGCACAGTTGATCAGTGCAGGTATTTGATACTTCTCAAGAGCCCTTACAATGGTCGCTGTTTTCCTCTGAGGCGCAGGGTTGATCATACTTCCAAAAGTAACGAGCACGAATTTGGGATGTTTCTGCATGAAGGCCTGTAAAGCTTCATCCGGTTCCCAATTCAGGATCTTGTTTCGCTCGTGATAACCGAGTACCTGTACGTGAGAAGGCCAATAGGAAGGCCGGGAAAACAAAGAAGGAGAAATGGTATAGATGGACGGCGTCTCGTCCAGCATCTTTTTTACCATAGTGTTGGCAAGCATGGATTCAGGTACCAGCCCCTTGGCATCACTTTTGGTCGCTTTGAGCAATCCGAAGCGGGCCAGGCCATAGGTAGCCCTGTTAAGGAAGGGTCCTAAATCCCGGTTGAACATCACATGCGCCTGATCTTTTACAGGATGCATTACATAGGGTACCGGCAGTACCAAAATATTCTTCCCCGGGTTTTCCTGACCCCAGAAAAATGGGTAAAGGGCTTTGGCATGATGTACAATACGATCCGGTTTTTCAGTTTCGATGAAATCCTTCTGACGTTTTACCAGCTCTTTTCGTATTGGGGCGAAGATCCTGGCCATTTTGGAGTAGGCCTTGATCTTTTGCCATACAGAGGCGCTTCCGCCCATGGCAGCTTTGCCGATATCACTCTCTAAAAGGTCTATGAATTCCGGACCTAAAGACCCAAACCGAAAGCCCGAGGCTTCAGCAAGGCTGCGGAAGTGTTCGGGAAACAAACAAACAACCTCATGTCCCCGTTTTTGAAGTAGTTCGCCTACCGCCAGGAACGGTTCCATATCTCCCCTGGTACCTATGGAGGCCAAAAGGATTTTCATAAATTGGTTTTTTCTTTAATATCCGGCTGCCATGCCGTCCTTCCTGCTTTCAGAGGCCCCGTGGTACACCTTGTTCTCATCATCCCATAAAATGGCCTGATAACCTCCATAGGAACCTCTGGTGAATCCTACGGAATGGCCCCGGCCCATAAGGCCGCGAATCGTTTTATAGGGTATGCCGGATTCCACACGTACCGTGCCTCTACCTTCTTTTCCCGTACCGATAGGGCTGGAGCCCCCGCTATGGTCCCAACGCGGAGCATCCCCGGCTTCCTGTAGATTCATCCCAAAATCGATCAGGTTCATGACTATCTGGGTGTGACCCTGAGGCTGGAAATCACCTCCCATCACCCCAAAACTAACATAGGGCTTTCCGTCTTTCGTAATAAAAGCCGGAATTATGGTATGGAAGGGCCTTTTTTCCGGGGCATACGTATTGGCCTGTCCTTTTTTCAGGCTGAATAATTTCCCCCGGTTCTGCAACATAAAGCCCAGCTGGGGAGGTACAAGACCTGAACCCATTCCCATATAGTTGCTTTGAATGAGTGAGATCATATTCCCATCCTTATCGGCCGCTGTCATGTAAATGGTCTCACCTACACTTATTTCCCCGGCCTTGTAGGTGCTGGCGCGATCCTTAATTAATTCCCTTCGTTTATTGGCATAGTCTTCCGATATCAATTCGGCGACCGGGACCTCTGCAAAATCCATGTCAGCATAATACTTTGCCCTGTCTTCAAACGCTAGTTTTTTGGCTTCGGTGAAGAGATGCAGGTGTTCTGCACTTCCGAATTCTATGTTTGAAAAATCATAACCCTCTAAGATCTTCAGCATCTGTAAGGCCGCAATTCCCTGTCCGTTCGGTGGAAGTTCCCATACATCGTACCCGCGATAGTTTACTGAGATCGGTTCTACCCATTCAGACCTGTGATCCGCAAGGTCCTTTACAGAAAGAAATCCGCCCTGGGATTTCATAAAATCCGCGATGGTCCTGGCTACTTCACCTTTGTAGAAAGCATCCCGTCCACCCTTTGCGATCTTTTTATAGGTTTCCGCCAGATACGGGTTCCTGTAAACCGCTCCTTCTGCCGGGAGTTTATTGTTGTTCTGTGCGATATAGGTCTCCGCAATATTCGGGAATCCCTGACTTTGGTAGTATGGGATAGAGCGTTGCATATACCACGCGATCAGTTCCGTTAAGGGAAAGCCTTTTTCAGCATAGGCTATGGCGGGTTGTAGCAGTTGCTCCATAGGTTGGGATCCGAACTTCCCGTGTAACTCAAACCAGCCATCCACTGCTCCGGGAACACTAACCGGAAGAGGCCCGAGGGAGGGGATCTCATCCATGCCTTCCTTTTCAAAGTACGCCAATTTAAGACTCCCGGGCGATCGACCGCTTGCATTTAGTCCGTAGAGTTTTTGTGTTTTGGCATCCCATACAATGGCGAACAGGTCCCCACCAATGCCGCAACCCGTAGGTTCCATTAAACCCAGGGCGGCGTTGGCTGCAATAGCAGCATCCACCGCATTGCCACCAGCTTTTAAGACATCCAGTCCAACTTGAGTTGCAAGCGGATGACTAGTGGCTACCATGCCGTTTTGCGCCAAAACCTCAGAGCGGGTTGCGCTCAATTCCCCGGTGATACGGTCTTGTGCTGAAACAAGGTTAACGGCTAATATCACCAATAATATACTAATAGGTATTTTCATATTGTGTCTTTAGATTATATGGATAATTACTTCTGTCTTTTATGTTGATTTACAGTTACTTACTTATAATGAGAAAGCTACGTAAGCAGCTCCTGAAGGGGTTCCCATTTTCCCTCCCCCACAGGCTATGACCACGTATTGTTTCCCGTTGACCTCATAGGTCGCCGGGGTCGCATAACCTCCTGCCGGCAAATCGGTTTCCCAGAGTTTTTCTCCCGTTCTCATATTAAAGACCCTGAACTTTTCGTCTTTTGTGGCACCGATAAAAAGGACTCCCCCTGCGGTAATAACCGGACCGCCGTAATTCTCTGTACCAGATTCGGGATACTCAGGATCATTCAATTTCTCTTCATTCCCTAGCGGGACTTTCCACAGGTATTCACCGGTATTCAGGTCGATGGCGTTGAGTGTCCCCCAGGGCGGTTTCACAACCGGGTAACCTCTGTCATCCTTAAACCGGCCAAATCCAACCATGGCATAGGGTAGCTCTGGGGTATCTTCGGCCCTGTGATCTGATATTTCAGGTTCTTCAATTCCTTTTATGAATGCTGAGATGCTTGCCAGCTCATCCTCGTTGAGGTTTGGCATTGCCGGCATCGCACCTTTTCCATTGTGAATTATCTCTGAGATCGCTTCCCTGGAAAGGCGGTCTTTTACATTTTGCAATTCCGGTATAGCTCCGAGGCCTTGCAGGTCTCCTCCGTGACAGCGAGCGCAATGGATCTGCGTTAAGGTAGCCCCTTTGCTAAGCCTTTTGCCATCTTTTTCACCAACCTTGGCCATACGAACAATCCAGGCCATTTCATTGGCATTCACATACATGACCCCATTTCTGGGATCAACAGCGGCGCCGCCCCATTCCGCACCGCCGTCGGCCCCCGGGTACAGAATCACCCCGCGCGTATCTATGGGGATGAATTGACCTTCGGAAGTTACAGAAGCTAATTTTTCACTTACGGTTGGGGGGCTGATATTCTGATCCTTATCTATGAAATCGTCAACAAATGCAGGTCTTTCCGGTGCATAAAGGTCAGCTTCTGTCAGCATCTGTCTGGCAAACGGGAGAGGTTTCACAGGGAGGCTCTGAGAGGGCGCCGTCTGATCTCCTTCCAGTTTGGTGGCAGGATAGGTCTTTTCCTCAATAGGAAACAGCGGTGTTCCAGTTAACCGGTCGAATACAAAGATATGTCCGCTTTTGGTAACCTGGGCGACAGCCGGGATCAGTTTACCGTCCATTTCTACCGTCAATAGGTTAGGAGGAGCTGGAAGGTCCCGGTCCCAAACGTCGTGTTTTACAAACTGGTAATGCCATACCCTTTCCCCGCTGTCTGCCTTAAGGGCCAATAGGGTATTGGCAAAAAGATTATCTCCTAACCTGTCACCTCCATACCAATCGAAGGCCGCGGAACCGGTCGGAATAAAAACTAATCCATTGGCCTCATCCAGGGCCATTCCAGCCCAGTTGTTTGCTCCTCCTGTGGTTTTGTAGGCTTCTTCAGGCCAGGTTTCATAGCCGAATTCACCTGGTTGGGGTATGGTGTGAAAGATCCACTCCTGCTTTCCGGTCTTGGCATTAAAAGCCCTTATATGTCCCGGAGCGGCACCCGGAGACTCCGAAGTGCGATGACCAAGTATAATATAGTCCTGAAAAACCACCCCTGGTGTTGTCATTACCAATGGTAATTTATCAGCTGGTCTTCCCAGGCCCTCACGAAGATCTATACTACCCCCGTCTCCAAAAGTCTCTACTATAGATCCTGTTTGCGGACTCAGGGCGTATAACCTGGGTCCGGAAGCGTAAAACAGTCTTTCGTCCTCTGGCATTTCTCCAGGCCAATACAGCATTCCACGACTCAGCCCAAGGCCCGTCTGATCCGCTGCTTCGGGTTTAAACTCCCAAAGAAACTGCCCGGTATCTGCCTTTATCGCAAAAAGTGAATTTGTAGGTGATATGCCGTAAAGCTGGTCTCCCAGTATGAGTGGATTTGTTTGTATCTGGGTATTTCTGCCTTCCTCCAATTCGCCACTTTGGTATTGCCAGGCGATTTTTAATTCGCTCGCATTTGTAGTATCAATTTCCTGCAAAACGGAATAATGTGTTCTCTTAGGATCGCCCAGATAGTGAGACCAGGAACTGTAATCCGGATTGACTGAGATGGCCTCCAGTAAGGCCTTTTTATCTTCTCGCTGTTCACAAGCTAATAGGAAAAGGAGTGAAATGATGATAAACACGAGCCCGGTTCGCATAAAATTGTTTTTCATCGTTTCGCAATACTAGTTTTCAGATAGGATTCCCACTTGCTTAAAAGTACTAAAACTTTTGCGTAGCACTCTCATCACAAATCAGCAAAAATCATACTGCCGGAAAATGTCTGCTGCAACAATAACTTTTGAATTTCCTGCTGAGGTCAACTAAAAAACATTCCCTACATTTAAGCTGGACTAATTCAAAAATCTAAACATGAAAAAATACTACTCCGGCCTAGTGATGCTGACCCTGGTTTTATTGTGCTTACCGCTATCAACCCAGGCACAGAGAAAAAAGCGAAGCACCATTACTAACCCTTACCAGGAAAGCCTGTATTCCAGTCTAAAATACCGTTTGGTAGGTCCCTTTAGAGGAGGTAGGTCTGCTGCCGTAACCGGGGTTCCCGGAGAACCCAATCTCTTTTACTTTGGAGCAACAGGAGGCGGGGTCTGGAAGACTACAGACGGAGGGCGCCACTGGGAAAACATTTCGGATGGCTATTTTGGGGGTAGTATCGGGGCCGTAGAGGTTTCTCAAAGCGACCCAAACGTTATTTATGTCGGAGGTGGTGAAAAAACACTAAGAGGAAATGTGTCCTCAGGATACGGGGTTTGGAAAACCGAAGACGCCGGGAAGACCTGGACTTCGGCAGGGCTCGAGAAAAGTCGTCATGTACCCCGAATCAGAATTCACCCCAGGGATCACAATATAGTCTACGCTGCAGTGCTTGGGAATATCTATAAACCCACTGAGGATAGAGGGGTATATAAGAGCACCGATGGCGGGAAAACCTGGCGCAAGACCCTTTTTGTAAATCAGCAGGCCGGAGCCGTAGACCTGGTGCTGGACCCTAACAACCCAAGGATCATTTACGCATCAACCTGGAGGGCCCAAAGGACTCCCTATAGTCTTAGCAGCGGGGGTGATGGCTCTGCCCTTTGGAAGAGTACGGACAGCGGAGAAACCTGGAAAGAAATATCTAAAAACGAAGGATTTCCAAAAGATACTTTAGGCATTATCGGAGTCACAGTGTCGCCCAAAAACTCACAACGGTTATGGGCCATCGTGGAGAATAAAGAAAAAGGAGGGCTTTACAGAAGTGAGGATGGCGGAAAGAAATGGACCCAGGTTAACAGCGAACGCAAATTGCGGCAACGAGCCTGGTATTATACGCGGGTATATGCGGACACCGAAGATGTGGACAAGGTGTATGTTCTCAACGTTCGTTACCACAGATCTACGGATGGGGGCAAGACTTTTGAGACTTTTAATGCACCACACGGTGATCATCATGACCTTTGGATCGCTCCGGAAAATTCAAACAGAATGGTAATCGGGGATGATGGTGGCGCACAGGTCAGTTATGATGGTGGCGAGACTTGGAGTACTTATTACAATCAACCTACAGCGCAGTTTTACAGGGTAACTACGGATAATGCTTTCCCGTATCGTATTTACGTGGCTCAGCAAGACAATTCCACAGTTCGGATTAAACACCGCTCAGACGGAGGAAGTATAGATGAAGATGATTGGGAACCAACCGCTGGAGGCGAGTCTGCGCATATCGCGATAGATCCAACGAACAATGAAATCGTGTATGGCGGAAGCTACGGAGGATTTCTGACCAGGGTTAATCACGACAATAATACCGTCCGGGGAATCAACGTCTGGCCGGATAATCCCATGGGCTACGGAGCAGAAGGCATGAAATATCGATTCCAATGGAATTTCCCCATACTGTTCAGTAAACACGATCCGAAAAAGCTATATACCTTTTCCAATCACGTACACATGAGCACCAATGAGGGCCAGAGCTGGCAATTGTTAAGTGGCGACCTTACCCGTAACGATCCAGACAAATTGGTATCCAGCGGAGGGCCAATTACTCAGGACAATACGGGTGTGGAATATTACTGCACCATTTTTGCGGCTAATGAAAGTCCTTTAAAGGAGGGTCTGATGTGGGTTGGTAGTGACGATGGACTTATTCATCTGACCCGTGACGGAGGTGCCAACTGGGAAAATGTGACACCTGCGAATATGCCGGAATGGAATATGATCAATAGCATTGAACCTTCAGCATATGACGAGGGAACCTGCTACGTCGCCGCAACACGTTACAAACTAGGAGACTTTAAACCTTATTTGTATAAAACAACGGATTACGGCCAAACCTGGACAAAGATTACGAATGGTATAAACGGGGAACACTTTACAAGAGTGCTTCGGGAAGACCCTAAAAAACAAGGATTGTTATATGCAGGAACAGAGACCGGTATGTATATTTCCTTTAATGATGGAGCCAGTTGGCAACCCTTTCAATTGAATTTGCCCATTGTCCCTATTACCGATCTGGCATTGAAGAATGACAACCTGGTGGTCGCCACCCAGGGCCGAAGTGTATGGATCATTGATGATCTTACAGTATTGCATCAATTGGACGATTCCATGAAGACCTCGGCAAGCTTCCTTTTCAAACCGAAAGACGCTTACCGTACCAAGGGGAGTGCTGCGGAAAAACCGTCCAAAACGGCCGGGCAAAATCATCCAAACGGGGTAGTGTCTCATTTCTTCCTCAAGGATCTACAGGAAAAAGACAGTGTATCGCTTACCTATACAACGGTTTCAGGAGATACCCTGGGGCATTTTTCCAGGGCCTCAAAGAAAAAGGATAAAAAACTAAAGGTGGCCAAGGGAGGCAATACCCATGTTTGGGATACCAGAGGAAAGGGAGCGGAAAAGCTCAAGGGGATGGTCCTTTGGTGGGCAAACCTGGAAGGGGCAAAGGCCGTTCCCGGGGAATACGTGGTGCATTTGAAGGTAAATGACCAAAGCAGCTCGCAGCGATTTAAGATCCTCCCGGATCCAAGAGCTGAAGTATCAGTGACCGATATGCAAAAACAGTACGACTTCATTTCGGACATCAACAATACCGTAGACAAGGCTCATCAATCCATAAAAAAGATCCGAAAAGTAACAGAAAAACTGGATGCCTTCATCAAGCAATATGAGAATAATGAGGAAACCAAAGAGCTTGTAGAAAAGGCTAAAAAAATGAAAACGGATTTCGGAACAATAGAAAAGGCCTTGTATCAAACCAAGAACCGAAGCCGGCAGGATCCTCTTAATTTTCCGATCCGCCTGACCAATAAATTAGGGCATTTGAATAGCCTGGTATCGCTGGACGATTTTCCACCAACCGATCAGGATATTGCAGTGAAGAACGAATTGACGGCTAAGATAAACGAACAACTAAAAGCCTTTGACGCAATGGTAGACGATGAGATCTCTGCTTTCAATAGATCCTTTAACGAATTGAACCTAAACTACTTGTTTGTGAAATAAACTTCAGAAAAATGACTCAAACTGGCACCGAAAATTATCTTTCGCTAAAAAATACCGTCCGACTGTTTTTGGTTCTCCTCTTTCACTCTGTGACTTTCGGGCAGAGTCAGTCCAGCCCTAATGTTCTGGTGATTATTACTGACGATCAGGGTTATGGGGATCTGGGCGTTACAGGGAATCCTCATATCAAAACCCCGGTCTTGGACGCTTTTGCCAGGGAGAGTATCCGCTTTACAAACTTTTACGTCTCACCGGTTTGTGCCCCAACCAGGGCAAGCCTTATGACCGGGCGTTATTCCTTAAGGACCGGAGTTAGGGATACCTACAACGGAGGCGCGAATATGGCATCTTCTGAGATTACTATAGCAGAGTTGCTGAAGCAAAAATCATATCGTACCGGAATATTCGGAAAGTGGCATTTAGGAGATGTCTACCCGCACAGACCTATGGATCAGGGATTCGATGAGTCCGTCATCCATTTGTCCGGAGGAATGGGTCAGGTAGGGGATTTTACCACCTGGTTTCAGGGAGACCGCAGTTATTTTGATCCGGTTTTATGGCGTAACGGAAAACAACAGGCGTATCCTGGTTATTGTAGCGATATTTTCGCCCAGGAAGCCATCAGTTTTATTGAAGCGAATAAGGAGGGTCCTTTTTTCTGTTACCTTTCTTTTAATGCGCCTCATACCCCTTTGCAGGTTCCGGAGAAATACAATCAAATGTACCGGAACGTAGATCCTTCCGCTGACTTTGCTGACCCTAAAGGGCCTTTTCCAAAGATGACCAGGAAAGATAAGGAGGATGCCAGGAAGGTTTATGCCATGGTGAGCAATATTGATGATAATGTGGGCAAAGTACTGGACAAACTGGAAGAGTCTGGTATTGCGGAAAACACTATCGTGATTTTCCTTACGGATAACGGTCCGCAACAGCGAAGATACGTGGCCGGCATGAGGGGCCGTAAAGGAAGCGTATACAGAGGTGGGGTACGCGTGCCTTTTTATATGCGATTTCCGGCGAAGTTCGACGGAAATAAGGACATTAGTACGAATGCGGTCCATATGGATATACTACCCACTTTGGCAGAAATTTGCGGACTTGAACTTCCGGTCGACAGAAGGATTGACGGACGAAGCTTGTTACCATTGTTAAACTCAAATGAACAGCAGCAATGGTCTGAAAGGCCCTTATTTTTCTATTGGACCAGAAAATATCCCGAAAGGTATTATAATATGGCATTAGTTCGTGGAGACCAAAAGCTGGTGGCTAATACGGACCATGATGGAAACATCCTGGACTATGAATTTTACGATCTGAAAACGGATCCCTGGGAGTTGGAAAATCGGATTGAGGATCAGAAGGACATGGCCTTACAATTAAAGGAAGATTTGGACAAAACCTATCTGGAACTCGTCAGCTCTCCCAACCTTGTGGACCCTCCCAGAGCAATTGTCGGGGCAACAGCATCGGAAGCGGTAGTACTCAATAGAAATGATGCCGAAGGAGACCGGGGGATATGGGCACAGGAAGAGGTATTTGGTAAATGGCGCGTTACCATAAAAGAGGGTTATTACAAGATTAGATTTAAATTCATCAAACCGATTCAGGCGGGAGGTAGAATGGTCCTGGAGGCAAATACTTTAGTAGCTCAACAACGTAATGAAGATCAGGATACGGATGAGTTGATCATGGAAAACGTATATTTCCCGGATCTGGAATGTGATCTCATTCCTTTTTATGGTATTGGTTCCAAAAGGATATTTCCTTTTTGGGTAGAGCTTACCCGATTAAATTAGGTTGCTGATTCGGAAAAGCGACATGTTTTACGGAACTTAGCAGCGCATTTCTTGCTTTCTTATGGAATACTACAACTATATCAAAGCCCTTCACCTCATTTTTGTGATCACCTGGTTTGCCGGCTTGTTTTATATCCCAAGGCTGTTTATCTATCATATTGAGGCCTCGGAGAAGGCCTCGCCGGAAAAAGAGATCCTTAGTAAGCAACTCAAATTAATGTCTAAACGTTTGTGGTTCATCATCACCTGGCCCTCCGCCATTCTTGCGACGGTCTTTGCCATATGGTTGCTGCTATTGATGCCATCCTGGCTGGCGCAGGGTTGGATGCATGTAAAACTTGCCTTCGTAGTATTGCTCTTTGCGTATCATCTAAGAACGCATCAGATCTACAAGCAATTGCAGCGTGATGACATCCGCTATACCTCCAGATTTATGCGAATTTGGAATGAAGGAGCCACACTAATTCTCTTCGCGGTGATCTTTTTAGTTGTGCTGAAAAGCGCTTTTAACTGGATCTACGGACTCGTGGGCATCCTGGTGCTGGCGGTATTGCTCATGCTGGGCATCAGGCTTTATAAAAGGATACGGGATAAGAATCCGGAAGCCTGAGCCGGGTTGGATCACTGCTATTCTGCTGAAACATTTTTGGTGTGATTATTGCTATCTTTAAGGTCAAATTAAACTTCCTTGTTTAAAAAGTTATCCCTTAGGTCACGGATTTTCATTACGATGATACTGCTGGTACTGATCGCTTCGGTATTGATCGCTGGTGTTACTATTTATCAGTACCGGGAACAGTCCAAGGATTATCACCAGAACCGGCTTCTGAGAAAGGAGGCACAGATACAACAGAGTATCAGCTATACCCTAAGGGAGACGACCTACCCCGCAACCACGGAGTACCTGGGCCGAATTTTTAAGGATGAGATATACCAGATCGCGGATGTGCAGAATATCAATTTCAATATCTATGACCTGGAAGGACAACTGATCAAAAGTTCCCGTCCCACCTTTAATAACGACTCCATCTCCATCTGCCTGACCGCCGACGTGCTTAACGGTTTACTTTCGAGTGCGGAGCAACGATACGTTGAAGAAAATGCCGCGGCCGGGGAAAGATATCAGGCTTCCTACACCTATATTCACGATGTAAAAAGCAAACCAATTGGTATTTTAAATCTTCCTTACCTGGAAGACAATACCTTTAACGATATGGAACTGAGGGAGTTCCTGCTAAGGTTAGCCGGGGTATATCTTCTGATGTTGCTGATTGCCATTGCCCTGGCCTACTTTATTTCCAAATACATTACCAGGTCGCTACAGACCATTTCGGACAGGCTGACTGAAACCCATCTTACCAAACGAAATGAAAAGATCATCATTGAAGATCCCAGTGAAGAGATCGGTAAGCTGATCGATTCCTACAATGGGATGATAGATGAGCTGGAGCAAAGTGCTGCCAAGCTGGCCAGAAGTGAAAGGGAGCAGGCCTGGAGGGAAATGGCCAAACAGGTAGCCCATGAGATCAAGAATCCGCTTACTCCAATGCGACTAAGCGTTCAAAGTTTTGAACGGAAATTCGACCCGGCAGACCCTAACGCCAAGGCCAAAGTAAAGGAATACTCCAAGACCCTGATCCAGCAAATAGATACTATGAGCAGTATCGCCTCGGCCTTTTCCAGTTTTGCTGAAATGCCTGCCCAACAAAACGAAACCCTGGATGTGGTTAAGATCGTAAAGCTGGCCCTGGATATCTTCAATGAAGATTATATTCACTTTATCAGCGAAGAAGAAAAGCTTATCGCCAAATTAGACCGTACCCAATTGATCCGGGTGGTAACCAACCTGGTGAAGAATGCCATTCAGGCAGTGCCTGAAGTTGTTTCTCCAAGAATACTGGTATCGGTTACAGCGGCCGGAGAATATGTAAAGATCTCCGTTGCTGACAACGGTATCGGTATTGATGACGGCTTTAAGGATAAGATATTCGAACCTAAATTTACCACCAAGTCCAGTGGAATGGGATTAGGTTTGGGAATGGTCAAGAATATAGTTGAGACCTATAAGGGGGAAATCGATTTTACTTCCCAACCCGGAAAAGGGACCGTTTTTACCGTAAAGTTCCCGAGAGAAAATCAATCATAAGAAAACTTCAAAAATGAACTTCAAGAATATTTCTGTAGAAGAAAAAGAGGCGGTTGCCATTGTAACGGTAAACCGACCGGAAAAGCTGAACGCCTTAAATGTGGACACAATTTCGGAACTGCATAAGGCCTTTGAAGGTCTGGATCAGGATCCGGACATCAGGACCATCATCCTTACCGGAAGTGGTCCCAAAGCTTTTGTTGCCGGGGCGGATATTGCCGAATTCGCGGACTACTCGAAAAAAGAAGGGACCAGGCTTTCCAAAAAGGGCCAGGAGCTACTTTTTGATTATCTGGAGAATCTGCAAACTCCCGTAATAGCAGCTGTAAATGGTTTTGCTCTGGGTGGGGGTCTGGAATTGGCCATGTCCTGCCATTTTAGAATAGCCAGCGATAACGCCAAAATGGGACTTCCTGAAGTATCCCTCGGGGTAATACCCGGATACGGCGGTACCCAGCGTTTACCTCAATTAATAGGCAAGGGCCGGGCTATGGAATTGATCATGACCGCTTCTATGATCGACGCCAATACGGCCGCCGCCTATGGCCTGGTAAACCGGGTCGTAGCCCAGGAAGAGCTTATGGCTGAATGCCTGAAAACAGCTGCCAGGATCGCAAATAATTCGCCCGTTGCCATAGGAAAGGCAATAAAAGTCATAAATGAAGGTTTTAAGAGTAATGCAAGCGGTTTTGATGCCGAAATAAAAGCTTTTGGTGAGTGCTTTGGAACAGACGATTTTAAAGAAGGAACCACGGCTTTTCTCGAAAAACGCAAAGCAGATTTCCCGGGAACATGATATGAACTAAAGTTGATATCAAACCATGAAAAAAAGCTGTATTCTCTTTGTGGCGATCTTTGCCATGTTCCTTGGTTATGCACAAGAAATTCCGATAGACTACAATTTCGGAGAAAAATATAATGATCGGTATAAGTACTCTAACCTGGTCACCATTGCCGATGACGGTACTGGGGGGTATATTCTGGTTAGGTCTTATTTCACAGGGCTAATCCTAAAGCCAAAAGGTTACTTCATAGAACATTATAGCAAGGAACTTCAACTTTTAAATGAGTACAACTATAAACTCAAAGGACCAGAGTTTGTAGAAGGCTACGTTAAAAACGGTCAGTTGTATTTGTTGTTCCTGGACTACGATCTGCTTAGGGAAACCTATAATTATGTAGTCCATAGAAGTCCAATTTCGGAATTCAATTTTACCAGCGAAACCATACTCTCTGTTCCTTCCAAGCCCGTAAACAACCCTTTGGATAAGAATTACTATAACAGGAACTTCAGCTCCGGCTTTACGACTACCGCCTTGTTCAATGAGGAAAAATCTGCCTTTGTGATCAGCACCCATTTCAAGAAGGGGAAAACGAATAAACATCATATCCATCTCTTCAATGCTTCCTTAAAAAAGATCTTTGAGCACGATTTTTCAGTCGAGGTGGAAGAGAAGAACTACGCTTTTGAGAATATTGAGATCTCAGCAGACCTTAGCAAGGCATACATTGTAGGGAAGGCTTATTTTAAGAAAAAGCGTTTTAGTGCATTGGAGCGAAAGTTCCAGTATGAACTCATTGCCGTATCCGCCCGGGGGAGCAAGATCCAGACCTTTGACGGTCCCGGTAAGTACTCGGAGGGATTGAAACCCATCCTGCATAAGGACCGCCTGGTTTGTGTTGGTTTTTACGCGGACCGTAAGGACAACCGCTACAACGGCATAGCTTATTTTGACCTGGACCCCTCCAGTCTGCAGTTGAAGACAAAAAAGTACAATCCGTTTTCCACGCAGTTCATGTTCGACAAATTCGGAAAGGAAAATGCAGAGCACGTCAAGAATCTGATCTTTAAAAATGTGAGCTTTACCGGGGCGGGCGATCTGCTGTTCAACGCGGAAGAGTACTTCGTGACAAATAGTATTCAGGCGAATTCCAGTGGCGGACGGGTAATGGTTGAACGTTTTCATCACAATGATATCGTCAGTGTAAAACTCGATGCCAATGGCAATCTGGCCTGGGCTCGCAACATCAATAAATCTGAAGTCACTCAAGGCGATGGTGCCTACGCGTCCTACAGTTCGTGTACCAAAGCCGGGAAAACTTACTTCTTTATAAGCACTTCCGCGGAAAACCCACAGTTGCTCAATAATGAAAGGATGGTCTTTAAGCAGGGCCTGAGCCGCAATCGCAACGTCTTTGTGATACAGCTGGATGAAGCGGGAAAAATGAGCTATGAAAAGATCATAGACGACAAGGAAGCCAGGCTGCCATTAATGGTTTCCAAACCGCTTATGGATTCGGATGCTGTCATTTTTTATGCCAAGCGGGGCACCAAAAAGCAATTGGTGAACCTGGCGATCAATTAGCTATAGGGCTTAATTTTCTCAAGACAAAGAGGTCTTTAGAGGGCCTAATGTTAAATCTTCAATTGGATTCAATCATATTGGAATAATTCCATAAATTTGGAATAAATCCAATTCATTGAAAGAAAAAGAGTATCTAAAAGGGCGTGGAGCGCAGAAGAATCCGCCCAACAAGTTTTTGCAATATCTATACGAAGCCAGGGATGATTTTCTGGAGTATTGCAGGCTGGAAGGCGAAGAAGCTGAATCCAACAAAACCCAATACCTCCCGGTTTTTCCAAAAACCATTGTAAATAAGGTTACCAGCCCGGATGTGGGTATGATGTATTCCATGAATCCCTATCAGGGCTGCGAGCATGGATGCATTTACTGCTATGCCAGAAACACTCATGAGTTTTGGGGTTACAGCGCAGGCATGGATTTTGAACGCCGTATCCTGGTAAAGGAGAAAGCCGCTGAACTGCTGGAGGAAAAACTACTTTCTAAATCCTGGAAAGCGGAAACCATAGTGATGTCCGGGAATACGGATTGTTATCAGCCGGCTGAGCAGAAATTCAGGATCACCAGGGCCTGTCTCGAAGTTTTTCTCAAATACAGGCATCCCGTGGGCATCATCACCAAGAACGCCTTCATTTTAAAAGACCTGGACATCATAAAGGAGCTCAATAAGCACCGGCTTATAGGGGTAAATATTTCCATCACCTCCCTTTCGGAAAAAACGAGGCGTATCCTGGAACCCCGGACGGCCTCTTTGAAGAAAAGGTTGCGAACCATTAAGGTGTTATCTGAAAACGACATTCCTGTCAATGCCATGCTTGCTCCTATCATACCGGGTATAAACAGTCATGAGATCTTAAAGCTGGCGAAAACAGTTTCGGACCATGGCGCCCTGTCTTTCGGAATCACAGTGGTTCGCCTGAACGGTGCCATAGGACAGATCTTTACCGACTGGATCCGAAAAACGCTTCCGGATCGGGCAGAAAGAGTGTTGCACCTTATAGAGGACTGCCATGGGGGCAAGCTGAATGATAGTAGATTCGGAATTCGAAACAGAGGAGAAGGCAAGATCGCACAGCAGATCAGGGACATGGCAAATCTGGCCAGAAAAACATATTTCAAGGACAAGTCCTTTCCGGAACTCAATAAGAATTTATTTGAGACCTATAAGAGCGGCCAAACTAAATTGTTTTGAAGATAATTATATTTATTGTCCAATCGCCCAGGGCTCATCCGTCTTCAATGAGAACAAAAAGCGATGTCTAACTAAAAACAAACATTATGAGTAACTTTTTGTATTTATTTAGAGGTGGTGATAAGGCGTATCAGGCCTTGTCCCAGGAAGAGAAACAAGCCCATATGCAGGAGTGGTTTGTATGGATGGATGGATTAAGGGGGAAGGGATTGCTGGTAGACGGGCTGCCGCTTTCGGAAGACGGAAAAGTCATCAGGGATAGAGGAGAGATCATTACCAATGGCCCCTTTGCAGAAGGAGCGGAGATGGTAGGAGGCTATCTTATTGTCACTGCTGATTCCCTGGACCATGCCGCCGAGATATCCAAAGGCTGCCCCATTTTCGATTATTCAGGGGCCTTTGTGGAGGTGCGTGAGATCTTATCCATGGAGCAACACTAAAAACTTTTTAAGAGCCCCGACAATACCGTCGGGGTCAATTTTTCTCTATGACCAGCGGTGATCCCAGGAAAATAGTCGACCACCTTTTTCGTTCCGAATACGGAAAGCTTATTGCTGTCCTCGCGCATAAATTTGGCCCATCCCAAATAGAGCTGATTGAGGACGCGGTACAAGATTCCTTATTGAAGGCCATGCAGGTATGGGGTTATAGCTCAACCGTCCCGGATAATCCAACAGCCTGGCTGCTGCGAGTGGCTGGCAACCGTGTTATCGATTCACTTCGCAGATCTAAAAAACTGGACAGAAAAGAGGAGTTTAAGACAGACCATGGCATTACTCCTGCATTCTTTGAGGAGATGGCGCTGGAGAGCAGTATTTCGGACAGCCAGTTAAAAATGATCTTCGCCTGTTGCCATCCTTCACTTTCACAGGAATATCAGCTCGTATTAAGCCTTAAGCTTATTGGTGGTTTTAGCAATAAAGAATTGGCAGATGCGCTCTTAAAAAAGGAAGAAACCGTGGCCAAATCCTTTACCAGGGCCAAGCGACGGCTTAAGGAGCAGATCAGCACCCTGGAGACCCCGGTGGAGATCGGCTTGCAGTCCAGGTTATTTGTAGTAATTCGGGTGATCTACCTCTTGTTCTCAGAAGGTTATGCTGCTACGACTGGTTCCCTGCTGATCAAAAAAGATATCTGCTATGAGGCTATTCGGCTTGCGTTGATCTTGAGGAAAAACCCCTTCTGTCAACATGCCAACCTGGAAGCCTTAATTGCCCTGATGTGCTTTCACGCTTCACGATTTGAGGCACGTCTGGATCAGAATTCAGAATTGGTAGACCTGGAGCACCAGGACAGAACCCTGTACAACAGTGAATTGATCCGCATAGGCATGACGCACCTGGAAAATGCCGGCCTCCCCGGGCAGCCATTGTCTAATTATCATTTGGAAGCGGCCGTTGCTTACCAACACTGTGCGGCTAAAACCTTTGAAGAAACAAATTGGGATCAGATCCTTCATCTTTATGATCTGCAGTTGAAAAGGCAGTACTCCCCCATGGTAGAACTAAACAGATTGGTTCCCTTATTACAAGTGAAAGGTCCTGAGGAAGCCTTACAAGCCTTAAATCAAATAAGCAAACAACCGCATTTTTCCGAATCGGGATTGTTTTATGCCATCAAAGCAGAGATCCTTGGTAAACTCCAGCGTTTTGATCAGGCTGAAGCAGCGCTAAAAACGGCCATAGAGCTTTCGCAGAACGAGCTAAGGAAAACACATTTAAAGAAGAAACTAGCGGCTTTGTCAAAAACAACTAGCTGAGTTCCCAACCTTTTCTGTAACTACCTTTTACCCATTCGTTAGCTCTGTCGTAATTGGTAACTCTCATATTTTCTCCATCCCAAAGGATCTTGCGTCTGCCCGGATACGCAAATGGGTCCCAATCTCCGAGTTTTTTACCGGGCTTTAATTCTTTGTACTGGAAGGCCTTGATGGCCAGGTTACCCATAAGTACGGCTTCCGTTAACGGGCCAGACCTTTTGAAATCAGAAGAGGTTTCCGTACCGGTAAGACAGCCTTCAACCCAGTTCCGCTGATGTCCACCGGTATCTCCTTCTATCCTTGTGAGATATGGTTTGGGGGGATTGAGAAGCCCCATCATTTCAGAAGGAAGCAGTCTGGCATTGCGGGAATAAACGTCACAAACCAAGATCCCTTTGGTACCATAGAACACGGTTCCACCTCCGGTATCCCCGATCTTCTCATCGTCCTTTAATTCGTCCGGAAGGTCTGGCATAATTCCTCCGTCATACCAGTTCAATGCAATATCTCCGTGTTCCGGGGTATTGAATTTCAGGCGTACAATGGAAGAGGACGGGCAAGAGGCGCTGTAATCCGCTTCCACAAAGTCGCCAACCCAATTGGTGGTACAACTCGCCTCGGCTTCTGTTGGATAACCCAGATCCAAAACCCCGAAAGGTGTTTCCATGATATGGCAGCCCATATCGCCCAGAGCTCCTGTTCCAAAATCCCACCAACCTCTCCATTTGAAGGGAAGGTAAGCATCGTTATAGTCGCGTTTCGCTGCCGGACCCAGCCATAGATCCCAATCGAGGCCTTTGGGAATACTGTGTTTTTCCGTAGGCACCGGTACCCCCTGCGGCCAGACGGGCCTGTTGGTCCAGCAGTCCACTTTTTCTACTTTGCCGATAATGCCGGATTTGATCCATTCTTTGGCTTCACGGCTACCATCGCTGGAGGCTCCCTGGTTGCCCATTTGGGTGATGATCCCATTTTCTTTGGCGACCTTCGTCATCATACGCGCCTCGGCAATATTATGAGTGAGCGGTTTTTCCACATAGGCGTGCTTTTTGGCCTTCATAAAAGGCAAAGCAATAGGGGCATGGGTATGATCCGGAGTGGCTACCATAATGGCATCTATTTCGCCCAGGTGCTTGTCATAAACTTTTCTGAAATCCTTGAATCTTGGCACCTTGGGGTATTTCTTATAGCTGTCCGCCGCTCTTCGGTCGTCTACGTCACAAAGGGCAACGTACTTCACTTTTCCTGTATCATCAAGCCCGCTCATGACTCCGGATCCTCGTCCGCCTACCCCAAATGCGGCCACATAAAGCGTGTCGCTGGGAGGAACATGTCCTTTGCCAAGGACGTAACTTGGTACTATTGAAAAGGCAGCGGTAGACGCCGTGGCAGTCTTAATAAATTTTCTTCTTTGCATTGTGGAGGATGTTTGTAAATGAAGCTGGAAGATACGAAAATTTGATCCCAAACTTCTAGTAAAAGGACGGACTTATCATTTGCCGTGACAAATGTTAGAAAACTAGATATCACCGTCCCATTCGCGGTAAAATTGCCGAAGATATTCCAACATGAACTGGTGCCTTTCTTCCGCTAGTTTTTTAGCGGTAGGCGTATGCATCTGATCTTTTAACAGCAGCAGTTTTTCGTAAAAATGGTTAATGGTAGGGCTGTTGTTCTTCTTGTACTCCTCCTTGCTCAATCCTGGTTTGGGAGGATTTTCCGGGTCGTAAAGGGGCCGGTTCCTGAAGCCGCCATAATTAAATGTGCGAGCTATTCCTATGGCTCCTATGGCATCGAGCCTGTCGGCATCCCGGACCACTTCAAGCTCCCTGGAATTGAAACCAGCTTCCGCTTTATCCAGGCTGTTCTTATAAGAGATATGCCGTATGATGTTTACCACATGATCCTTTGCGTTGTCCTGAACCGGCAGGGTTTCCAGAAATTCCTTTGCCTTCGCCGGGCCTATCTCCTCGTCCCCATTGTGAAATTTAGAATCCGCGATATCATGTAAAAGAGCACCCAGGCTCACCACCAAATGGTCTACTTTTTCACCTTCGGCAATCCGAAGACTGGATCTGTAAACCCTTAGGATATGTGACCAATCGTGCCCTCCTTCCGCATGTTCCAGACTCTTTTTTACGAAAGCCTTGGTTCGTTGAACGATCTCCTTGTTACTCATTTGAATTCAGTAATTCCGCTAACCACCTGTTGCTCCACGGTTGCGATTATGGTTCCGTGATCCTCGGTAATATCATGAGGTTGGTGTATGTCGTAAGTAAGGTGATTTCCGAGTCCGTAAGGAAACTTGCCGTATCGCAATAATTTCCATGAATTGTTAATGCTAATGGGTACAACAACTGCGGAAGGAGCGGCTTTCATCAGCACCTTTAGGCCGGTAACCTGAAAAGGCTTAGGATGCCCTGTTCTGCTTCTTGTACCCTCAGGAAAGATAACGGCACTTCTACAGTTTTGCTCAATATAATCCCCTAGTTTGGCAATTTCTCTCAGCGCTTGCTTACTGTCTTTTCTGTCTATCAATACAGACCCTCCATGCCTTAGATTAAAGGAAACGCTGGGGATTCCCTTTCCCAGTTCTTTCTTACTGACGAACTTGGGATGATGTGCCCGTAAATACCATATTATTGGCGGGATATCGTACATGCTCTGATGGTTAGCTACGATGATCAGCGGTCTGTCCGTAGGTAGATCGTGCGTATTCCGAAAAGTATAGCGCGTTCCCAATAAGTTCGTGCAGCGCATAAGGCACCAGTTAAGCCAGGTTACACTTCTCTTGTGGGCATCATACCCAAAAACCTTCAGACAAAACCATTGTATGGGGTGAAATACAAGCAGGCACAACCCGAAAAATACAAAATACAAAACGGTCAGCGGGTAGGAGATGAACTTTTGCATCAGAATTAATTTAGGTTGTATTGCAAAAGTAAAAAACCGCCCATTAAGAGCGGTCTTTGCACAATGTTTTTACGTCAAAGGAATTTCGGGTTCCCTGGACCGGCGTATTAACAAAATTCGTTATACGCCTCCGTAAGGTTTTCGGCTATGAGTTCTGCCGGACGTCCCTCGATATGATGCCTTTCTATCATGTGCACCAATTCCCCATCCCTGAATAAGGCCATACTGGGCGAAGAAGGTGGAAATGGGATCATCAGGTCTCTGGCCGCATTCACGGCTTCGGTATCTACACCGGCAAAAACCGTGATCAGATGATCCGGGGTTTTTTCGTTTTGCAAACTCATTTTAGCTCCTGGTCTGGCATTCGCAGCTGCACAACCGCAAACAGAGTTTACCACAACCAGGGTAGTGCCTTTTTGTTTTATAGCCTTTTCTACCTCCTCGGCTGTATATAATTCGTTAAAACCGGCTACTGCCAGGTCTTCACGCATAGGTTTTACTAATTCTGCAGGATACATAAACTTATTTTTTTTAGAATTACAAAGATAACCAATTTGTCTTATTTTTTTGCAATACCTTATCCTGGCACTGCAAGTTTCTTTTAGAGCTTAAAGTCCTATCTTTGGCAAAATTTTTTAATACACATGATCAAGTGGTTCGCCGCCATTCTCGGGTATTTTCTGTTTCGTTTCCCAGGGGCCATTCTCGGCTTCCTGGTGGGAAGTTTCCTGGACAATTTTAGCAGTGGTGGGAATACACGAACTGTATTCCAGGATTTTACCCGGACCTCTGTCTCGCCCGAAGATTTTGAACTGCACCTTTTGTCTTTATGCTCTATCGTGATCAAGGCGGATGGAACGGTAAGCCAGCGCGAGTTGGATTACGTCAGGCAGTATTTTCTAAGCACTTACGGAAAGGAAAAGGCCAATGCCATTTTCAGGACATTTAATGAGGTCATCAAAAAGCGGGAGATCTCGGCTCAGCGTATTTGTGCCTTTTTAAATCAAAGAACCCGCTATGAGGTGCGACTGCAACTGCTGCATTTTCTGTTTGGGATCGCGCAGGCGGATGGTGCGGTAAGCCCTCCGGAGATTGATAAAATAAGGGAGATCGCTGGATACCTGCGCGTTGGCCATCACGATTTTGAAAGTATAAAGGCGATGTTCATCCGCTCTGCAGACAACGCCTATAAGATCTTGGAAATTGACAAGGGTGCTTCTGATGATGAAGTAAAAAAAGCCTACAGGACCATGGCAAAAAAATATCATCCGGACCGGGTAAATACTGCGGATGAGGCGATCAAGAAAGGGGCTGAAGAAAAGTTTAAGCAGGTCCAAAAGGCTTATGAGGAAATTCAAAGGGAAAGAGGACTTTAGGCTTTGCTTATTGGCAGCTCTGTTCAGTACTAAGTATTTTTAAATAGTTTCTATGCAAGATTTTTGGTTTTACCTCAAACTGGGCTTTCATCATGTCCTGGATCCCACCGCCTACGACCATATACTTTTTTTGATAGCGCTGGCTGCTCCCTTTGGTTTCAGGAGTTGGAAAAAGGCCATCATTCTGGCCACAATTTTTACCGTGGCACACTGCCTTTCCCTGGCACTTGCGGCATATGGATTAATGGAAGTCAGCGTTAGCCTGGTTGAATTCCTGATTCCGGTCACCATACTTATCACCGCCCTTTTCAGCTTCTTTTCCACTTACGGCAAGTTCGAAAACCAGGGAATGGGTATCCTTATGGCGTCTACCATTTTTTTTGGCCTTATTCACGGCTTTGGGTTTTCAAACTACTTCCGTATGCTAATGGCGGAGGAAACAGAAAAGACCATTCCATTACTCGGTTTCGCTACGGGAATTGAGATCGCACAGGTACTGATCATCCTGTTCGTTTTGTGTCTGGCATATATTTCTCAGGATGTCCTCGGGATAAAGAAAAAGTATTTTGTCAGGGTCCTGAGTATCCTTATTTTCCTAATTACCATACCCTTAGCTATAAAAACCGCCCTTTGGTAGAATTTCACTTAAAATTAACCGTTTAGGGTTTGTTAGGCTATGCCAAAGCGGGTATCTTAGTGGCTTGGCTGCAATATACAAGCAGGCCTGCTCGAAAAAGTCGTTTGAATGAAGGAGAGTAAACAGGAAAAATACGATAAAGCCTATTTGAGAATGGCATATGAATGGGGGAAACTGTCGTATTGCAAACGAAAGCAGGTAGGAGCTATTATCGTAAAGGACCGAATGATCATTTCGGATGGCTATAACGGAACCCCAACGGGTTTTGAAAATTTTTGTGAAGATGAGGAGGGGTACACCAAATGGTATGTACTTCATGCAGAGGCCAATGCTATTTCCAAAGTAGCCTCGTCTACACAATCCTGCGAAGGAGCTACCCTTTACATAACCCTTTCCCCTTGCAGGGAATGTAGCAAACTCATTCACCAGTCTGGCATAAAACGTGTGGTATACCAAAAGGCCTACAAGGATGAATCCGGATTGCGATTTCTGGAAAGGGCCGGTGTTGAGTTATTGCATCTGCCTGTTATTGATAGCCCGGGTGTAGAAATTAAGGAGTTCGAATGAAAAGATCGTATTATATATGGCCAACCGTTATTGCCCTGGCCTTGGCCTTAGGGATTTTCGTGGGGGGAAAGCTACACTTCAATGACAGCCCTGAGAAACTCTTTACCACAAACTCCAAGAAAGATAAGCTCAACAGGCTTATTGATTATATTGATTATGAGTACGTGGATGAGATCAATACGGATAGTATTGTGGATGTCACGGTAAATAATATCCTGGATAAACTTGATCCGCATTCCGTATACATTCCCAGGGGCGAAATGGCAAAGGTTGCCGAGAATATGAAGGGAGATTTTGTAGGTATCGGGATCAACTTTTATCCTTACAAAGATACCATTACGGTAATACGCACCATAGAGAACGGTCCCAGCTTCTTAAAAGGCATTAAACCCGGAGACCGTATACTGATGGCGGATAAAGACACCCTTTACGGGCAGGGATTGTCCAGCGATGCGATTGTAAACCGGCTCAAGGGGAAGATTGGCACCTCCGTGGAGCTCAAGGTCTACCGAAAGACCGAAGACCGTACCTTTACCGTGAACCTGAGAAGGGACCGCATCCCCATTAAGAGTGTGGAAGCGTATTATATGCTTACCCCGGATATGGGTTATATCAAGATCAACCGATTTGCCGAGAGCACCTATAATGAGTTTACACATGCCTTAAGGGCATTACAGCAGTACGGAGCCACTAAATTGACCCTGGATTTAAGGGATAACCCTGGTGGTTATCTCGGTATTGCGGAGCAAATGGCGGATGAATTCCTGCCAGATGGAAAACTTATACTTTTTACCAAGAACAAAAAAGGTCAGATAGACAAAACCTTCGCGACCCGTAAGGGAAATTTTGAGAACAAGCCGGTCTATGTCCTGATCAACGAGCGCTCTGCCTCGGCCAGTGAGATCATTGCAGGGGCACTGCAGGACAACGATATAGGGACTATTCTGGGAAGACGGTCCTTTGGTAAAGGTCTGGTGCAGCGTGAAATGGAGTTGGGAGATGGTTCAGCGGTAAGGCTAACGGTTTCAAGGTACTACACTCCTACAGGCCGGTCTATCCAGAAGGATTATCAGAATGGTAGCAAGGACTACTATCAGAAATTTACAGACAGATACCACAGTGGAGAACTGGTTTCAGTAGATAGCATCAAGGTTGCGGACTCTTTAAAGTTTACCACCCCTAAAGGCAAAACCGTATACGGGGGAGGCGGAATAATTCCGGACGTATTTGTGCCTATAGGGACCAACGAAGAAGAGGCTGTGGAAAGCATGGAAAGCCTTGGATTTATGTCTCGTTTTGTTTTTGAACACCTGGAAGAGGACCGCAAGCGGTACTCCAATTTTACAAGGGATGCATTTATAGAGGAATTCAGGGTAGACGACATCCTGTTTGAACAATTTGTCGACTATGCGATCAACGCGAATATCAAGATGAATTTCTACGACCACGAGGAGAAGTTGAAGCTCTATCTGAAGGCCGCCTTCGCAGAACAACTATTCTCTCCTAACCTGCACGCCAAAATAAAGTCCGCGGGAGACCGGATGCTTCAGAAGGTGATGGAATTAGACCGACCCACCATTCAGCAACGCGAAGCGGATCAGATTGAAGCCCAGAACTAGGGATTACCATTTTTATTTTTTAGACATTAGGGAACCTGGCGGACAGCAGGCAGGGATCTTTACCTAATCTTTTTCCACCTTCTTCTGGATCTTTTTTGAGGTGATAAAAATAAGCAGTAGCACAATGGCACAAAGTGGCGCAAGAATACCGATCATAGCGACTGTACTTTCCCCGGCAAAGGGATCCTGAAAGTTTACTAGGGTGGTGTTATAGGCCATTAATCCAATAGCCAGGACAATTAGCACCGCGGTTAAAATTCTGTTCATTTGAGGGCGATTAACTGATTGATATTAGCCGTAAAAAGTTTTACTGCAATGGCCAGTAGTATAACCCCAAAGACCTTTCGGAAAATACTTAAACCATTCTTGCCTAAAACCCTTTCTATACGGCTGGAGGATTTCAATACAAGATACACAAAAATAATGTTTACAATTATGGCCACAATGATATTCTCCACCCGGAATTCTGCTCTTAGGGATAAAAGGGTGGTCATGGTCCCCGCCCCGGCAATCATAGGGAAGGCCAAAGGAACTATTGAAGCACTTTCGGGTTCGCTATCCTTGTACAAGGTAATTCCCAGGATCATCTCCAGTGCCAGAAAGAACAGTACAAAGGCACCCGCGACCGCAAATGAATTCACATCGATCCCGATAAGATTGAGGATCTCCTCTCCAATGAAGAGGAAAGCGACCATTATACAGGCAGCCACAATAGAAGCTTTACCGGATTGAATTCGTCCCGCCTTCTCCCTTAGACTGATAACAATAGGGATACTTCCCAAAATATCGATCACCGCGAAAAGGATCATTCCGGCTGTAATGATTTCTTTAAAACTTAAGCGCATCACCATAATTTTAGAAAGCGGCAAATTTACGTCATTTAAGAGCGGTTTCAAGCATGCTGATCGCATTTAATTTTGTACATATTTATAGGCAAAGAAGTATATTTGAGGCCTATAGCATCAGCTTATGTTTCAGTTGGGAAATTGCATCGTATCCGAGGAGATCATTGAGAACGACTTTGTCTGTAATCTCAATGCCTGCAAAGGGGCCTGTTGTGTAGACGGGGAGGCCGGCGCCCCCCTGGAAGATAGTGAAACAGAGATCCTGGTTGATATCTTTAAGGATATAAAACCCTTTCTGCGGCCCGAAGGAGCAGCGGCAATTGAGGAACAAGGTTGTTTTGTAAAGGGCGATGATGGAGAATGGGAAACCCCACTCGTAAATGGTAGCGAATGCGCTTATGTAACCTTCTCCCCATCCGGTATTGCCAAATGCGGCCTGGAAGAGGCCTACGACCAAGGGGCCACCAGCTGGAAAAAACCCGTTTCCTGCCATCTTTATCCGGTTCGGGTGAAAGAATACTCCAAACTAACCGCCGTGAACTACCACAAATGGCAAATATGCGATCCGGCTTGCGCCCTGGGAACAGAGCTACAAGTGCCTATTTACAAATTCGTTAAAGAAGCCCTGGTGCGGAAATTTGGTGAAAAGTGGTACAAAGAATTAGAGGAGGTGGCCAAGTCCTTATCTAAATCGTAGGAATGCTCAGGTTTACACGGGTACCCGCCGCCCGGCCATCATCGCAAAAGAGATCCTCGATGGTCACGTCAAAAGAGTTCTGATAGTCTTTTGAAAAGTTCGCAAGACGTTCTTTCGTAATGTCAATTCCGACCGATTTCCGTTTCAACACTTTGCTTGCCTTGAGCCTCTCTGCGGCTTCCCGGCCCACCCCATTGTCCTCAATGGAGATTGAAATAAAGCCTTTCTTTTCATGAGCGACCCTTAACAATATGCGTTTTTCACCTTCTTTGGAGGAAAGCCCGTGCCAGAGGGCATTTTCTAAAAAGGGTTGCAGAATCAGGGAAGGTATCTTGATGATATGAGGATCAATACCTTCGTCTACTTTGATCTCAAATTGAATTTCGTTGGAAAACCTGATGTTTTCAATATTCATATACAGTTCTACCGTCTCCAACTCTTCCGCCAGGGGTATCTCTTTGAGGGAAGAGGCCTCCAGGATCTTTCGGACCAGTTTGGAAAATTTGTTGAGGTAATGAACCGCATTCTTTTTTTCGTTATTGATGATGTATAGTTTGATGGAGTTCAGTGAATTGAACAAAAAATGGGGGTTCATCTGGCTACGCAGCATGCTCTGCTCCAGTGTAAGCATCTTTTTCTCGCTTTTTAACTGGTATTGACGGTATAGAATATAGAGGATCAGGGTAAAGAGGGCCAGCAATAAAGCACTTACCAGCAAAGTGTTCTGATTCCTCCGCAGTTTTAACCTAACGATCTCATTTTGCTTGGCCAGCGCCTCGATCTGGTTGTTCTTTTTTTCGGTGTCATAGCGAATGATCACGTCATTGACATAACTGAGGTTAAGATCGTTCGTGACCATTTCATCAAACTCCTCCGCCTTCTTAAAATAGTCCAGGGCGCTCTTGTATTCACCCCTGTAGTTAGCTAATTCGGAAAGCAGATCATAACTCCTGGAAATGAACCTCGGCAGGTTGTGCTTTCTGGCCATATCCAGTCCTTGTCTCAGATGGTCTTCCGCCTCATCGAACCTTTTCAGTTCCATCAACGCCCAACCCAGATTGATCAGCACCGAGACGATGATCTGTTTGTCCCCAGTTTTTTCTGCGGACAGCAGGGTGGGCTCCAGTATGGATAGGGCATCCACCAGGCGATTTTGCTTGATATAGATTTGCGCAATACTGTTCTTACAGATGGCCTTACCCGGATCCGAATTGATCTCCTCATCATAGGCCAGGGCCTGTCTGAAATATTTGAGGGCCTCATCCAGTTTCCCCTGTTCTTCAAGGCATTCTCCTATGTTCTGGCTATTTACGGCAAGGCCCCTCGTATTGTTGAGCTCCGCCTCCAGTTCCATGGACTTTTTGAATTGCTCTATGGCCAGGTCACACTGTCTTAAGGTCTGATAGATATTACCGATACTATTGTGCGAGACGTTGATGCTTCTTTTGATACCTTCCGAAGGACTTTCAATAGTCTCGGCAAGCTCCAGGGCTTCCTGGCTGTAATCCAGCGCCGTTTTAATGGCATCCATTCTTCGGTAGACCACGCCCAGCATATTCAGGCTAAAGATCCTGAACTCGGTATTGTCTGCTTCAACAGCGGCATCCAGTCCCATCTGGTGGTATTCAATAGCCCTGGAAAAATCGGAAAGATTGCGGTAGCGGGTTCCAAACTGGTTATAGGCATATGCCAGCCCGTCCAGATAGTTGCTTTTGGTGGCTTCTTTGACGAAGTATTTCATCAGGACGGTATCCCGCCGGTTGGGCCTCAACACATCATTGATCTCCTTATAGGTTCTGGGACCAGCCTCAATAAGGCTGTCCGCGGCCTTGCGGAAATCAGCTGGAACGCCCTGGCTGAAAACACTAAAAGGCAGGAGCAGGCCAACGGCAAAAGGGAGGAACTTTGTTCGTGACAACCGCATAAAAGGAAATTATATCAGATCCAGAAAATCCGATTTCTTCTGGCGTGAAACTGGTATTTTGTGGTTGGATTGAAGTACCACATAACCATCTGTCTTTAGAAACTCTTTAATTTTGGTAAGATTAATAATGTAGGAATTGTGAATCCTGAAAAAGGAATCGCTTGGCAATAGCTCGTTAACTTCCTTGAGCTTTTTGGTAAGTACTATTTTTTGCCCGTCTACCAGGTAAATGGTACTGTAATTTCCATCAGATTCGGCGTAAAGTACTTCATCGCTCTCTAAAAATAGCAATTTGCCATCCGTATTCAGGGTGATCTTTTTATGAATGGGGTTGGAATTGAAATTCAACAGTATCTTTTCCAGCCTTTCCGCCGTATAGTTCTTAGCGTTAAACTTCTTGATCTTGGTTATGGTATCCTTTAGATCGTCTGTATCTATCGGCTTTAAAAGATAATCTATAGCCTCGTTCTTCAGGGCCTTAATGGCGTACTGGTTGTAAGCCGTGGTGATCACCACCGGGAAATCCTTGTTTTTCAGTTTTTGTATGAACTGAAATCCGTCCATGGTGGGCATTTCTATGTCTAAAAACAAACAATCGGGGGTATGCCCATCCAGATAGGTCAATGCCTCGAAGGGATCTGTAAAGGAAGCTACTACGTTGATCTCATCACTAAAATTCGTAAGCTCCCAGGATAGACTTTGTAGCGCTTTTATTTCGTCATCTACTATAACTGCTTCCAACATAAGCTATAATTGATATGATTAGGTAAGTTAGTCAAAAATAGCGTTAATGGATTTAGCCGCTCAAAAAAATGTGCCGATAGATCGATTTTACGTGTGGATGGTTCCAAAATACCTAAATCCGACATTTTAAAGGGGTATATTCTGGCAGAATAAGGCTATGGTATCCGGGGTACGCAATCTCACATATTGGACTAAAATACTGTAAATCAACATAATAAAATAAAAAATCGCCTGTAATTGGGCCCTAAAACCATTTATACAAGATTTTCTACCATTTATACAAAACAGTCGGGAACATTGGAACGCTAGGCCTACTTTGGCTACAGCAATACGGATCAAAGCATTCACAGTAACTAATAAAGAAATTGAGATGAAAAAGTGTTTTATTTTCTTCACCCTGTTCATAGTTGCATTGATCACTGCAGTCTATACAGACACCGAGGAAGATCGCATGAGCGGTCAGGAGGTGGTCATGGAGCAGCAAATTTCCAAGCCGCTCTTTCATGAAGACGGCATTACTGAATCCAGATAAGCGGGCTTAACCATTAAAGAGAATCCTCATGTCAACAGCACTTAACAGACTTCTTGGGCCGGCACTGCTTAGTATTGTATCCTTAATTTTTGTTTCCTATATACCGGCAAGTTCAGAAAGTGGATATATCCATGTATTTCCAATAGAAGGAAGTTATGAACTGAATACCGATGGGGTATATCATTTACAGCTTAGGGGCGAGAGCTATTTTGAGATAGGAACCGAGAAAACTGCCTCCGGAAAACCATTTAAGGTGATTAAACTCAACCTGAAAAGTGGTGAAGGGCATGCCGATCATTCACTTGGATTTGTGATCTCTCAAAAGGGGGAAAATACCATTTCATTACCAGGAACATTTCAGGTAAACGAAAAAATAGATGGCTTTCTCGATAGCTTCGAGGGGGTATTCGGATTTGCCAATATCCCGGATCTCGGAGAACAGCCATTTTTTGCGAAGCGTGGAAAGATCACTATATCGAAAACCGGCTTAGATAAACTAGGCGGAAGAATAGATGTAAGATTAGTGAATCCTGAAGGTAAACAATTGATTATCAAAGGAAATTTCACGGCAATACCCCGGATTTAAGCGGGAAAAAGAGTATATTTAATATAGCTTAATAATACTGTCAAACCACAGGTACGGCTCAGATAGGGGTATGTTTAAATTAGAATATACCATTGCTGAAAAGCAGCCTACCGATGGAATTGCGAATTGGAAAACCGAACCAACGTGTTGGTTTTGGCATTTGCTCGATTTATAGGTTTCGGGGGAACTACCTAGATCAGTAGACCGATTCTAGCAATTAAAATCATATGCATTGGGGGCCGTACGGTTTGACGGTTTTTATACCAAAAAGGGCCACATCCCCTAAAAGGCTAAAAAGCTTCCCCATACCGCCGCCAGAAAGGCTTTTTCCACCCTGCTTACCTATGGAACCCCTCATTTTAAAAGCCACACCTGCTCGAAACTGATCGATTGTATTATATCTCAGGCCTCGCTATGGATAAATACCATTTATACAAGGCTACAGGGCATTGATACAATTTCAGTTTACCAAACTTCCCCAATTATGTACATTCAGTTCAGGATTAGATCTTAATCCGCCTGACCATTAAAATTTACGCGATTATGAAAACCTCACTCATCCTTCTACTGGCCCTGCTACTTAATACCAGTCTTATTCTGGCAACACCCCTGGCAGCATTGTTAGAGCATACTAACCCCTGGATATTTATCGCTTTAGAAAGTTTGTTGCTAATCGGTTATATCCTGAATAAATGGGTAGGAGCGTTGAGGAAGGACTTTATGATAGATCTCGGTTACCTGGATGTTTATACTGTGGAAGATCGCAAAAAAACATTAAAGAAACCCGGATCAAAACCCCGGCCATAGTGGACTAAAGAGAGAAGTGATAACACAAAATGATCAATCTATGCCTGATGCACTTACCACCGTAAAAAAACAGCGGTATTACCTTGAACTGCTCAAAGGAATTGCAGAAGAGAAACAACTGGATCAGACCGGGTTTTATCAGCTAGATGCGCTGCTGACCGTCCTGGGAAGCGAAGTCCGTAACAGGCGGATATCGAGGCAGGAAATTGCCTATGTCAATACCATCTTTGGAATGGATTTCTTAAAAGAGACCCTACAGGGCAGAGGCCTGTTAAAACCCTGTGGTTATTCCGGGGATTATCTGATACTGGATCGTATCTATACCTATTACACTTCAGACGATCCGAAGTATCGTCTTTGGGATGCCTATTTCCAGCAACAGGTCGCCATGAGGGCTATCCGGCATCGGAAGACCTATTTTCAGGATCTGGTGATGGCCAGGGTCGCGGAAAACAGGAATTTGAGAATACTTAACGTTATCAGCGGTTCCGGAAGAGAATTGATGGAATTATACCGGGAACTCCCGCCGGGCCACAATGTGAATACTACCTGTGTGGAAATGGATGATGACGCCATCGCCTATTCCAAAGGGTTAAATGCAAATTACCTCAGGAAGATCAAATATGTCCATACGAATATTTTCAGCTATAACAACCCTGTGGGGCAGGACCTCATCTGGGCAGCGGGACTCTTAGATCGGAGCAGCGACGAGGAAGTGGTTAGCGCATTGGAGCTATTCAAAAACTGGCTGAACCCGGGAGGAGAAATTGTCCTTGGGAACTTTAACGCCAAACACTATCCAAGTCGGGATTATATGGAACTGTTATGTGAGTGGGAACTCAACTGTCGCACCGAAGGAAAGCTGACAGAGCTTGCCGGAAAGGCCGGGTTCGGGTTTGATCAGATCCGCATCGGGGCTGAAAAAGAGAACCTGATACAGTTCCTGCACCTCAAGGTAAAATCCGATGCTTAGAGACTGAAGATCTTTTATTTAAAATTTTGCCCCAATTTTTATAAACACCCTGGTGTGTTTAATTGCAACCGGACGGTATTTTTTATACTCTCCGGTTTATTTTATTTCTGTTCAAGGGCCACCAAAAAATTTTCGATTTTAGCTGTTTCGGCTAAGCTCTGTAAACATCACTTGCGAGCCTAGATTTCAACACCTTGTGTTAAAAACTTTGGAGTCAATTTGGTAAAACAGACTTTACAATTTGATTACATTTTTCAATCTTTGTTGATCCCAACACTTAGCAGTTTTTCACTCATACACTAACTAAATTAAAGCCATAAAATTATGTCCGAAGCCGTTGAGCCCATTCTGAAGGAAAATAAAGATAGATTTGTAATATTCCCAATTGAACATCACGATCTGTGGGATTGGTACAAGAAATGTGAGGCCTGTTTTTGGACTGCGGAGGAAATAGATCTTCATCAGGATCTGGCGGATTGGAATAATAAACTCAACGATGACGAACGCTATTTTATAAAACACATCCTGGCATTTTTTGCCGCTTCAGACGGTATCGTAAATGAAAACCTGGCTGAAAATTTTGTAAATGAGGTGCAGTATTCAGAGGCCAAATTCTTCTACGGCTTCCAGATCATGATGGAGAATATTCATTCGGAAACGTATTCCCTCTTGATCGACACCTACGTCAAGGATGAAAAAGAAAAAAATGTTTTATTCAAAGCCATAGAGAACTTTCCAGCTATCAAGAAAAAAGCGGATTGGGCGCTACGATGGATAGATTCTCCAAGTTTTGCCGAAAGGCTGATCGCTTTTGCAGCTGTAGAAGGGATCTTCTTCTCCGGCGCGTTCTGCTCTATTTTCTGGCTGAAGAAAAGAGGACTAATGCCCGGACTTACATTTTCCAACGAGCTGATCTCCCGCGATGAAGGTATGCACTGTGATTACGCTGTTCATCTTCACAACAATCACCTGGTAAACAAAGTGCCAAAAGAGCGTATCACAGAGATTATCGTGGATGCTTTGAATATTGAAAGAGAATTTATCACCGAATCCCTTCCGGTGAGCCTTATAGGTATGAATGCCAAGTTGATGACCCAATACCTCGAGTTTGTAACTGACCGCCTGCTGGTAGAACTCGAGTGTGAAAAGGTTTACAATGCCACCAACCCATTCGACTTTATGGATATGATCTCCTTACAAGGAAAAACCAATTTCTTTGAAAAGCGTGTATCTGAATACCAAAAAGCCGGTGTGTTGAACAAAGAAAAGGATACCGATTCCCAGAAAATCAGCTTCGACGCTGATTTCTAAATAAGATCAATTTCTAAAACCCCGTCTTGTAGGGTTTTTTGTGACCAAAATTAAAACGTTAAACCTTTTAACAGAAGGATTTGACCCAGCCGACGTATAATTAAACAAGTGTAGCAAAATGTATGTAATAAAAAGAGATGGTAGAAAAGAGCCGATAATGTTCGATAAGATTACGGCCAGAGTTCGAAAACTGTGTTATGGACTAAATACCCTGGTAGACCCTGTAAAAGTAGCGATGCGGGTTATCGAAGGCTTGTATGATGGCGTTACCACCTCTGAATTGGATAATCTCGCGGCGGAAATAGCAGCGACCATGACCACTGCACATCCGGACTACGCAAAACTTGCTGCCAGGATCTCTGTTTCTAACCTCCACAAGAACACCAAGAAGTCTTTTTCCGAAACCATGAAGGACCTGTACGAATATGTGAATCCCCGTACAGGAAAAAAAGCACCGCTACTCTCGGATGAGGTATACAAAGTGATTTCCGAAAATGCGGACAAACTTGATTCTACGATTATCTACAACCGCGATTTTGGATATGACTATTTTGGGTTTAAGACCCTGGAGAGATCATACCTCCTAAAACTGAACGGGAAGATAGCAGAAAGGCCACAGCATATGCTGATGCGGGTGGCTGTGGGTATCCATCTGGACGATTTGGATTCTGCCATTGAGACCTACGAATTGATGTCTAAAAAGTATTTTACCCATGCAACACCTACTTTGTTCAATTCAGGGACTCCCAAACCTCAAATGTCTTCCTGTTTCCTCCTTGCGATGAAGGAAGACAGTATTGATGGTATTTACGATACGCTGAAACAAACTGCCAAGATATCCCAGTCTGCCGGCGGTATCGGGCTGTCCATTCACAACGTACGTGCTACAGGCTCTTATATAGCTGGGACCAATGGTACCTCTAACGGCATAGTGCCTATGCTGCGGGTTTTTAACGATACTGCCCGATATGTGGATCAGGGTGGTGGTAAAAGAAAAGGAAGCTTTGCGATCTACGTGGAACCATGGCATGCGGATATTTTCGATTTCCTGGACCTGAAGAAGAATCACGGGAAAGAAGAAATGCGCGCCAGAGACCTTTTCTATGCCATGTGGATCCCGGATCTGTTTATGAAAAGGGTAGAAGCCGATGGAGAATGGACACTGATGTGCCCAAATGAATGTCCGGGACTTTTCTCTAGTCATAGCGAAGAGTTCGAAGCTTTATACACCAAATATGAAGCCCAGGGGAAAGGCAGGAAAACCATAAAAGCAAGAGATCTATGGGAAAAAATACTGGAATCGCAAATAGAGACCGGTACCCCATACATGCTGTATAAGGATGCCGCTAATAGAAAGAGCAATCAGAAAAACCTGGGAACTATCAGATCGTCCAACCTATGTACGGAGATCCTGGAATACACCTCAAAGGATGAAGTGGCCGTTTGTAACCTGGCGTCCATCGCTTTACCAATGTTTGTAAAAAATGGTAGCTTCGACCATAAAGAGCTGTTCAAGGTTACCAAAAGGGTTACCAAAAACCTCAACAGGGTAATTGACAGGAACTACTATCCGATCAAGGAGGCCAAGAATTCCAATATGAGGCACAGACCTATAGGGCTGGGTGTACAGGGATTGGCCGATACTTTCATCATGCTGAGGTTACCATTTACCAGTGACGAAGCAAAGAAACTAAACCAGGAGATATTCGAGACCCTGTATTATGCCGCGGTTACCGCTTCTATGGAACAGGCCAAAGAAGAAGGACCTTATTCTACTTTTGAAGGATCGCCCATGGCGGATGGAGAATTCCAGCACAACCTCTGGGGCGTTAAGGACGAGGAGCTTTCAGGGCGATGGGACTGGGAGAAGCTTCGTAAGAATGTAAAGAAACACGGTGTTAGGAATTCCCTGCTGGTGGCACCTATGCCAACGGCTTCAACATCTCAGATATTGGGTAATAACGAGTGTTTTGAACCCTATACTTCTAATATCTACACCCGTAGGGTGCTTTCAGGGGAATTTATTGTAGTTAACAAACATCTGTTGGAAGACCTGGTAAAACTCGGTCTATGGAATGAGAACCTCAAGCAGGAGCTTATGAGGGCCAACGGATCCATTCAGCATATCGATATCATTCCGGATAACATCAAGGAGTTATATAAGACGGTGTGGGAACTGAGTATGAAAGACATTATAGATATGTCCAGGCACAGAGGTTACTTCATTGACCAGAGTCAGTCCCTAAACCTCTTCATGGAAAACGCGAATTACGCCAAGTTAACCTCTATGCATTTCTACGCCTGGAAGAGCGGCCTGAAAACCGGAATGTACTACCTGCGTACCAAAGCTGCGGTAGACGCTATCAAATTCACCCTGGACAATACCAAGAAGAAAGAGATGCCGGTCAGTGTCGCGGCGGAAGCAGAAGTAATGGCTGCCAGCCCGGAAGTCGCGGCAGACCTGGATGTGAAAACCACTCCTGTACAGCAGGAAGTGGATGTAGAGCCCATGTCGCCGGAAGAAATGAAAGAACTGATCGCGAAAGCCAAGGAAGGTCAGGCTGATGACGACTGCCTGATGTGCGGGTCGTAGCGGATTAATTAGTGTTTATTCATAAAAGTACCTCAGGTTCAAATGTCATTGTCCGTGGCGAAGAACCTGGGGTATTTTAGTAATAGAAAACAACAAAAGAGGGCTAAAGTAATCTGATTTAAGAACAAAAAAGGGTAACGGCCAAATTGCAATGGCTAAAAGTGGTAGGTAATAAGTTCTAAGAAAGGGTCTTGATCCTATTTATTAAAATAGGGTCTCAAGACGTTATAGGAAACAACGAACAATGCCGTGTAAACCAATAACAGTATATAATAATTCTCCATATCAATGCCCCATTTTGATAGTGTCTTATTAATATACGTGAGGAAACCGCAAAAAGATCACGGAAAATTCCAAAAGATTCGTTTTAACTGTTAAAATTTCAAGCCTGAAGGGAAAACGATTCTAAAACGGCTATTTTTTGAAAAATTGGTGATAAACTATCTTGCCCGCTAAAAATAGCAGCCCATAGATCATCAAAAGAGAAATATAGAGTTCCATAGTAGGTTAGACGGTAAAGAGGTGCCCAGCCTTTCCAAAAAGAACGTTAAAAGACCTCATTTATTGGATGAAATAAAAAAAATGTAGGAAAAAGCCGTGATTTAGTCGATTGAGGCTAGAGGAAAGTATCCACTTTTTTATAGGCGTCTATCACTGCCTGCTCCCCTTCCTTGTCCGGTTTGGAATTTCCGTGCTCCATCCCAAGAATTCCCTGGAAACCTTTACTGTGGATAAACTTAAATACATTGGTATAGTTGATCTCGCCGGTCGTTGGCTCTTTGCGTCCCGGGTTATCCCCGATTTGAATATAGCCTATCTCATCCCAGCAGGTATCCATATTGGGGATAAGATTGCCTTCCTGGATCTGTTGGTGATAGATATCGAATAGGATCTTACACGAAGGTGAGCCCACGGATTTGCAGATCTCATAGGCCTGTGGTGATCCGGTAAGGAACAGACCGGGGTGATCTCTGAAATTAAGGGGTTCCAGCACCATTACCAGGCCATGGGGTTCCAGTATGTCACAGGCCTGCTTGAGGGATTCAATGACATTGGCAGTCTGATATCCCATGGATTTCCGCAGATCCACAAATCCCGGAACTACAGTCATCCACTTTGCATTAACACGTTTTGCCACTTCTACGGAGCTGCGAATGTCTTCCAGAAATTCCTCGCGTTTGGCAGCTTCTCCTGAGGCGAGATTGGGCTCCCTCCAGTAGATCTTATGAGCCACAAACACCCCCATTTCCAGGCCTCTTTCCTGCATAGTAGCAGCCATTTTTTCCTGAAGTGCCACTTCGCGACCTTTCATGCCGTTGTCTTCAAAGGCCGTAAACCCCTGATCCGCCATAAAGTTCAGCTGAGCAATTGGGTCCTCCCCTGCATGATGCTTAAACATCCCAAGGTGAGGGGCGTATTTCAGGTTGAATTTATGAGCGGGTGCAGTTGCTGAAAAGGCATAGCTAAAGGGAGCGCTTATACCTAAGGCTCCCGATGCTAATGCTGTATTTCTTATGAAATGCCTTCTTTCCAAAATGCCTTGGTTTAGAGCGACCAGGCTTTGCCACCGGTAAGTTCGTTCACATCTCCGCATCCGATATATTCTCCGGGTACGGGCAGATAAGCCAGAACTTCTTCTCCAATGTATTCTGTGGTCTTATAACCCCAAATGGTCATTTCGCGCAGGCTGTTGGCAAAAGCAAATCTTGCCGCTTCATCGTTCAACTCAGCAGATTTTCCTTCTCCCATAGCCATCATGAATTCTTCTATGGCCTTTTGTTGGACCTCTTCCTGTTCTTTGGTAATCTTCAGGGAACTCGCTAAAACGGGCTCCAGGTCCTCTGGTCCTAACTCCCCGGCGTTTTCCTTGCCTGAATCCTTAAGGGCCTTCTCAATGAATTTTCCAATGGTCATCTTGGCAAAGTCCTGTTGCTCCTTTGGTATGACCTGGTCTATAAATCGGTCTATAAATATATTGACCTGTACCTCAGTGGCAGAAGGGGTATCGGTTTTAGGAAGGATGATATCCACCAAATGCGTCAGCACAGAGCCTTCTTCCGGTGTAAAGAAATCCGGAGTCCATTCCAGGACTTTTTCGCTTTTGCAACTCTGAACAATGCTTATCAGGGTAGGAGTAGCTACGGTAAAGCCCAGTGCCAGCCCCATATTTTTTAATGCGATTCTTCTTTCCATTATATTGCGCCTTTTTTAAGTTGTTCGGCCGCGTGGTTTGCGGCTCTGGCTGTAAAAGCCATATAGGTTAGGGATGGGTTTACACAGGCTGCCGAGGTCATAAATGCTCCATCGGTAACGTAGACATTCTTAACGGCATGTACCTGGTTGTAGCCATTGAGAACTGAGGTCTTCGGGTTGCGCCCCATTCTCGCGGTGCCCATTTCGTGAATTCCCAGTCCTATAGCTCCTGGATCGTCAAAAGGTTCTACATCCCGGAAGCCGGATTTTTCCATCATGTCTACCGCCTGCTGCATCATGTCCTTTCGCATATTCAATTCGTTCTCCTTTAATTCGGCGTCAAAAGTAATTGTGGGTAGTCCCCATCCGTCTTTTTTGTCGTAATCCAGGGTCATTCTGTTGTCTTCATAAGGCAATATCTCCCCGAAGCCGCCCATTCCGAATGACCAGCCACCTGGTTTAAGGATAGCATCTTTCAGATCCTTGCCGTAAGACATTTCAGCAATGGTTTCCTGCCAATTGCCTCTCTGCGCTCCGCCCTGATAGCCGTAGCCACGGATAAAATCTTTGGTACCGGAATCGCCTCCTATATTTCTGAAACGTGGAATATAGATCCCATTCGGTTTTCTTCCTTTGTAATACTTGTCGTCAAAACCATCAAATTTGCCTGAGGCACCAACTCTGAGATGATGGTCCATGATATTCCTGCCGAGTTGGTCCGAATCGTTCCCCATACCATCAGGGAAGCGGTCCGACCTGGACTGCATTAGGATGGCAGTTGAAGCCAGGGCCGACGCACAAAGGAAAATTACTTTCGCCTTAAACTCATGGGCTTCTTTGGTTACACGGTCTATCACTTTTACACCGGTCGCTTTTTTGGTGTCCGGGTCGTATATGATCTCATGTACAATGGAATCAGGCCTTAGCGTCATATTCCCCGTTCTTTCCGCCGCGGGCAAAGTAGAAGAATTACTGCTGAAGTAAGCTCCGAATGGACATCCGCGGATACAGCGGTTCCGGAATTGACAGCGATTTCTGCCCTCAAACTGCTTATTACTGTTTATATGAGCTACACGGCCAGCGGTAACCACACGTCCCCCGAAATTCTCAGCGACCTTTTCACGGAAATGCTGTTCTACGCAATTCAAGTCCATCATGGGTTCAAATTGTCCGTCGGGAAGTTGAGGTAGTCCCAGCAGCTCACCCGACACCCCTATATAGGATTCAACCTTGTCATACCAGGGGGCGATATCTTTGTATCTCACTGGCCAGTCCACGGCGATGCCATCTCTTCTGTTGGCCTCAAAATCAAGATCACTCCAACGATAGCTGTGACGACCCCACATGATAGAGCGCCCACCAACATGGTAGCCACGCATCCAATCAAAACGCTTGGTTTCGTTATAGGGATGTTCAAGGTCATTGACGAACCAGAAATTGTGAGGAGCCTTAACGGTATATCCCGTTCTTGCCTGCTTTAGTTGTTTTGCCTGTTCTTCCCTCGGTAGCTCACCGTTATTTGGAAAGTCCCAGGGATCCAAATTGGCAGTGGGATAATCTTCAATATGCTTTACCATTTTACCCCTTTCCAATACCAGAGTTTTCAGGCCCTTTTCGCATAATTCTTTGGCTGCCCAACCTCCGCTGATACCGGTGCCAACAACAATCGCATCATACGATTCCTGTTCCTCATTGTAATAAAATTTACCCATGTATAGTATTGTTTATTTTCTAAAAGTATTAAATATAAAATTAATTTTCTACATTTAATCAGCCTAATAATTTAGAGACTTTTCAGTAGAAAACAGGCGCTGTTACGGATATTACAAAATGACCCCTAACATGCGTTTTTACCAACAAAAAATCCGCGATCCAGGTCCTTGAGTTAGAAAGGAATATCTTTTCGGAACTGAGATCTGCAATAGAACCAGAAAACCAATTAACACATGAAAAGAAGACGTTTCATTCAGAATAGTTCCCGTGCGGGAATGGCAGTAACGCTATTAGGAATTTATTCCTGCAAAGAAAAAAAGAAAGAAGAAAGCATGACCGAAGAAGCATCCGAAGAGAGCATGGCCGATACTGCTCCGTTTTTTGAGCTTTCCCTGGCGCAATGGTCCATTCACAGAATGATCCGGGAAGGAGGCGTAGACCCTTACACTTTTGCGGAAAAGGCCAAGAACTGGGGATTTAGCGGACTGGAATACGTAAGCCAGTTGTACAATCCTGAACTATCCGATGCGGGTTATTCGGCAGAAGCCATGGCGGGTTTTGTGGATCGTTCCAATGCGGAGGCGGAGAAACACGGCATGAAAAACCTGCTGATCATGATCGATGGACAGGGCGATCTTGCTACTTCAGATGCGGCAGAGCGAAAAAAAGCGGTTGAGAATCACTTTAAATGGGTAGACGCGGCAGCCGCCATGGGATGCCATGCCATCCGGGTGAACCTGGCCGGAAGTGACAAACCAGAGGAGTGGGTTCCCAATTCGGTGGACGGACTAAGCCAGCTATCCACTTATGCCAAAGACCAGAATATCAATGTGATCGTAGAGAACCATGGCGGACTTTCGTCAAACGGAAAGTTGCTTGCTGAGGTTATGACCAAAGTGAATATGGATAATTGCGGTACCCTTCCGGATTTTGGAAACTTCTGCATCCGCCGAAAAGACCCTAAGGATTACAGGGCCGGATGTGCCGAATCCTATGATATTTACCAGGGCGTTACAGAACTTATGGTGCACGCTAAAGCGGTAAGTGCCAAGTCGCACAACTTTGACGAAGCGGGCAATGAAACGGAGATTGATTATGTTAAAATGCTGCAGATCGTTAAGGACGCCGGTTACACAGGCTTCATTGGGGTGGAATACGAGGGAAGCGAATTAAGTGAAGAGGAAGGGATCATTGCCACAAAAGAACTGATGTTGAGGGCTGCCAAAGAACTCACTTAAAAGCATACTCCTTATATATGAAAGTTTTCTTTAATCAACTTTTTGATTACAATTTCTATTGCAACAAAAAACTCATTGAGGAGTGCAATAAATTGGAAAATGTTCCGGAAAAGAGCATTAAGCTCTTCAGTCATATTCTAAACGCGCACCACATCTGGAATGCCAGGATATTGGGGAAACCTCCGGAATATGAGGTTTGGCAAATCCACGAGATCAAGGACTGGGGGGATATTCATTATGAAAATCAGCGGAGTTCCTTTGAGATAACCACCAATAATGACGATTTTGAAAGGCGCATAGATTACGAGAATTCAAAAGGGCGGCTGTTTACCAATACACTTCAGGATATTTTGTTTCACATCATCAACCATTCCACGCATCACAGATCACAAATAGCCCTGGATTTCCGGGAAAATAAGCTGGAGCCACTTTCCCTGGATTTTATTCACTACAAAAGATAGCGGTACTCTATGAAGCCTAGAATCCAGTTACAGCTATCCCTAATGATGTTCCTCGAGTTTTTTGTTTGGGGCAGCTGGTATGTGACTATGGGTATCTATTTGCCGAACAGCCTGGATGCAAGCGGAGCTGAAATTGCACAGGCCTATTCTACCCAATCCTGGGGAGCTATTATTGCACCATTCGTTATTGGGCTTATCGCGGACCGTTATTTTAATGCCGAGCGCGTATTGGGGATACTTCACCTTGGCGGAGCCTTCTTGATGTATCAAATCGCCAATGCTACGGAATTTGGTGTTTTTCATCCCTATATTTTGGGATATATGATCTTGTACATGCCCACCCTGGCACTGGTTAATTCGGTATCGTTCAATCAGATGGACGATCCGGCGAAACAGTTTTCTTTTGTCCGGGTATTTGGAACCATTGGCTGGATCGTTGCCGGCCTGATGATCAGCTATGTCTTTCACTGGGATTCTCAGGAAGGCGTACAGAGTGGCCTGCTTAAGAATACCTTTTTAATGACGGCGGTGGTTTCTGTATTTCTCGGCATCTTTTGTTTTACACTGCCAAAGACCCCTCCTACCAGAACCTCCTCAGAAAAGATCCGGATAGCGGATATACTGGGGCTAGAGGCCCTAAAGCTGCTTAAGAACAAGAACTTTCTCATTTTTTTCCTTGCATCGGTACTCATCTGTGTACCCCTGGCCTTTTACTATCAACACGCCGGGCAGTTTCTCGGAGAGATCGGTGTTAGTAACCCTGCGGGTAAGATGACCATTGGACAGGGATCTGAGATCCTTTTTATGCTGCTTTTACCTTTCTTCTTTAAGCGCTTCGGGTTTAAACGCACCATGATCGTCGCCATGCTGGCCTGGGCGGTTCGTTATATGCTTTTCGCCTATGGCAATGCCGGTGAGCTCGCATTTTTGTTGCTTCTCGGAATAGCGCTACACGGGATCTGCTACGATTTCTTTTTCGTATCCGGGCAGATCTACACAGACAGCAAGGCCGGGAAAGCCTATAAAAGTGCTGCTCAGGGTCTGATCACCCTGGCTACTTATGGTATCGGTATGCTGATCGGTTTCTGGATAGCCGGCAAGATCACTGATGCCTATCTGATCGAAGAAGGCGGACATCTCTGGGAGACCATCTGGATCTATCCCGCGGCATTCGCAGTATTTGTAATGCTGTTCTTTATGATCTTCTTTAAAAATGAAAAAATTGAATATAAGTCTTAGATATTTTAAATAAATTACAAACACAGCTAACAGCTAAAATAAGAACATAAGAAAATGGCAAAGAAAATACGTTTGGGTATCCTTGGAGGGGGGGGAGATTCCCTTATCGGAGTACTACATCGAGTAGCCTCCCATATCAACGACAATTACGAAATTGTAGGAGCGGTCTTTAATCCGGATCACGAGGCGAATCTGGCATTCGCGAAGGAAATCGACATTCCCACTAACAGGATTTACAAGGATTTTGATACCCTGGTAGAGGAAGAAATGAAGCTTCCGGAGTCTGAGAGAATGCAGGTGTGTTCCATTCAGACACCCAATTTCCTGCATTTCCCCATGGCGAAGAAACTGCTGGAAAATGGCTTTCACGTGATATGCGAAAAGCCCATGACCACCACCTACGAAGAAGCCAGGATACTTCAGGAAGCGCACCAGAAGGCGGGGACTGTATTTGCAGTAACCCATACTTATACGGGTTATCCAATGGTACGTCAGATGCGTGAGATGATCAAGGCCGGCGCCCTGGGTAAGATACATAAAGTAGATGCGAGATATTACCAGGGATGGATCAACCCCATTATCCACGACAAAGATAAAAGGTCTTCTGTCTGGAGACTGGACCCGAAAAAAGCCGGGATCAGTTCCTGTATGGGCGACATAGGGGTACACGCCTTCAATATGATAGAATACACTACCGGACTACAGGTAAAATCCCTGCTTTGCGATTTCAATTACCTATATGAAGACAACCAGATGGATGTAGACGGTACGGTGCTTATCCGGATGGGAGATTATGTTAAGGGGGTCATTCGCGGAAGCCAGGTGGCAACAGGCGAAGAGAACGGACTGGCGATCAGTATTTACGGAGAAAAGGCGGGATTCCGATGGGAACAGGAGAAACCCAATTTCCTTTACAGGTTAAGCGATACGGAACCGGTTCAGATCTACAAACCCGGCCATGCCTATAATTCGGACTTTTCTTTGGACGGCACAAAACTTCCACCAGGACATCCGGAAGGGATCTTTGATGCCATGGCCAACATCTATCTTGGAGCAGCCCGTGCAATACGGGGCGAAGACCAGAATGACGGGGCTTTCCCAACCATGTTGGACGGGGTAAGAGGACTCAACTTTATTGAAGCCACTGTAGCCTCCCATAAAGGCGGCAACGTCTGGGTGGATATGGACTAGGTGAGCAAAGTAAGATAATAATTAAGGTGTCGTATCTCGACTGCCCGTCCGACCGAGTCATCCGGGCGCGGCGCTCGATATGACACCTTTTTTTATTTCTTCAAGGTCGAAACTTATCTTTCGAAGACTTTTTCAAAGATCTCGCAAACCACGATCATGCTTTCCCTGGGCACCCTGCCATGGGGTTCCAGTTCTCTGGTGTAGTAATCCCAATGCGTTTTTTTCCAGTAATCCAGGGAGCCGTCTCCCTCCCCTTCAATCTTGGCATAGGAAGATCGAATACTGAAAAAAGGTTTTAGCCTTACCGCAACCGTGCGTACAATACATTTGGCCTTTCCTTCCCAATCCGTGATAATGGTGAAATCACCGATCTTGGGAAGACGTTCCTTGCGGTACTGAAGTCCTAAAAGCGAATGCGAAGTAGCCCTCTTTTTGCCTTTCAATACAAGGCCAAGGCATTCATTGGCATCCTTTTCATTATCGCAAAAGTGAGTTACCCTGGGCTCGTCAGCAAAGGCGTATTCAGTATGCTTATCCAGGTAATCGCCCCACAGGTTTCTTGCAGATGCGTTTTTCATAGACGGTAAGATTTGCTACAGGGAATAGGTACTGTCATTTTCCCAATTTTTGACGGTCTTAAATACAACGTTTTAATCCGCATTCGTAGTATGGTTTTTATCAAAAAAGTTGGTTTGGATTCGCGAACTTATTTTTCTTTTAATCTTTTGTATTTCCTATATTTATAACTTCCCTTAAACAGGAAGTTTCAAGGAATTCTATCTTCTAAATATAGGATTTAATTCTTAAAATTTACACAACGTAACCATTAGATTAATTCAAGGAACCGCAAAATGAAAACAATTAAAGGACCCGCCGTCTTTCTGGCACAATTTGTAGACGATAAAGCACCATTCAATTCGCTGGATGGTATGTGCAAATGGGCGGCAGACCTGGGGTACAAAGGAATACAAATTCCAACCTGGGAGAGCTTTCTGATCGATATTGACAAAGCTGCCGAAAGCCAGGATTATTGTGATGAGCTTAAAGGCAAGATCAACTCCTACGGATTGGAGATCACCGAATTGTCAACCCACCTGCAGGGGCAGTTGGTTGCTGTGCATCCGGCTTACGACCTGATGTTCGATAATTTTGCCCCCGATAGCGTAAAAAACAATCCAAAAGCCCGGACGGAATGGGCAGTTGATGTGGTTAAGAAGGCTGGAACGGCCAGCAGGAGGCTGGGAATCAAAGCGCATGCAACCTTTTCAGGGGCCTTGTTATGGCATACCTGGCACCCATGGCCTCAAAGGCCGCCCGGACTGGTAGAAATGGGTTTCGAGGAGTTGGCAAAGCGATGGTTACCTATCCTCGATCACTATGATGAAGAAGGTGTGGATGTATGCTATGAGATACACCCGGGAGAAGACCTGCACGACGGGGATACCTTTGAACGTTTTCTGGAGGCCACCGGAAATCACAAAAGGGCCAATATCCTCTACGATCCAAGCCATTTTGTTTTGCAACAGCTGGATTATATCACCTATATAGATCATTATCACGAGTTTATTCGCTCTTTCCACGTCAAGGATTCCGAGTTCAATCCGACCGGAAAAAAAGGAGCGTTTGGAGGCTATAATGACTGGGGAGATCGTGCCGGCAGGTACCGCTCTCTGGGCGATGGACAGATTGATTTCAAGACGATCTTTTCCAAGCTGACCCAATACGGATGCGATGTCTGGGCGGTGATGGAATGGGAATGTTGTATCAAGAGTCCGGAGCAAGGTGCCAGGGAAGGGGCCAAATTCATCCAGGACCACATTATCGAAGCTACGGAAAAAACCTTTGACGATTTTGCCGGGGGGGATATAGATCAGGAAATGTTGAAGAAAATATTAGGAACCTAAATAGAATCCGATGAAAAGAATTGTAATCGCGGTATTGATCTCCACCTTTTTCCTCGGGTGTAAAGGCAAGGCTGAAAAGCAAGACATGGCGGATTCCGAGGACATGACTGAAGAAGTGCAACAAGAACAGGAAAAGGAATGGACCATTCTTTTTGACGGCTCTTCTTTTGAACATTGGAAGGGTTACGGTGAGGATGAAGTACCAGATACCTGGAAGTTGGAAGACGGGGCCATGGTATTTTACCCTCCTGAAGAACGTCCGGAGGGAATGAGCTATAATATCGTCACCAAAAAAGACTATACCAACTTTGTGCTCTCCCTGGAATGGCGGATCGCCGAAGCAGGAAATAGTGGCATTTTCTGGGGTATCAAAGAAGACGAAAAGTATGGACAACCTTACGAGACCGGACCGGAAATTCAGGTGCTGGACAATGAAAAACACCCGGATGCCAAAAACGGCACCACTCACCAGGCCGGATCACTTTACGATATGGTGGCTCCATCGGAGGATGTCACAGTTCCGGTTGGGGAATGGAATAGCTGTGTGATAACCATTAATCATGAAACCCAGCAGGGGAGTGTGGTTTTGAACGGTAAGGAGATAGTGAACTTCCCTGTTTCCAATGAGGCCTGGAACGAAATGGTCTCCAAATCGAAGTTCGCGGATTGGGAAGGATTTGGGAAGTATACCACGGGCAAAATTGGCTTACAGGATCACTGGGATGTCGTGGCATACAGAAATATTAAGATCAAAGAATTGTAAAATCGTCTTCATACGCTGAAGCAGTAATACCAAAAACCAACAAATGAAAAACTGTTATTTTTTTGTTCTGGCACTCCTTATTCTTTCTTGTAAAGGAGAAGCGCAGGAAGTAAAGGAGTCTGACCAGATGGCGGTACCTGAAGTAATTGTTCATGAAGAATACACCGGCGAGGAGCCCACTAAACCAGAAGAGACCGAGTTTTATGAGCCGGTTCCACCTACGGTAAACCCAACCGGGCAGAATGGGGTACCCAGTGACGCCATTGTTCTTTTTGACGGCAGTAATTTTGACTCCTGGATGATGGCCAGGGACAGTACCGAAGTATCCTGGTATCTGAATGATGATGGAAGTATGACCGTTAAGGACAAGACTGGAAATATTCGCACCAAGCAGAATTTTGGTGATGTACAATTGCATTTAGAGTGGCGCTCCCCTGCCGAAGTTCAAAGAGAGGGGCAGAACAGGGGTAACAGCGGTGTCTTTCTGAATGGACTCTATGAGGTACAGGTTCTGGACAACAATGATAACGACACCTATGTGAACGGGCAGGTAGGCTCTATCTACAAGCAACACACCCCTCTGGCTAAGGCGTCCGTGCCCACCGGGGAATGGAATTCCTATGATATTATTTACCACGCTCCGGAGTTCAACGAGCAAGGCCAGAAAATAAAGTCGGGTAGGCTTACCCTTATTCACAACGGGGTGCTGATCCAGGACCATGTAGAGATCAAGGGAACTACGCCATATATAGGCTGGCCTAAGAACCCGGCACATGGTAAAGGACCTCTTATGTTACAGGATCACCAGGATAACAGTAGGGTCAGCTACCGGAATATTTGGATACGTGAATTGTAAGCTTCACGCTATCAAAGCTTAAAATTTAGCTACCTTTGGCGAAATCTAAAATCGCGATATGATCCAATCCATGACAGGATTTGGGAAGCATGTGGTACAGCTTCCATCGAAAAAGATCACCGTTGAGCTAAAATCTCTCAATAGCAAGAGCCTGGACATTAATGCCCGGATGCCTGCTACCTACCGGGAGAAGGAATTGGAGCTTAGAAAAGCGATAGCCGAGGAACTGATCAGGGGAAAAGTGGATTTTGGATTGTATGTTGAGATGACCGGCAGCGAGACTACCGCAGAAGTAAACCAGAATGTTGTACGCCAATATATGAATCAACTACGCGGTATTGCTGATGGCGATGAGTTGCGATTGCTGGAGATGGCCGTGCGACTACCTGATGCCTTGAAAACGGACAAGGATGATATTGACGAAGAGGAATATCTCACAATCCGGGAAAGCCTTGGAAAAGCACTGCAAGAGGTAAACCGATTCCGGACTGAGGAAGGCAAGATACTGGAAAAGGACTTTCTGGATCGAATTGCAGGTATCCAAAAACTACTAACCCAGGTGGAGGCCATGGACCCGGAAAGGCTTTCAACCATCAGGGAAAGACTGGAAAAAGCCGTATCGGATCTTAAGACTGAGGTGGATGCCAACCGTTTTGAACAGGAACTTATCTACTACCTGGAAAAATACGACATTACTGAAGAGAAGGTCCGACTGAAGAATCACCTGGATTACTTCAAAGAAACGCTGAATTCTAAGGATTCAAACGGGAAAAAGCTAGGTTTTATCAGCCAGGAGATCGGAAGGGAGATCAATACAATTGGTTCCAAAGCCAATTATGCCCCTATGCAGCAGCTGGTGGTACAGATGAAAGATGAGTTGGAGAAAATTAAGGAACAAATGCTGAATGTACTCTGATGAAGGGAGGTAAGCTTCTCGTATTTTCGGCCCCTTCCGGAAGTGGAAAAACCACCATAGTGAGGTATCTGCTGGAGCAACCCGAACTAAATCTCGCTTTTTCAGTCTCAGCTACCTCAAGGCCCAGGAGGGCGAGGGAAAAGCACGGGGAACACTACTATTTCATATCCATCTCAGAGTTCAAAAACCACATTAAAAATGGCGATTTCCTGGAATGGGAGGAGGTCTATCGCGATAATTTTTACGGAACTTTAAAAAGTGAGGTGGAACGGCTCTGGGCCGAAGGTAAAAATGTCATTTTTGATATAGACGTAGCAGGAGGTCTTAGAATAAAACGGAAATTCCCTGAACAGACCCTGGCCGTTTTCGTTAAACCCCCAAGTGTAGACGAGCTAAAGATCCGCCTCAAAAAAAGAAGTACCGAAAGCAATGACAAGATCAATATGCGCATTGCAAAGGCTTCAGTAGAACTCGCAACGGCTCCACAATTTGACAAGGTTATCAAGAATTACGACCTGAAAGTTGCCTTAAAAGAAGCTCATAAGCTGGTAGCAGAATTCGTAGGGGAACAAGCAGATGAAGAGGAATGAAACAGGTTGGACTTTATTTTGGCACCTTTAATCCCATACACATTGGCCACCTGGTAATTGCCAATCATATGGTGGAGTTTTCGGATCTTGATGAGGTTTGGTTCGTGGTCACCCCTAAAAGTCCTTTTAAAGTAAAGAAAACCTTATTGGACAACAATCACCGCTTTCAAATGGTATACGAAGCTGTAAAGGATTTTCCCAAGCTTATCCCCAGTAAGATCGAGTTTGATCTGCCACAACCGAACTATACCATCAATACGCTGATTCATTTGGAAGAAAAGTACCCGGAAGGATACCGCTTTTCCCTGATCATGGGAGAGGATAATCTTCAGAGCTTTCACAAATGGAAGAACTACGAGCTCATTTTGGAACGCCATCAGTTGTATGTTTATCCCAGGATCACAAAATCCGAAACTCCGGATAATCTAAGAGAACATCCTAATATACATTGGATTGACGCGCCAATAATGGAAATTTCTTCCACCTTTATCCGCAAGCAACACAAGGCAGGTAAAAACATCCGGGCTATGCTGCCGGATACTGTGTGGAAGTATATGGACGAAATGAATTTTTACAAATAAATTCAACCTCTTCGTAAAGCGACTACTACTCCAAGGCCTATTGAAATTCCCCTTTCTCATTTACTTTTACACGAAGGATCTCATCTCCATTCCGGAGTTTTAGTTTGTAACTCTGTGTTGCCCCATCCTCATGGTTGTATGATACTCTATACACTTCACCGATAACCTCCCATTCCGGGAATCTTTTTTGTACGGCTTTACCAACCGCTTTGGGAAGTTTCATATCCCTGAACTTTTCGATGGTTCTCAGAATTTTACCTTCCTGATCGTAAACCGCAACGATCTTACCATCCGGGATATAAAAATTAACGGTATAGAATTCATAATCGTCCTGGTAGAATTCCGCGTCCTGTACATCAAAAGTGGCTACTTCTTTTCGCAAGCGTTTTACGGGGATTGCAGCCTCTGTATTATCCGTCTGGTCCAGGTATTTGTAATTGACCGCCATTACTACTACCTCCGTGAGTACTTCCGTTTTTACTTCCTGAGAAAGTACCTGAGCTGTAAAACCAAGCGCCAGGGTATATAAAACCAGCCTTTTCATAACATGGGCTTTTAGTTTGGCAACTGTGTTGCTAAAGGATTAGTGATAAAGGTAAGTGAACCCGCTGTGTAGTAATATGACAGGGATCAGTTCTAAGAATGATGGCCAGAGGCTGCTTCGGCCTCCCGGGAAGCAAGAAAAGGACCTATTTTAACAGGTCTTGTGCCCAGATTTTCGCTTCGTCCAGGGAATTGAAGACGCCCATTGGGCAGGCTACGAATTTTTGCTCCAGCGCGGCTATTTTTCTGCTCATTTCGTTGTAGGCGACCACCCCGTATCCGATGAGATTGGAAAAGATCTCTTTGGCTTCCATATGTAAGGTAGGGTCTATGGAATAGGAATTCTTACGATCGGAAATATACACCAAAGAGGTATCCATGTCGTAATATTCCATGCCAATGGAGAACAGCGGCAAGGCCTTTTCAAAGGTGACCACTGTACCTTCCTTGATCTCGGAGATCACCAGGTTCGGATAGAATCGAAAGACGCCAATATCCAATTCGTGGACCGCCAACAAATTGTTTGTAAGGGAATGAATCATGGGAACTCTTAATTTTCCTAATTAAGATACGAAAACTATGACTATAATTTGTAATCCTAATCAAAATTCAAAAGCCATACTTCACTTAAATAGGTTGATTGGCCATAGATTATAGCTGCTTAAAGGACCACTTGTCAGTCTATTTGAAGAATAAAGAATTCACGGAACGCCACTTTGCATTCCCTACGATCAATCCCACTGATCTGTTCTAAAAGGGGTGGCAGGGAGACCTTCTTCGTTGTAAAGGTTTGCCTTATTTGGGTTATCTCCCCAGGCGTAGCGAACGGCCACCGGTTCCTTGATTTCCGACGCATGCACCTCAATAGTGTTCCCGGAAATTCGGGCATTGGCCCATACGAATTTTTTGTCTGCTCCGGCTATGGCAAAACCACCAGGCGCATTGCCATCACTGGTTTTAAGGCCACTGTCCGCATAGTTGAATTTTAGGATCAGTTTGCCTTTATCCGCAGACATTTCACGAAAAACAGGACCTGAGGGAATTACTTTTTTGCCGTACGCCAGTTTTTGAGCCGCAAGTCCAAGTCGATAGCCCACATCCTGTTTATTTCTGGGGTGAATGTCGTTTTCCTCCCCAATATCTATGATAACAGCCTGTGCCGTATTGGGTAGTTCCATGGCCCTGGTCTGAGACTCCCGAAGTATTGCCCAGCTGCTGGCTTCCGATGGACCTTTTGGAGCCATAAAGTTTGCCAGTTGTACGTAAAGGAAAGGAAATTCGCCCTGAGCCCAAAGCCCTCTCCAACTGCTGATCATGGTTTTGAACAGATCAGCATAGGCAGAAGCATCCTTTTGGCTTCCCGCGTTGGATTCCCCCTGGTACCAAAGCACTCCCTTAATGGGGAATTTGAGTATGGGATGGATCATCTTATTATAAAGAAGGGTAGGTTGCTGGTTAGCAGACTGGTCAGCGTTATTCAATCGAACCATGCCCACTTTATACTTCCAGGAACCTGCCAGGGAAATTTCCTCATCCCCCACTTTAAGGTTAAGAAGTTTGGAATCTCCGTATATACCACCTCCGCCACCGGTATCATCTACCCTTACGGTTATAATATTGGTCCCTTCTTTCAGATATTTGGAAGGCACCTGGTATACTCTGTTCTTGTTGTAGGCCTGCTCCATTTCTCCAACCTTATGACCGTTGACCCAGGTCTGATCACTGTCATCTATAGGCCCCAGGCTTAAGGTCGCATCTGCCATTTGCCTTCCTTTTCCCAGGGTGATCGCCTTGCGAAACCAAAAGACACCGTCTGTTTTCTCCCAACCGTTCTGCTCCCATAAAGCCGGAAGATCCATAGTTTTCCAGTCACTGTCTTCCAGGTCTTTTGCGGCCCAGACCGCCTGATCATCAGTCATTCCCTTATCTTGTTCCGGAATTTCACCTAGCTTACTCTTGAGCATTTTCAGGAATTGCGCCTTTTCTTCGCTCCTTTTTGCCTCGAGCTCAGCTGCCATTTTCCCTGGATCCTCATAGCCCAGGTCTTCTGCACGTATCCAGGGTTCAATACGGCTTCCTCCCCAGGAACTGTTCAATAGACCTATGGGGACGCCTTCGGATTTGTGAATGAATCTTGCAAAAAAATACCCCACTGCTGTAAAGTCGCCAACGGATTCCGTAGACGACACTTCCCAGGAACCCCCCGCGAGTTTCGCTTCGGGCAATGAAGAAGAGGAGCGGGGGACCTTAAAATGCCGGATATGCGGATAATTCCCATTGGCTATCTCAGTTTTAGCATTGTTGGAATTCGCTACGGTCCATTCCATGTTGGACTGTCCTGAACACAGCCATACATCTCCGATCATCACATCGGTAAAGTTGATCTTTTCTTCTTCACTTGTAATTTGCAGGGTATAAGGTCCGCCGACCTTTTGGGTTGGTACTGATATCTCCCAATATCCATCCGCACCGCTAAGGCCATTAAAGTTGTTACCATTAAAGTTGAGTTGTACCTCTTTGTTAGGTTTAGCCCAACCCCATATTTTGAGAGGTTGATCCCTTTGCAGCACCATATGGTCAGAGAAAATTTTAGCGGCTTCCAGCTGCGCATTAAGAGGAGTTGCGAAACCAAAACTCACTAACAATAATAGATGAAAAAGCCGATACTTCAGGAGGTTGGGAAGCGTATACATTCGTCGATTTTTAGGATACTCCTAAAAATACGAAAAAAGAGGTACCTCTGGTAGCCTGATTACCGTAAGGGATCGAACAGGATCACCTGGTATTCGTAATCCACGAGCTCATCATTTAGGGTTACCCCGCTGATGCTTACGGTATAGGCCCGGTCTTCTTCTGAATTCAGGTCGATGCCGTCTGGCACCCATACGATAGTAGGATCTCCATAAACGGTGCTAAGGGCTTCTACTTGCAAAGAGATATTATTCCCATTCAGGTCCCTTACGCTCACGCTTGCAGTTGAAAAATCAGCCCCTGCAATCGAGAACGACCATCGGGGATAGACTACAGCGTCCGGAACATATCCTTCTGGTGGCCATGCGATGAATTCCGGAGCGTCGCCTGGAGGAGTTCCGGCATTACCGAGAACCCAAATAGCGTTGGCCTGATCGGTATTTCCGATCCCTATCTCAGCAAGTCTGGGCCAGAGCAGCCATCTTCTGTGGCCGACAGGTCCGTTATTCGCTCCCTGGTCCCGGACATAAGAAGTTATGGCTTCCGCATTTCTTGTTAAAGTAAGCAAGGAGTTTCCGGCACCCTCATCCCCATCACTGGTATAACATTTCCAGCTGTTTGGAGGGTTGTGCTCCAACTGGTTGTTAGCGTCCATCATTAAAGCCGCATGTTGCGCTTTCATACTCTTAGTGGCGTTTTCCGAGATGGTATTGTTCAGGCCTGCGGCATTCCTGAAGTAACTCAAACGCATAAAAATCTTGTCTTTTGTGGCCTGGGGTACCTCGCCGGGATCACAGCCAGGTTCGTCCCCATTCCAGGCAGTGTCTGTTGGGGTGGTCTGAGAAGCCAGGTAAAGATCTTCGTATAAGGTTTTGGCGGAGAGGCGGGCTGTATTGTCTACAGGAAGTTCCTGTTGCATTTCTTCCTCAGGCGCGTCTGAGTTGTCGTCACTACAGCCGATGAGAAAAACCAGACAGCCACATAAACTTAGGGTTAGGATCTTGGACAGGGATTGGGTAAAACGCATAAGGCATGATTTGTTACGATAAAAACGGCATTAGTGCGGTTTTGGTATCCATTTTTCGACGAACGGATACCATCGTACAAATAAGGCAATCCAAAATCCTTTAAAGTGACCTGATTCGGCTTAAAACCCGGATGCTTTGGTGAGCGTGTCCTTACCTAAAAATTGTTCATTCTCATTGTAGTACCAACTTCTTACTTTCGGCATTTTGATACCTGAAACCTCTTCCATTCCATTGAGTAAGATATATTCTCCGCCTTTCTGCCCACTTGGGCTTTCGGGATCCTTGCGATAGAATTGGTACACTTCCATGGCATAGGTATTTGGATCAAAATAGAAATACCAGATATCACTGCCAACGCTTTCTTCATAGGTCACTTTGAGTACCAGGTAGGTCTTCCCTTTAAAGGTTTTCTCCTGGACCTTTGGGTCCAGAATAGTTCCGGGATCCTTGAGCTTCATGGGTAGACCATATAGGTAGGTGTAGTAATTCTTCATGGTTTCGGCCCGCTCACAACTAAGGCGGTGTTTTGCCGCCTCTTCCTCAGAAATTGTCGTGCTGCCATTGAGCTTAACAGTGCAGTTCCCTTTGTCCAGAATGTATTCTGATCCAATATCGTCTTTAGTAGCTTTCAGGCTGAAATAGGTGGATGGCAGGTCTATAGTTACAATACTCATACGGTCACTAGACTTTGGCGTAGACATCGTAATAGACAATTGCCCTTTAAAGTTCTCCCACTGTCCCTGGGGGTCGTGGTAAGCAATGGATCTGGCGAGTAATTCCGATCCTGAAAGTGATTGGGCCATGCCGTAGAGGCCCCAAAGAATGCAAAGGGTTCCAAGGAAAAGTTTCTTCATGAGATTGTATTTCAGATTGCTTAAGGAAAGTAACCAAATATCATTGAGGGCTAAAGGCTGTTTTGTAAATTTTTTTCGATGAATGTAAATTCTTACGAGGGGTAATTAAAACCATAAATAGTTAAAAATCAAAGGTTAACGCCTCCAATGTTAAGTTAATGTAAATTAATTGTTAGATAAAGATTGATTCAACGTAAAATAATCGTATATTTGTTACGTTAATGTAAATGAAGATAGCAGATTTCAATTAAATCAAGACGAGATATGAGGATTTTAATTACCATAATAGCCATTGCAATTACTGCGGTAGGATATTCTCAAGATATTAAGCCCAAATTCGAAAAAGAAGGAGAGTCCGTAAAAGCTACATATTATCATGAAAATGGTGAGGTAGCCCAGTTGGGATTTTTCAAAGAAGGAAAATTACACGGGGAATGGAAGATGTATAATGAAGATGGGAAGAAGATAGTAATGGGCCAGTACAATCTTGGAAAGAAAACAGGGAAATGGTTTTTCTGGGAAAAAGATGGATTGAAAGAGGTGGACTATGCGGACAATAAGATCGCGAATGTCGTCAAATGGAGAAACTCAGAAGCCGTTGTGCTAAATAAGTAACAGCTAAAACCCCCTAAGGATCCCGATGTTCGCATCGGGATTTTTTTTGCCCTAATCCAGGGTAAATGTCTTGTTTAGACCTGGATCTCGTTAACGTGAGCGTCATAGATCTCCAGCAAATTCATGGTAGCTGTAAGCAAATCTTTAGTTTCGGAAAGTAGACTAAAATAAAGCGCCGTATTTTTTGGGCTTGATTCATCATCCCTTGTCCGGGCCACCTGTTTGGCAATTTTCTCATTGATATGGTCAAAGAATGTGTTCTTGTCAATGATAAGCGGAGTGAGCTCCGTATAGTCCTTGGTTTCAAATACCCTGGTTACCTTGGAAAAAAGATCATCCATATAGTGATCCGTTTCTTTAAGGTCTTTGATCTGGTTAAAGCGCAGCTTTTTGTGATTGTTATTCACATGCTTATAACCGGCCTTGGAAATGTACTCTAGGGATTGGGTCATATCTTCAAGGTAGTTCAGCATTGAAATATAAAAGTTACTGGTCCCTACACTGGACTCATCCAGGTTTTTGATGAAGTAGAAAATATTATCCTTTAGCTCTTCTACTTCTGCCTCCAGTTTGGTGATGCCCTTTTTGCTCTTCTTAAGGCGGTCTAAGTCGTGTTTGGCCAATCCATCTATACAGGAAGTATAGATCTTATTTGCTCTTTTCATGGTCAGGGCCACATTGTCCGCACTTTCCTCGATCAGTTCTTTAATGGAGCGACTCTCCGCTTTTTGCAGACGTTCTTCCCTGTTGATCTCCTTCATCTTTTTGTTGTGTGAAAGGTAGTTCCTTCCAATAAGTAAAAATGCCAGGATCAGCAGGGCAGCTATGGCCCAGACACCTCCGAGATGAATGGTGTAAGCAATAATAGCAGCGGCGGTAAAGGCGCTCAAAGCAGTAAAAAACCAACCGCCGATGACGTTCAGCACCCCTGCAACCCGGTATACCGCGCTTTCAGGGCCCCATGCTCTGTCCGCAAGGGATGATCCCATGGCCACCATAAAGGTTACATAGGTGGTTGAAAGCGGAAGCTTCATGGAAGTCGCGATGGAGATCAGCACACTGGCTACCATGAGGTTCACCGCGGCCCTGACCATATCAAAAGCGGGCAATTCCTGGGCACGTGTTTTTGGAATGTAAACGTAGGGTTTTAAAAAGCGGGAATCTATCTTTTTCTGCAGACTTCTTGGAAAAAGTCCGGTAAAATTTTCTGTTGCCCTTATGGAATACTTGACAATTACCCTGGAAAGGTAATTGGGTTGAAAGCGTTCTTCCCCTTCGTCTTGGCGGGAAAGGTCTACACTGGTCTTTACCACATTCTTGGCCTTGGAAGAAAACCAAAGGGTGATGACCATGATAATGCCAGAAAGAAGCAATAGCAATGTCGGTGTCTGCACGGCCGCCGTAAGGCCCTCCATGGTGTATTCATTCGCGTTGATGCCGGATCCCTGCCAGGCCTCAAAGGATTGTAAGGCCGCTATAGGCACCCCAATGAAGTTTACCAGGTCGTTTCCGGCAAAGGCCATGGCCAAAGCGAAAGTTCCAAGTATGATGATAAGTCTGTAAATATCCCACTTAAACACTGTAGTTACTGCCAGGGATACCAGGGACCAAACGATGAAATTTCCAAGCAGAAAGAGCTCCGTATTCAAAGCTATGAATTCGTTTACGGTCCCGCTTAAGACGGCTGCGCTTTTCAGACCTTTTACGATGATAAAGTAAATGATCCCGGTTATAGCAAACCCCCCGAATAGGGCTCCAACCCATTTGGGTTGTTCCTGGAATTTAAAGGAAATGAAAACCCTGGCAAGGAATTGTACCAGTGCTCCTATAGTGAACGCTACCACAACAGATAGCAAAATCCCTAAAATGATCTGGGTAGCCTTATCGGTATTGATGTAGTTACCCAGGGTTGATATGGTACTGTCTACCGCCACGATCTTTACCATGGAAATGGCCACCGCGGCACCCAAAAGCTCAAAAACAATGGAAACAGTGGTCGATGTGGGGAGGCCCAGGGTATTGAAAAAGTCGAGCAATAGTATATCGGTGATCATAACCGCCATAAAAATGATCATGATCTCGGCAAAGAAAAATTCTCCGGGATTAAAGATCCCCTTACGGGCCACCTCCATCATCCCGCTGGAAGACATGGCGCCAAAGGCAATACCAATACTGGCCACTATCATGATGGTCCTGAAGGAAATAGCTTTAGAACCAATAGCGGAATTCAGAAAGTTAACAGCGTCATTACTAACGCCAACCACCAGGTCAGTGATGGCCAGGATCGCCAGAGCGACGATCATAAAGAGATAAATGTTTTCCCCCATTAAGCGTCAATTAACCACAAAAATGGCATTATAAGTTGGTTACAGTGTTAAAATAAAGTTATGAAAGCAGCTTGCTGCCGTACGGCCCTAAAGTACGTTTTCAGAAAGAATGTTGCAACCACTTCTTTAGTTTACAGGATTTTGCGAAATGACAGGAAGAAAAAACAAAGAAACCCCCGTTTGTACGGGGGCCTTCGTATAAACTGGCTTATCCTTAAAACCTTAAACTATAACCTAAAGAAAAGGCCCTCCCCGGACTTCTCTTGGAAAAGGTACGATTTTCTGCTCCAAAGGATTCGTACTCGCTTTCCACATCGTCTTTGAGTAAGTTGCTTACTCTGAAGCTAATACTTTGATTGTCGTTTTCTCCAAAGGCCTTGGTGAGATTGAAATTCAAATTGTGAAATGGCATGGTAAAAACATCGGGGACAAATCCGGTTCCCACCACTTGTAAGGTCTTGCCCTGAACATTATAGAACATCCCTATTTGCAAACCGTTTTCTTCTCCCTGATAGCTCAATCCGGCATTGATCAGGAATGGCGACTGCCCCTGAAGCTCTCTGGAATCTCCCAGGGTTTCTCCTTCCCGAAGTCCCAATTCTCTTAGGTTTCTTTCCTGCTCACTAAAGATCTGCTTGGAATCGATGATCGAAGTGTTGATATTAACGCTAAAATTACTGAAGGCGGCAGCAAGGAAACCAAGATTCTTTCTCAACTCTAATTCCACACCAATTACCTCGGCATCACCTAAGTTCCTGGGAGTGAAGTTATCTGAGGAAGACTCAAAATACGTCAATTCTATGGGGTCCTGAAAGGTCTTGAAGAATCCGCTAATTGCTATCATCTCTGCACTTTCGCCGTACCACTCAAGTCTTAGGTCAAAATTATTGATGTAGGTAGGTTGCAGATCGATATTACCGATGAAGGTGTTATTCGATAGTGGATCGAATATCTTCGCGATGGACGCTTCCTTAAAAGAAGGTCTTGCCGTAGTCCTGGAGTAAGAACCTCGAAGATTCATTTGTTCTGTCAATTCATATATCAGGTTTGCTGTCGGGAAGAAATCAAATTTGTCCAGAATGGTCTCGTTATCAAAGATCACCTTGGCCGGGTCATTGATGTCCCTGTTGTCCTCACCGGTATAAAGCGACTCGAACTTCTCTACTCTTAAACCCAGGATGGTCCTAAGTTTGCTTCCAATTTTAAACTCATTGGACACATAACCGGCAATGTTCTGCTGGGTGGCTTCAAAGGTATTTGCAGGTTCCGCTATGGAGATATCCGGATCGATAAAAGATCCGGAATTATTTTCCACCGTCCACAGGTTTTCTTCCAGCAGTATATTATCAGCTATTCCCTCGAATTGTGTTGTAGTGGTATTATTTTCAATCTCGAAATTCAGGATACTAAAGTCCCTTTGCTTATAGGAACCAAATGCCCCGAATTGCAGTTTCGCGTCTTTATTAGACAATTTGTACTTCCTGGTGAAGTCCAATTTCGCTACGGCGTTAATTTCCTCCAGTTCCCTCCATATCCTTTTGGGCTGATTATTTTGAGGTATTGAAATTATATCCTCTTCCACCTGGAAGGAGGTTGTACGAATGTCCTTATCATTAATTCTTGACAGTGTAGGAGAGAGTGCCCATTCCGTAGTCCAGGTCGCATCTTCGTTAGTATGTGTCCCGCTTAACAAGGCATTGGAAATAGATCTTTCCGTATACTCCAGGTTGTCCTTGGAGAAAATGATAAAGTCAGTAAAATTCAAGGTCTGACTAAAGTCACCGGCGGTAGATTCCCCGTTTTGAATATGAAGTAAATTGAGCCGATACTTCGATTTCTTAGTTTTAAAAGATCCACCTAATAAACCGCTTAGGAGCACGTTGTTCTTCCCAATATCCCCGGACTGTGTTCTATCTGTTGCAAGTTCAAATACAGAACGGTCCGGATCCCTTCTAAAGAAGTTGTTCTCTGCGTCTTCAAAGAAAGTTGTAGTATTCCGGTAAGAGGCAGAGGCGAGGAATCCAATTCTATTTTCCCCTTCTCCAACATTGTATTGGTTCCCGGCTGTAAACCCAAAATTGTAGTTCATAAAACTACTTTCTCTAAGAGCGGACAGCGTGGGAGTAAATTGCTTCGTAATTGTAGTAAGCCTTGGATCAAATTCAAAACGGTTTGGGATATCCTGATTCCGGTTGATCGGAACATCTCTTGTACCATCATCAAAACCTAAGAAATCAGTATCCCCACCCTGGTAGCTTAGGTATTGATCATTAAAGTGCATATCAGGGTTGAACGATCCGCCCACGGAAAGACTATACTCCTCTTTTGTCGGATAATCCTTGGTTACTATATTGACGATACCTCCGGTAAAATCTGCAGGGTAATTGGCTGATGCGGATTTAAGGACCAATACGTTATCAATAATATTAGTTGGAAAAATATCTAACTGAATGGTGTTCCTGTCCGGATCCAAGCCAGGTATGTCAACGCCGTTTAAGATAGATTTGGTATAGCGGTCCCCAAGTCCCCTTACATAGACGTATTTACCTCCTTGTACAGATACCCCGGGAACTTGTTTAATGGCTCCCGCCACATTACTGGAACCGGACTTCTTAAAGGTTTCCGCAGAAAGACCATCTAAAAGATTGACAGCCTTCTTCTGAATACCTAAAACCGCGGTCTCTGTATTTTTTCTTACACTTACGGCAACAACTACCTCGTCCAGCCCTTCGGCCAATACCTCCATGTTTACATTTACCGTGGTGACTGCCCCTTCCTTAACTTCAATATCACTGATCTCTATTGTTTTGTACCCCAGAAAAGAATAAGACAGGGTATAAACACCAGGATCCAGCGAGAGTACGTAATTACCGTCAAAATCCGAAGTTGTTCCGGTAGTTGTGCCTTTAACAACAATATTGGCAAAGGCGATGGGATCTTGAAATTCAACATCGATCAATTTCCCGGTTACCTCTCCTTTTTGAGCAAGGGCAAATTGAAAAAAGAGACAGCTAAGCAATAAAAATTTAAAACGCGTCTTCATCAAAATATGTATCAATTGGATTTTTCTTAACAAACCAAATGCCCGCCTCTGTGAGGCGAGCAATTAGTAGAAGATTATTATATGAGCTTGGTTTGACGGATCAATTAGAAACCTAAGCCAGCTTTATTATTTGAATATGTCCAACTAAAGGCAGAAAGTGTAGCACCTACAGTGTTAGCTCCTTCGTCTACCATAGTAGTCCAGGCAGCCGCTCTTTCTGTGAAGTCAGGCATAAGGATAATTTCATTTTCGTCAACATCGTTGGAATCATCGTCATCGTCACAATTCGAAATACAACCAACTTTTTCCTGGAAGATCGAGTTGTCAAAACCTACCACTTCCCAGGCAGAGAAGGTAATCAAGCCATCAAGGAAATTCTGAGAAACCTCATTGTTATCCAGTTCAACGTCTTTCCCATCCTGGAATCCAAGAGCGTAAACGTTATTAGTAGCCCCTTGCGCGTCGCTTCGGTAATCTGCGTATTCACCGTTTGGCGCTACGGAACTACCAAAGATTGTCGCGTTTTGCAGTACAAAAGAGCCAGTCGCTGATCCTTCAGGGCCGTCTATTTCGAAAGCGTGATCCGAAACATCGCCGGCAACCACCACCACATTGTCAACAGTTCCTGAATAGGCCTGGTCAATGTCTATAGCATCATCTCCCTGAGCCCAAACGAACAGGTTTGAAGCGTTTACAGTTCCTCCGAAGAATTCTATTCCATCATCCACGTTGGCTACCACCTCTATATTGTCGATTGTTGTTCCTGAACCAACAGCACCCAGAGTAAGACCGTTGATTTCATTTCCTTCCCCGATCAGGGCTCCACCGTGACGGATGGAGATATATTGAAGCGTTCCGCTGTCATCCGCGTCATTTGGCGCATCACCAGGACCGTATAGTCCAAAGGTGTCATCCGCAGGAATTCCTTCTATTTGTACTTCAGTAACATCATTTCTAAAAGAGGAGGCTGCTCTTCCAAGAACAAGTAATCCACCCCAAAGACCTCGGTCGTTCTCACCCAGATTGGTTCCGGCAGTCTGACCAACAACAATGTTGTCCGCTTCAGCGGTGAAAATGATTGGGCTTTCGGCGGTACCTACCGCTTCAATTTTAGAATCTCTTTGTACGATCAAAGCTGAAGCCAGGGAACCAGATCCAGGCCTACCCTTAATAATGGTACCTGGCTCAATGGTAAGGGTAACACCTTTCCCAACTACCACTTTACCAGCTAAGAGATATATATTACTTGCTTCCCAGGTAGTGTCTGATCCTATTTCTCCGGAAACTGTAATTATTTCTGCACAAGAACCACCGAAATCAACGGCGGTCTCATCTCCGTTCTGGATACCGTCATTACAGGTAGCCACTTCGTTAGTACACGGTTGGCAATTAGGACCACCACAGTCTACATCTGTTTCTCCCTGATTCATCACACCATCATTACAGGTTGCCAATGGCTCTATTATTGCAGGCTCATCATCATCTCCGCAAGAAGAAAGTGTTAGTGCTGCTATGGCTAACATGGATAAGAGTAATTTTTTCATTTGTCAAGTATTTTATCGTTTTATGAGTTTTGGCTCGATTATAATTAGACACTGCAAATAAAATCAGCGGCTGTAAAAGTCATGTTAGCCACAGATTAAAGATTCATTGCCTTAGCGTTACTTTAATGTTATGAGATTAACGGAGTGTTAAGAAGTAAGAATAGTCTGTAGACCGGCCCTTTTTAAAAAGATGTATCTTGCGCCGGAAATGAATTAAGGCCTATGAAATGGGAAAAACTCCTTTCCTTAAAGCGCTTCGGAGATACCCGAAAAAGAGAACGTAAAGATCAGGATGAGACCCGCTTGGGTTTCGAAGTGGACTATGACCGGGTAATATTCTCCTCCGCCTTCAGAAGTTTGCAGGACAAGACCCAGGTGATCCCACTTTCGGAAACGGATTTTGTTCATACCCGGCTTACACACAGCCTGGAAGTCTCTGTTGTTGGGCGTAGCCTTGGAAGGATAGCCGGCAGGGAAATATTGAAAAAGCACCCGGAACTGGAGACGGATCTGGGCTATGGGTTTAATGATTTTGGGGCGATCGTTGCCGCAGCGGCCCTGGCCCATGACATCGGGAACCCCCCTTTCGGTCATAGTGGGGAAAAGGCTATAGGCGCATTTTTTGCAAATGGGGCAGGTAAGAAGTACCGCGACTCCCTTAGCCCTAAACAATATCAGGACCTGGTTGATTTTGAGGGGAATGCGAATGGCTTCAAATTGCTCAGCGAATCACGGGAAGGAGTGCCCGGAGGACTTAGACTAAGCTATGCTACCCTGGGAGCCTTTACGAAGTACCCCAAGGAGTCCCTCCCTAAAAAACCCAGCCGTCATATTGCGGATAAGAAATACGGTTTCTTCCAATCGCAAAAGGCCTTTTTCAGTGAACTTGCCGAAGAGCTGGGCCTGGCCCAGACCCGTACAGGAGAGGACATTTCCTATTCCAGGCACCCGTTGACCTTTTTGGTGGAGGCCGCCGATGATATCTGTTATACTCTTATCGATTTTGAAGACGGGATTAACCTGGGTTGGATCTCCGAAGATTACGCCCTGGAGTATCTTATCAAACTGGTTAAGGACCGTATTGATATCAAGAAGTTCCATGGAATGGGTAATAGGCAGGACCGCCTGAGTTACCTGAGAGCAGTTGCTGTTCAGACCCTGATCACCGATGCGGTAGAGGTATTCCTGGATAATGAGAAGGCCATATTGGAAGGGACTTTTGATGTAGCCCTCCTGGATAAAAGTAGGTTTAAGGCGCAGATAGAAGATATTATTCAACTTAGTGTAGAGAAGATCTACCGCTCGCAGGAGGTTGTGGAAAAGGAAATTGCAGGATATCGCATCATTTCGGATATCCTGGAGGTATATACCGAAGCCATGGTCAAAAGCATGCAAGGTCTGGCTTCTAATTATGATAAATTGGTCGTTGGAACGCTACCTGAGATCAACCGGAAGCCGGGAGTAGATCTTTACGAGGTTTTGCTGAACAGCTGTTGTTATGTGGCCAGTTTGTCCGATGGTTCCGCAGTCCATATCCATAGGAAGATCACGGGCAAAAGCCTTTAGAAGGTATAGGCCATACCTATTCCCAATAGTTGTTTGAATTGGATCCTGGGCTCTCCCGGATCTGTTACCGTACCGTCTTCCGCGAGCTGCTCATCGAACAAAATATCATCGTCATAAATGATGTGAGTACCTATATTGGCGTTGATGTATTTGTTTACCGTGAGGTCAAAATTCAGTTGCCAGTCTATATCCACGTTTCCGAAAGAGCGAAGGTAATCCGTGTACATACTGAGTTTGTGATTCATAACCACATTTTTAAGGACCTGCTTTTCCAGACTGTTGGTAAGCAAAAATCCAAGTTCCATAAAGGTGTTCTTTCCGGGTACCAATACATTGCCTTCGTCATCCAAAACAGCTTTGTCTACTCCGAAGGCACCCCGATCTGCCAGGTCCTGATCCAGCACAAATGTGGACTTAAGGGTGATTGGTGAAATATAGAGATTAAAATTCTTCCCTTCAGGGATATAAGAGGCACCAGCCCCCATAAAAAGATAACCCGGAGCCATAAACCTGGATATTGGCGTCTCGCGGTCCGGATATTTGAAACCATCGGCAAACTGGGTGTTGAGGTTGGCTTTTACCGAATAGTACCAGCTGCTGATAGTATCCTGCCTGTAACCGAAAGTAGAACTGAGCCTGATCGCGTCGTCTGTCTTACGCCATACTCTGCCTTCCTGGGCGTTCCACCCAAAGCGTAGTTCAAGATCGTTATTCCACTGTACGTAACGGAATTTGTAATTACGGGCAAAGATCGCGTTCCCGATGGCAGATACAGAGTTGTCTCCACCGGCATTCCAGTTCACAAATGCAACTTCGCTGAGATTCACTGTTATTTTATTCCTTTTCTCCCAAAAGGAAGGTGGCCTGAAGCGCTTGAAGCGTTGGGTCAGCGGCTTAGTTCTATTAAACGAAACGCCGGGATTCCGGAGCTGTACTCCCCTTGGAATAAAACGGATCTGTTCCTGTTGCTTCCGGATAACTATGGTGTCTACAACGGTAGTGTCTGGTGTCGCGGGGGTGGGAATGCTGTCTTGAGCATGCAGCATTGCCCCGGCCAGAAATAGCAGGCAGCTGTAAAGTATGCGCTCCCGCCTAAGGATTCGCATAGCGCGTTTTAGTAATTGCGTTTTTAAGGGATTCCGGGTCAATGCCTGCTCTTTGATGTAATTCTGATACCTGGCCGTGTTCTACAAAATGGTCCGGTATTCCGTAAACTTCGATGTTGTTCTTATAATTATGGGTAGCCGCGAATTCCAGTACGGCACTCCCAAAACCTCCGGTTTTACAACCATCTTCTACGGTAATAATATGTTTATAGCGGTCAAAAATATAATGCAATTGTTTTTCATCCAAAGGTTTAACAAATCTCATATTGTAATGACCGGGGTTTTGCTCATTATCCAATTCTTCAATAACCTCTTTTACTGTGTTGCCAATGTGCCCAATACTGAGTATCGCGACACCCTCTCCTTTTCGCAATTCCTCGGAACTCCCAATGGCAATTTTATTGAAAGAATTTCTCCAATTCAAATTTACCCCTCTACCTCTGGGATAGCGAATGGCAAGCGGACGGTCCAGGCCAGTTTGTGCGGTGTACATCATATCCCTGAGCTCCATTTCGTTCATCGGTGAGAAGATTACTAAGTTGGGAATGCATCTCAAATAAGCCAGATCAAAGACGCCGTGATGCGTAGGGCCATCCTGACCCACGATACCTGCCCTATCCAGGCAAAAGATCACTGGTAAATTTTGCAGGGCTACATCGTGTATTAGCTGGTCATAGGCTCTTTGAAGAAAGGTAGAATATATGTTACAAAAGGGGATAAGCCCTTCCGTGGCCATTCCGGCTGCAAGGGTTACCGCGTGCTGCTCCGCAATGCCAACATCAAATGCCCTGTCTGGAATTTCCTCCATCATATATTTCAGGGAACTGCCCGTAGGCATGGCCGGAGTGATGCCTATTATTTTCTTGTTTTCCCAGGCAAGTTCTACGATCGTATGCCCAAAAACATCCTGGTATTTCGGTGGCAGGTCAGATCTTCCCGACTTTAGTATCTTTCCGGTTTCCTTATCAAATTTCCCGGGTGCATGGTAGGCAACCTGATTTTCTTCTGCTTTTTGAAGACCTTTTCCTTTGGTGGTAATGATATGCAACAACCTTGGCCCTTTGATCTCTTTCAGGCGTCCCAGGGCAGCAAGCAATGCCTGCAGATCATGCCCGTCTACCGGTCCGATATAGTTAAAATTGAGGCACTCGAAAATATTTTCGTCCTTGGCTGTGCCTTTTTTTACGTTTGTGAGGTATTTTTTCAGCGCACCTACGCTCGGGTCTATACCAATGGCATTGTCATTTAATACTATCAGTACATTCGCATCGGTTACACCTGCATGGTTGAGGCCTTCAAAGGCCATTCCGCTGGCTATGGAGGCGTCTCCTATGACGGCGATATGATCCCTTTCTTTTTCCCCCCTGAGTTTAGCGGCCAGGGCCATGCCCAAAATCGCTGAGATTGAAGTGGAGCTATGGCCGGTTCCAAAATGGTCAAAAACACTTTCGGTACGCTTCGGAAAACCACTGATCCCCCCGAGTTGCCGATTGGTATTGAAGATCTCTTTTCTGCCGGTAAGGATCTTATGTCCGTAGGCCTGGTGACCCACATCCCAAACAAGCCGGTCTTCCGGAGTGTTGAAAATGTAATGCAGGGCAATAGTGAGCTCTACCACCCCAAGGCTGGCCCCTAAGTGGCCTTCTTTTGTGGAGACAATATCTATGATGAATTCCCGCAATTGAGAAGCCAGTAGCGGAAGCTGATCCGGTGATAATTCCCTCAGATCTTCAGGTCCCGAAATTTGGGCAAGGATGTTTTGGTCTAAATCAAATTTCATCAGTTAACAAAGCTACAACTTTTGTGAGTTTGGTGCTGTTTTTAGGGCACTAGACAACATTGTAAGGAAATACGGCAATTTCTCCCTTCAGGAATACGTTAGCTGATCAAACCTAAAAAAACCATTTAACCTTATAAACCTTATGAAGAGATCAATCACAACAGCCCTTATAGCCGGAGCGATCATCCTGGCATCTTGTAGCAAGGACGACAAAGAGACCGATGGCGGTATTTCCGATGATGCGGTAGAGCAACTGGAGAATACACCATTACAGGCCAACGAAGTTTCCGATAACATGATCATTCTTGGAGCAACCAAAAATGATGGGGCACCTCCAACGCCCAACGACGGTATTTCGCTGGACCTTTCCGGGGCGGAAAATACAGCCTTCCTAAGCGAAGGATTTAACATACCTCTTAGCTCTAATGGCAACCTGGTAGGGGCTTATCTTCAAATTAAAGCCAATGACGGAGAATTGGCAGACAGTTATTTTGATATTGATATTAATGCTAACCAGGCAGGGAAAACAGCAAGTAGCATCTTAAAAAGCTGGAAAGAAAAAAGCGGAATTACCAGGAAAGAAGATGATGTTACCCTGGACGTGGATTTCGAAGCAGCTATTGAACCCGGTACATTTTGCTATGTTCTTTGTGTTTATGACGGTGAAGGGAATATCAGTAACCCTCAGGAAGTATGTGTAACTGTAGAGAGCTGGGGAGGTAAAAGCGAAGCAGCTGGTAAATGGAATTATGTAAAGGAAGATGTGACCCATGATGGAGAGACAGAGAGTTATAGTGTAGGAGAGCCGGATTGTTACGTATTCACGGATTTCTGTGCAAATCAGGAAGAGTATCAGGCTTCTGAGTGCTATACTCTGGAGTACGGAATTCTTGAGATCAACACGGATGGTACATTCAGCCTGGATTTTAAAGGAGAGGATGAAAACCTGAACTACGAGGCTTCCTACAATCAATGTGAAGCGGTATATGACGCCAAGACGGTTTACCGTGTTCAGACATCCGGATACTGGGCCTATGTGGATGATGAAAATCGCCTGACGTTGGTAGGTTACGAATTTTCCATTGAAGAAGAGGGAGCTTCAGAATCTGAAACTCTTGAAGATGGAGAAGGAGAACTGGTCTATGATGGGCAAGCCTTTTTCGATGGTAACATGCTTAAGATACTCGAAGAAGAAGATGAAGATGGTGATGGTGTGAGTGACAGTACTTATGAATATTTCTTTGAAAAAGATTAAATACAACCCACTTTTAAGAAACCCTGATGCTGATCTTAGTATCAGGGTTTTTTTGTTGGTATACCTGAACATACACCCTCGCCCTAAAATTGTATTTTTGCGCCTATGGATTTCAGATTAGATGATGCCTACTTTATGAAAAAGGCGCTACAGGAAGCAGAAACTGCCTATGAGCTGGGTGAAGTTCCCATAGGGGCTGTCATTGTAGTGCAGGACAGGATCATTGCCAGGGCCCATAACCTTACGGAAAGATTGAATGATGTTACGGCCCATGCCGAAATGCAGGCGATTACAGCCGCGGCTAATTTTTTGGGGGGAAAGTATTTGTACAACTGCACCCTTTATGTTACCCTGGAACCATGTCAGATGTGTGCCGGGGCTTTGTATTGGAGCCAGATCCCAAGGGTGGTTTTCGGGGCATATGACCCACAAAGGGGATTTACTGCAATGGGCGGGCAGTTACACCCAAAGACCGAAATTGTAGGCGGGGTCATGGAAAATGATGCCTCAGAACTCCTGAAAAGGTTTTTCATAAAGAAGCGAAACCTGAATTAGGAGCAAAAAAAACCCTGACGCAATGGTCAGGGTCGTCCATTCAAAATAAAATATTCTTATCCGATTACCTGAATTTGTGCGGCAACCATACCTTTTCTTCCTTCTTCTTCCTGGTATTCTACTTTGTCTCCTTCGTTTAACTCAACTCCGTTCAATGCGGTAACATGCACGAAGATGTCCCTCCCGGTGTCGTCATTGGTGATGAATCCGTAACCTTTGGATTCATTGAAAAATTTTACTGTTCCAGTCATTAAATAAAAAATTAAATAAATATATAGGTACGAAAGTATGGTTTTTTGGCCAGACCGGACCCGGACAGCGGTAAAAAACGTAGAAAATTATTGATTTTCAGACTTTTTCTTGTCCTGACCCCTCATTTTCTTAATGTTTTCGTCCGTTAGCATATAGTCTTTCATTTTTTTGCCTTTGCTCTCTTTGATGAGAAACATGGGCATAGCGATCAGGAAGAGACCAACCGTACCAAAACCTATGAATTTATTCGCAAGCTGGGGTTTCTCTTCCTTTAAGGTAAAGCCGTAGATTATGGCCCCAAAAGAAAGCAGTACAATAGTAACGATGATGTATTTTACCTTGATGCGCATATTATTTGGTAAAACTAATCAACTTTCTCCGGTATGCCGTAAGAAGTTTGGATTTTGATACAAAACCGAAGTATTTCCCATCCTTGATGACCGGGAGGTTCCAGGCTCCACTGTCCTGAAATTTTTGCATCACTTTTTGCATGGAATCCTCCTCGTAAAAAATGTGTTCGGGTGCCCTGTGCATAAAAGATTCTACACTTACCTTGTCGTACATTCCCGTATCAAACATAAATTCACGGATATCGTCCAGCAAAACAATCCCTACCAGTCGTTGCTCCTCGTTCACCACTGGGAAGATGTTCCTGGTGGATTTGGCTACCGAGCTGTGTACCATTTCGCCTAATGTCATTGAAGGGCTTACCACTTTAAAATCCTGCTCAATTACATCGTCCAGCTGCATCAGGGTCAATACGGTTTGGTCCTTATCATGCGTAAGGAGAGCTCCTATCCGGGCCAATTCCCGGGTATAAATAGTATAGTCAATCGCGTTCCTGGCAATGAGGTACGAAATTGCAGCGGTGATCATCAGGGGAACAAAAAGCTCGTATCCTCCGGTAATCTCAGCAATCAAAAAGATGGCGGTCAGTGGGGCGTGAAGCACCCCGGCGATAAGCCCGGCCATGCCTATCAAGGTAAAATTGCTCTCGTTTACCGAGAAGCCCAGCCCGGAATGATTCACCACTTTGGCCACTACATTGCCTAGGGCGCTTCCCATGACCATGGTAGGGATGAATATTCCTCCGGCCCCGCCTGCGGCAAAGGTGGTAGACATTGCAACCGCCTTAAATATGGTTATTCCGAAAAGCAGGGCGATCACCACCCAAATATTACTGGTATAATTGTCAAAAGGGGTTTTTCCCAGGGCTTTGATGTGGTCTCCATCTAACAGGTCATTGATAAACCCAAAACCTTCCCCGTATAGGGGAGGGATCAGATAGAGCATGACCCCAATGGCCAAACCTCCGAAAAGCAGCTTGTATTTGGGGCTTCTGAACCGTTCAAAAATGGACAATATCCCAAAGTACATTTTGGTAAAATACACGGACGCAAAGGCCGTTCCTACTCCCAACAGCACATAGAATAAAGTGTCTTTAATCTCAAAAGGGGCGCTTATAGAAAAATTAAAGAGGGTCTCATCACCCAGAAAAAAATAAGAGGTCAGTACACCTGAGATGGAGGCGAGGAGGAGCGGGAGCAGTGAGACCATGGTAAGGTCCAGGCTAAACACTTCCACCGCAAAGATTATGGCCGCGATCGGGGACTGAAATATGGAGGCTATGGCCCCCGCCGAAGCACAGGCGATCAGCAGCGACCTGGTCTTGGTATTAATGTGTAACAATCTTCCGAAATTGGAACTTATTGCCGCTCCTGAAGCCACTGCCGGCCCAAGTAGCCCTACGGAACCCCCAAATCCTACGGTTAATGGCGCGGTCACCAGAGGGGTGTATATCTTTTTAATACTTATAATCCCCTTTTTCTTGGACAAAGCAAAAATGATGGAGGAGATCCCGTGTTCCAGTTTTTCGCGGTGAACGAATTTGACATACAGATATACCAGCGTAAGACCGACAACCGGGAGAATAAAATATAGTTGGTTACTCGAAAAAACAATTCCTTTTTCCAGCAATGATTCTATGAAATAAGTGAAGTTTTTCAGGGAAACCGAAGCGAGTCCAGCCAGAAATCCCACTGCCACGCTGAGTATGTGCGTAAAGGTTTTATTGGAAATATGCTTGTATCTCCACTTTAAGACTCTGGTGTAAAGGGTGTCTTTATGGCCTGGCATTTCAGAGCTATACGCTTAAAGGTATTAAAAATCCCGCGCTAAGGCGGGATGGTTTTATGAGGGCATATCCAATTTCAAGTTCAGTTCTTTCAACTGTGCGGCATCAACGGGCGCCGGGGCATCTATCATTACATCGCGTCCGCTGTTGTTTTTGGGAAAGGCAATAAAATCCCGAATGGTTTCCTGCCCTCCCAGAATAGCCACCAGACGGTCCAGGCCAAAAGCGATACCCCCGTGAGGTGGCGCTCCGTACCTAAAGGCGTTCATCAGGAATCCGAATTGGGCCTCTGCTTCTTCGGGGCTGAACCCCAGATGTCTGAACATTATGGCCTGGGTTTCGCTGTCGTGAATACGAATGGAACCCCCACCGATCTCATTTCCGTTCAATACAAGGTCATAGGCGTTCGCTCTTACTGCCCCGGGATCAGTTTCCAGCAGTTCTAATTGCCCGGGTTTGGGGGATGTAAAAGGATGGTGCATAGCGTGGTAAGTCCCACTTTCTTCGTCCAATTCCAACAACGGGAAGTCTACCACCCAAAGTGGGGCAAATTCATCTGGCTTTCTCAAACCAAGCCGTTCTGCCAGTTCCATACGCAGGGCGCTGAGTTGTGATCTGGTAGCCGAAGTCTCCCCGGACAAAATGCAAATGAGGTCTCCCGCTTTAGCTCCAGTAGCTTCCGCCCAGGCGGCAAGGTCTTCCTGGGTGTAGAATTTGTCTACGGAAGATTTGTAGCTGCCATCCTCGTTGCACTTTACGTACACCATGCCCTTGGCTCCTACCTGTGGCCTGCGGACCCAGTCGATCAATTTATCTATCTCCTTACGGGTGTATTCCGCGCCACCGGGTACCGCAATACCAACTACAAGTTCTGCCGAATTAAATACGTTGAAATCCCGCTGCTGAGCAAGCGCATTGAGTTCGGCAAACTCCATACCGAATCGGGTGTCCGGCTTGTCGTTGCCGTACCTGCGCATGGCTTCGTCATAGGTCATCCTCGGAAAACTGCCGATCTCTACCCCTTTGATTTCTTTTAGCAAGTGTTTTGTAAGCCCCTCGAAGACATTCAAAATGTCTTCCTGTTCTACAAATGCCATTTCACAATCTATTTGAGTAAATTCCGGCTGACGGTCTGCTCTCAGGTCTTCGTCCCTGAAACACTTTACGATTTGAAAATACTTGTCCAGCCCTCCAACCATGAGCAACTGCTTAAAAGTTTGAGGCGATTGCGGTAAGGCGTAGAACTCTCCCTCATTCATCCGGCTTGGCACCACGAAATCCCGGGCGCCCTCCGGAGTGGATTTGATCAGGTAAGGAGTTTCCACTTCAATAAACCCCTGACCGGAAAGGTAGTTCCGTACTTCCATGGTCACCCTGCTACGGAACATCAGTTTTTCTTTAATGGGGTTTCTCCTGATGTCCAGGTAACGGTATTTCATCCGAAGGTCATCACCTCCATCCGTCTCGTCTTCAATGGTAAAAGGAGGTAATTGTGCTTCGTTGAGTATGTTGAGGGTATGTACCAAAACTTCAATATCTCCGGTGGCCATGTTCGGGTTTTTAGAAGCCCGGTCAATGACCTTCCCTTTGGCCTGGATCACGAATTCACGCCCCAGGGTTCTGGCAACCTCCAATACCTCGGCTGAGGTCCTCTCCTCGTCAAAGACCAATTGGGTAATACCATAGCGGTCCCTAAGGTCTACCCAAACCACAAATCCCTTGTCACGCACTTTTTGAACCCAACCGGATAAGGTTACCTCTGTATTAATGTCTTTTGCCCTAAGCTCACCACAACTGTGACTTCTATACATACTATGCTCGTTTTTTTACAGCCGCAAAGGTAAGAAAGATAAGCCGCTTATCGCCAGACTACAACGTACAATTTTGACCTCTTTGCAAGCCAATTTTTAAGAATCTCTTATGGAGAAAATTCTTAAAAAAATTTTAATTCCATGATTTCTTTACTACCTTGTTTGTATAGCTAATTCAAAAATCACTATTATGAAACGGACTTTTGTGAAAGGTACGTTTCTGATATGGTTGCTTGTTTTGCCGCTTATGGCATATTCTCAAGTTACCGTTTCAGGAACGGTTACCGACGCTGACAGTGGAGAACCGCTGATCGGCGTGACTGTTATTGTCAAGGGATCAACTACTGGAACCCTGACAGACATCGATGGAAATTATTCCATCAACGCCCCGGAAGGGTCTACCTTAACTTTTTCCTTTATCGGTTATTCAGATCTGGATGTAGCAGCAGCTGATGCCGGTGATGTGCAGATGCAGACGGATGTCACCAACCTGGACGAGGTGGTGGTTACCGGTCTGGTATCCAGCATTAAAAGGTCTAATCTCGCCAACAGTGTTTCTACGGTAAGCAGCGAGGCACTGACGGGGACTACCACGGGATCTACCCTGGATGGAGCCCTTTACGGAAAGATGACCGGGGTTAATATCAATGCGGCTGGTGGCGCTCCCGGTGGGCAGACAGCCATGCGTTTGAGGGGTATCTCGTCTCTGTCGGGGAATAATCAGCCCCTTTTTATTGTAGATGGGGTATACATCAGCAACGTCCAATTGACCAACGGATCTGCGGTTGCTTCAGGAGCGAACGCGGGACGTGAGGAAGGAGGATCTAACCGGGTTTCGGATATCAATCCGGACGATATTGAAAGTATAGAAGTATTAAAAGGAGCATCAGCCGCGGCCATTTACGGAACCAGGGCTAATGCAGGGGTAGTGATCATAACTACCAAGCGTGGAGCGACCGGGAAAACTACCGTGAAGTTCGACCAGGATATCGGGTTTAACACTATTCAAAATTTTGCCGGAAGAAGGCAGTTCACTTCAGCGACGGTTGCCTCTACTTTCGGGGATGCTGAAGTTCCAATTTTTGAAGCCGCGAGAGATGCCGGCAGAATATTCAATTACGAAGAAGAATTATACGGGGAAGAAGGGCTTATTTTAGACAGCCGACTAAGTATCTCCGGAGGAAATGACAAAACCACCTTCTATTTTAATGCCAGCCGCAGGGACGAAGACGGGATTATGCAACGTACAGGATATGAGCGGAATTCACTTCGTCTTAACCTGGATCATAGATTCAATGATAAGCTAAAGGTTGGATTTTCCTCTAACTATATTAACAGTACCGCAGACAGGGGTCCTGTAGGAAATGAAAACAACGGGGGATTCAGTGTTGGTTATAACCTGGCTCTGGTAACCGCAGACTGGGAGGATCTCTTCCCGGATGAGAACGGGGTGTACCCTGATGGCCGCTTTGCTGCTACCAACATTATTTTTAACCGGGACAGGATCGATAACTCCGAGGAGATCAATCGATATGTTCAAGGGGCAAATGTGGAATACAAGGCCATCACTGATGAAAATTTCCAGTTGAGATTTACCGCGAATGGAGGTCTGGATTATTTTGAGGCCAAGACCTTCGTATACATTCCGGAATCTCAACAAACTCAGAGGGCGACAACTCAGGGTTTTGTCAGTGCAGGTAATACCAATTCGCTGCAATTGAACTATAACGCATTTGCAGTTGTGGATTATAATGCCGGCAACAACATCAATATTAACGGGCAGTTTGGTATGTCTTACCTGAATTTTGAGAGTGATGCGATCATCAATCAAACTACGCAGTTATTCCCTAATCAAACCAACCTGGCACAAGGGAATTCATTTGCGGTATTCCAAAGGCTGACCGAGGAGGAAGAATTTGGACTGATAGGTCAGAGTACGGTAAACTGGGATGATAAGATCATCGCTACTGCCGGGATACGTTTTGACAAATCCAATCTCAATGGGGATCCCAACAAATTCTTTGCATTCCCAAGGGCTTCGCTGGCTGTAAACGTGGCCAACTTTGATTTCTGGAACGTGGATGCGGTGAACCTTTTCAAATTAAGAGTCGCTTATGGGGAAACTGGTAGCAGTGCTCAATTCGGATCACTGTTTACACCTCTGGGCCCGACTTCAATAGGAGGAGTTCCCGGATTAGGGCTTCCTACAGTTGGTCAGAACAACCAATCCGCGCAATTGGGAGATGCCAATCTGGAACCAGAGACTTCTCAGGAGATCGAGTTCGGAGCGGATTTCTCATTCCTTGATGGAAAAATTGGTTTGGAATTGACAGGATATAAGCGAGATGTAAAAAATCTTATCTATCCGTTCTCTTCTATTCCGCTTTCTTCCGGATTTGCCAATACGATCAGAAATGATTTTGACCTAAGCAATAAAGGAGTAGAGATCTCACTTAGTGCCAATCCGATCAGCAATTCCAACATCAATTGGAATACCACTTTGAACTGGTGGACGAACGACGCGGATGTAGAACGCCTGGGGGTAGGTGAGTTCCAGCCCTCTGGAGAAGGTTTCAGCCTGACTTTTGGAAGCTCTTTTATCAGAGAAGGTGAGACAGCCACTTCACTTGCGGCTAACATTAACGGGGTGACCACCATTATTGGGGATGCTGCTCCGGACTGGGAGATGAGCTGGTTCAACCAGATAAAGCTTTTCAGGGATTTTGACCTTACCTTCCTATGGCACTGGAAAGAAGGAGGAGATGTCTTGAACCTTACCAAATTGCTTTCGGATTTTGGAGGTGTAACCCCGGATCTGGACAACCCTGATGTGATAGCCAACCCCAGGTTCGGAACCTTTGGTGCGGCGGGTTATATAGAAGACGGAACCTATATTCGTTTGCGTGAAGTAGGACTTTACTGGACTGTTCCCGCCGAAATAGACTGGTTTGAGAGACTTCGGATCGGGGTTTCAGGCAAGAACATCCTAACGATTACAGACTACACAAGTTACGATCCGGAAACTTCGGCTTTCGGCCCTTCGGGATTGTCGCAGGGTATTGAAGTTGCTCCATTCCCAAGTGCAGCACAGTATTACTTTCATGTAGGATTAACCTTTTAGAAAAAATTATTATGAAGACGATAAAAAGTTTGAAAATATTAGGGGCCTCACTGCTTCTGTTCTCGTGTTCGCTGGATGAGGTTACAGATCCCAACCAGCCAAGTATTGGAGGAGTATTGGGCAACCCTACAGAGGAGACCCTGAATTTCCTGGCACAGGGATTGGAATCCAAAGCGAGAAGTGGTTGGGGTGGATATATAACAGCCACTGGATCTATTGCTCGTGAATTGTATGATTTTAACGCATCAGATCCCACAACCACAGCTACGCTGATCGGTAAGGAAGGGGTACAATTAACCGGCTCTGAACCACAGCTTACGGGTACTATGTTTGCCCGTTATCAGGCGGTAAAGAATGCGGATTTTATACTGGATGCCCTGGCAGATGCTCCGGTGACCGATGCACAGAAAAATGGCTACAGGGGTCTTGCATTGACCTATAAAGCCTATATGCTCCTGGATGTACTGAACCTTCTTGGAGACAACGGGGTGCGTATAGACGTTTCTGATCCGAATAACCTCGGGCCTTTCGTAAGCAGAGCAGAGGGGTTCCAGGCCCTAAGGACTTTCCTGGATGACGGTTTTGCCGCCCTCCAGAGTGGGGAATTTGCAATGGAATTCTCTACAGGTTTCGACGGGTTTAATACTCCGGCTACTTTTGCTCAGTTCAACAGGGCAGTTGCGGCCAGGGTGGCCATCCATCAGGAAGATTATGCCGGAGCACTTTCGCTGCTGCAGGACTCTTTCCTTTCACTGGATGCTGCAGACCTTGCAATTGGTCCCAAGCGCATATACGCTCAGGGAGGAACAGAATTATTGAATCCTATCTTCAAAGCTCCACAGCAAAGTGGAGACCAGTATATTGTACATGACAGGTTCATCAATGATATCCAGGCAGGAGATACACGTATAGATAAATTCAGAATGCGGGACGATCCTGTTGCCAGGGATGGTTTGAACGGTACGCATGAGATAGATCTCTATGCCAGTGCAACTACGCCTATAGATCATATCCGAAATGAGGAATTGATACTGATCTACGCAGAGGCCAGTATCCAGCAGGGAAATCTGACCGATGCGGTTGACGCCTTGAATATCATCAGGAACGCTTACGGCCTGGGAGACTATGCGGGGACGGTTGCGGCACCCGAGCTTACAGACGAAATGCTCTATAACCGCGCTTACTCTTTATGGGCTGAGGGACATGCTATGTTCGACCTTAGGAGGTATGACAGGCTGAATGCGACCTTCCTTCCTATAGACAGGGCAGGAGATATCATTCACACTCAATTTCCAATTCCTCCTTTCGAGGAACAGTAGGAATATATAGCCGCCCGGGAAGTGCGTTCCATCGGTGGTCGCCTTGAGCGGAGTCGAAAGGTTTGTAACTATAATTAGATACAAACGCATTAGTTCTCGACTGCGCTCGAACTGACCAAAAGATTGCACTCCCCGGGCGGTTTCTTTTTACCAGCAGACCTAAGCTGCCAGTTCTAACTCTTCTTCTTTCTTTACAGGTACCGTCCTTTTACTTCGTATCCACAATTTCAGGCGGTAAACGATATTGAACAATACCGGAACGATGATCAGGGTGAGGAAGGTGGCCACAATAAGTCCGAAGATCACGGTCCAGGCCAAAGGTCCCCAGAAGATCACATTATCACCTCCCAAATAGATCTTAGGATCGAATGTTGAAAACAAGGATACAAAATCGATGTTCAGGCCTATTGCCAGTGGGATCAGCCCCAGCACGGTGGTTATGGCCGTAAGGATTACCGGTCGCAACCTGGCTTTTCCGCCACGTATGATCACTTCCGTTACCTGTTCCCTGGTCAACAGATCCTTGTCTTCCAGGCCAAGGGCCACTTTTTTACGGTCAATTAGTATCTGTGTATAATCCAAAAGCACCACCCCATTGTTTACCACAATACCGGCGAGGGAAATAATACCCATCATGGTCATCATGATCACAAAAGGCCATCCGGTGAGCATCAATCCGCCGAATACACCAATAAAACTCAGGAATATGGCCGTCATGATGATCGCTGGTTTGGAGATGCCTCCAAACTGGAATATCAATATTAACATAATGAGACCCAAACCGGCAAAAAATGCGCCCATCAGGAAGTTCATCTGTTTGTTTTGCTCTTCGATCTGCCCGGTAAAATCGATTTTTACTCCGGCAGGAAGTCCCTGGAATTCTTCCATTTCCTTCTGGATCTGCGCAACGATCGCACCCGCGTCAGTAAATCCGGGTTGTAATCCGGAATACACGGTTACCACACGCTTTGTATCCCGGTGTTTGATGGCGCTAAAGGAAGAGGTGTTCCGCTGTGAGGCCACGGCAGAGACAGGGATTTCCTTGATCTGACCTGAAGCCTGATCCCTGAAAATGATGTTCTGGTTAAACAGGGCACTGGTATTGTAGCGCAGATCTTCATTAAACCGGACATTGATATCGTAATCCTCACCATCCTTCTTATAGATACCTGCTTTATCACCGAATAGGGAACGTCTAAGTTGGGTACCAACCTGGCCCACTGCAACACCCAGTTCTCCGGCTTTTTCCCGGTCTACAACCACTTGCATACTGGGTTTGCCTTTGTTTACATCGATCTTGAGTTCTTCAATACCGGCAATGTTCTTGGTATTGATGAAATTGCGCATTCTTTCTGCCGTATTGATGAGGGTATCGTAATTGGAGCCCTCAATTTCAATGTTTATGGGATAACCGGCAGGCGGCCCAACGGCATCTTTTTCGACAGAAATGGCGACGCCGGGATAAATACCCTTCAGGCCGTCCTGTATCTTTTTTCGCAGGATCTCAGTGTCATTTCCTTCCCGGAATTTAAACTCACGCATAGATATGGTGATCTTTCCCCGGTGTGGCATCTCAGCGGCTGATCCGCCTTCTGTAAAGGGATTTTCCGCTCCTTTTCCAACCTGAGAAACTGAAGATTCCACCAGCACATTATGCCTTCCTCTCATATATTCATCCCCATCGGCAATGGCATAGACGCGGTTTTCAATGTCCTGGGTAATCTCATTGGTCTTTTCAATGGCTGTTCCCTGAGGGTATTCTATGTATACATATACTTCGTTAGGGGTATTGTCCGGGAAAAACTCCACTTTGGTCCTGCCACTTCCCAGGGATGCCCCAAAGGACATAAATGCAGCGATCAACAATAATACGGTCACACTGAAGTACCAATAAACATTCCTGCCTTTCAACGCATGTGTAATCCGTCTTTCGTACCAGTTCTCAAAGCGAACAAGCGTACCTTTCTGGAATTTCAGCGCTGCCTTTTTCAGGAAGTATTTGTATATCCAGAACATACCGGCAACGACGATCATCAAGGTCCCCAGGCCTCTGACCTCTCCACCTACAATGAAAATGAACAAGCCAAAACCTCCGAGGATCAGGGTAAGACGTATCAACTGTTTCCTGGTCAGTACCTTTTCGCCCACTTCCATAAAGCTGGATACCAGCATAGAATTCATAAAGATGGCCACAAACAAGGATGAACCCAGAACTACTGAAAGTGTGATCGGGAAGAAGATCATAAACTCTCCCATGATCCCCGGCCACATACCGAGTGGCACAAACGCGGCCACTGTAGTTGCAGTAGAAATGATGATAGGGAAAGCGATCTCACCAATCCCTTTTTTCGCTGCTTCAATACGGGACATTCCCTCTTTATCCATAAGGCGATATACGTTTTCCACAACTACCACCCCATTATCCACCAGCATACCCAGACCCATGATCAATCCAAACAGGATCATGGTATTCATAGTAAAGCCCAGGGTGGAAAGGATCATAAAAGACATGAACATCGACATGGGAATAGCAAATCCCACGAAAAGTGCATTCCTGAACCCGAGGAAGAACATCAGTACGGTAACCACCAGTATAATCCCGAAAATAATGTTGTTAACCAGGTCACTTACCTGGTTCAGCGTACGGCTGGAGGAGTCATTGGCGATCGTAACTTTAAGGTCTGCAGGGAAATAGTTTTCCTGTGACTCTTTAACGATCTCCCTGATATTGTCTGCAGCGGTAATGGCATTTTTGCCGGATCTTTTTTTGATGTCCAGCATAACCACACTGCTTCCATGCTCTCGCGCATAGGTGGTCTTGTCTTCTTCCTTGAACGTAATATTGGCGATGTTTCTAAGATAGACCGCCTTACCATTCTCGGACTTTACAACAAAATTGTTCAGCTCTGAAGGGGTTTCAATTTCTCCCAGAATGCGAATGGTCCTACGCTGTCCGCTGGTCTTAAGGTTTCCCGCGGAAACCGTCATATTACCATTCCTAATGGCATTTATCACGTCTTCAAAGCTAACCTTCGCTGCCATCATCTTGTAGATGTCCACAGCCACTTCCACTTCTTTTTCCTGGGCACCTCGAATGTCTACCTCCTTGATCTGAGGCAGGTCTTCTATGGCATCCTCCAGATATTCCCCGTATTCCTTGAGCTTCTCTACCGGATAATCCCCGGTAAGGTTCACATTCATGATAGGGAAGGATTCGGACAGATTCAGATCAAACACATTGGGTTCTACCTTTGCCCCGTTGAATATAGGCCAGTCTTCTCCCGCTTTTTCACTATCAACCTCGTCCTTGACTTTCTGTTTGGCGTTTTCCACCGTGATCTCCTCATCAAATTCCACTACGATCATGGAGTAATCTTCCTGAGAAGTGGAGGTGATCTCTACCAGGTTACTGACGTTTTTAAGTTTGTCTTCCAGCGGATCGGTGATCAGTCTCTCAATATCCTCCGCGGTATTGCCCGGATATAAGGTGCTGACATAGATCTTGGTTTCCTCAACTTCCGGAAAATCCTCACGCGGCATTGAAAAGTAGGAAGAAAGGCCAATGAGGAAGAAGATGCCAATCATCACATAGATCACCGAAGGATTATCAATCGCCCAGGACGAAAGCCTGAACTCTTTATCCGCATTCTTTTGCTGTCTGCTCTTACTCATAGTACTTTTATTGAATAATTCTGATTTCCTGATCTTCCCTTACACTTCGGGCACCTTCCATGATAATTTGCTCACCTGAGTTTATACCTGATAGTACCTCAACATAATCTCCCTGGGTTTTCCCGGTAGCAATGATCCTTTTGGACGCTTTCGCGATACTCGCTTCGTTTTTGTCTATGGCAGTATAGACGTACTGCTCACCTTCCGCATTTTCTGAGATCACACTCTGAGGAACCAAAATAGCCTCTTTGTTGGTATAATCGTTGATCTTTACGCGGGCTGTCAGGTTAGGTTTAACCATTCCATTTTTGTTAGGGACGGGGATCTCTACTCTGAAGGAACGGTTTGTGGGGTCGATAAAATTCCCGGTTTCCCTTACCTGGGTAGATACGCTATCGTCCAGGACCGGGAAATATACCTGAACGGGTTTGCCTTTGCTGACACCCCCCAGATAGCTTTCGGGAACATCTACTTCTATGTACATATCAGCCAGGTTGACAATCCTGAATACTGCCACTCCGGTACCCGGAGATACTACAGTCCCCTGATCCTGAAGCACATTGTCAATAATACCTGAGAAGGGAGCCCGTATGGTAGACTTGCTTAACTGACTCTGTGTAGACTTTACGGAGTTATCAATGGCTTCGTAGTTCGCTTTGGCCTGAAGAAACTGTATCTCCGAACCAATTTTTTGATCCCACAGCCTTTTTTGACGTTCGTAGGTCGTTTTGGCCAGAGCAGCTTCGGTTTTAAGCTGTTCCAGAACGCTGCCTACTCCTCCATCATCAATTTTAGCCAGCAGTTGTCCCTTGCTTACGCGTTGGCCTTCTTTGACATAAACACGGACAAGAGCGCCTGCCATTTCGGGGTAGATCAGGACATTTTGCTTTGTAGACACATTACCCTGAAGGTCCAGATAGTGATGGAATTCCTGGGTTTTAGCCTCAAAGGTGGTGACCAAAGGAAAATTCTTATTGGTGTCCAGTGCATCGATCACGGAATCCAAAAGCCTGATCTCTGTTCCCAGCTGCTTGTGCTGTTCTGAGATCTCCTGCCGCTTGGATTTTAAAGCGTCCAGGTTGCCATCTGCAATCAGACCTTCCATGGACTTTTGTTCTCCCGCTCCACATGCCGAAAGCAGTATTCCGGCAATTAATAAGTAGCTTAATTTCTTCATCGCTCTGGTTTAATAGTTGATAAAATCTTGATGTTTATACGTTTATTCGTTAAATGCGTTTAACTGTGATTTATAAATTGATCTTCATCCACCTAAACTTCTAAACAGTTAAACCCATACACTTAGTTATTCAATATTGTTTCTAAAGTTGTTTTTCGATTGATGACATCAACCATAGACTGAAGGTACTCCTGTTGGGCAGTGTACAACTGAGTCTGCGCCTGGCGCAATTCAAAGCTGGAGGCAATACCCTCGCTGTATTTTATTTGATTTTTTCTTTCGATACGTTCGGCCAGGTCCAGGTTCTCTTTACTGGTTCCGTATTCTTCAATGGCCAGTATGTAATCGCTCTTGGCATTTTCCAGTTGTAACCGGATTCGTTCTTCGGTCTGTGTCAGCTCTGTTTTGGCTTTTTCCAGGGCTATTTTTGCCCTTTGGGTACTTGCGCTTCGCTTAAAAGAGCTAAATAGCGGAATATTCAGATCGAAGCCCAAGACAGAAGATTCAAACCATTGTGTACCCTGACTCAGGAAATTGAAGCTGTCGCTAAAAGAGTTACCCCCGTAGTTAACAAAGGCATTCAGTGTGGGTAAAGCCCGGCTTTTAGCCAATTTCAATTCGTAGAACCGCTGCTCATTAAGGTTCAAAACCAGTTTGTAATCCACATTGTTCTCCATATTGAACTCAGATTCGGTAAGCGTGGGATCTATTTGCTTTTGAGTAAGATCGTCAAGACTCTCTTTTAACTCCGTTCTGTTGTCTATGGGTAATCCCATATTCAGATTGAGCATTTGTAACGTAATTTCCCTTAGCCTGATTGCATTTTTCAGCTGGCTGTTTACACCAGCCAGGGTAATTTGCAATTGCTCTACACTTTCCTCATCCCCCAGACCATTTTCAAAAAGCTTCCGCGTTTCAAAGAGGTTTTTGTCCAGGGTGGCTTTGTTATTTTGTAGAATTATCACACTTTCTGTGGCCAAAAGAACATTTCCATAAGCCTCTACCACAGCCTGACGTACATCTTGTTCGGTTTTTTCCTTATTGTTCTGGCTGTATCTCATAAAAGCCTTAGTGGCCTGAACACCCACGATATAAGAACCGTCAAAGATCTGCTGTGTCAAAGTCGCGGTGGCAGTTGCCTGCTGAGGCTGGCCGAAAACAACTTCCTCAAAATCACCCGGTTCTCCACCGAAAAATTCAGCAGGGATCTGAGCCACAGGTTGTATTAATTGATTCTGGTAACTAATGGCTCCGCTGATCTGAGGTAGTCCATCCGCGATGGTTTCCCATTTCTGTTTTTGCGCATCTATGATGTCCCGGTTTGCATTTATAGCATTGTAATTATTCTCCAGGGCATAGGCTACGGCCTCTTCCAGGGAGAAACTGTATGGGATCTCCTGGGCCTGGGTATAATTAACCGTAAGTAATAAGACAAGAATGAAAAAAAGATTTCTCATTTATTGTTGATTTGAATTGATGATTTCGTTTAATATTTTTCTACCCTTAGGGGTTACAATGCCACGCAAATGGTATTCCAGGTAATCGTCCATTAGATTAATAATCGGAAACTTATCCAAGGGGAAAAGCTTTTGGTCCTTTATACTAGTGACGCCTTTATAGTATATTCTAGAGACAAAATCGATATCTAAATTTTCGCGATATATGCCCTGAGCAATTCCTCTGCTCAGATTGTCCATTACACTTTCACGCATCACCTCGAACTCCATCTTGCTGATCGTCTCATATATTTTGGGATAATACTTCTGAAGCTGGTATTGAGGAGACGATTTCTCGTTCTTCAGATGCATCATCGCAAACTTTTTGATATCGTATAGCTCTGCAATAGGGTTCTTGGCCAAACTGCATATTTCTTCAATTCCCTTTGAAATGGTATAGAAAAGATGTTTTGTACTTTCTTCTACCAACTTGTTCTTATTCTCGTAATGAGTATAGATGGTTTTTTTGGAAATACCCATTTTATTGGCCAGGTCATCCATAGTAACACTCTTAAACCCGAGGTCTATGAATAATTCAGTGGCCGTATCTAATATCTTTTCTTTCATATTAAGGGCCACAAATATAGCAGAGGAAACTAAAGAAACATAAAAAGTTTCCCAAGTTTTACATTTTTTTAACTATTTGTTAAATCCCTTTGACAAAATTCTAAATGCTCATTTTGCTCCGCAAGTAGCTCTATAAAAGGCAGTCATAAAAACCAGGAGTATCTGAATTGTCAAAAAAGGGCTTAAAACCACCCATTAAACTTTGAGCGGTAAAGGGATATCATGGAAAGACCAGGGGCTCTTGGCAGCAGGAAACCCGTACAGCTTGCATGCTATTCTTTAAACATGCCTTATTTTTGGGGAAAATTTTCTGGATGCAGAACCTAGATTTTTATCGGGAGGCTTTTGAATCTTATTTGAAAGCGTCTACCGCAGCTAAAGAGCCATTGGGTCTCTATGAACCCATGGCCTACATCCTAGGGCTTGGAGGCAAGCGTTTGAGGCCCAGCTTAACACTGTTGACCTCAGAGTTATTCGGAGGGGATTTCCATTCCGCTTTGGATGCCGCTCTGGCTGTAGAGATCTTCCACAATTTTTCCCTGGTTCATGACGACATCATGGACGATGCCCCTTTGAGAAGAGGGAAGACTACGGTTCATGAGAAATGGGATATCAATACCGGGATACTGTCAGGAGATGTTATGCTGATAAGGGCTTATCAATGTCTGGAAAGTTATAAGGGCGATATTTTTAAGGAATTGCTTAAACTGTTCAGCCGAACAGCGGTTGAAGTCTGTGAAGGCCAACAGTACGATGTTGATTTTGAAAACAGGAATGATGTGACCATCACGGAATATCTGAAAATGATAACCTTTAAAACCGCTGTACTCATTGCCGCGGCCATGAAAATGGGAGCCATTATTGCCAAAGCTTCTAAAGAAGATAGCGCCAATATCTATGAGTTCGGAAGAAACCTGGGTATAGCCTTTCAGCTTCAGGACGATTACCTGGATACCTTTGGAGACCCTGAAACCTTTGGTAAACGCATCGGAGGGGATATTGTTGAAAATAAAAAGACTTTCCTCTACCTTAAATCATTAGCGCTTGCAGAGGAGAGCGACGCCAGGGAACTGGAAGGGCTATTCACTCAAACTCCCACAGACCCTACAGAAAAAATTGAGCGGACCAGGGAGATTTACATGAGCTCAGGAGCAGCCCAGCATGCCAGGGATGAAATTCAGAATTATACTACCAACGCCTTCAAAATCCTGGATGAGATGCAGGTCTCAGAAAACAACAAAAAGGCCTTTAAGCAGATTGGGGAGAAATTGATGCAGCGGAAGGTTTAGGATTTGGCAGTTTTCTTTGATCTAAAACGGGGCAGCCGATTTTGCCTGTTCAAAACAAAGAGTAGTAAAGCAATGACTATCAGAACCGGTAGAACGATAAAAAACACATTGGTCTTGTCTTCGATTTCGGTTACGGTGAGCAGACTATTTATTTGAGGGTTCAGAATATATTGCTTTTTTCCTCCGGCCCAGCTGACAATCACTGAATCCACCTTTTTTGCGGATCCAAGCCCAAAATGAGCGATCACAGAGTTTTGAGACAAGTGGCTGGATCCTCCTCCGTCTATTTCACGCATCATACGGGTTTCCCCCACGACCACTTCAACCTTAGAGCCAATGCCGTTTTTCTCTGCCCATAACCCGTCTAAAGCTACCTTTAGCCAATTACCGGTGTCCATATCGTTCCGAAACAGAGTGGTAACCGAAGCCGTGGGATACTCCTTTACAGGGATCTGGTTTACTACAAGGATATCCAGATCCCCGTCATTATCCATGTCAAAAAGGACAGACCCCCGGCCTACACCATAGTCATTTACCCCCATCAATCGTCCTTTTTCAGTAAATAGGCTGTTGTTATTTTCAAAATAGAAGTTGCCCATCGGAACGCAATTCGGATTAAGGTCTCCATTAGAGACATAGAGGTCAAGATCCTGGTCGTTATCAAAATCGCCAAAGTTAGCACCCCAACTAATGGCAAAACTATAGGCACCTAATTCCTTGGCACGGTTTATAAAGGGCTGATCATAACCCTGACTTTCCATAAAGAAATTGAACTTTACGTTGGTTATGTAATAGTCCAGAAAACCATTATTGTCATAATCCCCCACAGCAGAACCCATGGCATTGATCTTTAGATCCATGGCAGTGGATTTACTCACATCTCTGAAGGATTTTCTGGGATAACGGTTTTCGTATAAAAAATTCGGTACTGCTTTATATCCAAAATCCTGGTTGACAAGCAGATCCTGATCTCCGTCATTGTCAAAATCCGTAAAGGTCCCCCCAAAGCCGAAACCCTGATGGTCCAGACCGTAGGCCTCTGTTTGGTTCTCAAAATATTTCCCTTCCTTGTTGATCAGCAAGTAAGGTTTGGCTGTTCGGTTGGCATTTACAATGGTCTCATCCTTCAGTACACCTAGTTTGCCTTCGAACTCCAGGAAATAATTGCCGACAAACAGGTCCGGGAACCCATCAGCATTCACATCTCCAAAACAGGCACCGGTACTAAAGGAGTTCAACTGATCCAGTTGATATTCCCTGGTGGCATCCGTAAATGTAAGGTCCCCATTATTGATAAACAGGAGGTTCTTCGCCCTGGGAATGACATTAGTGCTATCCGTAGTATTGATGGTGGTGATAAAGAGATCCCGCCAACCATCCCGGTTAACATCGGCGCTTACCACACCCTGGGTAACATAATCCTGAGATACTTTGAGCCCTGAACTCTCGTAAATGTCCTTAAAGGTTCCATCTCCATTATTCAAATAAACGGCATCTTTGTTCATGCCACCGGTGATATAAAGATCCTCAAAACCGTCTCCATTAATATCAAGCACGGCCGCCCCTCCTCCGAAAGTACCCTCGTAAACCTTAAACCGGTGATCAATACCCGCCCCGGCAGTCACATCCGTAAATGGGGTTTGGCTGGTCATTGTTGCCGCGACCAGCAATGTCATAAATGACGAAAATCGAATATTATTTGTCAGGCTGAACATTTGATTTCAATCTGTTTTCCATTTAAGTGAGACTACATTATTTGCTATTCTAGCTCCTTCCTCCAGTCCAACTTCGTTATCCTGAGGGGTATGAATTCCTCCGTAGAAGCGGGAGTCTGCGGTTTCCTGTGCCGCTGCCCAAAAAGAATCAAAACTTCTGATCACGAAATCAGTGTCCCTCACTTCATCGCGTTCCCTGCCCTCATGAGCCCGATCCACGAAATGAAATTCCTTTCCGAAAACTTCTTCCAGAGTGGTGGCTGCGGCAGCGGCCTGGATAGCGTGTCCTGATGGAAAGGAAGGGAAAGGAGGATCCGGCCAAAAGGACTCCCATTCCTGATCAATATGCTCAGGGATAAAAGTATTGGGCCTTTCAGAAAAGAAGTGATATTTCCATTTCCAGCATTGTATGAAAGCATCCGCGACGGCTATGCTGACCTTGGCATAGGCCTCGGCACAACGGATCAGGGAAGGGTTCTTCTGTTCTACCGCCAGGGTGGTAATATAATAGGAATGACCAGGAGGCGTAAAGCTTACATCGGGATCATCTCCCCACCAGATCGCGGCTTCTTTCTCTTCCTGGGTTAATTCCAGGTCTTTCTTGTAAACCTGTATGAATTGTTCGTAATACGGAGAGCCTTTAATAGTATCGTAAGGGATCATTTCCGGGATGGGCAGGGTAGCGTTAACTGCCAGGAATGTACGGTTTTTGCCCCAATGCGGGTGAAGCGGATGGTGACTGAAGGATTGTGCAAACAAGGGTGGTTTCCACGAGCCCGGCCTTTCGGGATGTTCCAGGCTCTTATCAAAATTTCTAAGATAACCCCTGTGGCCACCGTCGGTCTTGGACCATTCAAATACAGCTTTGGAGACCGATTTGCCAAAAGCCACAGACCGCTCAGCAATTCCTTCGTCCCCTACTTTTTTAGAATACTGTTCATAAACCGCATTCTCCAGCGAATCTATCCGCTGTTTGTTCTCTTCTGAAGTCTGGAGATAAATGCTTTTTAAAATATCTGCCTGGGCTGCATTCATGGCCAATACCCAATTATAAGTCTTATCCTGTTCAGGCCTTGGAAGCCCTTTTAATCCGTTTAGCTGCTCTGCGATGGAATGATGCGTATCGTAGCCATGAACTATGGCCTCGTACATAGTCAGTCCTATATATCCGAATCCTCGGGAGGCGAATGTAGGGGAATTTGCAGGAGTATATTGGGTGATATACAGAGACATTTTTGCCCATTCCAGGGCAACGTCCTGTTCTGAGAGTTCCTTCTCTCTTTCACAGGCTGAGATGAGTAAGGCAATCAGGATCAGGATACAGGTTATATGCCGGTATAATCGGGTATTCATAATAAGCTATCTGGATTTGGTTTTATAAGGTACGAACTAATAGGTTTTTGATGAGCGCTGAGGTATAATCGATCATTTACGATGAGAGAACTGCGGACAGCCCCCCGGACTTCAAGGCCGGAATCCAACTGATTGACATAATCAAAACTCCCGTCGCCTTTTCCTTTCATAAATATACCGTAGTTAGCATCGAATTTTCCCAATCTCAATTTAAAATGGTGGTTGTTGCCGAAAAGGAGCATGTCCGTATTTCCATCTTTATCAAAATCTGATACCGATATATCATAAACTGGTGAGTACTGTGCCTGGAAAGGTAGTTCGGCCATTTTGAATCTTCCTTCAGAAGTTTTTAAAAACAAAGCTGTCTCCAGATGATTAACTGTTAGCTTTTTGGCGGCTGCTAAGTCCTCCTCTGATAAAATATCTTTGATGCCGGCATCCGCATAGCTTTCATAACTGGTAAACCTGGAGCGCAAATGGGTGAGTTGCCCCAGCAGTTCATCCCGGGTAAGGTAAGGATAGCTCGTTTCCTTTATGTAATAGGAAAACAAGGGGTCTACAGAGCCATTACGGTCAAAGTCGGCATAGAGCAGTTCTGCAGGCCTTTCGTTAGATACCCTGAACTGGATATTCGATCCCATATTGCCGATCACGAGATCAACATTTCCATCGTTGTTAAAATCACCCAGGCTGATCGTATTCCACCAACCCTGGTAAAGCTGATCAAAATAGTTCAGCGTTTCATTTTCGAGCTTTCCATTCTTATTAATAAAAACCGTAACGGGCATCCATTCCCCAACCACAATAAGATCTTCATGTTCATCATTATTCAGGTCTGTCCATACCGCATCGGTGACCATGCCGATATTGGAGAGGCCCTGGGTCAGGTCATGGCTATGGTCCGAAAAATTGCCCTTGCCATCGTTTATGAGCAAATAACTACCGGGCGTTTCCGGATACCTACCCGGAACTATCCGCCCGCCCACAAAGAGATCCTGAGCGCCATCCCCATTAAGATCTGTAGCAACTACACAGCTTTTGCCGGAACGCATTTTTGGAAGTGAGCCAGGGCTTTTGGAAAAATCTCCTTTGCCGTCTCCCAGGTACAAACGATCTTGTAGCAGTGGGTCTTCAGGCTCAAAGTTGTGATAGCCGCCACTGGAAACATAAAGGTCCTGAAATCCATCTGCATTGGCATCAAAAAAGAGGGCATCCGCATCGTGTCTGGAGGCATCTGCTTCCAGAAAGTTAGTGTTGAGTTTCCTAAAACTGCCATTTTCTAACTGCATAAACAGGGATCCGCTCTGATCTTTAGAGCCTCCTACAAATACATCTTCCAGTCCGTCGTTGTTTATATCGCCTTTTGTCAGGCAAGGACCCATATGCGAGAACTGTGAAAGCAGTAGCGGCTGACGCTTAAAATCGTTTATGGAAATGTTTTGATCTGTATGTGTTATTAGTGAGGGTACTTCCTGGAATTGAGATGGTCTTGCTGTAGTACGTATGTTTTTTTCTTCTGCGTTCCGTTCTTCAAGTTGCAGTTTTTGATTTGCGCTGATGTCTACAAGCGTTTGCTTTTTCCCTCCAGGCCATTGCACCCTTAGTGAATCTATTTTCGTGCTATTTCCCAGGCCAAAGTGCAGTACCGAAGAAACTGTGGATAGATAGCCCCGGGTTGGCATTTGTTCCAGTTTTTGCATTTGCCCTCCGTGATGGATCACCACCTTGCTTCCAAGGCCTTGGGTATTCTGTTTTTCTCCTTTTAGCGCTATTTGCAGATAGTTCTTTTGATCGTCTGAGCTGTTGTTTCTGTAGATAGCGGCGGCTTTGTTTATGTTATTAACGATGAGGTCCAGATCTCCGTCATTATCGAGGTCGGCATAGGCCGCACCGTTGCTGTTACTTGGCTGATCCAGGCCAAAAGCAGCTGTTTTATCTGAAAACAAAGTGCCATTTTGGTTGGAAAAAAGATAGTTAGTGACATTGGAGGAAGGCATTTCCTCAATGATCTCCAACACATCCGTTCTTTGTAACCTTCCTTTGGATTTTACATAGTTGTCCATATAATTGATAAAATCCAAATTGGTGTAATCCCGGAAATACCCATTGGTAACAAACAGATCCTTTAGACCATCATTGTCGTAATCCGCGAGCAGAGCCACCCAGCTCCAATCCGTATTCGAAATCCCTGCTAATTGTCCCAGCTCACTGAATGTACCGTTTCCATTATTGAGTTGCAGCATGTTTCGCATATACTGGTAATGGAAACCACTCCTTACATTCAGGTCGAACTTATCATAGTTGTCCGGGCTAAGCAGTAGCTTTTGCCTTCGGTTGTCTTCGGGTAACATATCCAGGGTGATGATGTCCTGAAAGCCATCGTTATTGATATCCGCAATATCGTTACCCATGGAAAAATGACTGATATGGCCCATGCTTTCCTTTATCCTGTCCGTAAAAGTGCCATCGCCATTGTTCATATACAGATAATCCGGAACGGCATAATCATTAGATACATAGAAATCCTGCCAGCCATCATTATCAATATCACTAATGCCAAGCCCTAAGCCATAGGTAAGGGCAGAACCACTGATTCCGGCTTCCTGTGTAACATCTTTGAAAGTGCCGTTCTGCTGAGCGTAAAGACGAACGCCTTGCAAAGGATCGTCCTTTTTCAGGAATTCTTTAGTTGCCGCAACATTGAGAATGGGTAAGGATTTGGGATTGTGATTTAATAACAGTGCATCGAGGTCTCCATCCTGGTCGTAATCAAAGAAGTGTGCCTGGTTGCTAAAGGCCGGACTGTCCAGCCCGTACTTTGCAGCCTGATCTTCAAATACGGGGATGTTGCCATCTTTATTTCCCGTATTGATAAAAAGCTGGTTTTGTCGCTTTGCCGGCGGCAGTGCCCCGGAGTAACAAAGATAGAGATCTAACCTGCCATCCCCGTTTACATCGGCAGCGGTAATACCGGTTTTCCAGGGGCCGGGCCTTCCACTGACGCCGGAGGAAGCCGTAACTTCCTTAAACTTTAATCCACCTTCATTGATATACAATTTGTTTTCGCCCATATTAGAAGTAAAATACAGGTCTACCAAGGCATCGCCGTTAAAGTCTGCCGCGGCTACACCTCCTCCGTTATACAAATACTCATAAACAAGGACATTGGCATTAAGACTTTCTTTGAGCTGGTTTTGGAAGTGCACATTGGTTTCCTCCGGAGACAACAGGGTAAAGACTTTTGATACAGTATCGGGTGGATCTTCTTTGGTGTTCTCTCCCTGCCGCCTACAGCCGACCTGAATACAACAGAAGGCATATAGGGCCAACAAATATAACGGTGTCAGTTTTTTCATTTAATGAATAAAAATAAAAAAATCTACCTCAAAGCAGAGGTAGATCTTTTATTCAAATAAGAAAAAAATACCTTAATAACCCGGGTTTTGAACCAGTAGTTCATTCCTGTTAAGTTCGTCTCTACTGATTGGGAAATAGTACATTTTATCGTCCCAGGTTCGGGTTTCAGTTTCTGTATTATCCACTACGGTGTAGGTATAATCATATACATCTTTGTCATGCCTGTAGGGTACATGAGGCGTTTGGCCGGCTTTAAGCGTAGCCTGAACATTCATCACCTTAATTCCTCTACCCAGGGTTTCCGCAGCGATCATCCATCGGCGGGCGTCGAAAAAGCGGTGCTCTTCATAGGCCAGCTCAACACGTCTCTCATTTCTATAAATATCCATAAGAGCAGCACCTGATTCCGTAACCTCTGGCATACCTACCCTGAATCTTATTCTGCTGAGCCAGGTTCGGGCCTCACCTTCATCACCAGTCTCCAGGCAGGCCTCAGCGTAATTCAGAGCCATTTCCGTATATCTTATGAACGGCCATGGTACCACTTGCGCACTGGATTGATTGTCTACCAGTCCCGGATCCGGGTCAATAAACTTGCGGACATAATAGGAAGTACGGCTTCCATTCCAGTTCTCAATAGGTGATTCGCGGGTATCCACTCCGGGGATTATTCCACCACTGCCGTCGTCATACGCTCCACTTTGGATCTGGTCTACCGGGTCTATCCCTGCAACATCAGAGGGTCTTGGTTTCCAGTCTGCGCCGTCGTACAATACCGTGGCATAGAACCTCGGATCCCTGTTGGCGTATGGATCCGCCGCGTGGGTTGGGTTGTTCCAGTCGAAATCTGAGCCATCCATCATCTGATAATCATCTACCAGTAGTTGGATAGGCGTATTTCCGGCCCAGTTGTGATACCCATTGGGGCCATTATTGATACCCTGGTGAATTCCTCCGAGGGGCCAACCGCTTTCTACAGTAAACAGTGGTGTATGTGTGCGTTCAAAGAGCAATTCCGCTCTTGCAGCGGCATCACCTACTGAGCTTCCTCCACCCATGGCTATAGAAATGTAGTTATTCCTACCTTCCTCAGCGGATACCGGGGCAGCAAGGTCCAGTTTGTATCCGGTGGTGGCATCCAATACCGCTTTTGCCGCGGCTTTAGCAGCATTCCAACGAGCCGTTCGGTCTCCGGAAGGGTAGGCTACTAATTCCAAATTTGCATAGCTTCCTAATACGCTAGAGTTAGCGCTTGCCGTAGGTCCATCTCTCAGGTCACTTGCCGCATATAATAGCACTCTTGCTTTGAGGGCCATGGCGCTTAGCATGGAAGCACGGCCTGGTGTTTCCGGCTTGCCTTGAAGCAAGGTAGTTGCCTGATCCAGATCACCAACAATGAAATCAATATTTTCCGCAAAGGTATTTCTTGCGATTGAATAGTCTTCATTTAATTCATAAGGCCTATCTATAAGCGGAACACCGCCGTAATACCGCATCAATTGATGGTAGTAGAATGCCCTTAAAAATAAGGATTCACCCAAAAGCCTGTCTCTCAGGTCCGAATCATTAAATGTAGACTCTGGTAATTCCTGGATGGCGATATTCGCCTGTCTTACGGCAAGGAACAACTCATCCCATTGTGGAACTATTCTGTTATTTCCAGTACCGGCATCACTCAAAGTACCTTCGGTGATCACATTGATACCCCTACCAGAGTGTGTAAACATGGCTTCATCTGTAATAGCAGAAAGCCCTTCTTCTTCAAATCCACCGTAATTCAGATAAGAATATACGTTGAAAACAAAGGCTTCAGACAAGGCTCCATTACTCCAGGTGGCATCGGCTGACACCTTGTCCAGTGGCTCGGTGTCCAGAAAATCTTCACTACAAGCCACAAGAATGAGAAGCACTGTCGTAAACCAGATTGCTAATCTTCTTTTTTTCATAACTGATTTATTAAAACGTTAAACTAAATCCTGTGTTAATTACCCTAGCCTGAGGGTAGTATGTCCCAGCGCTGTTTGTTGCTTCTGGATCGAAAATATCATTTTCTGCGATCGTAAACAAATTCAAAGCACTTACAAATACCCTGAACTGAGACAATCCGAACTGATCTATCCATTTGGCGGGGAAATTATAAGCCAACTGAATGTTTTTCAGACGAATATAATCTTTACCGAACAATAAATAGGTATTATTTCCAAAATCTCCACCAGTGTAATAGGTGTCACCTCTACTGGCTAACCTTGGGTGGACCCTGCTAGGGTTATCTATACTCCATCTATTGTCATGAGAATACTTCAGATAGTTACCGATATCACCTGATTCCGTAAATATTCGGATTGAGGAACCGGTTGCTCCCTGAAAGAGTACATTAAGATCAAAATTCTTCCAGGAGGCATTAAAAGTAGCACCAAAGTTAAAATTCGGTGTATCATTTTCTTCCAACCTCACCTGGTCGTCCGCGTTAATTACTCCATCTCCATTAATATCCTTGAACTTCATGTCTCCGGGTTTAAGCTCCGGGGTTACCGCACTGTAGTCCAAAGTGTTGTTGGCGATATCTGCCTCATCAAAGAAGGCACCATCTGATTCGTAGACCAGATAGGAGCGAATAGGTTTACCTTCCAGGCGTTGATAGCTGGGCGCTCCTGGGATCTCGTCCAGGAAGACTACCTCGTTTTTGGCATAACCACCATTGATCCCAAAATCGTATTTAAACCCATCCGGATTGCCACCGTAGTAGTTTATATTAAATTCAAATCCTTCGTTATCCACTTTTCCGGCATTTACCGGTGGAAGCAGATTGGAAATTCCGGATGATCCAGGCGTGGATCCGGTTTCACGGATCAGGATCTGATCCCGCTTGTTTAGGAAGTACTCCAGGGTGAAGCTCAACTTTCCATTCAAAATGATACCGTCTAGCCCAACATTGAAGTTGTTAGCCCGCTCCCAGGTAAAACTTGGGTTGGCAAGCAGGGTTTCCTGAAGGGTAGTGACCACTTGTCCGTCTATAGGGAATTCCCCAAAGTCGTAGGTGGATAAGAAGGCAAATTCCTGAAGCTCATCATCTGAGATCTCACCATCCCCATCGATGTCAAACGCCACTTGATCGTTCCCCATTTGTCCGTAAGAGGCTCTTAATTTCAGGTAATCGACAAATCCTACATTAAACCAATCTTCGTTAGAGATGTTCCAACCGGCAAGGAATCCAGGGAAGAACCCAAATCTGTCTGCTCCGGGAAAGATGTAAGATCCGTCATAGCGCCAGATAAACTCAGCCAGATACTTCTCCTTATAATTGTATTGCGCTCTTCCGTAATAACCCAATCGGGTGCGTTTAAAGGCACTACCATCCGTAGTCTGAGTGGCACCACCGGCAAACAGTTGGTCTACCGCATCGGAGATAAATTCCCGGCGGAATGCCTGGAAAAATTCCCTGTTGAATTCTTCACGGGTTACCCCGGCCAATAGGTTGATCGTATGATCTCCGAACGTCCTGTCGTAATTTAATAAAGCCGTGAGGTTGGTGTTCAATCGATTAATGGATCCCTGTGTAAGTCGGGCATCCGTAAAGTTTGAACGGATGGCGCCTTCTAAAATCGGCTCTCCTGTGGCAATATATGTTTCCCTATCTAAGAAAAAGAGTTCCCAGGGAGTTTCCCATTTTTTCTGACGTTCCTGGGCCTGGTCTACCCCAGCGAGCAGGGTTAATTTGAGGCCTTCTATCCAGGGCTGTGTAATGTCTACCGAACCGGTGAATTGAAGGTAGTCCGTCGGTTGCCTGTCATAACCTGTGGCATTGGTAGTTACTACTACCGGCTGTTGTCCGTTCTCAATATCCGGCCCCGGCAGTCCGTTTGGCCAGATGGCAGGTTCGGTAGGTCTTCCCCTCATCAACATTCTAAAGATGGCTCCGGCACCTTCAGTAGGGAAAGCCCTGTCTTCCTTTCTATAAGCAAAACCCAGCTTGGTACTGACATAGTCATTTATCTTGATATCCGTATTGATCCTGAAATCGTACTGTTGATATCGGTTTGCCGAGTTCTTGTAGTAGGCATCCTGGTCCGTATAACCGATAGAGGAGAAGTATTTGATGTTTTCGCTACCTCCACGGATAGAAATATTATGCCTGCTTTGGGAGGCCCAGTCCTGGAAAGTGTCACCAAACCAATCCGTGTCCGGATAGAGCCATGGATCTGCCCCGGTCCTGTAACCTTCAACATCCGCAGGGCTGAACTGAGCGTTAATAGTACCAATCCCGGGGGTGGGAGAGGTGTAAGTGCCCGTTGACCTTATGGCTGCAGAGGCCGCTGCCCATTCGCTGACCGGAATATTGTTGTATATCGGCAACTCATTCATAATATTGGCATATTCCACGGCATTGGACATGTCCGGGATAATTGTGGGCTGGTTCAAACCAAAGTTGGCATCATAGGTGATGGTCGGCTTACCAGACCTGCCTTGTTTTGTAGTTATAATGATGGCGCCGTTCGCTGCCCTTGCACCGTAAATTGCAGCCGAGGCGTCTTTAAGTACCGAAATATTCTCAATATCAAAAGAGTTTAACCTTCCCAAACCTCCATCTCGATCTGGGATACCATCGATAACCACCAGAGGTTGATTGTTTCCCAGTGTGTTGGTACCTCTAATACTGATGTTGGATTCGTCATTACCTGGCTCACCACTTGTTTGGATAATAACAACCCCCGGTAATCTACCGGCAAGGGAGTTAGAAACACTTACCGCAGGGGAAGCTTCCAGCACCGGTCCCTGTACGGCGGTAACCGCACCGGTAACCGTAGCCTTCTTCTGCGTACCGTAACCTACGACAACGACTTCATCTAAACTGGCAACATCTTCTTCCATGGCCACATTAATAGTAGTTTGGTTGTTCACTGCAATTTCAATGGTCTTATAGCCTATCGAACTAAACCGCAAACTGGTATTCCCGTCAGCAACTGTAATAGAGTAATTACCATCAAAATCCGCAACTACACCTGTAGTCGGATCGTTAACATCTACAATAGATACTCCGGGAAGCGGAACTCCGTCCCCCGCAGAGGTAACATTACCTGTAACGGTAGTTTGCGCATGAAGGGCGAAAAACAAAAATCCACTAAAAAAGAAGAACAAGGTCAACTTGGAGGAATTGCGAAATACACAATTTCCCCACGCATTTGTTTGGTTATTCATATGATTAGGTACTTAAGGTTGTTAGTTTCGTAAATTTAGGAAAAAATATCTTACTTATCCTAAAATATGATCTATGCAACAGAAAGGCACTTAATTCAGGTGATTTGAAAAAGGAAAATAAACTTAGAAAAGCCTTTTAAGCAGGGCTTTCAAAAAGGGTTTGGTAGGGCAGGCAGTGATTACCTTTAGATCTTCCCAGAGATTGGTGTCTTCATCCAGAAACTTCAATACAAGCCTGGGATCCCTTTTTTGGAAAAGTGATCTGAAAACCGCAGATCCAAGCTGGTTGTCTCTGTGCAACACATCCAGTAAAAGCATATCGTATAAGCGAAATTTACTTTTACTTCTGAATTCTCCGGGTGCCTTGCCAGCTTTTAGATGATCTACCAGGGCTGCCACTTTTTTTCGGGTATTCATAAAAGTAAAGCCTGTACTGGCTTTGGCCCAGCCTCCGGCAATCCCGATATTTAAGATACGGTTTGAATTCAGGGCTGTAAAATCAAATACGGTCATCGGTATATTACCTTTTTCCTTGTCCAGGATCTCATAAGAACCCAGCCCGAGGTCTGCTTTGAGGTATTCCTGTATGGCATGTTCATATTCCGCATCTTCCAGCAGTTCTTCAGAAAACAAGGTATACTCTACCAGGGCCACATCCGGTGCAAAGGGCAAAACATACATAAAGCGGGTATTCCCTTTTTGAGCGATAGAGAAATCCATAAATGTGGCGGCATCCTTGTCGAAAACGGCCTTATCTGTTTTAATGAACCAACCGATAAAATGTTGCTGCAACAGCGGGTATTTGTGCTGAGCTTTTGGAATGTTATAGTCAAAAATGCTGTTAAAGACCTGGGTTGCCGTATAGGTGTGTGCTGTTGTTCTCACCACAACGCTTTCGGCTTCCTCAGAGACATTCAGCACTTCCCCATTGCTAAAAGAAACTTTATTGTATTGCTGTAGCCTCTTAAAATACTCGCTGTAAAAGTCTGAACCCCGTATCATTTTGTAGTAATAGGGATTTATAGGAAGGCGCTTAGAGAAGTTTTCTGCCTTGAAGATTATGTCAGGCCAGGATTTGTGGACTAATTTATCCAATTTGCCGGGTGCTGTTTCCCAAAAACACCAGGTTCTGTCATTGGATTTTTTTTCATCTTTGTCTAGTAGCAGTATGGATTTCCCACTGAAATACGATTCGGAACCCAAGGCATCGGCCAGCATCAGACCTGCCGCACCCGCTCCAATGATGATATAATCAAAATCTGCCATTAATCCCCTGGATCTTGGTGGTCAAAAATACGAAATAGGCGGCTAGTAATCAGTCAATGCGGTAGCGCATACCAAAAAATCCACGGATCCCCTGATTAGGCCCGTAAACGTAGGTAGGATCAAAGGTTAGGGCAAAGGGATTATCGGCCGTGGCCACGGCATTCCCGTTCGCGTCAAATGTAACCTCCCGGTCAAAAGGATCATTGGCCCGGGCAATAATAAAGGGATTCCCCCGGTTGGGGGTCCAATCCAGCAAGTTTTTCACACCGCCGTAAATCTCAAATTGCGGAAGTCCTTTATAGGTAAACTGAATGTTCTGAATGCTCCAGGTAGGTGAATATTCGTCTCTTGGGTCCAGGGGACCCAGGGTGGGCAGTCGCATAGGTCCATACAGATTGCCGGTATAATCTATGGCCAATCGCCAACCGGGGACCGTATAGGATATGTTCCAGGTCCCGGTGAAACGCTCTGTTAGGATCTGCCGCCGTGTAATCCCATCTTCGGTATTACTCGCGTCCTGCAAGGTAGCGCCAAGCAGGAATTTCAGGCTGTTGGCAAATGCGATATCCAGGTTTGCACTTACTCCTCTGGAAACGGATCTGCCATCCAGGTTGTCGTAAATGATAAGGTTGGGATCCGTGTCGTAATCCGGAAGGATCACATTGCTGAAATGCGTATAAAACGCTGAGGCGTCTATTCCAATAAATGTACCGTTATCCGAGTATATTTTTTTGAGGTAATTCAGGTTGAAATTGATGGATCTTTCCGGTCTAAGGGCTTCTGCTATGATAACATCCCTGGCCCCTGTAAGCGCGGCGTGGTCCTCCGTGAAAAGGTTTACCACCCGGAATCCTGTCCCGGCATTGAGGCGGAGAATATCGTTCTCACCCACTTTCCATCTGTAGGCCATTCTCGGGGTGATAATGGATCCGTGCCTTTGGTCGTAATCGTATCGGGATCCGAGCAAGAGCGAATGTTTCTTGCCGAGATCTATCTCGTCCTGCACAAAAATACTGGGGATCCAAACCTCATCGGGCTCATTCCCTCGTAAGTCCGTAGTAGCGGGAGTATTGTCGTCGTAATACTGGTATCTCACAGCGCTCCCAATAAGCAGGTCGTGCTTTCCCATGGTCTTATCCCAGGTGAGCTGAGAAAAACCAATACGCTGATCGGCCAGATAAGGCAGATCTCCATACACGGAATTCTGATTGTGGTCATTGTATGAAAACGACAGCAAAAACTTCTCCTTCAACGGCAGTTGGTATTTACCAAGCACCTCCCACCGCCTGGTATAGATACTTTCTCCATAAATTTCATCTCCGCCGCGGAATTCCGGGGTCCATTGCATTTCACCACCCCATCTGTCCTCGTAGAAAAAACGACCGGCGAGGGAGAAGATTCTGGAATCCTTCCGCCTAAAATTCCATTTTTGAAAGATAGAAATGCGTTCCTGCAGGGTGACATCCGTAAAATTGTCTCCGTTGTTATCTATTGGGGTATCATAATTAAAGTAATTTACCCCGAGCAGCATATCCGTATTTTTCCCCATTTCTACTTTTGCGCCTGCATCAAGGTTGTATTCACCCCAACCGCTTACAAAGCCATCCGCAAAGAATTCGGGGGCATTTAGTGTATTCTTGGTGATGACGTTGATAAGCCCTCCGACAGCCTCGCTGCCGTATAAGGTAGAGGCGGGACCTTTAACGATCTCAATCTGTTCTATCAGGGAATTGGGGATGCCGGAAAGGCCGTAAACGGTACCAAGACCGCTGACTATAGGCATGCCGTCTATGAGCACAAGGGTATATGGTCCTTCCAGCCCGTTGATGTGAATATCTCCGGTATTGCAGACATTACAATTGATCTGTGGCCTTACCCCGTTGACATTCTGAAGTGCTTCAAAAATACTTGGAGTGGGATTCTTCTTGAGGAAGGTAGGGCTGTATACCTCAACAGGTACGGGGCTTTCCAGTCTATTTACCGGCTTTAATGTTCCTGTAACCACAGTTTCCTCCAGTTGCTCTGCTCCTTGTGTCAGATTTATGTCATACTGAGCGGACTGTCCTTGCCGAAGCTGGATGCGCTGCCGATGGTCCCGGTAACCAATGGCCGATACTATCAGGGTGTATTTGCCAGCCGTGTTGAGATTAAAGGTGAAGCTCCCGGTCTCATCCGTTGAGGTTCCTATACCTTTTTCTTCCAGGTATACATTGGCAAAAGGTACGGCGGTACCATTGCTGCTAACAACACCGCTAACGCCTATTTCCTGGGCGCTAAGCAGCTGTCCTGCCAATATGAAAAGCAGGACGATTACCAGCCCTTTGAAGTGATTGTCTTTAAACAAGGCAAAAATATATTTTAGACAAATCTAAAAATTTGTTTTTATAAATAAAAATGTACATTTGTTAAAATTATTTTTTATGACCCGATCCGAGGAGAATTACCTCAAGGCAATATTCCATTTGGCCCGAAAAGGCAATAAGGCTGTCACCACAAGTGCCATAGCCGAACAAATGGATACCAAGCCTTCTTCGGTTACGGATATGGTAAAGCGGTTAGCTGAGAAGGGCATGATAAACTATCGCAAGTACCAGGGGGTATCTCTTACCAAGGAAGGGCGGAAAGCGGCCCTTTCCATTATACGCAAGCATAGGTTGTGGGAAGTGTTTCTGGTGGAGAAAATGGATTTTGCCTGGGATGAGGTTCACGAAGTAGCGGAACAATTGGAACATATTAAGAGTGAAAAACTCATTGACCAGTTAGACAAGCTGCTGGGATTTCCGAGATATGACCCGCATGGGGATCTTATCCCTTCCAAAGACGGGGAGTTTGACGAGACCGCCAAGCGGCTTCTGACGGAAATTCCTCTAAAGAGTACAGGTGTCTGCGTGGGAGTACGGGATTCATCGGTACCATTTCTAAAATTTCTGGACAAAAACAATATCGCCCTTGGCGATGAAATCACCGTATTGGATAAGGAAGAATTTGACGGTTCCCTGCACATTCAGATCGGTGACCGCAGTATGCATATTTCAGATCAGATCGCTTCTAACCTTTACGTGAAACTAAAAGAATAATTATGGCAGATGTTATCGCCTATTTCGAATCAATCAATCCTGTACTGGCCGCATTGTACGCCACGCTGTTTACCTGGGGATTAACCGCATCAGGCGCGGCACTGGTTTTCTTTTTTAAGACAATGAACAGGGCGGTACTCGATGGTATGCTCGGGTTTACCGGAGGTGTAATGGTAGCCGCAAGCTTTTGGAGTCTGCTGGCACCGGGTATCGAAATGAGCCCGGGAGATGGTTTTCTCAAGGTCGTACCGGCAGCCGTTGGCTTCTTACTCGGAGCTGCTTTTATATTCGCACTGGATAAAATCCTCCCCCATCTCCATATCAATTTTAAAGAAAGCGAAAAGGAAGGGATCAAAACACCCTGGAGAAGAACAACCCTTCTCACCCTGGCTATCACTCTTCACAACATTCCGGAAGGGCTTGCCGTAGGGGTACTTTTTGGGGGTGTAGCCGCGGGGTTTGACGGCGCGAGCATTGGCGGGGCCGTTGCGCTTGCCCTCGGGATAGGACTTCAGAATTTTCCTGAAGGTTTTGCAGTTGCCATGCCTTTAAGAAGGCACGGGCTTACGCGTTATAAAAGTTTTCTTTATGGGCAGGCATCTGCCATTGTAGAGCCAGTGGCAGCCGTACTCGGGGCCTGGGCCGTGTTGACCTTTCAACCTATTCTGCCTTACGCTCTTTCCTTTGCGGCAGGGGCAATGATCTTTGTAGTGGTAGAAGAAGTGATCCCGGAGACACAGCAAGACAAGTATACGGATATCGCCACCATGGGATTTATCGGGGGTTTTATTATCATGATGGCCCTGGATGTGGGCCTGGGATAAAAAAACCGCCTGAGCGCAAGGCACAGACGGTATCGTTCTTTAAAAAAAGTTTTAGTTCTGTTGTACGCTCCAGGGAGGAACAATTCCGTTGGAACGGGCATAGGCGATCAGCTGTCCTTTGTGCTCCCCGTTGTGTTCCAGGATAACCAGTAAGCCGGATAAGTTACTCATCTTGGCAAATCCAAAATCTACTTCTTCACCTAATTTTCCGGATTCTACAGCGCCTATTTTTTCCTTAATGAAAGCAGCAGACTTTTTATAGGCCGCGATGATGTTCTCCTTTCCCTTAATGGACTCAAGTTTCATCATATCGACATCCTCCGGAGGTGGGAAACCCATTTTGGAGGCCAGGAAGTAATTGGCCCCGGCAGTGTGAAGGACGGTTTCACCTACAGAACGCACCCCTTCCATTGGTCTCCACTCCATTTGTTCTTCGCTAAAGGCTTCCACCAGTGAAAGAAATCGCTCGTTGTTGAAATCCAGCATTCCGTTAATACTGTTTTGAACCAGGTTATCCTGCGCAAAAGTACCCAGGGCACACAGGCATAGGATTGCAGAAAGTAATTTTTTCATTTTCAAAGTTTTAAGTTAATGATTTCAAGGCCGAAACCCGACCGTTTTTAAATATAGTGAATAAGCCATCGCTATCCGGGGAATCAACTGTTTTTTTTTTGAAGTTGAATGGAATCCTGCCACGAGCCGGAAAGTCTTCCCGAAGTATTACCTTTATGAGCACAGCAATCAAAATCTAAAATTCAAGACTATGCGAACAGTACTTCTCAGCCTGGCGGCGTTCATACTTACGTTGACCGTATCCGCGCAACAAGCTGCTTTTGGCTATATGGATGTGTTTAAATTGCAATACGCCTCCGATCCTCAGATAGATCCTTCCGGAGAATGGATCGTATATCGAAGAATGGGGTTCGATATTATGAAGGACCGGGCAGTAGGCAATCTATGGAGTATAAAAACCGACGGTTCTCAACATCAGAAACTGACCTCTCGGGAAACGAACGAATCCAGCCCCCGATGGTCTCCAACCGGAGATCGTCTCGCATTTGTCAGCAGTACGGAAGAGGGTTCGGAGATCTATATATATTGGGTAAATACCGGAAATTTTGCGAGGTTGACGCAGTTGCCATTCAGCCCCGGATCTCTGAGCTGGTCTCCGAGAGGAGATCAGCTGGCATTCACCATGAATGTGGAGAAAAAAGCTCCGGTACTCGCTAAAATTCCCAAAAAGCCCAAAGGCGCGAAATGGGCCGATGCCCCTAGAATAACAGACAGGCTGTATCACGAGGCAGACGGGAAAGGATACATAAAGCCCGGATTTACACATATTTTTACTGTACCATCCAGCGGTGGCGCCCCCCGGCAAATCACCTCGGGAGACTATCACCACAGGGGACCTCTTTCCTGGTCCGGAAATGGTAGCCGCATTTATTTTTCGGCAAACCGGAATGCTGACTGGGAATACGACTTTAGGAACAGCGAGGTATATACGGTAAATGTAGAGGATGGTCAGATCCAACAATTGACGGACCGGAAGGGACCGGATACGGCTCCAGCGGTATCTCCGGACGGCAGGCTTGTGGCATACATTGGTTACGAAGATCAGGTGCAGGCATACCAGGTTCGTAAGATCCATCTAATGAATGCTGATGGCAGCGGTAAAAAAGTGCTGTCTGAATCTTTGGACAGAAGTGTGGCAAACCTCAAATGGGACAATAAAAGCGGTGGGATCTACTTTACTTATGACGACAAGGGCAACACCAAGATCGGCTATATCAGTCTGGATGGAAAGCTTAGCAAACTGGCCGATGACCTGGGAGGTACAACCCTGGGAAGGCCCTATGCCGGTGGAAGTTACAGCCTGTCCCGGAACGGTACCATTGTCTATACGCACAGCAGACCAGAATATCCTGCCGAGATAGCCGTAGTCCGGCCTAAGGCCAAAAGGGCCATCAAAATCACCACACTGAACAAGAACCTGCTTGATTATCGGACCCTGGGCAGGGTAGAAGAGATTTGGTACAAATCTTCATATGATCAACGCGATATTCAAGGATGGGTAGTTTATCCACCTGACTATGACGCGAATAAGAAATATCCATTCCTGGTAGAGAATCACGGAGGGCCAATCTCGAATTATGGAGACCGCTTTTCCACGGAAATGCAGTTGTATGCTGCCGCGGGTTATATCGTCTTTTATCCAAATGCAAGAGGAAGTACGAGTTACGGGGAAGAATTTGGAAACCTGTTGTACAATAATTATCCAGGGCAGGATTATGACGATGTCATGGACGGAGTGGATTATTGTATTTCAAAAGGGATTGCCCATGAAGATCAGCTCTTTGTTACCGGGGGAAGTGCAGGAGGCATCATGTCTGCCTGGATAATCGGAAAGAACAATAGGTTTGAGGCGGCCGTTGTAGCCAAGCCGGTTATGAATTGGATTAGTAAAACCCTGGTAGCAGACAATTATTTCTATTATGCCAATCACCGGTATCCCGGCCAACCCTGGGAAAACTTTGAAGGTTACTGGAAGTTTTCGCCCATATCCCTTGTGGGTAATATTGAAACACCCACGATGGTGATGGTGGGTATGGACGACCTCAGAACTCCTCCCAGTGAGGCCAAGCAACTTTACCACGCCCTGAAGCTGCGTAAAATTGAAACTGTTCTGGTGGAGATCCCCGGGGCCAGTCATGGTATTGCAAGTAAGCCCAGTAATCTTATCAGCAAGATCGCGCATACCATTGCATGGTTGGATAAGTACAGGAAGTAGATGATCAATGTCCCTGGATGTCACCGCCATATTGTCGTTGCTGGTCTCTTTTCAGCTTTTCTTCATTACCTTTTTTCTGATTACGCTTAAAAAGGGGAAGAAGTTAAGTAACCTTCTGCTTGGAGTTTTTTTTCTGCTCCTGGCGATCAACGTTACGGACATGCTGTTGCAAATAAACGGGGTAAGATCCTTTCTGCCCTTATTTTTGTTGGTAGACGACTCGTTCATACTGCTTTTTGGCCCCTTGCTCCATTTGTATACCAGGTCGGTGGTATATGATTCCTTTAGGATGAGCAGAAAGGAATGGCGACATTTTATACCGTTTTTCATCTGTTTCGCTGGCTTGCTGGGAATCTATTCCCTGGCACAGGGCTCATACGAGAGTTCACTTGGCGCGGTCGCAGAGGCCAGGGTACCTGTAGGGATAGCCGCGATATTGCTGATCTGTTATCTACACGGAGCTTTATACCTTTGGTGGTCTAAACGAATATTGATCTCCTACGATGGATTTATCCGGCAGCGGTATTCCAATCTAAAACGTATAAATCTGAATTGGTTGCACTTTGTGATCAATTCCTTCATTGTGGTTTGGTTTCTCGGGCTGGTATTGACCCTGACCCCTTTTACTTCTTACAAGACCTACCTGGGCATACCGTTGTTCGGGTTTGTACTTTTCCTGTTCTATTTCATAAACCGGGTAATACTCAAAGCTTTAAACAAACCTGAGCTGTTTTCTATAGTCCCATTCCCTGACAAAAAATATTCCGGTTCAGGGCTTACAGAAACTCAAAGAACGGGCTATGCAGATAAGCTGACCCGAAAAATGGAAGCGGAAGAACTGTATTTGAATCCGGACCTCAGTGTAAGTGAGGTGGCTGAGACCTTAAATATTACGTCTAAAGAGCTTTCCCAGACCATAAATCAGTCCTTTGGCCAGCATTTTTTTGATTTTGTCAACTCCTACCGTATTGCAGCGGCCAAAAAACTGCTCAAGGATCCATTAAATAAGATGACCATACAGGAGATCATGTACGCCGTGGGCTTCTCTTCCAAGTCCTCATTCAATACCGTATTTAAAAAATCGACCCATAGCACCCCTACCCAATACAGAGAGACCTTTAGAAAACGCGCGAAAAAGGGTTCGCTTTCCTGAAGTAGAACCATTCCAGACATATATCCTAATACTTTTGAGACTGAACTTAAAAAGTAAACAGGATGGAAAAGATACATCATCAGAGGCGGGATAATCGCGTAGAACAATGGTTCAAGAAGAACCCCATGTCATCACTGATCGAACTCCTTATGGTATTCGGGTCAGTAATTTTGATTATAGAACTCTTTAAACCTTCAACCCATCAGCACCCTTTACGTGCACAGGCGGTGGTTTGGGGTGCCAATGTTTTGATGATTGCAATGGTATGCCTCGGCCAGTGGCTCAGGGGAGAACCTTTGAAAGACCTGGGTTTTGCCGTAAAGACCAATACGTTTAAAAAGATCTTGCAGGCCTTAATGTGGTCAGTACCTGTCTTTGTTACCGCGCTAGCGGCTTTTATACTGGCCTCCGCACTTGCTCCACTGCTCTTTGATCTTCCGGCACATACGGATACAAGCGGGTACAACTATTTCAAAGACCGCCCCGGACTTTTGTTGCTCTCCTTGCTTGGGGTATACCTGGTTTCTTCATTTGGTGAAGAGTTGGTTTACCGGGCTTTTTTGATGGACAGGCTCGGCAGGCTCTTTAAGAATTTCAGGCTCCAAAAGCTTTTAATGGTAGTGTTTAGTGCGATTATTTTTGGCTTAGCACATTATACCTGGGGATTGGTAGGGGTCTTCCAGACTACCTTTATGGGCATAGCTCTTGCTGTCTTTTATTTGGCATTGGGAAGACGATTGATCATCCTTATCATGGCACATGTCTATATGGATACCCTCCTGTTCCTCAGCATCTACTTTGGAGGGGCATAGCGGGATAGGATCTTTTTCAGTCGCGCAAAAATTTTTAACTTATTTTCACGTTTGTTAAATAGAATCAAGACCGCTGAAATGCCGAAAAAGAGAAGACAATGGTTATGGAATATCCTGATTGTGCTCACAATCGTGATCTGCGGGCTTGCCTTTATCGTACATTATAAAAATTGGGTTAAGGTTGAGAAGGATCACCTTCGCATTTTATCCGGGATCTATTACAAAGAAGTGCAGTATGTAGCAATAGATTCGGTGAAAATGGTGGAGAGGATCCCTCAAATGGAGCGCATTAATGGGTTTTCCGCCTGGGAAAAAGAGAAAGGGGTTTTTAAGGACTCCCTCAATCCGGAGAATACGGTGCATGTTTATGTAGATAATCTTTTGCATCCTAAGATCAAGGTGGTACATTCGGATTCTTTAAAGCTCTATATTAATTTTTCGGATTCCCTGGAAACTGTTGAAACCTATCAGATCTTAACAGCTAAAATGGATTCTGTGAAAGCGCAACTTTCGGCCCAAAAATGAATTAACCAATAGATTGAACAAAACTGCCATATGAAGTATATCCTATTTCTGCTCCTGACCTTCCCCATTTTGGCAAGCGCACAGAATACACTCTCTGTTGAGGTACAGGGTGTAAAGAACTCTGAAGGCAATATAAGCGTGGCCGTCTATAAAGAGGCCAAAGGCTTTTTAAAGTTCGATCAGGTCTATAAATCAGATAGCACCCAGGCGAAAAAAGGGACTACGCGCCTGCTTATTGAGGACCTTCCTGAAGGGGAATACGCCCTGGCTATTTTTCATGACGAAAATGGGAACAACGAACTGGACACCAACTGGTTGGGGATTCCCAAAGAGGATATAGGCTTTTCCAATGCCAGAATGAAAACTTTTGGACCTCCCAGCTTCAAGGAGTGCTCCATTCCACTGCATAAAAGCAGTGAGATCAAAGTGATTCTACAATAATTACCCGCTTTATCTGAGGTCTACAAAAACTAAATATTTGTTAAACTCTTTTTTGGAACGATAATTTCAATATACTTTAGCAAAAAATTCGGATATGGCCCGTACAGAAGAATTTGACAGGGAGCTGGTTTTGGAAAAGGCGATGAACCTCTTTTGGGAAAAGGGTTATAACGGTACTTCCATGCAGGATCTCGTGGACAGAACCGGATTGAACAGATCCAGTTTATACAACTCCTTTGGTTCTAAGATGGATCTGTATGAGGAAACCCTAAAGAGCTATCAGAAACAGACCGGCGGAATATTTCAGAAGGCACTTCTAAAAGCGAAGGACCCCCTGGACGCGATCCAGCAGATATTTGAAAGCTTCTTACCTGAGATCCTTGGGGATAAGCAGGAGAGAGGGTGTTTTATCTTGAATTGCAAAATGGAAATGAGCAATCAGGACGCTTCCGTAAAGAAATGGTTGTTGGATACTCAGGAAAACCAATTGAGTACATTTCAGGAATTGGTAAGTGAAGGGCAGAAGCAGGGGTTGATAAACAACAAAGAAGATAGTATGAGTTATGCCTATTACATCCTGAGCGCATTTCAGGGCTTTCGTATTACCGGGATACTGGTAAAGAAGGAAGAGGTCTTAAGACAACTGATCCATAATGTGATAAGTGTACTGAAATAATTTTTTTGACATATTTTGAAACGATAATTCCAGAATTATAACAATTAAAATCCATAAAAATGAATAAGTTTAAAGACAAAGTAGTATTAGTATCCGGAGGGAATTCCGGGATTGGCCTTGAAACCGTAAAGGGTTTTCTGGCGGAAGGAGCAAAAGTGGTTTTTTCAGGAAGGCGACAGGAAGCTCTGGACCAAGTGACACAGACACTTACAGGTGATTTTAAAGCTGTTTTGGCGGATCAGGCCAAAGTTGAAGACAACCAGAGATTAGTGGAAGAAGCCGTGGCGGCTTATGGTAAGCTCGATGCAGTTTTTGCCAATGCGGGAGTCGCATACTTTACAGCTGCGGAACAGATAGATGAGGATCATTTTGACACCCAGTTCAACATCAATGTTAAGGGTCCGGCTTTTCTTGTAAAATATGCCATACCTCATATCAAAGACGGTGGGGTCATCATCTTCAATACCTCTATTGTCCACCAGAAAGGATTTGAAGGCGGGGCCGTCTACAGCGCTACCAAAGGAGCGCTACGCGCCTATGCCAGGGTATTAACCACAGAATTAGCACCCCGTAAGATCCGGGTGACTTCTGTGGCGCCAGGGCCTATCGCCACGCCCATATACAACAAGATGGGAATGCCCGAAGAAGTGGTCAGTGATATGGGTCAGGGTTTCGCTGCTCAAAATCCCCTAAAACGCTTTGGAGAGCCTAAGGAGATTGCAGATGGGGTACTCTTTCTCGCATCGGATGAGGCCAGTTACGTAAATGGCATTGAGTTGTCCATTGACGGCGGTATGAGCCAGGTTTAAGAAAAGAAAGGGGTGTATTAGGTAATTTGTCCATTCGAGTGTCCCTGGCCAGTCTTAGCGGACATGAAGTCGGGAAGATTTTAACCGTACGTCTTATCCATCTCGGCTGCCTTCGATGTGACATATTTAGGTATTACCTTTTACACCCCTCTTTTTAGTTTTACGTGTTTATAGCCTAAGGTACATATTACCGTTAATGGTATTCAAACGAAGGCTACTGTCCGCATTGTCAAAACTTCCGCGGACCTTTTGTCCAACATGACGTTCAGTGGACACCAATTCTAACTTTTCATCTGCATAGATATTCCCGTGAATGGTTTCCGCCGTCATAGTGGTATTCCTCATTTTAAGATCTATGGCTCCGTTGATGGTGCTGAGGTCCAGATCGCCGGAATATTGTTGTATCTCGATATCCCCATTGATGAGGTCGGCAGTGAAGTCACCTTCAATAAGCTCCGCCTTTAAATTCCCGTTGATGCTATTCACCGAGAAGCGGGCATTTTTAGGCACGTAAAGCGTATAATTGAATTCGTAATCAAAATCGTAACAGCAGTAGTCCTTTTTCCCGGGGTTTAGCTTCTCCCGCTCTTGCTGGAATTTCTTAAACAACGGTTTGGCATTGGAGGCAATTTCGATTCTCAGGTCGTCCTCACGGATATCCAGAACGTACTGGTCCAAATATTTGCCGTCTTCGGTGGTAAGGTCTGCTTTGAAGTAAACAGATTGTTTATCCCATGTTTTTACCTCGATTTCCGATGCGAATTTAACTTCCAATTCAACAACCTGATTTTTGTAATCCAGGCTTTTTTCAATGATTCGCTGGGCAGTAAGCGGTAGGGTTGTGGCCAGTGCCAGCAGGGCGATGATTAATTGTTTCATGATAGTTCCTTTTTTGATTATTGCTTTCTTAAATAAATATTTCCGTTGGTAGTGCTCAACTGTATCTTTACACCTCCATTGTTGATGGCTCCTTTTACCTTTCTTGAGACCACAGCCCGAAGCCCGTTTTTGTCGGGTACGCTTAGCTCGAAATTGGTGTAGATCTCTCCGTTTACCGTGCCAAGGGTTAGGTTTGCCGGAGTGTTTGCGGGCAGATTAATATCCAATTCCCCATTGGTAGAAGAAATAGAGCTCGGAGCGCTTTGACTGACCGTATTAAAGCTCACTTCTATCCCTCCGTTAAGGCTGTTTGCGGTTAGCGGACCACTGACATCTTCTATTTCGATCCCGCCATTGAGAAGGGCGCTGGCTTCCACTTCTCCGCTAAAACCGGCAATGTATATGCTTCCGGACCACTTGCTTTTTACACTGATATTTTGGCTGGCCGGAAGATAGATCTCTGCCTCTTCTGATTTTTGAAGGTTCTTTACGATCAGGTTGTTTCCTTCCTGCAGCACGGAGAAACCTACGTCTGTGTTATCCGTACCTCCTTCACCTACCAGTTTTAGCCCTTTGGCTTTTTCCGGGATCCTATAAGGCTCATTAGCCTTGATCAGCAGTTCGTTTTTGCTGTGAGTGCGGATCTTCATGTTTGCATTGGACTCGATCTTTACCCACTGTATTCCGTTTAAAGACCTGGTGTAGTCTTCCTGGGCCATGGCTATGAAACCAATGATACATGCTATAATTGTCAATCTTACTTTTTTCATCTGATTTGATTTTAATGATTTTTGAACGTCAGATTCACTTTCCGAAAAGATGTCTGTCTCAGGTGAGGTACCAGGCACCTATTAACTCTTACTTACTTTCCGGACATGGAATCAAGACTGTTCGCTTTTTGATTATATAATATTTGGTAATAGTGATTTTATATGCTCTTTTACATAGGGTTCCGTCTCATTACTTTCGAGTAGTTCCTGCATTGGTGATACTACCTTCTTTTCCTGGATCTCTACCAGGGTTTGTATGATCTGGATCTGCATGCCGGGATCCTGCTCAGTTTCCAGGGCTGCGATGAGCGCATCCTTAACCTTTTCGGACTGGGTGAAATTGCTCAGGGCTTCCAGGGCACTAAGTCGTACGGTGATATTATTGTCTTCTGTCATTCTTCGGATCAGGGCTTCCAGTATCTCCGGATCCAGAGCGGTCAATTCTTCCGCATAACTCACTCCCTGTATTCGCCTGCTGGCAGAACCGTTCTCCATAAGAGAGAGCATGGCGGTTTGCCGGTACTCCTGGTTTTCAGTTTGTAGAGAGGCGATCTCCGATTCAAAATCATTGGATTGCCAGAGCATACCCAGCAGGAATGATCCGAAAAGCAATGCAATCCCGGCTGCGATACGCAAAAAATGAAATGTATTTGGTCTGCTGGCCGAAGTGATCTTCCGCACCCCATCGTTCTCCATCTCCTTCTCCAGCATCTGGTAAAAACCTGATCTCAGCCGGTCTGAAGGCTCCGCGGTTTTTTCCTCTTTGAAGGCTTTGAGGAGTTTTTTCGTTTCCTCAAGTTCCGCACGTAAGGCTGGACTTTGTTCAAGATGTTTGGCTACCATTGCAGCCTCTTTAGCATCGAGGTTGCCATCCAGGTAGTCTACTAAGAGATCCGAAACCTGTTGCTCTTTCATGTTATCGTATTTTCAAAGTATATTTTTTTTAATTTTTTCATTGCCCTGCTCACTTTCGTTTTTATAGCGCCAGGCGTAGAGTCCATTATTTCCGCCAATTCCTGGTATTTTATTTCCTGAAAACGGTTCATGATCAATAATTCCCGATCTGTACTGCTCAGGCTGTTGAGGGCGCTTTGCAAGTGAGAGTAGTCTTCCCGCTGAACAGATCCGCTCTCTGTAAGTTTGTGCTCCAGCCCTTCCAATCCGGTGTAATTTCCCTTTGTCATTTTGTAATGGGATGACAAACTGTTACGGGCTATGGTAAACATCCATGATATGAATTTGCCATTGTTATAGGAACTGCGATACTTCATTATCTTGTAAAAAACCTCTTGCGCAATGTCTTCGCTTAGCATTTTATCTCCGGACATTTTATACAGAAAATTGTAAAGGTGTACATGATGCCTTTCAAAAAGCGTTTTCAGCTCGCTCAATTCTCCACCGGCAACCCGGGCCATTAATTCTTCGTCTGTCTCGCTCAAGAGATAATGTTCTTTAGTTGGTGTTCACTCTATATAGTCAGAAAAATACAAAAGGTTACACTCGGTGGTGAATTTTTTCCGAATTACGTTATGCGATGTACGATGTACGATGTACGATATACGATATACGATGTACGATGTGCGATGTACGATATGGGATGTACGATATACGATAAGTGATTTGCGATCTACGATTTACGATTTATGATGTTCGATTTTAGTTCTTATTGGCTTTCGTTATTACAATCCTCTTTTGAATCCACAAATCCACAAATTTTTACATTTACACATTGTTACATTTTCAAATTGATACATCTTTTCCCTGCTTTTAAGATGCAGTGTAAACGACTAACTTGAAAGTGGGGAGGGGTTTAGAACCCCGGTTTCAGTGGGCAGTAGGCAGTAGGCAGTAATCAGTGAACAGTGAACAGTGAACAGTGAACAGTCCTCCTTCGCTAAAGCTACGGAGGATGAATTCAGTGGGCAGTAGGCCGTTAGCAGTGGGTAAATTGCTTTTCAGTGTATAGTGCGAATCCTCAAATCCTCAAATCCTCACATTTACACATTGTTACATTTTCAAATTGATATATTACCCCACCCTGCTTTTAAAATGCAGTGCCGAGGATTAATTTAATCTTGGGGAGGGGTTTAGAACCCCGGTTTCAGTGGGCAGTTTGCAGTAGGCAGTAGGCAGTAATCAGTAATCAGTGAACAGTTAGCAGTGAACAGTAAACGGTAAACAGTGAACAATAAACGGTAAACAGTGAACAATAGGCAGTCACCGGTTACTTTCAATTTCACAATTCCTCAATTTCACAGTTTTACTTTTTCAATCTTCAAATTTTCAATTTGACACATCACCTCTCTGTTTTTAAGATGCAGTGTAAACGACTAACTTGAAAGTGGGGAGGGGTTTGGAACCCCTGTGTTCAGTAATCAGTAGTCAGTAAACAGTGAACAGTAAACATTTCTCGGTCCAATAATCTAATTATCCAACTGTCTAACAGTCCAATAATCCAACGATCTAACTGTCTATCCGTCTAATAATCCAACTATCTAACTTTCTATCCGTCCAATAATCCAACTATCCAACTTTCTATCCGTCTAATAATCCAAAGATCTAACTGTATATAACAGTCCAACAATCCAACTATCCAACCGTCTAACAGTCCAACAATCTAACTATCCAACCGTCTAACAGTCTAATAATCCAAAGATCTGACTATCCAACTGTCTATCCGTCTAATCATCAAATCCTCAAATTCACAGTGTTCAATTTCAACACCTAAAACTTAAACTTGAGCTTATACTTAGACTTGTACTTAGTTAAAGCAGACGATTGTTCAACAAAGAAGATTAATAAATGGAATTTCGGCAGCCTGGAATTAATGGCAGCCGCAGTTATCCTCACCACATCCTTTGGTAGTACCTTTCTTAGATGCAAACAAGCGTTTTGGAAGCAGGAACTTTTTAGCCAGATAAAACACGGCTGCTGCCAGGGTAAGATAAACGAGTATGGTTTGCACTACCTCCATTTACTTTATGAATTGGTAAGCGATTAAAGCTACAAGATACGCAAAAACGCTCATAAAGCCCAGTTGGGCCAAAGGCCACTTCCAACTATTTGTTTCCCTTTTAACGATGGCAAGTGTGCTCATGCATTGCATTGCAAAGGCATAGAATAGCAAAAGTGAGATTCCTGATGCCAGGTTAAACAGCGGTTTTTTCCCTGACGGATGAACCTCCAGGGCCATTCGTTGTTTTATGGTGTTTTCTTCATCACTGCCTACACTGTAAATAGTTGCAAGGGTGCCTACAAATACCTCCCTTGCGGCAAAAGAAGTCAGCACGGCAATCCCGATCTTCCAGTCATATCCGAGAGGCCTTACCAGAGGTTCAATGCTCTTTCCAATATGTCCGATGTAGGAATGCTCCAGGCGGTAACTCGCTATTTCCTGCTGCTCGGCACTTTCTTCCAGGGCCACGGTTTGTTGCCTGAGCGAATCCTGCAGAGCGCTGATGGATACCGCATTACTTTGAGGGATAACACTTACCCTTTTCAAATCCCGGTATTCATCCAGCTTGGCAGCAATGTAGTTTTGGCTGTATGGCGAAAGTCCCTCTTTTTGTATCCTTTCTTTTACTATGCTTTCCGCATTTTGGAATTCATAGGAGCTCCCATTAGATCCCAGGAACCACAGCACAATACTAATGGCCAATATGATCTTTCCGGCCCCGTAAACAAAGCTTTTGGTCTTTTCTATTACGGTATAGGCCACATTTTTTGGGAGCGGAAGTTTGTAACTGGGCATTTCAATCACAAAAAAACTTCTGCTCTTGATCTTTAATATCTTGTGCAGCACTTTGGCGGCTAGCAGGGCAGCGGCAAAACCCAGCAAATACAGGGTCATCAGCGTAAGGGCCTGGTAACTTAGTCCTAAAAACCGACCGTCCGGTATAACTAGGGCAATGATGATCAGGTATACTGGTAGCCTGGCAGAGCAGGTGGTAAAAGGCGTCACCAGAATAGTGATAAGCCGCTCCTTCCAACTTTCAATATTCCGCGTAGCCATAACGGCAGGGATGGCGCATGCGGTTCCGGAAATCAACGGCACCACGCTTTTTCCGCTCAGACCAAAAGGGCGCATCAGGCGGTCCATCAAAAAAACGACCCTACTCATATAGCCCGATTCTTCCAGCAGAGCGATAAAAAAGAACAGAAAGGCAATTTGAGGTATAAAGATCACAATCCCTCCTATACCGGCTAGAATACCTTCGGCCAACAGATTGGTAAACACCCCTGGTGGTAGCGTAGATTTTAACCATTCACTTGCAGCCGCGAATTGCTCATCTATAAAGTCCATCGGGTATTGACTCCAGTCGTAAATGGCCTGAAATATAACAAGCAGTATAAAAAAGAAGATCAGGTAGCCCCAGACCCTGTGGGTAAGTATCTTATCCAGACGGGCACGGAACCCCGTTGCCGCTTCCAGATCTACGGTGTAAGTCTCTTTAAGTACGTTATTGATAAACTGATAGCGCAGTATGGTTTCCTTGTGTTGTAATCGCTTTAAATCAGTTTTCGACTTGGTGGCAAAAGAGGATTTGCTCTCAATTTCCTTCTTGTCTACAGCGGTAAAATTCACATCCTGAGTAATGACCAGCCAAAGTTTGTAAAGATCTTCGTTTGGAAAGGCCTTTTTTAGGCTTTCGAAGTACTTCGGTTCAATCCGGCCTATGTCCACATTGCTTTCAGAAGACAAGCTTTTGTAATCTTCGATCAGTTCTTTTAGCTGGTCTATTCCTGTCCCTTTTCTGGTGCTGATCAGGGCGATACGGGTATTCAGTTTTTCTTCCAGCAGAGGAATGTTGAGTTCAATGCCTTTTCGCTGCATACGGTCTGCCATATTTATGGCCAACAGCGTTGGGATTTTCAGATCCTTTATCTGGGTGAAGAGCAGCAGGTTTCTCTTGAGGTTTTCCACATCGGTGATCACTACAGCCACGTCCGGAAAGTCTTTGTTATTCCTGTTCAGAAGCAATTCTACAACCACACTTTCGTCCAGCGAGGTAGTGTTGAGGCTGTAGGTCCCGGGTAGATCCAGGATATGGGCTTTCAAATTACGGGAAAGTTTGCAAATACCCTCCTTCTTTTCGACAGTAATCCCGGGGTAGTTACCCACTTTCTGTTTGAGTCCTGTAAGTTGATTGAAGATGGACGTTTTTCCGGTATTCGGATTACCGATCAGGGCAACATTAATGGTTTGACTCATAATTGAGAAGCTTGCTGAAGGTCTATCGCGATCTGCTCAGCCACAGATCTTCGTATCGCGATATGGGAGCCATTCACATTAATATAAATAGGGTCTTTTAAAGGCGCTACCTGTATCATTTCAATCTCATTCCCGGGAAGGCAGCCAAGTTCCATGAGCTTAACGGGAAGCAGTTCCTCAGAGAATTCTTTGATTATTCCCTTCTCTCCCTTTTTCATATCAGCAACCGTGCCCAAAATCTTTTATTTAGAATGATTTTAATTAAGGGCAAATGTAAGCTAAAAAGAATGAATTTTTGGTAAAAAAACCCCAAATATGAGGGTTATGCCAACAGTAAGCATCTTGAGGCCCTGAACCTAGTCTGCGTATGAAGCCTTTAGCACCTTCAGGTCTTCAAGCAGTTCCTGGATCTCTTCAGGATTGGTGCCGTCATAGGTTCCCCTTATCCTTCTTTCCTTATCCACCAGGATGAAATTCTCGGTGTGGATCATATCAAAAGGGCCGCCGTCTCCGTCGTCCTTAACGGCCAGGTAAGATTTTCGGGCCAATTCATAGATGGCTTTTTTGGAGCCGGTGACTAAGTTCCATTTTTCGTCCTTCACCCCTTTTTCTATTGCGTATTTCTTAAGTTGTGCCACGGAATCGATATCCGGAGTTACGGAATGTGATAGCAAGAGCACTTCAGTGTCCTCCATGATCTGGTCCTGAATATCCTTCATATTCTTGGTCATGATAGGGCAGATAGTGGGACAGGTTGTAAAGAAAAAGTCAGCCACATAGATCTTGTCCTTGTAGTCTTCCTGGGTGACTCGTACACCATTTTGGTTGATCAAAGAAAAGTCTGCAATGGTATGATAGCGTTTTACATGCTGCAAGGTGCTGTCTACCAGTTCCGGGTTAAAATCCGCAGGCTGATAAATGGGTAAGGTCTTTTTAGGTTGGAGAGCGCTGTAGAAAAGGGAGATAATCACAATGGATAGTCCCAAAAGCACCCATCCGAATAACTTGTATTTTGCAAAAAAAGAGCGCATAAACAATTTTGTACAAAGGTACGGTGGGTGCCTGAAGGATTCAAAAACTTAGGTTCCCAATGCTCCTAAATCTTTCTTAAAATCTTCTGAGCCTTATCGGTTTTCTTTTTGTAAGACCCTCTAAAAGTGTACTTTTGTGCGTTTTTTAATCTTACTTGGTGCATGGATCCGATCATCGTACGAATTATACAGTTCTTTCTTAGTCTCTCCTTGTTAATTGTTTTGCACGAGTTAGGGCATTTTATACCTGCCAAAATTTTCAAGACCAGGGTTGAGAAGTTCTACCTGTTTTTCGACATCAAGTTTTCCCTCTTTAAGAAAAAGATTGGGGAAACGGTCTACGGTATTGGGTGGTTGCCATTGGGCGGCTATGTAAAAATATCCGGGATGATCGATGAAAGCATGGATACCGAGCAAATGGCACAGGAACCCAAGCCCTGGGAATTCCGAAGTAAACCGGCATGGCAAAGATTGATCATCATGGTAGGAGGTGTTACGGTGAACCTGATCCTTGGTTTTCTGATCTATATGATGATCTTGTTCGTATGGGGAAGGTCGGAGCTCAAACCGGAGGATCTGCCAAGCGGCTTTGAAGTACACGAAAAGTTAGCGCCTTTTGGTTTTCAGAGTGGAGATATGGTACTTAGGGTTGATGGTGAGCCGATTGACAACGCGGGAAACGTCGCCAGAATGTTGCTTTTGAGGAACGTAAAGGAGATTGATGTAAAAAGGTCCTCAGGGGTTGTGGAAACCCTGGCTATTCCAGACAGTATAGGAGATTATATGTTCAAGAATGACGTGCTTAGAGGAGGCTTTGTACCACGTCGACTTGCGGTTATGGATACCGTCTATCAGGATTATCCGGGATATGCAGGAGGCCTGAGACAAGGGGATCTGGTAAAATCCATAGACGGAAAAGAAATAAAATTCCTGGATGAGTTTTCAACCACAGTAAAAGGTTCAGCGAACCAACCGCTTACGATGGTTGTTGAACGTGATCAACGGCTGGATACCCTGGAAGTTGTTCCCAATGAAGAGGGCAAACTCGGAGTGAATAGCTATTCCTACGCAGACAAAATTGATCTGGATAACCGAAAGGAATACACTCTGGGAGAAGCGATCTCTAAAGGTTTTAGTTTTGGTTATTGGACATTGCACGATTATGTAAAACAGTTTAAATACGTATTCACCAAGAAAGGAGCTTCGGAAGTTGGCGGATTTGGTGCTATCGGCAAGATGTTTCCTCCTGTGTGGGACTGGGAAGGTTTTTGGTACACTACCGCTCTTATTTCCATTATTCTTGCGTTTATGAACATATTACCTATTCCGGCTTTGGATGGTGGACATGTGACCTTCCTGCTGTACGAAATGGTCACTGGCCGGAAACCCAGCGACAAGTTTTTGGAGTATGCCCAGATGGTAGGCTTTTTCCTCCTTATAGCACTTTTACTTTTTGCCAACGGCAACGACGTTTATAAATGGCTTTTTAAATAGAGAAACGGGATATTTTTATTGGCCCGTTTGAAAGAAACTGCTATATTTGCACCCGCCTTTGAGACACTGTTAGTGTGTTTGATGGCACAAGTTCTTTAAATACCAAAATATATTCCTCCTTAGCTCAGTTGGTTAGAGCATCTGACTGTTAATCAGAGGGTCGCTGGTTCGAGCCCAGCAGGGGGAGCAACGAAGTAGAGCAAAGCTCACTTCATTGCTATTTTAAGCCATCTACGATAGTAGGTGGCTTTTTTTATGGGGTTATTTGGGCGAGAAGTTTATCCTGAGCGGAGCCGAAGGGAGCCCAGCCGAAGCACTGCGCTTGCCGAAGTGAGGGGAAGCCACGAAGTAGAGCAGAGCTCACTTCATTGCTATATTAAGCCATCTACGATAGTAGGTGGCTTTTTTGTTTTTGAAATTATTTTTCAGGATACCCAGTTATATTACGGAATGATTCTTCCATACTGCGTATATGTACTTCAAAGCGAAAAAGACCTGCTGCTATACCATGGCTACACCACCAACCTTCATAATCGCATAATAAATCACAATCGTGGAGGTACTAAAAGTACTTCAAGACGCAGACCCTTGAAGCTGATCTATTGTGAGTTCTTTTTGAGTAAAAAAGATGCCAAAAGGAGGGAGATGTATTTCAAAACATCTCAAGGAAAACGAATGCTGAAGTTGGTATTAAAGAGAACTTTGAAAGAGATCAATTACCCAAAGAGAAAAACTTGATTTCTCTGTGCTAAATTCCAAATTGATAATAATTGGCTTTTTCATTAGAAAACTGAGCGGAAGCCACGAAGTAGAGCAGAGCTCCCTTCGCGACTCAGGTACGGGAATTATCTCGGCAACTGTATAATTCTATCGTTTTAAGGTGAAATGCCCGGATAGTACTTTACCATTTTGATATTCAAACTTAAACCAATAGTCATTGGCCGGGGATGGATTTCCCAAATAGCTGCCATCCCAGCCTTTGCTGGTGGTCGGGATCCTTTGCATAAGTTTTCCATATTGGTCATAGATGGCGGTTGTAGCGTCAGGAATACCCTCTGCTCCAATAATGTTCCAATATTCGTGAATACCATCCCCATTGGGGGTAAAAAACTTTTGATACCCAACCGCGGCCACCTCTTCGGTCAATATTCTACACGAGAGAGGATCCCTGACGTACACGGTGTACAGCCCCGGAAAGATCTTAAAAACGTTGTTGCTCTGATAGTTGTGTCCGTCTACAGAATACTCAAGCTCGCCGGTTCCGGTGGCGGTTATGGTTAAGGTGATCACATCTGAAAACCCACTTGTTGAGACCGACAGGGTTTCCGGAGCACCTGTACGGATCACTTCAAATCCCACGGTCTTTTCACAGCTAATCCCATTCTGAGTTTGCATAGCGGTTAAGAAATATTTTCCGGGATCCTGAATTACAACGCTTCTGTTTAAGATTATAATTTCTCCATTTTCAGTCTCCCATATCCAACGGTCAAAATCGCCACCATCCAGACTAAGTCCCTGGCTGTCCGGGCAAATGAAGTAGGTTTCCTCCAAATTTAGTTGTGGCAAAGGATTGACAAAGAGCTGAAAAGAGGAGGTACTATAGCAATGGGCATTTTCTCGATTTTCGACCCGCGCATATATAGTTTGTTGATACGGAGCCGTATTGGAAAATGTCTTGGGGTTATCCAATGGTTCCGCACCACTGTCTGCATCTTCCCAGGAGGTATGATAGGTGATATTGAATTTAGAGGCTTCCTGCTGGTCGCCCAGGATTTTATCATTTTGGGTGGTAAGGTCAAAGGTATAAATTCCATCATTACTGATATCGCATACCGAAATATCGTTGGCTGTCCCGGCAGTGACTTCATCAATTACCTGTAAAGCAAAGCTGCCCACTTCAAAACACTCGGCATAAGTACTGTTTTCAATTCTGAAGAACAGCGTTTCGGTCGGGTCGGTATTGGTGTAATTGAGTGCTAGTGCATCTGCATCAGCTACTGCATCTTCCCTAGAGCTATGATAGCTGATGTTAAATTGGGCGGGTTCCTGCTGGTTGCCCAGGATTTCAGTGTTTTTGATTGCCAGATTGAATTCGTACTGCCCGTCACTATCACAGGCGATCAAATCTCCTACTACCAATAGTTTCGGAGCTTTTTTTATGGTCAGTTCAAAATCTGTCACATCATAACAGGCGGGGTTTTCGACTGTGTAGATCCGAGCATGAATGGTTTCGAACCGATTGTTGTTGGTATAGGGCTCCGTGATTGCATTCCGCCCATTTTGGGCATCGTCCAGGCTGGAATGGTAGCTTATGGCATACTCGGTTGGAGATTGCCCGTCTAAGATCTCATCATCCTTGTCGCTAAGGCGAAAGATTTCGTTATCGACCATGCAAAGTGCAACATTGGCTATCGAATGGGAGGGGGCCAATGGGGGCGAATCGATTGTGATATCCATTTTCTCAGTACGAGTTCCGTTAAGAGTGGTCACCTCAACACTGACCGTATAATCACCAAATGCATTATAGGTATGTGTCGGTTTTTCTTCTACTGAGGTATTACCATCGCCAAAGTTCCATAGAATGTTCTGAATGGTTTCGCCTGATGAAACCTGAAACTCGGCAGTATAGCCGCACTGGTTTACTTCGATTTCCAAAGGATAAACAGTCACCTCCTCTGTCAATGTCCTGCACTCAGAAGCATCCCTGACATACACCGTATACTCCCCGGGAGAGATCTGAAATACGTTGTTGGGCTGGTACGTATTCCCATCTATCGAATATTCAAGGTCCCCAGTTCCGGTAGCGGTAATTGTTAAGATGATCTCATCTGAAGACCCACTTGTGGAAACTGACAGGGTTTCGGGAGCACCAGAGTTGATTACTTCAAAACCTACGGTATTCTCACAGGCAATCCCATTCTCAGTATGGATTGCTGTTAAGAAATATTTTCCAGCGTCCTGAATTTGAACGGTTCTGTTTGCGCTTATTATTCCACCACTTTCGGTCTCCCATACCAAACTTTCAAAATCACCACCATCCAGGCTGAGTCCCGGGCCGTCTGGGCAAATGAAGTAGGTTTCTTGCAAATTAGGTTGGGGGGAAGAATTGACGAATAGTTGAAACTCTTTCACATCGAAACAGCCATCCGATTGCTTGTGGGTTACCCTTGCATATAGCTTTTTCTGAAGCTGATCAGTTTGATAAGTAGTGCCATTAATGGGATTTTGGTTGTAAAACGCGTCCTGTGACGTTTCAAAATACGATACCGAATACTCACTGTCGCTAGACCCGTAGGGCAGGACATCTTCCAGGTTGAAGGTATATGGGCCCGTTTCACCATTGTCGCAGACCACAATGTTTTTGGCATTAACAGGCCTGTTCAGCACCTTGAGTGTCATATTGCCGGTCACAAAGCAATCGGTATTGTTATCGTTCGCGATTCGGTAAAATACCTCTTGTGAATTTGAAACGCCGATGTCCGTGATTGCCTCCTGCCCTTTCTGGGCATCGTCCAGGCTGGAGTGGTAGCTTAGGGTATATTTGTCTGGCAATTGCCCGTCCAGGATCTCATCATTTTTGTCGGTAAGGATGAAGGTATAAAACCCATCGTAGTCGTCATCGCACTCCAACCAGACCTTCTCTTCAGCAGGTGCCCTTGGCTTTGCGTAGGTTGTGATATCCTTTTTCTCGGTACGGGTTCCGTTGAGGGTGGTCACCTCCGCACTTACGGCATAATCGCCAAATGCATTATAGGTATGCGTCGGTTTATCTTCCGTAGAGGTATTACCATCGCCAAAATCCCATAGAATGCTCTGAATGGTTTCGCTTGATGAAACCTGAAACCCGGTAGTATTGCCGCACTGGTTTACTTCGATTTCCATGGGAAAAACAGTCACCTCCTCTGTCAATGTCCTACACTCAGAAGGATCCCTGACGTACACTGTATGCACCCCGGGAGAGATCTGAAATATGTTACTGGGTTGGTAGGTATTCCCATCTATCGAATATTCAAAATTCCCGGTTCCGGTAGCGGTAATTGTTAAGGTGATCTCATCTGAAGACCCACTTGTGGAAACCGACAGGGTTTCGGGAACATCGGAGGGGACCACCTCAAAATATACGGTGTTTACACAGACCTTCTCATGCTGACTTTGCATTACGGTCAGGGAATAATTTCCGAAATCCTCAATATCCTTAATTTCAATGTTTCTGCTGTTGTATTCGCTTATGATCTCTCCATTTTCGATTTTCCTCCATACCCAACTATCAAAATCACCGCCATTCAGGGTGAGATCCGGGCTGTCTGGGCAAATGACGTAGGTTTCCTGCAAATTAGGTTTGGGGGAAAAATTGACGAACAGTTGAAACTTCTTCACCTCGTAACAGGAATCGGATTGGTCATGGGTTACCCTTGCATATAGCCATTTCACCGTTTCATTGGTTTGATAAATAGTGCCATTAATGGGGTTGTTGTTGTCCAATGCATCCTGCGTGGTTTCAAAATAAGATACCGAATACTCGTTGTCGCTTGACCCGAATGGAAGGGCGTCTTCCAGGTTGAAGGTATATGGGTCTGTTTCTCCCTCGTGGCAGACCACGATGTTTTTGAAGTCCATTGGCCTTTTCAGCACCTGCAGCATAAAATTGTCCGTCACAAAGCAATCGGTATTGTCCTTGTTCGTGATCCGGTAATATACCTCTTGCGAATTTGAAACATCGATCGACGTGATTCCCTGATCCTCCGGGATGAGGTGGTAGCTTACAGTATATTCGTCCGCCGGTTGCCCGTCCAGGATCTCATCATTTTTGTCGGTAAGGTTGAAGGTATAACTGTCAACATCGCTGTCAACGCAGACGGTCCAATTTTCCACGTCTTCTTTGGCCACGGGATTATTGTGAACGCTCAGGTTAAAAGAAGTGGTGTCATAGCAATTGGCGTTATTCCGATTTTGTATCCGTGCATGAATAGTTTGTTCCGGGTCTCCAATGGATACGGTGACATTCTCCTCCGAATTGGCATTCCCTTGGGCATCTTGCAAGTTGAGGTGGTAGCTTACAATATATTTGTCTGAAGGTTGCCCATCCAGGATCTCATCATTTTTGTTGGAAAGGAGGAAGGTATAACTTTTAACATCGCTGTTAAGGCAGACGGTCCAATTTTGCACTTCTTCTTTTGCCACGGGAGTAGCGTTGACGATGAGGTCAAAAGTGGTGATGTTATAGCAACTGATGTTATTCTGATTTTGGACCCGTGCATAAATAGTTTTTGCCGGGGCGTTGCTGAATAAGTTGACATTTTGTTGTGAACCGGTATTTCCATTGGCATCCTGTGAGTTGAGGTGGTAGCTTACAACATAATTGTCTGGTAACCCACTCAATATCTCATCATTTTTGCCAGCAAGGTTGAAGTTATAACTTCCATCAATGTTGTCACTGCAGACCGTCCAATTGTTCACTTCCGGCAGTATATCGATTGAGATAGTTTTAGTCTCGGTGCGAGTTCCGCTGGAGGTGAGTACCCTCACACTTACCGTATAAATGCGCGTTTCGGTATACGTATGCTGGACAGGTGCAAGGTTCTCACTTTCTAAGGTGTTACCATCATCAAAGTCCCATTCGATCTTCCAAATGGATTCGCTTGATAAAAACTGAAACGCGACATCGCCGAAACATTGATTTGTGACTTCGATTTGAGCTGTGGCGCTCAAACAAAAGCAAAACCCCAGTATAAAGAGTAGTTTTTTCATGCAACGGTTTTTATGTATTGAATAAATCCGCTACAGAGGGTACCATAAGGAAGTACTAGTTACTGACATCCCGTTGCTGGCATCTTGCCGTTACTTGTGGCTGCCGATTACCCATTAAATCCCATTTCTTCTTCTGAGAGGTTCTCCTCTTGAAAAACTGCTGTGATGAAATATTGGGAAACTGTCCTGGATTTCAAATATCTAACTTAGATTGGGTTTGGTTAGGTAAAATATCCAAAAGGCCGTTGTAAGTAAAATACAAATGCATAAGCGTAGGTATAGGCCAATAAATGGTTAAGCGATGCGCCCAACTGAATAAGAAGTCCGCAGCCTCTTTTGTGGATTTACAAGGGCGAGAAACCTAAGCGTACCACAAAAAATGAAATCATGTGAAAACGAGCATAAAAATCAGAAAGCAGTTTTTCCTTGTTAATTTAAAAGAAGGTGTTATTTTGTCGCTTTTTTAAAAATTGCAGATAATCATTTCTGAATATTATTTTCTAAAACAACTTTTACCAATAATTATCATATGTGTGTTATAAACAAATGGGAATCCGAAGGATTCATATATGAAGCAAGTGGCATTGTCACTACTGACGAGATAATTGAAGCTACAGAAGCGTTTTACAACGTACCGGAAGGGTTCGTTCCCAGGTATCAAATTGTGAATGCTCTAAAAGTAGAAGACATTTATTACAATCCCGTTGAACTAGTAAATATAGCTGCGGATGATCTTGCCTTTAGCAGGAAATATCCTGAAATGAAGATCGCGTTGATAGCAAAAGAAGGCCCTGTAATGGATAATATGATGAAATACTTGAAAATCTCCTGGGCAATAAATAACGCATGGGAGTTTAGGGTTTTTAGTTCTTTAGATGCGGCTAGAGATTGGTTAGGGCTCATTCCGGCTTAAAAGAGCTTTGCTTATAAACCCTCGCTACCGCGAGATTGTATCTCGTGGTATTCTCACCTAAACCTACAAAAAGCAAAACCACAGCATCAATGCTGTGGTTTTTGTATAACAATTTGTCTATTTAGGTTCCAATGTCAGTCAAAATTTACCAAATCAACGGGTAGGCTGGCATTTCCATCAGTGGTTTTCGGTTTAGTTACGCATGGATTACACTTATCCGCCTTCGGTGGAAATCCAGGCTAACTGGGGTGCAAAGCGTAGTCGATGTAACACAAAAAAGCGAGCCACGAAGTGTGCTCTGCTCTACTTCGTGGCTCGTTAATGAAATTCTACTTCAGGATAGTAGCAGAATTAAAGTCCGGTATGTAAAAGACTGGCTTTACTTCTCCTCAAGCACAGAATTTGCCTGTTTAAGGCTGCCGTAGATCTCCTCTCTGAGTTCAATTACCTTCTTTTTCTCCTCAACCAGCCACTGCTGTTTCTGTGCAGTAAGACCCCTGTTCTTATACATTTCATCGGCAGTAAAACGCTTACCGAATCCCTCCATCCAACTCATCATGGAGGTGTTGGCTTTTTTCAGGTCGTCTATAGCATCGAGATATTTCTGACTGTCTGAACTGTTTTGAGCTTTGGTCTCCAATTGACCGATAAGCCTGACGAGTTTTGGCATTTCTTCCATTACCTCATCATGCAGCCCCATGACCTCCTTCATATTTGCAGTATTTGAAGCGGCCTCCTGGGCCATTCCAACATAAAAAATACCGCAAGCGATTAGTAGGGATAGTATAAATTTCTTTTTCATCTTTTTGGGTTTAATCTCTTTTTTTGAGAGCAGTAAAAGTACTACTATTCTGTTTATAACGGGTTAAAACACTGTTAATGGCGATCTTTTTTCGATATACTGCAAGCCCGCTTGCCGCATTAGGACAGTAGAAATTGGAGCTTCAACGTTTGTATGCTTTTTTTTGAGGTTTTTTTACCAAAATAGATTAAGTTCGTTTGGGTAAGCGAGATTCCTGAACCTGATCAACCTGCATTTGCTGCTTCCCCCTTAAATTCCAAATTCTCGTACACCGTTGTAATTTTTGTCAAAATCGGAAAGCGCGGGCTTTAAGCCAGCGTTCGGCAACCAAACCTAAGATATGATAAGAAAATACGCCTTGTACTGTTTCTTGACATTTACCGTGGGTCTCTGTGCACAACAGGGCGATGAGATCCCCGCAAGAAAAACACAGAACGGCCTCTTTGTAATCGACTTCCTACCTGTAGAAATACCGTCCACATCTGCCTCGGTGACTGAAGATGATATGGGATTAACCGGGCTTCACTACAACCTCGATTTCAATAACTTTTACACCGGCCTTGGAATATATGGAGCGGTTAGCGGGGAGCGAGGCGGATTTTTTACGCTGGGGATCAATGCCGGCTATAGGGCATTTTTAGGCCAACACTTTTTCCTGGACGCGGGGGTACATTTTGGTGGCGGAGGAGGCGCTGCGGCGCCTGATGGCGGTGGTGCTTTTATCCTGCCTCACTTAAGCCTGGGACTGAATTTCAACAGGTTTGCCCTGACAGGGGGTTACAGCCATATTAATTTCTTTGACGGTGGAAAAATACGGGGCGAACAATTGTATCTGGCGCTTCAACTTCCGCTAAAATTGCAGTATGCTTCCTTTGCGGATGCCGGAAAAAGTTTTGCACCCGGACAGCTTAAAAGCTCAACCTGGGATAGAAAACCCAGGAGAATGTCCTTTATGCTGCATTTGAATAATCTTTCCGTGCAGGGAGACTCTCAGGATATATTAGGAGTATCTCTGGACGACAGTACCATACGCCTGGCCGGATTTGAACTAAACTCTTACTTTGGCGGGAACTGGCTTTTCTTTTTAAAGGCTGATGGAGCTTATGACGGTATTCCCGCTGGTTACATGAATATACTTCTGGGCGCGGGACACCATTTCAGTCTCAACAAAAACAGGACGAACATACTCGCGAAGTTTGGCGTTGGAGCCGGAGGTGGAGGAGGTGTGGATACCCAGGGAGGAGTGCTTATCTATCCGGACATCTCTTTGGAGCAGCACCTTTTCTCTAATCTGTACCTGGCGGTAAACAAAGGATTCCTGATGAGCCCGAATTCCCATTTCATCGCCTCTACTTTGGGATTCGGACTTAAATACTATTCAGATTTCAATGGCGTAAAAACGGATTACGAACTTACCCGATCCCGATTTAAGGCCTTTGAGATTATTGTCAAACAGGACGTGGTCCTGGATGCGGACCGGGAGATGAACCCGACAGAAAACCTGTTTCAGATATCCCTGCAACTGAATTATTTGCTCAGCCGTAATTTCTACCTGGCCGGGCAGACTTCCTTCGCAAATTTTGGGAACGCGGGAGCCTATGCGGAAGGCCTAGTTGGTCCAGGTCTGCAAACCAACTATTTTATGAATAATAGCGTAAACCTCTTTGCCCAGGTCCTGGGTGGAGGTGCCGGGGGAGGCGATATCAGCACTGGTGAAGGCCTGGTTGTTAAGCCTAGTGCCGGATTAAACCTCAAACTTTCTGATCAGCTTGCGCTGCGGGCCGCGGCAGGCTATCTGACGGCGACGAATGGGGACCTCTCCAGTGTGTTTGGAAATCTTGGGTTGAGCTACCGACTGTCTTTTTTGAATTCAAGATAAGTTGATGAGTAAGTAAAAATCCCGGTTCCTAGGATCTTATTTATTTCAACATTCCGGATGTCAATTTACACAAGATCTGCCTAACTTTACTTTGAATGTACATGGGCGCTTCATTGCACATCTGTACGGAAGACTCAATTCAAATCAGATCAGCATGAAAAAACTCCTCCTTTTATGTTTTCTTTCAGCCCTGACCGCTGCCTGCCAGACAAAACAGGCTGCCGGATTACTGGAAGTTCATGAAATTGAATACGAGGGCAATATCAACATCCAGAAAGTATCCAATTTACTGGACAGGGAGGCCGTCATGCACCATGTTGACGTGCTAAACTGGGAGGCATTTCCGTACAGACCGGAAGTTAGTTTTCGCATTGCTTATAGCGAAGACGCGATCTGGCTTAAATTCTACATCCGCGAAGAGCATATCCTCGCCCAGCGCACGGAAACCAATAGCAGTACACACAGGGATAGCTGCCTGGAATTCTTTTTCGACCCTATTTCGGAGGGGCCATATTACAACTTTGAGGTTAATGCGATTGGAACAGTACATCTGGCATATGGCCCCGGCCCTGGCAAACATCAACGGGAATTTGTGGAACCGGACCTGATAGAGAGGCAAATGCAGGTGTACTCCACTTTGGGAGAGGAACCCTTTGCGGAAATAGACGGGGATTTTAACTGGGAACTCACTATGATCATACCCGCTGAGCTTTTGGTTCATCACAAAGATTTAAGCCTGAAAGGCTTGCGGTCTAAGGCCAACTTTTACAAATGTGGAGACGATACCAGCAAACCACACTACCTCAGCTGGAACCCGGTGGGAACGGAACGCCCCAATTTCCATACTCCGGAATTTTTCGGGACATTGGTCTTTAAATAATACAGGATGGGGACACTTTGGTCTCATCAAAATGTGCTCGAGCACATTTTTTGTAAAATCATTTGTAAAGTAGCGAAAAGAAAACTAACTTAACTGATCTAACGCGGGGGCAGACGATCAACTAACTCACCAGACCAATTTAGAGGCAAGGCTTTTTCAAAGGTTCTTCTGAGCGTTTAAGAAACCCCGAAAGAATTCCAAAGATCATGCTTTTGCGCGCTTTCAAAATAGTTGCTCCAAGCCTTCTTCTTAGCTTAATTCTATTAGGGTGCGACAAAGGTCCTCCAAATGGAGGATTGTTCCTTCCGGGTAATTTTGAAGCTTTAGTGGTCGTAGACAGTATTCCCGAAACAGTCAGGCATATGGCGGTTTCCTCTGATGGCCTGTTGTATGCCAAACTCCGCAATGCCGGAAACGACGGTTCTGTGGCCGTGCTTCAGGATCTTGACGGTGATGGCAGTGCAGAGCATATAGAGCGTTTTGGAGGCTATGGCGGCAGGGCCAAATGGAGTTATGCAACCGCCATGCGAATCTACAACGGATATTTGTACCACAGTTCAGACCTGGTGGTTTACAGACACAAACTAAAACCGGGCACGCTTATTCCCGAGGGAGAAATGGAGGTGGTATTAACTGATGATCACGAACACGGCAAACATGAACATATCGGAAAACCGATCGCTTTTGATGGGGAAGGCAATATGTACGTTCCGTTCGGAGCACCTTCCAATGCATGCCAGCAACCTAAGCGGACCCCAAGGGCGCCAGGCCTGGACCCCTGCCCCCAGTTGGAACATCACGGTGGCATATGGAAGTTTGATGCCAATAAACTGGGTCAGACACAGAAAGACGGTACAAAATACGCAACGGGTATCCGTAGCGTGGTGGCCATGGACTGGAACCCCATAGATAACAATCTCTATGTAGTTATGCATGGCCGGGACGATCTGCTCAGGCTATTTCCCGATACCTATTCCCCATGGGAAAGCGCATTGCTTCCATCAGAGGAATTTATAAGGGTTACCGAAGGTTCCGATTTTGGTTGGCCTTATTGTTATTACGATCAACTCAAGGGGAAAAAGGTACTGGCTCCGGAATACGGGGGCGATGGCGATACCGTAGGCCGATGTGCGGAATGCGATGATCCGGTGATTGGTTTTCCCGGGCATTGGGCGCCTAACGATCTGGTATTCTACCATGGAGACCAGTTTCCTGAACGCTATAAAGAAGGCGCCTTCATAGCTTTTCACGGTTCTACGAACAGGGCACCGTATCCACAATCCGGATATTTTGTAGGTTTTGTACCTTTTAAGGACGGAAAACCCAGTGGAGCATGGGAAGTATTTGCCGATGGCTTTGCCGTAGTAGACCCCATAGTCAATGTCAACGATGCCCATTTCAGGCCCATGGGGATTGCCGAAGGCCCGGATGGTTCTTTGTATATTTCCGATTCCGTAAAGGGGAAGATCTGGAAGATCACTTATCAGGGAAGTAAAGATGAGTTTGGTCAGGACCAATTGGCCATGATGGAGGAGCGAAAGCTGTTGACCCATATCAGGACACCTGATATTGAAACGGACAACCTGCTGGGCGACGAGGCTTCTGCAGGTCAGGCTACTTACAACAAATATTGCAGCGCTTGTCATCAAATGGACGGAAGGGGCGCTCGCGGAAGATTCCCTCCGGTTGCTAATACGGATTGGGTTTCCGGAGACAAGAACAGGCTGATAGAGATCATTCTAAATGGGATGGAAGGCCCTATAGAGGTGAATGGGATTCAGTATAGCGGGGTAATGCCGCAACACAGTTTCCTGAGCGACAAGGAGATCGCGGAGGTACTCTCCTTCATTCGAACCAATTTTGATAACAATGCCACCGCGGTTACAACAGAGGAAGTGGCACAGCTTCGAAAAACGCTTAACGATACGCTAACCAGGTAAATCAAACCGTATGAAAACTTTATTCAAAAAGAATCTGATAAACTTGTTGCTACCTCTTGTATTGGTAGGCGCGGTTCAGGCACAGGAATTCGACCTGCTTATCAAAGGAGGGCAGTTGATCGATGCCAGGAATAACATTAATTCCGTAAGAGATCTGGCTATAGCGGATGGAAAGATTGCTGCGGTAGAATCTGAAATTAATGCTAACAGGGCAAAAGTAGTAGTTAATGCTTCCGGACTTTTGGTTAGCCCTGGACTGATCGATATGCACAGCCATAATTTCTACGGAACGGTACCTTTTGCGTATTTAAGTAATAGCTTTAGCGCTTTACCCCCGGATGGGTTTACTTTTAGAAGCGGGGTAACCACTATTGTGGACGCAGGTGGAGCCGGTTGGAGAAACTTCAGAACTTTCAAATCCCAGGTTATTGACATGTCTAAAACCAGGGTTTTGGCTTTCCTTAATATCGTTGGACACGGTATGAAAGGTGGGGCAGTAGAACAAGACCAGTTGGATATGGAACCTAGGTTAACGGCCATGGTAGCCAAACAATTTCCCGGGGTTATCGTAGGCATAAAACTGGCACATTATCAAGGATATGATTGGACACCAACGGAGCGTACCGTTGAGGCTGGCCGTTTGGCTGAAGTACCGGTAATGATAGATTTTGGCGGAAGCGAACCGGAACTATCCATAGAAGAATTGTTTATGGAAAAGCTTCGTCCCGGTGATATATTTACTCATACCTATGCTAACGTCAAAGGCCGGCAGCCCGTGGTAGACGAAAAGGGAAAGGTCAAGGATTTTGTTTTTGAAGCCCAGAAAAGGGGCATTATATTCGATGTGGGCCATGGTGGAGGCAGTTTTGTCTTTTCCCAGGCTGTACCTGCCCTTAAACAAGCATTTAAACCTGATGTGATAAGTACGGACCTGCATACGGGAAGTATGAACAGCGGTATGAAAGATATTGTAAACGTAATGTCTAAATTCCTCAATATGGGTATGAGCCCGGAGGAAGTCATACATACCGCAACCTGGAAACCCGCCCAATACATAAAACGAACGGACCTGGGGCATCTTACGGTTGGTGCCGTGGCAGACGTTACCCTGCTCCGCCTGCGTGAGGGAGATTTTGGCTTTATTGATACAAGAGGAAAAAAGATGAACGGCAACATAAAACTTGAGTGCGAATTAACTATTAAAGGAGGGGAAGTAATGTGGGATCTCAACGGTATTTCCAAACCTTCCTGGAACGAATAAGCAATAGATCTTATGAGCGAGAACAAAACACAGACTAAACGCACTTACAAAGTATTCCTGGCAATTGCCGCGATCTGGTTGGTAACCGCCTTGGTTATCCTAATTATGGGGAAAGGGCAAATGGCCGGCCCGCCGCTGGTTTTCTTTTTTCTTTTCCTGGCCCTCGGAGTGAGGGGGTATCCAAAATTCAAGGGTTTTTCGTTTACCATCCTGATCTTTGCGGCGGTTACCGTTTCCATGTATTATCCTTCGTATTTTCAGAAGTTAGGAGATTTCGAGCTGAAATCGCTTATCATCCCCTTACTACAGATCATCATGTTTGGTATGGGTACGGCTATGAGCCTGAGGGATTTCATGGGGGTGGTTAAAATGCCCAAAGGGGTATTGGTAGGACTGATCTGCCAGTTCAGCATCATGCCTATACTGGGATTCTCCATAGCTTCATTATTTGGCTTTTCCCCGGAAATAGCCGCGGGTGTTGTGCTGGTTGGCTCTTCTCCAAGTGGATTGGCTTCAAATGTGATGGCCTACTTGGCTAAAGCCAACCTGGCCCTTTCAGTAACCTTAACGGCCGTAGCTACGGTCCTGGCCCCACTGATGACCCCATTTCTCATGGAGGTTTTCGCCGGACAGTTTGTTCCAATAGATTTTTGGGCGATGATGCTGAGTATCACCAAGATCGTGATCCTTCCTGTGATTGCCGGCCTGCTGTTTAACTACTTCTTTCACGGAAAGGCAAAATGGCTGGACAAGGCTATGCCCATAGTTTCTATGGCTGGTATTGCCTTTATCATTACCATTATCACTGCCGCCGGGAGGGATAGTCTGCTTTCCATAGGGATCTTCCTTATTCTTGCCGCCATACTGCACAACGCTGCAGGGTACTTTTTGGGGTATTGGAGTTGTAGGTTGCTGAAAATGAAAGAACAGGATTGTAGGACTATCGCTCTGGAAGTAGGTATGCAAAATAGTGGCCTGGCCTCAGGAATAGCCCTGGAAATGGGGAAGGTGGCTACTGTTGGGTTAGCACCGGCGGTTTTTGGACCATTGATGAACATTTCCGGATCTTCACTGGCCACCTGGTGGCGCGATAAGGACCCATCAGCAAAGAAGTCCAAGGCAGAAATAGAAATAGAAGAGTCAAAAATAACAACATAACTAATTATCTAAATCCTATGAAATACTATATTAAATCCATGATCTTCAGTTGTTTGCTGATAGGCGCTATCGCTGTGACATCTGCCCAGAGCCTATCCAGGGACCAGCTGGTTTTCCTTACCTCCCAATGGGAGGGTGAACGTTTTGAAGACGGAAGGCCCAAAGTTGCTGATGATATTCTGCAAAGGATGGAAAGCGTAACCATAGAAGAAGCCTGGGGTGTTTTGCGCAACGAAGGATATCACAACCAGTTTGAAGGAGGTTGGGAGTTATTGCACGACGACGTTCCCGTGGTGGGGAGGGCCCTTACAGTTCAATATATGCCCAACAGACCGGATGTTTCGGATCAGATCAAGAAAAAAGGTAAGGCAGAGGGTGAAATAGGTAGTCCGAATTCATGGCCCATTGACCGTCTGATAGAAGGCGATGTCTATGTGGCGGATGGCTTTGGAAAGATCGTTGATGGAACACTGATTGGCGATAACCTTGGGAATTCAATATATGCTAAATCCAAACGGGGCGTGATCTTTAATGCCTCCAGCAGGGATATGGAAGGACTGTCCGAGATAGAGGGTTTTAACGCTTATGTAAGAGGCTGGCATCCTTCTTTCCTTCAGGAAGTCATGTTGTTGAGTATCAACTCACCAATACGGATCGGTGCAGCTTCCGTGCTCCCGGGAGATATCGTGCTGGCAAAAAAAGAAGGCGTAATATTCGTGCCAGCTCATTTGGCAGAGAAGGTGGTGGTCACCTCCGAAGTAGTAAGGCTCAGGGACTTATTTGGGATTACAAAGCTAAAGGAGGGAAAGTATACTCCAGGACAGATAGACAGCAAATGGTCTGATGAGATCGAGAAGGATTTTTCACAGTGGTTGAAAGATCATATGGATGAGTTGCCTGTACCCAAGGCACAGATTGAAGAACTCTTAAAAAAGAGGACCTGGTAGAAGTACCGAAACAAAAATTCAGGAAATAACTTAATTGTACAATTATGGATCAAACAGTTGCTAGAAGATCTTCAATAAAAAAGATAGGAATGGCCTTTGCCGCTTTGTTCGGTATAGGCACGGCCCAGGCTATGGACCGAAGAAAAACGGCCGTAAAAGAGGTGGTAGGAACCATTTATGAGGACCAGGATATCCCGCTCTTTTCAGGTGCTGTTAAACATGGAAATACACTGTATATAGCGGGCAAAGGAGCCCATTTTGACGGAGATATCAAAGCGCACACGGATCATGTGCTCAAAGAGTTGGAAAAAGAATTGGTAAAGAACGGATCCTCTATGGAACAGGTACTAAAGGTAAATGTATATCTCGCAGACCTGGCAGATTATAAGAAGATGAACGAAGTATTCCGCGGGCGATTCGGAAAAAATCCTCCGGTACGCACAACCGTTGCTACCTATGGGGGAGTACCTGGAGATTCCCTGGTAGAGATGGACTGCATTGCAGCCGTGGATTAAAAGAAGAAAGATGTTAAGCAGAAGAAAAGTACTCAAAACGCTGTCCGGAGTTCCGCTTGTAGGCGGACTCATAGGGACAGGCTTACTGACACCACAGATATTAAAGGCCAATGCCGCGCCCCCAGCAGCCAGGAATTTTTTTAAGGAGTTAGGTCTAAGGACCTTTATCAATGCTGCCGGGACCTATACCTCCATGACAGGCTCGCTAATGCCGGATGAGGTTGTATCCGCCATTTCGTATGGTGCGACGGAATATGTAGATCTGGATCAGTTACACGATAAAGTTGGGGAACGGATCGCTGAATTATTGGAGTGCGAATACGCTACAGTATCTTCTGGCGCATTTGGTGCGATGACAATTGGTCTGGCCGGGGTAATTTGTGGTATGGATACAGAAAAGGTATCCCAATTGCCCAACACGGATGGCCTCAAAAATGAAGTCATCCTTCAGGAAGCCCATAATATTGGATACACCCATGCCCTGACCAATACAGGAGCTAAACTGGTCCGTATTAAAACGGCGAAAGAACTGGAAAAGGCTATCAACAAAAATACGGCCATGCTGTGGTTCCTCAACGCCAATACCGAGGAAGGAGAAATAAAATGGGAGGAATTTGTCGCTTTAGGGAAGAAGCACAACATCCCAACCTTTATAGACTGCGCGGCTGATGTACCCCCGGTAGAAAATCTGTTTAAGTTCACAAAAATGGGGTTCGATCTGGTGGCTTTTTCCGGAGGAAAAGGTATAAGAGGCCCTCAAAGTGCCGGATTGTTGCTTGGTAAACGCAAGTATATTGAAGCCGCCCGTCTGCACACACCTCCGAGGGGCACTACTATTGCCCGTGGAATGAAGGTGAATAAGGAAGAAGTCTTAGGTATGATGGTGGCGCTGGAGATGTATCTGCAGAAAGACCACAAGCAGGAATGGGAACTATGGGAAAACCAGATAAAACTCATCAGTGATAGTGCGCTTTCAGTAGTGGGCGTGGAAACTGAGATACACGTTCCGCCTCATGCCAACCATGTCCCTTCACTGAGAATAAAATGGGACCAAAACGCGGTAAAAATTAGTCCACCCGATGCCAGGAAAGCTCTGATGGACGGACATCCGGCGATTTCTACGGTAGGGAATGACGAAATGATCGGGATTACCACATGGATGATGGTTCCGGGTCAGGAAAGGATAGTCGCCCATCGGGTAAAAGAAGTTTTGCAGAATGCTACTAACTAAAACAATCTAACTATGAAAAATCTACTCTTAGGATTGCTCGCTATCACCTTATTTGCGTGTGGAAACGCTCAGGAAGACAAAAAAGATACCCAGGCAGGAGAAGCGGTAAGCCAGGATTACGATCCGGAAGCCAAACTTGCGGAATTGGGGATCTCCCTCAGTACGCCTTCGGCTCCTGTGGCGAATTATGTGAATGCGGTACGAACCGGAAACCTGATATTTCTGGCGGGAAAGGGGCCCACTCAGGCCAATGGCGAGAATATAACCGGAAAGCTGGGAGAGGATCTGACCATTGAGCAAGGCTATGAAGCCGCCCGGATCACAGGCATAAACCAGTTATCCGTATTAAAGGCGGAATTGGGTAACCTTAACAAGGTTAAGCGTATTGTAAAAGTACTGGGGATGGTCAATGCCAGCCCGGACTTCACAGATCACCCCAAAGTGGTCAACGGCTATTCAGATCTTATGGTAGCGGTTTTCGGGGAAAAGGGCAAGCACGCCAGAGCAGCCGTGGGTATGGGCTCGCTACCCAGTAATATCGCTGTGGAGATCGAGATGATCGTTGAGGTAGAGGATTAAGGGCAGGAGGATCAATAGTTCTGCTACAGTAGTAGTCCTATGAAAGTATATCTATTTCTTATCGGAATTGCTGCACTGCTTGCCGTAAGTGTTGGTTCAGAGAAAATACAGCAGCGAAACAGGCCTAATATCATTTATGTCCTGGCAGACGATTTGGGGTATGGGGATATTGCCGTGTTTAATGAGAACGGAAAGATCCCGACCCCTAACCTGGATCGTCTGGCTTCTGACGGTATGATCTTTACGGATGCGCATACCTCATCTGCCGTTTGTACACCAACCAGGTACGGTATTCTAACCGGAAGATACAACTGGAGAAGCAGGCTAAAATCCGGTGTACTTACCGGAAAATCCAAAGCCCTGATCCCTTCGAGCCGAAAAACTGTAGCCGCCGTTCTAAAAGAAAATAAATATGCGACCGCTTTTATCGGAAAATGGCATCTGGGATGGGATTGGGCTCAGAAAAAAGAAGGTGATTTTGGTGGAGAAGGCTGGAATCCTGAAGATTTTGGCAATATCGATTTCTCAAAACAGGTAAAAAATGGTCCGAATACTTTGGGTTTCGAATATTCCTACGGGCATAGCGGATCCCTGGATATGGCACCCTATGTTTATGTGGAAAACGGTATGCCAACACAGCTGCCGGATCGGGTTACAGTTGATAAGAATGCATATTCCTGGTGGAGAGAAGGGCCAACTGCCAGTGATTTTGTGCACGAGGATGTGACTCCCAACTTTTTCAGGAGATCATTCCAATACATCAGGGAAAGATCTAAGGATGGAAAACCATTTTTTTTATATCTCGCTCTTCCTTCACCCCATACCCCCATCCTGCCCACAACAGAGTGGCAAGGTAAGAGTGGACTCAATCCCTATGGGGATTTTGTGATGATGATCGATGCCTATATGGGCCAGTTGGAAAAAGTGATAAAGGAAGCCGGGATCGAAAAAAATACCCTGATCATATTTACCAGCGACAACGGTTGTTCCCCAGAGGCCAATTTTGATGTGCTGAAACAAAAAGGTCACCTTCCAGGATATAAATACCGAGGGCATAAGGCAGATATATTTGAGGGAGGGCACCGGGTTCCTTTTATTGCGAAGTGGCCAGAGGTCATTCAAAAAGGCAGAGTATCTGATGCGACAATTTGCACCACGGACCTGATGGCCAGCTGTGCCGAAATAGTCGGATATTCTTTGGCGGCCAATGAAGGGGAAGACAGCCATAGCCTGCTTCCCTTATTTAAAAATGAGCTTACGGATAAACCGACCAGAGAGGGCACTGTTCACCATTCCATTAATGGTAGTTTTGCCATAAGAAAAGGAGATTGGAAACTCATTATGTGCCCGGGATCTGGGGGTTGGAGTTTTCCTAAGCCTTCTGATACCACGGCCCTTGCTTCGCTGCCCAAATTTCAATTGTACAATCTTAAGGAGGATCCCGGCGAGATGAATAATCTATATGAGACAAAGACCGAAAAAGTTGGCGAGTTGAGATCGCTACTGGTAAAATATATTACTGAAGGCCGCAGTACCCCGGGGATATCCCAGACAAATGATCCAATCGATTTTATTTGGGAACAAACCGCATTTATCAATCCGTAAATCCTTAAGTTCCAAATCTACTGACCTGTTACTAATAGCAATGGATGCTAAGATCAAATATGAATTTACTACTAAAATGTGGCAACACGGCGAGCCGGGAGGCTGGCATTTTGTTTCGCTTCCCAAGATCATTTCTAAAGAGATCAGGGAAAATCTAAAATGGCAGGAAGAAGGCTGGGGAAGGATGAAAGCCATTGCTAAAATTGGGGATCTTCAATGGGATACGGCCATTTGGTTCGACACAAAAATGGATACTTATCTACTCCCCATAAAAGCCGAGATCAGGAAAAGATCAAAGCTGGAGGCCGATAAAACATTTGATATGAGTATTTGGATTTGATTTCAAACAAAAACTTTTGAATACCAAATTCAAATCAAAGTATGTATTCTTTATATACTGAAATCGGAATTAGGGCGGTCCACCCGCAAAAATCCTTCTTTGCCGGCATCCCATAGGAGATCAGATCTGGGGCGTAGTTTTCCCAAAAAGTTCCTGTGGCCTCAAATACGATGGCTACATTCTCATATACCCTGGCGGCCAATTCCCGCGCGAGGGAATCCTCCCCAACAGCCGTTAAGCCTTTAAGAACCATATATACCGTGGGTGCCCATACGCCTCCCAGCCAGTAATCTCCCCATCCCACATAATCAGGGTCCGCGGCAGACAGGGCAGGTAGAGGCGTTTTCCTGTAAAATTCATTGGGATCTTTAAGATGGCTGATAAATTTGGCCAGCCTGTCTTGAGGGACTACTTCCCCCAGCAATGCCCAATACATCCCGATATGTCGGCGTTTTATTTGCTTTCCAAAGCCAAGATCGTAGTAAAAACCATCTTCTTCATTCCAGCATTCCTCATTTAGGGCCGTTTTGACTTTAGCATGGAAGCTGTCGTAACCCTCAATATCTTCTTCCTTGCCGATTTTGGAGGCTATCTCCTTCAACTGCAAAGCGTACATGGCCATTTGAGCAGAAAAATCCACATAACGCCCCTGCCTGGTCCATACCCCGGTGACGGTGTTGGGGTATTCTGTAACGAAGAAATTTAGTTTCTCCTCATCTGAGGCGTTCATTTCGGCAAGTCTGTCTCCCAGTTCATGATGAGTCCAACCATTGCCTTCTGTGGGGGTCCAGTCGCGGGGAGATCTGGGGATATTGTCCATACCCAGCCCCATGGTATCCCCGTAAAAGAGGTTGTCTTCCATCATATAGCGATCTACGTGGAATTGGAAGTTCTTTTTCAAAGTGGGATAGACTTTTTTGAGGCGCTCAAGATCCGGTTTAACACCAAAGATCTCGAGCTCAGCAAAAGCTAAAACAGGAGGATTAATAGAAACAGGATGGTCCTTAGACCACAGGGCTTCTCCATTGGAACGGTACTCGCGGCAAATAAAACCGTCTTCCTCCATGCGATCATAAAAGTTATCCAGGGCCTGGTAAACAGGCAGCTCATCCATATGATATTTGCAAAAGCAACACATAAAACAGGAATCCCAAAGGAAAATGTTGTCATTGAATGCAGCATCGATAAATGGTTTTTTGAAGAACTCCTCAGAGTCTCCTCCCCGCACTTTGGATTTTGTGATTTCCAAAGCCTTGTCATACATTCTCTGAGACAACTCGGGAGAGATCTTAGTTGTCGTTAAAGCTGCACTTGAGTCCGGGTTTTGACCCTGCTTTTTTTCTGTAGGAGTACACGAACTTAGCCCGCCAATCCAGATCAGGCCTGTCGCAACCCCGATATTCTTGTTAAAATTTCTTCTATCCATGCTGAAAATATGTCGTTCAAAGAATCAGTCATATAAGATATAAAGAAAAACCGTTTTGGAAATGGTTTGATGAGGTAAATTAAAGACTTGGCACGCCTTGTTTTACGGCTCTTTCTGGAGATAAAAATTAAGATCACGCCAGGTATCCACATCAGGATAGCCATTGGTGCCGGGCTGCTGTTCCAGGCGCTGCTCAAATACTAACGGCAGTTTTGAAGATTGGAGGGCGTGGCTGTTTTTTTCATGGGTAATCGGGAAATTTACATCTGCCGGAACAGGAGGGAATACGCCCTTACCTTCTCTTCTTATACCATGGCCATTTTCGTAGCTTCCCTCGTAATTATTTGCCAGGGTAAAGCCCACATCTGAAGCCAGGGAATCTATCATCACCATGAATGCATAGGTTTTGTCGGGTTCAATGGTAACCCGCTTGTTCGTAGGAAAATTGAATCTAAGCAAACGGCCTTTCAACCTTTTGTCGTTGGGATCCACTTGAATATCGTCATTTTCAAAGCCGAAATCAGTCTTATCTGGAAACTTAAAGCCTCTGAAGACCTTTAAATGTTTATAAGTTTCTCCTATCATGTAATCGTCACGTTTTGCCGGAATTTCTCTTTGCTGTCTGTGATGTGGGAAACCGTGAAACGCTTTGGTGTCCCCATCGGATCCGTTTTCATGTATTTGCGGTTCACCAGTTACTTCCATGAACTGTATTGAAACTTTTTGACCATACATATTTTGCCTTACTACGTTTGTTCCGAATCCTGTACGGAGGATCAATGAGCTTATTTGGAAAGGTTTTTCCCCAAAATAAGTGAAAGTCTGGCCCAGATCTCTTTTTCTTTTTATATATGGAACCTCCGTGCTATCATTGATGAAATATCCGGCACCACCACTTTGATATGGTGATTCTCCTGACCATTTAAAGGCAAAATTAGAGTCGTTCTCAACCGAGGTGTTGCCGCCCTTGTCAAAATGGGGATAGCTTAAGACAATGTCAGTTAATTGCAGTGAATCCATTAATTCTAGTGATACCTCTTGCTTTCCCGGACTGTTGCACCTGCTAAAAGATCCGGACACCAAAAGACAACCGGATACCAAAAGGCCTTTTACGAGTGTTTTGAGCACTATTTTCTCAATTCTTGTTTGCATAATTCTTTTTGCTTTGGATGAGGGCTCTCGAAAAAACCTTTAGACTGTCATTACGGGTTGCCACAATGAACCAGTCCTGATTTCCATGATCCGACATTCCAGTGACTGTTTTTATGGACCGCGCCTCTTCCGGGACTTTAAACCCCGTTTGATGGACTGGATGGACTTCAAAATTGAAACCTCCGATTCCCATTAATACAATGCCATCTCCGGCATCATACCTGCCAGTTAGTACTTCGGTACCGAAAAAATTACCTACGCCTAGTATATCCAATAATCCATCATTATTCAAATCAACTATGGAAAAGTCAAACAAGGGAGTCACCTGTGCCAATTTTGGAAACGGATGAAACTTGAAATTACCATTTCCCATATTTTCAAAAATTCCGGAAGCCAAGGTTGTTAACTCCAGACTTATGGCACCATTTAATTCCTGCGATGTAAAAACCTCCGGGAAGGGCGTGTTACCATAGGTTTTATAATCGAACAAACGCTTTCTCAGTTCGGGGATCCGTTTGGTGAGTGTATTTCTGGGATGAAAAATGTATTCCTGACCAAAATTGTAATAGGTCATTATTGATTCTATTGATCCATTACCATCAAAGTCTTTCCCATAGATTCTTAAAGGTTCCTCTATTGATGCTTTGAATGGATTGTTCAGTCCCCAGTTCCCGGCAACTATATCAAGGTCTCCATCCTGATCTATATCAGCAGTTTTTATATAATTCCACCAGCCGCGATGTTCCGAAAGCCCATTCTTATTCACGTCAATTAGAAACTTTCCATCGCGATTTCGGAAAAGGGTTAAAGGCATCCATTCTCCGGCCAGGATCAAGTCATTCCATCCATCTTTATCAAAATCAGATAATGCAGCCGAGGTAATCATTCCTGGCCGCATTAAGTCGGGTGCGATCTTCCGCGTAACATCCGTAAACCTGCCTTTTCCGTCATTCTCTAAAAGATAAGAGCGTGGAGAATGTGGATAATTTTCCGGATCTACTCTGCCGCCGACGAAAAGGTCCATATCTCCGTCTCTGTCGTAATCCAGAGTAATTGGAGTGATTGTTATCTCGGAGATTTCGGGTATTGCTTCCAAATCAATCCAAAAATTACCCTTGCCATCATTGAGATACAAGTGATCCTGGAGTAATGTTTTGTTTTGATAATGCTCGGAGGAGCCGTTGGCACAATACAGGTCCAGGTCTCCATCCCCATCAGCATCGAAGAATGTGGCGCCTATAGTTTCAACAGACTTATCAATACTTCCGTTAAATATGATTTTTTCATTGAATCCCCGAATTTCAGATTGCGTCCAAATTTCCGAATTGAAATTTGCAGAACCCCCAATAAATAAGTCCGACTTTTGGTCTGAATTTACATCTGCCAGAACCATTATTGGTCCAAGCTTGTCATAGCTCCGGAAGTGCAGCGGCCAGTTTGTGAATTCATTGAATGTTGTTTCCTGATGCATATGAGCAAGCCTTGGATGGATTCTCTGAAAGGTTGGCTGGTTCCTTTCTGACTCGTTTTTGTATGTTGTTTTGGCGGCAGTATTCCAGTCAATATTAATCACCTGATTGATTTCCGGGTTGGTTATTCGAGATATTGATGAGTCTGGCCAATGAACTATAAGTGAATCGATTTGTTGGTCTGAAAAAAGACCAAAATGAAGCGTGGGTCCAACTGAAGAAAGATAACCTCGCTGCGGGTAATGCTCAGTAAGGATCTCCCGATTCTGGGTGTATACGACAACCCTCGAACCTAAGGAACGGTTGTCCGGCGTTAAATTTATCCCCAAATAGTTGGCACCAGGGGAAGTAGTATTTGATTCCTGTATCGTATTGTTTCTGAACAGAAAGGCAGCATCGTTGATATTATTGACCACCAGATCGAGGTCGCCGTCCTTATCAAGATCAGCATATGCGGCTCCATTTGAAAATGAGGGATAATCCAGACCAAAAGAGCTGGTAGCATTCTTAAAATTGTAGGCTTCCTTGTTTTCAAAAAGAACGTTGGGTTTTTTAACACCCTTCATACTGTTTAGTTGTTGAATTAGCTTTTTTCTTTTGGAATCTTTTGTGCCGAAAATGTTGGACTTATTGTAGTAGTCTACGAAGTCCAGATCTGTGATCTCCTTTACATAACCATTAGTAATATAGATATCCCTTAGCCCGTCATTGTCATAATCCGCAATTAAGGGTGCCCAACTCCAATCTGTAGCTGAAACATTGGTTAGATTTCCTATATCTCCGTAGGTGCCATCACCTTTGTTCAATTGCATCACATTGCGAACATATTGCTCTTGATAACCTTTGTTTAAGATGTTCCTGTAATTCTCAGAAGCCACATCGGGAAACATGGTTTTTTTGCGCAGATTATCTTCAGGCAGCATGTCTAAAACCATAATATCCAGATCTAGGTCATTGTCGATATCGGAAATATCCATGCCCATACTGTTGTGGCTTTGATGCCTGAGCCTGTTTTCTATGTCGTTAGTAAATGTTCCATCCTGATTATTAAGATAAAGGATATCATTGGAAAGAAAATCGTTCGCGACATAAATGTCCGGATAACCGTCGCCGTTAAAATCTGAGATCTGCACCCCCAGGCTCCATCCTTCAATTAGTATTCCTGCTTCCTTAGAAACATCTTTGAAAATTGGAATTCCGTCCTTAAGCCCCTCATTTCGGTAGAGCTTGTCTGTACTTTTCCCACTACCGTCTGTCCGTTGACCATGTGGCACGTTTTTTTGAACACTTTCGATTGCATTGTGAGCAATGAACATGTCCAAATCACCGTCTTTATCATAGTCTAACCAAGCCGCCTGAATGGCATATAATGAGTCTTTAAGACCCATTTGTTGTGCCATTTCTTCGAAAACGACCTTCCGACCGGGAACTGTTCTGTTGATAAAGAAATAGTTCGGACTCAGGCTCTTACCATCATTAGACCCGGTTGCGACGTGAATATCTGGTTTACCGTCCTGATTGATATCAATTACAGAAACACCTGTGCACCAGGCGGAGGTTGAAACATTTGCACTTTCAGTAGCATCCAGAAATCTGAGATCTCCTTGATTGATATACATACGACTGGATTTTAAATTCGCAGAAAAATACAGATCGGGTTTTCCATCTAAATTAAAGTCGCCGACTCCTATACCGCCACCATTGTAGAAGTAGTCGTAATCCATAATGTTCAGGCTGTCATTGCCAATTACTTCGTTATTAAAGAAAATACCGCTTTGCTTGGCGGCTACTAATTCAAAGACGGGCTTTGCCGGTTCGCTGCAGGCAATAAGGGATCCCAAAATTGATATTAGTAATAAAGACCTCATAACTTCAAAGGGATTGGGCATTGATGTAAAACCAATGCCCATCCGAATTAACTCAACTAACTCAAAAATAACTCTCTTTTGAAACTTTAATAGCCAGGGTTCTGATTCATGTTCGGGTTATCGATTACCTCACTTTCCGGCAAGGGAAAATTGACATTAAACTCTCGAAACTCGAAGGTGGGATCGGGAGAACTAAAATCCCAACTGGTTAGGTCAATCTCCCCCGCCAGGTGTCTTCTTCTTAGGTCGTACCATCTATGACCTTCTTCTGCTGCCAATTCAAGACGCCGTTCTAGAAAAATCATATCCAGGGCGGCCTCTGAAGTGGCTGGAACTGATAAATCTGCTGGTTCCGTGGATGGAGGTGGCAGAATACCCTGATCATCGGCTAAAACGGAATTGCGAGCTCTTGCACGAATTTGATTGACCAGGTTTGTAGCTTCTGCAAGACTACCTCCGGACCTTACAATGGCCTCGGCAGCCAGCAGCATTACATCCGCATAGCGTAAAATACGGGTATTGTTAACTGATAAATTAGAGGGATTACCACTTGCCACTAACTGGTCTGTACTGATGTACTTGAGCACGTTGGTGTTTTCTCCTGCCGTATCAAACGCCAGGGAGAGCCTTGGATCAGCCGGATCATAGGCATTTAATAGCGAGTTAGTGGCCAGATAGGTAACACCGGCTTCAAAACTTGTGGTATAATACCCGTAGTAGGCGTTGATTTCCCCGATAACGGGAAAGTCGTCTGTAGCTGTAGTAAGCCAGCCGTTGGTTTGCAGGACATTGTCGTCTGCTTGTAATTCGAACAATGACTCGCTATTATTTTCTATGGCTGCATCAAAATTGTCGCGGTAATTTGGCATAAGTGAGACTCCAGAAATTGCGTTGAAAACGTTGATCGCTTCGGTGAAATCAGCACTGTTGTTGCTTAGTGATCCTCTGAATACAAGGGATTTCACCAATAAGCCCCTTGCCGAGTTGCTGGTGGCCCTGCCCAGGTTTCCGTCGTCCCATGAGTCTGGCAGCAGTTGTGATGCGGTGCTTAAGTCTTCAATTGCCTGGTCCAGAAGTTCAGTGTCTGTTGAATTGGGAGGAAAGGCGTTCTCTAAATCCGTAATCCGTTCGTTGACCAATGGGGCTGTACCAAAGGTATTCCACAGCTTGTAATTGGCCCAGGACCTTAGAAATAAAGCCTCTCCGCGATGAATATCACGAAGGTCTGGTTCACGTTCATAGGCGAAATCACCATTCTCCTCAATTTTTTGGAGAATTACATTGGCTCTGGCGATCATATCGTAAGCATACTGATAGATATTGGAAAGCGTTCCGTTATTTCCATCCAATCCTACAAAATTTTCAAAAGGGCCGCTTCCAGTTCTGGTAAGGTCGTCCGAAGGGAGTAGATCTACCCTGTGTACAAACTGCTGTACATTCCACTTATAAAAGAATCCAAGCCTTTGATAGACGCCAAAGACTGCTTCGGTCATTTGTTCTTCATTTTGGTAGTAGCCAGCTTCTGTAAATCCGATGGGATCCAAATTGACTGTTTCCTCATTACAGCTCATAGGTAAAGCCAGTACCATTAAAAACGCTATTATTAAATATATTCTTTTCATTTTGCTTTTTTTTAAAATCCAATATTCAATCCCATGGTATAGGTAAATGGTGTAGTGTCATTCTCAGGGTCCAGTCCGGAGTATGGTGTAATGACGAATACATTGGAAAGTGTTGTGTAAAGTCGGATGTTGGTGGCTCTCAATCTCTCTGTTATTTTGGGGCCGAAGGTATAGCCGAATTGCAGGTTTTGTAATCTAAAAAAATCTGCATCCTCTACCCATCTATTTGAAAATCTGTTATTTCCGGATGGGTCACCCGCAATTAATCGAGGATAAACATTGGAACCGTTTTCCGGGGTCCAATAATTTAGAATTTCTCTTAAATAATTGCTATCCCCAGGATCAGCCATTGAAAGTCCCTGCTGTCTGGCTTCATTGATCCGCTGCACATCTCCAACTCCCCTGAATATCAAGCCAAGATCAAATCCTTTGTAGTCAAGATTAAAGTTTAACCCATAAAAATATCCGGGGATTGTTTTTCCCAGATAAGTTCGGTCCAGTCCATTGATGACTCCATCCGCACCCAGGCTCCTGTATGCGAATTCTCCGTCAGCTGCTGTTGGATCCCCATAAATATCCCTAAACCTGAAATCACCAGGGGCAAGTTGGGCATCATTGCCGGGGTCTGTTACCTGACTGAGATAGGCATCTACTTCCGCTTGAGATTGAAAAATTCCATCGGTCTGATACCCATAGATGTATCCTATTGGAAAGCCTTCTTCTATCCTCGCTTCCTGACTACCTTGCGGTCTGTCGTTGAATAATTCAGTAACCACATTATCCACTGTAGTGAAGTTTAGACCCGCGCTAAAACCAAGGTGACCAAATTTGTCGTTATAGGAGAGGTCAATCTCAATACCCTTATTCTCAACAGTGGCCAGATTGACGACGGGAGCCGTCTGAGCCCCGATCACATCCGGAATATCGATTTCCTGCAGAATGTCTTCAGTTTCCCTAAAATAATATTCGGCGGTTAGGCTTAATTTGTTGAAAAGCGTAGCGTCAAAACCGATATTGGTGGTCGTTACAGTTTCCCAGGTGGTATCTATGATTGGAAAATCGCTTAGGGCGGACCCAGAGTTTATATTTCCGTCTGATGTGGGATACGATGGGTTCCTGTTAACCAAAGAAGCATAAGCAAAATCCCGGGTCTCCTGGTTCCCTGTTTGGCCCCATCCGGCCCGAAACTTGAGATCGTTTAGCCAGGAGGCCCCTTCCATAAATTTCTCAGAAGAAAGGCGCCATGCAACCGCTACAGCAGGGAAATTCCCCCATTTATATCCCTCGGCGAATTTAGAAGAGCCGTCCCTTCTGATCGTACCGTCTAAATAGTATTTCCCATTATAATTATAGCTCAATCTTGCCAGATAACCCAGAAGTCCGGATTCGTTTCTACTCAATAAGGAATTTTTATTGTCATTAGAAAGTGCCTCATCGACTATTCTTTGGTCATAGCTGGCAATACCTGTATCTACGGCCTCTACGGTAAGAATATCCCAGGTGGCCCTTTGATCCATAGCGTTCAGGGTGAGATCAAAATTATGGTCGCCAAAGCTTTTGGTGTAGCCTATTAACAATTCTTTGGTCAGGTTGAAATTGGAGGTTTCCCTACGCTGAACTACGGTACCATCTGAACCTAATTCCCCTGTTCTGTATAAGCCACCTTCAGCAAGTCTAAACTGATCTCTTCTATTGGTGAAGTAGTCCACGCTTAGAGTACCCCTAATTCTAAACCCGGGAAAAGGACGGATCTCGGCATAGGCAGAACCTAGATTTCTCACCAATGTGGATTCTTGTTGCCAAAACTGTGCATACCCAAAGTAGTTAGCGTTAGTAGCTGGCCCATAACCGTCTCCCTCAAATTCCCCATTGTATTCCCGCCCAATCTCCGCGAAGCCGGAAACATTGGCGGGATCAAAAATGGGTTGCCAGGGTGCCGTATAGGTTAATCTTCGGAACATATTACTTTGAAAGACCTGCTCATCCGGTGATTCCGTTACAGCAAGTCGGTAAGATTGACCTACGGATAACCAATCCGTAACACGGTGGTCAGTATTGACACTAAAGGAATAGCGTTCGAAGGAAGTGTCAAACAAAACATCTTCCTGACTGGTATAACCGGCGCTAACCGCAAAATTACTGCTGTCATTTCCACCGGTTACGGAAACGTTATAGTCTTGTTGTACCGCGGTATTCCGCACTCCCTGATCTACCCAATCAAATGTTGGGGAATTACCGAGATATTCAGGTGAACCGGGATCAAAAAGGACTCCGTAATCCTCATCATCCCTGGAGTCCGTAATGCTATTGTTCCAGGCCAGGTTTGAAATATCAGCATATTCCCGGGAATTCAAGGTTTCATAACGCTTGTCAAGAGTGCTGATGCCAAAACGCTGGGAAAATGTGATATTGGTCTTGCCTTTCCTGCCGCGTTTCGTTTCAATAAGAATAACCCCATTGGAAGCTCTTACACCATATATAGCGGTGGCGGAGGCATCCTTCAATACCGTGATGGATTCGATGTCATTCGGATTGATCAGATTAAGAATATTGACAGCCCCTCTATTGTCTCTTTCCCGGGTGCCGCTTGGTGCCGCCGCACCTCCTTCAATTACCGGAACTCCGTCAATGACGTAAAGTGGATCGTTAAAGCCGAGAGTGGAAATTCCTCGAATACGCACTTCCGGTCTGCTGTTGGGATTGGATCCGGGATTGGATATGAATACACCAGGTAACCGACCCTGGATGGCAAATTCGGCACTTGGCAATACCTGTTGGGTCAAGTCTTCGGAGTTTATTGTTGATACCGCTCCGGTCAGGTCTTTTTTCCTTCTTGAACCATACCCAATTACCACAACTTCATCAAGGCCCTGGCTATCTTCCTGCATAACTACATCTATAGTGTTTCGCCCATCCACAGCGATCTCCTGGGATTCATAACCCAGGTAACTAAATACCAGTACAGGATTTTCGCCTTGAAGCCTTATCTCATATTCGCCGTCAAAATTGGTCGCAATGCCATTTGTAGTTCCTTTTTCAATAATATTTACACCGGCAATAGGAATCCTGGAATTATCGTAGACCACCCCGGATACTGTAAAATCCTGTTCGTTCTTGTCTTCAGTTTCAGTTTCCTGATCAGGTACTGTCTCTGCCAGTTGTTGGGCAGCCTTTAGAACTATTTGGTTCTTCACCACGCTGTAGGTTATGGGTATTCCCACAAACAAATCGTCTAATATTTCGAAAATAGTTTCGCGATTTGCATCGATGCTAACTCTGCGGTCAACATCAATCTTATCGACAGAGTAGAAAAATTTAAACTTACTTTCCGATTCAATGGCAGTGAGCACAGATTCAAGCGGTACATTGTTCATTGAAATAGACATCTTTTTACGCTGGGCATATGAGTTAGCGTGGACGTTAACAAGCATGGCGATAAAGAAAAGTATCGAGAGTTTCATCTTTCGGTTCTTTATCAGGATATTCCGTAGAAACCTGATGAGAAAGGCATTTTTTTCCATATTTTTATGGGATTTTAGTTTGGTTATACAAGACTGACTTAAATCGATTTAAAGGCCGGATGTTGCCGCATCCGTCCTTTTTTTATTCATATTAATTGGGTTTTAGAATTACTATCCGATTGTTTTCTATGGAATAGTCAAAATTTGCTGATTCCTTGAAGGTGTCCATAAGGTCAATAATGGTCTCATCGTCAAACCGTCCGCGATATCTTGTAGCGTTCAACGCTTCAAAGCGGTTTTCAATTTGCACGTTGTATTTTCGTTCTATCTTTCGGCTTATCGATTCAAAATCTTCATTATTAAAGAAGAGTTGACCGTTCATCCAACCGATGTAGTCGTCGGTATTCACTTCAGAAATCGAGAAAGAATCGATGTCGGCTACAGCTTTTTGGCCAGGTACAATTTTGACCGGAGACATATCCCGATCCTCCGAACTCAGTTCCACACTACCTTCAACAAGCACCACATGTGTTGGCACTTCATTGTAGGCATTGACGACAAAGCTCGTGCCTAATACACTTACTCCTACCTGATCTGTATTTACGATAAAAGGACGTTTGCTATCTTGTGCTACTTCAAAGTATGCTTCGCCATATAAGTAGACCTCGCGTTTTCTACCAGGCATAAATTGTACAGGGAACTTAAGATTACTGCCAGCATTAAGAAATACTTTGCTACCATCAGAAAGCTCTACCCTAAAAGTCTTACCGTGAGGCACTATAATTTCATTCATCACCAATCGTCCTAAATTCTGATCAGAATCATATGTTAAGCGCGTACCACTTTGTTTTGCAATGCCTTTGCCGTCAACCGAAACTATCTCCTGACGTCCCATTTCATTCAATTCCTGAGTACCAGTTTCTGTTTTTAAAAGGACTGATTCCACATTAATTTCCAGCACATTATTTACTGCTTGCGGGATCTCTTGCCTGGAATTGAAGGAGTTGTAAAAGAAGAATGTTGTGCCGGCGATAGCCAGGAATACCGCGGCATATTTCAAAACAGGCCACATATATGTCCTCTTAGGCTTTGACGCAGGTTCTTGTTGCATAAGCCGCTTCCAAACCCGGTCTTTAGAACCGGACAGGGTATCAGACATATCCAATTGATGAGTTGCACCTTTATCCTGGTATGATTCAAGGAACTTCTCCAGGAGGAGGATTTCCTCTTCAGTGCATGAACCTTCGATATATTTTTGGAATAAAACCTGTATTTCCTCCCTGTCCATTTATTAATAATTAATCGGGTAATGCCCCTGTCTAATTATTCTAGTAACTAAATGCGGCTGGAGGTACACCTTCCTCCATGGAAAATTCAAAAAAAGTCAGTGGATAGACCTGTTTCCAAGTCTTGTAAGTGGAATTAGGAAGCAGCAATCAGTTCCTTTTGGGTGAGTACTTCTCTGATGACCCCTATGGCTTTTGAGATTTGGTTCTTAACGGCCTGTATTGAAATGTCGAGGTCAGCAGCAATCTCTTTGTGGGATTTATTGTGGTATCTGCTCAGGATAAAGATCTCTTTACATCTGTTAGGAAGCTTACCAATACAGGCGCTGATAATTTTCTCGAGCTCCTCGTATTCCAGATCCTTGGAAATATTTATGGACAGGTCTATTATATTAATACGGCCGATGTCTTCTTGTGAGAGTTTATTGCTTCTAAAATGATTGAATATTTGATATTTAATTGCCTGGAAAAGATAGGAACGAAGATTCTTGATTTCTAGCTGACTTCGTTTTTTCCATAAATCAGCAAAGATATTGTGAACCATATCTTCGACAACTTCGCGCTTTCTAAGAATGTTTATTCCGTAGCGCAATAAATCTTCTGCGTAGGTATTATAGATCTCTTCAAACGCACGATTGTCTCCCTTGCGCAATTTATCAAGAAGCTCTACTGATTTATTGATATGGTGCAATGTCTTTACGATTTGTAAATACTAAAATATTAAAATTTCAAAAACAATCAACAACTTTTCTAGATAGTCCTCAATGTATTGGCGTCAGTGTTGTGAATTTGATAATGAAAGATTGATTTTGGATAATATCATTTATGGAATACCACCTCATTAGAGGAAAACATTTGAATATCTTTTAGGCCAATTAGATCTTTATCATCAAAAACTTGAGATGCATAAAAGAAGTTGACATCTTCTAAATAAATTGGCGGCCGGGGATCTCCTTTGGCAGGAACAAGGGAAACGTTGTTTAGATAAATATTGCGCGCATGCCGTAAATAGAGTCCATAACTCGGTAAGTCTACACCGAACATCATCGGATTCGGGTATCCCCTGTCATTTTCAGGAACTTTCTCAGCTGCTTTGGCCTTAGTGCTGGCACGACCGTAAGACAAACGAACGTTATCGAATGAGATACCCTCTACATCATGACCAGGATAACCCGAAATATTAGCTGCAATAGGGCCACTTCGCGAAGCAGTAATATTTGAAAAAGAAATATTTCGTATCGTGCCCGGACTTATTTTTACATCGGCATATTCCTGATGGGTCACTTTGTGCCGTTGGTTTAATCTGATAAATATTGGTGCAAGCGTACCGTCAATGGTCACATTGGAGAAAGTCAAATCTTCAATGTCTGCTCCGTCAACGCTCATAATTCCAATTCCTGTAATTCCTTCAGCTACTTGTAAATTATGAATGATCTTTTCAGCTCGGGTAGGTCTGATTACAATATTAGAGGCCGTAATTCTTTTAAAAAAGCCAAAAGATCCGGTTCCAAACTTTAGCGCCGAGGCTGTGGAACTTAGGATACAGTTATTGATCACAACTTCTGCGGTGCCAAAAGGCGCCTCTGTTTTTAAGCACAAAGCGTCGTCTGAACTATCGATTACGCAATTGGATATGACAACCCTGTGGCAATCAACAATATCGATACCATCATTATTGGTATTGGCATGATTATAAATGTCGACACCATCTATTCGGATATCGGTGCACAAGTAGAAACGGATCATCCAAAACGCGGAATTTCGAAGGTGTAGATTTTGAATCAAAATGTTTGTACTGTTTCGGAAGTAGATCCCGTAAGGTCGTTTTGCCCCGTTTTCCTCCATCATCGGAAACGCATGGTGCTTATCTCCATTCGGGTAGATGGTTCCGTTACCCGAAAGGACTACATTCTCTACATTATCTCCCCAGATAAAAACGCGCCGGCTCATGGTGTAGCCACCCTTCTGACTCAGGTCTGCACCTGATTGAATCTCGGGGTAACGAGCGAGCTCGGGAATGGCCTTCCATGTGGCTCCTTGCTGTAGTTCTATTTCAAGATTACTTCGTAACCATATCATACCGGTCAGATACTGACCTTCTGAGAAAATAAGCTTTTTATGTCTTGCGGATGCCGAGTCTATTGCGGTCTGAATGGCCTGGGTATCATCAGTAAAACCATCACCCTTCGCTCCAAAATCCTTTACATCAATGTGCTGGGCATGAATGCAATGCGCTACAAGAAATAGAAAGAGACTTGTTCTGATCTTCACTTTTTGAGTTTAGTAGTTCATAAACTAAGTACCACTTCTTTCTGATTGGTACACATTTGCAGATGCCTGCATAAGTTTTGCCGTATCGCGACTCGTAAAAAATTACAGATTCAGAGGCTGTTTTTGCATATTTTATGCTTTATATTATGGAATTAGGAGGCAAAAGCCGATGCTCAATTGGAGAGGAAGTTAGCTGGTTGGCGCCACTATTATTTCTCCAGGGGGCCGCCTGGGATCAAATCTTTAATTGAGGAAACCTGCCTGCCGTGGTAGCCTTGGCAAGAATCCCATGGCTGCGCCTGGAGCAGCTTCGATTTATAGCGGCGCTTTCCAAATGCTTCGCATTTGTTGCGAGTCTACTTCGTAGCCCCGGCAAGAATCGAACTTGCATCTAAAGTTTAGGAAACTTCTATTCTATCCATTGAACTACGGGGCCAAATAGGTCTGCGAATTTATGAATACTTTTTCAAAAGCTTTTCACCTAATTCGGGATATTTTCTGCTTTTCCAAAACTTTGATACCTTAGCTTTAAAGGATTTTACCGATGGAAACTGAGAAGACCGATCAACTGTTTATTCCAGGTGCTATTGCCCCGGACCTTATTGCACGGTCCATAAGCCGGCATCAGGCAATGACGGGAACAGGTGCGCAGGATATATTTCTTGGGCAGGTGAGGGCCGATGTGATCGATGGAAAGACCGTCGCGGCCATAGAATACACCGCTTACGAAAGTATGGCTCTGACAAAATTTGAAGAGATCCGCGACAAAGCCCTGCAGCAATACGAGTTGAGCGGAGTGGAAATATTCCACAGCCTGGGGGAAGTTAAAGTTGGGGAGATATGTTTGTTCGTCCTGGTTTCATCCCCTCATCGCAGGGCCGCTTTTGACGGCCTGCATTATGTGGTTGAAGAGATCAAAGCCCAGGTTCCGGTCTTTGGCAAAGAAAGATTTGCAGACGATTCCTATCAGTGGAAAGTTAATACCTGAATATGGTAGATATTACCGAAAAAAAGATAAGCCTGCGTACCGCGGTAGCCCAGGCTATTGTGCTGGTAAGCAGCGAGGATACCATCCAGGCCATAAGGCAAAACAAAGTTCCTAAAGGCGACGTATTTGAAATGAGCAGGGCCGCAGGCCTGTTGGGAGTAAAAAAGACGGCAGACCTCCTTCCGGACTGCCATCCCTTACCGATTGAATACACCAATATTACTTACGAAATTAACGGATTGGAGATCCAGGTGTTGATCACAGTAAAAACAAACTATAAGACCGGGGTAGAGGTGGAAGCCATGCACGGAGCGAGCATCGTGGCTCTTAATCTTTACGATATGCTCAAACCTATAGACAAAGGCATAGAGATCCAAAGGATCAGACTGCTAAAGAAGACGGGAGGGAAATCAGACATTAATGTAGACCCCAGCTAAGGATTATTATCGCCTGGCCCAGATCTCGTACATAGGCTCCCCCTTACTGTTATTGCCCTTGTGATGCCAGTCTTTGCCCTCTATCTCATAATCAAAACTGAGTTTGGCCCCTACGCGGGAATCATCCCTGGAAAAGAATCCGATATTTTCAATGTATTTCCCCTGATCTGAAGTAAAGAGCCCTCCACCAGTCCCGGAAAATTTAAAGGTCTCCGTGTGATAGGCAATCCATTGAAAATGCCCGTCCAAAAGGAATTTAAGTGTTTTTCTCGGCTTGGAATCGTCCCTTCTTTCCTGCCCGGTATCCGGTCCGCGGGTCCCGAAAAGCCATTGGCCGTCCAGATCCTGCTTGTTGGAGGGCTGCTTTACATAAGTAAGCCCGTCTATGATCAGCCCATCGTCTGAGTTTTTGTAGGCCAGGGACATCTTTCTAAGGCCGTCTGCCTCGTAATCCGAATTAAACTCCAGCGCAACATTGATCTTTTCTCCTTCAAGGGTGTAATAACCGCCACTGGTCTTGATAAAGTTAGCCGGCGAGCTCTCGTAGACCGTATGGATCAAATAGTTATCCGTTACTTTTAACTCTTTGATCGTAGCTGCGGCTTCACCTTGTTTGCCAGCGATATAAACCCCGGGGCTGATCTGAGCCTGAGCGAAATATGCGATGGTAAGTGCTAAAATCGGGATGAATTTCTTTAAAATCTTCATTTCAACTATTTGATTGTCAATATATAATTATAAATATAGTCCATAAATTGCAATAATCTCCCGCCTCACTTGTAAGGCCGGACAAAATTCTTTTACTTTAAAATACAAAATCCGCATATACGAATAAATATATTTCTCTTTTACTGTTTTCATCCTTAACGCCCAACCTTTTTGAGCATGGACAACCTAAAAAGAGCCATAGTGGATTACAAAAAACTCACACCGGAAGTTCTGAAACTTTTGGTGGAGCGATATCCTGATGGGTATGACGATGATGACATTATAACCTTTAAAAATGCTAAAGGAGAACGGATAGAGGCCGTTGAAGTCACTACTGTGCATACCAAATACCTCGTTAAGATCAGTGCTAAACTGGAAGTGACCATGGCCAATTTTGATCAGGAAGATTTTGCCGAACTTCCAGACGAAGAGGCTGAAGCATTAAAGGATCTGGATCAGAGAGAGGAGGAATAGAACTTAATTCAAACACCCTTCAGGTTTTCCAACATAACCTTTGTGGTCTTTTCAAGATCGAATTCGGGCTTCCAGCCCCAGTCCTCCCTTGCCCTACTGTCGTCAATACTTCTAGGCCAGCTATCCGCGATTGCCTGTCTGAAATCCGGTTCGTAGCTGATCTTGAACTCCGGTAGCTGTTGCCGGATGCTTGCGGCTATTTCCGAAGGAGTAAAGCTCATGGCCGCTAAGTTGTATGAAGAACGAACCGTTAGTGAGTCTGACGGACTTTTCATCAGCGAAATTGTAGCTCTTATCGCATCCTCCATATACATCATCGGTAGTTCGGTATCCTCTTTGAGAAAGCAATTGTAGCTGCCGCTGGCAACGGCTTCCCGGTAGATCTCTACCGCATAGTCTGTGGTTCCCCCACCGGGGAGTGTTTTCCAGCTGATAAGTCCCGGATAACGCACACTGCGCACATCTACACCGAATTTTTTGTGATAATAGGCGCACCAACGTTCTCCTGCCTGTTTGCTGATACCGTATACGGTGCTGGGTTCCATCAGGCTGTGCTGAGGCGTATTTTCTTTTGGGGTGTTGGGTCCAAAAACAGCGATACTGGATGGCCAGAAAACTTTGTCGATCTTTCCTTCCTTAGCCAGGTTCAGTACGTTAAAGAGAGAGTTCATATTCAGGTTCCAGGCCCGCTCGGGAAACTTCTCCGCAGTGGCGCTCAACATGGCCGCCATAAGGTATATTTCCTCCACTTCATAATGCATCACCACATCCTCAATGGCCTCATAAGCGGTTGCATCCAGAAGTTCAAAAGGGCCTGAAGACATCAGGTTATCGCCCCCTTCACGGATGTCACTCGCCACAATTCGTTCGTTCCCGTGCAGCTCCCTCAAAGCAAGCGTAAGTTCAGTGCCTATTTGTCCGCAGGCCCCTAAGATCAGGATGGTTCTTTGCATTAAAATGTCGTTAAATGGATTCGCGGGTAAAGATAGCTTTTATTAAAATTTGTACATTCGCCCAATGCGTAAATTATTCTTCATAAGCGCAATTGCTATCTGCCTGCTGAATTGCAGGCAAGGAGGGATCGAGGGGGAAACGATAGTGGATCCAAACCTGGAATTCAGCGGCTCCGCGCTGACCAAAAGAACCACGATTAATGCCAAAGCCAGGGTCCTGCTCAAAGACTGGCCGGAGTTCAATGAGTTGGAAGCGGGTTTTGATGCCCTTTATCAAGTAGAAAATAACGAGGAGTTGGTACTCTCTATTGAAGACCTGCTCGAAAAACAAAATGCCCTGGCCGCTTCTCAGTTTCCTGAGAGCTTTGACATACCACAGGTCAGGAGCAGGTTAAAGGTGTTAAAGACCTTTATCCTGAAGATGAAAGCCGCCGCCGAGTATCGCATAGCGGTACAGGAACCAGCGCTGGAACTGATCAGTGCCTATAATGCGCTTAGTGATCAATTCAATGTGGTGGTGAATAGCCAGTTGGATACTGAACTTATTTTTGAGGATTAAGTAGTTTTTAAGGGTTTTGTCCGACTAATGAAAATGCTTACATGGCGCTAAGATCCGAAAGGATGCTGCGTCAGCCGAACCAAATATATGTCGAGGTCTTTACTTTTCATTCCTGATATTTCCGGGTTTACCAAGTTTGTGCAAACCACGGAAATAGCTCACAGTCAGCATGTGATTTCCGAACTGTTGGAGGTGCTGATCGATGCGAATACCCAGCGATTGCGTTTGGCTGAAATAGAGGGAGACGCCTTGTTTTTTTACAAGGAGGATGCGATCCCTTCCCAGGAAAAACTCCTGGCACAGATCGAAACCATGTTCACCGCCTTCTATAGTCACCTGAAACTTTTAGAGACCAATCGCATTTGTCCGTGCAATGCCTGTGCCACAGCCCCGGACCTGGAACTGAAGATCGTGGCCCACAGTAGTGAGCTCAATTTTATTGAGGTAAGGGGGCAAAGGAAGCCCTTTGGCCCTCAGGTGATAGAGGCGCACAGATTACTAAAAAATTCCGTCCAAAGTGACAATTACGCCCTGATCAGTAAGGCGTTGGCTGAAGATGTGGGTCTGACGTTGGACTATTCCAGCAAGATCTTTGGATTTGAGAGCGGTCAGGATAACTATGACAATAGTGTGGTGGAATATCTTTACGCCATTATCGATCAGGACCAGCTGAATTTGCGAAGTTTTGAAGAAGGTACAAGAATGCGGTTTGAACAGGAAGCAGATCTTGTTAAGGAAGCGGACTTCACAGTAAGCGCAGCGGTACTTATGGAGTATATTACAAACTACACCTACCGCCATCATTGGGTACAAGGGGTAGATAAATTTGAATTCAATGAGAATGAAGTGACCCGTATCGGAACAGAGCATATCTGTGTGATCAACGGGAAGCACCTGAATTTCGTGACTGTGACCAAAGAGGCGGAGCCCGGTGAATTGGTGTATGGTGAAATGAGTACAAGCCTTCCTATAGTGGATACTGTTTATCAATTCTATACCATTACCCCGCGGTCTTCCACATCCTGCAGGCTAAAAACCGAAGTGTATTGGGAGGCCAGATCCGTATTTAAAAAGCTTGCTATAGCACTATTCGGGAAAAGGGTCTTTAAAAAGAACCTGGATAGCGCTATTAACGGTTTAGCGACCTTCGTAAACAAGGAAGAAGCTAACAACTGAATATTCAGGCCTTTTGCCCGAGGTAGTCTTCCAGATTCCCGATGGCGTCATCCCAGAATTGTTCATAGAACTTCAGCCAGCGATTGACTTGTTTGAGCGGTTTTGGGTTGGCCATACAAAAGCGTTCCCGCCCCTGACTGTTAATCTCTACCAGTCCGGCCTCTTCAAGCGTTTTAATGTGCTTTGTTACTCCCTGGCGACTGATCTCAAACTGATTTGAAATTTGGGTAATAGGTAAAGCTGTCGCGGCCACTACCAGGGCATGGAAAATCTCGCGCCTGGTAGGGTCTGCAACTGCTTTCAGAATTCTTGTGATATTATCTTGCATGTACTTCCTGCTTTAGATACTCGGAGAGTTCGCTGATACAGTTGTCCCAGCCTTTACTGAAACTACTGAACATGGCCACAGCGGTTTCTCCCTCGTAGTTGGAAATCCCGGAATGCTCCAGCAACAGTTTGGTGCCGTCTGCGGTTTCTTCCAGAGCCCATTTTACCGTGGTCTCTGCCTTGGTATTCTGTACTATCCAGGTGTAGATCAGCGTGTAGGGATCTGCCTGCTTAACCACCCCGGTGATCTCAGTGCAATTCTGCTCTTCGCTGGCGGTGAAAGTGTATTGGTATCCGGCCTTTGCTTTGAAATCGGCCTTGATGAACCAGGTAGATATCTCTTCCTCCCTGGAGATAGCATCCCAGACTTTCTGGATAGGATGTGCAAAAATGTGTTCTTTACTGATTACGTCGTTCATAACTATAGGTTTTAAAAATTAATATGCAACTATATGGTTGCAAATATAATCAATAAATTTAAATATGCAACTTTTTGGTTGCTTTTTGAAATTCTCATCTTGTAAGAGGTGTAATAAGATATAGAATTCAGATCAAAATGCTCCCTGGTATACCTTGCTGTCTATGATGGAAGAGAGGATAAGAGAAGTGGTCAATTCACCGTAAACCGTTAGTCTGCCGTTGAGGTCTTCCAGGTGCCTCGGATTTTTGACATAACCTTTCATCAGCATACAGTCATGTCCTGTAAGTTTGTGGCATTCGCATATTTCCGGAACGGTGGGAATAAATTCTTCGAACTGAGCAACCTTCCCAAACCGGATCTTTATGGAGATATAAACGCCTAAGGGATAACCCAGCTCTTCCATATTGAGGGCGGCAGCATATCCTTTGACTATACCCGCGTCCTCCATTTTTTGAATTCTTTCGGCCACTGAGGGAGAGGAGAGCCCAACTTTATGTGAGATCTCTCTTAAAGATGCCCTGGCATTACGCTGAAGCTCTTCTAATATTAGCCAGTTTGTATGATCAATATTCATAAAATAGGAAATATAATTAAAAACATTCAAATATAATATAAAAACTAAATATAACCTTATTAAGTAATTTATGTTTGTTCATATCCTTTCTATATTTGGTTTTAAACGATTTCACCTTAAAACTCCTGTTATGAATCGATCACAATTGAAAAAAACTGAATACGACCCTTATTACTGGCGTTACATATGTAAGGTTCCGGAAACCGCGGATCTGATCGCCGCTTTTACCCAGGGAGGAATAGATATGGCAAACTTCTTTAAAAAGATCCCGGCGGCGTCTACGGACTTCAGATATGCAGCGGATAAATGGAGCATTAAGGAAGTGCTTCAACATCTAATAGACACAGAACGCATTTTTATGTACCGCTGTTTTAGGATCGCAAGAAAAGACAGTACGCCACTCGCCGGTTTTGACCAGAACATTTATATAGCTCCCTCAGGAGCTTCTTCAAAAAGCTGGGAAGCATTGTTGGAAGAATACGAGATCCAAAGGAGAAGCTCTGTTTCCCTGCTGAACAGCCTTGACGAAGATCAGTTGGCTTTTGTAGGTATGGCCAATGATAATGCCATGTCAGCCAGGGCGGCGGCTTTTACTGTGGCAGGTCATGAGATCTGGCATAAAGAGATCGTGGAAGAACGCTACCTGAAATAGTCATGCTGGAGATCAGATCAGCTTGTGAACACTGCGGTAAAGCCCTTCCCAATTCAAGCAGAGAGGCCATAATCTGCAGCTTTGAATGCACGTATTGCGAGCACTGCGCCATCCAGCTGTTTCAGAACGTATGTCCAGGGTGTGGTGGGAATTTTGAGCGGAGGCCGGTCAGACCCGCAAAGCTTTTGGAAAAGTACCCGGTATCTGAACGCAAATTAGTGGCTCCAAAATCAGGGCCAGAACTGAGAGCATTAATTGATAAATACAAAAACATTAAACCGGAAGATAGATGAAAACAACATTGGAAAAATACGAAACCAGAAGAATTGCTTTCCGGGAAAGCAGGCAGATCTCTGGCTGGGGAGTAAAGTTGTACACCATAACGAAGCGCGACTCGTTTCAATCGGAGCTAACCTATTCAAGTTTTTTAGCAGCCTTGCCGGAACTACTTAAGCAAGCGGGGAATTCAGATCTGCCCACTCACAAACAGGCCTTTGTAATTGTTCATGAAGCCAGAGAAGGGGTGCTTATACTGCTGAACTGGTGGACAGGCGGAGAAATGGTGGAAACTGAGATCTACTTCTCGGATTACGACAACCCTGCTACTATTTTGCCTTCGCCCTTTGCGGACAAAGCGCTGGTCTGTATCTGGGAAATTGAGGTTTTCGCCCATGAGCGAAAAGCCTGGATAACCCATGTGCTTTCAAGGCCTGAAAACCCGGATTTCCAATCTTATCTTGAAGATGCAAAGATTTTGCAGTAGTGAAGCTTAGCTTAGCAATCCGTAAGGCAAGGAAGGAAGATATTCCGCAGATACTCCAATTGTGTGAAGCACATGCGGCCTATGAAAAAGCGGAATACTATGGCCATGGAAAGGCAGATCGTTTAAGCCGCGATCTTTTTGGAAAATCACCCAAACTGTCTTGTCTGGTCGTAGTTTCAGAAGGGCGATTGCTGGGATATGCCACCTATATGGTACAGTATTCAACCTGGGATGCCGCACCCTATCTCTATCTTGATTGTCTTTATTTAAAAGAGATTATACGGGGAATGGGTGTTGGCAGTAAGATTTTTAAAGAACTACGTAAAGTAGCTGTTAAGGAAGGCTGTTTTCAGCTGCAGTGGCAAACACCGGAATTCAATACCGGGGCCATTGGCTTTTACAGGGCACAGGGAGCCGTATCAAAGAGGAAATATCGATTCTTCCTGGAAAGCAGTGATAATACCAATTGAATATGATGTTATGAAATACAGGCGAAGAGATCAAAGGAAATCAAAAAAAGCGGAAGGCAAATATGGCTTTCCGCTTTTCCTGCTGGTGCTTTTAACCCTGTTTTTTATATTGTATCAATGCCGGTTTGCCTAAGTAGCCTCCTGCATTAATTCTGGTTTTCACTATCTTCCGGACTATCTTTTCGGGATTCCAGTGCCTGTTTGCTCAGGCTGGCCAGGTTGAAGTTAGGCGCAATCTTAATGGCTTCATCTATGGTGGCAACGGCTCCGGCAATATCGTCTTTATTCATATGGTATTGTACCAGGCCCTTCAGGTGGATGAAAGCGGCTTTCAGTGGAACTTCGTACGGTTGCTGCCTTTCGTAGAAAGCGTATTTCATATCGTCCTGGGAGTTGGTAATGCCATATTCTATGTTTTCAGAAGCTCCCTGGTTATCCCCGGTCTGTATCTTAAGGTCGGCCAGTTCATAGGCCAGATAGGCATTAGGATTCCGGGAATACAGTACCTCAAATTGTTCCAGGGCACGTTTAGGTTGACTTAAGGCTTTTAAGGAAATTGCCTTGACCTGTACTGCCAGATCGGAATCTGATTCATTTTTCTCTATACCAATGGTATTCAGTGCCTGCAAGTGTTGATTGTTGTTGGCATAGATGTAGGCCAGGGTGTCACGTCTTTCTTGTGAAGGTGCCAGCACATTCAGATGGGTAAGCGCACTGATCACCCCGTTAACGTCTCCCTGTAATCGCATCTCCATATAATAAGCCTCGTAGTGCTTTTGAAGATCAGCATTACTTTGAGCGTGCAGATTACTGCTCAAAATCAAAAAAGTCACCAGAATTGCCCCTTTTAAAGGGTTACTTAAAGTTATCCGTTTCATCCTCATTAATTTAAGTGGGCCAAAACTACGGTTTTTTTTTGGGTCGGGAGATATAGAAAATCTTAAAACCCTGGGCTGTAAACAAAAAAAAGATGCCCGAAGGCATCTTTTCGTATAAATTGGTTTCGGTTTGTCTTTTTAAACCGCGGTCAGGGTAACGTCTTTTTGTGCAAAGGACCGCAGAATACCAGCATAGAACGCCAGGCTCTTTTTGTCTGTCTCCAAACACGACTTCAAAAAATCGCATAAGTTTTTAAACAAGAGATTCGCGTGTAATGTAGGTACGTTCGTATTCACCTTTTTGGGATCATACGAAGCATCGTCAATAACAATATCCATAGAAATCCTCTTGCGATGATAATCAATAGATACGTCAGCAGCATTGTAATGCTTTTTCAAAATTAACTCGTGCAGGCTTTGGAAATTTTTCGTCATCTTGCCCTTGGCACAACTTCGGGAGATTAGACTTTCCAATTCCATTAAAATTCTCCCCCCTAAACTTGATTTTTCCATGACATTTTGGGATTAAATATTTATACAAAGATACAGTTTGTCGATAAAAGACTGAAAATCAACGATATAATTTAACCGTTTATCGATGTTTTTGTTGTGAAAGCATAAATAAGCGTGGTGAACTAACTACGGATAGGGGTGAGAAAAGACCCTTTTTTGTTAAGAAAATTCCTACTTTTTACACTTTTTCCAGGAATTTTGCCACTTTTCTCCACATATTTCGGAGGTTCAAGTCCTCTTTTCAGGGCTTCTGAAGTATAATAATCGCGCTTCGCAGGGTGGTCTGGATATACCCCATTGAACAAGTCGTTCCAATACCCCTCTTCCAGTATGGTAACGATCATATGAATTGCATCGTCCAGATGGATAAGATTTACGGGGTCCTCTCCGTTTTTCAGATCCATTTTACCGGAAAGCATACTGGCTGGATGCCTGTTCGGACCTATAAGTCCGCCAAAACGTACAACCGTGGTTTTAAAGTGCGCATCCTCCATTAAAATACCTTCGGTTTCTAATAATTGTTTTCCGGAAGCCGTCACCGGACGGGGAACGGAGTCTTCGGTAACCTCCCCATGGAGATCGCCGTAAACCGAGGTACTGCTTACAAAGATTAGCTGGGATACCCCTGAAGTTCGCAAGGCTTTGGCAAGTTGTATTATCTTGGAAACGTAATTGGAACTACTTCCTCCTCTCAGGCCCGGGGGTACATTAATTACTATCGTCTTTAGACCCTCAAAAAATTCAGGATTACCTTCAATACTGTCCTCCTCCAGTTTGATGATATATGGGATTATCCCCGACTCTTTGAGTTGTGCAGTCTTTGCAGGGCTTGTGGTGCTGCCTTTAACGGTGTATCCTTTTTGGACCAGTGTTTTGGCGAGAGGGAATCCTAGCCAACCACAGCCCAGTATTCCTATTGCCTCACTCAAATCTAAGGGTCTTGGTTACCAAAATGGCGTCGTTTAGTACAAAAGGCATAGGGATATTGTCCTTGGGTCTTGCAGGAACTGAAAACTGGGAATTGGACAACAGATCATTGGATGCCTCGTATAAGAGCATTTCCAAAGGTTGTTCTGGCGGTATGCTGAGTTTCAATTCCGTTTGCTCGTTATTGCTGACATAATGTGTGACCAGCTTACCTCCTTTGCGATTTTCAAGGAAGTGGCTGGATAGTGGAACGCCATTGATAGACGCCTCTTTAATAGGTACTGAATTGGTAAAGACTTCCAGGCGGTTTACCGGGCGTTCCGGACTGACGCAAATCACGAGAATACGCTCACCTTCTACAATAGTATCCCTGGTTTTCTCTATCTCAGGTGCTTTTATCTCTTTTAGCGGGGCAGGAGACACATAGGTAAATCCTGTGCTGTACTTACTGCTGATCGTATTTCCGGCCAGTTGCTCCGGCACCTTTTTGTCTGAACCAAGGTATTGGGCCGTCCAGTCGGACAGCACCCGCTCGTAAGTGGCCCATTGGGCTGTTCCTTTATCCGCATCAAGCACATAGAGTAAGCTGCTTGGCTTGGCATTTTCCTCATTGAAACCGGAATTGAAATGCGCACTTGCCATAAAACCTATAAAAAGTAAAAATCCTATCAGGGCCAGGCGGCTCTTTTTCTTATAAAAACCAAATACGGGGAGAATCAGAAAAAAGGTGAGTGAGGTGAAAACAGTTGCTGCCACCATCATTTTTAATCCCAGACCCACCGGAAACTGTTGGATGAATGGGGCGAAGATCCAGAGAGCAGGAAGACAAAGGAAGGTCAATAAATACAGGTTTGGCTCCTTTTGATTGATAACTACCATAAAACAGGCCAGGAAGGCAAAGAGTGGTATCACAAAGAAACTGGCTCCGGGTAAAAATCGCCCTACGGCAAAACAGATCAATAACCAGATAAATATAGGGGCTACCATAAGATTGGCTGTTGTAACCTTTCTATAGCGGTTATAGCACCAAAATCCGGTTGCTATGGAAAAGAATGCGAAGGCGGCGATGTAGCTGTGGCCGTTATAGGTAAATCCGTGTAAAATATCGGAGTACTGGGGATAAAGCCATTTTAAGGCAGCCCAGGAATAGTAACCGACCAAACCGTTAATCAATAAGACCAACAGAAGCGGGATAAAACCCTTTCCGATTTCCATCGCCTGCAATTCTCCTTTCCTAAAGCCGTAAACCAGGAGTATGACGAAAAATATCACAGCCAGGGCAAACATGGGCCAGATCCACTCAAAGGGATAAATGACCAAATTGAATACAGGGACATTGAAATAAATATAGTCGTCCAGGCTTTTGAGGTTATTCAGATCCGCATCGCTGAAGTGATACAGCAACGGCATAAGATAACTTCCCTGATGCGCCAGGGTATTGCGGTTCAATCTCTCGTAGCTGTCCCGGGCGGTATGGTAGTCGAAATGGTCGTCAATAAAAGCAAAGACCAAACCTTCTATATCCCCGTCTTCCCTAAATACGGTCAGGTCCGTATCATTTGGCAGCATTTTGTAAATGCTATAGGCCAGGGAATTACCTACAGGATAACTGGGATTGGCTTCTACGAATCCTTCAATGAGTTTAGCGTTGCCACGGTTGGTCTCTATAAGCATATAACTGGGCCCGCCACTACCTCTGGCTTCAAAGTTCAGTGCAAGTCCCACATCTTTGGCCCAGGGATGCTTATTTACAAAGAGGTCTGCTCCGTTCAGGCCCAGTTCCTCAGCATCTGAGATAAGGATGATGATATCGTTTTTCGGGCTCTTGTTATCTTCTAAAAATGCCCGTATACCTTCCAGAATGGTAGCGACACCACTTCCCGCATCACTGGCCCCAAAAGATGAGTGCGGACTGCTGTCGTAGTGCGTAAGCACTAATAGGGCTTTTCCGTCTGAGGAACCCTTGATCCTGGCCAGAATATTCTCCGCCCTACAGAAATTTGCCCAGTCGCCAGCGGTATATCCTTGTTGCAACTCCGTCTCAAGCCCCATTTTTTGCAGTTCACCTACGATATAATCCCTAACTTCCTTATGGCCCGGAAATCCCACCCCATGTGGTACTCTGGAAATGCTTTCCACATGTTTCAGAGCACGGTCTGTGGAAAACTGGGAACCGGCAAGATCGGAATCCGGATTATAGGACGGCATCAGGTCCCAAAAGCTCCAGCAAATCGCTAAAATGACAAGCAATAAGCTAATAACGGGGGTAAATTTTTTCATGTAAATCAGTTGTGCCATAAATGTATAAAATTCTTAAGGTTTGGCGCATTTTGGCGACTTTATTTAAGGAATTCGCAAAAAAATCGTATATTTAAGATTAACCTAATTAAAGACAACGGTATGGCAATCAAGAGTTTTCAAGGTCGAAGGGCCAAACCAGATACGAAAAAAGAATACGATGCCCCCATCCTCGTTGAGGATTATATGACCACCAGGTTAACCACATTTAGGCCTGAACAGTCCATTCTTGAGGTGATGGAATTATTTGCCAAAAACCGGATATCCGGGGGGCCTGTCCTGGATGATAATGGGTTTTTAGTCGGATTGATCTCTGAGGCAGACTGTATGAAACAAATCTCCGAAAGCCGGTATTTCAATCAGCCCATCCTTGACAAGAGCGTAGAGAAGTACATGACTAAAGACGTGCAAACCATACCTCACAACATCAGTATTTTTGATGCAGCCGGTATTTTTGACAAACACAATCGCCGCAGGCTACCGGTTATGAAAAACGATATCCTGGTCGGGCAGATCAGTCGGAAAGATGTTGTAATAGCCGCACTGAAACTGAGCGGGCATAACTGGAAATAGACCTTCGCAAAATCTAACTTTTATTATAAGCATTAAGACCACAACCCAAAATGGCGGTTGAGGCTTTTATTTACCTTCGTTTTACGATCATGTAGTGGTCATTTTCCAAAGGAAGATATCCCAGATCATAGATAAAGTAGTAGGTTATCCCCTTTCGGGAGGTGTAGAGATTTGTGATGAACCTAAAATCGAACCCATTGTCAAGCAGACGGGTTTTTGTGGTGGTTGCCTTTCCTTTTACTAGTGGGAAACGCCGCAAAATTCGATAGTTCCTTCGCAGTCGGTTGTTGATGTTACGGACCAGGTTATTACAGTCCTTATTCAATTTGTTGTTAAAGGCATTACGACAGTAATCAGAGCAATACTTCTTATCTATTCGGCCACGGAGATCCGCTCCACATTCCAAACACTTTCTTTCCAATCCTTATTGCCTTGTGTAATTAAATGCTACCTCTTTAGAGCCACTGCCGTCATCTATAAGCACATACATATTCATGTGGTTCTCATCTATATATTCAATGGTAAAACCATCAAAATACGCCCTGTTGCCGTCGAGCTTTACGAGTTTGAAATCTACCGTCTCATCTTTTTCTTCCCAGCCCTTCAGGCTGCCGTGAAAGTGTTTGAGTTGCAGTATGAGGCTGGCCTCTTTTTGCTGGATATGTCCTACTTCGTAGAAAGTAACCTTGCCATCAGCAACATGCTTAAAGACGAACATCATGGAATCCCCTAGCGGAGGGCTCCATATCTCTTCTGCAAGCCCGCCAAATGCTTCTCCCTGCCAATGGCCGGCTATCCAGGTCACTTCTTTAAGGCTGGCAGGCGGCATTTCCATTCCTTCTTTGAACTCCATGGTATTCTGACCCATGCCGGTAAAGGTGGTCAACAGACAACAATAAATAAGAAATCTCATAATAGTTTGTTTATGGTTTAACGAATCAGGTGGTGTTCTAGCTGATAAGCAGATCGTATTTGATTAACAGCCCTTCTATTGTATCCCTGGAAAAACGGGCTTTTTTAAGTCGGTTTTGCTCCGGATCGATCTGAAAACCCACCGCCTCCCTAAAATCAGCTTTTTCCAATACGGTCTGATCAAAAACAGCCTGGTGCAATTCAGATCTTTTGAAGGAAGCCCCACTGAGGTCGGCCTCGGTAAAATCCACCTCCAACAGCTTGCAATCCTCAAAGACCGTATTTCTTAAGGGTAACTGATAAAATGACGATAAGTTCAGGCTACATTGGACAAATTTGAAGGAAATCAGGAAGTCACTGCAATCCTCAAATCGCAATCCCATCATCTTACAACCTCGAAAAACCACCTCCTTGAACTGACTGTGTTTAAGGTTAGCATTGCTGAGATTACACTCCTCAAACTCGCACTCCAGAAATATGTTGTTGTCCAGAAAACCATCCGAAAAATCACAGTTTACAAAGACGCAGTTTTCGTATTCCCCAAGTGGAAGCCGGTTTTTTGTATAGTCCTGTCCTTTGAATTCCTTATCCGCAATAAAGGGCTTATCCATGTTCTTTAATAGATTTTTTGATGACCTCAAGGTAAAGGCAACGGCTGCAATTGAAAAACAGTTTTGATAAAAAAATCAGAAATCATCCCATAATTCGCTTTTTGGGATATGGAACTGCCCGGTTCTAGTTCTGGCCAAGCTTGTATATCGCCTCGATCTTTTCGGTTGATAGGTCGCCTTTGTAGATGATCAGCCGGTATTTCAGTGAAGTGGGTGAACTATCTGAAATCCTCACCGTATCCCTACCCGGAAAGGGAATGTTCTGCATACTCTTCTCCTTTCTCAGTATCCACTTTTCTTTACCTTTTTCGTCCGGCTGATAGGACAGCATAACGATTCCAGCAGCACTGCCGTCCTTAGCCAGGCTTCCTGAGATCTTTAGCCAGGGAAGGGCCTCCACAGCCTCTACTTTTGGGGCTACTGGGCTGTCTCCTGAGCTAAAGGAGATATCCTGTGGCAATACAGTACGAAGTGAAAAACCTCCATAGCCTTTTGCATCCTCAGAGCCTCCTATCCTTACATTTTCTTCCAGCGCCAGCAGCCATGTTTCCAGATCGATGATGCGGTAATTGTCCGTTTGGGCAAATACCCGGATACGAGTGTCCTCCATGACAAAAGGTATTACGGCTCCCTTATCGTCTGTCCATAAAGGAGACTTCCACATCGTCCTTAGGCGGATCTCCAGCATGCCTTCATGAAAGATTTTGCTTTTTGGCGGTAACACCTCCCATATAAAATCGCTGCAATCCCAGGAATCTCCCACCCTTTTATCACCTATATAAACCTGGTGCCAGGCCCAAAACAGCCCGCGATGATGCGGATGGTCTTCCGGAAAGTCCTCTGTGAGTATATGCCCGTCCATACCGTAGAGTGGATGTACGTAATGGGCCCTGGGATACTTGCCGTTTTGCGATTTGGTGGCGGACTGATAGAAAAAAACCTTCTTATCACCCTCGGTGACCAGGAAGCCCTGGTCCGTAGTACTTAAATTTAGTTCCTGTCCATGAGACTGGCTTAAGAAAATCAGGAAGCAAATAAGCAATGAAGTACGCATTGTCATAATCGCAACCTTAATCGTCTACCGCGGCGAAAACCATCTGGCGGAACTTCCAGCCGGTATCATCAGTGAAATCACCCCTTACTTGTTTGAACAACACGCCAATGATCTGCTCCTGGGGATCCGCAAAATACTGGGTGTTGAAATAGCCGCCCCAGTCGAATGTGCCAATACTGCCTTCACCCCCCATATCCTGTCCTTTAGCATTGACCACTCCAAAGGCCAGGCCGTAGTGTTTCGGACCATCCTCCCAGATATTACCAATCTGGTTCCCCATGATACTTCGGACCGTGGTACGACTCAAGATCCGTGTACCGTTGTACGCCCCTCCATTCAGGTACATCTGCAAAAAGATGGCGTAATCCTTGACAGTACTCGAAAGTCCGGCCCCACCTGAGAAAAATCTCATCGCGCCTTTCTTCGGGTAATCCGGATCGTAAAATGTCACGGGATAGTTCTCCCATTTCCCCTCGTTCTTATGCTGTACCGGGATCAGTCGGGCGTGTTTATCCTCAGGGAGGTAGAACCAGGTATCGTTCATGCCAAGCGGATCGAAGATCCGGGACCTCAGGAACTTATCAAAAGGCATTCCGGAAACCACTTCAACAAAGTATCCCAGCACATCCAGGCCTTCGCTATAAGTAAAGGTCTCTCCAGGAGTGTGATGCAGGGGCAATACCGCAAGTTTTTTGACGCTTTCTCCAATGCTGATGTCTTCCGTAGTAAAGAGATCCGTAATGCCCGCCTTGTGATAGATCTTTCGGAATCGCTCGTCCCCGTCAATGACTCCGTACCCCAGGCCCGAAGTATGCGTAAGCAGATGGCGGATGGTAATTTCCTTATCCGATGTATTTGCAGTATAGGTGCTATCTGCCTCGTTGAAGGTATCCAGTATTTGGGGCTCCGCAAATTCCGGAATGAATTTGGAAACAGGGTCGTCCAGGCGGAACTTTCCTTCTTCCCAAAGTATCATAACGGCAGTTGCCGTAATCGCTTTGGTTTGGGAAGCGATCCGGAATATGGCGTCCTTGTTCATAGCGCTGGATGTAGCGTTTTCGGACATTCCGTAAGCCCGGTGGAAAACGATTTTGCCATTCCTGGCGATCAGGGCTACGGCCCCGGGAACCTGATCCGCAGCTATTGCCTGTTTCAGCATGCTGTCAATGCGATCTAATCTTTCTACGGACATGCCCTCATCGGAAGGACTACCGTCTGTCAGAACATGTGAAACCTTTTGGGTCGGGGTTTGGGAACTTAGGTTTGCGGCCAGAATAAGGCATAACAGGAGGAGTGTTTTTTTCATATTAGCGGATTCTTAAGATGTTCAGATAAATATAATGAAAACAGCAGTGTTTCGGTACCGGAAACAATGCCGGAAGGCTTAACGGTATCCGCCGGGATCCAGGATCAGGGAATGTCCTTAATGAAGTGTACCAGGGTATCCTCCTCCTTAAAACCGAGCTTAAGGTGGAAGGCAACAGCATCCTTATTCCATACCCAGGTATCCGATCCCAGCTCACGGCAACCTTGCTTTTTTGCCCATGCCTCCGCCAGTGAGAATAGTTTCTTTGCGACACCACCTTTTCTGAAAGCGGCCTGAACAAACACACTTTCTATGTAGCCTACCGGGGAGCTCGTGCAACCTTCAACGTATTCTGTACGGAGGGAAACCGTAATAAACCCAACCGGGCTTTCATTTTCAACGGCGAAGAACACTTCTTCTTTTTCTGATTGTATGGTTTGGTCCAGAGATTTCCGGATCTCGTCAGCCGAAGAATCTTTGAAGAGTTCGGATAACATATTAAACCAACTCTCGTAATAGCTTTTGTGGTAATTCTTGAATTCCATGAGGAGTTTTATTCAGTGATCTTGTACAAAGATAAAAGCTGTTGATCATTGCTGGTCCATTCTTATTTGATAGATCTGGCTGTCCTTGAATTGGAACCCCAGGTCTTTGTAAAGGTGAACCGCGGCCTTTCTATGATCTTCAGTAAATAATAGTAACCTGGAAAGCCCTTTTTCCCTACTCACCTCAATAAGCTTTTCCATGAGCTTTCTGCCAATTCCCCTCCCGCGAGCCCGATGGTCTACCACTACATCTTCTATCCATCCCTTGTACCCGGAATGCACTTTGTAGGTGCACATGGAAGCCATACCCACCACCTGTCCTTCAAGGAGGCAGTAAACCAGGGTAAGAGGATTTTGTTGGTCAAACAGCTTCATAGTCATTAAGGGAATTTTGCCAGGACTGATCTGGTCCAGCAGCCCCATAAGTTGATCCTGTGTTTCGGAAGTCAGTTCTTTGGGCTTAAGCAATTTGATCTCCATGCCAGTATATTTGGACCAGTGAAGATATCCATTTTAAGCTTTCCCCAGGTTCCGTTCGTATTAAGTTTTGAACATGGGTAATAAAAAAAGCCCCGGAGACAACGTCCCAGGGGCTTTCTACCAGTATAACTAATCTAATCCCAAATAAATCCCGTAAAAAGTCTGTATGCAAAGGCATAGAGCGCGATAACAAACAATACTGCGCAAGCCCAGAAATAGACTTTGAAACTGTTTTTTACGATGTAATGCCCCAAATTTCTGAAAGCTTCTCTATAAGCTTCTTTAAAAAGTAATAATTGCCTCATAAATTGTAAGTTAAGGTTAATCAAGTCAAATTTATGACAGGAATGGGGCATTGCCAGAGATACTCGTTTATCCTCCACTTTTATTAGCCAACGGAAGAGGTGCCAGCTCGGAAGGACTGAAAACATTGATTTCATCGATGAAATGCACGAAAGTTTTAGGGGCTTTGTCGGGGGTTTTGTACGTTTTATCGTACAAGTCTAATAAAAGACAGGGCTGGCAAAGATCCTCGATAAAAAGTACAAAAGAATCCGTCAACGGACCTAAGTCTATTTGTTCTTTAGACCCCTTTTAAAATGAATGATATAGGTGGCATTGAATCCGAAATTCAGATTGGGGTTTCTGAAATTGAAATTGTTCCTGGTTTGGGCTATAAAGGCGTCTTCCACCATGTTGACGGCATTGGTAAGCATAAACTGCAACATCACATCTCCGATTTCCCAATTTACTCCCAGGGCAAAAGGCCCGTAGGTGTCAAAGGACTCAATGGGGTTAGTGGTGTAATAGTACTCCGAGACAAAAGAAACATGTCCGCCCAGCTTATATCTTCCGCCAAAACCTATAGCGAAATGATTTTGGGGGTCCGCTTCGGAGTAGGACATTCCCCGGCGGATGAAGGTAGGGGATATCTGCAGTGAAAAATTCGGACTGAGCTTTTTTGCGATAAGCAGCTGAGAGGTAAAGGAAAGCCGGTCCGAGAGATCGTCCTCAACCGCAGGGTTGGAAACAGCCTCACTGAAATAGCTCGCGTTCTGAAAGAGGGTAACTGTAAAAGGGGAGCCTTTGTTACCTTTTTGCTGCCGGATCAGTTTATACTTGAGAAAACCATCGAATAATCCATCCCAGGTAGTTCCTCCAAAACCCATCATAAATCGGTCCGAAATACCGTATTCCAGGGCGATCCTTGTGCTTAGCCTGTCTGCCACAAAGCTCTGAGTGCGGTCTGCAGGGGTATTCCAGAAGCGGTTAGCCACAAAAATATCCAGAATGCCTTTTTTTCGCGTTTCTATGGAATGGCCTATAGCTATACGCGAAAACTTAAAGCTTGCCTCCGCGTATTGTGGGATAGCCTGCTGTTCTTCATCGAGTATTCCAAGAAGATCCTGTGCGAACATCGAATTGGTGCCGCAGGCCAGGAAGAGATACAGGAGTAATTCTTTAGCTTTCATAAGGCTGATATTCAAATCTGAAATCCACGGAAATGGTTTTTGCAATATTACCTGCCAGCAGAGGAGGTACTTTTATATCGTAATCCTTGACAAAGGCCTCGAAAGTACCGGATAATATGTACTTGCCCTGGACCTTCTCAATTTTTGTCTTTATTTCCAGTTCTTTGGAAACTCCATGCATGGAGAATGTACCTTTTACCATCCGGGTTTGTTCCCCGTCCTGAGCAGGGTCAAAGTCTATGATCTTTCCCTCAAATGTAGCTTTTGGATAGATGTCTGACTCTACATAACTCTCGTTAAAATGCTCGCGCATCAGGGCTTTTTCAAACACAAAGGCATTCATCAGCATGCTTACCGCGATCTCGTCGTTGCTCAGATCTATGATGCTTAATACCTGGTTGTTCTCTGCCTTGATGTTTTCTACTGAAGTGTATGAAAAAAAAGCCACCCTTCCCTGCCGGGCAATGATTTTCTCTTGTTGTTGCTGTCCGGACAAAAGGAACAGAAAGAAAATAGGGATCAATTTATTCATTGATTTTTCTTTGGGAAATGACACAATTTAAAAAAATGGCATCCTTTAAAAAACCTTTGAACACTCCTTTTAGCCTTATAGTGTCCTTAGGTTTAAATTTTTTCAGGCCCTTGGTTTGGTCGGTTTGCATATCACAAATTACGCAGGCGGATTCGTCAACCCCGCCCTCCAGCAAGATGGTCATTCGGTTATTTAAACTGTTGATCTCCTTTATCGTTCCTTCAATGGAGACGATCTTCTCCGCTTCGAGAAAATTCTCGTCCTTATTCTTAAAGTGCGAAATAAGGGTCTCCGCGTTTAGATAGACCTCAGGCTTCGCTTCCATGATATCTATGGGCTTAGGGTAGTATATCCCCCATAACAAAAAGAGGCTTATTACCAAAGCTAGCAAAATCAATACTCCTTTAAAGGTACCCAATCTTTTCAATATATATCCTATCGGTGATTCTACTTGAGCGCGCTAAGGTCCGTAAACATAGCTCGGAACCCGGAGACCCACAAGGGGTCCCAGGTTCAAAACTACTAACTAAAACACACAATTTCCTTTTTCAATCTATTATTGTTATGGTTCCGGTCATTGGACTGTGGAACTCGCAAACGTAAAACAGGGTGTCCGGGGCGTTGTTCGGTACGGTGAAACTAATGGTTCCTGAGGCCGCTCCGTTGTTGGTCACACCGTCGTTATAAGCATCTCCTGTACCCAGAGTTTGTGCCGTCTTAATGATAAACGGATGCCCGGGAGCATTGACAACGAAATCGTAAGTTTCCCCTCTTTTCAATGTCAGATCCGGATTCACAGCATCGTTAAGGCCCTCTCCGTTAAAGATGTAGGCAGATGCGGCCTGATTGGTAACCTCATAGGTTTTGGTACCGCCTCCGGCCTGAGGTGCTGTTTCCGTGTCCTGATTGGCAATGGGCCATACCCCTGCGACCGGGAATCCTACCCCAAAGTTGTCTCCTCTTGCGGCGTCCTGGCCGAAATAATACAGGGGCCATCCCTTATAGGTGAGCTGCTGCCTTCCAAAGACGTCTATGGATCCAAAGTCCGCTGCATCAAGAATGCTTGGCACATTTTGCAAGGCTTCTTCAAAGATGGGCCATAGGGCGTCGTTTGAAAAATCGTCAGCGGTATAGTTATTTACCCCGTTGGTGTCGTTTACAAATCTATACAGGGTATTTCCTTCGGCATCAGTCATATAGAATGTCTGCTCGTCACCAGGCTCATAGTTACTGTCCAGGTTGGTTTCCACCCCATTGGAATCCCTGCCAACAAGTTGTGCCTGGGTCATCATCACGGAATAATCCGGTTTGGCGACATACCATATGCCTCCTGCGCCATCTCCGTTGACATCCCCTTCCACATTATCGTTGGCAAAGAGGTACAATGGCCATCCTTTGTAAGTGGTCTGCATAGCGCCATCTCCACGGGTAATCGTACCGAAATCTGCCTCATCCAGGCCGTTGTCCAGGGTGAGATCCTCAGCATAGAATACCGGCCAGGCGTCCAGACATCCATTGGCGCAATTGGAATCTCCTTTGCTGTCCAGGGAGAAAAAGTAGAGCGAGAAACCATCTGAATTTGTCAGGATATTGCCAAAAGTAGCATCGTTTCTAAGTCTTACCGCATTGGGATCTGGCTCCGGTGCGGTTTCCGTGTCCTGGTTGGCAATAGGCCATACCCCTGCGACTGGGAACCCTACCCCAAAGTTGTCTCCTCTTGCAGCGTCCTGTCCGAAATAATATAGCGGCCAACCTTTATAGGTAAGCTGCTGCCTTCCAAAGACATCTATGGAGCCAAAGTCTGCCGCATCCAGGATGCTGGGTACATTTTGTAAGGCCTCTTCAAAGATGGGCCATAGGGCGTCGTTTGAAAAATCGTCGGCGGTATAGTTATTTACGCCATTTCTATCATTTACAAATCTGTACAAGGTATTCCCTTCAGCATCCGTCATATAGAAGGTCTGCTCGTCCCCGGGTTCATAAGTACTGGTCAGGTTGGTTTCCACGCCATTGGAATCCCTTCCTACCAGTTGTGCCTGGGTCATCATCACGGAATAATCCGGTTTGGCGACATACCATACATCTCCAGAGCCATCGCCGTTGACATCCCCCTCCGCATTATCATTGGCAAAGAGGTATAGCGGCCATCCTTTGTAGGTGGTTTGCATTTCACCATCCCCTCGGGTAATCGTACCGAAGTCCGCGGCATCCAGACCGTTGTCCAGGGTCAGGTCCTGTACGTAGAAGACCGGCCAGGCAGCCAGGCATCCGTCCTCACAATTGGAATCACCTTTGCTGTCCAAAGAGAAAAAGTAGAGGGAGAAACCGTCGGTACTCGTAAGTATATTGCCAAATGTGGCATCGTTCCGCAGTCTTACCGCGTTATTTTCAACCGGAGGCGGACCATCGTCAACCGGATCATCGTCAACCGGGTCGCCGTTGTCGTCACTGCTACAGCCGAGCAGTACAAAAAATACCATTGTTAATAAAAAGAATTTTCTCATTTCCATTTTTTAAAGATTAGATGTTAAAACAATTATTATAGGGGCTCAGGCCATAGCCTGTTCATGTGGCGGTACGGTATTAATTGATGCGACTACCGCCGTAAATTTTTGTTCAGATATTTGCTGATCACCATCATGAGGCGATGTTGAGTTGTTTTTCCGCTGCCTTGCCCGGAATGCGGTAAAGCTCGTTGAATCCTGCCGGTAAGGCTTCTTGCATGGCAGGCCTCATACAGATGCATGAAGGCTTTATTTTATTGTTCGGGTTTAGGCTATCGCTTTTTGGTGGATAGCCCAAGTCCGTCAGTGTATTCAGGGCTACTGCAAGCTCATTCGCTTTTCTAAAGCTAAAGACGATCAATGCCTCAGAAGGGTAAAGGTGTACATTGCTGATGTCCCTTATTGCCGTTAAGGCGTTCTCAATTTTTTCGGAACAGTTCGAACAGAAGCTGTTACGAACTGAAATTTTGGCCAGACCTGTTTTCATAGTATTGTCTTTTAGAATACCCTGGATAAGTTGAACCCGAAGAAGATGTCGCCGGTGCCCCAGTCGCCCGTAGCCTGTCCGAGGAAGGTGTTTACATTCATCGGTTGCGCATTGGTAAAGTGCAATTGAAAGACATGTCCTCCTGTCTCCAGATCAAAACCTATGGATAGCGGGTTTTGAAATGGCGATCCGGAAGCCCGGTTCAGATGCAGGCCGTAATCAATATTGATGGACCATCTTTTGGTGAGCTTGTGCCTGCCACCGATCCCTATGGCGAATTGCGAATTTTCCTGCTCATCAAGGGCCACCAGGTTATCGTGAAAGAAGGTTGGCGCTAATTGCAGGGACAGATTCTTGTTCACTTTCCTGGAGATCAGTGCCTGTGTGGAATAACTTAGGCGGTTTTCGAATTCCAGGCCGGGAAGTACTTCCTCTTCCAGGGCGGTGTTGAGTAATACGCTATTGAACAGGACCACGGTAAAAGGAGAACCTCCTTGTTTCTGACGCAGCAATCTAAGTTTTAAGGAGGCCTCGTAAGTTTTTTGGAATGAACTCCGAGAAACCCCAATATTGATCCCATCAGAAATACCGTAGATAAAATTGAGCCTGGTGACAGCCTGATCCAGGCCAAAAAAATCTTCGATCCCTGTTTTGATAGAACCAAAACGGTGGGATACCACAAAAAAGAGCTGTTTTTGGGATACCATTTTGGTGGATTCAAAATTCACGATCTTCAGACCTTTGAAGGCGGCCTGTTCGTAATCCGAGCTGTCATTGGTATCGATTTCATCTAATAGATCCTCCTGTGAAAGGATCATTAGGGGAAACAAGAATATGAGGACTTTGAGTATTTTCATTTTTCAGTATTTATATTGATTAGTTATTTGGCGAAACCAGTATGGCCTGATCTATTTTGACTAGTTCCAATAGGTCGTCATAACCTACACATCTGCCTTTGATAGCAATTGGATTTTTGAGGCTTAGCTTGCCGGAAACGTCTCCGTTAAAGTTTACCTGGACCTTGTTATCTATTATGGCGGATTGTTGTTCTATAGCCGTGATCATGCCGTGGGTCTTAATCACTTTATCTATATATTTTGGGGCTATGGCTTCCTGGGCAAGAACTGTTTTGAGTTCCACCGCGGACATGGAGAAATCCGCCTTTTCTGATCCGATATCCCGGTGTTCCCTGTAGATGTACTTATAGGCTGAAATGGCCAGTAAGAATACGAACAGGCTCGAAGCCAGTACGATGTATTGTTTTCTTCGCATCACTTTTTAACCAGTTTAAAATCCATTTTAACATGTACTTCTTTGGCGATCTTGTTTCTGACGATCTTGGGGATCTCGATGTCAAAATCAGCTGGGGTCACCTTAAACTCTCCGGTCATGGAAATGATATCCCCGACTTTTTGGGTTTTTAAGGCCGTTTCTATCTCCTTCTGTTTCCCGTGTAGTTCCAACACCCCTTTTACGGTAACCTCGGTACTGTTTTCGTTCAGTGCTTCGGGGTCCAGATTGAGCAGTTCTCCTTTAAATATCGCTTTGGGATAGGATTCCGATTCGATATAATTCTCGTTAAAGTGTTCTTCCATCAGAGAATTCTTGAAGTGGAACCCCTTGACCAGGGCCAGTGCCGCGATCTGATTGTTTTCGGCATTGAAGATGACCGTTGCCGATTCATGTTTGGCCTTAACCTCTTCGAAGAGTTTTTCGGATGCCTCAAAGATTATGGTGCCATTTCTGTCTATGTACTTGTCCTGTGCCTGTATGCCGCTTATGGCTAAACCAGCCAGGATGGGCATTGCCCAAAACAGTAACTTCTTCAGTTTTTTCATAATTGCGTTGATTACCACTTGTTCTTATTCCCTTAAACCTTCCTGTATCCATTGTTCTACCAGGTCTATGGTAGCTTGTGGTAATCGACCACTGGGTGGCATCGCACCTGCCTCTCCGGTCTGCCTGCTGATTGCTCTAAGCAAAGAACCGTTTTCTGCCCGAACCTGGACCTGCTCAAAATTGGTCAATGGAAAGGGGGCGCCGTTCCTTGTGGGGTCCGAGTGGCAGCTTAAACAATTACTGTTTATAACACCCCGGATATTGGCCGTATAAGAGATAGGTCCATCCGGTTCTTCTACTTCAGTAAGATCACTCTCACTGTCGCTGGTACAGGCAGTGGCTAGTAAAGCCAGGAGAGGCAGGATAAATGTCACTTTCTTTTTCATAATACTTCTTTTAAATTGATGAGGTTATCACTAAAATGTTCGTTTTGTAAGCCGGGCAGCTGCCCTGAAATTCTTTTCCAAAACAAGTGCAAATCAGCCGTTTACAAAGACAAAACCTTGGTGAGAGGGAAGAATCGGTCTTAAAAGGGAAATATCGGCCTTGAAAGGAATCCGGTTTTTTTGGAAATGCTAAATGGCCTTTGAAGCGACATTTTTTGTATCTGAATGAAAACCAAATTCTTATCTTAGAATCAAAATTGCCCGGCCTATAATGCGAAAAGACAAACTCTATTTTCTTACCTTTTTATCTATTGCGATCATTTACACGGCTATAGCAGGTATCGCCCTGCAATACCTGATCCGCGCAAGTACGATGGAAGTGCTGGAGGCGCATCTGGAATTCAGCAAAAAGGAAGCTAAGACCTTTGGGATACTGGTTGGTCATCAGCTGAGCAATGGTATTGCTAAAGATTCTGTTGTGGATCAGATACAACAAAGCCTGAAGGGAACAGATTTTGAAATGGGTTTCCTGAGCATGTACGATTGGTCTGGTAGAGTAGTCTGCCATCCGGATATCAAAAATGTAGGGCAACCGGCCAGCACTAACAAGTCCTTTGTCTCTTCCGTTACGGACGACCTGAGCCCGGAAAGCTTCTATACCTTATTACATCAAAGACAGGAGCTCCTGGAGTCTGATGTTTCTGAGGATGAAGGCCTGGAGTCTGAGGTGATCCATTTGTATCCTGTGCAAAATTCGGATTGGATCGTCGCTGCTCATGTCAACATAGGAAATATTTCCACACAGATCGGGCAGATAAGCAGGCGTTTTTATACCATCTTCCTGGTAATGGGATTGGTGGTGATATTGTCTTACGTCATCACAGTGCGTTTGTTGGGTAGTGCCTATGAAAAGAGGCTGGAACTCAAGAATGAAAAACTGGAGGACGAGGTGGTAAACCTTTCCAAGCTGAACAGGGCAGTGGGGGACTACCAACAAAAAGTAATCGAGCAAAAACCGGAAGAGCAGAACGGGGACAGTACCACTAAAAAGCGGATACTTACCTATATCCGAAATGAATTGATCCCCATTCCCATTGAAGAAATGGCCTATATCTTTACCGAAAACACCATTACCTATGTAGTGTGTATAGACGGTAGGCGATCCACCACCAACCTGAGCCTGGATGAGCTGTTCTCGCAGTTAGACAGTTCCTATTTCTTCCGGGCCAACCGCCAATTCATCATTGCCATATCCAGTATAGACAAGATCGTAAAGTACGGGAATAACCAGCTGAAGATCCTTGTTACACCCAGTTCGGATATCAGCGTGGTGATCAGTAAGAACCGCGCAGCTCAGTTCAAACAGTGGTTGAATCTGTAAGAACGATAATCTCAGGGCCGGGCCATCAACATTAATAAACAAAGATGCAAGGGAAACTCAAAGACAAAGTAGCACTGATCACTGGTGCAACCAGCGGTATGGGCAAGGCCATTGCTGAAACATTTGCCAGGGAAGGGGCCCGATGTATCGTTTCGGGAAGAGACCTGAAACGAGGGGAGCAACTTGCGAATGAACTAAGCGAGCTATCCCCAACCCTATTTTTTCAGGCTGATGTAAGCAAAGCGGAGGAGAACAAACAGCTGATAAAGAAAGCAGCCCAGGCCTTTGGCCGGCTTGACATACTATCGCTTAATGCGGGTGTCCTGGGACTGGGTACGGTTAGCGGGACTTCCGTAGAAACATGGCAGCATACCATAGAAACCAACCTGAACTCTATTTTCTACCTCTGCAAATACGGCCTCCCGGAATTGCAAAAAACAGGCAGAGGGGTAGTACTTATAAACGCTTCTATTGCTGCCTTTAAGAGCTTTCCACAACATGCGGCCTATTGTGCTTCCAAGGCGGGTGCCGTTGCCCTGATGAAACAAATGGCACTGGATTACGGCCCGGAGATCAGGGTAAATGCCATCTGCCCCGGACCGGTAAATACTCCTTTGTTGCATGATTCGGCCCAGGCCTTTGAGAACCCGGAAAGCATCATAGCAGCTACCGAGGCAAAGACGCTGTTGAAACGGCTGGGCGAACCTGAGGATGTGGCCCGGCTCGCCTTATTTCTTGCCTCAGATGAGGCTTCCTGGATCACGGGCTCTGCCATTACTATTGACGGCGGGATATTAAATAGCGGCTAATTATCCGGGAATTGCTCACACCTATAGTTCATCCCAAATAGACCACATTTCAGATTTGGTCATTTGCCTGAGCCTGCCGATCTTATTGAAGATCTCGTTGAATGCCTTCTGATCGATCTCAGGGTCTACCTGCTGGAAATCCTGAAGTCCTCCGGCGGATTGCCAGTTCGCCCAGGAACTCCATTGATTTAGAATGATAAATCGCTGAAGGACCGCATTCCCATCCTGACTCAATCGCCTGCAGAGCGTCCAGCTTTTGAGTCGGCCATCGTTCATGGCTACCTGATGCATGGGCAAAAACACTTCCCGTTCCATCTTCACATAGTCTTCCGCGTTAGACCTGGAGGAATCCATAAAGTCTATCTGATAATTTTGATTTGTCCTGGCCAGGGAGTCCAGTTCAAAAGTACCCCTCGCCTGTTCCAAAACCTCATAGGTCTCAACTTTTACCCGGTTGATGATATCCAGCAGAGGTTTTTCCATCTCAACAAACGGGCTTTCGCCAGCTTTCTTGTTGGATTCATAGAATTTGGAAACTGCCGCGTTGGCCAGCCCTACACTGTCTTTGTGAAAAGTTACACTGACGATATCATATGGGATCTCAGTGCCGGCGGGAAAGCGTACCCAAAAGAGTTTCCAGGCTTTTAGATCACCCTTGGTGATCATGTCCTGATACAGGGGTTTCCATTTGGTTTGTATTTCGTTCCAGTATCCGGTCCAGTCGTTTGTTGGGAGTTTGGTGTACTCCAATCGGACAAAGGCTTTCTCCTGAGACTGTAGCCGGGCGGTGACTGCAAACAGGAAGAAGGTAAGTAGACCAAGGGAAATGACATTAATTAATTTCATGATGAGCGTTTTTTGATTCATACCGTCAAATTAGAAAGAGCAGGGAGGAAGCGCGGAAATTCTGAGGTCAAAAAAGTGCGGCTGCATCCTGTCGTCCGTTTTTTGAAAAATCCGGAATTCGCGAGGAATCGCATTTTGTAGGGATTCTGGAATTCACACATCCTTAGTGGATCAGCAGTTTGATGATATAGGGAGTTGGATTATTTTGTCAGTTAGATCAAAACCCTGTTCCGATGAATTATTTGTCCTTGATTTTATTAATATTATGTTCGTGTCTTATTGGTATTTCTGATAAAGCAATCCAGGAAAGCGATTTGCCAGAGGAAAAAGAAAAACAGAAGGTGGCCATATTTCTCTATGACGGCGTTGAAATACTGGATTTCAGTGGTCCGGCCGAAGTCTTTGCCGTATCCGGTTACCGCGATATCCATGGGAATTACCAAAGGGCATTTGAGGTCTTTACCGTTGCGGTAGGCAAAGATCCAATAATAAGCCAGGGATTTCTCAAAGTTATGCCGGATTACACTATTGAAGATGCCCCGTCTGCGGATATTATAGTTCTTCCCGGGGGTGCAACGGGAAAGTCGCGCAAAACCCCGGAAGTGATCCGTTGGATCAGGGAAAGCGCGGGAGATGGTGCTTTGCTGATGTCTGTTTTTACGGGAGCTTTTCTTTTGGGAGATGCGGGGCTTCTGGACAACAAGTCTGCCACCACCTGGTATGGGGCTTTGGAACGCCTGGAAGGGGCTTTTCCAAAAACTGAGGTTCTGAAGGGAACGCGATTTGTGGATGATGGACAAGTGGTCACCACCGCCGGGGTGTCTGCCGGAATTGACGGTGCCTTACATTTGGTAAATAGGTTGATAAGCCCAAAATCTGCCCGGGCGACAGCGGAATATATGGAATATGATAAATGGATTCCGGAGGATGGTAAGGTAATGAACCCTTAAGGCATTCTACCGGTATTAGCCTTCAACAGCCGGCAGAACATAATCAAACAACAAACTAATGGGTTTTAGTTCCTCGGCATAGCTAGCCGAACTGCTGTTCGTAAAAACGACCACCATGTCGTACCTGGGGATTATGAAAATAAACTGTCCCCAGTGGCCATAAGCCATAAAGATCTCGGTGGATACCTGATTCCGCGCTTTTTTATCCAAAGACATCAACCACCACATATAGCCATAACTCAGTTGGCTGATACCTGCTATATCTTCTGTATAAGTCACATGCCTTGTAGTTGCCTTCTTTACCCACCATTCCGGGAGTAATTGTTTACCCTTCCAGTTACCATTGCGCAAATAGAGATATCCTATTTTGGCCATGTCCTTTGGTTTGAGGAAAAGACCACCGCCGGTATGAGGAATTCCTCTATGGCTCCACCTCCAGTTTGCGGATGAGATCTGCATGGGGTCAAAAAGGTATTTCTGTGCAAACTCCTGAGTATACATTCCGCTGGCATTTTGCAGCAGACCACCCAGCAGGATCGCGATACCGCTATTGTAGTACCATTTTTTACCCGGGCTGGTTTCCATTTTATAGTCGAGCACGTATTTCATCCGATCCCCGGGATACCGGTTAAGAGCATCCAAATGGCTTTCACCCGTCCAGGCCTGTCCGGTTCGCATCGTAAGCGCATCTTCAAGATCCAGGTCCCGTTTATGGTTATCCATATTTGCTATGCTGCTGTACTCAGGAAAAAAGCTGATGATCTTCTGTTCCGTACTCTGGATAAAACCCTGCTCGATCGCTACCCCTACAAGGGTAGCCGTAATACTCTTTGTTACAGATTGAAGGGTGTGAGGCGTGTTGCCATTATAGTTACCAAAAGTTTCATCAACTACCAAATAACCATTCTTTACAATGGCGAATGAAGTGATTGGCTTTTGAATACGGCCGGCCCTTAAGAGAGAAATGAAGTCGTTTATCTTTTTTGAGTTGATCCCCTGTGCTTCAGGAGCACTTACGCGCCATTTTTCGTCCGGGTAATAGTCTTTGGATTGCGCCACGGCCGTCTTCAGGCTCAACAGCAGCAAAAAGAGGTAGAATCCGAAAGTCTGGTAAAATGACTTCATGAGGCTTAAGAATCTTTATTATGTGATCTCTAAGATCGAAAATAATGTATTAGGCGGGAAGAATACAATTTTGTGACAGAGATGCTTTATGGATTACTGTAAAAGTTATCACTACGAGCTGCAATACCCCCTGGAACCATAACAGCTTTTGTACGAATGCTTCCAAACGTACATTTCTCAACAGTCCCGGACCGGGTTTCTTACTACTTAGCGGAATTCTGGCAGACATTTAACAGAAACTTTAGAACTGCTTTTCCTAAATTTAAAAGGCTTCACCCTGTGTTACTCGGATGAAAGGTGTTTTTATCATAGTTTTTTGTGTCTTCCTTCCCTCAGTTGCGGCGGGCTTTCAGGGAGAAATCCCTGCTGATCCCACTGCGGTTTTGTACCGCTGCCCGCCATGTGGTTGTAGCCACGATACCATTCATTTTAAGGAACCCGGATTATGCCCTGTCTGCAATATGGAACTGGTTGAGGTACCCAGCGGCCTGGCCAGAAAAATTGATCTGGGACTCGCCTCATACCTGGAGGCCGGGATGCTGGGACAGCTTTATACCAAACTGATCTATCCCTTATTTGCGGCCGGAATACTAATTTCCCTGTTTTTATTGTTCAAAAGGACCAGGGGAAAGTCCCTGAACGTATTTCTGAGCCTGATCATCCTGGTGCTATCGCTATATGGGTTTAAGAACCAGCTATTTGCGGTGAATTACAGCCTGACCAGCTCCTACAAAAGCCTTTTTACCCCAATTTCCTTTATTTTATGGCTTGGTCCGTTGGGCTTTTTTTATATCAGAAGCCTGATCAATCCATCTTTTAAATGGCATTCAAAATACCTGATGCATTTTATCCCCGGTATTTTGATGTTCTTTTATTACAGTTTACTTTTTCTAGGGCCGGAAAGGCTAAAGTTACAGTTTATGTTTTCCCCCTTTGAGGTTCGTTTCAGTCATACGGAGCAATTAGTCGCTGTTCTTACAGGATTAGGGTACCTCGCTTATGCCTTTTCCGTTTTTAGGTCCTGGAGGAAAACCAATCCTATAAGAAAGAACGGACTGATAGGGTGGATAAAAAGATTCCTGATCGGGATGACGGCCCTGTTGGTTAGCTGGGGCATTATGATCTTGATCAATTATTGGGTGTACGATTTTGGGGTTGCCACGGTATCCTATAATCCACTTTGGCTGGTGATGGGCCTGGTTTTACTTTGGCTGGGAATTGAAGTGGTATCTAATGTTAAGTTCTTTTTGCTGAACAAAAGGCTTAATGTGGTCAATAGTGGTCGATTCCTTACCGAGACTGAGATTTCGGGCTTCAAAACTAAATTGGATCATTTGATGAATGAAAAGAAGTTGTACGCGGACCCCAATCTAAGCCTCGACGCCCTGGCTGGAGCCATGGACCTACCTCCCAAGTACCTGAGTACCATTCTTAATAACGCTTTGGGAAAGAATTTCTATGATTTTGTCAACCAATACCGTATTGAGGAGGTAAAGGAACGCCTGGGGGACAGGAATTACAGCAATCTTACCATAGAAGCTATAGCCAACCAATCCGGGTTCCGGTCCAAGTCCAGTTTCAACGCGGCATTTAGAAAACAAATGCGCATGACTCCCAGGGAGTATATCAAACAGCAGATAGGAGCATAGATGCGGACTGATGCAATTCTGCTTTATGTAGTATCAAAATTCACAGGGATAATACAAGGGTTTACTTCACTACATCACTTATCGTCGCACTCATGGATGCTGGAAAAGAAACGATAATTATTCGTTTAATCGCCAATATATGGTCTTCTTGCCAGGGGCAGCGTTGGATGATGGTAAGTAGAACAGCTACTACTAGAATCGAAATCAGATAGGTGGCGAGAACCCTTTTGAAATAATTGAACCTGTGCCCTCTAATATTGAAACGGTAAAAGTTGAAAAAGACGAACAGGGCTATGAATGTTAAGGATAGCAGGGATAGAAAAGCGACATTGATCAGCGGCAGTTCCTCCCCTAGTTTCCAGGCTTCTTCAGTATATGCGATTGGTAAGGCCAATATGGTGGAACCAATGATGACTTGCATGATATCGCGAGGCCGGAATTCCACCATTAAGGGTTTGGCCACGTAATGCAATATCTTTCCTCCGGCATCGGTGATAGGGATCATTTTGTGGAGATATCCTCCTATCCGCTTTGTAAAGGTTGAGTTGCTATCCATACTTCAATTTTAGAAATGTCTTTCTAACTAATATACTACAAGCTTTTAAAATCAACTTCTAAAAGAGGAAGCTGTATTTTAAGAGGTTTGAGATTCAGTTGTTTCAGGAGGTTCTAAGTGAGAACAAATGCTTACAAACGAAAACAAACAATTCCCAACCGGCTTGTTTGTAATCGGGTTACTAGGTTTATGACCTCGGTGATAGCATCGCCGATAGCATGAACTGTTTCACCTATAAATTTTATATCATGAATGCTCTTAGAAACAAAGTACAATTGATTGGGAACCTGGGCCAGGACCCGGAAATCATACTCCTGGATAACGGAGGAAAACTGGCTAAATTCTCTATTGCAACAAATGAGACCTACCGTAATTCCGCAGGAGAAAAAGTAACGGATACCCAGTGGCACAATGTAGTGGCCTGGGGCAAGACAGCGGAAATCGTAGAGAATTATCTCGGAAAAGGTAGTGAAGTGGCCGTGGAAGGGAAACTCCTTCACCGTTCTTATGAAGACAAGGAAGGAGCGAAACGCTACGTCACCGAAGTCCGATGCAACGAGCTACTTATGCTGGGCAAGCCTTAAACCATACGGCTTGTCGAAAAAGGGGGCATTTCGCCCTCTTTTCTTTTCAGACCGCTATTATTGAACTAACTTATTAAGGCATGAAGTATAGCAAATTCCAACCAAACTACATTTTTGCCCCGTATGTGGTTGATAAGAAGACATACCGCCTTGTTGCTATTGCTCTTGTTCGCTCCGGCAGGCCTTGTAGCCCAGGAAGGAACCAAGAAGGCAGACCTCCTGCGCTTTTTTGAAGAAAGAGCCCGGGAAGATGCCAGAAACGAGCATTTGCTGAAACACACCCATCCCGAAGACGAGCGGGACTACTGGGCAGACCAGCGAAACTTCGAAAAAGATCTCAAAAAACTCAGCTATAAGACCTATCAGGCATATCTAAAGGAAAAGCGAAACGCTTATGCGGATCAAAGTATGCAATGCGACAGCAGTTGCAGCCATAGCGACTACTACTACAGAATGGCCGCCTTCTACGAACATTACGGTTCAAGGCCCTACCTGGATCCTAAAAACGCCGAGTCCGAAAGCATTTCGGCCGTGCAGAAAAAGAAACTAAAATAATTTTAGGGGATTAAGCTACCTTTTGGAGCAGATCAAAACAAGGGCAACGCTTGCACCTCTTGTGCTCGCCCTTTTCAAATTTCTTGCAACACTTACTTTTACAGGACTTGGAGAAGGTCATGTTGAGCAGTATTTTCTGCTCCTTCTTTAAAGCCTTTTTCAGCTTCTTTTTTGCCTTGTCCTTTTTCTTTTTTCCCAACTTAAAAGTTTGAAGTCGGGCAAAGCTATTAATTTTTATTCAATCTAAATAAAGAAAACTGTTAAAAACTACTCCTCAGGGTTGGCTGCCGCGGCGCTTTCCACCGTAATTTGCTGTACATCCCTATCGAACAGGTAAAGTCCACCCTTGTCATTCCCAATCAGGTTGATCTTATCCAGGATAGTCCGGGCCAAAGCCTCTTCCTCTATCTGTTCGGCCACGTACCATTGCAGGAAATTATGGGTGGCATAATCCTTTTCTTCAAGAGTTACATGTACCAGCTCGTTTATGCTGTTGGAAACAAAGATCTCATGCTCGTATAATTCCTGGAACATATTCTGGAAGGAACCGAAGTCGGTTTTTGGTGCCTTCAGGTCTGAAATATGGGCATGCCCCCCGCGTTCGTTGACGTATTTAACCAGTTTAAGCATATGCATCCGCTCTTCGTCCGAATGTTTGTACATAAATTGGGAGATACCTTCCAATCCTTTGACTTCGGCCCAGGAGGCCATAGATAAATATACTTGTGAAGATTCCGCTTCTACACGGATCTGATCGTTTAATGCTTTTTCTACGCGCTGGCTTAACATATCTAAGAATTTTGCATAAAGGTACAAATTCTTAAGATGAAATTATGCCCCTAAACCCAGGCTAATTTTATGCCCGAATAGACCAAAACTATAAGCCTGAATCCGGAGTTTAACGCGCCATAACGATCAGCGCCAGGCCAATGACATAGACAACCAACATCACATTCAAAAGTGTTGGGACACCTTTGGGGGCTCCTTTGAACTCTTTCCAAACAAAAATACCCCATAAAGCAGCCACCACGGTAGCACCCTGACCCAGGCCATAGGAGATGGCAGGCCCGGCTTTGTCCGAGGCCAGTATACTGAAGGACATTCCCACACACCAGATAAGACCACCGAGTATGCCCATAAAATGATCCCTGGAACTTCCCTTAAAATAGGCCCCGAATCCTAAAGGTGTGCCTTCCACCGGTTTCTTCATCAATATAGAATTGAAAATGAAATTACTGGCCAGGATCCCCAATGAAAACAGAAAGACCGCGGTATAGGGGCTAAGCTTTCCGTCAATAGGCTGGGTAAAATCCGGGAACATGGAGTTTGCCACGTATTTGTAAAACAGCCCCATGAGGAGACCTGCGATTACGGCCAGGACCAGACCCTTAGTAGGTACCTTATCCTGACTGGCTGAAAGTTTTTTATAGGCGTTCGCATTGAGCAACATGGCAACTACAATAAGCGCGACCCCGCCAAAGAGCAACACTGAGTTTCCCAGCGGGCTGTCAATGTAGTTAACTATAACCCCGATAACCAATGCCAAACCTATACCTACGGGAAATGCTACAGACATTCCAGCTATAGTAATGGCTGCCACCAGCAAAATATTCGCAGCATTGAAAAGTATCCCGCCAAGAACAGCCGAGCCTATATTGCCTTGGTCCGCCTGGGCAAGGTCTTCCATGAATGGCCGGCCGGCATCTCCACTACTACCGGCAGTAAGCGCCAATAAAAGGGAAAAAATTACGATCCCAAAAACATAATCCCAATAAAAAAGTTCAAAACGCCAGTTGGGTGAGGCCAATTTCTGGGTATTTGCCCAGGAGCCCCAGGCCAGCATGGTAATAATACAGAATATTACAGCTACCGGGTACGATTCAATAATAAACATAGGTATTTGGTTTAGTTGATTTCATCCAAATAGGGTGCAGAGGCCTGTGCCCCCATTCGCGTTACGGAAAGGGCAGCGGCTTTATTCGCGAATGCAATACTCTCTTCCCAGGATTTATTTTGCGACAGGCAGACGGTTAAAACCCCATTAAAAACATCACCTGCAGCTGTGGTATCAACCGCCATTACAACAGGGGGTTTACTAAGAAACTGTTTTTCAGCATTGTGGAAGTAGGCGCCTCTTTTTCCAAGGGTGATGATCACATTCTGTACGCCCTTTTCGAGTAAATAAGCGGAGGCCTTCTCTGCACCACCCTCTTCAGACGGATCAATTCCGGTAAGGATTCGGGTCTCCGTCTCGTTTGGGGTTATAAGGTAAAGACCTTTAAGGGTTTCATCGGTCAGTTTCTGTGCGGGTGCCGGGTTAATGATCAGTGGTATGCCTGTTTCCCGGCATCTTTGGGCCAAAAATTCCACGGTAGCCATTGGTGTTTCCAGTTGCGTCAGCACCATAGTTGCCTGATTTAGCATTCCGGAAGCGCTTTCCAGGTGCTCTTCAGACAACAAGGCATTGGCTCCGGAAGCCACCACAATTTCATTTTCACCTGAAGCATTAACTGTGATCAGGGCAACCCCGGAAGGGGTGTTCGCGGTCACCAGTACGCTGCTAGTGTTAATTTTTTCTTTGGTATATCCATCGAGGGAATTCTTTCCGAATATATCATCCCCCAAACTACATATGAAGGAAACCTCACCACCCACACGGGCGGCCGCAACCGCCTGGTTTGCGCCCTTTCCTCCCGGGAACATAAAAAAGTCACCACCCAGGATGGTCTCACCCGGCTCAGGAAACCTCGGGGTTTTTACCACCATATCAGTGTTTGAACTGCCTACAACTACAATTTTTCCCATCTTACGGCTATTTAGAAATTGGCTTGGGGTTTTCCAGGGTGGCATAGAAATCTTCCAGCAAGCCCTGCTTGTCAAAGTTTTCCCATAAGATGATTTTCCTGGGGTTATCAGGCCTTTCAATCCAGGTATTGTCTATCAGAACAGGAGCGGGTATGGTTTTTTGTTCACCCCAGGCCTGGTTCTTGAGCAGCGCCACTGCCACCATATCAAAAAGCGGGCGGGATGGCGGATCGCCGTGATAATCTATGTATTCAAACAGGCTTACAGAGTAATCCCCAAAAGTCTCAAAGGTTCCTCCGTGCCTCCCGGTTATGGGGCTGGTCGCTTTTGGACCCAGGCCAGGCATTTTAGTATTGATCTCACTTTGAGTGACTTTTACGGCATCCGTACCGGAAGGGTCACCATATCGTACCGTAACCATTTCAAAAGGAATATCTGTATTCAGTACGTAGTTCATAGCAATGGTATCGTTGTCCTGGTTGTATTCTCCCGGCTCCGGATAATTGGAGCCCAGCCATACGATCCGGGTTCGGCTCGCAAAGGAGGGATCCTTCTTCAATGCCAGGGCCACGTTGGTAAGTTTGCCTACGGCAATAATTATAACCGAGTCTTTCTTTGTGGATTCAAGGATAAAATCCACGGCTTCCTGTCCGTCATAATTCTCCGGGTCAAATGTTGGGGCTATTTCAGAAAACCCTCCATTAGCGCCTTTAAGCAAGGGAACACTGTCCTTAAGATTGCAGAGTTGCAACACCCTTTCGGCTTCCTCGTAGTGGCCATTAATATCACCACCGTTGTAGGTGGCATTTACAGTGACTGCCTGCAGGTCAAAAGTAGGGCCATTAAAAAGCAGGTAAGCCAGGGCGTGTTGATCGTCCAGCTCATTGTTCGCGTCCGTATCGAATATGACTTTTACTTTTTCTGAGACCGTCTCTTTTTCCGCTGACTCGGCAGACGATGCCGCTTCGGATCTGTTGGGGCCATCCTTACAGCCGAGCAGAGTGGTTAGAAAAAGAAAGAGACAAATGATAATGGAATAATGGGAGTCGGTTTTGAGGGAAGGTTGCGTCATTTTACCAGGTTGATTACTGCTTTCAATATACAAATTTACCAGGGAAAACAGCAATAGGAACAAAGCTTGAACACGGGTCTTAGAAAAAGATCTGCTGAGCCGCTCTATAGGTGTTGGCATGAGCCTCCACGATGATCTTAATATCCCTGGAATAACCTCCACCCATGCTACACTGAATTGGAACACCATGACGCTTACAGGCCTTTAGTACAAATTCATCGCGCTTTCGGCATCCTTGAGGGCTAAGGGATAGAGTTCCTAATTTGTCGGTTGACAGTATATCTACTCCACTGAGGTAAAAAGCAAAATCCGGTCTGAACTCCTGCAGCAATCCCGGGAGGGTATCATAAAGTATAGAGAGGTATTCGTTGTCAGTAGTGCCTTTTGGCAGCGGGATATCCAGGTCCGAAGTCTCTTTTTTGAAGGGATAGTTTGAGGCTCCGTGCATAGAGAAAGTAAATACAGAAGGGTCTTCCTGAAAGATCTGGGCTGTGCCATTACCCTGGTGAACATCCAGATCTATGATCAGGATGCGCCGGGCGTATCCTTTGGCCTGCAGGTAACGCGCACCTATGGCCTGATCGTTCAGCATACAAAAAGCCTCACCCCGGTCTGTGTAGGCGTGATGGGTGCCGCCGGCAATATTCATGGCTATACCGTTCTCCAAAGCATATTCACAGGCTTTCATGGTACCGTCAGCAATGATCCTTTCTCGTTGTACCAACTCCCTGCTTAAAGGAAAGCCTATTTTGCGTGCTTCACGGTGCGGGATCTTGAGGTTCAGAAGATCGTAAAAGTATTCGGGCTCATGTACGGAGACAATATATTTGTCGTTCGGAACTTCTGGTTCGAAGAAATTGTCCTGATTGCAGGTGCCTTCATGCAAAAGTTGCTGTGGGAGTAGTTCGTATTTCAACATGGGAAACCGATGTTTCTCCGGTAGTGGGTGCCTGTAGATGGGATGGAAGGCTACTTTCAGCATGGCCTAAAAATTGTCATCATCTGCTATATCCAAGGATCAAGGAATCAAAAGCGCATGATAACACCCACTTGGCCCGGACCGATATTAAGGTCCCAACTTAGTTTCTTAGAATTATCATTGTATTTCTGATCGTATTTTTTATCAAGATAACGATCTATGGCTTCTACGATGAAAACACTTATGGCCATGCCAAAGGCCACATCGGAGATCCAGTGGTAGTCGTCCATAATCCTTACAAAACCCGGAATAGATCCTACGGCGTATAATCCAGCCTTCACCCATGGGCTTTTAAATTGTTTGGCGATAACATAGGCATTGGTAAAAGCCAGCATGGCGTGGCCCGAGGGAAAGGAATCATAGTTTAGGACCCTATCCAAATGAAAGGGGTCAAAAACATCAGAGGAGTCCCCGCTTCTTGGCCTTGCCCGTCCGATGATCCGTTTGCTGACCTGTTGTAGCAGACCTGCGGCCGAGGCCGAAGAGATCAGCAGCACTCCGGTTCTTCGCAATTTTTCATTTTTGGTAAATAGGCCTGTAAGATACACCGCGCCGGTAAGCATATAGTTGTTTTCAGGGCTACCGTACTCCGTACCGTAGGTGATCAACCAATCCGGAGCATCACCACTAAAGCCGTTTACCCAATGCTCAAACTCATCATCTACAAAATAGAGTCCTGCGGTTCCAGCTGTAATCATCCCAAAATGCCCCCACTGCTTGCCTTTCCAATGAAAGGGCCGACTATAGGAATAACCCATTCCGCCAAACATATTCCCAATATCATAGGTGAATTCCTGCCAGAGGTTCTTAGGTTGTTTTATGGTATCGGTCTGGGCAATACCAATCAAAAAAGAAAAAATGAAAATAGTAGAAAGAAGTATGCGCATAGCAAGTATTTAGTGGATTTTAAAGGGTCTGAGGTTTAATAATGCCTATTTACCTTAGCTGATTGTCTCTCCATTCCCAACACCATCCTCATCCGGATTAAGGAAAACCAATTTGCCTTCGGAGTTCTCTGTCATCAATATCATCCCCTCGCTATTTACCCCTCTCAAGGGCCGGGGAGCCAGGTTTACCAATACGGTGACCTTTTTGCCTACAACCTCTTCCGGACTAAAGCTTTCCGCTATCCCGGAGACAATGGTCCGCGTATCCAAACCGGTATCTACCTTCAGCACCATCAGTTTTTTGGTTTTGGGCATTTTCTCAGCCTCCAGCACTGTACCTACCCGCATGTCCATTTTGCTAAAATCTTCAAAACTAATGGTGTCTTTTTGTGGCATGATCTCTTTGTTTTCGTTTTCGTTGGCTTTTTTGGTGGCTTGTAGTCGTTCCAATTGCGTTTCTATTTCCTTATCCTCTATTTTTCTGAATAGTAGTTCAGACTTCCCGATCTGATGTCCGGATGGGATTAGTGTTTCCACCGTTTCCACTTCCTCCCAGGTCGAGACTACCTCACCGGAATCAAAGCCTAAAATGCCTTTGAGTTTCTCCGAGGTATGAGGTAAAAAAGGTTCGCTGAGTATGGCCAGACCTGAGGCGATCTGCAGCGCTACGAACATAATGCTCCGCACTCGGGCCTCATCCTCCTTGATCACCTTCCAGGGTTCTTCATCCGCCAGGTATTTGTTCCCCAGTCTGGCAAGATTGAGCAATTCCTGGCTGGCTTCCCTGAATCTGTATCGTTCCAGCGAACCGGAAATGATTCCGGGAAAACTCCTCAGGCTTTCCAGGGTGCTCAGATCTGTTTCCGTAAGCTCCTCAGCCTCCGGAACCACTCCCTGGAAGTACTTATTGGTCAGCACCACAACCCGATTGATGAAATTCCCGAAAATCGCGACCAGTTCATTGTTGTTCCTGGCCTGGAAATCCTTCCAGGTGAAGTCGTTATCCTTGGTTTCAGGAGCATTTGCTGTAAGCACATAACGCAGTACATCCTGCATATCCTTAAAGTCTTCCAGGTATTCATGCAGCCATACGGCCCAGTTCTTGGAAGTGGATAATTTATTGCCTTCCAGGTTTAGGAATTCATTAGCGGGAACATTATCCGGTAGCACATAATCTCCGTGAGCTTTTAGCATGCACGGAAAAATAATGCAATGGAATACGATATTGTCTTTACCTATAAAATGCACCAATTTGGTGTTTTTATCTTTCCAGTAGATCTCCCAATCTTTGCCTTGCTGTTCCGCCCACTCCCTGGCGGATGAGATGTAACCGATTGGGGCGTCAAACCAAACATAGATCACCTTACCTTCTGCTCCCTCTACAGGTACAGGAATACCCCAATCGAGATCGCGGGTAACGGCCCGTGGCTTAAGCCCATCGTCAATCCAGGATTTGCACTGGCCGTAGACGTTGGGTTTCCAGTCTGCCTTATGCCCATCAATGATCCATTCCTTCAGAAAGTCGTCGTAACGGTTGAGCGGCAAATACCAGTGTTTGGTCTCCTTCATAGAAGGAACGGCCCCGGTAATTGTGGATTTTGGGTTGATCAGATCTGTAGCATTCAAAGAGGACCCGCAGTTCTCACACTGATCCCCATAGGCCTCTTCATAACCGCAATTGGGGCAGGTTCCGGTTACAAAGCGGTCTGCCAGGAACTGATGTGCCTCCTCATCGTACAATTGCTCCGAAGTTTCCTCTATAAAATCCCCTTGCTCATTGAGCTTCCTGAAAAAATCTGAAGTAGTCTCATGATGGATCTGAGCTGAGGTCCGCGAATAGTTATCGAAAGAAATGCCAAAGTCCTCAAAGGACTTCTTGATCATCCCGTGATACTTGTCAATGATCTCCCTGGGGGAAACCCCTTCCTTTTTGGCCTTCATCGGAATAGCTACCCCGTGTTCATCGCTCCCACAAATAAAAAGGACGTCTCTACCCCTTAGCCTCAGGTAACGGGCATAGATATCTGCCGGCACATAAACCCCCGCCAGGTGCCCAATATGTATGGGGCCATTGGTGTACGGTAGTGCCGCCGTTAAAGTATAGCGAGCTGGATTTTCAGGGTCTTGCATGCTTAGGATGTGGAATTAAGGCACAAAAATAACCAATATTTTCAGCCCGGCATCACCCTGTATGTAAAAAGAAAACCCTCGAGACACTGGACTAACGGCATTGTTAGAATGTCCAGCGTCCGAGGGCATAAATCCTCGATAGGGTGTCTTTTATGACACCATGATAGATTTGGACATTTTACGGTCTGAGACCTGAATACGGTAAATATATTTACCTGTAGACAAATGATTAGGCATACGGTCACGGATATTGATCTCAGCAGATCCTTCAGCCATGATCTCATTGTATACCGTACCTACATTCTGTCCCAGTATGTTGTACAACTGAATATCAACATGAGCGGTAAGCGGCATTTCCAGATAGATATGCGGCGCTCCGTCTGTTGGATAGAACGGCTTGTGTACAATGGCGTTAAGCAACTCATCTGTAGGATTGTCCGCTACGGGATCATCCGGAGATGGTGGCGTTGGCGGTTGATCATCGTAAGCGATATCCGGGAATTCTACCCCGCTACAGTTAAAGCCAAGGTTTATAGGGTTGTAAGTGTGTCCTAATAAATGCTGTTCTACGAGCGGGATGGGTACACATAACCACTCAGCCAGTACCGTTGCGTACAGGTCCCTGAAATCCATAGTGTATTCCAGGTTACCCCTTCCGTTAGGAGCGTCCAATGATGGGTGTTCACCTACAAAAGCACTACCGTTCAATCCGGAACCGAAGAACAGGGTAGGGGCAGCCTTACCGTGATCCGTTCCGTTAGAACCGTTCTCAAAGATCCTTCGTCCGAATTCGGAGAAGGTCATACTCAATACTTTCTCGTCCTGTTGGGTAAACGTAAGGTCTTCGTAGAAGTTATTGATGGCTACAGAAAGGTTAGACATCAGGCGTTCGTGGGCCAATGGCTGATTTCCGTGAGTGTCAAATCCACCCATAGAGATCATATATACCTTAGTACCCAGATTTCCTTTGATCAATCGGGCCAAAAGGGCCAATTGCCTTGCAAAGCCATTGTCCTGATACTCTACCTGGTTAGAGCCTCTTTCGTAGGCCTCGTGGATCAGTCCGGAGAATTCATAAGTGGTGTTGGCAACTCCCCTTAGGAATTTCAACTGATCTCCGTACATACATCCATCAAACAGGGCATCATCCAACGCATAGAACTGACCGGATTGGGCAATCTCTTCCAACTGATCGATATTGTTAGCCACAAAGGCATAATTGGTTTCCTCCCCTTCAAAGATGAGGTTACCGTATTGCCCTATCTGTATGGCTGCCGGTGCGGCAGGTGGATTTACCAGGTAATCCGGATAGAGATTTTCAAAATATCGTCCCATCCAACCGGTATCCAATCCGCTGAAACCGGTAGTGGTCAGGTCGGTATTCGCGTAGATATCCGAACCGGTAAAATGCGAAAGACTTTGATTTTGGTAACCCACACCGTGTGCGGCTTTGAATTGCCCTTCGCCCCATAGCGGTTCCAGGGCATTCATATAGGTAGGCACTCCAAAATCATCGGTAAGTTTAAGGATCTTACTTTCCGGAATGTAGATGTTTGGCCTCGCGTTGGCATAGGTATCGTACTGTTCAATAGGAATAACGGTACTCAGACCATCATTTCCTCCTGAAAGTCGGATAAGTATAAGGATGCAGTCGTTTTCGGCATTGGCAATAGCCGCGGTCAGTGGGGACGGCGCCGATGCGGTGAGCATATTACTACCCAGCATCATGGTGCCCGACCCGGCAATGCCTAATGCCTGCAAAAAGGATCGTCTGCTCCAGAACTTGTGTTCCTGATCGTGTTCGTTCTGATCGTGTATGTTTATTGGGATATGATGATTACACATAGCTGTAGGGTTTATTTAAGTTGAAACTCGGGTTGTCTGGCCAGGTATTGCAATAACAGATAGACCTGGTAGGGGGCTGCCTGCCAACCGGCCAGGGTCCAGATAGGATCGGTACCGCCTTCGTAGTAAATGTCCTGGACATCACTACGGAAAGCCACATAGGCCGTTTCGTAATCGGTATCCGTTAGCAATCCATTGGGTAAGACGAAATCTATAATAGCGCGGGCAATAATGTCCGGGTTATTGCTGGTCAAGCCGTCATTTCCGGTAAGCGAAAGTGCAAAGTCACGGAATTGCTCATTGTTGTCCAGATAAAGTTCGTCTATTACAGATTCTATACTTAGCCAGCGGCCAATGATAAAATTGGTATTGATCCATTGTCGGTCTCTCTGCCATCCTGCAACATCTACAGGATCAAAGAGGGTCTGCCCGAGCAAACCGCTGTAGTTGATCATACTGCTTACGTCTGTATCAGTATAAGCAAAGCTGGTTTCTTTGAGAAAGTTCAGGTAAAAATCAAATGGACTCTTAATGATCACCCCAATGGCATTGTCATCAAAGAAGTGCTCACTTTTAAACAACTGAGACAAAACCGGGTATATATCAAAATTTCTCTCAATAAAAGTGTTGGCCAATTCTGAGATAATAGCCTGTGCATTTCCGGCATCATCGTCTGAATCCGGGTGAACAAAGAACTCGTAAAGCTTTTTACATATAAATCCTGCTATTTCGTTAGGGCGTTGTTGGAAAAGAATATTGATTACATCGTCATAACCCCAGTTCCCGGTCTGTCCGAGAATGGTTTTGGTACCGTTGTCAAATCGCTCTGCGTTAAAGGTCACCGGCTCGCAACCTATTTCTCCTCTTTCCACATAACCGGAAAGGGCACGGGCTGTTTCTATGATATCTTCTTCAGTATATCCGTTTCCTTCTCCCAGGGCAAAAAGTTCGTACAACTCCCTGGCGTAGTTTTCGTTCGGATTGTTACCATTGTTGTATACGCCGTCGAGGTAATACAACATGGCATCTGTCAACCCGATCTCACTGATAAAGGTCCTGAAGTTACCGATAGCATTTCGCTGCAGGCAATTCGTGTAGTAATAAAGGAAAGAACTACAATCGTAAACATCGATTTCCGTAACAAAGTGATTGCTCCAGAAAAAGCTGAGTCGATCCCTTAAGTTGTTGTTGAGTAATCCGTTGGTATACGTCAACCTCCATTCATCGCGCTGAGCACGACGAACCTGATTCGCAGCCTGATCGTCTGCAGGATAGTTGCTGTTATTCCAATCTGCCCAGGCCGGGGCCGGGGTGGGGGCCATATTTATGGCTTCACTGATAAGGGTATCAACCAAAGTGCCGGCGTTTTGGCCAACGGCTTGGTCGATGGTTTGTACTGAGGCGCTAAACCCCAGTCTTCTGTACAGATGCGCCGCCTTTTGTCTATCCAAAGGCGTGGTATAAGGCGCTAATGTAGAGGTGTTACAATTAACGAAATATTCCATAGTTTGTAGGCTTTAAGAACGTTCATGTGTTTAGGGGCTTATTCTTAACGCTTAAACTGCATGGATATTATCGTGATCCAATTATTTTCGTTATTCTGCGGAGCAATATACAAGCTTCACTCAGAAACGACTGAACGAAATGTTAATTTTTCGATGAATTACACCTTTTTTTAAGAATTGGACCACATTATGGGTAAGCACAACACTATAGGAAAAATGGGGGAAGACCTGGCTGTAAAGCACCTAAAAGACAGGGGTTACAGGATTATTTGCCGCAATTACAGATACCGAAAAGCCGAAACTGACATTATTGCAAGGAAAAATGACATTCTCAGTATTGTAGAAGTAAAATCCAGAAGTGCGGATTTTCTTGAGGATATTTCCGGCGCAGTAAATGCGAAAAAGATCAAACTTTTGGTGATGGCTGCTGATCATTTTGTCAATTCGGAAGCCCTGAACGTAGAGGTGCGTTTTGACATCATTACGATCCGGGAACTGCAAGGGACTTATCAACTGGAACATATCCAAAACGCTTTTTACCACTTTTAAGGAAATGCCTACAGCTTTTTGTAGTAAAATAAGGATTTGTTTTATTTATAACAAAATGTTATTTTTGTTGCTCAACCTGAACTAAATGAAAACTATCTCCGCTGTTGTTGAACAGTACATCAAAAAAAAGCCTTTTTTACAAAGCGCCCTGGCCCAGGGGATTATTAATCTCACATCTCTTTCGCGCATTGTAAAACCCGAGATCGAGGAAGAGCTTGGGAAAGAAATTCGGAACGGAGCCATAGTGATGGCACTAAAACGCCTGTCCGATGATATGGAATTCCGGGCAACGCATAGAATAATTAAGGTACTTAAGAACATAGGCGAGATTACCGTACGCTCTTCCCTTACCGATTTCACTTTTTTGGTTTCGGACTCCATACTCGAAAATCAATCCATGCTCTTGGAGGAGGTGAATAAGAACAAGGATGTGTTTTACACTTCCTCCCGTGGGGTAAACGAGCTGAATATTGTGGTCAGCAATAGCCTGGATGGTACGGTAGAAGAACTATTCAAGAACGAACGCCTTACTCAGAAGGCGGAAAACCTCTCATCCATAACCGTTAAGCTACCTGCTGAGAATGTTTCCGTCCCTGGAATATATTACTTCATTTTTCAACGATTGGCCTGGGAAGGCATCGTATTATACGAGGTGATCTCTACCACTAATGAGTTTACCATCCTGGTCAATGACGATCAGGTAGACAGTGCCTTCAAAACCATCAAGGACCTTAAAACCCTTTAATTATTGCAGGTCCCTCTAAGAAACTACCTCGGGTTCGGCGGCAAGGGGTTGTAGTGCCTGGAGCGCCTGCTCTATGGATCTGATGTTTTCAAAGCTCAGCAGTAAACGAAGCCCGTTGCGGGTTTGCTTTTCCTTGAGCTTGCAAATACCGCTGTTCTGCTGTACAAACTGAAGCACCCGTCCGAATGCCGCGCTTTGATAGAAGTCCGATTGCTGGTCCGAAATAAAATATCCTACCAGTTTGCGCTTTTTCATGAGAATTTTTTCCAGCCCGATCTGCTTGGCTATCCATTTAATGCGCACAGAGTTCAACAGGTCTTCCACTTCTGAAGGGATAGGTCCGAATCTATCTAACAGTCGGGTTTCAAATTCACCCAGCCCCTCTTCGTCTTTGATCTTGTTGAGTTCGGTATAAAGATTAAGCCTTTCCGTAATATTGTTGACGTAATCGTCCGGGAATAAAAGTTCAAAATCCGAATCCAGCTGGGTCTCTTTCAGGTAGACCTTTGGCCCCGTATCCACTTCTTCATACAGCGTTTTGAATTCGTTGTCTTTGAGTTCGTCAATGGCTTCGACGAGGATCTTTTGGTAGGCTTCAAAGCCGATCTCGTTGATAAAGCCGCTTTGTTCTCCTCCCAGAAGGTCACCCGCACCTCTAATCTCAAGGTCTTTCATCGCGATATTGAAGCCGCTGCCCAGTTCGGTATATTGCTCCAGTGCCTGAATTCTTTTCCTGGCGTCAGGGGTCATGGCATCGTAAGAAGGGGTGATGAAAAAGCAGAATGCCTTTTTATTACTTCTACCCACCCTGCCGCGCATTTGATGCAGATCGCTCAAGCCAAAATTATTGGCGTTGTTTATAAATATGGTATTGGCATTGGTGACGTCCAGACCACTTTCAACGATGGTGGTAGAAACCAGCACGTCAAACTCACCGTTCATGAATGCGAGCATCAGCGCCTCCAGTTTCTTTCCTTCCATCCGCCCATGTCCGATCCCCACCTTGGCATCGGGCACCAATCTCTGGATCAGGCCCGCAACCTCGCGGATATTCTCAATTCGATTGTGGATGAAGAATACCTGTCCGCCACGCTGGATCTCGTAAATAATAGCATCCCTTATGATTTCCTCGTTAAAGCGCACCACCCGGCTATCGATCGGGTATCGATTGGGGGGTGGAGTATTGATGACGGAAAGATCCCTGGCGGCCATCAGGCTGAATTGCAGTGTCCTGGGTATGGGTGTGGCTGTAAGTGTGAGTACATCAACATTTTCCTTTATGGACTTCAGTTTGTCCTTTACCGATACCCCAAATTTTTGTTCTTCGTCAACGATCAACAGACCCAGGTCTTTAAAGGTTACACTTTTGTTCACCAATTGGTGGGTACCTATTATTATATCGATTCGCCCGGAACCTAAACCTTCCAGGATCTCCCTTTTCTCCCGAGCCGACCTAAAGCGGTTCAGGTAGTCAATGGTCACCGGCATGTCTTTGAGGCGTTCCTTGAATGTCTTTTGATGCTGAAATGCCAGTATTGTGGTCGGAACCAGCACGGCCACCTGCTTTCCGTTGTCCACAGCTTTAAATGCAGCCCGGATGGCGATCTCTGTTTTTCCAAATCCGACGTCTCCGCATATCAGACGGTCCATGGGTCTTTCGCTCTCCATATCCCTTTTTATATCCGCCGTAGCTGTGCTCTGATCCGGGGTGTCCTCATAGAGGAAGGAAGCCTCCAACTCATGCTGTAAATAGCTGTCGGGTTGGTATTGAAAGCCTTTTTCCAATCTTCGTTTGGCATATACCTTAATAAGGTCAAAAGCGATCTTCTTAACCCTGGATTTCGTTTTTTGCTTGAGTTTCTTCCAGGCCGCGGAACCCAATTTGTAGATTTTGGGTACCGCACCATCCTTCCCGTTGTATTTAGAGATCTTGTGCAGGGAGTGAATACTGACATATAAAATGTCCCGATCCCCATACATCAGTTTGATGGCTTCCTGCTGGCTGCCTTCCACCTCAATCTTCTGTAGCCCGCCAAACTTCCCGATCCCATGGTCTATATGGGTGACATAATCACCCACTTCCAGCTTGTTGAGTTCCTTAAGGGTTATGGCCTGTTTTTTGGCGTAGCCATTTTTCAGGGAGAATTTGTGGTATCGCTCAAAGATCTGATGATCCGTATAACAGGCAATCTTCAGGTCCTTTTCCACAAACCCCTGGTAGAGTGGAAAAACCAGGGTATGGTAATGAACCTCTGCGCTTACCTCTTCAAAGATGTCGTGAAATCGCCGGGCCTGCTGCTCAGTGGCGCAAAAAATATAATTCTGGTACCCCTTGCCGTGATTCTCGTTGAGGTTGTTTATCAGCAGATCGAACTTCTTATTAAAAGAAGGTTGTGGACTAGTATTGAAATCCAGTACCGCCGGAGTTTCCTTGGGACTGCCATTATTCAGGGGGTCAAGAGAGATCTTCCTGAAGGCTTTCAACTGTTCATTAAGAAGCGAAGAGGTGGCGAACAATTCTTCAGGCCGTTCGTGTTTTAACTCTGTACTCAATTGAGCGAACGCCTCCTCAGCTTTTTCGAATAACTTGTCAATTCGCTGAGCGAGGTAATCCGGATTCTTGACAAGGATCAGCGTATTTTCATTAATGTATTTCAGGAAGCTTTCCCTGGTCTCGCTCAGGAATTTATTTTCTACGTTCGGAATTAGGGTGATCTTCTTAACCTGGCTGGTAGATAATTGACTTTCTACATCAAAGGTGCGTATACTGTCTACCTCGTCCCCAAAGAATTCAATGCGATAGGGTTCATTATGCGAAAAAGAAAAAACATCCACAATACCACCACGGACGGAAAACTCTCCTGGCTCTGTTACAAAATCCACCCGGTTAAACTGGTACTCAAAAAGTACCTCATTGAGAAAATCGAGAGAAATGGTATCACCAAGCCGTACCTTAAGCGTACTCTTGTTAAGGACTTTCCGGGTGACCACTTTTTCAAACAGTGCATCCGGATAGGTAACCATGACCGCCGGTTTTTTTCTGGAATTAATACGGTTTAGTACCTCCGCCCGTAGCAATACATTGGCATTATCTGTTTCCTCTATCTGGTAAGGCCTGCGATAACTGCCCGGGTAGAATAACACGTGCCGTTCCCCTATGAGATGTTCCAGGTCGTTAAGATAGTAAGCGGCCTCTTCTTTGTCGTTCAGAACGATCAGAAATGGCCTTTCCAGCTTCTTGAATGCCTCTGTAAGCCAAAAGGACAGGGCAGACCCGACTATGCCGTTAAGTATTATGTTTTTTTCGGATTGGGCAATAGTTTCCTCAAGTTTCCCCAGTTGAGGAGACTTTGCGAAAAGCTGCTGAATGGTAGAATGCGTCAACCGCCGTAATTTGTGCAAAGATAAGGGCTGGGCAAAAGTTGCCCAAAGAGATATAGGTTAAATTTTTATTACAGTTTCATCGGCTATGGCATATACCTCATGGCCCTTTGACTTCTCCAGAACATGATTGCCTGTGAATTCTCCAAAGGCCGGTAATATAAGTTGATGTTCAGCCTTAAAAAAGCAGGGTAGCCTTAAGGATTGACGACCGGAGCCCCTAAGTCTTATCGCGGGATGCACATGTCCTGAAAAATTGAAGAAACCCTCCCGGATCTCCGGATGATGGGTAAGCAGAAAATCCCCGGACTGTATTTCGGCCACGACACGTATTCCCAGTTGCTCGTATTTATGAGGTGAGATGATATCATGATTCCCAGCCACGAGAATAATCTCCATGGGGGTTCTTTCTACCCATAGCTCAAATAAGGTCCACTCCGCATTGAGATGGGAGTGGAATAGATCTCCCAGGAAGCAGATTAGTTTTGGCCGGAAAAAGGAGATGGCTTCGTCGAGAAGATCGAAATTTCTGTGAAGCGCCTTTCTGGGAACGGCTGCGCCGTATTTTCTAAAATGAGATACCTTTCCCAGGTGAACATCACTGATCAGCAGGGCGGAACGCTCCACCCAAAACAGCCCGCCACTGGGGTGCAGCACAAAATTCTGGTCGTGTATCTGTACATTCGCGGTCACTTCTCAAAAGTAGTCAGAGAATTTAGCTTGACAAAATGAACGGTATTCAGGGTCATTTTTTCATAAGCCTGGCTGTCATTTTCCGGATGCGATCGGCCATTTTTTCGCTGGTGAGTTTTTCCCTCAGACGATCTGTGATGATGGGGAAAGAAAAAGGTGTTGGTTCCTTGCAGGCCTTCCAAACTACTTTTTGGCCTGCAATCCGTTCCAGGGCAAGCCTGAGCCGGCCTTCTTCCAATTGGTGCTCAAAGGTTTCCCTGTAGGATTGTTGGTAGAGGAGATTATCCGGCTCATAATCCTTGAAAACCTCGAACAACAGTTGCGAACTACTCTGTAAATGTTTCATTTTAACCCCTTTCTCCGGGTAGCCCGTAAAGACCAAACCACTAATTACGGCGATGTCCCTGAATTTACGCTTGGCCATTTCGGTGGCATTCAGACTCTTTTGCAGGTCGTCCATAAGATGTGTGGTGGTAAAAAGATCGTTGTCCAGGACCTGTTGCATATCCACCTGCTGATCCGAGAGTAATTCAAAGCCATAATCATTGAAAGCCAGGGAGAAGGAGATGGGGGATAAAAGGCTGATTCGATAACCCAGGAGGCTGCCCATTGCCTCGTGGACAAATCTGCCTTCGAAGGGATAGAAGATATGATGGTATCCATCACGGGTCTTAAAGGTCTCGATCAGGAATTCATCCGGTTTAGGGACAATACTTTCTTTTTCCTGGCGCGCGAATAAGGTAACCAGGGAACGGATCTCTTCGGACTGTTCTTTTTTGTTCAGACTGGCCGCGTAAAGTTCTTGTCTGAGGATCTCAGACATTTGGGCGGATAAGGACAGCCGGCCTCCCATCCAACTGGGGACCTTATTCGTTCTTTTATTAGAATTCTGGACGATTGCCTGCATATCACGGATCCTGATGAATTCGAGGTTCCGGCCTGCAAAGGTAAAAACGTCTCCAGGGCTCAACTTGGAAATGAAGTATTCTTCTATACTTCCAATATAGCCTCCTTTTTGATAACGCACGGAAAGGTGGGCATCCCCCACAATGGTGCCGATTTGAAATCGATGGCGCATGGCGATTCCCCTGTTGTTGATCTTAAACCTGCCGCTGTCTTCGATCTCCACTTTTTTGTATTCGTCATAAGACTGCAGGCTTTGGCTGCCCAGGACCAGAAAGTTAAGCAGCCATTGCCATTGGTCCTCCGATAAACCTTGAAAACAAAATGTCTTTGCAACCTCCGGATAGATCTCCTCAGGGAAAAATCCATCGGAAACCGCCAGGGTAGTAAGGTATTGGACCAAAACATCGAAGCTGAAGAGATAAGGGATCCTGTCTTCCATGGCTTCGGTCTTAACGGCCTGTTGCAGCGCAGAGGCCTCTACCAATTCAATGGCATGCGTGGGAAGAAAATATATAACACTTTCCTTGCCTGGCCTATGGCCGCTTCTACCCGCACGTTGGAGGAATCGGGCAACGCCCTTCGGTCCGCCTATCTGGATCACTGTCTCTACCGGGGCAAAGTCTACACCCAGATCCAGACTGGAGGTGCAGACCACGGCTTTTAGACTCTCATTGCGGATCGCCTGTTCTACCCAAATGCGGGTTTCCTTATTGATGCTCCCGTGATGCATCGCCATCTCTCCGGCGAATTCCGGGTGCTTTTCCAGTATCTTTTGAAACCAGATCTCACATTGACTGCGGGTATTGGTAAAAATCAGGGTAGTCCGGCTATTGTTGATGATGGGCACTATGGCTTCGAGCAACCGAATGCCCAAATGGCCACGCCAGGGAAAGGTATCCATCTCTTCCGGAATAATACTTTTAACCGTGATCTTTTTGTTTAACCTGGCCTTGATCAATACGGAGTTGTTTAACTCGGCTGAATCCGGTCCAAGCAGTACTTCCCGAGCCTGTTCCAGGTTGCCAATGGTTGCGGAAATACCCCATATCCTGAGGTCTTGGGAAATTGTTTTTAATCGGGACAGGCCTAGTTCCATTTGTACACCTCTTTTGGTACCAAGAAGTTCGTGCCATTCATCCACCACTACGGCGAAACAGTCCTTAAATATCTGGGGATAACCTTTGGTGGCCAGCAAAAGGTGAAGGCTTTCAGGAGTGGTAATCAAAAGATCGGGCATGGTTTTTCGCTGTGCCGCCCTTTCTTTGGTTGAGGTATCGCCGGTTCTGATGCCAACGGTAAGCAAGGTACCCAGATCAGAGGTAACCCGTTCTGCAGACTGTTTGATTTCCTGGGATAGAGCCCTAAGCGGGGTTATCCATATGGCTTTTAGCCCCTTTTTATGAAGTTTCTTGTAATCCGGATTTTGTTTGATGTACTGCAGTACAATGGGAAACCAAAGTGCATAGGTTTTCCCACTTCCTGTAGGGGCGTTCAATAGTCCGTGTTTCCCTTGCAAAAAGGCGTTCCAGGTCTTCTTCTGAAAAGGAAAGGGGGTCCAGTCCTGTTCTTCAAACCAGGATTCCGCGATTTCGTAAAGCTGCGATCTTGTCATTGTTGCAGTAGCGCTTTAGGGAATCAATTTTTTAATGTCTTCCAGGCTGTCCGCCTCTTCCATTTTTTTGTCTTTTCTCCACCGAAGTATTCTGGGGAAGCGCGTAGCCACTCCGCTTTTATGTCTTTTGGAAAAGGCGATCCCTTCAAAGGCGATTTCGAATACGTGGTGAGGGGTAACACTGCGGACAGGTCCAAAGCGCTCTAGAGTATTCTTCTTGATCCAGGCATCTACTTCCCTGAATTCGGCATCCGTCAGTCCGGAATAGGCCTTTGCAAAGGTAACCAGTTCTCGCTCTCCCGCTTCATTTTCATCCCAGAGTGCAAAGGTGTAATCCGTGAACAGGTTGCTTCGCCTGCCATGACCTCTCATGGCATAAGTCAGCACGGCGTCTACAGTAAGCGGATCTACTTTCCACTTCCACCAGTCTCCCTTTTTGCGTCCCACCAAATAGGGCGAATCCCTCCTTTTAAGCATAAGACCTTCGCTTTTTACTTCACGTGAGCGCTCCCTTTCGCGAGCGGCTTCTTCCCAGGAGTCAAAATCTATGGTTTCCGAAAGTTGCAGTACCCGGTGAGAACCTGAAAAGAAGGCATTTGCACGCTGCTCAGGCTCAGTTAATTTAAGGTAGAGTTCTTCCAGTATCTCTCGCCTTTCGCTGAATGCCAGCTCCCGGATGTCTTTGCCCTGCCATTCAAGCAGATCATAGGCCTTTAGGATCACCGGGACTTTTTGCAGCAAGGCTTTGGAGACGGTCTTTCGTCCTATCCGGGTTTGCAGATCGTTAAAGCTGCCTATTTCGTTGTTCGGATATGGCAGTATCTCCCCATCTAAAACAGTCCCATCGGGAATGATCTGGGGAAAAATTTGAAACTCCGGATATTTATCGGTGACCAGCTCTTCTCCACGGCTCCAAACAAAAAGTTCTTTATTCCTGATGATAACCTGGGCACGTATACCATCCCATTTGTGTTCCGCGAACCAGCTTTCCGGCGGACCCAGTTTTTCAACCTCGTCCTCTACGGCATACGCCAGGTAAAAAGGGTAAGGTTTGGAGCGCATGTCGTTTTCATTTTGTTCCAGTACCAATTGCTGAAAAGAAATCGTGTCCGGGTTCCAGTTTCCCATGAGTTTGTAGGCGAGAATGTCCTCATCTATCCCGGTAGCCTTTGAAAGTGACCTGGTCATTAGCTTTTGGCTCACTCCAATACGAAATCCACCCGTGATCAACTTGGTAAAAACAAATCGCTCATAGTAATTCAGCGTTTCCCAGTTTTCCAGCAGGTAGGATTTTTTGTCTTCCTCCTCCGCTGTTTTTAAAGCGATCATTTCCCTGAGGAATTGAGTAAGGCTTTTATCCGTGCTTTTTTTAGAGGAAGGGATCACCAGGGCAATAGTTTCCGCCAGGTCCCCTACAATGTGGTAACTCTCTTCAAAAAGCCAAAGTGGTATAGCGGCTAATTCAGAAGCCCAGTTTCTTAACAAAGTGGTATTAACGGGCCTGGGGGGCCTTCTATGAGATAAGATCGCTATGGTCCATACCTTATCATCATCCGTTGCAGTACGGAAATAATGTGCCAATGCAGCCACTTTCTCATTGGTTTTATTGGTGCTATCCAGGGTTTTGATAAGTAGGGCAAAATCTTTCATACCTTATAATCTTAGCGCTTTCTCAGCCCTCCTTTTCTTCTGTTTGAGTTCCGCTGTCAATTTCGGCCAGTTCTCCTTCGTACTGTGTATCTTCCGTGGAGGCATCGTATCCCCTTTCCCTGAGGTACCTGGAGAATATGTCGGTATAGCCGTGAGTACAAATTACCCTTTCGGCCCCGGTGGCCTCTATACTCTCCAATAAACCTTGCCAATCGCAGTGATCGCTAAGTACGAAACCCTTATCAATGGCCCTTCGCCTTCTGGCGCCTCTAAAGGTCATCCAGCCGCTTGCCGAGGCGGTGACAAAAGGCACCATTTTTCGGATCCAGCTACTCCCATGGGCGCTGGGAGGGGCCAATACCATGTTCCCGAGCAGTTCTTCCTTTTTGGTTTCGGGAGTGATCTGTATGGTCTCCGGTAAGTCGGCCAGCGGACGTATAACCTGGGTCATGTTCTCCACGGCTCCATGGGTGTAAATTTTCCCGATATTGGTATCGAGATGTTTCAGTAAACGCTGAGCTTTGCCCAGAGTATAACCGAAAAGTACCGAGGTCTTTTTCTCCGCCTTGTTGGCCGCCCACCATTGATTTATTTCATCAAAGACCTCTGTCTGCGGACTCCATTTAAACGCCGGAAGCCCAAAGGTACACTCTGTGATAAAGGTGTGGCATTGAACGGACTCATAGGGAGTGGCCAGGCCGTCGTTTTCCGTTTTATAATCTCCGGTAAAGACCCACACTTCGCCCTGATGTTCCACGCGAATTTGAGAGGAACCAACGATATGGCCGGCGGGATGAAGACTGAATTTTACATTGTTGATCCGAAAGGTCTCTCCCCATTCCCTGCCACTTATATCAATGTCTCCGAGACGGTGTTTTACAATGGGGATATTGCGGTGGTGGGTGATGTATTTTTGATGTCCCCAACGACTGTGATCTGAGTGGCCATGAGAAATGATCGCTTTTTTAACGGGGCGCCATGGATCCAGGTATACGTCAGCGATTTCACAGTAGATCCCTTTGTCCGTGAACTTCAGAAGCGGTTTTTGCATAGCCGGATGAAGATACGAATTTAGGCCCAAAATAAAGTTGGGGTTGGATTGAAATAAAGACCTCTAAAAAAATTATATTTGCGGAATTAAATTTTGAGATGCATGTCTATATTAGATCTATTTGATAGCGGATTCAGAAAACGCAACCAGGATCATTTCGCGGCTATTGTAAGGGTAGCGATGAGCGATGGAGTGATCACCGATGAAGAAAGAGCCTTTTTACACCGATTGGCAGCCAATCTTCATATCTCCGAAGCGGATTACAAAAAGATATTGAAGAATTACAAATCTCATCAGATCAACCCGCCAACCAGTTATGACAAGAGGTTGGAACGCCTCTACGATCTGGCCAGAATGGTTTATGCAGATGACGAACTCGGGGAAAACCAGACCGGCCTTTTGGAAAGGTTGGGAGTTGGACTCGGATTTTCTACCGTTAATGTACATTATGTAGTAGATAAGGCACTAAGATTGGTTAGGGCAGGGGTAGACCGAGATAATTTTATCGACGAGATCAAAAAAATGAATCGCTAAAGGATTCCGGAAGAATTAGAGAGGGGCATACAGCCCCTTTTTTCTTGTCTATTTCATAAACTCCTCCGCTTTTTCCACCATCTTCCTGCTGCCACAGAAAAAGGGTACTCTTTCGTGAAGTTCCGTGGGTTGGATATCTAAGATCCTCTGATGCCCGTCACTGGCCTTTCCGTTGGCCTGTTCTGCCAAAAATGCCATCGGATTGCATTCGTACAGCAAACGCAATTTTCCGTTAGATGCCATACTGCTCTTAGGATACATATAGATCCCACCCTTGATCATATTCCGATGGAAATCTGATACCAGGGACCCTATATATCTCGAGGTATAGGGACGGTCCCCTTCTTCTTTCTGGCAGTATTTAATATAGTCTTTGACACCCTGAGGGAAGTGGATGTAATTTCCCTCGTTTACGGAATAGATCTTCCCTGTTTCAGGAAATTGCATGTCCGGGTGCGATAGGTAGAAGGTCCCGATAGCCGGGTTCAGGGTAAAGCCATTCACACCATGGCCTGTAGTGTAAACCAGCATGGTTGAAGTACCGTAAATAATGTATCCCGCGGCTACCTGGTTCTTGCCCGGTTGAAGGAAATCCTCAAGGGTAACCGGTGTACCCACAGGAGTAATTCTTCGGTAGATGGAAAAGATAGTTCCTACGGAAACATTGACATCTATATTGGAAGAACCATCCAGAGGGTCTATCAATACCACATATTTGTTCTGATGCCTTTCGTCACTACTGTTTATACTGATAAAACTATCTTCTTCTTCCGAGGCGATACCGCATACAATTTCCCTGTTCTTCAGGGTTTGAATGAATTTTTCATTGGCCAGCACATCCAGTTTTTGCTGGTCTTCTCCCTGGATATTAGTATCCCCTGCAGCTCCCAGAATGTCTATAAGTCCCGCCTTATTCACTTCGTGATTAACTACTTTTGCAGCGAGACGAAGCGCGTTGATCAGTTTGGATAATTCCCCTGAGGAATATTGGAATGATGCCTGGTTTTCAATGATGAATTCGCCAAGGGTACTGTTTTTTTTGTCCATGAATGGGAAGAGGATTTATTTAGGCACAAATATCGTTTATTTTGTGATACTACATCGATTTCGTTGAAGCTTAGTTTTTTAAATTTATAACTTTGTGTTTTATTTGTAACAGTTATGAACTACAACATTCGCGATGCCCGAGAGGCTGATATGTCACAGGTCCTGGACCTGATCAAAGAACTGGCCGCCTTTGAAAAAGACCCTGACGCGGTTGAGGTACAGATCGAGGATCTGGTGCAGGATGGCTTTGGGAAAAATAGTCGATTCCATTGTTTCGTCGCTGAGATCGATGAGGAGATCGTTGGTATGGCCTTAATATATCCGCGTTATTCCACCTGGAAAGGTATAGCCTTACATTTGGAAGATCTCATCGTATCCGAAAAGATGCGTGGCAGCGGATTGGGGACAGCACTTTTGAATGAAGTAGTGAAATACGGAAAAGAATTAGGCGTTAAACGAATATGTTGGGAAGTCCTGGATTGGAATGAGCCTGCTATCCGTTTCTACGAAAGCAAGGGCGCAAGGGTGATGCGCGATTGGGACGTAGTTCAATTGGATGAAAATGGGATACAAAACTACCTGGCAAATTTGTAAACAGGCCGTATTATCATAAGAGAAGGAAACAGTTATTTATGAGGATATTTAAATTTGGAGGTGCTTCTGTAAAGGATGCCGATGGGGTTAAAAACCTGGTAAGCGTATTACAGAAGACCGGCTATCAGGATACTTTTTTAGTGGTTTCGGCCATGGGAAAGACGACCAATGCCATGGAGCGGGTCGTTGATGCCTACTTTGAGGACAAGAGCTCGGTAGCCAATGCGCTCAGGGAGGTAATGAACACTCATAGTGCCATCTTAACAGGACTCTTTGAAGATGAAGACCATCCGGTTTTTCGTGAAATTCAGTCCCTCTTTGATGAGGTTCGCGGCTTTTTAGCCTGGAATAAATCCCCCAAATACAGTTTTGTTTACGATCAGGTTGTTGGCTATGGGGAATTGGTTTCCACTACCATTGTCAGTAACTACCTGAACCTTGTGGGCATTCAAAACAGCTGGCTGGACGTACGCGATCTGATCAAAACAGATAACAATTACCGGGATGTAAAAGTAAACTGGGAAAGTACCCAGGAAAGGATCTCCAATAGCGTAAAAATGGGAAAACTCTATATCACTCAGGGTTTTTTGGGGAGTGACGACAACAATTTTACAACCACACTGGGGCGCGAAGGCTCTGACTATACAGCCGCTATCCTGGCTTACTGCCTTGACGCGCAATCGGTGACTATCTGGAAGGACGTTCCCGGGGTATTGAATGCGGATCCTCGATACTTTGAAGAAACCCGATTGCTCAACAAGATATCCTATCGCGAGGCCATAGAACTGGCCTTCTACGGGGCATCGGTAATTCACCCTAAAACGCTGCAACCTCTTCAGCGTAAAGAGATCCCCTTGCATGTTAAGTCCTTTTTGAATCCGGCAGACCCGGGGACTACTGTAGGAAAAGGGATAGGGATAGATCCGGAGATCCCCTGCTTTATAGTTAAGAAGAACCAGGTCCTGATGAAGTTGTCTTCATTGGATTTTTCATTTATCGTTGAAGATAATATCAGTGATCTTTTTAAGCTTCTTCACGATCATAAGATGAAGGTGGATCTCATTCAAAATTCAGCTATTAGCTTTTCCGTCTGTGTGGATAACAAATTCGGGAAACTGGAAGCGCTTCTGGAACAGCTCCAGGGAAAATTCAAGGTAGTACACCACGAAGAGGTATCACTTTATACCATAAGGCATTTTGATACGGCTGCCATTGAATCCTTGCAAAACGGAAGGGAAGTGCTGCTGGAGCAACGCGGTAAAGAAACTGTACAATTGGTAGTGAAGTAAGCAAATTCTTCCTTTTTATTTCAGCAAAAGAGGGTCTCCACATCCTATTTTCCTATATTTACCGTTCCAATATTTTTGATTAGAATGGGTTTAGTGACCGCAAAAGAGGTTGCTCAGGCGATACACCTGCAGAAGTACGGTTTTCTGGGAACTTTTATGGGATGGCTGTTGATGAAGATCACCAAGATTGCCACGATCAACCGTTTTTATAACAAACATAAGCACCTGGAAGGCCTGGACTTTTTAGATGCTATCCTGGATTACTACGAAATTGACTTCGAGATACCTGAAGAAGATTTTAAAAGGCTACCCAAAGAAGGTGCTTATATAACTATTAGCAATCATCCATTGGGGGGTATAGACGGTGTTCTGCTGTTAAAGCTTTTGCTTCAAAAAAGGGAGGATTTCAAGATCATCGCCAATTTTCTACTCCACAGGGTAGAACCCCTGGCCCCCTACATCATGCCGGTAAACCCTTTTGAGAACCACAAGGATGCCAAAAGTAGCATTGCAGGCTTCAAAAATGCTATTGCGCATCTCCGCGAAGGCCATCCGCTTGGGATCTTTCCCGCGGGAGAGGTCTCCACCTATAAAGATGGTAAACTCATCGTGGACAAACCCTGGGAAGAAGCGGCTCTAAAGCTGATCCGTAAAGCGGAGGTGCCGATTGTACCAATTTATTTCCATGCGAGGAACAGCAAGCTTTTCTATCGCCTATCCAAAATAAACGACATATTCCGGACGGCTAAATTGCCTTCCGAGCTGACCACCCAACGCAACAGGGCTATCAAGGTGCGGATCGGGCAACCAATTTCTGTAAGCACTCAAAAGGAGCACCACCATTTGGATGAATTCGCTGAGCTGCTCCGCAAAAAGACTTATATCCTGGCGAATGCCTATGAGAAAGATCGACTTATAGATCAGATCCCATCAACCTTAAAGATCCCAAAACCGCCCAGGAAGATTGCCTCCGCCATACGGAAGGAAGTTATTGAGGGTGAAATTGAAAAGTTAAGGGAGAAGGACTGCAGGCTGCTACAAAGTAAGAACTACGAGGTTTTCCTGGCACAGAAGGAGGACATGCCCTTTATTTTAAAAGAAATTGGAAGGCAAAGGGAAGTGACTTTCCGGGCCATAGGGGAGGGTACCAATAACCCTATAGACCTCGATCGTTTTGATTCCTATTATCACCATCTTTTCCTATGGGATAACCATGAAAAGACAATTGTCGGGGCCTACCGCATGGGAATGGGTGCGGAAATATTCAAGAATTTCGGAATTGATGGATTTTACCTGCAGGACCTGTTCGGTTTTGAACCCGAATTGTATGGTATGATGCAGCAATCCATTGAAATGGGCAGAGCTTATATTGTAGAAGAGTACCAGCAAAAGCCCATGCCCTTGTTTTTGCTTTGGAAGGGAATTGTTCATACCACCCTGCGATATCCGGAACACAAATACCTCATTGGTGGGGTAAGTATCAGCAATCAATTCTCCAATTTCTCCAAGTCCCTTATGATAGAGTTTATGAAGTCTAATTACTGGGACCCCTACGTGGCTCAGTATGTAAGGCCCAAAAAAGAGTTCAAGGTAAAGCTGAAGGATGCGGATAAGGAATTCGTATTCGACGCTACTGCCGCGGACCTAAATAAATTCGACCGCCTGATCGAAGAAGTGGAACCGGGTAGCCTGCGTCTGCCGGTACTGATCAAAAAGTACATCAAGCAGAACGCCAAAGTTGTGGCCTTTAATGTAGATCCGCTCTTTAACAATGCCGTAGACGGGCTGATGTACATCAAGATATCCGACCTGCCCGAAAGCACCGTAAAACCCGTTATGGAAGAGTTTCAGGCAGAGCTGGAACGCAAGTTTATGGAGACAAACGGAGCTTCCTAGGCTAATTCTGAGGCGACAAATTCCATAAAGAACTGCCGTATCTCATTCCGCGCTTTTAAAAAAGCCTTGTGCTTTTCGTCTTCCGTTCCGATTACCTTGGAAGGATCAAAGAAATTCCGGTGTATCCTTTGTGCGTTTTTGGCCGGGATAAACGGGCAGTTCTCATTGGCGTGATCACAGACCGTGATAATATAGTCCCATTCCACACCCTGGTACTCATCCACATGATTTGAGCTGTGCCCGGAAATATCTATACCGTCTTCTTTCATTATGGCTACGGCCCCGGGGTTGAGTCCATGGGTTTCAATACCTGCACTGTAAATGTTGGCATCCCCATTGGTAAGCTGATTTAGGTAGCCATGGGCCATCTGGCTTCTGCAGGAATTCCCTGTGCACAATACCAAAATGTTTTTCATAATTTTATGTTGTTCCTATAGTATTACTTCGTCTTTCAAAGAGGACATTGTCTTTCCAGACCCCATCCAGGTTCCCTATCCTTTCTCGCTTGCCGATCTTCCTAAAGCCTACCTTCTCATGTAATTTGATACTGCCTAAATTCTCAGGAAAGATACCGGACTGCAGGGTCCAAAGCCCTTCGGCTTCGCTTTGGACGATCAGTTCTTTCATTAGCGATTCCCCAACACCTTTGCCACGGGCCTGCTCTCCCACATAGACGCTTACTTCACCTACCCCGCCATACACGCAGCGACTGGAAACCGGTGAAAGTGCAGCCCAGCCCAGGAGTTCTTCCCCTTCCTGGGCCACCAGACGGCAGCTGCTAAGATGGTTTTGATCCCAATCCGCATAGGAGGGTACTTGCTTTTCAAAGGTGGCGAAACCGGTGGCAATGCCCTCCGCATAAATGCGGGCCACGCCCTCCCAGTCTTCAGCTACCATTTTTCGGATACGTATAGACATGATCAGCAACAACCACTTTCAGGATTACATCCAGCTTCAACTGCCTGTCCAACCAGTTTGGACTCCGGTACGCCGCAGGCATCCTTCGCCTTGCAGTCCGTTTTTTGAACAGAAAGCCTAACCAGGAATTGGTCAGCCGATAGTTCCACATCCTGCACGTATAACTGGGCGGTATGAAAACCGTCGTTGCTGTATTCAAATTTTAATTCGGCCTCGGCCTCCATGGGTTTCATTCGGCCAACCCTGTTCAAAATGCTAAGGGCCTTATAAGTGGTCATATATTCTGTTTTGCCGATCTCCTTGGGGCTTTCCCAAAGCTGGACAACGGTCTCCTTCCAGGTATCTGTCCTGGCACCACAGTCCACAGCATCTATATGAATATTCTTGACTTCAGTGATATGATAATTGGCACCAACAAGGGCTCCGTTACGGTAATCGAACAATAAACTCTTGTTCTGATGCGCTCTCAATAGGGAAAGGAATTCTCCTGTTTTCATAATTATAATATTTGATTAACAACAAATGAAAGAAGTTTTATCGAAGAAGGTGTTAAGTTGTTGTTGTACTTCTTTCCACTTCTCCAGGTTAATGCAATAACAAACTTTTTTGCCTTCAATCTCGCCACTGATCAGGTCAATACTCTTGAGCTCTTTCAGATGTTGTGAAATTGTGGGCTGGGCCAGTCCTATCTCGTCTACAATATCATTGCAGATACAGGCTTTTTGCGAAGCAATGTACTCCAGGATGGCGATCCTTGCCGGGTTGGCGAGTACCCTGAAGGTAGCGGCCAATCCGTTTTGACGATCCGTGAATATTTGTGATTTGGTAACCCCCATTTCATATTTATATATTGCAATATTACGATAATAAAACTAAAAACAAAAGCCAGATCGCAATAATCTGACTTTTTTATTCTAGAACCAGGGCTTTTTGCCAGCCTGGTAGGTGTTGTAGAATTCTTCGTCCGACTTGGTCAGGTAAATAATCCCCTCGATCAGACCAATGATTGGTGGAATCCATGCCAGGAAGGCACCAATAATAAAACAGGCTAATACGTATGAGATCAAGGAGAAGCCAAGTAAAATAAAACCTTCCTTGGTGTATCCAAGGATAAATTTATGGACACCAGCCCATCCGAGTACTATGGCAAGGATCCCGGCCAGTATTTTCTTATTGTCACTACCTCCGGTGGCGTTTTTCAGACCTTCTGAAAATTCATTTGCGGTTTTCTTTGCCTCTTCTGCAAAATCGCTGGCGGCCTCTTTGGCGTCTTCAGCAAAATCACTGGCCTTTTCTTTGGCCTCTTCGGCAAATTCACCGGCTTTTTCTTTTGCATTTTCAAATGCATCTTCAGCCTTATCCCCGAGATCTTTGTTATCGTCTGACATGCTTGCTTATTTTGTTGGTTACTATTGGTACTAAATGTAGCAAATTTTCTGATATCAGAGAAATGCTTTGTCCACAGGTTCCCACAACTCCAGCTTGTTCCCCTCAGGATCCAGGATCCAACCGAACTTTCCGTAGTCGTATTCCTCAATTTCACCAACTATAGTAACACCTTCCTCCTTTAGCACTTCCAAAAGCTCTACCAGATTTTCCACCCTGAAATTCATCATAAAAGACGACTCGCTGGGAGCGAAGTACTCAGTATCCTCTTTAAAGGGGCTCCATTGGGTTACGCAGTCGTTCCCCTCTTTGTCCTTCCACCAAAAAGACCAACCATACTGATCGGTATTTAGCCCCAGGTGCCTGTTATACCATTGTTTAATGCCGTCCGGGTCCTTGGTTTTAAAAAAGAATCCCCCAATACCTGTTACTCTGTTTTTCATGACTGTTCGTTTTATTGATTTGTTTTTGTTGATTTCTCGTAAAATTCTATCCATTGCTGAACGCTGATCTTGGAACACAGTTCTCCGATGAGCTTGTAGGGAATGGTCTCGATCTTTTTGAACCGAATACAGCTTTTACCCATATCCAGTTTGGTCTTTACGTATTTCGGATATTCCTTAGTGAACCAATCCAGTAGTTTTTTATCGGAATAGACTCCCATATGGTATAAGGCCACAAAGTTCTTTTGGGATGCAATATTGATGAAAGGCAGAGGCAGCTTAGGGTCGCAATGGTACCCATCCGGATAAATGGAATGCGGAACTACATAACCTATCATCCCGTAATTCATGGTCTCTTCAAAACCTTCGGGGATGTTTTCCAAGATGGTATTTCGGAGTTGGCTCATCGCCTCCCGACGGTCCTCCGGCAGTTCTGACAGGTATGCTTCTGGGCTGGATGCTGATGATCTCATGGTTGATGATTATTGGATTAGGACTTTTTCTGTAGGATCAAGGCCGAAATGAGCGACATGATAAATCCGATTACAAAAACCGTCATGAACATGAGGATGAAACTCATCATCGGATTCGCAAATAGGGCTTTTTCAGATTCCATTGTCTCAAGTTTCACCTGGAATTCCTCAGGGGGTAATGTGCTTCGGAGCTCTTCAATATTCCTTTGGTAATATTCATTCAGAAAATCGGGGTTGATGAATTGGTTGTAAATGATATCGAGTATCCCGAATGCCAAAGCCGCACATAGCGTGATCAGAATTCCGATACCAAGGGCCTTACCAAGGCTGATCAGCCCTTCGCTTTCTTTATCCCGGTAGTGTTTTATTCCAAAATAGACAAAGGAGAGCGAAACGATTATAGAGGCATAACCCAGGATTTCCTGTGTGGTGTAATCCTGATCGCCGATCAGATACCAGCTTAAAAGGAATAGCACACAAATGGTCACTGCGCTGTAGATCCCAAAACGGAGAATGGTTTTTTTCATAATGTTGGTCTTTATTGTTTGACTCAAAATTACATAAGGCACTGCTCAGCGTACTCATACTAAAGTACCAAACTACTCGTACTTTAGTGCCAAACACCCCTTATTCAGGGAGTATTCTGTACTTTTTGGCTATTTGAATGGCCTGGGTCCGCCTTTTAGCATCCAGCTTGATCAGCAGATTGGAGACATGGGTTTTGATCGTACTTTCCGAAACGAACAGTTTTGATGCGATCTCGCGGTTGGATAGCCCGTTTGAGATTTCCTGTAATACTTCGTACTCCCTGCTACTCAAACCCAGCTGTTTGATCTTCTCATGGTCAATTCCAAGGCTTTCGGGATCTTTTTTGCCCTGGTTTCTCCTCTTATTGATGTAGAGCCCGATCAAAAGGAAGACCACTGCAATGACGGCGATGATCATTTCTATGGAGCTGTCCCCGGAGATATAGGAGTATTTGCTGAGTTGAAAAAGACTCAGCAAAGCCGCAATAAGCGCAGCGAAAATTAGGACGGTCCGCTTCACATCCTAAATTTAACAAAATTCAGCTTTGATCTTATCTACAATGGTCTGGGCCAATTTTTCCTTACTTTCCACGGTCCAACCCGCTACATGCGGACTTAAAATGACGTTCTCGGCCTTCATCAGATAGTGGAAGGCTTCGGGTAACTGCTCTTCGGAAAACATATCTTCAAAGGAGGTTTTTTCGTATTCCAAAACATCCAATCCGGCCCCTAAGATCTTACCGGATTCCAGGGCGCTAACCAGGTCCCTGGTATTCACGCATTTTCCTCTTGCCGTATTTAGAAACCAGAAAGGCTTTTGAAAGCCATTGATGAATTCTTCATTGATCATTCCGGTGGTCTCGGGTGTTTGAGGAACGTGTAGACTTAAGACATCCGTTCGCTGTTGCAACTCCATGATGCCTACCTGCCGCGCATTGGAGTCTCCCACACCTCCTATAATGTCGTAGCAAATGACCTCAGTGTCAAAACCAGCCAATTTTTTGGCGAAGGCTTTTCCGGTGTTACCGTATCCGACAATACCCACCGTTTTCCCTTCGAGTTCCAGCCCTCGATTTCCTTCTCTGTCCCAAATGCCCTGTTGTATTTCCCTGTGGGCTTTGTTTAGTTTGTTGAAAAGGGATAGAAGCATACCCAGCGCGTGTTCTCCTACCGCATTTCTGTTACCTTCTGGGGCCGCGGCCAAAAATATTTCCCGTTCCCTGGCGTACCGAGTATCAATGTTCTCCAGCCCTGCTCCAACCCTGGCGATAAATTTCAATTTGGAAGCTTTCTCCAGAAAAGGTCTATCCAAAGTGAAGCGGCTGCGGATCACGATTCCGTCGTATTTGTGGATCTTCTTCTCAATTTTTTCCCTGGAAGAGTTATAGTCTTCGTAGTTTTTGAAACGAAGGGCTTTTAGTTGTTCTAAAAGCAAAGGATGGTTGGTGTCCAGATGTAATACCTTTAGTTTTCCCATATTTTTCTAAGCCATTGCCCGGCCTTTTTAAGTTCTTCTGTATAAGCGCATCCCTCAAAATGGGAAAGCGCATTGTTGACCACAAGTGTGATCTCACTTCCTTCTTTTTTGGCAAGGTCTACCCATTGCTGTGTACGGGACAGCGGAAAAAGCTCGTCCTTTCCTCCGTGCACGACATAAAGAGGGATGCTAATTTTACCTTCAGCCTTGTACGCACTGGCCATGGGGATGGCTGCCGAAAACAATCCAGGAAGGTGTTCAGCAAAATACCAACTGCCATTACCGCCGTTACTATATCCGCTTACCGCTACCCTCTCCGGATCTACCTTCCAGTGCTTTACGGCCTGGGCTACTATGGTCCTTATTTTTGTTATGTTATTCTCGCTGGACCACAATTGGCCTTCTCCTTCAGGAGCGACTACAATGGCCTCCATGGACTTGAATCCCGGGAAAGCGAGACAGTCTGCAAATCCGCTGTAGGTTCCGTAACCTCCTGCCCAATGCAGGGCAATGATCAAGGTGTTCTTCTCTGCTTGTCTTATGTTTTGTGGAAAACTGACCCTCATTTTCCATTTTTTCCCGGAACTGCTCAGAAAAGTAACATCCGAAATCCCCGGGCTCATTTCTATTTTGGAAAAGGATTTGGCGGCAGGGTCCAACTCCTGTTGGGGATATGCAAAGTCAGGACTCAGTAAGACCAGGAACAACAAGGCAATGGGGAAGTATTTCATATTTTAGGATAGGTGGTCTGGGTCATTTCGTGCTGTACGTTCCCGGTATGCGCGGTGTTTTGTTTTTCAAAAAGCAAGAGATGGACAACTTCATTATCCCGGGTAGAAGGGCAATGTTCAACTCCCTTGGGAACTACGATGATCTCGCCTTCATTCACCTCTACCACCTTGTCGCGGAACTTCATGATCAGGGTTCCCTTGAGTACCTGAAAAAGTTCATCTTCCTCATCATGGGCATGCCATACGAACTCTCCCTGGATCTTCGCCAATATGACCTGCATATCGTCTACGGTCGCTATTTGATGTGGATGCCATTTCTTTGTAAAAAGACCGTGTTTCTCCTTGAGGTTTATGGCTTTCATAAGTGGGATCTGTTTCGTTTGTGGATCAGTAAAAAAGATGATTCTGCAAGGATTAAATGTAATAAAAAAGCATAAACCATATGGTTTATGCTTTGCTAAATATATTCGGGGGGATCTTAAAGTGTACTATTTGTTTTATTGAACATATAACGCGCTATTTTCCACTTTCCGTTTTCTATTTCAAAAACAAAAAGTTCCCGGTTTTCCTCCGGTACGGTTTCCCCGCTGGCATGTATTAATGTGGTTCCTTTAGATCCGGTGACTGCATAAGCAATATCCTGATCTATAACAATTTCATCAATAAAGAACTTAATATTCAGCTGTATGTTTGAGAATACAAATTCATAAGCAGCTTGAATATTTTCTGATCCCCTTGCAGATGGAGCATTAGAGGGCATAAAGACTCCATCTTGGGTATATAGTGCTACTGCGGCTGTCGCGTTTGAAGTATTTAAGACCTCTTCGTACTTGGCCAGAATTGTTTCGATTTCCTGTTTTGCTTGTTTTTCCATCTCTTCGTTGTTTAAGGTTTTTGTATTTTTTTGTGACTTGTCGGTACATGCACCATGTAGTATTAGTGCTATCAGTGTAATTTTGATCCAGGTTTTCATCGCTTTGTTTTTTATACGACAAAGTTGAGGCAATGGAAAAAAAGTTGCCTATAAGGCAGTTTAAGAAAGCGTCTTAATATAGTTTAAGAAATTGGCCTAGCGGGATGCCAGGGAACGCCTTATTTTGCTTAGGAATTCTGGTGTAACCCCTATGTATGAAGCAATTTGCACGTTTGAGATGCGATTGAACAGTTCCGGGTTCTTCTCCTTAAAGTAGAGATATCGTTCTTCGGCCGTACAGCTGATATTCTGCAGCACCCTTTTTTGAAGATCAACGAAGGCGTTTTCAATGATCACTCTAAAGTTCCGGTCGAATTTTGGGTGGTTTACGTAAAGGTAGATCAGTTGATCTTTAGATATTTGAAGTATAATTGAACGTTCTAAGGCCTCAATATAAAGTTCACTGGGGAGTTCACTATGAAAACTGCCGATATCCGTGATCCACTGGTTTTCGATTGCGAATTGCAGGTTGTGCTCCTGGCCCTTGTCATCTACCTTGTACATTTTCAGGCAACCTTGTACCACAAAACTGTAGTGCCTGCATATATCACCTTGTTGTAATACAAAGTGCCTTCGTTTTATGCGTTTTTCTATAAGTCTCTCGGCAAGAGCAGCACTGTCTGCCTTGCCTAATGGCAGATATTGTTTGAATGAATTAATAATTGCGTCCGTATTCATAAACAGAACTGAAGTACTATTAAAATAGTCTTATTGGTCAATTTCCATATCTAATTGCCCGGTGTTTAAGCGATAGATATTCCCCATTCCGTTTAGAATTTCATCCGCAAGATCCTGCAATTCTTCCACCGAACGAAGCCGCCCTTCAAATTTTCCGGCCCTGTCACTGGTGAAATAGAAATTCCCGTTGCTTTGGTCCAGGAACGGACAGTAGTCCAATTTGTCTGAATTGACCAGTTCGCCCATATTTTTGGCTGGAGCCCAGCCCCCATCCGCGGTTTTTTTACTAAAGTAAAGATCTCCCCCGCCATTCCCATCCTTTCTTCCAAAGGCGCTGAAGATCAGCAGTTCTTCATCGGGGTCCACATAGGCGTTGAATTCAAATACAGCTGTATTTACGGTGCTGTCTAAGGGTACCGGTTTTTGATAGCCCTGGTCGCCATAAGTGCTAAGAAAAATGTCCTCCCTTCCAATCCCGTCTTTCCGTGTTGCGGTAAAGTATAAGTTTCCGCTTTTTCCCAATGCAGGATAGAATTCATCTCCACTGGTGTTGATCAGGGTATCCAGGGGGACAGGATCGCCCCAACCTTCAGGACCGCGTTCTACGGACCAGATATTGTAATCCTTTCGTGTAGTATCCGCATCCATCGGCCGGTTAGACGCGAAGAACAGTTGCTTCCCGTCTACCGAAAAGAAGGGTTCTATATCGTTGTATTTGCCGGAAAATGGCAGTATTTGTTTAGATCCCCATCCCTGATCCTCTTTTTTGATACTTACCAGACAGCGTTGACTTTGTTTGTAATTCCCAAGAGTAAAAACGATCTCTTTTCTGTTAGGGGATATTGCAAAATCCCTTTCGTACAGGGATGTGGAGACTATTTCTTCTCCAAAGATCTCCAGTTGGCCAGGGGTTTCATCCAGGCTGAATTTAGGAGTTTCACCCGGCTGCTGGCATCCAAAGGCCAACAGTAGTATAAACAGTAAGGGGTTTTTAAGTTGATCCATAGGGTTTGAGTTGTATCTGAATTGTAAAAAGAAAGGGTTGTTGGTTAGGTTTCATTCTTTCCGCATTTCGGGTTGTCCGTGCACTTTAAGTTCAAAAATATCATCTCTGGAGTAATGTCCGATCACATCAAAGTCCAGCTTGCTGCCGGAGACTTCATCAAGATCCAGATCGGCGACCAGGACCCCTGCTTCATCATATAGAGGACCAGTAATTACCTTACCCAGGGGTGATACAATTATACTCCCACCTCTGCAGAGGTTTTCCGGTTCCCCCTCCAGCAACTGACGGAATCTTTCCGGGTACATGGATTTGGTGAAATACTGATTACATCCCAGAACAAAACAGCGCCCCTCCAGGGCAATGTGCCGCATAGTGGCGGTCCATTCTTCCCGTGAATCAGCCGTTGGGGCGATATAGATCTCAACACCTTTGCTATACATAGCCATTCGTGCCAGAGGCATATAATTCTCCCAGCAAATCAAACCACCCAATTTGCCAATTTGGGTCTGAAAACTTGTCAATGATTCTCCTGCCGCCTCTTTCCAGATAATCCTTTCCGTTCCGGTTGGTTTAATCTTCCGATGAACACCAAGCAATCCGCTGCGGGGTGAAATGTAAAGCATGGAGCAGTACAGACTACCGCTTTTGGCCTCCTTTTCAGTTATTCCCACCACCAGATAGATGGAGTTTTCTTTGGAGATCCCTTCCAACCGCTTGAGGTCCGACCCCTCCAGTTCAATGCTGTTATTATAGTATTCCGTATAGAGCTTTCTACCTTCTTTGGTACGACTTCCTACCCTAGCCCCAAAGGTGAATCCCCTGGGGTATCCCGGAATAAAGGATTCAGGAAAAACCAACAATTCACAACCTTGAGCGGCATATGATGTACACAGCTTTTCCAGCTTTTCCAAGGTCTTTGCCTTATCAAAAAAAACAGGGCTTTCCTGAACCACGCCTACTTTGACATTCATGCGGATAGAGTTTTCAATCGCAAAAGTATTTTTCTCCGGTTTAAGGTAAGCCAAATTTTAGAGATAAGGAGTTCCCTCAGATCCCGAGGATTATTTTGGCGATCCAGAAGTAGATCAGGATACCAAATATGTCATTGCTGGTGGTAATGAAGGGACCAGTGGCAATAGCAGGGTCTATACCCCTTTGGTTTAGGAATAGCGGAGTGAAGGTGCCTATGATACCTGCCACAATAATGACTGCTACCAGGGAGGCGGAAATGGCCAGAGCCGTGTAAAAATCACCTTTCCAGAACCAGGTAAACAATAACAAAATGGCCGCGAGTATAAGTCCGTTTAACAGGGCAAGTAACATTTCTTTGAACAATCGGTTACTAACACTTCCTTTCAGATCGTCATTTGCCAGACCCTGAACGATGATCGCGCTGGATTGAACACCTACGTTACCCGCCATCGCCGCGATTAAGGGGGTAAAGAAAAAGAGGATCGCATGCTTACTTATCATTTCTTCAAAGCCACCCATGATGGCCGCGGCTCCTACTCCGCCTAACAGCCCCAGAAAGAGCCATGGCAGTCTCGCCCTAGTAAGTTCCCAAATGCTGTCATCTGCCTCCACTACCTGGGAGATACCGGCGGCCAGCTGGTAATCCTTATCCGCTTCCTCTTTGATCACATCCACAATATCGTCGATGGTGATACGGCCAACAAGTCGACCCATTTCATCCACCACCGGGATGGCTTCCAGGTCGTATTTAGACATGATCTTTGCGACTTCCTCCGGATCTTCGTTCACATTGACAGAATCTACCTTAGGGATATAAACGTCTCTGATCTGGGCGGTAGTTGAGGTGGTGAGAAGGTCCTTCAAGGACAATCTTCCCTTAAGAACATCCTCATCGTCTACGACATAAATGGAATGAACCCTGGTCACATTCTCTGCCTGTGCCCGCATTTCTTTTACACAGGTCAGCACGTTCCAGTTCTCGTTTACCTTAACAAGCTCCTTGGCCATGAGACCCCCTGCGGAATTCTCGTCATATCTCAGTAGATCTACGATGTCCTGGGCGTGTTCCCGGTCTTCTATTTCCGAAATAACCTCTTGAATGATCTCTTCGGGAAGCTCTGCAACAATGTCTGCGGCGTCATCCGTATCCAGTTCCTCCAGCTCTTCGGCAATTTCCTTGGAAGAAAGGTTGTTGAGGATGGCTTCACGAACATCTTCATCCAATTCCGTCAGTACATCGGAGGTCTTGTCACTGTCGAGTAATTTAATCAGGTAAGTAGCTTCATCCTCATTGAGCTCGTTGATGATCTCCGCGATATCTGCATAGTGCACGTCTCCCAAAAGGTACTCCAATTCCGGACCTTTTTGGGTTTCAATGAGCTGCTCTATTTCAGCCAGAAGTTCGTCTGTTAGCTTAAAGGGTGTCATTTGCTATCTTATCGGTCAGAGCGATAAAATCAGCCACGGCCAATTGCTCCGGACGCCGGTCAAAGATAGCATCTTCTTTTAGATTATCGGAAAGGTCAAAGACTTTTAGGCTGTTCCGCAAGGTCTTCCTACGAAGGTTAAAGGCTGTTTTTACAACCCGGAAGAAAAGGGCTTCATCGCACTCAAGTTCAAAAACTTCTTTGCGAATCAGTCTAAGGACACCAGAGGCTACTTTTGGCGGGGGTACAAAAACTTCCGGACCTACTGTGAAAAGATACTCTGCCTCGTAGAAAGCCTGGACGAGTACCGAGAGTATCCCATAGGTTTTGCTGCCCTCTTTTTCGCAGATCCGTTCAGCAACCTCTTTCTGGAACATTCCGGCAAATTCCGGGATGCGCTGCCTGTGCTCCAGCATTTTGAAAACGATCTGGGAAGAAATATTGTATGGAAAATTGCCTACTATGGCAAAGCAATCACCAGGGAACAAGCTGTCCAGGTCATAGGTCAGGAAATCAGCTTCAATAATATCAAAGCTCTTTCCGCCATCAAATAACTCAGCTGCGTCCAGGGGGAATTGACGCTCTAGATAGGCCACAGAATCACGGTCGAGCTCCATCACGGAAAGCTTAAGATCCCTTTGGAGTAAAAACCGTGTCAATACCCCGGTCCCAGGTCCGATCTCCAGGACATTCTTACAAGCTTTTAAGGGCAGTGCATCCGCGATACGGGCGGCTATCTCATCATCTTTCAAGAAGTGCTGTCCCAGGAATTTTTTGGGTCTTACCGGTCCTTTTGGCTTATTAGACCCCGCCTTTGGCGATCTGTAATGTCTTTTGTTCTTCTTCTTTTTGGACACCTTTGCTATTTTAACCCATAGATCGGCCGTAATAGACCCAGGCCCTAAGGCCGGATTCAAGAACCACCTTTTTTCTGTGATAGGCTGAGCCTTCGTAAGTATCTGCTTTTAGGAGTTCCATACCGCTGATCGCATAAACTTTTCCCTGGACAGAGTCCGAAGCATTATCCGAACGCGTAACGGAAGGGTAAAGACCCGCAATGAGTTCCGTAGCTATTTTATGCCCGGGAAGCACCGCGTCTTTGCCCTGAAGAGACCTGGAAAACACTGCTATCTGAGTAGGGCTGTCCTGCAGGGTGCCATAGGTGAATAAGAACTCAGTAGCACTGTTAGAAGCCTGTTTTTGTTCACTTATAACTTCCAACTCTGTTCTAAAGGCAACAAATTTATTGGCAAACAACTTCTGGCCATCTTCCCGAAGCCTGGGTGCGTCTTCTTTGTAATAGGCCTCCAGGGTCTCACGGTCTTTGGAAAGATATTGAATGGAATAGGTAGTGCCTCCGGTTTCCTCCTCTACCAGGACTCTGGTCATCCGGGCTTCCATAAACTTGCCGGTTGCGAGAACCTCAGGAATATGAACTTCCTTCATCCAGTCTAACCAGCTATCGTGAACCGTGTCGTCTATATTTATGGTTACGTTATAAATTAACATGGTTTTCTGGTTTGAAGATTAAGCGTAAGTTTAAGTCTAAGAGTGGGAACTTAAAGATACGATTCCTGAATTTGAGACTTCGCAGTATTAATTTATAACATCTCCCCGCAATATCCTAAAGCGTTTCCTTGCCTGAGGAAAAAAGTAACTATCCTGGTAGTTGTAAATGATCTTTTCGTAGTGTTCCTTGGCTTTTTCGGTATCCTCAAGGTAATTCTCGTAAAGTTCGGCCAGGGCGAAGTGGGCGTCGTCCGCCAGGATATCATTCCCGTAAAATTCCACGATCTTTTGATAATTGAATTTGGCACTGTCAAACTTTCTAAGGGATTCCAGAAGTTTCCCCTGTCTTAGCAGTGCTTCATCTTCGACTTTTTCACCTTTATGGTTTTGAAGGATGTCATCCAGAATTTGTATGGCCTCTTCCGTTTTGTTCTGGTATGCCAGCAAGTCTGCCCGGGCGTACTTTTTCAGGGCGGTCTGGGTAGAATCTTCCAGGGAATTATCTGAGATCAACAAACTTAGCTGCATGGCATCGTTAGCGATAAGCTGAGAAGTTGAGCTTCGCAAAACCTTTAGCTGGGTCAGCGCCCACTCAAAATCGCCTTTATAAAAACTGGTCTGCGCTACTTTAAATCTCGCATTCTGACCCATGACATCATTTTTTAAGCTTTTCTGCACCTGTGAAAAATGGATGAGAGCCTGGTTGAATTTCTGATCGAAAACCAGGATATCACCCAAAGCCATTTTAATGCTGGCTCGCTCAAACCGGTTTAAAGGGAGTTCCAGGGTTTTTTTAAGCACGCCTATGGCGGTTTCTGCCTTGTCTTTCTCAAAGGTCAGGAAGTTGGCGTAAGCGATTTGCAGCTGTATGGTCTCGCTCTGATAACCATAGGCCTCCAACAACTGCTCAAAGGTTTTGGTTACTTCAGAAAGGGCTTTTGAATCGTTTTCCAAAAGCCGTAATTGAATCAGTTCCAGCCTGGCATTCAGTCTTATAACCGGATCACTGGCATTGTCCTCAATGTATTCAAAAATCGTATGGGCCTCTTCCAGGGCCTTATCCTCAAGGGCAAGATGCCCAAGACTTTCAAGTCTTTGGAGGGAGGAGGCTTCTGCCCGGCGGTAAATGGCTTTTTCCTGGTTAAAGGCGCTGTTGTATTGCTTTTGTTGCACAAAGAGCCAACTCAACAGCTCATTCCATAATACATCAGGATTTTTTTGTGCCTTTTGCAGCAGGATCTTTTTTAGTTTGACATTGTTTTCATTAGCAGGGTCGGAAGTAATGAAATAATCAATATTTCGCAATACATTGGACTTGGAAGACTTTCCGTTACTGATCAGCTCCAGATAGGAGGAGTACATTCTTTCAATATCACCCTGCTCTCCGTAGATCCGGGCCATCTGGAAATTGTAATCCAGTTGTGGATTCAAGGCCATGGCCCTGGAGTAGGCTTTAAGAGCATCGTCCAGAAGGGTTAGCCTCTGGAATTTAAAGCCAATCCCATAACCATAATTCGGGTTTTCTTCTATGGCCTGCAAGGCCTTGTCGTAGTATTCCCTTGCTTTTATATGGAGTTCCTGAAGTGTATAATTATATCCCAATTCAATGTATATGGTGGGATAGGGGTTGCCATTGCCAATCTTGTTCAAGAGGAATTCTTCGGCTTCCTTGTATTTTTCCAGTTGCTGGTAGCAGGCAATAAGGCCTTCGGCATAATCCGTTCTCCTGGGATGCTTTTTAACCAATTTCTCGTAAAAAACCAGGGCTTTTGAAAAATCGCCGTCGTTGAAGTATTGCTTGGCCAGAAAATCGTCCTGGGCGGAAAGCCCAAAACACATCAAAAACATCAGTAAAAACAGCCTAATTCTCATTCGCGTCATTAAACAAATATAGCACAGTTAAGCAGAAGTATTTGTTAAGGAGATTACAAGGTTTTAACATCCCCTAAGGTAATAACGGATTAATACTGTCTATATTGGGATCAATCTATGATGGAAAAGCCTGTATACGGTACCAGAACTTCGGGGATTCGGATCCCTTCTTCCGTCTGATAGTTCTCCAATATTCCGGCAAGCACCCGCGGCAAGGCCAGCGCACTACCGTTCAGGGTATGTGCCAATTGCGTTTTCTTTTGACCATCTTTGAATCTGACTTTTAATCGGTTAGACTGGTATGCTTCAAAATTGGATACCGAACTGATCTCCAGCCAGCGGTCCTGGGCGGTAGAGAATACTTCAAAATCAAAGGTAAGTGCGGAAGTAAAGCCAAGGTCTCCTCCACATAGTCTCAGGATGCGATACGGCAATTTAAGCTCTCTGAGAATGCCCTTTACGTGTTCCACCATACTGTCCAGTGCTTCATATGAATGGTCCGGATGTTCCACTCTAACAATTTCCACCTTATCAAATTGGTGCAGGCGGTTCAGTCCTCGGACATGAGCCCCATAGCTTCCGGCTTCCCTCCGAAAACAAGGTGTATAAGCAGTGTAGCGTATCGGGAACTCATCGGGATCCACAATGGTATCGCGAAACAAATTGGTTACAGGTACTTCCGCCGTTGGGATGAGATACAGGTTGTCTGAACCCACATGGTACATTTGCCCCTCTTTGTCCGGCAGTTGCCCTGTTCCATAACCTGAGGCTTCGTTTACCAGGTGAGGCACCTGTATTTCGGAGTATCCGGCCTGGGTATTCTTATCTAAAAAATAGGCGATCAACGCGCGCTGCAGCCGGGCGCCTTTTCCTTTATAGACCGGGAAACCGGCACCACTGATCTTGACACCCAACTCAAAATCTATGATATCGTACTTTTTGGCCAGCTCCCAGTGAGGCAGGGCATCTCCTGAAAGTTCGGGGATATCTCCTTCCCTGAACACTTCCTCGTTATCTTCATCGCTATTGCCTGCCGGTACCGAAGGGTGTGGAACATTTGGGATCTGGTATAAGATCTCATTAAGTTTCAGACTGACCTCATTAAGTTTTTCGGAAAGCGCTTTAGACGATTCTTTTAACTCGGCTGTTTTTTCTTTCAGGGTATTGGCTTCCTGAGCCTTCCCGCTTTTAAAAAGCATCCCGATCTCTTTTGAAAGCTTGTTCGAAGTGGCCAGGGTATTGTCCAGCTCAGCCTGGACAGATCTTCGTTCTTCATCCAACTGGAGTGCGGAATTCAATATGGGACCCGCATCCAGGTTTCGCTTTTTCAGTGCTTCGGCTATGTCGTCCTTGCGTTCCCGTATGGCCTGTAGCTGTAACATGAGATTTTGGTTTAAGCGGCAAATTTAGGGCTATTTGACCAATGAATCAACGACAATTTGCACATTTCCTTACTCCAATATCAGCGGGGAATTGAGGTATGTCAGAGCCGGCATATCAGGGTTTGTTAGGAAGCTTCTTTTTGCTGGAAAAGTTTGAAGGAAGTATCCAGTTGTGATGTTTAAGATGATGCCAGGGGACGTTGGCCAGGTCGGTTTAAAGCTGAGCATCTAAGGTATACGCCAACGGTAAAGTAAGAGTTTTTTGAAGTATAATGTATTGATAAACAAATAGTTGGAAGTATACGCCTGTTTATAAGGATGCTCTATGGGTTTATATTTTTTAATAGATATTGAGTATGAAATAACGAATATTCCATAAGTTATATTTATTATTTTTGTTTTATCAACACCTCCCGGACCTCTCAACGATGTGCACTTTTGGGGGGTTTTTTGTTTTATTTACTTAACCAGACTAATGCCAGAAACCAAGAAGGAAATTTACACAAAGTCTCCTAAGACTTTTACAGAACAAGTCGATCTTCTTGAAAGCAGAGGTCTAAATATTGAAAATAAGCATAAAGCAGAAAAAATACTTACATATATCAGTTATAACCGACTGAGTAACTACTGGTATCCTTTGCTAAAAGAACCAAAAGAAGAAGAACAGTTTAAAGAAGGTTCTACTTTCGAAACTATTTTTAAATTGTATCAGTTTGATAGTGATCTAAGAACGTTGACGTTTCAGGCTATTGAGCAAATTGAAATAGCAATTAGAACTCAAACAATATATCATCTTTCCCATGATTATAAGACTGGATTTTGGTATGAATCAAGCGACTCATTTAAAGACTATCCCAACTATGTACAGTTTCTAACTAAAATCACCAAAAACGTCCAAGAAACTAAACAAGAATATATTCTAAAGTACCATCGTAATTATGTTCAATATATGCCCCCATCGTGGAAGGCGTTCGAACTCTTGACTTTTACCAACCTCCTTTCAGTATTAAAAAACGTAAAGAATTATAAACAAATAATCCCTATTGCACAGAGTATCGGATTACACCATAGCATTCTAATTTCTTGGTTAGAGTGTTTAGTTTACATTAGAAATATCTGCGCACATCACGGTAGACTATGGAATATTATTTTAACTATCAGCCCAGAATGGATTAAGTCCCCAAAAAGACCGTGGGTAGATCGGTGGGAAAACAATATTTCAACAAGGGCAGACTCCAAAGATAAAGTGTTAAAGATATATGCAGGCTTTTGCATAATTGTTTACTGTCTCGGATTTGTGAATCCATATAACAAATATGCTTCAAGCTTAATAGAGCTATTTAATAAATATCCTCAGGTAGACCTTAATCATATGGGATTTCCTGAGAATTGGAAAGAGCAACCTCTATGGACAAAATATGGCCAAAGTAAATCACAAAAGAAGCTTGAAGCTGCGGCAAAAAAGGCTATGAAAGATTCTCAGTAAATGGTTTTAGCCTATGTTCGCTATGTGTCAGAAAAGAAACCGCAAAAGAAGAACGGTAATTGGCCAATGTTGGTAGAGTTAGAAAAGTACCTTGATGCTCGTTGAAAAGGGTATAGTATTTCGCTATTCTTTTCTCCTAAATGAGTGGCGAGCTAATCAGAACTCCTAAATCAACAAAAGTACTTCCTATTGAATCATAGCAAAAGCGCTCTTCCCTTTCCCATTTTGAGTATAGATGTCGAAAATGGTGATTCGCAAACCGGATTTTAGGGTCTGTCCGGAAGCTTCTTTTTGCTGGAAAAGTTTGAAGGAAGTATCCAGTTGTGATGTTTAAGATGATGCCAGGGGACGTTGGCCAGGTCGGTTTTGGGGTCGATAAAGGTTCTGTAAGGGTGGTCGTTAATGCGTACGCGTGACCTGGCAAACACGGAGATCTCTTCACCCTTGGCCGCGTATTCCTTTTTCAGATGTTGCGCGAACTGCCACATAAAGTCCGGATAGGATGCCACCTTTCTGCGTTGTTTTTTGGTCAGATAATCCTCCAGTTTTACGTATTCGGATTTCCCTGTAGTTCGGTTGACTAGCCGGAATTGAATGGTCCCGTTTCGGCTTCTCAACATCATCCGCCAACTGAGCCTGTGGCCTTCTTCCGTCCAGAGTACATCGTCTTGGAAAAAATGGTGGCGCAGGGGCAAAGCGAATTGAATAATAAAGTAGGTGCCTCCGACGAGCAGAAGTATTTTTCTGTATGACGGAATTATAATTTCGTTGTCGGAATACAAGGTTTTATTGGATAAAAACCGCTTTTTGATGGTTTCCGGGCTAAAAAAGAAGACGGTAAAGGCCAGAGCCAGGTAAGGGAAGATCCCGATCTGGAAGACGAAGGAATTGAAAAGATGAAAAAAGATAGAGACGATGAAGGCGAAAAGCCGGGTAGGCTTCCAGAGGAGAGCCGGAATGATGAGCAGATCAAACAAGATCCCGGAAATACCTATGACTTTCTGGAACCAGGTCTCCTGTAGCAGCCCGCCAATTAGGAAGTAATCGCTCTTGCTTCGCATCAATACGTCGATAAAGGTAAAGTCTAACCAATCCCCGTATAATTTGGCTACTGAGGCATAGGTATAAACCAAAAACAGCTGTAGCACCACTATCCATTTCACATAGGCATACATACTGTCCGTACGAATTTCCGGATTGAGCTTCGCATCCAGCGAATAAGCACGGTTAGCAGGAAAAAAACACATGATCACCGAGATGAGGGCCAGAAGGTAATAATGGTTATTATAGGATGATTTTTGCATCAGGTAGACTCCGGACCACATCAACGCAAACGCGATCATGGCATAGCGGTATTTATATCCCAGGGCGATCAGCAGCCCCAGGGTGCCCATAATGGCAAAATAGAGATACATTCCGTTGCCGGGCAGCGGCTGAAGCCATTCAAATCCAATAAAATTAAAGGTGAATTTTGGTTCTATCAGGGTTCTTCGTACCCAGCCCGTTGCTATGGCGCCAAAGCCCTCAAAACTGATCAGTAGCCCGAAGAAAATCCGAAAAAGGACTAGAGATCCGTTGTCTATTTTGGAAAAAAGCAGCCGATTCAGCATGTCCTTATCTGTTGATTATAGCCAGCGAAGTCTCCCGGTCCTTCCTGAGCTGCTGCTGCAGGGCTTCCAGGGAATCAAATTTGTGTTCATCCCGGATGCGTTCCAATACGCGGACCTGGATCTCCTGGTTATATATATCAGCCTCGAAATCGAAAAAGTGTACCTCTATACTCTTTTGGGTACCATTCACCGTAGGGTTATATCCGATATTCATCATGCCGTAAACTTCATTATCTCCCATATCCGCCCTAACCACATATACACCGTTCTTTGGGATTAGCTTATAGCTTTCCGGGATGTGCAAATTAGCCGTGGGGAAATGTATCTCTTTCCCAAGTCCCTTTCCTTTTGCGACCGTAGCTGTGAGCATATATTCATAACCGAGGTAAGTGTTGGCGGTTTTTACATCACCTTCGTGAAGCGCCCTCCTTATCTTGGTTGAGCTTACAGAGACATCATCTATCTCCTGGGCCGGGATCTCTTCTACTTCAAAGTCGAAAGTACTTCCAAAAGCTATCAGATCATTGATATTCGCGTTGCGGTTCCTGCCGAATCTGTGATCGTAACCTATAATTATCTTTCTGATATTCAATTCGTTTACCAGGATATCACGCACAAACTCCGTAGCGGATAAGCGAGAGAATTTTTTGGTAAAAGGATGAATAATGAGGGTGTCCAGCCCAATATCCTCAAGGATCTGGGCCTTTTCGTTTACCGTATTCAACAATTTGATATCCGCATCTTTTTGCAAAACCATCCGTGGATGTGGGAAAAAGGTGAGTACAGTAGACCGCAAACCGGTTTTTTTGGCATTATTTATGAGGCGTTCTAATATCTTACGGTGACCGACATGAACACCGTCATAAGTGCCAATGGTAATGGCGGTCGGATGGGTTTTATCGTACTTGGAGATGTTTTGGACGGTAACCACTAGATAAAATAATAAAAAGACTTAATTTTAATCTTTTAAAGTCCCCTTGATGTTCGCAAAATTACATCTTGTTTTACCAATAACCATATTATTTCTGTTACTTTCCTTTTCCGGAGCCGCGCAGACATCCTACTGGAAACAAGAGATCCGTGGAAATGAGATCACTTCGCCGGCATTGCAACGTCTGGACATTAAAAAAACCCGGTTTTTCTCCCTCGAACAAGAGGCTATTTCACAAAAGCTGGCCTTAAGTGGTACTTCCGCAAGCGACCAAAACATACTCCATTTTCCGGATCAAAAGGGCAAACTAGTGGCTTACAGGGTAGTTGAGACACCGGTTCTGGCCCCGGAACTGGCCAGAAAATACCCCAGTATTAAGTCGTATACCGGTTATGCTCTTCAAGGGCATTCACGTATACGTTTTAGTATTTCCCATAAGGGGTTTCAGGGAATGATTGTGTATACCGGTACTGAAAAAACACTCTTTATTGACAAATCTTCCGACAATGGGGACGTCTATGTGGTCTACCCCAAGGATTCGCATACAGGATATGCGAATAAGTTGGTTTGTAATACGCCTTCGGCTGCCATTATGGGATTGGGCCCTACCGTTGCCAAACTGGTTGACGATCAGATCCTGCGCAGGTTTCGGATCGCTGTTTCCGCGACCGGAGAGTATACGCAATTTCACGGAGGAACAGTCGCGGATGCCCTGGCCGCTATTAATGGGACCCTAACCAGGGTAAATGAGGTATTTGAACGGGATCTCGGAGTAACTCTTGAACTGGTTGCGACTACTGACCAGGTAATTTATACAGATCCTGAAACAGATCCGTACTCCGGAAACCTGAACGCTCAGGTACAAACTACGTTGACCAGCGAGATAGGGGAGGCCAATTACGATGTTGGGCACCTTTTTCATCGGGCTAATAATAATGGAAATGCGGGATTTATTGGGTCCGTCTGTAGGGACAACCAGAAAGGGAGCGCCTTTGCCGCTACCACCGCACCTCAGGGAGACATTTTTGACCTGGACTTTGTAGCCCATGAATTGGGCCACCAGTTCGGTGCAAACCACACCTGGTCTTTCGAGTCTGAAGGGACCCAGGTACAGGCGGAGCCGGGTAGTGGTACTACCATAATGGGTTATGCTGGCATTGCCGGCGCTAATAATGTGGCTCCCAATGGAGACGACTATTTTCACTATTTCAGTATACAGCAAATAACGGATTACCTGGAAACGGTTTCCTGTGCGCAGGAAACAGCCCTTACCAATTCACCGCCAGTTATCACCCCAACAGGGAATTTCATCATTCCAAAGTCTACGGCTTTTGTGCTTACCGCAAATGCGACGGATCCAGATGCCGGAGATGTGCTTACCTATGCCTGGGAACAAATAGACGATGGGGTGGTAACCAATGAAACTTTTGGTCCAAACCGGCCCAACGGGGCCAATTTCAGGTCATTGAGACCCAGCAGCAATCCGGCTCGCTATTTTCCCAGATTGTCCGAAGTGGCCCAGGGCAACCTTACCCAGACCGATCCGGAGTTAAATTCTGCCTGGGAAACTGTTTCGGATGTACAACGTGAAATGAATTTCGCATTAACAGTAAGGGATAATGCCGAACCCGGTGGCCAGGTATCCTCGGATTTTGTGAATATCAGTGTGCAAAATGGTTCAGGACCTTTCCGGGTGACGTCTCAATCCGGGGCGGAAGTATATACGGCAGGATCCATACAACAGCTCAACTGGGATGTCGCCAATACAGATCAATTGCCCGTGAACGCCCAGTTTGTAGATATATTTTTATCCACTGATGGCGGACTTAGTTTTCCTATCCAACTGGCTCAGAATGTTGTAAATGACGGGGAACATGAGGTTTTGATCCCTGGAGATGCAACTACTTCGGCCAGGATCATGGTCAAAGCCAGCGATAATGTTTTCTTCGCTGTTAATACTACTAACTTTACAATACAGCAGACCGATGTAGTGCTTAGTTTTAGTGAGCTGGATTACGAAGTATGTCAGCCGGATAACCTGGTTATTCCGTTTACACTGCAAACTTTCGGAGCCTTCAGTGAAGAAGTGACTTTTAGCCTTATCGGAGCACCTGCAGGACTTTCTTCTGCTTTTAGTCCAGCTATGGCCAGTGCTAATAATACGGATGTCGATCTAACACTTTCAGGGACAGCAGGGGTCACACCCGGGACTTATCCTGTTACGGTAAGGGGGGAATGGACTGGAGGATCTGCCGAAGTAGACCTGAACCTTAGCATTTATGACGCCGCTTTTTCGGATGTGGTTTTAAGCACCCCGGCCAATTCATCAACTACGGTGAGCCTAAACCCTTTGTTTGAATGGGAAGCCAATGCCAGTGCCACATCTTATGATATTGAAATTGCCACGGATGTGGCCTTTGGTACCATAGTGGCCGCTGCCAATGTAGCTGTACCGAGATACAAAGCGCTGGGATTAAACCAGGAAACACAGTATTTCTGGCGTGTAAGGCCAAAGAACAGTTGTGGGGATGGTAATTTTTCAAGTCCGTTTGATTTTCAGACCGTCGCAGTGAATTGCAAAACAATAACGGCAAGTGGATTACCGATAAACATACCAGCGGTTGGAACGCCTACCATAACTTCAACCGTATCGTTTATAAATAACCTTCCTATAAACGACCTAAGGGTCACACTGGACCTGGAGCATTCCTTTTTGGCAGACCTCACCATAAGCCTTACTTCTCCACAGGGAACAACGGTAACCCTGGTGGCAAACTCCTGCGGAGACCTCAGTGATATCAATGCGGTGTTTACAGACAGTGGTCCTAGCTTCAACTGCCAGGGGAATCCCGGTATTAGTGGCACGGTAAAACCTTTAGGCGCGTTAAGCTCCTTTGCCGGGGAATCGCTCTTAGGGGACTGGACCCTGACTATAGCAGATTCCGCACCTGCAGACGGAGGGGTTTTGAACAACTTTAGCCTTGAGATCTGTGTGGAGGGAGAATTGAGACCTGATGACGATGGCGATGGTGTGTTTGACGATGGCGATGACCTCTGCTTAGGAACTCCGCCAGGGGCCGAAGTTGGGGTAGATGGTTGCGAGATATTTAGATTTCCTCCGGATAATTTTACGGTAGCGATTCAAGGCGAAACCTGTATTGCCAATGACAATGGGAGTATTGAAATTACGGCAATGCAGAGCATGGATTATACTCTCACTGTAAATGGAAATGGAGTTGATGTTACTGAAAACTTCACTACGAACTATCAGTTGGAAAACCTGGAAGCGGGCACCTATTCAATCTGTATCACGGGAACGGACGGAACCAATACCTTTGAACCCTTTTGTTTTGAGGCGGTTGTTTCGGAACCCGAATCACTGGACGTAAGCTCGCAGCTCATCCTGGACAGTCAACAGATCACGTTGACACTTTCAGGGTCGGAAAATTACGTAGTGGAACTGAACGGGGTAGAAACCCAGACGAATTCCGCTGAGATTACGTTGAGTTTAAAACAGGGCTTAAACACGCTCAAGGTAAGCACTGATCTTTCTTGCCAGGGGACCTATGAAGAAGTGATCTTTAATTCGGACAGGCCAATACTCTACCCCAATCCGGTAAGCAGCAGGGTAAGTGCCTTCCTGGGCGCTACAACCGGTACAGTGAATGTTGAGGTCTTTGACGCTAATGGAAGATTCATTAAAGCGCGAAGCTATAATTTGGTCGGGGAGAGTGAGATATCGATAGATATGTCTGAACTCGCTGCAGGGCTCTATTTTGTTAACCTCCGTATGGAAGGAGGAAGGGAAACTTATAAACTTGTAAAACGATGAGCAGAAGCTTGGTTTTCCTATTAGTATTAGCGATCATGGCCTGTAAAAAGGATGATCCCAAGCCGCCAGAAGCTGCCATTTTGGAATTTCCGCTACAGAATTCGGAATGTACAACCGGTGTGGATCAGAATGAGACCACCAGCCTGGTAGAATTCCGCTGGCAGGCTTCCAATCATACGGAAACCTACGAATTACGCGCTACCAATTTAAATACTTCTGCAACCCAGAGTGTAAGTACACAGACCCCTTCTGCGGAGTTGACATTGCAGAAGGGAACGCCCTATTCCTGGCAGGTCTTGTCTCGTAATTCCAATACGCAGGTAACTGCAAGCAGTGAAACCTGGCAGTTTTACAATGCAGGGACTCAAACCACCTATGCCCCATTTCCGGCGACTATAGTAAGGCCAACCTCCGGGGCTTCGGTAGCAGCCGATTCAAATAATGAGGTAACATTGGAATGGACAGGCGCTGATGTGGATGGGGATATTTCTACCTATGATATCTACCTGGACACCGTGAATCCTCCGGTAAATCTGGTGGCTTCGCCGGGCGCAACGGCATCACAACAATCTGCTGTAGTGGTTTCCGGGACCGTGTATTACTGGAAGATCGTCACTACAGATGAGGAAGGGAACAGTTCGGATTCCGGGGTTTATTCTTTCAGGGTTTTGTAAGGACTAGGTACCGTTGTACTGATTCATGGTGATCTTAGGCCCGGCCAGCACAAAGGAGTTTAGCAGTTCGGTTGCTCTTGCCAGGCGTTCTTTAAGCGATTTCGCTTCCTCCTCCGACCATTTACCTAGAACATAGTCTACCTGTCTGCCGCGTGCAAAATCTGAGCCCACCCCAAACCGAAAGCGATGGTAATTTGTGGTTTGCAGCATATTCTGTATGTCTTTCAGGCCATTGTGTCCACCATCACTACCCTTTGCTTTAAGGCGTAGGCTGCCAAAGGGAAGGTTGATATCGTCCGTAACGATCAAAACGTTTTCCATGGGGATCTTTTCCTTTTCCATCCAGTATTTTACCGCCTTGCCACTGCGATTCATAAAGGTGGAAGGTTTCAGGCATAGTACATTGCGACCTTTGATCTTATAGTTCCCCAGGTCGCCAAGTTTGTCTGTTGCAAAGGAGAATTCCTGTTTTTCAGCAAGCGCATCAAGTATCTGAAACCCTATGTTATGCCTGGTTTCCTGGTATTCTGGCCCAATATTCCCCAGGCCGGCTATTAAATACTTCTTCATGGGTTCCGTATGCTCTAGTATGAACTTCTTTTTAGCAAAAACAGATCGAAGGAATCGGAAAATCATAGTTTTCTAAAAGCCCAAAAGTACAAAAGCATCCTGAATCCCGATTTACATCAGGACAGGATGCTTTCGCATAATTGTGATAATTGTTATTCCGTTGCTTCGGCAGGGGCTTCTGCACCTTCAGCTGCAGGGGCCTCAGCACCTTCAGCAGCGCCTTCAGCAGCTTCTGCTCCTTCCACTCCTTCTTCTTCCTCTTCATCTTCAACGACAATAGCGGCACGGGCTGTTTTAACCTGTACAACAACTGTGCTGTCTGGGTGGAGGATAGTAAAATCGTCACTCAATAGCGAATCCACGGAGATATTCTGACCGATCTTCAGTTTGGAGATATCCACGTTGAAGAAATCAGGCAGGTTGTCCGGAAGTGCCTTGATGGTAAGCTTTCTTTTTCTAAACAACAAACGACCACCATTTCGTACCCCGGGAGAGTTTCCTTGGAGGCGAACAGGGATGTTCATGGTAACCGGCTTGTCCGGGAACAACTGGTAAAAATCAATATGCAGTATTTCATCGGTTACCGGATGGAACTGAATATCCTGCATTACAGCGTTCACTTTGGTACCGCTATCCAAATCAACCACAACAGTGTGGGCGTTGGGGGTGTACACTAAACTTTTGAACGCGAGTGCATCTGCTGAAAAGTGCAATGGTTTATCCCCTCCGTATACTACGCAAGGGACCTTTCCAGCATTACGTAGGGCCTTCGTTGAACGCTTGCCCACGCTTTCTCTTTCTGATCCTTTGATTGTAATTGACTTCATTACGTATTTAGATAAATTAAAATTTACATTAAGAATTTTGAGGCGATAGAGGTATTGTGGTGCACCCGGTGCATCACGTCAGCAAAGAGTTCAGCACAGCTGAGAACCTTTACCTTATCGCTTTTGATAGTGATCGGGATAGAGTCTGTAACGATCAACTCTTCTAATTTGGAATTTTCTATCTTCTCATAAGCATTTCCCGATAGCAATCCATGTGTTGTAATGGCCCGTACACTGACCGCACCTCTTTCCATCATGAGGTCTGCGGCCTTGGTAAGGGTACCCGCGGTATCCACAAGGTCGTCCACCAGGACCACATTCTTTCCTTCCACATCCCCGATCAGTTCCATATGCGAAATAACGTTGGCCTTGGCTCGCTGCTTGTAACAGATGACCACATCGCTTTCCAGCGCTTTGGAATAGGCATAGGCTCTTTTAGAACCACCCATATCCGGGGAAGCAATGGTCAGATTTTCAAGGTTGAGGTTTCTCAGATAGGGTAGGAAGAGGGTAGAAGCGAACAAGTGATCTACAGGCTTTTCAAAAAATCCCTGGATCTGATCCGCATGCAGGTCCATTGTGATGATCCTGGTTGCTCCTGCCGCTTCCAGCATTTTGGCTATCAGTTTGGCCGCTATTGGAACCCTGGGCTTGTCTTTTCTGTCCTGCCGCGCCCATCCGTAATAAGGCATCACCGCGGTAATGTGTCTGGCTGATGCGCGTTTCGCTGCGTCCAGCATCAGTAACATTTCCATGAGGTTTTCCGATCCGGGATTCGTAGAACCTATGATAAATATCCTGGCTCCGCGTACGGATTCCTCAAAGGAAGGCTGGAACTCCCCATCACTGTAACGGGAAAAAATGACATTCCCCAGCTCTGTACCATAAGCCTGGGCGATCTTCTCACCTAATACGGCACTCTGAGTACATGCAAAAATCTTTGGTTCCGGAACGGTATAGGACATAACTATCTCTTGTAAACCTTCCTGCCTCAATGGCCTTTAAAACCGGGACAGGACCCCCTTTTCGCAAAGGAGGTGCAAATTTAAAAATTTATTTGGGTTGCTAAAGTATAAAAGTGAGATTTTAATTTTGCGTCTGGCAAGTATTTTTTAGTTTTGCAGACCCTTTGCCTCAGCGGCGGTCCCGATACCTATCGGGAGGTAGCCGCTCAGGAGTTTTGCCTCGGTGGCGGAATTGGTAGACGCGCTGGATTCAAAATCCAGTGGTAGCAATACCGTGTGGGTTCGATTCCCACCCGAGGTACTTATTGAAAATCAGGCCCAACGGCCTGATTTTCTTTATTTATACTAGTTTGGTTTTCGTTAAACACTTCTGATTCAAACAGAAAAAACGTTTAAAAACTATAATTGAGTGATAAATTGAACAAGGTACCCAGCTGACTAAAATGGAAGCCATCATAGGTCATTTGGGAATACCTTTGGTTAAATGTAATCAGGTTGGATTGCACATCAATGGGTCTTAACCCCAAGGCATTTGTTGATGTATCATTTATAATAGCTTGTCCGGTGGCGTTTTCGGCTTTGAATTGCCATTCGGGCAAAACGTTCAAAATGTTATTGATGTTTAAGGCCAAAGTCATCTTATCGGTTGCATTATAATTTATTCCCAGGTCAGTAACAACTTTTGGGATGAACTCCGTTCTCAGATTGCTATCCAGCCCTTGTTGTTTAAAAGTGGTCTTTCCAAAATAGGTGTTGTTCAACAAGAATAAAAACTTACCAATTTCGTAGTCTGACCCCAAAATCCATTTTGTTATTGGCCTTGAGGTAAAGAACAATGCTTCCTGGGTAGCATTAACTACGGATTGATTGGCATCCTCTACAAGAGATGGGTTGTTGACCGCTCCGTCACGTTCATTATTAATAGTATAGTTACCTGCAAGGTTAAAGTCCAGGTTGCCATCTCCAAGACCTATATTTTTATAACTGGTCACAAGATCTATGCCTGAAGTTCTGGTATCCAACGCGTTTACAAAAAAGCTTAAGTCCGAGAGGTTGTTGGAGCTTAAAATATCATCAAGCGCTGTATTTCCCGCATCGGTTGGTTCAATTTCGGTACTTAATACAATTCTGTCTTTGATGCGGATATTGTAATAGTCAATGGTAAAGTTGAAGTTACTAGACAATCTGGCACCAAATCCTGCCGTAAAATTAACCGATTCCTCCGCATCTAACTCAGGAATACCAAGAATTCTGGCTTGTGGTGAGACATTGTTGACGAATCCTCCAACCTGTATTCCCTGTCCTGCAACGAAACGGTATTGGGTCTTTTGGGTAAATATCTGGTGAAGTGTTGGGGCTCTGAAACCAGTGGAGAGCGACCCTCGGAGAGTGAAGCTGTCATCAATCTTGTACCTCGAGCTCAATTTCCATACGAAGGCATTTCCAAAGTCAGAATAGTTTTCGGTACGTACTGTACCATTAAGAAGAAAATCTGTTGAAATGTCCCAGGCCAGATCAAAATATCCTCCAAAATTATATCTGTTGAAACTGCCTGAATTCTCAGGTCTGTTCCCGGCAAAGGAATCTGCCCCACCTCCATCATAAGACCCAAGTTCACCTTCAATAATGGTGAAGTTCTCACTTCTAAACTCAGCGCCAAAGCCAATGCTTATATTGTCCGTCAGTTTTTTGGAAATATCTATGTTACCTACCACATGGTTGAATTGTGAGCCTCCCGGATCAAACCTAATAGCACTGTTTTCCTGGTAAAGTCTTGAGCTGGGTGTCTGCTCTCCGGGGTCAGGGATACCATTACCATTTATATCGTTCCAGATTGAAGGGGAGAACACTTCGTTTCTGTTATGTGAGTTCTCCACTTTGTAAGTTTGTTTGTTGCCTCCCACGGTTAAACTAACATCATAGTACCAGTCATTTTTGGAAGCTTTAAAGCCAATGGTGCCGTTATAATCGTTTAGATCGCCATCAAATGTCGGTACGTAACCATCATAACCATTGGCGTTAAAAGTGTTTCCATAGTTATCGGTATTGGTTCCCTGGTTGTTTGGGTTATTGCCCGGAAAGAAGTTTCCCAGGTACGGAAAATCTTCAATATCGCGCCAGTAAGGTGTCCTGTAATTGGCAAAACTGTTGACTTTTTTATAGACATAGGCCGCATTAAAATATAGCTCAGATTCATCGCTTAGATCTATGCCCCCATTTACAAGAAATTTGGCACTGGTCGTTTCCGGAGAACCATTGATGTTTCCTGCATCGGGCCTTCTGGACAGGAATTCGTTTACAAAAGCGATATCTTCCGGCGACCCCGATGTAAAATCACTTATCTCGCCACCGGCATCGACCTTGCCGGGCCTGTTGGACAGACTCGTTTTTGAAAAGTCGATAGTATAGTTTATAAACCCTTTGTCATCCCCTAGCGGTGCACCACTGTTTAAAGCTATTCCGAATACCTCACCATCGCCTTCTGAGGTGATGCCTGTTCTGAGTGTTGCAGAACTGTATTCTGTGTCATTTTTCAAGATAATGTTGATGACCCCGGCAATGGCATCAGATCCATATTGCGCCGATGCCCCGTCGCGTAAAATCTCCACCCTTTTAATGGCATCTATGGGAATTGCAGAAATGTCTGCACCTGTTTCTCCCCGACCCGGTGCGGTCTGAACGTATAAAAGCGCGCTAAGGTTTTTGCGTTTGCCATCGATCAAAATAAGAGTTCGGCTCGGACCCATGTTCCGAATTTCGTAGGGGTCCAATAGCGATGTAGCATCGTTCACGGGTGTTTGTACCGTATTGAACGACGGTATTCTGTACTGCAATGTTTTGTCAAAAGTCATTTGCCCTGTGCTCTGCAGTTCCTTTACACCGACTATATCAACCGGCAAGGGCGTATCGGTGGAACTTCTGGCCAGGGCACGTGACCCAACCATGATAATTTCTTCCAATTGTACGCCTTCGTCAAGTACTACAGTGATTTTGGATGCAGTTGAGACAGCTACTTCTTTGGTTGAATACCCAACCGATGAGAATACCAAAATTGCAGGGTAACTACTGACCTTTAAATCAAAATTACCGTCAAAATCTGTGGATGTTCCATTGGATGTTCCTTTTTCTACAATATTGACGCCAGGCAACGGCTCTCCCCCGGGTCCTGTTACCATACCGGAAACCGAATCCTGTATTTTGACGGTGCCATTGGCGTCTAAATAGTTTGCAAAGATGGTTGTGTTGGATAGCAGAAATGACAGGCCAAATACCAATAAATGTTTTTGATTCATAAAGTCGTTTTAAGTGGTTAGTTCTGAATCTTATGATTCCCTTTTATATCAATAAGGATAGGTTGTAAGAAGATATATACCCGCCTTCGGAAAAAAAGTAGATAAAAAAAACATGGGGTAGAAAACAGATGTAATACTCGGGATTATTCGAGGATAAGTTGTGTGGATCCCGCATTTGTTTTATGCTAAACATGGGTGATCCGTTTTAGATTTTCTTATCCTTTATTAAAATCTAAGCAAAACTCTCATCTGTAAACTGGAGGCAAAGACCATTTTGAGACCTTTTTTTGTAAATTTGTCAGGTATGAAAAAGGTCTTTAGAAGTAGTTTCGCTTTTATTCTCTTAGGCTTGTTGCTGATAAAGATCTCTTCTTTCCATATCTACGATCATCAGGATTCCTCAATTGATCCAATGGCTCATTGCGAGCTATGCCTACAGGCCATAGAAGGGCAGCAAATGGAAATGTTGTACCCTCCCTTTGTTGCTGATCAGGTTATTTCCACACCAATTCTCTTCGAAAGAAAGGCCATATTTCCTGGTCCTGTGCTTTCAAACACGGCTACGCCGGCAATTCTATTCTCCCGGCCTCCTCCTTCCCCCATTGCCCGGGGTTAAGCCCCCTTTGAGGAATGTTTTGCCGCGTTTCTACTGAATGGAACCTCACATACTTTCCGTATTAGAACAGAAGACATTTTGCGGCTTCAACTGCAGTTGCAAATTGAAGAAGCTCATAATATTGAGTTCGATTATTTGATAATTACAAGCGATTCAAAAAGGGCTTTGGTAAATGCCTGAGATCGTCAAATTAGCCCTAAATGAGTACCATGGATTCAGATAGAAGAAGTTTTTGTGAGATATTTAGTTAGAATATTCGGGCCTTGTTGTCTGCTAGTCGCATTTTTAACTGGTTTAGTCTCATGTCAGGAGAACAACCCGTCTGTTACATCGACAAAGATAGACCACGCAAAGATTGATGCGCTTTTTGGCAAAAACGTTTCAGAGGTACTTTTTGACCACCTTTATGTGGTACTGGATAGCAGTTCATACGCTGATCTGACTCAGAATACTTCCTGGAAAAACTCATATGCATTCATTGACAAGGGCTTACCTGATTTTGACGTTATAGATGATCAATCGACTTCCTGTTACCTCAGGGGGCACAGGCACTATATTGAAATTCTGGGACCTCATAACGAATATAAAGAGCCGGTTGGGAAAAGCGGTATTGGATTTTCACTACGGAATAAAGGAGAACATTTTCATTTGGGAGTGAAACCCAGGTTGAAACAGGCGGGAAGTTCTTACTTGAGTAACTCAGAAGTTGTAGATATGCCGATTGGAAATCAGGAAGCCACCTGGTTCAAAGCCTTTTATTCCCCTAGTGCAGGTAGTTGGTTGGATACCTGGTATGCATTCTACAACCCAGCTTTTCTGGACAGCCTGTATCACAAAGAGCACCCGGACTATTCGCGTGAGGACTTCCTGCAACAGTCGTATAGCAAAGATCGCCTCTTTGAGGGGATCAGGGAGATCTCTTTAAGCTGTACCCCGGAAGACTATAAACGCATTGGTCAGGAATTGAGGTTTTTGGGCTGTAGGCTTCTGGAAAAAAAAGGTGACAGACTTAGCATAGGCAGCGGTGACATAACCATAAATATTAGCCCCTCGAATACCGTTGAATTTAGTCGTATTACCCGAATACATTGCGGTATAAACGCTGAGGATTTTAGTGTGATAAAACTTGGAAATATCACAATTACGAATCGCGGTAAAGAATCCATCTGGAACTTAGAAAACTTATATAAAGACTACCATTAAATATTTAGTAACAATTAAATCCAATAGAAATGAAAATGAATAAACCACCTATTATTATGAGCCTGATTCTTTTAGCTGTTGTTTTGGTCTCCTGCAAGCAGCAGAAAAAGGATTCCAGCGTGGACAGTGCCAGGGACAGAGAAATGCAGGGATCCATGGAAAGCGAAGCCCCGCAAATTACCCTGGAAAAACTGGAAGGTTCCCCGGCCTATGCTGATGCTGTTCTGCAATTGGAAGAACCCAAAAACACCACTATTGCAGATGGAGGAGAAGTCAACTTTAATTTTACAATGAACAATTACGAACTTGGGGCACAAACCTCGGGCCCTAACGCTGAGCGGCTGGCCAATTCGGGTAAGGGGCAGCACATCCACTTTATTTTGAATAACCAACCCTATTCCGCTCATTATGAGCCAGCCTTCGCGAAGGAGATTCCGAATGGAGTGCATCATTTGGTTGCTTTCCTGAGTCGTTCATACCACGAATCTGTCAAGAATGAGAGGTCGGTAGTGGTGAAGAAGATGGTCGTAGGCCCGGACGCCGAAGACACTTTAGGATTGGACATGGAGTCCCCAACGTTGATTTACAGTCGGCCAAAAGGAGAATATTCCGGTGCAGATACGGAGAATCTGATGTTAGATTTTTTTGTGTTGAATACCACGCTTTCAGAGAATGGGAATAAGGTTAGGGCAACAATAAACGGTAATGAATTTACGATTTCTGAATGGGCTCCCCATATAGTCAGGGGATTACCAATGGGTGAAGTGACCATTCAGTTGGAGTTAATAGACGGAGAAGGAAATTTGATTCCAGGACCATTTAATCAGGTCACCAGAACGGTGACGCTTAAAGAGTAATTCTATTGGAAAGATCGAAGAAAAGCCAGGTTCTTAAGATCTGGTTTTTCTTCTTTGTCCGATCCCAAATCCGACAAGCTGGGGGTCAGGCTCGTTCCAAAAGATGCAGTTTGTTTAGTTTTTCTATGAGGTCACCGGTAATAGCTACCACTGCGGGTTTTGGTAATCCATCTTCGTCAAAAGGCCATTTACTGGTCGGGTTTTTAAGATCTGTGGTTTGCTCGCCGGGATGTTGTACGCTTAAAAACAAGGTCTTTCCGTCCGGTGAGAACCAGGGACCGGTAAGCTCCGCATCATTGGGGGCTGAAACCAGGCGAATGACCTTACCCTGATCTTTTCCATGACGTGGAATTACGAATAGACTATTGTTCTTAAAGGGTAAGTAGGGACCGTCTTTGTTCATCTTGCTTCCGGAAATATCTGAGGTGAACCATAAATTCCCGGCCATATCAAAAGCCAGGTTATCTGGACAGGAAAAACCGTTTTCCTCTCCGCCAGCCATAAAGGTGGAAGCTTTAAAAGTTAAGGAATCGTACTGCCCATTGGTCTCCTCTACTTTTAATATGGAACCGTGGAAATCGTTTCTATCCGTATTGTTCGTAAGCGAGACGAATACGCTTCCACTAATGGGGTCTATTTCGATATCCTCCGGACGATTCAGCGCTGTGGCACCCAGGATCTTGGCAGCCTCACGGCAGCGGACCAGAACTTCGGTTTGGTCTTTGAATCTTTCCTGTAGCGCAGTTTGGCTTTCCCAATCCAGGGCCAGCCATTGCCCATTTACGGTATCTGCTACATAAAGTATTCCCTCTTTTAGAGAACCGGGTTCAGACGAAACAAATTTGTACAAATGCTCATTGTTTTTGTCGTCCCCGGAATAGGCCACTACACGTTTGTCCGGCAATTCGTAAAGCGTACAACACTCATGGGCGTATCTGCCAATTGCTACGTGCTTTTGGGCTGATCCGTCCTTTGGATCTACTTCCACTACCCAACCATAATGCTCAGGGGGATAGGGGTAGAATCTTTCCCAACCTTCTTCACTGGGACGGTGTTGAGCCTGGTTGTCCAGATCATAAACCGTTTCTCCAAAAAAGCTATCGTAGTTTTCCTCACAGGTCAGAAAGGTATTCCATGGGGTAATTCCGCCTGAACAATTACTATTTGTTCCAATTACGGTCTTAGCCCCTTTGATTGGATGATCCCAATTAAGCGCTATGGGTGTTTTTCCGGTAATACGGCGATTGTGAGCATCGTTCTTTACGATATTCCATTTGCCATTGGTCTGTTTTATACGTACAATGCTTCCGCCGACATTGTACATTTCTTTATCCACTTGCTCCTTTGTTCGATGTTCGTCGGGATTTTCATATTTGGTGGGATCGAAGCCTGAAACAAAAAGGGGATTGACATATTCGTGATTCACCCAAAGCAAACCATCGGTAGGATCGTCATCGCTAAGAGGTAAAAAGCAGGTGAAATCATTGTTATAGCCAAAACTGGCATTTGGACCAAGCGCTTCGCCCCAGCGTACGATCACATGATAGTCTAAACCTTTGGCCATCAGGAGATCGTCTTTATTCGACGGGGCGAGCCCCTCGAGCTTCAATTGCTTTAACCTGTCCAACACGCCCTGACCGGTTTCCATGGTTTTTTCTGTTGGATCTGCTAGGTTCCCGCAACTACTAATAAAAGGAGGTAAAATAGCGGTTCCCATACTGGCCTTACCTAAAAAGCTGATAAATTTTCTGCGATTATATGGCATAGTGAAATTCTATTTTGTTAGATGAATACCCGGAGTGCCTGCCAGGTATTTGATAATTTGTTTATCGGGCGAATTGATTTGAGCTGGGGGAAGATCCATGGGCCTGGTTCTTCGGAACCAGTATAGTGTTTGTATTTAACCGGAATGTTAAAACAATTAGGTGTTTTCATTACTGATGGAATCCCGGGGGTGTTTTCAGCAATCGGCACAAATACCCCTGATTATAGTTTGCACCTTGTTCGTTTTGAATCCTTCAGGGACATTGAATTCACCTGGAGCCGGTGTCTCCATACAATATACTGTTTCGCAACACTCACACACAAAGTGGGCATGATCGTCGCCTTCAATCGGAGATTCTCCAAAGGCATATTTAGCTACTCCGGAATGGTCGTTAATTCGATGGATGATGCCTGCCTGCTCAAAACTTGTGAGATTTCGGTATAGGGTAGACTTGTCTAATTCTTTAACCAATGCGGCTTGCAGGTCACTATAGGACTGGGCATGATCCAAATGGACAAAATGCCGGATCAAGGTCATCCGGACTTTGGTTTTTTTCAGTCCCTTTTGTTCTAAAAGCTGTTTGTAATCTACTTCTTTCATATTTTCCAGCTTATCGAAGGCTCACGGCATCCGCCTTTTCAATTTTATAGTAACAGGCATTCGGATCATCAGGGTTCAACCGAAGTAAGCCCTGGACTGAAATCAACTCATCCATCTCAAAGGGAGGATTCTCATCAAATTGCAGATCGACAACAGTTTCAGGACCACCATTACCACAGAAAAAACAGGAGGCCATAGGATTTTTCGAAAGAAGGTACACCGACCTTTTGACGTCCATAACCAACAAATAGCCTGTGATAATCACCTTTTCTCCTTCCAGGCCTTTCATTTTGTATGAAAAATTGGCTTCCTGGAATTCTGGAAAATAGGTTTCCGGTGAGGGGGTATCCCAAGAAATACCATTAGATAGATCAGCCCAGCTCAAAAGGGTTTGAGCATGGATTTCTGTTCCGATCAAACACAACACTATGATAAGAAATAAACGCATTTTCTTTACTTAACCAATTTACCGCTAGACCCTTCCAGGATATAGTTGCAATGGGATACGTCATTGGCGTTGAGTTCCAGCACTCCGGTAACCACTACAATCTGGTCCGTCTTAAAAGCGGGCTTTTCCTTAAAGAGCACTTCAACAATGGTTTCCGGTCCTGCGGCTCCGCAGAAAAAACAGGACGCCATTGGGTTTTGAGACACTAAAAATACCTCTCCGCTACCGGAAATATCCAAAAAGTATCCCTTTATACTTACCTCTTTTCCTCTATATGATCTTATTTTCTCACCAAACTTGGGCATCAAAAAATGCACCCCGTATTCCTCGCTGTATACGGGTTCAAAACTGACATCGGCAAAATCCTCCCACGTCAACTGGTCCTGGGCCACCACCAACGAGTAGCTAAAAGTTACGAACAAAACGACTAAAAATGATTTAAGCATCTGATAAAGTTTTAGCAACATTTAATTTGAAAATCGAAAGAGAAGCCAACAAGGTGGCAATTACCGCTAATACAATAATAAGGCCAAACAGCACTGATTCCGTAGTATCTGGTCCTAATATTTCTAAGGCATATCCATAGGATTTTTGTGTATAAAGGGAAACTGCCCAAAGCCCTAACCTACCCAGAACCCATCCTAGTACAAATCCTATAAGAGCCAAAAATAGTCCTTCCAGAAGGGCCAATCCAAGAAGTTGTCCAGTTCCCAGGCCGTAGGTTCTTAAAAGTGCCAGTTCCTGTCTTCGTTCCCGGATAGTCCTTAAGAGACTAATAAAGATACTCAATCCGGAAACTAAAAGGATGGCTAACGCGATTCCATTTATAGTTTGCACCCCAGAACCCAGCAGTCCCATTAGTCGCTGTACTTCGAAACTAGGCAATGCTGCCTGCATGGAAGTATTCTCATTGATGAATCTGGGAAGTTGAACCATGCCCAGCGGGTTTTTGAACTTTACAAGTAATGAGGTTATCTCTTTATCTTCATGCTCATGATCCCCCTCATGATCGTGATCCTCTTCATGACGCTCTCCCTCATCGTGATCACCTCCTTCCTCCTTATGATCGTCTTCCGCATGGTCATGAGCATCCCAGATACTTTCCAGATTGGTAATCAGCAGCTGGTCTACCACTGTGCCGGAGGGCTCCAGGATCCCGGTTATGATAAAAGGATGATCATCGTGAACATCAACATCGGAAGCTGCCAGCCCATGAGAACTAACGAACTGGTCTCCAACCTTTAGATCTAACAGGCGGGCGACATTGCTCCCGGCCACTACTTCGAAAGATCTTTTATAAAGTTTTCCCTGGGATAGTTGGGTATTGTAATGATCCAGATACCCGGGTTCTGTGCCTAGAATACGGAAGCCTTTATAGTTGTCGCCATAGGAAACAGGGATGGCTATCTGAACAAATGGGTGTTTTTGAAGGGTTTTGGCTTCCTCCAATTTAATATTACCGGTTGGAACATCAACGTGCAGTACGGAAGACAAAACCAGTTGTAAAGGACTGCCCTTTGCGCCAACAACCATATCAAAAGGCGCGATGTTCTTGTTGAGTTGCCCTCCCAATTGCTGGCTGAGTTGTAATACAAACGTCACTAATGAAACGCTCAACAACAATAACATCAGGCTCAAGATCAGGTTGAGCGGTTTGGAGATCATATTCCTGTAAGCAAGATAACTCAGCTTCATAGTACGACCTGATTTTGAAAATGCGACATTACCCTCATATCATGGGTAATAATTAATAAGCTGCTCTTACATATTTCGGCCTCTTCCTTAAGTAGCTCGATGACCTTTACACAATTCAGATCATCTAAATTGGAAGTGGGCTCATCTGCAAAAACGATTTTAGGCCTGTGGATGAGTCCCAGGGCAATGGAAAGCCTTTGCTGCTGTCCCTGACTTAAGGCCGTTACTTTCTTATGGAGATGATCGGCCAGTCCTAAGCGCTCGGCGAGCTCCAGTCTTCTCTTTTTGTCATTCGCGCTCTTAGGGAAACTTTGCCTTAGGCGAAGATTATCTGAAACATTCAGGGATTTGATGAAGTGGTATTGTTGAAAGATAAGACCTATGTGCTCCCCCCGAAATTTATTCAATGTATTAAGGGCCAAAGAATGTAAGTCAGTTCCTGCAATGGATATGGTCCCATCCAAAGGAGCCAAAAGGCCTGCCATAAGGTAGAGCAGGGTTGTCTTGCCAACCCCGGAAGGGCCAATTACAAGAAGATGATCCCCTGGATCCAGGTCTATATCAGGGAAAGTGAACTCTTGTCCATTTTCATAGGCATAGCTCAGATTTGATGTCTTGATCATCAGAACATTTTTGCAAAAGTAAAAGAAATATAAATGCAACCGAGTTGCATTTACAAAAATAGACTACTTTTGCGCAGATATTATGATCGGGGCTACAGAGTAGTTTCGTATTGTCTAACCTTAAAATGAGTTTTTGCTCATGATGAAAGTAGTCAATCTGACCTCCAAATCCGACTTTATTGGAGTAATGGCCAGTAGCCTGTGTTTTGTACACTGTATAGCAACGCCACTCCTTTTCGTAGCCCAGGCGGGTTCGGCGGTTGCAGGAGAGGTACATCCCTGGTGGTGGGGAACTTTGGATTTGACTTTTCTGCTTATTTCATTTTTCGCTGTGTACTGGTCGGCCAGGAAAACTTCTAAAAAGTGGGTGAGATATGCCTTCTGGGGTTTATGGGGCGCATTGGCTTTGATCATAATCAATGAGAAATTAGAATTGTGGCGTCTTGCTGAGGAAGTAATATATCTTCCTACCATAGGTCTGATCTTTCTTCATTTTTACAATCGTCGCTATTGCCAATGTGAGGATGAGCATTGTTGTGCCGATCACATAACACATTAAATCTGTCTTTATGGATAAATCCAAAATAGAGGTTATAGGGAACAACCATATTGGCACTTCCCTCAAAACCCCTATGCGAGAAGATGCATTTGCGCATACGGATGCGGAGAAAATCAGCAATATTCAGTTCCATTTTTCCAAAATAATGGAGGAGTTGGGTTTAGACCTTTCAGACGAAAGTCTGTCGGGAACTCCATACCGCTTTGCCAAAATGTATGTTAAAGAATTGTTCTACGGTCTGGATCCTAAAAACAAGCCAAAGATCTCTACCTTCCCAAATACTTACGGTTATCAACGAATGCTGGTGGAACAGGATATCACTATAGACTCCTCCTGTGAACACCACTTCTTACCCATCGCAGGGAAGGCGCATGTGGGTTACATTCCTGGAGAAAAGGTAGTGGGCTTGTCCAAAATAAACCGCTTAGTTGATTATTACTCCCACAGGCCACAGGTTCAGGAACGTCTCTGTCTTCAGATTCTTAAAGACCTTCAGGAGGTGTTGGGTACGCGGGATGTCATCGTTGTTGTACATGCCAGGCACTTATGTGTTTCCTCCAGAGGCATCAAGGATAAGGAAAGTTATACCACCACCCTGGACTATGGCGGCGTATTTGAAAATGAGGATAGGCGTGCCGAGTTTTTCAATCTTTTAAAAAATGACGGTAACAAGGTTTAGTCCTTCTGATCAGACCTAATGGATAGCCGGATGGGAATTGCAATTCAAATTCCTGTCAATGCGCATGCGCCAAAGCGATAGGGTGTTGTTTACTTCAACTGCAGTTTCTTTATCAATTTTTCTACTGTAAGTCCCTGTACCAGTATGGAGAAGATCACAATGCAATAGGTGATTACCAGGAAAAGATCGCGCTCCATAGCTTCCGTAAGCCCCAGGGCCAGTGCGATTGAAATTCCACCGCGAAGTCCGCCCCAGGTCATTATTACGGCCGTATTCGGTACAAAATCCAGCCTTTTTCGGAAGAGAAGCACCGGACCGATAAGGGACAGGTATCTGCAGATCAATCCGAGAGGTATAGCCAATAATCCCGCGTAAACGTAAATCGGTTTGGAGTCTAAAACCAGTATCTCCATTCCGATAAGGACAAACAAGATCGTATTCAGCAAAATGTCTATCAGCTCCCAGAATTTGTCTACATAGTCTTCTGTTAGTTCAGACATGGACTGTTTTCTGATCTTATTGCCACCCACAAAAAGACCTGCCACCACCATGGCAAGGGGCGCGGAGACGTGAAGATGGGTAGCGATCAGCGTACCCGTCATTACGGTGGCCAGGGTAATGATCACCTCAATATTGTAATCGTCAATCCTTTTAAGTAATCGAAAAGTAAGCCATCCCAGGAATAGTCCAAGCAGTAATCCCCCAAATACTTCAACCGCGAATAACTCCAATATATCGTGGAAGGAGAAACTGTTTCCCGAGCCGCTGGCCAGGCCAAAAATGGTTAAAAAGATCACCACACCAACCCCGTCGTTAAAAAGGGATTCCCCTACAATTTTGATCTCAAGTTTTTTTGGGGCACCTGCCTTTTTTAGGATTCCCAGAACCGCAATGGGATCTGTAGGAGAAATCAAGGCCCCAAAGAGCAGACAATAAATAAACTCAACCTGTAGCCCTAGCAGCATCAACAAATAATAAACCCCTGTGCCCACCAGAAAAGTAGAGACCAGCACACCAAAGGTGGCGAACACCAACACCGGCCATCCTTGTTCCCTTAGCTTTTGCAAATCAGTATGTAAAGCTCCCGCAAAGAGCAGGAAACTCAACATTATATCCAGCAATACAACCTTGAAGTCAATGCTGGAAATAATAAAGCGTTCCGCCCGCAGTAAGGTATCGTCAAAATAACTCAGGGCAAAGACTGCCAGGGTAAAGATTATGGTGATCAGCGTAAGCCCGATAGTATTGGGTAATTTGATAAATCTGGCATTGATGTACCCGAATAAGGCCGAGATAAAAACAAGTACACTGGTGATTGCAAAGTAATCCATGGGTTGGTAGTGCTTTAAGTGGTTTTCAGAGGTTGAATTACAGCTCGAAATATAACTGATTTTTCGTTCTCCAAGGCAAGAATCCACCAATAACTACAGCGAAAAATCCACGCTATGCCTGAGATGGATTTTTTGGTTCCAGCCAGTTTAGGAAGGGCTTTTTATACTTTATGGATTTTGGTTCCAAAGAACCTTCATTTTTATTACGGTAAACACCGATTTACCACCTAATTACCTGCTTGCCTTCGTATGATTTATAGGCCGATGGGGGCATGCCCACAATTTTTTTAAACACTCTGCTAAAAAAAGTAGGGGAAGTGAAACCACTCTGATAACATGCTTCCGTAACATTGGTATGCTGTTTTTGCAGCAATTCACATGCATAGGAAATACGTATTTCATTCAATGTTTGCGTCATGCTTTTTAAGGTGAGCCTTTTGTAGTATCTGCAGAAAGAGGTTTCGGTCATACTTACTAACTCAGCTACCTCTGAGAGTTTTATCTTATTTCTAAAATTCTTATAAATGTATTCCTTTACGAGCTGCATTCGGTACTCATCCAGCTCTGAACGGTTATATTTCGTCTTGGTGGCCAACAAAGTCGGGCTTTTCTCTTCTGAAAGTACGATCAATATTTCCAAGAGATCCAGGAATTGGCGAGTACTGTTTCTTTTTGAGATGCCATCGATAAACCGCCTTACCTTCGCCGTAGTCTTTTGGTCAAAGTGAATTCCGTTTTCTGCCCTGGAGAAGAGTGCAAGGATTCTTGCCATTTCCGGTATTCTAAAGAAGTCCTTGCCGGCGAAATCATCTCTAAACTGTATAACTACTCCTTCTGGTTGGTTGTTTAAATGGCTTGACTTATCTGAATGCTCAAAAATCACATGAGGAAAATCCTGGCCCAATAGTACCATTTCACCCTCGTTAAATTCGGTGAATCGATTCCCCATCATGGCGGCAACCCTACCTTTTTTAAAGAACATGATCTCCAATTCACTGTGATAATGCCAACTGGTATGTAGATCAAAAGGCCCTTCCTTAATAACAAATGAGCAATGTTTTTGATGGTTTATATGTCTTAAGGCGGGTTTAGAGGTCATTATATTTGGTCTTATTTTGCCCGATTTGGTTTCTAAGGCACATTTTAGGATAGAATAAGATAAATATAGGCAAATCCGATGATATCCCGGGCCTTGATCTTATTCTAACTTTATGCCATGACTAAGTTGGGTATCAGTTCATATACTTTTCCCTGGACCGTAGGCAGCCCGGAGGATTCTCATGGAAATCTCAGCAATGCAAAAGCATTGATACAGAAAGCGGTGGAATTCGGAGTAGACAGATTACAGATAGGGGATAATATACCCTTACAGGATTTCTCATCCGAAGCACTTGAGTCGCTGGTGGGTTTGGCAAAGGAAGAGGGCGTACAAATCGAGGTAGGCACCAGGCGTTTGACCAAAGCGCGCATAGAACAATTCGTCCCAATCGCTTCCTCTTTTGGATCGCCCTTTATCAGGGTAGTTATTGATGATGTGGATTATGAACCTAAAGTAGAAAGGATAATCGAAATCATTAAAGAGCTTCTGCCTTTACTTAAATCGCGAGAAATTGTACTGGCAATTGAAAACCATGACCGTCTTTCCTCGGCCTCCCTGGCCAAAATCGTTGAAAGCACAGACCCGGAGTACGTCGGGATATGTTTGGATACCGCCAACTCCCTGGGAGCAGGCGAAGGTATACATGAGGTAATTCGCAATTTGGGAGCTTATACTGTAAACTTGCACATCAAGGACATTACAATACGTAGACTCGAACACAAAATGGGATTCAAGGTGTTAGGTTGTGCTGCCGGAACAGGAATCATTGACATTCCTTTCCTCATTGATTTTCTAGCTAAAAATCTAAAGTTGATTTCAATAACCTTAGAAGTCTGGTCAGATTATTTAAATACGTTGGAAGAAACCATAAAGCGGGAGCATTTGTGGGCCGGGGAAAGCATTTCATATCTAAAAAAAATCATAGCAAAAACGGAATAACATGAAAAAGATAGTATTAATGGGAGCCGGCGGTAAAATGGGGTGTCGGCTTACCGATAATTTTCTAAAACATCCCGAATACAATGTCAAATATGTGGAAATTTCGGACCAGGGAATACAAAACTTAAAAGAGAGAGGGGTCAACATTAGCAGTGCTAATGAAGAGATTCCCCTCGCAGATGTGGTAATTTTGGCTGTGCCGGATGTCGCTATTGGAGCCATTTCAGAAACCGTGATTCCGCAAATGAAGTCGGGAGCACTGGTGTTGACCTTAGATCCGGCCGCGCCTTTGGATGGAGTTATCACACACAGAGAAGATTTAGGTTATGTTATTGCACATCCTTGTCATCCCGGGATCTTTAATTGGGAAGCAACCGAAAGCGATTTTAGGGACTTTTATGGAGGGATAAGCGCTAAACAATCCATTGTGGTGGCCTTAATGCACGGATCGGAAGACCATTATGAGCTTGGAGAAACGATTTCACAACAAATGTACGCCCCCATCGATAAAACACACCGAATTACGCTGGAGCAGATGGCCATTTTGGAACCGGCGATGGTAGAGACTCTCGCCCAAACTGCCATGGAAGTCGTAAAAGAAGGTTATGACAAAGTGCTAGAGCTCGGTGTACCTGAGCCCGCAGCAAGAGATTTTGTAATGGGACATTTAAGAATTCAGATCGCGGTCTTGTTTAAAGAGGTGAATGGGTCGTTTTCAGATGCTGCCTATAAAATCAGTAAACGGGCAAAACCAATTTTGTTTAAAGAAAATTGGCAAAGAATCTTTGAAATGGATGACATTAAGGAACAGGTAAAGGATATAACAACTAAATAATGAGCTACTGTCAGGAAAGAGCAGTTTTTGAGCATAGATGATAGTAAGTCGATTATGTGAATTGGAATGGAAAAACTGAAATTTGCGATTTTCGGTACTGGATTTTGGGCGAATTTTCAAATCCCGGGCTGGCAGGAACTTGAGGGAGTTCAATGCGTCGCGGCCTATAATCGAACAAGGTCCAAAGCTGAAAAGCTTGCCCAAACTTTTGGGATACCCGCTATATATGATAGCCCGGAAGCGTTAATTGCAAATGAGGATTTGGACTTTGTCGATATTTGCACCAATGCGGAAACCCATTTACCCCTGGCAAAAATGGCTGCGGAACATGGCCTGGATATTGTCTGCCAGAAACCCATGGCACCCTCGTTACTGGAATCTCAAGAATTAGTTTCCATATGTTCAGCCCAGGGAGTAAAGTTCTTTATCAACGAAAATTTCAGGTGGCAGGCGCCCATCCGAAAATTGAAAGAAGTTATGGATTCCGGGGTGATCGGAACCGCATTTAAGGCAAGGGTATCTTTCTGTAGCGCATTCCCGGTCTTTGACAACCAACCCTTTCTGGCCGAATTGGACCATTTTATTCTCACGGATATTGGATCGCATGTACTCGATGTTTGCCGATTTTTGTTTGGTGAGGCTCAAAGCTTGTATTGTACGACCCGCCGTATCAACAAAAACATAAGAGGAGAAGATGTGGCCAATGTACTGATGAAGATGCAAAACCAGATGACGTGCTTTGCAGAAATGTCATACGCCTCAAAACTGGAAAAAGAATCGTTTCCACAGGTACTGGTCTCGGTGGAAGGATCCAGGGGATCTTTGGCACTGACCCACGACTATACCCTTAAAACCACTACCTCTGGCGGAACAGTTTCTGAGGTTATAAGGCCAAAAGTTTATCCTTGGGCCGACCCGGAATACGCTGTTGTGCATTCCAGTATAGTAGATTGTCAACGGGATATCTTGAAAGGTTTAAAAGGAGGAGAGGCGGAGACCACCGGGGCGGACAACTTAAAAACGGTAGAACTGGTTTGGAAAAGTTATGAATCAGCAGAGGAAGACATGCTGATCCGTTTGGATTAAACTACTCCAGGAACTTCAGCTCTCTGGCCTTCAATGTGATGGATTTGTCCTGGAAATTTATAGTTATCGGTTCAGCGGTAAAATTCGCCAGGACTGCATAGATCTTTTCTTTGTATCGCAATACCAACCCTTCAAACTCCAGCGGTGATGAACTGAAAGAATGTATCAAATGCCCGCCTTTATATCGCCCTAAAAACTCGAAGATTTTGAACACAGGAAATACTCGCTTTTCTTCTTGTCTTAGCAGACCTTCATTGCCGGTAGTTTGAAAAAAGCTGGCCGAAGCAGCTCCTGCTGTTGACAAATATTTGATGGAAGCCAACGTCCAATGGGCGCACAAAGATCCCTTTTGCCTTTCATCTACCCGTATTTGTATTTGACGCTCTGAAGAAAGTTCTTCTGTGGCATCCGGATTGGATCTGGGTTTTAAGGTGATGGGGGAGATGTGTACAGGCTTTCCCCCGGAAAGTATTTTTGCGCTTTTTGTTACATCTTCAAAAGAGGATGCCGTTTCCATAATGGACCTATTATCAAAGGCATGAACCTGGGGGTTTGCTGAAAACGAACAAAAATCGAGCTCATCCATGGGGGGAGCTTGTCTATTGAATTCGGCAAAGTAAAAGTCTGTTCCGCTACCCAAAGGGATGTTCGGAAAAAAGCTTTTTACAACAGGAAGCACAGATGCCAGGAATGCTTCGCCAGCCGATTTGTTTTGGGAGTCGATTACGGTGACCTCGCAAATATCAAAGGTGCTCCATGCTATCTGAGAGAGCCTTTCACTTAATAATGTTCTGTTTTCATTCGCAAATACCAGCAGGGATATAGGTACCCCCAGCATATTGGCTTGAGCACAACGCAATTTAAGATCTGTTTGCCAGGATTCCAGATCAAATTTCAATTCAACCCTGACATGGCTTAATTTCAGGGCCTTTAATCTGTTTATAGTCCAGGGGTTGAGAGCATCTTTATTAGATTCCAGCCCGATAGCGGGCAGAGGGCTGTGGTTATCTGAAATGGATAGGAAGTGCTTATTGGAAAAGCCGTGTTTTTTAAACGAGGGTTTTGGCTCAACCTTCAGCAAAATGGACTGGCTTACCTCGTCTTGCGGCCTGACCAATACAGGAAATGGTAGCTCCAGTGGAGTACAATAGGTCTTATAGGATGCATCCAGCCAATTTCTTTGGTCTTCCGTTTCAAAACCGGCCCCTTTAAAGTCAAGGAATGCGCTACCTGATTCAAGTTCCCATTCCATTTTACTGATGTCCGTAAAGGGCTGATGTGGGCTTACGTTCTCCGGGAAACTATAGCTGTTTGTTCTTCCAATGGAATGTTCGATCTCAATGGGTAAGCCCGCGTGGTTCCTGATCGGGTGTAATAAACAAAAACCAATTCGGTTGGCGTAAAAATTACTATGCGACCGCCCTGCTATACTGAAGAAAATACGATTTTCTTTTCCGACAATATTACATTTCCACCGAAAATCGATCTCCCCCTGTTGACAAATAGCTTCATAAGAGATTTCAAAGGCCTTGTCGTCTACCTGGGTAGAGATTCCCTCTATACGATATGGAACAGTGCCCCAATTTGCATCTCGTACTGCAAAATAGATCATGCGAACAAATTCTTCTCTTCCAAGACGCACATAACGAAGAAAGCCGTTTTCGAAAAGCATGTGCAACTTGCCTGCATTCAAGATTATGGAGTGGCCTTGCTGTATCATTCTGTACTGTTGAGCCCTGCACCCCACATGTAGGTGGACATTTGTTCAAGGTTCTGCTGGTGGATAATGAAGCCGGGGTCAATAAGAATTCGATCTAATGGCTTATCTTCCAAAATACCCATAATTGCTCTAAGAGCCAAATCGCATTCGTAGTAGACATTCTGAACACCGGTTACATCCAGGTGGCCACTTTTTAGCATCTTGTAGGCCATTGCGTCTCCATCGAACCCGCCAAGTATGATATGTTTTTCATGACCTATGGGATAGTATTTGTCAGCGTTTTTTAAGGCAGAAATCACCGAAGGGAACAGAAAATCGGAAGAGGAGAATATGAACCCGATATCAGGGTTTGCCTGAAGCGCATTGGTAACTCCAGCCAGCGCTTTTTCCTGGTTCCATTCTGTCGGTACTTCAGCAACTAGCTCAATAACATCTGAATATTCGCGAATCGCATCGTTAAAACCTTTCCTTCTCATAACAGCGTTGGTATCTCCTAAATCCCCAATTAGGATCATCGCTTTGTATTTCTTTCCGGACGTCCTGGCCAAATCACCCATATAGCGAACGGTTTTTTTGGTGATTTCATAATTGTCGGCCACTATTGTCGTATAGGTACCTTTATTCAACGCAGGTAATCGGTTATAAACCACAATAGGGATACCAGCCCGATTGGCTGCCTTGATGATGGGAATCACCGTATGGGCATCTTTGGGGGCTATGACAATACCGTCTACCCCACGAGAAATAAAATTATTTACCTGCTCGAATTGTCGGTTGGCGTCGCTGTTCGCAACCGCCTCCAGGTAGTCAAGTTCGTTTTCCTCACAACTGGCCTTCAAAGCATCAATGCTGGCCACCCAGTATTCTGTCTGTAGCGTTTCAAATGAGATCCCGATTAATGTTTTCTCCTTGGGCTGTCTGCAAGAAAAAAATAAAGTGAATATACCTAAAAGCGCGATTAAACCTTTGTACCCCATTATTGATCTCGTTTTAATTCAATCCCAGTTTTTTAGCTTTTTTTCTTCGCATGTTTTGCAAGCTGTCTATCATGACAATTAAGAAAATAATGCTTCCTGTAATCAGCGGATGCAGATAAGGGTCGGCGTTGATCATGACCAATCCATTTTGGATGGACTGAATCAAAAGGACCCCGATCAGGGTACCGGGGAACACGCTACCGCGCCCGCCAAACAGGCTGGTTCCTCCCAAAATGGCCGCTGCTATGGCCATAAACTCACTTTGTAACCCAAAAGTAGGGGAAATGGCCCCTAGTTGTGAGATTGCCACAAGACCGCCCAATGCCGCACAGAAACCGCAGATCAAATACACTTTCAATAAAACCCTATTCACTGAAATACCCGCTTTTCTCGATTTCTCAGGGTCATGACCTACCGCATAAACGTGCTTTCCAAAGTTCGTTCTGGTCAGGATGAAGTACGCCAGGAAGACTACAATCAACATCAGGAGAATGGGAACAGGAATACCCCAGATTTTACCGGATCCTAATTTTAGAAGTGATTCAGGTAAATTAATGGCCCGGGTATCCGAAATTAAAAGTCCCAGACCACGCCCTGCGTAGAAAGTCGCCAGGGTAACGATAAACGGAATTACTTTTAATCGAAAAATAAACAAGGCATTTACAAACCCAAATGCAAGACCAATGCCTAGTACGATAACACCGGCAAACCACAAGGGCAACCCCGAAACGACCATTTTTCCGGAAATCACCCCTACCAGGAACATGATAGAGCCTACAGATAGGTCAATGCCGGCAGTCAATAATACAAACGTCATACCGGTGGCCAAAATCGCGAGTGCGGCTCCCTGCACCAGAATGTTGAAAAAGTTATTAAAGGAAAAAAACTCTGGAGACAGCAAACTAAAAAAGAGAACGGTCAACGCAAATAGGACCATTGTAGAATTGTCGAGGAGGCGCTGCATATTTTTGTTCAAGATCCACTTCATCCTTATCGCTTTTCATCTTTTTCCTGGCCATGTAATGCCGCCGCTAATATGTTCGACCGGTCAAAGGAACCCTTTTGAAACTCCTTGGTTAACCGACCTTCGCTCATCACCAAAATTCGATCACATAGCCCTATTAACTCTTCAATGTCAGACGATATCAAAAGAATACTGGAACCGGCCTTAACCAAATTGTTGGTCAAAGTGTAAATTTCATGTCTGGCTCCAATATCAATACCCTTGGTAGGTTCGTCCAATATCAATAGCTCCGGACCTAACAATAACCATTTAGCGAGAACCACTTTTTGTTGATTACCACCACTAAGTGTGGCAACTGCTTGTCGTGAAATATCATGATACTTAATCTTATTGGCATTGGCTTGTTGCCTGACCTTATTCTTGATTATCTGCTTGGGGATAAGATTCCCTAAGCTACGCTCTTTTGTTAGTCCGGCAAGTTGAATATTTTTTTCTATGGACTGTTGTATCATCAGACCTTCTTCCCTTCTGTTCTCAGTTAGAAAAGCCATTCCCTCATGCACCCATTTGGTAGGACTAGGTTTTGATATTTTGTTCCGTTTCCAACGGATATTCCCGCTTGTAAATGGGTCCAAACCATAAAGTAAACGGGCTAGCTCTGAACGCCCTGCGCCGACCAAGCCGTAAAATCCAAGGACTTCTTGTTTCCTTATCGAAAAAGAGACCTCCTGCACCAGTCCTCCGAACAAATGCTTCACTTCTAACAAATTTTCCTCAGCAGGCATTGTAGTTCTGCTCGGAAAGTACTGGTCCAGGTCTCTACCGACCATAGCTTTGACCAATTTTGGAATGCTAAGGGCAGTTTTGTCCTCCTGACAGATCAGTTGACCATCTCTAAGTACCATTATCTGATCTGCCAACAACATCACATCTTCCAGATTATGGCTTATATAAATGATGCCAGTACCATCTGCTTTTAATTTCCTGATTAATGAGAAAAGCTTTTCTGTTTCATATCTGGTCAGTGAAGTAGTTGGTTCATCAAAAATGATGATTTGTGGGGAGTTGTTCAGGATCTTAGTGATTTCCAGTAATTGCTGCTGGGCCGCCGTTAGTTGGTCTACCTTGGCAAGTGGGGAAATGGAAAGCCCCATTTCGGATAGAAGTTCATCGGTCTTTCGAATGGCTTTTTTCCGGTCCAAAAAGGAAAGCCCCAACATGCTCTTTTTTGGAAAATCTGAAATGAATAGATTCTCCATAACTGTTAAATTGGTGAACAGATTTAGCTCCTGATGCACAAAGGCAATACCCGCTTTCAGGGCATCATTTGGTGAATTAGGAATAAAGGGTTCTGCATTCAATTCCATTGTTCCGCGGCTTGGAGCGAAAAGACCACCCAGGATATTCATCAGTGTTGATTTTCCGGCGCCATTTTCCCCTACCAATCCCAGCAACTGGCCTTTTTCCAGTTTAAGGTCAATACTTTTCAGTACGGCTACTTCACCAAAGCTCTTGGATATTTTGTTCATCTTTAGCAACATCCTAAGTAGCTTTTAAGGATTTTTCCAAAACAGTATTCAGAATCGCGGCGCCTAGAATAACACTTCCTTTGACCACCATGATGATAAAGAAAGATAGATTCAAAAGATTGAGGCTGTTATCCAACAGCGTCATAAAAAGTGCACCAAAAAAAGTCCATGCTATTTTTCCTTTTCCACCAAACAAACTGGTGCCCCCTATAACTACCGCTCCTATGACATCCAGAAGGATGTTCTGGCCCATGACGGGAGAACCGGTTTCCAATCTAGCGGTATATAATATGGCCCCAACCGCCGCACACAAACCGCTAAACACATAGACCAGGACGATAGTTTTTGGAACGTTGACCCCGGAAATCTTTGCGGTTTTGGTATTTGCCCCAACCGCATATATCCATTCTCCGAAAATCGTTCTGTTCAACAAAAAATAGGCAACAAGCACTACCAATAACCCCACATATACTGGTATAGGAATACCAAGTAAAGAAGTATAGGGCATATCAATAAAAGCCTCGGGTAAATTGTACAGGTTTTGGGATTGAGTAAGCCATATGGCTAAACCGCTGAATAATATCATTGTTGTGAGGGTTACCATAAATGCCGGCATGCCTAATTTTGCCACTGCGAAGCCGTTGATGGTTCCAATAAGAGCACCTCCTAGCAGCATAGTCGATATTCCGAACAGTATGGCTGCGAATTCCGACTGAAAAAGTCCAGTATCACTGCTCATCATAAAACCTCCTAACACACTGCACATAGCTACAATGGAGGTTACCGATAAATCAATGCCAGCGGTGAGCATTACATAGGTTTGCCCAATCGCGATGATCAATAATGGCAATAGGTTGAACAATAGATTCATCGTATTGTTCAAGGTAAAGAAGCCGGGAGCCAGGACCGCCATGATGAGGTAATATCCAACACACAGATAGATAATAAAACCCGATTTAGAATTTGATATTCCAGCCATGGCACCCATTTGATCTTATTAAATCTAGTCTATTCCAAATGACCTAAACCCCATTCATTTTTCCAATACTTGTCCGATTTTATCATTTGAAGCCCTCAAGTCTATTTATTCCCTATCATTGTGGATAAAATAGTATCTAAAAGCGTCATTGGAAAATGAAAAAATCCCATAAGCATGCACAGAAAGATCATAATTTCAAAGCGTCCACATATCATATTGGATATGGTCAAAACTCCATGCTCATGATAAGAAAATCTCTTTGCCTTTTAATATTGATGGTGTTGATTTCCTGTGAAACACAGAAAAAGGAAACGACTAGCGATATTCCTACTAATGGCCCGATTCAATTACATCCTGAAAACCCTCATTACTTTTTGTTCAAAGGAAAGGCCCATGTGCTGATTACCTCTGCAGAGCATTATGGGGCCTTGATCAACCTTGAATTTGATTATAAAAAATACTTAGAGACCCTTGCAGCCGAGGGCATGAATTACACCCGGATTTTCACAGGAACCTATTACGAAATTCAGGGAGAGAGTTTTGGTATTCAACAGAATACCCTGGCTCCCGAAAAAGACAAACGCATTACACCCTGGGCAATTGTATCTTCGGATTCTCCCGGAGAATTCAAGTACGATTTGGCTACCTGGAACGAGGACTATTTTAAACGGTTAAAAGATCTTATGTCCGAAGCGGCAAAACATAATATAATTGTTGAGGTTACTTTGTTTTCTTCAATTTATCGCGACGAGCATTGGGATATTATACCTCAAAACCCAAAGAATAATATCAATATTACGGATAGGATAAGCCGTTTGGAAGCTCACACTCTGGACAACCAATCGCTTCTGGATTACCAACTTGCTTTCGTGAAAAAAATGGCAGTTGAACTCAATGAATTTGACAATTTCTTTTTCGAAATCCAGAACGAACCCTGGGCGGATCTTGGGGTTGCTGTATATAATATAGTAAACAAGGAAGAATTAGATTCCATTAACTGGACTCTAAAGGCCGATTTAGCCAATGAAGCGTCCTTAAGATGGCAGGAACGGGTGGCTGCTGAGATAAGGACAACTGAAAATGATTTGCCGAAAAAGCATTTAATTGCGCAGAATTATACCAATTTTAAAGCACCCATTCCCGAAGTAGATGATACTATTGATATCCTTAACTTCCATTATGCCTGGCCAGAGGCCGTCAGTTGGAACTATCATTACAATAAGCTTATCGGTTTTGACGAGTCTGGCTTTGCAGGTTCTGAAGATAAGGTATATAGAAGGCAGGCCTGGCGGTTTATGCTCAGTGGAGGAGGGCTTTATAATAATTTGGACTATTCATTTTATGAGGGTTTTGAAGACGGAACAGGAATTTACGAGGCGCCGGGCGGTGGCAGTAAAGCATTGAGAAAACAATTAAAGACTTTATCCGATTTTCTTCACGGTTTTGAGCTGCAAACACTCAGACCGGATTCGGAACGTATTGAAAACTCTAAGGGTCTAATCCCTTATATGCTATCGGACGGTAAGGACGTTTATGCCATTTATCTAAGAACCGTAGGGACCGAAAACGTGAACTTAAAATTGAGGACCGGAGAGGGTAGCTTTAAAATCCAAACCTTAAATCCCGTTACAGGAGTATACGGTGAGCCACTCTCACTCATGGCAGAAGAGGGGCTCCTGGATATTGTGACCAGTACAGACGAGGGTGAAATAGCCATATCGGTTATACGAGAAAATGAATGAATGGCTAAAGACTCTGTAATTTTCGAAATTGGAAATAAAATTGAATATCAGTTGATAATAAGTTTAAAACCAGATTTCTCTCCGTAGCCCTAGAATGATAGCATAGCAGGATCTGCCCTAACACTTCTTAACACCAATATGTAGCCATCAAAGAGTCCAAATTTGTGGATTTGTAGATGGACAACTGTGATGAAGACCCATAATAGTTCAAATAAACGACTGATGCTAAACCCAATGTTTTAGCCATATTAGCTTTTATAACCTAAATACCTCATTAAACGAACGGACACTATTGTTTGGTTAGGGTAAACGAACCGCTATTTCCACTTGAAGCGCTCCAGTTGCCCACCAGCTTTGTTTTGGAGTAGGGTGCATTGAAATTGACCAATGTACCATGGCATTGATCATTACCTTGCATCTTAAAATTGGTGCCCAGCACATACCATCTCAGATTGGGTATCGGACAATAGTTCGATGAGCCCTCCTCCACAGTCAGATCTGTCTTACCATCACTTTTCAATATGAACGTTGCGGTTGCATCGCCAAAGGAACCTGATATTTCCCCAGACCAGGTACCTACCAGGGCAGGGTCAATTATCTCTTCGAGAACTTGCTGCATTTCTTCCTCTTCGCTGTTTGTGGAACATGCCATAAAAGCGAATAATACTATCCACAAAATGGAAATGTTTCTTTTTTTCATCATAATGTTCTTAGCTATTATTTAATTGCGGGGAACATTTTTTGATCCTAATTCAGTAGACAAAGCTATCCGTAAGCCCATCCGGAAACTAGGAGTTTAGTGCCAGATGATAGGAGAATAGTGTCGCTTATGATCTTGGATCTGAGAAGTTAGTTGCTGCATTTTTGGTTATAGATGGCCGCGGACGCGGTGTTAATGGTGTCAACTACATTACAGCTAGTTCGATTTAAGATTCTAATTATGGCACTATTGAATACTTCGGACTCAATTGTTATATATTCTTATTACGATATGTATTAATTGTCTACTTTAGGAGTCGGATCATTTTGAACACGTTTACCCATGAACAAAATTTATCTAGCAAAATACATTGCAGTAATCGTTCTGCTATGTATTATAGGATTAACCTCCTGTAAAGAGAAAAATGTCAAAAAAGAGGAGGTTAAAGAAATGACAGTAGCGGACAGTTTAAAGGAGGCACTTACCTTTTATGCCTCTTTTGATACCGGGGTCAATGCCGATTTTTCGGTTGGAGATTCCCTGATGTATACGGTTGCTGACAGAAGCGCTCTCGATTCTTCCAAAGTTGGCCTGCACAAGGCGGATATTAGTCGCCAGAAGGGAAAGGGCAAATACGGTGATGGGCTCCAATTTACAGAGCGTAGCAAAGGATATATCTACTATCCCAGTGCCGGAAACATAGCATACAGTGAGAAGAACTGGAATGGCGCCATTTCTTTTTGGTTAAGTCTTGACCCAGCCACCGATTTGGAACCTGGCTACTGTGATCCCATTCAAATTACGGACGTTACTTATAACGATGCTGCCATTTGGGTAGATTTTACTCAAAATAACCCCAGGGATTTCAGATTGGGGATGATCGGAGATCGAAATATCTGGAACCCCGAAGGATTGGAAGACGAGGAAGATCTGTTTCTTCCACAACTGGTACCCGTGAAAGACCCTCCTTTTGCCAAAGGGGAATGGACACATATACTTATCAATTTTTCCGGATTGAATACTGAAAAAGGCGAAGCTTCCCTTTACATAAACGGTGAATTAAAGGGAACCAGAGCCAATATTACCGATCCCTTTAGTTGGGAATTAGATCGGTCCAACATCTTTTTAGGACTAAGCTATATTGGACTTATGGACGATTTATCCATTTACAACAAGGCGCTGTCGCAAAGCGAGATTGACGCGCTTTATTCTTTGGAAAATGGGGTTCAAACGGTTTTGGAATAAGTAAGGTTAGCACGGGGAATACTGAAAATTCTAAACATCTGCCATGCTGAAATCGTAGCTATGTTCAAATTAAGGATTCGAATTAATATTAGATGATCAAATACCCTGATTAAACGCTATTTTGGTAGTCTAGGATTGTATTTTACATTTCTAAAAATAAGTTAATCTTCATTGCGGCCAGCCTGAATTTATCCCGAAAAAATATGAGAGCAAATACCTTCATTTTTCCTCTTTTGCTTGCACTTTTCATTAGCTGCCAATCTAATAAGAAAGAAAGAGCCAAGGAAGAACAAACTAAAACAGAAAACTTCACGTCTAATGATTATCCGGAATTGGTTGCTTTATTCAGGGAATGGAGAACATTTGAAAAACCACCTCTCCTTGATGGGGTTCCAGACTATACGGTACAAACTTTTGAAAAACGATGGCCACGGTTTATCGAATTGCAGGAAAGCCTAAAGAAAATAGATACTGCGAATTGGCCGGTTGAAAATAGGGTAGACTGGATGATCGTGTGGGCGGAGATGAACGGCTACGACTTTAACCACCGCGTATTAAAGCCCTGGATTCGTGATCCTGCATTCTATAAATCGGTTTGGACCTATAGAAGTGATGTGCCGGCTCACGAAGGCCCTACGCATCACAGTACAACCGAACTATGGACCTATACCTTTCCCTTGTCAACAGAAGAAAGGCAGCGGCTTATGACAGACCTGAAAGTTATTGCCCCGCTCAATACTCAGGCAAAGAAAAATCTAACCGGAAATGCCAAAGATCTTTGGGTGGCTGGAATCAGAGACATTCGGACTCAGGTTGAGGATCTGGAAAAACTGAAAGAAGAAGCATCACTTCAGGATGATGCCGAATTGTTGAGGCTTATTGATGAAGCCTTTGTGTCCACAAAAGACCTGGCTTTCTGGTTAGATGCTGAATCCAAATCAAAAACGGGTCCTTCAGGAATTGGCAAAGAGAATTATACCTGGTATTTGCAAAATGTACACCTGGTGCCTTTGACCTGGGAGGACGAAGTGATGATCCTGAAACGGGAACTCGCCCGTGCCTGGTCTTCCTTAAAATTAGAAGAACACCGAAATAGAAATCTACCGGAGTTGGTTGATGCAAAATCCCCGGAAGCCTATAATAAAATGGCCGATGCGGCCGCTAAAAGCCTGATGGACTTTTTAGACCAACAAGACATCCTTAGCGTGAAACCGTATTTTGACCCGGCTTTGCGCGAGCATTTGGGTGAGTATATCCCCCGGGAGAAGCGAAACTTTTTCAGGATTGGCCAGCATTACGACCCCAGACCTCTGTTCTCACATTTTTACCATTGGTTTGAATTGGCGCGCATGGACAATGAGCCTCGGAAGAGTGAAATTAGAAGAGGACCTTTGTTGTACAATATTTTCGATTCAAGAAATGAAGGAGTAGCTACCGCGGTTGAAGAAATGTTTATGCAAGCTGGTTTGTATGATGATAGCCCAAGAACCAAAGAGATTGTATACATCATGATTGCACAACGTGCTGCCAGGGGTTTAGGCTCATTATATGCCCATGCCAATGAAATGACCATGGAAGAAGCCGGAGGTATTCATAGTGAATATACACCCAGGGGTTGGATGAAAACGGAAAAAGAGCTACTCATTTTTGAGCAACATTTGTATTTACGTCAACCAGGATATGGAACAAGTTATATTACCGGCAAATACTTAATGGAAAATACGATGGCTGAATATGCCAGAATACAGGAGTCTCAAAACAAGCCCTTTGTTTTGAAAGATTTTTTTGATACCCTAAATGAGATTGGAAATATCCCGATGTCCTTGGGTCAATGGCAAATGACCGGCTCAAATAGTCATTTGAAAATCATAAAGGATTGAATGACTTAAAGCGTTAAGAAGCCTACAAAAATCGTTGGGAAAGTTCAGATAAAAGATTAGATGATCAAACCAGGAAAATATTGATTTCTGTACACGGAAAAAGTTAGAACTTAATCAAACCAAAAGAGGCGAACATCAGTGGAAGAACCATCAAAAAACCATCAGAAATCACTTTGGATAAAAAGAATTATCACCCTGGCAATTGGTATAGTAATCTGGCATCTTCCAATTCCCTGGAATATTTCTCCGGATGCCTGGCACTTATTTGCCATCTTTATTACAGCTATCATAGGCGTTTTACTTGAGGCCCTTTCTATTTTTACGGCATCTGTTATTGCCTTGGTAGCAGTTGTCATGTTACGGGTCCTTCCACCCGAAAAAGCTTTTTCCGGTTTTTCCGAAAGTTTTATTCTTCTGATATTGGCAGCCTTTTTGGTCGCAAAGGGAGTCATTAAATCGGGATTGGGAAGGCGGATAGCCTTTCTGCTCATTCGACGGTTTGGGAAGTCGACCTTAAATTTGGGGTATTGCCTTGTGGTTACAGATACCATTCTTGGACCTTCTATCCCTAGCAACACGGCTCGCTCGGGAATCATGTATCCCATAGTCCATGCCTTGTCCCTGGACACCGGGTCTCTACCCACCCCTGAACGGAGAAAGCGAACTGGAACTTATCTAATGATGACGTACGTAGCCAGTCAAACTATAAGTTCTGCCCTATGGCTAACCGGTATGGCAGCCAATCCCGTAGGTGCCGGAATTGCTGCCGAATTTGGGGTAAATATGAATTTTGGGAATTGGGCCTTTGTGGCTTCGGTTCCCTGTATTATCGCACTTATAGCCATTCCCTTCGTATTATACCAACTGTTTCCACCTGAAAATAAATATACACCAAAAGCACCCGAAATGGCAAGGAAGGGACTGCAGGAAATGGGTCCTCTGAGCACACAGGAATGGATCATGGGCAGTACATTTTTGGGCATGATTCTCCTTTGGGCTTTTTCTCCGGTATTGAATATCAATCTGGCTATTGTGGCCTTTCTAGGATTATCGGTCCTTATATTGGCCAATGTATACACTATTGAAAATATCCGGCAAGGTGCTGGTGATGCGCTCGAAACATATGTATGGTTTGCCATTTTGTATATGATGAGTACGGCATTGAACGATATGGGGTTTATGAAGATCCTTGGCGCTCAGTTAGCAACCTATCTAGGTGGCTATCATTGGGTTAGTGTTTACATCTTGCTTATAATACTGTATATTGTGATACACTATCTGTTCGTGAGTCAGACAGCGCATTTGCTTGCATTGTACGCTGTTTTTTTACAAGTAGCCGTCAGTGCCGGAGTACCCGCTGCACTAATGGCTTTTATGCTCTCGTTCGCTACCAATTTATTTGCCGCGATTACGCCCCAGGCTTCCAGTTCCAATGTTTTATTCGTCGGGAGTGGCTTTTTACCATCAAGGGATATCTATAAACAAGGTGCTGTAATCACGGTGCTGAATACCGCAATCTTCCTGCTTGCAACACCCTGGATTATGTGGGCATCATCATTATAAAGAAGTTATGAATTATAAATATCCGGGATCTGAAAAGTTGGAATAAATGATTGCCGTTCGACAAATGGGTGGGTAAGAGGATGGTTTGTAAAAGAAAGCACACCTTAACCCATTATTTTAAAACTTAGGATCCCAAGGCAACCTACTAATGCCACATAGGGCAACCAAATGGGATATATCTTGCTATCCTTCGTCACCGCGTCTCCCCGGGTTTTTATAATGATCAGGGCCACATTCAATACAGAAAAAATAACCAGGATAAGAAAACTGGTCGCCTCTGCCAATCCTACCAGGGGAAAGAACAAGCTAAGGGCCAGGACAATAGCTGTGGCCAAAACAGTCGAACGTATAGGAGTCTTGGTTTTCGGGTGCACTTTAGCCAGAAGCTTTGGAGCCCTTTTCTCCTTCCCCAGTCCATACAGTACCCTTGATGACATTATTATTTGAACTAAGGCCCCATTGATTCCTGTAAGCATACTTATTATGACAAAAATCCTGCTCACCACATGGCCGTCACCCTCTATTATTTTGGCCAAGGGAGCATTGACTTCTGCAAGTTCAGCCGGATCGACGGTTGTGACCATGGTCGCTGCCACTAACACATATAATGAAGTGGTCCCCAACACTGCCCATATCATAGCTTTGGGCAAATTGGTCTTCACCTGCTTTACCTCTTCGGCCATATTTACCATATCCTCAAAACCGATAAAGGCATAAAATGCCAAAAATGCCCCGGATGCTACCCCAAAAAGTGGAAAGCCATCCATAGACTGGGGGTTAAGGTCAAGAAGAATATCAGAGATTCGGGACAGGTTTTCTCCCTTTGAAAAGAAAATATAAAAGAGAGCTCCCACTTCAATAATGGTAATTACCATAACAGCCTTTACGGATTCCCCCACTCCCCATGCACATATAAGTCCCATCAGTACAACAAGCACAATTAGTCCCAACGCCTCTGGTACGATTACCAGCTCCTGAAAAAAAGTAATGGTAGCTACCGAGAGAGTGGCCGCGGACACCACACCGGTAAGGATTACCATCCACCCGATAAGACCGGAGAACAAGGAACTCCCGAAAGCTTTATACACATATTTGGCTTCACCTGCGCTTGCGGGGTATCGCGATGAAAGCTCCGCAAAGGTGAATACGTTTAAAAAGGCCAAAAGACCGGCCAGTAAAAATGATAAAGGGGCCGCCATTCCAGCCATGCCTGCTACTTTTCCAGAAAGGGCATAGAAACCACCTCCAACCATGGTGCCCAAACCGTAGAGAAATAATACGGGCAAGGAAATGGATCTTTTCAATTTGGCTTCACTCATTTTTTGGTCTAAATCAGTGTAGCCTTATTATAGTGGTTTTTTTTGAACTTTATAAATTCAGAACTAACATCAAGGGACAATGCTGTTGTTTTAAATCAAAATTCAGACGATAGCTGTATTCCCTTAATTAAAACAACTAAAAATCACTATTTGAGGAGAAGGATTCTCCTAATTCCATGCTTGTTGCACTATATTAAATCAATTTCCCACTTTATCTGATCAAAATGATGTCAAAAGAATTATTGATTTTAAATTAGAGACTGATAACCAGTTAAAACTAAAAAGAATAAGGAACTGGGCCAGAGAAATAGCTCAAACAAACTATTCGGAAAAAGAAATTTGTGAATACCTTGATTATTTAGGCTCAGAATACCGGAATCAACAGATGTTTATAAACTCAAGTACAAGCTTAGTGCTAAAGATGATCTGGAGTCAGTGCATTACACAGCGGGGAAACAGGTTTTGCAGGGCAGGAGAGGCGCTGAAACATCTATAGTAGTTTTAGAATGGACGGAGTAGTTTTCATTTCAGGTCCTGTTCATCCGGTAACTTTCCAGCTACTGGAAGAAGCTGGTTTGAGAACGAAAAAATGGAAGGAGGATCGAAGACCTTCTCAAGAAGAGGTCATTGAAAATTGTCAAGAGGCCTGTGCATTGATCAGTCTTGTAAGAGACAAGCTTGATGCCTTCTTTTTTAAATCATGTCCTCAATTACGCGCGATCAGCAATTACGCAGTAGGTTTTGAAAATATTGATCTTTCTGAGGCGAATAGAAGAAGGATTCCTATAGGGTATACTCCCGAGGTTTTGAGTAACTCAACGGCCGAATTAACCATAGCGCTACTGCTGGCGTGTTCAAGGAATATCCTATCGGCCAATCAGGCCATAAGACGTGGAGAATGGACACATTTTGATCCGATGAAGCATTTAGGTACAGATCTTTCGGGAAAGACACTCGGAATATTCGGGATGGGACGGATTGGCAGTCTTGTAGCTAAAAAGGCCAGACTAGGCTTTGATATGGAGATCATTTATAATTCCAGGAATCGAAACGAGGAAGTGGAAGACAGACTAGGTGCAGCGTATGTGAGTTGGGAAGACCTGCTTGAAAGTAGTGATTTTCTTTCTGCTCATTGCCCGATTACGGAGCGCACCGCAGGAATATTTAATAAACAGACGTTTCAAAGAATGAAATCTACCGCATTCTTCATTAATGCGGCCAGAGGGGGTATCCATGTCGAAGAGGACCTCATCCAAGCCTTAAACCAAAGGGAAATAGCGGGTTCCGGACTGGATGTGACCAATCCGGAACCCATGAGGTCCGATAACCCACTATTGTCTATGAGCAATGTGGTGGTCACACCACATATAGGATCTGCGACTATGGAAACAAGAAAAAAAATGGGCGAGATATGTGCACATAATATCATCCAAGGGCTATCCGGCAAACCGATGATTCATACAATAAACCCAAATTTCGTTTAATATGAGAAAAGCCATCTACCAGGTCATCTGTAGAACCAAATATCTGTTTTTGGGATTACTGCTCATTTTTATTGATGTCTCTTTTGGCCAGGAAGCACGCCAATATGAAGTGGTGGAACTTCAGTTCAACGGATCGCAGTATAAGGCTACAGACAACCCTGTAAGGGACATAGAATTAGTCACAAAATGGGTCCATGAAAGCGGGGAACCGTCCTACAAAATTTATGGATTCTATGATGGGGATGGGAAAGGAGGAGCCTCAGGCGATGTATTCAAGGTACGGTTTTGCCCGACCAAACCGGGCAAATGGATGCTCGCGGAAGTCACTTCCAATGACATAAAGCTGGAAGGCCAACAACAGGGTTATACACTAGAATGTAGTTCTTCCGATCATTCCGGCTTTTGGTCTGTAGATGCGGAATCCAAAGGTCAGCGATGGTACAAAAGGTCTGACGGATCGCACCCCTATATCATTGGGAATACGATGTATTCGTTTTTGTCGGAGACGAAGAAGAACCTTGAACCTACAGGTGGAAATATTCTGGATGATGCCGTACAAAGTGCGGCATATTTTAATAAACTGAGGTTTGCCATTACCGGAGATATCTATCCACATCCCACGGAGAAGCCCTTCCTTGATTCTTCTGGAAAACCTACGGATAATGGGGATTTTGGTCACCGCCCCAACCCTGAGTGGTTTATGGAGCGTGTTGACCTGGCGGTAAAAACCTGCTATGACAGTGATGTGATTGCCGACGTGATTATGAATGGTCCTGATTCTGAAAATGCGCGATCACCCTTGCGCGCTGGTGAAAATGGAGGAGATTATAAACCATTTCTGAAATACATTATCGCCAGGTATGGAAGTTATCCAAATGTATGGCTTTGCCTCTCCAATGAATACGATATAAGAAAGCCAAAATTTACACCGGGATATATGGTTCAGGTAGGAGAGGTGACCAGAGATTTAATGCCATACAACCTTCCACTGAGTGTCCATGCTGACCAGGGTCACTGGCATCATCGGCTAAACATTCCGGATGACTGGAACGATCATATCATCATCCAAAACAAAATGAAATACATTAAAAATTCAGCGGACTGCAATAACCTTAACTATTGGATAGGAGATCGCAAACCCGTTTTCAATGACGAGTTAGCCTATGAGGGAGCAGGAGATGGTTGGACAGAAGGTGATGTAATTGAAGCCATTTTAGGTGCGTTCCTGGGTGGGGGTTATGGTTCTACTGCTTATAAGCACCCGTCATCCAAAGAGGGCCATTACTTCTCTGGTAACTTCAGCGCCGAAGAGCACACTTCCGCTGATAACCTCAGATGGTTCCGTCAACAGATAGATGAAAATATCGGATTTTGGAAAATGGAACCAAGTTTCGCCACCGATGTGAGCTACAAGAAAGGCTTTCCTGGTTCCAGGACGGCTATATTCTATGAGGTGAGCGAGGACTTCAGGGCCATGCACGCGGGACAAGACGCCTTTTTGCTCGGTACGAATATGGCCGTTAAAGATATTCATGCATTTCTTCCAGAAGGAAACTGGACTGTCACCCGATTCGATGCGATTGCGATGGAGAAAAAAGTGATCGCCGAAAATGCTAATGGTGAGTTCCTGTTTGATTCACCCGATTCACGAGCGGTATTGTTTCATTTTGAAAAAACCAAAGAATGAATAAAGATCAGTTCATCATTATCGATGACGATGCTACCGGATGTCAAAATGTGCATGGTATAGATGTGGTATGGCCTATTGATGTCGATTTGATATGTCAAAATATCGGGAAAGGAGAAAGCTTTTTCGTTGAAACGATGAAAAGATATATCGGCAACTACTAAATTTGCTGCTTCAAATTAATTCAGTTGAGATCTTTCGTTATTGCTGCAGCCTTAGTATTGTTTTTGTCAGGTCCCTCATCTTATGGTCAGGAGTTACCTGAAAGAGTGGTAAATGAAAATGCTCAATTTTGGATTTCAACCAATAATCTATTCAGAATTGCCAGTCGTTGGGCCATATTGAATGATATTCATATTCGCAGAAACAATTTTGTAGCGGACCCGAATTTCTACTTCCTTCGTTTTGGCGGCCAGTACTATTTAAATGCTAATCTACGGTTAGCAGCGGGTTATGCGCACCTTTGGTTGACTCCAACCGGTGACTGGGACAATTTCCAAAACGAGAATAGAATTTACCAGCAGTTAAGTTTATCCAGACGCTATGAAAAGCTGAACGCCTTATTCAGGATTAGAATAGAGCAACGCTTTTTCAACAATGTGATGGATGGTCAATCCTTAAACGACGATTTTTTTGTCAACCGCCTTCGATTTCTGGTCAGTGCCGGATTTCCCTTTAAACAGGACGGACCCACAGAATTAATATTAGCCAATGAAATACACCTTAATTTTGGTGAAGATGTGGTCTTTAATACCTTTAACCAGAACAGGTTGACTGTTGGCATAAAGCATAAATTAAATAAGAATTGGAAAGTGGATTGTGGATATATGATGGTCTATCAGCAACTCGCTGCAGGTAATGTTTACAATCTTAATCATACTTTGCGACTGTTCTTCTATGGCAGCTTCGATTTCAGGAAGAATAAAAACTCTCCATTTGACGAGATAAGGCATAGTGAAGAGTAAAACCAGCTCTAAAAAGAAGTAGAAAAGAGGTTCTGGAAGGGAGAACTATACGTCACGATATAGTGATAAAGGAAGTAGGAAATTGAAAAAATCCAATCTTTTTAACCAGCTAACCATCAATATATTAACTTTAGGAACCAGTTTGGATTGCAAGACCATGCCAGCCCCATATGGTTTAAGGATACAAAAATTAAAAAACTATAACTACTTCGATTATGAACAAAAGAGATTTTCTAAAGTCCATACTTTCAGTTTCATCGCTCACTATTTTGCCTTCGTGGGCATGGCCGTACAATACACTAAATGAGGTCCGAACAGCACACATAGGGGTAGGTAATATGGGATTTGAGGACTTAAAGGCAATTTCTTCTCATAGTCAAGTGAAAGTTACCGCGCTTTGCGATGTAGACTCCAATTACCTTAAGGCCGCCAAAAAAATGTTCCCTGAGGCCAAGACATTTTCCGACTACAGGGAATTATTACGGACCATGGGTGATAAGATCGATGCGGTAATAGTTTCAACCCCAGACCATACGCATGCTCCGGCATCGATAACGGCAATGAAGATGGGCAAACCGGTTTACTGCCAGAAACCCTTGACACATCATGTTACTGAAGCAAGGGTTATGCGCAAACTAGCTGAGGAAATGAATCTGGTAACCCAGATGGGTATACAGGTTCATTCCTTTTATGATTATAAATTGGCTACGTTGCTCATACAATCGGGTATTATCGGCAAAGTTCATACGGTTCATGCATGGTCCCCCAAAAATTGGGGATACAATGGTCCAACTCCACAGGGAAGTGACCCTGTTCCCGATAGTTTAGATTGGAATCTTTGGTTGGGGACATCCCAGGAAAGACCTTATAAAAAGGGCTACTACCATCCTGGTAACTGGAGAAAATTAGTGGATTATGGTTGTGGAACCTTAGGAGATATGGGGGTGCATATTTTTGACACTCCGTATAATGCGCTTGCTTTAGATGTACCGCTCACCATTAAAAACGAATGTAGAGAACCCAATGGATTTGCGTATCCGGAGAATAATACGGTCACATACGAATTTCCGGGTACAGAATACACCGCGAAGAGCCTGAAATGGATCTGGTATGATGGCCCGGGGGTTCCTAAAATGCATGAGGATCTAAAATTACCCGGATCGATTTCAGAAAAAGACGGCATGTCAGATAAAAGAGAGCAGTCGATGGAGGATAAAATGTCCTTGAATGCCAAAGAAGCTCAAGAGGGGGAATTACCAGAACAAGGAGCGATGTTTGTCGGTGAACAAGGACGTCTCTTGTTGCCTCATTTTATGCAATTGCCAAGGAAAATCGTCGATGGAAAATATGTAGACATTTCCAAAGAGATATCACAGGTGCACAGTACGTATGATATGGGCGAACCGATACGTAATTATGAATCGGAAGGTCCAAAACACTATCATCAGTTTATTGATGCATGCCTGGGAAAAGATACCTGTACCGCGCCTTTTTCGTATGCTTCAAAACTGACAGAAACCATACTATTGGGTGTAATAGCCGGACGTTTTCCGGGTAAAACACTTCATTGGAATGCGGAGCAAGGAGCGTTCACGGAAAAAGAAGCGAACAAATATTTAGACTCAGAATATAGAAGTTTTTAGACTGATCTTTGAAGGGTTTCCAACCTCATTCGAACGATTAAGAAGGTAATGGACTTCATATCAGGCATTCGGGATTACTCGTCCGGGCTGACCCGAGCGTCAGGTCAATAGCTCATTACACGGACCTGTGTTTAGCAAGTTACATTTTCCAGCCTTCGCGATACTCCCTGCTTACAAATTGATTCGCCTCTTCCAGATTGGTGATCCGCATATTTTCACCGTCCCATAACAGCTTTTTTCTACCAAAGAACTCCATTTGCCCTTCCTGGAGTTCCCGTCTTAGCATATAGCTTCGTATCGCCAGATTGCCCATCAAAACAGTCTCTGTCATAGGCCCTGCATAGTCGAAAGATGAGGTAAGGCCCTTGTGTTCTTCGCTATCAAATCCGGCCTTACAGGCGTCCACCCACTTGCGTTGATGCCCATATTCCGGTTCTTCATTATCCTCAATCTCAGGGCCGAGTTCCATGGTACCATCGTTCAGGAACAACTTTGGCATCAAGGGAGAACTATCATTGATATTTGTTGAGATAATACCTTTTTCACCGATAATAAGCACTCCATTGGCGCTATTGGTGCCACCAATACCATATTCTGAGGGTATGATGTCCGGATGAGAGGGTCTTATGCCTCCATCACTCCAGGTCATTTCAATAGGTGCTTTGCTCTTGTCTGTTGCCTCAAAATGCAGGGTAATAAAAGACGTTGCCGGAGCACCTTCAGGGTGATAATCAGGGGTCCACATCTGTGTGAATACGGAACCTACGCTGCACTCGGCATCCGTTGGATATTTCAGGCCCAAGGTTCTGAAGGGGATATCGATCAAATGACAACCTACATCACCCAGGGCGCCTGTACCGTAGTCCCACCAGCCCCTCCAATTAAAGGGATGGAGGTTTGGGGTATAAGGCCTTTCGGATGCAGGCCCTAACCAAAGATCCCATTTTAGTGCCTCCGGCTTTTGGGTGGCATCCGGTTCCGGCATAGCATAACCCTGCGGCCAGACAGGTCTGTTGGTCCAGACCTGGACCTTGGCGATCTTTCCAAGTTTATCAGAATCGACCCAATCCTGAACCATATTTAATAATGGGTTGGAACCGCCTTGATTGCCCATCTGGGTGACCACCTTTTTCTCGCGAGCCAATTCGGTAAGAATACGTGCCTCACGAATATTGTGTGTCAAAGGCTTTTGAACGTAGACATGAATGCCCCGTTCCATAGCAGCCTTTGCGGCCGGGCCATGCACGTGGTCTGGAGTGGATATTGTTACCGCATCAATGTTTTTCTGCTTATCCAACATCCTGCGGTAATCATCGTATAACTTGGCTTTAGGAAATCGTTCCACAGATCTCTTGGCTGATCCTGAAAAATCTACATCGCACAAGGCCACAACCCGCTCTCTGCCATTGACAGAAGCGTTGGCTATATCACTAGCTCCCTTACCACCGGCGCCAATAGCAGCCAAATGAAGACGGTCACTTGGGGCAAGGTATCCCTGACCACCTAGTACATGGCGTGGTACTATAAAAATAGAAGACGCTATTACACTATTCTTGATAAATTTTCTTCGAGATTTTTGAGATTGGTTTTTAGTTGACACTGTGGGCAATTTTAAATTAGTTTTTTCTTTTTGGTGATGGAAACTACGTGGGATTATTCAAGGATCCTTACTTCAATATCCTTGTAGAAAACGGTGCTGCCCGGGTCATGCCCCTGAAGGGCAAAGGTGCCCTGAGACAATATTCTGGCCTTACCGCCTTCGCCACGAACCGGATCTTCAGGCTCAGTGTAGTCTACAATGACAATGTCGTTTATTTTCACAACAATACGCTTATCCGTCACGGTGATAGATTCGGTATACCACTCATTATCTTTAACATAAGTTTCCCTGGTATCTATAATGCCGTACAGACTGCCTGTTCGCCTCCAGTCCTCTTGAGTATTGTTTACTTGCACTTCATAACCTTTACTGGGCCACCCTTCTTCCTGATATTTGGTATGAAAGTAAATTCCTGAGTTGGATCCTGGCATGGTTTTTACCTGGCACCTGAACTCAAAATTCTTGAATTCGTGATTTTGCAACTCTCCCTGATAGAACAAATGAGCACGTGGACCGGCAGCCTTAATGGTCCCGTCTACGACGGAAAAGGTACCTGGATTTTCACTGGCCTTCCATTCCTTTAAGTCTTTCCCATTGAACAATGGGATCCATTCTTTTGTAGATTGACCTTGGGTTAAAAAAGTGAATAGCAGGGCCAGCGGAAAGATAATTCGTCTTTTCATTTTCTTTAGTTCTAGATGGTGTGCCTTTTTGATTTGCTTAGTTTCCTGTCGCATTACACAAAAAGGTAGTTCAATTTAAGAAGTAATTTATCGTAAACCATAAGAAATGAACAAAACGAACAATTATTCAACTTCTGGTTAATACTAAAAGTACTCGCGCAGGTTCCTGCTGACCATCACCATCAAAATCGAAAGTAGTGGGGCCTTCAATAGTTAAGGTATTGCTACCTGAATTGAACTGAATTGCGAAAAACTCATACTCATCCGGACCATCCTCATCAAAATTGACGATCAATAGGTCTTCATCGAAACAAAGACTTCCGGAAGAGTTGTCACTTGGCTCTCCAGGTTCAGAAATACTGAGGGTAAACCTACCTCCTGACTGAATGCTCAGGGTAACACTACCTCCTTCTGCCACAACATCGATTTCCTGTACCGGCCCCGTCACGTCCAACCCGAAGTTTGCGGTGGTCGCGTTCCAATTACCTGAAATGTCGGAAACCGACAAATTTGTGCCCTGAAGGGAACAATCCGGACCTTCGTCATCTTCACTACAAGATGTTAATAGCGCTCCCATGGCTATACATAAAACTGTACATAGGAAATATCTAAACTTTTTAAGGACCAAAATGTGATTCTTTTTTTCCATGACTTTGAATTTTAAGGGTTATTATCAACTGAATACTGTCAATGTCAACAGTATTGATAAAAGTATTGGCACCTAAGCTGTTCCTTTGCCACGGATGTTCCATTTTCTGGTACTTAGGATACCTGCATGGATAAGTTCTTAAAATGTTGAATGGATGGATATTAGCATTAACTTAGTGGTAATGCCGACAACCTCCATTTACAAAACATGGGAAAATACTTCCTTTTTGGTCTTATTTGTTTGAATTGTTGCCTTCTACGCGCCCAATTAAGGGACAAAATAGACAGCTTAGCCACCGTACTTGAAGAACATGGTCAAAAGGACTCGACAGAAGTAAAACTGCTGTTGGATATGGCCAATGCCTACAGGGGAGTAAACCTGGACACATCATACCTCTACGCAAAAAAAGCCTCAAAACTTGCCTCAAAACTGGATTATGTCTACGGTATGGCTTCAGCAAATAAGATCAAGGGGACTTATTTTCTGTACACCGGAGTTATGGACAGTTGTGTTTTTTATTACGAAAAAGGGCAAAAGCTGTTCCATCAAATTGGGGATTTGGATGGAGTACATGATATTAATTACAATTTAGGTCTTTTACATGCCTCGGTGTCCGAATATGACAAGGCCATTTCTTATTATGAAAAAGACTTTGCCTACCGACAAGAGTTAGGGGATACACTTGGCATTGCGGATGGTTACTTAAATATCGGTGCGGTCTATTTGTATAAAGGAGACAATCAGAAGGCCTATAAGAATCTTACAGCGGCCATTCCCTATTTTGAACATGCGGGGGATTACTTGTCGGTCGCAAAGGTCAATTTTAACCTGGGCACTATCCAGTGGAACTACAGCAACTTTGATCTGGCACTAAAGGACTTTTTTGCATCTCTTGAAGTCTTTGAAGAAGAAGGAGACCACTACCTGTTGGCCAGTTGCTTTGAAAATATAGCGGGGGTTTATGAAAACATGGAGAACTACGCCAGTGCTCTAAAATATTATAGAGCTTCACTTCACCATAGTGAGGAAGTTGGGGATGCGAGGCTCACGGCTTCCAACTATCACAGTCTTGGTGTAGTGATGGACAAGTATGCAAAACGCGATTCTGCCCTTTATTACTTTGATAAAAGCCTCAAACTTTCCGAGGAAAGTGATTTTAAGGATTTACTTAGCCTCAATTACCATAGCCTGGGAGTATTGCACGGAAAGACGAGTTTCTCTGAGGGGATCTCATTTCTCAACAAAAGTATTGCACTAAAACAAGTCATTGAAACAGACAATTTTAACCTGGCGACTTCGCTCTACGAGTTAGGTTCCTTACAGGCTCGTGAACGAGAATTTTCAGAGGCCAGGAAAAGCCTGGAGGAGGGTTGGAATATTTCCCGGCTGACTGACTCCAAAGACATAAAAAGCAAACTGTCCTTTGCATTATATGAGCTTCACAGAAGTATCGGAAATGAAACCGAGGCCCTCACCTACCTCGAGCAGTATCGGCTGCTAAAGGACAGCATTTTTGATGATGAGGCCAACAAAAACATTGTCGCCAGGGAGATACAATATGAAACTGCCAAAAAAGACCAGCAAATTCAGTTATTGACTACGGAAAGAGAACTGAAAGAAGCAGAAGTTATGGCCCAGGAAGCTTTGCTAAAACAAAATACCACCCAAAGAAACCTCTTGCTGGCAGGGATATTTTCGGTTCTTATCATTTCCTTACTGTTGTTCAGAAACTACAAAACAAAGTTGCGCTCCGAAGAGGTGGCCAACAAAAAGCAGCGCGAATTTGCGCAGCTCAGGTCGCGTTTTTTTGCCAATGTCTCTCATGAGTTTCGCACCCCACTTACCCTGATCCTGGGCCCGTTAAAGGATCTGTTGTCATCCCCTTCGGAAGATCCGGAGCACAAACAGAGTTATGAGTTAATGAAAAGAAATGGCGAAAAACTCCTGGGCCTGGTAAACCAGCTATTGGATCTGGCTAAATTGGAATCAGGAACTTTGCCGCTACAGATCTCCGAAGATAATCTGAACACTTCTTTGAAAACCATTGCTGCTTCCTTTGATTCCTGGGCCGAACATAAAAACATTGCTTTCCAGGCAGACATTTCCGATGCCATTGCAATGGGTTGGTTTGATGGCGATGCTTTGGAAAAGATCATTAACAACTTATTATCCAATGCCTTCAAGTTCACTCCTGAAAACGGAAGTGTTCATTTTAGGGCATCGCTTGTGAATTCAACCCAGGATGGGAGTGAATCGGTTAAAATTGAAGTAAAGGATACAGGAACTGGAATGTCAGGTCCGGAAATGGACAAGATCTTTGACCGCTTCTATCAATCCGACGCCTTCCGAAATGGCACAAAAACAGGAACTGGTATTGGACTGGCATTGGTAAAAGAACTTACTGAACTCCATCATGGAAGTATTAGCGTTGACAGCGAGCTGTCCAAAGGCACGACTTTTACGCTGACGTTGCCCATTGCCAAAGCAGCTTTCGACGTGAAAGAAATCGTTTCAATACGTTCAATAACAACGGCTTCAAAGGACACAGGAATAAGGTCTTCATATCAAAGTCCCGAAGTGCAGAGCGACCAGCCTGCTAAAAAGGATCTTCCGCTACTGCTTGTCGTTGAGGATAATGACGACGTTAGACGTTACATAAAGAAGCAGCTATACCAGGAATATAACATTCAGGAGGCTGTCAACGGATCTGAAGGTTTTAACATAGCAGAACGTACAATTCCTGATTTGATCATCAGTGATGTAATGATGCCGGATATGGACGGACTCTCACTGTGCAAAAAACTGAAGGAAGATGAAAAGACCAGCCATATCCCAATAATACTCCTCACTGCTCTAGCTTCACAAGTCTCCAAGGTAGAGGGGATAGAGACCGGTGCTGACGCTTATATAGTAAAACCATTTGATAAAAAGGAGCTAAGGGCGCGGATAAAAAATCTCATCGCACAACGCAAAAAGTTACGCGAAAAATACAGTAGACAACTAAGCTTGCAACCGAAGGCTCTTGCCGTAACCTCAGCTGATGAACGGTTTCTTGAAAAACTGGTAACTCTCGTGGAAAAACACCTGGATGACTCAACGTTCAGCGTAGAGGATTTGGCTGGTGAAATTGGAATGAGCAGAACACAGTTGTTCCGTAAAATGCGAGCCTTGATTGATCAGTCGCCCCAGGATTTTGTACGGGATTTTAGATTAAAGCGGGCTGCCCAATTGCTCCAAAAAAAGGCAGGCAACGTCTCTGAAATTGCCTATCAGGTAGGATTTAACAACCTCTCCTACTTTACCAAGCGATTTAAGGAATTGTTTGGGCAGACTCCTTCGGAATATTCCGGATGATTCCACCGGAATGTGGGAAAAATAAATTCTGAATTTGCTTTAGCCCCATATCCAAATGGCGGCTTGAAGAAGAAAATATGGTACACTATATGCAGAAAATATTCTTCTAGTTGTAATCTTTTTAGTAAAAAACCCTATCTTCTTATCCTTCCCCAATATCGTTGGATTATTTATTCAAGAAGACCACATAAGTGGCCGACTGAGGCTACGGAAAATATAGTTCCATATTGCTAAATATGGAAATGTTTAAAATTAATAGGTGACCAGCGGGCCTATCGAGTCTAACATGAGCGGCCCCCAACTTTCTGCAAGCAAATATGAAACATACCATTAATTGGAATTACATCGCCACGATAGCAAGTGCTGTCACAATCATCATTACAATTAGCTTGGTGAGTAATGAAAAGCATGATCAAGTACTATATTCTACAATTGAGATGCTGAAAATTGACCGGGATACCAAAACCGAAGAAATTAATAATTTAAGGCAAAACGACAATCTGATTTGGTATAACAAAATAAATGAGGTTACCGAATATTATGAAAATGAGCTGGTAAGAATAGACGACTTAAATAAGAAGCGCTTAAAGTTAATTTCCGATTCATTAGAAGTTATAAATCAAAGTAAAACTAAATATGGCGACAGTACGAGACTTGCTGTACTATATGGGGCTATGTGTTTTGATCACCTTGAGTTAAAAGAAAGAGAATTGAAAAACAGGAATGATGAAGTGAAATTGCTTAAGCAGATAATAGTTAACAATGACTCTATAATTAGAAGCTATGAATTATCATTTAATGATATTTTAAAAATTAAACCATATAAATCTAACAGGTATATTATTTATGCAATAATATCACTTTCATTGGCCACCTTACTTATAAGCTTCTATTGGATAATCGCGAACAAGTTTCGTGCGAAACCTTAGCGGTGAATTAGAATTCATAGAGTAAAATGTCAATAAGCGATCGAAAATGCAGCCTTATATTCCAATAGACCAGGATAAAATCGAGTTCAAAAAGGAGGTTAAATTGAAATATCCGGATTGTTATGAAAAAGGAGTGTATGAACTCTATTATTTTGATGGTTCAAATCCAAGAACGATTAGCCGCTTGTTTGGAGCAGATGACAAAGGAATTCTATACATCGGGTGCACAAAGAAAGCTTTGCTAAAAAGGGTCAGTGATCTACAAAAAACAATTATGGAGAACTCAAAATCGGAACAGAAACGGCCGGTTGTCAAAGGATACAAAACATTGAATAAAAAGTTCTTCCGAATTCGGAAAAAAATTGATGTGAATAACCTCTATGTTTCCCTATTTCAATATGATCGTCCAAAATATGAGGAAAGCAGGCGCTTGGAAAATTACGTGATTCAATTTGGTGAACTACCGCCTTTGAATGGTCAGTATGGTTCAGAGGACCCAGATTGGACAATGTTCTAGTAAAGCTTAAATAATATTAGATGGGTAAGGATAAAAGAAAAGACAAATCAAGAGAAAAAAGATTTGACTTGTTTAAAAGTCTATTGATCGCTCTTGCAAGTGGATTTAGTGTGGTTTTGTTTCAACAGCTATTCTTTAAAGACAATTTAGATTATAGGTTTCAAAAGGAGTTGCTAAAAGAGAATTATGAGTATTACATAGCAATTCAACATTTAGCGGACTTTAGACAAATCACCCAGTTCAGTTATAGATTTGAGATTTTTCTTGATGAAGATTCATTAGAGAGAATACGACAGTATAGTCCAAATACAGATAAAATCACCCTTAAATATAGGCCGCCAGTTATCCCTGCTGAATTTAGATATGTCAAAATACCAGATTTAGCTGTTGATAGCCAAAGACAAAAGGAATGGTTGCGCAATAAAAATTTCATAATTGCCAATAAGAATAAAATTGATCAGGATATTTATCTAGAGTTTCAACAAATAATCAAAATTGTAGACGAAAATCCATGGCCTCCTAAACCAGTATATTTAAGTCTATTCAAGGATTATGATTCAATCCCTGAACTCCCTAGAATTGGGTTTGAGGACAGGAACATCTGGACGGATTCAGTATTTATGGAAACTTGGTTTGAAAAGAATCGAATTTTATGGGAAAAAGCTAACGAGTACGTTAGGATTAAATAACAAAAATAGTGGCTAACACTGGCTACAATTCATTTCTGCTTTTCGCTAACTTCAAATATTTAGCCTAAAATGGTGAGTATTTGATATTCTTTGTTATAAAATGAAACTGTACTATAACTTTCATTATGTCAAATTACAGGCAATATAATCCCTGTTCACATTTTATACCTTACCCTCTTTATTCTTTGTTTTAACAACCGTTTAAATATACTCAACTGCTTCCATAAAAGGTTCGTTTTAGAAGACAATTCTAGAACCTTTAAATTAACTTTGGGCTTTGGAAAAAGTCACTTCTGCCATAGAAACCACAAAAGTGATCATCGGCTTAAAAATTCTATTTTGGCCATTTATTTCCTCTGTCCGTTGGCTCGGTGATGCCGAAGGTCCTCATCTCTTCGATGCTTAGTCGATAAAAGTCAGTTGTCTCCAACCATTGCAAGATTCCCTTCGGTGTGAGAATGAGTTCGAGTCCGTTATATGAAGATGTTACTGCGGTATTTTCATTGTTAGAGATAGTGAGAATTCGGGACGGTAAGTTTTTGACCTCCATAATCGATTCTCCGTTGTAGTTTAATATTCTTACTACTCCGCTTCCCCAAACCATCAGACTTTCTGAATTATTAAGGAATTTCGCACCGCTAATGTCATCTCCATGATTCACTTCGCCAACCAGTTTACCCATTATGTTATAGATCCTGATCCAGTTTGCATGAGTTCTAGTGAATATATAGGAATCCTTTGAATCGATGCTCGCTTCGTCGATACTAGTTGGGTGTGGTAACGTGGCAACCACAAAACCCCGCCTGTCCCAGATTTTCACCTCGGCCGGGCTATAATTGTATTTGCCAGGCACCCACGTGACAAAGGTGCGACCCGTACTGGATACACGAAGATTATTCACACCCACTTTCTCGCCATGTGTGAGGGCCGAAATCAACTTTCCATCAAATCCCCAGAGCTTAGCCGGTGCTTTTCCCCCCCACCAAGTCAATAGTTTTTGCTGATTTGGAACAAACATTGCGCGCAAGGGGTCGTCCACGTGGGCAAGGTCGGCAATTATTCCGCCATCCCACCGCCGCAGAGTAACCGGGTGCTCAACATTCCCTGGGGCATAAGTGTGAAAAAGGATAATCTTTGCATCAGATGAGAAGTGCACTTTGCTTATTCCGCGTATATCGTGAGAAATCTTGACAACTATGTCTTCAGACTCACTCCATAATATAGCGTCCCCTTTCGAATCCCAGATAACTGCCTTGCCCCCGTCTGGTGTAATAACTGCTCCCCGTATATCCTTGACCGAAAGCTCTTCGATCACCTTACCTGGTCCATCCCATATGATTGCCTGCTGCAACGACCAAGTGATGAAGCGATTAGCATTAGTAGCGAAAGAAATACCATTAGATCCCTGTGGTCTGGAAACTCTAATCAACTCCTTGAGATGGTCCCATATGAACACCTCACCTCTGGAGGTCCATGACCGGAATCGATCGCCAACAAATTGCGCCCCGGCTACCGGTCCGGAGTGTTTCACTTCACGAATAAGCTGGCCCCGTGCATTCAGAAGCTTCACAAGCCCGTTCTCAAACCAAACCAGAATGCGTTTATCATCGTCCGAGAACAAAGCGCCATCGGGAAATACCCGTACAGGTAAATCAACCCTTTTTATATAGCTGACTTTTCGCCACAACTTGACAATTCCATCGTGAGCCCACGTCAGGATCGAGCCATCCTCAGAATGTTGGTTGACTCCCCGGATCATTGCTTGGTGGTACATTTCTCCTATAAGCTTCCCATCCGCTTCCCATAGTCGAGCCTTGAAGACGCCGTCCTCTACCAAACCCCCAGGTCCGACTCCTTCCCAGCTGATGATTTGATCTCCCTCATTTAGAAAATTGGCTGCATCAATACGGTGATCGTGTGCCATCTCCCCCAATTGATCACCCTGATTGTTCCAGACTCTAACAACTCTCTCGTCCCAAGTCAGTATTCGGCGTCCAGCACTTGATACCCTTACGTTAACGATTGGTGCTTTTCCATGATTAAACTGACTTAAGACCTTCCCTTTACCATCCAGCAACATAACGGATGAATCCTGAAACCAAACTACTAGCCGCGAACTATCTTCGGAGAAAGTCGCACCCCGCACAAGTTTGAGGTTTGATTTCTTCGCTATATGCAGCGTTGCAATGTCTAGGAAGCCCAATTGCCCTGATTTCCAAAAGAGTGCGACTTGACGACCATCCGCCGAAACCGCTACCTCGGCAAGGTCTCCAATCTCCAAGATGAGCTTAGCCATTCCATCCCAGATGCGAACAAAGCTGTCTCCTCCCCACGTCAAAACCCTACCGTTGCGTAGGATCCAGGAACGATCTATTGAATTCTTATGGATCAGGCTTCCAAGCCGCTGACCATTGCTGTTGATAAGATAAGCTTCTGCAAGCTGTCCCAGATGATAGTTCCGACTCCAAGTCACAATTCGGTTCCCATCTTTTGATATGCGCAGCTTGTGCATGAATCTAGGAAGTGGGATCTCTTTATAAGGCTGTCCATTGTGATCTAGGAAAATCAGCTTCTCATCAAAGCCCAGGGCAATACCTTTGGCATCCGGAAGTGAAACCATGTCGAAAGGAGCTCTGTCAAAGGGAAGCTCACTCTTCAAGGTGCCATCCGCCGACCATATCTTGACACTCGCTGATACTGTAAGGAGAGAATGGCTACAAGGAAGAAATCTGACCGCACTCAACGGTTCTCGATTCACAAGTGTTGCCTGTAGCTCCCCATCACGACTCCATACAAACGCATCATTTCCATTCTCGGTCCAACTGGCTATCAAGCTTCCGTCTAAAGATACCGCTGACCTACCGGTATGGTTTGGTACAATCTCACTTGTCATAAGAAAAGCCTGTCGTTGGCTAAGATTGTAGAAGAGGCGTGCAACTTCGTAAGAGATCTCCGGTGAGGGTTTTAGATAATGTGCCTGCTCGAGCAGACGTAGCGCACGCGTTGGATCCGCCTCCTCGAGAGCCTTCGATTGGACAACAAGTGATCGCGTCTCTGCGATTTTCCGTTGTTCATTCGCAATTTTAGTTTGTCTAACGGCATTATCTTTTTCCTTTACGGCAATATTTCTTTGCTCCATGGCTGCAAGAGAACTGTCTCTCGCAATTTGACGCTGTCTCCGGGCAGAATCAGAACTGTCTCTGGCAATTCTAGCCTGTTCCTTGGCAATTTTAGTTTGTTCATTCGCAATTTTGGTTTTTTCTACTGCAATAGCTTGTTGGCCAAATGCATAAATCATTAAGCCTATAGCAGCCAGGAATAATATCAATAGCATTGCAATGGCCCCATTCCGAATCCTTATCATTCTGCGATGTTCGGATACTTCTTCGCTTGCCAAGTCATTCGGAGACTTGTTATGTAGTTCAGCGGCTAATTTTAAAATTTCCTTTTTAAAAATGGGGTTATTTAACGAAAGGTCTTCTTCCGTTTTTGATTTTCTAAGATCAATATAAAATGGCTCATCATGAAACTTGTCGTCCAATGTAGGCGGTAGTGAATTATTATCAGGATTTTGAAAACAATTATTGTGTTCATCCCATTTCATTTCTCCTTCTGTTAGAGCTATTAGTATGGTATCAATCGATTTATGTTCCAACCAATACTTAACTTCCTTATCAACCCATTTAGACTTTTCAGATAAGTGAGATGCCAAAAGGATAAGATAATCCGACGCATCTAATGCCTCAGTAATATTTTTCCATAAATGTGGCGAAGCCGTTAAACTTGATTCGTCCCGAAATATCTCGAGATTACGTTTTTTATACCAAGGTTTGGCGAATTTTTGTAATGCACTTTGAAGCGCCTCGGCGAATATGTCATCTGCTTGATGGGAATATGAAATAAAGGCGTTAAAATGTTTCATGGATTAACCTAAGTTAATAAAGATAATTGATTGATTTGATGAATATCTAACAAACACATGATACTAATGCAAATGACTATATCAGGACAATCGGCTCAGTTAATTAACTTAGAATCTTAGGTTTTTCGAAGTTTAATTACTTTATCTTAAATAATGAAAACATTTCATTAGACGAGGCCAGAGTACTTAACGGAGACAGAATAAAACTAAGGGTAGAAGGAGAACTTAATCCGGAATTAGGCTTAGATCAGAGAATACATGCTGAATTTTAGAAGTTCATGATGGGCTTAAAAAAAGGGACCACAGGCCATAAGACCCGCAGTCCCTTGTCCGAGAAATATTTTGCGAGTTTACCTTAGCGATCAGATGGATAAGGAACTTCTTAAGTTGCTTTGGCTATCTCCGCAATGTTAGTCTTAAAAATACCCATGAATGGGTATTTTTTTATGTCATAATTATTCTAATATTCATGAGCTCCTTCTCTTGTGAAACTATCCCCTCTTATATTTATTTTTTTTCAGTGCCAGAAGTAAAATTCTTGTTTGAGCACTTATATGAGATTTGAGAAGCCTTTAAAACTTCTCCTATTCGCAGATATCATAAAATCAATGGATGTATTTGGGATTATGTGAAACGCCGGTTAAAAATGCAAAAGTCTATTTAAAGGATTAATCATGATAACGAATAAATCAAGACTTTGGAAGTTTGTCTCCAATATTTTCGTATCAGTGGACCAATTGGGAAATGCAATTGCAGGCGGTAATCCCGACAACACAATTTCCGCAAGGGTAGGGTTTTACAATCATCATTATTATCCTGAAGGAAAAGTCCCTTGGTACTGGCGTTGGTTTCAAAATATAATCGACGGCACCTTTTATCCTGTTGATGGATGGAACCATTGTCATGAAGCGTACCACAATGATGCGGGAGAAGTCTTTGACAATAGGGCTACTAATATTATGATTGCGTTTGCGGCAATCATAATTATTACTAGCTGCATTTTTATTGCAGCAATACTTTATCTTTTATGGCTTCTCCAAATAGTGAAACCCAAAACGATAGATAGGGCGCTCAATCTTCAAAAACGGTTTATAAAGACTACAAATGCATTGAATAGTGTAAATCAAGAAATTTCCGAACACGGGCTGGACTTTGATTTGACTGAAGTACGCGTACAATTTACAGATTTAAAAAAACAATTTTATGCGATTGATGAAGCAATTAAGCCTATCCAGAAGAATCATTGATTTGATTCAAGAATAATCATAGGAATTGATAAAAGCGCATGCAGATGTAGAAGAAAAGGATTCTAAATTATATGTAAACTATCCCAGGCTAATTTTTATTACATATGATAAAGTGAATAATGTTACAATTTTCAGCCCTGTTCAAGCGCAAAGGGCGATTATTAATCGAGGACGATGAATACAAAAAGAAAAGATTTTACTCCTACCGGCTTTATAGGTAAAGGCGAGAATTTGGTAATGGATCTACAACAAGAGAATTTCTATTTAGTCAAAGAAACTGAATTTGATTCAGCTGACTCCATGGATGAAATTCAATGTGAGTTATTACATCCTGTTGAGAATGAATTAAGTATCGAGTACTACAGGTATGAACCACCTCGGTATATCACACTAGAAAAGGGGGGACTTCAAAGTGTTCTTCTTCAGTCGTGATTTCAAACAAAACAAAGAGAATATTGTCTAATTAAACTAACAAAAATTGATATGCTAGAACCTATAAAATGAAATGGAACATCCCAAACATATATTTTGTAATTGTGCATGGCATTCTCGCCGGCTGGATAGTTTTTCTATCAACAAAAGGAGCTTTGACAAATAATTCATACGATGGGTTTTTTGAGCGAATAACTATAAGAGGCCGTATTACTGCGGGTGTGCTGTTGGCAATACTTATTCTACTTATTTTACAAGAATTTAATAATCAAAATGGACTTTATAATAAAGATAAGATTATAGGAAAGGAGCAACTTATTAGAGATTCAATAATAACGGCTAGTATCAAAAAAGGAGTCGATTCAGCGAGTAGTACTTTGTTTAATAGCCTAGCTATAGCATTTTCAAATCAAAACTTAAAGATTGATACTTTAAAGAATACTATTAATACTCTTTCAAAGTCCCCTAAGGTGACTAATATAATCAATGAAAAAGATCCTATAATCTTGATAAGAAGTCGATCAAGTAAGTGGTCTGGAATTTATTACAATCAGGACATCGATAGGTACGATATTACCATAGAAAGTCTTGGGGCTGGGTCAACAAATTTCAATATCCAATGCTACTTACTGATCGAATTTGAAAATGGTCTCAAAAAGTTGGAAAAACCAATATTTTTAAGGGAATACAGTATAATAATGACAACCATGCATAGCCCCTTAACAAATACCACGAAAGATGTCAAAGAACTATATCTATATATTAATGGAACATACTCAAACTTATCACTAAGCAAAAATTACAAAGTAGATTACCTATGGAGCTACGATAAAGCGCGAAACGAAACCTTAGGAAGAGAAGGGGGAATTAAAACCAAAATAGTAAATGAGATTTATGAAATAGCGAAAAGCAATTAATAAATTCAAACAGAGTGACATGTACAAATTAATTCAACTTAAAGACAAAGGTTTCAAAGAAATAACAACCTATATTTCCTTTGATGCTTTTAAATCAGAGGGAAAATATAAACTTGATAAATCCACTTTTTTAGTGTACGCTGCCCCGGATTTTTTAGATATTGATAAAGACTCTCAAACTAAAATCATTCAAGAAGTGATAAGGATAAATGACGGAAGAATTACACGCTTTTCATCAGGAGTTAAGATAGAAAAAGTTGAATCCCCTAACAGCAAGAGTGCCTGCGGGCATGCTTGTTGGTGTATGGTTGACAGTAGTGGAAGATATTGTGAAACATATTACTGTATGCGTCTTCCTTCTTGTGATGGACTCTGTTGTTGGTATGCAAGATGTCCGGGGAATTGCTAGCCAATAAGGTGTCTATATTTGAAATGAAATTAAGTCAAAAGTTGTATAAGCTAAAGAATTAATAGTAATGGAAACAGAAAATTTTGAAATAAATCATAATAGTGATTCTACAATTGATGCTATCCCTTGTCCGCTTCCGATTCTTAAAAAAAACGAAAATAAAAATATTCGAGAGTCAATTGATGACATTGTTGATTATAGTTGGGAACAGTTTCCCAAAAGCTCTTCAACACGAGTTTGGGAAGATATTGAAGGACAGCCCGACGAAATTTTACTTTTAGATGACCGTTGGTCTATAACTAGCGATATTTCTCATAAACACTATCCTTATAATGCATCAGGTAGATTATTTAGCTCCTATCAAGGCAAAAATTATTCCTGTAGCGCTTCATTAATTGGTGAAGGTTTTGTTTTGACAGCTGGTCATTGTGTATCTCCAGGTAAATCCAATGATGTCCACGAAAACATTATTTTTTCCCCCAATTTCCCCAAACACACATTAAACGTTCAAGCGGAGAAGGCCTTTATTATGGATGGTTGGACTAAACTTGGTCTTTTTCAGTTTGATTTAGCTATTCTTAAGCTTAAAACACCCATATCAAATACAGGCTATCATGGGGTGGTTGTAGACATACCCTGGGGTGCGAAGCCACGTTCGCAATATAGTCATTATGGATGGTGGGGATGCTCATATCCAGCACAAGTACCGTTTAATGGAAATAACCAAATTGTTGATGGAGGGCCACCTGCCTATTCACCATTTACTTTTCATGGCGATGGTCATTTTTGGGATGGAACCTATGAAGCACAAAACAAAAATGATTTAACAGGAGGGTCAAGTGGTGGTCCCATGCTTATAAATCCAAGCAACAATCTTCCCAAAAAAATTATCCTGAATGGATTTAACCCAAATTCTCAATTTTCAAGAATACAGTACATTAATGGTGTCAATAGTTTTAAATATCATAGATGGCCAAAGATAATGATGACTCCATATTTCGGGGATAAGGTTAGGCGTTTTATCATCGATGTTATCTCTGCCAATATTTAAAATAAAAAAATAGAATTTTAGATACGTGTCTTATTCAGGAAAAGGGTAAAATAGTTTAAGAGCGGTGAGGAATATAATATATATTGACGAAATCGGAACAGCCAAAACAAAGGGGAACATCTGTCAGCAAAGAATCTTTCTTTAGAAGTTAAAAAAAGACCTTTGGAAGCAGCTGATGAGGCAAATAAAGAATTGGTTAAATCAATTTTAGAAATAAACTAAAGTTCAAATAAGCAGTGGCCAACAGTAACAACGTCATAAAATCTATAGTAGGCTTCGTGGCTTTCATGGCCGCAGTGGCGGGCGTTTTAAGCTATTTAAATATTGGTCCAATAAAAATTTTCACTCCGGACTATTACGATTCCCTAGCTAAGCAAACCATATGGGAACAACATGGTAAAGTATCTGATAGGGTTTGGAATGGAAAAACACTTCTCGGTGGTAACTATACTGGTGATCCGCTGAGACATCGCGCTACTATCGTAAAAGATGGAGACACGCTTATTTATTCCAACAACAACGATCCAAAAGCGCGCCCTCATTATTTCATAAAAAAGAAAAAGAACCTGTATGTTAATAACGTTGATGGAGAAAGGATGATATTAAAGTCATCTGAAAGAATACATCAGCTTTATTGCGATGATGATGATCCTGAACGCTGTGAATCCAAGGGAAAAATCATCTTAAAGAGGTTGTAATTAAAACATGAAGTTTGATTACGTGGACGATTTTAGCAACTTAATTGACAAATCGCAATCCTGGTGGAACATTGATAAGGAGGATGATCCGCAAACATATTATTGGAATCAGTTTTATAGAATATTAGAAGAAGAATGTGTCAAAACGTTACCTATTTTCCGTAATTCATTAAAGAGGCAGGGACTACACCCGGGGACAGGATTCATTAATAATGCGGAATTACCACATGCGGCGTGGTGGCTAAGGGATTGTAAAAAAGTGGATAATAAAATTCCTATAGACCCAGAGATTCATGAATGGGCGAATTTGCTGACAATTGGTGCGGAGAGAAATGTTTGGTCAAGTAACCATAGCAAAAAAGAATATGAAATTCTAAAAAGTCGTTTTAGAGCTGCATGTAGATTGGCCTTCAATCATCCTGCATGGCTGCATGCAACACTGGCATGGCAAACACGAGAAAACTATTCGGACTTAATTGATTCGAAAATAATTTTACCTGAAAATTCAATTATTGAATCACAACTAAGCGATAAAGGATATACCCCAGAATCAATAATTCTTACAGCTAATTTCCTCATTAAAAAGGGATTCTCAAAACTTCAAAATATTGACCCTTACGAATTTGAACTATTGATTGGTGCATTGTTAGAAAAACATGGTTGGGATACAATTGTTACGAAAAAGTCTCGTGATGGTGGAATAGATGTAATAAGTAAAAAAATTGATCCAAACATAGGCGTGATTAAGTCAATATGGCAAGCAAAGCGATATAATAACCAAAGGAACGTTACTCTTTCTGAAGTTAGAGAATTAGCCTGGGCAGTTGATGAATATAAAGCCAGCAAAGGTATGATAGTTACCACCAGTCGACTTAGTAGAGATGCCTTTGCATTTGTGGAACAGCGAAAATACAAGCTCGGTTCGTTAGATGGAAAAGACCTAAGTAAGTGGATCGAGCAAACCAGCCTGCGGTAGTATATATAATTAAGAAAATGTAACTATTATTTTACCAACGGTTAAAATTTTGAAATAGCATAAGAGAATATTTTCAGCTCCACTTTTCTAATATTTTGCGCGTGTACATTTTAAACTTTTTTGATTGAAAAGAGCCCTCAAAAAACTTGGTGTCTTCTCTCCAAACATCCGGATTTGTAAACTCGCCAGCTTGAATTTTTGCTCTTCTGTGAGGTTTGCTAAAATGATCCTCCCCTACATTAAAATAAGAGGTGTACAATAGACGTACTACCAGCCTGATTTCCTTGTTCATTTGTGCCTCAGTGAGATCTAAATCGTTCAAATTTATAAGTTGCATATCAAAAGTGTCATCTTTCCATCTTGGCGTAATAGGGATATCCCTCTCATTCGCCTTTTCAAAATCCATTTTATGAGCGTGGTCGTAAACCGATGGATGAACATAACATGGTTTATCATCGTTAATCAAAAATCTCACTGTTAGGATATCTTGTTTTACATAAAGCTCTTGGATAAATACGATACCGGTTAAGGTGTTTTCTGGAGGCCCATCTGGAACAACTGTCGCGTAAGGAATTGGAATAACCACAGGTGCTATAATGCCTTTTATGATATTATCTCTGTTCAACCTTAGATATAGGGATATCCCCCAACTAAGCAACGCCAGTACTACTGACATCGATTTACCAATCAAATCAAATTTGTGATCTAGAATAACACCATACAAAATGAGAAGAACAGCAATGATCTTAAGTGCATCGATAATTATATCCAGTCCTACCAGCACTTTTTGATATTTAGTCCATTTCATCATAAATCTTTTACTACAAAATACTAAATCTAATGAAGAGCTTAATTTCGAAATGGTCCATATGTCCACATAAGTGGTGTCGGATGCCTTGAAATGACGAAATATTCTATTGTACTATAATAATTCTTATGTCAAATAGAAGCATTCTGAAAGTACATTTATCCCCATAAACTCCACCTTCTTTTACTCCTTGCGAGATTACTTAAGCTTTACTCCGGACATAAGCCCTTGTCAAGACAACCCATACGGAAAAATTTGACGATTAACCATTATATTTATAGAAGCCAACTCAAAGTTATTGATACATGTCCAACAAAGATCTTGACCAACGATTAAAGCATGTAGAGACTAACCTGATTGAACAAGAACATCGCCCCATCCATGTTATAACCAATTACCTCTATCGTAAGAAGAAATGGCCCGACGATGAAGAACAGCAACTGCCGGCAAAAAGGCCATTGTTTGGCGGTTATTCTTTTCCCCTGCAGTCGTTGCCGGCACAGGGGGGCTGATTGCTCTACTTAGTATAGGTGTATTAATATGGCAAACCACCATCCTTCAAGAACAGAACACTCACTTTCGAGAACAGAACCAATTTTTTAAGCAACAATTGATTTCCGGAGATCTTCAAAAACAATTGGAAACGTTAAACGCCGATGAAACAAAGTCTCCATCCATAGTTAGACAAGCCTTGATTGATTATATCCATATCTACCGTTCACTAGATACTATAAATACCATTCGCCTAAACAATTTTACTCTCCACGGTAGCTTTCAAAATGAGTCGAATTTGTTTCAAAACATTGAGTTTAACAATGTTGATTTTGATGGTGTAACTTTCAAAAATGTGAATTTCAACATGGTGACCTTTAATGAATGCAATTTTAGGGGAATCCCTCAAGGAAGATTGAATTTTCAAAATCCATTAGGGAATCCTGCCTTCGAAAACTATTTTGCGTTCACGCCGGTTCTCTTTGAGGAATGTAGGTTTACAGAAGTAACATTTAATAATGAATTTATGTTTTACACTGTATTTTTCAATTCTACATTTGATGATTCTTCTTTTTCTTCCGATCCAGTGTTTCGTGATTTTGCAAACTCATTTGCACTAAACGAAGGAATTACGGACATGATAACAATGCCAATTCATGAGGAGAAAAAGCGTTTAGAGGTTTTTGAAAAAAATCTCGATAACTCCGCCAAATACTTAGACAGTATTTTCTCAAAAGGCACCAAAGAAGTTAAAAACGAAATTGTGAAATTAATAGGGCAGATTGAAGAAGTTTATGTGAATAAAACTAAAATTGATGGTGAACTTGTCTATTTCAAGACCCTAAATCCTTTAGATGAAGATTATACTTCCCAGCTAGCCAAAACCTACGTCAAGATTAAATATGAGAAGATATTTTTAAGCGATTTAATGGACTATTATGACCAGAAACAGAAAGAGCTCGATTCTCTTTCACCCGTCAGGATTCCTTCTTCCGAGCAGTAAATAACCATAGATTTTCTCAACAGGTGCCAATTCACAGGCCTTAAAAAAATCACATCTCATTCCCCCAGCCTAAACCATAAAAAAACTTATCTTGTATAGCTAACACTATTGAAATGAGGCGGTTACTCTTCTTGTGTTGTCTTTTGTCTTCTTGCTTGATGTTTTCTCAGGAAAAAGAAGATAGCCTGCAATTGGAGTTGCGTAAAGCCAAACACGATACCAGCCGGGTAAAAATATTGCATCAACTGGCTTTCACTCAAGCCAATACTTCGAGGGATAAGGCCAGAGAATCCATGCTAAAGGCACTGGATATTGCTCTCAAGACCGATAACGATCAGCTTAAGGTTACCAGTTACAATCACTATAGCAATTTCCTTAGGACCCAGTCTATGGTAGATTCCTCGGTGGTTGTCAGTAATCTGGCTTTGTCATTGGCTAAGGAAATTAACTTCTATAAAGGGCAGGCAACGGCCTACTCCACCCTGGGAGGTTCCTATTGGGAGAAAGGCAATTTTGAAAAATCAAAAGAGTACCTGGAGAAATGCGTCGCACTGGCAAGCGAGATTGACGATAAGATCCAGATTGGGAATGCCTACAATGTATTAGGCGCTATTCATACCCAGACCATTGAGTATACCAAAGCCATGGAATACTACACCAAGGCGGCCAGGATATTTAAAGAGGCTGGGGCTACCAGACGGTATATCCTCATACTGGGCAATATTGGCTTTGTATATCGCAGTATGGACAATCTGGACGGTGCCGAACGTTATTTGCTGGAAGCGGACAGCCTTGCCAAGGCAATCAATGACCAGGCTGCAAGGGCTTTTTCCTCCTATAATTTATCCATCGTTTATAGAAAAAGAGGAGAATTCGATAAGGCCATAGCCGCCAATCTGAATGCCATTTCAATTTACAAGCGCCTGGGAAACAGAAAGCGTGTGGCATTTGGTCAGTATACCATGGGCAAGATCTATTGGGAAAAAGAAGAATTTCAGCAAGCTTTGGGTTATTATCAACAGGCATTGGAGATATCCATTTCAGTAGACGATTCCGTGAATATTGGGCATACACACCAGGAAATAGCTCGCTGTTTCCATAAACTCAATAAAAACCAGCAAGCAAAAGAACATCTCCAAAAGGCAAAGGCCGTAGCCGATGGTATTGCATTGGATGTGCTGTCCATGGAAGTCCATCAAAGTTTGTCACAGATCTTTGCGGAAGAGGGAAATGCGGATGCGGCCTATACCAACCTGCTGGCCTATACAGAGCTTAAAGACAGTATTTATACCAAAGAAAAAAGGGAACTGGCAAGCGACATCGAAGCCAAATATCAAAATGAACAGAAAACCCAGGAAATAGCGCTTTTAGAGTCCGATAAGAAACTGCAAGCCCTACAGCTCAACAAAAGGGTCAATGAACGCAATGGAATCATTGCCTTCTCCATTGTAATTCTGCTACTTGCCGCTCTTTTATATAATCAATATCGCGTAAAACAAAAAGCAAATAGAAAGTTACAGGAGTTAGACCGCCTAAAATCCAGCTTCTTTGCGAACATTTCCCATGAGTTCAGAACACCTCTCACGCTGATCCAGGGCCCCATTGAACAGCTGGAACAGCATCCTGAAGAACAATTAAGCCAGGATACCGTAAAAATGATACGGCGTAATTCTAACAGGGTTTTAAAACTGGTGAACCAACTGCTGGACCTGTCACAAATAGATGAGGGTAGCTTAAAATTAGAACCTACGGAAGGGGATATGTTTAAATGCCTGAGAGCCGCCTGTTCCTCCTTTAATTCTCATGCGGCCCAACGAAAAATAGACTACAGGGTCCGAATTCCTCAAACCACACTTTGGGCTGCCTTTGACCGCGATAAATTGGAAAAAATAGCCTATAATCTATTGGGTAATGCCTTTAAATTTAGCGAAGATGGAGCTACGGTTTCCTTTACCGCCTCTTATGGTCCGCCGGGCCTGGAAATGATCGTTTCTGATACCGGAAAGGGAATACCCCAGGAAAAACTGCCTTTTGTTTTTGATCGTTTCTATCAGGTGGATGGCAGCTCCACCAGAGAGAATGAAGGTTCCGGCATAGGACTGGCACTTTCCAGAGATCTGGTAGAACTTATGGACGGCACCATCACCGTTTCCAGTATACTGGGCAAGGGAACCACCTTTAAAATACATCTTCCGGTTGAAGAGATAAAATCCGGCGAAGATCCATTCATAGAAAAGCCCTCCGAATATCAGCATGAAATATCAGGATCCTCCGCTTTCCAAACAGGCACGGATGAGCGTGACATCCCTGCCGTATTGCTTGTAGAGGATAATACCGATATGAGGTATTTTATCAAAGAGCAATTGATCAAAGATTTTAAGATCCAGGAGGCTTTGGATGGGCAAAAAGGCCTGGAAATTGCCAAAGCGCATGCCCCTGATCTTGTTATCACAGACCTTATGATGCCAAAAATGGATGGGATAGAACTTTGTAAGCGACTAAAAACCAATCTGCATACCAGTCATATCCCGGTAATCATGCTGACCGCCAAAGCCGGGCAGGCCAACAAAATAAAAGGCCTGGAAACAGGAGCTGACGATTACCTGACCAAACCTTTCGACGCTAAAGAGCTTCTGGTCAGAACCCGGAATCTGATCGCTCAAAGGAAAAAGTTGCGTGAACGTTATTCGGGAAAAGAGAAACCAATAGATCCTAAGGAAATTACCGTTACTTCCATAGATCAGCGCTTTCTGGAACAGCTGCTGAAGATGTTGGAAGAGCATTACGCGGATGGTGCATTTGGGGTGCCACAAATGCAGCAAGCTCTGGCGATGAGTAAATCGCAGCTGCATCGAAAGACCAAAGCGCTTACCGATGAGTCTCCCGGGGAACTGTTGCGCAATTTTAGACTTAAAAGAGCCGCCCAACTATTGGCCCAGAAAGCGGATACGGTGACTCAGATTGCCTACAAGGTAGGTTTTAACGACCTTTCTTACTTCACTAAATGCTTCAAAGAACGCTACGGCGTGGTGCCATCGTCCTATTGACCTGTCATCATTTTACGAATAAAACTGGAATCTATTTGAAACATAGCCAGGGCTCAACAAAGAGGTCCGGGTGCGATTTCCAATGGAACCATCTGTAATTAATTCCTTTCCATTTACCCTTTTTAAGTAGCCATTTGTGATCTGAAATTCGAAATCCAGAATCCCAAATCTAAGGTTATATACGACACTATTCTCCTAGTATCTGGCACTAATCTCCTAGTTTCCGGAACTCCTTCCGAATAGCTTTGACTACTGAATTTGGATAACAAAATGTTCCCCGCGATAACACAATAGCTAAAAACTTAAAATCATGAAGAAATTAATTGTAAGCATTATTGTAGCGGTGGTAAGCCTTAACACGATTGAAGCGCAGGACTTTACATTTGGCGCCAAGGCCGGACTTAATCTGTCTACCTTGCAACCAGAACTGACGGCCAGTCGAACCTCCTTCCATTTAGGCGGAGTAGCAGAGATTTCAATATCCGAGCAGTTTTCTGTTCAACCGGAACTATTGTACTCCGGCCAGGGTGCAAAGGACCAGGATGACAGAGATGACAATGAGTATTACAGATTAAATTATTTGTCCGTACCCGTACTGGCCAAGTATTATATTACAGATGGCTTCAGCGTTGAAGCGGGACCACAATTGGGAATTCTGCTTTCTGCGGAACGAGAAGATAATGGTGAAACAGAAGACATAAAAGATGTAACGAAATCAACCGATTTAGGTCTCACACTTGGTCTGGGTTACAAAATGGATAATGGATTGAATTTTGGACTCCGCTATTTGTTGGGTGGAGACGTCAATGATATAGACGAAGATACCGATGAATTTAAGAACAGGGTCTTCCAAATCTCTGTTGGCTACTTCTTTAACTAACAGGCCGGTGCAAGAAATAGCTGCGATCCACCCCGGTAAAGGGGTGGATTATTTTATGGCATTGTTTTTATTCGGTGAAGAGCGTATGCTACAGCTTACTATCGCAACTTTTCTTTAAAGAAATCGATGGTACGCTTCCACGCAAGTTCAGCCGCCTCTTTGTCATATCTCGGAGTAGTAGTATTGTGAAATCCATGGTTCACCTCCGGATACATATAAGCGGTATAGTCCTTATCGTTGGCCTTGAGAGCCTCCTCATATGCCGGCCAACCTTCATTTACCCTCTTGTCTAAACCTGCGAATTGAAGCAGTAATGAGGCATTGATCTTATCGATGTCTTCCTTGGGTTGACCACCATAAAATGGAACGGCAGCGGAGAGTGTGGGTACTTTTACCGCCATCATATTGGAAATCCAACCGCCAAAACAGAATCCGACTACCCCAATTTTTCCACTACACTCATCAAGCGACTCCAGATAGTTATAAGCTGCTATAAAATCTTCAAGCATCTTTAACCGATCCCGCTTTCTTTGCATCGCCCTTCCCTCATCATCATTGCCGGGATAGCCACCGAGAGGGGTTAAGGCATCAGGAGCAAGGGTTATGAATCCTTCCAGGGCGGCTTGTCTCGCGGTATCTTCAATGTATGGGTTAAGGCCCCGGTTTTCATGAACAACCACAATGCCACCCAGTTTACCTTTGGCATCTTTTGGTTTGGAAAGCAACCCTTTTATGCGGCCTCCTCCCTTTGGAGAATCATAAAATATATAATCAGATTCCAACCTGGGGTCGTTTTGTGGTACTATTAGGGTGTCCTCGTAATTTGGCATTAAAAAGCTCATCAGGGAGGCCACTGTAATTCCGCCTACCGCATAGAGTGACAATTTCTCTACAAATTCACGTCTTTGGATCTTGTTGTGGGCATAATCGTCGTAAAGGTCAAATACTTCCTGTTTTATTTCCTCTTTTTTAAGCTTCTTCATGACATTAAATATTAGTTCAATATTCTTTTCATAAATTCCTCCTTATAGGCCCTGCCAATTGGGACTTTAATATCTCCTGGTAGCAAAATCAGGTTCCCCGTTACTTTTTCTATCTTGGAACTATTCACAATAAAAGACTTGTGGGATCTCACAAAATGTCTGCCCGGAAGGTTTTCCAGCCAGTAGCGCAAGGGCTCCGAAGACAAATGCTTTTTCAGGGGAGTGATAATCTCCGTATAATCCGCATCGGAACGGATATACAGTATATCTTCGATCAGGATCTTGATATGCTCGTAACCAGATTTGATAAAGATCTCTTTTCTCCCGGCCTCGGTCTCCGGGGATTCTGCATTGAGTACCTCCTTATTTTTAGAACTTACTTTGGACACGGCCTTTACGAAGCGTTCAAAAGAAAAGGGTTTGAGCAAATAATCCACCACATGGTATTCGTAGCTCTCCAGGGCGTAATCCGGGAAAGCCGTGGTCAGGATAATGTCCGGGCGGTTTTCCATGACTTTCATAAAGTCTATTCCCGATAGTTTTGGCAGGTGAATGTCGAGGAAGATCAGATCTATCGCATTGGATTCTAAGAAATCCATCGCCTGGATCCCATCGGAAAAGACACCCTGTAGATCCAGGTTCCCCATATCCGCGATATACTTTTGCAGTATTCGCTGGGCCGGGGGTTGATCCTCTATGATAACACAGCGTATCATGCTTTGAGCCTTTTTAGTTGCATGCTCAGATCCACTGAGTAAAGATCTTTTTGAGATTCTATATGGAGTTTGTGCTGTTCCGGGTACAACAGATTCAGCCGTTTTTTAACGTTGAGCAGTCCAATCCCGTGAGGAACATCCTCCGTATTGGTCTGGGTTTCAAAGGTATTCCTGCATTGGAATGCAAGCAGACCTTTTTGGTCTATCAATAGGGCTACCTTAATACAAATTCCCTTGGACTGGCTGGCGGTACTATGCTTAAAGGCATTCTCCAGGAAAACAGAGAGTATTAAGGGGGCAATGGCGTATCCGGAAGAATTGTTGTCCGTTTTGAACTCAACTTGCCCCCTGTTCTCAATTTGAAGCTGGTGTAACTTGGTAAAGTTTTGCAGGTGTTCTATTTCTTTGGACAGGGGAACATATCGCTCCTTGCAATCGTACAGCATATACCGTAGTACCGAAGATAGTTCCAAAATGATTGAAGGGGTTTTGGGCGAATTCTCAATGGCATAGGAATACAAATTGTTCAGGTTGTTGAACAGGAAATGCGGGTTGATCTGCGACTTCAGGAACTGCAATTCACTTTCGTGGGCAGACACCCGAAGGGCCTCGAGTTCCGTCTGTTTTTTAGACGCGTCCCATGCAAATTTAAAGCCGGACAGGATGATGATCACCGGCATCACATCCAAAAGACCATAGATAACCCCCTGGAATTGGGTTCCGCGTGTATCCGGGAAATAGATTTGTTCCAGGACGAACTCCTCGGTTATTATGATGGTTCCTACAACCAAGGCTGAGGCAAGTACAAAAAGCAGGTATTTTTTCTTGTAATAAAGACGGGGAATGAACAGATAATTGATGATTAGCGCCCCTATGGCGTAATTCAGGAACAATGCGATCTGGTATTCTTCTATCCCGGGTTCCTCCTTGTCAAAAGAATAAAAAATGAAGAGCACAACGTGCAACAACACCTGGAAAAAAACCTCTTTCCAGCTTGAATCCATTCCTTTAATTCTGGAGATCATAAATCAAAATTACCCTTTTTATCCTATTGGCAGTATCAAAAACCCTGACCGACAGTATTGAGGGGGTAAACGACAAAGGACAGTGACGCTTGTCGTTTACGACGGAAGTTCTGTCGTTCGCGGAAAATTATTCCCTCAGAGGCGGCAAATAATGCATCTTTGAATTATAAATTTCGAATAATCGCTATGAGTTCCAAATTCAAATTATTTCTCCTTATTCCGGTGGTATTGTTTTTTACTACTTACCGGGCCCTGGCCCAGGATAGCAGTACGCTTATCAAGGGAACCATAGTGGAGAAGACCAATGGACAGCCCATTGCATTTGCCACGGTGATGATCGGAGATAGGTCTACGGAAAAACCTATAAGCGGCACCACTAGCCTGGACGATGGCAGCTTTAGCGTAGAGACCAAGTCCACCAATTTCTTTATTTCCATCAGTTTCATCGGTTTTAAGACCAAAACCTATGAGCAACCTGAAGCGGTTAATGGTACCATAGACCTGGGAGTTGTGGTGCTGGAGGAAGATGCGGCCCAACTGGAAGAGGTCGTGGTAGAGGGGGAACGCTCACAGACAGAATTCAAACTGGACAAGCGAGTGTTTAACGTAGGGAAGGATCTTAGTAGTACAGGCGCCAGTGCACTGGACGTACTGAACAATGTTCCCTCTGTGAATGTGAATATTGAAGGACAAATTAGCCTTAGAGGCAGCCAGGGAGTACAGGTGCTGATCAATGGAAAGCCTTCCATTATTGCCAGCGAAGAAGGAAACACCCTGGGAACCATTACTGCTGATATGATAGACCGGGTTGAAGTGATCACCAATCCTTCGGCCAAATACGATGCGGAAGGTACGGCCGGCATCATCAATATCGTCATAAAAAAAGAAGAGCGCGAAGGACTTAACGGTTCGGTATCCGTAAATACCGGTGCCCCGGAGAACAATAGTGTGGGGATTAGTATTAACCGGCGGACGGAGAAGTTAAATCTCTTTAGCCAGATCGGCGTGGGTTTTCGTGACCTTCCCAACGATATTGAAACCAGGAACCAGGACCTGATAAATAATACTACCATTCTGACCATTGGAGAGCAATTCCGGAACGAGAACTACTACAACTTTGTTTTGGGGGCGGATTATTACCTGAGTCCTGATGATGTGATCACCCTTTCAGGGAATTTTGCCCTGGAGTTGGAAGACCAACCCTCTACAACCAATTTCACTGCCCTGGACGAAAACCAGGACATCAGTTCCCAATGGGTTAGAAGTGAGGCCACCGAAGCCACAAATCCAAAATTTCAATATGAGTTGCAATACAAAAAGGATTTTGACGGGGATGAGGACCACTCCTTACTCTTTAGTGCACTGGGGAATTTCTTCGGAAAAGACCAGTCCTCCGAATTTTTAGATACTACCATATCCGGGCAAGACAACGATGCTACCCAACGTACGAGGACAGATTTCAAAGAAGCTGTCTTTACCTTCAAGCTGGATTACACCCTCCCCATTTCCGAAAAGTGGAATCTGGAGACTGGCACACAATACGTAATGAACGATGTTAGCAACGATTTTGAGGTAAATGACCTGGTTGACGGTGTCTTTGTCAACGATCCCGGCCTGACAAATATTTTTGAGTTCGATCAGAAGGTATTGGGCTTCTATGGTACAGGAGCCTATGAAGGGAAAAAATGGGGTATAAAAGGAGGGTTACGCCTGGAACAGACAGATCTGAATACCCTGTTGGCGACCACAGATGAGTCCAATGACCAGAACTATACCAACCTCTTCCCGAGTGCGCACACCTCCTATAAATTTTCGGAACGCATCTCACTGCAGGCGGGATATTCCCGCAGGATCTACCGCCCAAGATTGTGGGACCTGAACCCCTTCTTCAACATTCGCAACAACTTCAATATTCGTCAGGGGAATCCGGAATTGATGCCCGAGTTTACGGATTCATATGAAGTTACCAGCATTTTCCTTATCGGTAAGACCTCTATGAACCTGGGCGTTTATCATCGCTACACCACGGATGTTATAGAAAGGGTGTCCTTCTTCGAAAACAACGTAAATACCGTAAGGCCAATAAATATAGGGACCAACAGGTCTACCGGTATAGAATTCAATACCAAGTACAGCCCGGCTAAATGGCTGACCTTTAACGGAGATTTTAATTATAGCCGGTTTACCCGGAACGGTCTGTTTGAAGATACCAGCTTTGATTTTGAAGCAGATCGCTGGACCGCCAAGCTCATGGCAAAACTCAAACTGCCGGCTGATATAGATTTTGAAGCTACAGGGAATTACCGCTCCCGATACCAGACCGTACAGGGGGAAATCAGTGAATTGGCCTTCCTGGATCTGGGGATGAGAAAAAAATTATTCAAGGGAAGGGCGGTTTTAAATCTTAGTGTACGGGATGCCTTTGCCTCCAGGATCAATGAAAATGAGATCTTGCAGGAGGAGTTTAGTATCTATAGCCGTCGTTTGAGAGGTACTTTTGTTGCTTTTGGATTTAGTTATGGCTTTGGAAAGGGAGAGGCCATGGAATTTACCGGTCAACGCAGGAGATTCTGAGGAGATTGCGTATCCTTATTATGACTATCTTTTATGCGGCAATTTCCTTGTTGAGATCATAGTGTTGCGATAAGGACTACTGAACCGAGGGAATTGCGGATAATAACCCTGGCAACTCAAACCACTAAAACCGAAAAGATGAAGAACAATACCTTTTGGTCCCTCACCCTGGCATTTTTAATCCTTCCGCTTCAATTTTTTGCAATCCAGCCTTCTGTGGATACCATAATTCAGGAACAACAGATGGAAAACGGCAGCTACACCCTGGTTGTCGAAGGTTTTGATTGGGGTCCCGCGGCGAATAGGGTAATTTTATCCATGGGGGAAACGGTAAATGAAACCACTAGCGGCAACTATGCGGTAACCGTAAAAAGAAGTGCTGCCGGAGTGGAGATGGGGGAGCAGGAAGCAGGCGGGGAACGACCCGTGATCTACTCCTACGTTTCGGATAAAAATGGGAACAGGGTGTCTGAGGGAAGTTATGTAACACTGGTACTTTTCGTTAGCCCGGACCATGTGTTAGGATCACCCATCAAATATATATTTAAAGAAGGTCGTGGAGCCAACGAGTGGATCGACTACCAACTTATCATAAAAGATAATTCCACGAACAGGATCTGGGATAAGGAAACCAATCGAATCCTGCCTATTATTGATGATTTTAACCTCAAAGGATCGTATACCTATAAAAATCAGACCTTGACCTATGCCTTTTTTAGCCCGAAGCAGGCCAAAAAGAACTCCCCATTGATCATCTGGTTACACGGCGGGGGAGAAGGAGGCACAGATACAAGCATACCGCTTACGGCAAACAAGGCCACCAATTACGCCTCTGAAGAAATACAGCAAATTATGGGAGGCGCCTTTGTATTGGTACCTCAAACACCCACTTTCTGGATGCAAAGCGCAGACGGAAATTACACCCGTGGGGATAGGAATGACATATACAATGAGGCTTTAATAGGATTGATAAAGCAATTCGTAAAAGATCATCCGGATATCGATCAGGATCGCATTTATATTGGCGGATGCTCCAATGGCGGCTATATGTCCTTAAAACTCTTACTACTTTACCCGGATTATTTTGCCGCTGCCTATATCAGTGCATTGGCCTATCAGTCTAGCTATATTACAGATGAACAGATCCAAAGTATTAAGGATATTCCCATCTGGTTTGTTCATTCTAAGGACGACCCCGTAACAAAAGCCAATGAGACCGTAGTTCCACTTTATCAAAGGCTCATTCAGGCTGGGGCCAAGAAGGTGCATTTTTCGTATTACGAGCATGTAACGGACATCACCGGGTTATACGGGGGTGACAATTACCGGTATAGCGGTCACTGGTCCTGGATCTATTCGCATGCCAATACCGCGAGATTGGATTTTGACGGTTCTCCCGTAGTGCTGGACAACAGACCGGTGACCATCATGGAATGGATGGCGGCTCAGCAGCGATAGGGCACTTAAAAGAACACTTACTTTTCGTTTAACACCAATTCAATCGGCAGGTGGTCGCTATAACCATCAGGATCGAAATCGTCCCGGCTTGGCCTGGAAAATCGAATGGGTTTCTGATAGGAACCGCTGGTGAGTTCCGGGTAATTGAGAATTTTAACCGTACTCAGGTTGAAGTCCATTCCGGCCACTTCTGAAAGGATGTGCTTAGAGATGATAAATTGGTCCAGTAGATTGTATTGCGAGCTGAAAACGGTAGTACCCAATTGAGCATCCTGGAAACGGTGCATAAGGTTATACATGTATTTTTTGGTGGTTCGATCACTCTTTACAAGCGCCCGGTTATTATTTGCGAGCAGGTAATCCGTAATGGAGCGGTCTGTGGGATTGTCGTTAAAGTCGCCCATAAGTACAATAGACGCTTCTTCTCCCTGCTCCTCATACATGCGTTCGATCCAGTAAGCGAGGTTTTCCGCTACCATGATCCGATAAGGTTCCGTGCGTAAAACCCCACCGGAACGGGAAGGCCAGTGATTTAATACGAGAAGCAGTTTTTTCCCGGCAGTAGTATTGAGGTGCGCCTGGAAAAGGTCTCGGGTAGGGTTTCTTTTGATGATCCTCAGGCTGAAGGTTCCGGGATCCGGATCGTACATGGCGCGGTCATAGATCAATGCGCTGTCTATCCCGCGTTTATCCGCGCTATCTGAGATCACAAAAGCGTATTCCCTTGAAAGCTCCTGCGTCATTCGTTCTACCAGCAATTCTACAACAAAGGCGTTTTCCACCTCGCAGACGCCAAATATATCCGGCCCCTTTCCTTTATTGAATTGGGTAATAATTGAAAGCAGCCTGGCAATTTTTTGGTCGAGGACTTCCACGGTCCAACCTTCTAATTCTCCTTTTAGGGTATTATTGAGGAATTCACTACGCCTGGGGGAGTTCTCGATATCAAAAAGATTCTCGAGATTCCACCAGTAGATATGATGTTTTATCATTGAAATCAGGGCATTTGATGAGAAATTGACTTCAAGATAATAACTATATCTCAGTAAATGAGCGACTTAACATAATGATAAGAATTAATTGATTTTGAGTAGCGTCCCTCAAATAATCTCTACGAAATACCGATTATTAAGACCTGTGATAAGGTTATTGTAGTTCATCAGGATTTTTCCTGCGTTGGACTAAAATCCGGGCAAAAAAGTAAACCTAGCCCGAATTTTGTAATCTAACTTATGGAATCAAAGATTTGGGATTATGAAGACAATAGTACTTTTAAAAGAGATTTATTTGGATGGATTTAAGAACCTGGGGAGTTACCTGGTAAAGAACTACTTCAAGGCTTTTGCCTGGTTTAGTTTTATGATGTTTTTTGTGGTGTTGTACGCTTTTGTATTCAGGGTTTTTACCGGTTTCGCCTTTGATTAGGCCGCGATATGCCCTGAAGCTAAATTTGGACTGATGAAAAGAAAACCTGATTTTATCGATGTTTTTGTGGTATTGGGATGCCTGTTTGTATCATTTATCGTATTCCTGATAGTCACTGCAGTAGAGATTTCTTAGAAAATACCCTCAGAGCAGGGATATGGGATCCGTCATAGGCTTATGGCGGATCTTTTTGTTTATAGGTTTTTGAAGGGATTTAGACCTTCTTTTTTTACTAAGAAATCAAATAATTTCTACGAAATACCATTTATTGGGGCCTGTGATACAAAGGGTGCAGTTCACCAGAATTTTTCCTGCATTGGACTAAAATCCGGGCAAAAAATTAAACGTAGCCCGAATTTTGTAATCTAACTTATGGATTTAAAGATTTGGGATTATGAATACATTATTACTTTTTAAAGAGATCTATTTGGACGGATTCAGGAACTTGGGTCACTACCTTATTAAAAACTATATGAAGGTATTTGCCTGGTTCAGTTTTGCCTTGTTCTTTATTGCGCTTTACGCGTTTATTTTCAGGGTATATACCGGTTTTGCTTTCGATTAGAACCGCGGATCCTTCCCCTTATCTGCTGAACTCGGATTTTTCCCGGAACCTGCTTTATAACGAATGAATAAAAACGAAACGTTATGAATTCAATCTTGGAAAATTTTAAACGATTTAGTGAAGGACTGGTGTTTGATTATGTGCGAATTGGCGTGATTTGTTATGTGATTATGTCTATAGTATTCCTTTACGTCTATTTAAACTAAAGAAACCACTCTTTTACGACCACCGCGTTAAAATATGACAATGAATACAACACCTTGCTTATGCAGGGTGTTTTTTTGATATTAAATATGGAAAATTTCCATATTTTAGGAAATATTCCATATATTGTCCTTCCTATTAGAATGCCATGCAAAAAACTATTCTCCATATGGACCTGGATACATTTTTTGTGTCCGTAGAACGCCGGCTGGACAGCCGTTTGAACCACAAACCCATCCTTGTGGGAGGTTTGACAGACAGGGGTGTAGTCGCAGCCTGTAGCTATGAAACCCGGGGATATGGTATCCATTCCGGCATGCCCATGAAAATGGCACGGGAGCTCTGCCCCGAGGCTGTTGTTATCAAAGGTAATGCGGGAACCTACAGCAAACATTCGGATGAGGTAACGGAAATCATCAAAGAACAGGTGCCGCTATTTGAAAAGTCGAGCATTGACGAATTCTATGCGGACCTCTCCGGGATGGATCGTTTTTTTGGTTGTTATAAGTATGCCATGGAACTCCGCCAGAGGATTATCAGAGAAACGGGATTGCCTATTTCTTTTGGGATGTCTGTAAACAAAGTGGTCTCTAAAGTAGCCACGAATGAAGCCAAACCCAACAACCAGTTAAAAGTGGATTTTGGGTACGAAAAAGCCTTTCTTGCCCCCTTATCCATTAAAAAGATCCCTATGGTAGGCGATAAAACCTACCAAACGCTTCGAAACCTTGGACTCCGAAAGATAAAGACCATACAGGAAATGCCGATAGACCTTATGCAGAGGGTTTTGGGAAAGAACGGTATTGTGATCTGGAAACGCTCCAATGGGGTGGATAACACCCCTGTAATCCCATTCTGCGACCGGAAGTCTATTTCCAACGAACGCACTTTTGAACGGGATACCATAGATGTGGTAAAACTCAAAGGCATACTCATTGCAATGACCGAGAATCTGGCCTTTCAGTTGCGCAGGGGGCAAAAGCTGACTGCTTGTGTTACAGTGAAGATCCGATATTCGGATTTCAATACCTATTCCAAGCAAATGCGGATTCCCTACACCAGCGCAGACCATATTCTTATTCCCAAGGTCCTGGATCTTTTCCGGCTTCTTTACAATAAGAGGTTATTGGTGCGGCTGATAGGGGTGCGATTTAGTCATCTGGTGTCCGGAAATTACCAGATCAACCTCTTTGAGGATACAGAAGAAGCCCTGAACCTTTATATGGCCATGGATCGTATACGGGAACGCTTTGGAGACAAAAGTGTGATACGGGCTTCCAGTATGGGCGCAAAAACCATCGGCAGGATGCACAACCCCTTTAACGGGCAACCGCCTATTGTGTTGGCGCACAGGAAGCAGTGATCAGTGGGCGGTTTGCAGTTGGCAGTTGGCAGTAAACAGTAAACAGTAAACAGTGAACAGTCCTCCTTCGCTAAAGCTACGGAGGATGAATTCAGTGGGCAGTAGGCAGTGGGCGGTTGGCAGTAAACAGTAATCAGTGAACAGTAAACAGTAAACAGTAATCAGTGAACAGTGCTTGTTTTAACACTTAACACCTAACACTTAAAACCTTAAACTTGATCTTAAACTTAGACTTAAACTTATACCTCCACCAATCATCGTGTACCTGAATTGCCACACATATTACAGCCTTCGCTACGGCGCCTTTTCCGAAATAGAACTGTTGGAATTAGCCCAACAAAATCAGGTGACCCAACTGGCGCTTACCGATATTAACAATACTTCGGCCGGACTGAATTTTGTCCGGAAAGCGAGGGAATACAATATCAAACCCATACTGGGGATCGATTTCAGGAATGGGGTGAACCCTTGTTTCATAGGGATTGCGAAAGACAACGAGGGATACCAGGAGTTGAACGCTTATCTGTCTGAACACCTGCACGAGGAAAAGCCTATCCCGGACCGGGCTCCCCGTTTCCGGAAGGCCTATGTGATCTACCCTTTTGAAACAGTAATGCTGACAGAGCAGTCTGAGTTCTCCGAGCACGAATTCATAGGGGTTTCAATTGCTGATTTAAGACGGCTTCCCTTCTCCAGGCTGATCGCTTATAAAGACCGTTTGGTAGTTCGGCAGCCGGTTACTTTCCGGAATAGGCGTGATTTTAACGCCCACCGCTTACTTAGGGCTATTGATAATAATGTGCTTTTAAGCAAGCTTCCCCAAGAGGAAGTAGGCAATGAAGAAGAGAAAATGTTCCCAGTGGCAAATCTGGCTGCAGCCTATTCCCAATACCCCTTTATCCTTGAAAATACAGAACAACTGATGCAGTCCTGTAGCATTCATTTTGATTTTTCAAAGCAGCGAAAACCTCAGAATCTAAAATCGTACAACAGCACTACGGAAGAAGATGAACAAATGATAGAACGCTTGTGCTACCAGGGAATGCCCTATCGTTATAAAAACCCGGACCAGACCATTCACGATCGCTTGAAAAAGGAACTGGAACTCATTAAAGAGAAAGGCTTTGTATCGTATTTCCTGATCAACTGGGACATTGCCCGGGAGGCCAGGAGGCGCGGATTTTATTATGTAGGAAGAGGAAGTGGTGCGAACAGTATTGTAGCGTATCTACTCAGGATCACTGATGTGGACCCCATTGAATTAGACCTGTACTTTGAGCGTTTTATCAATCTTTTCAGGGCAAACCCACCCGATTTTGATATAGATTTTTCCTGGCGCGACCGGGATGCTATCACCCAATATATATTTGAGCGTTTTGAACACGTAGCGCTTTTGGGTACTTATGTTACGTTTAAAGAACGGGGCATTATCAGGGAATTGGGGAAGGTGTTCGGCCTCCCGAAATCGGAGATCGACTTTTTATGCGAAGGCCATTACAGTGCCTCGGATCTGGATGAAGTATCCTCCCTGGTATTGAAATACGGCAGACTTATCAGAAATATGCCTAACTACCTGAGCATTCATGCCGGTGGGATTTTGATCAGCGAGAGGCCACTTCATTATTTTTCTTCCACCCACCTGCCACCCAAAGGCTTTCCTACCACCCAATTTGATATGGTGATCGCGGAAGATGTGGGCCTGTATAAGTTTGATATTCTGGGACAGCGCGGACTGGCAAAGATCAAGGAAACCCTGCATATACTGTCTTATAACAAGCCTGTGGAATTTGCAAAAGTAGACATCCACGACATCCGGACATTTAAAAAGGATCCGAATATCAATAACCTCATAAAAACAGCACAGTGTATGGGCTGCTTTTATGTAGAATCGCCGGCTATGCGTATGCTTTTAAAAAAATTGCAGGTAGACAATTACCTGGGCCTGGTTGCCGCGAGTTCTATCATTCGGCCGGGGGTGGCTAAGAGCGGGATGATGCGGGAATATATCCTTCGTCACCGGAATGAGGGTAGGGCAGAGAAGGAAGCCCATCCGGTAATGCTGGATATTATGCCCGATACCTATGGAGTAATGGTTTACCAGGAAGACGTCATCAAAGTAGCACACTACTTTGCGGATCTTACCCTGGGCGAAGCAGATGTCTTACGGAGGGGAATGAGCGGAAAGTTCCGGTCACGGGAAGAATTTCAAAAAGTGAAAGACAAGTTTATTTCAAACTGTCGGAAAAAAGGGTATGAAGACAAACTCATTTTTGAGATCTGGAACCAGGTAGCCAGTTTTGCAGGTTATGCCTTTGCCAAAGGGCACTCTGCCTCTTATGCCGTAGAGAGTTACCAAAGCTTGTTTTTACGGGCTTATTATCCGCTGGAGTATATGGTGGCAGTGCTCAATAATGGCGGCGGTTTTTACCGTTCGGAATTTTATGTGCACGAAGCCCGCATGTTGGGAGCTGGCATACACGCCCCCTGCATCAACAAAAGCGAGGCAGCTAACTGCATTTACGGAACAGATATTTACCTGGGATTTATGTACCTGAAGGAATTAGAGTCCAGGGTAATGGAGCGCATTCTTTCCGCAAGGCAGAAAGAGGGGCCTTTTAGCTCCCTGGAAGATTTTTTAGACCGGGTATCCGTTTCCGCGGAGCAGCTGAGCATCCTCATCCGTATCGATGCTTTTCGCTTTACCGGGATCAACAAACACCGACTGTTGTGGCAGGCCCATTTATTGATCTCCAAGGATTTATTGCCTGATCACCCAAAACTGTTTCCTCCGGAAAGAAACAATTTCAAGATCCCGAAATTATATACTACGGACCTTGAAACCGCTTTTACCCAACTGGAGTTATTGGGCTTCTGTTTGCGCAGCCCTTTTGATCTTCTGGCCACCCCACCTGTAAATAAGAATGGCTGCCACAGTCTGCCGGAATACCTGGACAGGTATATCGATATTTACGGTTATCTGGTCACTGTTAAGAACACCAATACCCATAGCGGGAAACGAATGCATTTTGCCACCCTGGTAGACCAGTTCGGAGAGGTTTTCGATACAGTGCTTTTTCCTCCCGTGGCAGCCAAATACCATTTCAGGGGCAGGGGTATCTACCGCTTTTACGGGAAAGTTGTCAGTGAGTTTGGCTTTTTGAGCATAGAGGTCTTAAAAATGCAGAAGCAAGATTATATCCCGGATCCGCGGTATGCGGAAATGAAAACCGCCACCAGAAGGTTACCGGAAAGAGGGAGGAATATAAAAAAATCCAATGCTGAAGCGGGCCCAGCCTAAGGATAATTCCGGGTTTTTATACTGCAGAGGTCCCGTCTGCCAGGATTCCATCGAAGCTGCTTAGCCTGATACCGAATTGTTTAAAATAGGCCTCTGAAATCGATTCGACATAAGCGTCAGCAACATCCTCTCGCACCAGGTTTATGGTGCATCCTCCAAATCCTCCACCCATTTGCCTTGCACCCAGGACTCCGTCGTAATCCTTCGCAAAATCCACCAGATAATCCGTTTCCTCACAACCGATCTCGTACAATTTACTCAGGCCGTGATGCCCTTGGTAAAGTAGCGTTCCCAACAGCTCCGGTTCGTTGTTCTTAAGCGCATCAGCAGCACCGAGAACCCTTTGGTTTTCTTCTATAATAAATTTACATCGCCGGTAAACCGTATCGCTCATCTCCCCCTTACAAGCCTGCAGGAGTTCGCTGTTGGCATCCCGGAGGGAGTTAACAGACGGCTCTTTTTTTTGGAGTATGGCAACCCCTTCTTCGCATTCTTTCCGCCGTGTATTGTATTCACTACTGGCCAGATTATGCGTTACATTGCTGTTGAGAAGTACCAACTTATAAGGTGATAGTACCGCAGGGATATAAGTGTGTTTCAGGCTTTTGCAATCCAGTAGGATCACATGATCTGCCTTGCTCATTACAGAAGCGAACTGATCCATTATACCACATTGTGTGCCTACGTACAGATGCTCGGCATCCCGGGAGAGCGTAATAATATCCATACTGGAAAGGCCCAGATCAAACAACTCATTAAGCCCGAAAGCCATCCCGCATTCCAGGGCTGCTGAGGAACTAACTCCGGAACCTACTGGTAGAGTGCTGGATATCTCACAATCAAAGCCACGTACTTTGTTCGTTCTTTTAGAGATCTCATAAAGAACGCCGAGAATGTAATTTTCCCATTCGTTCTCACTGGGTTCAATGAGCTTGAGGTCAATTTGGAATGAGGTATCGTAGGTAAGACTGCGGACCTTGCAGTCGTGGTCTGTGCCGTTGCGCCTGAATTGGAAGGTGATCTTCTTGTCTATAGCCGTTGGCAAAACAAATCCCAGATTGTAATCCGTATGTTCCCCTATGAGATTGATACGGCCCGGGGACGCCACGGTAAGTTCTGGAGTAAAAGGCTTCATTTTACCTGCAATTAAATGGTTTGGGATCCTGAGAAGTCTAAATTAGGAACTACAACTTGCTTACCAAAATATCAGGCTTACAATTGTTCGAGTTGTACAATGCCACAGGGAGGAACTGGCATGGAAATGACCCCCTGGTTCAATAGTATCTCATCTTCCGCCCAAACATTTCCGGTACAGTCGTAGATCAGGCGGGAATACCTGCCATAACTTTCCGCGCAATGGATCACAATGGAATCGGAAAGCTGGGCGTTCAGCAGGTGGATGTTTGGATCGGGGTCGCTTATTTTGACCAGATGTGGCTCGTAAATCCCGATTATGGTATACCCATCCTTTCTGCATTGCAGTACGGGATAATTTGCCAATGGTGCCGTAGGGGTAAAGGCACCTTCCAGCAGCACCTTGGAATACGTATTCCAGTAGCCGGTAAAAAAAGCGATCATACGCATGTGAGACGCCGGGGTATTCTGAAGCATTACAGATAGCTGAGGCACCCCGAAAAACGTATTCATCATATGCAGAGCGGCCACCTCAAGGGGCTCTTCTTCATGCCAGGTCACCATATCGGAATGAACGGCTGTTGAGCCACAGAGCATTTTAATATCCGCAATCCGGACCCGGTTCATTGTCGGGTCTCCAGGGCAATCAAAAGCGCGGAACATATTGCCGTATTTGCGCATGGCCGGGCCGGTATATTTCTGACGAAATTCGATGAATACCTCCGGGTTTATGCGCTTTAAGGTGTTCATTACATCGGTTAGCAGCCGGTCTACTGCCTCGTTTATTGAGGCGTAATCCCTGCCATTTTCCTTGTTCAGCGGGGTGTCCGCATACCGCTTAAAATCGTCTATAAAATCGAGCTTGAACCCATCCAGTTTCCATTGGCTGAGCGCTTCGGCATAGATGTCAATCAGGTATTCCCTGACCTCCGGAAACCTGGGGTCAAATACCGGGGCCCAGCGGTGGTTTTCAGTCAGGAATTTACCTTTGAATTTTTGATAAGCGATGGATTTTTTACCGCAGAAGGGCACGGAATACCAGAGGGCCACCTTCATCCCAACGGCTTGCAGCTTTGCCACGTAATCTGCCATGTCCGGTATGCGTTCTGGCCGCCAATCCCCGGTGTAATCATATCCCCTGTTAGAATCACTGGTTTGCCAGCCATCGTCAATAATAACCACCTCGTACCCCAGATTACGGGCAAGTTTGCATTCCTCCAGCAGTACTTCCTGATCCAGATCCTGGTGAAACTGATACCAGGTAGAATAGAGCGGTTTTTTCGCGATTTCCGGGACATAAGCGGGCTTAAGGTTTTCGAGGGATTTCCACCATTCGGAAACCTCCTTTAAGGCCGTGGAAAAATGTAGCCTTCGATAGTCCAGATAGATCCGGGCTTTAAAATTCCTTAGTGGTTTGGCACATTCGGAGAAAAAGCTAATGTGGCAATAGAAACAATTGTCCTCTTCCCTTAGTCGGGCATTCATTTCCAGTTTGTTGATCGCGTTGGAACATGCGAAAGTGAGCACATTGGAATCGTCATGACCATACAGGTTAATAACCGGAGCATCAATGGAAATTCGGGACTCCATATTTTCTAACTCCCAATCAGCCTGAATCCGCTTAGCAAAATCGGTGGTGGGCTTCCAGACCCCTTTGACATTTACAGCAGGGATCTTCCATTGTAAGCTAATCGGATCGGGGATCACCGCTTTGTCTGAGTTTACTTCAAATTCGTATATCGCCAGACCGTCCCTCTCGCTAACCGTACTAAGGGACGTTCTGATATCCTTCCGAGGATTCAAAACGGCAATTTTAGCTATTTGTACGGAATCAACGCTCATTTTTAAGGGCCTTTGGATTGGCTACTACATTACGAAGATCGCTATTCTAAGTAGACGTTTATGTTAACCTGGGTCACCTCTTAATAAAAGCCAAGCAAACGACTCTTACTTGGCTTTTATACAACTAACCTGAAAAACTCAAACCTAACTAAACTTCAAAACAAACCGAAAGCGCGATGCATCCTCAGTAAAATTTAAACCGATTCGCATCCTGTGCAATTTGTTTAGTCGAAAAGATAAGCTTGGGTAGCAAGGAGACAGTTAATGGTTGAAAGATTATCCTGGTTTCCAAGGCTTTTGATCATTTCAATATTTTCCTGCTCATGCATACTATGATACACTATGCTACTTTACAAAAGTAGATCAAAACCTGTTAAATTAAAAGTATATTTTTAAAAAATTTATAAATAATTAAAAATAAATTGAAAAACTTTAGAGATTTGATAAATTGAAATGAGAGGAAAAAATTATAGAGAATGTCTATTGATCAGTTCCATAGGCATGATGATCTGTGTTTTCTGCTCTCCTTTAATATGGTCTGCGGCCATTTTGGCCATATGTTTAAAATTGGTAGAGATGGTTGTAATGCCTCCGAATACGATTTCTTTGACAAGGTGATCATCGTGAGATAATATGCCAATATCTCTACCTACCTGGTACTCCTTATTCTGGCAATCCTTGAGTGCATCCCAGATATAGGCGTCGCTTACAAAAAAGTAGAGGTTTCCCTTTTGAATGCTACCCAGCTCATATTTCTCTAAAACTTCTCCGTCTATATCATAGTCCGATACAAAGCGGTTAAAAGCATGTAGCATACCTTCCGGTTCATCGCTTGAACCTCCAAAAATCAGGATGAACTTGCTGTAGTTTCGGATGTCTGGAAGCAATTCTACCAGTCTGGCGTAGGTGCTCTCCTCAAACTCCTGGGAAATATAGGAATAGCTTTCCGGCATCGGGATGTAGCGGTCTACGATCAGTAGTTTCTCAGGGGGCAGATCGCTAAGCAATTGAACAGATCTTTCCCCTGGAATGGGTGCGACGACATATTTGCCATATTTACCCTGAATGTTGGAAAAAATGGTCTCGAATACCTCCGGATTGTTGTGATGAAAAAACACATCTATCTGAAAGCGTTTTCCCAGTTCGGTTCGGAAGGTATTGTAGAACTCTTCCTGAAAACGGTGGAACGCGAACAGTAGTAAGGCAATCCTGAGGGTAACCCTGGTTTCTTCGCTAATGATGAAATAACCCTTGAGTTTTTTGGATTCTACCAGCCCCCTGTCTTTAAGCTCCTCATAGGCCTTGACTATGGTTTTTCTGGCGTACCCCAGTTCATCGACCATATTGTTAATGGAGGGTAGTTGATCCCCACGTTGCAAAAGTCCATCGTCAATAGCCGCCATCACACCCTGAACCAGTTGTTCGTGTTTCAGAAGGTTATGATATTCCTTGAGCTTAAGGATCTTATCAATTAAAGACATAAATAAAACTCTTTAGACTTTACTTAGGATTATGAAGCTGGTCCTCGTTTCCGGGGGAGATCGATGTGCTATAAGTAGGGCTGCATAAAGATATAAAAGATTCCTTATTCAGGCCGGTGGCCAAGCTGAATTGCACTCTTATTTTTTGGCAGTATTGCTGTTCTCCTTACTCAAAAAATTCTGTTTCAACGCATTGCGGTAACAAGATTTTTACGCCAATAAAAAACCGGTATGAAATGGGGCACACCGGTTTTACCAAACTAAACTAACTCAAACTAAGACTTATGAGATTGAAGTCCTGGGGCAAAAGTCGCTTCTTTTTTTTCGTCCCGGGTTAACATAGTATTATCTAAATCAAAAGCTTAGGTTAGGACCGAAATATTGGGAGGAGCTTGGCGGATTTATCAGAATTTTCAGGGCTTAAACCCAGGAGTTTTAACACAGTAGGAGCTATTTGATCGCTATAAAGTTGTTCCTCCTTTTGGGATTCGCCTACCGGCTGGATTTGTTTGCCGAAAGCTATTATCCAGACCTCCCCGGCATCCTTAATCTTAGCACCGTGATGTCTCCAGGTTTCAAGGGGCTCGGTGCCCCGGCCGTGATCAGTTGTAATAATAAATGTTGTCCGGTCTTTATAAAATGGATCGGCCTGAACAAAGTTCCACAGTTTTTCTATGAACTTGTCGGTATTGTTGGCAGAATTCAGATAGGCTTCGTAATTGCCATCATGAGCAAAATCATCCGTTTCCCCATATGCGATATACACAAATTTGGGGTGACTTTTCTTCATATATTCCATGGCGTAGTGGTGTGTAAAGGCGTCCAGGCGAACGCTGCCCCAGGGGCTGGGGATCTGCGGCTGCAACACGTTGAGGAATTTTTCGCGTTCGGTTAGCTTCGGCCCCTGGGCTGTTTCAAACCCGGCATTTACTGGAACCCCGGATCGCGATTCGTTTACGATGTAGGGAAATACATCCCAACTCGCGAAGGCCGCGACTTTACCCGCATAATTACTGTCCTTATTTGCAATTTCCAGAATGGTGGTATTCGGGTTATTGATCTTGTCGTTGCTGTTAATCCTTTTGTCGTCGGCCGTTCCTGTCAGAATCTCATTATATCCGGGATATGAGAACCACATGCTGTTGGTAAGGTCTACTTTGCTTCCCAGTTCCCTGTTACCATGTAAACGGCCAATACGGGTTACTTCACTCCAAAAGAAGGGCATCAATGCTTTTCTTCTTTCTTCCGGGGAATCCCTCCAGAAACGCTTTTTTAGTTTTAAGGTGTCATGGACGTACTCGCTGTTAGCCATAAGTTTGGGGTCTGCTCCGCTAAAAAGCTCCTGCCATCTCAGGCCGTCTAGGGTGATCAGTACGACCTTGTCGGATTCATTGGTTTGAGAGATCCCACTGGCCATCATAAACAATAAAATTCCGAGGAGTAGAATGTTTTTTTTCATCATGCTATGGCGTTTATTTTTAAGAATGCTTCTTTCAGGCACTGACGCCTTATTAGGTTCATCCTCCGAATAACAAAAGATATGGTAATTAAAGGGCACTCTACTGGCAAGTATTATACCAAGACCTCACAGGCAAGATTTGTTTCTTTAAAGTTATAAGATTGTTGTCAGACTAATAAAGTATAGGCTTATTAATGCTATTCGCATGCCTTAAACGCCTGTCAGATAATCATATATTTCATATTGTGAACGTAGGGTAATCTTATGGTTACTATCGGTTTCTTCAATTTGGGTCAGGCGATCATCGCCAATAGTTCTCGCTTTGACATTATCTTCCATCTGCAGCATCAGGATATCCTTTAATTCGGTAAAAATACGCCTGTCCAATAGAGGGGTTAAAACCTCAATGCGCTTTTCAATATTCCTCAGCATCCAGTCCGCGCTACCCATGAACATGATCTCTTCCCCCTTATTGTGGAACAGATAGATCCTTCCGTGCTCCAGGTACCTGTCTACAATACTGCTTACCCGAATATTCTCGCTCATCCCCTCTACGCCTGGAATCAGGCAACAGATCCCGCGGACCAGGAGTCGGATCTTTACTCCTGCCATGCTGGCCTGGTATAACTTATCTATCATTTTCCGGTCCTCCAGGCTGTTCATTTTTGCCGTGATCTTTGCCGGAAGTCCTAATTTGGCATTTTGGATCTCCTGGTCTATCAGTTCCTCAAAGCGGGTCCTGCTGTTAAAAGGAGAAACTATGAGTTTATTAAACAGCACATCTTCCTTTGGATATTCGAAAAACCGGAAGACCTTAGCAAGGTCGGAAGTAATTTCCTCATCGGCTGTAAACAGTCCGTGATCACAGTAAATTTTAGCTGTTTTTTCGTTGAAATTCCCCGTACCAATGTAGGCGTAATTCACAGATTTTCCCTGCTCCTTTCGCTGAATTAGCAATATCTTGGAATGTACTTTGATTTCCTTGAAACTGTAGAGCACTTTGGCTCCATGGGCCTGGAACTCCCTGCCCCACTCAATATTGTTTCCTTCGTCAAACCTGGCTTTGGCTTCAACAAAGATGGTTAGCCGAATACCCCGGCTCAAGGCCTTTAACAGTAGTTTACCCAATGCGGATTCTCTGGCAACCCGGTATAGGGAGATATTGATTGCCGTAACTTCCGGGTCTTCAGTTGCCTGTCTGACCCATTCCAACAACGTTTCAAAAGATTGATAAGGGTAATGGGCAATCTGATCGTTTGCATGTATCAGACTAAAAAAGTCTTCCCCCTTTTTTAGTTTGGGGTGGGGAAGTGCCGGTTGATCTTCGTAAAACAAGGCCGGATCAGCTAAGGGTCGCGGAAAACCAAAGAAATCGCTGAAATTGTGAAAGCTTCCTCCAGGTATCATATCCACCTTTCCCAGCTGCAGTAACTGCCGTAATTCCTTCTGCAGTGCTTTTGGCATTTTGCTATCGTACAATAGGCGCGTAGGCTGTCCTGCCTTTCTTTGCTTTAAGGAATTCCGGATTTGAATTACCAACTCCGGTTCCAGGCTATCGTCCAGGTAAAGTTCCGCGTCCCTGGAGACCTTTATCTGGTAACAGGCTTTTAGCTTCCGCCCTTCGGAGAATATGCGGCTTAGGTTATCCTTCAGGATATCTTCCAGGAAGGTGTGATGGAATTCATTTTCGGGCGATGGGATCTCAATGAACCTCGGGTGTTTGGAAACCGGGACCTTTATGAACTCCAGTACATCAACCTCTTTAAAGCTTACAACCAGGTAAAGCCGGCCGTCTTCAAAGAAAAGTGGATTGAGGTTTTCACTGGATGTTATTGAAAGATCCGGCCGCAGGTTTTGCTCGTAAAACGCTTTTGAGAACTCCCGCTGATCTCTGCTGAATTTGATGGATGGTGTCAGAAAAATTCCGTACTTAGCCAGTTCTGGCAGTACGCTCTTCCTAAAGACTTTCCCAAAAAGCGCTTGTTGGTCATTGACGATCTTTAGGATCTTGCGCAGGGTTTTGTTGGGCCTGAAAGCCAGTCTCCGTCGTAACGCTTTGTCTATTTTTTTTATTTGCCGCAGTCTTGAAACACGTACTTTAAAGAATTCATCCAGGTTCGATGAGAAAATTGCCAGGAACTTTAGTCGCTCGTATAATGGTGTTTCTTCATTTGCTGCTTCCTGTAAGACCCTGGAATTAAATGCCAGCCAGTCTATATCCCGATTTCTATAGCGCTTTTTTTCAGGGGATTGAATTTCCATCTCGAATTTTTTATAAAAATACGATTCCCGTCAGCCTGTTCTTTATCTAAACGTTAAATGAAAATGAGAATAGCAGCTATACCAGGTTCGGTCAGAGTTTTGCTCATTCTACTGCCTGCTAGCTCCTATAGGAGGTTTGGGACGATATGATAAATCAGGTAACAATCTGATAACTATCATTTAATGCAATGCTTACGATTGAGTAATCTTGAAATTTTAATCTTTGAAAACCACAATTTCCAATTCAATGAAAATTACTTCATTTTCGTTGTTTTCATTACTCAAGCGTTATCGCATTTCTCTCTTGAGGACATACAGTTCTCCCCTGAAATTTAAGAAAATCAGAAAGAAAACACCTGTTCCTATTTCATGAAAAAAAGAAACGTAGACATTGTAGTGATCTCCGATGTGCACCTGGGCACTTACGGTTGTCACGCCAAGGAGCTTTTGCGTTATTTGAAGTCCATAAAGCCCAGAAAGGTCATCCTTAACGGGGATATTGTGGATGTTTGGCAGTTCAGCAAGCGGTATTGGCCTAAATCACATATGAAAGTGGTAAAGCTTTTGATGGATTGGATAGCGAAAGGAGTGAAGGTCTATTATATTACAGGCAACCACGATGAAATGCTTCGCAAGTTTGTCGGATTCAAACTGGGCTCTTTCAAAATTGTAAATAAGGTATTATTGCCTGTAAACGGCAAAAAGGCCTGGATATTCCACGGAGATGTTTTTGACGTAACCATGCAGCATTCCAAATGGATCGCGAAGTTGGGAGCCGTGGGTTACGACATGCTGATACTGCTGAATCGCGCCGTGAACTTTTTCAGCATGAAACTAGGGTATGGCAAGTTATCCATGTCCAAGAAGATCAAGAACAGTGTCAAATCCGCAGTTAAATTCATCAACAATTTTGAAAAGATCGCGGCTGATATCGCCATAGAAAACGGATATGATTATGTTGTTTGCGGACATATTCACCAGCCGGAGATCAAAGAAATAGCCACGGAGAATGGCAGCGTAACCTACTTAAATTCAGGAGACTGGATAGAAAATCTTACGGCTCTTGAATACCACAAAGGCAGTTGGAGTCTGTACCACTACGAAGAAGATGTGCGCGTAAAAAATCAGGCGGAAGTATCTTCGGTAAGAGAGGAGGTGCTAGAAAACAGTGAGTTGTTCCAGAACCTGGTCCAGGAATTCCATTTAGGGCATTTAAAGAGAGGAAAATAGTGCACTTTAAGGCGAATACATGAAAGTTCTTTACGCTATTCAGGGTACCGGGAACGGTCACCTGAGCAGGGCCAGGGATATTATCCCTTTGCTACACAAGAAATCAATAGACCTGGATATACTTTTAAGTGGTACCCAGGCAGATGTGCAGATCCCATACCCCATAAAGTACCGTTTTCAAGGCCTTAGTTTCATTTTTGGGAAACGGGGTGGAGTGAATATGTGGCGTACCTATCTAAAGGCCAATACCCGGCGTCTACAGGCGGAGGTGAAAAGCCTGCCTGTGCAGGAATACGATCTGATCATCAACGATTTTGAACCGGTTTCCGCCTGGGCCTGCAAGTTGGCCGGTAAGGAATGTATAAGTCTGAGTCACCAGGCCGCGGTTCTGGCACCGGAAGCTCCATTACCCAAAAAGAGCGATCCTTTGGGCAGACTGATACTAAGGAAATACGCCCCGGTTACCAAACGATTTGGCTTTCACTTTCAGGCATATGCTCCAAATATCTTTACCCCTGTGATCAGGCAGGATATTCGCAACGCAAGCCTTAGTAATGGAGATCATTATACCGTATACCTACCGTCATATAGCGATGAGAAGATCATCAAGATGCTATCAAAATTTAAGAAAGTTTCCTGGCAGGTGTTTTCAAAACACAGCAGGGATCCTTTTGTCCGGAAGAATGTCAGCCTGCAACCTATTACCAATGAAGCCTTTATTAAAAGTATGGCCTCCTCCAGGGGAGTGCTATGCGGTGCTGGTTTTGAAACTCCGGCCGAGGCGCTCTTCATGAAGAAAAAGTTATTGGTAATCCCAATGAAAGGCCAGTATGAGCAGCAATGCAATATGGCCGCGTTAAAAAAAATGGGAGTACCAGTGATCAAGACCTTTAAAGCCAAGCACCAGGACAAGATCCGGAAATGGCTGGAGGATGATCGCATCGTAGAAGTGAACTACCCGGATATCACTGAGCAGGTCATAGAACTTGTTCTAAGTGAAGCTCCGAACTACCAAAAACCGGCAGTTTCTGTATGAAGGAGCCGGCCTTTTCCAAACCGTTTGAACTGAAAAGAAAAGATTTTGGCGAAGGGTTCAAATGGGGAGTGTCTACCGCTGCTTACCAGATAGAAGGTGCTTTTAACCAGGACGGGAAGGGAGCTTCTATCTGGGATACCTTTACCGCCGAGGAAGGCATGGTTTACAATGGGGAGCACGGCAGAGTAGCCTGTGATTTCTACCATCGCTATAAAGAGGATATTGATCTGATGAAAGGGTTGAATATCCCCAATTTCCGGTTTTCCCTTTCCTGGGCCCGAATTTTTCCTCAAGGTACCGGAAATATAAACAGTAGGGGTCTGGATTTTTATAATCGTCTGATCGATTACTGCCTGGAGCAGGCGGTAACTCCCTGGGTAACGTTATACCATTGGGACCTTCCGGAAGATCTTGAAAAACAGGGAGGTTGGACAAACAGGGACATACTGGCCTGGTTCGAAGAATACGCCTATTGCTGTGCGAAAAGTTTTGGCGATAGGGTAGAAAATTGGATGGTGCTGAACGAGCCCATGGTGTTTACGGGAGCGGGCTACTTTTTGGGAGTACATGCTCCTGGCCGCAAAGGACTAAAAAGCTTTTTGCCTGCGGCGCATCATGCTGTACTGTGCCAGGCCAAAGGAGGGAATGTTCTGCGGGAGTCAGTGCCCCAAAGTAATATTGGTACCACATTTTCCTGTTCGCAGATCACCCCTTTCTCGGAATCCTCTGCAGATCTGAAAGCTGCTGTAAGGGCTGATGCGCTATTGAACCGATTGTTTGTAGAACCCAGCCTTGGGTTGGGATACCCGGTAAAAGATTTACCGGTACTCCGCAAAATGGAAGAATACACCTTGGCCGGGGACCTGGCCCAAAGTACTTTTGATTTTGATTTTATCGGCATACAGAATTATACCAGGGAAGTGATCAAATACAGCTGTTTTGTTCCCTATTTAAGGTCAAAGGTGATCAAAGCGACAGACCGCGATGTAAAGACCACCCTGATGGATTGGGAAGTATATCCTCCCAGCATTTACCATATGATCCGACAATTCAATACTTACGAGGGTATCAAAAAGCTGATCATCACTGAGAACGGAGCTGCTTTTGAGGACGAGTTAAAGAATGGCAGGGTAAGAGATACAGACCGCCTAAATTACCTGAAAGATCATATTGCTCAGGTACACAAGGCCAGATCTGAGGGAATGAAGGCAGAAGGATATTTTGTGTGGACCTTTACGGATAACTTTGAGTGGGCAGAAGGATACTATCCCCGTTTTGGGCTGGTGTATACGGACTTTAAGACCCAGGATCGTATTGTAAAGGCCTCGGCCCAATGGTACTCGGAATTTTTAGCTGATGAGGACTAAAATATTAAAATAAAAAAACCCCGACGATTCTGTCGGGGTTCGCTACAGTCTGGATGCCCTACAAGTTCTGACGTAACCCTACTTGCAGGCAGCCCGACAATCCCATTTTAAACCATCGATGGCACTGAAAATCCTGAGCAGCCTTCCGTTCAAATCAGCCGTTGTTGCCGGCGCTATGGCCACGACCTTCAGCATATGCTGAGATTTGATTTCCGGTATTTCACAACTTTCCGATGGTTATTCTGGCCTAGCAATAAGTCGGTTAAGCTATAGCGTCTAAGCCGGAATGGGACCTGTCTGAAGGAGTAGTTTTACGTCATATCGCTATGGCATTATCCAACTCCCTCAGCTTGCTTAGCGCCTCTGATTTTGAGTTAACATTGAGTTTTAAGTATATATTCTGTATATGAAAATTAATGGTACTTGGGGTTACAAATAGTTTATCAGCAATGGTCTTATAGGTTGCACCCTGGCTGAGGTAATCAATGATCTCATTCTCTCTTTCGGAAAATGAATTATAGGATTTTCTGCGGAACATGGAAATGACCTTTCTGGCAATATCGTTGCTCATCGCTGCACCTTCATGTCTAACGGAATTCAAAGCGCGTAAAAGGCGTTTTTTATCCAGTGGTTTGGTAAGAAATCCGTTAGCTCCTTCCTTGAAAGCTTTCTTGATCACTTCAAAATCACTTTCTTCATTGATCATCACAATCTTGATCTCCGGAGATTTCTGCCTGAAAAGGCTTATTCCGGTAATACCTGATTGCTCCGGAAGTTCTACTTCGGTAACAATAATGTCTGGCTGTACCTGTTCTATTTCGGCCAGGGCTTCCGCTACAGAGCCATAGATACCTTCAAGAGAATAATCAAGGTAGGTTTCAAAATAGTTTTGGTACGCTTCATGAAATCGGGGGTCATTATCGATAACGATAATTTTAACATGATTTGTTTTCATATCAAAAAGAATTTGGGTTGTATTTTTCTTGTGGACCTCCCTTAACAGGAGCTCCTGAGTTTTAATGTCGGGGCATACTTATGGCTGTCAGTCGCTTTTAGAGCAACCTCCTTGACCATAAGTTGAGGCAGAAGAAACCTTGGCATTGATGCTAATCATCAATTGCTTGAGCAAAATAAAATAGATGTGAAAAACCCGGGGGTCTACTCCCTTAAAGTTTTAGAAGCACAATGCTAAGGTGCCTTGCTGTCTCAATAAGATCTGAATACTTCTAAATGACGTAAACTAGGTTTCGAGAAAGTTTTTTGAAAAGGGTTGGAGAACAGAACCTTTCCGAATTGAAAGAAGCGGGTTGGTCCTCGCCTTTTGGTTAATAAATGAGTTGATTTGTAAGCTGACTTCGGGGTAAAAGTACGTTTTCATTTGTCGGGGATTTGAGAGTTTTGTAAAAGTTAGTCGTATGATTAACTATATTAAATTTACGAAAATCCAAGGTCCAGACCTAAAATTCGTGCGTATTTTCGTTCAACTGCACCCTTTTATCTGATTTTTTGCCCCGTTTAACCGTTCATCGATGGTTTTGTGAGAATCTGAAGGCTAAGCCCAGTAGATATGGGGGTTTGGTGGTAGTTCCTGTATTTTTTACCCTGGTCTAATACTATAAAAAGAGGCTGTCTAAATAGTTGGTATTTCCCTTGTCACATCGAGCGCGACGCTCGAACCGGACATTATACCTTTTTTAGACAGCCTCCTTTTCACCATGTGCTGGTCAGTGTGGAGTCAGTATCTTTACGAGTTCCGGCTTTCGGGTTGACTTCTGGGGTAAGCCGGGAGTTGTAAAGCTGCATTTCTCATCCTGGATGGCGATGTGAGATGCGGGTTAATCTTCGAATACGATCTGCGCGGTCGCCGTGGGATTGTAGACCTCCATGATCCACTTTTCATCCCAGTATTTACCGTCCAGGTTGGAGACGATCGCGGTTCTCGCATCCTCTTTAAATTTAAAATCGGCCAGATATACATAATACAACCCATTTTCTTTATTATAAAATCGCTTGGCATTTAAACCTTTTTCGTTTAAGCTGTTTATGAAAGCGTTTAAATACCTTTCATTTTTGTAGACATTGGCGATTAAATAATAACCAGATTCTACCCCGACGATATCCGACCGATTTTTAGATCTTATGGGGAGTTCTATATAGTCCTGTCGCTTAAAAGCATCCAGGGTCATAGCTTTTTCTTGCATTACATTTACTTTCTTCAGGATTTCACGCTTATCTACCTGCGCAATTCCTGTTCCATACCTTGGGACCGGATTGTACTTTTCGTGGTCCTCAGGTGTGTCGTTCTTTTTAACTTCACTGCGGATAAGCCTTACTATAGTTTCAAACTTCTTTTCCAATTGCTCATTACGCGCCCTTTCTACCGAATCCTGTCTCAGGATAAGTTGATCCAGGATCAAACGGTTTTCGTAGGCGAGGTCTGACTGATCAGCATCAGACTGGCTAACCAAAGAAGGTTCATACTGCTTTTCCTTATTTCTGTTTTTACGAGAGTTGGTGGATTTGTCCGCTCCGCGGCTTGCTATAGCGGTATTATCTCTATTATCTCTCGTTGCCACAGCGTTTTTAGTTGTAGATGATTCAGCTTTTTTGCGTGAATCTTCGTCCCGCGCAGCCATAGCCTTGATGTTCTCTGCCTTCAGCTGCAGGATCTGCTCTTCGTAATTCCGAACAATCTGGTCTATTCGCCTATCGTCTGAATCACTGATATAAATGCTTGAGTTGGTTAGTTCATCCTTAAAGGTATAGGCCAGGGACAATTCGTGGTTCCATCCGAGATTAGCTCCCAGTTCAGTAAGATTTTTTTCTAAAAGGTAACCCAGCGAAAGCTGCTCGCTAACATTGAAACCTACACCCAGGGACATTCCGTAAATGTCGTCATAGGTGGTCTGCAGCCAACCGTAATTCGGGAGGTCTAACAATAGGGAACCAACATAGGACAGACTGGAATCCGCGTTTTTCCCTAACTGTATCATGGGCATAAGCCTCGCATCCCCAAACAGCCCTCTTGTGGCCCCAAAGTAATGAGTATACTGCAGCGAAGCTTTTACGCTCCTGTCGTTAAAATTGGTGGTTAATTCATTTGCGGTCTGATTGTATCTCAACAGGTCTGTGGCATACAGGCCTATATCGAAATTACCAAGCGATAAGGCAATACCAGGTTGAACCGCAATTTTGTTTTCTCTTCTGGCCTCTGCCAAAGAAGGGTCGTTCTCAGCAACTACTACGCTGTTTCTGTTGATCCCTTCGCTGAGATAGGTAACATTGGTACCAAAGGTAAGCCTGCTTTTGGCTCCTAATTGTACGGAAGTGGCGTAGTTGGCATTGAAGCCAAATTCCTGCATCACGCCTTCCCATTGTCCGTACACTCCGATCCCAAGTGCTGTACGCTCATTCATCTTGTTGCTGAAACCCAGATAATAGTTCTGGATATTGTCATCAAAAGTGGCGTACTGGTTTCGGTGCAAAATGTTCAGATAAGATTTGTTTTCCCTTACCAGTGAAAAGGTAGGGTTGATCAGAAACCGGTTAAAAAATAACTGGTTGTGAAACGGGGTTTTCAAGCTGACGTTGTCGTTCGTCTCCTGACCGTAAGTAACATGCGCACTCAGCACAAGGCCCACTAGCATCGCCAGGCAGATCTTCATCCTTATGTTTACGTTACAGTTCATCGCTCTAAATTTGGGTTGCTCGGATTGCTAAAACCTTGATAATTAGTTTCTAATAAGGTATTCTTATAAGGTTCTTGCAGATCTAAGTTATGTTAATATCGGGGTAAAAATGCTATGAAATAATCATAGTTAATAGCAAAATAATGTCTACTTTTCTGCTATTCCGTCGGGGTTCTACTGATCTTCAAAAACTGAAGACGTAAGGTCTGTTTGCGAATCACTATTCAGTGCCTTAAAGAGATTGTAATCTCGCTTTTCAGGCAAGGTATTTTTCGCTGGCATATCATAAGAGAAGACTAGCTGTCTTACGGTTTCCGCATCTGTTCGTCCTCTGTTAGATACTACGTAGCCCATTCCCTGTCCGGGATCCAGGACGATGGCAAAATCATCACTTCCGCTGTTGATCGCATTACCAAGATTCATGGACTTGCTCACTTTTCTGCTGGATACCTGTGCAGCGTACAGATCAAGTCCGCCGTAACCCTGGTGTCCGTCTGAGGCAAAGAAGAGGGAAGAACCACCTACAATACTGGGGAACAGATCGTTTTGCTTCGTGTTCACTTTAGTACCCAGGTTTTTTGCCACACCATAGGAACCGTCCTGCTTTACTTCGGAAACGTAAATGTCGTACTTCCCGAAAGTCCCTGGCATATTGGAAGCAAAGAATAGTCTGCTACCGTCTTCAGATATGCTGGGATGAACAGCCGAGGCGTATTTTGGAGCTACCGGTACTTCGGACACGTTCTTCCACTGGCCATCAATTCTTTCAGCCTTGTAGATCTTGTGTACAACCTGTTTCTTTGAGAATAGCCCGGTTAAAGGTTTCATGGTAACCGGCTTACTGAAATAGGCTATGCTACCATCAGCTGTCATCGCGATAGGCGGATTATAACTGTTCTGATACACCGCGCGTCGGGCTTCGTTGTATTCCAGGTTGTTTTGGTCTGAAAGTTCCTGTTTTACCAGTTCATCCAATGCCCTCGAACGATCCGGAGTGTGAAAATCCAACTCCCTGAAATTGCTTCTGTTTGAAGCATAGGAATGCGCTGTGGCACGGTCTTTTTTCATTTGGTAATCTGCTTTGATCACAGAAACCCAATCTTTATCATCAGCCACGTCAGCATCTCCAGGAGTTCCTGCTTTTTTAAGGGCATACTGATAACGTTCGTGATAACTGGCGCTAACCATATCGTCCTCACTGATATCCATGAGTTTTTGATACCAAAAAGCGGCAGTTTCATAGTTTTGAGTCAGGAAATTTACATTTCCCAGGTCCTCAAAGATCTCTCTTTCTGAATATCCCATTTTGAGAAGTTTCAGATAATCGTCGATTCTCTTATTCGCTTCACGGACCTCAGAATATTGAGATGTTGAGGTCGTCGTTTGCTGGGCGCTGAGCGTACAGCAAAAGAAGATGGTCAGTAATAATCCAAAGGCCGTTTTATAAGAATTAATCTGGTTCATAGGATAAGATTTTGGATTGTTAATAGATCAAAGGTGCGGAATTGTCGATGAATGGTTATTATGAAAAATTCATAGGTTTTAGGTTTTTTAGGTGGATTTTATGTTAAAATTGACGATTAACCGCCTTTTTCAGAGGCTGAATGACACTTTTATTGCAGTTTATGCTGTGAAAAAGGTGCTCTGAGTAGGCTAATTGACCAAGTGTGATAGCTCTCATCTGGAATTCTGCATTTTAGCAGCTCCCGGTTTTAGGACATCCTTTAATTTTGCTGAAAACCACTTAAGTCCTTTAATGTTTCAATAATGCGTTTTGAACTCATACCACTTCTGGAGCGAATGCAGCAATTTTATCAGCTTCCCAGAAACAGCCAACGCTTCAGCACCTACCTGGACATGCTTTTAGGGGAAAGCCGGGAGGATGTAGTGCTTCCTATTGCCGCGTTCAATCCGCTGGGAAAAGAACTGGTTATGGAGAAATTAAAACAGCTTATAAATATGCGGGCTGAGGAGCTGATGCAGGAGGTGATCTCTGAAGTTAATGCTTCAATTGGCTCTTCTGATAAGAGAACGATCTCCGTAGGGCTAAATCTTTTGGACGATATTGGCGGGGCATGGTCTGAACGCTTTACAACGGATTATTCAAGCAAATTTGATTTTGGGTCTCTACACAAAAGGAATTTCTGTTTACCCAGTTTTTGGACCAGTGAGACCCTTAGCGCTGAAATGATCGGACCGCGTACAAAGGAATATCTCTTCCGCACACTGTACTGGCTTGAGCATGGCAAACCGCAAAGCCTCAGAGATCATATGGATCAGGAAGTATTTGTTTATTCCAATACACGAAAAGGAAGGGTAAGGCAATTGGATGACGATTTTCTGGCTGATACGGAAGTGTTCTATGAGCAACATGCGGATAGTACGGATCACAATCTTATTTTTAATTTCTTCTATGGGGATGCCGCCTGTGAAGTACTCCACCAAAAGACCCGGGGTATTTCGGAACAGGCCGGGTTCCGTTATGCAGATTATTTGGCAGACGAGTAAAAATGACCTGACAAAACAATTATTTATCAACTTGACTTTCCTTATTTGCTTCAGATCCCATAATATTTTTAGTTTTAATTGATTGGATTTTTGGATATACTTTTGAACTTCAATGTTCTGTCTACTCCAAATTGTTTAAGTTCTGAACTAGCCTCGGTACAGCGTATGCCTCATTTTTATATCAAAGTAAGTTTCAATTTTCTTTTGGTAAATGCACAAAATTAATAGTAGTAAGAAAATACTTTTTTCAATGAACTATAAGTTGAGATCCGTAACGGGGCTTTCGAATTCTCAATTGCATTGTGGGGAGAGGAAAGGGCTGTATAATAATAAGTAATTACTTACAAATATTATTACATTTATGCCTTAGATAACCGCAACTAGATTATGTTCTGCAATTTACATTATAAGATTTTATGAAATTCGAATTGGTCAACGGAAGTTACAAGTCATTAAAACCATTTAGTTGGAGCAATATACCGGATTTTGTAGTAGTTACTGGTAAAAATGGAAGTGGGAAAACCCAGTTATTGGAACTACTGAATTATCATTTTGGCATGGATGCACGAAAAAGAACTAGTGAATCAAGTCCAGGCAGGCCTTTTTACCAAGTCCAAACCAAATCTGATTATGGTGTAATCGAGTCTAAGGAGGTAGTTTTTCTACCCTCTCATTGGAATTTTGGCAACATTGGATCATCAAATATTCAAAACCTCAATCAAGTTATTAATCGAATACATTCAAATATAATTAGCCCTAGAGATCAGGAATATTCTGAAATTGCTGCTCAATTAATTTCTTTGATCAGCAAACCCAAACAAGAAATTACTGTCTCGGACATTCATAATAATTTACCAATTGATTATTATGATTACATCCATAAAATTCAAATCTACGAAGGGCTTAGTGAGACATTTAAAATTTATCACGGGAAATATGCCGAACTGCGAGATGAAGGCAATTCGGACAACGAAATAAGGCAAGAAATTGGAGATGCCCCTTGGGAAATAATCAACGATCTACTTGATAAGGCCAATTTCCCATATAAAGTTATCAAACCAAAATCTTACATCGCGGACTACCATTTTAGACTTATTGGTGTCAAAGATTCAAGCATCAAAATAAATTTTGAAGATCTCTCTGCTGGTGAGAAAGTTTTGATCTCATTGGGAATCTGGATTTTTAATACTAGTAGGAAAAAGCGATTACCAAAAATATTGCTTTTGGACGAACCCGATGCGCACTTACACCCTTCTGCAATCAAGCAGTTTATTGATGTAGTTGAAAAAGTGCTTGTAAATCAGTATGACGTTCGAGTAATCATGACAACCCACTCTCCGACTACGGTAGCCTTAGCCCCGGAATATGCTCTGTTTGAAATTACATCAAGTCCTACTTTAATTAAGAAAATTAGAAAAAAGGATGATGGTATCGGAATTCTAACAGAAGGCCTGTTAGTGGTTAAATCTAATTCTAAATATGTATTGGTTGAGGACAAAGATGACGTACAATTTTATAAGGCAGTATTTTCAGTCTTAAAGGATCTTGGCAAGGTAAATGCTGCTATTCCTATCATCTTCATACCAGCATCCAATAAATCTGCAAATACTTCAGGAGGATGCACAGTTGTTCGGAATTGGGTGCAGAAGTTTGTAATTGAAGGTGCGGATGATATATTTCAGGGCTTAATGGATTACGATAATGGGACGAATATTAAAGAAGGAGCACTCGAGACCCCAAATCTCAAAGTTGTAAGTAGGTACAGTATTGAAAATTATCTGATTGATCCAATATTGGTATATTCTTCACTTTTGCATGAGAATGAAATCATAAATGTTCCTGGAATAAATTTAAAACATAAAGATGAACATAGAGTCTCAAAACTACCTTCATCTAAACTTCAATTAATAGCCAATTATATTTTTCGGGAAATTGAGCCGCTTTTACCGAATTTAGGCAAAGCAGAAAGGGCCGATATTCCTATTAGTTTTATTAACAGACGGAAATTATATTATCCTAAATGGTTTATTTCAAGAAGAGGGCACGATTTATATGCAAAATTTAAATATAAATATAAGAAGGGGGTCGATTACAATAAACTCAGTAATGCCATGATCCGGCAACAGTTTATTCCAAAGGATCTAGAGCAAATAATGAATCTTCTACAAAAATAAAACTTACTTGAACTTTTGTTGGGTTTTGGCTTTGTGTGTCTAATTTTCGTCTTGAGCCAGCCTGGGATTCGGATAGTTGTCAGACTGGTCCTCAATGGTGTTGTCCAGGCAGGTAAAGTCTTTTTCAACCAATAGCGATAGCTTGCTTTCATCGTTCCAGTCCACAGAATTACTGTAGCCTACACGATCGCTGGTAGCCCAATTAGCCCGGACTTCTTCCGGAAGATATAACACAATACTATCCTCCTTAAAATCCGCCTCCAATTCACTAATTCCGGCTTTGGTTTCCAGAACGTAGGTAAGCGTGTTGCTTTGAAATGCTGTTTTTTCCTCGTATCGTCCGGTTTGGCAAAATGTTTCAACCTCAGATTTTGTCAACCGATAGCGGACCGCATTGCCTTTTATCCTAATTTTCATGGCTACTCCTTTTACTTATTAATCCTTTGGTGACTTCATTCATGGTCTCTACCTTCTCTTGAAAATCTCCTTTCAGTGTTTTTCTGAATGAATTGAGATTTTTAACCAGATCATCAATGTTATCCGGGATGATCTCCTCAAAGAACTGCCGCAACCTCTTAGCTGTAGTCGGGGATTTGCCGTTGGTAGAGATGGCTAGTTTTAGGTTCCCTTTGGTAACAATTCCACCCATATAGAAGTCACATAGGGGAGGATTGTCCGCGACATTCACTAAGATAGCCCGTTTTCTGCAATCGCTAAAGACCTTTTCGTTAATTTCCGGGACATCGGTCGTTGCTATTACAATATGTCGCTTCTTCAGGTATTTTCTTTTATACTTCCCCTTCATCATAGTAATCCCATGTTTTTGAGCAAGGGCGACAGTTCCTTCTCTATAAAGGGGTGCAATCATCTCTACAGTGGCATTCGGACTTGATTTTAGCAAAAAACTCAGTTTTTCTTCAGCCACATAGCCACCTCCTACAATAAGTATATTTAGATTGTTGACTTTTAAGAATACCGGATATAGCTCATTCCGTTCCATCCAATACGGTTTCTTTTACATTGTAATTGATGGTTACACGTGTACCTTCGCCCGGGATCGAATTGATAAACAGGCGTCCGTTAATATAACTCATACGCTCTTTCATAAAAACTACTCCCATTCCCCCTTCACTTTCGTGCTTTGCACCTTTCTTAAGAATAGAGGTATCGAATCCCTTGCCGTCATCATCGATTACGACGCTGAGAAGACCATCGTGGTAATTTATAGTAACAAGGATGTAGTTGGCTTCTGCATACTTTATCGCATTGTTGACAGCCTCCTGGGTAACCCTGTAAATATTGGTCTCAGCAAGGGAATGGAAGCGAATACTCCTTTTCGCCTTATTTTCAAAAAGGATGTTCCTTCCGGTGAGCTTACTTAATTCTACGGTCATTTTCTGCAAGGCCGGAAAGATTCCGTGATCTTCCAACTCCGGAGGGGTAAGGTTAAAGGTAGCTGTACGTACACCTTTGATGAGGTCCGTGGTCAGTTCTTTCAGATATGCGACTTTCTCCTTCGTTTTTTCCTTTTGATCTGTGTTTATGGACTCAATATTGAATTTAAGAGCTGTAAGCATCTGGCCAATACCGTCGTGTATGTCTTTGGCGATACGTTTGCGCTCCTCTTCCTGACCCTCTACGATCTTGCTGGCCTGCAATTGCTTTTGCCGCATGTTTTCCTCGTAGTTCTGCTTGGTAAGTTCTTCTACCTTGAGTTGGTTTTTTTTTCGTTCAGTGATGTCCGAACACAAGATCAAGACACTTTGTTCCAGTCCTGATTGGTGCATGGGAATGATAGACATGTCCAGCCAGAGATGTTTTCCGGTTTGTGTGCTGATCTCTATTTCTTCACTTCTGATGTTTTTGCGCTTGCTGGTAAGTACCTCTCTTAGGTATTGCTGTTGGCCCTGATCCGCGGTGAGAATTTCGGAAAGCGGAACATTCATGTTGGATTCGGGTCGCTCCAGCAGTGCAAGGAACTTCTTGCTTATAAAAACTACAGTCCCATCCCGTCTTGTACTGGCAAACAAGGCAGCATTATCTATAACAAAGTTAAGTTCCTGCAGTTGTTGTAGTGATTTTTCTTTCTCTAGAAACAACCGCTGTATTTCGTTAGCTGTGGCATCTGATTCCTTCTGACTCCGGATCAGTTTGGAAATGGTTTCTCGTATTTGGATAGATAGCGGACGGAAAATAAACATTACTTCCAGGAACAGGATTGCAAGAGAAATGCCCAGCAGCAAATACTCTTTCAGCTTGAGTTCTTGTAGTTTCTCCTTGCTCAGCGCGTCGTATTCGTTCACTATGGCATCCATCTTAGTTAGAAAGATGGCTTCATTTTCTAGTAGTGTTTGAAGATCTTCGTTATAGGACTCAGGCAGATCTTGTTCGCCTTCTGTACCCCTCAGAATACTTTCTGCTGCATCTACCATGGCCTCATGATGGGGATTTAAATCCGCAAACAGTTCCAGGATCACTACATTCTCTTCCTTTGGCAATCCTATGCTGTCATTGCCTTGCTGCAAACCGTTGTGTGAAGTCCTCCAAACGTAAAGGGTATGTCTGAGGTCCTCAAGCAACTGGGGAGAGGAGGGCCCGTCTGACTGTCCGGAACGAAGCATTAGGACTTCTTTTACCAACTTCTGACTGAAGGCGCGTTGTCTTCCTGCCACATTGATCACCCGGGAATCGTTCAGCTGAGAATTCAAATGCTGTTGTATCAGGATTTGAGCAACGATAATGGTTAAGGCTATGGTCGCAAATGCAAGGAGGTACCACTTTCTTACCCTTAAGAAGGTGGCGGTATCCAGGGCCTGTTGTTGCTTCAGATCTTGCATGTCCGTGTATTCCGATTCAAAAATTAATCATCAGCCTGAGATAGCTTCCCTTACCAGAAGCGCGACATGATCTGAGAATGGTAATTCCAGGGCGGCTGCCTGTCCTTTTTCAGACATTTTGCGCCAGGTCTTTTGCAGAATATCGATCAACTTGTCCTTAGGGTGCTTTTGAGCAAATTCTTCCAAGTAGTAGGTCATAAAAACCAGGCAAATTACATCCTCAAGCATTTGGGTTTCCGGACTTTTCTTGAGTTGTTTTTTAAGAAGCAGGAATTGAACCTGGGCTATGGTTTCAGCATCGTACCCTACAAATTCCAGTATCTCTGTCGCTTTTTCGGCATGGAATTTCTTTAGTTCCTGCCGCCACTTCAGATATCCCACCCGGTTCATCTCGTATCGGTCTCTGGGGATCTCCCAGCGTCTGAGATGCTGGCATCTGGCACTCAATTGAACTGCTTCCGAAGCCTCAGGGGCAAACGCAGTTAGGGTCTCGGTCATCCGTTTGGCGTAGAGCAGTTCTTTTGGGTGTTTGCTGCCCTCGAATTCATCCTTATTTGGATCCTTGCTATTGGCCTCATCGAATAATCGGAAGGCCCTTGCCATTTTTTCAGCATTATCCATGCCCGCTTTTTAATAATTATTCTAAAAAGCCAATATACACAAAGTTGTCCTCTATTTTAACCGGATAAGTGGTTATAGCATTCAAATCGCCATTCAGGTTTTCACCGGTTTTCAGTGAAAAGGTGCTTTTATGCAACGGGCAGGCAACTTTAGGATGCTCCCCATCCTGCCCGATCATCCCTCTGGAAAGTACCATTTCCATTTTGTGTGGACATAGGTTCTGGCAGGCGTACCAGCTACCCTGTCTCGTAAAATTGAAAACAGCGATTTGCTTTCCTTTATACAGTACGCATGCCCCTCCGTTTATCGGGAATTTGTCTACGGCTGCAGCTTTATACCAGATCTTAACATTATCAAAAGACACTGCAGCTTGGGTATTGAGTTCTTTAATATCCATTCCTAATTATTATTGGGTCCAGGCCTTTGGCATTTTCTGACCGCGCATAGGCACAAATTCTATGTTACTATCAGGCTCATCTGAGTTTACAAAATGTGTGTAACGAGCTCTGATCTCCGGCGTTTCTACCGCTTCTTTCCATTCGCACTTATAGGTATCCGCATAGCGTTGCATCTCTTCATCCAGCTCCTTGGCAATACCCAGTGAGTCATGGATCACAACGTTTTTCAGATAAGTTATGCCTCCTTCCAATTTTTCCAGCCAGGCCGCTGTTCGCGTTAGCGGAGCCGCAGTCTTTATGTAGTACATCAGGAAACGGTCTACATATTTGACTGCGGTTTCCTTGTCTACTTTTTCAGCCAGTAGTTCCGCGTGTTTTGGATTCGCTCCCCCGTTTCCACAGACATAAACATTCCATCCGCCTTCAACCGCGATAAAACCAAAATCCTTGCACCTTGCCTCGGCACATTCTCTGATACAACCGGAAACCCCGCCTTTCATTTTATGCGGGGATCGGATCCCTTTGTATCGATTCTCAATTTCTATGGCAAAACTTACACTCTCATCCATTCCATAGCGGCACCAGGTGGAGCCTACACAGCTTTTGACAGTTCTCAGGGCCTTTCCGTAGGCATGTCCGCTTTCAAAGCCCTCCTGGATCAACTCTTCCCAGATCAACGGGAGTTCGTGTAGTTGGGCTCCAAACATGTCAATTCTTTGCCCCCCTGTAATTTTTGTATAGAGATCGTATTTCATTCCTATCCGCCCAAGTGCTATTAACTGTTTTGGGCTGATTTCCCCACCGGCAACTCGAGGCACCACGGAATAGGTACCGTTACGCTGTATGTTTGCCAGATAACGGTCATTGGAGTCCTGAATAGTTTCCTGGCGGTTGGCCGTTTCATTGTAGACGCTTGCAAATATGGCTGCAACAGCAGGTTTGCAGACTTCACAGCCATCGCCTGTACCCACCAGGTCCAGCAGTTCATCATAGGTTTCAATGCCGCGGAGTTTTACGATGTCGTACAGCTCGCGACGAGAGTAATTAAAATGTTCGCAAATACTTTCCTTCACGGTTTTACCCAGGCTTTTCAAACTTTCGTTCACCAAATCCACCACCATGGGTTTGCAACCTCCACAACCTGTGGCTGCCTTAGTGGATTTGCACACACTCTTCAGGCTTTCGTGACCGTCTTCCGTGACGGCTGAACATATCACTCCTTTGGATACGGATTCGCAGGAGCAGACTACTGCTTCATCTGGCAGATCCATAACGTTGCCCAGAGCGGCGCCTTCACCACCTCTTGCTCCCAATATCAGATCTTCGGGGTTTTCTGGCAATGCCATTTTATTCTGTTGAAGTTGTAGCAACATGTTGTAATCAGAAGCGTCCCCTACAAGAATACCTCCCAATAAGGTTTTACCGTCCTTAGAAATATTGATACGTTTATAAAGCCCCTGTAATTTGTTTTCAAATATTATGGAATGTGCTTCCTCTTCGGAAGTAAACGGATTTCCAAAACTGGCCACATCAACTCCTATGAGTTTTAATTTGGTCGACATATCTATGGTTTCAGACATCAAGGTCTCCCGTCCCAATATCTGATCCACGGCTACCTGGGCCATTTCGTATCCCGGGGCCACGAGCCCGTAGATCATATCCTTATACAATGCCACCTCACCTATCGCGAAAATCCTGGGGTCCGACGTGCGCATGCGCTTGTCAACTACAATTCCGCCCCTGTCGCCAGTTTTCAGATCGCAGCTTTTGGCCAGCTCATCCCTGGGACGGATCCCGGCAGATATAATGAGCATTTGAACCTGTAAGGAGTCTCCCTCACTAAACTCCATTCCTTCAATTCGCCCGTTACCTAAAATTTGTTGAGTAGCCTTATTGAGGTGCACATGGATCCCAAGCTCACGCATTTTTTGTTCCAGTGCTGTGCTGCCATCGTGATCCAGTTGCCTGGGCATCAGTCGGGGCGCAAATTCCACTACATGGGGTTCCAGTCCCATATCTTTAACAGCCTTGGCAGCTTCCAGGCCAAGGAGGCCACCGCCCAGAACTGCCGCTTTTCCTCCCTTGATATCTGACGCGTATTGCATGGTTTCTTCAAGGTCTTCTATAGTGCGATAAACGAACACACCCTTCTTGTCCACACCTTTAATGGCTGGGACGAAGGGAGAAGAACCTGTGGCAATAACCAGATAATCATAATTGTATACCTCTCCCTTATTGGTAGTAACGCTTTGTTCTGTTCTGTTGATCTCAGTGATACGTTGATTCGTATATAATTGAATTCCCCGTTCATCGTACCAGGAACGAGGGGCCAGGCAAAGTTTCTCCGCGTCGCCGTTTTCAAAATACTCACTCAGATGCACCCTGTCATAAGCTACTCTTGGTTCTTCTCCGAATACCAACAGGTTGAAGGCTTTGTTTTCGTTTTTGGCAACGAATTTCTCGCAGAACTTATAACCTACCATTCCATTGCCGATCACCACAACAGTTTTCATGAGCTTTTGGTTTAATACTGAAAAGCAATATTACGTATAATTACGTATAAATTTGATAATTATATGAAAATAATTACGTATTCTTGTTGCGAAATTGATAAAACAGTTCCAAGAAATTTTACTATGAAGCCATCTGAAAAAACAGCACAGGTTACTCTGGTTGGCGCAGGGCCAGGTAGCAAAGACCTAATAACTATAGGAGGTTTAAGGGCATTGCGAAACGCGGACGCTGTTCTTTATGACGCCTTGGTCGATCTTCGGTTGCTTGAGGAGGTTTCTGATTCAATTCCAAAGATATACGTAGGCAAACGCTGTGGTGAACACTCGCTCACACAGGAAGAGATCAATTCATTATTGGTAGCCTATGCCTTTTCGCATGGTCATGTGGTAAGATTGAAAGGGGGAGACCCTTTTGTGTTCGGACGCTCCTCAGAAGAAATCGCGCATTTGGAATCTATGGGTATCCCGGTAAAGGTCATACCTGGAGTAAGCAGTGCCATTGCAGTACCATCAGGACAGGGCATTCCAATGACCAAAAGGGGAGTCGCGTCCAGTTTTTGGGTGATGACGGCCACAAAAAGAGATGGTTCTTTTTCAGAAGATCTGGAGCTGGCCGCGAAGTCCTTGGCAACTTTGGTCATATTGATGGGCGTTCGTCGGATAACCGAGATTGCCCGTAAAATAGGTCATTATCGAGGGGGTTTAACACCAATAGCGCTAATACAGAATGGTGCCATGAGCAATGAAAGCTGCATTGTTGGTACTTTAAATGATGTTCATTCTCTTTTTACTTCAGTAGATACTTCCAAGCCCGGAGTTATAGTTGTTGGAGATGTAGTTTGCGAGCATCCTTCCTTCTTTGAAGAAGAGGTATGGCGCGTTTTACATTCCGCTATCTAACCTAAGTATAGCTTTACAAAGACAACCGCCAGGCATTTCTTATAAGCATACGGTACATCTTAAATCCAATTTCATTTCAGAATCTACAATATAGCTGCTCTTTTTTTTACGACTTCGGATTTTTTTCTTATCCAAATTCTCATCTACTTAAAAATACGTATTAGTGAATAAAAACTAAGTAAAACTACGTAGTAATACTTAAAAAATGATGTATGTTTACCCCGTAATTCGGAATTCACTATAAAACATATCTCATTATGAAATCAACAATTAAAAAATCAATCGGTTTTCTTCTAGTGATGGTTTTCCTATCTGCCTGTGGTGGAAAGGAGGCAAAAAAATCAGCGGAAACCGCAGAGGCAAAAATTCCCGGCACTTCATTGGAAATTGAAAAACCCCAATTGACCTTTGGCTTTATCAAACTTACTGATATGGCTCCTTTAGCCATAGCCAAGGAAAAAGGCTTTTTTGAGGATGAGGGACTTTTTGTCTCCGTAGAAGCCCAATCCAACTGGAAAAATGTATTGGATCGGGTAATTGACGGACAACTGGACGGTTCACATATGTTGGCCGGTCAGCCTATTGCGGCAGGAGCTGGTTTTGGAAGACAGGCAGAACTCGTTACCCCGTTTTCGATGGACCTTAACGGCAATGGCATTACTGTTTCCAATGATGTATGGTCTAAGATGAAACCCAACGTACCCAAGGGAGCAGATGGCAAACCTCTTCACCCTATCAAGGCTGATGCCCTGAAGCCGGTTATATCCGAGTACAAGAACAGCGGAAAACCTTTTAAAATGGGTATGGTATTTCCTGTTTCAACCCATAACTATGAGATCCGCTACTGGCTGGCCGCTTCCGGAATACATCCGGGAATGTACACCTCGGATAATGTACAGGGACAAATAGATGCCGAGGTATTGCTCTCAGTAACCCCACCTCCTCAAATGCCTGCAACCCTGGAAGCCGGAACCATTTATGGTTACTGTGTGGGAGAACCCTGGAACCAGCAGGCGGTCTTCAAAGGAATTGGTGTACCGGTTACAACCAATTACGATATATGGAAGAACAATCCGGAGAAAGTATTCGTAATGACCAAAAAGTTTGTGGATGAAAACCCCAATACAGCTGTAGCCGTAACCAAGGCATTGATACGGGCCGGGAAATGGTTGGATGAACCATCAAACCGTGCCGAGGCGGTAAAAATACTTTCTATGCCTCAATATGTAGGAGCCGATGAAGTGGTGCTGGCCAATTCCATGACTGGAACTTTTGAGTTCGAAAAGGGAGACAAGCGGTCCATGCCTGATTTCAATGTGTTTTACAAGTATCACGCCACCTATCCCTTCTATTCAGATGGTATTTGGTTCCTTACCCAAATGCGCAGATGGGGGCAGATCCCGGAGCCTAAAGCAGCGGGCTGGTACGAGGAAACCATCAAGGATATTTACCGGCCTGATATCTGGAAAAAAGCGGCAGACCTGCTCGTGACCGAGGGGCATATCCCTGCATCCGATATACCTGATACTGATGGATACAAGCCTGCTACTTCGGACTTTATAGATGGCAACACTTTTGATGCCAAGGACCCTATTGGTTATATCAACAGTTTTGAGATTGGCAATAAAGACCAGACCGAGCTCTAGAACCTTAAAGATTTGATATCATGAAGCAAAGCGTGACCGTTAGTAAAACAGCAGATCTGAAAGTCAGTAGTGCACTAAAAATATTAGTGTCCAGGTTAAACATCAAAGCACCGAAATTCAATCCAAACACCATATTTAAGAAAGTGGTCGTGCCCATTTTGTCCATACTGCTTTTTATTGGATTGTGGCATGTTGGAGCCAGGTCGCTTTACAATATTGAAGCTGATTTTAAAATAGAAAAGGCCCTGGCTGATCAGGGACAGGCTGCGGCAGACAGTATGGCTGCCTGTATAGCTTCGGGAGATATTAGCTGCCAGCCCAATACCCTGCCTTCGCCGGCTCAGGTATGGGATTCTTTCAACACCCTTATCGCGGATCACCAGGTGATCAGTGCGGATAAGCTGGCTTTTAAGGATAAGACCGCAGCCTTGAATGAAAAGCGCATAGCAGAGGGCAAGGATCCTATAACCTATACGGGCCGGCCTTCCTTTGTGGATCAGATCTTTACAAGTCTGAAAACGGTCTTTGCGGGTTTTCTGCTCGCTTTCATGATAGCAGTACCTATTGGGATCGTAATTGGATTGAGCCAAACTTTGCGCAACTCCTTTAACTGGCTTATCCAGGTATTTAAGCCGGTTTCTCCGGTAGTCTGGCTGTTACTGGTGTTCATGATCGTTAAGACCATGACCAAGGATTCCAATCAGGACAGCGCGTTTATCATCTCCTTTATCAGTGTCGGATTATGTGCCATGTGGGCAACTCTCGTGAACACTGCCATGGGGGTATCATCGGTAGATAAGGATTACATCAATGTTGCCAAGGTATTAAAACTAAAGCCGCTTCAGAAGGTATTCAAAGTGATACTGCCCTCATCGCTGCCTTTGATTTTCACCGGTTTGCGAATTACGCTTTCGGTAGCCTGGATGGTTTTGATCGCCATTGAGCTGTTGGCTCAGAGCCCCGGCCTTGGCTCCTTTGTGTGGGAAGAATTCCAAAATGGAGCTAACGATTCCAACTCAAAGATCATAGTAGCCATGTTTGTGATAGGCATCATAGGGTTCTTATTGGATCGCATCATGCTTACCATTCAGAATATGGTGTCCTTTAATAAAAATGCAGCCACCTAAAACCGCAAAATCATGGCCTATTTAGAATTAAATAACGTGTGTAAAACCTATGGCGAGGGAGTGCACGCCACTGAGGTGCTAAGCGATATCAACCTGTCCATAGAGGAAGGGGAATTCGTGGCTATCGTTGGCTTTACCGGAAGCGGTAAAACAACGCTCGTTAACCTTATCAATGGCTTACTCAAACCTACAGGCGGGGAGATACTTTTTAAAGGTAAAGCAGTATCAGGGACCAGTCATGAGAGAGGGGTGATCTTTCAAAACTATTCCTTACTGCCCTGGCTTACCGTCGGGCAGAATGTAAGTATGGCGGTAAGGGAGGCCTTTCCGAATGAAAAGAGAAAAGCAGTTAAGGAAAGGGTCGCCCAATACGTGGAAATGGTTGGACTTACACCTGCCATAAGCAAAAGACCTAAGGAACTGTCCGGTGGGATGCGACAAAGGGTCGCTGTGGCGAGAGCGCTTTCTATGAATCCGGAGATGATCATTATGGATGAACCTCTGGGAGCACTGGATGCACTGACCCGTGGAAATCTGCAGGACGAGATCCTGAAGATCTGGAGCAAGGACAGGCGTACTGCCCTGCTTATTACCAATGACGTGGATGAAGGTTTGTATATGGCAGATCGGATAATCCCGCTAAGGCCCGGCCCCAGGGCTACTTTGGGTCCTGAATTCAAAATAGACATAGAACGTCCCAGGGACAAGACCGAACTAAATGACAATCCCTTCTACAAGAAGACCAGGAATGCCATTATTGAATATCTGATGAGTATAGGAGAAGAGCGCAAAACAGTATCCGGAAAAGTATATGCGCTACCGGAGCTCTCGCCTAAAAGTTTTGTGGCATAAGCCTATTAAAAACAAGCCTTATGGTAATAGATCAAATCAAAACAAAAGAAGCACATCACAACGGAATAGTCTATCCTTCGGACAAAGTGATGCTGGATCTACGAGATCTGAAAAAGGTGTATCCCACGCCAAAAGGAGACTACGTGGTGTTGGAACATTTGAATCTTCAGATCTTGAAGGAAGAGTTTGTGACGATTATCGGTCACTCAGGCTGCGGAAAAACGACCATGTTGTCCATGATAGCCGGACTCAACCCCATATCTGCCGGTAAAATAGCCGTATTAGGGAATCCGATAAAAGGTCCGGGCCCGGACAGAGGGGTCATTTTTCAGTCGCCCAGCCTGATGCCCTGGATGACAGCATTACAAAATGTGCTTTTAGGTGTAAACCGGGTTTTCCCCCATGCCAGTAAATCCCAACGTAAGGATATAGCGAAATACTATCTGCAGAAGGTTGGCCTCGAAGGGGCTTTTCACAAAAAGGCAACGGAATTATCGCAGGGGATGCAACAAAGAGTGGGCATTGCAAGGGCCTTTGCGATCAAACCCAAGGTCTTATTACTGGATGAACCTTTTGGGATGCTCGATTCGCTTACCCGTGGAGAGTTGCAGGACATTCTGATCGAGATTTGGAATAAGGAAAAGATCACCGCTGTAATGATCACCCACGATGTGGATGAAGCCATTTTTCTGGCAGACCGGGTGGTTATGATGACCAGTGGACCACGGGCTAAGATTGGCGATGTTTTACCCATTGATTTTAAGCGTCCAAGAACGCGGAAATCCGTTTTAGAACACGAAGATTACTACAAATACCGCAAACACCTTATCGACTTTTTAGAACACTAACAATAACGAAGAATCAGCAAAAACTTTGTATTATGAAGAAAGGTTACAAATTATTTATCCTAGTTGTCCTATCGATTCAATTTACCAATGCGCAATTTACCCTGGACGGGCAGTTCAGGCCCCGCACAGAATATCGTAACGGATTTCAAACATTGATTCCGGACGCTGCCGATGCCGGTTTTGCCATCAATACCAGAGCACGACTGAATGCCGGTTTTGAGACAGAATCCTTTAAGGTCTATCTAAGTCTGCAGGACCTCATGGTTTGGGGAGAAAACCCTCAGATCGTACCCATAGATGCCAATAATTCCTTTTCTGTTTTTGAAGCATGGGCCTCACTAAAACTGGGTGGTAACTGGTCTACAAAACTGGGGAGACAGGTGCTCTCTTACGATGATCAAAGGTTTTTTGGCGGACTGGATTGGGCTCAACAGGGTCGCAATCATGATCTGCTGATGATAAAGTACAAGGGAGCACAATTCATAATGGACTTTGGCCTGGCCTTTAATCAGGATCTTGATGAAAACGGGGGGCCGCTGTTCGGTTTTCAAAATCAGAGTACGGCCTATCCCGCGGGTAATCCTTTTCAGTACAAAACAATGCAATACCTGTATCTGAATCAAAAGTGGTCCGGCTTTTCCGCCAGCTTCTTAGCCGTGAACAACGGATATCAGAACTTTGACGATGCAGGTGAGGCAGATGGAGTAAACAGTACCTTCACCCTGGGAACCCACCTTAACTTCAAAAAAGGGAGTTTTGGGGCAGCAGCCAATGCATTTTATCAAACCGGGTCCTTCTTTACCGGATTGGATGTGGACGGCGCCTACCTTTTGGGGCTTGATCTAAGTTATAAGGCGTCAGCTGCAGTTAATCTGGGCATAGGGGTTGAACTGATCAGTGGTGACGATGCGGATACCGCGGATAAAACGGAAGCCTTCCTGCCAACTTTCGGCACCAACCACAAATTCAACGGTTTCATGGATTACTTCTACGTAGGTAATCACGTGAATTCCATTGGTTTGTTTGACATCCACGCCAGTGCCAACTTTAAGCTCGGTGAGAGATCTTCCTTATTCGCAAAGGTTTTGAATTTTAGCGGAGAACAGGATCTACCCAGTGGTGAGAACGCACTGGGAACTGAGGTGGATTTGGTATTTACACAGAAGTTCAAAGGGTATTCCTTGAAAATTGGATATTCACACCTTTTCCCTTCGGATGGTATGTATGAGCTAAAAGGAGTGGCAGAGGCAGATGCGGCTGATAATCAAAATTGGGCATGGGCCATGCTTATCATCAAACCTAAATTCTTTACAACAGCAAAACCAGACTAATTTTTTAAAAAAGGTCTTTGCTTCGATAGGGTTGTTCTGATATTGTTGGAGCAGCCCTTATCGGTTATTGGAATTCCGGAAATAAAGCATTTGGATAATTAGGTTACATTTGTGTTATGCAAGAAACCGAACTTCACGATACAATTTCCATAGTCCTGGCAGACGATCATTCTTTGGTACGGGATGGGATCAGGGCTTTGCTGGAAGAAGAATCCGATCTGGAGGTTATTGGCGAGGCATCCAACGGATTGGAGGCCCTGGAAATGGTGGAGCAGAAGTCCCCGGATATTCTCATTATTGATATTCGTATGCCGGAACTTGGAGGGATCGAAACTGTAGAACGCCTGAATGCCGAAATGGATGAAAACACCAAGTGCATTATACTCTCAATGCATGATTCCGAGGAATACATTTTAAAATCGGTTCAGGCAGGAGCCGGGGGTTACCTTTTAAAAGATACCGATAAAAATGAATTTATCAAGGCTATTCATACCGTAAATGATGGTGGTAAATATTTTAGTGGGGATATCTCAGATGTATTGGTAAGCAACCTGCTCAATCCAAATACGCCGGCAAAGGATCAGCCCCTAAAGAAGTCAAAGGATATTCCTTTCGGACTGACCAATAAGGAACTGCAGGTTCTGGAGTTGGTATTGGCCGGGTATACCAACAAGGAGATATCGGAAAAGATGCAAAATAGCAAGCGTACCATAGAGACGCATCGTTTCAACCTTATGAAAAAAATGGGTGTTAAAAACCTGATGGACCTTTCCAATAAAGCGCGGGAATACAAGCTGGTACAGATTTAAACCTTGTAATTTTTACTGGAAATAATTGTGAATCCTTCGATTTAAGGCTTCACTTTTGCTATATTCTTACTACGTATTAATACGTAATTATCTAATTTTCCTGCATGAATATCCTGGAGCTAACCCCATAGTTTATGCAGCGAAAAGAGTCTCATAATACCATATGTTCTTATTGCGGTGTCGGTTGCGGCATAACCGTTAACAAGGATTCCAAAGGTGTTCTGTCCGTTGAGGGTGATAAAACCTATCCTGTTAACCGGGGGATGCTGTGTTCAAAGGGTAAAAACCTGAATTATGTAGCTCAGGATACCAGTGATCGTATACTGTTCCCGCAAATGCGGTGGAGCAGGAATCACCCCTTGCAAAAGGTAGGTTGGGATACAGCACTGAAGCGAGCCGCAGCCGTTTTTAGAAGCATCATTGAAAACCATGGCCCGGATAGTGTCGGATTTTATGTGTCCGGGCAGTGCCTGACGGAAGAGTACTATCTGGCAAATAAACTGACGAAAGGCTTTATTGGGACGAATAATATAGATACCAATTCCCGCTTGTGTATGAGTTCAGCAGTGGTAGGCTATAAAAAGACCCTGGGCGAAGATGCGGTACCCATTGCTTATGCTGACATTGAGCTTGCAGACTGCTTTTTGATCGCCGGGGCCAACCCGGCATGGTGCCACCCGATTTTGTTTCGCAGGATCGAAAAACACAAAGAGCAAAACCCCGATGTCAAGATCATCGTCGTGGATCCGCGAAAGACACAAACCTGTGCCCTGGCCGATATTCATTTACAAATCCTACCGGGAACAGACGTTATATTGTTCAATGCCATAGCTCGCAGGCTTATTGAGCGAAAGAAAATAGACTTTGCTTTCATCAAAAGATATACCTCGAATTTTGAAGCCTGCAAAAAGCGCGCTTTTGAATTGTCTCTCAACGAGGCTGCAAAAAAGTGCGGCATTTCCGTAGACGAGATCAAAGCGGCCGCCGGAGTCATTGGCAATGCCAAAGGATTCATCAGTATGTGGACCATGGGCCTCAATCAAAGTGTCATTGGGGTAGATAAAAATGTATCACTACTCAACCTTTCCCTGCTTACCGGCCAAATCGGCAAACCCGGTTCCGGGCCTTTTTCACTTACAGGCCAACCCAATGCCATGGGTGGCAGAGAGGTAGGAGGTATGGCCAGTTTGCTTGCAACTCACCGGGATCTTGGCAACGACCGGCACAGGAAAGAGGTACAGGAGTTTTGGGGAGGTAAACCGATCAAAAAAGAAGCGGGTCTTACAGCCACAGAAATGTTCGATGCACTTGAAAATGGCAGCCTAAAGGCCGTTTGGATCATTTGTACCAATCCGGTGGTAAGTATGCCTAATTCCAATAAGATCGAAGCAGCCCTGAGAAAAGCAAACTTCGTGGTAGTCCAGGATATATCTCATAAGTCAGAAACCACAGATTTTGCAGACTTGTTGTTGCCTGCGGCCGCCTGGCTTGAGAAAGAGGGTACCATGACCAATTCCGAACGAAGGATAAGTTATCTGCCCAAGGTTTTGGATCCTCCCGGGGAGGCCGTTCCGGATGTAGAGATCCTATGGCGTTTTGCCCGGGAAATGGGTTATCCCGGATTTGATTACAACAATGCAGGCGAGGTTTATGACGAATACTGCCTGATGACCAAAGGAACCAATATAGATATCTCCGGACTCTCCTACGAACGACTAAAGAAGGAGGGGAGTTTTCAATGGCCTGTTCCACACAAGACCCACCCGGGTACACCCAGGTTGTTTCAGGATAAGCAATACTATACCGTAGATAACAAGGCACATTTTAACGCGCCAGCTAAACTGGAAAACCAGAGTGAACGCACCAGTGAGGAATATCCGCTTATACTGAATACCGGAAGGGTAAGGGACCAATGGCATACCCGCACTAAAACCGGTAAAGTTAAACGGCTTTCAACCCATATTCCCGAGCCTTTTCTGGAAATGAATAAGGTGGATGCCTTGCTGTATGGATTGAAAGAGGGAGATCTTGCCAATGTTACGAGCAGAAGGGGTAGTGTGAGAGTGAAAGTAAAGATCAGCTTTGATATCCGGGAAAATGTAGTTTTTCTTCCTATGCATTGGGGAAAGCTCTTGAACAAAGATTTTAGTCGGGCTAATAATTTGACCAGTGAATTGATCGACCCAATTTCCAAAGAACCGGATTTCAAGTATTGTGCGGTAAGGGTAGAGAAGTACCAAAAACCGAGGCAAAAGGTTGTTGTCATCGGGGCAGGGGCCGCTTCCTACAGGTTTATCCAGGCCTATAGAGAAAAAAATGAAAACGATGAGCTCCACGTTTTTTCCAGGGAAGCCTATCCGTTTTACAACCGCGTTTTATTGCCGGAATACGTAAACGAGGAATTACCCTGGGAGGCCCTTCTAAAACTCAAGCAAGGAGAATTGGAGAAACTTGATATACGGCTGTACCCGAATAATGGAATTAGTGGGATCAATTCCGAAGAAAAATTCGTGCTTGACGATCAGGGCAAAAAGCATACCTACGATTTGCTGGTCATGGCTACAGGAAGCAGGGCTTTTGTGCCAAACGACGTTCGCATGGATCTTCCCGGCCGGTTTACAATGCGCGAACGAACGGATGCGGACAGGTTGAGGCAATATCTTCGAGCCACAGGATTACCCTCACATGAACAGCATGTTGTGATAGTCGGGGGCGGACTCCTGGGCCTGGAACTGGCTGCTTCCCTAAAGAAAATTGACGTAAATATCAGCATAATACAACGTGCACCACGACTAATGGAAAGGCAGCTAGACGCTGTGGCGAGCAAATTACTGGCAGAGGACGTGACCGAAAGGGGTATACAGCTTTATTTTGACAATGAGGTTAGTACGGTGTTTGAAGAGGCAGAGCGAAAATATTCCTTGTTGGTCAATCTTAAAACTGGTCGGATTATTAGCTGTAATGCCATTGTGTACGCCATAGGAACCCGGCCAAATATTGAACTGGCAAAACAGGCTAACCTTCATACAGGAAAAGGAGTTTTGGTAAACTCCCATCTTCAGACCAGCGATCAGGATGTTTTTGCCCTGGGAGAAATAGCGGAATTTGAAAATTCCCTTTACGGCATTACTTCGGCAGCCGAACAGCAGGCAGATATTGCCGCGAATTTTATTTTGGGTGATTTAGGAAGTATCTATAGTGGGTCGGTGCTGATGAATATTTTGAAGTTCGAAAATCTTGATCTCTGCAGTATAGGGATGGTAAATGTACCCTCCAATGATGATAGCTATGAGGAGATCATCCTGATGGATGTCCGAAAGCGATTTTACAAAAAGTGTATTGTTAGGAATGATACCCTTAAAGGGGCAATTTTGATGGGTGATAAAAGCGAGTTCGCAGAGTTTAAAAGACTTATCGAAGAGGAGATTGAACTCTCCGAAAAACGCGATGAGTTGCTTAGGGGAGCTCCCAAAACGCAACCTTTAAAAGGAAAACTAGTATGTTCCTGTAGCCAGGTCGGGGAAGGAAATATTAAGGATTCCATAGAGAACGGATGTAGAGATTTTTCAAAACTCTGTTCCGAAACCGGTGCTGGTTTAGGTTGCGGTAGTTGTAAACCGGAAGTGAAAGCTATTCTGGAAGAGTCCTCAAAATTGTTAACGGTTTAGCGGTGCAGGTATGAATGACGATTTACATCGCATATTGATCAAAGGCGGAGTTACTTCCCCGGGGGAATTGAAAGATAATATTACCCTGCTCCAGTCGGCTGGGCTCACTGAAGTCTATTTCGGTTCACGACAGGATTTGCTATTTCCTTTAGAAAATACGGATCCTTCCCAGATTGGAAGTTCGGAATTCGAGAACAATCTCATTGAAGACAGAAGCTATCAAAATATTGTTTCTTCATATGTATCTGCGGATATATTCGAAATGACCTATTGGCTAAAGGGTTCCACCTACCTCTATATATTGGAGCGTTTTGATTATTTGCCAATATTGAAGATCAATATTACTGATCCCAAACAGCGGTTAGTTCCTATATTTAGTGGGAATCTGAATTTTGTGGCATCGGACCAGGAAGACTATTGGTACTTGCATTTAGACCTTCCTGGCTGGGGAGAAACCGGTTTTTATCCCGTGCTTATTTATAGCTGGGATATAGTGGCGATCTCCAGGGTAATTGAGGAGGTATACACAGAGATTACCGATATTGAATCCCTATTTTCACTTATTAGCAAGACCCTGGATACCAATAATAAGACCCTTGATAAGAAACTGGAAATTCCCTACCTGACATTTCCGTATTACGAAGGGATGAACCGGATGGGCATTGACCGGTATTGGTTGGGATTGTATTGGAGAAACAACAGGTACGACCTGGAGTTCCTGAAAAACCTTTGCGGTTTTTGTTTGGATAACAGTATTGGAAAAATCTGTATTACACCCTGGAAGTCCTTTATTATAAAAGGGATCAAACAAAACAGCAGGCCTGAGTTGGAAAGCTTTTTGGGTCAGAGAGGGATCAATGTACGGCATTCTCAACTTGAAATGAATTGGCATTTGCCTGTAGACGATAAAGAAGCGCTGGAGTTGAAGAAGTTCCTGGTCCGGAGCTTTGATCAGAACGATATCAGCACCTATGGCCTCACTTTTGGTATTAGTAATGATGTTGGTAAACGATCGCATTTCGCCTCTGTGATCATTGAAAAAAACCAGGCACCGACAATTGTCCGTGATTTTGAGGTCCGGCCTACCTACAATGTTTTACATTCTGAGAATTTTGATCCGAATACGCGCAACTATTTTTCTTACGCCCTGGATGTTGACAAGATCGAGCTTCCGGGACTGCTTATGGAATTGAGTAAAAAGTACTTTAAACAACTTGGAACCGTTCGCGAAAAGAGCAAAAAGGCTCTTGAAAAAGAAGACGTAGCGGTTACGGTGTACCAATGCCAATCTTGTCTTACGATCTACGATATGTCGGTTGGAGATAGTAAAAATGATATCAAGGCGGGAACCCCATTTGACAAACTTCCGGATCACTACAACTGCCCGGTCTGTGAATCAGTGAAGTCGCAGTTCGAGAAGATCTCAATTCCTTTGATAAATCATAAAAGCGGTGCCTAGCCTGGATTAAAATGTACGATAAGTAATGAACAGGATAAAACAAAATAACCTTGCGCTGCCACGAGATTATATCTCGTCGTGATCACAAATAGACAAAAAACAGAATCAGCGGTCCACTAACTTCGGGATAGCGGGGTATGAGCTTAGCAGCATTTGAAATCGGTAGTTCAATATCATTTACCGGTTCCTCTGATAGAACTTACTAAGTACCAAAAACAGCGCCCCACAACAAATCCAGGCCGGTAAGGTTACAAAGGAAAGGAACACATCAAATTGGATGGAAATAAAATAAAAGAGGGCAAAACTAATGAGCCATGCCCATAACACGGCATTGTTGAATTTGGTTTTAGTTCTTTCCGCATAATTTTCAATAACCCCTGCTTTTCTACTTAAAAAGTGCTCAAAAACAATAATGGCCCCGAATGGCGCAAGAATGAAGCCATAAAGAGCCACAAAGCCCAATAACTTCATAGCAAAGGCCGGAAAGAGTCCCGCTATGGTGGCGACTGACCCGGCGATGATGGTGACTTTAACCGTAGAAAATTTGGGTAATATGGCCTGAAAGGCGAGTCCTGCCCTGTAAATTGTTGGATTTGCAGTTGTCCATCCTGCCAGAACCACCGCAACGATTCCGAATAGACCGATAGCATTATGTGCCAAAGGTCCTGGCGCTACCGGGGGTGCCTCACCGTTCGATAGCATCAGTTGTGCCTCAGGAGATTTCAAATATACCGCATACAAAAGGGCGGCAGCGATCCACGCCATGTAGTGGCCGATATACATTCCCGCAGCGGTGGTCCAACCTGAATTTGCATTTTTGGCAAATCTGAAAACAGAAAGGTCTGACATGCCCACATGCATGGCCGCATTGGCAAACCAGGACCAGAGTACCACATGCCAAAAGCCGTATTTGACTTGTCCGGGGAAGGGCTCTGAACCTTCGCCCCAAATATCCCAAAACTCCGAAAAACTGTTGATGCCCAATTGGTTCAGGGCGACCACGCCACAGGCCAAAAATGCAAGTACGATAAAAGGCGACATCCAGTTGGCGGCTTTTGAAACGGTATCATAACCCTTTGCCGCAATGAGCGTAATGACCGCACCAATGATCAATACAATCAAGACCCATGTCATGCCGTTCGGAAGGGTGTCGGTCAATTTGGGCATTTCCATATTGAAAGGTACCCCTACGGCCGTGGCAGACACGGTGATCATGGCCCCTGCCAGAAAACAGAAAAGAACGCCGTTGGCAAGGTTGTAACCGACGACCAGGTTTTTCCCGCAGATTTTTTCAAGTTGATAGTATAGTGTAAGCCGATGCTTTACCGCTATCTCGGCGGTCAAAAAACGCCAACTTAGCACGGCCAGTAAGTTTCCTGCTAACAGACCTAAAATCAAGTCAAAGGCACTTACCCCTGTGGTCAAAAATAGAGGGCCGATCATAAATTCGGTGCCGGCCGCATGTTCACCGGCATACATCCCCAAAAAACTTTTCCAGCTCTTCCAGTGGGATTTTGGCACGGGGCGTCTCTCAAATTCCCCTCCGGCAGCTTCTATTATATCTTCCTCAATATCGTATTGTGTCATGTTTGCGTATGATTAAATCAAATGCTGCGGCAAATCTTCCACTTTTTCGCAGCACAGTTGTTCCATAACTTGCCGTAATTGGATTTTCAGCATGTTAATGGTATGGTCACCGCCCCTTTGGCCCAAAGCTGCCACGCCATACATAAACGAACGGCCCATGAAGGTAAATTGTGCACCCGAAGCCATGGCCCTTGCCACGTCGGGCCCCGAACGTAGACCACTGTCCATCATTACTGTGATTTTGTCACCATACTTTTTGGCGATACGGCTAAGTGGGGCGATTGCAGATTCCCCTGCATCCAATTGACGGCCCCCATGGTTTGAGACGATGATACCATCAAACCCCAACCTGATGGCCTCTTCGGTATCTTCCTCGGAAGCGACTCCTTTCAAGACCAACTTCCCTTTCCATTTATCGCGGATGGGCTTGATACGGTCTTCGTTCAAGCGCCCGGAGAAGGTCTTGTCCATAAACTTGCCCAACTGTTTTAAGTTGAGCCCTTCGGGGGTGTAAGGGCGCAATGTTTCAAAGGTGGGTTGCCCGTATTTTAGGGTATTGAAAGCCCAAAGGGGCTTACCCATAATTTGCAGGATATTGCTGAGAGATATTTTCGGGGGCAGCGCAAGGCCGTTTCGAATATCGCGCGGTCGAAATCCAAATGTGGGCACATCGCAAAGCAATACCAAAACAGGACATTGTGCAGCCCTGGCCCTATTGAGCAGGTCGTTTCTCAATTCGTCCTCAACGGGATTGTACAGTTGAAACCAGAAATTACCCTCGGTCAGTTCACTGGCACGCTCTATGCTCATGGTCGTGACCGTACTGAGTATAAAGGGAATGTTATGCTCAAATGCTGCTTTGGCCAAAATTTCTGGTGAGTTGGGCCACATCAGACCCTGCAAACCCACCGGGGCGATACCGAAAGGGGCAGCATAGTCGATACCGAACAGAGGTGTTGCCATGTCGACTCCTTTATAATCCCTGATGTACCGTGGTTTGAGCTGTACCTCTCGCAATTCTGTCGTATTGCGATGTAAATTGATGTCTTCATTGCAGCCGCCATCCAAGTATTCAAAAGCGAATCTGGGGATGCGTCTTCTCGCCTTTTCACGAAGAATTTCTATGGATGGATAGTTGCTGTCAAAGGTGCTTGCCATGCTAGGTAACGATTAGGGGCACATGTTTTTTTACGGAATAGTTTCTTTTCAGGAATTTCGCGTCTAGTTCAGTGTCCGATATCGCTATGGCGGCACCCAATGCAGAGCCTAAGGAATTATCGGTCGTTCTCAATTTCATTGCGGGCAGATGATGTGACAACAGCTCTAAAAAAATGGGGTTGTCGGTAAATCCGCCGTCCACATATAACCTTGTAATTTTGGTATTCCCCTTAGAGTTCAAAATATACCGCAGCTGTGATTTCACGAGTTCAATCATCAACTGGTGGTAGGCGACTTCAAACGATTTATGCGGATAAGTGGTCTTTACCGGACAACTTTCCCCTTCTAAAAATTTCCATGAGAAAGTGGGCTCAAAATCCTTGATGATTTCTGAATAGATTTCAATATCAAAATCAATGGTTCTATGGGTTTCTGAAGGCACCTTGTACCGTTTTGAGAGTTCCATCACCTGATGGTTGTACTCTTTCCCCAAAAAAAAGCGGGAAGCTTTTATCGGCTTGCCGTTAATACGCATATAATTGATACAGCCCGTTGCCGCAGCATCATTGGGCAATGCCCCTTCCGCAAACGGATTCAAGGCAATGCTCCAGGTGCCTGTGGAAAGTAACAAAAAAGGTTTTTTAATACTACGCACATAGGGCAGTAAGGCAGCAGAGCTGTCGTGAATGCCCACGCCAATCTTGATATGTTTGCCGTTGTAGTTCATATTGATACTGGTCTCGGCAGAAACAATGGGCGGTAAAATCTTATCCATCCCTTCACGATATACCCAGTCATGGTAGTCTTTTTTTTCATAGTCCCATAATGCAGTATGGCAGCCGATGCTCGTGTATTCGCTCAACGGAATGCCCGTGAAGACATAGCTGAGGTACTGCGGCAGGTGCAATGAATATTTGATTTTTTTGAAAACCTCTGGCTTTTCGTATTTCAGCCAATACAGTTGCATACCAGAATTGAGCATGCCGGAATCAGGAGATCCCGTTGTTCTTGAAAATATCTGTTCTGGCCCATACTTGCTATAAAAATCATCGATGAGTTCCTGTTCCAGAGGTTTGGTATAGTTGTACAGTGGCGTCACTGGTTCGCCCTGCTCGTCAAGATGCACGAAACTGGCGCCATAAGATGAGAAGTTGATGGCGGTAATGTTGTATTTTTCTGATTTCAAAATAGCGCCAAAAAGTGACTTCAGCCATTTCTGAAGGGCCGGTAGATTTTCAGCGGGATATCCATCGTCATCCTCTATTTCTTTGAACTTCTTGTATTCTCGGTGTACTTCTTGAAAGTCTTTATCGAAAAGAAAAAATTTCTTGTTTGTCTTTCCGATATCGAATACTGCGGTCACTTCTTTTCCCATAATCCTTGTCTGTTACAGACCTGAAGCAATCGTATTTTTTCCCCGTGCTTTGATGAGTTGTTCACGAACATTGAGGTTTCGGTATGCCCCGATGGGATCGATGGCCCCACCTTGATTTATACGCGCTTTTTGCAGCAGCGGCCGTACGTCAGTACGATAGGCATTTTGAAGCAGTTCCTGGCAAAGTACCACATCATGTGCTGTTTGGGCCTGCTGCAACTTTTTTTGGTCAACCAAAAGAGCCTTGGCATAGGCTTCTTGAATGGCTTCAAGGGATTGTATCAGGTCTTCTAAGGGGTCTTTGATGTTATGGCTGGCATCGATCATCCACGACAGATCAGGGTTCTGCGGATTGTTTTCCATTCCGTATACGAGTGCATTAAAAATAAGGAACAAGGCATAAGGCTTGATGCTACCCACTGTGAGGTCGTCGTCACCATATTTGCTATCATTAAAATGGAATCCGCCGAGCTTGCCCTTGAGCATCAAGGTCGAAACAATTTGCTCGATATTGGTGTTGGGTAAGTGGTGTCCCAAATCGACCAGTGTATAGGCTTTGTCACCACAGGCATTGGCCAACATAAAAGAAGTGCCCCAATCTTGAATTACGGTACTGTAAAAATTTGGTTCGTAGGGTTTGTATTCGATAAAAAGCTTCCAGTCATCGGGAAGTCGCGCATATATCTGTTGCAAACAGTCTTGGGTATTCAGAAGCGCCAACTGAAAATTATGCTGCCCAGGAAAATTGGAACCGTCAGCCAGCCATACGGTTAAGCTTTTGGAACCAAGCTTTTTCCCAATTTCAATGACCTCTACATTGTGCTGAATGGCCTTTTCACGTACCGCTTTATCCGTGCTTGATAATGAACCATGACGGTAACTGTGTTTGGCCCCTCTTTGGTCCTGAAAGGTGTTGGAGTTCATGGCATCAAATACCAATCCGAGCGAGGCGGCTTTTTCCTTGATGCCGTCATAATCCTTTGGAATGTCCCATGGAATGTGTAGTGAGATGGCTCCCGCCGTTTGGGTCAGAGCTTGCAAAAGTCCGACATCATCAATCTTCTGCGCCAAGTTTCCAGGTTCGCCCTGAAATGAAAACCGCCCAAATCTGGTACCCCCGGCACCCAGTGCCCAACTTGGGATGGCCACTTGAAAACCAGCCAATTTTTCAACAATGCTGCCGACATCGTTACCCTGCTGATTCAACCGATTAGCCAAGAAGTCAAAATCCGCTTGATGGTCAGCCATCAGCTTTTGGTTCAACGATTTAATTTGGTCGGTATCAATTTTCATTCTATTCTAGACTAGAGTTTAGACCTGACAGGTCTTATTCTTATTATCGGACGAAGGCATTGGCCATCCCTCCATCGACATTGATGATGTTCCCGGTAGATTTGTCGAGGACGGCCACCAATGCGAATACCCCATTCGCGATATCTTCGGGATAGATAATTTCATTCAACAGATTGCGTTTGGCATAGTGGGCTGGCAGTTCCTCCACTGAAATGCCATAGGCTTTCGCACGCCCCTCGGCCCATTCACCCTCCCAGATTTTACTGCCCACAATGACCCCATCGGGATTGACAACATTTACCCGTATTCTGTTCGGTCCAAGCTCAGCGGCCAATAGGCGGGCCATGTGCTGCTGGGCGGCCTTGGCGGTACCATAACCGACATTGTTGGGGCCAGCGACCAGTCCATTTTTACTGGCGATACTGATGAAATCACCATCCAATCCTTGCTTTTTCATAATAGTCACAGCTTGTTTGGCTAATTCAAACTGACCTTTGACCAATACATTTTGTAAGAGCTCCCAATCCTTTTCGCTGGTCGCTTCCAAAGGTTTTGAAATGGCCAGGCCTGCAGAATGTACTACGATATCGACTCCACCAAACTCCAAACAGGCTTTTCTATAGGCCTCGGCGATGGATTTCGCATCGGTGACATCGCAAACGCCGTAACTCGCCACATCTTTACCAAAAGTTGCCTCAGCTTCTTTGAGCCTATCTTCATCGATATCGGTCAGCACAACGTTAGCACCTTCATCGGCCAGCTTATCGGCAATGGCCTTGCCAATGCCACCCCCGGCACCTGTAATCAGGGCCACTTTTCGTGATAAAGGTTTCTCTTTGGGCATACGCTGTAGTTTGGCCTCTTCCAGCAACCAGTATTCTATGTCAAAAGCCTCCTGTCTTGGCAATGATGTATATTCAGAAATGGCCTCCGCCCCCCGCATAACATTGATAGCATTTACATAGAACTCACTCGCGACCCGTGCTGTTTGTTTATTCCTGGCAAAGCTGAACATGCCAATGCCCGGATATATGATGATGACCGGGTTTGGGTCACGCATGGGCGGACTGCTGTCCCGCTTGCATTTCTCGTAGTACTCCTCGTATTCCTTGCGATAGTTGTCAAAAGCAGGTTGCAGCTTTTTTAATATTTCTTTTGGATCAGATAGATCTTCTTTCGTATCCAGATTCAGTACCAAGGGCTGGATCTTGGTCCTGAGAAAGTGATCGGGACATGAAGTCCCCATTGGCGCCAAACGTTCCAAATCATTACTGTTTATATACTCCATCACCGTTTCACTATCGGAAAAATGTCCAATCATTCGCTTGTTGGAAGAGCAAAGTCCACGGAGCAGGGGCATCAACTGTGCCGCCTTTTCCATGCGGACGTTAGGTGGCTCAGCTGTTATCTTATCTCCACCAAAAACACTTGCGTTTTCCTTAATTTTATTGGCAATATATTCCGAAGCCATTTCAATGACCTCAAGACTGTTTATATAACAATCGTACGAAGTGTCGCCCCATGTGAACAGCCCGTGACTCTCCAAAACGATGCCCCGTATGCCCGGGTTTTCTTCCAAACATTTTTCCAGTTGCAGCCCTAGGTCAAACCCCGGTCGTTGCCAAGGCACCCACCCCATGGCATCTCCCCAGATTTCCTGGGTGATACTTTTACTGTCTTTGGCCGCGGCCACTGCAATCAACGCATCAGGATGCAAGTGGTCAATGTGCTTAAAGGGTAGTAATCCGTGCAGTGGAGTGTCAATAGAAGGAGCTTTACTATCCAAATCGTATATACAATGTTCAAAAAGACCCACCATTCGGTCTTCGTCGTGCAAGCCCTGATAGACTTTTTTCAGGTTACGCAATCTTTCGGTATACAAGCCTGCGATACCTTTTTTGGTGAGGGTACCGATATCCCCTCCGGAACCCTTGATCCACATCACTTCGACCTTCTCACCGGTCAAAGGATCTGTTTCGATGGTTTTGCAACTGGTATTCCCTCCGCCATAGTTTGTGATTCTCAGGTCTGCACCCAGAATATTTGAGCGGTAGAGAAAGAGAGCCACCTCATCCCCGGAGAGTGTCGAAGCCTTTCCTTCATCCCATAAATAGGTAACATGTTTAAATGCCTTTGTTTGCATAATTCATTGGAAATTTTAAGCGACCATTGAGACGAAAGTAGGGCAACTACAGCGTATGTGTATCCTGTACTATACTGTTAGGTCAAGATAGTTAAATCTTACGAATCTATTTTTAATTGAATATTTTTGAGGTAGCAATAGACTCACAGAAGTGGTGAGTTCATAATGAGTAAGGCTATGTCACAGTACAGTATTCAACACATTACGGTGGATGTGGATTCGAGGATCCCTAAGTACAGACAGATCGTGGATTCTCTGCGAGATGCCATTGGTAAAGGTTTTTTGCAAAAGGGTGAAAAGATTCCTTCCATAAATGAAGTAAGTGAAGAATGCCTGCTTTCAAGAGATACGGTAGAAAAAGCATACAGCATACTGCGGCAGCAGAATATCATTGAGTCCGTCAAGGGAAAGGGATACTATGTGGCCCGGACTGATTTTTCTTCTAAGATCAAAGTCCTTTTTCTGATCAATAAGTTGAGCACCTACAAGATGCGGATTTTTAACTCCTTTGTGGCCACTCTGGGATCCAAAGCCGATGTCGACCTCCATATTTATCATTGCGAACCCTCAGTATTTGTGGCCATCCTTTCCGATAAGGTCACAGCCTATGATCAATACGTTATAATGCCTCACTTCAAGGATGAAAGCCTGCAACATATGGGCTGTACCGATGAGATCCTGGAGGTGATCCGCAAAATTCCCGAGGAGAAGCTGATCATTTTGGACCGGAACATCCTTAGCCTTTCGATGAAAGCAGGGAGGATCTACCAGGATTTCTCCGAAGACATCTACAATGCTCTTACGGTTGGTCTGGACAAAATTAAGAACTACCGGAAGGTCATTTTAGTTTACCCGAATAAATCTGTTTATCCATATCCAAAGGGGATTATTACCGGATTCAAAAAGTTTTGTGCAGAGCACATCTTAGACTATGAGATCCTGGATGAGATCTATGACAGTATGGAGTTGCGCACAAGAGATCTTTTTATCACCATAGAGGAATCAGACCTGGTCAACCTGGTTAAACAGGTTCGGGACCGCCACTACAAACTGGGCGAAGATATCGGGATCATCTCTTATAATGAAACTCCTTTAAAGGAATTGCTCGGTATTACGGTGATCAGCACGGACTTTGTTAAGATGGGTTCTGAGGCAGCGGCTATGCTGCTCAAGGATGAAAAAGTGATCAAAAAGAACGATTTTAACTTTATCGACAGAAAATCAATTTGAGCCTTTGTTTTCTGGGTTACTAAGCAATTCACTTCTCTGGCTGACAGCCTACCCTAACAGTACAGTACAGGATAGATTTCTTTATACATCATCTTAGTATTGAGGACAGGTTTGGTTTTTCCTAGTGTTTTTTAGGTGTTAATATCCAACCCTCCAAAAATTCTAACTGTACAAAATGACTAAACGTATGATTATGAAAGAAACACCGTCAAAAAGGGGTTATCGATCATTTCAGGCAACACCTCTTTTTCTTCTGTTAGCTTTCGGCTTTTTTTCAGCTTTTGGCCAACAAAGAACCATAAGTGGCCAGGTAACCGATGCTAATGGGACGCCATTGCCTGCGGTAAATGTTATAGTGAAGGGAACGACGATCGGGACATCCGCTGATTTTGATGGTAATTACAGTTTACAGGTACCAGAAGATGCGAACACCCTGGTATTTTCCTACCTCGGTTTTGCTGACAAAGAGGTGGTCATAGATGGAAGGACTACAATAGACATCACTCTCGACGAGAGTACTGCAAAATTAGACGAAGTGGTGGTCATTGGCTATGGAACCCGAAATCGCGAAGACCTCACCGGTGCCGTATCAACCATTCAGGCCAAGGGCATTGAAGAACAGCCCATCACAACTTTTGAACAGGCTCTTTCAGGCCAGGTTTCGGGAGTACAGCTACGTCAAAACGGAGCTCCGGGAGGCGGTCCCGAGATTTTGATTCGCGGTGTGGCCTCAACTGGAGATAACAATGCTCCTTTGTATGTTGTGGACGGTATTCCACTGGGCAATGTCAACAGTCAACGTGATAATTTTGTGCTCAGTTCCATAGACCCCAATAGTATTGAATCCATTAGCGTACTTAAGGATGCTTCTGCAAAAGCAATTTATGGTTCTCGGGCCTCCAATGGGGTTGTGGTGATTACCACAAAACGCGGTAAAGTAGGAAAGCCTACAATTACCTTCGGAACCTCAACAGGCTTTCAGACCGTTCCCGAATTTGAGCAGCCCGATGTATTGAACGCGGAAGAATTACGACGTTACAGAATAGAATTTTTTGAAGACAGGCTTTTCGCTACAGGTGCTTTGGGACAAAGTGAGATAGCTGATCTAGACCGTTTGATTACTTTGGGAGATTTGGGAGAAGGTACAAATTGGTTTGATGAGATTACCCGAAGCGCTCCAATTTCTGAATATAATATTGGCATCAACGGTGGTACGGAAAATGTCCGGTACAATATTTCAACGAACTACACCAACCAAGACGGTACATTGATCAACACTAATTTTAAGCGATATAGTATCAGGGCAAACATAGATGTCAATGTAACGGACAATATTCGATTTGGTTTGAACCTGGCACCCACCCAAACCATTGCAACAGGGGGCAGAACCGATGCCGGAAGAGACAATTTCAACATTTTTTCGGCAGTTCCACTATCTCGGTGGACAGACCCTTCAGCACCCGTTTTTGACGAAAATGGCGAACTGACCAACGTGGCCTTAGGAGATGTCATTCCATTTTACAATGTGAATCCAGTGTATTTGTTGACCGCCAGAGAAGACAATCGACGCACCAACCAGGTATTGGCAGGGTCTTTCATAGAGGTTGATATTTTGGAAGGGCTGACCGCAAGAACCTTTGGATCCATCCAATACACCGACAGAAGAAACACCAGCTTTGAACCCTCTGATTTTCCAGGGGATGGTGCCTTGACTCCCAATTTGCTGGGTACCAGACAAGCACGGGCGAGTATCAGTGAGTTTACCAACTTTAATTGGATCTGGGAAAACACTCTGACCTATTCTACCACCATTTCCGACGACCATAGAATCGATGTTCTTGCTGGTTTTACTATGGAAAATAGAAGATTTGACAATACCATAATAAATGCGGTGAATATTATTGATGAATCAATTCGAATTCCTGATTCTGACAACGTCGATCCCGAAAACGTAAACAATTTTACTGGACGGGGTGCGGCAGGCGAGAATAGTCTGGTCTCAATTATCGGCAGGTTGGATTATGCTTACAAAAATAAATATTACGTAACAGGCACCATTCGTAGGGATGGCTCCTCACGGTTCGGTGCGAATACTCGATATGGTAATTTCCCATCCGTCGCTGCTGCATGGCGTATCTCCAACGAACCCTTCTGGGAAAGTATTAAAAGTACTATCTCAGAGTTCAAGCTTGAGGGAGGTTACGGTATCAGTGGTAGCAATGCAAACATTGGAGACTTTCAAGCGCAGGGAAGGATCAATCCCTCTGACCCAAATGCGTCTAATCCGGATTATGTATTTGATGGAAACATTGCTGCGGGAAGCGCGGTAACCGCGTTACCAAACTCCCTATTGACATGGGAAGAAGCCAAAGAACTCAATTTGGGTCTTGATCTAGGCTTTTTGAACGATAAAATTTTCTTGGGTATAGATTATTATGATATTGAAACCGAAGGTTTTATCTCTGATTTACCACTTCCGAGAACTTCGGGTTTTGGCAATATTCTGACCAATTTAGGCAGCATAGAAAATAAAGGTTTTGAAGTTGAGCTTCGCCTGAGTAACGTGTTCAACGGTAAGGATTTTCAATGGGATGCCAACTTTAACTTTACCCGAAATCGCAGCAAAGTGCTCGACCTTGCGGCTGAAGCCGGATTTATCAGGCGGGGTGCCATAGCAAGACAGTTCACGGAAACCGCAATTGGCGAACAAGTGGGCCTATATCGTGGTTTTAACGTAACGGGTTTGTTTACCCAAGCGGAGATTGATGACCCCAATGTGCCAAAATATCCGGGTGCTGTCGAGGGATCCCTCAAATATGAAGATGGCAACGGTGATGGAGTACTCGGAGATCAAGAAGATTTTGTGATTATTGGCAATCCAAATCCTGACTTTATTTACGGTATGGTGCATAATTTTCGATATAAAGATTTAGACTTGAGCGTCATCTTCGCAGGTGCAGTCGGCCAACAGATCTTTAATGGTACCAACCAGTACAATGGCAACCAAGATGGGGTATTCAATGTAGATAGAAGGCAGCTGAACCGATGGCGGCCAGGTGATGACCCCACGACAAAGACAATTCCTGGTACGGCTAGCGACCTCAGCAGGCAACGATTTCGTTTGCCAAACTCACTATCTGTAGACGATGCCGATTATCTCTGGGTCAGAAATATTACCCTGGGTTACAATTTCAATGGGAAAGAATTGGGAAATTTTTTCAAAAATGCGAGAATTTATACCAGTATCCAAAACCCGTTTTTGTTCACGGAATATGACATGGGCAATCCCGAAATCAACCGTTCTGCTGATACCGCTTTGGTCAGGAACGTAAACTACGGGGCATATCCCATTTCGAGAATCTACACATTGGGTGTAAATGTTACATTTTAAAAATACTGTGATGAAGAACAACACGATATTATCAATGCTACTATCGACCACTATCTTCCTTTTTGTGGGCTGTGATGATTTTTTGGATCAGGCGCCTGAAACCTTTCAGACCCCTCAGAATTTCTTTGAGACCGAAGATCAAATCAATCAGGCGATAGCAGGAATATACAATACCAACCGAAGATTGATGAATGGTGAGCATTGGCGATTCGGTGAAAATCGGTCCGACAACAGTTCTTTTCAGTTTAATCCTGCTGACAGAGGTGGCATCAGCAATGAAGAGGTTGATTTATTCTTGATGCTATCGGCAAATCCCAATCTCGGTGGTTACTGGAATACAAGCTATTCAGGCATTTCCAGGGTCAACTTTGCTTTGGAGAGTATCGATGGGGTCACCTTTAACGATGAAGCTATAAAAGACATCCGCAGGGGAGAAATCCTATTCTTGCGCAGTTGGTTCTATTTTAATCTTGTGCAACTCTTTGGCGATGTACCTTATGTGACCTCGGCGGGAGACTCCCCGGAAGAAATCCTATCGGATGAATTTTTAGTTAGGACTCCCGTGGACCAGGTGTACACGAACATATTAGCGGATACACAGGAGGCCATTGACCTATTACCCAACCAAAACAATACCGAAAGCGGTAGGGCGACCCTCGGAGCCGCATTGATGCTCAAGGCAAAAATGCATATGGCTCTTCAAGAGTTTCCAGCGGCAGAAGCGTTGTTGGAACAAATACAAGGTTTGAGTTATTCCTTACAGGCTGACTATGCGAGTATTTTTGCGCCTGACAACAAGAACAACAGTGAAATGGTGTTTGAAATACAATACTCTTTTGCATTGGGCCAGGGTTCTGACTTTATTTCGAGATTCGTGCCCTTCAATAGCGGCAGTGATATCCTGGGTGAGAATGGTCCCGCAGGATCCAGGGCCGGACAAAACCAGCCGACCCAAAGCCTCATCGATTTATACGATGCCGATGATGCTCGTTTTCTCCATAATATCTCTTTTTATGATGATGGAACGACAGTAGAACCCTGGATGAGCAAATTCAATTATGGTTTTGAGGTTGTGGGGACTAACGCCCAAGATGTCAACTTTCCGATGTTTCGCTATGCCGATGCTCTGTTGATGCTGGCGGAATGTTACGAAGAGACAGGTGGTGGCGACCCCGTCCCACTATTGTTGCAGGTCAGGAGTAGGTCAATGCCAGACCCAGGTTTAAGTACCGAAGAATCATCGGATTTGGAGCAGACCATTGCTGATGAACGCCGTAGGGAATTGGCTTTTGAAAACCATCGCTGGTTTGATTTGCTGCGAACCGGCAAGGCCGTCGAGGTCATGACCGCTCATGGAATTGACCAAAAAGCACAAAAACCCACAGTCCCGGCCGAAGCATATACCAATATTAGAACATTATTGGGCATTCCCCTGGGACAAGTCGAAGAATTTGGCTTTACGCAAAATGAAGGCTGGTAATGAATATTGTTTGCCAAATTATAATTATTAATGAGTTAAAAAATATAACGATATGAAGACCAAACTTAGTTCTGCGCTAATCCTGCATTTAATCCTATCAATGGTTATTTTGATTGGGTGCAAGGAGGATGACCTAACCATAGATGCGCCATATACGTTATTTACGTTCGATGTGGCTGACCTTACTGTTACTTTTAGAAATGGATCAGTTGATAATCCTGATAGTTTCAGCTGGGATTTTGGTGATGGGCAAACGTCCACTGAAGAAAATCCAACCCATACCTACGTAGAAGGAGGTACTTACACAGTTGTTTTAACTTCCAGCAATAGTTCAGGAGAAGACCAATTTCAAAGAACAGTTACGGTTACTGAACCTGTACAACCGCTACCACCGGTAGTCTTTGAATCGTTCGATAGCTACACTGCCGATGCTTCTGTAGAAGGACAAGGTACCGCTTCGGATGGATGGGCAGGGGCATGGACAAGATTGGATGGAGATGATGTAAATGTGGTGTCCGATGGAATTTTAAACAATTCACTTGCAGTGGAATCTTCAGGAAATGCTCTCTTATTGGACGCAAGCGGTGCCAATACGCGCTACAAACGCAATTTCTCAACCCCCTATTTGGATAATGGCAATACGTACTGGTTCGCTTTTCAAGCGGACTTTAACAATACGGAGCTAGATGGTGGTGAAGTACAGCTGATGTTGGTCGATAACGACAGTGAAAATTTCGGAGCAGGCGGAGGAGATGGCCAATTTTTGGGTATTGGTAAAACCATTACCCCTGGTGCCTTGGGTATAATGACTTTCGGACCTTTTAATAATGTAGAGGCAACCGATGTGACGGCGGATGGTGCGCTATGGTTGGTAGCCAAGATAGAGACCAATGGAACCGCTGACCCCGACTTAGTCCGATTGTTTGTCAATCCTACTCCCGGTACCGAACCTGCTGATGGTACGGAGGCTGTATCCTTTGCTGCCCCTGAACTCAGTGGTGGATGGCAAGGAGTTGGCTTTAAGTACAGCGGCGGAAATGCTTCCTCAGTAAAAATTGATGACATCTACATCGGGAATACCTTTCAAGATGTGACGCCTCTAAATTATCTAGACCTTCCACCCGTAGTTTTTGAAACCTTCGATAGTTATACTGTTGACGCTACCACAGAGGGACAAGGTGCTGCCGAGGATGGATGGTCAGGCCCATGGGCCAGATTATCTGGGGGTGAAGTAAATGTAGTAGCAGGAGGAATTGAAAATAGTACACTCTCAGTAGAAACAACAGGAAATTCCCTATTGCTGGATGCAAGTGTTGGCGCAACGCGCTATAAACGAGGATTGTCGGAAACTTATTTGGATGATGGGCGTACGTACTGGTTTGCTTTTCAAGCAGAGTTTGAAGGCGCAACCGACGATACTGGTGAATTGGTGGTCATGTTGGTCGATAATGATTCAGAAGACTTTGGCGGGGGTGGACCGAATGGCCAGTTTTTGGGAATTGGTAAAACCATCTCTCCAGGCGCCCCTCTTGGCATAATGACCTTCGGACCTTTCAATAACATAGACGCTACAGACGTGACAGTAGAGGATGGTCCGCTATGGCTGGTTGCCAAGATTGAAACCAATGGAACCGCCGACCCTGATCTGGTTCGGGTGTTTGTCAATCCTACCCCAGGTAGTGAACCCGCTAACGGAACAGAGGCAGTATCCTTTGCCGCTCCTGAACTGAACGGTGGCTGGCAGGGAATCGGTTTTAAATTTAGTGGAGGTGCCACTACAGCCAAAATTGATGACATCTACTTGGGTTTTCGCTTTGCAGATGTTACGCCTGAAAACTATTAGGACATGTAGAAGCATATACCAACAAAAAGACTTTATTGGGGGATACCCTAGGATCAAGTGCAAGAATTTGGTTTTGAACAAACCCCTGTATAGTAACAATACAGATAATACATTAGACATATATTGGAAAATAAGGTTTGAGTTAGTTAATTTTAATTTCAGGCGGTATATGGTAACAGCGCTTATACCGCCTTTTTAAATGATGAGAGGGTTACTAATACCATACATGCTTACATTCATGCTTCTGTGGTTATGCGTAAATCAACAGGGCAATAGACAAAAGAAATTAGCACCTAATACCAGTACTTCATGGAATGCGAAATGGATTGCCCCTGCTGTTTTGAAAGATACGGCCAACGTTTGGAGTTGTTACCGAAAAGAATTTCAAATCAGTACGGTAGTTGATACCGTTATGGCCAAAATCTCGGCCGACTCCAAATATTGGCTGTGGATCAATGGCGAAATGGTTGTTTTTGAGGGGGGACTCAAACGCGGGTCAACTCCTAACGACTCCTATTTTGATAAGATCGATATCACAAGACACCTAAAAAAAGGCAAAAATGTCATTGCTGTCTTAGCTTGGTATTTTGGCAAGGATGGTTTTTCACATAAAAACAGTGGGCAACCTGCATTTTTGATGCAAATGGATGGAGGAAACATACACTTGGTCACTGATGGATTATGGAAAGCATGGCAACATCCCGCTTTTGGGAATACCCATAAGCCTTTTCCGAATTATAGATTGCCCGAATCCAACATCCGCTTTGATGCCCGAAAGGGAAGTCTTGATTTTATTCATCCGGAATTTTTTGTGGATACTATGGCTAATGCCATGGTATTGGGAAAACCGCCCGCCTCACCGTGGGGAAAACTAATAGAACGACCAATACCCCAATGGAAGGATTATGGTCTGAAATCTTATGAAAACGACATGGAATTCCCATTGGTTTCGGCTGGGGATACCCTAAAAATGCAGTTGCCCTACAATGCCCAGATTACACCTTATCTTGAGGTGGAATCCGAAGCAGGAAAATCGGTAGATATTCGCGCCGATAATTATCTGGGCGGGGGTGTGCCCAATGTCAGGGCAGAGTACATTACAAAATCGGGTAGTCAGTCATATGAGAGTTTTGGTTGGATGAACGGCCATGCAGTGCACTATGCCATCCCAAAGGGCGTAAAAATCTTATCACTGAAGTATCGGGAAACGGGATACAATACCGAATTTACAGGAAGTTTCCAATGTGATGATGACTTTTACAACCAGCTTTGGCAAAAGTCGTTGCGCACCCTATATCTGACCATGCGGGATACCTATATGGACTGTCCTGACCGGGAGCGCGCCCAATGGTGGGGCGATGTTGTTTTAGAAAGCGGGGAAGCCTTTTATGCCCTCTCTCCCAGCAGTCATTTGCTTGCCAAAAAGGGCATTCATGAACTGATGCATTGGCAACGGAATGACAGCACCATATACTCACCTGTGCCTTCTGGAAATTGGCATAATGAACTGCCCACCCAAATGCTCAGCAGTATCGGCACCTACGGATTTTGGAACTATTATTGGCATACGGGCGATACGGCCACCATCGCAAAGGTCTATGACAAGGTGGGTAAATACCTGGCTCTTTGGAAATTGGAAGAAGATGGCACGGTACAAATAAGAAAAGGAGGTTGGACCTGGGGTGATTGGGGCGAAAACAAAGACATGCCACTGCTTTTCAACACCCAATACTATATAGCGTTGGACAGCTATAAACGGATGGCAGGGCTTTTGGGTGACACGGCCACCGCAGACAGTTTGAATACGATGATGGCACAGTTTAAAAAAGATTTTAATTCCATTTATTGGAACGGTACGGCCTATCGTTCCAAAGCTTATGCGGGCGAGACCGATGACAGATCACAAGGCTTGGCCGTGGTATCGGGTCTGGCCGACCCCGACAAGTATACGGCCATCTTGAAGATTTTGGAAGAGGAAAGGCATGCGAGCCCCTATATGGAGAAATACGTACTAGAGGCACTATTTAGAATGGGATATCCGGAGGTTGCGCTAAAGCGAATGAAGCAACGTTTTTCAAAAATGGTAAACCATCCGACCATTACTACAATGTGGGAAGGCTGGGGCATCGGTGACGAAGGCTATGGCGGCGGTACGATCAACCATGCCTGGAGTGGCGGCGGATTGACCTTGTTGTCACAGTATGCCGCAGGTATATCACCCACTTCCGCTGGTTGGGAAACCTTTCAAATAAAGCCACAACCCGGTTTCTTAAAATATATATCCGCCGTAGTCCCTACCGTAAAGGGAGATATAAAGTTAGAGCTGAAAAATGGGGAAGATTACCAATTGAATTTTGAGGTTCCAAAGGGGACCAGGGCTTTGGTATATGTTCCAACCACTTATGAGAACATTGCCATAAACGATGAATATTCTAGCCCTAAAAAGGAAGAAAAAGGGTTTAAGATCTTTGAGCTGGCCAGTGGTAACTATGCAATCCTTGGAAAAACAAAGACCCCTGAAAAAAGGAAATGAAGAATGTGAAAATTAAAATAGGGTTGTTCGGTATCGGTTTACATACCTATTGGGACCAATTCGAAGGCTTGAAAGAAAAATTGGTCGGATACCAGAATATCATTGTGAAAAGAATGGAAGGGTTTGATGTTGATGTTATTGATGCTGGAATGGTCGACAATCCCCAAAAGGCTAATACGACAGCCACCTTGTTCAATCAAAATGATGTGGACTGCATATTTCTCTTTATTTCCACCTACGCGCTTTCCCATAACGTGTTACCCCTGGTACAAAAGACCAAGGTGCCAATCATTGTGCTTAACCTTCAGCCAGAAAAAGCCATCGATTACAAAAAATTCAATGCTATAGGCGACAGGGGTAAGATGACCGGCGAATGGCTGGCATATTGCCAAAGTTGTGTGGCGCCTGAGATTGCAAGTGTTTTCAGCAGGGCGGGTATTGACTTCTACCTGATATCTGGTTATTTGGATGAGACATATGTTTGGAAAGAAATCAAGGAATACATTGATGCTTTCAGGATTGTTAAAACCATGAACAATAATCGTGTAGGGGTCCTGGGCCATTATTACAACGGCATGTTGGATGTTTATAGCGACCTGACCCAACAAGCCATTGTTTTCGGAAACCACTTTGAGATTTTGGAGTTTGGCACATTGAAAAAAATTAGAGAACAGGTTTCAGATGATGAGATAAAGCAAAAGATCGAGGAATTCAATACACTATTTGTGGTCTCAGAAGATTGTGATTATGACGAATTGAAACGTGCAGCGCAGACCTCGGTAGCACTGGATACGTTGGTGGAAAACTTTCAACTTGGCTCACTGGCATATTATTATGAAGGTGATGGAGACCCGAACTACGAGGATATTGTCACCTCCCTGATTCCGGGGTTTACGGTTCTCACAGGAAAAAATATTCCTGTCGCCGGCGAGTTGGAGATTAAGAATGTACAAGCCATGAAAATTATGGATATACTGGGCATCGGTGGTTCCTTTTCGGAGTTCTACGCTATGGATTTTGAAGATGAAGTGATTCTTCTGGGGCACGATGGCCCGGCACATTTTACCATTGCTGAGGGCAGGGTTGGACTGGTGCCATTGCCTGTTTACCACGGAAAACCCGGAAAAGGGCTATCGATTCAGATGAAGGTAAAAAGTGGGCCCGTAACCTTTTTATCAGTCTGTCAGAATGGTAAAGGTGAAGTCTATTTGTTGTCTGCTGAAGGCGAATCCGTAGAGGGGCCTACATTACAAATAGGAAATACCAATTCACGCTACAAATTTTCCATCCCCATCAGGGAATTCATTGACAACTGGTCCAAGGCAGGTCCTTCCCATCACTGTGCCATAGGTATCGGGCATAAATCGGCCACAATTGAAAAGTTAGCAAACTTGCTCTCTATCGAACACCTTAAGATTTGCTGATGCTTAAGAAATTACTCGTCTATAAACCTCGATTAAAATGGCAAATCCTTTTGTAGGTGTTTTATTCCATGCCATAGGCGGCTTCGCGGCGGGATCCTTCTATCTGCCTATCAAAAAAATACAGCGATGGTCCTGGGAAAGCGGTTGGTTGGTCAATGGATTTTTTGCCTGGTTGATTGTTCCGTGGTCTGTCTCGCTTATTACAGTGCCGAAAACCATCACTATCCTGGTACAAACGGAATCGTCAACACTTTTTTGGACGTATTTTTTCGGGCTGCTCTGGGGCATTGGTGGTCTTACGTTTGGTATGACCATGCGATACTTGGGTATGTCTTTGGGCATGGCCCTGGCATTAGGTTTGACCGCTGTTTTTGGCACATTGATACCTCCTATTTACGAAGGGAAACTAAGCGGTTTGTTACAAACTCAGTCTGGCCAGGTGGTGCTATTGGGTATTGTAGTTTCGCTTTTGGGTATTATAATTTGCGGGAGAGCAGGAATATTGAAGGACAAGGAACTTTCCGATGAACAAAAGCAGCAAGGTGTCAAGGAGTTTAATCTAAAAAAAGGAACTATCGTTGCAACTCTTGCAGGCATTTTGAGTGCTTGCTTTGCCTTCGGAATTGCTTCTGGCACACCTATTGCTGAACTTGCCCTTCAGAATGAAGCGCCCGAGCTATGGCGGAATGGGCCTGTGTTCATCGTCATTCTTGCCGGAGGTTTTACTTCTAATTTTTTATGGTGCCTTTATCTAAACTTAAAAACCAGGAGCTATAGTGATTACCTGAACAAGGCAACGCCCTTAAAGATAAATTATCTTTTTGCTGCCTTTGCAGGTACCATTTGGTACTGCCAATTTATGTTTTATGGTATGGGCAGTACTCAAATGGGCAAGCATGATTTTGCAAGCTGGACACTCCACATGGTATTTATCATACTTTTTAGCACACTTTGGGGTATCGTAACCAAGGAATGGAAGGGCGCCGGCAAACAAACTCTGATAACTTTATCGGTTGGCCTGGCAATACTAATCAGTGCCACCATTATTATTGGGGCAGGAAACCAAATGGCTTAAAACTAATTCGATGAATTCAAAACCTTGAACATGAACAAAAGACAAAATATAGCTCCGTTGATTTTTTGCATCTTATTCTTGTTGCTTAATTGTAAAACGGAGAAAAAAGATCAGGAGGAGTTACAAATAGAAAATTCAAAACCGAATATCGTGTTGATTGTTGCCGACGATATGGGTTGGTACGATTTGGGCTGTTACGGTAACGAGTTCATTGAAACTCCCAATCTTGATAGCTTGGCGGCTCAAGGTATGCGTTTTACCGATGGATATGCCGCAGCCCCATTGTGCAGCCCATCCAGGGCAAGCCTGCTGACGGGCCTCCATCCAATAACAGTAAATGTCACCGAGCATATCCATGGCAACCATCCTCCTGGGCCTAACCAAAAATTGAAAACCCCATCGGTTGACCAGCAATTGGATCTCGAGTACACCACAACCGCTGAGGCGCTGAAAGAACAGGGCTATACGACTGCACATATCGGTAAATGGCACCTGGGTGGTGGCAAGTTTTCACCGCAATACCAGGGATTTGACCTGAACATTGCCGGGGCATGGAACGGACTGCCAAAAAGTTTCTTTTATCCTTTCTTTCCAATGGGAGAAAAACCTGAGATTCAAGAGGGTTATGGTGAGGGAGACTATTTGACCGATGTACTCACGGATAAAGCAGTTTCGTACATCGAAGAAAAAAAGGACACTGTATTCTTTTTAAACCTTAACTTTTATTCGCCACACGTACCCATAGAGGGTAAGGCAAAACTGGTCGAAAAATATCGTCGAAAAAGGGGAAATGATGAGGAGAATATAATGCCCAACATTCATTATGCGGCCATGATCGAGTCTATCGACCAAAATGTGGGCCGGGTGATGCAAACGCTGGAAGAACTGAATTTAGCAGAGAATACACTAATCATTTTTACTTCTGACAACGGAGGGCTTTCGGTAGAGGAGGTACCCGCGTTCGCCAGGCATACCCCTCCCACCGATAATGGCCGGCTTCGAGAGGGCAAGGGATACCTTTATGAAGGGGGTATACGTGAACCTTTTATCGTACGTTGGCCCGCAATGATTGGCCCTGAACAAGAAAACAGCACACCGGTGATTGGGCAAGACCTTTTCAACACCTTTATGGAACTCTCGGGCAGCCATCAACGAACTGAAGATGGAAAAAGTTTATTGCCGATTTTTAAAGGAGAAAAATTGGAAGAACGGCCTTTGGTATGGCACCTGCCACATTACAGCCCACAAAGGGAGCAACCCGTTTCGGCCTATCGAGATGGACATTGGAAATTGCTTCATTTCTACGAAGACGATAGTTATGAATTGTACAACCTTGCGATGGACCTGGGGGAGACCGAAGATCTGGCCGATACCAGACCGGAAAAACTGGAGCTGATGAAAACGGAAATGAATGCACTGCTCGAAAAGATGGGCGCCAAGTTCCCTGAACCGAATCCTAATTATACTGGAAATTGAAGTTCATAGGTATGCGGAGTTAATTTTTATCAGGTGTAAAACTCCAGGAATCGACCCACTCCAAGGGTTTGATTGTGCCATACTCATAGAATTCGAGCGGTTTGCTCCAATATTGGTAGTCGTGCCCCTTGATATTATCGGATGCAGAACCCCATAGATCCCCCATCCATAGAAATTGTTCGCCTTCTGACGTTTTCAGCTTCATCACATAGGTCTGCTGGGCCGGAATGATGGGGTTTTTGGCAATGTGCACCCCTGTGATATACGACCCCATGATAGCGCTGTTTGCAACCGCTTCAAATTTCACTTCATTAATGTAAATGGCTTCGGCACCATTTTTATTGGATGGTGTGATTTTTATCCGATTTGTCTTTACGGTATCAAATTGTAGTGTAATATGCTCCCGCAGAGCAGACTTTTCAACCTGAACAGTTGTGATTTGAACTTCTTTCCACTGGCCGAAATCCCATTGGTATACCTTGAATTCAGGTGTTGTTATTTCCGGATGTACCCTTGGATTACTGACATCGCCACAATTTTCTGGTCTGTTGCCTGTGAATACATCCAAGACTATCCCTTTAAGACTTCTTTCATTGTGAAAAGTACTTTCTGCCGATTCAAAGGCACCGTCCACTTTTTTGAGAGTTTCGTATGCTGTACCCCTGGCGATACCATCGTGGAGCAACGGAGCGAACCGGCCAGGATAGCGGTTAATATTGGTGGTCAGTGTATAGCCCGTTAATGGATTGTCGGAAATATAGACCCGTGCCCCTGAACCGTAATTGCAGAAACAACAAGTATAATCGGTTAGAAGGTAATATTTACCATTCCGCTTGAATTGCGATCCCGCTTCCATGTGTTCAGAAATGACACCTCCGTTCTCCATGGTCGAGGAAAGGTAATCTGCACTCAATTTTTCTATGGAAACCTGGTGATTGTTGATGGTGTTGTAGCTGATATAGGCAATATTGTCATCATCCACAAACAGTCCAAAATCACCAAGCCCCAGTTCAGACCTGGCCATTTTTACGTTGTCCTTGATGATAGTAAAAGGCCCTTCGGGTGTGTCACTTAGGGCGACCCCAAATTGGCCATTCCATAATTGGGGATACCAGTTGTACCAGAGCACGTATTTCTCGGTTTTGGCATTATAGATGACGTGAGGTCTGTAATATACACCCTCTGGTTGGTCGCGCAATAATGCGCCCACTTTTTTCCAGGTCTTCAAATCTTTGGAGCTGTAGCATACATAACGATTGGCCGTTGTAAAGCCGTTGGTGTTTCCATAGCTGGTACCATACCAATAAAAAGTATCGCCGAACTGAATGACCCGGCCGTCATGGGCGTCTACAATATTCCCGCTTGCGTCAAATTTGGGAACGGTATTTTTAACTGTCAATTCTTGACTCTTTACTGTCTGCATACCAGTTCCTAACAAAAAAGGTAAATAAATAATTAGAGAAAATGATTTCTTGATATCCATAAGCGTTATTCTTACACTATTTCACCAAAATAAGCTTCAGAATGGTTAATACAATCCTGTACTATGGGGTAATTCTAAAACCCGGCATTACTTTTAAACCAGGGATACTGGAAAGTGGAAGTCTGATGTTTATTATTTCCGATTCTTGCTCTTTTCGGGCAGCGCTGTAAAGATCTATTTCAATATTACTTTTAGCAATTGTTTTAAATCGCATTTTAGCCTTTGCAAAGCACGAAATACAAAACCCGCAAACGCTGCTTCAGTTTGTCGCGGAGGAGGAGGGATTACTCGTGGAGCTTGTCATGAGCAGACACCGCGGATTTCCACCATAGGCGGACAAGGTGCAATCCATAGAGCATTTTGCATGGCAAAAGCGGCCTGGATTGTACGGCTGCAAACTTTTGGTAGTATTTCAAGAAATCTAAAATCAGCCTAGCGTTTTTTCGTTCTTTTTTTGGCGATGCAAAAAAGAACATTTATCCGATGTCAGCCTTCGCTACCGCGAGATTGTATCTCGTGGTAAATTCAACAAAAGAACAAAACAAACCAGATAGCGCGGATTTGCAATCCGTGCTTGCAATTATCATGTACAAAAACTTTCTATCTCGCATTTCATTTTCTTTACTTGTCCAAAGAAAACGAAACAAAAGAAAAGACACTTTTTGGAGAGGCATTTTTAAAGCTTCGCTTTAAAACCGAAGTCATTCTTCTAAATCGCCTCCAAGGTTTCGGCGATTCTTTACGAAGTTTGCCTTCTATGCTGCCCAAAAAGACTGGCCATTCACCAAAGCATTTAGCACAAAAATTGGCCAAAGGTTTTTCAGAAATAGCGGTGCTGCAAGCGATAACAGAAGCCAGAAACTTAATACTCCAATATCCATGTTTTAGCCAGATACTTTCCAAAAAACTTACTATCCCTGGCTTTTCGGGCCTCTTGCAAGGTATCATAACGTTCCAGATACACGTAATAGTAATTGTTTTGACTTCTGTAAAAGGATTTAGGGGACAAACCTTTCTTTTCAAGGAAACGCATAAACCTGTTGGAGAACGATTTGCAGCTATATACGTTGGCGATCAAAAAGTAACCGGGTTGTATACCGTCTATATGCTTTACTTTGTTTGGTTCTTCCTTAGACAGGATCTTAACTATATCCTGTTCGGCAATACGCTGCTTTATTTTATCGGGAATTTCTACGATATTGGCCTTTAAAGAAAAATCAACTTCCCGAGCAGGTGCTCCTTGGGCTATGAACTTATCCGTAGTTTCAAAGCCGTTTTTGTGAGCAACCAACCTGTGCTCAAGGTACCTATTGATCTCCTGGGTATAGGAGCCGCTTTCATCCGTGGTTACCGAGGCCAGGATATTGTTTTCCATATCTCTGAAAGTTATGGTAACGCCTTCCTGGGGTTCTCCGGTTTTTTCATCGGTTACTTTTCCAGAAATCGTATTGCTAATCGCTTTTTTGATCGGGATGATTTCCGTAAAACGGTATATATCGTCCTGCCCCTTTCCCCCTTGACGGTTAGAACTAAAATATCCTTGATGGGTTTTATTGTCAATCCAAAAGGCAAAATCGTCAAAGGAACTATTTATGGGTTTTCCCAAATTGATTATCTGATGTGTTTTAGCTGTCAGATCCACGTAAAAAACATCGTAGCTCCCCAGTCCAAAGTGCCCATCAGAAGAAAAGTATAGCTCCTGGTCCCCGGATACAAAAGGAAAAGACTCTCTGCCCCTGGTATTTATTCCAGGACCCAGATTTTCTGGTTCTGAAAGTGAGCCATCAGCATTGATCTCAACCATAAAAATATCTGTTTGCCCGAGAGATCCTGGCATATTAGAGGCAAAAAACAAGCTGCGTTCGTCAGGGCTTAGGGCCGGGTGTGCATTGGAATAAATATCTGAATTGATAGAAAGGTCTTCAATATTTTTCCATTTATCATTGACTTTTGTGGCCCTGTAGATCTTTAGATTATCCTTTCGACCTTTGACTTTTTTTGATTTAGGGGTGGTATTATTTCTGGTAAAATAGGCAGTGTTCCCGTCTTTTGTAAATACTACCGAAGACTCATTGTATCTGCTGTTCAGATTACCGGGCATTTTTTCAGCTTTCCCCAGATTTCCGTTTTCCTCAATTTTGGCCTGATAAAAGTCATAGAAAATTTCATTTGTCCATGAATGTATACGTTTTACAGGGCCGGACATTTCACCGGCGGCGGTGTATATCAATTTATCTCCGAGAACAGTAGCGCCAAATTCTACCTTGTCAGTATTTATTGTAAGTGGTTGAAGGGTATAGCGGTTTGAATTATCCGCTATAAGGTTCAGATAGAATTGAGCGTCAGTGCTATAATTGGCGTCTTCCCCCAGGATACGTTCCTGAAACCTATTGTACATTATTTCCGACTCCTTGTTATGACCAAGAGCTTTAAGGGTTTGGCTGTAACGCAACAGATAGATGGGGTCTTCCGGACTGTTGTTAAGATCCAGTAGTTCTGCATACCATTTCAAGGCATCAGCATATTTTGCATTAAAGTAATAGTTGTTTCCTAGTTTTTGAAACAGCTCTTCGGATTTGAAACCCGATTCTGCTATTTTAAGGTAGATGGATGTCGCATCAGGGAAGGCCAATTCTTCGTAGTCTTTATTGGCTTTTTTTAATCTATTTTCCTGGGCTGAAACGCGGAGCAAGCCAATAATTATTAGAAATATGCTAAAAAGTCTAACGAGATTACTCGCTGCTATAGGAGGATTTTTATGTGACATTTGGTCAAATTATTAAGCTTGCCTTTCGCCTTCCTAAAAAAATCTGGGAGAAATATTATTCCGTACCCTGGAAAGCAATTCAAATCGTAAAAACACCTCATGTGAACCATAGTTATAATTACTCAGGCTGGTCGCGTCGGTATCATATGCGTATCCAATCATTATCTGATTGTTAAGTTGGATGGCAACCAGGGCACTGGCTGCGGCATTAAGCCGGTATGAGGCGCCAAGTGTAAATCTGCGATAGATTAAAAAATTGGCGGACAGATCCAATCCTAAAGGGGCGCCTGCTACATATTTGGCTAGAATTGCAGGTTTGAACTGTACATCTCTGGGCAGATCAAAAACATATCCTGCGGTATAGAAAACATGTAATTTTTCAGTGGCGGTAGACAGGGAATTATCCTCGTAATGTTCGGTCTGTAAGATGTTGGGAGCCGAAATTCCCATATACCATTTATCATTGTGGAGCATAGCCCCCAGCCCTAAAAGAGGGGTTATGCGGTTATCTATATTGTTCTCAAATGCCTGCTCTAACGGACTGAAAATGTTAAGCTTGGAAAAGTCTATATCCAAGGTTTGTATGCCGGCCTTTATTCCGAAACTTAATTGTGTGATACCTCTTGAGAGTTTTACACTATAGGCATAATCGGTAGCGATCATGTTTTCTACAGAGGGGCCGATCTCATTCTTATAAAAGGAGAACCCCAGACCCACTTTCCTGCTAATTGGTGTATTTAAGGAAAAGAAAACGGTTTTTGGAGCGCCTTCCAGGCCTACCCACTGAGACCGGTATAAGGTATTGAAACTCATACATCCACGGCTGCCGGCATAAGCCGGATTTATGATCACCGTATTATACATGTATTGGGTGAATTGGGCTTCTTGCTGGGCGTTGACGATTAAGGAAAGTGTCAAAAAGATAGCAGTCGCCAAGATATTCTTTGTATTCGTTATAAGCAATTGTAGTGCCATTTAAGGTGATCTAATTTGCATCTATATAGAGGAACCCGGCTTTTCGGACTGTACGTGCTGCACTTCCGTTTTCAGAGTATTCATAGTTAAGCACATAAAAATAGGTTCCCGTAGGCAGGGGCTCCGAATTGTTCATTGTAAAGTTTCCCTTAGAAAATCCTCTAAATGCATTATCTGCATTATTGTATCCGCTGGTTTTAAAGACGCTTACTCCCCATGAGTTGAAGATTTCCACCGTATTATTAGGAAAGCGCTCCAGGCCATCAATTCTGAAAACATCGTTTTCTCCGTTGCTGTTGGGCGAGACAGCATTGTATGGCACCAGGCCGCCTGGTAACACTTCATCTACTTCAACCGTGGCCAGGGTAAAAACCCCATAACCGGAGACACTTGCAATGGTAGTGATCGTTTGGTCAGCTGCATTGAGGATTCCTCCTTCATCTACCCAAAAACCTCTTTCGGCATCCCATCTTACTATGTGTAAACTGGCAGGATCAGCGTTGGTAATAAAATCCGGAGAAGTGTCTTTATCCCAACTCAGGCTAAGTACTACATCCGAGCTGCCACTATTCCTTTCAATGGTCCAGTACTCCGTGTTGTTGATCTGTAGAATAAGGTCTGTTTTTAGATCATGGGGATAGGAAGAATTGCTATTTTCCAAAACGTATTGCCCGGTATAGGAGTCCAAAATTTCCTGAGGAGCAGTGATATTGGCTGGGCGGTACTGCCCGTTATCGCCTATTGGGAAAATAAAACTGTTTTCACCATACTTGATCACCTTACCATTAACATGGCTTAGGTCGCTGGTATTGGTATGGTCCGCGTCTTCCTCGAAGGTAATACTGCCTCCAAAATCAATATTGTTCAGTATGCCTTCATTAAAATTGGCGATATGGCCAACACTAATATTTCCGCTGAGTTCAAAAGGAGATACAGCACTTGTATTATTAAAATGCAGGTCGTACAAGAAGTTTTCACCGGTCCCACTGATCATCTGGAGGGCGGAACCTTCGAAATGTAGTTCTCCTCCGGTCGTAAAGTCCATGATCCCGTTATTATTGAAGTGAGAGTAGCTAAAAAGCGCTCCATCGTTTATAATGGTGCCGGAGATGGTGTTTTCTATGGCATCAAATATCCCGACTTCTGTGTCAGCCAGAATGGTAAATTCACCCTGATTGGTGAACTGCGCCTGTAGGACCCATGTGCCGGGTAGCAGAAATCCCAGAATAAGTAGTAGCCGTTGCAATAAAGCTCTATACATAATGCCCTGTTTTAATTGATTTGAACCCAGGCTGATCCCGTGCTCTGATACCATATCACACTACCATTGGCCAGTGTGCTGCCATTTACCAGTACTCCAACTCCAGAGTCGTTTCGTATAATGTATATCCTTCCGGTATTGGTCGAAGCAGTAGGCAGTGAAATACCAGTTGTATAAACCCCCGATCCAAGTACCACCGTATAGTGTGTAGCGCCCAGTGTAGTATCCCCTGTAATGGCATCGATGGGTTTCACATAATCAGCAGTGCCTATACCTGCGGCTACTTCATCAATAGCTGCCTTGGTGTTTGTGGCGGTAAGGCCTGATGTTGAGTTGTCATAGCTCACTTCCGCAGCGGTCTGATCATCGGTACTATTGGTATTCAATTCATCAATGGCCGCTTTGGTGTTTGTGGCGGTAAGGCCTGATGTTGAGTTGTCATAGCTCACTTCCGCAGCAGTCTGATCATCCGTGCTTCCCCCCGCGGCTACTTCATCAATGGCCGCCTGGGTTGTGGTGGCGGTAAGGCCTGAGGTTGTATTGGAATAGCTTACTTCCGCAGCCGTCTGATCGTCGGAGCTATTGGTATTTAATTCATCAATAGCTGCCTTGGTGTTTGTAGCGGTAAGTCCTGAGGTTGAGTTGTCGTAGCTTACTTCCGCGGCGGTCTGATCATCGGTACTATTGGTATTTAGCTCATCAATAGCTGCTTTGGTGTTTGTGGCGGTAAGGCCGGATGCTGAGTTGTCATAACTCACTTCTGCGGCGGTCTGATCGTCGGTACTGTTGGTATTTAGCTCATCAATGGCCGCCTGTGTTGTGGTGGCAGTAAGACCTGAGGATGTGTTGGAATAACTCACTTCAGCGGCGGTCTGATCGTCGGTACTATTGGTATTCAGTTCATCAATAGCCGCCTGGGTTGTGGTGGCGGTAAGGCCTGAGGATGTGTTGCTATAGCTCACTTCAGCGGCGGTCTGATCGTCGGTACTATTGGTATTCAGTTCATCAATAGCCGCCTGGGTTGTGGTGGCGGTAAGGCCTGAGGATGTGTTGCTATAGCTCACCTCTGCTGCAGTCTGATCATCGGTTCCACTGTCATCCAGATGAGAAAGATTAACGGTCTGTGACGAACCGCTCTCAATACCGACGGTCAATACATTTGAAGTAGTATTAATAGCCAGGTTAGCGATGTTCTGGTCATCGGAGCTTCCTGCAGCCACTTCGTCTATAGCTGCCTTGGTATTCGTTGCCGTAAGACCTGAAGTTGAGTTGTCATAACTTACTTCCGCTGCGGTCTGATCGTCCGTTCCGGAATCATCCAAATGTGAAAGGTCAACGGTCTGTGAGGAACCGCTCTCAATACCGACGGTCAATACATTTGAAGTGGTGTTAATAGCCAGGTTAGCGATGTTCTGGTCATCGGAGCTTCCTGCCGCCACTTCATCAATGGCTGCTTTGGTGTTTGTGGCGGTAAGGCCGGATGTTGAGTTGTCATAGCTCACCTCCGCAGCGGTTTGGTCATCAGTCCCACTGTCATCCAGGTGGGAGAGATCAACAGTCTGTGAGGAACCACTTTCAATACCTACAGTCAATACATTTGAAGTGGTGTTAATAGCCAGGTTAGCGATGTTCTGGTCATCGGAGCTTCCTGCAACCACTTCGTCAATGGCCGCCTGTGTTGTGGTAGCTGTAAGACCTGAGGTTGTGTTGCTATAACTCACTTCTGCAGCGGTCTGATCATCGGTACTATTGGTATTTAGTTCATCAATGGCTGCCTGGGTTGTAGTGGCGGTAAGGCCCGATGTTGAATTGTTATAGCTTACCTCTAGAGCGGTCTGATCGTCCGTTCCGGAATCATCCAAATGTGAAAGGTCAACGGTCTGTGAAGAACCGCTCTCAATACCTACGGTTAATACATTTGAAGTGGTATTAATAGCCAGGTTCGCGATGTTCTGGTCATCGGAGCTTCCTGCAGCCACTTCGTCAATGGCCGCCTTGGTATTCGTGGCGGTAAGTCCTGAAGTTGAGTTGTCATAGCTTACCTCTGCCGCAGTCTGATCGTCGGTGCTATTGGTATTCAATTCATCAATGGCCGCCTGTGTTGTGGTGGCAGTAAGACCTGAGGTGGTGTTGGAATAGCTTACTTCCGCTGCGGTCTGATCATCGGTACTATTGGTATTTAGTTCATCAATGGCTGCCTGTGCTGTAGTGGCGGTAAGGCCCGATGTTGAATTGTTATAGCTCACCTCTGCTGCAGTCTGATCATCGGTTCCACTGTCATCCAAATGGGAGAGGTCAACGGTCTGTGACGAACCGCTCTCAATGCCTACGGTTAATACATTTGAAGTAGTGTTAATAGCCAGGTTAGCGATGTTCTGGTCATCGGAGCTTCCTGCAGCCACTTCGTCAATGGCCGCCTTGGTATTCGTGGCGGTAAGTCCTGAAGTTGAGTTGTCATAGCTTACCTCTGCCGCAGTCTGATCGTCGGTGCTATTGGTATTCAATTCATCAATGGCAGCCTGTGTTGTGGTGGCAGTAAGCCCTGAGGATGTGTTGGAATAACTTACTTCCGCTGCGGTCTGATCATCGGTACTATTGGTATTTAGCTCATCAATAGCTGCCTGTGTTGTAGTGGCGGTAAGGCCCGATGTTGAGTTGTCATAGCTCACCTCCGCAGCGGTCTGGTCATCGGTCCCACTGTCATCCAGGTGGGAGAGATTAACGGTCTGTGAGGAACCGCTCTCAATACCGACGGTCAATACATTTGAAGTAGTATTAATAGCCAGGTTAGCGATGTTCTGGTCATCGGAGCTTCCTGCAGCCACTTCGTCTATAGCTGCCTTGGTATTCGTTGCCGTAAGACCTGAAGTTGAGTTGTCATAGCTTACCTCTGCTGCAGTCTGATCGTCAGTACTATTGGTATTTAGCTCATCAATGGCCGCCTGTGTTGTGGTGGCAGTAAGACCTGAGGATGTGTTGGAATAACTCACTTCCGCAGCGGTCTGATCATCGGTACTATTGGTATTTAGTTCATCAATGGCTGCCTGTGCTGTAGTGGCGGTAAGGCCCGATGTTGAATTGTTATAGCTTACCTCTAGAGCGGTCTGATCGTCCGTTCCGGAATCATCCAAATGTGAAAGGTCAACGGTCTGTGAGGAACCGCTCTCAATACCGACTGTTAATACATTTGAAGTGGTGTTAATAGCCAGGTTAGCGATGTTCTGGTCATCGGAGCTTCCTGCAGCCACTTCGTCTAGGGCCGCCTTGGTATTCGTGGCGGTAAGTCCTGAAGTTGAGTTGTCATAGCTTACCTCTGCCGCAGTCTGATCGTCGGTGCTATTGGTATTCAATTCATCAATGGCCGCCTGTGTTGTGGTGGCAGTAAGACCTGAAGTTGTGTTGCTATAACTCACTTCTGCTGCGGTCTGATCATCGGTACTATTGGTATTTAGTTCATCAATGGCTGCCTGTGTTGTAGTGGCGGTAAGGCCCGATGTTGAATTGTTATAGCTTACCTCTAGAGCGGTCTGATCGTCCGTTCCGGAATCATCCAAATGTGAAAGGTCAACGGTCTGTGAGGAACCGCCCTCAATACCTACGGTTAATACATTTGAAGTGGTGTTAATAGCCAGGTTAGCAATGTTCTGATCATCCGTTCCAGAGTCATCCAGATGGGAGAGGTCCACGGTCATTGAGTCACCATTTTCAATGCCGACGGTTAGAACATTGGTGCCGGTATCAACGGCCAGACTTTCAATATCCTGATCGTCAGTACTATTGGTATTTAGCTCATCAATAGCTGCCTGGGTTGTAGTGGCGGTAAGGCCCGATGTTGAGTTGTCATAGCTCACCTCCGCAGCGGTCTGGTCATCGGTCCCACTGTCATCCAGATGGGACAGATCGACGGTCTGTGAGGAACCACTTTCGATGCCTACTGTCAATACATTTGAAGTGGTGTTAATAGCCAGGTTAGCGATGTTCTGGTCATCGGAGCTTCCTGCAGCCACTTCGTCAATGGCCGCCTTGGTGTTGGTGGCGGTAAGACCAGAGGTTGAATTGTCATAACTTACTTCTGCAGCGGTCTGGTCATCAGTACTATTGGTATTCAGTTCATCAATGGCCGCCTTGGTGTTGGTGGCCGTAAGTCCTGAAGTTGAGTTGTCATAGCTTACCTCTGCCGCAGTCTGATCGTCCGTGCTATTGGTATTCAATTCATCAATGGCCGCCTGTGTTGTGGTGGCAGTAAGACCTGAGGTTGTGTTGCTATAACTCACTTCCGCGGCGGTCTGATCATCGGTACTATTGGTATTCAGTTCATCAATGGCTGCCTGTGCTGTAGTGGCGGTAAGGCCCGATGTTGAATTGTTATAGCTTACCTCTAGAGCGGTCTGGTCGTCCGTTCCGGAGTCATCCAAATGTGAAAGGTCAACGGTTTGTGAGGAACCACTTTCAATACCGACGGTTAATACATTTGAAGTAGTATTAATAGCCAGGTTAGCGATGTTCTGGTCATCGGAGCTTCCTGCAGCCACTTCGTCTATAGCTGCCTTGGTATTCGTTGCCGTAAGACCTGAAGTTGAGTTGTCATAGCTTACTTCTGCTGCAGTCTGATCGTCGGTGCTATTGGTATTTAGTTCATCAATGGCTGCCTGTGTTGTAGTGGCGGTAAGGCCTGAGGTTGTGTTGGAATAACTCACTTCCGCAGCGGTCTGGTCATCGGTCCCACTGTCATCCAGGTGGGAGAGATCAACAGTCTGTGAGGAACCGCTCTCAATACCGACGGTCAATACATTTGAAGTAGTGTTAATAGCCAGGTTAGCGATGTTCTGGTCATCGGAGCTTCCTGCAGCCACTTCGTCAATGGCCGCCTTGGTATTCGTGGCCGTAAGTCCTGAAGTTGAGTTGTCATAACTTACTTCCGCGGCAGTCTGATCGTCCGTGCTATTGGTATTCAATTCATCAATGGCCGCCTGTGTTGTGGTGGCAGTAAGCCCTGAGGATGTGTTGGAATAGCTTACTTCCGCTGCGGTCTGATCATCGGTACTATTGGTATTTAGTTCATCAATGGCTGCCTGTGTTGTAGTGGCGGTAAGGCCGGATGTTGAGTTGTCATAGCTCACCTCCGCAGCGGTTTGGTCATCAGTCCCACTGTCATCCAGGTGGGAGAGATCAACAGTCTGTGAGGAACCACTTTCAATACCGACTGTTAATACATTTGAAGTGGTGTTAATAGCCAGGTTAGCAATGTTCTGGTCATCGGAGCTTCCTGCAGCCACTTCGTCAATGGCCGCCTTGGTATTCGTGGCGGTAAGTCCTGAAGTTGAGTTGTCATAACTTACTTCCGCGGCAGTCTGATCATCAGAGCTATTGGTATTCAATTCATCAATGGCCGCTTGGGTCGTGGTAGCTGTAAGACCTGAGGATGTGTTGCTATAACTCACTTCAGCAGCAGTCTGATCATCGGTACTATTGGTATTTAGCTCATCAATAGCTGCCTGGGTTGTAGTGGCGGTAAGGCCGGATGTTGAGTTGTCATAGCTTACCTCTGCCGCAGTCTGATCGTCCGTGCTATTGGTATTCAATTCATCAATGGCCGCCTGTGTTGTGGTGGCAGTAAGACCTGAGGATGCGTTGCTATAACTCACTTCTGCTGCGGTTTGATCATCGGTACTATTGGTATTTAGCTCATCAATAGCTGCCTGGGTTGTAGTGGCGGTAAGGCCGGATGTTGAGTTGTCATAACTTACTTCCGTAGCGGTCTGATCGTCGGTACTGTTGGTATTCAGTTCGTCAATGGCTGCCTGGGTTGTAGTTGCGGTAAGTCCTGAGGATGTGTTATCATAGCTCACTTCAGTGGCGGTCTGATCGTCGGTGCCCGTAAATGTTGTTGAAACTCCATTCTCACTGCTATAAGTATATGTCCCATCAAGGTTATCCGTCAAAGTAGTGGTGGTCTCCAGATTGGTGACCGCATCGGTTAGATCCACCTGAGTGGTGCTTCCGCTCTCATCGACAAAATCCAGGTTGGTATTGTCGGCATTGAGGCTAAGGCTGGTGACGGTTTCCAGATTGGTGACCGCATCGGTCAGATCCACCTGAGTGGTGGTTCCGCTCTCATCGACAAAATCCAGGTTGGTATTATCGGCATTGAGGCTAAGGCTGGTGACGGTTTCCAGATTGGTGACCGCATCGGTCAGATCCACCTGAGTGGTGGTTCCGTTCTCATCGGCAAAATCCAGGTTGGTATTGTCTGCATTGAGGCTAAGGCTGGTGACGGTCTCCAGATTAGTGACCGCATCGGTTAGATCCACCTGAGTGGTGGTCCCACTCTCATCGACAAAATCCAGGTTGGTATTATCGGCATTGAGGCTAAGGCTGGTGACGGTTTCCAGATTGGTGACCGCATCGGTCAGATCCACCTGAGTGGTGGTTCCACTTTCATCGACAAAATCCAGGTTGATATTATCAGCATTGAGGCTAAGGCTGGTGATCGTCTCGTGCAGATCTTCCGAGCTGCCGTCCGCTTTTGTAATTGTGGCGATGCGGTTTCCTGTAATCGTATTGGAAATTGTAATGCCATTAGTATCAATAATTACGTCCGACCCATCATTGTTGGTAAAGGTATAGGTGCCGTCCGTGTTATCCGTTATATTTGATTTGTTCAGGGTGTTCGCAATCCCGGCTTCATCCGTGTAAGTAATGGTACCGTCTGCGTTGTCTACAAATGTGGCAACCGTTTCGTTGATTTGTAAAACGGTACCATCAGCTTGAGTAATGGTGGCGATCAGATGTCCTGAGACCATATCGGTTATCGTGATCTGATTGGTATTTATGATTACATCGCTGCCATCGTTATTGGTGAAAGTATAAGTGCCGTCCTCATTATCCGTTATATCAGATTTTTTTACGGTCTGTAGTATTCCATCTTCATTAATGAAGCTAATTAAACCATCTTCACGATCTTCCAGATCAGTGGTGGTTTCCAGAACATTTATATCCGCCGGGTTGAGCAGGCGTTGCCAAGCAGTTCCATCCCAGAAGTAAAATCCGGGGATAATATCGCTTACCGCGTCTTGGGCATAGACGATCAGTCCTGTTACATTCCCATTGGTAATTGTTATATCGTCCGAAGTACTTTGAAGTGTAACCCGGGGAATCAATACTCCCTTGTCCGTAGCTGTGATGTCCAATTGTGCTGAAGCATCCGGAACAGCACTCCCTATACTTACCTGACCGTAAAATGCTACGTATGTAGTAAAAAACAGAAGCGATAGGAGAAGTTTGGTTGATTTCATAAGGGGTTGTTTATTTCTGGAAGATTATATCGTAGGCCCATTGTTTTGGTAACTCCGACTTGAAATAGGAGATCAAAAAATGGAATTTTATAGCTAAAAGACATTTGATTTTTTCTGATTACAGAGTGGTTTGGGATATTGGAAAACTCCATTGGAATTATCGTCTGTAATTACTAAAAAAGAGCTTATGCATAAGCTCTTTTTGCTGCCTGTCAAGGATTCATGGAAGGTAAATTACGAGAGCTTAAAAACAAGAAGCAAATATGAATGCATAACCGGATTATATTAGGAATAACCGGGCAAAAAGCTTGCAACCCTGAGGAAAAGGAGTCGGGTTCTTTGCATAACTGGCCGATGATTCGGCTGCGCCACTGTAAGATGGTTTATTCATTTCTTTTGCTTACCAGGTTGACGCGGATTTCCAGAGTCGGACAAGGTGCAATCTGTTCTTATGCATCACATGTATAAACTTGCTATCTTACGTTCTATTCCTTTTTGCCGTGCATTCCTCTCCCTTGATGGCTATCAGGCTCGTCGGAGGCAATAGAAAACGAAACAACCCGCCCGAACGGACCGTTAGGTACGGGCAGGAAGAAAAGACACTTTTTGGAGAGGCATTTTTAAAGCTCCACTTTAAAACCAGAGCCATTCTTCTAAATCGGCTCCAGGTTCCTTCGCCGAAGTAGCTTGGCTACGGAGGCTGAAAGGTTTCACCGATCCTAACGAAGCTCGTCTCTTATGCTGCCCAAAAAGGTTAACCTTCGATTGAAGTTTTTGAACGAAAGTAATCCGAAGGTTTTCAGAAATAACGGTGCAGCAAGCGGAAGTGCTTTCACCCCTCGGGCTTTGTGCCAATTTCGTCCTTTTTATTAACTCATTAAACAAGAAAAATCTGCTCATCCAAAGGGTATTAGACAAACAGATTTTCTAAGGATATGGGCAATGTGTCAAACTGCAAGAGCTCCAAATGCGACGTCTAAGGTGGCAATTAAAGCAACAATTGCAGTCAAAAGAATGCCTGCCTATGAGGCGGGAGCTTCTCCCGAATCAAGGTCACCAACTTCCCCGGTTTGGGTAGGTTCTGCACCTTCCATCAACTCTAATAGTTCGCTGGGAACTGCCCCCGCATCAATGGTGTCAGAGTCCATAAACTCCTCACCGTTATTAGTAAAGTCGGGCTCATTATCGCTGACTTGAGCTTGGCCCTGCGGTCCGGTTCCTGAATCAATTACAGGAATTGAATCTGATTCTGGCTTATCGGTTTGGGTAGGCTTAGTGACCTTCACTTTTCCGGTATCTTCGGTTTCTATGATGATTCGCATTTTACTAAAATTAAAAATTAATCAATTATTTAAGTCATTCAATTTAAAATGGCATATCGCATTTCGAAACGTACATCCTGGTTTGTCAAATTTTCTACATTGACCCAGTAAGTTACCTGGTTGCTATTCGCACGTTCTACTTCTACATCCCAATCCAACTGGGGTCCACCCCGACGGGTAGAAACTGGTACAACATGCCAGATTACATGTTGGTTTGGGTTCCAGCCCCATGTGAATACTCTAAGTCGACCGTTTCGGTTAACAGTTCCTGTATATTGTGTTCCAACTCTCATGATTAATGTTTTTATGTGTTATAGAAATAATAAATACTCCGAAATCTAATTTGATCCCAAAACGGCATATCGTCCTTCCACTCGGGCGCTCCGATTTGACAAATTGGTAATAGAGATCCAGTAGGTAATATAGTTGTCATTGGCACGTTCGGTACGAACATTCCACCTGATCTTAGTGCCGGAGGTCAAAGACATCGCATGCCAGAAAACATGCCAATGCGCCGGCCAATTGAACGTAAACCATCTGGCGGTTTGATTAGGCCGCAGTGTGCCTCGAAATTGAACGCCTGTAAACGGACGTTGTGTGGGAGGCCTGGTACCTCTTACCCTGGGATGGTTGAAGGCGGTCCAGGCATTGATAATACCTGATCCGGCATGTTGATCCCAACCTGCTGTTCCCATATCCCTGGCCGTAAGTTTCAAGCCAGCTTTAATATCAAACTGGCTGGCACGTGGATTGCGTTGTTTAAAGAGTGCAACAACCCCGGCTGCAATAGGAGTAGCGGCCGAAGTTCCACTATCACTTCTGAAATATCCGGTAAAGTGACTGATAGATAAAAAGTCGGGCTTATAAGGATCCAATGCCGCTGGTCCCTGACTGCTGTATCCGATAAATTGACCCCGTGTATTAGCTGCGCCAACGGTCATTACAAACGGATGGCCGTTAGCTCCCCAAATACTTTTACCTGGGCCGTTTTCACTTCCACATCTTCCATCAGGACAGGTGCCCCCGCAATTACCGGCTGCAAACAATACTATGATACCTGTATTGATAGCCTCTACCACTTTCCGGGTAAACGGATGCTCCGGATTTTCCGCATAATCCCGATACCAGCTTCGTTGAAAGATCCCCCAACTATTGGATAGGATATGCGGGGTTCCATCCCGCCTAAACCGGTTGATCGCCCATTGAAACGCTTGTAACGCATTACCTACAGTGGCAGGCGAACTGCCGCCGGAGATTCGGAGATCATAGATTCTGGCTTCCGGAGCCATTCCCAGTACATCGGTAGAACACATGTTTCCATGATATCCCCAATCACTGGACTCGGTACCCCAATCAGCAGGCCAACCTCCGATCACATTTGGTATAAGACGGGTAGGCCTTTCTCCTGGTTTAAGGGTACGTCCTACGGCTGTGATCCCGGAATCCAGAACCCCAACTACAATACCACGACCTCTTATTCCCAGATTATGGATCCGGTCTACCCCCAGGTAGCGCCTTACTGTAGCCATATTGCCTTTGGGAGTCCCCGAATTGCAGTCGCAAGTCCCTATAGGGCATGTACCGAATGATTCCTGAGGGACCAGTTCCAGATGGGTTTCTACTTCGGTTTCTTCTTCCTGGATCACTTCGGAATCATAGAACGGACTAATTGTGGCATCGCTCCAGACCTTAATAACCCTTGGATTTTCTTCTAAAGCCTTCCGATCATCGTCTTTGACCATCCCGGCAATTACTACTGAGGCCTCGCGTTGTGCGGCCATCTCAGCAGCCAGTAGAGCATCAGAAGGTTCCATCGGAACCGGAATATAATCAGCATCGATTTCTAATTCGACGAGATCGAGTGAGGACGCCATGATATTTGCATCAGCACCCAAATGTGAATCCGGAACCCTTAGTTCAACAAGGACCCTATGTACTTCGGGCTCCTTTTTTTTTCTGGTTGTTTTTGTTGTTTTTGCCATTATTGAGCTCTTTTTGTGAATGAATAATTGAATAAGAACCTACCCAAATTCAGGCATCCATAAAACAACCTCACCGGTTAAGAAGAAGACATGATACCTAAGAAAATTTGGGGAAACGATCAAACTTTAATGTAGTTAAAGTTCTTCTAAAAACGTAGGAAAAATATATGGATGGTATATAATACTGTATATCTTGTAGTATTAATACTATCTCATCGGGCCATTCATCGATTTAACTCACCCTTATTTGTACTTATGGGATGAATCCCTTAAAACTTGTTAGCTCTGCTACCGCGAGATTGTATCTCGTGGTGATTCAAATGGACAAAAGACGAAACTACCAGGTATAACAGAAATGCACAACTCCAATAAAACCGGGCTATTTGGTATTTCTATTCCTTTTTGCTGTGCATTCCTCTCCCCTGATAACTATCGAGGTCGTCGGATGCAGTAAAAGGAATTCAAAAAGGGGACTTTTTCACTATGTGTTTCTTAAAATTAAATATTTTAAGAACCGCTCTCATAAACTAAGTTATCTCCAAGTTCCTTCGCCGAAGTAGCTCGGCTACGGAGTCTGAAAGGCTTCGGCGATTCTATACGAAGCCTGTCTTTTATGCTGCCCAAAAAGGCTAGTTTTAGATTTAAGCTTTTGAATGAAAGTTAACCGAAGGTTTTTTTAGAAATAGCGGTGTTACAAGCGGAAGTGCGTTCGCCTCAGGTGAAATAAGCATAAAACAATCAATTGGTTTTATGACAAGTCTAGCGTTCCATCGACAAGGATTTTTGAGGGCCCTCCAATTTTAACTGAGTTATCAGTTACCTGAATGAAGATCTCACCACTTCTTTTTGAAGCTTGAAATGCGATTAGTTCGGTTTTCCCTGTTCTTTCTTTCCAATAAGGCCCTAAAACCGAATGGATGGAACCAGTTACCGGATCTTCATCAATTCCAATCCAGGGGCAGAAAGAACGGAGGATAAAATCTGCATCATCCGATTTGGATTCACTCATTATAACCACTTCCTTGACTTCGTCTGAGCTCTTTCGAAGCTTTTCGAAATCAGGACGAATACTCCGGACCGCAGAATCATCCTTGAGTTCAATGAACAGCGATTCCAATTCATCGCAATAAAAGTGAGACGCTATTTGCTCAACACCCAAAGCCTCCAGCAATTCACCGGGAATTTCGTAATCTTTTCTTTCATAAACAGGATATACGAGATACACCAAATCTCTTTCCTTATTCGCTATGATTTTTACACCTTCAATGGTAACAAATACAATCCTTTCAAAATCCGGGTTTTGATTGAGCAGTATATGAGCGGCCCCCAGAGTTGCATGGCCACAGGCCGGAATTTCTCCTGTGCCGGTAAAATACCTGATCTTAAAGAGTTCGTCACTGGCGGTTGCTACAAAAGCAGTTACCGGAGCATTAAACTCTTCAGCCAACATAAACATGGTTTGAGTGCTTAGCTCATCGGTAAGTAAACAGACTGGCGTAGGATTGCCTTTGAACGGTACGCGGGCAAAAGTGTCAAGTAAATAATATTGAGCAACGGACATATTCATCTAAGATATGCCAACTGAGTATTTGTATCAAAACAAAATGAACAAGATAAAAACAGTCCATTCCCTCCGCTACCGCGAGATTGTATCTCGTGGTACATCTAAAATAATAGCAATCAGCCTGGATGATCGGCTTTCTAATTGCTTTTTGCTGTGCATTCCTCTCTCCTGATATTTATCAGGCTCGTCGGATGCAGTAAAAGCAACGGAAAAAGGACGCCTTCTCCGTAGGTATTTTTGCTATCACCCGCCTTGCAGACGGACAAGCAAAACCAGCTCAGAAACTTCGCCCTACAGGCCTATATCCTGTAGGGTACCATTCGAAGCTTTCTTCGCTTATACTTCGGAGAAGGAGGGTCTCCAATTAAACCCAAAATATTTAAGAAATAGCAATGTAGTAAGCGGAAGTACTTTGGTTCTTCCTAACCCATAATCCCTACCTTTATAAAACTCGCAACTCGGTAAAAGAAGCATAATGCAGTACGTAATGGAACTAATAGTGAAGTCTGGTACGATAACTAATCGGGCTATAAGTCCTATTGGAATTGTCGTTCTGGCCATGCTGCTGTTCTCTTGTAAGGACGTTGTTTATGAAACCAATCGTACGATAATTCCGTTACCGAATGAAGTGCAATGGGAAGAAGGGAGTTATTTTACCGAAAGAGAACTAAATCTGGAATTTGAAAACGAAGAGTTACGCGATGTGGCTGAATTCTTTGTCATGGAAAGCGCCCCTTACATTGAAGTCCGTTCAGAGCCGGAGGATTCAGGGAATGCATTATTGGTGCTTGAAATGGATTCCATTACAGATCAGCTTTCGGAAGAAAGTTATGTTCTGGAAATAAAAACTGATGGTATAAAGGTGAAGGCCCCCTCACCGTCCGGGGTATTCTACGGCTTGAAAACCTTAAAACAGCTCATTTGGGCCAACCATAAGGAAAACAGTTCCTGGGCACTTCCAGTGGGAGTCGTAAAGGATTCTCCCCGTTTTGCCTGGAGGGGATTAATGCTGGATGAATCCCGACACTTTTTCGGTATGGAAAAGGTGAAACAATTGTTGGATTTGATGGCTGAGCACAAGCTGAATAAATTCCATTGGCACCTGACTGATGAACCTGCATGGCGCATCGAAATTAAGGCCTACCCAAAACTTGTTCAGGTTGGATCTATTGGGGATTGGAGCAATAGCAGTAAAACACCAAAATTCTATACGCAGGAACAGATTCGTGAAGTGGTGGATTACGCAATTGCACAACAAATAGAGGTAATTCCTGAAATAGATATGCCCGGCCATGCCTCGGCGGCCAATCGCGCTTACCCGGAATTTTCCGGAGGTGGTAATAAAGACCATCCTGAGTTCACTTATAACCCAGGTAAGGAGGAGACTTATGCCTATCTGGCCGACATTTTAAGGGAAGTTGGCGAATTATTCCCTTCAGAATACATCCATATCGGTGGGGATGAGGTAAATTTTGCAAATGCACAGTGGTTAGATGATCCGGAGGTAAGGTCACTAATGAGGACGAATGATCTCAAGGATTTAAAGGAGGTGGAATATTATTTCTTAAACCGAATTTCTGATTCCCTAAAGGCGATGGGCAAAAAAATGGCTGGCTGGGACGAGATCTCTGGCTCAGGCGTCAATACGAATTCCTCTTTGGTCTTTTGGTGGAGGCATGACAAGCCTGATGTCCGCTCCAAGACCATACAAAATAGATACCCTACCGTGCTGTGTCCAAGGATTCCCATGTACCTGGATTTTGTACAGCACCATACCCATGAATATGGCCGGAAATGGGACGGAGCCTTTGGCGATGCCGTTCAGGCGTATCATTTTCCGGATTCGCTGGATGTGGAAATACCGATTGATGAGCCGATCGTGGGTATACAGGCCTGTATTTGGACTGAAAGGATCGCGAACGAAAAGCGTTTGGACTTTATGGCGTGGCCTCGCCTAACCGCAATCTCAGAGGCTGCCTGGACCAGTCCCACCTCAAAATCCTACGATAATTTCCTTAAACGTTTGGAGGAGTTTTTACCATTTTATGAGGAAAGGAACATAGGTTATTTCAATCTATTGGACCCCAGCAATACTCCCGAACCCAAATGGAACGACGGGCCTAATTGGCAAAGTAATCACGAGAGCAATGATTAATAGGCGTATCAGGTTCACCGCTTCTTTCCGATTGCTAAATACACCCTAAGTCCTTGGGTCTAGCCCGCTTGATTTTGGCAGTGATCTTTTAACTGAGCAATAGAATTTCAACTTTGGTTCGAAAGAAGTCTAATCCGGCACATATTCAAATAATTCGAATTGTGCGGCGTCCGCTCCGGAACCAACCGGCCATCCACTTCCACCAACGTAAGCTCTGCCATTCAACACAAATGAAAAATGCCCCCCTCTTGGTCTTCCAATATCGTCAGACTGAATCCAACTATTAGTACTTATATCGTACCGCCAGGATTCCTTACCTGAATAACCAGTTCCAGTAACGTAACCAGAGCCATTGAGGGCAAAGCCTACTGTGTAACTGGCTGCATAAGGAAAATCGGCTATTTGAGTCCACGTATCTGTAGCCGGATTAAATGACCATGAATCATAATCTCCCGTATTCCTTGCACCCCCTGTGATATAACCAATTCCACCAACACTGAAATTCGCGGTCTCCGTTCTATGCTTGCCACCCCATTCGTCCAACGGAAGATCACTTATCTGAACCCAGGAATCCGTGCCAGGAATGTATTTATAAAAATCTGTATAAGCTATATTGGTATATGGTTCAAAATCTGAACCTATTCCGATGTAAATGTCCTCATTTATAGAAAATTGGGCTGGATAATCCCTTCTGTTTCCAATAAAACTGCCCTTTTTAGTCCAAATTTCTGTTAGCGGATCATATTCCCAAAACTCATTTTCCGCTGTTGCTGTATAAACGTATAAATTCTGATCGTTTGACACTAACTTACCGGACCATTTCAAATCGAATGGTAATGCACTTTTTTCCCATGTCAAATCGTCAAAGGTCAATTTCCAAAGAAAGTAACCACCGGAAGAATTGTCTTTATCTCTTGCTATAATAAATACACTGCCTTGGGCGACGGCCGCGTTGTTCAAAGATCTGTAGTAATAAAATGGAAGGGAATCGGAAACCATGATCCACTTATCAAGTAAAGTAAGGTCAATGTCGTACTCAACTTCCAGGTCCAGTAGCTTAATCTTTACTTTGGTCTTTCTTCTCGGATATGGCCCCCAGGGAGCAGTTACCGTCAACGAATTACGATCCCCTGATATGATCCTTGCTTCGGTTTCTTCAAAGAGAATAAGGTTCTTGTTTGGATCGGGGTGAAAGTAGGCGCCTTCGATGTTCAGCTCTGAGTTAGCATAGAACTCATTTGGCACAAAACTGATTTGCGGAGGGGTCAAATTAAAGGGTGTTTCCGAAATATCAACCTGAAACTGGGCCTCAATTTTAAGTAATTCAGTACTCATTTCCAGATCGTCAGGTACAATTACTATTAATTCATCTTTTTCGGCATTTACCACTTTTGCCTCAACCTCCCCAAAATAGACCTTGTTCGCGGAAGCCAATCGGGCAAAATTGTTGCCAGTGATCTTAATTTGATCTCCAAAAGTGGCTGTTTCGGGAGAAAAGCTGTTTATTTCCGGAGCTGCAAGTCTTAAATTTTCTGAATAAGTAATTTCCTGATTCTGGGCCATTAGCTTGATCGACTCAGATTGTGAGGCGAGCTCCTGAGGAACAACAAACTTTAAGGTTGTTCTTTCTGCATCCACAATTTCAGAAGGGACACCACCAACAGACAATCGATTTCCTGATAATCTGGTATCAAAATGATTTCCGCTAAGGGTTATGGTATCTCCTGCAACAGCCTCAATCGGATCAACTGTTTCAATTTGAGGGGTGTAGAGTTCGAAATCTGAGAAATTTGAAATTCCATTTGAATTCTCTAGTGCTATAATCGGTTTTTTTCCTTGCGTAAAGTTGGGGATAACACAAGTTAGTACCGAGTCTGAGGCGGTTAAAACTTCACTGTAGTAAGAAGAAAAGCTAACCTTGATATTTGAAATGTTATCGTTGAACTGTTTCCCATAAAATGTAAGTGTATCCCCCAGGTGACCATACCTGGAGGAAACCGAATCTATACTGGGAGCCAAACCATTATTGTAGATAAACGATTTTACGGAACCGTACTTCTGCTGATTTTGATACGCTATGAAAGCCCTAAAATAATAGCGCCCGTTGTCTTGCAAAAGCTCTTCAACAGGAGATTGATAAGTACCATCAGAAGTTAATTCCCCTAAATTACTTGATTGTTTGTCCTTTGAGAAAAGACTGTCTCTGGCGAAATCAAAACCATGGTCATCTATATTATTGTTGTTAGAGTTCGCCTTTCCGGAAAGTGTGATCAATCTGTTTTCATCCCTTCTGATGGCATCGAGAGTTTCAACCTCCGGATCCCTGTTTTCCAATCCTCCGGAAACCTCATCTTCACCATCCTTAGCACAGGAATAAAATACTATCACAGCGGCAAAAAGTACCATCAGGGCTTGTTTGGACATTTTTGACAGCGCTTATTCTAGAGTAATAAATTCTAACCCAAAGCTGTTGGCGCCATTTGAATGGTAATAAGCGGTCTCGAACTGGGTTGGGGAACTAAGGGAGATTATTTGGTTACCTCTTCTAAAAATAAAGGCCGGATATCCTCCCGTGCTGATTTCCCCTGTCTTGTTAAGGTTGGTGCCATTGAATATGTTGATCGCCTTACTGTTACTCAGAGCTCCATAGATACTGGAGGCATCAGCACTGAATTCGAAATCAGAAAACGTACCTGAACCTCTTGGTAAAACTCCCTTATAATCCATATTAGAATCCGCAGAGTATACCGCTCCCTGAGAAGAAGTTACAAGATAGCCATTGCTGGGAGCGACCTTAAAAATTCTGGCATTCAAAGGATGATCCCCGTGGTACCTGTCATCCTTACTCTCCACGAACATTCCATTGGAGTCAAATCTGTAGTAATCCATATCTATTGGGGAAATGGTTGTAGATATTTCAATGATCTCATTATTTGATGGTAGCATTCTAAGAATACATCTATCAAAATCACCACCCCCATCTACAAATTGTAAATCGGATCTATTGAACACTTTAAGCGGTTGTTCCCACCAGGGAGAGGGTGCTGAAGAAGAATAAACAAGTCCATTTTGATCGGTTACCACCGATGTAACCGGATCCCCTACATTGATAACTTCTTTATACTCAAAGGTGCTCAAATCATAAATATAAATCCAGCCATCACTGCTTGGCACATATAGTTCTTCCCCAAATCCATTATCTCCGATCGCGAAATTTCCAATGGTCCCTTCAAAAACTTTCTCCAGAACTATTTCTTGCTTTTCATAGTCTAACACCACAATTTTGTTATTAGGTGTTTTGATGTAGATCAAAGATCGTGACCAGTGGATTTCAGCCTGAATGGGTTGAAAATTAAAAATTGGTGCCCCCTCTTCGGTTACCGTGTTACTAATTCTTGAACGCCCCGTATTGTTAAAGTACTTGATATAGTAGCTTACACTCTCTGCAAAAGGAACCGTATGATCAATATATGTGGTGATATTATCCGTAAATACTGCAATAGTCTCTTCTGTATAAGAACCTTGCCCAACATAACGTATGATCTCTATTCGTTCTATGTCCTGAGGTAAAGACCCCCAGTCAAGGCTGATGGTTCCGTCATTATTCTTAACTGAAACGAGCTCAACTTCAGGTGGGGATAAAGTATTTATTTGAATGGTAGAACTGGAAGTAATACCCAGATTATTGGTGGCGGAAAGTGTGATAACATGTTCTCCTTGTGAAAGAGTGGATGTATTTACGCTTGTGTTACCATTAGCATCAATTGTAGAGTTGCTAATGACACCATCTAAATCACTGGACCATTCATGGATGAGTTCAGCGGCGATCGTGTTGTTATCCGCAACGACACCTGTGAAAGAAACCTCCTCACCATCTGCAAATCCTGTATTGTTCGATGGGGAAAGAATGATGGTGGACGGTTCCAGAAGTCTCCCCTGTATAAGATCGACATCTATATTCTGTAATTCATCAGTTTCTATTGAGGTAACAGTTTTGCCGCTGCCATAAGATGGAATATAGGCATATACATCGTATTTACCTGCGGGAATGTCCGCAATCTCTACCTGGCCAAAAGAATTGGTCAATAACTCTTTAGTCGCGGGTAAAGTAATTACTGTAACACCTTCCTCTACAGGAGTATTATTTTCAATTACAGTTACGACTATTGTTGAATTTCCCTCAAGATTTGGACCTTCCGTTGGATCCTCATCCTTTGAGCAAGAAAAAAATAAGCAAAGGGAGAGTAGTAAAAGTATTGGCTTTTTCATTTAGGTTAAGTTTGAGGAGGTTGATTATCACGGTTAGTTTTTAAAAGAGGGAAAGTAACTATTAAATGCTTCAGATACAAAAATTACTAGCCCATTTGCATGTTTAATCTATCAACTCAAGAATGGACTCAATTCTTGTTATAAGTTGATATTGGTTTGGGTAAACAAAACAAGGTTCTGTACGATTTCCCCCTCTATTTTCTTTGCTTACTCAAAAGAAACGAATCAACCCGCCCGAACGCCCGCCTTGCATTTCGGGCAGGTACCGTTCGGTACGGGCGGGTCTGGTTCTTTTACTCATTGCTTGTCTATTTAATAATACGGTATTCGTGAATGCTTCGCATTTGTATCAAGACAAAAGAACAGGATAAAAACAAAACTACCTCTAAAAAGCTGCATTTGGGTTTTCTTTTCCTTTTTGCTTCCCCAAAAAGGAAACTAAAAAGGGGACTTTTTGGAGAGGCATTTTTAAAGCTCCGCTTTAAAACCGAAGTCATTCTTCTAAATCGCCTCCAGGTTCCTTCGCCGAAGTAGCTCGGCTACGGAGGCTGAAAGGCTTCGGCGATTCTTTACGAAGCCTGTCTTCTATGCTGACCAAAAAGGTTGACCTTCTATTGAAGTTTTTCATTGAAAGCGAACCGAAGGGTTTTAAGAAATAGCGCTGCTGCAAGCGGAAGTGCTTTTACCCCTTGCCCAAAAGAGGAAGTATATCTCATGCCACTCCCAGGCATGGCATATTTTAGGTTTCGTAGTAAATCAAGAAAAGTCTGCCGTAGGAGATGGAAGCAATCCATAGAGCATTTTGTTGAGCAAAAACGGCCTGGATTGCGCGGCCGCAGACTTTTGGTAGTATTTCAAGAAAGCTAAAATCAGCCTAGCATTTTTTCGTTCTTTTTTGGGCGATGCAAAAAAGAACATTTACCTGGCTAATGCGGATTTCCACCAGAGGCGGACAAGGTGTAATCCGTGCTATCTTATGGAAGTGCTGGTTTATTAATCGGAAGCTTCCGTATCCTCCTACCCGTAGCGGCAAAAATCGCATTTGCCAGAGCAGGGGCGGCCGGGGGTAGTGGTGGCTCACCCAGTCCTCTGGGCGGTAGTTCGTTAGCGATAAACTCCACTTTGATCTCGGGAGATTCTTCCATCCGCATCCATCTATAATCATTGAAATTAGATTGTTCCGAAACCCCATCTTTGATGGTGATTTCACCGTATAGAGCAGCACAAAGACCCTCCAGAATACCTCCTTCAACCTGGGCAGCTGCTCCGGAAGGGTTTACCACTATGCCACAATCTACTACCGCATCAACGCTTACCACCCGAATTTTTTCGTTTGTGTCTACGGCTACAGTGACCACTTCTGCTACGAATGACCCCGAATGCTTGCTGGCAGCAAAACCTCTTCCCCAACCCTTGGGTAGGCTGGAACCCCAGTTGCTGTTATCCCTTACTTTTTCTACAACCGCAATCAAGCGCGAAGCATCGTATTCATAGTCGTCTACAACGGGCACCATTCTGGGTTCGCCCAGGAAGTCGAGGAAGTAGGCTATGGGGTCTGCCTGGTTTAGTACGGCCAGTTCATCCAGGAAACAAAGCGCTGAAAAAGCCGTGGCGGAATGCCCTACTGCCCGCCATTGCCCCAGTGGAACATCGCTAAGCACATGGCCGTACTCTAACTGCAGGTTAGGGACAAAGCCGGCCGGGAATTCGTATTCATCGATCTCCGTACCTGCCGGATTTCCTTCTCTTCCTAAAGAAGTCTTTCGGGAGGCATTGGCAAGTACATGTTTCCAGGCGGTCACTTTTCCTTCACCGTCCAGGCCTGCTACCATCTTGTGAACACTTGCTGGCCTGTACCAATCGTGTTTGATATCTTCCTCCCGGGTCCAGCATAATTTAACCGGCCTTCCCATTTTTTTAGATAATATAGCCGCATCCATGGCGTAGTCCACATAGTATCTTCTGCCAAATGCACCTCCTATTCTTGGGAGATGAATGGTGATCTGTTCCGGAGACAGCTTGAATAATCTAATCAGTCCTTCTTCCAGGGCTTTGGGGTTTTGGGTTGGGGCCCAGACCTCACAGTGGTCTGTTCTGAAATCTACAGTACAATTCATGGGCTCCATGGGCACATGGGCCAGAAAAGGCAGTTCGTAAATGGCTTCAAAGGTCGTGGTGGCATTCCGTATTGCCCTTTCTGTATTTCCATCTGATCTTTCTATAGTGGTATCCGCTAGTTGCTGGTGAAATCGCTGAAATATTTGCTCTGTATTTTCCCGTCTGGAGGTGGAGTTATCCCATTTCACGTTGAGTAATTTGGCTGCTTTGAAGGCGGCCCAGGTATTATTTGCAATCACGGCTATCCCGTTAACAAAGTTGGGGCTGTTTGGACCAATCAGGCGGCCGCCATATTCCTGGTTATTGAGTTCCACAACGTCCAATACACCAGAAACCGATCTGGCTGCTGCCCCATCGAATTTGCCTACACCCCCGTTATGAACAGGATTCTTTAGCACCGTGGCATAACACATATCTGGCACCTGAACATCAAGGCCAAAAATTGCCTTGCCGTTAAGTAGTTCGTCCATATCTACCTGGGGTGTTTTTTTGCCTATGATTTCATAGGAGTCGACCGACTTAAATTCCACCTCCTCCGGCGCCGACAGTTTTGAGGCTTCCTGTAGCAGTTCAGCAAAGGGTATTCCCTCCCCTGATTGGGGATGTTCAATCCGGCTGTTTCTGGCGATAAGTTCATTAATCGGTTTATTGAGTCTTTTAGAGGCGACCTCAATCAAAACCTGTCTTGCTTTGGCTGCTGCGGTCCGCATCAGGTCCCAGTTAAGGATTATGGCGAAGCTTCCTCCCGCCCATTGCTCCTCATATTTTTCATCGAAATCCGCTTGTTCAACTTTTACCTTGTTCCAATCTGCCCCAAGCTCTTCTGCGAGTATCATGGGCAATGAGGTCTTAATACCCTGTCCTATCTCGGGGTTTTTGGCGATCAGGGTGATCCAACCCTCGCTATCTATTTTGATCAGGGGCGAAAATTCATACTGCTCAGCCGGTAGTTTCTCGTCTTTGCAAGACCAGATGTGGGTTCCAACCAACAGGGCTCCGCTGGCCGTGCCGGTGAGTTTGATAAAGGTTCTTCTGTCTAGCTCTTTTTTCATGGATCTATTCGTTTAATTTCCTTTCCCTCGATAATCTTATAAACTGCATTTGGCGCCAAATTCCTGAAGGTTTGTGATTCCCCTGAAGGCCATTCAACCATTATGTTTTCGATCAGGGTTGCATTTCCAAGACCAAAATGAACCTCAGGAGCATTTTCACTGCCATAACCAGTCTCCCTGATAAAGTAACGTGTCATTGTCCTCTGATCATCTGTGGTCAGGCTTATCCAACTCCCAATCCCAAAACTGTTGGAAACAGTTCCTTGCAAACGCAGTTTTATCCACCCATTACTGGAGTGCAGGTTGGTATAATGATCATTAGCTTCGGTCTCTCCTCCCCAATTACAGACATAAAGATCCAGGTCACCATCATGGTCCAGATCGCCGGATGCGGCCCCTGCAGAGATGTGGGCCTCAATGGCAGGAAGGGAATTGTAAACCCTTACAAAAGAGTGATCTGCTGTACCCAAAAAGAGGTAGTTTTGGATCTCCGGGTAGCCTTCAGTTCCGTTGGCAACGTACAGATCTAACCATCCGTCATTGTTAAAATCGCCCCAGCTTTGCCCTTTAGAGGGTCTTTTTATTTGATAGCTTACCGCTAGGTCCGTTAACTTACCGAACGTTCCATCTCCGGTGTTTTCATAGAGTGCATTGACGTCAGAAGAAGCCACATTGGTCACATAGATATCCAGGTCGTGATCATAGTCAAAATCTACCAGGGCTACTCCGTAGGAGGCATTTTCCTCTTCCACAACAATGCTGTTGGTAGCGGTCTTAAAACTCCCATTTCCAGTGTTCCAGTACAGTTGATTGGGATGCTTACCTATGACTTTGCCGTCAGTTTTCCTAACAAAATTCACTACATAGAGGTCTGGCATACCGTCTCCGTTCAGATCGCCCCAGGCACATGCCCGTCCATCGCCACCCTGGCCTTTCCAGGGGCCATTCATGGCCTTTTTAAACTCCGCTTTTCCATTGTTGATGTATAACTCATCGTCCTCCTCCTCCCGGTTAACCACAAATACATCCATATCCCCGTCCAGGTCATAATCGCACCAGCAGGCCCCCGGGGAATTTGTTTTGTCACTCGTCAACGCTCCACCATCGGCTGCGGAGAAATGGCCAGACCCATTATTGAGGTACAGTAAATTATGAGTTCCGAACTGGGTAGTAAAGAAAAGGTCCAGATCACCATCCTTGTCTACATCTACGGTATGTACGGATTCACTCCAGGCGTCCAGCTTGCCATCGGCTATGGCCACCCTCTTATAACCTTCGGCGTGGTTGAAATAGATGGTGTTTCCCAATTGTTTGGTGGAATCTACCTGGTTGGCCACCACAATATCGTTTAAGCCGTTGCCATCAAGGTCGGCGATAGAGACCCCTCTCGATCCCTGAGGGATTTCGTCAATGTGCATTTTGCCAAATGGAAGCTTCGCCTCCTGAGAAGTTGCCATTACCGAAAAACCCATAAGTAGCAGTAACAATCGCATCATCCATCCAGATTATTTGCGGCCAGTTCTATGGCCCTTTGAATACGTGAATAGGTGCCACATCTACAGATATTGCCAGACATGGCCGTGTTGATCTCGGCTTTGGAAGGCTTTGGGTTTTTGGCCAGTAGAGCGGTGGCGCTCATGATCTGTCCGGAATGGCAGTAGCCACATTGAGGCACATCCAGGGCCTTCCAGGCAGCCCGTAAGGCTGTGCTGTTCTTTTCTGAAATACCTTCAATGGTCAGTATTTCACCCTCCTCTACATTGGCTATGGGAAAGGAGCAGGCCCTGACCGCATTTCCATTGTAGTGTACGGTGCAGCTTCCGCAAATTCCAACACCACAGCTATACTTGGTTCCGGTAAGGCCGAGATGATCTCGAAGGATCCAGAGCAGAGGGGTATCCGGATCAGCCTCTACAGTTACTTTATTGGAATTGATGGTAAGTTGATATGTTGGCATGCCGAGAAATGTTGGCAGATCTGAGCCAGGCTTGATCGATGAATATGTTTCAGAGCCTCCTAAAGCAGACCTGTGATTAATGATCTAAACTTAAAGATTGAAATAGAGATTAAAGGGCCTTTGCAGTAAACGGAAGGGAATTTGTCAGTGAATGGTACTAAGCTGTGCGGCTTTTAAAGAAATTGGAGATGTCTTTGGCAAAATTTCGGCTCACTCTTCTTCGCGTACCGTCCTTCATGATCACATCGAGTTTGGAATTCTGGCCCCGGGCGAGTTCAGACACGTGATTGACATTGATGATGGTAGATCTATGGATTTTCTTGAAGATCTGTTGCGGCAACAGCTCCTGGAAGTATTTCAGGGGTTTACGCATTACAAAAACCCCTTCTGTGGTAAATAGTTTGGTATAATAGTTCTCAGAAGCCAGGTAGTGGATCTGGGAGGGCTCACAGAAATAAGTGTTATTGCCCCTGGTCAGCTCTAAGCGAAAAGGGAGGCTGGCTTCTTCCGGAGACTTACTTTGAAGTTTATCCACCACAAACCATAGCAGAACAATATCAATAAAGGTCCAGAAGACAAAAAAGTAGCGAAACACTCCAAAGCGGCAACCGTATTGCCCGATGTATGGGCTAAAATTGGAACTGATCATAAAAAACCACCCGAAATGCAGGGCGATTAAGCCGGCGCATAGGGCCAGTATCTTTACGGAACGGTACTTAGAATCCTGGGTCAAACGCAGTGCCCGATCAAGTACTGCAAACCCCAGTATCCAGGGTATCCATATGGCCATTTGCCAAAGGATAACCTTAAATAGTGGCACCTGGTCTCTCAGCTCATTTTCTCTCCAGAAAATAAAGCTGGCCAGGATCAGCGCAATGGCTATGGGCAGGCCTACGAGTTTTTTATTTCGCTGTGCAAAATCGATCATAACGTCATTAAGGTAGTCTGATAAAGTTAAGAAAAGCGCTTGGTCTGGAATAGTAAGACTTTGTTAAAGGGGAGGAAGGAGGGGAGTTCTAAGTTTTTAGTTTTAAGTGTTAAGTGATTTTGACCTCCGCTACCGCGAGATTGTATCTCGTGGTAAACCTAATTACAAAAGGCAATCAGCCTGGATGATCAGCTTTTTTATTGCTTTTTGCGGTACATTCCTCTCTCTTGATATTTATCAGGCTCGTCAGATGTAGTAAAAGGAAACTAAAAAGGACAACATTCGAATAAAGTTTTTGAATGTAAAAGAACTGAAGGTTTTTCAGAAATGGCGTTGCTGCCAGCGGAAGAGCATTCGTCACCTGCATTATGGCAGTATTTTATATTCATTTCTTTTGCTTACCCAAAAGAAACGAATCAAAGAAAAGGGTACTTCTCCGTATGTATTTTTGCATTGCCCTTCTGTCGGTCGGGCAAGCAAAACCAGCTCAGAAACTTCTCCCTCCAGGCTTTAAGCCTGGAGGCTGACAATCGAAGTTTTCTTCGCTTATACTTCGGAGAAGAAGCACCCTAAATTCAACCGAAGGTTTTTAAGAAATAGCGCTGCTGCAAGCGGAAGTGCGTTCGTTAGATGTGATACAGAAGTACGATATCTCGTACTAGTTCCAGAATTGGCATATTTTAGGTTTCGTAGTAAATCAAGAAAAGTTTGCTGTAAGAGAAGGAAGCAATCCATAGAGCATTTTGCAAGGCAAAAGCGGTCTGGATTGTGCGGCTGCAAACTTTTGGTAGCATTTCAAGAAAGCTAAAATCAGCCTAGCGTTTTTTCGTTCTTTTTTGGGTGATGCAAAAAAGGACATCCAACACAACTCTCACGGAATTGAACTTAAAATCAAGTGTAGCTATAAATTTTTGGTTTTAAGTGTTAAGTGATTTTGATCAGAAAACCTAGCATTTAAAACTTAACATTCAAAACTCCAAATATCCGCGGGAATGAAACCTTAACCATAAAGACAATAAAAAATCCCCGAAGAAGTCTCCGGAGATTTTACCTTAACTAACTCAAATAAAACTTGTTTTTACCCACCGCAATTGGCAGCTACATCTTCAACTTTGCTTTCAATTTCCACGATCTGGTCAAAACTGGTGGTTCCGCGTAGCGTAATAACTATAGAGTTGGGCTCCACAGCAGAAATCACCCCATCAAAACCACTAAATTGAAATTGAGAACGAACTTCGTCTCCTGTAAGATCCCTACCCGTCTGTGAGTCCATACCGCTTACCCTTAGACGCTGAACAAAATTAACTTTAGTGTTTTGGTAGAATTGAAAGGCATCGTAAACCAGAGAGGCACTTCCTGAGGGCACTGTTACCGTACGTTCTGAGAAAGCTTTTGTACCTACCTCTTCTGATTTTTCCCCAAATTTGGTACTGGTTTCCTCAACCGATCTGCCGTAGTCATAAGCTGCGGTTATAGAAGCGTTGTACTTAGCTCCCTTACCAAAGAATTTCGCATCGAACTCAACATTAACGCTTGTAGAAATACTTATTGAGTTGGTTGTATTTATAGACAAGGATTCTTCCCATCCTACAGTGCCGGTTTCTATTTCCGTTGTTTCAACCCCAACTTTTTGACTTAAACCGCCTCGTCCGCAATTGGTCAATGTGCTATTGAATTTAAAGTCGGTTTCTGCTTCCCCTAAAATGGGCTGAAGAAAGCTTGTGCCTACATTTTCTACCCTCCAGTCAATTGTGGTAGAGATTAAACGCCATCTAATGGGTTGCGAACTAATGTTGTTACCCACACCAAATACTAATGGCCTTAGAACCATATCAAAGGTTAAGCCAACGTTGGGCGCCATTCTAACTGCGGTACCACTGCTATTTTGTAGTTCGTAAATACTTGTATCTATTTTTTCAATCTTAAATTGAAAGTCTAAGTTGCTCTGGATCAAATTAAAATCAGTGACGTCACTTGCTGCGAGACCAAGGTGAGAATAGGCTCCGGTTACCAAATTTACTGTTGCAGTATTGATAATAGTACCAGAATATAGAAAACGTCCGCCAGATTTGATTCTAATGGCGAAGGTATTGGCCTTGCCCGGAATGGGTACAAAACTGAAATTTCGATCGTCCTCACTGCCATTGAATTCAGTGCCTGAGGCTGATGTCATGATAAAACTTTGATTTGAAGCGCGCACAGACATACTTTGGCCTGGTTCAGGATTGTCATCTCCGTCTATGGGTTGGAAGTAATAGGAGGTGTCCTCGCTCAGATTAACTCTTCTACTTTCATCTGTTTCCGCCAAGCCGTCAGCCATTGCCATTATCGGGGAAGGATTGCTCCCAAAAGAAGTGGTTCGTGAACCGGATGTAATAGTTACATTATCCATGTCTTTGATGGTCCAGCTGACTAAAACACCGCTCTCAAGTTCATCAATTGCTTCTTGGGTCAGTTCCTCTTTGATAAGCTTTAGTTGCCCCATAAAAGTAATGGGTTCAATTTCGATGGTTTGGGAATAATCGCCTGTTTGGGCATCAATGTCAATTTCTGCTGTCACCGGTATATATCCTATTTTTGCCAGTTCACGGGTGTCCAGTACAATGCCCATTTCCCCGGCGTATGTGTCGAATCTATCTGCTGATGTTCCGGCCGAAGTCGTAAGTTCCCCTTCCCCTTCCTCTTGTTCTTGTTCTGGTTCTGGTCTTGGTTCTACAGTTTCCTCTGTGCTGCAATTGGTGAGTACCAGGCTGAACACCACCAAAAGTAATAACCTAAAAAATTCGTTTTGGGTCTTCATAATCTATTTGCTTTGTGGTTTAACATTTGTTTTGTGTGACCTGCCCGGTTAACGGCCTGCAGTACCACCGGGCAAGACCACAAAACTGATTTGTTGAACTAACAACACCACAAACCTAAATTGCTGATTATGAGGAATGAAAAAAGCAGGGTAGACAACTGGTAGACACCCTCAAATTAAATTAGGGACAATGGGTAGACTGCGCCGCGAGCTCTGATGTTTAAAGGCTTAGCACAAGGTCTTGTAAAGAATCCTCTGTGGTGATATCCAGTTTTTTGCGAAGGCGGTATCGCGCTTTTTTGATACCGTTTGGCGAAATATTCAGGATATTGGCAATCTCTTTTGAGGATAAATTCATCTTTAAAAGTGCTAAAAGACGAAGTTCATTCGAAGTGAGCTCCGGATATTTCGCTTTAACATTACTGTTGAAATCTTTATGTACTTCTTCAAAATAGCGGGAGAAATTCTTCCAGTTGTTGTCATTTTGAAGATCAAAATTAATACTGCGAATTAATTGTTGATACCCTGAATTGCCCTTTTCAGCTTCTCTTAATTCTTTTGCTTTTTGTTTTAAACCTTCCAGGGTCTCATTCTTTTTTGCCAATTGCAGGGCGTGGGTGATCAATTCCTTCTTTTTAAAGGCCAGTTCCGCATCCACCTTTTCTTTCTCCAATCGATTGCGTTTCAGTTTTTGTCTGATTCCATAAAAGCCTATTAGGGACAAAAGCAACAAACTTCCAAGCAGTATTTTTTGAAGGGTGCTGATTTCAGCCTTTTGCTCCAAAACAGTGATTTCTTTTTCCTGTAAGGCAATTTGTTGTTCTTTTTTTTCGGTTTGGTAGATGGTCTTTAATTCTTCAATTTGTTGCGATTTTGTATTGTCAAAAATTGAGTCACTAACTGATTTGAAATTTTTGTATTCATCAAGTGCTAACTTAAACTCCCCAAGTATTTCATAGGAAGCGGAACGTTTAAAATGTCCAAGCCTTGAACCTTGTTTAATGCCCAAACTGTCGGAAATTTGAATTGCACGGTTAAGAGGGGGAATCGCCAACCTGGGTTTACCCATTGAATTATAAACCTGACCTATTGCATCCAGCGCTTCTGCAACTTTGTTAGGGTTGTTCACATTTTCTGCAATCGTTAGGCCTTCATTTAGATATTCCAGCGCCTCTTGGTGACTTTCCATTTTAGAATGTGTCTTTCCAAGGTTAGTGAGAGCAGTGGCTTCAAGTTCCCTGGCACCAACTTTTTTTGACAAAACAAGACTTCTGTTCAAATACACTACGGCTTGAGGGTAGTTTTCCAGATAGAAATAGGTATTTCCGATATCGTTTAAAGCTTGTGAGGCATAGTAAAGATCATTATTGTCTTCATAAATCGGAAGAGCTTCAAACAGATATTCAAGTGAGTTTTCGTAATTCCCGGAAAAAAACTCAGTAGCTGCTAAATGATTAAAAATGTCGGCTTTTCGAATGTCATTATCCAGTTCTTCGATAATTCTTAGTGCTTCTAAAGTTTCCGTAAGGGCTATTGTATGGTTTCCTTTAAAAGTGTTCACCATGCCTTTTAGATCATAGGATATGGCTAAGCCGAGGGAGTCCTGGGCCTTGGTGCGATAAATTTCTATATTGGTATCAATCAGTTCTAAGGCTTCATCGTACTCCCCCGCATCGTAAAGTAAGATGGCAATACCGTGATTTACCTGAGCCTGTTCTTTATGCAGGCCCAATTCTCTGTATTTTTCAAGGGATTTTTCATAAAAGTGCATAGAGGAATCCCGATCACCAATGTTGTTATAATGAATTCCAATATGGTAAGACGCTCTTGCCACACCCTTTTGAAAATTGATTTTTTTGGAAAGATTTAGTTCTTCAAAAGCGTATTCTTTGGCTTTTACCTGATCATTGTAGAGATATTCATTGAATAATTTTCCGATAGTGTTGACTTTAGAGCTATCCTCTTTATGAAGGGTGTATGCCTGAAGCAGACTATCTAGTCGTTCGGTTTTTTGAGCATTGGAGAACAAACACAAGTTGAGAAAAACTATGGAGAGAAGTTTTCTGATTTTCATAAGCTTGATTTCCCTGTAAAATAGGTATTTAAATCCAACTTTCTGAAAAAGAATTGTTTAGAGTACTTGTAAAAATCCCATGTATAAACTTTCTATTTTACGTTCTACTCCTTTTTGCTTCCCCAAAAACGAAACCAAAAAGGGGACTTTTTGGAGAGGCATTTTTAAAGCTATTCTTTAAAACCGAAGCCATTCTTCCAAATCACCTCCAGGTTCCTTCGCCGAAGTAGCTCGGCTACGGAGGCTGAAAGGCTTCGATAATTTTTAACGCTTATGCTCTCTACACTACGGAAAAAGGAAACCTCAAAAAGTAATCAATAGGTCGAAGTAAACCGAAGGTTTTTTAGATATAGGGGTGCGGCAAGCAGAAATGCGTTCGCCAGATGTGATACTGAAGTATGATATCTCGTACTACTTCCAGCATTGGCATATTTTAGGTTTTGTAGTAAATCAAGAAAAGTTTGCTTTAGCAGAAGGAAGCAATCCATAGAGCATTTTGCAGAGCAAAAGCGGCCTGGATTGCGCGGCCGCAGACTTTTGGTAGTATTTCAAGAAAGCTAAAATCAGCCTAGCGTTTTTTCGTTCTTTTTTGGGCAATGCAAAAAAGAACATTTATCAATTGCTTTTGCAAGATTTTTTATTCATTTCTTTTGCTTACCCAAAAGAAACGAATCAAAGAAAAGGGTACTTCTCCGTATGTATTTTTGCCGTGCCCTCCTGTCGGTCGGATAGGCAAAACCAGCTTAGAAACTTCGCCCTACAGGCTAAATCCTGTAGGGTGCCATTCGAAGCTTTCTTCGCTTATACTTCGGAGAAGAAGCACCCCAAATTCAACCGAAGGTTTTTCAGAAATAGCGGCACTGCGAAAAAGAAAAAAAGCTGCCTTTTCAGACAGCCCTTTTCTTTGCGTATCATCAATTATTACAGACCATGTGTAGCTATGGGATCATCATTTCCGTCTACATCATATCTATAAAGTGAATACGTATAAATATTAGTAGGAGAATATGCTCCGGTCCACCAATAACCACCTAGTTCAGGGTAGTAAGCTACTTCCCAATAAGCTCCGGACGGGACACCATCAGAAACCACATTTCCTAACAATAATATACCTGCAACATGAGGAGTAGCCATAGACGTACCACTATAGTATTCATAATTGTCATCTGGAGTCGTAGATAAGACATCACTGCCAGGAGCAGCATAATCCACAGGAGAACCATAGTTGGAGAATCGAGACCAGTAATCTCCATCGGCAATTGAAGAAACGGTATAAACATTACTATGGTTAACACGTGCCGGGCTTTGATTTGAACAATTATCATAGTCATTACCTGCAGCTACGGCCACTTTTACACCTGAATTAGCCAATCTTTTGGTAGCCCTGTCCCATGCCTTTACATTTGTAAATCCTAAACTTAGGTTAGCCACATCACCAGCTGAAGCATTAGCCGTAACATAATCAATTCCGTTTGTTATCCAACCGAAAGAACTTGCTCCACCATCTTTATCCAATACTTTCACAGCAACAAGGCTGGCGCCGGCAGCAACACCCACAACTCCTATTCCATTATCTTTGGCAGCAATGGTACCGGCACAATGGGTTCCATGACCTCCTAAGTCATTTGCGTCACTTTCAGTGGTGACATAAGTTACGCTTCTTGAAGTATCCACATTTAAATCCTCGTGATCCAAATCAATACCAGTATCTATTACCCAAACAGCATTGGTATTACTTGTAGCATCTATAGCACCTCCAACTCTGGTTATACCCCAGGGAGTACTTTGAGTCGACATGGCAGTACTGGCGGTGGCAGCTGAAACTGTATAGTTAATAAGGTTTGTAGCTTCATAGTCTTGTTCTACAAAATCAACTCTTGGATCATTTTCAAGTATGGCTGCCTCTTGATCTGTTAGTCCTTCTGCCATAAATCCATTTAAGGCAAAACTAAATGCCTTGGTAATTTTTGTATTATCGATGCCAAAATCAAATATTTCAGGATCTTTTAAGGTTTGCAAAACCAGATCTGATACTCCTTTATAAGCTGCCTTTTGATCTCCTTTTGCCAGCTTGGATAAGCTATTTATCTTTCCTTTTAAAGAGCTGACAGTTTCAAAAGTTCCATCCTTAAGTGTAACCATGTATTGACCTGGAATTGGAATAGCTTTTTTTTCTTGTTGATTAGGATTAACCAATTTTAAATCAGCAGGTGTTGCTGCGTTAATTGGGGTAACTTCTTCATTCTCAACTTTGGAGCAAGAAACAATAATCAAACAAATGACTAGTGTTGTTAAGAAATTTTTTCTCATAAAAAAATAAATGTTAGTAGTTAATAAAATGTTAATGGGCGTAAACATAAGGAATTTTAACTTTTTGTAAGGGATTGTTAAATATTTGTATAGATTAAGACATTTCTTACAAATAGTTTGGAGTATGGCATAGCTGTATCAGCTTTAGGAAATCTAAGTTGTCAATTTACAGAGGGGATTTTATATGTTTGGGAAACTCTGGTTTTGCACTGCCCAAGTGGGCGTAGTATTGGTAGGGATGGTGCTTGATATGTTCATATTCTTATCATTGGACAGTAGCTTTTGCCGAACATGGTTTGTTGAAGTCGGCTGAGAAATACTAAGGATTTTGACTAGAAAACTTAGTATTTAAAACTTAACATTAAACACCTATAATTCAACGCTTTACCTTCGACGTTTAGAATTCTATACATTTCAAAAAGTTGAACTTAAACTCTTGAAGAGATGAACTTAGGTTTTTGGATTAAATTATGGGGCGATATTTATTATAGGAGTAAATAAATTAGGCTTAGGATTAGCGGTAGGGCTAGATACTGGATTTGGCTCAGAAAGAAAAGATTGGATCTATCAAAATGAGCCGTGGCCCGGCATTGTTGTAAGTGTTGATTTAGTAAAATAAGAAAATTGTTTTGGGGGATTCGTTTTTAAGACCAATTTCAATTTACAAAGTGTAAAAAAAACCACGGCACTAATGCCGTGGTCTTTGTGAAGAACTATCCTTTCTCTTACTTAAAATCACCAGCTACAAACCGGTAAGAGCATGGGGTTTTCCCTCCTTAAATAACGTACAACCTTTACTGACAAGTCAGGCTTGCACTCCAGGAATCCGTTTGATTGGGAGGTGTGGCGGTTTCCACTGTCAGGGTATACGTATTGCTGGTCTTTGTAAAGTTTAAATTGGTGGCTCCAGAAGAAAGAGAGAATCCCCAGGGACCTGGATAGTTGGCGGTGCCAATCCAACCTGAACTGGCAACCACACTACCGCTACTGTTTTTTATTGTAAATCTATTCGGAACGGTAGCAGGACTAACAAACATCCTAAGATTATTTCCGTTGGCAACGCAACTCACATCAAAACTCTCTGCAGGATAAATATAATAGCTACTGGTTACCCCATAAGAACCTCCGAAGTTGTCCCCACAGTCATCAGTACAGATTCCATTTTTACTAATATATTTAATGGTCTGGCATACACCGCCATTGATTGACACTGTTAAGTTGCCTCCGTTAAACGAAGATGAAAAACTTACACTTACATTAGTTGTCCCCTGACCAGATGCAATGGTCATAGTAGGTGTGTCGGTGGACCATTGGATTGAAGAAGGGTTGGTTGTAGGGGATATGGGAGTAACCGAATACGATCTTGTAGAGTTTGCCTGAACCGAAGAAGGTCCATTCAGCGCATTATCACAAGTAACACCACGTGCAGAAACGACAGTCAGACTTTCATCGGTAATGGAGGCGTCTTCATTAACGTCGGGGTCTGTAGTACAAGCGCCTAGAAAAACTAGCGTAAAAATCAGGTAATACAATTTGGAATTTTTCATTTTTAATAGGTTTTATGTTCCTTTCTAAGTTAATAAATGTAGCTTTATTCCTACAAATATTTAACATTTAATCTTTCCATGTAATACTGCAATAAATAACGCTAATGCACTCCGGTTTGATTTTAAGGACAGATATTCTATTGGAGGCGTATAGAAGATTTAAGTTTGGGTGTTTAGGTGAGCTTGGATCGTTTTAGGTTTTAAGTTCTAAGTGATTTTGACTAGAAAACCTAGCTACCAAGTTCGCGCGGATTTGCAATCTGTGCAAGTAATAATCTTGTGTATAGACTTTCTATTTTATGTCCTATTCCTTTTTGCTTGTCCAAAAAGGAATTCAAAAAGGACACCTTCTCCGTATGTATTTTTGCATTGCCCTTCTTTCGGTCGGGCAAGCAAAACCAGCTCAGAAACTTCTCCCTCCAGCCTTTGTACCTGGAGGTTACCAGTCGAAGCTTTCTTCGCCTATACTTCGGAGAAGGAGGCCCCTCAATTAGACAAAAAGTTAAAGAATGAAGGTTTTTCAGAAATAGCGATGCTGCCAGCGGAAGTGCGTTCCGCCGTTGGGTTTTGGAAGGTCAATTTTAATGGAAACCTGACAAGGCGGAAGAGAGCATGCAGCGATAGCAGCAGCCGTGGTTTTGCCAACGGCAAAAATTTCATTTAAAACCTTCTTGAATTCCGGCCCGAACGCCCGCCTTGCCATTCGGGCAGGTGCCGTTCGGTACGGGCGGGTTGGTTCTTTTACTCATCGCTTGTCTATTTAATAATACGGTATTCCTGAATGCTTCGCATTTGTATCAAGACAAAATGAACAAGGTAAAAACAAAATCACTCGTCCTAATCAGTATCTGCCTTGACGGGATTCATTTCTCGCTATGCTCGAAATGGGCCCAAAGGGGTGGCCCAGCAATGAAGTAAACCCTTCGACGGCTATGCCGTCAATGTTTTTTTCATTTCTCCGCACTTCTGAGCAAGCTCGAGTGCTTAATAATGGTTTGGATGGGATTGCTTCCTCACCTATGGTTCGGAAGCGGCCACAAGGGTGGGCCCAGCAATGAAGTAAACCCTTCGACGGCTTTGCCGTCAATGTTTTTTTCATTTCTCTACACTTCCGAGCACGCTCAAATGCTTCAAAATGAAAAAACCCTCCACATTACATGTGAAGGGTTTTACTTCATTGCGGTCTGGACGGGACTCGAACCCGCGACCCCCTGCGTGACAGGCAGGTATTCTAACCAACTGAACTACCAGACCAATGATTTTATCTGTGAACAGACTCTGACAACAGTCAGATTCAAACCATGCTACAGTTGCTTTTATAAAGCGTGTGCAAATATACGCCGCTAAATGAATTCCGCAAACAAAATTTTTAAAAATGCAAAGCGGTCTAAACAAATTTCTGCCGCTCAATCATAAAGGTGTTCAAGACCTTAGCAAAGGATTGCCCAATGTCTACCCCCACATATTTGATCTTGTATTGAGCACACTGCAGTTGTAGTCTTTTTATAGATTCTTCCAGGGTTTCCTTGTAGGCATCCTTAATGGTATCTGCATAGAGATCAATATGTTCGCCGGTCTCTACGTCTACAAAACGCTTGGGCACGTTCTCAAAATCAAAGTCAACCTCGGTTTTGTTATCCAGCAAATGGAACAAAACCACCTCATGTTTGTTATACTTCAAATGCCGTAAAGCGTTGAAGAGTTCTTTATCGTCCATAGTGGCCTGGAACATATCGGTAAACAGTATGATAAGGCTTCTGCGCTTTATCTTTTCCGCGATCTGATGCAAATAGGTATAGGTGCGGGTCTCCTTGGCTGGACTAGTGTTTTTAGAGATCTCGTTCAGCTTGGACAACAACATCTGATGGTGCCTTTCGCTCCCTTTTTCAGGTGTATAGAAACTATAATTATCCGAAAATACGCTCAATCCCACCGCGTCCCGCTGCTTCTTCAGTATATTCATCAAGGCCGCAATAGCCAGGACCCCGAAGCCGATCTTGTTGAGGTTGTCTATGCTCAACTGTCCCACTTCAGGATAATACATGGAGGCAGAATTGTCCAGAATCATATGGCAGCGGAGATTGGTCTCCTCTTCGTACCGCTTGGTGTACAGCTTGTCTGTCTTGGCAAAGAGCTTCCAGTCTATGTGTTTGGTGCTCTCCCCGGTGTTGTAAATCTTGTGCTCGGCAAATTCTGCAGAGAAACCGTGAAAGGGACTCTTGTGTATCCCACTGATAAAGCCTTCCACCACCTGGTTTGCCAATAACTCCAGGTTTTGAAACAATGAGGCCTTATGTAATTCGGATTGTAGATCCACAGGACGAATATAAACGAAAAAAGGCTTGGCATTTGCCAAACCTTTTTTAAAACTGAGAAATCTTTTCTAATTAAAGTACCGCTTCAATAGCGTCTGTGTATACTTTCTTTGGAGAAACCCCAACCTGACGGTTAACGATCTCACCATCCTTGAATACCAGAACGGTAGGAATGTTCCTTACTCCATACTTAGCGGCAAATTCCTGGTTCGCATCAACATCAACCTTTCCAACTACTGCTTTGCCTTCGTATTCCTGGCTTACCTCGTCAATGATCGGGCCAACCATCCTACAGGGACCGCACCATGCTGCCCAAAAGTCTACTACTACAGGTTTATCACTTTTAAGTACTACTTCGTCAAAAGTAGCATCGGTTATCTCTAGTGCCATGTTATCTGTTTTTATAATTACGCAAAGTTAGTCAAATTATGGTCTGTTTACTTACAACCCTAAGATTCGTTTTGCCTATCGCTATATTGACGGAATTTATGGGTCTGAAAGCCCCTGACCGCCGTGGTTATGGGCAAAGCGCTGTTTTTAATTCAATTTATAATGCACATCCTGCTCCTGCAATGTCGACAGCAGTTCACTGCTGATCTGTACTTTTTGTTTCCTGCTGGACAGGCTTACCTTGATCTCCTCCTCCATTTCGTAGACCACAAAATTCAAAGAATGCTTGCCTTTATGGGCTCTCAATGTGTCTTTCAGATCTTTGATTCGTTTTTCCTGCAATCGGGCGATATCCAGCTTTATGGTCAGCTTTTTGGCAAAGGTCTCCATTACATCCTGCAACAGCATAAAATGATTGTATTGCAGCCTCGGATCTCCCTTTTTACCGGTATCCCGGTTCACCCAGCCATCCCTGACGTATACTTTGATAAACACAAAGGAGTTGATCATTAAAAAATGCCGGAATTTCAGATATTCCTCCCCGAAAATGCGGAATTCATGAGATTCGGTATAGTCCTCCAGGGTAAACAAGGCCCAACCTTTTCCATTTTTGGAGGTGCGATGCTGTACATCCGTGATTACGCCGGTAAACGAAAGTTCCCGGTTTACATAGTTCTCCAGATCACTAAAGAAAGATACGTCCGCATTGCTAAAGGCATTGATCTCCGTCTTAAAGTCATCCAGCGGATGCCCGGAGATATATATACCAACCACTTCCTTTTCCCTTCTAAGTTTTTCCATAGTACCCCATTCTTCGCATGGTGGTACGGTGGGTTCCGGGATCTGTACTTCGCTGGCTTCGCCAAAAAGACTCACCTGGGAGGAATTTTCGTTCTCCTGGTACTTCGCCCCGTATTTAATCACCTTTTCCAGAAAAGTGATATCGTCATTTTCCTTGTGAAAATACTGCGCCCTATGGGTACCTCCGAAGGAATCAAAACCACCGGCCAGGGCAAGGTTCTCAAATGATTTTTTGTTTGCAGCTCTCAGGTCTACCCGTTTGGCCAGGTCAAAAACAGAGCGGTAAGGGCCGTTCTCTTTCCGGTCTCCCACAATGGTGTCTACCGCAGATTTACCAACTCCTTTAACAGCACCCATCCCAAAGCGGATCGCATTGTCTTTGTTTACTGCGAACTTGTAATAAGATTCATTCACATCCGGGCCAAGAACTTCCAGTCCCATCCGCTTACACTCTTCCATAAAGAAGGTCACCTGCTTAATATCGTTCATATTGTTAGAGAGCACAGCCGCCATATATTCGGCAGGGTAGTGCGCCTTCAGGTAAGCCGTCTGGTAGGCGATGTAAGCGTAACAGGTAGAGTGACTTTTATTAAATGCGTAGGACGCAAAGGCCTCCCAGTCTTTCCATATCTTCTCCAGCACTTCTCTTGGGTGGCCGTTCTTTTCCCCTCCATCCAGGAATTGGGGTTGTAGTTTTTGCAGCAGGGCAAAGATCTTTTTACCCATGGCCTTCCGCAGAACGTCGGCTTCACCCTTGGAAAAGCCTGCCAGTTTTTGAGATAACAACATCACCTGCTCCTGATACACCGTGATCCCATAGGTCTCTTTAAGGTATTCTTCCATTTCAGGAAGATCATAAGTGATCTCTTCCCGCCCATGTTTCCTGGCAATAAAACTCGGGATGTATTCCATAGGTCCAGGCCGGTACAGGGCGTTCATGGCGATGAGGTCGTCAAAAACAGAGGGTTTCAGATCCTTCAAATGCTTCTGCATACCCACGGATTCGTACTGGAAGATCCCAACCGTATCGCCTCTCTGGAACAGCTCGTAGGTCTTCTCGTCGTCCAGGGGGAAATCATCCGGTATCAATTCAATGCCGTGTTTGGCTTTTACGATCTTGACGGTGTCCTTGATAAGGGTTAATGTCTTAAGACCGAGGAAATCCATTTTCAACAGCCCAGCGCTTTCCACCACGGAGTTGTCAAACTGTGTCACATAGAGATCAGAATCCTTAGCTGTGGCAACCGGCACAAAATTGGTGATATCATCCGGAGTGATGATCACCCCACAGGCGTGTATACCCGTATTCCTGAGGGATCCTTCCAGTACCCTGGCCATATTGACGGTCTGGGCCTCCAGATCGTCCCCCTCGGAAATATTCAATAACTCATTCACCTTGGCCATATCGTCTGAACGGAAGCGCTTTTTCAGCTCTGCTTCAGGAACTCCAAAGATCTTCCCTAGTTTAGACATGGTTGGGATAAGCTTCGCGATCCGGTCCGCGTCGTTCAGCGGCAGGTCTAACACCCGTGCCGTATCGCGGATGGAAGATTTAGCCGCCATAGTACCATAAGTAATGATCTGGGCTACCTGGTTGGCTCCGTATTTTTCAATCACATAGTCCATCACCTTTCCACGGCCTTCATCGTCAAAATCAATATCAATATCCGGCATACTTACCCTGTCCGGATTCAGGAAGCGCTCAAAAAGCAGGTCGTACTTTAAGGGATCTATATTGGTGATTCCCAGGCAATAGGCAACCACAGATCCCGCGGCAGAACCCCGACCAGGGCCTACTGAAACTCCCATATTCCTGGCCTCTCGAATAAAGTCTTCAACGATCAGGAAGTAACCCGGATAACCGGAATTCGCGATGGTAGTAAGTTCAAAATCCAGCCGCTCTTCAATTTCCTCCGTTATCTCACCATAGCGCTTTTTAGCGCCCTGGAAAGTGATATGTTTCAAATAGGCGTTTTCTCCTCTTTTCCCTCCGTCCTTCTCATCTTCTTCAACTATAAACTCCGCAGGGATCTCAAATTTTGGAAGTAGTACATCCCGCGCCAGGTCAAAAGGGGTGACCTTATCCATGATCTCCTGTATATTCAGAATGGATTCGGGGATATCTTTGAAAAGGGCCTTCATTTCGTCGGCCGACTTAAAGTAGTATTCCTGGTTGGGCAAACCAAAGCGGTATCCCCGGCCCTTGCCAATAGGGGTGGCCTGCTTTTCGCCCTCTTTTACACAAAGTAGAATGTCATGAGCATCGGCATCTTCCTTAGCGCAGTAGTAAGAGTTATTGGTGGCTACCAGTTTTACACCGTGCTTTTTAGCCATGGCAATCAATCCCAGGTTGGCCCGGTCTTCGTCTTCCTGTCCGTGCCGCATGACTTCTATATAGAAATCGTCCTTAAAGATCTCTTTCCACCACAAAAGGGCCTCCTCTGCCTGCCGTTCACCCTGGTTCAATATCTTATAAGGAACCTCTCCGTAGAGATTCCCGCTGAGCACAATAATGTCGTCCTTGAATTGCTCCACGATCTGCTTGTCAATCCTCGGCACATAGTAAAAGCCGTCCGTATAGGCCAGGGAGGACATCTTGGCCAGGTTGTGGTAACCGTTTTTGTTTTTGGCCAGCATCACGATCTGGTGGCCGTAATCTTTGACGTTTTTATTCGCATGATCTTCACAGACAAAGAACTCACAACCCAGAATAGGCTTTATTTCCCGTAGTTCAGTTTGCTCTTCGCCTTCCTCGGTGGTCTCTTTTTGCTCCTTTACTTTGGCATTATGAGCCTTAACTTCTCGTACAAAGTGAAAAGCGCCCATCATATTGGCGTGGTCCGTCAGGGCTACGGCCGGCATACCGTGATCAGCTGCGGCCTGCACCAAATCCTTGATTCGAATCGTAGATTGCAATACGGAAAACTGGGAGTGGTTGTGCAAATGCGCAAAAGGAGCGTCCTTAAGGGATGCCACATTGGCGTTGATCTCGTCCGAAGAGATGACCGTTGTGGTCTGCTGCTCCAGCTTTTCGGCAATCTTTCTGGAAGCCTCTTTAAGGTTGATGTGTTTCAGTCCAACCGGAGCGATCGTCCCCGGATTGGCATCAGTAAAACGCTCAAAATAGTCGGTTGAAGCCTTCAACTGTTCCAGACTGAATTCCTTTCTTCTCAATAATTCCAGGAAACAGCGGGTGGTAGCCTCTACATCCGCCGAAGCATTATGGGCCTCTGCAAAAGGCTCCTCAAAAAGGTATTCGTGAAGTTCGGTCAGGGTAGGTAGCTTAAACTTTCCCCCTCTGCCTCCCGGGATCTTACAAAGCAGGGCAGTTTCCTCTGTGCAGGTATCCAGAACGGGAAGTTCCTGCAGCTGGTTTTCGATCCCAAGCCTGAAGAACTCAGCACCCATAATGTTGACATCAAAGCCTACGTTCTGCCCGACGATAAACTGACTTTGATCCAGGGCTTCCTGAAACCGTTCCAGGGCAGTTTCAAGTGGAATGCCTTGTTCTTCCGCTAGTTCAGTGGAGATCCCGTGTATCTTTTCAGCGTCGTACGGAATATTGAAGCCCTCCGGCTTTACCAGGTAATCCTGGTGGTCCAGAAGATTCCCAAGCTCGTCATGCAGTTGCCAGGCGATCTGTATACATCTGGGCCAGTTGTCCGTATCACTGATAGGTGCGTCCCATCGTTTGGGAAGTCCTGTAGTTTCCGTATCGAATATCAGATACATAAAAAGTCTTTAATTGCGAAAGTTTAGTTTTGAGTTCTGCCTGCCGAAGAATCTAATATCCACATTTTTCACCAGCATGTTCCAGGCTATAAAAATATGGAAATGGACCAGTCTTCAAAAGTGGAGTTATCAGGATTTATCAACGCGCTATTAAAAGTGCGATTATTTTCTTTATTGTATTGGTATTTATAGAAATAGCGGTATATTTGCAGCCCTTTTTAAGGGAAAAGTATTAATAACCGAGGGTCGGGCACCCTACAAAATTAATGTGATATGCCAGTTAGAATAAGATTACAGAGACACGGTAAAAAAGGTAAACCGTTTTATTGGGTAGTAGCAGCGGACTCCCGCGCAAAGAGAGATGGAAAATTCCTTGAAAAACTAGGAATTTACAACCCAAACACCAATCCAGCCACCATTGAAATTAATGTTGATAACTCCGTAAAGTGGTTACAGAACGGGGCTCAACCTTCAGATACTGCACGTAGGATCCTATCTTACAAGGGAGTACTTCTTAAGCACCACCTGTTAGGCGGAGTTAGAAAAGGCGCTCTGACCGAAGAGCAGGTTGAAGAAAAATTCAAGGCCTGGTTAGAAGAAAAAGAAAAGACCGTTGCCAAAAAGACAGAAGGTCTGGCAAAAGCCAAAGCGGAAGCGAAAGCAAAAGCTCTGGAGGCTGAGAAAGAGGTCAATGAAAAAAGAGCCCTGGCAGCAGCAGAAGCCGAAGCAGCTGAAACCGCAGAAGCTGAAGGAACTGAAGAAGTAGCCGCAGCGACCGAAGAGGCAACAGAAGCCGTAGAGGAGGCTGTAGCGACTGAAGAAGTGGCTGCAGAGGCTGCAGTAGAAGAAGCTCCTGCAGCAGAGGTAGCTGAAGAAGCTCCGGTAGAGGAGGCACCTGCCGCCGAGGAAGCTCCAGCAGAAGCAGCAGCTGAAGAAGCACCAGCAGCAGAAGTTGCTGAAGAAGCAGCTGCAGAGGCGGATACTGAGGAGGAAGCCAAAGCATCCAGCGAAGAGGAATAAGCCTATAAGCGATCGATATGCAGAAGGAGGAATGTTTCTACCTGGGCAAGATCGTTTCAAAATACAGCTATAAGGGAGAAGTACTGGTTAAACTGGATACAGACGATCCCGAGATATACGAGAAAATGGAATCAGTTTTTGTTTCATTAGGAAACAGCCTGGTTCCATTTTTTATTGTAAATAGCAGGTTGCACAAATCCAGTTTGTTACGCATTCAATTTGAGGATGTCTCCACCGAAGAAGCCGCAGACCAGATCATGGGTGCGGAATTGTACCTGCCACTTCAGCTTCTTCCCAAATTAACCGGCAATAAGTTTTACTACCACGAGGTAATCGGTTTTTCGCTTCAGGATTCCGTTCATGGAAATATTGGAGTGATTAAAAGTGTCAATGATAGTGCTTCACAGGCCTTGTTTGAAGTTGAAAAGGACGGCAAACAATTGCTGATCCCTATTAATGATGACATTATCACCCGTGTAGACCGGGAAAACAAAACTATTTTTGTGACCACCCCTGAAGGTTTGGTTGCACTCTACCTCGGGTCTTAGAGCTGTATCGAGAGTGCAATTCAGCCCCGGAAGCTTTTCACGCATTTTTTTGGTATCTTTCTATCAGGCAAAACCATTGTTTTTGATTTGGAAATACCCTCTGCTCATATGCGATTCTCCTATTGTTATCTATTAGTATTCCTCAGTTGTTTTCTGGCCTGTGGCCCTAAAGAAAAAATTCCGCCTGAAGGCTTTGTGATCCATCCTGAGTTTGATCTGGAACTTGTGGCTTCAGAGCCCCTGGTTTTTGATCCGGTTGAAATGAAATTCGACGAAAACGGCAGGACCTATGTACTCGAAATGCCGGGATATCCGCTCCGGGATGCCGAAAGCAGATTGGTGGAACTCCTGGATACGGATGCTGATGGAATTTACGACCAACGTAAAATGTTCTCCGAAAATTTAGGTGTGGCTTCCTCCTTTATGCCTTATAAGAAGGGCTTCCTTGTGGCAGCACCGCCAGATCTGCTTTGGATTGCCGATACCGATGGAGATGGAAAGGAAGATCAGCGTCAGGTGCATATGAGTGGTTTTAGCAATGAGAACCTGCAACACAATTTTAATGGCCTTACCTATGGCTTAGACAATTGGATATATGCTGCCAATGGCGGAAACTCCGGTCAACCATATTTTCCGGGAAAAGCGGATGAAGCCGTTGATCTGAAAGGCAGGGATATGAAATTCGACCTGAACAGTAAACAGATCATAGCCTTTGGGGAATCTTCCGGAGGTTTTAAACTTACTTTTAACGAATGGGGCCATTTGTTTGAGACCCATAACCTGGAACATATTTCACATCTGGTCATGGAAGACCGCTTTCTCGAGGACTTACCCGGAGCCCCTTCCCATGCACTGATTAACGTCTCCAACCACGACGAAAATGGCCTCTCCCGCATCTATCCCATTGGGGAGCAGGACACCAGGGTGAATCATCCCGAACAATCCGGTTATTTTTCAGGAGCTTGTGGTATTACCTATTATGGGGGTGGAAGTTTTCCGGCAGATTACAGATCACCCGTACTGGTAGCGGATTGTGTCTTGAACCTGGTACATATGGATCTGCTAAGTCCTGATGAGACCTCCTTCGAAGCTTTTCGCTATGGAGACAAAGTAGAATTCCTGGCCTCCACAGACAGGGCTTTCAGGCCGGTAAATATGGAGGTAGGCCCAGGGGGGTCCCTTTATTTATTGGATATGCACAGGGAAGTCATAGAACACCCGGAATGGATCCCTGATGAAATGGAAGCGGAAATGGATCTCCATGCAGGAAAAGAAAAGGGTCGGATCTACAAAATCACCAGGAAGAATAGCATTCCGGAAACCACTCGACCAGATTTCAATACTCCGGATTCCCTGGTCACAGCTTTGGGCCACCCTAACCAATGGGTACGTAACACGGCCCATCGCCTGCTGGTCACGGACTCGGTTGTAGCACTTATTCCAGCCCTAAAAGCCCAATTGAAAAATTCCGATAAGCCTCTGGCACGTCTTCACAGCATGTGGGTTTTGGAAGGTCTGGGAGCACTTGAAGACAAGGAACTAAAAACGGTGTTGGGAGATGAAGAAGCTTACCTGCGGGAGAATGCCCTGAAGATTGCCGAGTACCGTATAATAGAAAATTCTGAGCTAAAAGAAATGGTGCTTGACTTGGTTGAGGATAAAACCCCAAGGGTACAAATGCAGGCGCTGTTGAGCCTAAACGCGGTCCAGGCCAAGATGACACCCGGAGACATCACTGGATTGATCAAGAAATTTGACATCCTGCTCCAAAATCAACGCACGGATACCTGGATTGTGAACGCCATGGCATCTTTGGGCAAACCCTATGCTTTTGCTTTATTCTCGAATCTGTTGGAGCTGCAGGAAGAGATAAGTCCCAATGCGGCGGCATTGTTTCAAATCCAGGCACAGATCGTAGGCCAGGATGGAGCGCAAAAACAGCTGGCACTGATCTTAAATCGGCTCGCCAATAAAGAAATATCCGAGCAGGCAAAGGCCGATATGATCGCTGCACTGACCTCCGGGATCCGTATCAATGAAAATAGAAATAATGGCTTGCGAACAAACGCGACCATTACTCAAGCACTGAACCTTATTGAGAAGGACGCTTCTGCCAGTCTACTGATGGCCAGTGCGGACTTTCGCAAAGAACTAGGTATACCCCTGTCTCCAGCAATCCGGCAAAATCTTAGAACGGCTTACGCTAACCTTAATAAGGTTGAGGTTTTTTCAGAGGAACTTCTGGCCCAACTACAGTTTGTAGCTGTTGATGATTTTGGTCGAAGGGCTGCCTTGCTCTATAATCTGCTCGATGGCAAAATGCCTTTGAAACTCCAGAAAGAGGCCTTAAAGCAGCTTTGGGAGTCCGGTGATAAGAACATTGGCCGGGAGTTGCTGTCACGATGGGAAAACCTGGGACCTGAATCGAGAAAATTGGCCACGGATATCCTATTGTACAAAAGCGAGAACCACCCACTACTGTTATCTGCCATGGAAAAAGGAGAGGTAAGCCTTGGGGAATTCAACCTGGACCTGGAAAGAAGGCGGGCGCTGCTTTTTTCTGATGATGACAAGATCCGTAAAAGAGCAGAAGCGCTTTTTTCTGATGGCGGTGTGGTCACCAGGAGGCAGGTAATTGATAAAATGAGGCCCGCCCTGGAACTTGCCGGGAATAGCCAGTCCGGAAGGGTAACTTTTGAGCAGCAATGCGCCAGCTGTCACATTTATGGAGAAGTAGGGGTGGATGTGGGGCCCGTACTTACAGAGATCAGCAGGAAAAGCAAAGAAACTCTCTTGCATGACATCCTGGACCCGAACGCCGCTGTGGATACCCGCTATCTCAATCACAAGGTGGTCAATTCAGAGGGTACCATCTACTTCGGCTTGGTAGAAAAGGATACGGATAAAGAGGTGTCTCTGCGTATGACCGGTGGCGAAACAGTATCCATCCAAAAGCAAAACCTCAGCAGTTTTACCTCAACCGGGGTTTCCATGATGCCGGAAGGCCTGGAAACCGCCATAGATGCCCAGCAAATGGCCGATCTGCTCGCCTTTTTACAGGGACAGCAAAACGAAGCTTTGGAAAAAGGGGAACCGTAAGCTGACTTTCAGCATGTTTTTGTTTTTGTAGCGAGCAATCCCGGAACTCCATCTTTCCCGATTTTGCTTTATAACACGGCTTAAGACCATTATGTGATTTAATTTAAGGATGAGCCTGGGGCTTTGTCATTGTCCTGTGGATTTTAGTAACTTTAAGGGTTGATGGTGCAGAAACTGATCCAGACCTATGAAACAGAAAATAGTACTCATTGCCATATTAGCCGTGCTTGCTGCGCTCTTATATGGATTTACTTCCCATTTTTTTGATGGAGGTTCCGATGAATATGCGGAAATGAAGGTCCCGGATCAGGTAGACTACAACTTCCACATAAAACCTATCCTTTCGGATAATTGCTATACCTGCCACGGTCCTGATGCCAACAAACGCAAGGCCAACCTACGTCTGGATTTGGAAGAGACCGCGTTTTTAGAATTAAGGGAAAGCCCCGGGAAGTATGCACTTGTACCCGGAAAACCGGGCCAGAGCCTGCTGTACCAACACATCATGGCTACGGATCCCAATTTTTTAATGCCACCCCCTGACTCTAAGTTGAGTTTGAATTCTTATGAGAAACGATTGATCAAAAAATGGATTGAACAGGGAGCAGGATTCGAAAAGCATTGGGCCTATATTCCACCGGAAAAGGAGGAACTTTCTACTGTACAAACCACCGATTGGGTTCAAAACGAGATCGATGCTTTTATCCTTGCAAAACTTGAAGAAAAAAGCCTCATCCCCTCTGAGAAGGCTTCAAAGGAAACGCTGATTCGTAGAATAAGCCTGGACCTTACAGGGCTGCCTCCGCAACGAGAACAGGTTCAGACCCTGATGGCGGATAATTCCACTGAGACCATCGCCGCTGCCATAGACGTGTTTTTGGCCTCGCCTGCTTATGGAGAACGCATGACACAGTCCTGGTTGGATTTATCCCGATATGCGGATTCTCACGGATACCAGGACGATAGTTACCGCACCATGTGGCCCTGGCGGGACTGGGTCATACACGCCTTTAATAAGAACATGCCTTACGATGAGTTCCTCACCTGGCAACTGGCCGGAGACCTCTTACCCGATGCCAATAAGGAACAGATCCTGGCAACCGGTTTCAACAGGAACCATCCGATCACTCAGGAAGGCGGGGTGATTCAGGAAGAATATCGTACGAATTACGTGCTGGATCGCACCAACACCCTCGGTAAAGGCCTGTTAGGACTTACGCTGGAGTGTGCCCGTTGCCACGACCACAAATACGATGCGATCTCGCAACAAGATTATTTTGAGCTCTTCGCCTTTTTTAACCAGGTGAATGAAAAAGGCCTTCAGATGGATGCGGTACAGGCGGCGAAAGAAGGGTTCTTTGCAGATCCTCCATACATTGAAATAACGGCGGAGGAGACGGATGATGTACTTTCCTTCATCAACATGTCCAAAAAACCGGAGGTTAAGGTCATGGTGATGAACGATTCCGCTCCCAAGACGACATTTGTCCTAAATCGCGGAGAATACGATCAACCGACGGATTCGGTTGAACCCAATACCCCTGCACAGATCTATCCGTTTCCCGAGGATTTACCCAGGAACAGATTGGGACTGGCGCAATGGTTAACCGATAAGAAAAACCCCTTAACAGCCAGGGTATTTGTAAACCGAATTTGGGGAATGATCTTTGGCAGGGGATTGGTGGAGACCTCTGAGGATTTCGGGGTACAAGGCAGCCTGCCTTCTCACCCTAAATTGCTGAACTGGCTTGCCGCGGATTTTATGGAAAACGACTGGGACATCAAATATCTTTTAAAGAAGATCATGCTCTCCGCCACCTATCAACAAAAATCCAATCTTCGGCCAGACCTTAAAAAAGCTGATCCGGAGAATATCTGGCTTGCCCGGGCACCTCGCTTTCGAATGGATGGCGAGATGATCAGGGATTACATCTTGGCTTCAAGTGGTCTGCTTAACCCGGAGATCGGCGGGCCAAGCGTAAGGCCTTACCAACCCCCGGGCTTATGGGAAGAGACCAATGCAGGAGGAGAAAGAGGTACTTTAACCAAATACGTTCCCGATAAGGGTGAGGATCTGTATCGCCGTTCACTCTACACCTTTTGGAAACGCACTTTGCCTCCGCCAAGTATGACCATATTCGATGCCCCAACCCGGGATTTTTGTGAAGTTCGGCGTCAGAAGACCAATACGCCTCTTCAAGCCCTGGCCCTTCAGAATGATATCCAGGTCCTGGAGGCTGCACGGGTCATGGCGCAACGCGAAATAAAGAAAAATGAAGACAGCCGGAATACGGTAAAGAACGTATTTGAAAACATTTTGGTGCGTCCTCCAAAGGAAGAAGAACTCACTACCCTGAATGCCTATTACGAAGACGCCCTGGAAACCTATTTGGCGAGTAAAGAGGAGGCAGAACAACTGGTGTCCGTAGGGGAATACGAACAATTGAACACGGATCCGGCAAGGACCGCAGCCTTGATGTTAACAGCACAAGTGATCTATAATCTGGACGAAACCATAACCAAAGAATAAAGTCATGGGCCATCATCATCACGAACCGAAAGAGAAACCTTCCCTGAAGGTTAACCGTCGGCATTTTTTTTCGCAATTAAGCATAGGAATTGGTTCCCTGGCTCTGGGCTCATTGCTTATCCCGGACCTGTTTAAAGGCCCCTCCAATGAGGCTAAGGCCTTGGGCCTGGGGGTACGGCATTTTGCCCCTAAGGCAAAGCGCATCATTTATCTGTTCCAGGCCGGAGCTCCCTCCCAGTTAGAAACCTTTGATCACAAACCAACCCTGCGCAAGAGAATGGGCGAAGACCTGCCGGAATCTATCCGGAACGGACAACGACTGACAGGGATGACGGCAAATCAGGATAAATTTCCTCTGATGCCTCCTAAAATCGGATTTCAGCAGCATGGACAAAGCGGCACCTGGATCAGCGATTTCTTTCCTTATACCGCTAAGATCGCAGATGAGATCACGGTGATCCGAAGTATGCATACCGAAGCTATAAATCACGATCCGGCCATTACCTTCTTTCAGACAGGAAGTCAGATCTCAGGGAGGCCCTGTATGGGTTCCTGGCTGAGTTATGGCCTGGGAAGTGAAAATAAGAACCTGCCGTCTTTCGTAGTACTTACCTCTAGAGGAAAAGGCAATAGTCAGGGCTTGTATGCCAAGTTGTGGTCCAGCGGATTTTTGGATTCCAAGCACCAAGGGGTATTACTTCGCTCAGGCAAGGATCCGGTACTCTATTTGAATGACCCGGAAGGACTTTCAAGGTCGGATAAAAGACATTTGCTGGATCATGTGTCTTCACTGAACAAACTACATCATGTAGAAACAGGTGACGATGAGATAGAATCCCGCATAGCACAATACGAAATGGCCTATAGAATGCAGATGTCGGTGCCAGACGTTATGGATATCTCCAAGGAACCGGAACACATCATCAAGTTATATGGTGAGGATTGTCAGGTGCCTGGAACCTATGCGGCTAACGCCCTACAGGCAAGGCGACTGGCAGAAAACGGGGTGCGTTTTATACAGCTTTATCATCAGGGCTGGGACCAGCATGGCAATCTTCACGAAGAAATGTCCGGACAGGCCAAAGATGTGGATCAGGCTTCAGCAGCATTGGTCTTAGACCTGAAACAAAGGGGTATGCTGGAAGATACCCTGGTGATCTGGGGTGGAGAGTTTGGCCGCGGCAATTATTGCCAGGGTAAGTTCAACCCGGATAATTACGGCCGGGACCATCATCCCCGGGCCTTTAGTATCTGGATGGCCGGTGGCGGCATAAAGCCTGGACTGAATTATGGTCAGACGGATGAGTTTGGATACAATGTAGTGGAAAACCCGGTGCACATCAATGACTTTCACGCCACTTTGTTGCATACCATGGGCCTGGATCACGAACAACTTATTTACAAATATCAAGGGCGTCGCTTCCGACTGACGGATGTAGCGGGTCATGTTGTCAAAGACATATTAGCGTAGTCCATGGCAAACACCTTTAAAAGCAAATGGGCCGATTATGTCATTTTTGGCCTGTCAATATTCCTTATCTTTTGCCTGTTGTTTGAGTCTTATATTGAACTTCCTCCACTGGTCGCCTGGATTGGCAGATGGCATCCGCTTATCCTGCATTTTCCCATAGTACTTCTGATCATCGTCATATTTTTAGATCCTAGCCGTTCCCGCATATCACAGCTTTTGTTAACCATCGCTGTACTTTCTGCCCTGCTAACGGCTATTTCCGGCTTTTTTTTAGGGAAGGAAACGGGTAGCCAGGGCGATCTGCTCTTTTGGCATAAATGGCTGGGCGCTACCTTGGCAATATTGGCGGCCATATGGTATGGTTTACTGGCTATGGGTCGTAGACCAAAGTTCCTTATAAGAGGCATGCAGATCCTGATGGGAGGCCTAATCGTCTTTACAGGACATTACGGAGGTATGGTTACACATGGGGAGGATTTCCTTGCCCTTCCCTCAGCCAGGAAATCTCAAGAAATTCCTGAGAACCCGCTTATTTACACCCACATTGTACAGCCAATTTTGGAGAACAATTGCGTGCAATGTCATAACCCCAATAAACAAAAAGGAGGCCTGCTGATGACGGATCTGTCCGCGCTTTTGAAAGGGGGAGAAAGCGGTAATACAATCATACCGGGGCAGCCGGAACAAAGCGAAATGATAAGACGTCTGCATTTACCTTCAGGAGACGAAGAACATATGCCGCCTGAAGGCGAGCGTCCCCTGGAGGCCGATGAGATCCGCATACTGGAACGTTGGATAGCCCTTGGGGCTCCGGATACCATGAGATTGGAACATTTAGAACCATCTGAGCCCTTGTCCCAACTGATCCGGGACCTCATGATACCTGACCCTTTGAAAAAATGGGAAACACTTCCTGCAGTAGCGGATAGCACTTTAATTAATCTGTCTTCGGATTACCTAAGCCTGATCCGTATGGCGGGTACTACAAATGCCTTGAAAGTAAATGCCTATAAGCCGCCTGAATACCATGCCCAAATGCTATTGGATCTGATGCCTATCCGGGAGAACATCGTGGAATTGGATTTAAGCGGATTACCGATAGGGCAGGACGAATTGTCTTTTGCCGCTAATTGCCCTAACCTGGAATGGCTGGAAATTGATCAGACCCCAATTTCCGATGAGGAGATCGACACCCTGAGAATTTTACAGAAAATACGGTTGCTTAAAGTCTTTGAAACCGGAATAGGAGACAAGAGTGTCGGCTTGTTCCGTGAATGGAAAACCCTCAAAAACTTGTACATCTGGGATACGGAAATCTCTCCGTCCGTACTGGAGGAATTCAAAACAGAAAACCCGGGAATTCTAATAAATACGGGAATTGATAGCGAAATCAGATCCTATTTTGTAGACTCCGACAGTATTCCAACCGAGTAGAGTTCTTCTTAAGAAGGCATTGTATTGATATTGAATTCATGTGTATTTTTATCAGGAGGATAACCGAACGAACAACAAAGATCATGATGCGTTGCATTTTTTTATTTATGCTGATGCTTGGACTTTTTTCCTGTAAGGATAAGGCCACCGAAGAAAAAGAGAAGCAGACAGACAGCAAACCACCTAATGTAGTTTTAATTTTTACAGACGATCAGGGTTACCAGGATGTGGGTGTCTTCGGATCGCCAAATATTAAAACCCCCAATCTGGACCGAATGGCCTCTGAAGGGGTGCAGCTAACGAATTACTATGCCGCGCAAGCCGTCTGTTCAGCATCACGGGCCGGGATACTTACGGGTTGTTACCCCAATCGGATTGGCATCCACAATGCCATGATGCCCGATAGCAAAATCGGATTACATCCTTCGGAAACCACAATGGCCGAGATGCTAAAGGAAATCGGTTATGCGACCGCGATTTTTGGAAAATGGCACCTGGGGGATCATCCGGACTTTTTACCAACTAAACACGGCTTTGATGAGTATTTCGGTATCCCGTATTCCAATGATATGTGGCCATATCATCCGCAACAAGGCCCAATCTTTGATTTCGGCCCGCTACCCCTCTACAAAAATGAACAGGTAATTGATACGCTAACGGATCAGTCGCAACTCACCACAAAGATCACGGAACAGAGCGTGGATTTCATCAACAGGAATAAGGACAAGCCCTTCTTTCTATATGTTCCGCACCCTCAGCCTCACGTACCATTATTTGTTTCAGATAAATTCAAGGGAAAATCTGAAAGGGGGCTTTACGGTGATGTGATCATGGAAATAGACTGGTCTGTAGGGCAAATAATGAAAGCCCTTAAAACCAATGGGCTTGACGAAAATACCCTGGTTATCTTTACTTCTGATAACGGCCCCTGGCTTTCATATGGAAACCACGCCGGCAGTGCCTTGCCTTTTCGGGAAGGTAAAGGTACCGCATGGGAAGGAGGGCACCGCGAGCCGTTTATTGCCAGATTTCCCAAAGCGTTCCCAAAAGCATTGAAAGTGGATACCCCTGTAATGGCCATAGATCTGCTACCTACGATTGCGGAACTCACCGGAGCGACCCTTCCCGAGAAGACCATTGATGGGAAAAGTGTTCTGCAGGTGTTGACCGGAAAGCAAAGTGAAAGCCCTCAGCAGGCGTACTTCTTTTATTATAGGGTGAATGAGTTGCATGCGGTGCGATACGGTAAGTGGAAAATGTACTTTCCGCATAACTATAGAACCATGAAGGGCGGTACTCCGGGTGGAGATGGCCTGCCGGGTGAATACAATCATGTAGACCTTGAACGTATTGAACTTTACGACCTCTCTGCAGACATTAGCGAAACCAAAGATGTTGCCGGGGACAACCCTGAAGTAATAGCTGAAATAAGCGGCCTGGCCGATGCTATGCGCCTAAGGCTTGGAGATGCTCTCAGGGATATGGAAGGATCAGAAACCCGAACGCCGGGCATGGCAAAATGAGTAATTTATTTAGATTCAAACAATTTTCGATCAGCCAGGAACGCAGCAGTATGAAGGTGGGGACCGATGGCCTACTCTTAGGTGCCTGGACAGGACTGGATAAGCACCCTGAGACTATTCTGGACATTGGCTCCGGTACCGGGTTGATAGCTCTTATGCTGGCACAACGATCTGAGGCTTTGCAAATAGATGCCATTGAACCCGATCCGGATTCCTACGAAGAGTGCGTTGAGAATTTTGAGGCCTCCCCATGGGCAGATAGGCTATTCTGTTATCACGCTACCCTTGAAGAGTTTAGTGAGGAGGTGCCAGAGACTTACGATCTTATAGTATCCAACCCGCCTTTTTATACAGAAACTTCTATTCCAGGTGGGGAGAACCAGTTAAAGGCCAAGCACAGCATTTCGCTTCCCTTTGAAGATCTACTCCAGGCCTCGGAGAATTTACTTTCGGATAATGGCAGCTTTGCGGTTATATTGCCATTTAAGGAAACGCGGCATTTTACAGAACTAGCCGCGGACATTGGACTTTTTCCTTCGAGAATAACCAGCATCAGAAGTAGGCCTGACAGGGATTTTATAAGAAGTTTGATGGAGTTTCAAAGGAGTAGCAAAGACATTCAACAGCAGGTGCTGACAGTAGAGGATTCACCCGGGATTTACAGCCAGGCCTATACCGATCTGACCAGGGATTTTTATATGAAAATGTAACAGCGAGCCATTGGTTTGTTATATTCCTTTGGCTACCTTTGGCGAAAATTACTGATATGAAGCCCGATCTATTCGAAGCGCCAGACTACTACAACCTCGATGAACTCTTGAGTGACGAGCACAAATTGGTGCGGGATGCAGCCAGGCAGTGGGTCAAGAGGGATGTTTCCCCCATTATTGAGAGTTATGCTCAGAAAGCCGAATTTCCCAATGAGATTATCGGCGGTCTTGCGGAAATTGGCGCATTCGGCCCTTATATCCCTGTGGAGTACGGTGGCGCGGGCCTGGATCAGATCAGTTATGGCCTCATTATGCAGGAGATCGAAAGAGGAGACAGTGGAGTGAGGTCTACGGCATCAGTACAATCTTCCCTGGTTATGTATCCTATTTTTGCATATGGTACGGAGGAACAACGGAAAAAATATCTTCCTAAGTTGGCCACTGGAGAGTGGATGGGCTGTTTTGGCCTGACCGAACCGGATCATGGCTCCAATCCCGGTGGCATGGTTTCCAACTTCAAGGACAAAGGGGACCACTATTTGCTGAATGGGGCAAAATTGTGGATATCCAATTCACCCTTCGCGGATATCGCTGTGGTATGGGCTAAGAACGAAGAGGGCAGGATACACGGATTGATCGTGGAAAGAGGTATGGAGGGATTCTCCACTCCTGAAACCCATAATAAGTGGTCTTTAAGGGCTTCGGCAACCGGAGAACTGATCTTTGACAATGTAAAAGTTCCTAAAGAGAACTTGCTTCCGGGGAAAACAGGCCTGGGAGCACCTCTCGGATGCCTGGATTCGGCCAGATACGGCATTTCCTGGGGAGCAATAGGCGCCGCCATGGATTGCTACGATACCGCTCTGCGATATGCCAAGGAACGCATACAGTTTGGTAAACCAATCGCGGCTACTCAATTGCAGCAAAAGAAACTGGCCGAGATGATCACCGAGATTACCAAGGCACAGCTATTGGCCTTTCGCCTGGGACAGCTAAAGAACGAAGGCAGGGCAACAACCGCACAGATCTCTATGGCAAAGCGGAACAATGTCGATATGGCGATCAACATAGCACGCGAAGCCAGGCAGGTTCTTGGAGGAATGGGTATCACGGGGGAGTATAGCATTATGCGTCATATGATGAACCTGGAAAGTGTGATCACTTACGAGGGCACTCATGATATCCATTTACTGATCACCGGGGCCGATATCACTGGCCACAGTGCTTTTAAATAAATTGTTTTACTTTGGTGGCGAACTTTACTAAACCAATCGCCATGAGGTATGTTTCCCTTCTGATATTTCTGCTTCTCTTCTCATGCAGAACTGAAGTTGATCAAAAAAAGAACGCATCCAACCCGTCCGCTGAAACTACTATTAGCCGGGAACAGGAATTACAGACTCCTGACGTTCTGCTGGGTGCCCTGTTTGCTGAGGTACAGCTGAACCAGGTGTTTGAAGATGGCAAAACCTTTGTTGACTGCACCGCTAAATTCCCCTATGAGCTTATCAGGGCTAATTACCAAAAGGATAAGGACAGCCCGGATTTTGACCTTGAAACTTTTGTGCTTGAACATTTTGAGGTACCTCAATCTATCTCTTCCGATTTCAAATCAGATCCTAACAGAACAGCGGCGGAGCACGTAGAAGCCCTTTGGCCAGTACTGGAAAGACAGTCAGACCAGCTGGCTTCCGGAAGTACGCTTATAGCCTTACCCAACCCGTACATTGTACCGGGAGGACGTTTTAGGGAAGTGTATTATTGGGACAGTTATTTTACGATGCTCGGCCTTGTAGAAAGCAAACGCTTTGATCTTGTTGAGGCCATGCTCGATAATTTTGCCCACCTGATCAACACTGTAGGTCACATACCAAATGGCAACAGAACCTATTATATTACCCGATCTCAGCCGCCCTTTTTCAGTCAGATGGTCAAGTTGCTTGCGGAGCAAAAAGGGGGCGAAATATATAGCAAATACCGGGATGCATTGCGCAAGGAGTATGATTTCTGGATGCAGGGAAGCCATGCGACGGAGCAGCCTATCAAACACTGTGTGAGTACCCCAAAAGGCATTATGAACAGGTATTTTGATCTTGGAGAAACACCGAGGCAGGAGTCTTACCGCGAAGACTTCACCCAGGTACAGGAAATGGGAGGAGGGATCAAAATGTATCAGGACCTGAGGGCTGGCGCGGAATCAGGATGGGACTATTCTACAAGATGGTTTGCCGATGGCCATAGCCTGGAAACCATTGAGACTACAGATATCCTTCCGGTGGATCTCAATGCACTGCTTTATGGGCTCGAAGCCTTCTTACAAGAATGTTTTAAGGAGGATGCGGCTTATGTCGCAGCCCTGGGAAACAGTATGGCGAATAGAAAGGAATTTCTGGATACTTACTGTTGGGATACGCAGCAGGGAATTTACCTGGATTACAATTGGGTTACCCAAAAACGATCTCCGGTAAGATCTCTGGCCATGGTTTACCCGCTTTTCTTTGGGATGGCCAGCCAGGACCAGGCAGATGCAGTAGCCGCTTCTCTGGAAAAAGACTTTCTAAAACCAGGGGGTGTGGTTACTACACTAAGGAATTCAGGTCAACAATGGGACGCGCCTAACGGCTGGGCTCCATTGCAGTGGATGACGGTGATCGGTCTGGAGCGCTATGGACATTCCGCTTTAGCCCGTGATATTGCCGAACGCTGGGTAACTCTAAATGAAAGGGTGTATAAGAATACCGGGAAATTTGTGGAAAAGTACAATGTAGAAGACATGAGCCTTGAAGCCGGAGGGGGAGAATACCCGGTTCAGGATGGTTTTGGATGGAGTAACGGAGTTTATCTTGCTCTGAAAGCATACCTGGACAGGTCCTGATATCCTACAAACCGGAATTTTGAATGATTTCCTTCATGGAAGTTGCTTCATTCATGGCTTTCTGCGTAAAGTCAAAAAGACTTAATGAGCGGTCCAGGTTCTGGTCTTCATAAGCAACCCGGTAATACAGGTTGCCATTCAGATAGTCCGTTAGCGCGCGAATACCGTGTAAAAAAGGCATTAGAATTGCGCCGTATGGCAAGACCTCCTTTTCTTTTTCAGTGAGGAAAGGCCCGTTGGCGGCAAGACCCTCTACAAAGGCCTGGAAAAGATGCTTTTCAAAGGTAATTTTTTGGTGATCCTGTTCGTCCTCAGGGGCGGTGTTGGCAACAGTCCGGATAGCATCCCCAAAGTCGTAATGGAAATATCCTTTCATGAGGGTGTCCAGATCTATAAGGCAAAGGGCCTTATTGGTAGACCTTGCAAAAAGGATATTGTTCAGCTTGGTATCATTATGGCAAATGCGCTCTGGCAGGTCTTCAGTATCCCATTGCTTGAGCATAGCCAGGCTGTCCTCTACAAACTGAATGGCTTTTGAGGCTTTCTCTTTGCGCTTTGGGTCAGCTTGTTGAAAGGCTTCCTCAAACTGTTTTGCGCGCAGGGATAAACTATGAAAATCAGGAATGGTATCTACAAATTTATCGATAGCGACGTCCTGTAGCAGCAAATGAAATTTACCGATAATACGTCCTGCTTCAAAAGCGATCTCTGCGTTGGTGGTATTGTCGTAAGCGATGCTGTCATCAATAAAGGTCATGAGTCTCCAGCAGCTGTCTTCCGTTTTGAAATAAGGGTCACCGGAGTTCGACTTGATCAAGGAAATAGCCTGATAATCCTCGTCTTTGAGATAACCCAGGGCAAGATGGACATTGTTCATAATTCCATCTACATTGCCGAAAACAGTGGTATTGATCCGTTGCAAAATATAGAGGGGTTCCTCTCCCTCAAATACCAGGAAGGTGTCATTGATAAACCCCTGTTGAACCGCTTTTAAACGATGGGTTTTCTTTTCAATGGAAAACTGATCCAGGACATGTAAGGCGGGATTATTTTCCATGGCGAGAGGGATCAGGAAGGCACTTTTGCCCACAATGGGGCACTGTAGGCACCCCCGGAAGTCATTTCCTGTAATTGGGCCACTGCCCTGTCCTTATCATCAGCATAGGTCACACCAAACCACTTGCTGTCCGATGGAATGACCTCTACGGAAACCTTGTCCTGCTGTAACATGGCCTGTACCACAAACGGCAGGTATACCTCACCGGTTTTTTGAGTTTCTTCATTTTGCATAAAGGCCCTAAGGTCCCCTTCGATTTGCTCGAAGATGGAAGGCCTGCACACCCAGAAATTCATACTTACCAATTCGTTCCCATCAAACTCAAGTCCGCTGTCAAGATCTGTGATCTTATCGGATTGCTGTTCAATTTTTGTCCGCTCTTCTACGGAGATAAGGCGTTTTCCATCTCTTTTACATACCCCCCTGGAAACTGAGCCATGGATGGATAGTGTATCTTTTAGGGTATAGCCCAATAAGGCGTAAACCTCATTTTCCCCATTACTTCGGATAAAATCAGCGGCATTTCTATATGCCGCCTGACCGTAGTAGTCATCCGCGTTTATAACGGCGAACGGGCCCTTAATGACTTCTCTTGCGGACCAGACCGCATGAGCTGTACCCCAGGGTTTTTCACGCTCCACAGAAAAAGAAGTGCCTTCAGGAAGGTCTGTAAGCTCCTGCACGATCACATCCAGCTTTATGTTATCTGGCAATCTTGTTTTCAAATGATCCTGAAGGAATTGTACATTGTCTTTCTGGGTAATAACGACAATGTGATCGAAACCGTTATTGATCGCGTCGAACATACTGAACTCCATCAGAAATTCCCCGTTCGGGCCTAGTTCATCAAATTGCTTAAGCTTTCCGTATCGGCTGCCCCTTCCCGCAGCCATTAGTAGTAAAGTCATGGATGTGTTTTATGGCGGCAAAAATAAGTTTTTATGTTTCAAAATGCACGCTATCTTTAAGAATTTCATATTTTGATAAAAGTTATATGTGTATCCGCAATCGTACCAGTTTTTGGATATTATGATCAAAATTCTAGTTTTTGTCTCCTTGAGCGCAGTCGAAAGGTCGACAAAAACATCTCGACTGCCTGTCCGTACAGGATCAGGCGGACGCTCGATGTGACCTGAAATTCAATTACTAACACAACTACTTGAAATCCAACAGTTAATAAACAAACCATCATGCCTTCCAGAAGACAATTTGTAAAGAATACCGCACTGCTGGGTGCTGGCCTTAGCGTGCTTCCCGGAGCGACCTCAGCCATGGCTTCAGTAAGCCAGAACTCCAAACTCAATATCGGGATGATCGGTGTCGGTCTCCGGGGTACAAACCATCTGAAGAACCTGCTTCAACGCAGTGATATTAATATTACCGCGGTATGCGATATCGATCCGCAGCGAATTACAATTGCTAAAAATATGATCGCGGAAAACGGTGCCAAATCACCGCAGGTCTTTGGAAGTGATGATTACGATTATCGCAATCTGTTGGAACTAAAGGATGTGGATGCCGTAGTCATTTCCACGCCCTGGTTGTGGCATGTGCGTATGACTGTTGATGCCATGAAAGCCGGAAAATTCGCAGGAGTGGAAGTTTCAGCTGCCAATACGCTGGAAGAGTGCTGGGACCTGGTCAATACGCATGAGGAAACCGGCACCCACATGATGATTTTGGAGAACGTAAACTATCGCAGGGATATCATGGCTGTCTTGAATATGGTTCGCCAGAGTGTTTTTGGTGAATTGGTACATTTCCGATGCGGGTATCAGCACGATCTTCGGGAAGTAAAATTCAACAACGGCAAACAACCCTATGGAGGAGGCGTTGAATTCGGGGAGAAGGCGATCTCCGAAGCCAGATGGCGTACCGCCCATTCCGTAAAGCGAAATGCGGACGTATATCCCACCCATGGCCTGGGACCCATAGCGGTAATGGCCGACATTAACCGTGGAAACCGATTCGTTTCCATGACCTCTCACGCTACCAAAGCCATAGGTCTGCACAATCATATTGTAAAACACGGAGGGGAAGACCACCCCAATGCCAGTATCAAATTTAAACAGGGCGATGTAATAACCTCAACCTTAGACACCGCTAATGGGGAAACCATTATAATCACTCACGACTGTAATCTGCCAAGGCCTTATTCCCTGGGATTCCGCGTTCAGGGAGCCAAAGGGCTCTGGGAGGTAGATGGCAACCGGATATATATAGAGGATAGTTCCGAACCTCACCGATGGGATGAGGCAGACAAGTGGTTACAACAATACGATCACCCCTTATGGAAAAAATTCGGTGAATACGCGGAGGGTGCCGGGCACGGCGGCATGGATTTCTTTGTGATGAACGCTTTTGTAGAGTCAGCTAAACAGAATGTTTCCCCTCCTATGGATGCCTATGACGCGGCGGCCTGGAGCGCGGTGACACCCTTATCCGAAGTCTCTATCGCCAACAACGGGGAACCACAGCATTTCCCGGATTTCACCCGTGGAATGTGGATCAAAAGAAAGCCTTACGACTGGATGAAGAACAATTATTAGATCTGGGAACCATCAAATAACAACCAACAAAACCAAAAATTATGCAAGGACTTGATCCTCTGGATTGGGGTGTAATTATCGCCTACTTTTTAATACTTCTCGGGGTGGCTTGGTGGGTCATCATGCAAAAGCAAAAAGATACTGAAGACTATTTCCTGGCGGGGAGAAACATTGGCTGGTTCGTTGTCGGGGCCTCAATTTTCGCCTCCAATATCGGTTCAGAGCACGTGGTCGGGCTCGCCGGTAATGGGGCCGGAGACAAAATGCCCTTGCTGATCTACGAGCTGCACGCCTGGATCGTGTTGATGCTGGGCTGGGTATTTCTCCCGTTTTACGCGAGAAGCGGGGTGTTTACCATGCCGGAATTTTTGGAAAAACGCTTCGATGCAAGATCACGATGGGTACTTTCGGTGGTTTCTCTGATCGCCTATATTCTTACAAAAGTCTCGGTAACCATTTATGCAGGCGGGGTAGTAGTTTCCGCCCTTTTGGGGATACCCTTTTGGATAGGGGCGGTCGCTACAGTGGCTTTAACCGGTATCTATACCATTTTAGGAGGTATGCGGGCCGTGGTATACACGGAAACCATACAGGCTGTAGTCCTCGTTGTGGGCGCGGGAATCCTGACTTTTATGGGCTTGGATGCTGTTGGAGGGTGGTCTGAACTCAAAAACACCGTCGGGGTGGACTATTTTAATATGTGGCGGCCAAATTCCGATCCGGATTACCCCTGGCTTCCACTCTTTATCACCAGCACTATAGTAGGGATTTGGTATTGGTGTACGGATCAGGTAATCGTACAGCGGGTACTTACTGCCAAGAACATCAAAGAAGGCAGGAGGGGTAGTATTTTTGGAGCACTTTTAAAGTTAATGCCCGTTTTTCTCTTCCTGATCCCGGGAGTGGTTGCCCTTGGACTGAAACTACAGGGAAAATTGGATTGGGATAGTCCGGACGAAGCCTTTCCGGTTCTGATGAGCAACTTGCTGCCCTCAGGACTGCGTGGGCTGGTGGCTGCGGGTCTGTTGGCGGCGCTTATGAGTTCGTTAGCCTCAGTGTTTAACAGCTGTTCTACACTTTTTACGCTGGATATCTACAAGAAGATCAGACCGGATAAACCAGAGGAGAAACTGGTAAGGACAGGAAGGATAGCCACTTTCTTTGTGGTGGGTCTTGGACTACTCTGGATACCGATAATTACCCGATTATCCGATGGACTTTACGAATATCTACAGAATGTTCAGGCCTATATCTCACCACCAATCGCGGCTGTATTTTTGCTGGGGATATTTTACAAACGCATCAATGCCAATGGTGCTATAGCGACACTCATTGGAGGGTTCCTGATCGGGTTCTCCAAGCTAACCCTGGAGATAACCAAAAGCAGTTTTACGGAAGGAGGATTTATGCATTCCATTGCGAATATCAACTGGCTGGTATTCGGTGCATATTTCTTTGCGATCTGTATTGCCATAGCCATTGGGGTAAGCATGCTATACCCTGCTCCTTCTGAACAACAACTGAAGGGACTTACCTTTGGTACGGTAAGTGCAGAACAGAAAGCGGCTAACAAGAACAGCTACGGCCTAGCAGACATCATTGCCTCCGTGGTGGTGGTGGTGATCGTTATTTACGTCATGATCTCGTTCAGTACTTTGAGTTTGTAGAACACAACCAGATAGCTTCTGAAGTGGTTAAAGCTGATTTTCGTCATATTTTCCGGTCGCTGGCTGTCCTAGCTTTGTCTGAAGTAAATCGTCTTTATGTGCGAATTGGTTCAGAAATACAATGTCCCGGGGCCACGGTATACCAGTTATCCGGCGGTTCCCTACTGGGATATAGAGTCCTTCTCAGGTAAAAAATGGAAGGCCGGATTAAAGCAGAGTTTTGATGAAAGTAATGTGCGCGATGGTATCAGTATGTATATCCATTTGCCGTTTTGCGAAAGTATGTGCACCTTCTGTGGATGTCACAAGCGCATCACTAAAAGGCATGATCTGGAAGAACCTTATATTCGCGCCCTCTTAAAAGAATGGGGCCTGTATCGGGAACTGTTCCGATCTCGTCCTAAGATCAAAGAACTACACATAGGCGGAGGAACTCCTACCTTTTTTTCACCGGAAAACCTGAGGCGATTGGTCGAAGGAATTTTTCGCAGGGCAGACCGGGCTGAAGACTATTCCTTTAGTTTTGAAGGACACCCTAATAACACTACTGAAGCACATCTGCAGGTACTCTTCGATCTCGGGTTTACCAGGGTTAGTTATGGGGTGCAGGACTACAATTTAGGCGTTCAAAAGGCTATAAACAGGATACAACCGCTCAGCAAGGTGAAGGAGGTGACTGAACTGGCCAGAAGTATAGGATATACCTCTGTAGGCCACGACCTGGTTTTCGGTCTTCCCCATCAAACACTGGATCATATTGAAGAAACCATAGCGAGAACCAGGGAATTACGCCCTGATCGTGTGGCCTTTTACAGTTATGCACATGTGCCCTGGTTAAAAGGTAACGGTCAGCGTGGCTTTAAGGAAGAAGACCTTCCCTCCGCACAAGAGAAGCTCAGGCAGTATTCGCAAGGAAAACGGATGCTGGCAAAGGCTGGATACCAGGAAGTAGGGATGGATCATTTTGCGCTTGAGGAAGATTCACTTTACCAGGCCATGCAATCCGCTACCCTTCACAGAAATTTTATGGGATATACGGATATGCGCACCGAGGTGATGGTAGGATTGGGTGTATCGGCCATAGGAGAAAATGCCAATGGTTTTGCCCAGAACTCTAAAAGCCTTGAGGCCTATGAACACTTAGTTGAAAATGGAATATTACCCATATTCAGGGGACATATTCTCAGCGATGAGGATAAGGTGATCCGGCAACATATATTGAATTTAATGTGCCATTTTAATACCAGTAGAGAAACAGGGAATCTCAATTTTTCTGAATGGGACAATACCCTTGCGCGACTGGAAGAAATGGCATCCGACGGACTTTTGGAGATCCAGGAGGACAAGATACAGGTAACCGAGGCGGGAAGACCCTATGTCCGGAATATCAGTATGGCATTTGACCTCAGGATGCACCAAAAGCAACCTGATACCCGAATTTTTTCCATGACTATTTAAACTAAAACAAGTGTAACATGAAAACGCTAATTGTACCCGTAGATTTTTCAGAACAATCCGAATACGCCCTAAAAGTGGCTGCTTCACTGGCTAAGAAACACCAGGCTGAAGTATTGGTGCTTCATATGCTGGAGCTGAATGTCGCGATGATTTCCTCATCGGAGGGCTTTCATCCGGAACAGACCGTTATGCTATTGAAGTATGCCGAAAACAGGCTTTCCAAATTCCTGGATAAACCGTATCTGAAAGACGTTAAGCTTACCCCTATTATAAAACATTTTAAGGTCTTTAGCGAGGTCAATGAAGTGGCCGAAAAGCACAAAGCAGACCTCATAGTTATGGGCTCACATGGCACCGACGGCCTCAAAGAGATATTTATTGGCTCCAATGCCGAAAAGGTTGTACGGAATTCAGATGTACCTGTTCTGGTCATTAAAAGTGATCGGCCGGATTTCAAGGTGGAGCATTTTACATTTGCCTGTGATTTCAATACCGAGAGTGTACCGGCCTTTAAGAAAGCTGTGGAGTTTTCAAAACTTCTGGGAGCAAAATTACACCTGGTATATGTCAATACACCAGGCGATGATTTCCTTAGTACTGCAGATATTTACAAAAGGATCTCCAAGTTTCTCAATGAAGCAAAGGAGGGGATGGAAGTAGAGATCTACAATGACTATAGTGTAGAACGCGGTGTGTTGAATTACAGTGAACAATGTAACGCAGATATCGTTGGTATACCAACTCACGGACGTAAAGGAATTTCACATTTCTTTATGGGAAGTATAGGTGAAGATATTGCCAATCATTCCAAAATTCCGGTAGTAACATTTAAAATTTAGTGGTTAATTATAGTTGATGCTTAGAAGGGAGGGACCTGTGGGGGGTGTCCTCCCTTCTTTCGTTTAGGGGTCTGCCACAAATTTCTTAATTTGTATGCACTCCTCTATGCAGGAAATGATACTTCAACACAAACACCGATCTAAGGATGAAATCTCAGAAAACCAACGTTCCATTCACAAAGGAATCCCCAGAGCACAAAAAGACAGAACAAAAAAAAGGAAGGCGTTCCTTCCTCAAAAAAGCAGGACTTGGCGGCCTGAGCCTGGCCTCCTTTACTACGGCTACCGCTGCGGATCAGGTAGCGTATGCCTCACAGAATGTCAATCGTAACTCAAGTCCGTCCAAGCTTAAGATCACGGATATGCGCATTGCGGAAATTGGTGGGGACGTCGCTTTCAGAACACCTATAGTCAGAATTTATACCAACCAGGGAATTGTCGGTCATGGAGATGTGCGCGATGGAGCTGCCAAGGAATACGCCCTGTTCCTGAAAAGTCGGATCTTGGGTGAAAACCCCTGTAATGTGGAACGCTTATTCGGCATAATTAAGCAGTTCGGGCATCATGGCAGACAGGGTGGAGGTGTGTCCGGAGTGGAAATGGCCCTGTGGGACCTGGCCGGAAAAGCCTATAATGTTCCCGTATACCAAATGCTGGGAGGAAAGTACCGGGATAAGGTAAGAGTTTATTGTGATACCACCGTCTCTAAAGACCCTGTGGAATATGCCAACCGTATGCAGGCAAGAATCGATCAGGGATACACTGCTCTAAAAATGGACATCGGTATCAACCTTATAAAAGATATACCCGGCACCCTGATCAATGCTCCTGAAGCGGATTACAATCCTTACAGGCACGAATACCGGTCCTACAACCTGACCAAGCATCCCTTTACCAGGGTTCAGATCACTGAAAAGGGCATTGAAAAACTTATGGAGTACCTGGACATTATGCGATCAAAGATCGGATACGATATCCCGATGGGTACAGACCACTGGGGACATTTTGGGGTTAACGAGGCCATTAAGATCGCCAGGGCTACAGAACCGTATAACCTGGCTTACATAGAAGATATCATCCCGTGGCAGTACACCGAGCAGTGGAAAGAGATCACCCAGGCCAGTACGACCCCCACCCAGACCGGTGAGGATATTTTCAGGCTTGAGGGTGGCTTTGAAGAACTTATTCAAACGCGTTCTGTAGATATTGTCCATCCGGATCCGAACACCGCCGGTGGTATCCTGGAAACGAAGAAGATCGGGGATTTTGCCTCGCGCCACGGGATTGGATTTATGCACCATCACGCCGCAGGCCCTGTGTCTTTCCTGGGTTGTGTTCATAGCGCGGCCGCTACGGAAAACTTCATGTGGCTTGAGCATCACGCGGTAGACAAGAAAGACTGGGAGAACCTGGTTACCGGTTTTGACGGACCTATTGTAAAAGACGGATATGTAACCGTGCCGGATAAACCCGGTTTGGGAGTGGAACTGAATGAAGAGGTGGTTAAAAAGTACCTGATCAAGGGAGAAAAAATGTTTGCTCCCACCCCGGAATGGGATAAGATCAGGGCCTGGGACCGCTTGTGGAGCTAAAAGTGATCCTTATTCTGAAGGAAGCATTGGAAACAGCCTTCTGATCTCTGCATCAGAAGGTTGTTTGCCGTACTCACATATTTCAAAACCTTCGGCATGTTTGGCGGAAAGGGCCTTATCGCCATACCATTTTTTAAGACATTCCCGCGTAGCCTCATCCGGGGAGAAGTTGCGCCAATTGGCCAGCATCTCCAGTCTTCCCTTTTCGTCTTTGGGAACTTTGTCCAGATTCCCTGAGGTCCACGGAAGCCAGTCAAAAAATTGGGATTCGTGAGCCGCCATACCATAAATTTTCTTTTCAAACACTTCATCGATGATCACGGCGATATCCGGTTGGAATGGACTTGGTTTCTGAAAGCCGTCCTCCGAATACAGGAATACAGGGTTCTTTTTGAGTGCAGGGGTATCCGGAGCGATATTGGGTACGATAACCATATAGGCCGCATCCTGTACCAAAATTCCGGTATAACGGTGATCGGGATGATAGTCATTAGGCCGCGGAGCGATAACGATATCCGCTTCCCATTTCCGGATTTCCCGGATCACATCCAATCGGTTTTCCAGGCTTGGAAGCAGTTTCCCATCAGGGTTGTCCAATATCGTATATGATACACCAAAGCGCCTGCCGGCTTCCATAGCTTCCTCCTTTCTGACCTTTGCAAGAGTATCACCACCCATAGCGTAATGCCCCGCATCTCCGTTGGTCAGCGAAACGAACTTTACTTTGTGACCCATGGAAGCGAACAATATGGCCGTACCCCCGGCATCAGCATCGCAATCGTCAGGATGAGCCCCGATAACAATCACTTTGATCTTGTCTTCCTGAGCAAAAAGCTGGGGAATGGCAAAGAGCATGCATACTATGAACAATGCCTTTTTCATAATTCTCGAATTATGCTAAACTAATTTCATGGCCTTTGGGTCCCAGTTCACCGCATGGCCTTTAAAGTAGCTTTCGTTAGCCAGCAGCGCTGCTCCGGCAGCCCTTAGCCCGAATGTGGGATCCTGGATAATCTTTCCCTTACCGCGGATGGCCTGGAAAAAGTTGTAGAAATGATCGTAGTGTCCGCCCTTATAACCACGCGGCGCCTCCCAGGTAGTTTCTCCTATATTCAGGCTGGAAGCTCTGCTTTCCAGATTCTGGGCGGCGTATCCATCTTTGATCTTTTGTTGGGTCTCTTCGGTATAGGCGATCATAGAATATCCTCCCGGGACCATTCCTAATTTGGAACGCCTCAGTCTCACAGAATTCTGACCTACTTCCATTTCCCCTTCTGTTCCGATCAGTCTGAAACCACCCCCACCACCGGAACCGGCAATGAAATTGATCCGGAATGCGGCATTAAAGGCGGCATGAGTATCTGTTTTAGGGTAGTCGTAAAGCGTAATCGTTACGTCTGGCACATCGCGTCCGTCATTCCAGTACCGCAATCCTCCAGTAGCCTGGGCTCTATTGGGCCCGTTGGAGCTGAGGATAAAATTCAAGGTAGAAAAGGCGTGTACGAACAGGTCCCCGGCAACACCGGTACCGTAATCCTGGTAATTTCTCCAGCGGAAAAAACGCTTGGGCTCAAAAGGGATCTTGGGAGCATTACCGAGAAAGGTGTCAAAATCCACTGTATCCGGATTGGCGTCTGGAGGGATGGGATATTGCCAGGCGCCTTCGGCAGAATAGCGGTCATTGTACATATCCAGCATTACAATTTCTCCAATAGCCCCATCCTCGTATAGTTGCTTGGCTTTTTCATTTCCGAGTGAAGACATACCCTGACTCCCGATCTGGCAGATCGACCCGGAATCTTTTTGAGCTTTGATGATCTCCTGACCCTCAGCGAATTTCTGAACCATGGGTTTTTCGCAATAGACAGCTTTGCCTGCCTTAAGGGCGTCAACAGCTATTTTCTTATGCCAGTGGTCCGGAGTGGCGACAATAACAGCGTCCACATTTTTTCGTTCCAGCAGTTTTCTGTAATCCCGGGTAACGAAAATGTCTGCTCCCCACAATTCCTTTGCGCGGTCCAGTCTTCCGGCGTACAGGTCGCAAGCCGCCACCATTTTTACACCCGGAACTTTTAGGGCAGCGGTGGTATCATAAATTCCCTGAATACCAGAACCTATAAGGCCCAGATTGATCTGGTCATTGGCTGTAAAAGATTCATTGCGGTAGGTTCTGCTCAATCTGAGTTTTTGATCATAGGAGGAGGCGAAAACATAAGGTCCAGCGCTTAATGCCGCGGTACTTAAGGTGGCTTTTTTGAGGAAAGAACGTCTTGGGTTGTTTTTTTTCATACTGAAGGTTGAATCAAGTGAGCGTTGAAGTTACACTTTTTTGATTCACAGCACAAGTGGTTTAGGCCAATGGAAGAAATGCCTTTTTATGCTTCAAATCCAGGGAAAGATCCTTCACTGTTTTGTCTTTGAGGCTGTTGAGCATCTCGTTTCTTGAACTGCTGACCAGATTGTGTAAAGGACAAGGTTTGTGCCTGCTACAGTCCTCCAAACTCAACAGGCAGGATTCCGTTTTTTTTCTTCCATCTATAATATGAACGATGTCCAGTACAGACATGGTAAGATTCTGTTCATTGAGGTAAAATCCTCCCTTGGGGCCCTTGCTGGATGAAACCACCTCGTGCCTCGCGAGATCCTGCAATAGTTTTGATAAATAGGCCTTTGGGACATTGATTCTTTCACAGAGGTCTTTCACCATGATCTTCTTATTCTCGTCAGAATGCAGTGCCAGATACAAAACGGCTTTAAGTGCGTATTTGGAGGAGTTGGTGAACATGAGGAATCAGATATAAAACAAATATAAGAATAAAAAGATATTTTTATCCTAAATATGACTTATATCATGTTTTATCCTTCTGTTCCCATTTACATTTGAGGACTAATCTGCTAACAACACCCAAGATGAAACAGGCTATCATAGGTTTTGTAATTCTCTTGTCTCTGGGCATGATCGCCTGCGGTGGCAAAGAGGAAAAGAAAAAGGAAGGTTTCAGTATTGAACGTGAAAAAACGGATACGGAACAAACCCAGACACCGGAGCCAGCTGCTGAAAAAGCCTCGGAGCGGGTAGATCTTACCAACAAAGGCGTAGGGCCAATTACCAGTTTGACATTAAACGAAGAAATAGACCCGGCAATGGCTGCCGAAGGTGAGCAATTGTTCAATCAGTTGTGCCTGGCATGCCACAGGGTAGGGAAGAAATTCATAGGGCCGGCCCCTAACGGTATACTACAGCGCCGCAGCCCGGAATGGGTAATGAATATGATATTAAATCCTGAGGTAATGGTTAAGGAAGATCCCCTGGCTAAGGAGCTGTTGATAGAATTCAACGGTTCTCCCATGGCCAATCAGGGGCTGACTGAAGACCAGGCCAGAGCTGTCCTGGAATATTTTAGAACATTGGAGTAACAGTTAACAAACAAATATGAAATCGATCACCAACTTTAAAATTTTTGTTGGCTTTTGTTTATTGCTGGGTCTCGCACTCAGCTGTAAAGGAGAAGCCAAATCCGATCCCAAAACTCCTGAGGTGGAGGCCCAGGAGGTGACGAAACAAGGCCAGGCCTTTATTAAGGATGATGAAGCTACACCCAATGTCCTCAATATCGCTATGGGCTCTGAAGACCATACCACGCTTGTAGCCGCGGTTCAGGCGGCTGAGTTAGAAAATGCACTGGTAAATGCCGGACCATTAATGGTATTTGCACCTACCAATGCTGCCTTCGATGAATTGCCTGACGGAACCGTGGAAAACCTGTTAAAGCCAGAAAATAAGGATGCGCTTGCGAACATTCTCAAGTATCATGTTACCCCTGGTAAATATTCCAAAGACTTTCTAAAGAAGTTCCAAAAACTTGGACAGGCCAACAACCAGGATGTCTCCGTTTCTACGGAAGGGGACGACGTTTTTATCGGTGAGGCACGCATAGTTGCCAGCATTCCCGCAGGCAACGGTATTGTACATGTGGTAGATAAGGTCTTATTACCACCTGAAGAATGAGATGAACTAAGATGAACAATTAAACCATACACGATGAAAAAACTAACATTAATTGGCGCTGCATTGCTGGGAATTGCGGCTCTGTTGACGGCCTGTAAAGATTCAGGTGCCAGCTCAAACGGGGCCTTGGCGTATAGCGCAGCGGAGAAAGTATATGTTTCCCCCGGGGAACACGATGAATTCTATGCCTTCATTTCCGGAGGTTTTAGCGGGCAACTTTCCGTATATGGCCTGCCTTCCGGAAGGTTGTTTAAAGTGATTCCAGTATTTTCCCAGGATGCCGAAAAAGCCTGGGGCTATAATGAAGAAACCAAGCCCATGCTGAATACTTCTCATGGTTTTATCCCCTGGGATGATTCGCACCACCCTGATATTTCTCAGACCAATGGAGAATTGGACGGAAGGTTTGTCTTTATAAACGGAAACAATACTCCTAGGATCGCAAAAGTAGACCTTAGTGTTTTTGAAACCACGGAGATCATAGAGATCCCCAACAGCGCAGGTAATCACAGTTCCGCCTTCGTTACCGAGAATACGGAATACGTGGTGGCCGGTACCCGTTTTTCGGTGCCTGTCCCCCAGAGAGACATGCCCATAAATGAATACAAAGGGAATTTTAAAGGATCCTTGTCCTTTATTAGCGTGGATCCGGAGGATGGCGGTATGGACCTGGCATTTCAGGTTCTGATGCCCGGCTTTGATTACGACCTGGCTCACCCCGGCCGAGGAGCTTCTCACGGATGGATGTTCTTTTCAACCTATAACTCTGAGGAAGCCAGTACCCTGATGGAGGTGAATTCCTCTCAGAACGATAAGGACTTTATTGCTGCCGTAAACTGGAAAAAAGCCGAGGAATATATCGCTGAAGGCAAGTTTACTGCCATGCCAACAAATTATGCGCATAACGTATACGACGAAGAGACCCACACTGCCACTTCTACAATGAAAAAAGAGGTTCGCGTTCTGGATGCTTCGGAGCTACCCGGTTTGGTTTACCTGCTTCCTACCCCTAAATCTCCGCACGGTTGTGATGTAGATCCTACAGGAGAATACATAGTGGGTAACGGTAAGCTCTCTGCAGACCTTACGGTACATTCCTTTAGCAAAATGATAGACGCTATTGAAAACGAAAAGTTTGACGGAGACGCCTATGGGATCCCGATCCTTAAATTTGAAGATGTCCTTGGCGGAACGGTAAAACAGGCCGGTCTTGGGCCATTACATACCGAATTCGATGCTGAAGGCAATGGTTATACAACCTTCTTTATCTCCTCAGAAGTAGTTAAATGGAAAGTTGGTACCTGGGAAGTTATAGACAGGCAGCCCTGCTATTATTCCGTAGGACACGGGATGATCCCCGGAGGTAACTCCAGGAAGCCGTTTGGCAAGTATTTCGTAGCTATGAATAAGATCACCAAAGATCGCTATTTACCAACAGGCCCTGAAGTGACCCAGTCTGCCCAGCTCTATGACATATCCGGAGAAAAGATGCAATTGCTGCTCGATTTTCCTACTGTTGGAGAACCTCACTACGCAGCTGGTATAGACGCCAGTCTTGTAAAAGAGCGGTCCAAAAAGATCTTTAGTCTGAGTGAGAACAAGCATAAATATGCTACGACCTCTGACGCGGATGTTCGCATAGAGCGAAACGGAAAAGAGGTGCATATTTATATGACCATGATCCGAAGTCATTTCAACCCAGATAATATTGAAGGTATTAAAGTAGGGGATAAGGTCTACTTCCATGTAACCAACCTGGAGCAGGACTATGATGTTCCTCACGGCGTAAGCATGATAGGAGCCAACACCTCTGAACTTTTGATCATGCCTGGTCAGACCGAGACCTTTGTCTGGGAACCTAAGCAGGTTGGTGTATGGCCGTTTTACTGTACGGATTTCTGTTCGGCACTGCACCAGGAAATGCAAGGTTACGTAAGGGTATCCCCAGCTAATTCTGATATTCCTTTATCCTGGTCACTTGGCGAATAGCCTGGTGCAAACAAATTAGTGTATTAAATGTTATTGTCATGAAAGCAAACCGCTCTACCTACTACATCCTGGGAATTTTGTTAGGCCTGATCGTTGGTACGATCATAGGAATTGCCCTGGACCAAATCAGCCTTGGAATTGTAATTGGGCTGCCTTTTGGAGTAGGTATGGGGTTTGCTTTTGTAGAACTCACTAAAACCCGGCGGCATTGATAGGACCCGGCCTACCCGGGATCTCCTGAAATTTAAGTTGAAGGAAGCGGTAATAGTCCGCTTCAAATAAAAACTCCATCCGATGAAAAAAAGATCTCACATTCTGATGGGTATTGCTGCACTATTGCCTTTACTCTTGTTCGTTTTCCCGCTTTGGAAGATCACTCTGGAGGCTCCACAATACCCTACACCACTTGGCATGTACATTCATATCAATGATTTCTCCGATGCCAATCCGCATGATATCAAGAATATCAATCTGATGAATCATTATGTAGGAATGAAATACATTCCGGAAGCCATTCCTGAATTCAAAATATTTCCGGCAGGTATCATTATCACAACCATTCTGGGGCTCCTGATCGCCTGGAAGGGTAACTATAAATGGTTTCTGAGCTGGGCAGTACTAATGGTGCTGCTAAGCAGTGCCGGTCTTTATGATTTCTACCTATGGGAGCACGACTATGGACATGATCTGGATCCTAAGGCCATACTAAAGTTTACCAACCCCGATGGTTCTATTATGGGATTCCAACCTCCGTTATTCGGCTCCAAGGACATATTAAACTTTAAGGCGCATTCTTATCCGCGCCTTGGGGCATATAGCCTTGGTCTTGGTATTGCGGTAGGTTTTCTCGCCTATTATATTGGTAAGAAAGAGAAAATGAATGAGCTAAAGGAAATGTCATGAGAGCCCTGTTTGCCCTTTTGGTCTGCAGTTCTGTTCTGTTGAGCTGCCGCGTTGGTCCTGAACCCATTAAATATGGTTATGACGGCTGTCACTACTGTAGTATGACTATTGTGGATCGTCAACATGGAGCGGAGTTGGTTACCGAAAAAGGCAAGGTTTACAAATTCGATGCCATCGAGTGTATGATCAATTTCAGGGGTGAACTGGGTAATGGGAATGTTGCCCTGTTTCTCTGCAACAGCCATGATCAGCCGGAGGAATTGATACATGCGCGGGAAGCTACATTTCTGATCAGCGAAGGCATCCCTAGTCCTATGGGGGCATTTCTGACAGCTTTCAGCAGCAGGAGTGCTGCTGAGCAAGCTCAAAACATACATGAAGGGGAACTGTACGACTGGAACGCACTGTTACAACATATGGAAACCGGAACTTATGTTCGAAATCAATAATAGTATCAACAATTTGGGTTACCGGCAATTGCTTTTACAAAAGCTGGTCAAAACTAATAACCTGGAAATACTGTTGATCAGCCTGGAGAAGGGAACGGTTTTTCCGGATCACAGCTCCCCTAAGGATGCAGAATTGGTGGTGTTGGAAGGCCTGATAGACTTCCATATCCGTAAGCGTGTATATCAGCTTAAGAAACACCAGCATTTTAGCTTTCCCAAAGAAGAAGTTCACAGTGTCACCGCCCTGGAAGATACCAAATTCCTAATCATAAGATAATCACCAATATGAAAATCAAAATATGCTTTCTTACTCTGCTATTTGGATTGATAGCCCTAAATAACTCTCTGGCACAGTCCTCCTGTGCCTACTGCAAAATGGATATCAAAGATGAGCGATTCAGGGCACAGGCCCTGGTCGGCACAGGTACAGATGTCCACTACGATGCCATTGAGTGTTTGATCAACCATCTGAAAACCTCAGAGGTGGATCATATTAAGGATATGAAAGTTACCGATTATCACAGTGGGCAACTGATAGAAGCGGAAAAGGCCTACTACCTCAAAAGTAAGGCTGTTCCAAGCCCTATGGGCGCCAACCTCTCTGCCTATTCCACCGAATCGGCGGCCAGAGAGGTAAGTGAAAAAAATGGAGGGGATGTCTTAAGCTGGAACGAGTTAAAACAGCGCTTTGCCAACTCTAAATTCGGAGCTGTTCAAGACCACAGCCATCATCACGGGCCAGGGCACTATGCTCCTATAGGTATAATGGGAGATCACCTGCATCCTAAAGGAGGATTAATGGTTTCCCTGAGGTATATGTACATGTCAATGGCTGGGAATCGAGAAGGTAATAACCAGATTACTGATGAGGCCATTTATCAAAGGTTTATGGTTGCCCCGCAGCAAATGTCCATGCAAATGTATATGCTAGGACTGATGTATGCCCCTGATGACCGTATTACACTGATGCTAATGCAGAATCTTGCAAGAAGGGATATGGACCTGACAGCCCGAATGGTAATGAATGGGGGAATGCCTATGTTAAGAGATTTTAATACTTCCTCTTCCGGCCTGGGAGATCTTAAACTTGTAGCGCTTTACGGGATCCATTCGGCTGCGCGCTCTTCTTTCCATCTGAATCTGGGCCTGAACCTGCCGGTTGGAACCATAGACAACCGTGACGCCACACCAATGAATCCGGATGCCAAATTGCCTTATGCCATGCAATTGGGTAGTGGCACTTTTGATCTTATTTTTGGGGGAACACTTAAAGGCAACAGCAACAGGATTTCCTGGGGAATTCAACAGTTGAATACCATCAGAACAGGTACCAATAAGGAAGACTACAGATTTGGTAACTTACACGAATTGCACGCCTGGACCTCCTATGAGATCTCCGGCAAACTCAGTTCATCGCTTAGGATAAGCGGCAGTACAGAAGGCAGTATCAGTGGTGCCGACCCAGAACTAAACCCTATAATGGTTACCACCACTGATCCTGATAATTACGGAGGTGAACTGCTTAGGGGAAGCCTGGGAGTCACTGTATGCGCTGCAAATAGTAAGTTGGTTATCGGAGGAGAAGTCGGACTTCCTCTATATCAAAACTACAACGGGATATTCATGGATGAGGAGTTCCTGATCAATGCCGGGATACGATACATCATTTTATAGCTATATGAGATCACTGAGGATCATACTGTTTACAAGTTGCTTTCTTGTCGTATTCCAAATGCGGGCAAAACAGATAACTGTCTGTCCCTCTTGCGAAGTTAAAACCATCCAACAAGGGGTTCAACAGGCAACCGATTTTGATACCATCCTGGTTAAAAAGGGAGTATACAAAGAGTTTAATATCCTTATTGACAAACCGCTTTTACTGCTTGGGGAGAATTATCCACAGATAGATGGAGAAGACCAGGGAGAGATCATTACTATAACTTCAGATGATGTGGTCGTTGATGGCTTGTTCCTCGTCAATGTGGGAACCAGTTACACCAGGGACCACGCGGCCATACGAGTGATACAAAGCGAAAGATTTGTCATCAGGAATGTGGTGCTGGAAAGGTTGTTTTTCGGCATATATTTGGAAAAGGCCCGGAATGGGAAAGTGATCAACAATAAGATCGTAGGGGACGCGGTGGAGGAATTCAACTCCGGTAATGGCATTCAACTTTGGTATTGTAAAGACATTGAGGTTAGAGGAAATATTGTGGAACGCGTAAGAGATGGGATTTACCTTGAGTTTTCGGATCGTATTGAAATTCGGGATAACTTCAGTTCCAACAATGTCCGCTACGGACTGCATTTTATGTTCTCAAACGACGATGTGTACAGCAACAATACGTTTAAGAACAATGGCGCGGGAGTGGCCGTGATGTTTTCCAAAAGAATAAAAATGCTGGACAATACCTTTGCAAAGAACTGGGGTCCCACTTCCTATGGACTATTATTGAAGGAGATCAACGACGCCGAAATCAGGGGAAATGTTTTTGAAGAGAATTCTACGGGTATTGCCCTGGAGGGTTCCAACCGCATAAATTACGATGCCAATCACTTTCTAAACAACGGATGGGCTGTTAAGGTTCGCGGAGCCTGCTATTCCAACAAGTTTACCAACAATAATTTTATGTATAATTCCTTCGATGTTTCCTATGACGGAAACCTGAACGATAATTTGTTTGAAAGGAATTACTGGAGCGACTATACTGGCTACGATTTGGATGATAATGGTTTGGGCGATGTTCCCTACCGGCCTGTAAAGCTGTTTTCTTATATCGTAAATCGAAGTCCTGAGACCATAGTTTTATTGCGCAGCTTATTTATGGACATTATCGATTTTTCAGAGAAGGTGTCACCGGTTTTTACACCTGATAACCTCTTAGACCGTCAACCCTTAATGCAGCAGGTAAAATGATCCAAATAAATGAATTACATAAGAAATTTGGTAAAAATGAGGTCCTCGGTGGGGTGGATCTGGAAATTCCTCAGGGCGGTATTTCGGCGGTCTTAGGACCCAATGGTTCAGGAAAAACAACCCTCATTAAATGTATTCTGGGGATGGTGATCCCAAATAGCGGAAGCATTGAGGCCTGCGGTCAACCGACCAAAAAAGATTGGAAATACCGGCAACAGATCAACTATTTGCCCCAGATTGCCAATTTTCCATCAAATCTAAAGGTCGCGGAATTGATCAGTATGATCCAGGATCTGCGCCAAAAACCCAGCGATGCTGATCGCCTGATCGCCTTGTTTGAATTGAAACCATTCCTGGACAAAAAGCTAGGGGCGCTGTCAGGAGGCACCAAGCAGAAAGTCAATATTGTGCTTGCATTTATGTTTGACAGCCCATTGCTGATGTTGGACGAACCCACTACTGGCCTCGATCCGGCAGCACTGATCCAACTTAAGAAACTGATCAGGAGCGAAAAGGAAAAAGGCAAGACCATACTGATCACATCTCATATCATGAGTTTTGTTGAGGAAGTTGCAGATGAGATCGTCTACCTGCTGGAAGGTAACATACATTTTAAAGGTAGTCTGGAAGATCTGAAATCGATTACTTTGGGAACAAGCCTGGAGGAGGCCATCACACGACTAACCACAAAAGAGCAACTCCATGATGCTTAAAATACTGAAATACAGTTTTTTTGACCTAATGCGAAGCAGGTGGAGTTATATTTACTTCCTGTTTTACCTCGCATTGGGATTTGTTTTACTCTTCCTGAATAACGATGTTTCGAAAGCGGTCATCACCTTGATGAACGTCATTATAATCCTGGTACCTTTGATCGGTACTATTTTCGGGGTGATGTACTATTATAACTCCAAGGAGTTTACCGAATTGCTGCTGGCACAACCGGTAAAACGCTCCTCAATTTTTCTTGGCCAGTACCTGGGGGTTTCGGTCTCCCTGGGCCTCTGCCTTGTATTGGGATTAGGCATCCCTTTTGCCTTATACGGGCTATTCAAGAGCGATGCGATATGGGATTTTTCACTTCTTTTGGTTACCGGGGCCTTTCTGACCTTCATTTTTACAGCCCTCTCCTTTAACATTGCCCTTTCCAACGAAAACAAAATAAAGGGCTTTGGCTATGCTGTGTTACTTTGGCTTTTTTTGGCGATTATTTACGACGGCCTTTTCCTGCTTTCTCTGATCGTCTTCGGAGACTATCCCCTGGATGTTTTCTCCCTGGGAGCGACAGTGTTCAACCCTATTGACCTGTCCAGGACCCTCATATTATTGAAACTGGATATTTCCGCTCTTTTGGGTTATACCGGGGCTGTTTTCAAGACGTTCTTTGGAACCGGTCTGGGTTTACTGGTTTCATTGGGCATGCTGATCCTATGGACCTTATTACCTATTTGGCGTATGGTACATAAGTCTAAACGCAAGGACTTTTAAGCCCGTTTTTGGCGGTTTTCAAAGATCTTCAAATAAAGCATGGTAGACATTTTCTGAGCCCTGTTTTTCGCGATCCATACCCGCTCTCCTTCAAACAGCTCTTCCAGGGTTTCAAACCATAAATTTAGCCATAATCCGAAGTGTTCCTGGGTTATGCTATTTCCGACGCTGTCATCCGCTTCCTGGTGTTTCTTTACCGGGTCACCGTGGTATTTACGGATGAGGAATAGTTGACTTTCCCAGAAATCCGTCAAAAGGTCCAGGTGGCTGTCCCAATCCGTGACGATCTGGTTGAAGATCGGACCCAAAACCTCATGCTCACGGATCCTGGCGTAAAAAGTTTCTACCAGAAGCTGCACGTCTGCACGGGTTTTAATTTCTTTTTTTTGGATCATTCCTGTGTTATAGCAAGTGCCATTAAGACCATCTCCTCAAAGGAACTTTCCCGGTCCTCGGGACTACATTCTTCCCGGGTAACCAGAGAATCGGATATAGTCAGAATACTGAGCGCTTTTACCTTGTATTCAGCAGCAACCGTATACAGGCAGGCGGTCTCCATTTCGGCGCACAGCACTCCGTGTTTTGCCCAGATGCGAAATATCTCAGGATCCTCTTCATAGAACCGGTCCGAAGAGAGAACATTACCGGCTTTGAAAGCGATATTATTTTCCCTGGAGTAATCAACGGCCTTAAGGAACAACTCAGGGTCTGCTGTTGGTGCAAAGCTGGCCCCGCGAAATTTAGGTTGATTGATAGCGGAGTTGGTGGAAGCTGCCATGGCCAGGACCAGGTCGCGGAGCTGAAGCTCTTCTTGGTAGGCCCCTGCAGTTCCAACACGGATCAGCGTCTTTGTCCCGTAGTGATTGATAAGCTCATGATAGTAGATAAGGGCTGAAGGAATGCCCATCCCACTTCCCTGTACAGATACCGGCTTTCCCTTATAGAGGCCGGTATACCCGTACATTCCGCGGATCTTGTTATAACAGACCGGATTTTCCAGAAAAGTCTCTGCGATCCATTTCGCGCGTAGCGGGTCTCCGGGGAGCAAGACCCTTTCCGCAATTTCACCAGGTTTGGCATTGATATGGAGACTCATAACTTATGGATTTGTTTCACTAACGATGGCTATACCCGATGAAGTCCCAAGTCGTGAGGCTCCGAGTTCAAGGTATTTCCTGGCGGTGACATGGTCTTTAATGCCTCCAGAGGCTTTAATTTTTACCGATTCGGGCAAAAGTCTTTTCATAAGTTGGACGTCCTCAAAAGTAGCGCCCCCAGTGCCAAAGCCCGTTGAGGTTTTAATGAAATCTGCACCAGAACTGGCCACTATAGCACATGCCGCTTCTTTTTCCGCTTCAGAAAGATAACAGCTTTCTATGATTACTTTCAGGATCTTAGATCCTGTAATTTCCTTTATTCTGCTGATCTCATCTTTCACCTGCTCATGCATTCCGGACTTAAGCCATCCTATATTGAGCACCATGTCTATTTCATCTGCCCCCTGATCAATGCAAAACTGGGTTTCAAATACTTTTACCGTGCTGCCCATAGCTCCCAGCGGAAAGCCTATTACCGCGGCTATGGCGACCTCCGATTCCCGGAGCTCCTTCCCGGCAAGTGCCAAATGGCTACTGTTTACGCAAACGGCATGGAATTCATATTCCCTGGCCTCCGAACACAACTTACGGATATCTGCTGGTGTAGCGGTGGGTTTCAGCAATGTATGATCAATGTATTGAGCCAGTTCCATGCTTTTGGGTAATTAGTCCCGCCCGAACCGTTCAAAGGCTGCTTTTTCAAGTGACTCCCGATGCTCAGGGTGTGCGATTGAGATCAGGGCTTTAGCCCGCTCATAGAGGTTTTTACCAAATAGGTTTACCACACCGTATTCCGTAACCACATAATGCACGTGGGCTCTTGTTGTGGTTACTCCGGCACCTTCTTTCAGGAACGGAGTGATCTTGGACACTCCTTTTCCGGTTACTGACGAGATAGCAAAGATAGGCTTTCCTCCTTCGGCAAGGGAAGCCGCTCGTATGAAATCCATTTGACCTCCAACTCCGGAGAACTGCCGGCTGCCTATTGTATCAGCGCAAACCTGTCCGGTAAGGTCTATTTCAATTGCGCTGTTTATGGCAGTCACCTTAGGGTTTTGTCGTATTAAGGCCGTATCGTTGGTGTAAGCGGCCTCCTTGAAGTGCACCAGGGGATTGTCATTGACGAAATTGTACAATTTCTGGGATCCTGCTGCAAAACAAGTGACTATTTTCCTGGTTTTGATGGCCTTTTCCTCCCCGGTGATGACTCCTTTTTTAACCAAAGGCAAGAGTCCGTCTGAGAACATTTCGGTATGTACTCCCAGACGTTTGTGATTACCCAGATTGCTTAAGACCGCATTGGGGATGTTTCCGATCCCCAACTGCAAAGTGGCTCCATCTTCGATGAGTGTGGCTACATGTTTTCCAATCTTATGTTCTGTTTCAGAGATAGGCGCCATAGGGTGGATATGAATCGGTTCATCAACGGCTATGGCAAGGTCTATCTGATCTACATGAACGATCCCATCCCCATGAGTTCTGGGAACCTGAGGGTTGATCTGTGCTATGACCTTTTTTGCGCATTGTACGGCGGGGATGGCAATATCCACAGAAACGCCCAGGGAACAATAGCCGTGAATGTCCGGTGGGGAGACCTGTACCACCGCAATATCTATGGGTAAAATATTCCTTCTGAAAAGCAAATGGATCTCACTGAGAAAGATAGGAATATAATCTCCCTTGTTGCTGTTAACCGCCTTACGCACATTTCCTCCGACAAAACAACTGTTGATGTTGAAGGCTTCGTTATAGGGTGGATGGGCATAGTTGACATCACCTTCGGTATGAATAGAAATGATCTCCACATCCTTCAATTCCTTGTAGCGTTCACAGATGCTGTTTATTAGGGTGTTGGGTGTCATGGCCGCCCCCTGAAGAAAGATCCTGTTTCCTGATCTTACAAGAGCCGCAGCCTCTTCTGCTGTTACGATTTTCATAGTGTTGTTAATGTGTCATGGTTGGGCACATTCCATATTCGCAGAAACCATCTCCGTTACAGGTTCCGGAGACAGGTAAGGGATACCCAGACCCAGGCCGCGAAGAATAAAAAGTGCACCGATTAATATAACGAGTAATGGGATCAGTTTTCGAATTCGATACCTTGCCGCGCTTTTCAAAAGTCCGCTAAAGTAGATGGCGGAACTTAGTAAAGGAATGGTGCCGAGCCCGAACAATACCATATATAAGGCTCCGTAAGAAAGGCTTTCCATTGCCAGGGCACCAAAGACGGCCATATAAACCAGACCACAGGGCAGGAATCCATTAAGGAATCCAATGGTAAGGAAGGCATCGGGGGTCTTCTTTTTAAAGGAGGCTCCCAGGCTTGCCTTTAATTTGTTGAAAAGCGAATAGAAGGGTTTGAGTAAGCGATAGCGCTGTGTTTTTTTTAAGGGGACTATTACCAGGACTATCATCAATATCCCAACCAGAATAGATAGCTTCTGTTGCATCCCAAAAAGTTGCAGGCTCTGCCCCAAAGCACCAAAAACGAGGCCGATAATGCTGTAAGCCAATAAACGTCCCAGGTGATAAATTCCCACCTGACCAAACTGCTTTAAGCTGCTGGAGCGGTCTACCGGAAGCATGAAGGCGATGGGTCCGCACATTCCCACGCAGTGCAGACTTCCCATCAAACCCAATAAGAATGCCGTGTATAACATCCTGTTCAGTATTTCGGTTTCCCCGATTAAGTTTAGTAGGTTAGGCTTTCTTTATGTAAATAGCTCTTACCTTCGTGATTCCAGGTAATTTTAAGGTCCCAGCGACCATCCAACAAGCGATTGTCAGGTATGAGCAAATGTGTCTTGGACAACTTAAAAGGTAAGTCAAAATCCAAGTGCTTATTGGACGGTCTGTAAAGGGACACTATTCCTTCTATGCCTTTATCTTTAAATTGTTCCGGGAAAATTATCTCCAGGCCCTCTTCATTTTTCCTGAGGTAAACGGGTTGTTCCAGATCTCTCGAATTCGTTTCTGCGTCAATTTCATCCTGATAACTGAGTTCCGCCTCATAGTAGTCTTCGGTAACAAGGTCATGATCTGCCCGGCTGTCCGTATTGGATCGGACAACGAAATAAATGATGAAAGAGATGAAACATACAAATGCTATAACAATTCCGGTTCCCCAATTAATTTTCATGATCTCTGTGTTTTATATGCTCAAATATTCCTTAATTATAACTCCTGGGCCCGAGAAAACGGGCTGTAGTTGTCTCTATCAATTCAGAACCACTGAATACACCTATCTGCAGTTTGTCTCTATCTCCGTCCAGTGCGGCGTTGTTGATCTCAATAAACAAAGTACCTTCGGCGATGTCCTGCGGAGGGACCGCGAAATCCTGCTTGGAAACAAGATCAATTTTTCCCTGGTGAGAAAGCAGCTTGAAACTGACATTTTCTATGGACGTGGTGGTCTTATTGACCAGTTTATACGTATAGACGTTGCTGATGATGTTCCCTTCCTTGCGTTCGTAAAGCTGTCCGGGTAATCGCAATATGTTCGCTTCAAGATCATTGCGCAGGAACAGCATACCTATTAGTACTCCTGTCAGTATGGTAAGTACAGAGGTGTAACCTATTAACCTGGGGGTGAAACTGAATTTGGCTTTCTTTACAATATTATCTTCACTGGCATATCGTATAAGGCCTTTTGGCAGATTCACCTTTTCCATAATGGTGTCGCACTCATCAATACACGCGGTACAGTTTACACATTCCAACTGGGTGCCATTTCGTATGTCAATACCTGTAGGACAAACATTCACACATTGAAAACAATCTATACAATCCCCGTGTCCCAAGGCTTGTCTGTCCTCGTTCTTCCTGAATTTCTTTCGCCCGTTCTTGCCTTCACCACGCTTGTGATCGTAAGCTACCACAATAGATTTGTTGTCCAGCAACACCCCCTGCATACGGCCGTACGGACAGGCGATAATACACACCTGCTCTCTGAACCAGGCAAATACAAAGTAAAATACCGCGGTAAAGATCAACAGAGAGATCAGGGTATTCATGTGCGCCATAGGACCGTCAGTGACATACCTTAAAAGCGTATCGCTACCGATGAGGTAGGCCAGGAAGACATTGGCGATCAGGAAGGAGATGACAAAGAATATCGTCCACTTAATCGCGCGCTTTCTTATTTTTTCAGCGTTCCACGGCATGCGGTCCAATCGCTGCTGAGCGCCTCTATCCCCGTCTGTCCAGTATTCTATCCTGCGAAAGACCATTTCCATAAAAATGGTCTGGGGGCAGATCCATCCGCAGAAAATCCTGCCAAATGCCACGGTAAACAGCGCTACGAAAACCACCCCAATGATCATTGAGATCACAAAGAGGTGAAAGTCCTGTGGCCAGAAAGGGAGCCCGAAGATATTGAACCTTCGCTCCAGTACATTGAACATCAGGAACTGGTTTCCGTTTACCTTGAGGAAAGGGGAAACGAATAGAAAGAGTAGTAGTAAATAACTAACCCATTTTCGATATTCATAAAAGGGCCCACTCGGCTTTTTAGGAAATATCCATACCCGTTTACCTTCCTCACTTACGGTTCCAATCGCATCCCTGAAATTCTCCTCACTAGCCATAATACGGAAATCTCCTTATTTGTTATGCTAAGCTGCTACTCCACTGCTGCGGGGATGGAATCCCCAACCGCCTCAGGCATTTCCGGGCTTTCTTCTATAGCAGGGGCATCCGGATCTACCCACAGATCGCCCTCAGCTGCCTTAGGATTGGCTGCGGTAGTACCCTGAAAGGTCAGTACATAGCTGGCTACCTGGGCCATTTCCAGAGGTTTCAGACTTTGCTTCCAGGCAACCATCCCTTTGCCATCCCGACCTCCTTCGGAGATAGTATTAAAGACATTTTTGATTCCTCCACCTAATATCCAGTATTCATCTGTCAGGTTCGGGCCAATTCCCCCGCCTCCGTCAGCCATATGGCATACAACACAACTGGTCTCAAAAATGGATTTACCCGCACTTAGATCGGAGGATTCGGTAAGTACTTCTACCGTATTGACGTCTACCAGATCCTTAGCAGTTCTTTTATAGGCTTCAATCTCCAGTTGGGCTGCGGCTACCTCTCTTTCGTATTCCAATGCCTGGTCATAATCGCCAAATACATGGAAGCGGGCCAGGTAAACCACTCCGAATATGATGGTTACATAGAACAGGTATACCCACCATGGCGGTAGCCTGTTGTCCAATTCTCTGATGCCGTCATAATTATGGTCAAGAATGATCTCACCTTCTTCTTCAATTGGCCTGGATCCCAATAGTTTTTTGTAGATCCTTTTTCCCCATTTCCATTCCCAGGGAGCCGCTTTAGATTCCATATAGCGTTCCTGAGCCTCAGGAGAAAGGGTCTGGAACATTACGTTCTCCACCGCTCGTAAAATAAGCTCTATACCAATAAGAATAAACAATACTACAACCAGGAAAGCCTGTACCATAGGATACTCGATAAAAGCTGGCTTCGCTCCGGAGTCAACAAAGTATTCCGTAAGTCCAAATACCAGGAAAAATAACAGTGGAACTCGGATCCACCAGGGTGTTGAATTTCTCATAATTGTTCGTTCTTTTGGTTAGTTTCCTCTAAAGGCAGTTCGCTTACCTCCTTAATATGTTCCTTGGATGCTGTAAACACCCACCAGAAAAGCAAGCTGAAAAAGACAAAGAAAATCAGCAAAGAGATCATGGGATAGGTGGCTATTCCATCAATACTTTCCATATGGCTTTTGACGAATTTTAACATGGCTATTTATTTTCTGATAGTAATTTTGAATCTTCTTTTACCTTGATATCGGTTCCCAGGCGTTGCAGATAGGCTATAAGGGCCACGATCTCCCGGTCTTTCATTTCTATAAAGTCCAGGCCATTCTCTGCAGCATACTTTTTGTCCTCTTCATAAGAACTGGCAAAGTCGGGATCACTATAAAGGTTCTGCTCTATCTGTCCGGCCTGAGTGTCCATGTTTTCCTGGGCATTAGCGATATCCTCTTCAGAATATGGCACTCCCAATTTTACCATGGTCCTCATTTTGGCTTCGGTTTTGCTGCGGTCCAGCCTGTCTCGTACCAACCACTGATATGCTGGCATGATGGATCCGGATGAGGTACTTTGCGGATCGTACATATGGTTTAGATGCCAATTGTCCGAGTACTTTCCTCCGACCCGATGCAGGTCTGGTCCTGTCCGTTTACTACCCCACAGGAATGGGTGATCGTAGACGAACTCCCCGGCCTTGGAGTATTCCCCGTATCGTTCCACTTCGCTACGGAATGGCCGGATCATCTGCGAATGGCAACCTACACAGCCTTCCCGTATATAGAGGTCCCTTCCTTCTAACTCCAGTGGAGTATAGGGTTTTACACTGGAAATGGTAGGTATGTTGGATTTGACCAGTAATGTTGGTACGATCTGTATGATACCACCTATAAGGATGGCGATTGTAGCCAGGATGGTCAATTGGATCGGTCTTCTCTCCAACCAGGTGTGATAGGTCTCGCCTACCGTTCTTCTTCGGGATACCCTTGCCAGTGCCGGGGCTTCCGCCAGTTCATCTTCCACACTACTACCGGCGCGAATGGTTTTTACGATATTGTAAAGCATCACGAATACACCGATGAGGTAAAGGCTACCTCCTATTGCCCTCATCCAGTACATAGGGAGGATCTCATTTACAGTTTCGAGGAAGTTTCCGTAAACCAGGGTTCCATCCGGGTTGAAATCTTTCCACATCAGGGCCTGCGTAAAACCTGCTACATACATTGGTAAGGCATAGAGTAGGATACCCAGTGTGCCTATCCAGAAGTGGAAGTTGGCCATTGGCAGAGAGTGCAGCCTGGTCTTGAACATTTTTGGTACCAGCCAATAGATCATACCGAAAGTCAGGAATCCATTCCAGGCCAGGGCGCCTACGTGTACGTGAGCAATGATCCAGTCGCTGAAGTGAGCGATGGCGTTAAAGTTTTTTAGGGACAACATGGGTCCTTCAAAAGTCGCCATACCATATCCGGTGATGGCAACTACCATAAATTTAAGTACCGGGCTGGTCCTTACCTTATCCCAGGCTCCTCTTAAGGTAAGCAGACCATTGATCATACCTCCCCAGGAAGGAGCGATCAACATTACGGAAAACGCTACCCCAAGGTTTTGTGCCCAATCCGGAAGGGAAGAATACAACAAGTGGTGCGGTCCGGCCCAGATATATATAAATATCAGGGACCAGAAGTGCACTATGGAAAGCCGGTAGGAGTAGATCGGCCGGTTCGCTGCCTTAGGTACATAGTAGTACATCAACCCTAAGAACGGAGTGGTCAGGAAGAAAGCCACCGCATTATGCCCATACCACCATTGCACCAAAGCGTCCTGCACTCCGGCGTAAACCGAATAGCTTTTCAGGGCGTCTACCGGTAATTCCAGGCTGTTAAAAATATGGAGTACGGCCACTGTGACTATAGTAGCGAGGTAAAACCAGATGGCCACGTATAGGTGTCGTTGCCGCCGTTTGAGCATGGTCCCGATAAAGTTCCAGCCAAAGGCCACCCATACCAGGGTAATGGCAAGGTCAATTGGCCATTCCAATTCGGCATATTCTTTGGAAGTAGTATAACCTAGTGGTAGGGTAATGGCCGCCGCGACGATTATGGCCTGCCAGCCCCAGAAGTTAAAATTACTCAGGGCGTCGCTGAACATTCTGGCCTTTAAAAGTCGTTGAGTAGAGTAATAGACCCCTGCGAACATCGCGTTTCCTACAAATGCAAAAATCACCGCATTGGTATGCAGTGGCCTTAATCTACCAAAACTCAACCACGAAATGCCGTCGGTTAGATTAGGAAACAGGAACATAAATGCCAGCAGCAGTCCGACCAGCATACCGACAATTCCCCACAGCATGGTTGCGTAGATGAATTTCTTAACGATTTTGTTGTCGTAATGAAATTGTTGTACTTCCATATTCTTTAATTTAGTTGGATTTCTTTTCGTTTAGATCAGTATCTTCCGGCATTTCTTTTACCAGGTCGTCTTCAAAAAGCATTCGGATAGAGGGTGTATAGGCATCGTCGTACTGACCGTTGCGGACGGACAATACAAATGCAATGAAAAAAAGAAGTGCTACAACAAGACTTATTGCCAATAACACATAAATGACACTCATACCTACCTGAATTTGACGGTAAATCTACTTTGACGCCTTTCCCTAAAAAATGACATTTATCACCTAATATTATTTACTTTATTTTCCTGGCTACAAAACTGGTTGCAGCAGTTGCAAAGGCCACCACTGAAATGGAACTCAGGGGCATTAATATGGCGGCTATTACGGGCTGTAATTGACCGGTAACAGCAAAATAGAGCCCTACGATGTTATACATTAAGGAGAGGATAAAACACAGTTTTACTACTCCCAGGGCTTTTCTGGATACCTTAATATATTCTGGCAGCTTTCCGAAGCCCGAGGCCTCCAGGATACCATCACATGCTGGAGAAAACACATTGATATCCTCCGAAACCGCAATTCCTACATTGCTCTGAGCCAGGGCCCCTGCATCGTTAAGTCCATCACCTACCATGAGTACTTTTTTGTCTCTGGACTGTAACGCGCGGATAAATTGCATTTTATCTTCGGGTTTTTGTTTGAAGAACATTCTGGTGTTACCGGGGAGTAGTTTTTCCAGGGTATTTCTTTCTCCTTCGTTATCCCCGGATAAGACCGTCAGATCCAGGTTCATATCATAAGTAAGCGTCTCAAAGACTTCGGCCAGTTCGGGCCGGTATTCGTTCCGAAACAGGAAGCGGCCCTTATAATTGTCGTTAGCGTTAATATGTATAGCGGTATCATTCTGCAGAGCCTCATCCGGCCTCCCGACAAAATTGGCCGAACCTACTTTAATGTGTTCATCGTCCTGAAAGCCTTCAATCCCAAATCCGGGAACTTCACTGAAATCATCAAGGGTCCCAATATTCTGATCAGCCAAAAAGGCATATAGCTTTCTACTCAGGGGATGACTGGAAGACCTTAGGGTATTTTTTAGCAATGAGGCTTCCTGTTCGTTTAGAACCAAACCGTCATAGGAGATGCTGCTTTTGTGAGTTGAGCTAATAGTTCCTGTCTTGTCGAATATTCCCGTATCTGCCTGAGCAAGTTGTTCTATCGTTTGTGTATTCTTAAGATAAAAACCGTGTTTTCCGAAGATGCGCAATATGTTGCCAAGACTAAATGGAGCAGCCAGGGCTATAGCACAGGGGCATGCAATGATGAGCACGGCTGTGAAAACGTTCATGACCTTGCCGGGGTCGTAAACCATCCAGAAGGCTGCCGCGATGGTGGCAATGGAAAGAACGGCAATCGTAAAGCGTTTTCCAATGCTGTCCGTTATATTTTGAAATCGGGTGGTTTTCTCCTGTTTAAAAACATTGCTTTGCCAAAGTGAAGTGAGATAACTGTTTGAAACCGGCTTGACTACTTCCAATTCTATGGCCCCTCCCAGTTGCTTTCCTCCGGCGAACAATTTCTCTCCTGCGCTTTTGGCAATGGGGATGGACTCTCCGGTCACAAAGCTATAGTCTATGGTAGCGCTTCCGCTGTGTAAAATACTGTCTGCCGGAATAATCTCTTCATTCCGGATAAGCAGGTGATCTCCTTTTTTGATCTTGTAAAGTTGTACAGACTCTTCGCTTTGATCTTTAGGAGAGATACGGGTTACAGCCAGGGGGAAATATGATTTGTAGTCTCGCTCAAAGGAGAGGAAGGCATATGTTTTTTGTTGAAAGAACTTGCCCAACAGTAAAAAGAAGACCAGGCCCGTAAGACTGTCAAAGTATCCGCTGCCCCAGTCCAGGGCAATATCGAATGTGCTTCGCAGGAACAATACGGTTATACCGAGAGCAATAGGGACATCAATATTCAACAACTTTGCCCTCAGCCCTTTGTAGGCAGATCTGAAGTAGTCCCTTGCGGCGTACAATACTACCGGAACTGAGAAAAAGAACATCAGCCATCGGAACAATCCCTTGTACTGTTCCAACCAGAATTCAGATCCGCCTTGGCCTGCGTACAGATCAAAGTATTCCGGGAAAGACAGGAACATCACATTTCCAAAGGCGAAACCAGCTACACCAAGCTTGTATATCAGCTGACGGTCAGTTTTTTGTCTGGCAGCCTCATAGTTTTGAAGTGAAATTGTTGGCTCATATCCGATTTTCGCAAGAAGGTATACCAGCTCCTTCAATGATAAGGCCTGATGTTTGTAAGTAATCCTGACTTCTTTCTTTGGGAAGTTGACTTGCGAATGGGTAATACCAGCAGATAATTTGTTGAGGTTTTCCAGGACCCAAACACAGGAACTACAGTGAATTTGCGGGATGAGAAGGGTGATGATCTGGAACTGATCGTCCTGAAAATCGATCAGTCTTTCAACAATATCAGGAGTATCGAGATAATCGTACTTTCCCTGAACCGCCTTTGGAGCGGTACCAGCAGCCGACTGTAGGTCGTAATAAGCGGATAGATCATTAAGTCGAAAAATCTCATAGACCGTTTTACATCCATTGCAACAAAAATTTTTTTTATCAAACTTCAGATGTTGTGCATCACAACGATCACCACAATGATAACATTTGGTCGTGTCCATAGACATTTGCTTACTACCTGGCAGCAAATCTCTAAAGCCTGAAAGACATATTCTATGACAAATGTCAGCTTTGGAGCGACTCAGTTTTTGGTAGCTGTATCAGCGCCAAGCTAAAAAGAAGGCCTCAAAACAAACAGCATCAATTCTAATCCACTCGCGCCACATTCCGTAGTGCCAGCCGCGACACCAGCTATATCGAATGGTCCTCGTAGAAGTCCTTAAATGTCTTGTTGGAATTATATGGAGCTTTTAATACTCTGTAAACCACAAAAACCAACAGGAACTGCCCGAAGACAGTTAAATAAAATATCCAATGAAATCTGGCTCCCAAAGTAGCCATTACGGTTACCAATATTAAAACCAAGGTGGGTAAACTGATCCAGAATACGGAAGGATTGCGCATTTTTATTTCTAAATTATCTAAAAATCCAATATGCTGCTGTTAATAGAATCCTAACAGGATTTTCCTTGTTAAAAAGAGATTCTCTATATTGCACGGCATGGGTTTTTCTTCATGCAGGCCCAAAGTCTTTCCAAAAATTCTTGAATGAGCAAAAAGAAATATACCATAAAGGATATTGCAAAATTGGCTGGCGTTTCCAAGGGAACGGTAGACCGGGTGTTGCACAATAGGGGAAAGGTTTCTCAGAAGGCTTATGAGAAGGTTAATGAAGTTCTCAAGAAAATTGATTACCACCCAAACCCTATTGCCAGAAACCTAAAGAACAATAAGGTCTATGGTATATGCGTAATACTGCCTGATCCTGAAATTGATCCCTATTGGGGTCCTGCTCAGGAAGGGATCGTCCAGGCCAGTGAGGAGTTCATTCCCTTTGGGGTTATGATAGAGCCGTATTTTTACCATCCCAATGAGGCCGCTTCCTTCATCGAAAAGTCTAAGGAAGCCCTGGGAACAAATCCCGATGCAATATTAATGGCGCCACTTTTTCAAAATGAGTCTCTGAAGGTATTGCAAAAGTGCCAGGATGAAGGAAAAGTCCTGGCTTCGTTCAACAATGTCATCGACCGTTTACACAATGAAAATTTCATAGGGCAGGATCTTTTCCAAAGTGGCCGGGTAGCCGCAAGCCTGATAGATAAGATGTTGCCTGCGGGCAAGACGGTAGGGATAGTGCACATCAATTTGGAACCTCATATGCAGCAAAAGGAAAAGGGGTTCAAAAGTTATTTCACCAGCCATCCCGAAAAAGAACTACAGATCATCACCCAGGATCTGAGTACAGAGGTTTCTACGGATTTTGAGACCCAGGCCATTGAATTCATCAAGGCACATCCTGAACTCAGCGCTCTGTTCATCACGAATTCCAAGGCGCATATGCTGGTCGAAGTACTTCAGGAGATCGGGGCGGATATCATTGTTGTGGGTTACGACTTGCTGGATGAGAACATCCGTCATATCAAAAAAGGTGGCATCGACTTCCTGATTCATCAGAAGCCCAGAAGCCAGGCCTATTTAGGGATCGGGCAACTGGCCGATCACTTTTTGTTCGGAAAGCCTATTCCGTCTCAGAAATTGCTCCCTATAGATGTGGTTACCTCGGAAAATCTCAAATACTACCTGAACTAATCTCTATTTTGTTTAAGATTGGCGTTTCGGCTCTTGAATTAGGGGCCTTTCCTTTCTTTTTTTTATTACAACAGATTTGTTATATTTAATGGAAGAAAATCTGTTTAAGCAAAAAGCGAAACATTTAAGACTCCTTTGATTTGATGTTGAAATCGTTGATTTTTTGACATTATAAATTCCATATAAAAATGTGCTCGAGCACATTTTTGTTGGAAAATGATGTTAAATTGAAAAAAAATCCTAATTTAACTGAAAATTAAGTGGGCTATATGCATATCTCAATCGATTGAGAACTGATAAATAGTTTAAATCGCAACCTAAAAAATGACTTACTAACTTAAACAAGGACACTATGTGTAAAAAACTGCTATTAATTGTGTTGCTGGTATTCGGGACTTATCCCTTGCTGGCACAGACAAAGACCGTAACAGGAACTGTTACCTTTGCGGGAGACGGAACCCCCCTTCCAGGTGTTAGTGTGGTGGAACAGGGTACTACAAACGGGACTCAAACTGATTTTGACGGGAATTTCACCATTGAGGTTTCGGAAGGAGCCGTACTGGTTTTTTCCTATGTCGGTATGGGTACTCAAAGTGCTACTGTAGGAACATCAAATACTGTTGATATTCAGATGCGTGAGGATGCAAGTCAACTGGACGAGGTTGTGGTAACGGCTTTAGGTATTGAACGGCAAAGAAAAGCCCTTACCTATGCGACTCAAGGAGTTAGTACCGAGGAGTTGACACAAGCCAGAGCCGTCAACGTATTAAGTGCACTTAGTGGTAAAGTCGCGGGTCTATCGGTGACAACAGGATCTACAGGTGTTGGATCAGGTAACAAAGTGCTCTTAAGAGGTAACAGGTCTATTGCAGGTAGTAGTCAGCCGTTATATGTAGTGGATGGAATTCTCTTGAATGGGGATATCTCAAATATAAGCCCGGATGATATTGAGAACATTTCCGTTCTAAGAGGTGCGAACGCGGCGGCATTGTACGGTAGCCGGGCGAACAACGGAGCGATTATCGTTACAACTAAAACCGGAAGACGTGGAGAACCTGGAGTCTCTGCGAATGTTGGATTTACAACGACTTTTGACGACGCGATATTTTTGTTGAATTATCAAAACGAGTATGGTCAGGGTTCAGCAGGATCTTATTCCCCGACAGCGACAACCTCATGGGGTCCAAGGCTGGATGGCAGCCAGGTGGATCACTGGTCTATCGATCCGAATTTTGCCGATTTTGGAGGAACTTATGCTTTTTCTCCTCAGGAAGACAATGTTGAAGACTTTTTCCGTACCGGGCATCAGCTCGCAACCAGTCTTGGTGTAAATATTAATAAAGAAGACACCAGTGCGTATATTGGTTACACTTTTACAAATGCCGGTGGGATCATTCCCAACAATGATCTGAACCGCCACAGCTTGAACGCCAGAATAGTCTCAGACATTACGGACAGGCTTCAGATAGATGCTAAGATCAATTATATTCGGGATGACTTTTCCAATGTGCTGGCCACAGGTGAAGGCTTCGATAACCCGTTGAGGTACCTTTATATTCTACCCAGAAATATCAGAAGCAGTGATATTGAACATTTTCAGTTTATTAATGACGAAGGAAAGTTAAGGCAACACTATTTTCTTCCACGATTTAATGGTGGGGGTAATCCGTATTGGACAATCAACAACGTCCTGAATCCAAGATTGGATGAAAGACTTCTTGGGCTTTTCTCCCTTAAATACCAGATTACGGATGACCTTTCTATATTAGGTAGATCTGCCATTGACAGAACAAATAGGACCGAAGAACAACTGTGGTATAATGATACCTATACCGTAGCTCAATTTGGTCAGTATAGGAAGAACGACAATACCGTATACGACTGGAACACAGACGTGCTGATCAATTACAACAAACAGATAACTGATGATTTTAAAATTGACGTTAGCGCCGGTGCTAACCAAAGGGTTTTTGAATTCTCTGAATTAACAGGTACTGGTAGCAACTTTACCATTGAGAATTTCTTTGCCTTAAGTAATACCTCCGACCCGACGGCCACCGAGGCATTTGATAAATTCGAAGTACAATCCGTTTATGCCTTTGGTGAGTTCTCCTATAAGGACGCTATATTTCTCAATTTAACGGCAAGGAATGACTGGAGTTCTACACTTCCAGAGGATAACAGATCTTATTTTTATCCTTCTGTTGGTCTTACGGCGGTCATCAGCGACCTCGTAGAGTTGCCGGATTTTATGAATTATATGAAATTGAGAAGTTCCTGGGCCGAAGTGGGTAATGATACCGGCCCATTTAGTCTATCCCGTAGAGCGGATATCCTGGCTGGTTCTTTGAATTTGAATTCCATACAACCTGAACCCAATTTAAGACCTGAGACCACGCGCTCGTTTGAGGTTGGTTTGGATACAAGGTTTTTAAATGATCGCCTGCGATTTGATTTTACCTGGTATACTACCAGTACGTTTGATCAGATCTTTCAAACACCTACTCCTTCAGGTTCGGGAATCACAGCTAGATTTCAAAATGGTGGAGATGTTCAAAACCGCGGTGTAGAAATTGTACTTGGAGGTACTCCGATCAGCACTCCGGATTTCTCCTGGAATATCGATGTCAACTTTGCGTCTAACCAAAGTGAAGTACTGGAGGTCCTGGATGGTCAGGTAGATGAGATCATCATCGGTACAGACTTTATTCGGGAGTATAGACTGGTTAAAGGCGGTGAATTTGGAGATGTGTATTCTCGAGGCTTTATGCGAGATGATCAGGGTAGGGTAATTGTGGATGCCAATGGTAATCCCATGGTTACACCCGGACTCGAAGTGCAAATTGCCAACTTTAACCCGGATTGGCTCGGGGGTATCAGAAACTCCTTCAGATATAAAAACTTCAACTTAAGTGCATTGATCGATATCCGTCAGGGTGGAACCATTGCCTCTTTCTCCGAAGCTATTTTAGCAGCCGATGGCTTACTTGATTACACCACTCAGGGACGCGAAGGTGGCCTGGTATTCGGTGATAACATTTTTGCGGGGGAAACAGCGGTTGACGAAACCGGTGCTCCGAATACTACAGCTACCACGGCAGAATCGCTTTGGAATGTTGTTGGAGGTAGAAATACCCCGGTAGGTGAAGCATTTGTAAGAGATGCCTCGAACATCAGATTGAGAGAACTTGTTATAGGATATACAGTTCCAACTAGTTTGCTGGATAAAACCTTTTTAAAGTCTGCTAACGTGTCAATTGTTGGCCGAAATCTTTTCTTTCTGTCAAATAAGGCCGAAAATGTAGACCCCGAGGCAGTTACTTCGCTTGATAACTCGGCAGAAGGACGTGAGGCTTTTGCTCCTCCGACTACCAGGTCTCTTGGGATATCGTTAAATTTTGGATTCTAAAAAATTGTAACTTTAAAAGAAAAAAATGATGAAGAGTTTATTGACAAGATTAGTATTAGGAGCATTCTTTCTGGCTGCCCTAAGCACTTGTACAGACGATTTTACTGAAATCAATACTGACCCGAAAAACTTCACTGAGGCAGCGGTCACGGCCGCAGAATACCCGCTATTCGTGAGAAGTGCTTTATACACACCTCATTATATGCCGTGGAATCAGGGTGCGGGAGATTCAAGGCGGGATGGAAGAGGAGCTTTTCAGCTCGGACATTCTTTATTTCCGGACATTTATGCGAACTATTTCGCCACAACTGCCGCTTTCTTTGGCAGTGACCAGTTTGAGCTTGTAGGACGATGGCTTAATGGAGCATATCTTTGGTTTTACGGACAGGCAGCACCTAATATTAAGTTTGCTGAAGACGGAGCCGCTGATCTGGGATTCGAGTTGGAAAACGCCATGATGAAAGTTTGGAGAGTATATGCTTATCACAGGATGACCGATCTGTGGGGCCCGATACCTTATTCTAACTTTGGTAATTTGGAATCTGTTGTTCCTTACGATTCCCAGGAGGCTATTTATGCGGATTTCTTTACTACACTGGATGAGGCTGTAGCTGTTTTAAAGGCAAATGCAGGAGGAACATCATTCCTGGGAAGTAATGATATCATTTACGGAGGTGATGTGGATTCATGGCAAAGATTTGCCAGCTCCTTACGTTTACGTCTGGCACTTCGGGTCAAATACGCGGACCCATCCAGATCTCAGACAGAGGCGGAAAAAGCGGTAGCTGATGGTGTTATGCTCGCAAACAGTGATAACGCGTTCATTCCAACAAACAACGAATTCCGTAACCATTACAATACCATCACTCAATGGGGTGAGTTTCGTATGAGTGCCGATATGGAAAGCGTTCTTAAAGGATATCAGGACCCAAGAGTTGCCAGCTTTTTTGCTGAAGCAGCAGAACCCGATGCTACAGACGACCCTGCTGGCGTTACCTTTAATTTCGAAGGTATGCGAAACGGGCAGACTACCGCTGACAAGCAAGGTACCCCTTTTAACAATATTGCATCCAATATGGCGGCTACTTATACTACCGCGGATGTCCCTGGGCTGAATTGGCCTGTGTTAAGGGCATCAGAGGTGTTCTTACTAAGAGCAGAAGGCGCGATAGAAGGATGGGCTATGGGCGGAAGTGCACAGGAATTGTATGAACAAGGAATTGCAGCTTCTCACGAAGAACTGGGATATCCCGGGACCGATCTTTCAGGGAATGATTATGTTACCAGCCCCAATGTGCCTGCTGCGCTTGATGGTACTACAGCGGCGGTTTCAACTGTTCCTGTAGCTTTCGATGCCGGAGGTACTCTTGAAAGACAACTGGAGCAAATCATTACCCAGAAGTGGATAGCGCTTTATCCGGATAGTGAAGAGGCCTATGCTGAAAGGAGAAGAACGGGATATCCTGTTTTGTATGACAGGTTGAATACCATCAATCCTAACATAGCTGTTGACGAAATCCCAAGAAGAATGCCTTATGTCAGTAGTGAATATTCTACTAATGGATCCGCAGTGGAGGATGCTGTAAGCAACCTTTTAGGAGGTCCGGACAATGGAACTACCCGATTGTGGTGGGATAAAAAATAGATTGTTTAGTTAATTTTGATTTCCGAAAAATACCAATAGTTGTTATTGGTATTTTTTGTATCTAAGATTTCGGGCGCCTGTTTGATTAAGTCAAAAGGCTGGAATATCTTTAGCAGGCGCCCGTATAGCCGTAATTTTGATGAAGCCTGTTGTTACCATTCTATGTCTTTTAATTCTCTTGAATTTCTCCTGTGCCGAACCGGAAGCTTCAACACAGTTTACGCTTTTAAAACCGTCTAAGACCGGTATCCGCTTCAAGAATATATTACGCGAAACAGAACAGTTTAATGTACTGGAGTACGGTTATCTCTATAATGGAGGAGGAGTAGCCATAGGGGATCTGAATAACGATGGCCTTGCGGACATCTACTTCACCGGTAATATGGTGGGTAGCAGGCTCTATATCAACCAGGGCGATTGGAAATTTGAGGAGATAGCTGAAAAAGCCGGGGTATTTGCAGAAGGACTTTGGAATACAGGTACTACCATGGCAGATGTTAATGCAGATGGTTATTTGGATATCTACATCTGTAGATCAGCCGCCCAGGCTTCGGATAAACGGAGGAACCTGCTCTTTATTAACAATGGGGATCTCACCTTTACCGAGAAAGGCGCGGAATACGGGGTGAACGATGCCGGGTATTCTACCCAGGGCGCTTTTTTTGATTATGACAAAGACGGTGATCTTGACCTCTATGTTCTAAACCATTCCACCCAGGAATACGCTGGCTTCGGACAGATCACTGCCTCTCTTAAGAACCGAAAAAACAAGGCCTATTCAGATAAACTATATCAGAACAACAACGGAAAATTCACCGATGTAAGTGACAGCGCCGGACTGATCAGCAATGTACTGGGTTTTGGATTGGGTATTGCCATTTCCGACGTTAATAACGACAGTTGGCCGGATCTCTACGTATCTAATGACTATAACGAACAGGACTACCTTTATATCAACAACCAGGACGGGACCTTTACCGAAAGCCTGGAACAATATATCGGGCATATCTCCCTCTTCTCCATGGGTTCGGATATCGCCGATGTGAACAATGACGGTTATACCGATATTCTTACCCTGGATATGCTGCCAGAAGGTAACTACCGCCAAAAAATGGTTTCAGGCCCGGACAATTACGATAAATATCAGAGGCTGGTCAATTCCGGCTTTTACAACCAGACCATGCGGAATATGCTTCAACTAAACAATCAGGGCACCTCTTTTTCGGAGGTAGGACAGTTTGCGGGTATCTCGAATTCTGACTGGAGTTGGGCCTCACTACTGGCAGATCTGGACAATGACGGATACAAGGATCTCTTTGTTAGCAACGGCTACAAAAGGGATTACACCAACATGGATTTTATCAATTACGCTGTTCAGGAAAAGCTAAACGAGGACAGAACAGGTCAACGTACCGCAATCATGCAATTGCTGGAAAAAATGCCCTCCACCGTTGAAGAGAACTATACCTACCACAACCAGGGTGATCTTCGTTTTGAAAAGGTAAACTCCCTTTGGGGTTTGGACCAGAAATCCCTGTCTAATGGCGCGGCCTATGGGGATCTCGATAATGATGGAGACCTGGACCTTGTAGTGAACAATATAGATCAGGAGCCCTTCGTCTACAGAAACAATGCCGAAAAAATAGGAGGCAACAACTTTTTAAAACTTGTCCTTAAAGGAGACGGACAAAACACCTTTGGCGTAGGCGCAAGAGTTACCCTTAGCCTGGGCAATGGTTCCCGCATAGTTCAGGAGTTAATGCCAAGCAGGGGTTACCAATCCTCGGTAGATTTTAATCTTGTATTCGGACTGGGGAATCAGTCTACTGTAGACACACTTAGTATCCTATGGCCGGATTCCAGAAAACAGATACTGACTGCGGTTGCAGCCAACCAGACCCTGGTAATCAATCAGGCTGATGCTGCTGAAAAACAAACGCTAACTCCTACTAACATAGCAACTTATTTTACAGATATTTCCGCTGATAGCAGCCTCGTTTTTTTACATAAGGAAAACAGCTTTGTGGATTTCAAAAGAGAGCAACTGCTTCCGCATAAACTGTCAACACAGGGACCTGGAATGGCTACTGCCGATATTAATGCGGATGGCCTGGATGACCTCTATATTGGAGGAGCCAAAGGAAGTCCCGGAGCATTGCTGATCCAGTTGCCCTCCGGAAATTTCCAGCCGTCAAACCTTGCATTATTTGAAAGTGATGCGCTCTCGGAAGACGTTGAAGCACTGTTTTTTGACGCAGACGGTGATCAGGACCCCGATCTCTATGTGGTTAGTGGCGGAAGTGATTTTACAGAAGAAGATGAGGCTCTGCAGGATCGCTTGTATTTGAATAATGGCCGCGGAGTTTTTGTTAAAAGTCAGGGGGCCTTGCCCGAAATGCGCGAGAGCGGATCTTGTGTAAGCGCGGGAGATATTGATAAGGATGGAGACCAGGATCTCTTTGTCGGGGCTCGGCTGGTACCAGGCAAATACCCCACTTCGCCAAAAAGTTTTGTTTTGCTGAACAATGGTAAAGGAAAGTTTACGGACAACACGAGCGATTGGAATGCGGGACTACAGACCGCCGGAATGGTCACAGATGCCTTGTGGACAGATTTTGACGGAGACCAGTTGGTTGATCTTTTGGTTGTTGGGGAGTGGATGAAAGTACGTCTCTTCAGGAATACGGGTTCAGCATTGTCCGAAATCTCAGACCAGGCCGGCATGGAGAATTCGGAAGGATGGTGGAACACCATAACCGAAGCGGACCTGGATGGGGATGGAGACCTGGACTATGTTCTAGGTAATTTTGGCCACAACTCTCAATTAAAGGCCAATACAGAAGAGCCCGTAAGTCTTTATGTCAAAGACTTTGATGCTAACGGTTCCCTGGACCCTATTATGTGTTCTTACATTATGGGAGAGAGCTATCCGGTTTTTTCCAAAGACGATCTTGTCGGGCAGTTGAACGGACTCAAAACAAGATACACCAATTATGCTGATTACGCTGATCAGAAGATCACTGATATTTTTTCAGAGGAAGAATTAAAGGATGCCGAACGCTACTACGCGAAGAACTTCGCCACAAGCGTACTTGAAAACCTCGGAAACGGGCAGTTCAGCTTAAATTCCCTACCCGGAAGTGCGCAGTTCTCCCCGGTCTACGGCATAGTCTCTGAAGACTTCAACAGTGACGGAAATGCCGACCTGCTGCTGGCCGGGAACTTCTTCGGAACCAGGGTAAAATATGGACGGTACGATGCAAACAAGGGTTTGATACTTCTCGGCGACGGAAATAACAATTTTAAACCGGTGGATGCGGCAAAAAGCGGTTTGGGAATTAATGGGGAAGTAAGGGACATAGCCAGGGTTTCGCTCGGTGACGGAACCACGATCTTCATTTTTGCGATGAATAACCGGGCCACCCAAGTATATCGCTTCAATCCTTAAACGAGAAAACATTATGAATTTGAATTCAAGCCTGTATTTTTTAATCACAGCATTTCTGCTGGTGAATTTAGGCTATACGCAGTCTGTCAGTATCCGTGAAGAAGTTATGAGTCTGGACACCTACGCGTTTAAAGATCCGAATCCCGTACCCATATTGGTGGATAATCCTAAGATCTATCCCTACTTTAAGTTTGAAGTATACGGCCACGAATCAAGGAAACAGGATTGGAAAGTGGTTACCCTGGAAAATGAATACATAAAGGTCTTTGTTCTTCCAGAGATCGGAGGTAAGGTTTGGGGTGCGATTGAAAAGTCTACCGGAGAGGAATTTCTATACAAGAACGAGGTAGTTAAATTTAGAAATATTGCCATGCGCGGTCCCTGGACCTCAGGAGGTATTGAGTTCAATTTTGGAATAATTGGTCATACCCCTGCTACCGCTACCCCGGTAGACTATGTGCTCAAGAACAACGAGGATGGCAGTGTTAGCTGCATTGTAGGCAATATGGACCTGCCTTCCAGGACACTATGGAGGGTAGAGATCAGGTTGGAAAAGGACAAAGCCTATTTTGAGACCAACGCTTCCTGGAATAATCCCACTTCGCTGAATCAATCTTATTACAATTGGATGACGGCTGCTGCCGAGGCACGGCAAGACCTGGAATTTTTCATTCCCGGGGATCAATACCTGGAGCATGGCGGAGACCCTCATGCATGGCCTGTGGACGATAAGAACAGGAACCTGGCCTTCTACAGGAATAATAATTTTGGCCCTTCCAAGTCTTATCATATCGTAGGGGATTACCAGGATTTTTTTGGTGGATATTATCACGATAAGGATTTTGGTTTTGGCCACTGGGCTCCCTATGAGCAAATGCCGGGACAAAAACTCTGGCTTTGGGCGCTTTCCCGTTCCGGAGGCATTTGGGAGGATCTGTTGACGGACACGGACGGACAATACATAGAATTTCAGGCCGGACGTCTTTTCAATCAGTATTTTCCAGGAGCAGAGAACCCCGTTTCCCAGGCAAACTTTGAACCCCTGGTCATGGATCGCTGGGAAGAGATATGGTTTCCCATCAAGGAAATTGGCGGAATGGAAGCTGCCAACCGCTATGGTGTGATCAATGTAGAATGGGAAGATGGAGAGTTTTTTATTGGCCTGAACGCGCTTCAGCCATTAAGTGACAAGATGCAGGTATTACACAACGGTAAACACATGTTTTCAGAGTCTTTAGACCTGGATCCCATGGGGGTTTTCACAACCTCCCTGCCAGGGCAGAAAGAAGATACCCTGGAGATCATTATAGGGGAGAAGAAACTCTACTACACGAACAAGGCAGAGAGAACTGCATTAAAAAGACCGTTTGAGACCGAAGCGGATATTAGTAAGTCTCCCTTACACGGTGTATTTCACGTTGGCTGGGAGGCCATGAAATACCGCGAATTCAAAAAGGCCTACGAAAGCTTTGCTGAAATCGTATCACAGGATCCCTCAAATATCAGAGCTTGGTCTAAACTGGCAGAGTTGGCCTATCGCAAAGGAGATCCCGCAAAGGCAATTCATTACGCAAACAAGGCCCTGGAGCTAGACACTTATGACGCCGAAGCCAACTATTTGGCGGGCATTACCTATAGAGAACTAAAAGATCAGGTAAACGCCCTGGAATCCCTGGGATGGGCGGCAAGGTCCATGCAATTCCGTTCTGCCGCCTATGCGCAAATGGCTGAGATCTATTACATGATGAAGGACCGGAAAGCTGCGGGATCCTACAGCGAGCAGGCCCTGAATTTTAATGCTTACAACAGTCGGGCACTGGAATTGCTTGAGCTGATTTACCGTGAGAAAGGAGATACCAAAGCATACGAAAAGGCTAATGCTAAACTGCTGGAGATTGATCCGCTGAATAACTTTGCCAAATTTGAGAAAGTTCTCAAGGCCGGAAGTATTAGCGCCCCGGCTCTTGAGGCAATGAATATACAGAATGAATTTCCACAGGAATCGGTTTTGGAATTAGCCATTAAGTATTACAGCTTGGGTCTTACAGAAGAAGCTTTGAGCGCTCTGGAAATTCATCCTGATGATAGCAAAATACGACTTTGGAAAGCATATTTGCTAAAGGAAAGCGATTCAAAATCGAGTGTGAAACTTCTGAAGGAGGTGGTAGACAGTTCATCAGATTTTGTTTTTCCCTACAGGCCGGAAACTCTACAAGTCTTAAAATGGGCTACAGAACAAGATGAGCACTGGAAGCTGAAGTGGTATCTGGCCCAGAATACCTTGGCCCTCGGTCAGGAAGAAGAGGGAAAAAGGCTGATGAAAGCTGTGGGTAACACTCCTGATAATCCGACTTTTTATCGTTTTAGGGCGAGGCTTTTCGGCACAGAAGCGCTTGAGGAAGGCATTGCAGATTACGAATCCGCACTTAAACTGAACAATGCGGACTGGAAAGGCTGGGAGGAGTATATTCTCTATAATCTGGATGCTGGCCGGTATTCTGAGGCATTTGGTTTAAGCAGCAAGGCGGCACGTAAATTCTCGGGAAACTATAATATTGAGTTAAGCCATGCCAAAGCTGCTCTTATGGTTGGAAAGTACGAATTGTGTATTGCAATCCTCCGGAAGATCAATATTCTTCCTTTTGAACACGCTTCTGAAAGTAAAAGAATATTCAATCGCGCCCACCTTTTTTTGGCGTCGGAACTAATGAATCAGAAAAAGTTTCAAAAAGCGGCTGAGATATTGACCGCTTCCAAGGAATGGCCGGAAAACCTCGGAGTGGGTAAGCCATATGATGTGGATACCAGGGAGCAGGATTATCTGCTGGGAGTATGCCATGAAAAACTGGGTCAACAGTCGGAAGCCCGTTCTTTCTTTGAAGGTGTGGCTGATCATACGCTAAAGAATTCCCATCATCAGCAAATAAGGCATTTATTTGGCCTGTTAGCACTTCGGAAACTTCAGAATTCATCAGGGGAAAACGAATTGTTAAGCGCTCTTGAAAGTTCTGCCGATTCCAAAAACAATATAAATAAGACGGTATTGGCACTGTTCAAAGATCAATCCCAACTATTGACTTCACTAAAATCTCAAGGTAATATGGAAGAGAATTATTGGTCGTTCCTGAACAGCGCTATGGCCTTTTAGCAGTCACAAAAACAGCACAGCAAGAACAGCTTTTTTCCGTTATTGTTTCCTTAAATCCAGCTATAAAAAGTGGTTGATTTTGTATTTTTGTACAAACAATTTTCATGAATCTTCCGAAAACTGAAAAGAAGCGAATCGTCATTATTGGTGGGGGTTTTGCAGGGATTTCCCTGGCCAAAAAGCTAAAGGATCTGGACGCTCAGATCGTCATGATAGACAAGCATAATTATCATACGTTTCAACCCTTGTTATATCAGGTATCTACAGGAGGGCTTGAACCTGATTCCATAGCTTATCCAATTCGGAAAATACTTAAAAGGCTAAAGAATTTCCATTTCAGATGGGCGGTGGTAGACCGCATAGATCCTGAAGCCAAAAAAGTGATCACCAGTATTGGGGACCTAAGCTACGATTATCTGGTGCTGGCTACCGGTACACGAACTAACTTTTTTGGGAATACAGAGATACAGTCTAACGCCATGCCAATGAAAAATGTACCTCAGTCACTCAATATAAGGAGTTATATGCTGCAAAACTTTGAAAAAGCTGATGACTGTGACGATCCCGAGGAGCGTATGGCGCTGCTTAATTTTTGTATTGTGGGTGCCGGACCAACAGGAGTGGAGTTGGCAGGGGCCTTTGCTGAACTCAAAAAGAACGTTTTCCCAAAGGATTACCGCCATTTGAATATTGAAGAGATGCAGATACATCTTTTTGAAGGTTCGGACAGGGTTTTACCACCCATGTCGGCCCTGGCTTCTAAAAAGGCCAGGCGGTTTCTGGAAGAATTTGGAGTTCATCTGCATCTGAATACCCTGGTAGCCAGTTACGATGGAGAGTGCCTCAGAACGAACACAGGGGAATCTATGCGTACCAAAAACTTTATTTGGACCGCCGGAGTTACAGGCGCTGCAATAGATGGCTTCAGTACGGAAGCTCTACAGGCTAAGCTTAACCGGTTCAAGGTAGACCGGATGAACAGGGTAGAAGGATATCCGGGAGTCTTTGCCATTGGGGACGTAGCCTTTATGCCAACGGATCCCTATCCCGAAGGTCACCCTCAAATGGCACAACCTGCGATACAGCAGGGGGAGCACCTTGCACGCAACCTAAAAAGACTGTTTAAAGGGCAAGATATGGAACCCTTTTCCTATTACAATAAAGGCAATATGGCTACCATCGGTCGGAATAGAGCCGTTGTGGACCTTCCCAGGTTCAGCTTTGGCGGTTTCCTGGCCTGGTTTGTATGGATGTTCGTGCACTTAATGTCTCTGGTAGGTTTCAGGAACAGGGTAATCGTATTTTTTAACTGGGTATATAACTATATCAACTACGACAAGGCTGCCAGACTTATAGTGCGCCCATTCCGGCCTAAAAACTAAAAGAAACCGGGATTTCGCTCTAAGTTAAAAAGCTTTGCTATATTTGCAGCGTTGTGTTGTGTCTTATACCTGATCGATCAGGATAAGACAGTGGTATGGCACTCTAAGTAAAGTGAGTGGCAACCAATGAAAGGCTTTCCAATTTGGAAGGCTTTTTTTTTGCCTGGACCAAATTTTACATTTCTATTAAAACAAGCATATTTTATTGACAATGCTTTAGTAAAACTGCATTTTATCGTAATTTTATTGAGGATTTTTAAAAAATAAAAAGCTATGCCTTTATACCATAAACTGGGCAAAATACCTCATAAGAGACATACGGTTTTTAAGAAAGCAGACGGGAGTTTACACTACGAGCAATTATTCGGAACAATTGGTTTTGACGGGATGTCCAGCCTGATGTATCACTTGCACCGGCCAACACAGGTGAAGAGTGTACAGGACCCTATAGATATTGCACCTAAAGCTGCGGTACCCTATAATATAACATCCAGGCTGCTCAAGGGGTTTGAAATTAGTCCGGAAGATGATTTTCTGGACAGCAGGAAGACGGTACTTTTTAATAGCGATGTACACGTCGGGCTGGCAGCTCCGAGACAATCGCTAACTGACTACTTCTACAAGAACGCGGATGCTGATGAATTGCTATTCGTACACAAAGGTTCCGGAACCCTGAAAACCATGTTGGGGGAGATACCTTTTGGGTACGGCGATTATATACTGATCCCCAGGGGTATGATCTACCAGATAAGTTTTGATTCTGAGGATAACAGGCTATTGGTTACGGAATCCTATCACCCCATTTATACACCAAAGCGATACCGCAATTGGTTTGGGCAGCACCTGGAGCATTCTCCATTCTGCGAGCGGGACTTCAGGCTTCCTGAGAACCTGCAAACTCATGATGAAAAGGGAGAATTTCTGATGAAGGTCAAGAAACAGGGGCAATTGCACCAGCTGGTATATGCCACACACCCATTTGATGTGGTAGGATGGGATGGATACAACTATCCCTATGCCTTTTCCATTCACGATTTTGAACCTATTACCGGACGGGTGCATCAGCCGCCACCGGTGCATCAAACATTTGAGACCGGGGCCTTTGTAGTATGTTCCTTCTGCCCGCGATTATATGATTATCATCCGGAGGCTATCCCAGCTCCCTACAACCATTCCAATATTGATTCCGATGAGGTGCTCTATTACGTTGATGGGGATTTTATGAGCCGTAAGAACATAGATCAGGGTTATATTTCCCTGCATCCGGCAGGTATACCTCACGGACCGCATCCGGGCACCTACGAGGCCAGTATAGGGAAGAGTAAAACCGAGGAACTAGCCGTTATGATAGACACCTTTAAACCTTTGCAGCTTACGCAGGCCGCTCTGGATATTGATGACGGGAAGTACTACAGCTCCTGGTTGGAGTAACTGATGGCAGTTATTGCGTAATGAATGAGGCTCGCCGCGAGTTTTGCTGTTTGATCATCCCGATCAAAGGCCGGATTCAATTCTGCTATGTCCAGGCTAATGAGCTTGCCTGAGTTTACGATCTCACGAAGACAATCCAGAACGAGTTGCGGGCTGAAGCCCATGGGGGATGCCGCACTTACGCCCGGGGCATAGGCGGAGGAAAAACCGTCCAGATCGATGGTTACGTAAAGCTTGTCCACTTTGTCCATAAAGCTTTTCAGTTGCCGTCTGACGCTTTCAAAATGTCTTGGCTGGAACTGCTCTGCTTCCAGGTAACTCACACCGAATTCCCGGGCATTTTCATATAAGGCCCTGTCATTGGCGTCTTTTCGGATCCCTAAACACATATAATGAAAGGGTAGGCCTTCTTTCTGTGCTTCCCGGGCCAATTGGTAAAAGGGGGTCCCTGAGTTGTTTCCCTGTTCATTAGGCCGAAGGTCAAAATGCGCGTCGAAATTCAGTATCCCGATGTTTTGCTTTGGTGATGTCCTCTGGCGGATCCCGTGGTAATGGCCATATGCTATATCGTGCCCTCCCCCGATCAGCACGGGAATAGCGCCCTGACCGAGTATGCCGGATACGGTATCAGCCAATTGATTCTGGGCTCGCTCCATATTTCCATCAGTACAGCTAATCGTACCACCATCAAATAAGGCATAACCTTCGGCAAGCTGATTTGGAAGCTTTGCCAGTTGCCGCCTGATATGATCCGGTCCTTCAACGGCACCGGTCCTTCCTCCATTACGCCTTACACCTTCGTCGCAGGCATATCCAAGGAGTGCGAAATCAGTTTGGCCAACAGTCTGGTAAGCATCCTTATCCCGCAGATCTACAAAGCGGACAGTTTCGTGCAGGTATAGGTCTTTTCCGGAAACCCTGCCTGTCCATAAGCTTTGATCTGTACTTAGATAGTCTTTCATATTTTGATTTCAATCACCCTTCGGATCAAATAAGCCTTCCAGCATACTTTCATCTGCCAGATGCGGCAGTGTTACCTGCAATTCCGGACTGCGCTCCATCTCCCTTTTTATTGCGAATAGGGCTTCCTGGTTACGGGCCCAACTTCTTCGGGCGATGCCGTTATTTACGTCGTAGAACAGCATTTGCTTCAGCCTGTGATCAGCAGCTTCGGATCCGTCCAACACCAGGCCGAACCCCCCGTTTATTACCTCTCCCCATCCGACTCCACCGCCATTGTGAATAGAAACCCAGCTCGCTCCCCTAAAACTATCACCGATTACATTGTGAATGGCCATATCTGCGGTGAATTTACTGCCATCGTAAATATTGCTGGTCTCCCTGAAGGGAGAGTCTGTTCCGCTCACATCGTGGTGATCCCTTCCCAGGACTACTGGAGCACTGATATGCCCGTCCTTGATTGCTTTATTGAAAGCTGCGCCGATCTTTTGTCTCCCCTCGGCATCTGCATACAGTATCCTGGCCTGTGAACCTACCACCAGCTTGTTTTGGGCCGCCTCGCTTATCCATTTGATGTTGTCCTGCATCTGTTGCTGAATGACCTCCGGAGCATCTTCCCGAATGCTTTTCATAACCGACAGGGCAATGGCGTCCGTCTTTTCAAGATCTCTGGCATCCCCTGAAGTACAAACCCATCGGAATGGCCCGAAACCGTAGTCGAAACACATGGGTCCCAATATATCCTGAACATATGAAGGGTATTTGAAATCCAGTCCATTCGCCGCCATAATGTCTGCTCCCGCCCTTGATGCTTCCAATAAGAATGCATTGCCGTAATCAAAAAAGTAAGTGCCTTTTTCGGTGTGCCGGTTTATCGCCTCCACCTGCCTTCTCAGGGACTGTCTTACTTTTTCTTTAAAAAGTTCCGGATTTTCAGCCATGAGGCTGTTGGATTCCTCAAAGGAACAGTCCACAGGGTAATAACCTCCGGCCCAGGGATTGTGAAGCGAAGTCTGGTCCGACCCCAGATGCACATAGATGTCTGCTTCCAGGAATTGTTCCCATACCTCCACAACATTTCCAATGTAAGCAAGGGAAATGGTCTCCTGTGCTTCCATCGCCCTTTTGGTTCTGGCAATAAGGGAATTCATGTCTTCAATAAGCTCGTCAACCCAGCCCTGTTCATACCTTTTTCTGGCGGCCACCGGGTTTACTTCCGCGCAGACTGTAATACAGCCTGCAATATTCCCGGCCTTGGGTTGAGCTCCGCTCATTCCGCCTAGCCCGGCGGTTAAGAATATTTTGCCTTTAGTGGCCTCATCCTTTTGCAAAACCTTTCTAAAGGCGTTCATTACGGTTATTGCCGTTCCGTGTACTATACCCTGCGGCCCTATGTACATATAGGAACCCGCAGTCATCTGCCCGTATTGGGTAACCCCCAAAGCGTTGAATCTTTCCCAGTCATCAGGTTTGGAGTAATTCGGTATCATCATCCCGTTGGTAACCACTACTCTGGGAGCGCCTTCTGAGGAAGGGAACAAACCCATAGGGTGTCCCGAATACATATGCAGGGTTTGCTCACTGCTCATAGTAGCAAGATATCGCATGCATAACAGGTACTGTGCCCAGTTCTGGAATACCGCTCCATTGCCACCGTAGGTGATCAACTCATCAGGATGTTGGGCGACTGCCGGATCCAGATTATTCTGTATCATAAGCATAATAGCAGCGGCCTCTCTGCACTTGGCGGGGTAATCCTCAATAGGCCTGGCGAAGATCTTGTAATCGGGTTTGAAACGATACATATATATACGCCCGTAGTTTTTGAGTTCCTCAGCAAACTCCGGCGCCAGTTCCTGGTGCCACGAAGGTGGAAAGTAGCGCAGTGCATTCTTCAGGGCCAGGATCTTTTCCTGCTTCCCGAGAATGTCCTTTCGTATCGGGGCACTCTGTGGCCCCCTTAAGTGTTGACGTTTGGGTGGTAACTGCTCCGGAATACCCTGAATTAGTTTTTCCCTGAAATCAGCTGTAGCAACTCCTTCTTCCATAAGGCTTATTTCTTGTGTTTGTCAAATGCCAGGACCCCATTTTTCCAGATCATACAGGGTTTGAAGTTTCCTTGCTGGTAGAGGATCTCGCGATAATCCGAAGTGTGGAATACCGCCAGATCGGCAAGGGCACCCTTGGCTAGCATACCCCGGTCCTTTAAATTTAATGCGGCGGCAGCCCTAAAGGTAATTCCGGCCAGTACTTCCGCATTGCTGAGTTTTTCAAAACTTCCCAACACTGCAGCTTGTGTAAGCAGATCGCCCATGGGAGCCGAACCCGGATTGTGATCACTTGCAATAGCAAGCGCTCCACCGGCGTCCAGAATTTTCCTTGCAGGAGTAAAGTCACATCCCAGGCCTAGAGAAGCTCCGGGTAGCGCAGTGGCAATTACATTGCTGCTTGCCAGGAGTTCAATCTCTTTGTCCGTACTGGCTTCCAAATGATCCGCGCTGATGGCATTGAATTGTACAGCCACTTCACTGCCGGAGGTGGTGAATTGATCAGCGTGCACAGTAATATCAAAGCCTAAAGCCTTTGCCGCCTGGAAATAAGGTTGAATGTTTTCTGCAGTAAAGGCGCTTTCTTCAATAAAAGCATCGACCCGACCCGCAAGCTTTAGCTTTTTTATTTGTGGTAGCAGCACGTCTATAAGCTGCTGCAGGTATGCTTCGGCATTGCCTTCGTATTCTCTGGGAATGGTATGCGCCGCCAGGCAGGTTGCTATGAGGTCCTGCTCAAGTTCCGCATTGGCTTGCTTTATGGCTTGTAGCATTTTGAGCTCCTTATCCACGGATAATCCATAGCCGCTTTTAACCTCCAGGGTAGTGGTGCCATTCTTTAGGTGGCGTTTAGACCTTTTGATGATCCCGGAAACCAGTTCTTTCTGACTGGCCATTCTGGTTTGGGTTACCGTATCCCATATACCTCCGCCTTCCCGCGCGATTTCCAGATAGGTTTTACCCGAATTTCTAAGCGCGTAGTCCCTGGCGCGTGATCCTCCAAAACAGATATGTGTATGAGCATCCACGAAGCCTGGCAGGCAACAGTGTTTCCCCTTTAGTTCATGGATTTCCGCTCCTGCTTCCTTCGCTAGGGGTAGTAGGCTATTAAATTTATCAAGGCTGACGATTCGCTTACCTTCAATAAGGATTCCGGCATCGGTTATCAGTTCGAGATCTTCATCCGAAAGCGACCCCTTTAATGGCATCCCCCGCAGCGGGAGTATTTGTGAAAAAGGCCCTATTAGTATTTTATGCTGCACTATGATAAATTTTCTGTAAAGCAAATAATTTTTTAATGCCAGAAGACAGAACTTAAATCTTATGTTTTATTTTCTAACATCTAACATCTAACATCTAACATCCAACATCCAACGTCCAACATCCAACATCCAACATCTAACATCCAACATCCAACATCCAACATCTAACATCTCTTCTCTCCTTCCATCAATATACCTCAAATTCTTTAGAGTAAGGGGTTTTCAGGCTTAAACCCTCTTTGCTCCTGGCTTCCTCCACAGTTTGGATAATGGCCTTATCCCGAATGAGCGTCAGGGCAGCTTCAATGTCTGTGGCAAACACCCTGTCCTTGTCTGCAAAAGCAACATGTTTTCTAACTTTTTTGTGCACTTCATCCAGTAAGACACCGGATTTTAAAGGCTTTCTGAATTCAAATGCCTGAGAGGCCGTTAACAGTTCCACTGCGAGGATCTTCTCAACGTTCTCCAGGACTTGCAGCGCTTTCCTTCCTGAAATGGATCCCATACTCACGTGGTCTTCCTGGCCCAGGGAGGTAGGAATACTATCTGCACTGGCAGGGAAACACAGGCTTTTATTTTCACTCGCCAGGGCCGCGGAAGTATATTGCAATATCATATACCCGGAATTGATCCCGGTATCTTCCATAAGCAATTTTGGGACACCAGGGCTATTGCCTTCCAGGGCCAGATAAATCCTCCTATCGGAAATATTACCGATTTCTGAAGCTGCCAGGCAGGCGTAATCCAGGGCCATTGCCAGGGGCTGGCCGTGAAAACTTCCCCCGCTGATCGTAAGATCCTGATCTATGATGACAGGATTGTCCGTTACAGCATTCAGTTCAATTTCCAGCAATTCCTTGAGGTGCAACCAGGCATTCCGGGATGCTCCGTGTACCTGTGGAATACAGCGTAGGGAGTATGGATCCTGAACCCGCTCACAATCTATATGGTCTTCCATGATCTCGGAACCCTTCAGCAGCGCGTTTATCCTTGCAGCCACATGGACATTGCCCTTGAAAGGACGCAGTGTGTGGAGCTCACTATAGAACGGCTTGATGGACCCTTGCAGCCCTTCGATCATCATGGCGCCAACGATATCCGCCTGGGCAAGGCAATGATGTAGTTTTTCCAGTACCTGTGTGGCGTGTGCCGCGATGAACTGTGTTCCATTGATCAGTGCCAGGCCTTCTTTAGGGCCTAGTTCCAGCGGCTTTAGCCCGGTAATTTCAAACAGTTCTGCGGTCTCCATTTCCCTGCCCTGATAGTTCACTTTTCCAAGGCCTATCAACGGTAAAAATAGATGGGATAGCGGAGCCAGATCTCCGGATGCGCCTACTGATCCCTGTGAGGGTACCAGAGGGATCGCATCATTTTCTATATGCCAGAGAATGCGGTCCAGGGTGATTTCGGAGATGCCTGAAAACCCTTTAGCAAGGGAATGGGCCTTTAAGATCAGCATAAGTTTGGCCGTCTCCGTCTGTATGGGCGACCCGACACCCACACTGTGGCTCTGTAAGATATTCATCTGCAGTATGCGCGTCTCTTCTTTGGAGATCCTGGTGGTGCATAAGGGACCAAAGCCTGTGTTTATACCGTATACCGGCTCGCCCATCTCAACAATATCAGCCACAGTCTGGCGACTTTTTATTACGCTTTGCCGTGATTCTTCAGAGACGGTACAACGGCGGTTATTCCTCGCAATTTCAAGCGCAATACCGGCAGTAAGGAGGTCCTGGCCAAGTGAAAATGTTTTTTTGTCAGACTTCATGAATTTGCTTTGGAAGCATAAAATTATTGATTAAGTTTGATAATTAGAAATACTATATAAATCAATAATTAATAACTGTGAGTTATCAATTGGAATTACGACATTTTCGATATTTTCTTGCTGTGGCGGAGGAATTGCACTTTAGAAAAGCAGCTGAAAAGCTTTTTATTTCTCAGCCTGGCCTAAGTCGGCAGATCAAGCAAATGGAGGAGGTGCTCGGGGTTAGTTTACTGACGCGTTCCAAAAAGAAGGTGAGCCTGACCCCAGCAGGCAAATACTTCAAGGAGGAGATCGAGTTTGTTTTGAATCATCTGGCGCTTACAGAGGCAGAGTTGAAAAGTATAGGTCAGGGGCATGCTGGTACTTTGCGAATTGGTTTCCTGGGGTCTGCCATGCAGAATGTTATCCCCGATCTATTGTTGGATCTGAAAAAAGAATTTCCCAGGATACAGACCAGTCTGGAGGAACTTTCTAATCGTTCACAGGTGAATGCCGTGTTGAAAGATCGGTTGGATATTGGCTTTGTGCGCCTTGCAAGAGTCCCAAAGGGCATGGAGATAAGGCCGGTTTTTGAAGATACTTTTTCACTGGTCCTGCCGGAAGGTCACCCGGTAGATGAGCATGACTTTAAAGGCATGCAACAGTTCTCAGAAGAAGAATTCATTCTTTTCGACCAGGATTACAGCCCTTTGTATTTTGATACGGTAATGAGCATATGCGAAGACGCCGGTTTCAGCCCAAAGATCTCACACAAATCCGTACACGCCCAGACCATATTCCGTTTGGTAGAGAACGGTATGGGCATCGCCATCGTTCCTACTGCGCTCCAATACGGATTCCGACTGAATCTGAAGTTAATCCAGCTTAGCTCAATTCCTCAGCGGGCCATACTTTCGGTAATTTGGAAAGCAGATAATCGGAATAGGGCGTTAAGGAATTGTATGGGTCTGCTTTTGGATGATAAATTATAACTCAGAGGAGGATCATGAACCTCCAAAGCCTTATTTTTGACAACAAAAGAATTTCTATGATCTCAGACCTTATAAAAAATCGCCGTGCTGTTTTTCCGGTGCAATACAATGAGCAACCTATTGCCAAATCGGCCATTGAAAAGATACTCGAAGCGGCAAATTGGGCCCCTACTCACAAAAAAACAGAACCGTGGCGGTTTAAAGTCCTCACAGGAACCTCCAAAGAAAGACTGGGAGAGTTCCTATCTAAAAAATACCAGGAGGTAGATCCGCGCCCAAAACAGATAAAGATCAGAAAACTACTGGAGAACCCTAAAAGAGCGGGAGCTGTAATCGCCATTTGTATGCAAAGAGACCCTAAGGAAAGTCTTCCGGAATGGGAGGAAATTGCAGCCACCGCAATGGCCGTTCAGAATATGTGGCTCTGTTGTGCTGAAATGGGTATAGGCGCCTATTGGAGTTCTCCCGGACTCATCAAATACATGGGTGAATTCTTTGAACTTAACGAAGGTGAAAAATGCCTGGGCTTTTTCTATATGGGATACACTGATGAGGAGATCCCGGAAGGTGTCCGTCAACCTATAGAGGAAAAGACTACCTGGCTCTAGACTTTTGTTATCTAGCTGAAATAGGGGAATAAAGAGGCCTTGTATTCCCAGGCTTTGGATACGAATAATCCCAAATAGATCACGGCGACCACAAATTTCAGGAAAGTACCGGTAAGGAATCCGATAAAAGATCCCAAAGCGGCCTTTAAAGCGGTTTTTTGATCCGCCTTATTGGCAAGTTCCCCCACAAGCGCCCCAATAAAGGGCCAGATGATGATACCAAATATTCCGAGAATGGGGAAAACAATCGCCACCACAAGGCCTATTGTGGTGCCTATCATACCAGCCTTGCTTCCGCCGAACTTTCTAGTTCCCACTGCAGGGATGACGTAATCCATGGCAAAAACCAAGAGTGCCACTACCAGGGTGATGCCTAAAAACCACCAATCGTCCGGGACAGCTTTGGTAAGAACCAGTAGCAATAGGCCGATCCAACTTACGGGTGGGCCAGGTAAGACTGGTAAAAAACTCCCTAAAATTCCCAGGAGCATAAGCAAAAACCCCAGGATCAGCAGTACAATGTCCATAGCCTAAATAGATTTACTGTTTGACGAAGATACGATGGAAATGTTACAAAATTCAGGGGATTCACAAGGCTTTTTATATTTTATAACTAAAAACTTAGTTTAAACTAAAATTTTAGTTATATTTGGGATAAGAACAATAAATTCATTCAAAGCATGAAACAACTCACTAAGGCAGAAGAAGAGGTTATGCAGATACTTTGGAAACTAAAAAAGGCCAATGTAGCTGCAGTGATCGAGGAATTACCGGAACCCAAGCCGGCCTACAATACGATATCAACTATAGTGCGCATTCTTGAAAGCAAAGGATTTTTAGATCATGAAAAAGAAGGTAAGGGCCATAACTATTTTCCACTAGTAGAAAAGGGAGATTATAGCAATCAATCTATCAATAAGTTGGTGGACGGCTATTTTCAGGGATCTTTTAAGAGCATGGTTTCATTTTTTATGAAGAAAAACGATATGAGTCTATCGGAATTGGAAGCTATACTCAAGGAAATTAAAAAGGACGAATCATGATACAAAACATTATCGCCAGTCTGCTTTTTCAGTCAGCATTTCTTATGCTCTATGATATTTTCTTAAGACGGGAGACCTTTTTTAAGTGGAATCGTTTTTACCTGATTGGCTCCTACATACTTTCCATGGTCTTGCCACTCGTAAAAATTGAGATCTTCAATGCAGTGGTCCCGAAAAGAGTACTTTCTTATTCTGCTTATCTATTTGATATGGATCCCTTTTCCGATATACAGTTATCGGGAAATCAAGCTGCGAACGGTGAATTACCCATTTGGGATCTAATCTTGTTTAGTGGGATGGTTGTTGCTGCATTTTGGTTTGGATATAAATTGTATAGACTGAGAAAGTTGCGAAGTGCAGGACAAGTACATCATTTCAGGGGCTTTACTAAAATATTGATTCCCGATACCAATCAGGCTTTTTCATTTTTCCGATCGGTGTATATAGGTGACCAGATCCCACAAAACAAGCATAGAAGCATAATTCAGCATGAACTTGTACATATTCGGGAAAAACACAGTCTGGATTTGCTCTTTTTTGAACTCATGCGAATTCCTGCCTGGTTTAATCCATTTGTTTACATCTATCAAAAGCGAATCTCGGAGTTACATGAGTACATAGCAGATGACAGCGTGGTGAAAACAAACAAAAAAGAACACTATCTACAACTGCTTTCAGAAGTATTTGATGTTGAAAATATCTCTTTGATCAACCAATTTTCTAAATCATCATTAATTAAAAAAAGAATAGATATGCTACAAAAAACAAAATCCAAAAGTATCAGGCAATTGAAGTACCTACTCCTTCTGCCCCTGATTTCATCAATGCTGCTGTACTCTTCTTGTGAAAGTAGTGAGAAAACGGACCTGGATCCTGAGATCAGTGTTCAGGACGTGCAAAACCTAAATCAGGAAGAGGAGAAAGAGGTATTTAAAACCCTCAAATCACTTTCAACAGCATCGAACGAATGGTCCCTTACTATTACAGATAAAGAGAACACCATGAAATTCCTGCCCGCGTCCGGAGATGCCTTTATCACCGGCCCAAATAATGAGAGAATAAAGGCCAGAAAGGTTTTCGGACCGTCCATTGAATTCAGTTCAGCCAATATTTCTCCGGATGTAGTACCCTTTGGATTGGTCTATGAAGTCCCGGTATTTCCAGGATGCGAGAATGCCCAGGACAAAAGGACTTGCTTTCTTGAAATGATCATGGAACACATAAATCAGAATTTCAATTATCCAAAAGAGGCAGAAGAACAGCAAATAGAAGGAAGAGTAAACGTCATATTCACGATTGACCAAAATGGTATGATCACTGACATTCAAAAAAGAGGACCACATGCCTTATTGGAAGCCGAAGCCGTTCGTATTATTTCACTGCTTCCTGAAATGAGCCCGGGAAAAGATAAAGGCAAAAATGTAAGCGTTCCATTTTCATTCCCGTTGACCTTCAAATTAGATAAAACCTGAAATATAGGAAGTAAAGGCTGTCTATGGCAGATAGCCTTTACTCTCTACCAAAACGCATTGTAGTCTATATAAAAGAAATCCATTTTCCCTCGGATTAATTTGCCTAAAAAAGTCGTAATTTCCGGCTGTAATTAGACCCCAATGCGGAATTTCCTCATTTTAGGATGTTGTTTGCTCCTGCTTTCCTGTAATTGGTTCGCCTCCCCGGAGACGCGGACCCGCAAGCTGGTAGAAGCAGAATTGCTCAGCATTGACTGGAACGATGTGGATCAGTACCCCTTGTTCGATGACTGTGACGAAACGGCTCCCAAGAGTGCTCAAAAGGAGTGCTTTGAGAATACTTTGCTACTTCATTTTTCGATGACCCTTCAGGATTTTGAGTTCACACTGGATCAGGATATTGATGATACGATCTATATGGATTTCCTGGTCGATAGGGAAGGTTCAATGTCTGTGCTTTACATCGAAGAGAATCAACTTGTAAATGATCAGATCCCTGAGTTTAACGGTATCATCAGTCAAAGCCTGAAGAGTTTGCCCCGTGTTGAACCTGCCTTAAAAAGGGGGAATCCTGTGAACGCCAAGTTCCGGATCCCCATCGTACTAAATACCAAATGACACTGCTTTAGGATGATCGTAAAGGAGAAAATTATTCTAGGAATCGACCCCGGGACTACCATTATGGGATTCGGCATCATCAGGGTTATTGGGAAGCAGATGGAATTCATTCAAATGAATGAACTGATGCTTAAAAAGTACGACGACCATTTTACCAAACTAAAATTGATCTTTGACCGTACCATAGAACTTATAGATACTTACCACCCGGATGAGATCGCTATTGAAGCCCCCTTTTTTGGAAAGAATGTACAATCTATGCTCAAACTGGGCCGTGCCCAGGGAGTAGCAATGGCTGCAGGGCTTTCTCGTCAGATCCCTATAACAGAATACCTGCCTAAAAAAATCAAAATGGCCATAACCGGGAACGGGAATGCCAGTAAGGAACAGGTGGCCAAAATGCTTCAGGGCATGCTGGGCCTGAAATCTCTTCCTAAAAACCTGGACAGCACGGACGGCCTGGCCGCCGCGGTATGCCACTTTTACAATCAGGGTCGCCCGAACGTCGGCAAAAGCTACAGCGGCTGGGAGGCTTTTGTTAAGCAAAATGAAGGAAGAGTGGAGGGGGACTAGTGAACAGTGAACAGTAATCAGTAATCAGTATGGGGTTATTTGGATCCGAATTTTTCCGGAAACCGTATCATATGAGATATTAGTTTACCAACCTGAGTACTTTCGTCCATTAAACGCTTGAACTCTCCATTATCAATGTATTTACATTCCAGAGCAAATCGGAGCCAGGTCTGAGTTTCAAGATTTTCGGAATCGGAATCAGTAAGTTTGTTTATGAAGTGCTTTGGATATTTTCTTTTTCCATAGGATTCCGCTATTGCGGCAGCTACACTTCTAGATGATCTTCTTATCTGGTTCGTAAGGGCATATCTTTCTTCCACTGGAAAGGTTTTAGAAACTTCGAAAATCTGCATTGCCAGAAGAAAGGACTTCTGGTACGCTATCAAGCTCTGATATCTCATATATGGTTAAGTAACCTGACTAAAGTAAAGGTTATCACTGAAAAAAGATTTCAGTAAATTGCCTTTTATTTTCTCCGGATTACTGTTTACTGTTCACTGATTACTGAAAATGTCCTCCATCTACTTCCATATCCCATTTTGCAAGCAGGCCTGTCACTATTGTGATTTTCATTTCTCGACGAACACACGGAAAAAAAGTGAAATGGTAGAAGCTTTGGGTATGGAACTACGCCTGCGGAAGGAAGAGTTGGGAGGCGAGGCGATTCAGAGCATATACTTCGGCGGGGGTACTCCATCCCTTCTGGAGGTTGAGGATGTCGAATTTCTTATTGGTGAAGTATATGAGAATTTTCAGGTAAATGCAGCTCCTGAAATTACCCTGGAAGCGAATCCGGATGATTTAAGTGAGGAAAAGACAGTGGCATTGGCCGCTTCGCGGATCAACCGTCTAAGCCTGGGGGTACAATCTTTTTTTGAGGAAGATCTAAGGATGATGAACCGCGCGCATTCGGCCGTGGAGGCAACCCGCTGTCTTGAGCTTGTACAGATGCATTTTGAAAACCTCTCAATTGATCTCATCTATGGTATTCCCGAAATGTCTCTTGAAAGATGGGAGTCCAACATAAATAAGGCCCTGTCTTTTGGGATCCCGCATATTTCCGCCTATGCCCTTACCGTAGAACCTAAAACGGCCCTGGCCAAATTCATCGAAAAAGGACTGATAGAAGCGGTAGATGAAACGTCTAGCCAGGAACATTTTGAACTTATGGTAGAAAAACTGGAGGCTGAAGGATTTGTACACTACGAGATCTCGAATTTTGGCAAGCCCGGATTTTTCTCGCAGAACAACAGCGCTTACTGGCAGGGTAAGAAGTACCTGGGTATTGGCCCGTCTGCCCATTCCTATGACGGTGCCAAAAGGAGTTGGAGCGTCCGGAATAACCATAAATATTTGAAATCCATCAGCAATAGGGAATTACCCCTGGAACGGGAGGAACTTTCCATTAAGGATCTATATAACGAGTATGTAATGACCGGTCTCAGGACCATATGGGGAGTTTCAACCGCAAAAGTGCAGGAGGAATACGGCACGCAATACGCCAGATATCTCAGGCATCAGGCTCAAAAATTTGTGGAAGAGGGCTTTCTACAGTGGAATGAGGATATTCTGAAGGCCACGGCACGAGGAAAGTTTTTGATCGACGGGATTGCAGCCGATCTTTTTATCCTTAACTTGGAAGCTAATTAGCGCACTGTACCAACTGTGATCACAACCATTTCACATCTTTCCGGGAAATACCGCATAGATCTTTCTCAGCCGTTGGATATCTCCATCCCCCTGCGTGGAGATGAATCCAATGTGAACGCCTGGTATCTCAAACCGCCCCGTATTGAACCGCACAGCGATGGTGATTTTGTAGGCAAGGTGTCCGAAGGAGGATCGACGAATTTCAACAATATTTTCTTTAATCCACATGCACATGGTACACATACTGAATGTGTTGGGCATATTACTGAGGAATTTCATTCTGTCAACAGCCATTGGTCCCGATTTTTCTTTCTCGCGGAAGTGATCACCATCGCCCCGGAAAAATACCAGGAAGATTTTGTGGTCTCGAGAAAACAACTGGAATACGCTCTCGGCAAACGAAAAAGAGAGGCGGTAGTCATCCGAACTATCCCGAACACTATCAAAAAACTAAGCAAGCAGTATTCGCATACCAACCCGCCTTATTTATTGGAACAAACCGCGGCTTTTCTAGCGGATCTAGGGGTAGAACATTTGCTTATAGATCTACCCTCAGTGGATAAAGAGAAAGATGCCGGAGCCCTGCTGGCTCATAAGGCGTTCTGGAATTTTGAAGGGAAAATCCGGGCAAATGCGACCATAACGGAATTCATTTATGTTCCTAATGCAATTCCCGACGGAACCTATTTTTTGAATCTCCAGATGGCTCCATTTGAAAACGACGCGACACCCAGCCGGCCCGTACTCTACAAAATACTCGAAGAATGAAAACAACACTAAAACTCGAAGAGGTACTACAGTTTGGTTTTGGAGTTTACCTCTTCTCCCTCTTACCTTTTGCATGGTGGTGGTTTCCTGCATTGATACTGCTTCCGGATATCGGTATGCTGGGATATCTGATGGGAAATAGGGTCGGGGCCTTCTTTTACAATTTGTTCCATCACAAGGGATTGGCACTTGCCATATATCTTTTGGGAGTGTATCTTGCTTTACCGCTATGGCAACTCGTGGGAGTGATCCTCTTTAGCCATGCCGCCATGGACCGGATCGTGGGTTACGGTTTGAAATACGAGAAGGGGTTTAAATTCACACATCTGGGGGAAATAGGAAAATAGTATGGATAGTATTTTGGAAGCCTTTTTAGGATTGATCTTGGGAGCCATTCTGATGTATTGGCTTTATGGGATTTTCAGAAAAAAGAAACGTAAGGAACTTACCAAGCATCAGTCTACCGTACTTCTTGAAAAAATAAAAAGTGTTTGCAAACTGATCACCGTGGAGGGTGATTTTGCGGAAATTTATCAATACGAGAACACTAAATCGCATTTTATGAGCCTTTTTACAAGCAAAAAAAAGGCCCTGATCGTGATCAATGCGAAAGCGCAGATAGGTTATAACCTTAGTAAAATTCTGATGCGCGCGGACAATACAAAAAGGAAGATCATCCTAAGCAATTTTCCGGAACCCCAGGTACTCTCTATAGAACCGGAGCTGGAGTTCTACGATATAAAAAATGACCTTTTCAATGCCTTTAAGCCGGATGACCTGACCGCCCTGAACAAAGAGGCGAAAAAGCATATCCTGGAAAAGATACCCCAAAGCAGGCTGATGGAAACTGCTAAAAAAGAGGCACTGGAGGCCATTTTGCTTATCGAGAAAATTGTAGAGACCATCGGATGGAAACTGGATTATTCTGCCCTTGAACTGGAATCGGAACAAAAGCCCGCAATAGAGAAAGAATAGATCACAAATTTTGAAATATGAAAAAGTCAGTATGTATTTTTACTTTTTTAATGCTAACCGCAATAAGCTACAGCCAAGACAATATGAAAACTTTTGATCCAAACTACGTCCACACGGTATTCTTCTGGTTTAATAACCCGGATAACGAGGTAGATCAGGCTCATTTTGAGGCTTCACTGAAAAAGTTTCTCAAAAACTCCAAATTTGCCAAGACCAATTTCATAGGGAAAGCTCCTAAGGCTACCAGGGATGTTGTAGATGATTCCTTCACCTATAAGCTGGTTGTAACTTTTGATTCTGCCGAAGCGCAACAAGGATACCAGGAAGAAGACGCTCATCTTATCTTTATTGAAGAGTGTAAAGACCTTTGGAAAAAGGTGATCGTATACGACGCTCAAGGAATATAAACTACACAGCATGCCTAAATTCAGGAGTGCCAACAGGGAAGACGCGGACAATATAGCCGCCTTGCACGCCAAAAACTGGCAGCTGAATTACCGCGGTATGCTGGATGATCATTACCTGGATCACCAGGTAATTGACGACCGCGAAAAAGTCTGGAATGAAAGGCTATCGGATCCCGACCCGGATCTATGCATTATCCTGGCCGAAGAGGGCCCTGAACTTATAGGTTTTGGCTGCATGTTTTTTGACGAGAACGAGCAGTACGGCTCCTATCTGGATAATTTACATGTGGCAGCGGAGCACAGTGGTAAAGGGATCGGTAAAAAACTTATGAGTGCCCTGGCAACTGAGATTGTTCGAAAGGGAAAACGGCCGGATATGTATTTGTGGGTACTGACCGGTAACCTTGGAGCCATCAAGCTTTACGAAAAGCTCAAAGGTCAGCGTAAGGAACAGCTTTGGGAAAGGGAATTGGGCAATAAAGCGGTGGAAAAGATCCGGTATTACTGGCCTGATGTTTCCGAACTGATCTTAGCTGAACCGAAATAGAAGGATATGAATATTGAAGAATTCAGGCTGTATTGCATTCACAAAAAAGGAGTTACTGAGGAGTTTCCTTTTGATGCCCATACCCTGGTCTTTAAGGTGATGGGGAAAGTATTCTGCATTGCGCCTCTGGAGCGACTTCCACCTCAGGCCAATCTTAAATGTGACCCGGACCGGGCCGTTGAACTTCGGGAGACCTATGACGGTGTAATCACCCCCGGCTACCATATGAATAAAGTTCACTGGAATACCCTTTTCATTGAGCAGTTACCTCCACATCTTCTTAAAGAGTTAATAGACCATTCTTACGAGCTTATCGTGGCCAAATTCCCCAAAAAACTGAGGACGCAATGGGAAGAACTGCCAGACTGATGGTTTGGCTATCTTTGTGAGGCGATTTCCAGTGATCACTATTTTATGCAACACCCTGAACAGTTTTACAAGCAGCGGATTACGCAATGCGAACAGCAGCTTGCGGCCTTTAAAAAAAGACTATTCGCCATTGGGATGCTTCGCCTTAGCGTATTCCTGTTTGCTGTATTTGGAGGATATTTCTTTTTTGATCAAAAAGCAATATTCTTCCTGTTAATACTGGGCTGCCTGGCCATTTTCATTTATTTGGTAAGCAGACATGCAGATCTGAAGTACCTGAAAGACAAATGGCAGAAATTGCTACATATCAATCGCCAGGAATTAAAGGTGCTCAAACGGAAATTTCACCACCTTCCGGACGGGGCAGAATTCGCGAATCCAAAGCATCATTTTAGTTCGGATATTGATCTTTTCGGGCGGGGTTCTTTCTATCAGTATTGCAACCGGACAGCCCTAAAACTGGGTAGTGAAAGCCTGGCAAAAATTCTTACTGAGAACAACATCGACCGAATACCAGATAAGCAGCGGGCCATAGAAGAACTGTCAGCCCTGGTGGAGTGGCGCCAGGAGTTTTCGGCCGCAGCGTCTATGATCAAGGCGGAAACTACCTATGATATTATTGTCAATTGGATGCGGCAATATACCAGTTTTGTGCCTGCGGCTTTTCGGTGGATCCCCTTTGTTTTTGGAACGCTGTCGGCAGGGATAATTACCGCTTATTCTTTCGATCTGATCTCCGGCTGGGGATTGGCGGCATGGTTCTTTCTTGGCCTGGGAATCAGTGGGCAATACCTGAAAAAGATCAATAAGCTTTCCGCGGACACCTCTAAGGTCCTAAGCACGTTTCAGCAATATGAAAAGCTTACCGTAATGGTGGAAAAACAGGGATTCGAAGCAAAATGGCTTCAGGAAAAGCAAGCACTCGTTTTAAGGGAAGGCGAAACCGCTTCTGGCATCCTAAAACGTTTTTCCCGCCTTCTGAATGCACTGGACCAACGGAATAATATTATTATTGGTATTCTGGCCAATGCCTTTATGCTCAGGGACCTTTGGCTTAGCCTGAAGATTGAAAACTGGATCAAGGGTCATGCTGCGGAAGTAGAGGATTGGTTTCGGGCGATTGCGTTTTTTGATGCCAATATCTCATTGGGCAATTTTGCTTTTAACCATCCGGAATACCACTATCCGAAAATTACGGACAGTGAGATCCTTCTGAAAACAACCGAAGCCGCGCACCCTTTGCTGGATCCGCAACGCAGGATTACCAATGATGTGGAGATCAGAAAGGGTCAGTTCTTCATTATTACCGGGGCCAATATGGCTGGGAAAAGTACTTTTCTCAGAACTATAGGCTTGCAGATCGTTATGGGCAACATAGGGCTTCCGTTATGTGCCGGAGCAAGTACTTACAGCCCGATCAGGCTAATATCCAGTATGCGGACCACAGACTCCCTTACCGATGATGAATCCTATTTCTTTTCGGAATTGAAACGACTGAAATTTATTGTTGATGAGATCGCTGGGGATCAGTATTTTGTATTGCTGGATGAAATTCTAAAGGGGACAAATAGTACCGATAAGGCCAGGGGATCCAGAAAATTTGTGGAGCAGCTGGTGCGCTCAGGCTCCACCGGGATGATCGCGACGCACGATCTAAGCCTCTGTGGGGTTGCTGAGGATTACAAGGAGATGGCGAACTATTATTTTGACGCGGAAATTAAGAATGATGAGTTGCATTTTGACTATAAATTCAAGGAAGGCATTTGCCAGAATATGAACGCCTCTTTTTTGCTGAAGAAAATGAAGGTGATAGAATAAAGTAGAAGTATAAGTATAAGTCTAAGCTTAAGTTCAAGTTTAAGACTAGCCACAATTGTACTTAAACTTAATCTTAAACTTTAAATATGGATTCGTTAACACAGATCGTTCTTGGAGCTTCGGTAGGAGAAGCGGTTTTAGGCAAGAAAGTAGGGAATAAGGCGATGTTGTACGGCGCTATAGCCGGTACTATTCCAGATCTGGATGTCCTGAGTCGTAATTTTGTGGATACCGTAACGGCCATAGAATGGCATCGCGGGTTTAGTCATTCCATTTTGTTCAGTTTGATGTTCGCCCCGGTATTCGGTTGGCTGATCTCTAAAATTGAAAGGAAATCTGCCGCGAATTGGCGGGATTGGACCCGCCTGATGTTCTGGGGATTGTTCACACACCCTATCCTTGACGCCTTCACTACCTGGGGCACTCAGCTTTTCTGGCCAATTGATCTCAAACTGGCTTTTCAGAATATTTTCGTGATCGATCCCCTCTATACCGTTCCTTTTTTGATCTGCCTTATTCTGGCCATGCGGCTGAATCGCGTTTCTGATAAACGTCGTCGCCTCAACAAGATGGGATTGGTCCTGAGCAGTTCGTATTTGATAATTACGCTGATCTTAAAATGGTTTACCTACAACAAGTTCATTAATAACCTGGAGGAGCAGGGTGTTGAATATACTGAGATCGCAACCCGCCCCACGCCTTTTAATACTTTGCTATGGACAGCCAATGTAGACACCAAAAATGCCTACCTGATTGGGAATTACTCCCTTTTTGATTCCCAGCCTGTTCGTTTTAAAGCTTATCCCAAGAACCATGAATTGCTCGGAAAATGGTCTGATAATGACAAAGTAAGGAGGCTGATAAACGTTACCGAGGGATGGTACACAGTTGAGAAAAACGAAGGATTGCTGTATCTCAATGATCTTAGGTTTGGTCTGATCAGTATGCAGGAAGATGAGTCCCGCTTTGCTTTCAATTATGAAATTCGCCCTACCGCGAATGACGAGGTTCAAATAACTGAGACGCCCAAATACGAAGGCGGAGATCCGCGGAAACTGTTTGGGGCTCTTTGGTACCGTATACTGGGAAACTGAGTTCTACCCATAGCTGACCAACGCGTCTTTTTTGTGTTTACTACAAAATAAGTAAAGAAAGCCCGGAGCTCATTTCTTTCGTATAACAGACCCATTTTAATCGAAACCAAATTGCCATTCGTCTACACTTATCCGTCATTGGACTACAGTAAATCCAGAATTATTTGGCATTTTAAGACATTTGTAGCTCACTTAACTATATTCTGATGAAGGTATTATTCATAGAAGACGACGCCATTGAGACCATGAAATTGCAGCGCACTGTGGCTAAATTTCAGATCAAATATGAGATCACAGAGGCTAAAAATGGAGAAGAAGCCCTGGACTATCTCAGGTCCGATGCCAAACTGCCAGACATCATCTTGTTAGACCTTAATATGCCTAAAATGAATGGTATTGAATTCCTAAGAATATTAAAGGCAGATGAGGTTCTTAAATTCCTTCCAACCATCATTTTGACAACATCAGAAAATCGGGCCGATCTACTGGAATGCTACAAGATCGGGATTGCCGGTTATGTCATCAAACCTCTGAAATACGAAGATTACGAAGAAAAGCTACGAAAGGTTTTTCAGTACTGGGAAGTTGTAGAATTGGTCAAAGCCTAACAAAAACAAGGCTTTCACAACATTATTTTCCAGTTTCGTACTAAAATTCCTACTTTAACCGCAAATTTTTATTAATGAAAGGAATTGTATTTACCGAATTTTTGGAAATGGTAGAAAGCAAGTTCGGGCTGGAGGTGGCAGATTCCATAATTGAGAATGCTGATCTTCCTTCAGATGGTATTTATACCTCTGTGGGTACTTACGATTTTAATGAAATGGTAAGCCTGATCACCAATCTTAGTGAGGAAGTAGGGATCCCTGTCGATGAGTTGATCTACACCTTTGGGCTTTATTTGTTCAATAGCCTTTCCAAAGCCCATCCGGAGGTGATCCAGAGTTATAAATCACCCCTGGGTCTACTGTACTCTATTGAAGATCACATCCATGTACATGTAAAGAAATTATACCCGGATGCGCAACTGCCAACCTTCAAGATCCTGGAAAAGACAGACAGTTCTATTTCCATGATATACTCTTCCAGCAGGGGGCTCTATCGCCTGGCGCACGGACTTATCGAAAAAACCTTCGAGCACTTCAAGGGAAGTGCAAATATTACCTATGACCTATTGAAAGATGACGGTACAGAAGTCAAATTCGTTGTTGTCCAGGATGGATAACAAGGAGATCAACTTGCTTAAAAAAGCCCTGGAACGTCAGAAGAAAGCGCGCCAGCAGGCCGAACAGATCCTGGAGCAAAAATCCAAAGAGCTCTACGATACTACCAGGCATTTGCAGGAAGCAAATCATCGCTTAGAGACACTCTTAAGTGAAAAGTCTTCGGAACTCGATGGGGTATTTATCAATATTATCGACCCTTATGTGGTGATGGACCTGGACTTCAACGTTATTAATATGAATAGTTCCGCAAGGGACTTTTTGGGTTACGACCACGGAAGGGAGTCTGTAAACCTTGCCAAACTTGTACATCCGGACTACCTGGAATACACTGCTGAGTCCATGCATACCTTACTCAAGGTGGGTACCTTAAAGAATTATAGGGCTAAAATCATTGTGCGGGATGGGTCCGAAAAATTTGTGCAGATCAACAGCAGTTTAATTTACGATAAGGACCGCAAGCCTATCGCTGCCCAGGGAATCATTCGGGATATCACCAGGGAGACTGAAATTCAGGATTTGCTGGCAGATCAGCGGCGGGAGTTGGACATTATTGTTGAAAATTCACCCCTAAGTATCGTGCTAACAGTGAAAGGCCAGATTGTAAAGGTCAACAAGACCTTTGTAGACCTCCTGGGCTATTCAGAAGCAGAGCTTACCAAATTTCACGTCAAAGATATCTCTGCCCCAGAGGATGTAGAGGCGTCCAAAGACCTTATGGGACAGATGAACAGGGGTGAGATCGAAACCTTTACTCTGATTAAGCGATATATTAAAAAAGATGGCAAAACCCTGCTCGCCAAAACTTCTGTCAGCGCGTTTAAGAATAATAAGGGAGAAGTAACCCACCAGGTCGCCATGATCGAAGACATCACGGAACAGCGAAACCTGGAATTACAGAAAGAGCAACTTCTCAAAGAACTTGAAAGCAGTAATGAAGGCCTGAAGGAGTACGCTCATATGGTTTCCCACGACCTTAAATCGCCCTTGAGAAGTTTAAATGCCCTGGCCACCTGGTTGCAGGAGGATTACAAAGATATACTGGACGACAACGGAAAGAACCAGCTTCAGATGATGCAGGAGAAGATAGAGGGTATGGACAAGCTGATTGATGGTATCCTAAAGTATTCCAGCATTAGCCGGGATACCCGGGAGCAGGTCCAGGTAGATCTGAATGAGACGGTACAGCACATCCGGGAGATCATCTTTATTCCGGAACACGTCAGAGTTGTGATCATGAATGAACTACCGACATTGGTCGCGGACCCGACCCAGATGCAACAGCTTTTCCAGAATCTAATAAGCAATGCCGTGGTCAATATTGATAAAGAAACGGGAATTGTGGAGGTTGGGAGCACCGATGCGGGGTCTCACTGGGATTTTTACGTCAAGGATAACGGAGTTGGTATCCCTAAGGAATACCATAAAAAGATCTTTGAGATCTTCCAATCTATTGGGAATGAAGCCAGGTCTACAGGAATAGGCCTTTCTATAGTAAAGAAGATCGTAGATCTCCACAAAGGAAAAATCCGCCTGGAATCCGAAGTAGGACAAGGGACCAGTTTTCATTTTAGTATAAAAAAGTGATTTGAGATGCAAGAAAAACCCAATCTGGATTATATAGAAGCCCTGGCCGCAGGTGAGGAAGATTTCAAAAAGAAGTTTATCAACATCCTTAAAGAGGAGTTTCCGGAGGAAAAGGAGGAATACATGGATAATTTGAATAGAGATCTCCCCCGTGAAGCTTCACTGAATGTGCATAAGCTAAAACACAAGCTTAGTATTCTTGGCCTTTCGGAGAGTTATGTGCTCGCCGTGGACCACGAAGAAGCCCTTAGAGAAGGGAACAGGGAATACGAAGGGAAGTTTTTAAAGATTTTGGAGAACATAGAACGTTTTTTAAAAACCATATAAGCATGAACTGTATTATAGTGGACGATGAGGCAGCCGCAAGGGCCGTAGTTGCTCAACTGTGCTCACAAATGGACGATCTGGACGTAATTGAAGAATTTCCCAGTGCCATAGATGCAATTAAATTTCTCAACCAGCATCAGGTGGATGTAGTATTCCTGGATATTCATATGCCCGGTTTTACAGGCTTTGATTTTGTGCAAACCCTAAAGAACCCTCCCAAAGTGGTGCTTACTACCTCGGACAGGAATTTTGCCATTGAAGCCTATGAATACGAGGCCATTGTAGACTATCTTGTCAAGCCGCTGACCAAAGAACGTTTTGAAAAGTGCCTTCAGAAAGTAAAGAACGCCCTGGTGAAACAACCGGTACAGACAGGCGATAACGGCCAGGCCGAAACCGGCCAGGATCTCTACATTAATATAGATCGCAGATTGATCAAACTAAAGTTTGACGAAATACAGCTGATCGAAGCCCGTGGCGACTATATTGACGTCAAAACAGTGAAGGAAACCTACAGGGTGCACTCCACCTTAAAGAAAATAAAGGAAAAGCTACCCGAAAACATATTCCTGCAGATCCACAGGTCCTTTATCATCAATTTTACCAAGATCATTGATATTGAAGATAACAGCGTGCTCATTGAAAAAAACGTCATTCCTATCAGCCGTTCCAACCGGCCGGAACTCATGCGAAGGCTAAATCTGCTTTAAAGCCTCATCCATAAAGTTCTTCTAAAGCCAGCAAGGACTATCCATTAGTTTGAGCCAAAAGAAGATATACTACCATCGGTCGACAGCTTTCCGTTATCCGTCGACATCCACCCATTTTTCCGTGATTTCTGTAATAGATTTGGGTAAAATCTTGAATAAAGTTTAACCTAAAATATTATACTATGAAATCAAATGTACTTTTAACAGCCGCTTTGAAAACAATTGTAACCGGGTTAATGGGAGTGTTGTCCACGGTAGTTTGCGGAATGAGTTTATTTTTTATTGGGATCATTTAGAAGTAGTATAGCTAGTTCGAAGAAAGCACCGCTCTAGCGGTGCTTTTTTGTTTGTACGGTATAAAGTATGACTTCCTCTGCCCGAAAGCCATAAAGAACTGCTTGGGCTAAAAAGTAACTTAGGTGCCATCCGTCTACACCTAATCGCTATCCGTCGAAGAGCATCAAAGAAAGCATGAGGAAATAAACATCTTTGCTCCATAATCTTTAACCTATTTATGATGAAACGAATACTACTTTTACTTTCAACCTTAATGACTATGGCCAATGCCTTAGGTCAGTCCTACAATTTTTTAGGAAGCTATACTTCAGATGGTACACCGGAATACCTGGTGGACCGGGATGAGGTTTCCTATGAGACCTTGCAAAAAATTGATGATGCCCTCCCTGAAGGTTATCCGGTACCAGAATACAACCCTCAATACATAAGTTCAGGTTATGATACGGATATCCTCCTGGAAAAGGATGCGGACGTCTGGGTGACCTTTGTTGCGGAAGGCGCCGGTTACCGAAACGTACTTGGCTTTTATACCTATGATATAGAAAATCCTCCCGCGGCAAAACCGGATCCGGAAGATATAACCATTGTTTTTCCCAATGTTTCCGCCAGGGGTAGCGGGGGTGGATTGCAGGCAGGAGATAAGGTAAAGATCGGCCGTTTTAAGGCTGGTACCGGTATTGGCTGGGTGCTGCTGGCCAATGGCTGGAGGGGTTCTGTAACTCCCGGACATTGGCAATTGTATTCCAATCCGGACTACAATCCTGAAGCCGACGAAAACTTAAGGTTTCACAATGTGCTGCTCAACGATCCGGACTACCAACGGATTATTCTTGGTTTTGAGGATATCCGAAGGGATTACGGTAGTTGCGACAACGATTTTAACGATGCACTTTTCTACATTACGGCTAACCCTTTTGAAGCGATCAAAACCACAAATTTTAATGATATAGAGGAGCATTACGATGTGTCGTCCGGTAATGACGGTGGTCTTGAAAGTAATGGTGACCTTGCCAGCCTTATCGCGAAAAGAAATTTTGATCGTAAAAAGCTCGGGACCGCGAAAAACACCCGTAAAAAACAGCGAAGATACAGTAAAGTGACCTACAAAAGCCGCGGCGCGAAGTCAGGACGTCTGGATGGCTATTTCCCTGAATCCGGAATGTACGGCACCGAAACAACCTATGTTTCAAGCCCGGATGACCTCCTGAATATTACCAATGCGGATAAAGTGTTTTCTATTGATTACTACCAGGGTGCAGAGCGAGTAAGCGCGGCCCTGGCTACGAAGACAAAAAACAGTGTTTATAACCATACAAAGACCATCTGCGACCGCCTTAACGATAGTAAACTAAGGGATGTACGGACTGTGAGTCTTCAGGGACATGAACTGGTGTACTCCAAACTGGAACGCAGTAATGGAGCCGTGGAATATGCCCTGGTATTTTCCGTTCGAGACGAAGGAAGCCAGCACAAACTCTATAGCCTTTGGAATATAGGAGAATACCCAAGTGGAGATTATATGAATTTCCAGGTTTGGGGGAACAGCATGGGACAGGTAAGTACTGTAGTAAACAATATCCTAAAGACCCTGGATGGCGAAAAGCCTTTGGTTTTACATAAGGCAAAAAACATATTGCCAACGGTTTTTATCCAAAACGGATATTACCAGGCAGGCAAATTACATCTGAATGTGATCAATAAAGTAGGGGCAAGCTGGATGCAGTTCGATGGTAATTATAAGCGTACTGAGCAGAGCTCCGAAGAAAATCTGACAAGCATACTGCCCCTCAATGGAGATTGGGAAGAAGAGGTAATCGTGGAGACGGGCTATTTGTTTGATATAGGATTGTCTGTAATAGCGGAAAACTCCTATCAACAAGACGCCATGTACCTGGCAGACGGCCCCTGGGGCGTAGATATGAATGAAGCGGTTGATACAGTGGATGATTTTACCATCAAAGCTCACGAACAGCAGGATACCAGAATAGGGATCCACGAGGTGGCCCGTGGGATAACCGCCAGTGGTCAGGTAAAAGAGACCATCAATGTGTTCCGTAATATTTTGGGTGGAGAGAGGCAACTACCAATCGAAGATTTCAACTACCTTCAGTTCAGCATTCAGAACAGCCGGACCATTGAGGTAAGCCTGGTTACAGATCAGACTGCCGATTGGAACGATCGCCTGAGACTGAGCTTAGAACCGAATGAAATGGAAACAATTCACAGTCTGTCATTCGCTGATTTTAAGGATGGATCCGGTTCAAGTGTAGCATTTAGCAAGCTAAAATCAATAGTGTTCTCAGTGCAGGGTGATTATAAAACCTATAAGCCATTCAATCTTAAGATCGATCAAATGACCCTGAGTGCAGTTGCATATACAGCTCCTCTAGAGGAGGTGGCCACAATCGCAGAGGCAGTTCCTCAACCGGATTTTGTGATGAACTATCCCAACCCGGTGGAGCAATACACTGTAATCACTTTTCCCCTGGCTACGGACAGGGTTGAAGTTAGCATAACAACTATGACCGGAAAGCTGGTTTATCAGAGTGAAAAATCCACAGCCGCTAACCAACATTCCGTTGGGCTACAACTGGGCGGTTTAGCCCCAGGACTTTACGGATACGTAGTAAAGGATATGGAGAATAATAAGATCTACAAAGGCAAATTGATCAAAAAGTAAGACCCCGCTTCCCGGGAGGGGAGCCATTCATTTAGGAATAAGGGTGCCCCCTTTCTTTAATTGGGTAACGGAAAGGGGGTTTTTTGTATCTGATTTGCAAGGCGCTGATTTACAGCGTTTTGTTTTTGACAGGAAATCGGCCGTTGTTTGGATTCCTTGTGGTCCGCTCTAAAATGCCTATTTTTCACTGCTCAAATAAAGCATTTTATGTTGCGGAACCTACTTTACGCTTGTCTCACCGTTTTATTGTTTTCCTGTTCCACGGACTCTGAATCAACCCAGGAAGATCCGCCACAAAGCCAGGACCCAGCAGCAGACGAAACCGCACCTGTGATTAGCCTCTCAGGGTTACCGGATCTATTAGAGGTCCTTACGGAAATCAATATCAGCATCACGGATGCATCGGAAGATGTTACCACCACCATAAGCCTGGATAACCAGGAACTGTATCAGGGTAATGAGAAACAAATCAGCCTGAATATCAATCCCTTTGATTTTGATGCCGGGACCAAAACCCTTAGGATCAGCGCCACGGATGATAGCGGAAATACGGAGGATGAAACTTCGGAGTTTGAGTTGAGGAAACTTTTGCTAAAATTCCCCAAGGCCTTAAGAGGTACAGAAACTGCCCTGGCTTCAGTGTATCTCGCAATAAACGACCTGGATGGGAAACTGATCACTTACCAGGAAATAGAGACCAATGATGAGGCAGTGTTCTATGCCGATGATGAATTTGAGGAACAGAATTTTACCTTTACCGTCTATACCATCGCAAAAGAACCTCAGAGTTTTCAATTTATCAGTTCCAGAACCGAGATTTCGCCTGGAACCACAATCCCTGATCCCAATGAGGTTACCGAAGGCTGCACCGAAAGATCGGGGGGAATAGGCACGACTGTGATCAGTTTGGATATAGCGTCAAACTTCCGTCCTCAATTACGATCTTATCACGCAGTACTAACAACTACAAACGGGATGGGTCCATTTAATCTGAATTATCACGCCGAGGAAGAACCTTTTTACTTCATCTATAGTTTTCCGTTATTCTTAACCCCGCCGGACCAGTATGAATACTTCTTGCTGGAAGACCTGGACCAAACTAACTTTAATCTGAGTGACTTTCAAAAACCGGTCACTACACAGCGTTTTACCGTTCCGGCGGCGGATTGGTTAAACCTTGTGGTACATGGTTATAGAAGCGAAGAAGACTACACCTGCAATAAATTCCATGAAATTTTAGACGTGCTTGCTGTAGAGGACCAGACTGGCGGAGAGTTAGATGCTCCGGAATTTGACTTTTTCCCTGTTTACAGTAAGGAGATTATCCTGAATTATTCTGGAGGCAGACAGTACACTATTAGACAAAAAGGACTAGGGAGAGACATTGCAGATCCAGATGTCGACATGCTTAAAAGTGGGGAGATGGTCAACTTCACCGGAAAATATCAGCAGGCGGAGTTCCTGCTGGAAGATGCCGAAATGTTACCCTCAGGGACTTTAAATTTTTTTTCCTGGCGATTTAGAGCTCCGGAGAAAGAAACGCGGGCCATCCCCTTTTTCAACTTTGAATTTCCCGAAGAGGTAAGCCAGGAATTGGAATCCAAAGCAATTGCCTACGATCCGCGCACGGCGGCGATAGATTCCTATTTTTGTTTTATAACAGCTTATGAAACTGAACCTTCATATACTGATCTGTTTCTCAATCCGGTTTTAAGTGAAAACGAGAGAGGGGATTTCCTTAAACTGAGTTTAGATCTCAGTTTATGATTGTGGTATCCCTCTGATCGTTTACAGATTGTTTTGGTTCGATAAAGATTAATTAAGGTTGAGCAACCTCTTATGGAATAGTGGTTTTTTGCTCAGGTCCCATTTCAGGCTTACTCCCATTTCCGTATAGGTAAAACCTGTGGCTGTCGCAGACGCGCTGTTGCTGTATTTGCCATATAGGGCCATATACCATCGCTGGCTAAGTTCGCTGCCTATCCTGGCTTCCGTCCTAATAATGTTCATGCTTGCTTGCTGCTCTATCTTTTGGGCTCCGGCAGCCAGCGTGAAGGCATAGCTTGTTTTTGTGAAAAGATCGCCCCTGGCCTCGGCAAATACTTCCGTAGCCTGATATTGCTCCGGACTGAAATACAGTTCTGGTTTTTGTACACTGAATCCAAAGTACTGAAAGTTTACTCCCGCTTTGATGCCAGGTTTCTTAAAGAGCTTGTAATAAAGGGAACTGAAGAGCAATTGCCTGCTATTTCCATCATTCTGCTCGGTATGCATAAGTTGGGTGTACCAGCCTAGTTTAAAGTTGGTGGCCAAATGATATTTTACACCATAGTGTTCCATAACGATATCCCGGGACACCAGCTCAGCGTTGAACTGCTGTACTTCCCTGAGGTAATCCACTTCCAGGTTTTGCATGCGGTAAGGTTGCAACTTCAGTCCGGCCTTAAGCATAGGCTGGGAAAATCGCTGAGATCCAAACCGGGCCTCGTTGATACCCGCACCTACTTCTACTGAGGTCTTAGGCAATAGTTTGTAGGCGATCCCCCCGGTCAATAGCCGGGTTGTGGCACTTGCATTACTAAGGGTGTTTTCCGTGGTCCTGGACTGGTAACTTAGATTGGCAGACAGTTTGGGGCTGAAATATGTTCTTAGCTCTGTGTTGCTTGAATACGCAACATTATTCCCATTGTCAAAACTATAGCTCAAAGTCTCGGTAATAGTAGGAACATACTTTTTATTTACTTTTTCGATCAGTGAACGGGCATCTTTTTGGTTCTCAAAGATCTCCAGGGTCTGTATTCCGGTTTTATAAGCATCAATTATGCGGTCTGAAGCGAACAGGGCATTAGCCTTCCCCAGGTTTCCGTCAAAAGAGGTACTGTCTATTTTCAGCAGAAGCTCATATTGCTTCAGACTGGCTTTTGTGTCTGAGGTATACATCCCTAACATGGCTTTCAGGCTTATCAGCCAGGGCCTTTGACCGTATTTGTTCTCGAGTTGAGCTATTTCTGATTTGGCTTTGCTGTATTTGTCATTCCAGATAAGCGCCTGTACGTAACGGTTATAAGTGCGCTCCAATAACTCGTAGTTTTCCATAATTGTAGCCAGTTCCAGGGACTCTTTGGATAACAACAGGGCTTGCTTCTCATTTTCCCCAAGGTGTTCCGTCAGTGCTAATCCGTTTAAGGCGATAACAGAATCTTTAGCGGTAGTGGCCATCCTGTGATACGAGATCCTGGCGCTATCCAACTCCATATTTATCAGGTGAATGTTGGCCAGGCTTAGCAAGGTTTCCTTGTCCTCCGGGTAATCCTCGAATATAGCTTTCAATATAGCCTTGGCCTCTGAATACTGTTGTTTTTCCACCTTAGTATTAGCATGACCCAGCAGAATATACTTTTTAGAGGTCAGGGCACTCGCATTTCCGGGGTCTAAGTCCAGAGCTTTATGAACTTGTACAAGGGCCTCCTGGTATTCTTTCAGATTGCTTAGCGTATTGGCATAACCCAAACGGGCATTAAAGTTTGCAGGATATGCCCTGATCAGATCCCGATAAAGTGGCTTAGCCCCCTGGAACTCTCCCGCCCAAAGCAGGGATTCATTATAGTTAAGCTGTATTTCAAGATCATTGGGGTATTTTTTCAGCAAGTTGGCAAAGAGGGTATTGGCTTTAGCCGGACCACCGCTAAGGCCTAAGGCCCTACCGTAGCAGATCTGGGCTGTTTTGTTTTCCGGATGCCTTTTAAGAACATCTTCAAAAAAGTCTCCGGCGGCCTCAAACTCGCCTTTTTCAAGGAGTTGAAATCCATTATCCATAGCAGGCTGTGCCCAAAGTTGGGCGGCAGCGAAAATGGTGATCAGGTAACTTATTCTTGTCTTCATAGGTTAAGTATTTGTGGGGGCGTGAACCCCTTAAGTTTAGGTTTTATAAAGGTATGTCAGCCTTTTTCATCCCGGAAGTAGCTTTTTTGCCACTCGTCTACAGCAAACTGCCATCCACCGAAATCGCCCTAAAAAGGAGGCTATTCATTGGATATTTGAGCCATCGAACGCAATAAAAGTTTAACCTAAATCTTAGAAATCATGGCGTTACAAATAAAAGATCAATACGGAGTGACAGAGCTTTACGGCTTCCTGAATGCTCAGAATATGAAAAGCCTACAACAACACATCAATGGATCTCAAAAACAAAAAGAGATGCTAATCCTATCGCTGGACCGCATACATGGTCTGGACCATACCGCCGCCCGGCAACTGGAATTGATGTACCGCAGGACAGCGGCCAATAACAAGGTGCTTACCATAGTGGGTAGAGAAAACAAAAACATCGCCCCGGTGATGAAAGAAACCAAAACCGATTATATCCTTAGTAATGACCGCGCTTAAAACTTTAACACGCAGAGTTTCCCCGGAACATGTGTTTATGGGTAGTGTGCTCCTGGTAAACGGGGGCAACTACCTGTATAACCTGATATTAGGAAGATTGCTGGGTCCGGCTGCTTTTGCGGATGCCGCATTATTGGTGACCTTATTGTTGGTTTTGTCCTTTGTAGGGATGACCTTTCAACTGGCCACAGCCAAGTTCGCAGTACTCTTTTCTGAGGATCAATGGGAAGGCTTTCAATGTAGAATGTACAAGGCCGCTCTTGTTCTTGGATTGATCGCTGGCTCCCTGCTGATCTTTTTTGCAACGGAACTACAACAGATTTTTAATACCCAGTCTAATTGGATGTTCACAGCCTTTGGCGTCGGAATACCGCTGTACTTTTTTATGAGTGTAAACCGCGGACGATTTCAGGGGCAACAACAGTACGGCAAATTATCCCTTACCTATCAGATGGAAATGTGGAGCCGATTGGCGATCACTATGCTATTGCTTTGGATACTTCCATTTGAGCCAGGTATATTGATTGCTCTCGGGATTGCATTTTCTTTTGTTTTTGGGCTTGTCCCGGTGGAACGTAAAGCTATCCCGCTGAGAAGCCGGATACGCCTTAGTGCAGACAACAAAAAGCGGGTGCGCAATTTCATTGTACTTACAGCGGCCTATGAGCTGACGCAGATCTTGATCAACAATAGCGATGTGCTATTGGTTAAACATTATTTTGAACCTTTGGAGGCAGGCCTTTACGCTTCTTTGGCACTTATTGGCAGGGTGGTTTACTTTGCCGCCTGGATGTTCGTAATGCTATTACTGCCCAAAGTGGTGGCCAGGGAGAAAGCAGGAGAGCCAACCGCCCCCGTACTGTTCAAATATGTGAGCTATATCGGCCTTATTACGGTGCTCATAGTCTCAGGCTGTTACTTGTTCCCGGAGTTGGTTATTGAACTGCTTTTTGGCAAAGCCTATTTGTCCATGGCTCCGCTACTTTGGCAATATGCACTGGCAACTTCACTTTTTGCCATTGCTAATATTTTCGCATACTATTTCCTGTCCTTAGATCAATATGTTCCGGTAATACTATCCGGGCTGATAGGTCTTTCCCAAATTTTGCTGGTCATATTTTTTCACAGCAGTTTGCAAATGGTAGTACAGGTACAGATTGTCGCCATGTTAGCCCTGCTCGTAACTCAGCTTATATATTTTACACAGGACCAAATCAGGCCTTAGCCTACTTTTATAGTTTGTTTACGCCAACCGGAAGCCCAAAAGCTTCCGGTTTTTTGGTTTTTTTAGCAGGTCATTTTGGTGAGAACTCAATATCTACAATCCCTTGCCACTCGTCTACAGCAAATGGTCGCCCACCGTGAACTGGCCCTGAAATTACTGCATTCGTAAGATATTTGTTGCATAGTTATTAACCTAAATCTTAACCTGATGAAATTAGCAATTGTAACGGCTTTCCCGCCGAGTAAAGTAACCTTAACCGAATACGGATACCATTTGGTAAAGCATTTTAGACAGCACAGTGATATTAGCGAAATTGTGCTGATCACAGACAGAACTGTCGGGCCTAAAGACCTGGATTTTGAAGAAGATGGCTGCGCTGTAAGCGTAAAAGAATGCTGGGAGTTTAACAGCTATAAAAACCTTTTCAAGATCAGCCAGGCCATTTTTGAAACTAAACCGGATGCTGTATTGTTTAACCTGCAGTTCCTAAAGTTTGGAGACAAGAAGATCCCCGCGGCCCTGGGTCTGCTTTTACCTTTTGTTTGCAAACTCAAAGGAATTCCTACCATTTCTCTGCTACATAATATCCTGGAGCAGGTAGACCTGGAGAATGCCGGGATCACCCAAAACAAAGTACTGCAAAAAGCATACAATTTTATTGGGTCTACGCTTACGCGTATGGTCCTGAAATCGGATGTTTTGGCAGTTACTATCAGCAAGTATGTAGACATTCTGGAAAAGAAATACAAAGCGCGAAACGTAGCTCTTGTGCCCCACGGTTCCTTTGAAAATCCTCCTGAGCCGGATTACAATCTTCCTCAAGGACCTAAACAGGTTATGGCCTTTGGCAAGTTCGGAACTTATAAGAAAGTAGAGATCATGATTGAGGCCGTTGAGAAGATAAGAAGTCGGACAGATATGGATATTGAAATTGTTATCGCCGGAACGGATAGTCCCAATACACCGGGTTACCTGGAGGCTGTGAAGTCTAAATACAGCCATGTACCTCAACTCCGATTTACCGGATATGTCGCAGAGGAAGATGTTCCTGTGATCTTTGGTGAGAGCGCTGTGGTTGTTTTCCCTTATACTTCGACAACAGGAAGTTCAGGGGTATTGCACCAGGCAGGCAGTTATGGAAAAGCGGTGGTATTACCCGACCTGGGAGACCTGGGTGTCCTGGTAAGGGAAGAAGGGTATAAAGGTGCCTTCTTTGATCCTGAATCTTGCGCTTCCCTATCCGAGGCCATTGAAAATATACTTCAGGACGATACCTACAGAAGGCATCTGGGGAAAACGAATTACCAGGCAGCTTGTTCCCTGCCCATGTCCGAGATTACCCGAATGTATATTGAGTATTTTAAGGCTATCCAGCGTCAGAGACAAAGTGGTTTTGAGTTGGAAATAAAGCAGCCGTTGGAAATAAAAAACAAAGACATATAGATTTTGGTTTAGGTTAAGTGAGAGAGAGGGTGGCTTTTGTACAGAGCTGCCCTCTTTTGTTATTCTAAAACTTTTGCTACATATTCCAGGGCGGGTTTGGCCTTGCCGTCCGAATCAATGAGGCCGTAATACCTCTGAGGCTGCTTTCTCCATGGTAGTCTCCCAACAACAGTTTGCGGCACTTTTTCAAAATCGTACAAAGTCCAGACCATGAACGGAACATCTTGAGATCTTACTACTTCCATCATTTCACGATAGTAACTGGCCTGTTTTTTTTCGGAACCTGAATAGAAGTTCCAGAATCCACTGTATGAAGAGCGCCCGAATTCCTGCAAAAGCAAAGGCTTATTTTTAGCTTTAGCCCTTAAAGCAGCAAGAGCTGTTGGGAAATCCTGAACGTCCCGATAGTAGTGGAAAGAGATGAAATCCAATGATTCTGTCAGTTCGGCGGCTGCTTCCGGCGAAGACCAACCAATGGTAATGGGATGTGTTTTATCCCAAATTCTTAGCTGCTTTCGCATTTCCGTTAACCATGATAGCACAACTTCCTTCCCACGCGAATCAAAATCCAGGTCCGGTTCATTCTTAATGTCCCAGCCCAATAGAGCCGGATGATCCTTTAGAGCACTGACCAGTTGCTCGGCGTGGCGCTGGGTAAGGGTCCAGTCGTTGAGCTCATAATTGCCGTAAAAGTCAAAAAGTGTTATAAGCACCTTTAGATTTCTTTTCCGGGCCAGGTCCATAAACTCTTTCAGCCGGGCCAGTTTTTCCGGAATCACCTCGGCCCCTCCGAAATCCTCATAAGGAATAAATATGCGCAGGGTGTTAAATCCCATTTCTTGTATCAGCTTAAAGTCCTTTTCAATAACTTCTTTGGAAAAATACTCGTTAAAAAGAGACCAGGGCTGTTCCCTGGGGTAGTAATTAATACCGCGAATGTTATCTATCCCACTCAAGTCTGTTTTCGTGCTTAAACGGCTTTGGCTGCCGGAGTCTGATTCTATTTCCACTAATTGGCGGATGCGCCAAAAACCGTCTTCCAACAAAAGCACCACCTGGTAAGAACGCTGGCTTTCCCGCTGGTCTATGACACTCCCATACTGGTATGCCTTTTCATATGAGCGGACATTGTGGTCCGTAAAGGTTACGATCTTACCATCCGCACTGTAAAATTTGAGTTCTGGCTGGTGTTCCAGGGTAGTTTTCTCAATGTATACACTATTTTTTCGGTTCAATGCGATGTAGTCTTCCAGCCTGGATAACATCCGGTCGGTGAAGTAATCCTTAAGTCCGGCGGCATCATTATGATGAAAAGCCCTTAGATAGAAATACCAGGCATTCTTGTAGTCCCTGCTGATATTCTTTAGCGTTTGTGCCTCCATGGGCCTGCCGGCACAGTTTTGAGTATCCCAAAGCATTTTTGGCTGATAAGCCGCTTCAACGGCAGTACTTAAATGCAATAGCTTTGAGCGGTCTGCTCCGCTATTGAGATAGCCGTAGACCTCGCTTATAGCGAATATCACCAGGGCGTTGACTGCTATGAAGGATAGCAGCAGCAATGCCCTGTATATGTTCTTGTTCCAGTTACTATTCATCCACAGTATGTGATATATTCTTAATAACCCCTCCGGAGATCAATTCCAATTGGTATTGATCCGGCGGATAGGCGTCCGGATCCAGCTCAAAACGCGCATAACCATTTCTGGTGGTTGTTGTGAACGTTTCAGTCACATTGTCTTCATTACTTACATTCAATACGACCTGGAAGCCATCCGGGATAATTTGTCCTAAGTAACTCTTAATCGGCCCTACCCTGAGTACACGCCCATTTTTGGAGGTCTTAAGACCAAAATCATCAAAAACCGCCTCGAAATTCACGGTCAGGCTGTTACTTTTTGCAGCTCCCGCCACATAAGCGCTAATTTCCCATTCTGAGGCTTGTTCGGGATGTAGCATTTTGGATTGGGCTACACCCTTTATAGTGGTTCCTGTACAGCCTAACTTGCTGCCAGAATCAGTGCTGATATGGAATTCCACCAGGGTTCCGTCGCTTACGGTATTCCCGTATGCATCCTTTAAAACTGAGGTGCTGAGCTGCATGATCTGGTTGCCGTCCGCATAATTGTGGATCAATTCCAGGCTGATCTCAAAATCTAAGGGGTTGGCCGGGTAAACAAAAGTTTGGAGTTCCTTGGACTGGCTCTGTTCTGTGTTGGCACTTACAAATAAGGGGCCGCTCTGTCTGGTACTGTTTATAAGTTTCCACGCCAGCAGGTCCTGGGTAAAAAATTGGCTTGATTGCTCCGAGTCCTCTTTATATTGCCTTAGCGTGATCGGCCATTTGCCTTTTAGCGGATTATCGAAGCGATCTGTTGGGATAACAGCAAGCATGGCGAAGTCCTCATCCCCAGCCATAAGACTTGGGGGGCCTAGATAGGCTTCAAGCAATGGCTGTTCTTCTTGGGCGCTGCCAATGTTCAACTGCCCGGATAAAACTTCTTGCTGACTATAAATTAGCTTCCATCGACTTAGCCCTGCCTTTTGCGCATAAGGCCCTGGCAGGGTAAATTGAATTGAGCTATCTTGAGATTCCGGAGCTATCAGGGTACTGCCTAAAGCATTTTCAAGCAGCAAAAGAGGGGGGCTCTTTGCTGTGGTTTCGAATTGCAGGATTATTTCAGATCCGGCCACAAATTCAGTTTGTTCCGTGAGTAATCGAACCTCCGGGACAAAAGGTTCAGACAGATTTTCCGGGCCCCCGACACAGCCCAGGCAAAAGCTCAAAACCCATATGTAAGTGTACCTTTTCATCTCACTTTGGGTTGCCGATATAGGAGTTAAGCTGCAATCTTATTCCGGAAAATCCCTTTCCGGATAGGGCTTGCACCCCATTTTGGAATTTATGCCTCTCCGGAAAGCGCTTTTGTGCGATAGCCTGGTTTGGTAATCCATTGACATAGACATCCTGCAGTCCTTCAGCTAGTAATTGGAGATCTGAAAGGTCCAAAGTTTCATATTCAAAGGATTGTTTGCGCTGAACCCGCACGCCGTTCTTAACAAACTTATGGTCTACCCATAGCAGTTCATTACTTTCATCATAATAAGAGACGATCAGTTGAGGGATTGTAACCTCCTGTATCCCGGAATTGAACAGTTGTCCTCTCAATAATCCTTCCCTCAGATCCAGCTGCTGAATGGCGGTTGCCTTGTAGAGGTCGCCGGTGGCGACATTTGCAGCGGCCTGTATGTCAAAATTTGACGGGATCTCTTCAAATTCAATAGTAGTAAACTCTGATGGATCAAAACCAGCCGGAGCCTCAAGATCTGTATCCAACCAGGCAATTCCCTCAAAGTTGATCTTGAAAGGAGTAACTTCCTTTGGCATTAGCTTGTGCTTGATAACGTCTTTTGAGCTGTGGCGGGCCATAGGATTATTTTCATGGTCGTACAAGGTGGCAGATACCACAACATCCGCCGGAATATTGTCTATGTTTTGCAGTTCACCAACTATGGCGTATTCCGAATCCAATCGCACCAGTTTGGCGGAAAGTACCTCCAATACCGGTTGTTGCAATACATCCTCATGAAGGGTTTGTTCTGTAGTGATACGCCTTCTTCCGTGATTGTAGTACGCGGTCTGGTTGGCACTAAAGAGTTGGTCCGGAGGCAGATCATTGTTGGGTTTTTCAGGTGTGATGAACCATTTTCCATCAATTTTCTTCAGATCGTGTTTTGTGGTCCTGATTACCTTTTCAAGCGGAGTGATCCAGTTTGTGGTAATTTCTGCCCTGGCGCCGGCCTGGTCCTGATGCAGTACACGAACAGACATCCCATCCAGTTTGGCATAACTGCTAAGCAGTCCATCGGTTACGGAGATCTCAAGCATAAATTGGGCCAGGGAAACACCACTGTCTGTACTCAGGTAAGCATGTGCTTGTTCAAATTCCTTAAAGTCAAGCGCGTCATAGTAAGCCTGCAGCACATTGGAAGGAGAACGTTGTGAACTATTATTCAGGTAAAAGCTATAGATCCCGAACGAAACCATGAGAATCACCGCAAAGGCCCAGAAATGGCTAATGTTGGTAAGCTTTGCGGAAAAGCCGGAATAAGTAACACCTGGCGGTATGGAATCCGTGTTTTTAGCTTTGCCGGCCTTTAGAGCCGCATACCATATTGAGGGGATGTTCAGAATGAAAGCCATCAGCAGGGTGAACATCGGGATTAACCCCCACATAAGCTTTAAGGCCATTGGTACTTCTTCCCTTGGGAGTACGGAAGGCAGTGGCGGTACATTGGTTTTTTCCCATACCATAATCCCGTTGTCCAGTTGCTGCAATCGCTGCCAGCCACAGAAATGCAACAAAGGATCGTAGAATTTATCGTTGGAGAAAATGTATTTTAAATGGTATTTCTCCGGGACGGTCAGGAATTGCTGTAAGGAACCTATACCTTCCACTCCCTTAAATTTTGAATTCTCCAATCGCTCAATGGCCCTGGAGGTCAATTCCGGTAATCGCCTTGCGGAATGGTAATTCCCGTCTACCGTCATAGCCTTGGTTTGGGCAGAGAGCCAGGCCATCTGATCTCCGAATCCCAAGGTCAGGTAACGCCATTGGTCGTGCTGATCCTGGTTCAGGAAATTGACAATCGGGAGCATCTTGATCTTTTGGGGTTGGGAGGGTCTGAAATACCCAAGGCTTAAACTGAAAATAACCATAAACAACAGACAGCCAGAGATCAGTCCTCCCAATACTTTGTGATAAACTCCGCCAAATCGTTTTCTTAAATGAGTTCTCAGGTCCCCTTCGATCAAGCGGTAGGCAAACTCCCCAAAGATCGGGAGTGCCATTATTGTGGCCCAAAGGGTGAATCTGTCCAGGGTTAGGATATTAAAGGCGTTCTCGCCGAGTAGTCCTTTTGGAATTGGGGTTGTCCCTCCGGTTCCTAAAATTGCAAGTAGGGTGAAAGACAGGCCAAAGAACAGATATCTTTTGCTGTAAAAACGGTAAAATAGATAAGGAAGTAAAAAAAGTAGTACTCCCCAGGGGATCAGGAAAAATACCAGTCCGGAAGAAGTAACTTCCAGGAAATTATCCCTGGAACCATGAGGAATAGGTACCTGGGTGATGGGGTTATTCTTGGTGTTTATCCAGTAGGGTAGGATGCAAATTACAATCAGAATGAGTGCGCTAAAACCAAAACCAATTATGCGCCCGAACAACTTTTTGAAAGTTTGTAGAAAAACCCTGAAGGTGATCAATTTAAAACTTCCAACGCCTTCTTTTGAAACATCCATCAGTACCATCCCTATCAAGGGAAAAATGAAAAACACCATCCCGAAAATGGGGGTTACATGGTGAGAACATACTGTAACGGCAATTAATGACAATGCTTTAACGAGCTTCCGATAACTCCCGGTCTTAAGCCATAAATAGGTGTCTGGTAAGGCATGTAACAGCAGCGATATTCCGAAAATGCTCGGAAGCTGACCAAAAAGATGAAGGGTTTCTATAAAAGTTGAAGAAAATACTGCCAGCAAAGCGGCATACCCGGATACTTTGCGATTGCCGGTTAGCAGCAATGAAAACCTGTAAATTCCTGTAACAAAGAGGACAATCCCCAACAAGGCTACGGAAAACAGTCCGAATTTGAGACCACCCAGATAGGAGAGCAGTGCGATTAATTGGTGCACCAGGGGAGGGTAAGATTGTACTGTAAAGCCGGTGTACCATCTGGGTTCCCAATGCTCAAACCAGTTTTGGGCATAGTGATCGGCAAAGAACAGGTGTATTAGTGCATCGTAAGTCTGCTCCAGGGTAAAAAACATGGCAGACCCGTGGAATGCCAGGCCGGTAATCAGTGCCAGGATCAATAAACTATTGCTGCGGTTCATGGTCGGCTTTGTAAGAAAATATAACAAAATAAAGGTAGATATATTGTAAAAAACCCCTGATATCACCCATCGAAGCAAATCGGTCATTCATCGACACTAATTTGCAAAGCGACTTTTCCTACAAAAGAATCCTGCTGTCCGCTACTACATTTGCCTTATAAATCTATCGGAAACGGTAGAGGCTAAACCAAAATTCTTGTTTAATCCTAAATCTTAACCTATGAAAATTTTAGCCATTGATGATCAGCAACTGATCTTATTATCTCTCGAAAAGCACCTCAGGGAACTGGGGTATGAAGTGCGAACCGCTAACGACGGTCCATCCGGAATTGAGCAGTTCAATAGTTTTCAACCCGATCTGGTTATCCTGGACATTAACATGCCTGAAATGTCGGGATTGGAAGTGGTAAAACACATCAGGCAAACCGGACAATCCCAGACCCCGATTCTTGTTATGTCCGGTAATACTGAGGAAAGGGTCATTGTAGACGGATTCGACCTGGGTATTGACGATTATATGAAAAAACCCGTGAGCCTTAACGAAGTGGCTGCCAGGGTAAAAAGGATCCTCAGACCTAAAATTCAAAAAAGGAATACTGAGGTTGCCAATGACCAAATGCTGCAAAAACATTGTGTTGGTGTGGTAATACCTTGCTACAATGAAGCCGAGCGTTTGGAAAGCAAAGAATTCCAGGATTTTGCACGCAAAAACCTGGGTTACCGCCTGTGTTTTGTCAATGATGGCAGTACAGACGATACCCTAAAAGTGTTGAAGGAACTGAGGAAGGGGAATGAAGACCATATCAGCATTTTTGACTGTGCAGAAAACGGTGGAAAGGCAGAGGCTGTCAGGCAGGGAATACAGTATCTCTCCCTGGACCCTCAATTGGATTATATAGGTTATCTGGACGCGGACCTTTCTACGGACTTCCGCGATTTTGACGACCTGGTTCAGACCCTGGAAAATTCAGAATTCAAAATAGTCAGTGGATCCCGCATCAGCCGGATGGGAGCTAATATTACCAAGGAATCCGCGAGAAAGATCATAAGTAAGACCATTAATATTATCATTCAGAAAATACTGGGAATGCCATTTAAGGATACCCAATGCGGAGCAAAGATCATGCGCCGGGAAATAGCGGAGCAAATGTTCGTAAAGAAGTTTATCACACGCTGGTTGTTCGATGTAGAGATATTTATGCGCATGCGTAAGTTTTATGGCAAGGACAAGGTTAACCAGCTCATTTGTGAGCAACCTCTAAAGCGATGGATACATGCAGATGGGTCTAAGCTATCCATGAAAGATTCTGTGAAGATCGTGGGTCAGCTGGCACAAATTGCCATCCACTATAAAGGATAGTTGGGCTTATCTAAGGTATCAGGCCTTTCGCCCACAGTTGTTGGCCAATGGCCCCAGCAAAGCCAGAAAAGATTGGTTTCCGTCTTAATTTTGGATTGAATCTAAAAATCAGAAATCATGAATAAGCAAAAGACTGATAAAAGAGCTAAAGGATACCTTAAGATAGACAGGACCAAAGAGGTCTTTCAGATCCGCGAAATTAGTTTTAATAAGAAAGAAATAGTGTTGAGTGTGATAACCCCGGCAGTAGCTTGCCTTATCTAAGGCCAGGGTAGAAAAGAGGGCCGGCTATTAAGCCGGCCTTTCTGTTTACAGGCTGTTAATCTGAATGTCGTGAAAATTATCCGCCTGCAACCGCATAAGCTCTTCAGCCTTCTGTTTTTTGTAGGCGTAAACCGCCTCTTCTTCGGCTATTTCTCCATAGATCTTTTCGTTTAACACCGTATCTGTGGCAAGGATCTGCTGACGCTGATGTACTTTTTGTTTTACCCAGGTCTCTACGGTACTTTCTTCCTCTTCTACTTTAAGATCATAAGGCCCTTTAGGTGCCAGTAGTTTTGCTATAATAGGCGCGGTTTCAATAGCCAGGAAAAGTAGAAAAATAAAGAAAGATGGAAACCATGGTAATTCGCCCAAAGCATTGATGCGGGCCATCAGGCCGTCAAAACCATCAATTACGGGCTGAGAAGCATCTACTGTCTGAGCGTATTCTGCATTCAGCGCGGCTATCTGGGTTTCTTTTTCTGCTATTTTCGCTCGATTGGTCTCCTTTAATTGCTGCAATTCCAGGAGATAGGCGTCGTGCTTTTCTCTTTTTTCCTTATAGACCGGCCCTTTGCCGAGTAGCATAGTGCCTGCACGGCCTTCTGCTTCCGAGATATAGGTTTCGTATAAGGCATTGGTTTCCGCCTCCTTATTGTCTATTTCTGCCTTTAGTCCGGCAATCTCCTGGTTCAGGGCTTCTACAGCCGGAGTATATTGCCGAGCTATCTGCTGTTTATTGGCCAGGGTCATCTCATTTTTTTGTTCCAGCAATACCTGGTTGATCTCCTTTTCAAAGATCTTCATCTCCAGCGGTTTTGAGATTACCACGGCGATGATCACGGCAAGAATGATCCGAGGGGTAGCCTGCAGGAATTCACTCCAAAATCTATCGCGCTTCTTTATGGTTGATACGATAAAACGATCCAGATTGAAGATGAGCAATCCCCAAACCAGTCCAAAAAATATAGCTGTAAATACATTGTCAAAAACGGTATACAATGCATAACTGCTTGCGATAAATGCCATAAGTGCTGTAAAGAATACGGTAGCACCAATACCTGCATATTTGTTTTGTTCTCCGGAGGAACAGCTTTTTAAAATGTTCTTGTCAGATCCTGAACAGAGGATAAAAAAGTCCTTGAGCATAGTGTTCGGCTTTAGGTTGATAGAATATTAGAACGCAGGTATTTATCATTTGTTACATGAAAAGTCCCTTAAATTGAGGCTTTAAGAAGGATTTATGAAAATTCCTTTTTCCGCTCTCAGATCTTGGATAGAAAACCTTCGGCCAGGCCGCGATACCTGTCATCCGGATCCAGTTCCAGGCATTTTTTGAAATTAAGCGCGGCATTGTCCATATCCTCAAGTCGGTAATACCCGATTCCCAAATTGAAAAAGGCCTGGGAATTTTTCGGGTTTAGCTGTGTGTTAAGTATAAAATAGTCCAGCGCCTCTGATTTTCTTTCACCCATTGAAAGTATATGTCCGGTATGGTTCAGTTGGTAGTAGTTGAACTCACATCCTTTGTTATGGCGATAGACTTCAGTGAACATTCTAAGCATTTTTTGGCCATCTATGTGTTTGGAAACCTCTGTATGAAAGGCGTCAGGGTATTTATTCCCATACCATTCCATCAAATTCCGCGAAGCTTTCGAATACCCACTTTCCAATGTGCGAAAGATCAATTCTTGCAGATCTTTTTCCGGATAGCTAAAGTGTGCACCATCGGGGATCTGCTTCTCCAGAAAATCGGCCATTCCCGCACCCTGCTCCTCTTCGAATTTCAGGAACAACTGGTCTGGTGTCGGCAGGCTGGCTTTGCTTTTGAATTGAACAAAGGAAGTATCTGCAGGCATTTGAAATACATGTGTAAGCATTTCGCTATAGGTATATTGCTTTTTAAATACCCCATCTAAGAATGCCAATAAGTATCTCGACATGGCATTGTAACCCCTGGCTCGTTTTGCCAATGCTTCCTCGCCCTTACCGGAGCCAAAAAGCTTGATGAACTGGGAGGCCAGATCAGTATGCTCAAGCTGAGGCAGATTTACCATATAGGCGTCGCTGTAAACCAGTTGATCGTAAAAGGGCAGTCCTTTCATATAGCCCATGGAGTTAATAAAAAGCATGGGTTTTCTGAATCTGGTGTAGTCTTCAAAAGGAGATTCTTCGAAGAATTCATAGGCCTCATGGATGCTCGGGTCTATCCCAATCCAGGCATCGACAGAGGTATTGCGGGCCATCATGAGAACGTTGGAGAGTCCGCCAAGACTAAAACCAGCAACACTGATCCGGTTTATATCCGCATTTGGAAATTGATCCGTGATACTCAAAAGGAACTCCATATCGCGTGCCTGAGTTTCAACACCAATCCTTGATATGGGCATTTCACGATTTTCAGGCCCTACACTGGGGCTGGAGATCACGATGTAGCCATGACTCGCAAGAAATTCAAACATTAGTGCATTCTCGTAAGCGGTAGACCACCAACTGGGACCATAAATAAGGATAGGAAAACGGGCTGTTTTATTGAAAGGGGCATTTTTAACGGCGCGCATTACAGCAGCGAGTTCCCGCTCCAGGACCTCAGGTTGAACAGGATCAGTTTTGAGAAATTCCGCTATAACCGCTTTTTTTCTTTCCCCGGACAATGCTGTCCTCCCCACCTCATGAGCTTTTAGAAAGAAGTATGCTTCATAGGTAAGCGGAGCCTTGTCTGTTTTGATAGCCGGATACCAGACACATACCTGGATCGGTCGAAATATGGTCTCCCCCGCATTCGCTTTCTGTTGTTGAGTGGCTAAAAAGCTACGGGATTTGTCAAAAGTGTTGAATTCCTGAAACCCAATGGCATGGGGCCCATAAGGATCACTGATTTCCAGGGACGATTTCTGGGCGTTAAGCCCAACGGTTACAAAACCGCAAAGGCATAGCGCATAAAAACCAAAAGTCTTCATGAGTGTTTTTTAAAAAGGGCCGATTTGACCTGTATTCAGAGATGGAACCTCTGAAGGAAGGCCCTACGACCCTTGATGACTAATTGAACTGATAAATGAGATTAAGCTATAATTAATCTGCCTTTACCTTATAGGGTTTGGTAGACAGCTCTACCACAGGTCTTTCCAGGCCCATATGCTTTGATCTAAGGCTGATCTGTTTGGATTCTTTGAGGATATCTACGGCTTTTTCAGCTGTGATCTTTTGCCCGTCCATATAGAAGTCTGCACCCTTTTCAGCCATTTCCCTTACAAATTCCAGGGGAGACTTTGGAGGAGGAGGTGGGGCCAATTCTCCACGGGTAGGGGCCACACTCGCCTCTTCCATGGCTGGCTTATCCGCGAGCACCGGGCGGGTTGGAGCACTGCCTACTGTGGCCTGAACCGGAAGAGGTTCCGCTGGAGGTGACGGTAATGCGGCTATAGCTGCAGGCTCTTTATGAGGGGTCGGGGCAACCGCGGGTTCTGGTTCAGTTGGAGGCTCAGGGAACTGTGGAAAAGGTTCGGCACTGGCTCTTTGGGCTTCGCTCATCCGATCGTAGATATAATGCAGCCGCTCTACTTCTGAACCAATTACTCTAAAATTATCCCAGGACATGGAATTGTATTTGCTGGCCAGGGCGTTGTATTCCGCAACCATCTCAGGAGTGGCCTCTTCCTGGCTAATCGGGTAACTGAGAGGAAAAGCTTCACTATGCGCCTTTTGTATATCACTCATGGAGCTATACAGCGTAGCCAGTTTGGCCTGTTCAGCCTCAGGGATCGCTCTCTGCTCCGGGTTCTGGCTGTTGTATTTCCCGGCGAGCCTGTTGTAGGTCTCTAACTGCTGTGCTGAACCGCCTTGTTGTTGAGTTTCATGAGGGACCAAAACCGGCTTGCGGTCTTCCTGAAAGTTGTTGATATGTACTTCCCGGGTATTTAAGGTTATACTGCTTATTCCAATTTCGCTGAGTTCATATTCCAATTGATCCATGAGTTCAGTCGGGATATCCAAGCCTGGAGATGTGGAGATGGTAAGTGCATTGCTGATAGACTGAGCAGGCACTATCTCCAGGATCTTCTCTGAGAGTTCCGAAATGGCCACCGGCTTGTCGTTAAGCCTGAGGCTCAGATCTGATTGGATTAGGATACGAACCTCAATGTCCGTTGACGGTGTGGCCAACACATTCGGATGGGCCTCAAGGTACTTGATCTCTGTAGTACTGAAACTTACCAGCAAAAGAAGCGTTAAGGGCAGAAATAGCAGGCCCTTGAGCCATAGCACCCTTTTTGATGTTTGTTTTTTCATGACTGTAAATCGTTTTTTGAATGATGAATAATTGATGGCATTTGCCAACACTGACTGATGTTTTTGCGATGAGAAGGACAGCAGGGTGTTTTGATAGGTCCTGGATGCAACACCCCGGCCCAGCACGGCCTGGTCTGCCAGGAATTCGTGATTGAGTTTTATAGATCTATTGATGAGATAAATAAAGGGATTGAACCAAAGCAGTACCTGCAGCAGTTCAATAAATATGATATCCAGGCTGTGTTTCTGGCGTACATGGGTCTCTTCGTGCAGCAGTACTTCTGGTGGGATGCTTTTGGCTTCAAAGGCTTTTTTGTTCAGGAATATGTAGCGGAGAAAGGTATGGGGAGAAACTTTTTCGCTGAGCAATACCTTGGTGGATTCCGGCTGTTGTAACTTTTCATTGTTGCGGATCTTGCGGATGACATGAATCAGATTTCGGCCAAAGCGGAAACCCAGTAGGGTGGCCCCAAGCAAATAAATGGTTAGGGCCAGCAAGGGCAGATTGACCGTATCGAGATCCGTAGGTCCGACGTTTTGCGGGCTTTGATTATCCCCTAGAATTAGCTCCGATGCCGTGTTTACGTTAAGCGGTGGATTGATGTATTCGGTAAAGGTCACCAGCGGGATCAGGAATGCCAGTACCAGGCTTCCGAGCAGGTAATAGCGCTTGAACAAATGCATGTTCTCTTTTTCCAGAAAAAAAAGGTAGAAGAAATAAAATGCTGCCAGGCAGGCTCCGGATTTGATCAGATATAAAAACATGCTTATTTCTTTTTGATTTGGTCGTCTATAAGCGCCCGTAATTCCTCCAGTTCTGCTTTGGTCAGGTCTGTCTCTTTAGTAAAAAATGAGGCAAACTGGGCCGCGCTGTTGTTGAAAAAATTTTTGATAAGCCCGTTAACGTGCCTGGAGAAATAGTCCTTCTTCTTTACAAGCGGGTGATATTGCCTGGAGCGACCAAAATTGGTGTAGCCGATGAAACCTTTGTCCGTCATGCGTTTAAGTAAGGTGGCAACCGTAGTTGTAGCCGGTTTGGGTTCGGGATAGGCTTCTAACAGATCCTTCATAAAAGCACGCTTTTGCTCCCATAGGATCTGCATTAATTCCTCTTCTGTTTTGGTCAATTTCATTTCTACAAGCATAGAGTTTATTCTACAAATATAGAATAAAAATTTAATTCTACAAATGTAGAGTAAATTAATTTCTGGACTATGGTTAGCCATGAAGTAGAGTTGCACTCACTTCATGACTAACCTACCAACTCCGTAAAATACTTATAGAAATACGGAATAGTCTCAATTCCTTTAAGATAGTTCCAGATGCCAAAGTGTTCATTAGGTGAATGAATTGCATCGCTGTCCAATCCAAATCCCATAAGAATGGTCTTGCTTTGTAGTTCAGCCTCGAAAAGCGAGACTATCGGGATACTCCCTCCCCCGCGCTGTGGAACCGGCGGTTTCCCAAAGGTGGCTTCATAGGCTTTGCTGGCGGCCTGGTAGCCAGGGTGATTAATAGGGGTTACATAGGCCTGGCCTCCGTGGTGCGGAGTAACCTTTACACGTACGCCATCCGGAGCGAGGGCTTCAAAATGTCTGGTAAAAAGTTCAGTGATCTCATTCCAGTCCTGATCAGGTACCAGCCGCATGGAAATTTTCGCATATGCCTTGCTTGCGATCACGGTTTTGGCCCCTTCGCCTATATATCCTCCCCAGATTCCATTGACATCCAGTGTTGGCCGGATCGCGTTACGCTCATTGGTGGTATAACCATCCTCTCCATAGACCGCGTCAATATCCAGTGCGGCCTTGTACTCTCCAAGATCAAAAGGCGCCTTAGCCATTTCTGCCCTTTCCTCCGTAGACAGTTCGGCTACTTTGTCGTAGAAACCGGGTATACTTATTCGGTTATTCTCATCGTGCAGGTTGGCGATCATTTTGGTCAGTATGTTTATGGGGTTTGCCACGGCACCGCCATAAAGCCCGGAATGAAGATCTCTATTGGGTCCCGTGACCTCCACTTCCACATAGCTAAGACCTCGTAAGCCCGTAGTAATGGAAGGGACATCATTGGCGATCATTCCGGTATCGGAGATCAGGATGATGTCATTTGAAAGTTTCTCGCGGTTTTCTTTAACAAAGGCTGACAGGCTTTCGCTGCCCACCTCTTCTTCACCCTCTATCATAAATTTGAGGTTGCAGGGCAGGCTATTGTTTTGGATCATCAACTCCAGGGCCTTAACATGCATATAAAACTGACCTTTGTCGTCGCTGGCGCCTCTTGCGAAAATAGCTCCTTCAGGGTGCAGGCCGGTTGGCTTGATCTGAGGTTCAAAAGGAGGGGAATCCCATAAGTCCAACGGATCTGGCGGTTGTACGTCGTAATGTCCGTAGACCAATACCGTAGGCAGGGCCGGATCTATGATCTTTTCGCCATAAACAATGGGGTATCCCTGGGTTTCGCATATTTCCACCTGCTCGCATCCCGCTTGCAACAGGGCATTTTTTACAGCTTCCGCCATATTTTCCATGTCCTGGGAAAAAGCTGGATCAGCACTGACTGAGGGGATTTTTAATATTGAGAGCAGTTCGGAGATAAAACGGTCTTTATGAGTGTCTACATAAGACTTTGTGTGTTCCATTAGGGTAGGTTTGACTTGACCCTAAAAATACAAAAAGAAGATCGAATTTTTCCTCCGCTGAAATTTTTAAATTAAAAAATTGACTTATATTTGCATCCCGATAATTTAAAGGTTATCGGCGAAAAATGCAGGCGTGGTTCTCCTTCGCAAAGCTTCGGAGAACAATGTAAGCTACAGACATATTGAATAAAATGCAGGCGTGGTGGAATTGGTAGACACGCTAGACTTAGGATCTAGTGCCGAAAGGTGTGAGAGTTCGAGTCTCTCCGCCTGTACAAAGAAAAGCTTCCCATAAATTGGGAGGCTTTTTTATTTTATGGTGTTGCGCCTGTTCTAAGTGGAAGGAGAGACGAGAAGTTTATCCCGAGCGCCAGTCGAGGGGAGTCTCGGAGTTTATCCTGAGCGCAGCCGAAGGACCTGTACAAAGAAAAGCTTCCCATAAATTGGGAGGCTTTTTTATTTTATGGTGTTGCGCCTGTTCTAAGTGGAAGGAGAGACGAGAAGTTTATCCCGAGCGCCAGTCGAGGGGAGTCTCGGAGTTTATCCTGAGCGCAGCCGAAGGACCTGTACAAAGAAAAGCTTCCCATAAATTGGGAGGCTTTTTTATTTTATGGTGTTGCGCCTGTTCTAAGTGGAAGGAGAGACGAGAAGTTTATAACTCGCAAATAGATTACTTGTTCACCGTCCTGGATTCCAGTAACCGCCTGGCGGTCCTCCAGAAGTAGACGGAAGAGGGGTTGGGGTCCATACATTTACGAGGTTTTTCCAAAAAGGAACTCAGCAGTAATTCCAGGAATTGCAAATGGTCGTTCTTGCCCATAAAATCTTCGTAAGCCATTTCCCAGGATTCGAATTCCCTGCAACCGGATTTGCCACTGGAGATCAAACGGATCTTATAGTGCCGCGGGTCGTTCTGGATTTGCTCAAAGAGATCGATGATCGTTTCCTGGCCACCCTCCAGATACTGTACAAACTCTCCCCGGTAGTAGAGCAGACAACCAGTGATCTCCTTTTGCTTGTTAGACTGTCTGGCCTGTTCCAGTAGTTTTCTGATTTGAGAATGATCAAAGTTCCCACTGGCTTTGGACTGGTATACCAGATTAAACATAGTTTCTCATTAGGTTTTCGTTCTAATTGGTTGAAGGCTTACCCTTTTACTTCTTCCAATAAGCCCTCGCTGTATCATCTGATCCATCAGGAAGCAGATCGGCAGCATCAGGTAAGACCAGAATTTATAATAGGAGGTGAATTTTTGGATCACCTTGCCCGAACCATCCATACCTGCTTTTACACAGGAAGTAAAATATTTACCCATAAGGTAATAATCAATACTTTCCCATCCTGTTTCCATTGCAGGACGCAGAAAGTCATCCAGCATCCAGATGCCTTTTTTGTCAAAATCCACATTCCTTAATTCCCCTGACCAGCCCCTGGTATTGCTATTTATATAATAGGCACACAGAATACGACTGTAATTCTCCTTTGGAAGGTAGAACCAGATACTGGTACTGCTTAATTTGTGAAAAAAAACCAGGTACCTTATGCTGTCATGTACAATTCCGTGATAGCGCCTAAATGCCCTTTCAGGAGTGCCCAATTTATTCATATAGGCCCTCCAATCCTCAATGGCTTTCACCTTGTTTAGTTATTGGTTGGTTGTTGCTTTATTGCCAAATTCGAATCCGCTTATCCCTGAACAAAAGTATCACCCATGGCCCATCAACGAGACAGATATCGGGCATTTTGTTTAACGGTAGATGTTTCGAATACCATTTTTGCACAAAACTTGAAACCACAAGCCTTTTCCTGTCTTCACGCGAACGGGATCGCTACTGTGGCCTTTATAAAGATAGGATTTTGTGGAGTGCAGGTCAAGAAAAGATTAAACAAATTGGCTTGGAGGGAACCAGTCTTAAATGCGAATTTGCGCTAATGGATGATGATCAGTTTAAAGAATTTCGTTAGTTTTACGCCCCTTTAGAAAGCAGTTTACTTAGGTATGATAAGCGGCTGTTTTAGGCCAAAGACCGGGGCTTATATAAAAGGTAAAATGCAGGTGTGGTGGAATTGGTAGACACGCTAGTATCAGGAACTAGTGCCGCGAGGCTTGGGGGTTCGAGTCCCCCCACCTGTACGTAAAGCCCATCCGAAAGGATGGGTTTCTTATTGGTAATGCATTCAAAGAGCCCCTTGACGTGGCAAGGGGCTCAGTTGAAGGGCGGCCCGTTATTTTAAGGCATGGAATCGACGCCTATTCATATTGGGCCAGTAAATAGTTGATCAGATCAGTCGTGGTAACAATGCCAACCAGTTCATCCCCTTCAACCACTGGTAGGGCATGAAATTCCTTTTTGGCCAGAAAGGCTGCCACATCGTAAATACTCGTTTGGGGAGTAACGCTTTCCACATTTCTTGCCATGATCTGTTCCACATTAAACAAGTTGTATACTGTAGACTCCACATCCTCTTCAGGAACAAGCACATTTACAGCGTCCGCAAAACTGATCCGCAGCAGATCGGTATAACTCAACATGCCAATGATCTTTCCTTCTGACAGCACTGGGATATGCCTTATTTTTGAGCTTTTAAACAAGGATTCCGCAGTACTAAGGTCGTCCTTGGCGCTCAGGGTGACCACTTCTTTGGTCATTATCCTGGAAATGGGGATTTCTCTCTTAATTAGGGACATAATTCTTTTTATTTCATTATAAAATTGATAGGTATACTATAGCCTACCTTAGCAGGTTTTCCTCTTTGTTGGCCAGGTTCCATTTTTGGCAGGGAGGCTATAATCCGTTCGGCCTCGTCTTCCAACAAGCGGTCTGGACCACGCTTTTGAATGTTTCGGACATATCCTTTCGTATCAATCTCAAAGTGTACAAATACCCTTCCTTTTATGCCCAGTTCCAGAGCAGTTTTGGGGTAAGTGAAATTTTTCCTGATATGTTCCTGAATCTTCTCGTTGAAACACTTCCTACGGTCGGCCTCGTTTTCAAGGGACTCACAACCCGGGAAAATCGGGGTGTTCTCAATAACAGCGAATGGTACTATAATTTCTTCTTCCTCCTCTGCGACATCAACTTCGTCTACATGGACAACGGCGTCGGAAACTGCCATATCCTGACTACTTTCAGTACTCTCAATAATGGTCTCTTCCACCATTGCGACGTCCTCCACAATTTCTATGACGGCTGGAGCGGTAGGTGGAGGGGGTGGTGTGGTCATGGTGATCTCTGTAATAGGAACATCTTCATGGAATTCGTCAGGGACATTTAGTACCTGGACAATTTCCTCGGCTTTGTCGTAAGTCTTAAACTCTAAAAGCCGCCATGTTGTAAATAGCACAATGGTCAACCCGATTACAAAATATAAACCACTGTTTCTGTTCAAATCAGCCTTGGGATTTTTCTTGGGTCTCATAACGATACATTTTAAAGTTTACTCAGTCATTTTTCTTTGGCATTGTAACCAATAAGAGTTCGGTTTTATTAAGATTAAAGCTACATGTATCATCACTCAAAAACTATGACAATTATCAATTTAATCCATTTGCCGTAGCCGGATTTCAAGCCTTTTTAAAGTGTTATGCTAAGCACTTCACAAACCCAGGAATGTCTAAAATTCCTACATATAACCTTGGAAATCAAACCTTTTAAGATCCTTGGAAACTCTATCTTTCTCAAGCCGCTTTGCCGATGGAGTAACTTTCCCGATGAAGCGATCAAAAGCTACCGATAATTAGCCCGAATTATCTTTATTAGTTACTATATTTATTCAGCGGAAGATGAAGCCATACAAAGTCGCACCATGAGCATCTTTTAAACTGATGTGATGATGACTTTGGTCATTAATTGGCTTGGCGTATTCCAATAGTTTTGGACTTTTAAAACACCACTTTATAAACCTTGTTATGGAAAAACTCACCAGTATATTAGTCCCCTTTGACTTTTCCGAGAGTGCCCGGACGGCAATTGAGTATGCCGTTAATTTTGTCGGGAGGCAGGACATTGAGATCAATGTACTCCATATGACGGAGAACGGGGGCGCGGACGATGCCAAAAAGGCCGCTGAAGAAATGAACGACCAATATGGCAAGCGCCTGAAAAAACCAATGCGATGGGTATCAGGACGCGGTTCGCTTACAGAAACAATTCTGGAGACCAGGGAAAAGAAAAAAACGGAAATGATCATAATGGGCACTTCCGGGCTATCCGAAACCGAGGAGATGACCCATACAGCTGAATTAGTAGCCGCGGCCAGTTGTCCTGTAATTGTTGTACCGGAAAATACAGAAAAACAGGAACTATTGAATATCTGCCTGGTACTTGGGAGGGATGAAATTGATGAGCCCAGGTCGCTTTACACCCTTCTGGAGATCGTCAGGCTTTTCGACGCCAAGGTACATGTACTGACCATTAAAAACACGGACGAGACCATAGGATACTCCGATATTGACGAAAAGAACGAGAATACCTTAATGTACTATCTGGAAAGCTTTTATTCCGAACATACTTACCTGGAGAATAAGGATATCGTTAAGGGAATTTTTTCTTATGCCGATACCCATGAGATCGATATGATTGCCTTGTTACCTAGGAATCAGGTCAAAAATGGAACACCTACAGGAGGCCTGCTTACAAGAGAACTTGTATTTCATTCCAGGATCCCGGTTTTAACGGTACACTAGTTTAGCTCAGCTCTGTAGTGCTTGTTCTAATAGTCATACTAACCCTTACCGTACTGCTTTTTATATGGGGCAAGTTTCCGCCTGATGTGGTGGCGCTGATGTCCATGCTCTCTCTTTACCTAAGCGGCATTCTAACGGCCCCGGAAGTTTTAAGCGGCTTTAGCAATCCTACCGTGATCATGATAGCCGCGCTTTTCATTGTTGGAGAAGGTCTGGCACGAACCGGCTGGACAGCCCTGGCCGGACAGAAATTTGTAGCCTGGGCAGGCAAGAGTATCCCAAAGCTATTAGTGCTGGTCACCCTGGGTTCCAGTGTGCTTTCAGGTTTTGTTAGCAATACCGGTACCGTTGCCGCCCTTCTGCCGGTTACCATCTCCGCGGCCTGGAACGCGGGTACCTTACCTTCAAAATTGTTGATGCCCATTGCTTTTGGGTCCAATACCGGCGGTTTATTGACCTTAACGGGAACACCGCCCAATATTATTGCCAGCAATGCCTTGCTGGAAAATGGTTTTGAAGGTTTTTCCTTTTTTGAATTCAGTTTGATAGGCCTTCCGCTGCTGATCATTACCATAGTTTATTTCAGGTACATAGGATTTCGGTTGTTGCCCAGCCACCAAACACGTAACAGACCCATTAGTATTGATAGTGAAATGCACAAATGGATCGCGAACTACAGTATTGGGGATGACCTTTACCGCCTCAGGCTGCGTTCCATGTCTCCCTTATTAAATACCCTCATCGGGGATTGGAACTTTGAAGAGAACTACGGCATTTCGGTAATGCGCTTAAAACGCAGACACCCAAACCCCCTGAAAGGCATACCGAAATTTGTGGAAATGCCCGATGACGAAACCGAAATGAAATACCACGATATCATCACGGTAAAAGGGCCACCGGAAAAGGTAGACCGACTAATTTTGGAGTTTAGCCTTGGACTTATTCCGCTAAAACCCGAGGAGGAAGCGCTTAAAATGGAGCTGATCAACCAGGAAGTCGGTTTGGCGGAAATGCTGGTAACCCCTAAGTCTGTACTGGTGGGTACCACACTCTCGCTGGGGCAGTATCTCCGAAGGTTTGGGGTACAGTTGCTGGCTGCCTCCAGGAAGAACAAACCACTTACGGGGGATATCAAAATGGAAGCTGGTGACGCCTTTGTGATACGGGGTCAATGGGAGAAGATCGAAGAATTAAAGGGTATATATAGCAATGTGGTGATCACCGGAAGTCCCGAAGCCCTGCTCAAAGATGTGGATGCCCTAAACTACAAGAGTTATATCGCCCTGGGAACCCTTGGTTTGATGGTACTCTTGTTTGTATTAAATGTATTCCCGGGCGCCATTACGGCACTGGTATGCGCCGGGATCATGCTGCTATCCGGCTGCGTGCCCATTTCAAAGGCGTACAAAGGGATTAGCTGGACAAGCGTTATTATGATCGCGGCCATGATACCAATGGGTCTTGCCTTACAGAAAACCGGTATGGCAGAACTGGCGGCTACCTCACTGGTTAATACCCTCGGATCCATGCACCCGATGGCTTTATTGGGAGGTATTTTTCTGTTGACCACCGCCTTCAGTCAGACCATTAACAACTCGGCCACGGCGGTTCTTATGGCGCCAATTGCCATTATGGCCGCGACCAATTTGGGCTTATCCCCAAAGCCGTTTATGATAACCGTGGCGATAAGCGCATCTACGGCCTTTTTAACCCCGGTGGGTACCACTACCAACGCCATGGTGATCACTTCCGGAGGATACAAGTTTTTAGACTATGTAAGGGTTGGAGGACCCTTGCTCTTTATCTTTTTCTTAATTACATTGGTTCTGGTACCGCTAATATGGCAGTTTTAATCCCGGAATATACTGTGGAAATGCAGAATTAATCGCAAGTAAAACCGAAAACACGAGAAGATGGAAACTTCATTCAATATTCCAAATTTGGGAAAGCCAGAGATAAAATCACCCCTTAATCTTAGCACGGTAAAGGGGGATAAGATCTTTAATTTTGTTGAAGACGAGGAGAGCCTGGTATACGATCTTTCCTTAAAGGAATACGAGCGTTGTCTGAATACCGGTTCGGATCCCTTGTGCCTGGAAGTTGCAGGCCCCCGGGAATCGATCTTCTTTAACCCGGAGGAAACTTCAGCGGCTATAGTAACCTGCGGGGGGCTTTGCCCGGGCATCAATAATGTGATCCGCGGAACCGTTATGGCACTGTACTACTTTTACAAAGTGCGCAAAATATATGGGATACCCTTCGGCTTTGAAGGATTGAATCCTGAAAAAGGACATGAGTTCAGAGTGCTCAACCCTGATGAAGTAAAGGAGATCCACCAATTTGGCGGTACCGTTTTAGGTTCCTCCCGTGGGGCCCAGAGTGTTGAAGTAATGGTGGATACCCTGGTGGAAAAGAAGATTGATATCCTCTTCGCGATAGGAGGAGACGGCACTTTAAAAGGAGCCAACGCTATCGCTACTGAGATCAACAAGCGAGGTTTGAAAATCGCAGTTGTAGGCATCCCTAAAACCATAGATAACGACATTGATCTGATTGATAAATCCTTTGGGTTTGAAACGGCTTTTGACATAGCCAGCCCAATTCTAAGGGACGCCCATAACGAGGCTACGGGGGCCAACAAAGGTGTGGCTATTGTTAAGCTCATGGGTAGGGATAGCGGCTTTATCGCGGCCTCGGCCGCCCTCGCGATGCCAGTGGTTAATTTTGTGCTTGTACCGGAGATGAATTTTGAACTCTATGGGGAAGGAGGTTTTTTAGAAGTATTGGACCAGCGACTCAAGAACAAGGGCCATGCGGTAATCGTTGTCGCGGAGGGAGCCGGACAGCATCTGTTTGAACAAAAAGAGAAGGTAAAGGACGCTTCAGGAAATATTCAACATCAGGATATCGGCATACTGCTTAAGGACGTTATCAATAAAGAATTCAAGGGAGAGCTTGGAGGGGTAAAGTATATAGACCCCAGTTACATTATTCGAAGTGCCCCGGCAAATTCAAGCGATAGTATTTACTGTAGCAGATTGGCCTATCATGCCGTTCATGGGGCGATGGCTGGTAAAACAATGTTTGTGGCTGGTGAGCGCAACGGTCGGTTTGTCTACCTGCCCATTGATGCGGTTACCCAAAAAAGGAAAAAGATCAACCTGGAAGGAGAATTTTGGTTTTCTGTGCTACAAAGTACCGGTCAACCATTTCAAATGCCCTGAATAATATCCGGACAACCTACTAAGACTGTTAACAAAGCAGCAGAACTATCTCAATAATATAATCTTAATATAACATTTCCCTGAAGTACAATGATACCTTTGTATCCGATTTATTAAATTTGCGCAATTCTGCCATTGGGTGTTGGCAATTTTGCTTGTTTAACCAAAAACTTGGTGTATGACACAAATGAATAACTTTCCATCCAACCAACACAATAATCATCTATACATTCCAGCAAAGAAATTCCAAAAAAAAGTGGCCTATTTCAGTATGGAATTCGCCATTCATCAGGGCCTTGATACCTATTCCGGAGGTTTGGGCTTTTTGGCGGGATCCCATATGCTCTCAGCCTACAGTCTAAAACAGAATGTTGTCGGGATTGGCATGCTCTGGAAATACGGCTATTACAGCCAGGCCAGGAAAGATGACCAGACCATGGAGCCAAGGGCCATTCAGAAATACTATAACTTCCTGGAAGACACAGGAATTGAAGTAGGGGTTCGCATTCATGAAAACTTTGATGTGAAGGTTCGGGCTTATTTGCTACGTCCGGAAGTTTTCAATACCGTTCCTATCTACTTTCTGACAACGGATCTGGATTCTAACGACTATTTATCCAGAACGATCACAAATTATCTCTATGATGCCAATGAAGTTACCAGGGTGTCACAAAGCATAGTCCTGGGAATTGGAGGCGCCAAAATCATGGAAGCTCTTGGCGGTGCAGACATTTACCATCTCAATGAGGGTCATGCACTACCCGCCTTTTATTACCTGCGAGACCGCGGTATAACAAAAGATCAAATGGTCTTTACCACACATACCCCGGAGAAAGGTGGCAACGAAGAACGCAACGCCTATTACCTGAACGATTGCGGCTTTTTTGGCAGAAACCTTTCTGACGAGGAATTGAGAAAAGAAATGGTCAATGGAGATAATCTCAATTACACCATTTCAGCTTTGCGCTTTGCCAAAAGATCCAACGCGGTTTCAAAATTGCATTCCAAAGTGGCGGATGGCATGTGGAAGAATTACGAAAATATCTCTAAGATAATACCCATCACCAATGCTCAGAACGAGGTGTTCTGGCAGGATGTGGACTTGAAAAAGGCTTTTGTCAAACGAAATCAGACGGCTTTTCAGAATAGGAAACGCTCCCTGAAGCAACAGCTCTTTCAGGAAGTGTTGAAACAAACCGGTAAGCTGTTTGATCCTGATGTTCTTACCATAGTCTGGGCCAGGCGGTTCGCAGGCTATAAGCGGGCAGATCTGCTGCTTCACGACCTACATCGCTTTGAAGAATTGGTTCGCGACCAAAATAGACCAATCCAAATAATTTGGGCCGGAAAGCCTTATCCGATGGATTTTGACGGTATTGGAATATTTAACCGGCTGGTGAAATACACTGCTGAAAAGCCGAATCTGGCAGTTTTGGTTGGATATGAGATCGATCTGTCACGAAAACTGAAACTGGGTGCAGACATCTGGCTGAACAATCCCCGAATAACCCGGGAGGCATCGGGCACCAGTGGAATGACCGCCGCGATGAACGGCGCTGTCAATCTCAGCACAAATGACGGCTGGATACCGGAATTCCAGAGACACGGGGAGAACAGTTTTGTGTTGCCTGAAATAGATCATCTTCTTCCGGTGGAGCAACAGGATGCCATAGACAGTGACAATCTATATGCCATATTGGAAAATGAGGTTATACCACTTTTTTACGAGGATAAAGAGCAGTGGATGAACATTGTCTTTAAAAGCATGGAGGATATCTTACCTGAGTTCGGTTCGGACCGTATGGCTACAGAGTATTACGATAGACTCTATAGCTAAAGCGCTCAGAAACATTCCGTAAAATCCAGGTTCAAAGGAGTCTTTAGGAGGTCGTTTTTATATCAATTTGGTTTTGCAGGTAAGACTGGGGAAATGAAATGAGATTTAGCGGCCTAAAAGAAGCCGAGTGCCCATAAAATAAGGCATACTACCACTGCAATAAGAATTAAGACCAACACTACAACCATGAGGCTAAGGAAGCCGTTAAGGACCTTTGTGCCAAAGTTTAATTCTTCTTCCATATCTTAGTTAATTTCATACAATTTAAGCATAAAAGCCTAAAGATCACCCTTCTGTCATCATTATTCGACTAAACAACAAGGCGCATCCCGTTCTGCCGGGCGTACTGCAGATTTTATCGATATAAGGCAATCACGAATTTTGTGGCTAGCGGTTTCCGCTGAGCTTTTTGCTTAACTCTTCCAGGGAAATTCCTTTGGTTTCCGGCATCATAAAGCGCACGAAAAGTAATTGCAATACCATCATAAAGGCGAAGAACCCAAAAACCGGGCCCGGGCCAACCCAGGAAAAAAGCACTGGTACCGAAGAAGGGATCAACCAGGCGAGCACCCAGTGTACCGAACTCCCGAAGGCCTGTCCTGAACCTCGAAGGTGGTTCGGAAAAACCTCGGAAATAAAGACCCAGATCACCGCACCCTGGCCTATAGCGTGGGAAGCGATAAAAAGGAACAGGAAAAGTGGGACTGCCATACCTTCCCAACCGAAGATAAAGGCGGCAGATACCAGGGAGAGGGATACGATATAACCCACCGAGCCGAAATACATCAGTTGTCTTCTGCCCAGGCGGTCTATCAGAAAAATACCGAGCAGGGTGAAAAGCAGATTGGTTACTCCTATTCCTATACTGCTCAAGAGAGCTGTACTTTCTCCAAGTCCGGCTGCTTCAAAGATGCGGGGAGCATAGTATAGAAACGCGTTTATACCCGAAAACTGGTTGAAAAAAGAGATCAAAAATGCCAGGACAAGCGGAAAGCGGTATTTTTTTATGAAAATGGTCTCATTCTGGGTTTCGGCAGACTTATCCGCATTCACATCAGCCTCAAGGTCGGCGATAGACAAGTCGGGGTTTACACTGGCCAACACTTTTTCGGCTTCTTCCCGTCGGCTTTTGGTCAATAACCATCTGGGGCTCTTTGGCACGGTAAGTACAAAAAGGGTGTAAATGATAGCCGGGAAAGCCTCTACGCCCACCATCCATCTCCAGTCGTTCTCTCCCATCCCGCTTAGGAGGTAGTTAGACAAAAAGGCCACCAGTATCCCAAAGACCAGCATAAATTGATAGAAGCCCACTAGTCTTCCCCGATGTCTGGCCGGGGCGATTTCTGAAATGTAAGCCGGGGCGGCTACCGTTGAGGCACCTACACCCAGTCCACCTATGAATCTGAATATCCCAAACGTTACCGGATCATTAGCGAAGGCAGAACCTATGGCCGAAACAGAATACAATATGCCTATCCAGATCAGAGTGTTCTTACGGCCTATTTTATTGGTGGGAAATCCGCCTAAAATAGCACCAACCACCGTCCCGAATAGGGCCATTCCGATAACTACTGTACCGTGAAAGGCATCTGAAGATTCCCAAAGGATTTGCAACTTCTTCTCAGCCCCGCTGATAACAACTGTATCAAAACCAAATAAAAAACCGGCCAAAGCCGCTATAAGAGAAATTCGAAGAATCTTGGAGTCCATACGGAATAGTTTGGTGATTTCCGTAAAGCTAACAAAAAAAAAGAAAGGACCTCCGGGCCAAATTTATGCGGTTCGCGGCCTGAGTGAATCAACAGGTTTCTTCTTTTTCTTTTTTTTGATGGCCTCTTTGGATTCGGACTTTTCCGGGAGTGGGAAACTGTCTGGTGCCGTATCAAGCCTGGGTATGCTATCCTTCTTCTGAAATGGAACCTTACTTTCCTTCCCAGGAGCAGGAACCATACGTTCTGTCTCCTTCGCAGGGTCCTTACAGGAAAAAAATAAAAAAAGGCAGCATAATGCAAGCCAGAGAAAAGGGGCCAATCTCATGGGGCAATCAAATAAAGGTTATAGTAATGTACGTAGATAGCCCATTATTTGGACGCTGGCACCCTTGTTTTTAGTAATGTATTCGGCGTTAATCCGACCCGTTGTCCGGTAGTAATCCGCGTCTTGTATCAGCTGATTCACGGTATCGGATAGCGTGGTTTTGTCTTTTACCACAAGTATTCCTTTCTGCGCCACCAGATCCTCAGCCTCCTTAAAGCCTTCGTATTGAGGTCCTATGAGCACAGGGATGCCAAATACAGCCGGTTCCAGTGTATTGTGAAGTCCGGTAGCGAATCCTCCGCCAACATAGGCCAAATCAGCATAGCTGTAGATGCGCGTCAGCAGCCCTATGGTGTCAACCAGCAATACATCGTAATCTGTCGCCACCTTTCCTTCTCTTTCGGAAAAGACCAGGGTCTTCCCCGATATCCTGGACCTCAGTTTTGCGATATGATCGGCTTTGATGTCATGCGGCGCCAGAATGAATTTCATCCCTTCCGGGGTCTTGTCGATGAGATCCAATAGTAGCGTCTCGTCTTCAGGCCAGGTACTTCCGGCCACAAGACAAAGGGAATTGCCTTTGAACTCTTCAACCATGGGAAGGGTGTTATCCCGATCCAGGATTTGGGATACCCGGTCAAATCGAGTGTCACCGCTCACTGCAGTATTGGAAAACCCGATATGGTCCAACAAGATCTGAGATTGCTGGTCCTGAACGAATATAAAGCTAACTTTTCGCAGCGCCTTTCGCATATATCCACCATACCATTTGAAGAAAACCTGCCGTTTACGGAAAATCGCGGAGATCAGCACGATAGGAGTGCCTCCTTTCCGGAGTGCTTCAAAATAATTGGGCCAGATCTCGTATTTGATAAAAACGGCCAGAGAGGGTCTTGCAATTTCAAGGAATCGGCGGGCATTCTTTTTGGTATCCAAAGGCAGGTAGCAGATCACATCTGCGGCGCCGCTGTTTTTCCTGACCTCGTAACCCGAAGGCGAGAAAAAGGTCAGCAAAAGTTTGAAGCCCGGGTATTCTTCACGCAAGCGTTGAATAATGGGTAATCCCTGTTCAAATTCACCCAGGGAGGCAGCGTGTACCCAAATGACCCTGTCTTCCTTTGCGATCTGCTCTTCCAGCTTCTCAAATAGCTGCTTCCTGCCCTTAAAAAAGCGATTTAACTTAGGGAGAAAAGGAGTCAGGAGTTTTAAGAAGAATGCAGAAATCGATACGGCCAGATTGTAAAGGAAATCCACTATGAATTAGTTTGGGGTAAAAATACGTTTCTTTCGGCAAAGTGATTGACGCTGGTCTCTTTATTTCGTAATATTGCTTACACAATCCGCGACGATGAAAAAAATTCAGATGGTAGACCTCGTAGGTCAGTACCAGGAGATCAAAGGGCAGGTCAATGACTCGATTTCCGAAATTCTAGATTCTGCAGCATTTATCAACGGGCCTCATGTACACAGCTTTCAGAAAGCGTTGGAAGACTACCTGGGTGTAAAACATGTGATCCCCTGTGCCAATGGTACAGATGCGCTTCAAATAGCCATGATGGGCCTGGGGCTGGAACCTGGAGATGAGGTTATAACAGCAGATTTTACTTTTGCGGCTACTGTTGAGGTGATCGCATTGCTGAGGTTAACCCCGGTTTTAGTAGATGTTAGCCCGGACACCTTTAATATTGATCCGGCTGCTATTGAAAAGGCAATCACTCCCAGGACCAAAGCCATAGTTCCGGTACATCTGTTCGGGCAGTGTGCAGACATGGACGCCATTATGGAAATCGCTGAGAAACACCAGCTGTACGTCATCGAGGATAACGCCCAGGCCATAGGCGCGAATCACCTTTTTAAGGATGGTTCCAGGAAAAAAGCCGGAACTATTGGCCATGTGGGCTCTACCTCATTCTTTCCTTCCAAGAATCTTGGTTGCTACGGAGACGGTGGAGCTATTTTCACCAATGATGATGAGCTGGCGCACACCATTCGCGGGATCGTGAATCACGGCATGTACCAGCGATATCATCACGATGTTGTAGGGGTAAATTCGCGTCTGGATTCCATACAGGCAGCAGTACTAAGTGCCAAACTCCCAAAGCTGGATGCCTATTGCGATAAAAGGAGGCAGGCAGCCCGTGCTTATTCAAGGGCCTTTTCCGACCTGGATTCGGTAATTGTCCCGGTAACGGTCAGGGATTGTTCCGGCATTTGTGATACTTGCGACTGCCATGTATTTCATCAGTACACTTTGAGGATCACCAACGGAAAACGAGATGCCCTGGCCACTCATTTGGGTGAGAAAGGGATCCCTCACGGAATATACTACCCCATTCCATTGCACAAACAAAAGGCCTATGTGGATGAGCGATATGACGAGGCAGATTTCCCGGTCACCAACCAACTGGTGGATGAGGTGATCTCCTTACCGATGCATACCGAACTGGATGACGAACAAATAGACTTTATCACTACAACAATTATCAATTTTCTCAAAGACTAGCCATTAGAAACATAACCCAAAGCGAGCTACCCGGATTTCTGATCAGAAGTAGTAAAACACGAATGAATAACCAAACACCAATCCCTCACCCTAACGCATTTATCTCATGAAAATATTAGTGACGGGCGGACTCGGTTTTATCGGTTCGCATACTGTGGTTGCATTACAAAACAGGGGTTTTGAAGTTGTCATTATTGACGATTGTTCCAATTCTTCCGAAAATGTGCTGGACGGGATAACCGCCATAACAGGCAAAAGACCGGTATTCGAAAAAATAGATCTGAAGCAGCAGGAGTCCGTACGGGATTTTTTTGAAAGACACGCCGATCTTCAGGGGGCAATCCATTTTGCAGCCTCCAAAGCGGTAGGCGAAAGTGTGGAAAAACCTCTGCTATATTACGAGAACAATATCAATACCCTGGTTTATCTGCTAAAAGAACTCACAGCAAAGGAATCAGCTAACTTTATTTTCAGTTCTTCCTGTACGGTCTACGGTCAGGCGGATGAGCTTCCCATTACCGAAAGTGCTCCGGTGAAGACAGCGGAATCACCTTACGGGAATACCAAACAAATCGGGGAGGAGATCATTTCCGATACCTGTAAAGTAAATAGCAACCTGAATGCCATTTCGCTGAGATACTTCAATCCGATTGGAGCACATCCAAGTGCGGAGATCGGAGAATTGCCCATTGGTGTTCCGCAAAATCTGGTCCCTTTTATTACGCAAACGGCTGCCGGGATCCGCGAAAAGCTTTCGGTCTTTGGCGATGATTATCCCACGGAAGATGGTACCTGTATTCGGGATTATATCCATGTGGTGGATCTGGCCAATGCTCACGTTGTCGCCTTGCAAAGGTTGATCGACGGCAAGAATACCGAGAACTACGAGGTGTACAACGTTGGGACCGGTAAGGGGAGTTCCGTTCTCGAGGTTATAGCCAGTTTTGAAAGGGTCTCCAACAAAAAACTCAAATACGATATCGTAGGGAGAAGAGCGGGCGATGTGATACAGGCCTATGCGGATACCACCAAGGCGAATGAAGTACTGGGATGGAAGGCGGAATCCAGTCTGGATGAAGCGATGAGGTCTGCCTGGGAATGGGAGCAGAAAATCAGAGAATAATCATAAAATTTGAGACAATGAAGTACCTAGTTTTAGCCCTGACCCTTGCATTTTCCGGAAAGACCATGGCGCAGGATACCTATTTGCAATGTGGACGCCTGGTAGATACCGGCAGTGGAAAGATCTTGAAAGAAAAGACCATTGTGGTCTCCGGTGAGAAAATAAGTCGTATAGAAAATGGCTACGTATCTGGTGCTTCCAAAGATAAGGTCGTAGATCTAAGAAGCAAGACAGTATTACCCGGCTTTATTGATATGCACGTACATATAGAAAGTCAATCAAGTCCGAAGGCCTATATTAATCGCTTCACCATGAACGAGGCAGATATTGCCTTTGAGTCTTCAGTATACGCCAGAAGAACCCTGATGGCGGGTTTCACCACGGTAAGGGATCTGGGAGGAACAGGGGTAAATATCGCCCTGCGAAAGGCCATAAGCAAAGGACTGGTAGAAGGCCCTAGGATCTTTACCGCCGGCAAGGCCATAGCAACAACAGGGGGGCATGCGGATCCGACCAATGGAAGAAAAAAAGAATTGATGGGAGACCCGGGTCCCAGGGAAGGCGTCGTAAATTCTCCTGAGGATGGTAAAAAGGCGGTTCGCCAGCGATACAAAGACGGTGCGGATGTCATCAAGATCACCGCTACCGGAGGAGTGCTAAGTGTGGCAAAAAGCGGAAGGAATCCGCAATTCACCATCCCGGAGATCAAGGCTATCACAGAAATAGCTGCCGATTATGGCATGCTCACCGCCGCCCATGCCCATGGGGATGAAGGTATGCAACGCGCGGTCAAAGGAGGTATTAAAACCATAGAGCACGGCAGTTTTATGAGTGAAGAAACCATGGAGTTGATGAAAGAGTACAATGCCTATATGGTTCCAACCATAACCGCCGGAAAGAAGGTGGCCGAAAAAGCTGAGGTCAAGGGGTATTTTCCGGATGTAGTCGCTCAGAAAGCCAGGGAAATCGGTCCACTTATCCAGGATACTTTCGCCCGGGCTTACAAGCGGGGTGTTCCTATTGCATTTGGTACGGATGCCGGGGTATTCCCACATGGGGAAAATGCGGCCGAATTTGTCTATATGACAGAAGCCGGAATGCCCATCATGGAGGCACTGCAGGCGGCAACGGTCACGAATGCTGATCTGCTTGGCATGGGAGATGAACTGGGGCAACTTAAGGCCGGATATATCGCTGATATTGTGGCAGTAGAAGGAGATCCTCTAAAGAATGTGGAGTTACTTCAACAGGTAGATTTTGTGATGAAAGAGGGGAAGATCTACAAATAAGATAAACTAAAGTAAGCCTCATTTCGTATTTGAGGTATGGAAACAGGGTATCGCAACAGTACAGAACTTTTGTCCGCTTCAATTTCTGAAGGGCTTTACCGCGAGCTGGTATGGCAGTTGCGAAAGGATTTTGAACTGGCAAACATTAGCACCTCGCTTTCAAATGTAGAATATCCGGAAAAATTAAAACCGGCAGCACTGATTTCCCTGCTGCAAGAGAAGATCTACGTCCTGCTCATGGAGCGGTTCTCAGACTATCTCAACCTGCTTTATGTGGTAGACGTTCCCGAAAGGAATTTTAAGGATATCCCTATAACCGATGCAGTAGAGCTTTCACGGGAAATTGCTTTCCTCATCCTTAAAAGGGAATGGCAAAAGGTATTGCTAAAGCGGAAATACAGCTGATCCCCTAAAAAAATACGCGCACAAAAGGAGCCCATGGATCCGCATAAATACTCCTTCCTTCATCGAAGAGCACATCGTAACGTATGCCCACGGTAACATTTTGATTGCTGTAACCAATCCCGAGATACAGGGCAGGGAGCCAGTAGTTATCTTCCAGGTCCGGACTACCATCCAGTTCAAGGCGCTGATTTACCCTGAGTTGCTCAAACTCTGCAGACAGTTGCAGTTCCCTGATCGGATTGACCAGGGAGATCAGACTTCCACCATAAGCGGTCAATCTGGAGTCGCGAAATTTAGAGTAGTTAAAACTCAAACCCGTTCCTATAGCGAAATAGGGGTTGGCCTGGTAAATGGCACTGGGAGATATGGCTGCGTTAAAGCTGTTATTCCCAAACCCCAGACCAAGGCCACCGCCATAGCGCACCTTAGACCAGAAATTACCATCGGAATAGGAAACCTGGGAATAACAAATGCCTCCAAATAGCAGGATTACAAAAGGTAAAATATACTTTTTAATTGACAGGGGCCTTAAGCGGATCATGAAGCATTCAATTTTGTGAATAATAGGTTCTAAGATAGGCTTAATAAGCTTTAAAAGTTGTATTTTTGATAAGTTATTCTCATATAGATCGACAGATTATCCATGGATAAATACTCCTTCTTAAATACGGCGCACACTTCTTTTTTTGCCGAACTCTACGACAAATATCTCGTTAACCCTGATAGTGTAGAACCCAGTTGGCGAGCTTTTTTTCAGGGGTTTGATTTTGGCACGGAAAGCGCCATGGACGAAGTGGGACTTCAGGCTCAGAACGGGCACCTGGTCACAACGAACGGTCAGGAAATAGCTATCCCGGAATCTCTGCAAAAGGAATTTCAGGTTGTACGCCTGATCGATGGTTATCGCAGCAGGGGTCATTTGTTTACCAAAACCAATCCGGTAAGGGAACGCCGAAAGTACGCTCCAACCCTTGATATAGAGAATTTTGGCTTATCCCAGGCAGATATGGAAACGGAATTCAGCGCCGGGGAGATTATCGGGATTGGGAAAAAAACCCTGCGTGAGATCGTCAATCACCTGCAGCGAATTTATTGCGATGCCATAGGGGTGGAGTATATGTATATCCGAAGCCCGGAACGCGTGCAGTGGATCCAGGATTGGCTGAATGTCAATGACAACCATCCGGATTTTAATGAGCAAAGAAAAAAGCATATTCTTAAAAAACTGAATCAGGCGGTTTCCTTTGAGGCTTTTTTACATACGAAATACGTGGGCCAAAAGCGCTTCTCTTTAGAGGGAAACGAATCCCTGATCCCTGCCCTGGATGCTATAGTGGAAAGAGCCGCAGAACTGGGTGTTAAGCAGTTTGTGATGGGAATGGCGCACCGGGGAAGGCTCAATGTGCTGACCAATATCTTTGGCAAATCCGCCAAGGATATCTTTAGTGAATTTGACGGTAAGGACTATGAACAGGAGATCTTTGACGGGGATGTCAAATACCATTTGGGTTGGACTTCCCTGCGAAAGGCGGATGGTGGAAATGCCATCAACATGAACATAGCACCCAACCCCTCCCATCTGGAAACGGTTGGTGCGGTAGTTGAAGGGATCACCAGGGCCAAGCAGGATACGCATTACCCGGACGATTTTTCAAAAGTATTACCTATAGTAGTTCACGGAGACGCCGCCATTGCCGGTCAGGGACTGGCTTATGAGGTAGTGCAGATGGCCTCTTTGGACGGTTACAAGACTCATGGTACCATTCATATCGTGGTCAACAATCAGATCGGTTTTACCACGAATTACCTGGACGGAAGGTCCTCTACCTATTGTACTGATGTGGGAAAGGTAACCCTGTCTCCGGTTTTGCATATCAATGCTGATGATGCGGAAGCCGTAGTTCACGCCTCCCTGTTTGCGCTGGAATACCGAATGCGTTTCAATAGGGATGTGTTCCTCGATCTACTCGGATATCGTAAATACGGACATAACGAAGGGGACGAACCGCGCTTTACCCAGCCCAAACTCTACAAGGCTATCGCGAAACATAAAAATCCACGTGAGATCTATGCGGATCGCTTAATGTCTGAAGGGATCATTGATGAATCCTACGTGAAAAAGCTGGAAGCCGATTATAAATCTACACTGGAAGAGGAACTGGAAGATTCAAGGAAAGAAGATAAAACAGAGATCACCCCATTCATGGCCGACGAGTGGAAAGGATTTATGAATGTTCGGGAATGGGAGATGATGGAGCCGGTAGACACCAGCTATGACCTCAAAAAACTCACCGCGATCGCCAAGGCGATTACTGAATTGCCTGAAGGCAAGAAATTCCTGAGAAAAGTAGAACGCCTGGTCGGGGACCGAAAGAAGATGTTCTTCGAAACAGATAAGCTGGATTGGGCCATGGGAGAATTACTGGCCTATGGAACGCTTCTGGAAGAAGGATTTGGAGTGCGTATCTCCGGACAGGATGTGGAAAGAGGTACATTTTCGCATCGTCATGCGGTGATGAAAGTGGAAGAAAGCGAAGAAGAGATCATGCTGTTGAACAGCATTTCTGATAAGCAGGGAAGGTTCCAGATCTACAACTCGCTACTGTCCGAATACGGAGTAGTGGGTTTTGATTACGGCTACGCCATGGCCAGTCCGAATACACTGACCATTTGGGAGGCTCAATTTGGTGATTTTAGCAATGGGGCCCAGATCATGATAGACCAGTACATCTCGGCTGCTGAGGATAAATGGAAGTTACAAAACGGGCTCGTAATGCTGTTGCCACACGGTTATGAAGGCCAGGGTGCTGAGCATTCTTCTGCCAGGATGGAGCGCTATTTACAACTTTGCGCCCGTGATAATATGTATGTTGCAGACTGTACTACACCGGCCAATATGTTCCACCTCCTTAGAAGACAGATGCTGGTGAATTTCAGAAAACCACTCATAGTTTTTACACCTAAGAGCCTGTTGCGTCATCCCCGTGCTGTTTCAACCGTTGATGAGTTGGTATCCGGTAGTTTCCAGGAGGTGATAGACGATGCGGAAGCAAAGGCTGCCAAGGTAAAAACTCTGGTATTCTGTACCGGGAAGTTTTATTACGATCTGCTTGCGGCCAGAGAAGATCTGAAAAGAGAGGATGTGGCCCTGGTGCGGATCGAGCAGCTATTCCCTTTGCCGACAGACCGGATGAAAGAGGTCATAGCCAAATACAAAAATGCGGATGACCTGGTCTGGGCGCAGGAAGAACCCCGAAATATGGGTGCCTGGAGCCATCTGATGATGCATTTTGACCAGGCGGGCAAATTCAGGGTAGCCTCCAGGAGGTTTTACGCTTCTCCTTCGGCTGGTAGCGCCGTGCGTTCCAAAATGCGGCATCAACAGGTCATAGACTATGTCTTTGACAAGAGTAAAGACAACATGACCCGTATAAAAACAAGAAAAAGTAAATCAAAATAAGTTCAAATGATCTTAGAAATGAAAGTTCCCTCCCCCGGGGAGTCCATAACTGAAGTTGAAATAGCCGAATGGCTCGTGAGTGATGGAGACTATGTTGAAAAGGACCAGGCCATAGCCGAGGTAGATTCGGATAAAGCCACCCTTGAACTCCCGGCAGAAGAAAGCGGTACCATCACCCTGAAAGCTGAAGTGGGCGATGCCGTTGAGGTGGGTGCTGTAGTATGCCTTATTGATACCAGTGCGGCTAAGCCGGAAGGAGCTGCGGTAGCCGAGGAAAAACCTGCTGAAGAAAAAGCCACCGCCAAGGAAGAACAGAAAGCCGCCCAGCCCGTGGCTGTCGCTCAGCCGGAAGCTAAGAAGGAAACCTATGCTTCAGGGACCCCTTCTCCGGCCGCCAGGAAGATCCTGGATGAAAAAGGTATAGATGCCGTTTCCGTAAATGGGACAGGAAGAGATGGACGGATCACAAAGGAAGATGCTATAAACGCCGTGCCTTCTATGGGAAGCCCAACCGGAGGTAGCAGGGGAGAGACCAGGACCAAGCTTTCTATGCTGCGTCGTAAGGTGGCAGAGCGCCTGGTATCGGCAAAGAACGAAACTGCCATGCTCACAACCTTCAACGAGGTAGATATGGGGCCTATCTTTGAATTGCGGAAGCAATACAAAGAGACCTTTAAAGAAAAGCATGGGGTGAGTCTTGGCTTTATGTCTTTCTTTACCAAAGCTGTTATTCGCGCCCTGCAGATGTATCCCGCGGTGAATTCCATGATAGACGGCAAGGAAATGATCAGCTATGATTTCTGTGATATTAGTATCGCGGTTTCCGGACCCAAAGGACTGATGGTTCCGGTAATACGCAATGCGGAGAACCTTACCTTCAGGGGGGTCGAAGCCGAGGTAAAACGCCTGGCCATACGTGCAAGGGATGGGCAGATCACGGTTGATGAAATGACAGGAGGTACCTTTACCATTTCAAATGGCGGGGTCTTTGGTTCTATGCTATCCACCCCTATCATCAATCCTCCGCAAAGCGGGATTTTAGGGATGCACAATATCGTAGAACGTGCTGTTGTAAAGGATGGACAGATCGTTATTGCCCCGGTGATGTTTGTCGCCCTTTCCTATGATCACCGTATAATTGACGGCAAAGAATCGGTAGGATTTCTGGTTGCGGTGAAAGAAGCGCTCGAAAGTCCGGAAGAATTGCTCATGGAAGGTAATGTGCAGAAGGCCCTGGAACTTTAGAGGCCTAAATCCTATTTTCTGAGATAAAGCCGCTTTTTGTCATAGTCAATGACGGCCCGGGATTTTTTTAGGATATCAGCCCCGATGATCCCGTCTACGGGTAGTGCCTGATGGGCGCTTAGAGCGTCATTAACATGAACCAGGTCAAAAAGGACGATCTTCAGTTTCTTCTTTTTCCACTCCCCGATCTCGAGACTGTTTTTGGGAGAAATCATGGTCTCCATTTCGGTGGCGCCGGCCCCCGCGGCCTTAATTTTGGTTTCTTCCGAAGCCAATCCAAAGAATGCGATTTTGTCTAAGCCTACACAGGTATTTGAGGCTCCAGTGTCCAGGATAAAGCGGCCCGTGATGCCATTGATCTTTGCAGTCACTTCCAGGTGGTTGGTTGCGGTAAGCACCAGCGGAACCCAGTGGTAGTTTTTCGTCTCAAGGAATTTTTTCAAGCTGGCCATAGGTTCTTTTTTGACAAAGATAATTCTATTTTTGTCGGGATGATTTTGACAGACACACATACCCATTTGTATAGTGAAGCTTTTGATGAAGACAGGGATAAGGTAATCCGGGAGGCGATCTCATCCGGTATTGAGCGGTTTTTTGTTCCGGCCATTGATTCCTCTTATACGGAAGCCATGTTTGCCCTGGAAAAAGCCTACCCTGACAATATTTACCTGATGATGGGCCTGCATCCTACCAGTGTAAAGGAGAATTATAAAGAAGAGCTGCAATTGGTTGAAAAATTGCTGAATGAGCGAACTTTTTACGCGGTAGGCGAAATAGGCATAGACCTTTACTGGGACAAAACCTTTCTAAAACAACAGCAGCAGGCTTTCCAATATCAGATCCGACTTGCCAAAAAACACGGCCTGCCCATCGTTATACACTGCCGGGATTCCTTTGACGAGATCTTTGAAGTGCTGGAAGGTGAAAGGGGTCCGGATCTTTACGGGATTTTTCATTGCTTTACGGGTAATGAGGAACAGGCAAGGCGCGCCATCGGCTTTGGGATGAAATTGGGAATCGGCGGGGTGGTAACTTTCAAAAACGGCAAGATAGACACTTTCCTGAAAAACATAGAACTGCAACATATTGTTCTGGAAACAGATTCGCCTTATCTGGCTCCTGTCCCATATCGCGGTAAGCGGAACGAAAGCGCTTACCTGCTCCGGGTTTTAGAAAAATTATCAGAGATATACGAAATGGACAAAAACCGTATTGCAGAGATTACCACAGCAAATTCCAGAGAAGTTTTTGGGGTTTAAGTATATAGCGAAATAATTTGCACCTTAGCTATCACAAAACAACCGAACTAAGACAATGAAAGACAAGACCAATATCCTCCTGATCTATACCGGGGGTACCATTGGAATGATCAAGGACTACGATTCCGGCTCCCTGAAGGCCTTTGATTTCAGCAAGGTGGTCAAGAGCATTCCCGAATTGGGACAACTGGGTTGTCGTATAGACAGCGTTTCTTTTAAGAAGCCCATAGATTCGTCCAATATGGATGTTCGCCATTGGAGGTCTATGGCCGGGATCATAGAAAAGCATTACGATTCTTATGACGGCTTTGTTGTACTGCACGGTAGTGATACCATGAGCTATTCGGCTTCCGCTTTGAGTTTTATGCTGGAAGACCTGGCGAAACCTGTGATCTTTACCGGTTCTCAATTACCGATAGGTGACCTGCGTACCGATGCAAAAGAGAACCTGATCACGTCCATACAGATAGCCGCTTTAAAAGAACGTGGCGGACCGGTTGTCCGGGAGGTGGGTCTCTATTTTGAATATAAGCTGTATAGGGCTAACCGCACTACCAAGCTCAATGCGGAACACTTTCAGGCATTTGCCTCGCTGAATTATCCTGCGCTGGCAGAATCCGGTGTTTATCTTAAAGTACACAAGGAATATTTGCTCAGAAGAGAAGGTAGGAGAAAACTCAAGGTTCAAAAAGAGATGGATTCAGCCATCGCCGTGCTGAGGTTGTTTCCGGGTATTGGCCGCGAGTTGGTTCAGGCTGTGCTTAACAGTCCCGGTTTAAAAGCCGTCATACTGGAGACCTACGGAGCCGGTAACGCCCCCACGCAGAGCTGGCTGCTCCAGGATCTGAAAGATGCAATTGCCAAAGGTCTGTACATTGTCAATGTCACCCAATGCACCGGCGGAAGCGTAATTATGGGCCAATACGAAACCAGCAAAGCACTGCTTGAAATGAAAATGATAAGCGGGAAGGACATCACTACGGAAGCTGCTCTTGCCAAGCTAATGTATCTTCTGGGGAATGGTACTCCGCCCCGCTCATTTAAGGCTTTGTTTGAAACTCCATTGAGGGGGGAAATGAGCGAAAATTAACGGGTGAAATTTTATTAAATAAGTTTTTTTTTGTTTATTGCTCGACCCGAAAATGGGGTAAATTTAGAGAGGTGGCCGAGTGGTCGAAGGCGCACGCCTGGAAAGTGTGTATACACCAAAAGTGTATCGAGGGTTCGAATCCCTTCCTCTCTGCAAAGGCCTGAGGGAACTTAGAGATTTCCCGGGCGATTATACAACATACTTTAGCAGAAGCGAATGAATTTCTGCTTTGTCGCAAAGGCATCAGCAAATTGCCGACATAACCTATGGGATTTATGAGACTCATCCCGCCCACTCTTTAAAGAACACACATCAGAAGGAGTTCTCGGAAGCTTGCTGGGTTAGGTTGGGCAAAAGATAGAGGAACGTTTGAAAACCGTTATGTTTCCTATATCTGGGCTAAAAAGTTTTAATTTTTTAATTGTATTTTTTTTTTATCTTTAACCCTATTAACTAACTAAATTTAAGTTTGAAAGAAATGAAAAAATTATTCTCAATCCTGGCCATGGCTGGGCTATTTGTATTAAGTACAAATACGGTAAGCGCAAAAGCGAACGCAATAGTTTCAAATCTATCTTCGACGATGGCTTCAGCTGTGGTAATGCTTCAGGATGATGCTGCGGTAGAAGCTGAGAAAGGTTTTACTCAAGTATTAAAAGAACAGTTTATTCAAGGTGGTGCCGGTTTCATGGGAATTGTACTCCTTTGTTTGATCCTCGGTTTGGCCGTGGCGATCGAAAGAATCATTTACCTTAATATGGCCAGCACTAACAGTGGTAAATTAAAGCAACAAGTTGAAGACGCTCTTGCATCAGGTGGCGTAGAAGCCGCTAAGGAAGTTTGCCGAAACACCAAAGGGCCCGTTGCTTCCATTTATTACCAAGGTTTAGACCGTGCCGGTGAAAGTGTTGAGTCTGCAGAAAAAGCTGTTGTGGCTTATGGCGGGGTTCAGATGGGTCAACTGGAAAAGAATGTTTCCTGGTTGTCGCTCTTTATCGCAATTGCCCCCATGCTTGGTTTCATGGGAACGGTAATCGGTATGATCCAGGCCTTCCAGAAAATTAGCGCGGTGGGTAACTTGAGTGCCTCCCTTATCGCAGGAGACATCCAGGTAGCGTTATTGACAACAGTATTCGGTCTGATCACAGCGATCATACTTCAAATTTTCTACAACTACATCATTGCAAAAATTGATAGTATCGTAAATGACATGGAAGACTCTTCGATCACTTTGATCGATATGTTGGTAGATCACAAAAAATAAGTAAGACGCTCTAATACAAAACATTATGAACAGAATTGTTAAAATAGTATTAGCTGTATTAGGGGTGCTGTCTGCTATCTTGTGGTATCAACTTCCCAGCAAAGACGTTCCCGTAGGGGAAGCAGTTCAGAGCGGAGCGATGAACTTTATGTTTATCATTACCTATCTGTTGTTAGGGATCGCAGTAGTAGTAAGTCTTCTATTTACACTAAAGAACTTATTCTCCAACCCTAAAAGCCTTAAGAAAACCTTGTTTATCATCGTAGGTTTTCTGTTAGTGGTTGCCATCGCTTATGTACTTTCCGATGGCGCTGATGGAACTGTTGAAGCAATGGCCAGCAGAGGTGTTGCAACAACCGAGAGTACCGTGAAGAAAATCGGAATGGGACTCAATGTATTTTTTATACTCACTGTCGTTGCCGTTGGGTCAATGATATGGGGTGGTATCAAAAAAATGTCCAGTAAATAAAAATTTAGAATTATGCCGAGAAGAGGAGCACCACCAGAGGTTAATGCCGGATCTATGGCAGACATCGCTTTCTTACTGCTGATCTTTTTCCTAGTAACCACTACTATTGAAACAGACGCAGGTCTAGATAGGATGCTACCGCCAATGGAACCGCCGGAAGATAACGTGGTTATCAAGCAAAAGAACATCTTTACCGTTAATATCAATAAAAACGGTCAGTTGCTGGTTGAGGAAGAATTGACGGAACTGAAAAATCTGAAAGCGAAGGCTGTAGCCTTTTTGGATAATGGCGGTGCGCCGTCTGGCAGCCCTGAATACTGCAACTATTGCAAGGGTAAAAGGGATCCGGAATCTTCGGATAATCCGAATAAGGCGATCATTTCCCTTAAGAACGACCGGGAAACGAAGTACGCGACCTACATTACTGTTCAGAATGAACTGGTAGGGGCTTACAATGAACTCAGGGATAGAGAGGCTCAGAGATTGTTCGGAAGGGATTTTACCGAAATGGAGGCGGAATTCCTCAATCCTGAAACACCTTCAGGAGTTCGGGACGAATTGAAAGATAAGGTAAAACGAGTCCAGGAGTTGTTCCCTCAGAAATTGTCTGAGGCAGAAACTTCTACTGGTAACTAAACAGGAAGGAATTATGGCTAAGTTCAATAAAAAGAAAGACGGAGACCTACCGGCAGTATCTACTGCTTCACTTCCTGATATTGTTTTCATGCTGCTGTTCTTTTTCATGACGGTTACTACCATGAAAGACAGCTCTATCATGGTTGAGAATACCTTACCCAATGCTTCCGAGACTAAGAAACTCGAGAAGAAGGACAGGGTACTCTACATCTATGTTGGGAAACCTACCAGGGAGTATCAAAAGGTTTTTGGTTCTGAACCAAAAATTCAATTGAATGACAAGTTTGCGAATGTATCAGAGGTTGGTGATTACATCCTGCAGGAACGGGCCAAGAAGCCCCAGGAATTGCAGAACGTACTTACTACAGCTCTCAAGGTGGATAAGCAGGCTAATATGGGATTAATCTCCGATATTAAACAAGAATTGCGAAAAGTAAACGCATTGAAGGTCAACTATACCACTTACGAGGGAGACCCGTTTATGAATTTGCAATAACAGTATTTCATACTTAAATTATAGTTTAAGCGCCTCAAACTCCTTTGAGGCGCTTTTTATTGAATCCGTGGGTTTATTGTTTTAATTTTACCCTTCTATGAGAGGTCTGACCGTTTTTCTCGCATTACTACTTTCCTATGGCCTACACAGCCAGCAGTCAGACAGCCTGGATAATGAATATCTGGAAGATCAGTTTTACGTCGGGATCACCTATAACTTTCTCCTTGGGAAACCTGATGGAGTTTCCCTCAGAAACCTTTCCTATGGCTTACAGGGAGGTTTTATCAAGGACATACCGCTTAGTCCCCTGAGAAACATTGGCCTGGGTATTGGCCTTGGATACGCGGTTAATTCTTATTACACCAATTTGGTAGCCTCAGAAACCGCAGACGGTTTTGAATATGCTATTGTGGATGATAATGACAATCCTTTCAAGCGTAACAAGATTGAGACCCATCTGATAGAAATGCCCATTGAGTTTCGATGGCGGAATTCAACAGCGGCTGATTACAAATTTTGGAGGGTGTATGCCGGGATCAAGTTAGGGTACATTGTCGGAAGCCGATCGAAATTTGTTTCAGATACCTTAAAAGACTCCTTTTATAACACCGATACCCGAAATTTCCAGTATGGACTCATGCTGAATTTTGGGTACAATACTTTCAACATACACGCCTACTACGCCTTGAACGACCTCTTTGACGATGGTGTTACCGCCCTGGATGGTCAGGAGGTAGGCCTTACTCCTTTGCGGATAGGGATCATCTTCTACATCCTTTGACAGGTGGCATGAAAATTGATGCTGTTTAGTTGAAATATCTACGACTATTTTTCCGCCTGGTTGGCATCCAGGCTACCCCATTTCCCGCTTTCCCATACTTCACGCCTGGTGACTTATTGAAATCAAATAGTTCAACATAAACATTAAATCATGGCAAGAAGAAGACAAACACCGACGGTACAATCCGGATCTGTGGCGGACATCGCCTTTTTATTACTGATCTTTTTTCTGGTTACAACCATTATTGAAACCGAAGAAGGTCTGGACAGACTACTGCCTAGAAAAGAGGCGCAAACCCCTGAAGTACCTATTAACGACAGGAATATCCTCGAAATCTCAATCAATAATCAAAATGAACTGTTGGTAGATGAAGTGCGTATTGGCCTGGAAGATCTCAGGCTAACGACCATCGCATTTCTGGACAATGGAGGGGTGTCTAAAGGTGAAAACGGCCATTGCTCCTACTGTCAGGGTTTGAGAAGCCCGGAGTCTTCAGACAACCCACAGGAAGCCGTTATTTCACTGAATACCGGCAGGGAATCCAGTTATGGGGTTTACATAGCTGTACAGAACGAGCTGGTGGCGGCTTATAACGCCTTGAGGGACAGGGAAGCTTTGAAAACCTTCGGAGAATCCTACACGGCAATGTCCTCGGAGTATCGCAATCCGCAGACTCCTCAAGAAAGAAGGGAATTTCTAAGGGCACGGATTGATCAGATCCAGGATCTCTTCCCGATGAAACTCATTGAAGCGAATACTAAATAAGGAGAGCCGGCAGTAAACAGACTTTACAGCCAGAATTTGAGCGTGAGCAACTGGGAGATCGCTCCGATCAGAAAGCCTACCAGCACTTCCGCTCTACCGTGAGCATTTAGGAATAGTCTCGAAGTAGCTACTAATCCTGTGGCCAGGGTACACAGGCTTATGGCTATGGTAATATTTTTCTCGAAGTGGATGCTTAGACTGATCAGAAACATTAACAAACTTCCCATGCCCATCAGATGCAGGCTTATCTTAAAGTTGAGGAAGACCAGTATAAGGCTGGCCGCAGTCGCGGCTATGAGCCCTACAAAGAAAAAATAGAGTTCCGCGGTATAATTGTTGGGAATTACCTTGAATAGTACCATGATCAGCAACAGAATACTGATGATCAGCGGGTAGGTCCGTTCCCGGATGTCCGGAAGGAAAATAGACCGAATAACTCCCAGGTTTTTGAGGATCAAAAAACTGATGATAGGAATAATTACGGTCAGGATGAAGATGGGCAGGATGTTCCCGCTTTGCAATTCCAAAGGGCTGTATTTGGGTGTAACTACGAAATAAGTCACCGTACCCGCAATGGGAATAAAAAGGGGGTGAAACAAGTAAGAGATTAATTTCAGAAACAGCCTCATTATATCTGTTTTCTAAGCCGGGCCACCGGGATTCCCAATTGTTCCCGGTATTTGGCGACAGTACGCCTTGCTATGGGATAGCCCTTTTCTTTTAGCAGGGCGGCCAGTTTATCATCAGTAAGCGGTTTTCTCTTTTCTTCATCCCTGATAACTGTTTCCAGGATCTTTTTGATCTCTTTGGTCGAGACGTCTTCGCCCTGCACATTTTTCATGGACTCCGAAAAGTAATCTTTGATCAGTTTGGTGCCGTAAGGAGTGTCCACATATTTGCTGTTCGCCACCCGGGAAACCGTAGAAACATCCATACCAATGGCATCGGCAATGTCTTTGAGGATCATTGGGCGGATTTGTCTCTCATCTCCGGTCATGAAATACTCCCGCTGATATTCCATGATGGCATTCATAGTAACGAAAAGGGTTTGCTGACGTTGCTTAATGGCATCTATAAACCATTTGGCGGCATCCAGCTTTTGCTTGATAAAAAGGACCGCGTCTTTCTGGGATTTTGAACGGTCTTTGGCCGCTTTGTACCCGGCCAGCATATTGCTGTATTCCTTGGAAACATGGAGTTCCGGCGCATTTCTGCCATTGAGGCTCAATTCGAGTTCCCCATCAACGATCTTAATAGAGAAATCAGGGACGATATGCTCTATGATCTTATTGCTCCCGGAATAGGAACCCCCCGGTTTTGGGTTTAGCTTTTCAATCTCCGAAATCGCATCCTTTAACTGAGACTCCGTAATGTCGTACTTCTGTATGAGTTTTTTGTAGTGTTTTTTGGTGAATTGCTCAAAGGACTTCTCCAGTATTTTGACAGCCAGTTCAACGTTTGGGTTCTGTTCCTTTCGCTTCAGCTGGATGATCAGGCATTCGTCCAAAGACCTGGCCCCAACCCCTGGAGGGTCTAGGTCCTGAACCACTTTTAAGACCTTCTCAATGGTGGGTTCATCAACATAGACGTTTTGTGTAAAGGCAAGATCGTCCATGATGTCGCTCAGGGGTCGTCTCAAATACCCGCTTTCATCAACACTTCCCACCAAAAACTCTGCGATAGCCCATTCCTCGTCGCTGAGGTAAACCGTGTTTAACTGGTTAATCAGATATTGGTTAAAGGAAATACCCGCGGCATAGGGGATGCTCTTTTCATCATCGTCCGCGCTGTAATTGTTCGCCCTGGTCCTGTAGTCGGGGACCTCATCGTCACTTAGGTATTCATCAATATTGATGTCCTCTGAATTGATGGTCTCGCTATCAGATTCGCCTTCATAGCTGTCCCCGTAATCCTCATCCAGCGAATTGCTATCCTCCTTGCCACTCTCAAGCGCCGGATTTTCTTCCAACTCTTGTTTTAAACGCTGTTCAAAAGCCTGGGTAGGTAGCTGTATTAACTTCATCAGCTGGATTTGCTGAGGAGAAAGCTTCTGAGAGAGTTTAAATTGTAAGTGTTGTTTAAGCATATGGGGTAGCTTTCAAAGGCCTTTATAAAGTTAAAAAAATCAATTTAAAACTCGGCGTTCTGAGGCGTTCTTGGAAAGGGGATCACATCCCGGATATTACCCATTCCGGTAGCAAACTGTACGAGGCGTTCAAACCCCAATCCAAATCCGCTGTGAACCGCCGTACCGAATTTCCGGAGATCCAGGTACCACCAGAGTTCTTTTTCGTCTATGTCCAGTTCGTCTATTTTCTCCTTGAGTACATCCAGGCGTTCTTCCCTTTGAGAACCCCCGACAATTTCTCCGATTCCCGGGAAGAGGATGTCCATGGCCCTCACCGTTTTGCCGTCCTCATTCAGACGCATGTAAAAGGCCTTGATCTTCGCGGGATAGTCAAAAAGGATTACAGGGCACTTGAAGTGCTTTTCAACCAAAAAGCGCTCGTGCTCACTCTGCAGGTCGGCACCCCATTCTTCTATGAGATACTCAAACCTTTTCTTCTTGTTGGGTTTGCTGTTCCTTAGAATATCTATGGCTTCAGTATAAGTCACTCTTTTAAAATGGTTGTCTACCACAAAGCGGAGTTTTTCTATCAAAGCCATTTCACTGCGCTCGGCTTGCGGCCTGGTCTTTTCTTCATCCAACAAACGCTTTTCCAGGAAAGCCAGGTCTTCTTCACAGTTTTCCAGGATGTACTTCAGTACGCTTTTTATGAAATCTTCAGCCAGGTCCATATTGGCGTCCAGGTCGTAGAAAGCCATTTCCGGTTCTATCATCCAGAATTCTGCCAGGTGGCGTGAAGTGTTGGAGTTCTCTGCCCTAAAGGTTGGGCCAAAAGTATATACCTTACCAAGCCCCATGGCGTAAGCCTCAGCTTCCAATTGTCCGGAAACCGTCAGGTTTGTTTCTTTACCAAAGAAATCCTCTTTGTAATCCACCGCACCATGCTCATCCAGAGGAGGTTGCTTATCGCTTAGGGTGGTTACACGGAACATTTCTCCGGCACCTTCTGCATCAGATCCCGTAATTATGGGAGCATGGAAATAGAAGAAATCGTTTTTCCGAAAATAGTCGTGAATGGCAAATGCCAAAGCCGAGCGTACCCGCATTACCGCACCAAAAGTATTGGTCCTTACTCTAAGATGCGCCTGTTCACGCAAAAACTCCATGGAGTGTTTTTTGGGCTGGATGGGATAGGTCTCAGGATCCGCCGTCCCATGCACCTCAATATCCTTGATCTGAATTTCAACATCCTGACCCTTGCCCTGGCTTTCAACCAGGGTTCCCGTGATCTTAAGGGCGGCTCCGGTGGTGATTTGTCTTAACAGACTTTCATCCGTGTTTTCAAAATCAAGCACACATTGGATCGTACGCAGGGTAGAACCGTCATTTAAAGCAATAAACCTGTTGCTTCTGAATGTTCTTACCCAACCATTGATTTGCACTTCCTGTTGTAAGGAGGCAGATTTAAACAGTTCTTTGATGCTAGTGGCTATCATACCCGGATCATTTCTGAATTTGAACCGCAAAGATAACTTTTTGGTCAAAAATTCCAGTGCACTTTGGGCTATAATAGTAAGCTTTATCGGAGGTTAGTTCTTTTTCCTCCCCAGGTTGAGCTCCTCCTTGGGAAGAATATCGATCTGTGGTTTTTTAAGGACGGTTTTGTTTGCAATACTGCGCTCAAGGGATAGCAGCAGGGAAGGTAACAAAATAAGATTGGCCAGCATGGCAAAGAGCAAGGTAGCGGAAACCAGGGCCCCCAGTGCCACAGTTCCACCGAAATTGGAAATAATAAAGACAGAAAAGCCAAAAAACAACACTATGGAAGTGTAGAACATACTCACCCCGGTTTCCCGAAGCGCGGCGTAGACGGATTTCTGTATCCGCCAGTGGTTGGCCGTAAGTTCCTGTCTGTATTTTGCCAGAAAATGAATAGTATCATCCACAGAAATACCAAAAGCCACGCTGAAGACCAGGATTGTAGACGGCTTAATGGGTACACCCACAAAGCCCATCACGCCGGCGGTTACGAGTAGAGGTAGCAGGTTAGGGATGAGGGAAATAACGATCATTCGGAAAGAACGGAACAAATAGGCCATAAAAAGGGCAATAAGGCCTATCGCCAGGGTTAGTGAGAGAATAAGATTTCTCACCAAATATTTCGTACCCTTGAGAAAAAGCAGTGCCTTCCCGGTCATATAAACCTTATAGCGATCCGAAGGAAAGATCTTGGAAATACCTTCCAGAAGTTCCTCTTCAATCTCTTCCATCCGGTCTGTTTTGGTATCTTTCATATAGGCGGTGATCCTGGCTACCTGTCCTGTACTATCCACAAAGCTCTTTAGCAGATTACCATTGTCTTTTGACTTTCGGGCGATATCGGTAATAAAACTATTTTCCTGGGATGTGGGGAGCTGATAGTACTTCGGAATACCGTTGTAGAAGGCCTGTTTAGAGTATTTTACCAGATTCACTACGGAGATCGGAGGGGAAAGCTCCGGGGTTTCCTCAATCAGTGTTCCGAGCTCATCCATTCTGCGAAGCGTAGCCGGTTTGAGCACCCCGTTCTTGCGCTCCGTATCCACCACGATCTCAATGGGCATGATACCGTCAAATTCCCGTTCAAAAAAGCGAATATCCTCGAAAAACGCGGCTTTCTTGGGCATGTCCTCAATGGGACTCCCGGATATTTCAATCTGGTAGATCCCAATAATGCTTAACACCAACAGGGCAACCGAAGTGATATAGACAGAGATCCTTCGCTCGCGTACAATCCGTTCCATCCAGTTGACAAAAGCGTCTATCCACCGTTTATTAAGGTGCTTCAGATGTTTGGTCTTGGGGAGGGACATAAAGCTGTAAACTATGGGGATGATCAGCAGGGAAAGAATAAAGATCCCGATGATGTTGATCGAGGCTACAATTCCAAACTCCGTCAATAGCTTGCTATCGGTAATGATAAAGGTCGCGAACCCGGATGCAGTGGTCACGTTTGTCATCAAAGTGGCATTACCGATCTTGGAAATTACCCGCTGGAGCGAAAGTGCTTGGTTCCCGTGTTTCTTGACTTCTTGTTGATATTTGTTGATCAGGAAGATGCAATTCGGGATCCCGATCACAATGATCAACGGAGGTATTAAGGCCGTAAGCACGGTTATTTCGTATTGCAGCAGCCCCAGAACCCCAAAGGCCCACATAACCCCTATGATCACTACGCACATAGAGATAAAAGTGGCTCGGATGCTCCGGAAGAAAAAGAAAAATATCAGGGAAGTCACCCCCAGGGCAGCGAGAATGAATTTCCCTATCTCGTCAATGATATTCTGCGAATTCTTGGTCCGGATATACGGCATTCCGGAAATGTGAACATCCAGATTGGTCTCCTCTTCAAACTGATTTACCAGGTTGGTCAGGTCCTGAAGGATAAAATCTTTTCTAACGGAAGTATTTACGAGTTCCTTATCCAGGTAAGCTATGGTCCTGATGGTTTGGGTCTCTTTGTTGTAGAGCAGGTTGTCGTAAAAGGGAAGCTTATTGAAAAGCTCTTGCTTTAGACTGTCAATAGTTTCTCGTCTCTGTGGAGCTTCCGTTATAAAAGGTTCCAGAACGAACTCCTGCTTCTCATTGTCTTTTACCAGTTTTTTGAGGTTTTCGGTGGATAGCACCAGGTCTACCTCGGGAAATGCCTCCAGCTGCTTACTCAGCCTGTTCCAGCGGTTGAATTTTGCCGGACTGAACAGACTACTGTCCTGAATTGCCAACACTACGGCGTTTCCTTCTTCCCCAAAAAGTTCTAAAAAGGCATTGTATTCCAGGTTGGTAGGATGGTCGTCCGGTAAGAGATTTGCCTCTGAATTGGAAAAACGCATATGCTCCCACTGAAAGGCGAGAAAGGTGGTCATTAGCGCGACACAGATGAGGATCAGTATTCTGTTGCGAAGAATAATCCCGGCAACCTTGGGCCAAAACCCATCTGTAATCTTTTTTACCATTCTTATCGGTTAACGGCGGCAAAGGTAGAAAATGCCTTGCAGTGTTCCTAGTTAAGCCATGGCAAATAGCTGTAGCTTGTTTTGTGTGCATCCCGGTTTCCGAGCATATTAAAATTGCGTACTTTAGGTGAAAATCAGAAACGGGAATTTTGAAGAGAAGAATATTTATTGAAAGATCCGCCTTAGCAGCCCTTGGAACGAGCATGGCAGAGGTGGTCTTTGCCGCCAGAATCCCTGAGGGTTACCTGCCCTTGTTCCTTCAGGACCAGGATCCTTTTAAGCTCTTTGGTAAGGACAAGGAAATGACGGTTTTGAACAGAAGACCCTGGAATATTGAGGCCAAAGCCCATTTGCTGGACGATGCTGTCACTCCATCCAAATTTATGTTCGTAAGAAATAATGGGCTCATTCCGCAGGAACTTGATGCAGACAGTTGGACGCTGACCATAGACGGGGAATCTGCACAACAAAAGAAAGTCTATTCCCTGGACGACCTAAAAACAAAATTCAAACAATACAGCTACCGGCTTACATTGGAGTGCGGTGGTAATGGACGTAGCGAATTCAACCCTCCGGCAAAAGGCAATCAATGGACGGTAGGGGCGGTCTCCTGTGCTGAGTGGACAGGTGTTCGCCTTAGGGATGTACTCGAGGATTGCGGGATAAAAACCGATGCCGTCTATGTGGCGTACTACGCGGCAGACCTGCATCTTAGCGGGGATCAGAACAGGGATGCCATATCCCGGGGTGTGCCTATTGCCAAGGCGATGCAGGATGAAACCCTGCTGGCACTGAAAATGAACGGGAATGACATTCCGAAGGTCCACGGTTATCCACTCCGCATGGTAGCCGGAGGTTGGCCTGCATCCGCATCAGGAAAATGGGTAGAGCGGATCAGCATTCGGAATAAGGTTCACGACGGGGCGAAGATGACCGGCAGTTCTTATCGGGTTCCCTGTGATCCCGTGGCACCTGGCGCCAAGGTCAAGGACGAGGATATGTGTATTATCGAGTCCATGCCTGTTAAATCGCTGATAACTTACCCAAGGTCTGGTGCTATACTTGAGGATAGAAAGCTCGGTATTAGGGGTCATGCCTGGGCAGGTGAATCTGAGGTCGCCAAAGTGCAATATTCCATAGATTTTGGGTCTTCCTGGCAGTCTTGCAAGCTTGAAAAGCCGGTAAACCGACTTGCCTGGCAACAGTTTTCCGCAAGCATAAACTTCCCTAAAAAGGGGTATTATGAAGTATGGGCAAAGGCAACCGATGATAAAGGCGTTACCCAACCTATGGTGCTACCGGGTTGGAACCCCAAGGGCTATCTTAACAATGCCTGCCATAGAATAGCCGTTAAAGTGACTTAACAATGACAGACCACAAGCGCTTTTGGAGAAGAGAAAGGATCGTATACCGCATACTGATCGTGATCTGTACTGTGGTTTTGGTGGTGGCGCTGATAGGCGGATATATTTTGTCTGAGTGTGAACCTAAAGAAGAAAGTGCGGTACCCGTAGAACAGCAAGAGTACAGCATGGATGGAGTAGAGAATGGAATTCACCAAAGAACGGGCCTGATAGCTGCAGAAGGTCTCAATGAGACTATAGTAAATTGTACCAGTTGCCATTCGGCGGATCTCATCATTCAGAACCGCCTGAACCGCGACAGTTGGGCATCTACCATAAGATGGATGCAGGAAACCCAGAATTTATGGGACCTGGGAGAAAATGAGGAGATTATTATAAACTATCTCGTAACCAATTATCCGGCCACAGAAAAAGGCCGAAGGGAAAACTTGAAAAATGTCGATTGGTACAAGCTTGAGGAGTAAATTCCGGGCTGAGTAACAGCAATACCGGCTAACTTAGCTTAGACCTTCATGATTTCCGCTTCCTTAACGGTGAGTAAGGCCTCCACTTTTTTAGTATAGGTATCGGTTAATTCCTGAACATCTATTTCCGCATTCTTATGCCGGTCTTCCGAGATATCCAGATCCTTCAATTCTTTATTGGCTTCCTGTCTTGCGTTCCTAACACTGATCTTGGCATCCTCAGCCTCTGATTTGGCCTGTTTTACCAGTTGGATACGCCTTTCTTCGGTTAGCGGAGGAACATTGATGATCACCATCTCCCCGTTATTCATGGGATTGAATCCCAGGTTGGCATTCATTATGGCCGTTTCTATTTCCTGAATGAGGGATTTTTCCCAGGGTTGAACAGAAATGGTCCGGGCATCCGGAGTGTTGATATTGGACACCTGAGACAAGGGAGTTTGAGACCCGTAATAATCGATCATGACCGTAGAAAGCATAGACGGACTCGCTTTCCCTGCTCTGATCTTGACAAAGGCTTTTTCCAGGTGCGTGATGGCCCCATTCATACTTTCCTCTGTAGCTTCCAGTATAAATTTAACTTCTTCGTTCATACCGTTTAATTTAGTTCAATATAACACAAATTGTAACAAATCTAAAGATTCACTACTGTGCCAATATTTTCACCGGAAACGATTTTCATCAGATTGCCCTTTTTATTCATGTCAAAGACAACTATGGGAAGTTCGTTTTCCTGGCTAAGGGTGAAGGCTGTAGAATCCATGACCTTAAGCCCCCGGTTCAGGACATCGTTGAAGGATATGGTATCGAATTTGGTCGCGGTTTTGTCTTTTTCCGGATCACTGGTATAGATGCCGTCAACCCGCGTACCTTTAAGAATAACATCAGCTTCTACTTCTATGGCTCTTAAAACCGCGGCTGAATCCGTAGTAAAGTAAGGGTTTCCTGTGCCCCCACCAAAGATTACCACCCGGCCTTTTTCCAGGTGACGCATTGCCCTTCTTCGGATAAACGGTTCTGCAACTTCATTGATCTTTATGGCAGATTGCAGCCTGGTTTCCAAGCCTTTATCTTCCAGAGCGCTTTGGAGTGCCAGGCCGTTGATCACAGTCGCGAGCATCCCCATATGGTCTCCCTGTACCCTGTCCATTCCTCCGCTGGCCCCTGCAAGACCGCGGAAAATATTTCCTCCACCGATTACAATGGCCACTTCCACACCTTTGTCAACCACCGACTTGATTTCCTCAGCATATTCGGCGAGCCTGCCAGGATCTATGCCGTATTGCTTTTCTCCCATCAGGGCTTCTCCGCTGAGTTTTAATAGTATCCGTTTGTATTGCATACCGCTTTTTAGCTTATTTCCGAACAAAAATAATCAAAATAATTTACGGGAATAGGCTGGTAAAAAGTTTAAAGGAACTTCCTAATTATTTGTGAATACTGGCCTTCAGTTGGTTAAAAATTAATATCCTTGTGTTAAATAACTTCAAAGATTATGAGAAATTTTGCCTGTGCTTTATCCGTGTTGTTACTCCTGTACGGTTGTGGAGCAACTCAGAACCTGGTTACTGTAGAAAAAATGCCAATCAGCGCCACCCTGGACCTCGTAAATGTGGTGGATGACAAGGTGATGGTGACTATAGATCCAGGTGCGTTTACCAGTGATCAGATCAGCTTTTACATTCCTAAGACCGTTCCAGGAACTTATAGTACTGATAACTATGGCAAGTATATTGAAGGCCTAAAAGCCCTGGATTACAAGGGTGAAGAATTAACCTTAAACAAATTGGACGAGAATACCTGGTCTATCTCCGATGCTAGAAAACTGGATAAGCTAACCTATTATGTAAATGATACTTACGATACCGAAAATGAGATAAAGGAACCGGTTTTTTCACCAGCTGGTACCAATATTCAGGCTGGGGAGAATTTTATGCTGAATCTTCACGGTTTTGTAGGTTATTTTGATGGTTTTAAGGAAGTACCTTATGAGATTCATATCAAAGCACCCGAAGGACTTGCTCATACCACTTCATTAAAAATTAAGGAAAAGGAGGCCGAAGAAACCTATACCACATTTCTGGCCAACAGATACTTTGAAGTGATCGACAACCCGATTCACTATACCAAACCGAATAACGCCTCAATAACCCTTAAGGATATTACGGTTAATATCAGTGTTTATTCTCCAAACGGGGTCTATACGGCCGAAGATCTGAAAAAGCGCATGGAAACAATGATGAGCGCTCAAAAGGAGTTCCTCGGAGAAATAGACGGGACCCGTGAATATAACATTTTGTTGTATTTGTCTACGCTGACAGACACAGATGCCAGCGGGTTCGGAGCCCTGGAACATCACACCTCTACAGTAGTGGTGCTTCCGGAACAAATGCCTAAAGATGCCCTGGAGCAGGCCATGGTCGATGTGGTGTCTCATGAGTTCTTTCATATTGTAACCCCCTTGAACGTCCATTCTAAAGAGATTCAGTATTTTGATTTTAACGACCCTAAGATGTCGGAACATCTGTGGATGTACGAAGGGACCGTAGAATATTTCGCCAATCTCTTCCAGATCCAGCAGGGCCTCATAAATGAGACCGAATTCTACGAAAGGGTCATGGACAAGATCAACAATGCCAAGTCTTATGACGATGCGATGTCCTTTACGGTTATGAGCAAAAACATACTTGAGGAACCTTATAAAGAAAACTATGCAAATGTTTACGAAAAAGGTGCCCTGATCAATATGGTTTTAGACATTACCTTGCGTGAACTTAGCGATGGTGAGAAAGGGGTTTTGTGGTTGATGAAAGAACTTTCCAATAAATATGGGAACGATACTCCTTTTGAAGATGAAAAACTAATAGATGAGATTGTGGAGATGACCTATCCGGAAGTTCGGGACTTTTTTGATACGCATGTCATTGGGGACACACCCATAGATTACGGCGATTACCTCTCGAGGGTAGGACTCACCAGCACGGTCCAGGAAGAAAGCAGTGGATATTTTCTCAGAGGCGATGTACCTTATATAGACGTAGACCAGGCCAATGATAACGCAATATTTATCCGGGAAGGGATCGCGTTGAACACCTTTTTTAAGGATCTTGGAGCGGAAGCCGGTGATATTATCAAAAATATTAACGGTACGGACATAGATCTGGACGCCATACGCCCCATAATCGGAGAGAGTTTCGGATGGTCCTCGGATACTGAAATTACCATGGTAGTACAACGTGGCGAAGAAGAAATTACACTTAATGGTAAGGTCGGAACTCCAAAGGTAGACGTGGAAAGGATCATTCCATTGGAAGAAAGTAGTGAGGCTACTACGAAATTGAGAAACGCCTGGATGAAAAGTTAGAACAAGGTTTTAAAAAAAATAGCAAACGCGGCTCGATACGGGCCGCGTTTTTTTTGTTTCTTATTAACTAAAAAAAAAATTTGAAACATTTTGTAACCATTTCAGAAAAGGGGAGTTTACCCTCTTGAAGACCTAAAACTATAAGAGATTGCAAGCACTGACCGACAATGCGTTGATGTTAAAAGTAAAGACAGGCGACCTGGATAAGATGGGACTACTTTACGAAAGGCACAAGAAAAGGTTGTTCGGGTTCTTTTACAATATGAACCAGAATGCTTCCTTAAGCGAAGACCTGGTGCAGAATGTCTTTGTTCGGATGCTTAAATACAAGCACACCTTTACAGGAGAAGGGTCTTTTGCCGCCTGGATGTTCCGTACGGCCCGAAATGTTAATTACGATCATTTCAGGAAGAATAAGAACAGCAGGTTTCAGGAAGACGTTTCAAGCTTGCAGTATCGGGGAAATGAAATGGAATTAGAAGAAGAGATCGATAAAAAAGAAAGCGTTGTACAGCTAAACCTGGCTCTGCAAAGGCTTCCCGAAGACAAAAGGGAAGTTTTACTGCTAAGTAAGTTCAGGGAACTGAAGTTTAGTGAGATCGGGGAGATCCTTGGCTGCTCGGAAGGGGCTGCAAAAGTAAAGGCTCACCGGGCATTGAAAGAACTCAGAAGCGTATTTCTACAATTGGAAAATAAAGAGTTATGAAGGAAGAAGTATTTGAAAATAAGGCAATCGCGTATTTGTCCGGTAGGATGGAGGATAAGGAAAAACAGGAGTTTGAGGTATTCCTAAAGGACAACGGGGCTTTTCAAATTCAGTTTGAGCAGCTGCAGAATTCCTGGGCACAGCTGGATTCCCTGGAAGTTCCGGAACCCTCGGAACGGATGGATACCTCCTTCTACTCTATGCTGTACGAAGAACAGGATAAGGCAAAGAAGAAAGTTGGTTTCGCAAGTCAAATAAGGGATTTTATGGTCAGTCTCTGGAGGCCGCAATTCGCTTACGGTTTGGCGCTACTGGCCATAGGTTTGGCAATTGGATTTTTTCTCCGAGCGCCAATTGACAATCCGGTTCAGCAGAGTCCCGAAGTGGTCGACTCGGAAACAGAGACAGTTCGCGAACAACTTGTGCTTACCTTGCTGGAGCAGCCTTCCGCAAATAAGCGACTTCAGGGGATCAACGAGGCCAATAAGATTCAAAAAGTTGATGAAACGGTGATCAGGGCCTTGTTGCAGACATTGAACAGCGACCCGAACGTAAACGTGCGTTTGGCAGCTATAGAATCACTGACCAACTACCTGGATAATCCTATTGTCAGGGAAGGCCTGGTACAATCTATTGTATCCCAGGAGTCCCCCATTGTGCAGGTAACACTGGCCAACCTTATGGTAGCCCTTCAGGAGAAGAAATCTATCGAACCATTTAAAAAACTGATCAGGAGCAAATCTCTGGACTCTTCGGTTAAAAAGAAACTGGAAAGTTCCATACAGCAGATCATATAATATCGAATCAAATTAAAATACCCGAATGGGGTTTATTCATCAATCAATATTACGAACAGTTAAATGCAATTAGAAATGAAAACAGCAGTACTATGCGCGGCCCTTACGGCAACGGTCGGCCTGCAGCCGCTCCAGGCCCAAAAGAAGGAATTTAAGGAGCTGATCAAGAAAGAAGTCGCCTTTAGCGGAAGCGGGGAAAACAATCTGATCATTAAAAATGTTTTTGGATCCATAGACGTGGAGGGATACGATGGGAGTACCGTCTTATTCGAGATCGAAAGAAAGATCTCAGCCAGGAATACAGAAGACCTGGAGCTCGGAAAAGAAGAGCTAAAAGTAAACTTTATCGAAGAAGCCAACCGGATCATTGTGCATCCTGATGCCCCTTACATGAATTTCAAGGAAGACGGTCTGAGCTTCAACTGGTGCTGGAATAATCACGATCAGCCGAAATATTCGCACAAGCTGGATTTTAAGGTCCGGGTTCCCAGAAACACCAGCCTGGTGGTGAGTACAGTCAACGACGGGGAACTGGCCGTATCCAATACCCGCGGGAAATCCCTTAAAGCGAACAATGTAAATGGGGGAATAGAACTTAATAACATAACCGGCAAAACGGATGTACACGCCATTAACGGTGAGGTAAAGATCTCCTATGCGAAGAATCCGGTCGAAGCTTCCAGTTATTATTCGCTCAATGGCGATATCAATATCGAATATCAGCAAGACCTGTCCGCGGCTATTGGTTTTAAGAGCATGAATGGAGAATTGTATACGGATTTTGATATTTCCCGACAGTATTCCAAAACCACTAAAAACGATGCGGACAGCAAGGGAAGGTTCAAGTTTGAATCCAGGCCTATAGTACAGATAGGCAGCGGTAAGCTGTCCCACAATTTTGAAACCCTTAACGGCAATGTGATTATTACAAAAAATTAAAGGAGAGATCATGAAAAGTTTTAGAATATTATTAGTTGTTTTCCTGTCGTTGCCGCTGTTGGCGATGGCCCAGGATACTGAGATAGAATTGTTTTCCATACCCTTGAGCAGTCCGGGAAGCCCTGGAAAGCTAACCGTAGAGCAGCTTAACGGTTCCATAAACGTTGAAGCATACGAAGGAAGTGAGGTAGTGGTAAAGGCTACCTTCGGGAACCGAAAAGCCCACTATAAAGAAAAAAAGCAGGATAAGTCCGGACTCCGCCGCATAGACCACTCATCCCTGGACATCAGTGGGGAAGAAAAGAACAATGAGGTAAAGATCATCAATGAACAGTGGAACAAGGTTACCAACCTGGAGATAAAAGTTCCGAAAGACTTCTCCCTGAAACTGGGAACGGTAAACCAGGGGAACATTCTTGTGAAAGGTGTAAGTGGCGAAATGGAGATCTCCAACGTAAACGGGGAGATCACTTGTGAGGAAGTCGGTGGTTCCGTTTCCGCAGATACGGTAAACGGTGATATCATAGTGAGTTTTGTTAATATTACGCAAGGTGCCAATATGGCCTTTAGCAGCTTGAACGGCGATTTGGATATTACTTTTCCATCTTCTCTCAAAGCGAATGTAAAGGCAAAGTCCGATATGGGGGAGATCTATACCGATTTTGATATGGCGATCGCCAAACAGGAACCCAACGTAGAAAAATCCACTTCCTCTGGTGTCTATAAGGTAAAGGTGGAACAGTGGGTCAGGGGCACCATAAATGGGGGTGGTCCGGAGATGCTCTTCAAAAGCTTTAACGGCAATATCATGATAAAGTCTAAATAGCACCAAATAGAAATATCTAAGCCAAAGTCAGCTGAAGTTTGTTCGCAAACCCTTGGAACTTACCTCAGCTGGCTTTTTTTGGATCCAGAACTCGTATCAGGCAATAAGACTTATTGCTATTCGCTATTATCCAAGGTCTTTTATGGCTAATTCAGTACTTTTAAATCGGTCAAAACGAAGCAGTTTCTATTATCCAATTTAACAAGTATGAGCCATCCAGAGTATCAACAAAAGATGTTCCAGGAAATGGAAGAGAAATCCATTTTTGAACAAGCCCGTTCTTACGCATATGAGTACATTGATGGAATTCCTGAAATGCCGGTTTTTCCATCCCCGGAAAACATAAAAAACCTTCAGGCTTTTGACGAGCCCCTGAACGAAAGCAGTTCTACGGGCCGGGAAGTTCTTGAAAAGCTACATAAATGGGGTACACCGGCCACTATTGCACAGATTGGCGGAAGGTATTTTGGTTTTGTTAACGGGGGAGCCGTTCCCGCATCTCTTGGAGTAAAATGGCTGGCCGATGTTTGGGATCAATGCGGGGGGTTATACCTGACTTCACCCATAAACAGCAAGCTGGAACAGGTTTGTGAAAAGTGGCTGGTGGAACTGTTGGGATTGCCGCAGGGTACTGTCGCCGGCTTTGTTAGCGGTACTTCTATGGCTAACCTTTGCGGCTTGGCCGCGGGCCGGTTCAGAATATTAAAAAATGCGGGTTGGGATGTGAACGCCAAGGGGCTTTACGGTGCACCCGCGGTCAGGATAGTTGCCCACGAACAGATTCACGCCAGCATTAAAAAGACATTGTCCATGCTTGGATTTGGGATCGAAAATATCGAATGGGTCCCTTCGGATGAGCAGGGTAGAGCCATACCGGAGAAAATTCCGGAACTGGACAGCAGTTGCCTATTGATCCTGCAAGCTGGGAATGTAAATACGGGAGGCTTTGACGATTTTGTAAACATTTGCGACAAGGCCAACAAGGCCGGTGCATGGATACATATAGACGGCGCTTTTGGCCTATGGGCAGCAGCCTCAAAATCCAGATCTCACCTTACCAGAGGAATAGAAAAAGCTTCGTCCTGGTCTGTAGATGGGCACAAGACCCTGAATACGCCCTACGATTCGGGAATTGTGCTGTGCAAGGACGAAGAGGCATTGGTATCGGCTATGCAGGCAAGCGGGGAGTACATCATTTACAGCGACTACAAAGACCCGCTACTATATACCCCGGAAATGTCTAAACGCTCCCGCGCCATTGAACTATGGGCCACCTTGAAATATCTGGGAAAACAGGGCATTGACGATATGGTCACCGGATTTCATATGAGGGCCAAACAATTAGAAGCCGGTCTGAGCACTATGGACCTGGAATTGCTCAATGAGGTGGTCTTCAACCAGGTATTGGTCCGCGCCAGGACCGAAGAGATCACCAAAAACCTGGTAGCGGCCATACAGGAATCCGGGGAATGCTGGTTAGCGGGGACAAGCTGGAATGGGACAGCAGCAATCAGGATAAGTGTGTGTTCCTGGGCTACTACAGAAGCGGATATTGAGCATACCCTGGACCTGATACAGTCCTGTTTACAAGAGGTTGCGGTATAGAACCAGGCTGATTGATCGGTCGTTGGACAGAAAATCAGGCATTAAAAAACCCTTTGACATTCGCGTCAAAGGGCTTTGTACTAAAAGTGTTGGTATACTGAGCTTATCCCAGTGCGACTCTTTCAAAACCGGTAACCTCAAGATCTGAAGCTACTGATTTTACATACTGTGCAACGCTTTGTTTGCTGTCTTTTATAAAGGCCTGGTTAACCAAAGTATTGTCTTTGAAGAAACGCTTGAGCTTACCTTTGGCGATATTTTCCAACATGTTTTCAGGCTTTCCTTCCTGACGGAGTTGATCTTTGGCGATCTCGATCTCCTTGTCGATAATAGACTGATCTACTCCATCCTCGTTAAGTGCAACAGGGTTCATTGCAGCAGCCTGCATCGCAACGTCTTTGGCCGCAATGGCAGCACCTTCTACAGCTTCGGAAAGACCTACCAGCGTAGCAATCTTATTTCCGGCGTGAATATATGAACCAACAAAAGGAGCACTTAATTTTCTGAATCCTCCGATCTCTATTTTCTCACCGATTACTCCGGTTTGCTCCGTAAGCTTTTCCTGTACGGAAAGCCCGTTGAATTCAGCACCCAGAAAATCGTCTTTACTATTAAAATCAAGGGCTAGTTCAGCCAGGTCATTGGCCAGGGCAACAAAGCTTTCGTTTTTTGCAACGAAGTCTGTTTCGCAGTTCAATGAGATGATCACTCCACTGGTGTGATCGCCATTCACCTTAGCAATTGCAGCACCTTCGGAAGAGTCTCTGTCCGCTCTCTTCGCGGCAACCTTTTGTCCTTTTTTCCTAAGGATCTCAATGGCTTTATCAAAATCGCCTTCGGCTTCTACCAATGCATTTTTGCAATCCATCATACCGGCACCGGTGGCCTTTCTCAGTTTATTTACGTCTGCTGCGGTAACTTTTACCATTTTATTTATTGTTTTGACACCCGAAGGTATCGTTGTGAATGAATGATTTATGTACTTATTATTCTTCTACTCCGGCCTTGACCTTGTCCTGCCATTCTTTTAACTCATCCCACTTTCCTTCGGCAGCCATTTTAGCTTGTTTTGGCCATGAACCCGGATCAAGATGAGCCATGCGGGAGCTGGCAGCAGTAAGGATCTCCTTGATCTTTTCAGGATCCGCACCGGCAAGGTCAGCGAAAGTGCTCATACCTGCACCGGTAAGAGCTTCGGCAGCTTTAGGTCCGATTCCTTCAATTTTGGTAAGGTCGTTATCAGATGCCTCAGCTTCTGTAGCTGCTTCTTCTTTTTCTACCGCCTTCGTCTCAGCTACTTCTTCTACAACTTCTTCCACAGTTTCAGGAGCTGCAGCTTCAACAATTTCTTCTGCCTTGGCCTTAGGAGCTGCCTTTGGCGCCTCTTGAACCTCTTCTACCTTAGCTTCTTCAACTGCTGGTTCCGCAGCGGCTGTGCTTTCTGAAGCTCCCTCTTTTTCAGCGGCTTTTTCAGATTTGCGTTCCGCCAGGCCTTCTGCTACCGCATTGGTTACCTGTGTCATAATGATATCGATAGACTTGGAAGCGTCGTCGTTGGATGGGATCACAAAATCTATCGGCCTTGGGTCGGAATTGGTATCCACCATGGCGAAGATCGGGATCTTAAGCTTTTGGGCTTCCTTAACCGCGATATGCTCCCTCATAGTATCTACCACAAAAAGGGCACCTGGTAAACGGGTCATTTCAGAAATTGAGCCAAGGTTTTTTTCGAGTTTAGCTCTTAGTCGGTCTACCTGCAAACGCTCTTTCTTGGATAAGGTATTGAAAGTACCGTCTTTTTTCATTCTGTCAATGCTGGCCATTTTCTTGACCGCCTTACGAATGGTCACGAAGTTGGTCAGCATTCCTCCTGGCCATCTTTCCGTAATATAAGGCATATTGATATTAGCCACTTTTTCAGCAACAATATCCTTTGCCTGTTTTTTGGTTGCGACGAAGAGGATCTTTCTTCCTGACGCAGCAATTTTTTTGAGGGCTTCATTAGCCTCATCTAATTTTGCTACTGTCTTGTAAAGGTTGATAACGTGGATCCCGTTACGCTCCATGTAGATGTAAGGAGCCATGTTCGGATTCCATTTTCTGGTGAGGTGTCCAAAATGCACCCCGGCTTCTAGAAGTTCTTTTACTTCAGCTTTTTTTGCCATTTTAATACTTAGTTTACGTTCTTTTGAATTAGCAATGGCAGAGTGGTATTCCGTTTTGGGAAAGCCTCTGCCATTTAGATGCTAAACTAAATGAACTCAAACCCGGGTGTAAAAGAACCGGGTTTTGAGATTTTAAGTGTCCTGGAGAACAGGACTTTCAATGAACCTTGGTTACGCCTGTAAAGGCTTTATTTCGCTGCAAGCAGCAACTTTAATTATACTGTTTCTGATCTTAACGCTTAGAGAACTGGAATTTCTTACGGGCTTTCTTCTGTCCGAATTTCTTGCGTTCCACCATTCTCGGGTCTCTGGTAAGCAAACCTTCCGGCTTAAGGGCCAGTCTGTGCTCCTCATCAACCTCACAAAGCGCTCTGGACAATGCCAGTCTTACGGCTTCTGCCTGTCCGGTAATACCACCTCCGTAAACATTTACTTTTACGTCGTAGTTCCCTTCGGTATTCGTAAGAGCAAAAGGCTGCATTACTTTATACTGTAGAGTGGCTGTGGTAAAATAGTCCTTAAGCTCTCGCTTGTTTACGGTTACATTTCCTTTTCCTTCGGAAACATATACACGGGCAACGGCCGTTTTTCTTCTACCTATTTTATGTATTACGTCCATTACTTAAGGTCGTTTAAATTAATTTCAGTTGGTTTTTGCGCCTCCTGATCGTGCTCAGTGCCGGCATATACACGAAGATTTCTGAAAAGTTCCGCTCCGAGTTTGTTCTTTGGAAGCATCCCCTTTACCGCACGCTCAACGATGCTGGCAGGATTCTTTTCAAGAAGCTCCTGGGCAGTCCTTGAACGCTGTCCACCAGGATATCCCGTGTGCCGGATATATGTTTTATCTTCCCATTTGTTTCCGGACAGGGAGATTTTCTCCGCATTGATTATCACAACATTATCTCCGCAATCCACATGAGGAGTAAAGTTAGGCTTGTGCTTCCCTCTTAACAGCTTTGCCACTTTAGAAGCAAGCCGACCCAAAGTTTGTCCTTCAGCGTTGACCAATAACCACTGCTTATCTACTGTTTTTTTATTGGCCGAAATGGTTTTGTAGCTTAATGTATCCACTACGTTTATTTTTATTGATTAAACTCTTCAATTCCGTTTAACGGGCTGCAAATGTACAACTATTAAGTTGAATTACAAACGGTTGTTTCCGTTTATTTTCAAGTTCGTTTTTGGGCTTTGCCTTGTTATGCAAATTTTGTTAAAAAAACCTTAAAAATGTGTCTTTTAGTGTAACTGTTCAGAATTTCGATGGTCTTTAATTCGCATCAATCAAGAGACCGCAGTCGACATGAAATCCAACCTTGTTATACTCTTTGCAGTATTCATCCTTATTCCGTCAACCCGGGCTCAGGAGAAAACCGAAACAGAGGTCATCCCTAAAAAGATCTATGTTACCAATAATATTGGTACAGAAAGACCCCCGGTGATCGATGGGGTGCTCACGGATCCTGCCTGGGATTTGGTGGAGTGGGCCGGCGATTATGTAGAATTCCAACCGGATGAGAATACCCCGCCCAGCGTTGAAACCAAATTCCGTATCGTTTATGACAGCAAGAACCTTTATGTAGCCTTCAAGTGCTATGATCCGCAGCCAGAAAAGATAGAAAGGAGACTATCCCGCAGGGATGGCTTCTCCGGAGATTGGGTGGAGATCAATATTGACAGCTATTTCGACAAGCGTACCTCTTTTTCTTTTACGATCACCGCTGCTGGCGTGAAGGGCGATGAATTCGTATCTAATAACGGGAACAACTGGGACGATAGTTGGAATCCTATCTGGTATGTAAAAACCAATATAGATGAAGAAGGCTGGACGGCAGAGATGCGGATCCCTCTCAGCCAGCTGAAGTTTGGAAACGCCGTGGAGCAGGTCTGGGGCCTGCAATCCACAAGGCGTTTTTTCAGGGAGGAAGAGCGCTCGCTCTGGCAACGCAAACCCATTGATACCCCTGGTTGGGTAAGTGAATTTGGAGAGTTACACGGCCTGAAGAATCTGGAACCGCAGAACCAGCTGGAAGTACAGCCCTACACTGTAACCCGTGGGGAATCTTTTGAAGCCGAAGATGGCAACCCCTTCAGGGATGGTAATGACGGCACCATTACCGCGGGTCTTGACGCCAAGATTGGAATCACCAACGACCTTACCCTGGATCTCACCATCAATCCGGATTTTGGGCAGGTAGAAGCGGATCCTTCGGCCATCGCTCTGGATGGATTCCAGATATTCTTCAGGGAACAGCGGCCATTCTTTGTGGAGAACAAGAATATTTTCAACTTTAATGTATCCCAGTCAGAGGCCGGGAATACTTTTGGCTTTGACAATGTCTTCTATTCCCGACGCATAGGTCGTAGTCCCCAGGGATTTCCCGATACGGAAGATGGAGAATTCGTGGATCAACCGGAAAATACCACCATACTGGGTGCGGCCAAATTCAGCGGAAAGACCAAGGATGGATGGTCTATTGGGGCCTTGGAAAGCCTGACCGCCAAGCGCTATGCCAAAATAGATCACAATGGCGAAAGACGAAAAGAAATTGTGGAACCTCTCACCAATTACTTTGTCGGACGATTGCAAAAGGATTTCAACGACGGGGATACCTTCGTTGGAGGCCTGTTTACCGCCACCAATCGCGATGCCCTTACCGAAAATGTAGATTTCCTGCATCGATCTGCCTATACCGGCGGATTTGATTTCAAGCACCAGTGGAATGACAGGGACTGGTATGTTGGAGGTAACCTGGTTTGGAGCCATGTGGAGGGTAGTGCGGATGCCATCAAGGGCACACAGGAAACCATAACGCATCTCTTCCAAAGAGTAGGGGCAGACCATGTTAGTGTAGATAGTACCCGGACTTCACTAAGCGGAACCGGAGGAAACCTGCAGTTGGGTAAGATCGGGAACGGACACTGGAGGTTTGAGACTGGCGGCACCTGGAGGTCTCCGGAACTGGAATTGAACGATATTGGCTTTCAGCGTCAGGCAGACGATCTCAGGCATTATACCTGGATCGGGTATCAAACGCTGAAACCGGACAGTACGTTCAGAAGGGTAGGCATCAATTACAACCATTGGGCCGTATGGGATTTCGGAGGAAATCTGAACAGCCTCAGATTTAATACGAATAGTTGGCAAAACTGGAAGAACAACTGGTTTACGAATGCCGGATTCAACTATGAACCCATACAGTACAACAATTTTGCCCTGAGAGGAGGGCCAAGGCTTCGCCTTTCTCCGGAGATCGGATTTTGGAATAGCATTAATACGGATAGGCGAAAGAAATTGAGGTTTAGCATGTTTCACAATGGCTCCAGGGGCCTGGACAATTCCTATGCCCGTTATTCCATAGAAGCCGGTTTTGCCTATCAGCCTACCAACGCCCTTCGCATCTCGGCATTCCCGCAATACTCCATAAACAATGACAAGTTGCAATATATAGACAATATTGATGTGGACGGGCAGACGCAATACCTCAACGGGACTATAGAACAACGGACGCTGAGTATGTCTTTTCGTTTGAATTACACCATCAACCCTAACCTAACCATACAGTATTGGGGGCAGCCCTTTATTTCAAGGGGGAGATACAGGGAATTCAAGCATGTAACGGATCCTTTGGCTGAGGTATTTGAAGATCGTATAACGGTTTACAATCCCGGCCAGATCTCTTTTGAGGAGGATGTCTATTCCGTAGATGAAGATCAGGATGGAACAGCCGATTTTACCTTCGACAATCCCGACTTCTCCTTTATTCAATTCAGATCCAATCTGGTGATCCGCTGGGAATACATTCCCGGTAGTGAGATCTTCCTGGTATGGTCTCAGGATATCTCTCAGAGCGGAAACCCTGCAGATGGGTTACTGAGTAGTCTGGGAGACAATGTCTTTGGGGGTGAGAAACCTATGAATATCTTTTTGCTGAAGGCCACTTATCGCTTTGTTTTTTAGCAGAATTTGGTTTTAAAGGATAAGTGCTTTTTCGTATCTTTTCACCTCAAAATTAATTCCCCTTATTTATCTTATTGAAGTACATCGAATTTCAAGGCTTACCTAAAATAATAATAGGGGTAAAGCGTTTTTACGATAGAATGACAAAAAAAGTGCTCATGAAACGATATGTATTAGGACTATTCACAGCCCTGGCCCTTTTATTCTCCTGTTCTTCGGACGATAACGGGGGAGGAAATGAAACACCAACAGACGAAAAACTTGTTGGGACCTGGGATTTCACCCGGGTAGAGATAGACGACGCTTTCAGTAATGACGATCTGGATTTTGCCAAAGAGATCGTAGACGCTCTTGTTGCAGACGGATGCATCTTGCTCACACTTGTTTTTAGTGCCGATGGTACTTTGGAAATACAGGAAAGGGATTATGAAGATATTGAGATAGCTGTCAATTCCGGTGGAACTGGATTGGATATTGGATGCCCGACCACACAGTTTACCGAAACGGCTAGCTGGCGTCTTAGCGGAGACAGGCTTACCGTTACCTTTTCAGATGATACCGAGGAGGTAGTAACCATAAGTATCAGCGGAGACGAATTAACGGCAGACGCCGAGTTCGTAGACGAAGACAATCTGCAGAACGCGGACGCTATTTTTACCAAGCGATAAGCCATAAAATACCACTTAAAAGCCCCTTCCAAAAAAGGGGCTTTTTTTATTTATCTACCTCTGAGCTTAGGGATAAAGAATGTATCTTTAGAAGGAAACAACCTCCTATGAAAAGACGCCTTCGAATAAGCTTCAATCTTTTTGTCGCAGCCGCTCTTGGACTGTTGTTTTCCGGATGCATAGACCCGGTGGAACCCGAGTTTGCATTTAGAGAAGGCCTGGTCTATATAGACGCTTTGATAGCAAGCTCACCCGGGGCTTCCTATGTCAATATATCCGAATCCGCTGAGGTTTTTGGCTTAAACGATGTTGTAAATGTAAATGGGGCAAGGGTTTCTTTTGTAAACGTTCAAACGTCAGAGGAGGTATTGCTAAATGAAGATGAGGATGGCTACATCCCTCCAATGGAATTCGCGGCTTCGACCGGGGAATCCTGGCGACTAAGTGTGGTGTTTCCCGATGGGCGGGAATATGAATCCCTTCCGGAAACGGTATTGTCTTCTGTACCTATTGATGGACTCCGGGCCGACTATGATCCCGAATTGGTTTTCAGTGAGGAGTTCAACCGTATTGTTCCCGGTCATAGGATCTCTGTGGGCTTTGACGATCCGGCCGGCCAGGAAAACTATTATTTCTGGCGATACCGCACATTTGAGGATCTTATCTATTGTGCCATTTGCTTTGACGGTATTTTGAGGGATGGAGGCTGCACAACAAATACACCGGAGCAAAGTGCCATAAGAGAGGCATATTATTCCTACGGTTGTATCGGACCGTGCTGGAGAATACGATATGCGGATAACATTGCTATTTTTTCTGATCAATTCAGTGACGGCAATGCGGTTTCTTCCCTCCCCATAGCCGATATTTTACTCTACAACAATGAGAACATCGTTATTGAGGTACAACAGTTCGCCATATCTCCCTCGGCTTATGAGTATTTAAGGGCCCTGAAGGATCTGATTGATAACAATTCCGGCTTAAATGCCCCGCTTCCCGCTGTCCTGGTAGGCAACCTGTTTAACCCTGAAGACCCTGATGAATTCGTGTTGGGCAGATTTACGGCGGCATCTGCTGCTACCGAACAATTGTTCATTGAACGCATATTTATTCAGGAACCGCAGTTGGAGGAAAGGATCATCGGCTTATTTGAAGATGACAGGGTTATGGATCCCCCAACCGTAACCAATACGCCCTGTGAAGAGAGTAGGTTCAGAACCGCTGTCAGACCTGCTGCATGGGAAGATTGAGCACTGGTATTAGCTATGGATTTTTAGCAAAGCACAATAGCTAAGGCCGGTGAGACACGAATTAGAACTACCGTTCTCCCGAAGGATGGATAGACAACAAAAGCGCGAATAAAAATTGAAATGAAAAGAATATTTGCTATCGTCCTTTGGGTAAGCTTCACTCATATGCTGACTGCCCAAACCCGGGAATATACCATGTCCTTTGAAATTTTTATAGGAGAGTCCGGCATCCCCTTGGATAATGCCCAAATAGCCATAACCCCTTGCAATTGTGGAGGCGTTACCAACCGCTTTGGACGTTTCTCCATTGTTTTACCGCAAGATACCTATGATGTAAGTATAAGCTTTATTGGATACACCCAGGTGCGCCAAACAGTGGAGCTCAACAACAATGTCTTGATCCGAACGGAATTATACGAGGCCCAGGAACAATTATCCGAGGTGATCGTTAGGGCTAAAAAGGTGCTGGAAAATGTGGAGACTCCGCAAATGGGAGTACTGCAACTAACTTCCAGGGAATTGCAGAAGATCCCTGCCGCTATTGGTGAATACGATGTATTAAGGGGAATGACCCTGCTCGCTGGCGTAAATAATGCCGGTGAGATCAGTAACGGACTGTCCGTACGTGGAGGTTCCCTGGATCAGAACCTCATTTTATACGATTATGCTCCGGTTTTTAACCCTACACATCTTTTTGGGTTGTTCTCCGTGTTTACTCCCGATGTACTCTCCACTATAGATCTTTATCGGGCTAATATACCTGCCAGGTATGGAGGCAGGTCCACTTCCGTTCTGGATGTTAAGGTTAAGAATCCTTTTGTAGATAAAACCACGGTCTCCGGAGGAATTGGTTTGGTTTCCAGTAGGCTGGCCATTGAGACCCCATTAGTGGAAGACAAGCTTTTTCTGAATGTCGGAGGAAGGATAGGATTTACTGATTTTCTGCTCCCCCTGGTTTCGGATCGCCTGGAAAATACCAAAGCGCGATTCTCCGACGCCACAATGAAACTGCTATTCCTGCCTACGGATAAAGACCAGATATCCCTGACTGGATTTTACAGTAAGGATTTTTATCAACTGGATCTTATCAGTAGAATTCAGGATATTAATTCAAGTAGTAACCAGTACGACTTTTTTGCCCTGAACGGCACTCTCAACTGGACACATTCTTTTGATGAGGATACTAATCTCCGCTCGTTTTTTGTGGGAAGTCTCTATACCCCGAAGACTATTTTTCCGGAACAGGACAACCCCAATGAGATCGTTTACGAATCCAATATCAGGTACCTAAGTTTTTTTTCGGAGTTCTCTAAAAAGGTAAAGGAAGATATGGATTATTATCTGGGGCTTCAGGCCACCCAATATCAGATCAAACCGGGAGAGCTTGATCCGGGAACCGGGAATAGTATTAATCCGGTAACCCTGGATACGGAAACCAGTTATGAATTTGCCGCGTTTTCTAACCTCAATTGGAAGCCTGCTAAAGATCTTACCGTTTCAGGTGGGCTCCGGTTCAACCACTACGTATTTGTCGGGCCATATACCCAGGCCACCTTTGATGAAAACAGTGGCGCCTTGCTGAGTACTAAAGAATTTGAAAAAGGCGCTGGAGTTAAAACCTACAATGGCCTGGAACCCAGGGTGGGATTGAACTATAAACTTGGGGAGCGGACGGCTGTAAAGGCCAGTTATGCAAGGCTCAATCAATACCTGCAAAATATCTATAACACTACAACACCTTTGCCAACTTCCAGGTGGAAAACCGCGGATCCCAATATAGAACCTCAAACAAGCGATACTTACGGTTTGGGGCTTTATCAGAATTTGGGAGATGGTAGTATCGAGCTTAGTGTGGAGGGGTACTACAGGGATTCTAAGAACGTATTGACCTATAAGCCCGGGGCGGATTTCTTTCTGGAAGAATTTATAGAAAGAGACGTGGTCCAGGGAATTGGCGAAGCATATGGAGTGGAATTCAGCTTCAAAAAACCCGAAGGAAGGTTCAATGGATGGATAAACTATACCTGGGCAAGGAGCTTTATTCGTTCCCAAAACGAAAAACTGGCGGATCGGGTAAACAATAATGAGTGGTTCCCCTCAGATTTCGACCGCCCCCATGTCTTTAACAGCACTATAAATTTTGAGGCGGATAAATACAACACCTGGAGCTTTAACTTTACTGCTCAGACCGGAAGGCCTTATACCGTGGCAAACAGTGTATTTGAACTTGAGGAAATTGACGTGCCCATTTTCATCGAACGCAATAATGCGCGTTTGCGACCTTATCACCGGCTGGATTTCTCCTGGAAGATCAAATACAGTAAAAGGCCTAACAGGAAGTGGAAGGGAGATTGGACCTTTACGATCTACAACCTGTATTCGCGCCGAAATCCCTTTAATTTGTACTATACCCAGCGAACGGGTGCCGTGGATGGCGATGTTTTTGGGCAAAGCCCCCTGGGAAGTTACGAATTGGCGGTATTGAACAGCCCTTTGTTCGCGGTTACCTATAATTTTGTGTTTGACTAGCCAGGGCTAAGATCTACTGCTCTGTCTATTTCTTATAGAACTTTGCGCTTACCTCTTGTTCTTTTGAAACGATGCTAATAATATAGAGGCCTTCTGTCAGGGTTGGGATAGGAATATTCAGTGCATTGTTCCGTATCTCCCATTGATGGCTTTGCACTCTGTTTCCATAAAGGTCCGATATGAATATCTGTGCACTCCGGCTGTTGGCCAGTCCTAAGACGTTGATCACATTGGTGGCCGGGTTAGGAAAAACTTTGACCTTCTTCTTTTCAGGCCGTATTTCAGTGGTAGAAGGTACCGAAGCTTCCTGTGCGGAAGCCGTTGCCAGAAAGAACCAGCTAAATACCGAAAGCAGTAGTATGTACCTTTTCGTCATGAGTCAGTCGGTTTGGGGCCAGTGTAAACTGCTAACGGGATAAGGTCTGCTTTCGTATAATTTTAGGAATAATTTAGGAATCACATAGGGAATCCAAAACAGCAAGTTAGTCCAAATTTAGTAAGATTTCAGTTCAAAATGGTCCGTTGATAAAACCAGAAATACCTATCTTCAAAATGTTCTTTTTCTGTTCACTTCAATATAATCTACCGTCTTTTCTTACATTTACTTGAAAGAATTTTGTTAAATGGCGTTATTGAACAATTTGCCTATTGAGAAGTTAACTTCTGAAACCGACTATTTGGGAATAATTGAGAAAGCGGATTTGATTAGGGAGGTACTTCTTGATAATAAAGAGCAATTCTCTGAGCTTAAAATGTTTGCGCTTTATGGGGAGTGGGGAAGTGGAAAAAGTACATTAATGAAGTATTTGCAAAATAAATTAAAAGAAAACTTCAATACATTTTTTTTTGACACATGGGAGTATGAAACAGATAGAAACTTGCCATACTCTCTATTAGAGTTTATAACTTCCAGATCAGAAAGTGCTATGGATGCACTGGGTAATGAACTTGTCGGAATCGGCGAAAAACTTTTAAAAGGGTTTGGGAAATCTATCAAAATATCTTTTCCTGGACTAACTATAAATGGAAAATATCTCATTGAAACTCTAGAATCAGAAAAAGATCAAACATTTTTTCAATTAAAAAAGGGTTTTAGCACTGAATTTCAGCGATTTGAAGACAAGTTACAAGCAAATAATGGTTTGCTATACAACATCGTATTTATCGATGATTTAGATCGATGTGAACCCGAAAATGTTCTTAACCTCCTATCAGCCTTGAAATTGTTTTTTACCTACGGAAAAAGAACAATTTTCTTTTGTGGAATTGATAAAAAGGCTGTTCAAGAAGCGGTTAAGACAAAGTATGGGGATATAATAAAGGCGAATGAATATTTGGAGAAAATTTTCGATCTATCTTTTACGATGCCAGAACATGAGAACGTACAAAAGCTAATAAATGTTTATTTTGATGCACGAACAATCAACATAGGAAGCTTTGAAGGTAGGCTAAATGAGAAAATCAAGGAGTTCTTTGGCATACTAAGATTTACAAATCCCCGTCGACTGAAAAAAGTGCTAAACAAGTATCATTTACTGTGTACATTCAAACACATCGATGAAAATCAAGAATACAATATAATTCCCAATATATTTATTAAAGGCTCCAGTGAGGGCAATTTTTTGGAAACGATTCTTACTCTTTACTTCTTAATAATAAATGAGTTTCACAAAGATAAGTTGGATGCATTTTACAACTTGGAGTTAAAAAAAATAAATTTCGGTAATGCTGTAGAAGCTGAAGCAAGGATCCGGAAGACTCAAAACACTCTTTCGGAAATTAACGCTGTACAAAGTTTTTTACCTCAGGGGCGTTTTAATATAGGACTTAAGGGTATTTCCAATGTCGTTTTGGAAAATCAACAGAATAGGCAAGAAAAAACCAGAACATTCATGAAGATATTTTCACCACATAACCCAGACTATTTAAAAAACGCAGCTTTTGCTAATTCACTCAATTTCAAGAAACATTACTTAATTGGAAAAAAAGAAATCGACTATTTTTTGGCTGAATACCTTATCAGCCATGTTGACAACATAGTTTTAGGAGACAATACCATTTCAGATTATTTGATCTCTGATTTTGGCAAAATGCTAAAAACATACCTTTAATGTGCTTCCAGCCAATTAGTTCCCAGGCCCAGGTCTACATCCAGGGGTACTGAGAGTTCGTAAGCGTTTTCCATTTCAGTCTTAACGAGCTCTTTGATGGCTTCCAATTCGGGCTTGTACACGTCAAACACCAATTCATCGTGTACCTGTAGCAGCATTTTGGTTTTGTAGTTGCCTTCTTCCAGCCTTTTATGGATGTTGATCATCGCTATCTTGATGATATCCGCTGCGCTTCCCTGTATAGGCGCGTTCACCGCGTTCCTTTCCGCAGCCCCGCGAACCACCTGGTTCCCGGCATTGATGTCTTTTAAGTAACGTCTTCGTCCAAGAATGGTCTGTACATAGCCGTTATCCCGGGCAAAGTCTATTTGCTCGCTGATGTAGTTCCGCAATTTGGGATAAGTTTTGTAATAGGTCTCTATGAGTTCTTTGGCCTCTGTTCGGGAGAGATCCGTTTGGTTACTTAAGCCGAAGGCAGACACCCCGTAGATGATCCCGAAGTTTACCGTTTTCGCGTTACCGCGTTGCTCCCTGGTCACCTCACCGATCGGGACATTGAAGACCTTAGAAGCCGTGGAAGCGTGAATGTCTTCCCCATTTTTGAAGGCGTCTATCATAGTAGACTCCTGGCTCAGGGCCGCGATGATCCTCAATTCTATTTGTGAATAATCCGCCGCCAGAAGCACGTAATTTTCGTCTCTGGGTACAAAGGCTTTCCTTACCTGTCTTCCCCTTTCAGTACGGATGGGGATATTCTGCAAATTAGGGTTGTTGCTGCTCAACCTTCCGGTAGCGGCTACGGTTTGCATATAGTCTGTATGCACGCGTTCCGTAGTTTGGTCTACCTGCTCTGGCAGCGCGTCCACATAGGTGCTTTTGAGCTTTGTGAGTCCCCTGAAATCCAACACATCCTGGATAATCTTATGATCCTTCGCCAGATAGGACAAGACGTCCTCTGCCGTGGAATACTGGCCTGTTCTGGTCTTTTTGGGTTTATCTACCAGTTTGAGTTTGTCAAATAGTATCTCCCCCAGCTGTTTTGGGGAGGCTATGTTGAAGGTTTCTCCGGCTGCCTCGTAGATCTGCTTTTCCAGGCTTTTAATATCGTTGTCCAGTTCCTCTGAAAGTGATTTTAAGAAGGACTTATCCAGGCTTATACCCTCCAGTTCCATGTCTGCCAAAACCCTGAGCAATGGAACTTCTATATCGTGAAACAGATCTTCTGTCTTGGCCTCGGCCAGTTCGGGTGCAAAGTGCTGCGCTAACTGCAAAGTGATGTCCGCATCTTCAACAGCATACTCGGTTTGCCTTTCCAGCGGCACTTCCCGCATGCTCAGTTGGTTTTTGCCCTTTTTACCTATGAGTTCGGTAATGGAGATGGGCGTATAGTTCAGGTAGGTCTCTGAGAGCACATCCATATTGTGACGCATATCCGGATTGATAAGATAATGCGCCAGCATGGTGTCAAATAGTTTCCCTTTGACTACAATATCGTATTTGTGCAATACCTTAATGTCGTATTTGAGGTTTTGGCCGATCTTTTCAATGTTTTCCGCTTCAAAAAACGGCCGCAGTTCTTCTATAAGCCGTTGTGCTTCATCCCGGTCCTCCGGAAATGGAACATAAAACCCTTTACCTGCCTCCCATGAAAACGCAATACCCACTAATTCTGCCTGTAGTGGATTTATAGAAGTGGTTTCGGTATCGAAACAAACTGATTGTTGTTGCATCAGTTTCTCCAGGAATAGTCGCATTCCCAGGCCCGGGGATACGCTTTGATACATATGAGTGGTCTCAGCCGCTGTATTCCGGCTGGAAACCTCTTTGATCGTAGCAGCCGCCTCACCATCATTCCCAAATAGGGAGAACTGCCCACTTCCCGCGGGCTTAGAAGCCTTTGGTGCTTTTTCCTGTGTGGTTTCATTTTTAGGAGCTTCCGGGGTTTCCCCGGAGAAGATCTTTATGAACTGCTCCCGCAACCTTCGGAATTCGAGCTCCTCAAAGATTTCCTGAACCTTATCGCCATCAGGCATAGACAATTCGTAATCCTTTTCATCAAAACTCACATCACAATCCACACAAATGGTAGCCAGTTTTTTCGACAGGCGGCCGAGTTCGGCATTTTCCTCTACCTTTTCCTTCATCTTGCCCTTTAGCTTGTCGGTATTGTCTAACAGGCCCTCAAGGGAACCGAATTCCTGTATAAATTTCTTGGCAGTTTTATCTCCCACGCCGGGTAATCCGGGAATATTATCACTGGCGTCCCCCATCATACCCAGATAATCGATCACCTGCTCGGGACGTTCAACCCCGAATCTTTTTTGTACCTCTTCAATTCCCCAGATCTCTATGCCATTGCCCAGTCTGGCTGGCCGGTACATAAAAATATTATCGGACACCAGTTGCCCGAAATCCTTGTCCGGGGTTACCATAAATACCTTGTAATCCTGCTTTTCCGCCTGTTTGGCAAGGGTGCCAATAATATCATCAGCTTCCCAGCCTTCCAGTTCCACTACCGGAATGTGCATGGCCTTAAGTATCTCCTGAATATAGGGGACAGCGATACGAATAGCGTCCGGGGTCTCATCCCTGTTCGCTTTATACTCGGCAAATAACTCGGTTCGCTCTACACTACCTCCCTTGTCAAAGCACACGGCCAGATGGTCTGGCTGCTCCCTTTTAATAACATCAAAAAGAGAGTTCATAAATCCCATGATGGCTGAGGTGTCCATACCTTTGGAATTGATCCTGGGGTTTTTGATCAGGGCGTAATATCCCCGGAAAATCAATGCGTATGCGTCTAAGAGAAAGAGTCTTTTTTGGTCTGCCATGGCTGTGATAATAGTAGAATCTCAAAGCTAAGAAGATTCTTCGCTTTAATGAAAAGTTTAACCCTTAATATGGCTCTCCGACGCTGTGTTGGTATGCCCTTCTTCGGAGAACTCCCTGTAACTGAACCCAGGATGGATGCAATAACCTCCAGTCTCCCCGGCTTTGTTCATGGCGATAAAACCGATTTGGAAATCCGGCCTGTCGCTGTTCCTGGCAAGAATTCGCTTAACACCTTCTTCGCAGGCCTCCTGGGGCGATTTACCCTGCCGCATCAGTTCAACGATCAAAAAGCTGCCAACAGTACGGACCACTTCTTCGCCTACTCCTGTGGCGGTGGCCCCGCCCACTTCATTATCCACAAAAAGTCCGGCTCCTATAATGGGCGAATCGCCTACACGCCCTCCAATCTTATAAGCCATACCACTGGTAGTACAGGCTCCGGCAATATCTCCATTCTTATCCAGTGCCAGCATGCCTATGGTATCGTGATTTTCAATATTGATTATCGGTTGATATTTAGAGGTCTTTTTCCATTCCAGCCACTCTTTTTTGGATGCTTCAGTAAGCAGATCTTCCTTTTTAAATCCGTTTTCATAAGCGAACTGCTCGGCCCCTTTCCCGGCCAGCATCACATGCGGGGTTTCTTCCATGACCTTTCTTGCTACGGACACGGCATGAGTGATGTTTTGCAGATAGACCACCGCTCCGCAATTGCTGTCCTTGTCCATGATACAGGCATCCAGTGTCACATTCCCGTCACGATCCGGCCTACCGCCTTTTCCGACGGATTGGTTGTTTACATCCGCTTCTTCCATCCTAACCCCCTGTTCAACCGCATCCAAAGAATTTCCGCCCTTTTCCAGGATTTCCCAGGCCTTGGCCGTAGCGTTAGGCACGTCCCAGGTCGCTATAACTCGTGGATATTTTTTGATGGACAAAGATCTTTGATCTTCCGCATCGGGGTTTAATCGCTCTGCGGCTGATGCTATGGAAGCAGAGAACAGACCTGCCGTGGCGGCACTGGAATTTTTGAGAAATTTTCTTCGTTTCATTGATCGCGGATGTTTAATTTTAGGAAGCTAAATATAAGCATTATGACGGTAGAAGTATGTGCGAATTCCCTGGAGTCCGCCATAAATGCTGAGACAGCCGGGGCAGACCGGATCGAGCTTTGTACCGAACTCGGAGTTGGAGGGCTTACACCTTCCTACGGATTGATAAAAGAGGCCAGAAAACGCCTGAATATTCCTATTCACGTTCTCATCAGACCCAGATCCGGAGATTTCACCTATTCCGCTGATGAGTTCGGGATCATGAAACAGGATATAGCAGTTTGTGGTGACTTAGGTGTTGACGGGATAGTTTGCGGGGTGCTTCATGCTGATGGTACTCTTGATGAAGAAAGAACAAAGGAACTCCTGGAATGCACTGGAGAATTGCGGTTTACATTTCATAGGGCCTTTGACTGGGCTAAGGACGCCCTAAACACTGCAATGCTGTTGGAGCAGATGGGGGCTGATCATATCCTTACATCAGGGCAGCAAACCTCCGCGGTTGCAGGGCTTCCCCTTTTAACCCAATTGCAAAAACAGCTTACCAGGTGCGCTCTTATTCCGGCAGGTGGGATTCGGCCGGAAAATGCTTATCAGTTCAAAGAAAAAGGATTTCAGAACCTGCATCTGTCTGCTGTTAGGTTCCGGCAAACCCTGGCTGATATGCCGGCCATTCCCATGAACTCCCCTTCCTTTTTGCAGGAAGGGCAAATCGGGATAAGTGATCCTCAGGTGATACAAAAAGTGCTTGAAATCGTTAAATAAAAACAAAGCCAGGACATTCCGGGCTTTATTAGAAATATATTTGTAAAAAAGCGACTATGCTACGTTGGATCATATTCATCATTATTTATATCATCATGGGGTTCTACACCCTTCAGGCCCTGAAAACGGCAACACGTTATCCCTGGGTGTACTATGCCACAACCCTGATCTCCCTGATCGTGCTGGGGAATTTCATCTACCAGTTTACCTGGGGGTCTGAGGCAGGTAGGGTGCTCAGCAGGCCTAAAAGTTATGCTTTCGGACTCTTACTGGCCATCATTACCTTTAAGATCATTACCATTATTTTCCTGTTCTCGGAAGATATATTCCGACTCTTTGCCGCCGGCTATCAGAAGTTTTTTGGTACTTCCAGGGAATTCAGTATACCCACAAGACGGAGGTTCCTCAGCATGGTGGCCCTTGGTATTGCAGCCTTGCCATTTAGCGCTTTGCTCTATGGTATGTACAAAGGGAAATACAATTTTAAGGTATTAAAGTACAACCTGGAGTTTGACGACCTGCCTGATACTTTTGATGGCTATCAGATCACCCAGATATCGGACATTCACAGCGGTAGTTTTGATGACAGGAAAAAGATCAGCTATGCCATTGACCTTATCAATGAACAACAGAGTGATATACTCTTCTTTACCGGTGATATGGTTAACAATAAGGCCGAAGAGATGCGGCCATGGGTAGAACTTTTTTCAAAACTACATGCAAAAGACGGGAAGTACTCTATTCTGGGGAACCATGATTACGGCGATTACATTGCTTGGGACAGTTCCGAGGCCAAGGCCAGTAACCTGGAAGACCTAAAGGTCATGCAGCGGGAAATGGGTTTTGATTTGTTGCTGAACGAGAGTAGATATATCCGTAAAGGCGAAGACCGGTTGGCCCTCATAGGTGTTGAAAACTGGGGTAAAGGAGGATTTAAAAAAGCCGGAGACCTCAAGAAAGCCAGCGCCGCGATTTCCGCTGATGATTTTAAGATACTCCTTAGTCACGATCCCTCACATTGGGAGGAACAGGTTATTCAGGACGCTTATCATTACCATCTAACCTTAAGCGGGCATACCCATGGAATGCAGTTCGGCATTGAGATCCCCGGACTGATCAAATGGAGCCCGGTAAAGTGGCGTTATAAGTACTGGGCAGGCATCTACGAGGAACTGGGTCAGTTCATTAATGTTAACAGAGGCTTTGGTTTTATCGGCTACCCGGGAAGAGTAGGTATATGGCCTGAGATTTCAGTAATTACCCTTAAGAAGAAGCATAACGCTGTTTAATAGGGCCTATTGAGTTTGGGGATTGATCATATCCTAAATCGGCGTTCGCCTTGAAACTTTTTCTGCAGACTGTTAAATAATTTTCATACAAAAATTATTCGATTAGTATTACACTAGTTAGAGAAACTATTTGTAAATTCTGGTCCATTTGGTCGTCTTTTAGATTTTGACCTTAATTCATCAGTTATGTATTTTCCAATAGCAATGGGATATATCGATCCCGACGGCAATATTCTTGAATCATCGCCCGGAATTGTTGTTAATATGGATTTAGATCCTGGCATATCCCCCTCCTTGGGATATAGAGTTAAATTTCCGGACGGTTTAGTAAAGGACAAGAATTATATTGTTGTTGTTACAGCAGAAACTCACGAAGAAGAGGGAGATTTTATGCCGACAACGATCGGAATCAGGCATCAGTCATCTAGTGGTTTTGAGGTAAATATATGGGCAGGGTTTAGGGAGTCCAGAACGGACAGGATAGACGCGGCAAAAAGTCATTGGCATTTCGTGGTTTACGATGTGAGAAAATATTGGAAGAAAAAATATTGGAGGAAGAAATTCTGGAAGAAGCTAAAATAACTTGTGAATAAGCAATCCCATCCTGATTTTAGATCCGGATTCAATTGAAAAGTTAGAAGAAAAGCGGCTTCCCTGTTCGTTGCAGCTGGTTTAACGTAACATTAACGTTACCCCCACTTTACAAAATTCCTGCCAAGAGTTGTTTATTAACAATTTTTCTTACTTTTGGGCTATAACCCAATGATTTACATATGTCGAAATTCGGTGAACTTATAGATTTGAATGTTCCTGTGCTGCTGGACTTTTACGCGGAGTGGAATGAACAGTCTACTTCCATGCATCCCGTACTTAGGGATGTGGCAGCAGCCCTTGGAGACAAAGGCAAAGTCATAAAGATCGATGTAGACAAAAACAAGGAACTTTCCCAGGCGCTGAGGATAAAGGGACTACCCACTCTTATGATCTACAAAAAGGGTGAAATGGTATGGCGCCAGAGCGGCGAGCAGGATGCCAATACGCTTATCGGAATTTTGAACGAATACCTCTGATTTCAGGTCTGACTTAATTAGCAGTACTGTCGGTATCCGACGTAATTGCTGTACTGTCTACTGCTGTACTGTCCGTTACCGGTACAGTATCCAGCATGTCAGGGTCGTCTGCTGATTCCGGAACTACTTCCTCTTCCAGTAGGTCGTCCTGATAGAAATGCCTGAAGAGGTCTATTTGCTGGTTGAACAATAGGGTTTCCTTTTCTGCCATCTCCCTGTCGTCATTGGTGATCAGGATGTCTATATTCCTTCTATAGGCCTCCATATCCCCTATGATATCCTCAATATTGTCGTATTGTTCATCCAGAGGGATGCCTGCATAATAATCCAGGCGTTCCCGATAGATCTTTTTTAGTTTGGCAAAAAGCTCCCTGGCTTTTTCTGTTTCTCCGACCTTGTAGTAGCCGTCAACAAAAGGTTCCACAAAGGTATAGAAGCCAAAATGCTCTACGGGCATATTGGTCATGGCCAGGTCTATAATATCTTTAGCCTTGTCTATTTTATTCTCATTGATCAGGGTCTCTGTGAGCCGGGCCAGGTTACCACGGAAAGAAAGTCCCTGGGTCCTGGTCTGAGGATCGTGATAGATATCGGAACTTCCAGAATTTCCCCAATCCCAATTCATCACAATATCGTACATCAGATCGCCATCTATTCGCCCCATTTCAAAAGCGCTGCGATTCTTGGTTTTGATAGGGACCAATTTGTAGGCAAGTCCGTCCAGTTGCAGATAATCCTTCATCCAGAGATACTCCGCATCATCAAAACTACCTCCTGAGAAATATATGGGTCTTTGCCAGTCGTTATTCGCGAGAATATCCAGCATCATAATGCGGTTCTTGGCCATGGCGCTGCGCGGTAGATCAATGTCGATATAGTCTACAATAAGCGCGGAATCCTTTTCCTTGACCAGGCCGCTTTCCAGGACGTTCTTTTTATTCACCGGAACGCGGATCTTATTCGTCGGGTAATAAACCAGGTCCAGGGTGCTCTCTGCATATTCGCTGAGGTCTGCTCCCTGTTTTTCAAGGATGTATTTAAACTTGGTCTGGGGCTTATCACTTCCCACCCAATTCATAAAATCTTTAATGCTCCAACGCTTTTCCGCGATCCCCGGTAATCCCTGATAGTATATCACATCCCTATTCCCGTAACGATATAGTTCATGTTCCAGCTGTGAGGGTATGGGTTCACTTTTATAGGCCTTTCGTTTCATCTGGTCTACATACCAGTCCGTGGCAAACAAGCTGGTACAGATAATACGCACATCCGTACGGTGTCCCTCGATCTCCTGGGCGTACCAGAGCGGAAAGGTGTCATTATCCCCAATAGTGAATATCATGGCTCCAGCGTCTGGTTGGCAGGAATCAAGGTAGGCCTTTGCACTTGCTTCAGCCGTGTATCTTCCAGAGCGGTCATGATCATCCCAATTCTGAAATGCCATCAGACTGGGAACGGCCAATAGACAAACCACAATTACCGCCGGTGCCAAGATCTTCGGAGCCACCCATTTTCTGAATTCTTCGAATAAACCATAAACTCCCAAACCTATCCAAAGCGCGAAAATATAAAAGGACCCTACAAGGGAATAGTCGCGTTCCCTGGGCTGAAAAATGTAGGGATTTGTGTAGAATTGAATGGCAATTCCTGTAAAAAGGAAGAACACAAAAAGTGCCCAGAACTGTTTGGGATCTTTGGAGATCTGGAATACCAGACCTATGATACCTAATAGCAACGGCAGGAAGAAATAAGTGTTCCTTCCCTTATTGTCAAGAACGTCACTGGGAAGATTGTCCTGGCTGCCAAGGCGCAGACTATCTATAAAGCCTATCCCACTCAGCCACTCTCCGTTCTTGTCGTATTTTCCCTGAACGTCGTTCGTTTTTCCGACAAAGTTCCACATAAAATAACGCCAGTACATATATCCAAACTGGAATTGCAGCATATACTTGATGTTTTGCCATAGGGACGGAGGGTGTACCTCCAGATACTGATTGAATTGTTTCATGAATTCAATGTACTGTCCTTCGTCTATCTCACCATTTTCATAACCGGCTCTCAACTGTGCCACCGCCTTCCTCAATTCTTCGTTGGACGTTCTGAGGCTGAAATCCAGGGGGCCAAAATAGGTCATATAATTCTCCGCATGCTGCTCACTCCACATTCTAGGTAGCAAACCACGGTGGTCTTTGTTTGGCCCTTGCATAGCTCCCTTGTACTTGTTTACGATGATATACTTGCCAAGGGCTTCGTCTTTTTCGTATTTGGGTTTATCGTCCTTATCGTCTCCTGCCGGAGCGAACAGGTTGGAGTAGTAGGTGCCGTAGAACGGACTGTCCACACCGGGGTATTGCTCCCTGTTGTAGTAGGCGAGAAGTGCCCTTGCATCCGCCGGATTGTTCTCATTCACGACCACATTGGCGTTGGCGCGTATGGGAAGCATAAGCCAGGAGGAGAATCCCAGAAACAGGAACATGGCACAAAGTACCAGGGTGTTCGCGGTTCTGTAATTGTTTTTTCTCGTATACCGAAGCGCGAAGTAAAATGCCGCCGCGAAGAGCAGCCCCATAATAATGGTCCCGGAGTTGAATGGCAGACCGATGCTGTTGATGAAGAACACTTCACTCCAGCCAAAAAGCTTTAAAACATAGGTCAGAGAGAACTTATAAACCAGCATTAATATGGCAACCACAATGACGTTCGCCAGCAGAAAGTTCTTAACTGTGGTGGTTTTATATTTTTTGAAATAGTACAGCAGGCCAATGGTTGGAATAGCCAAAAACCCCATAAACTGAATTCCAAAAGTAAGCCCAACTACAAAGGAGATAAGGACCAACCAGCGGTTACCCCGGGGGGTATCCAGTTCGTCCGTCCATTTGAGTCCGAGCCAAAGCAAAAGGGCCATGATCAGGCTGGCCATGGCGTATACTTCGGTTTCTACCGCATTGAACCAAAAACTATCGGAAAAGGTAAAGGCCAGGGTTCCTACAAGGGCGCTACCCAGTACTGCGATTGCTTTGCTGTTTGTGAATTCTTCACCTTTAGAAAGTAGCTTTCGTGTGAGGTTGGTAATTGTCCAGAACATAAAAAGCACCGTAAACGCACTGGAGACCCCGGAAACGTAATTGACCATTTTGGCCACCTGGTCCGGATCCATGGCGAACATGGCGAAAAAGGCGCCTATCATTTGCAACAAAGGTGCTCCCGGAGGGTGGGCTACCTGTAGTTTAGCCGAAGTGGTAATATATTCCCCCGCATCCCAGAAACTGCCGGTGGGTTCTACCGTGATCCCGTAAACGATTAGGGCTATAAAAAATACGACCCATCCCAGGATGGTGTCCCATTTTCCGAAGTTCTTTGAAAACATGCAATACTGAGTTTAGCAGATGGGGCGAATTTAGTAATTAAAATAGACATGAGGCCCAATAATTGTTAAACCTTTAACAGCCCAAAACCACGGCAAACTTTTACCGGAATGTCCTTAAAAATATTTGTTGGTACCAAAGTTTGTTTTAAATTTGCACGCTCTTATACGGTACTGGCCTATGGTGTAATTGGCAACACAGCTGATTTTGGTTCAGTCGTTCTAGGTTCGAGTCCTAGTAGGCCAACAGAGAAGTGAGTTAAGATCCCGATGTCTTTATGGATGTCGGGATTTTTCATTTATAGCAATACGGCTTGTTTTATTGAAATAGGTACCAAGGGTTTAACCGCGGCTGAAGCCATTGGCATAAACCGCATTTCATTTACTGCCTACTGAAATTAAGCTCAGGATAAAACTGTAAAAAATAATTTGGATCCCCAGAATGATCGGGACTGTGGAAAGCAGAATTTTTTTTACAAAGAAAGTGGGTTGCAATTCTGAAAAACCTGTATCCTCCCAGATCATAAAATTGAACACGAAAAGTACTATCCCAAGAAGCAAGACTATAAACCCTGTACATATGCCTTTTTCCAGGGTAAATATGCGATAGAAACTGTAAAGTCCATTACCCTGTGGCAATAAGCCGCTCGTTACCCTGTATGTTTTGACAAAGACGTGAAAGAATATAAACTGGATCCCAACAAGGAAAACGAAAGACAGCACGATCAATGTATGTATGTCAAAGCCAACATTACCGATTTTCAGAGGCCCAATAAAGATCAGTCCGCTGCCTATAAGCGATGTGGTTAACAATACTAAACCGGGAACCAGGAACAACCATTTCGGGGAAAACATCAATAAAAATCGCAAATGCCTCCATCCATCCCTGAAAGTCCGTAAATGTGGTGGACGCGACCTTCCGTCAGGGGACAGCGTTGTAGGTACTTCGGATATACTCATTTTCAGCAGGGAAGCCTTAACTACCATCTCAGATGCAAATTCCATACCGATGGTTTTAAGATTCATTTTTTCGTAAGACTTTCTGCTAAATGCACGTAATCCACAATGGAAATCCCCAATATTGACCTTAAAAAACAGTCTGCCGATATATGAAAGCACCGGATTGCCAACATATTTGTGTAGAAAAGGCATTGCGGCCTTTTTAATCCCACCCTTAAATCTATTTCCCATCACCAGATCATGGCCCTCTCTTAGTTTGTCAATAAATGGCATTAAATTGGAAAAATCATAACTGTCATCGGAATCACCCATTATCACATAAATTCCTTCAGCATGGTCTATGCCTTCCCTTAGCGCTGCACCATAGCCTTTTAAGGCTGCATGAACTACCTTGACTCCCAGTTTCTCCGCAACTTTTACGGAACCGTCAGTGCTGCCATTGTCAGCAATGATCACCTCTCCTGAAATGCTGTATTTTTTAAGGAACGCCTGAGCTTTTTTTATGCAAATTGCCAGAGTTTCCACCTCGTTGAGACATGGCATTACAATGGATACTTCCAAGGGTGATGGGTCAATCCTAGGGGGCATATCCCTAGTTTTAGAGACAGCCATCTTAGGTGTTATGGTTATCGCTTTCCTTTGACTTTCCATATTTGGTAGTGTGGTGTGTTCAGTGATACCGGCTCAAAATATCCATGGCCGTTTTCCTGCATGAACAGCCGCATCAAGGTGGTTCTGGCCACATCTCCCGAGATGATGGCTCCATAGCCAGTATTACTGTTCCAAATGAAGGTGTATGGTGATGAGGTAATCCGTTGGCTTCTGTTGCCGAGTTGTGTTTTTCTCAACTCCTGGCCATCCAGGGTCAGGATGTTCGGAAAGCTGAACTTACCTCCTGTTCTTGTGAGCGCCTGCCCCGTATTTAGATCTAGTTTAAATTCATTGTTAAAAATGGAATTCTGGTTTTTCTGAAGCCTGGCAAAAGACTGAAAGAATGCTTCTCCATTAAGGGCTCCGGTTTCCAAATCTACCGTACCCTGTTTGAACCACGTGGGCGACTGCAATATGATTTGATGAAGGAACAGGTAGATATCTTCGGTTTCTTCGGGGTATAGGAATGAAATCCATTCCTGCACAGTGGCTAATCCCTGAGCCTTTGGGAATTCCCCCTTTGCAAGACCTAAACTCAATATGGGGCTAACTTCTTCTACTTCCCTGGAAAGTATAGTCTTAAGAAAGCCAAAGGTCTTGGCCTCCGTTTTAAACAGGGCATACAGTTTCTCCATGCCTTGCCTGCCATGTTCACCGTAAAACCTCATAAAGTTGGCAGAGAGGGCAAAGTTGTCCGCGGCCAGCGGAAAATGAAGGTAGTAATTGATTTCTCCATGGAATTCCCCGTCGGCGTAGGTGTTTTTGTCTAAATAATAATGGATCTGGTGCCCGATACCCCAGTTGGTCCATATATTGGCATTTTCTGGTGTAAACCTTTGCAGGGGATCTAAAATAGCCTTGCTTTTTATAAAAGGTACTTCCTGAATCTTATGGGTAATCTTGTGATAGTTGCTAAAAATGCCCAGGCCCATTATGAAAATACAGGCCAGATACACAAACTTGACATGCTTTCGGGAGGTAACCCGAAACAGAAGTTCTACGAACGAGCCTATACCGAGTGCTAATATCGGTGTCGCAAAAATCAAAAATCGATTTCCCGCAAAGAATGGCAAGAGACCCAATACCATAGGAACAGCTAAGAACAGGGCTTTTCGCTTTTGTTTTACGAAGAAATGGATCAGTCCCGTTAAGATCATGAGAAACAGAAGGCTGTTGGAATAGGTGGTCTCCATGTACTGAGTTAAACCCACCGGTACCAGTTCCCCAATTACCTCTTGCAGGTGAAAGGAAGACTGATTGTTTCCAAGTACAAGATTCAGCATTGACAATACCTCGTCCTTCATCATATAAACAAAGCCGCTACCAATTAGAATTAGAAAACCGTAGACGTATACCTTGTTCTTTTCCGGATAATAAAATATGAATGAGACGAAAAGAGGAACAAGGAAAGAAAGAAAAACAATGCTGCTGGCGTTGTACCAAAAGGTGTAGAAAAGAAAGGTGTTTATTGCGGCAAATATCAAAAATCTTAAGCGCCGCTTGCCTTGAGCCTGGGCAAAACGCAGGAACAAATAACTGTTAAGCAGCACAAAGACCACATTCAGGCAATCGGTATCAAAAAAACCGATACGTGTTCTGGCGATGTCGGTAATTGAAATGACAGAAAAGAAAGCGGCCACCACTGCACCCGCCCTGCTGAAGTTTAGTTTTAAGGCCAGATCATAAACCAGCGGGACTATAAAGGCAGACAAAAAGATTGGCAGGAAGAGGGCCACTGTGGACAGGGGGAGCCCGGTTATTTTTTGCAGAGCCACTGCGATCAGGGATAATAAAGGAGGAATAACAGGCCTTTCCGCCCCATTGGGGATATTCCGTTTTTCATCCAGGGAGTCATAGGTGCCCTCACTGAGGTCTTTGGCATGCTGGAGATTGATGTAGGCATCAAGGCTCCCCATAACGTATTCACCCTGATATTGAAAAAGGGGCTTGTTCTTTTGCCAATCGATAAAATCCTCGTAGCGCAAAAAAATAGAAAGTACCACTATGGACACCAATGCCATAGCCGTGAGTACGGATTTTAGGCGAACTGTTTTCCTAAGATCCTTGGTTTTTGGAACTGGATGAACCTGGGTATTCGGTTTCAAATTACCTGATGTTTTCAAAGCAGCATGTTATAGCAGATACGGAGATTCGCATTGCGGTATCAGTCTCGGCCCTGAAGCAGCCTGCTGGCCAAGTCTCTTAAAACTCCATTCATGAGATTTTATGCGGTAAAAGAATATAAGGCAGCTCTTTGTTAAAAGGATAAAGTAATAATCGGTAGTTATTAGGGATAACTGTAGAACTTTCCTTTGTTGGAAAATACTAAGCCTGGCTACTAAATTTCGGGTTCTGAGATGATTATCTACAATAATGATTGGATAATTCAATAATCCTCAACAGCCTTCCCTTGGCTTTATACAGTAACGGTAGTTAATCCCATTTCCGGTTGCATCTTGCTGATAATTTGACAGAAACATCCCACGTATTACGAAATACTTACGCTTGTTACATTCGTGTGAAAGTGTTGGATACAAGGGGATACTTTTGCTTACAATAAGGTGTCATTTGCGTTGAAAGAGGAAAATTCCATGGAACCTGCCCGCTTATATGCCCTGTGACACTTTAATTCGATGAGACAAAGGGCCTGTCCAGTTTATTGAACTGGAAATAATTGGATCATATAAGGCCAGTTGTTTTGGAAAATTATAAAAATTTTGGGGGAGGTATTATGAGAAAATATAGGGTGTTTGAAAATCTTAATGCGCCTTTTTTCTCCTTGGACCCATCGGAGATATCCAATGCAAGTGCTATGCCTTGAAAAGGGATTTACTATAGGTCCCTTGCAGTGCGGCGATTTCAGTTGATCCAGGGTCAGTCACCTCAAACAAATACCTTGATATATCATGAGAGCGAAGCATCTTGGAGTCCCTAAGTGGCCAATAATTACCGTTGTAAGCTGTTTATTCATCACCACAGGCCTCTTTGCTCAAGGCGAGTTCATAACCACCTGGAACACCACTAATCCTGGTACATCCGACGCGAATTCTATTACCATTCCGGCCTCAGGGACCTATGATGTGGATCTGGGCAATGATGGCAGCTATGAACTGCTGAACCAGAGCGGGAGCATTACCATAGACGTTACTACCTATAATTATACTGCAGGAGAAATACAATTGGCAATTCGAAATGCCGTTTCCGGGTCAGGAGCACTGAGCAGGATATATTTCAATAATGCGGGTGATAGGCAGAAGTTACTTTCGGTGGATCAATGGGGAAGTAGTATTTCCTGGAGTACCATGGAAGGTGCATTCTGGGGTTGTACTAATCTGGAAGTCAAGGCCTCTGATGCTCCAGACCTGGGTAACCTGACCAGCTTATATACCATGTTTGCCGGTTGTACTGCGCTCACTGGGGAGACAGGCTTATCCACCTGGAATACAGCCGCTGTAACCAATATGGCATTTATGTTCTATCAGGCCAGCGCCTTTAACGGCGACATCAGTTCCTGGAATGTGGAAAGTGTGACCAATATGGGGTACCTATTTGCCGGTGCAACATCGTTTAACTCGGACATTGGTTCCTGGAATACAGTCAACGCAACGGATATGAGCCAGATGTTCTTCCAGGCAACTTCCTTTGACCGGGACATCGGTTCCTGGAATACCGGTAAGGTAACCACTATGTGGGCCATGTTTGCTCTGGCATCTGTCTTTGACCAGGACATCAGTTCCTGGAATACCAGTGGGGTGACCAATATGAGCTATATGTTCCGAAACGCCAGCCGCTTTAATCAGAATATTGGTTCCTGGGATACCGCTAATGTAACTGATATGGCCTTTATGTTCGGGAATGCAACCGCTTTTGATCAGGACATCAGTTCCTGGAACACTTCCAGCGTAACAGGTATGTCTTCTATGTTTTATGAGGCTGTGGCTTTTAACCAGGACATCGGTTCATGGGATACGGGCAACGTAACCGGAATGGCCTATATGTTTTTTGATGCGAATAGTTTTAACGGGAATATCGGTTCCTGGAACACAAGCAGTGTGACCTCTATGGATTCTATGTTCAGGAAAGCGAGAGCTTTTAACCAGGACATCAGTTCATGGGACGTTGGCAATGTGACCGATATGGGCTCTATGTTTCTGGCCGCGAATGACTTTAACGGTAACATCAGTGCCTGGAATACAAGTAATGTGACCGATATGGTTGAAATGTTTAGGGCCGCGGGAGCCTTTAATCAGAATATTGGTTCCTGGAACCTGAGCAAAATAACCGATATGGAAGGCATGTTCCGGGCCGCAAGGGCTTTTGACCAGGACATCAGTTCCTGGAATACAAGTGGTGTAATTAATACAACGGCTATGTTTTGGGACGCAAAAGCCTTTAATCAGGACCTTGGAGACTGGGACCTGGGGCAGTTGACCAATGGTAGCCTGATGTTCAATGGCAGTGGACTCTCCACGGCCAACTGGGATGCCACCCTTATCGGCTGGCATAACCAGAACTTTAGCAATAGCGCCACGATAGGCGCTTCCGGATTGACCTACTGTGAAGCCGCTACCGAACGTGCCGCACTGACGCTCAATATTACTGGCGACAGCCTGGAAGCAGACCCTCCTACAGCGGTATGTAGGGAAGCGACCTTGCAACTGGGTACTGGCGGTACGGCCACCCTGGATACGGCTCTTGTGGATGACGGCTCCAGCGATGCCTGTGGGGATGTCTCCCTGGAAGTATCAAAAAGTAGCTTTACCACCGACGACCTTGGGGCCAATACAGTAACCCTTACGGTAACCTCGGACAAAGACAGCAAAACAGACAGCTGTGATACTACGGTTACCGTGGTGGATTCCACAAGCCTTTTTGTGACCACCTGGAACACCAGCAACACCGGCACCTCCGATGGCAATTCCATCACTATTCCCGCCCTGGGGACCTACGATGTGGACCTGGGCAATGATGGCAGTTATGAGCTATTGGATCAAACAGGCTCCATTACTGTGGATGTGACCGCTTATGGCTATACGGCCGGTCAAATACAAGTGGCCCTTCGCAATGCCATCACGGTGAACGGGACCGGAACCCTGAATGGGATACAGTTTAACAATACGGGTGACAAGCTGAAGCTGCTTTCCATAGACCAATGGGGTAGCAGCATAGCCTGGAGTACCTTGTCAGGTGCATTCCATGGCTGTACCAACCTGGAAGGAAAGGCCAGTGATGTTCCGGACCTTAGTAATGTGACCGATATGTCCAACATGTTCAACGGCGCAAGCTCTTTTAACCAGGATCTGGGTAATTGGGATATCGGGCAGTTGACCAATGGCACCGGGATGCTCAATGGCAGTGGACTTTCGATGGAGAACTGGGACGACACCCTAATCGGTTGGCATAACCAGGGTTTTACCAATACGGTGACAATCGGCGCCTCTGGCCTGTACTATTGCAAAGCCGGTGCTGAACGAGCTGCAATGACCTTGAGTTTTAGCGGTGATAGCGCGGAAGATATCGCCCCTACAGCCAGTAACCCGACTTCGGTAAGCGTAAAGTGTTCCTCCGATGTCCCTGCAGTAGACCTTGCGGTAGTGACCGATGAGGCGGATAACTGTACCGCAAGCCCAACGGTCACCTTTGTAAGCGATGTAAGTGATGGCAATAGCAACCCGGAGGTGATCACCAGAACGTATAGGATTACCGATGAAGCGGGCAACAGCACCGATGTCACTCAGACCATCACCATAGAGGATGCCACGGCCCCTACGGCCAGCAATCCGACGGCCTTGAGTGTACAATGTTCCTCCGATGTCCCTGCAGCTGATATTGCGGTAGTGACCGATGAGGCGGATAACTGTACCGCAAGCCCAACAGTCACCTTTGTAAGCGATGTAAGTGATGGCAACAGCAACCCTGAGGTGATCACCAGGACCTATAGGATTACCGATGAAGCGGGCAACAGTACCGATGTCACCCAGACCATCACCATAGAGGATACCA
>NZ_WXYO01000019.1 GCF_009901585.1 Poritiphilus flavus | reverse complement strand
ATTCCCCGGTCCGCGCTGCCATCCCAGTCCGGTGAGCTGATGTTCCCTTCGTACACCAGGGAACCATTGCGATCATAGACAGACATTCTGTAGTTAGGGTAGTCATTCCTCAGCCAGGAAATCGAAAAAGTATCATTGACGCCGTCACCGTTTGGAGAAAAGCCTAGTCTATCTGCCTCAGGTATTTCTTCACAACCCTGCATGTTGATCCTTACCACAACTTCGACCCGTTCGGAGATACAGCCGTTGTCGTCTTCCAATACCCCGTAATATAAGGTGCCATCTTCCAGAGCGGTATCGCTCGCCAGTTCCGCTGTGCTGTCCGCGTCCTCGTACCAGCGTACGATGCCATTGCCCGTGGCTGAAAGATCGGATACCCTGGGGGCTTCCAAAATACAGAACTGCTGTTCACTGCCTGCCTCCAGAATAGGAGCCTCCAATACAAAGGCCGTGGTGGTACCTGTACCGGTACAGCCATTGACCAGGGTGATGGTAACAGTGAACTCCTCCCCGTCCGAGACATTGGTCACTTCCGGATTTTGCAGACCGGGATCGTTGAATATGGCCTCTCCGTTGCTGCTCCATGACCATGAGGTCCCCTGTCCGCTGATCTCATTCAGTTGCAGAACGGATCCCTGACAAATCGGGCCGCTGTTGGTAACAAGGGCCAATAAGGATGAGCTTATCCTTACCGTGGCCGTACAGCTGTCTGTGTT
>NZ_WXYO01000018.1 GCF_009901585.1 Poritiphilus flavus | reverse complement strand
ACACCCCCCACCGGGGTCCGCTGGTACTGGCAGGGCAAGAATTCCAATGGTAGCAGTACAAGTTTGGGTTATGGCAGTTCCTTTACCGTAAATCAGGGTAGTGGTACCTATTACATTCGGGCCAGAAGCACTAATTCAGGGACATGGAGTCCCGCTTCAGCTTCGGTCTATGTGGGTATTGTGAGTTTTTTACCCGGCTCTATTGGCAGTAACCAGACCATATGTTATTCGGGGGATCCAGCAACCCTGTCCAACAGCGCATCAGCTTCAGGAGGTAGTGGTGGCTATAGCTATCAATGGCAATATTCATCCAATGGCAGTAGCGGTTGGGCCAATATCAGTGGAGCTACTTCCAGCAGTTATAATCCGCCTTCAGGGCTCACCAGCTCAAGATGGTACCGAAGACGTGTGATCTCCTGTAACCAGACCAAATACACCGACCCGGTCAAGGTCACGGTACGTCCCCAACTCCTGGTGGGTAGTATCGGTGGTTCCAAAACAATCTGTTATGGCAGTAACGCAGGCACTTTGAGCAACGCCAGCAGCCCCAGTGGTGGCAATGGGAGCTATACGTACCTGTGGCAGTATTCGGCTAACGGCAGTAGCGGTTGGACCAATATCAGCGGTTCTACCCTGGCAAGCTATACCCCGCCGGCAGGCCTGACCGCCTCACGCTGGTACCGCAGAGGGGTCACCTCCTGTGGGCAGACCAAACATTCCAGCCCGGTCAAGGTCACCGTTCACCAGAGTCTCTCCTTACCGACTGGTTCTACCAGCTTTACCCGATGTGGCGATGGTACCCTTACCCTTTCACAGACCCTGGCCACCGGAGCCAATACCCTAAGGTGGTATGCCGCCTCCAGCGGAGGAAGCTACCTCCACCAGGGCAGCAGTTACACCACCCCGAGCCTAAGCAATAATACCACCTATTATGTGTCCAGTTACAACAG
>NZ_WXYO01000017.1 GCF_009901585.1 Poritiphilus flavus | reverse complement strand
ATGAGGTCCCCTGTCCGCTGATCTCATTCAGTTGCAGAACGGATCCCTGACAAATCGGGCCGCTGTTGGTAACAAGGGCCAATAAGGATGAGCTTATCCTTACCGTGGCCGTACAGCTGTCTGTGTTCCCGTCTTGGTCGGTAACCGTCAGGGTCACCGTGTTCTCCCCCAAATCCGAACAACCAAAGCTGCTCCGGTCCAGAGAAAACGATACCGTACCACTGTTGTCAAACGAACCATTGTCCACCTCGGTTGCGGCTATGGTTACACTACCGGTAATAAGTTCCACTTCGATGTCCCGGCAAAGGGCCGTGGGGATCGTACTGTCCCCCACGGTAACCGTGGTGCTACAACTATCCGTGTTGCCATTGCCGTCAGTAACCGTCAGGGTAACCGTATTGGCACCCAGGTCTGAGACCGTAAACTTGCCTGGTAATACCTCCAGGGTGACCCCTCCACAGATATCACTCGAACCATTGTCCACAAGATCGGCCGTAAGACTGGCTTCCCCATTGGAGTCCAGGAGCAGCACTGCCTCCTTACACAGAGCCGTAGGAGCGGTTGTGTCGTCTACCGTGATAGTCTGGGTGATATCGGTGCTGTTGCCCGCTTCGTCCATTACCCTGTAGGTCCTGGTTATCATTTCCGGATTGCTTTTACCATCACTGACATCACTTACGAAAGTAACTGTGGGTGTGCCACAGTTGTCCACCGCATCGGTCACTACGGTAATGTCCACAACAGGGATATCCGATGCACATTGTACATGCACCGCTGCCGGGTTGCTGGCCGTCGGAGCGGTAGTATCCTCTACCGTGATGGTCTGGGTGACATCGGTGCTGTTCCCGGCTTCGTCGGTTATCCTGTAAGTCCTAGTAATTACTTCAGGATTGCTATTACCATCGCTGACATCGCTTACAAAGGTGACTGTTGGGTTTACGCTACAGTTATCCGCCGCATCGGTTACCACCGAAATGTCAACGGCAGGGACATTGGATGCACATTGTACATTCACCGCTGCCGGGTTACTGGCCGTTGGGGACGTAGTATCACCTATGGTGATGGTCTGGGT
>NZ_WXYO01000016.1 GCF_009901585.1 Poritiphilus flavus | reverse complement strand
TCGGTTACCCTGTAGGTTCGGGTGATCGTTTCCGGATTGCTTTTACCATCACTGACATCACTCACAAAGGTGACTGTGGGGTTGGCCGTACAGTTGTCCGCTTCATCGGTCACTACCGTGATGTCCGTAGCAGGGATATCAGATGAACACTGTACGCTCACCGCTGCCGGGTTGCTGGCTGTAGGGGCCGTCGTATCGTTTATCGTGATGGTCTGGGTGACATCGGTGCTGTTCCCTATGGCGTCCGTTACCCTATAGGTCCGGGTGATCACCTCGGGATTGCTGTTGCCATCGCTTACATCACTCACAAAGGTGACTGTAGGGCTTGCTGTGCAATTATCGGCCTCGTCGGTCACTACGGTAATGTCTATGGCAGGGACATTGGCGTAACACTGTACGCTTACCGCCGTGGGATTACTCGCTGTTGGCGGGGTGCTATCCGCACTGTCTCCCACAAAGTTGAAGTTCTGCGCAGCACGCTCAGTTGCGGCATTGCAGTAAACCAGTCCGGAGGCGCCGATGGTGGCCTTATTGGTAAAGCCCTGGTTATACCAACCGATCAGTGTGGCGTCCCAGTTGGCGATCGAGAGCCCACTGTTGGAAAGCATACCATAACCGTCCAAACCATTTACCTTCCCAAGGTCCCAATTCCCCAGGTTTTGGTCAAAGGAAGTGGCGTCCTGAAACATGGCCATCACAATGGTCACCTTGCTGGTGTTCCACGAACCGATGTTCTGGTTAAAGGCGCTGGCGCCATTGAACATGTCAACCATTCTGGTCACCTTGCTGGTGTCCCAGGATCCAATGTCCTGGTTAAAGGCGCTTGCATAAGCAAACACTAAGGGCATATCTGTCACGCTACTGGTGTTCCATGAACCGATGCTCCCGTTAAAGGCAGTGGCCTCATAAAATATACCTCCCATATTGGTCACACTACTGGTGTCCCATGAACCGATGTTCTGGTCAAAGGAAGTGGCATAAGCAAACATGCCGTACATATTGGTCACACTGCTGGTGTTCCAGGAGCTGATGTCCTGGTCAAAGGCAGTGGCATTCCAAAACATCATGTTCATATCGGTTATGTTACTGGTATTCCAGGAACTAATATCTGCGTTAAAGCTGCTTGCATAGCCAAACATTTTGTCCGTACTGCTAACACTGCTCAGGTCGGGAGCATCGGTGGCCTTAACCTCCATATTGCTACAGCCCCAAAATGCACCCTCCATCGTGCTCCAGGATATGCTGCCCCATTGGTCTACGGAAAGCAGCTTCTCCTTATCCCCTGTGTTGTTGAATTGTATCGCAGTAAGGGTCCCGTTCCCGGAAGCAGCATCCCGAAGGGCCACTTGTATCTTCCCGGAGGTATAGTTAAGCAGAGGGACATTCAAAGTGATGGTCCCGCTCTGGTCCA
>NZ_WXYO01000015.1 GCF_009901585.1 Poritiphilus flavus | reverse complement strand
TTTTAGCGAATCAGGACCCTGACGAGCCAGAGGCTTCGTCAGCGGCTCTCCCACCTGGTCTATTCCCTTATAAATAAAAAGACCCCTCACACTAGTGTGAAGGGTCTTCGAAGAAGGCGGCGGCCTACTCTCCCACCTGGTCTGGCAGTACCATCGGCGCAGACGGACTTAACTTCCCTGTTCGGAATGGATAGGGGTGAACCCCGTCGCCATGGCCACCCGAGTTTTAGGTTCTTGTTTGGCTCTCTAGCCTTTTAGAACCCTCATATGCGGACATATGAGTAATATTTTAACATATTGGGGAAAAACACAAAATAACTACAAGTAAAAAAACTACGATTATACTCCAAACAATTCTACAAGGCCTTGCGTTGGCGCAAGCTCAACGGGCTATTAGTACCACTCGGCTACATACATCACTGCACTTGCACCTGTGGCCTATCAACGTGGTGATCTCCCACGACCCTTTAAAGAAATCTCATCTCGCGGCGGGTTTCGCGCTTATATGCTTTCAGCGCTTATCCCTTCCCGACTTAGCTACTCGGCAGTGCCCCTGGCGGGACAACCGATACACCAGCGGTCAGTCCGACTCGGTCCTCTCGTACTAGAGTCAGGTCCGCTCAAATTTCTAACGCCCGCAGTAGATAGAGACCGAACTGTCTCACGACGTTCTGAACCCAGCTCGCGTGCCACTTTAATGGGCGAACAGCCCAACCCTTGGGACCTTCTCCAGCCCCAGGATGTGACGAGCCGACATCGAGGTGCCAAACCCCCCCGTCGATGTGAGCTCTTGGGGGAGATCAGCCTGTTATCCCCGGCGTACCTTTTATCCTTTGAGCGATGGCCCTTCCATACGGAACCACCGGATCACTATGCTCTACTTTCGTACCTGTTCGACCTGTATGTCTCACAGTCAAGCGCCCTTATGCCATTGCACTCTACGCACGGTTGCCAAGCGTACTGAGGGCACCTTTAGAAGCCTCCGTTACTCTTTTGGAGGCGACCACCCCAGTCAAACTACCCACCACGCACTGTCCTCCACTTCCGCGGAGTTAGGCCCCAGACAAACAAAGGCTGGTATTTCAACAACGGCTCCACCACGCCTGGCGACGCAGCTTCAAAGCCTCCCAGCTATCCTACACATTGGTTGCCCAAGGTCAATACGAAGCTATAGTAAAGGTGCACGGGGTCTTTTCGTCCCACTGCGGGTAACCGGCATCTTCACCGATACTACAATTTCACCGAGCTCATGGCCGAGACAGTGTCCAGATCGTTGCACCATTCGTGCAGGTCGGAACTTACCCGACAAGGAATTTCGCTACCTTAGGACCGTTATAGTTACGGCCGCCGTTTACCGGGGCTTCAGTTCAATGCTTCATCCTAAAAGGAATAACATCTCCCCTTAACCTTCCGGCACCGGGCAGGTGTCAGGCCCTATACGTCATCTCTCGATTTTGCAGAGCCCTGTGTTTTTGATAAACAGTCGCCTGGACCTCTTCACTGCGGCCGTGTAGTGTTATACTACACGGCGACCTTTCTCCCGAAGTTACAGGTCTATTTTGCCTAGTTCCTTAGCCATGAATCTCTCGAGCGCCTTAGAATACTCATCCCAACCACCTGTGTCGGTTTACGGTACGGGCCGCATACCTCGCTTTTCTCGGTAGACGATACGCTGGATTATCGGCGCGGCCGTAGCCTTGCCGTACTATCTCCTTCTTAACAAAGAATTCAACGTGCTATTCCGTCAGCACGCACCAACTCCTCGTCCACGTCACTTTTAGCGGTATGCGGGTAGCAGAATATTAACTGCTTGTCCATCCACTATCCCTTTCGGGTTCGCGTTAGGTCCCGACTGACCCCCGGCTGATTAGCATGGCCGGGGAAACCTTGGTCTTTCGGCGTGCGGGTTTCTCGCCCGCATTATCGTTACTTATGCCTACATTTTCGTTTGTAGCTCCTCCACAAGGCCTCACAGCCTTGCTTCAACAGCACTACAATGCTCCCCTACCCCCTGTATCTCATGATACAGGGCCATAGCTTCGGTGGTGTGCTTATGCCCGATTATTATCCATGCAGAACCGCTCGACCAGTGAGCTGTTACGCACTCTTTAAATGAATGGCTGCTTCCAAGCCAACATCCTGGCTGTCTAGGCAGTTCCACCGCGTTTTGTCAACTTAGCACACACTTGGGGACCTTAGCTGATGGTCCGGGTTGTTGCCCTTTCGGACATGGACCTTAGCACCCATGCCCTCACTGCGTAATAACATTTTATAGCATTCGGAGTTTGTCAGGAATTGGTAGGCGGTGAAGCCCCCGCATCCAATCAGTAGCTCTACCTCTATAAAACTCTAATTACACGCTGCACCTAAATGCATTTCGGGGAGTACGAGCTATTTCCGAGTTTGATTGGCCTTTCACCCCTACCCACAGGTCATCCCAAGACTTTTCAACGTCAACGGGTTCGGGCCTCCACTATGTGTTACCACAGCTTCACCCTGCCCATGGGTAGATCACACGGTTTCGCGTCTGCCACTACTGACTTAGGCGCCCTATTCAGACTCGCTTTCGCTCCGGCTCCGCACCTGAAGTGCTTAACCTTGCCAGTAACGGCAACTCGTAGGCTCATTATGCAAAAGGCACGCCGTCACCACATAAATGCAGCTCCGACCGCTTGTAGGCGTATGGTTTCAGGTTCTATTTCACTCCCCTGTTCGGGGTTCTTTTCACCTTTCCCTCACGGTACTGGTTCACTATCGGTCTCCCAGGAGTATTTAGTCTTGGCGGATGGTCCCGCCGGTTTCACACAAGGTTTCACGTGCCCCGCGCTACTCAGGATACCGCTATCAATTATATCAAGTTACCCGTACGGGGCTATCACCCTCTACGGCCCCACTTTCCAGTGGGTTCCAGTTCCTTAATACATCGAATGTCGCGGTCCTACAACCCCGATATTGCCGAAACAACATCGGTTTGGACTCTTCCGATTTCGCTCGCCACTACTCTCGGAATCACTATTGTTTTCTCCTCCTCCGGCTACTTAGATGTTTCAGTTCACCGGGTTCGCTTACCTTTCGGCATACTATACCTTCAGTATAGTGGGTTGCCCCATTCGGACACCTGCGGATCATTTCGTATGTGCCGATCCCCGCAGATTTTCGCAGCTTATCACGTCCTTCTTCGCCTCTGGGAGCCTAGGCATCCCCCATACGCCCTTGCTTAGCTTGTCGCCTTAGCCTCGTATTCTATTTGCTCGGATACTTTCGTACCCTTTTTCTCTAGTTTTTTCGTGTTTTCCCAGTTATTATCCCTTAGCCTTAAAGACTAAAAAATAACAACCTTCCCAATATGTCAATGAACGTTCCTTCGTGCTCCGTAGCCTTGGCGAAGGAGTATTTCCCTCTCCTTTAGACTTCCTTTGCATGAATTACGCCCTACTCCGCACTAGGCTTCGTAGGACAAAGTGGAGAATACCGGAGTCGAACCGGTGACCTCTTGAATGCAAATCAAGCGCTCTAGCCAGCTGAGCTAATCCCCCATCACCCTGTTAGTTGGCCGTTGCCAGTTGACAGTTGACAGTGTGCACAACTTCTAGAATTTCCAATTTTTCTCTCAATGAACTTTGGCCACCTTCGCACAAGGCTTCGGTGCCCACAGTAGTCTCAGGCAGACTCGAACTGCCGACCTCTACATTATCAGTGTAGCGCTCTAACCAGCTGAGCTATGAGACTTCGTTAGTTGATCGTTGATAGTGTCTTGTTGATCGTTTTACCAACAACCATCAACTATATATCATAATAATGGCAGACAGGTCCTTAAAAATGCTAAAGCACCTTTGATTTAAAAACCATGGGTGGGAATGGTTACTTCCCTTTGCGTGTCGTAGCTCCAAGTCTTTCTCTAGAAAGGAGGTGTTCCAGCCGCACCTTCCGGTACGGCTACCTTGTTACGACTTAGCCCTAGTTACCGATTTTGCCCTAGGCCGCTCCTTGCGGTGACGGACTTCAGGCACTCCCGGCTTCCATGGCTTGACGGGCGGTGTGTACAAGGCCCGGGAACGTATTCACCGGATCATGGCTGATATCCGATTACTAGCGATTCCAGCTTCACGGGGTCGGGTTGCAGACCCCGATCCGAACTGTGACCGGTTTTATAGATTCGCTCCGCCTTGCGACGTGGCTGCTCTCTGTACCGGCCATTGTAGCACGTGTGTAGCCCAGGACGTAAGGGCCGTGATGATTTGACGTCGTCCCCACCTTCCTCACGGTTTGCACCGGCAGTCCCGTTAGAGTCCCCAGCATCACCTGATGGCAACTAACGGTAAGGGTTGCGCTCGTTATAGGACTTAACCTGACACCTCACGGCACGAGCTGACGACAACCATGCAGCACCTTGTGAATTGCCCGAAGGAGGGTCTATCTCTAAACCTGTCAATCCACATTTAAGCCCTGGTAAGGTTCCTCGCGTATCATCGAATTAAACCACATGCTCCACCGCTTGTGCGGGCCCCCGTCAATTCCTTTGAGTTTCATTCTTGCGAACGTACTCCCCAGGTGGGACACTTATCACTTTCGCTTGGCCACCGAGATCGAAATCCCAACAGCTAGTGTCCATCGTTTACGGCGTGGACTACCAGGGTATCTAATCCTGTTCGCTCCCCACGCTTTCGTCCATCAGCGTCAGTGTATGGTTAGTGACCTGCCTTCGCGATCGGTGTTCTATGTAATATCTATGCATTTCACCGCTACACTACATATTCCGGCCACTTCACCATAACTCAAGACAACCAGTATCAAGGGCAGTGCTACGGTTGAGCCGCACCATTTCACCCCTGACTTAATCGCCCGCCTGCGGACCCTTTAAACCCAATGATTCCGGATAACGCTCGGACCCTCCGTATTACCGCGGCTGCTGGCACGGAGTTAGCCGGTCCTTATTCTTACAGTACCGTCATCATCCCTCGCAAGGGACTTATTCTTCCTGTATAAAAGCAGTTTACAACCCATAGGGCTGTCTTCCTGCACGCGGCATGGCTGGATCAGGCTTCCGCCCATTGTCCAATATTCCTCACTGCTGCCTCCCGTAGGAGTCTGGTCCGTGTCTCAGTACCAGTGTGGGGGATCCCCCTCTCAGGGCCCCTACCTATCGACGTCTTGGTAAGCCGTTACCTTACCAACTAACTAATAGGACGCATAGCCATCTTTTACCGTAACCTTTAATCATCTTAAGATGCCTCAAAACAATACTATGGAGCATTAATCCAAATTTCTCTGGGCTATTCTCCAGTAAAAGGTAGGTTCTATACGCGTTGCGCACCCGTGCGCCACTCGTCAGCGGAAAAGCAAGCTTTTCCCTGTTACCGTTCGACTTGCATGTGTTAGGCCTGCCGCTAGCGTTCATCCTGAGCCAGGATCAAACTCTTCATCGTTTGTCTGTATATAACTATACTTGAATACCACTAACAAAGAAATTCAATCCCCAACCCATTTATTCGGTCCTTAATTCTTTAATACTTTAACCTTTTTAAGGCCTGTTCCTATTACAAGATCAATCCTGCAATAGTAACGCTGTCTGCCAATATGTCAATGAACCTTTTTCTATTC
>NZ_WXYO01000014.1 GCF_009901585.1 Poritiphilus flavus | reverse complement strand
CCTAACCACTGGCCTTGTTGACCAGGGTTCTGGTGATGCCTGCGGGAACGTTACCCTGGAAGTGGCCCCAAGTAGCTTTACGGCCATGGACCTGGGAGGGAACACGGTAACCCTGACCGCGACGGATGCCAATGAGAATACAGCTACCTGCACGGCCACGGTGACCGTAGTGGACAAGGTGGCCCCCACCGCCAATTGCCAGGACATCACCGTGGAACTGGACACAAGGGGTAGTGCAACGATCAGCCCTTCTGAGGTGGACAGAGGCTCGGGGGACAACAGTGGAAGCAGTGTATCGCTTTTCCTGGATAGGGCTGATTTTGATTGTTCGGATGTAGGGCAGAACACGGTGACCCTTAGGGTGGCCGATGGTAGCCAAAACACGGCAAGCTGTACCGCCACAGTAACCGTTCAGGACACCACCCCTCCTACGGCTCTTTGCAAGGCGGCAACCCTTGAATTGAACGCCAATGGGGAAGCCAGCCTAACGGCAGACCTTGTGGACGATGGTTCTGGTGATGCCTGCGGGAATGTCACCCTGGAAGTGTCCCCAAGTAACTTTACGGTCAGGGACCTGGGTGAGAACACCGTAAGGCTGATGTTGACGGACCAGCAAGGTAACACGGCAAGCTGTCAGACCATAGTGACTGTAGCGGACAATCAGGCCCCTACGGCCATATGTAAGGACATTATCGTGGAACTGGACACCATGGGTAGTGCAACCATCGAGGTAACTGACATAGACAACGGTTCGTACGATAATTTAGGTGGTGCCATTTCACTTTCCCTGGACCAAACGACTTTTAGCTGTCCCGACGTGGGGCAGAACACTGTATCTCTTACCGTGGAGGATGAGAGTGGTAATGTGTCAACCTGCACAGCCGAGGTAATGGTAACCCCACCTATGATCACAAATGTCACTACGAACAGCGGACCTGTCTGTCACGGATTTGCTCTGCAGTTGAATGAGATAAGCGGCTTAGGGACTTCATGGTCATGGACCAGTAGTGGAGATGCCATATTCAACAACCCTGGAATACAAAATCCGGAAGTGACCAATGTTTCGGATGGAGAAGAGTTTACCGTTACGGTAACATTGGCTAATGGTTGCATTTTTATGGGCACTACAGTGGTCTCTCTTCTGGAAACACCTGTTTTGGATGTAGTGAGCGAACAGGAGTTCTGTACTTTGGATAATCCCTCGATATCGGATCTGTCAGCCTCGGGTAATGGCAGTATTTATTGGTATGCCCTAGAGAATGGCACTACCGAACTGGAAAGCCATGTTCCACTGGCGGACGGCGCTATGTATTACGGGGCCTTGGAGGATGACAATGGATGTATTTCCGAACGGGTTGCCGTCGCGGTAAGAGTCACCGTTCAAAACTGTGACGAACCACCAGGAGCGGACAATCTCGCCTTTTCTCCAAATGGCGATGGGATCAATGATTCCTTTTCCATTTCCTGGCTGAGGAAGGATTACCCTAACTACAGCATAACGGTCTATGACCGCAATGGGTCTCTGGTGTACAAGGGGAACATAGGAAAAGCGGACTGGGACGGCAGTTCAGATCGCGGTGTTGTGCTGGGAGATGGTAAACTACCCAACGGGGTTTACTACTATACCATAGATTTTGGGGACGAGATCACACCACGAGTACAGGGAGTTGTCTATCTAAACCGATAAAAAGGTCTTTATCTCTAAGTCGCCTTGCGAATAAGAGCGTATAATTTTGCAAAAAGCCTTGCAATCGCCCTGCCCCAAATCCGTTCAAGAATTTTGAATTCCTCCCTTTGCGCAAGCCCGCTGTCCAGGCTAATAGTGGTTTCAGATTTGTTATGGATCCGATGTTTTACCAACTTTTTGTTTATGTAAGTAAAACGTCCATCCATATTGGCGATCTCTAACCAGGCTACCCAATCCAATGCAAACCTAAATTCAGGGGAAAACGAAAAACCATTTAGAATTTTGGTGTTGTAGGTTACCGTGGGACAACAGATAGAACTGCCGAAGATCAGGATCAGCTTTTTTAATAATTTGCTTCTGTAGGATGATTTGATGAGAAAAGGAAATAGTGATATTTTTTTGACAATGGCATTGAGGGTATTCTTTTTACAGATTCCATTGACCACATCCCAATAGTTCGTGAAAACTATAGAACTTCCCTCTATATTTTTCATTACCTCACCTACATAATCAGACTCATAGACATCATCCTGGTGAGCGATAGTTACATATTCGGAATTTGCCACTAAAAGTGCAAAATTCCAATCATTGGCGATCCCTTTTCTTTCTGATGAATTGACGAGATATGGGATCCCGTATTTTTTTGCTAAATCCCTTGTAGCCTGGGTGGGTGTTGAGGTCGTTATAAGTATATCACTTACCGGGCTTTGCTTTTTTAAACTGCTTATACAACGCTCCAAATAAGGTGATTCTTTGTAAACCGGAATTATAAATGCGTGCGTACCCATCATTGCGATATCAGCTTTTGCTTTGTCCTATCCAATTCATTTCAGAGTTCATTAAAACAGGAAACCAAAATATCAGTAAAGAACTACTTATTGCAAACGCAATTACCTGGGCGGGAGAATATATTAATAAGTGGGCTGTTCGAGGAGTCCGCGTAAAAACTTTTGCCTTGGTTTTGAATGCTAAAATATTTCGCGGCCATTGTCAACGTCCTGGTTTAATCTAAGCCCAAGGCAAAGGAATTTAATTAGGCCGACTTTGTACAAAAGTCTTTCCTTCCTTTTCCTCCATTTACATCATCTTAATTGAGAAATACTGTTCACTTATCGTCTCAAAGTGTCACTTATGCATCGGTCTTTGCTCCTGTTCGTATAGCTGTTTAGTTTCGAATTATTCCATCTGCTTGGTAAGGATGTGCCGTGGTCTTGGCCGTAGAACCATACATGGTCACCCGGTCACTAGCGAAAAGTATAAGATCCGTTCATCCAGATTAAAAGAATTGAGAACATTAAGGTAAGCCCCTGGCAGAGATTAAAATAGCAACAAGCTCAAATCTATAGTATGGCAACAGATTACAACACCATTGCAAAAGAATATCAAGCCTCAAAAATGCAACCCTGGCGAAAACATATAGAAGGGTTTTCCCTATTCGAATTGGCGGGAGATTTGTCTGGCAAGACTGTGCTGGACCTGGCATGTGGAGAGGGTTTTTATACCCGGCAGTTAAAACTAAGAGGGGCTCCTGCTGTGGAAGGGGTAGATATTTCAGAAACAATGATTCAACTTGCAAGAAAGGCTGAAAACCAAAGCCCTCTGGGAATTGTTTATCACGAACAGGATGTTTTAAACTTAAAGTTGAATAAAAAATTTGACCTTATTACGGCATCATACTTGCTTAACTATGCAAAGACCGCTGAAGAACTGCTTCAATTCGGGAAGGCTATTTCAGACCATCTAAATCCAGGAGGGCGTTTTGTTACGATAAATAGCAATCCGGACTATAAGGCTCCAATTGATACTTTGTACAAATACGGTTTCACCCGTGAAGATAAAAGTCATTCCGAGGGAGCGGAAATCATCTATCGCTTTTTCGATCCCGACGGGAGCAATATTGAAGTGATCAATTACCATCTTGAAAAATCAACGCATGAAACAGCTTTAAAAAAGGCTGGATTATCAAATATTCATTGGCATAATGTCCAGTTGTCTCCGGAAGGAAAAGAAGCGTTTGGTATGGATTATTGGAAACCCATTTTAGAAACCCAACCGGTAATAGGTCTTTCCTGTAATAAATAATTTTGACCATATTTACGGTAAACAAGGAACTGAGAATTGCCTATGCAAGCGAAAAAAGTATTCCCAAATTGGGTCTGGTTGATTTATCTTCTATTGTTTTCCTTTTCAATACCCTGGTATTTGCCCAAAGACCTGAGCATGCAATTGACCTTCGGATTACCTTTATGGGTTGTTTTTTGTATCGCGGCCATACTTGGTATAGCACTATTTACCCTTTGGATCATTCAAAAATTCTGGAAGGAATAGTCCATGGATACAACCATTCTTATAATTAGTATCGGTGGCTATTTGATCCTTCTGTTAGGGCTTGGTTTTTTAGCTAATAGACGAAGAGAATCAAATTCCTTAAAGGATTTTTACCTGGCCGGAAGCAGTCTGGGCTCATTTGTATTGCTGTTTACTTTGTATGCTACACAGTACAGTGCTAATACAATGCTGGTAACCCCTGCGGAAGTGGTTAACCAGGGAATGGGTATGATATTGATACTCGGCTATCTGACGGCTGTTGTAGTCTTTTATCTCACCTTTGCGCCCCAATTGTATCAGATATCACGGAGATTTAATTTTATAACCCCCGGTGATTGGTTTGACCACAGGTTCAAGCTGCCTAAACTAACCTTATTGGCAAACTGTATTCTTGTTATTGTATCCGTTAATTTCTTGCTGTCCCAATTAATGGCCATGGGGCATATTGTAAATGGCGCTACCGACGGACATATCCCGTATTGGGCCGGCGTGGTATCCCTGGCCTTTGTGGTCATCGTTTATGAATCCCTTGGTGGGATGAGGGCTGTAGCCTGGACGGATGTAATTCAGGGAGTAATGCTGTTCACCGGTTTAATAGGTTTGTTTTTTATCGTAGTACCCGATACTGCTGAATTGGAAAAAATAAGCATTTGGATGATTGAAAATGAACCCCAAAAGATTGAAGTGCCTGAAAGTGGATTCAGGATTTATTGGGCCAGCCTCTTGCTCATGATTGGCTTTGGTGCCGCGGTGTATCCACAAGCGATCCAGCGTATATATGCCGCTAAATCCGTAAAATCGCTGCGTCAGTCTCTGGGGGGCATGGTAATCATGCCATTTGTGACCGTCTTAATTCTGTTTTTATTGGGGATGGCAAGCGTACCGCATTTTACAGATGCGGAACAGCTGTCAAAAGACGACGTACTTCCAACAATGCTGAGTTTCTGGGGCAGTACCTCAGCATTTAACCTGGGATTTTCAATGCTGTTCATAGTAGGCTTAATAGCAGCCATTATGTCAACCGCGGATTCCGTTTTGTTGAGTTTATCGTCCATAATAGCCAAAGACATATTCGGAAAACTCAGACTTAAGAATGCATCAAGCGAAAGACTCACTAAGATCGGCAAAGCATTTTCCTGGGGTATTATGCTTTTAATGGTGCTGATCGCCCTTCAACCCAAAATAACACTATGGGGATTGATTGAATTAAAAATGCAAATTTTGGTTCAGATAGTGCCTTTGTATTTATTGGGAATTTACTCAAAAAGGGTGACTTCCAGAGGCATGTTCCTTGGGCTGATCATAGGCTTCTCTTTTGCAACGGTTGCTTTTTTCCTGGACGTAAAAACGATTGGCAACATACATGTCGGTTTGATTGGGTTGATATTGAACATAATTACTTGCTACCTCTTTTCCAGGGAAGACCCTAAAACTGAAGGATGACACTTATTAGTTGAATATAAGATCAGGGATGATTCATTGTCCGCAGGCATCCCTTTTATTGTAATGATTTTCAGCAATTACAAAATACCATACACTTATTCTTTTGGTAGAACACTTATGCATCTGCCTTTGTGACCATTAGCACCCTTACTTAATTTAGGTCCGTGCGGTCTCCCAGGAAAACATAATTCCGGATATAGTTCTCCTTGCCATCATCCCAACTATACATGGATGGTAAAGAAGGAGTTCTCAAAAACCGTAATAGCCCCGGGCTCAGACATCCGGGGATACAAGGTCATCGCAAAATCCTGTGCTTGGTCAGAATACCGAATGGATAAGCGGACCTTAAGCAGATCTTGTTCAATGGCCGTGCTTTTGCGTATCACCTTTCAGCGATTCCCGGAGTATTGCATCAGATTGAATCCTATGAAACAGTTGATCACAATCCTATTTCTTGGGCTTTCCCTGACCACTAAGGGCCAATCTGTCCCTTATGTCAATGTTGGTGTTTTTGAAATGAGCGATCACTTTGAAGGTACCTCAATAGCCTATAATATTGGTTTGCGTACAACCATTCGTGATCCCTGGGCGATATCGGCCCAAATTGGACAGGAACGCTTCGACGAGGGAATTTCTACTAACACATGCCTTATGGCCACATACAAATCACAGTACGGAAGCTATTTTCTTTTGACTCATGCAGGGGCGCGCTACCATTTCCAGGAAGGTGCGATCAATCCTTTGATTGGGTTCACCAATATGTTTGGGATTAGCAGAAGTACTGCCCTGTCTTTAGATGTCTTTTTGGTAACCTATGGAGATCTCAGCGCGGTAAACAGTACTATCCAGGCGGTGATAGGGGTTTCCTTTAAGATGCCCAGGCTAAGAAGATACAGGCCTATAAGATTATAAGTGGTTTTAATTGCGGCATGATAGATATTTCACCGTTTTGAGTGGTTTTTATTTTTTTGATGGACTTGCGTCTTTAATTTATCGTTATCCTATGCCAGTATATTGGAGATCTTCCGGGTAAAATAGAAATTCGTTGATGCCCTTCGGACAGGTTTTTTCCTGTAACTGCCTCATATACAATGATTGTCTATTTTTAAGATGTTAAGTGTTATACTTTTCTGACTCAGGACGACAAATTTATTATATTTAACCCCTCAAGACTTCCCCAGGTCATGAAAGCAATTTACTCTTTTTTATTGTGTTCACTCACCCTATCCCTGTCTGCCCAGGAGGTGGACCTCACAGATGCTGTCCAATCCCTAAAGCTAAAGATCAATAACTCGGAAGGTGGTGAACGCCTGATGTGGATGGACAGTCTGTCCACATTGATCGAAGACCGGACGGATTTTGGTTACGATTCCATCGTAAGGAGCACTATTGATTATGCCCTGGAGTTAGACTCCACACGAATAGCCCTGAAACACGGCCGCAAATTGATTGTTTACGGCTGGCAGGAACTGAGAAACCCGGAGCTGGCCCTGGAGGATTTCTATGATCTATTGGAGAAGGTTCCCGGGGAAGAGCATTTAGCGGAATTGAGTGGAGTATATGTCGTAGCTGGCCGGAACTATATAATGCTCAACCGTCTTGATGAGGCTATGGAAAGTTTTGAACAGGCTTATTCATATTCCTCAGAGGTTAATGATCAGCCGAAAATGGGCATTATTAAAGACCACATGGGCATGTTGCAGTCTATGATGGGAGATTTCCAGGGTGCATCGGCCACATTACAGGAATCCTATCAAATTTTATCGGAGAGTGATCCCGAAATGGCATGGTGCCCAAAAAATACCCTGTCAATACTTTACTCCCAGAACGGGCTTCAGGAAGAGGCAAAAAAAATTCGTATGGAGATCATAGAAGAGGCCAGGGGATATACAAACGAGAAGAATAGAAATGAAGTATTAAATACTACATTTCACAACCAGGCCTTTGACGAGATGTTAAATGGAAGCCAGGAGGAACGGATCAGATTCCTGGATTCCACCAGGGTTTACGCCTTCAAAACGAATTATGTATTTCACGAACTACAGGTATTGGTGGCCCAGCTGAGTGCCTACTCAGAAAACGGGATGCTGGATAAAGCGGAAGAGGTGAAGCAGGAGCTGGATAAACGAAGAGCGCAGGGAAACTTCTTTGAAGTGGATGAGTATAACCTGGCCATGGCGCATTATGAATTTGCAGTGGGCAACTACCAAAGAGCCGCTCTTCTGGGGGAGAGAGAATATGAAAAGCTAAAGAATTCCCAGTTCTATGAGGGCATCTATATGTCCCATGGCTTTTTAGCCAAAGTGTACGACAGCTTGGGGAATTTAAGCAGGTCCCATACACATCTCCGGGCCCACCATAAAATAAAGGACTCCATAGAGACGGTCCAGAAGGCAAACGGTTTTTCCTATTACCAGGCGCTATACGAGGCGGAGAAGAAGGATTCGGAGATCGCCACCCAGAAGTCGGAGATCGCACTGTTAAACGCCAGGAACCGGGCGCAGAACATGTGGATCACTTTTGGTGGTTTGGGGATACTGGCTGTGCTTACGATCCTATACCTGGTATGGGTACAGAATGCCACCAAAAGGAAACAGCAGGCTCAGGCCCGCTTCTCCAGGAACCTGATCAAGGGCCAGGAGGAGGAGCGAACCCGTGTGGCCAGAGAACTGCACGACGGGGTAGGGCAAAAGCTGATGCTGTTGGCCAAAAGGTCAAAGTCCGGTGAGGATGCAGCAGTAAAATCCCTGGCGATGGATACCCTGGAAGAACTGCGTAGCGTTTCCCGCCACCTGCATCCGGCCACCCTGGAGAAGTTGGGATTCTCTGCGGCTGTAAGGGCGATAATCGATGAGGTGGATGCCAACACAGACATCTTTTTCACCCACCATATCGAAGATGTGGACGAGCTGTTGAGCGATGAGAAATCTCTGCAACTCTACCGGATCATGCAGGAGCTATTGAACAATATCGTAAAGCATTCAGAGGCCAGGTCGGTATCGGTAGATATAGAAAGAAAGGCCGGTACGATAGAAATCGTGGTGAAAGACAACGGGAAAGGCTTTAGCTTCAAGGAGAAAATCCGCGACAGTGCCAGTCTGGGCATGCGTACGCTTTTGGAACGGGCCAGGATAGCCGGTGCCAAACTTCATGTGGACAGCGAGCTATCAACAGGCACCACCGTATACCTGGAAATGCCGGCTTAAACACTCCTTCTTAAGTGCCCTAATATCGGGTAATCAGGCCGCAGTCCCTTTGTAGGCCAAACCAGGGTCAGTGTGATCTGAATTTACTCCCATTATTTCGGACAACAGCAAATGACGCGTTCTACTTACGGCTTCCATTTATTATCAAATTGGAACGCTGGTTACTTTCCTTATAAAGTGTTGGTTATAAAGGTGTAGATTAACACGAAAATTCATACAACACTTACAGATTATGGAAACAAACTACATCACGGGCCTAAAGAGGCCTTTATTTACCTTTTTCACTTACTTGTTGTTCAGCACAGGCCTTTTTGCTCAAAGCGAGTTCATCACTACCTGGAATACGTCCAACACCGGTACATCCGACGGAAATTCCATCACAATCCCTGCAGTGGGGACTTACGATGTCGATCTGGGCAATGACGGCACCTACGACCTATTGGACCAGACCGGGACCACTACCATAGACGTAACGGCATACGGCCATACCGCAGGGGAGCTACAAGTGGCCCTCCGCAATGCCGCCTCCGGGACCGGTACCCTTACAAGGATATATTTTAACGGTACAGGTGATAGGGACAAGCTGCTCTCTGTGGACCAATGGGGGAGTAGTATTTCATGGAGCAACATGAACAGGGCATTTCTCGGTTGTTCCAATCTTGAGGTAAAGGCAACGGACGCCCCGGATCTAAGCGGTATCACCGATATGGGCTCAATGTTTAGACTATGTACCTCAATGACCGGGAGCATTGGCTTTTCTAACTGGAATACTGCCAATGTAACCAATATGGGCGCTGTCTTCCTTGATGCCTATGCTTTTAACGGGGACGTTGCTTCCTGGAATACGGCCAATGTAACCATTATGACTAGCATGTTTAGCAACGCAAAAGTATTTAATCAGGATATTAGTTCCTGGAACACAGCCAAGGTGACTGGCATGGGTTATATGTTTGGTGGTGCATATGTCTTTGACCGGGACATCAGTACCTGGGACATCAGCAGTGTGACCAGAATAAGCGGCATGTTTGCCAACGCATGGGCCTTTAACCAGGACATCGGTTCCTGGAACACGGCCAATGTGACCAGTATGTCACAGATGTTTTATAATGCTGACACTTTTGATCAGAACATTAATTCCTGGGACACCAGCAGCGTAACCGATATGAGTGAGATGTTTTTTAATGCAGATGCATTTAATGGAAACATCAGTTCCTGGAACACCAGCAGCGTGACGAGCATGAAAAGTATGTTTATGGGCGCAAGCGCCTTTGACAAGGACATCGGTTCCTGGGACACAAGCAATGTGACCGATATGAGTAATATGCTACGTGGCACAACCGTTTTTGACCAGGACATTGGCGCATGGGACCTCGGAAAACTTGCAGATGGTACTTATATGCTCAACTACAGTGGGCTTTCCGTCGCCAATTGGGACGCCACACTGATCGGTTGGTATAATCAGAACTTTACGAACACCCCGGCCATAGGCGCCTTAGGGCTGGCCTACTGTGAAGCTGTTTCCGAACGTAGCGCACTCACCTTCAATATAACAGGTGACAGGCGGTCTACTACCCCACCGACGGCATCCTGCAAGGCGGCAACCTTGCAACTGAACGCTAACGGTACAGCCAACCTGGATGCCTCCCTTGTGGACGGCGGGAGCGATGGTTGCGGGATCTCCCTGGGTTTATCGAAGAGCAGTTTCACAACCTCAAACCTCGGTGCAAATACGGTAACCCTTACAGCGACCGATTACAACAGCAACACAAACAGCTGCCAGGCTACGGTGACTGTGCTGGCCTATCCCACCACCACTTTCGTCACTACCTGGGACACGACCAAATCTGGCACCTCCAACGGAAATTCTATCACCATTCCCGTTACTGGGACTTATGATGTGGATCTTGGCGGGGATGGTACCTACGAGTTGCTAGACCAGACCGGAACCATTACTATTGATGTCACCTCCTATAACTTTACGGCCGGTGAGATACAAGTTGCAATTCGTAATGCCGCCTCCGCAAGCGGGGACCTTAGCAGAATACACTTCAACAACGGAGGCGATAAAGAAAAGTTACTATCTGTGGACCAATGGGGAAGCAGCATCTCCTGGAGCACTATGGAAAAGGCATTTTACGGCTGTTCAAACCTGGATGTCAAGGCCACCGATGCCCCTGATCTGGGTGGCGTTACCAGTATGTCCCATATGTTTTCCAGATGTTACTCACTTTCGGGAACGACAGGCTTTTCCAACTGGAATACCAGCACCGTGACCGATATGTCCTATATGTTTGATCAGACGTACGCCTTTGATCAGGCCATCGGATCCTGGAATACGACCAGCGTGACTAATATGTCCGGTATGTTTTTCAGTTCCAGCTTTAATCAGGACATCAGCACCTGGGACACCAGTGGCGTAACCGATATGGGCGAGTTGTTTCGGGAGGCACACGCATTTGATAAGAGTATTAGCTCCTGGAACACCTCCGCTGTAACCGACATGTCCTATATGTTCTCTGGCGCAAGCGCCTTTGACCAGGCCATAGGTGCCTGGGACGTAAGTAAGGTGACTGATATGGGCGGCATGTTGCAGGGGGCCAGCGCCTTTAATCAGGCCATTAGTGCCTGGAACACCAGCAAAGTGACCGATATGGGCGGCATGTTCCAGTCAGCCAGCGCCTTTAACCAGGATATCAGTACATGGGATGTGGCGGCTGTGACCAATATGGCCTGGATGTTAGCCGGTGCAAGTACTTTTAACCGGGACATCAGTTCCTGGAATACTAGCAACGTGACAACAATGAAATCCATGTTTTACAATACAACCGCTTTCAACCGGAACATTGGCTCCTGGAACACAAACAGCGTGAAGGATATGAGCACCATGTTTTACAATGCAAATGTTTTTAATGGGGACATCAGCTCCTGGGATACTAGCAACGTCACGAATATGTCCGGTATGTTCCAGTATGCTACGGCCTTTGACGGAGCTATCGGTTACTGGAACACGGCCAGTGTAACCAATATGAGCTGGATGTTTCACTATGCAAGCGCTTTTAACCAGAACCTGGGTAATTGGGATTTGGGACAGTTGACATCGGGTCGTGACATGCTCAATAATAGTGCGCTCTCGGTTGCCAACTGGGACGCCACCTTAATAGGTTGGTACAACCAGAGCTTCACCAATACCCCCACAATAGGCGCCTCTGGACTGGTCTACTGCTCTGCCGGTACCGAGCGGGCTGCATTGACTCTAGGCATCAGCGGTGATAGCGCTGAAACTAACAAGCCAACGCCTAAATGTAAGGCGGCAACTCTGCAACTGAACGCCAATGGTACGGCCACGCTGACGGCCGATCTTGTGGATGACGGCTCTAGTGATGACTGTGGCGACGTCTCCCTGGAATTGTCCAAGACCAGCTTTACAACCGCCAACCTCGGTGCGAATACGGTCACCCTCACAGTCACCGACCCGAACGGTAATACAGACAGCTGCCAGGCCACAGTGACCGTGGAGGATGGTGCATTTATCACCACTTGGGATACGACCAATACCGGTACATCCGACGGAAATTCCATCACCCTCCCTTTAACTGGTACCTACGATGTGGACCTGGGCAATGACGGAACCTATGATCTATTAGACCAGACAGGGACCACTACCATAGATGTAACGTCATATGGCTATACCGCCGGAGAGATTCAAGTGGCTCTGCGTGATGCGGTCTCGGGGACCGGGAAACTGACAAGGATATATTTCAATAATACGGGCGACAAGCAGAAGCTGCTCTCGGTGGACCAGTGGGGGAACATATCCTGGAGTACCATGAACAGGGCATTTTCGGGTTGTTCCAATATGGACGTTAAAGCGAGCGACGCCCCTGATCTAAGCAGCTTGACCGATATGGCCTCGATGTTTAGGCATTGTGCCGCACTAAAAGGAACAATAGGTTTCTATGACTGGAACACGAGCGGCGTGACCAATATGGGTGCCCTCTTTCTTGAAGCGGAAACCTTTAACGGGGACGTTGGTTTTTGGAATACGTCCAACGTGACCATTATGGCTAGCATGTTTGGTAACGCGAAAGCATTTAATCAGGATATCAGCACCTGGAACACTTCCAAGGTGACTGACATGGGTTATATGTTCCATAGCGCTTGGGTGTTTGACCAGGACATCAGTTCCTGGGACGTCAGCAGTGTAACCAGAATAAGCGGCATGTTTGCCAACGCATGGGCCTTTAACCAGGATATCGGTTCCTGGAACACTTCCAAAGTGACCAGTATGTCACAGATGTTTTATAGTACAGACGCTTTTAATCAGGACATTAATTCCTGGGATACTAGCAGCGTAACCGATATGAGTGAGATGTTCTTTTTTGCATCCGCCTTTAATCAGACTATTAGTGCCTGGAACACCAGCGCTGTGACCGATATGTCCAGCATGTTTTTTAATGCCACGATCTTTGACCAAAACCTGGGCGCCTGGGACCTGGGGCAGCTGACAGATGGTACTTTAATGCTCAATAGCAGCGGGCTCTCTGTTGCCAACTGGGACGCCACACTGATCGGTTGGTACAATCAGGGTTTCACCAACACCCCCACAATTGGTGCCTCTGGACTTAAGTACTGCAATGCCGACACCGAACGTGCCGCACTGACCTTCAACATTATCGGAGATAATAAGAACTGTAGTGGAGCCGGAGACCCGGGAGGACGTTTGTTCGTACAGAATCCGAAGGGCGATGGTACCAACAGCAATGATCTCAGTGGGTCGCCGGATTTGAGCGGATCAGGACTCTCACTGAACAGTGATGGTACGGATGACAAGGACCTTGGTGGACTCCCTGATCTGGGCAAACTGGGCTTCTCACCGAACGGCGACGGGATCAACGATACTTTTTCCATTTCCTGGTTAAGGCGTGATTACCCCAATTATACTATGGCCATCTATGACCAAAACGGCACTCCGGTATATAAGGGAGACGCCGGTACACTGGACTGGGACGGAAGCGCTACCGGCCAGGGCATTACCATGGCAGATGGAAAGCTGCCCAACGGGGTGTACTATTATACCATAGTGTTCGGGGATGGAAGGACTCCATCTGCCCAGGGATTCGTCTATCTGAAGCGATAGACGTGGAACTTACCTGTAGATCAGATGACAGGACTGCCATTACAATAATGGAAACCGCATAATCAGGCAGGCAGACAACTGCTTCGGCCATTGAAGGGGCATCCGCTCAAATAGAGACGGATGTCCCTTCTATACTTTGGGTAAACTGTAGGGACCTCTGATGGAACAAAACTGAGGGATTCAAAATCGCAGTTGGTTGCAATTAACTGCAGAAAAAAAACATATTGGAAATTTTTTCTTAAACCCAAACCCAAAGCTTGGATATTTAAAGTGACCAATGAAATGTCACTTACCAGACGCTGTGTTTTTCATCATATTACCGTCAATCTTCTTACGTTTTAGCGTTCGGTAGCGGATCAGGATCCATATCCGTTTATGCTGGCTGAAATCTCCTGACCGGGCACAGCCGGGCCTTGGTCTTCAGGCCTTGTATATAAAGTTTTGAGCACGATAAAAGGGTTAATCCTATACCTGGATGTATGGCTTGGAAATAAGGCTCATTATTATTAACCCACTTATTTTTATATAAGCACACTTATTACTTTTTCGATGAAGTGAGGGTCAAAAAAATGTAATTTATATATGAATATTTTACAAATCCTTTCTGCTTGGCAAACTCTTGGACACTTAAGGCTTAAAACAACGAATTTGGCCGGTTGAATGATTTGTAAAGATTAGGCCACAAATGACGGACTGTTTTGAGAAGTGTAAGAAAAACAATATTAAGAATATTGCATTGGGCAGAGCATTTGGAGTTTCCAGGAAAGCCCGGATTTTTCTTGTCCACTACACAAATACCCGAATCTTGTGCTAGCTTAAATTCCCTTAAGTGCCAGAGGGGCTCCCTGCTGTTGTTATTCTTATGTTTATGGATAACCTCTGACCTCTTCGCTCAGAGCGAGTTCATCACCACCTGGGATACCACCAAACCCGGCCAGTCCAATGACAACTCCATCACTATCCCGGCCTATGGGACCTATGATGTAGACCTGGGGAACGATGGTAGCTATGAACTGCTAAGCCAGACCGGGACCATAACCGTAGATGTCACCACCCATAATTATACTGCCGGGCTAATACAGCTTGCCCTCAGGAATGCCGTTTCCGGGAACAGGCTTACCAGGATTCATTTCAACTATGCAGGCGACAGGCAGAAACTACTTTCCGTGGACCAATGGGGTAGCGGAATTTACTGGAGTACTATGGAAGATGCATTTTCCGGCTGTACCAATTTGGAGGTGAAGGCGACCGATTTTCCCAATCTGGGAAGTGTATCCAATATGAGTTGGATGTTTGGCGGCTGTACCTCCCTAACCGGGGCGACTGACTTTTCCAAATGGGACACTGGTAAGGTGACGGATATGAGCTTTATGTTCCACGGGGCGGGCGCCTTTAATGGAAATATCGCCTCCTGGAATACAGACAAGGTGACCAATATGCAAGCCTTGTTTATGGACACCAGTGCCTTTAATCAAAACATAGCTTCCTGGAACACCAGTAATGTGACCACTATGGCCAATATGTTTCGGAATGCCGCCGTATTTGACCAGGATATAGGTTCATGGGATACCGGCAGCGTTACAGATATGGTTTCCATGTTCAATAGTGCGTCCAACTTTGATCAGGACCTGGGAGACTGGGACCTGGGGAAGTTATCCAATGGCACTACTATGTTCAAGAGTAGTGGGCTTTCCGTGGGCAACTGGGACGCTACCCTCATCGGCTGGTATACCCAGAGTTTCACCAATACCCCCACCATAGGTGCTTCCGGACTGGTCTACTGTACAGCTGGTACCCAGCGTGCGGCACTCACCCTCAACATTACGGGTGACAGTGCAGAGACCACCCCGCCTACAGCAGCGTGCCAGACGGCGGTAACGCTACAACTGGGCACGAGTGGTACGGTAATGCTGGATGCGGCTTCGGTGGACAACGGTTCCAGCGATACCTGTGGGAACGTCTCCCTGGGTTTATCGCAGAGCAGCTTTACGGGCTCCGACCTAGGTACGAATACGGTAACCCTGACGGTTACCGACCCCAACGGTAATAAGAACAGTTGCACTATTGTGGTTACCGTAGAGGACAAGATTGCTCCCACAGCTGCTTGTAAGGACACCAAAGTAGAACTGGATTCAGCGGGTAGCGCTACCATCACTGCGGCTAATGTCAATAACAACTCTTCTGACAATAGCGGCTCGGTAATCCTTTCCCTGAACACCTCCGGTTATGACTGTTCCAAAACAGGTGAGAACACGGTGACCCTGACAGTGTCCGATGGTAGTGGTAACTCAGATAGTTGCACGGCTAAAGTAACGGTGGAGGACAAGCTGGCTCCCTCAGCAACTGATCTGGCCCCTATGAACCTACAGTGTTCTTCCGTTGCTCCAGCCGCGGATATCAGTATTGTGAAGGATGTGACCGACAATTGCACAGCAAATCCGACAGTAGCCTTTGTAAGTGATGTGAGTGATGGAAATAGCAATCCTGAGGTGATCACAAGGACCTATAGCGTAACGGATGGGGCCGGGAATAGTACTACTTTGACCCAAAAGATCACCTTGGGAGACACAACTGCTCCAACGGCAAACATGCTGTCACCGATCAGTGTTGAATGCAAATCCAATGTCCCGGCTGCGGACATCGCACTGGTAACTGGTGTGGCCGACAACTGCACCGCAAACCCAACAGTAGCCTTTGTGAGTGATGTGAGCGATGGGAACAGTAATCCAGAGGTCATTACAAGGACGTATAGCGTGACCGATGGAGCCGGGAATAGTACCCCTTTAACCCAAACGATTACGGTGAACGATACAACCGCTCCTACCGTCCTATGCCAGTCTGTGACGCTCCAGTTGGGTACAGATGGTACGGCAAGTTTAACCGCAAACCTTGTGGACAACGGTTCCAACGATGCCTGTGGCAGCGTCACCCTGAACCTGTCCTCTTATAGTTTCACTACCTCAGATCTTGGTGATAATACGGTAACCCTGACGGTGACCGATCCCAATGGAAACACAAATACTTGCCAAGCCACGGTAACAATAGTGGATCCCGCAAGCGTATTTGTTACCACCTGGGACACCACCAAACCCGGAACTTCGGACGGGAAATCCATTACCATTCCTGTCTCGGGGACCTACGACGTGGACCTGGGCAATGATGGGACCTACGAACTGCTCGACCAGAACGGGACTCTAACCCTGGATGTTACTACCTATAAGCATACTGCCGGGGAAATACAACTAGCGCTTCGTAACGCCGCCTCCGGGAATGGGAGCCTGAGCAGGATACACTTCAATAATTCGGGCGACCGGCAAAAGCTCCTTTCCGTGGACCAATGGGGAAGCAGCATAACCTGGAGCACCATGGAGGAAGCGTTTTACGGCTGTGCTAACCTGGAGGTCAAGGCTACAGACGCTCCCAACCTGTCCTACGTAACCACTATGATCGAAAGTTTTATGTTGTGTACGTCACTTAAGGGTACAACCAGCTTCCCTTCCTGGAATACTACCGGAGTAACCGATATGAGCTATATGTTCAATCAGGCAAGTTCATTTAATGGGAACATCAGTTCATGGGAAACTGGCAACGTGACCAATATGGCTGCCATGTTTACGGGTGCCAGTTCTTTTGACCGGAATATTGGCTCCTGGAACACAAGCGGTGTAACCAATATGGCCTCCATGTTTTATCAGGCAAGCTCCTTTAATGCAAACATTGGTTCCTGGAACACCAGTAATGTGACTACAATGGTCTCTATGTTTTATCAGGCAAGCTCTTTTGATGAGGATCTGGGCAATTGGGATATCGGGCAGTTGACTAATGGTACCGGGATGCTCAATGGCAGCGGGCTTTCAATGGAGAACTGGGACGACACCCTAATCGGTTGGCATAGTCAGGGTTTTACCAATGCGGTGACCATCGGCGCCTCTGGCTTGCACTATTGCCAAGCCGGTGCTGAACGAGCTGCAATGACCTTGAGTTTTAGCGGTGATAGCGTGGAAGATACTGCCCCTACAGCCAGTAACCCGGCTTCGGTAAGCGTAAAGTGTTCCTCCGATGTCCCTGCAGCTGATATTGCGGTAGTGACCGATGAGTCCGATAACTGTACCGCGAGCCCAACGGTCACCTTTGTAAGCGATGTAAGTGATGGCAACAGCAACCCTGAGGTGATCACCAGGACCTATAGGATTACCGATGAAGCGGGCAACAGTACCGATGTCACCCAGACCATCACCATAGAGGATACCA
>NZ_WXYO01000013.1 GCF_009901585.1 Poritiphilus flavus | reverse complement strand
AGTTATCCGCCGCATCGGTTACCACCGAAATGTCAACGGCAGGGACATTGGATGCACATTGTACATTCACCGCTGCCGGGTTACTGGCCGTTGGGGACGTAGTATCACCTATGGTGATGGTCTGGGTAACATCGGTACTGTTGCCGGCTCCATCGGTTATCCTGTAAGTCCTTGTAATTACTTCAGGATTGCTGTTGCCATCGCTGACATCACTTACAAAGGTCACTGTTGGTATTCCACAATTATCAGCCTCATCTGTAACCACAGTGATGTCCGGCACAGGAATAGTCGAACACTCTACACTTATGGGTATCGGATTACTTGCCGTAGGCGCTATTGTATCTACCCCGGTCACCGTAATCGTCTGGGTAACATCGGTATTGTTGCCGGCTAAATCTGTCACCCTATAGGTCCGGGTAATGGTTTCAGGACTGCTATTGCCATCGCTCACATCACTGACAAAGGTAACTGTGGGTATGCCGCAGTTATCAGCCTCGTCGGTCACTACAGCGATGTCCGGGACAGGAATGGACGAACACTCTACACTTATAGGCATCGGACTACTGGCCGTCGGAGCGGTAGTATCCTCTACAGTGATGGTCTGGGTCACATCGGTGCTGTTGCCCGCCCCATCGGTTATCCTATAGGTCCTTGTAATTACTTCAGGATTGCTATTGCCATCGCTCACATCACTTACAAAGGTGACTGTTGGTGTGCCACAGTTGTCTGCTTCGTCCGTCACTACCGCAATATCCGCAGTAGGGACATCGGAGGAACATTGTACGCTCACTGTTGTTGGGTTACTGGCCGTTGGGGCCGTGGTATCCTCTACGGTGATGGTTTGAGTGACATCGGTACTGTTCCCAGCTCCATCGGTTATCCTGTAAGTCCTTGTAATTACTTCAGGATTGCTGTTGCCATCACTGACATCACTTACAAAAGTAACTGTTGGGTTCGCTGTACAGTTGTCCGCCTCATCGGTCACTACCTTTATGTCTTCAGCAGGGACATTGGAGAAACATTGTACACTCACCGCCGCCGGATTGCTGGCTGTTGGAGCAGTGGTATCGTTTATCGTGATGGTCTGAGTAACATCGGTGCTGTTCCCTGCCGCATCCGTTACTCTGTAGGTTCGGGTGATGATTCCCGGGTTGCTGGTGTCGTCTCCCACATGGGTAACCGTTGGAATCGTTGTACAGTTGTCCGCCGCATCGGTCACCACGGTAATGTCCACAGCAGGGACATTGGATGCACATTGTACACTTACCGCTGTCGGATTGCTGGCCGTTGGAGCGGTGGTATCGTCTACCGTGATGGTTTGAGTAACATCGGTGCTGTTCCCGGCTTCATCGGTTATCCTGTAAGTCCTTGTAATTACTTCAGGGTTGCTGTTGCCATCACTGACATCACTTACAAAAGTAACTGTTGGGTTCGCTGTACAGTTGTCCGCCTCATCGGTCACCACGGTAATGTCCGATGCCGGGGCGCTACACTGAGCACTGATTGCTGCCGGGTTACTGGCCGTAGGAGCCGTGGTATCTTCTACCGTGATGGTCTGGGTGACATCGGTGCTGTTCCCGGCCCCATCGGTTATCCTGTAAGTCCTTGTGATTACTTCGGGGTTGCTATTGCCATCACTCACATCGCTGACAAAAGTGACTGTTGGGTTTGCGGTACAGTTATCCGATGCATCAGTCACTACGGTGATATCTGATGCCGGAGCGCTACATTGTACGCTGATGGCTACAGGATTGCTAGCCGTAGGGGCTGTAGTATCCTCTACGGTGATGGTCTGGGTGACTTCGGTGCTGTTCCCGGCTTCGTCAGTTACCCTATAGGTCCGGATTATGGTTCCCGGGTTGCTGGTGTCGTCTCCCACATGGGTAACCGTTGGAGTCACCGTACAGTTATCCGCCTCATCGGTCACTACGGTAATGTCCACAGCAGGGACATTGGATGCACATTGTACGCTTACCGCTGCCGGATTACTGGCCGTTGGGGCCGTGGTATCGTTTATCGTAATAGTTTGGGTAACATCGGTGCTGTTCCCGGCTCCGTCAGTTACCCTATAGGTCCGGGTGATGTTTTCCGGGTTGCTATTACCATCACTCACATCGCTGACAAAAGTGACAGTTGGGTTCGCGGTACAATTATCAGCCTCATCGGTCACTACGCTGATATCCGATGCCGGGGCGCTGCACTGGACACTGATCGCTGCGGGATTACTGGCCGTTGGAGCGGTGGTATCTTCTACGGTGATGGTCTGGGTAACATCGGTGCCGTTCCCTGCCCCATCGGTTACCCTATAAGTGCGGGTAATGGTTTCTGGGTTGCTGTTGCCATCACTGACATCGCTTACAAAGGTCACAGTTGGTGTGCCACAGTTATCCGCCGCATCCGTCACTACGGTGATATCTGATGCCGGAGCACTGCACTGGGCAGTTATGGCTACCGGGTTGCTCGCCGTAGGAGCGATGGTGTCGTCTACCGTAATAGTCTGGGTAACATCGGTGCTGTTCCCGGCTCCATCCGTTACCCTATAGGTCCGGGTAATGGTTTCAGGATTGCTTTTCCCATCACTGACATCACTGACAAAAGTGACTGTTGGATTTGCAGTACAATTGTCCGCTGCATCGGTCACTACGCTGATATCCGATGCCGGGGCGTTGCACTGGGCAGTTATGGCTGCCGGATTACTGGCCGTAGGAGCGATGGTGTCGTCTACCGTGATGGTCTGGGTAACATCGGTACTGTTCCCGGCCTCATCAGTTACCCTATAGGTCCGGATGACTGTTCCCGGGTTGCTGGTGTCGTCTTCCACATGGGTAACCGTCGGAGTTACGGTACAGTTATCCGCTTCGTCAGTGACCACCGCAATATCTGCAGCAGGGACACACTGAGCACTGATGGCAGCAGGATTGCTGGCCGTTGGGGCCGTAGTATCCTCTACCGTGATGGTCTGGGTGACATCGGTGCTGTTCCCAGCTTCATCGGTTATCCTGTAGGTTCTTGTGATTACTTCAGGATTGCTGTTGCCATCGCTCACATCACTGACAAAAGTGACTGTTGGGTTCGCGATACAATTATCGGCCTCGTCGGTCACTACGGTGATGTCCGATGCCGGAGCACTACACTGGGCGGTTATGGCTGCCGGATTACTGGCCGTTGGGGCTGTCGTATCCTCTACCGTGATGGTTTGGGTGACATCGGTGCTGTTCCCTGCACCATCAGTTATCCTGTAAGTCCTTGTGATTATCTCGGGGTTGCTGTTGCCATCACTCACATCGCTAACAAAGGTTACTGTTGGGTTCGCGGTACAATTGTCCGCTGCATCGGTCACCATGGTAATGTCTAATGCCGGGGCGCTACACTGGGCAGTTATAGCTGCTGGATTACTGGCCGTTGGGGCCGTAGTATCGTCTACGGTGATCGTCTGGGTAACATCGGTGCTGTTTCCGGCTCCATCGGTTACCCTATAGGTCCGGGTAATGGTTTCAGGATTGCTGTTGCCATCACTGACATCACTGACAAAAGTGACTGTTGGGTTCGCGGTACAATTGTCCGCTGCATCGGTCACTACGGTGATATCTGATGCCGGGGCGCTACACTGCGCACTGATAGATGCCGGATTACTGGCCGTAGGAGCGGTGGTATCGTTTATGGTGATGGTCTGGGTGACATCTTTGCTGTTTCCGGCACCATCGGTTACCCTATAAGTCCTTGTGATTACTTCGGGGTTGCTATTGCCATCACTCACATCACTTACAAAAGTGACTGTTGGGTTCGCGGTACAGTTGTCCGCTGCATCGGTTACTACGCTGATGTCTGATGCCGGAGCGCTACACTGAGCACTAATGGCTGCAGGATTACTGGCCGTTGGGGCCGTGGTATCGTTTATGGTGATGGTTTGGGTAACATCCTTACTGTTCCCTGCCCCATCGGTTATCCTATAAGTCCTTGTGATTACTTCGGGATTGCTATTGCCATCACTCACATCACTGACAAAAGTGACTGTTGGATTTGCGGTACAGTTGTCCGACGCATCGGTTACTACGCTGATGTCTGATGCCGGAGCGCTACACTGAGCACTAATGGCTGCAGGATTACTGGCCGTTGGGGCCGTGGTATCGTTTATGGTGATGGTTTGGGTAACATCCTTACTGTTCCCTGCCCCATCGGTTATCCTATAAGTCCTTGTGATTACTTCGGGATTGCTATTGCCATCACTCACATCACTGACAAAAGTGACTGTTGGATTTGCGGTACAGTTGTCCGACGCATCGGTCACTACGGTGATATCTGATGCCGGGGCGCTGCACTGGGCACTGATCGCTGCGGGATTACTGGCCGTTGGGGCCGTGGTATCGTTTATGGTGATGCTTTGGGTGACATCCTTGCTGTTCCCGGCACCATCCGTTACCCTATAGGTC
>NZ_WXYO01000012.1 GCF_009901585.1 Poritiphilus flavus | reverse complement strand
TGATATCTGATGCCGGGGCGCTGCACTGGGCACTGATCGCTGCGGGATTACTGGCCGTTGGGGCCGTGGTATCGTTTATGGTGATGCTTTGGGTGACATCCTTGCTGTTCCCGGCACCATCCGTTACCCTATAGGTCCGGGTAATGGTTTCCGGGTTGCTGTTCCCATCGCTGACATCACTTACAAAAGTAACTGTGGGTGTGCCACAGTTGTCAGCTTCGTCGGTAACTACACTGATATCCGATGCCGGGGCGCTGCACTGGGCACTGATCGCTGCGGGATTACTGGCCGTTGGGGCCGTGGTATCGTTTATGGTGATGCTTTGGGTGACATCCTTGCTGTTCCCGGCACCATCCGTTACCCTATAGGTCCGGGTAATGGTTTCCGGGTTGCTGTTCCCATCGCTCACATCACTGACAAAAGTGACTGTTGGATTTGCGGTACAGTTGTCCGCCTCGTCGGTTACTACGCTGATGTCTGATGCCGGGGCGCTACACTGAGCACTGATTGCTGCTGGGTTGCTGGCCGTTGGGGACGTGGTATCGTTTATGGTGATGGTTTGGGTAACATCCTTACTGTTCCCTGCCCCATCGGTTATCCTATAAGTCCGGGTAATGGTTTCGGGGTTGCTGTTGCCATCACTCACATCACTGACAAAAGTGACCGTTGGATTTGCGGTACAGTTATCCGCCGCATCGGTCACTACGGTGATGTCTGATGCCGGGGCGCTGCACTGGGCACTGATTGCTGCTGGGTTGCTGGCTGTAGGGGCCGTAGTATCCTCTACCGTAATGGTCTGGGTGACATCGGTGCTATTCCCTGCCCCATCGGTTACCCTATAGGTACGGGTAATAGTTTCCGGATTGCTGTTGCCATCGCTCACATCACTGACAAAAGTGACTGTTGGATTTGCGGTACAGTTGTCCGCCTCGTCGGTTACTACGCTGATGTCTGATGCCGGGGCGCTACACTGAGCACTGATTGCTGCTGGGTTGCTGGCCGTTGGGGACGTGGTATCGTTTATGGTGATGGTTTGGGTAACATCCTTACTGTTCCCTGCCCCATCGGTTATCCTATAAGTCCGGGTAATGGTTTCGGGGTTGCTGTTGCCATCACTCACATCACTTACAAAGGTGACTGTTGGGCTTGCAGTACAATTGTCCGCTGCGTCAGTCACTACGGTAATATCTGATGCCGGGGCGCTGCACTGAGCAGTGATCGTTGCCGGATTACTGGCCGTTGGGGCCGTGGTATCGTTTATCGTAATAGTTTGAGTAACATCGGTACTGTTTCCTGCTCCATCAGTTACCCTATAGGTCCGGGTAATGGTTTCAGGGTTGCTGTTGCCATCACTGACATCACTTACAAAAGTAACTGTTGGATTTGCGGTACAATTATCGGCCTCATCGGTCACTACGGTGATATCCGATGCCGGTGCACTACATTGGGCACTGATTGCTGCTGGGTTGCTGGCCGTAGGAGCGGTAGTATCCTCTACCGTGATGGTCTGGGTGACATCCGTGCTGTTCCCTGCTCCATCGGTCACCCTATAGGTTCGGGTAATGGTTTCCGGGTTGCTGTTGCCATCACTGACATCACTTACAAAGGTGACCGTTGGGCTTGTAGTACAGTTGTCCGCTGCGTCAGTCACCACCGCAATGTCGACGGCGGGGACATTGGATGAGCATTGTACGCTCACTGCTGTCGGATTGCTAGCTGTAGGTGGAGTCGTTTCCGCACTATCACCGGTAATGTTAAGACTATTTAGTATCAACTCGGATCGTTCAGTCTCAGCCGTGCAGTATTCCAGTCCGGAGGCCCCAATAGTGGGAGTGTTAGTGAAGTCTTGGGCATGCCATCCGATAAGTGTGGCATCCCAGTTCTCCATCGAGAGCCTACTGCCGTCAAGCATAGCGCCGCCATTGGTCAACTTTCCCAGGTCCCACGAGCCAAGGTCCTGATCAAATGCCGTTGCGTTCTGGAACATCTGGTTCATGTCTGTAACGCTGCTTGTATTCCAGGAAGTGATGTCCACATTAAAGGCGGATGCACCACTGAACATGGAATTCATATCAGTCACACCACCCACATCCCAGGACCCAAGGTCCTGGTCAAAAGCGGTTGCATTGCGGAACATCTCCGCCATACTGGTAACCTTGCTCGTGTTCCAGGAACTAATGTCTGCATTAAAGACGGTTGCGCTATTGAACATGGAATCCATATTGGTCACACTGCTGGTATCCCAATTGCTAATGTCTTGGTTAAATGCGATTGCGCCACTAAAGATCTCGCGCATACTGGTCGCACCGCTGGTATTCCACAAACTGATGTCTCCGTTAAAGGCCCTTGAGCTTCGAAACATACTGCTCATATTGCTCACGCTGCTTGTATCCCAGGAACCAATGTCCTGATCAAAGGCATTTGCACTCTGGAACATAGAGTCCATATTAGTTACCTTGCCCACATTCCAGGAACCGATGTTCTGGTTGAACTTTTCGGCGTGATATAACATCCCTCTCATGTTGGTCACTTTGCTTACATCCCAACCGCCAATATCCTGATTGAAGTTCTGGGCAAAGTAGAACATTTCGTACATGTTGGTGACATTACCCACAACCCAACTACCAATGTCCTGATCAAAATCATAGGCACTATAAAACATACTGTCCATGTTAGTGACATTACTTGTATTCCAACTGCCTATATTCTGGTTGAAAACTGTAGCTTCATAGAACATGTAAGCCATGTTCGTAACCTTGCTTACGTTCCAGTTGCCGATGTTCTGGTTGAATTTTTCGGCCAGTCCAAACATGGACTGCATATCGGTAACACCACCGGTGTTCCATGCTGAAAAATTATTGGTTGCTGTTCCTTCAAGCGAGAAGCACTCGGCGAACATCCAACTCATCTTGGTCACATTGCTTAGGTTCGGTTTGTCGGTCGCCAGCACATCCAGGTTAGTACAGCCCCAAAATGCACCCTCCATAGTGCTCCAGGCTATGCTGCTGCCCCATTGGTCTATGGAAAGCAACTTCTGCCGGTCGCCTGTTTTGTTGAAATGGATACGTTCCAGACTCCCGGCACCGGAAGCCGCGTTGCGAAGGGCAATTTGTATCTCCCCTGCGGTATGGCCATATACCGTTACATCTATGGTAGTGGTTCCGGCCTGATCCGACAATTCATAAGTACCATCACCACCAAGGTCCACATCATAGGTCCCTGTCGCGGGAATTGTAATGGAGTTCGAGTTAGATGAACCGGAATTGGTCGTGTTCCATGTGCTTAAGAATGTGGTTGTGGGGTAGGCCACCACGGTCACCGTGGCATCGCAGCTGTTTTCGTTCCCGTTAGGGTCGGTCACTGTAAGGGTAACTGTGGTGGTACCAATATCAGCAGTCGTAAAGCTACTCCGTGACAATTTTAATAGGACATTTCCACAGGTATCATTTGAACCATCGTCCACAAGGTCAGTTGTCAAAGTGGCTGTACCTTTTGTATCCAGTTGAAGCGTCACCGCCTTACAATTCGATTCTGGTTTGATGGTTTCAGCACTGTCGCCGGTAATATTCAGGGTCAATGCTTCACGTTGGCTACCAGCAGTACAGTAAATCAGGCCGGAGGCGCCAATTGTTGTTGTGTTGTTGAAGCCCTGGCCGTGCCAACCAATCAAGGTAGCGTCCCAGCTGGCAACCGAAAGCCCGCTAATGTCGAGCATTTTATCACCATCCGTCAATTGCCCTATGTCCCATGCACCCAGATCATGGTCAAAGGCAACAGCATTCAGAAACAAAGAGTTCATATTGGTTACGCTGCTGGTATTCCAGGAACCGATATCCTGGTTAAAGGTACCTGCGCCGTTAAACAAGGAGGACATATTGGTCACCTTGCTTGTGTTCCAGTCAGAGAAGTTGTTCGGTATTATCCCCTTCAGTGCAGTGCAGCCGCGGAACATATTGGACATACTGTTAAGGCTGCTCAGGTCAGGAGCGTCCGTCGCTTTAACGTCCAGATAGGAACAGCCGTAGAATGCTCCCTCCATGGAGCTCCAGGATATCGCGCTTCCCCATTGGTCTATAGAGAGCAACTTCTCCTTGTCACCGGAATTGTTGAAGTATATCCTGGTCAGATCCCCATTCCCTGAGGTGGCATTTCGAAGGGCCAATTGTATTTCACCGGCAGTATAGTTATAGTTGGTAACGTCCACCACAATAGTCCCACTCTGGTCGAGCAGTTCATAGGTACCATCATTGCCCAGATCTACATCATAGGTTCCCGTAGCAGGGATAGTTATGGAGTTACTATTCGAGGTACCTGATTTTGCCGTATCCCAGGTGGAGACGAATGTAGTTGCAGGATAGGCCACTACTGTTACTGTCGCGTTACAGGTAGCCGTATTGGAACTGCTGTCGGTCACCGTCAGAGTAACCGTAGAGGTACCAACTGCGGTGAAGGTGTAAGTGTCCAAAGACAGGGACACAGCAGTACCGCTATTATCCGAAGAGTCGTCATCTATGTCTGCGGCGGTAATTGTTGCGCTACCCGTAGCGTTCAGTCGAACGGTAATGTCCTTACATTTCGCCGTGGGATTCGTATTGTCCGCAACGGTAACCGTGGCATCGCATGTATCCGAATTTCCATTACTGTCGTTCACTGTAAGGGTCACAGTGTTAGCACCAAGTTCTAAGGCCGTAAAGCTGGTCTTGGACAGACTCATGGTTACACTTCCACAGCTATCGCTGGAGCCATTATCTACAAGGTCCGATGTTAGACTGGCTGTTCCATCTGTGCCCAGGTAGATTGTTGTTGCCTTGCACACTACCGTCGGCTTAATGGTTTCCAATGCGTCGTTAATAATATTGGAACCAAAGGCCGCACGTTCGGTTTTTGTCTTGCAGTAAACAAGGCCTGAAGCACCGATTGTAAATGCGGGTGTAAGATGGAAGTTCTGGGTATGCCAGCCAATGATGGTGGCATCCCAATTAGCCATGGAAAGCCCACTATTGCTAAGCATATCGATGCCATTGGTTAACACCCCCAGGTCCCAATCTCCGAGGTCCTGATCAAAGGCGGTTGCATTCTGCAGCATCCACTGTTTGTTCGTAACGCTGCCCGTCTCCCAGGAACCAATGTCCTGGTTGAAAGCGCTTGCGCTCCGGAACATTGAAAACATATTAGTCACGCTACTTGTGTTCCAGGAACTAATGTCCTTGTCAAAAGCGCTTGCAAACCGAAACATGGAACTCATATTGCTGACCTTGCTTGTATTCCAGGAACCGACGTCTGCATTAAATAGGGTTGCACCATTGAACACAGACCCCATATTTGTCACACCGGACGTATTCCAATCGGAGAAGCTCGAATTGCCTTTAAGTGACGCGCACCCCTGAAACATGGAACTCATACTGGTCACTTTACTCAGGTCGGGAGCGTCTGTAGCTTTAACATCCAGATTGGTACAGCCCAGAAATGCTGATGCCATTGTACTCCAGGAGATATCACTGCCCCATTGGTCTACAGAGAGTAGCTTTTTACTATCTACCAGCCCCATCATGAATGGATCGAAACTTATCCCATTTAAGGTCCCGTTCCCGGAGTCAGCGTTGCGAAGAGCTATCTGTATCTCCCCGGCAGTATAGCCATAGGTAGTAATATCTATGGTAATGATCCCTGTTTGATCCAGAAGTTCGTAGGTACCGTCATTGCCCAAATCCACATCATAGGTCCCAGTTACAGGGATAATGAAGGAGTTCCCATTGGAAGTACCAGGCCTGGTAGTGTTCCAGGTTGTCACAAACACACTTTTGGGGTCTGTATTGGCCAACACTGTGACCGTGGTCTTACAGGTCTTCGCAGTGCCGCCGCTGTCGGTAACCGTTAGGGTGACTTCGTTATCCCCAATATGGGAGGTGTCAAAATTGCTAGGAGCTACGCCTAGTGAAATCCCACAGCCATCGCTACCGCTGTTCACAAGGTCGGGTGTCAGGGTAGTCGTGCCATTGGGGCCCAGTTGGATTGTCGCCACCTTGCATTGAGCCGTAGGCTGGGTGGTTGCCTTACTATCTCCGACAATGTTAAGCGTCAAGGCTGAGCGCTCCGTAACTGCCCTGCAGTATACCAGACCGGAGGCGCCGATGGCCGCGGTATTAGTGAATTCCTGTCCATGCCAACCGATCAGTGTGGCATCCCAGTTCTCCACTGAGAGTCCACTGCCACTAAGCAAATTGCCCCCATTGATAACCTTTTCCAGGTCCCAGTTCCCAAGGTCCTGGTCAAAGGCAGTCGCATTTTGAAACAAGTTGCCCATATCAGTGACATTGCTGGTGTTCCAGGAACCGATATCCTGATCAAAAAGGCTGGCATTCGTAAACATAAAGCGCATATTGGTCACGCTTTCCGTGTTCCAGGAACCGATATCCTGGTTAAAGGCACTTGCGCTGGCAAACATGCCATCCATCCTGGTTATGATACTCGTATTCCAGGAGCTGATGTCCTGGTCAAAAGACCTTGCCAAAAAGAACATGGAATTCATATCGGTAACACTGCTTGTGTCCCATGAACTGATATCCTGATTAAAGATTGTTGCACCGAGAAACATGCCACTCATATCGGTTACCTGGCTTGTGTTCCAGGAACTGATATCGGCATTAAAGGAGCTCACGCCGGCAAACGTATAGGACATACTGGTCACATTGCTTAGGTCAGGGACATCGCTCGCCGAAACGCTTAGGTTGGAACAACCGTAAAACGCAGCTGCCATAGAACTCCAGGAGATACTACTGCCCCATTGGTCTACGGAAAGTAACTTCTGCTTATCGTTGGCATTGTTGAAATGTATCCTGAAAAGTGCCGTACTCGAAGAGGCGGCATTGCGAAGAGCCACTTGTACCTCCCCGGCAGTTTGGCCATAAGCGGTCACATCTATGGTAATGGCGCCGGTCTGGTCGAATAGGTCATAGATGCCATCATTGCCCAGGTCCACATCATAGGTCCCAACAGCTGGGATGGTGATGGATTTTGCATCGGAGGTGCCGGATTTAGTGGTGTCCCAGGTGGTCACAAATGGGCTAGTGGAATTCTCCACGGTCACTGTAGCCTGGCAGGAGTTAGTGTTCTCATTGGGGTCGGTAGCCGTTAGAGTTACCGTATTTGGACCAAGATCGGCAGTCGTAAAGATTGTTTGGGACAGGCTCAGCGAAACGTTTCCACAGGCATCGTTGGAACCGCTGTCCACCATGGCAGTCGTCAGTGTGGCCGAACCGGTGGCATTCAGTTGGAGCTTTGCCGGCTTACATTGCGCGGTCGGCTCGGTGGTTTCAGCGTTGTCGCCTGTGATATTAAGGGTAAGTGCGGCCCGTTGGGTACCAGCGGTACAGTAAAACAGTCCGGAGGCCCCGATGGTCACGGTATTGGTAAAGCCCTGATCATACCAACCGATGAGAGTGGCGTCCCAATTGGCCATGGAAAGCCCACTACCATTGAGCATATCGGCACCATTTCTCAATCCATCCAAATCCCAATCCCCCAGATCCTGATCAAAGGCTGAAGCACCAGAAAACATACTTACCAAACGGTTCAAGCCGCTGGTGTTCCATGAACCGATGTCCTGATTAAAGCTACTTGCATCCCGAAACATGAAATTCATAGTACCCACACTGCTGGTGTTCCAGGCACCGATATCCCCGTTAAAGGCACTTGCGGCATCGAACATAAAGGACATATTGGTCACGCTACTGGTGTTCCAGTTGGAGAAGCCTGTCATTCCCTGAAGCGATGTACACCGACTAAACATCCTGTACATACTAGTCAGGCTACTCAGGTTGGGGGCGTCGCTCGCCAAAACGTCCAGATTGGTACAGCCGTAAAATGCACTTGCCATGGTGCTCCAGGAAATACTGCTGCCCCATTGGTCCACGGAAAGCAACTTCTTACTGTCGTCCTTATTGTCGAAATGTATCCTGGTCAGGTCTCCGGTACCAGATACGGCATTTCGAAGAGCCACTTGTACCTCCCCGGCAGTGTGGCCGTAAGCGGTCACATCTATGGTAATGGTCCCTGTCTGGTCCAGCAGTTCATAACTACCATCATGGCCCAGGTCCACATCATAGGTCCCCGTAGCGGGGATAGTGATAGAGTTTCCATCGGAGGTGCCGGATTGGGAGGTATCCCAGGTGGTCACGAATACGCTTGTAGGGTCCAGCACGACCACCGTGGCATCGCAGGTGTCTGTGTTGCCGTTAGGGTCGGTCACGGTTAGAGAGACCGTATTCGTACCAAGATCGGCACTCGTAAAACTGGTTTGGGACAGGCTTAAGGCGACGTCCCCGCAAGTATCGCTGGAACCGTTGTCCACAAGGGAGGGATCCAGAGTGGCCGTACCGTCGGTAGCCAGTTCGAGTGTTACCGCCTGGCACTGAGCAGTTGGGTCCGTATCCTCTGGGCTGTCTCCTGTAATATTAAAGCCTTCAGATATCAGTACGGCACGTTCGGCAGTTGCCGTGCAGTAGATCAGGCCAGAGGCACCAATGGCTGGGGTATTGGTAAAGTCCTGGGACTCCCAACCGATCAGCGTGGCGTCCCAGTTGGCAACTGAGAGTCCACTGTTATCAAGCATACCACCGCCATCGGTCAACTTCCCCAGGTCCCAATCACCCAGGTCCTGGTTAAAGGCCGTCGCGTCCTTGAACATAGATAGCATGTTGGTCACCTCAGTGGTGTTCCAGGAGCCGATGTCCTGGTCAAAGCCGCTCGCACCATTGAACATGCCGGCCATATCGGTTACGCCGGATACAAGCCAGGAACCGATGTTCCCATTAAAGGCACTTGCTCCGTTGAACATGTCTGCCATGTCGATCACGCCAGACACATTCCAGGAACCAATATTCTTATTAAAGGCACTTGCGCTATAAAACATGGAGTCCATATTGGTCGCGCTGCTTGTGTTCCAGGAACCTATGTCCTGGTTAAAAGCGCTTGCACCATTGAACATACCAGCCATATCGGTTACGCTGGATACAAGCCAGGAACCGATGTTCCCGTTAAAGGCACTTGCTCCATTGAACATGTCAGCCATGTCGGTCACGCCAGACACAATCCAGGAACCAATATTCTTGTTAAAGGCACTTGCACCTTTAAACATACTACCCATATCGGTCACTCCGCTTGTGTTCCACGAACTAATATCCGCGTTAAAGGTGCTTGCGTAGGCAAACATGTTGCTCATATTGGTCACAGCACTCAAATCAGGGACATCGCTTGCCAATACCTCCAGATTGCTACAGCCGTGAAACGCGTCTGCCATGGTACTCCACAAAATACTTCCCCATTGGTCCACTGAAAGCAGCTTATCCTTGTCTCCGGTATTATTGAACTGAATTCCGGTCAGCGTCCCATTCCCCGAGACTGCATCCCTAAAGGCCAATTGTATCTCTCCTGCGGTATAGCTATGGGTAGTGACATCCACTGTGATGGTCCCGGTCTGGTCCAGCAGTTCATAGCTGCCGTCATTGCCCAGGTCTACATCGTAGGTCCCCACCGCGGGGATGGTAATTGAGTTGCTGTTGGAGGTTCCGGATTTAGTCGTGTCCCATGTGGTGATAAAAGTTGAGAAATCCACCACCGTCACTGTGGCAGAGCAAGTCTCCGTGTTCCCATTGGGATCGGTCACTGTAAGGGTCACCGAATTGGTCCCAATATCGGCTGTCGTAAAGCTTGTTTTGGACAGGCCCAGGGAGACGTCCCCGCAAGTATCGCTGGAACCATCGTCCACAAGGGCGGCGTTCAGGGTGGCCGTGCCGTTGGAATCCAGTTGGAGCTCTGTGGCCTTGCACCGGGCCGTTGGCTTAGCGGTTTCCCCGCTATCGCCAGTGATGTTAAGCGTTAGAGCGGCTCGCTCAGCAGTGGCTTTGCAGTAGACCAGCCCGGAGGCCCCAATGGTCACAGTGTTGGTGAAGCCTTGCCCATGCCAACCAATGAGTGTGTTGTCCCAACTGTCAACCGAGAGCCCACTATTGTTAAGCATAGCGGTGCCATTGGTCACCTTTTCCAGGTCCCAGCTCCCCAGATCCTGGTCAAAGGTAGTTGCACCAGAGAACGTGGACCACATATCTGTCACCTGGCTGGTATTCCACAAACCGATGTCCGCATTGAAGGCGCTTGCGCCATAAAACATATAGCCCATATTTATCACACTACTGGTGTTCCAGGAGCTTATGTTTTGGTTAAAGGCGCTTGCGTCCCGGAACATGGAGTTCATATTGGTCACACTGCCGGTGATCCAGGAACTGATATCCCGGTTAAAAACGGTTGCCTGAAAGAACATTCCGCTCATATCATTGACGCCACTTGTGTTCCAGCTACTGATGTCCCCATTAAAAGCCTTGGTGTAGGCAAACATGCCGGACATATTGCTCACACTGCCCGTGTCCCAGGCACTCAAATCCTGGTCAAAGACATCTGTGGCCCGGAACATATTGAGCATATTGGTCACCCCGGATACATTCCACGTACTGAGGTCCTGGTCAAAGGCGGATGCAAACCGAAACATCCAGCTCATATCCGTCACACTGCGGGTATCCCAGGAGCCGATGTCCGCATTAAAGACACTCGCAGCGGCAAACATGTAGCTCATATCGGTCACACTGGACACATTCCAATTGGAGAGGCTCGCTGTACCCGTGAAAGAACTACTACCGGTAAACATCTCACTCATATCGGTAACCTTGGACACATCCCAGGAACCAATGTCCGCATTGAAGGTTCTTGCCAGATAAAACATCCTGGACATATCCGTTACAGTGGCCACATTCCAACCGGAGAGGCCTGTAGTCCCTTTAAGCGACGAGCAGTTGTGAAACATCTTGGACAAATTGGTCAGGCCGCTCAGGTCAGGGGCGTCGGTAGCCTTTACCTCCATATTTAAGCAGCCATGGAACGCGCCTTCCATAGTGCTCCAGGTTATACCGCTACCCCACTGGTCCACAGAGAGTAATTTACGTCTGTCACCACCATTGTTAAAATGGATCCTGGTCATGGGGTTGGCGCTCGCACTCTGAATGGCCACTTGAATTTGTCCTGCGGTAAATTTGGAACTGGTAGTTGGGTTATCATAGGTAGTCACATCTATGGTAGTGGTGCCGGTCTGGTTCAACAACTCAAAGGTACCGTCATTACCCAGGTCCACATGGTATGTACCTGTGGCGGGAATGGTGATGGAATTGCTGTTAGAGCTACCGGATTTGGTTGTATCCCAGGTGGTGAGAAACAGGTTTTCGGAAAGGAACACTACATTCACTGTGGCGTTACAGCTGTCTGTGTTGCCGTTGGGATCGGTCACTGTAAGGGTGACCGTGTTCGCACCCAGATCAAATATTGTAAAATTGCTTGTTGAAACGCTCAGGGAGACGCTTCCGCAGTCATCGCTGGAACCATTGTCCACCAGCTCAGCCGAAAATTGGTCCCCCAACGTAAAGGTCGCCGTCTTACACTCAGCCGTTGGCTTGGTAGTTTCCGCACTATCACCGGTTATGTTGAGGCTATTTGTTATCAACTCGGAACGCTCCGTTCCGGCCTTACAATAGACCAGTCCCAAGGCCCCGATAGTAGGCGTGTTGCTAAAGTTCTGGCTATGCCAACCGATCAGCGTGGCATCCCAGTTGTCTATAGAGAGCCCACTATTATTGAGCATATCGGTACCAGTAGTCACCTTAGCCATATCCCAATCCCCCAAATCCTGATCAAAGGCGCTTGCGCCATAAAACATATTGCCCATGTCGGTCACCTTGCTGGTGTTCCAGGACCCGATGTCCTGGTTAAAGGTGCTCGCGTCGTAAAACATAGACGCCATATCGATCACGCTACCCGTGTTCCATGAACTAATGTCCTGATCAAATGCGCTTGAACCATAAAACATGGAGTTCATGTCGTTAACGCTAGTTGTGTTCCAGGAGCCTATGTCCTGATTAAAGGCGTTCGCACCATTGAGCATGCCCGCCATATCAGTTACACCAGATACGTTCCAGGAAGCAATGTTTCCGTTAAAGGCGCTTGCACCATTGAACATATCGGCCATATCGGTTACGCCGGATACATTCCAGGAACCGATATTCTTAGCAAATCCACTTGCGCCCTTGAACATGCCGTCCATATCGGTTACCTTGCTTGTATTCCAGTTATTAAAGTTATTCGTTGTGGTTCCCACAAGAGCAGCGCAGCCATTAAACATATCGGATACAATAGTGACATTGCCCAGATCCGGAGCGTCCGTGGCCTTAACATCCATATTGGCACAACCGTAAAAGGCCGCTTCCATGGATGTCCATGAGATGTCACTGCCCCATTGGTCCACTGAGAGTAGTTTCTGCTTGTCTCCAGTATTGTTGAATTTTATGCTGGCAAGGTCAGCATTCCCGGAGGTGGCATTGCGGAGGGCCACTTGTATCTGCCCGGCCGTATAGTTATGGGTAGTGACATCCACAGTAATTTCACCGGTCTGGTCCAACAATTCATAGCTGCCGTCATTGCCCAGGTCTACATCGTAGGTCCCAGAGGCGGGAATAGTGATGGAGTTACTGCTAGACGATCCGGATTTGGCCGTGTCCCAGGTGGTTACAAACACAGTTGTGGGGTCTTCCACGGTCAGCATGGTCGTGCAGGTATTGGTGTTGCTGTTGGGATCGGTCACCGTCAGTGTTACCGTACGCCTGCCAATATGAGTAGTCGTAAAGCTGGTTTGGGACAAGCTAAGTGAGAAGTTTCCGCAGCCATCACTACCGTCATCCACCAGATCGGTTGTCAGGGTGGCCGAGCCGCTGCTGTCCAATCGGAGGGTTACTTCCTGTTGGCAATTAGCCGTTGGTTGGGTAGTCGCGAGACCATCACCAGTAATGTTGGTCATTGAGGCACGTTCCGTATAAGCCTTGCAGTAAGCCAGGTTCAAGGCGCCGATGGTAGGAGTGCTGGTAAAGCCCTGGGCATGCCAACCTATAAGCGTGGCATCCCAACTGTCAGAGGAGAGCCCGCTATTATCGAGCATATTGCTGGCAGAGACCAGTTGTCCCAGGTCCCATGCACTCAGGTCCTGGTCAAAGCCGCTTGCACCCAAAAACATGGCGTCCATACTGGTTACACTGGATACATTCCAGGAACCGATGTTCTGGTCAAAGGTAGTTGCGGAGCGAAACATCCCACTCATATTGGTCACCTTGCCCGTGTTCCAGGAACCAATGTTTTGATCAAAAGCACTTGCCCCATTGAACATATTACCCATATCGGAAACGTTGCTAGTGTCCCAGGAACCTATATTTCCGTTAAAGGCACTTGCCCCATTGAACATGTAATCCATCTCCCCCACGCTGCTGGTGTTCCAGGAACTTATGTTCCCGTTAAAGGCGCTTGCGCCATTGAACATATTACCCATATCGGTCACGCTGGCCGTATTCCACAAACCGATGTTATTCTGGTTAAAGGCACTCGCCCCATTAAACATATAGGACATATCGGTTACACTGCTAGTATCCCAGGAACCGATATTCCTGTTAAAGGAACTTGCACCCTTGAACATGCTGTACATATCAGAAACCTTGCTAGTATTCCAGTTGGAGAAGTTATTCGTTGTGGTCCCTGTAAGTGCCGCACAACCGCTGAACATATGGGACATATTGGTCACTTTGCTCAGGTTGGGGGCATCGGTAGCCAGGACATCCAGATTGGTACAGCCGTAAAAGGCATCTTCCATGGTAGTCCACAATGTGTTTGTACCCCATTGGTCCACCGAGATCAGCTTTGGCCCGTCGCCTCCGTTGGACAAATCGCCGAAGTTTATCCTGGACAGCCCATTGGTGCTGGAGGCGCTCCGAAGGGTCACTTCTATCTCCCCCGCCGTATAGTTGGTATTGTTAAGGTCCTTATATTGGGTAACATTAATTGTAATGGGCCCACTTTGGCTATACAAGTCATAATCGCCATCATTACCTACATCCACATCATAAGTCCCAGTAGCGGGGATGGTGATGGAGTTGCTGTTGGATGAGCCGGGTTTGGTTGTGTCCCAGGTAGTGACAAAATAAGCTGTTGGGGCATAACCCACGATGACGGTAGTCTCGCAAGTGGCTGTGTTGCCATTGGGGTCAGTCACCGTAAGGGTCACAGTATTCACACCGAGGTCTGAGGATGTAAAATCGGTTTTGGACAATTTCAGGCTAACTGTGTCCCCATCATCGAGGCAGTCATCAGTCGAATTGTCGTTCACATCGTCAGTCTTCAGGACGGCCTTGTAGTCGTCGCCGTATTCAAGCAAGACATCCTCCTTGCAATTAGCTGTCGGAGGGGTGTCCTCGGCGCTGTCGCTAATGTTCAGGGTTAGCCTGGCACGCTCCTCGTAGGCCTTGCAATAGACCAGGCCACCGCCGCCGATGGTAACTGTGTTGGTGAAGTCCTGCTTGTCCCAACCAACGATGGTAGCGTCCCAGTTGTCCACAGAGATCCCGGTATTGTCCAGCATTTTATCGGCTTTGGTCACTTGCTCCATGTCCCAGTCGCCCAGGTCCTGGTCGAAGGCTCTGGCGTTCCGGAGTATAGCACCCATATTGGTCACGCTACTAGTATTCCAGGAGCCAATGTCCTGGTTAAAGAGGACTGCACCCTGAAACATGGATGCCATATTGGGGATAGTGCTTACATTCCAGTTGGCGAAACTATTGTTCCCCTTAAGTGAACGACAATTGATAAACATAGCGGATAGTCCTGTTCCAATTCCTGTATGCTTGTTCATTTCGCTCAGATTGGGAACATCGGTTGCCTTAACGTCCAAATTGACACAGTCAACAAATGCTCCTCCCAGTCGGTACCATTTTGTAGTGCCCCATTGGTCTACAGAGAGTATCTTTTCACTATCATTCGTATCATCATCGAACCAAATCCTTACCAGAGTATTCCAATTGGAACCATTTGCCGGCGGGCGGGTAGAATTGCTGCGTATGGCAACCTGTATTTCCCCGGGCTGATAGCCATAGGTGGTAACATCTACGGTCAGGGGACTGTAAACACTCCTTCCCTGATTCGTCAGTTCATAAGTGCCATCGTTGCCTATATCCACATCGAAGGTCCCGCCGAAGGGAAGGCGAATTGAGTTACCATCGGAAGAGTCGCTACTGGTTTTGGTCGTATCCCAGGTGGTGATGAAGTTACTCGAGGAATAGGGCGATATGCTCACTGTAGTTGTGCAAGTGGATACCCTGCCGCTATTATCGGTTACCGTTAAGGTTACCGTTCTATCTTCATTCGAGTCGCTGATGTCAAAACTGGCCGGGGACAAACTCAACGAGGCAATCCCACAGATATCGCTGGAACCGTCATCTATAAGGGCTGGATCCAGGGTCGTCATCATATTACCGCCGATGCCAGGTTCCAGCCGAAAATCCACCGCTGACTTACACTTTGCTATCGGGTCTGTGGTTTCCGCGCTGTCTCCGACGATGTTGACGCCACTACTTATCAGCGCGGCACGCTCGGTACTGGCCGCACAGTAGACCAGAGGGTAGGCGCCGATGGTTACACTGTTGTTGAAGCCCTGGTTGTGCCAACCGATGAGCGTGGCGTCCCAGTTGCCTATGGAGAGCCCACTGTTGTTGAACATCCCAATGCCACTGCCCAGCGCTCCCAGGTCCCAATTCCCCAGGTCCTGGTCAAAGGCGACTGCACTATTGAACATGGAGTTCATATTGGTTACGCTGCCCGTGTTCCAGGAACCGGTGTCCTCTTTAAAACTGATGTCCTGGTCAAAGGTACTTGCAGTCGCAAACATGGAGTTCATCTTGGTCACCTTCCTGGTGTCCCAGGAACCGATGTCCACATTAAAGGAGCTTGCCCAACTGAACATACCTTCCATATCGGTCACCCCGGCCGTGTTCCAGGAACCGATGTCCCCGTTAAAGGCACTTGCACGGGAAAACATGTAGCGCATACCGGTCACTTTGGCCGTGTTCCAGTTGGAGAGGCCTGTCGCTCCCGTGAGTGAGGTACACCCGCGGAACATATTGCCCATATCGGTCACACCACTTAGGTCAGGGGCATCGCTCGCCTTGACCTCCAGATTGGTACAGCCATAAAATGCACCTGCCATGCTACTCCAGGCTATGCTGCTGCCCCACTGATCCACAGAAAGTAGTTTCTGTTTGTCGCCTGTATTATTGAAATTTATCCGGTCCAGGGTCCCGTACTCATTATTCCTAAAGGTCGCATTGCGGAGGGCCACTTTTATCTCCCCCGCCGAATAGTTGTTACGGGCTGGGTCACCATAGTCAATATAATTGGTGACATCCACGGTGATAGTACCGGTCTGATCGAACAGATCATAAGTGCCATCATGGCCAATGTCTACATCGTAGTTCCCGCTGGCGGGGATAGTGATGGAGTTGTTGTCTGAGGTACCGGATTTGGTCGTGTCCCAGGTAGTAAGAAAAGTTGCGTAACCCACCACCGTCACTGGAGTGGTGCAAGTAGATACATTGCCGGTATTATCGGTCACCGTCAGGGTCACAATCCTTGTACCGGAAGTCCTGAAGCTGCTATTGTCGATGACATAGGAGGCAATCCCACAGGGATCACTGGAACCGGTGTCCACCCAATGGTTGGTAATGTTAGCAATGCCATTGGAGTTAAATCCCAGGGTGATCCCAGGATGGCACCTGGCCGTAGGAAGGCTAGGTTCCGCACTGTCTCCGGTGATGTTCAGGGTCAGTGCAGCACGCTCAATGCCTGCCTTGCAATAGACCAGTCCGGAGGCTCCGACGGTAGGAGTGTTGGTAAAGCCTTGGGCATGCCAACCGATAAGCGTGGCATCCCAATTGTCTATGGAGAGTCCACTGTTGTCAAGCATACCACCGCCATTGGCCAACGACCCCAGACCCCAATCCCCCAGATCCTGATCAAAGACGCTTGCGCCAGAAAACATATTGCCCATTTGGATCACACTGCTGGTATTCCAGGAACCAATGTCCACATTAAAGGCAGTTGCACCCTGAAACATGCCGAGCATGGTGAACACGCTGCCCGTGTTCCAGGAACTGATGTCTCCATTAAAGGAACTTGCACCATTAAAAAGGTTTTGCATATAGATTATACTGGCCGTGTTCCAGTTGGAGAAGCCCATCGTTCCCGTAAGTGACGTACACCCGTGGAACATGCTTTCCATACTGGTCGCCTGGCTCATGTCCGGGGCGTCAGTGGCCTTGACCTCCAGATTGGTACAGCCATAAAATGCACCCCCCATACTGCTCCAGGAGATACTGCTGCCCCACTGGTCCACAGATAGCAATTTCAGTTTGTCACCCCCGTTGATGAAACTTATCCTGGTCAGGGTCCCGTTCCCGGAGGCCGCATTGCGGAGGGCCACTTGTATTTGTCCGGCTGTATAACCATAGGTAGTAATATTTAATGTAGTGGTTCCGGTCTGATCCAGGAGTTCATAGCTGCCATCATTGCCCACGTCTACATCGTAGGTTCCCGTGGCGGGGATGGTGATGGAGTTATTATTGGAGGGCCCCGAATTATTCGTTTTCCAGGTGGCGATGAACTCACTTTGGGCAAACAGGCCCGTAGTGGTCCCAAAGAATATTAAAAAGATGAATAAAAGACCTTTCAGGCCCATATGGTAATTTATCCTCATTAACAGATCACGGTATTTGTATGAATCTAACCAGCCCGGGCCACCCGAGATTGAAAAATGGGAAAGGGATACATCGGATCCTGTTGCAAGCGTTGTGGTACTGAATTCAGACCTGGTAACCTGAGATGAGCACAGAAAAAACCTAAGGCGTTCTGAAAACCCCAAACACCCTACTTTGCCCAAAATCCTGGACATTGATTTCCTATAATCTTCCATCTCGATCGGTCCCTAATCGTCCAATCTTTCCATATCGCCCCGCCGGGCAAATCCCTCATTTAAGGCTGGAAGTGCCTTTATGTTTGCCAGGTGGGTAGGTTTCGTGAGGGTATTCCTCTTCAAACGATTACGACACTTTTAAAGTAAAGGTATCGTCTTGGCAGCAAGGCATGAGCACTAATGTAACAAGTGCTGGGATTTATTGTAACAGTCGTCGATATCTAGCGATAATCGGGAATATCGAGATTAGTCACCCGGCGATATTCAGAACAGATTCACAAGAGTAATTCCACCTGGAGAATATGATTCCAAATAACAAGCTTTTCGGCATTTATTCTTCTCCGATATCCTCATTCCATAATTCGGGTTTATCCGCGATAAAATCCTTCATCATTTTTATGCATTCCTCGTCGTTCAGAACTATCACCTCCACGCCATGTGCTCTTAAATGATCTTCGGCCCCTAAAAAGGTCATATTCTCTCCAATGACAACCCTTGGAATTCCATAAAGCAAGATTGCGCCCGTACACATAGGACATGGTGAGAGTGTAGTGTAAATAGTGGATTCCTTATAGACCTTTGCTTCCTGCCTGCCCGCGTTTTCAAATGCATCCATTTCTCCATGAAGGACAACACTACCTTTTTGAACTCTTTTGTTATGTCCTCTTCCAAGAATGGTCCCTTTATGGACAATAACGCTTCCGATTGGAATTCCACCTTCTAAAAGGCCTTTTTTAGCTTGATTAATGGCTTCTTTAAAAAATCTATCCATATTTATTTTTAGCTGTGTTCTGTTCCCTTTTGTTCTTATCGATTCAGGAAGACAATCCCAAGAGCCTGTGCTGTGGTCCCGTCCCCAAATTCTATTTTATAGTAGTACACCCCGCTGGGTAATTTGCCGTCTCCCAGGACAAGGCCGTGGTCGGAGCTACCGTCCCAGTCAGGTGTATCGATATTACCCTTGTAAACCATGGAACCGTTACGATTATAGATCGTCATGCTGTAGTTGGGATAATCTTCCCTCAGCCCGTAAATGGAAAAAGTATCATTAATCCCGTCCCCATTCGGTGAGAACCCCCGCTTTCCGGGATCATCCAGCTTGTTGCAATTCTCCAGGGCAACCCTTACCACAACCTTTTCGGAGACACAACCATCGCCGTTTTCCAGGGCCCCGTAATACATAGCGCCGTCTGCAAGAGGTATATCGCTTTTCAGAGCCGCAGTACCATTCTCTTCCGCATACCAGCGTATGTTGCCGTAACCAGAGGCCATCAGATCCGATACCGTAGGTGTTTCCAATATGCAGAACTGCTGTTCGCTCTTTGTCTTTAGCACAGGGGCCTCCAAAACAAGGGCCACTGTGGTGCCTATACTGGTACAACCATTTACCAGGGTTATGGTAACGGTGAACTCTTCCCCATTTGAAACATTGGTCACTTCCGGATTTTGTATTCCAGGGTCGTTGAATATGGCATCTCCACTACTGGTCCATGACCATGAGGTACCCAAGCCACTTATCTCATTCAACTGAAAAGCGGATCCGCGACAGACAGGTCCGCTATTGGTAACAATAGCCAGAGGCGCAGTAACCTCCTGAATCAGAACCGTCGCGGTGCAGCTGGCTATATTCCCGCCATTGTCCGTTGCGGTTAGGGTTACACTATTCTCGCCGATATCGGAGCAGCTAAAGTCTGTCCTGTCCAAAGCAAGGGACACACCCCCACCTTTGCTGTCATACGAACCGTTGTCTATGTCGGTTACCCCGATGGTTGCACTACCCATGGTGTCCAGTTCCACGATAATGTCCTTGCATATGGCCGTAGGGGCCTGATTGTCAGCAACAGTCACTGTGGTCTGACAGCTTGCTGTGTTACCTTGCTGGTCCGTCAACATCAGCCTTACGGTGTTCTCACCCAGGTCCCTGACCGTAAAGTTACTTGGGGACACTTCCAGGGTGACATTCCCGCAGGCATCACCAGAACCATCGTCCACAAGGTCTGCCGTTAGGCTGGCTTCCCCATTGGCGTTCAATTCAAGGGTTGCCGCCTTGCAAAGAGCCGTAGGAGGGGTGGTGTCCTGAACGGTTACTGTGGCGGTACAGCTTGCCGTGTTTTGGCTGCCATCGGCCACCCTAAGGGTCACCGTGTTCTGCCCTACATCCGAACAATCAAAATCAGCCCTATCCAGGAAAAGCGATACACTGCTTCCACTGTTGTCCCCCGAGCCTTGGTCCACCTCAGAAGGGCTGATCGTTGCACTACCCCTTGTGTCCAGTTCCACGGTGATGTCCTGGCAATTGGCGGTGGGGGCCACCTTGTCCACTACGGTCACCGTGGCCGTGCAGGTAGCTGTATTCTCATTGGCATCCGTCACGGTCAGGGTTACCGTGTTCCCTCCCAGGTCCATGGCCGTAAAGCTACTTGGGGCCACTTCCAGGGTAACGTTCCCGCAGGCATCACCAGAACCCTGGTCAACAAGGCCAGTGGTTAGG
>NZ_WXYO01000011.1 GCF_009901585.1 Poritiphilus flavus | reverse complement strand
GTTTGGTCTGCAGAGAGACATCCCCGCGATAACTGCCACGGCTTCCTTCGGGTTCAAAATACGGAAGGTACTCTTTAGACTGGCGGCCATAGCTGTCGTATTCCACATGGGTAACCAGATCACTGGGCTGCTGTTCCAGTACATGGGAGAGGGAGGCTTCCCTTCCGCTCATATTTTGCAGGCTTGGGTTCCAGAAATACTGCCGTACATCGGTATCGGTGGCAAAGTAGAGGTAGCTTCGAAAACGGGAGGTGGTGGTACCAGACCCCCAGCGGTATTCCGTGCCATCCAGCACCTTATTGCCCTGCAGGTCGTACACCCCACTTACCCCACTGTCTCCTCCACTATAGTCATAAGGGTGGATCACCCCTACCATCAGGTACCAGACATCGATCTGGGGCAAATCGCCCTGCCAGAAGTAGGGATTGGCATGTGCCCCCCCGGTCAACGTATTCACATTTTGAGTGCCGTGATAGGTTTTTCCGTTTTGGGAATGGGTTCGTTTCACCCAAACCGAATAACGGTAGGTGGCTGTCTTATCTACAGCGATATAGTCCGTGTTCCAGCCTCCATCGGCATTGTTTAAGGCATCGTTACCACATTTCCACAACAGCCCGGTAGTCCCGTAAGGCGTTGTCCCGCTCTCCCGCTGGTTTTCGGAAGTGGCCCCGTTCTGATTAAAGAAGTCCGTTCCTCCACTGCCCAGGGTCCAATCCATTTCCCATGCGGATGCGGAGGCTATCACCGGGGTACCACCCCCACGGATGGCCAGCTGCTGCATGGGCCTGCCCAAACCGTCAAAATAACTCACCTGTTCGATCAGATCGCTGTTCTCATCCACCTGGTTTGGGCTAGTGACGGTATCCTGGTATTGACGCACATAGATATAGTTCTCATCGCTTAAAGAAGGCCGGGCATAGGTACAGCCCTCATAACTCCCATAAGTACTTGGGCATATGTCTGTTTTGTTGCTGACATAACCGCTGGGCTGGCTACAGGCCGATTGGCTTACCGAGGCATCCCCGAAACCATCCCCATCGGTATCGGCATACCAAATGCTGGTCGGGGTTACTGTAACGCTTATGGCTTTTCGTGTGGCGGATTCACAGCCCGCCGTACTGTTGTAACTGGATACATAATAGGTGGTATTACTGCTTAGGCTCGGGGTGGTGTAACTGCTGCCCTGGTGGAGGTAGCTTCCTCCGCTGGAGGCCGCATACCACCTTAGGGTATTGGCCCCGGTGGCCAGGGTCTGTGAAAGGGTAAGGGTACCGCTGCCACAGCGGGTAAAGCTGGTAGAACCAGTCGGTAAGGAGAGACTCTGGTGAACGGTAACCTTGACCGGGCTGGAATGTTTGGTCTGACTACAAGAACTCACCCCCCTTCGATACCATCTCGAGGTGGTCAAGCCTGCCGGCGGGCTATAGTTTGCCAAAGTAGCCCCTGAGATATTGGTCCATCCGCTACTGCCGTTAGCCGAATACTGCCACAGGTAGGTATAACTACCATTACTGCCCGTTGGGCTGCTGATATTGCTCAGCGTAATAGGTTGGCCACCCTGACAAATGGTTTGGGTACCACCAACACTACCGGAGTTAAGGGTAGGGTTCACTGTTACTTTCACCGGGCCGGTGTATTGTGTCTCCCCGCAAGTCTGTACCCTACGCCTGTACCAACGCGTAGCGGTGAGCCCCCCCGGAGGGTCATAACTAATGCTGGTAGCGCCGCTAATGTTTGTCCAACTGCTGCCATTAGACGAATATTGCCATTGGTAAGTGTAGCTGCCACTACCACCCGTAGGGCTGATGGCATTGCCAATGGTACTCGGATTACCCCCATAACAAACCGTCTGTACACCATTTAGGGTACCCGGTAGCATTAGTGAATTTACCGTGACCTTTACCGATGTGGTATAGTCCGTACTATTAAGACCACTTTTCACGCGTCTGCGGTACCATCTGGATGAGGTGAGTCCTCCCGGGGGGTTATAAGTTGTAGAGGTAGCCCCGCTGATGTTGGTCCAACCGCTGCTGCCATTGTTTGAATATTGCCATTGATAGGTATATCCACCACTACCTCCTGATGCTGAGGAAGTGTTACCCAATGTTGAAGGATCTCCATTATAACAAATAGTCTGTGCCCCGTTGATCGATCCCGCGCTCAAAGGTACCGTAACAGTAAGCAACTTAGATGTAAAATAGACGTTGAACCAATCGTCCACTACATTGACACTTATACTGGTGCTTCCCGAACTTGTCCATGTAACTGTTGTGGAAAGACCATTAGTGCTGCTGAGGTTTCCTCGGGTAGTACTCCAACTGTTGGTTCCATAAATATTTGGCCCTGACACCGTAAAAACGGTGGTTTGACCAACATAGGCCGTATTGGATTGGGAAATCGTGTAAGTGCTACCGCCCAGTTGGGCATTAACCCCAACTGTAGCTAGAAGGGACAAAACCAAGGCCGCTATGACCGTTTTATATCCGCGTTCGATATTATTTTCAATCGTCATCATAGTAGGTTTTAGTTTTTAATAAAATGCCATTCGGGTATCATCGCCTGAATATCTCCGGAGATCACAGGAATTAAAACCAAACGGTTTGTTCCATTGAAAGAGAACTGTTGTTTTATACTGGATCCGGAGCTATCAGTTAGGACGAGGACATTATTCGGATCAAGAGTCCAACTTCCGGTCACGGAGCGCCCATCGGCCAAGGATTGGACAAATTCCCCATTTGGGCCAAAACTCATTTTTCGACCCACATAGGCATCAAGTAATTGTTGTTTCAGTTGGGGAAGCGAATCCAAATGTTGCTGTAACTGAGCTTTGATTTTGTTCAAGGACACTTTATGATCAAAGGTCCACGTTCCGATGAAGGTCGATGTTTGGTTATTCTGGGCCTGGAGCTCCAAAGAAGGGGTCAGAACGACCGAGATAAAAACAAGAAAAAGCGCTTTTGAAAATCTATTATTGAAAAATTTCATGGTGTTTGGTATTAATATTTTTTAATGGTAATAATGTCCGGATAGCATGTTGTGGTTACCCTTTAAAGCTTTCAATTGCTCTGGACTATCATACCCGTTAAGGGTGGTACCCCCACGCGGGTCCTCAAATCGTTTTAGTTTAATTCTATTACTGGCCTTTGTAATGATATTGGTAATCGGAGAGCAGCTTGTTATCGGCATCCCGGACCTCTTTTAGGCGATTGAAGTCATCATAACTGTAATAGGTGGTATTACCCCTGGGGTCCGTGATGCTGGTGACCCCAACAAGCAGGTCGTAGGTATAGGTGGTGACCATGGCACCGGGCAGATTAGATCGCAAAGTAGTTGCCTGTGCTTCTGTTAAGCCATTAGTATTCAGATCCAGGCCAGCTATTCCATTCAAAACAGTAGCCACTTGTGTATAACTGGCGTTTTCTGCCACGGCTACCGGAAACATTTTATTGAATCCCCAGATATAGGAGACCGGGGTGCCGTCAGATTTCTTGATCTCTAAAATATTACCATGGTTGTCATATTGGGAATAAATAATTCGCTCTTCCATTGGATTAGAACTTGAATTATAAGTACCCTTGAGAGACCGGACGGCCTTTGGCAAAACGAGGTTGTTCCCCTTGTCGACATAATCGGTCCTGCGAACCGTACTGGACAATACTACACCATCACTGTCCTTGATCAATTTTTTTACCTGAATGGGCTCAGTGATACGATGTAGACTTGAGAGATTGGTAGAAGATGGTTTTTTTAGCTTATTTATTGCGCTTAACCCAGCCGCGTCTAAATTGGGTTGCCCCAGCGAGGCCGTGGTTAGGATATCATCCGGGTATGAGGTGATAGTTTCCACAACATTTCCCTGACTTGTTTGCACTATCGTCTTAGTGGGCTGCTTGTGGGTTAGGTTGTCATAGAAATATTGAGTGACTGTAGTTAAAGGATTCTGACCGCTATTATCATACAAGCTCTCAGTGGTCTGTTTAAGAACCCTTCTACCAGTTTCAATCTCCCCAATTTGGTAGCAAAATTGTATGCTGCTTAGATCGGTTCCCTGATCGTATGGGCTGTAATCTGGAACCTGCCAACTTGGGTAAGGAGAACCGTATGGTGTAAATACATAATTGCTATATATTTTGTTCGTTTCAATGGTTTCATAAATATTTTCGATTTTGGAAAGTATTACATCAATGCCATTTTCCGTCTTATATTTCTCCTCGCTTTTTAGTTTATTTCTTTTCCATGAAGTACTTTCATAAAAAGAGAATTGCCCGGGACCGCCAAGTGCATCCTGGAGCATTTGCTGAGCCATTAAACTCCAGGTATCTCCATTGGATAGAGCCTGTGAATAGAAATAACTCCAAGAGTACTCAGAATGCCTAAAAGTTTCAGGACCAACCAGAGAATTCAATGTTCTCCATCTCGGCACATTTTCATAATAGGATATCGTTTTTCCATTCTTTGTAGCACTACTTAAATCGTATTCATATTCGGTAACTTTTTCATAAGAAATTACGGGTTCACCACCAAGATTGTTATTAAAATGAGGAGAAGTAGACACCACCGGGTTCAAGGAAAAATTAGGATCAAGGATAATCGTTCTCTGATAACCTCGGTTTTCTTCGGGATGTATTAAATCCGGTGTTTCGTATTCGAATTTTTTTACCAAAACCGGATTTACCGAATTACCATCATAATTTGAAATGGATTTTACTCGAAGTCCTCCTACTAATTTTTCTACCTCTTGTGTTCCATTGGGTTCATCCCAGGTAATAGTTATACCCATTCGGGAACACGGATAGGCAGCAAACGGTCCATAACCAGAGTCAAAGGCCTTTAGTACATGAGTGCCACTTTCAAACGGCACCGGGTTAAGAACATCGCCAAGGTTGGACCCAAAAGGTAAATGAATCGTTTCAGTCCAACCGTCAGAACTATCACTTGGGGAACCACTTATGCTACTTGGAGTTGGACGATAAAAGTATTTGTTGTCCAGGGCCAAATACGAAATACTGCTTCCCTGATATAATACCGGACTCATATCAATATGCAACTTAATGTTCTTTGCGCCCTGTGGAATGGTGAACGTAGTTTCTTCGAGGTGAGGATAGCCTGGATCAGTACATTCACTTCCATAAGCTGTTGCCGAAGAGGATTTCGCGGCATAGACGATATCGGAAGTTGTAAGACGATTGGCTTCAAATTCAAATATTGTATATCCCCCAGTGGGATAGGTGATTTTCTTCAATATCGCTGCTTTCATACTGTCCTCATCGGTTGAACGATTTCCATTACCAATGGTATAAAGCGTTGATCCAATGGTCCCTTTTAACCATACTTGCGTTTGCGGCAAAAGAGTTCCTGTATTATCGTTTGGGTATCCCCATGAGTCCTGGGCGGTAGTACACCTTTCGGGCAGTGTAGTTGCTTTATAACTAAAGTGGTGTACCTCCCCGGAACTAATAGAAGCTCCTCTGTATACGCTTGTAAGCTTTAAGGCCTTGGTCCGGCTATTGGTCTGTTTGGTGGAATCAAAAAAGATAGGTGCATTGTCATAGTCCCGTGAAAAATTACCCCCGGACCTCTGAAAGTAATCATAATTAAAGTGGAACTGATCTATAAGTTTCCCATTGGCCGTATCGTCATTAGTATAAATCTTGATAGCATCCAATTGATAGTCGTCCGCCAGGTCAGTTCGCCCTAAAGAGGATTCAAAATCAATATGTCCATTATTGAAAACGATTTTTTCAAGAAATTTTCTACTTGTAACAACGAGTTCCTGATATGCCGCTTTGAGATATAAATGAGCGACGGAGGGCAAAAAGCTCCCGTCTATATAAATGGTTTCACTTGCCGGTTCCGAATATCCACTCTGCTTTCCCAGGGATTTGTATTCAAATGAAATGCTTTGCTGCCTATCCTGAGATACCAGGCTAGTGAGATACCATGCGGAAATATAATCGAAAGTATAGCTGGCATTGTGATGATTTGTTACCTCAGTCGCTAAAGTCCCATCCTTTTCTTTGCCAAAGATGAGCAAAGTACCGTCTTCCAGTATGGCGTGTATTTCATCGGCAGACACTACCGATATCTCAATAGGGCTACCATCCTCAAAAACAGCTTTAAATCCTTTGTTCTGATCAAAATAGAAAGTTGCGGTCCTTCCCAGAGCATTGAGCACGTACTGATCTGGTGCCGTATCCCTAAGTCCATTAGTTGCCCCCAGTAAGTAGTTGTAATTGGTCTGAGAAAAGGCAGCGTTTTGCAAATTTGGAATATTACTGTTGTAGGTTTTATCGGGTAGACCTTTAACATTCCTTACAATCGCACCTCCCGCATCCAATGACCAGCCCAGTCCAACCCAGGAGGCCAAATCATTCAATCTTATTCCTGATGTATTGTAGTTCAAATTTATTGGAACAGTCAAACCACGTTCAGAAAGTGTATAGATTGGAATGTTAACATTGGCCGTCCCCAAGCTTTTATTTACTGGGTACAGTCCGAATTTACCAAGACTGGCGGCATTCGGAGATACCGGGTGGTAGTTTGGCAGGTCGAATGTAGACTGTTGGGAAAACGAACTGGTCAGAAGAAGAAAAAGGAGAACCGTAAAGATTTCCGTTCTTTTTCGATTTGCATTTATTGTCATAGATATTGAATTATTATTCTATAAGGTGAGCAATTGCGAAAACTTATCTGCCACAGGCTGTCGTATTGCTTTTCTTTAAATACCATTTACACTCTTGATATCCTTAAACATCCAACCAGATCAACCTTTTTATTCTGGGCCTATTTGCTTCTAACTCATTAGCAAAAGCGCAAGTGGTTCTTGATTTAATTTTACATCTGAACAAACAACATGTTCTGTCATAGACAATTGGGATTCATTGGTAATAGTCCTTCAACCAAAGATTTGCTTGTGTTATGCTAATGTGTCTTGAGTAACTTGACTATATTACCGAATCCCTTAAATTAATTCGGGCACAAATGTAATCTCCCAGACTGCAGTTTTTTTGCAGGGAAGTGATTTGAATAGAAATTAGAGTATGAAGTAAAAAGCGCGGATTACAGGTCTGGGCTATAAGATTATGAAAAAATATTAAACCGTAAAATTGAGGAATTGAGGAATTGAGGAATTGTGAAATTGATAGCAACTAGAAATTGCATACCACAAATTTATTCTCCAAAAGGGAGCGAAGGAGGGCTGTTTACTTTAATAAGTACAAGTTTAAGTTCAAGATCAAGCTTAATTATTTGGAGTTGGCTTTGCGCTATGCGCTATACGCTTTCATTCTGCGAAACTTACTAAAGGAGTGCTGTTCACTCCCGATAGCTATCGGGACTGTTTACTGTTCACTACAAAAAAACCCCACGCTACCGCGAGATTGTATCTCGTGGGAAAACCAAACTTACAAAAAGAAAAACCAGCAGTCATAGACTGGCGGTAGCAGAACTTTAAACCGAAGGTTTTTCAGAAATAGCGGTGCTGCAAGCGGAAGTGCTTTCGCCAAAGGCGAAAAGAGCATGTAGCGATAACGCTAACAAAAGATAGCGCGGATTTCCACCAGAGGCGGACAAGGTGCAATCCGTGCTCCAATTACTTCAAAAACAAAACGGTTACTTCCAACTCACTTTCCATTTCCGAATAATTTCTTGCCGAACTGAACAAGTAGTCTTCAGGTAAAGCAACAATTTTTGCAGCTACCGGATTATTGTGTATATACTGTATTTTTTGTTTGATGAACCAGTTAGATGTGGCGATCTCTGCATGATATCCATCTTGCCAGACTTTGTGTTTTTGGTCTCTTTTCAGATGTTGGCAGGCTTTTTTAAAATGATCGAGCATCCACTCCCTTCTGCTCTCTGGAAATTCCATCATGGTTTGTATAATTCTCTTTGAAGTATGTTTTTTAAAATCACGAATGATATCAAAAAGCAAAAATCCTTCTTCTGCCTTACATACCAGATGCAAGTGGCTAGGCATAATACAATATGCATAGATCTTAAGGCCTTTCTTGTTTTGGCAGTATGCCAAACTTCCTATCAGAACATATTTTTGCCTCAACCTTGTAAAGACATCGATCCAACCTACAGTAGTAATAGTAACAAAATAGGCCACATCTGGCATAGTGGCTTTATATTTTGTAGACACTTTCGTTTTAAGTCAAATGTACTGGCCAAGACTGTAATATGATTGCAGGAAAAGTATTTGTAGAAAATAGCACGGATTGCAAATTCGCATTAGTTTTTCGGAGTTTGGGGGAATAGCACGGATTGCAAATCCGCGCTAGCCACTTTGGATTAACTCGCTTACGCTCGTTGATCGCAGGTTAGTTCTCGACTGCGCTCGAACTGACATGGTCTGCTCTTGACGATTTATTATAACCGAAAACTAACTGTCACAGATTGGGCTTCGCCTGCAAAGTGTTTTTCATTTTAAAACATCGTGAGCAAGCTCCGGATTAACTCGCTTACGCTCGTTGATCCAGGGGGTGGTCCCTACATCCCAAAATCCCGCAGGCTTCGCCTGTGTGGTGTTTTTCATTTTAAAACATCTTGAGCAAGCTCCGGATTAACTCGCTTACGCTCGTTGATCCAGGGGGTGGGTCCCTACATCCCAAAATCCCGCAGGCTTCGTCTGCAAGGTGTTTTTCATTTTAAAACATCTTGAGCAAGCTCCGGATTAACTCGCTTACGCTCGTTGATCGCAGGTTAGTTCTCGACTGCGCTCGAACTGACATGGTCTGCTCTTGACGATTTATTATAACCGAAAACTAACTGTCACAGATTGGGCTTCGCCTGCAAAGTGTTTTTCATTTTAAAACATCGTGAGCAAGCTCCGATGTTCTAAAATGAAAAATCCCGATAGACTATCGGGATTTTGGGTGTGGAGTGTATTGGATTCGAACCAACGACCCCCGCCCTGTCAAGGCGGTGCTCTAAACCAGCTGAGCTAACACTCCTAAAGGGCTGCAATATCGTAAAATTATCGGGATTGGTAAAAGGGGATCTTAGCTATGCTTGTCAACAGCATAAAATTGTCGGGTATCCTTGCTAACCTGTGCAGTATCTCTTATGACCAGGAAAGGGATCTTCACCTGAAATCCGATCTGATCCACATTTTGTCTCCAGAGCAGACGCTCCATAAAGGAATGCTTTCTGTTCATCATGGTCAATAGCCCAAAGTCGTTTTCTTCTATGAAGTCCAATATGGCTTTAGGCATTAATGTATTTTCTACCTCTCTTTGAGTTACCGGTACATCTTTAAGGCATTCCAACAGGTGTTTCTGATTCGCTATCTGGGATTCATTGAGTTCAAATTCTTCCTTTATATGCAAAAGCGTGATCTCAGATCTTTGCGATTTTGCGAGATCCGCTATACGCTGTATTTCGTGTTTGTTGTATTTGGTCCAATATCCAGTAGGAAACAACATGTTTTTGATCTCTTTGAACTTGCATTTTTCCGGGATAGCCAATACGGCAGTCTCGGCTTTTCTCAAAACATATACCGTATTTGATCCAAGAAAGATCTCCTTGGCTCCCGTGGCGCCCTGGGTTCCCATGACCACCAAATCAATTTCCTTTTCCCTGCATACATCCACAATCTCATCCGCAAGGAGATTGAATGCCGAAATGATCTCGAACTTGTGCTTTGGATTGTTATATGCCTTTTTGATCTCTTCCAAAGTAGTTTCCAGGCCTTCCACAGAAATATCTACGCCGTAATCCGGTACGGCGCTCACAGCAGGCCCTCCAAAAACATAATCCATCCTGTAAAAAGCAGGTGTATAGGTATGGAGCAAGTAGAACTGGCATTCTTCCTGGCTGAACATTTCCATTGCATAGCATATGGCATTCCATGCGTTAGAGGAGAAATCGGTGGGAATAAGTATTCGTTTCATAACTGCTGCTTCAAAATGTGTCCTACAAATTACAATGCATAGAATCCTTATACCATGATTTATGTCAGTCTGTAAAGCAAACACTTGCGGTTTGACATTTGTCATTGTCTGGGTCTGACCTATTTCAAAACTTTGATATAGCCATCAGTTCCGGCCTATAATCGCCGCAAATCAAATCAAAGTCATGAATAAAAATAAAATCATCTCAGTTACTCCTGAAAATGTAGACCAGCAGACCCTATATTGTATTAAGAACACAAAAAGTGAAGGTCATAAACAGAAAAAAGAATGGTTTAACGAACAATACTCCCGGGGACTACGTCTCAACATACTACAGGACGCGGAAGAGAATATGTTGGGTTTTATTGAATATGTTCCGGCAGAAAACGCCTGGCGACCCATTGTAGCTCCTGGCTTTATGTTCATTCATTGCATTTTTGTCTACCCAAACAAAAACAAGAACGCGGGGAACGGATCCCTACTGATACACCAGGCTGAAAGGGAAGCAAGAGCACTGGGAATGCACGGCCTGTGCACAATGAGTAGCAAAGGCTCCTGGGTAGCGAGCAAAAAGGTATTTGTAAAAAACGGATTTAGGCAGGTCGGCAAACGCGACCGATTTGAACTATTATCAAAAAAATGGATCATCTCAGACGCGGATCCCCTACTTGCGGATTGGACCGCCAATCAAAAAAACTACCAGGGCTGGCACCTGGTCTATGCCAATCAATGTCCATGGCATGAGAAGTCCGCTGAAGCCATGCTAAAAGTTGCCCGGGAACACGGGATAGATCTGAAGATAACCCTGTTAAAAACTCCGTCAGATGCACAAAATGCACCATCGGGCTTTGGGGTTTTTAGTCTTTTACACGACGGCAAATTGCTCGAAGATCACTACCTCAGCGAGACGCGTTTCCGGAATATCTTAAAGAAAGAATTACAACTGGGTTAAGTCACTATGATAAATCGGCCTTTTACAGCGTTCAGGCCAGAGTTTATCTGGCCAGTTTTATAACTTAAGTCCGGTCTTTTCCGAGAGGATTTGTTTTAATTCATCTGTGGTTGAAGCATCTATCAGATTCAGTGCTTTTACTCCGCATAATTCCTTAACCATTCTTGTCCCGGCCAGGGTATTCGAAGCAACTCCGGTAACGATATCAGGAACCAGATCAAAGGCCTTCATCAATCCGAAAACCGCATAGGGATCGGAAGCACTGAGGATGGTGCATCGGACGTGTTCTTTTAAAGCGTTTATAGCCGTATCGCCGTTGTAGGGTTCTAATGGTGAAGCCCCAATCTCTATGATGGCGATATCAGCCTTTTGAACTGCCATTATATTCAAAAGCCGAAACAATTTGTCTTCATAGACCTCTTTGGGACAGATGGTGGAAGGAAGCCCGACATCCACAAAATCCAGGACTGAATCCGCACCAACGTCTGCCATTGCCAAAATATCTTTATACCGTCCGGCACCTGTAAGTTTTGCCGCTGCCACCTTATAACCCGCAAGTTTAAAAAGATGTGTTACGATTCTGGCAGAAGTAGTCTTTCCGGCAGACATTGAAGTACCTACAAATAGTACCACAGGTATATTGAATACGGCCTTTTGATGGGGTTTTACAAAATGGTCCATAGTGACTTTAACCCCATCCCTGCAAACATGACCTGTATAGGAAACTTCTATCATATTAGGGATAAATACGGATTTTGAAGTTAGCTTCCCCAGCAGGCCTGCACCGGTTAAAACACTCATTCTAAGATCTTCTGAAACCTCGCGCCAGGTTCCGGTAGCCTCCAGTGTTGCAAACCGCTCCCCCAGGGCACCGATCAGTGATTCTCCTCCTATTACCCCTCTCATACGGCCATTGGGCAATTCAAGGTTCAGGGTATGACTTCCCGGATCTTGTATTTCGCAAGCGACATAGTCTCCGGTCTCCCAATCTGCTTTGTCCAGTTTCTGCACAGAAAACTCCTTTTCCTGCAGATCGGAAATACGGGTAAGTGAAGTAAAGATATATTGATGTTTCATGAGCTGACTTTCAATGGATCCGCTAATAGTAATAGGGTTAACAAGGCAGTTCTTTCGATAAGCTTTTCATGAAATATATATTCATGCAGCGCGTGGGCTCCGTCTCCCGGAGTTCCGAGACCGTCCAGAGTGGCAGTAAACAAACTTGTGGTATTAGCATCAGAGGCACCACCGGCAGTGGCTTGCTGAAGTTCCAGATCTAAATAATCCGCCTGGTTCCTGGCCATATTCCACAAGCGTTGATTGCGTGAGTTTTTCTCCATTGGCGGTCTGCCAAAGCCGCCTGTAACACTTAATTCCACACCTTCAAAATGGGGTTTTAGCCCCAGGATCTTTTTACTGATATAGGGGATATCTTCCGAAGACAATACCCTGACATCAATTACGGCCCTGCTTTCGGGAGCCACAACATTAGGGGAGATACCACCTTCGATCATTCCGATATTCAGGGAAATCCCCTTTTCCGGATCATTCATGCCGTACAATTTTTGCACCTGACGTGATAGTTCAACGATCGCGTTGATCCCCTTAGCCGGATCTAATCCCGCATGAGCCGGTCTTCCCTTAACCTCTATGGTAAATCGGCCTATTCCTTTCCGAGCAGTTTTTAACTTTCCATCAATTCCCAATGGGGGCTCTAAAACATAGGCGCGATTTGCGACTTTGGACAAACAACGGATCAGTCTTGTAGACTCCTTACTGCCGATTTCCTCATCCGAATTGACCAAAATAACGGGCTCTGCGCTCAGGTCTAACGATAAGGCTCTGATGGTCATCAGAGAAAAGATCAACTGAGTGATCCCTGCCTTCATATCGTAGATCCCCGGTCCTTTGATCTTGCCGTCGTCGTGTTTGAGGGGCATATTTTCTAAGGTCCCCAGAGGCCAAACCGTGTCACAGTGCCCAATAAGTAGTTGAATGGGCAGGGATTTGATCCTTTGGCGACGCCTGGAATAAAGAGCTCCTCCAGTGTTTTTGCCCGGAAAATGCTCTGCAAAATATCCCATAGATTCAAAGCGTTCCTTCAAAAACTCCAGGATCTCGTGCTGTGGGCTTACCACAGATGAGGGTGATTCTTTGAGAACCAATTCACTCAGGAAAAGGATCATTTGCTCCTTATGACCATTCAGATATTCCCTGACCTGTTCCGCAATATTACCCAGCTGTGTCATCGTCTAAAGCCTTTAGGAAAAGGAAATTTATAAGTCTCCGTGATCCTTGCAAATCTGCCAGGAGAAATATACGCGAGCAAAGGGGATTGTATAAATTGGTCCTGTTCATCCTTTTCAAATTGATGCAAAAAGTCCTTGTGGCCATGAGCACATAGCACCTTCCCCGTTATCAGGCTATTGCTGTCAAAGCCCTCAATAATCTTGAACAATTCACATTCCAAATACAGATAAGCCCCTTCAAGCAAAGGCGCATCAACGCAAGTCCCTGGCATTGTGGGTAAAACCTTTAACACACCTTCATATTTTGATATTTCCTCTTTGCGCCTTGAGGCGCTCAGAGAAGTTGTTATCAATTGATCGAAAGTTGGAAAGCTGACGGTAAACTTCCGCGTTTCCTTTATGTTGTGATAGGTAGCGTGCTCAGCTGTACATACAAATCCAAAATAGTTCCCGAAGCCAAGAGGAGTTATCATATGTTTTGGAGCAAGATTGTATGCTTTTCCCTCTTTTGTGCCGATCAATACCAGTGGCGCTACTGTAAAAATCTGATCCCAAATTGAGGAATTTAAATCCAGGGAGCTATAATCCTCCTGTAATACATTGTTCATACAAAAAGCTTTGAGGTTCACTAAAAATACTAAAGGTATAGCAGGAGGGTAATGACATATATCATCGAAACCTGCAAGCCGCTTAATTCAGATCTACGCTTTAGATCATCAGCCCGAACGCTCTCCCGATGATAATCGTCATAGTAAAACCAATAGATACTGATTATTTTCCCAAAAAGCTGAGCATGAAAGGTGTTTTAAAACTTGGACGGATAGCCGGGATAAAGATCGAAGTCCATTGGACCTTCAGTTTACTTTTGATATGGGTGGTTTATCTGGACCTGAGAAGTGGTGGCAATATAACTTCTGCCATTTTAAATGTCTCCCTGATCTTAAGTTTATTCTTTTGTGTTGTACTTCATGAGTTGGGTCATGCTCTAACAGCTAGAAGGTTTGCCATTCAGACCAAGCGAATTACACTTTTGCCGATTGGCGGAGTGGCATCTTTGGAAAAAATGCCCGAAAAACCGGGGCAGGAATTGCTGGTAGCACTGGCAGGGCCAGCGGTAAATGTGGTCATTGCCATTTTATTAGCGTTGGTGGTTCCGGTACGGAAGTATCTCAGCATGGATTTTGAGAATATAGAGGCGCTGTTATCCAGCCCTGGACTGGAAACTCTGTTGTTTTACTTACTAATAGCCAATGTCATGTTGGTGATATTTAACCTTATACCGGCATTCCCGATGGATGGTGGCCGTGTGCTCCGGGCTTTGCTTTCCTATGGTATGGGAAGGGTAAAGGCCACTGAAGTGGCCGCAACACTGGGTCAGATATTAGCGGTAATCTTCTTTATTTTAGGATTAATGATCAACCCTTTTCTTGTCTTAATTGCATTTTTCATCTTTTTCGGGGCTTATGGGGAAAACAAAATGGTAAAGCAGGAATTCGTGCTGCATGGACATTATGTAAAGGAAGCCATGCTTACCCAGATTACCATAATTTTACCTACAGACAGCCTTCAAAGGGTTATAGAGGTAGTGCTTGCCGGAACGGAAAAGGACTTTGTGGTCGCTGAAAATGGAAAAATCGTCGGGATCTTAGATCATAAGACCATCATTGAGCATGCGAAGGATCCATCGGTACTGGTTGGCGATATCATGAAAAGAGATTTTAAAACCATAGACAGTAGTTTAGAGATTCAACGGGCCATTGGCATCATGAGCCAGGAAAGATCCAGATTTTTCCCTGTGGTTGAAAAGCATAAACTGATAGGAGCAATTAACACTGCCAATATCAATGAGTTTATTTTATTGAAAGCCAATTTCTCTTGAAGATCAACAATGATTTCATGCGTTTCCGGAATGAGATTGTCAGTTCCTGGCCTGCTCCTTTTCCATCTTCTTAAAATACCTTCGGGTAAGAAAACTGTGCTTTAGCGCCTCCATATTTTCATTAAAACTCGCGGTCCCCTCCTCAATATTTTTCATAGTTCTTTTCAGGTTTCCAACGAGGACGGTATCCCTTGACAGGTAATTTACTACCCCATCTTCAGCAACCAGATGGACTACAGCACTGTCCAGTCTTTGCACTAATGAACTCATACTCCTGCTGCTGACTTCCAGATTTGTAATAACATCTTTCATTTTGACTGTAGACAAAGAGTCTGCAAATAAAACACCAGCCACATTTTCGCCTTTGCCCATTTGCTCGATCACAGTCTGCAATTCCGCCAATGTGTTATTTGCCTTAGAGCTGGCACTTTTAAGATTGTAAATGGTCTGTTCCAGGTTTGCGGCCATTTCCTTATCGTTTAAAAGTTTACCCAGAGTTCCCTCACCATTGTTCAAGCTTTCTGTAACCCTAAGCAAATCAGATGTAAGCAGTGCCGCATTTTGGTTGGTTACGTTAAGAGTACTCAACATATCTTCGGCTCCTATACGGCTGTAGGATGCGATCTTGTCTCCTGCGCTCACGAACGGGGCCTCTCCTACACCAGGAACTACATTGACGATCATACTGCCAACAAGACCATCTGAACCTATTGTAGCAACGGCATTGGTCTTAATATGGGCTTTCATTTTTTCATCAATAAGCATATGGACGTTGATCGTGGTATCATTGACCATTTCAATTGCTTTTACGGTTCCCACATCAATACCTGCGTAACGGACATTATTACCCTTTTGCAGCCCGTTCACATTCTTAAAAACCGTTGTTACGGTCAGCGTATTCCCGAACATATTCTGCCGATTTCCAATTAAGTAAACTGCTACGATAAAGGTAATCGTCCCCAGTATGACTAAAACTCCTAATCTCAATTTTTCAGCTGCGGTCCTTTCCATTTTATTATTTTTTAAAAAATGCTTCTACTTTTGGGTCCGTGGAGCGGTTGAGTTCCTCGAATGTACCTTCCACGTAGTTAATGCCGTCTACCAGCAACACCATTCGCTCAGATATGACCCTGGCACAGTCTACATCATGTGTAATGATCAGAGAAGATGTTCCGTATTTCTTCTGAATACTTCGCATTAATTCAATGATCTCCTTAGCCGTTATAGGGTCTAAGCCGCTGGTTGGTTCATCATATAGAATGATCTTAGGTTTCAGGATCAGCGTTCTAGCCAGAGCCACACGCCTTTTCATACCACCGGAAAGCTCTTCGGGCATAAGGTCTATTGCATCTGCGAGCCCTACATTCTGCAACGCTTCTACCACCAACGGTTCGGGATCGGTATTTCCACCCATTTTTCTTTTGTGTCTTCGCAACGGGAATTCCAGATTCTCTCGTACGGTCATGGAATCGTACAGTGCACTACCCTGGAACAAAAAGCCTATATCGGACCTTAATACATCTAAGGTCTCCCTGTCCAGGGTTTTTATCTCTTTTCCCATAACAGAAATAAAACCCTTATCCGGTTGTATGAGTCCAACCAGACATTTTATCATCACAGACTTCCCTGAACCTGATTTTCCCATAACCACCAAATTCTCGCCTTCATACAGTCTCAAATTAAAGCCGTTAAGGACGTGGTTATTCCCAAAACTTTTGTACAGATCCTTAATATGGATCATCAAACGCTTTTGCTGGGACTCAGTATTTCCCGAAATATGGTTTTCCAGTGTTTTCACAGGTCATAAAATATATCTGTTATAAAAACCGCTATAAAATCAATTACAAAGAGCAGCATAGAGGTAAATACAACGGCGGTATTTGCTGCTACACCCACACCTGCCGTACCTTTTTTACTGTAGTATCCCTTGAAACAGCCAACAAGGCCAATGGCAAACCCAAAGAAGAATGACTTGATGGTGGCAGGGATCAGATCTCCATATTCCAGGGCATCGAACACCTGATTAAAATAAAGTTTAAAAGAAACGTGTCCTTTGATATTCTCCACCAGCGCGGAGCCGTACAATGCTATGGCATCACCCAGAAGAACCAAAATTGGCAACATCAGCGTAGTAGCCAGGATTCTTGTCACCACCAGGTACTTAAAGGGGTTGGTACCAGAAACTTCCATGGCATCTATTTGTTCGGTTACCCGCATGGAGCCCAATTCAGCGCCTATACCCGATGCTATCCTGCCTGCGCATACCAGCGCCGTAATTACCGGTCCCAGCTCGCGAACTATAGAAATGCCTACCATATTGGGCATCCAGGATACCGCGCCAAATTCAATCAAAGTAGGCCTGGATTGCAGGGTAAGGACCAAACCTATTATAAAACCGGTGACCAAAACCAGGAACAAGGACCTATTCCCCATATGGTAGCATTGCCGCAGTAGTTCCTTAAATTCCAAAGGTGGTTTAAGCACCTCCTTAAAGAATCTTCGGGCGAAATACGACAGTTCCCCGATTTCGATGAAGAATCGTTTAATCCCACTGAGTATTGGGCTGTAAGTGTTCATTAGGTACAAGTAAAATTGCAGAGGGGGGTATAAGGTCAAATATACCTTTATTGCAAAGGAGTAAATATGATTTAGATCAGCAGGTCTTTAGATCCACAAACCACAGAAATACTGATTTCTTTGAACTTGTCAGGCCAATTCAAGGGCATCCGGACAAATTGGAGGCCGTTTTGACAGCCGGATTTTTACACGTTCACCGGAAAAAAAGGAACAGCCATTGACCTGCGTCATTTGGCATAGAAACCACATTCCCTTCCTTTGCAAAAACCAATATGATGTGGTTAATTCTTGGATTCGCATTGTTCCTTGTTTTGTTGATCTCATTGCTTTTTGCCCCAATCGATCTGCTGGTGAATACCAATAAAAACAAATATAAAATTAGGATAAAAGGTCTGGCAAAGGCAGAAATTGAAGCAGATGAAAGCGAACTTTTGCGTATAAGACTGAAGGTTCTCTTCCTGAAATTTTATTTCTATCCACTTCGAAAGAGAAGCGCTTCCAAAAGTAAAAGAGAGGTGACGGGTGTCACCCGAAAAAAGAAAAGGCAAATGCCCTTAAAAAGGGGGCTGAAAGTACTCAGGTCTTTTAGACTAAAACGCCTGTTCTTAGAAATAGATACCGGCAACTGTATTTCTAATGCGCGGCTGTACCCCCTCTTCGCACTTTTGAACTTTTACACCGACGCGATGCTTCATATAAACTATGAGGGAAGAAATAGCCTGGTAATGCATGTTCAGAACAGGCCGGTCAATATTATTAGGTCATTCATTAATTAATTAAAACGAATATTATGGATTTACAATTTGAAGGTTTATTAGAAAAAATTACTGACTTTATTAAAACAGAAGCGAAGACGGAAACTGTGGTTGGCGAACAGTTTCAACTCGGCGAATTCATGTGTGTACCGGTCATAAAGGTAGGCATGGGATTTGGCTCCGGAGGAGGTGAAGGGACCGAAGCCAAAGGGCGCAAAGGCGAAGGTATGGGTGCCGGCGCAGGTGTGGGCATAGAGCCTATTGGTTTCCTGATCACCAAAGGAGATGAAATATCATTCCTGGAAGCCGGAAAAACCCACGGACTGGCAGCAGCCTTTGAAAAGGTTCCGGATTTGATTGAAAAACTAGCCGAAAACAGGCGTAAAGACAAAGAAATGGCTTAACAATAATTAGCCTGAAGTCAGGAATAGGGGTAGGAATATTCAAAAGACAGTTTGAATCCTGCCCCATTCTTTTTAATAGACTTTCAGAAGCTGAAGCAGTACGTTGTATCGGGCAATTGCTTTAGTCCGATAATAGTATACTGAAATCTCCTTTTAGGAAAACTTCTCCGGATCTATTGTGAATTGAGATACTCGAAGATAGCTTCCAGGGCAGGGTCGCGGTCGTTTGAGTATTCTTCAGCGCTCAGTTCCGCTACCAAATCCGGAGCAATCCAGGGCCGATTATCCTCCGAAGTACTTCCACCCTGCCAATACCTGCTGGAAATACTCCCCCTCAGCCCGCTGTAAGGCAAGCTGAACTCGTCGTCCTCTCCATAGAAATTGGGTCTGGAAGCCGTTGGTTCTCCCACAAAAATGGTATTGGTCTGTTGTTCCAGGTCTGAGGCGAGATTCATGGCTGCGGAAAAGGTCCTCCTGCCAATAATGGTAAAAAACTTACCGTGGGTATTGATCTTTTCACTTCTGATGATCTGCTGCACCAAGGCTTTGTTCAGGAAATTATTGCCGCCATTGTTGAGGCGGATATCCAGTACCAGGGCCCTTACTTCACGAGTGTCCACAAAACTAAAAAGCTCTTTGGCGAATTCTGCCAGGCTTTGCTCCGGCTTGTTCCTTACCTGATTAAACTGACAATACACCACTTTCTGCTCCTCCAGGTATTTATACCAATAGAAGTTTTCAGGATCTGAAGTCCATAGCGAGGAAGTTTCTTCTGATTTCCTTATCTCTACCCAGTGTTCCGGAGCAAATCTGCTCATAGGATCCCTCATAAGCGGCAAAGCATTCAGAGTCTCTTTAAAAACAGTTCCATCAGCTGATTCCAAGACGAATTCGGCCCTCTTTGCGATTCCTGCTCCTGTTAATGCATATATTTCGGTAAAGCTCAGGGCGATAGGTGTGATCCATTTTAATTGGAAATCGTTATCCCGACTAAGGTATCTCTGCGCTTTTGAGATCAGCTCCGCCGTTGAGAGTTGCCCCACCCCGATTACCTTAGTGCCTACCAGGTGTGCGAGTTCCGGAGCCGCGGCCCTTATATAAAGCTCATCCTTGAATAAATAGAATTCAACCGCAAAGGCATGGAAACCGTTGGCACCTTCAAAAGGGGGATAGAGGACGGTATGTCCGTCTCCTACCATGGCCATAATGGCCATAAATTCACCTATTATCTCAAGATCTGATAGTTCCGGGATCTGCTTCCGTAACTGCAGGACAGCACTTTTAAAATCTTGCTGCTGAACCGTATGATAGAGGTTCTTATGGCGGCTTTTCATCAGCTCTACCAAATAATCCAGGTCTGCACGCCATCCCTCATCCCGGTCCTGAGATTCAGGAGCTTCAAAGTTCACTAACTCCTTAAACTCCGGAGACCCCGCCAGGGCTGCAAGGACCGCGTCCCCAGCTATCCGGTCCGGGGCCGTTTTCCCTTCCTCCATATGGATCTTTAGCCACTTTGCGGCCTGCGAATTCTGTTGGATACCCGTGTAACTTTTAGCCAAAATCAAGGAAAGAGGTTTCTTTGAGGCACCGGTCTCAAGTGCCCGAAGGCCTGCCCTTATCGCTTCTTGAAAATTCTCAGTCTTTAGGCTTGTATAGGCATATTTACTCCAAAATTCGGGATTATAAGAGTTCAGCTTGGTCAGCTTTTCATAGCTTTTAGCGGCATCAATCCAGTTCTTCGCCTGAAATTGCTCCTGAGCCTGGTCCAGAAGATGTTGTGCATCAACACAAAAGCTACATACAAAGAGCAGACAAATGAAAGTTAATCTTTTCATTACTGTGTTTTTTGATTGTTTGAATGCAGCTAAAATCCGGAATAAGTCTAGGCCGGTCGTCTCATCGGGAAGGTTAAGACCGATTGTTTTTGCGGAATTCCGCCGGAGTGGTCTTTTCACTCTGTTTGAAGATGCGGTTGAAAGAAGCTTTGCTTTGAAAGCCGGACTCAAAAGCCAGTGCCAGGATGGTCTTATGGTCTTCCTCAGGGTCCGAAAGTTTTCGTTTAACCTCCCGTAGCCGATACTGGTTGATCAGCTGATAGAAATTCAATCCCAATCCTTCGTTGATTGCCTGGGAAAGTTGGTTTGGAGGTATGCTAAACTTTCGGGAAAGTTCGCTCAGGCTGATATTTTCATCCAGATAGGGCTTTTCAGACTCCAGATAATCCTTAAGCGATAATAGCAGCTGCTCTTTTTTGTGCTCCCCCAATCCGGATTTAGAGTATTTTGGGAGTACCCGCAGGCTTGCCGTAGGAATAAGGACATGAGGCCTTCGCAAGGTATTAAAGGAAAGCAGGTAAATAAAAATGGTTATCAGGATGATTCCCAGCATATCGGAATCCAGGGCAAATTCAAGTCCGAAGTAATTCACCCAAAAGGCCAATAGGCTTACAAGGGATATGACAACAAAGGGCCAGACGATATGCTTCAGAAAGTTTATTCGATCTGAACTGCCTTCTTTCCTTAGACTTTCAGCAGATCGGATCTCCCTGAGGATCCATATGGTATATATGCTTACAAAGGCAATTTTTAGCAGTACCAGGATGGCCACAGAGTCCGGAATGGTCCCAAAACTGGCATTGGTATTTCTCAAACCGGTAAAGTACCATACAAGCCCAATGCACACCGGGAGTAAATGCAGCCCGTCCTTTTTGCCAAATGCCGTCTGTCTGTTCAGGAAAAAACGCGCGGCCAACAACAATATAGGGCCAAAAATCAGGTCGATCAGAATAGCGTATTGTAGTACCGGAAAATTATCCGGCGAGATCCCGAAAAGTTCAAGGAATTCGGAGAACATCAGAGCTACTAAGAGCAATAATAGTAAAGCAATAAGTCTGGGAGCCATATTGCCCTTGCCTGAATAGAAAAACAACACCGCTCCAAGCAACAGTGCCTGAAGTATCCCTATGCTGAAAAAGAGTTGTAAAACCTGTTCCATCACCCAAAATCAAATGACTTTTAGACCTGTGCTATTGATCAAAAAATACAAGAACCTGCAGGTCTTCTTCAATATTAGTGAACCGATGCGCCACATTTGCCTTTACGAACAATACGCTACCCTGGCTGACCTCGGTTTCCTTACCTCCTGCAGTAAAACTGGCTTTGCCCTTTAGTACGTAATACACCTCATCGGTATCGTGAGGCCTTTGCTTGTCTTCGTCCCCGGCCTTTAAATAATACAAACCGGTCAATACATTTTCGCCCTTCAGAAAAGAAACCCAACGCTGATCTTTCGATATGAGTTCAGAACTTATGGTATCCAGATGAAAGAAGCGGGCATCCGGATCTTTGGGTTTTATATCCTGGGCAAACAAACTGCAAAAACTGTACAAAGTCAGACTAAAGACGAAAACACGGGCGTTTTTCATGGTTTTTTCTGTGATTTCCCAAAAGTTAATAATAATCCAATAATTTGTTTAAGTTTCAAAAACATTTATTTGATCGTCTATAACCTATCTTACCCGGAGTTTCTCGTAATAATGGATGATGGAAATGAATTTAATGCATAGTAAAAATCCTTGTTGTGGATAATTCGTTTTTTTCTAATTTCATTATGAGCATTGTTTGTATTTAGATATTGATCAAAAAATGGAAGTTCCAGGCAGCACAGCGGATCAGTTTGGATAATAAAGGAGTATTGTGAAAATAAATGTCGATAAAATAAACGAAGTAATAGAGACTCTCGATCGGGCGCTGGAAGCTATGGCCCTGGAAGAGGACCAACACCGGGAGTCACTGGAAGAAACTGATCCTATGTACGCTCAGAGTGCAAGGAACCTGCTACACTATAACGCCTTTAGAAGATTTGATCTCCGAAGTACCCAAAAACGACTCAAAAACATCGGCCTGACCCGTTTCGCGAATGCAGAGGGACATATTAAAGCCAGTGTGGTAAACACCAGGTATATCCTTTCAAAGCTGCTGGAACAGGAGGGAATAATTCCACATAAATCCGGCTTATCCATAAAAAAAGGCAAAAGATTACTGAATTCCCACACGAAATCGCTTCTGGGAAATCGTTCTAAGGGCCGCAGGGTTCGCATTATGGTAACCCAACCGACCGCAGCGGCTTATGACAGGCAATTGGTGTACAATATGGTACAAAACGGGATGAATTGTGCCAGGGTAAACTGTGCTCACGACAACGCTGAAGTCTGGAAAGGGATCATTGATAACGTTCGGGAAACCGCAGAGGAACTGGGGCGTGAAGTACAGATAGCTATGGATCTTGCCGGCCCCAAGATCCGTACGGGGCGTATTGTCCCCGGGCCAAAGATCCGAAAGTTCTCACCCGAAAAGGACCACTTTGGCAGGGTGGTAAATCCGGCCAGAGTTGTATTGGTACCAGAAGAAGACGGGATTGTTGAACCGCAGTTCTTACCTGTACCCGCAGATCTGTTGGATGGAATTCGGATGGGGGATAAACTTCAGTTTACCGATAGCAGGGACAAAAAACGCAAATTAATTGTGGTAGAGGTGGAAGACGATGCCGTGATTACCCATTGCTATAAAACCGCTTACATAAGTACAGGAACCCTATTGCGCTGCTCCAATCGAAAGCTGGAAGATATCCCGGTGGGTGAGCTTCCCGCTGTTGAAAGATCCATCCTTCTCAAAGAAGGAGACGTGTTGAGAGTTGTTAACGAAGATATTGAGGGTAGACCAGCGCTGCTGGACGAAGCCGGGAATGTTACCGAACCGGCTGTGGTAGCCTGCCAGCATTCCCGGGTTTTTAAGCGTGTAAAAGCGGGTGAGAAAGTCCTTTTTGACGACGGTAAGATCGAAGGGGTTATAGAAAATGCTACCGATACCCATTTTGAAGTAAAGATCATAAGGGCTAAAGAGAGAGGTTCCAGGCTCAAAGCTGAAAAAGGTATAAATTTCCCGAACACAGATCTGGGAATAAGTGGTTTGACGCCAAAAGACAGGGAAGACCTGAAATTTGTAGCCCAGCATGCGGATATTGTGAATTTTTCTTTTGTGAATTCACCTGAAGACGTTCAGGATCTGTACTCGGAACTGGAGCAACTCCAGGCCCTGAATAAGCTGAATGTTATTCTGAAGATAGAGACCGGCCGGGCTTTTGACAATTTAACCGAAATACTGCTGGAGGCCATGAAGGCAAAGCATTTGGGGGTAATGATCGCCCGTGGGGACCTGGCGGTGGAAACCGGATGGGACAGTATTGGCAGGGTACAGGAAGAGATCCTGGCGCTGTGCGGCGCTGCCCATATTCCTGTGGTTTGGGCTACCCAGGTCCTGGAAAAACTGGCCAAAACCGGCCTGCCTTCAAGATCGGAGATCACAGATGCCACCACTTCTCTCAAGGCTGAGTGTGTAATGCTCAACAAAGGCCCTTACATTATTCAGGCGATAAGCCTGCTGCACACTATTTTATCGGATATGGAAGCCTTTCATGAGAAAAAAGAGGCGATGCTACCTAAGATGCAGAAGTTGTAGGGGACTATTGGAATATTAGAAGGACACATCAACTTTAGTCAGATATTTCAGATTAGACTTTTAGGTTTTTAGATTATTGGACTTCTTAGATTGTTTGACATCCTGGAGAATTAGACTTAAAGGATTATTAGACTGCTTATGATGTGCAGGTCTTCAATAAGGAGCTTTCTGGTATAGAGATTAAGGTCTACCTAAATCCAAAAAAAAACTGTCTTATGCGAAATTGCTTCATGGCTTAGATTTGTGGATTTCCTATCTTAGAACAACGCTTATGTTTTAAGGTTGTATCGATATGAAAGCTTTAAATTCTGGATTACTGATCTTGCTAATGTTCACGGTTACCTTGGGCTGTAACGATAGTGAGGTCATAAAACAATTTGAGCCGGGCACCATTTCAACGGCTTCAGTGGAGTATTCCAGCACATTTTCACCCTCAGGAGAGGAGCTGTATTTTGCCCGAAGTGAACAAAAATGGGCTTCCGGGAATATGAAAAGTACCATCTACAGATCCACCCGAAAAAACGGTAGCTGGTCTGCTCCTGAAGTAGCTTCTTTTTCCGGAAAATACGACGATGGAGACCCACACCTCAGCCGGGACGGTAATACGCTCTACTTTATCTCCACCAGGCCTTCGGAGGATAGCCTGGTATCTGCGGATATCTGGAGAGTTAGAAAGGATGCGGCAGGCGCATGGGAAGCACCGGAGCGTTTGCCCTATCCTATAAATTCCTCAGGTACGGAATACGGTCCACGTACCGATGGGGATGGCAATCTTTACTTTGCATCGGACCGGCCGGGGGGATATGGGCAGGGAGATATTTATGTTTCCAAAAAGGTAAATGATAGCTTGTCTGCCCCGGTAAATATGGGAAATACCATCAACTCCCCTACCGGTGAATGGAACCTGGAAATTAACGGCTCCGGGAAGCTGCTTATTTTTGAAGCCTCACAAAGACCCCAGAATATAACCGGCTACGGAGATCTTTATATTAGCTTTAAACAGGGAGAGAACTGGACCCTACCTCAGCATATGGAGGAGCTAAACACCTCAGGTAGCGATCTGTTCCCCTATCTGCCGGAAGCCGAGGATGTACTCTACTACAGCAGTAGCGACAGCCTCAAAGGTGAGAGCACCCATATCTACTACACGGATTTTAAGCCGCTGGTCGCCAAATACAGGGCTGGTGCAAGAGTACCGAAGAAATATTTGCTGACGGTGAACAGGTCGGCGCACGACCTGTCTTTGATCAGTTTATCAAATCAGCAACTGATTAGGCGAATTCCGGTCGGCATAGGACCGCATGAATTGAGCCTGTCCAAGGACAATAAACTGGCCTTTGTGGCCAACTACGGCTCCTACCCCAAACCGCATGAAGAAGCCATCAGTTCCTCTCAATTGGAATGGGTAGAAGAGCCTCAAAATACCATTACACGAATAGATCTGACTGACTTTAGCACAGAGACTTTTACCATTGCCGGGAGCGAAGCGCATCACGGGATATTAACTAACGTAGATGGCTCTGTGTTCTGGACCACGGCCGAGAACGAGGCTAAGCTACTAGAGTTGGATGGGACTAGTGGTGAGGTCTTAAGGGAGTATACCACTATGCCGGGAAGTCATATTTTAAAGGCAAACAGGGACTTCTCCAGGATCTTTGTTTCGAATATAGCATCCAACACTGTTTCGGTGATAGATAGGGAGAAGGATTCAATTACCCATATTTCAGTACCTAAAGGCCCAGAGGGCCTGGAACTTTCGCCGGACGGGCAGCAGTTGTGGGTTTTGTGCAATAGCGCGAACAAGATTGTTGTACTGAATACAAGCACCTTAGAAGTGATCAAGACCTTTGATGCCGAAGGCAAATTCCCGGTAAAGCTGGCTTTTATCAATAATGAGGCTTGGGTAGCCAATGTCTTTAGCAAGCAGATCTCGATTTTTGATGCTTCAAGTTTTGAATTTAAAGGGCACATAGTTTTGGAGTCGACCCCCCTGGGAATTACGGCAGATAATGAGCAGGTATTTGTGAGTTTGCCGAGGAAGAATACCATTGAGATTTATGATCCCAAGACCAGGGAAAAGCGAGGGGAATTCACCCAGGGCATGGAGCAGGACGGGATGGTGGTAATCAATGATGTGGAGGGAATGATTGGGGAATAGTGATCTTGTGTGTATAAATTCACAATCGCTACAGGTTGAGAAGTACTCATAATCAGATATTATTATGGATGAAGCACAAAAACCCATGGTGGAATGCCAAATGATGGTACGAAAACCGGTTTCGGAAGTATTCCAGGCATTCGTGGACCCTTCAGTTACTACAAAGTTTTGGTTTACAAAATCCAGTGGAAAACTTGAACAAGGCCAAACAGTGACCTGGGAATGGGAAATGTACGGGGTTTCAGCCCAGGTAAAAGTGATTGAATTGTTTCCGGACGAAAAAATAACCTTTGAGTGGGACGATCCGCCAACCAGGGTAGACTTTGACTTTTCCGAACTATCCAAAGCATCCACCTATGTTGTCATCAAGAATTATGGCTTCCATCAAAGCGGAAATGAATTGATTGAAGCCATTAAAAACAACACTGGTGGATTTACCACAGTATTGGACGGATTAAAAGCTTATCTTGAATTTGGGATAGAACTAAATTTAGTGAGGGATAAGTTTCCTCAGATTGATCAGAAATGATGGTAAGTAGTATTTCCCACAGACTAATTCTGTAAGCCTTATTTAAAAAATTACCAAGTAAGTCTTGGAGAGATGACCAGGAATTCTGGGATTAGACTATTTGATTGTTAGATTGCCAGACGGTTAGATTTTTGGATATTTAACTGTTTATTATTGACTGTGGACTATTCACTTCTTAAATAGGTCTCGACTGCGCTCGACCAGACAGTGCTGCCAACTTATAGAATCCTCCGAAGCCTTGGCGAAGGAGGACTGTTTACTGCCTAAATAGGTCTTATAGAGATGCTAAGTAAAAATTGAATATATTGCCTGTATCAATTCCATTAGGATACCTCTGCCTTAGTTCCTATCTTTCACTGATCCGGAAAAACTGCAGTAAAGAGACATATACTGCAATCCAACCAAAAAAGATCTGAAACAGGTCAATTGCAGCCAGAATAGCTGATTATTAATACAACCAAACCACCAGCCGGAATTTCATGGACAGACTTATCTATTACGTATTGCTTTTGCCAATTTCACGTTTACCATTTTTCGTTTTGTATGGCATTTCTGATGTGCTGTATTTAATTGTGTATCGGATATTACGGTATCGTAGAACAGTAGTAAGAAATAATTTGACTTGTTCTTTTCCCAATAAAAAGGCATCCGAAATACTTGAAATTGAAAGATCCTTTTACCGGCATCTGGGTGATATGATCGTGGAAAGTATAAAAAACTTTACCATTTCCGAAACAGATTCCAATAAGCGGATGAGAATTGTCAATCCCGAATTGTTGGATCAATATTTTGATAGTGGTAAGAATGTAATTTTGGTAGGTGGGCATTACAATAGCTGGGAATTATTTGCACTGGCTGTACCGGGACAGATAAGACATAGTCCCATGGCCCTATATTCACCTCTAAACAACAAGTTTTGGAACGAAAAGATCACCAGTAGTCGTTCTAAATACGGATTGCAAATGTTGCGTATTGATGCGGTACTTCAAAAGATGAAAACACTAAAAGATCAGCAAATTGCTGTGATTTTTGGGAGTGATCAGTCTCCAAGAAAATCACAGTTAGTTCATTTTACAAAATTCTTAAACCAGGAAACCGCTGTAGCCTACGGTGCTGAAAGAATGGCACGGGAATTAGACATGCCTATCATAGCAGGCTCAAACATCAAGGTATCACGTGGGCACTACAAGGTAGTTTTTAACCTTATATCAGATAATCATAAAGATTTAAGAAAAGGGGAAATTACGAAAGCTTTTACAAGGCAATTGGAGAAAGATATTCTGAGTGCTCCACAATATTGGTTGTGGTCTCACAAGCGTTGGAAACACTGTGAGGCTGAACACCAGCCTGATCGATTGATCAGATAAAGGCATCAAATCCTTACGGCATTTTTACAAATCTCATAATTCGTCCTACCCGGACACAGCATGAAAAATTTTCCTAAATTGAAATCTTAGAAAACGAAATAGCAAGATACCACTACGACCCGATGAGAAAAGGAATGGTGGCAGTTGACAGTATCCTAAGAACCAAAAAGTATGACCTATTTCGAAAAAGAGCTTGCGAAACTCAAAAGCCTGATGTATTCCAACCAGGAGCAGATAGAAATGGTTATTGGGGTTCGGAATTATATCGACAATAATTATGACGCAGCACTGAATCTGGATTTTTTGTCCCAGGTTCGCTTTGTTTCCAAATACCATATGTTAAGGCTGTTTAAAAGGCATTACGGGGTAACGCCAAGACAGTATCTGATAGACAAGCGGATCGCTGCATCAAAAGAGCAGCTAAAAAAGGGGTTGTCTGTCACCGAAACCTGTTTTGCTGTGGGTTTTGAAAGTTTGGGTTCCTTTAGCAGTTTATTTAAGGCCAAAACCGGGAAATCTCCAAGCGAATATCAAAAAGAGCAACTTTCGAGAAGCGGCTTGCCACCTGAATCCTGATTTTTGGATAAACCTATAAAAAAACTCGAAAATGAAAGTAAACATTATCAGCATTCCCGTACGGGACCAGGAGAAAGCCTTAAAATTTTATACGGAAAAACTCGGATTCTTAAAGAAGAAAGACAAACCCATGGGAGGCGAAAACAGATGGTTAACCCTGGTATCCAAAGAAGCCCAGGAGGGGCCGGAAATATTGCTTGAGCCGGCACCTCTTCATTTTGAGCCTTGTAAGGTATTTCAGGACGCCCTGATGGAAGCAGGAATTCCCTATACTCAGTTTGATGTGGAAAGCGTGGACGCTGAATACGAGCGTTTGACAAAACTTGGGGTGGAGTTTAGCGTAAAACCTTCCACCATGGGCACAGCCAAATACGCTGTTCTCAATGATACCTGCGGCAACTATATCGCGATTACGGAGGAATTGTAAAAACACCATTGCCGATAAGCTGAAAAGGTATTTAACTCAAAGTATAATGAACCCTTTATACTCCAAAGTCTAATCCAACCCTATGAATGACCCCATTTTCCAAAATGTAGATGATTATTTAGCCGATCTGTTCCGCTTAGAAGATGATGTTCTAAAATCAACTGAGGAGTCCATACGTGAAAATGGTATGCCAGAACACTCGGTTTCTGCAAATCAGGGCCAGTTTCTTTATTTGTTGGCCAAATTGTGCAAGGCGCAAAGAATTATAGAGGTGGGGACCTTAGGAGGATATAGCACCATATGGTTAGGTCGGGCCCTGGATGGAAAGGGAAAACTGACCTCCATAGAAATCGACCCGAACTTTGCCGAAGTAGCACGAAAGAACATCAGTAATGCCGGATTGGAGCAAACCGTTGACATTATTACAGGAGATGCCCTGGAGATTTTAGGTGAGTTAAGTAATAATGGACATGAAACGATTGACTTATTTTTTATGGATGCAGATAAACCGAACTATGTAGCTTATTTTGAATGGGCCTTGAAACACTCCAGAAAAGGCTCACTAATTGTAGCGGATAATGTGATCCGTGAGGGTCAGGTACTGGATGAAAACAGCCGGGACGAAAAAGTGATAGGCGTTAGGAATTACAATAAAATGCTTTCGGAAAACCTGCAGGTCACAACTTCCATTTTACAGCAGGTTGGTATAAAGGATTACGATGGGATTGCCATATCCATGGTACAGTAAAATACCGGGCACTATTCCTGATATGAATGTCATGAGGATAAATGTCTTGGCTACACAATTCCTTGAACCTTTATCTGCAAGCACAAAGACAAATAAAGATTATTGTAGATTTGTAAAAAACGTAAAATGGCCGACAAAGCATTCCTAACTCCAAAGATTTTGAAATGGGCTCGTGAATCATCAAAAATTTCTTTGGAGGATGCTGCCAAAAAGGTAAATGTTTCACCGGAAAGGTTGGAAGCCTGGGAAAATGGAGCTGATTATCCTACAATAAGACAAGCATCTATGCTAGCGAAGTTTTATCGCCGACCTTTTTCATTGTTTTTCCTACCAGATATACCACTGGACTTTCAACCCTTACAGGATTTTAGAAGTGATGATTCGATTGATTTAGATACTGCTTCACTATTTATTATTAGAGAAATTCAGCAAAAACAAAGTTGGATAAGTGATTTGTATGAGGAAACTGGAGAAGAGGCTTTACCATTTATCGGTAAATTTTCCCTTGATAACAATCCAGAGGAGGTAGCAATTGACATTCTTAAAGCTTTAAACATTAATCCGGAATATTATGAAAAGGATCCCATAAAGGAATGGATTGAAAAAGCTGAAAGAGCTGGGATTTTCGTATCTCGGACAAGTTTTATTCACTCAAAACTTATTATCGACAAAGATGTTATTCAAGGGTTTGCCATTGCAGATAAATACGCCCCTTTTGTGTTTGTAAATTCGCAAAACTGGGACGCACCACAGCTTTTTACTTTAGTTCATGAGTTAGCCCATATTTGGATAGCTAAATCTGGTATATCAAACGAAATTGAAATCGACATAGTAGGAGACAGAAAATCAAAATACCATCCTGTAGAGTTGTTTTGCAATGTTGTTGCGGCCAATGCATTGATGCCTGTTAACCTAATGATGTCAATTCCAAGCGACGTATTTGATTCTCAAAGATCTGTTTTTAGGATAGTTAAAACTCTGGGTGTTAGTTCTTTTGCTTTTTTATATCGCTCACTAAATCTAGGCTTGATTGATCTTAATTCATATCGCGAACTAAAAAAAGATGCTGAAGAAGCTTTTAACGAATTTGTGCTAAGAGAACAAGAAAAAAAGCGCAAAAGAAAAGAAGAGGAAAAAGTTGGCGGCCCAAGTCCATACCTTCTTAAGCTAAATAAAAACAGTAGATTATTTACTCGTGTCGTAATGGACTCTTACAAATCTGGGATTCTTCCCCCTTCTATAGCTAGTAATTTGTTGAACACTAAAATCAATAAATTCTCAAAATTTGAAACCTATATGACTTAATGATTGAGCGTGGCTATCCATTGTATTGTCTCGATGCTAACGTACTTATTCAAGCTTGGCAGAAGTATTACTCACCTGAAATTAGTCCATCCTACTGGGATACATTAAACGATTTAGGTAGAAGAGGAATAATATTCGTCCCTTCTGCTGTTAAAGATGAAATAGAGAAGGGTGAAGACGACCTATATTTATGGCTAAAGTCAAGTAGCATTCCTATTCGCCAAATTGATGGACAGGTAACCAAATGTTTAAAGGACATATATGCCGCTAACCCAACCCATAAATATTTAGTATCTAGCAATGGTATACACTCTTTGGCGGATCCTTGGGTTATTGCCCACGCGATTAACGAGAATGCAGTCGTTGTGACTAAAGAAATCAAAGATGTATATAAAAAACCAACTAAGATCAAAATTCCACACGTTTGTGACAATATGAAAATAAAATGGATTAATGACTTTGACTTTATAAAGGAAGTGAACATCAGATTTAACTGTGAACTAAAATAACGTCATCAGCGAACAACGGCTATAATCCTTTCCGTTTATGAATTCCAAGGTGGAAATTAGAGTCTGGAGTATTTTTTTGAATGAAACGTCATAATTTATCCTAAGCTGCTTTAAATTGCTCAACAAGCTCAAGGATAGGATTGATGCTCTTTTTATCCATATAGTCGAAGCCTTCAAGTTCCTCCTTACTTGCTTCCGGGTCTTTATTGAACTTAGATCCAATGAATAGCATCATCCTGTCAAACCAGCTTAGCTTAGATCGTATTTGCCTTCCCTTGAGCGCAACATGATGCATTTTAGAAATAAAGCTTTCAGGTAAACTATTGGCAATCCACTCATTGAGTTTTTCTCCGGCAGGAGCTCCTGATACCGAGAAGAATATTACCGGCTTGGTATTGATTTGAGGTAGATATTTTTTTATCCATTTTCGGATAGAGAGCTTAAAATAAAGTATCGGACTTCCTATGATAAAATAATCATAGAGGTCCGGATCATAATTTCTATCTTTTACGTTGAACATGGGCAAACCGGTAGCCTCGGCTATCCATCTGGCGTATTGCTTTGTACTGCCATACTTACTCTGATAAAAAATCGCGCCTCTCATGATAAATGGAATTTTGAATAAACCTAAAGGTACTCTCGTTCAGAGAGATACGAAATGATACAGATCACTTTCTATATTTGCTATACCCTCTACTGTAATTGCAAAAGGGAGTAAATTAATAACGGTCTGAGTTAATTCTCAGGCTGTTGTTTTTATTTTACTTAGTATCTTCATAACCGGGATTTGAGATCCATATCATATTGTCGCTAGTCCTATAAAATGCCACTGCACCACTTTAAATACCAACACTATGAAATTCCTCTTTCCGCTGCTGACCATTTTACTGATTTCTTTACAGGCTTTCTCCCAAAAACCCAGGGCCAGGGATCTTGGGGTCCCCTTCTTTGGGCAAACGGGACCGCTAAACGCTATTACAGATGTTGCAGGGGTCCAGGTAGGCTATTCTACCATAATTTCTGGAACAGGGGATAACATGGCCGGCAAAGGTCCGGTAAGAACAGGGGTTACAGCTATATTTCCAAGAGGGAAAGAGGGTAAATTCAGTCCGGTTTACGCTAATTGGTATAGCCTGAACGGCAATGGGGAAATGACAGGAACTACCTGGGTAACAGAGTCTGGTTTTTTAGAGACCCCCATTATGATCACCAATACCAATAGTGTAGGGGAGGTAAGGCAGGCCGTGCTAAAATGGTATGTGGATACGGATTGGTACAAGGGGGAGGATTGGTGGTATACTTATCCTGTTGTAGCAGAGACCTACGACGGATTCCTCAACGATATTTACGGCTTCCACGTAAAGGAAAAACATGTGCTGGAGGCTATAGAAAACGCGTCCGGCGGTAAGATCGCGGAAGGGAATGTCGGTGGTGGCACCGGAATGCTGTGCCTGGGATTCAAAGGAGGAACGGGTACGGCCTCCCGCCAGTTCAAGATCAAAGACTCAACCTATACGCTGGGTGCACTGGTACAGGCCAACTTTGGGGCGAAGTTCAATCTAACCATATCTGGTGTTCCCGTAGGCCAGGAATTGAGAGACACTTTGAATTATGAATTGAAAAAGCCACCCATGTCTAACAGGCAGGAAGGAGACGGTTCCATAATTGTGGTAATTGCTACGGACGCCCCGCTACTACCCCACCAGCTCAAAAGGGTTGCCCAGAGAGTGCCGCTCGGGATAGGAAATGTTGGCGGCAGAGGATCCAATGGCTCAGGGGATATATTTATTGCCTTTTCCACGGCCAATGAAAATGCCTTCAACCGGGACGAGATCGTCCAGATAGAGAGTTTGCCCAATGACCAGATGAACTGGATATTTCAAAGTACTGTACAGGCCGTTGAAGAAGCCATTATAAACGCCATGATCGCGGCAGAAGATATGGAAGGGATCAACGGGAATAAGGCCTATGCCATACCACATGATTTGTTGATCAGCACCCTAAAAAAGTATAATCGAATTGAGGAATAAGGCTATTTCCTGGAAAACTCTTCTTCAAAGTTGGAGATAAAGTCATTGATGTACTTTTTGGCTTTGTCCACCTCGCGAAAGACCAGATAATGCCTTCTTTTAAGGCCATTCTTGCCAATTCGCTTAAAAACGAGCTCATCGGACAGCTTAAAGGGTTTTAAGGCCCATTTTGGGATACACATTATACCCATATTGGCATGGACCATTTCCAGGGCTACCTCTGTAAGGGGTATGGCAGAGATCTTTAAAGGCGTAATTTTATTGGGTTTTAAATATCGTTCATAGACGGATACGGTTTCCAAGGGAAATGAATGAATGATCAGGTGAGCATCCGAAAAGTCGTGGGTATCTAAAAAATCGGGCTTATTCAAGGGATTTTCCTTGTGCATGATCGCGAAGATCTCATCTTCGTATATCGCTATACTGGACAATGTTTCGTTTTCAGGCTTTACCGTGACTACGGCAATATCAATTTCGTTAGACAAGATCTTGGAAATGGGTTGATGGGTGGCTTCAAGAATTAAATCAACCTTTATCTCCGGATACAACAGGCCCATTTTCTGGATGAAGCCGGAAAGCCCCTGGTAAAAACTATAACATTCCGTACTCACCTTGATGGTCCCTACAGAACCTGATCGCAATTGCTCAATATTCTGAAAACCCTTTTCAATGCTGTCGAGTATAGAGTTTCCCAATCTATAGAGCTCGGCCCCTTCATCCGTCAGTTGCCATTTATTGCGTACCCTGTTAAAGACCTTAAATCCCAATCGCTCTTCCAATTCACGCAATTGATGACTTAAAGCGGATTGGGTTAAAAACAATTTTTGCGCAGAATTCGCGATACTGCCTTCTTCCTGGATTGTCTTTATAAGCCTGAAGTACTTGATCTCCATAAGAAGCAAGGTAAAAAATCTACGGATAGGTTGTAGCTGAGAAATTTTCAGCTTTATATTCAAAAACCTCAACTTCAAAGTTCGGAATCACCCGGTATCCCCCATTACTTTTGATCAAAACAAAAATCTGAAAATCATGCAAAAGCAAATTGAATTTTACGAAAACAAGCTTTCTTACGAAATGGACCCTTCGGATCTATGGGATGCTTTAGAAAACAATGAAAAAGTGGTTGCCCTGGATACAAGGCAGGCTTTTGGTTATGAAAAAGAACACATCCCAACGGCAATCAACATCCCTCACAGAGAGATGAAGGAAGAAAGCACCAAACATCTGGACAAGTCTAAAACCTATGTTTGCTATTGCGACGGGATAGGTTGTAACGCTTCCACCAAGGGAGCCTTAAAAATGGCCAAGCTCGGATTTAAAGTAAAAGAGCTTATGGGTGGTATAGAATGGTGGAAATTCGACGGATATGCTACCGAAGGCAGCAAACCTTTTGAAGGAGCAAAAATGGCCTGTGCCTGCTAGTAAGACAACTCATGGAATTACGATTAGTTGAAAAAAAGGACTTGCCACAACTTGTTGAATTGTGCAGGCTTCACGCGGCTTACGAGAAGGGTGAGTTTGACCCCCGTAATAAGTTAGAAGCCTTGTCTGATCACCTTTTCGGGCCAAGTCCCAGCTTCCAATGCCTGGTTGCAGTACGAGAAAACTCCCTGCTTGGGTATGCCGCTTTTACGAAACAATTTTCTACCTGGGATGCGGATTTTTACCTCTACCTGGATTGCCTGTACCTGAAAGAAAGTGCCAGAGGCCAAGGTTTGGGAACGCTTTTTATGAACAAGGTCATAGAATTTGCCAAAAAAGAAAACTGTGATATGGTACGATGGCAAACACCAGCAGATAATGAGAAAGCCATTAAATTCTATCAAAAGATGGGCGGTGTATCAAAAGCCAAAGAAAGATTCTTTATGAACATTTGAAAGCGGAAAGTACAGGCAAAAAATAAGTTTAAAAACAATTGCGGTTCGGGTGAAAACCCGGGCCGTTTTTGTGCTTATTTGAGTATCTTGAGATACGAAATGCAGATAGTGTTAATCATGGGCAAATTAATCCTCTTCATAATAACTTGTTTTTTTATACTTGCCTGTACTCCAAAACCGGAGCCGGCAAAACTCATTACGGTTAAAGGCGAGATTCCTGTTGAAGCCATGGGAACCTCCTTAATTCACGAACACGTCATAGTAGATTGGATTGGAGCAGACAGTACAGGCTCGCACCGATGGGACCGGTCTGAGATAGTAGCGCGTGCCCTGCCTTTTATGATGGAAGCCAAGAGCAGGGGTGTAAATACATTTTTTGATTGTACCCCGGCTTACCTGGGTCGTGACGCTGAAGTGCTCAAAGAGCTGGCTGAAAAAACCGGAGTCAATTTGGTTACCAATACGGGTTACTACGGCGCGCGGAATAACAAGTTTATCCCAAAGCAGGCCTTTGATGCCACTCCTGAAGAACTCGCCCGGATCTGGATCGACGAATTTAAGTATGGGATCGATGGCACCGGGATATTTCCCGGGTTTATGAAAATTTCTGTTGGCCGAAGCGATACGCTTTCGGCGTTTCACACTAAGCTTATAAAAGCCGCTGCAATTGCCCATAAAAACACTGGTTTGACCATTGTTTCCCACACAGGTCCGGACGGGCCGGCATTTGCGCAATTAAAAGTGCTGGAAGATGCCGGGGTTTCTCCTGAGGCATTTGTTTGGACACATGCGCAAAACGGTACTTCGGAGGGTCATATAAAAGCCGCCAGCCTAGGTGCCTGGATTTCCCTGGACAATGTCCGATACATCGCCTCCGGGCCAGATCAGGATCAGGGGAATATCGATTGGTATGTCGATCAGCTGACAGCATTAAAGAAGGAGAAGCTATTGCATAAAATATTGATCTCTCATGATTCCGGCTGGTATACCGTAGCTGAGAAAAACGGAGGAGATTTTCGGGATTATAATGATATTTTTGATCATCTTATCCCGGCTTTAAAGGAAAATGGGTTTACTCAGGAAGACATTGATGTATTGCTTGTTAAAAATCCCCGGAAAGCTTATGCCATTCAGGTTAGAACGATTAAATAGCGATAACTTTGGGAGAGACTTTTACTTTCTATCAAAGAACCTCACATAACACCAATCAGAACTAAAGCTAAACTATGAAATTAGTATGGATTACTGTTTTGGCCGGAGTGCTTATTGTATCTGGGGGCTATGGGCAGAACACCAAGGAGGCGGTTCAATCTGATCTTGAAAAAATAGCCTCTGATTTAAAGGTTTACGATTCTCTTGCGCAATATGAAGTAATGGTGGTCGGGACCGCTCACTTTGGCAAAGAGGTTTTAACAGGGGAAAATCAAAAAGAAATCTCCAGACTGCTTGACAAGCTTGCCGGTTATAATCCAACTAAAATTGTTTTGGAATGGGAACCCTCCAGGCAATCCAAAATGAATAAGACCTTTCAGGAGTTTTTAAAGAACGATTTTGACATTTCCAAAAGGGAAAATGAAGTCTTCCAACTGGGATTTCGGCTTGGAAAAAGGGTAATGCACGACAGTTTATACCTTTTTGACAATCAGACAGAGTTTATAGGCTCCCTGGAAAACTTCTCTTTTGATTCTTTTGTAAAGTATGCCAAAGAAAATGATGAAGGCTTTTACAATAAGTATGAAAAGGTCATAGGCGAAGTATTTACTGAATATCAAAAGAAACTTGAAAGTCTCAGTCTTTACGATCGCATTTTGCTCATGAACTCCCCGAAAGCCCAGGAAATGAATGCCCGTAGGATGCATATGTTTGAAATGAGAGTGGGGATAGGGAAAAACTGGATAGGACCGGATTGGCTGGGTAGGTTTTATCAAAGAAATGTGAGAATGGTTGGCAATGTTCTGAAATTCGCTGAAGAAGGAGATCGGATAATCATCATTGTAGGGGATAATCACAAATGGATATTAGATATGCTCTTTGAAAACACCCCGGATTTTAATGTGGTATCCAGTTGGGACAGGCTAAGAAATAACAATAAATAAGAGATCTCACTTAGTAGCCCACTAAGTTCGGGATTCGGACATTAAACAGTGTTATCCCTATTACAAAAGGGCCCTAATGAGAATTAAAAAAAATAAATATGAATAAGATCGATCGATTGATGACGAACATATGTTCCGACAACCTGGCGGCAAGTCGGGACTTTTATACTAAACTGCTGGATTTTGAAGTGGCTTATGACAGTGTTTGGTTCGTTCAGCTAGCCTCAATAGACAAAGGGCTGGAATTGGGAATCATAGACCGGACCAATGAAATTGTTCCTGAGGATTTCCAGCAAACTCCACAGGGGTTTTACATAACGTTTGTAGTGGAAGACGCAGATGAGGTATTTAAGATCGCTGAATCGGAAAATTTTGAAATCGTAAGCGAACCTGTGGACACCTTCTACGGACAACGGCGACTATTGCTAAAAGACCCAGATGGAACCTTAGTAGACATTTCTTCTCCTATCAGGAATTTTGAATTTTAGAACAGGTTTATCGAAAAAATATTGAATTGAATAGATGGAAAGAACATTAGACGAGCAACGGATCGCATTTGCCAATCAAAAATTTCTGGCTACCCCTCTGGCAGGACTTATTATCTGGACTATTATTGGCTTTACCGGGATTTTTTTCTCTGATTTTGTGGCTATATGGACAATATTTATCGGAACGGGAAGCATTGTTTACCTGGGATTGTTTCTCTCCAAATTCACCGGAGAGAATTTCCTGGATAAAAGCAAACCGAAAAATGAATTCGACACGCTTTTCATGTATACCGCTGCGCAGGCGATCTTGGTCTATGCCATAGCCATCCCCTTTTTCCTGCTCGACTATTCTTCCCTTCCGATGACCGTAGGGATACTGACAGGCTTGATGTGGTTACCCTTTTCCTGGATCATAAAACATTGGGTTGGGATCTTTCATACCCTGACCAGAACCACCGTAGTTCTTGCTTTGTGGTACCTTTTTCCTGATTATAGGTTTATTGCCATACCCTTCGCCATTGTTTTGATCTATATCATTACCTTATTCATTCTCAATTCCAGGAAATGAATTAAAAAAGACACTATAACAGTTGCTAAGATTCTTCCTGATAATGCAACCTTGGACATGAAACATTCCCAAAACCCTTAACCAGCCCATGAAAAAATTCCTCCCAATAATTGTAATACTTTCTATAGGCAAACTATCAATACAATTAATTGGGAACAGGAATTACGGTTTTCACCGCGATGAACTGCTTCATTTATCTGTAAGCGAGCATCTGGACTGGGGGTTTATGGAGTTTCCGCCCTTGATTGGTTTGATAGGAAAAATATCCTATTTGCTTTTCGATTATTCTCTTATGGGCATGAGGCTTTTTCCAACGCTGGCCGGCGTAGGCATCCTTATATTATGCTGCCTGATGGCCAAAGAATTGGGCGGTAAGTCTAAAGCTGTACTGCTTTCAGGCATATGTATACTTGCTTTCTGGCCCTTTTTCCGAAATCATACCCTGTTCCAGCCTGTCGCATTTGATCAATTCTTCTGGACACTCGGTTTATACTATTTGATACGGTTTATGAATTCTGAGGATAAAAAATTCCTGGTTTTAATGGGCATAACACTCGGCCTGGGCCTGATGAACAAATACACCATCTTAGTTTGGGCTTTCGGAATCTTTATCGGGCTGTTCTTTTATCAAAAAGGAAAAGTATTCCGGAATAAGTGGCTTTATATTTCGGCCGGCATTGGGCTCCTGCTATTCATTCCGAATATCATATGGCAGGCTCAAAATGACTTTCCTCTTCTAAAGCATTTGGAAGTTCTGGACCGAAAACAATTGTCTGATTTAAATCCCATGGAATTTGCCCTGGAACAATTGAGCTTTCCCATTACACTTATCGTTAGTATTTTGGGTATTTTCGCCCTTTTCATCGACAAAAATCTGAAAAAATTTAAAGCTATTGGTATTGCCAGCCTGGTCATATTTGCTACCATGTGGATCCTAAATTCCAAAGCCTATTATTTTTTCGCTGCTTACCCTGTACTTTTTGCTGTTGGAGCCGTTAAACTAGAGGCATTAATTGCCAAAAGACCCAAGCTCATTTATCCAATCTGCGGCTTGTTACTCTTGCCATCCGTCCTGTTAATCCCGGAAGCCACCCCAGTACTTAAGATTGAAAGTTTTGTGGCCTACCAGGGTTTGGAAGAAGAAAACGGACGCATAGAACTTAGCGGGGATTACGCGGATATGTTTGGTTGGGAGGAGCAGGTTAAATTGGTGGATAGTGTTTATCAATCATTAAGTCCGAAGGAAAAAAACAATTGCGTGCTGTGGGCAGAGAATTATGGGGAGGCCGGGGCTCTTAAGATCATTGGTAAGAAGTACGGGCTTCCGAATCCAATCAGCAGGCATGGGAGTTTCTGGACCTGGGGATACGGCAATAAAAATGCCGATGTTTGGATTAGTCTGGGGAATGAAAAGCCCTCCGTTGAGCGTGTATTTAAGGGTGTTCAACTGGTTAAAATAATAAAGCATAGATATGCAATTGGGGAAGAAAACGGGATTCCCTTATATATCTGCAGGAACCCAAAAGTGGATATTGAGCAATGGTGGAAGGATTATGAAGAGCATATTTTTGATTGAAAAGCCCGGCCTATGCTAATGGACCCAAAGCAATTAAACAGGACTGTTTTTTTTACCCGAACGATCTGTAACCAACCCTTGAGTTTCATCGTCATAAACGGAAAACCACATTATGAGACCAACTACACTTTTTATCATTGCCTTATTCGCCAATCTGACATTCTCTTTTGCCCAGTCTAATCCGGGCGAGGAACAAAAACCTACAATCGCTTTACTCGGAACATTTCACTTTGCCGGATCTTCTGATCTCATTGCTCTGGACGTTAAGGATCTAAAAACGGACAAAAGGCAAGGCGAAATTCAAGACCTGGTGACCGCTTTAGCTAAGTTTAAACCCACCAAAATAATCCTGGAATATCCATATCAGAAGAATAGACTTGATTCTCTTTATCAAGAGTATCGGGAGGGCGAACATCAATTGTCCATCAACGAGAGGCAGCAGTTGGGGTTTAGGCTGGCGAAGGAGCTGGGACATAATCACATCTATCCGGCGGATCATCATTTGGATCTGCCCTTTGATGAATTGATGGCCTTTCTTGAAGAAAACGAACGCATGAATGAGTTTCAGGCTATGATGGAATACATGAAATCTGAGGTAATGGTTAGCATGCAGAATGCCTACGATAGCGCTTCCTTAAAAGAATTCTTTGTTTGGTTGAACAGTGATAGATCAGACAAAATGAATAAGAATCTCTATATGGAGCGTATCAATAAAATGGGAGCCGAGAATAATTATATCGGCTCTGATGTTGTATCAAAGTGGTGGGAAAGGAATTTTAAGATCATGCGGAATATCGATGAGATCATGGAGCCGAACGATCGGGTATTAGTCCTGTTTGGACAAGGACATACTTCTTTGCTAAAAGACTTTTATCGCGATAGGGATGATGTGATCTACACAGACATCCTGGATTATCTAAAAGATTAGGGATTTCATAAATTGCATATCTAAAAGATTAGTGCGAAGGAATAGCTTAAAATGAAGCTCCAGCTTTTTCAAATAGATGCATTTACCGATAAGACCTTTGGAGGGAATCCGGCCTGTGTGGTTCCTTTGGATGATTGGTTGGCTGACGATACACTCTTAAAAATAGCCCGGGAAAATGCGGTGGCGGAAACCGCATTTTTTGTGGACAAAGGAGATAAGATACATTTGCGATGGTTTACCCCGGAGATAGAAATGGATCTGTGTGGCCATGCCACCCTTGCCACGGCCCATTGCCTGAAGTCCATCTTAAACTATCCGAAGGACGAAATAACTTTCGAAACACATAGCGGCGAGCTAAGCGTTTCTGTTACGGAGGATCTGTATCATATGGATTTCCCCTCTCGCATGCCAATTGCTGCAGAGCTTCCGGATATCATCAGCAAGTCATTAAACATCCAGCCCAAAGAAGTTTACAAATCCAGGGACTATGTGCTGGTCTACGATAGCGAAGAGGACATCCGGAACATCCAGGTGGACCGACAACTATTTGACCAGATCAATCTCGATCCGGGTGGGGTGATCGTAACCGCAAAAGGAGAGCACTGCGATTTTGTGTCCCGCTTTTTTACGCCCCAGGCCTCCATTCTGGAAGACCCTGTAACCGGTTCCGCGCATTGCTCCTTAATTCCGTTTTGGGCAGCAAGGCTTGGGAAGGATGAGTTATTCGCCAGGCAAATTTCGGACAGAGTTGGGGAATTGTTTTGCAAGAACAGAGGAGAGCGGGTAGTTATTAGCGGTAAGGCAAAGACTTATTTTGTTGGGCATTTGTGGGTGGGGTAGACTTATTAATGGTTTAAACAAAATCTGTTCAATCGACCAGCAAGGGACTAATCATCCTTTAACATACTTGCCACATTTTCGAAACTTTCCAATCCAGCCCTTAAGTTTTCGATAATATCATTGGCGATTACATCAGGTTCAGGAAGATTGTCTAGGTCAATCAGGCTGGCATCTCTAAGCCAAAATATATCCATGTTAGTTTTGTCTCTTGTAACTATATCATTGTAGTTGTATTTCCTCCATCGTCCTTCTGGACTAGATTCACTCCAGGCTTCTTTTCGCTTACTTAAGTTGCCCACTTTGTAACAATTAATAAAATCTCGAAGATGCTCAAAAGTTAAAGGGTTTTTTTTAGGTGTATGATGCACATTAGTCCGGTAATCATAAAACCAAATCTCTTTTGTTCCAATTTCTTCTGAGTTGTCCTTTTTTTCAAAGAATAGAACATTTGACTTTACTCCTTGGGCATAAAAAATACCTGTAGGTAATCTGAGTATGGTATGAACATTTACCAACTTCAGAAGTTCCTTTCTAACTGCTTCTCCGGCTCCCCCTTCAAACAAAACGTTATCCGGAAGTACCACAGCGGCTCGTCCTTTTTCATTTAACATAGTTACTATGTGCTGCAAAAAAGAAAGCTGTTTGTTACTCGTAGTTACCCAAAAATCATCTCTCAGAAAATACCGTTCTTTTTTGGCTTGTTCTTTGTCAGTTGTTGGAATATCACTGCTACTCTTGCCAAAAGGAGGATTTGCCAGTACTATATCCACTTGATCTGGCTTGGTTTTCAAACTATCTTTAACCTGTATATCTGGTGTTTCTTCCAAGTCTCCTATTCCATGTAAGTAAAGATTCATTAAGCACAGTCGGGCAGTTGCTTTTTCAATCTCCCATCCATGAAACATTTTAAACTTAATATGCTCTTTTTGTTTCTGTGAAAGCTTTGGCAATTTCTCTAGATATTCAAGTGCTCCTAAAAAAAATCCCCCCGTACCACATGAGGGATCGGCAATAGTTTCATTGGGCTTTGGCTGTATGCATTCAACCATGACTCTAATCACAGGCCGTGGCGTAAAATATTGCCCTGCTCCACTGTTTTCTGCGTTCTTCTGTAATAGAGATTCGTAGATTTCACCTTTAATGTCTGCTTCTGTTAAGGTCCAATCTTCATCATCAATGAGGTTAATTAGCCTTTTTAATTTGGCAGAATCATGAATTTTATTTTGAGCTCCTGAAAAAATCTTTTCCAGCATTCCCCCTGATTGGGCAAGAGTTTTTAAGATACGCTCATACTGATCCTGTAAATCACCTCCACTCAAAGAGGTTAGTTTACCCCATTCGCATATATCAGGGAGGTTATACTTGCTCTGGTTTTCGTCAGCCATCTTTAGAAAGAGCAAATAAGTGAGCTGTTCTAAATAATCATTATACCCTAGTCCATCATCTCTTAGAGTATCACAGAATGACCAAATTTTCAGAACTAAATTATTCGTTGACATTTCCTTAAAGTGTTCTTACTAAATTCTTTAACCACGAAAACTCGCTCAGTTCTGAGTATACCATAAGGCAAGCCTTAGTAGTGCTTGTATATGGTTTGCGTTCAGAATCCGCAAGTTTTCTTATCTCGCGAAAGCATTTTGCCATCATTGTCTTTTTCTCTGCAAGAGTATTGGAGTTATCAATGCAATTTTTAGCATCTTTTAATTGCTCAACGCAATCATCCCAAACGATTTTTCTATCCCTATTTAACTGATCCAAATCCAAGTGATAGTAGAAGATAGACTGCTTTACCCTATCAATTTCTTCATCATCATTGGTCGCCGGAATAGGTAAACCTTTATCAAAAGTTAAAAGGCAAACATCAGCCGGATCAATCGGATCCAACAGAATTGGCATTTCACAATTCGTATCTTCTTCATCATTGGCGACTCGACCATCTACCAGATTTAACGGGAAATAGTCTCCTTTACCCTTTACTTCGTCTGTTCCCCCTAATCGATCACGCCTACGCTTATTGGCCAGGGCTCCAGTTAACCTGTAGTTTGTCCATTCATAGGCTAACCACCAATATCCGTTCTGTTTATGGGTAACCGATTTACTTTTTGGATCAGTGTAATCAACTTTCTGTTTTGATTTGTTCTTTGGGCGAAAATGGTCTACTTCAAAATCACCATTCCCGATAGGAGCTTCCGAATACCAGCACTTGTTGTGCGAAACTCTTAACATAGCGGGTTGAAGTCGATTCCAGTCTGGATTATTTGTGACATACTGTTTTCTAGCAGTAACGTCCATTCCTTGCATAGCAACTGAATGTACTTGTTTAGTGGCTTCCCATCCTAGTTGTTCAACCTCATCCTGAATTATATTAAGGTCGATATACCTCATTTCGTCTTTTCTTCCCTTAAAATTTCATCCAAGACCTCTTTGGCTATTCGATCTAGCTCTTCCGCCTCTTCCTTGGTATATTTCCTTTTCGTAAATGCCTCTTTTTCGCTTGTAAGCCTTAAAAACTGATTATATCGACTGTCTGCCGTTTCCTCATTAAATCCAATTCTATCGAAGTAGGTCTTTAGTCGTTCAAACTCTTTGCGCTCAATCTCACTCAGTTCACCTTGCACCAATTTGGCTTGTAGGAATCGCTTTTGATTGAGCAAGTCTTCAAGTTTTTTACTCATTAGCGAAGGAATTCCGAAAAGTTCACTGGTAAGGATTTTGGAAACGCTCATCTCTCGTGGACTCATGTAGGGGTTGAAAGCTTCCGTTTTGCCTTCTTCGTTCTTTTTGAAAATCTGAACTTGGTTCTTTTTTAGATTACCAATTACCAAAGGATCATGAGAGCAAAAGATGATTTGAGTATTTTCCTTGCGCTTAACAACCCTATCTAAGTAGTCTAAAAATTTCCATTTCCACATTGGGTTTAAGTGAGTGTCAGGTTCGTCTAATAAGATCAAGGATTCTTCATCCTTTGTAAATTTCAATAAGCCAAGTACCGTAAGTAGCTGTTTTTCTCCTTCGCTTAATTCGGCCATTGCCAATTCACCGTCCACTCCTTCCTTTTGTACCTTGATCTTTACATCATGGAGCATATCTGATATGTGAATGCTCTCTAAGGCATTAAATAGCGATATCTTATTGGTATATTTTGACTCAACCAATTGAGAAAACGTTTCTCCATCGGGAATGAAGAGGTACAACCTATCTTGTGTTTCCGCTCTCTTGTATGACACTTCGACCCTTGCTTTATGCTGTATTGGAGCAAAGGAATACTCCAACAAATCATCCAGAAAGTTCCTGACCAAACCTTCCGCACCCCACAAAACAGCTTTTTTGTTTTTTGGTCTTACCCATTTTGGCTGCTTTAGCATAAACAAAGCAGAACCAAATTCATTGATCTTTAACTCTTCACGAAGAAATGTCAGCGTTTCATCACTATGATCTTCCTGAAACATATAGAAGGCAATCAGGGCAAAACTGGCATGAATGTTCTGAGCAAGAAAAATTCTGCGGATAGTATCGAATTGAGTAATCCTGGCTCCTGACTTAATTATCTCATCGTAATAGAGCTTCTGATGAGGGATGTATAAATCCGCTAATCGGTCGCTAATACCGGAATAATATATAAATACATGCTTTGGAAGATAATGCTCGATGTTTTGAGTCACTTTTGTCGTTTCAGCTTTACCATTTACCTTAAAAGAGTACTTGCCACCATTCAGATCAATTTCAATGTGATGACCTCTACACTCATATTTGACATAAAAGTCAAACTCATGCTTCTTGACCTTCCGTTTATGATTGTAGATTAAGTCAAGGTCTCTGAAAATGATTACTAGTGCTTCCAGAAAGTTCGATTTTCCAGTGGCATTGAGTCCTAATAATACTGTCTCCCAAGCATTTTCGTCAATGTCTATGACAAAATCATTTAAGTTTTTGAAAGCAGACTTAATATGTACCTTGTCAATCCTCATGACCTGAGTGACAATAATGATTGTGTACCTTCCTTAACCTGCTTTATGCTGGTCTTAATCTCCTTGAGCTCCGAATAGAATTTTTCAATATCGCCCTTGTACTCACTTTGTTGCCAAACATCTTTGGCCAGTACCGGCTCGCTAGAGGCTTTTAGTATTTCTTTGATATTTAGGATTTTGCTCATCTTTTTAATTCTTTTTATCTGCTTTTCTTTTAGTGCCCTTCGACTATCCTGATATTCTTTTTTTTCGGTTTTAATTCGCTCCAGTAATTCCGAAACTGGTTCATCATTAGAGTTTTGTTCTACAAGGTTGCCCTCAAAAGCTTTCTTCAATATGCTTTGTTTAAGGGCTTCTGTTTGTGCCAAGCTCTCCTGGATGGACTTTTCAAGATTTTCGATTATTGAAAACTTTGACTCTAATAATTCTACAATGACTTCCTGCTCTTCTTTTGGAGCCAATGGAAAAGGAAAGTTTCTAATCTGGTTAAATGTAAGAGCTTCGCGAGTAGCACCGGAATTAATTCTTCTGATGATCGATTGTGCTCTTGGAGAGTTTAGGTAAAAAGTCAAATACTTATAATTGACCAATTCTGTGCAAATCCTAATTATACATACATGTTGATTTACATTGGCTTCACCGAAACCCTCAGGGACAAAAGCAGTACGACCGATTGATGCTCCCGTTATATTAATAAGAACATCCTTGTCATGCACTTGACTTCTCTGCATACGCTTATGCGTGTAATCATCGATATGAGCTACATCTTTTAAGTGTAATTTATTACGTAAAACATTTTGACTTCTGATGAATTTAACTCCCTTATCAGTATATGCACTTCTTCCGCCTTTAGGTGTTGAGCCACTTCCAATCAACTCTTCAAAATCACTAATTCGAATCCATTTCCAATGTCTAGGAATAATAGAGGGGGGAATATCAAAATCTGTCTTTGACGCTGTATATCTAAGAGGTTTTCTTGGTTTAATCCCTTTTCTCGTTATATTCCATTGCTCAATTTCAACTTTCCATAAGTATAAGATTTCGTTGTGTCGTTCTTCCTTTTCATTTAGTACTTGATCATGATATTTTTCTATGGAATCGAAATCATGTTTTCTTGCCCATTTTTCGGAAATTTCACCATCAAATGTACTACTAAGTAAAGCTTGACTATAAACGTCCAATAGCTTTTGAGCACGGGTTAGACTTGATGTACTGTGAACTAATTCACTCAATAATTCCTCTAATTTGTTTACTATTCTACTTTGTTCTTCTAAAGGAGGGATAAAACACTCCGTAGATTGTAATTCCCGTTTTGTTATGTGAGCGAGACCTGCGGTACCCTTTGATTTTTCAATAAACTTACGTACCTGCTGATTTAGAAGATAAAAGAGGAAGTTTCTGCTCATACCAGAAAAGCAGATAACTTTAAAGATATGTTGGTTAAGATAAGCTTTAGGTCCCTTCCAAATGTGTGCCCCAAAAGAAGTGCCTGGAGTCCCAGACCAAGCAAATAACAGGTCTCCAGGTTCAACAAAATATTTTTCTTCAACATACTGATTACCTGAAATGTAGTTGAATTTAGCGTCTTTATTATTTAGATTCTGAATCCTGATAATAGGAATTCCCTCACCCTTCCAATCAGATGACTTAAAAGATTTGCCATTAATAAAAAGTGCAAGGGAATCTATATTTGTCAATTTCCAACCACTCGGTAAATCATATTTGGAAAATGCTTTATTCACGGAATTAGTTTTAAAGTTCGAGACCAGCATAAATTTCCTTCAGTACATCGCAGGGGTCAGCTCCAATAGCCAAGGAAATAAGATAGAGTTCCTTTGCTCTTAAATGTGCTGATTCCTTCAACGTTAATTCGCTCAACCGCGGTTTGCTAATACCCGTTTTACGTGAAACCTCAGATTTATTAATGGATCTTTTAGCTAAATATTCTCCTAACTCAGTCATCGTTATTTAAAGATTTTCTGTAAGTAATATCGGATAAAATTATAAAATGTACATAGATGCAGAAAACTAATTTGGCAAATTGAAATTAAATCTTTAAACTTGTATGGATTTCCTGTAAATATTTATTTAATCGATTAAAACGAACAATGAAACGATACACCAAAGCCGACTTAGAAGAAATCGTCTACGCACAACTAGAAAACCTAAACGCCTTACATGACCTGCTTAGCATTATGAAACACCAAAATGAATTGTTGGAGAAGGCCAACATGAAATTAAGAGATGAAATCACGGATTTCAAACAGAAGATGTATCCCAAACTTTCCGGACGGAAGAGTAAATTGTCTGAATAAGATAAATGTACAAAGAGTACATTGCTAACCCAACATTTTCAGACCATAACCCGAATAAACGCAGGATTTTAAAAGTTACCAAGTAAGTCAAGAAAAGATACTTGGTAAGTCCTGGAGAGATGCTAGGCAAATCTTGGGGAGATACTAAGTAAATGGTTCAAACCCGTCCTGACCCCTGCGTCAGGACATTTACTCCGAACGCGAAAACGAGTTTTCGGTTCTCCGTAAATGAAAAAATCCACACCTTTCGGTGTGGATTTTCTGCTTGATGTGGGCCCTACTGGATTCGAACCAGTGACCCCCTGCTTGTAAGGCAGGTGCTCTGAACCAACTGAGCTAAGAGCCCCCAAATCCTTATGATCAAATAAGGGTGTGCAAATATAGGATAGTTTTTTGTTACCCAAAACAAAAAGATGGAAAAAATAAGAGAGATTTAGAGCACCTCAGCAACGGTAAAGGTACTGCCCCCTACAAAGATAAAATCCTTCTCTCCTGCCTCACTTAAAGCCGTATCAAAAGCAGTGCTTATCGAAGAGAATTCCCTTACTTTTAGCCCGTAATCCTGCATCTTTTCTCTGAGAACAGCAGCGCTCAAACCCCTTCGGATATCAGGGCGGGAAATATAATAGATTGCATCTTTCGGAAGCAGCGGTAGGATCTGCTCCAGGTTTTTATCCTCCACAAATCCCAAAACCAAACGGAGCTTCTCATATGGTTGTTGCTGTATCTGTTCCAGTACTATAGCCAGGCCCTCGCTATTATGCGCGGTATCCGCAACCACTTTAGGTGCTGTTTGCAGCAGCTGCCATCTTCCCATTAACCCGGTATTCTTTACAACATTTAGCATACCCTGCTTAATAGCGTTTTCCGAGATCTCGAGACCATTCAGCCCGTTGAGCGTAGCCACAACCCCACGGATATTTTTCAGTTGATAGTTGCCCAGCAATGGAGTTTCGTAGGAGGCATTCACAATATCTTCAGCAAACACAATAGGCGCGTTTCGGTTTGCGGCTATTTCCTCAAAAAGACCGGCAATTTCGGGCTGTTTCTCACTGATCACCACCGGAATACCCGCTTTGATGATCCCTGCCTTTTCCCGGGTAATCTGTTCCAGGGAATTTCCAAGGGTGTCCGTATGATCCATTCCAATATTGGTAATCAAAGATATTTCTGGTTCTATAATATTCGTGGCATCCAAACGCCCTCCTAAACCAACCTCAATCACCCCGATATCCACCTGGTTTTCAGCGAAATACTGAAATGCCATGCCAACCGTCATCTCAAAGAAAGACATCTTGCGGGCCTCAAAAAAGTCGCGATGCTTTTGGATAAAATCGATGACAAATGCCTGTTCCACCGGCTTTCCGTCAATCCTGATGCGTTCCCTGAAGTCTTTGAGGTGTGGCGAAGTATAAAGTCCGGTTTTGTAACCGGCTTCTTGCAAAACAGAAGCCAGCATATGGCTACTGGAACCTTTACCGTTGGTGCCCGCTATGTGAATGCTTTTAAACTGTTTGTGAGGATCTCCAAGGTATTGCGAAAGCTCCCTGATGTTATCCAGCTTACCATTAAAGGCTTTAGGGCCTTTATGTTGATACATTGGAAGTTGGGCAAACATCCAATCCAAGGTTTCCTGGTAGGTCATACTTTACCGATTGAGCGCACAAAGGTACGACCTATTCGCCCAATTTAAAATTGACAACCACAAAACCGATCTGTTCGTTGGGTGCTTTGGAATCCGGGTTCCATCTGTGCTTAAACGCGGTTTTCCTGGCAGGCTCTAAAAGACATGGATCGCTGTTAGTAGTCCCTTTTACCCCAGGGAGCGCTTCAACCACTTTACCGCTTTTGTCTACCTTGATCCTCACCACTACCCGGCCTTCCTGGTTGCAGTCTTGCTGTACTTTTCCTTTACCGGCCAAAGACCTGCCTCTTAATCCGTAACCCCCCGTTCCACTTCCGGATCCCGGACTGCCGTAATAGCTACTCGCATAGGGATCACCCCCCTCCTGACCTTTGTCTCCGGGACGGTTATCATCCCCTTCACTTCCGCTGGCGGTACCGTCAGATTTGTTCAGGCCACCCATAAGGTCGTCCAGCTTTTTCTTCTTAGCTTCCTGCTCTTTGCGGGCGCGCTCTTCTGCTTCCTTTTTCTCCCGCTCCTTCCTTTCGGCCTCGGCCTTAGCCTTACGCGCAGCTTCTTCAGCCTTGCGTTTGGCCGCCTGCTGCTGCTTTATACGGATGGATTCTTCGGATTCCTGGGTCAGTAGTTTTTCTGAAGGTGCTTCTGTCACTTCCTCCTGGGCTACTTCCTCAGGCGGGGCAGCTTCCTGTTCCTCTACCACTTCCTCTTCCACAACCTCCTTTTCAGGCGCAGGTTGCGATCGTATCTTTTCCTTGGGTTGCTGATTGCCCATGCCCACATCCATGGAGCCAAAGTTTACCGTAATTCCGTTCTCTTCAGGCGGGTCCAGGTAGGTCAACCCGATATAGAACAATAGCAGGATAAGAACACTTAACAAGGTTGTGGTAAGTGTAAAGGATTTTTTCTTGTGTCTCGTGTCTAAGAATGACATTAATTCGGTCGCACCGCCAGTATCACCTTGTAGTTATTCCTATTGGCAATATCCATCACGTTGACCGCTTCTTTGATCGCAACGCTTTCCTCTGCCCTTAGAATAATGGTCGGCTTGTCCTGGCCTTCCAGTGCTTTTTTTAGTTCAATTTCAATATATTCCCCGTTGATCTGCTCGTTGTTCACAAAATACTGAAGGTTCCTGTTTATGGTAACGGAAACGTTCTGAGTGTTGGTCGACTTCCCTTTAGCTTTAGGTAATAACAAGTCCAAAGCGTTAGGAGAGTTCGCGGTGAGCAAAAAGAAAATAAGCAACAGAAATACAATATCTGTCATGGAAGACATACTGAATTCCGGGCTTATTTTATTTCTTCCTTTCAGTTTCATATTCTAGTGTCTAAACCGGTTCGTTCAAAAGATCCAGGAACTCCACGGCATTTGCTTCCATTTTGTGTACCACCTTATCCGTTCGGTTTACCAGGTGGTTGTAACCCATATAGGCAATGATACCTACCACAAGACCTGCAACCGTAGTGGTCATGGCGGTATAGATCCCTGATGCCAATGCACCCATTTCTGCCTGCCCTCCACTACTGGCCATTTGATGGAACGCTAAAATCATACCAATTACCGTACCAAGGAAACCGATCATGGGAGCAGCTCCGGCAACTGTAGCAAGTATATTCACGTTTTTCTCCAGTTTATACACTTCCAGGGTTCCCGCATTTTCTATCGCCGTGTTGATGTCGTCCAGGGGCTTCCCGATACGGGAGACACCCTTTTCCGTGAGTCGGGCCACGGGAGAGTCTGTCTGTGCGCAAAGGATCTTGGCTGCTTCCAGCTTGCCATTCATCACGTGATCACGAATTTGATTCATGAAGTTCTTGTCGATCTTAGAGGCCGCTTTGATGGCCAAAAGGCGTTCAAAGTAGATATATAAAGCCACGGCCAGCATGGCAAAAAGAACCGAAATAATTACAATACTTCCGGTCCCTCCATTAAAAATAAGATCAATAACAGAAAGGGTCTTTTCCTCGGAAACGACTTCCCCCACTTGGGCGTCGTTCACCAGGTCTTGTAACAATGCCATATATTTTCTCGAATTTAAGTTGCCTTTATAACGGTATTTTGTCGATAAAAGTATACAGCTAGAATAAATAACGCGTCAAAATAAATACTACGGCTCCAGCGATAAATCCGACAGCAGCCAACCAGGCAATCTTGCGCAGGTACCAGAAGAAATCTATTTTTTCCATTCCCATGGCCACCACACCTGCTGCGGAACCGATAATAAGCATACTCCCACCTGTCCCCGCGGAATAGGCGATAAAATGCCAGAGAGGATTATCCTGAGCTTCAGAGAACATCCCCAAACTCGCGGCTACCAATGGAACGTTGTCAATGACCGCTGAGGCAACACCCAGGAGTATGACCACCAGGTCTGAAACTTGTGTACCTACAATTTCTGTACCTACAAGAGGGGTAGCCACTTTCAGCCAATCCGCAAAGCCAAACAACAGGCCTAAGGACTCCAGGGCCGCCACGGCCATCAGTATCCCAAGGAAGAACAGAATACTGGGTAGTTCTATTTTAGATAAAGCCTTATGCACCGGGCTGTGATGCGCTCCCTCCTCATGATCCCCGTCAACCGTTGATATGCTGAATTTGCTGCTACTGTAGATCTCGGCAAAGGTAGCTACAACCGCCAGCGAAAGCATCATTCCAACATAAGGTGGAAGGTGTGTAATTGTTTTGAAGATGGGCACAAATACAATGGCGCTGAGTCCAAGATACAACATCGTTGGGCCGAAACGGTGCAGTTTCTGCCCGTCCTCTTCTTCGTAATCTATCTTGCCTTTGAAAGCTGGCAGGTAAGAAGCGATAAAAGAAGGGATCAGCATACAAATTAACGATGGTAATAACAGGTAGCTTATCAACTTGACCGTAGTTACCTTATTTCCGATCCAAAGCATGGTAGTGGTCACATCCCCGATAGGAGACCATGCCCCACCCGCGTTGGCTGCAATAACGATCAAACCGGCGTACCACAGTCTGTCTTCCCTCCTCTTTACGATCTTCTGTAAAATAGAAACCAATACTATAGTGGCGGTAAGGTTATCAATGATAGCTGAAAGGATGAAGGCAAGAAAAGAAAAGATCCAAAGTATCTTTCTTTTACTTCGCGTTCGGACAAATGTTTTTATAGTGGCAAATCCATTGAAGTAATCAATGATCTCAACAATGGTCATGGCACCCAAAAGAAATACCAGGATCTCTGAAGTTTTACCAAGATGATGTAGCAGAGTCTCCTCCAAAAGATGCATCCTGTCTTCGTGCATTAAAGCTTCATAACCATCAACAAGGGCATGTTTCCCAGAGTCAAACCATGTGGAGAAACCATCTACTCCAAAGGCCATGATGGCCCACAGTATCGCCATCATTGCCAGAGCCGGGATTAATTTGTCTACTTTAAGATTATGCTCAAGAGTAATAGCCAGGTAGCCCATGGCAAAAATGACAATAAGAAGCGTCTCCATAATTTAGTGGTTGGTTTAAATTAGTTGTTTCAATGCAATTTCGAATGCAGTTCTGCTTATATTGGTTTTGGCTGCATTTTGCTTAAAGATATTCAAAATTGCGTTTCTAATGGTATTCGAGGTATCATTAAATATCAATTCGTCATCCATTCCTACTCTACGCTCCATAAAATAGGCAAAAACACGGGCCATTCCGCAGTTGGAAATGAAGTCCGGGATCAGACTTACGCGCTCATCCGTGTACTCCATAATGGGTCCGAAAAATATTTCCTTGTCCGCGAATGGTACATTGGCGCCCGAAGAGATCACCTCTAATCCGGTGTCCATCATGGTAGTGATCTGCTCTTTAGTGATCAGCCTAGAGGCAGCACATGGCGCGAAGATCTCCGTGGGTAAACTCCAGATCCTCTCATTCATTTCCGCGAATGGGATCATTCGATCCGCGTCTGCTATGAGGGTATTTCCTTTTTTGTGAAGAAAGAAGGTTTTGATCTCGTCATAGGAAAAGCCTGCTTCGTTGATCACTCCTCCTTCACGGTCTATGATCCCAACGATCTTAGCCCCCATCTGAGCGAGGTAAAAGGCGGCCGCCGCACCCACGTTTCCAAAGCCCTGGACAATAGCTTTTTTACCTATCACAGAACCTCCGAAAATATCGTAGTAATGCTTGATGGCTTCCGCAACGCCAAAGCCCGTGATCATATCAGCAACGGTATATTTGTTTTTGACACTTGGGGAATACTGATCGCTTTCAAGGACCTTGATCACCCCCAGCCTTAATTGTCCAATACGATTGATCTTGTCTGCCTCAGTGGGCCTGAAATGTCCGTTAAACACCCCTTCCTGAGGATGCCATACCCCGGCGTCTTCGGTGATTGGGATCACCTCATGAATTTCATCTACGTTGAGATCTCCTCCTGTTCCGTAGTAGCTTTTAAGCAGTGGGGAAACCGCCCTGTACCATCGTTCCAGTACCCCGCGCTTCCGGGGATCGTTCGGGTTAAAATTGATACCGGATTTTGCTCCTCCAATTGGTGGGCCGGATACCGTGAATTTCACTTCCATGGTCTTCGCCAGGGATAATACCTCATTCATATCCAGGCCTTCCCGCATCCGGGTACCTCCTCCGGCGGCTCCACCGCGAAGTGAGTTGATCACCGTCCAGCCTTCTGCCTCAGTTTCAGGGTCCTTCCAATTAAAAACAATTTCAGGAGCCTTATTTTCATATTTCTTTAAAAGTTCTTTCATTACAATTGATTTTGATCTCTATATACATTACCTAAGCATTCTCATTCCCGAAAATAAACGCAATAAATCCCCCAAATGGGGCTAGTGTTGTCTCATAATTATAGGATTAAATCAATTGCCGGATATCGGCCGGACAAATATAAAAATATTGCATCGGATTGAAAGGGATCCGGCACATCATAGTGCACTAGCATTGGAAAATAAACATTGATAAATTCTCAACTATCCTTTAGAATAATTTAATTTTTTCTTTTGGCACCGTATATTTGCACTGATCTTTTAAAGATATCACAGCGAAATGGATTTTACCCTGACAGAAGAACAACTGATGATACGGCAGGCCGCCCGAGACTTTGCCCAGACTGAATTACTGCCCGGTGTTATTGAAAGGGACGATGCACAGCAATTTCCCGCCGAGCAAATGAAGAAGATGGCAGAACTAGGATTTTTGGGTATGATGGTAGATCCGAAATACGGTGGTAGTGGTCTGGATACTCTTTCGTATGTGCTGACCATGGAAGAGCTCTCCAAGGTAGATGCTTCTGCTTCGGTTGTGGTTTCCGTTAATAACTCGCTGGTATGCTGGGGGCTTGAAACCTTTGGTACAGAAGCCCAGAAAGAAAAATACCTGACGCGCCTGGCCACGGGAGACTGTATTGGGGCCTTTTGCCTTTCTGAACCAGAGGCTGGTAGTGATGCCACCTCGCAAAAGACCACCGCTATAGACAAAGGAGATCACTATGTACTGAACGGCACCAAAAACTGGATCACCAACGGAAATACGGCCGAGATATACCTGGTGATCGCACAGACGGATAGGGAACTTGGACACAGGGGGATCAACGCCCTGATCGTCGAGAAAGGCATGGATGGCTTTGAGGTTGGGCCTAAGGAAAACAAGCTGGGTATTCGCGGAAGTGATACACACTCCCTGATCTTCAACGATGTAAAAGTACCAAAGGAGAATAGGATAGGCGAGGACGGCTTTGGTTTTAAATTCGCCATGAAAACCCTTTCCGGAGGGAGGATAGGTATTGCAGCACAGGCCCTTGGAATTGCCGCCGGCGCTTATGAGTTATCCCTGAAATACGCCGGAGAGCGAAAAGCCTTTGGAACAGAAATAGGGAATCACCAGGCAATCGCCTTCAAACTTGCCGATATGCATACGCAAATTGAAGCGGCCCGTCATTTGGTGTACAAATCCGCATGGGATAAAGACAACGGAAATAACTACGACCTCTCCGGGGCCATGGCAAAACTATATGCTTCGGAAGTGGCTATGGCCACAACGGTTGAAGCTGTGCAAATCCATGGTGGAAATGGTTTTGTAAAGGATTATCACGTAGAAAGACTCATGAGAGACGCCAAGATCACCCAGATCTATGAAGGTACTTCTGAGATTCAAAAAATAGTTATTTCAAGAAGTATTCTTAGAAATTAGTTGATTTAATTCCGATTGAATCTAAACCACCCCCCTCAAAAAATAGGGGGTATCTTCCATAAATTGTATTTTTTTGTGTTGCACCACTAAAAATATAGGGAAAAGTCCCATCAACTAACTACATTCTTATCCTAACCCCATCTTTTGGGCGGGTATCCCACTTACGAGCCTTCGATTTTATCAATATCCCAATTTAAGCATCCCAATATTTTCAATATGTGTTTTTTTTAACGTTTAATTAAAAACGTTAAATATTTTACATATATGATATTAAATGTGTACATATTTATCATCAATTATGATATTTTTGAGTAAATACAATAATTTATGACATTGAAGAAGCAGGGCTTGTATTTACCGGATTTTGAGCATGACAATTGCGGAGCGGGATTCATATGTAGCTTAAAAGGGCAAAAATCTAACGATATCATTCATAAGGCACTGGAAATTCTGGATAAGCTGGAGCATCGTGGTGCGGTAAGTGCGGATGGTAAGACCGGCGATGGTGCTGGTATCCTCATAGACATTCCTCACGAGTTTTTCACTGAGGTCTGCGCTTTTGAACTGCCCGAACCAGGAGATTATGCAGTAAGTAATGTTTTCCTGCCACAAAAGGACAATCAGCGGGACTTTTGCATAAAGACCTTCGAGGACAATATTCGGGATCAGGGACTAAAACTGCTCGGCTGGCGGGACGTTCCGGTAGATCGATCCATACCGGGTCGAATTGCCATGAAGACCGAACCTTTTGTCAAACAGGTCTTTATAGCCAAAGAGGATGCGGATCAGGATGATTTCAGTTTTAACAGAAAGCTATTTGTGGCCCGTAAACTCACGGAGCACGCTATTATTGACTCCAGGTTGTCTGAGAGCCAGTTCTTTTATATTCCAAGCCTTTCCACAAGAATTATCATATTCAAAGGGCTCTTAATGCCCAACGACATCAAGCTTTATTACAAGGACCTTCTCAATCCGAAAGTGGTAACCAGACTGGCTTTGGTTCACCAGCGCTTCTCTACCAACACCTTCCCTACCTGGGACCTGGCTCAGCCGTTCCGATATATGTGTCACAATGGAGAGATCAACACCCTGAGGGGTAATGTAACCCGGATGAAGTCCAGGGAAGAATTACTGGAAAGCGAACTTTTCGGAGAAGACATAAAGCGCATACTACCCATCATTTTACCCGGTAAATCAGATTCTGCCACTATGGACATGGTGGTTGAACTATTGTTGATGACCGGGCGATCCTTACCAGAGGTCATGATGGTATTGGTACCGGAAGCCTGGGAAAAGAACCCGGATATGTCCGAGGCGAAAAAAGCCTTTTACGAATATCATTCCTGCATGTTGGAACCCTGGGATGGTCCTGCCAGTATACCTTTTACAGATGGCAACTACATTGGGGCGGTACTGGACAGGAACGGACTACGTCCTTCCCGATACTCCGTGACCAAAGACGGTTATGTGATCATGTCTTCGGAAACCGGAGTGGTTGATTTGGCGCCCGAAAACATTGAATTTCACGGAAGGTTAGAGCCAGGGAAGATGTTCCTGGTAAATATGGAGGAAGGCCGGATTGTGAATGATGAGGAGATCAAGGAAGAGATCGCTCAACGACATCCCTACAAAAAGTGGCTGGACAATAATCTGGTTCACCTCAGGGATATCCCGTATAATGATTGCCCTTTGTTTCTGGGTGAGGCCTCCCTGGACAAAAGAAAAGCCATCTTTGGTTACACCCTCGAAGATATAAACACCATCATTCTTCCTATGGGTAAAAATGCAAAGGAGCCCATAGGGTCTATGGGGTCAGACACTCCTATTGCGGTTCTGTCCGAAAGGCCACAATTGATCTACAACTACTTCAAACAGCTTTTTGCACAGGTTACTAATCCTCCATTGGACGGTATACGGGAAGAGTTGATCACGGATATCAGCCTTACCCTGGGAAGTGATCAGAATATTTTCGACTTTACAGAATTACACTGCCGCAAATTAAAGATCCAGAACCCGGTAATTTCCAAGGAAGATCTGGATAAAATAAAGAATTACGACTCCAGCCCGGATTACAAAGTGGTTTCAATTCCAATCTTGTATGATGTGAACCGGGGCCATAACGGCCTTGAAGAAGGGCTACAATCCATACTGGAGCAAGCAGTTCAGGCCATAGATGAGGAAGCGAATATCATCATACTCTCAGACCGTAATTCCGATGCGTTGAATGCTCCGATACCAGCTCTTTTAGCTTGTTCATATGTAAACAGTGGACTACAGCGGCTCGGCAAACGATCTAAACTAAGTGTGATCGTAGAATCCGGGGAACCCAGAGAAGTTCATCACTTCGCCCTGCTTTTCGGTTTTGGCGCCAGTGCTATCAACCCCTATCTGGTCAATGAGATCATTGGAGAGCAGATCGAGGAGAATGATATCACGGAATACACCTTCGATGAGGCCATCAAAAATTACAACAAGGCCATAGGAAAAGGGATTCTTAAGGTTATGAATAAGATCGGGATATCTACTTTGAATTCCTACCGCGGATCTCAACTTTTTGAGTGTATAGGTCTGAATACCAATGTGGTGGATAAATACTTCCCTAATACCCCTACGCGTATACAAGGCATAGGCCTTTACGAAATAGAAAAGGAAATTTCCAAACGTCACGGCAAAGCCTACAAAAAACAACAGGTTGCGGCCAATCTTGAACTGGAGATCGGCGGAGAATACCGATGGAGAAGAGATGGTGAAAAGCATATGTTCAATCCGCTTTCCATTGCCAAACTTCAGAAATCTGTGCGTAACAACGAGCCGGAGACTTATAAGGAATTCGCTGAAATGGTCAATGAGCAATCCACTAACTTAATGACCATACGCGGGCTGTTTGAGTTTTCTAATTTTGATCCCATCCCACTGGAAGAGGTAGAACCCTGGACAGAAATCGTAAAGCGATTTAAAACAGGAGCGATGTCCTACGGTTCGATCAGCAAAGAAGCACATGAGAACCTGGCCATTGCTATGAATCGAATAGGCGGTAAAAGTAACTCTGGCGAAGGCGGAGAAGATGCTGAGCGTTTTTATAAGAACCAGACCGGTGATTGGAGAAACAGCGCAATTAAGCAAGTGGCATCAGGAAGATTTGGGGTTACCTCTAATTACCTTACCAATGCCCAGGAAATACAAATCAAAATGGCACAGGGTGCCAAGCCAGGAGAAGGAGGTCAACTTCCGGGACCGAAGGTTAATCCGGCTATTGCAAAGACCAGGAATTCCACGCCCTATGTCGGCCTGATCTCGCCACCCCCTCATCACGATATTTATTCTATTGAGGATCTCTCTCAGCTGATTTACGACCTCAAATCCGCTAATCGCGAGGCAAGGATCAATGTTAAGCTGGTTTCCGAAGTTGGGGTAGGCACAGTAGCCGCGGGAGTATCCAAGGCTAAGGCCGATGTTATTCTTATATCCGGATCTGACGGAGGAACCGGGGCATCTCCCCTCACTTCCCTGAAACACGCCGGACTCCCCTGGGAGCTTGGTATAGCGGAAGCACAGCAGACCCTTGTCATGAATGACCTTAGGAACCGTGTGGTCCTGGAATGTGACGGACAATTAAAGACCGGAAGAGACGTAGCCATAGCTTGTCTGCTGGGGGCGGAGGAATTCGGATTCGCTACAGCACCCTTAGTAGCCTCAGGCTGCATTATGATGCGTGTATGTCATTTGAATACCTGCCCTGTTGGGATCGCGACTCAAAATCCGGAATTGCGGAAGAAATTTGAGGGCAAACCTGAACACGTTGTAAACTATATGTATTTCATTGCACAGGAACTCAGGGAGATCATGGCACAACTTGGATTCCGTACGGTGAACGAGATGGTAGGCCAGGTCCATAAATTGGACAGGAATAAGGCCATAAGCCATTACAAAGCTCATGGTATTGACCTAACACCGATCTTACATGAGATTGATGTTCCAAAAAGCACCAAATTCTACAATACACAACAACAAAAGCACGGGATTGAGAATTCCGTGGAATTTGAGATCATAGAAAAGGCCCACCCTGCACTCTTTAGGAAAGAAAAGACCAGTCTTGATTTCCCCATCCGAAACACGGACCGGGCGGTAGGAGCCATAATCAGCAATGAGATCTCCAAAATATACGGCGCTAAAGGCCTTCCTGAAAATACCTTAAAACTGAATTTTACAGGTTCTGCAGGACAAAGTTTTGGGGCTTTTGCCACCAAAGGGCTTACCATGGTGGTGAATGGAAATACCAACGATTATATGGGTAAAGGCTTGTCCGGGGCGAAATTGATCATCAAAGTTCCTGGCCAATCCACACTCAAACCGGAAGAGAATATAATAACCGGTAATGTGAGTCTGTACGGAGCAACCTCAGGGGAAGCGTATATCAACGGAAAGGCTGGCGAGCGTTTCTGTGTAAGAAATTCCGGGGCGACGGCTGTCGTGGAAGGAATTGGGGATCACGGTTGTGAATATATGACCGGAGGGGTAGCTGTGATCCTCGGATCTGTTGGCAGGAATTTCGGAGCCGGAATGAGCGGGGGTATTGCCTATGTTTTTGATGAAAAGGGAACTTTTGAGAAAAACTGCAATAAGGAATCCCTGAATTTGCTGGCGGTTGAAACCGAAGAGGATATTTTGCAGCTAAAAGGCCTGATTGAAAACCATTACAATGCCACTTTTAGCCCGTTAGCTCAGCGTATTCTGGAGAACTGGGAGCAGTGTTTGCCGAGGTTTATCAAGATTTTCCCCGAGGAATACAGGCTGGCACTGATACGATTAGAAAAAGAAAAATTGGAAACCATATAATTGATCCATGGGAAAGATTACAGGATTTTTAGAGTACGATAGAAAGGATGAGGCCTACACTCCCGTGGAGGAACGCGTTAAGAACTTTAAGGAGTTTACCAAACCTCTCAAAGAAAAGGCAATAAGGGAACAGGGTGCCAGATGTATGGACTGCGGCATTCCGTTTTGTCATAGCGGCTGCCCCCTGGGCAACCTTATCCCCGATTTTAACGATGCGGTATACCGCGGTAAATGGAAGAAGGCCACTGAGATACTACATTCTACCAACAACTTCCCGGAATTTACGGGCAGGCTGTGTCCTGCACCTTGCGAGGAAGCATGTGTTCTTGGGATCAATGCAGATCCGGTCTCCATTGAAAACATTGAAAAGAACATCGCGGAGATGGCCTTTAAGGAAGGCTGGATCACTGCGGAACCACCGGAAACCCGTACCGGAAAAAGTGTGGCTGTTGTAGGTTCCGGCCCTGCAGGCTTAGCGGCTGCCCAACAGCTGAACCGTGCCGGGCATTTGGTCACGGTATTCGAAAGGGATGAGAAACCAGGTGGTTTATTGCGATATGGAATTCCTGACTTTAAAATGGAAAAACACATCATTGACCGCAGGTTGCAGTATTTGGAAGAGGAAGGTATAACATTTAAATGTGGGGTTAATGTGGGAAAAGATGTTAAAACCGATTCGCTTTTGAAAGATTTTGACGCGGTAGTCCTATGCGGGGGTGCCACCGTAAGAAGGCCACTTCCCATAAAGGGAGCGGACCTAAAGGGAGTAGTACAGGCCATGGATTTCCTCGCTCAAAATAACAGACGTGTAGATGGGCAGAAAGATCTGGGTGAATCCATACTGGCGAGCGACAAAGATGTTGTAGTCATAGGAGGTGGTGATACCGGTTCGGATTGTATAGGTACTTCCTTCAGGCAGGGAGCTACGTCCGTTACGAATTTTGAGATCCTGGGAAAACCTCCTACCGGGAGGCCGGAAGATCAACCCTGGCCATTTTGGCCGATGAGGCTACGCACCAGTTCGTCTCACAAAGAGGGAGCAGAGCGGGTCTTTAGTATCTCCACAAAAGAGTTTATTGGCGATAAGGACGGAAACCTCAAAGGTTTGATCACGGTAAACGTGGAATGGGAAAGGAAATCAGGAGAACGTCCTGTTCTAAAAGAGATTAAAGGAACTGAAAAAGAATGGAAATGCGAATTGGCCTTATTGGCTTTAGGTTTTACGGGTTCTGAAACGACCATGGCGGATCAGCTGGGTCTGGAAATGGATCCGAGAACGAATATCAAAGCTTCAGTGTCTGATTACGCTACCAATATCCCGGGAGTATTTGTTGCCGGAGACCAGCGCAGAGGTCAATCTTTGATCGTCTGGGCTATTTCGGAAGGCCGGCAGGCGGCACACCACGTAGATACTTACTTGATGGGAAAATCGAATTTACCGCTCAAGGGAGAAGGTGACCTCCCTCGAATTTGAATTAGTTATTGTTTGAGTTCAATAGGGGTTGCTCCGACGGGGGCAGCCCTTATTATTTTGGGCAAATTCTAAAAGTAATGATGGGCCTGGGGTGGAATCCCAGCAGGTCTTTTCCCTTTTTAATTAAACATCCTGACGCCATAGGTCAGGAAGTTTTGTGGCGGCGGCCTATCCATGATTCAGCAAAAGGCGTTGCCTTTTTAGCGAATCAGGACCCTGACGAGCCAGAGGCTTCGTCAGCGGCTCTCCCACCTGGTCTATTCCCTTATAAATAAAAAGACCCCTCACACTAGTGTGAAGGGTCTTCGAAGAAGGCGGCGGCCTATCCATGATGTCGCCAAAGGCGTTGCCTTTTTAGCGGATCAGGACCCTGACGAGCCAGGGGCTTCGTCAGCGGCTCTCTCACCTGGTCTTTATCCTTTTAAAATAAAAAGACCCCTCACACTAGTGTGAAGGGTCTTTGAAGAAGGCGGCGGCCTA